>NZ_FOMQ01000022.1 GCF_900112675.1 Paracidovorax konjaci | reverse complement strand
GTGGCCGAGATCAGCAACGCCAGCCAGGAGCAGAGCACCGGCATCGCCGAGATCGGCGGCGCCGTCAGCCAGATGGACCAGAGCACCCAGCAGAATGCCGCCCTCGTCGAGCAGGCCACCGCCGCCGCCCAGTCGCTGCAGCAGCAAGCCCACCAGCTCGCCGAGGCCGTCGCCGGATTCAAGCTCGACGCCCACGGCAGCGCCGGCGCCGGCAGCAGCCAACGCGGCGCCGGCCACATCCCCGCCCTGGGCCGCTGAACGCAGGCATGCGGGGCGCCGGGCCAGGCATGGCAGCGCCCACGCCGGCTCGCCTTGCCGGGCCGGCACCTCGGCGATGATGGCGGCATGACACCGCCCCCCTCTTCTTTTCCCCGCCCCGGCCCGGCCGGCCCCGTTCCGGCGCGTGCGCCCCTGGCGCCGCGCACCTGGGCCGCGCTGGCCGGCTGGCTGCTGCTGTGCTTCATCGCAGCGGGCATCGGCAGCATGGCTTCGGTGCGGGCGCCGCAGTTCTACGCGCAGCTCGTGCAGCCCACCTGGGCGCCGCCACCTGGCGTCTTCGGCCCCGTCTGGAGCGTGCTCTATGCGCTCATGGGCATCGCCGCGTGGCTGGTCTGGCGCGAACCCGCGAGCGCCGCGCGGCGGCAGGCGCTGGCGCTGTTCTGCGTGCAACTGGCGCTGAACGCGCTCTGGAGCTGGCTGTTCTTCCAGTGGCACCGGGGGGCCTGGGCGCTGGCCGACATCGCGCTGCTGGGCGCCTGCGTGGCCGCCACCTTCGTCGCGTTCCTGCGCCTGCGCACGCTGGCCGGGGCCCTGCTGCTGCCCTACCTGGCGTGGATCAGCTTCGCGGCGGCGCTCAACTACACGCTCTGGCGCAACAACCCGGGCCTGCTGGGCGGGTGACCCGCCCCCGCTCTCTCACAGGGCCTTGCGCAGGTTGGCCGGCGCGATCTTCAGCGCCTCACGGTACTTCGCGACCGTGCGGCGCGCGCATTCGATGCCCTGCTCCTTGAGCATCTCGGCGATCTGGCTGTCCGACAGCGGCTTGGCCGGGTTCTCGGCCGAGACGAACTGCTTGATGAGCGCGCGCACCGCCGTGCTGGACGCGTTCCCGCCCGTCTCCGTGCCCAGCCCCGAGCCGAAGAAATACTTCAGCTCGTAGGTGCCCTGCGGCGTGGCCATGTATTTCGCCGTGGTCACGCGGCTGATGGTGGACTCGTGCAGGCCCAGCTCGTCGGCGATGTCGCGCAGCACCAGCGGCCGCATGGCCAGCTCGCCGTGCACGAAGAAGTTCTTCTGCCGGTCCACGATGGCGCGGGACACGCGCAGGATGGTGTCGAAGCGCTGCTGGATGTTCTTGATGAACCAGCGCGCCTCCTGCAGCCGCTGCTGCAGCGCCTGGTGGCCCTCGCCGCCCCGGTTGCCGCGCAGCGCGCCCGCATAGATGTCGTGCACGCGCAGGCGCGGCATCACGTCGGGATTGAGCTGCACGGTGAAGGCGTGCGCGGTACCGCGGCCGCTGCTTTTCTTCACGATCACGTCGGGCACGATGATGTTGCGCTCGACCTGCACGAACGCGCGCCCCGGGCGAGGCTCCAGCCGCGCGATGAGCGCCATCGCCGCGCGCGTGCGCTCCTCGCCGCCGCCGCAGGCCTGCGCCAGCCGCCGCACGTCGCGCCGCGCGAGCATCTCCAGCGGCTGCTGGCAGATGCGCAGCGCCGACTGCACCACGTCGGGATCGGCCTCGCTGTCGTCGTCCCCCGCCAGCGCCCGCAGCTGCAGCGTCAGGCACTCGCCCAGGGACCGCGCGCCCACGCCCACGGGCTCCAGGCTCTGCAGCAACCGCAGCGCCACGGTGAACCGGTGGACGAGTTCCTCGACCTGCTCGGGGTCTTCTTCGCCGGCCAGCGCCACGGCCAGGGATTCCAGCGATTCGTCGAGGTAGCCGTCGTCGTTCAGCGATTCGATGAGAAAGCGCAGCGCGGCGCAATCGACTTCCGACAGCCGCAGCGACAGTGCCTGCCGGTGCAGGTAGGCGGTGAGCGATTCGTGCTCGCGTGCGAGTTCGGTGGCGTCGGTTTCCTCGCCGCCGTCCTGGTTGCGCGTGCGCGCGGGCGCATCGCCGCCCCACTCGCCGTCGTCGGGCGCCATCTCGACCGTGCCGTCGCCTTCCCAGTCCGGAGCCTCGGGCGCCTCGGGGGCTTCCGCGGCCTCGGCGGGTGCATCATTTTGCGTTGATGCCGCCGTATCCATTGAATTGTTTGCTACAGAATATGTAGCATCCTCCATCCCCCGGTCGGCATCGCTCACGGGGGTGTCGGCCAGCGCGACGCCGAATTCCTCGCGCGGCGCCTCGTCGGGGTTGCGCTCCAGGAACGGGTTTTCGTCGAGCATCTGCTCGACTTCCTGCGAGAGTTCGAGCGTGGAGAGCTGCAGCAGCCGGATCGATTGCTGGAGCTGCGGCGTGAGCGCCAGATGCTGCGAGATCCGCAGCGAGAGACCCGGCTTCATCACATGCGGAAGTGCTCGCCGAGATAGACGCGGCGCACCTCGGCGTTGTCCACGATCTCGGACGGCGTGCCCTGCGCCAGCACGCGGCCGTCGCTGATGATGAATGCGTGGTCGCAGATGCCCAGCGTCTCGCGCACGTTGTGGTCGGTGATGAGCACCCCGATGCCCCGCGCCTTCAGGAAGCCGATGATGCGCTGGATCTCGATCACCGCGATGGGGTCGATGCCGGCGAAGGGCTCGTCCAGCAGGATGAAGCGCGGCTGCGTGGCCAGCGCCCGCGCGATCTCCACGCGGCGGCGCTCGCCACCCGAGAGCGCGAGCGCGGGCGAGGCGCGCAGGTGGTCCACCCGCAGCTCCTGCAGCAGCGCGGTGAGGCGCTCTTCGATGTCGGCGCGCGCGAGCGGCCGGCCGTCCTCGCCGCGCTGCAGTTCGAGCACGGCCCGCACGTTCTCCTCGACGGAGAGCTTGCGGAAGATGGAGGCCTCCTGCGGCAGGTACGACAGCCCGAGGCGCGAGCGCCGGTGGATCGGCATGTTCGCCACCGACTGGCCGTCGATGCGGATGTCTCCGCCATCGCTGCGCACCAGCCCCACGATCATGTAGAACGAAGTGGTCTTGCCGGCGCCGTTGGGGCCCAGCAGCCCGACGACCTCGCCCTTCTGCACGACCAGGGACACGTCCTTGACCACCTTGCGGCTGCCGTAGGATTTTTCGAGCTGCAGCGCTTCCAGGCGGCTCGGCGCGCCTGCCGGCGTGGTGGCGTCGGAAAGGTTCGGGGCGGCCGTGCTCACTTCGCGCCGCCGCCCAGTTCGTTGCTGCGGCGCAGCGCCGGAGCCGTTCCCGACGGGGCGGGCGCGGCGCTGGCCGGGGCCGAGGCGGATTCCTTGGGCGAGAGCACCGCGCGCACGCGGCTGCCGGGCGCCGCCGCGGCGGCGGAACCGGCCGGAGCGGTCTTCTGGCCGTCCACGGTGAAGACGTCGGTGGTGTTGTTGTAGACGATGAGCGCGCCGGCCATCTCGTCGGTGAGCGTGGCCTCGCGGTAGCGCCGCAGTTCGGCACGGCGGATGAGGCGCACGAGGTCGGCACGGCCGTCGTACTCGATCACCTCGCCTTCGCCTTCGACGAATTCGTCCGGCATGCCCGGCGCGGTGTCGCGCTTCTGGCGGAAGAACGCGCGCTTGCCGGACTCGGCGATCATGGTGCCGTACTGAAAGCCGTCGGGGTCCTGCCGCACGTCGAGCCGCGTGCCGCGCAGCACGATCGTGCCCTTGGTCACGACCACGCGCCCGGTGAACACGCTGGTCTGCTTGAGTTCATCGTGGCGCAGGGCGTCGGCCTCGATGTTCATCGGCTTGTTGCGATCGGCCTTTTCGGCGTGCGCGGGCGCCGTGGCGAACGCCAGGGAGGCCAGCAGGAGGAGGGTGGGGAAGAGTCTGGGTCTCATAGAGGGCACGAATCTTGCAAAGATTGTAGTCCCCTGTTGCGGCGCAACAGCATCCAAAAGCAAAAGCCCGCCGAAGCGGGCCATTGGCTGGGATGCAGGCACGGGATGCGGCAAGCTCCGCACCCCGGTTGCCCGCGCGGTCAGCCCTTGCGTGCGAGGCCGGCCAAGTAGTCCACCACCTGGAGCACGTTCTGCATGTTGCCGGCCATCGTGCCGTCGGTGTAGTAGCGGCCGGCCACGCCCATTGAGGGCACGCCTTCCACGCCGTACGCTTCCTGCAGCTGGGTCGCCTTGCGCAACTGGTTGGAGACCGAGAAGGAGTTGTAGACCTCCTTGAACTTGGCCACGTCCACGCCCTGCTTGCCGACCCACTCGAAGATCAGGTCGTCTTTGTTGAGCGGCAGCTTTTCCACGTGCACGGCGCGGAACACCTTGGCGTGCACTTCCGGCAGCTTGCCCATGCCTTCGAGTGCGAAATACAGCTTCTGCTGCGGCGCGAAGCTGGAATTGAAAGCCACTGGAACGCGGCGGATCACCAGGTCCTTGGGCGCCGCCTTGATCCAGGCTTCCAGCGTGGGTTCGAAGGCGTTGCAGTGGGGGCAGCTGTACCAGAAGAACTCGATCACCTCGACCTTGCCGGCCGGTGCATCGACCGGAGCGGGCTTGGCGAGCCGGGTGTAGTCCTTGCCCTCCTTGAACTGGCGTGCCTGCGCGAAGGCGGGCGTGGCCAGCGGCAGCGTGACGGCGGAAGCGGCCACGGCAGTGGCGGCGGAGAGGGAGAACTCGCGGCGTTTCATGAAAAGGGACACTCCTGGTTACGGTTTCTGGAGGATTGGGAGCCGCGCGATGCGACAAAAGTTCAGTCCGGATCAGTGCTGGACACGGACCAGCGCCGACTCCACCCCGGCCCCGTCGAGCTTTTCCTTGAGCATTTCGGCGTCGTCGCGCTTGGTGAACGGGCCCACGCGCACGCGGAAGACCGTGCGGCCGTTCTGCTCGCGCTCGCTCACGCGGGCTTCCCATCCCAGCATGGCCAGCTTGGCCCGCTGCGCATCGGCATCGCCCTGGGTGCGGAAGGCACCGGCCTGGACGAAGTAATCGAACGGCTCGGCACCGGTCGCGGCGCGCGCGCGGGCCAGATCGCCGAGCGGATCGGCCGACGAGGCGGCCGACGCGGGCCGGCTGGCGCCGCTGCGGGGCGTGGATGCCGCCGCCACGGCGGCGGAGGCCGCGGGCGTGCTGGCCGGTGCGGGCTCCACCCCGGCGACCGCGGGCGTGGACGCCACGGGGGCGGCAGGCCTGGCGGGGTTCTTGCCGTACAACGGGGAATTGGGGTCCCAGTTCTTGTTGCGCTGGGATTCGAGGGCATCCTGGTCGGTGCCGCGCGCCCCGCCCTTGTTGAGGAACGGCACGGGCACCTTGGTCACGTAGACCGCCACGGCGAGCGCGACGCCCAGCCCCACGACGATCCCCAGGATGAAGCCGACGGCCGAACCGCCGCTTTGCTGCTTCTTGGTCATATTTGCTCGAGACTCACATTCTGGCTGGCGCCGACACGCCCAGCACGGCGAGGCCATTGTGCAATACCTGTGCCGTGGCGGCGACGAGCGCCAGGCGCGCACGCTTGACCGCCTCGTCGTCCACGAGGATGCGTTCCGCGTCGTAGTAGCTGTGGTAGCTCGCGGCCAGGTCGCGCAGGTAGAAAGTCACGTCGTGCGGGGCTTCGCCGTCGGCCGCAGCAGTGAGCATCTCGGGGTATTTGGCCAGTTGCAGCATGAGGGCCTGCGCCTGCGGGCCTTCCAGCGCCGACAGATCGGTGCCCTGGAGCGATGCCACGTCGCCGCCGCCCTGCTCCTGCCAGGCACGCAGCACCGAGCAGATGCGCGCATGCGCGTACTGCACGTAATAGACCGGGTTGTCGTTGTTCTGCGCCACGGCCAGATCGACGTCGAAGGTGTATTCGGTGTCGGGCTTGCGGCTGAGCAGGAAGAAGCGCACCGCGTCCTTGCTGGTCCACTCGATCAGGTCGCGCAGCGTGACGTAGCTGCCCGCGCGCTTGCTGATCTTCACCTCTTCGCCGCCCTTGACCACGCGCACCATGGTGTGGAGCACGTAGTCGGGGTAGCCCTGGGGGATGCCCACGCCCACGGCCTGCAGGCCGGCGCGCACGCGCGCGATGGTGCCGTGGTGGTCGGTGCCCTGGATGTTCACCACCTTGGCGAAGCCGCGCTCCCACTTGGCGATGTGGTAGGCCACGTCGGGCACGAAGTACGTGTACGTGCCGTCCTTCTTGCGCATGACGCGGTCCTTGTCGTCGCCATAGTCGGTGGACTTCAGCCACAGCGCACCGTCCTGCTCGTAGGTGTGGCCGTTCGCGACGAGGCGCTGGACCGTGTTCTCGACGCGCCCGGAGGTGTAGAGGCTCGACTCCAGGTAGTACTGGTCGAAGTGCAGGTTGAAGGCCTGCAGGTCCTTGTCCTGCTCGTTGCGCAGGTAAGCCACGGCGAACTGGCGGATGTTGCCTTCGTCGTCCACGTCGCCGTTGGCGGTGAACTCGCGGTCGTCGGCCTTGACCGTCTTCCGGGCCAGGAAGTCGTCCGCGATGTCCTGGATGTAGTCGCCGTTGTAGAACGCCTTGCTGGCGGGGTTCTCGGGATCAGTGGGCCAGCAGTCGTCACCCGGCTTGAAGCCCTTGGCGCGCAACTGCGTGCTCTTGGTCAGGGTCTCGATCTGCACGCCCGCGTCGTTGTAATAGAACTCGCGGTGCACGCCCCAGCCCTGCGTGGCGAAGAGGTTGCAGATGGCGTCGCCCAGCGCGGCCTGGCGGCCGTGGCCCACATGCAGCGGACCGGTGGGGTTGGCCGAGACGAATTCCACCAGCACGCGCCGGCCGTTGTCCTTCTGGTATCCGAACCGCTCGCCGGCGGCCAGCACCTCGCGCACGATTTCCTGCTTGGCAGCGGGCTTCAGGCGGATGTTGAGGAACCCGGGGCCGGCGATCTCGATGGCATCGACCCAGCGCGCGAAAGCCGGCGAAGCTTCCAGCGCCGCCTTGAGCTGTTCGCCCAGGGCCCGGGGATTGAGCTTGAGCGGCTTGGCCAGCTGCATGGCGGCGGTGCAGGCGAAATCGCCATGCGCGGCCACCTTGGGCGATTCAAAAGCGGCGCGCCCGGCAGAGCCGGGCGAGAGTTTTTCCAGCTCGCCGGCCAGCGCCGCGAGCAATTCCTGTTTGACGGAGAGCATCCGCGGATTCTACGGGTGGGCCCGTCATCCGCCCGGCGCCGGCCGGCGTTAAGCTGGACAGCCCCGTTCGCCGCCGTCGGCGCCGGGGCGGTTTCCCTGGAACATCCCACCCCCTGCAGGAGCATTACATGAAGAAACCACTGCTTTCGATGCTGGCCGCGGCCAGCCTGGCCTTCTCCTTCGCGGCCCACGCCGCCGACGCCCCCGCCGCGGCCGCCTCGGCGCCCGCCAAGGCACCCACCGCGCAACAGAGCAAGATGGCCACGTGCAATGCCGAGGCCAAGGACAAGAAGGGCGACGAGCGCAAGGCCTTCATGAAGACCTGCCTCTCGGCCAAGAAGGAAACCACCCAGCAGGACAAGATGAAGACCTGCAACGCGGACGCCAAGACCAAGGCACTCAAGGGCGACGAGCGCAAGGCGTTCATGAAGGAATGCCTGGCCAACAAGCCTGCCGCCTGACCCCCGGAGGCCCCCGCCTCACCGGAGACACCCCGCGACGCCGCAAGGCCCGCGGGGTTTTTGCATGGGGTCGCCGCTCAGCGCGTCCAGACGCCGCGCGCGAGCAGCGTGGCGGCCAGGGGAATCAGCGCCAGCAGGTGCGCCTCGACCATGACGATGCGGCGCGTGCTGCGGATCTCGGCCTCGCCCGGCAGCGCACCGGTGGCCCGCAGCGCCCGGCGCCAGCGCAGGAAGCGCAGCGTGGGCGCGATGGACATCAGCCCGATCACCACGAAGAGCGTCACTTTCAGGTGCAGCAGCGGCTGGGACCAGTACCAGGCCCCGCCCTTCATGCCCCAGGCCGTGCGGGCCAGCCCCGTGCCGAGCACGAGTAGCGCGGAGATCCCGTAGATCAGGTCCACGCGCGCCAGGCGCTCAACCACGGCAGCATTCATCCATTCCTTGCGGCACAGGGCGGCCTCGCTCGCGAGGAACACGGCCATCGTGAGGATGGCCAGGAAATGGGCATAGGCCAGCAGGGCTTCGGTGGTCACGCGGCGTCCTTTTCAAACGGGGGGTGGCGCATCGTACCGCCGCCCCCGCGGCGCCCCCGGAGGTGCGCCGGCCGCGCTATTTCTGCGCCGGCACCGCGTAGGCGCGCACGCTGTCGCCCGGCTTGGTGCCGGTGGAGCCGTGCCCGCCCGCCACGACCACCACGTACTGCCGGCCGTCCTCGCCGGTGTAGCTCATCGGGGTGGCCTGGCCGCCCGCGGGCAGGCGGTCCTGCCAGAGCATGCGGCCGTCGGCGAGGTCGTAGGCGCGCACATAGTTGTCGAGCGCGCCCGAGTAGAACGCCACCCCGCCGCCCGTGAGCATCGGCCCGCCGATGCCCGGAACCCCCATGCGGAAGGGCAGCGGCAGCGGCGAGAGATCGCGCACCGTGCCGTTGCGGTGCTTCCATGCGACCTCGCCGGTGCGCAGGTCCACGCCCGCCACGTAGCCCCAGGGCGGCGCCTGGCAGGGCAGGCCGACGGGCGACATGAACGGCTTCATCGAGGCGGCGAACGGTGCGCCGAAGTTCTCGTTCAGGGCCGGCAGGCTGCCCTTGGGCGGGCCGCCCTCCTGCACCATCAGGCTGGTGTCGTCCTTGCGCGGCACGAGCTTCGATACGAACGCGAGGTAGGTGGGCGTGGTGAAGGCGACCTGGCGTTGCGGATCGACGGCGATTCCGCCCCAGTTGAAGACGCCGAAGTTGCCCGGGTAGACGATGGAGCCCTGCTCCGAGGGCGGCGTGAAGCGGCCTTCGTAGCGCAGGCGGTGGAAGGCGATGCGGCAGGCGAGCTGGTCGAACATCGTTCCGCCCCACATGTCGCGCTCGCGCAGCGGCGGCGGATCGAACGACAGGGCCGACTTCGGCTGCGTGGGCGCCGTGCGGTCGCCCCGGGCCGCGCCTTGCGGCGCCGGGTGCTCCTGCACCGGCAGCACGGGCGTGCCGGTGCGCCGGTCGAGCACGAAGAGTTCGCCCTGCTTGGTGGGCTGCACCAGCGCCGGCACGGTCTGGCCGCCGACCTGCAGGTCGATGAGCGTCGGCTGCGAGGGCACGTCGTAGTCCCACAGGTCGTGGTGCACGGTCTGGAAGTGCCAGCGCACGCGGCCGCTGTCCAGGTCCAGCGCGACGACGGAGGACGAATAGCGCTCCACCGCCGGGCTGCGGTTGCCGCCCCACTGGTCGGGCGGCTGGTTGCCCATGGGCACGTAGACCATGCCCAGCGCCTCGTCCACGCTGGAGATGGACCAGCTGTTGGGCGAGTTGGGCATGTAGGTGCGGCCGGGCGGCAACGGGGCCGTGTCGTCGGGGTTGCCGGAATCCCAATTCCACACCAGCGCGCCGGTGTCGATGTCGAACGCGCGGATCACGCCCGACTGCTCCTTGACCGAGGCGTTGTCCAGCACCGTGCCGCCGACGATCACCAGGCGCTGCGTGACGACCACGGGCGAGGTGGAGTAGTAGGCGCCCGGGCGCAGGTTGGGCATGCGCTGCCAGAGATCGATCTGGCCCGTGCCGCCGCCGAAATTGGTGCAGACCGCGCCGCTGTCCGGGTTGAGGGCGATCACGCGGCCGTCGGCCGTGGGCATGAAGAGCTTGGCGCGGCAGGCCGGGTCCTTGGGGCCGCGCTGCGCGGCGATGGGCGGCTGGCGCTGGGCGGCCGCCTGTTCGGCGGGCGCGGCGGGCTGCGTGGTGGTGGGCGATGCGTGCTGCGCGGGCTCGGCGCGCTCGCCCCCCGCGGCGATGCCGGCCACGGCGCCCAGGGCCGCGGGCGACGCATCGGCCACGGGGTCGCGCGGCGGCTGGTACGAGAGCCCGCGGCAGGTCAGGTGCTGCAGCGCGAGCTTGTTCTCGATCTCGGGGTCGTAGCGCCAGAGCTGCTTGCCCGTCGTGGCATCGAGCGCGATCACCGACTGGTGCGGTGTGCAGAGGAAGAGGCGGTTGCCGATCTTGAGCGGCGTGACCTCGTAGGTGGTTTCCTCGGGGTCGCCGTCCTTGCCGCGCAGGTCGCCCGTGCGGTATTCCCAGGCCATCTGCAGTTGCGATGCATTGGCCGGCGTGATCTGCGCCAGCGGCGAGAAACGCTGCCCGTAGCCGGTGCGGCCATAGGCATGCCACTCCCCATCGGGCAGGCTGGGCGCGGCCTGCGCGGCGCCGGCCACGGGCTCGGTGCCCAGGCGGCCGGCCAGTTCGTGCGGCGCCGTGAACCACGAGGCCACCGCCACGGCGGCCGAGACCAGCAGCGCCAGCCCCAGCGCCACGCGCGGCATGCGCAGACGGGTGGCGGCCACGGTCATGGCGGGTGCGGCAGGGGAGGCGGGCAGGGAAGCCGTGCCCGCCACGGGCGCCACGGCGCCGCGCAGCAGCGAGCGGCGCATCCAGGGCGTGGCGAGCCAGAAGCCCAGCACGAACAGCACATCCAGGCGCGCGGCGAGCGGCCACCAGTCCACGCCGATCTCCCAGACCGCCCAGGCGGTGGAGCCCAGCAGCAGCGCGGCATACAGCCACAGGGCCGCCGCGGACCGGCGCGCGAGCAGCACGCCGGTGGCCAGCAGCGCGAGCCCGGCGACGAGGTAGTAGGGGCTGCCGCCCAGGGAGACGAGCCACCCGCCGGCAGCCGCGACGGCGACCCCCAGGATGCCGAAGAGAGCGCCGGTGGCGCGTGCGAGGCCTGCCATGTTGTTGTCCTTTGTGTCCATGCCCCAGCCGGCCATCGGCGCGGCGCTGCAGCGGGGATGGAAAAGGGGAACCGGCCGAAAGCAGTGAATCTAGGCCTGCGGGCAGGCGGCACCCCGTCGGCACGCCGCCTGCGCGGCTGTGGGCCGCCACCTACACAGGATGTCCCGACAGGCTCGCAGGCCCTCGGGACACGGGGCAACCGCGCTCAGCGCCCGCCGAATTCCCGCCGCACCCAGTCGTCGAGCAGGTTTTTCTCGTAGCGCAGCGGGTCGTTGGCGCCGCGGGCGCCGCGCTCCATGAAGGCGGGGTCGCGCAGGGTGCGCCGGCCCGACTGCAGCACGGTGCCGTCGGCGCCCAGGCGCTTGAATTCGAGGTCGATGCGCGGCGGGTACACGTCGCGCACGATGCGCACCTGCCCGGCCTGCGCGCCGCGCGCCGGCTCGAAGCCGCCCGCGCGCTGCACGTCGGTGATGCGCACCTCCAGGCGCTGGCCTTCGGGCAGCGCGGCGGCGGCGCCCTCGGACAAATGCAGGCAGAGCGCGTTCACCCAGGCCCGGCGTGCGCGCGGGCTCTCCGGCGCGCCCTGGCGGGCGTCGCTGAAGCGGGCGGGGTCGTCGTAGGTCACGCTGACGATGCCGGCCGGCGGCGGGTTCGCCGCCCGGCCTGCGCCCGGGGGTGGCACGGGCGCTCCGCCGCCCGGCGCCGGGGTGGCGCCGGCCACCTCGGGCGCGGGCGGGCGGGGCTGCGGCGCCCCCGCGCAGCCGGCCAGGGCGGCGGCCAGCGCCAGCACGGCAGCGGCAGCGGCCGCACGGCGGAAGGGATGCGGGGCGGGCGGGAGAGGCGTCATGGCAGGGGTCCTTGCGGGGCGGGCAGTGCAGAAAGGGCGTCGTGCGTGGCGCGGCGCCAGAAGGCCGGCTGCGCGTAGTGGTGCTTGAGGTAGTCGATCCAGAGGCGCACGCGCAGCGGCAGGTGCCGCGCATGGGGAAAGACCACGTAGATGCCGTTGGGCGGCGCGGCGAAATCCTCCAGCACGGCCACGAGGCGGCCGGCCGCGATCTCGGACTCCACCTCCCAGGTGCTGCGCCAGGCGATGCCCCAGCCGCCCAGGCACCAGTCGTGCAGCACCTGGCCGTCGGAGCAGTCGAGCGGGCCGGCAGGCTTGAAGTGCGCCACTTCGCCGGGCGCGCCGTCGCCGTCGGCCGCGGGCATGCGGAACGCCCAGCCGCGCGTCTGCGAGGCGTCGCTCGACAGGGTCAGGCAGGCGTGGCGCGCCAGGTCGGAGGGGTGGCGCGGCGTGCCGTGGCGCTCCAGGTAGGCCGGCGTGGCCACGCAGAGCCGGCGGTTGTCGGCGATGCGCACGCTCACGAGCGAGGAATCCGGCAGGTCGCCCACGCGCACCGCGCAGTCGAAGCCTTCGCCGGCCAGGTCCACCACGCGGTCGCTGAGGTTGAGCGAAATGCTCACGTCGGGGTGCAGGTCGCGAAACAGCGGCACCAGCGGCGCGACGTGCCGCCGCCCGAAGCCCGCGGGCGCGGTGATGCGCAGGTGCCCCGTGGCGCGCGCGCCGCCCACCGAGACGCTCGCCTCGGCCTCGGCCACGTCGGCCAGCAGGCGCTGACAGTCCTCCAGGAAGGCGCTGCCCTCGTGCGTGAGGCTGATGCGCCGCGTGGTGCGCACCATGAGCTTCACGCCCAGGTGCTCCTCCAGCGCATCGAGCCGCCGCCCCATGATGGCCGGCGCCACGCCCTCGGCCCGCGCCGCGGCCGTGAGGCTGCCGCGCGTCGCGACCGACACGAACGACTCGAAGGCCTTGAGCTTGTCCATGGCCGGCGATTATGGGCAGGGATGTAACGCATGGCCGTCCCGCGCGCCGGGACGCGCCAAAACAGTTCCCTGCCCGATCGCCTCCATGCCGCCGATTCCATTGATTTGTTTGCTATTTATTTGATAGCAAACGAACGGACACCGTTGTTGCATGCACCCGCCACCGGCGGCACGTGGACCGATTCATGCAAAAAAGTCACTGGTTCTGAGCTTTGCGCGCTGTTTATGCGGATAAACAATTCAAATACAGTGGCTCCACGGTCGCTTGCCTGCCCTGCCTCGGCCCGTGGCCGGCGGCGCCCCTCGCCCTTTTCTCCTCCGTTCCGTTCAACCACCGACCCTGCCGCACACCATGACCGACCGCACCACCGTCCACGGCCTGCAAGTGGCCTCCTCCCTGCACCGATTCATCGAAGACCGCGTGCTGCCCGGCACGGGCGTCGATGCCGCCGCGTTCTGGTCCGGCTTCGACGCCCTGGTGGCCGAGCTGGCCCCCAGGAACATCGCCCTGCTGGCCGAGCGCGACCGCCTGCAAAAGGAGCTGGACACCTGGCACCAGGCCCACCCGGGCCCCATCGCCGACATGGCCGGCTACCGCGGCTTCCTGGAGCAGATCGGCTACCTGGTGCCCCAACCCGGCGCCGTGCAGGCCACCACCGCCAACGTGGACGACGAACTGGCGCTGCAGGCCGGCCCGCAGCTCGTGGTGCCGATCCTGAACGCACGCTACGCGCTCAACGCCGCCAACGCGCGCTGGGGCTCCCTCTACGACGCGCTCTACGGCACCGACGCCATCCCCGAGGACGGCGGCGCCGAGAAGGGCCAGGGCTACAACCCCGTGCGCGGCGCCAAGGTGATCGCGTTCGCGCGCAACGTGCTGGACACCAGCGCCCCGCTCGCGGCCGGCTCGCACAAGGACGCTGCGGCCTACCGCGTCGAAGGCGGCCAGCTCGCCGTGGCGCTGGAGGACGGCTCCACCACGGGCCTGAAGGACCCCGCACAGTTCGTGGGCTACCAGGGCGATGCCGCGGCGCCGTCCTCGGTGCTGCTGCGCCACAACGGCCTGCACCTGGACATCCGCATCGACCGCGGCACGCCCATCGGCAAGACCGACCCGGCCGGCGTGAGCGACCTGGTGCTGGAGGCCGCGCTCTCCACCATCCTCGACCTGGAGGATTCGGTGGCCGCGGTGGACGCCGACGACAAGGTGGCCGGCTACGCCAACTGGCTCGGCATCCTGCAGGGCACGCTCACCGAAACCTTCCAGAAGGGCGGCAAGGCCCTCACGCGCGGGCTCAATCCCGACCGCCTCTACACCGCGCCGGATGGCCGCGGCGAAGTGCGCCTGCACGGCCGCTCGCTCATGTTCCTGCGCAACGTGGGCCACCTGATGACCAACCCGGCCATCCTCTGGACCGATGCCCAGGGCGCGCAGCGCGAGATCCCCGAAGGCATCCTGGATGCCGTGGTCACCACCGCCATCGCGCTGCGCGACCTGCAGGGCCAGGGCAAGGACGGCGTGCGCAACTCGCGCAAGGGCAGCGTCTACATCGTCAAGCCGAAGATGCACGGCCCCGCGGAAGTCGCCTTCGCGAGCGAACTCTTCGGCCGCGTGGAGCGGCTGCTGGGCCTGCCCGAGAACACCGTCAAGCTGGGCATCATGGACGAGGAGCGCCGCACGAGCGTGAACCTGAAGGCCTGCATCGCCGCCGCCAGCGCGCGCGTGGCCTTCATCAACACCGGCTTCCTGGACCGCACGGGCGACGAGATGCACACCGCCATGCGCGCCGGCCCGATGGTGCGCAAGGGCGACATGAAGACCAGCGCCTGGATCCAGGCCTACGAAAAGAACAACGTGCTCGTGGGCCTGGCCTGCGGGCTGCGCGGCCGCGCGCAGATCGGCAAGGGCATGTGGGCCATGCCCGACCTGATGAAGGCCATGCTGGAGCAGAAGATCGCCCACCCCAAGGCCGGCGCCAACACCGCCTGGGTGCCCAGCCCCACGGCCGCCACGCTGCACGCGCTGCACTACCACCAGGTCAACGTGGCCGACGTGCAGAAGGCGCTCGAACGGCAGGATGCCGCCGCCGAGCGCGACACGCTGCTCACGGGCCTGCTCACCGTGCCCGTGGCCGCCGACCCGCAGTGGTCCGATGCCGAGAAGCAGCAGGAGCTGGACAACAACGCCCAGGGCATCCTGGGCTACGTGGTGCGCTGGGTCGATCAGGGCGTGGGCTGCTCCAAGGTGCCCGACATCCACGACGTGGGCCTGATGGAAGACCGGGCCACGCTGCGCATCAGCAGCCAGCACATCGCCAACTGGCTGCTGCACGGCGTGGTGACCGAGGCCCAGGTGAAGGAGACCTTCGAGCGCATGGCCGCGGTGGTGGACCAGCAGAACGCCGGCGACGCGCTCTACCAGCCGATGGCCGGCCGCTTCGCCGCATCGCCGGCGTACCAGGCGGCCTGCGACCTCGTCTTCAAGGGCGTGGAGCAGCCGAGCGGCTACACCGAGCCGCTGCTGCACGCCTGGCGGCTGAAGGTGAAGTCCGCGGCCTGACGCGCGCCCTTTGCTCGGCGAAAGCGGCTCCTGCGGGGGCCGCTTTTTTGTGCGGCGCACCATTCACCGTCGCGCACAATCCACACATGGCAATCAGGGAAAACCCTTGAAATTGCAATGATTTGGATCAAGAAATGGCAAACTCGGCCGTTACAGAGGGGACCACCCCTCACCTCCGAGTCCGCCCCATGCATCCCCCCCTGCAAAATCTTTCGATCGGCACGCGTCTGGCCCTGGCCTTCGCCGCCCTCATCCTGCTCACTGTCACCATCCTCGCCGTCGGCATCTGGCGGCTGCAGTCGGTCGCCACCGAGACCGACGCCATGATGGCCCGGCCCCTCACCAAGGAGCGGCTCGTCTCGGACTGGTACCGCACCATCCACACCAGCGTGCGCCGCACCACGGCGGTGGCCAAGAGCGCCGACCCGTCGCTCGCCGCCTTCTTCGCCGACGAGAACACGCAGGCGTCCCGCATGTCCTCCGAGCAGCAGAAGCAGCTCGAATCGCTGCTGGAGACGCCCGAGGAGAAGGCGCTCTTCGCCACGCTCTCGCAGGCCCGCCAGCAGTACATCGCCGCGCGCGACGCGGTCAGCAAGGCGAAAGCCGAAGGCCGCGCCGAGGACGCCGAGCGCATCTTCAACCAGGATTTCCGTACCGCCGGCGTGCGCTACCTCGACAGCCTGCAGGCCCTGCTGGACCAGCAGCGCTCCAGCATCAACGCCACGGCCGAAGCGATCCGCGCCGACTATGCGCGCGGCCGCACGCAGATGGTGGTGCTGGGCGTGCTGGCGGTGCTCACCGCCGTGGCGCTGGCCGTGCTGATCACGCGCGGCATCACCCGGCCGCTCGCGCGCGCCGTGCAGGTGGCGGAGACCGTGGCCGCGGGCGACCTCACGCACCGCGTGGGCCCTACGCCCGGCGACGAAACCGGTCAGCTGCTGCGCGCGCTCGATGCCATGGGCGAGCAGTTGCGCACCACGGTGGGCCAGGTGCGCCACGGTGCGGAGAGCATCGCCTCCGCGTCCAGCGAGATCGCGAGCGGCAACCTCGACCTCTCCAGCCGCACCGAGGAGCAGGCGAGCGCCCTGCAGCAGACGGCCGCATCGATGGAGCAGATGACCTCCACCGTGCGCCAGAACGCCGACAACGCGCGCCAGGCCCACCAGCTCGCGCAGGCCGCCTCGGGCATGGCCCTGCGCGGCGGCGAGGTGGTCGGCAACGTGGTGGAAACGATGGGCGGCATCCACGCCTCCTCGCGCAAGATCGTGGACATCATCGGCGTCATCGACTCCATCGCCTTCCAGACCAACATCCTCGCGCTCAACGCCGCCGTCGAGGCCGCCCGTGCCGGCGAGCAGGGCCGGGGCTTCGCCGTCGTCGCCGCCGAAGTGCGCACCCTCGCACAGCGCTCCGCCTCCGCCGCCAAGGAAATCAAGGGCCTCATCGACGACTCGGTGCACCGCGTGGACGCCGGCAACCGCCTCGTGGAAGAGGCCGGCTCGGTGATCCGCGAGGTGGTCGAGGGCGTACGCCGCGTGACCGACATCGTGGGCGAGATCAGCGCCGCGAGCCAGGAGCAGACCACCGGGCTGGAGCAGGTGAACCAGGCCGTCTCGCAGATGGACCTCGTCACCCAGCAGAACGCCGCGCTGGTCGAGGAAGCCGCCGCCGCCACCGGCTCGCTGGAAGCCCAGGCTGCCCAGCTCGTGCGCGCCGTGGCGGTGTTCCAGCTCCAGTCCGGCGCCAGCACCCGTGCCCTGCCGGCCTGATCGTTTGCTACATTATTAATAGCAAACTATTGAATGGATCCGGCGGCATGAAGGTCTTTTGACTCCCAAACAGGCCCCATGGGGCTGCTGGCGCCTACACTGGCCAGCCCGCGCACCCGCAGCCTGCCGGCCTCCCATGCAAGACACCTCCCCGCCCGCACGGGCGCCCGCCACACCCACGCCCGACCCGGCGGCGCGCTGCCCCGTCTGCGGCCGCGCCAACACCTGCGCCATGGCGGCGGGCCTGCCGCCCCGGGACTGCTGGTGCATGGACGTGCAGGTGCCGCCGCAGGCGCTCGCGCGCATCCCGCCCGGGCAGCGCGACCGTGCATGCCTGTGCCCGGCCTGCGCGGCGGGCCTGCCGCCGCCCCGGGCCTCGCGGCCGGGTTCCGCGCCGATATGATGGCCGCTTCCCTCCCATTCCCCAGCCGCTGAAGGACCCCGATCCATGCCCACGTACCACATCGAAATGATGGAAGGCCGCACCGTCGAGCAGAAGAAGAAGCTCGTGGAAGAAATCACCCGCGTCTCCGTCGAGATCCTCGGCGGCTCGCCCGAATCCGTGGACATCCTCATCACCGACGTGAAGCGCGAGAACTGGGCCACGGGCGGCAAGCTCTGGTCGGAACGCACCTGAGCGCCCGCCGGCCGGTCCGGCCCGGGGCCGCGCCCCGCTCCCCGCATTTCCCTTCCGCACCAGCACCCGCACTCCCCCCGCGATGAGCACACCCCCCGCCGCGCCCGGTCCCGGCTCCGCAGCCCTGCTGCGCGAGCGCTACGGCGAGCGCTACCGGTGGCTGCTGCTGCTCTCCGTGATGGTCGGCACGATGGCGTCGATCATGTCGTCCACCATCGTGAACGTGGCCATCCCCGACATGAGCCACCACTTCACGCTCGGGCAGGAGCGCGCGCAGTGGGTGACCTCGGGCTTCATGGTGGCCACCACCGTGGCCATGCTCACCACGCCCTGGCTGCTCGCGCGCTACGGCTACCGCGCCACCTACGTGGGCGCCATGGTGCTGCTGCTGGCCGGCGGCATCGGTGGCGGCCTGGCGAGCCACTACGGCCTCGTGCTGGCCGCGCGCGTCGTCGAGGGCCTGGCGGCCGGCGTGGTGCAGCCCATCCCGGCCGTCATCATCCTGCACGCCTTCCAGCCCCACGAACAGGGCCGCGCGAGCGGCATCTTCGGCATGGGCGTGGTGCTGGCTCCGGCCATCGGGCCCAGCGTGGGCGGCCTGCTGGTGGACTGGTTCGGCTGGCGCTCGATCTTCTTCATGGTGGTGCCGTTCTGCATCGCCTCCATCGCCCTCGCCTACCGCTACGTGCCCGTGAGCAGCCCCGGCGGCGTGGCGGCGGACCGCGCGGGTGCCTCGCTCGACTGGGTGGGGCTGCTGCTCGGCGCAGTGGGCACGCTCTGCCTGCTGAACGGCCTGGTGTCGCTGCACAGCGGCCCGGCGCTGGAATCGGGCCTGCTGCTGCTGGCCGCGCTGGCGTCGCTGGCCGCCTTCATCGCCTGGGAGCGGCGGCTGATCGCGCGCGGCGCGCGCCCGCTCATGGACCTGCGCCTCTTCGAAGTGCGGCAGTTCGCGATGGGCAGCGTGGTCGCGTTCATCTACGGCACCGCGCTCTTCGGCTCCACCTACCTGCTGCCCGTGTTCATGCAGTTGGGCCTGCAGCTTTCGGCATCGCACGTGGGCACGCTCATGCTGCCGGCCGGCCTCGTGCTCGCGGCCACCATCCCCATCGTCGGGCGCATGGCCGACCGGCAGCCCACGCACGTGCTGGTGGGCACCGGGCTCGCGCTGCTCGCGCTCTCGTTCGGGCTGATGGTGTTCGTGGGCCTGCACACGGCGCTCTGGCTGCTGGTGGCCTTCGCGGTCCTGGGGCGCATCGGCCTGGGTTTCATCCTGCCCTCGCTCAACCTCGGCGCCATGCGGCCGCTGGACAAATCGCTCATCTCGCAGGGATCGAGCGCCATCAGCTTCGTGCGCATGCTAGGCGGCGCGGCCGGCGTGAGCCTGTGCGGCATCGTGCTGGAGTGGCGCATCGCCGCGCATGGCGACTCGCTGCAGAACGCCGCCAGCAGCCCGGCGCGCATCGCGGCCTTCGGCGACACCTTCCTGCTGCTCACGGGCCTGTGCCTGCTGGCGCTCGTGGCCGCGTGGCAGCTGCGCGCGCCGCGCCGCGCCTGACTGACGGCGCCGTCCTCTTCCCTCTCCCTTTTTTCTTCTCAGCCCCCTTCGTCCACCATGTGCCAGTTGCTCGGAATGAATGCCAACACGCCCACGGACGTGACCTTCAGCTTCACGGGCTTCGCGCAGCGCGGCGGCCGCACGGGCGACCATTCCGACGGCTGGGGCATCGCGTTCTTCGAGGACCGCGGGCTGCGCCATTTCGTGGACCACGAACGCGCCGTCGATTCGCCCGTGGCCGAGCTGATCCGCCGCTACCCGATCCGCAGCCGCAACGTCATCGCCCACATCCGCAAGGCCACGCAGGGCAGCGTGGCGCTGCAGAACTGCCACCCGTTCGTGCGCGAACTCTGGGGCCGCTACTGGGTGTTCGCGCACAACGGCGACCTGAAGGACTTCCGCTCGCGCCTGCACGCGCATTTCCATCCCGTGGGCACCACCGACAGCGAACATGCGTTCTGCTGGATCATGCAGGAGCTGTCCAAGTCCCACGCGGCGGTGCCCAGCGTCGAGGAACTCACCCTCACGCTGCGCGAACTGGCCGCGCACATCGCGCCGCACGGCACGTTCAACTTCCTGCTCTCCAACGGGCAGGCGCTCTGGGCGCACGCCTCCACCCACCTCTACTACATCGAGCGCCGCCATCCGTTCTCGCAGGCGCGCCTGTGCGACGAGGATCTGCGCATCGACTTCTCGGCGCACACCACGCCGCAGGACAAGGTCGCCGTCGTCGTGACCGCGCCGCTCACGAGCGACGAGACCTGGACGCCCTTCCGCAGCGGCGAACTCAAGGTGTTCGTGGACGGCGCCTGCAGCCCGGCCTGAGGCGAGGCCCGCTTCCATCGCGTTCTGCCGGCAGTGCACACCTGCCGGGGCGCCCCTGCAACTTCATCGCGCCTGGCAGGCACCCACGCGGGCAGCCCGGGCGCCGCCCGGAGCGCGGCAATAAACCATTCCACGCGATCGATGACACACGGCAAGACAACCCACCCTCCCCGCATCCGCACACTCTTTCTCTCGCTGGCCCTCGCAGGGGCGGCATGCGCCACGGCCGGTGCGGCAATGGCCGAGGAAGCCGCCCGCATTCCTGCCATCAAGCTCTACAACACGCCGGACCACCAGGCCGCTTTCGTGCGCGGCACCATTCCCGCCCTCCGCAAGGTCCCGAGCCAGGAGTTCTGGCTGAGCAACTCGGTCGAGCCCTGGGAGCAGAGCACGCACCCGGCGCCGCGCCGGCAGTACGTGGTCACCTTGCAGGGTGAACTGGAGTTCAGGGTCAGCGACGGCTCCACCTTCAGGCTCGCGCCCGGCACCGTGCTGCTGGCGGAAGACACCCAGGGCGCGGGCCACAGCTGGAAGATGCTGCCGCCGGCCACCGAATGGGTGCGTGCCTACATCCCCATGGTCCCCGGCAGCAGCGACGGGTTCGAGCCGTCGCGCTGACCGCTGGCCGGCGCTCCGGCTCAGCCCAGCGGCTTCCAGACAGGGGGCTCGGGCTCGGGGTAGCACGGGGCCTGCGCGCCGGGGCGCAGCATGGCCTCGCGCTGCTTGCGCCGCTTGAGATCGCGCGGTTTGGCGGCCACCCGTCCAGAAGCGAGATCGGGCCAGTGGCGGTGGGACTTGGACATGGGCACCTCTTTGCGAATGGCTGCGTTGACCCCCATTGAGGCACCGCATGCCCTCCCCCGCCCGTCGGACGGGGGCGCATCACGCCACCCGATGGCGCCCACAGCCGCGCTCCGGCGGCGAGGGCATGGAGGTCCGGCGCAGCGGCCGATCTGCGGCGACCCGGGCGCCTTGATGTAAGTCAAGACGCATCCGGCATGTAGGCCGGGAACCGGGCGTCGGCTGACACGCCCACGGTCCGAAAGACGGCGCGGGCCGCCCGGCCCGGGCGATACAACGGACGCAGCGGGCCCCTCGGCACGCACAACCCACCCCTTCCGAAGGAGAAAAGCCATGCAACCCAACACCACCCCCGCGCCCCACGGCATCCGCACCGAAGAAGACGGTGTCGAACACGTCCCCGGCTACGGCGTTCCTTCGCAGGACCCGCGGCCTGCGGCACAGATCCAGCTCGCACCGGAGGAAGCGGAACGCGAATCCCAGTCCGTGCTCATGGGCGGCGGCGTCATGGCCGGAGCGGCCACGGGCGCCGCGGTCGGCGTGGCCGTGGCAGGCCCGATCGGCGTGGTGGTCGGCGGCGCCGTGGGCGGAGTGGCCGGCGCGCTGGGCGGAGCGGCCGCCGGCAAGGCGATGGGTTCGGACGACGCCGCACCGGACGCACCCCATGGCAGCGACAGGAATGACCGCACGCGATAGCCCCCTCCAGCCTGCGACCCACGCTTGCGCTTCAGGCGGCGCGCATCGAAATCTCTTTGAATGGAGGGACGGCTGCCGGCGCAAGCGGGCGGCTGGCCGAGGCTCGCAACAGCGGCGCGCAGGCCAGGCCCGTCAATAAATGGGGGGAGAAGAACGAAACGAAAACTGGTGCGGCTGGCGGGGATCGAACCCACGACCCTTGGCTTCGGAGGCCCAAATTTCACTATTGTGGAAACCTAATACTGGAGCGCCATTCCGCAATATCCATTGCCCTGCTGTAGGCGGATGGGGACACTTTGGGGACAGTAACTCCCCGAGTTTTCCATGGCGGCACTTACGCAACGCGCAAACGGGCATTGGCAAGCAAAAATTCGACGCAAGGGCTGGCCGGATCAGAGCGAAACCTTTCGCTCCAAGTCAGATGCTGTTGCTTGGGCGCGAGCGCTTGAAAGAGAGATGGATGTCGGCAGCTTCATCAACCGCGATGACGCCCAGCGCACCACCTTTTCCGCCGCAGCTCGACGCTACAGCGAAGAAATTCTTCCAGCAAAGCGCGGCAAGGCTGCAGATGCATCGCGCCTGGCGCGATTAGTTGAAGAGTTCGGCAGTTACTCGCTGGCCTCAATCACGCCGGCCCTGCTCGCTCGCTATCGCGATGAGCGGCTGAAGGCCGTCAGTGCCCAAAGCGTGGTTCACGAACTAGGGATGGTCTCTCGAGTTCTGAAGGCCGCGACAATGGATTGGGGAATCGCACTCCCCCAAGGCCTGCCTAATGCATTAACCCGCAAGCCCAAAGTGCGCAACGCGCGTGATCGGCGGCTCGAACACGATGAAGAAGCAGCGTTGCTGACAGAGCTGAAAAAGTGCAAAACTCCGTGGCCACATGCGCTCACAGTGCTGGCTATTGAGACTGCAGGCCGGCTGTCTGAGTTGTGTGCCCTGTCATGGAAAGACATTGATTTAGAAAAGCGAACTGCCCGGCTAAGAGGCGCTGATGGCGGCGTCACAAAGTCAGGGGATGCGTATCGAGATATCCCTCTCAGCAAGGCGGCAGTCGCCTTACTGGAGAGCCTTCCTAGGCAAGAAGGCACTAGTCGAGCCGTTAAAGCCCAAAGCTTCTCTGTGGGCCACGCAAAACCCACCTCGGCGAACGGACTACAGGATCGGGTACTACAAGCATCAGCCAATGCTCTGCAAATTTCCTTTGGCCGTGCTCTTCTGCGCGCCAGAACTCAGCACATCCACACTGTGCTCCGCGCCATCCTTGCTACACATGGATTTGATGCGGAGGCCCAAGCTCGAGAGCTCCGCGCCGTGATCTTCAAAAAACGCCCGGCGCACTCTGTGACCATAGAAGCACTAGCGGATATCCAGCATTGCGACCGCTTCTTGGTTGATCTCCGCATACACGACTTTCGACACGAAGCTACAAGCCGTTTAGCGTCAAAGCTACCTATGCACGATTTGATGAAGGTCACCGGCCACCGCTCGAGCTCTATGCTGAACCGCTACTACCACCCCCGAGCTCAAGATTTAGCAACGCTGATCGGATAGTTCTGGAAGCTTCCATGAGGATTCTCAACCTGGTGAGAAAACTCAACACTTGGCATTTTCCATGCTTGCCATGCATCTGTTCAGGTGTTACAAGCAATTTCTCAGCAACACACGTACAAACATGAAGAATCCTCCAAAACTGCGGGTTTATTTTTCAGATTTCTTCGGTGTTACGCCTGAAGAAATATCTCAACACGGATCATTCAATATTTCATTAATCAATGATCTACCGCTATTTATCGATCCATTTTTAATATTTAATAGCAGCAAAGATGAATACAAGATTCTACACGAAGACATAATAAAATATGTTCGCTTCTTAAAATCCAAAGCATCTGAAAAAATATTACCAGGCCTCGTGAAGTCGTGGTATCACTTCCCCGAGATCAAAGAAAACTGGCTTGGATTCAGTAAATCTGGCAACAGTGGCAGGGGACTGGGCGCAAAATTTGCCAGTCAGTTGAAGTTTGAACTCACCTCTATTTTTAAAGATTTTGGCGAGGAAGAGTCTGGAGGCACCCACCTTAGCAAACTAACACTAATCAAGGGCGGGGTTGGAAAAGATAGTATCAGCGATTTCACCTGCAATCTCATAAAGGGATATCTCGCGCAATATACCGAAGATTTTTCGCTCAAACACATCGACAAATCAAGGCTCCAAAAATTCAATCTCGATAAAGTTTTCTTCAATTATGAGACCCAGACCTGGGCAGGAAAAACATTCACCTTACCTCGATTTAACGGGCAATACATACTATTAACACCATCAGACATCTTGACCAAAGATGATGCATGGATATCACACCAGGGCCTTATTGAAGACTTTAGCGCCATTATTGGATCAGTTTCGAATGACCAACTAAGGGCGCAAATAGATAATTATTTTAGGCGCAACTTACGTTTGGCAAAACCGCGCAAATCAGATTACGAGAAGGCTGCCGAGCTGGTTATTGCAAAGTATCCCCAGCTGCTTGATATTTACGTCAGCCAGCGGGTCAAGAATGGAGACGACGCCACCTCAGAAAACATTGAAAAAATAAATGCAGCGCAAGAAGTTTTTGTCAAGAATCTAAGCGCGCTCATCAAGAATGTTGCCACCACCGAATTCTACGAGACGTCTCCAAACAGTTACGCAGAAGGAATGCAGCGTATAGCGTACTTGAAGCACGTGATTGAGAAGCAAGATGGATATAGAATCTTCTACCTGAGAGGAAAACCGATATCGAGAGAAGCGGACCTTCAGGTAATGTTTAAGCTTACTTGGTTCGCATCAGCCTATTCGTTTGATGCAGAAGTCAACAATGGGCGTGGCCCATCGGATTTCTTGGTATCTTATGGTAGCGGCGACAAGTCTGTAATCGAGTTTAAGCTTGCAAAAAATTCAAAGCTTGAACAAAACATAAAAAATCAGGCAGATGTTTATAGTGATGCTTCAAGAGCAACTCATCCGCCGATAAAAGTAATTCTCTACTTTACAGATTCCGAGCTCACAAAAGTAAACAGGATGCTAGATAAAGCGAAGCTCCGTGAGTGCAAAGAAATCATACTTATTGATGCAAGAGTAAAAGAATCCGCTTCTAAGATTTGATTTCCCCAGAAATTTTAAGGCTGCATCGCATCTTGCCATTCAATGTTGCGCTACAGCCATCCTTGCCGGTATCGCTTATTGAATCAATGAGCCCTTCACCAAGGGGAATCCTTAAGCAAACCTAACCCTTGCTTATTGAATCACCTATTGATGGCGAATTGATATTTTCACGGTAGCAGCGAACAGCGAGCCCTAAAAACTCATCGACTGATGTGGCAAGAATATTCCAGAACCCTGCTACATCGCTTTCAAAGCCCTTCTCGAGCAAATCCTGCCTAAGATTGTTTGGCCACGAATCCTCCATCATTAGCACGCCTATCTCTTCAGCGAAGGGTCGACTAACATTTGGAAAATCCATCTCCAAATAATTATTCAAAAACTCTGCGGCAGCTAGAGTTCGGATTTTTGACCCTTTTTCACGATAAAGAAAGGTCAGATAATCTGCACACAAACCATAATCATCCTTCTCCAGCACCATAATCTCAGCCAGATTACGCATGTCCACTTCGAATTCCGGATAATTTTTATCAATCCATTTCTTAAGGAACCTGGATGGTACGTACTTATAACTACCGCTCCACCAACCCGAATTCCTACTCATAAATAAAATGTTTTCTTTCTGCATTCGACCGAAGTAGACATCAAATCCATTAACACACCAGTTTGGAAAACCCTCACTCCAGATGGCTCTGCGCTGCTCTTCGGTAAGTCGGCGGGAGTCAAATGTGAACGGCATACTCATATCTCCCGCTGCATTGCACCCAAATGGCAATACTCTTGTATCCCGGTCATAAGTCTCGTTGTCTCACTCGGATATCCATGCGCCTTATTGAGCGCCTCTTTAAATGGAACCGGGTTTGTTATTGTTTTCCATGTGGATTTTTCCCCGCGTTTATAAACACGACGCTGGCAACCCAGAGCTCACTCAGATTAAAATTAGATGGTTTTTCAACGGATATTTGGCAATCCATGGTCCCGTTCTTTCGTACTTAATTCAGTTTTTTCACGTGCCGCGTTCCGCCGAGCCTTCGCAAGAAGCGCTGTGGCCTCTCCGAACGGGCCATTGGTCAGCATGGCTAGCTCCAGTTCGATGAGACGCGCCTCTTCCCGTAGCTCACTGATAGGCCGTTGAGCTGCTTGAGTGACTATTTGGTGCTCTGCCAGGGCCACGGCGCGCCGAGACAACTTGCCCCGACGTAAGCGTGAAGCGGAAACTGGACCAAGATGTCTGCCGGGGATCGCAGCGACCCCACGATCCGCATAGCTCCTCGCATCGACTCGTGCTGCATGCCCCAGACGTTCAAGGTACGAGTTTTGGACGCGGGCCCAGCGCTGCCGTGTCGATAGCAAGCGTTCCAACGTTCCCGCGCTGTCTTTTCGACAGCCACCGCGTTCAGGCTTCTTGGCGTTGTAGCGCTTGAAGTACAGCTCAGGCTCGCGCGGGACGCCATCGTTGGCAATGCGCTCCGAGTACATGACGTGCCCATGAGGCTGATCACCGCCTTCTAGGGCGGCCTTTGGGCAGTGAATGGCCCACTGGTATGCGTGGCGATCCCCGAGTTCTTGCTGGATAAAGTCCTGAAGTAATGCAACTCGCTGCACCGGGTCCAACTCACGAGGCAAAGCGACGACTATCTCTCGATAGGTAGCCCCGTTGGCACGCTCCCAGTCATCAGCTGCACTCCAAAAGCGCGCAGGGTTGCACTCTGCCCAGGCCGGCATGTTTCCGCACCCGGTTGAGACAAGGTCTTGATATCGTGCGCGCCCGCTGTAGCGGCCTTGGCGGGCGATATATGCAGCGTGCATCGCAGCCCGCCCCTTCCCTCCTACTTTGACGGAGCAGTGATACGACGCCATGCAGCCCCCCTTTTTTGCGCCAAGCGGCCGCACGGAGGATGCGAAGCATCCTGAAGAAGCTCCCCGCAGGGGCGCACCGTTACTACTCCATGCCAAAGGCCTGGAGTAGTAACAACTAGGTGCGCCTGGTGCTGTAAGCACCAAGGAGTTGCCGCGCGCATCACGAAGCGCCTCCCTGGGCCTCGAGCGCAAAACCCACCGCAACCAGTGCTGAGTCAGAAGACGATGCGGTAGGCGTGACGGCTACGTGTGGCGCAAGGCCAAACAGCTCTCGGTCGTCGGCGCGCTGAAGGTATCGATCCAGAATGACGAGCAGTTCGGCGTCCGCCCATTCACCACGCTCGATCATGGCTTGCATCGTGGCGCCGATCAGCACCAACTTCCGAGTGTGTTTCTTGCGCGCAGCCTTCGATGCGGCGGCCCGCGCCCTGGCCTCAACGGCGCGCTGCTCGGCCTGCAACTTGGCTAGACGGTGTTGAAGAGCCTCGATTTTTTGCTTACGGGGTTCAGTCACTTGCGCACCCCGCGGGTTTCACGGCGCAATCGCTCAATGAGCTCGCGCGTTTCAACTGGCATCGGCGCTGGCGCTTTCTTGTGCCGATCCTGGGCTTGCGCCGGCCTGGCGAGCCGAGCCTGGGCTTCGCGTAGCACCCGCTCGGTTCCTCCGTAAGTCAGGGCCTCAGTGCCCTTGAAAGCCGCCAGGAAACGAGCCGGATTCTGGATGCCGCGCTCGCCAATCCGGCCGCGCGAGCGAAGAGCACCGGCCAGTTCGTCGGCCAAGGCTTGCGCGCGACTTTGATCAAGTCCGTCAAGGACATCAAGCACTTGCTCGCGCTCTTCTTTTGACAGCAAACCTCGATCGTGTAGGTCGCCCGAAAATACAACAACCTGCGTGCGGGGTTGTTGTTGCTCTTTATTTACTTGGCTCTCATCTAACTTATGACCCCGAGTTATCCGGCGCTCGGATAGGCCGTGGCCCGGATCATCCGGCCCCGGACAAACCGGCCCCGGGTAGCCCGGTGTCGGTGTAATCGTTACCTGTGTAGTCAGCCGGCCTCGAGCATCTCGATGTTTGGCACGGTGGTAGTACCCCTGCCGCGAAAGTTGCTGGGTGATGGTCACCCAAGCTTGGTCGCCTAAGGAGAATTTGGCTTTGCAGTACTCGACCCTGATGATCCATCCCTGCGGACGCGTCAGAAACCACAGCAACAGGCCACGCGCAGCAAGACTGAGTGATTCATTGTTGATAACAGCCAGAGGCACTGCTGCCCACCCGCCAGCACTCATGTCCACTTTGATAATTGAACCCTCGACTGCACTCATGCGGCACCTCCGCGCACAACCTTACGAGGGCGCCCCCGGCGTACGCCTTGGTACGCCTGCGGATGAGACTGGGCATTCGGAGCCGCGCGCTTTTCTCCGCGAGCCCAGGTGAGAACATCCTCTACAAGCCAGCGTGGCGGCGCCTTGCCGCCTGACTCGATGGGCCTTGGAAGGGTTTCTGGCCGCCGACAGAGGCGGTCATGGATTGTGTTCGGCTTGAGCCCTAGGAAACTGGCTAGCTCATTAACGCCGCATGACAGCAGAACTTGCTGCCGGGGTGGTGCATTGCGATCCACGCTGTGTGTGCTCCCTACCCGCCCACCCAGGTAAAAACACAAGATCGCTTAAGAATGACTCCCATAGCCAAACCAGCGGCAGGCGGTGGGGCCTGACGTGTCGCAACTATGGAAACCCGATGATGCCTACTTAGGCCAACATGTCAATGCATGTCGCCAAAGAACAACGTGTTACAAAGAAATGGCCGCTGTTCAGCGGTTCCCTTGGGGACACTGCGGGGACAGTGAGAGAACAATTTCAACCAAACAAGAACAACTAAGCCCGCATGAGAGCGGGCTTAGTTGCTTGATTTCAAAAGGGAATTTTGGTGCGGCTGGCGGGGATCGAACCCACGACCCTTGGCTTCGGAGGCCAATACTCTATCCACTGAGCTACAGCCGCATGCGGGCCATTGCGACCCAGCCGGGGATTATGGCACGGCGTTGCGGCGCGGCTGGCAAATCTGCCAGGGGATGCCGTCGGCCAGGGGATCGAAGTCCGCCGGCACCTCGAAGCCCAGGCCCCGGAGGTAGGCCGCCACCGCGGCGCGCCCGGTCTCCGCGAGGCCGAACGTCGCGTCGCCCAGCATCCAGACCTGCATCAGCCCGTCGAACAGCGATTGCAGCCCGACGGCAGCCACCTCCGGGGGGCAGGCCAGCGTGAGCCCCTGCTCCCGCGCGGCCTGCGACAGCTCGTTCGCGAACTGCTGGCGGAACTCCAGGCTGGCTTCCACGTGGCGGTCGCGCACGGCGGACAGCTCGCCCACGTATTCGACGCGGAACATGGCGATCTCGAACACGCGGCGCATGGATTCGTCTTTTTCGAGGCTGCGCAGCACGAAGTCGATCACGGCCCGCAGACGCTGCAGCGGCGCCATGCGGTCGTTGCCGGCGTATTCGCCGTTCGCACATTCCAGCGGCAGCGTGACGCGCTCCATCATGGCGTTGAACAGGTCCACCTTGTCCTTGAAATGCCAGTAGATGGCACCGCGCGTGGCGCCCGCGGCCTGGGCGATGTCATTCAGCGACGCATGCGACACGCCCTTCTGATAAAAAACTCGCTCTGCCGCATCCAGCAGGCTGTTGCGCGTGGCGACCGCATCTTCTTTGGTACGTCGGGCCATGGTGGGGTGTCTCCTTGGTCTGCAGGGGCTGGCGGCGGGAAACGGAATCGCTTCCGTATCCCCTGCGGCGCAGCAGACCGGCAATTATACATTCATGGTTGTATGTATAATGCCGGCGAAATTCAAGGGCCGCCGCATGGTTTTGATCTCTCGCAAACCCTGGGGCAGCCTTTTCCACCTGCGCCGATCCGGAAGGACTTCCATGTACCGCTTGAGTGTTGATCTCGATGCTTCCGCCGCCCCGCACCGCCGCGCTTCGCGGGCAGGGCTTTTCTGCTTCGCACTGATCGCTGCCGCCGCGCTCGCGGCCTGCGGCAAGTCCGAGCAGCCGGCCCAGCAGGGCGGTGGCGCACCCCCGCCCCCGCAGGTGGGCGTGGTGACCGTCGCGCCCGGCGACGTGGGCCTGGTCACCGAGCTGCCCGGCCGGCTGGAAGCCTCGCGCGTGGCCGAGGTCCGTGCCCGCGCGGCCGGCATCCTGCAAAAGCGCCTGTTCACCGAAGGCAGCGACGTCAAGGCCGGCCAGCGGCTTTTCGCGATCGACGACGCGCCCTACCGCGCCTCGCTGGAGAACGCCCAGGCCAGCGTCGCCCAGGCCGAGGCCGCCCTGGCGCAGGCCCGGGCCCTGGCCGAGCGCTACAAGCCCCTGGTGGCCGTGAATGCCGTGAGCCGGCAGGAGTACGACAACGCCGTCGCGTCGCAGAAGACGGGCGAGGCCAATGTCGCCGCGGCCAAGGCCACGGTGACCACCGCCCGCATCAACCTGGGCTATGCCGCCGTGACGGCCCCGATCTCCGGCCGCATCGGCCGCGCCCTCGTGACCGAAGGCGCGCTGGTGGGCCAGGGCGAATCGACCCAGCTCGCCGTGATCCAGCAGATCGATCCCCTGTACGTCAACTTCACGCAGTCCGCATCCGATGCGCTGAAGCTCAAGGCCGGTCTGGCGAGCGGCAAGTACAAGCAGGCCTCCAAGGGCACCGCGTCGGTGAACGTGGTGCTGGAGGACGGCAGCGTGTACCCGCAGGCCGGCAAGCTGCTGTTCACCGACCTGACGGTGGATGCCACCAGCGGCCAGGTCACGCTGCGCGCCGAAGTGCCCAACCCGGACCGCCAGCTCCTGCCGGGCCTCTATGTGCGCGTGCGCCTGGAGCAGGCCCAGGTGGGCAACGGCGTGCTGCTGCCGCAGCAGGCCGTGACGCGCTCCGCGCGCGGCGACACCGTGATGGTCGTGGGCCCGGACAACCACCTCGCGCCGCGCCCCATCAAGCTCGGCCCCGCGCAGGGAACGAACTGGGTGGTGCTCGATGGCCTGAAGGCCGGCGAGAAGGTCATGGTGGACGGCTTCCAGAAGCTGCCGCGCGGCAAGCCCGGCGACCCCATCGTGGTCCAGCCCGTGGCATGGCAGCCGGCCGGTGCCGCACCCGCGGGTGCGGGCGGCGCGTCCGCACCCGCCGGCGGCGCCTCCGCCGCCCAGGCTCCCGCTTCCGCCTCGTCCGCTCCCGCGAAGCAGTAACACTCAGAACACGGAGCGCGGCACATGGCCAAGTTCTTCATCGAGAGACCCATCTTCGCGTGGGTCATCACCATCTTCATCATGGTGATGGGGGCAATCTCCATCGCCAAGCTGCCGATCGCGCAGTACCCGGCGGTGGCGCCGCCGACCATCCAGGTGTCGGTGGCCTATCCCGGCGCCAACGCGCAGACGCTGGAGGACAGCGTGCTCGCGGTCATCGAGCGCGAAATGAACGGTGCCAGCGGCCTCGCCTACGTCGAGACGACGAGCCAGGCCAACGGCACGGGTTCGATCACGCTGAGCTTCGAACCCGGCACCAATGCCGACCTGGCGCAGGTGGACGTGCAGAACCGCCTGTCGCGCGCCACGCCTCGCCTGCCGAGCGCGGTGACGCAGCAGGGCGTGCGCGTGGAGCAGTCGCGTTCCAACTTCCTCATGTTCGCCATGCTCACGACGGAAAACCCCGACGTGAGCATCGAGGCGCTGAACGACTACGCGGCGCGCAACGTGGTGCCCGAGCTGCAGCGCGTGGCCGGCGTCGGCACGCTCACGCAGTTCGGCTCCGAGCGCGCGATGCGCATCTGGGTCGACCCGGCCAAGCTCAAGGGCTTCAACCTCTCGCTCGACCAGGTGAATGCCGCCATCCGCGCGCAGAACGTGCAGGTGTCGGCCGGCAACCTGGGCGACCTGCCCGCCGAGACGGGGCAGCCCGTGGCCGCCACCATCGTGGTGCAGGGCCAGCTCACGTCGATCGAGCAGTTCAACAAGATCGTGCTGCGCGCCAACACCGACGGCTCCGCCGTGCGCCTGAGCGACGTCGCCCGCATCGAACTGGGATCGCAGAGCTACAGCACGAGCGCCCGCCTGAACGGAAAGCAGGCCGTGGGCCTGGGCGTGCAGCCGACGCCGTCCGCCAATGCCCTGGCGACCGCCAAGGCCGTGAAGGCCAAGCTGGAAGAGCTGAAGAAATTCTTCCCGCAGGGCGTGAACTACGTGGTGCCCTACGACACCTCCAAGTTCGTCTCGGTGTCGATCGAGAAGGTGGTCCACACGCTGATCGAGGCCGTCGTGCTGGTGTTCATCGTGATGTTCCTGTTCCTGCAGAACTTCCGCTACACGATCATCCCGACCATCGTGGTGCCGGTGGCGCTGCTGGGCACCTTCGGCGCGCTGCTCGCGATGGGCTTCTCGATCAACGTGCTGACGATGTTCGGCATGGTGCTGGTGATCGGCATCGTGGTGGACGACGCCATCGTGGTCGTCGAGAACGTCGAGCGCATCATGGCCGAGGAAGGCCTGCCGCCGCTGCAGGCCACGCGCAAGGCCATGGGCCAGATCTCCGGCGCCGTGATCGGCGTGACCGTGGTGCTGATCTCGGTGTTCGTGCCGCTGGCGTTCTTCGCCGGCTCCACCGGCAACATCTACCGCCAGTTCGCGGCGACGATGGCCACCTCGATCGCGTTCTCCGCGTTCCTGGCGCTGTCGCTCACGCCCGCGCTCTGCGCGACGCTGCTCAAGCCCATCGACCCCGAGCACCACGCCGACAAGAAGGGCTTCTTCGGCTGGTTCAACCGGTCGTTCAAAAGCACCACCCACCGCTACGAAGGCTGGATGGCCAAGCTGCTGCGCCGCGGCGGCCGCATGATGATCATCTACGCCGTGCTGCTGGGCGCGGTCGCGCTGGTGTACACGCGCCTGCCCACTTCGTTCCTGCCGAACGAAGACCAGGGCTACATCATCACCAACGTGCAGCTGCCCCCGGGCGCCGCGCAGTCGCGCACCAGCGACGTGCTACGCCAGGTCGAGGACTTCATGCTCAAGCAGCCCGAGGTCGAGAACATCGTCACCGTGGCGGGCTTCTCGTTCTCGGGCCAGGGCCAGAACGCCGGTCTCGCCTTCGTGATCCTGAAGGACTGGAGCGAGCGCTCGGGCCAGGAGCATTCGGCCTCGGCCGTGGCCGGCCGCGCGTTCGGCGCGCTCTCGGGCATCCGCGACGCGTTCATCTTCGCGCTGAGCCCGCCGCCGATTCCCGAACTGGGCACCGGCACGGGCTTCAACTTCCGGCTGCAGGACCGCGCGGCCCAGGGCCACGACGCCCTGATGAACGCGCGCAACCAGTTGCTGGGCATGGCGTCGCAGAGCAAGGTGCTCGCAGGCGTGCGGCCGGACGGCATGGAAGACGCGCCGCAGATGCAGATCGACATCGACCGCGACAAGGCGAATGCGCTGGGCGTGGGCTTCGACAGCATCAGCAACGCGCTCTCCACGGCGCTGGGCTCGGCCTACATCAACGACTTCCCGAACCAGGGCCGGCTGCAGCGGGTGGTGGTGCAGGCCGACGCCGCGGCGCGCATGCGCCCCGAGTCGGTGCTCGACCTGCCGGTGCTCAACAGCCGCGGCCAGACGGTGCCGATGTCCGCATTCGCCTCCACGCGCTGGATCACGGGCGCCATGCAGACCGTGCGCTACAACGGCTATCCGTCGATGAAGATCGCCGGCGACGCGGGCCCGGGCTTCACCACGGGCGACGCGATGAACGAGATGGAAAAGCTCGCCGGACAACTGCCCCCGGGCTTCGGCTTCGAATGGACGGGCCAGTCGCGCGAAGAAAAGCTCGCCGGCTCGCAGGCCATGATCCTCTACGCGTTCTCGCTGCTGGCGGTGTTCCTGTGCCTGGCCGCGCTCTACGAGAGCTGGACGATTCCGGTCTCGGTGATGCTGGTGGTGCCGCTCGGCGTGCTGGGCGTGCTGCTCGCCACGCTGCTGCGGGGCATGTCCAACGACGTGTACTTCCAGATCGGGCTGGTGACCATCATCGGGCTGTCGGCCAAGAACGCCATCCTGATCGTGGAGTTCGCCAAGGACCTGCAGGCCGAAGGCAAGAGCGTGCTGGAGGCGGCGCTGGAAGCCGCCCACCTGCGCTTCCGCCCGATCATCATGACCTCGCTGGCATTCACGCTGGGCGTGGTGCCGCTGTTCATCGCCTCGGGCGCCAGCTCGGCGAGCCAGCGCGCCATCGGCACCGGCGTGATCGGCGGCATGATCACCGGCACGGTGCTCGCCGTGGTGTTCGTGCCCGTGTTCTTCGTGCTGGTGCGCTCGTTCTTCAAGGGCAGCAAGCGCCAGCAGGACCATGAAGCCAAGCAGGCCCAACTCCACCGCCATGCCACGGACGCGGAATAACCCCCCAGACGACCGGCAGGAGCACCACACCATGCAAGCTACCCTTCGCGCGCCCCGTGCGCGCCCCTTCCTCCTCTCCGCCGTGGCAGCGGCCGCGCTGCTGGCCGGCTGCAGCTTCATCCCCACCTACGAGCGCCCCGCGGCGCCCGTGCCCGAGGCCTACGCGGCCGCGGGGGTGGCGGCCCCCGCAGGCGCCAAGGCGGCGGCCGACATCGACTGGCACGAGTACTTCACCGACCCGCGCCTGCAGCGCCTGATCGCGCTGTCGCTGGAGAACAACCGCGACCTGCGTGTGGCCGTGCTCAACATCGAGCAGGCCCGCGCGCAGTTCCAGATCCAGCGCGCGGGACAGTTCCCCACGGTGAACGCCGCCGTGAACGCCTCGCGCCAGCCCAGCACCACCACGGGCAGCTACGTGAACAACTACCAGGTGGGGCTTGCCGTCTCGGCCTGGGAGATCGACTTCTTCGGCCGCATCGCGGCGCTGAAGGAGCAGGCGCTCGCGCAGTACTTCGCCACCGAAGAGGCGCGCCGCTCCACGCAGATCAGCCTCGTCTCCTCCGTGGCGGCGGCCTGGTTCAACCTGCTGGCCGACGAGGAGCTGCTCGACATCTCGCGCCGCACGCTGCAGACCCGCGAGGAATCGGTCAAGCTCACGCGGCTGCGGCTGGAGAACGGGGTCAGCTCCGAACTCGACAACAGCCAGGCCGAGGGCCTGGCCCAGGCCGCACGCGCCACCTTCGCGCAGCAGCAGCGCCAGCGCATGCAGGACGAGAACGCCCTCGCCCTGCTGCTGGGCCAGCCCCTGCCGCAGGACATCCGGGCCACCCTGGATTCCCGCACGCGCCTGGCCGACGCGCCCGCGATGCCCGGGCTGCCCGGGCTGCCGGCCGGCCTGCCGTCCGACCTGCTCGGGAGGCGCCCGGACATCCGCCAGGCCGAGCAGCAGCTCGTGGCCGCCAACGCCAACATCGGCGCGGCGCGCGCGGCATTCTTCCCGCGCATCTCGCTCACGGCGAGCGCGGGCACGGTGAGCGACGAGCTGTCGGGCCTCTTCAAGAGCGGCACCTGGGCGTTCTCGCTGGCGCCGCAGCTGGCGCTGCCGATCTTCGACGCCGGCCGCAACCAGGCCACGCTGGAGTCGGCGCGCGCGGGCCGCGACATCGCCGTGGCGCAGTACGAGAAGTCGATCCAGACGGCGTTCCGCGAGGTGTCGGACGCGCTGGCGGGCCAGGCCACGCTGGGCGACCAGTTCGCCGCGCAGCGCGCCCAGGCCGCGGCCGATGCCAAGCGCTTCGAGCTGTCCGACCTGCGCTACCGCAACGGCGTGGCCAGCTACCTTGATCTGCTGGATGCGCAGCGCTCGCTGTTCACCTCCGAGCAACTGGTCGTGCAGACGCGCCTCCTGCAATTGCAGAACCAGATCACGCTCTACAAGGTGCTGGGCGGCGGCTGGACGCCCCCGCAGGATGGCGGCGCCGCAACGCCCGCAGCCGGGCCGGTGCCGCGCTCCTGAGCCGCCCGCCCGCGGCTCCTCTCCTTCCGAAGGCGCCCCCGTGGCGCCTTTTTCGTTGTTGGCGCGGGCAACAAACTGCCGCGGCCCCCGGGCGGGCGGTCCCACCCGCCCGCCTGCAGCGCCGAAAAAGGCCCTCGACGGCCTTGCGCGCTTCTTGACCCAGCGCAAGGGTGTTGCGGCTGGCCGTTTTCCCTAACGGCCGGCGCAGGGGGCCCTTCCTATAATCGCCGGCTGGTTCCGCCAGACACACTCCACAGAGGACCACCTCATGAGCGACACCCCCCACGAAGAAGCGCACACCGGCCCGATCAAGAACCCCCGCCAGCTGCTATGGACGGTGTTTTTCTGCTTCGTGGTTCCCATCTTCGCCATCATCGGCCTCGTGGTCTACGTCACGTCGGGCAACAAGCCGGCACAGGGCACAGGCAACCCCGAACGGGCGCTGGCCGAGCGTATCCAGAAGGTGGGCATGGTCGAAGTGCGCGATGCCAACCGGCCGCTGCGCCCCGGCGAGGAAGTCTTCAAGGGCCAGTGCGCCGCCTGCCACGCCACCGGTGCCGCGGGCGCGCCCAAGCTCGGCGATGCGGCCGCCTGGGGTCCGCGCATCCAGACCGGCTTCGAGGCGCTGGTGCATTCCGCACTGGCCGGCAAGGGCGCCATGGCACCGCAGGGCGGCGGCGATTTCAACGACACCGAGATCGCGCGCGGCGTGGCCTACATGGCCAATGCGGCCGGCGGCAAGTTCCCCGAGCCCGCCGCACCGGCGGCCGGCGGCGCATCCGCTCCGGCCGAAGCGCAGGCGGGCTCGGCCTCCGGCGCCCCCTCCCCCGCAGCCCCGGCCGTGACCGCCGCGGCCCAGGCGGCTCCTGCGCCCGCCGCAGCCCCTGCGGCCGCCACCGCGACGGCCCCCGCCGCAGCCGTGGCCGCCGGTGCGGGTGAAGCCCTCTACAAGCAGGCCTGCCAGGTATGCCACGCGGCCGGCGTGGCCGGTGCGCCGAAGTTCGGCGACAAGGCCTCCTGGGCCGAGCGCCTAAAGGACGGCATCGACGGCATGACCCGCATCGCCATCGCGGGCAAGGGCGCCATGCCCCCGCGCGGCGGCACGCAGGCCTCGGACGCCGAGATCCGCGCCGCGGTCGAATACATGGCCAACGCCGTCAAGTGACGGCACGCGGGCCGGGCCCTTCGGGGGCCACGGCCCTTCCGCGCAGCACGAGCCGGTCCCCGCGACCGGCTTTTTCATGCCCGCCGCACACCGGGGATCGGGCCCCTCGCGCGCGGCGGCACGGCCCGGCTCGCTGAAAAGAAAAGAAGCCCGGGCCGGGTGGACCCGGTGCGCGCCCGGGGAATGCGCGGCGCGCTACACCCGGAACTGCGAGGGCCGCGGCACGTACCCGTACCGGCGCGGCAGGTCGGCCGACTGCACGGGCACCGGCTCCCACAGGCCCTGCTCCACCGCGCGCGCGGCCAGCTCCATGTCGAGCGTGTGCACGAGGCCGACCACGCTGCCGTCGAACAGGTAGAGGCGCCCGGCCTCGTCGAGCAGGCACTCCTGCACGGCCGAGCGCCGTCCGGTGTGCGCCACGATGGCGAAGCGTTCGGCATCCCCGGCCGCCGCGGTGTCCGGGCCCTCGGCCGGCGGCGCTTCGCTTTCGATGCGCCAGACCACCGGCGTGGTCTCCAGTTCCACGTACACGCGCTGGGGCCCGTTCTGGAAGAACCAGCGGCCCTGCGCGTCGGCTTCGTAGTTGCGGTGGATGAAATCGATGAGTTTCTCGTGCTGCAGCAGCGCGCCGCGCGCCTCCGGGAAGGGGCCCTGCGCCTGCACGGCGTCGTCGCGCATGAACCAGCGGCCGCGCGCGTCGAGGCCCAGCCAGCCGTAGCAGTCGGGGACGTTGGGCCACCGCGCGATGGCCTGCTTGACGATGTCATCCATGGGGCGATCCTAGGCCGGCCCGGGCGCCGCCGGCGTAGGCGGGTGCCCCGGCGGCTCCGGCGGGCGGCAGGCCCGCCTGTTCCGCGAGCCAGTCGGCCACGGCCTCGGGCATGGCCTGCACGCGGCCGGGCAGCCGCCCGTGCGCGAAGCCCACGTGCCCGCCGTGCGGCGGCTGCCAGAGCGTGACGTGCGCGCCGACCTCGTGGGCGCGCGGCAGGCTGGCCGCGGGCACGAAGGGGTCGTTGCGCGCGTTCACGGCCAGCGCGGGAATGCGGATGTCGGCCAGCAGCGGCTGGGCGGACGCGCGGCGCCAGTAGTCGTCGGCATCGCGGAAGCCGTGCAGCGGCGCGGTGAAGACGTCGTCGAAGGCGTGCAGGTCGCGCGCGGCGCGCAGGGTTTCGCGGTCGAAGAGGCCCGGATGCTGCTGCCATTTGGCCAGCGCCTTGGGCACCATGGTGCGCAGGAACATGCGCGTGTAGACCTGCCGGTTGAAGCCCCGGCCGATCGCGTGCCCGCCCGCGGCCAGGTCGAGCGGCGAGCAGATGGCCGCCACCGCGTCGGCGCTGCGCGCGGCCTCGGCGCCGTGCTCGGCCGCCCAGCGCAGCAGCGCGTTGCCGCCCAGCGAGACGCCCGCCACGATGACCGGCGCCCGCGGCCCCGTGCCCGCACCGCCGGGCCGCTGGCGCGCGGCCATGCGCGCGAGGATCCAGTCGATCTCCGCATGGTCGCCCGAGTGGTAGGCACGCGGCGCCAGGTTGATCTCGCCGCTGCAGCCCCGGAAATGCGGCACCGCGCAATCCCACCCGCGCGCCCGGGCCACGCCCGCGAACGCCTCGGCGTAGTGGCTGCGCGAGGAGCCCTCCAGCCCGTGGAAGAGCACGAGCAGCGGGCGCGGGCCCGCGGCCGGCGCGCCGCCCCCGTCCAGGAAATCCACGTCCACGAAATCCCCGTCCGGCGCCGTCCAGCGCTCGCGCCGGTAGGCCGGCGGGCCGGCGTCCCCGCGCCGCGCGGCCAGGGCCGGCCAGATGGTCTGGAGGTGCCCGCCGGGCAGCCACCGTGGCGCTACATATTTCATAGCAAACTATTGAATGGATCCGGCGGCATGGGCACGAAAACGCTGAAAGATCAGTGCAGCACCGGGGGCACGGGCCCGGCCACGGCCACCGCCTCGTGCACGGTGCCGGGGCTGGCGTGGTGGGCCACCAGGCGCCAGCCCTGCGGGGTCTTGTGGTAGACATTGGTGGACTGCACCAGCGCTTCGCGCACGTCGCCCTCCAGGCGCACCTCGACGTGCTCCACAACGCTGTGCACGGCGCTCGCGAGCGCCTGCACGCGGTGCACCTGCGCGGGCTTGGCCCGCAGCCCGCCGTGCGCGAACATGGCCGCGAACGCCGCGCGGATGGCCCCCGCGCCCAGCAGCCGGGGGCCGCCGGGGTTCACGCAGACGATGTCGTCCTCCTCGGCCCAGCAGGCCATGAAGCGGTCGATGTCGCCGGCCTGCAGTGCCTCGTAGAAGGCGGCCTCGGTCTCATCGGCGGAGCCGCCCACCAGGGCGGCGCGGTAAGGGGTGCGTGGGCTCATGGGTCAGGTCCGGGCGTGGGGCCGGCTTTCGGGCCGGGCGGAAAGAAGCCGCCATTGTCGGAAATTCGGCCCGCGCCTGCACCCGCCTTCTGCGCTGCCGCCGGTCCGCGCGCCGGCCGCGGATGCGCTTTCGTCGTACGCGGGCCACGGTCCGGCTGCGGCAGAATGGCCCGGCGCTGGCGCGGACGGGGCACGTCGCCCCCGGTCCAACTCCCCCGCCCGGCGACCGCACACACCATGAAACGCCTCATCGCCACCCTCGCCGCCGTGCTGGCCCTCTCGGGCTGCGGCTACAACGACTTCCAGCGCCTGGACGAGCAGAGCAAGGCCGCCTGGAGCGAAGTGCTCAACCAGTACCAGCGCCGCGCCGACCTCGTCCCCAACATCGTCGCCACCGTCAAGGGCGAGGCCGCGTTCGAGCAGGACACGCTCACCAAGGTGGTGGAGGCGCGCGCCAAGGCCACCTCGATCCAGGTGACGCCGGAGACGCTCAACAACCCCGAGGCGTTCAACAAGTTCCAGCAGGCGCAGGGCGAGCTGTCCTCGGCGCTCTCGCGGCTCATGGTGGTGGCCGAGCGCTATCCGCAGCTGCAGGCCAACCAGGGCTTCCGCGACCTGCGCGTGACGCTGGAGGGCACCGAGAACCGCATCACCGTGGCGCGCAACCGCTACATCCAGACCGTGCAGGAATACAACGTGCTCGCGCGCAGCTTCCCCACCAACCTCACGGCCAAGGTCTTCAGCTACGACCCCAAGCCGAGCTTCACCGTGCAGAACGAGGCGCAGATCAGCACGCCGCCCGCGGTGGATTTCTCGCGCCCCGCAGCCCCCGCCGCATCGCGCTGACCGGCCACCGCCGCGGCGCACAGACCACAGGCCATCCATGCTCCATGCCGGCGTATTCCGGTCGTTCATTGCTATTTTTTGCATAGCAATCGGGTTGTGCGCCGCGCCCGCCCGGGCGCAGCGCGCGGTGCCGCCGCTCACGGCCCACCTGGTCGACGAGACCGGCACGCTCGGCGCTGCCGAGCGCGAGCGCCTGGAAGCCCGGCTCGCGGGCATCGAGCAGCGCCAGGGCACGCAGATCGCCGTGCTGATGGTGCGCAGCACGGCGCCGGAGGACATCGCGGCCTTCGCCAACCGCGTGGGCAATGCCTGGAAGATCGGCCGCCGCGACGTGGGCGACGGCGTGCTCGTGGTGGTCGCGAAGGACGACCGCCGCATGCGCATCGAGGTGGCCAAGGCGCTGGAAGGCGCCATCCCCGACATTGCCGCCGCACGCATCGTCGACGAGGCCATGAAGCCGCGCTTCCGCGAAGGCGACTTCGCGGGCGGGCTCGACGCCGCCATCGGCCAGCTCAGCGCGCGCATCGCGGGCGAGAACCTGCCCGTGCCGGCCGCCAAGCCCCAGGGCGCCCGCGGCGAGCGCGGCGTGGACTGGAGCGACTTCGCGATCTTCCTGTTCTTCGGCGTGATGGTCGGCGGCCCCGTGGCGCGCGGCATCTTCGGCAACCGCGCGGGCGGGCTGCTCATGGGCGGCGCCGTCGGGCTGTTCGCCTTCCTGTTCACCACCAGCCTGCTGCTCGCGGTGGGCGCGGGCGCGCTGGCACTCCTCTACACATGGCTCTTCGGCGGGCGCGGCGTGGCCACGGGCCGCCGCGGCGGGCTGCGGGACGGTTTCTCCACGGGCCTGGGCACCGGCATCGGCATGGGCGGCTGGAGCAGCGGGGGAAGCAGCAGCGGCGATGGCGGCGGCTTCAGCTCGGGCGGTGGCGGCGACTTCGGGGGCGGCGGCGCCTCGGGCGACTGGTAAGCCCCTCTCACCGTCCTCCCCCTGAAACCTTCTCCTTCTGCGGACACCCCCATGCCCTCCAGCCCCCGCTCCCCTGCCCCGCCTCAACCTCCCGGGCTGCCGGCGCGGATCGCGCGCCTCGTGCGCCACCGCTGGGCCGAGGGCGGCCTGCACCGCGCGCTGCCGCCCGATCTGCTCGAACGCCTCGCGCGCCGCGTGGCCGCGAGCGAGGCACGCCACACGGGCCAGATCCGCATCTGCGCCGAGGGCGGCCTGCCCACCAGCTACCTCTGGCGCGGGGCCGCCGCGCGCGAACGCGCCGTGACGCTCTTCGGCAAGCTGCGCGTGTGGGATACCGAGCACAACAACGGCGTGCTCATCTACCTGCTCCTGGCCGAGCACGCCATCGAGATCGTGGCCGACCGGGCCCTCGCGCGCACCGTGCCGCCCGACACCTGGCGCGCGATGGTCGAGGGCATGGGCGGCGCCTTCCGGGACGGCCGCTACGAAGACGGGCTCACCCAGGCGCTGTCGGAGGTGTCGGCGCTGCTGGCCGAGCATTTCCCGGCCGGGCCGGGCGCGCGCGAGGCGGACGGGCTGCCCGATGCGCCAGTGCTCGGCGGCAACGCACTCCCGAAGGACCGTTAGCCCAGGCCGCCACAGCCTTGCCTGCACTTCGCGGAGCGGGCAAACGCTGCGCGCGCACCGAACGTGCGCTGCCGCAGCCGTGCGAGCATGGCAGCCATTGCCTGCGACCGTACGGCCCGAAAGCACGCCCCATGGACCCCCTCAGACCCTCCAGCCGCGCCAGCGTGCGCGCACGCAGCCCCGGCTCTGGCGCCGATAGCGATAGCGACGCTTCACCGTCGCGGCGGGTGCGCCCCCGTACGGCGCATCCGGGGGCCGGCCTGGCCGGATTCCCCCCGGCCCGAAGCGCCGCCGAAGAAAGCTCTGCCTCGACCGATGCCAACAGCCCCGCGCGACCACCACGTGCCGCCGTGCCACTGCGCCGCTCGCCAAACCCTTCCACCCCCTCGGCTGCAGATACCGCTGCCGGCAGCAGTGACGGCCCCCGCACCGGCAGCCCGGTTCGTGAAACCCCGGGCCCGAGCGCCTGGGCTCTCGAAGCACCCGGACGGCTGGAGCAGGAACTCGCGGCACTGGGCCTGCAAGGCCCCCCGAGCCGCGATCACTTCCTGCCCCTGGTCTTGCTGGCCGCGCAGCGCCCGGATCTCGAGTCCCGCATCCGGGGGGCGACGACAGCCCTGGCCTTGCACCAAGGGGCAGGGCCCGAGGTCGAAGCGGTATTGCGGCCCCTCTGGCCCACCCTTCAACTGGCCGGCCCCGCCGGTGCCCGTGTGATCGAGCACATCCTGAATCCCGCCGGTGTTTTCGAGATCGACGGGGCGTCCTCGGACGATGAGGCTCCGGGCCTCGACGACGATCCCGGCAGCCTCGAGGAAGACCTGGAACGGCTGGGCGCACCGCTGGGCCATCAAATCCAGGCCTGGCTCGGCGATGCCGCCCAGGCCGCCACCGCAAACCCCCATGTCTTCGACGATGAAGAATGTGCACCGGCTTTTGCCCGGCTGCTGGAACGCCTGCAACAGGAAGCCGTGCCGGAAGCCACGCCGGCGGCACGACAACGGATGGAATCCCAGGTGAAGGCCGCCATCATGGCGATGGCGCGGGATACCGCACTGCGCCGCGAGGTCTTCTTGATCTCGCAGACCGCCCTGGGCGATTGCCGGGACAACCTGCTGGAGGGTTTCTCCAAGGTCATGCTGGCCGTGCGCAACCGCCAGATGCTGGCAGCCGTGCGCAGCGGCAGGATGGACGAGGGCAAGCTCCATCTCTGGACGGGCCAACAATTCAGATTGGCCTTGCTGGAAACCGCCACGGGCCAGCTCATCGGCCAGTTGCAACAGCAAGGTGCCGACCTGCCTCCCTGGGACCGGGACCGACTGCAGAGCGACCCCTTGGAAACGCTGGCCGACGCCAAGGCGCAACTGAAGCGGCCCCTCGGCCTGCCACAGGACACCGCAGAAGATCTGACGAGCTACGACATGAGCGTGCTGCAGCCGCAGCACATCGAGGCTTTGCGCACCCAGGTGCTGCGGGAGGCGGCAGACCCGCAGTCCTTCCAGAATTTCTTGCTCGAACACGATACCTGGCGTACCTGCATGCAGGCGCTGCATCCCGCGATCTTCCAGCCGCTGGTGGCAGCCCGGGACGCAGATCCCTTCCACGACATGGATCCCCCGGACGACCTCGAAAGCCCGGCCGCATTCGCCTACGCGCAGGCCGGCCGCAAGGTCTACGAGGACTGGCAGGCATCGGTGCAGCAGGCGCTGGCCAGCCTCGCGGAGCAGGCGGGAGGCGCTCTGCCACCGCCCCATCCGCCGCGCCCGCCTCAGGATCCCGGATCGTCGAGTGGCGCAGCGAAGCCCGAGCCGGCGCCTCCTGGCTGAGCCACACCGGTGAAGTCGGTGGTCCGGCGGATCGCCCACACCTGCCAAACGGCCACCGCCAAGGACCGCCAGCGCGCCGCGGCGCTGTTTTCGCATGGCAGATGATTTCTGCGTATGGCCGCGGGGCCGATCTGCCATGGCATCTCAGCATTGGGGCAACGCAGGCATCCTGAAGTGCCTCGGAAAGGCGATCCTTGGACCCGATAAGACATTCCGGCCGCACACGGCCACGCGAGCAACACACCGGCGCCAATGCAGGACCGGCGCGGAATGTGCACCCCCGAAGAGAGATCCGCGCAAACACACCACCGGGGCCGAGCCAGTCCGCCGTGGCGAGCGGCCCCCCCACTCGCGCGAATCGCGCTTCCGGAGTGCCGTTCACCTTGGCTCCCCGCAATCGGCCTCCCTTGCCGGACCTCAACGCAGCCCTGCCGCAATCGCCGCAACTGCCCGACCTCAACGCAGCCCTGCCGCAATCGCCGCAACTGCCCGACCTCAACGCAGCCCTGCCGCAATCGCCGCGACCGCAACGGCCCACTTCCGGACCGTCATCTCCCGCGCGGTCGGCGCCGGACCTGCTCACGCTGCCCTATGTCGACCCGGCAGAATTCGGACTCCACGGTGCCCCCCGTCCAGAGCAGGTCTTCCGGTTGCTAGACATCTTGAACGACCGTCCGGAGCAGGGGCCACGGGTACTCCGGGTGGCCGCAGACCTGCTGACCATATTGGGAGCACAGCCGGAACTGCGCGATGGACTGGAGGAGCGGTGGGACCGAGAAAGGTCGGCACACCCCGCCACGGCGTCGGCCATCCAGCAGTTGATGGACCAATTGGTCACCTTCGAACGCAACGACGTGGAATCCGACGACGAGGAAGAAGCGGACGTCGACGAAGAACTCTCCAAGGAGCTGATGCGCCAGACGGCGCCATTGAGCCAGGAAATAGCCCGGTGGATGTCCCATGATCCACGCGCGTCGGCGGCAGTCCCGGACACATTCGACGAAGACCCCCTAGCCCCTGCTTTCGCGCGGCTGCTGGCACGCTTGCACGAGCCCGGTCCGGAGGGGCCATCCACCGCCGTGGAGCAGCGGGCCGGTCAGGTCGCCTCCGTCATCGACGCGATTGCCCGCAGCAGCGATTTGCGGGAACAGGTCTTTCTGATCGCACAGACGGCATTGGGCAGTTGCCGGGACAACGTCCTGGAAGGCTTTTCGAAGATCCTGCTGGCAGTGCGCGACCACCAGATGGTCGACGAGATCCGCGCGGGCCGCGTGGACGCAACGCAGTTCCACCGCTGGGCGGGCCAACAGTTGCGGCTCTCTCTGCTGGAGAGCGAGGTCACGCGTTTCATCCACCAGGAACTGCAGCGACCGGACCTGCAGCCCTGGCTGCGCAAGCACCTCACGCGGGAGCCGCTGGAGACGCTGGTGCATGCCAAAGAGGCTCTGCGCAAGCGGCTCGACCTTCCGGAGGGCACCGTCTCCGGTATGACGGCACTGCAGGTCAGTGTGCTCAGTCCCCGGCATATCGCAGCATTGGAGCAGGCCGTGCGCCAGCAAGCGGGCGATCTGGACACGTGCAGCGAGTTCATGATGGGCCACTCCACCTGGCGTGCCGGTATGCAGGCTTTGCATCCGGCGCAGTTCCAGGCACTCCATGCCCTGCGCGACGCCGACCCCATCTACGTCGAAGATATTCCCGAGGACCTGGCAGGGCAGGCGGACTATGCGGGGCGTGCCCGGCTGGTCGAAGCGCACTGGCGGCAGCAGGAAGACCGGTTGCTGCGACGGCTGGCAGGCCTCGATACGCCGGCACCGCGTACCGCAGCGAAGCCCGGGCCGGCGACCGGCTGAACCACCACGCCCACCGGGAGTTCAAGGCCGCCCGGGCACCGCCCACACCCGCCCTGCGCCCACGGCGAAGAACCGCCGGCCATCCGCCGGCGCCACCGTCTGCCCGCCCGTGAATTCGCCGAAGGCCGGCAGCAGCGCCATCCCCGCATCCGCACCGCCGGCCGCGTCCACCACGAACGACGGCAGACGCAGCGCATCGCGCCCGGCCCCGCGCAGCACCACGGCGGGGTGCACGTGGCCCGCCAGCACGTGCAGCGATGCGTGCCGCTGCGGGTGGTGGCAGCACGCGAAGGGCCCGAGCGGCCAGGGCTCGTCGACGATCGCGATGCCCAGTTCCGGAGGGGGATCGCCGGCATGGCTGTCATGGTTGCCGCGCACCAGCACCACCTCCAGCGCCGCGTGCGCCGCGCGCCAGGCCGCGAGCGACGCCAGCACGGCCGGCGACCGCGCTTCGGCCGCGTGCAGGAAGTCGCCCAGCACCACGAGCCGCCGTGCGCCCTGCGCGGCGATGGACGCCGAAAGCCGTGCGAGGTTCTCGCGCGTGGTGCCCGAAGGCACCGGCAGGCCGCGAGCGCGGAAGGTGTCGGCCTTGCCGAAGTGCGCATCGGCGATGAAAAGCGTATGGCCCTCGGGCCACCAGAGGGCGCGCTCGGGGAGCAGGTGGACTTCGGTGCCGGCGAGGATGGCGGTGGCGGATGTACCGGTCAATGGGAGAGGTTCATGCTGTGCGGTGAAGGACGGGCCATTGTCCCCAATGCGGGGCCCGGCTGCGGCGAAGCGGCGGCCATGGCGTGTGTTCTCCGAGCCCGCTCACAGCCTCGGCAGCGGCCGCGAAGGCTTGCGCTCGCGGCGCCGGCCTGGTCGCGCGCCCGGCGCGCCGCTGCCGGCCTCTTCGGTGGACGTGAGCGAGAAATCCAGTGTGCGGCGCACGGCCTCGGCGGCCTGCTGCATGGCGGTTTCGGCCGGGGGCGGCGCCGCAGCGGTGCCTTGATCGGCGTCCTGGCCTGGCCCTTTTTTCGCTGCAGCGCGGCGGCGCGGCGGGCGCGCGGGCGGGTCCGGAGGCACTACGTCCTGCGGGGGCGGCGCGGCGGGGGCCGCGGTGCCGGCATCGGCGGCGGTGTCGAGCTGCGCGAGCATGCGCGCGATGCGGTCGGCCAGGTCCTCGTTGGTGAGCTTCTCGCGGAAACGCTCGACCATGAGCGGGAAGGCGAACGGGCTGGGCCGCGCGAGCGGCTTCACCACCAGGGCCTGCGCCTGCATGCGGCGCAGGGCCGCGAGCAACTGGGCCACGTCCAGTTCCTGGCTCAGCACTTCCTCGTCGGCCTGGCGCAGCAGCATGTTGCCGGCGTCGTACTTGCGGAAGACCTCGAAGAAGAGCTGCGAGGAGGCCTGCAGTTGGCGCGCGCTGCGGCGCTCGCCCGGGTGGCTCTGGAAGATGAGGCCGGCCACGCGTGCGATCTCGCGGAAGCGCCGGCGCGCCATCTCGGTGGCGTTGAGGCTGGCCAGCACCTCGTGCAGCAGCGCGTGGCGCTCCGCGTCTGCGGAGGCCTCGCCGCCACCGCCCTCCACCGCACCATGCGCTCCGGCCTCTTGCACGTCCTCTGCCCCGCCGTCCACGCCGCGGCCGGCCGCATCCTCGGCCTCGGCGCGTGCGGCATTCGCGGTGTTGCGGATTGCCAGGGCTTCGCGGGCCGCGATGCTGCCCGCTTCGGGCGCTCCGGCCGGGGTGGCGCGCGTGCGCAGCAGTTCGGGCAGCAGCGCGGCCCAGTCGCGCTCGGTGGCCGAGAGCAGCTCCAGCCCGTAGTCGTTCACGGCGATCGAGAACGTGCCCGCCTCGCCCTGCGCGGCGCGCCACGCGAACAGGCTCGCGAGCCCGGTGTGCGCGTGGCGCCCCGCGAAGGGGTAGAGAAAAAGGTGCCAGCCCTCGCGCGTGCGCAGCGTCTCGGCCAGCAGCGTGTCCGGCGTGGGCAGGGCCGACCAGCGCTGCTGCACGTCGAGCAGCGGGCGCACGCAGCGCAGCTCGGGCGTGCCGTAGCGCCCTTCGGCCGCCTGCGCGAGCTGCTGCACGACGAAGTCCGCGAGCACGGTGGACAGCGGCATGCGCGAGCCGGCCCAGCGCGGCACGGTGGGCCGGCCGCGCGCGGCACGGCGCACGTAGGCGGTCATGTCTTCGATCTTCACCATCTCCAGCACCTGGCCCGCGAAGACGAAGCAGTCGCCCGGCGAGAGGCGCGAGAGGAAGCTCTCCTCCATCGTGCCCAGCCGCGCGCCGTGCAGCACCTGCACGGCCATGCTGGCATCGCTCACGATGGTGCCGATGTTGGAGCGGTGGCGGCGCGCGAGCTTGGCGCTCGGCATGCGCCAGATGCCGTGCTCGTCCGGCGCCACGCGCTGGTAGTCGGGATAGATGGCGAGCGAGGGCCCGCCGCGGTGCACGAAGTCGAGGCACCACTGCCAGACGGCGCGCGGCAGGTCGCGGTAGGCCACGGTGCGGCGCACTTCGGCATACAGCGCCTCGGGCTCGAAGCCGCCGCCCAGCGCCACGGTGACGAGGTGCTGCACCAGCACGTCCACGGGCCTGCGCGGGCTGGCGCGCATCTCCACCTCGCCGGCCTGCACGGCGGCGCGCGCGGCGGCCGCCTCGACCAGCTCCAGGCTGTGCGTGGGCACGAGCGTGATGCGCGAGGGCCGGCCCGGCGCGTGGCCCGAGCGCCCCGCGCGCTGCAGCAGCCGCGCGATGCCCTTGGCCGAGCCGATCTGCAGCACGCGCTCCACGGGCAGGAAGTCCACGCCCAGGTCGAGGCTGCTCGTGCAGACCACGGCGCGCAGGCGCCCTTCCTTGAGCCCCGCCTCGACCCATTCGCGCACGCCGCGGTCCAGCGAGCCGTGGTGGATCGCCAGCTCGCCCGCCCAGTCGGGCCGCGCATCGAGGATGGCCTTGTACCAAAGCTCCGCCTGCGAGCGCACGTTCACGAAGACCAGCGTGGTCGTGGTGGACTCCAGTTCGCGCACCACGGCCGGCAGCATGCGCAGGCCCAGGTGCCCGGCCCACGAGAACCGCTCGGGATGGTCGGGCAGCAGGGTATCGACCACGAGGCGCTTGTCCACCTGGCCCTGCACCTGCACGCCGGCGGCTGCCGCCGCGTCGCCCAGCGGGGCCAGCAGGGTCTCGCGCGCCTCCGGCAGGTTGCCGAGCGTGGCTGACATGCCCCACACGCAGAGCCCCGGGTTCCAGCCCGCAAGCCGCGCCAGGGCGAGCTGCACCTGCACGCCGCGCTTGTTGCCCAGCAGCTCGTGCCATTCGTCGGCCACCACGAGCCGCACGGTGGACAGCAGCTCGCGCGCATCGCCCCGTGCGAGCAGCAGCGACAGGCTCTCGGGCGTGGTCACCAGCACCGTGGGCAGCCGCCGCGACTGCGCGCCGCGCTCGGCGCTGGTGGTGTCGCCGGTGCGTGCGCCCGAAGTCCAGCGGGCCAGCACCGGGTGCTGCCGCGCGGCGAGTTCATCCAGCGGCGTGCGCAGGGCCTTGAGCGTGTCGGCGGCTAGCGCGCGCATGGGGGTGAGCCACAGGACCGTGATAGGTTCGGGCGGAGGCGGCTTCCTGCTTGCTACTTTTTTAATAGCAAACTCTTCAATGGAATCGGCGGCATCTGGGGGGTTTTGCTTGGATTTCCTGGGCAGGATGCCGAAGGCCTGCAGGGCGCCGAGCCAGACGGCGTAGGTCTTGCCGGCGCCGGTGGTGGCGTGCAGCAGGCCGCTGCGGCCCTGGGCGAGGGCGCGCCAGACCTCGCGCTGGAAGGGGAAGGGGCGCCAGCCGCGCGTGGCGAGCCAGGCTTCCGCGAGGGGGCGGGGGCGTGGGGCGCGGGGGGTGGGGCTGGGCATGGGATTTTTAGGGGTATGCCGGCGGGTTCATTGGATAGTTTGCTATTGTTTTTGTAGTTGATAGGTGGTTACGTTCGGCTCTGCGGCTCTGCGCTGTGGCGGAGTTTTGTTTTGGGGTTGTTTCTCGGGGCCGGGTCTCGGCCCGGCGGCCGAGGCACTTTTCTTTGCTTCGCCAAAGAAAAGTACCCAAAAGAAAGGCGACCCTGCTGTCTGCGACCCC
>NZ_FOMQ01000009.1 GCF_900112675.1 Paracidovorax konjaci | reverse complement strand
GCAGAACCTGCGGCTGCAGGGCCAGTACCTGGACCGCGAGACCGGGCTGCACTACAACACCTTCCGCTACTACGACCCGGACATGGGGCGGTTCATCAGCCCCGATCCGATCGGGCTCGCGGGTGGGTTGAATCTGCAGCAGTACGCGGTGAATCCGCTGTCCTGGATCGATCCGTTGGGTTTGTCGGATACGCCCATCGTGGTCATTGGGGAAGGCCAAGCGTCAGCGGATGAAGCCGCAAAGCTTCTGCGCCAACAAGGCTTGAACGCTGAGAGCATGAGGCATCCAAAGATGCAGTGGAGGGGAGGGCGTCTCTACGATGGAATGCCCGACGCTGAATTCGAAAAGGCTGTTCAATGGAATAAGGAATGGCTGCGCAAGAAAATCGAGGCAGGCTATCGCGTAGTCGATATAGGACCAGATGGCAGAGCGACTCCGAGCCGATTCTATGTGGCAGAACTCGATGCAGTCAGGGAAACAGGCGCTCCAAAAATCACCTTGAAGAAATTCGCCAACGGAGAAACCGTTGCGCAAATGAGAAACCGAATAAAGAGCTGCTGATTTATGTTGATATCAATATGGCCTCATGTCCAAGCTCCGGATTCTGAATTGCTGGTGAAGTTTTACGTATCGGAGTTGTCTCTTTTCAAGATCGCCTCTGATTATGGGATGGGTAGCTATTTGCTGGTTGCCAATGAAAACCCGTCGCTAGGCCTGCAGATTTCTCCTGGCGACAGCAGGGAAATTTCTCCCCGACCCCTTTTCACCATTGCTGTGCAGGAAATAGACTCCCTGTTCCAGCGCCTGAAAGATCTCGATTTTTCTTCAGGTGCGGAGCTGTTGACGAAAGAGAGTTTTTTTGACTACCCGGCAGGAAAGAGCATGAGCCTGAAAGATCCCGGTGGCAATATATTGGTTATCGAGCAGCCGTACTTCGATTAGCAGCGCGTGCCTTCTTTGCCAGAGGGTCAGTTCGCGGCCCGCGATGCACCGCCTGGAATTCCGAGGGGATGGCAATTCCAGAAGCTCCGATGTCGATGCGAACGGCTGGAATTTCTTCCGGCGGCTTTGAGCAGTCGCCGTCAGATTTCAAAGGAGTCACCTCTCCAACGGAGTGAGGCCACCGTGCCACCCGAGCCGTTACCATCCTGCCGCGGCCCTACCGTGCCATGGAGGGTCGCGAAAACCGCTGCCAGGCTCCGCGACCACCATCGTTCAGTCGGGCAGCGGTTGCCTGCGCGGGCCGCCGGGGTGACCGGTGGGCCCGCCTCCGCGCACCCGCTGCGCTTCTGATGTCGTGACCGCGTGACTGCCCCTTTGCTCGCCTCCCTGCGCTCCTGGATCTCCGAAGGGCGTCTTCCCACCTGGGTCCGCAGCACGGCTGCTGCCGTGCGCACGCGGATGTCGGGCCGCACACTGCTCTGGGCGCTCGTGTCCGTTCCCGCCGCGCTGCTGCTCTACATTCTGCTGCTGTGGCCGTTCACGCCCGCCATCAGCGACATTCGCAAGGCCAAGACCGAACAGCCGGCGCAGTTGGTCTCTGCCGATGGCCGGTTGTTGGCGGAATACCGCTGGGTCAATCGCGAATGGGTGGCGCTGGAGGACATCGCGCCGTCGGTCATGGACGCGCTGATCGCCACCGAAGACCATCGCTTCTACGACCATTTCGGCCTGGACTGGCGGCGCACGGCATCGGCGGTGGTCCGGACCCTGGGCGGGGACAAGCAGGGCGGCTCGACCATCACGCAGCAGTTGGCCCGCAACCTGTACCCCGAGGACATCGGCCGCGCGCCGACGCTCACGCGCAAGCTCAAGGAGGCGATCACGGCGTTCAAGATCGAGGCGCTGTATTCCAAGGACGAGATCCTGGAAACCTATCTCAACACCGTGCCGTTTCTCTACAACGCCTACGGCATCGAGATGGCCGCGCGGACCTATTTCGACAAATCTGCCGACAAGCTGACCGTACTGGAGAGCGCCACCCTCATCGGCATGCTCAAGGGCACGAGCTACTACAACCCGGTGCTCAACCCCGAGAGGGCGCAGGCGCGGCGCAACGTGGTGCTGGCGCAAATGCAGAAACGCGGCAAGCTGACGGCCAAGGAGTTCGACACGCTCTCCCAGCGCCCGCTCCGCATCCGCTTCGAGCGCCAGGTCGAAGCCGCCGGCCCCGCGCCGCATCTGGCGCAGCAGCTGCGCAAGCAACTCATCGACTGGGCCGACCGCACTGGGTACAGCCTGTATGCCGATGGGCTCGTGATCCGCACCACCATCGATTTCCGGCTGCAGACCCTGGCTAACCAGGCTGTGGCGCGGCAGGGGCGGCAGCTGCAGTCAATCGCCGACAGTGCCTGGGGCCCGCGCACATGGAACACCAAGAGCCCGCTGGTGCAGTCGTTAGTGCGGGAATCCGCCCAGTACGCCGCGGCCGTGGCCAAAGGCGCCACGCCGGACGCAGCGTTGAAGTCGCTGCTGGACGATGCCGACTTCCTGCGCAAGCTGCGCCAGGAAAAGACGCGGGTGCAGGCCGGTTTGCTGGCGCTGGATCCGCGCACGGGCCAAATCCGCGCCTGGGTGGGCAGCCGCGATTTCGCCCAGGATCCGTTCGACCACGTGCAGGCCGCCCGGCGGCAGCCGGGTTCGACGTTCAAGCCGTTCGTCTACGGCGCGGCGTTCGCACGGGGTGCGCAGCCCTCCGATACGCTGATCGATCAGGCCGTGGAAATCCCCCTGGGCGGTGGACAGGTCTGGCGCCCCACGGACGAAGGGGCGGCGCCCAGCGGCGAGCCCATGACGCTGCGCGACGGCCTCGCCTATTCGAAGAACACCATCACGGCGCAGCTGATGCAGCAGGTGGGGCCGGGCCGTGTCGCCGCCCTGGCGCGTGCGATGGGCATCCGGGAATCGGCGCTGGATGCCGTGCCTTCGCTCGCCCTCGGCACCAGCCCGGTAACGCTCAAGGAAATGGTGGCGGCCTACGGCACGATCGCGGAGGCCGGCCGCTACATCGCGCCCACGGCCATCACGCGCATCGAAGACAAGAACGGCAAGGTGCTGGAAGACTTCGCTCCGGCCGCGCCCGAGCGCGTGCTCGGCCTCGGGCCGGCGCAGGCACTGCGGGACGCTTTGCGCGCCGTGGTCGACAAAGGCACGGGTGCGGCCATCCGCTCGCGCTACGGCATCGCGGCCGATGTTGCGGGCAAAACCGGCACCACGCAGGACAACACCGATGGCTGGTTCATCCTGATGCATCCACAACTGGTCGCGGGTGCCTGGGCGGGCTTCAACGACGGCCGCGTGACGCTGCGCAGCGACTACTGGGGGCAGGGAGCGCACAGTGCGCTGCCGATGGTGGGCGAGGTCGTCCAGCAGGCCTTGCGGACGCGGGTGATCGACGCGCGGGAGAAGTTCGTCGACACGGAGGAAAGCAGTTGGGTGGGGCAGGCCGTGGATGGCGTGCGGGGATGGGCCGGCGCCGTGTACGACCTGTTCGGGCGTCGCACCGACGGGCAGGGCGTGGACGCGGCCCCGCAGGCTCCGTCCACGGCACCGCCGGCCAGCGCGCCGGCGCAGACGCGCCCCGAGATCACTGAAGCGCCGCTGGTGCCGTTGCAGGATGCCACCCCCCTGGCGCCTGCGGCCCCGCCGCCCGAGGTGATCGTGCCCCCGGAAAGCACGGTGCCGCCGGCAGACGGCGTGCCCGCTGCCACTCCGCCTCCGGCCGCTTTGCCCGCGGAGCCGGTGCGCCCCGTGGTGCCAGGCACCACCTCCCAGCCCGCTGGCACGGGTGCCGGCGGCGTGGAGGTTTCCCCGGTGCAACGGGGCACGGTGGTGCCGGGCCGCGGTTCGGAGCCGTTCTTCATCGAATCGCGCCCCTGAGATTCCGCGCCTCGGCAGCGGGCTTTGGCATGCGGCGGGCTGCGCCTGCCGGCGCACAGCAGAGCTATGCTGTCGTCCGCATGCCCGGGATCCACCGTGCCTTGCCGGCAGTGCCGGGCGTGCCCTTCCTCAGCCCTCTACACACCGCACAAGGCACCCTTCATGACGCGCACTCCTTTCGCTACCTTTCTCGCGGCCGCGGCCATCGCCGTCGGCGTTTTCGCCCAATCCGCGCACGCCGGCCCGCGGCTCGACCGGATCATGGAAGCGAAAGTCCTGCGGGTGGGCACGCCCGGCGACTACCGGCCTTTCGCGATCAAGACGGATGCGGGCTACTCCGGCCATGACATCGATGTGATCGAACTCATGGCCAAGGAAATGGGCGTGAAGGTCGAGTACGTGCCGACGAGCTGGCCCAACCTGATGAAGGACATCCAGTCCGACAAGTTCGACGTGGCCGTGGGCGGCATCACGCGCAACGTGACCCGCATCCGCCAGATCGAGATGCTCCCCGGCTACGCGCCTTTCGGCAAGGTGGCGCTGGTGCGCGCCGCGGACAAGGACAAGTACAAGACGCTGGCCGATCTGAACCAGCCTGCGGTGCGCGTCATCAAGAACCCGGGCGGCACCAACGAGACCTTCGTGCTGGAGAACCTCAAGGCGGCCCAGGTCGGCACGCACGACAAGAACGCTGAAATCCCGGCCTTGATCGCCGAAGGCAAGGGCGACGTGATGATCACCGAGACCTACGAAGCCCTGCATTACGCCAAGGCCGACCCCCGCCTGCATGCCGCCTTCGTCGCCACCCCGCTGACACCGCAGAACACGCTGGGCTTCATGCTGCCCAAGGACGATGCCGACTATTCGCGCGTGATGGAGTTCGTCTGGGGCCTGATCGACGCGCGCGGCCAGCTGAAGCTCGCCTCGGACAAGTGGCTGAAGTAAGCACGGCCCCACCACGCCCCGTGCCTGGAAAAGGCAGGCACGGGGCGGCGGCCGCTCTCCTGTTCAGTCGGTGAGGTCGATGCAGTGCATGCCGAAGGCGCCGGCACGGCGGTCGGCAAAGTAGCGCTCCAGGGTGGTCTTCACCGTCCGGAAGGCGATCTCGTCCCAGGGGATGTCCTGCTCGGTGAACAACCGGGCTTCGATGGTTTCGTACCCCGGGTTGAACTGATCGCTCTGCAACGTTGCCAAGTAGAAAAGATGCACCTGTCCCACCCGGGGCACATTGACCACCGAGAAGAGCGGACCCATGGCGATCTGGGCGCCGGCTTCTTCGTCCGTCTCGCGCGCAGCCCCTTCGGCGGTCGTTTCGTTCAGTTCCATGAAGCCGGCCGGCAGGGTCCACTTGCCCCAGCGCGGCTCGATGTTGCGCTTGCACAGCAGCACCCGATCGCCCAGCGCGGGAACGGTACCCACCACGTTGAGCGGGTTCTCGTAATGGATCGTGTGGCACGCCGGGCAGACCGCGCGCGGCTTGGTGTCGCCATCGTCGGGCACGCGGTACACCACCGCGGCGCCGCATTCCCGGCAGTGCTTGATCGGGCTGCGTAGTGTCATGGGTATGGATGAAATCTGCCGGATGCCGTCGGATCCATTGGATTGTTTGCTATTGTTTTTATAGTGATAAGGCGACTGGGATACGGGTGCTCATGCCACGGCCACGCGCAACGTTCCCAGGCCGTCCACACCGCCTTCCAGCACATCGCCCCGAACCACCGCACCCACGCCTTCGGGCGTGCCCGTGAAGATCAGGTCTCCGGGCTGCAGTTCCCAGGCGGCGGAGAGGTGCTCGATGGTCTCGCCGATGTTCCAGATCAGCCGCTGCACACTGCTGCGCTGGCGCTCCGTGCCGTTCACCGAGAGCCAGATCCCGGCCTGCTCCACATCGCCTGCCTGCGCCTTGGGCGTGATGGGGCCGATGGGCGCGCTGTGCTCGAAACCCTTGCCGATGCACCAGGGGCGACCCTGTTTCTTCATCTCGTTCTGCAGATCGCGGCGCGTCATGTCCAGGCCGACCGCATAGCCGTAGATGTGCCGGTGCGCATCGGCCGCGGCGATGTTCTTGCCGCCCTGGCCGATGGCCACCACCAGTTCGATCTCATGGTGGAGGTTGGAGGTGAGCGTGGGGTAGGGCAAGGCGCCCGTTTCGCCGGCGGCCGTCGGGACGATGCTGTCTGCAGGCTTCAGGAAGAAAAAGGGCGGCTCGCGCCCGGTGAAACCCATTTCCTTCGCGTGCTCTTCGTAATTGCGGCCCACGCAGTAGATGCGGTGGACGGGAAACCGGTCTTCGGAGCCCGCCACGGGCACGCTCGCGGTGGGGGCGGGAGGAATGACGTAGTTCATGGTCGATCGTCGGCTGGGGTTGCGGAGGCCGCCGCGCGCCGGTCAGCGCCGGTGCGCAGGGCGGGGTCGGCAGAGTGTGCCATGCATGGACGTTATGCTCGCCGAACCATGAAGCTGTTCAACTACTTCCGATCCTCCGCTTCCTACCGCGTGCGCATAGCATTGGCGCTCAAGGGCCTCGCCTACGAATACGTGCCGGTGCATCTGGTGCGCGCCGAGCACCGCGCCCCCGCCTATGCCGACCGCGTCGGCGACACGCTGCTGCCGGCGCTGGAACTGGACGACGGGACCACGCTCACGCAGTCCATGGCCATCGTCGAATACCTCGAAGAGATGTATCCGGAGCCCTCGCTGCTGCCGGCCGATGCGATCGGCCGCGCCCACGTGCGCGCGCTGGCGCAGATGGTGGCGTGCGACATCCATCCAATCAATAACCTGCGGGTGCTCAAGTACATCACCCAGGACCTGGGGCAGGACGAAGCCGCCAAGACCACGTGGTACCGGCACTGGACGCGGGGCGGCCTGCAGGCTTTCGAGCGGCAACTGGACCTGCTGGCGCGCGAGCGCGAAGCCGCCGGCCTGCCCGCATCGCGGCTGTGTTGGGGAGATGTGCCCACGCTGGCCGACTGTTGCCTCGTTCCCCAGATCTTCAATGCCCAGCGCTTCCAGGTGGACCTGGGCGGCCTGCCGCGCACGATGGCGGCCTGGGAAGCCGCCTCGGCATTGCCCGCCTTCCAGGCGGCCCACCCCTCCGCATGCCCGGACAACGAAGGGTGACGGCGGGGCCATCGTTACCGGCCGACTGGCTGCGCCCCGGCTGGCCGGCGCCAGCGCACGTGCACGCCCTCTGCACCACGCGATCGGGTGGTGTGAGCCAGGGGCCGTGGGCCACCTTCAACCTGGGTGACCACGTGGACGATCTGCCGCAAGCCGTCGGGCAGAACCGCCAGCGGCTGCGCGACGGGTTGACGGCCTGGGATGGTTCGGCAGTAGTGCCGCGGTTTCTCAGGCAGGTGCATGGAACATCCGTGGCCGACCTGGACGCCGACCCTCCCGACGGCACGCAAGCCGACGCCTGCACGGCCAGCCGGCCCGGCCGTGCCTGCACCATCATGGTGGCAGATTGCCTGCCGGTGCTGTTCACCAACCGGCACGGGACGCGTGTCGCAGCCGCCCATGCGGGCTGGCGCGGCCTGGCCGGCGGGGTGCTGGAGCAGGCGCTGGCGTGCTTCGGTGCTCCCGGTGCAGTGGGATCCGCGGCATCGGGAGCGGTCTCTGGAGTGGAGGGGCGCTTCGGCCGGGACGATGTCCTCGCCTGGCTGGGCCCTTGCATCGGGCCCACCGTTTTCGAAGTGGGAGACGAGGTGCGCCAGGCGTTCTGCGACCAGGACCCTGCGGCTGCAGCGCATTTCAGCGCGCGGGCCGATGGCAAGCACCTGGCGAGCCTGCCCGGCCTCGCCCGGCAGCGCCTGGGGGCCCTGGGGGTCGGCAGCGTGCACGGCAACGATGGCACTGACGGATGGTGCACCGTCCTCCAGTCGTCACGGTTCTTCTCGCACCGCGCTTCGATGGGCCTGGCCGGGGTCAGCGGCGGGAGGATGGCTGCCTGCATCTGGATCGGGCGGAGCGGAAAGGTCTGATTCCTTGCGTTTTGCCGCGGCCCGATCCGCGGCCTCCTGGCGCTCGCGCGCGTGCAGCGCGCGCTTGCGCCCGGGCGTGCCGAGGATGTAGACCACGATCGCCAGGGGCAGCAGGCCGTAGAGCGTGAAGGTGATGAGCGCCCCCAGCAGGCTGCCCTGCGGGCTGCTGGCTTCGGCAACCGCCATCATCACCGTGACGTACAACCAGCCGATGACTACCAGATACATGTCGTGCGCATCCTGAAACTCTGAGCTATATCGTGAAAAATCGAAAGTGGCATTGCTTCGGTGACCACGGCTCGGCAACAATGCCTGCACGCAGTTCCCCGAGGGGGCATCGCGATGCGGCATGATGAGACCGAGGAGACAATTCCATGGATTTTGAAGCAGGCTGGGCCGGCAGCGCCCAGCAAATCCAGCAGAAACTGAACCAGAGCTGGGCCCAGGCGCTGGAGGCATTCCGCCAGGCCGGCGGCAGTGCCACAGGCACCGGACCGGCGGCTCCGCAGCCATCCCTGCGCTTCGCTCCCGACAAGCTGGCCGCGTTGCAGCAGCAGTATGTGCAGGAAGCCGGGGAACTCTGGAGCCAGGCACTCCAGCCCGCAGCGATCAAGGACCGGCGCTTCAGCGGTGCGGCATGGTCCGAAAGCCCCATGGCCGCCTTTTCGGCAGCGGCCTATCTGCTCAATGCGCGTACGCTGATGGGCCTGGCCGATGCGGTGGAGGCCGACGCCAAGGTCCGGGCCCGCATCCGTTTCGGGGTAGAGCAGTGGATGGCGGCGATGTCGCCGAGCAATTTCCTGGTCTTCAACCCGGAAGCGCAAAAGAAAGCCGTCGAAAGCAAGGGCGAGAGCCTGGCCAAGGGCATTGCGAACCTTCTGCACGACATGCGGCAGGGCCATGTCTCGATGACCGACGAGAGCATCTTCGAGGTCGGCCGCAACGTGGCCACCTCGGAAGGTGCCGTGGTGTACGAGAACGCGCTGTTCCAGCTCATCGAATACAAGCCGCTCACCAGCAAGGTCCATGAGCGTCCCTTGCTGGTGGTGCCGCCGTGCATCAACAAGTTCTACATCCTGGATCTGCAGCCCGAGAATTCCCTCATCCGGCATGCGGTCGCCCAGGGCCATCGCACGTTCGTCGTGAGCTGGCGCAACCCGGGCGAATCGCTCGCCCAGGCCACCTGGGACGAGTACATCGAAGACGCCGTGGTCTGCGCCATCGACACGGCCCGGCAGATCGCGGGCACCGACCAGATCAATGCGCTGGGGTTCTGCGTGGGCGGCACCATGCTCGCCACCGCGCTGGCCGTGCTGGCGGCCCGGGGCGAAGAGCCGGTGGCCAGCGCGACGTTCCTCACCACACTCATCGATTTCACCGACACCGGCATCCTCGATGTCTTCATCGACGAGAGCTTCGTGCGCTTCCGCGAACTGCAGATGGGGCATGGCGGGCTGATGAAGGGCCAGGATCTGGCGTCCACCTTCAGCTTTCTGCGGCCCAACGATCTCGTCTGGACCTATGTGGTGGGCAACTACCTGAAGGGCGAGACGCCGCCGCCGTTCGATCTGCTGTACTGGAACAGCGACTCGACCAATCTTCCGGGGCCCTTCTACGCCTGGTATCTGCGCAACCTCTACCTGGAAAACAACCTCGTCAAGCCGGACCGTCTCACGGTTTGCGGTGAGCCGATCGACCTGTCCCGCGTCGACCTGCCGGTGTACATCTACGGCTCCCGCGAGGACCACATCGTCCCCATCGACGCGGCCTATGCCTCCACGCAAGTCCTGCCAGGGCCGAAGCGGTTCGTCATGGGGGCTTCCGGGCACATCGCAGGCGTCATCAATCCGCCGGCCAAGAAGAAGCGCAGCCACTGGCTACGGCCCGACGACGCGCTGCCCGCGACGTTGGCCGAATGGCTGGAGGGGGCGACCGAGCATCCCGGAAGCTGGTGGACCGACTGGACCGATTGGCTGGCCGTCCATGCCGGTCCGCTGGTGCCCGCGCCCAAGCGCTATGGCAAGGGAACGCGATTCCAGTCGATCGAACCCGCGCCAGGGCGCTACGTTCAAGAACGGTCCTGACACCCACGGCGCAAAGCACCATCGAAGCTGCGGCAGACCATCGGCCTGCGTGCCTGCCGAGACCACGCTGCAGCGCCCATCCTTTTTGTTTCCAACCCATTTTCACCATCACACCTGAGGATCGACATGGAAGACATCGTCATTGTTTCAGCCGTTCGCACACCCGTCGGCAAGTTCGGCGGCGCACTCGCCAAGACCCCCGCGACCGAATTGGGCGCGATCGTGATCAAGGAGGCCCTTGCGCGTGCAAAGGTCCCGCTGGACCAGGTCGGTGAAGTGATCATGGGACAGGTGCTGGCCGCAGGCGCGGGCCAGAACCCTGCGCGGCAGGCCATGATGAAAGCCGGCGTCGCCAAGGAAACGCCGGCGCTCACCATCAACGCGGTATGCGGATCGGGCCTCAAGGCCGTCATGCTGGCGGCGCAGGCCGTCGCCACCGGCGACAGCGAAATCGTGGTGGCGGGCGGGCAGGAAAACATGAGCCTTTCGCCCCACGTACTCAACGGTTCGCGCGACGGCCAGCGCATGGGCGACTGGAAGATGGTCGACACCATGATCGTGGACGGACTCTGGGACGTCTACAACCAGTACCACATGGGCATCACCGCCGAGAACGTGGCCAAGCAGCAAGGCATCGACCGTGCGCAACAGGACGCGCTGGCGCTGGCGAGCCAGCAGAAGGCTGCCGCGGCACAGGACGCGGGCAAGTTCAAGGATGAGATCGTCGGTGTGAGCCTGCCCCAGAAGAAGGGCGATCCCGTGCTGTTCGACGCCGATGAATACCTGAACCGCAAGACCAATGCCGAAGCCCTGGCAGGCCTGCGCCCCGCGTTCGACAAGGCGGGCTCCGTCACGGCGGGCAATGCCTCGGGCATCAACGACGGCGCTGCCGCCGTGGTGGTGATGAGTGCCAAGAAAGCGGCGTCCCTCGGGCTCACGCCGCTCGCCCGCATCGCCGGCTACGCCACGAGCGGGCTGGACCCCGCCACCATGGGCATGGGACCGGTGCCCGCCACCCGCAAAGCCCTGGAGCGGGCCGGCTGGAGCGTCGCCGACGTGGACCTGTTCGAGCTCAACGAGGCCTTTGCCGCGCAAGCCTGCGCCGTCAACAAGGAGCTGGGAGTCGATCCGTCGAAGGTCAACGTGAATGGCGGTGCCATCGCGCTCGGCCATCCGATCGGCGCATCCGGTTGCCGCGTGCTGGTGACGCTGCTCCATGAACTGCAGCGCAGTGGCGCACGCAAGGGCGTGGCGGCACTGTGCATCGGTGGCGGCATGGGCGTCGCGCTGGCCGTGGAACGGGTCTGATATTTCGCCTGCTGAGCGACCGTCTGCCGGAAGCCGCACTGAAGTGCGGCTTTTTTCCAGTCACGGCCTGCTGGCGCTATGCGCTGCATAACCGTTCGTAGAGAGCGCGCGGGCGGACAACAGAGTCGCTCGGTGTTTCCCTCAGCGGCGGCAGTCCAAATCTTGGGTAGAGTGGTCGCGTGAATCGTTGACTAGGAGATAAATCACATGAATCAGAAAATCGCGTATGTCACGGGGGGCATGGGTGGCATCGGTACCGCCATCTGCCAGCGCCTGCACAAGGATGGCTTCAAGGTCATCGCAGGGTGCGGTCCCACCCGCGACCACGCCAAGTGGCTCGCAGAGCAGAAAGCCCTGGGCTTCACGTTCCATGCTTCCGTCGGCAACGTGGGTGACTGGGATTCCACGGTGGCGGCTTTCACGCATGCCCGTGCCGAATTCGGCACGGTGGACGTGCTGGTGAACAACGCAGGCATCACGCGCGACCGCATGTTCCTCAAGATGTCCCGCGAAGACTGGGATGCCGTGATCGAAACCAACCTCAACAGCATGTTCAACGTGACCAAGCAGGTCGTGGGCGACATGGTCGAGAAAGGCTGGGGCCGCATCATCAACATCAGCAGCGTGAACGGTGAAAAAGGCCAGGCAGGGCAGACCAACTACTCGGCTGCAAAAGCCGGGATGCATGGCTTCTCGATGGCTCTGGCACAGGAACTGGCGACCAAGGGCGTCACGGTGAACACCGTGAGCCCCGGATACATCGGGACCGACATGGTGAAGGCGATCCGGCCGGACGTGCTGGAGAAGATCGTCGCGACGGTCCCCGTGAAGCGCCTGGGTGAGCCCAGCGAGATCGCGTCGATCATCGCCTGGCTAGCGTCGGAAGAAGGCGGCTACGCCACCGGGGCCGATTTCTCGGTGAACGGCGGCCTGCACATGGGCTGAGGCTCTTGTCGACCCTTTACAAGGGTCGCAGGCGCAAAAAACCCCGCTTGGCGGGGTTTTTTTCATGGAGAAATGAAATTCAGGAAGTGTGTCGACTCGGGAGGGGCAGCGCGGCGATCGGGTGGCTGTGCACGTTATCGATCTTTGTTGCCGGCGCCGCTGGCTCAGAAGCGGCCGGGGGCGCGCTTGCGGTCACGTTCGTCTTCAGGCCAGGCAGACAGGATTGCGGTGGTGTTCATCGTTAACTCCTTGGATGGATGAACAACGCACCGTCTTTGGAGCGCGTTGACAGCAGAACGAAAAAAAATGCAACCAGCCGAAGGCCCATCATTTGCTATGAAAAAAATAGCAAACAATCGAGCAAGGAGAACGGCATGGGCAGGAAAAAGTTGACTCCAGTTGCACAATATTACTTGTCTGCAGACTGCTCGATGGCTTCAATTTCCTCCGAAGCTTCCAGCCACCGTTCCTCCAGACGCTCGATTTCATCGCCGCAGCTTTTGAGCTTGCGGCCGCATCCAGCGATCTCGGCAGGGGGCAAAGGCTGGGCCAGGCGCTCCTCCAGACCCGATTTCTCGGCGCCCAAAGCGGCGAGGCGTTGGCTGATCTGCTCCAGTTCCCGCTTGAGTGGCCGGGTTTTCTCGGCCAATTGCTGCCGGGCCTGTGCACCCAGCTTGCGCTGCTCGCGGGCGTCGCCGCGCGCAGCGGCGGGCGCTGGAGAAGGGGGAGGCGGTGCGACGACGACAGGTTCCGCCTTGGCGGTCGCCTTCTGCAGGCTGGATGCTGCCGCGGTGCGGGCCTCGTCGCGCAGGCGCTTGGATTCTTCCAGCAGGTAGCGCTGGTAATCGTCCAGATCTCCGTCGAACGGGCCCACCACTCCACGGCCGACCAGCCAGAATTCATCGCAGACGGCGCGCAGCAGGGCCCGGTCGTGGCTCACGAGCATCACGGTGCCTTCGAATTCATTGAGCGCCATCGACAGCGCTTCGCGCGTGGCCAAATCGAGGTGGTTGGTGGGCTCGTCCAGCAGCAGCAGGTTGGGGCGTTGCCAGACGATCATCGCCAGCACGAGCCGGGCCTTTTCACCGCCGCTCATGGTGCCCACGGACTGCTTGACCATGTCCCCGGAGAAATTGAAGGTGCCGAGGTAATTGCGCAGATCCTGCTCACGGCTCGGTTCACGCACATGGGCGCCCAGGTCCTTGGCCAGCCGGATCATGTGCTCCAGCGGATTGTCGGCCGGCCGCAGTACGTCGAGTTCCTGCTGCGCGAAGTAACCGATCGACAGCCCCTTGCCTTCCGTCACACTGCCGGCCAGCGGTCGCATGGTGCGGGCAACGGTCTTGACGAGTGTCGACTTGCCCTGCCCGTTGGCGCCGAGGATGCCGATGCGCTGGCCCGCGAGCACGGATCGGCTCACATGGCGCAGGATGGTCTTGGGTGCGCCGTCCTCGTCGGCTTCGTAGCCGAAGGCGGCGTCCGTGATCGCGAGCATCGGGTTGGGCAGGTTCGCAGGCTCCTTGAAGCTGAAGGTGAATTCCGCGCCCATCAGCACAGGCGCGATCTTCTCCATGCGCTCCAGGGCCTTGACCCGGCTCTGCGCCTGCTTGGCCTTGCTGGCCTTGGCCTTGAAGCGGTCGATGAACTTCTGCAGATGGGCGATCTTGTCCTGCTGCTTGGAATAGCTGGCGGCCTGCAGTTCCATCTGCTGGGCCCGCAGTTCCTCGAACCGGCTGTAGTTGCCGCCGTACCGGGTGAGCCGCGCGTTGTCGATGTGCAGCGTGACGGTCGTGATGGCGTCCAGGAACTCGCGGTCGTGGCTGATGACGATCAGCGTGCCGGCGTAGCGCTGCAGCCAGGCCTCCAGCCAGACGAGCGCGTCCAAGTCGAGGTGGTTGGTGGGTTCGTCGAGCAACAACAGGTCGCTGGGGCACATGAGGGCCCGTGCCAGCTGCAGCCGCATGCGCCAGCCGCCGGAAAAGCTGTTCACCGGCCGGCCGAGTTCTTCCACCTTGAAGCCCAGCCCCAGGATCAGCGCCTGTGCGCGCGGCACGGCGTCGTGGTCACCGGCGTCGCCCAGGTCGGCATAGGCCTGGGCGATGGCCATGCCGTCCTCGGCCTGTTCCGCCGCGGCGAGGGCCTCGCGCAGTTCGCAGAGCCGGGTGTCGCCGTTCAGCACGAACTCGGTGGCGGAGTCATCCGTCTCCGGCATGTTCTGCGCGACCTGCGCCATGCGCCACTGTGGCGGCATCGAGAAATCGCCCCCGTCTTCGTGGAGCGAACCGTTGAGCAGGGCAAAAAGAGAGGACTTGCCGGCGCCGTTGCGCCCCACGAGGCCGACTTTCTCGCCGGGGTTGAGGGTGACGCTGGCACTATCGAGCAGCACCTTGGCGCCGCGGCGCAAAGTGACGTTGTTCAGAAGGATCATGGTGGGAAAAGCACGGCAGGCGGCGGATGCCGCCCGCAAAAAATCAGCCGCGCATGGTACTGGATGCGCTGGTGGGCGCCGGCCGGCCCCGTCCGGGCCCAGTGCCGCTTGCCGTCAGGCCGGGGGGAGGGAAGGATTCAGCACCAGTGCTTCGCGGGTGAGCAGCAGCACCTGATCGTCGCCCGCGCTGGTTTCCAGCCAGAACACGGGCAGGTCGGGAAAAGCCGCTTCGAAGTGGGCGCGTTCATTGCCGATCTCCAGTACCAGCACGCCATGCCCACGGAGCGCTGCGGGAGCCGCCGCGAGCAGCGAGCGAACGAAATCCATGCCATCCGCGCCGCCCGCCAGGGCCAATTCCGGCTCGGCGCGGTACTCCGCAGGCAGGGCTGCCATGCTCGATGCGTTCACGTACGGCGGGTTGCACAGGATGAGGTCCCAGGGGCCCGGCACGGCCGAGAGGCCATCGGAGAGCGTGAGCGCAACGCGATCGGCGAGGTCATGGCGTTCCACGTTGATGCGCGCCACGGCCAGCGCGTCCGGAGACAGGTCTGCGCCGGTGACACGCACGTCCGGATAGGCCATGGCCGCCAGCACCGCCAGGCTCCCGTTGCCGGTGCAGAGGTCGAGCACGTCGCGCGTCTCGGCGCCCAGGAATCCGTCGATGCTGCCATCGGCCAGCAATTCGGCAATGAAGCTGCGGGGCACGATGGCACGTTCGTCCACATAGAACGGCACGCCCTGCAGCCAGGCCTCCTGTGTGAGGTAGGCCGCGGGCTTGCGCGTGGCGATCCGTTCTTCGATCAGTGCCGCGACCTGCGCCTGCTGCTCGGGGGTGACGGGATGCCCGGCCCCGGGCGCATCGGCGTCCAGCGGCGTGTCCAGAGGAAGGCCCAGGCGCCAGAGCACCAGCCAGGCCGCCTCGTCGTAGGCGTTGGTGGTGCCGTGACCGAAGGACACGCCGGCGGTGCCGAGCCGATCTGCCGCGCTGGCCACCAGCGCCGGCAGGGTGGCTGCGTAAAGCCGTGCCGGGTTGTCGTCGGATGCCGTCATTGCGCGGCCGCCTGTGCGTTCAGCCGCTCGAGGGTGCGGCGGTAGATGTTCTTGAGCGGCTCCACGTCCGCCACCACGACGTGTTCGTCGATCTTGTGGATGGTGGCGTTGGGGGGGCCGAGTTCGATGACCTGCGGACACACCTGCGCAATGAAGCGTCCGTCGCTCGTGCCGCCGGTGGTGGAGAGTTCGGTATCGATGCCCGTCTCGTCGGAGATGGCCTGCCGCACCGCGTTCACCAGTTCGCCCGGCGCGGTGAGGAAGGGCTGCCCGCCGAGCGTCCAGGACAGGCTGTATTCCAGTCCGTGGCGGTCGAGCAGGTTGTGGACGCGGGTCTTCAGGCCTTCGGCCGTGGATTCGGTCGAGAAACGGAAGTTGAAATCGATCACCACGGTGCCGGGAATGACGTTGCTCGCGCCGGTGCCGCCGTGGATGTTGCTGATCTGCCAGCTCGTGGGCGGGAAGTAATCGTTGCCCTGGTCCCAGGCGGTCGCCGCCAGCTCGGCCAGGGCCGGAAGGGCCTGGTGGATGGGGTTGCGCGCCAGCTGGGGGTAGGCGATGTGGCCCTGGATGCCACGCACGGTGAGCTTGCCCGACAGCGTCCCGCGCCGGCCGTTCTTGATCATGTCACCGGTCTTCTGCACGGAGGTCGGTTCACCGACGATGCACCAGTCGAGCGTTTCGCCACGCGCGGACAGGCGTTCCACGACGACCTTGGTGCCGTCCACCGAGGGGCCTTCCTCGTCGCTCGTGAGCAGGAAGGCCAGCGCAATGGACGGCTCGGGCGTGGCGGCCAGGAATTCCTCCACGGCGACCACGAAGGCCGCGATGGATGTCTTCATGTCGCTCGCGCCACGGCCATAGAGCTTGCCGTCGCGGTGGGAGGGCGTGAACGGGTGGCTGCCCCATTGCTCCAGCGGGCCGGTGGGCACGACGTCGGTGTGCCCGGCAAATACTATGGTTTTTGTAGCAGACTTTTCAATGGATCCGGCGGCATGGGGCCGTTTTGCCCATAAGTTGCTCACTCGGAAGGTGTCCGGACCGCTGTCGATCCGCTCGCAGGCAAAGCCCAGCGGCACCAGGCGTTCGGCCAGCAGGTCGAGGCAGCCGGCGTCGTCGGGGGTGACGGAGGGGCGGGAGATGAGCTGTTCGGCCAGGATCAGGGTACGGGACATCGTGGACGCGGGCATCGCATGGCGCGGGGCCCGGAAGTGAGGGAGGGAAGAAAGGGAAAAGGAAGTTCGCCAGCACCCGGAAGCATCGGCGCCGGCCCGGGCGCCGCACCGGTGTGCGGGCACGGGCCGGCGGGTCAGTGGGGTTTGACGTCCAGCACGATCTCGGTGAAGGAGGGCTGGTCTTCTTCCTCCTGGGCGCCCGCATCCTTGCGATCGCGCGCGGCGTTGGCGGCCTGCGAGAAATCGTTCTGGAGGCGCCACATCAGGTTGGTGGGCGAATCGGCGTAGGCCAGGCCTTCCTTGCGGTCGATGCGGCCGTCCAGGATGAGGCGTGCCAGATCGTGTTCGAAGGTCTGGGAGCCTTCGGCCATCGACTTCTCCATGGCCTCGCGGACCCCGGAAAAATCGCCCTGTTCGATCATCTCGGCCACCAGCTTGGTGTTGAGCAGGACTTCGACGGCCGGCAGGCGGTCGCCCGTGGGCGAGCGCACCAGCCGCTGCGACACGACCGCCTTCAGCGCCGAGGCCAGGTCGCCCAGCATGGTGGGGCGCACTTCCACGGGGTAGAAGCTCAGGATCCGATTGAGGGCGTGGTAGCTGTTATTGCCGTGCAGCGTGGCCAGGCACAGGTGGCCCGACTGTGCATAGGCGATAGCGGCGGACATGGTCTCGCGGTCGCGGATCTCGCCGATCAGGATGACGTCGGGCGCCTGCCGCAGCGCGTTCTTGAGCGCCGTCTGCAGCGATTGCGTGTCGGCGCCGATCTCGCGCTGGTTGATGATGGATTTCTTGTTCTTGAACTGGTACTCGACCGGGTCTTCCACCGTGAGGATGTGGCCCGTGAGCTGCTCGTTGCGGCTGTCGATCATCGACGCGAGCGTGGTGCTCTTGCCCGAGCCCGTGGCACCGACGACCAGCAGCAGCCCGCGCTTTTCGAGGATCAGGTCGCCCAGGATGGGCGGCAGGTTGAGGCTGGACAGCGCCGGGATGTGCTGCGCGATGAAACGCACCACCACCGCATAGCTGCCGCGCTGGCGCATGGCGCTCACGCGAAAGCGGCCCACGCCCGTGAGCGGCACCCCCATGTTCAGCTCGCCCGTCTCCTCCAGCTCTTCGATGCGGTCGGGCGGCACGATCTCCGAGAGCAGGTTCTTCGGCGCGTCGAACGGCAGCAACTGGCTGTTGACCGGCACGCATTCGCCGTTGATCTTGATGAGGACCGGGGCGTTGGCCGAAAGGTAGACGTCCGAGGCCCGCTTTTCGGCCATCAGGCGAAGAATCCGCTCCATCGTGCTCATGGGATGTCCCTTGCGAAGGTGGGTGCGATGTGGAAAGAGGCCGGACGAGAGGACGGGCGTGGAGGCTGCCGACCTCAGTCGCGCAGGAGGTCGTTCAGGCTGGTCGTGGAGCGCGTCTTGGCATCGACCTTCTTGACGATGATGGCGGCGTACATGCTGTACTTGCCATCGCCCTTGGGCAGGCTGCCGCTCACCACCACCGAGCCGGCAGGCACGCGGCCGTAGCTCACCGTGTCGGTCGAGCGGTCGTAGATCGGGGTGCTCTGGCCGATGTACACGCCCATGGAGATGACGGAGTTCTCTTCGACGATCACGCCTTCGACGATCTCCGAACGCGCGCCGATGAAGCAGTTGTCTTCGATGATGGTCGGGTTGGCCTGCAGGGGCTCCAGCACGCCGCCCAGACCTACGCCGCCGGAGAGGTGCACGTGCTTGCCGACCTGCGCGCAGGAACCGACGGTGGCCCAGGTGTCGACCATGGTGCCTTCGTCCACGTAGGCACCGATGTTCACGTAGCTGGGCATGAGGATCGCGCCCTTGGCGATGAAGCTGCCGCGCCGAGCGACGGCCGGCGGGACCACGCGCACGCCGGTGGCGGCCATCTCGGCGGCCGAGCGGCCTGCGAACTTGGTCGGCACCTTGTCGTAGAAGCCCAGGCTGCCGGCTTCGATCAGCTCGTTGTCCTTCAGGCGGAACGACAGCAGCACGGCTTTCTTGATCCACTGGTGCACGGTCCATTGACCGACGCCTTCGCGGGTGGCCACGCGCAGCTTGCCGGTGTCGAGTTCGGCGATCACGTGTTCCACGGCGTCCTGCACCTCGCGGGGGGCGGCGGCGGGAGACAGGCTGGTGCGGTTTTCCCAGGCGGTGTCGATGATGTTCTGCAGTTGTTGGGTCATGGTTCCGGTGAGGAAATCAGGGATGGGATTGGATGAATTGAACGATGCGCCGGGCGGCTTCGAGGCATTCCTCGACTTCGGCGACCAGCGCCATGCGCACACGGCCGGCTCCGGGATTGCGGCCGCCGGATTCGCGGGCGAGGTAGCTGCCCGGCAGCACGGTCACATTGTATTGAGCGAGCAGGGCGCGCGCGAATGCCGCATCGTCGAGGCCGAGCCGCTCGGGCACGCCCGCCCACAGGTAGAAGCCCGCGTCGGGCAGGGCGACATCCATCACCTCGGCGAGCAGGGGCGTGACCTGCTCGAACTTGCGGCGGTAGAGGGCGCGGTTGTCTTGCACGTGGGTCTCGTCGCTCCAGGCGGCGATGCTGGCACCCTGAACGGCCGGACCCATGGCGCTGCCGTGGTAGGTGCGGTAGAGCAGGAACGCCTTCATCAGCGCCGCATCGCCCGCCACGAATCCGCTGCGCAGGCCCGGGACGTTGCTGCGCTTGGACAGGCTCGTGAAGGCAATGAGGTTGCGGTAGTCGGTGCGGCCCAGGCGCGATGCGGCCTCGAGCCCACCGAGGGGCGGTTCGTCCCGGAAGTAGATCTCGCTGTAGCACTCGTCCGAGGCGATCACGAAGCCATGGCGGTCGCTCAGCGCGAAGAGCTTTTCCCATTCGGCGAGCGGCATGACCGCTCCGGTCGGGTTGCCCGGCGAGCACACGAACAGCAGTTGCGTGCGCTCCCACACCTCCTGCGGCACGCTGTCCCAGTCCACCGCGAAATTGCGCGCGGGATCGCTCGGCGCATAGTAGGGCTGGGCGCCCGACAGCAGGGCCGCGCCTTCATAGATCTGGTAGAAGGGATTGGGGCAGACGACCGTGGCGCCGGCCTGCGTCGGATCGATCACGGTCTGCGCGAACGCGAACAGCGCTTCGCGCGAGCCGTTGATCGGCAGGATCTGCGTGGCCGCATCGATGGCGATGCCGTAGCGGCGGCGCACCCATTCGGCACAGGCCTCGCGCAACCGGGGCTCGCCGGCCGTGGCGGGATAGCTCGCCAGACCGCCGAGGCTGTCGGTCAGGGCCTGCTGTATGAAGGGCGGGGTGGGGTGCCGGGGCTCTCCCATGCCCAGGCTGATGGGGCGGAGGCCGGCCGGGGGCTGCACCCCCGCGAAAAGCTGTCGCAACCGCTCGAAGGGGTAGGGCTGCAGGTGGGAGAGCAGGGGATTCATGGGGCGCCATTATCGGGGCTGCAGGGCGGCGCGCCGGGCCGGATCGGCGTATTCCCGCCTTGTCAATCCGCCGTAAGTGCCGGCCAATACGATCCAGCCCCCATACCGAGAGGAGACAACAGGATGGCTGCTTTCCTGCCGCTGCGCCCGGCCGTGCAATTGCTGCGCGGATTGCGCATTCCTGCAAAGCTCGCGCTGTACACGGCAACGGCGCTTCTGGGGTTGCTGGCTGGTGTCGCGGTGTCGGCCGTTTATGGAACAGCCGCCGGCGCATGGGCCGCGGTGGCGTTCGGCATTCTGCTGGTCTACCTGTCGCTCGCGCTGGCGGCCAGCCTCACTGCCGACCTGGACGAACTGGCCCAGGCCATGGAGGCCACGGCGGGCGGCGACCTGTCCCGCAGCACGCCGCCGCGCGGCCGGGACGAACCCGCGCTGCTGGCGCAACTGCTGGGGCGCATGGTGGTCACGCTCTCGTCCATGGTGGCCGACATCCGCAGCAACGCGGCCCTGGTCGCCCATGCCGGGCAGAGCCTGGCCACCGACAACCGGGCGCTGGCCGACCGCACCGAGCAGCAGGCCGCCAACCTCGAAGAAACCGCCGCGAGCGTGGAGCAACTCGTGTCCGCCGTGCAGCAGAACGCGCAGACGGCGCAGGCCGCGGACCGGCGTGCCGGGCAGGTGCGCGCCGCGGCCGACGAGGGCACGCGCGCGATGGACCGCGCCGTGCAATCCGTGGAAGCCATTCAGCAGAGTGCGCGGCGCATGGCGGAAATCATCGGTGTGATCGATTCGATCGCCTTCCAGACCAACATCCTCGCGCTCAACGCGGCCGTCGAGGCGGCGCGCGCGGGCGAGCAGGGCCGGGGCTTCGCGGTGGTGGCCGCCGAGGTGCGGACGCTGGCCCAGCGATCCGGCAACGCAGCCCGGGAGATCCGCGACCTGATCGGCGAGTCGGTGCGCCAGGTGGGCGCCAGTGCAGACCTCATCCGCGCCGCGGGAGAGGGCATCTCGGGCATGGCCGAAGGCATCCGCGGCATGGCGGGCAACGTGAGTGAGATCTCCGGTTCCAGCAGCGCACAGAGCACCGGGCTGGCCGAGATCAGCGCCGCCGTGCGGCAGATCGACGAAATCACCCAGCACAACGCCCAGATGGTGGGCTTGGCCGTACAGCAGGCCGAAGCGCTCGAAAGCCGGGCGGCGACCCTGTCGCGCGCAGTGCTGTCGTTCAGGCTTCAGCAAGGGACGGCCGAGGAAGCCGTGGCGCTGGTCGAGCGGGCCTCTGCCCAGCGGCGCCTGGCCGGCTCGCGGGAGGCGTTCCTGCGCATGGTCACCGATCCGGCGCAGCCCTACCACGATCGCGACATGTATGTCTTCGTGCTCGACCGGGCCGGAACCTACCTGGCCTTCGGCGGCAACCCGGCGAAGGTGGGCACGCGGGTGCAGGACATTCCGGGCATCGACGGTGCGCGGCTGGTCGCCGACATCGTGGCGCAGGCCGAGCGTGCGCCCGGATGGGTGGAATACGGCATCACGAACCCGGCCACCGGGAAGGTCCAGACCAAGATGTCGTTCGTGCGCACGGTGGACGATGTCTATCTGGGCTGCGGCGTCTACAAATCGCTGGCGATCCGCGCCTGAAACCCCGCGCTTCAGGACGAGCGCTTCAGCCGGGTGGGCCAGGAGTACGCTTCTGGCGTGCGCGGGCCAGGGCTGCGGCAACGGCGGCACGGCGCGCCGCTGCGGCATCGGTTTCCGAAGCGGTGCTTTCGGCCGAAGAGGGCGTCGCTGCGGAAGCCAGCGATCGGTACGCTTCCTGGGCTGGCGGCTCGTCCGGCGGTCCGGAGTATTCCGTCGATCCCAGCCGGGTTTGATGGGCCTGGTATCGGCGCCGCGCATGCTCGGCCTGCGGAAGCGACCAGGCGGCCCAGCCCGTCTGCGCGCCGCTGGCGGGCTCCAGAACGATGCAGTCCACCGGGCACACAGGGATGCACAGTTCGCAGCCGGTGCAATGCGGCGCGATCACGGTGTGCATGTACTTGTGGGTGCCGAGGATGGCGTCCGTGGGGCAGGCCTTGATGCAAAGCGTGCAGCCGATGCACCAGTTCTCGTCGATCACCGCGACGGTGCGGGGCCCTTCGGCACCGCACTGCGGATCGAGCGGGATCGGCGGCAGGCCGGTGATTGCCGCCAGCCGTGCAATACCCTCTGCACCGCCGGGTGGGCAACGGTTGATCTCCGCATCGCTCGCGGCGACCGCCTGCGCATACGCCGCGCAGTCGGGGTAGCCGCAGCGCGTGCACTGGGTCTGCGGCAGGGCTGCGTCGATGCGTGCGGCCAGGCCCTCTCGGGAGGACCGGGCTTGGGGGCTCAAGCCTTGCGCGCGCCGCGCCGGTCGCGCGATGCGGGGGCGGCGGTGGCGGTCGGCAACTCTTCGGCGGCTTCGGCCTTGAAGGCAGCGACTCCACCCGTGCGGCGGCGGGGAGCGTCCTCGCTGGGCACCGAAGCACTGTCGACCGTGGTGGCCGGCTGTGGATCGTGGGCCAGGATGAAATCGCGCACCTGCGGGTACACGATGTCACGCCAGCGGCGCCCGCTGAAGATGCCGTAATGGCCCGCGCCCTTGACTTCGACGTGCTTGCGGTCCTTCTCGGGGATGGAGGTGCACAGGCCATGGGCGGCCTCGGTCTGGCCGGAGCCCGAGATATCGTCCAGCTCGCCCTCGATGGTCAGGAGCGCCGTGGTGCGGATGTCCTGCGGCCGCACGCGCTCGGGCTGGCCCGCCGGCGAATGCACGTCCCAGGTACCGTGCACCAGGCTGTAGTCCTGGAACACGGTCTTGATGGTCTCGAGGTAGTAGTCGGCGTCCATGTCGAGGACGGCGTTGTACTCGTCGTAGAACTTGCGGTGGGCCTCGGCGCTCGCATCGTCGCCCTTGATGAGGTCCTTGAAGTAGTCGTAGTGGCTCTTGGCATGCCGGTCGGGGTTCATGGCCACGAAACCGGTGTGCTGCAGAAAGCCCGGGTACACGCGCCGCCCGGCGCCGGGGAAGCTGTCGGGCACGCGGTAGATCACGTTGTTCTCGAACCACTCGTAGCTGCGCTGGGTGGCCAGGTTGTTCACGGCCGTGGGCGACTTGCGCGCATCGATGGGGCCGCCCATCATGGTCATGGACAACGGCGTCTTCTCACCGCGGCTGGCCATGAGGGACACGGCGGCCAGCACCGGCACGGTGGGCTGGCACACGCTCATGACGTGGCAGTTGCCATAGCGGTCCTGCAGCAGGCGGATGAAGTCCTGCACGTAGTTCACATAGTCGTCCAGGTGGAACTCGCCTTCGGAGAGCGGGACCAGGCGGGCGTTCTTCCAGTCGGTGACATAGACCTTGTGGCCTTGCAGCATGGCGCGCACGGTGTCGCGCAGCAGCGTGGCGTAGTGCCCGGAAAGCGGGGCCACGATCAGCACGGCCGGCTGGCGCTTGATGGTCTCCAGCGTGCTCGGGCTGTCGCAGAAGCGCTTGAACCGGCGCAGTTCGCAGAATGGCTTGTCCAGTTCAACGCGCTCGTGGATGACGACTTCATGGCCGCCCACGTCCACCGTCGAGATACCGAAAACCGGCTTCTCGTAATCCTTGCCGAGCCGGTACAGCAGGTCGTAGCCCGCGGACATGCGCTGGGCATATACCGTCTGGCTGAACGGCGACACCGGATTGCTGTAGATCTTGGAGACGGTCTGGGCCAGATCCGCGAAGGGCTCCATGAGGGAGCGCTGCGTTTCGTAGAGGTTGTAGAGCATGGGGGCGAGCTCAGCAGAGAAATGTTGCAGTGCAATATAGCAGCAGTTCGCCAAGGGCGTGTGGCGTGAAAACACGGAGGAAAAGTCGCCAATGTGACACCTCGAGGCCGTTGCCCAGCAAGGCCCTGCTGCTACCTTTTCATGAGCAGTAAGTTTAAGTAACCACGCCGGTGGTGCGCCTTTTGGTCTGCGTCACCGGGCTACGGGTGGTCCTTGAGCCACGCTTCGAAGGCTTCCCGGGAGCTGTTGCGCAGTGCCCTGCGGAAGGTGGTCCGGTCTCCCAGGTAGAGACAGTGCCGGATCACCGTATAGGGATTGAAGCTCGTCTGCGGATTGGCTTCCTCGAAGTGCTGCTTGTAGCGCTTCACCGTGCCGAGCGTTGCCCGCAAAAGGGTGTTGAAGCGCGCGCGCGTGATGCCCGGCGCCCAACCGCGGATGTCGGCCACGAAGAGATCCACCTTGTGAGGATCGAAATCGCAGTCTTTGAAGAAGTGATTGGCGATCTTGAGGAATGTGAAGGCGTTGAGCTCGCTGCCTCCCGTGGCCGGGCCGGCGCGCTCCCCCGCAGGCTCCGCAGCGGCCGCATCGGCGTCCGAGGCTTCTGTCTCGTCGGGTGCCTGCCGCAATTCGGCCTCAGTGGCATCCCGGATTTGCCGGAATTCACGGTCTGCGAGCTCGAACAGGGCGGAGAGCACGTTGATGCGCCGCTTGAGCTGGCCCGGGATGGATTTCTTGTACTTGATCTTGTGGTCCAGCACGCTCCAGGAATCCTGGATGATGGTGCGCACCTGGAGTTCGAAGGGCTGGGCAGCATAGGCCGTGTGCTCGGGCAGGGATGCCTGCACCGCGTTGAGCCGCAGGTCAAGGTGCAGGCCCTTGTACCCGAACGAGCCTTCGGTGCTTTCCACGGCCGACACCTTGTCGGTCACGTCGATCACGTCGAAGTGAGAGCGCACGGCCTGCGCCGCCTTTTCCAGCTCGTCCTCGTACAGACAGACCACCCGCACGCCGATCAGGTCGGTGATGTAGTGCCGGATCTCATAGGGCGTGTTGCTTTCTTCGAGGGCCGCACGGTATTTCCGCGAGAACTTCGCGATACATTCCTGACGGTCCTTGATCCGGCCCTCCACCTTGGTGATGTCCAGGTGCGGAGTGCGCGACAGGATCGACTGGAGGAGGGCGATGTAGGAGGCGCATGCGTATTGCAGGGCAGGCAGTTCCTGCTCGTAGAAGGCTTCGAAGCCTCTTTCTTCCCTGGAAAAATCGAGCGACGGCATGAAAAAGGCAAAAGTACCAAAACAAGGGCAAAGCGGCCGGGCTCCAGCGATTCCGGCACCCCGATGCGGGGTGATGGTAGTGCACTGCCGCCGCCGTCACGCCGCCGCCGCGGTAGGACGGGGCCGCAATCCGTCCCACGGGCCGGGATGCGCCCCGCGCCACCCCGGGCGGGGCTTGCCACCGCCTGCCGTCCGTGCCACCCTGCGCTGCGCATGAGTCCTCCGCCGCCATCCCGCCTTTCGGGCCCGTCCAGCCGGGCCGCGTTGCCGTTCTGGCACGTGCGCCTCGCGTTCGCGCCCCTGCTGTCGGCGGCCTTGCTCGGCATCACTTATCTTTATTGGCACCATGCCGAACAATTGCAGGACACGCGGCGCCGGCAGAATTTCGATGCCGCCGCCGAACGGGTGATGTCCGGCCTGCGCGACCGCATGGGCGCCTACGAGATGGTGCTGCGCGGGCTCAAGGGTTACGTGGATGGCTCCACCACCATCGACCAGGGGGAATTCACGGCCTACGTGGAGGCTCTGCAGCTGGACCAGACGCGTCCCGGCCTGCAGGCGCTGTGCCTGCTGGAGCAGGTGCCGCAGGAGAGCCTGCGTGCGCACGTGCAATCCATGCGGGCGCAGGGTTTCGATCGCTACGAGGTCCGCTCGCGGGGCGGGCAGGGCATGTATGCCGTGATCACGCGCGTGGAGCCGCGCACGCGGGGCAACCTGAGCGCGCTGGGTTTCGACACCGGCAGCCTGCCAGCAGCGCGTGAGGCGATGGACCGCGCCCGCGACACCGGGATGATGGCGCTGTCGGGGCTCTGGAGCGTGGGCGGCGACGAAGACCCCGGGCTGATGATGTTCCTGCCGCTCTATTCCGGCGGCGGCATGCCGGCCAGTCTGGACAGCCGCATGTCGTCCATCCACGGCTGGGTGGCCGCGCCGTTCCGCGTCGCCGCCGTGGCCGATGCGCTCATGAGCGAGCTGGATCCGGCCGTTTCGCTGCGCATCCAGGACGGCCAGCCCTGGAACACCCCTGCCGGGGAGAACACCGACCTGTACAACTCCGGTGGCACGGCCTTGCCGCCCGCCGTCCAGGCGAGCGGTGAGCGGCTGCTGGCGGTGCGCACCCTCACGGTGGGCGGCCGGCCCTGGACGCTTTCGATGGAGCCGTTGCCCGCGTTCGACCAGCGCCTGGGGCGGGACAACCATGCACTGATCGCGTGGCTGGGGGCGCTCATCAGCGTTCTGGCCGGCTGGTTCATCGCCATGCAGGCGACGGGCCACCAGCGCGCGCTGGCCATGGCGCGCTCGATGACGAGCGAGTTGCGCACGGCCCGCGATGACCTGGAGGGCATCCTGCAGGCCGTGCCCGACCTGCTGTTCGAGCTGGACACGGATGGCCGCATTCTCTACTACCGCTCGGCCCGCGCCGATCTGGTGCCCGCGCCCAGCAAGGCATTCGAAGGGCGCATGCTGCAGGAGGTGCTCGCGCCCGAGGTGGCTGCGGAATTCCTGCGGGCGCTGCGCGAGGCCGATGTGCAGGGCGTGTCCCTGGGCCGGCAGTACCACCAGCATACGGCCGGTGGCGAGCGCTGGTTCGAGCTGTCCGTGGCACGCCGGCACGGCCTGCCGGCCGAGGGGGATTCCGATGCCGAAGGCCCGTCGCGCTACGTCGCGCTGGCGCGGGACGTCACGGCCCGCCGCGAGGCCGAAGCGGCCATGCACCGGCTGGCCTATTACGACGCGCTGACCGGACTGCCCAATCGGCGCCTGCTGTCCGAGCAGTTGCAGGAAGCCCTCGACCAGGCGCGGCGCGAAGGGCGCATCGGCGCGCTTTTCTTCATCGACCTGGACAACTTCAAGCAGCTCAACGATGCGCGCGGCCACGCTGTCGGCGACCGGCTGCTGGTACAGGTGGCGCGGCGATTGGAGCGGTTGCTGCAGGGTTTCGGCAGCGTGGTGCGCATCGGCGGGGACGAGTTCGTGGTGCTGATCCCGCGCATCGCGAACGGCATGCAGGCCAGCGTGGACGCGGCGGGCGCGATGGCGGCGCGGCTGCGCGAAGGTATGGAGACGCCCCACGATCTGGGCAGTACCTCCCATTCGATCACGGCCAGCACGGGCGTGACGCTTTTCCCAAAGGGCGACGAAACCGCCGAAGACCTGCTGCGCGAGGCCGACACCGCCATGTACCGCGCCAAGTCGCTCGGCAGCAACCGGGTGTGCTTCTTCGAGGCCGACATGCAGGCCACCGCCGAGGAGCGGCTCTCGCTGGAGCAGGATCTAGCGCAGGCCGTGGCCGACGATGCGCTGGACATCCACATCCACCCCCAGGTCGACCAGAGCGGTGCCGTCTGCGGGGGCGAGTTGCTGCTGCGCTGGGTGCACCCGGTGCACGGCAAGGTGTCTCCGGCGCGCTTCGTGGCCATCGCTGAGGACTCCGGGCTCATCCTGCGGCTGGGCGCGCGCGTGATCCGCCGTGCCTGCGACGCGCTGGCGCAGTTGCAGGCCGCCGGGCGCGACCTGACGATTTCGGTGAACGTGAGCGCCCGGCAGTTCCGGCAGGACGATTTCGTGGCCTATGTGCGCGATGCCATCGCCTACAGCGGCGCGCCTGCCTCGCAGCTCATTCTCGAAGTGACCGAAACCCTGCTGGTGGAGAACTGGCAGGACACGGCGAGGCGCATGGCCGAACTGGTGCGGCTGGGGGTGCGCTTTTCGATCGACGATTTCGGCACCGGGTATTCGAGCCTGGCCTACCTGAAGCGGTTGCCGCTCTACGAACTCAAGATCGACAAGAGCTTCGTGCAGGACGCGCCCGACCAGCCCAACGACGCGGCCATCGTGCGCGCCATTCTGTCGATGGCGCAGCACCTGCGGCTGCGCGTGGTCGCCGAGGGCGTCGAGACCCCGGCGCAGGCGGAATTCCTGGCGCGCCACGGCTGCGACGCCATGCAGGGCTACCTGTACGCGCAGCCCATTCCGCTGAAGGATTGGTTGGCCGCTCAGGCCGGCGAGACCGCCGTGTCCTGAGGTGCCAGCGCCACAGGGGCCGTGTCCGCAGCCTCTGCAGCGGCACGCGGCAACGTGCGGGCGATGGCCATCACCTCGCGCGCGGGCAAGTGCTTCAGCCGGTGGTCGCTCCAGGCCTGCCGCCAGCGGCGTGCGCCGGGTAGCCCGTTGCGCAGACCGAGTATGTGCCGCGCGATCGGATACCAGGGTGTGCCGTGCAGCGCGGCTTCGCGCTCCATGTACTCGAGCATGGCTTCCTCGGCCGCTTCGCGCGTCAGGCCAGCGTCGGGCGCGCCGAAGTACAGCGTGTCCCAACGGGCCAGCCACCAGGGGTTGTGGTAGGCCTCGCGGCCGATCATTGCGCCGTCCAGTCCGCCCTCCAGCGCCTGCCGTACTGCGTCGTCGGTGGCCAGGCCGCCGTTGATGGCGAGGGTGAGGCCGGGAAACTCTGCTTTCAGCTGGTGCACCACGTCGTAGCGCAGCGGCGGGATCTCGCGGTTCTCTTTGGGAGAGAGTCCCTCCAGCCACGCATTGCGCGCATGCGCGATGAAGACGCTGCAGCCAGCTTCCGCCACGGTGCCCACGAAATCCCGCACGAAGCCATAGTCTTCATTGCGACCGATGCCGATGCGGTGCTTGACCGTAACCGGGACATCCACCGCATCGACCATGGCTTTCACGCAGTCCGCCACGAGCCGCGGCTCGTTCATGAGGCAGGCACCGAACGCGCCGCGCTGCACGCGCTCGCTGGGGCAACCGCAGTTGAGATTGATCTCGCCGTAGCCCCATTGCGCACCCAGCCGCGCCGCATGCGCCAGGTCGGCGGGCTCGCTGCCGCCCAGTTGCAGCGCGACCGGGTACTCCTCCGCATTGAAGCGCAGGTGCCGCTCGACGTCGCCGTGCACCAGCGCACCGGTGGTCACCATCTCGGTGTAGAGCAGGGCATGCCGGCTCAGCAGCCGGTGGAAGTAGCGGCAATGGCGATCCGTCCAATCCATCATCGGGGCGACCGAAAGGCGCCAGGGGCTGAATTGTTTCGGTTCTCCTTCTGGGTCAACCACTGGCGCTGGATCTGGCAACATCTTTCACGGTCCTGTCTTGCATGATTCCGCCCCGTCTTCCCTTCAGTTGTGCGCAGCAGTTCCTCATGGGGTACCACGAACCACTGCCCGCACTGGCGGCTGGGCACGACCACACAACGAACGAACAGTCCACAGACTTCTTCGCAGATCCGACTGCCGGATGGTGGTGATCCAGCGCCACCTCCCATAAAGGTGTGGATGGGCCAGAAGGTGATATGGAGGCGGGTTTGGGCGCGGATTATCTCAGCCAAGTCGAAAACACCCTCGGGCGGGGGCATTGCAGGACGATGGATACCGGGCTGGTGCGGTGAGGCAGCGCCGGGCGCCCCTGCACACTGGTCAGGGGGGGCGGGGCCGGCCGCCGAGGCGGCATTGGTAGCATGGGGAGAGTTGTCATTGCCATCGCCCTTCAAGGAGTCGCCCATGCCCACGAAACACCGGTTCGCAGCGTTCGCGCTCACCGCAATCGCCGTCCCCGCACTGGCCCAGTCCGATCGGCAGGTGGCCGAAGACATGCTGACCCGCTCGGCCAATGTTTGCCCAGGCCATAGCACCCAGCGCACCGCGCCGACGGTCAAGTCGATGCCGGTGGGCGCCCTGAGGGTGATGCTCGACCGTGGCCTGGTGATGTGCCCGGACCGGCGTCTGGACGCCGATGCGCCGGCCGCCTTCTACGGCAGGCTCGGAGTGTTCGCCTGGAATCCGGAGGTCGCTGCCGGCTCGGCGGTGATCGCCAAGCAGATCGATGCGATGACCCGGAAGGACGAATACCCGTCCGAGACTCTGGTGTGGGACGCCCAAGGCACGCCCTTGAAGCAGCGCACCGTGCCGCTGTTCGAGCCGAAACCGGGCGCAGCCGTGTTCTACAAGGCGCGGTAGCCACGGAGCGGCGTGGGACCGATCCCGGCGATGCCGGGAAGGGGCAGCGGGCCGGTGTTTTCGCCCGCGCCACCGCTGGCAGGCGGGCCCGGCGCCGGCCTGCTTTGCCGACATCGATAGACAGACGGGCGGGGGGCTTTTCTGCATGCGCGGTGCCTCTGGCGGGCGGCGCATATGCACATGCGGAAAGCTTTGTTCCCGCCGTGAGAGGCGTTGACTAGGCTCATGCTTCCCTGCGCGGTTGTTCAGGGGCGCGATCGGGCCGATCCGAGCCGTCGTGCATCCCCGTCTCTTCAACGCCGGCTGCCGCAACAGCCGCCTGTCTGCATGTCTCTCCCTTCCTCCGCTCCTTTCTCGCCGCGTGCTGCGGCAGCCGATTCCCGCGTGCGCCTGGCCGTCGATGTGGGCGGCACCTTCACCGATGTCGTGCTGCTGCGCGGCGATGCCAAGTTCACCGCCAAGGTCCTGACCACGCCCGGTGCGCCCGAGCAGGCCGTGCTGGGCGGCATCGAGGAGATCCTGCAGCAGGCCGCGCTGGCCTGGGGCGATGTGGACCTGCTCATCCTCGGCACGACGCTGGCCACGAATGCGCTCATCGAACGCAAGGGTGCACGCACGGCCCTGATCACCACCGAAGGCTTCCGTGATCTGGTGGAGATCGGGCTCGAAGACCGCTTCGCCCAGTACGACGTGTTCCTCGAAAAACCCGCACCCCTGGTGCCGCGCCACTGGCGCCATGGCGTGAAGGAGCGCGTGGATGCGGCGGGCCAGGTGCTCACGCCGCTGGACGAGGCCCAGGTCATCGCCCTGGCCCGGCAACTGCAGGCGGACGGCATCGACAGCGTGGCGGTGTGCTTCCTGCACGGCTATGCCAACCCGGTGCACGAGCGCCGAGTGCGCGGATTGTTGAATGCGCACGCGCCCGGCCTGTGGGTCTCGCTGGCCTCCGATGTCTGCCCCGAGATCCGGGAGTACGAGCGCCTGTCCACCATCAGCGCCAACGCCTATGTGCAGCCGCAGGTGGCGGGTTACCTGGCGCGCCTGCATGAGGGCGTGAAGGCGCGCGGCCTGCGCGGCGAGCCTTTCCTCATGACGTCGGGCGGCGCCATCACCACCCTTCAGACCGGTATCGACGAACCCGTTCGGCTGGTCGAATCCGGCCCCGCGGGCGGTGCGGTGCTGGCGCGCCAGGTGGCGGAGCAGATCGGCGCATCGCGCGCGCTGTCCTTCGACATGGGCGGGACCACGGCCAAAATCTGCTTCATCGACGACTACCAGCCGCAGATCAGCCGCAGCTTCGAGTTCGGGCGTGTGCACCGGCACCTCAAGGGCTCGGGCCTGCCGATCCGCATCCCCGTGATCGAGATGGTGGAGATCGGCGCGGGGGGCGGCTCCATCGCACGGGTCAACCACCTCGGCGTGGTCCAGGTGGGGCCCGACAGCGCAGGCTCCAGCCCCGGCCCGGCGGCTTATGGCCTGGGCGGCGAGCAACCCACGGTCACCGACGCGCATGCGGCCCTGGGCACGGTGGATCCCGCACGTTTCGCGGTGGGCAAAGTGCAACTCGACCCGCAGCGCGCCCGCCACGCCCTCGTTCAGGGCCTGACGGCCCAGACCGGCCTGGAGATCGAAACCGCGGCCCAGGCCGTGGTCGACATCGTGACCGAGAACATGGCCAATGCCGCGCGCGTCCACGCGTCCGAGCTGGGCAAGGCCGCCGACGAAAGCACGCTGATCGCCTTCGGCGGCGCGGCGCCCCTGCATGCGGCCCTGCTGGCGCGCAAGCTGGGCATTGCCCGGCTGGTGATTCCAGGCTCGGCCGGTGTGGGCTCGGCCCTGGGCTTCCTCTGGGCGCCCGTGGCGTACCAGACGGTGCGCAGCCTGCACCAGCGCATCCTGCAGGCGGACCATGCCGCGGTCGAGGCGCTGCTGGCCGAACTCACCGCCCATGCCGAGGACGTGGTGCTGCGTGCGGCTCCCGGCGCGCCCCTGCTGCGCCAGCGCACGGTCTACATGCGCTACGCCGGCCAGGGGCATGAAATCCCGGTCGATCTGCCGGAGGGGCCTTTCGACGCCGCCGCCGCGACAGCCTTGGGCGCTCGCTTCGAGGCCCGCTACGCGGCCCTGTACGGCCGCAGCCTGCCCCACATCGCGGCCGAGGCCGTGAGCTGGTCCGTGGCCGTGGAGGCCGGCGGGCGCGCCGCGCCCGCACCGGACGCCGTGCCCGCCGATACGGGCCGCGCCGTGCCCGGCGGCACACGCCGCGTGTACGACGAGGATGCAGGCGCCTGGCACCACATCCCGGTCTACGAGCGCACGGCCCTGCAGCCCGGCCAATGGCTGACCGGGCCCGCCCTGGTGGTCGAGGACGAAACCACGACCCAGGTCATCGCAGGCTTCGAAGTGCGCACCAGCCGCCTGGGTGCCCTGGTGCTGACCGATACCACGGCCCTGGCCGCGCGGGCGCAGGCCGAGGCAGAAAGCGCGGTGGCAGCATGAGCAATGCGCCATCGTCCAACCGCCACACCATCCGCCAGCAACTGGTCTGGAACCGCCTTCTGGCCGTGGTGGAGGAGCAGGCCCAGGCGCTGATCCGAACGGCCTTCGGCACGCCTACGCGCGAAGCGGGTGACCTTTCGGCCGGCGTCTTCCTGCCCGATGGCCGCATGGTGGCCCAGGCCGTCACGGGCACGCCAGGCCACGTGAATTCCATGGCCGATTCCGTGCTGCACTTCCTGCGCGCGTTTCCTGCGGACACCATGGAGGACGGCGACGTCTTCATCACCAACGATCCCTGGAAGGGGACGGGCCACCTCTACGACGTGGTGATGGTCACGCCCGTGTTCCACGGCGGCAAGATGGTGGCGCTGTTCGCCTCCACCGTGCACGTGGTCGACATCGGCGGCCTGGGCGCGGGCCCGGACGCGCTGGAGATCTACCACGAGGGCCTGTTCCTGCCCATCCTGCGCTTCGTCACCCGCGGCGTGATCGAGGAAGCCGTGCTCGACATCGTGCGGGCCAATGTCCGCGAGCCCGAGCAGGTGGAGGGAGACCTGCACGCCCTGGTCGCCTGCAATGCCGTGGGCGCGCGCCGCCTGCGGCAGTTGCTGCGCGAATTCGGCCTGGTCGACCTACAGGCCCAGGGCGACTACATCATCGAGCGCAGCGCCCGGGCCATGCGCGAGGCACTGAAAGACTGGCCCAAGGGCACGTGGCGCAACCACATGACGGTGGACGGCTACGACGAGCCCGTACAGCTGCATGCGGCGGTGACCATCAGCGACACCGGGATCCTGGTGGACTTCGCCGGCACCTCGGGCACGGTGGCGCGCGGCATCAACGTGCCCAAAGCCTATACCGACGCGTACACCTCTTTCGGCATCCGCTGCCTGGTGGGTGCCGACGTGCCCAACAACACGGGCTCGCTCGCGCCCATCCGCGTGATTGCGCCGGAGGGCTCCATCGTGAACGCGCTGCCGCCCAGTGCGGTCGCGGCGCGCGCGGCCATCGGCCAGATGCTGCCGGACCTGGTGTTCGGCGCGCTGCGCCAGGCGCGGCCCGACCGTGTGCCGGCCGAGGGGTCTTCGTCGCTGTGGAACATCCGCCTCACGGGCGGCCAGCCCATCGCGGGCGGACCGAATGACGTGCTCATCAAGGCAAGGCGTTTCGGCATCGTGAGCTTCACCACGGGCGGTACCGGCGCACGGCCGGGGCAGGACGGGCTTTCCGCCACGGCCTACCCGAGCGGCGTGCGCAACGTATCGCTGGAGATCCTGGAAACCCAGGCGCCGCTCATTTTCAGGCGCAAGGAGTACCGTGCCGATTCCGGCGGTGCAGGGGCCACGCGCGGCGGCTTGGGGCAGACCATCGCCATCGAGCACGCCCTGGGCGAGCCGATGGTGCTGGCCGCCACCTGGGACCGTGTCATCTACCCGCCGCGCGGCGCCCTGGGTGGCCACGACGGAGCGCCGGGGCGGGCCTACCTGCAAGGGAGCGGCACGGCCCTGCGCGGCAAGGGCCGCCAGCTCGTGCCAGCCGGCGAGGTGCTGGTGGTGCAGACGCCCGGCGGTGCGGGGCTGGGCGATCCGGCCGGGCGAAATCCGGCGCTGATCGAGCGCGACCTGCAGGCGGGGTTCATCACGCCCGCGGCGGCGCGCACGCAGTACGGCGTGCAAGAAACGGCGGAGGTGGCGGCATGAGCGCGGCACAACACGCCAAGGCGGACATCCGCCACCAGCTCGCCTGGGCGCGCCTGCTGTCCGTGGTCGAGGAGCAGGCCCAGACACTGATCCGCACGGCCTTCGGCACCCCCACGCGCGAGGCGGGCGATCTCTCGGCCGGCGTGTTCCTGCCCGACGGGCGCATGGTGGCGCAGGCCGTCACGGGCACGCCCGGCCATGTGAATTCCATGGCCGAGTCGGTCAAGCATTTCCTGGTGCGCTTTCCCGCCGCCACGATGCAAGACGGCGATGTGTTTTTGACCAACGACCCCTGGAAGGGCACAGGCCATCTCTACGACATGACCATGGTCACACCCGTGTTCGACGACGGCCGGCTGGTGGCGCTGTTCGCGGCCACAGTGCACGTGATCGACATCGGAGGCATCGGCTCCAGCCCCGACGGGCTGGAGATCTGGCACGAAGGCCTGTTCCTGCCCATCCTGCGATTCATCCGCCGGGGCACGGTGGACCCCGCGGTGCTGGCCATCGTCCACGCCAATGTGCGCGACCCGGCCCAGGTCGAGGGCGACCTGTTCGCCCTGGTCGCCTGCAACGACGTGGGCGCGCGCCGCCTGCGCGCCTTGCTGCGCGAGTTCGGCCTCGCCGATTTGGAGGCCCTGGGTGCCTACGCCATCGACCGCTCGGCCCAGGCCATGCGCGCGGCGCTGCAGCACTGGCCGCGCGGCACCTGGCTCAACACGCTCGTGGCGGATGGGTATGACGCGCCCATCACCCTGCAGGCCGCCGTCACCATCGACGGGAGCGGCGTACACGTGGACTTCGCCGGCACCTCGGGTACGGTGGCACGCGGCATCAACGTGCCCAAGGCGTACACCGATGCCTACACCTCGTTCGGTATCCGCTGCCTGATCGGCGAGGACGTGCCCAACAATGCGGGCTCGCTCGCCGCCATCCGCGTGAGTGCGCCCGCCGGCTCCATCCTCCATGCCTTGCACCCGGCGCCTGTGACGGCTCGGCACGTGGTGGGCCAGCTGCTGCCGGACGTGGTGTTCGGCGCGCTGCGCCAGGCGCGGCCGGACCGGGTGCCGGCGGAAGGGTCGTCCTCGCTGTGGAACCTGCAGCTCGTGGGCGGCGAGGCCCTGCCGGGCGCCAGTGCCGAAGACGCCGAGGCCCTGCGGCGCGGACGGCGCTTCAACATCATCAGCTTCTCCACGGGCGGCACCGGGGCTCGGCCCGGCAAGGACGGCCTGTCGGTCACGGCCTATCCCAGCGGCGTGCGCAATGTCTCGCTGGAAATCCTGGAAACCGCGGCCCCCCTGGTCTTCGAGCGCAAGGAATACCGCGCCGATTCCGGCGGCGACGGCACCGTGCGCGGCGGCCTGGGCCAGGTCATCGCCGTGCGCCATGCGCAGCCCGACGCGGCGCTGGTGATCGCCGCCGCCTTCGACCGCGTGAACCACCCGGCGCGCGGCGCCCTGGGTGGGCAGGATGGCGCGCCCGGCGTGCTGCGCCTGGGCTCGGGCCGTGTGCTGGCGCCCAAGGGGCGCCAGGTCGTTCCGGCCGGCGACCGCCTGGTGGTGGAAACGCCCGGCGGCGGTGGCCTGGGCTCCCCGGCCGCGCGCGATCCCGCCTTGCGCCAGCAGGACCGCCTGCTGGGCCTGGTGACCTGAGGAGGCCGTTCCATGCACTGTTGATGCAATGGGAATGGCTGCCAGCGCTGGCAGCCCCCGGATGGCCGTTGCAGCCCATCGCACCGGCCATCCGGCGACGGCAACCCAGTTCCTTCTTTCGAATGCACCGGTCATCCGCTGCACCCTGTTCCTTCCTCCTGATCGTTCTGTTCCATGTCTCCGCTCCTGCGCCTGATCCCCCGTTCCACCCTCATCGCCGGCCTGCTGGCCGCCGGCCTGGCCGCCCACGCCGCGCCGCCGAACCACGAGGGCTCGCTCACGTTGCTGCTGCCCTCGGAGCCCACGGCACTGGTCACCGTGGCCAACGTCGCCACGCCCATCCTCAGCGTGAGCGCCAAGGTCACCGAAGGCCTGCTCAAGTACGACTACGACGTCAACCCGCAGCCGCAACTGGCCACCAAGTGGTCCATCAGCCCCGACGGCCTGACCTACACCTTCACTTTGCGCCAGGGCGTGAAATGGCACGACGGCAAGGAGTTCACCTCCGCCGACGTGGCGTATTCGATCAACCTCCTGAAGCAGATCCACCCGCGCGGTCGCAACACCTTCGCCAACGTGACGGGCGTGGACACGCCGGACAAGCACACGGCCGTGCTGCGCCTGTCCAAGCCCGCCCCCTACCTGATCCGCGCGCTGGTGGCGTCCGAGACCCCCATCGTGCCCAGGCACCTGTACGACGGCACCGACGCCAAGGCCAACCCGGCCAACAACGCGCCCGTGGGCACCGGGCCATTCAGGTTCAAGGAATGGGTGCGCGGCAGCCACATCGTCTATGAGCGCAACCCTGAATACTGGGACAAGCCCAAGCCCTTCATCGACCAGCTCATCGTGCGCTTCGTGACCGACCCCGCCGCCGCCGCCGTGGCCTTCGAGACCGGCACCGTGGACCTGGGCTACCGCACGCCCGTGCCCCAGGCCGACCTGGACCGCCTGAAGAAAGTGCCCACGCTTCGCTTCGAGACCAAGGGCAACAGCTATTCGCACAACGTGACGCGGCTGGAGTTCAATCTCGACAACGAATACTTCAAGAACGACAAGGTGCGCCAGGCCATCGCCCACGCGCTGGACCGCAACGTCATCGTCAAGGTGGTCAACTACGGCTACGGCCAGGTCAGCTACTCGCCCATCGCGCCCGGCCTCAAGGCCTTCCACGACCCCGCGCCGTCGCCCTATGCGTTCGATGTGAAGAAGGCCAACGCGCTGCTCGACGAAGCCGGCTACCCCAGGAAGGGCGCGAGCCGCTTCGCCGTGCCGCTGGACTTCAACCCCATCAGCGGCGACGGCCAGCGCCTGGCCGACTACATCCGCACGGCCCTGGCGCGCGTGGGCATCGCCGTGACCGTGCGCGCGCAGGACCCCAGCGCGTTCATCAAGCGCATCTACACCGACCGCGACTTCGCCTTCACCACCAACGGGGCCAGCAACCTGTTCGATCCCACGGTGGGCGTGCAACGCCTCTACTGGAGCAAGAACTTCATCAAGGGCGTTCCCTTCTCCAACGGCACCCACTACGCCAGCCCGGTGGTCGACAAGCTGCTCGAAGACGCCGCGGTGGAGAACGACCCGGTGCGCCGCAAGCAACTGTTCAAGGAGTTCCAGGACATCGTGGCGCGCGATGTGCCGGACCTGAACCTCTACCAGCCCGCGTTCATTACCATCGCCCACCAGCGCGTGCACGACCATTCGCTGACGGCCGATGGCGTGGAATCCAACCTGGCGGATGTGTGGGTGGAACCGAAGAAGTGACACAGGAGCGTGCGGCCTGCTGGCGTGCTTCACGCGCAGCGGCCGTGCACGCCTCTGCGGTGGAGTGGATCGGCGACAGTTCCGCGCCGATCAGGCCGCCTTGCGGTGCTCCACCCCGGGCACGGACCGGATCAGGCTGCGCGTGTACGGGTGCTGCGGCCGCTGCCAGATGTCCTGGTGGCTGCCGGTTTCGACGATGCGGCCCTGGTGCATGACCATCACGCGGTCGGCGATGTAGCGCACGACCGAGAGGTCGTGCGAGATGAACAGGTACGAAAGGCCGAAGTCTTCCTTCAGCTCGGCCAGCAGGTTCAGGATCTGGGCCTGCACAGAAACGTCGAGCGCCGATACGGGCTCGTCCAGTACCACCAGGGACGGTCTCACCACCAACGCGCGGGCGATGCCGATGCGTTGGCGCTGGCCGCCGGAGAACTCGTTCGGGTAGCGACCGGCGGCGCTGCGCGGCAGGCCAACGCGGTCGAGGATGGCCGCGATGCGCTGGCGCCTTTCCTGCCGGTTGGCCACGCCGTGCACGGTCAGCACGGCGTCCAGGATGTCGAACACACTGCGGCGCGGATTGAGCGATGCGTACGGGTCCTGGAACACCATCTGCATGCGCCGCCGCCAGGGCTTGAGCGAGCGCTCGGGCAAGCCCGCGATGTCGGTGCCGTCGAAGACGATGCGCCCGGAGGTGGGGGCCACCAGCCGCAGCAGGGTGCGGGAGAGCGTGGATTTGCCGCAGCCCGACTCGCCGACGAGGCCGAGGGTCTCGCCCGCGCCGATCTGAAAGCCCACGCCGTCGACGGCATGCACCACGCCGCCGCTGCGCGTGGCGTAGTCGGTGCGCAGGTCCTGCACGTCGAGCAGGGGCGCGGTGCCGCCGCCGATGCGCGTGGTGCCGCGTGCCGGCGGCACGTGCAGGGTGAAGCTGCGCTCCCCGGTGGCCGGCTCCACGCGGGCCTGGATCTCGGGCAGGCGCGCCTCGGAGTAGTGCAACGTTCGGCCGCCGTGCAGAGAGGCGCCGAGCAGGCCGCGGGTGTACGGATGGGCGGGGGTGACGAACAGCGGGGCCGTGGGCGCCTCTTCCACCTTGCGGCCGCCGTACATCACCGCCACCCGGTCCGCCCATTGGGCGACCAGGCCCAGATCGTGGGTGATGAGCAGCAGTGCCATGTCCAGCTCGCGCCGCAGCCCGTCGAGCAGTTCCAGGATCTGCGCCTGGATGGTCACGTCCAGCGCGGTCGTGGGTTCGTCGGCCACCAGCAGGCGGGGGCGGCAGGCCACGGCCATGGCGATCATCACGCGCTGGCGCTGGCCGCCGGAGAGGTGATGCGGGTAGTCGTGCACGCGGCGGTGCGGATCGGGGATGCGCACCAGCTCCAGCAGCTCGACCGCGCGGCGCAGTGCCGCCGCCGCGGGCAGGCCCTCGTGCAGGCGCAGCGTCTCGGCGATCTGCGCGCCGATGGTGTGCACCGGATTCAGCGACGTCATCGGCTCCTGGAAGACCATCGAGATATCGGCGCCGCGCAGGGCCTGCAGCTCGCGCGGGGGCAGGGACAGGATGTCCCGGCCCTCGAAGAGGATCTGGCCCCGTACCTGCGCCCCGGGCGCCAGCAGGCGCAGCAGCGCCAGCGCGGTGGTGGACTTGCCGCAGCCCGATTCGCCCACCAGGGCCAGGGTCTCGCCACGCCGCAGTGTGAGGTCGAGGTCCTGCACGGCATCGACGGGGCCCTGCGCGGTCTGGAAGCGGATGCCGAGTTGGCGGATGTCCAGCAGCGGGGCGGTGGCGGATGTCATGGAAAAGCCTTCGAGGGGCAGATCGCTGCGGGCTCAGCGGCCGCGCAAGCGGGGATTGAGGGCGTCGTTGAGCCCGTCTCCCAGGAGGTTGAGCGCCAGCACGGTGAGCACGATGGTCAGGCCGGGCAGGGCCGTGAGGTACCAGGCGGTACGCAGCAGTTCGCGCCCCTCGCCGATCATGCTGCCCCACGACACGGCGTTGGGGTCGCCCATGCCGAGGAAGGACAGGCCCGATTCGATGAGGATGGCGCTGGCCACCAGCACCGAGGTGGTCACGATGACCGGCGGGAGCGCGTTGGGCAGCATCTCCTGCACGATGGTGCGCAGGTGGCTGAAACCCTGGCTGCGCGCGGCCAGGATGAATTCGGCCTCGCGCAGCGCGCGGAACTCGGCCCGCACCAGGCGCGCGATCACGGGCCAGGAGGCCAGCCCGATCGCGAGAACGATCACGGGGACGGACGGCTGTCCGATGGCCACCACCACGATCACGAAGAGGAAAGAGGGCACGGTCTGGAACAGCTCGGTGATGCGTACCAGCACGTCGTCCACCACGCCGCCGAAGTAGCCGGCCAGCGCGCCCACCACGATGCCGATCAGCAGGCTGAGCGCGGCCGCCACCACGCCCACGGCCAGCGACACCCGCGCGCCATGCGCCAGACCCGCGGCCACGTCGCGCCCCAGCGAATCGCTGCCCAGGGGGAACTGGGCTTCCTGCCCGGGCCAGAGCAGCGGCGTGGCCACCATGTCGAGCGGGTCGCCAGGGTAGAGCCACGGTGCGCTGAAGGCGAGCAGGACCATCAGGACGAGCAGCAGGGCGCCCGCCATCGCGGACGGATTGCGCGTGAGCGCACGCAGCGCCGCGCGCCGGCCGGCGGCGGGTGCGGGAGCGCTATCCGCCGCGAGCGGTGCGGTTTCGGCGGCGGGCAGTGCGTGGAACGGTGTGGACATGGCAGTGGCGGGGGGATCAGCGGACCTGGATGCGGGGATCCAGCCAGGCGTGGAGCAGGTCCACCAGCATGTTGGCGAGGATCACGAGCAGCGACGAGAGCAGCAGGATGCCGAGCAGGACGGTGTAGTCCCGCGCCATCACGGATTCGAAGGCCAGCCGGCCGAGACCGGGCCAGTTGAAGACGGTCTCCACCACCACGGCGCCGCCCAGCAGCGTGCCGAAGTGCATGCCGGCCACGGTGGTGACGGGGATCAGCGCATTGCGCAGCACGTGGCGCAGCGTGACGGCCAGCGGAGCCAGGCCCTTGGCATGCGCGGTGCGCACGAAATCCTGGCGGCTCACCTCCAGCATGGATGCGCGCGTGAGCCGTGAAAAGATCGCGATGTAGAAGCCGGACATCGCCAGCGCCGGCAGCACCAGGTGGCGCAGCGCATCGACGGCCGCAGCCCAGCCCGTGGCGCCGCTGCCGATGGTGCCGCTGCCGCCCGTGGGCAGCCAGCCCAGGTGCACGGAAAACAGCACGATGGACATCAGGCCGAGCCAGAAGCTGGGCGTGGAATACAGCAGCAGGGCCAGCACCGACAGCAGGCGGTCCGGCCAGCGCCCCACGCGGCTGGCCATGGTGCAGCCCAGCGTGACGCCCACGGCCAGCGCGAAGCCGAGGGCCGTGAGCATCAGCAGCAGCGTGTTGCCCAGGCGCCCGGCGATCAGATCGGTGACCGGCATGTTGTAGCGCGGCGAGGTGCCCAGGCTGAAGTGGGCGAGGTGGTTCAGATAGCTGGCCAACTGTTGGAGCAGCGGCATGTCCAGCCCGAAGTGGCTGCGCAGCTGGGCCATGCTTTCCGCCGTGGCGGAGCCCGATTCGGCCGCGATGACATCGGCCGCGTCGCCCGGCACGAGCTGCAGCAGCAGGAAGTTGAGCACCACGACACCCAGCACGGTGGGCAGGGCTTGCCACAGGGTGCGGCCGAGCGCCCGGAATGCGAGCTTGAGTCTCATGGAGCGGAGGTGGGCAAAGGCGGACGGGGAGCAGGGCGGTGCCGGGGTGGCAGGAACGGGTGGGGCGGATGGCCTGGCCACTGTAGGCGGCAGGCGGTGCGGCCTGAACGAAGATTCGCAACTATGCATATGCGATGCGCGTGGTGACCGGGCGGTATCGCGCCGCCGGGTGGGTGGATACTGCCGGGGGCACCCGGCTGCCGCTGCGCGCCGGAAGGGGCGGCTGTCCGCCACGGCGGGGGCGGGTTGGCGTATCGGGTGCATCCCCAGGGGCCCACCCCCTTGCGAGCGGCGTCGTGCATTCCATAGCTGCTATAAATTGATTCAATTCACACCGATTCGAGAGGACCGCATGTCGATCACATCCCTTCTGAAATCCACCGTGGCGGCCCTGGCGGTCGCGGCCAGCGGGTCGCTTTTCGCGCAAGGCACGCCCATCAATGCGGCGGCCTTCGACGAGCTGGTGGCGCAGGGCCCCGTGGCCAGCGCCGCGGCCATCGCATCGAGCACCTGGGCCACCAAGGTCAAGCAGGCCGGCACGCTGCGCCTGGGGGGCACGCAAACCTCGAACCTCTTCTCGCTGCTCAACGAGAAGGACGGCAAAATCCGCGGCTTCGACGCCGGCTTGGCGCAGCTCATCACCCGCTACATCCTCGGCGACGCGACCAGGTTCCAGCTCACGCAGGTGAACTCGTCCACGCGCGAGCAGGTGCTCATCAACGACCAGGTGGACATGGTGTTCGCCACGTATTCCATCACCCCCGCGCGCGCCGAGAAGATCGCGTTCGCCGGCCCTTACTACACCTCGCAGGCCGGGGTGCTCGTTAAGGCGAACAACAAGGCGATCCAGTCGTACGGCGACCTGGGCGGCAGGAAGGTCGCCACGCAGGCCGGCTCGACCGGCCCCGCCATCCTGGCGCAGCACGCGCCCAAGGCGGCCGTGCAGGAATTCCAGACGCACCAGGAAGCGCTCGACGCGCTGCGCCAGGGGCGCGTGGACGCCTACGTCACCGACCACACGCTGCTGCTCAACGCCCTGAGCCTCGGGAGCGGCGACGCCAAGCTGGCGGGCACACCCTTCGGTGCGCAGGACCCCTACGGCATCGGCCTGCCCAAGGGCTCCGACGGCGTGGCCTTCATCAACGATTTCCTGAAGAAGATCGAAGCCGACGGCACCTGGGCGAAGCTCTGGACCATCTCCATCGGGCAGCGCACGGGCAGCACCGCCGTGCCGACGCCGCCCGCCCTTCCCTGAGCGATGGGCGACGTCGCCAAAGTCCTGGCCGACTACGGGCCTGCCTTCGGGCAGGCCCTTTTTCTGACATGGAAGCTCACCGCCCTGTCGTTCGTGCCCGGCTTCCTGCTGGGCATGGCCGTGACGGTGCTCCGGCTCATGCCGCTGCCGCCGCTGCGCTTCGTGCTGACGGGATATGTCGAGATCTTCCGCAACATTCCCAGCGTGGCGCTGCTGATCTTCATCGTGTTCGCGCTGCCCGATCTCGAGGTGCTCATCGACTATGAGCCGGCCGTGGTGCTCACGCTGACGCTGGTCTGCTCCGCGTTCACGGCGGACTACCTGCGCTCGGGCATCAACACCGTGGGCGGCGGCCAGATCGAGGCCGCGCTCAGCCTGGGCATGCGGCCGGTGCGCGTCATCTCCGCGGTGGTCATGCCGCAGGCGCTGCGTGCAGTGGTGCAGCCGATGACCTCGCTGCTGATCGCGCTGATGTTGTCGACCTCGCTGGCCTCGCAGGTGCCGTTTCCCGGCCGGGAGCTGACCGCGCTGGTGTCCAAGATCGCCACGGATTCCGCGGCCGGCATGGCCGCCTTCGCCGTGGCGGCAGCGATGTACGTGGCAAGCGGCTTGCTCATCGCCTGGGCGGGCGCCACCCTCGAAAAGAAGATGCGGATACTGCGATGAGCCGCACCCTCGAAGACATTCTGTTCGGCGCCCCCAGTCCGCAGGCCCGCAGGCGCATGCGGGCCATGAGCGCGGCCACGGCAGCCGTGCTGCTCCTCGTGGCTGCGGCCGTCGTGTTCCGGTTCCATTCGGCCGGGCAGCTCGACGCGCGCTACTGGACATTCTTCGCCTGGCCGACGACCTGGAAGTTCCTGGCCAGCGGCCTGCTCGGCACGGTGGCATCGGCGGCGATGTCCGCCGCCATCGCACTGACGCTCGGGCTGGTGCTGATGGTGGGCCGCCTCGCACGGCCGCGGATCGTCCGCTGGCCGAGCACCGCGGTCATCGAGTTCCTGCGCGGCACGCCAACGCTGCTGCTCATCTATGTGTGTTTCCTGGTGCTCCCGCAGGCCGGGATCAAGCTCGGCACCTACTGGATGCTGACGCTGCCGGTGGGCCTCAGCACCGCCGCGGTGGTGGCCGAGGTGTACCGCGCGGGTGTGCTCGCCGTCCCGCGCGGCCAGACCGATGCCGCACGCAGCCTGGGGCTGACCGAAGCCCAGGTGTTCTTCTCCATCGTCTTTCCCCAGGCCCTGCGCTACATCGTCCCGGCGCTGGTGGCGCAACTGGTCATCGTGGTCAAGGACACCACCTTCGGCTATGTCGTCACCTACGGCGAACTCATGCAGAACGCCAAGGTGCTGATCGCCAACTACCACTCCCTGGTGCCCGTGTACCTGGTGGTCGCGGCACTCTACTGCCTCGTGAACTATGCGATATCCCGGGCCAGCAAGCGGCTCGCCCGGCCGAGGTTTTGACCGCGCCGGGCCGCGGTGCCAGCCACGGGCTTCCAGTCATTTCGCCTCCATGCCGCCGGATCCATTGAATAGTTTGCTATCAATTAAGTAGCAAATTGGGGTGCCCGGCCAGGGCACGGGTCACTCTCCCGATGCTCCGGGCCGCAGCGCCGCGGGCCCGGCGGGCGCAGCGGCCGTGCGGGCCGGCGGCGCCACCGGGCCGGCCGCGCCGAAGCGCCGGCACTGGTTCTTGCCGTCCTGCTTGGCCTCGTACATGGCATGGTCGGCCTGGCGCAGCAGCAGGTCGGGCGCGTCGCCGTCCAGGGGGTAGAAGCTGAGCCCGATGCTGGCCGAGACGAAGCCCTGGCCGTGCGACAGCGGCACGGGCTGGCGCACGGCGTGCAGGATGCGCTCGATGAGGGGGTCGCAGTCCCCCGGGGTCTGCAGGCCGTTGATGAGCACCACCATCTCGTCGCCGCCCAGCCGGGCCAGCGTGTCCTCGGCACGCAGCTGGGCCTGGATGCGGCGGCCGACCTCGATCAGGAGCTGGTCGCCGGCCGCGTGGCCGTGCTGGTCGTTTACGCGCTTGAAGCCGTCCAGGTCGAGGTAGCACACGGCCAGGAGCTGGCGGCGCCGCTGGGCCTGGGCGATGGCATGCACGAGCCGGTCGGACAGCAGGCGGCGGTTGGGCAGGCCCGTGAGGCTGTCGTAGAGCGCGATGTGCTCCAGTTCCAGCTCATGGGCCTTGAGCTGGCTGATGTCGGTGATGACCACGATGTAATGGTGCGGGTGCCCCTCCTTGCCGAGCACGCCGGCGATGGACACGCGCTGGGGCATGGCGCTTTCCACGCCGCGCCCGAGCATCTCGCCCTGCCAATAGCCCTGCGACTGCACGGCCCGCCACACCGCCGGGAACCGGGTGCGGGCGGGCGCGGGCGCATCGGGGTCGGCGTCGTCCGCGCCGGCCGCCGCCGGATACAGGTCTTCGAGCGGATGGCCCAGCAGGTCTTCGCGGCACAGGCCGGTCATGCGCTCGAACGCGGGGTTGGCGTCCACGACATGGTGGTCCGAATCGAGGATCAGCACGGCCTCGTAGCTGTGCTCGAACACGCTGGCGGCGATGCCCAGGCGCATCTCGGCTTCCTTGACGCCGCGCAGGTCGATCAGGAACCCCACGAAGAGCGGCCCCCCGGGGGCATCCGCACGGCCGATGGACAGGCGCAGCGGGATGGCGCTGCCGTCGCGGTGCAGGCCCACCACCTCGCGGCCCGTGCCGATGATGCGTGCCTCGCCCGTGGCGAGGTAGCGCTCCAGATAACCGTCGTGCGCCTGGGCGTAGGGCGAGGGCATCAGCATGCGGATGTTGCGGCCCTGCACGTCGGCGGCGGCCCACCCGAAGATGCGCTCGGCCGACTGGTTGAAGCTCTGCACGATGCCTTTGCTGTCGATGGTGATGATGCCGTCCACGGCGGTGTCCACCAGCGCGCGCAGGCGGGATTCGCTGCGCCGCACCTTGCGGTAGAGGTCGCGGTAGAGGATGAGGCCGTTCACCGCGCCCGCGAACAGGCCCACGCAGGCCGTGACCAGCGCCACCGTGAGCGCCAGCATCAGCGCCCATTCATGGGCATCCGCGCCCTCCGGCTCGGCGGTACCCACGAAGCGGGCGGCGGCCATGGCCGTGTAGTGCATGCCCGCGATGGCCGTGCCCATGATGGCGCCGCCCAGCAGGTTCGCCTGCCAGGCGGCCATGCCGATGCGGCGCTGGAGCATGAAGCGCACCCAGAGCGCCGCGTTCGCCAGCACCACCGCCACGGCCAGCGAGGCCAGGAACCACACCGGGTCGTAGCGCAGCAGCGGCGCCATGCGCATCGCGGCCATGCCCATGTAGTGCATCGTCCCGATGCCCGCGCCCACCAGCACGCCGCCCAGCAGCCATTGCCGCGTGGCCACGCGGTCGCGCGCCAGCAGCGAGAGCGCCAGCCAGGACGCGGCCATGGCCGGCAGCATCGACAGCAGCGTGGTCCCCACGTCGTAGTGCACCGGCGCGCAGAGCGTGAAGGAGAGCATGCCGATGAAATGCATGGCCCAGATGCCCGCGCCGAGGGCCACGCCCGCGCTGGTCAGCGCCAGTGTGCGCGAGAGCGCGACCTGGGCATTGCGCGCCTGGCCCGAGAGATACAGCGCCAGCGTGGACGACAGGACCGCCACGGCCACCGACAGCGTGACGAGCACGGGATCGTGGCTGCCGACCAGCAGCGACGAAGGCGCCGGGCCCTCGGCTCCCTCCCACAGGAAAAAACGCTCCAGATCCAGCATGCGCGGTGGTCCTCCCGGATGGCAGGGCGTCTCCCGCGCGGCCCGGACCCGGAGGTGCCGCCTGAATGGATCGCCTGCCTTGTGTGTGGTGCGACGTATCGGTTTGTGTCGCCATGATGCCGGGGATGGGCCTTCGGGGGCAAGCACGGGCGCAAATGCCCCCCGGCCGGCCGCGCGCCGTGGCCGCGAAAGCTCCATGTCAGGCTGGCGTTCTAGGGGAGAAGCCAGCCCGTGCGGCCGACCGGGGCCTCCGGGCCCGCGGCTGGCTTCAGGCCGCGGCCTGCAGGCCCTGGCTGAAATGGCCCAGCATGGCGGTGGCCGCGGCTTCCGCGTCCCGCGCCTGCAGGGCGGCCAGGATGTCGCCATGCTCGCGCAGCGACTCTTCGATGCGGCCCTGGCGCAGCAGCGAGTTGTGCCGGTTGAGCTTCATCACCTTGCGCAGGTCGGCCACCATCTGGTTGCGCCAGCGGTTGTCGGCCAGCTCCAGCAGCCGCATGTGGAAGCGCTCGTTCACGCTGAAGAAGCGCTCGCGGTCGGCCACGGCGGCCGAGAGTTCGGCGTGCAGCGCCTCCAGTTCGCGCATCTGCGCGTCCGAGGCACGGCCCGCCACCACGCGCGCCGCGTCGCTCTCCAGCAGGGCCAGCAGGTGGTAGACGTCGCGCAGGTCCTTGTCGGACACCTCGGTCACATAGGCGCCGCGGCGCACCTTCATGGTGACCAGGCCCTCGGCCGCCAGCACCTTGAGCGCTTCGCGCAGGGGGGTGCGGCTGATGCCGAACTCCTCGGCGATCTTCAGCTCGTCGATCCAGCTCCCGGGCTCCAGCTGGCGCTGGAAGATGCGCTGGCGCAATTGCTCCGCCACCTCTTCGTAGAGCGCGCGGGGGGTCAGCGGGGCCGTGGACATGGCGCGAAATGTAGCCCAAAAAAACTATAAATTAATAATTACGGATCGGATAGACTTGGCCGCATCTCTCGCGACACGCCCGGAGACAAGGCGGCGCGGGCATTGCCATCCCTCACAGCGAGCCGTTTCCATGAGCAGCAGCCGTTCCCCCGAGCCCGAATTCCAGCCAGCCGACCTCGCCGCGTGGGGCAAGGCGGCCGCCAAGTCCGCCCCGGACGGCGACGTGCAGGCACTTAACTGGATCACGCCGGACGGCATCGCCGTGAAGCCGCTCTACACCGCCGAAGACACGGCGGGCCTGCCCCACACCAACACGCTGCCCGGCTTCGAGCCCTACCTGCGCGGCCCGCAGGCCACCATGTACGCGGTGCGGCCCTGGACCATCCGCCAGTACGCCGGCTTTTCCACGGCCGAGGAATCGAACGCCTTCTACCGCAAGGCGCTCGCGGCGGGCGGGCAGGGCGTGTCGGTGGCGTTCGACCTCGCCACGCACCGCGGCTACGACAGCGACCACCCGCGCGTGACCGGCGACGTGGGCAAGGCGGGCGTGGCCATCGACAGCGTGGAGGACATGAAGATCCTGTTCGACGGCATTCCGCTGGACAAGGTGAGCGTCTCCATGACCATGAACGGCGCCGTGCTGCCCGTGCTGGCCGGCTATGTGGTCGCCGCGGAAGAGCAGGGCGTGCGGCAGGACCAGCTCTCCGGGACCATCCAGAACGACATCCTCAAGGAGTTCATGGTCCGCAACACCTACATCTACCCGCCCAAGCCGTCGATGCGGATCATCGGGGACATCATCGGCTACACCGCGCGGAACATGCCGAAGTTCAACTCCATATCGATCAGCGGCTACCACATGCAGGAAGCGGGCGCCAACCAGGCGCTGGAGCTGGCCTTCACGCTGGCGGACGGCAAGGAATACGTGAAAACCGCCATCGCCTCGGGCCTGGACGTGGACGAGTTCGCCGGCCGGCTCTCGTTCTTCTGGGCCATCGGCATGAACTTCTACCTCGAAGTGGCCAAGATGCGCGCGGCGCGCCTGCTCTGGTGCCGCATCATGAAGGGCTTCGATGCGAAGAGCCCCAAGAGCCTGATGCTGCGCACGCACTGCCAGACCTCGGGCTGGTCGCTCACCGAGCAGGACCCCTACAACAACGTGGTGCGCACCACCATCGAGGCCATGGCGGCCGTCTTCGGCGGCACGCAGAGCCTGCACACCAACAGCTTCGACGAGGCCATCGCGCTGCCGACCGAATTCTCGGCCCGCATCGCGCGCAACACGCAGCTCATCATCCAGGAAGAGACCCACATCACCAACGTGATCGACCCTTGGGCCGGCAGCTACATGATGGAGAAGCTGACCCAGGACATGGCCGACGCCGCCTGGAAGATCATCGAGGAGGTCGAGGCCCTGGGCGGCATGACCCAGGCCGTCGATTCCGGCTGGGCCAAGCTCAAGATCGAGGCGGCGGCCGCCGAAAAGCAGGCGCGCATCGACTCCGGCAAGGACGTGATCGTGGGCGTGAACAAGTACCGCCTGGCCAAGGAAGACCCGGTGGACATCCTGCAGATCGACAACATGAAGGTGCGGGGCGGCCAGATCGCGCGGCTGGAGCGCATCCGCGCCACGCGCGACGCCGCCGCGGTGCAGCAGGCGCTCGATGCGCTCACGGCCGCCGCCGAATCCGGCACGGGCAACCTGCTGGAGCTTTCGATCCAGGCCGTGCGGCTGCGCGCCACGGTGGGCGAGGTGAGCGACGCGCTGGAGAAGGTCTTCGGCCGCCACCGCGCCGATACGCAGAAGGTGACCGGCGTCTACGCCGCCGCCTACGACTCGGCCGAGGGCTGGGAAAAGCTCCAGGGCGAGATCGACGCCTTCGCCGAAACCGAGGGCCGCCGCCCGCGCGTGATGATCGCCAAACTGGGGCAGGACGGCCACGACCGCGGCGCCAAGGTGGTGGCCACGGCCTTCGCCGACCTGGGGTTCGACGTGGACATGGGCCCGCTCTTCCAGACCCCCGAGGAGTGCGCGCGCCAGGCCATCGAGAACGACGTCCACGCCGTGGGCGTCTCCACGCTCGCGGCCGGCCACAAGACCCTGGTGCCGGCCATCATCGAGGCGCTGAAGGCCCAGGGCGCCGATGACATCATCGTCTTCGTGGGCGGCGTGATCCCGCAGCAGGACTACGACTTCCTCTACGAATCGGGCGTGAAGGGCATCTACGGCCCGGGCACGCCGATCCCGGCGAGCGCGAAGGACGTGCTGGAGCAGATCCGCCAGGCCGTGGCCGCCTGAGGATGCGTACCTGCGCGATGCCCGATTCTCCGGCTGCCGACTCACCGCTCTCCGGCGCTGCCGGCCTGGCCTGGGAGCCCGTCACCGAAGGCGACTTCGCCGCCATGGCCGAGCTGCGCGCCGAGGCGCTGCGCGAAAGCCTGGAGCGGCTGGGCCGCTTCGACCCGGTGCGCGTGCGCGAGCGGCTGCGCGACGCCTTCGTGCCGCAGGGCATGCGCCACATCGTGCGGGGCGGCGAGCGCATCGGCTACCTCACGCTGCTGCCGCGCGCGGCGGACGGCACGCTGCGGCTGCACCACCTCTACCTGCGCCCCGGTGCGCAGGGCGCGGGGGCCGGCAGCTGGGCCATGGCCTGGGTGCAGGCGCAAGCCCGGGAGCGCGGCTGCGACGTGACCCTGTGCGCGCTCAAGGGCAGCGATGCCAACCGCTTCTATCTGCGCCACGGCTTCCGGCCGGTGGCCGAGGAGCCTTTCGACACCGAATACCGCTGGAGCCCGTCGTGGGCGGGCGCTGCAGCGGAGGCGGGCGCATGAACACGCAGGCTCCGCACCCGCTCTTCACCGGCATCACCGGCGCGCCCGGCCCGGTGCAGCGCCGCGCCATGGCCAAGGCCATCACGCTGCTCGAATCCACCCGCGCCGACCACCGCGCGCAGGGCGATGCGCTGCTCACCGCGCTGCTGCCGCACACCGGCCGGGCCTTCCGGCTGGGCCTGAGCGGCGTGCCCGGCGTGGGCAAATCCACCTTCATCGAAACGCTGGGCCTGCACCTCATCGCGCAGGGCCACCGCGTGGCGGTGCTGACCATCGACCCGTCGTCCAGCGTCTCGGGCGGCTCCATCCTGGGCGACAAGACGCGCATGGAGCGGCTGTCGGTGCACGAGCAGGCCTACATCCGCCCGAGCCCGTCGAGCGGCACGCTGGGCGGCGTGGCCGAGAAGACGCGCGAGGCCATGCTGGTCTGCGAGGCGGCCGGCTACGGCGTGGTGATCGTCGAGACCGTGGGCGTGGGCCAGAGCGAGACCGCCGTGGCCGGCATGACCGACATGTTCGTGCTCATGCAGCTGCCCAACGCCGGCGACGACCTGCAGGCGATCAAGAAGGGCGTGATGGAGATCGCGGACCTCGTGGCCATCAACAAGGCCGACATCGACCCGCACGCCGCCACGCGCGCCGAGGCGCAGATCACCTCCAGCCTGCGGCTCATCGGCCAGCACGGCCACCCCGAGCATGCGCGCCACGACGAGGCCCTGTGGCACCCGCGCGTGCTGCAGATCAGCGCGCTGCAGGGCCGCGGCGTGGACGCCTTCTGGGCGGCCGTGCAGGACTTCCGGCGGCTGCAGGGTGTCAACGGGCGCCTGGATGCGCGCCGCCGCCAGCAGGCTCAGTCCTGGATGTGGGAGCGCATCGATGCGGGCCTCAAATTGGCATTTAACACCAATAATGATATTAAGGAGTTATTGCCATATTTCTCCAAACTCGTTATTTCAAATGAAGTTCCTGCTTCAACTGCTGCACGAAGACTGTTAAGAGTTTTTTTAAAAATGGGAGGGGATTATGAATGAAATTGTTGAGTGGGCGTGGGAGAATTTAAAAAATCCAACAACACAGCTTGCTATAGTTGCTGCAAAAAAAGGAGTTACAAAGGGTGCTGAGCTCATCGTTAAAAGAGTTTCAGATTCATGGGCGCAATTGCAGTGGCATGAAGCAGAGAGCAGATATAAATCTAATCTCTTAAAAATTGTGCGGTGCACCAAGGTACTAGGAAATCCTAAAGAAATCGAGATAGACAAAATATATACTGATGTTTATGTCTTTGACAAGCTCTCTGCGATTAGGAGATATGCTGAGAGTCTTGATGAAGATGAATTTGATGTACGTGGCAATTTGGATGCCAGGGAGCGTATTAAAGCTGAAGATGTCGCGCTTGGCAATAAGAATACATTTATTCTTGGTCGTCCTGGTGCGGGAAAAACAACCTTTCTAAAGCACTTGGCAATCGTTGCCTGCCGCAAGGGAAGTGAAGCTACTCCGATTTTTATATCATTAAAAGATTGGAGCGACTCATCGAGTAATTTACTAAAATACATTTCGAAGCAATTTGAAATATGTGGCTTCCCTGATTCGGAGAAGTTTGTTGAATCACTATTAGATGCTGGTAAAGCATTAATTCTTTTCGATGGGCTTGATGAGGTTAATCAATGGCAAGATAAAAGAAATCGAATAATAAAAGATATTGTTGATTTTTCAAATAAATACTATAAAAATAAGTATTGCCTAACTTGCAGGACAGCAGCTACTGATTACTCGTTTGAACGATTTTCATACGTGGAGGTGGCGGACTTTACGAGTGAGCAACAGGAGCTTTTTGCAAATCTCTGGTATGGAAACGAATCCAAACAGCTGGCGCTCTTTTTAGACGCATGGCGGAACCCGAGGAGCGCTGGCTTCCGCGATCTGGGGAGAACACCTCTTTTGCTAACACTGCTTTGTCTAGCATTTGATGAGACTTTAACTTTTCCCACCCGCCAAGTCGATGTTTATCAAGAAGCTATAAATGCGCTTTTAAAAAAATGGGATACGTCACGATTAATTGTGCGCGACGCGTTTTATGAGAACTTATCTTTTGGGCAACGTCAGCAGTTATTGGAAACTGTGGCAGCTAAATTTTACTTTGATTCCAGGACGGTTTTTCGTAAGGCCGAAATCTCCACGGTCATTGAAAAATTTATAAACAGCCTCCCTGATGCCGACATTAACTCCGAAGTGGACGGTTCGGAACTAGTTAAGCAAATTGAAGCTCAACATGGCTTGGTAATTGAAAGAGCTAAAGACTTATATACATTCTCCCATTTAACGATTCAGGAATATTTTACCGCTTGTTTTGTTGCGAAAAATCAAAATGCAAATCTGAGAAGACAAATTGTTAAATCCGCGCTGAATGATCAGAAGTGGCGCGAGGTAATGATATATACGGTTGCTCTTTTGCCCGAGGCGGATTCTCTTCTTGATGAAATTCTGCAACAAGTACTAAACATGAAGGTCGCTAGTTCTGGGGTGCTCATTTTTTTAGGTTGGTGCTACTGTGAGGCTAAGCTGATGGAGATAAACACATCTCCACCGATTGGTAGTATTTATCAATATTTCGCCGGGCTGCGGGATCAAATTGAGAAATATGTGCAAAAACTCAGACAGCCTTCCCTGACAAGTGCAGAGTTGAGTAAATTTGCGGAACATATTAATGTACTCAATTCCTTTTTGAAATCAAGAGCTGCGAAGATAAAATATCAACAAAGCGCAAGAATTTCGTCTGCTGCAGCGGCATTCCTTAAAGAAGATCCGCTCGACTTGGCTAGGCTACTGGGTGGCTATTTTATTAAGCCTGAGCAATTTATCAATTTCTTCTATGCTTCTAGGTTATTGATGGAATGCTTGGACGTGGCAATTACAACCAAGCGGGGTTATTATTTTGATGCAATTTTGGGATTAAATGACAAAGAAATGCGTCTAATAGAGCAACAAATTAATAGCTAGTATTAGGAGTTTTATGCAGGATATTCTCGAACAGTTGGAGAAAAAACGCGAGCAGGCCCGCCAGGGCGGCGGCGCCAAGCGCGTGGAAGCGCAGCACAAGAAGGGCAAGCTCACCGCGCGCGAGCGCATCGAACTGCTGCTGGACGACGGCACCTTCGAGGAATGGGACATGTTCGTCGAGCACCGCTGCACCGACTTCGGCATGCAGGACAACAAGGTGCCCGGCGACGGCGTGGTGACGGGCTACGGCATGATCAACGGCCGCCTGGTCTTCGTCTTCAGCCAGGACTTCACCGTGTTCGGCGGCGCGCTCTCGGAAGCGCATGCCGAGAAGATCTGCAAGGTGATGGACCAGGCGATGAAGGTCGGCGCGCCGGTGATCGGCCTCAACGATTCGGGCGGCGCGCGCATCCAGGAGGGCGTCGCCTCGCTCGGCGGCTATGCCGACGTGTTCCAGAAGAACGTGCTCGCCTCCGGCGTGGTGCCGCAGATCAGCATGGTGATGGGCCCCTGCGCGGGTGGCGCGGTGTACTCGCCCGCCATGACCGACTTCATCTTCATGGTGAAGGACTCCAGCTACATGTTCGTGACCGGCCCCGACGTGGTGAAGACCGTCACGCACGAGGAAGTGACCGCCGAGGAGCTGGGCGGCGCCGTCACCCACACCACCAAGAGCGGCGTGGCCGACATGGCGTTCGAGAACGACGTCGAGGCGCTCATGATGCTGCGCCGGCTCTACAACTACCTGCCGCTCAACAACCGCGAGAAGGCCCCCGTGCGCAAGAGCACCGACCCGGCCGACCGCAAGGACCTGAGCCTGGACACGCTGGTGCCCGAGAACGCCAACAAGCCCTACGACATGAAGGAGCTGATCGTCAAGACGGTGGACGACGGCGACTTCTTCGAACTGCAGCCCGACTACGCGCGCAACATCGTCGTGGGCTTCGCGCGCATGGACGGCAACGTGGTGGGCATCGTCGCCAACCAGCCGCTGGTGCTGGCCGGCTGCCTGGACATCAAGTCGAGCATCAAGGCCGCGCGCTTCGTGCGCTTCTGCGATGCGTTCAACATCCCCGTGGTCACCTTCGTGGACGTGCCCGGCTTCATGCCCGGCACCAGCCAGGAATACGGCGGCATCATCAAGCACGGCGCCAAGCTGCTCTACGCCTACGCCGAGGCCACGGTGCCCAAGATCACCGTCATCACGCGCAAGGCGTACGGCGGCGCCTACGACGTGATGGCCTCCAAGCACCTGCGCGGCGACGTGAACCTGGCCTGGCCCAACGCCGAGATCGCCGTGATGGGCGCCAAGGGCGCGGTGGAGATCATCTTCCGCGAGGACAAGAACGACCCCGGGAAGCTGGCCGCCCGCGAGGCCGAATACAAGGCCCGCTTCGCCAATCCGTTCGTGGCCAGCAGCCGCGGATTCATCGACGACGTGATCCTGCCGCACGAGACGCGCAAGCGCATCTGCCGCAGCCTGGTGATGCTGCAGAACAAGAAGATCGAGAACCCATGGCGCAAGCACGGAAACATCCCGCTGTGAACGGCGGATCCCCGAAGACTCCCGGCGCGCCGCGCCCGGCCGCAGCGGGAGGCCTATGAAAACCGTCTGGATCGTCGACGGCGCCTACCTTTTCAGCTACGGAAAGTCCAAGCCCTTCGATTACCTGAAGCTGAAGAACGAGATCACGCGCCTGAACGGCGGGCCGATCTACGAAAGCTACTACCTCAACTCGGCGACCGAGCCCGCCACCGATGCGCAGAACTCCTTCCACGCCTGGATCAAGACGGCGCCGCCCATGGGCCCGAAGTTCCGCGTGCAGCTCTACAAGCTGAAGAAACTGCACGTGCACTGCCCCTCCTGCAGCCACTCGTCCGACCGCTGGGTGCAGAAGGGCGTGGACGTCGGCATCGCCACGCTGATGATCAAGCTGGCGGCGCAGAACGTCTACGACCGCCTGATCCTGTCCGCGGGCGACGGGGACTTCGAGGACGCCATCTCCTACGTCAAGTCCGAGCTGCACAAGGAAGTGTGGGTCTCGGGCTCGATGTCCAGCCTCTCGCCCGACCTGCAGTCCTATGCGGACAACGTGCTGTGGATGGAGGACATGAGCCCGGCCATCGATCGCACCTGAGCCGCGCCGCCCCCCACGCCACCCCGCGCCCGCCCGAACGCAACACCTCCTTCGACGCACCATGTTCACCAAAATCCTGATTGCCAACCGCGGTGAGATCGCCTGCCGCGTCATCGCCACCGCCCGCCGCATGGGCATCGCCACCGTGGCCGTCTACTCCGACGCCGACCGGGACGCGCGCCACGTGAAGCTGGCGGACGAAGCCGTGCACATCGGCGCGGCACCCAGCCGCGAGAGCTACCTGCAGGCCGACCGCATCATCGCGGCCTGCAAGCAGACCGGCGCGCAGGCCATCCACCCGGGCTACGGCTTCCTGTCGGAGAACGAGGCCTTCGCGCAGCGCTGCGAGGACGAAGGCATCGCCTTCATCGGCCCGCGCGCGCATTCGATCGCGGCCATGGGCGACAAGATCGCCTCCAAGAAGCTGGCCAACGAAGCGAAGGTCAACACCATCCCGGGCTGGAACGACGCCATCCCGTCGGCTGAAGCAGCCGTCGGGATCGCGCGCGACATCGGCTACCCGGTGATGATTAAGGCGTCGGCCGGCGGTGGCGGCAAGGGCCTGCGCGTGGCCTACGACGACAAGGAGGCGCTGGAAGGCTTCGCCGCCTGCCAGAACGAGGCGCGCAACAGCTTCGGCGACGACCGCATCTTCATCGAGAAGTTCGTGCAGCAGCCGCGCCACATCGAGATCCAGATCCTGGGCGACAGCCAGGGCAATGTGATCTACCTGAACGAGCGCGAATGCTCCATCCAGCGGCGCCACCAGAAGGTGATCGAGGAGGCGCCGTCGCCCTTCATCAGCGACGCGACGCGCAAGGCCATGGGCGAGCAGGCCGTGGCCCTCGCCAAGGCCGTGAAGTACCAGAGCGCGGGCACGGTGGAGTTCGTGGTGGGCAAGGACCAGGACTTCTACTTCCTGGAGATGAACACGCGCCTGCAGGTGGAGCACCCGGTGACCGAATGCATCACGGGCCTGGACCTCGTGGAGCTGATGATCCGCGTGGCGGCCGGCGAGCCGCTGCCCATCGCGCAGGCCGACGTGCGCCGCGACGGCTGGGCCATCGAATGCCGCATCAACGCGGAGGACCCGTTCCGCAACTTCCTGCCCTCCACGGGCCGGCTGGTGCGCTTCCAGCCGCCGGAGGAGAGCATGTTCCAGGCCGACACCGACAAGAAGCTCGGCGTGCGCGTGGACACGGGCGTGTACGAGGGCGGCGAGATCCCCATGGTCTACGACTCGATGATCGCCAAGCTCATCGTGCACGGCACCGACCGGCAGGACGCCATCCACAAGATGCGCGCGGCGCTCAATGGCTTCGTGATCCGCGGCATCAGCAGCAACATCCCGTTCCAGGCGGCGCTGCTCGCGCACCCGGACTTCGTGTCGGGGCGGTTCAACACCGGCTTCATCGCTGAGCACTACGGCCAGGGCTTCCATGCCGAGGACGTGCCGCACGACGACCCGCTCTTCCTCGTCGCGCTGGCGGCCTACATGCACCGCCGCTACCGCGCGCGCGCCCGCGGCATCAGCGGCCAGCTCGCGGGGCACGAGGTGAAGGTGGGCGAGCAGTTCGTCGTGGTGGCGCTGGACGCCGAAGGGCAGCATGCCCACCACGCCGTCTCGGTGACCGACTTCCAGGATGCCTCGGGTTCCAGCCTCGTGCACGTGGAGGGGCGCGACTACCAGATCAGCAGCGCCGCCACGCTCGGCCAGGTCCGCGTGCAGGGCCAGTGCAACGGCATCGGCTTCACCGCCCAGGTGGAGCGGGGCGCCGGCAAGAACCCGCTGGCGCTGCGCATCGCGCACAACGGCACGCAGATAGAGGCCCTGGTGCTTTCGCCGCTCGGCGCGCGTCTGCACCAGCTCATGCCCTTCAAGGCGCCGCCGGACCTGAGCAAATTCCTGCTCTCGCCCATGCCGGGCCTGCTGGTGGACATCGCCGTGCAGCCGGGCCAGAAGGTGCAGGCCGGCGAGAAGCTCGCGGTGATCGAGGCGATGAAGATGGAGAACATTCTCTTCGCCACGCAGGACGGCGTGGTGGACAAGGTGGTGGCCGGCAAGGGCGAATCGCTGGCGGTGGACCAGGTGATTCTGGAGTTTCAATGAAATCGCCTTCATGCCGCCGTATTCATTGAATAGTTTGCTACCAAAAACATAGCGTACATATGGACAGCACCATCGCCTCCCGCCCCTTCAAGGTCCTCGGCATCCAGCAGGTCGCCATCGGCGGCACCGACAAGGACCGCATGAAACGCCTCTGGGTGGACATGCTCGGCCTCGCGCAGACGGGCACCTTCCGCAGCGAGCGCGAGAACGTCGATGAAGACATCCTGGCGATGGGGCAGGGCGCCCACGCGGTGGAGGTGGACCTCATGCAGCCGCTCGACGTGGACAAGAAGCCGGCGGTGCACACCACGCCGCTCAACCACATCGGGCTGTGGATCGACGACCTGCCGCGCGCGGTGGAGTGGCTCACGGCCCGGGGCGTGCGCTTCGCGCCGGGCGGCATCCGCCCGGGCGCGGCGGGGCACGACATCACCTTCCTGCACCCCAAGAGCAACGACGAGTTCCCGATCGCGGGCGAGGGCGTGTTGATCGAGCTGGTACAGGCGCCGCCCGAAGTGATCGCCGCGCTGGGCTGAAGCGCTTCGGCCCCGCTCAGCCGCCGGCGCGGCTGCGGCGCGCCTTGGCGTAGGCGCCCGTGGCGTGCAGCCGGCGTTCCGCCTCGCCGATGGAGCGCGCGGCGCCGGCGCCCGCGCGGCTGGCGAGCAGTTCCACCAGCGCCTCGGCGAGCGCCATGCCCGCCGCCACCGAGGGAAAGAACGATGGGCTGTGGATGCTGAACAGCAGCGTCTGCTGCGCCATCAGCGACAGCGGCGAGGCCAGGCTGTCGGTGAGCGCCACGATGCGGCAGCCGGCGTCCCGCGCGGCCTCGGCCACCTGCAGCGCCTCGCGCGAGTAGGGCGCGAAGCTCGCCACCACCAGCACGTCGCCTTTCGCGAACGCGCGCTGCTGCATCTCGAGCGTACCGCCCTGGCCGTCGAGCAGGTGCACCGTCTGCCGGAACAGCCGGTACTGGTAGACCAGGCCGAATGCGATGGGGTAGCTGGCGCGGAACCCCGCCACGTGCACGGCGCGGGCCTTTTCGATCAGGGCGCAGGCCTCGTCCAGGCGCGGGGCGCTCTGCGTCTGCGTGCTTTCGAGGTTGCGGCGCTGTAATTCGAACATCTCCCCGGCGAGCCCGCCGCCTTCGGCGGCCCGGCCCACGAGCCGCTGGGCCCGCGCGCCGTACGCATCGCCCCCCAGGCCCAGGTCGGCCGCGAACGCCGCCTTCAGCGCGGGCCAGCCGTCGAAGCCCACCTGCTGCGCGAAGCGCACCAGCGTGGGCGGCGTGGCGCCGGCCTGCACGCCCAGGTGGCGCATCGATGACGTGACCACCTCGGCCGGGTGGTCGAGCAGGTAGCGCGCGACCGCTTGCAGCGCGGGGCTGAGATCGGCATAGCGCTGGCGGAGGTGGTCCTGGACGGAGACGGTCATGGGGCGGGCAGAGGGGCGGGCAGAGGGGCGGGTGACGGGAACGAATGTACCGAAAAGGCACAGGTGTTCCATGCCAGCCCATTGACGAAACGTATGTTCCAAAACAAAATGGGCGGGAACATTTGATCCAAAAGCGGCACTGCATGACACACGTATTCCATCGCCACCTGCACCAGACCCCGCCCGTCGCCGTATCGGCCGAGGGCGTCACGATCGTGGACGCCGCGGGGCGGCGCTATCTCGACGCCTCGGGCGGTGCCGCCGTGTCGTCGCTCGGGCATGGGCATCCGGACGTGATCGCGGCCATGCATGCGCAGATCGACCGGCTGGCCTATGCCCACACCAGCTTCTTCACCACCGCGGTGGCCGAGGAACTGGCCGACGCGCTGGTCGCCGGCGCGCCCGAAGGCATGGACCATGCCTACCTGGTGAGCGGCGGTTCCGAGGCCGTCGAGGCCGCGCTCAAGATGGCACGGCAGTACTTCGTGGAGATCGGGCAACCGCAGCGCACGCACTTCATCGCGCGCCGCCAGAGCTACCACGGCAACACCCTGGGCGCGCTGGCCGTGGGCGGCAACGCCTGGCGGCGCGAGCCCTTCGCTCCGCTGCTGGTGCCCGCGACGCACGTGGCGCCTTGCTACCCCTACCGCGAGCAACGCGCGGACGAGACGCCCGAGCAGTACGGCCAGCGCCTGGCGGACGAACTGGACGCCGCCATCCGGGCGCAGGGCCCGGACCGCGTGATCGCCTTCGTGGCCGAGACGGTGGGCGGCGCCACGGCCGGCGTGCTCACGCCCGTGCCCGGCTACCTGCGCGCCGTGCGCGCGGTGTGCGACCGCCACGGCGTGCTGCTGATCCTGGACGAAGTGATGTGCGGCATGGGCCGCATCGGCACCCTCTACGCCTGCGAGCAGGAGGGCGTGGTGCCCGATCTCGTCACCGTGGCCAAGGGCCTGGGCGGGGGCTACCAGCCGGTGGGCGCGGTGCTCGCGCAGCGGCGCATCGTGGAGGCGATGTCGGCGGGCAGCGGGTACTTCCAGCACGGGCACACCTACCTCGGGCACCCGGTGGCCTGCGCGGCCGCGCTCGCGGTGCAGCGCGTGATCCAGCGCGACGGCCTGCTCGCCAAGGTGCGGGACGACGGCGCCTTCTTCGAGCAGGCCCTGCGGCAGGCGCTCGGCAGCCATCCGCACGTGGGCGACATCCGTGGTCGCGGTTTCTTCTGGGGCATCGAGCTGGTGCAGGACCGCGCCGCGAAGGCGCCCTTCGATCCGGCCCGCAAGGTCCACGCGCTCGTCAAGCGGGAAGCCATGGCGCGCGGGCTGCTCTGCTACCCCATGGGCGGCACGGTGGACGGCCATGCGGGCGACCACGTGCTGCTCGCGCCCCCCTTCATCGCCACGCGCGAGGTGCTGCAGGACATCGCGGTCCGGCTGGCCGACGCGGTGGACGCGGCCACCCGCGAATTCTGAACCCGCGCATCGCGCTTTTTTCCCGCCTCTCCACCATCCTGCCCGCAAGGAGTTCCACCATGCCTTCGTTGTTCCGCTGTGCCGTCCTGGCACTGTCCGCCGCCTTCGCCCTGGGCGCCCATGCACAGGAAAGCGCCACCCTCCAGAAGATCAAGGAGACGGGCGCCATCACGCTCGGCCACCGGGAGTCGTCCTTCGGCTTCTCCTACAACGCCGGCACCGGCGTGCCGGTGGGCTACAGCCTCGACATCTGCATGAAGATCGTGGAGGCGGTGAAAGCGCAACTCCAGTTGCCGAAGGTGGAGATCCGCTACCAGACCGTCACCTCGCAAAACCGCATTCCGCTGGTGGCGGGCGGCACGGTGGATATCGAGTGCGGCTCCACCACCAACCTCGTGGAGCGGCAGAAGCTCGTCGCCTTCTCGCCGGACATCTTCCGCTACAACGTGCGCATGCTGGTGCGCGCCGATTCCGGCATCCGCAGCATTGCCGACCTGCAGGGCAAGACCGTGGTGGCCACCAGCGGGACCACGTCGCTGCGGCTGCTGCGCGAAGCCGACAAGGGGAAGAACCTCGAGATCCAGCAGATGGCCGGCAAGGACCATGCCGACTCGTTCCTGCTGGTCGAGAGCGGCCGCGCCCAGGCCTTCGTGCTGGACGACATCCTGCTGGCAGGCCTCATCGCATCGGCACGCAACCCCAAGGATTTCATCATCACCGGCGAGCCGCTGCGCACCGAGAACCAGTCCCTCATGTTCCGCAAGGACGACCCGGGCTTCAAGGCTCTGGTGGACCGCGTCGTCACGGGCATGATGAAGTCCGGCGAGATGGAACAGCTCTACCGCAAGTGGTTCACGTCGCCCATCCCGCCGCGCGGGGTGAACATCCAGTACCCGCTCAACGCCGAAACCCGCGATGCCTTCGCTCAACCGTCCGACAAGGGCCTCTGAACCCGCCGCCCGCATGCCACGCATTGCCCTGATCCACGCCCTGGCCCATTCGGTCGACCCGGTCAACGAGGCCTTCGCGCGCGACTGGCCCGAGGCCGTGCGCATGAACCTGCTGGACGACAGCCTCTCGGCGGATCTGGCGGCCGGCGGCGGCTCGCTCGATGCCGCGATGCACGCCCGCTTCGCACGCCTGGCGCGGTATGCGGTGGATACGGGGGCGCAAGGCATCCTGTTCACCTGCTCCGCCTTCGGGCCGTGCATCGAGGCCGTGGCGCGGGAACACGCGCCGCTGCCCGTGCTGAAGCCCAACGAGGCCATGGTGGAAGAAGCGGCCGGGGGGCAGGGTGCCCTCGGCCTGGTGGCGACCTTCCCGCCCACGCTGCGATCCATGCCCGCGGAGTTTCCGCCCGGCATGCCCCTGCGGATCGCCCTGGCCGAAGGAGCCCTCGACGCATTGAACTCCGGCGACGCCGCCGCCCATGACGCGCTCATCGCGCACCAGGCAGCGTGGCTGGCGGAGCAGGGCTGCACCCGCATTGCGCTGGCCCAGTTCAGCATGGCGCGCGCGCGGGATGCCTGTGCGCGGGCGACCGGCCTGCCGATCCTGACCACCGTGGACAGCGCGGTCCGCAAGTTGCAGACCCTGCTGGGCGCGTGAGGTTGCGTTAACCGACGCCATCTCCGCAGGCATCCAGCCAGGGCGGCACGGCACTTGGCGACGGATGGCGGCGCGATGGCGCATGTTGCGGGGCCGGCTGAAAGCACGTGCCCCAAATGCCTTTAACTGGGCGGCCACGGTCGGCATCTGCCGGCAAAGTACCGCGTGAAATGCCGGGAATTGGAGCCCTTTGCGCTGCGGCGGGAATTTTGGGGCGCGAAGAGGGGGGCGGCCGGTTTTTCCTTCCACAATTTGTATGCCGCGCTGCGGAAACCCTTGCCCCGCGCCGGTCCCCTCCAGGACTCCGGCGGCGGGCGTCTTCAGAGCCCATGACCATGCAACCCACTGCAACCACTTCCGATACCCCCACCGCACAGCCCGTGCAATGGCACCGGCCGGCTACCGCCGCCACCACCGCGCCGTCCGGCGGCGACTGGACCGTCCAGGCCATCCAGGAGCTTCTCGACCTGCCATTCATGGACCTGCTCTGGCGCGCGCAGGCCGTGCACCGGCAACACTGGCCGGCCGGCGATGTCGAGCTGGCCACGCTCCTGTCCGTGAAAACGGGCGGCTGTCCGGAGAACTGCGGCTACTGCCCGCAGTCGGCGGAGTTCGATACGGGTGTGAAAGCCCAGAAGCTCATGAGCGTGGACGAGGTCACCGCCGCGGCCCGGGCCGCGCGCGATGCGGGGGCCACGCGCTTTTGCATGGGCGCGGCCTGGCGCGCCCCCAAGGACCGCGACATCGAGAAGGTGGGCGAGCTGATCGCCGCCGTCAAGGACCTGGGCATGCAGACCTGCGCCACGCTCGGCATGCTGGAGCCGCACCAGGCCCGGGCGCTGCGCGGCGCGGGCCTGGATTACTACAACCACAATCTGGACACCGCGCCGGAGTACTACACCGATGTCGTAAGCACCCGGGCCTACCAGGACCGGCTGGACACGCTGCGCCACGTGCGCGATGCGGGCATCAGCGTGTGCTGCGGCGGCATCGTCGGCATGGGCGAAGCGCCCGTGCACCGTGCGGGATTGATCGCGCAGCTTGCCAACCTGGCCCCGTATCCCGAGTCGGTGCCCATCAACAGCCTGGTGCGCGTGCCGGGCACGCCGCTCGCCGACAGCGATCCGGTGGACCCGTTCGATTTCGTGCGGGTGATTGCCGTGGCGCGCATCACCATGCCGCGGGCACGGGTGCGGCTCTCCGCCGGCCGGCAGCAGATGGGCGAGGCCGTGCAGGCACTGTGCTTCATGGCGGGCGCGAACTCCATCTTCTATGGCGACAAACTGCTCGTCACCGGCAACCCCGACGTGGAGGCCGACGTGCAGTTGCTCGCCAAGCTCGGACTCAACGGCCGCCGGGTGGCGTCCACCGACACCCACGACCTGCACGGGGCCGTGACCCACGCCTGATGCGGCGCAGCGCGGCGCCGGCAGTTGCAGGGAGCGGCCGGCCGCGCTCAACCGCGGGGCGGTTCGTATTCCAGCAGGCGCATGGCCTGGGTGATCGACACCGCCGCGCCCGCGTAGCCGTCCCACGGCGCGTTGCCTTCGCGAAGCCGGTCGCCCACGCTGCGCACGGTCCACTGCGCGCTGCCGGAAAGCGTTTCCAGCTCGCTCCAGGCCAGCGGAACGGAGATCCCCAGGCCGGGGCGTGCACGCGCCGACCACGCGCACACGGTGGTGGCACCGAAGCCGTTGCGCAGGTAGTCCACGAAGATCTTGCCCACGCGGTTGCGGGGGCCGCTCTTGGCCACGAACAGGTGCGGGATGGTGCGGGCCATGTGCTGAACCACGGCCTGCGAGAAGCCCTTGACGGTGTCCCAGCCGTGCAGGCGCTTGATGGGCACCACCACGTGCAGGCCCTTGCCGCCGCTGGTCTTGAGAAATGCCGGTAAGCCCAGTTCGGTGAGCATCACGCGCATGAGCGTGGTGGCCTCCTGGATCTTCTCCCAGCCTACGCCCTCACCAGGGTCCAGGTCGAAGGTCATGCGGTCGGGCCGCGCGATGCGGTCGCTGCGCGCATTCCACGTGTGGAACTCGATCGCATTCATCTGTGCCGAGGCAGGCAGGCCCTCGGGCGCGGCCACCTCCATGAGTGCGGGGTGGTCCGGGTAGAGCGCCCTGTCCAGCAGGCGGATGCCCTCCACCGAGCCCTGTTCCTGGTGCCGCTGGAAGAACAGCTCGTGCCCGACGCCCTCCGGCGCGCGCACCACCGACACCGGGCGCTGGCGCAGGTGCTCCATCATCAGCGGCGCCACGAGCGCGTAGTAACGCACCAGGTCGAGCTTGGTGAGGCCGCTGTCCGCATCGATCACCCGCTCGGCGTGGGTCACGCGCAGCGATGGGGACGGGCCGGATGCGGCAGCGCGGCCGGCCGGTGGCCTGGCGGGCTGCGGGGCCGGAGGAGATTTCTTGCGAGCGGTCATGCGGGGTGGGGCGGGCGGGGCAGGGGGTGGCGCGGCGGCGATGGCATCGGCACTGGCGGGCGTCTCCTGCACGATGTCCTGCGGAGGCTTGTCTTCACGCAGGCCGCGGAACACGGCGTGGCGGATGTGCCGGGTGTGCGTCCAGCCCGCGAAGGCCACCTCGGCGAGCAGGCACGGGACCACCCAATGGGCCTTGCGGCCGACCCGGGTGCCCTCGGCGAAGGGGCTGTCCGATGCGCCCAGCGCCTTGAGCTGCGCATGCAGCGTCTTCAGGGTGCGCTCGCTGAAGCCGGAGCCCACGTTGCCCACGTAGTGCAGCAGGCCGTCGTCGCCATGCACTCCGAGCAGCAGCGAGCCGATGCCCGTGCGCGCTCCCTGCGGATCCGTGTAGCCGCCGATGACGAACTCCTGCCGCTGCCCGCACTTGAGCTTGATCCAGTCGGCCGAGCGGCCCTCCGCGTAGGTGGCCGAGGCGCGCTTGCCGATCACGCCCTCGAAGCCGAGTTGGCAGGCGGATGCGATGAGCTGGTCGGGCGCTGCCTCGAAGGCCTCGCTGAAGCGCACGGTGTCGCTCTCGCCGGCCGCTACCAGGGTGCGGAGCGCATCGCGGCGTTCGCGCAGCGGCACACCGCGCAGGTCATGCCCATTGAAATAGGGCAGATCGAAGACATAGAAGATGAGCCCGCCAACCTCCGCCCCGGCTGGCCGGCCGGCAGCTTTCGCGGCACGGCGGCTGGTGACGCCGCGGGTGCTCTCGAAGGCGTTCTGCAAGGCCTGGAAGTCCGGAATGCCGTGCCGGTCGAGCACCACGATCTCGCCGTCGATCCAGCCCGATTCGACCGGCAACGCCGCCACGGCATCCGCCAGTTGCGGCATGCGGTGTGTCCAGTCGTTGCCGTTGCGGGTGATGAGCCGTACCTGCCCGCCCTCGATGCGCGCGAGGATGCGGTAGCCGTCGAACTTCAGTTCGAACAGCCAGTCGGCGAGGTTGCCGGGCGGGCCATCGACCAGCGTGGCCAGTTGGGGCGACAGCGCTTGCGGCAGCGATCCGCCATCCACGCGTCGGCGCCGCGCGCCGGTTGGCCGGGCACCGGCCGCCTTGCCGGCAGGCGCCCGCGGCGCGCGGTGCCGGGCACCCTCGGCGTCGGATGACGCGGGCACCGGCAGATCGGGCAATGCCTTCACGCTGTCGGGCATTGCATCGACCACGCTGTATTCGGCCGCCGGGCGGTCCTGTCCGTCGCGCTCCTTGATGAGCAGCCAGGGCGGCTGGCGCTCGTTGCCCCGCCCGTGCATGCGCACGAGCGTCCACCGGCCGCGCAGTTTGTGGCCGTGGATCTCGAACTTGAGCTTGCCGGCGCGGTAGGCACGGGCCGGGTCTTCCAGGGGCACCCAGTAGCCCTTGTCCCAGATGATCACGCGCCCGGCACCGTATTGCTTTGCCGGAATCTGGCCTTCGAACTGGTTGTAGGCGATGGGGTGGTCTTCCACCTGCACGGCCATGCGCTTGTCGGCCGGATCGAAGCTCGGCCCCTTCGGCACTGCCCAGCTCTTCATCGTTCCGTCGATTTCCAGCCGCAGGTCGTAGTGCAGGCGGGTGGCCCAGTGCTTCTGGATCACGAATCGCAAGGCGCCGTCCGGCAGCGCTTCCGCGCCCTGCGCACCAGGCTCGGGCGTGGCCTTGAAGTCCCGCTTGCGGGCATAGTCCTCCAGTGCGGCCGGGAGCGCGGAAGGGGCACGGCGCGATCGGGCCATGGCGTTGGCCGCTCAGGCGGCGCGGCGGCGTGCGGCGGGTTTCTTGGCGGCGGCCGACTTTCCGCCGTTCGCGGTGCTGCGGGCCGGTGCGGACTTGGCTGCGCTGCGGCCTGTCTTGGCGTTGCTGGCGGAAGCGGTCTTGCGCGGCTTGGCCCGGGCCGGAAGATGGCGAACGCTGGACCCCGTGTCCTTTTCGTCATCCCCGCCTGCAGGCTTCTCGCCGCCCGGGGAGGGCGTTCCCTTGCGCCGCCCGCCTTCCAGGCTGCGGCGGAGCAGGGCGGTGAGGTCCACCACTTCCGCGCTGCCGGTATCCGACGCGGCTTCCAGGGGCTCCACTTCGGCAATGTCCCCCGCCTGGGCCCGCGCTTCGACGAGCTTCATGATTTCTTCGGAGAAGGAGTTGCGGAATTTGTCGGCATCCCATCCCTCGCTCATGTCTTCGATCAACTGCTGCGCCATGCGCATCTCGGCATCCTTCAGGCCCACGGCCTTGCCGCCGGCCGGAGGCAGGTTGAGTTCTTCGAAGGAGCGGATCTCTCCGCCCCAGCGCAGCAGATTGAGCACGAGCGCCCGGCCGCAGGGAATGAGCACCGCCAGGTGCTGCTTGGTCTGGATCACCACCTTGCCCACGCCCACGCGGTGGCTCTTCTTGAGCGCTTCGCGCAGCAGCGCATAGACCTTCTCGCCGCGCTTGAGCGGGGCGGTGTAGTAGGGGCGCTCCAGGTAGACGAAGGGGATGTCGTCGGCATCCAGGAAGGCCTCGATTTCGATGGTCTGGGTGGTCTTGGGGTAGGCCTGCGAGATTTCCTCGGGGGTGAGCACCACATAGCGGCCGTCTTCGTATTCCACCCCTTTGACGATGTTCTCGGCCGTGATCTCCTTGCCGGTTTTCTTGTTGATGCGCTTGTAGCCCACGGGATCCATGCTGCGCTTGTCGAGCCAGTCGAAATCGATGCCGCTGTCCTGTGTGGCCGAATAAAGCCCCACGGGAACGTGCACCAGGCCGAAGCTGATGGCGCCCTTCCAGAGCGCGCGCGTGGAAGTGGGGGCCTGCCCGCTGGCCGTTGCTTTGGCGGGAGGCGATGCGGCAGCGGCCGGCTTCTTCTTTTCAGCCATGCCGCCCTCCTTGCCGTGCGGCAGCGGTATCGATCGAAGGAATGCACATGTCGCGGATCCTTGGGACGGGAACGATTTCCACCGAAGGTAGGGCGGGCCCCGGCGCGCCGCTGTAGGACAGCCGCGACGGCCTTCGACAGCCTCGCCGGCTTGTCTGGCGGGTTCTGTAACCGCGGACCCGAGCGGGACAACGGCGCTGCGTTACCGCCAGGTAGTGAAGGGCGGCGAAGAACGGCGGGAGTGGGCGAGATCAGGTTTCGCCGCTGTCCGGCGTGGCACTCGCACCCGACACGGGGCTGGGCGGCGCGGACGCCACGAGATGGTGGTCGCTCTGCAGCATGGGCACGAACCCCAGTTGCCCTTTCATCCGCCGGAACGGCGTCGAGAATTTCTCCAGCGTCACCGCGGTGACCTTCTCGAAGAAAGCCGTGTTCGGCCCGCTGGGGGAATAGGTCGACTCTTTCTGGTTCCAACGCACCCGCCAGTGGTTGCGCGACTTCTGTATGCCCACCCGCACATGCTCATCCAGGCAATGCGAATCGGCCCGGAAGAACAGCGTCAGTCCGAAATAGAAAAAGCCGTCGTCACCGACCTGCAGCTTGGGCCACAGGGAAGACCGCTCGTCCGCGATGCGTTCCAACCGCTCATCCAGCGCATGGAACTCCACGTCTCCGGACCGCGCGCCGAGGTGGTCGATGAACTCCACACGCAACCTTTGCGCGAACACCACGCACTCATCCTTGTACTGCTCGAAGTCTTTGCACCAGGCAATCGCCTTGGCCTGCAGATCCTGGAAATTCGAGGTCATGGGGGAGAACTCCTCTTTGTGTACGCCACGGGACGGCCTGCGCAGGCCTGTCTCGGCCGGCTGGGCTGGGAATAGCCGGGTATCGGGCCACGCCCATCAGTGGTGATTTCCGGGCTGGGATCCGTCCATGTTCGGACAGCCCGTCAGGCTGCCGTGTGGGTCGGGATTGGCGTATCCGTGTAGGAATGCGCTTACGCAACGCATGCCGGTTATGGAGTAGGAATAAAGCAACGTCGCTGCAGAGCGCGCCCCCGTAATTGCTGCGCGTTTGTATAATTTTCCAATATTTGTAACTTTTCAATACAGGAAAATGCGCGTGTCGAAGTTCGGTTCCTCGCAGTCAGGGTGCCCATGACTGCCGACCTCGCGCTGCGCATGATGTCCGACCTGTTCTGGACGGGGCTGCTCGTCTGCCTGCCCATCCTCGGGCTCACCATGCTGGTCGGGTTGCTGATCAGCATCCTGCAAGTGGTCACACAGGTGCAGGAAATGTCGTTGACGTTCGTTCCCAAGCTGCTGGCAGCAGGGGGCGTAATGGTTTTTTTCGGCCCGTGGATGCTCAAGAAGCTGGGCCAATTCGCCACGCAACTCTGGACGAACATTCCTTCGATGTTCTGACGCGCTGGTATGGACTCCCTGCAATCTTCGCCCTTCCAGGCGCTGGCTGGAAGCGGCTCCCAAGGCCTGTGGGCGGCTTTCTTCCTGCCTTCGCTGCGTATCGCCGTCGTGCTGGCGATGACGCCGGTGCTCTATGCGATGCCGGTGCCTGGCCGGGTGCGCCTGGTGGTGGTCATGGCACTGTCCTGGACCCTCGCGCAGGCATTGGTGAGGGGCACCCCGAAGACCGTGCCCGGCGCGGGTGAGTTGCTGCAGATGGCGCTGGTGGAGCTATCGCTCGGGGCCACCATGGCGCTGGGCATTCTGCTCGCGTTTGCAGCTTTCTCGCTGGCAGGCAACCTGCTCGATGTGCAGATCGGCTTCGGCATCGCCCAGGTCTTCGATCCGGTGGGCAACCGGGCGTCTCCCTTGCTGGTGTCCGCGTTCAACTACATCGCCGTGATCGGCTTCATGGCAGTGGACGGCCACCATGCCCTGCTGCGCGCGCTGGCCTACAGCTTCGAGGTGTTTCCACCCGGTGCCGCCTGGCAGATCGAAGGCGCGGCAGCACCCGTTTTCAAGCAGGCGAGCGGGCTCTTCATGCTGGGTTTTTCACTGGCTGCACCGGTGGTGTTCTGCATTCTGCTGGTGGAGTTCGCGCTCAGCCTCATATCGCGCAACCTTCCGCAGATCAACATGCTGGTGCTTGGCATACCCGTGAAGATCGTGGTCGGCCTGGCGGTGTTGTCGCTGTGGTTCACGGGCATGGGCGGCGCGATGAACCGGATCTACGGCGGCATCTACGGCATGTGGGAGACGATGTTCATTCAGGCCGCCGCGGTACCGCGGCCCGGGGATCGGTGAGGCGCCATGTCTGAACAACAGGATCTGGACCGCAACGAGGACGCCACCCCCTACAAGCTGCAGAAGGCACGAGAGAAGGGGCAGGTATCCAAGAGCGCGGACGTCGTTTCGGCGCTGGTGCTGGTGGTGGCCGTGGCGTACCTTGCCGGGCAGGGCTGGGACATGGCGCAGGCGCAGTTCCGCCTCGATCGCATGGCGATTCTGCAAAGCACCGTGCGCGATCCCGGCGGTGCCGCCCTGTGGCCGCTGGTGTCCCGGCTGCTCCTGGATACGCTGCTGTGGCTGGCCCCATTCTTTGCCGCGGTGGTCATCGCCGCCATGCTGGGCAATGTGCTGCAGACCGGGCCCATTTTTTCGTCCGAGCCCATCACGGCGGATTTCAGCCGCCTGAACCCCGCCAACGGATTGAAGCGGATTTTCTCGGCTCGGGCGCTTTTCGATACCGCGCGGGCGTGCGCCAAGCTGGTCCTGCTGGCGGGAACGGCCTATTACGCGCTCAAGGATCTCGCACCGCAGTTCTATGGCCTGGCGAGCCAGTCGCCCCAGGGCTACGTGCAGTTGCTGGTTTCCGACCTGGGCGGGCTCGGCTTCAAGATGGCACTGCTGCTGGCGATCATCGCCGCAGTGGACTGGATGTTCACGCGGCGGGAGTTCGCCAAGAAGATGCGCATGAGCAAGCGCGAAGTCAAGGACGAGCACAAGCAGCGGGAAGGCGACCCCCGTGTCCGCGCCCGGATGCGCGACCTGCGCCGCGAAGCGCGCAAGCGCAGCCAGGCATTGCGGCACACGAGCAGCGCTGACGTCGTGCTCACCAATCCCACCCATGTGGCCATCGCGCTCCGGTATGTGCACGGCGAGATGGACTCGCCGCAGGTCGTCGCCAAAGGTGCCGGGCACCTGGCCGCCGCGATGCGGCAGATCGCCGCACGCCATGGCATTCCGGTGGTTCGCAGCCCGGCCCTCGCGCGCCGGCTGTTCAAGGAACTGGATGTCGAGCACCATGTGCCCCCGCAGATGTTCGCCGACGTGGCGCGGATCATCGTGTGGGTATTCGCCATGCGGGAGCGGCGCAGCGGCATGCCGCAGAAGGCCGCGGCATGAAGGCGCTGGAGCGTTTCTTCGGCAAGCACAGCGACATCGCCATGGTGTTGCTGGTGCTGGGCGTGCTGGTGGTGCTGTTCGCGCCGATTCCCAGCCCGTTGCTGGACTTTCTCATCCTGACGAACTTCAGCTTCGCGTTCCTGATTCTCCTGCTCACCTTCTACATGGCAAGGCCGGTGGAGTTCTCGACGTTTCCGTCGCTGCTGCTCATCGCCACGCTGTTTCGCCTGTCGCTCAACGTTGCGGCCACCCGTCTCATCCTCTCCGACGGGGATGCCGGCAGGGTCATCGGCGCCATCGGTGCCTATGTGGTCGGTGGCAACTACGTGATCGGGCTGATCGTGTTCCTGATCCTGATCGTGGTGCAGTACGTCGTGGTGACCAACGGTGCGCAACGCATTTCGGAGGTGGCCGCCCGCTTCACGCTCGACAGCATGCCCGGCCAGCAGATGAGCATCGATGCGGACCTCAACATGGGTTTCATCGACCAGGCGGAAGCGCAGCGCAGGCGCAAGAACATCGAGAAAGAAGCGGGCTTCTATGGCGCGATGGACGGCGCCAGCAAATTCGTGAAGGGCGATGCCATCGCCGGCATCATCATCCTGCTCATCAACATCATCGGCGGTCTGGTCATCGGGGTGATGCAGCACAAGCTGCCCTGGTACCAGGCACTCAGGACCTATTCGCTGCTCACGATCGGGGACGGGATCGTGACGCAGGTGCCGGCACTGATCATCGCCGTGGGAACGGGGATCATCGTTACGCGCTCGGCCTCCGACGGCAACCTGAGCCAGGAAGTGCTGCGCCAGATCACTTCGTTTCCCAAGACGCTGCTGCTCGTGGGCGCGGCGCTCACCGGCCTGCTGTTCTTCCCCGGCATTCCCGCGCTGCCCACGCTGATCCTCATCGCCGCGGTGGGCGCGGTCGCCTGGGTGGTCTACCGCAGCAAAGGCTCGCCGGCAGAGGAAGGTCCCGATGCCGCCGGAGATGCCCAGGGGGTGGACGGCCTCGCAGAAGCTGCCAAGACCGAAGAGGATCCCTACGCATCCTTGCAGGTCGAGCCCATCGAAGTGCATGTGGGGAGCCAGTGGGCAGCGTTGGTCAACCAGCCCGGCAGCGTGCTCATGGAACGCATTGTCACCTTCCGCAAGCAGCATGCGCAGGACCTGGGGCTCGTGCTGCCGAGGGTGCGCTTCAAGGATGCGGTGCGCCTGGGCGCAGACCGGTACGAAATCCACCTGGATGGCGTGATCTGCGGCCGCGGTGAGGTGCGTGCGGACAAGGTGCTGGCCATCCACCCCGCGGGGAAGATGGACGGGGTTCCAGGAGAACCCACACGCGATCCGACCTACGGCCTGCCAGCCCTGTGGATCGATGAGCAGCACCGTGCGGCGGCCGTGGCCGGAAAGTACACGCTGGTGGACGCGCCGACCGTGTTCATGACCCACCTGACCGAGGTGCTGCGGCGCGAGTCCGCCACGTTGCTCACACGGGCGGAAGCCGACCGCTTGCTCAATCGCGTGCGTTAGCAGCAGTCCAGCCTGGTGGAGGAGTTGATTCCCACCGTACTGTCGGTCAGCGATGTGCAGAGAGTGCTGCAGAACCTGCTGCGCGAGAAGGTTTCCATCCGCCACATCGAAGCGATCCTGGAAACCCTGGCGGATGCCGGGCGGCAATCCAAGGACGCCACCTATCTCACGGAGATGGTCCGCCTGCGCCTTGGCCACGCGATCTGCCAGGGCCTGGTGGGCGACGCCAACGCGTTGCACGTCATCACGCTGGATCCGGCCATCGAGAGCCAGTTGCTCCAGAACATCCAGTCGGCCCAGGTCAATGCGCGCACGGACGAGGGCGCCGCGCCCGCTGCGCCCTTCGTGCTGGAACCCCGGCTTGCCGAGCAGATCATGGTGAAGCTCATGCAGCAGGCGGAACGCATGATGAAAAGCAACCTCCTGCCCGTGCTGCTGTGCGCGCCCGAACTGCGCCGCCACGTGCGCGCGCTTTCCGAGCGAATGATGCCCCACCTGCGGGTCCTGTCGATGGCGGAGGTTCCGCATGCCATCGAACTGAAGTCCTATGCGGTGGTGAGCCTGTAGCCGTCTGGCATCGCCTCCACGTTCGTTTTCCATCTCTTCAACTTTTCCTCTCCCCATGCAAGAAGTACTCGCGCTCGCGCTGCAGTCGATGCAGACTGACATGCAGCGGCTCGACAAGATCGGCAACAACCTTGCCAATGCCTTGACGCCCGGCTACCAGAGAGATGTGGCTTCGGCGCGTCCGGTGGTCCCCGCAGGACTGGCCTTTGCATCGATGGTGGGGGCAGGCGAACCACGGCCGCCCAAAGGTACGCCCGCCGCGGCGCGAGCGTTGACTTCCGGCTTGTTGATACAGACCGACCCGCGCCCGGGCACGCTCCGATCGACCGGCCAAAGCCTGGACGTTGCCATTGCCGGCGCGGGATTCTTCGAGGTGAGTACGCCGCAAGGGCCTGCCTACACGCGGCAGGGCAATTTCCGGCTCGACGCACAGGGGCGGCTCGTCACCGCCGCGGGCTACCCCGTGATGGGCAAGGGCGGGGAGATCTATCCCGGCATGGGCGCTCCGCAGATCGATGGCGCAGGCAACGTGGTGTCGGCCGAGTCCGCAGCCCAGGGCGGGGCCCGCGCAGCCATGCCGGTGGCCCAACTGAAGATCGTGCAGCCCGAGGGAAGGGCCGGCATGGAGCATGCGGGAGAGGGGTTGATGCGTACCGACGGCGCCATGGCGATGCTGCCGGACGCCGAAGTGCAATTGCGCCAGGGATTTCTGGAGAACTCGAACGTCAGTTCCATGCAGGAGATGGTCCAGCTCGTGCAGACCATGCGCCACTTCGAGTCCATGCAGAAAGTGGCGCTGGGCTACGACGAAATGACGGGGCAGGCGATCCGCAAGCTCGGCGAGCTCTCCTGAGCGCGCAGCCCCCCCCCTCGGGCCCCGGCCAGATACCGTATCAAAGGAACCTATTCATGTTCGATGCCTTGTACATCGGCGCCACTGGAATGCAGGCGCAGCAGCTCAATGTCGAGACGATTGCCAACAACCTCGCCAACGTCAACACCGCAGGCTACAAGCGTGCGCGCGTGAGCTTCTCCGATCTCGTGGCCCGTGATCCTGCGCGCGCAGCAGGCCTGGGGGATGCGGACGCGGGCCTGCTCCAGCCGACGTTGCGGCTGGGAAGCGGTGTAGGCATCGCCAGCGTGTCGAAGCTGTTCGATCTGGGTGAGGTCAAGAAGACGGATGCGCCCCTCGATATCACCGTCCAGGGCGAAGGATTTTTCGAGGTACTGATGCCGGACGGCAGTTCTGCCTATACCCGCGGCGGCACCTGGAAAGTCAATAAGGACGGCCAACTCGCCACTTTGGCCGGCTTGCCTCTCAAGCCGGGCATCCAGGTGCCCGAGGACATCCAGGCACTCGTCGTGCAGCCCGATGGCCGTGTGCAGGCTAAGGTCGCCAACCAAGCGAATGCCGTGGACCTGGGGCGGATCGAGCTGGTGCGCTTCACGAGCCCGCAGGGATTGCTGGCGCAGGGAGACAACGTGTATCGCAGCAGCAGCGCTTCGGGCGAAGCGCTGCCCGTGCGTGCGGGCGAGGAGGGCGCAGGACAGATAGCACAGGGCTATCTCGAGGGCTCCAACGTGAAGATGGTCGACGAGATGGTGAACCTCATGGTGGCGCAGCGCACGTACGAAGCGAACGCGAAGATCGTGCAGGCGGCGGACGAGATCCTCGGGATGGTGAACGGGTTGCGCAGATGACTTCGACCCTGGAAACGGTGCGCGCCGGACGCTTTGCCGGGGCGCTGGTTTGCGTCCTCTGGGCAGGCGCCGCCTCCGCTGCGGCGGGCGCCGGCATGCCGGCGCCGGTGCTGCGCATTGCATTGCAGCCACAGGTGCTGGTGGAGCGCTCCGATGTCCGGTTGGGCGACGTCGCAATCCTCAGCAGTCCTGACCTGGAGGTGCTGCGCAGGGCCATGTCGCTTCCGTTGGGCCATGCTCCGCGTGTCGGAGAAGCCATCGCATTGGAAAGCACCCGGCTGCAGCGGTGGATCCGCAGCCGCACCGGACTGCAAGAGAGCGAGATCGAATGGGAAGGGGCGCTGGCCACGTCGGTGCGCATGGCGGCGAAAGAAGTGGCCGGAGAAGCGGTAATTGAGCAGGCGCGCGCCGCCCTGCGAGCGCATATCCAGGCCATGGCGAAGCAGAACGGGCTGGTGCAGCCCCGTGTCGAGTTGCAGCCCGTGTCCATGCCGGTGACGGTGGAAGTACCGGCGATGGAAAGCAGCCTGCGTGTGCGCCCGCTGGCGCAGTCTCCCGTCGGCAAGCGCATGCTCGTGTGGGTGGATGTGTTCGCGGGCGATCGGCACGTGCGGGCGATTCCCGTTCGGTTTGAAGTCGCGCTCTTCGCGATGGCTCCCGTGGCTCGCACGGAATTGGCAGCAGGCAGCGAGATTCCTGCGGCCAGCGTTGCATTCCGTGAGGTCGAACTCACCCGTCTGCCGCCGGCTTCGATCCCGGCGGCCTGGAGTGCCGACGAAGAAGCACCTGCCTCCCTGAGGGTTCGACACAAGACCGAACGGGGAGACGTGCTGACGACCGACCGTATCCAGCCCATGCCAGCAGTGGCGCGCGGCCAGTGGGTCAGCGTCATCTCCCGCAGCGGAGCGATGTCGCTGGAAAGCCGGGCCGAGTCCTTGCAGGATGGACAGGTCGGACAGGTCGTTCGTGCACGGCCCTTGAACGCCACCGACGTTCTGCTCGCCCGGGTGGTCGGTCCCGGACAACTGGAGGTGCAGCCATGAGGCGTGCAATCGATTGGCAAGGCGCCCGTGCCATGGCCGTGCGGATCGCCTCCGCAGGATGCTGCGTGTTGGCACTCTGCGCGATTTCCGTACAGGCCGAGAGCCTCTACCAGGAGCAGACTTTCCGGCCGCTCACCGCCGACAACAGGGCATTCCGCGTCGGAGACGTGCTGACGGTGCAGGTCTTCGAGAACTCCAGCGCGACCAGCAGTGCCGATACCGGGACGCGCCGCGGCAACAGTCTTTCGGCAGAGCTGGCGCATCGCGGCGGCCCTGTGGCGCAGACCGGCATCGGGGTCAACGGGACTTTCGATGGCGGGGGGCGCACGCAGCGTACCAACCGGGTATTGGCCACCCTGACGGTGTCCGTCCGGGAAATCCTGCCGAACGGTGATCTGCGCGTCGCGGGGGAGCAATTGCTCACCGTGAACCAGGAGCCCCAGAAAGTCACCCTCGAAGGACGTGTGCGGCCCTTCGACATTTCCGATGGAAATATCGTGCTGTCCACCCGCCTGGCAGACGCCCGGATCAGCTATGTCGGCGAGGGCGACATCGCCGAGCGCAATCGGCGCCCCTGGTGGCGCAATCTGCTGGACGTGATGGGGCTCTGACATGGGGTACTGGAAAAAAGCTTCAGCGGCAGCCATTCTCGGTGCGTTGGTGATCGTCGGACCACTGCTGTGCACCCCTGCAACGGCAAGTGCCGAGAGCGTGCGCGTGAAGGATCTCGGCAAGCTGCAGGGCTGGCGTGAGAATGCCCTGGTCGGCACAGGCATCGTCACCGGGCTCGCGGGGACGGGTGACTCCTCGTCCAACCGCGGAACGCGGCAGGCGCTGTCCAATGCGATGTCGCAGTTCAACCTCAACATCGGCCCGGAACAGATCCAGAGCCGCAACGTTGCGGTGGTCATGGTGAGCGCGTCCCTGTCCCCGTTCTCCCGCGAAGGAGACACGCTCGATGTGACCGTCACCTCCGTGGGGGATGCTCGCAGCCTCGTCGGGGGCAGCCTCGTGCTCACGTCGCTCAAGGCGGCCAACGGCCGGGTCTATGCGCTGGCCCAGGGGCCGTTGTCGGTGGGAGGCTACCGCTACGACGCCAATGGCAATGTGGTGCAGAAGAACCATCCCACCGTAGGCTCCATTCCCGGCGGCGCCACCGTGGAGGTCGGCGTGACTGCACAGGTCGTATCGGATGACCATCTGCTCACCTTCATACTGAATGAGCCTGACTACACCACGGCGAACCGCGTGGCGGAAGCGATCAATCGCCGTTTCGGCGCCGGGCTTGCCCAGGCACGCGATGCCTCGGGGATCGAACTGCTGGTGCCGGAACCCCAGAGGCGCCAACTCGTGGCATTTGTCGCCGGCCTGGAGGCACTCACCGTGGAGCCGGACCGTCGCGCGAAGGTGGTCATCAACGAGCGCACAGGCACGGTGGTCTCTGGTGGCGATGTCCGGATATCCCGAGTGGCGATCTCGCACGGGGATCTCAAGCTGTCCATCCGCAGCGAAACCACGGCTTCACAGCCGGCATTCATCGGAGAGGCCGGCGATGGCGTGCGCACGGCACTCGTCACCAACACCCGCATCGATGTGGACGAGCGCAACGGGCCCGGCTTTCTGGCGGGAGGCACGACGGTCGCGGACCTCGTGCAGTCGCTCGCACGACTGAAGACGAACACCCGCGACATCATTTCCATCCTGCGCGCAGTGAAAGCCGCCGGCGCACTGCACGCAGAGCTCGTCATCCAGTAAAGCAAAGCAACGAAGAGGCCCGTCCCATGACAGAAGGAATCGAAGCGATCACGCAGGCCAGCCTTTCCCTGGCCCTCGACGCCGCATCGCTGCGGCACCAGGCCATCGCGCGCAACATCGCCAACGCCGGAACGGAAGGCTTCGTCCCGACGGCCGTCAGCTTTTCGAGCCAGATGGACGAAGCGCGCGCGCAGCTTTCGCAGGGGCGCCGGCTGAATGCGCAACAACTCGGCTCGCTTGCACAGGATGGCTTGCGCATGGAGCCTGCGCGCGGCGCGGATGGCCTGCCGGCGCGGGTCCAGCTGGACTCGGAAGTCGCCCAACTGGCACAGAACGCGGTGCATTACCAGGCCCTGGTCAAGGGGCTGTCGCGGCACATGGCCATTCTTTCTTCCGCCGTTTCCGACGGCAAACGTTGACCCAGGATACATCGCGCATGGACTATTCACAGACCTTCGCCATCAGTGCCGCAGGCATGGCCCTCGAACGCACCCGGGTCGAAGTCGCGTCGTTGAATCTCGCGAATGCCAACACCGTTGCGGGGCCGGAAGGTAAGCCGTACCAGCCGCTGCATGTGGTCGCCCGCGCGTCGTTCGGCGATGCGGTGGCCCAGGGGCTGGGAGGCCTTCCCGCGGCATCGGTGGAGCCGGCGGGGCAGCCTCCCCGCATGGTGTACGAGCCCGGCCATCCGATGGCGAATGCACGGGGATTCGTTGCCTATGCAGGCGTGGACACCGCCACGGAGATGGTCACCATGGTGGGGGCGATGCGCGCCTACGAAGCGAACGTGGCCGCCATGAACACCTCGCGCAACATGGCCTTGAAGGCCCTGGAAATCGGAGGAAACACATGAGCGCCGAAGCCCTGGCAGCGATTGCGGCCTCTGCTGCGCCCGCCATTGCCGAGCCACAGCCAGCAGCGTTCGGCCCGACATCGGCAAGCAGTAGTGCCGCTGCGGGGGGCGGAACTGGCTTTTCCAGCCTGGTCACGCAAGGCCTTCAGCAGGTGAATGACCAATTGCTGACCAGCCAGACGGACCTTCAGCGACTGGCTGTAGGCGATGTACAGAACCTGCACCAGGTCATGATCCGGCTGGAGGAAAGCAGGCTGTCCTTCCAGCTGATGATGCAGGTGCGTGGCCGTCTCCTGGAAGCGTACCAGGACGTCATGAAGATGCAGCTCTGACCATGCGCAAACACACGAAGACAACACATCCACGCATCGGGAGGACTGCCCCATGATCGCATTCTGGCAAGGCCTGGGCCGCTCCGCGCGTGCCGGGCTGGTGGCCGGCCTCATCGCCATCGTGCTGCTGACCGCCGCGTTGGCCTGGTGGCTGCTGCGTGCGGATTTCCAGGTCCTGTTCTCGGACCTGAAGCCGCAGGACGCCACAGCAATGAGCGCCGAGTTGGAGAAGCTGAAGATCCCGTACCGGTTCGACGAAGCACAGGGTGCGATCCTGGTGGACAAGTCGCAGGTGCACGCTACGCGGATCAAGCTCATGGGGCAGGACATGCCGCTGCATGGTGCGGTGGGGTTCGAGCTGTTCAACAACACGGATTTCGGGATGACCGAGTTCGCCCAGAAGATCAACTACCAGCGCGCCTTGCAGGGTGAACTCACGCGCACGATCCTGTCGCTCTCCGAAATACGGGATGTACGCGTGCACCTTGCCATGCCCGAACAGGGGCTGTTCAAACAGGCCCAAGCGAGGCCCAAGGCCGCCATCACGATCACGCTGAGAGAAGGGCAATCGCTGCGTCCGGAACAGGTGAGCGGGATCCAGAGACTGGTCGCCGCCGCCACCCCGGGAATGACCGCGACGGATGTCACCGTGGTGGACCGGCAGGGCGTGGCGCTCAGCCGCCCGGCCGAAGATGCCGGGGACGCGGCGGCGGGCACGGGCTCCGGGTCTGGCCGGTTGGAACTGAAGAAGGAAACCGAATCCCAGCTGGCCCGCAAAGCCACCGCGGTGCTGGACCGCGCCTTCGGACCCGGCCAAGCCATGGCCAGCGTGGACGTCACCTTGAACATGGACCAAGTGCGGATCACCACGGAAGACGTGATCCCTGCCCCGTCGCGCACGGCGGACAGCCGTGGGGTCATCGTGAAAGAGCGAGAGTCGGTGCGGGAAGGGGGCCAGGCTCCTTTGGACGCAGCACGTTCCGGCGGTGGTGGAGCGAGCACACAGCGGGAGGTGGACTACCAGGTGGGCCGCCGCGTGGAGCAAGTGGTGAGCCAGGCCGGAGCGGTTCGCCGAATCCAGTTGGTGGCAGTGGTACGGCAGCCGCTGGACACAGCCCAGGAAGAAAAATTGCGCAGGCTGCTGGCCGCGGCGGTCGGAGCCAATGCGGACCGCGGCGATCAGGTGGTGGTGCAGTCCCTGCAGGGCCTGCTGCCTGCCGCATCGGCGCGTGGCGCGGAGGGTGGACTGCCTGCGCCGCAGGACCGAGAGGTCGCGACAGCCACGGTTGCCGCAGCGCAGCGCCCCCAGGGCACCGGTGCAGCCGCGCCCTGGCTGGACCTGCGGTTGCTGGCCGTTCTGGCGATGCTGCTGGCAGCCGGGCTCGGTTATGCGGTGTTGCGCCGCCGATCGCCTGCCCGCAGCGGGGCAGAGCAGCGACTGAGCGACGCCGAGCGTGAAGCAGCGCTGCGCAAGGTGCAGGCGTGGATGCATGCGGGTGATGCCTCCGGAGGGCCTCGCGCATGAACTTCTCCGAATTGGCGGGGACCGGCACCTTGTCTTCCGCCGAGCCACGGCGCGCGGCATTGCTGTTGCATGCCCTGTCGGCAGAAGACCGGCGCTGGATCCTGCAACAGATGCCAGAGGTGCAGCGGCAGGCGCTGCAGGCATTGCTTTCGGAACTCAAAGCGCTCGGCATTCCACCCGACAAGGCCAGTCTGGAGAAGCTGCCGCCTGCGTCCGATCGGCAGCACTCGCCTGGCCAGCCGCAGGCGGAGGCTCCCAGGGAAGAGTCTGCGGAGCAAACTGACTTGATGGCTTTGGACACCGCAGGTGTCGCTTCATTGGCGCTGGCTTGGCGTGCACAACCCGCACTGCTCGTGGCGCAGGCGCTCTGCCTGCGTCCGTGGCCGTGGCGCGCGGCCTTGCTCGAGCGATTGCCTGCGCTGCAACGCCAGCGCGTCATGGACCGGTTGGGAGCGCCGGGCGGCTGCCCAAGGGCGGGCGATGCCATGGCAACCGCCATGCTGGAATGCATGCGGGAGCATTGCCGAGCCGCCGAAGGATCGGCAGCACAGGAGCATACGAAGACCGGCACATCGGCCGTCGCGCGGAACTGGCCGGGCTGGTGGCCGCGGCGCACGAGGGGCCAGCGCGCATGAACCAGCATCTCAGGATTCTGCGTTCGGCCCCGGCTTCCGGAGAGGCTGTGCCGGTCGGCCGGGCTGCTCGCGGAAGGGCTGATGCGCAGGGCATCGCCCCGCCACCATCTGCTGCTATGCAGATCCAGATCCATCAGCCCACACACGGCACGCCAGCGACCGGAGCGGAGGCGACTTCCGAAAGCCTGTCTCCGGCCACGGCGCCTGGCTTGGCGGGCGCATCGGAGAGCGAGGCACTCTGGAAGGCGCGTGGGCATGACCAAGGCTATGAGCAAGGTCTGCAGGAAGGGCGCCGCACGGCCCGCGACGACATCGAGCACAGGGCCCAGTCGCTCGCACAAGGGTTGGTGCGCCAGGCCCTGGACGAAGCGCAGCAAGCCACCCGGAAGCAGCAGATGGACCTTCAGGCCCAGACGCAGGAATTGGCGCGGCGCCTTGAAGCGGTCGATCGGCTGGCGGAGCAAATGGCTGCCGAGCGGAAACGCTGCCTGGAAGCGGCGGAGGACGACATGCTCGAACTCGCCTTCGAAGCCTTGTGCAGGGTCGTGGGAGACCAGCTCGCCAGCAGGGAGGGCGTTCGCGCAGTGCTCCACAAGACGCTGCAGGCCTGGCACGGGCGCCATCCGCTGAGCGTGCATGTGCATCCTGATGACCTGGCGTTGCTGCAGGGTGATGTGGTCACGCTGGAGCATCTATCGTCGCGCGGTTTCGATGCTCAGCGCCAGACCCTGCGCTGGGTTGCCGACTCCGAGGTGCGCCTGGGAGGGTGCCTGATACGAGCAGTTGAGGGCGCGCTGGATGCCCGCCTGGAGCGCCAGTTGGAAACCGTTACAGCTTGCCTGGTGGAGACACGTGCATCGCGCAAGCATGCAGCGTTGCAGGCGTCGGCGCAGGAGCGTGTGGCATGACCGGAACGTCGCCCCTGGCGTCCTACCGTGCAGCGCTGCGGGGTGTGGAACTCATGCGCCGTCTTGGTTGGGTACGGCAAATGCAAGGGTTGTCCATCGAATCGCAGGGGCCCGACGCGACCGTGGGCGAACTTTGCCGTATCCGGCCTCGACAACAGGCGGGCCAGGTACATCCCGACGTCCTTGCAGAAGTGGTCGGGCTGCGTGGCGACCTGCTCACCCTCATGCCCTATGGAAGTCTGCAAGGCGTCTCTGCCGGCGCCGAGGTGATCGCCGTCGGGCGGCAAGCCACGTTCGGTGTCGGCCCGGCACTGCTGGGCCGCGTGATCGACGGCTTCGGGCGTTCACTGGATTCGCTCCCGGACCCGGTCGCCCCGGACGAGCGCCCATTGCACGCGCATCCCATCAATCCCATGCAGCGTCCTCGTATCCATCGGGTGCTGCAGACCGGCGTACGCTGCCTTGACGGTCTTTTGACGCTGGGACAGGGCCAGCGTGTCGGCATCTTCGCGGGCAGCGGAGTCGGGAAAAGCACGTTGCTCGGAATGATCGCGCGCCATGTCGTCGCCGACGTCAACGTGATCGCGCTCATCGGCGAGCGCGGGCGGGAAGTGCGCGAATTCATCGACAAGCAATTGGGGCCCGAAGGGCTGAAGCGGTCGGTTGTCGTGGTGGCGACTTCCGACCAGCCCGCCTTGGCCCGCATCCGGGCGGCCCATGCCGCGGTGACCATCGCAGAGTACTTCAGGGACGCGGGCCAGCAGGTGCTGCTCACCATGGACTCGGTGACCCGGCTGGCCATGGCACGGCGTGAGGTAGGCCTGGCGGCGGGAGAGCCTCCGACCGCCCGCGGATACACACCGTCGGTGTTTGCGGAGCTTCCGCAACTCTGCGAGCGTTGTGGCACGGCGCCCTCCGGAGGGTCCATCACTGCGCTGTTTACCGTGCTGGTCGAAGGCGATGACATGAACGAACCCATTGCTGACAGCCTGCGTTCCATTCTTGACGGACACGTCGTGCTGTCGCGGGACATCGCGCATGAAGGGCGGTACCCGGCTGTCGACGTGCTGCGCAGCGCCAGCCGGCTTCTGCCCGACCTCACCAGCTCGGAGGAGCAGGAGTTGATATCCGATGCCGTCAGGTATCTGGCGCTGTTGCACCGCAACCGCCAGCTGGTCGATATTGGAGCGTACGAGCAGGGCGCCAATCCCGAACTCGACCACGCGCTGTCGCTGGCACCTGCATTGCAGGAATGGCTGTCCCAAAAAGAAGGGGGCGTCTCGCGGGCTGAAGCCATGCGGGCCTTGCGGACGCTGCTGTGGCCCGATCGCCTCGCAGTGGCCGCGCCCAGGCCACCCGCGGCTGCGATCCACAACTTCAGCTATTCGCTCGGGTCTCAAAAGGCCGCTGGAGTTCCGAAAGGGGCGCGTTGATGAAGCGAACGAACGATACGGTGTTCTCGCAAGTGGACTTGCGGGGCTTCTCCTATCCATTGGAGCCCTACCTTCGCAAACAGGAATGGCAGCTGGAACGGCTGGAGGGGAGGCTTGCACAGGTTCAGAAGCAACTGCTGTCCGCTCAGGAGTCCCGGCGAAGCCTTTATCTGCAGTTCGAGGGACAGGCCCGCCAGATGCTGCAGTGGACCCAAGCCCGGATCGACCCGCATATGCACCAACGCGGGCTCGCCTACCTCGCAGGCGTCAGGCAGCGGATCGAAACGCAGGACCAGGAAATCCAGTCCCTCGACGCGCGGAAAGCCTCGCTCCACGAGGAGTTCGTTGCGCAACAGCGCACGATCGACGGGCTTCAGGACCACCGGTCGGGCGCGTTGAGAGAGTATGCGCAGGAGGTGATGCGGGTGCAGGCCGCTGAGGCCGATCGCGACTGGATAGGCCGGCTTCCCCTGCGGGCCAGGCAGCAACCGACACCCGGTGAGGTGGCACCATGACAAATCTTGAAACGGCACTGGCTCGCTTTCCAGGAGAGACTGTCGGCCGCATGCTGACGGCGCAGGGCACCCGTTCTTCTCTGCTTGGCAACGAAGGCGAACCACCGCGGCAATCCGCATCGGTCCGGCAGGCTTGGCTGCGGGAGATGGAGCGAACCCAATTGGCCGGTTGGTTCCAACCGTTCGCGCAGGCCGAGGCTGTTCCAGCGCTGAATACCCATGCTGGGCCACGCCCTGAGGCATCCCGTCTGTCGGCGGCAGCACCACGAGCGGCGTCCGCATTCCCGGTTGCTTATCGTCAGCTTCTGCAACCACAGGCCGGCCCGTATGAGCGGCATGCCACCGAGGGATTTCCGAACGCCGCGGCGAAGGCTACCCAGCAAGAACTGGGCAGCGGCGAAACCGTGCGCACCAAGGCACCGGAATCAGCCTATTCGCGCACAAACGCGCCGCACGAAGAAACCGAGGCCCATCCAGGCCAGGACCATCGGACAGAGGCTCCGCACATCCACCCAGCGGGCGCAGCCCTGGAGCCGCAAGACGGATGGGCCAAAGGGGGCAAGGCCCTCCATTCCGCGGCCAGCAAGGTAGATCCCCTGGCGCATTCGGCTGGATCGGAAAGCCGCCCGGTTCCTGCAGGTGTGGCGCCGTCGGCACCACCAGAAATCACGCCTCCGCCCATGGCGGACCATCCCACGGCTGCGTTCGCAGCACCGTTCGAGGCAGAGACGGTTGTCGCGGCGCCCCTTCGACCTGATGGCGGAATACCCCGCCAGCAGGGTGCCGGGTCTGCTGCTCCGGCAAGCCGAGGAACCGCTCGCCTTGCGGCTCCCGAAACGCAGCAAGCTCCGGGGACCCGCGTGCACGCCCAATGGTCGGCAGCGGGGGTCGAACTCTGGCTGGGCATGGATGGAGCGGCTTCGCAAGTGGGGTTTCAGGCCGCGGCCCTCGTGCCATCGCTGCAGAGATCCCTGCGCGAGCAGGGGCAACGACTGGTGCGCGTGGTCTGCAACGGCCAGGTGGTGTTCGATGGCGACAGTCCTATCTCTCACCTGCTTCCTGCGACACCGCGCTTTGCCGACATCGTCGCGGCCCCACCTTTTGCCGGGCCATCGCGCACAAACCTCTTTTCTTCTATTTTCCAGAAGGGCAATTCATGAGTATCAGTGGCATCAGCAATGCGACCACGGGTCTTCGCGCAAACGGACTGGGCCAGGAGGACTTCATGAAGATCCTGCTGACCCAGTTGACCTACCAGGACCCGATGAAGCCGATGGACAACCAGCAGTTCATGGCGCAGATGGCCCAGTTCACCAGCCTGGAGCAGACCCAGCAGCTCAACAACAAGATCACTACGCTGATCGGAAACCAGGCGGCGTTGCAATCGGTCGGTCTGATCGGCCGTACCGTGGACGTCAATGCCACCGGCGGCACGCTTACCGGCACGGTGATCGCGCTGTCGCTGTCCGGCGAATCGCCTCTCATCACCCTGCGCACCAGCGCAGGCGCCACCCTGCAAGACATCAGCCTGAGCCAGATCCTGGCCGTGCGTCAAGACATCAGCCTGAGCCAGATCCTGGCCGTGCGTTGAACGGGCGTATCCAGGAGTTCTCATGATTGAATCCATCTACGTCGGCATGACGGGACTTTCCAGCTTTTCGCGTGGTCTGCGGGTCATCGCCAACAACACCACCAACCTCAACACCCCCGGTTTCAAAAGCGCGTCGCTGCGCTTTTCGGATGCCTTCTATTCCGATGGCGGTTACACCGGCCGGCAGTTCGGACAAATGGGTTATGGCGTGAGCACCATGGGCACCTCCATGTCGTTCAAATCTGGCGAACTTCGCCAGACGGGCAATGGACTGGACCTCGCGATCGACGGACAAGGCCTTTTCACCTTGAAGAGCAGCGATGGCAGCATCCGCTACACCCGCGCCGGACAGTTCCAGTTCAACAGCGACGGTGTGCTCGTCAGCCAGGGCAAAGGGGCGAAAGTGATGGGGGTCGGGGCAGACGGATCGCCGTCGGAAATCAGCATTGCCAACCTCAAGACCAGTGCTGGCAAAGCGACTGCAGTCGTGAAGTTCGCAGGGAACCTTTCGAGCACGGGCACCGATCAGACCATCAACGGGGTCCGGGTCTTCGATGCCGCGGGCGGAGAGCACCTGCTCACCGCAAAGCTCACCAACACGAACAGCACCACCCCCGGCAGTTGGAAGGTGGAGCTCATGGACGGAACCACCGTCGTGGGGACCCGGGAGATGATTTTCCAGGATGGCAAACCCACTGCAGCCACCAGCAAGCTGGAGTTCAGCTATACGCCAGCCGGGCAAGCTGCCCTGCCACTGACCCTGGACTTCGGCACGGATGTCACATCCTTTGCTTCCGGGACCCTTTCCACGCTCGCCTTCGCCTCGCAAGACGGATTTGCACCGGCTGAACTGAGTTCTGCCTCCTTCGACGCCACGGGAACGCTGGTACTCACCTATGCGAACGGCCAGACCGCGAAAGGCGCGCGACTGTCCCTGGGACGTTTCGATACGACCGAGGCCGTCGGCTCTGCCGGTGACAACGAGTTCGAGGCGCTGGATGGCCGTGCATGGCACAGCGGCGTGGCCGGAGGGGCCTTCGGGTCCGTCCGCTCGGGCTACATCGAAATCTCGAACGTAGACCTGTCACAGGAGTTCAGCGATCTGGTCATCATGCAGCGCGGTTACCAGGCGAGTTCGCAGGTGATCTCGACAGCCAACGAAATGCTGCAAGAACTCTTTTCGATGAAAAGCCGCTGACCATGGCAACCTCGGTGGAAGAACCAGGGCGAGCGTTGCTCTCTCAAGAAGATTCGCGCTGCTTGGCGCGGCCGCTGCGTTCCTGGAACCATGCCAGCGTGGCCATCGTACGGAATGCATGCCAAGCGGTCCACGAAGCATGGTGCCGCGATTGGGGGCTGCCCATCGGAGAGGTAGTCGTCGTGGATGCGAACACCGCCATGCCTTTTGCGCTGGACGATGCCGCGGCCGAACGTGAATTGCAGTCATGGTTGTTTGGGGAATCGCCTTCGGGGTCTGCGGTGGGTAGCCCGGACATGGCCTCCGACCTCACGGCCCGTGCCTGGCGTGCATGGCAGAACTCGCTCGGTGCGGTGGCCCCTCGAGTTCAGCCGTTGCAACCCTCGTTTGCTTGGTCCGGATCGTTGAACGCGATGTTTCCCTGGGCTGGCGGGACATGGTGCCGCCCCCTGGATGGAGCCGCTGTCGAGCGAATCCTGAGCCTCCAATCTGCGCCTCGCGCTGGAGCCGAGGCGGTGGAACCCGGTGAGACCTCGCACATGGTTCCTCTGAACCACGCCATCGCCAGCCAGCGACTGACTGTGCACGTACACCTGCAGCCCGTTTCCCTCACCTTGGCCCAATTGCAGTCGCTATCCGTGGGCGATGTGGTCACCCTGGACCATTGCCTGAGCGACCCGGCATCTTTGCATCTGGTCCTTGGGGCCCGCGCCTCCCACAGCACCGTGGCGGCAAATCAGCCGCTATGCACGGCCTGGCTCGGCCAGGTCGATGGGCACATGGCGGTTGAACTCCAAACCGGCTCTTTATGAATCCTCTCTCGACTCCTCCCATGCCGCAGCCATCCTCTGCCTCAGACACCCCTACCGCCGTCCACCCAGTGGCACTCCCCGGCTTGGAGCCTGCGCACGCAGCAGACGCCCCGCCGGAGGCCAAGCTGCTTCCCAGTTTCCAACCCCTCCACCAGCTGCGGACCACGCTGCAGGTCTGCGTTGGGTCCGCCACGCTGACCGTGGGCGAGTTGCTGAATGCACAGGCGCACCAAGTCCTCGTGCTCGACCGGAGCCTGGAGCAGGCCGTCGATCTCGTTCTGGAAGGGCAGGTGGTGGCGCGGGGTCAATTGGTGGCCGTGGGCGATCGTTTCGCCGTGAAACTCACGGAGTTGCCGGTGCCGCTCAGCCTGACGCCCAACGCCTCAGCGTGATGCCATGGCATTTCCGGAATCCATTCCATTGCGCAGGGAGCCCGACGGGGCAAGCACCGTTCCTGCAACGGAGCTGGCCTGGCTCGGCGTATTCGTTCTGTTGATTGCGCTGTTTGCCGGCGTATGGCGCAAACATCGGGCAACGCGGCAGCCTGACAAACAGGCGGTCCGGGCAGGGCCGCTGGGCCAGTGGCTTGCAAAGGTACAACAGCGGACCGGTCGAACGGTAGAGGTGGTTTCCAGCGTCCGGTTGACTCCGCAGCACAGCGTGCATGAAGTGCAGTGGCACGGACGCCGCATCCTGATCGGGTGCGCTCCCCACACGATCAATGTGCTTGCCGACGGCGCGGTCCCGGAAACAGAAATGCCCGGCCACGGTCTCGGAGAGAAACTCCCATGAAGCAAGCACCGGCATATCTCCGGGCGAAAGCGCCTTTGCGCCATCGGAGGGCGTTGCTGCTGGTCGGCGCTGCTTCGTGTCTGCTGGGTGCTGCAGGCACGGCCTGGGCGCAAAGTAACGGCACCACTGCCTGGGTGAACGGCGCCGAAACCTCACAGGCGCTGCGCATCGTGATCGGCCTCACGGTACTTGCCGTGCTGCCGGCGCTGCTTGTTTGCATCACCAGCTTCCTGCGCATCATCGTGGTGCTGTCGATGCTGCGCCACGCCATCGGCATGAACGAAACTCCACCCAATACCGTGCTGATCGGTTTGGCACTGTTTCTCACGCTGTTCACCATGTCACCGGTTCTCGAGAAAGTGAACCGCGAAGCCTTGCAGCCTTTCATGTCGGGCAAGGTGGGTATGGAGCAGGGCTTTGCCAAGGGCATCGCACCGCTGCGTGATTTCATGGTGCGCCAAACCCGCGAACAGGATCTTGCACTGATGGTGGAGCTGTCCAAGGCGGAACCTCCGCGCACGATGGACGACATCAGCAACGTGCAGCTGATTCCCGCCTTCATGCTGTCGGAATTGCGCGCGGCGTTCCAGATCGGCTTCGTGGTGTTCCTGCCGTTTCTGCTGATCGACCTGATCGTCTCCAGCGTGCTCATGACGCTGGGCATGATGATGATGCCTCCCACCACGATCGCACTGCCGGTCAAGATCCTCATGTTCATCCTCATCGATGGCTGGGGCTTGCTGCTCAAAGCGCTGGTTGGCAGCTTTCACTGAACGGCATCGGTATGCTTCAAGCGGCCGAATCCCTGGCCATCTCCACAGCACCAGCATCCTTGGACGATGAGGATGCACTGTGGATGCGGTGGGTGGAGCAAGAGGATCCGGACGCCCGGGCAATGCTGATCGAGCAATACCTGCCATACGCGCGCATGCTGGCCGCCGTTCTTTTCAAGGGTCGCTTCCACGACGAGGTGGAGTTTTCCGACTACTTTCAAATGGCCTGCATGGGCTTGGTGGAAGCCGTCGATCGATACCAGCCAGGGCAAGGCGCCCATTTCAAGACTTATGCAGCCCACAGAATCCGGGGCACGGTTTTGAACGGACTCGAGAAGCTCACGGAGAAGAACCAGCAAATTGCCCTGCAGAAGCGTTTGCGCAAGGAGCGGCTGGAGGCTGCTGCCGAGGCGGCGGCGCTGATGACTGGTGCAGCCGACGTGCAACGCGATATACCGGCATCCCCACGGCCGGCGAGTGAACTCCTGGCTTATCTTGCTGAGGTGGGCATCGGGTTGGCACTCGGCGTCATGCTGGAAGGCACCGGCATGATCGGTTCCGAAGAGCCGGATGAGCTTCCCTCCGCACTGTCTCCGGAAGTGATCTACTTTCGCAAGCGCGAGGGCCAGCATTGGCAAAGCCTGCTACGCGATCTGGTGCTTCGCCTCGCAGAGCAGGAGCGCCTGGTGATTCGTTGCCATTACCTGCAGGGCATCGCCTTCGATGAAATCGGACGCATGCTGGGCGTGTCACGCAGCCGGGTCTCCCAACTGCATCGGCAAGGTTTGACGCGTCTGCGCGAGGGCATGGCACAGGCTCCCGCCTGCGATGTCGCTTGGTGAGCACACCTGCTGACAGAACACGCACACACATTCCTGCATTTCTTCCATTCAAATCCATGACTTCTTCCCCGTCCACCCAGGCTGCCGCCGATCCCGTTGCCCGGCTCGATCGCCTGGAGGCTTATCTGCTCGACGATCCCGACAATGAGACGCTGCTTGCCGAAGCCTTTTCATCGGCGCTCCGGTGTGCGGCGTGGACACGTGCGGAATCCCACTTGCGCCATGCCCAGGTGCTTTGGCCAGAGTCCCTTGCATGGGCCTTGCGCGGCGCCGAGTACTTGCTCGCACGTGGAGAAATGCAACGTGCGAGTGAATCGCTTGCAGGTTTGCAGACACTGCCGAACCAGCCGCCGGCATTCACCGATGCGGTCCTGCACAACCTCGCATTCATCGATTTCCAGGAAGGGCGGCATGCGGCCTGTGTCGCCCGGCTGGCACGGCGCATGGACGCATCCCACGCTTCCGATACCTTGGACGCCATGGACGTGCTGTGGCTCCGCGCCCTTCACCATGCAGGGGAGCCGGAGCGCGCGACGCGGTGGGCCGCTCAACGCGAGCAAAGGAGTGCATTGAACGGCAGGGCTGCAGGTGTTGCCAGCCTGGCAGCACTGGATGCAGGGCAGAGCGCCGAGGCGGTCCGTTGGTCCCTGCAAAACCTGGCGGGGGACCCGTCCATGCCGACTACGGAAGCGCTGGTTACCCAATCGTCGCTGGCACTGGCCAAGGCCGATGCCGCAAAGGCAAGGAATTTCGCCCTGGTAGCGCTGGATCGCCAGCCTTCAGATGGGCGCGCAAGGTCGGCCTTGGCCTTTGCGGAGCTGCTGGACGGCAATCTCGAGGAGTCGGCAGCACAGTTCGACAGAGCGCTGCACGCCATGCCAGGCCACATCGGGACCTGGCATGGTCTTGGATGGGCACAGTTGATGATGAACGACTTGGAAGGTGCCCAAGCCAGTTTCGGGAAAGCCTTGGAACTCGACCGGAACTTTGCCGAAAGCCACGGGGGGCTGGCGGTCGTGTTTGCGATGGAACGGAATGCGCCCGCAGCGCAACTCCATATCGACAGAGCCATGCGGCTCGACGGGGCCAACCTGTCTGGAAGGTTTGCCCAGTCGCTGCTTCAGGGCGAAACGGCACCAGCCCAGTTTTCCCGGCTTGCAGAACGCCTTCTTGCCGGAAAGACGGCCCCGGATGGATCAAGCCTGCTGACGGTGGTCATGAACGCTCTGCGATCCAGCCGCTGACAGCGCTCGGCGCTCCTAGGGGGTACGGGCTGCCGACAGCAGTGAATCGGCAGCCACCTCGCAGGCGGCTCGGAGCGTTGGATCTTCAAACATCTGCGAGGCCACTTGGTCCACCAGGGAATCGAAATCGGTCGAGCCACGGAGAACATGCCCGAATTCGTTCACCAACGTGGTTTCCAAGAATATCTTGAAGGCCTTTCGGCGGCGATCAGGATCGCCGTCGCCGATCGCACTGAGGCGGAGTGCCATCGGGTCCTGCCCGACTTGCCGCTGAGGGTTTGATTCCGGGCCCGTGGCCGACTGGCCGGAAGATGGTCTGGAACGGACGGGCGCCTGGGCCAGATTCTCCAATTGGCCACGCAGCAGAGCACCCCATGGCGTCAATGGATCAATGCGCGTCATGGAACTATGTCCCGTTGCGCCGCTGGAAGGGGACAGTTCGCCATTCAGTGTGCCGGACCTTGCTGCTGGTAGTTGGACAGCAACACATGCGTGGCATCCGCGTCATCTTCCGCACCAACCCGCTCATGGGCCGGCGGCGTTGCGATGCTTTGCCCCAAAGCGTCCATCCGGGCCAATACCAAGCGGATATCGGCAGACATCGGTGGGTGTTCGGTGTTGCGCTCCAATCCTGCGGAAAAGAAGGCGCGCGCTTGGGAAAAATCGTCCACAGCCAGGAAGGAAAAGCCGCGGACCCAATGCGGCAGAGGGTTGCCTTCATCGAGACCCAGCAGCGGTTGCCACGTGAGCAAGGCCGCAGAGACTCTTCCCGCGCTGAATTGCAAGAGGCCCAGCTGGTACCGGGGAATGGGCCATTCCGGGGCGAGGATGACTGCATCGCAGAAACTCTGCTCCGCCTTGTCCATCTGCCCGAGCGACGCGAATTCGGCCCCCAACAGGAAGTGGGGCGCGGCAGAGCCGGGTTGCTCCTGCGCAGCTTGCTGGAACAGCGCGATGGCCTCCTGGGCGGCACCGGCGGCACTGGCCGCCAGGGCACGCTCCAGCGTCGGGGAATGCGGTTCGGAAGATGAAGGCATGAAGGGCACCTTGTCGTAAACAAGAAATCGGGCGGGGATCGGGGGAATAGGCGCATGAACAGCATACCCATGCCATGGATATATCCACCTCCAACCGGAAGTGTTGAGTCTGTATCGCATTTCCCGTGTGATTTGGTCGGAAATCTTCCTTCATTCACGGCGATGCAGTCGCCTGCAACCCGTTGATTTCAAAAGACTTCTGATTTTTTGAGGAGCTCTTGGGGATCTGCGCTCAACAAAAACCAAAAACGCTGGATGTATTGAAAAAGCCGCCGATGGTCCGCTGCCCCGAAGGGCTGCAGCGTCGCCGTCGGGCGGAGCCCCATCCATACAGGTACAGCAAAAAAATGGTTGCCATCGTCAGCGGAAACAATCTCGGTCTCAGCACTAGCTCATTCGCCACGCTGGGGCAGGGTGGAGTATTCGGTAGTGCCACACAGGGCCGGGGCGGGGAACAAGCCTACGTGAACCTCGCCACGGGCAATCTGGTGCTGCAGCGCCGGGACGATTTCGTGGCCAGCCAGGGTCAGGGAATGGACGTTCTGCGGACCTACAACAGCCGCGGCTTGCTGGACGACGACAATGCCGACAATTGGTCGATCGGTATCTACAACCAGCCGCTGCGCCTGACGGGTACGCGCAATACCGCCGGCAGCGTGCTCAGCCGCACGGCCCGTGACGGCGCCCGTTCGGACTACCGCTTCGATACCACCCAGGGCCTCTATGTCGGCACGGACGGGGTGGGGGCCTACGACACGCTGCGCTGGGACGAAGCGGGCGGACAGTACGTGTGGACCGACGGTGACAGCGGCGAGCAGGAGCGCTACGAGGGTAGCGGTGACCACCGACTCGTCTCGCGTTCGGACGCTCACGGAAGCATCACGCGGTACCAGTACGGTGCCGACGGTCTGCTGGCCAGCGTCACCGATGCCTCTGGCGAAACCACGCACTACGACTACACCGGGCGCAATCTGGCGCAGATCCGCGTCGTGGCACAGGACGGCAGCACCAGTACGCGTCTGCGCTATGCATACGACGCGAGCAACCGCCTTGCCACGGTCACCGTGGACCTGAGCCCGGGCGACAACAGCACCGCTGACGGAAAGGTCTACCAGACCACCTACACCTACGACGGCGACAGCCGCCGTGTGGCGAGCGTTTCGCAAACGGACGGCACGCGCCTGGAAATCGGCTACGCACTGATCGATGGCGACTACCGCGTCGCAAGCGTGAAGGATGCGCTGGGCCTGACCACGCGCTACGCGTACGACACCACCGCCCGCACCACCACGGTGACAGACCCGCTGAACGTCGCAAGCCGCTATGCCTACGACGACAGAGGCCAGTTGCTGCGGGTGCAAACCGGAATCACCGAGGCGCGGCCGGCCGGGCTTTCGCAGCTCTATTACCGCTACGACAGCCAGGGCAACGTCACCGCCATGACCGATGCGCTCGGCCGCAGCATCGCCCTGCAGTACGACGCCCACGGTAACCAGACGGTCAAGGTGGACCCGCTCGGCAACACGCTGGTGCGCACCTACGACGAGCGCAACCAGCTGCTCACCGAGACCCTGCGCGCGGGCGACGGCAACGGCAGCGCCGCATCTGCACCGACCTTCGGAGGCAGCAACTCAACCGACAGCACGACGCGCTATGTCTACAGTGCACAGGAGCGCGGCCAACTGCGCTTCGTGCTCAGCGCCGAAGGGAGGGTGACGGAATACCGCTACGACGCGCTCGGCCAGCGCGTAACCGCGCTCGCCTATGCGGCAGCGGCGTATGGCATCTCCGGGCTCGGTTCGAGCGACGTGCCCACGGAAGCACAGATGGCCAACTGGGCGGCAGGGCAGGACCTGCGCGGCGGCCAGAGGACCGATACCCGCTACGACTTCCGCGGGCAGGTGGCGTACAGCACCGCCTACGGCACACTGGATGCGGCGGGCGAGGGCAGCGACCCGGCAGTGACGCAATACGTCTACAGCCAGGCAGGCGAGTTGCTCAAGACCGTGCAGCCGCGCACGGACAGCATCACGCAGTATGTCTACGACGGTCTGGGCCGGGTGATCGTGGCATCGGCACCCTCCTCCGACGGCACCACCGCCAACACCACCGTCACAGAATACGGCGCGGCCTCCACCACGGTGACGCTGGTCAACGGTCTGAGCACCGTCTCGAACTATGACGCCGCGGGCCGGCTCACGAGCGTGCTGCAGGGCAGCGCAGGCACGACGCTGGGCATCACGCGCTACGCCTACGACGCGGCCGGTCGGCTGCTGATGACGCAGGATCCTACCGGCGTGCGCCAGTGGCTGTTGTACGACGATGCAGGCCGCAAAGTGGCCGACGTGGACGGAACGGGTGCGGCAACGGAATACCGCTACAACGGCAACGGCCAGTTGGCCCAGACGATCGCGTATGCGCGCACGCTGGCTTCGGACCTGAACACAGCGCCCACGCTCGAGGCCATCCACGCGTTGGCGGCAGCGGACGACCGCAAGAGCTGGCAGCTGTACGACAGCGCGCAGCGGCTGGCATGGCAGGTGGACTCGGCCGGAGCGGTGACGCAGACGGAATACGACGCGGCGTCGCGGGTGGTGGCGGTGACCCGGCTGGCGACGCCCATCGATACGCAGTTATTGGGCGATGGCAGCGCGCTCACCGTGGGGCCAGCAGGGCTTGCGAGCGTGGCCAACGGCCAGAAAGCCGCCACCGGTATTGCCGTCCGTGCATCCGCTGCGGCGGTGGCCGCCGGGGCCATGCTCACCCTGGAAGCCTCGGTTGCAGGGAGCCAGCCGGTAGGTATGGTCACGTTCTACAGCGGTAGCACTGCCCTCGGATCGGCCCAGATCGTTGACGGGGTCGCCCGGTTGGCATTGAACACACTCGCCGTCGGGACCCATGCGATCAATGCACGGTACGAAGGTGATGCCACCCACGCCGCCGCCACCTCGACGGCAGTTGCCGCCACGGTGCTGCAAGCCGCCGCTGTAGGCCTGGATCCTCTGCCCGGAACCGTCGCCCTGGGGCGCTCGCAGGTGCTCCGGGCCACCGTTTCCGGCGGTGCGCCTGGCGGCACGGTGACCTTCTTCGACGGGTCGGCCGTGATCGGCAGTGGTGTCCTGCAGAACGTCGCTGGAGTCCCCACCGCCACGGTGGTTTGGAATGTGCAGACGCCAGGAAGCCACGCTATTTCCGCCGTGTACTCGGGCGATGCAGCCAACGCCAGCGCCGCTACGTCTTCGGCGGTGACCCTGCGTGCCGGCCTGGCCAGCGAAATCGTGCTCGAGAGCGGGTCCGCTCCGTCGACCGTGAACATGGCACTCACCCTGCGGGCCCGCGTGAGCGTGCCTGGCAGCCAGACGCAGCCGACGGGCTCGATCGCGTTCTATCGCGGCACCGAGCTGCTTGCGACGGCAGCACTGGATGCGCAGGGCCTGGCCATTTTCAGCACCTCCTCCCTGACAGTCGGCCTGCACTCGCTCACGGCCGTGTACCTCGGCGACGACGCTATTGCCGGCAGCCGGTCAGCGACCTTCGCACAAACCGTTTTGCCCGCAGCCTCCACGACCACCGTGCTGGCGACCTCGCACGTCCAGATCGCCGCGGGCGCAGCGCTGGCGTTGACGGTACGCGTCGCGGCGGTGGCCGACCCCGCCACCGCGCTCGGCGGCACGGTCACCTTCTACGACGGAGACACCCGCCTGGGCAGTGCTGCGCTCGTCAATGGCCAGGCCAGTTTCAACGCGACGGGCGTCACCGCGGGAAGCCATGGCTACCGTGCGGTCTACAGCGGCGATGCCGCCGATGCGGCAAGCACGTCCGCGATCGCGACCGTGGTCTCGGTAGCCAATGGACCCAGCATCGCTACGCCTGTCGCCAGATCCACCGGGCTGGTGCTGGCCGTCTCCAGCACCGCGATCGCCAAGGGCAACGCCGTGAATGTCACGGCCACCGTCACCGGAAACCATCCCACGGGGACCGTCACCTTCGTGAGCGGAGGCCGGGTACTGGGCTCGGCGGCCCTCGTCGACGGCCAGGCGGTGCTGTCATTCACCCCCTCCGAAGCAGGCGATCTCAGCGTCCAGGCGCTGTACGCAGGAGATGCCGGCAATCCTGCAACCGCCAGCGGAGAGCCCGCGCGCATCGCGGTGGCACCAGCCGCTGCGCGCATGGTGCTTTCCGTTTCTTCCACCCAGGCCGTGCGCGGCGCTGGCGTGGTACTGACGGCCACGCTGTCCGGCAGCGATACCGCGGTCCCGCCCACGGGGAGCGTGACTTTCTACGCGAACGGCACCGCTATCGGCACGGCCATGCTTTCGCAAGGGCTGGCATCGCTGGCGATTGCAACGCTGGACATCGGCTCGAATGCCATCACCGTGCAGTACACGGGCGACGCGCGCAACGCCGGGGTGACCTCCGCAGCGCAGGATCTGCGGATCATTTCCGCCCCTGCCTCCGTGGCGCTGGGCGCCTCGGCCCAGCAGGCCGCCGCTGGCGCGTCCGTGACGTTCACGGCCACCGTCGTTCCTGCAGCATCGGGAGCATCGCCCACCGGGCGCGTGGACTTCTTCAACGGTACGTCGTTTCTCGGTTCGGCGAGTCTTGCCAATGGCGTAGCGACTCTGACCACGAACGGACTGCGCAATGTCGGTGTAGCGAACGTCACGGCGGTCTACACAGGAGATGCCAGCGGCGCGGTTTCCAGGCCATTCTCTCTGTCGATTTCCTCCGGCGTGGAATTGTCGGTGTCCTCGCCGCGCATCGTATCGGGCAACCCGGTAGTGCTGTCGGCGAATGTGGGCAGCGGCACGGGCACGGTGAGCTTCTTCGATGGCTCGGTGTACCTGGGCAGCGCCAGTGCCTCAAGCGGCGTGGCGAGCCTGACCACGAAGGCGCTGACGCAAGCGGGCAGCCACGCCATCACCGCCGTCTACGCAGGCGATGCGAACCGCGCGGGCGCGGCCTCGGCAGCCTTGGCCGTCCAGGTGTCCGATGCGGTGGAGCTGGCGGCCTCGGGCAGTACTGTGATCGCGGGCGCGCCCCTGGTGCTCACGGCCAGCGTCAACAGTGCCACCAGCGCCATCGTCAACGGCGTGGCGGTGCCGGCCGGGGCCATCGCCAACGGCGTGACGCTCATCGACGGCACGGTCACCAAGACCAGCGGCGCGAGCGACTGGGAATCCTCCATCCGCAGCACGGTGGGCGTGAGCGGCGGGGCGGGCGTGAGCTTCAAGGCGGGGCAGACCAACAAGGCCATCATGGTGGGCCTGAACACGGACCCGGGCACCAACGACAACTACTTGACCATCGACTGGGCGATCTACATCACCTACGACGGCGCGATGTACGCCTACCAGAACGGCGCGAGCGTCGCCTCGCTGGGCACGTACACCACGGGCGACGTGCTGAGCGTGGAGTACCTGAACGGGGTGGTGAGCTACCGCAAGAACGGCACGGTGCTGCGCCAGGAGTCGGCCAACATCACCCAGCCGCTGTATCTGGACACCTCCTTCTACGGCACGGGCGGAGCGATCACGGGGCTGAAGTTCAAGAACGGCTCGGGCCAGGAGGTGCCACTGAACGCGGCAGCCGCACCCACGGGTACGGTGACCTTCTTCAACGGCCGGGAGGTGCTGGGCACGGCCAGCGTGGTCAACGGCGTGGCACGGCTCACGACCAGCGCACTGGCGGCCCAGGGCACGGCGCAGATCACGGCGGTCTATGGCGGTGATGCGAACAACCCAGCGGCGACCTCGGCCGCCCGGGCGGTGGCGGTCAACGATGCGATCGGCCTGGGTGCGTCCGCCACGAGCGTCGCCGCAGGCGACGCGGTGACCCTCACGGCCCGCATGAACGCCCAGCCGAGCGTGGTGGCCACGGGGGTGTCGTTCGAAGGCGGGGCGGTCAAGAAGACCGGCACGGCAAGCCAGTGGGATGCCTCGGTGCGCAGCGTGGTGGGCTACGCAGGTGGCGCGAGCGTGCGCTTCACGGTGGGCGGGCAGTCGGACCAGAACTACGTGATCGGGCTCAACACCGACCCGGCGTCGGACAACGGCTTGGCGTCGCTGGACTGGGCGATCCACGTATCGGGCAGCACGGTGGAGCTGTACCGCGATGGCGTGCTGGTGGCCAACGTGGGCACCATCGTGGCCGGCGACGTGCTGGCGCTGGGCTACGACGCAGGGGCCGTGTCGTATGCGAAGAACGGCGTGGTGCTGCGGCGCGAGACGGCGCAGATCGGTCAGCCGCTGTACCTGGACTCTTCGTTCTATGCGCCGGGCTCGGCGGTGTCCGGGCTGGAGTTCCGGGACGGCGCGGGCACGCTGGTGGCGCTGAGCGCGAAGCCGGCGGCCACGGGCCGGGTGACGTTCCACAGCGGCGGCGCCGTGCTGGGCACGGCCACCCTAGTCGACGGCGTGGCCAGCCTGACGACGCGCGGCCTCACTACCGCCGGCATGGCCAGCATCACAGCCACCTACGAAGGCGATGCGAACAACGCAGCAGGCTTTTCTTCACCGATGGTTCTGCCTGTCGGGGCAGCGCCGGGCGGCCTGCCTTCGACAACCACCGCGCTGGCGGTGTCGTCCGCATCCACGTCGCGCGGGCAGGAAGTCGCGCTCACGGCCACCGTGACGGGCGGGGCCTCGGGCTTCGTCACCTTCTTCAGCGGCACTCAGGCCCTGGGGGTGGCAGCGCTCGTCAACGGGGTCGCGACGTGGACGACCAAAGACCTTCCGGTCGGAGCGCACGCCTGGCGTGCGGTCTACACGGGGGACGCGCAATCCGCGTCCAGCACCTCATCGGCGGTCAGCGGAGCCGTCACCGCCGCGGGTTCCGGGCTGACGCTCGCGGCCACCGTGGCGAGCCGCTCCGCCAGCGAAGTCACGGTCACCCTGGCCGCTCGCGTCGCCGGGCTGCGGCCGGGCGGCACGGTCACTTTCTATAACAACGATGCCCCCATCGGCGGTGGAACGGTCGGCGTGGTGGATGGAGTGGCCACCCTGTCGGTCACGCTGCCGGCAGGGGCCGTGCGCATCACGGCGCGATACACCGGCGATGCCAACAACGCTGCGGCGGCCTCCGAACCCTTGGCGCTCAGCCTGCGGGGCGGCAGCACCGTCGTGGTCGCCGCGCCCTCGCCGGCGAGCGCCGTGTACGGCAGCCCCGTCACCCTGAGCGCCACGGCCCCTTACAGCAGCGCCAACGCCGGCACCGTGAGCTTCTACGCCGGAGACCTGCTGGTCGGCGTGGCCACCGTGCAGCCCAATGGCGTGGCGACACTGGTTTCCACCGCGATGCCCGTGGGCACACGCACCATCACGGCCGCCTACTCCGGCAATGCCGAGCGGGAACCTGCCAGCCAGAGCGCTGCGGCACCGTTGGTGGTGACCGGCATGGCAACGCAAACAGTGCTGACCGCATCCCACAGCCAGCGGGCACCGGGCACGCCCCTGGTGCTGGACGCCACCACCACGTCCGGCGGGCGTGCTGCAGGCATCTCCGGTGCGGTGCGTTTCTACGCAGGGAGCACACTGCTCGGCACCGTCCAGGCCACCGACGGCGTGGCACGCTTCACGCTCACGGACGTGCCGGCCAATGCGGGCACCTTCACGGCGGTCTATTCCGGGTTCCAGGGCTTCGATACCAGCACCTCCCAGACGGAGGCCTCGGCTGCGCTGGCCGCTGGCACCAGCATCACCCTGGAGACCTCGGCGCCGAGCGTGAGCAGCAACGCCGCGGTGACGTTGAGCGCGCGGGTCACGGGCCGGCAACCAGGTGGCAATGTCACCTTCCTGCGGGCCGGCGCCGTTCTGGGCACGGCTGCGGTGGTGAACGGCGTCGCCAGCCTCGTCGTCACGGGGATGCCATTGGGCACGCATGAATTGAGTGCCCGTTACGACGGGGATGCGTTCAACAGCGCGAGCGGTTCCATCGTTCTGGCGCAGACCGTCACCGCAGCTGCAGGTGTCTCGCTCAGCCTCGCATCCAGCGATACCCTTGAACAGGGCGGCGCTGTTTCATTCGCCGTGGGGGGCATGGCCGACGGCATCGTCACCTTGGTCGACGGCAACACCGCCCTATCCACGGCGCGCGTCGTGAACGGCATCGCGACGCTGTCCACGCGCGATCTGGCCGTCGGCAGCCACCAGCTCACGGTCAGCTACGGGGCGAATGCTTCGTCCCCGGCGGCACTGCTGGCATTCCGGCTGACGATCACGCCCGGGCAGGCGCCGACTGCGGTGGCGCTCGGCGCGGCCACCAACCGCACGGAGCAGGGACTGAGCACCCTACTCAGTGCGCAGGTATCGGGCGGCCAGCCGGGCGGACGGGTCACCTTCTACAACGGTGACACCGCGCTGGGTACCGTGGATCTCGTCTACGGGTTGGCCGTGCTGGCCACCGATGCGCCCCCATCGGCACTGGATCGATTCCGCGCCGTCTACCTCGGCGACACGGGCCATGCCGGCAGCGCGTCCGCGGTCCTGGCGGGGCATGCGCTGGAAGGCGAAGCCCTGTCGCCGTTGACCCGCAGCACGCTGGATCGGACCTTGGCGCAAATCCACAGCCGGGACGGCCTGCTGCTGGGCACGGTGGACGGGGAGGGCTACCTGACCGAGTACCGGTACGACGCGGCCGCCCGCATGATCGGCAGCGTACGGTACGCCCTGCCGGTGGCGGGAGGCGCTACCGCCGCCGCGGCAGTGCGCTCGAATTCGCTGTCTTCACTGCGGCCCACCGCCAGAGCGGGCGATGCGCACACGGCCTATTTCTACGATGTGCAGGGTCGGCGCATTGGTGAACTCGATGCCGAGGGCAACCTCACCCAAACCAGCTACGACGCCAACGGCAACGTGGCGGCAGTGCGGCGCTATGCGAATGCGGTGACCGCCATCACCGCAGCGCAGGTCACGGCAGCAACACGGCTGACGGATATCCTGCCTGCTGCTTCTGCACAGGACCAGGTCACCACGCGCAGCTACGACGCATTGAACCGGCTGAGCGCATCGGTCAATGCCGAAGGCACCACCACCCAGTACCGCTACGACAGCATGGGCCGCCTCGCGCAGACCGTGCAGGCGGCGGGCGCCTCCGAAACGCGTGCCATCACGGCCCGCTACGATGCCCAGGGCCGCCTGACCGGTGAGCTCACGGCCCAGGGCGCGGCTCTCCTGGCCGCCAGCGCGGGCGGCGCGCAGACCGAGGCCATCTGGCAGCAGTACGGCCTGCGGCACACCTACGACGCAGCCGGCCGGCGAAGCAGCACCACGGACCCCAACGGCCAACAGACCCTGTTCTTCTACGACGCAGCGGGGCGCCTGACCCATACCGTCAATCCGATGGGTGAGGTCACCGAGACACGCTACAACGCGTTCGGCGAGGTCGCTTCGAGCACGCGCCGGGCAAACCGCGCAGACCGCCTGGCACTGGCCAACGCCGGCGGGCTCTCGGGCGGTCTTGCCAGCGCGGGCGTGCTGGCAGCCCTTGCACAGGCGCAAAGCGCCACAGCCGACACCACGGTGAGCTACCGCTACAGCACTACCGGCACGCTGGCGCAATCCATCGATGCCCAGGGCTTTGCCAGGAACTACGTCTACAACACCTTCGGGGAAGAAGTCCGTCTCACGGCAGCTGCGGGTACAGGAACCGCGCAGACCGTGGCCACGGCCTATGACCGCCGAGGTCTGGCAGTGCAGCGCATCCAGGATCCGGACGCACTGCGCCTCACCAGCACCATCACCTACGACGCCTTCGGCCGAGCCATCGCCACCAGCGATGCACTCGGGCAGGTGCGCACGCAGACTTACGACCGCGTGGGCCGGCTCATCGCCACGACCGATGCGCTGGGCCGGACGACCGGCACCACCGCCTACGACGCCTTCGGCCGGACCGCCACGCAGACCGATGGACTGGGCCATACGACCACCTACACCTACAGCCTGGAGGACCGCAGCGTCACCGTCACGACGCCGGAAGGTATCCGTGTCAGCACAGTGCACGACCGGCTGGGCCAGACCGTCTCGGTCCAGGACGGCAGCGGTGCGGTCACGCGCTACGAATACGACGCGAACGGGCGGCAGACGGCGGTGCAGACGGCGCTCACACGGACGGCGAGCAGCTACGACGCGGGGGGCCGGCTGGTGGAGACGACGGACGCCAACGGCGTCAAGACCGCGCTGGCCTACGACGCGGCAGGCCGGGTGCTCACCCGCACGGTGGACCCGAGCGGCCTGAACCTCATTACCCGCTACAGCTACGACGCGCAGGGCAACCAGCTGAGCGTGACGGACGCACAGGGCGTGGTCACGCAGTTCGGCTACGACAACAAGGGACAGTTGATCCGCCAGGTGGTGGACCCCGCAGGGCTGGCGCTGTCCACCACCTACGCCTACGACGGTCTGGGCCATGCGGTGAGCGTCACCGCACCGGACGGCACGACCACCGCCTATCAATACGACACGCTGGGCCGCCGGGTGCTGGAGGTCGTGGACCCATCGACGGCCACGCACGCAGGCCTCAACCTTGCCAAGCGCTACTCCTACGACGCCGCGGGCAACGTGACGAGCGTCACCGATGCGCAGGGCCACGTCACGCGCTATGCCTACGACAAGGAAGGCCGCCAGCGCTTCGTGCTCGACGCTGCGGGCAACCTGGCGGAGACCGCCTACGACGCAGCGGGCCGCGTGGTGCGCCAGACGCGCTACGCACAGGCGCTGGCGGGCGTGGACGGCCTGCCGCTCGCCGTGGGCGAAGGGCAGCTCGACGGCCTGAAAACCGTCCAGCCCGCGAAGGACCAGACCGAACACCGCGTCTACGATGCGGACAACCGCGTCACGGCCACGGTCAACGGCGCAGGCGACGTGGTGCACTTCGACTACGACGGCGCGGGCCGGGTGGTCGGGCGCAGGGCCCACGCCCAGCGCCTGGACATGGCGCAGTGGGTCGTGGGCACCGACCCGAATCCGGGCACGGACCCCACGAACTCCCCGGATGGGGTCACGCGCACCGTCTACGACGCGCTGGGCCGGGTGCGCTACAGCATCGACGGCACGGGCGCAGTGGTCTCCCAGCGCTACGACAGCAACGGCAACGTCACCCAGCGCATCCGCTACACGAAGCGGCTGGACCTCACGGGCCAGCCGCTGTCCGCCCGGCCGAGCGAGGCCGAACTCGCGCAGCGCGTGGAAGGCACGGGCGGTGCTCCGGCCCTCTACGACGCCCAGCGCGACGAGCAAACGCGCATGCGCTACGACGCGGCCGGGCGCCTCGCGCTGATGGCCGACGGCGCGGGCGGCGTCACGCAGTACCTCTACGACAAAAACGGCCGCCTGCTGCAGAGCACGCGCTACGCCACGCCCATCGGCGACACCGGCATGCAGAACGGCCCCATCACCGTGCCGCAGGCAAGCCTATCGGACGCCTTCGTGCGCAAGGTCTACGACGCGGCCGGGCGGCTCACGGTGGAAGTGGACGCGAGCGGCGCGGTCACCACCTACGGCTACGACGCAGCCGGGCGCCTCCTGCGCGAGACGCGCCTGGCCATACCGGCCGACGCCTACCGCCGCGCGCAGGCGGGCGGGGCGCTGCTGGCAGAACCCACGTCGGTGGCAAGCAGCGGCGACCGCACCGTGCGCCACTTCCTGGACCGGGCAGGACGCGAGACCCTCACCATCGACGCCGAAGGCGGCGCCACCGAACGCTTCTACGACGGCACGGGCCAATTGCTGCGCGTGCGCCAGAGCGCCACGGCGCTCACGGGCAGCCAGATCGCCGACCTGGAGAGCCAGCGCGCACAGGCGGGCGAACTCAGCCGCAGCGCCATCGCGCAGACACTGCCGGCGAATGCCGCGGACCGCACCACGCGCAACTACTACGACGCCGCGGGCCGGCTGCGCTTCACGCGCGATGCGCTCGGCCAATTGCAGGGCTACGTCTACGACGGCGTGGGCCGGCTCACCGACCGCACCACCTACATGGGCACGCAGGGCGCGGACGCCTGGATCGAGGAGGGCATCACCGGCTACATGAAGACCGCGGGCGGGGAGGGCAGGAAGCCGCTCTACCGCCTCAGCCGCACGAGCGGCCCCGGTGACCACCTCTACACGAGCGACCCGGCCGAGCGCGACTGGGCACTGCAGAACGGCTGGCAGGCCGAAGGCGACGTTGGCTACCTGCAGAGCGCCCCTTCCGCAGGCACGGCGCCGCTCTACCGGCTGCGCCCGCCGGGCACCTCCACCAACCACTTCTACACCGCCAGCGAGGACCTGCGCGCCTACGCGAAGAACGTACTGGGCTGGACCGAAGAAGGCATCATGGGCTACATCGACGTGGCCCCGGGCAAGGACAACGGCGCGCTCTACCAGCTCAACGCGAACGGCACGAACGAGCACTTCCACAGCCGAGGCCGTGCCGAGATCGACCTCGCGCTCATGCCGAACCCCACGGCCACGGCAGGGGCGGACCGCACCGAGAGCCTGCGCTACGACGCCGCAGGCAACCTGATCGCGAGCACCGACGCGGCCGGCAAGCAGGAAACCACGGAATACGACGGCACGGGCCGCAAGGAGCGCTTCACCAACAAGGCGGGCAGCACCTGGACCTACGCGTACAACGCGGCCGGCCAGTTGACGCAAGAGACCTCGCCGCAGGTCAAGCTGTTCGATGGCCAGAACGAGGTCCTGGCGAGCGTGGTCACGCGCATGGACTACGACGCGCTGGGCCACCTCACCGCGCGCACGGAAGCCGCGGGCCTGCCGGAGGCGCGCACCACGCGCTACGAATACGACGCGCTGGGCCGGCAGGTCAAGACGATCTTCCCGCCGGTGGCCGTCTACCAGGGCGAGAGCGCCGCGGCGCTGCTGGACAACGGCCGCAATGCCGCCGGGACCCGGACCGACACCACGATCGCCGAGATCAGCAGCGAGACGCGCTACGACACCCTGGGCAATGCCGTGGCCGGGCGGGCCGCGGGCAGCACGGCGTGGAGCTACAAGGCCTACGACCGGGCGAACCACGTGGCCTGGGATATCGATGCGCTGGGCTACGTCACGGGCTATACGCGCAACGCCTTCGGTGAGGCCGAGCGCCTCGTGCGCTACGCGCAGAACATCGCCACGCGCGCAGACGGCGTGCTCATGCGCGAGGACGAAGTGCGCCAGGCCGTGGCCGCACGCGCCAGCAGCGCCGACCGCGACATCCTCACCGGCTACGACCGGTTGGGCCGCGCGCAGGAAGTGCAGGAGCCCTACGTCTTCTCCGTGAACGGCAGCACGGCAGAGCAGGGCGCGGGGCGCAAGACCACGCGCAACAGCTACGACGCGCTGGGCAACCTCGTGACGGTGGCGACCAACGTGGGCAACGCGCTCTGGGCCACCACCCGCTACGGCTACGACGCGCTGGGCCGGCGCGTGGGCACGACCGATGCAATGGGCTACGCCACGAGCGACACCTACGACGCGGCGGGCAACGTCGTGCGGCACGTGGAATATGCCCGCGCCGGCACGGCGCCGGGCAGCACGCCCGAGACGGCCGCGGGCGACCGCGTGACCGACACCGCCTACGACCTGCTCAACCGCAAGACCACCGAGACCCGGCGCGGCGTGGGCTACACGGCCACCAACGCCAGCGCTTCCGGTATCGAGAGCGTGCTGCAGAGCAGGACGGGCGACCTCGCCACCCAGTACGCCTACGACGCGCTCGGCAACCTCGTTCGCACCACCGACGCACTAGGCGGCACCACCTACCAGTACTACGACGTGCTGGGCCGCGTGCGCGCGAGCATCACGCCGGCCATCAACCTGGGTGTGGCCGCCAACGGCCAGGGCCGCGCGCCCGTGGCGCCGCTCACCGAATACCGGCGCGACGCGCACGGCAACGCCGTGGCGACCACGCAGTACGCCGGCGGGGCGACGGTGTCGGCCGATGGATCGGACTACACCCGCAGCGCCAGCGCGAGCGACCGCACCAGCTACGCCCGGTTCGACGCCCAGGGCCACACCCTGGAGACCGTCGATGCGCAAGGCAACAGCCACTACTACGCCTACGACGCGCAGGGGCGGCTTGCCAAGGAATGGCAGAAGGTCACCTATGTGGACGATGCGGGCGCCAGGCAGGTGCACAGCCTCTGGCGTGCCTATGCCTACGACACGCTGGGCCGGCAGACGCACACCTACGCGCCGCTGCAAAAGAACACCGACCCCGGCCAGTTGAGCCTGGGCGACACGGAACTCACCTACAACGCCTTCGGCGAAGTCACCCGCAAGCGGGTGCTGGACGGTGGCCAGGCGCTGCAGGGCGACGAGGTATACGACTACGACAACGCCGGGCGGGTGTGGCGCAGCAACGCGGGCGACGGGGTCATGAAGGTCATGGCCTACGACCTGCAGGGGCGCCAGACGGTGCAACTGGTGGCCTCGGGCATGCTCAAGCTCGAAGACTTCGGCGATGCGCTGGCGGCACTGGGTGCCCAGGCCAATGCGCCCGAGCAGTTCCGGCGCACGGACATGCGCTACGACCTGCTGGGGCGGCTGGTGCAGACCCTCGCGCCTGAGCGGGCGAGCGAGCGGGCCATGGCGATCACCACTCGGCAGAACCTCGTGTATGCCGTCATGACGCAGAGCGAAGTCAACGACAACCGGGTGGACAAGAGCAGCAACCAGGTGGACCTGGTATGGCGCTCGCTGCAGGACCTGGGCAGTGGCGACGTGCGCATCACGCTGCAGTACCTCTCCGCCAAGTACGTCAACGAAAACCAGGACAACCCGGACGGCAACCCCGCGAAATCCGTCACCCGCAACATCGTGGTGAGCGCGGAAGAGGCGGCCACAGGGTATTCCTTCAAATGGCAATCGCCGCTCTCCGGAGAGTCCGGGATCGCCAAGGGCATCAGCGCCATCCAGGGTATCAAGGTCGAGAAGCTGGACATCTTCGGCAACTGGGCCACGCTCTACGACGTGGCGCAGCCCAAGGCCACCACCGGCCAGTTGCCCTGGAGCGAAGCCGCGAGCCCGGGCTACATCTGGAACGAGTCGGGCGAGGGCCGCAAGCCCATTTACCGTTACTACAACGGCAGCAACGACACCCACCTCTTCAGCGCCAATCCGGCCGACCGCGATGCGCTGCTGAACCAACGCATGGGCTGGCTCGACGAAGGCATCGCGGGCTACGTCGCAAGCGCCCCGGCGGACGGCCTCACGGCGCTCTACCGCCTGGGCAAGGCGGGCACGGACATCTCGGTCTACACGAGCAGCACGCAAAGGCGCAGCGAACTGCTGGCCAGTGGCTGGGAAGACCGCGGCATCGACGGCTACGTCGGCAGCCCCGGCGCCGATGCCGCGGCCATGGCGCAAAAGGGCATGACCCTGATGCACGCGCTGCAGCACCACCGCTCGGCGAACGGGGATGCCGAATGGAAAGACGGGCTCTACACCACCTCGGTCAGCGAGCGCAACGCGCTGCTGCAGGGCCTGCCGCCTTCGCAGCAGCAACAACAGGCTCAGTCGCAGTCACAGGGATCTTCCGGCGCCTCCTGGGGCGGCTCCGTCAGCCAAACCGGCAACGCCAGCAGCGGCTCGGCCACCACCGGCGGCATCGGCCGCACCACGGTGCTCTATGGCGCCATCACGGCGCAGAGCCTGGAAGTGAGCCTGCCGCAGGACGTGGTGAGCAGCCTGCGTATCGAAACCCGCCCGGCCGGCGGCACGCAATGGGAGGCGCGCACGCTCGGCAGCGCCGCCCTGCGCACCTTCGGCTCGGCGCACCGCATCGATGTGGGCCAACTGGGCCTGGCGCCCGGCGGCTACGAATACCGCATCACCAATGTCCAGGGCGGCGAAGTGCGCGAGGTCGGCTCGGGCACCTTCGCGCTCGGGGCCAATGGTGCGCCCGATGCAGACAATGCCCCAAGACTGCAGGGCGTGGCACCGGCGCGCGCCAGCATCGATGGCACCTCCTACCAGGTTCTGCAGTGGCCGCAGCCGGCGCAGGACCAGAGCGTGGTCTTCCGCTGGCGCCCCCAGGACAGCGCCGCCTGGACGGGCTCGCGCACTGTCGGCAACGGCCTCTATGCCTATGGGGACGGGCGCACCAGCGGCTTCGGCGTGGGCATGCAGGGCACGGCGCTCGACATGGCCGCGGGCAGCTATGAATACGAGATCGTGGTCACCAACGCGGCCGGCGGCACCGCCCAGCGCGCCAAGGGCGTGATGGTGATTCCACAGAACGCGGCCCTGGCCAACACGACGCCTGCGATCGTGATGGCCAACAACAACGTCACGAATCTGGGCCTCGTGGGCTACCTGTGGAGCGAGCCGGCCCCGGACCGCAAGCCGCTGGTGCGCTACTACTTCCCTTACCAGGGCAACAGCCACCACCTCTCCACGGCGGATGCGGGCGTGATCGCCAATTTAGACGACCGGATCGCGCGGGATGCGGCCGCGGGATCACCTCCCGCCATAGTGCGGGAAGGCATCCTGGGCTATGTGCAGATCTCGCCCACCGGGAGCAACCAGCGCCTCTACCAGTACAAGTACGGCAATGACGTCGTGTACCGCCTGACGGCCAATCCGGCCGACGTGGGCAGCTACCAGCCCATCTACGCGGACCCCCAGAACGACTCGAACTTCCACTTCGCCCCCAACACCTGGTACCAGAACGCCTACCAGAACGACGGCTTCATCTCCAGCGTGCCGGTGGAGGGCACGACGGCGCTCTATGCGGTCTACAACGGCAACGCCCAGGGCACGCTCAGCCTGGGCGACTACTTCACGAGCCCGAGCGAATACGAGGTCATCTCCAGCTTCATGCTGCGCGCAGCGACGGCAGCCACGCAGACGCTGGCCGGGGTGGGCATGGGCCGCGCGGTCATCGACGGCAGCGACCACGCGGTGCTGCAGTGGCCGCAGCAGGAGGCGGGCGCGCGCGTGAAGATCACCGCCTCGCCGGGCATTCCCGGCGGCACGCCGGCGCCCTACCTCTTCCGCCAGGGCAGCGCCGCGCTGCAAGGCATCGTGCTCGACGGGCTCAACCCGGGCGCGACCTACACGATCCGCATCGAGGTGGAGCATCCCGCCTCGGGCGGGCGCAGCGCCTATCTGGCGCGCACGGACGTGACGATCACCGTGCCGGCTGCGGGCATGAATGCAGCGGTGGCGGTCACGGACAAGACCCCCGCCTACCTGCCGCCGCTGCGCGCGCAGACGGCGGCAGCGGCCGCACAGGGAGACATGAGCGGCCGCCCGGTCACGGCGCGCGAATTCGACCGCTGGGGCAACGTGACCGCCATCGACGAGACGCAAGGCCTGGGCGAAGGCAAGCGGGTGCGCACGGCCGAGCTGCGCTACGACGCGAACAACCAGGTGGTGGAGCAGCGCCGGCTGCACGAGGACGCGAACTTCGCGCAGTCGTGGGCCAGCACGCGCATCTACTACGACGCGCTGGGCCGGCAGGTGGGCCTGCGCGACGCCAATGGCAACCTGAATGCCCAGGTGCGCGACCTGGCCGGCAACGTGGTGCAGGAGCGCCACGCCGATGGAGGCCGCCTGGACAACGCGTTCAATGCCTTCGGCGACAAGGTCTCGTCGGCCGAGCTGGTGGATGCCGACTCGGGCCGCACCACGGTGACGGGCTACGACTACGACCGGATGTCGCGCCTGACCAAGACCACGCTGGTGCAGGGCGAGGCCTTGCGCAACGGCGTGGTCGGCATCACCGGCAACCCGGTGCAGCTCACCTCCAACGTCCACCCCAGCAATGGCATGGCGATGGCCGAGCAGGTGGCGATGCGCGAGCTCGAGCGCGCCGAGTACGACGAGGCGGGCCGCAAGGTGTGCGCACCGTGAACGGCAACCAGGAGGCCACGCGCTACCGCTACGACCGTGCGGGCAACGTGGTGCTGAGCGGGCAGGAGACGGTCAAGGACACGGGGGCGGACGCGGGCGCCAGCGGCGGTCCGGCCGCACCGCTGGCCTACCAGATGCGCTACCGCTACGACGCGCTGGGCCGCAAGGTGGGCCAGAGCGATGCCGCGGGCATGAACCAGGCCTGGACCTACGACGCCTTCGGCCGGCTGATCGGCCGCACGGAATCGAAGACGGGCGGGGGCACGGTGGACTCCACCTACACCTACGACCGCGCAGGCGGCCTCGTGCACGAGGGCAACGGCGCGGGCAAGAACATCGACTACCGCTACGACGGCGCAGGCCAGCTCATCGAGATCCGCGACAACGCCCTGGGCCAGACGACGAGCTACAGCTACGACCTGGCAGGCAACCGCGTGGCCGAGAAGCTGGCGCAGAAGACGCTGCTGTCCTCGGGCGTGCTGGACAACGTGGTCTACCAGGACAACCACCTGGTCTACGACGCGCAGCACCGGCTGCGCGCGGTGTTCGACGGCCGCGCGGACGTGCGCATCGCCTACGACCTGGCGGGCAACCGCTCGCAGGTCACGACGCACGTGATCAACACGATCCGCCAGGACCCCAACGCCCAGCCGCTGAGCACGGGGCGCCAGGAGCGGTGACGCAGCGCACGGACGTGGCATACCACGACGCGGGCGGCGCCACGGGCCTGGGTTACGACGCGGCCGGCAACCTGCTGGGCAACCGGCAGGTGACGGACGGCGACGAGGGCAAGGCCACCGTCACGAAGTACGAGTACCAGTTCATGTCTGGCAGCTACCAGCAGACATCGTCCACCGCCAAGAGAGAAGGCAATGAGGCGACGACGAAGACCTGGCGAGACGCCAACGGCTTCGTGAGCAACATCGAGCAGGTGACGGGCGTTGGCGACGAGCGGTTCAACCGCGCGTTCGTGAACGACGCGCAGGGCAACGCGATCTGCGCGAGCCACGCCAATTATTTGACATAATATACATCGTATCTAACAACGATAGGTCCATTAGTGGGCATCAACTCACCCCGGACTCAAGGCGAACGCATGCTGCCATTGCCATGCGCCGCCTACCCCACAATTTCAGCAATCAGCCCGGAGCGTCTTCGCCGCTGCCACCATGTTGGTCAGCGCAGGGATCACCTCGGCCCAGTTGCGGGTCTTCAGGCCGCAGTCTGGGTTGACCCACAGGCGCGCAGCGGGAACCCGCTCTGCTGCTTTCTTCATCAGTTGCACGATGTGCTCCTGCGTCGGGATGTTGGGCGAATGGATGTCGTAGACGCCCGGGCCGATCTCGTTCGGATAGTGGAAGTCCTCGAACGCGTCGAGCAGTTCCATGTCGGAGCGCGAGGTTTCGATGGTGATCACGTCGGCATCCATGCCGGCGATCGACGCGATGATGTCGTTGAACTCCGAATAGCACATGTGGGTGTGGATCTGCGTTTCGTCGCGCACGCCGTTGGCGGTGATGCGGAACGATTCCACGGCCCAGTCCAGGTAGTGCTGCCATTGCGATTTTCTGAGCGGCAGGCCTTCGCGGAGCGCGGCTTCGTCGATCTGGATGATCCTGACCCCCGCATGTTCCAGGTCCAGTACCTCCTGGCGGATGGCAAGTGCCAGTTGCTTGCAGGATGCGGAGCGCGGCTGGTCGTCGCGCACGAAGGACCAGTTCAGGATGGTGACCGGCCCGGTCAGCATGCCTTTCATGGGTTTGGCCGTGAGCGACTGGGCGTAGCTGATCCATTCCACGGTCATCGCTTTCGGGCGGCTGATGTCGCCGAACAGGATCGGCGGCTTCACGCAGCGCGAGCCGTACGACTGCACCCACCCGAACTGGCTGAAGGCATAGCCTTCGAGTTGCTCACCGAAATATTCGACCATGTCGTTGCGCTCGGCTTCGCCATGCACCAGCACGTCCAGTTCCAGCTTTTCCTGCTCGCGCACGCTGTGTGCGATCTCCGCCTTCATGGCGGCCTGGTAGTCGGTTGCGCCCAGGCGCCCTGCCCTGTATTCACTGCGCGCGTGGCGGATCCCGGCAGTCTGCGGGAATGAACCGATGGTCGTGGTCGGGAACGCCGGCAGATCGAGCAAGGCGGCCTGCTTGGGGGCCCGCAGGGCGTAGCTGCTTTCTCGCTGGCCCAGGAGGTGCGAGGCAGCCCGGGCCACGGCCGTTTGCACCGCCGGATTGCGCACCCGGGGCGAGGCGCGGCGCGCGGCCATCGCAGCCCGGTTGGCGGAAAGCTCGGCCTGCACCGCATCGCGGCCTTCGCGCAGCGCGCGGCCCAGCACGCTCAGTTCATCCAGCTTTTGCAGGGCAAATGCCAGCCATGGCCGGACCTCGGCATCCAGGTTCCTCTCGCTGGCCAAGTCCACGGGAACGTGCAGCAGCGAGCATGACGGGGCGATCCAGAGCCGGTCGCCCAGCCGCAGGGACAGCGGCTCGACCCAGTCGAGCACGGCCGTGAGATCGGTCTTCCAGATGTTGCGGCCGTTGATGACGCCCAGCGACAGCACCTTGTGGCCCGCCAGCAGGTTGAGCAAGGGCAGAACGCCTTCGCGGTCGTTGACGGCATCGATGTGCAGGCCTGCGACCGGAAGGTTGGCAGCGAGGTACGCATTGTCCTGGAGCTGGCCGAAGTAGGTCGCCAGAAGGATCTTCACGCGGGCTGTCTTGAGATGGTGGTAGGCCGTGTTGAACGCGTGCTGCCAGTCGGCGCTCAGTTCCGTGACCAGGATCGGTTCGTCGATCTGCACCCATTCGACGCCATGGTCGGACAGCGTATCCAGCAGTTCGGCATAGGCGGGCAGCAGGCGCTCGAGCAGTTCGAGCGGACGGGAGCCATCCTTGGCCTTGCCGATGGACAGGTAGGTCACGGGACCGACGATGACCGGTTTGGCCTTGACGCCCTGGGCCTTCGCTTCGGCGAGCTGCGCCAGCAGGCGCGATGCATCGAGCCGGAACGTGGAGGCCGCCGTGAACTCGGGGACGATGTAGTGGTAGTTGGTGTCGAACCATTTGGTCATCTCACCGGCAGCCACACCGCCGCAGCACCCGGCATGGTCTTCCGCGGATTGGGCAGAGCGGCCGCGCGCGACGCGGAAGTAGTTGTCCAGCGGATCGCCATGAAAACCCTGCACGCGCTGCGGCAGGTTGCCCAGCAGAAAACTGGTGTCCAGCACCTGGTCGTAGAACGAGAAATCCCCGACGGGCACGAGGTCCAGGCCGGCCTGGTCTTGCCAATGGCGCTGGCGCAGTTGCGCTCCCGTCGCCTGTAAGGCCTCGCGGGACGATTCGCCCTTCCAATAGGCCTCCAACGCAAATTTGAGTTCGCGCTGGGCGCCGATGCGGGGGAATCCGAGGTTGTGGATGGTCGTCATGGAATTTCTCGCAAAGAGGAAGAAGAAAACAGGAATGGGCCGCATCCTATTGCCGCCGATCCATGACGTAAAATGGTCTTATCTCACACATCGATGAATTCTGCTCACTCAAATCCAGTGCCATGTTGGAACGCATCCACCTCTCTGTCGTGCAGGAAGTCGAAAAGCAGGGCTCGCTGACGGCAGCGGCGGAAGTCCTGCACGTCACGCAGTCGGCGCTCAGCCACAGCATGAAGAAACTCGAGCTTCAGTTGGGCTGCGCCATCTGGCTGCGAGAGGGCCGCAGCCTGCGCCTCACCCAGGCCGGTGAATACCTGCTGGCAGTCGCGAACCGCGTTCTGCCCCAGCTGGACCTCGCGGAAGAACGGCTGCGCCAGTTCGCTCTGGGCGAACGCGGAGCGCTGCGCATCGGCATGGAGTGCCACCCCTGCTACCAGTGGCTGCTGAAGATCGTGTCGCCCTACCTGGCGGCCTGGCCCGACGTGGATGTGGACGTGAAGCAGAAATTCCAGTTCGGCGGCATCGGCGCGCTGTTCGGCCATGAGATCGACCTGCTGGTCACGCCCGATCCGCTGTTCAAAGCCGGGCTGCATTTCGAGCCGGTCTTCGATTACGAGCAGGTGCTGGTCGTCGCTGCCAGCCACCCGCTGGCGCAGGCCCACCACGTGCGCCCGCGCGACCTGGCCCCGGAAGTGCTGATCACCTACCCGGTGCCCACCGACCGGCTGGACATCTACACGCAATTCCTGCTGCCTGCAGGCATCGCACCGCGGCGGCACAAGGCCATCGAGACGACGGACATCATGCTGCAGATGGTGGCCAGCAACCGCGGCGTGGCCGCCCTGCCGCGCTGGCTCGTGCAGGACTACGCGGCACGGCTGGACATCGTGCCGCTGCGGCTGGGCGCACGGGGCATCGCCAAGCAAATCCACCTGGGCGCACGCGAAGCCGACCTGCAGACCGACTATCTCCAGGCGTTCATTGAACTCGCGCGCGGGTCCGCGAGCATGGCCCCCACCGCACGCGATTGAGCCATCCAAAATGCGGATGGCCGATGCCGGCGCGCTTCAGCTGTACTGCTTTTCCAGGGCGTCCCACCGCGGCTTGCCGACCAGCCGCTGCCGCTCGGCGAACGGGGCGACCAGCCCGCTCGACTCCTGCACTTCCCTGGCATCGCGCAGCACGGTCAGCGCCTTCTGCATACCGGCCACGGCGCCCTGCAGCGCCGCGTTGGCATACAGCACCAGACCGTAGCCCAGCTCGGCCAATTCTTCCGCATTGAAGATCGGCGTCTTGCCACCGATCACCATGTTCATCAGTTGCGGGGATGAGAGGCGCATGGGCAGTCCACGGATCTCTTCGGGTGCCGTCACGGCCTCGACGAAGAGGATGTCCGCACCGGCTTCGGCGAAGCGCGCGGCGCGTTCCACCGCCGCCTCGAAACCGTGGGTGGCGGCCGCATCGGTGCGCGCCATGATCAGCAGGTCCGGATCGCGCCGCGCATCCACGGCGGCCTTGATCTTGCCGACGGCCTCTTCCGTGGAGATGACGTCCTTGCCCGAGAAATGCCCGCAGCGCTTGGGCGCCACCTGGTCTTCCAGCTGGATGCAGTCCGCCCCGGCCCGCTCCAGGGTGCGCACCGTGTGGTACACGTTGAGCGCGTTGCCGAAGCCCGTGTCGGCATCCACGATGAGCGGCAGTTCCACTGCGTCGCGGATGCGGGCCGTGTGGTCCGCGATATCCGACAAGCCCATGAACGCCTGGTCGGGCATGCCGAACCACATGTTGGTGACGCCGGCGCCGGTGACATAGATCGCCTCGAACCCCAGGTCTTCGATCACCCGGGCCGACAGCGCATTGAACGCTCCCGGAACGAGCACGCCGCGGCGCGCCTCGGCCAGCGCCCGCAGTTGCTTGCGTGTGGACATCGATCCCCCTTTCCTGCAGATAAGTGAAGTGCTTCAGAAACAGTCGCCGGGCACACGCACCCAGCCTTCCATCAGAACGCGCACGCTGCGGCTCATCAGGGCCTTGGACACCACCCATTTGCCATCCACCTGCGCGGCTTCGGCGCCTACGCGCAGCGTGCCGGAGGGGTGGCCAAAGCGCACGGCCGTGCGTGCGGCACCCCCCGCGGCCTGGTGCACCAGCGTGCCGGGAATGGCAGCGGCAGTGCCGATGGCCACGGCCGCCGTGCCCATCATGGCGTGGTGCAGCCGGCCCATCGACAGTGCGCGCACCAGCAGATCCACGTCCGCCGCGCGTATCGCCTTGCCGCTGGAGGCGGTGTAGGAAGCCGGCGGGGCCACGAAGGCCACCTTGGGGGTGTGCTGGCGGCCCGCGGCCTCCCCCACCTCCCGGATCAGGCCCATGCGCACGGCAGCGTGTGCACGGATGGCCTCGAAACGCGCCAGCGCCGCGGCGTCGCCATTGATTGCGTCCTGCAGTTCGGTCCCGGTGTATCCCAGGTCTGCGGCATTCACGAAGACGGTCGGGATGCCGGCGTTGATGAGCGTGGCCTGCAAAGCGCCCACGCCGGGAACCTCCAAGGTGTCCACGACGTTGCCGGTGGGAAACATGGCGCCGCCGCCGGCACTGCCCTGCCCCGGGCCGCCCTCTTGCGCCGGGTCGAGGAATTCGAGCTGCACTTCGGACGCCGGAAAAGTGACGCCGTCCAGCTCGAAGTCGCCGGTCTCCTGCACCACGCCGTCCCGGATCGGCACGTGGGCCACGATCGTCTTGCCGATATTGGCCTGCCAGATGCGCACGGTGCAGACCCCATCGCGCGGAATGCGCGCCGCATCGATGAAGCCGGACTGCACCGCGAACGGGCCCACGGCCGCCGAGAGATTGCCGCAGTTGCCGGTCCAGTCCACGAAGGGCTGGTCGATGGAGACCTGGCCGAAGAGGTAGTCCACATCGTGTCCGGCCCGCGTGGCGGCGGCGACGATCACCGCCTTGCTGGTGCTGGAGGTCGCGGCGCCCATGCCGTCGATTTGCTTGCCATAGGGGTCGGGACTGCCGATGACGCGCAACAGCAGCCTGTCGCGTGCGGCGCCGGGCTGGCGGGCTGGGGGCGGAAGATCCTCCAGGCGGAAAAAGACGCCCTTGCTGGTGCCACCGCGCAGGTAGGTGGCAGGAATCCGGATCTGGGGAGCTGCAGTGTTCATGGGTCGCTTCGATGTCATTGGGGGCGCCCGGCCTGGGCCAGGAAATCCTGGGCGAATCGCTGCAGCACGCCGCCGGCCTCGTACACCGAGACCTCTTCGGCGGTGTCCAGCCGGCAGACGACAGGCACGTGCAGGGCCTCACCGCCGGAGCGCCGCACCACCAGGGTCAGCGTGGCGCCCGGCGTGCGTTCGCCCACCACATCGTAAGTCTCCGAGCCGTCCAGGCCCCAGGTGCGCCGGGTCATGCCCGGCAGGAATTCCAGCGGCAGGACGCCCATGCCGATGAGGTTGGTGCGGTGGATGCGCTCGAAGCCTTCGGCCACCACCGTCTCCACGCCCGCAAGGCGCACGCCCTTGGCGGCCCAGTCGCGCGACGAGCCCTGGCCGTAGTCGGCCCCGGCGATGACGATGAGCGGCTGGCGGCGGCCCAGGTAGGTCTCGATGGCCTCCCACATGCGCAGCACCCTGCCCTCGGGCTCCAGGCGCGCCCACGGGCCTTTCTGCTGCACGCCATCCACCACGGCCATGTCATTGACCAGTTGCGGATTGGCGAAGGTGGCACGCATGGCGGTCAGGTGGTCGCCCCGGTGCGTGGCGTAGGAGTTGAAATCCTCCTCCGGAACGCCCATCCGGTGCAGGTACTCGCCCGCCGCGCTGTCCCGCAGGATGGCGTTGGACGGCGAGAGATGGTCGGTGGTGACGTTGTCCGGCAGCAAGGCCAGCGGACGCATGCCGGTGAGCGTGCGCGGATGGGCGGCCAGCGCACCCATGCCTTCCGTGTCCCAGTACGGAGGGCGCCGGATGTACGTGGACCGCGGGCGCCAGTCGTACTGCGGCATGGCGTCCCGCACGTCGTCCTGCCGGACGGCGAACATGGGCTCGTACACCGCACGGTAGTGCGCGGGCCGCACCGCCTGCGCCACGACGGCATCGATGGCATCGTCCGATGGCCAGAGGTCGCGCAATCGGATCGGCTTGCCGGCCACCACGGCCAGCACGTCCTGCTCGATGTCGAAGCGCACGGTGCCCGCGATGGCGTAGGCCACCACCAGCGGCGGCGACGCCAGGAAGGCATGGGTGGCATAGGGGTGGATACGGCCGTCGAAGTTCCGGTTGCCCGAGAGCACCGCCGTCGCGTACAGGTCGCGTTCGATGATCTCCTGCTGGATGGCGGGGTCCAGCGCACCGCTCATGCCGTTGCAGGTGGTGCAGGCAAATCCCACGATGCCGAAGCCCAGCCACTCCAGATCGGCCAGCAGCCCGGCTTCCTTCAGGTACAGCTCCACGGCCCTGGACCCCGGGGCCAGCGATGTCTTCACCCATGGCTTGCGCGCCAGGCCGAGGCGCCGCGCGTTGCGTGCCAGCAGACCTGCCGCAATCACGTTGCGCGGGTTGCTGGTATTGGTGCAACTGGTGATGGCCGCGATGATCACCGCTCCGTCGGGCATCAGCCCCTGCGCTTCCTGCGCGTACGCGGCCCGCAATCTGCCGGCATCGGCGATTCCCCGCTCCGCCAGCGCCGCCGTCGGCAAGCGCCGGTGGGGGTTGGAGGGGCCCGCCATGTTGCGCTCCACGGATGAGAGATCGAAGCGCAGCACGCGCTCGTACCGCACTCCGGCCAGGCTGTCGGCCCAGAGTCCCGCGGCCTTGGCGTAGGTTTCCACGAGCGCCACCTGTCCTGGTTCGCGCCCGGTGAGGCGCAGGTAGTCCAGCGTCTGCCCGTCGATGGCAAAGAGCGCCGCCGTGGCGCCGTATTCCGGGCACATGTTGGAGATGGTCGCGCGATCGCCGATACCGAGGCTGCGCGCGCCCTCGCCCATGAATTCCAGATAGGCCCCGACCACCTTCTGCCGGCGCAGGAATTCGGTCAGTGCGAGCACGATATCGGTCGCAGTGATGCCCGATGGGCGCCGGCCGAGCAGCTCCACGCCCACGATGTCGGGCAGGCGCATCCAGGAGGCCCGGCCCAGCATCACGTTCTCGGCCTCCAGTCCGCCCACGCCCACGGCGATCACTCCCAGCGCATCGACATGCGGGGTATGGCTGTCCGTGCCCACGCAAGTGTCGGGGAAGGCGACGCCGTCCTGCACATAGACCACGGGCGACATCCTCTCCAGATTGATCTGGTGCATGATCCCGTTGCCCGCGGGAATCACATCCACGTTGGCGAAGGCCTTCTTCGTCCATTCGATGAAATGGAAGCGGTCTTCGTTGCGCCGCTCTTCGATCGCCCGGTTCTTCGCGAAGGCATCGGGATCGAAGCCGCCGCACTCCACGACCAGCGAGTGGTCCACGATCAATTGCACCGGCACGACCGGGTTGACCCGGGCGGGGTCCCCCCCTTGCGCGGCGATGGCATCGCGCAGGCCGGCAAGGTCCACCAGCGCCGTCTGCCCCAGGATGTCGTGGCATACCACGCGTGCGGGATACCAGGGAAAGTCGCTGTCGCGGCGCCGCTCCACGATCTGCCGCAGGCACACCTCCAGGAGGGCGGGCTCGCAGCGCCGCACCAGGTTCTCGGCATGCACGCGGGCCGTGTACGGCAGTGCATCCCACGCACCGGGGTGCAGCGCCTCCACGGCGGCCTGCGCATCGAAATAGTCCAGCGACGTGCCAGGAAGGCGTTTGCGATGTTGTGTGTTCATGGGGCGAATCCGTCGGACAGGCCACGGGCCCTGCCCTGCCCTGCCTGGAAGAAAACGGTGGCGTGCGACAACCCGGCGGCTGCCGGCAGGCTCAGATGCGGTCCGCGATGGGCACGAATACCCGGTCTTCCGGGCCGGTGTAATTCGCGCTCGGGCGAATGATCTTGTTGTCCATGCGCTGCTCGATCACGTGCGCTGCCCAGCCGCTGGTGCGCGCGATGACGAAGAGCGGCGTGAACATGGCCGTGGGCACGTCCATCATGTGGTAGCTCACGGCGCTGAACCAGTCGAGGTTGGGAAACATCCGCTTCACCTCCCACATCACCGACTCGAGCCTCTCGGCGATGTCGTACATGCGGGTGGACCCGGCATCTTCCGACAAGCGTCGGGCCACGCCCTTGATGACCTCGTTGCGCGGATCGCTCACCGTGTACACCGGGTGGCCGAAGCCGATCACCACCTCCCTGGCCTCCACGCGCCGGCGGATGTCGGCCTCCGCGGCATCGGGCGAGTCGTAGCGCTTCTGGATCTCGAAGGCCACTTCGTTGGCGCCACCGTGCTTCGGCCCCCGCAGCGCGCCGATGGCGCCGGCGATGGCCGAGTGCATGTCGCTGCCGGTCCCCGCAATGACCCGGGCCGCGAAGGTGGAGGCATTGAACTCGTGCTCGGCATAGAGGTTGAGCGAGGTGTGCATGGCCCGGACCCACGCAGCGGGCGGTCTCTGGCCATGCAGCAGGTGCAGGAAATGCCCGCCGATGGAGTCGTCGTCCGTCTCGACCACGATGCGCTTGCCGTTGGCGCTCCAGTGGTGCCAGTACAGCAGCATCGATCCCAGCGATGCCATGAGCCGGTCGGCGATGTCGCGCGCGCCGGCCACGTTGTGATCGTCCTTTTCCGGCAGCACGCACCCCAGCGCCGAGACACCGGTGCGCATCACGTCCATGGGGTGCGCGCTCGCGGGCAACTGTTCCAGTGCATGCAGCACGCTGGCCGGCAGGCCGCGCAGCGCCTTGAGCCGGGCCTTGTAGGCCTTCAGCTCGGCACATGTGGGCAGCCTGCCGTGCACCAGCAGGTGCGCGATCTCCTCGAACTCGCACACCTCTGCGATGTCGAGGATGTCGTAGCCGCGGTAGTGCAGGTCGTTGCCTGTCCTGCCGACGGTGCACAGTGCCGTGTTGCCAGCCGCCACGCCGGACAACGCCACGGATTTCTTGGGTTTGCTTCCGGGGGCCGCCGCCGTTGCGAACGGGGCAGGCACGGCTGCAGTCGGGGGTTGAGGGGCGAGTGTGGCGCTCATGGAATGGCCTCCGGGTTCATATAACGACAATCGACTGCGGCGGGTCTTCCCTGCGAATCCACAGCCACCATCTGGAACACCCCCTTCAGCACGTCCTTGCAAGGGGCTCCCAGCCGCCTGGCCGTGCCGCTGACGCAGACGGTCAGGGACGACCGCCCCACCCGGCTGACCCAGCCGTGCAACGCCAGCTCGCAACCGACCGGAACGGGCTCGAAGAAGTCGACGCTGGTCACCGCAGCCATGACCACCTCGCGCTGCGCGAGGCTTCGCGCTGCGAGAAAAGCGGCCTTGGCCAGCAGTTGGAGCCCCTGTCCCGCAAACAAGGTGCCATGGTGATTGGCCATGCACGGAAGCACGAGTTCATGCAATCGGGCGGTGCCTGGGGGTGTTGCCATGGTTCGCAATCTACGCACGTTGCATGGCAGGGGGAAGGGCTGAAAAAGCGAATATCTGCCAATGAATCTGGCGGTTTTGCAAATTTTGCGAATGATCCTGTCATGGATAATCCGCCCCATGAGAAAGACCTTCATGGGCGTGAAATTGCGCAAGCTGCGATCGGAGCGCGGTCTTTCCCAGATCGCCCTGGCGCAGACATTGGGTCTCTCGCCCAGCTACCTCAACCAGCTGGAGCAGAACCAGAGGCCGCTGACGGTGTCGGTCCTGCTGAAGCTGAACAAGGCGCTCGGCATCGACATTCAGCAGTTCTCGGAAGACGAAGAATCGCGCCTGATCGCAGGGTTGCGCGAGGCGCTTTCCGATGCCGCGGAACCCATCTCCCTGCCGGAAATGCAGGAGGTCGCCGCGCAGATGCCCGCCCTGGGCCGCAGCGTCATCGCCCTGCACCGGCGCTGGCTCGAAATGCAGGAGCAGCTCGAACTCCTGTCCCTGCGGCTGGGCGACGGCCGCGCGGAAGGCGGCCCGATCGGCGCCATGCCCTTCGAGGTCGTGCGGGACTTCTTTTTCGCCAACCAGAATTATTTCGACGGGCTGGACCGCGCTGCCGAACACTGCGCCGGGCAAGCGCAATCGCAAGGCGCCGCGCTTGCCAGCTGGCTGACCGAGCGGCTGGCCCGGCACGGTATCCGGGTCGCTCCCGCGGAGGGCCAGCACCATGGCAAGCGCCGGTTCGATGCGGCTGCGCGCTGCCTGACGCTGTCGCCCCACCTGGACGAGGCACAGCGCGCATTCCAGATGGCCACGCAGTTGGCGCTCGTCGAATGCGGGTCGGTCATCGAACCGCTGGTGCGCGTGCCCGCGTTCGCCAGCGACCCGGCCGCCCGGAAACTCGCGCGCATCGGCCTGGCGAACTATTTCGCGGGAGCGCTGCTGCTGCCCTACGGGGCCTTCCTCGCCGCAGCGCAGGCGCTCCGGTACGACATCGAGTTGCTGCAGCAGCGGTTCGGCGTGGGCTTCGAGACGGTCTGCCACCGCTTGAGCACGCTGCAGAGGCCGGGCGCCCCGGGCGTGCCGTTTTTCTTCATCCGCGTGGACCGCGCAGGCAACATCTCCAAGCGGCAGTCTGCCACCCATTTCCATTTCAGCCGCACGGGCGGAACGTGCCCGCTGTGGAACGTCTACGAAGCCTTCGCGCAGCCGGAGCGCACCCTGGCGCAGCTCTCCAGCATGCCGGACGGCCGGCGATACCTGTGGATCGCGCGCACGGTGTCGCGCGGCCAGCACGGATACGGCTCGCCGCGCCAGACCTATTCGATCGGTCTGGGCTGCGACATCCGGCACGCGCCGCGGCTGGTCTATGCCAAGGGGCTGGATCTTCAGGATCCCGCCGCGGCGACGCCCATCGGAATGGGCTGCAAGGTGTGCGAGCGCGAGGGGTGCCCGCAGCGCGCCTTTCCTTACGTGGGCCGGGCGCTGGACGTGGACGAGAACCACAGCCGGTTTTCGCCGTACGGATCCGCCCCCTGAGGGTCGGCCGCCGGCCGGCCGTGGCGCGATTTTTCGGTGGGCCGCGCCAGCGTGGCCCGGCCCGGCGCCCTTACAGGCTCTTGAGCGGCACGACTTCCTTGCCCTTGAAGCCGAACACCGTCACGGCGGACGAGCGCAGGTCATGCTTGTCGTCATAGGCGAACTCGCCGGTCACGCCGGCGTATCGGCCCTTGGCCACCTGGTCGATGATCTTCTTCGCGTCCGTGGTGGTCTGCGTCGCCTCGATGGCCGACGCCAGCAGGTGCATACCGTCGTAGAACGCCGCGGCGTAGGTCAGCGGATCGCGCTTGTATTCGGCGCGGTAGCGCTCGACGAACTTGCGGCCCTTGTCGCTGCGGTCCAGCATGGAGCCGCCCTGCGTGCAGTAGACGTTGAGGTCGCCCGCCACCTGCGAGAGGTTGGCCGTCTCGGATGAGCAGATGCCATCGCCGCCGAGCAGCGGCACGTTGATGCCCAGCGACCGCATCTGGCGCACCATCGGCCCGCCCTGGGGCGAGTAGCCGCCGTAGAACACCGCATCGGCCCTGGAGCCGCGCACGTTGGTCAGGATGGCCGTGAAATCCGTGGCCTTGTCGGTGGTGAACTCGGTGGTCACCACTTTCATGCCCTGGCGCTTGGCCTCCTCGGTGAACTCGCGGGCCACGCCCTGGCCGTAGGCCGTGCGGTCGTCGATGACGGCCACGGTCTTGACCTTCAGGTCCTGCGCGGCGTAGACGGCCATCTTGGTGCCGAGCTGGTTGTCGCTGGCGCCGATGCGGAACAGGTTGGCATGGCCCTGCTGGGTGATCTTCGGGTTGGAGGCCACGGTGAACGCCACGATGCCCGCATCCGCGAGCACGCGCGAAGCCGGCATGGCGACGCCCGAGTTGTAGGGCCCGAGCACGAAGCGGATCTTCTTGTCCGCCAGCGTCTGCGCGATCTGCACGCCTTGCTTGGGATCGGCCACGTCGTCGTTGACGTCCAGCTCGAACACCACGGGCTTGCCGCCCACCTTGATGCCCCGGGCATTGATTTCCTTGATGGCCAACAGCGCGCCGTCGCGGTTGTCCACGCCATTGGCCGCCTGCGGCCCGGTCACGGGGCTCATGAAGCCCACGCGCACGCGCTCCTGGGCATACAGGCCGGTCGCCGCGAAGCCCGCGATGAGCACGGCCGTTTTGAGCATCGAAATTTTCACGCCAGATTCCTTGATGGGTAAGGGGTCGAAATCGCCCCGCAGGGGTGGCGCGGGGCGTGGATCAGCCTGGGCCTCGTCGGCTCAGCGGCGCGGATTGTCGCCCAATCCAGCCCCCCCGCCAGGGCAGGCCCGGCGGAGCGGCCGCAGCGTCTGTGACCGGGGCCGCTTCCGCCCCGGCGTGGGCGCGCGCCGGGATTGCCCGAGCACTCCCGGCCATGGCCACGGAGCCGGAGATTCGCTATTAAATGGATAGCAAACTATCGAATGGATACGGCGGCATGGAGCATGAAACACCCTGAATCGACTCTGGAGGGCCGACGGGCACGCGCCGTGGGCAGGAGATGCGGGAAGCCGCCCCTCTGACCCGCCCGCGCCGGCACCGGCGCACTGCCAGACGGAATCCCCGCGGATCGGTGTGGCGAGAACGTCTCTGCAGGCCGGACCGGAGGCCGATCACCGTTGCAGCGCGGACGCACGCTGCATATGCTCCCCATCTTTACATCCTGCTACCTCGATTGGTGCGCTCTATGGCCGAGCCGCACGCGTCGCGGGTCACCCCCATGAAGCCCTCCTCCTCCCTGTGGACCGTCGCCGCGCTGATCGGCATGCCCGCCATGGCCGCCGACATTTCGCTCACCCCGCCCCAGGGCGGCGGCGTGCTGATCAACTCGGCAGCCAATACGCCGGCATTGCGCGTCGGCCCGACGGGCGTGCAGCTGCCCGGCCTGCCCGCCACGCCGGCCACGTTCCAGCGGGTGGTGTGCCATGACCCGGCGGGCTTCGTCGGGGGATGCGATCCTGCGGCCGTCGCCGGTCCGCAGGGCCCGACGGGCGCGGCCGGGGCCACGGGGGCCACGGGCCCGCGCGGCGAGACCGGGGCGACGGGACCTGCGGGCGCGACGGGCGTGACCGGTGCCGCCGGACCGACCGGGCCCACGGGGTCGGTCGGGGTGACGGGCCCCGCGGGCGCCACGGGCACCACCGGGCCGCAGGGGACTGCGGGCGCGACCGGCAGCACCGGCCTTCGCGGGCCGGCGGGCCTCGCCTGGCGGGGCACGTGGTCGGCCGCCAGCACCTATGCCGCCAGCGACGCGGTCGAATACCTCGGTTCGTCCTACGTCGCCGTCTCCGCCGCCGTCGCAGCCGGCAGCACCCCGGGCCAGACGGCGGACTGGTCGCTCGTCGCCGCGCGCGGCGCGGCCGGCTCGGGCGCGGTCGTCGGACTCTCCCCCGGGAGCACGCAGACCAGCGCCGTGCTGCCGCTGGTGAACATCGCCTCCTCGAACGCCATCGGCACCGGCACCGCCGCGCTGGTGAACATCGCCGCCGATAGCGGGAACCAGGCCCTCCTGCGTCTGTCCGACGACGGCGCGTTCACCGTCGGGGGAACCTCCGGCAACGGCACCACGCCCGCCAGCGGGGCCGGCGTGCGGATGATGTGGGTGCCCTCCAAATCCGCGCTGCGCGCGGGCCGTGTCGACAGCTTCGGCGCGACCTACTGGGACGACGCGAACATCGGCGATGCCTCCGCGGCGTTCGGGTGGAACTCGCGGGCCCTGGGGCCCTACAGCTTCGCCGCCGGACAGGGCACCACCGCACAGGGCAACAGTTCCGTCGCGCTGGGCAACAGCGGCACCGCGCAGGCCGAGCGCAGCTTCACCTTCAACGGCACGGCATCGGGCGTGGGCGCGGTGGCCATCGGCAGCGGCGCGCAGGCCACTGGCGACGACGCACTCGCCCTGGGGCCGAGTTCCATCGCCGGCGGCCTGGCTTCCGTCGCGATCGGGCCGGTGATCGCGAACGGCAGCTTCGGCGTGGCGATCGGGCTGCAGAACAAAGCCGCAGGCAATTTCTCGGTGGCCATCGGCAAGAACGCCACGGCCACCCACCAGGGCAGCGTCGTGCTCGGCGACGGCTGCGCGGGTTTCAGCACCGACGACGTCCGCTCCACGGCCAACAACCAGTTCGTCGCCCGCGGCTGCGGCGGCATCAGGTTCTACACCAGCCAGAACCTGTCCTCCGGCGTGGAAGTGGCCCCCGGCGGCGGCTCCTGGAGCGCCCTGAGCGACCGCAACAAGAAGGAGAACTTCGCGGACGTGGACCCGGTCGCCGTGCTCGAAAAAGTGGCGGCCCTGCCGATCCAGACCTGGAACTACAAGACGCAGGACACCGCGATCCGCCACCTGGGCCCCACGGCGCAGGACTTCCGCGCGGCCTTCGGCCTGGGCGAGAACGACACCACCATCAACACCGTGGACGCCGACGGCGCCGCGCTCGTGGCCATCCAGGGCCTGCACACGCTGGTCAAGGAGCAGCGCGACGCGATCGTGGAGCAGCGCCTGATGATCGAGCAGCTGCGCGCGGAGATCGAGCGGCTCAAGCAGCGCTGACCGGGATCGGGCCCGTCCCGTTCCGAGGCCGTTCCGAGGCCGCTCCGCCGGCGGGGCGGCCTTTTTTTCTCCTATCCTCGGCGCATGCACACCTCCCCCCTTCCCTCCTCTTCCCCGCGCGGCGCGGGCGCGGTCCACTTCGGGCACGCGGACCGCGTCTGCATCGTCACGGGCGGTGCCCAGGGCATCGGCGAAGCCTGCGCACGCCGCTTCGCGCGCGAAGGCGCGCACGTGGTGATCGCCGACGTGGACGACGCCCACGGCGAAGCCCTGGCGCGCGAGCTGCCCGGATCGCTCTACGTGCGCTGCGACGTGGGCGACAAGACCCAGGTGGACGCGCTGGTCCGCCGTACGCTGGAGGCCCACGGCCGCATCGACGTGCTGGTGAACAACGCGGGCATCTTCCGCGCGGCCGACTTCCTGGAGATCACCGAAGACGATTTCGATGCCGTGCTGCGCGTGAACCTCAAGGGCGCCTTCCTGGTCGGCCAGGCGGTGGCGCGCGCGATGGCCGCCGCGGGCTCCGGCGCCATCGTGAACATGAGTTCGGTCAACGGCGTGCTCACCATCCCCACCATCGCCAGCTACAACGTGAGCAAGGGCGGCATCAACCAGCTCACGCGCGTGATGGCGCTGTCGCTGGCCGACCGCGGCGTGCGCGTGAACGCGGTGGCGCCCGGCACTATCGCCACCGAACTCGCGGCCAAGGCCGTGCTGACCAGCGACGATGCCCGGGCGCGCATCCTGGGCCGCACGCCCATGAAGCGCCTGGGCGAGCCCTCCGAGGTGGCCGACGTGGTCGCCTGGCTGGCCAGCGATGCCGCCAGCTACGTGACGGGCGAGATCGTGGTGGTGGACGGCGGGCGCATGACGCTCAACTACACGGTGCCGCTGGAAGGCTGAGGCCGCCGGCTCCCGCGGGCCATCGCGCGCCGGGTTCGCGCGGGCTCAGATGTGCCGGCACAATCGGGCGCATGAGATTCCTCCACACGATGCTGCGCGTTGGCAACCTCCAGCGCTCGATTGACTTCTACACCCACGTGCTCGGCATGCAACTGCTGCGCAAATCCGAGAACCCCGAATACCAATATTCGCTGGCGTTCCTCGGCTTCGACGGCGGCAACCCGGGCCAGGCCGAGATCGAACTCACCTACAACTGGGGCACCGAGAGCTATGAGCTGGGCACGGCCTACGGGCACATCGCCCTGGGCGTGCCCGACGCCTACGCGGCCTGCGAGAAGATCAAGGCCGCCGGCGGCAACGTCACCCGCGAAGCCGGCCCGGTCAAGGGCGGCACCACGGTGATCGCCTTCGTGACCGACCCCGACGGCTACAAGATCGAACTCATCCAGCGCGCCGACGACCACGGCACCGGAACCGGCTTGCGCTGAAATTTGCTATTTATTTGATAGCAAACTATCGAGTAGATCCGGCGGCATGGAGCCCCAACGGCCCAAACCGGCGGCTTCCTTCGCCAGGGCGGTGCAAGTTGGGCCGCCGCAAGTTCACGTCAGCGGTCGGTGATGCAGCGAAGCCCATTGAGGCCACACAGCTCTCCCCCTGGGGGACGCTGCCTGGATGAACGAAGCCTGCGAGGCTGCGATCGACTTCGGTGCACACCCCCGACCCGAAGTCAGTCTTTCAGCAAGTCGATATGCCGCGGGACGGCGGAGATCACGAGGCCGATGGGAAGGACGGGTCGCTCGATTTTTTAATCGAAATCTTGACGGAGCAGCCGAATTTAATCAGGATCCAGGTCGTCTAATCGTTTTCTGGGCTGAAGCCCCGTTTTCTAAATGTCTGACTGGATCGGTTATCGCTGGCTGGCCGGGCAGTACGGTGTCGACGCGGTCCAGGCGTTTCGCACGGACAGTGCCATTGGCAAATCGCGCGCGACCGTCCGCGAAAACGGCTACGTCCATGAACGGTATCCCCCAGCGGCTCGCCCGGCGGCGTCCCTTCCGGGTCACCTGACCTTCGCCCTCAAGACGGCTACGCGGACGCGTTGAATGCGTGGCGTTACCACGACCTCACGGACCACGTCGAGTACATCGCTGACTCGTGCGCGTGACCATCGAGCAGGAGATGCGCAAGGAAGCCGGCTACCTGCGCAGCCTTCGGCTCGCGCGTGAGCGCGTGAAGCAGGTGATCGAAGGACCGGACACCGATATCGACCGCATCATCCGCTCGGTGCGCGACAACGGCGGCCAGGTCTCGAACAAGCTGGCGAGGGAGTTCCCCGCGCTGGCCGACGAAATCCACCGCGGCCGAACTCGTCGAGGCTCTGCAGGGCGTCTTCCAGACCGCCCCGGCGGAAGGCGCTCCCTGACCATCGCACGCGGCTTCGGCTTCCATGCCGAGGATGAAGTATTCGCGCCATTGAACCATCCAGCGCGAGGACGGCCCCGGCACCGGCCTGCGCTGCGATTTGCTATTTATTTGATAGCAAACTATTGAATGGATCCGGCGGCATGGAGCCCTAACGGCCCAAACCGGCGGCTTCCTTCGCCAGGGCGGTGATGCGCGCCCAGTCGCCCGCTGCCAGCGCATCCGCTGGCACGAGCCATGACCCGCCCACGCACTCCACGTTGGCCAGCGCGAGGAAGTCCGCCGCGTTGCCGGGCTGGATGCCGCCGGTCGGGCAGAACCGCACGTCCCCGAAAGGCCCCTGCCAGGCCTTGAGCATGGCCAGCCCGCCGGCCTGCAGCGCGGGGAAGAATTTCAGCTCCGAATGGCCGTCCTCCTGCGCGGCCATGATCTCGCTGCCCGTCGCCACGCCGGGGAGCAGCGGCAGGCCCGCATCGCGGCAGGCCTGGCCCACCTGGGGCGTGTAGCCCGGGCTCACCGCAAAGCGGGCGCCGGCCCGCGCGGCCGCCTGCGCATCGGCCGCGCTGCGCACGGTGCCGGCACCCGCCACGGCTTCGGGCACGTCGCGCGCGATGGCTTCGATGCAGGCCAGGGCCTGCGGCGTGCGCAGCGTGACCTCCAGCATGCGGATGCCGCCCTCCACCAGCGCGCGCGCCATGGGCACGGCGTGGGCCACGTCGTGCAGCACGATCACGGGGATCACCGGGGCGTCGCGCATCACCTCGAGCGCGGTCAACGTCACAGCCATGAGCAAGCTCCTTCTTCTGCGCTCAGCGCATTGCGCCGGAAACCGGCGAACAGTTCGCGGCCCCAGCCGTGCGCGTCGGCGCGGGCCAGGTCGTCGGGGCGGTGGGCGGGTTCGCGCGCGGCCCAGTCGGCCGCGTCCACCAGGGCATCGAGCGTGCCGGCCACGGCATCGAGCCGGATCAAGTCGCCGTCGCGCACGCGCGCCAGCGGGCCGCCGGCCAGCGCCTCGGGCGAGACGTGGATGGCGGCGGGCACCTTGCCCGAGGCGCCGCTCATGCGGCCGTCGGTCACCAGCGCCACGCGGTAGCCCTTGCCCTGCAGCACCGCCAGCGGCGGCGTGAGCTTGTGCAGCTCGGGCATGCCGTTGGCCTGCGGGCCCTGCCAGCGCACCACGCAGACCAGCCCGTGCGAGGGATGCGATTCGCAGGCCCGGTCCAGCTCTCCGGCCTGGAAGGCCTGCTGCAGCTCGGCCTGCGACGAGAAGACCCGCGCGGGCGCTTCGATCACGTGCCGGTCTTCGGGCACGGCCGAAACCTTGATCACGCTGCGGCCCAGGTTGCCCCGCAGCAGCTTGAGGCCGCCCGTGGCGCTGAACGGCGCATCGGCCGGGCGCAGCACACCGTCGTCACCGCTCGCACCGATGGGCGTCCAGGCCAGGCGCACGGACTCCGGCACGGCCGCATCCTCCACGGGAAGGCGGGTGTATCCGCGCAGGCCTTCGGGGCGCACGGTGAGCACGTCCTCGTGCATGAGGCCGGCGTCCAGCAGCTCGCGGATCACGTAGCCCGGGCCGCCTGCGGCCTGGAACTGGTTCACGTCGGCGCTGCCGTTCGGGTAGACGCGCGCCAGCAGCGGCACCACGGCCGAGAGCGTGGCGAAGTCGTCCCAGTCGATCACGATGCCGGCCGCGCGCGCCACGGCCACCCAGTGGATCAGGTGGTTGGTGGAGCCGCCCGTGGCCAGCAGCGCGGCCATCGCGTTGACGATGCAGCGCTCGTCCACGATGCGGCCGATGGGCGCGCAGGCCGAGCCCGGCGCACCGAGTACCGTGCGGGCCGCCTCGCGCGTGAGTTCGGCCCGCAGCGCCTCGCCGGGGTTCACGAAGGCCGTGCCCGGCACGTGCAGGCCCATGGCCTCCAGCAGCATCTGGTTGCTGTTGGCCGTGCCGTAGAAGGTGCAGGTGCCCTCGCCGTGGTAGGCGGCGGATTCGGCGGCCAGCAGTTCCTCGCGGCCCACCAGGCCCTGCGCGGCCTGCTCGCGCACCTTGGCCTTGGCGTTGTTGGACAGGCCCGAGGTCATGGGCCCGGCGGGCACGAACACCGTGGGCAGGTGCCCGAACTGCAGCGCGCCGATCAGCAGGCCCGGCACGATCTTGTCGCACACGCCCAGCATCAGGGCCGCGTCGAACACGTCGTGCGAGAGCGAGACGGCCGTGGCCATGGCGATCACGTCGCGGCTGAAGAGCGACAGCTCCATGCCGGGCGTGCCCTGGGTCACGCCATCGCACATCGCGGGCACGCCGCCCGCCACCTGCGCGGTGGCGCCGTGGCGGCGCGCCTCTTCCTTGATGAGATCCGGGTAGTGCCGCAGCGGCGCATGGGCCGAGAGCATGTCGTTGTAGGCCGTGACGATGCCGATGTTGCGGGCCCGCTCGGCCACCACGCGGAACTTGTCGTTGCCGGGCATGCCCGCGAAGGCGTGCGCCACGTTGGCGCAGCCCAGGCGGTCGGCGCCGCGGTCGCGCCGCGCGTGGAAATCGAGCTGCGCGAGGTAGGCGGCGCGCGTGGGGGCGCTGCGCTCGCGGATGCGTTGGGTCAGGGTGTGGACGGTATTGTGGAGTGGCATGGCGGGAGGTGGCTGTGCCTTGTCTGGAGTGGGGAATGGCGGGAGGGCACGGGGCCTGGGGGCCCGGGCCGCCGCAGGGAGCGAACCCCGCGGCCGTAGCCGCCGATCCTACGCCCGTGCCGTGACCGGCGATGTAGGCGGGGGAGAAAGCCGTCCGGCGCCCTGCCCCTTTCCCGCCCGCGCCGCCCCGCGCTTACTGGCCGCCGCGTGCCTGCTTGACCGCGCCCTGCACGGCGTCCCAGGTCTCCTGGCCCACGGCCTTGGCGATGCCGGCGTTCACGCTCGTGAGCTTCTCGCGCATGCGGTTGGCTTCGGCGGCGGGCAGCTCGTTGACCTGCATGCCCTTGGACTTGAGGTCGGCCAGCGCCTTGGCGGCTTCCTCGCGCGTGTCCTTGCGCTCGAAGTCGCGGCTCTTCACGGCGGCATCCTGCAGCACCTTCTTCTCGGCCGGGGTCAGTGTGTCCCACCACTTCTTGCTCACCGTGACGATCCACGGGCTGTACACGTGGTTGGTCACCGTGAGGTACTTCTGCACTTCGTAGAACTTGCTCGACACCACCGTGTTGAACGGGTTCTCCTGGCCATCGACCGCGCGCGTCTCCAGGGCGGTGAACAGCTCGGAGAAAGGCAGCGGCACGGCATTGGCGCCCAGCGCCTTGAAGCTGTCGAGGAACACGTTGTTCTGCATCACGCGCAGCTTGATGTCGCCCATGTCCTCCAGCCGGGTGACGGGGCGCTTGCTGTTGGTGAGGTTGCGGAAGCCGTTCTCCCAGTACACGAGGCCGACCATGCCCTTGGGCTCCAGCTTGGCCTTGACCTTCTCGCCCACTGGCCCGTCGAGCACCGCGTCGGCCTCCTTCGCGGTGCTGAAGAGGAACGGCGTGTCCCAGACCGCCATCTCGGGCACGATGCCCACGAGCGTGGCGGTGGAGCCCACCATCATCTCCTGCGCACCGCCGATCAGCGCCTGCTGCATCTGCGTGTCGGAGCCGAGCGAGGCGTTGCCGATGGCACGCACCTTCATCTTGCCGCCCGTGGCCTTCTCGACCTCCTGCGCGAAGAAGCGCACGGCGCGGCCCTGGTTGGACGCGTCCACCAAGCCGAAGCCGAAGCGCACGATCCGCGGCTTGAAGTCCTGGGCATGCAGGGTGGGGGCGCCGGTGGCGGCGATGGCGGCCACCAGCGTGGCGAGGGCGAAACGGATGCGCATGGTTTTGTCTCCTGGGAAAAATGGATGGAAAAGGGTGGCCCCGGCTCAGTGCAGCCAGCGCATCGGCGCCGTCACCAGCGAGGGGAAGATCACGAAAAGGATCAGCAGCAGCACGTACACCAGCAGGAACGGCGTGGTCCCGCGGATGACGGTCTCCATGCGCAGGCGGCCCACGCCGGCCACCACGTTCTGCACCGTGCCCACGGGCGGGGTGATGAGCCCGATGCAGCCCACGAAGATGAACATGAAGCCGAAGTACACCGGGTCGATGCCCGCCTTGATGGCCAGCGGCACGCACACCGGGCCGAAGATCAGGATCGTGGGCGTCAGGTCCATGGCGGTGCCCACCACCAGCAGGAACACCATCATGAGCGCCATGAACAGCATGGGGTTGCCCATCACGCCCGCGAAGCTGTCGGCCAGGAGGTTGGGCAGGTCGGCCAGGGTGATCATGTACGCGGTCACGGTGGCCGCGCCGCACAGGAACATCACCACCGCCGTGGTCTTGCCGGCCGCGAGGAACACGTTGTAGAGCTGGCCCCAACTCAGCTCGCGGTACACGAACATCGACACGATGAGCGCGTACACGGCGGCCACCACGGCGGCCTCGGTCGGCGTGAAGATGCCGCCCTTCAAGCCGCCCAGGATGATGACCGGCATCATCATGGCCCAGAAACTGTGCAGCAGCGCCCGCATGCGGGGGCCCCACGCCACGCGCTCCATGGCCGGCAACTGGTGCTTGCGCGCGATCCACCACCAGGCGAGCACGAGGAACACGCCCATCATCAGGCCCGGGAACACGCCGGCCAGGAAGAGCTTGCTGATCGAGGTGTTGGTCGTCACCCCGTAGATCACGAACGGCATCGACGGCGGAATGATCGGCGCGATGATGCCGCCCGAGGCCAGCAGCCCGGCGCTGTAGCTGGCCGGGTAGTTCTGCTGGCGCATCATGGGCAGCAGGATGGTGGCGAGCGCGGCCGTGTCGGCGATGGCCGATCCGCTCATGGACGCGAGCAGCACCGCCGCCCCGATCGCCACGAAGCCCAGGCCGCCGCGGATGTGCCCCACGAAGGCGCGCGCCAGGTCGATGATGCGGCGCGAGAGGCCGCCCGCATTCATCAGCTCGCCCGCCAGGATGAAGAACGGCACCGCCAGCAGCGGGAAGTTGTCGAAGCCCGCCTGCAGGTTCTGCGCGAGCAGCTGCGAGTCGAAGAAGTCCAGGTGCCACATGAGCGCCACGCCGGTCAGCACCAGCGCCTGGGCGATGGGCATGCCGATGGCCATGCCGCCGATCAGCACGCCGAGGAAGATGAGGGTCACGACCATGGGGATTCCTTCACTCCACCGAGGCGTCGCCGCCCGCGTCGTCGCCGGCCGGGCGGCCGCGCACGAGCTCCAGCACCAGCGCGACCAGCAGGCCGGCGGCCAGCACCAGCGTGGAGGCCGCGCCCAGCGCGAGCGGGTAGCCCAGCACCGTGCTGTAGCTCTCCATACCGGCGACCACCTGCTCCCACGAGCCCTTGAGCAGCAGCACCATGCACAGCGCCACCAGCGCCTGGCTGACCCAGAAGAGCGCCTTGCGCGGCGCGCCGGCGAGGCGGGCGGTGAGCATGTCGAAGCCGAGGTGCTTGCCCTCGAACGCCGCCACGATGGCACCCACGGCCACCAGCCAGACGAACAGCAGGCGCGAGATCTCCTCGTAGGAGACGATGCTCGTGCCGAAGGCGTAGCGCAGCACCACGTTCACGAACACGGCCACGACCATGCCGGCGAGCGCCAGCACCATGAAATGTTCGGCCAGGCGCTGGAGCCGGCTCTTGGGGCGCACGGGCGCGCCCGTGCCGATGGGTTCCGTCATGCGGTGTCTCCGGAAGAAGCCGGCCCGGCGGTGGCCGGGGCGGCGTGGTCGTCGTGGTCAGGGTCGGGGTGGCCCGGGGCGCCGGCGGCGTCTTCGCGCATCCATCGCGCGGCGGCGGCGGCAAGCTCGTGCACGGGCCGGGTCGCATCCAGCGGCAACACGCCGGGCTCGCCGCGCGGCGATTCGAGCGTGGCGAACTGGTCCGCCACCAGCGTCGGGGAAAAGAAGTGGCCCGGCCGGGCGCTGACACGCGCCAGCGCGCTGTCGTAGCCCAACTCCAGGAACGCGAACCGCAGCCCGGGCGAGGCCGCGCGCAGGCGGTCGCGGTAGCGGCGGCGCAGCGCCGAGCAGGTGAGCACCACGCCGCCCTGCCCCGCCTCGGCCAGCAGCCGCGCCAGCCGGTCCAGCCAGCCCGCCCGGTCCTCGTCGGTCAGCGGCTGGCCGGTGCGCATCTTGGCGACGCTCTCGGTCGAGTGGTAGGCATCGCCTTCGTGCAGGGCCCATCCCAGCAGCGCGGCGGCCTCGGCCGCCACACTGGATTTGCCGCAGCCAGAGACCCCCATCACCACCAGGGCAGTGGGCAGTCCGGTTCGGATAGCGCTATCCATCAAATTCATAAAAATCGCGGGTGCTTTCGTGCAAAGCAAGCCGCGTCGTCTTCGCTTTTTGTGGTGAATGGAAGCCGGCAGGGCCGCTGGAGCGCCGCAACCGGCGGCATTCCTGTCGTTAACCCTGATCGAGATAGCGCTATCCTAGACAACAATGGAAAGCCCGCAGATCAGGATTAACCCTTGAACGATTCCGCCACGCCTCCGCCGCGCCGCACCCGCCGCGCCAGCGGCCGGGTCACCCTCGACGACGTGGCCCGGCTCGCGGGCGTGAGCCCCATCACCGTTTCGCGGGCCCTGCGCCGCGAGCGCAGCGTGGACCCGGCGCTGGCCGAGCGGGTCCAGGCGGCGGCCGACCAACTGGGCTACGTGCCCGACCCCGCCGCCCGGGCGCTCGCCTCGCAGCGCAGCACCCAGGTGCTGGTGCTCGTGCCTATGCTGTCCAACACGCTTTTCGTGGACCTGCTGGAGGCAGTGCACCGCACCCTCTTCCCCCAGGGCTTCCAGCCGCTGATCGGCGTGACCCACTACGACACGGCCGAAGAAGAGCTTCTGCTGCGCACCTACCTCCCGCACCGCCCCGCCGGGCTGCTGGTGACCGGCTTCGACCGCAGCGAGGCCGCGCGCCAGCTCATCGCGCGCAGCGGCGTGCCCTGCGTGCACCTCATGGAAACCAGCGACGCGCCGGGCGTTTACTGCGTGGGGTTCTCCCAGGCGGACGCAGGCGCCGCCATCACGCGGCATCTGATCGACAGCGGCCGCCGGCGCATCGCCTTCTGCGCGGCCCAGCTCGACCCCCGCACCCTGCAGCGCGCCGAAGGCTACCGCCGGGCGCTGCGGGACGCCGGCCTGTACGACCCGCGCCTGGAAATGCTGAGCCCGGAAGGATCCTCCATCGCGCTGGGCGCGCACCTGTTCGAGGAGACGCTGCGGCGCGTGCCCGAGGTGGACGCCATCTTCTTTTGCAACGACGACATCGCCCAGGGCGGCCTGCTGGCGGCCAACCGGTGCGGCGTTTCCGTGCCGGGCCGCGTGGCCGTCGCGGGCTTCAACGACCTGGCCGGCAGCGACCAGATGGTGCCGCCGCTCACCACCGTGCGCACGCCGCGCAGCGAAGTGGGCCGCGCGGCGGCCACCATGCTGCTGGGCCTGATGCACGGCACGCCGCCCGCGCGCAGCTGCGTGGCGCTGGACTACCAGTTGGTGGTGCGCGGCAGCACCTGATCGATCCAGAAACGGCCTGCGCCGGCGGCCCTTCGGAAAGCAAAAAGCCCGGGCTGGCCCGGGCTTCGGAGATGGGAGAACGCCCTGGAGCCGCTTACTGCGCCGCCAGCGTCACTTCCACGCGGCGTGCTTCGGCATTGGTGCCGGCACCCTGGGTGAGTTCGGGCTTGCGCAGCTCGATACGGTCTTCGGGGACACCGGCACCGGCCAGCGCATCGCGCACCGCGAAGGCGCGCTGCTTGGCCAGCTCTGCGTTGGCGGCGGCGTCGCCCGTCGCATCGTGGAAGCCCGACACCACCACGCGGCGGCCGTCGTCCTTCACGGCGCGGGCCACATCGGCCAGTGCGGGACCGGCATCGGCCGCGAGATTCGACTGGCCGGCAGCGAAGTAGAACTTCACCACGCTGCCGTCCACCACCACGCGGGCCACCTCGTTGCCTGCGATGTCCAGGGTGCCCGCGGGAGCCACCACTTCGGCGGCAGGGGCTGCGGCGGGCGCGCGCACGATGCCGCGCTTGACCACCACGGTGCCGACCACGGTGGAGACGACGAGAAGAATGATCGCGAACAGGAAGCCCAGGGCAAAGCGCTGTTGGCTGTCGTCGTCGGAGGAACTGAAGGCCATGATGGGAAAAACTCCGTAGGTCAATAATGGGACATGGACGAAACCGCGAATTGTAGGGGCGCGGACGCAGGCGCCCTCCCCGCTGCGCTGCGCGATCCCGCCCCCATGCTGGAAAGAGCCCTGGCCGAATGGGGCGGGCAGGACGACCTCTGGATCTTCGGCTACGGATCGCTGATCTGGCGGCCGGATTTCGAGTACGAAGAACAGCGCCCGGCGCGCGTGCACGGCTGGCACCGGGCCCTGCGCATGTGGAGCCGCGTCAACCGCGGCACGCCCGAGCGGCCGGGCCTCGTGCTGGGCATGTTCTCGGGCGGCAGCTGCCGCGGCATGGTGTTCCGGGTGGCCCAGGCGCACGCGCGGCAGGTGATGGTGAACCTCTGGCAGCGCGAGATGCCCACAGGCGTGTACGACCCGCGCTGGCTGCCCTGCATCACGCCGCAAGGCACCGTGCGGGCGCTGGCTTTCACGCTGTCGCGCAGCAGCCCGAACCACACTGGCGAACTGCCCGAGGAAGAGTACCGCCGCATCTTCGCGGAAGCCGCAGGCCGGTACGGCACGACGCTCGACTACGCGCAGGCCACCTACGACGGCCTGCGCAGCCTGGGCATCGAGGACCGTGCGCTGGCGCGCCTGCTGCGGTTCTCGTCCCGATCGGACGGCAAGCCGATCTGACGCGGCGCGGGGCCCGGGGACGCATGCACAATCGCCGCATGTCCTCCCCTTCTTCTCCGCTGTCATCCGCCATCGCCGACCTGCGCAAGAGCTACGAGCGCGCAGAACTCGGCGAGGACGCGTCCCATGCCGACCCGCTGCGCCAATTCGACCAATGGCTGCAGGAAGCGCTCGCCGCGCAGGTGCCCGAGCCCAATGCCATGGCGCTGGCCACCGTGGGGCCCGACCTGCGCCCCAGCACCCGCATCGTGCTCGTGAAGGGCTACGACGAGCGCGGCATCGTCTGGTACACCAACTACGAAAGCCGCAAGGGCCAGCAACTGGCGGGCAACCCGTTCGCGGCGCTGCAGTTCCACTGGGTGGAGCTGGAGCGCGTGGTGCGCATCGAGGGCGTGGTGGAGAAAGTGAGCGAGGCCGAGAGCGACGCCTACTTTGCCAGCCGGCCGCTCGATTCGCGCATCGGCGCCTGGGCCAGCCCGCAGAGCCAGGTGATCGCCAGCCGCGGCGTGCTGGTGGCCAATGCCGCCAAGTACGGCGCCCAGTTCCTGCTGAAGCCGCCGCGCCCGCCACACTGGGGTGGCTACCGCCTCAAGCCCGACCGCTGGGAATTCTGGCAAGGCCGCAAAAGCCGCCTGCACGACCGGCTCAGCTACCGCCTGGACGGCGCGGCCGGCGCGTGGACCCGCGAGCGCCTCGCACCCTGAGCGGCAACGGCCCCGGGGCGGCGGCGCATCCCCGCCTCAGTGCCACAGCCGCTGCGCGAGCAGCAGCATCAGGGGCACCGTGACCAGCGCCAGCGCGGTCGAGAGGGCGATGCTGGCCGACACTTCATCCTGCATCGTGCCGTAGCGCTGGGTGAAGAGGAACACGTTGGCCCCCACGGGCAGCGCCGCAGCCGTGAACATCACCGCCACCGACAGGCCCGACAGGCCGAACCCCCAGGCCAGCGCGAACAGCAGCAGCGGGTGCGCGATGTTCTTCACCACCGCGATGCCCAGCGCCTCGCGCGCGTGGTGCCCCACCTTGGTATAGGCCAGCGTGATGCCCACCAGCAGCAGCGCCATCGGCCCCAGGGCCGTGCCGAGCACCTGCAGCGGCTTGTCGATCACCTCGGGCAGCACCAGCCCCGTCTGCCCGAACAGCAGCCCCGCCAGGATGGGCAGCGGCACCGGGTGCACGATGCCGTTGCGCACCGCCTGCAGCACGGTGTGCAGCACCGGCCGCGGCGCGGTGCGGCCCGAACGCTGGCTCTCGCGCGCCTCGGCCAGCTCGAACACGATGGTCGCGCCCGTGAGCAGCACCAGCGCATGCATCGAGATCAGCGTGAACAGCGTCACCAGCCCTTCCTTGCCGTACACCAGCCCCACCAGCGGCACGCCGATCATGATGTTGTTGCTGAACATGTTGGCCAGCCCGCGCGCCGCCGAGCGCGTGGAAAAACCCGCGAAGGCCATGGTCACGCAGAACACCAGCCCGGCCGCGAGGAAGTACAGCGCCACCGGCTCGAAGTTCAGGTCCTGCACACGCACCGCACCCATCGTGCGGAACAGCAGCGCGGGCGTGAGGACGAGGAAGACGATGTTGGAGAGGTCCTTGATCGCCGTGGCCCGCACCCAGCCGATGCGGGCCGTGAAGAAGCCGATGGCGATGCAGAGGATGACGGGGACGAGGGAAGCGAAGACGGGGGAGTTCACGGGGAGGGAGGCATGCCCTATCTGGAGGGACAGCAGACGCGGTGGGCCGGATCGAGGAGCGGGATGCAGGATTATCTGTCGCCGAGACTGGGCAAACAGTCGCTTGGATTCCTGCAGGTTCGGAAAGCTTGATCGAGGGCTGGGATGCAGCGGTCGCCGCCTTCCAGCTATTGCCCGTCAGCCGTCTGCTCTCGGCCAGGAGTGGCCGGTGATTAGCGACTGCTTTGGACGGTTACGGATCGATCAGGGATTGGCTCCTCAGTACTGCATCGCGGCCAGCAGAGCAGCCTTTAGCTTAGCGCCTGTCCATGCCGTCACGACAGCAGATCAGACACCCCAGTCGTCCTTGATGTACCGCGGCACGCGCCCGGCTGTCAGACCTGCTTTGATTCGAGCAAGCAAAGTAGTCGAGATGGCGCTCTTGACGGTAAACACGCCATCGTCCAGACGCGCTAAAACGTGCTCCACAGTCTCCGACCTTAACTGCGAATACGAGACAAAGCTCTCAACGTGGACGAACGGATGCTCGTTAGCTTTGACGAGGCAGGTCTTATCGTGTGGCAGATCCTTCTTGACGGTGCTGAAGGATGCCAGGAGCAGATGCTCCTGACCATTGATGACCCTCGAGTCCATCACAACGACAAAGAGGTGGCTCTTGCCATTCGGTCCAGATGGGATAAGGAGCGTACAGCCCGGCTGAATCCTGCCGTCCTTGGAAGGGGCAGCCATGCTCAGTGGAACGCGGCGTTGATGCCCTCGAGGGCTTGGATATTCTCTACAAGCTGCTCGGTTTGTTCAGCAGAATATCCGACAGCCTGAAATAGATCCTCCAGTTCAATGGGATTTCCCCCATCGCCCTCGGACCAATTCCACTCTGGCGTATGGACTGGATCATGGAGATATGTCTCCAAATGCTTGGAAGACATCTTGCCGAATTTCTTCCAAACGTCATGCAGCAACTCAACCTCGTCGTCGCTCAATCTACGCAGGTCGTCAGCCGTCCTGTAAGAACAGGTGTTCTTTACTGAGACGTAGACGTGCTTGCTATGCTGGAATACCTCTACAACCGAAGCCCACGCGCCGTTGCTGACCACTTGGCGGGGTCGCTCGATGAGGCGCAACGTGACTGATGGCACAGGTCCATGTTTGAGCGAGCAAAGTGCATCGCCGGTTAATGGCTCGCCGAATTTCTCGTACGCCGCCCGCTCAGCCAAATACATCCACTTAATAAGCCGGAGCTTAGTAATGGACATATCCGTTTGCTTGGCGCGCATTAGGAAATAAAACGCCACTTCCGACGCTTTAGTTTCATCGTAAGCGGCGCGGCTCAACTGGGTCATGGGCGGTGGAAATCGGACTTTCAGACATTAGAGCATAGCATGGGGCGTTCCGACGACCGGGCGTCAGGGCGATCACGACCGCACTGCCGTCCTGCGCGACTTGGCCACACCACTGGTGACTCTCTGGCTATGGCGCAGACATCAGAGCTCCGTCGGCCGCGGCGGGGCAACGATAGGACGGGCCACCTGCATCCGGTCAGAGCCGCGCGCTCGGCGCTCATCGATCTGAAGAAGCTTTCCAGCGCAGCGTTGCCCAGTCCTCGCCAGCGCTGCTCTTGCTGCAGGAAGACCAGTTCGGTTGCTCCGAGCAATGATTTCCGAGAAGATGGCTCATGCTGAGCCGTGACATCCGCGAGCGTCAGGTTTCGGGCATTCCGGTCCGCGCAGCGAGCGGCTGCTCTGGGTCGGTAGCAGCCAGCCAAAGCGGCTAGGGCCACCGTCCGCAACCAGCCTAAACGGCCCCTGAATACCACCCTCTCAGCGCCCCAAAGCGGAGCGTGCCTCACACCAGCACGCCCCGCCACCCCTCAGAACTCCACCTTCACCCCCACCTTCAAACTCCGCCCCGGCAGCGGCGCCTTCGGAAACGCCGTCGTCGTCAGGATCGACGTGGCGCTGTAGGCCAGCTTGTCGGTGATGTTGTCCAGCCGCGCATACCAGAGCACGTTGCTGCGGTTTGCGCCGAATTGCCACTGCGTGCGGTAGCCCAGCGAGGCGTTCCACAGCGTGTAGGCGCCCGTGGCGCGCGTGCCGTCGGCGGGCACGCGGTTCTGTGCGGCCAAGTAGTCGAAGCCCAGGCCGGCGCGCCAGGGGCCGCTGGCCCACAGCAGGGTGCTGCCCAGGCGCAGCGGTGCGATGCGCGGCAGGGGCTCGCCGGTGTCGCGGTTGGTGGCGCGCACGATGTCGCCGCGCAGTTGCAGGTCCACCGTGGAGCCATCGCCGAGCGCGCGTGCCGAAGGCGCGACGAGGCCGCTCTCGCCCACCAGGCGCACGTTGCCGCTGGCCTCCAGGCCAACGAAGCGCGCACGCAGGCCCTGGTACAGGTACTCGGGCAGCGCGCCGTCGGTGCCGGCGGGGACCACGTCGCCCTCTTCGGAGCGCAGCAGGCCCGTGGGTGCCAGGCCGATGTAATTGGAGAACTGGCTCACGAAGGCCGTGGCCGCGAAGCGGTGCGGGCCGCTCTTCCAGGCGGCGCCCACGTCGAGGCTGGTGGACTTCTCCAGGCCCAGGTGGGGGTTGCCCGTTTCCCAGGCGGCGGTGGCCACGTGCGGGCCGTTGGCGAACAGCTCGTAGTCCTTGGGCGCGCGCTGGGTGTAGGAGAGGTTGGAGGTCAGCTGCCACGCGGGCGTGAGGTTGACCAGCGCACCCACGGCCGCGCTGTGCGGGTTGAAGTCGTGCTTGCCGGTGGCGAAGCGGTCGATGCCCGGGCTGCCGAACGATTCGACCGTGTCCCGCTCGGCGCGGGCACCGAAGGTCAGCTTGCCCCAGTCGGTGCCCAGTTCTTCGTGCACGAAGAGCGCGGTGCTGCCGCTGCGGCTGCGCGGGGCGAAGGCTTCCTCGCCTTCGGCGGAGAAGCGCGAAACCTCGGTCTGCACGCCGACCACGCCCTGCAGCTTGCCGATGGGCGCGTGTTTCGCCTCGATGCGCAGGTCGTTGCCGCGGTTGCGGAAGGTGGTGCCGGGCTCGCCGCCCTCGTATTCGGTGTGGCGGTAGTCGGTGTGGCTGGCCTGCACGCGCACGCTCTGCAGCGGGCCCGCGTCGAAACGCCACAGGCCGTCCAGCGCGTAGCGGTTGGAGCGCATGCCGATGGTCACGTCGTCCTCGGCCACGGTGCCGTAGTCGCTGCGGTAGGTGCTGGCCGAGACGCCCAGGTAGCCCCGGTCGAAGAATGCCGTGCCGCCGACGGCGCCGCCGCGCGTATGGCTGGCGGAATTGCAGATCCGCTGCGCGAGGCCGGGCGAGCCGGGCTTGCTGCAGGCCAGGTCGATGGGCACGCGCACGTCGTCGGTGTTGCGGTCGAACACGTCGGCATGCAGGGCGAAGCGGTCGTTGCCGCCCTCCACCATCGCTGCGCCCGCGCGTTCGCGGTTGCCGGTGGCCGCGGATGCCTCGGCCTTGCCGTCCACGCCGTTCAGGGGTTCGCGCGGGATGCGGTTGTCGATCACGTTCACCACGCCGCCCACGGCGCTGCCGCCGTAGAGCAGCGCCGCGGGGCCGCGCAGCACTTCGATGCGCTCGGTGGTCAGGGCCTCGGTGGGCACGGCGTGGTCGAAGCTCAGGGCCGACGCGTCCAGCGTGGCGCCGCTGTTCTGCAGCACGCGGATGCGGTCGCCGTCCAGGCCGCGGATGATCGGGCGGCTCGCATTGGGGCCAAAGTAGGTGCTGCTCACGCCGGGCAGGCCGTCCAGCGTCTGGCCCAGTGTGGACTCGGTGCGCAGCGTAAGGTCGTCGCCGGAGAGTTGCGCCGCCGGGGCGACGACGGTGTCCGCGCCCAGCGGATTGCCGGTGACGGTGATCTCGGACAGGCGGGCCTTGGGCGCATCGGTGTCGGCCGCAGCCGTCTGCGCGCGGGCACCGGAGGCCAGCAACACCAGTACGGCGCAGGCGAGCGGGTGCAGAGCCGCATGGCGCGACCGGCGCGCGGGGGTGGAAGGATGGGATTTCATGGCAGGCAACGAAAGAGGATCAGGAGGAAGGGAGCAACCGCCGGGCAGGCGCAGCGGTACGGCGCACGTGCGCACGCGGGTCCGTGTGCCACCCACCGGAGCGGCACACGGCCGACCGGCAGGCGAGCCACCGGGGCGCGCGGCCATCGGCCGCTGCGGTGCCCGGCGGCCCGCACGGGCAGGCGTTCGACGGAGAAAAATCGGGAGGTGCCTGACTGGCGCGGATGCAGGCGCGGCCCGGCGCCGGCACCGCCCTCTGCGGGCGCGCCGGCGCGTTCGGGCACACCCAGGCAGGTTCAGGCGCGGGTGGGGCTACGGGACGGCGGCGCGCGGGCCAGGAAGGTGCGCTGCGGCCGCGCGCCGATGCCCGTCTGGGGCAGGCTGACGGGCGCAGGGGTGGCGGCCTGCGCGGCGGCGGGCAGCAGCGCCGGCAGCAACGCCGCGCCGAAGAGCGACTGGTCGAGCAGGTTGCAGTCGCTGCCGGCATGGCCGGCGAACAGGGCTTCCAGCCCCCCGCCGGCGGTGCGAGGCGCATGTCCGGCATGGCGCCCCGGAGCATGAACGGCCTGGGCCTTCGCGGCGGCGGCCGCCACCCATGCCGGGCCGGCGGCGGCGCCGTGCACCACCTGGTGCATGCGGCCCAGTGCCGGGGCCAGGGCCAATGCCAAGGCCAGCCACATCCACACGGCGAGCGCGCGCGGGCTGCCGTGCCGCAGGGGGGCTGCGGCCGCTGGAGTGCGCGGGGCTCGGCGTGGCATGGAATCGGGTCAGGTCAGATCAGGTCAGATCGACGGCGGGTCATTTCACGGGCTCGGCATTGACCATGCGGTAGAAGAGCCCGTACTCGTCGTTGCCCAAGGTCTTGAATTCGCCCTCCACCACGATGGGTTCGAGCGAGTACGGCACGCCCACGGAGGCCTTCACCTCCACCATGCTCTCCGGTCCGCCGGGGATGCAGAACGCGCAGGTGAGCGGCACCGAGGTGAGCAGGAAGTGCCGCTGCAGCGGGCGCGTGTCCATCGGCACCATGAAGCCCTGGATGCGCTGCACCTTGCCGTCGAGGGCTTTCTGCTCGGCGTTGAAGACCGGGGCGATGCGCGTCTTGAGGGTTTTCTTGGTCAGGTTGGTGAGCGTGGACCAGGCGACCACGTCGTCGCGGCGCGGCAGCGGTTTGATCGGGCTTTGCGGGCTGTGGTAGCCGGCACCATTGCCGGCCGGCAAGGCGCCGGGCCCCATGGGCGACGAGAGCACGGGCGCGGTGCCCTGCGCCGCGCAGGCGCCGGCCCACGCGATGGCGCAGGCACAGACCAGGTTCGAGGGTTTCATGGGGTTTCGGTGTCGGGCTGGCGGACGGCAGGGATGGCAGCGGAAGAAGCCATGGGCGACAGCGGAGGACGCCGCTCGCGCCGGCGCCCTCAGTGCTGGTGCTTCATCCCGCAGTATTTACCGATGGCCAAGCCCTTGCAAGCGGCCTGCAGGTCCTTCATGCACTGGTCGTGCCCCTTGCCGGACTCCAGGCATTTGGCGGCGGCGTCGTGGGCGGCCGCCATGGCGCGGTGGCGCTGGATGTCGGCCTGGACTTCCTTGTCGGTGTGGGCGTGGTCCTTGGCTTCCTGGGCGTGGGCCGCCAGGGTACCGAAAGCCAGCATCGGGGCCAGGGCGGCGGCGAGGATGAAACGGTAAGTGCGCATGGGAAATCCTTTGGACGAAGGGAGTGGAGAAACGGAAATCGAAAAATCAGGCGGGACCGGCCCCGGGGCGGACGGCAGGCCGGTGCGGGGACAGGCGCGCCATCATGGGCGCCCCAGCAGTTCGGCCACGTCCACGCGGTAGGCCTGCACGGCGGGCGGCAGCGCGGCCAGCACCGCCAGGGCCACGGCCAGGCCGGGAACGGCCCACTCGCCGGGCAGCCACACCGCTCCGGTGACCGGCATCGCGTTCTGCGCCGCCAGCAACTGGCCGACCACGCCCGCCAGCAGATGGCCCAGCCCCAGGCCCAGCACCGAGGCCAGCACCGCCAGCCAGAGCGCCTCGCACAGCAGCAGCCCGCCCACGCGCGCGGGCGGCGCACCCAGCATGCGCAGCATGGCCAGATCGGCCCGGCGCTCGCGCACGGCATTCCAGAGCGCGATGAACACGCTGAGCGCGGCCACGCCCAGCAGCACGGCGCCGAACGCACGCAGCACATCGGCGCCCACGCCCAGCAGGCGCAGCAGCCGCGTGACCTCCACGGCCGGCGCGGCGGCCTGCATGGGAGTGGCGGTGTTGATGTAGCGCGGCAAGGTCACGGCCGCCAGCGGGCTGCGGTAGCGCACCAGCGCCAGTGTCACCTCGCGCTCCTGCCGCAGCACTTCCAGGTCTTCGGGATCGTCGGCCTGGGCGGTCTCGTGGACCTGCCACACCGACTCGGTCGAGGTCAGCACCAGCCGGTCAAGCACGCAGCCGCAGGCCTGCAGCACTCCCACCACGCCGTAGGGATGGCCGCCGTGCGCCTCGCCGCCGGGCGCCAGCCCGTGCGTGCCGACGAAGCTGCGCCCCAGCAGGCCGGCCGGCCCGCCCACCGCCATGCCGCTGCCCTGCGGGCCCTGCGCGGCCCGCTCCATGGCCTGCGCCACCGTGGCGCCGAGCACGGCCTCCATCGGCTGGCGCCACAGGCGCCCCGCGGCGAGCTGCGCCTGGTAGTGCGCGGGGTAGTCGGCCGTGGTGCCCACGATGCGGTAGCCGGCGAAGCTGTCGCCCAGGCTGAGCGGGATCGCCTGCGCCACGAGGGGGTGGCGCTGCAGGGCCTCGAAATCCTCCAGCGCGATGTTGCCGGGCGGCACATCGATGTGGAAGACGCCGGCCAGGATCAACTGCAGCGGGCTGCCCTTCGCGCCCACCACGAGGTCGATGCCCCGCACGTCGCGGTCGAAGCCCTCGTCCACCTGCGTGCCCACCAGCGTCACCAGAGCCACGGCCGCCAGCCCGAGCGAGAGCAGCAGCAAATTCAGCGCCGCGGGCAACGGGCGCGACCAGAGGTAGCGCCAGGACAGGCGGAGCAAGCCCCAGACGTTCGCTATATTTTTCATAGCAAACTATTCAATGGATCCGGCGGCATGGAGCCTGAAAGACCCAAATCCAGATCCAGATCCATCCGCCCCGGGTGGGCCGCCAGCGCGTCGGCGGCCCGCCGGTCGTGCGTGGCGACCACCAGCGTGGCCTGCCCCTCGGCGGCGCAGGCGGTGAGCAGCTCCAGCGCTGCCCGGGCGGCGTCGTCGTCCAGGCTGGCGGTGGGCTCGTCCGCCAGCAGTACGCGCGGCGACAGCAGCACGGCGCGCGCCAGCGCCACGCGCTGGGCCTGCCCGCCGGAGAGCTGGTTCGGCCGGCGTGCGGCCAGGGCGGCAATGCCCAGGCGGCCGAGCGCCGCATCGATCGCGCGGTCGTCGCGCGGCAGGCCGGCGGCAAAGAAGGGCAGCGCGAGGTTCTCCGCCACGGAGAGCGCCGGGGACAGGTGCAGTGCCTGCGGCAGGAAACCGAGGGTGCGCGCCCGCCAGGCGTCGCGCCGGGCGCCTGCCAGGCGGCCGGTACCCGTGAGCGGCTGCCCGGCCACTTCGAGAACGCCGCCTGCCGCGGTGCGCAGCCCCGCCGCCAGCGCCAGCCAGGTCGATTTGCCCGCGCCGGACCGGCCGCGCAGCAGCAGGCAGCCGCCCTGGGGCAGATCCACATCGGGAAAGCGCAGCGGAGCGCCGCCGCCAGCGTAGGCGTACGCCAGCGCATGCGAACGGATCACCGGGGCGCCTCCGGCGGCGTGCACTGGGCGCAGCGCCCGCGCACCGCGACGTCGGCGGTCTCCGGTGCATGGCCCGCCTCCGCCAGCGCCTGCAGCACGCGCCGCAGCGCGGCACGCAGCGGAGCCGTGGCTTCGGAAATGCGGAACTGGCGGTGGCAATCCGCGCATTCGAAACGCGCTGCCCAGCGGTCGGGCGCGCCGCCCGCCAGCGAGTAGCGGGTCACGCGCTGGCCGTCCACATGCCGCTCCAGCAGGCCGGCCACGGCCAGCCGATCGAGCAGGCGGTACACCGTGACGCGGTTCACCGGCACGCCGCGGCGCTCCATCGCGGCCACCACCTCGGTGCCCGAGCGCGCCGCCGCGGGGTCCGCTTCCATGAGGGCCAGCACGGCGCGCGTGGCGCGCGTGGACCGCAGGCCCGCGGGCAAGGCCCGCGCAGGAGGGGCCGGCACGCCAGGCGACTGAGCGGTGGAAGCAGAACGGGAGGAAGCGTCGGAAGACGGCATGGCGGGGATGCGCGCCGCCGCTGCCCCGCCCACTGAAGGCGGCGCCCGCCAAGGGGCGCGACGGGGTGCGGCTCGCGCTGGTTAATGCAATCGGGTTGCATTATGCACCGGGGCCTGCCGGCCCGGTCGCCCGGCGCGCCTGCCGCCGGAGGTCAATCGGGCTTGAGGTGCCGGGCGAAGGTCTTGCGGAATTTCTCGACCTTCGGGCCGACCACGAAAGCGCAGTAGCCCTGGTTGGGGTGCTGCAGGAAATAGTCCTGGTGGTAGGCCTCGGCAGGCCAGTACTGGGCCAGCGGCTCTACCTCGGTCACGATGGGCGCACCGAACAGGCGGTCCTGCGACATCTGCCGGACCATCGCCTCGGCCTGCTCCTGCTGCGCGGGCGTGCTGGTGTAGATGCCGCTGCGGTACTGCGTGCCCACGTCGTTGCCCTGGCGGTTGAGCGTGGTCGGATCGTGCGTGGCGAAGAAGATCTCCAGGATCTCGGCCAACCCGATCACGCCGGGATCGAAGGTGAGGCGGACCACCTCCGCATGGCCCGTCGTGCCGTCGCAGACCTGCTCGTAGGTCGGGTGCGCCACGTGGCCGTTGGCATAGCCGCTCTCCACGTCGGTGACACCGCGCACGCGGTCGAACACCGCCTCGGTGCACCAGAAGCAGCCACCGCCCAGGGTGATGGTTTCAGAACCCATGGAAAAACCTCGCTCGAAAGAAAACGATACGGTAAGGGCCCCACGCCGTGCCGGCTGTGGGAATTGTCCGAGCCGGCGCGTTGACGCGGCCGCACGCGATTGCTACATTACTAACCAGTCAGTCATTAATATGCCTTCGAAAGCCCCCTCCCCCTCTTCTTCGCCCGCGGCGCCGAAAAGCGCCCGCCGCAAGGACGCGCGTCCCGGCGAACTCATCGAGGCGGCGCTCGACCTGTTCGTCGAGAAGGGGTATGCCGCCACCAAGGTGGATGAGGTGGCGGCACGGGCCGGGGTTTCCAAGGGCACGCTGTTTTTGTATTTCCCCAGCAAGGAAGACCTCTTCAAGGAAGTGGTGCGCCACAACATCGGCCGCCACTTCGCCGACTGGGACCTCGAGATCGAGCAGTTCCCCTACAGCACGAGCGACCTGCTGCGCCATGCCTACCAGCTGTGGTGGGAGAACATCGGCGCCACCAAGGCCTCGGGTATCTCCAAGCTCATCCTGAGCGAGGCGCACAACTTTCCCGACATCGCGGCGTTCTACCGCGTCGAGGTGGTCGAGCCCAGCCACCGGCTCATCCGCCGCATCCTGCAGCGCGGCATCGACCGGGGCGAGTTCCGCGTGCAGGACGTGGATTGCGCGGTCTATGTCGTCATCGCGCCGCTGGTGTTCATGATGATGTGGCGGCATTCCGGCCCCTGCATGCCCGATGCCCTGGAAATGGCGCCGCAGCGCTTCATCGATGCGCAGGTGGACAACCTGCTGGCGGGCCTGTGCGTGCGGCCGGGCGATACCCCGGATGCCGCGGCCGCCCCGCAGGCGCAGCCCGCCCGGCGCGCCGCCTAAAATCGCCGGTTTGTCCTGACCCGTGCACCGGAGAAATCCCCCATGACCCTTCCCCTCAACACGACCGCCGACGCGAGCGATCCCATCACGCTGGCCCGCTACAACATGGTCGAGCAGCAGATCCGCCCCTGGAACGTGCTCGACACCGACGTGCTCGACCTGCTGTCCGCCGTGCGCCGCGAGGATTTCGTGCCCCCGGCCTACCGCGGCATGGCGTTCATGGACATGGAGATCCCGCTCAACCCCGCCACCGAGGAGGCGATGCGCCTGGGCCAGTGCATGCTCGCGCCCCGCGTGGAAGCGCGCCTGCTGCAGGACCTGCAGGTGCGCCCCACCGACCGTGTGCTGGAGATCGGCGCCGGCTCCGGCTACATGGCCGCGCTGCTGGCCCGCCGCGCGGAGCATGTGGTGACCTTGGAGATCGTGCCCGACCTCGTCGAATTCGCCCGCGAGAACCTGCTCAGCGCCGGCATCGAGAACGCCGTGGTGCGGCAGGCCGACGGCGCGCGCGACGCGGTGCCGGACGGCCCGTTCGACGTCATCGTGCTAAGCGGCTCGGTGCATGAAGTGCCGCAGCACCTGCTGGCGCTGCTGCGCGAAGGCGGCCGCCTGGCGGCGATCACGGGCGACGAGCCGGTCATGCGCGCCACCTTCGTGCGCCGCACGGGCGACCGTTTCGCCACCACCTACCCGTGGGACACCAACACCGCGCGCTTGCAGGGCTTCCCCGAGCGCTCGCGCTTCACGTTCTGACCGGCACTCACGCGCCACCCACGAACCTGCGCCCTTTCCACCCTCCGGAACCAGGACCCTTTCCATGATCGACCACGTGCGTCCCGCCCAGCTTGACGAATGGTTCACCGCCGACGCCGGCGGTGCCCGCCCCCTGGTGCTGGACGTGCGCGAGCCCTGGGAGCTGCAGACCGCCAGCATCCGCCCCGCGCCGGGCGGCGGCTTCGACGTCGCGGCCATTCCCATGGGCGAGATTCCGGCCCGGCTGGCCGAACTCGATACCGACCGCCCCATCGCCTGCCTGTGCCACCACGGCGTGCGCAGCCTGCGCGTGGCGGCCTTCCTCGATCAGCAGGGCTTCCAGCGGCTGGCCAACATTTCCGGCGGCATCGATGCCTGGTCGCAAGAGCGCGACGCCGGAGTGGCCCGCTACTGACACCGGCTCCACCGGCAACGCATGCCTGACCAACCCGGCGCCCTGGGGCGCCGGGCAGGCCCCTGCTGCGCCCGGCGCCGGGGAATCCGGTTCCCTGGTTTGGTTTATCTGCCTGGAAAGAAACGCTTGTTCGCCATGAATCTCCGCCGCACGCTTCCTCCCTCCCCGCTGCCCCGGCACCTGCCGCCACGCCTGCCGCATGCGCTGCCGCGTGCCCTGCTGAGCGCCCTCGCCTTCGCCGCCCTGGCGCACGCCCTGCCCGCCTCCGCGCAGAGCCTCTCGGCCCTGGTCGATATCGCCCAGGGCTACGACGCTCCGCTGCAGGCCGCCCTCGCCGAGGCCAATGCGTCGGTGAGCCGCGCCGAGCAGGCCCGCGCCGGGCTGCTGCCGAGCGCAGGCCTGTCGGCCGGCACGTCGTATGCGCAGACCCATGTGAACCGCCCGCCGATCGACCTTGGCGCGCCGCAGCAATCGGCGGGCCTCACCGCATCGCAGCCGCTCTACCGGCCCGCCAACCGCATCGGTTTCGAGCAGGGCCAGCGCGGCATCGACATCGCGCAGGCACGGCTCGAAGCCACGCGCCAGGACCTGATCGTGCGGGTGGCGCAGGCCTACTTCGACGTGCTGGCGGCGCGCGACACGCTTACGCTCGTGCGGGCCCAGAAGACGGCCGTCTCGGAGCAGCTCGCCTCGGCACAGCGCAACTTCGAGGTGGGCAATGCCACCGTCACCGATTCGCGCGAGGCGCAGTCGCGCTTCGACCTCGTGGTGGCGCAGGAGATCACCGCCGACAACGACCTGCGTGTGAAGCAGCTCGCGCTGGAGCAGCTCGTGGGCCGCGCGGGCGTGTCCCCGCAACCGCTGGCGCTGCCCGTGCAGTTGCCGCCCCTGGCGCCCGCCGACGTGGATGCCTGGGTCCGCACCGCCGAAGAACTGCAGCCCCAGGTCCGCCAGGCCCAGGTGGCCCTCGACGTGGCGCGGCTTGAAACCCGCAAGGCCGAGACCGGCCACCTGCCCACCGTGGACCTGCAGGCCGGCTACACCGTGGCCCGCAATCCCAACGGCACCGTGACGGCGCCGCAGATCTCTTCGCGCACGCGCAATGCCACGGTCGGCGTGCAGCTCACCCTGCCGCTGTTCGCGGGCTTCGCAGTGCAGAACCGCATCCAGGAAACGCTGTCGCTGGAGGACAAGGCCCGCGCCGACCTCGACAACGCGCGCCGCTCGGTGGCGCAGTCCGCGCGCACTGCGTTCTTCGGCGTGCAGTCCGGCCAGAGCCAAGTGCGCGCGCTGGAGGCGGCCGAGGCATCGAGCCAGAGCGCGCTCGAAGCCAACCAGCTCGGCTACCAGGTGGGGGTGCGCGTGAACATCGACGTGCTCAACGCGCAGAGCCAGCTCTTCCAGACCAAGCGCGATCTGGCGCAGGCCCGCTACAACGTGCTGCTGGGGACGCTGCGGCTGCGGCAGGCGGCCGGCACGCTGTCACAGGAGGATCTGCTGCCGGTCGATGGCCTCCTGGATGGGAAAAAGAACCCCTGAAAACGTGTTCAATGTCTTTTGGCACAGCGTTTGCCGGCATGGCCTGTTCCGCGGTCATCGGGCAAACGGCGCGGCGCATGAATCACAGATGCGGTTCAGGCCACGCAGCGGTCAGCCCGCGGCGAGGGCGGCAATCTCGCTGGCGGACAAAGCCTTGCGGTAGATGCGGAAATCATCCAGCAGGCCATTGAAATAGTTCTCTGAAAACGATAACGACCGCCCCAGCAGATTCTTGTCCGTCACGCCGAGGTGGAAAGGGTGGAAGCGCGAGGCCGTTGTGCCTGCAGGCACGCCATCGATGTAGAGCGTGAGTACATCGGCGGCGAAGGTGATCGCAACGTGTTTCCAGGCATTCATGGCCAGCGTTGATCCCATCGCGATCCGGTCCGCGCCATCGATGGCATTGAGCGTCATCACGAAGCGGGCCTGGTTACCCGCACTTGAGTTGAAGTTCGGCGTGAAAGCCATGTACTGGGCTCCGCGCCCGAAATAGAACACCGACTGCCGCTGGCTCCCCCCACGCCAATAGACCCACACCGCGAGCGTGCAATCCCCCAAGTCGCGCAGCAGGCCATCGGGCAGCGCAACGTAGCTGGAACTCCCGTCGAACGACACGGCGCTGCCTCCTCGACGACCCCCCCTCCACGTGGCATTGACCAGTTGCCCGGCACTGGAGTTACCGCTGCGGTCTGCGGCATTGCTGCCTGTGCCCTCGTCGAACGGCAAATGGAGCCACAGTGATCCCGAGGTGATGGCCCGCACCTCGCTGGAAGCCGCCGTGTCCCCCGTGGGCGTGGTCGCCGTGACGGCGTAGAAGTAAGTGCCGGATGGCGCGGTCGCATCGGTGTAGGTCGGCAGACTACCGCTGTCGATGGTCGCTATGACCGTATAGCCCGTTTCCTGCTCCATGCGGCGCTGCACGTTGTAGCGGGTCGCTCGGGCGCAGCCCCACCACGACAGGATGACGTTGCCGCCCACCACATGCACCGTCAGTCCGCTGGGAGGCACGTCTGCCGGATACGCGTCGCGCGCGTAGGTCAGCGTGCCGAAGCCCGGCAGATCGTTGTCTGCCCCAGTCTCGACACGCGCATCTGCGAAGGCCTTGCAATTCGGCGCCGCCAGGCCCTTTCGGTTCACGTAGTGGTGGTAGAGGATCGACCATTCGTTGCGCACGGATGGCTGCGCCGCTGTGGAGAAGACCGTCTGCTCCACCTGCTGGTTTTTGTAGCGGGTGAAAGGCATGTCCGGATAGCCTGCGGTTCCGGTGACCTGGCGATTGCCCATGGCGACATACTCGGCGCCGGCCAGAACGCGGTTGTTGTCATAGCCATAGAGATCGATGCCCTGGTTCCAGGCCATCTCGCAGATGACGCCCATGAGTCCGACGCTGAGCGTGTTGTGCCCCTGGTCCCGGCCAGACTCCTGTGTTTGCCCCAGGCGCCCGGGATGCACCACGAAGACCGCCTGCCGGATCCCCCCGTTGCCCGCGCCAGTGCGGAAATACTCCACGGCCCTATTGAACATGCCGGCGTCGTCGCACAGCACGCCGATCGCCATCAGCGAGGCGATACTGGCCAGTTGCCAACTGGAATACACGGTATAGGGCACCAGGGAGGTGTAGAGGCCCTCGACCGAGATCGGGGCGAAGATGCCAGACATCATCTTCTGGAATCTCGCCCAATCACTCGCTTGCAGGCCCGCATAGGTACGCATGATCTCGCCCACGTTGGCGAACTGGTAGGCATTGAGCGCCAACAGCGCGGCGTCGTTATTGCCGTTGACCGTGGTCAGGGTGGATGACCAGGTGTTCATGTACTCCACGGCCTTGTCGGCATATCGGGTCTCGCCCGCGACCTTCCAATACAGCGCGCATGCTTGGGCCCGCGAGATGTCCGTGGCCAGGCGGCCGAAGTTGCTGCCGGACGAAGACGAACGCGTGATGATGGCGGTGGCGTTGCTGGCCCAGCCCGGCATGCCGGACAGGGCGGCACGCACCTGCGCCAAGCCATCGGCCCATGGGGCAGCGCCGGAGGCCGCCTTGTCGGCCATGCGGGCGAAATCATCCGCCGTGTTCAGCAGTCCGGGGTGGACGAATGCCGACACCGACTCGGCCCGGGAGGCGATCGGTGCTCCATCCGTTGCCGCACGCTCTGCGGAATCGGTCAGGGGCTGGACGGCCGCAGTCCCTCCCCCGCAAGCCGAGAGACCCCAGGCGCACATGGCATAGAACAGGTGCTGGCGGCGCTGCGCGGAGAAATGTCCGATTGGAGTGTTCATGCCGGATATCCAGTGGTGAAGGAAGACGGAAGACGAGGCCGATAGAAGCCGTCTCAGGACGAGCGGCTCAATCGCTCCAGGATCGCGTGGGCTTGGTCTCGGGAAGGCAATGCACCGAAAAATGGATCCCCGAGCAATGCTTCGGCGCTGGCGCGCTCGTCGGGCTCTTTTTTGATCATGCGGCTGATCAACCGGACGATTTCCGACTTGCATTGCGCGGGCAGGTTCTTCAGCGGCGCCATGAAGGGGAATGTCTCCACCGCCGTCTTGTCATGGAGTCCGATGAAGCCCATGTCGCGGTCCGGGGGTTTCAGGAAATGCACGAGCAGTTGGGCCGTGCTGTACACATCTCTTTTGTGGTCCGCCACGAAACGTGGATCGATGTAGCCCGGGGTGCCCATGCTGCCGGGCTCCCCCTCCTCGCCCCCTTGCCCATGTCGATGAGCCGGAACATCTTCTGGTTTCTGTCGTAGATGATGTTGTTGTGCGAAATGTCCTGATGCACGATCCCCTCGTCCGCGAAACGGGAAGCTCCGATGAGGACGTCGGCGAGCATGACCCGCCCCAGGGCCAGATAGTCCTCTGGGCTGACGTCCCCGACCTCCAGGGCCCGACGGGATTGCCTGATCACCTCGAAAACCGTCGGCCCCTCGATCTTTTCCGAGAGGATCCCGAACTGATCGTCGATCTGGACCAGTCCATGAACCCGCATGACCTGCGAGGTATCCTTCAGCGAAGCGGCCATTTGGTATTCCTTGCGGATCCTGGATTTTTGCCCCTCGATGGCCTCCTCGGGGCTGCAGTCATCCTTGCGGTACAGGTCGTCCGGAATGAGCCGGCGCGGGTCGATGCACAGCATCGCCTTGAACACGAAGTCCCGCCCGAAGTTCTTGCCGTCGCTGACGAAGTCCTTGGACAGCCTGACGGCGTAGGCCGTTCCAGAGACGCCTGCGCCGAGTTTCCTCATGCCCTGCGGCTGGCTGGACACCCCTCCCAACGGGCGCTCCAACGCCAAGGCCCTGAACCCTTCACCGACCTCCGTGGAGCCAGGCCTCAGGGCCGCCAGCTTTTCGAGCAGGTCGCTCCGCGTGATTTTCTGGCTGATCACTTTCACAAAGCCGGGACTGAGCACCATGTCGGAGGCGGCCGAGCGCATCTCGCACTTGCGCCGCCTCTCCCGTCCCAGGGTGCTCAATGCATTCCAGGACTCCGAGGTCCCGTCGAAGGGCTCTGGCGTACCAGGGTCGAGGAGGGGCGCAAGCGTGGACACCGGACTGCCGTACGAGGGGCTTGCCTGCTTCATCACGCCACGCCGGAGCGTCGCAGCAGAGGTGACGTCCGTCAGCGACCGGGGACTGAAGGAGGTCGTGACCGAACTCTCTCCGAGGGACGGAAACCGGGCATTGAACCTCAGGCCCTCGCCAATTCCCGTCCTGAGTTGGAAGCTTCTTCTCTTGAGCAACGTCGGCGGGGACGCGGCAGGGGGCCCGGATGCGCCGGAATCACTGCGGCGCGGCCTTTCCTCGCTAGCGGCCGAGGGTTGTTCTCCAACGCTTCGCATCGGGCTGCCTGACACGGGAGGGGAAATCTTCATAAATGGCACTTGCGGGGCGGGGTCAATGCACAGGCCCACACTAAATCGTGGAGACGGAAAGCCCTTGCAGCGCCATGCGAAGCGAATGCATGAATGCCGAACCTCCCCGCGCCGCGCGGTTTGCGATCAGAGCTGGTGCGCCACCAGCTTGAAGTCCGGATCGTCCGGATAGGCCCGCACCTCGAATCCCAGGCGCCGCATGAGCTTGAGCATGCTCGGGTTCTGCGCCAGCACCAGGCCCTGGATCTCCGTCAGGCCCTTGTCGCGCGCGGCTTCCATGATGCTGAGCATGAGGCGCGAGCCCAGCCCGCGGCCGTTGAAATCGTCGGCCACCACCAGCGCGAATTCGCAGCTCGTCTGGTCGGGGTTGGTCACGTAGCGCGAGACGCCCACGATGCGCTCGGTGTTGCGGATCTCGCCGTCCTCGCCGGCGCTGCGCTCGCGGTGCACGGCGACCAGCGCCATCTCCCGGTCGTAGTCGATGAGCGTGAAACGCGCGAGCATGGGCGCCGGCAGCTCCGCGATCTGGGAGATGTAGCGGAAGTAGCGGCTCTCGGGCGAGAGTTCCTTCACCAGCCGCTGCAGCATCTGCGCATCGTCGGGCCGCACGGGCCGCACCAGGAATTCGCCGCCGCCGCGCATGGGCCAGGTCTGCTCGTAGCGCGCGGGGTACGGCAGGATGGCCAGGTGCCCGTAGCCCTCGCTGCGGCCGCTGGCGGCCTGCGCGGTGTCGCGCACCGCGATGCGCGCGTCCACCGCCACCACGCCGCCCGCATCGACGATGAGCGGGTTGATGTCCATCTCGCGCAGTTGCGGCAGCGCGCAGACCATTTCCGAGACGCGCAGCAGCGTCTGCTCCAGCGCGTCGCGGTCCACCGCGGAGGCGCCGCGCCATTCGCCGAGGGTTTCGGCCACGCGCGATCGCTCGATGAGCCGGCGCGCGAGGAACTGGTTGAGCGGCGGCAGTTCCATGGCGCGGTCGTCGATCAGCTCGATCATCGTGCCGCCCGCGCCGAAGGTGATGACGGGCCCGAACGGGTCGTCGGTGACCAGGCCGATGCAGATCTCGCGGCCGCGCCGCGCGCGCGCCATCTTCTGCACCGTCACGCCGTTGATGCGCGCGCCGGGCTGCAGCCGCGCCACGCGCTGCACCATGTCGGTATAGGCATCTCGCGCGGCCGTGCCGCTGTGGATGTCGAGCGCCACGCCGCCCACGTCGGACTTGTGCGAGATGTCGGGCGAGTCGATCTTCAGCGCCACCGGAAAGCCCAACTGCGTGGCGATCATCATGGCCTCGTGCGCGCTGCGCGCGAGCAGCGTCTTGGTCACCGGCACCTGGAAGGCGGCCAGCAGCGTCTTCGACTCCATTTCGGTGAGCACGCTGCGCCGCTCCGCCAGCACGCTCTCGATGAGCAGCCGTGCGCCCTCGATGTCGGGCTTGGACAGCGCCGAGAGCGGCGGGGGCGTCTGCTGCAGCAGTTGCTGGTTCTGGTAGAACGAAGCGATGTTGCCGAAGGCGCCCACGGCCGCCTCGGGCGTGCGGAAGCTCGGGATGGCCGCGGCGCGCAGCACCTCGCGCGCGGGGCCCACGGTGGCGTCGCCCATCCAGCAGGCCAGCAGCGGCTTGCCCATGAGGCGCTTGGCCTCGGCCAGAGCCCGGGCGACATCCACCGCATCGGTGCCGGCCTTGGGCGAGTGGATGGCCAGCACGCCGTCGATCTGCCGGTCGCGTTCGGCCGCCTCGATGGCCGCGCGGTAATGCGCGGGCCCGGCCTCTTCCGAGAGATCGATCAGGTCGGCCAGCGAGGCGAGCGGCGGCAACTGGGGCGCGAGCGCCTGGGCCGCATCGGCCGACAGGCGCCCCATCTCCAGCAGGATCTCGTTCACCCAGTCGGCCGCCAGCACGCCCGGCCCGCCGCCGTTGGTGACCAGCGCCAGCCGCTTGCCCACGGGCCGGTAGCGCGAGGCCAGGCACTTGGCCGCCGAGAACAATTCGACGAAGGAGCGCACGCGCACCGCGCCCGCGCGGCGCAGCGCGGCATCGAACACGTCGTCGCTGCCCACGATGGTGCCGCTGTGGGTCTGCGCGGCCTCGTTGCCCGCGGGCTTGCGGCCGGCTTTCAGCACCACCACGGGCTTGGCATTGGCGGCCGAGCGCAGCGCGCTCATGAAGCGGCGCGCGCTGCCGATGCCTTCCATGTAGACCACGATGCTCTGCGTGCGCCCGTCGTTGGCCAGGAAGTCGAGCACCTGGGAGATGTCCACGTCGGTGTTCGGCCCGAGCGACACCACGGTGGAAAAGCCCACGGCGTTCTTGTGCGCCCAGTCGAGGATGGAGGCCGTGAGCGCGCCCGATTGGCACACCAGCGCGAGCGATCCTTCGCGCGCCAGCGGGCCGGCCGCGCTCGCGTTGAGTTGCAGGTGCGGCCGCTGCAGGCCCAGCGAATTGGGCCCCAGCAGGTGCATCCCTTCGCGCCGCGCGATCTTCTTGAGCCGCAGCGCGGTGTCGGCATCCAGCCCCTGCGAGAGCACCAGCGCCGCGCGGCAGCCGATGCGGCCCGCCACCTCCAGGGCCGCGGCGGTGTCCTGCGGCTGCTGCGCGATCACCGCCAGATCGGCACGCGTCTGCGCCAGGTCGGCCAGCGTGCCGCTGGTGTGGATGTCCAGGAACTGCAGCGTGCCCGTGAAGCGCTGCGCGCGCAGGGCCTCGTGCAGGGCACGCGCGGCAGGCGTGAGCGTTTCGGGGGCGTCCGCGCGGCCCGCCAGCACGGCGATGGAGCTGGGCGCGAACAACGGGGTGAGGTAGTGCTTTTCGATCATGTGGCAGGCCGCGGACGCTCGTGGCGCCCGGTGCCCCGCCATTGTGCGGCATGGGCCCCGCGGGCCGGCCTGCGCTGCGACAAGGTCTTGCGCATGCCGGGCGGCGGAATCCTTCAGGCCCCAAGCGCCACGTGGGGCGCGTGGCCGATGCGCTGGGCACCGCCGGGCAGGCGGAACACGGAGACCGCGCTCACCAGGTGCTCCGCCTGGGCCTTGAGGCTGGAGGCCGCCGCCGCGCTCTGCTCGACCAGCGCGGCGTTCTGCTGCGTGGTCTGGTCCATCTGCACCACCGCTTCGCCGACCTGCGACACACCGTCGCTCTGCTCGCGCGTCGCGATGCTGATCTCGGAGACGATGGAGGCCACCTTCTGGATGAGTTCCATCGCGGATTGCACCGCGGCGCCCGCCTGCTCGGCCTGCTGCGACCCGTCCTGCACCCGGCGGGCGCTGGTGGCGATCAGCTCCTTGATGTCCTTGGCGGCCGAAGCGCTGCGCTGGGCCAGGCTGCGCACCTCGCTCGCGACCACGGCGAACCCCCGTCCCTGTTCGCCGGCCCGCGCCGCCTCCACGGCCGCGTTGAGCGCGAGGATGTTGGTCTGGAACGCGATGCCGTCGATGAGGCCGATGATGTCCGAGATCCGCCGCGAGGCGTCGTCGATCTGGTGCATGGTGCCCACCATCGTGCCCACGGCCTCGCCGCTGCGCGCCGCGGCGGAGGCGGCGTCCTGCGCGAGCGCGCTGGCCTGGTGCGCGTTGTCGGAGTTCTGCCGCACCGTGGAGCCCAGTTGCTCCATCGACGCCGCGGTCTGCTCCAGGGCGGACGCCTGCTCTTCGGTGCGCGACGAGAGGTCGATGTTGCCCTGCTCGATTTCGGCGCTGGCCGTGGCGACGCTCTGGGCGTTGGCGCGCACCCCGCCGACCACATCGGAAAGGCTGTCGCGCATGCCGGCCAGCGCTTCCATGAGTTGCCCGGCCTCGTCGCGCCCCCGAGGGGCGATGGCCATGGTCAGATCGCCCGCGGCCACGCCCTGCGCGACGCCCACCGCTTCGCGGATCGGCCGCGTGATCAGGCCCGTGATCCACCAGGCCAGTGCCACGGCGATGAGGAAGGCCGCCGACACGAGGCCCGCGAGCGTCCAGACCGCACGGCTGTAGATGGCGCTGATGTTCTGCTGCGCGGCGTCGGCGGACTTCCGGTTGAACTCGGCCAGGACGCCCAGCGCGTTCGCCATGGCCTCGAAGCTCTGCTCCAATTCGCCGAAGAACATCCGCGTCGCGTCGGCACGCGCATCGGCCGGCAGCGCGAGCATGCGGGCCTGCGCCCCGGCATACGTTTCGCGCGCGGCGCGGTACTGCTCGAAGAGGCGCTGTTCCTCGCCGGGGGTGATGAGGGGCACGTAGGCCTTCTCGGCCTGCGCGAACTGCTCCATGCGGTGCGCCAGCTCGGCACGGCGGCGGGGCGTGGCATCGCTCGCGTCGGGCAGGAACACTTCGCTCTCGATGCGGCGCACGCGGTTGGCGGCCACGCGGGCATTGCCGATCGCCTGCACGCTCGGCAGCCAGTTGGTCGCCAGGTCGTCGGCGCCGGCCTGGATGGCGCGCATCTGGGTCCAGGCGGCGAGGCCCAGCGCCAGGGTCAGCAAGGTGGTGATGGCGAACGCGAGGGCCAGCTTGAGGCCGATGCGCAGGTGTTGGAGGTTCATGGTGCGATCTCCCGTAAAAGTTGATGGCCCATTACGGAGCCGCGAACCTGAATGGATGCTGACTCATTGATCGAGGTTGGCTATGGCGGCGCAAGAGGTTCTTTATCTTCCGCCGCATGGAACTGCCGAGCTGGCTCCCGCCGCCGCGCGCACCGGCCCATTGCAGGGCGACGTGCCTGCACTACAGTGCTGCCAGCCTCCAAGGACCGTATGCACCTCACAGACCCGTTGCCCGACATCCCCGCAGAGCCGACCGCTTCCTCCGACGAGGTCACGCGGCTCGCAGACTGGCCCTCGCTGGAGGCGCGTTACGGCCTCTCGGGCACCGCGCCGGACCTCGCGCTCCGGCTGTCGATGCAGGCCTCCCGCTACGCGGTCGCGCCCGGCGCGGCGGTGGAGCCGGCCCAGGCGGCGGCCGCGGCCGACCTGCAGGCCTACGCGCGCATCGCCGCCCAGCTCGCGCAGCCGGACCGGGCGCTCTCCCTCACGACCACGCTCGATGCCCGGTCCCTCGGCGCCGCCGCCACCCCGGCCTATCCGCTGGCCACCGCGCCCTTCGCGGCGTTCGCGCACGGCGCGCACGACTACCTCGCGGCGCGTGCGGCGATGGCCCCCGGCCGCGCCCAGGCCGGCGGCGCCACGGTCCAGCAGATGGCGCGGGACCTCGGCACCACGCCCGGCGGGCTGCTGGCCGCCAACGCGCAGCAGCGCTATGCGGATCTCTTCGGCAGCGCACCGCTGCCGGTGCCGGCGATGGTGGCGGTGGCGGGCGGAGACACACTCGCCGCCCTCGTCGCGCGCACGGCCGGCCTCACGCAGGCGGCCTTCGTGGCGTCCAACGCCGCCGTGCCGCTGCAGGCGGGCACGGAACTGGCCTCGCCGCAACGCACGGTGGTGGCGGCGACCGATGACTCGCTCGCCACGCTCGGGCAGGCCGATCGAGCGCGCACCTCCGCGGCGGCGCTCGCGCTGGCCAACGCCACCACGCCCGGCCTGTTGCGGGAAGGCGTGGCCCTGGCCTTCGGCACGGCCTCGCGCGTGCTGGCCGCGGACGACACCTTCGCGCAGGCGGCGTCGGGCCTCGGCACCACGGTGCCCCTGCTCGCCGAAGCCAACCGGCAGGTGGTGGGGCTGTTCGTGCCGGGCGCGGTGCTCGCGGTGGGCACCCTGCTGGCCGCCGAGGGCGACACGCTGCAGTCGCTCGCCGGGCATGCCGGCACGGACGCCGAGGCGCTGGCCACCCTCAATGCCGACCTTCCGGGCCTCTGGGCCGCGGGCACCACGGTGCAGGCCGGTTTTCTCGACAAGCCGGCGGCGCCGGCCGAAGGCGCCAGCCTGGCCGCGTTCGCAGCAGCGAACGGCGCCACCGCCGGGCAGATCGGCACGGCGCTGGCCAATGCCAGCACGGCCCTGGCGGAGGGGGCCACGCTCACGCTGCCGGGCACGCTCGCCCATGGCGACGCGCCCGTGCCCCGCAGCCATGTCGCCGCGGCGGACGACACCGTCGGCTCGATCGCGGAGGGCCGTACCGCCGCGCCGTCGGACATCGTCGAACTCAACGCCGATGCGCCCGGGCTCATCGCACCGGGCCAGACCGTCACCCACGCGGAGAGCGGCCGCAGCACGGTCACCGAGCCCGGCGACACCTTCCGGCAGATCGCCGGGCGCCTGGAAGAAGCCGGCGCCGCCCTCCCCCTGCCAGCGCTGGCCGCCAGCGTGGCCGGGCAGCCGGGGCTCACCGTGCCGGGCGCCGTGTGGCGCTGCCCGGCCCTGCGCGGCGATGCGGGCGGCCGCAACCCGGGGGGCACGTTCAGCGGACTGGCCGCGGCCTGCGGGGCCAGCGCGCTGGCCCTGGCGGTGGAGAACGCGGCGGTGCTCGGGGTGCTGGAGCCCGGCGTGGCGCTGCCGCTCGGCCACCCGGCGATCACGACATTGCCCCACGACACGCTGAACGGCATCGTCGGCCGCCTGGCGCTCCAGGGCACGCAGGCCACGGTGGCCGATGCCGCCGCGGCGCTGCGCGATGTGCCGCACCTGGTGGCGCCCGGCGCCTGGCTCGTGCCGGTGCCGCCGTCGGGCACTGGCGGGCCCGCGGTGGCCCTCCAGCCCGCGTTCGGGGACGTGGTCTTTCCGGTGGCGGTGGGGGTGGCCATCGCGCGCAGCGGCGCACCGGCGGCGGCCGAAGCCACGCCGGTCCGGCCCGCGCCGGATGTGGGCGCTGCCCTGGAAGCGGCGCTGCCGGGCGTGCGCGTGGCCAGCGACCCGGCGGGCACGGCGGCCTCCGGCGAGGCCCCGGCGCTCTGGTGCGTCAACTTCGCGAACGGTGCCGGCCCGCGGTTCGGTGGCTTCGACACCGCGGCGGCCCGCCATTTCGCCCTCGCGCCGCTGTGCACCTCGCCGGCGGAGGGCTCCGTGGCCATCGCCGAGTACACCGGTGGCGCCGGGCTCTCGGACACGCCGCAACCGCACGCCTTCCGGGACATCGATCTGGACGCATGGCTGGACACCTTCCTGCACGCCATGGATGCATTCCCGGCACCGGCCGGCGCCGAGGCGGACCTCGCCACGCACCGCGAGGCACTGGCCACCGCGCTCGCGCAGCGCGTGCAGCCCCTCCTGACCGGCGACGGCGGTTCGCTGGAAGCGGCGCGCTGCACGGCGCGCGAGGCGCTGCGCGAACGGCTTTCAGCGGCGTCCACCGCCCAGGTCTTCGTGCAGGTCGAGGCGAAGGCGCCCGTGGCGGCGGCAGAGCACGCCGTGGCCGTGGCCGGCAACGAGGCCCCCGCGCCGCGCCTGCGCGTGGAGCTGGCGGCGCTGGAGAGCGAAGCCGGCGCCTTTGGCTTCTCGGGCACGTCGGTGGCGCTGCAGGGCCCGGGTGCGCAGGCGACTTTCGCGTGCACGGTGCAGTCGCCCGGCCTGCGGCGCCTGGCCGCGCCACGCATCGCGTACACGGCCACGGGGCTGGAGCTGCCGCGGCCGCAGGGCGTGGTGCCGCTGGTCTTCTCCGAGCCGTTCACGCTCGCCGGTGCGGCCGGGGGCGAGCCGCTCGCCCTGCCGATCCCACTGCGGTCCTTGCCCGACGCCGCGTCGCTGCTGGCCCAGGAGGCCGTGCAGTCAGTACCGCAGCCGGACAGCGCGGCAGACCTGTCGGCCTGGGATTTCCACCTGGCCTTCAGGCACGGCGCCGCCGCGCAGGATGCGCCCACGCTGGTCGTCTCCTTCGCGGGCGAGCCCGCCGACCCGTGGGGTGGCACGCCGCCGGCCCCCGCGCCGGACGCGGTGTTCGCGGCGCTGGCGCAGTTCATCACCGCCTATCCGGTGCTCAAGGGTGATCTGGAACAGGCCCGGCCCCATGCGGCGCAGGCCTTCGCCCGGCTCGCGGGCAGCGTGGCCGCAGCGCTCGCCTCGGGCCCCGTGCCGCGGCAGGCGCCGGATGCCCCATCGCAGCCCGCGCCGGTGCCCGCCCCCGCGGAGCCGACAGCCATCGCCTACCGCCTGGGCCAGGAGACCGGCGCGCCCGGCCAGCCCACCCGGCTCACCGTGGAGGCCATCGATCCGGCCACCGGCCTGCCGATGGACCATGCCGCCGGGCGCTGGCCCGCGGTGTCTGCCGCGGCGGCCGCAGGTGCCGAAGCGGCGCTGCCGCAAGACACCGCCCTGTCCACGCCGACGCAGGCGGTCTACGCCTATCCGCCAGGCCTGGCCATCGGCGCGACCGCGCCCCTGCGGCTCGTCTTCCCCGGGTCCGGCGAGGCCGGCGCGATCGCCGGCGCGCCGCGGCCCGGCTGGGAGGAATCGCCATCCCCCGGCGCCGTGAAGACGGCCGTGTTCGCCGGCCTGTCGGTGCTGGCGCGGCAGAGCGCCAGGGCCGGCGTGTCGCTGGCCCGCAACCTGTCGCTCGACGCGCAGCGTGCGACGAATCCCGCCTTCATCTACCGCCGGCCGATCACCCGCTTCCCGCACGGCGCCGCGCCGTCGGTGGAGGCCGGCGCACCGATCACGATCGGCACCGCGCCCGGGCAGGGGCTGGCGCAGGCGCTCGGCACCTTCTTGCAGGCCCTGCTCGCCCTGCCGCCAGGCCACGCGCGGCAGGGCCACCCGGTGCGCATGGAGGCTTCGGTGGGTCATGTCCATTCCGTGCAAGGCGGCATGCCCGTGGAGCTGCCCGTGCTGCGGGTACCGGCGTTCGGCTACGACCCCGCGGTGGACGGCGACTGGACGGACGGGACCGCCTGGGTGGCCCGGCTGGCGGCCAGCGTCTCTGAGTGGGAGGCGCACCAGCGGCCGGTCCCCTCGCCGGAGGCGTATTACCGCCTCGCACTGACCGTCCTGGGCGACTCGGCATCGGCGCCGCCGTTGATCCAGGTGCGTGACCTGCGCTACCGTCCCGCGCCGCAGCCGGCCTAAGAACGTGTTCACGTTCTAAGGGGCGGCAGCGGCCGCCCGGCCGCGCAGCACGCCGGCCACGGCCTGGGCCGTGGCCTGTGCGGCGCCCCGGTGGGCGGCGGAGAATTCCAGCGCCCGCTGCTGCAGCGCCGATTGCCGCGGCGCATCGAGCACCAGCGCCTGGGCCGTGGCGACCGCCTGCGGCATGCCGTCCACGCGCAGGGCGGCGCCGGCCACCGCCGCGTTGTCCGCCGCTTCGGCGAAATTGAAGGTGTGCGGCCCCATCACCACCGGGCAGCCGCAGGCCGCCGCCTCGATCAGGTTCTGCCCGCCCAGCGGCGCGAAGCTGCCGCCCAGCAGCGCCGCATGCGCCAGGCCGTAATAGAGGGCCATCTCGCCCATCGAATCGCCCAGCCAGACGTCGGCCGGCGCGGGCGCGGCGCCCCACGCGCTGCGGCATGAAACGCTCAGGCCCGCGGACTCCAGCTGCGCGCGCACCTCGGCGAAGCGCTGCGGATGGCGCGGCACGATCAGCCACTGGACGGCCCGCGCACCGCCACGCTCTTTTGCTCCTTTTTTAATAGCAAACTCTTCAATGGAATCGGCGGCATCCGGCCCTTTCGGCTCCAAGGCCTGCAGCCACAGGGCTTCCTCGCCCTCGCGGCTGCTGGCCAGCAGCACCACGGGGCGCGGGCCTGCGCCGCGCCATGCGCGCCCCTGCGCCAGTTGCGCCGCATCGGGCACCACGTCGAACTTGAGGTTGCCGAACACGCCGTCCACGCGCGCACCGGCCGCGCGCAGGCGATCGGCATCGGCCGCGGTCTGCGCCCACACGGCGGCGAGCGCGCCATAGGCCGGGCGCGACAGCCACGCGAGCCGCTGCGCGCCGGCCAGCGAGCGCGCGTTGAGCCGCCCGTTGGCCAGCACCAGCGGCACGCCCCGCGCTTGGCAGCCGGCGATCAGGTTGGGCCAGATCTCGGTTTCCATGAGCACGCCGATGTCCGGCCGGAAGCGCTCCAGGAAGCGCCCCACCGCGCCGGGCGTGTCCCAGGGCTGCCAGACCTGCACGTCGCCGGGCCGCAGCAGCCTGGCCCCCTCGGCCCGGCCCGTGGCCGTGCCGTGCGTGAGCAGCAGCCGCAGGCCGGGCACGAGCGGCCGAAGGGCATGGAGCAGGATGGCGGCCGCGCGGGTCTCGCCCAGCGACACCGCATGGATCCAGACCACCGGCCCGCCGCCGCCGGGTGCCGCATCGGAGGCCGGGGGCGCGTAGTGGCCGAAGCGCTCTTCCACCGCGTGCCCGTAGCCCGGCTCGGCCACGGCGCGGCGCCGCAGCTTGCGCCGCAGCAGCGGGCGGGCGCACTGCATGAGCGCCGAATAGAGGCTGCGCGCGACGACGCTCACGGCGTGGCGGCGCGGGCGTGCGCGGTCCAGCCTTCGGCCGTGCGCTCGGCGATCAGCAGCCAGTCGCCCGTGCCCGGCACCTCGGCCAGCAGCGCGCCGCCCGGCGCCCAGAAGGCACTGCGGCCCACGCAGTCGTAGCCCCCCGTGGGCGCGCCGTGGTTGGCCAGCAGCACGGCCATGCCGCAGCGCCGCGCGTGGCCCTGCGCGCAGGCCGTGTCGTGCGCATGCCCGCCGGGCGACACCACCACGCCCGCGGCATACACGGCCGCACCGGCCCGCGCGGCGGCGTCGGCATGCGCCGCGTGGCCGATGTCGGCGCAAACCGCCATCGCCACGGGCACGCCGGTGAAATCCTGCACCTGCGCGTCCTCGGTGCCGGCCTGGGCGTGGACTTCCTCGCCCGGATGGAGGTGGCGCTTGCGGTACACGCGGGTGCCGCCGTCCGGCTGGAAGGTGATGGCACCGATGCCGGGCTTGCCGCCGACGGCCTGCGCGGGCACGGGGGCGCCCACCACCAGCGCCATGCCCAGGCGCTGCGCGGCATCGCGCAGCGGCGCGTAGAGCGCGCCCTGCGGGTCGGCGGCCCCGCGGTCCAGGGCCGGCAGGTCGTAGCCGGTGAGCGAGAGTTCGGGGAACACCAGCACCTGCACGCCGTGCAAGGCCGCGGCCTCGGCGAAGCGCAGGTGGGTGGCGATGTTGGCCGCGGCCCCGCCGGGCAGCGAGGTCGTCTGGGCTGCCGCGATGCGCATGGCGGCGGCGATCAGTGGGCGGCCGCGCCAGGGGCCGCGCCGGGCTTCACGCGGTGCAGCAGGGCCAGCATGGCGGCCTCGATGCGGTGCAGCGCTTCGGGCGTGTGGCCCTCGAAGCGCAGCACCAGCACGGGCGTGGTGTTGCTCGCGCGGATCAGGCCGAAGCCATCGGGCCAGTCCACGCGCAGCCCGTCGATGGTGCTGATGCGCGCGGGCTCGGGAAAGGACTCCTGCGCCAGCGCCTGCAGCTCGGCCGTGAGGCGGTGCGGCTCGCCTTCTTCGCAGGCCACGTTGAGTTCGGGCGTGGAATGGCTCGTCGGCAGATCGTTGAGCACCGCGCTCGGGTCGTCGTGGCGGCTCAGTATCTCCAGCAGGCGGCAGCCCGCATAGGTGCCGTCGTCGAAGCCGAACCAGCGCTCCTTGAAGAAGATGTGGCCGCTCATCTCGCCGCCCAGCGGCGAGTCGAGTTCCTTCATGCGCGCCTTGATGAGCGAATGGCCGGTCTTGTACATGACGGCCTGCCCGCCCGCCGCCTCGATGGCGGGCGCGAGGCGCTGCGTGCACTTCACGTCGAACAGGATCGCGCCGCCCGGCACGCGCGAGAGCACGTCGCGCGCGAACAGCATCATCTGGCGGTCGGGGAAGATGTTCTGGCCGTCCTTGGTGACGATGCCCAGCCGGTCGCCGTCGCCGTCGAAGGCCAGGCCCAGCTCGGCGTCGCTGTCCTGCAGCGCGCGGATCAGGTCGCGCAGGTTCTCGGGCTTGCTGGGGTCGGGGTGGTGGTTGGGGAAGTTGCCGTCCACCTGCGAGAAGAGTTCGACCACCTGGCAGCCCAGCGCGCGGAAGATCTCCGGGGCCGAGGCGCCGGCGATGCCGTTGCCGCTGTCCACGACGATCTTGATCGGCCGCTCCAGCTTCACGTCGGTGGTGATGCGCTGCACGTAGGCGGGCAGCACGTCGGCCTGGCGCACCGAGCCGCCGGGCTGCAGCTCCCAGCTCTCTTCCTCCATCGTGCGGCGCAGGCCCTGGATCTCGTCGCCGTAGATGGCGCGGCCGGCCAGCACCATCTTGAAGCCGTTGTAGTCCTTGGGGTTGTGGCTGCCGGTCACCTGGATGCCGCTCTGGCACAGCGTGTGGGCCGCGAAGTACAGCATGGGCGTGGTGACGGCGCCGACGTCAATCACCTCGATGCCCGCGTCCACGAGCCCGTCGATCAGCGCCCGGGCCAGCGCGGGGCCCGAGAGGCGGCCGTCGCGGCCCACCGCCACCGTGGTCTGGCCTTCGCGGCGGGCCGCCGTGCCGAAGGCGCGGCCCAGGGCGCGCGCGACGTCTTCGGTCAGGGTGCTCGGCACGATGCCGCGGATGTCGTAGGCCTTGAAGATGGCGGAGTGGAGCTGCACGGAAGGTTCCTTTGCTGGCGGGTGTTTTGTCGTGCGGCGGGCCGCCCGCGGAGGGCGCCGCGCCGTCTGCGCCGCGGGCCGCCGCAGGGTGCTCTGCGGCCGCGCCGTCGGCCAAGTCCGCGGGGATTGTAGGGGGCGCCCGCGAGGCGGCCCCGGCGCCGCCGCGTAGGCCGAAGCCGCGATTTCCGGCGTTCCGGGCGCCACCGGGCGGCCCGATGGGTTTGGGAGGGCGGCCCCGCGCTCGGGGCGGTGCCGGGGGGGCGAGGAGGCGGGTCTGCGGGGTGACGGGCTGGGCGGCCGTGGGGTGGAGGGTGGAGAACTTGGTGCAGAGGCGGCCTAAGTTGGCGGGGTGAGGGGTTTGGGGGTTATACCGGCGGATTCATTGGATGGTTTGCTATTTTTTTGTAGTTGATTGGTGGTTACGTTGGGCTTTGCGGCTTTGCGGCTCTGCGGCTCTGCGCTGTGGCGGAGTTTTGTTTTGGGGTTGTTTCCCGGGGCCGGGTCTCGGCCCGGCGGCCGAGGTACTTTTCTTTGCTTCGCCAAAGAAAAGTACCCAAAAGAAAGGCGACCCTGCTGGCTGCGTCCCCTTCGCTGCGCTGCGGGGCAACCTGGGGTGCTCGGTCGCGGGGTGCGCCGCGGAACTCGCTGCGCGCTGGCGCGCTCCGCTCAAACAGCCGCGGCGAGCCAGATGTTGAAGCGGGTGTGTCCTGCGGCACACCCGCCACCCCGCGCCCTGCGCGCCCCAGGCGCATCCAGAAGGGGCGTTCCGGGCCTTCGCTTCGCTCGGCCTGCCGAAGCCTTTCGGGCCATCGCGTTGCTCGGCCTGGGAGGACTGTCGCTGCGCTCGGTCCTGGCAGGGCGATACGTCCTCCTCAACGAATGGTGCGCGGTGCGCAGCACTCGCGCATCCCAGGCCGAGCGCAGCGATGGCCCGTGTGCTCCCCACCCTTCTGGATGCGCCGAGGAGCACAGGGCGCGGGGCGCGCGGGCGTGCCGAAGGACACGCACGCTTCGTGATCTGACTGGCTGCGATGTCCGAGCGCAGCGCGCCAGCGCGTAGCGAGTTTCGCAGCCGCGCCCCGTGACCGAGCACCGCAGGTTGCCCCCTTCGCCCCTCGGGCGAAGGGGGACGCAGCCAGCAGGGTCGCCTTTCTTTTGGGGCCTTTTCTTTGGCGAAGCAAAGAAAAGGTCCTCGGCCGCCGGGCCGAGACCCGGCCCCGGGAGGAAAAGCCAAAAACAACATTCATGGCAGAGCAGAGCCCGTTCCACGCCGGCCCCGCCAAGAGCCTCACCTCCCCCACCCCATGCCGGGCACAGGTCCGGAAACGGCCAGCGCCGGCCGCGCCGGTGCCTATGATGGCCTCCATGCACACGCCCCCCGCCCCACCCGACAGGCCCGCCGCCGGAGCGCAGGACGCCCCCGCCGCCGGCCCGGCGCTGGACGAGTCGCGCTACCTGGCGCTCGCGGCGCGCGACGCCCGCTTCGACGGGCGCTTCTTCACGGGCGTGACCTCCACCGGCATCTACTGCCGCCCGGTCTGCGCGGTGCGCACGCCGCGCCGCGAGAACTGCCGCTTCTTCGCGCTCGCGGCCCAGGCGGAGAGCGCGGGTTTCCGCCCCTGCCTGCGCTGCCGCCCCGAGCTGGCGCCGCGCATGCCCGCCTGGTCGGTGCAGGACGCGCAGGGCATCCTCGTGCGCGAGGCGCTGCGCCTGCTCGATGCCGAAGGCGCCGCGGACGGCAGCGCGCCCGGCGCCGGGGCCGCCGCGCCCATGCAGCGGCTCGCGGACCGCCTGGGCGTGAGCGACCGGCACCTGCGCCGGGTCTTCGAGGCGGCGCTGGGGATCTCGCCGCTGCAGTACCTGCAGACGCGCCGGCTGCTGAACGCCAAGCAGTTGCTCACCGACACGGCCCTGCCCGTCACGCAGGTCGCGCTGGTCAGCGGCTTCGGCAGCGTGCGGCGCTTCAATGCGGCCTTCGCCCAGCACTACGGCCTCAACCCCACGGCGCTGCGCCGCGCGGGCGGACAGGCCGCCGCGGGCGCGCCCGCCGCCGGGGGCACGGTGCGGCTGGCCTACCGGCCTCCGCTCGACGTGCCGGCCCTGCTGGGGTTCTTCGCGCAGCGGCAGATCCACGGCATGGAGGCGGTGGACCTCGCGGCCCGGGCCGGGCCCGAACTGCGCCGCACGGTGCGGCTGCGCGCGGCGGACGGCAGCGAGCATGCGGGCTGGATCTGCGCGCGTTTCGACGGCACGGCGGCGGCCCGGCCGCAGGTGCTGCTGCAGGTCTCCAGCAGCCTGCTGCCGCTGCTGCCCTGCGTGATCGCCCGGGTGCGCGGCCTGTTCGACCTGGATGCCGACCCTGCGGCCATCAACGCCGTGCTGCATGCAGACTTTCCGCACGGCGACGGACTGCGCGTGCCGGGCGCTTGGGACGGCTTCGAGCTGGCGGTGCGCGCCGTGCTGGGCCAGCAGATCACCGTGGCCGCCGCGCGCACGCTGGCGCAGCGGCTGGTGGAGCGCTGGGGCGAGCCCACCCAGACACCCTGGCCGGCGCTCTCCCGGCTCTTCCCCGCGCCGGGCGTGCTGGCCGCGGCCGAGGGCGAAGCGCTGGGCCAACTGGGCATCGTGCGGCAGCGGCAGGCCGCCATCGTCGCGCTGGCCCGCGCCGTGGCCGAGGGCCGGCTGGCCCTGCACGCCGCGGCCGACGTGGACGCCACCACCAGCGCCCTGCGCGCGCTGCCCGGCATCGGCGACTGGACGGCCCAGTACATCGCCATGCGCGCGCTGCGCTGGCCCGACGCCTTCCCGGCCGGCGACGTGGCGCTGCACAAGGCGCTGGGCGTGCAGGGCGCGCCCCGGCCCGCCCGCGCGGCCGAGGACGCCTCGCAGGCCTGGCGGCCCTGGCGCAGCTACGCGGTGGTGCGCGCCTGGGCCGGCGCCGGCGGGCCCGCGGCGGCATCGCCACCGCCAGCACCGCCCGGGAAACTATCAAATTGATAGCAAACTATTCAATGGATCCAACGGCATCCGGCCGATTTCTCTCAAAGGTTGCTCCCATGACCCGCCCGACCCCTCTTCCCCCCCTCGTGCAGACGCGCATCGCCACCCGGCTGGGCGATGTGCGCCTCGCCGCCTCGCCGCGGGGCCTGGCCGGCCTGTGGTTCGACGGCCAGCGCCACCAGCCCACCGATGCGCTCGACGGCCCCCGCGCCTGGCCCGCAGACGGCGCCCACCCCGTGCTGCGCGCGGCGGCGGCGCAGTTGACCGACTACCTGGAGGGGCGGCGCAACGGCTTCGATCTGCCGCTCGACCTGGTGGGCGGCACGCCCTTCCAGCAGGCCGTCTGGCAGGCGCTGTCGGCCATTCCGCACGGCGCCGTCACCAGCTACGCGGCGCTGGCCCGGGGGCTGGGGCGCCCGCTCGCGGTGCGCGCCGTGGGCGCGGCGGTGGGGCGCAACCCGGTGAGCGTGATCGTGCCGTGCCACCGCGTGCTGGGCTCGGGCGGCGCGCTCACGGGCTACGCGGGCGGGCTGCCGCGCAAGACGGCGCTGCTGCGGCTCGAAGGCGCCCTGCCCGAGAGCCTGCGCAGCCTGCCGCTCTGGCCGGAGGTGGATGCGGATGCGGGGCCGCCCGCGCGCACCCCGCTGGCCGCCGGGGTGGCCGCATGAGCGCCGCGCCCATGGGCTCCGGCACGCAGGCCGCGCACGGCTGGCTCGGCGAATTCGTGCTGCTGTCCGCGCTCTGGGGCGCGTCCTTCCTGTTCATGCGGCTGGGCGCGTCGGAGTTCGGCCCGCTCACCACGGCGGGGCTGCGCGTGGCGCTGGCCACGCTCTTCCTCTGGCCCATCCTGCTGCGGCAGGGCCAGTGGCCCGCGCTGCGCCGGCACTGGCGGCCCATCCTGCTGGCGGGGGTCATCAACTCGGCCATCCCGTTCGCGCTCTATGCGTGGGCGGTGCTGCACATCACCACGGGGCTCTCGTCCATCCTGAACGCCACCGTGCCGCTGTTCGGCGCGCTGGTGGCCTGGATCTGGCTGGGCGACCGCATCGGCCGGCTGCGCTGGGTCGGGCTGGCGCTGGGCTTCGCGGGCGTGGCGCTGCTGGCGTGGCGCGCGCCCACGGCCATCGGGTTCCGCTCGGGCCACGCGGGCTGGGCGGTGGCGGCCTGCCTGCTGGCCACCACCTGCTACGCGGTGGCGGCGAGCTTCGCGCGGCGCTACCTCACGGGCCTGCCGCCGCTCGCCACGGCCACGGGCAGCCAGCTCGGGGCGGCGCTCGCGCTGGCGGTGCCGGCGCTCTGGTTCTGGCCGGCGCAGCCGCCGGGCCTGCGCGCCTGGGCCGCCGTCGTGGCGATCGCGGTGCTGTGCACGGGCATCGCCTACATCCTCTACTTCCGGCTCATCGCGCATGCCGGGCCCAGCCGCGCGCTGGCCGTGACCTTCCTCGCGCCCGTGTTCGCGGTGCTCTACGGCGTGGTCTTCCTCGGCGAGGCCGTGACACCGTGGATGGTGGGCTGCGGGCTGGTCATCGTCTGCGGGACCATGCTGTCCACCGGCCTGATCGGGCCGCGCAAGCGCTGAGCAGGCGGCAGGGAGTCCGCGGGCCCGCCATGGCGGTGCCGTGCGCCTCGGCGGATCGCCCGGCCGGCACCGGCTGTGGAAACGGGACAACGCCTGCGGCCGAGCCGGCGTCCGGACCGCCTAAACTCTGCCGTCATGCCCGCCCCCGCCCGCCTCGCACGCCACTGCACCGCCGTCCCGGCAGGCTTTCACGGTGGCCCGCCGCGGCCCGCGCCCCATGCCGACTGACACCGGTTTTCCTCCGATCTGGGCCGCCATGGCGCTCGTGGCGGCGCTGGCTGCCCTGCCCGCACGCTGGCTCGGCGCCGCGTCGCCGTCCCGCCGCGCGCTGCCCGTGGTCTCGGGCCTGGCGTCGGGGATCGCGGCCTGTGTTCCGCTGGCCTCCGGCCTCTGGGCCGATGCCGTGCCAACGGCCGTCGCCGGGCTGTGCTTCGGCCCGCTGGCCGCCGCCGTGAGCGCGCTGGTGGCCGCGCTGGGTGTCGCGGCCCTGGCCCCGGCCGCCGCCGGCACGGGCGCCGGGCTGGCGGCCACCGCCGCGGCCCTGGGTTGCGCCTGGGGCGTGCTGCGCCGCAGCCGCCGGCCGCTGGCCGCGTGGCTGGCGCTGGCCGGCCTCGCCGCCACGCTGCTGCCGGCCCTCTTTCTCTGGACGGGTGAGCCACCCGCAAGCGCGCTGGCATGCCTGCTGGTGCTGGGCGGCGGCGCGCAACTGGTGCTGGCGCGCGCCGCCGCGACCGAAGCCCTGCAGCGCCAGCAGGCCGAACTGCGCGCCATGCTCGACGCCACGGGCGGCGGCCGCTGGGAATGGAACGTGCCCGAGCGCCGTGCCCGCCACCAGGGCCGTTTCTACGAAGCCTTCGGCGCCCCCGAAGCCGAGGCCAGCGCGGCGGCCGGGGCCGCGCGCGGCCTGCCGCCGGCCACCTCGGCCGTGCAGCGCTGGGCCGAGCGGCGCCATCCCGACGACGCCGAGCGCATCGCCGCCCACCTGCAGCGCGCGGTGGAGGGCCATGAAGACAGCTTCACCGCCGAATACCGCATGCGCGACAACGAGGGCCGCTGGCGCTGGGTGATGTCGCGCGGGCAGGTGGCCGAGCGCGACGCCCAGGGCCGCGTGGTGCGGCTGGTGGGCGTGCACCTGGACGCCACCTCCCTGCACGAGGTGCAGGACGCGGCGCGGCTGTCCGCGGAGCAGCATTCCATCGTCTACCAGATGCTGCCCGACGCCGCGGCCATCACGCGCACCGAGGACGGCCGCTACCTGGACGTGAACCCCGCCTTCACCGAACTCTTCGGCGTGGCACGCGGCGAAGCCGTCGGCCGCACGTCCATGGAGCTGGGCATCTGGGCCTCGCCGCAGGAGCGCAGCCGCATGGTGGCGCTGCTGCGCCAGCACGGCCAGGTGGACAAGATCCCGATGCAGGCGCGCCGCGGCACGCGGCCGATCCCGGGGCTCTTCTCGGCGCGCATGGTGCGCATCGGCGCGGAGGACTGCCTGGTCTCGGTTTTCCAGGACATCTCCGAGACCGAGCGCGCGCACGACCGCCTGGCCACCGCCCACAACCTGCTGGTGCAGGCCGGCCGAATGGCGCGCCTGGGCGCCTGGGAGCACGTGCGCGACCAGGGGCTGGTGTACTGGTCGGACGTGTGCTTCGACATGCACGGCGTGCCGCGCGGCGCGCCCCTGCCGCGGCCCGGCGAGTACATCGAAAACTTCGTGGCGCAGCCCTTCCGGGAAGGGCTGAGGGCGCTGTTCCGCCATGGCCACGAGCACGCGGTGGAGTGGCACACCGAGGTGCAGATCCTGCGCCGCGACGACGGCCGCGCCGTATGGGTGCGCGTGCGCGCCGAGCCGGTCATGGACGGCGGCCGGGTCACGGGCATGCGCGGCGTGATGCAGGACATCGACGAATCGCGGCGCGCCGCCGAGCGGCTCAACCAGTCCGAGGACCGCTTCACGCGCATCTTCGAGCTGATGCCCTACCCCGTCGTGCTCTCGCGGCGCGACGACGGCGCCTACCTGGCCGTGAACACCGCGTGGGAGGCGCTCATGGGCGTGCCGCGCGCGCAGGCGCTGGGCCGCACCGCGGTGGAGCTGGGCCTGCTGTCGTCCGAGGGGCGCTCCGAACTGCTGGCCTCGATGGGCGACCGGACCGTGCACGACGCGCTGGAGATCTCCGTGCAGACGCGCACCGGCGGCACCCGAACGCTGCTGCAGTCGGTGCAGGCGACCGAACTCGACGGCGTGCCCGTGTGGCTTTTCTCGGCCCACGACATCACCGAGCGCAAGCGCGACGAGGACCGTATCCGCGAGCGCGAGGCCGTGCTCTCACTCACGCTCTCGGCCGCCTCGCTCGGCCTCTGGGACTGGGACCTGGCGAGCGGCCTCGTCTCGGGCGATGCGCGCTGGCGCGAACTGCAGGGGCTGCCGCCCCCGGACGGCGGCACCCCGGCGGGCGTGCACTGGACCAGCGGCATGGCGCCGTCCGACATCGACAACGTCACCGCCGAGCTGGAGCGCCACGTGGCCCAGCCGGCCACGCACTTCGACGCCACCTGGCACGTGGCCGCCGGCCCCTCCGCGCCGCCGGGCGCCCCGGCGGGCGGCGGCGCGGCCTCGCCCACCGGGGCGCCCGCGGGCCGCTGGGTGCGCAACCTCGGCAAGATCGTGGCCCACGACGAGCGCGGCCGGCCCGCGCGCATGCTGGGCGTGGCCATCGACGTGACCAGCCAGCGCGTGCAGGAAGACATGCTGCACCAGCTCGCGCATTTCGACGCGCTCACCGGCCTGCCCAACCGCGTTCAGCTCGCGCGGCGCCTGGAGCAGTCGATGGCGCAGGCCGGCGCGCGCGAGCGGCTGCTGGGCGTGGCCTACCTGGACCTGGACGGCTTCAAGCCCGTCAACGACCGCCTGGGCCACAGCGCGGGCGACCGGCTGCTGGTGATCGTGGCGGGCCGCCTGACCCGCGCGCTGCGCCCTGTGGACTGCGTGGCGCGCCTGGGCGGCGATGAATTCGTCATCCTCCTGCCCGACCTGCGCTCGCGCACCGAGGCCGAGCACCTGCTGGAGCGGCTCATGGAAAGCCTCTCGGCGCCCTACACGCTGGGCACCGAGCGCGTCACCGTCACGGCCAGCGTCGGCTACACCCTCTACCCCGAGGACGGCGCCGACGCCGACACCCTGCTGCGCCATGCCGACCACGCCATGTACGGCGCCAAGCAGGGCGGACGCAACCGCGTGCAGGCCTTCGACGCCGCCCAGGAGCGCGACCGCGAGGCCCGGCACGCGCAGGCCGAGCAGATGCGCCAGGCCCTGGAGCAGGGCCAGTTCACGCTCTATCTGCAGCCCAAGGTGGACATGCGCGCCGGCACCATCGTGGGCGCCGAGGCGCTGGCGCGCTGGAACCACCCCGAGCGCGGCGTGCTCTCCCCCGGCGCCTTCCTGCCGCTCATCGAGAGCGCCGAGCTGGAGGCCACCTTCGGCGAATGGGTGGTGGACGCCGCGCTGGAGCGCATCGCAGCGCTGCACGAGGGCGGGCTGGAATTGCCCGTGAGCGTGAACATCTCCGCGCGCCACCTGCAGCAGGAAGGCTTCGCATGCTGGCTGGCCGGCCGCATCGCACAGCGCCCCGGCATGCCGCCGCGCCTGCTCGACCTGGAGATCACCGAAAGCGCCGCGCTCTACGACATCGAGCACGTCGCGCCGCAGCTCTGGCAGCTGCGCGAACTCGGCGTGACCGTGTCGCTGGACGATTTCGGCACCGGCTATTCGTCGCTCTCGTACCTGCGCCGCCTGCCCATGGACACGCTCAAGCTCGACCAGAGCTTCGTGCACGGCATGATGATCGACCGCGGCGACTTCGCCATCGTGCAGGGCGTGATCGGCCTCGCCTACTCCTTCGACTACTCCATCGTGGCCGAAGGCGTGGAAACCGAAGAACAGGGCCTCACGCTGCTGAGCCTGGGCTGCACGCTGGCGCAGGGCTACTTCATCTCCCGGCCCATGCCGGCGCAGGATTTTCCGGAATGGGCCGCGCAGTGGCAGGCGCCCGCCACCTGGCGCACCGTGGACGCGGGCTGAGGCGGCAACCGGCACCCACGGCGGTAAAAAGCCTCCATGCCGCCGGATCCATTGAATAGTTTGCTATTTAAAAGATAGCAAACCACTCCCCGATCCGCGGGCTCCCCGGGCCCGCCGCACCTCAGCCGGTCGCGCCCAGCATGTCTTTCACCTGCTGCAGCGCCGACGGGTCTTCCATCGTCGTGAGGTCGCCCGGATCGCGGCGCTCGGCCACCGCCTGCAGCGCGCGGCGCAGCAGCTTGCCGCTGCGGGTCTTGGGCAGCAGCGACACGAAGAGCACGCGCGAGGGGCGCGCCACGGCGCCCAGGCGCTGATCGACGAGCTGCATTACCTCGCCTTCGAGCCGGCGGCGGCCGGCCTCGTCGGCCACGGCGGCGGGGTCGCGCGCCACGGCGAAGGCCATCGCCACCTGGCCCTTGAGCGCATCGGCCACGCCCACGACCGCCACCTCGGCCACCTGCGGATGGGCGGCGATGCTTTCCTCGATTTCGCGCGTGCCCAGGCGGTGGCCAGCCACGTTGATCACGTCGTCGGTGCGGCCCAGGATGAAGTAGTAGCCGTCCTCGTCGCGGATGCCCCAGTCGAAGGTGCTGTAGACGAGGCGGCCCGGGATGCTCTTCCAGTAGGTCTGCACGAAGCGCTCGTCGTCGCGCCAGACGGTCTGCATGCAGCCGGGCGGCAGCGGCCCCTCGATGGCGAGCACGCCTTTCCGGTTCGGGGCCGTGAGTTCCTCGCCGGTGGCCTGGTCGAGCAGCTTCACGTCGTAGCCGTACATCGCCTTGCCGGGGCTGCCGGGCCGCGCGGGCTGGGGCTCCACGCCGTTGGCGAGCGTGAGGATGGGCCAGCCCGTCTCGGTCTGCCAGTAGTTGTCCACGATGGGCACGCCCAGCGCATCGCCGATCCACCGCGCCGTGGGCGCATCGAGTGGCTCGCCCGCGAGCCACAGCGCTTTCAGGCTGGAGAGGTCGTAGCGGCGCAGCCACTCGGGGTCCTGCTTCTTGAGCACGCGCACCGCCGTGGGCGCGGAGAACATGTGCGTGACGCGGTGGCGCTCCACGGTGCGCCACCACACGCCCGCGTCGGGGCGGGTCGGCAGGCCCTCGTACATCACCGTCGCCATGCCCGCGATCAGCGGGCCGTAGACGATGTAACTGTGGCCCACCACCCAGCCGATGTCGCTGGTGGCGAAGAAGACGCCCGGGCGGTCGGTGCCGCCGCCCTCCCCTGCCGCCGGCCCGTCCGCCGCGGGCTCCACCCCGAAGATGTGCCGCATGCTCGCCGCCAGCGCCACCGCGTAGCCGCCCGTGTCGCGCTGCACGCCCTTGGGCCGGCCCGTGGTGCCGCTGGTGTAGAGCGTGTAGCTCGGGTGCGCGGCGTCCAGCCATTCGCAGAGCACCCGGGCATCGCGGTGCTGCTCGCGCAGCGTGGCCCAATCGTGGTCGCGGCCGGGCACGAGCGGCAGGGGCGCGAGGCCCCGGTCCACCAGCAGCACCGCGCGCGGCGGGTGCGCCGCGAGGCGCAGCGCCTCATCGAGCAAGGGCTTGTAGGGCACGACCTTGCCGCCGCGCGAGCCCGCGTCGGCGCTCACCACCACCACGGGCCCGGCATCGTCGATGCGCGACGCCAGCGCGCCGGCGGCGAACCCGCCGAACACCACCGAATGCAGTGCGCCGATGCGCGCGCAGGCCAGCATCGCGAAAGCGGCCTCGGCCACCATGGGCATGTAGATCAGCACGCGGTCGCCGCGCTCGACCCCCAGCGCGCGCAGCACGGCCGCCATGCGCTGCACCTCGGCGTGCAGCTCGGCGAAGGTATAGGTGCGCTCGGTGTCGGTCTCCGACGAGATCGCGATCAGCGCGGGCTGGCCGGCGCGCCGGGCCAGGTGCCGGTCCACCGCGTTGTGGCAGAGGTTGGTCGTGCCGCCCGAGAACCAGCGCGCGAAGGGCGGCCGGTCGTATTCGCAGATGTGCGCGGGGGGCGTCTGCCAGTCGATGAGGCGGGCCTGTTCGGACCAGAAGGCGTCGCGCTCGTCGAGCGAGCGGCGGTGGAAGTCGGCGTAGCGGGGCATGGGTGCGAGTCTCCGGTCCGGCCGCATCCGCAGGCACGGCCGGCGGTGCAGCCTGTGATGGCTGAAGCCGCCATTCTTCAGTCCGCGCTTGCGGGAACCTGACACGCGCGGCACAGCGGGGCATCCCGCGCCGGCACGGGCACAGGCGTCCGCCCGGTTCCTATCGGTTTCGCCGGCCCACCGCGGCCACGCCCGCCGGTTGCCGGCCCGGGCGCGGGGCCTCGACCGCGGTCACTTCACCAGGGCCAGCAGTTCCTTGAAATCGGGGTGCTCAGCGGTGCGCGCCCATTCGAACACCACCATCTCGGTGGTGAGCAGTTCCGCCCCGGCGCCGGCCAGGCGGTCGAAGGCGGCATCCCGGTTGCGGTCGGTGCGCGAGCCGCAGGCGTCGGTCACCACCCACACGTCGAATTCATCCTCGATGAGCTGCAGGGCGGTCTGCAGCAGGCAGACGTGGGCCTCGCAGCCGGCCAGCACGATGGCCGGCCGCTCGGGGGCCGCGGGCTGGGCGGGCTTTTGCAGATGGCGCGGCAGGCTGCGCGCGTTGCCGCCCTGGACAGGCCGCGGCGCGGGGCGCAGCCACTCGCCCAGCCCTTCCTCGACCGCCCCGAACTGCATCTTGGCGAGCGTGCGGCGGCAGGCGGCACGCAGCGCCGCATCGTTGGGCCCCAGCCGCGAGGGGTTTTGCTCGGTGCCCCAGACGGGCACGTCCAGCAGCTGTGCGGCCTGGGCCAGGCGCCGCGCGTTGGCCAGCACCGCCTCGCCATCGGCGATGACCGGCATCAGCCGCTCCTGGTAGTCCACGAGAACGAGTTGGGATTCTTCGGCGTCAAGCAACATGAGAGGGCAACCAGCAAGGAAAGGGAGGGACGCAGTGCAAGGCGGGCAGGGGGAGAACAGCGGCCGGGCCTGCGCAACGGAAAAGCGGGGATTGTCGCAGCCGCGATCGAGTCACGGCAGATCCGACGCCGGGAGAAACCCATCCAGGGCCGCAGCCACCCGAATGCGGGTGCCGATCGCGGCGCTACGCCCTGCGTGGAGGATGAAAAATCGCCGATACGGCATCGAATCGGCCGTTCCGTACAGAGGAAAAGACCATACGAACCGCCATCCACCCGCATCCTGCTCGGCAGCATGTAAGCAGGCATTACGGAGCCGATAAGCCGCTCTAAATCGACCGACTCGGAAACCGGCGGGCGACCCATTTACCGATGCGCAGCCACTACAAAATCGGCCAATGTCCAGCTCCATGTCGCCAAAATCACCGAAACCACGCCCAAGTGTTTCTTTCTTGCAATATCGGCGTGCGGCGCCGTAGGAGGTTGCCTACAAGACATGGAGACCGGGCCGCTCAACCCAGCGCGGTTGCAGCGCAGCATTCCTCATAGCCAAAAGCCATGAAGCAAGACCTGCTGCTACATTTTTTGCAATTGGGCCGGCCGGATCGCGTGTTATCTTCGCGCCCCATGTCACGTTGGTTTTGCCTTTTGTTACTTGTTTGCGCTACCGCCCATAGCGCTCCGAACAACAACGCTACCACCCCCGCCGCGGATGAGCTGGACCGGTTCCTGATAGACCGTCACCATGTGCTCAGCCAGTTGCGCGAGGTGCGGACGACCGTGCAGGACCGCACGGGAGACCTTATTTCCACCGCCATGGGCTTTCTGGGTGTGCCCTACCGCCGCGGTGGCAACGATGCCGACACGGGTTTCGATTGCAGCGGTTTCATCCGCGCCATCTACGGCCAAACCATCGGCCTGGCTCTGCCCCGGCGCGCCAATGAGCAGGCCGCGGCCACCGAGACGATCGACAAGAAAGATCTCAAGGCCGGCGACCTCGTCTTCTTCAACACCATGCGCCGGGCCTACAGCCACGTGGGCCTGTACCTCGGCGAAGGCAAGTTCATCCATGCCCCCCGCAGCGGCGCCGAAGTCCGCGTGGAGGACATGAGTGCCTCGTACTGGCAACGCCGTTTCAACGGCGCCCGCCGCGTCCTGAACGAAGACGAAGGCAACCTGCCTTCCGCTTCGGCCCAGAACCCGGTCAACTGACCCCTTGGCGCAGGCCTTCTGCGCAGGGTTACGCGAACAGCCCGGCCCTGCCGGGCTTTTTGCCGTCTGGCGACAGCGTCAAGGCCGGACCACCGTCCGGGTTTCGGTTTCCTTGATGGGGCCGCCCGTCACGTTCACGGGGCGCGCATCGGGGTTGCGCCGCAGGGACCGGGCCTCCGCCATGTCGGCCTGGTAGCGCTTGCGCGCCTCCGACTCGCATGCCTTGCGTGTGGGCGCACCGCCCTGCCGGCATTCTTCGAGCGCCACCTTCAGGCCACCGCCGGCTTCGCGGATGGCGGACTGGTAGCGCTGCTCGGCCGTGGTGTCCGGGCGGCCGCCGCGGGCCAGGGAGGCATCGTCCACACGGGCCGGGGGAGCCGCCGACACGGCGGATACTGCCACGGCCAGCGCAGGCGCCAGGGACCACCGCAGGAGAAGAGATCGATTGCGCATCCGGGAATCCTTTCTTCGGATTGCAGGTGCCGCAACGATAAAGCCGGCCCCGCCGCGGCACGCGCCGGAAGCCGGCCCGACGCCCTGTGGGAAGCATCCCACACCACGGCCGGGCTGGCGGACCGCTCCGGGCCACGCCCCGGGCCCGCCGCGGCCCCACAGCGCAGGGCGCGTTGTCCGACAGGGACGGCACCGGCCTGCCGGTTAGATTGGCGCCACCACGGGGTGGCCGACGGCCGCACCGCTTCTCCAACCCCTTCCTTTTTTGTTTGAAAGACATCCTGCCATGTTCTCGCTGCTCGGAACCCTGATCGTCGGCCTCGTCGTGGGCCTGCTCGCCCGCGCGCTCAAGCCCGGGGACGACAAACTCGGCTGGATCATGACCATGCTGCTCGGCGTGGCCGGATCGTTCCTCGCCACCTACGTGGGTGTCGCCATGGGCTGGTACCAGCAGGGCGAAGCGGCCGGCTGGATCGCATCCGTGGTCGGTGCCATCGTGCTGCTGGCCATCTACGGCATGGTCAGGAGCAAGTCCCGCTGAGAACCCGGTCCCCGGGGCGGCGAACCCGGGGGACCACGTCCCTTCCTCCACCCCCTTCTGCATCGTTTCCGAACCGTGACGGCACGCTCCACCCCCGAACCCCAAGACGACGGCGCTCCGCACCGGCCCCGTGCTGGCAAGGCGCCCGATGCCCAGGCGCTGGCCGACGGCCACCCCGCCCTGCTCGCCGCCGTGGAGCGCAGCCGCAAGCTGCTGCACCGCCGGGCGCTCATGGCGGCCGCCGCCGGCGTGGTGCCTGTGCCCGGGCTCGACTGGGCCGTGGACGCGGCGCTGCTGACCCGGCTCATCCCGCAGATCAACGCGGAGTTCGGCCTCACGCCCGAGCAGATCGACCGGCTCACCCCGCACAAGCGCGAGCAGGTGCAGAAGGCCGTGACGATGGTGGGCTCGGCCCTGGTCGGCCGCATGGTCACGCGCGAACTGGTGATGCGCGCGCTGCGCCTGATCGGCGTGCGCCTGACCGCGCAGCAGGCCGCCAAGTTCGTGCCGCTGGCGGGGCAGGCGGTGTCGGCCGCGCTGGGCTATGCCACCCTGCGCTACCTGGGCGAGATGCACCTGCGCGACTGCGTGCAGGTGGCCAAGGCCGCGGGACTGCAGTTGCCGGCGCCCGCCGACCCCGGCAAGCACCATGGTTAATGCTATTTAATTCATAGCAAACTATTCAATGGATACGGCGGCATGGAGGGGTTTCTGCCCCAACATTCGCCGACGGCCCGCTGCGGCGGCACAATGCGGCGATGCCCCGCCCGCGCAGCGCCCCCGTCCCCTCCCCGCCGCCTGCGCCGCGCGAAGAGGCCATCGGGGCCTGGGTCACGGCCCTGCGTGCCCAGGGCGGGCCGGCATCGCTGGCCCACCTGCCGCCGCTCACCGCCCCGGAAGCCGAACGCGCGATGGCGCGCCTGCGCGAAGGCCCCGCGCCTGCCATCGCCGGCGCCCCCGCGGCACCCACCCCCCAGGCTGCGCCCGCCGGGCCCGCGAGCGCCCCTGAGGGCACACCGCCAACGGCCACCGCCCGGCACCCCGCACCGGCACCGTTCCAGCCGCGGCTCACGCTGCGCACGCTCGGCCGTGGCGACGGGTTGCTCGGCATGCGCGCGCACGGCGGCATCGGCCCGCGCGGGGGCAACGTCACGCTGGCGCAGGTGGATTGGACCTATCGGCTGGACGACGGCAACGTCTGGGAAGCGCCCGCGCCGGTCAGCGTGCTCAACACCCGGCCGCCCGTGCGCACCGCCGCGCCCGGCATGGCCGGCGGCTGGCTGCACCGCGACGTGCGTGCCGAAGCCAACGCCATCGACACCCTGCGCGATACCGGCCTGGTGCCCGTGCCGGCCGACCGCCTGCAGTGGCGCGCGCCCGGGCAGAGCCTGGGCCTGGTCGGCAGCGCACTGGCCGGACAGGGCCTGCCGCTGGACGAACCCCTGTCCCTCCCCCAGCCGCCCGCCGGCCCGCTCTGGACCCTCCCGCAGGAGGCCGCCTTCGGCGACTTCTGGGCCGACACCGTGCCCCGGCTGCAGGCGCTGGGCTGGGCCGTGGTGGTGCGGCCGGGCTTCGCCCATGAAAGCGTGCCGGTGCAGCGCTGGCGCATCGTGCTCGACCGCGCCACGGGAGACGTCGTGGGCAAGGAAGCCGGCCCGCTCGCGCCGCGGGCCCGCGCCGTGCAGAAGCTGCGCCTGCCCGAGCGCGAGGGCGCCTGGCTGCTGAGCCTGGGCGTGGAGATCGACGGCGAGACGCTGGACCTCGCTCCCATGGTGGCCGACCTGCTGCGGCGCGACCCGCGCTGGCTCGATGCGCGCGAACTGGCCGCCATCGACGACCACGCCACCATCCGCCTGCGCGCGCCCGGCGGCCGCCGCATCGACGCGCCCGCCGCGCCGCTCAAGGCCATCGTCGGCGCCATGGTGGACCTGCTCACCGACCCGGCCCTGCACCAGCGCCAGCCCGGCGACCCGTTGCACCTGGGTGCCTGGGAGGCGCGCCGCATCGAAGCCCTGCGCGCCGCGCTCGACCAGAGCGGCCGCGTGGCCCGCCAGCAGGCCCACACCGGCCGCGACCACGCCTGGCAACTGCAGGGCGACGCGGGCCTGGCGCACCTGGCCGGCCGCCTGCAGGCGCTGGGCACGCCCCAGCCCGTGGCACCGCCCGCGGGGCTGGCCATCACGCTGCGCCCCTACCAGCGCGAGGGCCTCGCCTGGCTGCAGTACCTGCGCGCGCAGGGCCTGGGCGGCATCCTGGCGGACGACATGGGCCTGGGCAAGACCGCGCAGGCCCTGGCGCACATCCTGGCCGAGAAGGAGGCCGGCCGCCTGCGGCAGCCCGCGCTGGTGGTCGTGCCGACCTCGCTGCTCTTCAACTGGCAGGCCGAGGCCGCGCGCATGGCGCCGGGCCTGCGCGTGCTGGCCCTGCACGGCCCCGACCGGGCGCAGGACTTCCTGCAGGCGCCGGGGCACGATCTGGTGCTGACCACCTACCCGTTGCTCTGGCGCGATGCCGAAGCGCTGGCCGCGCAACCCTGGCACCTGCTCATCCTCGACGAAGCGCAGATGGCCAAGAACGCCGGCAGCCGCGGCGCCCGCGCGCTGCGGCAGCTGCGCGCCAGCCACCTGCTGTGCCTGACCGGCACGCCGCTGGAGAACCACCTGGGCGAGCTGTGGGCGCATTTCGACTTCCTGATGCCGGGCTTCCTGGACGATGCGCGCAGCTTCGCGCAGCGCTGGCGCAAGCCCATCGAAGAGAACGGCGAGACCCTGCGCGCGCAGTTGCTGGCCCAGCGCGTGCGCCCCTTCATCCTGCGGCGCCGCAAGGACGACGTGGCGCCCGAACTGCCGCCGCGCACCACCATCCCCCAGCGCGTCACCCTCCAGGGCCGCCAGCGCGAGCTGTACGAGGCGGTGCGCACCGGCGCCGACAAGCAGGTGCGGCGCGTGCTGGAGCGCCAGGGCTTCGACGGCGGCCTGATCACCATCCTGGATGCGCTGCTGAAGCTGCGCCAGGTGTGCTGCGATCCGCGCCTGGTGAAAGGCGTGCCGCCCACGCCCGGCATGGAAAGCGCCAAGCTCGACCGACTGGCCGAGCTGCTGCCCGCGCTGCTGGACGAAGGCCGCCGCGTGCTGGTGTTCTCGCAGTTCACCGGCATGCTGGCGCTGGTGGCCGAGCGGCTGCAGGCCCTTGGCCTGCCATTCCTGTCGCTCACGGGCCGCACCGCGCCGGCGCAGCGCGGCGCCGTCGTGCAGCGTTTCCAGGACCCCGCCGCCGAAGGCAGCGCGCCCATCCTGCTCGCGAGCCTCAAGGCCGGCGGCACGGGCCTCAACCTCACGGCCGCCGACACCGTCATCCACCTCGACCCCTGGTGGAACCCCGCAGTCATGGAACAGGCCACGGCGCGCGCCCACCGCATCGGGCAGGACAAGCCGGTCTTCATCCACCACCTGGTCGTGGAAGGCAGCATCGAGGAGCGCATGCTCGAATTGCAGGCCCGCAAGCAGGCCCTCACCGAAGGCGTGCTGGGCAGCGACGCGGCGGGCGCCGTCAAATTCGGCGAAGACGACCTGCGCGCCCTGCTCGCGCCGCTCTCCGAGCCGCGCAACAATCCGCTGGCCATCGCCGCCGAAGACGACCCGCGCTGGGGCGGCACCGGGCGCCGGCGCCCGGCCCGCGCCACCGGCCAAACCTAGCCGCAAGAATCCCGCCCATGCCCTCCCAAGCCGCTCCTGCTTCCACCGATCTCGACCCCGGCCGTGATGGCGCCCCGCGCTACTGGCTCATGAAATCCGAGCCCGAGGAATGCTCCATCGACGACGCGCTCGCCGCGCCCGGCGCCACCGTGCCCTGGACCGGCGTGCGCAACTACCAGGCGCGCAATTTCATGCGCGACGGCATGCGGGTGGGCGACGGCGTGCTCTTCTACCACTCGAGCTGCGCCGAACCGGGCATCGCCGGCATCGCGCGCGTGGCCTCGGGCACGCGGCCCGACCCCACGCAGTTCGACCCGGCATCGCCCTACCACGACCCGAGGTCGCCGCCGGACCGGCCACGCTGGCTGCTGCTGGACGTTCAGGCCCTGCGCAAGACACGGGTGGTCGGCCTGGCCGAGCTGCGGCAGCATCCCGCCCTGGCAGACATGCGCGTGCTGCAGCGCGGCAACCGGCTGTCGATCACGCCGGTGGAGCCGGCGGAGTGGGACGCCATCGTCCAGGGCCTGCTGGCCGGCGAATGACCGGTGCCCGGCGGCCGGAAGGCCGCCAGAGGATCAGAACCGGAAATCCACCGTCTTCGGGTCCTTGCCGACCATCACGGTCTGGCGCTTCTCCTTGTCGCCGGAACGCACCTCGATCTCGTAGCTGCCTGCGGGCAGGTCCAGCAGGCAGACGGGGCCGGAGGCCGTGAAGGTCAGCGACTCGGCATCGCCCCACCCCTGCGGCACGAGCTTGACCTCCACATCCGCCAGGTAGGCGCCCCCGGCCGCGGCGAACAGCAGCGACAGCGGGTGGTCCTTCATCGCCGCGCGCATCGCGGACGATTCATCCACGCTGATCCCGCCGCAGGTGTAGCGCAGCTTGCCCTGGGTCTTGGTCACGGGGAGCGCAGAAGCGGGGGTGGCGGAGCCGTTGCCCGTGGCGATGGGAACGGGCTGCGGGAGGTTCTGGGGTTGCGCCATGGCGGGGAATGCGGTCAAGGCGGCAACGACGCAGGCCACGGCCGGAATGAGGCGGGCGCCGGAACGCCGCGAGGGCGAGGCGGTGGGGTGCTGTGGAAAAGCCGCGATGGTTTTGAGTTGCAAGGTGGGCCTCCTGGAATGGGGATTGGGCTGGGCAGTCGCGCTGCGCAGCGGACAGGCTTCGCGCCTACGGAAGAGCCACCATGCTGCCGCCCGCTGCGTGCCAGGCGTGTCGGTGCAGGTTGTACGCCCCTGTCGGCATGCAACGCTGGCATCGCACGGATGCGTTGCTGCGCGCTGCCGGTCCCGCCGCCGCAGAATTCACTCCCCGTCGTACACGTACACCCCCACTTTCAGCGCCCGCCCCTCCTCCACATCCGCGAACACCGCCGGGTTCGCCACCCGCTCCACGAACCGCATCCCCGGCGCGTGCTCGCGCACCAGCGCGTGCAAAAACTCCATGTCCAGCTCGGGCGCGTTAAGGCACAGCAGCGCATGGCCGCCGGGCAGCAGCAGGTCGGGCAGGCGGCGCACCAGGCGGGCGTAGTCCTTGGTGGCGACGAAGCTGCCCTTCTGGTAGCTGGGCGGGTCGGCGATCACGAGGTCGTAGGGGCCTCCGCGGGTGATCTTTCCCCAGCTGCTGAAGATGTCGTGCGCGAGGAAGCTCGCGCCGTGGTCGATGCCGTTCAGCCGGTGGTTCTGCTGGCCGATGGCGATGGCGCCGTGGCCCATGTCCACGTTCACCACCTGGGACGCGCCGGCCCGCAGGGCCGCCACGGAGAACGCGCAGGTGTAGGCAAACAGGTTCAGCACCTTGGGGGCGCGGCGGCTGCGCGGCGCGGCGGTGGCCGTCGCGGCAGCGGGGGTGGCCGTGGTGGCAGCGGCGTCGCCGTGCGATGGATCCGCCAGCCCGGCCGGCTCCGCGTTCCCGCCCTGGCGCGTGCGGCACAGCGCGGCGACGTGGCCTTGCACCCAGCGGCGGCCTTCCGCCATGTCGAGGAAGAGGCCGTGGTTCTGGCCCTTGAGCACGTGCACGCGGTAGCGGGCGCCGTTTTCGGTCACGGTGTGCACTTCGGGCACGCTGCCGTCCATGAGGCGCGTGTCGGCACGGCCCTGCAGGCGCAGCGCTTCGCCGCGGTGCTGGAAAACCCAGTTCAGCGGCTCGCCGGCCGGGGCGATCTGCGCCCAGCGCGCCTGCAGGGCGGCCTGCACGGCCGCCAGCTCGTCCTCGGCGGCCGGAGCGAAGCTCGTGAGCACGAAAACGGGCGGGTAGGCATCGAGCGCCCACTGCTCGCAGCCGGGGAACCGCCCTCCGCGGCCGTGGAAGATGCGCACCGCGTCGGTGGGCAGGGGCATGGAGGCAATGGCGGACAACAGGGCTTGCATGGGCGAGGGGCGCATCGGGACACGGCGCAAAGGGAGCGGGAGCGCGCCGGGCCTGGATCGGTCCCCGGCCCGCACCCGGGAAGGATGGACGGGGCAAAGGAGCGATCTTCTCCGATCTGCGGCCTGCCGCTGCCGCGGTGCTTGCGCGATGCCAACAAGGCCCGCGCCGCCCGGTCAGGCATCAAAAATGCTTCATGCCGCCGATTCCATTGAATAGTTTGCTATGTTTTCAATAGCAAACAGGTGCGCCATCGGCGGCCGCGGCGGCATGGCCCGCCCTGCCGCCCGCCCTCCGTCAATCGGCGAAGCTGCCGATGAACAACAGGCCGTTGTACCGTCGTCCGGGCTCCGGCTCCTCGAAGGTGGCGTTCTTGTAATAGAAGAGCGAGTTGCCTTCGGTCAGGCCTTTGGCGTAGCAGGCTTTGACGATGCGCGGCTCCAGGTCCAGGCTGCAGTCCACTTCCTTCACGAGTTCTTCCACCGGCACGGTGCGGTTGTCTTCGGTGCCGTAGGCCACGAAGAAATCGGTGTCGATGAAGTCCGCACCCAGGTCGGCCTGGATGGGGCTGCCGGACTGGTGCTCGTCCAGGCCCTCCAGGTAAGCGTTGAACTCCTCCAGGCTCTGGTGGGTGGTGCCCATCCAGACGGAGATGATTCCGGGGGTGTTGTCGTTCAGCATGGCAGGGGTCCTCCTAACAGAAACCTTTGGTCATCGCGGCACCGCCGCGCACGTAGCGGGCGCTGAAGCCCTTGATGCGCGCTATCGCGTCCGCCTTGGACGTGGCCGCGCGCAGTTCGGCGCTGAGTATCGAATGCGCCGCGGAGCTGGCGCGGCCCGATTGCCCGGCCGGCAGCTTGGCCCCGGTCGAATGCGGGCCAGACAGCACGCCGCCAGGGTTTTTCGGGTCGGGCACGTTGTCGAACCACACCTGGTCGCGCGGCGACGACATGCGCATCAGCTCCTCGTAGGAGAAGCCGAGCTGCTTGGCCTTCGCGGCTTCCGACACGGGGAACCATTCGTGCGCCCCGCCCTGCCCGCGCAAGGCGGCCTTGATGGCCTTTTGCGAGGTGGGATTCTCCATGGCGCTGGAGACCTGCTCCGGCGTGGCCTGGTTGAACCAGTCGCCGAAGCTGGCGGGCTGCCCGTCGCCGCCCCAGAGGCCCGCGGCCCAGCCCCACGGGTCGGTCCAGCCGGTCGGGTTGGGGGCGTACTGCTGCAGGTTGAGCCCACCCGCGAGCCCGATGGGGTCGGGGCTGATGAACCGCCCCATGTCCGGGTCGTAGTAGCGGAAGGTGTTGTAGTGCAGCCCGGTCTCACGGTCCAGGTACTGGCCCTGCAGCCGCAGGTTCTGCGCCAGCGGCTGGCCGACATGCCGCTGTTGCGCCGCGGGAATGGCACTGCCGTCCGCACGGACGGCGTCCCAGCGCTCCTCGATGGCACTGCCCCAGGTGCGGTAGCTCGCACGCCAGCGCACCTGGCCGCCTTCGTCGGTCACCTCCTCGGGCAGCCCGGACGGGTCGGTGTGGAAGTAGCTGATGCCGGAGGCGGCCGGCAAACGGCTGACAGCCTGGGTTTCAGCACTGGCGGAGCCGGGTGCCGCCAGCGGATTGGCCAGCAAGCCGGGGCCTGGCTGCGCGGCCGGCGGCCCCGGCTCCGCAAGCCGGTTCCCATCGGCATCGATGCGCGCGAGCGGCACGTAGCTGCCCGGCTCGTACACATAGCTCGCCACCTGCGCGCCGCGCCGCTCCTCGATGAGCCGCATGCCCTCCCAGATGAACGCCGTCTCGCCGAACGC
>NZ_FOMQ01000021.1 GCF_900112675.1 Paracidovorax konjaci | reverse complement strand
AGGTTGGCATTGCGCTCGGCCAGGCGCGCGAGCGTCTCGGGCGCGAAGCGGCTCTGGCCGCGGTTGTAGACGATGACGCCGAACTTCACGCTCTTGCACACGGCCTCCACGTGGGCGGCCAGGCCTTCCTGGCCCGCTTCGGTGAGGTAGTGCGGCAGCAGCAGGATGCCGTGGGCGCCGGCCTTCTCGGCCGCCTGGGCGCACTGGATGGCGAAGCGGGTCGGGCCGCCCGCGCCGGCGATGATCGGCACCTTGCCGCGGCAGGTCTGCACGGCGGTTTCGATGATGGCGGGGTATTCCTCGGCCGTGAGCGAGAAGAACTCGCCCGTGCCGCCGGCCGCGAAGAGGGCGCTGGCGCCATAGGGCGCGAGCCATTCCAGGCGCTCGGCGTAGCCGCGGGCGTTGAAGTTGCCTTCGCTGTCGAAGTCGGTCAGCGGGAACGACAGCAGGCCGGAGCCCATGATGGTCTTGAGTTCTTGAGGTTGCATGGCAGAGGGCACGAAGCCGGCAAAGGAAAGGACGAACGGGGGAGGAAACCGGCCGATCCGCCGCCGCAGGTCTTCGGGGACCGCGCGGCTTTAGCACTCCAATTTCCAGGAATGGGGCGAATGTTAACGTTAACATCGCCATGGAATAGAGGGTAAACCCTTGAATGCGGGATCCAAAGAAGAGCCGGGGGCGCTTCGCCTAGACTCGGGCCCCATGCCCTCCCGCGCCAGCGCTTCCCCGCGTCCCCCGACGCCCCCCGCCCCCGTTCCATCCTCCAGCGCCCGCGGAGCCGTCACCCTGCGGGAGGTGGCCGAGCGGGCCGGGGTCTCGATGATTACGGTGTCGCGCGTGCTGAAGACGCCCGCGCAGGTGAGCGAAGCCACGCGCGAACGCGTGCAGGAGGCCGTGGCCACGCTGGGCTACGTGCCCAACCTCATGGCCGGCGGCTTGCGCTCGTCGCGCAGCCACCTCGTGATGGCGCTGGTGCCCACCACGCGCGGCCAACTGTTCGGGGAAATGATCCAGTCGCTCACCGACGCGCTGCACGCGCGCGGCTTCCAGGTGATGTTCGGCGAGGTCGGCTACGCGGCCTCGCGCGAAGACGAGCTGCTGCGCGCCATCGTGGGCCGGCGGCCCGACGGCATCGTGCTCACGGGCGTCATGCACTCGCCCGAAGGGCGCCGCCTGCTGCTGGCCTCGGGCATTCCCGTGGTGGAGACCTGGGACACCACGCCCACCCCCATCGACATGCTGGTGGGGCTGTCGCACGAGCGCCTGGGCGAGGCGGTGTGCGCCTACCTGCACGGTCGCGGGCACCGGCAGCTCGCCGTGCTGAGCGGTGACGACAACCGCGCCATGCGCCGCCAGCAGGGGTTCTCCGAAGCGGCCCGACAGCGCGGCCTGCCGCCCCCCGCGGTGCACTGGGGCCCGGCCCCCACCTCGCATGCCGAAGGGCGTACCGGCCTGGCCGCGCTGCTGGAGCGCACGCCGCGCATCGACGCGGTGTTCTGCAGCTCGGACATGCTGGCCCTGGGCGTGCTCACGGAAGCCCGCGCACGCGGCATCTCCGTGCCGGGCGACCTGGCCGTGGTGGGCTTCGGCGACATCGAATTCGCGGCCACCCAGTCGCCCAGCCTGACCACGGTGCGCATCGACGGCACGCGCATCGGCGAGACCGCCGCGCGCTTCATCGCCGACCGCGCCGAAGGCCGTGCGGTGGCCGAGCCGAGCGTGGACATCGGCTTCTCGATCGTGGAGCGCGAGAGCGCCTGAACGGGAGGCGCTTCAGCGCATCGGGATCACGAACACCTTGCGCGGCGCGGTGCAGCCGGCGCCCTCGTAGGGCGGGCCGTCGCGCTCCCAGCCCTCTCCCGGCGAAGCCTGGGCGCACACGCGGCGCCCATCCACCTTGCTGCGCCAGTAGTACCAGGGCGCCGGCGCGGCCCAGGTTTCCAGGGCCAGCAGGGCGGCCACGCCGGCCAGCAGAACGGCGCGCAGGCGGCCACGGGCAGCCGCGCGCGTCATGGCGCGGCCCCCACCGACTGCAGGAAGGCATCCACCGCGGCGGTGTAGCCACCCGGCAGGCCGAGCTGTTCGTTCGTGCCGCGGTGGTCCAGGTCCTGCGGCAGCACCTCGGCGCGCATGCCCAGCGACTGGGCCTGGGCCGCGAGCCGGTAGGCCTGGTCGCAGGCGATGGCCCGGCGGCTGGAGCACACCGCCAGCAGCGGCGGCGCCGCCTGCTGCAGGCGCTGGGCGGGCGAGGCATCGGCCCAGTGCGCGGGGTCCCGGCCGAACGCGCGGTCGTAGAGCGGCGGATGGCGCGCCTGCATGAGGCGCGGCACGTCCATGGCGGCGCTGTCGAGCGCCACCGTGGCCCGCACGGGCTGCGCGCCCGCTGCGTGCTGCAGCGCGGGCGAGGCGGCCAGCAGCGCGACCAGGTGCGCACCGGCCGAGTGGCCCATGGTGACGAAGCGGCCCGGGTCCGCACCCCAGCGCGGCGCGAGGCGCTGCGCTTCGGCCAGCGCCCGGGCCACGTCCTGCACCTGGGCCAGCGGCCCGGCGTCCGGCAGCATGCGGTAGTTGATGGACACCAGCACCGCGCCGCGCGGCACCCAGTGCTCCACCTTGTTGCGCACCACCGTGGCGCCGGACTTGTCGCCATAGCGCCAGGCGCCGCCGTGCACCATGAAGACCACCGGCGCCCCGCGCGGATGCGGCGGCAGGTACACGTCCATGCGCTGGCGCGCATCGGCGCCATAGGGCACGTCGTGCAGGAAGCGCATGCCCGCGGGCGGCGTCCAGGGCGCACCGGAAGGGCCGAAGCCGTCCGCGCGTTCGGCGGCCCGCTCCGCCCGGTCGGCTGCCGCACCGCCGGCCGCGTTCGCGGCCACCGCTGCGCACAGCGCTGCCAGCACCGCACCGGCGCGCAGCGCCCTCTTCGCTCCGACGATCGCTTCGATGGGCATGGAGGCTCCTTTCGCCATGGCGGCATGGGCATGTTCGGTGGGCATTGTGCGATCCGCCTATGAAGCCGGTGCAAAGCGCGGGTATCCGGGCGGCGAAGCACACGGGCCGGGCGGGGATGCTCAGGCCGCGGGAAAGGGCGCGGTGACGATCCAGCCTTCGAGCGGATCCAGGCCGGCGGGCAGGCCGTAGAGCGGGTCGCCCTGCGCATGGCAGCGCGCGGCCCAGGCCGCCTGCACGAGGCACAGCACGGCATCGAGGCTGTCGCCGCTCGCATCGCCGGCCAGCGCATCGCGCTGGGCATGGGTGAGCGCCAGCCGCAGGCCCAGGCGCGTGGCGCCGGCTTCCAGGCCCGCGATGAGGTCCTTGCGCGCGATGAAGCGTTCGGCGGTCTGCCTGGCAGCGTCGTCGCTCTTATAGCTGCGGCGGCCCAGGATCTCGCGCGCCAGCAGGCCGGGGTACGCCTCCAGCGCCACGCGCGCCGGATCGCCCGCCCGCAGGCCCGGCAGGTGCACGCCGGCATCGATCAGCAGCGGAACCCCCGCGTGCAGCATGTAGGCGACCGGCGGGTTCACCCATTTCATCGACGGGCTCGACCCGGCCGGCCCGTCGGTGGCGCGGTGCGCGAACTTGGCCCCCACGGGGCGTGCCGCGCAGAACGCGGCGAACGCATCGCGGATCTGCGGGCGGGCCAAGCCGCGGTAGTGCGCCATGCTGGCCGACCATTCCATCGGCCAGCCGAGCGCCGCCAGCAGGCCGCGCGGCAGCCCGAACGGCAGGTCGAAGCCGCCGACCCAGGCGCCGGGCGCGGCCAGCCAGCGGCCGAAGGAATCCAGCGTCTCGAAACGCTCCAGACCCGCCAGCGACACGCGGCCCCCACGTTCGTGGCCGCGCGCGAGCACGATGGGCTTGCGCCGGCTGGGGCTGCTGGAGAAATCGCAGCCGACGAGCTGCGGGCCAGTCGGTGGTGGTGGGGCGGCGGCCATGCGCGCCGCTCCTAGCCCAGCGCCAGCGCGGCCACGCCGGCCGCGATGAGCACCGCCCCGGCCACGCGGGCCGCGCGGTCGCCTTCGCCGAGCAGGTGCCCGCCGATGAGGGCCGCGAACAGCATCGACACCTCGCGCGCGGGCGCCACGTGCGACATCGGCGCCTGCTGCATCGCGTAGAGCACCAGCACGTAGGCCACCGGGCTCACCGCCGCCACGGCCACGGCGAAGCGCCACTGCGCGCGCCAGAGCTGCCGCGCCGTGGGCACGTCGCGCAGCACGACCGGCGCGAGCAGCGCCACGCGCACGAAGTTGCCCATGTAGTCGATGAGGATGGGCGACATGAGCAGCGCCTTGACGGCATAGCCGTCCACGACCGTGTAGCTGGCGATGAACGCCCCCGTGAGCAGCCCGTAGAGGATGCCCTTGTGCACCCGCGCCCGCGCGACCTGATCGTGCGAGGCGCGCAGCAGCGCCGGCCCGCCCGCGATGAGGAACACCCCGCCCACCACGCCCGCGATGCCCGCCAGCCCCAGCGCGCTGATGTGTTCGCCCAGGAAGGCGATGGCCACGAAGGACGACAGCAGCGGCCCCGAGCCGCGCGCGATCGGGTAGACCACGGTCAGGTCGGCCTTGCGGTAGCCGCGCAGCAGGATCACGTAGTACGCCACGTGCAGCACGCCGCTCGCCGCCACGAAGGCCCATTCGCGCAGGCCCCATTGCGGCACCACGTCCCAGCCCAGCCAGGCGCCGAGCGGGGCCCAGAGGACCATCATCACCGCGGCGGTGAAGAAGGCGAAGCGTGCGTCGCCCCCGGCCTTCTTGGCCACGATGTTCCAGCCCGCGTGGATCAGGCCGGCGAGGATGATGAGGGCGAAGGCGTTGAGGGACACGGGTCAGGAGGGGTTCGGCGCGCAGGGCCGTGCGATGGACGGAACGGGCGGGGCCGCATCCGCCGGAAGGCCGCGGAGCGGGCCATGCCGGCAGACGCCGCGGCGAAGGCCCTGCCCGGCCGCCGGCGCCGGCCCCCTTGCCGCGCGCGAGCGCGGGGAGAAGAGCGAAAGGGGGAAGCGGCGCGGCCGCCCAGCGGGATGCGTGCTATGCCCGGCCGATGATCGAGGCCGTGGCCATCAGCTCTTCGAGCAGCGCGAACGACACCCGGCCCGACACCGAATACGGGTCCAGCTCGGGCTTCTCGGAATAGCGCAGCAGGATCGAGTGGTTGATCTTGCCGAGATTCACCTGCCCCATGGTCCAGCCGCTGAAGCGCCGCTCGTCGATCTCCTCGAAGTGCAGCAGCTCGACATCCTTGTGGCGCGGGTCGCGCTGGATGTGGCCGTAGAGCGCGCTCACGGCCGAGCGTCCGCCCTCGATGGCCTGCAGGAACACGCCGCCGCCGTAGCAGAGCACGCCGGTGATGCCGCAGGCGGAGTTGTGCTGGCGCGACTGGGCCAGGATGGCTTCGATGGCCGCGTTGGAGGTGTCCACCGCGCGGCTGGCGTAGAGCAGGCGTACGAGCATGTCAGTTCCTTCCGGGAATGAGCGAGAGGAATTCCCGGCGCAGCGCCGCGTCCTTCAGGAAGACGCCGCGCATCACCGAGTTCAGCATTTTGCTGTCCATCTCGCGCACGCCACGCCAGGACATGCAGAAGTGGCTGGCCTCCATCACGATGGCCAGGCCGTCGGGCTGGGTCTTCTCCATGATGAGGTCGGCCAGCTGCACCACGGCCTCTTCCTGGATCTGCGGGCGGCCCATCACCCAGTCGACCAGGCGCGCGTATTTCGAGAGGCCGATCACGTTGGTGTGCTCGTTGGGCAGCACGCCGATCCAGAGCTTGCCGATCACGGGGCAGAAGTGGTGGCTGCAGGCGCTGCGCACGGTGATCGGGCCCACGATCATGAGCTCGTTCAGGTGCTCGGCGTTGGGGAATTCGGTGATGGCGGGCTGCCTGGCGTAGCGGCCCTTGAACACCTCGTTGATGTACATCTTGGCCACGCGGCGGGCGGTGTCCTGCGTGTTGTGGTCGCCCTGCGTGTCGATGATGAGGCTGTCGAGCACGCCTTGCATCTTGCCCTCGACCTCGTCGAGCAGCCGCTCCAGCTCGCCGGGCTCGATGAATTCGGAGATGTTGTCGTTGGCGTGGAACCGCTTGCGGGACGCGAGCAGGCGCTCACGGATCTTGACCGAGACGGGCGCGCCGCCTTCGGGGGGCGGGGGGCTGTTCGGATCGTCGGCGAGGTGTGTGAACATGCGCGCGATGGTACCAGCGAAGCCCGGTTCCGGCTCTACAAGGGTTTTCGCATTCATGCCGCCGTATCCATTGAATAGTTTGCTATTAAATCAATAGCAAACCTGCGGAAGTGCAGCCAAACCGGCATCAGTAGCGGTTGCCGGTGACCCAGAGCGCCATGCGCATGAGGGCGAAGGCGACGCGGTCGCGCAGCCGCTGGCCCCAGGGGCGCGCACCGTAGGCCCGGGGGTCCAGCACGCGGCCGGCGTGCTCCATCGCATCGACCAGCCGCGCCCGCAGGTCGGCGGCGAAGGCGGCATCCTCCACCACCACATTGGCCTCGCGCGCCAGCAGCATCGACAGCGGATCGAGGTTGGACGAGCCCACCGTGGCCCACGGGTGCTCGCCGTGCGCATCGATCACCGCCACCTTGGCATGCAGGAAGCTGGGCGCGTATTCGTGGATCTCCACCCCCGCGGCCAGCAGCGCGCCATAGACGGGACGCGCCGCGTGGTACTGCATGAAGTATTCGTAGCGCCCCTGCAGCAGCAGCCGCACGCGCACGCCGCGCCGCGCGGCCATGACCAGCGCTCGCCGCAGCTTGCCGCCGGGCAGGAAATACGCGTTGGCGATGATGATCTCGTGGCGCGCGTTGCCGATGGCGCGGCGGTAGGCGCGCTCGATGCGGCTGCGGTTGCGCAGGTTGTCGCGCAGCAGCAGCCCCGCGCGCGTGCCGGGCACCGTATGGCTGCTGCCGGCCGCATCGCCCGCGCCGCGCGCCAAGCGCTCGGCCTGCCGGGCCTGGGCCGCGGCGCGCAGATCGCGCAGCAGGTCGGCGAGGCGGTGGCGGCGCGCATCGCGCGCGGCCTGCAGGCGCCACCAGATCTGCTCCATGGCCTCGCCGGCCTCCTCCACGAGGCGGCCCTCGGCCCGCACGGCGAAGTCGAAGCGCGGCGCCTCCAGCACGCCGTGGTTGGGGTCGTGCAGGTCGTCCAGCACGTTGATGCCGCCGCAATAGAGCACGCAGCCGTCCACCACGCAGAGCTTGCGGTGCAGCCGCCGCCAGCGCTTCGGGAACAGCAGGCCGAGCGGCCCCAGCGGCGAATACACCTGCATGCGCACGCCGGCTTCCTCGAACCGTTCGGGCCAGGGCGGGCACAGGCGGCCGGTGCCCACGCCGTCCACGACGAGGTGCACGCGCACGCCGCGCCGGGCCGCGCGGATCAGCGCCTCGGCGATGTCGGCGCCGGAGCCGGTGCAGTCGAAGATGTAGGTCTCGAACTGGATGTCCGACAGGGCCGCATCCATGTCCGCGATCAGGGCGGCGAACAGTTCGGCCGAGCCCTGCAGCAGCGCCAGGCGGTGCCCGCCGGCCAGCGGCGGGGGCGCCACAGCGCGACGCCCGGGCAGCGCGAACCGCCGGGGCGGCCGGCCCGGGGGCGCGGCTTCGGATCGGGCGGCCGGCCGGTTCACAGCCGGAACTCGGCGATCAGCGGCAGGTGGTCGGACATGCGCCACCAGATGCGCCCGCGCGGCACGTGCAGCCCCACCGGCTCCATGCCGCGCACGTACACGTGGTCGAGCTGGACCATGGGCAGCCGGGCCGGGTAGGTGAAGGCGCGCGGCGCCTCGTCGTATTCGCGCAGGCCGAACGCCGCCAGCGCGCGCTTGATCTGCTGGCCCCAGTCGTTGAAATCGCCCGCCACCACGAGCGGGGCGCCGGGCGGCACCTCGCGCGCGATGAAGCGCTGCAGTTGCGCCACCTGCCGCACGCGGCTGCCGGCGATCAGCCCCAGGTGCACCACGATGGCATGCACGCGCCGGTCCTGCACGTCGATCTCGACGTGCAGCAGGCCGCGCTGCTCGAACCGGTGGTCGGAGATGTCCTCGTGCTGGTGGCCGATCACGGGCCAGCGCGTCAGCAGCGCGTTGCCGTGCTCGCCCTGGCGCGTGACGGCGTTGGTGCGGTAGACCGCCGCATAGCCCTCGGGCGCGAGGAAATCCGCCTGCGGCATCTCGGGCCAGCGCGCGAAGTGCTGCGCACCGCGGTGGTGCAGCTTGCGCACTTCCTGCAGGCAGACGATGTCGGCATCGAGCTGCTCGACCGCATGGCCGAGGTTGTGGATCTCCAGCCGGCGCGCCGGCCCCAGGCCCTGCACGCCCTTGTGGATGTTGTACGTGGCGACCCGCAGAATGCCGCCGTCGCCCGAGCCGTCCGATGGTTCCATGGCGCGATTGTGGCGCAGGCGCACCGGTACCCCGGGCTTTCACCGCCCGCCGCGCCGGGCGAAAGCCCTACACTGGCCCTCCCACCTCCCAGGCCGCACCGCGGCCCCGCCATGCCCAGCGCCAAAGCCGCAGCCGCTCCCGCCGAATCGCAGGCCCTGGTCATCGACGGCAACGCCACCTCGCGCAGCATCCTCGTGGCGCAGTTGCGCGAATACGGCATCTCGCGCGTGGTGCAGTGCAGCCGGGTGCAGGACGCCCGCGCGCGGCTCGAGCACACCGTGTACGACTACGTGCTCTGCGAGCAGTACTTCCCCGAATCCGGGCAGTCGGGCCAGACGCTGCTGGACGACCTGCGCCGCGCGCAGATGCTCCCCTTCTCGACCGTGTTCTTCATGGTGACCGCCGAGGCCTCGTATGCCGCGGTCGCCGAGGCCGCGGAATCGGCGCTCGACGGCTACCTGCTCAAGCCGTTCACGCCCAGCGCGCTGTTCGAGCGGCTCTCGCTCGCGCGGCTGCGCAAGACCCACCTGCGGCCCATCTTCGACGCGATCGGCGAGGAGGACTTCGAGGGCGCCGCCCGGCTCTGCGTGGAGCGCTTCGAGACCCGGCGCCCGTATTGGCTCTATGCGGCGCGCATCGGCAGCGAACTGCTGCTGCGCCTGGGCCGCCACGACGAGGCCCGCACGCTGTTCGAAGCCGTGATCGAGGCGCGCGCGCTGCCCTGGGCCAAGCTCGGCGTGGCCCGCGCGCAGATCGAGGCCGGCCAGGCGCCGCGCGCCGTGACCACGCTGCAGGGACTCATCGGCGAGGACGCATCGTTCGCCGACGCCTACGACGTGCTGGGCCGCGCGCAGGTGGAGATGGGCCAGTTCGAGGAAGCGCTCGCCACCTACCGCACCGCCGCCCAACTCACGCCCGACTCCGTCGTGCGGCTGCAGAAGCTCGGCATGATGGCCCACTACCAGGGCGACCGCGAAACCTCCGCCAAGATGCTCGCGCGCGCGGCCGTGCTGGGCATCGATTCCAAGCTGTTCGACTACCAGTCGCTGGTGCTGCTCGCCTTCAGCCAGTTCGACGCGCGCGACCGCAAGGGGCTCGAACGCTGCATGGCGGATTTCGGCCGCATCCGAGAGCGCCACCCGTCCAGCGAGCGCCTGCTGCGCTTCGAGAACGTGGTGCGCACGCTGCAACTCATCCTGCAGCGGCAGTTCGCCCAGGCCGTGGCGGAAGTGCGCGCGATGGCGGCCCAGGTCCAGTCCCCCGATTTCGATTTCGAGGCCGCCTGCAACCTCGTGGGCCTGCTGGCCGTGCTGACCAACACTTCCATCGACCTTGCCGAAGCCCCCGGGTGGATCGACACCGTCGGCATGCGCTACGCCAATACCCGCGGCCTGTGCGAGCTGATGGCCAATGCCGGCAGCGCCTGCGCCGCCTATGCGGAAGCCGTGCGCGCGTGCCTTCCGCGTGTCAACCGCATGGCGGAGGAAGCCATCGCCCACAGCCTGGGCGGCGACCCTGCCGGCGCCGTGCGCCAATTGCTCGAACATGCCGGCACCACCCTGAACACCAAGCTGCTGGACCTCGCGCAGCAGGTACTGACGCGCCACGCGGCCAAGCTGGAACCCGATGCGCTCGCCAGCCACCAGGACACCATCGATGCCCTGCGCCTGCGCTGCGGCAGCGCCCCGGCGCGCGCCGTGCTGGGCCAGGGCAGCGAACGCAAACCCGGCGAACTGGTGCTGCGCGCCGGCCGCCCCGGCGGTGCCGCGGACGGAGCCGGCCGGGCCGCGCCGGTGGCGAACACTGACGGCGGCGGCACGGGCCCCGGCGATGCCGACCCCGCCAGCATGCTGCAGCTGCGGCCGGTCTGATCTCAGCCGCGCGGCGCGGGCCCTGCGGCGGGCGGCCGGCGCACCGCATGCGCATGGCGCGGCAGCATCAGGCACGCTTCCGCATTCGACGGAGAAAAGCAGGCCTGCGCCGCATCGCGCCACGGCAGCCAGCGCCACGCGTCGTGCTCGCGCGGGCTGAGCACCACCGCCGTGCCTGCGGGCACGCACAGACCGAACAGGCGCTCCCGGTTGCGCACCACGCCCGGCGCGTAGCGGTGCAGCCACTGTGGCCAGATGTCGTATTCGTTCTCCAGGAACCAGTCGGTGAGCACGTGCCCTGGCGCGCATGCATCGATACCGGTTTCTTCCCGGACTTCGCGGATGGCCGTGGCCTCGAACGGCTCCTCGGGGAAATCCTTGCTGCCCGTGACCGATTGCCAATGCGCGGGACCGCCGCCCGCGCGGCGGATGAGCAGCACGTCCAGCGCGGGCGTGTGGATCACCACGAGCACCGACTCGGGGAGCTTGAAGCCAGGCGCAGGACCCGCCGCCATGCCGGTCCGCGTCATCCGGCGGCCAGCAGCGCCGCCACGTCCAGCGGCTGCGCGGCACCGGCCGCGCCCGCAGCGCACTGCTGCAGCCACGGCGTGCCGATGCGGCACAGCATGCGCTTGGCGGGCCGGTCGCCCTCGACCGGCACCGCCAGCACCGTATCGACGAGCGACGGGCCTTCCAGCGCGCCGGCCGCCGCGCTCCACGGCACGGGCTGCAGTTGCCGCCGGTCCACGTCGAGCATCGGCCCGAGCGCATCCACGCGGAGCGCGAATTCGGCCTGGCGTGCGCCCTCCAGCGGCACGCGCAGCACGATGAGCTGGCGATTGGCATCGGCCTGCCGGGACACCGGCGCGGCAGCCCGCGTGGTGGCCACCAACGTGTGCATGTCCACCACGGGGCAGACATGTTCTCCGATCTGTGCCAGCCCGAGGAACGGCGGGCGCGCACCGCCGGCGTGCAGCACCGCCGCGTCCGGTGCGGCGGCCACGACCTGGGCCGCATCGATGCCGAACCAGTGCCCTGCCGCCATGAACGTGGCCACCTGCAGCGCGAAGCCCGGATCGGCATGCGCAGCGGCAGCCAGCGGCGCGGGCACCGCACCCACGGCTTCCGCGTGCCGGGCGCTGGAGCACAGGTGCCTCAGGACCACGCAGCGCAGGCCATGTTCGTAGCCATCCTCCGTGCGGAACTCCCGATAGCCCTGCCCGAGCGCGACGCCCATGCCGAACCAGTGCCCCTGCACGTCCGCCATGCGTTCGGCCGGTGCAGTGTGCAGCGCCGCCAGGGCCGCCTGCAAAACTCCGGCGTCCGCGCCCGCACCGGCGGGCCCCGCCGACCGCACCACCGCTCCCGCGGCATTCACGAACGCCAGCGCGTCGCGACCGCCCAGGCCGACGGCGCAATCGGCCAGGATCGAGTCGAGCTGCCGCCCCGCATCCCAGACCACGCCCACCCCCCCGAGGATTTCGCCGCCGCGCCCGTGCTCGCCGGCCTGCCGGGGGGCACGCACCGCCGCCGCATAGACGAAGGTCGGGCCGTCCGCATGGAAGCGGCTTGCGGCGTAGTCGCTCACCGTGTAGCTCTGCTCGGACGGCAGTTGCAGGCACCGCGCCACCCAGGGCTCGTCCAGCACCGTTCCCACATGGTGCGCATGCGCCGGCTGGGAGACCGCGACCACCCGGCCCCCGCGGTCGAACAGCACCAATCCGCTGTAGACGGTGTAGAGCGCGTTGATCTCCCGCAGCACGGCGGCCGAGGCGTCGCCATCGGCGGTTCCCGCGGCCAGCGTGTCGGCGAACTGCGGGGCCAGGGCCCACCAGCGGCAATCGTTCGCGCGTTCGTACAGGTTGCGGTCGAGGATCTGCATCGCCAGCAGGCCGCGGCTTTGCGCATCGCTCAGCAGCGAGCGCGTCGCCACGCCGTACAGGCCCTCGAGCGCGGCCGAGAACACGCGGGCGGTCCGGCGCGCCGTCGCCCCGATTTCCGACAGCAGGGCGCGCGCGAAGCCCCGCTCGCGCGATGTGGCCTCCGAGCCTCCGATCTGCTCCAGGTCCAGCAGGCCATTCCAGACCGAGCGCTCCAGGGCCGACTGGATCGCGGCGGACCGCACGGGAATGCCGCGCAGGCCCTCGGACAGGAGTTCGGCCTGCCCCGCCGCTCCGGCCCGCTCCCCGGACAGCTCCATGGCGTCGTCGAAGGCACCATCCAGCGGCAACAGGGCCACCCCTCGCCAGCCGGGCCCGCCGTACCCCTGGAACCCCTGCGTGGGGCGCGCCACGAGCAGGTAGCGGCGCCCCATGTGCCGCACCACCTGGCCACCGGCCGGCGCGCCGTCGGCGGCCTCGGGCACGCGCCACCCCACGGGCAGCTGCAGCAGGTCGCTCGACGCGAGGATCATCCCCTGTGCGTCGGCCAGCGCCAGCACCGCGTCGACGGCGTGCCCTCCTCCGCCTTCCGTCGCGCCCTGGAGCGAGGCGAAGATGGCGGGCATCTCATCGGCCAGCCGGAATTCCAGGCACAGCACGCCCACGGCCTGGCCCTGGTGCACCACGCGGCGGGCATAGACGAGCGTCTGCGCATCCTGCGCGCTGAAGCCGTGGCGGCCGTAGTGCTCCACATAGGCGGCGTCGCTGCCGATCACGCCGCGCAGAAAGGCCATGTCGCGCGCGGGGGCCCCTTCCTGCGCCGCATCCTCCAGGGCGCCGTCGCTGCCGGCGGGCCGCAGGCTCGCGCGCAGCACACCGTGCGCATCGAAAAGGAAAATGCCGCCATAGACGGTGTATTTGTCGGCGTAGGAGCGCAGCCGCGCTTCGATCTGCCGGCGGGCTTCGGCGCCGGCGTCAGCGTCGGCGCGTCCTTCGGCAAGGTAGTGCGTCAATGCGCTGTCGGTCGCGAAGAAGCCGATGTCGGCCGTGCGCTCGAAAAGGTTGCGCACCAGCACGTCGATGCAGATCTGTGCCCGGGTGGTGAGGTCATCCAGGCGGTTGCGGAGCGCTTCGCCCGCCAGCCCGTGCATCAACTCCTGCGACAGCGCGGCGAAATCCTTGCGGGCCCGCGCCAGGTCGCTGCCCGACGATGCCTTGGAGGACAGCAGCGACAGCGACGACAGCAGCGCCAGGTGGTCCCAGGCGCCTTCGACAAGCCGCAGTTCCTGCCGCTGCTGCTGCGCGGTGGGCATGTAGCGCAGCCAATCCTCCGGGGACAGGGTCAAGGATGAAGACACGGTGCGAGGCTCCCATCAAGCAGGCCTGCCGACGACAATCGGCAAAAGCCGCAAAAATGTAAGCAAATCTTGCGCCTGCTGTCGAGCCGAAATTATCGGTTTTCCATCGGATCGATCGCGCGGGGCATCAGCCGGCCGGCGGCTTGCGGACCGCCACGGGCGGCGGCATGTCCTTGGCCTGCAGGGCACGCACCTGGGTCACGAGCTGGTTGTGCGCATCGAGGAACGCCGCGGCGATCACCTTGCCCTCGTTGGTGTTGCTCCAGCCCGCGCCCGCGCCGCCCCCCAGCCGGCCGATCACCAGGCCGCCGACGCCCAGGTCGGTGGTGCGCGCGGACCCGGTGGCGGCCGCCACCTGCTCCGTGGTTTCGTTGTCGGAGAGCAGCAGCGCGGTCTGGGCCTCCTTGAGCTTCACCTGCTCCGCGAGCCCGATGAGGCCGGCCATGTCGCGCAGCACCGGGATCATCGCGAGGATGCCGCCGATGCCCCGCCCTGCGTTCTGCTCGCTGAAAGTGAGGCTCGGCGTGAGCGTGTACTGTGCCTCGTAGCCGCGGCCCTTGTGGACCGTGGTGTCCTTGCGCAAGACACCTGCGTCGCGCAGATCCTGCTCCTGCACCGTGCCGCGCAGGCCGGCGGCCCGGTCCACGACGCGGAAACAGCCGCTTTGCTGGGCGAGCAGCTTGACGAGGGGCACGGGCGAGGCCGGAAGCTGGTAGCCCGAACCCATGACATAGCCGTTCGGGTTCTCGGCCAATGCCAGCGTGGCGACCGGGGCATCGCAGCGCACCAGCTCGCGCGCGGCGTTCTGCGCGCCCTGCGGCCCGGCCGAGCCACTGACCACCGAGCCCCCCTGCCCCAGTTCGGTTTTCTTCTCACCGCAGGCGGCCAGAGCCAGCGCTGCGATCCCGACCACCATCACCTTCCGGTCCATCCGCATGGGAAAGGCCCCTTCCATGAAAAATGGCAGAAGCCCGGGAAGGCCTCTGCCATGAAAACTCCATCGGCGGGTTGCCGTGTTGCCGTCGCCGCGATCAGGCGGTCTTGGCGGCGTCCAGGTTGCGCAGGCGGATGTGCAGCTCGCGCAACTGCTTTTCGTCCACGGGGCTGGGCGCCTGCGTGAGCAGGTCCTGCGCACGCTGCGTCTTCGGGAAGGCGATCACGTCGCGGATCGACTCGGCGCCCGTCATCAGCGTGATGAGGCGGTCGAGGCCGAAGGCCAGGCCGCCATGCGGTGGCGCGCCGTACTGGAGCGCATCCAGCAGGTAACCGAACTTGGCGCGGGCGTCCTCGGGCGTGAGCTTGAGGGCGGTGAAGACCTTGCTCTGCACGTCGGCACGGTGGATCCGCACCGAGCCGCCGCCCAGCTCCCAGCCGTTCAGCACCATGTCGTAGGCCTTGGCGAGGCAGCGGCCCGGGTCGGTGTCCATGAGGTCTTCATGGCCGTCCTTGGGGCTGGTGAAGGGGTGGTGCACCGCGACCCAGCGCGCATCGTCCTCGTCGTATTCGAACATCGGGAAGTCCACCACCCAGAGGGGGGCCCAGACGTTCTCGAACAGGCCGTTCTTCTTGCCGAACTCGCTGTGGCCGATCTTCAGGCGCAGAGCACCGATGGCGTCGTTGACGACCTTGATCTTGTCGGCGCCGAAGAACAGCAGGTCGCCGTCCTGCGCGCCGGTGCGCTTCAGGATCTCGGCGATGGCGGCATCGTGGATGTTCTTCACGATGGGCGACTGCAAGCCGTCGCGGCCCTTGGCCAGCTCGTTGACCTTGATGTAGGCCAGGCCCTTGGCGCCGTAGATCTTCACGAACTCGGTGTAGGCATCGATCTCGCCGCGCGAGAGGCCGCCGGTTTCGCGCGCGCCGCCGGGCACGCGCAGCGCCACCACGCGGCCGCCCTGCATGTTGGCGGCACCGGAGAAGACCTTGAAGTCCACATCCTTCATGACCTCGGTGAGTTCGGTGAACTCCAGCTTCACGCGCAGGTCGGGCTTGTCGGAGCCGAAGCGGTAGGCGGCATCCTGGTAGGTCATGATCGGGAATTCGCCCAGGTCCACGTCCAGCTGCGTCTTGAACACCTCGGTGACCATGCGCTGGAAGATCGCGCGGATCTCTTCCTCACCCAGGAACGAGGTCTCGCAGTCGATCTGCGTGAACTCGGGCTGGCGGTCGGCGCGCAGGTCTTCGTCACGGAAGCACTTGGTGATCTGGTAGTAGCGATCGTAGCCTGCCACCATCAGCATCTGCTTGTAGAGCTGGGGCGACTGCGGCAGCGCGAAGAACTGGCCGTCGTGCACGCGGCTGGGCACGAGGTAATCGCGCGCGCCTTCGGGCGTGCTCTTGCCGAGCATGGGGGTCTCGATGTCGATGAAACCTTCCTTGTCGAGGAAGTTGCGCACCTGGATCGCCGTCTTGTAGCGCAGCATCAGGTTGCGCTGCATGTACGGACGGCGCAGGTCCAGCACGCGGTGCGTGAGGCGCGTGGTTTCCGAGAGGTTCTCGTCGTCGATCTGGAACGGCGGCGTGACCGAGGGGTTGAGCACGTTCAGCTCATGGCACAGCACTTCGATCTTGCCGCTCTTGAGGCTGTCGTTGGTGGTGCCTTCGGGGCGCGCACGCACCAGGCCCTTGATCTGCACGCAGAACTCGTTGCGCACGTCCTCGGCCGTCTTGAACATCTCCGCACGGTCGGGGTCGCACACCACCTGCACGTTGCCTTCGCGGTCGCGCAGATCGATGAAGATCACGCCGCCATGGTCGCGGCGGCGGTTCACCCAGCCCGCGAGGGTGACGGTTTGGCCCATCAGGGCTTCGGTGACGAGACCGCAATAGTGGGAACGCATGGCCATCGGAGATTCTTCCTGCGCCGCAAGGGGCGCGACTGGGGGACGGGTTCCACGCGCCGGAGCCGGGGCGCGGCGCGGTGGGAGGGTTTTCTACTTGGGATCGTTGAGCACGGGGTCCGGAGGAGCCACCACGCCCATCGACACGATGTACTTGAGCGCGGCATCGACGGTCATGTCGAGTTCGATGCAGTCGCTCTTGCGCAGGATCACGAAATAGCCGCCGGTCGGGTTGGGCGTGGTCGGCACGTAGACGCTGACGTAACCGTCCCGCAGGTAGGCGGCGACTTCACCGCTGGGCGTTCCGGTGATGAAGGCCACGGTCCAGACGCCTTCGCGCGGCCACTGCACCAGCACGGCGGTGCGGAAGGCATTGCCGCTCTCGGAGAACAGCGTGTCCGACACCTGCTTCACGCTCGAATAGATCGAGCGCACCACGGGGATGCGGCTCACGAGCCGGTCGCCCCATTCCACCAGCTTGCGGCCGGCGAAATTGCTCGCCAGCGCACCCACGGTGAGCAGGATGGCGAACGTGAGCAGCACGCCGAAACCGGGGATGTGGAAGCCCAGCAGCCGGTCGGGCTGCCAGTTCTCCGGGAGGATCTGCAGGGTCTGATCGAGCGTGCTGATGATCCAGTGCAGGACCCAGGCGGTGATCACGCCGGGCACGATCACCAGCAGACCCGTGAACAGCCATTTGCGCAAAGCGGACATCGAACGGCGTTCAGCTCTTGGACGAAGGAGCGGCCGGGGCCGCGGCGGAGGAAGCGGGAGCAGCGGCCGGCGCGGGCGCCGCCGCACCGGCAGGCGCCGGAGCGGTCGCAGGCGCTGCCGCGGCGCCGCCTGCGCTGTCGGCAGCCGGTGCCGGGGCTGCGGCGCTGTTGCCGCCGCGGAAATCGGTCACGTACCAGCCCGAGCCCTTGAGCTGGAAGCCCGCAGCCGTGACCTGCTTGGAGAAGGCCTCGGCGCCGCAGGCGGGGCAGACCGTGAGAGGGGCGTCGGACATCTTCTGCAGCACATCCTTGGCATGGCCGCAGGCGCCGCATTTATAGGCATAGATAGGCATTTTTACCGGGCTCTTCGAAGCGCAAAGAAGGGTTTGCAAAACCTTCAATTATAGGCAGGCGTGCCCGGCGCCTCGCGGGCGCCCGCCTGCCCGCGCCTTCGCGGGCCCCGGCATCACTCCGCGGCCACGACGCGGTGGTGCGATCCACGGCGGTTGCCCAGCCATTGCGGCGCGAGCGAGCCGGCCACCATGCCCACCGCGGCGGCCAGCACACCGGCCAGTTGCGCCGGAAACACGGCGCCAACCGGCAGCGCGATGAACGCCAGCCAGAAACCCAGCCCCAGGACGATGGCGCAAAGCGCGCCCTGCGTGGTGGCCCGCTTCCAGTAGAGGCCGAACACCAGCGGAACGAAAGCCCCCACGAGCGGCACCTGGTACGCCCCCGACACCAGTTCATAGATGGAGGTGCCCTGCATGCGGATCGAATAGGCCAGCACGAGCAGGCTGAAGACCAGCGTGCTGATGCGCATCGTGCGCAGGTGCTCGCGGTCGGAGACCGACGGGCGGAACTGGCGCCAGATGTTCTCGGTGAAGGTGACGCTGGGCGCCAGCAGCGTGGCCGAAGCGGTGGATTTCAGCGCCGACAGCAGGGCCCCGAAGAAAAGCACCTGCATCACGAAGGGCATCTTCTCCAGCACCAGCGTGGGGAGCACCTTCTGCGGATCGTCCTTGAGCAGCGCAGCCGTCTCGTTGGGCATGATGAGCAGTGCGCTGGCCACGAGGTACATCGGGACGAACGCGAACAGGATGTAGCAGATGCCGCCGATGACGGGCCCTCGCGTCGCGGCCTGGATGTTGTTGGCGGACATCACGCGCTGGAACACGTCCTGCTGCGGGATCGAGCCGAACATCATGGTGATGCCGGCGGCGATGAAGAACACCACGTCATGGAACTTCGGCTCCGGCAGGAAGCGGAACAGATCGCGGCTCGCCGCGAAGTCGATCACCTTGTCGGCACCGCCCGCCATCTGGCCCGCGAACACCGCGATGACGGCCAAACCCACCACGAGGATGATCATCTGGATGAAGTCGGTCACGGCCACCGACCACATGCCGCCGAAGAGCGTGTAGGCCAGGATGGAGACCACGCCGATCGTCATGCCCACGGGCATGCTCACCGCGCCGCCGGAGAGCAGGTTGAACACCAGCCCCAGCGCAGTGACCTGCGCCGCCACCCAGCCCAGATAGCTCAGCATGATGATGAGCGAGCAGATGATCTCCACCGCGCGGCCGTAGCGCTCGCGGTAGTAGTCGCTGATGGTCAACAGCGTCATGCGGTAGAGCTTGGCGGCGAAGAACAGCCCCACCAGGATCAGGCAGAAGCCGGCGCCGAACGGATCTTCCACCACGTTCCCCAGGCCGCCCTCGATGAACTTCGCGGGTATGCCCAGCACCGTCTCCGAACCGAACCAGGTCGCGAACGTGGTGGTGATGATCATGTAGAGCGGCAGGTGCCGGCCCGCGATGGCGAAATCCGCCGCGTTCTTCACGCGCTTGGCGGCCACCAGCCCGATGGCGATGGTGATCAGCAGATAGACGATGACCAGGGTCAGCAGCACGGCACGCTCCTCGATGTCGCGAAGTGATGGATTGCGGAAAAGAAAAGAACGGAAAAAAGAAGGGCCGGCGTGCGGGCGCGCGTCAGTAGAACCTGAAGCGGATCAGGAACTGCAGCGCCAGGAGCCCCAGGACGAACCCGAGGCCTCCATACAGCAGGCTCTGCAGCAGCCGGTTGGTGCGGCGTTGCTCCGCCAGCAGCTCGGCCAGCTCGCGCCGGTGGTCATGCGGCTTTTCGCGGAGGTAGTCGTGCAACAACCGCGGCAGCTCGGGAAGCATCTTGGCGAAATGCGGGGCCTCCGCCTTCATCTCGCGCCAGAGGCGCTGCGGGCCCATCTGGTCGAGCATCCACTTCTCCAGGAACGGCTTGGCCGTGCTCCAGAGGTCGAGTTCGGGGTCGAGCTGGCGGCCCAGTCCCTCGATGTTCAGCAGCGTCTTCTGCAGCAGCACGAGCTGCGGCTGGATCTCCACCTGGAAGCGGCGCGAGGTCTGGAAGAGCCGCATGAGTACCATGCCCAGCGAGATTTCCTTGAGCGGCCGGTCGAAATACGGCTCACAGACGGCGCGGATGGCCGACTCCAGCTCATTGATGCGCGTGTCGGCAGGCACCCAGCCGCTTTCAACATGCAATTCGGCCACACGCTTGTAGTCGCGGCGGAAGAAGGCCGTGAAGTTCTGCGCGAGGTATTCCTTGTCGAACTCCGTGAGCGAGCCCACGATGCCGAAATCCAGCGAAATGTAGCGGCCGAAGGAGCCGGGCTCCAGGCTCACCTGGATGTTGCCCGGGTGCATGTCCGCATGGAAGAAGCCATCGCGGAACACCTGCGTGAAGAAGATCGTGACGCCATCCCGGGCGAGCTGGGCAATGTCCACTCCGGCCTCGCGCAACCGCTCGATCTGGCTGATGGGCACGCCCTTCATGCGCTCCATCACCAACACCTCGGGATGGCAGAAGTCCCAGACGATCTCGGGAATGCGCACCAGCCCCAGGCCTTCCATGTTGCGGCGCAGTTGCGCGGCGTTGGCGGCCTCGCGGATCAGGTCCAGCTCGTCGTGCAGGTAGTTGTCGAACTCGGCCACCACCTGCCGGGGCTTGAGGCGCTTGCCGTCGGCCGAGAGGCTTTCCACCCAGCCGGCCATCATGCGCATGAGGCCCAGGTCGTTGTCGATCACGGGCAGCATGCCCGGGCGCAGCACCTTCACGGCCACTTCGCGCTCCACGCCGTGCCGGTCCCGCACGACGGCGAAATGCACCTGGGCGATGGAAGCGCTGGCGATGGGCACGCGGTCGAACGACACGAAGACCTCACCGATCGGGCGGCGGAAGGCGCGCTCGATGGTAGCGACCGCCACATTCGGATCGAACGGGGGCACGCGGTCCTGCAGCAGGGCCAGTTCGTTGGCGATGTCGGGCGGCAGCAGATCGCGGCGCGTGGAGAGCACCTGCCCGAACTTCACGAAGATCGGCCCCAGGCGCTCCAGCGCTTCGCGCAGGCGCTGGCCGCGCGGCGCATCCAGCCGCCGGCCCACGGACACCACGCGCGCCAGCAACCGCAGCCACGGCTTGCGGAAGCTCGTCAGGACCAGTTCGTCGAGGCCATAGCGCAGCACCACCCAGACGATGGTGACACCGCGAAAGAGCCGGCTCATGGGGTGCCGTGGTCGGGGCCGGGCGCGGCCTGCGCGGCGCCGGGTGCGGCACGGCCCGCCATGCGCGCGCCCACGAACTGCTTGAGCGCCTGCGCCACGCGCCGCGCGGCCGTGCCGATCGCATGGGCGGGGGCATCGCCCAGCACCCGCGCCAGGTCTTCCTCGAGATCCCAGCGCACGTGGTCCACGAGCCACTGGATCTCGGCCGCCAGCTGCACGTCGCCTTCGATGCGGATGGAGGGCTTGTCGCCGCGCAGGGCCGCCTGGGCCAGCGACAGCGGAGAGGTATCGGTGATCTCGACGCGGAGGTCGGGCACGGCGGTTTCGCCGGCCAGGTCGAACAGCCCGGCGGGCGTCACGCGCAGCGCCATGGAATAGATGCGCCATTGCACCCGCGCCACGCTGCCGCTCTGGCGCACCAGCCGGTCCATGGCCTCGGGTTCCTGCATGAGCACGTGGTTGATGAACAGCACGAGCCGGTGCTGCACCTCATGCACCAGCCATTGCGGGGGCTGGGGGCCGCTGGTCACGCGCTCGAAGAGCCCGTCCAGAAACGAAAAAGGGGACTGTGGTGCTGCCATAGTCCCCGATTATTCCCCGAACTGGCCAGGGCGCCCGAAAGCTTATCCGTACGCACCCCGCGCCATTGCGGAAAAAGGCGCAGCCCGCGCCAGGCAGGCTGCGCGGGCCGTCATTGCAGGGCCTGCACGCCTGCCACGAGCCAGCCGCTGGCGCCGCTCTTGGGCTTGGTCATGTTCCAGACCTCGCGGAAGGGGCTGGGGCCGGCGGACAGCTCTTCACGGATCATTCCGGAGAACTCGACGCTGGCCATGTAGCCGTCGCCCAGGTCCTCGATGCCCAGGAGCTGCGCCTCAAGCATCACCACGTCGGTGTGGTTGGGCTGGTTGGCGCCGCGCAGGGATTCACGCTCGCTGAGCTGGGTGCGGATCTCGCCCACCATGCTGTCGGTCATCATGGAGCGCAGCGTATCGATGTCCGAGCGGTCCCAGGCGGCCTGCAGGGTCACGAAGTTCCGCTTGGCCGCGGCCAGGAAGGCCTCGGTGTCGAAGTCGGCCGGAACGCTCCAGCCTTGCGCTCCGGCGACTGCCGAGCCGATCACCACACCGCTGCCGGCACCGGCCGTGCGCGAGGCATCGAAGGCCATTCCGCCACGCTCGAACGGACGGGCGGACGCATCGTTGCCCACGTTCTGCGGGCTGTACTGGCGGGGCATGGGAGCCTGCGCGGGCGACACGGATCCGGCCCCGGCGCCCGCACCCTGGAAGGCGAAGGGCGCACCACCGGCGGAGGCGCCGGCAGGCTTGCGGGAACGCATGATCATGCCGATGACGGCGAAGGCGACCAGCGCCAGCAGGGCGATCAGCAGGAACTGGCCGAAGGCCTCGCCCAGGCCCAGGGAGTGGGCCAGCCAGGCGAGCCCCAGGCCGGCGGCGAGGCCGCCCAGCATGGCGCCCCAGGGCTTCTTGGGCGCTGCGGCCGCGGCCGCATTCGGCGCGGCGGCCGGCTTGGCGGCGGCTGCGTTGTTGGCGTTCTGCGCGGGCGCGGCCGGCGCGGCAGGTGGGCTGGCCTCGCGCTGCGTCACGTTGCTCGACTGCTTGCCGACCGACTTGCCGCCGCCCATGCGGCGCGCATCGGCGTCCAGATGGACCACCGCCAGCATCGCCACCAAAGCCACAGACCAGAGTTTCATCATGTCATCTCCATTTAGTTATCGAAAGCCGTCCGTCGTCCAGCTCAGCACTTGATTCCAACATGCAGGGCCACGATACCGCCCGTCATGTTGTGATAGTCCACATGCCCAAAGCCATTTTTCTGCATGAGGGTTTTGAGTTCCTCCTGGCCGGGATGCATGCGGATCGATTCGGCCAGGTAGCGGTAGCTCGTGTCGTCGCCGGCCACGAGCTTGCCCAGGCGGGGCAGCACCTTGAAGGAATACCAGTCGTAGGGCTTGCGCAGCGGCTTCGCGACCTGCGAGAACTCCAGCACCAGCAGCCGGCCGCGCGGCTTGAGCACCCGGCACATCTCTGCGATGGCCACGTCCTTGTGCGTCATGTTGCGCAGGCCGAAGGCCACGCTCACCACATCGAAATGGTTGTCGGGGAACGGCAGGTGCTCGGCATCGCAGACCAGCGTGGGCAGCACGGCGCCTTCGTCGATGAGCCGGTCGCGGCCCACGCGCAGCATGGATTCGTTGATGTCGGTGTGGACCACGGTGCCCGAAGGCCCGACCTTCTTCGCGAAGGCCTTCGAGAGGTCACCCGTGCCGCCGGCGATGTCGAGCACGCGCTGCCCCTCACGCAGGTTGGCGACCATCACGGTGTAGGCCTTCCATGCCCGGTGCAGCCCGCCGGACATGAGATCGTTCATGAGGTCGTACTTCGAGGCCACGGAGTCGAACACGCCGCGCACGCGGCGAGCCTTGTCCTTCTCATCGACCGACTGGAATCCAAAATGGGTGGTGCTCATGCCGCGATGCTAAAGCGCCGCCACCCGCGGCGTACAGCGACAACCCCGCAACCGCCTGGGGCATGTGTGGCGATTGGATGACGGAACGCGCCCGCACGGGGCCGCGCCGCGCCCTCAATGCCCGCCGCAGCCCCCGTGCGAAGCACCGCCGCCACCACGGCGCGGCGCGGGCATGGGCGCATCGCGATCGGCACCGGCGAGCGCCAGGCGCTCGGCATATTGCGCCCACAGCGCCTCCTGCCGCTGGCCCAGTTCGTAGAGCCAGTCCCACGAGAAGATGCCGGTGTCGTGGCCGTCGGAGAACGTGGGCCGGATCGCGTAGTGGCCCACGGGTTCGATGGCGGTGATGGTGACGTCGCGCTTGCCGGTCTGCAGCACTTCCTGCCCCGGTCCATGCCCCTGCACTTCGGCCGAGGGCGAGTAGACGCGCATCAGCTCGAACGGGATGCGGAAGGCCGCGCCATCGGAGAAGACGACCTCCAGCACGCGCGAGGCGCCGTGCGCGGTGAGCGATTGCGGCAGCGGGGTGTCGGGTTTCAGGCCGGCCATGGCAGTCCTCGGCGAATGCGGTGGGAGATAAGAAAAGAAAACGGAGCGAAGCCCGGCGAAAGCGATACGCCGCGATTGTGCTGCGCGGCCGATCACCCTGCCCTGGCCGCGGGCACGGCTCAGGGCTCAGACGAGCCGGTCCAGGTGTTCGCGCAGAGCGCCTTCCATGCGGTCGCGCCGGGACAGGATTTCCTCCTGCTCCTGCGCGGGAGAGCGCTCGCGGACCGCGGCCGCCCAGACCGGCGACGGGAAGTGGCTGTCCCATGCGAAGCGGGCGATCACGTGCCAGTGCAGGTGCGGCACCATGTTGCCCAGGGCTGCGAGGTTGATCTTCTGCGGCTGCAGATGCGTGCGCAGCGCATGCTCCACGGCCACGACCGCATCCATGCACAGCAGCCGATCGGGCGCGGAGAGGTCCGAGAACTCCGCCACATGCGCGTTCCAGACCACGCGGTAGAAGGCGGGAAAGCCCGGCTCGTCGGCACGGATCACGCGCAGGCGTTCCCCGCGCCACACCAGCGCGCCGCCATCGCCGCCGCACAGGGGGCAGGCGGTGGCCATCAGACCAGCACCCGTTCGATGCCGCCAGCGTTGGCACGCTGCACGTACTCGGGCATCCAGTTCTCGCCCAGGATCTCGCGTGCCATCTCGACGACGATGTAGTCGGCTTCGAGCAGGCCGTTCTGCAGATCGTCCTGGTAGCGGTTGAGGCCCTGCAGGCAGCTCGGGCAGCTCGTGAGGATCTTCACGTTCTCCTGCGGGGCGACGGCGCCGCTCGCGCGCAGGGAGGCTTCGCCCTTGCGGATCTCCTGCTCCTTGCGGAACCGCACCTGCGTGGAGATGTCGGGCCGCGTCACGCCCAGCGTGCCGGATTCTCCGCAGCAGCGCTCGCTCTTGGTGACCTGCGGGCCGACGAGCGCCTTCACGGTCTTGACCGAATCCTGCAGCTTCATCGGGTTGTGGCAGGGCTCGTGGTAGAGGTAGGCGCCCTTGCCCTGCAGCGTGATGCCCTTCTCCAGCAGGTATTCGTGGATGTCGATGATCCGGCAGCCCGGGAAGATCTTGTCGAACTGGTAGCCCTGCAGCTGGTCGTAGCAGGTGCCGCAGCTCACCACCACGGTCTTGATGTCCAGGTAGTTGAGCGTGTTGGCCACGCGGTGGAAGAGCACCCGGTTGTCGGTGATCATCTGCTCGGCGCGGTCGAACTGCCCGCTGCCGCGCTGCGGATAGCCGCAGCACAGGTAGCCCGGCGGCAGCACGGTCTGCACGCCGGCATGCCAGAGCATGGCCTGCGTGGCCAGGCCCACCTGGCTGAACAGGCGCTCGGAGCCGCAGCCGGGGAAGTAGAAGACCGCTTCCGTCTCGGCCGTGGTGGCGGCCGGGTTGCGGATGATGGGCACGTAGTTCTTGTCCTCGATGTCCAGCAGCGCGCGCGCGGTCTTCTTGGGCAGGCCGCCCGGCAGCTTCTTGTTCACGAAGTGGATCACCTGCTCCTTCACGGGCGCGGTGCCCACGGTGGCGGGCGGGTGCGCGGTCTGGCGCCGGCCCACGGCGCGCAGCAGGTCGACCACGGCGCGCTGGGCCTTGAAGCCCACGTCCACCATCGCCGAACGCATGAACTTGATGGTGTCCGGGTTGGTGGCGTTCAGCATCGCCATCGCCACCTTGTTGCCGGGACGGAAGCTCTTCTTGCCCATCTTGCGCAGCAGGTTGCGCATGTTCATGGTCACGTCGCCGAAGTCGATCTTGACCGGGCACGGCGTGTAGCACTTGTGGCAGACGGTGCAGTGGTCGGCCACGTCCTCGAACTCCTGCCAGTGCTTGATCGAGACACCGCGGCGGGTCTGCTCCTCGTAGAGGAAGGCCTCGACCAGCAGCGAGGTCGCCAGGATCTTGTTGCGCGGGCTGTAGAGCAGGCTGGCGCGCGGCACGTGCGTGGCGCACACGGGCTTGCACTTGCCGCAGCGCAGGCAGTCCTTGACCGAATCGGCGATGGCGCCGATGTCGCTCTGCTGCATGATCAGCGACTCGTGCCCCATGAGGCCGAAGCTCGGCGTGTAGGCATTGGTCAGGTCGGCCGCCCGCAGGGCCTCGCGCCCGGCATTGGAAGCCAGATCGCCTCCATGCCGCCGATTCTGCTGCGTTTCTTGCTCCTGATTTCGTAGCAACTTGCCTTTATTGAAGCGGCCCTGCGGGTCCACCCGGCGCTTGTAGTCGGCGAATGGCTGCAGCTCTTCGTCGGTCAGGAATTCGAGCTTGGTGATGCCGATGCCGTGCTCGCCCGAGATCACCCCGCCCAGGCTGCGCGCCAGCACCATGATGCGTGCCACCGCCTCGTGGGCAGTCTGCAGCATCTGGTAGTCGTCGCTGTTCACCGGGAGGTTGGTGTGCACGTTGCCGTCGCCCGCGTGCATGTGCAGCGCCACCCAGACGCGGCCCTTGAGCACGCGCTGGTGGATGGCCGCCGCCTCGGCCATGAGCGGCTGGAAGGCCGCGCCCGCGAAGATCTTGCCGAGCGGTTCGCGCAATTGGGTCTTCCAGCTCGCGCGCAGCGTGTGGTCCTGCAACTGCGGGAACAGCGTGGCGACATCCTGCAGCCAGCCGGCCCACAGGTCGCGCACCCCGCCCACCAGCGCCACGGCCTGCGCCACCCGGTCCTCGAGCAGCTCGGCCGACGGGATTTCGTGCGCGTCGTCCTGCCGGCCCAGCGGCAGGTTGCCGCGCAGGAAGAAGTCCTCCAGCGCGTCGCACAGCGCGATCTTGTTGCGCAGGGACAGCTCGATGTTGATGCGCTCGATGCCGTCGGTGTACTCGGCCATGCGCGGCAGCGGGATCACCACGTCTTCGTTGATCTTGAAGGCGTTGGTGTGGCGGCTGATGGCGGCCGTGCGCTTGCGGTCGAGCCAGAACTTCTTGCGCGCCTCGGGGCTGATGGCGATGAAGCCTTCGCCCGAGCGCGAGTTGGCGATGCGCACCACCTCGCTGGTCGCCCGCGCCACGGCGTCGGCGTCGTCGCCCGCGATGTCGCCGAAGAGCACCATCTTGGGCAGGCCGCCATGCTTCTTGCTCTTGGTGGCATAGCCCACGGCCTTGAGGTAGCGGTCGTCCAGATGCTCCAGGCCCGCCAGCAGCACGCCGGAGCGGCCCGCCTCGGCGAACATGAAATCCTTGATCTCGACGATGCTCGGCACCGCGTCGCGGGCGTTGCCGAAGAACTCCAGGCACACCGTGCGCGTGTGCTCCGACATGCGGTGCACGATCCAGCGCGCGCTGGTGATGAGGCCGTCGCAGCCCTCCTTCTGGATGCCCGGCAGGCCGGAGAGGAACTTGTCCGTCACGTCCTTGCCCAGGCCTTCCTTGCGGAAGGTCTTGCCGGGGATGTCCAGACGCTCGGTGCGCAGCGGCGTCTTGCCGTCCGCGGCGAAGTACTGCAGATCGAAGCTGGCCACCTCGGCATCGTGGATCTTGCCGAGGTTGTGGCCCACGCGCGTGACCTCCAGCCATTCGGCCTCGGGCGTGACCATGCGCCAGGAAGCGAGGTTGTCCAGCGCGGTGCCCCAGAGCACCGCCTTCTTGCCGCCCGCGTTCATGGCGATGTTGCCGCCGATGCACGAGGCCTCGGCGCTGGTGGGGTCCACGGCGAACACGTAGCCCGCGCGTTCGGCCGCATCGGCCACGCGCTGCGTGACCACGCCGGCCTCGGTCCAGATCGTGGGGAACTCGCCGTCCAGGCCGGGCAGCCGCACCTGCTCGACCTCGGTCATCGCTTCGAGCTTCTCGGTGTTGATGACCGCGCTGCGCCAGGTGAGCGGGATGGCGCCGCCCGTGTAGCCGGTGCCGCCCCCGCGCGGGATGATGGTGAGCTCCAGCTCGATGCACGCCTTGACGAGCTGGGCCATCTCGGCCTCGGAGTCGGGCGTGAGCACCACGAACGGGTATTCGATGCGCCAGTCGGTCGCGTCGGTCACGTGGGAGACGCGCGAGAGCCCGTCGAACTTGATGTTGTCCCGGGCCGTGAGCCGGCCCAGGCGGCGCTGCACGCTGCGCCGCAACTGGGCAGCTTCCACGAAGGCGGCATCGAAGCGCTCGATGGCGCCGCGCGCGGACTCGACGAGCTGGCCCACGAGCCGGTCGCGCTCGGCGTCGTCGCCGGGCGTGCGGCGCTTCTGGATCTCGGTCAGGCGGTGCTGCAGGGCTTCGACCAGCAGCTTGCGGCGGTCGGGGTTGTCCAGCAGGTCGTCCTGCAGATAGGGGTTGCGCTGCACCACCCAGATGTCGCCCAGCACCTCGTAGAGCATGCGGGCGGACCGGCCCGTGCGGCGCTCGCGGCGCAACTGGTCCAGCACGTCCCAGGAGGGGGCGCCCAGCAGGCGGATGACGATTTCCCTGTCGGAAAACGAGGTGTAGTTATAGGGAATCTCGCGCAGGCGAGTGGGCTCTGCGGCCTGGGCCTGCAGGGCGGCCAGCGCTATCGGAACATTCATGGGGTGGACCTGGGTCGGGCGCTGGCGGCGCGCCCTCGTGCCTCGGGGCCGGCGATTTTACGCCAGCGCCCGGAGCGCCGCCGGCCGCGGCCGGCAATCCCCCGCGCACAGTGAATGGCCGGTGCGCGGCCCCTGCCCGGGCGTCAGAACAGCACGCGGCTGCGGATGGTGCCGGGCACCTGCGCGAGCTTGTCCTGCGCCAGTTCGGACGACTGGGCATCGATGTCGATCACCACGTAGCCCACCTTGTCGTTGGTCTGCAGGTACTGCGCGGCGATGTTGATCTGGTTGTCCGAGAAGATCTGGTTGATCTGCGAGAGCACGCCCGGCACGTTGCGGTGGATGTGCAGCAGCCGGTGCTTGCCCGGGTGGGCGGGCAGCGCCACCTCGGGGAAGTTCACCGACGAGGTGGAGGTGCCGTTGTCGCTGTACTTGACGAGCTTCTCGGCCACCTCCAGCCCGATGTTGGCCTGCGCCTCCATGGTGGAGCCGCCGATGTGCGGCGTGAGGATGACGTTGTCCAGCCCGCGCAGCGGCGAGACGAACTCGTCCTTGTTGCTGCGCGGCTCCACGGGAAAGACGTCGATGGCCGCACCCAGCAGCTTGCGGGCGCGCAGGGCTTCGGCCAGCGCCTCGATGCGCACCACCGTGCCGCGCGCGGCATTGATGAGGATGGCGCCCTGCTTCATGGCGGCCAGCTCCTCGGGGCCGATCATCCATTGCGTGGACGGCAGCTCGGGCACGTGCAGCGTGACGATGTCGCTCTGCTCCAGCAGGGAATGCAGCGAAGGCGCCTGCCGCGCGTTGCCCAGCGGCAGCTTGCTGACCACGTCGTGGAAGACCACGTGCATGCCCAGCGACTCGGCCAGCACCGAGAGTTGCGTGCCGATGGAGCCGTAGCCCACGATGCCCAGCGTCTTGCCGCGGATCTCGTAGGCGTTGTCCGCGCTCTTGAGCCAGCCGCCGCGGTGGGCCACCGCGTTCTTCTCGGGCACGCCGCGCAGCAGCAGGATGCCCTCGGCCAGCACCAGTTCGGCCACGGAACGGGTGTTGGAGTACGGCGCGTTGAACACTGCGATGCCGCGCTCGCGCGCGGCGTTCAGGTCGATCTGGTTCGTGCCGATGCAGAAGGCGCCCACGGCCACGAGCTTGTGGGCGTGCTCGAACACGTCGGCGGTGAGCTGGGTGCGCGAGCGGATCCCCAGGAAATGCACGTCCGCGATCTTGCGCTTGAGCTCCTCCCCGTCCAGCGCGCCGGTCAGGGCCTCGATCTGGGTGTAGCCCGCGCCGCGCAGCACGTCGAGCGCGGACGGATGCACGCCCTCCAGCAGAAGGAATTTGATCTTGCTTTTATCCAGGGAGGTCTTGGTCATGGAACAACAAAAGAAGAAGGGAAGAGCGGGATGAAGGCCGGGATGGGGCGCGAAGCGGGGCTTCAGGCGCACGCTGCTTTCGCAGATCGCATGCCATTGTGCAATGGGAAAAAACCCTGCTGCAGGGGCGCCTACCGCACCACGGTGCGGAATGTCCGTCATGCAGGTGACGCGCAAAGGCCTGACCACGTCACAGAATTGACACAATTCCGCATTGCCTGCCTCGCCCGCCCCGGGAAGTTCCCGATCTGCGGAACCGCCCATGTATGCGACAACGACATACCGATGACACGAACGACGCATACCATGCGCCGTTTTTGCATCCGCCATTCTTTGAGGAGTTTCCATGCATTTCAAGCACCTGGCGCTGACCGCCGCCATTGCCGCCACCGTCTGCGTCTCCGCGCAGGCCCAGACCGAGATCCAGTGGTGGCATTCGATGACGGCCGTCAACGGCGAATGGGTGAACGACCTGGCCCGCCAGTTCAACGAGAGCCAGAAGGACTACAAGATCGTGCCCACCTACAAGGGCACCTATGACGAATCCATGACGGCGTCGATCGCGGCCTTCCGCGCCGGCAACGCCCCGCACATCCTGCAGGTGTTCGAAGTGGGCACCGCCACGATGATGGCCAGCAAGGGCGCCGTGGTGCCCGTGGGCAAGGTGATGCAGGACGCGGGCATGCCGTTCGACCCCAAGGTCTACATCCCCGCGGTGGCCGGCTACTACACGGCACCCAACGGCCAGATGCTGAGCTTCCCGTTCAACAGCTCCACCACCATCTTCTATTTCAACAAGGACGCGTTCAAGGCCGCCGGCCTGCCCACCGACAAGGCGCCCGCCACGTGGCCCGAAGTGGTCAACGCGGCAGCCAAGCTGAAGGCCTCCGGCCACAAGTGCCCGTTCACCACCGCCTGGCAGAACTGGACGCAGGTGGAGAGCTTCTCGGCCTGGCACAACGTGGAGTTCGCCTCCAAGTCGAACGGCCTGCAGGGCCTGGACGCCCGCCTGAAGGTGGACTCCCCGCTGCACGTGCGCCACATCGAGAACCTCGCCAACATGGCCAAGCAGGGCCTGTTCATCTACAAGGGCCGCGGCAACGTGCCCGAGGCGAGCTTCGTGTCGGGCGAGTGCGCCATGATCAACACGTCGTCCGGCTTCTACGGCAACGTGGCCAAGAACGCCAAGTTCGCCTACGGCCTGGCTCCCCTGCCCTACTACCCGGATGTGCCCGGCGCACCGCAGAACACCGTCATCGGCGGCGCCAGCCTCTGGGTGATGGCCGGCAAGAAGCCCGCCGAATACAAGGGCGTGGCCTCGTTCTTCAAGTTCATCTCCACCCCCGAGGTGCAGTCGGCCAGCCACAAGCGCACGGGCTACCTGCCGGTGACCACGGCCGCCTACGAGCTGACCGAGAAGTCCGGCTTCTACAAGGAGAACCCCGGCACCGACGTGGCCGTGACGCAGATGGTCCGCAAGGTCACCGACAAGAGCCGCGGCATCCGCCTGGGCAACTACGTGCAGATCCGCGCCATCGAGGACGAAGAGCTGGAACAGGTCTGGTCCGGCAAGAAGACCGCCAAGGAAGCCCTGGACTCGATCGTGAAGCGCGGCAACGAACAGCTGGACCGCTTCCAGAAGGCCAACAAGGGCTGAGCATCGCCGGAACCCGGCCGCGGGCGGCACGCCGCGCGGCCCCGGCTTCCGTACGACCCTCCCCGCCCAGCGGGGAGGGTTTTTTCATCAGTCGCCGGCATTCCCCCGCGGGAACCGCGCGCATGGCACGCAAGGGACAATCGCCCCCATCATGGAAAAACGCGTTCGATTCAAATCCGCCTGGCTGCCGTGGCTGCTCATCGCCCCGCAGATGGTCATCATCCTGGTCTTCTTCTTCTGGCCGGCCAGCCAGGCGCTGGTGCAGTCGCTGCAGATGCAGGACGCCTTCGGCACCTCCACCGAGTGGGTGGGTCTGGAGAACTTCAAGAACCTGTTCAACGACCCGAGCTACGTGGAATCCATCAAGACCACGGCCTTCTTCTCGGTGCTCGTGGCCGGCAGCGGCATCGCACTGTCGCTGCTGCTCGCCGTGTTCGCCGACCGCGTGGTGCGCGGCGCGATGTTCTACAAGACCCTGCTGATCCTGCCCTACGCCGTCGCGCCCGCGGTGGCCGCGGTGCTCTGGGTGTTCATGTTCTCGCCCTCGCTCGGCGTGGTCGCGTACGGACTGGGCAAGCTCGGCATCGACTGGAACCACCTGCTGAACTCCGGCCACGCGATGACGCTGATCGTCATGGCCTCGGTCTGGAAGCAGATTTCCTACAACTTCCTGTTCTTCCTCGCGGGGCTGCAGTCGATTCCGAAGTCCCTGATCGAGGCCGCCTCCATCGATGGCGCGGGCCCGTGGCGGCGCTTCTGGAGCGTGCAGTTCCCGCTGCTCTCGCCCACCACCTTCTTCCTGCTCGTGATCAACGTGGTGTATGCCTTCTTCGACACCTTCGCCATCGTGGACGCCGCCACGCAGGGCGGCCCCGGCAAGGACACCGCGATCCTCGTCTACAAGGTGTATTACGACGGCTTCAAGGCCATGGACCTGGGCGGCTCGGCCGCGCAGTCGGTGGTGCTGATGCTCATCGTGGTGGCGCTGACCGTGGTGCAGTTCCGCTACGTCGAAAAGAAAGTGCAGTACTGACATGGTCGAACGCAGCCTCACGCGCGGCATCCTCGCGCACTTCATCATGGTCCTGGGGGTCGCCATCGTGGCGTTCCCGCTGTACCTCGCCTTCGTCGCCTCCACGCACACCGCACAGGAAATCGTGCAGGCGCCCATGCCGCTGCTGCCGGGCAGCCATTTCTGGGAGACCTACTCCGCCGCGCTCTTCGGCCGCGACCAGGGCGCCGGCTCTACCGCCCCGGTGGCGCGGATGATGTGGGTGAGCTTCGTCTCGGCGATGGTCATCACCTTCGGCAAGATCTCCATCTCGCTGCTGTCGGCTTTCGCCATCGTCTACTTCCGCTTTCCCTTCAAGGGCCTGTGCTTCTGGCTGATCTTCATCACCCTGATGCTGCCCGTCGAAGTGCGCATCGGCCCCACCTACCAAGTGGTGTCGGACCTGGGGATGCTCAACAGCTACGCCGGCCTCACGGTGCCGCTGATCGCCTCGGCCACAGCCACGTTCCTCTTCCGCCAGTTCTTCCTGACGGTGCCCGACGAACTCGTGGAGGCTGCGCGCATCGATGGCGCGGGCCCCATGCGCTTCTTCAAGGACGTGCTCGTGCCGCTGTCGCGCACCTCCATCGCGGCACTGTTCGTGATCCAGTTCATCTACGGCTGGAACCAGTACCTGTGGCCCCTGCTGGCCACCACCAGCGAAGACATGTACCCCGTGGTGATCGGCATCAAGCGCATGATCGCCGGCGGCGACGGCCAGAACGAGTGGAACATCGTCATGGCCACGGCCATCCTCGCGATGCTGCCTCCCGCCATCGTCGTGATCCTGATGCAGAAGTGGTTCGTGAAGGGCCTGGTGGACACCGAGAAGTAAGCCCCGGCCACCCCGCCCCGCAGCAAGCGACACCGACAACCCCTCCCCTATTCCCAGACAGACATGGCATCTCTTTCCCTGCGCAACGTCATCAAGCGCTACGGCGTCGGCCCCAAGGCCAATCCGGTCATCCACGGCGTGAGCGCCGAGATCCAGGATGGCGAATTCATCGTCATCGTCGGCCCCTCGGGCTGCGGCAAATCCACGCTGCTGCGCATGGTGGCCGGCCTGGAGGAGATCTCCGGCGGCGAGATCGCCATCGGCAACCGCGTGGTCAACGACCTGGAACCCGCCCAGCGCGACATCGCCATGGTGTTCCAGAACTACGCGCTTTACCCGCACATGACGAACTTCGAGAACATGGCCTACGGCCTGAAGATCGCCAAGGTGCCCAAGGACGAGATCCGCGCGCGCGTGGACAAGGCCGCGAAGATCCTCGAACTCGGCCACCTGCTGGAGCGCAAGCCGCGCGAACTGTCAGGCGGCCAGCGCCAGCGCGTGGCCATGGGCCGCGCCATCGTGCGCCAGCCGCAGGTGTTCCTGTTCGACGAACCGCTCTCCAACCTCGACGCCAAGCTGCGCGCGCAGACCCGCCTGGAGATCCAGAAACTGCACCGCGAACTGGGCATCACCAGCCTGTTCGTCACGCACGACCAGGTCGAGGCCATGACGCTCGCGCAGCGGATGATCGTCATGAACGGCGGCGTGATGGAACAGTTAGGCACGCCCGAAGAGGTCTACCACGCGCCCGCATCGACCTTCGTGGCCAGCTTCATCGGCTCGCCGCCGATGAACCTGCTCAAGAACGCGCCCGGCGGCCGGCAGGGCACCATCCTGGGCATCCGCCCCGAGCACCTCGACATCGCCGATACCGGCTGGGACCTGCGCGTCGAGACCGTCGAGCTGCTGGGCGCCGAGCGGCTCGTCTATGGCCGCCTGCAATCGGGCAGCGGGGACGAGCAGGTGATCGTGCGCATCGAAGAGGGCACGCACCATCCGCAGCCCGAAGAAACCATCCGCGTCGCGCCGCGCGAAGAGCGCCTGCACTGGTTCGACGCCGGCACCGGCAAGCGCATCTGAAGCCCCGCACCCCGGCACACCCCATGGCCAACGCGCTCCACGCCACCATCCCCGTGCTGGCATCGCTCGACCTGGACGAGAGCGCCGCGTTCTACGTGGACCGCCTGGGGTTCGCCATCGCGCTGCGCGCGGCCGACTACCTCATCGCCACCCGCGACGGCTGCGAGCTGCATTTCTGGCTCTGCGACGATCGTCACATCGCGGAGAACACCTCGTGCTACCTGCGCGGCGACGTGCGGGCGCTGCATGCCGATTTCACACGCCGCGGGCTCCCGCACGAGCCCCCGGCCGAGCGCCCTTGGGGCATGCGCGAGCTGTACGTGATCGATCCGCACGGCAACCTGCTCAAGTTCGGCGAGCCCTGCGAAGCCACGGCCGAGCCGACTGCGGCGCCTTCTTCTGACTGAACGGCAGGCGCGTGGGCTGCGGAGGCCCTCCGCACCGCGCGCCGTCCACCCAAACCGCCACCCCATGACCGCCTCCACCCCTGCCGCTTCCACCGACTGGCCCTACCCGCGCTGGATCGCGCACCGCGGCGCGGGCAAGCTCGCGCCCGAGAACACGCTCGCGGCCTTCCGGCTGGGGGCGCAGCACGGCTACCGCATGTTCGAGTGCGATGCCAAGCTCAGCAGCGACGGCGTGCCCTTCCTGCTGCACGACGCCACGCTGCAGCGCACGACCAGCGGCCACGGCACGGCGGGCGAGCGCCCCTGGAGCGAGCTGTCGCAGCTCGACGCCGGTGGCTGGCACTCCCGCGGCTGCGCGGGCGAGCCGCTGCCCACGCTGGAAAACATTGCGCGCTTCTGCATCGCCAACGGCTACTTCCTCAACATCGAGATCAAGCCCACGCCGGGCACCGAAGAAGAAACCGGCCGCGCCGTGGCGGCGCTGGCCGCGCGCCTGTGGCTGGGCGCCGCGGTGCCGCCGCTGCTCACCTCGTTCCAGGTGCCGGCGCTCACGGGCGCGCGCGATGCCGCACCCCAGTTGCCGCGCGGGCTGCTGCTGGACAGCCTGCCTCCGGGCTGGCTCGACACCGCGCGCCAGCTCGGCTGCGCTGCCGTGGTCTGCAACCATGCGCTCTGGACGGCGGAAAACGTGGCCGAAGTCCAGGGCTGCGGCCTGCGCGCCCTCAGCTACACCGTGAACGACGAATGGGCGGCGCAGCGGCTCATCGATCTCGGCACCGACGGCATCATCACGGACCGCGTGGACCTTTTCAGCCCGGCACGGTGATACCCTCCCGGTCCACGCCATGGACCCGACCGTTCTCCCCACCCCACCCCTGCGCCCCACCGATCCCCGCGCCAGCAGCGCACCGCGCAGGCGGCTGATCGCCGTGCTGGCGGCCTGCCTGCTCTGGCTGCTGGCGACCCACTTTCCCACGACCATCGCGCAGGAGCGTGCCCCTGCCTCCGCCCCGGCCCCATCCAGCAGCGCCGCCGCGGCACGGGCCGCCGCCATGGCCGCCGCTGTCGATCCCGATGTCCCGCTGCCTTCGGTGGACGAGCTGCGCAAGCGCCTCGACGCCGTGCCCCGCAAGCTCGGCGAGGACGACGACGGCCGCAAGCTGGTCAACGACGTCTATGGCATCGGCACGGCGGCCGAACAGTTGGTGGCCCGCCGCACGGTGGAGCTGGCCGACCTGGACACGCGCCTGGCGGGCCTCGGCCCCACGCCGGAGAAAGGGGCGCCGGCCGATGCGCCCGACGTCGCGCAGCAGCGTGCGGCGCTCGCCAAGCAGCGCGGCACGGTCGATGCGGACCTGAAGCTCGCGCGCCTCATCGTCGTGGACGCCGACCAGCTCAGCGCCGACCTCCTGCGCCAGCGCCGCCAGCAGTTCCAGGCCGCGCTCACGGCGCGCGCCGATTCCCCGCTGGGCGCGGCCTTCTGGCGCAACCTGCGCAGCGCCTTGCCCAACGACACCGCGCGCCTGGCCGCCCTGGCCAGCGAAGCGAAGCAGGCCGTGCGCCAGGCGCTGGAGCCCGAGCGGCGCAATACCTTCCTGCTGAGCCTGATCGGCGCCCTGCTGCTGGCCGTGGTCGGCAACTGGGCGGGAGAGCGGCTGCTGGTGCGCATCGCGCCCGCCAAGCTGCCGGCCGGCCGGCTGCGGCGCTCCCTGCTGGCGGCCGCCTCCGTGGTGACCAACGTGGTCCTCATCGGCACGGCGGCGCAACTGCTGCTGAGCGGCCTGGACGCCAACAACAACCTGGGCGAGCGGCTGGACGGGCTGGGACACACCGCCGTGGGCCTGGCCGTGTTCGCGGCCTTCGCCATCGGCCTGGGCCACGCGCTGCTGTCGCGCAAGCGCAGCTCCTGGCGCCTGCCCTCGCTGCCCGACGATCTGGCCCGCCGGCTGAGCCCGTACCCCTGGCTGATCGCCATCGTCGCTTCGCTGGGCGGCATGGTCACCGAGATCAATGCCGCCGTGGCCGCCAGCCTCTCGGCCGAAGTCACGGCACAGGCCTTCTTCGCGCTGCTCGTGGCGGCCGTCGTCGCGGCCTCCGTGCGGCAGTTGAACGCGCCGGCGGCGGCGGCCTCGGCGGCGCAGGAGGGGGCGGAAGGCAGCGGCGATGCGCCGGCACCCGCCCCTGCGCCGCGGCCCCTCTGGGTGGGCCTGCTGGTCGCCCTGGCGGGCATCGCTTCCCTCGCCGTCGTGGTGCTGGTCGCCTTCGGCTACATCGCGCTGGCCGGCGCGCTCGCGCGGCAGATGGTCTGGAGCGGCGTCGCCTTCGCCACGGCCTACCTGCTCCACCAGCTCGCGGACGACGTCTGCGAAGCCGTGCTGTCGTCCAAGGGCAGCTTCGGGCGGCGCCTGCACGCGGGCATGGGGATCGACCCCGGGTTGCTCGACCAGTCGGCGGTGGTGGTGTCGGGCGTGCTGCGCCTGGTGCTGTTCTTCTACCTCGTCATCGCGCTGCTGGCGCCCTTCGGCACCGGCCCGGACGAGCTGTTCCGTCGGGGCAGCAGCATCGACCAGAACCTCAGCGTGGGCAACTTCGCCCTGGCGCCGCAGGCGCTGCTGACGGCGCTGGCCGTGGTGGTGGTGGGCTTCGTCGGCATCCGCGTGGTCAAGCGCTGGCTCAGCGACCGCTACTTCCCCAGCACGTCGCTGGAGCCGGGCATGCGCAGCTCCATCACCACCCTGCTCGGCTATGTCGGCGGCGTGATGGTGGTGGCCGCCGCGCTGGCGGCGCTGGGAATCAGCGTGGAACGCATCGCCTGGGTCGCGAGCGCGCTCTCGGTGGGCATCGGCTTCGGGCTGCAGGCCATCGTGCAGAACTTCATCTCCGGCCTGATCCTGCTGGCCGAGCGGCCCGTGAAGGTGGGCGACTGGGTGAAGCTGGGCGACACCGAGGGCGACATCCGCCGCATCAACGTGCGCGCCACGGAGATCCAGCTCGGCGACCACTCCACCGTGATCGTGCCCAACTCGGAATTCATCACCAAGACCGTGCGCAACATGACCTGGGGCGGCGCCCAGGGCCGCGTGCTGCTGCGGCTGCCCGCGCCGCTGGACACCGATGCGCAGCGCATGCGCGAGGTGATCCTCGGCGCGTTCCGGGCCCACCCGGACGTGCTGGAGAGCCCGGCACCCATCGTGCAGCTCGAAGGCATCGTGGAAGGCACGCTCACGTTCCTGGCCATCGGCCACGTGAACAACCCGCGCAATGCGGGCGGTGTGCGCAGCGACCTGCTGTTCTCGATCCTGGACACGCTGCGGCGAGCCGGGCTGGCGCTGTCGCCGCCGGCCTCCACGTCGGTGCCCGGGGCACAGTCCAGGCCCGCGGCCGAGCCCCAGGGCCCGGCGGACTGACGGCCCGGCGCGGCTATCTCCGCGATTGCCAATCGGTATCAGCGGCGCCAGCCGCGCAGCATCAGCCACTGGCTGGTGCCGCACGCCGCCGCCAGCGCCGCATAGGTGAGCATCTTTCCGTCCCGCCCGAACAGCACCAGCCCTGCCCCGAGTACCACCACACCCACTATCAAATTAATAGCAAACTCTCCAATGAATCCGGCGGCATGGGGCGATTTTCGATAGAAGACTCGCCCCGCGGCCGCCAGCAGGAGGGACACGCCCAGCGCGGGCGCTGCGAAGTTCAGCAGGTGGTTGGCGGCGGCAAGAGGGTCCATGGCTCAAAGGCATGACACAGATCAAGGCCCTTGCACGGAAGGAGCGCGCGGGCGGGTCGGAAATTTTATAATCCGGCGCATGGCAGTCTGGGCCCTGGGCATCAACCACACGACCGCGCCGCTCGATCTGCGCGGTCGTTTTGCGTTCGCGCTCGATCAGATCGCCCCCACGCTGCAGGGCCTGCGCCAGTCGCTCAGCGGCGCCGCCCGCCATCCGCACGTGGAAACCGCCCTCATATCCACCTGCAACCGCACCGAGATCTACTGCGCCGGCCACGAGGCCGCGCTCGACCACACGCTCGACTGGCTGGCCCACAGCGGCGGCGTCAGCCCTTCGCTGCTGCGCTCGCATTCCTACACCCTCGAAGACGGCCTCGTCGCGCGCCATGCCTTCCGCGTGGCGAGCGGGCTCGATTCGATGGTGCTGGGCGAGGCCCAGATCCTCGGCCAGATGAAGGATGCCGTGCGCGCCGCCGAAACCGCCGGCGCACTCGGCACCACGCTCAACCAGCTCTTCCAGCGCAGCTTCGCCGTCGCGAAGGAGGTGCGCACCAGCACCGAGATCGGCGCGCACAGCATCAGCATGGCCGCCGCGGCGGTGCGCCTCGCGGGCCAGCTCTTCGAAGACCTCTCCGAGATCCGCGTGCTCTTCGTGGGCGCGGGCGAGATGATCGAGCTTGCCGCCACCCACTTCGCGGCGCGGAACCCCAAGGCCATCGCCATCGCCAACCGCACGCTCGAACGCGGCGAAAAGCTCGCCTCGCGCTTCGGCGGCGAGGTCATGCGCCTGGCCGACCTGCCCGAGCGCCTGCACGAGTTCGACGCCGTGGTGAGCTGCACGGCCAGCAGCCTGCCGATCATCGGCCTGGGGGCCGTGGAGCGTGCGCTGAAGAAGCGCCGCCACCGTCCGATGTTCATGGTCGATCTCGCCGTGCCGCGCGACATCGAGCCCGAGGTGAAGGCGCTCGAAGACATCTACCTCTACACGGTGGACGACCTCGCGAGCGTGGTCCAGACCGCGCAGGCCAGCCGCCAGGCCGCCGTCGCGCAGGCCGAGGCCATCATCGATGCGGGCGTGCAGAGCTTCATGCACTGGATGGACCAGCGCAGCCCGGCCGGAGGCGTCGTGCCGCTGATCCAGCAGATCAACGCCCAGACCGACGAGTGGCGCGCCCTGGAGATCGCGCGCGCCAAGAAGCTCCTGGCCAAGGGCGAAGACCTCGACACCGTGCTCGATGCGCTCTCGCGCGGCATCACCCAGAAGATGCTGCACGGCACCCTGGCCGAGCTGCGCGCGGGCGACGCCGACACGCGCGCCCAGACGGCGCAGACCGTCTCGCGCCTGTTCCTTCGCGCGCAGAGCAAGAGCGGCCTCTAGCGCCCGCCGCGCCCTCTCGGCCCCTGCGCCCTGCCGGCCCCCGATAATCGGGCGCCCCTCGCCACCCGAACGGTGGCAAACCCCTTTCCCCTTTCGATGAAACCCTTCCTCAGAAGCCAGCTGGAGCGCCACGCCCAGCGCCTCGAAGAGCTCGACTTCCTGCTCTCCCGCGAGGACATCATGTCCGACATGGCGCAGTACCGCACCATCTCGCGCGAGCATGCCGAGGTGACGCAGGTGGCCGGCCGCTACGCCCGCTACCGACAGCGCGAGGCCGACCTCGCCGGTGCGCGCGAGATGCTCGAAGACCCCGACATGGCCGACATGGCGCAGGAGGAGATCGCCTCCGCCGAAGCCGAACTCGTGCAGCTGGAGGACGAACTCCAGCGCCTGCTGCTGCCCAAAGACCCCGACGATGCGCGCAACGCCTTCCTGGAGATCCGCGCGGGCACGGGGGGCGACGAATCGGCGCTGTTCGCGGGTGACATCGCGCGCATGTACACGCGCTACGCCGCCACCGTGGGCTGGAAGGTCGAGATCCTGAGCGCCAACGAGAATGAGATCGGCGGCTACAAGGAAGTCGTGCTGCGCGTGGAAGGCCCCGATGCCTACGGCGCGCTGCGCTTCGAATCGGGCGGCCACCGCGTCCAGCGCGTGCCCGCCACCGAAACCCAGGGCCGCATCCACACCAGCGCCTGCACCGTGGCCGTGATGCCCGAGCCCGACGAGCAGCAGGCCGTCACCCTCAACCCCGCCGACCTGCGCATCGATACCTTCCGCGCGAGCGGCGCGGGCGGCCAGCACATCAACAAGACCGACTCCGCCGTGCGCGTGGTCCACCTGCCCACGGGCATCGTGGCCGAATGCCAGGACGGCCGCAGCCAGCACAGCAACAAGGCCAAGGCCCTGCAGGTGCTGCAGGCGCGCATCCAGGAGAAGGAGCGCAGCGAGCGTGCCGCCAAGGAGGCCGCGCTGCGCAAGGGCCTGATCGGCAGCGGCGACCGCAGCGACCGCATCCGCACCTACAACTTCCCGCAGGGCCGGCTCACCGACCACCGCATCAACCTCACGCTCTACAAGCTGCTCGCCATCATGGAGGGCGACCTCTCCGAAGTGCTGGAGGCGCTGCGCCACGCGCGGGAGGCCGAATTGCTGGCCGACCTGGAATCCGGCGCCTGAGCCGCGGACTTCGCATGAAATCCGCTCCATGCCGCTGTATTCTGGTCTTCTTTAGCTACTGAATTGATAGCAACCGACATGGCTGCAGGCCCCTTCGACCCGCTGGCACCCTGGACGCTCGCCCAGGCGCTTTCGCACGCCCAGGGCCTCGGTCTCGCGCGCATCGATGCGCAGATGCTCCTGCTGCACGTGCTCGGCCAGCCCGACGCCGGCCGCGCCTGGCTGCTGGCGCACGACACCGATCCTCTCCCTGCCGGCCCGCAGGCCGCGTTCACGGCCCTGTGCGCCCGCCGCCGGGCCGGCGAACCCGTGGCCTACCTCACGGGGCGCAAGGAGTTCTACGGCCTGGCGCTGCAGGTCGATGCGCGAGTCCTGGATCCGCGCCCGGACACCGAGACGCTGGTGGACTGGGCGCTGGAGGTGCTGCAACCCGCGGCCGCGCCGCGCGTGGCCGACCTGGGCACGGGCAGCGGCGCCATCGCCCTGGCGCTCAAGCATGCCCGCCCCGATGCGCACCTGCTGGCCGTGGACGCGAGCGCCGGGGCCATCGCGGTGGCGCAGGCCAACGCCCGGCGGCTCGGCCTGGGCGTGGACTGCGTCCGCGCGCACTGGCTCGGCGGGATCGCCGGCCCGTTCGACGCCATCGTGTCCAACCCGCCCTACATCGCCCAGGACGACCCCCACCTCGCGGCGCTCACGCACGAACCGCTGCAGGCCCTCGCGAGCGGGCCCGACGGCCTGGATGACATCCGCACCATCGTGGTGCAGTCCATGGCGCGGCTGGTGCCCGGCGGCTGGCTGCTGCTGGAACATGGCTGGGACCAGCCGGACGCCGTGCAGGCCCTGCTGCGGGACGCCGGCTTCCAGGAAGTGCAGAGCCGCGCCGACCTCGCAGGCCACGCGCGCTGCACGGGCGGCCGCAGGCCCCCTTGAAACACCTTCCCGGCCCCCTGGAAACAGCGCGACCCGCCTCCAACTGGTGCGTTCTTCCACCCCGCCGGGCGACGGTGAAATAATCTCCCCCATTGCCGCCCGCGCGCGGCGCCCTCTCCAGGAGCAACCCATGAGCGACACCACCCAGCAACGCATCGACGCCCTCGTCAAATCCAGCGAAGTCCTGCTCTTCATGAAAGGCAGCGCCAGCTTTCCGATGTGCGGTTTCTCGGGCCGCGCGATCCAGATCCTCAAGGCCTGTGGCGTGGACCCCAAGGGCCTCGCCACGGTCAACGTGCTGGACGACCCCGAGATCCGCCAGGGCATCAAGGAATACAGCAACTGGCCCACGATCCCGCAGCTCTACGTGAAGGGCGAGTTCATCGGCGGCTCGGACATCATGATGGAGATGTACGAATCCGGCGAGCTGCAGCAGGTCCTGGGCGGCGAGCCGCAGGCCTGATCCACGGCCGGCCTTTGCCCCGCCCCACAGCCGCCCGCGAGGCGGCTTTTTCGTGCCGGATGCTCTCTTGCTTCGTTGCCGCACAACTACCGTCGGTTGACCGGGTTTTTCCATCTTTGGACGCCGGCATGTTGTGTGCTTGAATGGTTGCGTGCCCTTTCATTCCAACGAACCAGGAGCGCGCCATGACGACGACACACAGCCTTGTCCCGCAACCGCCTTTGATGGGCCTGCCGGTGGCCCAGTTGCGCAACGTGTTCCGCCCCGGCGACGTGGAGCGCCGGCTGGCCCGGCTCCAGGATGCCGGCAGCCAGCGTGAATACGAAACCCTGCGCGCCGTGTACGAACGCATGCTCGAACGGGGCCCCGAGCGCTTCCAGGTCAAGCCTTCCGGCGTGCCGGACATGGCCGGCCTCTACGACCAGCTCCCCAACTTCACCGACGTGCTCGACGACGTGAAGCGCCACGTGGCCCTCGCCCAGGACAGCCGCGACGGCCTGGAGGTCACGCCCATGCTGCTGCTGGGCCCGCCCGGCATCGGCAAGACCCACTTCGCGCGGCAGCTCGCCGAGCTGCTGGGCACGGGCATGAACCTGGTGCCCATGAGTTCCATGACCGCGGGCTGGCTGCTGTCGGGCTCCTCGTCCCAGTGGAAGGGCGCCCGTCCGGGCAAGGTGTTCGAGGCCCTCGTGGACGGCGAATACGCCAACCCGGTCATCGTGGTGGACGAGATCGACAAGGCCTCGCCGGATGCGCAGTACGACCCGCTCGGCGCACTGTACGGACTGCTGGAGCACGACACCGCACAGAGCTTCACCGACGAATTCGCGGAAATCGCCATCGACGCCAGCCAGGTCATCTGGATCACCACCGCCAACGACGACCGCGGCATTCCCGAACCCATCCTGAACCGCATGAACGTGTTCGAAGTGCAGGCACCTTCTCCGGAGCAGGCCCGCACCATCGCGCGCAACCTCTACCAGGGCATACGCGCCGGCCATGACTGGGGGCGGCTGATCGACCCCGACCCGCTGCCCGATGTGCTGGACGTGCTGGCGCAGATGCCCCCACGCGAAATGCGGCGCGCGCTCATGACGGGCTTCGGCAACGCGCGGCTGCAGCACCGGTCCACCGTCGAGGTGGCCGATCTTCCGCGCGGCACCGCGGCCAAGACGCGCATGGGCTTCGTCGTGCAGTAGGACGGCGGCCGGACCGGGCCCCGCCATCCGGCCCGGGCCTGCTTCAGCCGCCCTCCGGCGGCATTCGGCGCGCGCCCGGACGACCGCCGGCGCGGGCCCGGTGCCCGCGTACACTCGACGGGCCGGCGCACGGCCCTTCGCACAACGACTCCATGGCGGCGCCCGCCCGTTCCATGACCCTGTCGCAAAGCCTCTTCCTCATCGGCCTCCTCATCGTGGCCAGCGCCTTCTTCTCCGTGGCCGAAATCGCCCTGGCCGCATCGCGCCGCCTGCGCCTGCGCCAGTTGGCCGACGAAGGCGAAACCCGCGCCGAGAGCGTCATGCGCATGCAGGAGCAGCCGGGCGACTATTTCACCGTCGTGCAGGTCGGGCAGAACGCCGTGGCCATCCTGGGCGGCATCGTGGGCGAAGGCGCGCTCACCCCGCATTTCACCGCCCTGTTCCAGCTCTGGCTCAGCGACGCGCGCGCGGAAACCTTCGGCTTCCTGGCCTCTTTCACCGCCGTCACCTCGCTCTTCATTCTCTTTGCCGACCTCTTCCCCAAGCGCCTGGGCATGGTGAACTCGGAGCGGCTGGCCGTGCGCGTGGCCCGGCCCATGGCCGTCCTCATGACGCTGCTGCGGCCCGTGGTCTGGCTCTACAGCCGGGCCGCCGACCTGCTCTTTCGCGTGCTGGGGCTCTCGTCGCTGCGCGATGACCGCATCACCTCCGACGACATCCTGGCCATGATGGAAGCCGGCACCCGCGCCGGCGTGCTGGCGGCGCGCGAGCAGCAGGTGATCGAGAACGTCTTCGAACTCGACTCCCGGCCCGTGAGCAGCGCCATGTCGCCGCGCGACCGCATCGCGTTCTTCCTGCGCGACGATCCCGACCACCTCATCCGTGCGCGCATCGCGGCCGAACCCTTCTCCACCTATCCGGTGTGCGAGGGCGACATCGACCATGTGGTCGGCTACGTCGATGCCAAAGACCTCTTCCAGCGGGTGCTGAACAACCAGCCGATCTCGCTGCAGGACGAAGGGCTGGTGCACAAGGTGCTCATCGTGCCCGACCGGCTGTCCCTGGCCGAGGTGCTGGACCAGTTCCGCCAGGTGCACGAGGACTTTGCCGTCATCGTCAATGAATACAGCCTCGTCGTCGGCGTGGTGACGCTCAACGACGTGATGAGCACCGTGATGGGCGACCTCATCGGTCCGGACGACGAAGAGCAGATCGTGCGCCGCGACGAGAACTCCTGGCTCATCGACGGCGTGACGCCCGTGGGCGACGTGCTGCGCGCGCTGCACCTCGACGAGTTGCCGCATGCCGGAGAGTACGAAACCCTCGCTGGCTTCCTGATGGTGATGCTGCGCCGCGTACCCCGCCGTACCGACAGCGTGAACTGGGGCGGCTACAAGTTCGAGGTGCTGGACGTGGACAGCTACCGCATCGACCAGATCATGGTGTCGCGCCTACAGCCGGAAGGCAGCGGCACCGCGGCGCCAGCATCATCGCCCCCGACATCCGCAGGGCGCAGCGGAGACTGATGCCCGGGCGCGCGCTTGCCCGCGCCACGCCCTTCCTGCCGTCAGGCCGAGGTGATGCGATCCTGGAACGCCCAATTGCGCTGCGCCGAGAACACCGCGTCCGGGTAGGGCGACCGGCCACGGCTGCCGTTGTAGCGGCCCAGCGTCATGAACAGGTCTCCACGCTCGCGGTCCAGGTAGTGGCGCAGGATCACGCAGCCGAACCGCAGGTTGGTCTGCATGTGGAACAGTTTGCCCGCGTCGCCATCCCCGATGACCCGGGTCCAGAACGGCATGACCTGCATGTAGCCCCGGGCCCCCACGCTCGACACGGCATATTTGCGGAACGCGCTCTCCACCTGCACCAGGCCCAGCACGAGCGACACATCGAGGCCGGCACGCTTGGACTCGTACCAGACGGTCTGCAGGAAATCGCGCCGCACTTCCCATTCGGGTTTGCGGCGGCGCAGCCGATCGCTCATGGTGCCGAGCCAGCGCAGGTAGTGCAGGCGGGCATCCGTGGTCGAGAAGTCGGGCTCCGGTGGCGCCTGGTTGGAAATCGCGGAACTGAGCGCCGTGCGCACGGAGTCCGCGAGCGGCTCCTCCAGTTGCCCGCCGGCATGGGCGGTCGCCGGCGCACCGAGCCATCCGGCCAATCCGGAAGAAGCGCCCGCCAGCACGCAAGCCCGGCGGGACAGGCCCTGGCCGCGTCCCGCGCCCTTACCCTCCGCCGCAGTCATACCTGGACTCGATCCTTGATGAAGCCAAAGATTTCGGCGGCCGCCACCTTGGTGGCCGCCGTATCGCGGCGGTGCTGGTATTCGACCTGTCCTTCCTTGAGGCCACGGTCGGACAGCACCACACGGTGCGGAACGCCGATGAGTTCCCAGTCGGCGAACATCGCACCCGGACGCTCTCCGCGGTCGTCCAGGATCACGTCCACGCCCGCCGCGAGCAAGTCTGCATGCAGCTTCTCGGCGGCTGCGCGCACCTCTTCGCTGCGGTCCATGCCGATCGGGCACAGCACCACCGTGAAAGGCGCGATCGCGTCGGGCCAGATGATGCCGCGCTCGTCATGGTTCTGCTCGATGGCCGCTGCCGGCAGGCGTGTGACGCCAATGCCGTAGCAGCCCATCTCGAAGAAGGCCGGCTTGCCATCTTCACCCAGGAAGGTGGCATTCATGGCCTTGCTGTACTTGGTGCCCAGATAGAAAACGTGGCCGACCTCGATCCCGCGCTCGATGGCCAATTGGCCCTGGCCATCGGGAGAGCGGTCACCCGCCACCACATTGCGCAGATCGGCAACCAAGCCCGGCTCGGGCAGGTCGCGCCCCCAGTTCACGCCGGTCATGTGGTGATCGGCCTCGTTGGCGCCGCAGATCCAGTCGGCCATCACCGCCACCTCGCGGTCCACGACCAGCTTCACCGGCTTGAGCAGGTTCAAAGGCCCCAGATACCCGGGCTTGCAGCCGAAATGGTCCTCGATCTCGCCCAGGGTGGCGAAACGGAAGCCGGCGTCCAAGCCAGCGACCTTGCCGACCTTGATCTCGTTCATGTCGTGATCGCCGCGCAGCAGCAGCAGCCAGAGTTGCGGTAAGAGGCCTGTACCCAAATCCTGGTCCGGCCGATCCGTGGCTAGCACCAGCGATTTCACTGTGGTCTGCAGCGGCACGCCGAGCAGTTCCGCCACATCCGCACAGGTGCTCTTGCCCGGCGTGGGCGTCTTGGCCAGCGGCTGCGACGCAGCGGGGCGAGCGCCCTGCGGAGCCAGCGCCTCCGCCTTCTCGATGTTGGCGGCGTAGTCGCTCTGGGGGCAATAGACGATCGCGTCTTCGCCCGTCGCGGCAATCACCTGGAACTCTTCGCTGAGGTCCCCGCCGATCGCGCCGCTGTCCGCGGCCACGGCGCGGTAGGTCAGGCCGAAACGGTCGAAGATCCGGCGATAGGCCTGCGCCATCACCTGGTAGCTGGCCTTGGCTGCCGCCTGATCGCGGTCGAAGGAATATGCGTCCTTCATGATGAACTCGCGCCCGCGCATCAAGCCGAAGCGTGGGCGGCGCTCGTCCCGGAACTTGGTCTGGATCTGGTAGAGATTCTTGGGAAGCTGCTTGTAGCTGCGCAGTTCCTGGCGAGCGATGTCAGTGACCACTTCCTCGCTCGTCGGCTGGACGACGAAGTCCCGGCCATGGCGATCCTGGATGCGCAGCAGCTCGGGGCCCATTTTTTCGAACCGGCCCGTTTCCTGCCAGAACTCTGCCGGTTGAACCACCGGCATGGTCACCTCTACAGCGCCGGCGCGGTTCATCTCCTCACGGACGATGGCCTCCACCTTGCGGATGACCCGCAGACCCATGGGCATGTAGTTGTAGATTCCCGCGCCCAGCTTCTTGATGAGTCCGGCTCTCGTCATGAGCTTGTGGCTCACCACTTCGGCGTCGGCCGGGGCCTCTTTGAGGGTGGAAACAAAAAATTGGGACGCTTTCATTGAGGGGGAATTCACCATCACAGCCGATATGCTTGCCGCGCATCAGGGCCCGTGCATAATGGATACAGTTTTAAAAAATTGGGGTTAGATTATGCTTGACCGGGACGGCTTTCGGCCTAACGTCGGCATCATCCTGCTCAACCAGAGAAACCAGGTGTTCTGGGGCAAGCGGATTCGCACCCACAGCTGGCAGTTCCCACAAGGTGGCATTGATCGGGGCGAGACTCCCGAGCAGGCCATGTACCGCGAGTTGCATGAAGAAGTGGGCCTGCAGCCGTGTCATGTCCGCGTGGTGGCCCGTACACGGGACTGGTTGCGTTATGAGGTGCCTGACCGGTATATCCGCCGCGATGCACGCGGCCATTACAAGGGCCAGAAACAAATCTGGTTCCTGCTTCAGCTCGTCGGCCACGATTGGGATTTGAACCTGCGGGCCACCAACCATCCCGAGTTCGATGCCTGGCGCTGGAATGACTATTGGGTGCCGCTGGATGTCGTGGTGGAGTTCAAGCGTGGCGTCTATGAAATGGCGCTGACCGAACTGGCGCGCTTCCTGCCTCGCAACGATCAGCGCAACCGCTACCTCCGCAGCGGCATGCGCCACCGGGAAGGGTCAGCAGAGGGCGGATTGAACGGAGCCCATGCGTCACAGCAGCACCGTGCGGCATCGCTGCTCGTTCACCCGGGCATGGAAATGCCTCCAGGCGCGAGCTTCGATCCAGATCCTCGCAATGCAACGATCCCCCTCACGGCAGGCGGTGTTGCAGATGTCGAATCCCCCCACAAGCCTGCTCCTTGACGCAGCGCGTGACAAAGAAACAAGGGCGATCATTCGATCGCCCTTGTTTCCTGAGCCCTGCTTATATGACGGACAACACCAGATTGTCCCGGTGAACCATTTCGGGCTCGGCGCTATACCCCAGTAGCCGCTCGAATTCTGCCGATGGCTTCCGGCAGAGCAATCGTGCTTCGGCGCTGGCATAGTTGGCTAGGCCGCGGGCGATTTCTGCGCCCGCGGCATCGCGCACAGCAATCACGTCACCGCGGGAGAACTCACCCTCCACCGCCACCATCCCGATCGGCAAAAGGCTTTTGCCTTCTTCCCGCAGTTTTGCGGCAGCTCCAAGATCCACGGTCACGGCCCCTCGCAACTGCAGATGATCCGCCATCCACTGCTTGCGCGCCTGTTTCTTGGCCGTTTGGGCAACCAACAAGGTGCCTATGGCTTCGCCCTGGGTCAGTCGCAGGAGCACATCCGGCTCGCGCCCCCAGGCGATCACCGTCGAAGCACCGGATCCCGCCGCCCTTTTGGCTGCAATGATCTTGGTGATCATGCCGCCACGCCCAATGCTCGTGCCCACCCCCCCCGCCATCGCTTCCAGCGATGGATCCCCTGCCGCAGCCTCATGGACGAATTGCGCCAGAGGATCGCGTCGGGGATCGGCGGTGTAAAGCCCCTTCTGGTCGGTCAGGATGACCAATGCGTCGGCCTCCACCAGATTGGCCACCAACGCGCCCAACGTGTCGTTGTCACCGAATTTGATTTCATCGGTCACGACCGTGTCGTTCTCGTTGATGACAGGGAGCACCCCAAGGCGCAGCAGCGTCAGCAGCGTGGACCGCGCATTGAGGTAGCGCTCACGGTCCGCCAGGTCGGCATGGGTCAGAAGCACCTGCGCACTGCCAAGCCCTTGCTCCCGCAGCTTCGTTTCATACATCTGCGCAAGACCCATCTGGCCCACGGCAGCCGCCGCCTGCAGCTCATGGATCTCGTGGGGGCGGGTAGACCACCCCAATCGCTTCATGCCTTCAGCAATGGCCCCGCTGGAAACCATGATGACCTCGCGCCGCGGGCCAGCTAGGCCACCTACCAGCGCAGCCATTTGCCGGCTCCATTCGCTGATGGCGGTCTCATCGAGCCCGCGCCCTTCATTGGTCACCAGACTCGACCCCACCTTGATCACAATGCGACGCGCATCTCGCAATATGCTGTTAGCCATGGATTTTGTCTTTGTTGCGATTTTCTGCACAGGTGCGGACTGAGCACATGTTCCTGAATTTCAGCAGGCCTACTCTGGAGTCACATCGCCTGCGAAACGCGGATCCACGACCTGCGGAGCCTGCTCAGCCTGCTGCTGGCTCCTGATGTGCTGGTAGATCGCCTGGATCAAGGGCTCGCATCCCTCACGGGTCAACGCCGAGATCTCAAAAACAGGCCCCTTCCATTTGAAGCGTTTCACGAAATCCTTGACGATCGACACTCGCTCGTCCGGCTGCACCATGTCGAGCTTGTTGAGCACCAGCCACCGAGGCTTGTCGTGCAATTCAGCATCGTATTTCTTCAGTTCACCCACGATCGCCTTGGCCTGCTCGACAGGGTCCACGCCCGTGTCAAAAGGAGCAATATCCACGATATGCAGCAGCAAGCGGGTACGCTGCAAATGGCGCAGGAACTGATGCCCCAGACCGGCCCCCTCCGAGGCACCTTCGATCAGGCCAGGAATATCCGCTACAACGAAACTCTGTTCAGGCCCTACCCGCACTACACCAAGATTTGGATGAAGGGTCGTGAAGGGGTAGTCGGCAATCTTGGGACGCGCATTCGAGACCGCTGCGATGAAAGTGGACTTGCCTGCATTGGGCATTCCCAGCAAACCCACATCTGCCAGCACCTTCAACTCGAGCTTCAGGCTCCGGCGCTCACCCGGCCAGCCCGGGGTCTTCTGGCGAGGAGCGCGGTTGATCGCGCTCTTGAAGCGCATATTGCCGAAGCCACCATCCCCGCCCTTCGCAATGGTGATGGTTTCCCCGGGCTCCAGGAGCTCGAAAAGGACGTCACCCGTTTCCACGTCTGAAATGATCGTTCCCACCGGCATCTTCAGAACGATGTCGTCACCCGCAGCGCCGAACATATCCGAGCCCATGCCATGCTCCCCGCGCTTGGCCTCGTGGCGACGAGAGAACCGGAAATCCACCAGCGTGTTCAAACTCGGATCGGCAACGGCAAAGACATGGCCACCGCGCCCGCCATCCCCTCCGTTGGGTCCGCCGAACTCCTTGTACTTCTCGTGCCGGAAGGACACACAACCGTTACCGCCATCACCGGCAGCCACGTCAATAAAGGCTTCGTCGACGAACTTCATGGGAAGAGTTTACAAAAACAGGGCCTCGACCCGAATCAGACAGCCTTGCATTCCTGTGGACATGCAGGCATGAAAATGACGAAGCCCCGACGCATCGGGGCTTCACAGCATTGTCAGGGTGCGAGCGATCAGGCCGGCGTCACATTGACGGTGTGCTTGGACTGCGCGCCCTTGGTGCCGAAAGACACATGGCCGTCCACCAGAGCGAACAACGTGTGATCCTTGCCCAGACCAACGTTTGCACCGGGGTGGAACCGGGTGCCGCGCTGGCGCACGATGATTGAACCCGCGCTGATCAGTTCGCCACCGAACGCCTTCACTCCAAGCATCTTTGGCTTGGAATCGCGCCCGTTTCGCGTAGAGCCGCCGCCTTTTTTCTGTGCCATGGTGTCTGCTCCTTAAACGGCGATCGCACCGATCTGCAGTTCAGTGAACTGCTGGCGATGGCCTTGGCGTTTTTGATAGTGCTTACGACGACGCATCTTGAAGATGCGCACCTTGTCGTGCTTGCCGTGGGCCACGACTGTGACCGTAACGGTGGCGCCGGACACCAGGGGCGTGCCGACCTTGATCTCAGCGCCGTTTCCGACAGCAAGAACCTGGTCAATCACGATTTCCTGGCCTACGTCCGCAGCAATCTGTTCTACTTTGATTTTTTCGCCGGAAGCAACGCGATACTGCTTGCCACCGGTTTTTATGACCGCGTACATGTAAACCTCTATGAAGTAACTTTCCGCAAAAGAATTTCCGCGGAACTGCGCACTTTAGCACACCAGGCGTTCTTTGGCTACCGGGCACACTCCGCCGCTCACGCGCACGCATCTGACATGCGAAAGCGGACCACATGGCCATTCCTATAATGGTTCTTTCACCTCGCAGCCGCATCCTCCCTTGTCCGCACAGCCTCACACTTCGGCCATCCTTGCACTGATTGCAGACGACATGCATGAGGTGGACAAAGTGATTGCCCATCGCCTTCAGTCTTCCGTCTCGCTCATTGGCGAAATTGCACGCTACATCATCTCCGCAGGCGGCAAGCGATTGCGCCCTGCCCTGCTGCTGCTGATGTCGGGAGCGCTGGGCTACCAGGGCAATCAACGCTTCAATCTCGCGGCTGTCGTCGAATTCATTCATACCGCCACGCTGCTGCACGACGATGTGGTGGATGAATCGACCATGCGACGCGGACGCCCGACCGCCAATGAGAATTTCGGTAATCCTGCGAGCGTGCTGGTGGGTGACTTTCTCCACTCGCGGGCCTTCCAGATGATGGTGGATGCAGACGACATGCGCGTCATGCAAATCCTTTCCGAAGCCACGAACATCATTGCGGAAGGCGAGGTCCAGCAGCTGATGAATACCCATGATGCGACGCTCGACGAGCAGGGCTACCTGGAAGTCATCCGCTCCAAAACGGCCAAGCTGTTCGAAGCCAGCGCTCGCCTTGCCGCCGTGCTTGCAGGAACCAGCCGCGATATCGAGACGGCCTGCGCAGAATATGGGCAAGCAATCGGCACCGCCTTCCAGGTGATCGACGACGTGCTGGACTACGATGGAAACAGTGCCGAAATGGGGAAGAACCTCGGCGACGATCTCCGCGAGGGAAAGGTGACACTTCCCTTGATCATCGCCATGCAGCGCGGAGACGCAAGTCAGCGACAGCTGATCGAAGCGGCAATTCAGCACGGCTCGATCGACGAACTTCCCGCCATTCTGTCCATCGTCAAGCAGACCGGCGCACTTGAAGCGACGAGGGCAGCCGCAGCCGCTCAGGCACAGATCGCGATCAAGTCGCTGGCCCTGCTTCCACCGAATAAATACACCGAAGGTTTGCTACAATTGGCGTCTCAGCTGCTAGACCGGCGCGTGTGAACCACGACCCTGCCGGTCGACAAACGGGGTGTAGCTTAGCCTGGTAGAGCGCTACGTTCGGGACGTAGAGGCCGGAGGTTCGAATCCTCTCACCCCGACCAGATTTTCTTCAAACAAATCAACAACCTAGCGTCAGCGCAATGCAGACGCACTGCTCAAAAAGCAGGCAAAACAGCCAGGTTGTTCCAAATGGGTCGTCGCGAGGGTTCGTTTGCCTTCGTCCGGATGCGTTCCGATGACCTCCCTCCCCTACTTCGTTCGGCCTCGGCCAACGGCCTGTTTGGCTCCGCTCCAGCACCCGGAACGGCTATAGCTATAACGACGTAAAACGAAGTTCGGAAGGCGCATTCGCTACAGGGTTCTCCACAAACTTTTTCGGAGAACGAACCATGGCGGATTTCACCAACCGCAGCCCTTTCATCGTCACTGTCGCGCGTCGCCCGAACCTCCGGCGGTCGTTTGCCTACAGCCGCAAGGAAGACGCACAGAAGTACATCAACAACCTGCGCGACCAAGGTCTGGAGCCGTCCATCGACCAAGGTGACAGCAGTTGGCTGGTGCGTGTGCGTCGCGAGGGCCACAAGGACCAGGCCAAGACTTTCAAGTCCCTGCGCGAAGCCGAGGCCTTTGCCGCCACCATCGACGCAGAGGAACGCCAGGGCCTGTTCCGCGATTACACCAAGGGCGCTCGCACCACGACGGCCGACCTGATTCGCGCATACATCCAGGAAGACTGCCCTGGCCTCAAGGGCGGGGCCAACTACGCCATCATCCTGAATGCCATGTTGGCCGACAGCAAGAACGAGCTGGCCCAACGGGTCGAACAACGTAAGCGAGAGATGAAGGAGTTTGGGAAGGTCATGAGCCCCCTGGGCGCGAACAGGGCACCTATGACCTCGCTGGAGTGGCTGAACCTGCCATTGACCGAAGTGATGCCCGAGGACATCGAGGCCTTCATCGAAGACCGACTCGACTTCGTGCAGGCCTCGACGGTGAACCGGCAGATTCAACTGCTGAGTGCCGTCTACAACCGGCAACTGACCAAGCAACGCATCCATCTTGAGCACATGCCTCTCGATGGGGTGAAGCGACCCAAATTTTTCAATGAGCGCGACCGCCGACTGAAAGGCGACGAAGAAGTTCGGCTGCTGGAAGCCGCCCGACGCGAAGACCAGATGATGTCCCTAGAAGCCCGGGTTCGCGACATCGCGCAAGCTGAGGTTGCAGCCGCCCGCCAGGGGGAAACCCACTATGCGGTCAATCGCGACCGTAAGGCAGTCTATGAGCGCGCCCGTGAGCAAGCCATCGCCGAAGGTTTTCCTCACATCCCGATGATGGAGACCTTCATTCAGTTCCAGTTGTCGACCTCGGCACGCCGCAGCGAAACATTCGGGCTGTTCTGGGACCGCATCGACTGGGAACGCCATACGGCCTTCGTTCCGACGTCAAAGAACGGGCGCCCACACCACCTGTCTCTACGAGCAGATGTGATGGCGCTGCTCAGGCAGCTGCCGAGAACAAGCGACGTGGTGTTCGACATTCGTCTGAAAACCTTGCTCAAGGCCTGGCGCCGCATTTGCGAAGCCGCAGGCATCGACGACCTCCGCATTCATGACCTTCGGCACGAAGGTATCAGCCGCATGGCCGAGTCCGGTTTGTTCAAAACCGTCCTGGACCTGCAGGCGTACAGCGGTCACAGGGAGCTGCGAAGCCTTTCTCGCTACACCCACCTGAACACTACGTCCATCGCGCAGTTGGCCGAGCAAGCGGAGGTCAACCGATTGGAGAAAATGGAACACAACGGTCGGCTTCGGCTGAAGAAGTCGACGCTGACGAATCTCGGCGGCGCTACGGACACGGTTCGAGAGTCGCCATCGATGCTGGATGCAGAACACCCCCTGGAAACGGAGCTGCCGAGCAATGTGGTGGTTTTTGAGGCGTTCCAAAGAGCAAGTAGGCCGTAACCGAGGCGCCCTAGAACCTTGCCATGGTCAGGCGATACGCTGGCAGTCCGTATCGCATGAACTGCACGAAATGCCATGACCTCATACTGTCATGGCATTTCCTCTTTAGGGCGGCGCGTGAGACGCCACAGACCCGTCAGGCATGCGAAAAGCGTCCAAGAACTGAAGCCGCTCATCAATACACCGCGAGTAGCGCACCTCTCTTGGCACGGGTCAAAGCGACATACAGCAGTTGGCGTCGATGGCTTTCAGCGGATGCGTCCGCGACATAAGTGGTCGGAGCCACAACTGCAACACAATCGAACTCCAAACCTTTTGCTCTGTGCATAGTTGAAAGATGAACCACGCCTCGTGCATCGGTGTGATTTGTTTGGGCTGATATGGCAACCGTCTGAACACCCTTGGCCTGAAGCTGCTGCCCCAAGGCGTCGCGCACCTTCTCGCTCGGCGCTACAACGCAGTAGGTCAGCTCAACGCCAGCGCCCTCCGCCGCACGCCATTGCTCCAAGAAGCCGGCGACCTCTGCGTAGGCACCTTCCAATCCTTCGACGGAGACGACCTTCGGAACCGGTCCGTGGGATAGCGACCGGTACCGGCGGGTCTCATCGTGCCCATCGTCTAGGTCATCGACTTCGACGCCTTCTAGCAGTGCAACCGCTTGGCGCCGAATCTCGTCTGTCGTCCGATAGTTGATGTAAAGCTTCTTGGAGCGGCCGCGAATATCAATTCCACACCGACTCATGGCCGCCTTGTTGCGACTGTAGATGCGCTGGTGCCCGTCGCCTACGAAAAGCAGGTCATTAGCCGCAGAGGGAACCATTGCCCTCAGCAGCTTCAATGCCTGGGGCCCGAAGTCCTGGGTTTCATCAACAACTATCGAGCTGTAGGGAGCCGCTAAAAGCGGCTAACAAAACCATGTCATCGCAAATCGAGCGAAGAGCGTTTGGTGATGCATGAGTCGAAACAAGAAAAAAGAGATAAGCGCAGCACTGTTCAAGAAGGTTGCGCCGCTGTTGCCGGTAGTCGCCGCCTCGGCCAAGGGCGGTCGCCCGCGGGTGAGCGACGAGATGGCCCTCAACGGCATCCTGTTCGTTTTGCGCACCGGCATCCCTTGGGAAGAGTTGCCCCAGGAACTGGGCTTTGGCAGCGGCATGACTTGCTGGCGGCGTCTACGTGACTGGCAGGCCGTGGGAGTGTGGCATCGCCTGCATCTGCTGTTGCTCGATGAGTTGC
>NZ_FOMQ01000033.1 GCF_900112675.1 Paracidovorax konjaci | reverse complement strand
GTGATAGCAAGACTGTTAGCAAAACGGAATGGAAAGTCCGGCCATAGTGGGTGATAGCCCCGTATGCGAAAACAGACGTGTGGTACTAAGCTAGAGAAAAGTAGGGCGGGGCACGAGAAACCCTGTCTGAATATGGGGGGACCATCCTCCAAGGCTAAATACTCATCATCGACCGATAGTGAACAAGTACCGTGAGGGAAAGGCGAAAAGAACCCCGGGAGGGGAGTGAAATAGATCCTGAAACCGCATGCTTACAAAAAGTAGGAGCCCGTAAGGGTGACTGCGTACCTTTTGTATAATGGGTCAGCGACTTACATTCAGTGGCAAGGTTAACCGAATAGGGAAGCCGTAGAGAAATCGAGTCCGAATAGGGCGTCCAGTCGCTGGGTGTAGACCCGAAACCAAGTGATCTATCCATGGCCAGGATGAAGGTGCCGTAACAGGTACTGGAGGTCCGAACCGACTAGTGTTGCAAAACTAGCGGATGAGCTGTGGATAGGGGTGAAAGGCTAAACAAACTTGGAAATAGCTGGTTCTCTCCGAAAACTATTTAGGTAGTGCCTCAAGTATTACCGTCGGGGGTAGAGCACTGTTTTGGCTAGGGGGTCATGGCGACTTACCAAACCAAGGCAAACTCCGAATACCGACGAGTACAGCTTGGGAGACAGAGCACCGGGTGCTAACGTCCGGACTCAAGAGGGAAACAACCCAGACCGCCAGCTAAGGTCCCTAAAATTGGCTAAGTGGGAAACGAAGTGGGAAGGCTAAAACAGTCAGGATGTTGGCTTAGAAGCAGCCATCATTTAAAGAAAGCGTAATAGCTCACTGATCGAGTCGTCCTGCGCGGAAGATGTAACGGGGCTAAGCCAGTTACCGAAGCTGCGGATGCACAGTTTACTGTGCGTGGTAGGAGAGCGTTCTGTAAGCCTGTGAAGGTGTCTGGTGACGGATGCTGGAGGTATCAGAAGTGCGAATGCTGACATGAGTAGCGTTAAAGGGGGTGAAAAGCCCCCTCGCCGTAAGCGCAAGGTTTTCTACGCAACGTTCATCGGCGTAGAGTGAGTCGGCCCCTAAGGCGAGGCAGAGATGCGTAGCTGATGGGAAACAGGTCAATATTCCTGTACCGATGTGTAGTGCGATGTGGGGACGGAGAAGGTTAGCTCAGCCAACTGTTGGACATGTTGGTTCAAGCCTGTAGTCGTGCCTGGTAGGCAAATCCGCCAGGCTTAGATGAGGGGTGATAACGAGTCTGCTTGCAGACGAAGTGAGTGATACCCTGCTTCCAGGAAAAGCCACTAAGCTTCAGCTACACACGACCGTACCGCAAACCGACACTGGTGCGCGAGATGAGTATTCTAAGGCGCTTGAGAGAACTCAGGAGAAGGAACTCGGCAAATTGATACCGTAACTTCGGGAGAAGGTATGCCGCAAGTAGGTGAACTTGTACAAAGCGAGCCCAAAGCGGTTGCAAAAAATCGGTGGCTGCGACTGTTTAATAAAAACACAGCACTCTGCAAACACGAAAGTGGACGTATAGGGTGTGACGCCTGCCCGGTGCTGGAAGATTAAATGATGGGGTGCAAGCTCTTGATTGAAGTCCCAGTAAACGGCGGCCGTAACTATAACGGTCCTAAGGTAGCGAAATTCCTTGTCGGGTAAGTTCCGACCTGCACGAATGGCGTAACGATGGCCACACTGTCTCCTCCTGAGACTCAGCGAAGTTGAAATGTTTGTGATGATGCAATCTCCCCGCGGAAAGACGGAAAGACCCCATGAACCTTTACTGTAGCTTTGTATTGGACTTTGAACGGATCTGTGTAGGATAGGTGGGAGGCTTTGAAGTGAGGACGCTAGTTCTCATGGAGCCAACGTTGAAATACCACCCTGGTGCGTTTGAGGTTCTAACCTAGGTCCCTTATCGGGATCGGGGACAGTGCATGGTAGGCAGTTTGACTGGGGCGGTCTCCTCCCAAAGCGTAACGGAGGAGTTCGAAGGTACGCTAGGTACGGTCGGACATCGTGCTAATAGTGCAATGGCATAAGCGTGCTTAACTGCGAGACTGACAAGTCGAGCAGATGCGAAAGCAGGACATAGTGATCCGGTGGTTCTGTATGGAAGGGCCATCGCTCAACGGATAAAAGGTACTCTGGGGATAACAGGCTGATACCGCCCAAGAGTTCATATCGACGGCGGTGTTTGGCACCTCGATGTCGGCTCATCTCATCCTGGGGCTGTAGCCGGTCCCAAGGGTATGGCTGTTCGCCATTTAAAGAGGTACGTGAGCTGGGTTTAAAACGTCGTGAGACAGTTTGGTCCCTATCTTCCGTGGGCGCTGCAGATTTGAGGAAGCCTGCTCCTAGTACGAGAGGACCGGAGTGGACACACCTCTGGTGTATCGGTTGTCACGCCAGTGGCATTGCCGAGTAGCTAAGTGTGGAAGAGATAACCGCTGAAAGCATCTAAGCGGGAAACTCGTTTCAAGATGAGATCTGCCGGGGCCTTGAGCCCCCTAAAGAGTCGTTCAAGACCAGGACGTTGATAGGCTGGGTGTGGAAGCGCAGTAATGCGTTAAGCTAACCAGTACTAATTGCTCGTGCGGCTTGACCCTATAACTTTGACACACCGTCAAGTTGTTATGCCAAGACGTAGTCAAATTACCGCTGACAAGACTCTATGAATTCGCCGCCTTGATCAACAATCAAGGTAGCAACCCTTTATGCCTGATGACCATAGCAAGTTGGCCCCACTCCTTCCCATCCCGAACAGGACAGTGAAACGACTTTGCGCCGATGATAGTGCGGATACCCGTGTGAAAGTAGGTCATCGTCAGGCTCCTACAGCCCAAATCGCCCTCAGATCAACTCGGTCTGAGGGCGTTTTGCTTTGGAA
>NZ_FOMQ01000020.1 GCF_900112675.1 Paracidovorax konjaci | reverse complement strand
GAACGTCGCATCGATATTCATGTCGCGCTGCTTTCTCTGGCTTGCTGCGTCATTTGCATTCGCCATCTCGCACCGTTTTGTTAGCCGCTCTAAAACACGACAGGCACAAGCAGTACCGCTGCGCAATCCCGCAAGAAGCTGCCGCAGACGGAAGTCGGCCATATCAGGAGTAGACAATGCAAAGGCGGGTACTGCCTGCTCGCCAGAGAGATAGAGCAACGGCCTAGCTGCCACCACCGTGGAGAATTGAAGTCCATCGCTCGCACGACGAACAGAACCACTGGCGAGATGCCATTCAAGGTCGCTCGGCTCTCGAAGGCCCATAGCAAAAATCCGCTACAGCTTTTGGCTGTAGCGGATTTGCTTATCTGGGGTGGCTGATGGGGCTCGAACCCACGACAACAGGAATCACAATCCTGGACTCTACCAACTGAGCTACAGCCACCGTAGCTTTAAATTATAACCAGAGAAAACCCGTTTTTGACCGAATCAGTCAATTTTCTGTCGCGGCGTTCTCGGCAGGCCGTGGCACCTTGAACTGCACTTTGTACCGGTCTTTCAACAGCTCGTAGTACGCCATGGCTTCGGCAGCGGCAGTCAGCTCGGCATATTGCTGACGCTGTTGCTGCGCTGCAGCGGCATCTGCCGGGTCGCGCGGTACAACACGGTTGATCTTGATGACGGCATATCCCTGCTGGCCCAGGCCCACCCCCGCGAACGCGGGAAGTGCGTCGGCATTGGCTTGCAGGGCGGCATCCACCACGGGGCGGGGTTGGTTTTGAGGCTTGTCGCGCGACACGGTCACGGCGGTGGACAGGCCGGATGCGCTTGCAGGCGCGGCCTTCCATGCGTTCAGCTTGGCTTCGCCTTCCTGGCGTGCAAGTTCAGCGGAGCGGTCTGCCACGAACAATTCGCGCACGCGAGGCTTCACCTGCTCGAAGGCGGGTGTCTGGGCAGGCGTATGCGTGACCACCCGCCCGGCCACCAGCACGCTGGGCCCCGCTTCGACGGCTTCGGTATTGCGCTTGTTCTGCACCGAGTCCGAAGAGAAAAGCGCCTCCAGGAAACGCGCATTCGCGAGCGGGCCCTGGGCATCGGGACGGGGCACGCGGGTGATGTCGTTCGCGGTCTGGATTTTCAGCTTGAGCTTGTCGGCGACCGGTTGCAGGCTGTCCGCCTGCTCGTAGACCGTGTTCGAGAAGACTTCCGCAAGCTCTGCGAACTTGCGTTGGGCCTGCTGCTGCTTGGCCTCCGTCTCCAGCTTGGCGCGCACTTCTTCGAAGCTCGGCTGCTTGGGCGTCTTGATGTCGTTGAGTTGGATGATGTGGTAGCCGAAGTCGCTTTCCACCACATCGCTGATGTCGCCCTTCTTCATCGAGAAGGCGGCGTCTTCGAACGGCTTGACCATTGCACCCCGCGCGAAAAAGCCCAGGTCTCCGCCGGAGGACGCCGAGCCCGTGTCCTGCGAGGATTTGCGAGCCACCTCGGCAAAGGTGCCCGGCGCCTTGCGCACCTGCGCCAACAATTCGGTGGCGCGGGCCTTGGCCTTTTCGCGCTCTGCGGCAGGCGCATCCTTGCTGGCGTTGATCAGGATATGGCTGGCACGGCGCTCTTCCTTGCCCGCGATGCGCTCCAGGTTTTCCTTGTAGTAGGTCTTCAGATCGTCGTCGCTGAGCGTGATGCTGGAGCGCACTGCGTCAAGATCCAGCACAACGTACTCCACATTGGCCTGCTCCGATTGGCGGAATTGAGCCTCGTGGGATTTGTAGTAGGTTTCCAGGTCCGCATCGGTGGGCGTGACCTTGCTGGCGAAATCGCTGGCCGTGAACCGCGCTACCTGGATCTCGCGGCGCTGGTACAGCGCATCCAGCGCCAAGCGGGCCTGCTCCTGGCCGGCGAATGCAGAGCCCATGACTCCACCCATGACCTGGTTGATCGACAGTTCTCGCCGTACGTTGGCCTCGAAGCCTTCGGGCGTCAGCCCCTGCGAGCCCACCAGAGCGCGATAAGCCTCGGCATCCAGAGAGCCATCCGGACGCTTGAGCGAGGCGATCGCGGGAATGCCTTGCAGTGTGCGGGCCAGTTGTGCGTCGCTCGCGATGAGGTGCATCTTCGTGGCCGCGGTCTGCAGCACGCGATCACGGACCAGCCGCTCCAGAGTGGCGTAACGGGCGCGGGGCGAATCCAGCAGCTTCGGATCGACCGAGGGAGACTGTGCGCGAATGCGGTCCGTTTCGGTGCGGTGGGCATTGTCCCAGTCGTCCTGCGTGATGTCATGGCCATCCACGCGCGCCACCACCGGGCTCTTGCTGGTGAAGTAGTTCCGATCGATGCCCACCAGGACAAACGACGGAATGATCAGCAAGAACAACGCGATCATGACGATCTTGGAGTGCTTGCGGATGGATTCAAACATTTTCGGTCTTTCAGTCGCGACAAAAGAAAAGGCGAACTCTCGTTCGCCTTTTGATCGGTGGTGGGTGCTGACGGGGTCGAACCGCCGACCTACGCCTTGTAAGGGCGCCGCTCTACCAACTGAGCTAAGCACCCCACCTTAAACCTCGAGCCTCAGTTGAGGGCATCTTTCAATGCCTTGCCGGGGCGGAACTTTGGAACTTTAGCAGCCTTGATCTTAATCGTATCACCGGTACGGGGATTACGGCCCGTGCGGGCGGCGCGCTTGCCCACCGCGAAGGTACCGAAACCGACCAGAGACACCGTGCCGCCCTTCTTCAAGGTCTTCTTCACCGCTTCGATCGTGGACTCCAGCGCGCGAGCCGCTGCGGCCTTGGAAATGTCGGCATTGTTAGCGATGTGCTCAATCAGTTCGGTTTTATTCACAAGAAGCCTCTCGGGAAAAGAGTAGATGGAATGTCTGGTGCAAATCTGCGCCTTCACACGCGCCAATGCAGCCGCTGGAAGCGGGGCTCGATATGGGGCGGGGGAGGGACTGGCACGGGGCGCAGAGTCTGCTGTGCCAGATTAAAACCATCGACTTTCCGGGTGTCAATACAACGGGCCGTTTTGCGACGGCCAAAACCGCGATTTTAGCCGTAATTTACGGGTGTTTCGCGCATTGCAGAGGGTTTACCGGGCACGCGCTGCGGGGTGTATCGGAAGCACCAATTGACACCCCCCGCCCTGCCCTCTGGCCATCCGCGCAGCCTTACTTCTTGACCCGTGCCCGAATCTCCGGCAATGCCTTGCGCAGGTAGTAGACCATCGACCACACCGTGAGCACGGCGGCGATCCAGATCAGCCAGGTCCCCCACACGCCGGTGTCGATGGAGCCCCCGATGCGCCCGTCGTAGAGCAGGAAAGGAATGGCGATCATCTGCACCGTGGTCTTCAACTTGCCGAGCATGTGGACGGCCACGCTGCGCGATGCGCCTATCTGTGCCATCCATTCGCGCAAGGCCGATATCGCGATCTCCCGGCCGATGATGATGAGGGCCACGAACACATCCGCGCGCTGCAATTGCACCAGCACCAGCAGCGATGCGCACACGAGGAATTTGTCGGCCACCGGGTCGAGGAAGGCACCGAACGACGAAGTCTGGTTGAGCTTGCGTGCAAGGTAGCCATCGAGCCAGTCGGTCGCGGCGAACACCACGAACATCACCGTGGCGATGAGATTGCGCGTGGCGGGATCCAGCGGCGCATAGAACACACCCACGATCAAGGGTATCGCGACGATGCGCGTCCAGGTCATGATGGTGGGGATGGTCAGGAACATGGAGGCGATTGTGTCATGCCACCAAGGCCGTCCGCGATCAAGAGCGCCCCCGCCATCGCCTCATCGCAGCGCGCGATAGATCTCCTGCGCCAGTTCCAGCGAAATGCCGTCCACCGTCGCCAGATCCTCCACGCTGGCCGCAGCCACCCCACGCACTCCGCCAAAACGCTGCAGCAGCCGTGCACGCTTCTTGGGGCCCACCCCGGGGATCTCCTCGAGCTGCCCCCCACCGACGCGCACCCGCGCGCGGGCGGCCCGCATGCCAGTGATGGCGAAACGGTGGGCTTCGTCGCGGATCTGGGCGACCAGCATCAGCGCGGCGGAATCGCGGCCCAGATAGACCTTCTCGCGCCCGTCGGCAAAGACCAGTTCCTCCAGGCCCACCTTGCGGCCCTCGCCCTTCTCCACGCCGACGATGCGCGCCAGGTCCAGCCCCAGTTCGGTGAACACCTCCCGCGCCATGCTGACCTGCCCCTTGCCCCCATCGATCAGCACCAGGTCCGGCAGCCGGGCCTGCCCAGGCGCGGGGTCGGCGCCACCGGCCTCGCGCTGCGCTTCCACGACCTTGCTGTAACGCCGGGAAAGCACCTGGCGCATGGCGGCGTAATCATCTCCGCCGGTGATGCCCTCGATCTTGTAGCGGCGGTACTCGCTGCTCTGCATCTTGTGATGGTGGAACACCACGCAGGAGGCCTGCGTGGATTCGCCCGCCGTGTGGGAGATGTCGAAGCACTCGATCGTGAGCGCATCCAGGTCGTCCATCGGCAGATCGAGTGCTTCGGCCAGCGCCCGCGTGCGCGCCTGCTGCGAGCCTTCTTCGGAGAGAAGCCGCGCGAGCTGGATGTCGGCGTTCTTCTGCGCCATGTCCAGCCAGGCTCGGCGCTGCTCGCGCGGCTGGTGCACTGCATTCACGCGCATGCCGACCTGCTGGGAAAGCGCATCCAGCAGCGCCCGGTCCACGGGCTCGCTGGTCACCAGCGTCGGGGGGACGGGCACGCCGATGTAGTGCTGCGCAATGAAAGCCTCCAGCACCTGAACCTCCACCGCACGGCGTGCCGGGGCACCGCCCGGGTCCGCTCCCGGCGGTCCTGCCGGTGCCTCCGGTGCGTCTTCGTCCTGGAAAATGGCGGCGGCATCTTCGACATGCACGGGGAAGTAGGCCCGATCGCCCAGGTGCCGGCCACCCCGCACCATGGCCAGGTTGACACAGGCGCGGCCGCCCAGCACCTTCACCGCGAGGATGTCGACATCCTTGTCGGAGGCCGTTTCGATGGCCTGCTGGTGCAGCACGCGGGAAAGGGCCGTGATCTGGTTGCGGATCTCCGCCGCCTGCTCGAATTCCAGCTGTTCGGAATGCGCCATCATCCGCGCCTCCAACGCCTCCAGCAGTTCCTTGGTTTCGCCGCGCAGCATGGCGTCCGCATTCGCCACATCATGGGCATAGGCCTCGGTGGAGACGAGGTCCACGCAAGGCCCGGAGCAGCGTTTGATCTGGTAGAGCAGGCACGGGCGCGTGCGGTTCGCGAAGACGGTGTCCTCGCAGGTCCGCAGGCGGAATACCTTCTGCAGCAGCAGGATCGTTTCCTTGACCGCCCACGCCCCCGGGTACGGGCCGAAATAACGGTGGCGCTTGTCGACGGCACCGCGGTAGTAGGCGATGCGCGGAAAGCGCTGGCCGGGCTGGTCGCCCGCGCCATCGCGCGCCGCAACGCCGGTGATCTTCAGGTAGGGGTAGCTCTTGTCGTCGCGAAAGAGGATGTTGTAGCGCGGCGCCAGCGACTTGATGAGGTTGTTCTCCAGCAGCAGCGCCTCGGCCTCCGAACGCACCACGGTGGTTTCCAGCCGTACGATCTTGCCCACCATGTGGCCGATGCGCGTCCCGCCGTGGGTCTTCGTGAAATAGCTGGAGACACGCTTTTTGAGGTTGCGCGCCTTGCCCACGTAGAGCAGCCCGCCCTGGGCGTCGAAATATCGGTACACGCCAGGCAATGGCGGCAGGGAAGCCACCTGGGCGAGCAGTTCATCGGAATGCACATCGGACATGGCGCTATTGTGGCCGCCCTGCACGGCCGGGCAGCCCTGCCCCGCCATCGCCCGCAGGAACCGAAGGCTCAGCCGTAGGCCCGTTGCGCCAGGGCGGTGGCCAGGATGTCCGATGGGTCGATGAGCGTCCAGCCCCCGGCCTGCGGCGCGTCGGGCAATGCCAGCGGGATTTCGGTACAGGCCATCACCAACGCCACATCGCCATGCAGCCCCAGCACCTGTTGGCACGCATCCACAAAACGGCTGCGGGCCAACGGCATATTTCCTGCCTTGACGCCCTCGTAGATGCCTTCCATCAGCCATTCCCGTGCCTGTTCGGAGGGCAGGAGGCATTCGATGCCATGCGCCGCAAGCGCCTCGTCGTACAGCCCCATGCGATAGGTTCCCTGCGTGGCGAGCAACGCTGCGCGCCCGATACCGCGGCGCCGCAGCTCGGCAGCCGTCTCCTGGGCAATGAGCAGCAGTTCCACGCCGGGCACACGGGTCTGCAAGGCGCCGTGCCATGCATGCGCGGTGTTGCACGACATCGCAACGGCACGGGCACCCAGCATGTCCAGCCGCCGCAGCGCGGTGGCCAGGTCCTCCAGCGGCTGCGGCGCGGCCGGGTCACGCAGCGCCTGCGTGCGGTCCGCCACCGGCACCTGCGCGATCCAGTGCTCCGGAAAGGCCTGGTCCTGCACAGGGTGGCCATGCGATCGCAGCCAGCGCTCCGAAGCGCGGACGAATAGCCGGGCGAAGTCCACGCCCGCCGCCGGCCCCATGCCGCCCAGGATGCCCACCGTGGAAGGCGGGGTCGATGGATTTTGGTGGGCCGCGCCTGCCACGCCGCTCATCTGAGCATGCTCGACATGGCCGAGAGGCCGTTGACCATGCGCACGGCCGATTCGGTATCGGGTGCGGTGAATCGCAGCGCATCGGAGGACATGCGCTCCAGCGTCGGCCATTGGCAGAACAGATCGGCCAGGGCCGTGGTCTGCGCCACCAGTTCGACCGTGACCGGCCCATCGATGCAGAACGGCGAAGCATTGCGCACCTGCGCCATCGCCTGTCCGACGCCCTCGCGGATCGCCTGGCAGGCACGTTCGGGAGACAGGCTGATGCCGCTGGTGGCGCCGGTGGCGCGCTTGGTTTGCACGAAGCGGGCATGCGGAAAGAGGCTCCGATTCTCCTCGATGAACACGTCGTCGCCGGATGCGGCGATGACCGGGGCGCCGTAGGCTCCGGCCAGCGCTCCGTAGATGCCCGCCTCACCCAGCTCGCGGCCGTTGAACGCGATGCTCGCGAACGCGAAACTGTTGATCGTGTGGGCCAGGATGCCGCGGCCCTGCGCACGCGAGTGGTATCCGATGAGGCAGACGCCATCCATGCCCAGCTCCACGCCGGCCACCATGCTCAGGTAGCGCGGCTTGCCCTGGATGGCCTGGGCGCGTGGATCGAGCAGGTCCGGCGGCATGTTGCGAAAGCCGCCGTGCGAATCGTTCACGAAGACTTCCTGGGCCCCACCGTCGAACGCGCCCGCCACTGCCGCGTTGGCTTCTGCGGCCATGAGGCGCCGTGCACGCTCGTACTCCGGGTTGCCGGCCCGGACCTGTTCAGGGTGATAGACGCCGGCCACGCCTTCGATGTCGACGGAGATGAGAATTTTCATGGGACGCTGCCAATGCGCATGGAGATGCGGATGAATGGAAAGAAGCAGAAAAAGCCGCGCTTCAGAACAGGCTGCCGAGCAGATCGCGCAGCGCCGGGCGCTGGTGCCCATCCCGCCCGGAGACCGGCTGTGCATGCCACAGCGCATGGACGATGGCCTGCTCGACGCTGTCCGCAGCGGCCTGGAACAGGCCGTCGAGCGAGGCTTCATGCACCAGGGAGACCGCCGGCATGGGCACTTCCGGCAGGTGCGGCAGCGTGTAGGCGGTGGAAAACGCCAGGGCGATATCGCCGCTGCCGTGCCCGTAGACCGAGCCGGTGCGTGCCAGCCCGGCCGCGGCGCGCAGCGCCAGGCGACCGAGCTGGCGCGCATCGAGGGCGGCGTCGGTGGCCAGCACCATGATGATCGAGCCCTTCTCCGGGCCGCGCTGCAGGTGCGGCGCATCGCCCAGCGCGGCCGAAACCGCTGCGCCGATGGCCCTGCCGCCCCACACCAGTTGCGGCAGCAGGCCGTAGTTGGCCAGCACGAGCGCGCCCACCGTGCAGTGGCGGCCCTGGCGCAAGGCCACGCGGCGCGATGCGGTGCCGATGCCGCCCTTGAGCTGGAAGCTCGACATGCCGCGCCCCGCTCCCACCGCCCCCTGGAGCACCTGCGGGCCCGCGCCGTCGCAGGCGCGCCGGTAATGGCCGTCGCTGATGGCCATGCGCTGGATGTCGTTCAGGAAACCGTCGTTGCACTCCAGCACCAGCGGATTGACGGTGGGCAGCCCCTTCCCCGTTTCGGGGTTGGCGCGGATGCAGTCGCGGATCTGCGCCTGCGCAACGGCACTGACGGAGAACGTGTTGGTGAGCGCGATGGGCGTCTCGATCTGGCCCAGCTCCGCCAACTGCACCAGCCCGACGCTCTTGCCGAAGCCATTGATCACCGCGGCGCCCGCAGGCACCTTGTGGCGATAGGGGTCGAGTGCGTGGGGGTGGATGACCGTCACGCCGGTCTGCACCGGTCCGTCGTCCAGCGTCTCGTGGCCCACGGTGACACCAGCCACATCGGTGATGGCATCGAGCGGGCCCGCCGCGAGCACGCCGATGCGCGGCGGCGCAGCGGCAGCAGGGTCGCGCCGGTTCATGACTGGCGGTCGATCTTGGGATCGAGCGCGTCGCGCAACCCGTCGCCCAGCAGGTTGAAGGCCAGCACGGTCAGGAAGATCGCCAGGCTCGGAAACAGCGCCACGTGCGGCGCATTCACCATGTCCGCGCGCGCTTCGTTGAGCATCGCGCCCCATTCGGGCGTGGGCGGCTGCGCGCCCATGCCCAGGAAGGACAGGCTGGCCGCCGTGATGATGGAGGTGCCCACGCGCATCGTGAAATACACCACGACCGACGAAATGGTGCCCGGCAGGATGTGCCGCGTGATGATCGTCCAGTCCGACGCACCGATGCTCCGCGCGGACTCGATATAGGTCATCTGCTTAAGCACCAGCGTGTTGCCCCGCACGAGCCGCGCGAACGCCGGCACGCTGAACACCGCCACGGCGACGACCACGTTGGTCATGCTGCTGCCCAGGATGGCGACCACGCCCAGGGCGAGCAGGATGCCCGGGAACGCGAACAGCACGTCGGAGATGCGCATCACGATGCGGTCCCACCAGCCTTCGTAGTAGCCGGCCAGCAGGCCCAGCGTGGTGCCGATCAGGCATCCGATGGCCACCGAGAGGAAGCCCGCGGCCAGCGAGATGCGGGCGCCCATGAGGATGCGGCTGAAGATGTCGCGGCCCAGCGGATCGACGCCGAACCAGTGGACGGCGGAAGGGCCTTCATTGAGGCGGTCGTAATCGAAGAAGTTCTCGGCGTCGAACGGCACCAGGACCGGCGCCAGCACGGCCACGATCACCAGCAGCGCCACGAAGGCGAGCGCGGCCATCGCCACGTGCTGCTTCTTGAATTTGCGCCAGAACTCGCGCCAGGGCGTGCGGACGGCGGCGGCGCCGCCGGCGGTGGGGGCCACCGAGGCCGCCGCCAGCTGTGCGGCGTCGGGCGGTGTGGGAATGGAGGGCGTGGTCATGTCGTGTCTTCGTCGAGAAAAGGGGTCCTGGCCGCCCGCTTCACTTGTAGCGGATGGTCGGATTGATGAAGCCGTAGAGCATGTCCACCACCAGATTGATGAGGATGAACTCCAGCGAGAAAAGTAGCACCAGTGTCTGGATCACCGGGTAGTCGCGCATGGTCACCGCGTCCACCAGCAGGCGGCCGAGGCCGGGCCAGTTGAAGACGGCTTCCACGACGATCGAGCCGCCCAGCAGGAAGCCGAACTGCAGGCCCATCATCGTGACGACCGGGATGAGCGCATTGCGCAGGCAGTGCTTGAGGACCACGGTGCGCTCGTTCAGGCCCTTGGCGCGCGCAGTGCGCACGAAGTCCTCCTGCACCACTTCGACGAAGGAGGCGCGCGTGAACCGCGCCATGACCGCCGCCACGGCGGCCCCCAGCGTGATGGACGGCAGGATGTAGTGCCGCCAGCTGTCGGCACCCACGGTGGGCAGCCAGCCGAGCTGCACCGAGAACACCTGCATGAGCGTCATTCCCAGCGCGAAAGCGGGAAAGGAGATGCCCGAGACCGCCAGGGTCATGCCGAGCCGGTCGGGCCAGCGGTTGCGGTAAACGGCCGACAGGATGCCGATGCCCATGCCCAGCACCACCGACCAGGCCATGGCGGCGATCGTGAGCAGCAGCGTGGGCATGAAGCGTTCGCCGATCTCGGCGATCACGGGCCGGCGCGTGCGGATCGAGGTACCGAAATCCCCTTGCACCATGCGCGAGAAGAAGTGCACGAACTGCTCGGGCAGCGGCCGGTCGAGGCCCAGCTCCTGGCGCACGAGCTGTACGGTGGCTTCGTCGGCGTCCGCCCCCGCGGCCAGGCGCGCGGGATCGCCCGGCAGCATGTGAACGAAGAGGAACACCAGCACCGCCACGATCAGCAGCGTCGGAAGGAGTCCCAGCAATCGCTTGAGGAAATAGTTCAGCATGGGTGCGGCGCTGCGGAGCGCAGCGATAGGAGAAACGGGAAAAGGCCCCCGCGGCGAGCGGGGGCAGGACACCAGGGGCTTACTTCAGCGAGATTTCGTCGCTGTTGATGTTGCCGTCAGGCATCACGTAGACGCCCGACAGGCGCTTGGCGTGGGCGTAGAGCACTTCCTCGGTCACCAGCGGGATGCGCGGCAGGTCCTTGGCGAGCTGCTCCTGCGCGGCCTTGTACAGCGCGGCACGCTCGGAGCTGTCGGTGGTGACCAGCGCCTTGGCGATGGACTCGTCCACCAGGGCGTTGCTGTAGAAGGCGTAGTTCGCCAGCTTCGGAGCCCAGGACTCGGTGGAGAACAGCGGACGCAGCGCCCAGTCGGCCTCGCCGGTGGAGGACGACCAGCCGATGTAGTACAGGCGCGCCTTGGCGGTCTTGGGATCGGGCCAGGCATCGACCAGCTCCGCTCGCTTGCCGGGTTCGAGGGCCTCCACCGACACCTTGACGCCCACCTGCTGCAGCTGCTGCTGCAGGAACTGGATCACCTTCTGGCTGGTGGTGTTGTTGTAGCCGCTCCACAGCACCGTCTCGAAGCCATTGGGGTAGCCGGCCTCCTTCAGCAGTTCCTTGGCCTTGGCCACGTTGTACGGAATGGGCTGCATCTTCACGGCGTACTCCACGCCCTGGGGCACGAAGCCCTGGGCCGCGAAGGCATAGCCGTTGAAGGCCACCTTGGCGAGCGCATCCTTGTTGATGGCGTAGCCGATGGCTTCGCGCACCTTGGGATTGTCGAAAGGCTTCTGCAGCATGTTGAACGTCAGGAAGCGCTGGATGATCGAGGGCGCGGTCACGACCTCCACCTTGTCGCTTTTCTTGAGCGTGGCGATCTGCTCGTAGGGCAGCGTGAAGGCGAAGTCGGCCTCACCCGTCTGCAGCATGGCGGCGCGGGTATTGTTCTCGGTCACGGGCTTCCAGGTGAGCTGGTCCACCTTGGGATAGCCCTTCTTCCAGTAGCCCGCGAACTTCTTGCCGACGATGGCTTCGGTCTGCTTCCATTCGACGAATTCGAACGGGCCCGTGCCCACGGGGTGGAAGGCGATGTCCTTGCTGCCCCACTTCGTGAGCGCGGCTGGCGAGATCATGGCGGCGGACGCATGGGCCAGCGCATTGATGAACGGGCCGAAGGGCTCCTTCAGCGTGATGCGCAGGGTCTGGGGATTCACGGCCTCGACCTTGGCCACGCGGTTGAACTGGTTGGCGCGCAGCAGGCGGTTGGCAGGGTCCATCACGCGGTCCAGGTTGGCCTTGGCCGCCGCGGCGTTGAAGTCGGTGCCGTCATGGAACTTCACGCCCGCGCGCAGCTTGAAGGTGTACACCAGTCCGTCCTTGGAGACCTCGTAGCCTTCGGCCAGCACGTTCTTGACCTTCATGTCCTTGTCGAACGAGAACAGGCCTTCATAGAAGGTCTTGGTCACGGCCGTGGTGATGGTCGTGTTGGTGTTGTAGGGGTCCAGCGTCTCGGGCTGCTGGTAGATGGCCAGCACGGCATTGCCCGCGGCCAGCACGGAGCCGGATGCGGACAGGGCCGCAAGGGCCAGCAGACTGGCTGCGATGCGGCGGGAAGCAAAGGTTTTCTTCATGGTGGACTCCGGTTGAAAAAGGGACGAAGGCAGGAAGGAACGCACAGGAAAAAGAGGGAACGGGTGCCGCAGAGGTCTGCCGCTCAGTACAGGTTGGCGATGGCGTGGCGCGCCACGAAGTGGCCCGCGCCCACCGGCACCAGCGGCTGCACCGCCGGCTCGTCGCCTACCGCGCGGATGGGGCTGGGGATGTCGCCTTCCTGCAGCGAGCGCTTGAGGTGGCGGCGCGCCGGGTCGGCGATGGGCACCGCGGCCATGAGCTTTTTCGTGTAGGGGTGCTGGGGGTTCTCGAAGATCGCGCGGCGCGGCCCGATCTCCACGATCTGCCCCAGGAACATCACCGCCACGCGGTGGCTGATGCGCTCCACCACCGCCATGTCGTGCGAGATGAAGAGGAAGGCCACGCCCAGTTCGCGCTGCAGGTCCAGCATCAGGTTCACGATCTGCGCCTGGATCGACACGTCCAGCGCGGAGACGGATTCGTCCGCCACGACCACCTTGGGGTTGAGCGCCAGAGCGCGCGCGATGGCGATGCGCTGGCGCTGGCCGCCCGAGAATTCGTGCGGGTAGCGCTGCGCATGCTCGTGCGGCAGCCCGACCTTCTCCATCAGCCATTCCACGCGGGCCTGGGCCTCCTCGCGCGTGCAGGTCTTGTGCACGAGCAGCGGCTCCATGATCGAGAAACCCACCGTGAGGCGCGGGTCGAGCGATGCGAACGGGTCCTGGAAGATGAACTGGATGTCGCGCCGCAGGGCCTGCACTTCGGAGGTGGGCAGGTCCAGGATATTGCGGCCGCCGAATTCGATGGCGCCGCTCTGGCTGTCCACCAGGCGCAGCAGCGATCGGCCGGTGGTGGATTTGCCGCAGCCCGATTCCCCCACCAGCGCGAGCGTTTCGCCCGGGTAGAGATCGAAGCTCACCCGCTCCACCGCGTGCACGCGGCGCTTGACGCGGTTGAACAGGCCCGAGCGCAGGTCGAAGCGCGTGACCAGCTCCTTCACGCGCAGGATCGGCTGCGCCCCCTCGGGCCGGGTATCGGGCGGGGTGGACTCCAGCACGGGGGCCGCCTGGCCATCGGCGCGCAGCAGCTCGAACGGGCGCGGCAGGTCCGTGCCCTGCATGGCGCCGAGCTTGGGCACGGCCGAAAGCAGCGCACGGGTATAGGCATGCTGCGGCGCGGCGAAGACGCGCTCCGAAGCGCCCTCTTCCACCTTGTCGCCGCGGTACATGACCAGCACGCGGTCGGCCACCTCGGCCACCACGCCCATGTCGTGCGTGATGAAGATCACGCCCATGTGCATCTCGTCCTGCAACTGCCGGATGAGCTGGAGGATCTGCGCCTGGATGGTCACGTCCAGCGCGGTGGTGGGCTCGTCGGCGATCAGCAGCTGCGGCTTGCACGACAGCGCCATGGCGATCATCACGCGCTGGCGCATGCCGCCCGAGAGCTGGTGCGGGAAGCGGTCCAGCACGTTGCGCGCTTCGGGGATGCGCACCAGTTCCAGCATGCGCAGCGCCTCGGCCCTTGCGGCCGCGCGGTCCTTGCCCTGGTGCACGCGGATGGATTCGGCGATCTGCTCGCCCGCGGTGAACACCGGGTTGAGCGAGGTCATCGGCTCCTGGAAGATCATCGCCACGTCGGCACCGCGCACGGCGCGCAGCGTGGAGTTGCTGGCGCGCACCACGTCCAGCACCTGGCCGCTGCGGCGGCGCAGTGCCACCGATCCGCCGATGATCCGGCCGCCGCCGTGCTCCACCAGCCGCATCAGCGCGAGCGAGGTGACCGACTTGCCCGAACCCGATTCGCCCACGATGGCCAGCGTCTCGCCCCGGTCCACATGGAAGGTGAGGTTGCGCACGGCATCCACCGTGCGCTCGGAATTCGCGAAGCGGATGGTGAGGTCGTCCACGGCCAGCACGCGCTGCTCGGGCAGGGCAAGAAGCGGGGAAGAAGTCGAAGCGGTGGGTTTCATGGCAGGGCCGGGGAGAGGGTTCGGTCGCGGGTCGGCAAAAGCAGGCAGACGGTGGGACGGGCTGGCGGTAGCGGGCGAGCGCGCGCGTTCAGCGGTAGATGAAGGTTTCGGGCGCCTGGCCCGCGCGGGCCAGCCCGCGGTACATGCCCTCGGTGTTGAACGGCAGGCAGACGTTGCCGTGGCGGTCCACGGCGACGAGCCCGCCCGTTCCGCCGATGGCCGGCAGCGCGCCGTGCACCACCGCGTCGCAGGCCTCGGCCAGCGACAGGCCGGCATACGCCATGCGCGCGCACAGGTCGTGCGCGGCCGCCACGCGGATGAAGCTCTCGCCATGCCCCGTGCAGGAGACGGCCGCCGTGCGGTCGTCCGCGTAGGTTCCCGCGCCGATCAGCGGGCTGTCGCCCACGCGGCCAGGGCGCTTGTTGGTCATGCCGCCCGTGGAAGTGGCGGCGGCCAGGTGGCCGTGCGCATCCAGCGCCACGGCCCCGACCGTGCCCATCTTGCGGTCTTCATCGAGCACGCGCCCCGCCAGTGCCGCGGCGCCGTCGTGGTCCAGCACGGCACCGGCCTGCCGGCCGCGTGCGGCGTCGAGCTGCTCGCGCCGAGCGGGCGTGGAGAAGTGCGAAGGATCGACCATCTCCAGGCCGGCTTCGCCCGCCAGGCGCTCGGCGCCCGCGCCGGCCATGAGCACGTGCTGGCCCTGGCGCATGACGGCGCGCGCCGCCAGCACGGGGTTGCGCACGTGCGCCACGCCGGCCACCGCACCGGCCGCGAGCGTCGCTCCGTCCATGAGCGCGGCATCCAGTTCGTGCGTGGCGTCGGCCGTGAACACCGCGCCGTGGCCGGCATTGAACAGCGGGCATTCCTCCAGCAGGCGCACGGCCTCGCACACGGCATCGACCGCGCTGCCGCCCTGCTCCAGCACGGCCTGCCCCGCGCGCAGCACCTCCTGCAGGGCGGCGTGGTAGGCGCGCTCCTGGTCTGCGCTGATGGTGGCGCGGCTGAGCGTGCCCGCGCCCCCATGGATGGCGATCACCGGGGTGGCAGGCAAGGCGGAAGGATTCGAAGCGGTCATGCGGCAGTCAGTGGAGGCAAAGGGCCTGGCGGGGGGGAACAGGCTGGGCCAGCAGGAAAGAGAAAGAACGAAAAGGCCGGGCCTGGCTCAACGCCCCGCGCCACGGCTGCGCGCCGGCCGACCCGCTCGCGCTTCGGCCTTGCGGCCCGGCGTGTCGGCAGCCCGTGGCGCGAGCCGGCTGCGGGAGCTGTCGTGCAGCCAGGGCAACACGGCCTCGGTCATGCGGGCTGCGGTCTTCACCGAGTCCCGGGCCTGGTGCGCGACGGCGCTGGTGAGCGCCTCGATCAAGGCGAGGGCCGAGGATTCGGAGTTGGCCGCGTACTGGTTCTCGGTCTGCGCGAACAGGCAGCCGTGCGCGAAGGGCACGAGCGGCGATTGCGCACCGTCGGTGAGCGCCAGCACGCGCACGCCGCGCTCGAAGGCGCCCTGCGCCAGCACCACGGTGTCGGTGAGGTAGCGCGGGTAGCTGATGGCGATGAGCAGATCGTCGGCACCCATGCGCGTCAGCATGCGGGCGCCATACGACGCGCCCCCCACGCCGGCCAGCAGGTGCACGTTGTCGCAATGCGCGTCCAGGCCGCGCTGCAGCAGCCCGGCCAGCCATCCGCTCGCGCCGAAGCCCGCCAGGTAGACGCGCCGTGCGCCCAGGATGGCCTGCACGGCGGCCTCGCAGGCGGACGGGTCCAGCGCATCGCGCGTGGCGGCGATGTTGCGCTGGCTCTCCTCCAGGGCGGCGGCGAACACGTCGCGGATGGAGGTGGGCTTCTCCAGCTTGATGCGCATCTTCTCGATGGGCGCGAGCATCGCCTCGAAACCCTTGACCAGCTCCGCGCGCAGCATCGGGTACCCCTCCAGGCCGATGGCCCGCGCGAAGCGGTTGGCCGTGGCGATGGACACGCCCACGGCCGATGCCAGCTCATCGATCGGCATGGTGGCCGCCTGCAGCGGATGCGCGAGCACGTAGTCCGCCATCTGCTGGTGCGAACGCGTCAGCAGAGGCCGGGCACGGCCGATGCGGATCGCGATCGAGACCGCATCGCCAGCGGCGTCGGGAAGGTCGGACATGGGCAAGTGAAGCAACGGAGTCCGGCGCGTGAAGCGACGAAATACGACTGATAAAAAATTTACAACGCCGTCATATTAAAGAAAAAAATCAATCATTCAAAGCGTTTTCCAGGTGCACGCGTTTGGTGCGGCGCAGCATGAAAAAAGGCCCCTATGCGGTGCACGGGGGCCTGCAAAAGCGGCACGCCTGCCGCATCGGGGAAAACACTTACGGGCGCTATTCGGCCTGGATGTTCGCGGCCTTGACCACCTGCGCCCACGTGGCCAGGTCGGACTTCACGCGTGCGGCGAGCTGCTGCGGGTTCTGGTAATCGGCGGTGGCGCCCTGCTCCTGCGCCTTCTGCTGGAACGCGGGGTTCTGCACCACCGTGCGCACGTCGGCCACCAGCTTGTCCACCGCGGCCTTGGGTGTATTGGCCGGAGCGAACAGTGCAAACCACGACGTGGCATCCACCTTGGGGTACCCCGCCTCGGCCGTGGTGGGCACATTGGGCAGGCTCGGCAAGCGCTCCCTGCCGGTAACCGCCAGCACGCGCAGCTTGCCGGCCTGGATGTGCGGCATGAAAGGCGGCGCGGTGCCGAAGGTGAGGTCCACCTGCCCGCCCAGCAGGTCCTGCAGCGCGGGGCCGGTGCCCTTGTAGGGCACGTGCACCATCTTCACGCCGCCCTGCTGCTCCAGCATGGCGCCCGTGACGTGCTGCAGCGAGCCGTTGCCCGAGGATGCGTAGTTCAGCTTGCCGGGGTTCGCCTTGGCATAGGCCACCAGCTCGCCCAGCGTCTTCACGGGCAGGCCGTCGCGCACCACGATGATCTGCGGCGCGGAAAGCACGTTCGCGATGGGTTGGAAATCGCCCATCTCCCAGGCCTTCTGCGTGGTGAGCAGCGGCGAGATCACGTGGTAGCCCGAGTACTGCATGAGCAGCGTATAGCCGTCGGGCTCGGCGCGTCTCACGGCCGCGGCTGCGATGTTGCCGTTGCCGCCGCCCTTGTTGTCCACCACCACGGACTGGCCCAGCACGGGGCCAAGGGCCTGCGCGAGCATGCGCGCCGACAGGTCGGTGGTGCCGCCGGCCGCGGTGGGTACGACGAGGGTGACGGGCTTGGCCGGGTACGCGGCCTGCGCCATGGCGCCGAGCGGCAGGGCTGCGGCACAGGCCGCCAGGGTGGCCAGCGCGAGCCGGCGTGGAAGGGGTCGTTGCATCGGTTGTCTCCGGGGTCGTTGTATTGATTCGCTGGTGTCTTCTTTGTGTCGCCATGCCCCGCCGCACCGCTGCGCGCACGGCGTCCGTCAATCCACGGTGGCGCCGGTCTCCTGGACCACGCGCGCCCACTGCGGCAACTCGGCCCGCACCAGCGCGCCCAGCTGCGCGGAGGTGCCCTTGAAAGGCTCGCAGCCCACGCCGGCGAGCTTGTCCACTACCTCCTTTTGCTCCAGCGCACGGGCCACCTCGGCCTGCAGCCGCTGCACGGTGGCTGCGGGGGTGCCGGCGGGCGCGAACAGTGCATACCACGGCGACTGGCCGAAGCCCGGCAAGGTTTCGCCGATCGTCGGCACGCCGGGCAGCGCGGCCACGGGCTGGCGGTTGACCACGCCGAGCACCTTGAGCTTGCCCGCCTTGATGAACGCGATCGACGACGGCAGGCTCTGCACCGACAGCGGCACCTGCCCGCCCGCCACGTCCGTCGCCGCCGCGGCCGAGCCCTTGTACGGCACGTGCTGCAGCCGGATGCCCGCCGCCTTCTGCAGCATCTCGCCGATCAGGTGGTTGAGCGTGCCGTTGCCGGCCGACGCGATGGCGTAATGCCCAGGCCGGGCCTTGGCCAACGCGATCAGGCCGGCCACGTCGTTCGCGGGGAACGACGGGTGCGCGACCAGCACATAGCCCGCCGTGGCCACGGGCGCCACGGGCTCGAAGTCCTTCACCGGATCGAACCCCGGGCTGCGGTAGAGCGCCGGGCCGATCACGTGCGCGCTGTCGGCCGTGAGCAGCAGCGTGTAGCCGTCGGGCCTGGCGCGTGCGGTGGCGGCCGTGGCGAGCATGCCGCCCGCACCGGGCCGGTTGTCCACCACCACGCTCTGGCCCATCTGCTCCGACAGGCGCTGCGCCAGCACGCGCGCGATGGCGTCGTTGGCGCCGCCGGCGGCCTGCGGCACCACCAGCGTGACCGGCTTGGACGGGTAGCGGTCCTCCGCCCATGCACCCGCGGCGGGTGCGCACAGGCAGGCGGCCAGGGCCTGCAGCGCACGGCGTCGCGGCAGGGCCTTCGGTGAAGGGGTCGGCGGGTGCATGGTGCTTGTCTCCTGTCGTCGTGGGATGGTGTCGTTGGTTCTTCTCCGGCCGCTCAGCGCGCCAGGGCGCGCGCCCGCAGGGCCTCCAGCTCCGCCGGCGGCGGGTGCAGGTCGAGCCGGCGGCCCGCCTTGGCGATCTGGCTGGGCGTGTCGTGGCCGATCAGCGACGGCAGGCGCCGCGCGGCCTCCAGCAGCGCCGCGAGGTCCACGCCCGTGTCGTAGCCCATGAGTTCGAGCGCGTGCACCACGTCTTCGCTGCAGACATTGCCCGACGCCCCCGGGGCGTACGGGCAGCCGCCCAGGCCGCCCAGCGAGGCGTCGAACCGGTCCGCGCCCGCGCCGATGGCCGCCAGCACGTTCGCGAGCCCCATGCCGCGCGTGTTGTGGAAGTGCAGCGTGAACACCATGCCCGGCCAGCGCGCGCGCGCGGCGGCGACGAGTGCCGCGACCTGCGCCGGATGCGCCATGCCCGTCGTATCGCACAGGGTGATGCCCCCCACGCCCAGGTCCGCGAAGCGCTGCACGAGGCCGAACACCTCGGCCTCGGCCACGTCGCCTTCCATCGGGCAGCCGAACACGCACGACAGCGACACGTTCACCGCCACGCCCGCACCCTGCGCCGTGGCCACCACCTGCGCGAGCGATGCGAACGACTGCTCCCGCGCCATGCGCAGATTGACGAGGTTGTGCGTCTCGCTCGCCGACATGACGAGGTTCAGCTCATCGGTGCGGGCCTCGATGGCGCGCTCGGCGCCGCGCACGTTGGGCACCAGCGCGGTGTAGACCACGCCGGGCCGGCGGGCGATCTCGCGCATGACGACCTCGGCATCGCGCAACGCCGGGATGGCCGTGGGCGACACGAAGGCCGTGACCTCGATCTTGGCCAGCCCCGTGGCCGACAGCGCATCCACCAGCGCGATCTTGTCCTCGGTGGGCACGAAGGCCTGCTCCATCTGCAGGCCGTCGCGCGTGCCCACTTCCTGCAGGTGGACGCGGCGTCCCGCGCCGTGCCACACGGCCGTGTTCGCCGCACCGGCCGTCATTGCACCACCCCCTTCTCGCGCAGCAGCGCGATCTGCGCACCGGTCAGGCCCGCCTCGCGCAGCACCGCGTCGGTGTCGTCGCCCAGGCGCGGCGCGCTGGAGCGGATGGAGCCCGGCGTGGCCGAGAGCTTGGGCACGATGCCCGGCACCTCCACCGTGTAGCCGTCGCGCGTGGTCTGGCTGAGCAGCATGTCGCGCGCCCGGTAGTGCGGGTCTTCTGCGATGTCGCGGGCGGTATAGACCTTGCCGGCCGGCACGCGCGCCGCGCCCAGCGCGTCCATCACCTCGCGCACCGTGCGCACGGCTGTCCAGCCGCCGATGGCGCCGTCGATCTCCTGCACGCGCGCCACGCGTCCGGCGTTGCTGGCCAGATCGGGCGCGGCGGCCAAGTCGGGCCGGCCGATGGCGTCCATCAGCCGCCGGAAGATGCTGTCGCCGTTGCCCGCCACCAGCACCCAGCCGTCGGTGCACGGGTAGGCGTTGGACGGCGCGATGCCCGGCAGCGCGCTGCCCGCGGCGTCGCGCACCGCGCCGAAGGCGCTGTACTCGGGCACCAGGCTTTCCATCACGTTGAACACCGCCTCGTGCAGCGCCACGTCGATCACCTGGCCCTGGCCGCCGTTCACCTTGCGGTGGTAGAGCGCCGTGAGCACGCCGATGGCGCCATGCAGCGCGGCCAGCGTGTCGCCGATCGACACCCCCACGCGCACCGGCACGCGGCCCGGCTCGCCCGTGAGGTGGCGCAGGCCGCCCATGGCCTCGCCGATCATGCCGAAGCCCGGCAGGTCGCGGTACGGCCCCGTCTGGCCGTAGCCCGAGATGCGCAGGATGACGAGGCCCGGGTTGAGCGCATGCAGTTCCTCGGGCGACATGCCCCAGCCCTCCAGCGTGCCGGGGCGGAAGTTCTCGATCAGCACGTCGGCCTCGGCGATCAGCGTGCGCGCGATGTCCTGGGCCTCGGGCTGGCGCAGGTCCAGCGCCACCGACCGCTTGTTGCGCGACTGCACCTGCCACCACACCGAGGTGCCGTCTTTCAGCATGCGCCAGTTGCGCAGCGGGTCGCCGGTGCCGGTGGCCTCGATCTTGACCACGTCGGCACCGAACTCGCCCAGCGTCTTGCCGCAGAACGGCCCGGCGATCAGCTGTCCCATCTCGATCACCCGCACGCCGGCGAGTGCCGCGGGGCCGGCGGCGGGCGTGGGTGCTGCGGGTGCGGCGGGTGTGGCGGCGGCCGAAGCCGCGGGCGTCGATGTCATCCGTGTCGTCTCCTGGGGGTTGCGCGGATCATGCCCAGCGCTTGCCGGGCCGCAAAACGCCCATCCACGAAGGTGCCATCGCAAACCGGCATGGCAGCGCCCGGCGCACCATCGGGGCCGCTACCATCGGCGCCCATGAAACTCGACCCGGTTTCCCTGCGCCTGTTCGTTGCGGTGATGGAAGAGAACGCCATCGCGCGGGCCGCCGCGCGCGAGCACATCGCCGCCTCGGCCGCCAGCCGGCGCCTGGCGGAGCTGGAGGATGCACTGGGCGTGGTGCTCTTCTCCCGCAGCAACCGCGGCAGCGAGCCCACCGATGCGGCCTATGCGCTGCGGGACATGGCGCGTGGCGTGCTCAACGACCTCGACGGCATCGCCGTGCAGATGCGCGATTACCGTGCCGGCGTGCGCGGCCAGGTGCGCGTGGTGGCCAACATCTCGGCCATCACGCAGTTCCTGCCGTGGGATCTGCAGCGCTTCATGGCCGCGCATCCGCAGGTGCAGGTGCGGCTCGAAGAGCAGATCAGCAGCGCCATCGCGCAGTCGGTGGCGGAGAACGCGGCCGATGTCGGCATCCTCAACCACGGCAACTACGGTGACCGCGTCACGCTGCTGCCCTACCGCCAGGACGAGCTGGTGCTGGTCGCGCCGCGCGGCCATGCGCTCGCGCGGCGGCGCAGCGTGCGGCTGGCCGACGCGCTGGACTGCGACTTCGTCGGAGTGCACCCGGGCAGCGCCATCAACAACCTGCTCATCCGCGCCGCGGCCGAGGCCGAGAAACCGCTGCGCCTGCGCATCCAGGTGACCAGCTTCGACGCGCTGTGCCTCATGGTGTCGGCCGGGCTCGGCGTGGGCGTGCTGCCGCGCGGCAGCGCCCGGCTCTATGTGGGCGCGCTGCCGCTGCGCACCGTGGCGCTGGCCGAACCGTGGGCGCAGCGTCAACTGGCCCTGTGCGTGCGCTCCGCCGATGCGCTCTCCAGCGTGCCGCGGCTGCTGGTGGACCACCTGCGCGCGGCCCCGCCGCCGGAGGCCGCGCCATGACCGCCCCGCTCCCGATGCCCCCCATGCGCCCCATGCCCCCCTCCGCAGCGCCCCGCACGCCCATCGCCACGCCCACCGCGCCCGGCGCTCCACTGGCCTGGGACATCTTCTGCCAGGTGATCGACAACTTCGGCGACATCGGCGTGTGCTGGCGGCTGGCGGCACAACTGGGCGCGCTCGGCCACCGCGTGCGGCTCTGGACGGACGACGCCTCGGCCCTCGCCTGGATGGCGCCCGCGGGTGCGCCCGGCGTGGACGTGCGCCCCTGGCCCACCGCCCCGCTTCCCGACCGCCCGGGCGATGTGCTCATCGAAGGGTTCGGCTGCGGGATTGCTCCTGAATTCATAGCAAACTTTTCAATGGATACGGCGGCATCCGGCAAAAAACCCTTGTGGATCAACCTGGAATACCTGTCGGCTGAGGCGTATGTCGAGCGCAGCCACCGCCTGCCCTCGCCGATCTTCTCGGGGCCGGGGGCGGGCCGCACGCGGTGGTTTTTCTACCCGGGCTTCACCGCGCGCACCGGCGGCCTGCTGCGCGAGCCCGACCTGCCCGCCCGGCAGGCCGCATTCGACCGCACGGGCTGGCGCGCCCGCCATGGCGTGGGCCCGGCGGACCTGGCGGTCTCGCTCTTCTGCTACGAACCAGCCGGCCTGCCGGACCTGCTGGGGCAGCTTTCCACGCTGCCCGGCGCCCACCTGCTGGCCGCACCGGGCCGCGCGGCCGCGGCGGTGCGCGCGGCGCTGGACGGCACACAGCCCCGCACCCCAAGCCAAAACGGCTCCATGCCGCCGGATCCACCCGATAGTTTGCTATCGATTTCATACCTGCCAGCCTGCCCTCAGCCGGCATTCGACGAGATGCTCTGGGCCTGCGACCTGAATGCCGTGCGCGGCGAAGACTCGCTGGTGCGGGCGCTCTGGGCCGGCCAGCCGCTCGTCTGGCACATCTATCCGCAGGACGACGGCGCCCACCACGCCAAGCTCGATGCGTTCCTCGACTGGCTGCAGGCGCCCGCCTCGCTGCGGCGCTTCCACCACGCCTGGAACGGCATCGGCGGCGCCGCGCCGCTGCCCCGGCTGGACGCGGGCATGCTGGCCGAATGGCGCGGCTGCACGCTCGCCGCGCGTGCCCGCCTGCTGGCGCAGGACGACCTCGCCACGCAATTGCTCGGGTTCGTCCGCGAAAAAAGCTAAAATCTGCGGCTTTGCGCCAAACGGGGCGGCACACCCTCGCGTGCCGGCCAGCGCATCCCCCCGCCGCGGAACATGCCCCGGCGCCCTCCATCCGCCGCGTGCCGTGCGGCTTTTCGGGCGCTCCGGTGCGTTGAGCGGCCCCAACCCAGGCAAACCTGCTATGAAAATCGCTCAAGAAATCCGCGCCGGCAACGTCATCATGCACGGCAAGGACCCGATGGTCGTCCTGAAGACCGAATACGCCCGCGGCGGCCGCGGCGCCGCCACGGTCCGCATGAAGCTCAAGAGCCTGATCGGCAACTTCGGCACCGAAAACGTGTTCAAGGCCGACGACAAGATCGACAACGTCATCCTCGACAAGAAGGAATGCACGTACTCGTACTTCGCCGACCCAATGTACGTCTGCATGGACACCGAATACAACCAGTACGAAGTCGAAGCCGAGAACATGGGCGACGCGCTGAACTACCTCGAAGACGGCATGGGCCTCGAAGTGGTGTTCTACGACGGCAAGGCCATCTCCGTCGAACTGCCCACCAGCGTGGAACGCGAAATCACCTGGACCGAGCCCGCCGTCAAGGGCGACACGTCCGGCAAGGTGCTCAAGCCCGCCAAGATCGCCACGGGCTTCGAAGTCTCCGTGCCGCTGTTCGTGGCGCAAGGCGACAAGATCGAAATCGACACGCGCACAGGCGAATACCGCAAGCGCGTCTGAGGTCGGCCCCCGCCCGCCCTCCGGGCGGCGAGCGCTCACCCCGAACAGGGCACCGTTCCACATGGACGGTGCCCTTTTTTCATGCCTGCGCGGGCCCTTCAGCGCTTTTCAGGACGCTTCAGCCGGGCTTCAGCGCTGCGTGCCAGGTGCGCCAACACAATGGCCGTGGAGCTTTTCTCCAGGGAGGACACACCATGAAAACACCACAGAAGCCATCCATCCGGCGCACCGCCGCTGCCCGCCGGCGCACCGCGCCTCCGCTGCTCGCAGCGATCGTCCTGGCCACCGGGCTGTATTCGGCGGGCGCACAGGCCGAGGCGTGCCGCGCCATGGCATCCGTCCAGCAAAGCGGTATCTCCGCCAACAACAACGCGGCCGGCGGGCACCTCAACCAGCACATCTTCGGCGCCACGCCGCCCGCGGGCCTGAGCCAGGCCACCAAGACGCTGTTCTCCAGCGTCGAGGAATACACGGGCTTCTGGAACAACTACCTGAACCCGGACAAATACAAGGGCGATGCGGTCAACTGCTCGGGCAGCGACGCCCGGCAGAAGGTGACCGTCTACAGCGTGCTCAAGAAGGACAAGATCGGGGGCTTCAACTGCACCGCCGCGAACGCCCAGGGTGTCTGCACCACGAAGACGAGTTCGCAGTATTCGAACATCCAGCTCGACTTCAAGGTGGTCGGCGGCCAGTGGATCCTGCTCACGGCCTACCCGACCAACTGAGCGCGGGTCACCGCCCGGCGCCGCGGCGGTACAGCCGCAGCGTGGCCAACAGCCCGCATGCGGCGGCCGCCGTCATCCACCAGCCCGGCGCGGCCTTGTCGCCCGACCATTCGATCAGGCCCGTCGCCACCGCCGGCGTGAAGCCGCCGAACACCGCCGTGGCGAGGCTGTAGGCGAGCGAGAAGCCCACCGTGCGCACATCCACGGGCATCACCTCGGTCAGGGCCACCACCATAGCGCCGTTGTAGCTCGCGTAGAGGAAGGACAGCCACAGCTCCACCTCCAGCATGCGGGTGAAGTCCGGCGAGGCCACCAGCCACTTCAGCGCCGGGTAGGCGGTGAAGATGGTCAGCACCGTGAAAGCCACCAGCAGCGGCTTGCGGCCGATGCGGTCGGACAGCGCACCCATCACCGGCAGCCAGAAGAAGTTGGAGAGCGCCACGCACAGCGTCACCGCCAGCGCATCGGTGGTGCTCAGGTGCAGCACGCTCTTTCCGAAGGTCGGCGTGTAGACGGTGATGAGGTAGAACGACACCGTCGTCATCGACACCATCATCATCCCCGCGATCACCAGGCCCCAGTTGGACAGGATGGAGCGGAAGATCTCCCGCGCCGTGGGGCGGTGCTTGCGGGCCATGAATTCCTCGGTCTCCTGCAGCGACCGGCGGATGATGAACAGCGCCGGCACGATCAGGCAGCCGACGAAGAACGGCAAGCGCCAGTAGAAATCCGCGATCTCCTGCGGCACGAAGGTCACGTTGAGCCAGTAGCCGAGCGCCGCCGCCACGATGATCGCCACCTGCTGGCTGGCCGACTGCCAGCTCACGTAGAAGCCCTTGCGGCCCGGCGTCGCCATTTCGGCCAGGTACACCGACACCCCGCCCAATTCCACGCCGGCCGAGAACCCCTGCAGCAGCCGCCCCGTCAGCACCAGCAGCGGCGCCGCCAGGCCGATGGTGGCGTAACCCGGCACGCAGGCGATGAGCAGCGTGCCCACCGCCATCAGCGCCAGCGTCACGATCAGGCCCTTGCGGCGGCCCACGCGGTCCACATAGGCTCCCAGGAAAACGGCGCCGAGCGGCCGCATCAGGAAGCCCGCGCCGAACGTCATGAACGTGAGCATCAGCGAGGCGAACTCGTTGCCCGAGGGGAAGAACGCCTTGGAGATCTGCGTGGCGTAGAAGCCGAACAGGAAGAAGTCGAACATCTCCATGAAGTTGCCGCCCGTCACGCGCAGGACGGTGGCCGCCTTCGATGGAGCAGGCGTGGAGGGAGCGGCTTCGCTGCCGGAAGCCGCCCTGGAAGAATGCGAGGAGGAAGTCATCGGGGGACAGGGACACCGCGGCGAAAGAGGCGCGGCATGTCCAGAAGTGGAAACCCTGAAATTAGAGCCCAGCCATTCGCGAAAGCAGTGCGTGGAACTGCGTATGCCCGCCGGTGCCGGCGGGCGCGGCGTGGCGCACGCGCATACGCACCTCAGCCGGCCACGACGGCTCCCACCAGCCAGACGTTGGCCACGGAAATCACGCCGAACAGCGTCCACGCGAGCCAGCGCACCGTGCGCCCGTTGGCGAAGCCGCCCATCACCGAGCGATCGCTCGTGAAGCGGATCAGCGGCCACATCGCGAAGGGCAACTGGAAGCTCAGCACCACCTGGCTCAGCACCAGCATCTTGCCCACACCCTCGTCGCCCAGCCACCACACGCCCAGGAGCGCGGGGACGAGCGCGAGAACCCGCGTGATCAACCGGCGCTGCCAGCAAGGGATCTTCAGGTTCAGGAATCCCTCCATCACGATCTGACCGGCGATCGTGCCCGTGAACGTCGAACTCTGCCCCGACGCGAGCAGCGCGATGCCGAACAGCGTGGCGGCCAGCGCGCTGCCCACCAGCGGTTCGATCAGGCGGTAGGCATCGGCGATGTCGGCAACGTCCTGGTGGCCACGGCTGTGGAAGGCGCTCGCGGCCAGCACCATGATGGCCGCGTTCACCAGCAGCGCCAGCGACAGCGACACCACCGCGTCCAGCGTGCAGAAGCGGATCGCCTCGCGCCGGCCGGCGTCGCTGTCGTCCACCAGGCGCGTCTGCACGATGGACGAATGCAGGTAGAGGTTGTGCGGCATCACCGTGGCACCCACGATACCGATGGCCAGGTACAGCGCGCCGGGCTGCTGCAGCCGCTCCAGGCTGGGGGCGAAGCCCATCGCCACCTCGGTCCAGAGCGGCTGCGAGAATGCCAGCTCCACCGCGAAGCACGCCGCGATGGTGCCCACCAGCGCGAGGACGATGGCCTCCACCCGCCGGAAACCCGCGCCCTGCAGGCCCAGCACCAGCAGCGTATCGAAGGCCGTGATGCCGATGCCCACCGGAATGGACACGCCGAACAGCAGGTGCAGCGCCAACGCCCCGCCCAGCACCTCGGCCAGGTCGCAGGCGATGATGGCCAGCTCGGCCCCCGCCCAGAGGAAGCGGTTGGCCACCGGCCCGTAGCGCTCGCGGCACAGCTGCGCCAGGTCCCGCTGCGCCACCAGCCCTAGCCGCACGCACAGCGCCTGCAGCAGCATGGCCGCCAGGCTGGCCAGCAGCACCACGAACAGCAGCCCGTAACCGAAACGCGAGCCCGCCTCGATGTCGGTCGCCCAGTTGCCGGGGTCCATGTAGCCCACGGACACCAGCAGACCGGGACCGGCGTAGCGCAGCAGCTTCTTGTGGAACGGCAGCCCCGGATCGATGCGGACCGAGCCCTTCACTTCCGAAGGGCAGAACGGGGCGGTGGCGGTGCGCGGCAGCGGGAAGAACATCGAAGTGATCTTATGCAACGGGCAGGCACGCGTGCGTCAAAAGTTGCTATCCCTTGGATAGCGGGGTGTCCGCCCCGGCAGCCGAGCACCGGGGTATTTGAATCAACCCGCTGGCGGTTCGGCGCTCTCTGAATGAGAAATTGCACAGGGGCAAGGCGCATGAACCTGGCACGGCCCCACCGTTCAGATGACCGGGGAGCAGGCCACGCCAGCAGGCGCCGTGGAACCGGCCTTGCCGGACGGGCCAAGGGCGCCATCTCCCTCGGGGGATGGCGCCGACGGCGACTCAGGGGGTCAGCCTAGATCGGCCGCGCCACCAGGTCGTGGCCCTGCACGCCGACGATCTGCGCCCGCGTGAATTCGCCCACCTTGAGCTGCTTGCTGATCTTCTCGGGCGGCAGCAGATGCACCACGCCGTCGATCTCGGGCGCGTCGGCATAGCTGCGGCCGGTGCCGCCCTTGCGCCCCAGGGCCGGTGCATGGTCCACCAGCACCTGCATGGTGGCGCCCACGCGGCGGCGCAGCTTGGCGATGGACACCTCTTCGGCCACGGCCATGAAGCGCGCGCGGCGGTCCTCGCGCACCTCCATGGGCAGCATGCCCGGCAGTTCGTTGGCCACCGCGCCGTTCACGTCGCTGTAGGCAAAGCAGCCGGCCCGGTCGATCTGCGCTTCGCGCACGAAGTCGAGCAGGTGCTGGAATTCTTCTTCGGTCTCGCCCGGAAAGCCCGCGATGAACGTGCTGCGGATCACCAGTTCGGGGCAGGCCTCGCGCCAGCGATGGATGCGCTCCAGATTGCGTTCGCCGCTGGCGGGGCGCTTCATGCGCTTCAGCACATCCGGGTGGCTGTGCTGGAAGGGCACGTCGAGGTACGGCAGGATCCTGCCCGTCGCCATCAGCGGGATGGCCTCGTCCACGCTGGGGTACGGATACACGTAGTGCAGGCGCACCCAGGCGCCGTAGGGCTCGGCGATCTCGCCCAGCGTCTGCACCAGCTCCAGCATGCGCGTCTTCACGGGCTTGCCGTCCCAGAAACCCGTGCGGTACTTCACATCAACGCCGTAGGCGGAGGTGTCCTGGCTGATCACCAGCAACTCCTTCACACCGCCTTCGAACAGCGCCTTCGCCTCGTTCAGCACGTCTCCGATCGGGCGCGAGACGAGGTCGCCGCGCATCGACGGGATGATGCAAAACGTGCAGCGGTGGTTGCAGCCTTCGCTGATCTTCAGGTACGCGTAGTGCTTGGGCGTGAGCTTGAGGCCCGCCACGCCGAAACCGCCGGGCACGAGATCGATGAACGGGTCGTGCGGCTTCGGGAGGTTCTGGTGCACGGCATCCATCACCTCCTGCGTGGCATGGGGGCCAGTCACCGCCAGCACGCTGGGGTGCATCTGGCGCACGAGGTTGCCGCCGCCTTCGGCCGCACGGGCGCCCAGGCAGCCCGTGACGATCACCTTGCCGTTTTCGGCCAGGGCCTCGCCGATGGTGTCGAGGCTTTCCTTGACGGCATCGTCGATGAAGCCGCAGGTGTTGACGATGACGAGGTCAGCGCCTTCGAACGTCTTGGAGGTCTGGTAGCCCTCGGCGCTCAGTTGGGTCAGGATCAGTTCGGAATCCGTGAGTGCCTTCGGGCAGCCGAGGGACACAAATCCGACTTTGGGTGTTTTCGTGGGGGAGAGAACGTCGCTCATCCCCGTATTGTCCCAGTTCCGGCCGCCAGGCCCCCGGGAGGCCATCCGCACCCAGCGGTTCTGCCGTCAGGCGAGGGCTACGGAGGCAGCGCCGCAGCATTGCACCAATGCCTGTCAGCGCTTGATGCCGAAGGCGCCCAGCATCTGCTCGGTCTGCTTTTGCATCTGCTCCTGCATCTGCGTGAACATCGCCTGGGACTGCTCGCGGTACTGGCCCATCATGCCCTGGTAGAGCGGCGACTGCGGGCTCATGAACTGGGTCCACATCTCGGGCGTGAACCCCTGCGATTGCTCGGCCATGCGGGCCTGGAAGTCGGAGAACATCTGCACGTTCTTCTCCAGATAGGCCCCCATGAAGCCCTGCATGGCGTGGCCGTAGAAGCGGATGATGTTGGCCAGCACCGCCTCGGTGAACATCGGCGCGCCGCCGGCCTCCTCTTCCAGGATGATCTGCAACAGGATGCTGCGCGTCAGGTCTTCGCTGGTCTTGGCATCGCGCACCACCACTTCTTCGCCGTCGATGACGAGCTGCTTGACCTCAGCGAGCGTGATGTAGGTGGAGGTGGAGGTGTCGTAGAGCCGGCGGTTCGGATACTTCTTGACGATGCGCTGCTGTGCGCTGGGTGGCGGGGAATCGGAGGGGGCATCTGACACGGCGGGCTCCTTGAACACATGGGCCAGGGATGAATGGCGTCCTGGATTTTTTGTTATGGCAGTGCGTCCGATTCTAGGGAGCGGCCCACGGCCGTGCCGCGAAGGAATACCCTGACGCCGCGCCGGCGTCACTTTGGGAGCATTCCGCGAGACGGCATGTCGGGGCAAATGGCCTAAGATGTACCGTGCCATTTCCTTCTCACCGGCCCCCTCTCGGAGCTTACGTGCCCCCCCTCGCCCGCGCCGCCCTGTGGTCTGCTGCCGTACTGCTGGCCAGCCCGGCACAACCGCAGCCGGCTGCCCCTGCGGCCGCGGCCGCGGGCGTTGCAGCCCCGGACGGAACGCCCGCCGCAGCCCGCCACGAGGAATGGCTCACGATCCACGGGTTCCCTGAAGTGCCGGACGGAGACATCGTCCAGATCAATCCCACAGCCCAGCAGTGGCAGAACCAGATCACCGTCGATCTGCGTGTCTCGCGCAGTTCCCTGCGCACCAGCTACAACAAAGGCCTGTACCGCTCCTACCGCGGCGTGGCCCTGTTCGACTGTGCCCAGCGCAAAGGCTGGTACCTTTCTCTGCAGTACTTCGGTGAGCCGCTCTGGCAGGGGCCGATGACCGCGCAGCTCGACTTCAAGGAAAACGAAGCGCCTGTGACCTTCGCGGGCATCCCTGGGGACCCGGCCGGCAAGCTCATCCGCGCGGCCTGCCGCAAGAAATAACGCGGCAGCGCGGCCCTCCCCGCCCCACGCCCATCGTCGCCATCGGCCGACACCCCCGGCACCGTGCAGTGCCTAGATTGGTGGCTTTCCAATCACCTGCACGGAGCTTCCCCGCATGTCTTCCTCCTCTTCTTCTACCCGGCGCCGCGTGGCGCTGCTCGTCACCGATGGCTTCGAGCAAGTCGAATTGACCGGTCCGCGCGATGCGTTGCGCAACGCAGGTTTCGATGCGCAGATCCTGGCGCCGAAGCCCGGACAGGTGCAAGGCTTCAACCATGTCGACAAAGCCGATCGGTTCGATGTCGATCAGACCCTGGACGATGCCTCGGCCGATGCCTTCGATGCAGTCGTATTGCCCGGTGGCGTCGTGAATGCCGACGCACTGCGCACCGACAAGAAAGCCCAGGCATTCGTACAGGCGGTGGATCGGGCGGGCAAGCCCGTGGCCGTGATCTGCCACGGCGCCTGGCTGCTGATCGACGCGGGCCTCGTCAAGGGCAAGACCCTCACCAGCTGGCCGAGCCTCGCGGCCGACCTGCGCAATGCGGGCGCGCAGTGGGTCGATGAACCAGTCCATGCCGAAGGGCAATGGATCAGCAGCCGCAAGCCCGACGACATCCCACGGTTCAATGAACAGATCCTGAAGACGCTCCAGCAAGCACCTTCCCCCGCCCAGGGCGCGCAAGGCAGATAACCGCCACCGCGGGCATCCGTCCATTCGCACTTTTTACGCGTGCATGGGCAGCCCGCCGTAGATGCAATCCAGCCACCGAGAAAGGATTCACCATGGTCACCCAGCTCGATTCCCCTGACGGCAAACCCCGCAAAGACCCCGATCGGCCCAGCCCTGCCTTCGTGGAAACGGACGACCGCACGCGCATCGACACGCCGGATGGGCCCGCTCCCGCACACAAGGGGCCTTCGCCGGACCGAGACCCGGGCGGAGCACCACCTTCGCCCGACCAGCGAGAGTGATGGATCCACCGCGGCACCCTGCTGCGACGGGTGAGCGGCCTGGGCAGCGCCCGGAGGGCTTGCCCATCCCTTCCGCGATGCGCAGGACGGCGCTGGAAGCCTCTGGGCATGGTGGGGGTATCGACACGATTGCTCGAGCACCGCTCTAAAATCGCGCCTCCCTTGGGGAGTAGCCTGCCTTCCACTGTGTGAAGGCGCCTGCGTCAACACACTCGGCATCTTCCATGCCGTGGCGCCGGCATCCGTTTTTCGGTTGGCGAGACCATCGGCATTCCATCGCGACGCAGGTCGGGCAGCGGTGGTATGCCGTTGCGCTCACGCCCGGCCGATCAAAAGTTGCTCCACATGAATCTCGCCGCCATTTCGGTGTTGGCCTTCGCCATGTCCACCGACGCCTTTGCCGCCGCCGTCGGCAAGGGAACCGCGCTCCTCAAGCCCCGCTGGTCCGAGGCTCTTCGCACCGGGGCCATCTTCGGTGCCATCGAAGCGATCACACCCATCGTCGGCTGGGCCTTGGGATCCGCAGCGTCGGACTACGTCAAGGCCTGGGACCACTGGATCGCATTCGTCCTGCTCTTGTGCCTGGGCGGACATATGCTGGCGGGCTCCCTGAGAAACTCGGAGGAATCGACAGAGAAGCCCACGCGCCACGGCTTCTGGCTTTTGGTCGTCACCGGATTTGCCACCAGCGTCGATGCCATGGCGGTGGGCGTGGGGCTTGCCTTTCTGGACGTCAATATCGTCACCGTGGCCCTGGCGATCGGCCTGGCCACCTTCAACATGGTGACGCTCGGCGTCATGGTGGGCCGCTTTCTCGGGGCCGTCGTGGGTCGCTGGGCGGAAGGCCTGGGGGGCCTGCTGCTCATGGGAATCGGGGCTTTGATCCTGTTCGAGCATCTCCAGGCTGCCGCCTGAGAGAACTGCATCCGGTTGCCGCTCGCACCCCTGGACGCAGCAAGCGGCCCATGCCGGCGAAGCCCGCCCCTGCGGGGTGCGCGCTGCAGCGCATGGCAGTCAGGTGCCGGGTGCGACCTTCCAGAGTTCACCCTTTTCCTCGTCGGTCACGATGTACAGCGCGCCATCCGGGCCCTGGCGAACGTCCCGCACACGTTTGCCGCGGTCTGCCAACAGCCACTCTTCACCGACAACGCGCTGGTTTTCGAGCACCAGGCGAACCAGCGCCGTCTTCTTCATGCCGCCCACGAAAAGGTTTCCTTTCCACGCCGGGAAGGCGCTGCCCGTGTACCACTGCGCGCCCGATGGGGCAATCACGGGATCCCAGTAGTAGACAGGCTGCGTCAGGCCTTCGCGCGCCGTGGCTCCTTCGCCGATGGGTCGGCCGGAGTACTCTTCACCGTAGGCGATCAGCGGCCAGCCGTAGTTCTTGCCCTTCTCGATGAAATTCAATTCGTCGCCACCCTGGGTGCCCATCTCGACCACCCACAGCCCGCCTTTCGGATCGAACGCGGCGGCCTGCACATTGCGCTGCCCGATGGACCAGATCTCCGGCAAGGCGCCAGCACGGCCGACGAACGGGTTGTCTTCAGGAACACTGCCATCGGGCCGGATCCGGAGCACCTTGCCCAGGTGGCTGTCCAATTGCTGCGCCTGCGGCCTGGTGGCGCGGTCGGAACGCTCCCCGGTGGTCACATAGAGCATGCCGTCGGGGCCGAACGCAAGGCGCGAGCCGTAGTGCTTGTCGCCGTCGTACGTGGGCATGGTGCGCAGGATCACGCTGACCTGCTCGAGGCGTGTGCGGTCCTGGGACAACACACCCCTCGCCACACTGGTGCCATTGCCACCCTGGCGCGGCTCCGAGAAGCTCCAGTAGATCGTGCGGTCCGAAGCGAACTGCGGACTCAGTTCCACATCCAGCAACCCGCCCTGCCCGCGCGCATCGACGGGCGGCAGGCCAGCGATCGGCGCACCGAGCTTTCCGTCGCTGGACACCACCCTCAAGCGGCCGGGCTTCTCCGTGACCAGCAAGGCGCCGTCTGGCAGGGGCTCCACCGACCATGGCTTGACCAAGCCTGTCGCCAGCACGGTCACCTTGAGCGCTGCGCTCTTGGCAGCAGGGCAAGCGCGTGTCTGCCCTGCGAAGGCTGGCTGCTGCGACGAAGCGTTGGCCGCCTTCGATTCCAGCGGCTTGCATTCGGAAGTAGGTGCCGGCTGCGCCCATGCCGTGGCGAATGCCAGGGAGAGCACGGAGGCGACGAGCGGAGGAATGGAGCGTCTGGTCATGGCGGATAGCGAGCATTCAGCCGATGGTTGAGTAGCCCCGCATCGTAGGTTCGCGGTTTTCCCCGGCATGTAATCCAACACCACTTTTCTCGCATTCGCGGCGATACCGGCGATGGCCGGGCTGCACAGGCCGTGCCATGCCTGTGCCTTTGAAATCCGGAACCCGATCTGCATACTGCGAATGGCCAGCAAAAGAAAAAGCCTTCCAGACCGATGGTCTGGAAGGCTTTGTACCAATGGTTAGTTGGTAGGCGCGATTGGACTCGAACCAACGACCCCCACCATGTCAAGGTGGTGCTCTAACCAGCTGAGCTACGCGCCTGTGTGTATTCGAGAAGCGAGATTGTAGCAGTAAAAAACAGGGCTTCCGGGCAAACCACGCACAACGTGCACATTCACTGCGGATCGCCCGTCTATCGCCTTCGCGCGGAACGCACGCCGGGCACGGAGGCCACGATGCCCAGCACCTTGTTGAGGCGGCCGGAATCCGCGACTTCGACCGTGAAGGTCATCCACGCCGTGCCTTTGACGGACTGGGTCTGTACGCCGATCACGTTCGTTTTCTCGCGAGCGAACACTTCGGAAATGTCGCGCAGCAAGCCCTGCCGGTCCGCGGCTTCCACGGCGACATCGACGGGGTAGACCGCGGCGGCCGGCCCGTGGCCGCCCTGCCCGCCCGCCTGGCCGCCGCCCCACTCCACCTCGATCACGCGCTCGGCATTGCGGGCCGCCATTTCGCGGAAGTTGCTGCAGTCGGCACGGTGCACGCTTACGCCCTTGCCGCGCGTGACGAAGCCGCGGATGGAATCGGGTGGCGCGGGCCGGCAGCATTTGGCCAGCTGCGTCATGAGCGAGTCGATGCCCACCACCAGCACGCCCCCCTTGGGCGATGCCTCCGAAGTGCGCGCCTTCTTGAGCAGCAGGTAGTCGTCGGGCTGCAGCACCGGCTCGGGCGGCCGCAAAAGGGTCTCGATGGTGCGCAGCGAGAACTCGTCCTTGCCCACCACTTCGAACAGCGCGTCGGCCGTCTTGAAGCCGAGCTGGACGGCCAGGTCTTCGAGCCGGATGGCCGTCTTGCCCTCCCGCTGCAGCAGCTTCTCGACGGCCTCGCGGCCCCGTGCGACGGTCTCGTGCGTGGCCTGCGCGTTGAACCAGGCGCGCACCTTGGCGCGGGCGCGGTGGCTGGTGAGGTAGCCCAGTTCGGCATTGAGCCAGTCGCGGGACGGCCGGCCTTCCTTCACGGTGCTGATCTCGACCGTCTGCCCGTTGTGCAGGGCGGTGTTGAGCGGAACCATCGCACCATCGACCCGCGCGCCGCGGCAGCGGTGGCCCAGGCTGGTGTGCACCGCGTACGCGAAGTCCACCGGCGTGGCGCCCTGCGGCAACTCCACGACTTCGGCGTTCGGCGTGAGCACGTAGATGCGGTCCTCGAACAGACCGCGGTGCTGCACCGCGCCGGCCATGTCGCGCTCCCAGGCCAGCAACTGCCGCAGCACGGCGATCTTGGCGTCGTATTCGCTGCTGGCGGTCACGCCGCCGTAGCCCTTGGTACCCGCTTCCTTGTAGGCCCAGTGGGCGGCAACGCCGTGCTCCGCATGGTCGTGCATGGCCTGGGTGCGGATCTGGATCTCGATGGCCTTGCCGGCCTCGTCGCGCACCACCGTGTGCAGCGACTGGTAGCCGTTGGGCTTGGGCTTGGCGATGTAGTCGTCGAACTCGGCATCGATGGGCTTGAAATGCTCGTGCACCCACGACAGGGCCGCGTAGCAGTCCTTCACCGACGGCACCACCACGCGCAGCGCGCGGATGTCGAACACCTGGTCGAAATCGAGCGACTTGCCGCGCATCTTCTTCACGATGCTGTAGATGTGCTTGGGCCGGCCCTGCACGCTCGCGCTGATGCTGCGGGCACGCAGCTCGGATTCGAGCCGGCCGCGCAATTGCTCCATGTACACCTCGCGCTCGGCGCGCTTCTCGTCGAGCAGCCGCGCGATCTGCTTGTAGGTGTCCGGCTCCAGGAAACGGAACGACAGGTCTTCCAGTTCCCACTTCATCTGCCAGATGCCGAGCCGGTTCGCCAGGGGCGCGAAGACCTGCAGCGCCTCGCGCGCGATGGCGGGCGAGACGGGCCGCTTGGTGGCCGCATAGAAGCGCAGCGTCTGCAGCCGCGAGGCCAGGCGCAGCATGACCACGCGCAGGTCGCGCGAGAAGGCCAGCAGCATCTTGCGGACGTTCTCTGTCTGGGTAACCGGATCGTCGACGGCGTGGCCGGCCAATTGGGCCTCGCGCGCCTGCTGCTGAACGCGCATGAGCTTGGTGGTCTCGACGGCCAGCGTGGCAAAGTTCTGCCCGAAGGCCTTGGCGATGACTTCCTCGGGCTTGTTGAGGTGGGAGCACGCATGCACCAGGTAGCTGGCGGCCTGCATGGCCTCCGATCCGCCTATGGCCTTCAGGATGGCCGCCACGGCTTCGGCATGGGCAAACGTGTTTTCGCCGGTTTCCAGCGTTTCGCTGGACAGCAGCGGCTCCGCGAAGGCGCGCGCGCGCACCAGGGCACCCGCCTGCTCGGGCAACGCCAGCGAGGTGGCCGCGATCAGCTGCGGCAGCGCCTCCTGCCCCGGAAAAGCGTGCGCCTGGGGCGGTGCGACGGTCTTCATGCGCTCACCCCTTCGGCGTGCGCCACGTCCTGCGCCGGCTCGCCGAAAAGGAATTGATCCACCACGTCCACCTGCCCCGAGGCGACCAGCGTGGGCGCATGCCCTACTCCAGGCCATTCGACCACGCGGGCGCACGGGCCGCGCTGCGCCATGGCCTGCACCGTGGCGGGCACCAGCAAATCGGAGTCGGCACCGCGCAGGACCAGCGTGCGCGCGCGGATGTGGTCGTAGAGCTGCCACAGGCGTTCGTCCGCGGCGCGCGCGATCTCGGGCGTGAGGCTGCGGAAGGCTTCGGCGATGGCCGGGTCGTAATGCAGGCGGCATGCGCCGCCGGGCAGCGGGCGCAGCATCGGCTCGGACAGCGCCAGCCATTCCTGCGGCGTGTGCGGGCCGAACCCCGCGGAGATGACCCGCAGCGCCTCCACGGCGGCGGCGGCGCTGCCGAAGCGCACCACCTTGCCGACGTACTGCCCGATGCGCTGCAGGGCCGCCCACTCCAGGGCCGGTCCCACGTCGTTCAGGACCAGCCGGCGCACCGGCACGGGCAGAGGCAGATCGGGCTGCCCGCACAGGGCCATGCCGATGAGCCCTCCCATGCTGGTGCCCACCCAGTCGAGGGTGCGCAGCGGCGCCTGTGCATGCAGGTGGTGCAGCAACGCGAGCATGTCGCCCGCGTACACGGGCACCTGGTAGCAGGCGGGATCGGCCAGCCAGTCGCTGTGACCGCGGCCCGCCACGTCCGGGCAGACGACGCGCGCATGCCGCGAGAGCCTGCGGGCCAGCACGTCGAAGTCTCGGCCCTGGCGCGTGAGCCCGTGCACGCAGACCACCACGTGCGGATGGGCGGGGTCGCCGGTGCCGTTCCACTCCCAATACGCCATGCGGTGCCCGCTATCGCCGCCTCCGGAAGGGGCCGTCGGGTTCGCCGCGGCACCGGGGCAATGTACGTAGTTCAGCGTAGGCTCAGTCATGGCAGGGAATCGTCTCGGGGGCGCTCGATAATGGCCCCGTTCATCCTAATTCATTCGGAGAGACCGACATGCTTCTCACTGGCAAGACTGCGCTCGTCACGGGTTCCACCAGCGGCATCGGGCTGGGGATCGCCAAGGCCCTGGCACGCGAAGGCGCCAACATCGTCCTGAACGGCTTCGGCGACGTCGACGGCCCCCGCGCCGAGGTGCTGGCCGCAGGCCATGCGGCGGGCGCGCAGGTGGCGTACCACGGCGCGGACATGGGCCGCGCGGCGGACATCGAAGACCTCATGAAATACAGCGCCAGCCAGTTCGGCCAGGTGGACATCCTGGTGAACAACGCCGGCATCCAGCATGTCGCCAACGTCGAGGACTTCCCCGTCGAGAAGTGGGACGCGATCATCGCGATCAACCTGAGCAGCGCCTTCCATACCTCGCGCCTGGCCCTGCCCGCGATGAAGGCCGCCAACTGGGGCCGCATCATCAACGTGGCCTCGGTACACGGGCTGGTGGGCTCGGCGCAGAAGTCCGCCTACGTGGCGGCCAAGCACGGCATCGTCGGCTTCACCAAGGTGACCGCGCTCGAAACCGCGGCGACGGGCGTGACCTGCAACGCGATCTGCCCCGGGTGGGTGCTGACGCCGCTGGTGCAGAAGCAGGTGGACGCGAAGGCGGCCGAGCACGGCTTGTCGAATGACGACGCCAAGCGGCTCCTGCTCGGCGAGAAAGAACCCTCGATGCAGTTCACCACGCCGGAAGAGCTGGGCGAGCTGGCGGTGTTCTTCTGCTCCCCCGCGGCCAACAATGTGCGCGGCGTCGCCTGGAACATGGACGGCGGCTGGGCCGCGCAATAACGCGCCGCCGTCGCGGGCCGGGCGCCCTGCCCGGCCTGCGTCGCTTGCTATGAATTAAATAGCAAACTATTCAATGGAATCGGCGGCATGGAGGCAAAAACACTCCAAGCCTCCGCATCGCCGCCCGATCCGGCTCAGCGCAGCTGTACCGAGCCCGACACGTTCACCACCACCTGCGCCTTGCCGGCCTCGACCGGCACCGGTGCGTCGGCGGACGACATCGAGGCCTTCGCCTCCATGGCCATCATGCGCGGACGCGGCCCGGGCGTGACTTCGTTGCTGTTCACCGAGACTTCGCGCAGCGAGTAGCCGGAGAAACCGAAGCCCTTCGCCAGTTCGGAGGCGCGCGCCTTGAAGTCCTCGATCGCCCGGGTCTGGGCCTCGCCTTCGACGCGGGCCCGCGCTTCCTTGGACAGATCGAACGCCACTTGGCTGATCGGCATCGCCTGGATGCGGCCGGCCGTCGAGGTGATGCGCGCGAAGTCGCGGCCCTGCAGCACCAGCTCCGCCCGGCCCTGCCATGCCGTGATCTTCCCGTCCTTGCCGTAGCGCGGGTAGAGGCCGAAGGGGCCCGTGCGCACTTCCAGCTGCTCGGGCTGCGCGGCGCGCTTGGCCTCGGCCAGCCCCGCCTCCAGCGCCTGCTTGAGCTGCGCCTGCACCGTGGCGGCGTCTGCGCCCTCGCGCGTGGCGGCCAGCGTCAGCACCAGCAGGTCCTGCTGCACATCCACCGACCCCGTGGCGGACAGCTGCAGTACGTTCTGCGGCGCGGGCGCCGTGCCCTGGGCAAAAACGGTGCCTGCGCAGGCGGCGATGGCACAGCTTGCAACCAATCGGGTGATGACTTTCATGGATTTCCTTCGCATGGATCAGGGGGAAAAGGGTGGAAGACCGCCTTGCCGGCGGACTGGACCGGCCACGTTAACCCAGCCTATGCAGGCGGACGATGAAGGCCATGCAGCGCGGCTGCGAGACGCCGCAAAACTTGTAACACTTGGTCAGGCGCCCCGGAAAAACGCGAACTTCGGCCCGCAAGGTGGTCAGAATCGGCTCTGTTACAAATAGGACTTGGGAAACACATGGCCTCTACAACCAACCGTACCGACAAGATTCTCGTGGTGGACGATGACGCACGCATCCGCGATCTGCTGCGGCGCTATCTCACCCAGGAGGGCTTCGAAGTCATGGTGGCGGAAGACGGCAAGGCCCTCAACCGCATCCTGCTGCGCGAGACGGTCGAATTGATCGTGCTGGATCTCATGATGCCCGGCGAAGACGGGCTCTCCATCTGCCGGCGCCTGCGCGCCGCCAATGACCGCACCCCCATCATCATGCTCACCGCCAAGGGCGAGGACGTGGACCGCATCGTCGGCCTGGAAGTGGGCGCGGACGATTACCTGGGCAAGCCTTTCAACCCGCGCGAACTGCTGGCCCGCATCCACGCGGTGCTGCGCCGCCGCCCGCCGCAGGAAGCGCCGGGCGCTCCCTCGGGCGACAACGAGGTCGTCACTTTCGGCCCCTTCACGTTCGACCTGGGCACGCGTGCCCTGCAGAAGAACGGCGAAGAGTTGCCGCTCACCACCGGCGAATTCGCCATGCTGAAGGCGCTGGTGCGCCACCCGCGCCAGCCACTGTCGCGCGAAAAGCTGGCCCTGCTGGCGCGTGGCCGCGAGTTCGAACCCTTCGACCGCAGCCTGGACGTGCAGGTGTCGCGCCTGCGCAAGCTGGTCGAGGTGGACGCCGCCGCGCCGCGATACATCCAGACCGTGTGGGGCGTGGGCTATGTGTTCGTGCCGGACGGAGCGAGCTGACCGGCCGCCCGATGCACGACACGCGGGGGCGGGGATGCGCGGCCCGCACCAGCCTCCGCGCCCCTTCTTTTCCTGATCCGACATGAGCGCCTCCTACGACGCGTCCACCGACGCCACCAGCCCGGCCCCGCTCGAGGCGCCCACCAGCCGGCGTGCCGCGCAGCGCGCGCGCGTGGGGCTGAACCTTTTCTGGCGCACCTTCTTCCTGCTGGCGCTGCTGCTGGTGGGCAGCATCCTCGCGTGGCTGCAGACGCTGCGCGCCCTCGAATTCGAACCCCGCACGCTGCAGACCGCGCAGCAGATCGCCTCGCTGGTCAACCTGAGCCGCGCCGCGCTGGTGCATGCCGACGCGATCGCGCGCGTATCGCTGATCAAGACCATGGCCGACCAGGAGGGCGTGCGCATCCTCCCGCGCGAGCCCAGCGACCGCTTCGACCTGGTGGACGACACGGCGCTCGGCGCGCGCCTCACCGAGGAGCTGACCGAGCGCCTGGGCCCAGGCACCATCGTCGCGAGCAACGTGAACGGTGAAAGCGGCCTGTGGGTGGGCTTCACGATCAACGGCGACCCCAACTGGCTGCTGATGGACCGCTCGCGGCTCAGCACCGCCGGCGGCAAGACCTGGCTGATCTGGCTCATCACGGCCGCCGCCCTGTCGCTGGCCGGCGCCGCGGCCATCGCGCGGCTCATCAACCGGCCGCTCAAGCAGCTATCCTATGCGGCCAACCGCGTGCGCGACGGCGATTTCGCGGCCAGCCAGCTCGACGAGGAAGTCGTGACCAGCGAGATCCGCGAGGTGAACATCGGCTTCAACCGCATGGCGCAGAAGCTCGCCAAGCTGGAGCAAGACCGCGCCGTGATGCTCGCGGGCATCTCGCACGACCTGCGCACCCCGCTCGCGCGGCTGCGGCTGGAAACCGAGATGAGCGTGATCGACGACGTGGCGCGCGAGCACATGGTGGCCGACATCGTGCAGCTCGACGCCACCATCGACAAGTTCCTGGACTACGCGCGTCCCGACCACGTGACCCTCACGCCGGTCAACCTGCACGGCGTGGTGTCGTCCTGCGTATACGCGGTGCAGGACCACCGCGAGCTGCAGATCACCATGAGCGTGCCCGAAGACCTCATCGTGCTGGCCGACGAGGTCGAACTCGCGCGCGTGATCTCCAACCTGCTGGAGAACGCCCGCCGCTACGGCAAGACGCCCGACAGCGGCACCGCCTCGGTGGAGATCGCCGCCAAGGGGCGCGAGAAGTGGGTGCTCGTGAAGGTGCGAGACCATGGCCCGGGCGTGCCGCCCGACCAGCTCGCCAACCTCACCAAGCCCTTCTTCCGCGGCAATTCGGCCCGCACGGCCGCCGCGGGGGCCGGCCTGGGCCTGGCGATCGTGGACAAGACGGTGCAGCGCATGGGCGGCATCTTCGCGCTGGCCAATTCGGGGTCGGGCGGGCTGGTGGCGCACATCCAGCTGCAGCGCGCCGCACAGCTGCCGGCCGGCAAGGACCCCAAGCAGCGCCTGCAGCGCCCGCAGATCAAGCGGCAGCTGCCCCCCAGCGCCAAGGGCAACGGCGGCAAGCCGGTCAAGCCGGCGCGGGCCTGAACAGCAGCACCGCCGCGCGCGCCTCCATGGCCAGGCCCTGCCCCACGGGGCCCAGGCGCTCGGCGGTCTTGGCCTTCACGTTCACCTGATCGACCTGCAGCGAGAGCGCCTGCGCGATGCATCCGCGCATGCCGGGAATGTGCGGGGCAAGCCGGGGCGCCTGCGCGATCACCGTGCTGTCGATGTTGCCGATCTCGTAGCCCTGCGCGCGCACGCGGCGCGCGGCCTCCACCAGCAGCACCACCGAATCGGCGCCCTTGAAGCGCTCGTCGGTGTCGGGAAAATGGCTGCCGATGTCGCCCAGCGCCGCCGCGCCCAGCAGCGCATCGGTGATGGCGTGCAGGAGCACGTCGGCATCCGAATGGCCCAGCAGGCCCATGGTGTGCGGAATCTCCACGCCGCCGATCACCAAGCGGCGGCCCGGCACCAGGGCGTGCACGTCCCAGCCTTCGCCGATGCGGAATGGGGGAAGGGAAATCGTCATGTGCGGATCCATCGGCATCAGATCAGAAGAAAGTGCGGCCGGGCAGCGGCGCGCCCTGCGCGAGCGGCCCGCCGAAGCGCTCCAGCGTGGCCGGCAGGATGCGCTGCGCCAGCACCGCCTCCGCCAGCGCGAAATCGTCCGGGTAGGTGACCTTGAAGTTCTGCGCGCCGCCGGGCACGAGCCGCGGGTGCAGCCCCATGGCTTCCATCGCACTGGCTTCGTCGGTGGCCTGCGCGCCGTACTGGCCCAGCGCGCTCTCCAGCAGCCCCAGGCGGAACATCTGCGGCGTCTGGGCGAGCCATTTGTCGCTGCGGTCCACGGTGGAGGCGACACGCGCCCCGCCCGGCCCGCCGCTCGCGGTCTTGAGCGTGTCGGCCAGCTTGTGGGCCAGCAGGCCGCCCACGCTGTCGTGCTCGCAGGCATCGATGAGCGCGTCGATCTGCGCGGTGGTCACGAGGCAGCGCGCCGCATCGTGCACCAGCACCCAGTCGTCCGCCCCGGCGCCGCGCTCGCGCAGCACGCGCAGCCCGCCGAGCACGGTTTCCGCCCGCGTGGGGCCGCCGCAGGGCACCGCGAAATACAGCTCGGAGGGATGCGCGCCGAAGAACGTGTCGCCCTCGGCGACGGCCACCAGCGTGCCCAGGAGCCGCTGCACGCCAGCGAAGGCGGCGAGCGTGTGCAGCACGAGCGGCTGGCCCGCCACGGGCTGGTACTGCTTGGGCACCCCGGCAGCGGCGCCCGGCGCCACGGCGCGGGCTCCGGAGCCGGCGCAGGGCAGCAGCGCCCAGAAACGGGCCGGCGCGGCCGGTGGCGGAAGGGTCGGTCGGGACGGCAGCAGGTCGCTCATGGGGCGGCCATTGTAGGAGCGCGGCGCGAGCGCTCCGGACGGCGCCCCGGGGGCTGCGGCCGGCGGGGCTGCCCCGCCTAGAATGCCTGCTGGCCGCGCACCACCGCCGGCCAGCGCGCCGCCGCTTTCGCGTGCCCGGCCGGCGCCTGCCCTGCGGATGGCCCGGCCGCCCGCAGGCCGGCCCCGGCGGCGCCCCGACACGCCTTGCCCCTATCCGCTCCATGGACCTCCCCAAACTCATCCCCGGCAAACGTTTCACCGTGCCGCGCCCCGTGGGCAGCGCGGATGCCCTGCTGCTCGCGCGCGTCGCGGAGCGCGAGAAGGCCGCGCGGCGCACCACCGCCATCGTGACGGCCGACGCCACCGATGCCCAGCGCCTCATCGACGAAATGGCGTTCTTCGCGCCGGAGCTGCGCTGCGCGCTGTTCCCCGACTGGGAAACGCTGCCCTACGACACGTTCTCCCCCCACCAGGACCTGATCAGCGAGCGCCTGGCCACGCTCTGGCGCATCCGCCAGAAGGACGAGGCCACGGGCGCCGACGTGGTGCTGGTGCCCGCCACCACCGCCCTCTACCGCCTCGCGCCGCCCTCCTTCCTGGCGGGCTACACCTTCCAATTCAAGGTGCGGCAGAAGCTCGACGAGGCGCGCTTCAAGGCGCAGCTCACGCTGGCGGGCTACAGCCACGTCTCGCAGGTGGTGAGCCCCGGCGAATACGCAGTGCGCGGCGGGCTCATCGACCTCTTCCCCATGGGCTCGCCCGTGCCGTACCGGGTGGACCTGTTCGACGACGAGATCGACTCCATCCGCACGTTCGACCCCGACAGCCAGCGCAGCCTCTACCCCGTGCCGGAAGTGCGCCTGCTGCCCGGGCGCGAGTTCCCGATGGACGACGATGCGCGCGCGCGCTTCCGCAGCCGCTGGCGCGAACTGCTGGAAGGAGACCCCACCAAGAGCCGCGTCTACAAGGACATGGGCAACGGCGTGGCCACCGCCGGTATCGAGTACTACCTGCCGCTCTTCTTTGAGGAAACCGCCACCGTGTTCGACTACCTGGGCGACGATGCCACGGTGGTGCTGCACGGCGACCTGGAGCCGGCCTTCCAGCGCTTCTGGCAGGACACGAAGGACCGCTTCCGGCTCGTGCAGGGCGACCCCGAGCGCCCGGCGCTGCCGCCCGAGACGCTGTTCCTCACGGCCGAGCAGTTCTACACCCGCGCCAATGCGCATGCCCAGCTCGCGCTGCGCCCCGGCGTGGGCGACGTGGAGGACAGCGCCTTCTTCCAGAAGCTGCCCGAGCTGTCGGTGCAGCGCGGCGCCGAAGACCCGCTCGCGCGGCTGCAATCGCACATCCAGGCCACCGGGCACCGCGTGCTGCTGCTGGCCGAGAGCGACGGCCGGCGCGAAAGCCTGCTCGACTTCCTGCGCGCCTCGGGCGTGAACCCGCCGGCCTTCGATTCGCTGGCGCAATTCCAGGGCGGCGCGCCCGAGAAGGTCGGCATCGCCACGGCGGCGCTCGCCGTGGGCTTCCGCTGGATGGACGGCGGCATCGACTTCGTCACCGAGACGGAGCTGTTCGCCGCCACGCCCACCACGCGCCGCCGCAAGAAGCAGGAGCAGGTGAGCGACGTAGAGGCCCTCATCAAGGACCTCTCCGAGCTGAACCTGGGCGACCCGGTGGTGCACAGCGCGCACGGCATCGGCCGCTACCGCGGCCTCGTCAACATGGACGTGGGCCAGAAGAACGCCGACGGCAGCTCCGCTTGCCAAGAGTTCCTGCACCTCGAATACGCCGACAAGGCGGTGCTCTACGTGCCGGTGAGCCAGTTGCAGCTCATCAGCCGCTACACGGGCGTGTCGGCCGACGAGGCCCCGCTGCACAAGCTGGGCAGCGGCCAGTGGGAGAAGGCCAAGCGCAAGGCGGCCGAGCAGGTGCGCGACTCCGCGGCCGAGCTGCTCAACATCTACGCCCGCCGCGCCGCGCGCGAAGGCCATGCGTTCCGGTACTCGCCGCAGGACTATGAGCAGTTCGTGGCCGACTTCGGTTTCCAGGAGACGGCCGACCAGAACGCCGCCATCCACGCGGTGATCCAGGACATGATCTCGCCCCGCCCCATGGACCGGCTGGTCTGCGGCGACGTGGGTTTCGGCAAGACCGAGGTGGCGCTGCGCGCGGCCTTCGTGGCCGTCACGGGCGGCAAGCAGGTGGCCTTCCTCGCGCCCACCACGCTGCTGGCCGAGCAGCACTACCAGACGCTCGTGGACCGCTTCAGCAAGTGGCCCGTGAAGATCGCCGAGGTCTCGCGCTTCCGCTCGGGCAAGGAGATCACGGCGGCCATCAAGGGCATCGGTGACGGCACCGTGGACATCGTGGTGGGCACGCACAAGCTGCTGTCGGAATCGACAAAGTTCCACAACCTGGGCCTGCTCATCATCGACGAGGAGCACCGCTTCGGCGTGCGCCACAAGGAGCAGATGAAGGCCCTGCGCGCCGAGGTGGACGTGCTCACGCTCACCGCCACGCCGATCCCGCGCACGCTGGGCATGGCGCTCGAAGGCCTGCGCGACCTCTCCGTGATCGCCACCGCGCCGCAGCGGCGCCTGGCGATCAAGACCTTCGTGCGCAACGAGGGCACGGGCGTGATCCGCGAGGCCGTGCTGCGCGAATTGAAGCGCGGCGGGCAGTGCTACTTCCTGCACAACGAGGTCGAGACCATCGAGAACCGGCGCCAAAAGCTCGAGGAGATATTGCCGGAGGCCCGCATCGCCGTGGCCCACGGCCAGATGCCCGAGCGCGAGCTGGAGAAGGTGATGCGCGACTTCGTGGCGCAGCGCTACAACATCCTGCTGTGCTCGACCATCATCGAGACCGGCATCGACGTGCCCACGGCCAACACCATCATCATGAGCCGCGCCGACAAGTTCGGCCTGGCGCAGTTGCACCAGTTGCGCGGGCGCGTGGGCCGCAGCCACCACCAGGCCTACGCCTACCTCATGGTGCCCGACACCGAGGGCCTGACCAAGCAGGCCGCCCAGCGGCTGGACGCCATCCAGCAGATGGAAGAACTCGGCTCGGGCTTCTACCTCGCCATGCACGACCTGGAGATCCGCGGGGCCGGCGAGGTGCTGGGCGAGAACCAGAGCGGCAACATGCTGGAGGTGGGTTTCCAGCTCTACAACGAGATGCTGGCGGAGGCCGTGAAATCGCTCAAGGCCGGCAAGGAACCCGACCTGCTCAGCCCCCTCTCGGCCACCACCGACATCAACCTGCATGCCCCCGCCCTGCTGCCCGACGACTACTGCGGCGACGTGCACCTGCGCCTGTCGTTCTACAAGAAGCTCGCCACCGCGAAGACCAGCGACCAGATCGACAACCTGCTCGAAGAGATCGTGGACCGCTTCGGCAAGCTGCCCCCGCAGGCGCAGACGCTGATCGACGTGCACCGCCTGCGCGTGCTGTCGCAGCCCTACGGCGTGCTCAAGGTGGATGCCGCGCCCGGCGTGACGAACATCACGTTCCGGCCCCAGCCGCCGATCGATCCGATGCACATCATCCACCTGATCCAGAAGAATAAGCACATCAAGCTCGCGGGCAACGAGAAGCTGCGCATCGAGCGCGAACTGCCGGAGGCGAAGGACCGGGCGCAGATGGTGCGCGACGTGCTGCGCAGCCTGGGCCAGCCGCTCACGTCCGCGCAGGGCGCCGCGGCCTGACGGCCGGCGGGCGCCCCGCGCGGGCACGCGGATTGCCGGGGCCAGGTGCCGGGCGCGCAAGGGCCTGGCCCCCGCGCCGGTCCGCCCTTTTTGCGCCGTTGCGTCCGCCATGCCCATCGAAGCCGCCATCGTCCTTCTCGCCCTCGCTGCCGCGTTCGCCACCCGCCCCTGGCGGCTGCTCGCGGCGCGGCCTGCGCCGGGCGCCAGCACCGGCACCGCGCAGGCCTCCCCGCTGCTCACGCCTTTGCTGGCCATGCTGGTCTTCCTGCCCTGGCTCTGGGCCTTGCCCACGCTGCACCGGATGCCGCTGCAGCTGCAGATGTCCGGCTCCTGCCTCGCCGTGCTGATGCTCGGGTGGCCGCTGGCGGTGCCCGCGCTGGTGGCCGTGGCCGCGGCGGCCGCCCTGCTCTCGCCCACGCTGGCGTGGAGCGACGCGCTGGGCCTGGCCGCGTGGCAGGGCGTGGTGCCGGCCACGCTGGCGCTGCTGCTGGGCGCGCTGCTGCGCCGGCTGACCGGCACGCAGCTCTTCGTCTACGTGCTGGGCCGCGCCTTCATCGGCACGGCGCTGTGCATGTTCGCGGCCGGCACGCTGGCGCACTGGAGCGGGCATGCGCTGCCGGGGGTCGGCCCGGAGCTGTCCATGGTGGCGCGCTGGCTCATGGCCTGGGGCGATGCCGTGGTGACGGGCATGCTCTGCGCGGTGTTCGTGGCCTTCAAGCCCGAGTGGCTGGCCACGTGGTCGGACCGGCTGTACCTGCAGCAGCCCTGAAGCCCCCTGGCGGCGCGGCGCTCCGCGGGCCGCCGCCACGTTCTAAGATGCCGGCTTTTCCGGCCACGGCCGGGCCCCTTGTCTCTCCGTTCCTCCACATTTCCACGCCGCTTTCTCCGTATGCCACACGCCACCGAATTCGCCCCCGGCCTCGTCCTGCAGGGCATCGAGCCCCCGCTCCGACTCAGCGATTTCAAGCTGATCGCGTTCGACATGGACTCGACGCTGATCAACATCGAATGCGTGGACGAGATCGCGGATGCGGCGGGCCGCAAGGCCGAGGTGGCGGCCATCACCGAAGCCGCCATGCAGGGCCTCATCACCGACTACAAGGAAAGCCTGCGCCAGCGCGTGGCGCTGCTCAAGGGCGTGGACGTGGCGCACATGGAGAGCGTGTTCCGCGACCGCCTGCGCTTCAACCCCGGCGCGCAGGCGCTCATCGACGCGGCCCGGGCCGCGGGGCTCACCACGCTGCTGGTCTCCGGCGGCTTCACGTTCTTCTCGGACCGCGTGCGCTCCGGGCTGGGGATCGACCTCGCACGCGCCAACGTGCTGGAGATCGAGGACGGCCGGCTCACCGGCCGCATGGTCGACCAGCCCTGGGGCGACATCTGCGACGGCGCCGAGAAGCGCCGCACGCTGCTGGAGGTGGCCTCGCTGCTGGGCATCTCGCCCGCCCAGGCGATCGCCGTGGGCGACGGCGCCAACGACCTGCCCATGATGGGCGCGGCCGGCCTGTCGGTGGCCTTCCATGCCAAGCCGGCCGTGCGCGCGCAGGCCAAGGTGGCGATCAACACGGGCGGCCTCGACCGGCTGCTGGAAGTGCTGCGCTGACGCTGCGGCAAGAATGTTCGCTATTATTTATATAGCAAACTATTGAATGGATCCGGCGGCATGGAGCCCTTTTACCCTCAACACCACCGCATAAGGGTGACGGTCGTTATATGGGTATGACGATAAAAACGTGGTGAGCCCACGGGAAACTACCTAGACTTCGCGGCCATGGGTGGCAAGTGCCGGATCGCTCCGGCAGCCCCCTGAACCGGACCTCCGTGTCCTTGCCCGAACCGATCGAAGAAAGCCGTTTCCGATGCTGAAAAAAGCCCTGTCCGTCCTGGCCATCGCCGCACTCGCCGTGTCCGCCCATGCCGCCGACACCGTCCTCAAGGTGGCCGCGTCCGCCGTGCCGCATGCCGAGATCCTGAACTTCGTGAAGCCCCAGCTCAAGGCCCAGGGCGTGGACCTGCAGGTGCGTGAATTCAGCGACTACATCCAGCCCAACGCGGCGGTGGAAGACAAGCAGCTCGACGCCAACTTCTTCCAGCACCAGCCCTACCTGGACAGCTACAACAAGGACCGCAAGAGCAGCATCGTGGCCGTACCGGACGGCAAGGTGCACGTGGAGCCCTTCGGCGCCTACTCGAAGAAGATCAAGGCCGTGAGCGAGCTGAAGGATGGCGCCACCATCGCGATCCCGAACGATCCGTCCAACGCCGGCCGCGCGCTGGTGCTCCTGCAAAAGCAGGGCCTCATCCAGCTCAAGGATCCGAAGAACATCACGGCCACGCCGATCGACATCGTCAAGAACCCCAAGAAGCTCAAGTTCCGCGAACTGGAAGCCGCCCTGCTGCCCCGCGCGCTGCAGGACGTGGACCTGGCCCTGATCAACACCAACTATGCGATCGAGGCCAAGCTCAATCCCACCAAGGACGCCCTCTTCATCGAAGGCAGCGATTCGCCCTATGCCAACTTCGTCGCCGCACGCGCCGACCGCGCCAACGACCCCGCCATCGCCAAGCTGGTGAAGGCGCTGCACACGCCCGAAGTGAAGAAGTTCATCCAGGAAAAGTACCAGGGCGCCGTCGTGCCCGCGTTCTGAGCCCCGCCGCGCAGGCCTTCGCGCCTGCGCCCCGCCAGCCGCACGCCAGCGCCGCCCTGCGGCGCTTTTTTCATGCCAGCCCGCGCCACAGCCAGAACGACAGTCCCAGCATGATGGCGCCGGTGATGCCGTCCATCAGGCGCCAGGCCAGGGCCCGGGCGAACACCGCCTGCAGCCGCCGACCCGCGAACGCCAGCAGCACGAACCACAGCAGGCTGGCCGACGCCGATCCGGCCACGAACACCCATTTCAACGCCCCCTCCTGCCGCGCGCCGATGGAGCCCACCAGCACCACCGTGTCCAGGTAGGTGTGCGGGTTCAGCAGCGTGATGGCCGCCAGCGTGCCCACCACGCCCAGCAGGCCCTGCCGTGCGCGGCCCCGGTCCGACTGCAGGCCCGCGCCGGCGCCAAACAGCGCGCGGTGCCAGGCGAACAGGCCGTAGGCCAGCAGGAAGACGGCACCGCCCATGGTGAGCGCCCGGCCCAGGCCCGGGGCGCTCTCCAGCAGGCGTGCGAGGCCCGCCACCCCTGCCCCGATCAACACCGCATCCGCCAGCACGCACAGCGCCACGCAGACCCGCACGTGGCGGCCGGCGACGGCCTGGCGCAGCACGTAGGCGTTCTGCGCGCCGATGGAGACGATCAGCGACAGGCAGACCGTGAAACCGGCCACCCAGGCGGCGGAGGCGCCGCCGGCCAGCCACGGGGAACCGAACGAGAAGGAGGAGAAGAGAGCCCACATGCGACCGATTCTGGGTGGTCGTAAAAATTATGTAAACTTAAACTCTCTAATCAATATTAAGCATTACTTCATGCTCGACTACGCCGGCCTGGAAGCCCTCGCAGCCGTGGTGCGCGAGGGCAGCTTCGAGCGCGCCGCGCGGCGGCTGCACGTCACGCCGTCCGCGATTTCCCAGCGGGTGAAGCAGTTGGAGGAGCGCGCCGGCCAGGTGCTCGTGCAGCGCGGAACGCCCTGCACCGGCACCGAGGCCGGCCGGCGGCTCTGCCTGCACCTGGAGCAGGTGGCGCTGCTGGAGAACGAGCTGCGGCGCGCGCACCCGGCGCTGGTGCCCGACGCACTGGCGCCCGCGCCCACGCTCAAGCTGGCCGTGAACGACGATTCCCTCTCCACCTGGTTCATGGACGCCATGGCCGCCTTCACGGCGGGCGGCAACGAGCTGCTGGACGTGCGCATCGACGACCAGGAGCACACCGCGCAGCGGCTGCGCGAGGGCGAGGTGATCGCCGCCGTCACCGCCACGGCCGGCACCATCGCGGGCTGCAACAGCTGGCCCCTGGGCACCATGCACTACGTGGCCGCGGCCAGCCCCGGCTTCGTGCGGCAGCACTTCGGCACGGCGGGCGGCGGCGTCACGCCCGAGTCCCTGGCCGGCGCGCCGATGATGGTCTACAGCCGCAAGGACCGCCTGCAGGACCAGTGGCTGCAGCGCCAGGGCCTGGCCTCGCGGCGCCATCCGCCGCGCCACTTCCTGCCGTCCAACCAGGGCTTCCTGCGCAGCTGCGAGATGGGTATCGGCTGGGGCATGCACCCCACCGTGCTCATCGAGGAGCAGCTCGCGGCCGGCACGCTCGTGGAGATGCTGCCCGGCACCGGCATGGACGTGACGCTCTACTGGGCCCACCCGCGATCGGCCCAGGCGGGGCTGGAGCGGCTCACGCAGTGCGTGATGTCGGCCGCCAGCGCCTGGCTGGGCACTGGCCGGAAGCCGCGCGCCGCCAGCGCTCGCAAGCTATCGAAAAAATAGCAAACAAACCAATGGATACGCCGGCATGGAGCCTGAAAGCCTCTCAGAACCGGGCCGCAGCATCAGGGCAGTGCCAGCGGTGCGGGTGACGGCAGCCCCGGCACTGGTGCCGGGGCCAGGGCTGCCGCGCGGCGGCGCCCCGTGGGCGCAGCGACGGTGGGCGCCGGGCGCGCGACGAGATCGGCCAGCGTGACCCCGTCCAGCACCGCGAGGTAGCTCTGCGTGGCCTCCGAAAGCACGCCCCGCAGCCGGCAGTGGCCGGTCAGGCGGCACCGGTTCATCGCCGGATCGAAGCACTCCACCATGTCGAAATCCGTCTCGGTGAGCCGGACCACGTCGCCCAGGCGGATCTGCGCGGCCGGCGCGCCCAGGCGCAGCCCCCCGCCCCGCCCGCGCGTGGTGCCCAAAAGGCCCTGCGCGGACAGCTGCTGCACGATCTTCATGAGGTGGCTGCGGGAGATGCCGTGCTGCGCCGCTATCTCGGTGATGGTCACGGGCTGCGCGCGCCCCTCGCTGGCCGCGCAGTACATCAGCACGCGCAGGGCGTAGTCGGTCCACTGGGTGAGGCGCATGGGGCTTGCGTTGGATCAATCCGGATCGGTCTGAAGCCGGGCATCTTATTGCAAATATTCATGACTGATGAATCTTCAAGGAGCCCACGATGAACGCCCGCCTTCCCGACCCCCTGCCCACCCCTGCGGTGGACGCCCGCCAGTCCCTGGGCCAGATCGCCGTGCAATTGCCCGGCGCCACGGCGGTGTTCCGCCGCCTGAAGCTGGATTTCTGCTGCGGCGGACAGGCCAGCCTCGCGCAGGCCGCCGCCGACAAGGGCCTGGACCTCGCCGCGCTGGTCGATGAACTCGCCGCACTGCAGCGAAGCGGCGCCGAGCCCGATCCGCAGCAGCCCACCCGCGCACTGATCGAGCACATCGTCACGCGCTTCCACGAGGTGCACCGCATGCAGTTGCCCGAGCTGATCCGCATGGCGCGCCGCGTGGAGGCCGTGCACCGCGACCACCCGCTGGTGCCCGCAGGCCTGGGCGACGTGCTCGAATCCGCGCAGGGCGAGCTGCTCTCGCACATGCTCAAGGAAGAACGCGTGCTGTTCCCGCTGCTCGCCGCCGGAGACGGCTCCTTCGCTGGCGCGCCCATCGCGATGATGCGCGCCGAGCACACCGACCACGGCGAGACGCTCGAACTCATCGACGGCATGACGCACCACATGGCGCCGCCCGACGGCGCGTGCAATACGTGGCGCGCGCTCTATGCGGGCCTTGCGCAGTTCCGCGACGACCTCATCGACCACATCCACCTGGAGAACAATGTGCTGTTCCCGCGGTTCGACGCGGCGCAGCCCGCCTCCCGGCCAACGCAGGGCTGCGGCTCCACGGGCTGCGCCTGCGGCTGATCGACCATCCTTTCCGAGAACCCCGATCCCATGCCCAGCGACCGCCTCCTCGCCACGCCCGACACCGACAGCATCACCCGGCTGGTGCACCGCTTCTACGCCGACGTGCGCCGCGACCCGCTGCTGGGCCCGGTGTTCGAGGCGGCGCTGCAGGACCGCTGGGATGCGCACCTGGCCCGCATGGTCGACTTCTGGAGCACGGTGGCCCTGGGGGCGCGCAGCTACCGGGGCAACGTGATGGCGAGCCACCGGCCGCTGCAGGGCGTGGCGCCCGCGCATTTCGCGGCCTGGGTGCGGCTGTGGGGCGAGCACACCGGCCGACTCTTCACGCCCGAGGTGGCGCACGGCCTGCAGCAGGCGGCGCACGGCGTGGCGCGCCAACTCTTCCGCGGCATGCTGGGGCGCCTGCCGGATTTCGCGGAGGCCCGGGATCCAGGCCGCGGCCACTGAGGCGATGGCATCAGCCGCGCCGTTGCGCGCGCAGCGGTGCGAGCAGGTCCGACAGGCCGTTGTAGTCGATCTCGTGCATCAGCGCCAGCAGGCGGCCGATATCGCCGGGCGGGAAGCCTTCGCGCGCGAACCAGTTCAGGTAATTGCCCGGCAAGTCGGCGATCGGCGTGCCTTTGTGCTTCCCGTAGGGCATGGTGACGGTGAGCAGGCGCTCCAGTTGCGCGGTGTCCATGCGCCTGCCCTCACCCGCCTGCGCGCTTGGCCTTGTGGCCCAGCGATTGGAGCGCCTGCACCACGCGCTCCACATGGTCGCCCTGCACCTCGATCACGCCGTCCTTGACGGTGCCGCCCGAACCGCAGGCCGCCTTGAGCTGTTTGCCCAGCTGCGCCAGTTCGGCCGCCGGCAGCGCAGCGCCCTTCACCAGCGTCACGGCCTTGCCGCCGCGGCCCTTGGTCTCGCGCGAGACGCGCACGGTGCCGTCGCCCGCCGGCACGGCCGAGGCCCGCAGGGCGGCGCAGGCGCACTGCGCGGCCGGCCGGCGGCAGGCAGGGCACATGCGGCCGGAGTCGGTGGAGTAGACGAGCCCGCCCGGCTGGCTCATGCGCATGGCGGGCTCCGGTCAGGCCGGTGGGAGGGAATGGGCGGCATCGCAGGCTCGATCTCGGGGTGAAACAGGCCGGATTATCCGGGCGGCCCGGGGCTTACCGCACAATCGCGCCTTTCTTCTTTCCAGCGGGAAAGCGCGCGCCGCGCGCGTGCCGCGTCCCTCTCGTGCCCGCCATGCCCTTTGCCGCTCTCGGCCTCTCGCCCGCCCTCGTCCAAGCCGCCGATGCCCAGGGCTTCACCGCGCCCACGCCAGTCCAGGCCGAGGCCATTCCGGCCGTGCTGCAGGGACGCGACCTGCGGGGCTGCGCGCAGACGGGCTCGGGCAAGACGGTGGCGTTCGGCCTGCCGCTGCTGCAGCAGTTGCTGCCCGGGGGCCCCGGGGCCGGACAGGGCGATACGCTCCGCCGCGTGCGCGCCCTGGTGCTCGTGCCCACGCGCGAGCTGGCCGTGCAGGTGGCCGGCGTGCTGGGCGAACTGGCCCGGCACCTGCCGGCGCGGCGGCTGAAGATCGCCCTGGCCTACGGCGGCGTCTCCATCAACCCGCAGATGATGGCGCTGCGCGGCGGCGCCGATGTGGTGGTGGCGACGCCCGGCCGGCTGCTGGACCTGGTGGAACACAACGCCCTGTCGCTGGCGTGGGTGCGAACCCTGGTGCTGGACGAGGCGGACCGGCTGCTGGACCTGGGGTTCGCCGAGGAACTGCAGCGCGTGCTGGCGCTGTTGCCGGCGCATCGCCAGAACCTGCTTTTTTCCGCGACCTTCCCGGACGGCGTGGCCGCGCTGGCCGAGGGCCTGCTGCGCGATCCGCTGCGCATCGACATCCCGCAGGAACCGGGCACCGCGCCCGACATCGCCCAGCGGGCCATCGCGGTGGAAGACAACCGGCGCACGCAATTGCTCAGGCACCTCGTGAAGGAAGAAGCCGGCTGGACCCGCGTGCTGGTGTTCGTGGCCACGCAATACGCCGCCGAGCACGTGGCCGAGAAGCTCTACAAGGCGGGCATCTACGCGTCGCCTTTCCACGGCGGCCTGAGCCAGGGCACGCGGCGGCAGGTGCTGCAGGAATTCAAGGACGAGCGCTGGCAGGTGCTGGTGACCACGGACCTCGCGGCGCGCGGCATCGACATCGCCGGCCTGCCGGCGGTGGTCAACTACGATCTTCCGCGCGCGGCGGCCGACTACGTGCACCGCATCGGCCGCACGGGCCGGGCGGGCGCCAGCGGCGCGGCGGTGAGCTTCGTCACGCCCGGCGCCGCACCGCACTGGCAGCTGATCGCCCGGCGACAGGGCCTGCTGTCGCTGCCGGTCGAGCAGATCGCGGGCTTCGAGGTGGCGCTGGCCACGCCGCCGGCGGGCGGCGACGGGCAGGCACTTGGTGCCGCGCCGGATGCCGCCCCGCGGGCCGGCAAGCTTCCGCCCGGCACCGGCGGCGTCAAGGGGAAGCGCCCGAGCAAGAAGGACAAGCTGCGCGCGGCAGCGGCCGCCGCCGCGCAGGCCGGCGGTGCCGAAGCCCCACAGAAAGACCACGGCCCGGAATGACCTGACCGGCCACGCAGCCCGGCGTGGCGCGGTCTGCGTTCAGTCTGCGCCGTCGCCGGCGGCCCCGCTGCCTTCACCGGACCCACCGCCTTCGTCCTCCTGGCCATCGCCCGAGGCCGTCGCGGCGCGCGGCGCCGGCTTGCGGGGCATGCCCTCCCCGGGCCTGGCCACGATCTCGACATAGAACTGCGCGTCGCCCGAGCGGGCCACCGCGTCGATCAGGCCGGTGATCTCTTCCTCCCGCACGCTGCGCGCGCCGTCCTGCGTGGCGCCGAACCGGCAATCGAAGTCCCAGAACCGCGCGCCCTCGGGCAGCGTGCGGCGGCGCTCGCGGCGCAGGTAGCGGTGGATGTCATGGCGGGCGGCGTCCAGGAGCCGGTCGCGGTTCTTGCCCTCGATGTGGAGCACATAGGTTTTTCGCATGCGCCGATCGTAACCGCCCGCCCTCGCGCACTATGGTTTTCATAGCAGCGCGCAAGCGGTGCGGCGACCAGCGGCAACGGCGCCGGCCCCGGGGGCCGCGTCAGCCGTTGCGCACCCGCGCCGCCATCGGATAGGCGGGGTCGGTGTAGCCGGGCGTGGACGGATGGCCCGGGGCCACCCGCCCGTCCACCAGCGCCTCGTCTTCCGGCGTGACCGTGTAATCCAGCGCCGGGGCGTAGTCCTGCCACTGCTGCAGCGTGCGCGGGCCGGCAATGACCGCACTGACCGCGCGGTGCGCCAGCACCCAGGCAGTGGCGAATTGCGCCAGCGTCACGCCGCGCTCCTGGGCATGCTGCTGGAGCTCCTGCGCCAGCACCAGCGATTCACGGCGGAACTCGGTCTCAGCGATGCGCTTGTCGCCCCGGCCGGCGCGCGTGCCGGCCGCGGGCGCCTCGTCCGGCAGGTACTTGCCGGTGAGCACGCCGCGCGCGATGGGACTGTAGGGCACCACCCCGATGCCGTGGTGCTCGCAGGCCGGAAGGATCTCGACCTCGGGCATGCGGTTGAGCAGGTTGTAGTAGGGCTGGCAGACCACCGGCCCCGGCATGCCGATGCGCGCCGCGCCGTGCACCAGCTCGGCGATGCGCCACGCGCGGAAGTTGGAGACCCCCCAATAGCGGATCTTGCCCGCGCGCAGCAGCGCGTCGATGGCGAAGAGCGGCTCCTGCAGATCCATGCCCAGGTAGTCGCGGTGCAGGTAGAGGATGTCGATGTGGTCGGTGCGCAGGCGCGACAGGCTGGCCTCGACCTCGCGCAGCATCCAGGCGCGCGAATAGTGGCCTTCGTTGGGCCGCTCGACCATGCGGTTGCCGAGCTTGGTGGCCAGCACCCAGTCATGGCGCTGGCCCGCCAGCAGATCGCCCAGCATCGATTCGGACGCGCCCTTGGTGTACACGTCGGCCGTATCGATGAAGTTCACGCCGCGCTCGCGCGCATCGGCCACGATCGCCGCGGCCTCGTCGCGGGCGGTCTGGTCGCCGAACATCATGGTGCCCAGGCACAGGGCGGAGACTTGCAGGTTGCTGCGGCCGAGACGGCGGTAATGCATGGCGCAAAGCCTTTCAGGCGAAGGGTGGGTGGAAGAGAAGCGGTGGGGCCGTGCTCGCCGTCAGTAGTGCGGCGGCAGTTCGTCGCGGGGGTTGCGCGCCGCGGAGGCGTCGCCCGCGTCGGGCAACTGCCGCTGCAGCGTGGCCAGGGCGCGCTGCAGCGCGTCGATCTGCTGTTGCTGGCGGTAGATGGTGACGTTGAGCTGGTCCAGCAGGTCTTCGGCGTAGCTGGCCTTGATCTCCAGCTCGTCGAGCCGCTGCGATGGGGTGCGGGATTCGGACATGGACGCTATTGGACCGCAAACCGCGCGCGGCCCCCGGCACGCCTGCCATCGCGAACGGCGCGGGCAGGCATCAGCCGCGCAGCGCTTGGCCCAGGCGCGACACGCCCTCGCGGATCTTGCCGGCATCGGCCGTCGCGAACGACAGGCGCAGCGTGGCGTGGTCCGGATGGGCGCAGAAGAATGGCGTGCCCGGCACGAAGGCCACGCCCTGGTCGATCGCCTGCTTGGCGAACACGTTGCCGTCGGCCACCGCGCCCCCCGCACCCGTGAGCCGCGCCCACACGAACAGGCCGCCCTGCGGCTGCACGAAGTCGATCGCGTCGCCCAGCTCGCGGCGCAGCGCCTCGCCCATGGTGGCGGCACGCTCGGCATACACGCTGCGCACCTTGGCCAGCGTGGCCGGCATGCGGCCCGCGCGCAGGTACTGCGCGGCCGTGGCCTGCGCGAAGGTGCTGGTGTGCGCGTCGCTGAACTGCTTGCACATCGTCGCCTTGGCGAGCAGCTCGGCCGGGGCGATGAGCCAGCCCACGCGCAGGCCCGGGCTCAGCACCTTGCTCAGGCTGCCGCAATGCACCAGCAGCTCGCGGCTGCCCGGCACCGTGGCAGAGAGCGCCAGCAGGCTCGGCGGCGGTGCCTCGCCGAAATACAGATCGCCGTACGGATCGTCTTCCACGATCAGCGTCTGGTGGCGGACGGCCATCTCCAGCACCTTGCGGCGGCGCTCCAGCGGCAGCAGCGCACCGCTCGGGTTGCCGAACGTGGGAATCAGGTAGACGAACTTGGGGCGGTGCTCTTCGATCAGCCGCTCCAGCGCATCGGGGTCCACGCCCTGCCCATCCACCGGCGCGCTCAACAGCTCGGCACCGTAGAGGCGGAAGCACTGGATCGTGGCCAGGAACGTGGGGCCCTCCACGATCACCTTGTCGCCGGGGCTGATGAGCGTCTTGCCCAGCAGATCCAGCGCCTGCTGGCTGCCGGTGGTGACGATCAGGTCGTCCGGCCGCACGCCCTGCGCGCCCTTGTCGCCCATGAAGGAAGAGAGCTGCTCGCGCAGCGGCTGGTAGCCCTCGGTGGCGCCGTACTGCAGCGCGGCGCCCGGCTCCTCGCGCAAGGCGCGCTCGCTGGCCTCGCGGATGCCGTCCACGTCGAACATGGCGCTGTCGGGAAAGCCCCCGGCAAAACTGATGATGCCGGGCTTGCCCAGCAGCTTGAAAAGCTCGCGGATGGCGGAGGTTTCGACGTTGGCGAGGCGGGACGCGAATTGCATGGACGGGGCTCTCGAAGGCGAAGGTTGGAACAAAACCACAGCGCGCATTGTCGCCAATCGCCAAGCAGGTTTCCTGCAACCCGCGCAGGGCGCGCCCGGCGGCGCGGTGCGGGACAATGCGGCGCCCCCTGCCCATTCGGCCGCGGCCGCCCACGGCCCGACGCCCACGAACACCATGATGAAGACCGCACACATCGAGCCCTTCTTCGCCGCCCTGCGCGCGGCCAACCCGCAGCCCAACACCGAACTGGAATACACCACCACGTTCGAGCTGCTGGCCGCCGTTTTGCTCTCGGCCTAGGCCACCGACGTGGGCGTGAACAAGGCCACGCGCCGGCTCTTCCCCGCGGCGGGCACGCCCCAGGCCATCCTGGACCTGGGCCTCGAAGGGCTGGAGGGCTACATCAAGACCATCGGCCTCTACCGCAGCAAGGCCCGCCACCTGATGGAGACCTGCCGCATCCTGGTGGAACGCCACGGCGGCGTGGTGCCGCGCACGCGCGAGGAACTCGAAGCCCTGCCCGGCGTGGGCCGCAAGACCGCCAACGTGGTCCTGAACGTGGCCTTCGGCCAGCCCACCATGGCCGTGGACACCCACATCTTCCGCGTGAGCAACCGCACCGGCCTGGCCCCGGGCAAGAACCCGCTCGCGGTGGAGCTGCAACTGCTCGAGCGCGTGCCCGCCGAATACGCCGTGGACTCGCACCACTGGCTCATCCTCCTGGGCCGCTACGTCTGCCAGGCGCGCAAGCCCCGCTGCTGGGAATGCGTGGTGGCGCCGTGGTGCGAATACGAGCCGAAGACGCCCGCGCCCTGAGTGGGTAGGGGCGAAGGTGCTGGGGCGGGTGGGCGCGGCTCCAGGGTGCGGGCACCCCTTTGAACCGCACCGCCAGTCACCACCGCTCCGCTCCTTGCCTGCGCTGTTCCTTCAGGCGGTGCATGACCCCCGCGGATCGGCGGGCCGTTGTGCCGCGAACCGGGAGTGGCAGGCGCGGCCCAGGGGAGGTGCGCAGAGTTGCAAGCCATTGGTGCGCAAGGGCTTTGCTGCGAGGCATCGCTGGGCGGGTCTGGCGGGAACCCGGACAACGCGGGATTCGCGGAAATGGCGGAGAAAGCCGTGCGAGGACGCGCGGTTATAAACGGGCGCGTGGGCGCGTGGATTGAAACCGGGCTCTTCGGGATCGTCGGGTGCGCATCAGCATCTTCGGCACAGGTGGGGTGGGCGCGTGGATTGAAACCGGGCTCTTCGGGATCAGCCTTATGACGGATCACGTCGCGCCCTACGTGGGCGCGTGGATAGAAGCAGAGTACTTGGCTACGAACCAAGGGGTCGTGGGTTCGATCCCTGCCAGCCGCACCAGATGGATAGCCCCAGAACAGCGATGTTCTGGGGCTTTTTCCATTGTTTCGGCGAAATTGCGTCTTTTCCCATAGACCACTTATCAAACCTGCGGGGGAGTTTTGGAGGGCTTTTTGCTGGATCATGTCCACTCTGCCTTGCCCAGCGTATCGACCGGCTGACTATCTCGGCAGCTTATGCTGGTGAGTCTGGCAACAATCGGCCATGAACTGACTTTCGAAATCCGCAGCAAAGTTTGGTGGTTGTCCGACCTTTCTCGCCCTGATGCGCCTGTGGGCTCCTTGGCACTGCTGTACTGACCATGACCCACGCTGAACTGCGCCAATACCTCTTGGCGCACTACCCCGAGTCTCGACTTGAGCTGCTCACCGAAGATGAGAGGGGCACGCTCGTCGCCCGTCATCCCGAACTGCCAGCGGACTACATTCAATTTTTACGGGAGGTCGGCTGGGGGACCATCGGGGACGGGCGTTACTCGGTCTACCGTGCGCCGGTCGAGCCGTCGTTCGTTTTCGACCCAGTCACGGCCGAGAGTCTGGGTAACGTGGTTCTTATCGGCGACGACTTCGCGGGCGGGCAGGAGGCTTTTCGCTTCGAGAGGAAGAGTGTGGCCTTTGGTAGCGTTGACAGCTTGGATGGACGCTTTGGGCTAGTCGGCGAGACGTTCTCAGAGTTCATCCAACGCTGGTTCGTGACAACGTAGAGCCCTTCCGTGTGAACGTCCGGTTCGGAGCTAAATGTCCGCCCGCTCAGGGCCCGTTGCTGACGTTCTACTTTGGCCTGTAGTCGTCTGCCTTGCAACGGTTACGGAAGTTCAACTTTTCTAGACGGCGGAGAGGCATCGCCCACATCGCAATCAACTTACCCAGCTGAACTAGCCCAAGTGCTAGCGCTCCTTATCACTGCTTGCGCATTGAATTAAAGCATTTCCCGAAGCTTACGCGTAGAAAGCGAATCGCAGGTCTTCATGAGCTGATTGGGCAGAAACTCCTCGCTTCCCGCGTCCGCACTGGCATAGAAGATGTCCACGCCATTAGGAAGCCTATGACCGTCATGGAAAGGTTCCGCCCGCGCGTTCCATGCCTTTATCTTGCCCAGGTCTGTATCCGTAATGATGGCCAATTTGCCCTGAAGCAGCTGTGGATGGTTCTTCCACGTATGCACAAGCATCATCCATATGCCGTGCACCTCGGGATTTCCAGGTGGTGGATCAGTGACCACAAGTTCGATGGTGTTGTCCGAGCTTATATGTATTGCGCTGTCGCCAATCTTCTTTGAAGTCACGGTGATCGCCGTTGTTACTGCGATTAGGGAACCATTGCGCGCAACCTTAGTATTGGTATCCACGCAATACACGCGATCATACAGTTCGAATACGCGATCGATGCTTGCGAATGCATGCCCAGGGCCTTGAAAATATGCATGGAGGATTTTCTTCTTGTCCTTACGCTCATAGTAAGTTGTGAGATTCGACCTTCTTGGAACAAGCAGCTGAGGATAAAGAAAAACTGTCGAATGCAGATATCCCACAACAGAGATCTCAGCAGTCGTTAAATCGACCCTCAATTCCTGCACGATGACCCTCTGCCCAAATTCCATCTCAACTAGAGTGGAGCGCGCCTGTCTTTTCTGCTTGGGCTGCTTGTGAGGTTTGATGATCAGGCTATTGGAGTCAAGCAGCCCTTTATTGATGCCGTCAATCGTGACGCTCAGCGCTTCTCCTGGCGGCATATTGGACGGAAATTTGTGAACAAAATTCCTGTGCCCAAGCGTAGGTTCCAGTCTGAGCATGTTTTGTAAAATCTTTAATTTTGGACCAGAAAATAGATTCTCACGCGTTAACATCATCTTTGAACGCCGACCGATGGCAGCAAGGTCGGCGTATAGGAGTTTCGGTCTGAATTTTTATACGTAAAAATTGCAGCAACGTATATTAATTTCCGCTTTGGACCGATAGTACCTGTGCACTGCGCTTAGATCGAGCGACCGCAGACAGCCAAGCAGGCGTTGCGACCGCCCCCTCTTGGCCGACTTTTGACTAGTCATGCCTTTAAGTGTTGCCGCAGCACGGCAGCGCTTCGGTGTCGTACAGCTTGCGAAAAATGCTGACTCCCAGATACTCGACTTAGCGCTCGGATGATCTCAGCATCGACTGGAGCCCCTTGTTCCAGCCATCCAACTGCCAAGCCGGGCCAGTAGTCAGAGGTTTCATAGTCAAGGCCCGCAACAACGACTTGAACGACTGGTGCGATGCCCGTGTATGAATCAAGCGGCTGTTCCAAGTGCAAGAGAAGTGTGCGTGTATCCATAAGCATGAATGGCTGCAGTTGGCCGGTAGCGGTCATGTAGAAGGCTAAAAGCGGCTAACAAAACCATGTCATCGCAAATCGAGCGAAGAGCGTTTGGTGATGCATGAGTCGAAACAAGAAAAAAGAGATAAGCGCGCAGCACTGTTCAAGAAGGTTGCGCCGCTGTTGCCGGTAGTCGCCGCCTCGGCCAAGGGCGGTCGCCCGCGGGTGAGCGACGAGATGGCCCTCAACGGCATCCTGTTCGTTTTGCGCACCGGCATCCCTTGGGAAGAGTTGCCCCAGGAACTGGGCTTTGGCAGCGGCATGACTTGCTGGCGGCGTCTACGTGACTGGCAGGCCGTGGGAGTGTGGCATCGCCTGCATCTGCTGTTGCT
>NZ_FOMQ01000026.1 GCF_900112675.1 Paracidovorax konjaci | reverse complement strand
GATCAATGGATCGTGATCGCCGCCATGGAAAGTGAGAAGGACAGCGCCTGCAAAGAACGGATGATGAAGCGCATCCGAAAGCTCACATCGCTTTAATGATCTAATTTCTTCGATGAAGCTCAGGTTCCAACGCGTTGCGCTCGTCGGCAAATACCAGGCGCCCAGTTCTATAGGAATGTCCGACAGCTCGCGCGAGGCGCTGGATGGCATCGCCAAATTTCTTGCCAATGAAGGATGCGACGTCTTTCTGGAGGCCGATACAGCCGCGAATGCAGGTTTCAGCGACTACCGTGCCCTGTCAATAGAGCGCATAGGCGTCGAATGTGATCTCTGCCTTGTGGTGGGTGGTGACGGCACCATGCTCGGCGTAGGGCGCCAGTTGGCAGAGCATCGCACGCCACTGATCGGCATCAACCAAGGAAGGCTGGGGTTCATCACCGACATTCCTTTGGACGAATACCCTGCTGTCCTCAAGCCCATGCTCCGCGGCGAATATGAAGAGGATCTCCGTCCACTGATGCGTGCCCGGGTGATGCGGCATGGGCAGTGCATCTTCGAGGCATTGGCCATGAACGACGTAGTGGTGAACAGAGGCTCGACTTCCGGCATGGTGGAACTGCGCGTGGAAGTTGGAGGCCACTTTGTGTCGAACCAGCGGGCCGACGGACTCATCATTGCGTCGCCTACTGGTTCGACAGCCTACGCACTGTCTGCGGGAGGTCCGATGCTTCATCCCACGATCCCCGGTTGGGTGCTGGCCCCTATCGCGCCGCACACCTTGTCGAATCGGCCGATTGTTCTTTCGGACAGCATGGAAGTCACGGTGGAGGTGGTGAGCGGGCGAGACGTGAGTGCGAACTTCGACATGCAATCGCTGGCTTCATTGCAGCATGGAGATCGCATTCTTGTGCAGCGCTCTGACTACCGCGCAAAATTTTTGCATCCGCGTGGATGGAACTATTTCGCAACTCTGCGCAAGAAACTTCGCTGGAACGAAGGAGGCTATTGACCATGGCATTGAAGCGGATTGCGCTGCGTGATTTCGTGATCGTGGAGAGCCTTGAACTGGACTTTCAACCGGGCTTCACTGTACTGACGGGCGAAACCGGCGCCGGGAAATCCATACTGATCGACGCGCTTCAGCTTATTCTGGGCGCTCGCGCCGATGCAGGCGTCATCAGGGAAGGCGCCACGTCTACGGCGCTCTGCGCCGAATTCGACAGCTCAGAGAACATCGTCGAATGGCTCGAAGAAGCAGGAATCCCGCAGGAAGACAGCTTGTTGCTGAGGCGCACCATCGATGTCCAAGGAAAAAGCCGTGCATGGGTCAATGGCGTACCGGCCACCGCAACGCAAATGCGAGCACTCGGTTCGCACTTGCTCGACATTCATGGCCAACACGCTTGGCAAAGTCTGACCCGTGTTGAATCCGTACGCGGTTTACTGGATGCGTATGGAGGCATTCGCGCCGAGGGCCTGCTTCCTCTTTGGAATCGTTGGCGCGACGATCAGAAAACGCTGGATGCGGCCGTTGCCAGTCAAAACGACATCCAGGAAGAACGGGACAGGCTGCAATGGCAGATTGCAGAAATGCGAAAGTTGGCGCCTGCAGAGGGCGAGTGGAACGAACTGAGCGCCCAACATACCCGGCTCTCGCATGCGCAGGCCTTGATCGATGCAGCTCAAGCTGCACTATCGGCCCTGGAGGACGATGAGTCTGGGGCGCATGGGCAGCTTGTCAGGGCGAGCAGCATTCTGGAAGCCAAGGAGTCATTGGATCCGCAATTCAAGTCGATGCTGGATGTCTTGACTTCTTGCTTGGCGCAGGCCTCGGACGTGACCCACTCTCTTCAATCGTATCTCCGCCATACCGATGTCGACCCGGAGGGGCTGGAAACTCTGGATACTCGCATGGGGCTCTGGATGTCCCTGGCGCGCCGGTTCAAGCGCCAACCACAAGACCTCCCAGGCTTGCTCGCCGGCTGGGAGGACGAGTTGGCGCGCCTTGACGGAGCATCCGACATTGAAGGATTGACCGAACGCGCACGAGCAAGCGAAGCTGCTTTCATGAAGGTGGCTCGAGAAATTTCTCGCTCACGGTCGAAAGCAGCTCCGGATCTGGCGCGCGCCATCACGAAGGCGATGCAAGGGCTCGGAATGAAGGGCGGGAGGTTCGAAGTGGCGCTGGATGAGGCGTCTGAACCCGGGCCTCACGGTCTCGACAACGTGGCGTTCCTGGTGGCAGGGCATGAAGGCGTCACACCTCGTCCCATTGGCAAAGTGGCATCCGGCGGCGAACTGTCGCGGATTTCCCTGGCGATCTCGGTCACCACCAGCCAACTCGGCGAAGCTCCTACGCTGATTTTTGATGAGGTCGATTCTGGCGTGGGCGGCTCAGTTGCAGAGACGGTAGGCAAGCTGATGCAGAAATTGGGGCACGATCGGCAGGTTCTGGCCGTCACGCACCTGCCCCAAGTGGCCGCGTGCGCCAACCACCACCTCGTGGTCTCCAAGCGGTCTCTCCACCAGGGAACGTCCAGCACCGTCGTAGCCGTCGATGGGGAGGATCGCATCCGCGAGATGGCCCGGATGCTGGGTGGCGGCGATCGCGCATCTGCGGCAACGCTGGCCCATGCCAGCGAAATGCTGCAGACCAGTGCAATCCGCCCGAAAGCCAAGAAGCCATGACAACCATGTCACTGGAGATCGTATTGATCACGGGCATGGCAGGTTCGGGAAAATCCGTTGCACTGCATGCCCTTGAGGACGCAGGTTATTACTGTGTCGACAATCTTCCTCCCGAACTGCTTGCGGCGTTCGTTGCTCTCGAGCATCAGCACCACGGCAATCGGGTCGCCATCGCGATCGATGTGCGAAGCGCAACGGCGCTTCCGCTGGTCCCTCAGCAACTCAGGCGCCTTCGCGCGGATGGCGTGATCGTGCACTCGCTCTTCTTGGATGCGACCACAGATACGCTCATACGGCGCTTCTCGGAAACACGGCGACGGCACCCGCTTTCCAGGGACGACTGGCATGGCGAGCAGCGCGCGCTCATAGAAACGATCGAACTGGAGCGCGAACTCCTTGCCGATCTGCGGGAGCAGTCGCACGTCATAGACACCAGTGCGATCCGCTCGGCACAGCTCCAGGGATATGTGAAAAGCCTCATGCCGACGCTGCCGGGGCAATTGACCCTGGTATTCGAGTCATTTGCCTTCAAGCGCGGAATACCCATGGACGCGGATTATGTGTTCGACGTTCGCATGCTGCCCAACCCCCACTACGAAGCCGAGTTGCGTCCGCTGACCGGCAAAGACCTGGCGGTAGTGCGTTATCTGGAGCACAAAGCCGATGTCGGGCTCATGCGCGAACACATCATCCATTTCTTGTCGCACTGGCTTGAGCCGCTAGCGCAGAATCATCGCAGCTATGTCACCGTTGCCATCGGATGCACGGGCGGCCAACACCGTTCTGTCTATCTTGTGGAGAAGCTGGCTGAACACTTTGCAGACCGATGGTCTACCCTGCGCCGGCATCGTGAACTCGATGGTGCGGCGAGCTGAATCAGTACAAACACCAAGATATCTACAACGACTCCGCCGGAGTTTCATGGGAATGGTGCACTTGCTCGAGCAATTTCCGCACCGGCGCTGGCAACCCGACAGCGGCCCATTGCACAGCGTCGAACCAGGCACCATCCTGTGCATCGACCTCTCCTTCTGCAGAGCCGATTGCAATGACAGGATGCAGATGGAGATCACGGTGGGTCAGCACATGGAATACGGGCCCGAGTTCACGTACCGTGGTGCCATGGCCCTGCCGCGCCAACCACTCCAATGCACTTTCGCGACCATCGAAGGTGGGGGGGCAAAACAACCCTGCCCAGATACCTGAGCCAGGACGGCGCTGAAGCCAGACCCTGCCCATCGGGTCATAGCGCATGGCAAGCCACCATGCTTCGGAACGCCGCACCAGCTTCCGTGTACGTACAGGGAAATCTTCAGGATTACCTGCCGCTGCCGCAGCACATTGCGATTGGATCGGGCAAATTATGCAAGCAGGCTTGCGAGGCGTGCAAAGGCTGGCTCCGAGATCCATCAGCCCCTGTGTATAACGAGGCATCGCAGATGTGAGATCACCGCGAGGCAGGAGCTGCTCAGCCCTGTCCCACAGAGCACGCTCGTGCTTTGCAACCGCCAGATCAGCATCGAAACCCAGTACGCGGGTCAGGACGCGGCGAACGTTGGCGTCCAGTATCGGCACCCGCTCGGCAAAACAAAAAGACGAGATGGCTCCCGCAGTGGAGCGCCCGATACCAGGCAGGCAGGCCAGGGCCTCAGCGGAACGTGGAAACTCTCCGCCATGGGTTTCAACGATCACCTGGGCGCAACGGTGCAGATTGCGCGCACGGCTGTAGTAGCCAAGTCCGCTCCACAACGCAAGCACATCACTCTCGGACGCTGCCGCCAGTGCCTGGACATCTGGAAAACGCTCCAGAAAACGGGTGTAGTAATCGAGAACCGTACTGACCTGCGTTTGCTGCAGCATGATCTCCGAAAGCCACACCCGGTAGGGATCGCGCGTTTGCTGCCATGGCAGATGATTGCGGCCATGCACTGCCTGCCAGCGAACGACGTCGGTGGCGATATCGGGACTCTTGAGCGTCATGCCGAAAGCGCCGGGCCCGATTGCGAGGCGTTGCCGCCTACCGGCAACGAAGCCAGGTGGTCGGTCATTTCATGCAATCGGCTTTCCAACTGAAGCAATTCCTGCTCGGATTGCTCGATCTCGGTGATCCGCTCCACCAATCCGCTGGCTGCATGCTGAATGCGATCCACCGCTTCGATACGCCGAGCAAAACTGCGCTTGCGCTCGCGCAATTGCGCGTCGAGTTGCGCCGTTGCGGACTTGCTCCACAGTTCGAGATCGTTGGCCGCCGATTCGAACACGGTACGCAGCCGCATCCCCAGCGCTCGCACGAGCCGATGCACGAATTCCTGTTGAGCCAGACGCAAGGTATTGCCCATGCCGATGTACTGCAGATGGCGATCCTCTATCTGCTGGATCTCGGCAACGAATCCCTCCAACTGGGGCGTTGCCGGCACTTGCAGCGAAAAACCGAAGTCTGCATTCAACTGCCGGAAGGTTCCTCCCAACATGGCATGGATCTCAGTGGCGGAGGCTTGCGCTTTGTCGACGATAGCCCGCAGGCGCTCGAAGGTTTCCACGTAAATCTTGCGCACACCCAGCTTGAGGCCCTTTTGCTGAAGCGCGTCCACGAGCGTGGTCATTTCAGCTTTCAACGAACGCGCGCCCAAGTCGTGAAAAATGTCGCGCAGCAGCTTGAGATGCACGGAGCGCACAGCCTGTATCTTTGCGGCGCTGGCATCGAACTCCCGCTGCTCCTGTTCTATGCGTACACGCATGGACTCGATCACCGATGCATTTTTCCCGCGCAGGCTGCGCAGTTCAAGCATCTGATCATCCAGGTCACGGCGGCGAATGTTGATCGTTCTGCCCGCCTCTGAACGCAGCGCGGCCACTCCTGTCGCCACGGCAGAGCGCAGGATTCCCTGCCGCTTGCCCATGACCCCTTGCGCCAGCGCATCTTCCAGTGCGGGAAGCCCGCTCGTCTCCAGCAGAACGTCATCGCAGTTGATCTTGGAAACCAACCCTTTCTGCGCCGAAACAAGGAGCACCTGATCGGGCGAGACGCCAAGCACGTCCGCCGAAGTCAGCCGTTGACGATCCAACTGCTCCTGCACCTGCGTGGGGGAGTTCAGCGTGTCCCACAAGGTATCGATCTTGTTCAAAACCACCAGCCGCGCATCCGCATGGCCCACTGCAGGCTCCACATGCTGTCGCCATATCTCGAGGTCCGATCGCGTCACTCCGGTATCGGCGCCGAGGATGAAAACCACGGCATGGGCCTGCGGAATCAGGTTGATGGTGAGTTCAGGCTCCGCGCCTACCGCGTTCAAGCCGGGGGTATCCAGGATCACGAGGCCCTGGCGCAGCAACGGATGCGGAATGTTGATCAGTGCATGCCGCCAGGCGGGCACCTCAACCAAACCATTCGCATCGGGAACCGGGTTGTCGTGAGGCTGCTCGTCATGCCAGAAGCCGAGTTCCCGCGCATCGTCCTGCGTGACCCTGCGAACTTCGGAAACTTTTTCTATCGCTTTCGCGAGCTGGTCTGCGTCGCCTACGTTGAGTGCAACTTCTGTCCACTGATCGGATTTGAGCCGCCATTCGGCAAGGCCCTGGGGCTGCCGGCGCGTATCGATGGGCAGCAAACGAAGGCTGTTGGGGAACTCCGGGTCATAGCCCAGTTCGGTAGGGCACATCGTCGTCCGGCCTGCGCTGGCCGGCATGATGCGACGGCCATAGTCCGCAAAGAAAATCGCGTTGATGAGCTCGGACTTCCCTCGGGAGAACTCCGCCACGAAGGCCACCATGACCTTGTCGCTGCGGACCTGGTTCTCCAGCCTCCGCAGCTTCTCCTCAATGGCGGAATCCATCAGGGCATGGGAAGACATCCATTGGCTCAGGTGCTTCAATTGCAGCGCAAAAGCACGCCGCCACGCACCGTGCTGGTCGAATTGCTCGTTGAAAGAAGGTCCCACAGTGCTCCTGATGGTGGATGTGCCCCAGTCGAGGGAGCGCCTTCAAAATATATCAGCACCCCACGAGCCATTGTGTCTGGACATCAGGGCTTCTGGCAGTGTTGACAATAGTATGTGCTGCGCTGGCCCTGCCGCAGGCTTCTTATCGGCGCTCCGCAGGAGCGGCACGGCAGGCCCTCACGCCCGTACACGTGCGCCTCCAGCTGAAAATGCCCGGCATTTCCGTCTGCGCCGGCGAAGTCCCGCAGGGTGCTGCCGCCGCGCTCCACGGCGCGTGCCAAAACGGAACGGATGGCCTCATGCAGGCGCCGGGCTCTCTGGGGACCAATGGAAGAAGCCCGTACCGTCGGCCGGATGCCTGCGAGGAACAGGGCCTCGGAGGCATAGATGTTGCCAACGCCGACCACCGCCCGCCCCCCCAGCAGAAATTGCTTGATCGGCAGGCGGCTGGACTGCATCGCCGCGATGAGGCCAGCCACGGTGAAATCCTCGCCGAGGGGTTCCACCCCCAGTCGACCCAGCAACCGCGTCGCCGCCTGGCTGGCCTCCGAATCGGCCCACACCACGGCGCCGAACCGGCGCGGGTCTCTGAGGCGGAGGGTGCCCTTGCTGGTCATCAGCATGAAATGGTCGTGCACGCCCTGCGGTTCCGCCTGGTGCTCGAAGCGCAGGCTTCCGGACATTCCGAGATGGATCAGCAGCATCCCCTGATCCAGATCCACGAGCAGATACTTCCCACGGCGGCGCACGGCAAGAATGCGCAAACCATGCAGAGTTTCTGGCGAACGGCCAAGAGGCCAGCGAAGCGCCTTGCCCAAGGCCACGGATTCGATCACGGCTCCGGCCATGGCGTCCGCCACGCCGCGGCGCGTAACTTCCACTTCTGGCAACTCAGGCATGGCGATGCACCTCGGCGATACGGATAACCATGGATTATTATGGTTCGATGGAGCAATCACATCGACTTAGGGGTGCCGCATTACTGTGTGCACTGTGGGCCGCCGCCGCACATTCTCATGCAGCACCGGCCGCTCCTCCACCCACCGCCAAGGCGTCCCCACCCCAGCTGGAAGCCGAGGTGATACCGAACAGTGAAACACGTGCCGCACTGGACGCTGAACTGTTCTACGAGATTCTGGTGGGCGAACTCAGTACCGCCAGCGGTGATCCCGGCACGGGCTATTCGCTCATTCTTGAAGCGGCGCGCCGGAGCAGCGATTCGCAGCTTTACCGGCGTGCCACAGACATCGCGCTGCAATCTCGCTCCGGAGAATACGCACTGGCGTCCGCACGCGCATGGAAGGAAGCCCAGCCGCAGTCCCGCGAAGCCAACCGGTATGTGCTCCAGATCCTGATCGCACTGAACCGCATCGAAGAAACTGCCGATCTGCTCAAGCAAGAGCTTGCCCAATCTCCCGCCAAGGACAAGCTGCTGACTCTGCAGGCCATCCCCCAACTCTACGGACGCGCCACGGACAAGGCGGCTGCGGCCGCAGTGGTCGAGAAGGCTCTGGCGGAGCAGTTGGAAAATCCTGCGGCCGGTCCGATTGCCTGGGCCACCCTGGGCCGCATGCGCCTCGCCGCAGGCGATCGCAAGGGCGCACTGGAAGCTGCCCGCAAGTCCCAGGCGCAGGATGCCTCCCTCGACACCTCCGCGTTGCTTGCCCTGCAACTGGTCGAAGAGGGGGAGGCCAATGCAGAGCCCCTGGTTGCCCGCTACCTGGCAGGTACGCCCAGGCCGGAAATCCGGATGGCCTATGCCCGCGTATTGCTGGGCCTTCAACGCTACACGGAAGCGGGCGTACAGCTCGACACCCTTACCCGGGAGTCGCCCGAGATGGCCGAGGCGTGGCTGCTCAAGGCCACGTTGCACCTGCAAGCAGATCGCCTTTCGGAAGCAGAAGCCTCGCTGGAGCAATTCGAGCGCCTGGTGCAGGCCTATCCGGCCAACGATCCTCGCAAGGCGGCCATCACGCAGGCTTACCTTCTGCGAGCGCAGGTTGCCGAAAAACGCGGCAACTATCCGGAGGCGGAATCCTGGCTCGGAAAGATCGACAACGCATCGGAGCTGCTGAGTGCGCAGACGCGGCGAGCTTCGTTGCTGGCGCGCCAGGGCAAGCTGCCGGAGGCCATCGCACTTATCCGGCGGCTGCCGGCCAAGAACGCCCAGGAGGAACGGTTGAAGCTGGTGGCCGAGGTGCAGTTGCTGCGCGAGGCAAAGCAGTACCGGCAAGCCTTCGAGGTGCAGGCCAAGGCCGTTGCGTTGGCCCCCGATGACTATGACCTCGTGTACGACCAGGCCATGCTTGCAGAAAAGGCAGGCGACCTGGACGGCATGGAAAAGCTGCTGCGCCAGATCATCGAAAAGCGCCCGGACTATCACCACGCCTACAACGCGCTCGGCTACTCGCTGGCAGAGCGCGGCATTCGGCTGCAGGAAGCCCGTCAGTTGATCGCCAAGGCGCTGGAGTTCGCACCCAAGGACCCCTTCATCACCGACAGCTTGGGCTGGGTGGAATTCCGCCTGGGAAACCGTGCAGAAGCCGCCAGGCTGCTGGGCGATGCCTTCCAGCGGCAACCCGATCCCGAGATCGCGGCACACCTCGGCGAGGTGCTCTGGTCCATGGGTGAGCGCACCCGGGCCACCGAAGTGTGGCGGGAAGGCCTGCGATTGAACAAGGACAACACCACGCTCCAGGAAACGCTCAAGCGCCTGAAAGTCAGCCCATGATGCGTTGCTCCGTGGACTCACTGCGCAGGGGGCTTCTGGGCGCTGCGGTGCTGGGCGCAATGACTGGCCTGGCGGGCTGCGCCAATGCGCGCCGCCCCAACCGTCCGGGCCAGATGGAGGCGGCGTCGGATTCGCGGCAATGGAGCGGCCGCATGGCCTTGCAGGTCGACGATGCCTCCACTCCACCGGTCAATGCCGGTTTCGAACTGAGCGGGCAGGCCAGGCAGGGAGAACTCGTCTTGCTCAATCCACTGGGCAATGTGCTGGCTACGCTGGAATGGTCACCTTCGGGTGCCGTGCTGCAAAAGGGCACCGAACGCCGCGAATCGCCGTCGCTGGACGCCCTGGTCACGGAACTCACCGGCAGCCCGCTGCCCGTCGCAGCCCTCTTCGCGTGGCTGCAGGGCGACCCCATGGACGTTCCGGGGTGGGAGGTCGATCTCACGGGCGTGGGCAATGGGAGACTGACCGCACACCGCCAAAGCCCCCTGCCGCAAGCGACGCTGCGCATTGCACTGGACCGCTGAAGGACCGATCGCCGAAACCCGACCTCTTGTTGAATGCGCGCGCTTTACGACCTGCCTGCTCCGGCCAAGCTGAACCTTTTCCTGCACATCACCGGCCGCCGCCCGGATGGCTACCACCTGCTGCAATCGGCATTCATGCTGATCGACTGGTGCGACACGCTGCATTTCGAACTGCGCCCGAATGGCTGCATCAGCCGGGACGATGTGCACTGGGCCCTGCCCGCCGATGACCTGTGCACGCGCGCGGCTCGGGCCCTCCAGGAATCGACCGGCACCGACCAAGGCGTGCACATCACCCTGGAAAAGTCCATTCCTGCGCAGGCCGGCATGGGAGGCGGGTCGTCGGATGCGGCGACCACGCTGATCGCCTTGAACCGGCTGTGGGCGCTGGGCCTGGGCCAGCACGAACTCGAACGCATCGGACTGTCGCTCGGCGCCGACGTGCCGTTCTTCCTGCGCGGACACAACGCCTGGGTGGAAGGAATCGGCGAGACCATCCTGCCGCTCACCCGGGAAAACGCCCTTCCGGATGCCCGCTTCATCGTGCTCAAACCCGAAGCCGGATTGGAGACGAAGTCGATTTTTTCGTCTTCTTCGCTGGAGCGCGATTTGGATAGTGCTACAATCTCAGGCTTTGCTGCAGCACACTACCAATTTGGCAGAAACGTACTGCAGCCGGTCGCAGAAGCACTCTGCCCCGAGGTTTCCCAAGCCATTCAGTGGCTGGCAAACAAGGGGCTGAATGCCAGGATGACCGGCTCGGGAAGTGCAGTGTTTGCGCAAATGTCACATGAAATCGATTTATTCGATCTGCCCGCCAAATGGAGGGCAAAAATATGTGACAATCTGAGGCTTCACCCACTCGCTGGGTGGTCAGCAGATAGAGATTGCGGTTGATTGCCATCAGGCAGTTGACCTGTGTAGGGGAGTCGCCAAGCTGGTTAAGGCACCGGATTTTGATTCCGGCATGCGAAGGTTCGAATCCTTCTTCCCCTGCCAAATACTTTCCGCATACGGGCTTTTCTTTTCAGACTGCTGGGTCTCTCATGCAAGCCAATCACCCCGACTTCATGGTTTTCACCGGCAATGCCAATCCTGGCATGGCAGCTGAAATCGCCCAGCACCTCGGCACCACGCTGGGTGCAGCCGATGTGGGCCGCTTCTCCGACGGCGAAGTCACCGTCGAAATCAAGCAGAACGTCCGTGCCCGCGACGTGTTCGTCGTGCAGTCCACCTGCGCGCCGACCAACGACAACCTCATGGAACTGCTGATCATGGTCGATGCGCTCAAGCGCGCGTCCGCCGAGCGCATCAGTGCAGTGATCCCCTATTTCGGCTATGCCCGCCAGGACCGCCGCCCGCGTTCCACGCGCGTTCCGATCTCGGCCAAGGTGGTGGCCAACATGCTGCAGGCCGTGGGCGTTGCACGCGTGCTGACGATGGACCTGCACGCAGATCAGATCCAGGGCTTCTTCGACATTCCGGTGGACAACATCTACGCGTCGCCGGTGCTGCTCGGAGACCTGCGCCAGAAGAATTACGAAGACCTGATCGTGGTGTCGCCGGACGTCGGCGGCGTGGTGCGCGCGCGCGCCCTGGCCAAGCAGCTGAACTGCGATCTCGCCATCATCGACAAGCGCCGCCCTAAAGCCAACGTGTCCGAAGTGATGCACGTGATCGGCGACATCGAAGGCCGCAACTGCGTAATCATGGACGACATGATCGACACGGCCGGCACGCTCGTGAAGGCTGCAGAAGTGCTCAAGGAGCGCGGTGCCAAGAAGGTGTACGCCTACTGCACGCACCCGATCTTCTCGGGCCCGGCCATCGACCGCATCACCCAGGGCGACGCGCTCGACGAGGTGGTGGTGACCAACACGATCCCCCTGAGCGATGCCGGGCGGGGTTGCACCAAGATTCGCCAACTGTCCGTGGCGCCGCTGATCGGAGAGACGATCCAGCGCATCGCCAAGGGCGAGTCGGTGATGAGCCTGTTCTCGGACTGACGGGATTCTTCCCCGACTGCACGGCCCTCGGCCGCTGCAGATGACAAGCCTCCTTCGGGAGGCTTGTGCATTCGAGAACCCATGGGCCCGCTGCCACGATGGCGCGGGTCTTTTTCAAACGAGGGCCCGCTGGTCGCGGCCGGCCCCTACAGGAGAGAAACATGAACTTCGTCGCTTTTGAGCGCGCCAAGCAAGGTACGGGTGCGAGCCGCCGTCTGCGCAATTCGGGCAAGACGCCCGGCATCGTCTATGGCGGTTCCGCAGAACCCCAACTGATCGAGATCGACCACAACGCACTGTGGCACGCTCTCAAGAAGGAAGCGTTCCACTCCAGCGTGCTGGACATGGAACTCGGCGGCCAGAGCAGCAAGGTCCTGCTGCGCGACGTGCAATACCACCCCTTCAAGCAACTCGTGCTGCACATCGACTTCCAGCGCGTGGACGAGAAGACCCGCCTGCACATGAAGGTGCCACTGCACTTCTCCGGCGCTGAAGAATCCCCGGCCGTCAAGATCGACAAGTGCATGGTCAACCCTGTCGCGAACGAACTGGACGTGACCTGCATGCCGTCGGACCTGCCCGAGTTCATCAACGTGGACCTGAGCAAGCTCGAAAAGGGCCGCTCGCTGCACCTGAAGGACATCAAGCTGCCCCGTGGCGTGTCGCCCGTGGTGCGCGGTGGCCAGCAGAACCCCGTGCTGGTGTCCGTGGTGGTGCCGGCAGCCGAAGTCGAGGCTCCGGCCGAAGGCGCGGCAGCTCCTGCAGCCGCTCCCGCCAAGAAGGGCAAGAAGTAATCTTCTTGCGCTGACCGTTCGATCGCGGCCCCTCTGCCGGGGCTGCATCGCTGCCACGGCCCACCGCTTCGCTGCGCGTGGGCCGTTGCTTTTGGGGCGCCGTGCAGCGGCCGTCGCACCGCCCTCCTCCGATAATCGCGCGCACCATGATCAAACTGTTTGTGGGCCTGGGCAATCCCGGGCCGGATTACGACGCCACGCGGCACAACGCGGGGTTCTGGTGGATCGACGGGCTGGCCCGCGAACTGAAGGTGCAACTGGTGCCCGAGCGGGCCTACCACGGCTTCGTGGCGCGGGCGAGCGTGAACGGCCAGAGCGTGTGGCTGCTGCAGCCGCAGACCTTCATGAACCTGTCGGGCAAGTCGGTGGCCTCGCTGGCGCGCTTCTTCAAGATCCTGCCCGAGGAAATCCTCGTGGCGCACGACGAGCTGGACATCGTCCCGGGCCAGGTGAAGCTCAAGCGCGGCGGCAGCCACGCGGGCCACAACGGGCTGCGCGACATCCACGCACAGCTCGGTTCGGCGGACTACTGGCGGCTGCGCATCGGCATAGGCCATCCGGGCGTGAAGGCCGAGGTGCCGCACTGGGTGCTGAAGAAGCCCTCGCCCGACCACCGGACGCAGATCGAGGACAGCATCGCGCATTCGCTCAAGGCCTACCCCGCGATGCTGGCCGGCGAGATGGACAAGGCGACGCTGCTGGTGCACACGACCAAGCCGCCCCGCCCGAAACCGCCCCGGCCCGAAGGAGCGGGTGCCCCGGCAGCCGCCGGCAATTCGCTATCAAAAGAATAGCAAACTATTCAATGGATCCGGCGGCATGGGCATGGAAACATGCCCAATTGCCGTTCAAGTGATTTCGGGCACCGGCGCGCCCGTGAGGCGCTGGTATTTCTGCCACAGGGTCTCGCGGCTTTCGACGTGCTGCGGATGGACCGGGATGCAGGCCACCGGGCAGATCTGCACGCACTGGGGCTCGTCGAAGTGGCCGACGCATTCGGTGCACTTGTCGGGAGCGATCTCGTAGGTGGTTTCGCCGAGGTAGATGGCGTGGTTGGGGCACTCGGGCTCGCACACGTCGCAGTTGATGCACTCGTCGGTGATCATCAGGGCCATGGATGCCTCCGGACAGCGGGGGGCACGGCCGCCGGCACTGCACGGCAGCGCGGGACGGGGGTGCGGAAAACGGGCGTCATGGGGGCGATTATCCCCGCCGCCCATCCCCCTGACCGTCCAGGGGCCGCGCGCGCCGCCACCGGCCGGCGGCACACGCCGGGTTTGCCGCTATGCTGCGCCCTTCGGCCCGCGTCCGCCCCACAGGCCGGAGAGAGCCCCGCCCCAGGAAGACGACCTCCCCACCGATCGCCCGCCACCCCTGCCGCAGCCCCATGGGATTGTTCCTGCTCAAACGCCTGCTCACGCTCGCGGCCACGCTCGCCGGAGCGTCGGTGGTCGTGTTCCTCGTGCTGGAGATCCTGCCGGGCAACGCGGCGCAGGTGATGATGGGCCCGGACGCCTCGCCCGAGGCCGTGGCCGCGCTGGCCGCGCGCCTGGGCCTGGACCAGCCCGCGCCGGTGCGCTACCTGCACTGGGTCGGCGGGCTGCTCTCGGGCCACCTCGGCGAAAGCCATGCCTACGGCACGCCCGTCATCGATCTCGTGCTGGAGCGGCTGGCCCTCACCGTGCCGCTCGCACTGATGGCGATGGCGATCACCACGGTGCTGGCGTTGCTGGCGGGTGTCTACGCCGCCTCGCACCACCGCCGCTGGGGCGACGTGGGCGTGATGGGGCTCGCGCAGATCGGCATCGCCATTCCCAACTTCTGGTTCGCGATCCTGCTGATCCTGCTGTTCTCGGTGAAGCTGCAGTGGTTCTCGGCGGGCGGCTTCCCGGGCTGGACCGAGGCGTCGGGCGGCAGCCCGCTCGCGGCACTGCAGGCCCTGCTGCTGCCGGCCGTGTCGCTGGCGGTGGTGCAGGCGGCGATCCTCGCGCGCATCACGCGCTCGGCGGTGCTGGAGGTGCTGCGCGAGGATTTCGTGCGCACGGCGCGCGCCAAGGGGCTGACGCAGCGCGCGGCGCTGTGGGGCCACGTGCTGCGCAACGCGATGATCCCGGTGGTCACGGTGATGGGGCTGCAGTTCGCGAACCTGCTGGCCGGCACCATCGTGGTCGAGAACGTGTTCTACCTGCCGGGCCTGGGCCGGCTGATCTTCCAGTCGATCGCGAACCGCGACCTGATCGTGGTGCGCAACTGCGTGATGCTGCTGGCGGCCATGGTGATCGTGGTGAATTTCGCGGTGGACCTGCTCTATGCGGCCATCGATCCGCGCGTGAAGGCGAGCGACCTCTGATGCCACTCACGCCGCCTCCCGCAGGCCTCCCGGCCCCCTCCGGCGCATGGCGCCGCGCGCTGCGCCACCCGAGCTTCGCGCTGGGTGCCGGGCTCTCGCTGCTGCTGGTGCTGGCGGCGTTGCTGTCGTTCGTGTGGACGCCGGGCTCGCCCTACGACATGGACATGGATTCCGCGCTGCGCCCGCCCGGCGCGGCGCACTGGCTGGGCACGGATGCTTTCGGGCGCGACGTGGCCTCGCTGCTGCTGGTGGGCGCGCGCAATTCGATCCTCGTGGGCGTGATCGCGGTGGGCATCGGGCTCTCGGTGGGCACGGCGCTGGGGCTGCTGGCGGCGGCCCGCCGCGGCTGGGTGGAGGAAGCCGTCATGCGCCTGGCGGATTTCACGTTCGCCTTCCCCGCGATCCTGTCGGCGATCATGCTCACGGCCGTGTGGGGCGCGGGCGTGGTGAATTCGATCATCGCGATCGGGATCTTCAACATCCCGACCTTCGCCCGCGTGACCCGCGCCTCCGCCAAGGCCGTGTGGGCGCGCGAATACGTGCTGGCGGCCCGCGCCTGCGGCCGGGGCCCGTGGCGCATCACGCTGGAGCACGTGCTGCCCAACATCGCGGCGGCGCTGATCGTGCAGGCCACGATCCAGTTCGCGCTCGCGATCCTGGCCGAGGCCGCGCTGTCCTACCTGGGCCTGGGCACGCAGCCGCCCCAGCCCTCGTGGGGCCGCATGCTGAGCGAGGCGCAGACGCTGATGTTCCAGGCGCCGCTGCTGGCCGTGTGGCCGGGGCTGGCCATTGCCCTGGCCGTGCTGGGGCTGAACCTGCTGGGCGACGGGCTGCGCGACCTGCTCGATCCGCGCCTGTCGCGGCGCCGCTGAACTCCCACGCCATGGACAGCGCCCTCCTGCCCCCCTCCTGCGCCAGCGGCGACGCTCCGCTGATCGACGTGCGCGGCCTGACCGTGGACCTCCCGACGCAGCGCGGTATGGCGCGCGCGGTGCGCGAGGTGTCGTTCACGCTGGCGCGCGGCGAGGCGCTCGGGCTGGTGGGCGAATCGGGCTGCGGCAAGTCGCTCACGGCGATGGCGCTCATGGGCCTGCTGCCCGAGGGCGCGCGCGCCGGCGGCAGCGTGCGCTTCGATGGCGCCGAGCTGCTGGGCCAGCCCGACGACGCCCTGGCCCGGCTGCGCGGGCGCCGCATCGCGATGGTCTTCCAGGAGCCGATGACGGCGCTCAACCCCGTGCACAGCATCGGCGCGCAGGTGGCCGAGCCGCTGCGCCGGCACCTGGGGCTGCCGCGGTCGGAGGCGCGCGCGCGGGCCGTGGCGCTGCTCGACCGCGTGGGCATCGCGCAGGCGGCGCGGCGCTTCGATGCCTACCCGCACCAGTTCTCGGGCGGGCAGCGCCAGCGCATCACCATCGCGATGGCGCTGGCCTGCGGGCCCGACGTGCTGATCGCCGACGAGCCCACCACGGCGCTCGACGTGACGGTGCAGCGCCAGATCCTGGAGCTGATCGCCGGGCTGGTGGCCGAGCGCGGCATGGCGCTGGTGCTGATCTCGCACGACCTGGGCGTGATCGCGCAGAACGTGGACCGCATGCTGGTGATGTACGGCGGCAGCGTGGTGGAGAGCGGCCCTACGGGCGAAGTGTTCGCGCACCGCGCGCACCCCTATACGCGCGGGCTGTTCGCGGCCCGGCCGCAGTGGGTGGACGACGGCGAACCCGCCGTGGCCGGAGCGCCGCGCCCGCCGCTGCCCACCATCGCAGGCACCGTGCCGGAAATCGCCGATCTGCCGCCGGGCTGCCCGTTCGCGGGGCGCTGCGCATTCACCGTGCCCGACTGCGGCGCGGCGCTGCCGGAGCCGGTCGGCGTGGGCCCCGCGCACCGCGCGCGCTGCATCCGGCTGGAGGCCGTGGCGGCTGCTGCCGCTGCCGCCGCACCGGGGCACGCCGGCCTGTGACACGGCAGTCACTATAAAAACAATAGCAAACTATTCAATGGATACAGCGGCATCAGGCCAAAAACCTTCAGACGATGCACCCCTGCTGGAGGTCGAGGGGCTGGTGCGCGACTACGCGCTGCCGCGCGAGCGCCTGCTGTCGCCGGCGCCGCGGCTGCGCGCGCTGGACGGGGTGGGCTTCACGCTGGCGGCGGGCCGCAGCCTGGGTGTGGTGGGCGAATCGGGCTCGGGCAAGTCCACGCTGGCGCGGCTGGTGATGGCGCTCGACACGCCCACGGCCGGCCAGGTGCGCCTGCGCGGGCGCGATCTGCACGCGCTGGGCCCGGCGGCGCTGCGCGCCGCGCGGCGCGACCTGCAGATGGTGTTCCAGGACCCCTATGGCTCGCTGGACCCGCGCATGACCGTGGAGCGCATCGTGGCCGAGCCCGTGGCCGCACTGGAAGGGTTGCCGCGCGCCCAGCAACGCGAGCGCGTCGCGCAGGTGCTGGCCCAGGTGGGCCTGCGGCCGGGCGATGCCGCCAAGTACCCGCACGAGTTCTCCGGCGGCCAGCGCCAGCGCATCGCCATCGCCCGCGCCATCGTCACGCGCCCCGCCCTGGTGGTGGCCGACGAGCCCGTGAGCGCGCTCGACGTCTCGGTGCAGGCCCAGGTGCTGAACCTGCTCTGCGACCTGCAGGCGCGGGCCGGAATCACCTACCTGCTGATCAGCCACGACCTGGCCGTGGTGCGGCACCTGTGCGACGAAGTGGTGGTGATGCAGGCCGGCCGGATCGTGGAGCGCGGCACGCCCGATGCGCTGTTCCGCTCGCCCGCGCACCCCTACACGCAGGAGCTGGTGGCGGCCGTGCCGCGCGCGGTGCCGAGGCCGGGGCGGCGCTGATCCTGGGCACGGAGTCGGGCCAGGCCCGTGCGGCCTCTGCCTGCACGGCATTCATAGATATCTTCATTTCGTTCGAATTGATCCATCTATGAATCACGCTTCCAGCACGGCACCCATCGATTCATAGATTTGCAAAAACCAAGCGTTTCACTAACATCTATGGATGCCTCGCCAAAACACTTCTCCAGCCGACTACCCCCAGGCCGTGCTGCGGCAGATCGGGCAGCTCGGCCAGCACATCGCCATCGCACGCAAGCGCCGGGGCGAGTCGCAGGCGCAGTGGGCGAAAAAGCTCGGGGTGTCCCAGCCCACGATGGCGCGCATCGAGCGCGGCGACCCGTCCGTGGCCATGGCCTCGTATGTGATGTGCCTGTGGCTCATCAACCAGGCCGAAGGGCTTGCCGACCTGATCGCGCCGGTGCATGACCATGCGGCGCTGGAGCGCGAAGTGACCGAAGTGCGCGCCCGCTGGAAGCCCGCTCCGCGGGCCGCCGTGGCGGCGCCCCGCCCGCCCCCGTCCGCTGCCCCGGCCCTCTCGCCGGCCAGCGACAACGCCGCGGGCCTGGCGGCCCTGCTGCACCCTGCGGAGCCGCCCGCGGCATGACACCCGGACCCGGCGTGGACCCGCGCACCTACGCCCCGCAGGACGAGCTGCACCTCTGGGCGCTGGTGAACCCTGCCCGGCCCGTGCCCGTGGGCACGCTGCGGCTCTCGCAGCTCGTGCCGGACTGCGCCACCTTCGCCTACGGCGCGCCGTGGTGGCATTTCCCGCTCAGCGAAGACCTGCCGATCCTGGCGGGCCAGACGTTCACGGCCGGCGAGAAAGGCAGCGCACCGGGTGCCATCGACGACGCCCGGCCCGACCGCTGGGGCGAACGCATCGTCCGCCACATCGACCGCCCCGCGCGCCTGTCGGTGCTGGAGATGCTGCTGTTCGCGGGCGACGACCGCTTCGGCGCGCTGGGCGTTTCGGTGTCGGCGCAGCAGTACCTTCCGCGCGTGCTCGGGCCCTACCCGCAGCTGCGCGACCTGGGGCAGCTCAGCGCCGCCATCGACGACATGCAGGTCCAGGCGCCCGTCACCGCGGCCATGCAGCGCCTGCTGCAGCCCGGCGTGACGCTGGGCGGTGCACGGCCCAAGGCGCTGCTGCACACCGATGCAGGGCCGTGCGTGGTCAAGTTCAGCGAGCTGGACGACGCGGTGGACACGCCGCTGGTCGAGCACGCCACGATGGCGCTCGCCGCCCGTGCCGGCATCGGCGTGGCGGCGACCGGCGTGCTGCCGCTGCCCGGGCGCCACGGCCGTGCGCGGCACGCGCTGACCATCCAGCGCTTCGACCGCCAGGGGCCCTACCGCCTGCACTGCCTCTCGGCGCGCACGGCCCTGCGCGCCGCGGGCCTGGACGAGCGCTACGGCGCCTTGGCCACGGTGCTGCTGCGCCTGGGCCATCCCGACCGGCAGGCCGCCCAGCGCGAGGAGCTGTTCAAGCGCATGGTGTTCAACATCCTCATGGACAACACCGACGACCACGAGCGCAACCACAGCCTGCGCCTGGGGTTCGACGGCTATTACGACCTCACGCCCGCCTACGACGTGGTGCCCACGCTGCAGAACCTCGGCTACCAGGCGCTCGCCGTGGGCACGGCCGGCGCGGAATCGAGCCTGGACAACGCGCTCACCGAGCTGAGCGAATTCGGCATCCGCCGGCCACGCGCCACCGAACTGGTGCGGCAGGTGGCGCGCGCCGTGGACGGGTGGGAGGCGCATTTCGCCAGGCACGGCGTGTGCGCGGGCGACCTGGATCTGCTGCGCGCCAGCATCGACCGGCCCGCGCTGCGGGAGCAGCGCGAAGCCTTCTGCTGACGCGCCGCCGCATGCCCGTGCGGGCCGGGCACGCGCCCATACCGGCCGCGGCGTGCGTGGTGTACAAACACACACCCCCTCCGCGCATGCGTGGGGGCACGCCGGGCCCCCTTTTTGCATCGGCCGCCACTGCCGGCGCCCGGCCGCCCGCCCGGCGATCCCCACGAACCCTGTCCGCCTGCCCGGAGACTTCCGCCATGCCCATCGACCGCCGTTCCCTCCTCGCCGCCGCCGCTGCCGTGCCGCTGGCCGCATCGCTGCCCGCAGCCGCCCAGGGCCGCAAGGACGGCATCGTGCTGGCGATGACGCTGGAGCCGCCGGGGCTGGACCCCACGGCGGGGGCGGCCTCGGCCATCGGGGAGATCACGCTCTACAACGTGTTCGAGACGCTGACCAAGATCAACGCCGACGGCAGCACCTCGCCGCTGCTGGCCGAGCGCTGGGAGGTTTCGCCCGACCTCAAGACCTACACCTTCAAGCTGCGCCAGGGCGTGAAGTTCCACAACGGCGCGCCGTTCAATGCCGCGGCCGTGAAGTTCTCCTTCGACCGCGCGGCCGGCGAGAAAAGCACCAACAAGGACAAGCGCACCTTCGCCAACCTCACGACGCAGGTGGTGGACGAGCACACCGTGGTGGTCCTCAACAAGGAGATCGACCCGGACCTGCTCTTCGTGCTCGGACAGGCCACATCGGCCATCGTCGAGCCCGCCAGCGCCGAGACCAACGCCACCCAGCCCGTGGGAACGGGGCCCTACCGGTTCTCGGCCTGGAGCAAGGGCGCATCGGTCACCCTCACGGCCTGGGAGGGCTACCGCACGCCGGGGCTGGCGAAGATCCGCCGCGCGGTGTTCCGCTTCATCTCCGACCCGGCCGCGCAGGTCGCCGCGCTGATGGCGGGCGACGTGGATGCGTTCCCGCGCGTGGCGCCGCGCAGCGTGCCGCAGTTCAAGGCCAATCCGCGCTTCCAGGTGATCGTGAGCGGCTCGCGCGCCAAGACCATCCTGGCCATCAACAACCAGCGCAAGCCGCTGCAGGACGTGCGCGTGCGCCGCGCCATCGCGGCGGCCATCGACCGCAAGGCGGTGATCCAGGGCGGTGCCGACGGGCTGGGCGTGCCCATCGGCAGCCACTACGTGCCGGGCGCCTTCGGCTACGTGGACTCCACGGGCATCAACCCCTACGACCCCGAGAAGGCCCGGCGCCTGCTGGCCGAGGCCGGCGTGAAGACGCCGCTCGAGCTCTCCGTGACGCTGCCACCCACGCCCTACGCGCGCCAGGGCGGCGAGGTCATCGCGGCGCAGCTCGCCAAGGTGGGCATCGCGCTCAAGCTGCAGAACGTGGAGTGGGCGCAGTGGCTGAGCGGCACCTACACGAACAAGAACTACGACCTCACGCTGATCTCGCACGTGGAGCCGTTCGACCTCGCCAACTTCGCCAAGCCCGACTACTACTGGGGCTACCAGTCGCCGCAGTTCAACGCGCTGTTCGAGCAGGTCAAGAACGCGGGCGCCCCGGCCGACCGCGCGCGGCTGCTGGGCGAGGCACAGCGGCTGCTGGCCGAGGACTGCGTGCACGCGTTCCTCTACCAGGCCCAGTGGGCCACCGTGGCCAACAAGAGCCTGCGCGGGCTCTGGAAGGACATGCCCATCTTCGTGAACGATCTCTCGGCGCTGTCGTGGGCATGACGAACGAAGCCGCCCAGCGCCCCGGCACGCCGCTGCACGACTGGCCCGCGCACGCGCTGCTCGCGGCCTACCGCGCGCGCTCCGTCTCGCCCGTGGAAGCCGTGCAGTCCGTGCTGGACCACATCGCGCGCTGGGAGCCGCACCTGCACGCCACTTACCTGCTGCGGCCCGAGGCGGCGCTCGCCCAGGCGCGCGCGAGCGAGGCCCGCTGGCTGCGCGGTACGCCCCAGGGCCCGCTCGACGGCGTGCCCGCCACGGTCAAGGAGAACATCGCCACCGGGGGCGACCCGACGCCGCTCGGCACGGCCGCCACCGAACGGGCCCCGGCCCCCGCCGATGCGCCCCCGGCCGCGCGGCTGCGCGAGGCGGGCGCGGTGTTCGTCGCCAAGACCACCATGCCCGACTACGGCATGCTGTCGTCCGGCCTCTCGTCCTTCCACCCGCTGGCGCGCAACCCGTGGGACCTGTCCAGGGGCCCGGGCGGCTCCAGCGCGGGCGGCGGCGCGGCGGCCGCGGCGGGCTACGGCCCGCTGCACGTGGGCACCGACATCGGCGGCTCCCTGCGCCTGCCGGCGTCGTGGTGCGGAATCTTCAGCCTCAAGCCCAGCCTGGGGCGCATCCCCATCGACCCGCCCTACACCGGCCGCGCGGCCGGCCCCATGACCCGCACCGTGGCCGATGCCGCGCTGATGATGGCCGTGCTGAGCGGCGCCGATGCGCGCGACAGCATGGCGCTGCCGCCGCAGGCGATCGCCTGGGACACCTTCGCCGCGGGGCCGGATTTCTTCCGTGGCAAGCGGCTGGGGCTGCTGCTGGATGCCGGCTGCGGCCTGCCCGTGGAGGCCGAAGTCCGCGAGGCCGTGGAGCGCGCCGCACGGCGCATGGAGGCGGCCGGCGCCGTCGTGCTGCCGATGGAGCCTTTCTTCACGCGCGCAATGCTGGACGGCATGGACCATTTCTGGCGCATGCGCTCCCTGGTCGATCTGCGCGCCCTGCCGGCCGAACGCCGCGAGCGCGTGCTGCCCTACATCCGCGCCTGGGCCGAAAGCGCCGAAGGGCTGACGGGCACGGAGGTGTTCCACGCGAGCCAGCAGTTCCACGCCACGCGCGTGGCCACCGTGCGCGCCTGCGCGCCGTTCGACTACGTGCTCTCGCCCGTGGCGCCCATGCCGGCCTTCACGGCCGAATGGGCCTCGCCCACCAACGACCCGCTGAAGCCGCTGGAGCACATCGCATTCACCGTGCCCTTCAACATGTCGGAGCAGCCCGCCGCCTCCGTGCCCTGCGGCCACACGGCCGGCGGACTGCCCATCGGGCTGCAGATCGCGGGGCCGCGCTTCGACGACCTCGGCGTGCTGCGCGCAGCGCAGGCGTTCGAGCAGATCCGCGGCCCGCTGCCGCCCTGGCCCGCGCCGCCCGGCGACTGAACGCACCGCGCACTGCGCCTCCCACATTCCTTCCTTCATCTTTCCGACGCCCACCGAATGGACACCTTGATTCTGGCGGCCCTGATCGCCGCCGGCCTGTATGCGCTGAATGCGCGCGAGCAGCGACGCCGCATCGCCCTGCTGGGCCGCCACCTCTCCAACTACCAGATCGAAAAGCTCATGGAGAACCTCCTGGAAGGCTACCTGCGCGCACTCGGCGAAAAGGACGAGGCGCGGCGCGAGCAGATCTGGCAGTTGCTGATCACCACCGAGCAGCAGCTCGCCGAGCAGTTCCAGCGCTTCTCGGCCGACTTCTCGAAAGTCGAGCCGCAGCGCGCGCGCGTGAGCCGCCTGCCCGTGGCGCTGCCGTTCGCGCTGCAGCTCTTCCCGGGGGCCTCGTTCGATCTGCGCCAGGCCCTGGCCGTCCACGCCCAGGGGATCGCCCGCGGCGTGCGCAACGAATCGGGCCTGTCGGCACGCGACAAGGCCTACACGCTCACGGCGGAACTGCTGCTCATGCAGCACACCTGCCACTGGTTCTGCAAATCCAAGGCGATCGCCTCCGCCCGCATGCTGGCGCGCCACCGCACGCCGCACGAACAACTGGTGGATTCGGTATCGCCCGAGACACGGCGGGCCTACCGGGCGCTGGTGGAGGCCTGAGCGGCCGGCAGAACCCGGCGCGTGGGCCGCGGCCCCGGAAAGGGCGGTGCGGGCCGCTTCATGCCAGCCGCGCGATGCGCGCGGCGGCCGTGTCCATGTGGGCTTCCAGCGCGTCCACGCAGGCGGCGAACCGGTCGCTGAAACCGGATGCACCGCGCAGTGCAGCCAGGTAGCCACGGGCCAGCGGGACCGCCCCGTGCCAGATGCGGGAGGGCACGTCGGGCTGGATCACCGGATGGGGCACCGCGGCGGGCAGCCCACCCCCGCTGCGCGGCGCGAACGCCATCGGGGTCATGTCGTAGGCCGGTGCCAGCGCATACGGGCGGCCGTGCTCCGAAATGAACGACAGGTTGCCGGTGTGCATATCGGTGTTGCCGATCAGGACGTATTGAATAGATCGGCCCGCCCCCAGCCGCAGCACTTTGTCGCCCAGCACGGCGAACGCCCGGGAGATGGTCGGCTGACTCACGCCCAGGCGCCCGGCCAGCATCTGCGCGGCTTGGAGCCCTTGCCGCAGCGCGAGGCGCAGTGCATCGGAATGCATTTGAATGGCGGTAAGAATAGGTGGATGAATAGATATTCAGTCATCTGCCGCATGCCACCCGCAGGCATCGGCACGCTACGGGCTTCCCAGAAGAGAATTGGCCTTCATTTTGCGCTCATGCCGCCGTAAACATTGAATAGTTTGCTATTAATAAATGAGCAAACTCCAACCGGTACGGCGCAGGCATCACACGGCGCTCTGGAAAGCAACGGGGCCGCCCCCCGTTGCCGGAGGGCGGCCCCGTGCGGACCTCAATGCTGGGCGTTCCTGTCGCCCGTCAGCGCACCATGCAGGGCCGCTTGTTGTCGAACCGCCAGCCGGGCACGAGGTACTGCATGGCGGTGGCGTCGTCGCGCGCGCCCAGCCCGTGCTGCAGGTAGAGGCGGTGCGCGGCTTCGACCGCGTCCATGTCCAGCTCCAGGCCCAGGCCGGGGCGCTGCGGCACCTGGATCTGGCCGCCTTCGATGCGGTAGGGCGCGCGCGTGAGGTGCTGGCCGTCCTGCCAGATCCAGTGGGTGTCGATGGCCGTGACCTTGCCGGGTGCGGCGGCCGCCACGTGGGTGAACATGGCGAGCGACACGTCGAAGTGGTTGTTGGAGTGCGACCCCCACGTGAGGCCGAACGCCTCGCACACCTGGGCCACGCGCACGGAACCGGCCATGGTCCAGAAATGCGGGTCGGCCAGCGGGATGTCCACCGACTGCAGCGACAGGCTGTGCGGCATCTCGCGCCAGTCGGTGGCGACCATGTTCGTGGCCGTGGGCAGGCCCGTGGCGCGGCGGAACTCGGCCATCACCTCGCGGCCCGAATAGACGCCTTCGGCGCCGCACGGGTCTTCGGCATAGGCCATCACGCCGTGCAGGTCGCGCGTGAGGCGCACGGCGTCCTTCAGCAACCAGCCGCCGTTGGGGTCGAGCGTGACGCGCGCCTGCGGGAAGCGCTCGTGCAGCGCGCGGATCGCCAGCACCTCGTCCTCGCCGCGCAGCACGCCGCCCTTGAGCTTGAAGTCGACGAAACCGTAGCGTGCGTGCGTGGCCTCGGCCAGGCGCACGATGGCCTCGGGCGTCAGCGCTTCTTCGTTGCGCAGGCGGAACCAGTCGTCCTGCGCACCGGATTCGTCGCGGTAGGCCAGGTCGGTCTTGCGGCGGTCGCCCACGTAGAAAAGGTAGCCCAGCACCTGCACGGCGGCGCGCTGCTGCCCGTCGCCCAGCAGCGCGGCCACGGGCACGCCCAGGTGCTGGCCCAGCAGGTCGAGGAAGCACGATTCCACGGCGGTGAGCGCATGGATGGTCACGCGCAGGTCGAAGGTCTGCTGCCCGCGCCCGCCGCTGTCGCGGTCGGCGAAGCGCGTGCGCATGGCGTTCAGCACCGCACGGTGGTTGCCCACGCCCTGCCCCACGATCAGCGCGCGCGCGTCTTCGAGCGTCTGGCGGATCTTCTCGCCGCCGGGCACCTCGCCCACCCCGGTGCGGCCCGCGCTGTCGCGCAGGATCAGCAGGTTGCGCGTGAAGAACGGCCCGTGCGCGCCGCTCAGGTTCAGCAGCATGCTGTCGTGGCCCGCGACCGGCACGACGCGCAGCTCGGTGATGACGGGCGTTGCGCCGGGGGCCTGGAGGTTGTCTGAAGAGATCATGGTGAAAGAAAAGAAAAGTAGGGACTGGGCCGTGCCGTAGGCAGCGCGGTGCGATGTCAGGAGTCCATTGATTGAAACCGGCGCACCCTCACCCGTCCGATGGCCGCGGAGTGGGCCACGCCAGCGGACGCCGTGGAACCGGCTTTGCCGGGCCACCGGCGGCGTCCCCCTTCCCGAAGGAGAAGGGGGAAGGCGCGAAGCGCCACAGGGAGTTGTGCATGGTCAATCTGCAGTGATCTTGCGCGCCTCGATGAGCTGCTTCCAGCGGGCCCATTCGCGCGCCTGGAAGGCCGTGAACTCGGCCGGCGTGCTCGCCACGATCTCCAGGCCCTGCTCCTCCATGCGCTTGCGCACGGCGGGGTCCTTCATCGATGCGATGGCGGCGGCCGCGAGCTTGTCCTTCACGGCGGCGGGCAGGCCCTTGGGCGCGGCCATGCCCTGCCAGGAATAGACCTCGGCGCCCGCCACGCCGGTTTCGGCCAGCGTGGGCACGTCGGGCAGCACGGGCGAGCGCTTGCTGCCCGTCACCGCAATCGCGTGCAGCTTGCCCGCGCGGATGTGCGGCAGCACGGCATTCACGTTCTGGAACGAAAAGTCCACCTGGTTGCCCAGCAGGTCATTGACGGCCGGCGCGCCGCCCTTGTAGGGAATGTGCAGGCCCTGCGTGCCCGTCTGCTGCCAGAACACCTCGGCGGCCAAGTGGTCGGAGGAGCCGTTGCCCGAACTCGCGAAGCTCACCTTGCCGGGCTGCGCCTTGAGCAGCGCGATCACCTCGGGCAGCGTGCGGGCCTTCTGCGCCACGTTGGCCACGAGCACGTTGGGCGCCTGCACGGGCACGGTGATGTAGTCGAAATCCCTGGTGGCGTCGTAGGGCACGTTCTTCTGCAGGTGCGGCGTGACCACGAAGGCGCCCAGCGACGAGACCAGCAGCGTGTAGCCATCGGGCGCGGCGCGCTTCACGAAGCCCGCGCCGATGGTGCCGGTGGCGCCGGGGCGGTTGTCCACGACGAAGTTCTGACCCAGCTTGTCCCCCATGTGCTGGGCCATGGCGCGCGCCACCATGTCGGTGGAGCCGCCCGCCGGGAACGGCACGATGATGGTGACCGGCTTGTCGGGCCAGGCGCCCTGCGCCTGGGCCGCGAGGGGCACCGCGCAGAGCACGGCAGACAGGGAAAGCGCGGCGCCGATCGCGCGGCGGAAGTTCTTCAAGGGCATGGTGCTTGTCTCCGGGGTTTTCTTATGGGGATGGCGCGCCGGCGGCGCGAAAGCTCACTGCGGGCCGAGCTTGTCGATCAGTGCCTTGAGCGCCTCGACCTCATCGGCCTTGAGGTCGGTGAGCGGTGCGCGCACCGGGCCCGCGTCGTGGCCCACGATCTTCGCGCCCGCCTTCACGATGCTCACCGCGTAGCCCTGCACGCGGTTGCGCAGCTCCAGGTACGGCATGAAGAAGTCGCGCAGCAGGCGGTGCTGCGTGGCCTGGTCGTCGCTCGCCACCGCGTGGTAGAAGTCCATCGCCGTCTTGGGGATGAAGTTGAACACCGCCGACGAATACACCGGCGT
>NZ_FOMQ01000032.1 GCF_900112675.1 Paracidovorax konjaci | reverse complement strand
GTGCGCTTCGACCTGCGGTATCCGGGGCAGGTGTGGGATGAAGAGACGGGGTTGAACTACAACCTGCACCGGTATTACGACCCGGCGACGGGGAGGTATATGCAGGCCGATCCGATTGGGTTGGCGGGTGGGTGGAACCGGTTTTGGTATGTGGGAGGAAACCCACTCGCCTTTACGGATCCAAGAGGATTAGCGGTAGAACTTCGCTGCCGTCCAGCGGACATCGCCGCAGGTTTGGTGAATCATTGCTGGCTTAAAACAGATACGACCGAAGCCGGCATGAATGAGCAAGCAGGTTGTTCCCGGGCTGGTAATGATGCAAGCGGGCTTCCTTTCCAGCATGTTGTTGTATCGGACCATGGATGCGATAAACCCACACTCGCTAAACCATTACCGAATGTCAATGAGACCTGCGTAAATAATGAACTGCAAATTGGCAAACCATTAGGACGCTTCGCACCTCCATTCAACTCCTGCCAGACATTCACGCAAGATGTGATAGATCGGTGTTCACCAAGCGAAGTTAGCAAACCTTATGTTGGCTACCCTAGAGCCAGGAGATAAGCATCATGAAATTTTGGAAATTGCTGCTTTTTACCTTCATTCTTTGCTTAATCTCAGGGATTTTCTTAATGTGGTCACTGCAAACCGCATGGCTCGGTTCTTTCCCTGGAAAAGACAAAAATTTGTATTTGACATGGACACTATTACAGCTAGGCGGTGCTTTATTAGTTATTGCAGTCAACATTACTCTCTGGGTGAAATATTGGCGAAACAAAAAGAGTAAAAAATGAATACCAATTGGATGAATACGTCCGGAGGCCCTTTGGTTGCGGCTGCTGCGGAATACGCCAAATCATGGCAGGGAGTTGAAGGAAGTTCCATCAAAGAAGAAATGATGGACTATGAACGCGCATGCGACGTCAACGATTATCTTGAAACAATACCCTGCGGAGATGGAGAAGCATTGATTTTTGGCGATGAACCGTTGCAATCCGCATTTTTCGTCGTGGATGGTTCCTTGCTCTTGGCACGCTGGGTTCATTGCGACTCTTACGATCTCGCGGATTCAACAATAAAGAATATTACCTTCGATAAATCAGAAAATACCAGTGGCATCATTTTTACCAAAAAACATGGAGGCCTGATTTTTTCGACTCCTCTATTTCCTTAGCTTCAGGAGGATCTTTCTTTTTCAGCTTTGAAATAGTCCCTGGCAACTATCTAGTGACGACAGAATTTCTGAAGAATGGAAAATCTTACGGATTCGTCATACACCGATTTATAAAACTAGATAACTCCTGACACGGGAGAGTGTGAGTCGGGGACGTACGCATTTACTAGTAGCAGTCTCAAATTGCGCGCCCCACTCATGCATACAGTTTGAATGCTTGCTCTATTTTCGGCAGAATGCTATCAAATAAATAGCAAACTATCCAATGAATCCGGCGGCATGGACGTTAAAACACTTCAAGAATTCATATCGGCGTCCCGCCACCGTCATTTCACGCCCTCAGCGCGCACCTGGGCCACGAACGACGACTCGCAAATGGCCTTCGACAGCGCCGGCAAGCTCCTCACGCGCCGGTTCCGCAACGGCTGGCTGCTCTCCTACGGCTACCAGTAAGGGCGCCTCGTCACCATCAAGAACCACTCGGTGCTCTTTATAAATCAACGAATTACCACGCTCCAACTTGAAAATTCGGAGGTTTTTAGAAATTCCTATTACTCAATCGCTTTTCTAATCTTTCTCAATCTCGATGCCTCGATCGACATACTATAAGACTTTTCTCTCTCCACTCGAAAATCCTGCACGCGCTCCGAAAGTGTTTCAGACGAATTGTTGCGTCCAGTACTTACATTCTTTTCTGAAAGATGTGGTTGATTATCAAGGACTTCATTCACAGTACCTCTTGAATGCGCATGCTTAAAAAATATTGCCGGCAAAAATTTAGTACCATCAATAAATTCTATGTTTTTATGCACAACTGACTTTTCTTCCCCACTAGAAAAACATCTAACATTCTTTCTTAGGCTTTCATGCAGGTCATCTAAAACACTGTCTTTCTGATATGCGCAGAGTGCCAAATTCAGGGAAAAAATAATGCAATCGAAATTCGATTTTTGCGCACCTAGACTAACAACCGCTAGATCTCCATTTTCCCCGAGGTATGCTTGCACATTCCTACCCAATGGTTCATAGCCTGCGAGAAATTTAATATCACCTGCCTCACCCTCTCCATATGCAAGCGCCGGCTCAAGCACCACCATAGTACGTTTACCGTCTTGAAATCGCACATCAACTGCCACATGATGAAAGCTTGATGGAGATAACTGGACAAGCGATCTCCAAGCCGGTTCTTGTGAACTTATAAACTCACCAAAAAATGATTGAGCAGAGTCATGGCAACTTAGTTGCAAACCCGAATGGCGCTCGTTATAAGCATTTGCAAGAATATGCTTATTCTGAGCATCGAGTCTAGTTATCTCCTGATTGCTTCCGGATTTTGCGGCGGACAGCGCAGCTTGCGCATAAAATTCTATTTCATGAGAAACGTGATTTGAATTCTGCAAAGATTCTCGCAATGCAATTGCTTTTCTTTCAGCACGAGGTGGAAGTAAGGCAAATTCGCTTTCAGACGTGCTTCTTCGCGGCAAACCCGAGAGCACGCCAGAGTCGCTCTGCGGAGAACTTGCTCTACTTGACGGCGAGCGTTCTCGTTCCATTTGGACAGGACGTTGTGAAGGACGGCTTGTTCGACTCGAGCCAATTCCTAATGAGCGCATGAATTTTTTCATATCGGCCTCACAAATATAATAATTAAAAATTCTATTACTCTCATGCATAGGTAAATATTGCTGATGCGAATCCATTTACCGCAAAACGCAGCAAAGAACCTGGGCAACCTCAACTATGAAGCCCAACCACTCTTGAGCCCGCCCAGCAATTGCTATCAAGACAAGAGCAAACTATTCAATGAATCCGGCGGCATGGACATTAAAACACTTCAAGAATCCATGCCGGCGTCCCGCCACCGTCATTTCACGCCCTCAGCGCGCACCTGGACCGCCAACGACGACTCGCAACTGAGCTTCGACAGCGCCGGCAAGCTCCTCACGCGCCGCTTCCGCAACGGCTGGCTGCTCTCCTACGGCTACCAGTACGG
>NZ_FOMQ01000019.1 GCF_900112675.1 Paracidovorax konjaci | reverse complement strand
CGCCTTCGTCTCCTCCAGCACTCTCAGCAATTCCTCGTAGCGAAGCCCGCTAGTATAGCAAGAATTGGGTGGTTGCCGAGCAAAATCCTCTACTGTCTTCTTTCACTCCTCGTTTTCTTTCCATGGCACTTATTTCTCTTGTCCAAGCCCAACTGGCTTTTGGTCATGTACCTCTGTTGGATCATGCGGACTTCTCGCTGGATCTCGGCGAACGTGTGGGGCTCATCGGACGCAATGGTGCGGGCAAATCGTCGCTGCTGAAGATCATCGGGGGAGTTGCTCAATCGGATGCTGGGGCCCTGCACGTCCAACAAGGATTGCGAATTACCTATGTTGCCCAGGAACCGCTCCTCGATTCACAAGATAGCGTTTTTCAAGCTACGGCAGCCGGGTTGGCGAATGTCGTGGAACTGCGAGAACAGTATGAGAAATCCGACGGCTCGGACCTGGACGCGTTGCAAACGGCTATTGAAGCCGTTGACGGATGGAACTGGGAACGGCGAGTCGACGAAACGCTGCAGCGCCTGCACCTCGATCCCCAAAGCCGGATAGGAGATCTCTCCGGTGGACTGAAGAAGCGGGTGGCGTTGGCCCAGGCACTTGTTGCGCGCCCTGACGTGCTACTCCTCGACGAGCCGACCAACCACCTCGACTTGGACTCGATCGAATGGCTGGAAGAACTCTTGATAGCGTTTCCAGGCAGCATTGTCACCATTACCCACGACAGGGCATTTCTGGATCGCATTGCCACGCGCATCGTTGAGTTGGACCGAGGCCACCTTCTGTCCTATCCAGGAAACTTCGCGCAGTATGTCCAACAGAAAGCCGAGCAACTGGCCCAGGAAGCAGTGATTGCCGCAAAGGCAGACAAATTGCTGGCACAAGAGGAGATCTGGATCCGCAAGGGCGTGGAAGCCAGACGCACACGCAGCCAGAGCCGCATCAGCCGCCTGGAGTCCCTGCGGGCAAGCCGTTCAGCCCGTCGCGAGGCTCTGGGAAGTGTCCGGATGGATATTGCGTCTGGAGCGCAGTCGGGCTACCAAGGAAAGATCGTTGCTGAATTGACCCATGTCTCAAAAGCTTTTGGCGACAAACAAATCGTCCGCGATTTCTCGGCAACTGTGCTTCGAGGTGACAAGGTTGGCTTGGTAGGTCCGAACGGAGCGGGCAAGACGACCTTGCTGAAGTTGATATTGGGCGAGCTGTCCCCCGACAGCGGGAACGTTCGGCGCGGCGCCCATCTCGACATCGCTTACTTTGACCAGATGCGCCACGCGCTCGATCTCGACGCCACATTGGAGGACTTCATCAGCCCAGGTAGCGAATGGATCGAAATGGGCAAACAGCGCAAGCATGTGAAGAGCTACCTGACGGACTTTCTTTTTTCGCCAGCCCGCGCGCATTCTCCTGTCAGGTCACTATCGGGGGGCGAAAGGAACCGCCTTTTGCTTGCTCGCCTTTTCGCCCGCCCTGCCAATGTGCTGGTACTTGACGAGCCCACCAACGACCTGGACATCGACACCTTGGACCTACTCGAGGAATTGCTCCAGTCGTATGAAGGCACCGTCTTCCTGGTCAGCCACGATCGCACGTTTCTGGACAATGTAGTGACCAGCACGATCGCCTACGAAGGCGCCGCTCAATGGCGCGAATACGAGGGCGGTGTCCAAGATTGGCTCACTCAATCCCGGCGAAGTCGGGACCTTGCCAACGCCCAGCAACACACTTCCGAGAAGGTACAGATTTCGAACAAAACCACCCTGGTGCCGCCGTCTAATCAGCAGAGTTTGCTATCAAAAAAGAAGCTTAGCTATAAAGAGCAACGTGAGCTTGATCAGCTTCCACAACGCATTGAAGCGCTGGAAACCGAGCAACAGACGATCCGCGAGGAGCTGTCGGACGGTAGCCTCTACGCCCGGGATAGCTCTCGTGCCACAGCACTGCACGCAAGAGAAGGCGAGATCGAAGCCGAGTTGATGGCCGCACTTGAGCGATGGACAGAACTGTCTGAGTGAGGGGCACGAAACCGCCCCCTCACAACTGAAATCATCGCGTCAAATACGGTGGTGCAACCGATCGGTGGCACCTCGCAAGCGTGTGATCAAGGCGGAAGCAATTTGCGTCAGGGGCAGCACCTCGTCAGCAGCCCCATGGGCAATCGCTTCTCTGGGCATTCCGAACACGATACAGCTCGCTTCATCCTGCACATAGTTGTAGCTGCCGGCGTCCTTCATTTCCCTCATCGCTGCGGCGCCGTCATTGCCCATACCAGTCAGCATGATGCCGAAGGCATTTTTCCCCACCACCGCGGCAGCGGATTTGAAAAGCACCTCAACCGACGGCTTGTGGCGATTGACCGGAGGACCATCGTCAACCACCGCGACATAGTTGGCTCCGCTGCGCGCCACATGGAATTGCCGACCGCCCGGAGCGATGTATGCATGCCCCGGAAGAATCCGCTCCCCGTTCGATGCCTCTTTGACTGTAATCTGGCACAGACCGTTGAGCCGGGCGGCAAAGCTTGTAGTGAACCCCGGCGGCATGTGCTGCGTGATCACGATCGCCGGGGAATCGGCTGGCATTTGTACCAGCACCTCGCGAATGGCTTCGGTTCCCCCTGTCGAGGCGCCAATGCAAATGAGCTTTTCAGTGGAGATCCGCCCCAACAGCGTTGCGGCAGATGTCGGAGCCGCAGGCGCAGCCGAGCCTGCAGCCGATGGGCTCAGAGGCGCCCCCGCCGGGCGTGGGGCCGGCGCTCTGCGCACCTGCGCAACCGCGGCTACGCGGATCTTGTCGACGATCTGCACCGCCAGTTCATTCAATCCGCTAGAAAGCCCCACACGCGGCTTCGCTACAAAGTCCACGGCGCCCAGTTCCAGCGCCTTCATGGTGACCTCTGCTCCGCGCTCGGTCAGTGTGGAGATCATCACCACCGGCATAGGGCGCAAGCGCATGAGCCGACCGAGAAAGTCGATGCCGTCCATGCGCGGCATTTCCACGTCCAGGGTAATGACGTCCGGATTCATCTCGCGGATCATCTCCCTGGCGATCAAGGGATCATTGGCTGTGCCAATGCATTCCATATCTCGTTGGCGGTTGATGATTTCCGACAGCAGACTGCGCACCAATGCGGAGTCGTCCACCACGATCACGCGGATCTTCCTGCTCATTCCCTCTCGTCCTTCTCAATCAAAAAAGATCCACGGACCCACCGGCAGTGGCTTTGGCCACCGTCGCCGCATTGCCCTTGACATCCTGGGCCACCAGCGCTTCCGGATGGGCATGCGCCAGTCTCTTGACCATCGCCTTGCCCGTCACCGGGAAAAACACCACTTTGCGTGGATAGATATCCAGCACATCTTCAGAAACAATCGGAATGCGCTCGGTCTGAAGGTAGTTCATCACAAAGTTGGTATTGCGCTCGCCTACGTTCATGGTGGTGAAGTTGTGCATCACCTGGCCACCGCCAAAGACCTTGGCCTGCATGGTTTCCCGGCGCGCTCCCAATTTCAACATTTCGTTGATCAGCAATTCCATCGCGTAGGACCCATAGCGGCCAGAAACGTCGTTGGAATCACCATCAGGCAGCATGAAGTGGTTCATGCCACCGATGCGACTGCGGCTGTCCCAGAGACATGCCGCGATGCAGGAGCCCAGCACCGTCATGATCACGAGATTCTCATCAGAGACGAAGTACTCCCCTGGAAGCACCTTGACGGCGTTGTGCTGGAAGTGGTGATCGAAGAAGAAGAAAGACGCCTCTCCCGCACGGCGGGTGCGCCCTTTCAGTTCCTGCAACGTCGATTGTTTCGTCGCATTGGCGGCAGGCGCACCCGAGTAGATGTCTGCGCTCAAAGGAGCGATGCGCGGAGCCCGGCGACGTTCAGCCCCGTCAAATGCCGTAGAAGGCGATGGCGAGCCAGACGCGGGGAAAGGGCCAGGGCGGTTTTGGGTCATGGGGGGCTTCTTACGGAATGCGGCCGCTATCGGCGCTCGTAGACGGTCTTGCCGCGCAAGTTGAAAAGATCACGGGACTCACTGAAGTTTTCCGCGTGCCCAACGAACAACATCCCACTCGGCTTGAGTACGCGATGGATCCTTTCCAGGACGCGGCGCTGCGTAGGGGCGTCGAAATAGATCATGACATTGCGGCAGAAGACCACATCGAAGGGCTCCCGGAAGGGCCAGTCATCGCGGATCAGGTTGACGCTCATGAATTCGATCGCGCGGCGGAGCTCTGGCTTGGCGCGCGCCAGACCGGCATTCGCTCCCTTTCCGCGCAAGAAAAATTTGTGCAGCCGCTCGGGGCTCAGTCCTTTCACACTGTCCAGCCGGTACACACCTTCCGACGCCGTTGCCAGTACCCGGGAATCAATGTCGCTCGCCGTGAGCTTGAAGGAAGCATTAGCTCCCAATGCCTCCATGGCCGTCATCACGATGGAATAAGGCTCTTCCCCCGTGGACGCGGCGTTGCACCACACGCTCCATGGCCCCGACGGCCGGGTGCGCAACAAGGTCGAAAGGATCTCGAAGTGGTGCTGCTCCCGAAAAAAGGCCGTCAGATTCGTGGTGAGGGCATTCACGAACTCCTGCCACTCAGGACCATCGTGGTTCTCCAGCCAGCTCAAATACTCGTGAAAACTGGAATGGCCTGTTTCCCGCAACCGCCGGGACAACCGGCTGTAGACCATCGCATGTTTGCCATCGTGCAGACTGATGCCTGCCCGTTGATAAATCAGGGATTGCACGCGGGAGAAATCCGCGTTGGTCCAGACGAATTCGCGCCCCTGGGCCAAAGGTCCCGAAGATGCCTGGGCAACGCCGGGGTCCGGCGTACCACGCGGAGGGGCAGAAGAGGAAGAGGTCTGGCGCATGTTCGATTCAATTCCGCATCTCAAGGGGTAGGCGCACATGCCAACGGGGACTGCCGACTTTTGTCCTGCATTCCGAAAGGAGGGTCTGCCTCAGCCCTCCTCCAACTCAATCGTGCGTCGACACGAGCCCCATGTCCGGGTTGGACATGAGCCTCTCGATATCGAGAAGAATCAGCATCCGTTCACCGACGGAACCGAGCCCCACGATGCAATTGCTGTCGATGGTGCTTTCGATATCGGGCGCGAGGCGGATCTGGTCGGAAGCGAGTTCCATGACATCGCTGACCGAATCCACCACGATGCCGACGACGCGATTGCGCAGATTCAGGATGATGACCACCGTGAAGCTGTTGTATTCGGCCTTGGAGCAGTCGAACTTGAGCCGCATGTCCACGATTGGCACGATGGTGCCGCGAAGGTTCGTGACCCCCTTGATGAACTCCGGCGCATTGGCGATGCGGGTCGGCGGCTCATATCCGCGAATCTCCTGCACTTTGAGGATGTCGATACCGTATTCCTCTTGGTCCAGGCGAAAGGTCAAGTACTCGCGGGCTCCAGCAACTGCCGCGCCAGCGGATTCGTTCGTTCTTTCCATCACAGTGGCCATGGTGGCTCTCCTTCAGTCTGCACCGCGCCAATCAATGGCGCACGCGGCGCACCAGCGCCCCGGTATCGAGAATCAGGGCTACCGTGCCATCGCCCAATATGGTGGCACCCGACACGTTGGGCACCTTGCGGTAATTGGTCTCCAGATTTTTCACAACAACCTGGTGCTGGCCGAGCAACTCGTCGACCAGCAAGGCGACGCGGCTGCCATCCGCTTCCACGACCACCATGATGGTGCTTGACTTGCTCTGGTCGACCCGAGGCACCTGGAAGGTCTTCTCCAACGCGATGACAGGCATGTATTCATCACGGACCTTCACCAACTGCGAGCCCTGGGCCACGGTATTCACATCGTCTGGATTGACCTGGAACGACTCCACCACGGAGGACAGCGGCAGGATGTAGACCTCTTCATCCACACCCACGGACATGCCATCCATGATGGCCAACGTGAGTGGCAGGCGCACCGACACTCGCATGCCGTAGCCTTCGGCGGAATCGATTTCAACAGAGCCGTTGAGTGCAGCAATATTCTTCTTGACGACGTCCATGCCCACGCCGCGGCCCGACACATCGGTAACCTCGTCGGCAGTGGAGAAGCCCGGAGCAAAGATGAGACCCCAGACATCCTGATCGCTCATCTGGTCAGAGACATCCAGACCACGTTCGCGTGCCTTGGTCAGGATCTTCTCGCGCGAGAGGCCTCGGCCATCGTCGCGGACTTCGATCACGATGGAGCCGCCCTGGTGCGATGCAGACAGGGTGATCGTTCCATGTTCCGATTTGCCTGCGGCCAAACGGTCCGCCGGCATTTCAATACCGTGATCGCAGCTATTGCGTACCAAGTGGGTCAACGGATCGGTGATTTTTTCGACAAGGCTCTTGTCGAGTTCCGTCGCCTCACCCAAGGTGACGAGATCGACCTTCTTGCCCAGCTTGTTGGCCAAGTCACGCAGCATGCGAGGAAACCGGCTGAACACGATGGACATCGGAATCATGCGGATGGACATGACCGACTCCTGGAGATCGCGGGTATTGCGATCCAGGTCTGCCAGACCTGCCAGCAGTTGCTGGTAGACCGCGCCATCGAGGCCCCTGCTGTTCTGAGCCAGCATTGCCTGCGTGATGACCAGTTCACCTACCAAGTTGATCAACTGGTCCACCTTGTTCACCGCAACGCGGATCGTGGTGGACTCCATCTGCGCCTGGCTGACAGCCTTGGGCTCGGCGGTACGTGCTCCACCCGCAGAAGGCTTGGAAGACACGGCATCCGAACTGCCGACAGCGACGGTTGCAACCTCACGCTCTGTCGGCGTACCAGGCGCACCCGGAAAGAAGCCATAGGGCGCATCCATCGACCCACCCGGAGCCGAGGGCGCTGATGCAACGCCCACAGCCTCCACGGGAACGGTCGCGCCTGCGGCGTCGATACGCACCTGCTCCTTGGAGACATGGAAGGCGAACAGGTCCAGCAAATCGTCGTTGGTGGAGGTGGTTTCAACCCCGAACACGCGCACGCCCTGCTGGTCCGACGGCAGATCGCGAATTGTTCCCAGGCCGACGATGTCCCTGAAAAGATCCTTGATGGCATCCGCCTGCTCGATCCGCTCGATGGGACCGATCCGGATTTCCAAAGAGCGCGAAGTTCCCGGAACGAACGGCTGAGGAGCGGGTGCAGCCACGGGCGCCTGCACCGGTGCCGGTGCCGGTGCGGCCACAGCGGGTGCGGGGACGGGAGGAGCCACGGGCGCCGTTTCGGCAGGTACAACGCCTGCGGCAAGTTCACTGATGCGCCGCACCAAGTCGCCAGTGGAAACGGCCTCGCCCTGGCCTCCGGCCTGGTGCCGCGCAAGCAGGCTGCGGGAGGCATCGGCGGATTCGAGCAGAACGTCCACCATCTGAGGAATGGGTTGGAGTTCGTGCCTGCGCAAGCGGTCGAGCAACGACTCCATCTGGTGCGTCAGCTCGGCTACATCAGAAAAACCGAAGGTTGCCGCCCCACCCTTGATGGAGTGAGCGCAACGGAAAATACCGTTCAGCTCTTCATCGTTGGCCGCGCTCAGATCCAGATCCAGGAGCATGTGCTCCATCTGGTCCAGGTTTTCACCCGCCTCTTCAAAGAAGATTTGGTAGAACTGGCTGAGATCGAAGTCCGCGCCCGCGCCTTCTTGATAAGTTTCGGCCATGCATGGCTCCCGTGTGCTTGTTGATGAGGCGCCGTTCAGCGGATGACCTTCTGAATGACCTCGATCAAGCGGTTGGGGTCGAACGGCTTGACCAGCCAACCCGTGGCACCGGCATTGCGGCCCGCCTGCTTCATCTGATCGCTCGACTCGGTCGTCAGGATCAGGATGGGAATGGTTTTGAACCGCGGATGTTCACGCAGCTTGCGCGTCAGCCCGATCCCATCGAGGCGCGGCATGTTCTGGTCCGCAAGGACCAGATGGATATCGTGGGTCTCCGCCTTTTCCAACGCATCCTGGCCGTCCACAGCCTCCACCACGTGGTAGCCAGCGCCCGTCAAAGTGAAGGACACCATCTTGCGCATGGAGGGCGAATCATCAACGGCGAGGATAGATTGCATTTAAGGCTCCAACTCACTTGAATATATAAGGTAACCAGACGGGCAAAGGTCAGAACAGGTCAATGGAACCGGCGTCCATTTCGCTTTGGGTCACGGGATTGGGACGATCGGGCGCCATCTCGGCAAATGGTGCCGCCTCTTCTCCCTCTTCCGAACCCATGGCTTCGGAGGCGAGCCTGAATGCACATCCCTGCAGCACCTTCGTGGTGTGCCAGATCAACTGGGACGCCATGTCTTGGAACTGCAATTCTGTGACAGCACTTCTCAAGGCATTGCGCAGTGCCAACAGCTCCGGCGAGTCCTTGATGAACTCATCGGAAAGTGCCTGATTGGCCTCCCCAAAGCGGGCGAGCAGATTGTCCGTGGCGTGGCTGAGCAGGCCTTCAAGACGATGCAGATCGTGCATGACGACGAGCAGGGAATCCTGAAGTTCAGCGGCCACCATGACCGGAAGCTGAACTCCTGGCTCGTCGGGGCTTGTTAGCGTAGATTGCATGGTTTCTCCATGGCAGCAGGCGGGCTCAGGGCACGCTAAATCCATTCCGGCAAACACACGCTGGTGGCCGACACCACCGGCAAACGGTGCAACGTCGAGCCTGATTCAGGCTTTCAGCAAAGCACCTCCGCACAGGACAAACGGAGCCGTTTGTTCCAATATGTATCCTATGATAGCGTTCATATGGCTTCAGGAGTAACGGTTAAACCCCTGCGTATCCTGCATCTCGAAGATTCCCCTGCAGACCATGCTTTGGCCTGCATTACGTTGCGCCGCGCCAACGGGATGTATGAAATCCGCCACGCAGACACGATGGAGTCATTCATCGCCTGGCTGGGCGCCGAACGATTCAATCTGATCCTCGCCGACTACCGCCTCCCCGGCTTCACCGCCCTGGACGCATGGCAGTTCGTGGAGGGGCGTGGTGATGCTCCCCCGTTCGTCTTGCTGTCCGGCGCGATCGGCGAGGCCGCAGCGGTGGATGCGATACGGCTGGGCATGTCCGACTACCTGTTGAAGGACGACATGGGCCGGCTGCCCCGGGTAATCGATCGTGCCATCGAAGTGCACGAGGCCCGCAAAGCGCGCGAGCAGGCCACCCGTGAACTGGCGGCATCCGAACGGCGCCTGGCGGAACTGACCGAGCATCTGCAGTCTTCCATCGAGAAGGAACGGGCGGCGATTGCCCGGGAGATCCACGATGACATCGGCGGAGCCCTGACTGCGGTGCGGTTCGACATGGGATGGATCGCGCGGCACACCGGCGAAGACGCTGTCCGCCAGCATGCGGAGAGCGCCACGGAAATGCTGCAGCACGCCATTGGTGCCAGCCAACGGATCATGATGAATCTGCGCCCGCCCATCCTCGACCAGGGCTTGGTCGCAGCCGTGCAATGGTTGGCGGAAAGCTTTGAACGGCGCACAGGAATTCCCACCCGGGTCCATGCCAACCGCGACACGATGGAAGTGTCCAGTGATATTCAACTGGTGGCCTACCGTACGGCCCAGGAAGCGCTCACCAACATTTCCAAGTACGCTGAGGCAAAGCAGGTAACGATCGATCTTTCGGACAGCGAGAGGGTTTTGACACTGGAGGTAACGGATGATGGCCGGGGCATGGAGCCTGCCGTGCGGCACAAGCCCAAATCGTTCGGCCTGAAGGGCCTGCAAGAGCGCGCGAGAACAGTGGGAGGCTGGCTCGACATCAGCAGCCAGCCGGGCCGCGGCACCTCGGTCATCGTGTCCGTTCCGCTGGATGGACAGGACGGCCTTCACACAGCAGACCGGGGAGAAGTCCAATGATTCACGTCGTACTCTGCGATGACCACGCCGTTCTGCGCCGTGGCATTCGCGACACGCTCACCGAGGCACCGGACATCCAGGTCACAGGGGAGGCCGGGGGCTATTCCGAGCTGAGGGAAACTCTGCGCACGGTGCCGTGCGATGTCCTGCTTCTCGACCTGAACATGCCAGGGCGCAGCGGGCTCGAGGTGCTGACGAGCCTGCGGGAAACGGACTCCGCCATCAAAGTACTGGTGGTTTCGATGTATCCGGAAGACCAGTACGCCTTGAGATGCCTGCGGGCAGGCGCGCAGGGCTATGCCAACAAAGCCGGGGATCCCGTGGAGCTGATCGAGGCCGTCCGTACCGTCATGAAAGGACGGAAATACCTGACACCGGAAGTGGCCCAGATGCTCGCGGACAGTCTTGCACAGCCCGCTTCGGAGCTTCCCCATGAGGCGCTGTCTGAACGGGAATTGCAAACGCTCGTAAAGATTGCGTCTGGAAGGCGTCTCTCCGACATCGCCGAGGAACTGATGCTGAGCCCGAAGACCGTGAGTGTTTACCGCTCGCGGGTGCTGGAAAAACTCAAGCTCACCAACAACGCAGAATTGACCGTCTACGCCATCCGCAACCAGCTGGTGTGAGGTGGTATATAGCGCCGGAGGTAGCCCTACCGCTGTGAGGCAAAGAGATCGATGGATTGCTGCATGAGGGCGAGCACCGGCTGCTCCAGCATCGGCAACGTGGCCGCGATGCCCAGCAGCCCGACCGTCAACGTCACCGGAAAGCCCACCGCATAGATATTCATCTGAGGCGCCACGCGCGAGATCACCCCCAGCGCGAGGTTGACGAACAGCAGCAGCGCAATCATGGGCAGCGCGATCCAGAGGGCGCTGGAGAACAAGGAGGCACCCAGATCGTGCAAGCGCATCTGCCCGAGCGCCTGCATGAAATTGCCATCCACGGGAAAGGCATCGAAGCTTTTGACCACCGCCATGAGCACCATGAGGTGGCCATTGATGACGACGAACAGAAGCAGCGCCATGTGCCCGAAAAACCGTCCCACAGCGCTCACCTGCCCGCTGGTGGAAGGATCGAAAAAAGAAGCGAAGTTGAGACCCATCTGCAGGCCGATGACTTCACCGGCCAGCTCCACCGCCGCAAACACGAGGCGTACCGCAAAGCCGATGGCCAGCCCCACGGTCACCTGTTGGGCGACCGCACCGAATGCATCGCGCCCATTCACGCTGATGACAGGCTGGTCGGGCAAGGCAGCCTGCGCGCACACAGCCACGAGGAACGCAAGGCCGACCTTCACCCGCACCGGGATGCTTCGCATCGAAAAAACCGGGGCTACCATGAACAGGGCCAGGACCCGCAAAAACGGCCACAGCACCGGCGATAGCCAGGCCATGATCTGCGCTTCGGAAAAAGTGATCACGTCACGACGGACGGAATGGACTCGATGGTTCGCCGGATGTAATCCACCAGCGAGGTGATCATCCAGGGGCCGACGACAGCAAACACGACCATGGCAGCGATCAATTTGGGCACGAAGGCCAGAGTGGCTTCATGGATCTGCGTCACCGCCTGGAAGATGCTGACGATCAGCCCTACCGCCATGACGACGCCGAGCACGGGCATCGACACCATGAGCAGCAGCGTCAGCGCGTCGCGCCCCATCGTCAGGACCATTTGCGAGGTCATGCGCAGACTCCTTTTTCAGGTCACGAAGCTGGCGGCCAGGGAGCCGATCAGCAAATTCCAGCCATCGGCCAGCACGAACAGCATGAGCTTGAACGGCAACGCCACGAGTACCGGCGACAGCATCATCATGCCCAATGACATCAGGATGCTCGACACCACCATGTCGATCACCAGGAACGGGATGAAGATCATGAACCCGATCTGGAAGGCCGATTTGAGCTCGCTCGTGACGAATGCAGGCACCAGCACCCGTAGGGGCGCCGTTTCCGCCGTGGCACCGGACGGTAGCCGGGCCAGGCGCGCGAACAGGGCGAAATCCGACTGGCGCGTCTGCTTGAGCATGAACGAACGCATCGGAGCTTCCGCGCGCTCCACCGCCTGCTCGAAGGTGATGGCATTGCTGGTGTAGGGCACGTAGGCGTCCTGGTACACCCGATCGAACGTCGGGCCCATCACGAAGAACGTCAGGAACAAAGACAGGCCGACGATGACCTGGTTCGGTGGCGCCGACTGCGTGCCGATCGCCTGCCGCAGCAGGGACAGAACGATGACGATGCGAGTGAAGCCCGTCATCATGAGCAGCACGGCCGGCAGGAACGACAGGGCCGTGAAGAACAACAGGGTCTGGATGGGCACCGAGTAGCTCGCGCCGCCTGCGCCAGAACCCACGAGCACCGGAAGATTGGCATTGGTTGCCGCCTGCGCCCACGCCGCAGCAGGCACCAGCAGCCACGCAGCGCCTCCCAGCGCAATGGCGCCTACTCGCGCGCCGAAGGTGGCTGCGCGACACGCCCGCCCCGTGGAGGTCGCCGCTACTTCAACCATGCGAAGCAGGCCCGTCGTGGCGCTGGTTGGCGGCCGCCATTTCGCCGGCGAACGAGGCCGGAGGCAGTCCCACGGGCGCACCCGGCCGCGCAGGAGCAGCAGGATTCAATACGTGCAGGCACTGCACCTGCTGTGCCGTGACACCCAACACCAGCCACACACGCTGATGGTCGGGACCGACTTCCACGGTCACCACCCGCTGCTGCGGCCCCACCGCGACGGCGGACAGCACCTTGGCCGCGGCTCCCGCACTGGAACCCAGGGCTGCCGCCTGCCGCTGCTGCAGCCGGCGAATGAGCCACGGCAGCAAGGCCACGGCAGCGATGAACAGGACGACGATGACCAGCGTCTGCGCCATGCCGGCGCCCGGAGCGGCGTTATCCACGGCTCACGCGGCGCAGCCGCTCCGAAGGCGTGACCACATCCGTCAGCCGGATGCCGAACTTGTCGTTCACCACCACCACTTCCCCTTGCGCGATGAGGTACCCATTGACGAGCACATCCATGGGCTCACCCGCCAGCGCATCCAGCTCCACCACCGAGCCTTGCGCCAGCTGCAGGATGTACTTGATGGGCACCTTGGTGCGCCCGAGCTCCACGGACAGTTGGACCGGGATGTCGAGCACCATGTTGATGTCGTTGACCGGTGCCTCGTTGCTCGACGAGAACGGCCGGACAGGATCGCCCGCCAGCGGCCCGCCCTGGTCCGGCGGGGGCGCGTCGTCGGAGCGCTTCTGCTCTTCCAGGGCCTCGGCCCAGCCGGCGAACGGATCGTCCGCTGCATTCTTGCCGTCGTTGTCGCCTTCAGTTGACATTCTTTTCTCCCAGCCAGTTCAGATCGGGATTGCGCAGGCATTCCTCGATGCGGATGGCGTACTTGGAATTGTGCGTGCCGTACTGGCACTCGAAGATGGGGACCCCGCCGATGGAGGCCCGGATGCGCGGCTCCCGGTCGAGTTCGATGAAGTCGCCGGGTTTCATGGCCAGGAGCTGCTCCACCGTGGCATCGGCTCGCGCCAACTCCGCCACCAGGGTCACCTCGGCGGCCTGGATTTCACGGGTCAGCACGCGCACCCAGCGGCGGTCCACCTCGATGGAGTCGCCCTGGGTCGAGGAATAGAGCACGTCGCGGATCGGCTCCAGCGTCGCATAGGGCATGCAGATGTGGATGGCGCCGGACAGATCGCCGATTTCGAGCTGGAAAGCCGTGGACACCACGATCTCGCTCGGCGTGGCGATGTTCGCGAACTGCGGCTGCATTTCCGAACGCTGGTACTCCAGCTCCAGCGGATAGATGCCGTGCCAGGCCTTCTTGTATTCGGCACAGATCACGTCCACCAGGCGGTTGATGACGCGCTGCTCGGTCGGGGAGAAGTCCCGGCCTTCGATGCGGGTCTGGAACTTGCCCACTCCACCGTAGAGCGTGTCGATGATGCCGAATACGAGCGAAGGTTCGCAGACGATCAGCCCGCTGCCGCGCAGCGGCCGGATGGCCACGATGTTGAAATTGGTGGGGACCGCCAGCTCGCGCAGGAACGCGCTGTAGCGTTGCACGGACACCGTGCCCACGGAGATCTCGGGGCTGCGCCGGATGAAGTTGAACAAGCCGATGCGGAAGTTGCGTGCGAACCGCTCGTTGACGATTTCCATCGTCGGCATGCGGCCACGAACGATGCGCTCCTGGCTGGAAATGTCGTAGTTGCGGACCGCGCCGGTTTCCGCCGCCTCTTCGACGGATTTCTGGCTCTCGCCAGTGACGCCTTCCAGCAGGGCATCGACTTCTTCCTGGGAAAGGAATGATTCGCTCATCGGAAATCTCCTGCCGGGTCACTGGATGATGAAACTGGAGAACAGCACCTGCCGCACGGGGTTGGTGTCGGCCTTCGGGCGGTGCGCCTCTTCGCCTTCCTCTTCCTCTTCGCTGGCCGGCCGCTTGCGCGGCTTGGCCACGGTGTAGCCCAGCGGGCGCGACACCTCGCGGCGGATGTCGGCGGCCAGCTTTTCCTTGCCCTCGCGCCCCAGCAACTCCTGGGCCGTGCGCTGCGATACCAGCAACAGGATCGCATTGCGGATGCTGGGCAGGTATTGCTTGACCGTGTCGGCGGTCTTGGCATCCGCCAGTTCCAGCGTGAGGCCGATCTGGGCGAAACGCTCTCCACCGGAGTCGGCAAGGTTCACCACCATGTTCTCGATGGGCAGGAAGGTGGGCGCCACCTTCGGCGCCGTGGCCTTGGGCGCAGGCGCAGCGCCCTCCTCATCGTCGGCAGCATGGCTGCGCTTGGACAGGAGGAACCAGGCCGCACCACCACCGACCAGGGCCAACACCACCACGATGGCGATGATCAGGACCAGCTTCTTGCTTTTGGGCTTGGCGGCAGCTGCGGCAGGAGGATTGGCGGACACGTTGGATTTCCTTGCGCAACGGAATCGGACAACAGGGGCGGCGGTTGGCCGGCAAAGGCAAGGGACTCGGCACGATCCTTATCGCCGCGGGCCTCTCGCATGGGGGCATTATTGGGCACCAGCGCGACCAATAATAGCCAGAATAAGGGTGGAAACCACCGCCTTCCGCCCGTTGCACCCACCCTGCAGTGCCCCTCCGATGGCTGCCGCCCGGCCCGGCGTCAGACGAACACGTCGAGCGCCCGGTCCGGATGGGCTGCGGGACGCGCCACGGCCGCAGGCGCGGAGGACTGGCCGCCCCCAGACTGCACCCGGGTGACGCGGGCCCCTTCGCCCCTGGCCGACTGCCGGCCCGACGCATCGCCCGCGCCGTTGCCGCCCGACTGGCCGACCGTGACGCCCGCCAGCTCGAGGCCTTCGCTGCGCAACAGTTCGCGCAACTGGGAAACGCTGGTGTCCAGCAGGTCCCGGGTCTGGGACTGGTCGCTGCGGAAAGCGACATGGGCCTCATTGCCCGAGAGAGACACGGAGATCTCGACCGGCTGACCGTCCCGGTCGATCGTGAGCTCGGCATTCTGCGTTTTCTGGTGCACCCAATAGGCCACCTGCTCGGCAATCTGGTCTTCCATGGCGACCTGCGAGGGATCGGGCACGCCTACGGCGCCGCCCGATCCCGTGCCTGCGCCAGCGTCGACGGGGTGAGCCCCGTCCGCCACGCCCGGGCCGGCTGAGCGTTCCACCGCCGCCGCGAAGGACGGGCTGCTTTCCGTGCGGGCCGATGCCTGCAAGGCCGTGGCCTGTACATCGGCGCCACCGCCGGCCGCCTGCCCCTGCAGGTTCGACTCACTGCCGCGCCCGGCACCGTGCGCGCCCGCTGGCAGCGCCCCTGCTTCCCGGCGTTCGGCGCCGGCCAGGGAGGCGGCAGCGCTTTGCAGTGCCGCGCTGCTGTCCCCAAGGCCGACAGTCCCCTCGCCCTTGGCGCCGTGGACCGGAACGGCGAAACCGCTGCCTGCTGCGACAGCAGCCTCCTGGCCCGGGCCGCCCGCTGAACCCATGGCGGAGTGGGCGCCCCGCGCCATGCCGGCGCGTGGGGCACCCAGCCCCTTGCCTGCACCGGCTGCAGCCCCCCCGGAGACATCCGCAGCCCCATCGATAAGGGCCGTCTGGCCCACCAGGCTGCTGGCATCCATCAGACCCACGGCCCGGGAAGCCTGCCCGAAGCCCATGCCCGAAACGCCTGGCCCCGCACCGGTGCCAACGACGCCGACACCAACGCCGGACCAGCCGGAAGCCAGCGCCGTGGGCAGCATTCCCTGCAGTGCGAGCGCCGAAGGGTCCGTGGCGGCGAAGGCAGCGCCCCCCGAAAGCCCGGCGTCCGGCGTGCCCGGCAGCAGCGGATCTTCCGCCGCAAACCCTGCTGCGCCAGCAGCCGCGCCGGCCACGGCATCCCCAGCCCCCAGGTCGGCGCCCAACGATGCCAGCAGCATCGAAAAGCCGCCCTGTCCGGCCGCCGCGGCATCGGCACCATCGGTGGCCCCCTGCGCACCGGCCGTCTTGGCTGCCCCCCGGGTTCCGCGCGCTTCGTGGCTGGCGTGGGATGAGGACGGGCCTCGGGCAATGCGATTCTGGGTGTCCGTGTTCATGATGATGGCTCCTCTGGCCCCATGCCTGGGGCCTTGCCGAACTGCAGCGATGCACGCTCGTCCGTCTGCTTCTGATCCCGCCGCGCTTCGGCGTGTTCGATGTCCCTGCGCCGCTTCTCGACCACCTTGCGCAGGGCCGTGACGCGCAGCTCGGCCTGCAGCAGCGCTTGCCCGGCTGCACGCACACGGCCTTCCTGCTCACCCACTACGCTGTTCTGCAAACCCATGGCATGCCCCAGGCGAGCCATGAAGTGGTAGTGGTGGTGCATGACTTCGGGCTTGACCGTGGCGTCGGCACGCATCCCCCACCGGCCCTCCGTCTCGTGGGCATAGTTTTCGAGCTGCTGCAGTTGCGCCTCGGAGGCCTGGCGCGCGCGCTGCATGTCCTGCAGGGTCTGGCGCGCGGCGTCGCGCTGGCGTTCCGCCAGTTCGACGGCCACGAGGAACGCGTTGAGTGAAGCCATGGTGGATCGGTCCTTCCGTCAGCCCTGCAGGCCCAGCACCGTGACCATCGAATGCAGGCTCTCCTGCATGGGCGCGGCCTCGAACATGTTCTGCTGCAAGAACGCGGCCATGGCCGGCTGCAGGCGGATCGCCTCGTCGAGCGCAGGATCGGAACCACTCATATAGGCACCCACCTGGATCAGGTCGCGGCTCTTCTGGTAGCGCGAATACACGGCGCGGAACCGGCGCGCCACATCGAAGTGTTCACGCGAGGCCACGTTGTGCATGACGCGCGAAGCGGACTGCTCGATGTCGATGGCGGGAAAATGCCCGGTCTCCGCCAGCGCCCGCGACAGCACGATGTGGCCGTCCAGGATGGCACGCGCCGCGTCGGCGATCGGGTCCTGCTGGTCGTCCCCTTCGGAGAGCACGGTATAGAAGGCGGTGATCGACCCCACGCCGTGCAGTCCGTTGCCGCTGCGCTCGACCAGGGCGGGCAGTTTGGCGAAACAGCTCGGCGGATACCCCTTGGTGGCCGGCGGCTCGCCGATGGCGAGAGCGATCTCGCGCTGGGCCATGGCATAGCGGGTGAGCGAATCCATGAGGAGCAGCACGTGCTTGCCCTTGTCGCGGAAATGCTCGGCGATCGCCGTCGCGTAGGCCGCGCCCTGCATGCGCAGCAGCGGCGGCGCATCGGCGGGTGCGGCCACCACCACGGCCCGCCCCCGGTCCTCTTCGCCCAGGATGTCTTCCACGAACTCCTTGACCTCGCGCCCCCGCTCGCCGATGAGCCCCACCACGATGACGTCGGCCTGCGTGTAGCGGGCCATCATGCCGAGCAGCACGCTTTTGCCCACGCCCGAGCCCGCGAAGAGCCCCAGGCGCTGCCCCCGCCCCACGGTGAGCAGCGAATTGATCGCGCGCACGCCGGTGTCCAGCATCTCCCGCACCGGATCGCGGTCCATGGCGTTGATCTGGCGGCGGTCTATGGGTTCGGACGACACGTTGGCCACTGGGCCGCCGTGGTCGAGCGGCAGCCCCTGCGAATCCACCACGCGGCCCAGCAGGCCATCGCCCATGGGCAGGCGCAGCACCCCCGCGGCATTGGAAGGCCGCGCGGCATCGCCGAGGCGCGGCACCGGAACGTAGGGCGCCGCAGGCACCACACTCGCGCCGCTGGAAAGGCCGTGGATGTCTCCGGCCGGCATGAGGAACGCCCGGTCGCCCGAGAAACCCACCACCTCCGCCAGCACCGCCTCATGGCCAGGCATCTGTACCAGGCACTGCGATCCCACGGGAACGCGGATGCCCGCGGCTTCCAGCACCAGCCCGGTCAGCCGCGTCAGCGTGCCGCGGGCCTCCAGCGGCGTACCGTCCGCCAGGCGTGCGCGCGCATCGGCCATGAAGGCGCTCCAGGCCGAAGCCTGTGCATCTGCCGGCACGTCTTCGGTGGCTGGCTGCGCTGGGGATTCAGCCATGGCCGCCCTCGTCGATCTTCCATGCGGTCGACAGGCCCAGCGCCGCGATGGCACGGCGCCAGCGCCTGTCCAGCGAGCCGTCCACCACCGTGCCGGCCGATTCCACGAAGCAATCGCCCTCGGCCACGGCCGCATCGGGCACCCACTGCACCTTCGCCGTGGCGTAGGCCGCCGTCAGCGGCTGCTCCAGGAAGGACCAGTCTGCCGGGTTGACCCGCACGGTGGCGGGGCGGCCTTCGGCCACGAGCATGCCGAGCGCCTCCCGCACCACGGGCAGCAATGCCTCGGGGCCGACGGACAGCTCCTGCCGGATGACCTGGCGGGCGATGTCGCAGGCCAGCTCCAGGACCTCCTGCGCCATGCGCTGCTGCAGCTCCGACAGCGTGGCGTCGGTGCTCTGCACCAACTGGCCGAGCTGCGCGGCCACCTGCTGGCCCTGCCCGGCGATGTAGTCGTCCATGCGCTGCTGCCAGGCCAGCGCGGTTTCTTCCTCGCCCTGCGCCTTGCCCTGGGCGAAGGCGTCCTGGCGGGCAGCCTCGATGGCGGCCCGGTGCTCCGCTTCGTCGATGCCGGGCGGCGGCAGTTCGGCCGCTTCCGGCTCGGTCTCCGCGGCCTGCGGAGGGTCGGAGCCATCCACGGCGCCGAAGTGCCATTGCGTCACATCGCCGATTTCCTCGCTGGGGATGAAGCGCGTGTAAGCGCCGCGGGGGCTATACGAATGCGTCATCGCCGCCGCCTCCGATCACGATCTGGCCTTCGTCGGAGAGCCGCCGCACGGTCTTGAGGATCTCCTTCTGCTGCGCCTCCACCTCCGACAGCCGCATCGGGCCGCGCGACTCCAGGTCTTCGCGCATGGCTTCGGCCGCACGGGAAGACATGTTGGACAAAAACTTCTCGCGCAGCTCGGGCTGGGCACCCTTGAGCGCCACCACCAGGGTTTCGGAGGCCACCTCGCGCAACACCGTCTGGATGGAGCGGTCATCGAGCTTCATGACGTCGTCGAACACGAACATCTTGTCCATGATCTTCTGCGCCAGGTCGGGGTCGTAGCCCCGGATCGATTCGAGCACCACCGTGTCCATGTTGGAGCCGAGCAGGTTGATGATCTCGGCCGCGGCCTTGACCCCGCCCAGCGAACTCTTGCGGATCTTGTCGCCGCCCGCGAGCACCTTGAAGAGCACCTCGTTGAGGTCCTTGAGCGCCGTCGGCTGGATGCCTTCGAGCGTGGCCACGCGCAGCAGCACTTCCCCGCGCTGCCGGTCGGTGAGCTGCATGAGCACGGCGGCCGACTGCTCCGGGTCCAGGTGCACGAGGATGGCCGCGACGATCTGCGGGTGCTCGTTGCGCAGCAGTTCCGCCACGGAGAGCGGGTCCATCCACTTGAGGCTTTCGATGCCGGAGACGTCGCCGCCCTGCAGGATGCGGTCGATCAGCAGCGCGGCCTTGTCGTCGCCCAGCGCCCGCTTGAGCACGGAGCGCACGTAATTGCTGGTGTCCGACACCAGCAGGCTCTGCGCCGCAGCATCCTTGGAAAACCGGTTGATGACGCCATCCACCTTCTCTTTCGAGACGGAGCGCATGCGGGCGATGGTCTCGCCCAGCTTCTGCACCTCCTTGGGGGACAGGTGCTTGAACACTTCGGCGGCTTCCTCCTCGCCGAGGGACATCAGCAGGATCGCCGCGTCGTTCAGGCCTTGCTCATCCATGGAAGGTCACCGGGTGGGAAGGAAAGGGGTGGGTCTGGGCTGTCATCGCCGCCATCATCGGTGGATGCCGCGCGGGTTTCAAGCGTCGCCGTTCACCCACACCTTCAGGATGTTGGCCACGGCCACCGGGTTGTCCTTGGCCAGCACGCGGGCTTCGTCCAGGCGCAGCTGTTCGGGCGTCTGGATGAGGTCTTCGGGCTTGGTCGGTGCGGCCAGGGCCGGGCGCTCGGGCTGGTCGGCCTCGATCGCGTCGACCTGGCGCCCGGCCACCGCCGCCGGAGCAGGCGCCTGGTTCAGGCCCTTGATCGCGGGGCGCACCAGGCCCAGCAGGATCAGCGCGGCGAAGAGCGACATGCCCACGGGCCATCCCAGGCTTCTGGCGAGCTCGATCATCTCGGGCTGCTTCCAGAGCGGCAGATCCACCGAAGGCGTGCTGTCCACCTGGAACTGGGTGTTCATGATGTTCACCGAATCGCCGCGCTCCTTGCTGTAGCCCACGGTCTCGCGCACCAGCGCGGTCATCTGCTCCAGCTGCTCGGGGGTGAGGGCCTTGGCCACAGGCGCCTTGCCGGCCCCTTCGGCCACGGCCTGGTAATTGACCACCACGGCGGCGCTCACCCGCTTGATCGCGCCGCTGCCGGCACGCGTCACGCGCACCGTCTTGTCGACTTCGTAATTGGTGATGGACTCGCGCTTCGCACCCGGGGCCTGGCCTTGCTGGCCGGTGCCGGCGGCGGGCGCGGGATTGGCGCCGTTGATCGGTGCGGTCGAAGGCTGGGGCGGCTGGTTGCTGGCTGCGCCCGGCACGCCGCTGGGCGGCTGGTTGCCCTGGGCGCCGGAGCTTTCGACCACCTGCTGACTGCGCACGGCGCTGCTGTCGGGCGTCTGGTTGGGGCGGTGCTGCTCCGAGGTCTGCTCCGACTGGCTGAAATCCACCTCGGCCGTCACCTGGGCCTTCACATTGTTCTTGCCGACCACGGGCTCCAGGATGTCCAGGATGCGGCGGGTGTATTGCTGCTCGATCTGCTGCACATACGAGAGCTGCTGCGCGTCGATGCCGCTGTTGCTGCCGGCGGCACCGTCGGGCGACTGCGACAGCAGCTTGCCCGTATCGTCGAGCACGCTCACGGCCGACGGGGTCATCTCGGGAACGCTGGAGGCCACGAGGTGCACGATGCCCGCGAGCTGGGCACGGTCCAGGAAGCGGCCCGGGTAGAGGCTCAGCAATACGGAGGCCGAGGGCTTCTGCTGCTCGCGGAAAAACCCGTTCTGATTGGGTAGCGCCAGGTGCACGCGGGCGCTCTGCACCGAGGACAGCGCCTGGATCGAGCGCGTCAGCTCGCCTTCGAGCCCGCGCTGGAAGTTCAGGCGTTCCTGGAACTGCGTCACGCCGAAGCGGTTGGTTTCCATCAGCTCGAAACCCGTCACCGAACCCTTGGGCAGCCCCTGCGTGGCCAGCCGCAGGCGCACATCGTGCACACGGTCCGCGGGCACCAGGATGGCACCGCCGCCTTCTGCGTACTTGTAGGGAACGTTCATCGTGGACAACTGCGCCACGATGGCGCCGCCGTCCTTGTCGCCCAGGTTGGAAAACAGCACCTTGTAGTCGGGCTGGCGGTTGAACACCACCGCGGCCACCACCGCAGCCACGAGCAGTGCCACGCCTGCGCCGAAACGCAGTCGCTTGGAACGGTCGAGCGCGGAAAAGCGCTGCACCAGCGAGGGCGCGTTCGGGCTTGCAGGAGGGACGACGGGGATTTCGGCGACTGCGGACATGGTGCTTTCCAAGAGGGCCGACACGGCACACGGGATCTGGCGTGCCGCGATTATTGGGCGGCCCCGCACGGCCCGGCGGGCGGATAAGGCCCCCGTTTTCCCAGCTATTCCCCAGGATACGCCGGCGCTCCGCCCCTAGGATTGCACCATCCCGCAACCCCCTCGCCCACCGCCATGGACCTCCGCATCTCCAGCTCCACCGCCCCCTTGACGGGCGCCGGCCTGGCACGCCGCGCCACGGCCGCGCCGGAGGCCGCAGGCCAGGAAGTCGGCTTCTCCAGCGCGCTCAAGGGCGCACTGCAGTCGGTCAGCTCCGCCCAGAACCGCGCCTCCAACCTCCAGCAGGAGGTGCAGATGGAAAACCCGTCCGTCAGCCTGGAAGAAACCATGATCGCCATCCAGAAGGCCCAGGTGGGCTTCCAGGCCACGCTGCACGTGCGCAACCGGATGGTGCAGGCCTACACCGACATCATGAACATGCAGGTCTGACGCCTCGCATGGCGCACCGCAGCGCAAGGCCATCGGTCAATTGCTATTATTTAAATAGCAAACTCTCCAATGAATCCGGCGGCATGAAGCCGATTTGACCCAAAACCCGGGGGCTTGCCGCTCGCATGCAAAAGGCCTCGCCATCCGGACCGGATGGCGAGGCCTTTTGCATGGTGACCACTGCCCGTGGCAGAGGTGCCGCAAGCGGCCCCCTGCAGGACGGGTCAATGCATGGTCATGGGCTGGCGCTCGAACAGGTGCTCGAACTGGGCGAGCCAGGGTTCGGCCAGGCAGCGGATCTCCGCGTCGTTGCGCAGGATGCGCTGCATGATGCGCGTCTTCTCGCGGCGGTGCTGCGGCAGCAACTCCTGGTCCTGGGACCGGAAGCGGAGCTGCTCGATCAGGACCGCGCAGGCCCCTTCGCAGCGCACGACTTCATCCCAGTCCTTGAGCTTCGCGGCTTCGAGCATCCGCGCGCTGCTGTCTTCGATGGCTTTGTAATAGTCAATGAGCATATCGGACATTTCTACGTACTCCCCTCAAACGGGCCGGCGCGTCTCCGCACCGATCTCGTTCCAGCTTTGGGCCACGGGGACAATCAAGGTAACCACTTCTTCCACCAGCGACAGGTCGTTGCGCAGGTTGGCCATGGTCAGGCGGCCGACGCAGTAGTCGTACAGCGCGCGCAGGTTCCCGGCCAATTCGCCACCCTGGACAGGATTCAGGCCACCCTTGAGGCCTTCTTCCAGGATGCGCACGGCCTTGCCGAGATGGCGGCCTTTTTCTTCCACCTCACCGCGCTGCATGGAGCCGCGGGCCGCGTTGAGCGACTGCATCAAGCCCTCGAAAAGCATCTGGATCAACTGGTGAGGCGATGCACCATCCACGCTGGATTGCACACCGACCTGGCGATAGACCGAGGCTGCGCGGGAACTGACTGGCGTATACATCGAGGACTCCTTCATGCTGCTTACCTTTCTTATCGGCAGGCGCGGGAAGAACTCAAGGCCATTTCTGCACAGGATGGAGCCGATGTTGCGGATGCCGCAACGTCAGGCATTCCACTTCGCGATCTGCTGCGTCATGTAGGTGCTCAGCGAGGACATGTTGGCCATCTGCTTGTCGAGCGCGGTGTACTGCGCCCGCATTCTTTTCTCCAGCGTGTCGGCCCGCTTGTTCACTTATTCCACTTCGCGATCTGCTGCGTCATGTAGGTGCTCAGCGAGGACATGTTGGCCATCTGCTTGTCGAGCGCGGTGTACTGCGCCCGCATTCTTTTCTCCAGCGTGTCGGCCCGCTTGTTCACTTTGTCCTGGTCATCGGTATTGCGCTTGGACTCCGCCGAGAGCGCGTCCGACTTGTTGTTCATGAGCCCGTCGAAGGACAGCATCCTGGCGGTGAGCGACTTGAGGCGCACGCCCAGGCCGGTGCTGGTCGCACCGGAGGCGGGGTCCGCAGCGAAGAAAGTCTTGAGCGTCTCGGGCGTCTTGAGTGCAGTGTCCAGCTTGGTGGCGTCCACGGTGAGCTTGCCGCCACGCTGCATCTGGATCCCGAGATCGGAAAGCGTCTGGAGCGCATCCGTGCCCCCCGTCGCAGCGGTCATCGCCGAGCGCAGAGTGCTCTGCAGGCCCACGGTCGTGCCGTCGCCCTGCAGCACACCGGCGGTTTTCGTGTCGCTGTCGTACTTGGTGACGCTGCCGAGCAGGTCGTTCACGGCGTTGTAGGCATCCACGAAATCCTGGATGTTCTTCTTCATGCTCGCCGTGTCCGACTTGGAGGTCACCTCCACGTCTTCCGTGGTGACCTTGGACGCGGTGAGCGTCAGGCCGGGAATGGTGTCCGCAAAGACGTTGGTCTTGGACGTGACGCTGATGCCATTGATCTGGGCCTGCGCGTTCTGCGCATACTGGATCGAGTTGCCGGCCATGCCCGTGCCGGGCGACGACTGCGGATCGAACGCCAGCTTGGAGAGCCCCGGGGAAGCGGAATCCTCGGTGACCTGGATGCGGAAGCCCGATTCCTCGCCCGTCGTCTTGGAGCGCAGCATCAGGCGCTCGCCGGACGCATCGCGCAGCACCGTGGCGGTGACTCCGCCATCGGCCTCGTTGATCTTCGTCGCGATGGAAGTCATCGTGTCCGTGGCGGACACGGAGATGTTGAATGCGGCCGTCGAACCCGCGGTGAACGCCGGCGGATTCGTGGTGGAGTTCCAACCACCCAACTGGATGGCCATGGTGCCGGCGCCGACGGCGGCATCCTTGTTCACGACGGCGGATGCCACGGACTGAGAACGCGCCAGCTGCTGCACGCTCATGGAGAACGACGTGGCGCTGGCGATGCCCGAAACGGACACGGCCACCGCACCGCTGTTGGAAGACGTCACCGCCATGCCGTTCCACGCACTGTCCCGCGTGAGCTTGGAGGCCGCGTCGGACAGGGTGGACACCAGCGACTTGATCTGCGAATAGGTCGAGATCTTGGTCTGGATGGAGCTGGCGGTGTTCTGCAACTGCGTGAGCGGGCGCTTTTCCAGCGCAACGGTCTTGGAAATGATGGTTTCGACATCAAGTCCGCTTCCGATCCCGATCGAGGTAATGGCCATGTCCAGCTCCCTGGGCGTGCTCGCGCCCGGTCTTCATTAATGAGATGCGATTCTGGCAAGAACCCTGCGCTTCAAAAGCAGGAAAAGCGGCCACAGGAGCCTCCCTGTCGCCGCTTAGCGAGGGGCCGGCCCCTGCCGCCACCCCTTATAAGACACCCATCAACGCAGGAGGGACAAGACCCCTTGCGGAAGCTGGTTGGCCTGCGCCACCATGGCGGTGCCGGCCTGCTGCAGGATCTGCGTGCGCGACAGGTTGGCGGTTTCCTTGGCGAAGTCGGCGTCCACGATCCGGCCGCGCGATGCGGAGAGGTTTTCTGCCTGGATGTCGATGTTGCCGACCGAGTTCTCGAAGCGGCTCTGCAGGGCGCCGAGGTCGGCACGGGCGGAGTTCACCTGGTCGATGGCGCTGTCGATCTTCTTGAGCGCAACCCACGAATCCTTCTGCGTCGCCACGGTGACCGTGTCGATGCCCTTCTTGTCGGTGCCCGTGGCGGCCGTCAGCGTCGGAGCAGCGAAGCCATTGTTGGCCACGGAGAAGCCCGTGAACGTGATGGTTTCCGGCACCGGCGGCGTGGCGCTGTTGAGCTTGGACGATGCGAACTCCAGGTCGTAGGTGCCGTCGTCCTTCTTGGTCATGAAGGCCGTGACGCCCGTGTCGGCGGACTTGTTGTTGATCGCCGAAACCACCTGGCCCAGGCGCTCCACGCCGGAGCCCGCGGCCTTGATGGCGCCCAGGTCGATCGCGGAAGCCGAGCCCACCTGGATGGTCATGCTGCCTGCGGTGACGGCGGTGCCGAAGCCGGTGATCGTGGCATCGCTGGCATTGATGGAAGTCACGCTGCCGGTGGAGTAGTCGATGTTCGACAGGCCGGACGCGGAGGAGTTCGTCAGGGCGCCCACGGTGATGTTCTCACCGGAGTTGGCACCCACCTGGAACAGCGCGCCGGCGAAGCTGCCGTCGAGGATCTTCTGGCCGTTGAAGCTGGTCTGCTTGGACACCCGGTCGATTTCGTCCGTGAGCTGCTTCACTTCGGATTGCAGGGCCTCGCGGTCCTTCTTGCTGTTGGTGGCGTTGCTGGACTGCACGGCGAGTTCCCGCATGCGCTGCAGCATGTCGCCCACCTTGCCCAGCGCGCCTTCGGCCGTCTGCGCCAGCGAGATGCCGTCGTTGGCATTCCGACCCGCAACGGCCAAGCCCTTGATCTGGCTATTCATACGCTCCTGGATAGACGACCCAGCGGCATCGTCCTTGGCGCTGGTAATGCGCAGGCCAGAAGAAAGGCGCGACATGGACGTGGTGAGCGACGACTGCGAAAGGCTCAGATTGCGCTGGGCATTGAGAGAGGCGATGTTCGTGTTGATGGTAGAGGCCATTTGAAACGCTCCTTGGTTACTTAAAGTCCGGCTAAGCCGCCGATCAAAACGTCAGCTCCATTGAACTGACAGCCAAGACCGGGGCGGCAGTCACGTGAACCCATCCATCGCTTGCCGGTCAACAAATTCGCTTGAGTGAACCTGTTGCTTGGGTTATCGGGCGGCCCGGCGGGAACTTGAGCGTCCGCGTGCAAAAATTTCTTACACAGAGCCGTGCTTCCCTCTGGATTCCGGCAAGTTGCGCAAATACAACGATCGAACTGACCGGTTTTCCTCCCTTTTTTCGCCCGTCCGGAAAAACCGGCGGCCCGCAGAATTCCTTCCAACGCTAGGGCGACCCGATGACGGTGTGTGTCCTTGGCCACGGCAGCAATGCCCATCCCTTTTGCGAAGGAGTTCCGCAATGGCCTCGACCATCAACACCAACATCGCTTCCATCAACGCGCAACGCAATCTGGGCCTGTCCGCCTCCTCGCTGAGCACTTCCATGCAGCGCCTTTCGTCGGGCCTGCGGGTGAACAGTGCCAAGGACGATGCCGCGGGCCTGGCCATCGCCGAGCGCATGAACACCCAGGTCCGCGGCCTCACCGTGGCGGGCCGCAATGCCAACGACGGCATCTCGCTGGCCCAAACGGCCGAAGGCGCGCTGGGCAAGGTGGGCGACATGCTGCAGCGCATGCGTGAACTCGCCGTGCAGGCCAGCAACGCCACCAACAGCAAGGCCGACCGCACGGCCCTGCAGGCGGAAGTCAAGCAGCTCACCGACGAAATCGACCGCGTCTCCAAGCAGACCACCTTCAACGGCCAGAAGATCCTCGACGGCAGCTTCGCCGGCGCGCTTTTCCAGGTGGGTGCCAATTCGGGCGACAACGTCACCCTCGGTTCGCTGGCCGATACCCGTGCCGCCGGCCTGGCGAACATCAGCTACTCGAGCACCGCATCCGCCATCTCCGTGGACGCCTCTGATGCGACGGTCTCGGGATTTGCCAGCGCCATCCCCGCCGGCACGCTGACCATCGCCGTGAACATGGGCAGCACGTCCACCACGATCGATCTCGGAGCCATCAAGGCTGCGGGCTCCGGGGTGGAACGCCTGGGCCAGGTGATGAGCGCGATCAACAACAAATCGGCAGACACCGGGGTGACCGCGTTCCTGACCAAGAAGGACGACGGCACCTACGACCTGGAGATCGCATCGGGCAAGCTGACCGACGCCGTCCCGCCGGTACCCGCCACCGTGACTTTCTCGGGCTTCTCGACGGCCAGCACCGGGTTCACCGCCCCCACGCTGACGGCCGCTACCGGTACGGCTCAGAAGGGCATCGACTCGGTCAACATCGACACGCAGAAAGATGCGTGGATCGCCCTCAAGAAGATCGACAGCGCCATCGACCAGGTGAACTCCGCACGCGCCGACCTCGGCGCCCTGCAGAGCCGCTTCGAGAACGCCATCGCCAACATCGACATCCAGTCGGAGAACATGTCGGCGGCGCGCGGCCGCATCGTGGACGCCGACTTCGCCAAGGAAACCGCCAACCTGTCGCGCACGCAGATCCTGCAGCAGGCCGGCACCGCCATGGTGGCGCAGGCCAACCAATTGCCTCAGCAGGTATTGAAGCTGCTCCAAGGCTGAAAAAGGTTTCCGGGGCTAATACACTGCCGTTCGGGCCTTCCATCTTGGCCCGAGCGGCTTTTTTCATTCTGGAGTACGCATGCCTTCGCCTTCCATCGAGCAGTTCATCGAGAGCTTTCTGACCGCCGTCGACTTCCAGGAGCCCGTGGAGGTGACGCCCGACACCGAATTGCGTGCCCTCCCCGAATGGGACTCCCTGGCCGCCCTGGGCGTCATCGTGATGTTCGATGTGGAATACGGAAAGACCATCGTGGGCGACGACCTGAAGAACTGCACCACGGTGACGGATCTCTACAAGCTGCTGGGGTAACGCACCATGGGCCTGTCCACCTTGCACAACGTGCGCTTTGCGGGCATGACCAGTTGCGTTCCCAAGCGCGTCATCTCCAATCTGGAGGACTGCCCGCCGAAGATCCGGTCCGAACGGGAGCGGCTGGTGCGCAACATCGGTATCCAGCAGCGCCGACTCTGCGCTTCGTGGCAGTGCTTTTCCGATCTGGCGCTGGACGCCACCGAGAAGCTGCTGGAAGAGCTGCAGTGGGCCCGCGACGAGGTGCACGCGCTCATCGTGGTCACGCAGTCCCCCGACTACCCGATCCCTTCCACTGCCATCATCCTGCAAGACCGGCTGCAGCTGGCCTCCGGCACCATCGCATTCGATGTGAATCTGGGCTGCTCGGGCTACCCGTTCGGCCTGCACCTCCTGGGCAGCATGATCGCGTCGGGCACTGTGAAAAAGGGCCTGCTGCTGGTGGGGGACCGGTCCGCGAGCGAAAAAGACCCGCTGTTCTCCGATGCCGGCACGGCCACCGCCCTGGAATTCGATCCTGCAGCGCCGCCGATGTACTTCGACCTCAACAGTGACGGCAGCGGCTACAAGGCGATCATCAAGCCGGTGGGCGGGCATCGGGAGCCCTATGCCTTCCACCACAGCATTCCGGCGCGCGACGAGAACGGAGAGCTCCAGTGGCCGGACCGGCTCATCCTCGACGGTCCTGCCGTGCTCAGTTTCTCGACGCAGAAGGTGCCGCCTTCCGTGGAACGCGCGCTTCAATATGCGGGCGTGTCCAAGGAGGATGTGGATTACTTCATCTTCCATCAGGCCAACCGGATGATCAACGAGACCATTCGCAAGAAACTGGCGCTGCCCACCGAAAAGGTTCCCTCGACGCTGGCCGATTACGGCAATACCAGCGGGGCCACGCTGCCGGTGACGATGACCGCGCGATTGAACGAAACCCTGGAGAGCGGTTCGCACAAGTTGCTGCTGAGCGGCTTCGGCATCGGGCTGTCCTGGGGCACCTGCATCCTGGACATCGCAGGCGCACGGTTCCCCGCGATGCTGGAGTCCTGACGCCATGGAAGCCGCCCTCACCCCTTTCCACCTCACGGGCCAACGCATCCTGGTGACGGGTGCCACATCGGGCCTCGGCCATTCCATCGCCCTGGCTTGTGCCCGCATGGGCGCGGACGTGGTCGGGGTAGGGCGGGACGAAGAGCGCCTGGCCCGCACGCTGGAGGCGCTGCAGGCCGCAGCGCCCGAGGGGGCGCACCAGGTACTGCGTGCAGACCTGACCCAGGCCCCGGACCGCACCGCGGTGGTCGAACAGATCGGCAAGGCCCTTTTGAACGGCGTGGTGCACAGTGCGGGCATTTCCCGCCTGGCTCCCGTGCGCATGATCACCGAGCAGCATCTGCGCGAAGTCCAGAGCATCAATGTCGACGCCCCCATGCTGCTGACGCAGGCGCTGCTCAAGCGCAGCCTGATCGCGCCGGGCGGTTCAATGGTGTTCATCGCCTCGATCGCCGCGCACATCGGCGTGCCCGGGGTGGCAGCCTACTCCGGCACCAAGGCGGCGTTGATTGCGATGGTTCGCTGCCTTGCGATGGAAGTGGTGAAACGGGGCATCCGGGCCAACTGTCTGTCGCCCGCGCTGGTCGAGACCCCCCTGCTGGACGCCACCGCCACACTGGTGGGTTCGATGGAGCAGGAACGCGGCAACTATCCGCTGGGTTTCGGCAAGCCCGACGACGTGGCGAATGCCGCCGTCTTCCTGCTGTCCCAGGCCAGCCGGTGGATCACGGGCACGACGCTGGTCATGGATGGCGGCCTCACCATCAGCTGAGCGCGACACCATGCCTTCGCCTTCCCAAGCCCCTGCGGACGCGCGCCGCAATCTGCTCATCGTCGGTGCGGGAGGTTTCGGCCGGGAGGTGTTGACCTATATCGAGGACGACAACCCACTGTTTCGGCCCAAGGGCTTTCTCGACTCCCGCACCTCCGCGCTGGACGGCATGCACCGCTCCATCGGCATCGTGGGCGACCCGCTCACGTATGTCCCGGTCAGCGGAGATGTATTCATGGCGGCACTGGGAGATCCCGCGGCCCGCCTCAAGTACACCGAAACGCTGCGCACCCTCCACGACGTGGATTTCGCCACCGTGGTCCATCCCCAGGCCAACGTGACACGGCATGCCCGGCTGGGAAGGGGCTGCATCGTCGCGCCCCGGGTCGGCATCTCGGTCGATGTACAGATCGGCGATTTCGTCTGCATCCAGGAGTACACGGTCATCGGGCACGACGTCCGGATCGGCGACTGGTGCCAGATCAACAGCCATTGTTCCATCGGGGGAGGCGCCAAGATCGGCAATTTCGTGTCGATCCACCCCAATTGCGTCATCACCAGCGGCACCGTCATCGGTGACAACGTCAAGATCGGCGCGGGCAGCGTGGTGTACGGCCGCATACCGCCGAACATCACGATCATGGGCAATCCGGCCCGGCGGTTCGCCTGGAGTTGAGCGCCTCCGGCACGCCGGCACCGCAAGCCCGCCCCCAAGCGACATACAAGGTCTCCATGCCTCCTTCCTTCGCGCCCGATGCCCTGGTCAGCCGCATCAATCTTGCCCCCTTCCAATCGGATGAAGCGCTGCTCGCCATGCTGGAGCTCTACCGACGCGATCCGCATTTCTGCATCCCCTCCCAGGCCCGCGAGATCTTCGCGCGGCGAGGAGAACGCACGCGCTTCGTCCTCCTGGGGACGAAGACCTTCGCGGAAGTCTTCATCCGCGCGACGCGCGACCAGGGCTGGGCGCTGGCCGTGGTCGACGACTTCAAATACACCAGCGGCGAGGACTACTACGGCGTGGAGATCATCTCCACCGAACGCTTTCTCGCGATGTTGCGCCAGGACCCGGACATCATTGCCATCAACTGTTGCCGGACCGACTATTCCCGGCGATTTTTCGACCGGCTCTGCACCCGCCATGGCATCGCCCACCTGAACCACGAGCAGGTCACACGGCTCTTCGGCATGAACGACCGTGTGGACTACCGCACGGCGGACTGGGCTCCTGCCATCAGCCGCAGATTCGATGAATTCCAGGCGCTTGAACGGCGGTTTGCGGATGCGCATTCGGTGAACACATTGCGCAGCGTGCTCATGTTTCACCTGAGCTGCAACCCGGAGTGGTACCTCACCGTGGCCAGACCCTACTCCACGCTGTACTTCCGTTCAGGCCTGCTGAATTTGTCCGACGACGAGAGGTTCGTCGATTGCGGAGCCTCCATCGGCGAGTCCACGACCGGGCTCCTGGGCATGACGGGCGACCGCATCGGGCACTCCTGGATGATCGAGCCCGACCGCTTGAACCTCGAGGTGCTGCGCAAGCTGCAGCAGGGCTACGCAGGCACCGCGCTCGCATCCAGGATTTCGCTGCACCCCTTCGCCGTCGGCGAGCACGACGCGCAAGCCCCCTTCCACCACCTGGGGGGACATGGCGGCAGCATCGCCGTCGATCCGGATGCACCGCTGGAGACGGTGAGCATCCGGCGCATCGACGACCTCATCGATGCGCCTCCGACTTTCATCAAGATGGACATCGAAGGCTTCGAAATACCGGCGCTGCGGGGTGCCCAGGCGGCCATCCGCGCCGGTCTGCCCAAGATGGCGATATCCGCCTATCACCGCGCGACCGATCTGGTGGACATACCGGCGTTGGTGGATACCGTGGCCCCTGGCTACTCGATCGGCCTGCAGCACCACACCGAGGACCGCTGGGACACCTGCCTGTATTTCTATCGCTGAGGCCTCTCCAGAGGCATTCCATTCCACTATCCAGAGGGCACCGCAGGATGGCCAAGACTCGGGGCGGCCTCGACCGCGTTCTTTTGAAGTATCCGGAAATCGATCCGGCCAAGGTCCGCCTGATCGGCTGGGGCGCCGGGCAGGCCTTCACGGACTACTACCCGCTGCTGGGCCTGCCGGTGGAATACACCGTGTGTCCGTTCACCGCGAACCAGGGCAAGCAGATCCACGGGGTTCCTGTGCGAAGCCCCGATGCGCTCATGCAGGAGCCGCACGACGAAGTGCTCGTGGTGATCTTCGCGGCGCACTCCGCGGAAATCATGAACCAGATCCGCAACCTGTGGGGCGATTACCGCTGCATACCGGCGCTCACGCACAGCAGCCGCCATGGAGACATCGACCAGCTCCAGGCTTTCTCGCGGGTGTTCGAAGGTCTGTCGCTGCAGCGCGTACCGCCCTCCCGCACGCCCTCGCTCGGCATCTTCGTGCAAGGTCCGGTCTTTCCCTACACGCCCATGGCGCTGGCCTGGCAACGCATGGCATGCCCCGAGGCCCATGTCTGCTTTGTCACGTGGGACCATCAGTCCGCAGCCAGCCTCGACGCCTGCCGGCCCTGGGTGGACGCCGTGGTCACGCTTCCCCAACCCCAGAACATGGTGGACAGCCGCAATGCCATCATCCGTTCCGCCAAGGCAGGCGCCCTGCACCTGGCCGAGGTCGGGGTGCCGTATTCGGTCCGCATGCGAAGCGATACGGTCGTCACCGGATCGCTCTACCGCGCCGTGGAGGAACTCTTCGACGATGGCAGCAGGAACACGGGAAAGTTCGGCTTCCTGGCACATTCATCCTGGAAGCAGATCCCCTTTCACTTCTCAGAACGCTTTCTGGTGAGCCGAACCCAGGACATGTGCGAGCTGTGGTCGCTTCCGGAAGACATGCGCGGAGCATCCGAGATCCAGCACAGGACCGAAGAGCCCTACCAGCATATACAGAAGGCCGCTGTCGAGTGCCTGCTGTGGCAAAGCCTGGCGCGCAAGTGGGGCGAGCCGGCCCAGGACCTCGCCGATGGCTACCGTTTCGCCGCAAAGCACCTGCTGCCGATGGACGAGTTCGTCGATGTCCTGTCGCTCAAGAGCATTCCTCTGTTCAATCTGACGCTCAACAAAGGGTTCGTCGGCACTCCAGCGTGGTGGCGGGAGGTCTATGCCGATCTGCCCTCGGCCATGCGGCAGGCGCACGAGGAAAGCGCCCAGGACTTCACGATCGCCGAATTCTTCAGCGGCCGCGTCGGCTGATCCCAGGTCGGATCAGTAGAGCACGGCACGCCGCTCGGGCGTCATGGGTTCGAGGGCCTGTCCACGCTCCAGCCTGCGCACGAAGTCGGGGTTGGCGAGGAGCGCGCGGCCCCACGTGACCATGTCCAGCAGTCCTTCCTGGATTTCGTGCTCGGCATCCCCAGCCGACAGCGAGGCTCCGCCGATCAGGAAATGGGGCCAGAGGGGGCGCACCTTGCGCACGATCCTGCCGGAGGTTTCGGCATAGGGTGCGTCCGCACAGCTGATGTCCAGCTGCCTCAGCCCCAGGCGGTCGAGTCTGGGAATGAGATGGCCAAGCATGTCGTCCAGGTCCGGCCACTCGTACAGCCCCCCCATCATCCGCGCGGGCGAGATGCGGACCATGAGCCTTTGCGGGCCGCAAACGGGCAGCAGACGCTCCACCAGCTCCAGCGCGATGCGGCAACGGTTCTCGACCGATCCGCCATAGGCATCGGTCCGGTCATTGATGCGCGCATCCAGGAACTGGTCGAACAGGTATCCATGCCCCATGTGGACCTGCACGCCGTCGAAGCCAGCACCCAGTGCACGCTGCGCGGCCTCCTCGAAAAGACGGTAGATGCCAGGCATCTCCGATGCATGCAGCGCCCGGGGTTGCCCGTAGGGCTGGCCGTTCTGGCGATTGATCCCGGCCGCCGGCCGGTCCGTGGAACTGACCGGCGCCAGCCCACCAGTGAAATCCGGGTGCGAGATGCGCCCGCAGTGCCACAGTTGCGCGACGATGCGCCCCCCGGCTTCCTGCACCTGCCGGATGGCCGGTATCCAGCTGTCGGCATGCTCGTCGTTCTGCAGGTGGGGCACGTTGCGGTAGCCATCCGCCGACGGATGGACCACGATGCCTTCGGTCAGGATCAGCGATACGCCGGCAGCGGCACGCCGGGCATAGTAGGCCGCGATTTCTTCCGTGCAGCGGTGCCGTTCATCGGCAAAACCACGTGTCATGGCGGCCATCGCAACGCGGTTGGGCATGGGGCCGAAGACACCTTCGGGCACGAAAGGGCTCAGCAGTTGCAGACTCATGGAGCAAACATTCCAGTGAAATAAGGGTGGTCCAGATAGGCGGCCAGGCTGTCCTGCCATGGGCGCTGGCGATCCAGACCGCGGGACTGCAACGCGGCATTGCGCATCACCACCGCATCGGGCCGCACGGCTTTCTCCTTGCGGGCCATGGTTTCTGCGGGGACGCATGCGATCTCGATGCGGCGATCCAGCCCCAATCGGAGCACGATCTCCCGCGCCAAAGCGAAGAACGAAGCCTGTCCATGCGACGCCATGCAGAAGCGGCCGGTCTCTCCGCGCGCCAGCAACAACAGGCTGTTGTAGGCCAGGTCGTCCGTGAGGGTGGGTTGCCAGATGCGATCGCCAATCTCCATGCGGTCCACGCCGGCACGCAGCAGGCCTGCAAGGTGAGGAACCAGCTTGCCGACGAAGTTCTTGTCGCGTCCATGCTCCCCGAAAAAACCGCCCATGCGCACGGAGAGTGCGCCTGGAAAAGACTCCAGCACGATGTGCTCCGCTTCCAGCTTGAGCCGCGCGTACGCGCTCAGGGGATTGGGAGGGGTGGCCTCGTCCACCGGCACGCTTCCGTCGTAGATCAGGAAAGTCTGCGGGTAGAAGAACCGGGCGCCGCAATCGCGGGCCAGCTCGACCACGTGGCGCGTGCCTTCGAGCTGCACCTGCGCCGCCTCGTCCGCATGGTCTTCGCACCAGTTGACGTCGGAACACACGGCACAGTGGATCACGATATCGGGTTGCCAGGTGCGCAGTGCCCTGGCCTGCTCGCGCTGGCGCACATCGAACGCCTGGCGGTCCAGCGCCGCAACCAGGGCAGTGGGCACATGCTCGGCCAGATGGCGCGCAAGGGCCCTGCCGAGCATTCCGCCCGCGCCCGTGATCAGGATGCGGGAGCCCCCCAGGGCCGACAGTTCGTTGGATTCACGCAAATGGTTGTCCCTCGTTCGCAGGTCAAGACAAGAACAGATCGGCCGCCATCTCGGGCACGCAGCGCATGACCTCGTTGGGCCGATAAGGCAGGGCCCCGACGAGCAGCCGGCCAGGAGCGGCCCAGAGATTCCACCAGTGCCGCGCGAAATCGTGCATCGATACCGGCCCTCCGGACCCTACATTGCGCACCCAGGGCATGCCGGCCTCGATATCACGGCGCTCGGCAGCATGCCGGAACGCGCGGGCGACCGCATCCACGGGTACGTAGTCGCGCACCTGCTCCCCGGGGGTCATCGGAAAATCTTCGCCCTGCGACGCAGCCAGGCGCAACGCCGGCCAGAAGTTTCCGGCGTACTGGCCTTCGCCGAAGACCGAGAAGATCCGCAGATAGCACAGCTCCATCGCGTATTCGATCGCGTGCGCATGCGCGGCCTGGAAACCTGCGGCCTTGGAGGCCGCGTAGCCGTAGGTGGGCTCAAGGGGTGCGCCAGCGGGAATGAAGTCGAAGCGATCGGCACTGCGCCCGTATTCTGCGAAAGTCCCGGCCAGGACGGCCCGCTGCACGCCAGCGGCGCGCGCCGCATCGAGCAGGTGCAGCAACACGGTGACATTCCAGTAGAAAAGTGTCTGCCGGTCGGCATGCTGCGGCGGCACGCCGGGCGAGGCCAGGTGCATCAGCACGTCCACGCCGGCCAGGTCAGCGGGCACCAGCTGGTCCATGGCGCGGCTCAGCCAGGCGAGGCGAGGATGCGCGGACACGGGCGCGTTGGCGGGATGCCTCAGGGCGGTCACACGGTGGCCCGCATCCAGCAAGGATGCCAACACATGCCGGCCAATGAAACCCGTGCCGCCCGTCAGGAACACGTGCCGCTCAGTGGTCATGGGGCGCGCCCTCTGGCATAGCGAAGGGACTGGCGAAATCGCTCAGTCGCGGGTGCCCGCGGTCGCGCACCGAGAGCAGGGGCTGGTCGTCGGGCCAGGGGATGCCGGCAGAGTCCCAACGGATGCCGGCGTCATGCTGCGGTGCGTGGGCCGAGGTGACGTGATAGACGATGGTCGCCCCTTCGGTCAGCGCATAGCAACCGTGGGCACACCCCGCCGGTATGTAGATCTGGTTGCCGCGCTCGGCATCGAGCTCGAAAGTGGCAAAACGGCCCTGGGTCGGCGAACCGATGCGCAGATCGACCACCACGTCGAAGAGGCGGCCATGGCTGCAGTGCACCAGCTTGGCATGGTGGTGCGGCGGCAACTGGAAATGCAGCCCGCGCAGCACCCCACGCCGCGATACGCTGTAGAAGCTCTCGGCCCAGTCGCATTCCAGCCCCCTCGCGAGGAATGCCTCCCGGCTGAAGGTCTTCACGAACCGCCCACGCTCGTCGGGCTGTGCTTGGGGCTGGATCAGGTAGCAGCCCGGCACAGGACTTTCTTCGAAGCGCATGGTCGAATGCTAGAAGTTGACGCCGAAGTAGGTTTCGATGCGGTCGGCCATGAAGTCGATCATGGCTTCACTCAACCCCGGATAGATGCCCAGCCAGAACGTGTTCTCCATTACCGTGTCCGTGTTGGCCAGACTGCTGGCCACCCGGTAAGTTTGCCCGTGCATCGAGGGTTGCCGTGCCAGGTTGCCCGCGAACAGCAGCCGCGTCCCGATGCGGCTCTGCTCCAGGTACTCCAGCAGATCCACGCGGCGGGTACCGGCGGCTTCGCGCAGCGTGAGCGGGAAGCCGAACCACGATGGCCGGGAATCTTCCGTGGCCCGGGGAAGCACCAGGAATTCCTCACAGCCTTTCAGCCGTTCGGAAAGATGATCGAAATTGCGCTGCCGCGCCGCGATGAAGCCGGGCAACCGGTCCATCTGTGCGAGGGCGCAGGCCGCCTGCATATCGGTGATCTTGAGGTTGTAGCCCACATGCGAATACGTGTACTTGTGGTCATAGCCCGGCGGCAGATCGCCGAGCTGCCACCCATACCGTTTTCCGCAGGTATTGTCCTTGCCAGGACCGCAATAGCAGTCCCGGCCCCAATCGCGGAACGAGGTGACGATGCGCGCGAGTTCATCGTCATTGGTGAAGACGGCTCCGCCCTCCCCCATCGTGATGTGATGGGCCGGGTAGAAGCTCAGGGTTCCGATGTCGCCGAACGTACCGACCAGCCGTCCGCCGTAGGTGGATCCCAGGGCGTCGCAGCAATCCTCGACCAGCCACAGCCCGTGCTTCCGGCACAGGGCCTGCACTGCCTTCAGGTTGTACGGATTGCCCAGGGTGTGGGCCAGCATGATGGCCTTGGTGCGTGGGGAGATCGCCGCTTCGATGAGATTGACGTCGATGTTGTAGGTGCCGAGTTCGACGTCCACGAACACCGGAATCGCACCGTTCTGAATGATGGGATTGACGGTGGTGGGAAACCCTGCCGCCACACCGATCACTTCGTCACCCGGCCGGATGGCACGATCGCCCAGCGCCGGCGAGGTCAGCGCCGAAAAAGCGAGCAGGTTGGCGGATGAGCCGCTGTTCGTCGTGAGCGCATGGCGGACCCCGAGAAAATCCCGCAGGCGCGCTTCGAACGCATCGTTGAACCGTCCCGTGGTCAGCCAGCCGTCGAGAGACGCGGCCACCATGTTCTGCAACTCGGCTTCTCCGATGACCTTGCCGGACGGCGGAATCGCCGTGGCGCCCGGAAGGAAGGGCTGGGGGCGATAGGCATGCGCCGCGTACTCACCGACGAGTGCGGCGATCTGCTCGCGAATGTGGTTCAACTTGTCCATAAAAGATGTGTTCAGCGCCCGCTGGCGCAATAGGACGCGATCTGGTCCTCGGTCATCGTGCGCATGTTCCCGCCCCGGTGGTGTGCTGCATGCCAGTCCACGATGCTGGACAGCGTCTGCGGCAGCGGCCAGCGCGGGCTCCACCCCAGCAGGCTTCTCGCCTTGCTGCTGTCCAGCCGGAGCATGCCAGCCTCGTGGAGGCCGCCCGCTTCGGTGGCGAAGCGGCAGTCCACCGGCTCCGGCCACGACGCGGCCAGTTGCCGGACGACATCCCCCACGCTCTGCACGTCCTGATCGGACGGGCCGAAATTCCAGGCCCCGGACAGCGCCACGCCCTGCTCCACCAGCCCCTGCGCCAACCGAAGATAGCCGGCCAGGGGCTCCAGCACATGCTGCCAAGGCCGCACGGCGCAAGGATTGCGCAGCTCCAGCGGCTGGCGGTGACGCGCGGCCCGCAGGAAATCCGGAATCAACCGGTCGCTCGACCAGTCGCCCCCGCCGATCACATTGCCCGCGCGCGCGCTCGCCACCGCCACGCCATGCTTCGCATAGCGCCCTGTCGGAAAAAAGGAATCGCGATAGCTGGCGGCCACCAGCTCGGTGCAGGCCTTGCTGTTGCTGTAGGGATCGAACCCTCCCAACGCATCGCCCTCCCGGTAGCCCCAGAGCCACTCGCGGTTCTCATAGCACTTGTCGCTGGTCACGACCACCACGGCACGCACCGATGGCGCATGCCGGACGGCCTCCAGCAGGTGCACGGTGCCCATGACGTTGGTCGAGTAGGTGCCGACCGGATCGGCATACGACTTTCGCACCAGGGGCTGGGCGGCCATGTGGATCACCACGTCCGGCGACGCTGCCGACAGCAGCGCGGCAAGGCGCGCGGCATCGCGCACGTCGCCGATGCGCGAATCCATCCCATCCCCCGCCCGTGTCAGTGCGAACATGGCGGGTGTGGAATCCGGTTCGAGCGCATAGCCGGTCACCTCTGCGCCCAGTCGCTGCAGCCAGAGCGACAACCAGCTTCCCTTGAAGCCGGTATGGCCCGTGAGGAACACCTTGCGCCCCGCCCAGAACCGGTCCGACGGCACCGCGCCGTCGGCGATCACCATGACTTCCAGGGAGCTGCGCCTCCCTGCCAGAGTTGCTCCAGATAGTTCTTGTCCCGCAGCGTATCCATCGGTTGCCAGAATCCCTCGTGCCGGAAGGCCCGCAACTCGCCCTGCCGGGCCAGCGCTTCGAGCGGCGCCGCCTCCCAGACCGTTTCATCCGATTCGATCAGATCGAACACCGCCGGAGACAGCACGAAAAAGCCACCGTTCACCATTCCACCGCCGCCATCGGGCTTCTCGCGAAACGACAGCACGCGGTCGTCTTCCATCTGCAGCGCCCCGAAACGGCCGGGCTGGCGGGTGGATGTGAGCGTGGCCTGCCGGCCGTGGCTCTTGTGGAACCGGACAAGCTCCGTGATGTCGATATCGCCCACGCCATCGCCATAGGTGAAGCAGAAGGCGTCGTCCTCGCTCACATAGCGCCGGACCCTGCGCAGGCGGCCACCGGTCTGGGTGACATCGCCGGTATCGACCAGGGTCACGCGCCACGGCTCGGCGTAGCGTTCGTGCACGTCCATGCGGTTGTTCGCCAGATCGAAGGTGACGTCCGACATGTGCAGGAAGTAATTGGCGAAGTACTCCTTGATCACGTAGCCCTTGTAGCCGCAGCACACCACGAAGTCGTTGATGCCATGGTGCGAATACATCTTCATGATGTGCCAGAGGATCGGGCGCCCCCCGATCTCCACCATGGGTTTGGGCTTTTGCTGCGTCTCCTCGCTGAGCCGCGAGCCCAGTCCTCCTGCCAGGATGATGGCCTTCATGCCCCGCACACCTTTGCGGACTCCGGCGCATGCGGCCCGCTGGCCTCCAGGGCCTGCGCATAGGCCCGCTGGAAATGCGCCACGCGGTCCTCGATCCCGGCGCCCACGATGGCCGGACGGCGCGCCTGGTCCACGCCCGCCTGGACCTTGGCGCAGATACCGCCGTCCTCCGCGAACACCTTGTGTGTGAAGGCATGTCCGTCGGCATGGATGTGCTCCATCATCTTCGCGCCGGCCGGCTTGGCGCCGATGAACTCGACCCCGACGGTCCGTGAATGCACGGTGGTTTGCCGGGCCGCGGTGGGTTCGAAGGACTGCACGTGGAAGCTGTACCCCATGAACGAGGTGACGGTCAGGTTCGGAAAGATGTGGTGGTGGGTGTAGTGCTCGAAGCGCCACGGCCATTGGCCGATCTTGCTTTCCATGCGTGCGAACCGCGCCACCCAGTCCGCATCGGCAGCGTGCTCGAGGTGGCTGTGCAGACGGTCTTCCAGAAAGAAACGCGGCGCGGCCTCCGCCCGGTCCATGCCATCGATCTGCATGAAGGTGCGCGCATGGACGGCAGGCACGTGGTAGCCCTCCAGCGCGTTCTCAATCACGATCTTCCAGTTGGCCTCGACAGGCTCCCGGAATTCATCCAGCAGACCCTGCATCCCCTGACTCGCGCGCTCCAGAAACGCATACTGCCCGCCCAGATAGTCGCGCAGCGACGGCCCGGCCTCCGACACCCGGACGAACACGAACTGCCCGACCGCCTCGCAGGCGAACTCCTGCAGCCGGAAACGGGCCGGCTCGGCCACCACCTCGGGAAAGCACTGCTTCGACGGGATACCGACGGGCACGCCTTCCCGGTCGTACACCCATCCGTGGTAGGGGCACCGCGCAGGCCCACGGTGCAGGCCCGATTCGCACAGTTGGGCATGGCGGTGCGAACAGACGTTCAGGAAGGCGCGGGGCCGGCCCTGGCTGTCGCACTGCACCAGCAGCGACACGTCGCCCACCCGCAGGCCCCGGTGCACGAGGCCTTCCAGTTCGAAGCGCATGCAGACGAAAACCCAGCAATCGCGGAACAGCCCCTGCAGTTCCTGCGCGTGGTGACCGGGGTCACGGTAGAAGAGGGGCGGAAGGACGCTCGTCGGCATAGATCAGTGTTCGGGTGGTGTGTGGCTGCCGGCGATGACGGCCGGACACGCGGGGATCGGGGCGCACCTGCGCCGCACCGTGCGGCCGCATTGCGCGCCATTGTCCCTAACGGAACCCATGAAAACCTGCGCCATCACCCGCCCATTGCCTGCGCCATCACACGGGTCAGGCGGAGCTTCTGCGCGCTGTTCATGTGCGGAAAGAACGGCAGGCCGACGAGGCTGTCGGCCAGCGCTTCTGCCCGCGGCGCCGGCAGTGCCGTGGACCGTGACATCAGCACTTCCATGCGGTGCATGAGGGGTTGGTACCAGCGCCGCGTGGCGATATGTTGGCGGGCGCAGAAGGCTTCGAGCCGTTCGCGCGAGCGGGCGTCGGGCATGCGCGCGCACAGCAGCGTCGGCGCCATGATGCCGCCGGCCGGCCCGGCCGCCTGCCATGCGATCCGCCCACCGGCGGCGTGCGCCAGCGCGCCCTGCATTTCCTGGTGCAGCGCGCGACGCTCCTGCGCCCCCTGGTCCCAGCGCTCGAGCGATGCCAGCGCCACGGCCGCATGCAGTTCGCTCATCTTGGCATTCGTGCCCACCGCAGCCAGGGCACCGATGGGCATGCGGCTGGCCGGATCCAGATTGATGCCGAAGTTGGAAAGGCGCCGAACCTGCGCAGCGAGACCCGGGCGCGTGGAGACCACGAAGCCGCCCTCGCCGGCCGGCAGGGATTTGGTGGCATGGAGGCTGAACACGAGCGTCCCTGCGGCTTCTCCGAGCCGTTGGCTGCCGAAGCCCGCCGCCGCATCGATCACGACGGGCACCCCCGTCTCTTCCTCGAACCGCTGCCACTGCCCCATGCCGTGGGGCATGCCGAGCGCGGCCACGGGCAGAACCGCATCGAGGGGCCCGGCCGCGAGCGCGGCGCGGGCGATGTCCGGGGTGAGCAGCCAACTGTCCGCGTCCACGTCGCACAGCACGGGAACGTGCCCCGCACGCAGCACGGCCGTCGCGGTGGCGGCGAATGTGAAGGTGGGCACCAGCACGCGGGCCCCTGCGCGCAGGCCCAGCGCCTGCAGCACCAGTTCCAGGCCGAGCGTGGCGCTGCCCACGGTCGCGACCTGCTCCGCCGGCACGCAGAAGTGCGCGGCGAAGCGCTCTTCCAGTTCACGTACCAGGGGGCCGCCATTGGAGTAGTAGCGCGCGGCATGCATGCGCTGCAGGTACGGCAGCAGCGCTTCGGGCGCCGGCACGTCCGGCACCAGCAAAGGAATGGGGTCAGGAGGCAGCAGGCCGGCCGTCGTCATGCGGAGGGCGCGGCGTGCGCGCGTTCCTGGCCGCCGGAGCCGGCGCCGAGGCGTTCGAACGCCGGGCCGGGGTCGGCGAACACGTCGAGGAAGCGATCATGCCCCTCCAGATGGTTCAGCCACATAAGCCGGAAGGCCTTCTCGATTTCGGCCGTGCGGCTGGCGTAGTCCATCAGCGGGCAGGCCGAAAGGCGCTGGCGCGTTTCGTGCCGCAGGCGGACCAGGGTCTCGGGGTCGTCCAGGAACGCCAGCGCCCGCGCGACGTATCCGTCCTCGTCGGTGGCCACCCATTCGGCATAGCCCACGCCCTGGAGCGTGCGCGCGGTGCTGGCGTCCACACCCCGCTCGGCGTCCATCGCGACGATCGGCAACCCCATCCACAGCGCATGCAGCGTGGTGGTTCCGCCCGAGATCGGCGAGGTGTCGAGCGCCAGATCCGCGATGTGCCCCAGCTCCATGAACTGGTTGAGCGGCTGCTGGTGGAGCACGAACACGCGGTCCAGCGGCATGCCGGCCGCCTCGACCCGGGACTGCATCGCCGCCTGGGCGGCATCCGCCGTGCGCTCCTTGACCATGATGATGAGCCGCGCATCGGCCCGTGCCTGCAGGATGCGCGCCCAGACGCCCAGCATCGCATCCGTGACTTTGGCCGAGTTGTTCAGCGAAATCAGCGTGGGGTGGCCGTTGCGCAGCATCGGCGGCTCTTCGCACAGGGGGGCGTAGGTCGGCGGCGCGTAGCTCGCCATGCAGGCCAGGCGGAACAGGCGTTCGCTGTAGTGGGGCTCCTGCCCTGGCGGGGTCATGCCGATATCGGTGAGCCGGTAGTCCATGGCCTTCATCCCCAGCGGCAGCATGAACCCGAGCCAGGTGACCTGCACGGGCGCCGCCCGGCGGGCGAACACCAGCAGCCGGTTGCCGGCCGTGTGGCCTGCCAGGTCCACCAGCACGTCGATGCCGTGGGACCGGATGAGCTGGTGGAGCGCGTCGTCGCTCAGCGAATGGGTGTCGTGCCAGTGGGGCACGCAGGCCTGCAGGGCGTCGGTGATGGCGTCGCGGTGGCCGCCCGAGTACACGTGCACCTCGACCGCCTCGTGATCGTGGTGGCGCAGCACGGGCAGCATGAAGAACGCGATCGAATGCTCCCGGAAATCGGCAGTCACGTAGCCGATGCGCAGCTTGCGGCGCGGGTCGCGGTCCAGTCTCGGGAACGGCGCGGCCTTGCGCGTGAGCGGATCGGCGAAGCGGCGCCCCCAATCCTGGTAGGCCTGCAGCGTGCGCACCGGATCGCGGTCGGCCTGGCTGTGCAGGAAGGCCCGCATCACCCACATGGCGGAATTACCGCCGCGCTGGCACACCGCGTCGATCAGGGCCAGCGCCTCCTCGCGCCGCCCCACGTTGAAGAGCGCGAGCGAGAGCCCGTGCTGGGCGTCGGCCATCTGGGGCTGCAGGGCCAGGGCCGTCTCCAGCGCCGGGATGGCGTTGGCCCAGTTCTCCATCTTGAGGAAGGTGCGCCCCGTGAGGAGCCAGGCATCCGCCCGGCGCGGGTCCAGCGCCAGCGCGGTCGTGAAATGCTTGAGCGCGCCGGGCAGGTTGTTGGCGGCCAGGCACTGCTCGCCGTTCACCAGCTCCAGCAGCAGTTGCGTTCCGCTGCCGAGTGCGACGTCCTGGTTGTCAGTTTCTGCCATGGATTGCTGCCGACATGTGCCACTTTCGTGCCGGCGCATGGCGCGGCGGTGCATGCTGAGAAGGCGGCGGGCACGAGCAGCCTCACCGTTTGTTTCATTCTAGAGACATGGCGCCACCGGAAAAGGGATGAAAGCGCAGCTTTTGGGTGCTTTCTTGCCGGCCTCCCGCGGCGGGTGTTGCATTAAGGTCCGGATGTCGCATCGCCTGCAACCCGGGCGCGGCGCCCGCGCTACAGAACGGGGTTTTCCGGCCGATAAATACCTCGATACATTTACATTAGGTTCGTTTCTCCCCGCTCCCGCCAGCAGGGCACGCACACGCCGCACTCACTCAAGCATGTTCGTCATCATTGGTTATATCGTCTGCCTGGGATGCATCTTCGGGGTGTTCATCGTGCACGGCGGGAACATCGGCGTGGTGCTGAGCGCCCTGCCCTTCGAACTCATCACCATCCTGGGGGGGGCCCTGGGCGCCTTCGTGGTGAACAACCAGCCCAAGGTGCTCAAGGCCACCATCGCGGCGCTGCCGATGGCGCTCAAGGGTTCCAAGTACACCAAGGCGCGCTACATGGAGCTGATGGCCATGCTCTACGAGATCCTGCAGAAGGCGCGCAAGGAAGGCCTCATGGCCATCGAAAAGGACGTGGAAGCGCCCCACGAGTCGGAAATCTTCAAAAAATACCCCACGGTGGGCAGCGACCACCACGTGATCGAGTTCACCACCGATTACCTGCGCATGATGGTCTCGGGCAACCTGAACGCCCACGAGATCGAGGCGCTGATGGACAGCGAGATCGAAACGCACCACCAGGAGGCGCACGCCCCCGTGGCGGCGCTGGCGCGGCTGGCGGGCGCCCTGCCCGCCTTCGGCATTGTGGCGGCCGTGCTCGGGGTGGTGAACACCATGGGCTCCGTGGGCCAGCCGCCCTCGGTGCTGGGCGGCATGATCGGCTCCGCACTGGTGGGGACCTTCCTCGGGATTCTCCTGGCCTATGGCGTGGTGGAGCCGCTGGGCGGCCTGGTCGAGCAGAAGCTCGAGGACGCCGCCAAGGAACTGCAGTGCATCAAGACCACCCTGCTGGCCAGCATGCAGGGCTACAACCCCGCCACGGCCATCGAGTTCGGCCGCAAGGTGCTGTTCTCGACCGACCGGCCCAGCTTCTCCGAGCTGGAAGGGCACGTGAAGGGCAAGAAGTAACCCCCAGGAAAGACGCCGGAGGCACACGCCATGGCAGACAAGAAACTCCAGCCGATCATCATCAAGCGCGTCAAGAAGGGCGGCCATGCCGTGCACGGGGGCGCCTGGAAGATCGCGTATGCCGACTTCGTGACGGCCATGATGGCGTTCTTCCTGCTCATGTGGCTGCTCGGCTCGACGGCCAAGGGGGAACTGCAGGGCATCGCCGCGTATTTCGCCTCGCCACTGAAGGTGGCGATGCAGGGCGGCGACGGGGCCGGCAACAGCTCCAGCATCATTCCCGGCGGCGGCAACGACCTCTCCAAGGTGCACGGGCAGGTGCGCCGCTCCGAATCCGACACGGCCACCAGCCGCCGCGCCAACATCGAGGCCGCGCGCGCCGAGCAGGCCCGCGTCGACCAGATGCGCATCAAGTCGCTGCAGGCCAAGATCGACGCGCTGATCTCCGAAAACCCGCGCCTGAAGGAGTTCCGCTCCCAGATCCGGATCGACGTGACCACCGACGGGCTGCAGATCCAGATCGTGGACGACCAGAACCGCCCCATGTTCGACAGCGGCAGTGCGTTGGTAAAACCCTACATGCGCGACATCCTGCGTGAAATCGGCGCCGCCCTCGGCGGGGTGGAAAACCGCATCAGCCTGGCCGGCCATACCGACGCCGCCCCCTACGGCAACGGCGATCGCGGCTACAGCAACTGGGAGCTTTCGGCCGACCGGGCCAACGCCTCCCGGCGCGAACTCGTGGCGGCGGGCATGCCCGACGCCAAGCTGGGCCGCGTCGTCGGCCTGGCGGCCAGCGATCTGCTGGAACCCGCCACCCCCCGTGCGCCCGTGAACCGGCGCATCAGCATCACGGTCCTGACCAAGGAAGCCGAGGAACGGCTTCTCGGAAAACAGACGCCTTCCATCCCGGTAGCGGACCTGGCCGCGGAAAAGCGGGAAAATCCCGCATCCACCCAGCAGCCGTAACGTCTTGTCACCAAACCGGCTGCCCCTGACAATATCTCCTGCAATTTCCGACCGAAAGGGTCCCCGTGACCACTGCCCTTCGCTTTTTGATCGTTGACGACTTCTCCACCATGCGACGCATCGTGCGCAATCTGCTCAAGGAAAGCGGGTTCACCGACGCCGACGAGGCCGAAGATGGCGTCGCGGCCCTGAACAAGCTGCGCAACAGCAAGTTCGATTTCGTGGTCACCGACATCAACATGCCCAACATGAACGGGTTCCAGCTGCTGGCCGAAATCAAGAAGGACGACAAGCTCAAGCACCTGCCCGTCCTCATGGTGACGGCCGAGGCCCGCAAGGAGGACATCGTCGCGGCGGCCCAGGGCGGGGCGGCCGGCTACATCGTCAAGCCCTTCACCAAGGCGACGCTGGAAGAAAAAGTCACGCTGATCCTCAAGAAAATGGGACTTTGACCATGGACACGCCGGACCACACCCCCCCGGAGTCCACGGACGTTCACAACAAGATCGGCGTTCTCACCCGCCAGCTGCACGATGCGCTGAGCGAGCTGGGGTATGCCGACCAGTTGCGCGGCACCGTGGGCGAGTTGCCCGACGCCCAGAGCCGCCTGTCCTATATCGCCCGTCTCACGGGCGAGGCGGCCGAGAAGGTGCTCAGCCGCGTCGAGCAGGCCAAGGCCCAGCACGATTTCATCGCCGAGGAGACGCGCCGCGTGGTGGCGTCGCTCATCAAGGATCCCGTGGCCGCGGTGGCCAAGGGCGAGATCATGAACTTCCTGCACGACGTGGAACGCGTCACCAAGGAAGCCGACGTGCATCTCACCGAGATCATGATGGCCCAGGATTTCCACGACCTCACCGGGCAGGTGATCGCGCGCGTGGTCAATCTGGCCGGCACCATCGAGCAGCAGCTGGTCCAGCTGCTCATCCAGACCGCTCCGCCCCAGGCCCAGCCGGTGGCACCGCCTCCCGAACCCCGCCGCGAGCACCTCGCCGGCCCGGTGGTGGACCCGGAGAACACCCCCAACATCGTCTCCAACCAGTCCGAAGTCGACGACCTGCTGGCCAGCCTCGGCTTCTGATCGCCTCCCTCCGCGGTTCCCCCACCCGCCTGCGGCCGTACCCCACGGCCGTGCGGCGCGGTGCCACGCGGCCATGGGGCACGGGGGAAGAAGGCGCTCCGGGCGGCCACCGGGGATGCGCCTACCCATTCAGGGTGTTTTCTGCTCCATGCCGCCGGATTCATTGAATAGTTTGCTATATATTCGATAGCAACTGCCATGCAATGCCTGCGCGACGATGCCCAGCGGGCAGGCCGGAATAAACGCCTCCCGGGCCGTCTATTCGCGCTTTAGATTCCGGAGCCCCTCACGACAATTGGCATGACCCAGCCGTCATGCCACCATGGACTCCTCCAGCCAAGACAAACAGCTACCCGCGACCGAGCGCAAGCTCCAGCAAGCGCGCGAGGAGGGCCAGGCCGCGCGGTCCCGCGATCTCTCCCACATCGCCATCCTCGGCATGGGCGCGGTCAGCACCTATGCGCTGGCGCCCACGCTCATCGAGCACCTGCAGCGCGCCATCGCCCACCACATGGCGTTCAACGCCGAGACGGTGCATGCCACGGGGTCCATGCTGCAGCGCCTGCAGGACATGACCATCGTCGGCGTGGGGGCCAGCGCCGCCTTCGCCCTGCTCACCGCCGTGGCCACCGTCGCCAGCGCCATCGGCTCGGGCGGCTGGCTGTTCACCTTCAAGCCGGTGATGCCCAACTTCAGCCGGCTCAACCCCATCTCCGGGTTCGCGAACCTGTTTTCCAAGCAGCAGATGGTCACGGTGCTCAAGATGGTGCTGATGACCTGCATCCTCGCGGCCGTGGCGTGGAACTTCATGAGCAGCAGCATCGAGAAGGTCGCGATGCTGGTGCTGCAGCCCTCCCCGGTCTCGCTGCGCCACGTGGGCGAATGGATCGCCGGCGGCGTCGGGCTGATGCTGCTGGTGGTGTTCATCGCGGCGGTCATCGACGTGCCGCTCCAGGCCTTCTTCTTCAAGTCGCGCCAGAAGATGTCGCACGAGGAAGTGAAGCAGGAGCACAAGCAGTCCGAGGGCAGCCCCGAGGTCAAGGGCCGCCAGCGCCAGCGCGCCCGCGAGATCGCCAACCGCGCCAGCCTCGCCAACGTGGCCAAGGCCGACTTCGTGGTGATGAACCCCACCCACTATGCCGTGGCGCTGCGCTACGACGAAGCGACGATGGGCGCCCCCCAGGTGGTGTCCAAGGGCACCGACCTGCTGGCGTTCAAGATCCGCGAGCTGGCCAACCAGAATTCCGTGCCGGTGCTGCAGTCGCCCATGCTGGCACGTGCGCTCTACGCCAATGCCGAGCTGGAGCAGCCGATCCCCGCCCAGCTCTACGCGGCCGTGGCGCAGATCCTGGCCTACGTGTACCGCCTCAAGGCCGCGCTGCGCGGCGAGGGCCGCATGCCCGACGCCCAGCCCGACCCGTTCGTGCCGCCGGAACTCGATCCGCTCACGAAGATCGCCCCGTCCGCCGCATCCACCGCAGGTGACGCGCCATGAAGACTCCCACGATGAGCAACGTCCGCCAATGGGCGGGCACCAATGCCTCCATGCTGCAGGGCATGTCGGCCCCGATCCTGGTGGTCGCCATCCTGGCGCTCATGGTGCTGCCGATCCCGGCCTGGCTGCTGGACACGTTCTTCACGCTCAACATCGCCGTCGCGCTGATGGTGATGATGGTGGCCGCCTACATGATCCGGCCGCTGGACTTCGCGGCCTTCCCGTCCGTGCTGCTGCTCACCACGCTGATGCGGCTGTCTCTGAACGTGGCGTCCACGCGCGTCGTGCTGCTGGAAGGCCACACCGGTCCGGGCGCGGCCGGCGCAGTGATCGAGGCCTTCGGGCACTTCCTGATCGGCGGCAACTTCGCCGTCGGGCTGATCGTGTTCGCCATCCTGGTGGTGATCAACTTCGTGGTGGTGACCAAGGGCGCGGAGCGCATCGCCGAGGTGTCGGCCCGGTTCACGCTGGACGCCATGCCCGGCAAGCAGATGGCGGTGGACGCCGACCTGAACGCCGGCCTGATCGACGAGAAGGAGGCCAAGCGCCGCCGCCTGGAAGTGCAGGAAGAGGCCAACTTCTTCGGCTCGATGGACGGTGCCTCGAAGTTCGTGCGCGGCGACGCCATCGCCGGCATCCTGATCCTGCTCATCAATATCGTGGGCGGCTTCGCCATCGGCATGCTGCAGCACGACCTCTCGGCCGGGCAGGCGGCCAACAGCTACATCCTGCTGGCGGTGGGCGATGCGCTGGTGGCGCAGATCCCCGGCCTGCTGATCTCGGTGGCCGCCGCCATGGTGGTCTCGCGCGTCGGCAAGGAAGAGGACATGGGCCGCCAAATCGTGCAGCAGCTCTTCATGTCGCCACGCGTGCTCGGCGTGGCCGCCAGCATCCTGATCCTGCTGGGCCTGATTCCCGGCATGCCGCACGCGGTGTTCCTGATCCTGGGCGGCGGCATCGGCTATGCCGCCTGGCTGCTGCACCAGCGCGCCAACGCCCCCAAGCCGGTCGAGGCGCCGCCCGCGCCAGTGACCGACGGCGAGGCCACCTGGGACGACCTACAGCCCGTGGACCTGCTGGGCCTGGAGCTGGGCTACCGCCTGATCTCCCTGGTGGACAAGAGCCGCCAGGGCGACCTGCTCACGCGCATCAAGGGTGTGCGCCGCAAGTTCGCCCAGGAAGTGGGCTTCCTGCCGCCGGCAGTGCACGTGCGCGACAACCTCGAACTCAAGCCCAGCGCCTACCGCATCACGCTGCGCGGCGTGGTGGTGGGCGACGGCGAGGCCTTCCCCGGGATGTTCCTGGCGATCAACCCCGGCGGCATCAGCACGCCGCTGATCGGCACGCCCACGACCGACCCGGCCTTCGGCCTGCCGGCGCACTGGATCGACGATCACCAGAAGGAAGCGGCACAAATGGCGGGTTTTACGGTCGTTGATTCCGAAACCGTCATGGCCACCCATTTGTCACACTTGATGCAAGTCCAGGCAGCCAAGCTCCTGAGCCGCACGGAAACGCAGCAGCTCGTGGAACATGTCAGCAAGCTGGCCCCCAAGCTCATCGAGGAAGTGGTTCCCAAAATGGTGTCGATCGCAACGTTCCAGAAGGTCCTCCAGCTGCTGCTGGAAGAGTCCGTCCACATCCGGGACATCCGCACCATCATCGAAACCCTCGCCGAGCATGCGGGCAGCGTCGCCGACCCGGTGGAGCTGGCGCGCCGCGTGCGCATCGCCCTCTCGCCGGCCATCGTGCAGCAGATCTACGGCCCCACCCGGGAGCTGAACGTGATCGCCATCGAGCCCGGCCTGGAGCGCCTGCTGGTGCAGGCCCTGGGCAACGCCGGCGGCCCCTCGCTCGACCCGGGCGTGGCCGACATCCTCACGCAGAAGGCAGCCGAAGTGGCCATGAAGCAGGAAGAAATGGGCATGCCCGCCTGCCTGCTGGTGCCCGACGCCATCCGCAACGCCGTCTCGCGCCTCGTGCGCCGGGTGGCTCCCCGCCTGCAGGTGCTCGCCCACAGCGAGATCCCTGAAACCCACACCATCCGCATTGGCCCGATCCTCAAAGGTGCAGCATGAACATCAAACGCTTTACCGCCCCCACCTCGCGTGAGGCCCTGGCCAAGGCGCGCATGGCCTTCGGAGACGGCACCCTCATCCTCTCGAACCGCCAGATCGCCGGCGGCGTCGAGGTGATGGCCACCGCGGAAGACACCCTCTCGTCGCTGGAGAACACCCCCGAGCCGCCCCAGGCCGGCTCCCGCCTGCAGGAGCGCGCCGCCGACATGGCCGCCAACCCCTCGCAATCGAGCCGCCCGGCGCGCCCCGCGCCCCGCGCCGAAGCCCCGCGCAACCCCGTGGCCCAGGACACCGAGCAGCTCGCGATGAGCACGCTCTCCTTCCAGGACTATGTGCGCGAACGCATGCTGCGCCGCCGCCACGAGGCCCTGCACGGCTCGCCCGAACCGATGGTGGAAGAGCAGGCCATGCCCGAGCGCATGCCCGCGGCCCGCGCGCCCCAGCCGCGCACGCCCGAACGCGCCAGCCCGCCGCCCGCGGCCGCCAGCGCACCCGTGCAGCGCCACAACCCGCTGCGCGCCTCCATTCCCATGGGCCTGCCGCCCGAGCCCGTGCGCGAACGCCGCGTGCAGTCGCCCATCGTGCCGTCGCTGGCGCAGGAGTCGGGGCAGCAGAACCTCATGAACGAGCTGCAGTCGATGAAGGACCTCATCGAGGACCGTTTCAACACGCTCGCCTGGCTCGGCCAGGCCCGGCAGAACCCGATCCAGTCCAATCTGATGCTCAAGCTCATCCGCGCGGGCTATTCGCCGTCGCTCGCCCGGGCCGTCCTGGAGCGCCTGCCCGAGGAACTGGGCGCGGCCGAGGCCGTGCGCTGGCTCATGGACGTGCTGGAGCGCAACCTCAAGACCGACGCGCACGCCCGCCCCCTGTACGAAGAAGGCGGCGTGTACGCGATGGTCGGCGCCACGGGCGTGGGCAAGACCACGACCACCGCCAAGCTGGCCGCGCTCTGCGCCCGCATCCACGGCCCTGCGAGCGTGGGGCTCATCACGCTCGACACCTACCGCGTCGGCGCCCACGAGCAGCTGCGCACCTATGGCCGCATGCTCGGCGTGGTGGCCCACCTCGCGCACGACCGCGCCGCCCTGCAGGACCTGCTGGGCCTGCTGGCCGGCAAGAAGATGGTGCTCATCGACACCACGGGCGTGGCGCCGCGCGATCCGCGCAAGCGCGACATGCTCAACGTGCTCGACCTGCCCGGCGTGAACCGCCTGCTGGTGCTGAACGCCGGCTGCCACGGCGATACGCTGGACGACGTGCTCACGGGCTTCAGGACCGAAGGCTCGCAACAGGCCATCCTCTCCAAGGTGGACGAAGCCGTGAAGCTCGGCCCGGCCGTCGACGCGCTGATCCGCCACCAGATGGTGCTGCGCGGCGTGACCAACGGCCAGCGCGTGCCCGAGGACTGGGAAGCCGCCGACGCGCACAAGCTCATCGCCACGTCGATGCGCTCGCCCGCCAAGTCGGCCTTCGATCCCAAGGCGTCGGACCTGAACTTCTTCTTCTCGCACTCGCCAGAGATGGCCATGGAAAGGGGACTGGTCGATGCTTGATGCCAGCTTTCACCAGGGCGCGAGCCTGCTGGGCCTGATGCCCGAGTCGCAACTGCGCATGGTCGCCATCCTGGCGCAGCCGGATGCGGCCTATGGGCTCGAGACCCTGTTCCAGGTGTGCTCGGCGCTCCAGCGCATGGGCTACCCCGTGGCCGTGCTCGACGGCACCGCGCGCGAAACCGATGCCGCGCCCGGCCTGGCCCATCTGCTGGCCGCGCCTTCGTGGCAGCACGGCGCGCCGCTGGACACGGGCGCCGCCGCGGCCGCTTCGCTGGCCGTGCTGCCCGCCGCCTATGGCCTGCGCCGCCTGGCGCGGCAAAGCGTGGACGCCTTCGCCGCCCAGCAGACGCTGCAGCCCTTCTTCCGGGCCTATTCGGTGCTGGCCGTGTATGCGCCCGCCGAAACGCTCGCCCCGTTGGTGCGCGAGACCTCCACCGTCCCGCTGCTGATCGCCGAGGGCGGCGATCATGCCGTGCAAAGCTACCGCCAGCTCAAGCACATGGCGATGCATGCCGGCGTGCCGTGCACGGTCGCCTCGGTGGTCCCCACGGACCGCCCGGCCAGCTTCGCCCGCGCGCACGCCGTGCTGGCCGCCCTGCAGCGCTGCGCCGAGCGGCACCTGGGCAGCGAATTGCACACCACCACCCTGCGGGCCAACCACCCGCAGGACCTGCAGCGGCTGGCCTTGCAACTGCTGGAAAACGCGGGCACCATTGGCGCCGCGCAGGTTCCCGCCGCCCCGCCCTTCATTGCACCGCAGCACACCCCGCAATTCGCACGGAGCCATTGATCCGATGTACACCGCCAAAGGACAGCTCGACCGCGATGCGCTGATCCGGCAGCACGTGCCGCTGGTGCGCCGGATCGCGCACCACATGATCGCCAAGCTCCCGCCCAACGTGGAGCTGGACGATCTGATCCAGGTCGGCATGATGGGCCTCAACGAGGCACTGTCACGCTACGAGGTGGCGCAGGGCGTGCAGTTCGAGACCTTCGCCTCGCAGCGCATCCGCGGCGCCATGCTCGACGAACTGCGCGAAGGCGACTGGATGTCGCGCAGCTCGCGCAAGAGCCAGAAGGAGATCGAGCAGGCCGTGCTGCGGCTGGAGCAGAAGCTGGGCCGCAGCCCGCTCGAATCCGAGATCGCCGCCGAACTGGAACTGAGCCTGCCCGAATACCAGTCCCTGCTGAGCAAGGTCCGCGGCACACAGCTCGTCTATCTGGAAGACATGACGCGCGGCGACGACGACGAGGAAGGCTTTCTCGACCGGCACGTCGCCGACACCGCCGCAGACCCCATGGCCATGCTGCGCGACCAGCGGCTGCGCACCTCCCTCGTGGCCGCCATCAAGGCGCTGCCCGAGCGCGAGCAGCAGATCATGGGCATGTACTACGAGCACGACATGAACCTCAAGGAGATCGCCGCCGTGCTCGGCGTGACCGAATCACGCATCTGCCAGCTCCACAGCCAGTCCATCGCGCGGCTGCGCGCCAAGATGCGCAGCCATTGAGCGGAAGACGGTCCGTCGCTGGCATGGAGCGCCAGGGATGAATCACCGTACCTGCAGGCTTGTTACATAACTCCGCACACGGCCTATCGCCGCCTGAGCTTTGTTGCTCGCACACGGCCGCGAAGACATTCATGGCGGCCCTGCGGCCTGGTGTCTGGCTCCCCCACTGGACCACGGAGCGCTGCCCCACGGCTCCAGCGCGGTGGCTCCGCGAACCTTCTTCTCAGCTCTGCGACCGGTAGATGCGCGCCGCGCTGCCGCGCATGCCTTGCCCTGCCGGGCTGCCATTGCCATAGGTGGAGACGCCCTGGTCCGGCGGCAGCAGCGAGGCCACCTGGCGTTCAGTGAGCGCCGCCAGGCGGGCGAGCTGCTCGCGCTGCATGGCCAGTTGACTGCGTACGGCCCGGATGCGGGCGGTCCACTCGGGCGGCAATGCGGGCGCCGAGGCAGGGCGGCTTTCGAGGGCGCGGGAGAAATCCAGGGCCGCCTGCCGCAGCAGGGGCGCGCAGCGTTCCAGTGCGGGCGCATCGCCCTGCAACAACAGGGCGCCGACGTCGGCCAGGTGCGACTCGACGGCAGCCAGCGCGGTTTCGAGGGAGGCCGGAGGGGAAGCTGGGGAGGAGGTGTACATGGGGCGGTCCTGTGCCGACCGGCCCATGGAGGGCGCGCATGCCGCGTGCGGTGCGGCCGGCGCCCGAAGAACGGTTCAGCGGGTCAGTGGCTCTTGGGGGAGTGGGCGATGATTTCCTGCGCGTTGGACAGCAGCTTGTCGGCGATGGCGCCAGCGTCTACCGTGAAGGTGCCCTTCTCGATGGCGGCGCGCACGGCCTTGACCTTGTTCGCGTCGAAATCCGCACCGCTGCGCAGGGCGGGGTCCAGCGCACGGGCGGCGCCGGAGAACGTCACGGGCGTGCCGCCGGCGGTGGCGACCGTGGTGGCGGTCTTGGCGGCTTCTTCGGCAGCGGGCGCCGGAGCGGCGGCCTTGGGCGGCTGCTTGGCAGCCGCGCCGACCTGCTGCGTCAGCGCAGTCGGCAAATCCGGGTTTTGTCCTATCTTCATCGCACTCTCCCACCCCGTTCGATGTGGGGCACAGTAGCAATGTTTTCGGCCATCGGACGGAGGACTTTAGGGCTTTATCGGCAACAGGAGGTCACAAACCGATCTCTACTGTTCCATCGTTGGACACAATTCCAGCAACGACCCGGCCATTATCCATGCGCACGCGCACAGTCTCGCCGATGGCGCCGGCCGTGACGGCCTGGCCCGCGGATGTTACCGAATAGCCCCGGCCCTGGGCGACGACGCGCACGGGTGCGCCGGCCCGGAAGAGCGTGGGGGCTTTGACCATGTGCTGGCGCAGCGTCTGCCCGGCCATGAGGTTGCGCGATGCCACCTGCCCGACCCAGCTTTCGGGGTTGGCCACGACAGCGGTGGTTTCGGCTGCCCAGTCGACCTCGGCCTGGGTGGCGTCGGCTTCGGTCAAAACGGCGCCCGAGACCACGTTGCCGGTCAGCACCCAGGCGGGCCCGAAAGCCTTGATGGTGACCGGCAGGAACACGTTCCAGGCCGTGGCGCCTTCCACGCACCGCAGGCCCAGCCGGGTGCGGCCCCAGAGCCGGGAGCCGGCGGGCAGGTAGGGCTCGACGCGCGCGCAAGGCGCCAGGCGCAGCCGAGAATCGAGTTGGCCCACGCTCACTTCCATGCGCAGCGGCAGCGGGCCGCCGGCAGCCTGGCCGCGCTGCAGCGCATCGTCGAGCCAGCGCTGCGTGATGCCGCCCAGGTCGGCGGTGGCATCCGCCCCGGGCGCGGCCTGGGCATGGACCGCGGTGGCGGCGCACCAGGCGAGCGCGGCAGCGCCCGCCATGCAGACCAGCCGTGCTGCGCGCGGAGCGGGACGGGACAAGGACGTGGAGCAGATGCGGGACATGGGGCCTCCTGGCGGCGACAACGGAAAGCGGAAAACAGCGGGGGGAAAGGGCCGGCGGGACGGGCGGTCCGGGGGCGATTCCACGCCCTGCACTCTAGGGCGTGGGCGGCGCGGCGATGGACCGAACTGCGCGCCAATCCCCGCGTTCTTCGCGCTTTAGAAAAACAGGCCCATTTCCATAATCGGTCCACGCCGAAAACCCGTGGGCATTGCGCCCCGGACCGGCCCCGAACCCCGACTTTCCAAGGTGGCCCCGATGCTCGACAAGTTGACCGAACGGCTGGATTTCCACGGCAACGCGCTGCTGCTGCGTGCCGAGCGCCAGCGTGCGTTGGCCAGCAACATCGCGAATGCCGACACCCCGGGCTACGTGGCGCGCGACTTCAATTTCTCCGATGCACTGCGCGATGCCACCGGCCAGGGCTCGGGCGCCTCGCTCGGCACCGCGCAGCGCGCGATCCAGCGCCAGCAGAGCGCGAGCGACCCGCGCCACATCCCGCTGCCCGCCGCCGCGAGCGGCTCGTCCACGGCCAGCACGCTGGGCTATACGGTGCAGACCCAGCCGAGCCTGGACAACAACACGGTCGATCTGGACCGCGAACGCGCCGCGTTCGCCGACAACGCCGTGCGCTACGAAGCCACGCTGCGCTTCATCAACGGCAACGCGCGCACGATGCTGAGCGCGATTCAGGGCCAGTAAGCGCCACGCCCCGCACCAGGAAAGCGAGTCTCCGCCATGTCCATGTTCTCGATCTTCGGCGTCTCGGGCAGCGCGATCAGCGCGCAGTCGCAGCGCCTCAACGTGGTGGCCAGCAATCTGGCCAACGTGGACGCCGTGGCCGGCCCCGACGGCCAGGCCTACAAGGCCCGCCAGGTCGTCTTCCAGACCACGCCCATGGGCGCGGACACCTCGGCCGGCGTGCGCGTGAGCGGGATCACCGAGAGCCAGACGCCCGGCAAGCGGGTGCACGACCCGAGCCACCCGCAGGCGGATGCGGAGGGCTACGTCACCCACTCGAACGTGAACGCGGTGGAGGAGATGGTCAACATGATCTCGGCCTCGCGCTCCTACCAGAACAACGTCGAAGTGATGAACACGACCAAGTCCCTGCTGCTCAAGACGCTGCAGATGGGCCAGTAAGCAACCTCCCGGAGAGACCGCACCATGATCCTCAACCCGATCGGCTCGACGGCCACCGTGAACACGAGCTCGAACTCCAACTCCTCCACCGATCCGGCCGCCGCGCAGGACCGATTCCTGAAGCTGCTCGTCGCGCAGCTGAACAACCAGGATCCCATGAACCCGCTGGACAACGCCCAGATGACCTCGCAGATGGCGCAGATCAACACGGTGACGGGCATCCAGCAACTCAACCTGAGCATGCAGACCATGGCCGAGCAGTTCACGACCATGCAGACGCTGCAGGGCACGATGATGATCGGCCGCTCGGTGCTGACCGAAGGCGCCAAGATGACCTTCAAGGACGGCACGGGCACCGGCACGTTCGACCTCAAGACCGCCGCCACCGACGTCAAGGTGGAAGTCGTCACCCCCGGCGGCCAGTTGGTCGACACGGTGGAGGTCGGCGCGAGCGAGTCGGGCCGCCACACCTTCTCGTGGGACGGCAGCAAGTACACGGGCACCCAGAGCGACCTGAAGTTCCGCGTGGTGGCGACCAACAAGGACGTTGCCGTGGAAGCCACCCCGCTCATGCAGGCCAAGGTGCTGGGCACCGGCTCCAACGCGGGCGCGCTCACTCTGAACCTGGACACGGGCAGCACCGTGAACTACAGCAACATCCGCGCGGTGCTCTGACCGGCCGGCGCTCCACCCTTCCCTCCCCCTCCACCTTCCCCCTGTTTTCCCGAGGAGAACACCATGAGCTTCCAGCAAGGCCTGTCCGGCCTCAACGCCGCCAGCAAGAACCTGGACGTGATCGGCCACAACGTCGCCAACTCCGGCACCACGGGCTTCAAGGCCTCGCGCGCCGAATTCGCCGAGATGGTGGCCTCCGCCATCGGCTCCGCGGGCGGCAGTAATGCCGGCATCGGGGTGGAACTCTCCGCGGTCTCCCAGCAGTTCAACCAGGGCAACATCTCCGTGACCGGCAACAGCCTGGACGTGGCGATCAACGGCGACGGCTTCTTCACGCTGCAGCAGCCCGACGGTTCCCGCGCCTACACGCGCGCCGGCAACTTCAAGCTCGACAACACCGGCCGCGTGGTGACCAACAGCGGTGCGCAGGTGATGGGCTACGCGCTCGACCCGACCACCGGGACGCGCACCGCCAGCAACGCGACGCCGCTCACCTTCCCCACGTCCAAGCCGATCCCGGCCAAGCAGACCACGTCCATCACGGCCGAGTTCAACCTGGACGCCCGCGCGCCCGACGCCGCCGGCGACCCGACGGCCACGCCGCCCATCGCCGCCACGCCGCGCTCCACCTACGGCACGTCGATCAACGTGTACGACAGCCAGGGCGTGGCCAAGCCGGTGAGCCTGTATTTCCAGAAGAACGGCGCCAACACCTGGGACGTGTACGACCAGCTCGACGACCCCACCGCCACGCCGCCCGTGGTGGCCACGGCGATCGGGCAGATCACCTTCGACAACAACGGCAAGATCACCGGACCCGCAGCCACCGCCCCCGAAACGGGCTTCCAGTTGCCGCTCACGATCACGCCCTCGCCGCCCAACCCGAACAACCTGACCAGCTACACGGTGAACGCGAAGCTCGACGGCGTGACGCAGTTCGGCAAGTCGTTCGCGGTGTCCAACCTCTCGCAGGACGGCTACACCGCCGGCGAACTGACCGGCATCAGCATCGAGAACAACGGCACGGTGATGACCCGCTACTCCAACGGCGTGACGCGCGCCGAGGGCCAGGTGGCGCTGGCCACCTTCCGCAACACGCAGGGGCTGGCCTCGGTCGGCAACAACAACTGGGTGGAAACCTTCGAGTCGGGCCAGCCCGTGCTGGGCACGCCCACCGAGGGCAAGTTCGGCGCCCTGCGCTCCGGCGCGCTGGAGGACTCCAACGTGGACCTCACGGCCGAGCTGGTGAACATGATGACCGCGCAGCGCGCCTACCAGGCCAACGCGCAGACCATCAAGACGCAGGACCAGGTGATGTCCACCCTGGTGAACCTGCGCTGACGCCACGCCCGCGCTGACCCACCCCTGACCCCACGACGCATTTCCTTCCACAGGCCGAGCGATGGACCACATCATCTACACCTCCATGACGGGCGCCAACGCCGCCGCCCAGCGGCAGGCGGTGCTGTCCAACAACCTCGCCAATGCGTCCACCAACGGCTTCCGCGCGGAAATGTCCACCTTCCGCTCGGTGCCGGTGCAGGGCGACGGCTCCAAGACCCGCGTGTTCGCGCTGGAGGCCACCTCCGGCCACGTGGAAACCCCCGGCCCCGTGCAGCGCACGGGCCGCAACCTGGATGCGATGGCCGTGGGCAACGCGTGGTTCGCGGTGCAGGGGCTGGACGGCACCGAGTCGTACACGCGCAACGGCAGCTTCGAGGTCACGGCCGAGGGGCAGCTGCGCACCTCCAACGGCCTCACGGTGCTGTCGGACGGCGGCGGTCCCATCGACGTGCCGCCCGGCGCCGATGTCTCGCTGGGCTCGGACGGCACCATCACCGCACGCGTCGCGGGCCAGCAGGCCACGCCCATCGGGCGCCTGAAGCTCGCCACGCCCACGCTCGAGGACCCGCTCAAGCGCGGCGACGACGGGCTGTTCCGACCCGCCTCCGGCGAGCCCATGCCCAATGACCCGAACGGCCGGCTGCTGTCGGGCGCGCTGGAGGGCTCCAACGTGAACGCCGTCGAAAGCATGGTCGGGATGATCTCCGCCTCCCGGCAGTTCGAAGCCCAGCTGCGCCTGCTGCAGACGGCCGAGAACAACGACAAGTCGGCCAGCCAGCTGCTCAACCTCAACGGCTGACGCGCCGCCCGCCGCCGCCTCCGCCCGAACGCCCGCACCTTCCGAGGAACCGCCATGATCAATTCGCTCTGGATCGCCAAGACCGGCATGTCCGCCCAGCAGACGCAGCTGGACGTGATCTCCCACAACCTCGCCAACGTCTCGACCACCGGCTACAAGCGCAACAACGCGGTGTTCGAAGACCTGATCTACCAGAACCTGCGCCAGGTGGGCGCGCAGACCACCGAGCAGAACCAGCTGCCCACGGGCCTGCACCTGGGCCTGGGCGTGCGCACGGTGGCCACCAGCCGCAACTTCACGCAGGGCAGCCTGCAGCAGTCCAACAACAACCTGGACGTGGCGATCAACGGCAACGGCTTCTTCGAGGTGACGATGCCCGACGGCACCACCGGCTACACGCGCGACGGCTCCTTCCAGCTCGATTCGCAGGGCCGCATGGTCACCTCCAGCGGCCTGCCCGTGGCCAACGGCATCACCGTGCCCGCCAACGCGACCAGCATCAGCATCAGCACCGACGGCATCGTCTCGGCCACGGTGCCGGGCACGACGGCGCCGCAGCAGATCGGCACGCTGGGCATGGCGAGCTTCGTCAACTCGGCCGGCCTGGAGCCGGTGGGGCAGAACATGTTCAAGGAATCGGCCGCCTCGGGCCAGCCGCAGCAGGGCACGCCCGGCACGAACGGCCTGGGGATCATGCGCCAGGGCTTCCTCGAAACCTCCAACGTGAACGTCGTGGAAGAGCTGGTCTCGATGATCCAGACGCAGCGCGCCTACGAAATGAATTCCAAGGCCATCCAGACGTCCGACCAGATGCTAGCCAAGCTCGCGCAGCTGTGATGCGCGCCCTCTCCTTCCCTTTCGGAACACTGACCATGCCGCACACCGTCCCCCTCTCCGCTTTCGCGCGCCTTGCCACGATCGCCGCCCTGCTGGCCGCCACGGGCTGCGCCTCGATCAACCCGCCGCCGCCCATCGACATGCCGCCCACGCTGCCGCCCGTGGCCGTGCAGACCGCGCCCCGCGCCACCGGCCCGGCCACGGGCAGCCTCTTCCACGCGGCCAGCTACCGGCCGGCCTTCGAGGACCGCCGCGCGCGCCTGGTGGGCGACATCGTCACGATCCAGATCGTGGAGACGATCTCCGCCTCGCAGAAGTCCAGCTCCAAGGTGGACCGCACGGCCGCCAACACGGCCGGCATCACCGCCTTCCCGTTCGTGGGCACGGCCGACACCAGCAAGCTCCGGCTGGGCGGCAACAGCACCAACAACTTCGAGGGCAAGGGCGACCTGCAGAGCAGCAACACCTTCACCGGCACCATCACCACCACGGTCATCGAAGTGCTGCCCAACGGCCACCTCGTGATCGCGGGCGAAAAGCAGATCGGCGTGGCCGAGAACGTGGACGTGCTGCGTTTCTCGGGCACGGTGGACCCGCGCTCTCTGCAACCCAACAGCGTGGTCAGCTCCACCCTGGTGGCCAACGCCCGTGTGCAGTCGCGCGGCCGCGGGTCGCCGGCCGAAGCCCAGGCCATGGGCTGGCTGGCACGCGCCTTCAACTCGGTCGCGCCGTTCTGACGGCCCGCCGGCGCGATGCCGGCTCTTCCGCTCCAAGCCCGTACCGCACCCAGCGGAACGGGTTTTTGCTATTATTTATATAGCAAACTATTCAATGAATCCGGCGGCATGCAGCACTTTTCGATGAAAGCCGTGCCACGCCAGGCCCAGGGGCATGCCAGGCCTGCGAGGAATCCGCAACAGCGCCCCGCCCTGGACCCCGCCCCCCTGTTCCCCCAAAAGAGCCGTGATCCGGCGCCTTTTCGGTCCATTCCTCCGGGGCCTCCGATTCCACAATCGGTGCCATGACGTTCCTCTCCCCCTCCTTCTTCGCACGCGCGCACCGGGCCGCCCTGCGGCACGGGCTCGCGCAAGGCCTGGCCGCGTTCGCCCTGCTCGTGGCGGCGATGGCACCCGCGCACGCGCTGCGCATCAAGGAGGTGGCGGCGGTGCAGGGCGTGCGCAGCAACCAGCTCACGGGCTACGGGCTCGTCGTGGGGCTGGACGGCACGGGCGACCAGACCACGCAGATGCCCATCACCACGCAGGCGCTCACCAATTACCTGCAGCAGATGGGCATCAGCCTGCCGCCCGGCACGGCGGCGCCGCAACTCAAGAACGTGGCCACGGTGATCGTGACGGCGCAACTGCCGGCCTTCGCCCAGCCGGGCCAGCAGATCGACGTGAGCGTGTCCTCGATGGGCAACGCCAAGTCGCTCAAGGGCGGCACGCTGATCGCCACGCCGCTGCGCGGCGCCGACGGCGAGATCTATGCGCTGGCGCAGGGCAACCTCGTCGTGGGCGGCGCGGGGGCTTCCGCCGGCGGCAGCAAGGTGCAGATCAACCACCTGAGCGCGGGCCGCATCCCTGAAGGCGCGCAGGTGGAGCGTGCGGTGCCCACGCCGCTGCACGACGGCGACACGATCAACCTGGGCCTCAACGCCTCCGATTTCCAGACCGCGCGCAAGGTGGCGCAGGCCATCAACGGCAAGCTGGGCAAGGGCGTGAACATCGCCACCGCGCTCGACGGCCGCACGGTGCAGGTGCGGGCCCCGCAGAACCCGGGCGAGCGCGTGAATTTCATCGCCGACCTCGAAGAGCTGACGGTGGCCGACGCCACGCCGGCCGCCAAGGTGGTGATCAACGCGCGCACCGGCTCCATCGTGCTGAACCAGGCCGTGACGCTGGGCCCCTGCGCCATCGCGCACGGCAACCTGTCGATCACCATCAGCTCCACGCCCGTCATCAGCCAGCCCAATCCGCTGTCCCAGGGCCAGACGGTGGTCGCGCAAAAGAGCGATATCGCCATCAAGCAGGACCCGGGCAACATCATCCAGATGCCGCCCTCGCCGCAGCTCGCCGACGTGGTGCGCGCGCTCAACACGCTGGGCGCCACGCCGCAGGACCTGCTGGCCATCCTGCAGGCCATCAAGGCCGCTGGCGCCCTGAACGCCGAGCTGGAGGTCATCTGATGACGACCCCGGCCGCCCCCACCGCCTCCGCCTGACCGCCGGGAGAAGAACGCCATGGCCCTCAGCCTGCCCTCCTCCGCGTCGCCCTCGGCCACGAATGCGCTGGCGGTGGACGCGCGCTCGCTCAACGCGCTCAAGTACGAAGCCGGCCAGAACAACCCGCAGGCCGCCAAGGAGGCGGCCAAGCAGTTCGAGTCGCTCTTCATGCGCGAGATGATCAAGAGCATGCGCGAGGCGACGATGAAGTCCGGCCTGATGGAAGGCGGACAGGCGGACCTGGGCACGGACATGCTGGACCAGCAGCTCTCGGTGCAGATGTCGGGCCTGCCCGGCGGGCTCTCCGAGGCCATCCAGCGCCAGCTCACGCGGCAGATCGGCGGCGGCCAGGAGGCCGCACCGGCGTTCTCGCCCCCCTCCACGCTGAGCCTGCCGTCGCAGTCGCCCGCACGCGCCGCCGCGGCCGCCAACGCCTATGCGCCCGCGCCCAAGGGCCGCGACAGCTTCGTGCAGCACCACCGCGACGCGGCCGAGCGCGTGTCGCAGGACAGCGGCATCCCCGCGAGCTTCATGCTCGGCCAGGCCGGCCACGAGACCGGCTGGGGCAAGAGTGAGATCCGTGCCAAGGACGGCAGCAACTCGTTCAACCTGTTCGGCATCAAGGCCGGCAAGGGCTGGACCGGCAAGGTGGCCGAGATCACCACCACCGAATACATCAACGGCACCCCGCGCAAGGTGACCGCGAAATTCCGCGCCTACGATTCGTACGAGGATTCGTTCAAGGACTACGCGCGCCTCATCAACGACAACCCGCGCTACGAGAAGGCCCGCGAGAAGACGCATTCGGCCGTGGCCTACGCGGCCGAACTGCAGAAGGCCGGCTACGCCACCGACCCCGAGTACGCGAACAAGCTGAGCCGGGCCATCCACAGCACGCTGCGCGTGGGCCCGTCGGCCTGAGGATGGGTGAACGCACATGAGCCTGCTCAACGTCGGCGCCCGCGCCCTCCTCGCCAACCAGACGGCCCTGCAGACGGCCGGGCACAACATCGCCAACGTCAACACGGCGGGCTATTCGCGCCAGACGCTGTCGCTGCAGACGGTGCAGGGCCAGTTCACGGGCGGCGGCTATATCGGCCAGGGCGTGGACGTGCAGACCATCCTGCGCAACCACAACGAACTGCTCACGCGCCAGGCGGCCGCGGCCAATTCCTCCCAGACGGCCGACAAGACGCGGGCCGAGCGCCTGTCGCAGATGCAGGACGTGTTCAGCGGCGGCACCAGCGGGCTGGGCGCATCGATCACCGACATGCTCAACTCGCTCAAGGACGTGGTCGCCGCGCCGACCGACATCACGGCGCGCACGGTGACCATCACCCGCATGGACGAGACCGCCGCGCGCATGCGCTCGGCCGCCGAACGCATCGACGAGATCCAGTACACCGTCAAGGAACAGCTCAAGAGCGACGTGAACGCGATCAACAGCCTGGCCAAGCAGATGGCGGCGGTGAACGAGCAGATCGCGCGCGTGAAGGGCAACGGCCAGACGCCGAACGACCTGCTGGACCAGCGCGACCAGATCATCCGCGAGATCAACCAGTACGTGCAGACCACGCAGGTGGCGGCCGACGACGGCACGGTGGGCCTCTTCGTGGCGGGCAGCCAGCCCCTGGTGCTGGGCACCACCGCCACACCGCTGGCCGTGGAGGAGTCGAGCCTGTTCCCCGGCAGCGGGCAGCTCAAGCTGTACTTCAGCCCGCCGGGCGCCAAGCCCATCGAACTGGACGACTCCATGCTCGCGGGCGGCGAGCTGTCGGGCCTGCTGCGCTTCCACAACACCGACGTGGCCGAGGGGCGCAACCTGCTGGGCCGCATGGCCCAGTCGATCGGCATGACGATGAACGCGCAGCACAAGCTGGGCGTGACGCTCGACGGCCAGCCCGGCAAGGACCTGTTCTCCGTCGCCAGCACGATGCCCGGCTACACCAGCGGCACGGCCGTGGGCAACGTCGCCTTCACCGATGCGACGAAGTTCGCCGCCTCCGACTACGAAGTGCGATTCACCACGCCGCCCGCGGGCCAGGTGGTGCGCCTGTCGGACGGCAAGGCCACGGGCTTCACCGACCTCGCGAACCTCGCGGGCCAGCAGATCGACGGCCTCAACTTCAACCTCACCGCTGCGGGCGCGGCCGGCGAGCGCATGCTGTTCAAGCCCTTCAGCAGCGCGGCCTCCAACATCGAGGCGCGCGTGCTCTCGCCGCGCGACCTCGCGGCCGCCAGCCCGGTGAACGCCTCCATGGGCACGACCAACAACGGCTCGCTGCAGCTGACGTCGGTGCAGGCCACGTCCACCGGTTTCACGGCGCCGCCCACCCCGGGCGGAGTGACGCTCACCTTCGCCGCCGGCCCGCCGGCCACCTACGGCGTGACGGGATCGACCACGCCGGCCTCGGGCACCACCGGGCTGGCCTACACGGCCGGCCAGCCCATCACCATCGACGGCTGGGAGATCACCCTCAAGGGCACCCCCGGCACGGGCGATACCGTGAAGGTGGGCAACGCCCTGGACCCGCAGTACGGCGACGCCTACAAGCGCAATGCGGGCAATGCCTCGGCGCTCGACGCGCTGGGCGACGTGAAGATGTTCGACGAAGCGACCATGAGCGACGGCTATGCCGGCCTCATGGCGCAGGTCGGCACGCGCACGCAGAACGCCAAATACGCTGCGGACGTGTCGGCCACCATCGCCTCCAACCTCGAACGCGACCGCACCGCCGTCTCGGGCGTGAACCTGGACGAGGAAGCGGCCAAGCTGATCCAGTACCAGCAGGCCTACCAGGCTTCGGCCAAGGTCCTGCAGATCGCGCAGAGCATCTTCGACAGCCTGCTGCAGACGATGGGCCGCTGATGCCGACGCCGATCCCGCCACCGCCCGCTGAAACGAACCCGGCCCTCCGGAGAACGCCATGAGCACCTTCTACCGCACCGCCACCGCCAACCAGTACGACAACGCGCTGCGCAACCTGTCGCAGCGCCAGACGGCGCTGTCCAACCTGCAGGAGAACCTCACCTCCGGCAAGCGCGTGGTGCGCGCGAGCGACGACCCCGTGGCCGCCGCGCAGGCCGAGCGCGCCATGACGCGCCTGTCGCGCGTGCAGAGTGAGCAGCGCGCGCTGGAGAACGCGCGCAACACCGTCACCCAGGCCGAGTCCACGCTCGGGCAGGCCGTGGACATCGTGCAGGAACTGCGCCAGCTCATCGTGAACGCGGGCAACGGCTCGCTCAAATCCGAAGACCGCAAAACCATGATGAACCAGGTGCAGGGCCTGCGCGAGCAGCTCTCCGACCTGGTCAACCGCAAGGACACCAACGGCCTGCCGCTGCTGGGCGCGCTGGGCAGCGCGCTCGAACCCTTCCTGGGCCCGCAGTCCGGCAGCCCCGACTACAGCTTCGCGGGGCAGGCGGGCCTGGCCTCGGGCTCGGGCACCTCGCTGCCGGTGTCGATCGACGGCGAATCGGCCTTCATGTTCCAGCCCAAGCGCGACGGGGTCTACACCGCATCGGTGAGCGCCATCCCCTCGGGCCGGCTGCTCGTGACCGATGGCGTGAAACCGGTGGACACCAGCCTCGTCACCGGCGACGACTACCAGGTGGTCTTCAGCGGCGTGGGCCCCGGCGCCACGGCCGGCACCACCACGGCCACCTACACGATCACCAACACGACCACGGGCGTCTCGTCCGCGCCCGTCACGGTGCCCGACTTCCCCTCCGACAAGGCCGTCTCCATCGCGGTCACCGGCATCCCGGGCGTGAGTTTCAACATCACGGGCACGCCCACCAAGCAGTCCGACGGCACCTACAACTTCTCGCCCGCCAACGGCGACACCGTCTCGCTCAAGCCGAGCGCGAGCATCTTCAGCTCCATCGACCAAGCGATCCGCGACATCGGCGGCGCCACCAACAGCAACGCGGCCACGCAGGCCGTGGGCCAGGCGCTCAACAACATCGACATCGGGCTGGAACGCATCCACAACATGCGCGGCTACGCGGGTGAACTGCTCAACCGCGCGGACCGCATCACGGGCGACCAGGACAAGCGCCAGGTGCAGCTGGAGGCCGACCGCTCGCGTGCGGAGGATCTCGATATGATCAAGGGCATCTCCGACTTCCAGAACAACCAGACCGGCTACCAGGCGGCCCTGCAGTCGTACGCGCAAGTGCAGAAGCTGTCGCTGTTCAATTACATCGGCTAGGCGGAAAGAGACAACCGGGGCGCAGGCCCCCTCCGCCGGGCCACCGCACCGCCCACCCATGGTCCAATCCGTCCTCGGCAGCCTGATCCTCGGATACCGCCCCCTCTGGAACCAGGCCCGCCGCCTCGCAGCCGTCCAGCTGCATGTGCACATCGCCGGCGAAGCGCTCGTCGATGCGCCCCACCTGCTGCGCACGCTGCAGGAACTCTGGAGCGCCAGTTCTCCCCCCCTGCTGCTGTCGCCGCAGAGCCCGCAACTGCTGGCCGACCTGCTCGCCCAGGCCCCGCGCGGCACGCCCTGGATCAGCGTGCCCGACGCCTGGCTCGGCGATGCCGACCTGTTCGCCCGCGTGCGCGCCGCCCACCAGCGCGGCCTGAAACTCGTGTGGCGCGGCCCGCTCGACCACCTGCCCCCGGCCGAGGTGGCCGCCTGCTTCGACAACAGCCTGCTCACCCTGTCCGCCACCGATGCCGCCGCGGCCCTGCGCGCGGCCGGCGGCCCGATCCGCGGCGCACCGGCCGCGCCCAGCCCCGTCATCGCGGGCCAGATCTACGAAAGCGTGGCCAGCCGCCCGCTCATGGAACACTGCCTGGACCGGCACCACGCGCTCGCCATCGCCGGATGGCCCGCCGAGGACGTGCTCTACAGCCTGCGGCACCAGCCCCCCCAGCCCGCGCACGAGACCGTGCTCAAGCTCATGCGCGCCATCGACGCGGAGCAATCGCTCGAAGCCTTCGAGCAGATCCTCGGCGAAGACCCGCTGCTCGCCTACCGGTTCATGGTCTACACCAACTCGGCCGCGCTCGGCCTGCGCACGGGTGTCGACTCGCTGCGCCGCGGCCTCGTCATGATGGGCTACGGCTCCCTGCAGCGCTGGCTCGGCGACCAGTTGCCGCACGCCAGCACCGACCCCAACCTCCAGCCCATCCGCGAATCCATGGTGATCCGCGCCCACCTCACCGAACGCCTGCTCGACGCCGGCGTCGAAAACGACCTGCGCCGCGAGGTCTACCTCTGCGGCCTGCTGTCGCAACTGGGCGAGCTGCTCTCCGAGCCGCTCGGCACCATCCTGCGCCGGCTGCCCCTGTCGGAACGCATCTACGACGCGGCCGTGCTGCGCACCGGCCCCTACGCATCGAGCCTGGAAATGGCCTGCGCACTCGAATCCGAAGACGCCAACGCGGTCCGCCAGCTGTGCGAAGCTCACGAGTTGGACCTGGAGGAGGTCAACCGGGCATTGCTGCGGGTGATCTCGGATCTGGTGGTAGAGCGGCCGGCGGGAAGGTGAAGCGGCCCACAGGGCAACGTGGGCCGTCGGGCTGAGGGGGCCACGCACGCGGGCAGCGGGCCCGGGGCTGTGGGCAGCCAGATCACCTCCATGCGGTCCATCTCACCGGCGGGGGCCGCGCTGTCGCTGCTGCGGCGGTTGGCGTACTGGCCCAGCACCGTGCTGCCGGTGCCGTCCTCCGCTTACACCGTCGAGAATTTTCCCAAACCCCGAATTCAGCCACTCAGCGCCTTCATAAATCAACGATTTACGACGCATAAATTTGCAGATCGAGAAATTTTGAGAGGTTCTCCGTGGCTGCGTGATTGCGGGGTGTCTGCTGCCGGAGAGGAAATATTTTTCTCAATTCTTTCACGCTCCAGCAAGAATTTTTATACCCCAATAAAGCCAAATTTAACTATTTAATTATCCAATTCACTTTCCACCCTGCTTCTTCGAAATATCTTATAAGCTGCCCTTCGTCTTCCACCCAAGCATCAAAGCCATCCTCCTTAAAATCGGCATCTGCAGAAGTTATTATTAAATAACCACCCGAAGACTCAGCATCATCAATCACTTTTACATATCTGCCAAGTTCTATACCAGAAATTATCCGACCTGAAACTCCGATTTCTATTTTCATAATTCAATCAAAAAACAAGATGTGATTGTTTACGATCGGCCTAGCCGATCCAGGCGAATAGATCTCCAGATGCCCGTGCGGCATTCCGGGCGAATGGTTCCCCGCCAAAGAATTTCCATCAATTCGGAATTGCCTCATCCCATCTGCACTCCGAAAGACATCCAACCCCCAAAAAACGCTGACCTGCACTTAAAAGATCATCAGCGCTCAGCCTATATGAGCTGGTCATATTCCCACTACCACCTGTAGTCTCTGCAATTACCGCATCCGACGGACTGCACGTGCCCGAGTTTTGCAGTCTTTGTAACGCTCCCCGCAATTGCCTGATATTCGCCGCAGTGAACCCTTGCCCAGGAGCCGAGACATACATCGGCGCATAGTTGGGCTGGTACTGCCGAATCTGGCTTGTGAGATTCACACCCTGTGCGTTGAGCAGACTTTGCGCATAACTGACCGGAGGCACGGCCGAACGCCTTTGCAGGCTTCGTTGTCCGAGAAGTTCAGCGGATCCGCGCCCACATACCCGAACCGATTCCACCCACCCTCCAGCCCGATCGGATCGGCCTGGATGTACCGCCCGCTCGCCGCGTCGTAGTACCGGTGCAGGTTGTAGTTCAGCCCCGTCTCCTCGTCCCACACCTGCCCCGGATACCGCAGGTCGAACCGCACCGCTTCCCCGTAGTTGCGGATGCCGGCTTGCCCGCTCTGCGCGTAGCCCGTGGCGCCGGTGGTCGGGTTCGCTTCTCCAAAGCCCGTGATCAGCCACTGCCACACCACCTGCCCCTGCGCGTTCGTCAGCCGCCGGGGCGTGTTCAGGTGGTCCGCATCGATGGCGTACAGGCGCCCGTTGATTTGACCACCACCGCGATTGGATTCGCCGCAGTGAGAGGGTCAGTCAAATGGTAGAAATCCGTCTTTG
>NZ_FOMQ01000005.1 GCF_900112675.1 Paracidovorax konjaci | reverse complement strand
CTTCGAGCCACTGGTCGATGCCTTGCCCACGGTGAGAGGCTGTCGTGGCCGGCCCAGACGTTGGCCCCACAAGTTGCATGCCGACAAGGGCTATGACTTTGCGCGTTGCCGAGCCCACCTGCGCAAGCTGGGCATCACGGCGCGTATTGCCCGGCGTGGTATCGAGCGCAATGACCGGCTCGGGCGTCATCGCTGGGTGGTGGAGCGCACCCACGCTTGGTTGGCTGCCTTCGGCAAGTTGCGCACTCGCTTCGAACGTCGCATCGATATTCATGTCGCGCTGCTTTCTCTGGCTTGCTGCGTCATTTGCATTCGCCATCTCGCACCGTTTTGTTAGCCGCTCTTAATGAGTGCGGTGAATCGCATTCAGAGTGAGGTACTGGCACGGCACTCCAAGCGTCCCGGGGACTACGCATTTTTCAATGGGCAGATGGAATCGCTTTTTATGAGCCCTGTCATCATTGCCCTTGAGGAGTACGGGGTGCCGCTGCAGCTCGGTGAGCAGATTGTTCCGTTACTCGGAAATCCTCAGACACTGGATGAGGCACTCGCCGCGCTGGTGAAGCGTCGAGCCGCTGACATCCCTGGCCTAACCGGATTTGAACGGTCGCTCGTGAGGCCCTTATGCCGCGATGAGTTGCCTGCAGCTAAGGTCACCCAACCGTCGGCTTCATAGGCCGAATCGAGCAGGCAGCTCGGTCGTTTTGCTGTCAGGGCGCCTTCTCGGTGGCAACGTCCAGTGCTCGCCGCATGCTGAAGTCGGTGCTGGTTCCGTCGGTGTGCATAACGAAAAAGCATGAGGTATTTCCGGGGTGATCCCGGTCTTTGCGTCGCTCGAAGTGCGACACACCTGCTCCAACCTTGGTAGGCTGACCTGCATCTAGGACTGATTCGTATACCTCCAGCAGGGCCGCCATGTCACTGTGATCTGACGCATCGGAGACCCGCGACCCGTCCCGGCACCGAGTAAGCATCACCTTGAAGTGTTCTACGGCATCGCCATTCTTGGTCCAGATGCGCCCCTTTAAAAGGCTGGTCTTGGCTCTCCCTCATGGCTTGGGCAATGCCTTCACGATCTTCATCACCTCCAGGCTGGCCGTCACCACCCGCTGGAATAACTCCATCGGATAGGCTGTGTTCAAGGTGCAGTCAGGAGATCGGCCCGGTGCACCTCTAACCAACTTTCAGTGTGCGCCAGCAATTGCGCAGCCTGCTCGACGCAGGCCTGCAGCGTGGCAGTAGACACCGGATCACCCTCGTAGTCGCTCACGTTACGTTGCCTGCGCAGAGCATCCAGCACGATGATGGAGGGCTGCGCTACGCCCAGCGTTAGCCCGAGGCTCTGGATGGCCGTCTGATGGTGCCCTGGCTGGCTCGTCGAGGTGCGGTAGCCGTTGGCCCACAATCCCACCATGGCGCATTGCATGATGCATTTGTAGGCCGCGTCGAAGCGGTTGTCGGGACTGACTTCGGCAATGCGCGCATCGGCCAGATTGCGCCGCGCTGCCTGCAGCAATTTCGTGATGCCAGCGGCATCAGGCTGGTGGGCCTGCAACCGCCCGATTGCCAGCAAGTTCTGCAAACTCATCGGCTCCTCCCTGGATGAACAATTGTGGCTTGGCCAGGATGTCGCGTGCAAACGCATCGCCGCCTTGTGCACGCGCCGCGAATTCCTCGGGGGTGTAGAGCACAGGGTTTACCTCGCGGCCCAGTGCTGCATGTAGCGGGAACAACGCTTGCGCCAGTTCCAAAAACCCCACGCCACCCAGCACCAGCAGATCCACATCGCTACCTGGCGATGGAGTGCCCCGGGCCACCGAACCGAAAACGAGCGCGATGCGGATCCGGTCCGCCAGTGGTGCTAATGCAAGGCGCAGTGCTGGCACCACGCCATGCGTCTTGCGGAAGATCGACGCCAGATCACTGAACAGCGGGTGGCTTGCGTTCGCTCGATAGCGCACTTGGTTGCCCTGCTGGCTGCGCAGCAGCAAGCCCGTGGCAGTGAGCTTGTCCACTTCGCGCGCCAGTGTGCCCGCATGGCTGTCGGTGAGCCGCGCCAGTTCACGGAGATGGAACGTCTGCTGCGGCTGCAGCAACAGCGCAGCCAGTACCCGCTGCCTTGCGGCGGGGAACAGCAGATCCATCAAGGATGATTTGTTGCTCATTGAGCGACGATTGTTGCATTAAAGGCGACGATTATAGGATTGTGGTGCTCGATCAAGATTTGGCGCTTGCATGACAATCGTCCACCTGCCTCCCACCCCGCCATGCGCTCCCCCATCTCCATCGTCGACATCGACAACCCCGCCACCTGGACCCGCTACCGCGCCGGCCTGTGCGAGACCTGTGCGGCCAACTGCTGCACGATGCCGCTGGAAGTCCAGATCTCCGATCTGGTGCGCCTCGGGCTGGTGGATGCGTTCGAGGCCGAGCACGAGGAGCCGCGGCATATCGCCAAGCGATTGCAGAAGGCGCGGCTGATCGACCATTTCAACCACAAGAACGTGCTGTTCACGATGGCGCGGCGCGCGAGCGGGGACTGCCACTTCCTGGATGCCGCCACGCGGCGCTGCACGGTGTACGACGTGCGGCCCGAGACCTGCCGGCTGCATCCGCAGAAGAAGAGCCCCAAGCCGGGCTGGTGCGCGTATGGCGCTGTGGCGCAGGGGCAGGGCGCAAGCCGGTCGGTACGGCGCTGAACGACATACCCCGGCGCACTTGTTTTTCCTTGATCGCCCGGCGGCACGTCGGGCCATCCGACCCTCCGGCGGAGGCGGATCTGCATCAATGCGCGGCCGTGGTCCCCAGCAGGCTGCAGAAGCGCGCCATGTCCACGTTGCCGCCACTCAGCAGGATGCCGATGCGCTGGCCTTTCAGCTCGGCCTGCTTCTGCCGCGCGGCGGCAAAGCCCAGGCAGCCGGTGGGCTCCACGACCTGCTTCATGCGCGTGGCCAGGAAGCCCATGCACTCCACCAGTTCGGCGTCGGTGGCCGTGAGGATGTCGCTCACGTCGCGGCGGATGATGGGGAAGGTGAGCTGGCCCAGGTGCTGGGTCTGCGCGCCGTCGGCGATGGTCTGTGGCGTATCGATGTGCACGATCTCGCCGGAGCGCAAGGAGCGCTGGCCGTCGTTGCCGGCCTCGGGCTCGACGCCGTAGAGCTGGCAGTCCGGCGCAAGGGCCCGCGTGGCCAGGGCCGATCCGGCCAACAGGCCGCCGCCGCCCAGGCAGACGAAGAAGGCATCCAGCGGGCCCGTTTCCTCGAACAGTTCCTTGGCGGCCGTGCCCTGGCCGGCGATCACGTCGGGGTGGTCGTAGGGCGGCACGAGGGTGAGGCCGTGGCGCTCGGCGAGGTCGCGGCCGATCTGCTCGCGGTCTTCGGTGTAGCGGTCGTAGCTCACCACGTTGCCGCCGTAGCCCCGGGTGGCGGCGACCTTGGCGGCGGGTGCGTCGTGGGGCATGACGATGGTGGCGGGGATGCCGAGCAGCCGCGCCGAGAGGGCGATGGCCTGCGCGTGGTTGCCGGACGAGAACGCGACCACGCCGGCCTTGCGCTGTTCGGGCGTGAAGCGCGAGAGCGCGTTGAACGCGCCGCGGAACTTGAAGGCGCCCATGCGCTGCAGGTGCTCGCACTTGAAGAACACCTCGGCGCCGAAGGCCTCGTCGACGGTGCGCGAGGTCATGACGGGGGTCTTGCGCGCATGGCCTTCGATGCGCTGTGCGGCGGCGGCCACGTCGTCATAGGTGGGCAGGGCGGGAACGGAGGTCATGGAGCGGCTTTCATCGAAGAGAGGGAAAAAGGAAGGGAACGGCGGCTCACCAGGGCCAATCGACGGAGGTGCCCAGCCCCTGGGCCAGCGCCTGCCGGTAGACGAGCCGCGCCACGGTGAGGTCCTGCAGGGCGAGGCCCGTTATGTCGAACAGCGTGATGTCTTCGGGCTGCCGCGTGAAGGCGACCCTGCCCGTGAGCAGGTCGCCGATCTCTTCGCAGGGCAGCCCGGGCGCCCACTGCATTTCGCCGATCTGGCGGGCCTGGGCCATGTCGTCCACGGCGGCGATGCGCGCGCGCACGGGCAGGCCTTCAGGCAGCTCGCGCTTGCCGCGCGTGTCGGCGCCCACGCAGAGCAGGTGCGTGCCGGCGCGCACGGCGTCGGCGCGAAAGAGCGGGCCGCTGCCGGGCGTGGCGGTGATGACCACGTCGCTCTCGGCCACGGCCGCATCGGCATCGGCCGTGTGGCGAAGATCGCAGCGGCCCGCGAAGCGCGCCTCGAAGGCGGCATCGGCCGCGCCGGTGGCCGTGGCGTAGCGCACCTGGCGCAGCGCGGGCAGGGTGCGCAGCGCGCCATCGAGCTGCGCGGCGGCCTGCACGCCGGTGCCGAAGACCGTGGCGCGGGTGCTGTCCGGCCGGGCCAGGGCCTGCAGGCCGACGGCGCCGGCCGCGGCGGTGCGCGCGGTGGTGATGGCGTTGCCGTCGATCACGCAGAGCGGCCGGCCCGTGGCCGGGTCGAAAAGCAGGATGGTGGCCTGGTGCGGCTCGCCGCCCACGGCGCGGTTGCCGGGCCAGAAGCCCGCGGCCTTGAAGCCGAGCAGGCCCTGTACGGGCACGTCGCCCGACTTGATGCCGAAGATGCCGCCGGTGGGCAGCGCCTCGCGCACCACGGGGAACACGCGGCCTTCGCGCCGGCTGTGCAGCACGAAGGCTTCGCGCACGGCGTCGGCCACGTCGCCGGGCACGAGCAGGCGTTCGACGGCCTCCTTGCCGACGAGGAGCAGGCGGGCGTCACTTGGCATAGCCGTACACCGATGCGCGCGACACACCGAGGTGGGCCGCGATGGTTTCCATGGCCCGGCGCATGTCGAGCAGGCCGGCCTCGCGCAGCTCCTGCAGCAGCGCGCGCCGGTCGGCCGCCTTGAGCTGGCGCGGCGTGGTGGCCAGCCGCGCGGCGAACTGGTCGATGCGCGCGCGCAGCGCCTCGGCACCGGCCGGGTCGAGGGTTTCCGTGGCGGGCACCGCGCCGGGCAGGGCGGTGAACTGGCCCAGCATGGCCTGGAAGCCCTGGAACAGCGTCAGGTCCACGTTCATGCACAGGGCCGCGATGTAGCGGCCCGTGGAGTCCTTGATGCCGATGGACGTGCTCTTGGCCTGCCGGCCGTCGGCGAAGCGGTTGGGGTAGTTGGCGATCACCGGGTCCACCGCCGGATCGTGGATGCGCGCCAGGCCCAGTTCGGTGGCGGGGTCGCCCACGGCGCGCCCCGACAGGTTGTTGTGGATGGCGAGGATGGCGTGGCGCGGGTCGAGCAGGTCGTGCACGACGACCTCGCAGAACGGGCCGAAGGTCTGGCCCAGGCCCGCGGCGATGTGCTGGAGCTGTTCGAGCAGCAGGCGCTGCTCCGGGGTGCGTCGTTTCATGTTGGACAGTTTGTATTTTTATGGATTTTTTGTCAAATCTATCGCGGGCCGGCCCATCGTGACCGGCAGGCGGTCGCTGGCGGACGGCGCGGTCAGCCGCGCTGCCGCTGTGCGCGCCAGGGCACGGGCTGCAGCGCCGCCTTGGCGGCTTCGATGAAGACGCGCTGGCGGGCGGGCAGGCCCTTGCGCGAGGGCACGAGCGCCATGACCGGCGCAGGCTCCATCTGCCACAGCGGCAGCAGCCGCACGAGCCGGCCGCTGGCGATGAGCGGGCCCACCTCCCATTCGGAGCGCGCCATGATGCCCAGCCCCGACAGCGCCCACTGGGTCATGGTTTCACCGTCGTTGGTGGTGAGCGCGCCGTCCACCCGCACCGTGGCGGACCTGCGCGGCGTGCCGTCCGCGGCCGGCGCGGACAGGAAGCGCCAGCGCACGAGGCCGTCGTCGTTCTCCTTCAGGCACAGGCACGCCTGGCGTTCGAGCTGGGCGGGGTGCGTGAGCGTGTCCTCCAGCCGCCGCGCCACGCCGGGGCTGGCGCACAGCAGCCGGTCGTTGGGCGCCAGCAGGTGGCCCACCCACGACAAATCCTTGACGGTGCCGATGTGCACCACCACGTCGTGCGCGGCGGCTTCGCGCAGCGGGTTGTCGGAGAGGGTGAGCGCGATGCCCAGTTGCGGGTGCTGCTGGTGCAGGTCGCGCACGATGCGCGCCACGTGCCACCGCCCGAAGCCGAACGGCGCTACCACGCGCAGATGCCCGCCCAGCGCCTGCGATTCGCCGGCCACGCGCTCGCGCAGCGCGTCGAAGCGCTCGAGCAGTTCGGCGGATTCGTCGAGCAGGCGGCGGCCTTCGTCGGTGAACGCGATGCCGCGCGCGGTGCGCACGGCCAGGCGCACGCCGAGCGATTCCTCCAGCTTGCGCAGGCGCACCGTGAGCGCGGGCGGCGTGACATCCAGGAGGCGCGCCGCGCCGGCCAGGGAGCCGGCATGGCCGAGGGCGCGCACCATGCGCAGGTCGTCGAGGTCGGGCATTCATCCATGGTAAATGCTCCAGTTCGCCACCGTTAAACGCAATGGCCCGGCAGGTGCCTACAGTGGGCACGGTACCGCGGCGCTCCGCCCGGCCCAACTCCTCCTGAAGGACGATTTCGCCATGGCTTCTTCTCTCCACGACCTCGACACCCCGGCCGCGCTGGTCGATACCGTGCGCATGCAGCGCAACATCGACCGCATGCAGGCGCGCATGGATGCGCTGGGCGTGCGTTTTCGCCCGCACGTGAAGACCACCAAGTGCCTGCCGGTCGCGCAGGCGCAGATCGCCGCTGGCGCGCGGGGCATCACGGTGTCCACGCTGAAGGAAGCCGAGCGCTTCTTCGCCGAAGGCGTGCGGGACATCCTCTACGCGGTGGGCATGGCGCCGGCCCGGCTGCCGCAGGCGCTGGCGCTGCGCCGCCAGGGCTGCGACCTCAAGCTCATCACCGACAGCGTGGCCGGCGCGCAGGCCATCGCGGAGTTCGGCCGCGCGCAGGGCGAAGTGTTCGAGGTGTGGATCGAGATCGACGTGGACGGCCACCGCTCCGGCATTCCGCCCGAGGGCGCGGCGCTGCTGGACGTGGGGCGTGCGCTGGTGGAAGGCGGCATGCACCTGGGCGGCGTGATGGCGCACGCCGGCTCCAGCTACGAGCACGACACACCCGAGGCGCTGCGCCGCATTGCCGAGCAGGAGCGCGCCGGCACCGTGCGCGCGGCCGAACGGCTGCGCGCCGCGGGACTGCCGTGCGCGGTGGTGAGCGTGGGCTCCACGCCCACGGCGCTCGCCGCCGAGGCGCTCGGCGGCGTGACCGAGGTGCGCGCGGGCGTGTACGTGTTCTTCGATCTGGTGATGCACAACGTGGGCGTGTGCGGCACCGACGACATCGCGCTCAGCGTGCTCACCACGGTGATCGGCCACCAGGAAGAAAAGGGCTGGGCGATCGTGGACGCGGGCTGGATGGCGATGAGCCGCGACCGTGGCACGCAGAAGCAGCGGCGCGATTTCGGCTTCGGGCAGGTGTGCGACGTGTCGGGCCAGCCGCTGCCGGGCTTTCTGCTGAGCGGCGCCAACCAGGAGCACGGCATCGTGTCGCGGGAGGACGGTGCGCCGTGTCCCGACATCGCGCAGCGCTTTCCCGTGGGCACGCGTCTGCGCGTGCTGCCCAACCATGCCTGCGCGACCGGGGCGCAGCATCCGCATTACCTGGCGATCCAGCCCGAAGGAAGCGTGCTGTCCTGGCCCCGTTTCCAGGGCTGGTAGACCGTTCACCGGCGGGCTGCGTCCGTCCACGGCACGGGCCCGCACCGCCCTCCCGCACGATGTCCCGATTGCCGGAGGGCAGCCGGCCCGTTAGATTGTCGGAAAAGGGGTGGGAAATGCCGCAAACCCATGCGGCCACGAGAAAAAATGGAAAAACAGACCTGTTTTTCCGCATCCGACCGCCCCTCCTGCTCTGCCGCAAGGCCCGGGCCCGCGTGGAAATGCCCCACGGTGGAGCTTGGCCTGGCAGAGATTTCGAACTTTCCGAAATCCGAACGGGCCGCATCCATGCCATTGCTTCCTCTCGTCCCGCGGCAACGCCGCCACCGCTTGGCCACCCTGGCCGCATCCACTGCCGTGCTCGCGGCCTCTGCCGTGCACGCCGCGGACGTCAGCATCACGCTGCCGCCGGGCGGAGGCTTCACGGTGCGCGGCAGCGGTGCGGAAGAGCGCCTGCGGGTGCAGGGCAACGGCACGGTGCTGCTGCCCGCACTGCCTGCCGCGCCGCAGCAGGGCCAGTTGGCCTGCTTCGACGGGGCGTCGGGCCAGCTCGGCAGTTGCTCGCCCGCGGCCACGTCGGCGCTTGCGGGACCGACAGGGGCGACCGGCGCGAACGGCGCTACCGGCGCAGCAGGACCCACGGGCGCGACCGGTCCGGCAGGTGCCACCGGAGCCACGGGCCCGGCCGGAGCCACGGGGGCGACCGGCCCCCAGGGCAGCGTGGGACTGCAGGGACCGCCCGGTGCCACGGGACTGACGGGAGCCATCGGACCCACGGGAGCCACGGGCGTGACCGGCGCCGCGGGCAGCACCGGCGCCACCGGTGCCACCGGTGTGACAGGCCCCGCGGGCGCGGGCGGTGCGGTCAGCGCGGTCTCGATGGCGGCGCACAACACGGCGGGCGCCAATATCGCCGTGCTGCTGGGCGGCACCAACGTCCCGCTGCCGCAGGCGCAGAACCTGGGCGGCGGCTTCGTCAGCAACGGCTCGAACGACGTGTTCACCGTGCCGACCACCGGCCGCTACCGCGTGAAATACCAGGTCCGTACCACGGCCTCGACGCTGGCGAGCGCACGGGTGCTGATCAACGGCGCCTCCTACCCGGCCCTCTCCGAGGTGCCCAGCATGTCCACCAACCGCTACACCAGCGAGACCATCGTCACGCTGATAGCCGGCAGCACGCTGCAACTGCAGCTCTACGGCATGCTCGGCAGCGTCACGCTCGACGGCGGTGCAGGTGCCACGATGATCGCGGAGCAGATGGACTGAGGGCCTGCCAGGGCGCCGTTGCTGTAGGACGTGCACCGGAGCGCAGGCGCGCCCTGCGCCCACGCCGCGCCCTGCCACGGCCGTGCTGTGATGGCGGTTTGTCCACCCGCACACAAGGAGATCGCATGTCCGAGAAAACCGCATCCGTCCACTGGGAAGGCGCCGGCAAGACCGGCCAGGGCCGCATCAGCACCGAGACCGGCGCGCTGAAAGACCACCCCTACGGCTTCGGCAGCCGCTTCGGCGACGACCGCAAGGGCACCAATCCGGAGGAGATCGTGGGCGCCGCGCATGCCGCCTGCTTCACGATGGCTTTCGCCTTCGCCTGCGAGAAGGCCGGCATTTCCACCGAGACGCTCGACACCACCGCCAAGGTGCGGCTGGCCAAGGAAGGCGAAGGCTTCAAGATCGACCGCATCGCGCTCACGCTGAAGGCCAAGGTGCCGGGCATCGACGATGCGAAGTTCCAGCAGATCGCGGCCGACGCCAAGGCCAACTGCCCGCTGTCGAAGGCGCTCGCCTCCGTGCCCGAGATCACCCTCGACGCGCAACGCATCGGCTGACGGCACCGCGGCGGCCGGCCCTCCCGCGTCCGGGCGGGCCGCCGCCTTCCGCTACACTGCGCCCCATGCCATTCGAACGCACGCCCCTCCACCTGGTTCGCCACGCCGCCTGCGCGCCGTGCGCGCCGGTGCCGGCACCCTGCGCACGAATGACGATGACCACCATTACCACCGCGGCTCCCTAGCGCGCGCGCTGGGTGGCCGTACCAACGGTCGCCTGGTGTCATTCCCTCCCCGAACGAACCCAGCCCGACCGCTGGGTTTTTTTGTTTCCGGGCCCGACCGGCCCTTGTTCGTTCGTTTGGAAAGAGAGAGTGACACGATGTTCAACGATCCCCAATGGCGCCCCGTTCCCTCCGCCGCGGCCCTGACCGCCGGAGCCACCCCCCGCCCGCTGCGCGTGGGCATGATCGGCATCGGCACCGTGGGCCTCGGCACCTGGCGCGTGCTGGCGCGCAACCAGGCCGCGATCGCGGCACGCGCGGGCCGGGGCATCGAGATCGTGGCCGTGGCCGCACGCGACCTGCAGCGCGCCGCGCGCGTGCTGGGCCCGGAGGCCGTCCGCACCGAGCTGACCGGCGACCCGATGCACGTCGCCACGCACCCCGGCGTGGACGTGCTGGTGGAGGTGGCCGGCGGCACCGGCGCCGCGCGCGACTGGGTGGCCGCGGCCATCGCCCACGGCAAGGCCGTGGTGACCGCCAACAAGGCGCTGCTGGCCGTGCACGGCAACGCGCTCTTCGCGCAGGCCGAGGCGCGCGGCGTGCCGCTGGCCTACGAGGCGGCGGTGGCCGGCGGCGTGCCCGTCATCAAGGCGCTGCGGGAGGGCGCCACCGCCAACCGGGTGGAATGGGTGGCCGGCATCGTGAACGGCACGAGCAACTACATCCTGGGCCGCATGCACCATGCGGGACTGGGTTTCGGCGAAGCGCTGGCGGAAGCGCAGGCGCTGGGCTACGCCGAGGCCGACCCCGCCTTCGACGTGGACGGCATCGACGCCGCGCACAAGACCGCGCTGCTGGCGGCCAACGCCTTCGGCACGCCGGTGGGATTCGACCGGGCGCACGTGGAGGGCATCCGCCACCTCGATGCGCTCGACGTGGCGGCCGCCCACGCCTGGGGCCATGCCGTCAAGCTGCTCGGCATCGCGCGGCGGCAGGGCGAGGCGGTGCAGTTGCGCGTGCACCCTGCGCTGGTGCCCGCTACGCACCTGCTCGCCCAGGTGGACGGCGGGATGAACGCGGTGCTGGTGCGCGGCGATGCGCAGGGCGTGACGATGCACTGCGGCGCCGGCGCGGGCGCCGAACCCACGGCCTCGGCCGTGGTGGCCGACCTCGTGGACGTGGCCCGCCAGACCGTGGCGCAGGCGGGCGGGCCCGCGCGCTGCGCCGTGCCGCCGCTGGGCTGCCCCATGAGCGCGCTGGTGGACCGGCCCGTGGTGCCGATGGACGAGGTGGTCACGCGGCACTTCCTGCGCATCCCGCTGCGGGAAGGCGCAGGAAGCGCTGCGCTGCCTGCGCTGGCGGCAGCGCTCGGCCAGGGTGGCATCGCGGTGGAGCGGATGGAGGTGTGGCAGCCCTCCCGCGCGGCAGGCGGGGAGGCGTCGGCCGCGCCGCAGTTGCTGGCCCTTACCCGGCCGGCGCGCGACGGCGCCGTGCGGGCCGTGGCGGCCTCCCGCATCGCAGGGGCCGCAGGGCCCGCGGCCCATCTGCGCGTGGAAACGCTGGATTGACCGGCGGCGCGGCGGGGGAGCGCTCGGCCTGGCACGGGGCCCGGGGCCGACGGCAGCTCCAGGGGATGTCCGCGGCTACTTCTGCTTCTGGTAGGCCTCGTGCGCCGGGGTGCCGCGGTCCGTGTCCTTCAGGCCGCGCTCCAGGTCGTCGTGGGCCTGCTGGATCTCCGGGCGGGGCTCGCCATCGGTCATGTCCACGGACTGGTCGCGTTCATGGGGCAGGCGCGCCTCGGGGCTGTTCAGGTCTTTCTGTTCCGCGTTGGGCGCCGGGTGCTTCTGCGTGGTGTCCACGCGGCGCTCGACGCGCTCGGGCACGTGTGCGGAGGCCGTGGGGTCGGCAGGGGGGCGGGCAGGAGAGGAGGAAGAGGGCGGGGACGTGGGCATGGGGATTCCTTGGAGCGAAGCGCCCGGCCGCCACGGGGCGGAGGGCCGTGCGTTCCATGCTAGGCAGCGCCCCCGGGCACGTCTGTAGGCCGCCGCGCCCTGGCCGGGCCGGCGCCGGGCGATCGGAGCGTTTTCAGCTCCATGCCGCCGTATCCATTCAATAGTTTGCTATTAAAAACATAGCGTCAGCCATGGGGCAGCAGCACGGGCTCGCAGTCGATCCGCGTCTTCACCGAGTTGGCGAGGAAGCAGGCCGCATGCGCACGGTGGTGCAAGTCCTGCAGTTGCTCCAGGGTCGGCGCGTGTGCCGGATCGAAACGGGTGACCGGGCGCAGCACCACGCGGTCCACGACGGGGCGGCCCTGCGCATCGGGCGCCATGGTGCCTTCGGCCATGTCGCGGTAGTCGTCCACGCGCCAGCCGTCGCGGCAGGCGATGTCGAGGAACCACAGCATGTGGCAGCTCGACAGCGCGGCCACGAAGGCCTCTTCGGGGTCCACGCCGGCCGGGTCGGAATACGGCAGCGGCACCACGTGCGGCGACGACGACGCCGCCACGGTGGCGCCGCCATCGAAGTGCCAGGCGTGCGCGCGGCGGTAGCGCCGGTCCAGGAAGTCGTCGGTGCCGCGCTGCCAGGCGACGGTGGCGGTGTGGGAAGCCATGGGGGAATGCTCCGTGGAGTCGTTGGTGGAGGCCCCGAGCCTACCGCGCCGTGCGCCGCCGGCCCGGCGGCAGCGCCCCCAAAGACCCCCGGCACCGGCCCGCCGCCGCCCCGGAAGGGGCCGGCCATGCCACACTACCACTGTATGTCTCAACAGGATTGGGCCGCCCAGGCCCTGCAGTCTTTCGATGCGGTGGTGCAGGCCACCGATGGTTTCCGCAGCCGCGGCGGGCAGCGGCGCATGGCCGAGCAGGTGGCGCACACCTTCGCGCATGCGCAGCTCGGCAAGGTGGAGGCGCCGGGCGGCGATGACGGCGCGCCGCCCGCCCCCGAGCGCGCCATCGCCGTGGTGCAGGCCGGCACGGGGGTGGGCAAGTCGCTCGCGTACAGCGTGCCGGCGATCGCCATGGCGCTCTCGCGCGGCACCCGCGTGCTGATCTCCACCGCCACGGTGGCGCTGCAGGAGCAGCTCGTCCAGAAGGATCTTCCGGCGCTGGCCGCGCGCATGCCGCAGCCCTTCCAGTTCGCGCTGGCCAAGGGGCGCGGGCGCTACGTGTGCAAGCTCAAGCTCGAACGCCTGGCCGGCACGGGCGAGGCCGGCGACGGCGGCCCCGAGGACGACCTGTTCGCCGAAGAGGAAGCCGCCGCCCGCGCGGCCCGGCCGCGCCACGAGACCGAGGCGCGCATGAAGTTCTACGCCACCATGGCCGACGTGCTCGCGCGCGGCGCCTGGGACGGCGACCGCGACACGCTCGAATCGCCGCCCGAGCCCGAGGTCTGGAGCCCCGTGGCGGCCGAGGCCAGCTCGTGCACCGGCAAGCACTGCCCGGCCTTCAGCCAGTGCACCTACTACGACCGGCGCAAGGCGCTGGTGGCCGCGCAGGTGATCGTGGCCAACCATGACCTGCTGCTGTCCTCGCTCGGCGCGCGCCTGCTGCCCGAGCTGGACAACTGCCTGCTCGTGATCGACGAGGCCCACCACCTGCCCGCTACGGCGCTCGACCAGTTCGCCTGCGAGGCCGACCTGAGCCGCCTCACCTGGATCGACAAGCTCGCGAGCCGGGCGCTGCGCATCGGCACGCTGGTGGAAGTAGAGGAGGTGGCCGATGTGCCCAACCATTCCGCCCGCCTGCGCGCCGCGCTGCAGGATGCCGCGCGCACCGTGATGGACGTGTACGGCGACGAGCTGCGCTCGCCCCGGCCCGCCTGGGGCGGCGCGCGCAGCGGCGCGGCGGCCGGCGCCGGCGCGGCCCGCACGCCCGCGGCCGGCATGCCCACGCGCGCCCGCGTGGCCGGCGGCGCGCTGCCGGACGCGCTGGTGGAGCCCTTCGGCCAGGTGGCGCACCATGCGGCGGGCTTCCTCGACGCGCTGCGCGCCATCGCCAAGGCGCTGCGCGCGGAGATCCGCGAAAAGCCCGACGAGGCGCGGCGCCTGTCCACGCTCTACGCGCAGATCGGCGCGCTCGCGCCGCGGCTCGAAGGCGTGCACGACACCGCGCAGCTCCTGCTGCAGGACACGCCCGAGGGCGCCGTGCCCGCCGCCAAGTGGTTCACGCTGGCCGTGGATGGCGACTTCATCGTGGTCAAGGCCCATGCCAGCCCGGTGCTGCCCGGCAACACGCTGCGCAACCACCTCTGGTCGGCCGTGCGCGGCGCGGTGCTCACCTCCGCCACGCTCACGAGCTGCGGACAGTTCGACTTCTTCCTGCGCGAGGCGGGCCTGCACGGCGACGCGGCCGTGACCACGCTGGAGGTGCCCAGCCCCTTCGACTACGCGCTGCAGGGCACCTTCATCGCCTCCGAGACGCATGCCGATCCGCGCCAGGCGGCCGATTTCACGGCCGAGATGGTGGACGCGCTGCTGAGCGACCTCGCCATGGTGGAGGCCGGCGCGCTGGTGCTCTTCACCTCGCGCGACCAGATGCGCCAGGCCGTGGACGCGCTGCCCACCGCCATGCGCAGCGCCGTGCTGGTGCAGACGCAGATGCCGCGCACGCAGTTGCTCGCGCGGCACCGCGAGCGCGTGGCCGGTGGCGAGCCCTCGATCATCTTCGGCATGCAGTCGTTCGGCGAGGGGCTGGACCTGCCCGGCGCGCTCTGCGAATCGCTCTTCATCACCAAGCTGCCGTTCGCGCCGCCGGACGACCCCGTGGGCGAGGCGCGTGCCGAGTGGCTGCGCAGCGCGGGGCGCGATCCGTTCAGCGAGCTGGTGGTGCCGGCCACGGCCATCCGCCTAGCGCAATGGGTGGGCCGCGCGATCCGCACCGAGGAGGACCGCGCCCACGTCTACTGCTACGACAAGCGCCTCGTGCGCACCTCCTACGGCCAGCGGCTGCTCAAGGGCCTGCCGCCGTTCACGCTGCAGCGGCGCGCGCCGGGTTAGCAGACCACGGCCGGCCGCAGCGCCGCGGTGCAGCGCTGCGGCCGTGTCGGACGGACCCGACAGGGCCGCGCGGGGCGGGCCGACCCGCGCGGCGCGGGGTGCGGCCTACAGTGGGCTTTCCGATCCGGCGCCGCAGCGCTCCGGCCCCGCACACCCCTTACCGGAGGCTCCCCCCATGACCCAGGATTCCCCCCACACCACGCTCTGGAAACTCATCAAGGACATCCGCTTCGGCATGCTCACGCACCGCTCGGCCACCGGCCAGTTGCATGCGCACCCGCTGACCACGCAGAACAAGGACCTCGACGAGCACTCCGAGCTGTACTTCTTCATCCCGCACGACGGCGAACTGGCGCAGCGGCTCAAGGCCGACGCACAGGTCAACGTGACCTACGCCAACCCCGAGAAGGACAGCTACGTCTCGCTCTCCGGCACGGCCGGCTTCATCGAGGACAAGGCCCGCAAGGAAGCGCTCTGGTCGCCCGCGGCCAAGGCCTGGTTCCCGCAGGGCATCGACGACCCCAACCTGGCGCTGCTCTCGATCCGCATCCAGCACGCCGAGTACTGGGACGTGAAGGAAAGCAAGATGACCCAGCTCTTCAAGATCGCCAAGGCGGCGGTCACGGGCACGCCGCCCCAGGGCATGGGCGAGCACAAGGAACTCTCGCTCTCCTGACCGCGCAATCCGCCGCTTCCGGCAGGCCGGCGCGCCCGGCCTGGTCCTTTCCCACCCTCAGCAGGAGACACGCCATGTCCGACAAGCAACAGCCCGGCACGGGCAAGGTCGAGAACGACCACAACAGCCAGGGCCACCAGGAGCCCACCCAGAAGAACGAAGGCCAGCGCACGCCGCAGAGCCGCCACGACCGCGACGCCCACATCGGCAGCGGCAACCAGGTGCAATCGCGCCAGGGCCAGGCCGGCAGCAGCCAGGGCGGGCAGCGCGGCGGGTGATCCAGGGCAGCGGCGCCGCCGCTGCCGCTGCTGGGCTCCACCCGGTCACCTTGGAGCAAAAATTGCTCCATGCCGCCGATTCTATTGAATAGTTTGCTATTTATTCAATAGCAGAAGAAGCGGATTCCCGCGCTGCTGCCGGCGGCACGGGGCGGACGCCGGGCTCCGCACGGAGCCGGGGGCGACAATGGCGGCATGTCCACCCCCGCGCGCATCGCCGTCATCGACTTCGAAACCACCGGCATGTCGCCGGGCCAGGGCGCACGGGCCACCGAGGTGGCGATCGTGCTCGTGGACCGCGACGGCCGCGCGGTGGACCGGTTCCAGAGCCTCATGAAAACCGGCGCCTGGATCCCGCCCTTCATCACCCAGCTCACCGGCATCACACCGGCCATGCTGGAGACGGCCCCGCCCGCCGATGCGGTGATGCGCGAAGCAGAGCGCTTCGTGGGCGGCGCGCCCATGGTGGCGCACAACGCCTCGTTCGACAGCCGCTTCTGGGCGGCCGAACTCGCACTGGCCGGCCTGCCCGCACCGCACGCCTTCGCGTGCACCGTGCTGCTGTCGCGGCGCCTCTACCCGGAAGCGGCCAGCCACCAGCTCGGGCGCATCGTGGCGCACCTGGGGCTGCCGCGCGCGGAGCGCGCCCACCGGGCACTCGCCGACGCCGAGATGGCCGCAGCGCTGCTGGGCCGCATCCAGCAGGACCTGCGCACCCGCTTCCGCATCGAAGACCCCGGCCATGCGCTGCTCAGCGCGCTGCAGCGCTGCGCCCGCAAGGGAATGGACAAACTGCTGGCCCAGCACGCGGCGCGCAGCCTGCCCTTGCCGGGGATGGCGCCGGATGCGGGCCCACCTGCCGCGTGCGGCGCAGCGCCGCCCGCAATGCCCGGCAGCGCTGCACTGGCCCGCCCGGCCTGAACCCGGCACGCCAGGCATATCGAGCCTCGAGCCCGGAGCCCTCCGAACGGCGCGGTGGAGAGAGGGCAGGGTCGGCAGACGCAACGCTGCCGTTCGCCGCGCGCCCCACCGCCTCCGCGCCGTCAGTAGCGGGCGCGCCCGCTGCTGTCGATGATCGCGATCTCGGTGAACAGGCTCCCCTCGCGGCGGCCGTTCTGGAACGAGAGGTCGAAGCCGCCCAGGTCCCAGCGCGGCGTGCGGTTGAGCACGTCGGCCAGCGCGCGGCCGTCCACCGCCGCGCTGCCGCCCCCGGCGGCCTTGAGGCCCTGGCCGATGGCCTTGGCGACCAGGAAACCCTCGAAGGTCGCGAGCGAGGAGACGCTCTCGGGCTTCTTCGCCGCGACCATGAGCTGGTGGAACTCGCGCACCACCGGAATGGACTGGCTCGACAGCGACGGGAACACCTGCGTGAGGCTCACGCCCCGGGCGCGCTCGGCCCCCACTTCCTGCACCAGCTTGGCCGGGTCCAGGTCGGAGATCCCCACCAGCTGGGCATGCCCGCCCGCGCTGCCGTAGGCCTGCACGAAGGCGCTGGCCGCCTTGTGGCCGGCCACCATCACGATCACCTGCGCATCCACGCCGCGCAGCGTGCCCAGCGCGGGCTGGATGTCCGAAGTGGTGCGGTCGTAGGGCGCGGAGGCGACGAGCTTGAGCTTGCGCTGCTCCAGCGCCGCCTGCAGCGCGGCCAGGCCCGTCTTGCCATAGGCATCGTCCTGGTAGAGCGCCGCGAATTTGGTGATGCCGATGGCGCCCGCCATCTGCGCGACGATCTTGACGATCTCGGTGGAATACCCCGCACGCACGTGGAACACGAAAGGGTTCACGGGCTCGCGGATCACCTGCGATCCGGACCGGGTGGGGAACAGCGGCACGCCCGATTCCTGCGGGATCCTGGCCTCGATGAGCGCCTGCGTGTTGCTGGTGGCAAAGGAGATCAGCGCCGCGGGCTTGGCCGCCAGCAGCTTGCGCGCGCCGGCCACGGTCTTTTCGGGCTTGAACTCATCGTCTTCCAGCATCAGCCGCACATCGCCGCGGTGGACCTCCGCGAAATACGTCTCGACCCCCAGGGCCACCTGCTTGCCCACTTCGGCGGCGGTGCCACCCGTGAGCGGCACCACCATGCCCACGGTGACCGGACCGGCGGCCTGCGCGGCGCGCAGCGCCCACGGCAGGGTGAGCGAGGCAGCCAGCCCCTGTGTGAAGACTCGGCGATGCATGGAAGCGCTCCTTGAATGGCGGATCGGGCCGGGGCGCGGGGAGGGGGCCTTCCACGGAAGCTGGAAGGCCAGACCCCGGCAAAACCCGCATCGTAGTGTTTTGTTACGACACTGTGGAGCGTGTGGCGCCTTTCGGACAACGCCCCCGGCCCTGCGTCCGCCGCCGCCGCGTCAGAACACCGCGCGCCCGGGCAGCGGGGCGAGCGCCGCCGCCAGATCGCGGGCCAGCGGCCCGACCTCGTCGCCCTGCAGGCCCCCCAGGCTGAGGCGCACGGCCGGGGCGCTGGCGATGCGAAAGGGCGCACCCGCCTGCGCCGCCCAGCCCCGGGCCGCCAGCGCGGCCAGGACGGACGTTTCGCTCTCCACCGGCACCCAGACGTGCAGCCCCTCGCCGCCCACCGCCGGCAACGGCACCTGCGCCTGGGGTTGCGAGCGCAGCGCGAACTCCAGCGCATGCCGCCGGCGCGCATAGGCCTGGCCCGCCCGCGCCAATTGGCCCGCGGCCTCCGCATTCCGCCACAGCCCCGCCGCCAGCGTCTGCAGCAGCCGGCTGACCCAGCGCGGCCCCGCGGCCTGCTGCGCGCGCAGTGCCTGCATGAGCGCGGGCGGCCCGGCCGCCAGCGCCACCCGCAGGTCGGGCCCGAGGAACTTGCCCGCCGAAAGCACATAGAGCCAGAGCGGAGGCAGCGCGCCAGCCGGCACCAGCGGCTCCTGGCTGAGCGGCCCCCAGTGGTCGTCCAGGATGCACAGCAAATGCGGGCGGGCCAGCAACAACCGGCGCAGCGCACGCCAGCGCGGCTCGGACAGCGCGCAGCCGGTGGGGTTGTGGGCCCGCGGCGTGAGCACGATCGCGGCGCAGCCGTCCAGCACCTCGGCCGGCGGCACCAGGACGCCCTGTGCATCCATCGGCAGCGGCACGGGCTTGAGCCGCAGCGACTGCACCAGCGCGGCCATCGGGGGCCAGCACGGATCCTCGAGCGCCACGCGGTCGCCCGCGCGCGCATGCAGGCGCAGCGCGCGCTCCACCACGTCCAGCGTGCCCGAGTACACGCCCGTCGCCTCGGCGGGCAACCCCTGGCGGGCCAGCCAGTCGTGCGCAACCTCGCGCCAGGCCGGCGCCTCGGCCGGCCCGCCATAGCCCTCGCCGGAGAGCAGACCCGGCCACGCATCGGCGCGCAGGCGCGGCAGCAGCGCGGTGTCCACATCGCCGCCCGCCAGATCGCGCAGGCCGGCGGGCAGGGCCGGTATCGGCATCCCTTCGCCGCCCGGCAGCGGCTCCGCGACGCGGGTGCCGCGCCGGCCATCCGTCTGCAGCCGCCCGGCATCGCGCAGGCGGGCGTAGGCCGCAGCCACCGTGTTGGGATTCACGCCCAGGCGGTCCGCCAGCGTACGGACCGCCGGCAGCGCATCGCCCGGCACCATCGCGCCGGAACGGAGGCTTTCCTCGATGCTGGCGGCAATCTGCGCCGCCGACGCCCCTTCGATCGACCATGATTTCATACGAAATTGTACTGTTCTAGTACAAAGTTCCTTTTGTATGGAATCTGCCGCAGCCAGGGTGTATTCGCAGCGTCGTTCGGTCGATGCCGCGGGAATGTTCAGGTGCCGGCCTGGACCGGATCGGGCGCGTATTTGTCGCCCACCTGCGTGCGCAGCGGATGGGTGTCGTAGACGATGTGCATGTGCTGGATGCGGTCGCTGCCGCCGGCAAAAGTGAACACGTCGACGCAGGTGAATGTCAGTTCCCGGCCGTCGTCCAGCGTCCAGTCGTAGCGGAAATAGGCCGCCACGCGGACCCGCTCGGCGGCCGGCTCCGCCGATGCGAACAGGTCGATGGGCGTGATCACGCTCGCAGAAGACGATTGCGCGAGCCGCGGAAAGAAAACCTGCGCCGGCAGGGTGCCCAGGAAGGGGGAATGCACGGTTCCGTCGTCCTCGAAGCAGGCCACCAGCCCGGCGGTATCGCCCGCATGCAGGTGGGAGAGGTAGGTGCGGACGGTAGCGAGCGGCTGTGGCTGCGGCTGCGGCTGCGGCATTTGGTGGCCCTTTCTGTTCTGTGTTGCCGCACAGCATTCCCGAGCAGTGCAGTCACGGCAAGCGGGGGGCGGGCCCGATATATAAACATTGCTTATGTATCTGCGCCATCTCGAATACCTGCGGGCCGTGATCGAGCACGGCTCCTTTGCCGCAGCAGCCCGGGCGTGCGGTGTCTCGCAGCCCGCGATCAGCCACGGCATGCATGCGCTGCAGGGCCGCTTCGGCGCGCCGCTGCTGGAGCGGCAGGGCCGGCGGCGGGTACCGACCGACCTCGCGCGGCAGGTGGCAGCCACCTCGCGTTCCGTGAGCGAGCGCATCGATGCCCTGGCAGCCGGGGCCGCTCCGAAGGCCGGCCCGGCCGCCGCCCGCGTGCTGCGCTGCGGCGTGACGCCGTCCGCTGCCCTGGTGTGCGGGCCGGCGCTCTACGCGCACTGGTGCGAAGGGCGCCCGCGGCGCTCGCTGGAGATGGTGTCCGCCGACGAGGGGAGCCTCTTGGCCGCCCTGCTGGAGCGGCGGCTCGATGCGGTGATCGCGCCGCTGCCCCGGGGTTTCGACCCTCCAGGCACGCTGCGGCATCGGCTCTACGCGCTGGCCCCCCGGATCTATGCCCGGCGGGACCATCCGCTCGCCCGGGCACGCTCGCTGGCGGAACTGGAGGGCGCGGCCTGGGCCCGCGTGGAGCCCAGCACCCGCGGGCCGGTGGACGTGCTGTCGGAGGCGCACCGGGTCCGCCGCCTGCAGCCGCCCCGGGTGGCCGCCCGGTGCCCGGATTTCGCCAGCATGCTGCAGATGGTCGCGCACACCGATCTGCTGGCCGTGGTGCCCCACCCCGCATTGCTCGGAGGCCAGGACCGGCAGCTCGTGCCCCTGCGGTTGCGCGAATCGCTGCCGCTCTACGAGATGTGGCTGTTCGAGCCCGCAGGCCGGTCCTCGGCCCTGGCGGCCGCACTGCGCGAGCAGCTGCATGTTTCCGGCGACGACACGGCCACCGGCGCAAGCGCGGCCTGACGCCGGTGTTTACCGCGCGACAGGGCCTGTGCTAGCATGGCCCCTCGTTTTCCGACACCCCATGCAACGCAGCCACCTTCTATCGACCCTAGCTCTAGGCCTAGTGCCTGGCCGGGGTCTGCCTGCGTTTGCTTCCCCCGTTGCCCGCTGAACCGACACCCGTCGCCAGCCCGCGCAACACCGACGTCCCCCTGACCCCGGCCCACGAACCAGCCTCCACGCGAGTGGAGGGCTGCAGGGAACGTCGCACCGGTTTTTCTTCTTCTTCCTGTTGATCCTGCCGTGGCGGCACCGTTGCCGTCCCACCACCGCCCTGGGGCGGTGGCCCGCCCGGCAGGCACCGTTTCGTGGAGCCTCCCATCATGATGACCGCCAAGCCCGCCACCAAGTACCAGCCCATCGCCCCCGTCGCCTTGCCCGACCGCACCTGGCCCTCCCGTTCCATCACGCAGGCGCCGATCTGGCTCTCCACCGATCTGCGCGACGGCAACCAGGCCCTGTTCGAGCCGATGAACGGCGACCGCAAGATGCGCCTCTTCGAGGAACTCGTGCGCATCGGCTTCAAGGAGATCGAGGTGGGCTTTCCTGCCGCGTCGCAGACCGATTTCGATTTCGTGCGCCGCCTCATCGAAGAGGACCGCATCCCCGACTACGTGACGCTCATGGTGATGACGCAGTCGCGCGAAGACCTGATCGAGCGCACGGTGCAGGCCGTGCAGGGCGCGCCGCGCGCCATCGTGCACCTCTACAACGCCACCGCCCCCGCCTGGCGGCGCATCGTGTTCGGGATGAACGTATCGCAGGTGATGGCGTTCATCGACCACCACGTGTCCTTCCTCAAGCGGCTCACCGACGCGCAGCCCGGCACGGCGTGGACCCTGCAGTATTCGCCCGAGACCTTCAGCGCCACCGAGCTGGACGTGTCGCTGCGCGCCTGCCAGACGGCCATCGCGGCCTGGAACGCGGGCCCCGGCCGCCCGATCATCATCAACCTGCCGACCACGGTGGAGAACGCCACGCCGAACGTGTTCGCCGACCAGATCGAGTGGATGCACCGCCGCCTCGCGCCGCGCGAGCACATCGTGCTCTCGGTGCACCCGCACAACGACCGCGGCACCGGCGTGGCCGCCGCCGAGCTGGCGATGATGGCCGGCGCCGACCGCGTGGAAGGCTGCCTCTTCGGCAACGGCGAGCGCTGCGGCAACGTGGACATCGTGACGCTCGCGCTCAACATGTACACGCAGGGCGTGCACCCGAACCTCGATTTCTCCGACATCACGCACGTGGCACGCGTGGCCGAGGAATGCACCTCGCTGCCCGTGCACCCGCGCCACCCCTATGCGGGCGACCTCGTGTTCACCGCGTTCTCCGGATCCCACCAGGACGCGATCAAGAAGGGCTTCGCGGCGCAGGATCCGCAAGGACTCTGGGAAGTGCCGTACCTGCCCATCGACCCGGCCGACGTGGGCCGCAGCTACGACAGCGTGATCCGCGTGAACAGCCAGTCGGGCAAGGGCGGCATCGCCTTCCTGCTGGAGCGCGAACGCGGCGTGGTGATGCCGCGCCGCCTGCAGGTGGAGTTCAGCGCCGTGGTGCAGCGCGCCACCGACGCGAGCGAGGGCGAGATGGATGGCGATGCGCTGTGGGACCTCTTCTCCCGCACCTACATCGCCGCGCCCGCCCAGGGCACGGCTGGCGCGCTCACGCTGCACGGCCAGCGCCTGGAGGAAGACGGGCAGGGCATCGCGCTCGACGTGACCATCGACGGCGTGCGCCAGACCCTGCAGGGCCGCGGCAACGGCCCGATCGATGCCACGGTCGATGCGCTCGGCCTGCCGATGCGCGTGGACCACTACGAGGAACGCGCCACCGGCGCCGGCGCCGGTGCGCAGGCGCTCGCCATCGTGGAAGCCGCACTGGAAGGCGTGCCGGGCGCCACCTTCGGCGTGGGCCTGGACCACAGCATCGTGAGCGCATCGGTGCAGGCCGTGGTGGCGGTGGCCAACCGGCTGATCGCGCGCCGCGGCGCGAAGGCCGGCACGGCGGAGGCTGCGCCCGCCGAGGCCTGAAGACGGCAGTGCCCGCCGCACAAAGCCCCGGGGCGGCGGCGGGCTCCATGCTTGGGTTAACCTGCGGCGCCATGCAGATCGAGCCCCTCCCCGCCCCCCGGGACCCAGCCCGCAGGGCCGCGCTCATCGCCGCGGCGCTGGTGCTGTCCGCGTGCGGCTCGGCGCCGCCGCGCACGCCCCGCGGCGGCGGCGCCGCGTACCCCGCGTATTCCCGCCTGACCCCCGAGCAATCGAGCGACATCGCCATCCATGCGATGGGCCTGGTCGGCACGCCGTACCGCTACGGCGGCAACACGCCCGAGGGCGGCTTCGACTGCAGCGGCCTGATCGGCTACGTGTACCGCAGCCTGGCCGGCGTCGCGCCGCCGCGCACCGTGGCGCAACTGAGCGACTTCGGTGCGCCCGTGGCGGCCGACGAGGCGCGCACCGGCGACCTGGTGGTCTTCGGGTCCGGCCGCCCGACGCACGCAGGCATCGTCGTGGAAGGCGGCCGCTTCGTGCACGCGCCGTCCACGGGCGGCACGGTGCGCCTGGACCGGTTCAATTCGGGCTACTGGTCGCGGCAGCCCACGGCATTCCGCAGACCCTGAGGGTTCGGCGCCCCCTGCGGCGTCCGCTGGCCTGGGGCTGGCGGGTTCGGGCCCGCGCAGGGGACTGCCGGCCGGGGGCGCGACAATCGGCGCCCATGACCACGACGAATTCCTCCGGCGCCCCGGTGCCCCATGCCCACCGCGCCGCGCAGCGGCCGACCACCCTCGACACGACCCGCATCGACGACACGCGCATCAAGGCGGTGCGCCCGCTGATCACGCCCGCGCTACTGCAGGAATGGCTGCCCGCGCCGGACGCGGCCCAGGCGCTGGTCGAGTCGAGCCGCGCGGCGCTCTCGCGCGTGCTGCACGGGCAGGACGACCGGCTCATCGTGGTGGTGGGGCCATGCTCCATCCACGACCACGGCCAGGCCATGGACTACGCGCGCCAGCTCAAGGCGCATGCCGACCGGCTGGCCGGCGAACTGCTGGTGGTGATGCGTGTGTATTTCGAGAAGCCCCGCACCACCGTGGGCTGGAAGGGCTACATCAACGACCCGCACCTGGACGGCAGCTTCGCGATCAACGAGGGGCTGGAGATGGCGCGGGCGCTGCTGCTGGACGTGCTCGCGCTCGGGCTGCCCGTGGGCACCGAGTTCCTGGACCTGCTCTCGCCACAGTTCATCAGCGACCTCGTGAGCTGGGGCGCGATCGGCGCGCGCACCACCGAGAGCCAGAGCCACCGCCAGCTCGCGAGCGGCCTCTCGTGCCCCGTGGGTTTCAAGAACGGCACCGACGGCGGCGTGAAGGTGGCCTCCGACGCGATCCTCGCGGCCCAGGCCCCGCACGCGTTCATGGGAATGACCAAGATGGGCCAGGCCGCGATCTTCGAGACGCGCGGCAACCAGGACTGCCATGTGATCCTGCGCGGCGGCAAGCAGCCCAACTACGCCGCCGCCGATGTGGAAGCGGCCTGCGCGATGCTGCAGGCCTCCGGGCTGCGCGGGCAGGTGATGGTGGACGTGTCGCACGCCAACAGCAGCAAGCAGCACCGCCGCCAGATCGACGTGGCCGCCGACGTGGCAGCGCAGATCGCGGGCGGCGACGCGCGCATCACCGGGATCATGATCGAGAGCCACCTGCAGGAAGGCCGCCAGGACATCGTGCCCGGCCAGCCCCTGCAGGCCGGCGTGTCGGTGACCGACGCGTGCATCAGCCTCGCGCAGACGGTGCCGGTGCTCGACGGCCTGGCCGACGCGGTGCGGACGCGGCGCACGCGCCGCTGAAGCGCGCCCCGGTCGCCCGGCTGTTGTTTTCTGGGCGGATTCCACGTTTTCGTGGAACCGGTCAGCGGGTGGGCCGGTGTAGCATTCGGAAACATCCGCGCCTTTCCGTGCTGCCCCGGCACGGGTGGCGCGTCCACGCCACCCCACCCCGTCCTCGCCCAACCATGCAGGTGCCGCCGCCACTGCTTCCGACACCGCCCCGCCCGGGGCGCCGGACCCCGTGCGGCGGGCCGGTGCACTGACCATGGGCTCCCGTTCGGACACGGTCTGCCGGCGCCTGGACGCGCTGCATGCGTGCGCCGTCCTCGACACCGCCACCGAAGAGTCTTTCGACCAGCTCGCCCGGCTGGCCGCGCATCTGTGCGGCGCGCCGCTGGCGGCCATCGGCTTCGTGGACGCCGACCGCGAGTGGTTCAAGGCCAGCGTCGGCATGCCGGTCGCGTCGCTGCAGCACCTCGCCGGCGCGCATGCGCTGTGCGCGCTGGCGCAGGACGGCCGGCTGGCGCAGGTGCAGGACGCGAGCACCCACCCCGTGCTGCGCGACCATCCGCTGGTGCAGGGGCCGCCCCGCGTGCGCATGGCCGCCTGCATGCCGCTCGCCACCGCCGAAGGGCTGGTGCTGGGCGCCGTGGTGGTGATGGACACCTCCCCGCGTGCCCTGCAGGGGGCACAGCTCGAAGCCCTGCAGGCCATCGCCAGCCAGGCGATGGCGCTGCTGGAAGTGCGCCGCCAGCGCCGCAGCATGGCCCGCCGCGCGCAGGACCGCGCGCTGTCCGAGGAGCGCTTCCACCTCGTGGCGCGCGCCACGGCCGATGCGATCTGGGACTGGAACCTCACCGACGATTCGATGTGGTGGAACGAGGGCATGGAGACGCTCTTCGGCGTGCCGCTGCAGACGCTGCCGCACGACAGCACCTCCTGGACCCAGCGCCTGCACCCCGACGACAGCGACATGGTGCTGGAGGGCATCCATGCGGCCATCGAGGGCACGGCGCGCCACTGGACCGACGAATACCGCTTCCGCCGCCAGGACGGCAGCTATGCCTGGGTGCGCGACCGCGGATTCGTGATCCGCGACGACGAGGGCCTGGCCATGCGCATGGTGGGCGGCATGACCGACATCAGCGCCCAGAAGCAGAGCGCGCTGCAGGCGCAGCGCGACGCGAGCGCCCATGCCGAGCTGGTGCGCGTGCAGCAGCGCATGAGCGCGCCCGACCTGCCTCTGGACGAGGTGCTGCAGCTGGTGGCGCGCACGGCCATGGACCTGGCCGATGCCCACGGCGCGATGGTGGTGCTGCGCGAGGGCGACCGGCTTCGCGTGCGCGCGAGCATCGGCCGCCACGCGGCCCCGCTGCACGAGATCCGCCCCGTGCTGGGCTACCCGCTGTGGCACCAGCTCGAATCGGGCGAGACCGTCCTCCACGGGGACGGCAAGCATTCGCTGGCCCATGCCTCGATGGCCACCGACGGCGGCCGGCACGGTGCGCTGTCCTTCGTCGCCGCACCGCTGCGCGCGGGCGAGACCGTGCTGGGCATGCTCAAGGTGAACGCCGATCCGCTGTTCACCTTCTCGCAGCGCCACGTGGCCTATGTGCAGATCCTGGCCGAATCGCTGGGCGCGATGCTGCAGCTGCGCAGCTATGCCGCGCAGCTGAGCGCTTCCGAGCAGCAGTACCGCGCGCTCTTCGATGCCCATCCCCAGCCCATGTGGGTCTACGAGCGCGGCAGCCTGCGCATCCTGGCCGTGAACCGGGCGATGGTGCGCCATTACGGCTACAGCGAGGCCGAGCTGCTGCGCATGACCACCGTGCAGTTCTGGCCCGAGGAGGACCGGGCCGCCAACGAGCTCGAGGCGCGCGCGCTGGCGCCCGGCGTGCGGCGCGACGCGGTCCACCGCCGCCACGTCAAGAAGGACGGCACCTTCATCGACATGGAGGTGTACGCGGGCGACATCACCTTCAATGGCCTGTCGGCTCGCCAGGTGCTGGCCACCGACGTGACGCAGCGCATGCGCGTGGAGCGCGAACTGGCGCGCGTGGGCACCGTGCAGCGGCTGCTGAGCGCCTGCAACGAGGCCCTGGTGCGCGCCACCGGCGAGGCGGCGCTGCTCTCGGAGGTGTGCCGCATCGCCCGCGAGGTGGGCGGGTTCCGCAGCGCCTGGGTGGGCATGGTGCGCCGCTGGAACGCCGCGGGCGCCGAGCGCCAGAGCATCGAGCCCGTGGCCTGGTCGGGCCTCACCACCGTGGGCGTGGAAACATTGCGCCCCATCGGCGCCCCGGGCGCGCCCTGGACGCCGCACAGCCCCGGCCCCTCGGGCGAGGCGCTGCGCAGCGGCCGGCCCGTGATCGTGCACGACGTGCAGCGCGCGCCCCTGGCCGACGTGTGGGCGCGGCCGCTCGCGCAGCTGGGCCTGCCGGCCGTCATCAGCCTGCCGCTGCGCGATGCCGAGCAGGTGTTCGGCCTGCTCACCCTCTACCCAGAGACGGTGCTGGAGACCGGCGCCGAAGAGGCCGAGCTGCTCCAGCAGCTCGCCAACGACATCGCCTTCGGGCTGGGCAGCTTGCGCACGCGCCAGGACCAGCAGCGCCTGCAGGCCGTGGTGCTCAAGGCCGCGGCCGCCGTGTCGGCCAGCACCGGCACCCAGTTCTTCAAGCAGCTCGCCAGCCACATGTGCGACGCGCTGGGCGCACAGGCCGGCTGCGTCACGCGGCTGCTGCCGCAGCCGGCGGGGCAATTGCCGCGCGCGGTGACGCTCTCGCGCGTGGAGGAGGGCGTGGTCCAGCCCAACGCCGAATACGGGCTCGAAGGCACACCGAGCCTGCGCCTCGTGAACGAGACCGAATGCGTCATACCGCACGGCATCGCCGAGCTGTACCCCAGCTCGCCCGTGGCGCGGCTGGGCGCGCAGGCCTACGTGGGCCTGCAGCTGCGCGACACCGAAGGCCGGGCCATCGGGCTGATCTTCGTCGTCTTCCGCGAGCCCCTGCAGCAGCCGGGCATGGTGGTTTCCACGCTGCGCATCTTCGCGGCGCGGGCCGCCGCCGAGATGGCGCGCCAGGCCTCGGACGCGCACATCCGGCGCCAGGCCTCGCTGCTGGACAAGGCGCGCGACGCGATCATCGTGCGCGACCTCGACCACCGCATCACCTTCTGGAACGAAGGCGCCGAGCGGCTCTACGGGTGGAAGCGCGAGGAGGCGACCGGCCAGTCCATCGCCACGCTGCTCTACCAGGACACGCAGGAATTCCTGCGCGCGACCGGCACGACGCGCAAGCAGGGCGAGTGGACCGGCGAGATCGTGCAGTTCCACCGCGACGGGCGCCGCCTGGACGTGGAGGGCCGCTGGACGCTCGTGAAGGGCGAGCAGGGCCAGCCGGACGCCATCCTCGCGATCAACACCGACATCGGGCAGCGCAAGGCCACCGAGCGCGAGATCCAGCGGCTCGCGTTCTACGACTCGCTCACCGGCCTGCCCAACCGCATGCTGCTCATGGACCGCATGCGCCAGGCGCTGGCCACGGCGCAGCGGCGCCGCCAGGGCGGCGCGCTGCTGTTCATCGACCTGGACAACTTCAAGACCCTCAACGACACCCTGGGCCACGACCAGGGCGACGTGCTGCTGCAGCAGGTGGCCGCGCGCCTGAACACCTGCGTGCGCTCGGTGGACACCGTGGCCCGCCTGGGCGGCGACGAGTTCGTGGTGATGATCGAAGCCCTGAGCGCGCGCCCCGAAGAGCTGGCCATGAGCGCCCGCACCGTGGGCGAGAAGATCCTGGCGGTGCTGGCCACGCCCTACGTGCTGCAGGGCTACCACTACCGCAGCACGCCCAGCATCGGCGTGGCGCCGTTCAGCGATGCGCGCGCCACCACCGTGGGCGAGCTGCTCAAGCAGGCCGACCTGGCCATGTACCAGGCCAAGACCGCGGGCCGCAACACGCTGCGCTTCTTCGACCCGGGCATGCAGGCCGTGGTCACGGCGCGCGCCGAGCTGGAAAACGACCTGCGCACCGCCCTGGCGCGCGAGCAGTTCGCGCTGCACTACCAGCCGCAGGTGGACCACCAGGGCCGCGTCACCGGCGTCGAGGCGCTGGTGCGCTGGCCGCATCCGCAGCGCGGCATGGTCTCGCCCGGCGAATTCATCCCGCTGGCCGAGGAGACCGGCCTCGTGCTGCCGCTGGGCCGCTGGGTGCTGCACACGGCCTGCGCCCAGCTCGCGCGCTGGCAGGGCGAGCCCGGCCGGGCGCACCTCAGCATGGCGGTGAACGTGAGTTCGCGGCAGTTCCACCACGAGGCCTTCGTGGACGACGTGGCGCGCGCCATCGCCATGACCGGGGCGCCCGCCGCCCGCCTCAAGCTCGAACTCACCGAGAGCCTGTTCGTCGAGGACATGGAAACCACCATCGCCACCATGTCGGCGCTGCGCGCGCACGGCGTGGGCTTCTCGCTGGACGACTTCGGCACCGGTTACTCGTCGCTCAGCTACCTCAAGCGCATGCCGCTCGACCAGCTCAAGATCGACCAGAGCTTCGTGCGCGACCTGCTGACCGACCCGAACGACGCGGCCATCGTGGACACGATCATCGCGCTCTCGCGCAGCCTCGGGCTGGACGTGATCGCCGAGGGCGTGGAGACCGCCGAGCAGCGCGAGCGGCTGGAGCGCGCGGGCTGCCTCGCCTACCAGGGCTACTTCTTCAGCCGGCCGCTGCCCGTGGCGGCCCTCGAAACCTTCCTGGCGGACGCCCGGCAGCCTGCGGCCTGACCGCCTGACGGGGCCTGGCCCGGCCGCGCGGGCAAGCCGGGGCCTGGCCCGCCGCCTCAGAGCGCCGTCCAGGGCCGAACCCCTCCGCCCCACTGCCCCCCCTCAGGCAGCGCTTGTCAGGCCCTCCACGGCCCTCCCATGCCCTGCAGAAGCGCCGCGTGGATCTCCAGGCCTCTGGCCCATCCCGTGGCACCGATCCCCTGGGATTCCCCTGTCTGCCCGGCGACGCGGATGCATGCCCGTCCTGCCCGGACGGATGCCCCGGCGCTCTTCTCCTGTTTTCTTCTTGATGTCTTTATAAAAACATAGTCGTAGTAGTAAGCACCGCCCCGTTCTGTGGACAACCGGATTTTTCCGTTGCGCGACAAGGGACTTGGCTGTGTGCCAACCCTGTGGGTGGGTGGGGGCTGCCGCTGTCCATCCGGCGGGGACAAATCCCGGAAACGGTCCGCTGCTGTGGACAAGCGGCCGGTTGTGCGGGAAATGTCCCCAGACTTGTCCTGGGAAGGGCCTGCCGCAGGGGTTGGGGATGAAAAGCCCTCCATGCCGCCGGATCCATTCGATAGTTTGCTATCAAAAATATAGTGAACGGCGGCAACGCGCCCGGTCGTGGGGGCCGCCGGCCTGGCCCGGCACTCCGTGGCCAGGCCGGCGGGCGCCCGGGAAAGTACCCGCGCCAGCCCGGCCGGTGTACGCCAAACGCGCCCCAGACCGCCTCCCTTTCCACACCCCGCCAGACGCTGCCGTCTCCATCCGGCCGGGGGAAGGTGTCTTTCGCCTTTCCCAACCCTCCAAGGCGCCCCGGTGTCCGGATGTTCTGTTATTCCTCTAAGGCTTTTATCAATCCATAGGAATAGTAGTAAGGGCACCCACTTCGTGTGGACAAGCGGCTTTTTCCCAATGCGGGCGCGGACTTGGGGTGCTCGGAACCCTGTGGTGGAAGGTCGGGTGACGGCGCGCGCCCGGCGATAACAACTTCGGCCATCGGCCCGCGGCTGTGGATAAGCCCGCAGTTGCTCCGCAAGCATCCCCAGCGTTATCCACAGGCGGGGCTGCGGGCGGCGATGGCAGCGGGCACAAAAAAGCCCCGCGGTGCGGGGCTGGAGGGGAAGGCGGCAGGGCGCAGGGGCCCGGGCGGGTCAGAAGTGGTACGCGTAGCGCACCTGGAGGAAGTTGTCGCCCGGGTTGGGCTTCTTGATGCCGGCGTTGGAGAGGTGCTGCACCCGCAGCATCACTTCGTGCTCGCGCCGGGCACCCAGGCTGTAGCCCAGGCCCAGGTGGGTAGCGAAGTTGTAGCGGGTGCTGAATTCCTTCTCGGGCGTGTGGAAGCGCTTGTCCATGTAGGTCACGCCGACGCCGCCCTCCCAGAAGAAGGCCGAGCGGCCGTTGTCGGGGCGCAGGCGGAAGGTGGGGGTCACGCCGACCAGGGTGGTGTGGCTCGCGCCGCCCGGCACCGCATCGAACGACCAGCGGCTGGCGTAGATGTCCCAGTAGCCGCGCACCTCGTGGCCCAGGAGTTCGCTGCGCCAGGAAGCCCAGGGCAGGGTGACGCCCACGGTGGCGGAGTCGGTCTGGTGCTCGGCCCAGCCTCCCTGGACGTAGACCGAAGGGGTCGGGGCGTTGGCGGTCTGTGCCTGGACGCCGAGGGCGGCCGTGGCGGCCAGCATGAAAAAAGCGCTCCGGGCCGCCAGGGCGGCGCGGGAGCGCTTCGTGAATGGATGAGGCATGTTGTGAATTCCCAGTTTTGTACGCGACCGTGAGGTTACACAATCCGTGTAACCCACTGTAGGACAGGGTCTGGGAGCCTCCATGTAGGCGGCAACCGCGTCAACAGCGGCCGCCGCCCATGGTGGGCATCAACGCGACGCGGGGGGAGCGGGCGGTGCCGGAGCGCGCTCGCCGTGGGCCCCATGGCCGCCGGGCTTGCCGTCCCGCCCGGGGCGGCCGTCCTTGCCGCGCATGCCGTCGTGGCCATGCATGCGCCGGCTTTCCTGGTCGAACACCTTCTGCTGCGCCGGGTTGAGCGCGGCGTAGAAGGTCTTCACAGCGTCGTCGCGGCGGTCGGCCTCGGCGCTGCGCTGGGCGCGCAGGGCCCGCATGCGGTCGATGCGCTCGGGCGTGGTCAGTTGGTCCAGGCCCTGCGCATCCAGGCGGGCCGGGCGCGGGCCCTGCGGCTGCATGGCGGCGGTGAAGGCGTCCCAGGCCGGCTGCTGCGCCGGCGTGAGCTGCAGCTTCTGCTTGAGGGCCTCGGCGTGCCGGGCCATGCGGGCCTGGCGCTCCTCGGGGCTGGGCATGCGGTGCGGGCGCTCGGCGCCCGGCGCGGCGGCGCCGGCGGGGGGCGGTGCCACGGGGGCGGGCTGGGCGAAGGCCGGCACGGCCAGGGCGGCCATCAGGGCGGCGGCAGCGGTGGCGGAAGCGATGCGTCGTTGCAGGAAACGGGCGGTCATGGAGGTGTCCTTTCGTGCCCCGGGGGGCGTTGCCGTCGCGGTAGGTTCGTGCGGCGGTTGAAGGCAGTGTCGGCGGGCCATGTTTCGGCCCCATGAGGGGTGCGTATGGCTGTGTAAAGTTGTTGCGGGGTTTTGTTGCGCTGCCGGAGCGATTGGGGCCCGGGCGAGCACCATGCCGCCGATTCCATTGAATAGTTTGCTATTGAATCAGGAGCGATCGGGGAGAAAAGCCCCCCGCGCCGGGCCGCCCGGGCCGCCCGGGCGGCCCCGGGCCGGCAGCGGGCCGCGTGCAGCAACGACAATGGCGGCCCTCGGCCGGCACCGCTGCCGGCGCGCGCCCGGGCCCTTTGCCCATGGCGGGCGCAACGCACCAAAGGAATCTCCCCGTGTTCAAGAACATGATCGTCTACCGCATCGCCGAATGGCATGCGGAGCTGCCGCAACTCGAAGAAGCCCTGGCCCGTACCCCGTTCGTGGAATGCGGCGCCACCCAGGAAAAATCCGTCGGCTGGGTCCCGCCGCGCGGCGACGCCCACGGCGCGCTCGCCGAATCGGTGGGCGGGCACTGGATCCTGCGCTTCATGGCCGAATCCAAGATGCTCCCGGGCTCGGTGCTGGCGCGCCGGGTCAAGGAGAAGGCCGCGCGCATCGAGCGCGAGACCGGCCGCAAGCCCGGCAAGAAGGAAACCCGCGACCTGAAGGACGAGGCCAAGCTCGACCTGCTGCCCATGGCCTTCACGAAGCAGGGCTCGATGTGGGTCTGGATCGATCCCGAGGCGCGCCTGCTGGTGCTGGACACCGGCAGCCAGGGCCGCGCCGACGAGGTGGTCACCCTGCTGGTGGAAGCGCTGCCGGGCCTGTCGGTCTCGCTGGTGGACACGCAGACCGCGCCGCAGGCCGCGATGGCGCACTGGCTCAAGGAGCAGGAGCCCCCCGTGGGCTTCAGCGTGGACCGCGAGTGCGAGCTGAAGAGCGCCGACGAATCCAAGGCCGTGGTGCGCTACGCCCGCCACCCGCTGGACATCGACGAGATCCGCGAGCACATCGCCGCCGGCAAGCTGCCCACCAAGCTCGCGATGAGCTGGGACGACCGCGTCGCCTTCGTGCTCACCGAGGGGCTGCAGATCAAGAAGGTGTCGTTCCTCGACACGGTGTTCGAGGGCCGGGGCCAGGACGACAGCGGCTTCGACACCGACGTGGCGATCGCCACCGGCGAACTCTCCAGGATGATCCCGGACCTGATCGAGGCGCTGGGCGGCGAGGGGCGCACCGGCCTGGACGGCCCCGCCGCCGTGCCGGGCGCCCGCGCCGATGCCCCTGCCGCGCCTGCAGTAACCGCTGCGGCTGCCGCCACAGCCGGGGCGGAGGACGACGACGCGCCGTTCTGACCACCGCCGCCCCTGCGGCGGCTCCGCCTCTAGGCCCCCAGCCAACCGGCTGCGGGGCCTTTTCTTTTTGGGGGAGGGGCCGGGCCCGCGCTCCGGGTTTTCACAAGGATTAAGGCGCGGCTCAGAAGCCTTCAGCCCCGCCGGGGGCCATCGCTGCAAGACTGCGCCCTTCTTTCTCCCCTTCCATCCAACCAGCCGGCCCAGTGCCCGGGAGCGACCATGGCGACGACCCCCTCCACCCCTCCGTCCTTGGACAGCGCCCGCATGTCCGCACTCGTGCAGACCGCCGCGCAGGGGGGCCTGCTGGCCGCCTGGTCGGACTACCTGCAGGATGTCCGGACCGCCCTCGCGCAGGGAGCGCCCGCGCCGCTCATCACGCTGGCGCAGGTGCAGGCGCTGGCGCAGGCCGACCCCGAGCTGGCCGCCCGGGTGGGCGGCGCGGTGCAGGGCGCGGTCCGAGGCGGTGCCGGCCCGGTGGCCACCGTGCGGGCTGCTGCTGCTGCTGCCGCTGCGGATGCGCCGGCCGCGCCGCCGGCCTCCCTGCTCTCCCCGAGCGATTTCCTGGAGGGCAACGGGCAGCCGGTCGATCGGCTGTCGGACCTGGCCTTCCAGAACTGGGGGCGCACGGTGTCCAGCACGCCGGGGCTGACCTGCTTTCCCAAGACCCGGGCGGGCGTGCAGTCGATCGTGCGGTGGGCCGCGGCCAATGGCCGCAGCGTGCGCTGCGCCGGCTACCGCCACACCTGGACCTCGCTGTACGCGGAGGACGGGGAGGTGCTGGTCTCCCTGCTGCCGCTGTCGGTGGCGACCCTGCTGCCCGCCTCCGAGCCGCCCATCGACCCCACCAACGAACTCCAGGGCATCGCCATCACCGGCTACGTGCAGGACCAGGGGGTGCGCAAGGCGCTGTGCCGCATCGGCGCCGCCACCACCAACGAGCAGTTCCGGCAGTGGTGCCTGAGCGCGCAGGGCGGCCAGTGGGATTGGACGCTGCCGCTGAACGTCATCATGGTGGAGATCACCTTCGGCGGCAGCAATGCACCGGTCTGCCATGGCGCCGGCTGGGACAACCAGACGCTGAGCGACCTGGTGGCCGAGATCGAATTCGTCAATGCCCGCGGCGAGCTGCAGACCGTCAGCGACCCGGCGCTGCTGCGCTCCGCGGCAGGCGCGTTCGGCCTGCTGGGCGTGGTGACGGCGCTCACGCTCAAGCTCGACCCGATGAGCTACGCCGCGCTGGCGCCGCGCCGTGAACGGCTGGCCCTGTCGGTGCCGCCGCCCGAGGGCTTCGCCGTGCCGCCCCAGGTCGACATGTCCGGCATCACGCCGCAGGACCTGGCGGCCGCGCGCGCCGACTTCGTCTCGCGCTGCGAGACCGACTACTACGCCGAATGGTTCTGGTTCACCTTCCAGTCCGACTGCTGGATCAACACCTGGAAGAACGACGGCCGGCGCCAGGACGCCGTCGATTACCCGAGCCCCCTGGAAACCCGCGCGCAGGAACTGCAGGAATACCTGGCCGGCCTGCTGATCGACACCCCGCTGTTCCAGGCGCTGCCCCAGGACATGCAGGCCAAGCTGCTGGGCGACAGCGCGATGGCCTTCCTGCCCACCGAGGGCGCCACCACGCCGCTCATCGACGGGCTGCATTTCCGGCGCGGCATCCAGAACATGCGCGTGCTGGACATGGAGTTCGAGATCCCCATCCCCGAACGCGCGGACCAGCCGGGCCTGCCCGACTGGAACCTCTGCCAGCGGGCCTGGTGGGATGCGATCGCGGTCATCTACGGGGTGTTCGCGTCGCAGGGCATCGCGCCGATGCGCCTCACGCTGGAGATGCGCATCATGGGCGGCTCCGGCATCACGCTGGCGCCCCAGCGCGGCAATGACTTCGGCACCTGCTCGATCGAGATGCTCACCACGCTGAACACCGATCCGGGCGAGTGGGCGCAGCTCATGCAGCAGATCACCGACGCCTGGGCGCGCTACACGGACGCGCAGGGCCGCCCGCTGAACATCCGGCCGCACTGGGCCAAGCAGTGGCAGGGCCTCAGCCTGCGCGGCCAGCCCATCGAGGACTACCTGCGCACGGTGGCCTACGCCGACCAATGGCCGGTGTTCGGCCACGACCTCGCGGCCATCGCCAGCGCGGGCGGCTATACGGTCGCCGACATGCGCGAGCGGTTCTCGAACCCGCTGATCGACCGCGTGTTCGCCCCCGCGTTCCAGGCCTCCGCCGCCTGACGCCTCTGCGGCGGCGCGCCGACCGGACGCCCCTGCCGGCCCCGGGGGTTTGCGCGGGCGCCCGTCTGGCGGCACGATGGGCGCCCCGGCTGACTGCCAGCCAGCCAGCCGGCCCTTCCGTTCCTCGTCTTTCCTACCGAAGGTGCCTTCCATGTTCCATCCGCCACCCCCGTCCTCCCGCCGCCTGCGCCTTGCCGCCGGGGCCTGGTTCGCCGCGGCCTGCCTGGCCGGGCCGGGCCTGCTGCCCGCCCATGCGCACCATGGCTGGTCCTGGGCCGAGGAGGCGCAGTCCGAACTGTCCGGCACCGTGCAGCGCGTGGAGCTGTCCCCGCCGCATCCGTTGCTGGACGTGCGCGCGGCCGACGGCACCGTCTGGCGCGTGGAGCTGGGCAACCCCGTGCAGACCGAGCGCTCGGGCTTCAACGCCCAGTCCGCGCGCGCGGGCGACACGGTCAAGGCCGTCGGCAACCGTGACAAGGACGCCACGAAGCACCGCATGAAGGCCGTGCAGATCGAGGTGGGCGGCAAGGCCTACGTGCTCTACCCCGAGCGCGTCCAGAAGCGCTGACCCCGATCGATCCGATCGATGCGACCGCCCCGCCGCTGATGGATGTCCCGCAGCTCCCCGCCGGCCTGCTGCCCTGGCTGCAGGCACTCGCCGGCTGGCCGCCCGCCGCGTGGCTCAAGGCCTCGGGCACGGCCTACCTGGTGGTGAATGCGGTGCACATCGCCGCGCTGGGCCTGGGCGTGGGCACGGCCCTGCTGCTGGACCTGCGCCTGCTCGGGTGGATCGGCCGCGCGCTGCCGCTCGCGGTGATCGGGCCCTTCCTCTCGCGCGCGGCAGCCGCGGGGCTGTCGGCCGCGGTGGCGACGGGGCTGTGGCTCTTCGCGGTTCGCCCCGTGGACTACGCGCAGAACCCGGCCTTCCTGGCCAAGCTCGCCCTGCTGGCACTGGCGTTGGCCAACGTGGCTGCCATGCACTGGGGCGGGCGCTGGGCACGCACGCTGCAGGCGGGGCGGGCCGGCCCCCTGGCCCGGGCACAGGCCGCCGCCTCGCTGGTGCTCTGGCTGGGCGTGGTGCTGGCGGGGCGCTGGATCGGTTTCCTGTAGGCAAGGCGCGGCCCCAGCCCCGGGCCTGCGGCTACCATCGCCCCCATGGCGCTCAACTGGGTCTGGATCGGCTTCTTCACCATCGCGTTCGCGACCGCCGCCGTGCGCTGGGCCCTCGGCGATGCCGACATCTTCCAGGCGCTGCTGGCGGCGATGTTCACGGCCGCGCGCTCGGGCTTCGAGATCTCCCTGGGGCTCGCGGGCGTGATGGCGCTCTGGCTGGGCCTGCTGCGCGTGGGCGAGCGCGCGGGCATGGTGGAGCTGCTCGCACGCGCGGCCGCGCCGCTGCTGCGCCACCTGTTCCCCGGCGTGCCCCAGGGCCACCCGGCCCAGGGCGCGATGACCATGAACCTCTCGGCCAACCTGCTGGGGCTGGACAACGCGGCCACGCCGCTCGGCCTCACGGCCATGCGCGAGCTGCAGTCGCTGCACACCGGCCCGCGCGACGAGGCCAGCAACGCGCAGATCATGTTCGTGGTGATGAACACGGCCGGGCTCACGCTGATCCCCACCTCGGTCATCGCGATCCGCCAGAGCACGGCCCTGCAGCAGGGCCTGGGCCCGGGCTTCAACGCGGCGGACATCTTCCTGCCCACGCTGGTGGTCACCTTCGTCTCCCTGCTCGCGGGCGTGCTGGCCGTGGGCCTGTGCCAGCGCCTGCCGCTCTGGCGCCCGCGGCTGCTCCTGCCCGTGGTGGCCGTGGCCGGCCTGCTGGGCGCGGCCGTGTGGGCGCTGGGCCGGCTGCCGGCCGAGCAGGCCGCCCGCATCGTGGGCACCACGGGCGCGGCAGTGGTGCTGGGCGTGGTGCTGCTCTTCATCCTGGCGGGTGCGGTGCGCCGCATCAACGTGTACGACGCCTTCATCGACGGTGCCAAGGAAGGCTTCGGCGTGGCCGTGCAGATCGTGCCCTACCTCGTGGCGATCCTCGTGGCCATCGGCGTCTTCCGCGCGGCCGGCTGCATGGATGCGCTGATGGCCGCCATCGGCGCGGGCGTGGCGGCGATGGGCTGGGACACCGCCTTCCTGCCGGCGCTGCCCGTGGCGCTCATGCGGGTGCTCTCGGGCGCGGGCGCGCGCGGGCTGATGATCGACGTGATGCAGGTGCACGGCGTGGATTCGTTCGCCGGCCGGCTGGCCGCCATCGTGCAGGGCTCCAGCGAAACCACCTTCTACGTGCTGGCCGTGTACTTCGGCAGCGTGGGCGTGAAGCACACACGCCACGCGCTGGCCTGCGCGCTGCTCGCCGATGCCGCGGGGCTGGCGGCGGCCATCGCGGTGGGCTACGCGATGCTGCGGTGAGGCCGCCGCGGCGCAGGGCTTCGGGCCGCGCGGCGGCGGTTTCCTGGAGAATCCACGCTTTTCGTTCCACCCAGCCAGAGAGCTTTTCCGTGACCGACGCAACGCAACGCCCCGAACTCCCCGACCACCTCTCCATCGACCCGCGCAGCAAGTTCCACCTGCCGGCCGTGTTCGAGCACGACATCGGCATCCGCTTCAACGGCAAGGAGCGCTTCGACGTGGAGGAATACTGCGTGAGCGAGGGCTGGATCAAGGTGCCCGCGGGCAAGACGGTGGACCGCAAGGGCCGGCCGCTCATGATCACCCTCAAGGGCGCCGTGGAAGCGTTCTACAAATGAAAAAAGCCGGTCATGCCGGCGTTTTCATTGAATAGTTTGCTATATAAATGATAGCGAACGAGCGGGTGCCGGCGAGGGGATCGGCGGGCACCTTTTGCGCCTTGGCCCGGCACGCGCCCGTCACTCGCACTGGAACTGCGTCTGCAGGGCAGGCGGATTCTTCGTCGTGCTCGATGTGGACGTGCAGCGCTTGGCTGCATCGTCTACGCGCCGTACCACGCGCACCGTTCCGCCTGCGTAGTCGCACGAGATGAACTTGCCTTCGGGATAACTGCCCTCGAATTCCCAGACGGCGCGGTTACCGCCTTTGCCTTTCGTGGTCGCGGTCGGCATCAGCGCCCCCGCCTGTTCGGGAGGGCCGCTGAATACATTGCTGCCACTGAGAGGGAGAGGGGTACGGTCCACGGAGAGAGTGGTGCCGGTGGGCAAACCCGAGGCTTCCAGGTGAGCAGAGGACAACTGGATGGAAGCAGGGCATGCCAGGGCCGTGGGAGACGGTGTTGCTGCAAGGCTCGCCTGTGTGAACAAGGCCATGCTGGTGAGTATTGCGCAGGATATTCTTCGGCTGCCGATGGGCATGGAGTTCTCCTTCATTCGATCACCGAATAGGCGCTGGCATTGTTGCTGGGATCGGTGTACTGCCCGTCCTTGCGTTGTCCTACCGGACGGATGTAGCGCATGGAAATTTTGGGCTTCCTGTCGTCGTCCAGCCACTGGTCCATGATCCGTATTCCACCCGCATCCTGCGATACGAAGAAAGCGGCGTGATTGCCGGTGGGGAGGTTGCCGTACTTGCCGGCCTTGTTGAACGTGGCGATCGCCGTTCCTTTCTTGATATTGGCGTTGCCGAAGACGGTTTCTCCCGGCTTCCACGAACTGGTATGCGGCAGGTGGGCGTAGTGCTGCAGCAAGGCCACGCAATGCTTGCTCCCCACTTTGGGTTTGTTGTTCAGCGAATCGACGTCTTGGTAGATGTAGGGCATGGGCCGGTCGTGCGGAAATGCGGACAGGCGATGCTAGGGGGATGCGGGCCACTTCTTCCCGCTGTTTCCAACAGTTTCAAACGCGTTCGAAAATCGCCGCGATGCCCTGTCCGCCGCCGATGCACATCGTCACCAGCGCATAGCGCCCGCCCGTGCGGTGCAGCTCCGCGATGGCTTTGGTGGCGATGATCGCGCCCGTTGCGCCCACGGGGTGGCCCAGGGAGATGCCCGAGCCGTTCGGGTTCACGTGGGCCGGGTCCAGGCCCAGCTCCTGGATCACTGCGCAGGCCTGGGCGGCGAAGGCTTCGTTGGCCTCGACCACGTCCAGATCCTGCACCGACAGCCCCGTGCGCTGCAGCACGGCGCGCGTGGCCGGCACCGGGCCGATACCCATGTAGGCCGGGTCCACGCCGGCATGCGCATAGCCCACGAGGCGTGCGAGCGGCCGGGCACCCAGGGCCGCGGCGCGGTCGCCGGCCACCAGCACCAGCGCGGCAGCGCCATCGTTGATGCCCGACGCATTGCCGGCCGTGACCGTGCCGCTCTCCTTGCGGAAGGCGGGCTTCATGCCCGCCAGCGCCTCCACCGTGGTGCCCGCGCGCACGTGCTCGTCGGTATCGAACACCACCGTGCCCTTGCGCGAGGCAATCTCCACCGGGACGATCTGCTCCTTGAAATGGCCGGCGGCGATGGCCGCCGCAGCGCGCTGCTGGCTCGCGGCCGCCAGCTCGTCCTGCATGGCGCGGCTGATGCGGTAGCGCTCGGCCACGTTCTCGGCCGTGATGCCCATGTGCATCTTCTGCCAGGGGTCGTGCAGGATGCCGAGCATGTAGTCGATGCTCGTGGCATCGCCCATGCGCGCGCCCCAGCGCGAAGCGGTGTCGAAATAGGGGCCGCGGCTCATCGATTCGGAGCCTCCGCCGATGGCCACATCGCAATCGCCCAGCGCGATGGCCTGCGCCGCCGAGACGATGGCCTGCAGCCCGGAGCCGCAGAGCCGGTTCACGTTGAAGGCCGGCGTCTCCACCGGGCAGCCCGCATCGATGGCAGCCACGCGCGCGAGGTAGGCGTCCTTCGTGTCGGTGGGGATCACGTTGCCCATCACCACATGGCCCACCGCATCGGCCGCGATGCCGCTGCGCGCGAGGGCCGCCTGCACGGCGGTGGTGGCCAGGCGGGTGTTGGGCACGTCCTTCAAGGCGCCGCCGAAGGAGCCGATGGCGGTGCGGGCGGTGGCGGCGATGTAGATGTCGCGGTGGGTCATGGTTGCGGGTCCTTCAATCAAAGAAAAAGCGGAAAGGGTCGATTCCGCCTTTGTAGCCGTGCCTGCGATGGCCCAAAGGTGCCATCGGGGCACGAAGCGGCTGGCTTCAAGCGATGGAATGGGCCGAAAGTGATCGTTGATCGGCCCCCGGGCAGCCAGGCACGGAGCCCGGGCGCCCTCGCTCGTTAAACCTGCCGGGTTTTATAAGTCATTGATTCACAAAGTGATTTCTAGAAGAAATCCAAAGCTTTAACCTTTTGGGTTAAACCCTGGTTTAAACAGCTTCATCTGCCAGATGCCAGCGGGCCCAGCGCCTCTGGCCAACGACGCGTATCAATCCTTCGTTGCGCAACTCATCCAGCAGCTTTTGCACCGCCTTGATGGTGAGCGAGGGCAGTACTTGGCGGAATTCACTCAGTGGTGCACCAGCCCCACGTTGATCTTTGAGGTGTTGCAACAACAGAGCCTTGTTGGTGCCGTGGTCCAGGCCCCGTTTCCGGGTGTAGGTGCCTCTGCTGCCCAGCGTCGCATACAGCGCGGCGGCCAGGATGTACCTGGCAGTTTTTCCCCGGCCCATCACTTCCACCACACCCGCCTCTGCCAGTGTGGGCAGGCGTTCCTGCAACTCAGGAGTCAAAGGGCGGTTTTGCTCCAGGCGTTCCAGTGCCAGGTAGTCGAGCGTTGAAAAACTGCGCAGTCTCTCTTCTCCCAGCCGCTCCATGAATCGCACAAATGCCGGGTTGCGAATGCCGCCCTCCAGTGTGAGCCGTACCTCGTGCACAGCGGTGCCTGCAAAGCTGGGCAGGGGTTTGCCCTGGCGCACGGCGCTTTCCATCATCAGGTTGAGGCCCTGGCCTGACCGCTCGATCAAGCCGCAGCGTGCTAGGGCCTCGGCCAGGCGGCGATTGCGCGGATTTTGCTGGTCGATGATGTTTTCGGGTGTGATGCCGGGTGGCAGGCCCCCAGGGCTCACCACCTCCAGCCGCTTGGCAAATTGCCGCACGAAGATCGAACCTCCCAGGCGATAGTCCCGGTGGGCGACCGCATTCAGGATCGCTTCGCGCACGGGCACCTCGTCGAAAGTGGGCAAGTCCATGCGAAAGAAATCGTCCTGATAGCTTTGCCGGTCGTTGCGCAGTGTGATCTTTTTCCACAGTGCATCTTGCCAAGCAAAGAAACCTGCGCGGTATTCCTCCCGGTCGGCTGCCGGTCCCGCTGCTTCGGACGAGCGGTATTCGAACACCAGCTCAGCCTGGGCCAGCCACCGGGTAAGGCCTGCGCGCGTGCCAAACAGGATGAGTGCGGCATAGCTCACCTGGTCGCCCTCCACCAGCAGTTCGGCATCGCGCAGCGTCTGCTGATCGCTCAGGTCGAGTCTGCGCAAGTCGCCGCCCTTTTTGGCCCAGCGCTCGCGAAACAGCGCGATGGAACCGGGCTCCAGATCCGCCAGCGTGGCACCGGGGCAGGGTTGGGCTGAAAAGTCTGGCCCGGTCTCGGCAAAGATTTCGCTTAGTTCCGGCCCCTTCAGTGCTACGAGGTCGTCACCCGCCCTTTTCAAATATTGACCGTCAATCTCCCACGCCGTGCCCGGCAATCGGGCAGGGACATGCACTATCACTACGCGACCCTCGGGCAAATGAAGTTCTTCGACAGGAATGCGATGTCCCAGCCGTTGGTGCAAGCCTGCCTCTGTGCGTTCTGGGGCTTCAAAGGCCAGCGAACCTACGATGCGCCGTGGCCGCTGGTCCGTCACGCCCAGCACCATGGTGCCGCCACCTTCATTGGCCAGGGCCACGCAGTACCTGAGCAGCTTTTCGAAGTCGTAGCGCTGCTTGGCTTCCTTGAACTCCAGGCGTCGGCCTTCGGGTTCGAGCAGCCACTGTTGGAGCTGGGCAAGAGAAGTGGGCATGGCGGCAGTGAGGTGGGATGCAGCGGAGTTTAGAGATTCCCATGACATTGCCACGCCCGGGCACCGCCGGCGATGCGCGGCATCGGCCGGTTGGTTTTGCGGGGCTTCAGCCTCCCGCCGCCCCCGCCAGATCGTCCAGGATCGGGCAGTCCGGCCGCCCGTCGCCGTTGCAGCAGCCCACCAGCGATTGCAGCGTGCGCTGCATGGCCTGCATGGCGGCGATGCGCTGGCCCAGGTCGTCGATGTGGGCCTGCGCGATGCGTTTGACCTGGCGGCTCGCGCGGTCCTGGTCCTGCCAGAGGCCGAGCAGGGCGGCGATCTCCTCCATCGAGAAGCCCAGGTCGCGCGCGCGGCGGATGAAGCGCAGCGTGTGCACGTCGGCCTCGGTGTACTGGCGGTAGCCGCTTTCCGTGCGGGCCACGCTCTGCAGCAGCCCCAGCGACTCGTAGTGGCGCACCATGCGCGCGGAGACGCCCGCGCGCTCGGCCGCCGTGCCGATGGGGACCGGCCTGCCGCCGGCGGTGGCCGCCGCGGCAGAGCGGGCGGCCGGGGCGGCGCGGGCGGTGCTCATGGCGCGACCGTATAGCCTTCTTCGGCGATGGCGGCGGCCACGGCATCGCGCGGCTGGGCGGTATCGACCGTGACGCGGCCCGCGGGGCGGTCGATGGCCACGGTGGCGGCCGGATCGAGCTGGCGCACGGCCTGCGTGACGGCGCGCTCGCAGTGGCCGCAGGTCATGCCCTGGACCTGCAGGATGTGCTGTTGTGGCTGTTGCTCTGGCATGGAAAAGGCTCCTTGTCGTGCGCCGCGGAGGGCAGGGTGGGTTCGATGGAAGACGGAGACGCCATCGTGAACCCTGACATGGTGGCAGAGTCAAGCGCCGTCCGGCCTGCGGCGGGGCCTTGACCTTGCCATGATGTCAAGGGTTAAGGTGCCTCCATGGATGCTTCCCCTTCTCCCCCTGGCGCCCCCCGCCCGCCTGCTGCCGGGCCGGTGCCGTCCGCAGAACCGGCCCTGCACCTGGACCTGGGCATCGGCGGCATGACCTGCGCGAGCTGCTCCGGTCGCGTGGAGCGCGCGCTGCGCAAGGTGCCCGGCGTGCGCAGTGCCGAGGTCAACCTGGCCACCGAGCGCGCCCATGTGGTCTATGCCGCCCCCGCAGGCGGGGCGTCCGCGGGGATGATGGACGGGCTGCTGCGCCGCGCCGTGCGCAACGCGGGCTACGAGCCGCGCGCGGCCGATGCGCCCGAGTCGCCGCAGGACGCCTCGCCCTGGGCCGGTTTCGGCCCCGTGGCGGCCGGGATCGCCCTGTCGCTGCCGCTGGTGCTGCCGATGGCGGGCACCCTGGCGGGCCGCGACTGGATGCTGCCCGCGCTGCTGCAGTGGCTGCTGGCCACGCCGGTGCAGTTCGTGCTGGGCGCGCGCTTCTACCGCGCGGGCTGGCATGCGCTGCGGGTGCGCGCCGGCAACATGGATTTGCTGGTGGCCATCGGCACCAGCGCGGCCTACGGGCTCTCGCTGTGGCTGTGGCTCACGGCCGGCCATGGCGCAGGGGCGGGGCACGCGCCGCACCTGTATTTCGAGGCGTCGGCCGTGGTGATCACGCTGGTGCTGCTCGGCAAATGGCTGGAGGCGCGCGCCAAGCGGCAGACCACGGCGGCGATCCGCGCGCTGCACGCGCTGCGGCCCGAGGCGGCCCACTGGATGGGCCCGGACGGCGAGGTGGACGTGCCTGTGGCCGAGGTGATGGCCGGCGACCGCATCGCCGTGCGCCCCGGCGAGCGCATCCCGGTGGACGGCACGGTGCTGGAAGGCCGCACGCAGGTGGACGAATCCATGCTCACGGGCGAGCCGCTGCCGGTGGCGCGCGGGCCGGGCGATGCGCTCACGGGCGGCTCCGTCAACGGCGAGGGCCGGGTGGTGGTGCAGGTGACGGCCGTGGGCGCCGAGACGGTGCTGGCCCGCATCATCCGCCTGGTGGAAGACGCGCAGGCCGCCAAGGCGCCCATTCAGCGGCTGGTGGACCGCGTCTCGGCCGTGTTCGTGCCGGTGGTGCTGGTGCTGGCGCTGCTCACGCTGCTGGGCTGGCTCGCGGCCGGCGCGGGCGCGGAGGCCGCACTCATCCATGCCGTGGCGGTGCTGGTGATCGCCTGCCCGTGCGCCCTGGGGCTGGCGACGCCGGCCGCCATCATGGCGGGCACGGGCGTGGCGGCGCGGCACGGCATCCTCATCAAGGACGCGGAGGCACTGGAGACGGCCCACCGCGTGGACACCGTGGCCTTCGACAAGACCGGCACGCTCACGCTGGGCCAGCCCGTGCTGCGCGCCTTCGAAGCCGTGCCCGAAGCGGCGGCCGACGCCGATGCCTTGCTGGCCGTGGCGACTGCGCTGCAGGCCGGCAGCGAGCACCCGCTGGCACGCGCCACGCTGCGGGCGGCACGGGACCGGGGCGTGCCCACCCCCGCGGCCGCGCAGGGCGTGCGCGCCGTGCCCGGGCTGGGCACCGAAGGCGAGGTGGAGGGCGTGGCCTGGTGCGTGGGTAGCCTGCGCTGGATGGAGGCGCAGGCGGCCGAAGTGCCCGCCGCGCTGACCGCCCGCGCGGCGGCGCTGCAGGAAGAGGGCGCCACCGTCTCTGCGCTGGCCGAAAGGTTGCCCGGCGGCAACGCGGCCGTGCGGGCGCTGCTGGCCTTCGGCGACGAGCCCAAGCCCGGGGCGGCCGCGGCGATCGCTGCCCTGCGGGCGCGGGGCCTGCGCACGGTGATGGTCTCGGGCGACAACCGCGGCGCGGCCGAGGCCATGGCCCGCCGGCTCGGCCTGCGGCCCGGGTCGGGCGAGGTGATGGCCGAGGTGCTGCCCGCCGACAAGGCGGCGTGCATCGCCCGGCTGCGGAGGCCTGGCGCGGATGGGGCGGCTGCGCCGCGCGTGGTGGCGATGGTGGGCGACGGCGTGAACGATGCCCCGGCGCTCGCCGCGGCCGATGTGGGCATCGCCATGGGCAACGGCACCGATGTGGCCATGCACGCGGCCGGCGTCACGCTGATGCGCGGCGATCCGGCGCTGGTGGCGGCGGCATTCGACATTTCCCGCCGCACGGTGGGCAAGATACGGCAGAACCTGTTCTGGGCCTTCGCGTACAACGTGGCCGGGATACCGCTGGCGGCGCTGGGCTACCTCAGTCCGGTGGTGGCTGGCGCGGCCATGGCGCTCAGTTCCGTGAGCGTGATGGCAAATGCCCTGCTTTTGAAGCGATGGCGCCTTTGAGAATTCCATTCCCTTCGGTTACGCTTGGCGATCACGCTGCTACGTTTTGTTTCATCCACGCGCCGGCCTTGGGGAGGCGCGCTGTCGGGATTTGAGGAAGACAACCATGAAATTCGATTCGCTCATGCGCGGGTTCACGATCCGGGTGCGCATGCTCGGGGCCATTGCCGTGGTGCTGGGGCTGCTGGGGCTGCTCGGCGGCGCGGGCATGCTGGGCATGTTCCGCATCCATGCGATGAGCGAGGACTTCATCGGCCACTCCTTCGCCGAGGTGAGCGCCATGGCCGAACTGCGCGGCGAGATGGGCGCCATCCGCCAGCATGAGAAGGACATGATCATCCAGTACGAGAAGCCCGAAGGCGTGCGGCAGGCCAATGCCGCGTGGGTGGCCAGTCTCGACCGTGCGAAGAAGGTGGCCGCGCGCTTCCAGGACGGGGGCCAGGACCGCGACAATCAGCTGGCCGCCGACATCGTGAAGCGGCTCGACGCCTACCGCGCGCAGTTCTCCAGCGTGGCCCGGCAGCTGGAGGCCGGCGGCTACGACAGCGCCACCATCGCCAACCGCATGAGCACGCGGGCCGTGGCCGAGTTTGCCGAAGCCGACAAGCTGCTCGCGCAGCTCGACGACGCACTGCGCAAGGAAGTGGCCGAAGTCACCGAACGCCAGCAGACCGTGTCCCAGCAGACCAAGTGGCTCTTCGCTCTGGCCGTGGTGATCACCGTGCTGGTGGTGGTGCCGCTCACGCTGCTCAACATGAATTCGATCTGCCGGCCGCTCGTGGAAGCGCGCCGCATGGCCCAGGCCATCGCGGGTGGCGACCTGTCGCAGCGCCTGCACGTGGAAGGCCGCGACGAGGTGGCCGACCTGCAGCGCTCGCTGCAGGGCATGCAGCAGGGACTGAGCGCGCTCGTGTCGCAGGTGCGCGATGCCAGCGGCAGCATCGCCACGGCCAGCCAGGAGATCGCCTCGGGCAACCAGGACCTGTCCTCGCGCACAGAGCAGACGGCCAGCAACGCCCAGGAAGCCGTGGCTTCGCTCTCCGAACTCACAGGCACCGTGCAGCAGACCGCCTCGTCCTCGCAGGTGGCCAACCAGCTCGTGGCATCGGCCTCGGGCATCGCCACGCGCGGCGGCAACGTCGTGGAGCAGGCCGTGGCCAGCATGCACGAGATCTCGGCGTCGAGCCGCAAGATCAGCGACATCATCGGCCTGATCGACTCGATCGCCTTCCAGACCAACATCCTCGCGCTGAACGCGGCCGTGGAAGCCGCCCGCGCGGGCGAGCAGGGCCGAGGCTTCGCCGTCGTGGCCGGCGAGGTGCGCAACCTCGCGCAGCGCAGCGCCCAGGCCGCCAGCGAGATCAAGGGCCTCATCAGCTCCAGCGTGACCGCCGTGAACGGCGGCGTGCGCCACGTGGAGGACGCCGGCGCGGCCATGAAGGAAATCGTGGAGAGCGTGCAGCGCGTCTCGGACATCATCGGCGAGATCAATTCCGCCGCATCGGAACAGTCCGCCGGCATCGGGCAGGTCAACGGCTCGGTGGGCGAGATCGACCGCATGACCCAGCAGAACGCCGCCCTGGTGGAGCAATCCGCCGCCGCCGCCGAATCCCTGCGCGAACAGGCCGCGCGGCTGTCGCAGGTGGTGCAGCAGTTCCATCTGGATGGCGGCGCGGCGGATGCAGGCGTGCACGGTCATGTGGGTGCGCCGGCGCTGGCGCAGGGGAACGGACGGACGGCCTTGCTGTCGGCTTGAGGGGGCTCAGCTGCCGGAGGGCGAAGCGCTTCCTTTTCCTCAGCGGTATCCCAGGATCGCACCGAGTGCCAGGAAAATTGCGAAGGTCATCAATGACCAGAGGTACGCGGCATTGATGTCCGAGTCGGACCGTATGAACCGGGGGCCGCACCAATGCGCGAATGCTTCCACGACGCAATGGGCAAGCGCGCCTGCAATCAACGCGCCGCATAAGGCTCTAGAAACACGTTTCACGGTGGCCATCAAAAGCCTTTGAAAGAAGCAACCGCGATCTCATCGTTTCGCTGACCGGCTGCGGGAGCTTACCCATCGGGCTCCCACCGCAGCGCCCAGCACTGCCCCTGTGGGCATGACTCCGAGAAAGAGCACCTTGGTCCAGAAACTGGCGTGCTCTTCTCCTCGTCCATGCGGCGAGGCAAATAGAAATCCGTAAGCAGCGAAGAGCAATACGGCCAACACAACCCCGCAGATGGATCCAAAAAAAGTGTAGATGGCTTTTCTCATGGCAAATGCCAGAACCAGATGGATTGAGACTTCTGCACGTCTGATATGTCGCTGAAGAGGCTGTGGAGGCCAAAGTTTCCTATGCGCAAATGCACGCGGCTCCAGGACCACCAATCAGTCCAGCGGCTGCCATTCCAAAGGTCGATGTGATCGCCCTGGGTGCCTGGGCCCCAATAGTTTTGGAAGAAGACGATGCCGGTTCGGCCTTTGATTCCGACTCTTCCCTCGGACTGATCGAAGGCTTCTTTTCCACCGAATTTTTCCACTCGTATCGGCAGGCCCGACCTCCCTGCGGCGAGCCAGCTTGCAAGCTCCTGCGCGCGTATCGGGTATTTCGTTGCATTCTTCTGCCACGACCATACCCCCCGAAAACTTTTGAAGTCCACGCCTGACCGCATCAATGCGGCGGACAGGTTGATGGCGCATTGGTTTTCATAGCTCCTGGGATCCAGAAGAGGGCTCTCTCCCCGGGTCGATGGGTGGTTGTTCCATAGGGTCAGGAAATGGGGCACGGTAGTTGTCGGTTCCAAACGGATGGCTGGGCTTGCTCCGCAGCCCGTTTTGGAACGGGGCAGTGTGCGATCGTATCCACGATGAAAGGTGTGACGGAGACACACTGCCTGCGGCCGGCGCAGCCAGTGGTGTGTGTCCGGGCCTGCGGGCTGCGGCGGGATCAGGCAAAGAAGATAACGTGATTCGATCGAAAGTCACGTGACTTTCAATCATGCTTTGCATAAAGATTGGGGTTCCCAAGCTTTGCTCGCTCCACAGCCTCTCCGCCTGCGCCAGAAACAAAAAAGCCTGTTCACGCCGCCCGATGCAGCGTGAACAGGCCATTCTTTTCTTGATGGTCAGGCTTCAACCAGGGCCTGCGATCCCTTTCTCTTCTCTTTCGGCCCGAACCACGCCACATACAGCGCCGGCAGCACCACCAGCGTCAACATCGTCGCCGTCACCAGCCCGCCGATCACCACGATGGCCAGGGGCCGCTGGGTTTCCGAGCCGATCTCGTGCGAGAGGGCCATGGGCAGCAGGCCCAGCATGGCCAGCAGGGCGGTCATGAGCACGGTGCGCAGGCGCTGCATGGAGCCCTGGCGCACGGCCTCCACCACGCTGGCGCCGCCGGCCTGCAGTTGCTGGAACACCGATAGCATCACCACGCCGTTGAGCACCGCCTGGCCCGAGAGCGCGATGAAGCCGATGGCGGCCGAGACCGACAGCGGGATGCCGAAGGCCCAGAGCGCCACGAAGCCGCCGATGAGCGCCAGGGGCACGTTCAGCAGGATGAGCGAGGCCATCTTGACCGACTTGAACGCGTCGAACAGCAGCACGAAGATCAGCAGCAGCGAGATGGGCACGACCACCGAGAGGCGCTTCATGGCGCGTTCCTGGTTCTCGAACTCGCCCGACCAGTTGACCTGGTAGTTGGACGGGATCTTCACGTTCTTCTCCACGCGGCCCTTCATGTCGGCCACCACCGAGCCCATGTCGCGCCCGGCGATGAAGATGCCGATGGCCGTGGTGCGGCGGCCGGCCTCGCGGGCGATGTTCATGGCGCCCGAGCTTTCGCGGATCTTCGCCACGTCGCCCAGTTGCACGTAGCCCCCGTCGGGCGTGGCGATGGGCGTGCGCGGCAGGTTGGCGATGGTGCGTTCGTCCGATGGCAGGCGCACGGCCACGGCGAACTTGCGCTCGCCTTCCCACAGGTTGGTGGCGGCCTTGCCGGCCAGGGCCGCCTCGATCACGTCCTGGATGTCGCTCACGTTCAGGCCGTAGCGCGCGGCGCGGTCGCGGTCGATGTCGATGAGCAGCTGCGGCACCTGGCCTTCGCGGTCGATCTCGGCGCGGGCCACGCCCTGCACCTGCTTGACCTCGCGCGCTATTTCTTCCGTGATGCGCTTCATCTCCACCAGGTCGTCGCCGGCCAGCTTGATGACGATCTGGCCCTTGATCTGCGAGATGGATTCGAGCACGTTGTCGCGGATGGGCTGCGAGAACGCGGGGTCGATGCCGGGGATGGCCGAGAGCGCACGGCCCATCTCCTCGGTGATCTTCTCGCGCGTCATGCCGGCGCGCCACTGATCCTCGGGCTTCAAGTCCACGAAGATTTCGGCCATGGGGATGGTCTTGGGGTCGGTGCCGTCCTCGGGCTGCCCGGCCTTGGAGACGGTGGTGCGCACTTCCGGCACGGACAGCAGCGCGCGGCGCGCCATGCGCAGGATGCGTGCCGCTTCGGCGGTGGACACGTTGGGCGAGAGGCTGAAGTTCACCCAGGTGGTGCCTTCGTCCAGCTCGGGCAGGAATTCCGAACCCAGCCGCGAGGCCGCGACCATCGCCACGCCGAACACCGCCAGCGCGATGATGACCACCGTGCGGCGGCGCGAGAGCGCCCAGTCCAGCACCGGCGCGTAGAGGCGCTTGGCGCGCGCCACCACGCGGTTGTCGCCGTGCGGCAGCTTGCGGCGCAGCAGCCAGTAGGCCAGCAGCGGCACCAGCGTGAGCGAGAAGACCAGCGAGCCGATGAGCGCGGTGGTGACCGACAGCGCCATGGGCTGGAAGATGCGGCCCTCGTGGCGCTGCAGCGCGAAGATGGGGATGTGCGCTGCGATGATGATGAGCATCGAGAACAGCGTGGGCCGGCCCACTTCGCCGGCGGCCTCGATGATGGTGTCGCGCCGGTCGCGGTCGTCCATGTCCTCGCCGCGCTCGGCCAGGCGGTGCATGATGTTTTCGATCACGATCACCGCGCCGTCCACGATGATGCCGAAGTCCATCGCCCCCAGGCTCAGCAGGTTGGCCGGCACGCCCATGATCTTCAGGCCCATGAAGGTGGACAGCAGCGCGAGCGGGATCACCACCACCACGGCCAGGCTGGCGCGCAGGTTCGACAGGAAGATGTAGAGCACCAGCGACACCAGCAGCGCGCCTTCCACGAGGTTGTGGAACACGGTGGTGAGCGTCTTGTCCATGAGCCAGGTGCGGTCGTAGAACGGCACGATCTGCACGCCCGGCGGCAGGCCGCGCGCGTTCAGGTCGGCGATCTTGTCCTTCACGCCCTTGAGCACCACGCTCGGGTTCTCGCCTTTGCGCATGACCACGATGCCGGTGACGATGTCGTCGTCCTGGTCCTGCCCCACCACGCCCAGTTGCGGCACGGCGCCGATGCGCACCTGAGCGATGTCGCGGATCAGCACGGGCGTGCCATTGCGCGAAGTCACCACGATGCGGCCGATGTCCTCGGCCGACCCCAGCAGGCCCAGGCCGCGGATGGTGTATTGCTGCGCGCCCTGCGCCACGTAGCTGCCGCCGGCGTTGGCATTGCTGCGGCCCAGCACGTCCAGCAGGTTCTGGAAGCTCACCTTGTACGCGCGCAGCTTGTCCATGTCGGGCTGCACCTCGTACTGCTTGATGGCGCCGCCCATGGCCACCACGTCCGCCACGCCGGGCACCTGGCGCAGCGCGCGCTCGACGGTCCAGTCCTCCAGGGTGCGGATGTCGGTGGTGGAGAGGCCGTCGCCCTTCAGGCGGTAGCGCATGATCTCGCCCACCGGCGTGGCGTTGGGTGCGATCTCGGCCTGGACGCCCGCGGGCAGGTCCACGGTGGAGAGGCGCTCGGCGACCTGCTGGCGCACGGTGTTCACGTTGGACGCATCGTCGTACGTGACCACGGTGAACGACAGCCCGAACTGCGTGTGCGAGAACACGCGGATCGAATTCGGCAGGCCCGCCAGCGCGGTTTCGATGGGCAGCGTGACCTGTTTTTCCACTTCCTCGGGCGCGCGGCCCGGAAAGAGCGCGATCACGGTGACCTGCGTGTCGGTCACGTCGGGAAACGCCTCCACCGAGAGGTTCTTGAACGCGATGACGCCCGCGAGCGCGAACAGCAGCACGCCCAGCACGATGAAGAGCGGCTGGTGCAGCGCGTAGTGGATCAGGCGCTTCATGGGGCCGCCTTCTTCGTGAGAGCGGCGTCTTCGGCCGCGGCCTGGAACTGGCGGGCCAGCAGCAGGGCGTTCTGGTTCACCACCGCCTCGCCGGCCTGCAGGCCCGAGGCGACGATGACCTCGCCTGGGCCTTCCTGCGCGAGTGCGACCTTGCGCGGCTCGAACACGCCGGCCTCGCGGCGCACGTAGACCACGTGCTGCGTGCCGTCGAGCACGATGGCGGCGGCCGGCACCACCACGCCGTTGGCGCGGCTTTCCTGTACGCGCGCGGTGGCCAGCATCTCGGCCTTCAGGCGGCGGTCGGCGTTGGGCACCACGCCGCGCACCTTGATCGTCCGGCTGCCGGGGTCGATGGCATCGGCCGTGGCCGTCACCTTGCCGGTGAAGCTGGTTCCGGGATAGGCGGGCACCTGCAGCACGAAGCTGTCCCCGGGCCGCAGGGAGGCCAGGTCGGCTTCCCGCGCATCGATCTGCACCCACAGCGAGGTGGGGTCGGTCACCACGAAGAGGGCGGGGCCGGACTGGTCCGGGCGCACTTCCTGGCCGGGGTTGAGGTTGCGCTCCACCACCACGCCGCCGATGCCGGCGGTGAGTGCGAGCTGCTGGTTCACCGCGCCGCCGCCGCCATAGAGGCGCGTGCGCGCCGCGGCGCGGGCTACTTCGGCACGGGCGCCAGCGGCATCGGCCTCGGCCTGCTCCAGGTCCTTGCGGGCGACGATGCCGGCCTCGAACAGCTCGCGCTGGCGCTTGAGCGATTGCTGCGACAGCGATTGCAGCGCCGTCGCCTTGGCGGTATCTGCCTGGGCCTGCCCGAAATCGGGCGATGCCAGCAGCGCGAGCGGCGCGCCCGCCTTCACGGCCTGGCCCAGGTCGGCGTGCATCGTGGTCACGCGGCCCGCGAAGGCGGGATAGATGCGCTGGGTGCGCTCCTCGTTCCAGACCAGCCGCGCGGGCAGCTCCACGGCCACGTCCTTGGCGGCGCGTGCCTCGGCGGTGCCGAGCAGCGCGAGCTGCGGGTGGCCCGCCGGGAACCGGAGCTGGCCGGACTGGACGACGGGCGGCGCGGGTTCGGCGGTGGGAGGCGCCTCGGCGGACGATTTGCCGCAGCCCGGCAGCAGGGCGCATGCGGCACCGATCGCGGCCAGGGCCAGCAGGCCGCGCGCGCGCGGGCGCCATGGGGAAAGGGAGGAGAGGGGAGCCATCATGGTCGGGATGTCCGGGAAGGAATGCGGTTGCGGGGCGGAAGGCAAGGGGGGCGGGCAGGCGGCTTCAGGGCATGCCGGTGAGCGACTGGGGCCGTGTGCGCAGCAGCCACGCGCCGCGCGCCTTGGCGTAGTCGGCACGGGCGGAGAGCGCATCGAGCAGCGTGGCGCGCAGCGTGCGCTGGGCGTCGAGCAGGTCGGTGAGCGCGATGGCGCCCTTGCGGTAGGCCAGCTCGGCGTTGTCGGCTACCTGGCGCGCGCGCGGCAGCACGCCCTGGTCGTAGTCGGCGGCGCGCCGCGAGGCGCTCTCCTGGGCCTGCCGCAGGTGCTGCAGGTCCAGCAGCGCGAGGCGGCGGGTGTTGTCCAGCGCGTCCTGGGCCTTGGCATAGTCGGCCTGGGCGCGGCCGATCTCGCCCTGGTATTGGTAGCCCCACTGCAGGGGGATCTGCACGCGCAGCTCGACCTGCCGGGTGGACGTGCCGGGGAAGTGGTCGATGGAAGCGCCCACCGTCCAGTCGGACTTGCGCAACGCGTCGGCCCCCTCCAGCGCGGCCTGGGCGGCTTGCGCGCGGGCCAGGGCGGCGCGCACATCGGCGCGCGTCTCGGCCCAGCTGGCCAGGTCGGCGTCGGTGGCGGGCTCATCGCTGCCCAGCGCGGGCCAGGGCGTGTCCACCGCTTCCAGGCGCGGGCCCCGGCTGCCGGTGACCTGCGCCAGGGCCAGGGCAGCGTCATCGCGGGCCTGCTCGGCCGAGCGCGTGTCGGCGCGTGCGCGGTCGGCCTCGATGCGGGTGCGGGCCGCATCCTGTGCCGACAGATCGCCCGCCTGCACGCGGCGGTCGGCCATGCGGGCCACGTCGGAGAGCCCGCGCTCGATGGCGGACACCTCCGCCAGCCGGTCCTGCGCGGCCAGCAGGTCGTAGTACGCCCCCAGGGCGGCCTGCAACTGCTGGATCTGCGTGTCTTCCACGTCGGCGTGGGCGGCATCGGCCGTGCGTTCGGCCGCCTGGGTGCGCAGGGCCCGCTTGCCGCCGCGCTCCCAGGTCCAGTCGATGCCCAGCGACTTGTCGATGCGCTTGCGGGTGAACACGTTGCCCGGCCCGGGGCCGTGCTGCAGATCGATGGAGCTGGCCTTGGTGGTCAACGAGGGCAGCGGGGCGTGGTCGGCGCTCAGCACGTCGGCGCGGGCGCCGGCCAGTTCCTGGCGGGCCTGCATGACTTCGCTGTTGTCGCGTGCGGCGGCGAGGGCCTGGGCCAGCGTCCAGCCGGTGCCGCGGGGCACGCCGGCCGGGCTGGAGGCCGTGGCGGGAGGGTTCGGGGCCGTGGCCTGGGCATGGGCTGCGGGCAGGCCGCCGAGGGCGCTGCAGGCCAGCAGGCCGGCGGCGAAGCGGGCGGCCGCCGAGGCCGGGGTGCCTGCTGCACGGCGAAGGACGGGGAGGGTGATGGGGCGCATGGCGCCTTTATCGGCCGGGCTGCCTGACCGCTGCCTGACCAGAAGCGTCCTTTCGCTGCGCAGACCCCCCGGCGCGCCCCCGCCCGGGGGACGGGGCCACCGCGCGGCGGGGTTCCCGCGCCACAATGCAGGCACGGTCCGCGGCGCGGACCCTCTTTTTCCAACCCCTGTTGCGGACCCTTCCAGCCCATGCGCATCCTCGTAGTCGAAGACGATGCCGTGCTGCGCGGCGTGATGCTGCGCAGCCTCACCGATGCGGGCCACCGCGTGGACGCCGCCACCACTGTGGCCGAGGCCGACCATTTCTGGAGCATCCAGCCCTTCGATGCGGTGCTGCTCGACCTGAACCTGCCGCAGGACGCGGCCCCGGCGAGCCCGCTGGGCAGCGGCCTCGCCGTCCTGCGGGCGGCGCGTGCGCGGGGCGACCGCACCCCGGTGCTGGTGCTCACCGCGCGCGACCGCACCGAGGAGCGCATCGCCGGCCTGGATGCGGGCGCCGACGACTACCTGGGCAAGCCCTTCGACCTGGCCGAGGTCGAGGCCCGCCTGCGCGCCCTGGTGCGGCGCACCCAGGGCGCCGACGACCGCACCCGCGCGGGCGGGCTCGTGCTGGACCGGCGCGCACGCCGCTTCACCCTGCAGGACGCGCCGTTCGAGCTGCCCGCGCGCGAGTTCGAAGTGCTCTGGGAGCTGATGACCCCGCCGGGCCGCGTGGTGAGCAAGCGCACCCTCTCGGACAAGCTCTCGGGTTTCGACGACCTGTTGGGCGACAACGCGCTGGAGGCCTTCATCTCGCGCCTGCGCAAGAAGCTGCAGGGCAGCGGCGCGGGCATCCGCACGCTGCGCGGCCTGGGCTACATGCTGGAGGCCGGCGCCCCCGGGGATGCGCCGACGGAGGCCGCATGAGCGCCGCCGGGCCGGACCCCCTGCCGCAGCAGCCATCGCAGCCGCCTTCCGGGCATGCGGCGACGGCGGGGCCGGCACCGTCACCGCCGTCGCTGCGTGCGCGCCTGCTGCGCCATGTGCTGGTGCCGCTCGCGCTGACCTGGTTCGCCGGCACGGCGATCTCGGTGCTGGTGGCCAACGGATTCACGCAGCGTGCCTTTGACCGCGCCCTGCTCGACGATGCCTATGCGGTGGCGGCCAACGTGCGCCTGAAGGAAGGGACGCTCGACCTGGCCCTGACCTCGCGCGAGCTGAAATCGGTGCTGTTCGACCAGGTGGAGACCGTGTACTTCGCCGTGCTGCGGCCCGATGGCACGCTGCTGGCGGGCAACGCCAGCCTGCCCGCGCCGCCGCCGCGGGGCGACGATGCCTACCGCTTCTCCGACATCAGCCACCGCGGCCGTGCGCTGCGGGCCGTGCGCGTGCTGGTGAACGACCCTCAGCCCTTCGAGGTGGTCACCGCGCAGACTGTGCATGCGCGCAGCGCCATGCTGCGCAGCGTGCTGCTCTACTCGGTGGTCTCGCAGGTGCTGCTGCTGGTCGCGCTGGCGCTGTGGCTGCGGCGCGCCATCCAGGACGACCTGCAGCCGCTGGCGGCCTTCCAGGCGGAGCTGTCGGCGCGTGCCGCGCGCGACCTCGACCCGGTGGCCGTGGAGGCCTCCACGCGCGACGTGCAGCAGCTGGGAGCCGCCGTCAACGGCCTGCTGGAGCGCGTGGCCCAGGGCGTGCGCGCGCAGCGCGAATTCGCCGGCAATGTCGCGCACGAGCTGCGCACGCCGCTCGCCGGCATCCGCGCGCTGGCCGCCTACGGCCTCGCCCACAAGGACCCGGCGGTCTGGCGCGAACAACTGGCCGGCGTGGCCGACAGCGAAGCGCGCGCCAGCCACCTCGTGGACCAGTTGCTCGCCCTGGCCCTGGCCGACGAGGTGCGCGGCGCCATGCCGCGCCAGCCCGTGGCGCTGGACGAGCTGGTGCAGGAGGCCGTGCTGCGCTTCCTGCCGCGTGCCGATGCGGCCGGCGTGGACCTGGGGGCGCGCGGGCTGGAGCAGCGCGTGGTGGTGCCGGGCCAGCCGCTGCTCATCGAAGGCGTGCTGGGCAACCTGATCGACAACGCGCTGCGCTACGGCCGGCCCGCGGAAGGCGGGCCGCCGCCCCGCATCACCGTGGAGATCGTGCGCGAAGCGGCTGGCGCCGTGGAGGGCGCGCCGGGCGGCTGCGTGGTGCTGGCCGTGGTGGACAACGGCCCCGGCATCGCGCAGGCGCAGCGCACCGATCTGCTGCAGCGCTGGGCCCAGGGCCGCGAAGGCGAGCGGCTGGGCCAGGGTGCGGGCCTGGGCCTGGCCATCGTCGCCCGCTATGCCGAACTGCTGGGCGCGCGCCTGGTGCTGGGCACCGGGCCGGACGGGCAGGGGCTGCGCGCGGGGCTGGTGTTCGCGATCGCGTAGGGGCCGGCTGGCCGGTGTCAGCCCAGCCGCGCCGCGAGCCGCGGCACCGACGCCGCCAGCAGCGCGACCCCCGACGCCGTGAGCAGGCCCAGCACCACCTGGCGGAAGCGGGCCTCGCTGATGCCGATGTAGAGGCGCGCGCCGAGCAGCGAGGGCACCAGCATCGCCGGGGCCACCACGGCGAACATCGGCAGCATGTCGCGCGTGACGATGCCGCCCGCGAGGTAGGTGCCCATGGTGACCAGCAGCATGGACAGATTGAAGTTCTGGATCACGGCGCGCTGGGTGTCTTTCTCGAAGCCGCGCAGCGTGCACCACAGCGTGGGCAGCACGCCCGTGAAGCCGCCGATGCCGCCCATGACCCCGCCCGCCAGGCCCACGGCGCCGTCGGCCCAGCGGCCGCCCGCGGTGATGCGCGGCAGGTGCCGCGCCAGCAGCATCGCAGGGCACCAGAGCACCAGCAATGTCCCGAGCACGGCCTTGAACGCGTCCACGTCCAGCCGCGGGAGCAGGGCGACGCCGAGCGGAATGCCGGCGAGGCCGCCGAGCACGAAGGGCCAGAGCAGGCCCAGGCGCATGCCGCGCCGCACGGAAAACGCCGACACGAGCTGCCCGGCGAGCGCGCCGAACACCGTCAGCGCGGCGGCCAGCCGGGGCTCCAGCACCCAGGCCCAGAACGACATGGCGACCATGCCGAAGGCGAACCCGGACAGGCCCTGCACGAAGCCGGCCACGGCCGCGCCCAGCGCGACGACGAAGAGGATTTCCATGCGACCGGACCGGTTGCCGCTGCCGGGCGTTTCAGCCCTGGTCCGCGCCGAAAACCGGCCGGAAGAAGCTGCGCTCGTAGCTCAGGATGCAGCGCGTCTCCTCGGCGTAGCGGAAGGCCGCCAGGCACTCGCCGTCCTGCAGCGATTGCTGGCGATAGGTTTCGTAGGCCGCGAACGAGGGGAAGGTGAACATCGCCAGCGCGATGTTGTTGGCGCCTTCGGACGGCAGGAAGTAGCCGTGGTGGCGGCCGCCGAACCGCTCGACCAGGGGGATCCAGAGCCGGCCGTAGTGCTCGAATTCAGCGAGCTTGTACGGGTCGATGACGTAGCGCAGGGTGCAGGTGATCATGGTGCTCGGCTTCACTATGGTTTTGATAGCTAATCATGCAATAAAGACGCCGGCATGGACAAAAAAACACTCCAGATCGTGGCCTGGACGGCACAAGGGGCCCTCGGAGGGCCCCTTGTGCATGGCTGGCCGTGGCCCCGGGGCCACGGCGGCGCGGCCGGTCAGCCGCCCAGGGTCGGGTAGTCGGTGTAGCCCTTTTCGCCGCCGCCGTAGAAGGTCTTGGAATCCCAGGGATTGAGCGGTGCGTCCTTGCGCAGGCGCTCGACGAGGTCGGGGTTGGAGATGAAGGGGCGGCCGAAGGCCACGATGTCGGCCTCGCCGCTTTCCACGGCCTGGGCGGCCAGTTGGGCGTCGTAGCCGTTGTTCACCATCCAGGCACCCCGGCCGCCCGCTTCGCGGTAGGCGGACTTGAGGGCGGCGTAGTCGAAGGGCCGTCCTTCCACATCGCGCGGGCCGCCCGTGGCGCCTTCGATGACGTGGATGTAGGCCAGGCCCAGCGGCGCGAGCTGGCGGATCACATAGTCGAACAGCGGCTGCGGATCGGCGTCCACGATGTCGTTGGCCGGCGTCACGGGCGACAGGCGGATACCCACCTTGCCGCCGCCGATGGCGTCCACTACGGCGCGCGTGGCCTCTAGCAGCAGGCGGGCGCGGTTCTCGATGCTGCCGCCGTAGTCGTCCGTGCGCTGGTTGGCGCCGGTCTTGAGGAACTGGTCGAGCAGGTAGCCGTTGGCGCCATGGATCTCCACACCGTCGAAGCCGGCCGTCTGCACGGCGTTGCGTGCGGCCGCGGCGTAGTCGTGGACGATGCCGGGCAGCTCTTCGAGCGCCAGGGCGCGCGGGGCCGAGGTGGGCACGAAGCGGCCCTCGCCGGTGGCGCGGTCCACCAGGTAGGTCTTGGACTGGGCGGTGACCGCCGAAGGCGCCACCGGAGCCTGGCCGTCCGGCTGCAGGTCGTTGTGGGAGATGCGGCCCACATGCCAGAGTTGCGTCACGATCTTGCCGCCACGCGCATGGACCGCCGCAGTGACCTTCTTCCAGCCGTCGAGCTGCTCGGTGCCGTAGAGGCCCGGCACGTCGGCATAGCCCTGGCCCTGGTGGCTGATGGCCGTGGCCTCGGTGATCAGCAGGCCCGCCGTGGCGCGCTGCGCGTAGTACGTGGCGGTGATGTCCTTGGGAATCGCCTGGGGAGACCGGTTGCGGGTCAGAGGAGCCATCGCGATGCGGTTCGCGAGCGCGATGTCGCCGGCCTGGACGGGATCGAACAGAGTGGTCATGGGCAGATGTTTCCTTGCGGTTCGTTGGGCTGCCGGGCGAGACGTGCCGCTGCGGCAGGAGGCACCGGAGGAGGGCGCCACGGCACCGAAATTAAACCGGATCGGCGGATGCTGCAGTGCGCCATCGCAAGACCCGAGGCGTCGGGGGAATGCCTGCACAGGCGTCAGCCTGCCGCGGTGGGCTGTGCTAGGCAGCCGGCCCGCCAAGCCGGGAGCGTGTGCTCTGCGCAGACCGGAGAGGCCCACCCCATCGAACGGAAGCGGCGGAAGGTTTCACGTGGAACAACACCCCGCCACCCTAGGCCGGGGCGAAGCGCACCGCGCTCCGCATTCCCGGGGTTACTTCAGCAGGCCTTCGGCCTTGAGCGCGCTCTGCACGGCGGGGCGCGCACCGACGCGTTCCAGGTAGGCGCCCAGGTTCTTCAGGTGGGTGATGTCCAGGCCCACGTGCTTTGCCCAGCCACAGACGGTGAACAGGTAGCCGTCGGCAACGCTGAAATGCTCGCCCAGCAGCCAGTCCCGGCCGGCGAACTGCCCGTCCACCCATTGCAGGCGGGACAGCAGCTTCTCGCGCACGATGGTCTTGTAGTCATCGGGCGTGGCGGGGTTGAAGAGCGGGCTGAAACCCTTGTGCAGTTCGGTGCTGATGAAGTTCAGCCACTCCTGCAGGCGGTAGCGCGCCAGGGTGCCGTTGGCCGGGGCCAGGTTCTTGAGGGGGGCCTGGTCGGCGATGTACTGGACGATGGCCGGGCCTTCGCGCAGGCGGGTGCCGTCGTCGAGTTCGAGCAGGGGGACGTAGCCCAGCGGGTTGATCGTGTAGTAGTCCGTGCCGTCCTGGAGTTTGTGGCTCTTGGTGCTGGCGAGCACGGGGGTGAAGGCCAGGCCGGCTTCGTGCAGGGCGATGTGGGGGGAAAGCGAGCAGGCACCGGGACTGTAGTAAAGCTTCATGGTCAGGTTCTGAAGGCAATGGACAAGCCCGGCATCCTATAGCGAACCGTGCTTCTCTGCTGCCGCCCGGCCGGGTTGCAGACGCCGGCCTACAAGGCGCTGGCGATCAGGTCGATCTCGACGGTGGCGCCCTTGAGAAGCTCCAGCACGCCCACCGAAGTGCGCGTATGCGCGCCGGCCTCCTGCAGCACGCGCACCAGCAGGTCGGAGGCGGCGTCCGCCACTTCGCTCTGCTGGGTGAAGCCCTCGGCCGAGCGCACATAGACGGTGATGCGCAGCAGGCGCGCTACATGGTCCAGCGAGCCCAGCGTCTGCCGCAGCAGCGCGAGCGCGCGCATGGCGCAGATGCGGGCGGCGCGCTGCGCCTCGGCCAGCGGAACCTCGCCGCCTGCGCGGCCCGTCACCACCACCTCGTTGCCGACACGGGGAATCTGGCCACTCACATAGACCTCGTTGCCGTGGCGCACGGTGGGCGTGTAGTTGCCGCCGATCTTGATCTCTCCGTTGAAGTCGTAGCCCAGTTCCCGGGCAATGGCTTGAAACTCGGCTTCGCGTGACATGGCGGCTTTCTGGACAGTGGCGGAGCGCCCAGTTTACGGGCCGGCGCGGGGTGGCCGGACCGATCCCAAGTCGGGCGCGGTGAGGGCTTCGAGCCGGCCGAGCCACGCGATGGCGTGCGCCCGCGTGTCCCCGCACATGGCCGTGCCCGGCTGCAGCGATCCGCAAACGGCCGGCCTGCCGGGCTGGCCGAAGACCTTGCAGCGCAGCGCTGCATCGAGCTGCACGCAGGGCACGCCTGCGGGCTTGCCCTCGGGCATGCCCGGAATGGGGCTGCTGATGGAGGGGGCGATGCAGCAGGCCCCGCAGCCTGCCCGGCACTCCTGGCCCATGCCGCCGCGGCCCTCAGCCAGCCAGGCGCTGGCCGGCCCAGAGCACCTGGTCCACCACCGCGCGCACGCGGTCGCGGTGGGCCGGCTCCACGAGAGCGCCCTCTGCATCGAAAGCATTGCCCGCATGGCCCAGTGCGAACGCCTTGGGGGCCAGCCAGCACTCCAGGTTGACGAGCAGGGGCGCCAAGTGGCCCTGCGAACGCAACCCGCCCAGCCCGCCCGGAGAGGCGCTCAGCATGCCCACCACCTTGCCCCGGAAGGGCAGGGTGCCGTCGCCCCACACGGGGTGCCCGGCAACGGGGCTGGAGGCCCAGTCGAAGGTGTTCTTGAGCAGGGCCGTGTAGCTGCCGTTGTATTCGGGCGAGCACACGATCCAGGCCGGGTGCGCGTGCAGGATCTCCTTCAGGCGCACCACGTCGCGCGGCGTGCCCTGCGATTCCAGATCGGCGTTGTAGAAGGGGATGTCTAAATCCGACAGTTCCAGCAGCGTGACCTCCGCACCGGCCTCGCGGGCGATGTCGGCGGTGGCGCGCGCCAGGCGGCGGTTGAAGGATTGCTGGCGGGCGCTGCCCGCGAAAACGAGGAGTTTTGGCATTGCGCGATTGCAGCACACCCCGAGGGCAGGATTCCTGCAAGCCGTGTTCCACGTGAAACATCGCCCGCCAAGACAGCCCGCAGGCAGGGCCATCGGCCGCGGCAGTGGCGCGCCCGGGGCCGAAGTGGGAAAATCGCGGGCTTTCCCAACCTACCCGCCCGCGCCTCCCCCGGATCGCGCGGGCACGGCGCCCGCCGGCGGCCCGGCCTGCGCCCTGTCCCTATCGGGCCGCTCCCTCTTTCGAGGCCCCGGAGCCACTGCATGCTGTACCCCCAGGAATTTGATGTGATCGTTGTCGGCGGAGGCCATGCCGGCACCGAAGCCGCCTTGGCCGCCGCCCGCATGGGCAGCAAGACCCTGCTGCTCACCCACAACATCGAGACGTTGGGGCAGATGAGCTGCAACCCCAGCATCGGCGGCATCGGGAAGGGCCACCTCGTGAAGGAGGTGGATGCGCTGGGCGGCGCGATGGCACTGGCCACGGACGAGGGCGGCATCCAGTTCCGCATCCTCAACAGCTCCAAGGGCCCGGCCGTGCGCGCCACGCGCGCGCAGGCCGACCGGGTGCTCTACAAGGCGGCCATCCGCCGCATGCTGGAGAACCAGCCCAACCTGTGGCTTTTCCAGCAGGCCGTGGACGACCTGATGGTGGAGGGCGACCGCGTCGTGGGCGCGGTCACGCAGGTGGGCATCCGCTTCCGGTCGCGCACGGTGGTGCTGACGGCGGGCACCTTCCTGGACGGCAAGATCCACGTGGGCCTGAACAACTACGCGGCCGGCCGCGCGGGCGATCCGCCGGCAGTGAGTCTGTCGGCACGCCTGAAAGAGCTGCAATTGCCGCAGGGTCGGCTCAAGACCGGCACGCCGCCGCGCATCGACGGCCGCAGCATCGACTTCAGCCAGTGCGAGGAGCAACCCGGCGACGGCATGCCGGGCGGCGTGAACGAAGGCGCCGTGCCGGTGTTCAGCTTCATGGGCAGCGCGGCCATGCACCCGCGCCAGATGCCGTGCTGGATCACGCACACCAACGAGCGCACGCACGAGATCATCCGCTCGGGGTTCGACCGCAGCCCCATGTTCACCGGCAAGATCGAAGGCGTGGGGCCGCGCTACTGCCCCAGCGTGGAAGACAAGATCAACCGCTTCGCCGACAAGGACAGCCACCAGATCTTCCTGGAGCCCGAGGGCCTCACCACGCACGAGTTCTACCCCAACGGCATCTCCACGAGCCTGCCGTTCGACGTGCAGTACGACCTCGTGCGCTCCATGCGCGGGCTGGAGAACGCGCACATCCTGCGGCCCGGCTACGCCATCGAGTACGACTATTTCGACCCGCGCTCGCTCAAAAGCAGTTTCGAGACGCGGCAGATCCAGGGCCTCTTCTTCGCGGGCCAGATCAACGGCACCACGGGCTACGAAGAGGCTGCGGCACAGGGCCTGTTCGCGGGCATCAATGCCGCCCTGCAGTGCCGCGGCGAGGCGTCGTGGCTGCCGGGCCGTGGCGAGGCCTACCTGGGCGTGCTGGTGGACGACCTCATCACCAAGGGCGTGACCGAGCCCTACCGCATGTTCACGAGCCGGGCGGAGTTCCGGCTCCAGCTGCGCGAAGACAACGCCGACATGCGCCTGACGGAAGCCGGCCGCCGCATGGGCCTGGTGGACGATGCACGCTGGGACGCCTTCAGCCGCAAACGCGATGCCGTGGCGCGGGAGACCGAGCGCCTCAAGGCCACCTGGGTGAATCCGCGCATCCTGCCGGCCGAGGAATCCGCCCGCGTACTCGGCAAGGCCATCGAGCACGAATACAACCTCTTCGACCTGCTTCGCCGCCCGGACGTCACCTACGCTGCCCTCATGGGCATGGATGGCGGCAAGTACGCCTCCGCGGATGTTTCACGTGAAACACTCGGTGAACTGAGCGCTCCGGTGATCGAGCAGGTAGAAATTGCCGCCAAGTACGCGGGCTACATCGACCGCCAGAAGGACGAGGTGCAGCGGGCCTCGCACTACGAGACCCTGCAACTGCCGGGCGAGCTGGATTACATGCAGGTGGCCGCGCTTTCCATCGAAGTGCGCCAGAAGCTGCAGAAGCACCGCCCCGAGACGTTGGGCCAGGCTTCGCGCATCTCGGGGGTGACGCCGGCCGCCGTGTCGCTTCTGCTGGTGCATCTGAAGAAGGGCGGTTTCCGGGGCTTCACGGCCCAGCCTGCCGCGGAGGCCGCGGCGTGACGGCGGCCGTACCGGACGCAGGGCCCCTGGCGGCTCCGTTGCGCGAAGGTGCCGCGGCCCTGGGCCTGCAGCTGTCCGACGTGCAGCATGCGCAGTTGCTCGAATTTCTCGCGCTGCTGCAGAAGTGGAACAAGGTCTACAACCTCACCGCCGTGCGCGATCCGCAGGAGATGCTCACGCACCACCTGCTCGACAGCCTGGCCGCCGTCGCGCCGTTGCGCCGGCACCTGGCGGAGCAGGGCGCCGCCCCCGCGGGCGCGGTGCGCCGCCTGCTCGACGTGGGCTCCGGCGGGGGGCTGCCGGGCGTGGTCTTCGCCATCTGCTGCCCAGACCTGGACGTGAGTTGCGTGGACACCGTGGCCAAGAAGGCGGCGTTCATCCAGCAGTCGGCGGCGTCGCTGCGGCTGCGCAATCTGCACGGCATCCATGCCCGCGTGGAGAGCCTGTCCGGCCCGTTCGAGGTAGTGAGCTGCCGGGCCTTCGCGTCGCTGCCGGACTTCGTCACGTGGTCGCAATCGGCCCTGGCCGAGGGCGGTACGTGGCTCGCCATGAAGGGCAGGCACCCCGCGGACGAGATCGCGGCCCTGCCGCGCCAGGTCGAGGTGTTTCACGTGGAACCTCTGACCGTGCCGGGGCTGGACGCCGAGCGTTGCATCGTCTGGATGCGGCCGCACGGCAGACCGCTGGCTTAAACTCCCGCTTCCATTTTCCGGGGGTGCTCATGTTTGGCATAGCGGACTACGGCGCCTTCGTCGCCGCCATCGTGTTGTTCCTGGCCATTCCCGGCCCGGGCAATCTGGCGCTCGTCACCTCCACGGGCAAGGGCGGCGTGCGCGCCGGACTGGCGGCCACGCTGGGCGTGATCGCGGGCGATCAGGTGCTGCTGTGGATGGCCGTGGCTGGCGTGGCGGCCCTGCTCGCGGCGATGCCGGCCGTCTTCCATGCGGTGCAATGGCTCGGAGCGGCCTACCTGGCGTGGATGGGCGCGAAGATGCTGCTGGCGCGGCCCGGGTCGGCGCCCGTGCTCACCATCCAGCCGCGCCACTACTTCCGCCAGGCCGCGTTCATCACCGTGCTCAACCCCAAGGCCATCGTTTTCTACATGGCCTTCTTTCCGCTGTTCGTCGATCCGGCCCGGCACCGCGGGCTGCTGACCTTCGGTGTGATGGCCGCCACCATCGCGGCGCTCACCTTCCTCTACGGGTTGGCCGTGGTGCTGCTCACGCACCGCATGGCCGAGCGCATGCGTGCCCGGCCGGCCGTGGCCCGGGCGCTGGAAAAGCTCGCAGGCGTCTTCCTGATCGGGTTCGGCATCAAGCTGGCCGTGTCCCGGTAGCGCGGCGCGCAAGCTGACGCCACCGTCTTTCCCGCTTCTCTCTTTCTTCTCTCTCCATGGCCAAGATTTTCTGCATTGCCAACCAGAAGGGCGGCGTCGGCAAGACGACCACCTCCGTCAACCTCGCCGCGGGGCTTGCGAAGGTGGGCCAGCGCGTGCTGCTGGTGGACCTTGATCCCCAGGGCAACGCCACCATGGGCTCGGGGGTGGACAAGCGCTCGCTCGAACTCACGGTGTACGACGTGCTGCTGGAATCTGCGTCGGTGCAGGAAGCGGCCGTGCTGTCGGAGGCCTGCGGCTACCGCGTGCTGGGTGCCAACCGCGAACTGGCCGGCGCCGAGGTGGAGCTGGTGGCGCTGGAGCAGCGCGAGCGGCGCCTGAAGAGCGCGCTGGCGGCGGTGGACAAGGACTTCGATTTCATCCTCGTCGATTGCCCGCCCAGCCTCTCGATGCTGACCCTCAACGGACTGTGCAGCGCGCACGGCGTGATCGTGCCGATGCAGTGCGAGTACTTCGCGCTCGAAGGCCTCACCGACCTCGTCAACACCATCAAGCAGGTGCACGCCAACCTCAACAAGGACCTGCAGATCATCGGCCTGCTGCGCGTCATGTTCGACCCGCGCATCACGCTGCAGAACCAGGTCAGCGAACAGCTCAAGGACCACTTCGGCGACAAGGTGTTCGACACCGTGATCCCGCGCAACGTGCGCCTGGCGGAGGCGCCGAGCTACGGGCTGCCGGGCGTGGTGTTCGACCCTGGCGCCAAGGGGAGCCAGGCCTTCGTGGACTTCGCACGGGAGATGGTCAAGCGCGTCAAGCGCATGTGAGCCGGCCCGGCGGCACCCCGGGTGCCCCGAGGCCCCCAAAGTCATGGTTCGGCATGAAATGTGCTCCATGCCGCCGGATCCATTCAATAGTTTGCTATCAATAAAGTAGCATGAATACCAGCAACATCCTCGTCCTGCCGGGCTGGCAGAACTCCGGCCCCGACCATTGGCAAAGCCGCTGGGAGCGCCTGTACGGCTACCGGCGCGTGGAGCAGCACGACTGGATGCACCCGCTGCGTGGCGACTGGTCGGCCCGCCTGGAGGAGGTGGTGGGCGACGCCGACGGCCCCGTGCTGCTGGTGGCCCACAGCCTGGGCTGCATCCTGACGGCCTGGTGGGCGGCGCACACGCGGCACGCGGCCAAGGTGCGCGGCGCGCTGCTGGTGGCGCCCGGCGACGTGGACCGGCCCGACATTGCCGAAATGCTGCCCGGCTGGTCGCCCATCGCGCGCCAGCCGCTGCCGTTCCCGGCCACGCTGGTGGGCAGCCAGGACGACCCGTACTGCAGCCTGGAGCGCGCGCGGGACTTGGCGTCCGCCTGGGGCGCGCGCTTCGTGGACGCGGGCGCGCGCGGCCACCTGAATGCCGCCTCCGGGCTGGGCGACTGGGCCGAGGGGCATGCGCTGCTGGCTCCGTGGACGGAGCCGCGGTGATGCGCTGGCGGCGCTCCGGCGGGCCCCCGCCCGTCCGTGCATCCGCGTCCGGCGGCCGGCGTGCCCGCATCGCCTCCGCGCTGGCCGAGGGCGTGCAGATCGTCGCCGGTGGCGGCGCGCTCTTTTCCGCGTCGGCCGCGCTGGCGGTGGGCAAGGTGGCCCTGGCGGGGCTGCTCGCCCTGGTGGGCCTCGGCATCTGCGTGCGGCTGGCGCGCCATCGCCGCGCCGCGGCCGGCACCGTGCCGGCCGTGGCGCCGGGCCGGGCTGCTGCGCTGTCCGTTGCCGCGGCGCTTCTGGCGGTGCTGGAGGCCGCGCTGCTGGTCGAAGCCACGGGCCTGCCCGTGCGCCATGGCCAGCCCGGCTTCGAGCCGTCGAACTGGGCCTGGGTGCTGGGTGCCCTGGCCGTGCTCTTCTGGGGGCAGCGGGCGCTGCTGCTGCGCTGGGCCCGTCACCGCGGTGCCGCGGCAACCGGCGCTGCCCGCTGACTTTTCACACTTTCATTTCGGATCACATCGCATGGCAACCAAGAAACCCAAGGGCCTCGGGCGCGGCCTCGAAGCGCTGCTCGGCCCCAAGGTCGCGGAACCGTCCGGTGCGCAGGACGGCGCCGCGGGGGCTTCGGCCGCCGGCGCGCCTGCCGCGCTGGCGCTGGACGACATGGTGCCCGGCATCTACCAGCCGCGCACCCGCATGGACGAGGGCGCGCTCTACGAGTTGGCCGAGAGCATCAAGGCCCAGGGCATCATGCAGCCGATCCTCGTGCGCCGGCTGGCGCAGGGCGAGAACGCGGGCCGCTACGAGATCATCGCGGGCGAGCGGCGCTTCCGGGCCGCGCGCATCGCGGGGCTGGCCGAGGTGCCGGTGCTGGTGCGCGACGTGCCCGACGAGTCCGCCGCGGCGATGGCGCTCATCGAGAACATCCAGCGCGAGGACCTGAACCCGCTCGAAGAGGCCCAGGGCCTCGCGCGGCTCGTGAAGGAGTTCGGCCTCACGCACGAGCAGGCCGCGCAGGCCGTGGGCCGCTCGCGCAGCGCCGCCAGCAACCTGCTGCGCCTGCTGAACCTCGCCGAGCCCGTGCAGACCATGCTCATGGCGGGCGACATCGACATGGGCCACGCGCGCGCGCTGCTGTCGCTGGACCGCGCCGCGCAGATCACGGCCGGCAACCAGATCGCGGCGCGCAAGCTCTCGGTGCGCGAGGCCGAGGGGCTGGTCAAGAAGATCGGTGCCGAATTCAGCCTCGCGCCGCAGAAGGCGCGCAAGGATGCGAAGTCGCGCGACCTCAAGCGCGTGGAGGAAGAACTCTCCGACCTGCTCATGGCCGAGGTGGAGGTGCGCGTGAAAAAGCGCGTCAAGCGCGGTGGCCGGACCGAGGAAGTGGGCGAGCTGGCGATCCAGTTCGGCTCGCTGGAGGCCCTCAACGGCCTCATCGAACGCCTGCGCAGGGAAGGCTGACCCCGAGGGTGCCCGCCGGGGCGCAAGGGCCTTCCCGGGCGTTCTAATGCGCCTCGCCCGCGGCGGCGCGCGGGCGGCCCGTGCGCTCCAGCCAGGCCATGGCACCGAAGCCGCAGGCCACGGCGAACCACATCGTGGCGAAGCGCACGCCCACGGCGGCGAGCGCCGCGGTGCCCAGCGGCACGGCATGCAGCGCCAGCAGCGCGACGATGGTGGCCTCGGTGGTGCCGATGCCCGCGGGCAGCATCGATGCCGCGCCGGCCAGCATGGCCGTGGGGTAGGTGGAGAGCGCGGCCGCCAGCGGCAGCGCGGTGCCCAGGCCCTGCAGCAGCCACGCGAAGGCCGCCGCGATGGCCGTCCACGCGGCGAGCCCGAGCGCGAACGAAACCGCGATGTCGCGCGGCGTGAGCCAGAGCCGGCAGCCCGCCAGCCCCCGCGCCAGCGTGCGGCCCGCGCGCGCCGTGCGCCGCCAGCCCGCCCGGCGCAGCCGGGCCGCGAGCCGCAGCAGCACGCCGGGGCGCGCGGCCACCACCGCGACGGCGCCGATCAGCCCCGCCACGAAGCCCAGCACGATGCCGAAGAGCCGCATCGACGGAATGGCCAGCGCCGCGAGCAGCGCCACCGCGATCAGGTCGAACGCGCGCTCGTAGACGAAGGCCGAAAGCGTGCGCGCGGCCGGCACGCCCCAGCGCGCGAAGTACCGCGCTCGCACCAGCTCGCCCACCTTGCCCGGCGTGGCCGTGAAGGCAAAGCCCGCGAGGTAGCCCGCGAACCCCGCCGCACCCGGCACGCGGTGGCCCGCGCGGCGCAGCAGCCATTGCCAGCGCGCATAGCGCAGGCCGTACGAGGCGAAGGAGATGGCCGCCATGCCGGGCACCCAGGCGGCCACGCGCGGCAACTGGGCGAAGACCTGGTTGTGCGCATCGGCCCACACCAGCGCCGCCACGTAGGCGGCCGTGCAGGCGAGGGCGGCGGCGAGGGCGGCGCGCGGGGTCATGGCCGCGCGGTCAGCCGGGGGCGCCGGGCTGCGCGGGCTTTTCGGCGAAGGACCAGCGCTTGTGGCCCAGGTAGCTCGTGAACACGGGCACCACCACGCCCACGGCGTGCGCGATCTCGGGCGCGAAGGTCGTGGTGCCGAGCGCGGGCAGCAGCCACTTCAGCAGGGCCATGCTCACGGCCCAGGTCTGTGCCACGGCCAACAGGTTCACCAGCACGAAGAACATTGCCGACTTGTGCGTGGACTGCGTGCTGGCCTTGAAGACGAAGGCGCGCGCGAGCACGAAGGCCGTGCACATGCCCACGCAGTACGCCGCGATCACCGCGGTGGAGAACGGCATCCACTGGCTGAACACGATGCGCGAGCCGAAGTTGGCGAGCGCGGCCACGCCGCCCGTCACGAGGAAGGCCAGGAACTGCCGCGAGCGGAAGGCGGCGATCACGGCCGCGGCCCGTCCAGGCGCACGGCCGCTGCGTCGCGCGCCATGCGGCGGCCGAAGCCGATGCTCTCGGAGATGCCGCGGTCTTCGGGGTAGTAGTACGAGGTGTCGGCCACCCAGAGGCCCTGCACGGGCAATTGCACGGGCGGCAGGCCCTCCAGGTAGTTGGGCGGGCAGATCGGCTGCGCGTAGCGGTAGCGGCTCGCGCGCATCGCGAGGAAGTCGCCGTCCTGCAGCGCGGGGTTGATGGTGCGCAGGTAGCGCTTCACCTTGTCCAGGAAGGCCTGGTCGGGCTCGGCGTACTTGGGGTGCTCGCCGGGCATGTAGAACGGCACGTAGACGATGGATTCGGACAGCGGGCGCAGGTTGCTGTATTCGACCAGGCCCGGGATGTCCATGTCCGGGTCGTTCACGTTGAGCCAGAAGTTCTCGGTGAGCGGGCGGCGCAGCTTGGCGATCACGCAGACCACGGCGATGTTCCTGAGCGCCGCGAAGCGCGCGAGCACGTCCTGCGGCAGGCCCGGCATGAGGCGCGGCACATAGGGCAGCGGCACGGTGCTCACCACCTTGTCGAACGCCTCGAAGCCCTGCGCCGTCTCCACGCCCTGCACGCGGCCCGCCTCCATGCGGACCTGCGTCACGGGCGTGCCGAGGCGGATCTCGCCGCCGTGGGCGCGGATGTCGGCGGCCATGCCGTCCAGCAGCGTGGCCGAGCCGCCGTCCAGGTGGCCGAGCTTTTCCTGCATGAGGCTGTAGCGCGAGCGGCCAATGCGGCGGATGCGGCTCCAGATCCAGGCGGCCGAGAGGTTGCCCGCGTGGTCGTAGAACTTGTAGTCGAAGAGGCGGCGCCAGAGCACCTCGTAGGCCTCGGCGCCCACCCAGCGGCGGATCCAGCCCGTGGCCTCGACACCGTCGAGCGGCTTCCAGTCGGTGCGCTTGGTGGACAGGAAGGCGTGCAGGCCGTAGCGGAACTTGGCCACCAGGCCCAGGCCGCGGAAGCGCAGCAGCGCCACGGGGTTGCCCCAGGCCTGCAGGCGCTTGCCGTACCAGTAGCCCATGCGGGTGGCGCGCCAGCGCATCTTGTCCGCCAGGCCCAGCTCGTCCAGCACCTTCAGGAAGTCGTGGTCCGAGGTGCAGTGGAAGTGGTAGTAGCGCTCGATCGGCAGGCCGTCGAAGTCGAACATCGCGGTCATGCCGCCCACGCGGTCGTCGGCCTCGAAGACCACGGGGCGGTGGCCGTCGCGCGCGAGCTGGTAGGCCACGGCCAGGCCCATGGGGCCGGCGCCGAGCACGGCGATGCGCTGGCCGGGCGCGGCGGCTCCGGCGGAGGGGGTGTCGGGGGTGGCGCTCATCAGAACTCCAGCACCACGCGGCTGTACTCCGGGTGGTGGAAGGTTTCGTGGATGGCCTCGGCGAAGGGCGTGGCGCGCACGCCGAAGATGCCGGGCCAGTCGATCACCTCGAACTCGTCGTGCGCCACGAGGGCCTTGAGCTGGTCGGCGGTGAAGGGCGGGTCGCGGTCGAAGAGCGCCCAGACCTTCAGCAGCAGATAGAAGAGGCCGTAGGGGATCTTCACGATGGCCGCCTTCGCGCCCGTGGCGGCTTTGATGGTGCGGATGATGTCGATGTAATCCACCTTCTCCAGCCCCGTGATGTTGAAGACGCCGCCCACGCGGCGCTCCTCGATGCAGCGCACGATGATGCGGCAGAAGTCGGCCGCGTAGAGCGGCTGGCGCATGTAGCGGCCGCTGCCCGGGATCGGGAACACGGGCACCTTGCGCATGAAGCGCGAGAGCCAGCCCAGGTGCTTGCGGTCGAACCAGCCGAACATCAGCGTGGGCCGCAGCACCACGCAGGGGATGCCGCTCGCGAGCACCATCTGCTCCTGCGCGCGCTTGGTGTCGGTGTAGTGGTCCTGCGCCACCGACTCCACCACCGAGGAGCTGATGTGCACGGTCTGCGGAATGCCGTGGCGCTGGATGAGCGCGAGGATGCGCTCGGTCGAGGTGAGGTTGTTGCGCACGAAGGGCTCGGCCTGCGGCGCGCCGATCTGCGCCTGCAGCATCACCACGGCGTCGGCGCCCTCGAAGTGGCGCTCCCAGTCGCCGGGCTCGGCGAGGTCGGCATGCTCGACCACGATGTCCGGGTGCATGCGGCGCAGGATCTCGAGGTTGGCGGTGTGCTTGTCCAGCACCACGAGATGGGCGTAGCCATGGAGCTTGAGGTGCGCGACGAGGTTCTGGCCGACGAGGCCGGCCCCGCCGGGCAGGACGATCTTGGTGGTGTGCTTCATGGAAGAGGATGGGTGCATCGGTCGGAGAAAGCGGGGGGCCGCGCGGCGCTCAGGGCGCCGGCACGGCCGGTGTCAGCGGCAGGGGGGCCGCGCACGCCGTGCCGGGGGCCTGCAGCGTGAGCGCGGCCGGCAGGACGCCCGAGGGCGGCACCTGCAGGTAGGCCGTGAACATGAGGTAGCGGTCCGTGGGCCCGGTGGCGGGCGCGGGCGGCGTGCGCTTGCGCCACCGGTCGGGCAGGCCGTAGCCGGTGACGGTGCCATCGGCCGCGACAAGCCGCACGGCCTCCGGGAGCGTGCCGGCCGGCTCGGGCAGCAGCCCGCCGCGCACGCGCACGAAGCGCGGCTCTCCGGGCAGGGTCTCCACCAGGTCGGTGAACGCATGGCAGCGGGCCGGCAGGGCTTCGGCGCGAGAGCCCACGGCATGCTCGGCGGCGGCCATCGCCGGCAGGCCGAAGACGCCGGCATGGATGGGGGTGGCGATGCGCGCGAGCCGCGTGCCCAGTGCCGGATCCCAGATCAGCATGCCGATGCGGCGTTCGTCCTTCACGTCCATCTGCAGCGCCAGCGCGCCGGTCATGCGCATGTGGGCATGGTCGTTGCGCTTCACGTCGCGCGTCTGCACCACGAGCATCTGTGCCAGCAGCAGGACCAGCAGGGTGGTGGCCACGGCGCGCGCGGCGCCGCGCAGGGCCGCGAGCCGCGGCGCGTGCAGCACCGCGAGCGCGGCCCAGGCCAGGAGCGTGGGGGTGGTGTAGCGGCTGGAGAGCGCGCTGTCGAACCCGAACAGCAGGCGCCCGCCGGCGGTGGCGAAGGCGATGCCGCCCACATAGGCGACGAAGGTCAGCAGCGCCAGTTCCAGCCGGTGCGCGCGCGGCTCGCGCAGCGCGCGGGGAAGCGGCGCCAGCGCCAGCAGCGCGAACAGCGCGCCGAACACGCGCGCCACCACCAGCCATGCGGCGTCCGTGTGCCGCGTGAAGTGCTGGAACGGGCTGCCGAGGTAGATCAGCGTGTAGTGCAGCATGTCCAGCGGGCGCTCGCGCAGTGTCGCGAGCACGCCGCCGCCGTGCGCGGCGGGGGCGGCGTAATCCACCGTGTAGGCGGCCACGCAGGCCGCTGCCAGTAACGCGAGCACGGCCGTGCGGCGCCAGCCCAGGCGCGCCACCAGCGCATAGAGCACCATCATCGGCAGGGCCATGACGCCGTTGACCATCGTGCCCACGCTGAGCACGCCCAGCGCGCAGGCCGCGGAGAACCAGCCCGGCGAGCCGGCGCCGCGCGCTGCGCGGTAGAGGCAGTAGAAGCCGGCCAGCGGCACCAGTTGCGCCAGGAAGAACTGGCTCTGGAAGGCCCAGGTCAGGTTTTCCTTCTGCACCCACGAAAACAGCCACACGGCCAGCAGCACCGTGCCGAACGCCCAGGCGCTGCGCGGCAGGCCGCCGAGGCGCGCGCGCAGGAAGGCCGACAGCACCAGCACCCCGCAGCCCGCGAGCAGGTAGTTGACGGCGATCAGGAACACCTGCTGGCCGCCGAACCAGGCGTATTCCATCCAGAACAGCGCTTTCGCGAGCACCAGCCGGTGTTCGTTGAAGAGCCGCCACCATGCGTTCCATCCCGCGCCGCGCTGCACGTCGGCGTAGAACTCCAGCGCGCCCCACATGTCCCAGATGGGCACGGCCGTGTAGGTGCGCCAGGCGGACACCGCGGTGGCAAGGGCGTAGACGGCGGCGAAGGCCAGCAGCAGCGCGAGCGGCAGGCGGCGGCGCCAGGCCGGCGCGGGGATCGGGGCGCGGTCGGTCATCGGGGGCTCAGATCTTCATGCGGTGGAACACCGCGCGGGGCAGGTTGCGGATCACCCACATGATGAGCGCCCACTTGGCGGGGGCGTAGACCACGGGCGCGCCGCGCGCCATGCCGCGCACGATGGCAGCGGCCACTTCGTCGGGGGTCGCGAGGCGCGCGCCGCGCGCCTTGAGGTGGGCGGTCATCGGCGTGTCGGTGGGGCCCGGCTTGATGAGGCTCACGCGCACGCCCGTGGCCGCCAGCCGGTGCTGCAGGCCTTCGGCGTAGCGTTCGACCAGGCCCTTCGCCGCGCCGTAGACGTAGTTCGACTGCCGGCCGCGGTCGCCCGCCACCGAGCCGATGATCCCGATGCGCCCGCGCCCCTGGGAATGCTGCGCTCCCGCGAAAGCCTCGGCCCAGAGTACGGGCGAGATGCCATTGACTTCCAGCGCCTGCTGCGCTGCCGTGAGATCGGCCTCACAGGCGGGCTGGTCGGGCAGGTTGCCGTGGGCGATCAGCACCAGGTCGGGCACGCCGTCCGCGCAGATGCGGCGCACCGTGTCGGTGATCGCGGCGGGCTGCAGCATGTCGCCGGCGATGGCCTCGATGCGCGTGCCGGGCTGGCGCACCTGCAGGTCCGCGGCGACGGACGGCAGCTTGGCGCCGTCGCGCCCGATGAGCACCAGGCGGTCCACGCCGCCGGCGGCGAGCCAGAGGCGGGCGCACTGGTGCGCGATGGCCGAGGTGGCGCCGACGATGGCGATGGTGCGGGGGATGGAGGTGTCGGGCATGTCGGTCAGAAGTGGGGAGGCGGAACGGCCGTGCGGTCGTTGGCGGAAAGAACTAACAGGGCAGGGCGGTCAGTCGCCCAGCAGCCGCAGCGACATCGCCGAGCGGATGCGGGGGTCGCGGTAGGGCAGGAATTCGGCCAGGCGCGGGTAGCCGGCCTCGAACAGCGTGCGGGGCATGCGCGCGTCCTTGGCGGCATAGAGCCGTCCGCGGGCTGCGGCCACCACGGCGTCGAGCCGATCGAACAGCCGCAGCGTGGGCTCGCCCAGGTTGGGAAAATCCAGCGCCAGGGTCACGCCGGGCATCGGGAAGCTCAGCATGCCCGCGGGCGCGCGCTCACCGAAGGTCTTGAGCACGCCGAGGAAGGATCCCTGGCCCGACGCGGCGATCTCGCGCAGCAGCGCGGCGATGGCGGCCTCGCCGCCCTCGCGCGGCACCGCGCACTGGTACTGGTAGAAGCCGCGGCGGCCATAGATGCGGTTCCACTCGAGCAGGTTGTCCAACGGGTAGAAGAACGGCTCGTAGTGCTGCAGCCGCCGGCCCGCGCGCTGGCGGTGCAGGTGGTAGTAGGCCGTGTTGAAGGGCCGCAGGCTCCAGCGGTTGACCAGCGAGAACGGCGGGGTGAACGGCACGGTGCGCCTGCGGTCCCCGGGTGCGGGCGGCGCAGAGGCCACCGGGCCTTGCACATGGTTGCCGCGCATGAAGATGCCGCGCGCCTCGGGGCCCGAGAGGCAGTCGATCCACGACACCGTGTATTCCCAGCCGGCCTCCGAGGCATCGGCGAGCGCGAAGAATTCCTGCAGGTTGCCGTAGGCGATCGTCTCGGTATCGAGCCAGGGCCCGGCCACGCGGCGCAGGCGCAGCGTGGCCTGCGTGACGACGCCGGTCAGGCCCAGCCCGCCCACGGTGGCGGCGAACCAGTCGGGCCGCAGCTCGGGGCCGCAGCGCACGAGCAGGCCGTCGGTGCGCAGCAACTGCAGCGCGCGCACGTGGTCGCCGAAGCTGCCGTGCACGTGGTGGTTCTTGCCGTGCACGTCGTTGGCGATGGCCCCGCCCACGGTGGCGAACTGCGTCCCGGGCGTCACGGGCAGCATCCAGCCTCGCGGAATGAAGGTGCGCTGGATGTCGCGCAGCAGCACGCCGGCCTCGCAGGTCAGCTCGCCCGTGGCCTCGTCCCAGGCGATGAAGCGGTCCAGCCCGCGCGTGGCCCAGAGCGCGCCGCCCGGGTTCAGGCACACGTCGCCGTAGCTGCGGCCCATGCCGTAGGCCAGGCCGTGCTGCCCGGCCGAGAGCGGCAGGCGCGCCGGCGGATGGTCCGCCAGCGGATGCAGCGCGTGCTCGGCCGCCCGCAGGCGGCCCCAGGAATGCACCGCTACCACGGCCGTCCCAGGCCGGCGGCGGCCAGCGCGAGCACGAACACCGAGCCCGCCACGAGGCTCGCGCGGTCCTTGAACGCGAAGACGAGCGGGTCGTCGTGCATCTGGCCGCGCGCCGCGCGCAGCCACATCCAGCTCACCCAGAACGCCAGCACCGGCACCGTGGCCCAGACCAGTTCGGGCGCGCGGTACATCGTCATCACCGTGTCGCTGTTGAGGTAGAGCGCGAGCACGACCACGGCCGTGTAGCCGGCGGCCACGCCCAGGTTCTGCACGATGGGTGCGTCCGAGGTCAGATAGCCGCGCCCGTGGGCCTGCGTCTTGCCCGCGGCCTGCTGCACCAGCAGCTCCGCATAGCGCTTCACGAAGGCGAGCGAGAGGAACAGGAAGCCCGAGCACGCGAGCAGCCAGAACGACAGCGGCTGCGCCACGGCCGCCGAACCGGCCACGAGGCGCAGCGTGTAGAGCACCGCGAGCGCCACGCAATCCACGAGCGCCCAGCGCTTGAGCGCCAGCGAATAGGCCCAGGTGGTCCCGAAATACACGAGCAGCCAGCCGAGGAAGGCCGGCGCCGTGGCCCAGGCCAGCCACAGGCTCGCGCCGGCCAGCACGGGCACGAGCACCGCGCCCTGCCAGGCCGGCAGGGTGCCGGCCGCGAAGGGCCGCAGCCGCTTGCGCGGGTGCTGCCGGTCGCTTTCGAGGTCCAGCAGGTCGTTGGCGAGGTAGACCGACGAAGCGCAGAGCCCGAAGGCCACGAAGGCCATCACGAGCTGCATCCAGGCGGCACCGTCGCCGATCCGGTGCGCGGCCATCAGCGGCACGAACAGCAGCAGGTTCTTCATCCACTGGTGCAGGCGCAGCGCCTTGCGCCAGGCGGAGAGGCCTGCGCGCGCGGGCGGGAAGCTGCGCTGCACGTTGCCGTGCGCCTCGGCCTGGCGGGCGACCGCGGACGGGGCGTTCACGACGATGGCGGCGCGCGCCCGCCGCCACACCGGCAGGTCGGCGCGCGAATTGCCGGCGTAATCGAACCCGCGTTCGCCGAACCGCTCGGCCAGCGCCGCGGCCTTGGCCGCGCCGGCGAGGTTGCGCGCGCCATCGCTCGCCATGACGAGATCGAAGCAGCCCAGGTGCGCCGCGATGGCGTCGGCCAGCACCTGGTCGGATGCCGTGCAGAGCACGACCTGCCGGCCGCTGGCACGCTGCGCCCGCAGCCAATCGACGAGTGGCTGGTTGTAGGGCAGGGTGGCCACGGCCATGCGCACCTGCTGCGCGATGCGGCGCTTCAGGGCCGCTTTCCCGCCCGCCAGCCACAGGGGCAGCGCCAGCGCCTTCCAGGGGGCGTCGCGCACCAGCTGCAGCGAGGTCTCGTGCAGCATGTCGGTGAGCAGCAGCGTGCCATCGAGGTCGACCACCAGAGGGGGCTCCTGGGAAGGCGGCATGGCCGGCGGCAATGGATCGGAAGGCGAACGCACGAAAGCCCTTGGGTCGTTGTGAAGAGTCGGGAGGGATGGGACGGCGAGGGCGCTGCACCGGCCCGCGGGCCGCAAGCGCAGCCGGGGATTGTAGGAGGGGCCCGGGGCTCTCTACACTGCGGTGCGTGCCGCCTGCCGTGCGGGCCATGCCCGGCGTCCAAGCCTTCCCCCTCCTTCCGATCCATGCGCCTGTCCCTGCCCTGGCCTTTGCCTGCCCTCCTGGCCTGGGCCGCCGCATGGTTCGCCTTCGTACTGTCGAGCGGCCCGGCGGGCCTGCCGTGGTGGGGCGCCGGGCTCGCGGGCTGTACGGTCGGGCTGGCCGCGAGTCTGCTGGGGCGCACCCGGTGGCGTCAGGGCTTCATCGCGGCGGGCTTCCCGCTGTCGTTCCTGCTGGCGGGGGCCGCGCAGGTGCCGGCCTGGGCCTGGCTCGCGCCGCTGGGCGTGCTGCTGCTGGTGTATCCGCTCAATGCGTGGCGCGATGCGCCGCTGTTTCCCACGCCCCGCGGTGCGCTGGCCGGCCTGGAACGCGCCGCGCCCCTGGACCCGGGAGCGCGCGTGCTCGATGCCGGCTGCGGCCTGGGCGACGGCTTGCGGGCGTTGCGCTCGGCCTATCCCGCCGTGCGGCTGGAAGGCCTGGAGTGGAGCTGGCCGCTGCGCTGCCTGTGCGCATTGCGCTGCCCCTGGGCCCGCGTGCGGCGCGGCGACATCTGGCGCGCGGGCTGGGGCGCCTATCCGATGGTCTACCTCTTCCAGCGGCCCGAGAGCATGGCCCGCGCCGCCGCCAAGGCCCGCGCCGAGATGGCGGCCGATGCCTGGCTGGTGAGCCTCGCGTTCGAGATCCCGGGCGCCACGCCGCAGGCCGTGCTGCGGCCACCCGGAGGGCATGCGGTGTGGGTCTACCGGGTGGGCCGCCTGCCCCCTGTCGCGGCTGGCGGGGCGGCGCTATGATCCGGCGCCGCCACCGGGCCCGGCCCGCTCGAGCGGCGGGCCGCCTCCGCGGGCATGCCGTGGCGCGCTGCTTCGAATCCCCCCGTCTTCTTATCCCAGAGGAATTCAATCCATGTCTCGAAAGACCTTGACCCTGCTGGCCGCTGCCTGCGCCGCCGTGCTGCTGGCGGGCTGCGAAACCACCAACATGCGCATGGGCAGCGCGGAATCGAAGACCGTGGCCACCGGCGCCGCCGCCGGCGAAGCCTCGGCCAACGCGAGCTCGCAGCTGGAGCGTTGCGCATCGCCGCTGGGCACGGTCTCGCTGGTGGAGAACCAGCAGGCGGGCTGGTACACCATCCTGCGCAACGAATACCGCCTGCCGCCCACGGCGAACCTGCTGCGCCTGCTGGTGCAGCAGTCCAACTGCTTCGTGGTGGTGGAGCGCAGCGCCGCGGGCATGGGCGCCATGAACCGCGAGCGCGCGATCATGCAGTCGGGCGAGATGCGCGGCGGCAGCAACTTCGGCCAGGGCCAGATGGTGGCGTCGGACTATGCGATGTCGCCCGAGATCATCTTCTCCAACAGCGACGCGGGCGGTATCGGCGGTGCGCTGGGTGCGCTGGTCGGCGGCGGCAGCGGCCGCGCCATCGGCGCGCTGGGCGGCTCGCTCAAGACCCGCGAGGCCAGCGCCATGCTGACGCTGGTGGACAACCGCTCGGGCGTGCAGGTGTCGGTGTCGGAAGGCAGCGCCTCCAAGAGCGATTTCGCGGGCTTCGGCGGCCTGTTCGGCGGCTCGGCCGGGGGAACGCTGGGCGGCTACCAGAACACCTCGCAGGGCAAGGTGCTCACGGCCGCGTTCATGGATGCCTACAACCAGATGGTGGTGGCGCTGCGCAACTACAAGGCGCAGAGCGTGCGCGGCCAGGGCCTGGGCGGCGGCGGCCGGCTGGGCGTGGACGGCGGCGCGGCCCCGTCGCAGACGAAGGCCGGCACGGCGATGTCGGTGCGCGAGGCGCAGTCGCGGCTCAATGCGCTGGGCTACGACGTGGGCGCGCCGGACGGCGGCATGGGCCCGAAGACGGCGAACGCGCTGCGCACCTACCAGAAGGACAAGGGCCTGCCCGTGACGGGCCGGCTCGATACCGCGACGGCGGACGCGCTCTCGCGCTGACCGCACTGGCGGGCAGGCCGGCCGATTCCGGTGCGGAACGGCCGGCCTTCTCTCTTTTCTGCGGGGGTGCCCGGCGGCGGACCAGGGTTGCGGCTGCGCGGAGATCAGGACGGCGCCACGCTGGCATCGAGCAGCGTCAGCGTGAGCGTGTCGACGCGGGCCGGGTCCAGCGAGATCAGCGGTGCCGAGAAGCGCTCCGCGAAGGCGAAGTTGTAGGCGTCGGACAGCGGGTTCAGCGCCTGGGCCCAGGTGTTCCAGTGGTCGGTGACGCCCGCGCCCCAGAGCTTGTCGAACAGCAGGCCCTGCGGCGGCAGTTTCTCGAACCAGTCCGAGCTGGCCATGTCGCCCACGGCCTCCTGGCCGACCTTTTCCGCCGACCCGATCGCACCGATGTTCAGCCCCGCGAAGAAGTCGCCGAGGATCCAGGCGAACACGTCGTTCTGCGGGGTCTGCGGTGCGCCGCCGTCCAGGGAGAACGTGGGATTGGCCCCGTAGCAGGATGCGGGATCGAGAAGATCCCAGTGCGCGATGGCGATGGACACATGGCTGAGCAGGCTCGTCTTGCCGGTGATGGCCAGGTTGCACCGCGCATCGATGTGGGCCCACAGGTCGTAGCTCTGCGCCTGGCAGGCCGTGCCCGATCCCTGCGGGTTGCCCGCGAACCGGCCCTGGAGGTGGGCGATCTTCCCGTTGCCCAGCTTGGCGAAGCCGGGCACTGGCGAGGCGGTTCCCGGCCCGAACGTGTGGATGAGGTCCGTGAAATAGCCGGCGAAGGTGTCGTAGGGCGTGAACGGCAGGCCGGGGTAGGCACCGGTGGCGGGGTCGCCGAAGGGCGGGTAGCTGTTGGGCCCGATCACGCGGACGAAGCCGCCCTGGGCGTCGGAGACGACCGCGGAGGCCGGCTGGGTGAGAGCGGTCTGCACGCCGGCAGGCAGCGGGGTGCCCTGGGACGCGAAGGCCACGACGATGCCTTTGGCGGTGGCCGTGGACCGCACGGGCTGGCTGAGCTGGCTCAGCGCGGTGCAGATGCCGCTTACGCTGGCGCCGGCCTTCACTCCGTCCAGCTGGGCCACGGCCTGCTCCTTGAGCTGCGTGGACAGGCTCATCGGAATGCTCCAGAAATCGATGGCCGTCAGATCGGCGACGCCGTAGCTCGTACCGTCGAAGGTCAGCTCGAACTTGTCGAAGCGATCTGTGTTGCCGGCCAGCACCGAGCTGTTGGGGTCGGTGGTCGCGGGATCGATGCCGTACCCCACATAGATGCGCCCGCTGGTCGTGGCGCCGAGGGTCAGGCTGGTGATGGTGTCCAGCGCATACCACGTGTCGGCCGCCATGGCGGAGCCGTTGAGCGTGGCGTTGAGGGTGCTTCCCCAGAAGCCGATGTAGACGCTGTCGTCGGCGATGGTGGAGTTGTTCTGGAAGCTCAGGGTGAGGGACGGCATGGCAGGCTTTCAGGGGCAAGGGATGGAAACACAGGGTGCGTGGCATCCCGGCCCCCGCGCGGCCGTGGCGGCGCGGGGGCCGGTCCACATCAGCGGTGGACCTTCACCTTGGCCGCCGAGGGCTGCACCGTGTTGGAGTAGTAGGCCCAGATGTAGGCGCCGCCGGCACCTTCGTTGAGGTCGGGGCCCACGTGCGTCCAGCCCGGGATCGACGGGGGCGACGACTCATTGAGGGCGAGGAACATCAGGTTCGTGACGGGCTTCGCGCCGCCGCGCTTCCAGTACATGTAGATGTACTTGCCGCCCGCGCCTTCGTTCAGGTCCACGGGGGACCATTCCCACCCCGGAATGGAGTTGCTCTGCGCACTGTCGTAGGCTTGGAAGTTCACGTCGGTGATGGGGTTGTTCGTGCCTTGCTGGTAGCCGACGTAGATGTACTTGCCGCCCGCGCCCTGGTTGAGGTCGGTGGTGTAGAAATCCCAGCCCTGCTGGTACAGCGGGCCTGCGCTGTTGTCTGCTTGAACGGTCAGATTGGTAAGTGCCATTTTGGTTTGGAATAGTTGGTTGATCCAGAGAGCCGCCGAATGGATCGGCGCCTCCCGCCCCTCTCTTGCTGAGGCCTTTTCATTCTGTGGGCAAGGCATGCCTCACGGAATGAACCCTTCCTGAAGACTCCTGAATCGTTCTGGACCGGGCCGCCGCGCCCGGCGCCGGGAAACCCCGGTGCGGACCCGTCCTATACTCCGGCCCGTTGGTGCTCGCGCGGCCGCTTCCGGCCGCGCAGTTAAACGGGAACCAGGAAGGGCCAGTCCGCCACGGACATCCGCCCCGGCCTGGGCTGCCCCCGCAACGGTCAGCGATGGAAGGCGCGCTTTTTCGAGGGCGCGCCTTCGGCCCCTGGAACAACGCCCACTGGAATGCCTGCAGGTATCCGGGAAGGGCCCCGGAGCCCGGCATACACCTGCCGCACCGCCAGCCCGGATACCGGCCGACAGGGGGGCGTGCTTCACCGGCGCGCCCCATTCGCGGATCCTGCGGGGAGGCAGGGCGCCGGGCGCGCTTTCGGGCGCATCTTTTCTTCTTCGTCGCTTATCTCATGCCAGATTCTTCGGCGCATGCCCCCGGGGCCTGCGATGCCGCGGGCCCCGGGCCGGGTACGGTCTGGTTCGTCGGGGCCGGCCCCGGCGATCCCGACCTCATCACCGTCAAGGGCCGCTCGCTGATCGAGCGCGCGGGTGCCATCCTGTTCGCCGGTTCGCTGGTGGATGAAACCGCCACGCGGTGGGCGCCCGCGGGCTGCACCATCGCCGACAGCAAATCCATGACGCTGGACCAGATGGCCGCGTGGCTCGTGCTGCAGGCCCAGAAGCACCGCACCGTGGTGCGCCTGCAGACGGGCGACCCCGCCCTCTATGGCGCGCTCGTCGAACTGGTGCAGCCGCTCGACGCGGCCGGCGTGCCGGTGCGCGTGGTGCCGGGCGTCTCGTCGGCCATGGCCTCGGCCGCCGCGGCGGTGGAGAGCTTCACGCTGCCCGAGGTCACGCAGACCGTGGTGTTCACGCGCGTGGAGGGCCGCACGCCCATGCCGCCCGGCGAATCGCTCGCCGAACTCGCGCGGCACCACTGCACGCTGTGCATCTTCCTGTCGATCACGCTGCTGCACAAGGTGCAGGCGGGGCTGCGCGAGGCCGGCTGGGCCGACGACGCGCCGCTGCTGGTGGTGCACAAGGCTTCCTGGCCCGGCGAGGAGCGCATCGTGCGCTGCACGCTGGCCGACGTGCGCGAGCGCTGCCGCGAAGCGCAGGTGGTGAGCCAGGCCATGATCATCGCCAGCCCCACGCTGGGTGCGCGCCATTGGCAGCAACTCGCCAAATCCAAGCTCTACGACCCGGGCTTCACCCACCGCTTCCGGCGCGCGAGCGATGCGCCGAGCGGCCCGGAAGCCTCCAGCCCCCTGCCGGACACCCCACGATGACGCATCTGCACGACCCCTCCCACGACGCCGCGCACGGCCATTCCCACGGCCCCTCCGCCCACCCCTTTCACGGCCATGCGCCGGTGGCCGTGAACGCGCTTGCGCAGTCCGGCACCACGGTGCTGCTGATCGGCCACGGCTCGCGCGAGCCCGAGGGCAACGACGAGATCCATGCCTTCGTGCGGCAATGGCGCAAGCGCCAGCCCGGCTGGCGCATCGAGGTCTGCTTCATCGAATTCGCGCCGCCCAGCCTGCACGACGGCCTGTTGCAGGCCGCCCGGGGCAGCCGCCGCGTGCTGGTGCTGCCCCTCATCCTGAATGCGGCCGGCCACGTGAAGATGGAGATCCCCGAATCCATCGAGCATGCGCGCGAGCACTGCCCGGGCGTCGAATTCCTCTACGGCCCGCACCTGACGGCCTGCGAGCCCATCCTCGCGATCCTGCAGCGCCAGTTGCGCAACTGCATGCAGGCGCTGGACGTGCCCGATCCCACCACCACCGGCGTGGTGCTGCTGGGCCGGGGATCGTCGGACCGGCAGGCCAACGGCGACGTCGCCAAGATGGCCCGCTGGCTGCAGGAAGACGGCCACCACGAGCTGGTGGAGATCGCTTTCACGGGCATCACCTGGCCGCGCCTGGAGCGCGTGGTGCAGCGGCAGGTGCTGCTGGGCATGAAGCAGATCGTGGTGCTGCCGTACTACCTCTACACCGGCACGCTGATGCAGCGCATCGGCCGGCAGGTGGAGCACCTGCGCACGCAGTACCCGCAGGTGCGCTTCGCGCAGTCGGGACACTTCGGCATGGAGCCTGAGATCTTCGCCCTGCTGGAGCAGCGCGTGGCCGACCTGCAGGCCGGCCTGCCCGACAGCCGCCTGCCATGCGACGGCTGCAAATACCGCGAGATCGCGCACGACCTGGGGCATGGCCACAGCCACGAGCACACGCATGCCCACGCGCCCGCCGCCGCAGCGGCCGAGCCGGGCCACGGCCATGACCATGGGCACAGCCATGGACACGATCACGCGCATGAACACGCGCACGGCCACGGCCACGCCGCGCCCCAGCCGGCCGGAGCCGCGGCATGAGCACCGTCAACACCGTCACCGAGCAGCTCACGCGTGCCGGGCAGGCCATCGAGCACGACAGCTTCGCCATCATCGACGCGGAGGCCGGCCCGCACCCCTACACGGCGCAGCAGTGGCCCATCGTGCGGCGCATGATCCACGCCAACGCCGACTTCGAATTCAACGGCCTGACCGACTTCCACCCGCAGGCCGTGGAGGCCGGCATCGCCGCCATGCTGCGCGGCGGCGCGCCCGTGGTGGCCGACGTGGAGATGATCTGCTCGGGCCTGTCGCAGCCGCGCCTGGCGCACTTCGGCATGCGCACGCACCAGTTCATCAGCGACGCCGACGTGATCGCCCAGGCCCAGGCCGAGGACACCACGCGCGCCGTGCAGGCCATGCGCAAGGCGCACCGGCAGGGGCTGCTGCAGGGCGCCGTCGTGGGCATCGGCAATGCGCCCACTGCGCTCATCGAACTGGTGCGCCTGGTGCGCGAGGAGGGCGTGCGCCCCGCGCTGGTGGTGGGCATGCCCGTGGGCTTCGTCTCCGCCGCCGAATCCAAGGACCTGATGGCCGGCGTGGCCGAGGTGCCGTGGATCGTGATCCGCGGCCGCAAGGGCGGCTCCACGCTGGTGGTGGCCGCGCTGCACGCGCTGCTGGCGCTGGCCGAGGCGCGGCAGAAGCAACGGCAGCAAGGCACTGCCGGAGGCTGACCCCGCCATGATGGAGAAAACCGTCCGCCGCGGCACGCGCACCGGCTTCACCACCGGGGCGTGCTCTGCCGCCGCCGCGCGCGCCGCCGTGCTGGGCCTGGCCGAAGGCGCCGTGCCCGAGGCGGTGGACTGCCTGCTGCCCAACGGCGACGTGGTGCGCTTCGCGGTGAACGACGGCCGCTGCGATGGCCCCGGCGACGGCGGCCGGGCCGCGCACGCCATGGTCATCAAGGATGCGGGCGACGACCCCGATTGCACCGACAAGGCCCACCTCACCGCCGACGTGCGCGTGCTGCCCGGCCGTGCGGGCGAAGTGGTGCTGTGCGGCGGCTTCGGCGTGGGCACGGTCACCATGGCCGGCCTGGGCCTCGAGGTGGGCGGCCCGGCCATCAACCCCGTGCCCCGCCGCAACATCGAAGACAACGTGCGCGCAGTGGGCGGCCCGCTGCTGGCGCAGGCCGGGCTCGAAGTGACCATCTCCGTGCCCCAGGGCGTGGAGATGGCCAAGAAGACGCTCAATGCGCGCCTCGGCATCCTGGGCGGCATCTCCATCCTGGGCACCACCGGCATCGTCAAGCCCTATTCCACCTCCGCCTACCGCGCCAGCGTGGTGCAGGGCGTGCAGGTGGCGGCCACGCTGGGCCACGGCGTGGTGGTGCTGACCACGGGCGGGCGCACCGAGCAGTTCGCCATGAAGGAGCGGCCCGGCCTGCCCGCGGCCTGTTTCGTGCAGATGGGCGACTTCTTGCGCTACGCGCTCGACGAAGCCGTGGCCCAGGGCCTGCGCGAAGTGGTGATCGGCGGCATGGTGGGCAAGCTCACGAAGATCGCCCAGGGCGAGACCATCACCCACGCCAACCGCGCCGAGGTGGATACGCAACTGCTGGCCGATCTCGCCGCCGGCGTGGGCGCGCCGCCCGAGGTCTGCACCGAGATCGCCGCCGCGGAAACCGCCCGCTTCGGCGCCGAGCGCATGCAGGCCCTGGGCCTGGGCGAGCCCTTCCACCAGGCGCTCGCGCAGGCCGTGGTGCAGACGCTCACCGCGCCCGACCGCTACGGCGACCGTTTCCACCTCACCGTGCTGGTCTGCGACTTCGACGGCAGCAAGATCACCGAGGCCGCCTCCGGGCCGGCCGCCAACGCCTGACCATGACCACGAAACTGCTCGAAAAAGACCCCCAACCCTGCCGCGTGATCGGCGTGCTGGACGACGGCGCCGCCAGCCTGAGCGCCACCGCGCTCGCGCTGCTGCGCCGCGCCGACCTGGTGATCGGCGGCACGCGCACGCTGGCGCTGCTGGAAGACGACATCGCCCCGCAGGCCGTGCGACGCGACCTGACCGGCTGCCTCTCGTCCGTGCCCGGCTGGATCGCCGAGGCGCGCGCTGCGCAGCAGGCCTGCGTGGTGCTGGCCACGGGCGATCCGCTCTGCCACGGCATTGCCAGCTACCTGGCCTCGCGCCTGTGCATCCAGGCGCTGGAAGTGATGCCCAACGTCTCCACCCTGCAGCTCGCCTGCGCGCGGCTGGGCCTGGCCTGGCAGGACGCGCGCATCGTCTCCGTGCACGCCAAGGATGCCGGCGAATGGAGCGTGGGCGCCGCGCCCGCGCATGGCCTCTACGCGCTGGCCCAGGCCGTGCGCCAGCACGACCGCCTGGCCGTGCTGACCAGCCCCGACAACACGCCCGCGCGCATCGCCCGCCTGCTGGTGGCCGAGGGCCTGGGCGACGATTTCCAGATCAGCGTGGCCGAGCGCCTGTGCACGCCCGACGAGCGCGTGTGGGCCGACATGGCGCCGGCCGCTGCCGCCGCGCAGGAGTTCGCCGACCCCAACGTGGTGCTGCTGGTGCGCACGCGCCAGCGGCCCGACGCGGTGCGCTTCGGCCTGCCCGATGCGGCCTACCACCAGCGCCAGCCCAGAGGCGGTGGAGAGGGGGGCCTCATCACCAAGCAGGAGGTGCGCGCCGTCTCGCTCGCGCGCATGCAGTTGCGCGCCACCAGCCGCGTGTGGGACATCGGCGCCGGCAGCGGCTCGGTGGGGCTGGAGGCCGCGCGCCTGTGCCCGCAGGGCCATGTCTGGGCCATGGAAAAGAACGAGGGCGACGTGGAGATCGCGCGCCGCAACGTGCGCGATTTCGGGGTGTCCAACCACACGCTGGTGCACGGCAAGGCGCCCGAGGGGCTGGATGCCTGGCCCGACCCGGACGCCGTCTTCATCGGCGGCTCGGGCGGCGAGCTGGCCGAGCTGATCGCGCTGTGCCTCGGGCGCCTGCGCCCCGGCGGCTGGCTGGTGATGAACTTCGTCACGCTGGAGAACCTCGCCGCTGCCACCCAGGCCCTGCAGGCCGCCGGTGCCGCATGGGACGTGCTGCAGCTGCAGGCCGCGCGCAGCAAGCCCATCCTGCACATGCACCGCATGGCGGCCGAGAACCCGGTGTGGATCGTCTGCGCGCAGGCGGGCAGCGCCGGTGCTGCGGCTGCGGCCGTGGGGGAGGGCGCATGACCGACCTGAACGCGCTGGTGCCGCCGCCCCGGGGCCCGCTGGGCCGCCTCATCGGGGTCTCCCTGGGCCCCGGCGACCCCGGCCTCATCACGCGCGCCGCCTGGGCACAGCTGCAGCGCAGCGACGCCGTGTGGACCTATCCCGCGCGCAGCACCAAGACGCCCAGCTACGCCTTCGATATCGTGCAGCGCGCCGGCCTCGCGCCGCCCGCGACGCACCAGACGCTGCTCTTTCCCATGACGCACGACGGCGACAAGCTCGCCCGCGCGTGGATGCGCGCGGCGGACACCGTGCTGCCGTGGCTGCACGCCGGGCAGGACGTGCTCTTCCTCGTGGAAGGCGACGCCAGCACCTACGCCACCTTCGGCCACCTCGCGCGCACCGTGCGGGCGCTGGACGCGCGCATCCAGGCGCCGGTGATCGCGGGCGTGAACGCCTTCACCGCCGCGTGCGCCGCGCGCGGCATGCCGCTGGCCGAGCAGGACGACACCATCGCCATCGTGCCCGCCGCCTACGGCGTGGGCGCGGTGGATCGGCTGCTGCCCGACTTCGACACCCTGGTGCTGATGAAGGTCAAGCCGCTCATGGACGACCTGATCGACTGGCTGGAGCGGCGCGCACTGCTGCCGCACACGCAGTTCATCGAGCGCGTGGGCGCGCCCGACGAGCGCTGCGTGGAAGGCCGCGATCTGCCCGCGCTGCGCGGCACCAAGGTCAGCTATCTCTCGCTCATGGTGGTGAAGAACCCGCACCGCATCCGGGGCGAGCGCATCAAGGGTTGCCTGAAGAAATCCTCGCCCGCCGCCGCTGCCGTGGGCCCATCCTTTTCCGACGACGAACCGGAGCTTGCCGAATGACGACCGCCACCACCCCGCCCGCCACCCCCGACGTGGTGCTCTCCGCCCCCGCGCAGCCCGCCAGCGAGGTGCGTGTGTGCCTCGTCGCCATCACCCGCCACGGCGCCGCGCAGGCCGCGCAACTGGCGCGCGACGTGCCGCAGGCGCATGTCTGCACCGCCGCCAAGTTCGCCGCCGCCTTCGAGGGCCTGCCCAACACCGTGCGTGCCTACGAGGGCGCGCTGCGCGACGAGATCGCGCCGCTCTTCGCGCAGTACGACCAATTGGTCTTCTTCGTCTCGCTGGGCGCCGTGGTGCGCCTCATCGCGCCGGTGCTCAAATCCAAGGACGAAGACCCCGGCGTGACGGTGGTGGACGACGCCGGCCAGTTCGTCATCCCCGTGCTCTCGGGCCACGTGGGCGGCGCCAACGAATGGAGCGAGCGCATCGCCGCGCTGATCGGCGCCACGCCGGTGCTCACCACCGCCTCCGACGTGGGCAAGACTATTCCGGTCGACATCCTCGGCCGCCACCTGGGCTGGCGCGTGGAGGCGCCCAAGATCAACATCACGCGCGTCTCGGCCCACGTGGTCAACGGCGAGCCCATCGCCGTGGTGCAGGAGGCCGGCAGCCCCGCATGGTGGAACCGCCCTACGCCGCTGCCCGCCAACATCACCTGCCTGACGGACTGGAGCGGCGTGGAACCCGGCCGCTACCAGGCGGTGCTGTGGATCACGCACGAGGACGTGGCGCCCGAGCGCTGGGCCGCGTGGCACGAGCGGCTGGTGGTCTACCGCCCGCCGCAGGACGCTGCCGCGTGACCACGCTGCCACCCGGCCGCCCCGCCGCGCTGGCCATCGGCCTGGGCTGCGACCGCGGCACGCCCGAGGCCACGGTCGAGGCCTGCCTGCGCGAAGCGCTGGCCCAGGCCGGCGCGCAGATCGCCCAGGTCGCCGTGGCCGCCAGCATCGAGGCCAAGGCCGACGAAGCCGCGTTCCTCTCGCTGGCGGGCCGCCACGGCTGGCCGCTGCGCTGGTACAGCGCAGCGCAGCTGGCGGCCGTGCCCGTGCCCAACCCGTCGGAGACCGTGCTGCGCTACATGGGCACGCCTTCCGTCAGCGAAGCCGCCGCGCTGCTGGCCGCGGGCGCGCCCGACGCCTCCGCGCTGCTCGTCGAAAAGCACCGCCTGCGCGGCCCCGACGGGCGCAACGCCACCGTTTCCATCGCGCGCATCGCCAGCCCCGCCGGCTGACGGCGCGCCCGCTTTTCCTTCCTCTTCACGCCACCCTGAAAGGTTCCATCCCATGCATATCGAAATCGGCATCCTCTCGCAGGACAAGATCGCCTATGCCTCCGTCGCCGCGACGGCGCTGCTGGGCGCGCATGCGCTGCCCCTGCTCAAAAGCCCCACCGCCTGGCTGCGCACGCTGTTGGCCGCGTTCTTCTTCAGCGTGCTCATGCAGGTCTGGCACATGCCCGTGGGCCCGTCGGAGCTGCACTTCGTGGGCGCCATGCCCATCTACCTGCTGTTCGGCTTCATCCCCACGCTGTTCGGCTTCGGGCTGGGGCTGCTGGCGCAGGCCCTGGTCTTCGAGCCGCAGGACCTGGCGCACCTGTCCATCAACTTCCTGAGCCTGGCCGTGCCGCTGTTCGCGGTGCACCACGGACTGGGCAAGCGCATGCAGCGCATCAACGTCGCCAACGTACTGAAGCTCGATGCCGTGTACTACGCGGGCGTCACGCTCATGGTCGGCTTCTGGCTGTCGATCAGCAGCGATGCGGCCCCGGTGGCCGACTGGGCACTGTTCGCCGCGTCGTACCTGAGCCTCGTGGCCGTGGAGCCGCTGCTCACCATCGGCATCACCGTCGCGGCCGCCCGCCTGCGCGGGCGCCGCTGGCTGGCTGCCTGCATCGACGAGCGCACGCTGCAGCGCATCGCCGCGCCCGCAACGCCGGCCGCAGCCGCCTGAGGGGACGCACGCACATGTCCGCAGGAAAGATCATGCTCGTGGGCATCGGCCCCGGCAGCACCGACCACATGACCGCGCGCGCCCGCGCCGCCATCGCCGAGGCCGACACCATCATCGGCTACGTCACCTACATCAAGCTGGTGGCCGATCTCATCGAGGGCAAGGAGATCATCCGCAAGTCGATGACCGAGGAGCTGGACCGCGCCATCGAATCGCTGGCCCGCGCCCGCGAGGGCAAGAAGGTCGCGCTCATCTCCTCGGGCGATGCGGGGGTCTACGGCATGGCCGGCCCCACGTTCGAGGTGCTGTTCCAGGCCGGCTGGACGCCGCCCGCCTTCGACGAGAACGGCGTGGTCGAGCCCGGCGGCATCGAGGTCGAGATCGTGCCCGGCGCCTCGGCCCTGAACAGCTGCGCGGCTCGCGTGGGCGCGCCGCTCACGCACGACTTCTGCGCCATCTCGCTGTCGGACCTGCTCACGCCCTGGCCCACCATCGCGCGCCGGCTGGATGCCGCCGCCCTGGCCGATTTCGTGGTCGCGCTCTACAACCCCAAGAGCGGCCGCCGCACGCGGCAGATCGAGGAGGCGCAGCGCCTCTTCCTGCGCCACCGCAGCCCCGACACGCCGGTCGCCATCGTCAAGAGCGCTTACCGCCGCCGCGAGCGCATCGAGTTCGCCACGCTGGCCACCATGTGCGATGCCGACATCGGCATGCTGAGCACCGTGCTCATCGGCAACAGCAACACCATCGTGCAGCACGGCCTCATGGTCACGCCGCGCGGCTATGCCAACAAGTACGACGTGGAAGGCGGCGGCGCCACGCGCGAGGGCGAACGGCCCGGCCGCTCGCTCTCCACCGGGCTGAACGGCTGGCTGGAGAACTTGCAGCTCGACCACGCGGCCGGCGAGAGCATCGAGGCCCTGGCGCTGCGCCACCGCCTGCCGGCCGACTACATCCGCGACACGCTGGCCCAGCCGCTCGCCATCGCCGAGGCCGCCACGACCGAGGAAGAGGCATGACCACCGACGCCCCCGAGAACACCGCCACTGCCGCCGCACCCGAAGGCGTGCGCGTGGCCGTCAAGCCCAAGATCGGCAGCTACCGCCGCCACCTGCTCATCTGCACCGGGCCGCGCTGCGCGCAGGAGGGCCAGGCCCAGGCCCTGTTCGACAGCCTGGGCGAGAAGTTCAAGGCCGCCGGCCTGAACGACGGCGACCTGCGCGTCAAGCGCAGCCGCGTGGGCTGTTTTGCCGCCTGCAAGGGCGGCCCGGTGATGTGCGTGCAGCCCGACGGCACCTGGTACTACGACGTCACGCCCGCCAACATGGACCGCATCATCGAACAGCACCTGGTGGGCGGCCAGCCCGTGGAAGACCTGGTGTTCCACCAGGGGCCTTCGGGGGGCTAGATGGCGGCCTGCGCTGCCAGGGGCGCGTTGCTGGCAGCGCCGAGCAGGGCCCGCACGGCGGGCCGGTCCGGGGGCGTGGCCAGCCCGATGCCCAGCGCCAGCGCATCGCCCTCCACCAGGCGCCGGTAGACCACGCCCGTGCGCCGCAGGCCGGCGAACGAGCCTGCCAGCAGCGCAATGCCCTGTCCGGCCGCCACCCCGGCCAGCAGCACATGGTGTTCGGCAGGCTCGCGCAGTTGGGGCGGCGCGAAGCGGTGCCGCTCGAAGACCTGCCGGCAGTGGTCGTGGAACGCGGGCTGACGGGCACGCTCGAACCAGAAGAGGGGCTCCTCGGCCAGGTCCGCCAGTCGCAACGCCTTTCGCCTGGCCAGCCGGTGCGAGGACGGCAGCGCGGCCACCATGGGCAGGCGGTCCAGTTCCCGCACGTCGAGGCCGCGCGCATCCGTGGGCAGCGCGATGACGGCGGCATCCAGCTTGCCGGCGCGCAGTTGCCGCACCAGCCGGGGCGATGTATCGGACAGCACCGTGACCACCGCGCCCGGATGCCGGGCCCGCACGCGGTCGGCCAGGCCCTGGAACCATGGCGGCTCGGCCGCGCTGGTCAACCCCAGCCGCAGCGTGGGCGGCAAGGCATGGCCCTGGAATGCGGCTTCCGCCTGCCTGAGCAGTTCACCCACGCCGCGCGCATAGGGCACCAGCTTGCGCCCCGCCGCCGTCAGCCCGACGCCGCGCGTGTTGCGGTCGAAGAGCGGCGTGCCCAGCCGCTCCTCCAGTTCGCGGATCGCGCGGCTCAAGGGCGGCTGCGACAGGTGCAGCGCTTCGGCGGCCTGCCGAAAGCTCAGCGCATCGGCCACGGCCAGGAAGAGTGCGAGAGACCGGAGTCCAGGCGTTGGGTCATACCGAAAAGGTATCACCGAATCGGTCATTCCCCCGCGGGCACGGGCTTCCTACAGTCGCGGCCGTTCCAACCTCTTTCCAGGACGAGCCATGCACCCCTTTCCCTTCCATCCACCATCCCCTTGCCTCCGCCGGCCGGGAGCCGCGCGATGAACGGCGGCCCCGCCGACGAATGCCGCGCACGCCATGACCGCGGCATCCGCATGCTCGCCCAGGTGGACGGGCCTGCCGGGCTGGCCGTGGTGGAGCAGCTCGCGCAGTCCTTTCCCGGCTTCGCGCGGCTGCTGGTGGAGTTCCCGTTCGGCGACATCTACGGCCGGCCGGCGCTCGGCCTGCGCGAGCGTGAGCTGGCCACGGTCGCAGCGCTCTGCACCATGGGCCATGCGCTGCCGCAACTGCGCGTGCATGTGCACGCCGCACTGCATGTCGGCTGCACCCCGGCCGAGGTCGTCGAGGTGGTGATGCAGATGGCGGTCTACGCGGGCTTTCCGGCTGCGCTCAACGGGCTGTCGGTGGTGCGCGAGGTGTTCGCCGCGTCGGGCATCGCGCTGCCGCTGCCTGGCGACGAGGCGCCGTCCACCGCCGCATAGTGCAGCACGGTCGGGAACGGCTCGTAGAAGTGGTGCAGCCGCCGCTTCCATTCCTGGTAGCCGGGCGAGCCGCGGAAGCCCTGTTCGTGCGCCTCCAGCGTGTCCCATTCCACCAGCAGCAGGTATTCGCCCGGCCGCTCGATGCAGCGCTCGAGCCGGTGCGACCGGTAGCCGGGCATGGACGCGATGATGCGCTGCGCAACGCGGAATGCGTCTTCGAAGGCCGGTTCCTGGCCGGCGCGCACGTGCAGGGGAGCGGCTTCGAGAATCATCGGGAGCGGTTCCTTGGCGCTGCGGTGTGGTGGCGCGGGAGGGGGCGTCTCAGCGCGGGGATGCCGGCCGGCGCAGCAGCCAGCGCAGGCCCGCCCCCGCCAGGTAGAGCGTCAAGGCCGTGGGGAGGGTGAAGAACGATCCCCACGCGCCCATGAGGAACATCGAATACGCGACGTCGGACAGCCCCGGTGCAGCGGCGCAGTGGATGCCCGAGCCTTCGTTGCCGGCGCAGTCCAGCAGCGTCGCCATGGGCCAGTACACCAGCAGGAGCAGCAGCGGCGCCAGCCCCAGCAGCGCGCACAGCAGGCCGAACCAGCAGCGGCCCAGGAAGGAGGATCGTCGGGGCGAAGTGGACATGGCGTTTGGCCGGCCTTACTTCCTGCCGCCCACGACGAGCAGCAGCCCGCCCACGGCAATGGCACCGATGCCCAGCCACAGCGGAATGTTGACCGTTTCCTTCTCCTTGGCGGAGATTTCCAGCGGCCCGAGCTTCACCACGGTGGTGTCCTTGGTGTAGCTGAAGCCGCCGTAGGCCAGGCCGAGCGCGCCGGCCACGATGAGGGCGATGGCGACGAGGCGGGTTGCGTTCATGGTGGGTTCTCCGGATGGGCGCCAGATGGGGCGGTACAGGGGCGGGAAAGGGCAAAAGCGCTGGGCGCGAGCATAAGCGCTGCCGAGTTGCCCGCGTGCGTTCCGCAGGGGCATGCCGTGGCCTGGAGGCTCAGTCCTTCGGGGGCCGAAGGGGCGGGCGCGCGCCGTGCCGCAGGCGGCGGCTGAGCCGCCAGCCTGCGGCCAGCGAGAGCAGCACGGTGGCCGCAGTCGAGAGCAGCGCGGCCGCCGCCGCCAGTATGCCGAACCCCATGTCCTCCGACAGCTCCCGCCGGTCCACGATGCCGTGGCGGTGCATGTACCAGACGGCCGCCACCTCGCTGGACAGCACGATCGCCACGCAGGCCCCTGCCAGGGCAGCGAGGGCGCAGACGAGCAGCGAGGCGAATGTGCGCATCGGAAAACCGCCGGCACCCATCCGCTCACCGCGGACGGAACATCCGGAACACCTGCTCCGGCCCCACGGTGAAGTAGTCGGCCGGGCCGCCCGCGCGCAGGATGTGCCCGGCGTTCGCGGTGTCGTAGATGCCGTCCTTCAGCAGCGCGGTGTCGATGTGCACGGCGACCACTTCGCCCAGCACCAGCCAGGTGGGCACCTGCTGGCCGTCCGCGCCCTGCAGCTGCACGATCTGCGTGCGGCGGCATTCCATGGTCACCGGGCTTTCGGCCACGCGCGGCGGCGCGACGAGCCGGGAGGGCAGGGGCGTGAGCCCGCCCAGCGTGAATTCATCCACCTCGGGCGGCACGGCCGCGCAGGTCTGGTTCATGGCCTCGGCCAGCGGGCGGGTGGCGAGGTTCCATACGAATTCGCCGGTGGCCTCGATGTTGGCCAGCGTGTCCTTCGCGCCGATGCTGGCGAAACCGACGATCGGCGGCGTGTAGTTGAAGGCGTTGAAGAAGCTGTAGGGCGCGAGGTTCAGGGCGCCCGCCGCGCTGCGGGTGCTGATCCAGCCGATGGGGCGCGGGCCCACGATGGCGTTGAACGGGTCATGCGGCAGGCCATGGCCCTGGCGGGGCTCGTAGCTGTGGAGGGTGCGGGCGGTTGCGGTCATGGGTGCCACGGTACACCGAGAGCGGTGAGTTGCAATGCAATCGCTATATTTTTGATAGCTAACTATTCAATGAAGTAGGCGGCATGGTGGTTAAAACTCTTCCATGCTCTCTGGCGCGGATCGGGAGAGGCGGTAGTTCCATTGGGCGGAATCGTTGGCTTTTGTGTTTTTGTTGCAACCTGACACATTTCGGCGGGGCACTTACGGTGCGAGGCATCTTGCACATCTTTGCTTTCCCAACCCTCGTAACCGCCCATGCCGTCTCTGCTTTCCCCTTGTGTCGTGCGGGCTGCGAAGGCATGTCGCTTCGCACTCCTGCTGGCTTTGCTGTCGGCATGTTCTGGCCTGTTACCTGCGCACGCAGAGGGTAGCCGCACGCTTTATCCGGGCAGCTATCCGACGACGGGCGGAACCTGTGCCAACGCTGCCACCCGGGGCTGCCGAGCCAACCTCGATCTCCAGCCCGGCAATCGCTATGCCAACCGGGTCCAGCGGCGCACTTTCCTGTATGTCTATGCGCAAGCGGGTGAATACCTGCTGCTGGGGTCGAGCAACCGGGCCGCAGGGGGCGACATCCTGGTCTACCGCCCCCAGGATTTCGGCACGCCCGGCGACGAGGCGGTGCCTGCCGGGGCCGATTTCTCCTGTGCGTCCCCCAATGCGCCTGAGGGCAGCTTCGGCGGAGGCAGCCGGGGCCGGATCGCATCGCGTGCCCAAGAACTGGCGGGCCCGCACAGCGCGGATGGCGCGGTCACCGTGGCTGGTGGCTACGTGCCCTGCGCTTACCGTGCCGCGACGACGGGCATCCACGGGGTGCAGTTCACGGGGGCGACCAGCGGCAACACGAATCTGAATGCGGACATCTTCAATCCCTTGGCGAGCACCAGCACGGTGGCGGCCTGGGACGTGACTGTGCGCTCTTCCTCCCGCAGTGTGAGCGACCGCGACGGCCGGCTCTTCACCTATGCCTGGGTGGCCTTCGCTGGCGTGAACAACCGGCCTATCTTCTCGCGACACCATTACGTGACGCTCGACGGATTTCGCTATTCGCAGTCTCTCGCGGGGCTCGATCCGAATGGCTTCGCGCTCTATGCCAACCGCCTGGGTTTCCTGGACGGTGGGCGCCCGCTGTACAAGGGGGTGCGTGGCCGGGACTCGTACGTGGCGGATCTCGCTCCCGGTCTCTCGGCGCAGCGGGCGGAGTTTCCTTTGTTCTTCAGCAGTGTCGATCCTGCGGCACCGCATGCGGCCGAGGTGGACAAGGTTCTGTCTGCCCTGCACATTCCTACCGTGCCCCGTCCGCCCGTGCTGCAGGCCGTGGAGTTCCGGGGCCAGGGCGCGCAAGAGCGCGCCCGCCCGGGTGCGGGCGGTACCTTCCGGATCACGGCCGCCGATGCATCCACCTTCCAGATCGTCGTGAGCCGCGACGGTATCGATTTCAGTGCCGCCAACACCGCCAACGCGGTGCTTGGCGGGATCGCCGGCCAGGGGACGCAGGTGGTGGATTGGGATGGCACCGACACCACGGGCACCCCCTTTCCCGGCAGGGCCCAGCCGTATGCGTACCGCGCCATCGTGCGGGCTGGAGAAATCCATCTGCCGATGATCGACGCCGAAAACAACGGCAACGGCACCAGCCCGGCAACGGCGACCTTCGGCGGCGGCCCTACCGTCACCCGGCTCAATGGTCCGCAGGCCGGCAATACCAGAGTCTTCTTCGATGACCGTGGCTACGTGACCCAGGGCGGGACCCCCGTGGGACAGGTCCACGGCACGCTGTGCCCTGCTGCGCCGCCTCAGGCGCCCCAGCCCGCGCATGCATTGGACGGTGTGGATTCGACACTGGCCTATGGGTCTGCAGCGCGTCTGTATCGCTGGTGGTTGCCGGGGGTCAACGCCAATGGCGACTGCGCCGCCACAGGCGGATGGGGCGATTCCAAGGGCTTGGACCTTTGGGCCTATCTGGACTCGAATGCACTCGAAGGCCGCCTGCAGATCGAGCCGCTGGCCAGTGGCGCAGTGGCCCGTGTGTCCGTACCTGGCAGTGCCCGGCCGGGAGCCCTGGTCCAGGGGCGCTTCGAATTCGCCAACACCGGCACAGCTGCGCTGGGCGGAATGGAATACCAGTTGGCTGCGGGCCAGGGCTGCAACGTGCCCGCGCTGTCTTTCGCCAACCTGCCTGCCGGAGCGTCCGTCGAATGCGTGCCCGGGCAAGGGCCGGGGCTCTATCGCTTTTCCGGTTTCCCCTCCACCCTGGCCGGCGGCGACAGGGTTCAGGGCGCGAATGCCGATGCCCCGATGTCCTTCAGCTACGCCGCCCCGGCATCTGGTGTCGTGGCCGTGGTGGCCTCGGTCAAAGCCATTTCAACGTCCGCCGGTGGCGTTCCCGTGCAGGAAACTGCCAGCGGTCGCACGGCCATCGGCCCAGTGGACGTCCAGGCGCGCGTGACGGTGACGGCCAGCGCATTGCCGGGCGACACCGTATCCGGCAGTGCGTGGTTCGCCAACCTGGGAACGGAGCCCGCGGCGGGATGGACGGTCTCTCTGGCCATCGGCACGCCAGAGCGCAGCTGTCCTTCCGCCGTCGCTTTCACCCGGCTGCCCCAGGGCGTAAGCGTGACAGGCTTCGATTCCGCGACCTGCACGGCGATATTCACGGGCTGGCCAGCTGTGCTGGCAGACGGCCAGTTCCTCTCGCTGGATTTCCGCTTCACTGCTCCGGCGACGGGGCGCGTGGATGTGCGCGCAGCCGTGGACGGCGTGGGCGATGCCGACACGAGCAACAACCGGGCGAGCGCCACCATGGTGGTCAGGACCGTGAACATGGTCGTCAACTTGGAGGGGCTGCCCGGGGTGGCGATGCAGGGCCAGCGCTATTCCGGCACCTTCTCGTGCACCAATACCGGCTTGCTCGACGCCTTGCGCGGCACACGATGCACTGTCGAAAGCGGATTGCCTGCGGGCGTGTCGCTGCGCACCTGTACCCTGAGCCGCACCGGGGCATCCTGGTCCCCGGGGGATCCGATACCCGCGGGCGCCACGGTGGTTTGCCTGGTCGAGGGCGTGCCCATTGCAGGAGTCTCCACTTCTGTGCGGGTTGCCACGGGTGCCGAAGGCAATCCCGAAGGCACGGGTGCTGCGGCCACGCTGGCATTGTTGGTCAGCATCCCGCAGGCCGTACCTGCCCTCGGCCTTTTCGCGTCCGGTCTGCTGACATGCCTGCTGGGCGTCTCGCATGTGATGCGGTGCAGGCGGCGGCCTGCCAAACCGTGTCGACGGCGTTTTCAGCCGCCCGTGCTCGACTGCCCCAGGAACCGCCCCGGGGGCTGACCCACGGTGCGCCGCACCATCGCGCTGAACGCGCTGGGGCTGTAGCCCAGCTCGGCCGCGATCTGGCCCATGGGCTGGCGCGAGGCGGCCAGCGCCACGGCCTTGGCCAGGATCACCTGGTGGCGCCACTGGGTGAAGGTGGAGCGCAGTTCGGTGCGGAAGAGCCGGGCCACGGTGCGCGGGCTGGCCCCGGTGTCGCGCGCCCAGTCGGCCAGCGTCTCGTGGCGCGTGGGGTCGGCCAGCACCGCTTCGCACAGGTGGCGCAGCCGCTTGTCGCGCGGCAGGTCCACCCCCAGGCGCACCACCGGCGCGCGGCGCAGCTCGCTCAGCACCAGCGCGCTCAGGTGGCGCTCGCGCAGCAACGCCTCGCCGGACAGCGGCGGGCCGCCGTCGGGGTCGCAGGGCATCTCGCGCACCACGGAGCGCAGCAGGTCCGACACCTCCAGCACGCGGCATTGCCGCCAGGGGGCCTCGTCGGCGCGCGGCACGCCGGGGCCGTAGCGCCCGCGCGGCTGGTGGATGTAGATGGTGCGCAGGTCCGCGCTTTCCACCATGGTCACCGCGTGTTCCACGCCGGGCGGAATCCACAGCGCGCGCGAGGGCGGCACGATGTAGGTGCCCTGGGCCACCGTGAGGCGGACCACGCCCGTGGTGGACACGGCCACCTGCGCCCAGGGGTGGCTGTGCGGCAGCACCTGCGTGTCGGCGAAGAGATGGCGGTTCTTGGCGCGCACCGGCCGGGTCGCGTTGGGCACGAACAGGTGCGGCGTGAGCGAATCCACGTACGAAAGCGGGCGCCTCGCCCGGGCGGGCGGGCCCTGCCGGGGCGCTGCAGGATCGGAAAGTGCGGGGCTTGGCATGGTCGCGACAATCTTTGGCCGGCTATCGTAATCCGGACGCAGGGCCGGTTCTTAAAATCGCCGCATGACCTCGATCAACGCCCCCACCGCGACGCTGCGGCAGGACGCCCGCACCATCGGCCTCATCGGCCTGGCGCACGGCTCCTCGCATTTCTTCCACCTGCTGCTGCCGCCGCTGTTCCCGTTCCTCATCGCGGAGTTCGGCTACAGCTATTCGGAGCTGGGGCTGCTGGTGTCGGTATTCTTCGTCATCTCGGGCGTGGGGCAGGCGCTGTCGGGCTTCATCGTGGACCGCGTGGGTGCGCGGCCCGTGATGTTCTTTGCGCTGTCGAGCTTCGTGGCGGCGGGCCTGGTGGCCAGCACGGCCACCGGCTATGCCGGGCTCATGGCGGCTGCGGCGCTCGCGGGCCTGGGCAATGCGCCCTTCCACCCGGTGGACTTCACCATCCTCAACAAGCGCGTGTCGGCGCAGCGGCTGGGCCACGGCTTCTCGGTGCATGGCATCTCGGGCAACCTGGGCTGGGCCACCGCGCCGGTGTTCATGGCGGGCATCACCGCGGCCACGGGCTCGTGGCGCACGGCCTGCCTCTGCGGCGGCCTGCTGGCGCTGGTCGTGCTGGGCGTGATGGTCTGGAACCGCGACGCGCTCGACGACCGGCAGGGGGCGGGTGCGGCGTCCGCCGGCAAGGCGTCGGCAGCTACGGCCGCGCCGGCGCCCGAGCACCCGATGGCCTTCCTCAGGCTGCCGTCGGTGTGGCTGTGCTTCTCGTTCTTCTTCTGGACCACCTGCTCGCTGAGCGTGATCCAGAGCTTCGCCAGCCCCACGCTGCAGAAGATGTATGGCCTGCCGCTGTCGCAAACCTCCATGGTGGTCACGGGCTACATGCTGTGCGGCGCCGCGGGCATGGTCGTGGGCGGCTTCCTGGCGGGCCGCGTGGCGCGCCTGGAGCGCACCATCACCGCGTGCCTGCTGGCCACGGCCGCGCTGCTGGTGATCGCCGGCACCGGCGTGCTGCCGGGCATGGCCGCCATGGTGTTCGTGGCGCTGGCCGGCGTCGGCACCGGGCTGGCGGGCCCCTCGCGCGACATGCTCATCAAGCGCGCTGCGCCCCCCGGCGCCACGGGCCGCGTGTACGGCACCGTGTACTCGGGCCTGGACCTCGGCTTCAGCGTGGCCGCTCCGGTCTTCGGCGCCATGCTGGATGCGGGCATGACCTCCGGCATCTTCTACGGATCGGCCGCGGCCCTGGTGCTGGGCGTGGCCTCGGCGGGCGTGGTCGGCATCGGCGTGGCGGCCAGAGCGCGCACGCAGCGCGTGGCGGCGGCATGAGCCAGATGAGCACCGGCCGCGGCAGCATCCATGGCCTGCCACCAGGGGGCGCGGCGCGTTGCCGGGTGTGGTGATCGAGCTGCAGGACGGCGAGTGCCTGCGCATCGTGGTCCGGCCGCGCCTGCAGGCGGCGGCGATGCTGCTGGCCGGCATCGGCCTGGCCCTGCTCCCGGTGGCCGCGGCGCTGCTCGTGGCGGGCCGCCCGGAAGCCCTGGCGCGCGTGGCCGCGGCCGGGCCCTGGGCACTGGCGGTGTTCGCGCTCTGGGGCGTGCTGATCGGTGGCGCGGGGATCGCTCTCGTGCGCTTTGCGCCGCGCAGCCGCGATGGCACCGGTGAGGCACTGCGCCACTTCTGGGGTGCGCCGAGCGTGCGCGATGCCGGCGTCATCCTGCAGCGCATCGACGCCGTGCGGGTGCAGCGCCTCCCGCGTGGCCGGGGGCTGGTGCTGCGCGAGGAACTGGCGGTGCGCGACCGGCACTCCGGCCTACGCGTGATCGCCTGGGTGCCCGTGCGGAGGGCGGGCGCGCCTTCTCCGCTGGATGAGGCCGCCCGCGCGGTCGGCGCCTTGCTGGGCGTGCCCGTGGTCCGCGCGGGCGAGCCCCTGCCACGCCTGCCCCGGGCCCGCAGGCTGCAGCAGCGCGGTCTGCCGAAGGTGGCCGAGCCGCCGGTGGACGTGCCGGGGCTGCGCTGGCCCGGGCGGTGCATGGCGGTCGCGGGTGCGGCACTGGCCGGCCTGTTCGCGGCCTTCCTGGCGCTGCAGTGCCTCGGCGCATTGCAGACCGGCCACCTCGTCGCCTACGGCAAATGGGGCGGCGCGCGGCAATACGACTGGAACCGCGGACCCGGGCTGTTCATCTTCCAGCTCGTGGTCACGGCGGGGACGTCGGGGCTGTGCATGCTGATGGCAGGGGTGGGCGCGTGGTTCGCCTTCGCACGCAAGCCGAAGGTCTAGCCCTAGCCGGCGAAGTACAAGCATTTCATGGGGTTGCCAGACGAAATGTCCCGGTGCTCGGGACATTTCGTCTGCCGCCAGGTATACCGCTCGCGGTAGCCTTGGTATTCCCAGACCATATCCAGCAGAGCGCAAAAATACGCTACTGCCATCCTCGCTGACCTACACCAGTCCACTGATCAGTGCGCTCCATTGAGCGTCAGTCAGGGAGGATGGCGCGAAAGCCGTGGAGGGGCCAACATGCAGCACTTTGTTCCAAGTGATTCCGGGCGCTAAAGCGAGAACTCCGCCCAAGACTGACGTCGCAATCGATTTCGCAGGCGAGGCAATTGGCTTGAGGTTGAAAGGCAGTTCCCATGGCTGGGGCCAGATGTTGGCAATAACCTTACTCATATCCGCAGAAGATGTGACCACGAATGGCATGGTCACGCTTTTTGTCTCTACGCAATAAAGAATGCCGAACTTCCCTAATTTTATGTTTTGAGCCCTCGTCCTTAAAGATGCATTCGCCGCTTGTTTTGAGGAAACTGCCCAACATTCGGCACCGTAGCCCGCCCAAATATTGGTTTGTGTGCTTGAGCTAAATACAAGTATTTCCATGATGTCACCCCCTCCTTGATATTTTCCTGCCTTGATGGCGGTGTATGGATATTGAAATCAGAGCGCAAAGATCTTCCCCGGATTCAGGATGTTCTTCGGGTCCAGCGCCAGTTTCACGGCCCGCATCATGTCCACCGCGCCCGCGCCGGCCTCGTCCAGCAGGAAGCCCATCTTGTGGATGCCCACGCCGTGCTCGCCCGTGCAGGTGCCTCCCATGGAAAGCGCACGCGCCACGAGCTGGTGGTTGAGCTGCTCGGCCACCCGGCGCTCCTCGGTGCTGTCGGGGTCGATCAGGTAGCCGAAGTGGAAGTTGCCGTCGCCCACGTGGCCGACGAGGAAGTAGGGGATGCCGCTCGCGTCGGCTTCCACCACGGAGTCGAGCAGGCAGTCGGCCAGGCGGCTGATGGGCACGCAGGTGTCGGTGCTGATGGCGCGGCAGCCGGGGCGGCTCTGCACGGCGGCGAAGTAGGCGTTGTGCCGCGCGGTCCACAGGCGCGTGCGTTCCTCGGGCGTGGTGGCCCATTCGAAGGCATTGCCGCCCCATTCGCCCGCGATGCCCTGCACCGTCTCGGCCTGTTCCTTCACGCCAGCGGGGGAGCCGTGGAATTCCATCAGCAGCAGGGGCTCTTCGCGCAGCGTGAGCCGGCTGTGGGCGTTGACCATGCGCACCGTGTGGCTGTCGATGAGTTCCACGCGGGCGATCGGCACGCCGAGCTGGATGGTCTGGATGACCGTGCGCACGGCGGCCTCGATGCTCGGGAACGAGCAGATGGCGGCCGACACCGCTTCGGGCAGCGGATAGAGCCGCAGGGTGATCTCCGTGATGATGCCCAGCGTGCCTTCGCTGCCCACCATCAGGCGGGTGAGGTCGTAGCCGGCCGCGCTCTTGCGGGCGCGCGTGCCGGTGCGGAGGGTTCCGCCCTGCGCGGTCACCACTTCCAGCGCGAGCACGTTCTCGCGCATGGTGCCGTAGCGCACGGCGTTGGTGCCGCTGGCGCGCGTGGCGGTCATGCCGCCGATGCTCGCGTCGGCGCCGGGATCGATGGGAAAGAAGAGGCCGGTGTCCTTGATGGCTTCGTTGAGCTGCTTGCGCGTGATGCCGGGCTGCACCGTCACGGTGAGGTCCTCTGCGTCCACGCGGAGCATGCGGTTCATGCGCGAGACATCGATGCTGATGCCGCCCTGCACGGCCAGCAGGTGGCCCTCCAGCGAGGAGCCCGCGCCGTAGGGAATCACCGGCACGTCGTACTGCGCGGCAAGGCGCACGGCCTCGGCGACTTCCTGGGTGCTTTCGGCGAAGAGCACGGCCGAGGGCGGCGGGGCCTTGAGCGAGCCTTCGTCGCGGCCATGCTGCTCACGCACGGCCAGCGCCGTGGAGCACCGCTCCCCGAAGCGCTCCCGCAGCGCGTCGATCAGGGCCTGGGGAACCGGGCGCAGGGCGGTTTCGGGCAGCAGGTGGGGCGTGGCGGTGGGGGCGTTCATGGGGCTTGTCTCCGGGCGTTGGCGGGGCGGTTTTTGATTGTAGGCAGCAGCTCCGTCCAGGGGTTGGCCGGGATTGACGGCACTGCCGGGGCCTATTTACATTACGTTCGAAATGTATATTGTCACGACGCAATGATCAACCGCGCCCCCCGTTGCCCCGCGCCCCGCCGCACCCACGCGGAACGCAGTGCCGCCACGCGGCAGCACCTCATCGCCACGGCCATCGAGGTCATCCAGTCCCGCAGCTTCGAGGAAATGTCGATCCACGAACTGGCCCGGTCGGCCGGGATGACGTCGGGGGCGGTGCAGCACCACTTCGAGTCGAAGGCCGCGCTGATGATGCAGGTGCTCGCCGAGCTGATCGATGCGCAAGACCGCACGGGTCAGCTGTGGCCGGCCCCGTCGATGCCCGCCGCCGGGCGCGCGCAGCAGTTCGTGCAGGCCGCCTGGCATCTGGTCTACGCGCAGCCGCGCTTCATGGCCGCCTGGAACATCTACCTGGGCAGCCGCAACCAGCCGGCGGTGGTGGAGCACATCGCCGCGCTGCGCCAGCAGCTCAACCAGCGCATGCATGCAGGCTTCTTCGACACGTTCCCCGAGCTGGCAGAGGACCCCCAGCGGGAAGGTTTCGTCGGCCTGGTGTTCTCCACGCTGCGCGGCCTGGGCTTGCTGGAGATGTTCCGGCCGGCGGAAGACTCCGGGCCCGCCCAGCTCGATTGCCTGGCCTCGCTGATCGCACAGCGCTGCGGCGGGCAGGGCCCCGCCGCCGCAAGCCCTCCCGCGCGCAAGCCGCGCGCTCCCCGAAAGCCCCCGAAGCCGGCGTGAGACCGGCCGCCTGCCGCGGGCGGGGCCCGTGCCCGCGGTTTCCCACCATCCCAGGAGACACACCATGACCCATCTGCTGCGCGCCCTTGCCGGGGCGGCGCTCGTTTCGCTGGCCGGCTCCGCCCTGGCCCAGCACGCGGCCTACCCCGCCAAGCCCATCCAGCTGATCGCGCAGCAGCCTCCGGGCAGCGCATCCGACGCGATCACGCGCGCCTGGGCCGACTGCGTCGCGCGCGGCCTCGGCCAGCCGGTGGTGGTGCAGAACAAGCCCGGGGCCAACGGCATCCTGGCCGTCAACTCGCTCAAGTCCGCGCCGGCCGATGGCTACACGCTGATGACCATCGGCATGTCGCAGATGACGATCACGCCCTACGTCTACCGGCATCCGCCCTACGACCCGCTGCACGATTTCGAGAGCGTCGCCGTGCTCGGGACCACGCCGCTGGTGCTGGCGGTGCCTGCGGAGCAAGGCATCACGCGGCTCTCGCAGCTGGCGGAGCAGGCCAAGTCGGTCCCCGGCGGGCTCAACTTCGCGTCGCCCGGCAAGGGGAGCCCCGCGCACCTGCTCACCTCGGCGCTGTTCGACCGCATGGGCGTGGCCGGTACGCATGTTCCCTTCATCGGCGAAGGCGCGGGCCTCACGGCGCTGATGGGCCGGCAGATCCATGCGATGACGCTGGTGATCGGCACGGCCGCGCCGCAGGCGAAGGCCGGGAAGATCGTGCCGCTGGCCGTGTTCGCGCCCGAACGCTCGGCGCTGCTGCCCGGGGTGCCCACCATCGCGGAGGCCTGCCCGCCGCGCAGGACCTCGCCCGTCCCAGCTGGATCGCGGTGGTGGCCCGCTCGGACACGCCCGTCCCGCTGCTGGGCACGCTCAATGCCGCCACCGAAAAGTGCCGCGCCGGCGATGCGGGCTACCGCAGCCGCATGGAGGGCATGAACGTCACGCTCACGCCGTCGGTGCCGGGCGATGCGCGTGCCTGGGCCCTTCGCGACACGGCGGTCTGGAGGCCGCTGATCGACAAACTGGGGCTGGCCACCGAATGACGGCGGATGCGGCGCCCTGCGTGCGGCTCTCCCACGGCGGCGCATTGCGGGGCACCCGGCTCGGCAGCCTGGCGGTGTTCCGCGGCATTGCCTACGCGCAGGCCCCCCGGGAGGCCTTGCGTTTCGAGGCCCCGCGACCCGCCGATCCCTGGACCGGGCCGCGCGATGCCACGGCCTTCGCGCCGGTGCCGCCCCAGTGGCCTCGCCGCGGCGGGGAGGGCGCGCGCATGCTGGGCGCGCCGGACTGCCTGGCGCTGAACGTGTGGACCCCCGATGCCCGGGAAGGCGCCGGGCTGCCGGTGATGGTGTGGATTCCCGGCGGAGGCTTCATGCGGGGCGGCGCCAGCGATCCGCTCTACGACGGTGCGGCATTCGCGCGCCAGGGCATCGTCTTCGTTTCGGTGCAATACCGCATCGGCGTGGACGGCTTCATGCATTTCGGGGACGAGGCGCCCGCCAACCGCGGCCTGCTCGATCAGTTGGCCGCGCTGCGCTGGGTGCGCGGCCACATCGCGGCCTTCGGGGGCGACCCGGGGCGCGTGACGGTGTTCGGCGAATCGGCGGGGGCCGGCTCCATCGCCTGCCTGATGGGCATGGATGCGGCGCAGGGCCTGTTCCGGCGCGCCATCCTGCAAAGCCCCAGCGTGGCCTGCCAGACGGAGCACGACGCCGAGGTGGCGCGCCACGCCATTGCCTGCCTGCTGGGTGTGCCCCCCACGCTGGGTGGCGTGGCCGGGGCGCCGTTGCGGGAGGTGCTGTACGCCGTGCACCGGCTGGCGGGCGACCCCGCGCTGCGCGAGCGGCACGGCATCAGCCGGCGCAACTTCTTTCCGCTGCGCCCCGTGGTGGACGGCCGCGTGCTGGCGCAGGCGCCGCTGGAGGCGCTGCGGCGCCAGTGGGCCGCGCGGCGGTCGCCCCTGCAGGTGCTCGTGGGCAGCAATGCCGAGGAAATGCGCCTCTACCACGTGCCGGACGGCGCCATCGAGCGCATCACCGACGAAGAGGTGGCCGCGTTCATGGACGATGTGGGCCTGCCCGTGGCGGCGCGCGCCACCTACGCCCCGGTGGCGGTGCGCCAGGGCGTGGTCCACCCGGGCGAGATGCTGTGCGCCATGCAGTCCGACTACTACTACCGGGTGCCCGCACGCCGGATCGCTGCCCTGGCGGCCGAGCGCGGGCTGGCCGCTTACGCCTACGAGCTGGAGTGGCGGTCGCCGCAGTGGAACGGGCAGCTCGGGGCAGCGCACGGCGTGGACCTGCCCTTCGTGTTCGGCAACCTCCACACGGCCACGGGCCGTGAACTCACCGGCGTGGAAGCGCCCGAAGCGCTGGCCGATGCCATGCAGGGCGCGTGGGTGCGCTTCGTGCACGGGGGGCATCCGGGCTGGCCGGCGCACCGGCCCGGCGCGCCCTGGATGCAGCACTTCGACCATGCCCCGCGCTGGGGCATGGCGCCGGCATGTCCCCGGCTCGCGGCCTGGGACGGGCTGGCCTGACCGGTTTCGCCCCTACCCCCTCAGTCGCCCCCCTTTTGCGCGAATCCCCGTGCCGGTGGCACGCGCGCGTGCACCGTCCCGGGCGCCCGGTTCGCCAGCTTGGTGCCGGACCGGGGAGGGCCCGGGCGTGAATGAACCACCTTTGTGCACGGCGCTTGCATACAAGCAGGCACGGTTCATGCTGTTCCTCGGGCATGGCCAGCGCTTCCAGCCCCACATCGACCACCATCAGCGACCGCATCATGGAAGCGGTGCTGGCGCAGAAGCTCGCTCCCGGCACTCGGCTGGGCGAGCAGCAGCTCGCGATGCTGTTCGATTGCAGCCGCACCCTCGTGCGCGAGGCGCTGATGCGGCTGGCCGCGCGCGGCATCGTCACCGTGAGCGCGCGGCGCGGCTGGTATGTGATCGAGCCCTCGCTGGACGAGGCGCGCGAGGCCTTCGAGGCGCGGCGGGTGATCGAGATGGGGCTGATCCGCGGGTTGCGGCAGCCGCTGGCGCGCGCATCGCTGCAATCGCTCAAGGGGCACCTGGCGCGTGAAAAGGCCGCGCTGCGCGGTGCCGACGTGGGCGCGCGCAGCTTCCTGCTGGGAGATTTCCATGTGTGCCTGGCCGAATGCCTGGGCAACACCCTGCTGGCCGACACGCTGCGCGACTTCACCGCGCGCACCACGCTGATCGCCATGCGCTACCAGTCCTCGCACGATGCGGCGCAGTCCTGCGAAGACCACGTGCGCATCGTCGCTGCGCTGGAAGCGGGCGATTTCGCGCGGGCCGAGGCGCTCATGGCCGAACACATCGGCACCGTGCAGGCGCATCTGCGGCTGCCGGTGCAGAACGACCCCCTCGCACAGCTGCGCGGCGCGCTCGCCCCGCTGGCCAAGGGGCCGCGGGCCGCGCCCGCGGAGACCGGCGCGCAGCCGGCCCCGAAGCCCCCGCGCGGCGCACGCCGCACGCCCCCCGCGTCCCCTTCTTCCCCCTCCGACGACGACCCCTCCACCTACCTGGGAGCCTTGCTATGACCGCCATGAACCGTTCCTCTTCCTCACTCCCCGTGCTCGCCCGCCGCCGGGTGCTGGGCCTGGCAGCCGCCGTGGGCATGGCCTGCGCGATGGTGCCGGCCCATGCGCAGAACGCCCTCGAAGGCATCCAGAAGGCCAAGGCGATCAAGATCGCGATCCCCACGGATTTCCCGCCCTACGGCTTCGTGGGCACCGACCTCAAGCCCCAGGGGCTGGACATCGACATGGCCCGGCTCATCGCCGCCAAGCTCGGCGTGGAGGTGGAGCTGGTCACCGTCACCAGCGCCAACCGCATCGCCTATCTGCAGACGCGCAAGGCGGACCTCGTCATCTCCTCGCTGGGCAAGAACCCCGAGCGCGAGAAGGTCATCGCCTTCAGCGCCGCCTACGCGCCGTTCTACCAGGCGGTGTTTGCCGCCAAGTCCCTGCCCATCAAGGGATGGAACGACCTGGCGGGCAAGAGCGTGGCCGTCACGCGCGGCGCCATCGAGGACCAGGAGCTGTCGAAGGTGGCCCCCGCCAGCGCCGACGTGAAGCGCTTCGAGGACAACAACGCCACCATCGCCGCCTTCGTGGCGGGGCAGACCCAGGTGCTGGCCACCAGCGCTTCCGTGGCCGGCAACATGATGCAGAAGAACCCGCAACTGCAGGCCGAATACAAGCTGCTGCTCAAGGACAGCCCCTGCTACATCGGCCTGGCCAAGGGCGAGGATGCGCTGCTCGCCAAGGTGAATGAGATCATCGAAGGCGCGAAGAAAAGCGGCGAACTCGATGCCATCGCCAAGAAGTGGCTGGGCCGTCCCGCGGGCGACCTGCCGCTGTGAGGTGCTCCCCCCCCTGAGTCGCCTTCGGCGCCTTCCCCCGGGGGGGGACGACGCCGGTGGCCCGGCGAAGCCGGTTCCACGGCGTCTGCTGGCGTGGCCTGCTCCGCGGCCGTCTGACCGGTGAGGCCGTGCGTGTCCAGGTGGCGCGGGCCGTGCACAGCGCCATGGATCACTGATACGTCTTTTTCAACTGCATCGCAGCCTTTCCGGGGCCTTTCAATGCGCATCGATTTCGACTTCATGGCCGTGCTGTCGCAATGGCCGCTGCTGGCCACCGGCGTGCTGTGGACCCTGGCGCTCACGGCGGTGGCCACCGTGGCCGGCATGGCGGTGGGCATCGCCTGCGCCTGGGCGCGCGCCAGCGGGCCCGGGTGGCTGCGCTGGCCCGCCGGGGCCTATGTGGAGCTGGTCCGCAACACGCCGTTCATCGTGCAGCTCTTCTTCATCTTCTTCGGGCTGCCGGCGGCCGGCCTGAAGCTCTCTCCCGAGCTGGCTTCGTTCATCGCGATGGTGCTCAACCTGGGGGCCTATGCCACCGAGATCGTGCGCGCGGGCATCCAGGCCACGCCGCGCGGACAGATCGAGGCGGCCGTGAGCCTGGCGCTCTCGCGCATGCAGGTGTTCATGCGGGTGGTGCTGCCGCCCGCGCTGCAGCGCGTGTGGCCCGCGATGGTGAGCCAGATCGTGATCGTGATGCTCGGCTCGGCGGTGTGCAGCCAGATCTCGGTGCAGGAGCTGAGCTACGCGGCCAACCTGATCCAGAGCCGCAACTTCCGCGCCTTCGAATCCTTCATCGTGGCGACGGCGGTGTACCTGCTGCTGTCCATCGCGGTGCGGCGGCTGCTGCACTGGGCAGGCCCGCGTTTTCTGTTCGGCCGCTGAACGCAGCGGCGGAGGTTTGACACCATGGTCGATTTTTCGCTCTGGGACATCGTGCGCAACCTGCTGCTGGCAGCGCGCTGGACGGTCGCCCTCTCGCTCATCGCCTTCGTGGGCGGCGGCCTCGTGGGCGCGCTGCTGCTGGTGGCCCGCCTGTCGGGCGGCCGCTTCGCGGACCGCACGGTGGGGCTGTACGTGCAGCTCTTCCAGGGCACGCCGCTGCTGATGCAGTTGTTCCTCTCGTACTTCGGCCTGGCGTTGCTCGGGCTCGATGTCTCGGCATGGACCTCGGCCGCCGTGGCCCTGACCCTCTACACCAGCGCCTTCCTCGCGGAGATCTGGCGCGGCTGCGTGGCGGCCGTGCCGCGCGGGCAATGGGAGGCCTCGGGCAGCCTGGCGCTCTCGTTCGGCGAGCAGCTGCGCCACGTGATCCTGCCGCAGGCCGCGCGGCTGGCCACCGCGCCCACCGTGGGCTTTCTGGTGCAGGTCATCAAGGGCACGGCGCTCGCGTCCGTCATCGGCTTCGTGGAACTCACCAAGGCCGGCGGAATGATCGCCAACACCACCTTCCAGCCCTTCACCGTGTTCGCCTGTGTGGCACTTCTCTATTTCGTGCTGTGCTTCCCCGTGAGCCTGGCCGCGCAACGCCTCGAAAGGAAATTCCATGGCCGCCGCTGAATCCACCGCCGCCGCTGATGTCGCCTCGGCTCTCCCCGCGTCCGGGCCCGCGATGCCGGGCCGCCCCATCGTGCAGATCACCGCGCTGCGCAAGTCCTACGGCAGCAACGAGGTGCTCAAGGGCATCGACCTCGCCGTGCAGCCCGGGGAGGTGATCGCCATCATCGGCAAGAGCGGCTCGGGCAAGAGCACGCTGCTGCGCTGCATCAACGGCCTGGAGGCGTTCCAGGACGGCGCCCTTACCGTCGACGGCAAGCCGCTGCTGCACGACAGCGCCATGGCCATGCGCGCGCTGCGGCAGCGGGTGGGCATGATCTTCCAGGGATTCAACCTGTTCCCGCACCTCACCGTGGGGCGCAACGTCATGCTCGCCCCCACGCTGGTCAAGCAGCGCTCGCAGAAGGAAGCGGCCGAGCAGGCGCGGCAACTGCTGGCGCGCGTCGGACTGGCGGAAAAGTTCGACGCCACGCCCGACCAGCTCTCCGGCGGCCAGCAGCAGCGCGTGGCCATCGCCCGTGCCCTGGCCATGGAGCCGGCCGTGCTGCTGTGCGACGAGATCACCTCCGCGCTGGACCCGGAACTCGTGGGCGAAGTACTGCGCGTGGTCGAGAGCCTCGCGCGCGAAGGCATGACCCTGCTCATGGTCACCCATGAAATGGCCTTCGCCCGCAAGGTGAGCAGCCGCGTGATCTTCATGCACCAGGGGCGCGTGCACGAGATGGGCCCGCCGGCGGACCTCTTCGGCAACCCGCAGACGCCGGAGCTGCGGCAGTTCCTCTCGTCGTTGCACGACTGAAGCCGCCTGGTTGGCCTGCCGCGTCCCCACGCGGAGAAGCCCGCATGCCTCCTGCCATGCGGGCCCGATCGTTGACGGAAAAGCTGGAGTTCTTCGTGGTAGTTGCGCAATCACATGAACGTCAGCCGGAAAAGGGTGTACGCGTCAGGACTTCGCGCCGGCTTCGAATTCGGAGCGGGACAGGCTGCCGTCGTGGTTGCTGTCCAGTTGCTTGAAGTTCTGGCTGATGGCCGGGAGGCGGGCGGCTTCCTTGGGGCTCAACTGGCCGTCCTTGTCGGTATCGGCGCGGTCGAACGAGGCGCTGGCGGATGCGGTACCGCCGAAGGCGGCACCGGCGCGGTGCTGTGCCGAGGGGCTCGTGGTGCCCGTGGCCGGTGTCTGTGCGGAGGCGGTCTGCGCCTGCGCGGCGGCGCCTCCCATGGCGATGGCCGCGAAGAGCATCACGCTGCGGGCATCGAAGGGCATGGCGAGTCGTCGTTGCTGCGTAGCTGGCATGTAGGTCAGGCTCCGTAGAAGTTGAACAGGCCTTCATTGCACTGCAGCAAGCGCCTGCCCGCCAGCAGTTTTGCCCGTTGTTGCCCGGGTACACATTCGTGCCGGGGATGTAACGCAGAATCGCCCCTCTCTCCCCAAAGTTTCCCAGGAGTGTCCCCATGGGCAACCGATTGACACAGATCGCCACGCGCACCGGCGACGACGGCACCACCGGCCTCGGCGACAACACCCGCGTTTCCAAGCACAGCGGCCGTCCGCACGCCATGGGCGATGTGGACGAGCTCAACTCCCATATCGGCCTGCTGCTGTGCGAGCCGTTGCCGCCCGACGTGCGCACCCTGCTGGGCGATGTGCAGCACCAGCTCTTCAACCTCGGCGGCGAGCTGTCGATCCCCGGCTTCGAATTGCTGAAGGACGAGGCTCTGGCGCAGCTCGATGCGGCCCTCGCGCACTACAACGCGGCACTGCCCCGGCTGCAGGAGTTCATCCTGCCCGCCGGCACGCGCGCCGCAGCGCAGGCCCACGTGTGCCGCACGGTGGCGCGGCGCGCGGAGCGGGCCGTGGTCGCCCTGGGCGAATCTGAAGCGCTGCGGCCTGCACCCCGGCGCTACCTGAATCGCCTGTCCGACCTGCTGTTCGTACTGTCGCGCGTGCTCAACCGCATGGAGGGCGGCGACGACGTGTACTGGAAGAGCGACCGCATGGCCCGCGCTGAAGCAGCTGCCGGGCACGCGGGCACACCGGTCTGATCTCTGTCACGATTTGGCGCCCTCAAGGCGCTGAGTCGCATGCGCGGGCAGGTCGCTCTCCTACGGTCCTGCTGCAGTCTGCCCAGTAGCTTTCCTTTCGTAACGAAAAAAGGAAAGAACATGGCGCTGAAAGATCGGTTCCGGGGGACGCCGCGTCCCGCCCCGTCCGCGGGCGATGGGGCTCCGGCCTCGTGTCGCGGAGGGCTTTTCCGATGATCGGCGTGGTGGTGCCGGCACACGACGAGGAGGAACGCCTGGGCGCCTGCCTGCAGTCCTTGCGGCAGGCGGCGAAGCATCCGGCACTGCACGGCGAAGGCGTGACCATCGTGGTGGCGCTCGATGCCTGCACCGACCGGTCGGCAGCGATCGCGCAGCGGTACCGCGTGAAAACCGTCTCGCTGGAGCGGTGCAACGTGGGCGCGGCGCGCGCAGCGGGCGCACAGGCCGCGCTGCAGGGGGGTGCCCGCTGGCTCGGTTTCACGGATGCGGACAGCACCGTGGCGCCGGACTGGATCGCGGCCCAGCTCGGGCAGGCCAGCGATGCCGTCTGCGGCACGGTGGAAGTCCGCCATTGGGAGGGGTACAGCCTCTCGCTGCAGCAGTGCTACCACGCGGCCTACGTGGATCGGCCGGGCCATCGCCACATCCACGGCGCCAACCTGGGCGTGGATGCCGGTGCCTATGTGCGGGCAGGCGGCTTTCGCGAACTGCGAACGGGCGAAGACGTCGCGCTCGTGGAGTCGCTGGAAGCCCTGGGCGCGCGCATCGCCTGGAGCAACGTTCCGCGCGTGGTCACCAGCGCACGCCGCCAGTACCGCGCGCCGGGCGGGTTCGGAGCGCATCTCGCTGGATTGGCCGTGCCGGTACTGGCGGCGGTGGCCGGAGGGTGTCCATGAACGGGCGCGACGGTGGCCGCAGTGCGGTGTGCGTGGCCGGATTGCGTGCCGTCCTGCAGGAGGACGAGGGGAGTGCCGCAGCGCCCGCAGCGCGCCTGCGGCGCTTGATCGACGCGGGCTGGGGCGAGCTTCCCCTGCCGGCCCGGGGCCGCACGGTGGACCGATGGCGGGCACTGGCCGAAGTGGCCGGGCACGATCTTTCTCTCGCAAAGCTCTACGAGGGCCATACGGATGCGCTGGCCATCCTGTGCGAATTGCGTGCCCCCGCCGGCATTGCCGGCAGCACCCGCACGTCGATCTGGGGCACGTGGGCTGCGGAAGCCCCCGGACAACGCGTGGCGATCCGGCCGGGTCCGGACGGGGGGATGCGGCTGTACGGCGACAAGGCGTGGTGCTCGGGCGCGGAGCACGCCTCCCACGGCCTGCTGACCGCCTGGCATTCCGGCGCCGACGTGCCGCAGCTCGTGGCCGTGGAAATGGGGCAGCCAGGCATGCGGGTGGACTGCGGTGCCTGGCAGGCGGTGGGCATGGCTGCCAGTGCCAGCGCCACCGTGTCGTTCGATGGCGTTCCCGCCACCGCCGTGGGCGTGTCTGGCGGCTATCTGCACCGGCCGGGCTTCTGGCAGGGCGGCGCCGGCGTCGCCGCATGCTGGCATGGCGGCACCACCGCGCTGGGCCGCGCACTGCATGCCGCGGTGCTCCGGGCCCCCGCGGAACAACGCACATCCTTTCGCCTTGCGGCGCTGGGACGCGTGGACCGCTACCTGGCCGGCACCGCCGGTCTGCTGCGCGATGCCGCCCAATGGATCGACACCCATCCCCAGGCGGATGCCCGGATGGTGGCTTTGCGCGTGCGCCAGGCCGCCGAAGCCTGTTCGCACACCGTGCTGGAGGAGGTGGGCCGCGCCCTGGGCGCGACGCCGTTCTGCCGCGATGCCGCCTTCGCGCGCATGGCTGCGGATCTGCCGGTCTTCATACGGCAGAGCCACGCAGCCCGCGACGATGCCGCCCTGGGCGAATGCCTCGTCGGCCTGGAGGAACCGCCGTGGACGATCTGATGGACGCACCGGCCGGAACCCGGCACATCGACCGGCCACGCCGCTCGCCCCGGGCCTGGCAGGCTTGGCTGGCCGCGCTCGGACCGGTGTGCCGGCCCGTCTCCGCGATGGTTGGCGCTTCGCAGCGGCTGGTGGTGCTCGCCCCCCATCCCGATGACGAGATCCTGGCCTGCGGCATGCTGCTGCGCGCGCATGCCCTGCAGGGCGGCAGCACGCTTGTCGTCGGTGTGACCGACGGCGAGGCCAGCCACCGTGGGGACCCCGGCTGGTCGGCCGTGGCTTGCGCCGCGCGGCGCCGGCAGGAGCGCTCGGAGGGCTTGCGTGTGCTGGGCGCTGGCGCTGCCGGGCTGCTGCCCCTGGGTTTGCCGGACGGCGGGGTGGCGCCATGCCGGGAGCAACTCGAACAGACCCTTCGCACCCTGCTGCGTCCTGGCGACGTGGTGGTGACCACCTGGCGATTCGACGGACATCCGGACCACGAGGCCTGCGGCCACGCGGCGGCCGGTGCGGCCCGCGCGGTGGGCGCGGCTCTGTGGGAGGCCCCGGTCTGGATGTGGCACTGGGCCGAGCCGGAGCATGCCCGGATTCCCTGGGCTCGTCTGGGCGCGTTCCTGCCCGAGGACGGCGCCGCGGCCGCTGCCAAGCAGGCCGCCATCGCGTGCCACCGTTCGCAGCTCGCGGAGCGGGCCTCCGGCCTGCCGCCGGTGCTGGACGAGGCCATCCTCGAGCGGTCGCGCTGGCCGCTCGAGTATTTCTTCGCGCCGGGGCCATGATGCCGGGCCCCACCCACCTGCGCGAACCGTGCGAGATCGCCGCGCCACAGTTCGAAGCGCTCTATGAGGCGAGCGACGACCCCTGGCGTTTCGACGGGAGCTGGTACGAGGCGCGCAAGCGGCGTTTGCTGCTGGCATCCCTGCCGCACGAGCGCTATGCCCGCGCCTTCGAGCCTGGCTGTGCGACGGGCCTGCTGACGGCGGAGCTGGCGGCCCGCTGCGACAGCGTGCTCGCCACGGATGGCGCCGACCGGGCGCTGGCCATCGCTGCCCGCCGGCTTCGGCCCCACCACCCGCACGTGTCGCTGGCCCGCATGTGGGTGCCCGACGAGTGGCCAGAGGGCACGTTCGATCTCATCGTGCTCAGCGAATTCGTCTACTACCTCGCGCCGGAGGCCATCGACCGCCTGGCGCAGCGCGTGCTCGGCGCGCTGGCGCCGGACGGCGTGGTTGCGGCCTGCCATTGGCGGCCGCCCATCGCCGGCTGCGCCCTGGCGGGCGATGCCGTGCACGAGCGGCTGGCGCAGCAGTGGGCACTGCACCCTGCGCTGCAGACCGCGGATGCGGATTTCCGCCTGGATGTGTGGACCGCCGGCGCGCGTTCGGTGGCCGGGATCGAGCGCCGGGGCGACTGAAGCGGCGGAGGCGCCGGCCCCGCTTCAGCGCGGCGCGAGGATGGCCATCGTGATGCGCGACACGCAGGTGAGGTCGCCCGCCTCGTTGGCCATGTCGATCTGCCACACGTGCGTGGTGCGCCCGATGTGCACGGGGCGGGCCGTGCCGGTCACCCAGCCTTCGGTGGCGGCGCGCAGGTGGTTGGCGTTGATGTCCAGCCCCACGGCACGGCAGCCTTCGGGCGACGCATAGAACGCGCCCACCGAGCCCAGGGTTTCCGCCAGCACCACGCTGACGCCGCCGTGCAGCAGGCCGAAGGGCTGTTTGGTGCGCTCGTCCACCGGCACGCGGGCGCGCAGGAAGTCGTCGCCGATCTCGGTGAATTCGATGCCCAGGTGGGTCACCGCATTGGGGGTGGGCGGATGGTTCAGGGTCTGCAGGTCGATGGGCTGCTTCCAGATCGGCATGGGTGGTGTCTCCTTGGATCCCGGTGGGAGGTGCGTTCGATTATCGGAGCCCGCCCGACGGGCCCCGTGTCGCCGGGGGGCGGGGTGCCGCCGTGCGCGCTGCCCGGCCCGGCGCGCGGATCAGGCGCGCATGGTGCCCGTGCGCACGTAGCGCTCGTGCCAAGAGAGCGCCTCGCCCAGCAGGTGCGGCGTGTGCAGGCCGCAGCCGCTCGCGCGCGCCCGGGCGACGTAGTCGTGCAGGGCGGGGCGGAAGTCGGGGTGCGCGCACTGGTCGATCACCACCTGCGAGCGCTGCGAGGGCGAGAGGCCCCGCAGGTCCGCCAGGCCCTGTTCGGTGACGAGGATCTGCACGTCGTGCTCGGTGTGGTCCACGTGCGAGGCCATGGGAACGATGCACGAGATGCTGCCGCCCTTGGCGAGCGAGGGCGTCATGAAGATCGAGAGGTAGGCGTTGCGCGCGTAGTCGCCCGAGCCGCCGATGCCGTTCATGATCGACGAGCCCATCACGTGCGTGGAGTTCACGTTGCCGTAGATGTCGGCCTCGATCATTCCGTTCATCGAGATGAGGCCCAGCCGGCGGATCAGTTCGGGGTGGTTGCTGATCTCCTGCGGCCGCAGCACGATACGGTCGCGGTAGAAGCCCAGGTTGCGCGTGAATTCCTCGGTGGCCGCGGGGCTGAGCGAGAGGGCCGTGGCCGAAGCGCTCTCCAGCGTGCCCGAGCGCAGCATGTCGAGCATGCCGTCCTGCAGCACCTCGGTGTAGGCCGTGAGGTGCTGGAAGGGGCCGGCATCCAGGCCTGCGAGCACGGCGTTGGCGATGTTGCCCACGCCCGATTGCAGCGGCAGCAGCGTGGGCGGCAGGCGCCCGCGCCGCACTTCGTGCTGCAGGAATTCGATGATGTGGCCAGCGATGCGCTGCGAGGTACCGTCGGGCGGGCTGAAGACCGAGTTGCGGTCGGGCGCGTCGGTGGCCACCACGGCCACCACCTTGGCGGGGTCGCAGCGCAGGTAGGGCTCGCCGATGCGGTCGCCGGGCTTCACGAGCGGGATCGGCACGCGGTTGGGCGGCAGGTCGGTGCCGTAGTAGATGTCGTGCATGCCCTCCAGGCCCTCGGGCTGCCAGGCATTCACCTCCAGGATGATCTTGTCGGCCTGGTCGAGCCAGGTCTTGTTGTTGCCCACCGACGAAGATGGGATGAGCCGGCCGTCGGGCAGCACGCCGGCCACCTCGATCACGGCCACGTCGAGCCGGCCCCAGAAGCCGAACCACACATAGGGCGCCACGTGCGAGAGGTGGGCGTCCACGTACTGCATCTGCCCGGCGTTGATCTGCGCGCGGCAGGTGGGGTCGGACTGGTAGGGCATGCGCATGTTCACGCCGCCCACCTTGGCCAGCGCGCCGTCGAGTTCCGGCGCCGTGGAGGCACCGGTCCAGAGGCCGATGCTGAAGGGCTCGCCTGCGGCATGCAGCGATTCGATGCGTGCGGCCAGCGCGGGCGGAATGGCCTTGGGGTAACCCGCGCCGGTGAAGCCGCTCATGCCCACGCGCGCGCCGTGCGGAATGAGGGCGGCGGCCTGCTCGGCCGTCATGAGCTTGTCCCGCAGGACGGGGCATTGGATGCGGGAAGGGGTGGAAGAAGACATGGGTGGGCCGCGCGAAAAGCGGAAGGTGGGCGGAAGTCCAAAAATCTTAGCGCCCCCGCATGGCGGCTGCCCCGGCCGCGCGGCCTGTGCGGGGCCCGGGGGCCGCCCACGCTGCCGCAGCGTGACGCGGGCGACACTGCCGGCCGGGCCGCGTGTCTGCGGACCGTGCCGTAATATCCGCCGCGATGCCCGCACCCACGCTCTGCCCCTCCTGCCGCCAGCCCGCCGAGAAACACCGCTTCGCGGCGCGTGACGGCGCAGACCTGCACATCGACCTGTGCTTCGCGTGCCAGGGACTGTGGTTCGATCCGCAGGAGAACACGCGGCTCGCGCCCGCGGCCGTGCTGGAAATGTTCGAGCTGCTGCACCGGCACCGCGGCGATGCGCACCATCCGCTCGCGCAGCGCATGCAGTGCCCGCGCTGCACCCGGGCGCTGGAGCCCGGCTTCGACCTGGGCCAGGGCGGGCGCTACCGCACGTACCGCTGCGCCGCGCGCCACGGGCGGTTCAGCACCTTCGGGTCGTTCATGGTGGAGAAGGGTTTCGTGCGGCACCTCTCCTCGCTGGAGATCGAGGCGCTGGCCCAGCGCGTGGGCACCATCGCCTGCACGGCCTGCGGCGGGGCGGTGGACATCCGCAACGACCACGCCTGCCCCTATTGCCGCTCGGCCCTGTCGCTGCTCGATCCGCAGGCGGTGGACAAGGCGCTGGAGCGGCATGCCCGCGCGGCGCGGGCCGGCGCCGAGCCTGCGCGGCCCGAGGCCCTGGCCGATGCGCTCATCGCGATGGAGCGCGACCGTGAGCGCGAGCGCCGGGAACGCCAGCGCGATGCGTTTTCCGGCCCGTCCGAAGGCTTCGACCTGCTCTCGGCCGGGGTCGAGCTGGTCTGGACGCTGCTGCGGCGCTGATCAGCGGCCGCGCTTCAGGTTCAGCAGCGCGTACAGCCCGATCGCCCCGAAGGTGGCGGTACCGATGCCGCCCAGCGCGAAATCGCCGAACTTGAGCGTGAAATCGCCCGTGCCGATGATGAGCGTGATGGCGGCCACGATGAGGTTCTTGTTGTCCGAGAAGTCCACCCGGTTGTCCACCCAGATCTTGGCGCCGGCCACGGCGATGAGGCCGAACACCACGATCGACACACCGCCCATCACCGGCAGTGGGATCGCCTGGATCAGCGCGCCGAACTTCGGCGAGAAGCCCAGCACCAGCGCGATGATGCCGGCCACGAGGAACACGGCGGTCGAATAGATCTTGGTGGCCGCCATCACGCCGATGTTCTCGGCATAGGTGGTCACGCCGGTGCCGCCGGCCGCTCCGCTCACCATGGTGGCCACGCCGTCGCCGATGAAGGCCCGGCCCATGTAGCGGTCGAGGTTGCGGCCCGTCATGGCCGTCACCGCCTTCACGTGGCCGAGGTTCTCGGCCACGAGGATGATGGCCACGGGCGCGATCAGCAGCATGGCCGGGGCGCTGAACGCGGGGGCGGCGAATCGCGGCAGCCCCACCCACGGCGCGGCCAGCACGCCCGAGAGGTCCAGCGGCTTGCCCAGGCCCAGGCCGTTGGTGAGCAGCGCGTACAGCACGCTCGCCGCGATCAGGCCCACGAGGATCAGCAGCCGCTGCAGCATGCCCCGCGTGAGCACCGCGACCAGGCCCACGCAGACGAAGGTGGCCGCCTGCATCCAGCTCTCGAAATTGTTGGTGGCCATGTTCTTGATCGGCACCTGCGCGAGGTTGAGCCCGATCACCGCCACCACGGCGCCCGTGACCACGGGCGGCATGAAGCGCTCGATCCAGCCCGTGCCCACGGCCTGCACCACGGCGCCGATGGCGGTGTAGAGCAGCCCGCAGGCGATGATGCCGCCCAGCGCCACGGCCATGTTGGCGTTGGGTCCCTGGCCGCCGTAGCCCGTGGCCGCGATCACCACGCCGATGAAGGCGAAGCTCGATCCCAGGTAGCTCGGCACGCGGCCGCCCGTGACCAGGAAGAAGATCAGCGTGCCCAGCCCGCTCATCAGGATGGCGACGTTGGGGTCGAAGCCCATGAGGATGGGCGCGAGCACGGTGGCGCCGAACATGGCGATCACGTGCTGCACGCCCATGGCGGTGGTGTGGCCCCAGGGCAGGCGCTCATCGGGCGCGACCACGGCGCCCTCGGTGGGCGCGGTCACGCGCCAGCGGGGAAAGTAGGACGGCCCGGAGTCCGGGGCGGAGGAGGGCGATGGCGACGGAGAGGACACGGCTGGAGGCTCCTGGAACCCCGCGCGGCCGGGCGCGCCCCGCGGTCGAGCGCGGCGGCCTGCCCGCTGCGGCCGGGCCGCGCGGTGGGGTGGTTGTTGTGTGGGAGGGCGTGGCGAGTGTAGGCGCTGGCGCCCCCCGCCCACACCGGAGTAGGAATGGGACGACCCGCGCTGCGGAATGCCTGCGGTAAGGTCGTCCGCAAACGCCGTGCCACGGGGTGCCCGCAGGTATCCGCCGGCGCCCCGCCCCCTCCTGTTTCCTGCCGCCGCCCCTCCGTCGTCGCCCTCCTGTCTGGATTGCAGCGTGTCCATGCCTTCCGCCCCTCTGCCCGGCCCGACGGCCGCAACGCCCACCGAAACCGCGGCCGATGCGCCGCCGCGTCCCGCCGCCCGCCCGGCCCGGGGCCGCCGTGCGCTGCGCTGGGTGCTGGGTGGGTTGGCGGCCCTGGCCGCGCTCCTGCTGCTGGCGGCCGCGGCGGTGTGGTGGTGGCTGCCCACCGACGAGGAACTGGCCCGCCGGGCCGGCGATGGCGCGGGCGACTGGCTGGGCGTGCCGGTCACCGTGGAGCGCCTGGAGTGGCAACTGCTGCCCTCGCCGCGCGTGCAGCTTTTCGGCGTGCGCACCGAACAGGAAGAGCCCGTCACGGCGGGCCGCATCGTCGCCGACGCGCGCTGGTCCGATCTGCTGCACCGCCGGCTGGCGCTCACCCGGCTGCGGCTGGAAGACGCCCGCGTCCCGCAGCGTTCGCTCAGCACCTTCGATGTGCGCGAGGCCGAGGAGGGCACGCCCCGCCTGCCGTTCACGTTGGCCGACATCCCCGTCGAGCGCGCGGAATGGAGCGGCGTGCGGTGGATCGGCCGCACGGGCCGCGCGCTGGACTATCGCGGCAGCGTCGATTTCGATGCCCAGTGGCGGCCGCGCCGGGCCGAATTGGAGCGCGAGGGCGCCCAGCCGCTCACGCGCCTGCGCATCGAGCGCGAAGGCACCGAGGACCGCTGGAAGGCCGATGTCAGCGCCGGCGGGCGCACCGAGCAGGGCACGCTGCGCCTGCAGGTGTTCGGGGCGCGCTATCGCGTCACCGGGGCCATCGATTTCAGCGGGGTGGATGTGGTGGCCCTGCTGGGCGCGTTCGACCGGCGTTCGGCCGTCTCGGGCCTGGCCCGGGGCCACACCGACCTCATCGCCGAAGGCGCCGACCCGGCCGAAGCCGTGCGGTCCCTGAACACGCGCACCCGTTTCACGGTCGTGCGCGCCCGGCTGCTCACCTTCGACCTGGAGCGTGCGGTGCGCAGCGCCGGAACGCACAAGGGCGGTACCACGGCGCTGGACAGCCTCTCGGGCGAGGTGCGCACCGAGGCCGATGCCGCCAACGGCACCATCGTGCGCTACAGCCGCCTGGAGGCGACTTCGGGCGTGCTCACCGCCACGGGTGACGCGGTGCTGCAGAACCGCCGCGTGAGCGGGCATGTGGCCGTGGATCTGGTCGATGGCGTGGTCGGCGTGCCGCTGGAATTCGGGGGCACCGTGGACGATCCCACGCTGACCCTGCCGGCTGCCGCGCTCGCGGGCGCGGCGGTGGGCACCGTCATCGCGCCGGGCCTGGGCACGGCGCTGGGCGCGCGCATCGGCGAGACGGTGCGGCGCATCTTCGGCGGTGGCGGCGAAGATGCCGCGCCGCCACCCAGGCCCGCGCAGCGGGCGCGCCCGGCGCGCTAGCCAGGCCAGGTCGGGCGCGGCGCCGCCCGGGGCCCACCGCGCACGCAGGTCCCGGGGTCAGAAGGCGGTCCAGTCGTCGTCGGCGTTGCTGTGGGCGGTGGTGGTGGTGGTTTTGGGCGCTGCAGGCAGTGCGGGTGGCTTGGCCGCCGGTGCCGCGGCGGCGGCCGGCCGGGCAGGCGCGGGGCGCGGGGCCGGAGCCGCCGCCAGCCGGGTGGCCGCGGGCGGGCGGGCGCCCACGGCGGGCACCTGCGCCCGGGCCGGCGCACGCACCGCGGCCGGAGCCACGGTGGGCGCAGGGGTGGGCGGCGCGAAGGATGCGGTGGTGCGTTCGGCCATGCCCGAGAGGCGGAACACGCCCACGGTCTCGGTGAGCCGCACGGCCTGCTGCTGCAGGCTGCCGGCGGCGGCGGCGGCTTCCTCCACCAGGGCCGCGTTCTGCTGGGTGGCCTGGTCGAGCTGCGACACGGCCGCGTTCACCTGGCCGATGCCCTCGCTCTGCTCGCGCGTGGCCGCGTCGATCTCGGCGATCAGGTCGCTCACGCGCTGCACCTGCTGCACGATGTCGGCCATGGTGGTGCCCGCCTCGTCCACGAGCCGCGTGCCCGCGCCGACCTTCTCCACGCTCTGGCCGATCAGGTTCTTGATCTCCTTGGCGGCTTCGGCGCTGCGCCCGGCCAGCGCGCGCACCTCGCTGGCGACCACGGCGAAGCCGCGGCCCTGCTCGCCCGCGCGGGCGGCTTCCACCGCGGCATTGAGCGCCAGGATGTTGGTCTGGAACGCGATGCCGTCGATCACGCCGATGATGTCCGCGATCTTGCTGGAGCTGCCCGAGATGTCCTGCATCGTCGAGACCACCTGGCCCATCACGTCGCCGCCGCGGGTGGCGGCCTGGCTGGCGGTGGCGGCCAGTTGGCTGGCCGTGCGCGCGGTGTCGGCGTTCTGGCGGATCGTGGCGCTCATCTGCTCCATCGAGGCGGCCGTCTGCTGCAGGCTGGAGGCCTGCGACTCGGTACGCTGCGAAAGGTCGGCATTGCCGCTGGCGATCTGGGAGGAGCCGGTGGCGATGGAATCGCTCGCCTGCCGGATCTGGTGGACCACGCGCGTCAGGTTGCCGTTCATGGCCTGGATGGATTGCAGCAGCCGGGCGGCCTCGTCGCGGCCCGTGTCCTGCACCGTGCGCGTCAGGTCGCCCTCGGCCACCGCCTGGGCCACTTCCACCGCCTGGGCCATGGGCCCGGTGATGGAGCGCGTGATGAGCAGCGCGCCGCCGATGCCGGCCAGCACGGCCACCAGCGCCGTCAGGCCCAGCAGCGTGGCCGACTGCACGAAGGTGGCGTGCGCCTGTGCACTGGCCTGCTGCATCTCCTGCTCGTACTGCGCGATCAGCTTGTTCAGGTTGCCCAGCAGATCGCCCTGCGTCTTGTAGCGCGGCCCGAACAGCAGTTGCTGGCCTTCCACGTTGGCGTTGCGCAAGCCGAGCGCGATCACGTCGGCGGTGAAGGCGAAGTAGTCCTTGCCGACGGCTTCGGTGGCGTCGATCAGGCTGCGCGTCTGCGCGGAACTCTCCAACTGGCGCAGGCGGGCCAGCGTGGTGGCGAACTCGGCCGTGTTCTTGTCGATGACGGTCTTGTTGGAGGCCATCTGGGCCTGGTCCTCCAGGATGATGATGTTGCGGGCGGCGCGCGCGATGTCCAGCACCAGGTAGCCCATGCGCTGGCTCGCGTTGACCTTGCCGTAGATCTCGTTGGTGATCTGCTGCGACGTGTGGTCCAGCGTGGACATGCGCGCGATGCCGATGCCGGTGATGAGGGCCAGGAGCAGCAGCAGCAGGCCGAAGCCCAGTGCCAGCCGGGAACCCAGGGAAAGGCGGCGGAGGAATTGCATGAGGGAACCTCGGAGCGGAAGCAGGGAAGGACGGAAGGGGGCTGGCGGGCCGGCCCGCACGGCATTGCGGTGCGGCGGATCGCCGGGATCGCGCCAGTATGTGACGAAACGCGACAGCCCTGTCGCCCGAGGGGCTGCCGCCGGCTTGGCGTGGTGCGCGCAGGCCACAGCGGCTCGCGAGCGCCCGGCGGCGGGGGCGCAAGGGTGCCGGCACCCCCACTGCGGGGGAGCAGAGTGAAAAACCCTCCATGCCGCCGTATTTATTCAATAGTTTGCTATTAAATAAATAGCACATGCCGTGCGATGAAGGTGCCGGGCCGTGCGGGCGACGACCGGCCCGCCGCAGGCTGGCCGCTCAGGCGCGTGCCGCCAGCGCCTGTTCGATGCGGCGGCGGCCCACCGTGGTCTTGGGCACCTTGAAGGGGAACCAGGTGCGCACGTCCTCTTCCAGCCCGATGCCGTGCATGTAGTTGTAGATCGCCTTCTTCAGCGCGCCGCCCAGCGCGTCGTGGTCCACGCCCGTGGGGTCGATGAAGGCCACGTCGTTCTTCGCGAAATCCCCCGGCGGTAGCGGCGCGAGCGACACGCCGTACTCGGCCGGGTTCTGCCCCACCGGCGAATGCACGGTGCACGCGAAGCGGTGGAAGAAGCCGCTCTGGATGCAGCCATTGGCGAACAGCTGGCGCACGTATTCGAGCGCGTCCACCGTGTCCTGCACCGTCTGCGTGGGAAAGCCGTACATCAGGTAGGCGTGCACGAGGATGCCGGAGTCCGAGAACGCCCGGGTCACGCGCGCCACCTGGTCCACCGACACGCCCTTCTTCATGAGCTGCAGCAGCCGGTCGGAGGCCACCTCCAGGCCGCCGGAGATCGCGATGCAGCCCGAATCGGCCAGCAGTTCGGCCAGCTCGGGCGTGAAGGTCTTCTCGAAGCGCACGTTGCCCCACCACGAGATGCCCGCGTTGCGCTCGATGAGTTCGGTGGCCAGGGCCTTGAGCGCCTTCGGGGGCGCGGCCTCGTCCACGAAGTGGAAGCCCGTCTGCCCGGTCTCGCGCACGATCTGCTCGATGCGGTCGGCCAGCACCTGGGCGCTGGCGCCCTCGTAGCGGCCGATGTAGTCGAGGCTCACGTCGCAGAAGCTGCATTTCTTCCAGTAGCAGCCGTGCGCCACGGTGAGCTTGTTCCAGCGCCCGTCGCTCCAGAGCCGGTGCATGGGGTTGAGCATGTCCAGCAGCGAAAGATACCGGTCCAGCGGCAGGCCGTCCCAGGTGGGCGTGCCCACCTCGGCGAAGGCGATGTCGGCCTCCATCATGTTCACGTACTGCACCGCGCCGCTGCCGCCTTCCGCGCCGTTGCGCACGAAGGTGCGCACCAGCCGCTGGCGCCCGCGCTGGCCCTGCAGGTGCTCCAGCAGCGCGAGCAGCGGCCGCTCGCCCGCGTCCAGCGTCACGTAGTCGAAGAAATCGAACACGCGCGGCTCGGCCAGCTCGCGCAGCTCGGTGTTCACGAAGCCGCCGCCCAGCACCGTGGCGATCTGCGGGTGCCGCGCCTTGATGGCCTGCGCGATGCGGAAGGCCGCATAGACCGACCCCGGGAACGGCACCGACAGCAGCACCACCGTGGGCCGGTGGCGCTCCACGGCTTCCAGTGCCAGCGCGTGCAGCATCTCGTCCACCAGCGTGGGCGGTGCGGCCAGGGCATCGGCCAGCGGATCGAAGGTCGGCTGGCTGCCGGCGAGCGACTCGGCATAGCGCACGAACTCGAAGCGCTCGTCCACCGCATCGCGCAGCACGTCGGCCAGATCGTTGAGGTAGAGCGTGGCGAGGTGCTTGGCCTTGTCCTGCAGGCCCAGGGCGCCGAAGGCCCAGCCGAGCGGGTCGCCGCCCTCGTCGTCGACATACACGTCCAGCGAGGCGAAGCGCGGCCCTTCGGGCAGGAAATGCCGGCCCGCGATGCGGTGCGCGAGCGTGCTGTCGCGCCCCTGCAGGAAGGCGATGGCCGGCCCGATGGTGGCGAGGTAACGGTCCTGCTGCGCCGCGAACGACTGCACAGCGGGGCTGCGCCGCGCCTCGGGCAGCGCCTGCACGCGTTCCGCCACCTGCGCGAGGCCCTGCGGCGACAGCAGCCGCAGCACGAGCGCCAGCGCCAGGTCTTCCTGGAACGCCTCCACGCCGCGCGAGCGCAGGAAGCCGGTGAGGTAGGCCGTGGACGGGTAGGGCGTGTTCAGCTGCGTCATCGGCGGGATGACGGCCAGCACGCGGCAGGCGGAGGCGGACATGGGAGCGTGGAGTGGTGGGGCCCCCGATTATCCCGGCGGGTGCGCGCCCCGTGCCGGGCCGGGGGTAACCGGCGGGCGCCAGCATCTATCGATATGCCGGATGCATCTGTGGTCTTGCCTACCATCGGCGGTTTGGTTTTTTCGCAAGAGAGAGTGTTTCCATGAAGATGCAACGCCGGGCCTGGGCCTGGAAAGCGGCGGCCGTGGCGGCCGCGGCGTGGGTGGGCGCCACCGGCGCGCAGGCGCAACCGGCCTATCCGTCTCGGGCCATCACGCTGGTGGTGCCGTTCCCGCCGGGCGGCAGCAGCGACACGATCGGCCGCGCCATCGCGCCCAAGCTGGGCGAGAAGCTCGGCCAGCCGGTCATCATCGACAACCGGCCCGGCGGTGGCACGGCCGTGGCGGCCGGCTATGTGGCGCGCTCGGCGCCCGACGGCTATACGCTGCTGATCGGCTCGGGCTCCATGCTCACGCTGAACCCGGCCGTGCGCCGCGATCTGCCCTACGACTCCGTCAGAAGCTTCGAGCAGATCGGCATGGTGAGCCGCGCGGGCATGGTGCTGCTGGCGGGCAAGGACGCGCCCTTCGGCACGCTGGCGCAGCTGCAGGCCGCCGCGAAGAAGGCGCCGGGCCAGTTGCCCTATGCCTCGTTCGGCGCCGGCACGGCATCGCATTTCGCGGCCGAGATGGCGTGGCTGGCCCTGGGCGTGCAACTGCTGCACGTGCCCTACAAGGGCAGCGCCCCCATGCTCACGGACCTGATCGGCGGCCAGTTGCCGCTGGCGATGGACACCGTGGTCACTGCCGCGCCGCAGATCAAGGCCGGCAAGGTCCGCGCCATCGCCGTGGCGTCGCCGCAGCGCCTGGCCACGCTGCCGCAGGTGCCCACGTTCGCCGAAGCGGGCTTCCCGGGGGTGGTGCTCGAATCCTGGGGCACGCTGATCGCGCCGCGCGGCCTGCCCGCCGCGGTGCACGCCAGGCTGGAGAAGGCACTGGCCGAAACCATGGCCGACCCCGGCGTGCGCAAGGCACTGGCCGACCAGGGCGTGGAAGCCGTCGTGGGCTCCTCCGCCCAGGCCAACGCCTTGCTGGAGCGGGAGCTGCCGCTCATGCGCGCCGTGGCCGCGCGCGCCCGCATGACCGCCGACTGATCCGGGCCGGGCTTCCATCGCCCGGCGCCAGCGCCGCTGCCGGGGTCAGGGCCGGGGCGGCGTCCGCCGGGCCTGCTGCTGCCGGGCGACCTTGACCTGGTACATGCTCTGGTCCGCCAGGCGCAGCGCATCTTCTGCGGTGTGCGGGCCGTCCGGGGGCAGGGTGACGACGCCCACGCTCGCGCCCGGGTAATCGAGCGAGGCGCCCTCCAGGTCGAAGCGCCCCTGCGTGGCCTGCGCAATGCGCTGCTGGAGCGTGTCCTGCGCGGTGCGTGCGGCATCGCCGGCGTGTGCGTTGAAGCTGACCACCACGAACTCGTCCCCACCCAGGCGCGCAGCCATGTCCTCCGCGCGGAGCGCCGCCTTCAGGCGATCCGCGATGGCGACCAGGAACTGGTCGCCCACATCGTGGCCGTGGACATCGTTGACCGACTTGAAGCCGTCCAGATCGATGAACGCAATCAGCACCCCCATCTGCCGGCGCCGGCCCTGCGCCAGCAGGCGCGCGAGTGCGTCCATGAGCGCGCGGCGGTTCGGCAGGCCCGTGAGCTGGTCGGTGGCGGCATGGTGGGCCAGCCGCTCGTTGGCGGCGAGCAGCTCCCCGATGAGCCGCTCGCGCTCGACCTGCTGGCCGATCAGGTATGCGAACAGCGACAGGATGCGTTCGGCCTCGGGCGTGCTGGGGTGCGACTGCGTGCTGACCGCGCACAGGGTGCCGTAGAGCGCGCCATCGCCCGTGCGCACGGGCATGCTGGCGTAGGTGCGGATGCCGAGATCCCGTGCGGCCTGCGAATCGCCCCAGCAGGCGGGAACGTCGTTGGTGAAGGAGCGGCCTTCGTCCAGCGCGCGCTTGCACAGCGTGTCGTTCCAGGGCACGGCCAGGCCCTCGGGGATCTGCATGCTGCGGGAGTTGCGGGCGTACAGCACCTGCTGCATGCCGCGCTCCTTGTCGACGGACGTGAGGTAGGTGGACTCCATCCCCGTCACGGCTTCCAGCATTTCCAGCAGCGGCCGGGTGAGGCCCTCCACCGTCTGGTCAGCGGACACCGAAGCGGACAGTTGCTCGAGAAGTGGGTTCATACGCAGACGATTATCTGGCAGCCACTGTCGGGCTCTCAGGGGCCCGGGGACGGCTGCGGCGTGGCCAGATAGTTGTTCTTCACGCGGATGTAGTGCTCCGCCGAATAGCGCAGATAGGCGATCTCCTGCGGCGTCAGCGCGCGTTGGCGCACGGCGGGACGCCCGATGTAGAGCGAGCCGCGCTCCAGCACCTTGCCCGGCGGCACGAGGCTGCCCGCACCCAGCATCACCTGGTCGCCGACCACCGCGTCGTCCATCACGATGCTGCCCATGCCGATGAGGCACTCGTCGCCGATGCGACAGCCGTGCAGGATGGCCGAATGCCCGATGGTCACGTGGTTGCCGATCACGAGCGGCGATCCGTCCGGCTTGCCCGGATGGCGGTGCGATACGTGGCCCATCGTGAGGTCCTGCACGTTCGAGCCTTCGCCCACGGTGATGCGGTGGACGTCGCCGCGCAGCACGGCGTTGCACCACACCGAGGCGTCGCGGCCCAGGTGGACATCGCCGATCACCTGGGCGGACGGATGGACGAATACGCCGCCATCCACTGTGGGCGTGGCGTCGAGGTAGGGGGACAAAGGCATGGCAGGAGCGGCGGGGCCGAGAAGCGCAATTGCGAAACCGCGAGCGTACGGCACGCGGGCCCCGCAGCGTGGCTCAGCCCGGCGTTGCCGTGTCCAGCAGCGTATGCCCTGCCTCCGCCAGCAGTGCGCAGCCGCGGGGCGCGTCGCGCTCCTGCAGCAGCAGGTGGTCGCCGTCGAAGGTCGAGACGACGAAGATGCCGATGCCCGCCTCCGACAGCGGCTGGATCACCGACAGCACGATGCCCGTGGCGCCGAACGCGAATGGCCCGACGAAACGGAAGGCCTTCCAGCCCCGCTCGGACTGCACCGGCGCGGGCACGCGGTCTTCCCGGCAGACCACCGACAGCTCATCGGCCGTGCGCGTGAGCGAGACGAATCCCTCGCCGTCCGCCCAGGCCGGAAAAGGTGCCGTGGGCGCGAGGCGCGCGACGGCATAGAGCGCGGGCAGGGCGGCGAGGGTGATGCGTGGGCGGTTCATGGGGCTACGGAAGGAAGGGGTGTGGCGACGAGCAGTGCGGCCAGCAACAGCATCACCGCGGCCACGAAGGCATCGAGGGCACGCCAGGCCGAGGGCCGGGCGAACCAGGGCGACAGCAGCCGGGCACCGAAGCCCAGCGCCAGGAACCAGCCGGTCGAGGCCGCCACGGCCCCGGCGGCGAAGGCGGTGCGCTCGGCCGGCGGGCGCTGGCCGCCGAGCGCGCCGAGCAGCACGACCGTGTCGAGGTACATGTGGGGGTTCAGCAGCGACACCGCCAGCACGGCCATGAGGGCCTGCCGCGCCCCGGGCGCCGGCCCTTCGCCCGTACCCGCCAGGCGGGCGCCGCCGCGCACGGCCCGCCGCGCCGCGGCCAGCCCGTACCACGCCAGGAAGGCGGCACCGCCCCAGCGGGCCGCGGCCAGCAGCAGCGGCTGCCCCTGGATCAGCAGGCCCATGCCGGCCACGCCCGCGACGATGGCGATGGCATCGACCGCAATGCAGGTGCCCACCGTGAGCGCCACATGGCGCCGCCGCAGCCCCGTGCGCAGCACGTGCACGTTCTGCGCGCCGATGGCGATGATCAGGCCGGCGCTCATGCCCAGGCCCTGCAGGAAAGGAGTTGTCCACCACATGGCGGCATTGTCGGAACCGGGGGCAGAATCTGAGCCCCACTTGGAAATTCATCGGTATGGCCAAGAATTTCTCAATTTCAACGCGCCAAGCCGCCATGCCGCTCGATTCCAAGCAGTGCGAAGCCTTTCTTGCCGTCGCCGAGGCGGGCAGTTTCGAGCAGGCCGCCATGGCGCTGCACCTCACGCCGTCGGCCGTGTCCCTGCGCGTGCGCGCCCTGGAGACCGGGCTCGGCCAGCCCCTGCTGGTGCGCGGCCGCCCCTGCCGCGCCACACGGGCCGGGCGGCAGTTGCTGCAGCACCTGCAACGCGCGCGGCTCATGGAGCGTGAGCTGCTGGCCGACCTCACGGATGGAGAGGGCGGCGCGGCGTTCTCCCCGCTCACGCTGGCCGTGAATGCGGATTCGCTCGCCACGTGGCTGCTCCCGGCCCTGGCACCGGCACTGCAGCGCGAACGCATCGCGCTGGAACTGATCGTGGACGACCAGGAACACACGCACGCGCTGCTGGAGGCGGGTCTGGCCCACGCCTGCATCTCCGCGCAGCCGGATGCCATGCGCGGCTGCGCTGCCGAGTTGCTGGGCACCATGCGCTACCGGCTCGTGGCGTCGCCCGCCTTCGTGCAGGAGTGGTTCGCGCGCGGCGTCACGCGCGCTGCGGCGCGGCGCGCGCCCGCCGTGGTCTTCAACCGCAAGGATGCCCTGCATGCCGAGGCGCTGCGCCGCATCCATGGGCTCCAGGCGAGCGCCTACCCTTGCCACCATGTGCCCGCGTCGGAGCCCTTCGTGGCGGCGGTGCGCTGCGGCCTGGGCTACGGGATGGTGCCCGAGCTGCAGATCGAAGGCGCCATCGAACGCGGCGAGCTGGTGGACGTGCTGCCGGAGGCCGCCACCGATGTCCCCCTGTTCTGGCATGGCTGGCAGCAGCAGCCGCCGCGGCTGGAACGCCTGGCCCGCAGCGCGATGGCCGCGGCGCGGCGCGCGCTCTGAACGCGGCGCCGGGGCGTCACGCCCGCCCGTAGAACCCCAGGAACATGTCCACCGCATCGGCCAGCACCTGCGCCTGCTGGGTTTCATCCAGCGGCGGCTGGCCCATGGCGAGCTGGGGCCAGAACGCGTTCGTCTTGAGCAGCCCCATGAGCTGCCTGGCCGCGTAGAGCGGATCGACGTCCGCGCGCAGGCGCCCGGCCTGCTGGGCGGCGCGGATCCAGGCAGGCAGGCTCTTTTCCTTCTCGGACAGCCGTGCCGACATTTCCAGCGCGCGTGCCGGGGTGTGCAGCATCTCGGCCATGACGACGCGCGAGAGGTCCATGAAACTGGCGTCGGTGAAAAGCTGCATCTTCTGGCCGATCAGCTCCAGGAGCTGCGGCCGCAGCGGCCGGTCCGGGTCGTGCACGACCTCCGCCTGCGATTGGCTGCGGCTCCAGAGTTGGTCCAGGATGGCGGCGAACAGTTCGTCCTTGCTGGGGAAATGGTTGTAGACGGTGCGTTTGGAGACATCGGCCGCGGCGGCCACGCGGTCCATGCTGGTGCCGGTGAACCCATGCTCGCGGAACTCGGCAATGGCGGCCTGCACGATGGCTTCGCGCTTGCGGTCGGTCAGGCGGGTGGGCACGGCGGAAACAGTCATCCGCCGAATTTTACACCGCACGGTTTACTTTTTAGGAAAGAACACTACACTGTGCAGTGCACTTTGTGGTGCACCCCCTCCACTCCGCTTCCATCGCCATGGCCCGACCGTCCGCTTACAGCCACGCCGCCCCGGCCGATTCCTTCTCGCTGCGTCCACCGCCCGCATCCGATGGCCGCTTTCGCAATGCGGCGCCACGCCACCGGATGGGCTGGCTGAAGGGCCTGCGGCTGCTCTGGCGCGTCGCCTTCGGCAAGCCGGCCGACACGGTGCCCCGCCGGCCCATCGCGGTGCAGCCCCTCACGCGGCAGGCCTTGCTCGACGCGCCGGACATGGGGCTGTGGCGCCTGGGGCATTCCACCGTGCTGCTCAAGCTGCAGGGCGGCTTCTGGCTGACGGACCCCGTGTTTTCCGAGCGCGCATCGCCAGTCGCGTTCGCGGGGCCGAAGCGTTTCCACGCGCCGCCGCTCTCCATCGATGACCTGCCGCCCCTCCGCGGCGTGGTGCTCTCGCACGACCATTACGACCACCTGGACCACGCCGCCATCCTGGCGCTCGCACCGAAGGTGGAGCAATTCGTCACGCCGCTGGGCGTGGGCGATCGGCTGATCGCCTGGGGCGTACCGGCCGCGAAGGTGCGGCAGTTCGACTGGTGGCAGGGCACTACCTTCGCGGGCGTGCGGCTGGTCTGCACGCCGGCACAGCATTTCTCCGGCCGGGGGCTCACCGACGGCAACCGCACGCTGTGGTCCTCGTGGGTGCTGATCGCGGGCGAGACACGCGTTTTCTTCAGCGGCGATTCCGGCTATTTCGACGGCTTCCGCGCCATCGGCGAGCGCTTCGGCCCCTTCGATCTCACGCTCATGGAAACCGGTGCCTACAACGCCGACTGGCCCGATGTGCACATGCAGCCCGAGCAGAGCCTGCAGGCGCACCTGGACGTGCGGGGGCGACATTGCCTGCCCATCCACAACGGCACCTTCGATTTGTCGATGCATGCCTGGACCGACCCCTTCGAGCGCATCTCCGCGCTGGCCCATGAGCGGGGGGTTCCCCTGGTCACGCCGGCCATGGGGGAGCGGGTGTCCATCGCGGCCCCGGCGGGCACGCAGCCCTGGTGGCGGGCCGATGCCGTGCCGGCCGCGGCGTGACGGAGGGGCCGACGATGTTCAGCCGCGTTCTCCCCATCCAGCGCCTTCTCCATGGCGGCCCGCAGCCGGCCGGCTGCGGCAGCGCCGCGCACGTGCGCCCGCTCTCCAGCGCGGCGCCTGCGGCCACCGGCCATCCGGCCCGTGCACAGCGGGCTCCGGCGCCGCAGTCCGGCCCCACCGCCGGCGGCCTGCCCACGGCCTGAGTTCCCGGGCCGGCGCCGGCCGGACAAAGGGCGCGGAGGGGCTCAGGTGGGCGTTTCGTCCCCCGTGGGCAACCGCATCACGCCCGTGCGGAAGTCGTACTCGAACACCTCTCCGTGGCGTGCCCAGGTGATGGCGGTGCGCAGCACGCTTTCGGCTTCCTGCGCATCGAGCTGCTCGCTCAGCAGGCGCAGGAAAGGCACGTCCGGCAGTTCTCCCGTGGCTTCCTGCTCCAGGCTGTGGCGGATGTGGGCCACCAGCGGCACGTGGGCCAGTAATTGCTGGCCGAAGATGTCCTGCCGCAGTCCGTGGCCGCCGTCCACGTAGCGGCGGCCGAGCGGCGTGATCTGCAGGTCGCCTCCCGCCAGCGCCGCCAGGCCGAGCTGTGCGACGGCGTGGGCCACGGGTAGCAGTTCGGCATCGGTGAGGCTGGTTTCCTCGGCCAGTTGCGGCAGGTCGGCGCGCCCGTCGAACGGCGGCTCGGCCAGCAGTTCCAGCAGGCCGTCCATGCGCGCCACGTCGGCGGCGGGCAGGCGGTCGGTGAGCAGCGCGGGCGCAGGCTGCTCGGCAGGCGCCTCGCCCGCCACGGCCAGGTGGCGCACGGCACCGGCCGTCATCAGCGCGTAGACCTCGTCGATCAGGGCACGCACATGGGCGCTGTCGGCGTCGCGCGGGCGGGGCAGCTGGATCGACAGCTGGCAGCGGATGCGGCCCGGATCGCTCGCGAAGATCAGCACGCGGTCGGCCATCATCACGGCCTCTTCGATGTTGTGCGAGACGACCAGCATGGCCTTGGTGGGCATGGTGCCGCTGCGCCACAGTTGCAGGATGTCTTCGCGCAGGCGTTCTCCGGTGAGCACGTCGAGCGCGGAGAAGGCTTCGTCCATGAGCAGCACGTCGGGCTCGGTCACCAGGGCGCGGGCGATGCCCACGCGCTGGCGCATGCCGCCCGAGAGTTCGCGCGGCAGCGCACCCTCGAAACCCGCGAGGCCGATCAGGTCGATGGCCGCGCCCGCGCGCGCGGCCCGCGCGGCCTGCGGCACGCCGCGCGCCTCCAGGCCCAGCTCCACGTTCTGCTGCACCGTGAGCCACGGGAACAGCGCGAACGACTGGAACACCATGCTGATCGCACGTGCCGGCCCGTGCAGCGGCTGGCCCCGGTAGCGCACCGTGCCCTGGTCGGCCGGCACCAGGCCCGCCATGATGCGCAGCAGCGTGCTCTTGCCCGAGCCCGACTGGCCCAGCAGCGCGACGATCTCGCCTTCGCGCAGCGTGAAGTCCACCCCGTGCAGCACGGGGCGTTCGCGCCCATCGGAGGAGCGGAAGGTCTTGCCCACGCCCTGGAGTTCGATGATGGATTGCGTCATGGTGGCAACGGCTCCGGTTTCTTTTTCTGTGGGGTCGGGGTGGCGCGGTTCAGAAGTGCATCCGGTCCTCGGCCAGCCGGTAGAGCCGGCGCCAGAGGAAGTGGTTCAAACCCATCACGAACACCACCATGGCGCCGATGCCCAGGGCGATGCGCGGAAAGTCGCCGCTGGCCGTCATCTGCGCGATGTAGCTGCCCAGGCCCTGCGCCTGCAGCGTGGTGTCCCCCCAGGTCACGTATTCGGCCACGATGCTGGCGTTCCACGAGCCGCCGCTGGCGGTGATGGCGCCCGTCACGAAGCTGGGGAACACGGCGGGCAGCAGGTAACGCTTCCAGCGCAGCCAGCCCGAGAGCCCCAGGTTCTGCGCGGCCAGGCGCAGTTCGTTCGGGATGCTGGAGGCGCCCGCGATCACGTTGAAGAGGATGTACCACTGCGTGCCCAGGATCATGAGCGGCGAGAGCCACACGTCGGGGTTCAGCTTCCAGTGCACCGCCAGCATCACCGCCACCGGAAAGAACAGATTGGCAGGAAAGGCCGCCAGGAACTGCGCCACCGCCTGCAGCCGCCCCGACCAGCGCGGGTTCATGCCGATCCACACGCCGATGGGCACCCACACCAGTGCCGCCAGCGCGATCAGCACCAGCACACGCACCAGCGTGTAGCTCCCCAGCAGGAACACATGGGCCACTTCATGCCAGCCCACCTCGGAATGCACGAACTGCACCAGCCGCGCGATGGCGAACAGCACGCCCGCGGCCAGCACGGCATCCCACACCCTTTCCGTGCGGGGCGAGGGCGCGGCAGGCCGCGCGCGGATCGATGTGCCGTCGTGGCTGCGCCTGAAGAGCGTGAGCGTGCGTCCCAGCTGCCGCTGGCACCAGCCCGCCAGGCGCTGCGTGCCGCGCGCGCGGCGCAGCCAGTCCAGCAGCCATGAGCGCGGGGCGGCGTCGGCGCTGCCCTCCTCGAAGCGGAACTTGTCGGCCCAGGCCACCAGGGGGCGGAAGAGCAGCTGGTCGTACAGCAGGATGGCCACCAGCATGCAGCCGATGGCCCAGCCGATGGCGGAGAGGTCGCGTGCCTCGATCGCCATGGCGATGTACGAACCCACGCCGGGCAGCTTGATGTCCTGGTGCGAGACGGAGATGGCCTCCGACGCCACCACGAAGAACCAGCCGCCGGACATCGACATCATCATGTTCCACAGCAGCCCCGGCATGGCGAAGGGCAGTTCGAGCCGCCAGAAGCGCTGCCAGCCCGAGAGCTGGAACACGCGCGCGGCTTCCTGCAGTTCGGCCGGCACGGTGCGCAGCGACTGGTAGAGGCTGAAGGCCATGTTCCAGGCCTGCGAGGTGAAGATCGCGAAGATGGCCGCGCACTCCACGCCCAGCAGGCTGCCCGGAAAGAGCGCGATGAAGCCCGTCACCGTGATCGACAGAAAGCCCAGGATGGGAATGGACTGCAGGATGTCCAGCAGCGGCACCAGCACCCGCTCGGCCAGCCGGTACTTGGCCGCCAGCACGGCGAACACGCAGGCGAAGACCAGCGACGCCCCCAATGCGATGAACATGCGCAGCGTGGTGCGCAGCAGGTAATAGGGCAGTTGCCACGGGTCCAGCGACAGCGGCAGCGCATCGCCCATGTGGAAGGGCTGGGCCATCTGCGCCGCGCCATAGGCCAGCAGCACCACGCCGGCCAGCACCAGGGGCAGCAGCGCCCAGTCCCAGCGGTTCGGTGGCGCGTCCACAATCTGGCGGGGGAGGAACTCGCGGCGCTGGGGCTGGGTCATGGCGGTGCCGGTAGCTGGGGCTGGGCCGCGCCGAGGGATTTCAGCCGCGTGCCGGAAAGGCCGCAAGCGTACGCGGGTTCCGTGGAGGCCTTGTGAACGCTGCCCGCGCAACGTGTGCGTCGAGCCGGGCCGCATCCGGCGGAGGCGCGGCGGCTTACCCGCCCTGCTCTTGCGGGCTGCGCGACGGCCCGCGCCCCGTCAACTGGCGGGTGATGGCCGCCTGCAGCGGCGGCAGGCGGCGCGCGCCCTGCAGCACCCATTGCCGCAGCAGCCGGGGCAGCGGCCGCGGGTCGGTATAGAGCCGCACGATGGCGTTCGTGCCCTGGTAGATCGGCAGCGCATGGCGGTGGTGGGCGCGGGCGTAGCGCGCCAGCACCGAAGCCGCGCCGATGTCCTCCCCGCGCAGCCGGGCGTCCGCCATCGTGCGGGCCAGGCCCTCCACCCCGGCCAGGCCCAGGTTGTAGCCATGGGCCGTCACGGGGTGCATGCCGACGGCGGCATCGCCCAGCAGCGCGCAGCGGGTGCCGGAGAAGCGGTGCGCGTAGACGGCCACCAGAGGGTAGGCATGGCGCTCCCCCACCAGTTGCATGCCGCCCAGGCGGTGCTGGAATTGCTCCGCGACTTCGGCTGCGAAGGCATCGCCGTCCTGCGCCATCAGCGCGGCGGCATCCGCCGTGCCGGCGGTGACCACGATCGAACACCGGGGGGCGCCATCCTGCGGGTCGTCCGGCAGCGGCAGCACGGCCAGCGTGCGCGCGTAGCCGAAGCATTCGTGTGCCACGCCGCCATGGGGCGCCGCATGGCGCATGCGGCAGACGATGACGGTGCGGCCGAAATCGGTCATCTGCGCGCCGATGCCCAACTGCCGGCGTGCGGCGGAGAAGCGGCTGTCCGCGGCCACCACCAGCGCACCCTGCAGGCGCGTGGCCGGCGCAGTGGGAGCGCTGCCGGCCGGGGTGTAGTCCACCTCCGCGTGCGTGGGCAGTGCCGAGACACGGCCGACCTGCGCCCCGCTGACGATGCGCACGCCCGGCGTGGCCGAAGCCGCCTGCCACGCCGTGCGGCGCAGGGCGTGGTTGGGCACGATCCAGCCCAGGTGGCCGGTGCCGCTGCGCTGCGCATCCAGTTGCAGCGCGGCATGCCGGCCCACGGGCCCGTCGTGCACCTGCGCTTCGGTGATGCGGCCGATCTCGTGCGCGGCCAGACGCTGCCACGACCCCAGGCGGCGCAGCGTGCCGCCGCTGGGGTGGGTGAGGGCGATCTCGCGCCCGTCCGGCGCGGGATCGGCGAGCGCGGCCTCGCTCTGCTGATCGACCACCGTCACCTGGAAACCGGCCTGCCCCAGCGCCGTGGCCAGCGACAGGCCGGCGGGGCCTGCGCCCACGATGAGGACATCGCTGTCACGGTGGTGGGTCTGCGGCTCGGTGGTGTGGTGCATGGCCAGGATCGCGCTGCGGCGGGGTGAAGCGCTGGAGGGCGCGGGTGGCCATTGTGGACCGCCGGTGCGCGCACGCGCTTGCCGTGCATCAACCAACAAGGAAGCCGGTGGGGGATCGGGGCAGGAGCCGCTACAGGCGCTTGTGGAAGAAAGTGGTGCCGCAGAGCGCGCCGTCGGGCAGCAGCGCGTATTCAGGCACGCTGCCCACGCGCTGCCAGCCGGCGCGGGTATAGAGGCGTTCGGCATCTCCCCCGGTCACGGTGTCGAGCACCAGCACGGTCTTTCCTTCGCCGCGGGCCACGGCGTCGGCCGCCTCCAGCAGCCGCTGCGCCAGTCCCTGCCGGCGTGCGCGTCGATGTACCAGCATCTTGGCCAGGTCGGCACGGTGCGGCTGATTGTCAGGCTGGGCCAGCACCAGCTGCACGGTGCCGACGATCCGGCCGGCGGCATCTTCGGCCACCAGCAGCGCGCGGGCGCCGCAAGCCACGCCATCCGCCACGCCGCGCCAGAACGCCTCGGCCTTGGCGGTGCCCAGCGGCAGCATGAAGCCCACCGACGCACCGCCCTCCACGCAATCCACCAGCACCTCGGCCAGGGCGGGGATGCAGGCGGCGGCTTCGTTCGCGCCGACGCGGCGCACCGTCGGGAGGGAGGCGGGAGCGGGGGTGTTCATGCGGACCTCTTGCTGAAGAAGGGACCGGAAGTGGCCAGCGCCACGAGGTAGCGCGCCGCCTGCCGGGTGGGGTTGCGGTACACGATGGGGCTGCCCAGGGGGTGGGCCAGGCAATCGCCGGCCTCCAGCCGCCAGGCCGTGCCATCCACCGTGATCTCCATGGCGCCTTCGATCATCCAGATCTGCTGGTGGATCTCCACCCCGCGTGGCGCGTTGTCGTATGCCACGCGCTGCCCGGGTGGGAAGACCACGTCCACCAGTTGCAGCGGCGAGGGCCCCCCGGGGGAGACGCTGCGGCGGACATACCCCGAGGCCGGGTCGGTCCATACCGGCTGCTGCGCCACACGGGCCACCGGCGAGACGGCTTCGTCGTCCGCCGGCTCGCGTTCGAACAGCGAGGACAGCGTCACGCCCAAGCCGCTGGCCAGCTTGTCGAGCACGGTGGCGGTCGGGCTGCTCTCCCCGCGTTCGATGAGGGAGATGTTCGAACGGCTCACGCCGCTGCGCTCGGCCAGTGCCTCGAGCGACAGCCCCCGTGCATCGCGCAGGGTGCGCAGGCGCTGGGCGAGCAAGGTGGTGATGTCCATGCATCCAGTTTACTGGAATACTTTTTCCAAAAAAATGGATGCATGAAAGGGTCCTACCCCCGGCAGGTATTCCTCGACGTCGCAGGACACGCTGGACAACTGCCGCGCGTACCAGGCCAGATCGTCCGCCTGGCTGTGCAGCAGCACGCCGTCGCTGTGCTGCTGGAACAGGTGACCACCCGGCTGCGGGCGTGCGGGTGGCGCGCGGTTTGGGGGCTGGTCATCGCCTCGGCCTGGACGGCGCTGGGCGCGTGGCAGCCGGGCTAGCCCGTGCCGCCGCCGTGCCGGGGCGGCACGGATCGGGGCGCGGGCTTTCCTTAAACCGGCACGCCCTTGCGGTCCGTCAGCCAGGCCGGCGCATCCTGCAGCGCCACCGGCCGCAGGAACCGGTCCAGCGCCGCATAACCCACCGAGGTGGTGAACGGCGACGTCGACGCGGGGAAGGGGCCGCCGTGGTGCTGGGCGGCGGTCACGGCCACGCCGGTGGGCACGCCGGTGAACAGCACGCGGCCGGCCACCTGGGTGGCGGCGCGCACGAGGTCGCGGTGTTCGGCGGTATCGCTGTCGGCGCCCCAGACCGTCACGGTGAGCGAACCGCCCACGGCGTGCAGCACGGCGATGGTCTCGGCAACCGAGTCCACACGCACCACCAGCGCGGCGGAGCCGAACACTTCTTCATGCAGATGGTGGTCGGCGATGAAGTCGGCGGCCTGCACTTCGCCCAGGAAGGGGCGGGGCGTGGCGCCTGCGGCGGCGGTGTCGCTCACCAGGGCCTTCAGTCGGGGGTGGCCCTTCCAGGCGGCGACGCCCTTGTCGAACGCGCCCCGGATGCCAGGGGTCAGCATGGCGTGGGGCGCCAGGGCGGCGAGTTTCTCGGCCAGCGCGGCCACGAAGGCGTCGCCCGAGGCGTCCTTGCGCACGACGATCACGCCGGGGCTCGTGCAGAACTGGCCCGAGCCCAGGCAGATGGAGCCGGCCAGCGTTTCGGCCAGGGCGGAGCCGTTGGCTTCCAGCGCGGCGGGCAGGGCGACCAGCGGGTTCACCGAGCCCAGTTCGCCGTAGAACGGGATCGGGCGGGGCCGCTCGGCCGCCACCTTCGCCAGGGCGGTACCGCCCTTGAACGAGCCGGTGAAGGCCACGGCCGCGATGGCGGGCGCCTGCACCAGGGCCACGCCGGCTTCGATCGAGCCGCCCTCGATGGCCTGGAACACGCCAGCGGGCAGGCCGCGCGCAGCCACCACCTTCTGGGCGAGCGCCACGGTCTGGCGCGTCAGCTCGGGGTGGGCGGGGTGGCCCTTGACCACGACGGGGTTGCCGGCGGCCAGGGCGGAAGCTGTGTCGCCGCCCAGCACCGAGAACGCGAACGGGAAATTGCTGGCCGAGAACATGGCCACGGGGCCCACGGGCACGCGCACACGCAACATGCGGGGCCGGCCGGCGGGCGGCGCACCGGGGACTGCCGGGTCGTCGATGGTGGCGTGCGCGTCGCCGCGCTCGACCACGTCGGCAAAGCCGCGCAACTGGAACGCGGTGCGGTCCAGCTCGCCGTTCAGGCGCACGGGGCCCAGCCCGCTTTCGCGGTCGGCCAGCGGCACCAGGGCTTCACGCTGGGATTCCAGCGCTTCGGCCAAAGCGCGCAACAGGCCCGCGCGGTCCGCGGCGCTGGTGGCTGCGAAGGCATCGGCAGCAGCGGCGGCAGCGGCCACGGCGGCTTCGATGGCGGCGGGCGAAGAGGCGGGCCAGGCGTCGCCATGGGGCTGGCCGGTGCGCGCGTCGATGGATTGGAGGGTGTCGGGCGTGGACATGGAAGAAGTCTCCTGCAGAGGGAAATAGGGGCTGTGGGGCGAAGCGGAGCCGATCGCGCTCGTCTCAGCAGATGGAAATGCGTTGGAAATGTGCGGCGCGCGGCCGGCCCGTCCCCGGAGGGCGGTGCTGCGGGCGACGGCCCATGGTAATGACCGTCCCCGTGCGCGGGCTTGCACGGGCGGACGAGGTGTCCGGTAAAGTGCAGAGCAGTTCCACCATTTGAGACAAAACATGGCCTCTTCCGCCGCCGAGGGTACGGCAGCCCTCGAAAAGGCCCTCGATCTGCTGGAAGCAGTGGGGGCCGCTCCCGAAGGCCTGAGCCAGGCCGAGTTGGCCCAGCGGCTGGGCCTGCCGCGCACCACGGCCTACCGGCTGCTCGCCACGCTGGTCGCCCGTGGGCTGCTGCGGCGCGATCCGTTGCGCAAGGTCTATTGCCTGGGCATGCGCTGCTTCGAAATGGCGCGGCAGGCCTATGCCATGCCCGATCTGGCGGCCGCGGCCGCGCTGGAGCTGCGCGCGCTGCGCGACCTCACGGGAGAGACCACGTACCTCGCAGCGCTGGATGGCCGCGAAGTCGTGTCGCTGGAACGGTGCGACGGTGCGCACAGCCAGCGTTCTTCCAGCGCGCTGGGCCAGCGCAAGCCGGTGCATTGCACGAGCCAGGGCAAGGCCATCCTGTCCGCCCTGGGGGAGGCCGAGCGCGATGCGCTCGTGCGCGGGCTGGCGCTCAAGCCCGTCACGCCGCGCACCATCACCGACCGCCGCCGCCTGCAGGCCGAACTGCGCGTGACCGCGGCGCGCGGCTATGCCATCGACGACGAGGAGATCGTGGCCGGCATCCGCTGCGTGGGCGCCCCCATCGTGGATGGCCGGGGGCAGGTGCGCGGCGCGCTCAGCGTGGCGGGGCCCGCGTGGCGCCTCACGCCCGAGCGGCTCGAACTGCTCGGACCCGAAGTGGCAGAGGCCGCCCGCCGCGTGGGCGCCCAATTGCAGCGGGTGCGGGCGCCGGTCGCGGACACCGTGGCGCGTGCGCTCGCCGGGCCCTGGGCCTTCCATGGCGCCCATGCGCATTGGTGTGCCGATACCGGGGTGCTCTACTGGGCGGACACCCTCGCGCCCGCGCTGCGTGCCTGGTCTCCCCTGGAGGGCGCCGCGCCCGCGGGGGGGCCGGATGGCGGCATCGCCGAGGGGCCGCTGGGCGCCGACCGCGCCGTGGCGGGCCACGACGCGCCCATCGTCGGCGTGCTGGTGCATGGCGGGGCCGAGGGGGTCACGCTGGTGGGCGGCCAGGGCGCCGTCCGGTGGCGGCCCGGCGCGGATGCGCCCGAACCGTGGCCGGCCTGGCCGCCCGGTGCCGTGGTGCAGGCCGCCTGCCTGGGCGCACCCGAGGGCGCGCAGCCCTCCGCATGGCTGGCGACCGAAACCGCCGAAGGCGGGAGTGCCGTGGGCCGGCTGCAGGGCGACGGCAGCATCGACGTGCTGTGGCGCTTTTCCGAGCCGCTGCAATGCCTGCGCTGGCGCGCACGGGATGGCGCGCTGCTGGCCACCGTGCCGGACACCGGCGCCATCCTGCTCATGCACCCCGACAGCCCGGGCGTGGTGCGCCGGCTCGTCACGGTGCCCAAGGGGTCGGGCCGCGTGAGCGGCCTGGCCTTCGACCCCGACGGGGGCGTGTGGACCGCACTGCGCGACGGGTGGAGCGTCGTGCGCTTCCTGCCCGACGGCAGCCTGGACCGCGTGGCCGGGCTGCCGGTGCCCTGCCCGACCGATGTGGCCGTGGGCGGGGCCGATGGCCGCACCCTGTTCGTCACCACCTCTCGCCAGCCCGTGGCGCTGGACATGCTGGCGAACGCGCCGCTGTCGGGCCGCCTCTTCGCGCTGCCGCTGTGAGATCCAGGGCGCGTTCAAGGAGCGGTTTTTTGCAACAAGATGTGGCCTTTGCGGAGGGCGGCAAAGTTGTTACGTATCGCGGGAAGTTCCCCGCAAATACGCCGCGTTACCTTCGTTGGATATGAATACAAATGGATGCAAGTCCGGCCGGGCAGCCTTCGCCAAGCCGCCGACGGTATGGACAATCCGCCTCCGCCGGAACCCCCTTCCCGGGGCGCTTCCGCAGGAGGCCCGGGCCCAGCGCCCGCGGTACTCCGTTTGAAGGTCATCCATTCCAACGAGGGTAGAAATCCATGAACACGTCCCGCCTGAGCGCGCTTGCGCTCGCCCTGCTCTTGGCCGGCTGCGCCACCAATGGCTCCACGAGCGGCTCGTCCGCCGGTACATCGTCCGTCGCTTCCGTGCTGGGAGCCGCGGGGGCGGGCGGTTCGGGCACCACCGAAAGCAAGATCGGCGCTGCCGCGGACGTGTTCAAGGCGGTCACCGTGTCGGACGACGAACTCAAGGCGGTGTCGCTGCAGCTGCGTGCCTATGAAGAGCGCACCGAGAAGGTCGCGCCCGCCAAGAACAAATACGCCCAGCGCCTGGCCCGCCTGACGAAGAAGCACGTCAACGAAGACGGCATGAAGCTCAACTTCAAGGTCTACCTTGCCAACGAAGTGAACGCCGACGCCACGGCCGACGGTTCCATCCGCGTCTACGCCGGCCTGATGGACATGATGAACGACCAGGAACTGCTGGGCGTGATCGGCCACGAGATCGGCCACGTGAAGCTGCAGCACTCGCTGGCCGCCATGCGCACCGCCTACCTGGCGTCCGCCGGCCGCAAGGCCGCTTCCGCCGCCGGCGGCGTGGGCCGCCTGGCCGACAGCGACCTGGGCGCACTGGGCGAGAAGCTCGTCAACAGCCAGTTCTCGCAAAGCCAGGAAACCGCCGCGGACGACTACGGCCTGGCTTTCATGAAGAAGCACAAGTACAAGGTCAGCGCCATGGAATCGGCGTTCCGCAAGCTCGCGGCGCAAAGCGGCGGCAAGGGCGGCGCGCTCGACGAAATGCTGTCTTCGCACCCCGATCCGGGCGGCCGTGCGGACCGCATGCGCGACCAGGCCGCGAAGTAATCGACGAAGCGCGAGGCCGCAGGGGAAGGCGATGCGGCCTTCGCGTGCCTGCGCGGCCGTCAGCCGTCGGAATCGCTGTCGGTGTCGTGGTTGAACGTCAGGCGGCCATTGCGTGCCTGCGTGATCGAGCTGCCGATGTTGGCGCGCATCTGGCGGTGGATGTCGCTTTGGCCCTCTACATAGGCGCGCGAGGATTTGGACATCCAGAAGGGCCCGCGGTGCGTGCTCGGCGAAACCTCCAGTTCGTCGGCGCAGGTCCCGCAAGGCCGCATCGTGCCCGCGAGCATCGTGTGGTCCAGCGGCGTGTCCAGTTCGTCGCGCAGATGGTCGGCGATGCGCCGCTCGGCATGCAGGTGCACGGCACGGCTGTCCTTCTGGTAGTTGCTGTCCGGAACGGCAAAGCGCTGCTCCGCGATCGCAGCGAATATCTCGTCGGAAACCGGGGTCGGGTGCGGGTCGGAGGCCGGGTCCAGGCGAGCCAGGAGCTTGGCCTCGTGCCGGAGTGCGCGTTGCGTGTTGTCGATCGGCGCGGGCGGTGGCGATTGCGCCAGCAGGGCCTGCATGCCCTCGCCCGCCAGGAACGTCCGCAAGGTGGTATTGAATCCGGTCTCGTTGGACGACACGATGATCGAACCGCTGCCTGCGTCGTAGTAGCACTGGATCTCGGAGTCGGTCTCCGGGAATTGCTGCCGCAGCAGGGTGCTGAGCCAGCGCAACGGTTGCGCGTGCCGGTCTTGTGCGTAGCTGCGGGGTGGGTGGACCAGTGCACTGTTCTGGCGGTAGATGGAGCCCAGCCGGTCCGGGGCGCCCTGGCCCGGGTCGCGGGTATGGCGATCCACCAGAAGGATCCGGTCGGGCGCGGTGCCTCCGACCTTCTGGCGCAGCATCTTGACGCGGGAGTCCTGCGGAGGCCCGGCATCGGGCGGCGGGTCCAGCCGCGCGGAGAGACGCGCCAGCAGCCCGGCGATGCGCGCGGATGCGGCCCCATCCACACCGCTCAGCAGCTGGCCGATGCCGGAGAGATCGCGCACCCTTCCCCGCTCATCGAGCAAGGCGCGCACGATCCTGCGGGGCGCGCCCTGGGCATCCGCCGCGGCCTGGATGGCCGTGGCGGGCGCGTCGCGCAGCATCCTGGCGACCCTCTCGACATTGTCCAGGTAGCCCGGAGCCTGCTTCAGGAACAGGGCGGCTTCCATCCGCGAACTGCCGGTCGTCGCAGGCGGCAGCGATGGACCGGCCGGTTCGGGCAGGGCCGCCGCCTGGTCTTTCCAGCCCAGGCGCTGCGCCCAGGCCCGGATCGCGCCGGCATGCGCGCCGTAGTCGGCCAACCGCTGCAGCCTGTCGATGTTCAAGCCATCCTTCCTGACGTATTGGGTCAGGGTGGTGAGGGGCAACTCCTGCTGCTGGGCGATCTCGCTTTGCGTGCGTGGTGAGGTGGCGCACATCATTTCCAGCACCTTGGCCACCTTCCGAGCGCTGATCGGCGAGAGACCGGGGGCGCCGGAATCCAGCGCGGCGACGAACTCCTGCTGCCCCAGCGCGGTGAGCAATTCCCGGATCTCCGGGCCGTGCTGCTCGTATCCCGGCAAGCCCTCGATGCTCTTCGGTGGCTTGCGCAAGACGCCTTCCGCGCTGATCCAGTTGTACAGCAGGCCTTTTTTGACGCCGACGCCGTCATGCAGCGCCTCTCGGAGGCAGGGGGCGTCCAGCCGTTGGCTGGCCTTGGCCTCGGTCCGCTGCGAGATCAGCCGCAAGGCGGCCACCAACTTGGCGGCGTCGAACGTTTCGCGGGCCGACCCGGGCGGCAGATTCTCTTGCGCACCGATCAGTCCCAGGCGCCTCGCGAGCGGCTCGATGCGGTCGCGCCACAGGGGATAGTCCTCGTGCTTCGCCAGGCGGGTCGCCAGCTTTTCCTGCTGCCACTTTTCCGGATTGCTCCACTTCTCCATGTTCTTGCCATGCAGGTTCCTGCCGGACGCGAGCCGGTCGGACATCGCCTGGAAGATCTGCTCCGGATGGATGGGCTGGCGCGAGGCGCGGGCCTTCTTGGCGGCTGGCGGGTCGGCGGTGCCGCCGTCGGGCAGCGGCCGCTTTCCGCTGCCGGGCATTCCCTTCTCCAGCCAGTCGGCTTGTTCCGTCTGGTGGAGGCGCCGCAGGGACGCCAGGATGGAGGGCTTGTGGTCCTCGTAGTCCGGCATGGTCTGGAGCAGTTCGGGCTTGCGGCAGATTCCGCCCTTGCCGATGTGGTCGCCGAGCGTGGCGCGGCCGATGTCCCGGATCACCTCCCTGGCGGAATGCAAAGGGTTGTCGGCCATCATCGACAACGCCTGGGCAATGAGGGCCGCATTGATCCGGGAGGTTTTCGCCGCTTTCGGCTGGGACGACGAAGCGCTCGCGCCTTCTCCGGTGGTCCGCAGGGGCTCCGCTTTCACGGGGGCGCGGGCGATGGCCTGCGTGCGGGGCCGGTGCGCCGCGCTGCCTTCCTGCTGTCCGCTGGCGACGCGCCGCGCGAGCTGGGGGTGCGCCGAGGCGGCGGTGGAAGAGCGTGGCTGTGCGCCGGATGTCCCTTGCGATGCGCCTGGAGTGCGCTCGGCCTTCTCCGACGTGGAGCGGCGGCCGTGCAGTTCGCCGAGACCGGTTTTCATTGGGGGGCCAAACAGTGAAAAGAGATTCTCCGAGTGTTGGCGTCTGCGGTTCCTGCAGCGGTGCGGCTGCGAAATGCTGCAAAGGCACGCGAATCCACCGCCGGATTTTCTGCAAGGTGGCCGCGGCGGCGTTTTCCTACGCGCCCCGGCCGCCGCGCTGGCTAGAGTGAAAAGCCCTGTATCCCACTCCAGACAAAGGATCCCCACATGCGCGTGGACATCTACCGCCGTGCCGAACGTGACGGCAAGTTCTCCCACCTCGCGGTGCCCGAAGGCCGCCCGATCCCCCAGGAAGCCATCAATGTGGACTGGGCCTCGGAAGCCCAGGGCAAGGAGCTGGATGAAGCGGCGGACCACTGGGACGACTACGGCATTCCCCGGCCCGGCGCGCAGATCCAGGAAAAGGGCTACGCCATCACCGGCCTGCACGAACTCACCGACTGACAGCAAGACCAGGCCGGACCTGCGAACGGGCCGACCGCGCAACGGCGTGCGGCCCGGGGTGTCCATCGGGTGACGCCCCTGCCGTGACAGCACCCGGGGTGCGCGCTACGCTGGAGCGCATGGAGACAAACCACCCCGCGGCGCCCCAGAGCGCGCCCTTCATTCCCCAACTGCGCCTGTACCGCGCCTGGCTCGAACGCCACCGCGGGCTCGCATTCGCCGACTACGGCGCCCTCTGGCGCTGGTCCGTCACCGACCTCGATGCCTTCTGGCAGAGCGTGTGGGACTACTTCGGCATCGAATCGCCCACCCCGCACACGGCCGTGCTGGCCCGCAACACCCTGCCCGGGGCCGAATGGTTTCCCGGCGCGCAGGTGAACTACGCGCGGCAGGCGCTGCGCCATGCCGACGCCGCCCACGCGGCGGGGCAGCCCGCCGTCATCAGCCGCAACGAGCGCGGCGAGCACCGCGAGATCGCCTGGCCCGAGCTGCGCCGGCAGGTGGCGGCGCTGGCGCTGCACCTGCGCGCGCAGGGGGTGCAGCCCGGCGACCGCGTGGCGGCCTACCTGCCCAACATCCCCGAGGCGATGGTGGCGCTTTTGGCCACCGCGAGCCTGGGCGCCATCTGGAGCGTGTGCGCGCCCGACATGGGCACGGCGGCGGTGCTCGACCGCTTCCGGCAGATCGAACCCAAGGTGCTCATCGCCGTCGATGGCGTGACCTACGGCGGCCGCGACCTGGACCGCCGCCACGTGCTGGCCGAGCTGCGCGACGCGCTGCCCACCCTGCAGCACATGGTCGTCGTGGACCAGTTGGATACTGCGAAAACAATAGCAAACTGTGTGGATTACACGGCGGCATCGGCACGAAACGATGCTGAAACGGATGCCTTCGAGCCGCTGTGGCTGCCGTTCGACCACCCGCTCTGGATCGTCTATTCGAGCGGCACCACCGGCCTGCCCAAGCCCATCGTGCACGGCCATGGCGGCATGGTGCTCGTGGCCCTGCTGCTCAAGAGCCTGCACAACGACATCGGGCCCAGCCACGAGCCCAACTCCTTCGGCGAGCGATACCACTGGTACAGCTCCACCGGCTGGGTGATGTGGAATGCGCAGGTGAGCGGCCTGCTCTCGGGCACCACCTGTGTGATCTACGACGGCAACCCCGGCGGCAGCAAGGAACGGCCCGACTGGGGCACGCTCTGGCGCTTCGCGGCCGAGACGGGCGTGACCTTCTTCGGCGCGGGCGCGGCGTTCTACGCCAACTGCATGAAGGCCGGGCTGGACCTCGCCGCCTGCGGCGACCTCTCGCGCATCCGCGCGCTGGGCACCACGGGCTCGCCGCTCTCGCCCGAGGTGCAGGAATGGGGCACCGCCCAGTTCGCGCGCATCGCGGGCGGGCCGCGCGGGGGCGAGCCGATCTGGTGGGACAACATCTCGGGCGGCACCGACTTCTGCGGCGCGTTCATCGGCGGCGACCGCGAACTGCCCCAGGTGCCCGGCGAGATGCAGTGCCGCATGCTCGGCGCGGCCGTGGAGGCCTGGGATGCCCAGGGCCGCCCGGTCGTGGGCGAGGTGGGCGAGCTGGTCTGCACGCAGCCCATCCCGTCGATGCCGCTCTATTTCTGGGGCGACGCGCCCGAAGGCATGGCGCCGCGCCCCGGGCACCCTGCGGGCCCGCGCTATCTGGCGAGCTATTTCGACATGTACCCGCCCGGCCACGGGCGCCGGCCGGGCGGCGGCGACGGCCCGGCCTCCATGGGCGCCGTCTGGCGCCATGGCGACTGGCTGCGCATCGGCGAGGAAGGGCGATGCGTGATCTACGGCCGCAGCGACGCCACCATCAACCGCCACGGCCTGCGCATGGGCACGAGCGAGCTGTACCGCGCGGTGGAGGCGCTGCCGGAGGTGCTCGACAGCCTCGTGGTCGATCTGGAGTACCTCGGCCGCGAGAGCTACATGCCGCTCTTCGTGGCGCTGCGCGAGGGCGCCGTGCTCGACGACGCGCTGCGCGAGCGCATCGCCGGCGCGATCCGCACCGCGCTCTCGCCGCGCTTCGTGCCCGACGAGATCGTGCAGGTGGCCGAGGTGCCGCGCACGCTCACCGGCAAGAAGCAGGAACTGCCCATCAAGAAGCTGCTGCTCGGCCAGCCGCTGGAGAAGGTGGTCAACCGCGACGCCATGGCCAACCCGGGCTGCCTCGCGTGGTACGAGGGTTTCGCGCGGGCCCACGCTGCCCGGCGCCCGGCGGAAGCTGCGGGGCGCTGACCGGCGGGGGCGTCAGCCCCGCCCGGCGGGCAGCGCGCGGACCAGTGTGCTCTTGCCGAACAGGCTCTCCACCAGATCGACCACCAGTTCGGCCGTCTGGTTGCGGATGTCGAGCGCGGGGTTCAGCTCCACGATGTCCAGCGAGGCGAGCCGGCCCGTGTCCGCGATCATCTCCATGCACAGCTGCGCCTCGCGGTAGTTGGGGCCGCCGCGCACGGTGGTGCCGGTGCCGGGCGCGATCTCGGGGTCGAGGAAGTCCACGTCGAAGCTGAGGTGCAGGTGCACGCCGTCGTCGTCCTGCAGGCCCGCGAGCGCACGGCGCATGACCTCGCGCATGCCGAGTTCGTCGATGGCGCGCATGTCGTACACCTCCAGGCCGAGCTGGTGGATCATGCGTTTCTCGGCCGCGTCCACGCTGCGCAGGCCGATCTGGCAGAGCTGCGCGCCTTCCAGCGCCGCCCCGGGGCCGCCCAGGCCCGCGAGCGAGGCCGGGCCCAGCCCGTAGAGGCTGGCCACGGGCACGCCGTGCACGTTGCCGCTGGGCGAGATCTCGGGCGTGTTGCTGTCGGAATGCGCGTCGAGCCAGAGCACGCGCAGGCGCTTGCCCGCCACGCGGCAGTGGCGCGCCACCGCGCTGATCGAGCCGATCGCGAGGTTGTGGTCGCCGCCCAGCATCACCGGCAGGCGGCCGGCCTCCAGCTGCGCATGCACGGCGTCGTGGGTGGCGCGGTTCCAGGCCTCGCATTCGGCCAGGTTGCGCAGGCCCTCGGCCGTGCGCTCGCCGCGCGGGTTCGGCGGGCCTTGCAGGTTGCCGAGGTCCTGCACCTCCAGGCCCAGGCGTTCGAGCGCGGGGCCGAGCTGCGCCACGCGCAGCGCATCCGGGCCCATGGCCGCGCCCAGGCGGGCGGCTCCGACGTCGGTGGGAACGCCGATCAGCGTGACCGGGCGCGCGAGGAGAGTGGTTTCCATAAGGGTCGCATTGTGGTGGGCGGGCGTGGCCGCGGGCGTCGGAGATCAGGCCGCTTCGTGGGCAGGCGCGGGCACGCGGGGCGCTGCCGGGGCCGCGCCGGGATCGTTCTCCGCCAGCCAGGGCCGCAGCTGCGCATACAGGTTCTTGGGGTCGGCCAGCGCGGGGACCAGCGCGATGCGCTCCAGCAGGTCGGCCGCCTGCCCGAGCGCGCGCATCGTGCGCAGCGCGGAGTAATCCTCCAGCGCGAAGCCGACCGAGTCGAACACGGTGACCTGCGCATCGGCGGTGCGCCCGGGCGCGAGGCCGGCGAGCACGCGCCAGAGTTCGGTCACTGCGAAGTCGGCCGGCATCTGCTGCAGGTCGCCCTCGATGCGGGTCTGCGGCTCGTATTCGACGAACACGCCGGCCGCGCGCAGCACGCCCGGGGCCAGCTCGGTCTTGCCGGGGCAGTCGCCGCCCACGGCGTTGAGGTGCATGCCGGGCTCCAGCATGTCGGCCTCGATGACCGTGGCGCGGGCCTTGTCGGCCGTCACCGTGGTCACGATGCCGGCGCCGCGCACGGCCTCCCGGGTGCTGGCGCAGGGCACGCAGCGCAGGCCCTCGCGGGCATAGGGCGCCAGATTGGCCATGAGCTTGCGCGTGGCCGCGGGGTCGGTGTCGAAGAGGCGCAGTTCGCGCACGCCGAGCAGGCCGAAGAACGCCAGCGCCTGGAATTCCGCCTGCGAGCCGTTGCCGATGAGCGCCATGCTGCGGCTGCCCGCACGCGCCAGGCGGCGCGCCGCCACGGCCGAGGCGGCCGCCGTGCGCAGCGCCGTGGTGAGCGTGAGTTCGCCCAGGAACACCGGCAGGCCCGTGTCCACCGCCGCCAGCGCGCCGAAAGCCATCACCGTCGGCAGGCCGCCGTGCGGATTGGCGGGGTGGCCGTTGACGTACTTGAAGGCGTAGTCGCCGCCCGCGCGCGTGTCGGCCACGGGCATCAGCTCGATCACGCCGCGCGGCGAGTGCGCGGCGGTGCGGGCGGTCTTGTCGAAATCGTCCCAGCGCAGGAAATCGGCCTCGATGGCCTGGGCGATGGCGTGGATGCAGGCGATGACGCCGGTGCGGCCCACGAGTTCGGCGGCGCGCGGAGCATCGAGGAATTCGGTCAGGGCGGCCGGGCGGGGGGCGCGGGTCATGGTGTCTCTCCTGGAACGTAGGGGCCTGCCGAGGTTCCCACAGCCGCGCGGCAATGCATATCGCCAAAAATGCTGGCACTTGCGCAGAATGCTGCCGTTATGACAGCATCCGCTGCCGTTATGGACAAGATCGACCAGCAACTCATCGCCGCGCTGCGGCACGACGCCCGCGCCAGCGTGGCCACGCTCGCCGCGCGCCTGGGCGTGTCGCGCGGCACCGTCACCAACCGCATCCGCAAGCTGGAAGACACGGGCGTGATCGTGGGCTACACCGTGCGGCTGCGGCCCGAGGGCGAGACCGCCGGCCTGCAGGCATGGATGAGCATCTCGATCGAAGGCAACGACGCGCGCCGCGTCACCGCCTCGCTGCTGGGCGAGCCCGGCGTGCTCGCGCTGCACGCCACCAACGGCCAGTGGGACCTGTTGGCCGAGCTGCAGGTGGGCACGCTGGCCGAGCTGGCGCAGGCGCTGGAGCGCATCCGGCTCATCAAGGGCATCCGCAACACCGAGACCAGCATCCACCTCGAAACCCTGCGCGGGCCGCCACAGGGCGCCGCCCCGCGCCGGTAGGACATGCCTGACGGGCCGGGCGCCGGCCCCGTCCCATAATCGCCCGATGGCAGGCCGCCCGCCGGCCCGCCCCGACCCAGGAAGGACACTCCCGCATGACCCCCCAGACGCCCAAGCGCTTTTCGATGATCCGCGAGTTCCACCTCGCCGACTGGTTCACGCTGGGCAATGCGGTGTGCGGCGTCGGGGCGCTGTTCTCGTCCATGACCTACCTGGAGACCGCCGACGTGCGGCACGTGTACTTCGCGTGCGCGCTGGTGCTGGCCGCGCTCATCTTCGACGTGCTCGACGGCCGCATCGCGCGCTGGCGGCAGAAGTCCTCGGCCATGGGGCGCGAGCTGGATTCGCTGGCCGACGTGATCTCGTTCGGCGTGGCGCCGGCCATCATCGCCTACGCCTGCGGCATGCAGGGGCTCTACGACCGCATCGTGCTGGCCTTCTTCGTGGCCTGCGGCGTCTCGCGCCTCGCGCGGTACAACGTCACCGCCGAGACGCTCTCGGAAGGCTCGGGCAAGGTGAAGTATTTCGAGGGCACGCCCATCCCGACCTCGATCGTGCTCGTGGCGGTGATGGCGGTGGCCGCCTCGCTCGGCGCCGTGCGCGAGAACCTGTGGTTCGGCAAGCTGCTCGTGGGCGGCTTCACGCTGCACCCGATGGTGCTGCTGTTCGCGCTCTCGGGCTCGCTGATGATCAGCCGCATCCGCATCCCGAAGTTCTGATGCTCTGCCTGGATTGCTATTGTTTATATAGCAAGCTATTGAATAGATATGGCGGCATGGAGCCGAAAACGCTCTTGAAGTGAGCGCGCCGGGCCAGGCCGGTGGCGCCGGGGCGCGGCCTTGCGGGCCGGGCGGCCTGCGGCCCGGGCGCGGAACGGCCGCGCGTGGATACGCCCGGAGACAGTCCCGCCGGCGACCCCACGGTACACTCCCCCGCTTTGATCCCGCCAGCGTCCACGCCCTTCGTGCGGCGCGCTCCACGCCCCCATCCGCTCTCCCATCCATGGCCGTTGAAACGTCGGGCCCGGCCCGCACCAGCTTTGACCTCAAGAGCGCCCAACTGCCCGTGGTGGCCGTGGCGCTCAAGACCACCGACGTGGACGTGCTCGCCGCCGACCTGGCCGCGCGCCTGGAAAGCGATCCCGACTTCTTCGACAACGACCCGGTGCTCATCGACCTGGCCGGCGTGCGCGAGTCCGCGGAGCCGATCGACTTCACCGCCCTGTGCGCCGCGCTGCGCCGGCACCGCACGCGCCCCGTGGCCGCGCGCGGTGGCAGCCCCGAACAGATGGAGGCCGCCCATGCGGTGGGCCTGATCGCCGCGCCCGAGGCGCCGCCCGCCCGGCCCGCTGCCGCTGCTGCCGCCGCCGACCCGGCCGTGCGCGAAGTGGTCCGGGAAGTCGTGCGCGAGGTCGAGGTGGTGCGCGAAGTGCCCGCGCCCGGCCCCGGCACGGTGGTGGTGGACAAGCCGCTGCGCTCGGGCCAGCAGGTCTATGCGCGCGGCTCCGACCTCGTGGTGATGGCCGTCGTGAGCTTCGGCGCCGAGGTGATCGCCGACGGCAACATCCACGTCTATGCGCCGCTGCGCGGGCGGGCCATCGCGGGCGCCCGCGGCGACACGTCCGCGCGCATCTTCAGCACCTGCCTGGAGCCTCAGCTCGTCTCCGTGGCCGGCATCTACCGCACCACCGAAACCGAGCTGCCCGACAACGTGCGCGGCAAGCCCGCGCAGGTGCGGCTCGACGGCGAGAAACTGCTCATCGAGCCGCTCGCCTGAACCACCTTCCATCCGAACATCAGACCAACGTCCCAAGGGGAACTGCAGAAATGGCCAAAATCGTCGTCGTGACCTCCGGCAAGGGAGGCGTGGGCAAGACCACCACCAGTGCCAGCTTCGCATCGGGCCTCGCGCTGCGCGGCCACAAGACCGCCGTCATCGATTTCGACGTGGGCCTGCGCAACCTCGACCTGATCATGGGTTGCGAGCGCCGCGTGGTGTACGACCTCATCAACGTGATCCATGGCGAGGCCAACCTGAACCAGGCCCTCATCAAGGACAAGCAGTGCGAGAACCTCTTCGTGCTGGCCGCCAGCCAGACGCGCGACAAGGACGCGCTCACGCAGGAGGGCGTCGAGAAGGTGCTGAACGACCTCGCCGCGATGGACTTCGAATACATCGTCTGCGACTCGCCGGCCGGCATCGAGAGCGGCGCGCTCATGGCCATGCACTTCGCCGACGAGGCGCTGCTGGTCACCAACCCCGAGGTGTCCTCGGTGCGCGACTCCGACCGCATCCTGGGCATGCTCGGCAGCAAGACGAAACGCGCCATCGAGGGCAAGGAGCCCGTGAAGGAGCACCTGCTCATCACGCGCTACAACCCCCACCGCGTGCAGGACGGCCAGATGCTGAGCCTGGAGGACATCCAGGACATCCTGCGCATCGAACTCATCGGCGTCGTGCCCGAATCGGAGAGCGTGCTGCAGGCCTCGAACCAGGGCACGCCGGCCGTGCACCTGCAGGGCACCGACGTGTCCGAGGCCTACAAGGACGTGGTGGCCCGGTTCCTCGGCGAGGACAAGCCGCTGCGCTTCATCGACGCGCAGAAGCCCGGCTTCTTCAAGCGCATCTTCGGCGGGAGGTAAGCCATGGCCTCGTTCCTGTCCTTCCTGCTCGGCGAGAAGAAGAAGACCGCCAGCGTCGCCAAGGAGCGGCTGCAGATCATCCTCGCGCACGAGCGCAACGGCCGCAACGCCTCCGAGCCCGACTACCTGCCCGCGCTGCAGCGCGAGCTGGTGGCCGTGATCTCGAAGTACGTGAAGATCAACCCCGAGGACCTGAAGGTGCAATTGGAGCGCCAGGACAACCTCGAAGTCCTCGAAGTCAAGATCGAGCTGCCCGACACGGTGCGCTGAGCGCCCGCCCCGGTTCGGAGCGCGAATGGCCGCATGCCGCCGGATCCATTGGATTCTTTGCTATTGAATAAATAGCAGATGCGAGGCCCGCCGCCGTGCGGGCGCCGGGCTCAGAGCGGGTGCTCGGTGTAGAAGCGGCCGCCGTGGTAGAGCAGCGGCGGCACGCCCGGGCGGTGTGCGCAGTGCTCCACCTCGCCCACGAAGATCACGTGGTCGCCCTCGTCGTAGCGGCTGCGGTTGAAGCACTCGAACGTGGCCACCGCGCCCTCGATGAGCGGCGCGCCGGCCAGGCCCAGCGTGTAGGCCACGCCGGCGAAACGGTCCACGCCGCGCATGGCGAAGCGCTCGGCCAGCGCCTTCTGGTCGGCCGCCAGCACATTGATCGCGTAGTGCGAGCCGGCCGAGAGCGCGTTCATCGAGCCGGCCGTGCGCGACAGGCTCCAGAGCACCAGCGGCGGTGCGACCGACACCGAATTGAACGAACTCGCCGTGAGCCCGACGAGGCCGCCGGCCGCGTCCTGCGCGGTGACGATGGTGACACCCGTGGCGAACATGCCGAGCGCGTCGCGGAATTCGCGCGGGGAAAACCGCGGGGGGCTGGCCAGCACGGGCCGGGGCAGGGGACGTGTCACGGGGGAAGGGCGTGGGGCGCGGCGCGCGCCAGGCGGAGAAAAAGGGGTCGGCTATTATGGTCCGGCGTCCACGACCCCGCTGCGGCCGGGGGACCGTATCCCCACCGGGCGCGTTGTCGTTGCTGATCCCATCCATGGCCCTGCTTCCCACCTTCACCACCCTCGGCGCCGGCCCCACCGTGCTCATGCTGCACGACGCGGACGGCGGCCACCTGACGTTCGCTCCCCAGGTCGAAACCCTCGCCAGCGCCGGCTACCGTGCCGTCGCCTGGGACATGCCGGGCTACGGCCACAGCGCCCCCATCGAACCCTATGGCTTCAAGGGCCTCGCGCAGAGCTGCATCGCGCTGCTCGATGCGCTGCAGTGCGCGGAAGGCGCCACGCTGATCGGCCATGGCCTCGGGGCCATGGTGGCCGTGGAAGTGGCCGCGCGCGCGCCGCGCCGCGTGGGCCGGCTCGTGCTCTGCGCGGGCGGCCCGGCGCTCGACGGCGAAGGCCTGCGCACCTGGGTCGCGCCGCGGCTGGAGGCGCTGGAGGGCGGCGAATCGATGGAGCGCATCGCCCAGCTGCTGGTGCCGCGCCAGTCCGGCACGGGGGCGCACCCCGAGGGCGCGCGGCTCGCGGGGCACGCCATGGGGCTGGTGCACCGCGCCACCTTCCGGCGCGCGCTCGACCTGCTGCCCGCCTTCGCGCGTGATGCCTCCGACCTGGCCCACCTCGCCATGCCCACGCTGCTGGTGAGCGGCGAGCAGGACCCGTGCATGCCGCCCGAGGCGCTGCAGGCCCTGGCCCATGTGCTGCCGGATGCGCGCCACCTGAGCCTGCCCCACGTCGGCCACTGGCCGCAACTGGAAGACCCCGACAATTTCGACGCCGCGGTGCTGGATTTCCTCGGCTCCTCCGCCGTCCGGGTGGTGCACTGATGGCGGCGCGCGAATCCGGCACCCCCGGGGTGCCCGCCGCGCCGCGCGGCCACCGGCCCGGCGCACTGTGGCTGCTGCCCCCGGCGGCCGTGCTGGCGCTGGCCGCGATGGGCGCATCGGTCTGGGACCCGCGCGCGCTGCAGCCCGCCGGGCAGGGCGGCGGGGCCGCGTCCGATGCGGTCGTCACGCTGGGCCGCGGGCACCTGGGCACCGGGCACGCCGATGCCGGCTACCACTCGGTGGTCGTGCTCGGCGCGCCGGCCGAACGGTCCGCGGCGCCGGTGGCCCTGCCGGGTGCCTCGGGGCCGGCCGCACCGCGCGCCGTCGCCCCCGCACCGCGCGGGGCGGCGCCGGCCGTTGGTGCGGGCCGCAACGCCGGAGCGCCCGAGCCAGCCGCCCCGCCGGTGCCTGCCGCCCAGGTCCCGGTGCCCGTGCCGCCGCCGGGCGCGGCCGAATCGGTGGCCGCCTGCGCGCAATTGCTGCCCCGCCTGCCCACGGTGGACCGGGCGCTGTGCGAATCCACGCGGCTGTCCGAGAGCGGCGCGCGCTCGCGCAAGGGCACGCCGCTCTACTGGCGCGACGTGGCGCCGGCCGCGGGCGCTCCCGGCGCGCCGGAGCCGCTGCGCGTCCTGGTGGTGGGTGCCATCCATGGCGACGAACTCACCTCGGCATCGCTCGCGCTGCGCTGGATCGGCTTCGCGGGCCAGCCGCTGCCGGCCTCGCGGCAGGCCGTGCACTGGCGCTTCATCCCGGTGCTCAACCCCGACGGGCTGCTGGCTAGGCCGGCCACGCGCGTGAATGCCCGCGGCGTGGACCTGAACCGCAACTTCCCCACGCCGAACTGGGAGCGCGACGCGCCGCTCTACTGGGAAAAGCGCACCCGCCGCGATCCGCGCCGCTGGCCCGGGCCCGAGCCGCTGTCGGAGCCCGAATCGCGCTTCCTGCACACGCAGATGGAGGGCTTCCGGCCGGACCTGGTCGTCAGCATCCATGCGCCCTACGGCGTGCTCGACTACGACGGCCCGCTGCCGCCGCCCAGCCGGCTGGGGCAACTGCGGCTCGACCAGCTCGGCATCTTCCCCGGATCGCTGGGCCACTACGGCAGCGTGCGCCAGGGCATGCCGGTGGTCACCATCGAGCTGCAGCACGAGCTGCGCATGCCCGACGACCAGCAGGTGCGGCAGATGTGGCGCGATCTGCTGCGGTGGATGGACACCCACCTCGCCGCCACCGATACCCCGGCCGCCGGGATCTCAGGCAAATAGCCCGCATGCCGCCGGATCCATTGGCTTTTATGCTATTAAAAATGTAGCGGATTGCTGTACGGCCGACGTGTCGGCCTGCACGGCGCCCGGCGGGCCGCCCTTGCCCCAGAGCGCTCCGCGAAAGCGCATGCCGAGGAACTGCGCGCACAGCTGCACCGAATCGACCATGGGCTGCGCCTTGGCGCGGTCGCCGCTGGTGGCGATCAGCCCGAGCGTCTTGGCGGCCATGCGCTCCTTGAACTCCAGGCCCGGCACGCGCATCCAGGCGCTCCAGTGGTCCAGGTAGGTCTTGAGCATGGAAGGAATGCTGAACCAGTAGACCGGCGCCACGAACACGATCTCGGTGGCCTCCAGGGTGGCGTCCAGCAGCGTGCGCAGATCGCCCTCGGGCGCGGGATAGGTGCCGGCCGTGTGGCGCAGGTCCACGAAGGGCGGCAGGTCCAGGCGCGCGAGGTGCAGCCAGGTCTGCGCGGCGCCTTCGGGCAGCGCGGCCGCGGCCTGGCGGGCCAGCCACTCGGTGTTGCCGACATGGCCCGGCTCGCGGGTGGAGGCGTTCAGGAATAAAAAATGGGAAGGCGACATGCCGGCGATCGTAGCGCCGCCATGCCGCCCGCCCCAAGGGGAAAAGGGTCAGGCCGTCACCGGTGCGCCGCGCGCCGTGCTCTGGCGTGCGTCGAATCCCAGGAAGCCGAAATCCATCGCCGGGCGTTCGCCGCTCAGCAGCTCGGCCATGGCCTTGCCCGAGCCCGCGCCGTGCGTCCAGCCGAGCGTGCCGTGGCCGGCGTTCACCCAGAGCCGGCCCACGCGCGTGCGGCCGATGAAGGGGATGTTGGTCGGCGTGGCCGGGCGCAGGCCGGTCCAGTACTGCGGATCGCCGCCTTCCTCGGGCGTGCGCGTGTCGCACACGCCGGGCAGGATCTCGGCGATGCGGCGCGAGAGCATGTGGCAGCGCGCCCGGGCGAGGGGGCTGTCCAGCGACAGGTCGAAGCCGCCCAGCTCGATGGTGCCGGCCACGCGCAGCACGTTGCCCAGCCGGCTCATCGCGATCTTCTTGCCGTCGTCGATGGTGGACACCATGGGGGCGCCCTCGGGCCTGAGCAGCGGGAAGGTGGCGCTGTATCCCTTGCCGGGGTAGATGGGCAGGTGCACGCCCACCGTGCGCAGCAGCGGCGCCGTGTAGGAGCCGCAGGCCGCCACGAAGGCATCGGCGCGCAGGTCCTGCACCGCGGCACCGGGTTCGCGGGAGCGCACGGCGACGGATTCGATGGCATCGCCCGTCCGCTGCAGCCGCACGACGTCGTGGCCGAAGAGGAACTGCACGCCGCGCTCGGCGCAGCGGCGCGCGAGCGCCTGGGTGAACACGCGCGCATCGCCGCTCTCGTCGGTGCTCGTGTAGGTGCCGCCGGTGATGCGGTCGCCATAGGCGCGGAACGCCGGCTCGATCTGCAGCAGCTCGTCGCGGCTCACGAGGCGGCGCTGCACGCCGTATTGCCGCATCAGTTCGACGGCGTGGCCGGCGGCCTCGAAGGATTTCTGGTCGGTGTAGAAATGGGCGATGCCGCGTTCGAGCCGGTGGTACTCGATGCCCGTGGCGCGCACCATGTCCTTGAGCGTGGCGTGGCTGTAGGCGCCCAGGGCCACGATCTGCTGCACGTTGCGCGCGAAGGCCGTGTCGTTGCACTGCGCGAGGAACTTCAGGCCCCATCGCCATTGCTCGGGGTCGAGCTGCGGGCGGAACAGCAGCGGCGCCTCTTTGTCGAACATCCACTTGAGCGCCTTCCAGGGCGCATCGCGGTTCGCCCAGGGCTCGCAGTAGCTCACCGAGATCTGCGCCGCGTTGGCGTAGCTCGTCTCCAGCGACGCGTCGGGCTGGCGGTCGACGACGGTGACTTCGTGGCCGCGTTCGGCCAAGTGCCACGCGGTGCTGATGCCGATGATGCCGGCGCCGAGGACGATGGTTTTCATAGCTGTGCAGTGTGCTTGCGCTGCCTTTTTTTTTGAAGAGGAATTAAACTTCCTCCAAATTCATCAGTTCCCCTAATGATTCTGCCGCCATGAGCACCTTCGATCCCGCCGCCCTGGAATGCTTGGCCGCCATCGTGGAAGAGGGGGGCTTCGAGCGCGCCGCCCAGCGCCTGAACGTCACCCAGTCGGCCGTCTCGCAGCGTCTGCGCGCCCTGGAGGCGCAGGTGGGCTCGGTGCTCATCGTGCGCAGCCGCCCGCTCAAGCCCACGAGCGCGGGGCAGTTGCTGCTCAAGCACACGAAGCAGTTGCGCCTGCTGCGCGCCGACCTGGAGCGCGACCTGCAGGACCTCGCGCCCAGCGCGCCCGGCGGCGCCCGCGAGGACGAGCGCATCGCCATCGCGGTCAATGCCGACAGCATCGCCACCTGGGCGCTCGACGCGCTGCACGACCTGGCCCGCCAGCGACTGCCCCTCGAAATCATCGTGGACGACCAGGATTTCACGCAGGAATGGCTGCGGTCGGGCCAGGTGCTGGGCTGCGTGACCACGCTCAAGCAGGCGCTGCGGGGCTGCAAGGTCGTGCCGCTGGGCGCCATGCGCTACGTGGCGGTGGCCTCGCCGGGGCTGGTGGAGCGGCACCTGCCACAGGGCCTCACGCCGCACAGCTGCCGCGACGTGCCCTTCCTGTCGTTCAACCGCAAGGACGACATGCCGGCCGAATTCATGATGCGGGCATTCGGGCTCAAGCGCGTGGCGCTGCACCACCTCTTCCTGCCCAGCTCGGAAGGCCAGGTGCGCGCCGCGATCGCCGGATGGGGCGCGGGCGTGGTGCCTGAACTGCTCGCCCGGCCCGCGCTGGCCGCCGGCACCCTGGTGGACCTCGCGCCCGGCCATGCGCTGCCCATCCAGCTCTATTGGCACTGCTGGAATCTGGAGTCCGAGGTGCTCGACTCCCTCACCGAGGCCCTCACCGCCACGGCCTCCCGCACGCTGGCGTCCGCCACGTGACAGGGCCCGTCCCCGGCCCCTCCGGGGGCCTTGACACAGGGCCTAAGATGTGAACATGAACACGTCCGTTCCACCCCGCCGATCCTTCAAGGCACAGATGCACGAGGCCCGCGCCCAGGCCATCGTGGCCGCCGCGGGCCGGCTGCTGGGCGAAAAAGGCTTCGAGGCGATGACGCTGGACGAAGTGGCCGCCGAGGTGGGCGTCGCCAAGGCCAGCCTCTACAAGCATTTCTCCGGCAAGGAAGACCTCTGCGCTGCCGCCATGGCCCATGCCGTGGACCGCCTGAGCGAATTCCTCGACGGCCTGCCCGCCGACACCCCGCCCTTCGAATGCCTGCGCCAGCTCCTGCGCTGGCTGCTCTCGCTGCAGCTCACCGACGAGCTGCCCCTGCTGCTGAGCCGCAACTCGGGCCTGGAGCGCCCCTTGCGCGAATGCACCGCCTACCAGAGCGCCCTGCAGGGCGTGAGCGAACGCATCACGCAATGGATCGACCAGGCGCAGCAGGGCGGGCAACTGAGCCGGGTCCTGCCGGCCGAGGTGATCCTCTACTCGCTCTACGCGCGCACCGCCGATCCGCTGCTGTCGATGCTGCGCGAGCAGGGCGGCTACACCGATGGGCAGATCATCGACTGGGCCGTTCAGACCTGCTTCGATGGGCTGGGGGCGAGGTAGAGGGGACATCCCCCTGAGGCGCTGCGCGCCTTCCCCCTTCTCTCGACCGTGGGAAGGGGGACGACGCCGGTGGCCGGGTGAAGCCGGTTCCACGGCGTCTGCTGGCATGGCCTGCTCCGCGGCCGCCTGACCGGGGAGGGCCCGCCTTGTTCCTCGGCTGCTGGCTGTGCCGGGGCTGCGGGGCGGGGCGCTCTCAGCGCACCAGCAGCACCGGCACGCGGCTGCTGGCCAGCACCTGGGTGCTGACCGACCCCATCACGAGCTTGCCGAGCGCACCGTGGCCGTGGGAGCCCATGACCAGCAAGTCGTACTGGCCGGCATCGGCCACCTTGGCGATGGTTTCGCCCACGGGGCCGGTCTTCACGAGGCGCTTGGCCGTGATGCCGTGGCGCGCGAGGAACTTGACGACCGGGTTCGTGACCTTGTCGGCCTCGTCGGCGTAGTACTTCTCGACCACGTCCTTGCCCAGGGCGGCCCGTGCCCGGGGCGGCAGCGGCGACTGCACGGTGATGACGGTCACATCGTGCGTGCCGCCGGCGAGCAACTCGTCGTGGGTGGCGAGATAGGCCAGCATTTTCTTGGTGTAGGCGCTGCCGTCGACGGCCAGGAGGATGTTCATGGTTGGATGGTTTCCACAAAGATGGTGTTTGAAGACTAAAGCGCGCCTGTGCCTGTTGTCTTGACCTGGGTCATCTTTGTACTGCCGTGCGCTCGGGGGCTCGAAACGCGCCCCTGCGGGGTGCGTCCCGGAACCATCATACGGTGACCGTGAAATGCGGCCGGAAGGTTTCCTGCTCGCCCTTGCCGGCATATCCCAGCGGGTTGGCGACCACACGGCACTGCCAGGCGCTGCCGTCCGCACGGGTGCCCTGCGCGGTGTAGTCGCTCGGCGCGTGCAGATGGCCATGCATCCAGACCTGCGCATGGGGCAGGAGGTCGTCGAGCGCGTTGCAGAAGCCCGCCGTGCCCGGCACCAGCCCATAGCGCGGATCGGCGCTGCGCAGGCTGGGCGCGAAGTGGGTGACCGCAACCGTGGGGCCGTCGAACGGCTCGTGCAATGCCTCCCGCAGCCAGCGCTGGCAGGCCAGGGCTTCTTCGCGCATCGGCTCGGCCAGGAACGGCTCGCCGCCGCGCGTGCCACCGGTCTTGCGCAGGTAGAAATTGGCGGCGCGGAACGCCTTGTCGCGGTGGCGCAGCAGCTGGGTGGTGTCCGTGCCTTCGCCGCTCTTGTCCCAGGCGAGCGCATCGAAGTCGCTCCACAGCGTGGTACCCACGAAGCGCACGCCCTCCCGCACCGCCGTCGTGCGGTCCAGCCATTGCAGGCCGAGGCGGTCGCAGGTGGCCCGCAGCCGTTCGCGGCCCGCGTCGAAATCGGCCATGTCGTACTCGTGGTTGCCCGGGACGAACAGGACCGGCACGGGCCAGCCGGCGTATTGCGGCAACGGGGAGAAGCGCGCAAGCCCGAAATCGTCGTCCGCCAGGCGGGAGCCGCTCTGGTAGGAGCCGATATCGCCCGCCAGGACGAGCAGGTCGGCGCCGGGGGCGGGGCTGGGCTGGAACGCGGGGTGGGCCTCCAGGTGCAGGTCGGACAGCAGTTGGATCTTCATGTGCCCGGATTGTCCGGTGCCGGGCGTGCCCGCGCTGCCGGCGGCTGCGCCGCCGTGTGCAGGGCCGATCGGGCCATGGCATCCCGCAGCCAGCGGTGGGCGGCATCATGGCGTCGGCGGCGGTGCCAGAGCGCATCCACATGCACGGTGGGCAGCGGCATGGGAAGAGGGCGCCAGACCAGTTCCCCGCCCAGGCTGGCCACGCCCACGAAATGGCGCGGAAGCACGGTGAGCAGGTCGGTGGTCGCCACCACGCGGCCGGCCGTGAAGAACTGGTTCACCGTGAGCACGATGCGCCGTTCGCGCCCGAGCGCGGTGAGCGCTTCGTCGATGAAGCCATACGGCTTGCCCGAGAAACTCACCAGCAGATGGCGGGCGGCGCAGTATTGGTCCAGCGTCAGCGGCTCCCGGGCCAGGGGGTGGTCCTGCCGCATCACGCACACGTACTCGCCGTCATAGAGCCGCAGGCTCTCGTGCGCGATCACGCTGTCGGTCTGCGCGCGCGCGGTCAGGTCGGCCATGACGGCGGGAAAGTAGCCCACGGCCATGTCGGTGGAGTCGTCGTCCAGCAGGCCACGCGGGTCCCGCGTGGTGAGCGGCACCACGCGCAGCGAGACGCCGGGCGCCTCGCGCTCCACGATCTCCACCAGCGGCGGAATCAGCGTGGCGCCCGTGGCATCGGCCATCGCGAGCACGAAGGTGGAATTGGCGGATGCCGGATCGAACGCGCCCGGCGCCAGCGACTGCTGCAACTGGGCCAGGGCCTGCCGGACCGGAGGCCACAGGGCCAGCGCGCGCGGCGTGGGCTCCACGCCCTGGCCCTTGCGCACCACGAGATCGTCGCCCAGCACCTCGCGCAGCCGCCGCAGGGCGTTGCTCACCGCCGGCTGGGTCAATGCCAGCTTCTCGGCCGCACGGGTCAGGTTGCGTTCTGCCATGACCTCATCGAAGACGCGCAGCAGGTTCAGGTCGAGCGAGCGGAAATTGATGGGTTGCATGCCTCAGCCATCACAGTGATGAATGTCTGGGATTCAAAATATAAAGTGGAACAACCATGGGGTAAACCCTAAGATACCTGCATTCGCCCGGCAACTTCGCCACAAGCGACTGAAAGGGTCTTACATCATGACGAACTTTGTACACATCGACTACCGTACCGAACATGCTGGCGTGGCACGTGCCGAACAGGCCGCTTCCACGCTGAAGAACGCCTTCGACGGCGCCCGCGGTGCCTCCTCCCTGCTGCTGGCTGCCGTTGTCGCCGCCGTGCTGGTGGTGGCCAACCAGGTGCTCGACACCTGGGGCGAAGGCCATGCGCTTGCCGCCTGGATGGTGCTCTGGCTGATCGCCTTCGCAGCCCTGGCCCTGCTGGCCGGCCCCGTCCGCCGCACCGCCGCTGCGCTGCGCGCAGGTTTCCAGGCCTGGAAGGAAGCCCGCCGCCGTGAAGCCGAAGACGAAAAGACCTGGAATGCGGCCCTGTACGACGCCCGCATCATGGCCGACCTGAGCCGCGCCATGAATGGCATCGCCGTGGACAACATCCGCCGCTACTACTGATCCGCACTGCGGTTACGGCGCCACGGCAGGGCCGGGCGCATAGTACAGCCGCTTCAGCGTTCGCTTCGAAGGCGCCCTTGCAGGGCGCCTTTTTTCATGGGCTGCTGCCGCCGCATTCGCGATGGGGTTGCGAGAGAGCCGGTCATCCCCCGTGCGCGGCAACCGGGGCATTGCGGGGGCCCAGCCACCGTTCGCGCCACCGCTCCAGTCCCTGGTAGATCACCGGCGTGGTGTAGAGCGTGAGCCACTGGCTGGCGGCCAGGCCCCCCACGATGGCCCACCCCAGGGGCCGGCGGAGTTCGGAGCCTTCGCCGCTGCCCAGCACCAGCGGCAGTGCGCCCAGCAGGCCGGCAAGGTTGGTCATGAGGATGGGGCGCAACCGCAGCACCGCCGCCTGCCGGATCGCGTCGCGCGGTGCCAGGCCGTCGCGCCGTTGCGCTGCCAGGGCGAAGTCGATCATCAGGATGGCGTTCTTCATCACGATGCCGATGAGCAAGAACAGGCCCAGCAGCGCCATGAGGCTGAAGGGCGTGCCGGTCAGCCAAAGCGCCGCGAGCGCGCCGATGCCGGCGGGCGGCACGGTCGAGAGGATGGTGAGCGGGTGCAGCGCGCTCTCGTACAGCATGCCCAGCACCAGGTACACCGCCAGCACCACGCCCAGGATCAGCCAGGGCTGGGAGCGCACGGCCCGCGTGCGCGCCGCATCCTCGCCGGTCGGCGCGACATGCACCGAAGCCGGGAGCATGGCGCGTGCCAGCAGGGCATCCAGCGCCTGCTTCCCCTGCTCTTGCGTGACACCGGGGGCCAGGCTGTAGCCGATGTACATGGCCGCGAAGAGTCCGTCGTGCCAGACCTGGTCGTCCGCCAACCCGTAGCGCCAGGTGGCGAAGGCCGTGAGCGGCACGCGCTCTCCGCGCGAGGAGCGCACCTGCACCTGCGCGAGCGATTCCGGCTGGGCGGTGAATCGCGGGTCCAGCTCCATGACCACCCGGTACTGGTTGAGCCGGTCATAGAGGGTCGCCACCTGCCGCTGCGAGAACGAGTTGTTGAGCACGGTGGCCACGGTGTCCATGTCCACGCCCAGGCGCCGGGCGGCCTCGCGGTCGATGTCCACCACCACCTGCTGGGCGCCGCCTTCGCTCACGGCCTGCACATCGGTGAACTCCGGGGCCTCGCCCATGGCCTGGGAGATCTTGCGGGCCCAGGTCCGCAGCGGGCCGGCTTCGCCCGACCGCAGGATGACGGCGGTATCGGCCTCGCCGAACGACAGGCTGCCGATCTGGATGTCCTGTTCGATGCTGGGGCTCAGCACGCCGCCCGGCACGGCAGGCGCGGTCCGCCGCAGCCGGTCGATGACGGCCTGGGTCGGCTCCCCGCCACGCTCGTCCAGCGGCTTGAGGCCCACGATGAGAAAGCTGTTGGCCACGCTGCCGCTGCCACCGCTGGTGCCGGCCACGTGCGCCACCGCCGGATCGGCGAGAATCAGCCGGCGGTAGGCCTCGATCTTCGGCTGCATGACCTGGAACGAGAAGCCGTCGTCGCCGCGGATGAATGCATGCACGATGCCGGTGTCCTGCCGCGGCAGGAGGATCTTGGGCAGTGACTGGTACAGCCATACGTTGACAGCGATCACGCCTGCGAAGGCAACCAGCACCACCACGGGATGCGCCAGTGCCCATCCCAGGCTGCGCTCATAGGTGCGCCGCAGATCGCCCAGCATGGCCATCGCCAGCGTACCGATCCGGGCGATCCGGCCTGCGGAAGTGCCTGCCGCCGGGGCCTGCCGCTGCGCGCGCAGCCCCCAGGCGCACAGCACCGGCGTGACGGTGACCGACACGCCCAGCGAGATCAGCATGGCGGCGGCCAGGGTGAGGGAGAACTCCCGAAAGAGCCGTTGCACCATGCCGCCCATGAACAGCACGGCCACGAACACCACCACCAGCGCCAGCGTCATCGCCACGAGCGTGAAGCCGACTTCCTGCGTGCCGCGCAGTGCCGCGCGCAGGGGCGAGAGGCCGCGTTCGATGTGCCGCTCCACGTTCTCCAGCACCACGATGGCATCGTCCACCACCAGCCCCGCTGCCACGATGAGCGCCATCAGCGACAGGTTGTTGAGCGAGAAGCCCGCCCAGTGCATGGCGGCGAAGGTGCCGATGAGCGACACGGGAATCGCCACCACGGGAATGAGCGCCGTGCGCAGCCGGCCGAGGAAAGCGGCCACCACCGCCACCACCAGCCCCACCGACAGCAGCAGCGTGAAATGCGCTTCGCGTAGCGTGGCCCGGATGCCCTGCGATCGTTCCACCACCACCTCCAGCCGCGCGCTGGCCGGCACGAGCGTGCGCAGGTAGGGCAATTGCGCGCGCACCGCGTCCACGGTGGCGACGATGTTCGCGCCCGGCTGCCTGCGCACCTGCAGGATCACGGCATCGCGTTCGTTGTGGAACCCGCTGCTGTAGCGGTTTTCCGTGGAATCGGTCACGCGCGCCACGTCGGACAGATGAACGGCCGCACCGTCCTGCCAGCGCACGATGAGTGGCGCGAAGTCGCTGGCCCGCGCGGGCGGCGACGCCATCGACAGCGGCCACTGCCGGGTGCCGTCGTCCACGGCGCCGAGCGGCTGCACGGTGGTGCTGCGCGCGATGGCCGTGCGCACATCGTCCAGCGCGAGCCCCTGGTGCGCGAGCGCGCCCGGGTCCAGCTGCACCCGTACGGCCGGCAGCGACGCGCCGCCGACGGACACGTCGGACACGCCCGGGACCTGCGCGAGTTTCTGCGCCAGGATGGTGGAGGCCGCGTCGTAGAGCGCTGCCGAAGGCAATTCGGGAGACGACAGCGCCAGCACCACCACGGGGCGCTGCGCCGCCTGGATCTTGCGGAAGGTGGGGTTGCCCTTCATGCCGGGGGGCAGTTGCGCGCGCACGGCATTGATGGCGGCCTGCACGTCGCGCGCCGCGGCATCGAGGTCGCGGCCGATGTCGAACTCCAGCTTCACGTCGGTCGATCCCTGGAAGCTGTTCGAGGAAATCGCCGTCACGCCGGCGATGGCGCCGAGCGCTCGCTCCAGCGGCGCGGCCACCGTCGCGGCCATGGTCTCCGGGCTGCCGCCCGGCAGGCTGGCGCTCACGCGGATGACGGGGTAGTCCACCTGCGGCAACGCCGCCACGGGCAGCAGGCGCCAGGCGAGCAGGCCCAGCAGCACCAGGGCGCAGGCCAGCAGCACCGTGCCGACCGGGCGCCGCACGCACAGCCGCACGAGGCCGTTCATGGCTGGCGCGCCTCCCGCAGGCGCCGCGGCCCGAGCCGGTCGAAGAACAGGTAGACCACGGGCGTGGTGAAGAGGGTGAGCACCTGGCTCACGATCAGCCCACCCACCATCACGATGCCCAGGGGCTGGCGCAGCTCGGCGCCCGAGCCGCCCGCGAACATGAGGGGCAGCGCGCCGACCAGCGCGGCCAGCGTGGTCATCAGGATCGGCCGCAGCCGCAGCAGGGCGGCTCGGCGGATCGCTTCGTGCGCCGACAGCCCCAGGCGGCGCTGCGCATCGAGCGCGAAGTCCACCATCATGATCCCGTTCTTCTTGACGAGGCCGATGAGCAGCACGATGCCGATCACGGCCACCATGTCGAGCGGCCGTCCGGTGGCCAGCAGCGCCAGCAGCGCGCCCACGGCGGCCGAGGGCAGCGTGGAGAGGATGGTGACCGGGTGGATGGCGCTCTCGTAGAGCACGCCCAGCACGATGTACATCGTGACCACCGCCGCGAGGATGAGCCAGAGCGTGTTCGACAGCGACGCGCGAAACGCCTCGGCCGCGCCCTGGAAGCGCACCTCGATCGGCGGCGGCAGGCCCGCGCCGGCGATTTCCGCCTCGATGGCCTGCACGGCCGCGCCCAGCGAGGCCTGCGCGCCCAGGTTGAAGGACACCGTGGCGGCCGGGAACTGGCCCTGCTGCGCGATCTGCAGCGGAGCGGGCTGCTGCACCACGCGCGCGATGGTGGCCAGCGGCACGCTCCGCCCCGCCGGCGTGGTGACATAGGTGGTCTGCAGCGCGTCCAGCCCGCGCGCATGCCGCGGGTCGACCTCCAGCACCACGCGGTACTGGCTGGCCTGCGTGAAGAGCGTGGCCACCTGCCGCTGGGCATAGGCGTTCTGCAGGGCCGTGGCCACGTCGGCCACGGTGAGGCCCAGGCGGGCGGCCGCGTCGCGGTCCACCTCCACGTGCGCCTGGCGGCCCTGCTGCTGTAAATCGCTGGTGACGTCGGCCAGCTCGCGGCGCGCCTGCAGGCGTTCCACGAGGCGGGGCACCCAGGTGTCCAGCAGCCGGGCATCGGGCGTGGTGAGGGTGAAGAGGTATTGCGTGCGGCTGACGCGGTCTTCGATGGAGAGTTCCTGCACCGGCTGGAACCATGCACGGATGCCAGGCACCTGCGCAGCCCTCTCCCGCAGGCGCGCCAACAGGGCTGCGGCCTTGTCGCGTTCCCCGTGCGGCTGCAGGTTGAGCAGCATGCGCCCGCTGGCGAGCGAGGCATTGCTGCCATCCACCCCGATGAACGACGCCAGGCTGGCCACCCCGGCTTCCTGCAGCAGGGCATCGGCCAGGGCCTGCTGGCGCTGCGCCACCACCGCGAAGGCACTGCCGGGCGGCACCTCGGTCACGACCTGCACCACGCCGCTGTCCTGCACGGGGAAGAAGCCCTTCGGCACGGCGGCATACAGGCCCGCGGTGAGCGCCAGCGTGGCGAGCATCACGGCCAGCGTGAACCGCTGGTGGGCCAGCACCCAGTCGATGGCACGGGCGTAGCGTGCGAGGGCGCGGACCATGAAGCCGCCTGCGGCGCCCGCACCGGGGGCGGCGGCATGCGGCGCGCGCAGCAGCCGCGCCGCCATCATCGGAGTGAGCGTGAGAGACACCACCAGCGACAGGCCGATCGCCACGGCCAGCGTGAGCGCGAATTCATGGAACAGCCGTCCCACCACGTCGCGCATGAACAGCAGCGGGATCAGCACCGCCACGAGCGACACGGTGAGCGACACCAGCGTGAAGCCGATCTCCGACGCACCCTTGAGTGCCGCGCGCAGCGGCGGCTCGCCGGCCTCGCGGTGGCGGGCGATGTTCTCCAGCATGACGATGGCGTCGTCCACCACGAAGCCGGTCGCGATGGTGAGCGCCATGAGGCTCAGGTTGTTGACCGAGAAGCCCAGCAGCACCATGGCGCCGAAGGTGCCGACCAGCGAGATCGGCACCACCACGGCGGGAATGAAGGTGGCCGAGGGGCTGCGCAGGAACAGCCAGGTGACGGCCACGACCAGCAGCACGGCGAAGACCAGTTCCTGCTGTACGCCGCGCACCGAAGCGCGGATGCTCTGCGTGCGGTCGGTGAGCACGGCCACGTCCACGGCGGCGGGCAGGGTGGCCGTGAGGCGCGGCAGCAATTCGCGCACGCGGTCCGCCACCTCGATCACGTTCGCGCCGGGCTGGCGCTGGATGTTGACGAGCACCGCCGGCTGGCGGTCCGCCCAGGCGGCGAGGAAGCGGTCTTCCGGCCCGGTTTCCACGGTGGCCACGTCGCCGAGCCGGATGGGCGCGCCGGCCTGCGACTGGCTTGCAGGCTGGGTCGCGCCAGCGGGTGCGGCGGCCGCGCTGTCGGACGGCGAACGCCATGCCACGATGAGGCGGCGGTAGGCCTCGGGGCTGGTGATCTGGTCGTTGGCGTCCAGCAGCGTGGTGCGGTAGGGGCCGTCGAAGCTGCCTTTGGGCTGGTTGGTGTTGGCGGCTGCGATGGCGCGGCGCAGGTCTTCCATACCCAGCCCCTGCGCGGCCAGTGCGGAAGGATTGGCACGCACCCGCACGGCGGGCCGCTGCCCCCCGGCGAGGCTGACCAGGCCCACGCCCGACACTTGCGAGAGCCGTTGCGCCACGCGCGTCTCGACCAGGTCGTGCACCTCGTGCAACGGCAGGCTGGGCGAGGTGATGGCCAGGGTGAGGATCGGCGCATCGGCCGGGTTCACCTTGCGGTAGATGGGCGGCGCCGGCAGATCGGCGGGCAGCAGGTTGGCGGCGGTGTTGAGCGCCGATTGCACATCCTGCTCCGCCACGGCCAGCGGGGCGTCGAGCATGAACTGCAGCGTGATCACCGACGCCCCGTGCGCGCTGGTGGAGGACATCTGCTTGAGCCCGGCGATCTGCCCGAGCCGGCGTTCCAGCGGCGCGGTGATCGCACGTGCCGTGACGTCGGCGCTCGCGCCCGGCTGGAACGTGAAGACCTGGATGACCGGATAGTCCACCTGCGGCAGCGCGGCCACCGGCAGCATGCGCCACGCAATGGCACCCGATGCCAGCAGGGCCAGCATGAGCAGCAGCGTGGCCACCGGCCGCAGGATGAAGGGGCGCGACAGGTTCATGGGCGGCAGGGTGTCAGCGGACCGAGGCGGCCGCCGATGCGCGCACGGCCGGGGTGCCCGGTCCCGGCAGCGACGCGCTGCCTTGTGCCGTGGAGGCGGCCGGAGCGCGTTGGCGCTGCTGCAGTTGCAGGGCGGTCTGCGGTGCTTCGCCGTCCACCACGCGCACCACCTCGCGGCCTTCGCGCAGGCGGTCTAGGCCTTCCAGCACCACGGCCTCGCCCGGTGCCAGTCCTTCTTCCACGGACACGTATTCGCCATCGCCGGGGCCCAGCACCACGCGCCGCAGGACCGCCTTGCCTTCCCGCACGCTGTAGACGTAGGGGCCCTGGCTGCCGTGCTGCACGGCGTCGGCGGGGATCACGAGCGCGTCCCCGAGCGTGCGCACCTGCAGGCGCACGTTCACGAACTGCTGCGGAAAGAGCGCATCGTCGGCATTGTCGAACTGGGCCTTCATGCGCAGCGTGCCGGTGGCGGCATCGATCTGGTTGTCGAGCGTGGTGAGGCGGCCCGTGGCCAGCAGCGTTTTCTCGGCACGGTCCCATACCTGTACGGCCAGGCGGCGGCCGTCGCGCTGGCTGGCGCGGATGGCGGACAACTGGGCCTCCGGCACCGCGAAGAGCACGGCGATCGGCCGTGTCTGCGCGATCGACACCAGGCCCTGCGTGTCGCCGGCCACCACCAGGTTGCCCGCGTCGAGCCGGCGGATGCCCAGGCGCCCACCCACGGGGGCCTCGATGCGCGTGTAGGAGAGCTGCAGCCGCGCCTCGTCCGCCTGGGCCCGGGCCGAGGCCAGGCTGCCGCGCAACTGCGCCACCAGCGCCTCCTGCGCGTCGAGCTGCTGGCGCGCGATGGAGTCCTGCTCCAGCAGGGTGCGGTAGCGGACCTGATCGCGCTCGGCGTTGCGCAACTGCGCCTGGATCTGCTGTAACTGGCCTTCGGCCTGGGCCAGCCGCACGCGGTACGGCGCGGGGTCGATTTCCGCGAGCCATTGGCCTGCGCGCACCTCCTGGCCTTCCTGGAACAGCACCCGGGCAAGCGTGCCTTCCACGCGGCTGCGCACCACCACGCTCTGCAGCGGGGTGGCGGTGCCCACGGCCTTGATCTGCTCGGTGAGCGCGCGGCGTTGCACCTCCACCATGCGCACGGGGATGGGGCCGCTCCAGGGGTTCGGCCCCGCCTCGGGCGCGGCCCCGGGGCGCAGCAGCACGTAGCCGGCCAGCGCCCCCAGCAGGAGCAGGCCGAGCAGCGCCAGCCACAGGCGGCCCGTGCGCGCAGGCGCTGTAGAAGAAGAAACGGGAGCGGCGGGCGGATCCTGGGGTGCCATGTGAACCATGTCGCCGCTGGAGGGCGGCTGCGAAAGGAGGCCGCGGGCGAGGAGCCCGGCAACGGGAAGGCGCAAGCGCATGTCGTGCCGGTTGCGCAGCAGAGGCGGCTCCGGGCAAGAGCCGGCGCCGGACGACTGTATCCGAAAGCAACCTTCTGGATGAGAATGAATGTCAACGCGTAAGGCTTTTGCGGACAGTCGGCGTCCACGCAAAAAAGCCCGGGCTGCAGGGCAACCCGGGCTTTTGGATGCAAGGCAATGGCAGCCCTGCAGGCCGCGGCGTTCCGATCAGGCCGTGGCGAGGCGCTGTTCCAGCGCAGCCTTGGTCTTGAGCATCTCGGCCGGCAGGTGGTAGGCCAGCTGGTCGAAGTGCGCAGCGTGCAGCTTCAGTTCATCGGCCCAGGCGGCCTTGTCGATGCTGGTCACGGTGTTGAACTGTTCGCCCGAGAAATCCATGCCGGTCCAGTTGATCTCGCCGTACTGGGGCGCAACGCCGAAAGCGGTTTCCTGGCCGGCGGCACGGCCTTCGATGCGGTCGATCATCCACTTCAGGACGCGCATGTTCTCGCCATACCCGGGCCAGACGAACTTGCCGGCCTCGTCCTTGCGGAACCAGTTGGTGGTGTAGATGCGCGGCAGCGTGGCCCCCGAAGCGGCGATTTTTTCGCCCAGCGTCAGCCAGTGCTGGAAGTAGTCGCTCATGTTGTAGCCCATGAAGGGCAGCATGGCGAACGGATCGCGGCGCACCACGCCCTGGGCGCCGAAGGCGGCGGCGGTGGTTTCCGAGCCCATGGTCGCGGCCATGTACACGCCCTCGGTCCAGTTGCGTGCCTCGGTCACCAGCGGCACGGTGGTGGAGCGGCGGCCGCCGAAGATGAAGGCGTCGATCTTCACGCCCTTGGGATCGTCCCAGGCCGGGTCGAGCGCGGGATTGTTGGTGGCGGCCACGGTGAAGCGGGCGTTGGGGTGCGCGGCCTTGGCGCCGGTTTCCTTGGCGATCTGCGGCGTCCAGTCCTTGCCCTGCCAGTCGATCAGGTGATCGGGCAGCTTGCCGGTGTCCTTTTCCATGCCTTCCCACCAGACGTCGCCGTCGTCGGTCAGCGCGACGTTCGTGAAGATCACGTCACGGTCCAGGCTGGCCATGCAATTGGGGTTGGTGTGGTAGTTCGTGCCGGGGGCCACGCCGAAGTAGCCGGCCTCGGGGTTGATGGCACGCAGGCTGCCGTCGGCCTGGGGCTTGATCCAGGCGATGTCGTCGCCGATGGTGGTGACCTTCCAGCCTTCGAAGGCCTTGGGCGGGACCAGCATCGAGAAGTTGGTCTTGCCGCAGGCGCTCGGGAAGGCGGCAGCCACGTGGTATTTCTTGCCCTCGGGGCTGGAGACGCCCAGGATCAGCATGTGCTCGGCCAGCCAGCCCTGGTCGCGGCCCATGGTAGAGGCGATGCGCAGCGCGAAGCACTTCTTGCCCAGCAGCGCATTGCCGCCGTAGCCCGAGCCGTACGACCAGATCTCGCGTGTCTCGGGGTAGTGCACGATGTACTTGGTCTTGTTGCAGGGCCAGGACACGTCCTGCTGCCCGGCTTCGAGCGGGGCGCCGACAGTGTGCACGCAGGGCACGAAGTCGCCTTCCACGCCCAGCACGTCGTACACGGCCTTGCCCATGCGGGTCATGATCTTCATGTTGACGGCCACGTAGGGGCTGTCGGAGAGTTCGATGCCCACGTGCGCGATGGGCGAGCCCAGCGGGCCCATGCTGAAGGGCACGACATACATCGTGCGGCCCTTCATGCAGCCGTCGAACAGCGGCTGCAGCGTGGCGCGCATCTCGGCCGGGGCCATCCAGTTGTTGGTCGGGCCGGCGTCTTCCTTGTTGGCGGAGCAGATGTAGGTCCGGTCTTCCACGCGGGCCACGTCCGACGGGTCGGACCAGGCGAGGTAGCTGCCGGGGCGCTTGGCGGGGTTGAGCTTCTTGAAGGTGCCGGCATCCACCAGTTGCTGGCAGAAGCGGTCGTATTCCTCCTGCGAACCGTCGCACCAGTGGATGCTGGCGGGCTTGCAGAGGGCGGCCATGTCGGCCACCCAGGCGAGCAGTCGGGCGTTCTTGACGTATGCGGGAGCCTGGAGGTTGAGGCCTTGCATGGTGGGTGCGTTCATCGGGAGCTTCCTGAAGTTGAAAACGGTCTTTTCAAAGGAAGCGGCCGGAATGCGGCATGGCCGCGCTGGCTCCTGAGCGCTGTCTTTGAAAAAACGGCTTGCGGCTCAGTCGGCGGGCGGACAACGCTGGAAGGGATGTGGATCGCGCTGGAGGCGACGGGTCATCCGCAGGTCGGCTGGAGATGACGATTTTATGAATCCGCCCTCGCCCTGTCTGTCGGACAGGGGCAAAATTCATGCAAAAAGTGCATGGGGTTATGTGGGGTTGGTCGCGCTCCTTCGGCGGAGTCAGCCGCTCGCCGCGTGGGCGGGGCGCCGGGCCGCCCACCGCTCGTAACCCGCCTGCCGCAGTGCGCAGGCCGGGCATTCGCCGCAGCCATGGCCCCAGGCGTGCAGCGCGCCGCGCACGCCGTGGTAGCAGGTGTGGGTGTCCTGCACGATGAGCCGCACCAGGGCGTCGCCGCCGAGCTGGCGGGCCAGTTCCCAGGTATCGGCCTTGTCGATCCACATCAGCGGGGTGTCGATCGTGAAGCGCTGGCCCATGCCCAGCGACAGGGCCACCTGGAGTGCCTTGAGCGTGTCGTCGCGGCAGTCGGGGTAGCCCGAGAAGTCGGTTTCGCACATGCCGCCCACCAGGGTGTGCAGGCCGCGCCGGTAGCCCACGGCCGCGGCCATCTGGAAGAACAACAGGTTGCGTCCGGGCACGAAGGTGTTGGGCAGGCCGGCCTCGGTCATCTGGATGGCCGTGTCGCGCGTGAGCGCGGTGTCGCTGATCTGCCCGAGCACCGCGAGGTCGACCATGTGGTCGTCTCCCAGGCGCGCGGCCCACGCCGGGAACTGCGCGCGCAGCGCCGCCAGCACGGCCGTGCGGGCCTGCAGCTCCACATGGTGGCGCTGGCCGTAGTCGAAGCCGATGGTCTCCACGCGTTCGAAGCGTTCGAGCGCCCAGGCCAGGCAGGTGGTGGAGTCCTGGCCTCCGGAGAAGAGAACGAGGGCGTGGCCGGCGCGCATGGGTTGGTCCTTGTATCGGAGAGAAGGGTTCACGGAATCGGGCGGAGCGCGGGCTGGTGCGCTCCAAAGAAAAAGCCCCGCAGGCGCGGGGCTGGTGGCGCGGGGTGTGCCGGCTCAGGCCATGTAGATGGCGATGAAGGCCAGCAGGAACATCAGCACGCCGCCGGCCACGGGCAGCACGATGGGCATGAAGGGCACCACGGCTTCCACGCCGTCGGGGGCGTGCTGCTCGCCGGCATGCGGGGTGGTGGTGGTGTCATGGGCCATGGCGGTCTCCTCGGAACAGGGGTGGCGGATGGGAAGGGCCATTCTAGCGACAGCCCCCGCCGTGCGGCCTGGCGGATGCCTCGGTACAAACCTCAGTCATCCGCCCCTTTTTTCAGTACAGGCGGCGGTCCGCCGGAGCGGGCGGCACCCACTGGTAGAGCCAGGTCTCCGAGAGCGGCGCGCCGTTCTCGCCGCGCAGGAACATGCGGATCGTGATCGGGTTGGTGCTGTCGTCCTCGGGGCGGACGTCGAACATCGCGCGCCAGCCGTTGATGGCGTCCTGCGGGCGTGCGGAGGTGATCTCCACCTTGCCGCGGCTTACGGTGATGACGGGCTCGACCTTGGCGTTGCGGCCCAGGGCCGTGAGGTTTTCGCCCGCGAAGTCCACCGCGAAGCGCCAGGAGAAATACTTGCGCGGCTGGCCCACCACGCCGCCCAGGCCCGTCCACGTGGCCACGCAACGGGCCAGGGACGATTGCGCGGGTGGGTGGGCGCCCCAGAACAGCCGGTAGCCGATGAGCAGTTCCTCGCCGGCCTGCGGCTTGCGGTCGGGGTTCCAGAACGCGACGATGTTGTCGAAGGTCTCGTCGATGGTGGGGATCTCCACCAGCTGCACGGAGCCCGCGCCCCAGTCGGCCTTGGGCTCCACCCAGAGCGAGGGCCGGCGCTCGTAGAACACGCCGTCGTCCTGGTAGTGGTCGAAGTTGCGGTCGCGCTGCACCAGGCCGAAGCCGCGCGGGCCCTGGTCGGCGAAGGCGTTGAACTGCAGCGTCGGCGGATTGGTGAGCGGCCGCCACACCCATTCGCCGTTGCCGCGCCACATCTGCAAACCGTCGGAGTCATGGATCTCGGGGCGCCAGTCGTAGGCCATGCGGCGGTCGTTCTCGCCGTGCTGGAACATGCTGGTGCAGGGGGCGATGCCGAGGCGCTCGATCGTCTTGCGCGGGTAGAGCGCGGCGTCGATCTCCATCACCTGCGTGTCGCCCGGCGTGATCGCGAAGCGGTAGGCGCCGGCCACGCTCGGAGAGTCCAGCAGTGCGAGCACCACCACGGTGTTGGAGCCCGGTGCGGGCCGCTCCAGGTAGAAGGCGGTGAAGTCCGGGAATTCCTCGGGGCGCTGCATGCCGGTGTCGATCGCGAGGCCGCGGGCCGAGAGGCCGTACTGCCACTCGCCGCCCACGGCGCGGAAGTAGCTCGCGCCCAGGAAGGCCGTCACGTCGCGCACGGGGTCGGTGTGGAAGTTCAGCCGAAAGCCCGCGAAGCCGAGGTTCGGCGGCAGTTCGCCGGCCTTCAGGCCGCTCTTGCCGTAGTCGAACATCGCGGGGTCGTAGGCCAGCTCCTGGGCCTTGCCGTCCGCCAGTTCGAACATGCGCACGGGCTTCTTGAAGAACAGGCCCAGGTGGAAGAACTTGGCCTGGAAGCGCAGCTTCTCGTCGGCCCAGAGCGCGTGGTCGCCCTGGAACTGGATGGACTGGTACTGGTCCCAGTCGAGCTTGCCCACCGAGGGCGGAATGGTGTCTTTCGGCGGTTCGTAGGCCTTGGCCGCGAGGGCGCGTGCCTGGCCCTTGAGGCCCGCGAAATCGAAGGCCTGGGGCTGGCCCAGGGGCTTGAGCGCAGCGAAGGCCTGGGTCCAGTTCAGGCCCAGCCCGCCCGCGGTGGCCAGCGCGGCGCCGTGGCCGAGGGTGCGGAGGAAATGGCGTCGTTGGGGTTTCTGCATGGGCCCGCAGTGTGCCGAAAACGACGCGGCCGTGATGCAACGCCGTGTGTTTGTACGGGCATTGGCCGCAAAAGCCGCCCGCGTCCTACATCCGCGCGGGGCGGTGGATCACATCAGGTCGGCCTGCATGGCAGCCTTGCGCAGATGCTCCAGCACCTGCTGCACGTGCTCCTGGCCGCGGGTCTGCAGCACGAGTTCGATCTCCACGTTCTGCGCGGCCAGCATGGTGAAGGCGCGCTGGTGGTGCACCTCCTCGATGTTGGCGCCGGCCTCGGCCACCGTGGCGGTGATGCGCGCGAGCACGCCGGGCACGTCGCGCGCGCTTACCTTGATGCGCGCCAGCCGGCCGGAGCGCACCATGCCGCGCTCGATGATGGCGGCCAGCAGCAGCGGGTCGATGTTGCCGCCGCACAGCACCAGGCCCACGCGCTTGCCGCGGAAGCGCTCCGGGTGGCGCAGCAGGGCCGCCAGGCCCGCGGCGCCCGCGCCTTCGACCAGCGTCTTCTCGATCTCCAGCAGCATCAGCACGGCCTGCTCGATGTCGCCCTCGTCCACCAGCAGCAGGTCGTCCACGAGCCGCTCGATCACGGCGCGCGTGGTCTGGCCCGGCGTGCCCACGGCAATGCCCTCGGCGATGGTGGAGGTGCCCTGGGGGTGGTGCGTGCCCTTGACCGCATTCACCATGGCCGGAAACCGCGAGGTCTGCACGCCGACGATCTCGATGTCCGGCTTGAGCGCCTTGGCCGCGGTGGCGATGCCGGCGATGAGGCCGCCGCCACCCACCGCGATGACGAGGCTGTCCAGGTCGGGCACGGCCTGCAGCATTTCCAGGCCCACCGTGCCCTGGCCCGCGGCGACGGCCTCGTCGTCGTAGGGGTGCACGAAGGTGAGGCCGCGCTCCTCGGCCAGCGCATAGGCATGGGCCCGGGCTTCCTCCAGCGTGTCGCCGTGCAGCACCACCTGCGCGCCGAAGCCGCGCGTGCGCTCCACCTTCACGCCGGGCGTGAAGCGCGGCATCACGATCACGGCCACCAGGCCCAGGCGCTGCGCGTGGTAGGCGACGCCCTGGGCATGGTTGCCGGCGCTCATGGCGACCACGCCGCGTCGGCGCTCCTCGTCGGACAGCTGCGTGAGCTTGTTGCAGGCGCCGCGTTCCTTGAAGGATGCGGTGAACTGCAGGTTCTCGAACTTGAGGAACACCTGCGCGCCCACGATCTGCGAGAGCGTGCGCGATTCGACGCAGGGGGTGTCGAGCACCTGGCCCTGGAGTCGGGCGGCGGCGGCCTGGATGTCGGGGAGTGTGAGCATGGGCGCCATTGTGGCGTGTGCCGCGGTGCGGGCTTCGCGCGGCGGGCGGCGGCTTCGCGCCGGCGGCGGGCGGGCCGCGCGCGGGTGGGCATCGTCGGGTGCCATCCCCACCGCCCCTGGAACCCCCCCATGCCTGCCATCCAGTCCGGCCTGCCGGCTTCGCCGATCCGTGCCCGGCCGCACGATGCCCAGGGCGCCGCGCCCGCGCCTGCCGCGGGCCGGGGCTCCGCACCCGCGGCAGGCGCGGGCTTTCCGCCGGGGAACGCGCGCGCGCCCGTGGCGGGGGCGGCCGGGCGGCGGCCGCGCGTGGACGGCGCATGGGTGCAGTCCGCGCTGGGCGAGATGGCTCGGCGCTCGGCAACGCTGCACGATCGCTGGCTCAAGAAGCCGGCGTCCGAGCAGTATCTCTATGCCAAGCGGCTCGCGCCTGCCCAGCGCGCCCGCCTGGAAGAGGCGCTGGAGCAGCGGTTCCGGCAGGCCGCCGACCCGCGTGAGCGCAAGGAGGCGATGACCTTGTGGCTGTCCGTGCAGCACGCCCGCTTGCGCACCCACACGGGCGAGCACCGCAGCGCGCACCACCGGGCCCAGGCGGGCAACATCGTGCACACGCTGGGCGCGGGGCTTTTCTCGGCCACCACCCTGGCGCAGCGGATGGCCGACAGCCGCAGCGATTACTACGACTCGATGCTCCGGCCGGAGTACCGCGCGGCGCTCAACCACCTGCTGCGCGTGATCGGCGATGCGGCGCTGGAGCCGGCGCTGCGCGGGGCTGCCGAGCAGGCGCTGCGCTACCACTGCGAGGCCGAGGGCACCATCGCCCCGGCGCATGCGAACAGGCTGCGGCGGGAGGGCATCGCTGCGCTGGCGGCGTCGGGCTACCAGTTCACGGATGAGACGTTCCTCAGCCGCTGGGAGCAGGCCTTCGCCGCGCGTCACCCCGGTTCCCTGCCTGGCCGTGCGGAGCCGTCGCTCGGCGACGCGTTGCGGGCCGTGCTGGCCGATCCGTCGCCCGCGCGGCGCGTGGGCGCCGTGAAAGCCTTGCTGAAGCATGCGGCGGCCGATGCGATGGCGGCGGCGCAGGCACAGGTTCTGGAGGCCATGGAGACGCCGGAGGCTCGCGATGCCGCGCTGTCGGTCCTGGCGCAAGCGCGGCGGCTGCTGCGCGAGGAGGCCGATCTGGACGACGACATCGCGAAGGCGCGCCCGCTGGCGGAGGTGGCCGGGGAATGGCTGGACACGCCGCAGCGGGACGCGCCGGAGCGGGGCATCGGAGCGTTCGGATCGGAAACCTATGCATCGTCGTTCTCGCGGCTGCTCGAGCGGCGGCACCCGTCCGCGCTCGCGCTGGCCGATCCCGCGGGCCGGGGGCGGGCGATCCTGGAAGAGGGCCGCGAGGTGATCCGGGCGGTGTGCGAGGACAGCACCCTCCGGGCCCAGGTGTTCGCGATGTCCGCGAACGCGCTGGGCACCTGCGGCGACAACGTGGCGGCGGGGTTCGCCGCCATCGTGCTCGCCGTGCGCGCCCATGGCATGGCACGCGCCATCCGCGAGGGCCGTGTGGATGCCGCCGGGCTGGGGGACTGGGCGCGGCGCCAGTTCCGGCTGGGCGCGCTGGAGACCGAGGTGCACCTGTTCATCCAGCGCGCCCGGCAACTCCAGGGCCTTCCAGAGGACATGGCGGGCCAGCTGGACCGCGAGTCGATGGAGACCCTGCTGCACGCACAGGTGGCGCTCAAGCAGGCGCTGGACCTGCCCGACAGCGTTCCCTCCGAAATGGCCTATGCGCCCGAGAGCGTGCTGACGCCCACCGACCTGGCGACGATCGCCGGCCGCGTGCTGGAGGCCCAGGCCGATCCCGGGACGCTGGGGCCGTTCCTGCTGTCGCTCGGTGCCTGGCGCGACGGCGTGCGCCTGCTGCACCCGGAGCCTTTCGCGAAGCTGGAGGCGGATTTCGACGAAGACCCGTTCCACGACCGGGATCTGCCGCGCGACGGCGATGCCCACGTGGAAGAGCGCGTGGCCTACAACGAGGCCGCCGCCGACTACGTGCGCCGCAAGCGCGAGGCCGAGGATGCGTTGCTGCGGCAGCACTCGGGCATGCCGGGCGGCTGATTTTCTTCGGCCGGGCGGTCGGAAGTCCACGGCGCGGTCCGTGGCGTTGCGCACCAGCGCGCGCCCGTGCCGATACCGCTGTCGGGCGGCCTGCCATGGCGCATGGCGGCGGGGCCCTTGAGCGCCTGCATGTGGGGCGCCGGCACATGGCCACCCCAGGCATGTCTTTGGATAAAAAGTGCTCCATGCCGCCGTTTTCATTCAATAGTTTGCTATCAAATAAATAGCAAATGCCTGTCTGAAGGTATGGCGGCTCACCAGGCCGGCGCGTGCGCCAGGCGGCATCGCCCGCCTCGCCCTGCGCTCGCTGCAGCGGAGGGTGGCGCGGGCGCCATGGGCGCACGCTTCGCCGGGCCGTGGCGCGCTTCGCGATGGCCCGGGACCGCGCGGCGTGGCTGCGCCAGCATGGCGCCATCCCGATGGGACCCACAGGAAACTGAACCGCCATGACCCTCCACGTCTGCGCGCCGGCATCGCCGCGGCGCACCTCCACGCTTCCGCCCGAGCAGGGCCCCTCGTCGCCGGTGGCCGGCGGCTCCACCTCGCCGCGCGGCTCCGCGCAGCATGCGGACCATGCGCTGGCCGGGGCGTCGCGCGGCCGGTCGGCGTCGACCGAGTCGCCCGCCTCGCGTGCGCGCTCCGCGAGTCCGGCGCGCACGGCACCGCACGCGCTCAGCCTGCGGGCAACGCAGGAGCGGACCCGGAATCTGCTGAAGGCGACGGCCCATGAGCAGCTCCGGCAGGCGCAGGCCATGACCGTCGCGCAGCGCAACGCGCTGGAGGCGGAACTCGAGCCGCACCTCGATGGAGGCAGCTCGGTGGCGCCCGGCGAAGCGATGGCGCTGTGGATGGCCGTGCAGAACGCGCGGTTGCAATCGAGCGCACCCATGGTGGCTCCGGCCGGCTGGCTGCGCACCGAGGCCGCCAAGGGCATCGACAACCTGATGCGCGTGATGACCGATCCGGCGTTGGGCGAGGACATGAATGGGGTCGCTGCCAAGGCGTTGGGCGATCACTTCCAGACCCAGGGACCGGGGCCTTTTCTGGCGGCCATGGGTTATGAGATCCACCTGGACCAGATTCCTCCGTCCGAGCTTGCATTCGCTGCGCATGTGCGGCATGCCATGGCGGAGTCGTTGGGCGACAGCACGGTGGCGAGTGTCGAGCAAGCGCTGCAAAAGTACGGTGTCCCTGCACAGATATTGCCTTTGCTGGGTGCCGGGGCTGCATCGCAGCAAGAGGCCATGGCGGTTTTCGGCAGGTACCAGGCCGCGATGGCTTCGGCCGCGGCATAGAACCCGCGTCCCGCCTCAGCCCGGGAACGCCCGCTCCAGGATCGCGCCCGTGTCCAGCGAGCGCGTGTCGATGGCGCCCACCACGCGCCCCGCGCCGCCGTCTCCCAGCCGCGTGGCGATGAACGCATCGGCCACGGCGGCGGGCGCGTGCCTGCGCAGCAGGCAGGCCTGGGCGGCCAGGACGAGCCGCTGCACGAGCACGCGGCCCAGGGTCTCCAGCTCCCCGGGCGGCGACTGCAGGAGCGCCTGCAGCCCGCGCAGCGCCGCGGCGATGCGGGGCTCGCCCTGCGCTCCGGACGCGAGATCGTCCAGCAGTGCCTGCGCGGCCTCCGGATCGCGTGCCAGCGCCCGCAGCACGTCCAGGCACATCACGTTGCCCGAGCCCTCCCAGATGGAGTTGACGGGCGCTTCGAGGAAGAGGCGCGCCATCACGCCGTCCTGCACGTAGCCGTTGCCGCCGAAGACCTCCATCGCCTCGCCGGCCAGTTCCACGCCGCGCTTGCACACCCAGAACTTGGCGGCCGGGGTCATCACGCGCTTCCAGGCGCGGTCGGCCGGGCTGGCGGTGCCGCCGCCATCGTGCTCGAAGGCGTCGGCCAGGCGCATCAGCAGCGCGAGCGCGCCCTCGCTCTCGAGCGCCAGATCGGCCAGCACGGCGCGCATCAGGGGCTGTTCGGCCAGCGCGCGGCCGAAGGCGTGGCGCTGGCGCGCATACGCGATGGCCTGCACCGTGGCCTGCCGCAGGATGGCGGCACTGCCGGCCACGCAGTTCAGCCGGGTGGTGGTGGCCATCTCGATGAGGGTGGGAATGCCCCGGCCCTCCTCGCCCATCAGCACGCCCCAGGCATCGCCGAATTCCACCTCCGCGCTGGCGTTGCTGCGGTTGCCCACCTTGTCCTTCAGGCGCTGCACGTGCACGCCGTTGAGCGTGCCGTCCGGCAGCCTGCGCGGCACGTAGAAGCAGGCGAAGGGGCCGCCTTCGCCCGTGCGCGCCACCACCAGGTGCGCATCGCTCTGCGGGGTGGAGAAGAACCATTTGTGGCCGCACAGCCGGTATTCGCCGCCGCGCCCGCCCGCGCCCAGGGGCGTGGCCACCGTGGTGTTGGCGCGCACGTCGGAGCCGCCCTGCTTTTCCGTCATGCCCATGCCCAGCCAGATGCCGGCCTTCTCGTGCGCGGGCACGTCGCGCGGGTCGTGCGTGCGGCTGTGGAGCTTGTCGCCCAGTGGCGCCCAGAGCGCCGGTTCCTTGCGCAGCAACGGTATCGCGGCCTGCGTCATGGTGGCGGGGCAGAGCGTGCCCTGCTCGACCTGCCCGTGCAGGTAGAAGCCGGCCGCCCAGGCGGCCCAGCGGCCGGGCCGGTCGCTGTCGAAGGGCATGGAGACCAGCCCCTCGCCGCGGTAGAGCGCCATGAGTGCGTCCCAGGCGGGGTGGAACTCCACCCGGTCGATGCGCCGGCCCCGGCTGTCGAAGCGGTGCAGCGCGGGGCTGTGGCGGTTGGCCTGCTCGGCCAGCGCGCGGGTCGGGGAACTGCCGAGCCGGCGGGCGTAGTCGCCCAGCGGGGCCAGGGCGCCATCGGCACCGGCGCGGCGCAAGGCCTCCTGCAGCGCGGCATCGGTGGCGAGCAGGTCGTAGTCGGCCAGCTCGGCAAACTGGTTGAAAACCTCGTGGGTGGCCTGGGCCATGGGCGTCTCCTCCGGAAAAGGGCGGGCGGCGTGCGCCGCAAGCGCCCATGGTGCCCGCAGCCGCGCGGGCCTGCACGCGCCTTCAGGACACGGGCGCCGCCACCTCGCGCAGTGCGCGCAGCATGCTCGCCACCGCCGTGCGGTCGGTGGTGTTCTCGCGCCAGTACATCGACACCGAGCCGAAGCCCGACAGCCGCACCGGCAGCACGCGCAGCGCGCCCATGTGCGAGAAGCGCAGCGCCGCGCGGTGCGATGCCATGCCCACCATGTCGCTGTGGCCCAGCAGCGTGAGGTTGAGGGTGACGGAGTTCGATTCCACGCTGCCCGGCGGCAGCGCATGCCCGGCCGCGGAGAGCGCGCCTTCCAGCGCGTTGCGGATGGGCGTGCCGCGCGGCCAGACGAGCCAGCGGTAGTCCATCAGGTCGCTCCAGGCCAGCTCGCGCTCCAGCCGCAGCAGCGGGTGCTGCGGGCGCGCCACCAGGTGGATGGGCTCCATGTAGAGCATCTCGGCATGGATGTGGGTGTCGTGCAGCTCGGGCGCCGAGCGGCCCACCACCACGTCCAGCTCGCCGTGGGCCAACTGCTGCATCAGCACGTTCATCGTGCTTTCGGCCAGCCGGATCTGCGCGCGCGGCAGCCACTCCAGCAGGCGCAGTACGGCCATGGGCACCACGTCGGAAGCCGAGGCACCCGAGGTGCCCACGGCCACGAGGCCGCTGCCGCCGTCGCGCAGGGCCTGCATGTCGTCGCGCGCGCTGTCCAGGTGGGCCTCGATGCGGCGGGCGTGGGCGATCAGCGCCTCGCCCTGGGGCGTGGGCCGCAGTCCGCGCGCATGGCGCTCGAACAGCGCCATGCCCAGATCGTCCTCCAACTCCTTGAGCCACTTGGAGAGCGCGGGCTGGGCGGTGTGCAACTGCTGCGCCGACTGGCTCATGTTGCCGGTCTGCGCCAGGCTGAGCAGCATCTGCAGCTGGCGCAACCGCAGCCGGTGGGTCCAGTCCATGGGGGTCCTTTGTGCGGCGAGGTATATCCAAAAGATTATGGATAAGACCAATAAATGATTTTACGGACTATCGCTGGCTTCAAATAATCCGCTGCACGGCCTGCCGCCGAGCCCGTGCCGAGGCGGTGCGCAGGGCCGCTGCAAAGGAGACAACGCATGGACATCGCCACGACCCGGGCCCGGCCCGGCGCGGAGGGCGCCCCCTCGACGGAGCGCCAGGCCTATTACGAGCACATCGCACGCCACGGCATGGCGCCTCTTTGGGAATCGCTGCACAGCTTGGTGCCGCGCGAGCCGCGCCCGCAGGCCGTGCCGGCCTTCTGGAAGTACGAAGACGTGCGCCCGCTGGTCATGCAGGCCGGCGAGGTCATCAGCGCCGAAGAGGCCGTGCGCCGAGTGCTCATCCTGGAGAACCCCGGCCTGCCGGGCCGCTCCAGCATCACCTCCACGCTGTACGAGGGGCTGCAGTTGATTCTGCCGGGCGAGGTGGCGCCGAGCCACCGCCACACGCAATCGGCGCTGCGTTTCATCGTGGAAGGGCAAGGGGCCTACACGGCCGTCAACGGCGAGCGCACCACCATGCGCCCGGGCGACTTCATCATCACCCCGTCGTGGACCTGGCACGACCACGGCAACCCCACGGTGGAGGAGGGCGGCGAGCCCGTGGTGTGGCTCGACGGCCTGGACATTCCCCTCATCGGCCACCTGGACGCGGGTTTTGCCGAGAACTACCCCGAGGCGGCGCAGCCCGTGACCCGCGCCGAGGGCCACAGCTTCGCGGCCTTCGGCCACAACATGGCCCCGGTGCGCCACCGCGCGGCCGACCCGACATCGCCCATCTTCAGCTACCCCTACGACCGCAGCCGCGAGGCGCTGGACAGGCTCTTCCGCCAGGGCGAACTCGATGCATGGGACGGCGTGAAGCTGCGCTACGTGAACCCCGCCACCGGCGGCTGGCCCATGCCCACCATGGCCACCTTCCTGCAGTTCCTGCCGGCGGGTTTCCAGGGGCGCACCTACCGCGGCACCGACGCCACCGTGTTCAGCGTGGTCGAAGGCCAGGGCACGGCGCGCATCGGCGACCGCACCTTCCAGTTCGGCCCTCGCGACACCTTCGTCGCGCCGTCGTGGGCGCCCGTGCAGCTCGCGGCCACGCAGGACGCCGTGCTCTTCAGCTATTCCGACCGCCCGGTGCAGGCCGCGCTCAACCTGCTGCGCGAAGAGCGCCTGTGACGCGCTGCCGGTCGCCTTTCTGCTTCCTCATCCTCCTTTTTCTTCCGGCTTGAAAGACACCCCCATGGCCTTCGTATTCCCCGCCCCGCCCACCGTGGCCGTTCCCGTCGCCGGCACGGCCGATGCCTTCGCCGTGCGCCGCGTCTATTGCGTGGGCCGCAACTACGCCGCCCATGCCCGCGAGATGGGGTTCGACCCCGACCGCGAGCCGCCCTTCTTCTTCTGCAAGCCGGCCGATGCCGTCATCCCCGTGGCCTACGGCGAGACGCTGCGCCTGCCGTACCCGCCCCGTACCGACAACTTCCACTACGAGGCGGAGCTGGTCGTCGCCATCGGCAAGGCCGGCAGCGGCATCGCCCGCGAGCACGCACTGGAGCATGCCTGGGGCTACGCCGTGGGCCTGGACATGACCCGCCGCGACCGCCAGATGGAAATGCGCCAGATGGGCCGGCCCTGGGAGATCGGCAAGGCCTTCGACGCCTCCGCGCCCATCGGCCCCATCCACCGCGCGAGCGACGTGGGCCACTTCGAGCAGGCCGGCCTCTGGCTCACCGTGAACGGCGCGGACCGCCAGCGCAGCGACGTCTCGCACCTGATCTGGTCGGTGGCCGAGACCATCGCGGATCTCTCCACGTACTTCCGCCTGGAGCCGGGCGACCTGCTGTACACCGGCACGCCCGAAGGCGTGGGCCCGGTGGTGCGCGGCGATCGCATGGTGGCGGGCGTGGAGCGCCTGGGCGAACTGGCCGTGGACGTGGTCTGAGGATCGATGGGCCCCGCCATGCAGCTCTACAGCTTCTTCAACAGTTCCACCTCGTACCGGGTGCGCATCGCCCTGGCGCTGAAGGGCCTGCCCGCCGACTACCTCGGCGTGAACATCCGCACCGGCGAGCACCGCGCGCCGGCCTATGCCGAACTGAACCCCTCGCGCGCGGTGCCCACGCTGGTGGATGGCGACTTCGCCCTGGGCCAGTCCATGGCCATCCTGGACTACCTGGACCAGCGCCACCCGGAGCCCCGGCTGGTCCCGCTGGAGCCGCGCCTGCGGGCCCGCGTGCTGGAGCTGGCGAACGTGATCGCCTGCGACATGCACCCGGTCAACAACCTGCGCATCCTGAAATACCTGCAGGGCCCGCTGGCGCTGAGCGCGGCACAGAAGGACGCCTGGTACGCGCACTGGGCGGCCGAGGGCTTCGAAGCCGTGGAGCGGCTGCTGGCCCGGCATGGCAGCGGGCCCTGGTGTTTCGGCGACGAGCCCACGCTGGCCGACGTGTGCCTCGTGCCCCAGGTGGCCAATGCCCTGCGCGCGGGCTGCGACCTGGCGCCCTATGCGCGCGTGATGGCCGCCCACGCGCACGCCCAGCAGCACCCCGCCTTCGTCGCGGCGCGGCCGCAGGCGCAGCCGGACTGCACGCCATGACCTGAGCGGTGGCGCGTTCCCTCGCCTGAGATCCGCCGGCCAGGGCTGCTGCACGGCAGCCCGGCACCGGCGTGCCGGGCCCCATTCCTTCCACGACAACGGAGCGAGACAACCATGAATCCATCCCTGGCCGCCGGCATTCCGGCGGCGGACCGCGCCGCCTTCGGGCCGCTGCAATTGCGCGTGACGCTGCTGTGCGCCATCGTCGCCATGCTTGACGGCTTCGACACCCAGTCCATCGCCTACGTGGCCCCGCGCATCGCGGAGGACTGGGGTTTGAAGCCCTCGGAGTTCGGGCCCATCTTCGCTGCGGGCCTCTTCGGCCTCATGGCCGGCGCCTTCCTGCTCAGCCCCGCCGCCGACCGCTGGGGCCGCAAGAGGATCATCCTGCTGTCCACCTTCATCTTCGGCCTGTTCGCGCTGCTCACGGCCTGGGCCACCAGCATGAACGAGCTGCTGGCCTACCGATTCATCACCGGCGTGGGGCTGGGCGCGGCCATGCCCAACATCATCGCGCTGACCAGCGAATACGCGCCGCAGCGGCTGCGCGCCACGCTGGTCACGGTGATGTTCTGCGGCTTTCCGCTGGGCTCCACGCTGGGCGGGCTTCTCTCCAGCTGGCTGATCGCGCATTTCGACTGGCACTCGGTGTTCGTGCTGGGCGGCGTGCTGCCGCTGCTGCTGTTGCCGGTGCTGGCCCTGCTGCTGCCCGAATCGCTGCGCTACCTGGCTGCCAGCGGCGCTGCGCCTGCGCGCTACGAGCCCATCGTGAAGAACGCCTACCCCGGCGAAGACCCGGCCACGGTGATGGCCGGGCTGCGCGGCGAGGCCGCCGGCGTGCAGGCCGGCTTCTCGGTGTTCGAGCTGTTCCGCCACGGACGCCTGCCCACCACCGTGCTGCTCTGGCTGGCGTTCTTCATGAACCTGCTGGTCATGTACTTCCTGGTGAACTGGCTGCCCACGCTGCTCAAGAGCGCGGGCCTGCCTTTGGAGAAAGCCATCCTGTCCACCGCCATGCTCAACCTGGGCGGCGTGGTGGGTGCGCTGGCGCTGGGCCGGCTCATCGACCGCTTCAGCGCCTACACCGTGCTGGGCGCGGCCTATGCCGCCTCGGCCGGCTTCATCGCGCTGATCGCCTTCAGCGGGCAGAACCTCACCGGCCTGCTGGCCGGCGCCGCGCTCTCGGGCTTCGGCGTGGTGGGCGCGCAGATCGGCTGCAACGCGCTGGCCGCCGCCATCTACCCCACCCACATCCGCGCCACCGGCGTGGGCTGGGCGCTGGGCGTGGGCCGCATCGGCGCCATCGCCGGCCCGCTGGCGGGCGGCGCGCTGCTGGCCGCGGCCTGGACGCCGTCCTCCATCATCCTGGTGGCCGCCGTGCCGGCGGTGCTCGCAGCCGTGGCAGTGCTGCTGCTGGGGCGCGTGCGGCGGGGGGCCTGATCCGCCGCCGCCCCGCGCCGCCGAAAACATGGCGCTTTGACCGCGGAGACACTGCACGAAAGGCCTGCCATGCACGACGGCATCCGCACCTGGACCACCGACTGCGTTGCTCCGGCGGAGCGGGCCGACTATTGGGTCGGCGCGGTCTGCGACTGTTTTCTCGACATGGAGGTGGAGCCCGGCCAGCGCCACGCGTTCTCCGCCAGGCTGACTTCCATGGCCTGCGCCGGCCTGCGGGTCAACCGCGTGGGCGGCAGCGCGCAGCGTGTGCGGCGCACGTTGCAGGGCATCCGCCGCAGCGGCGGCGACAACTTCTACTACCTGCTGTGCAAAGCGTCCCCTGCGCCCTGCCACGTCGCGCAGGACGGCGCGGGCGCCACGCGCCTGCTGCCGGGCGACCTGGCGTTGATCGACTCGCGGCGGGGCTATCTGCTGGAGTTCCCCGAGTCGGTGGACACCGTCTCCATCGAGATTCCGATCGGCTGGCTCGAGACCTGGCTGCCCGCCTCCGGCCACTGGCTGGGCCGGCACGTGGATGGCTCCTCGGGCTGGGGCAAGGTGCTGAGCACCTACGTGAACCAGCTCCAGGCCGAACGGCCCGACCGGCTGGGCCCACTGCAGGCCGAGCACCTGGGCGGCCTGCTGTCGCTCGCCTGCGGTGCCGTGCCGAAGGACGCGGCACCCCGGCCCGGCCTGCTGCAGCGCATCGAACATGGCGTGCGCCAGCGATTTCACGAGCCCGGGCTCACGGCCGCTGACGTGGCAGCAGAGGCGGGCGTGTCGCTCCGGACACTGCACCGCGCTCTGGCGGCCGGGGGAAGCACCTTCGCGCTGCTCCTGATGCGCGAGCGCATGGCCGCGGCGCAGCGCATGCTGCGCGCACCATCGCACCGGCACCTGACGGTTGCCGAGATCGGGCGGCGCGCGGGCTTCCTCGATCCCTCGCACTTCGCCCGCGCCTGCCGCCACTGGAGCGGTAGAACGCCTGCGCAGGAGCGTTGCGCGGGCGCGGAGGCTGCGGCCCGCCCGCGCTGACACGCAGCGTCCGCCACGCTGGCACGCAGCGGCCAGCCACCGGCCCGCCAGCGCGCCACCATGGGTCTCCCCACACCACAAGGAGACAACGACATGGCGGACACCTACGTTCTGGTCCACGGCGCCTGGCACACGGGCGAAACGCTGGAAGCCACGGCATCGCACCTGCGCGCACGCGGCCACACCGTGCACTGCCCCACGCTGCCGGGCAACCGCCCCGGCGACGGCACGGCCCCGCTGGGGCTGCAGGACGCGATCGACGGGCTGGTGCGGTTCCTGGAATCGAACGACCTGCGCGAAGTGCGGCTGGTGGGCCACAGCTACGGCGGCATGCTGCTGTCCGGTGCCGCCGACCGCGTGCCCGAACGCATCCGGCGCCTGGTCTATGTGAACGCCTTCGTGCCACTGCCCGGCGAAGCCCTGTGCGACATGGCGCCGCCGCACTACCGCGCGATGTTCGAAGGCATCGCGGCGGCCCACGGCGGCGCGGTGCAACTGCCCTTCGAGGTCTGGCGCGAGTGCTTCATCAACGACGCCGGCGCCGACCTGGCGCGCAGCACCTACGCGCTGCTGCACCCGCAGCCGCTGCGCTGCCTGACCGACCCCATCGCCCTCTCGCAGCCCACCGCCGCGCTGGCGCTGGGCAAGTCGTACCTGAACTGCCGCGAAGACACCGCGCTGCCCCAGAGCCTGCCCTGGCACCCGCGCCTGTCGGAGCGGCTGGGCCTGTTCCGCTACGTGGAGACGGGCGGCAGCCACGAGGCGCTGTTCACCGACCCCGAAGGCTTCGCGCGCGGCATCGAGCGCGCCGGGCGGGATTGATCGGCCGGGCCGGCACACGGACACCACCAGGAGAACACACCATGCAAGCCATCGCACGCCACCCGCACGCCGCCGCCGCCGCCTTCGCAGCCGCTATCGGCAGCCTCATCGCCGCGCTACCCGCACAGGCCCAGGCGCAGACGCAGCCACTCGCACCAGCCGCAGCCGCGCGAATGCCATCGGCGGACCTGTCTGCGCCATCCCCCTGGCGCCTCTACGCCGGTGCCGCGCACATCGGCTTCAGCACCTCGGCCGAAGTGCGTGCCGGCGGGCAGATCGTGCCCGGCGCCAGCGCCCGGGCCGACTCCAACAACGGCCTGGGTTTCGGTGCCATCTACGACTTCCACCCGGGCTGGAGCGCCGAAATCGCCCTGGGCCTGCCGCCCACCACCGCCCTCAAGGGCACCGGCACCCTGGCCGGCGCGGGCACGCTCGGCAAAGTGAAGTACGGCCCCGCCGTGCTGTCCGTACGCCGCCAACTGTGGGAGGAAGGGCCCGTGCGCCCCTACATCGGCGCGGGCATCAACTACACGCTGGTGCTGGAGTCCCGCGATGGCTTCGTGTCGAACCTGGATGTGAAGAACGGCGTCGGCCCGGTGCTGCAGGCCGGCATTGAAGTGCCGATCGACCCGCGCTGGAGCTTCTTCGTCGATGCGAAGAAGATCTGGCTCAAGACGACTGCGACGGGCACGCTGCCGGCGCTGGGCGGTGCGCCCGCGCATGCGAAGGTGCGGCTGGACCCGCTGGTGGTGACGGCGGGGGTGGGTTATCGATTTTGACGGGCAGGGCCGGCTTCGGGCTGGTGCGCAAGGCGTGGTGCCTGCCCTGGCATCACACCGCAGCCATCATCCAGGTCTGGTGTACCGACGCGCCCGTGCCATCGACGGCCACGGTGACGGGGAAGTCCTCCAGAACGAACTCGTGTATCGCTTCCATGCCCAGGTCCTCGAAGGCCAGCACACGGGCTTCGACCACCGCGCGGGACAGCAGGTAGGCGGCTCCCCCGACGGCGACCAGCGACGCCGCGCCGTGGCGCCGGATGGCGTCCACCGCCGCGGGGCCCCGTTCGGCCTTGCCGATCATGGCCAGCAGGCCGGTGCGTGCCAGCAGCGGCTCGACGTAGGCATCCATGCGCGTGGCGGTGGTGGGCCCCGCCGGACCGACCGCTTCACCGGGCACCGCGTCGACCGGGCCCACGTAATAGACGACGCGGCCGCGCAGGTCGACCGGCAGCGGATGGCCCGCATCGAGCATCGATACCAGGCGGCGGTGCGCCGCGTCGCGCGCGGTGAGCAGGCGGCCCGACAGCAGAAGCGTCTGGCCGGCGCGCCAGCCCGCCACCTGGTCGCGGTCCAGCGTATCGAGGTCTACGCGCAGGGCGCCCGCGCTGTCGAGCCGGTCCGGAATGCCGTCCCACAGTGAGGCCGGCGGTGGCTGGAGCCGCAATGGGCCGTGGCCGTCGAGGGTGAAGCGCAGCCAGCGGGTGGCAGCGCAATTGGGCACCAGCGCCACCGGCAGCGCTGCGGCATGCGCGGGCACGGCTGCCACCTTGACGTCCAGCACCGTCGCCAGTCCGCCCAGGCCCTGCGCGCCGATGCCCAGCGCGTTGGCACGCGCATGCACTTCCAGCCGCAGGGCTTCTTCCGGCGTGGCGGCGCCACGTGCCTGCAGCGCGCCGATGTCGATCGGCGCGAACAGGCTCTGCTTGGCCAGCAGCATCGCCTGCTCGGGCGTGCCGCCGATGCCGATGCCCAGCGTGCCGGGTGGGCACCAGCCGGCTCCCATGCCAGGCAATTCACGAACCACCCAGTCGGCGATGCTGTCACCGGGCAGCAGGGTGGCGAAGCGGGCCTTGAGGTCCCCGCCGCCGCCCTTGGCCGCGACCAGCACTTCGACCGTGTGGCCTTCCACGATCTCGCAATGCACCACCGCCGGCGTGTTGTCGCGGGTGTTGCGGCGCGCACCCAGCGGGTCGGAAACCACCGTGGCGCGCAGCGGGTTGGCTGGGTCGGTGTAGGCACGCCGGGTCGCGGCGTTGGCAATGGCCTGGGGTGTCCGCAGCGCGCCACCATCGCGCCTGTGGAAGCACGCGCCCACGCCGATGCGCAGGAACACCTGGGCGAGCCCCGTGTCCTGGCAGACCGGCCGCCGGCCCTGCGCGGCCAAGCGGCTGTTGACGAGCAACTGCAGCAGTGCGTCGCGGGCTGCCGGATGCGTCTCGGCCTCCCATGCAGCGCGCAGGGCTTGCACGAAATCCGGCGGATGGAAGCAGCTGACGTACTGCAGCGCATCGGCGATGCCGTCTTCGAGATCTTCTTGGGCGATGGATGCCATGTGTGGGGGAGTTCGTCGCCGTTCAGTCCAGCGAGATCTTCGCGTCGGCCGCGACCTTGCGCCAGGTCTGTACCTCGGCAGCGGTATGTTTGCCGAAGGCTTCGGGCGCGTACTGCGCGTCGGGCAACAGGCGAATGCCCTGGTCGGCCATCTTCTTCTTCCACGCAGGGTTCTCCATGGCCTTGGCATAGGCTTGGTAGAGCTTCTGCACCACGTCCTTCGGTGTGCCGCGCGGAGCGTAGATGCCGTACCAGGTGGCCGTCTCGAAGCCGGGCACGACCTTCTGGCCGAGTGGCGGCACGCCAGGAAATTGGGGCATTTCCTTATCGGAGGTGAGCCCGATGGCCTGGATGCGGCCACCAGCGAGCTGCGGCATCGCCGTGTTGGTCTGGTCGAACATCGCGTCGAGCTGGCCGGCGATCAGGTCCGTCATGGCGGGGGCGGCCCCTTTGTACGACACCGAAGTGATCTCGATGCCCGCCCGGCTGGCGAACAGTGCTGCCACCAGGTGCGAGGTGGAGCCAACGCCGGCGTTGCCGAAGTTCAGTTTGCCCGGATTCTTCTTGCCGAAGGCGATCAGTTCTTCGGCACTTTGGTAGGGCGAATTCTTGGCGACGAGCAGCACCAGCGGTGTGTCCGGGAAGCGGAACACGGGTTCGAAGTCCTTGACCGGGTCATAAGCGAGCTTTTTGTAGAGCGCCGGCGCCGCGCCCATGTAGCCCATGTGGCCCACCAGCATGGTGTAGCCATCGGGTGCAGTGCGGGCCACTTTCGTTGCGCCGATGGTGCCGCCGGCGCCGCCGGCGTTCTCGATCAGGATGGTCTGGCCAAGCTGCCGGGAGACGTTGTCCGCCACATCGCGCGCCATGGCATCGGTCGGGCCTCCCGCGGCGAAAGGCACGACCCAGGTGATCGGTCGTGCTGGATAGCCCTGGGCGTGGGCGGCGGCGCAAGCGGCCGTGAGAGCGAAGGTGAGGACGGTGCGGCGCAGCAGGGCCATGGGACTCTCCGGGAGTGAAAGGGGGCGGAACAGGGAAACGAGCGGTCGCGGCGTGCGCCGCCGTCAGGCGATGCGCGCCGACAGTTCGAGCGCGCGGTCGACCATCTGCGGCGCGAGGCCGAGGTAGTTCGCGGGATCGGTCAGGCGGTCGATGGCAGCCCGGTCGAGGTGCTGCGTGACCGCGGGCAGCGCGGCCAGTGCCTCGGCCAGCGTGCCGCCCTGCTCATTGACGGTGCGGCAGGCGTCGTACACCACGTCGTGCGCCTGCTGGCGGCCCAGTGCGGGTGCCAAGCCCATCATCACGGCCTCGGCCACGATCAGGCCGCGGCTCAGACCCAGGTTGTGCCGCATGCGGTTCTCATCGACGATCAGGCCGCCGAGCGCGAACTTCGCCTGGTGCAGTGCACCGGCAGTGAGGATGAAGCTCTCGGGGATGGCGATCCATTCCGCATGCCATGGTCCCGTGGCGCGCTCGAAGTCCTGCACCATCGCGTCGACCATCAGGCCCGCATGCTGGCGGACCGCCTTGGAGGCTGCCAGCATCAGTTCGCTGGAAATCGGGTTGCGCTTCTGCGGCATGGTGCTGCTGGCACCCCGGCCCTTGACGAAGGGCTCGTACACCTCGGCGAACTCGGTGCTGGCCATGATCATGATGTCCAGCGCGATCTTGCCGAGCGAGCCGGTGACGAGCGCAAGCAGGTTCACCGCCTCGGCGAAGCCATCACGCGCCACGTGCCACGTGGTGGCGGGCACGCCCAGGCCCAGTTCTTCAGCCATGGCGGCCTGCACTTCCAGGCCCTTGCCGCCCAGCGATGCCAGCGTTCCGGCTGCGCCGGCGAACTCGACCACCGCGACCCGCGGGCGCAGCTCGGCGATGCGTTGCTGGTGGCGGTCGAACATTGCCAGCCAGATCGCGGCCTTGTAGCCGAAGGTCACCGGAAGCGCCTGCTGCAGGTGCGTGCGGCCGGCCATGGGCGTGTCGCGGTGCTTCTTCGCCAGGCCGGCCAGGATGGAGCGCAGTGCGCGGATGTCGGCATCGATGGCGTCGAGCGCGTCGCGCACCTGCAGTGCCACCGCCGTGTCCATGATGTCCTGGGTGGTCGCGCCCCAATGCAGGTAGCGACCGGCCTCGCCACACATTTTCGCGAGCTGATGCACCAGGGGCAGGATGGGATAGCCGACGATGTCGGTTTCTTCGCGCATGTGGTCAAAGTCGATGCGATCCAGGCGCGACTCGCGGGCGATCGCCTCGGCCGCCTCGGCCGGGATCACGCCGCAGCGGGCCTCGGCACGGGCCAGTGCGATTTCCGCGTCGATGTAGCGCTGCACGAGTGCGCGGTCGGAAAACAACCCGCGCATGGCTGCCGTTCCGAAGGCATCGCGGAACAGGATGGAATCGACCACCGTGCTGGCGGCGGGAAAAAGCGGTGTGGACGGATCGGAGGAGGACATCGGACAAGCCCATTCGTTGATATGTTCGAACATAATGACTTTATATGTTCGGACATATCGATGGCTCAGTGATTACCCTGTCTGGAATAATCGAGGGACATGAAAAGGCCCCACTACGCGGACATTGCCCGCCACCTGACCGAGTCCATCACCACCGGCCATTTCGCGGTCGGCAGCCTGCTACCGACCGAACTCGAGTTGTGCGCCCATTACGGGACCAGCCGGCACACCATCCGGGCGGCACTGACGGAACTGCAGGCACAGGGGCTGGTGTCGCGGCGCAAGAACGTCGGCACCCGGGTGGAGTCGGCGCAGGTGCGCTCAGGCTTTCGCCCGACGCTGGCGTCTGTGGACGATCTGGTGCAATTCAGCGCCACCCACATACGCCGGGTGCAGTCGGTGGGCGAGGTGGAACTGGGCGTGGGAAAGGCGCGCGAGCTGGGCTGTGCACCGGGCTCCCGCTGGCTGCGCATCTCCAGCCTGCGGCTGGAGGCCGACGCCGACGGCGGCCTGCCGGTAGGCTGGACCGACGTTTATGTGGACCCTGCCTATGAAGCGGTCGGCACGATGGTGCGCCAGGAGCCGGGCACGCTGATCTGCGCGTTGATCGAATCGCGCTACGGCCGGCGCATCGCCGAGATTCGGCAGGAAATCCATGCAGCGACCGTTGCCGGCACGTTGGCGGAGAAGCTGCAACTCGCCCCGGGGGCCGTGGTGCTCAAGGTGATCCGGCACTATTTCGACGCCGATGGCGTGGCCTTTGAGATGTCGGTATCCGTCCATCCGGCAGAGCGGTTCTGGGTGTCGATGCGGCTGCGGCAGTCGGATCCGCTGCCGTCGTAGCCTCGGAGGCTGCCGCGCACCGACTTGCGCAGGGGTCATCCCCGCTCAATCCCCTTCCGCAAACATCTCCACCAACACCCCCCGCAACCACTGGTTCCCCGGATCCCGGTGGTACTTCGTGTGCCAGAACAGATTGATCGCCACCTGCGGCAATTTGGCGGGGTGGGGCGCATAGGCCAGCCCGAAGGGCTCGGCCATGCTCTGGGCCATCTTCTCGGGCACGGTGGCCACCATCTGCGTGGCCTGCAGGATGTGGCCGATGGCCACGAAATGCGGCACCGTCAGGCGCACGTCGCGGGCCACGCCCATGCGCTCCAGCAGCTCGTCCACCTTGCCGTGGCCGGTGCCTTCGGAGACCACCACCACGTGCTCCGCCTTTGAAAACTCCGCCAGGCCGATGCGGCGGCGCTTGTGCAGCGGGTGGCCCTGGCGGAACAGGCACACGTAGGGCTGGCGGAACAGCCGGCGCTGGAAGAAGCCGGCCTTGAGCTGCGGCAACAGGCCCACGGCCAGGTCCACCTTGCCGGCCTCCATGGCGTCCTTCAGGTCCGTTGCGCTGTTGCGCACGGTGGTCAGGCGCACGCCCGGCGCTGTCTGGCGCAGCCGCTCCAGCAGGCGCGGCAGGAAGTAGATCTCGCCGATGTCCGTCATGCCGACCTTGAATACGCGCCGGCTGGTGGCGGGATCGAACCCCTGCTTGTGGTTGAGCGCGCCGTGGATCATGGCCAGCGCGTACGACACCGATTCCGCGAGCTGGTCGGCATAAGGCGTGGGCTGCATGCCGTGGGCCGTTCGCAGGAAGAGTTCGTTGCCCAGCAGGCGGCGCAGCCGCGCCAGCGCGTTGCTCACCGCCGGCTGCGTGAGGCCCAGGTTTTCAGCGGCCTGCGACACCTTGCGCGTGACCAGCAACTGCTGGAAGACCACCAGCAGGTTGAGGTCGATGTCTTCCAGTTCCATGCCGCCCCTTTATTGATGCCAGTGATGGGATGTATTCACGACATTCTATTGGCTGATTATTGGATCGAAGGAATGATCGGGGCCATAACGACGACACGAGACAACCCACGATGGAATTGCATATCGAGCCGCTGGGCCGCGTGCTGCCGGTGGCACCTGGCGCCAACCTGCTGGAGGTGTTGCGCGAGCACCAGATTCCCGTCTCCTACAGCTGCATGGCCGGGCGCTGCGGCACCTGCCGCTGCAAGGTGGTCGCGGGCGAGGTGATGGATTCCGGGCAGGCGCTGCGCATGCCGCCCCTGGGCGGCGATGGCGAGGCGCAGTACGTGATGGCCTGCCAGACGGTGCTGAGCGAGTCCTGCACCATCGAGATCCCCGAGCCCGACGAGGTGGTGGTTCACACGGCGCGCACGCTCCGCGCCACGGTGACGGCGGTGGAAACGCTCACGCACGACATCCGCCGCCTGCTTCTGAAGCCGGCCAAGGCGCTGGACTTCTCGCCGGGGCAGTACGCGCAATTGCAGTTCGGCCCGGGCCTGGTGCGGCCGTATTCGATGGCCGGGCTGCCGCACCATGACGAACTCGAATTCCACGTGCGGTTGGTCGAAGGCGGGCTCGCATCCAGCCATGTGGCGAACGTGCTGGCCGTGGGCGATGCGGTGCGCGTGAGCGGGCCGCTGGGCTCGGCCTACCTGCGCCGCAAGTACGAGGGCCCCATGCTCTGCGTGGCGGGCGGCACGGGGCTAGCGCCGATCCTCTCCATCGTGCGCGGCGCGCTGGAAGCCGGCATGCGCAACCCGATCCACGTCTATGCCGGTGCACGGTCTGCGCGTGACGTCTATGGCCTGCAGTGGCTGGCCGCGCTGCAGGAGCGGCATCCGCAATTGCAGGTGCATGCGGTGGTGACCGCGGCCGATGCAGCGCCGGGGCAGCGCACGGGCCTCGTCACCGATGCGATCGCGCAGGACTGGCCTTCGCTGGAAGGCTGGCGTGCGTACCTGTGCGGATCGCCGCCGATGGTGGAGGCCGTGTCGCTGCTGGCCCGCCAGCGCGGCATTGCTCCCGAGCACCTGTACGCCGACGCTTTCTACGCCAGCACGCCCTGAAACGAATTCCCAGGAGACAACGACATGAGTACGCCCCACCCCGTTTTTCCATTGCAGCCCGTCTGGGAGAGCCCCAGCACCCACCGCGTGCCCTTCGCCGCCTACACCAGCGAGGCGATCTACCGCCGCGAGCTGGAACGCTTCTTCTACCGCAACCACTGGTGCTACGTGGGCCTGGAGGCGGAGGTGCCGAACCCGGGCGACTTCAAGCGCACGGCCATCGGCGAGCGCTCGGTGATCCTGGTGCGCGGCGAAGACATGCAACTGCACGTGGTGGAGAACGTCTGCGCGCACCGCGGCATGCGTTTCTGCCGCGAGCGCCACGGCAACCGCAAGGAGTTCGTCTGCCCCTACCACCAGTGGAACTACAAGCTCGACGGTGCGCTGCAGGGCGTGCCCTTCCGGCGTGGCGTGAAGCAGGACGGCAAGGTGCACGGCGGCATGCCGGCGGACTTCACGCTGGATGAGCACGGCCTCACGCGTCTCAAGGTGGCCGCGCTCGGCGGCGTCGTCTTCGCCTCGTTCGACCACGGTATCGAATCGCTGGAAGACTTCATGGGCCCGGCGATCCTGGGCTATTTCGACCGCCTGTTCAACGGCCGCAAGCTCAAGATCCTGGGCTACAACCGCCAGCGCATTCCGGGCAACTGGAAGCTGATGCAGGAGAACATCAAGGACCCCTACCACCCCGGCCTGCTGCACACGTGGTTCGTCACCTTCGGCCTCTGGCGGGCGGACAACAAGTCCGAACTGAAGATGGACGCGCGCCACCGCCACGCGGCCATGGTGTCCACGCGCGGCGAGGCCAAGAAGCAATCCGACGTGTCCAACGTCTCCAGCTTCAAGGCCGGTATGCAGCTGGAAGACCCGCGCTTCCTCGACATCGTGCCCGAGCCCTGGTGGGGCGGTCCCACGGCGGTGATGACCACGCTGTTCCCCAGCGTGATCCTGCAGCAGCAGGTCAACAGCGTCTCCACGCGCCACATCCAGCCCGTGGGCCACGACGCGTTCGACTTCGAGTGGACGCATTTCGGCTTTGAGGACGACACCGACGAGATGACCGAGCGCCGCCTGCGGCAGGCCAACCTGTTCGGTCCCGCCGGATTCGTCTCGGCCGATGACGGCGAGGTGATCGAGTTCTCGCAGCAGGGCTTCGGGCAGAAGCCTTTCCACCGCGCGCTGGTGGAACTGGGCGGCCACGGCGTGGGCGATACCGACCACATGGTCACCGAGACGCTGATCCGCGGCATGTACGAATACTGGCGCGGCGTGATGGAGAAGGAGGACTGACGCCATGGACACGACCACCACGACCCCTGCGCATACCGCGACCGGCGCGGCCTCCATCGCCTTCTCCGATTACCTTGCGCTGCAGCAGCTCTATGCCGACTACGCCTCGGCGCTCGATGCCTGCGAATGGGACCGCTGGCCGGGCTTCTTCACCGAAGACTGCGTGTACCGGCTGCAGCCGCGCGAGAACCATGAACGCGGCCTGCCGCTCGCCACGCTGTCGTTCGACAGCCGGGGCATGTTGAAGGACCGGGTGTACGGCATCCGCGAGACGCTGTTCCACGACCCGTACTACCAGCGCCACGTGATCGGCGCGCCGCGCGTACGCGCGGCCGGTGATGGGCGCTGGGAATGCGAGGCGAACTACGCGGTGTTCCGCACCAAGCTGTCGGAGCCTTCCACGGTGTTCAACGTGGGGCGTTACCTCGACGTGGTGGTGCGCACGCCCGGCGGGCTGCGCTTCGCCCGCAAGGAGTGCATCTACGACAGCGAAATGATCCCGAATTCCATCATCTACCCCCTCTGAGGAGACACCCATGACCGCCATCGATACCGGATGGACCGAGGCCGCCGCGCTGGACGACGTGCCGCAGGACGATGTGGTGGGCGTGAGCGTTGGCGGACGCGATGTGGCGCTCTACGCGGTGGAGGGCGAGGTGTTCGCCACCGACAACCTCTGCACCCACGGCAACGCGCGGCTGTGCGACGGCTTTCTGGAGGGCCACGAGATCGAGTGCCCGCTGCACCAGGGGCGCTTCGACGTGCGCGACGGCCGTGCGCTGTGCGCCCCGCTCACGCAGGGCCTGCGCACCTACCCTGTGCGCATCGAGCAAGGCAAGGTGTACCTGCAGCTCGAAGGCGCGTGACGGAAAGCGCGTTCAGGGCGCCAGCAGCCCCACCTTCGCCGTGAAGGCCTGCAGCGGGTCCCGCCAGTGGCGGCCGCCCACGCGCAGCAGGTTGTGCCCGTCCGTGCCTTCCAGCGCGGGAGCCGCGACGAATTGCGCGCCGTCGCCGCCTTCCCGGAAGGCACCGAACCACTGGCGCGGCAGGTCCGGGCCCCAGTAGAGATCGTTCTCGGCGTACAGCCACAGGGTGGGCACGCGCACCTGCGTGCCCCATTGGCGGTAGAGCCCGGTGAGCACCTGGGGCTGGCAACTGTGGCCGGGGGCGGTGTCGGGCTTGCCGCCCGCGCCGCCGGAAAAATTGACGGCGCCCACCACGCCGGTCAGGTGGTCCGCCGCCGCGGCGATGGTGGCCATGCCGCCCACGGACTGGCCTTCGAGCAGGATGCGGTCGCGCCGCACCCAGGGCTGCTGCAGAGCCCAGCCATGCACGGCCCGGACGGCCGCCGCCGCATGCTGCGCCACGGTGGCGTAGTCCGGCAGGCCCGTGCAGGCGGTGCCACCGGACGGCCAGCGGGCGCCGGAGTTCTCGCGGTCCGCGCCGCCGGTGGTGCCGTAGCCGGGCCGGATGGGCGCGACCACGGCCACGCCCTGGCGCAGCCAGTAGGCCGCGTGGCCCAGGGGCACGGGGTACTGCAGGCGGGCACGCACCGCGGGGTCGGCCGAGCGGCCGTGCGAGAAGATCACCAGCGGGAAGGGGCCGGCCCCCTCGGGGCGGAAGACCTGGGTGGGCACATCCACCGCATGGCCGTCGATGGTGAGGTGCAGCACCTGGGTGTCGGGTACGGGCAGGGGCGGAGCGGCGCCGGCAGGGCCCGCGGTGAGCAGCGCTGCGAGCAGCAGCGGCGACAGGGATCGGCGCAGTGGGAGCATGCGGACCTCGGAATCTGGTGCCATGGATGGCGGTGCTCATCCATTATCGGCCGGCTCGACAGCAGCCGCCTCTCGCCCGGTGCCCGGAAGGCCTGTCTGCCGCCTGGGCCGCCGTGTCCCTATGCCGCGTGCGGTGGGGGGTGCCGCCCGGCCTGCCGCTGCGCCAGCATGAAGACGGGCAAGGCGAGCACGGCGCAGCCTGCCAGCACCGCGAAGGCCCGCCCGAAATGCCCGCCCGCGCCGACCACGGTGTTGGCGATGGCCGGGCTCAGCGCGGCGCCGATGCCCTGCAGGGTCATCACCATGCCCAGCGCGGTGTTGTAGCGGCCGCTGCCGCGCACGTAGCGTTCCACCATCAGCGGCGTGGCCACGCCCAGGGCGCCCGCGGCGATGCCGTCGAGGATCTGCACGGGGATGTTGGCCCAGGCATCGGGGATGGCCCAGGCGATCACGCCGCGCACCGGCAGCGCGAGGATGGCGGCATAGACGAACACCGGCAGGTCCCACCGGCGGCTGCGCGACACCCAGAGCGCCACGGGCACCATGGTGAGCTGCGCGACCACGATGGCGATGCCCGTCCACAGCAGCGGCGAGGCGTCGGGGGCCGTGGCGGCGAGCCGCTGGTTCAGCAGCGGCAGCATGGCGGCATTGCCCAGGTGGAAGAGCGCGCAGGCCAGGCTGAAGAGCCACAGCGCACGGTGGCCCAGGAAGGCGCGCAGGCCCTCCGGTGCGGCCGTGCCGGCGCCGGGGGCCGCCGGCTGCGGCGTGGCCGCCGCGCTGCCGCGCGCGGCCACGTGGTCGATGTCTCCGGGCCGGATCGACCGCAGGCAGGCGAGCGCGCCCACGGCCATGGCGGACATCACCGCCAGCATCCACGGCGCGCCCAGCCAGTGCGCCAGCGCCGCCGCGCCGAGCGCCGAGACGATGTTGCCCGCGTGGCTGAAAGCCTCGTTGCGCCCGGTCTGGTGGCGCAGGCCGTCGCTGCGCGCCAGGCCCAGCGTGAGCGCAGCCAGCGCGGCCGCGAGCACCGCACCGGCCACGCCCGTGAGCACCTGCGACAACACCAGCAGGCCCGGCGACCGGGTCTGGAAGGCGATGGCGCTCGCGCCCAGCACCGCCAGCGCGGCGACCGCGATCAGCGCGCGCTTGGCGTGGGCGCGGTCGGCCCAGGCGCCGGCCAGCGGGGTGGCGGCCATGGCCGCCAGGCCACCGGCCGACAGCACCAGCCCGATCATGTTCTGGTCGATGCGCTGGGTCTGCAGGTAGGTGGCGAGGAACGGGCCCAGGCCGTCGCGCACGTCCGCCATGAAGAACGCCATCCACGCCAGGGCCGTGAGCGAGGCGCCGGCGGCGGCCGGGCCCGTGCCCGAGCCCGTGCCTGACTCCCGGGAGGGTGGCCGGCCCGGCAGGTGGACTGCGGCGGCCGTGGGGGCGGGGTGCGCGGCGGCGGTCATGGCATCACCCGCGCGGTGGCTTGCCGGGCAGCGCTTGGCCGTTGACGGTGCGGGCCTCGATCACCTGGCCCGGCGCGCCGTGCAGGGGCCGCCCGGGGCCTTCGGCCTTCACGGCATCTCCGGGCTGCAGGCCCAGTTGCGCGAAGCCTTCGGGGCGGGTGTGGATGAAGTCGCCGCTGTCCAGCACCACACCGTTGGGTTCGCCATGGCGGGCGTAGTGGATGCGTGCAACGCGGCCCTCGGCGCGCCGCGGCGCGTCTTCCAGCGTGGGCGCCGCGCCATCGACCGATACGAGGCGCTCGAAGGCATAGACCTCGTGCGCGGCTTCGCCGTGGGGCGCAGGCGCCGCCACCGTGCCTTCGACGACGACATCCTGCCCGGGGCGCAACGCCCCGAAGGCGCGGGCCGCATGCTCGTCGTGCTTGCCGAAGACGAACTGCGCGGGCACGCCGTCCACGTCGACCATCGCGCCTTCCACTTCGCCGCGCGGGCTGTGGAGCAGGTGCTGGAAGCGGCCCGAGAGGGACCACACATCGATCAATTTTTCCTGGGGTTGGCTCATGGGGAGACTCCTGGTTTGCAAGGGTGATGGAAGGCGCTGCGGGGTATCAGGGCAGGCGGGGCGGGCCGCCGGCGGGGCCGCGCAGCACGTCCTGCAGCGTGTCGGGCGTGGCGCCCAGCTGCGTGGCTTCCAGTGCCGTGCCCAGCGCATTGCGGGTGCCCCAGCCGCGGGCGGACACGGTGGCGCCGGTCTGCAGCAGGTTGCCCACGGACGCGGCCACGTGCGGCGGGAAGCGCACGATCACGCCGTTGTCCAGCAGCAGGCCGTGCGCGTCGCCACGGCTGTTGAGCAGCACGCGCGCCACGCGGCCGTCGGTCTGCAGCTCGGCCAGCGCCTCGCGGGACGGGGGCGGCGGCATCTGGCCCGGCGCGGGCGGCGTGTCTTCCACGGTGCGGCCCTGCGAGCGGACGGTGCTGGCGCGCAGCACGGGCACGCCGGAGTGGTTCCAGCCGGTCACTTCCAGCGCGTCGCCCACGCGTAGCCAGCCGGTCAGCGTCTGGGAGAGGTGGGGCGGGAAGGCCACCTGCGTGCCGTCCTGCATCAGCAGGCCGTCGGCTTCGCCGTTGGGGTTGAGCAGCCAGCGCTGCAGCGTGCCGCCGTGCGTGGCGGATTCCACGGCCGGGGGCTGGCCGATGGGTGCGGGCGGTTGGCCGGGCGCGGCCGGAGGCAGGGGTTGGGCCTGTGCCGCGCCGCAGGCGAGCAGGGCGGCGATCAGTCCGGTACGGGTCAAAGGGCGGAAAGTCATCTCAAGGCTCCTTCGTTCAGAGTGGATGGTGCAAACCTTGTCTCAAGAGCCGTGCCAACCTGCAATTCCTTATGAATCAACCACTTGCGTCGCACCCGTGCCACCGCCGGTGGATGCCCCGGCGACACGTTGTCCGGAGTCCGGACACCGGCGCCCGCCTCAGCCGATACCGTACTGGGCGAGCTTGCTGTAGAGCAATTGGCGGTGGATGCCCAGGCGCCGTGCCGCCAGTGACCGGTTGCCTTGCGCCTGTTGCAGCGCATGCGCCAGCATCAGGCGCTCCAGCCGCTCGATGGCCTGCGGCAGCGGCCCGTCGATCCAGTCCTGCGGCAGCCGAGCGGCGCCTGCGGCGGGGTGCGCGGCATCGGCGTGCGCCGCCCGGCCCAGGTCCAGGTCGGCCGGGCCCACCACGGGGCCGCGCAGCAGGGCATGGCAGCGCTCCATGGCGTTGCGCAGTTCGCGCACGTTGCCGGGCCAGGGGTGGGCCAACAGCTCGCGTGCCGCACCGGCCGAGAGCCGCTTGGCGGGCTGCGGCGCCGCCGCGCGGCGCAGGAAGTGCTCGGCCAGCGGCACGATGTCCGCCAGGCGTTCGCGCAGCGGGGGCAGGGAGATGTGCAGCACGTCGAGCCGGTAGCGCAGGTCTTCGCGGAAGCGACCCTCGCGCACCGCCGCGGCCAGGTCGCGGTGCGTGGCGGCCACGGTGCGCACGTTCACCTTCACCGGCCGGTGGCTTCCCAGCGGCGTGATTTCGCCCTCCTGCAGCGCGCGCAGCAGCTTGGCCTGCACGTCCGGTGCCATGTCGCCGATCTCGTCGAGCAGCAGCACGCCGCCGTCGGCAGCGCGGAAGCAGCCGGGCCGGTCGGCCCCCGCACCCGTGAAGGCGCCCTTCACGTGGCCGAACAGCTCGCTCTCCAGCAATTCCTTGGGGATGGCCGCGCAGTTGATGGCCACGAACGGCCCGGCGGCGCGCTCCGAATGCCGGTGCAGCGCGCGCGCCACCAGTTCCTTGCCGGTGCCGGTCTCGCCCTCGATCAGCACCGGCGCCTCGCTCGCCGCGGCCAGGCCGATGCGCTTGTGCACCTCGCGCATGGCTTCGCTGATGCCGATGAGTTCGCCTTCGTCGTCCGCGGGCTGCGCCGCCTGCGCGGCGGGCGCGCCTCCGTCCTGCGTGTCCTGCGCGTCCCCTGCTGCCTCGGCGTCGGCGCGCAGGGCCCGCTCCAGCACCTCGATGACGCCCGCGCGGGAGACCGGCTTGGTCAGGTGGTCGAACGCGCCCAGGCGCATCGCCTCGATGGTGCCGGAGCCGCTGGCATAGGCCGTGAGCACTACCACGGGCGGCAGCCGCGCCATGCGGGCCGCCAGCGCCGCGAGCGTTTCCAGGCCGTCCATGCCGGGCATGCGGTGGTCCAGGAAGATGGCGCCGTAGCGGTGGCGTCCGGCCTGCCGCAGCGCCTCGGCGCCGCCGGGGGCCTCATGCACCTCGTGGCCCAGCCCCTGCAGGGTCTCCACCAGCGATTCGCGGAAGTCCGCGTCGTCGTCCACGACTAGGATGCGCGCCATGGCAGCTCCAGGATGAAACGCGCGCCGCCGCCGTCGCGGGGTGCGTAGTGCAGTTCGCCGCCATGCGCCAGCGCCACCTCGCGCGCCAGCGCCAGGCCCAGGCCGTTGCCGTCGGTGCGGCCGGTGGCGAAGGGCTCGAAGAGTTGCGCGCGCAGGGCCTCGGGCACCCCGGGGCCGTCGTCTTCTACCGCCAGTGTGAAAAGCCCGTGACCGGCATCGCGTTGCGCCGACAGCACGGCCTCGCCGCCCTCGGGCGCGTGCCGCACCGCGTTGTCGAGCAGGCTGTCGATGGCGCGGGCCGTGTGCACGGGGTCGAAGATGGCGCCCTCCGGCGCACCGTCGCGCAGCGACAGCCGAACGCCGCGCGCATCTGCCGCGGGCCGCGCGGCCTCCAGCCGCTCCTGCAGCCAGGGCGCCAGGGCCACCGGGCGCGGGTCCAGGGTCAGGGGCTGCACCAGCGACAGCAGGCTTTGCACCAGCCCTTCGAGCCGGTCGATCTGCGTGCCGATGGCGGCCAAGGCATCGGCATGCCGCGCAGGCGGCGCGGCCAGCGCGTTGTCGGCCTTCAGCCGCATGGCGGCGATGGGGTTGCGGATCTCATGCGCCACCGAAGCCGTCATGCGGCCCAGGGCGGTGAGGCGCATGTCGCGGTGGTGCTGGGCCTGCGCTTCCTTCAGGCGGGTGCGGGTTTCGTCCAGCCGCTGGCCGAACGCGTTGAAGCCGTCGACGATGCGGTCCAGCTCGCGGATGCCGGTGCGCTCCAGCACGGGGACCGTGTCGCCCCCGGCCTCGGCCAGCGCATGCTCCAGGCGCTGCACCTGGCTGCGGCCGCGCAGCAGCATCCAGCCCAGCCATGCGCCGGACACCACCACCAGCAGCGTCAGCAGCGCGATGCCCGCGCGCAGGCTGTCCTGCGCGGCGATGGCGCCGGAGTGGGCGCGCGTCATGGTCCACACGGCCGTGTCCGGGTGCGCGGCGAGCGGGCAGGCCGCGACGATCAACACCTCGCGGCTGCCGCGCACCATGTTCACGAGCGGGTGCCGGGCGGCGGCGGCCTGGCGCGCCATTTCCACGATCAGCGGCTCTTCTGCCGAGGGCACGTCGTTCTTGACCCCGCTGCCTTCGTAGGTGGGGTAGGCATAGGCGACCATGCCTTCGGCGGCGCTCCACACGCCGCCCTCCACGTGCGGTGCCTCCAGCAGCACCACGTGCAGCAGCACGCGCAGCAGGTCGGTGCGCGGCGCGTCGGCCGCCACCGTGGGCACGGACTGGGCATAGCGCGATGCGATCTCCTCGCACGACTGGGACGCCCGCGCGCGGCCGGCGGCCACCTGCGCGCCGGACCCTGCCTGGTAGAGCACCACGATGACCACCGCCACCAGGGCGCAGGCCCCGAGCAGCAGCGCCCAGAAGAGAAGCAGTTGAAGACGCAGAGAGCGCACGGCAGGTCCGGCGTGGTGAAGACGGCGCATGCTACGCCGCCACGGATGAGCCGGCGGTAGGAGAGCCGCCCATCCGTGCGCCCGGGCGGAGGCGGCGGCGTGGCTGCCGCGGCGCCGGGCCCCGGGGGACCCGCTCAGGCCGCTTCGGGGTAGAAGAGCTTGCGCGTGGGCACGGGCGCCACGGCGCGGCCGATGGCTGCGATGTGGTCCGGCGTGGTGCCGCAGCAGCCGCCCACGATGTTCACCAGGCCCTCGGCGGCGAATTCGTGCACCAGCCGGCTCGTGACCTCGGGCGTCTCGTCGAAGCCGGTGTCGCTCATCGGGTTGGGCAGGCCGGCGTTGGGGTAGCAGCTGATGAAGGTGTCTTCCGCCACGCGGTTCAGCTCCTGGATGTAGGGGCGCATCAGCGTTGCGCCCAGGGCGCAGTTCAGGCCGATGGCCAGCGGACGCGCGTGGCGCACGCTGTGCCAGAAGGCCGTCACCGTCTGGCCCGAGAGGATGCGGCCCGAGGCATCGGTCACCGTGCCGCTGATGATGAGCGGCAGCCGCTCGCCGCTCTTCTCGAAGAATTCGTCGATGGCGAAAAGCGCGGCCTTGGCGTTGAGCGTGTCGAAGATGGTCTCGACCAGCAGCACGTCGGAGCCGCCTTCGACCAGTGCCTCGGTCTGCTCGTAGTAGGCCGCGCGCAGCTGCTCGAAATCGACGTTGCGGGCGCCCGGGTCGTTCACGTCGGGGCTGATGCTGGCCGTCTTGGGCGTGGGACCCAGGGCGCCGGCCACGAAGCGGGGCTTGTCCGGCGTGGAGAACTTGTCGCACGCGGCGCGCGCCAGGCGGGCCGACTGGAGGTTCATCTCGCGCGCCAGCTCGGCCATCCTGTAGTCCTCCTGCGCGATGGTGGTCGCGCCGAAGGTGTTGGTCTCGATCAGGTCGGCGCCCGCGGCCAGGTAGCGCTCGTGGATGTCGCGGATCACGTCCGGCCGCGTGAGCGAGAGCAGCTCGTTGTTGCCCTTCACGTCGCGGGGAAAGTCCTTGAAGCGGTCGCCCGCGCCATCGGGGCCCGAATAGCCTTCGCCGCGGTATTGCGCCTCGCCGAGCTTGAAGCGCTGGATCATGGTGCCCATCGCTCCGTCGAGGATGGCGATGCGCCGGGCGAGGATGTCGGGGAGCTGCTGGGCGCGGGTGTAGCGGGGCGGGGTCATGGGCGCCATTGTAGAAAAGCGCCGTCGGAGCGATCTGCGGCGGCTGCGATGGGAGGGGCCGATGCCGGCGTGGCGGGCCGCGGAGCACAATACGCGGCCCGCCACGCCGGCACGGGGGCCGGACGCCACCTGTCCCGCCATTCAGGCATCAAATCAGCTTCATGCCGCCGGATCCATTGAATTATTTGCTATCAAAAAGAGAGTAAAACCGTTTTGTCCCCCGCGCATTTCGTCCTGCAAGACGTTTTCGGCTATGAGCATTTCCGCGGCCCGCAGGAGGCCATCGTCCGGCACGTGATCGCCGGTGGCGACGCGCTCGTGCTCATGCCCACGGGCGGCGGCAAGTCGCTGTGCTACCAGGTGCCGGCCATCGTGCGGCGCGACGCCGGCAAGGGCGTGGCCATCGTGGTGTCGCCCCTCATCGCGCTCATGCACGACCAGGTGGGCGCCCTGCACGAGGCCGGCGTGGACGCCGCCTACCTCAATTCCACGCTCGACTGGCAGCAGACGCAGGACCTGGAGCGGCGCGTGGCGCGCGGCGACATCACCATGCTCTATGCCGCCCCCGAGCGGCTGACCACGCCGCGCTTCCTGGAGCTGCTCGACGGCCTGCACCAGCGCGGCCAGCTCTCGATGTTCGCCATCGACGAGGCGCACTGCGTGAGCCAGTGGGGCCACGACTTCCGCCCCGAGTACCGCGCGCTCACCGTGCTGCACGAGCGCTACCCGGGCGTGCCGCGCATCGCGCTCACGGCCACGGCCGACGAACTCACGCGCGCCGACATCGTGGAGCGGCTGCAGCTCGAAAGCGCGCAGCATTTCGTCAGCAGCTTCGACCGGCCCAACATCCGCTACCGCATCGAGGAGAAGAAGGAGCCGCTGGCGCAGCTGCTGCGCTTCATCGAGCGCGAGCATCCCGAAGACGCGGGCGTGGTCTATTGCCAGTCGCGCAAGCGCGTGGAGGAGATGTCCGCCGCGCTGGTGGATGCGGGCCTGAAGTCGCTGCCCTACCACGCCGGGCTGCCGCCCGAAGTGCGCCAGGAGAACCAGGACCGCTTCCTGCGCGAGGAGGGCATCGTGATGGTGGCCACCATCGCCTTCGGCATGGGCATCGACAAGCCCGACGTGCGCTTCGTCGCCCACGTGGACATGCCCAAGAACATCGAGGGCTACTACCAGGAGACCGGCCGCGCCGGCCGCGACGGCCTGCCCGCCGATGCCTGGATGGCCTACGGCCTGCAGGACGTGGTGAACCAGCGCCGCATGATCGACGAGAGCCCCGCGGGCGAGGAATTCAAGCAGGTCATGCGCGGCAAGCTCGACGCGCTGCTCGGCCTGGCCGAGGCCACCGACTGCCGGCGCGTGCGGCTGCTGGGCTATTTCGGCGAGCCGTCCGAGCCCTGCGGCAACTGCGACAACTGCATCAACCCGCCCGCGGTGTGGGACGGCACGGACGCGGCGCGCAAGCTGCTGTCCACCATCTACCGCGTGCACGAGGCGAGCGGGCTCACCTTCGGCACCGGGCACATCATGGACATCGTGCGCGGCAAGGACACCGAGAAGGTGAAGCAGTTCGGCCACGACAAGCTCTCCACTTTCGGGCTCGGGAAAGATTATTCCGAGGCCCAGCTGCGCGGCGTGCTGCGCCAGCTGCTGGCCACGGGTGCGGTGGGGCTGCACAAGGTGATGCTGGAGAGCGGCCACAGCTTCGATACGCTGGCGCTCACCGAAGGCTCGCGCCCCGTGCTCAAGGGCCAGGTGCCCGTGCAGCTGCGCGAATCCACGGCCAGCGCGCCGGCCCGGCGCACGCGCCGCAGCACCGCGCCGCCGGCGGCCGCCGCCAACCTGGGGCCGGACGCGCAGGCGCGCTTCATCAACCTCAAGGCCTGGCGCGCCGAGGTGGCGCGCGAGCACAACCTGCCGGCCTACGTGATCTTCCACGACGCCACGCTGGCCGCGATCGCGGAGCGCCAGCCCGCGTCGCTGGCCGACCTGCAGGGCATCAGCGGCATGGGCGCCAAGAAGCTGGAGGCCTACGGCGACGACGTGCTGCGGGTGTGCCGCCAGGGCTCCGCCGTGGCATGACACGCCCCGCGCCAGGGGGACGGCCGGGGGGGCGGCGGCGGTCAGCCGCTGGCCTGCGCGGCGCTGGCGGCGGAGGGCGACCGGTCCTTCAGCAGGGTGCGCGTGATCGTGCGCCCCAACTGCTCGAACAGCCGTCCGGCCTGCCGCATCTCGTCCAGGCCTTCGGCGCAGGTCGCCACCACGATCGCGCGGGCGCCGCCGTCCTGCGGGTCGATCACGCCCATGTGGCAGGCGCGGTGCCACTGCGTGCCGGTCTTGTGGATGAAGCGCACGGTGCGCGGCAGGCCCGCTTCGAGCCGGTAGGCGTCGTAGGTGTCGAACTTCAGGTCCTTGTAGAGCATCTGCGTGTTCTCGGGCGTCAGCAGCCGGCCGCGCACGAGCTGCTCCAGCATGCCGCCGTAGCCCGCCAGCGTGGCGCTGTTCAGGCCGCGCGTGTAGTAGCGCGTGTAGGCCTCGTCCATGGTGCCCACCTTCAGGTCGGCCTTCTTCACCTCCAGGGCGCGCGCCACGGCCTGCACGCGCTGCGGGCCCATGGGCGCCGCGGCCACGCGCACCAGGTCCATGGGGGCGAGTTCGCGCGCCCGCGGGTCCAGCTCCGCATAGACCTCCTGGCGCACCTGCGTGAAGTTGGTGAGCGTGCCCACGTTGCGCGCGCCCATCAGCGCCTGCGCGCGGGTGTTGAAGGTGTCCGCGCCGATCGTGCGGATCAGCAGGTTGGCGGCGGTGTTGTCGCTGTCCATCAGCATGCGGCGCAGCAGCGTTTCCACGCTGTGCTGCGTGCCTGCGGGCTGCCAGACCAGCGCACCCGAGCCGTCCACTTTGTCGCGGTCTTCCACGCGCAGTTCCTGGTCCAGGCGCAGGCGGCCCTGCTGCACTTCCTGGAGCACCGAAATGGCCAGCGGCAGCTTGGCGGAGGAGGCCAGGTACCAGCGCCGGTCCGCCTGGTAGGCGAAGGTCTCGCCGTTGTCGAGCCGCTTCACGTAGAGGCCGAACTGGCCGGGGGTCTCGCGGTCGAGGCGCTCCACCTCCCGGCCCATGGCCTCGGCCCAGGCGGGCGCGGCGATCGCGCGGTCAGGCGTCGTCGTCCACAGCGCCGTCAGCAGGGGTAGCGCCACCGCCAGCAGCGGGCGGGCGAGCCGCTGGCGCATCGGCCGGGAAACCGGGGCCGGTGGGCCGGGAGGGCAGGGTGGGGCAGCGAGTTTCATGCGATCTCCCGTCGGACAGCAGGCCCGACTGGCACAGGGCGATGCCCACCTGCCGGAGCGCGCGATCGGACCGGGCCGTGGAAGGTTCGCCGCGCGTGCAGGCCACCACCAGCACCCGCCGCTCCCTGGCCGGGTGCGGCACGGTGATGAGGCCCGAGTCGCATGTTCGCGCCCGCTGCGTGCCGGTCTTGTGGGCGAATCGCGCTCCGGCCGGTAGTCCGGCCTTGATGCGCTGTGTGCCGGTCTTCACGCGCTCCATCACCGAGAGCAGGTAGGCGGTGTGCCGCGCATCGAGCGCGCGGCCGGCCACCAGGGCCTCCAGCAGGTCGGCATAGGCGTCGAGCCGGCCGCTGTTGAGGCCGCCGGCGTAGTAGGTCTCGTAGGCCGAGGCGAGGCTCGCGGGAGCGAGCGAGCGCTCGGGCAGCTGCAGCAGGTTGGCGAGCGCGGCGCGCGCCGCCGCATCGCCGTGCAGCCGCTGCTGCTGGCGCAGCGCGAGGAAGTCGGGGCCCGAGAGATGGTCGGCCTGGGGCGTGAGCACGCCGTATACATGCCGGCGCACGTCGGCGAGCGTGGTGATGCGCCCGATGCCCGCCGGCACCAGCGACTGCACCACCGCGTTCACCGTGCCGATGCCCACGAGCCCGATCAGCATGTCGCTGGCCGTGTTGTCGCTGTAGACGATCATCTGCTCCAGCAGGTAGCGCACCGTGAGGGGCGCCCCCACCGGCCGGCTGTTCGTGGCGCCGGCGCCGTCCACGTAGTCGGCCGCGCGCAGCGTGAGCGGCGTATCCAGCGTGAAGTCGCCGCGCTCGACCCCGCGCAGCACCGCGATCGCCACCGGCACCTTCACCGAGGACGCCAGGTACCAGGGCTCCGTGGCGTGCAGCGAGGCCGAGGCGCCGGTCTCCAGGTCGCGCACGTGCACGCCGATACGCACGCCGCTGGACGCCTCGGCCTGGGCCAGCGCGCGCTCCAGCGGGCGCACCCACGGCGCGATGGGGCCCGGCGTGGCCGGCGCGGTGTCGGGCTGGGCCTGCGCGGGGCTTCCGGCGGAGAGCACCAGCGCCGAGGCGGTCCAGGCGCGGGCGGCCTGCCAGAGGGGGCGGACGGAGGCGGATCGGGATCGGGTGCGGAAGGCTGCGAGCATCGTCGAACCCTAGCGGCCGCAGGCGGCCGCCGCCGTAGGGCAACTGCCCTTGCAGCCCTCGGGGCACAAACCCCGGGGGTGCGGGCGGGCAAAGCACTGTATTTACAATCAGTCCTTTGGCCTTCGCACCATGCCGGATATCACCCTGCACCGCACCCACCGCACGCGCCTGCTGCAGATCTGGCGCTCCGCGGGCTGGCCCTGCCGCGACCCTGTCGAGATCGATCTGCTTGCCGCCGGCATGGTGCGGCTGGCGGAGGAGCCGGGCGGCCACGAGGTGCTGCGGCTCACGGACGCCGGCATCGCCTGCCTGGCCGAGGCGCGCCAGCGCGGCGCGCGGGCGCTGAGCCTGCACGACCGGCTCGCGATGCGCTTCGCCGGGCAACTGCTGGCGGCCGGCCGCATCGTCTGGCGCGAACTCTCCCTGCGCGCGGCCGTCGATGCGCCGCCGGCCCCCGGCGTGCAGGCCCTCGCGGTACCGCCGCCCACCGGCCTGTGGGCGGCCGGGGAGGACGGCGAGGCGCCCCCGCCGGCCGTGGCGCGCGTCTGGCGCATGGCGCGGCCCGACCTGTTTTCGATCCGCAACACGAGCGTGCCGTCCTACCTGCAGCCGATGGTGCACGAGGTCAAGGCGAGCCGCGCCGACCTGCTCTCCGACCTGCGGCACGCGGCCAAGCGCGAGGCCTACCAGTGGCTCTGCGAGGAGTGCTATTACGTCTTTCCCGCCGGGGTCGCGGAGCCCGAGGAGATTCCCGAGGCCTTCGGCGTGTGGGTGCTGCACGGCCCGGTGGAATCGGGCCGCTTCGAGCTGCTGCGCCCGGCCCGCCACGCGCGCTGCCCGCTGCCCTTCGCCGTCTGGATGGCCCTGTGCAAGGCCACGCCCCTGCACGCCGATGGCGAACCTGCGCAGGCGCTGTTGGGCGAGGGCGCTGGCGACGAAGGGATGCCGCCCTGCGCCGGCGAGCCCGCGGGTGCCGGGCTGCAGCAGTCCGATGGCAGCCCGCAGCCCGCGGCGCAGCCCTGACGGAAGGCCGGGGCCATGGCTGCGGTTCCCGCACCGGAACAGGCCGGCGCAGCCCCGGGCGGGGCGCCGCCGCACACCTACACCGTCGCGGTGCGGGAGTTGTGCGAGTTCACCGCCAAGCAGGGCGACCTCGATCTGCGCTTCACCCCCGCGCCCACGGCGCGCGAGGGCATGGAGGGCCATGCCGCCGTGGCGGCGCGCCGCAGCGCGGCCAGCCCGGGCTACGAGGCCGAGGTGCCCCTGGTGGGCGCCTGCGGGATGCTGCGCGTGCGCGGCCGTGCCGACGGCTTCGATGCCGGGCAGGCCCGCCTCGACGAAGTCAAGACCTACAAGGGCCGCCTGGACCGGCAACCCGCCTCGCACCGTGCGCTGCACTGGGCGCAGGCCAAGGTGTACGGCTGGCTGCTGTGCGAATCCCGCGGGCTGGCGGCCGTCACCGTGGCGCTCGTCTACCTCGACATCGGCACGCAGCGCGAAACCGTGTTGTCCGAGCATTGCACGGCCGATGCGCTGCGCGCGCATTTCGAGGCGCTGTGCCGCCGCTTCGTGGACTGGGCCGCGGCCGAGGTGGCCCACCGCACCGCCCGGGATGCCGCCCTGCGCACGCTGGCATTCCCGTTCGGCGAGGGGTTCCGCACCGGGCAGCGGCCCCTGGCGGAGGCCGTGTACCGCGCGGCCACGGGCGGCCGCTGCCTGCTCGCGCAGGCGCCCACGGGCATCGGCAAGACGGTGGGCACGCTGTTCCCCTTGCTCAAGGCGGCGCCCGGCGCGCGCATCGACAAGGTGTTCTTCCTCACGGCCAAGACCTCGGGGCGGCAGGTGGCGCTCGATGCCATGGCCCGCATCGCCGCGCCGCTGCCGGGCGCAGGCGGCCCACCGCCCCTGCGCGTGCTGGAACTGGTGGCGCGCGAGAAATCCTGCGAGCACCCGGGCAGCGCCTGCCATGGCGATGCCTGCCCGCTCGCGCGCGGCTTCTACGACCGCCTGCCCGGCGCGCGCGCCGATGCGCTGCGCCCGCCGGCCGGAACGGCCGGCCCCGTGGCGTTGGACCAGGCCGCCGTGCGCGAGGCCGCGCTGCGCCACGGCGTCTGCCCCTACTACCTGGGCCAGGAACTCGCGCGCTGGGCCGACGTGGTGGTGGGCGACTACCACTACTACTTCGACGCGGGCGGGCTGCTGCACGGCCTCGCGCAGGCCGGCCAATGGCGCGTGGCGCTGCTGGTGGACGAGGCCCACAACCTCGTCGAGCGCGGGCGGCGCATGTACTCGGCCGAGCTGCTGCCCGACACGCTGCTCCAGGCGCGCCGGTCGGCCACCGCGGCGGCCGTGCCGCGCCTGAAGCGGGCGCTGGACCGTGTGCGACGCGGCTGGCTCGCCCTGGACCGGGAGCACAGCGCCGACTACACCGTGCTGGAGGGGTTTCCCGCCGCGATGGCCGGGGCCTTGCAGCAATGCACGGTGGCGCTCGGTGAGCACTTCGCCGACCACCCCGAGCAGATGGATGCCGCGCTGCAGGCCTTCTACCTGGAGGCGCTGCAGCTGCAGCGCATGGCCGAGCTGCTGGACGCGCATTCCATGGTGGACCTGGAGCGCTCCCCGCAAGGGGCCGCAGGCAGCTCGGTGCTCTGCGTGCGCAACCTGGTGCCGGCACCCTTCCTGGGGCCGCGCCTGCAGGCCGCCCAGGCCAGCGCGCTGTTCTCCGCCACGCTGCAGCCCATGCCGTACTACGCCGATCTGCTGGGCCTGCCGGACGGCCATGCGCGCGTCGATGTCGCGTCGCCGTTCCAGGCGGCCCAGCTGCAGGTGCATGTCGCGCGCCACATCTCCACGCGCTATGCGCACCGCGCGGCCTCGGCGGTACCGATCGCCGACCTGATGGCCCGGCAGTTCGCCGAGCGGCCCGGCAACTACCTCGCCTTTTTCAGCAGCTACGACTACCTGCAGCGCGTGGCCGAAGTGTTCGCACAGCGCCATGCCGGCCTGCCGCACTGGTGCCAGTCCCGCCGCATGCAGGAGGCCGGGCAGCGCGAATTCCTGGGCCGTTTCACCGAGGACGGGCAGGGCATCGGCTTCGCCGTGCTGGGAGGCGCGTTCGCCGAAGGGATCGACCTGCCGGGGCGGCGGCTGATCGGCGCATTCCTGTCCACACTCGGGCTGCCGCAGGTCAACCCGGTGAACGAGCAGATCCGCGAGCGGATGGACCGGTTGTTCGGCTCGGGCTACGACTACACGTACCTGTACCCCGGGCTGCAGAAGGTCGTGCAGGCCGCGGGCCGCGTGATCCGCACGCCCGAGGACGAAGGCGTGGTGCACCTCATCGACGACCGCTTCGCGCAGGCCCAGGTGCGCCGGCTGCTGCCGGCGTGGTGGGCGGTCTGAACCGCGCGTGCATTTACTTGGATACGGCGCGTATGGGCTGTTCTCGGTCACCGGCTTCAATGAAACACCGCTGTTCGCTTGGATCAGCCGCACCTGGGGCGTGGGCTGGGAGGCGTTCGAGGCCCCCGTCGATGCGGTCCACCATTTCATCGGCAAGTACGTGGCCTGGGCCGTGGTGCTGTTGCATGTGGCGGCCGCGACTGTTCCACCACCGGGTGCGGCGCGATGGCGTGCTGGTGCGCATGCTGCCGGGCGGGCTAGAACAGCTTGCTTACGCGGCACTGACTCGGAACCCGGATCCCAGTGCAGCCGGGGGTCAATCGCTTACAAAATTTCACGTTTTCCGCTCCGTTGGGTATAAACCTTCAAACACCCGGGAGGAGAGCGCTTTGGCTTTCAAGCAATGGACCGCAGCAACGCTGCTGGCATGCGCCGCAGGCGCACACGCCTATGAGCCCCAGGCCGGTACGTGGGTCGTATCGTCGGAAGTGGATGGAAAACCGGGCCGGGGTCTCTCGGTCGACGTGCAGAACGGCACGCTCGCCCTGCAGATGTACGCTTACGAAAGCAGCGGTCAGCCCACGTTCTATCTGGCGGTGGGACCGGTGGCCGACAACAAGGTCACCGCGCGCCTGAACCGCTATACGGGCGGTCGCTTCTTCGGCAGCGGGGCGCAGTCCGGCACCGAAGCACAGAGCCCCGGAAACGTCACCGTGCGCTTCACGAGCGGCACGACGGGCTTCATCACCTTCCCCAACGAACCCGAGAAGCCGATCTCCCGCTTCAGCTTCGGCTACCCGCGCGTGCCGGCCAGCCTGGCGGGCTACTGGACCTTCACTTCCTTCGGCAACGAGGGCATGCGGGCCGATGTCGTGCAGCTCACCACCCCGGTGGCGGGCACGGCCAACGGCAACGGCCTCATGGTGAGCAGCGACGGGCTCTTCGGTTGCGAGCACCAGACCTCCGGCACGCTGTCAGGCAACGTGGTGTGCGTGCGGGTCAGCAGCGGCGGCACGCTGCAGCGTTCCTACCTCATGGCCTACAGCGTCAACGACGGCGAGGGCTATTCGCAGACCGCCGGCACCGGCGCCCAGCAGGTCCTCGTCGTGCGCCGCGTGGCGACGGCCCGGGGCGACGGAACGGGCATCGTCTACAAGGCGTCCGATGAAGCGGCGCCGCCGGTGCCGGAATCGGCCCTGCAGACCCTGCGGGCCCACCTTGCCCAGGTGGCGGCCGAGGAAGCCGCCGCACCCTGACGGGCGAGTGCGGCGCGGCGGCGCGGCCGCCTCGAGCGCCCTGGTCCGTTCCCATGGCGCCGGGCGCCGCGACACCGCAGAATCCGGTACAGGCCGCCTGCCCCGGGAGGCCGTCTTCCGGAGTGCCGCGCCCATGCCGTCGTCCATCGATCCGCCACGCCAGCCGCAGGGCCCCCTGGCGCGCCTGATGGCCGAGGCCGCGCTGCAGCGGCAGAACATGCTGATCGGCGGCCCGGACCCGGGCAGCCCTGCCGGTGCGTCCGCACCGGCCCAGGCCCCCGTGCCCGGCCAGCCCCCGCTGCCCACCCCATCGTCTCCGTCCCCGCCATCCGGCGAGCGCGTCAGCGTGTCGCCCGAGGCCCGTGCGCGTGCCGATGCCGCAGGGGGCGGGACCGGCAGGCCGCAGGCCGCCGGCGCACCCGCGGTGGCGGGGCCGGGAGGCGGTGGGCCCTCCATGGGCGGGCGTGCCCCTGCCGGTTCCGCGGGCATGGCGGCTCCGGTGCCCGCCCCTGCGGCGGCCGCGATGGCCGGCGCGGGCACCGCCTGGCCGGCGGGCGGCGTCGCCGGACCCACGCGCGCGTTGCTGGGCATGCTCGTGCACCAACTGGCGGGCGGCACCGCGGGCCTCGGGGTGGTGGCCGCCCAGCCCTGGACGGCGGACCTGGCCCGGGCGCTGCGGGCCGACCCCCTCGCGCAGGGCGGCCCCGGCCCCCTGCAGACGTGGCGTGTCGGGCAGGGCAGCGTGCAGGCGGAGGATGGCGAGCGGGGCTTCTCGTTCACGTTCCAGGCGCCGGCGGCGGCGATGCCGCGCGGGGCCGCCGCCGGGCTGGCCGAGGCGGGCCCGCCCGCCGCTTCCGCGCCTGCCGGTGCCGGTGGCGCGGCGGCCGGTGCGCTCACGGTGCCGTTCCCGGGCCGGCTCGCGCGATTGGAGTCCGGCGTGTTCGCGCTGGTGCTGCAGGGGCGGGACGAGGCCGGTGGCGCCACCCGCACCAGCGCGCTCCTGTCGCTGGAGTTCCAGCCCCCGCCCGCTCAGGGCCTCTACGCGCGCGAATGGATGCTGCCGTCCCTGCGCCCCGACCCCTGGCTGCAGATGGCGGCGCTGCAGGCCAGCGGCTACCGGCGGGAGGACGAAGAGGCCGAGGCCGCGGCACGCCGGGGCGGTGCCCCGCTGTGCGACACGCCCGGATGCCCGTATGCGGACCGTGCGCCGTGCGCGCAGCCGTTCTGCATGGCGCTGCGCGTCATGCCGCCGCAGCGCTCCTCGGGCACCTGAGCCGCACGCCCTGCCTGCCTGATGGCCTGCCGCCGGTCGGCCGGTGCGACGAACCGGCGCTCAGTGGGCGGCGCTTTTTGAGAAGACGTTGATGACCATCACGCCGGCGATGATGAGCCCCATGCCCGCGATGGCGGCCAGGTCGAGCGATTGCTTGTGGACCACCCACCCCACCAGCGAGATGAGCACGATGCCGGCGCCCGACCAGATGGCGTAGGCGATGCCGGTGGGCAGGGTCTTCAGCGTCAGCGAAAGGCACCAGAACGCGATCGCATAGCCCACCACCACGATCAGGCTGGGCAGCGGCCGGGTGAATCCCTGGGCGGATTTCATCGCAGTGGTGGCGATGACCTCGGCCACGATGGCGATGGCGAGGGGAACGTAGGGCGAGGCCATGGGTAAATGCTCCGGCAAACCGGGGATTCTGTGCCATGGCTGATGCGCAGCCACCAAGAAAAAACCACCGGGCCCTTGCAGGCACCGGTGGCGGAATTCGGCGGGATCGGCACCGGCCCGGGGGGCCGGCGCGCCGCTTCAGGGGTACAGGCCGCGCATTTCGCGGGCGTGCAGGATGCGCTGGCAGGCCACGATGAAGGTGGCGGTGCGCAGGCTCACCTTGTGTTCCTGGGCCACGTGCCAGATGCCGGCGAAGGCCTCCTGCATGATGCGCACGAGGCGGGCATTGATCTCGTCCTCGCTCCAGAAGAAGCTGGAGAAATCCTGCACCCATTCGAAGTAGCTCACCGTCACGCCGCCGGCGTTGGCGATCACGTCGGGCAGCACCAGCACGCCCTTGTCGTGCAGGATGTCGTCGGCTTCGGTGGTCGTGGGGCCGTTGGCGCCTTCGATCACGAGCTTGGCCTTGATCTGGCCGGCGTTGTGCTTGGTGATCTGGCCTTCCAGTGCGGCGGGGATGAGTATCTCGCAGTCCACGCCCCAGAAGTCTTCCTTGGCCATCGCTTCGGCACCGGCAAAGCCGCCCACGCCGCCCGTGGCCTTGACGTGCTCCAGCAGTGCGGGCACGTCCAGGCCGCCCTGGCGGAAGATGGTGCCGGTGTGGTCCTGCACGGCCACGACCTTGGAGCCAGCCTCGGCGAACAGCTTGCCAGCGATGCCGCCCACGTTGCCGAAGCCCTGCACCGCGATGCGCGCGCCTTCCAGCGGCAGGCCCGTCAGCTTGGCGGCTTCCACGCCCACGGTATACACGCCGCGGCCGGTGGCCTCGACGCGGCCGAGCGATCCACCTAGATCGACCGGCTTGCCGGTGACCACGCCGGTGGCGGTGGCGCCGGTGTTCATGGAGTACGTGTCCATCATCCAGGCCATGACCTGGCCGTTGGTGTTCACGTCAGGGGCGGGAATGTCCTTGGAGGGGCCGATGAGCAGGCCGATCTCGCTGGTGTAGCGGCGCGTCAGGCGTTCCAGTTCGCCGCGCGAGAGCTTCTTGGGATCGACGCGGATGCCGCCCTTGGCACCGCCGTAGGGCACGTTCACGGCCGCGTTCTTGACCGACATCCACGCCGACAGGGCCATCACTTCGGAGAGCGTGACGTCCTGGTGGAAGCGCACGCCGCCCTTGCCGGGGCCGCGGCTCAGGTTGTGCTGCACGCGGTAGCCCTCGTAGTGGGCGATGGTGCCGTTGTCCAGCTCGATCGGCACGTCCACGATCAGGACGCGCTTGGGGCGCTTGAGCGTTTCCACCCAGCGCGCCAGGTTGCCCAGGTAAGGGGTGACGCGGTCCACCTGCTGCAGGTAGTTGCCCCAGGGGCCGAGGTCGTCGGCCTGGAGGTAGGAGGGCAGGGGGTGCGACTGCAGGGGCGCGGCGTTGGATGCGGCGTGGTTCGACATAGGGGTGATGTCCTGGTTGAAGAATCTGTGCAGCTGCAAAGCTTATGCCTGCCCGCCCGGGGCTGTCCAAGGCCGGTGTGGCACGGTGTTATGCATTCGTTGCATAAACTAAGGAAATGCTACGCCACGCGCAGGTCCGGCAGCGACGGGTCGCCGGGCGGGTAGTGCAGGTCCAGCCGCTGGAGCACATCGCGCAGCACGGTCGCGATCATGAGGTTGCGGTGCGTCTTGGAGTCGGCGGGCACGATGGTCCATGGTGCCCAGGGGGTGTGCGTGGCGGGCAGCAGCGCCTCGTAGGCGCGCTCGTAGTCTTTCCACTGGCGGCGCACCGTGAGGTCGCCGGCCTCGAACTTCCAGTGCTTGGCCGGGTCGTCCAGGCGCTCCTGCAGGCGCCGGCGCTGCTCCTCGCGGCCGATGCGCAGCATGAATTTCAGGACCACGGTGCCGGTCTCGGCCAGCATGCGCTCGAAATCGTTGATGTGCGCGAGGCGCTGGCGGTGCTGCGCGGCGGTGATCTCGCCGTTCACCACGGGCACCAGCACGTCTTCGTAGTGGCTGCGGTTGAACACGACGGTCTCGCCCGCCCCGGGCACCTGGGCATGGATGCGCCAGAGGAAATCGTGCGCGCGCTCTGCGGGGGTGGGCGCCCTCCAGCCGGTCACCCGCACGCCCAGGGGGCTCATGCGGCCGAACACGCCGCGCACCGTGCCGTCCTTGCCCGAGGCGTCCATGCCCTGGAGGATCACCAGCAGCTTGAAGCGCCGGTCGGCGTAGAACACGTCCTGCAGCCGGTCGAGTTCGGCGGCGAGGCTTTCCACGGCCGCCTTGTCCTGCGCCTTGTCGCCGCGCGAGAACGGCTTGGCCGAGGGGTCGAAGTCCGCCAGCGAGAAGGCGGGGGCCTTGCCCTTCGCGCCCGCCGCGGCCGGCTGCCAGGAGCGCCACGCCCGGGCGGTGTCCGTGTCGCCGAGGTCGAATGCGCGGGAAATCGGGTCGTCCATGCGTGCGTCTCCGAAAAAGGATGGCGGGGCCGACGGCATTGTGGGGTATCGGCCCGCCAGGGAATCCATGGAAAGAGATTGCTATTAAATATATAGCAAACTATTCAATGGATCCGGCGGCATGGAGCATATTTTATGGCAAGTCTCCGGTGGGCCTATCGCCGGGTGGCGCGCTCAGAACTGCACCTGCAGGCCCGCCACCACCTGCCGGCCCAGGCCGGGCAGCACCGTGAGCGCTCCCCAGGAGGCGGTGTAGTAGGTCTTGTCGAACAGGTTGTGCACGTCCAGCGTGAGGCGCGTGCGCGGGTCGATCTGCCAGTAGGCCGTGGCGCGTGCGGTGGTGTAGGCCGGCAGGCGGTAGGTGTCGGTGGCGGTGCCGGTGCGCTCGCCCACGTGCACCAGGCCGCCGCCCAGCCCGTAGCGCCCGCCGGAGGCGAGCCGGTCCTCGCGGATCGCGAACAGGCCGGCGCTCACGCGCGGGATGTTGGCCAGGCGCTTGCCGAGCAGCGCCGGGTTGTTGTCGCGCGTGACCTCGGTGTCGGTGTAGGCCAGGTTGGCGGACAGGCGCCAGTGCGCGTCGAGCTGCCCGGCCAGGTCGGCTTCGGCACCGCGGCTGCGCACCTCGCCTGCGGCGATGCTGAAGTTGGCGTTCGTCGGGCTGCGCGTGAGCACGTTGGTCTTGCGGATGTCGAAGAGCGCCACCGCGCCGCTCAGGCGCTGGTCGGCCGACTGCCACTTGGCGCCGGCCTCGAACGCCTTGCCCTTCTGGGGAGCGAACGCGCCGCCGTCTTCGCCCGCGCCCGTGTTGGGGCGGAACGAGCGGCCGGCCGATACGTAGAGCGACGCGCGGTCGCTCAGCAGGTAGGTGAGACCGGCGCGCGGGGTGGCCGCCGAATGCTCCTGGGCCTGCGTGGTGTCGGCGAGGCGGTTTTCGTAGTCCTGGTGGAACCGGTCGAAGCGCGCGCCCAGCAGGAGCTTCCACCGGTCGGTCAGGTCCAGCTGGTCCTGCACGAAGAGGCCGGTGGCGCGCTGGCGGTCGCGGGTGTCGAAGCCGGGCGTGAGCGTGCCGGGCGCCTGGCCGTAGACGGGCTGGAAGATGTCGATCGCGAAGGGCTGGGTGGCGAGGTTGGAGTAGCGGATGTCCTGGCCCATGGACAGCCGCCACGATTCCACGCCGGCCAGCAGCGTGTGCCCGAGGCCGCCGGTGCGCAGCTTGCCCTCCACCTCGGCCTGCACCGAGGTGTCGCGCGCCGGCAGGCTGCGCCAGCTGTCGCGCCGCGTGAGCGTGCGGCCATCGGCGCGCAGCGTGCCGTTCAGGTCCACGGCATCGCCGTAGAGATCGGTTTCGCGGTGCGACAGCCCCAGGCGCGTGCGCCATCCCTGGCCCAGTTCGTGGTCGAGCGTGAACTGGTGGGTGTCGCCGTTCACGTGCAGGTTGGAGCGCGAAGGATCGCCCAGGTAGCGGTCGGCGGGCAGCGCGCCGGGGTTGCCGTTCACCTGGACGATGCCCCGGTCCAGCGGCGTGCGGATGCGGATGAACTCGGCCTCGTACTGCAGCACGGTGCCCGTGCCCAGCGTCCAGGTGAGGGCCGGCGCCAGCACGCTCTTGCGGTTGTCCACGAGGCTCGTGCGGCTCGCGCCGTCCTCGGTCGCCACGTTCAGCCGGTAGGCCAGGTTCGACGCGAGCGGGCCCGTGGCGTCGAGGCTCGCGCGGCGGTAGCCCAGGCCGCCCACCTGCAGGCTCGCCGTGCGCGAAGGCGTGAACTGCGGCTTCTTGGTGACCACGTTGACCGTGCCGCCCGGCTCGCTGCTGCCGTAGAGCGCGGCCGCCGGGCCCTTGAGGAATTCGACGCGCTCCACCGTGGCCATGTCGCGCTGCGGGCCGTAGCCGCGCGACGAGGCGAAGCCGTTGAGCAGCGTGCCGCCGTCGGTGTTGCTGAAGCCGCGGATGGCGTAGTTGTCCCAGGTGCCGCCGAAGTCGTTGAGCCGCGTGATGCCGCTCACGAAATCCACCGTGTCCGCCAGCCGCGTGGCGCCCAGGTCGTCGATGAACTGGCGCGGCAACACGCGCACGGCCTGCGGCGTCTCGATCAGCGGCGTATCGGTGCGCGTGGCGGCCGTGCCGCGTTGCGCCCCCTGGTAACCGGTAGCCGCGTCGCCGGCATCGCGCACCTGCACCTCCTGCAGCGCGGTGGGGGCCTCTGCGGCAGGAGCGGCAGTCCCTGCGGCCGTCTGCGCTGCGGCGAACGGGGCCGCCGATAGCATGCAGAGCGTGAACGTGGACAAGGCAAGGGGAGGCCGGCGGCGCGAGAGCGCCCGGTGCAGCGGGTGGGACATGGCGGGAAGCGGTTGGAAACGGGGAAGGGCAGGGCCGGGGCAGGAGAACCGGGCACCCGCCTCAGGTGCGGGTTGCGGGCTCGGCCTTGGCCGGCGATCCTATCAGAAATGAGAGTAGTTCTCATTGTTGAACGATCTCTCGCTTTCCCCGTCGGCTGCCCCGCACGCGTGCTGTCACCGGGACGCTGTCGATGGCCCTGCCGCAGCCTGTTCGATGACCCAGTCCAGGCTTTTGCCCGGTACGCACCATGCGGGATCGCGTACCCAGTCGGTGAACCACAAGGTGGGACTGCCCTGAAGGACGGGGCAGACCGTGTAGCCAATGCTCGGCATGTAAAGGCGTTGGAGCAACGACGTCACCGGAATGAGCAACATCACGAGACCGCTGGCACGCACTGCAATGGTGAAAGCGCGCTCGAATTTCCGGATTGCCACTTCGCTGCGCCGGGCGATCCGCAGGGCGCCGAGCATGATGGCCATGATGCAAACGACCGCGACGAACGGTGCCAATTGGGCAGCAGGAGCAATGCGGACCACGGGTGCCAGTGCAGCAATTGCCTGCAAGACCGGCACAACCCCGTGCAGAGTCACCACAACACAGCTTGCCGCGATGCCAAGAAAGAGCGGAGTGCTCCAGAGCATGGTTTTGCGCAGTGCGGGAATGTCATGCATTTCGTCAGTACCAGAACGTCCATCCGGTTCTGCTCCATTGACTGCGCCACGGACTGGGCATAACCCACCGTGAAAAACGTGGCGGCAAGTTCCGCAGTCATCGCATCGATCCCCTTTCCGGCCGTTTATTCGGGGGCGGATGCTAGGGCTCGTCACGGCTATTAAAAGCAAACGTGCATTTAACTGTCGGTTAACAAGAATTTCGATGTCCTGCGCCGCCGCGCCGCTCAAGCGTTCCGCCCGGCCTGCTTCGCCATCAATTCCACGAATCGCCGTGCGCCCAGGCCCAGGGGACGTTCCTTGGACCACACCACATCCACCCAGAGGGCGATGCCGTTGCTGAGGTTCTCGAACGGCATTTCCACCAGAGTGCCGGCGGCGATGCGCGGCTCGGCCAGGGCCCGGGGTTGCCAGCCCCAGCCGAGGCCCGCTTCGATGAGGCCCAGCGCGGCGAGGTGGTTGTCGGTGCGCCAGTGGTGCCGTGCGAAGACCAGGCGGGGATCGGTGTGCGCGAGGTCGCGGCCGGCGACGACGATCTGGCGTGTGGTGGTGAGGTGCTCCTCGCGCAGCCGGGCACCTTGGCCACCGGGGCCGCCCGCACTCCCTGCGCCGCGCACGGTGGCCAGAACCGCGTGGTCGGGCGCCATCACCGCGACCAGGGTTTCGCTGCCCACCTCCTGGAAGCCCTCCCGGCCGTCGAGGCTGGGGCGTTCGAAGACCAGCGCGAGCTGGGCGCGGCCCGCATGCAGCAGCGCGAGCGCGTCGGCCTGCGGTGCCGCCAGCACCTCCACCTGCAGCAACGGATGCTCCTGCGCCAGGGCGGCGAGCGGGCCGTTCCAGTGCCCGGCCAGCAGTTCCGGTGCGATGGCGAGCGTGAGGCGCTCCTCCAGTCCCTGCGTGAGCGCCAGCGCCTGCGCATTCAGCTGCCGCAATTGCGCCGCGAAGAGCCGCGCCTGGGGCTCCAGCGCGCGGGCGGCGGCCGTGGGCCGGGGTTCGCGGCCGGCCCGGTCGAAGAGTTGCACGGCCAGCTCGGCCTCCAGATGGCCGATGGTCATGCTCACCGCCGATGGCACCCGCGAGAGGGCGCGCGCCGCCGCCGAGAACGAGCCGTGGTCCAGCACGGCCAGAAACACCTGCACGCTGTCGGATGAAAATGCCATGGGCCTGCAATCTGTCAAAAAAACTGAAAGAAGCCGACTTTATATGTCAGCACGCGGCAAATAAAGTCCGGCGCATGCCTTTCCATTCTTCCGCTGCTTTCCGTCCATCCGGCCTGCAGGGCCCCCTTCGCCGCGTGGTCTATGTGTCGCTCTACGAACTGATCGCCATCGCGTTCGCCACGCTCGGGATGATGTGGGCGACCGGCCAGGGGGCGGGGCATTCGGGCGGGGTGGCGGTGATCGCCTCGGCCATCGCCATCGTGTGGAACCTGGCGTTCAACTGGGCCTTCGAGCGCTGGGAGTCGCGGCAGGCGGTGCGCGGCCGCAGCACGGCACGGCGCGTGGCCCATGCCATCGGCTTCGAGGGCGGGCTGGCCGTGATCCTCGTGCCGGTCCTGGCGTGGTGGTTCGGCGTCAGTCTGTGGGAAGCCCTGCTCATGGACCTGGGCCTGCTGTTGTTCTTCCTCGTCTACACCTTCGTCTTCAACTGGGCGTTCGACCGCGTGTTCGGCCTGCCCGCGTCGGCGCAGGCGGGGACGGATTCCCCCGTGGCGGGCGTGCCGGGCTGAAGCGCCACACGGGGCGCCCCCGGAGCCTGGCGGCTAGCCGAATCGGAAGCTGGAGGCGGTCACGCCGCCGAAGATGTCGTCCTCGTGGTAGATGCACCGGGCCGGTTCGGCCTCGGCGGCGCCGGCCGCCACCATCAGCGGGATCAGGTGGTCTTCGCGCGGGTGGGCCAGCCGGGCGGCGGGGGCGCTTTCCCACTCCACCAGCCGGGCTGCCCGATCGGCCGGCGCGGTGCGCACCAGCGCGTCCTGCAGCCACTGGTCGAAGGCGGCCGAGGGCGCGCGCCCGGCGTCGCCGAAGCGCCGCAGGTTGTGGTAGCTGAGCCCGCTGCCCACGATCAGCACGCCTTCCGCACGCAGCGGCGCCAGCGCGCGGCCGAGCGCCAGGTGCTGCGCGGGGTCCAGCCTCTGCTGCAGGGCGACCTGCACCACCGGCACGTCGGCATCCGGATACATCACCTGCAGCGGCGCGAAGGTGCCGTGGTCGAAGCCGCGCCCTGCATCGAGCCGGGAAGGCAGGCCAGCGGCCGCGATGAGCGACGCGATCCGCCCGGCCAGGGCCGGTGCGCCCGGCGCCGCGTAGCGCACCTCGTACGTGTGGGGCGGGAATCCGTAGTAGTCGTAGACCATCGGCGGCCGGGGGCTGGACATCACGGCGAAGGCATCGTCTTCCCAATGGCCGGACACCACCAGCACGGCCTCGGGCCGCGTGCCGATCTGGCGGGGGATGTCCTGCAGCGACTGCTCCAGGGCGTGCATGGCGCGGCGCATCTCCGGCACGTAGGGCCAGGGGCCGCCGCCGTGCGAGATGAAATAGGTGGGCAGGAGTGCGGTCGTGGGCATGGGGAGTTCCGTAAAAGGTGGGGTGGGAGCCACAGCACGGGGCCGGTGCGATTTCAGCCGCCGCGGGCGTGGATCGGCGCCTGCCGCGCACGCCCCCACAGCACGAAGGCGCACAGCGGGAGCAGGACCAGGTTCAGCGGCAGCACCATGGCCTCGCCGCGGCTGAGGTGGAAGGCGATGGCGAAGACCTGCAGTACCGTGCAACCCAGCGCAGCCCATACGGTCAGCCGGGGCAGGATGCGCACCAGCGCGGGCAGCAGGATGCCCAGCCCGCCGGCCAGATCGATCAGCCCGATGGTCCGCACGAAGGCCACGGGGTACTGCCCCGCCCACGGCATCATCGCGCTCAGTTCAGGGATGGGCGTGGTCAGCTTCATGAAGCCGGAAGCGCAGAACGCCAGGGCGACGAGGCACTGCGCGGCCCACAGTGCGATGCGCAGCGGTTTGCCGGCCGGGCGGGCGGAGACCGGGGAGCCGTAGGAAGCGGAGGTCATGGCGGAAGGGTTCCTGGGAAAGAAAGCCACGGCGTGGCGACGGTTGCCAGATTAGGGTTTCCTTGAAAAGAAATCGATGGCGCTAAAGTGATGGCATCGTTTCCTTTTGGGGCAACCATGGAGCCTTCCGAGCTGGAGTTGACCGGGGTGCGCGTCTTCCAGGCCATTGTCGAAGCCGGCAGCTTCAGCGCGGCGGCGGACCGGCTGGGCATGGCGCCGCCCATGGTGAGCAAGCACATCGCACGGCTGGAGCGCACGCTGGGAGCCCGGCTGCTCCATCGCACCAGCCGCAGCATGAGCCTGACGGAGGCCGGCACCGCGTTCTATGCGCAGGGCCGGCAGGCACTGGAGCTGCTCGATTCGGCCGCGGCGTCGGTGGGCCAGGGGCAGGACCGGCCGCGCGGCGAGCTGCGGATCAGTGCGCCGGTCTGGTGCGCCACGCCGCGCTTCGCGCGGCTGCTGGCGGCCTATCGCCAGACGTGCCCTGAAGTGCGGCTGGATCTGCACCTCGACAACCGCATGGTCGACATCGTGTCGGAGGGGTTCGACGTGGCGCTCCGGATGACGGACGAGCCCGCGCCGCAGTTGATCGCACGCCCCCTGTGCCCGGTGTCGTTCCACCTCGTCGCCGCCCCGGGCGTGCCTGCGCCCCCGGGCGATGCTCCGGCCGCCGGCTTTCCCCCGGTGCCGGTGGTGGTGCCCAACTATCTGCCGTCCGACCGCTTCGCGAAAATGCTGCAGGCCAGCGTGCAGCGTCGCATCGACACGGTGATGAAATCCAGCGACACCACGCTCAGCTACCACGCGGTGGTGGCCGGCATGGGTGCGGCCTTCCTGCCGGACTGGCTGATCGAGGACGATCTGGCCGCGGGGCGGCTGGTGACGCTGCCGGGCGAGACCCGCTTTGCGGGCACGCTCTTCGCCGTGTATGCCAGCCGGCGGCACATGCCGCCCAAGCTGCGCAGCTTCATCGACTTTCTGGCCGGGCGGCTGGGCAGCGACGGGGCACGGGCGGCGCCGGCCTGAGCGTTGCGGCCCCTACCGTCTGCACAAGCTGTGCAGCGCAGGCAGGGGCCTCCGTGCGGCGAGGCATGGGGGTGCCGCCGTTCGCCCACCCTCCTTCTTCAGCGCAGCGTCAGCCCGGCGGTCTTGATCGCCTTGGCGTAGAGCGGCCGTTCGGCCTGCAGGCTCTCGGCCAGCGCCTGCGGCGTGCCTCCGGCCACCTTGAAGCCCTGCGCCTCCAGCTGCGCGCGGACTTCGGGCGATTGCAGCACCGTGCCGATGTCGCGGTTGATCTTCGCCACGATGGCCGGTGGCGTGCCGGCCGGCGCGAAGTAGCCTTGCCAGCTTTCCACCGAAAAGCCGGGCGGGCCGCCGGCCTCGGCCACGGTGGGCACGTCGGGCAGCGCGGGAGAGCGGTAGGACGTGGTCACGGCCAGGGCGCGCAGCTTGCCGGCGCGAACGTAGTCGGTCACGGCGGCCAGGGTGATGAGGGTCGCGTTGGTGTGGCCCGCCAGCACGTCGAGCGTGGCCGGGCCGCCGCCCGGGTAGGGGATGTAGTTGACCTTGGCGCCCGTCTCCTGCGTCAGGATCTCGTGCGCGACGTGGGCGATCCCGCCATTGCCCGGCAACCCCAGGCTGATGCTCTCGGGCTGGGCCCTGGCGCGTGCGACGTACTCGCCCAGGCTGCCGATGCCGGTGCTCGGGTGCACCACCAGGATCTGCGGGTTCACCACGGCCTTGATGATCGGCGTGAAGCTCTTGTGCGTGTCGTAGGGCAGGTCACGGAACAGGATGCCGTTGAGCGTGATGCCCTCGCCCTGCTGCAGCAACGTGTAGCCGTCCGGCGCCGCCTTGGCGACGCGGCCCGCGCCGATGGTGCCGCTCGCGCCGGCCACGTTCTCCACCACCACGCTCTGGCCCCAGAGCGACGAGAGCCTGTCGGCCAGCGTGCGCGTGAGCTTGTCGGCGCTGCCGCCCGCGGCCACCGGCACGACGATGCGCACGGGCCTGGACGGAAAGGCGGCCGCGGCGTCCGGCGCGGCCTGCAGCGCTGCCGAATGCAGCGTGGTGGCGGCCAGGACCCCCAGGGCCAGGAGGAAGGTCAGGAGGCGCGTCAGGCGGCTTTTGTCGGTCGCGGTCATGGCAGGCGGGTGGGGGTGGAGGATGGATGCCAATCTAGGCAGGCAAGCCCGCCGCGTGAACGAAGAAAGGCGCATATCGGTCATCGATGCGCGCATGCACCGCATGCCCGCCGCAGCGCGAGGCCGGCGCATATCCATAGACGGATTCGGTCGTTGCCGCAGGGCCTCCTGGCCCGTACCGTGGGCTGCTTCCTCCCCTCTTCCTATCCGGCACCGCACCGCCATGACCCAGACCCACGTCTCCCTCGATTTCTCGGGCAGCGATCTCGCCAGCCGCCGCGCCTCGGCCGTCGCCGCGTTCCTTGCCACCGCCCGCCGCCTCGTGCCCGATCCGGAAGGCGCCACACCCGAGCAGCTGCGCGGCGTGGCGCAGGCCCTGGAGGCGCTGGGGCTGCAGCGCGAGCTGTTCCCGCCGGAGCATTTCCCCGTCTCGGCAGACCATCCTGCGCAGGTGTACCGCCTGAGCGAAGAGCCGGGCGGCCGGTATGCGCTCTACGTTTCGGCCGGCCTGCCCGGCAAGGCCCAGCCACCCCACGACCACACCACCTGGGCGCTGATCGCGGGCATCCGCGGCAACGAGCGCAACGTCTTCTACCGGCGCGACACGACGGCCGACCCGCTGCGCGACGCGCTCTCCGCCGAGCGCACGGTGGACGTGGTCCCGGGTGTGTCGGTGCAGCTGTCCCCCACCGACGTGCACACCATCGAGCTGGTGGGCGACGAGCCGGGCCTGCATCTGCACTTCTACGGCCGCGGCCTGGAGCGCATGCCCGGGCGCGTGGTGTTCGAGGGCCTCGCGGGCGGCACCTACCGCACCTTCGCACCGCCGAAATCCATCCACCATCCGGTCATCACCCCGCAGGCGCTCAAGGCCGCGCTGGCCGACGGCGAAGAGATCGCCGTGCTCGACGTGCGCGAGACCGGTGTGTTCGCACACCGCCACATTCTGTTCGCGGCATCCGCACCGGCATGGCGTCTGGAGCTGCTCATCGACCGCCTCGTGCCCCGGCGCGGCACGCGCACCGTGCTGGTGGACGGCGACGAAACGATCGCGCACGAGGCCGCCGCCAAGCTGGTGCGCCTGGGCTGGCGCAACGTGTCGGTACTGGCGGGCGGCACCGACGGCTGGGCCGGTGCGGGCTATGAGATCTTCAGCGGCACCAACGTGCCGAGCAAGGCGTTCGGCGAGGTCATCGAGCACGAGAAGCACACGCCCTGGATCACCTCGCAGGAACTGCACGAGCGGGTCGGGCGCGGCGACAACATCGTGGTGGTCGACAGCCGCACGCCCGAGGAGTTCGCAGCTTTCAGCCTGCCGTTCGCGCACAGCCTGCCGGGGGCGGAGCTGGTCTACCGCATCGGCGAGATCGCCCCCGACCCGGACACCTTCGTGGTGGTCAACTGCGCAGGCCGCACGCGCAGCATCGTCGGCGCGCAGACGCTCATCGATGCCAGCATTCCCAACCGCGTGGCCTCGCTGCGCAACGGCACCATGGACTGGCTCCTGACCGGGCGCACGCTGGCGCATGGCCGCGCCACGCCGCTGCCCGAGCCTTCGCCCGGCACGCTCGCCACGGCACGCGAACGCGCGGCCGACGTGGCGCGCCGGGCCGGTGTGCAGCGCATCGACGCGGCCGCGCTGGCCCGCTTCGAAGCCGAAGCGCAGGAGCGCACGCTCTACCGGTTCGACGTGCGCACGCAGGGCGAATACCTGGCCGGCCACCTGGAGGGCTGGCGCTGGGCCCCCGGGGGGCAGCTCGTGCAGGCCACCGACGAATACGCCGGCACGCGCGGCGCCCGCATCGTGCTGGCCGACTGGGATGGCGTGCGTGCGCTCACCACCGGCGCCTGGCTCGCCCAGCTCGGAGGCTACGAGGTCTACGTGTTCACGCCGCCCGCGCTGCCGACGCTGGTTGCGGGCCCGGAGCCGTTGCGCGTGCTGGCATCGCACGTGCCGGCCCCGACGGTGTCGCCGCACCAAGCCCGGGACCTTTTGCAGGCCGGCGGCGCTGTGGCCTTCGACGTGGACCGCCGTGCCGCGTTCGAGCGCCAGCACATCGACGGTGCGCGCTTCGCCGTGCCCGACCGCCTGGCTGCCTTCGTGGCGGACCTGCCGGCCGAGCGCACCGTGCTGCTCACTTCGGCCGACGGCGTGCTGGCACACAGCGTGGCGGCCGAACTGGCGGCACGCACCGGGCGCGACGTACGGGCCATTGCCGGCGGCACCGGCGCCTGGGCCGCGAGCGGCCTGCCGGTGGCCCAGGGCGCCGAGGACGTGCTGACCGGGGACGACGACCACTGGTACAGCCCTTACGCACACAGCGACCTGCGGCTGCGCAATGCCGGGTTCCAGCAGTACCTGGACTGGGAACTCGGGCTGGTGGCGCAACTGGAGCGCGAGGGCTCTTCGAGCATCCGGTTGCTGCCGGCAGCCGTCTGAGCGGGAGGGGCGGCGCAGATGACGGCACCGAACATACCCTCGCGGCGTGCACTGCTTCAGTGGGCCGCCGCATGGGCCGCGCTCGGCACCGGGGTCCCCGCCCGTGCTGCGGTGGGCGACGCCCGCACCCTGCGTCTCGTCCTGCCGCTGGCGCCTGGCGGCGCCATGGACGTGCTGGGGCGCGGGCTGGCGAACGGGCTGGGCCAGCGGTTGGGCGCGAGCGTCGTGGTGGAAAACCGCGCGGGCGCGGGCGGCAATCTGGCGCATGAGCTGGTGGCCGGAGAAAAGCCCGACGGCCAGACGCTGCTGCTGACCAGCAATGCGCTGGTGGCCAATGTCACGCTGTTCGAGGGCCGTGTCCGCTACGACCCGGTGCGCAGCTTCGCGCCCGTGAGCATCGTTGCCAGTTCGCCCACGGTGATCGTGGTCCGCAGCGATGCGCCCGCGCGGGAAATGGCGGCCCTGGCGACCCGTGCGCGGAGCACCGGCATCAGCGTGGGCACCCCCGGCTTCGGCAACGGCAACCATCTGGCGCTTGTGAAGCTGCAACGTGCCCAGGGCGGCGACTGGCGCCACATTCCCTACAAAGGTGCCGGCCCGGCGCTGGTCGGGCTGCTGGGCGGCGAGACGGACGCGGCCATCGTGGCGCTCCCGGCTGCGCAGGCCCATCTCCAGGCCGGTCGGCTGCGCGCGCTGGCCGTGGTGCAGGAACGGCGCACCAGCCTCGCGCCCGAGGTACCCACGCTCGCCGAAGCGGGCATCACGATCGAACTCGACAATGGCTGGTTCGGCCTGCTGGCCCCGGCAGGGACACCCGCGGCCGTGGTGGAACGCGTACACCAGGCCGTGACCGCAGCCCTGGCCGACCCGGATTTCCGGATGCAGCTGGTGCGGCAGGGCTTCGAGCCCGTGGGCAGTTCGTCGCAGGCGTTCGCGCAGCAGCTGGACCGCGACGTGGCCTCCTTCCCGCCCTTGCTCAAAAGCATCGGCGCCCGCGTGGAGTAGCCGACATGCCGACACTTGCATTGGGCGCGCAGATCCACTGGGAAGACTATGGCCCGGCGGCATCGGCAAATACGGGCCTGCCCGTGCTGCTGCTGGCGCCCGGGGGGCTGCGGTCGCGCATCGGGCTGTGGCGGCACACGCACGATGGGCGCGCGCGCGATTGGCCCGATCCCACCGTGGAGCTGGCGCGTGATCGGCGGGTGATCGCCGTGGACCAGCGCAACGCCGGGCTGTCGGTCGCTCCCGTGGGGCCGCACGATGGCTGGGACACGTTCGCTGCCGACCATTTGGGCGTGCTCGACGCGCTGGGCATCGATCGGTTCCATGTGCTCGGTGCCTGCATCGGCGCGTCGTTCGCGTTGCGCCTGGTGGAGCGGGCTCCGCACCGCGTGGCTTCCGCCGTGCTGCAGCAGCCCATCGGCTGGACGCCGCGCAACGCGCCGTTGCGGCGCGAGAATTTCCAGGCCTGGGTGGACAGTGCGGGCGGGCGCCTGGCCGGGGTGCCGGCCGCACACCTGCATGCGCTCGAACACAACCTCTTCGGCAACGAAGATTTCGTCTTCAGCGTGTCGCGCGATTTCGTGCGCGGCATCTCTGCGCCACTGCTGGTCCTGGCGGGCAACGATATCCACCATCCGTTGGAAGTCTCGCGCGAACTGGCCGCGCTGGCACCGCGCGCGCAGATCATCGAAGACTGGCGCGGCGAGCAGCACCGCAGTGCCTACCTGCGCGGCGTGCGCGGGTTCCTGGCCTCGGCCGAGCTGCCCCCCCGGGGTCAGGCCTGAGGCGGAGGCGGCGGCCGCCGCCTCCTGCTTGCCCGCCTTCAGTTAAGCCGCAGCCGCCAGCCGCCGGCGCGACGCCACGCGGGCAAAGGCCTGGTCCAAATCGGAGATCAGGTCCTGCGGATCCTCCAACCCGACGTGCAGGCGCACCACGGGCTGTGTGCCCCGCCATGCGCTGTGTTCGCGCAGCCGCTCGGGCGAGGCGACCAGCGCCAGGCTTTCGTAGCCGCCCCACGACGCACCGATGCCGAAGAAGCGCAGCGCGTCGATGAAGGCGTTGGCGGTGCGCGCATCCGCGCCGTCTTCGAACGCGAACGACACGAGCCCGCTCGCCCCGCTGAAATCGCGCTTCCAGACCGCATGGCCCGGGTCGGAAGGCAGCGCCGGATAGAACACGCGGCCGACCTGGGGCTGGCCCTGCAGCCACTCGGCCACCTGCGTGGCGTGGCGCTGGTGCTGCGCGAGGCGCACGGGCAGCGTGCGCACGCCGCGCAGGGCCAGGTAGGCGTCGTCCGCGCCGATGGTCAGGCCCAGGGCTTCGTAGGCGGTGCCGATCTTCTCCGACAGCGCGGCCGAGTCGGTGACGACGATGCCCTGCATCACGTCGGAGTGCCCGGCGATGTACTTGGTGGCCGCCTGGATCGACAGGTTGGCGCCCAGCGCGAGGGGCTGGTAGAACCAGCCGCCGCTCCAGGTGTTGTCGGCGGCCACGGGAATGCCGCGCTCGCGCGCCGTGGCGGCCAGCGCGGGAAGGTCCAGCACCTCGTAGAGCAGCGAGCTGGGAGACTCCAGGTACACCAGCCGGGTGTTCGGCCGGATCTTCGCGGCCAGGTCGTCCTGCGAAGGCGAGAAGTATTCGAGCGTGATGCCCAGGCGCTGCAGCAGCGTGGCATCGACGCGGCGCACGGGCGAGTACACGCTGTCGGCCACCAGGGCGTGGTCGCCGGGCGAGAGCAGTGCCACCAGCACCAGCGTGATGGCGGACAGGCCCGACGGCGCCAGGAAGGCGCGGTGCCCGCCTTCGAGCGCGGTGACGGCATCCTCCAGCGCGCGGTGGGTGTCGAGGCCATGGCGGCCGTAGGAGGCCACGCGCTCGCCGGCGGTGCGCCGGTGGTGGTGGTCGGCGTAGGCCGCGGTGTTCTCGAAGCGCACGGTGCTGGTGCGCACCACGGGAACGTTCACGGGGCCGGAGCCGCCACGCAGCGCGGGTGCGCCGGCATGCAGAAGCCGCGTGGCGGCGCCCAGGGGAGAGGCCGGGTGCGGGGTGCTCATGCCACGGCCTCGCTGGGGCGGAAGTAGGCCGCGTTGTAGTTCTTCACCTCGCCGGTTTCCGGGTCGAAGGCCACGCGGGCCGTGAGCGTCTCCAGCGGCTGGCCATACAGGTGGAAGTGCAGGGTGGGTTCGGTGCCCACCACGTGGATGCTGTGGATGTCGTCCGGCAGGAAGGCGATGGGGGCGCCCGGCTGCACGGTGAATTCGCTGGCCACGTGGATCTGCGCACGCGCCGGGTCGCTGCGGTCGTCCGTGCGTTCGTACAGGCGGTTCACCTCCTGGCCTTCCACTGCCACGATCACGGCCCAGGTGGTGTGGTTGTGCGGTGCGGTGGTCTTGCCCGGGTTGATGGAGTTCAGGTACAGCGCCAGTCCGCCGTCGCCGCCTTCGGGATTGAGGCGGTAGCGCGTGGAGGCGCCCACGCCCTCGGTTTCAGCGGGCGGGGGAAAGTCGGCGCGGCTGAACAATGCCTTGTTTCCGGCCAGCGCTTCCAGCCGTGCGGTGATGGCCGCCAGGGTGGCGCGGTCGGGCGTGCCGGGCTCGATGAGGCGTCGGACTTCCGCCAGCGTGGCGTCGACGGCCTGGCGGCGCTGCGCCGCGATCGGGGAGGAGGGGGTGGTGCTCATGGCGTGGGCCTCGTGGTGGTGTGCCTGCGGATCAGAGGGCGAACCGCAGTTGGTTGAAAGGCAGGGGAGCACTGGCGGCGACGGGCCGGGCGCGGGCGCCTTCGCCGAGCGCGCGCTGAAGGAATTCGCGCGTGCGCTCGCTGCGCGGGTTGCCGAAGATCTGGGCCGCGGGGCCATGTTCGACGATGCGGCCCGCCTCGGTGAAATACACCTGGTCGCTGACCTCCTCGGCGAAACGCATCTCGTGCGTGACGAGCACGCAGGTCATGCCGCCCTCCACCAGATCGCGGATCACCGTGAGCACCTCGCCCACGGTCTCGGGGTCCAGGGCCGAGGTCACTTCGTCGAAGAGGATCAGCTCGGGCTGCATGGCCAGGGCGCGCGCAATGGCCACGCGCTGCTGCTGGCCGCCCGACAGCTCGCCGGGGTATGCGCCCTCCTTGTGGCCGAGGCGCACTTTCTCGAGCAGCGCCCGGGCCGTCCGGACCGCCTCGGCACGGCCGCGGCCGGCAACCCGCGTGGGCGCGATGACGAGGTTCTCCAGCACGGTGAGGTGGGGGAACAGGTTGTATTGCTGGAAGACGAAGCCCACGCGCTTGCGCAGTGCGATCAGCTCTGCCTCGGTCCGCAGGGTATCCACGCGCGTTCCGCCCACCACGGTCTCGCCGCGCTGCGGCCTGAGCAGGCCGGTGATGCAGCGCAGGATGGTCGATTTGCCCGAGCCCGACGGGCCGATGATGGACACGGCCTTGCCGCGGTGCACCTCGACGTCGATGCCCTTGAGCACCGCGTTGTCGCCGAAGGCAAGGTGCACGTCCTTCAGGTGGACCAGCGGGGGGGCGGAGGCCGCCACCGGGGCCTGCAGGGAAGAAATAAAGGCGTCAGTGGCGTTCATGGCGTTTTTCCAGCGCGCGCGTGGCGCGGGCAATCGGATAGCAGTAAGCGAAGAACAGCGCCAGCAGCGTGAAATAGACCAGGATCGTGAAATCCGTGCGTGCCACCGTGTTGCTGGCGATCTGGGCCGTGTCCACCACATCGTGCACGCCCACCAGCGACGCCAGGGAGGTGCTCATGGTGATGCTGGCATAGAGGTTCATCCACGGCGGCAGCATGCGCCGCAGGCACTGCGGCAGCACGATCAGGCGGAAGATCTGTGCGCGTCGGAAGGCGAGCGATTGCGCTGCTTCCCATTGCGTGCTGGGAATCGACTGGATGGCCCCGCGGAAGATCTCGGCCACGTTGGCGCTGGTGGGCAGGGCCAGGCCCAGCACGACTTTCACCCAGTCGGGGAAGGGGAAGGTCCAGGACGCCAGCCGCACCTCGAAGGGGAACACGTAGGTGGTGAAGTAGATGAGCACCAGGATGGGCGCATTGCGGAAGATCTGCACGTACCAGCGCATTCCCACGCGCACGGCCGCGACCGGCGAGAGCGAGAGCGCACCCACCACCAGCCCCACCACAGTGCCCAGCGCCACGGCCAGCAGGCTGATCTCGATGTTCACCCACATGCCGCGCAACAGCGTGGGGAGCCATTGCCAAAGGTGCTTGAAGGCTGCGGGCGTGGTGCCGGTGGCCTGCCAGCCGAGGACCAGGGCCAGGCCGGCCAGGGCGGACAGCAGCCAGGGGCTGCGCAGCACGCCGGGCCAGGGCCGCCGGACGGAGGCCGCGCGCGGGGAATCCGCGGGCAGGGGCAGCGTCGCGTCATTGGCCATAGCCGGGCATCCTCAGGCGTTGTTCGAGCCAGCGTCCCGCCACGCTCACCAGCCAGGTGAGCAGGCCGAACCAGGCGAGGATCAGGAGCAGCAACTCCAGCACGTTGTCGCGCTGCGTCCAGATCATGATGGCCTCATACGTCACATCGCCCACGGCGATGGCCGAGGCCACGGCGGTCATCTTGACCAGGTCCACCAGGTTGTTCACGAGCGAAGGCAGGGCGAAGCGTGCAGCCAGCGGCAGCTCCACGCGCACGAGCAATTGGCGGCGCGAGAACCCCAGCGATCGGGCGGCCTCCAGCGTGGTGCCGGGCACGGCCTCGATGCCGGCACGCAGCGCCTCGGCGTGGAACACGCCCTTGTGCAGCGAGACCACGATGACCACCCACACGAAGGGCGTGAACGGGTTCTGCCCGGCGCCCCAGTCGCGCAGTTGCTGCGTGATCAGCATGTTGAGCACGAGGAATGCGCAGTACAGCTGCACCAGTGTGGGCGTGTTGCGCGTCACTTCGACGAAGGCGCGGGCGGGGCGGGCCAGCCAGGCACGCCCCGAGGCCATCATGCCGGCGAGCAGCACGCCTGCAGCCAGGCTGCACGGAATGGTCCACAGGCACAGCAGCAGGGTCACGCCCAGGCCCCGGACGAAGGCGTTGCGCTCGCCCGCGTCGAGCACGAACGCATAGTTCAGCCCCAGGCCCTTCAGGGCTTCCACGCCATGGACGAGCCATGCGTCGTTCACGCGGCGATCTCCTCGCGCGGCACATGCGCGCCGGCCTGCCGCAGCGCGGCCACGGCGCGGGCGATGCGCTGCGTGGCCTCCTGCAGCCGGTCGTCGGCCGCGGCCGTGGAGAGGCGGAAGTAGGGTGAGAGCCCATAGGCGCCGCCGTCCACGGCCGCCACGCCCTCGGATTCCAGCAGCCATTCGACCAGGTCGGCATCGGAGCCGATGGCACGCCCGTCGGGCCGCACCCGGCCAATGAGCGCGCCGCAGTGCACGAAGGCGAAGAACGAACCCTCCAGAGGTCGCAGCGACAGGCCGGGCACGGTGCCGAGCGCCTGCTCCACCAAGCGCGCACGGCGCGCATAGGCGGCCCGTGCGTCGGCCACGAAGCCCTGGTCGGGCGATGCCAGCGCAGCCGCCACGGCGGCCTGGGCCGCGGCGTTCGGCCCGGAGGACACCTGCGACTGGACCACCACCATGGCCTGCACCAGCGCCGCGGGCCCTGCGCCCCAGCCGATGCGCCAGCCGGTCATGGCGTAGGTCTTGGAGGCTCCGTTCACCAGCAGCGTGCGGTCGGCCAGGTCGGGCGCCACGTGCAGCCAGTGCACGGGGGCCTCCGGGGTGAACCAGATGTGCTCGTACAGCTCGTCCACGAGCACATGCACGTGCGGATGGCGGCGCAGCACCTCTGCCAGGGCCTGCAGTTCGTTGCGCGCATAGACGGCCCCCGAGGGGTTGCCCGGGGTGTTGAGCACCAGCCAGCGCGTGCGCGGCGTGATGGCCGACTCCAGCGCGGCGGCCGTGAGCTTGAAGCCTGCCGCGATACCGCAGGACACGATGACGGGCGTTCCGTCGTTCACCTGCACCATGTCCGGGAACGACGGCCAGTACGGTGCGGGAATGATGACTTCGTCGCCCGCGTCCAGCGTGGCCGCGAATGCGCTGTAGATCACCTGCTTGCCGCCGTTGCTCACGATGACATGGTCCGGCCCGTAAGCGAGGGCGTTCTCCCGCTCGTATTTGCTGGCGATGGCGCGGCGCAGCGCCGCAGTGCCCTGCGTGGGGGTGTACTTCGTCTCCCCGCGCTGCAGGGCCTGCACGGCCGCCTGCTTGATGAATTCGGGCGTGTCGAAATCCGGCTCGCCGGTGGTGAGCGAGATCACGTCGCGGCCCTGGGCCGCGAGGGCGCCGGCGCGGGCACTGGCGGCGGCGTTGGGCGAGAGGCGCACGCGTTGCACGCGCCGGGACAGTGGGAAGGGGCGGGGGGTGGTCATCGGTTCGTCGGGGCAGGGGTCAAGGGGCCGTTGCGGGGGTGGCGTCCTGGTCTTCGTGCAGGCGCAGCGGAGCGAACCCCAGCACCTTGCCGGGGTTGAGCAGGCCCAGCGGGTCCAGCGCCTGTTTGAGCCGGCGCATCAGGTCCAGCTCCACCGGGCTCTTGTAGAGCGGCAGGAGGTCGCGCTTGGTCTGGCCGATGCCGTGCTCGGCGCTGATGGAGCCGCCGTGGGCGTGGGCGCTGTCGTGCACCACGGCGTGGATGCCATCCTCGACGGCCAGCACGTCGGCAGGCGTGTCGCCTTCGGCATGCGCCACGTTGTAATGCAGGTTGCCGTCGCCCAGGTGTCCGAACACGATGGGCCGGACGCCAGGAAAGCGGACCTGCAGTGCCGCCGCCGTCGCGTGCAGGAAATCGGGGATGCGCGAGATCGGCACCGACACGTCGTGCTTGATGTTGCGCCCCTCGCGCTTTTGCGCCGTGCCCAGCGCCTCGTCACGCAGGCGCCAGAGGGCCTGGCTCTGCGGCAGGCTCTCGGCGATGGCGGCGTCTGCGATGAGGCCGTCCTCGAAGGCCTGGCCCAGGACGTCCTCGAAGCGCGCGCGGGCGTGGTCCTCGCCCTCGGCATCCGACAGCTCCACGAGTGCGAACCACGGCGCCCCGGCCGGCAGGGGCAGAGGATGTTCCGGCACGTGCCGCTCGATCAGCCCCACGGCGGCGTCGGACAGCAGCTCGAACGCCGTGAGCGCGGGGCCGAAGCCTTCGCGCGCAATGGACAGGAAGGCCACCGCATCGCGGATGCAGCCGAATGCCAGCAGCGCCGTGTGCTGCGCCCGCGGCGGCGGGTACAGGCGCAGCGTGGCCGCGGTGATGATGCCCAGCGTGCCCTCGCTGCCGATGTAGAGGTCGCGCAGCGCATATCCCGTGTTGTCCTTGCGCAGGCCCTTGAGGCCGTCCCAGACCTGCCCCTCGGCCGTGACCACCTCCAGTCCCAGCACCAGTTCGCGTGCGTTGCCGTAACGCAGCACCTGCGTGCCGCCGGCGTTGGTGGACAGGTTGCCGCCGATCGTGCAGCTGCCTTCCGAACCCAGACTGAGGGGAAACAGGCGGCCGGCGTCCTGCGCGGCCTGCTGCACCCGGGCCAGCACGGCGCCGGCTTCCACGGTCAGCGTGTCGTTGTCGGTATCGATGGCGCGCACCCGGTTGAGCCGGCCGAGCGACAGCACCACGGCGCTTCCGCTCGCATCGGGCGTGGCACCGCCCATCAGCCCGGTGTTGCCACCCTGCGGCACCACGGGCGTGCGGTGCGCGCGGCAGAGCCGCACCGCACGCGCCACCTCGGCCGTATCGGCGGGGCGCACGACGGCCAGCGCCCGGCCGGTCAGCCGTCCGTGCTGGTCGGTGAGATAGCCCGCGGCATCCGTGCCGGTGAGCACGTGGGCCGCGCCCAGCGCGTCCCGCAGTTCATCGATGAGGCTGTGCGTCATGCGGGCACTCCTTGCGGCGCCGCTGCCTGCAGGACATCGGCCACGCCGGCGGCAGCGGCGAGCGCGCGGAGATGCCGTACCAGCGGCTGGGGCAGGGGAATGCCGTGCCTCAGGCGATCCTCGCGTTGAGCAGCCTCCGGATCTCCGGGCACGAGGACGGGCCGCGCCGGGTCCGCCGGGCGGGCGGCGTGCAGCACGTCGAGGATGGCGTCCAGGTCCTGCTCGAAGGCGCCGGGCTCTCCGAAGAAGCCCGGATCGATGGCGATGAAGCTGTGGCCCACGTTGGCCGGGTCCTGCGGGCCCGCACTGCGGCGGTGCAGCGGCGCGAAGGCGCCGCCATGCAGCGTGCCGCCCAGCACCTGGGCCAGCAGCGAAAGGCCGTAGCCCTTGTGGCTGCCGCCGTCCGTGCTGCCGCCCAGCGGCGTGAGTCCACCGTCGGGTGCGTCGAACACCTGGGCACGTGCGGCCTCGGGCGCGGTCACGGCCCGGCCGCGGCCGTCCACCACCCAGCCGGAGGGGACGGCCTCTCCGCGCAGGGCTTTCACCTTCACCCGGTTGGCCGCCGCCGTGGTGGTGGCCATGTCGAGCACGAAGGGCGGGTTGCGCGAACCGGCAGGCACCGGCGCAGCAAAAGCGATCGGATTGGTGCCCAGCACCGGCTCGGCGGCACGGGTGGGCACCAGCAGGATGCCTTGGGCCGAACTGGTCACGAAGCCGAGCAGCCCCTGGCGCTGCGCGATGCGCGCGTAGATGCCGGCGGCACCGAAGTGGTGGGAGTTGCGCACGCCCACCAGCGCGATCCCGCTCACGCGGGCCTTGTCCACCGCGAGCTGCATGGCCTGTGCGGAGACCGCGTGGCCCAGGCTGCCGCCGCCGTCCAGCAGCGCAGTGGCCGGGCCGTCGCGCAGCACGCGTGGCAGGGCGTCCAGGCGCAGGCGCCCGGCGGCACGCAGCGCGTCGTACTGCGGCAGCATGGAGACGCCGTGCGACTCCACACCCCACAGGTCGGTGTCCACCATGAGCGCGGCCGTGGTACGGGCCGCCTCTTCCGGCATGCCCCAGGCATGCAGGAGGGACCGGGTCTGCGCACGCAGGCTGTCGGCGGTGAAACGGGCTTCAAGGGTCATGGGTGCAGGGGCGGCGGCGCCGTCAGGTGCGCGCCTTGCTGAATTTCTCGTGCAGTTGGTGCAGCAGGGGGGTGGGGGTCATTCCGTGGCGCTTTTCCAGATCGATGAGCCAGCCGGAGCGGTGCCAGTCCTGCACGATGCGGTCGATGGCGGCCTGGGTGTCGGCCTCTCCCTTGCGCAGCCAGATGACCGAGGGCGACGGGATCAGGTCGGCAGGCGAGGCGATCGCGTAATCCTTCCAGTCGGCATTGCCGGCCACCAGTTCGCGCAGCGTGGGGCTCACGTGCACGGCGGCTGCGCACTGGCCGCCCTGCAGCGCCAGCAGCGATTCGGGCTGGCCCCGGAACGCCTTGACCTGGGCGCCGTACTGCTCGGCCAGCGGCTTGGTGAAGTTGCTGCCCTGCGAGACGCACACGGGCTTGCCGCGCAGGTCTTCCCAGCGCGCGATGCCGCTGCCCTTGCGGGCGATAGCGGCGCCGCCCACTTCCTCGAACGGGGTGGGCACGAACGAGAGGATTTCGCTGCGCTCCTGCGTCCACTGCATGTTGGCGATCAGGATGTCCACCTTGCCCTGCTGCAGGAACTGCACGCGGTTGGACGGCTGCACCTGCACCGTCTCCACCGCCACGCCCAGGCCTTTGGCCACGCCCTCTGCCAAGTCCACGTTGTAGCCCACGTGCCGGCGCGTGGCGGGATCGATGGTGCCGAACGGCGGGCCGGAGAGGACCACGCCCACGATGAGGCGGCCGCGCTCCCGGACCTTGTCGATCGTGGCGTCGGCATGGGCCTGGGAGGCCGCCGCGGTGGCGAGCAGGGCCAGCGCCGCGAACGCCAGCCGTTGGAGCGGGCGCCCGGTCATGGTTTCTTCGCGGCGGCCTGCGCCTCGGCGTAGACCGCGAAGTCGTGGGGCGCCTTGTCGAACCGGCCCTGCAGCGCGCGTTCATGGCGCTGCGCGATCCAGGTGTCCGGCACGCCGTATTTGCGCGCGGCGCCCAGCAGAAGGCCCGAACGGTGCCAGTCCTGAATGGCCTGGTCGACGAAGGCCACCGTGTCGTTCTCGCCGCGGCGCGTCCACACCACCGTGGGCGAGGGGATGAGCTGGTCCTCGGTTGCCAGCGTGAAGTCCTTCCATTCCGCGGCGTGTGGGCCATGGAGCTTTTCGTAGAGCGCGGGCTGGATGTGCACGGACGCCGCGCAGGTGCCGCCCTTGAGCGCCAGCAGCGATTCCGGAATGCCGCGAAGGCCCTTCACCACGGCACCGTATTTTTCGGCCAGCGGCCTGGCGAAATTGCTGCCTTGCGAGACGCACGCCACCTTGCCGCGCAGGTCTTCCCAACTGCGGATGCCGCTCGCCTTGGCCACCAGCGCACCGCCGCCGATCAGATCGTAGGGAGTGGGTGCGAACGAGAGGATCTCGCTGCGCTCCTGCGTCCACTGGATGTTGGCGATCAGCAGGTCCACCTTGCCGGTCTGCAGGAACTGCACGCGGGTGGCGGCGGTGACGGTCACGGTTTCCAGCGGTACGCCCAGCCGGCGCGCCAGGTCGGCGGCCAGATCGGTCTGGTATCCGCCCACCTTGCCGGTGGCGGTGTCCAGCACACCGAACGGCGGGCTCGCGCCGTCGATGCCGACGGAGAGCTTGCCGCGCTCCTTGATCTTGTCGAGCGTGGCATCGGCGCGTGCCGAAGGGACGGTGGCGGCGAGGCCAAGGGCCGCGAGAACGAGCGCGAGGGAGCGGGCAGGGCGAGAAGGCATGGGGGCGCGGCGGAGGGGATGGAGGAAGGAGGCGGCTGCAGGCGGCGCGGCCGCCCCGGTGTGTGGTTCAGTTCGCTGCGGCCCGGTACTTGGCCTGCAGTTCCGGCAGCAGCGGATTGGCGGGCTCGATGCCGATGCGTTTTTCCGTGGCGATCAGCCAGCCCGTGCGGTGCCATTCCTGCACCACCTTGTCCACGGCGGCGATGGTGTCGGCCTCGCCCTTGCGCGTCCATACCACCGACAGCGCCGGCAGGATGGTGCTGCCGATGGGGGCCGCGTACTGCGACCATTCGGGGTTGCCCTGCAGCAGCGGGTGGATCAGTGTGCTGTCGTGCACGGCCGCCACGCAGTTGCCGCCCTTCAATGCCAGCAGCGATTCGGACGCCGTCTTGTAGCCACGCACTTCGGCGCCGTAATCGGCCGCCAGCGGCTTGGCATAGCTGCTGCCCTGCGACACGCACACCGGCTTGCCGCGCAGGTCTTCCCACTTCGCGATGCCGCTGTCCTTGCGCACGGCGGCGGTGCCGCCGACCCGGTAGAAGGGTGTGGGCGCATAGCCCAGGATCTCGGCACGCTCGGGATTGAGTTCCATGGACGCGATCAGCAGGTCCACCTTGCCGCCTTGCAGGAACTGCACGCGCGTGGCCGTCTGCACCTGCACCAGATCCGCTTCCACCCCCAGGCCTTTCGCGAGGGCGCGGGCGAGGTCGGGGTTCCACCCCACGAGTTGCTGGTTGGCGGGGTCGATGGAGCCGAAGGGTCCGCCATTGACCAGCACGCCGATGGTGATCTTGCCGCGCTGCTTCACCTTGTCGAGCGTGGCGTCGGCGTGGGCGGGCTGGAGCAGCACGGCGGCAGCGGCGCCGGCAGCGAGACGAAGCAGGAAGGGCAAGGAGCGGAAGGCTTGGCGCATGGCGGGAAAGGGGTCGGAAGGAAGAGGGGTGCAGCGGCGCAGAGCCGCAGTGCCGGCGCGGGACGGGCTTTCCCGGGCCGAGGTCATCTTCCGGCGCGGCGCGCACACCGGCAACAAAACTTTCCGAGGATCGATATGCGCCGATTGGCCGGCGCCCGCCTCACTGCGCCGTCTGGGAGCTGGCCGGGGGCAGGCGGAAGCCCGCCAGTTCCTCGGGTGCGCACTGGGCGATGAGGCCGGTCTCCCATTCCAGGTAGCGGCGTGCCGCGTCGAGGTTGCCGTCGTGCCGGTCATGCACGAAGAACAGATAGTCGATGCACTGCGCATCGTCCGGCAGTTGGGGCGTGGATTCTTCGGACAGGCCTGCGTCCGCCCAGTCCTGCAGCCGGGCCCAGGCCACCGTGCCGGCGCCGTGCGGCACCAGTTCCCCGGCGGCCAGTGCCGCCGTCCCGGCATCGGGCGCCAGCAGCAGCAGGGGCCGCGCGGGCCAGCCGGCGGCCAGTGCGTCGTCCGCCACCCGCGGGCGGATCGACCAGCGGGCCCCGACCGCATGGCGGCGCCGGTGGTCCTGGGAGGGTTGCAGGTCCAGCACGGCCGGGCCGTGCGCGGCATGCCAGGCGGCCAATGCCTCCGCCGCGATGCGCTGCGGCGCGGGCGGCAGGGTGGGCGCCACGGCCGGCGGAGAAGGCAACCGCAGCGGCGCACGGATACCGCCTTCCACCGTGGCCGTCTCGTAGCCCAGGCGCCAGAGCCACGCGGCGATCACCGGCGCGCGCACGTCCTCGTCGTCCAGCAGCAGCACCCGGGCGTTGCGCACGCCGATCGTCTGGTCCGTGGCCTGCAGCAATTGTCCGCCCGGCGCATGGATCGCGCCGGGCAGGGTGGCGGCGGCGAATTCCTCCGCACTGCGCACATCGAGCACATAGGTGGTGCGCGCCGCATCGTCGATCCAGCCCTGGGCCTCGGCAGCGGCCAGCCGTACCGCCCCCGTGCCCGAGCGCAGGCGCTCGGCGGCCGCACGGTCCTCTGCGCTGGCCGGGGCGCGTGCCGCGGGGCGGCGCGTGCTGCCGTGCTCCAGCGCCAGGCCTTCGAGCGCCCATCCCTGGGTGCCGTTCTCCAGCGCCACGACGGGGTTGGGAATGCCCAGGCTGCGCAGGATCTGCGCGCCTATGATGCTGCGCGTGCGGCCGGCGCAGTGGACCACGATGGGCGTGCGTTCGTCGGGAACCAGCGAGCGCCAGTGCAGCGCCAGCTCGCCGTTGGGCACCGACACGGCGCCTGGCACGGTCATGCGGCCGTGCTCCGCGAACGTCCGCCCGTCCAGCAACGCCAGCGGCTCGCCCGCCTGCTGGCGCCGCCGCAGCTCGCCCGGGCCGATGTGCGGTGTGCCGAAAGCGTGCTCGACCAGTTCCCCGAAGGTCTTGGAGGGCACGTTCACCCCCTTGAAGAGCGCCCGCCCGCCGGCGGCCCAGGCAGGTGCGCCACCGCGCAGCACATGCAGGTCGCTGTACCCCAGCGCCGCCAGCCGCAGCGCCGCGCGCTCGGCCACACCGTCGCCGCCGTCCAGGAGCACGGTGCGCACCGTGCGGCGCGGTACCAGCCGTGTCACCTCGGATTCGAGTCGGCTGTAGGGCGCGGGGATGGCCAGGAAGGGGTGGCCCTCGCCGAAGGGCCCGGCCTCGCGCACGTCCAGCAGGGCGATTTCCTGGCCGTCCTGCAGCCAGCCGCGCACGGTGGCCGCATCGGCAGCAGGAACATCGGGGCGGGTGGCTGTCGGTGCAGTGGAGAAGTCGGGCATGGCAGGAAGGTGGGTAAGGGGCGCAGGGCGGCAAAGGCGCCACCATAGGCCCGGCTGCCGCTCCGGCGGCCCGTGCGCTTGGAAGATTTTCAGCAATGCATAGGCGTTTTCCGCAGCAGCGCGGCGCCGGTCCTTGCGCGCGGCGGGGCCGCCGCCGCACGCCGGGATAATGCGGCGCTCTATGCGCGCACACCTGCTCTCCGCGGCGGACCTCCCCGTGCCCAGGCGCCCGGTCCTGGCCTGGGCGATGGGCGCGTGCGCCAGCGGGCTGCTGGGGTGCGCGGCACCGGCACCCACCGCACGCGGCGAGGTGCAGGCCGCGCCCACGCACACGGGCGAGTTGGCGCAGTCCGACGTGAACCGCATGGCCACACTGGCCATGCGCGACAACCTCGACAGCCTCTACCGCCTCGCGGACAAGCTCTACCGGCGCAACCCTGCCGAGTGGCGCAGGGGCGCGGCCGCCAGCCGCGAGCAGGCGCTGGCCCAGGTGCGCGAGGCCATCGAGCAGCGGCAGCCGTGGGCACCGCTGCAGGGCCGCCGCGACATCGCGGCCATGGCGTTCGCGCTCTCACCGGAGTTCCCGGGCGACCGCGTGGCCGCCTTCATCCACGCCACGGCCGACATGCTCATCACCGCCCATGGCGGCAAGACCGAGTTTTTTCTGATCGACAGCCTGGATGCGCAGTACCTCTACAACGCCGCCCGCAATGTCGAATCCGCCGCGTGGGTGCTGGCCCAGCGCCGCACGGCTGCGGGCCGGCCGCTGCTGCTGGCCGACGAGATCAACGAGCGCGAGCGCAACCTGAGCTTCGAGCGCGAGTTCGGCAAGATCATCGGCCGCCTCGACCTGATGGCGGCCATGGCCGCAGAGAAGTACCGGCGCGCCGCCATCAGCTACCTGCAGGGCTTCATGGGCGGCAGCTTCCTGCAGTTCCTGCCGGTGCGCTGAAGCCCGTCCCTCGGAACGCCCCAACCCGTTCTAAAATCCGCCCGGCCTTCCGAGGAGCGTTGCAGCGGTCCGCCCGGCGCCGTCGGCCACGACGGCCGCGGGCGCGCCGTCAGGCTCGGGGGGTGCGATGAAGCCCCCGAACGACGCTCACCTGTAACCCCACCGTACGCGCAGGTGAGCCCCATGTCCGCCCCCCTTTCCCCGCCTCCCATGAAACTCTCGGGCCTGGAGCCCGTGTCCATCGGCGAAGGCACGCTGTTCGTCAACATCGGCGAGCGCACCAACGTCACCGGCTCCAAGGCCTTCGCCCGCATGATCCTCAACGGGCAGTTCGAGGAAGCGCTGGCCGTGGCCCGCCAGCAGGTCGAGAACGGTGCCCAGGTCATCGACATCAACATGGACGAGGCCATGCTGGACAGCAAGGCGGCCATGGTGCGGTTCCTGCAGCTGATCGCCTCCGAGCCCGACATCGCGCGCGTGCCGATCATGGTCGACAGCTCCAAGTGGGACGTCATCGAGGCCGGGCTGCGCTGCATCCAGGGCAAGGGCATCGTCAACTCCATCAGCATGAAAGAGGGCGTGGAGAAGTTCAAGCACGAGGCGCGGCTGGTCAAGCGCTACGGCGCCGCTGCCGTGGTCATGGCCTTCGACGAGGTGGGCCAGGCCGACACCTACGCGCGCAAGATCGAGATCTGCGAGCGCGCCTACCGCGTGCTGGTGGACGAGGTGGGCTTTCCGCCCGAAGACATCATCTTCGACCCCAACATCTTCGCGGTGGCCACGGGCATCGAGGAACACAACAACTACGCGGTCGATTTCATCGAGGCCGTGCGCTGGATCAAGCAGAACCTGCCGGGCGCCAAGGTGTCAGGTGGTGTCTCGAACGTGTCGTTCAGCTTCCGCGGCAACGACCCGGTGCGCGAAGCCATCCATACCGTGTTCCTCTACCACGCCATCCAGGCGGGCATGGACATGGGCATCGTCAACGCCGGCATGGTGGGCGTATACGACGACCTGGAGCCCCAGCTCCGCGAGCGCGTGGAAGACGTGGTGCTCAACCGCCGCCCCGACGCCGGCGAGCGCCTGGTGGAAGTGGCCGAGACCGCCAAGAGCGGCGCCAAGGACGAGAGCAAGAAGCTCGAATGGCGTGGCACGCCCGAGCATCCGAGGACCGTGGGCGAGCGCCTGTCGCACGCGCTGGTGCACGGCATCACCGACTTCATCGTGGAAGACACGGAAGAGGCCTACCGGGAGATCCTGGCGAAGGGCGGCCGCCCGCTGCACGTGATCGAAGGCCCGCTCATGGACGGCATGAACGTGGTGGGCGACCTGTTCGGCGCGGGCAAGATGTTCCTGCCGCAGGTGGTCAAGAGCGCGCGCGTGATGAAGTCCGCCGTGGCGCACCTGATCCCCTACATCGAGGAAGAAAAGCGCCAGGACGAATTGGCCGGCCGCGATGTGCGCAGCAAGGGAAAAATTGTCATCGCCACGGTGAAGGGCGACGTGCACGACATCGGCAAGAACATCGTCACCGTGGTCCTGCAGTGCAACAACTTCGAAGTGGTGAACATGGGCGTGATGGTCCCGTGCCACGAGATCCTGGCCAGGGCGAAGGTCGAGGGCGCGGACATCGTGGGCCTGTCGGGCCTCATCACGCCCAGCCTCGAAGAGATGCAATACGTGGCCGGCGAGATGCAGAAGGACGAGCACTTCCGCATCAAGAAGATCCCGCTGCTGATCGGCGGCGCCACCACCAGCCGCGTGCACACCGCCGTGAAGATCGCGCCGCACTACGAAGGCCCGGTCGTCTACGTGCCCGATGCGTCCCGCAGCGTGAGCGTGGCGCAGAGCCTGCTGGGCGACGGCGCGCAGACCTATGTGGACGAGCTGAACGCCGACTACGACAAGGTGCGCACGCAGCACGCCAACAAGAAGCAGACGCCCATGTGGCCACTGGCCAAAGCCCGCGCCAACCGCACGCCGGTCGATTTCAGCGCCTACCAGCCGCCCCGGCCGCGCCTGCTGGGCCGCCGGGTGTTCAAGAACTTCGATCTGAACGAGCTGGCCCGCTACATCGACTGGGGCCCGTTCTTCCAGACCTGGGACCTGGCCGGCCCCTATCCGGCCATCCTCACCGATGAGATCGTGGGCGAGCAGGCCACGCGCGTGTTCGCCGACGGCCAGGCGATGCTCAAGAAGCTGGTCGAAGGCCGCTGGCTCAGCGCCAGCGGCGTGATGGCGCTGTACCCCGCCAACAGCGTGGGCGACGACATCGAGTTCTATACCGACGAATCGCGCACCGAGGTCGCCATGACCTGGTACGGCCTGCGCCAGCAGACCGAGAAGCAGGTGATCGACGGCGTGACCCGCCCCAGCCGGTGCCTTGCCGACTTCGTCGCGCCCAAGGGCAGCGGCATCGCCGACTATGCGGGCCTCTTCGCCGTCACGGCCGGCCTGGGCGTGGAGAAGAAAGAGCAGGCCTTCGTGGATGCGCTGGACGACTACTCGGCCATCATGCTCAAGAGCCTGGCGGACCGCCTGGCCGAGGCGTTCGCCGAATGCCTGCACCAGCGCGTGCGCACCGACCTGTGGGGATACGCGGCCGGCGAACAACTGTCCAACGACGAGATGATCGCCGAGAAGTACCAGGGCATCCGCCCCGCGCCCGGCTACCCGGCCTGCCCCGACCACAGCGCCAAGGAAGCGCTGTTCCGCGTGCTGCAGTGCCAGGAGATCGGCATGGGCCTGACCGAAAGCCTGGCCATGACCCCCGCCGCCAGCGTGAGCGGCTTCTACATCGGCCACCCCGAAAGCACGTACTTCAACGTGGGCAAGATCGGCGAGGACCAGCTCGCCGACATGGCCCAGCGGCGCGGCATGGACGAAGGCGCGCTGCGGCGCCTGCTCTCGCCCAATCTCTGAGCGGCCGCGCGGCAACGCGGCCGCGTCACATCGACGTCACCAAGGCGCCATGGTCGGCCGGAAAAATGAAGGGCTCCGTCCCTTCAATTTTCTTTTCCCCACGCCATGACCATGTACACGCAGCACTCTCTGCTGTCCGGAATGGGCCGCCTGTTGCTGGGCGCCTGCACGCTCTCGCTGGCGCTGCTGGTGGCCGGCTGCGGCGGTTCCGGCGGCTCCGGCAATGCCGTGGGCTCCGCCGCCGCCTGCGGCAGCCCGGATACGCACTGCGCACCCAGGCCCTGAGCCGCGCACCTGCCCCCTTGCCCCTCGGACAACAAAGACTCCTCCAAATGACCGTCGATCCCTCCAAACGCAATTTCCTCGCGACCGCGCTCGGCGTGGGCGCGGCATCCGCCACGCTGACGGCGTTCCCGCCGGCCATCCGGCGGGCCCTGGCCATCGAGGCGCACAACGCGACCGGCACCATCCAGGACGTGCAGCACGTCGTCCTGCTGATGATGGAGAACCGCTCGTTCGACAGCTATTTCGGCACGTTCAAGGGCGTGCGCGGCTTCGGCGACCGCTTTGCCATTCCCACGCCCGGCGGGCGCAACGCCTTCTACCAGACCTACACCAAGGCCTCGCCGCCGGTCACCTACGTGCCCTACCGCCTGGACGAGGCCAAGGGCAATGCGCAGCGGGCCGGCAGCACGCCGCACACCTGGGTCGATTCGCAGGCCGCCTGGGACCACGGGCGCATGAACCGGTGGCCCGACGCCAAGCTGCCGCTGTCGATGGGTTACTACGAGACCGCCGAGGTGCCTTTCCAGCGCGCGCTGGCCGATGCCTTCACGCTGTGCGACCACTACCACTGCGGCATGCACACGGGCACCATCGCCAACCGGCTCTTCTACTGGACGGGCACCAACGGCCCGAACGGCACCAGCCCCATCGACGGCTCGCGGGTCCGCGTCGCGGGCCTGAACAACCAGTTCAACGGCGGCAACGACATCGGCGCCTCCACCGACGGCTGGACCTGGACCACCTATGCCGACCGCCTGCAGAAGGCCGGCGTGCAATGGAAGGTCTACCAGAGCCTGATCGACAACTTCGGCTGCAACGAGATGATGGGCTTTCGCCACTGGCGCGCCGAGATCGAGAAGATGCCTGCCGACCGCAAGCCGGTCTATGTGGCCAGGACCGACATCACGCAGCCGGTCGATCTGGCCGGGCCGTTCTACGACGCGAAGACCGACGACGCGCTGAGCCCGCTCGCCAAGGGCTTCGGCAACACGATGCCGCAGGGCTTCCTGGAGACCTTCCGCGAGGACATCCGCCAGGGCACGCTGCCGGCGGTGTCGTGGATCATCCCGCCCTCGGTCTACAGCGAGCACCCCGGCCCGTCCAGCCCGGCGCAGGGCGGCTGGTACGTGCAGGAGGTGCTGGATGCGCTCACGGCCCACCCCGAGGTCTGGAGCAAGACCGTGCTGCTCATCAACTTCGACGAGAACGACGGCTTCTTCGACCACCTGCCCTCGCCCGCGGCGCCTTCGCGCAATCCGGACGGCAGCCTGGCCGGGGCCTGCACGCTGCCCGCCGCCGACGTGGCCGTGGAATACCACGACTTCCAACCCGCCACGCCGAGCCAGCCGCCGGCGGACGGCCGGCCCTATGGCCCGGGCCCGCGGGTGCCCATGTGGGTGGTGTCGCCCTGGAGCCGCGGGGGCTGGGTCAATTCCCAGGTGTTCGACCACACCTCCACGCTGATGTTTCTCGAAAAGCGCTTCGGCGTCGCCGAGCCGCAGATCAGCCCCTACCGCCGCGCGGTCTGCGGCGACCTGACCAGTTGCTTCAACTTCGTGAACCCCAACACGGAAACCCTGCCCACGCTTTCGGGGCGCACGACCAAGGCGGCGGTGGATGCGCGGGTGGCCGCGCAAGGCCAGGCCGCCAGGCTGCCCCAGCCCACGGCCAGCGTCGACGCCGCCCTGCCGCAGCAGGCCCCCGGCGTGCGGCCCTCGCGCGCGCTGCCCTACGAGCTGCACACCACGGCGCAGGCCAGCACCGGCGCCGGCACGGTCACGCTGCTGTTCTCCCACACCGGGAAGGCGGGCGCCGCGGCGGCGGTGTTCCACGTGTACGACAGGAAGCACCTCGACGCGATTCCGCGCCGCTACGTCGTGGAGCCCGGCAAGAGCCTCAGCGGCGTCTGGAACACGGCCGCCGACGGCGGCGCGTACGACCTCTGGGTGCTCGGCCCGAACGGCTACCACCGCAGCTTCGCCGGGGACCTGGCGCAGCAGCCGGCGAGCGGCGGCCCCGAGATCCAGGTCTGCTACGAGCTGTGCGATCCGCCGCAGGTGCGCGTGAAGCTGTACAACCGCACCGGCAGCACCCTGACCTTTTCCGTGGAGCCGCAGGCCTATCGCACGGACGGCCCGTGGACCCGCAATGTCGGGCCCGGCGCGGTGGACGAACTGGCCTGGCCGCTGGGTGAGAGCGGCAACTGGTACGACTTCGCCGCGCGCTGCAGCGCCGCGCCCGCCTTCGTGCGGCGGTTCGCCGGCCGCATCGAAACCGGCAGGGATTCGGTGTCCGACCCGGCCATGGGCCAGGCCGGCTGACGCCCTGCGCGGGTGGGTGAGGGCGCCGCCGCGCTCCTGTGTCTGCCGTACATCCGATGCGCTACTGAAAAAATAGCAAAGAAATGAATGGATACGGCGGCATGGGGCCCATGGAAACCACAGAATTCAACGGTCCCCTGCATTTCCGGCCTCCGGTCCCGCACTGCCGGTCACGCGTGGCCCGGCGTCCCCCGCTCCGCGATGGCGAAGCCGCCGCCGCGCCGCTTGGCCGCGTACATCGCCAGGTCCGCGCGGTGCATCACCTCGGCGCCGTGCCGCGAGTGCGCGGGCGAGAACGCGATGCCGATGCTGGTGCCCACCTGCACCGACACGTCCTGCTGCGGCAGCGCGATGGGCTGCCGCACGACGTCGACGATGGCCGAGGCGATCCCGGTGAGGGTCTGCTCGTCGTCCGAGCGCACCAGGATCGCGAATTCGTCGCCGCCCAGCCGCGCGAGCGTGTCGGACGCCCGGATGATCTTGCGGATGCGCGCAGCCACCTCCTTGAGCACCACGTCGCCCGATTCGTGCCCGTATTCGTCGTTCACGAACTTGAACTTGTCCAGGTCCATGAGCATGACGGCATAACCCGCGCGCGATTTCTTCTCGTCCTGCTCGGCGCGCAGCAGCTGCGTCTCGAAAGCGCGGCGGTTGGCCAGGCGGGTGAGCGGGTCCTTCTGCGCCACGTCCTCCAGCGGCGACACCAGGCGGCTGGCCACCACCTTGACGGCCACGATCGAGATGAACGAACTGAAGAGCACGCTGAACCCGAACAGGCCTTCCAGCTTGAGGAACGGCGAGAACACCGGTGCGAACGGCTTGGCCACGATGGCGGAGATCGGGTAGCCGGCCGAATCGTCCAGCGTGATGACCTTCACGCGGTAGCCCGCGCCCTCGGCGTCCGCGGCGGAGAAGGGCTCGCGCGTCCTCTCGTTGAGTTCGATGTCGGCCAGGGGAATGGAGGACGGCAGCGTGCTCGCGTGGACGGTGTAGTCGTGCTCGTCGTTGCGCGACACGAAAGCCATCTGGAGCTGCGTCATGCGCGTGAACTGTGCCACGCCTGCGGGCGTGATGCGGTAGGCCAGGTAGATGTGCGCGACCGGCACCGGCGCCCGCATCGTCACCTTCACCCAGCTGTGCAGCACCAGGCGCCCGTCGCCGCCCAACAGGGTGCGCATGTTGCGCCCGGTCTCCTGGATGCCGGTCACCAGCTTCCCCAACTGCTCGTCCAGCGCCTGGTCGCGCTCGTTCAGGAAACCGGTCACGGAGGCCCGCGCGATCACCTTGTTGTCCAGGTCGGTCAGCACGATCAGTTCGGCCCCGGACCGCGCGAGCTGGTTGAACAGCGCCGATTCCACGGTGGCCCGGTTGGTCTCGTTGAAGACGGTGTTCTGCAGGCCGTAGTCCTTGGCGATCAGCTCCGAGGTCGCGCGGCGGAATTCGCGGCGCGTGGCGGCGGTGTAGTCGAAGGTCTGTGCGCCGGCCTCCAGTGCGGCGTCCACGCTTTCCATGGCGATCCTCCGGTTGGAGAAGTGCAGGAAAACGAAGGCCACCAACTGGGCCGCCGTCAAGGTCAGCACGAGCACGGCCAGAAACCGGCTCGTCGATGCGGATGGCAGGAAATCCCTCTTCATGCGTGCTCTTTTCCCAGGCTTCGGGCAGGCTGTTCTTATTTCCGGCAATGGCGGGCGCCCGTCAGCCGGTGCCTTGCCAGAGGAGCGGTCCCATGATGCCTGTTTTGGGCATCCGAGTGCAATGGTCTCCGGGCCCCGCGCGGGGCTTCGTCGGACGGCACCACGCAATCCTGACTCTGCCGCTGCCCGTCCGTGGCGGCGCGGGCGCCGCGCGGAAGCGGCGACCAGGCGACTGGCGAAGTGCGCCGACACCCGCGGACTCATCTTTGCGCTGCAATGGGCCGATGCCTTCTTCGTTCCTCACCCCCTGGGTGGACCGCGCCAAGCGCCTGGTCCAGCCCGTCATGCCGCTGGTGCGCGCCGCCAACCTCTGGCTCGATGCCGATGGCCTGCGCATGAGCGCGGCCATGTCGTTCTACGGCATGCTGAGCCTCGCGCCGCTGCTGCTGCTGCTGGTCGGCGTGATGGGCTGGTGGATCGACAAGTCGTACCTGGAGACCAACCTCATCGCGCAGGTGCAGGCCGTGATGGGCGAGCGTGGCGCCGAGGTGGTGAAGCTCGCGCTGTCGAGCGCGCGCGAGCCGTCCGAAGGGCGGATCGCCTCCATCGCGGGTTTCGTGCTGCTGCTTTCCGGTGCGACCGGGGTGTTCGTGGAGCTGCAGTCCGCGCTGGAGCGGCTCTGGACCTCCGGCCACCCGCCCGCACCCGAGAACAAGGCGTGGTGGCGCATGGCGTCGCTGCGGCTGCGGGGGCTGGCCTACGTGCTGGCCATCGGCTTCCTGCTGCTCATCTCGCTGGTCGTCTCGACCGTGATCCACGTCGTGGCCACCTGGGCCACCACCAGGCTGCCGGTGGCCTCCGGGCCGCTCCTGCAACTGGTCAACGAACTGGTGGCCTTCGGCATCGCCGTGCTGCTGTTCGTGGGGCTGATGCGCATCGGCACCGGCCCCAAGCCGCCGATGGGCTGTCTGGTATTCGGCGCCGTGGTGGGGGCCATCCTTTTCACCGTGGGCAAGCAGTTGCTGGCGTTCTACCTCGCCACGGCGGCCGTGGTGTCGGCCTACGGCGCGGCAGGCTCGCTCGTGGTGCTGCTCATGTGGATCTACTTCTCCTCGGCCGTGCTGCTGTTTTCCGCCGCCTGTGCGCGCGCGCTGCAGGAAGCGCGGGCCGAGCACCTCGGGCGGCGGCTGGACGCCGAGCACGCGCAGGCCGTGCCCCCGGCGCCCGCTCCGGCACCGGCCCGCTAGCGGGCGGCGGGGCGCAGCGTCGCCGGGTCCAGGCGCAGGGCCCGGGCGAGGTGGTGGGCGTTCTCGGGCGCGTGCAGTTTCTCGGTGTTGTCGAAGAAGCAGAACACGTCGCGCCCGCCCGCAGGCGCCGCAGGGGCCTGTGCGGCGGGGCCGGCCAGCGCCATGCCGCGCGGCGCACGGCCGCGGTGCCAGGCGCCGATGCGCTCGGCCCAGGTGCCGATCTGCGCGGCGCTGTAGCCGCTCGCGTACAGCTCCTGCGCGCCGTGCAGCCGCAGGTAGACGAAATCGGCCGTCACATCGCCCAGCTCGGGCCAGCGGCCGGCAGTGTCGGCCACCACCAGCGCCACGCCATGGCGGCGCAGCAAGCCGATGCATTCGGCGCAGGCGAAGCTCCCGTGCCGGACTTCGAGGGCGTGGCGGATGCGCCAGGGCTGCGGCGGCGGCGCGAGCCATTCGCGGCCCCGCATGCGCGGCTCGCGCTCCCGGGCCAGCGCCGCGCCCTGCGTGGTGTCGTGGGGCAGCAGCGCCAGGAAGTCGTCCAGCAACCGCGCATCGAAGGGCAGGCTCGGCGGCAATTGCCACAGGATGGGGCCCAGCTTCGGCCCCAGCGCGAACAGCCCCGAAGCCAGGAAGTTGGCGACGGCCGCGCGGGGCTCGCGCAGCCGCAGGATGTGGGTGATGAAGCGCGGCGCCTTCACCGTGAAGACGAAGCCTTCGGGCGTGCTGTCCGCCCAGGCGGCGTAGCTGGAGGGCCGCTGCAGCGAATAGAACGACCCGTTGAGTTCGATCACCGGGAATTGCCGCGACGCGAAGGCCAGCTCCTGGGCCTGGACCAGGTCCTCCGGATAGAAGACGCCCCGCCACGGTGCGTAGCGCCAGCCGGAAACGCCGATGCGGATCTGTGCGGCCGCCGCCGCTTTGGTGCCCATGGCGCCGACTGTGATGAGGGTGCCGGCCGCGGGCTGACGGCTGGAAACCCGGGCACCTGTCGGACGGATTCGGGCAGCTCTACAGCTTTTTACGGTGTTTACAGAACCGGGCGTTATGTGAACCGGGGCTGCGTGTACCCTGCGGGCATAACACCCATAGAAAGGGAACACCATGACTCTCGTTGTCCGCTCCAACTCCGATTCGGGCCCTGCCGCTGGCGGTGCCTCGGTGAAATGGCTCTGGGCTGCGATCGGCGCGCTGGGTGTCAGCGTGCTCGCCCTCGGGGCCACGCTGGCGGTCCAGCACCGCGGCCAGTCGCCCGACGCTGCGGCCACCGCGGCGGCACCCGATGCCGCCCAGCCGCTGGCCGGCGCTCCCGGCGCGGCTTTCGCGCCGCAGGGCACGCAGGCCCCGGTGGCCAATGCCGCTCCGCGCGCTCCGGCACCGGCGCAGAACATCGCCCAGCGCGCCCCATCGCAGGGGTCGGCGCAGGGGGCTCCTTCTTCTTCGTACTACCCGGGCTCGCAGGGCCAGCCGGTCGCCATGCAGCGCGCCGCGGCGCCCGTGTGCGCCACCTGCGGCCGCGTGGAATCCGTGCAGGCCGTCCAGCAGGCCGCGCCGGCCACGGGCATCGGCGCGGTGGCCGGCGGCGTGCTCGGCGGCGTGCTGGGCAACCAGGTGGGCAAGGGTTCGGGCCGCACGGCGGCCACGGTGCTGGGCGCCGTGGGCGGCGGCTACCTGGGCCACACCGTGGAGCAGCGCACCCGCACGACCACGGCCTACCAGATCCGCGTGCGCATGGACGATGGCGCGGTGCGCACCTTCACCCGTTCGCAGCCGGTGGCCGAAGGTACGGCGGTGCGGGTGGAAGGCCGCAGCTTCCGCGTGGACAACGGCAACTACGGTGGCGGCTATGGCGGCGGCTACGCCCAGGCGCCGCAGTCGGTGCGCGTGGTCGACAACGGCTATTGACGGCACCCGGCGCGTGCGGCAGCCCTGCCGCCGGCGCGCCGCGGCGTTTTCCACCCGGACGGGCGGCCTGCGGGCCGCCCGTTTTCATGGGGGCTGCGCCCCAGGATATTTGCTATTGAATATGTAGCAAACTATTCAATGGATACGGCGGCATGGAGGCAAAAAGACTCCAAGGTTCCAACCGGGCGGGCAGGCGAGCCTTCCTGGCCCACTGACCGCCGGGGGTGCGTCACTTCTCGACGAAGGCGCGCTCGATCACGAAGTCGCCGGGCTTGGTGGTGTTGCCCTCTTCGAAATCGCGCTTTTCGAGGATGGCCTTGAGCGAGGCCAGCATCTCGGGGCTGCCGCAGAGCATCACGCGGTCCACCAGCGGGTCGAGCGGGGGCACGCCCAGGTCGGTGAACAGCTTGCCGCTTTCGATGAGGTCGTTGATGCGGCCCTGGTTGCGGAAGGGCTCGCGCGTGACCGTGGGGTAGTACTTGAGCTGCCGGGAGACCGTCTCGCCCAGGAACTCGTGCCGGGGCAGCTCCTGCGTGACGAAGTCGTGGTAGGCCAGCTCGTTCACCTGGCGCACGCCGTGCACCAGCACCACTTCCTCGAACTTCTCGTAGGTGTCGGGGTCGCGGATCACCGAGAGGAACGGCGCCAGGCCCGTGCCGGTGGAGATCAGGTAGAGGCGCTTGGCCGGCAGCAGGTAGTCGATGAGCAGCGTGCCGGTGGGCTTGCGGCCCACCACGATGCTGTCGCCCACCTGGATGTTCTGCAGGCGCGAGGTGAGCGGGCCGTCGGGCACCTTGATGGAGAGGAACTCCAGGTGTTCTTCGTAGTTGGCGCTGGCGATGCTGTAGGCCCGCAGCAGCGGTTTGCCGTCCACCCGGAGGCCGATCATCGTGAAGTGGCCGTTGGAGAACCGCAGCGAGGTGTCGCGCGTGGTGGTGAAGGAGAACAGGCGGTCGGTCCAGTGGTGGACGGTGAGGACTCGCTCTTCGTTGAATGCACTCATGGATGGATGGCAGGAAAGTGAAAGACGGGAGGGGCGCGTGGCCTTCAAGGGCAGGGCCGGTGGCTCGTGCGGACTGCCTCGTGGGCACCCTGGCTGCCCCCTGCCAAGCGGGCAAACCCCCGCATTGTCGGACAAACCCGGACGGCAGGTACATTTCAAGCCCGCAGAACGTCATTCGGAAATCAGGTTTGCCCATGCTCCGACCCGCCCGCTTCCTCCTGGCCGCCCTCGGCCTCGCCGCCTCCCTGGCCCACGCCCAGGGCACGATCAAGATCGGTGAGATCAACAGCTACAAGGCCCAGCCGGCCTTCCTGGAGCCCTACCGCAAGGGCATGGAGCTGGCCGTCGGCCAGGTCAACGCGGCCGGCGGCATCGGCGGCGCGAAGCTCGAACTGGTCACGCGCGACGACAACGGCAACCCCGGCGACGCCGTGCGCGCGGCCGAGGAACTGCTCGCGCGCGAACGGGTGCAGGTGCTCACGGGCAGCTTCCTCTCGCACGTGGGGCTGGCCCTCACCGACTTCGCACGCCAGCGCAAGGTGTTCTTCCTGGCGGCCGAGCCGCTCACCGACAAGATCGTCTGGGAGAACGGCAACCGTTACACCTTCCGCCTGCGCCCTTCCACCTACATGCAGGTGGCGATGCTGGTGCCCGAGGCGGCGGCGCTGCGGAAAAAGCGCTGGGCCATCGTGTACCCCAACTACGAATACGGCCAGTCGGCGGTGGCCACCTTCAAGAAGCTGCTGGCGGCCGCGCAGCCCGGCGTGGAGTTCGTGGCCGAGCAGGCCGTGCCGCTCGGCAAGGTGGACGCCGGCAGCGTGGTGCAGGCCCTGGCGGACGCCAAGCCCGATGCGATCTTCAACGTGCTGTTCGCGTCCGACCTCGCGCGCTTCGTGCGCGAAGGCCGGACGCGCGGGCTCTTCGAGGGGCGCGGCGTGGTGAGCCTGCTCTCGGGCGAGCCCGAGTACCTCGATCCGCTCAAGGGCGACGCGCCGGACGGCTGGATCGTCACCGGCTACCCCTGGTACGGCATCGCCACGCCCGAGCACCAGGCCTTCCTGGAGGCCTACCGGTCGCGTTTCAAGGACACGCCGCGCGCCGGCTCCATCGTGGGCTACAACGCGATCCAGTCGATCGCGGCGGGGCTGCGCAAGACGGGCGGCTCCGCCGACACCGAAAAGCTCATCGCCGCTTTCCGCGGCCTGGAGGTCTCCACGCCGTTCGGCCCCATCACCTACCGCGCGCAGGACCACCAGTCCACCATGGGCGCCTACGTGGGCCGCACGAAGAACCAGGGCGGCAAGGGCGTGATGGTGGACTTCCGCTACCAGGATGGGGCGAAGTTCCAGCCCTCCGACGCCGAGGTCAAGGCGCTGCGCAAGGCCGCGGACTGACCGCGCACCGCGCCCGCGCCGCATGGACCTCTCCGGCCTCGCGCTCCAGCTGCTGAACGGGCTGGCGGGCGCCTCCACGCTGTTCCTCGTGGCGGCGGGGCTGTCGCTCATCTTCGGCGTGACGCGCATCGTCAATTTCGCGCACGGCTCGTTCACGATGCTCGGCCTCTACGCTGCCTATGCGCTGGTGGAGCGCCTGGGCGGCACCCTCGGTTTCTGGCCGGCGCTGCTGCTTGCGCCACTGGCCGTCGGGCTGCTGGGCGCGGTGGTCGAGATGGCGGTGCTGCGCCGCATCTACCGCGCGCCGGAGCTGTTCCAGCTGCTGGCCACCTTCGCGCTGGTGCTGGTCATCAAGGATGCCGTGCTCTGGGCCTTCGGGCCCGAGGAACTGTTCGGCCCGCGTGCGCCGGGGCTGGAGGGCGCCGTGGACCTGCTGGGCCGGCGCTTCCCGGCGTACGACCTGTTCCTGATCGCCGTGGGGCCGGTGGTGCTGGCGCTGCTGTGGCTGCTGCTGCACCGCACGCGCTGGGGCACGCTGCTGCGCGCGGCCACGCAGGACCGCGAGATGGTGGGCGCCCTGGGCGTGAACCAGGCGTGGCTGTTCACCTCGGTGTTCGCGCTCGGCGCGCTGCTGGCCGGGCTGGGCGGCGCGCTGCAGCTGCCGCGCGAGCCCGCGAACCTGGAGATGGACCTGAACACCATCGGCTCGGCCTTCGTGGTGGTCGTCGTGGGCGGCATGGGCTCGCTGCCCGGCGCCTTCGTGGCCGCGCTGCTCGTCGCGCAGCTCAAGGCGGTCTGCATCTGGCTCGGCGTGGTGGAGATCGCGGGCGTGGCCGTGTCGTTCTCCAAGCTGACGCTGGTGGTCGAATTCCTCGTGATGGCGGCCGTGCTGGTCTGGCGGCCCTGGGGGCTGCTGGGGCGCGCCCAGGTGCCGCAGCGCGTGGCGGGCGACGCGGGCGGGGAGGCGCCGCCCGCGGCATCCGCCCGCGGTGCCGCGCGGGCGGGCTGGGCAGTGCTGGTCGCGGCTCTGGCGCTGCTGCCGCTCGCCGCCGGCGCCTGGCCCTACGCCACGGTGCTCGCGCAGGACGTGCTCGTGGCGGCGCTCTTCGCCGCCAGCCTGCACGCGCTGATGGGGCCCGCGGGCCTGCATTCGTTCGGCCACGCGGCGTATTTCGGGGTCGGCGCGTATGCCGTGGCGCTGCTGGTGCGCGCGGCGGGCCTGCCGGCGGCGGCCGCGCTGCCGCTCGCGCCCGTGGCGGCGGGGCTCTTCGCCGTGGTCTACGGCTGGTTCTGCGTGCGGCTCTCGGGGGTGTACCTGGCCATGCTCACGCTCGCGTTCGCGCAGATTTCCTGGGCCATCGCCTTCCAGTGGGACGCCGTCACCGGCGGCAGCAACGGCATCACGGGCGTGTGGCCCGAGGGCTGGCTGGCCCGCGGGCCGGCCTTCTACCTGCTCACGCTGGCCTGCGTGGCGGGCGGCGTGTGGTGGCTGCGGCGCCTCCTGCATGCGCCCTTCGGCATGGCGCTGCGCGCCGCGCGCGATTCGGCGCTGCGGGCCGATGCGATCGGCATCGACGTGCGGCGCCTGCAGTGGGCGGCCTTCGTCGCGATGGGCATGGCCGCCGGGCTGGCCGGCGCGCTGTACGCGCTCTCCAAGGGCGGCGTCTCGCCCGAAGCGCTCTCGGTCGGCCGGTCGGTGGACGGCCTCGTGATGGTGCTGCTGGGCGGCGTGCAGTCGCTGGCCGGGCCGCTCGTGGGTGCGGCCGTGTTCACGGGGCTGCACGACACGCTCGCGCGCGAGACCGACTACTGGCGCGCCGTGCTCGGCGGCACGCTGCTGGCGCTGGTGCTGCTGTTTCCGCGGGGCATCGCGGGCGCGCTGCCGCGGCGCCGGAAGGCCGCGCCATGAGCCTGCTCGAAGTGCGCGGCCTCGCCAAGGCCTTCGGGGGGGTGCAGGCGGTGGATGGCGTGGGGTTCACGGTGGCGCCGGGCGAGCTGCTCGCGCTCATCGGGCCCAACGGCGCGGGCAAGTCCACCACCTTCAACCTGGTGGGCGGCCAGCTCGCGCCCGATGCGGGCACGGTGCGCCTGGCGGGGCGCGACATCACCGGCCTGCCGCCGCGCGCCATCTGGCGCCGGGGCGTGGGGCGCACGTTCCAGATCGCCGAGACCTTCGCCTCGCTCAGCGTGCTGCAGAACGTGCAGATGGCGCTGCTCGCGGCCGATGGCCGGGTGTTCCGCTTCTGGCGCCGCGCCACCGACCACCGGCCGGACGACGCGCTGGCCCTGCTGGAGCGCCTGGGCCTGCGCGCACAGGCCGACCGGCCCTGCCGCGAACTGGCCTATGGCGACGTGAAGCGCGTGGAGCTGGCGATGGCCCTCGCCCACGGCCCGCAGCTGCTGCTGATGGACGAGCCCACGGCCGGCATGGCGCCGGCCGAGCGCCAGTCGCTCATGGCGCTCACGCGCGCGCTGGCCACCGAACGCCGCATGGGGGTGCTGTTCACCGAGCACAGCATGGACGTCGTGTTCCGGCATGCCGACCGGGTGCTGGTGCTGGTGCGCGGCCGGCTGCTGGCCGAAGGGCCGCCCGCCGCGATCCAGGCCGATGCACGCGTGCAGGCCGCCTACCTGGGCAGCGGGCGGCTGGCCCAGGCGCGCGCGGAGGCCGCGTCATGAGCGCGCCGCCGCCGCTTCTGCAGGTCGAGGGGCTATGCGCTTGGTACGGCGCCGCGCAGATCCTGGACGGCGTGGCGCTGGAGGTGGGCCGCGGCGAAGTGGTGGCGCTCATGGGGCGCAACGGCGCGGGCAAGTCCACCACGCTCAAGGCGATCGCGGGGCTGATCGCGCGGCGCGAGGGCACGGTGCGCCTGCTGGGCCGCGACGTCTCCGCACTGCCGCCCTACCGCATCGCGCGGGCGGGCCTGGGCTACGTGCCCGAGGACCGCCGCATCTTCACCGACCTCACGGTGCTGGAGAACCTGGACGTGGGCCGGCAGCCGCCGCGCCGTTGGCCCGACGGCACCGCCGCGCCCGTGTGGACGCCCGAGGCGCTGTTCGCGCTCTTCCCGAACCTGGGCGAGATGCCGCGGCGCCCGGGCGGGCGCATGAGCGGCGGCGAGCAGCAGATGCTCACCGTGGCGCGCACGCTCATGGGCCAGCCGCTCGTGGTGCTGCTGGACGAGCCCTCCGAAGGCGTGGCGCCCGTGGTCGTCGAACAGATGGCCGGCGCCATCCTGCGGCTCAAGGCGCAGGGCGTGGGCATTCTGCTGTCGGAGCAGAACCTGCCGTTCGCCGAGGCGGTGGCCGACCGGGCCTGTGTGCTGGAGCGCGGCGCAGTGCGCGGCCAGTGGCCGATGGCGCAGTTCGCGGCGGACGCCGCATTGCGCGCGTCGTTCCTCGGGGTCTAGCCTGTTGCGTGCGCCATCGGTCGGGCGCGCCGGACTTCGCTGGCAGGCGCAGCGCTTCGCGAGGCGGGCCGGCGTGCGCTCCGGAACCGGCAAGCTGGAGCCCCCTCCCCGGAGTCCCTGCCGTGACCAACGTTTCGGGCGCAGACCAGCGCCGCGCCACCTCCCATCCCTCTCTGGAGCGCGACCGCCCTTCCGCCCCCTCCGCCACCCCTTCCGATTCCGGCAGGGCCGTGCGCCGCACGTTCTCGGAGCGCATGACCGGCTCGATCCGGTCGCTGCTGTCCAACGCGTCCAGGCACCGTGCGCACGCCCCCGCGAGCCTGCCCGCGGAACACCGTCCGGGAGCGGACCCGCACGGCAGGGCCGTGGGCCGCAGCATCTCCAACCGCTTCGCGGGCTCTTTCCGCGCGCTGGTGCCGTCGGCCGACACGGCCCGCGCGCTCACCCGCAGCGCCACCGCGTGCTTCCGGCCCGCGGCCGGGCCATCGGAACCACCGCCGGGCGCGGGGCTCGCCCGTCTGCAGGGACCGCGGCTTGCGGACCTGCCCGATCTGCCCGATCTGCCCCAAGCCTCCGCGGTCCACGTGCCGAACCCGGAGCTGGCCAGGCTGCATGAGCTGCAATACGTGGACGGGGTGAAGGACGTCGGGATGCTGCTGGCGGCGGTGGACATCGCAACACTCCCGCCCCCCGTCCCGACCTACCATGACTTCATGCCTGCCCAGGAGCTGAGGCAGATCTACACCGAACGCAAGCAGAAGGCGAAGGAAGACCAGAAGGAAAAAGCCGCCCAGCGGGAGAAAGTCCTGGCGAGGCAGGAAGCGATGAACCTGCGGCCACTGGCAGACGCACCACGGGACCCGCCGCCCGCTTCGCTGCCCGAGGCCCCGGCCGGAGGGGAGATTCAAGAGGAGGCGTCGCCCGCGCGGTCGTCCTCCCACTCGGTCGTGGAGATCGAAGGGGCTCCGCCCGGCCTCTCATGGTGGAAGCCTTGACGGGCCCGGGGAGGACGGCGCCAGCGGTGCCGCCGGCAGGTCCTGCTCCCTGCAATGCTCCGCCACCACCTCGGCCAGCCAGTCCATCACGGTCCGCACGCGCCGCGGCAGGTTGCGGCGGTTGGCGTACATCAGCGTGAGCGGCATCGGTGGCGCGACCAGCGCGGGCAGCACCTCCACCAGTTCGCCCCGCGCCAGCAGGTCCACCACGCCCAGGCGCGGCACCTGGATGATGCCCAGCCCCGCCAGGCAGCTGGCCATGTAGGCCTCGGCGTTGTTCACGGTGATGGCGCCCTGCATCGGCGTGAGCACCAGGGTGCCATCGACCACGGCCTCGAAGCCCGTGGAGCGTGCGCCCAGCGTGTTGACGAAGTGCACCAGCCGGTGGCCGGCCAGATCGGCCAGCGACTGCGGCGCGCCGTGCCGTCGCAGGTAGGCCGGGCTCACGCAGTTGGCGAGCCGCGCATCGCCCAGCGGCCGCGCGACGAGGCTGCTGTCCACCACCGACCCCGTGCGCAGCACGCAGTCGAAGCCCTCGCGCACCACGTCCACGCGGCGTTCGGTGCTGCTCAGCTCCAGTTCCAGCGCGGGGTGGCGCGCCAGCAGTTCGGGCAGGCGCGGCACCACCACGTTGCGCGCCATGCCGGTGGACATGTCGATGCGCACGCGCCCGCGCAGGCTGGCACCGTCGGCGTGCTGGAACATCGACTGCAGCTCGTCCACGTCCGCCAGCAGGTCCTTGCAGCGCTCGTAATAGGCCTGCCCGTCCTGCGTGAGCTGCACCCGCCGGGTGGTGCGGTGCAGCAGCCGCGTGCCGAGTTCCGACTCCAGGGATTGCACGGCCGTCGAGACGCTGGCCTTGGGCAGCGCCAGGGCCAGCGCAGCCTGCGTGAAGCTGGCCAGCTCGGCCACGCGCGTGAACACCTGCATGCGCTGAAAGGGGTCCATTGTTCTTTCTGGTCGAACAAAGAGATCGATTTTTGCCGATTTATCGCAAGTGAATCGATCAATAGACTGGCGCCATTCTTTTTCCGCTTTTTCGAAAGGCCCGCATGACCGCTGCACCCCTCACCTCCATCCCCGCTGCCTCTTCCCCCGCCGCACCCATCGCCCTCGTCACTGGCGGCAGCCGCGGACTCGGGCGCGATGCGGCGCTGCAGATCGCGGCGCAGGGCATCGACGTGGTCCTCACCTACCGCAGCCGCGCCGACGAAGCCCAGGCCGTGGTGGCCGCCATCGAGGCGCTGGGCCGCCGCGCCGTGGCCCTGCCGCTGGACGTGGGCCAGAGCGCCGGCTTCGCGGACTTCGCCGGGGCGGTGCGCGGCGTGCTCGTCCGGCACTGGCAGCGCGAGCGCTTCGACTTCCTCGTCAACAACGCGGGCATGGGCGTGCACGCGCCGTTCGCGGAAACCACCGAGGCGCAGTTCGACGAACTCGTGAACGTGCACTTCAAGGGCGTGTTCTTCCTCACGCAGGCGCTGCTGCCGCTCATGAACGACGGCGGCCGCATCGTGAACGTGTCCTCGGGCCTGGCCCGGTTCTCGCTGCCGGGCTACGCGGCCTATGCGGCGATGAAGGGCGCCGTGGAAGTGCTGAGCCGCTACCTCGCCAAGGAGCTGGGGCCGCGCGGCATCGCCGTGAACGTGGTCGCGCCGGGCGCCATCGAGACCGACTTCGGCGGCGGCGCGGTGCGCGACAACGCGCAGCTCAACGCCTTCATCGCCTCCCAGACGGCGCTCGGGCGCGTGGGCCGGCCGGACGACATCGGCGGCGTGGTCGCCGCGCTGCTGCTGCCGGCCAGCCGCTGGATCAACGCGCAGCGCATCGAGGCGTCGGGCGGCATGTTCCTGTGAGGCCTGCGCACCGATCCGAGGGTTTTGGGCTCCATGCCGCCGGTTTTATTCAATAGTTTGCTATCAATTGAATAGCAATGACGGCGACGGACCGACCGCCGGATCAGAACGTTTCCCAGTCGTCGTCGCCGCCGCGTGCGGCGGGGGGTGCCGCGGCAGGTCGGGATGCGCCGGCCGATGGCGCTGCCGGTGTGCGCGGCAGGGCCGGCGCGGCCGGGGCCCGGGCGGGCAGGGGCGCGGCAGCGGCGCGCGGTGCCGCGGCGGCAACGGCCGGGCGTGCCGCCTGCACGGCCGGCGCGCGGAATGCGGGGGCGGGTGCCGGGCGGGCGGCCACCGCACCGGCGGCCTGCACACCCGCCGGGATGCGGAACACGCTCACCGCCTGCGCGAGCTGCGAGGCCTGCGCCTTCAGCGAGCCCGTGGCGGCGGTGGCTTCCTCGACCAGCGCGGCGTTCTGCTGGGTCACCTGGTCCATCTGCGAGACGGCCTGGTGCACCTGGTCGATGCCGCGGCTCTGCTCTTCGCTCGCGGCGCTGATCTCGGCCACGAGGTCGCTCACGCGCTGCACGCTCTGCACGATCTCGTCCATCGTGCGGCCGGCCTCGGCCACCTGCTGCGAGCCTTCCGACACCTTGGACACCGAGTCGCCGATGAGGCCCTTGATGTCCTTGGCGGCGGCCGCGCTGCGGCCCGCCAGGGCGCGCACTTCGCTGGCCACCACGGCGAAACCGCGGCCCTGCTCGCCCGCGCGGGCCGCTTCCACGGCCGCGTTCAGCGCCAGGATGTTGGTCTGGAAGGCGATGCCGTCGATCACGCCGATGATGTCGCTGATCTTGCGGCTGCTTTCGTGGATGGCGCCCATCGTGTCCACCACGCCGGCCACCACCTGCCCGCCCTTGGTGGCGGTCTCCGACGCGGACGACGCGAGCTGGTTGGCCTGGCGCGCGTTGTCGGCGTTCTGGCGCACGGTGCTGGTCAGCTCTTCCATGGAGGCCGCGGTCTGCTGCAGCGAGCTGGCCTGCTCTTCGGTGCGCGACGACAGATCCTGGTTGCCCGCGTCGATCTCGTTGGAGGCGGTGGCGATGCTGTCGGTGCCCGAGCGCACGCGCCCCACCACCTGCGCGAGGCTCTCGTTCATGTCCTTGAGCGCCTGCAGGAGCTGGCCCGTCTCGTCGGAGGTCTCGACGGTGACGTGGCTCGTCAGGTCGCTGGCCGCCACCGCGCGCGCCACGCGCACGGCCTCGGAAAGCGGCCGCACGATGCCGCGCGTGAGCCACAGCGCGCAGGCCGCGCCCAGCGCGAGCGCGAGCAGGCCGAACACCACCAGCAGCAGGCGGCTTTGCGCATAGATGCCCTGGATGTTGCCGGCCGTGGCGTCGATGTCGGAGCGCTGCAGGTCCAGCAGCTTCTGGATGAGCGCGACGTAGTCCTTCGTGGCCGGCAGGTAGACCTGGTTCAGGATGCGCTCGGCCTCATCGGCCTGGCCGGCGGCCTTGGCCTTCACGGCCTGGTCGCGCGAGGCCAGGTAGGCGGCGCGCGCCTTGGAGATGTCGGCCCAGACGGCCTTCTCGGCGGGGCTGTCGAGCAGCGGCTCGATCTTCTCGACCAGCTTGGCGGATTCGCGCGTGGTCATGGCCGAGTCTTCGGCGAAGAAGGCCGCCAGCGACGGGTCGGTGCTCTTCACGATGGCGGTGGTGCGGCGCGCGGCGCTGTCCACGTAGCGGTACCAGTCGCTGATCATGCGTTCGTTGGCCAGCGGCTGCTGGGTCATCTCGTGCGTGGCCTGCGCGACGGTCTGCAGTCGCCAGAGGCCGAAGGCGGTCATCAGGGCCATGAGGACCAGGACCAGGGCAAAGCCGCCGCCGAGGCGCGCGCCGATAGAGAAATTTCGCATGGTTGTGTGTCTCGGAGATCGAAAGGGGAACTGCCGCCGCCGCGCGCCGCACCGCGCCGCAACGGGCTTTCGGCGCCGGCGCTGCGTCTGCGGCTCGGCCGTGCACGAAGGGCCGCAGGGCGCGGCGCCGGCACGCCGTGGAGGCTTATCGGCACCGCGCGTGGCAGCTTGAGGGCGGCGCCCGCGGCACCGGCCCGGCATGCGGGGGGATCGAAGAAAAAAGCGCAGGCACGGCCGCGCCAGCGGCCGCGTGGCCCGCGCGGCGGCGGGTGCCTATCGGCGGAAGCGGCCGTCCGCGCCGACGATCGACAGGTCGGTGAAGTCCAGGCCGCTGTGGTCCGTGGGGGTGTACCCCACTTCCAGGCCGCCCAGGTCGAATTTGCGCAGGCCTTCCAGCGATGCCTGCAGCGTGGCGCGCGTGGGCTTGGGGCCGGCGCGGCGCAAGCCCTCCACCAGCACCTTCGCCGAGGCATAGCCTTCCAGCATGGCGCCGCTGAGCCCGCCGGCCACGTCGCGCTTCTTGGCCAGGGCCTGCGCTTCCTTCACCATCGGCACCGCCACGGAGCGCTCGTTCGGGAAGACCTGCGTCACGATGGTCCCCGCGGCGTTGGCGCCCAGCCCGGCAATGAAGCCCGCGGTCGCGTTGTTCGACAGCGTCACCAGCTGCGCCTTCGAGCCCGCCGCGCGGATCGCCGCGATGCCGTCGGCCACGGCGAGCGCGGTGCCCACAATCAGCACGCCCTGGGCGTTTTCCTTGGCGACCGCCGGGGCGATGTGGCTGAAATCCGGCTTGTCCCGGGCGAAGGTGGCCTGCACGGCCGGCTCCAGCCTGGCGGCCTTGAGGCCGCGCAGCGCGCCCTGCAGCGCGTCGTTGCCGAAGCTGTCGTCCACGGTGAGCAGGGCGATGCGGTTCATGCCGATGCCCGCCAGGTGCCCCATGGCCCGCTCGGCCTCGCGCTGGTAGGAAGCCCGCACGTTGAACACGTGCCTGCGCACGGGCTGGTGGAGCACCATGGCGCCGGTGGACGGGCCGACGAGCGGCACGCCGTGCTTGTCGAGCAGCGGCAGCACCGCCTCGGTGTGCGGCGTGCCGCGCGTCAGGAACATCGCGAGCACGCCCGTCTCCTCGATGAGCTTGCGGGCGTTCTCGGCCGAGACCTTCGGATCGAAGCGGTCGTCCACCGACACCAGCTCGACCTTCTGGCCGCCCACGCCGCCGTTCTCGTTCACCTCGTCGAGGTAGAGCTTCGCGCCCTTGGTCACCTCCTGGACGCCCGCGGCCACCGGCCCGGAAAAGCCCGCCGTCTGGCCGATGAGCAACTGGGCCGATGCGCTGGTGGCTGCCAGCCCCGCCGCGAGGAGGAGGGTGAGGAATCTGGATGCGGTCATGTTCGATTGCCTGGTGCGGTGGGGGGTGGAAAGCAGGGCGAGGACTCGTAAGCCGATGTTACCGGCGGGCCCGAAAGCCCTCCATCCCTGCGGACCCGCATCCGAGATCAGTCCAGCTTCAGCTTCTGCTTGGCGACCACGCCCTTGTACAGCTCGTACTCGGCCTTGGTCTGCGCCGTGAATTCCGCCGGCGTGTTGCCCACGACCAGCGAGCCCGTGTCCTCGATGCGCTGGCGCACGGCCGGGTCTTCGAGCGTCTTCTTCACGGCCTGCGAGATCTTGTCCACCACGTTGCGCGGCAGGTTCTTGGGGCCGTGGATGCCGTAGAACGCCATGCGGTTGACGGGCTCGAAGCCGACTTCCTTGAACGTGGGCACGTCGGGCATCGACGGCAGGCGCTGCGGCGCCGCCACGGCGATGGCGATCAGGCGCTTTTCCTTGATGAAGGGCAGGGCGGAGGGCAGGTTGTCGAAGATCATCGGCACCTGGCCGGACACGGCGTCGTTGAGCGCCGGGCCCGCGCCCTTGTAGCCGATGTGCTCCAGCTCCAGGCCCGACAGCGACTTGAACAGCTCCATCTGCAGGTGGCCGATGCCGCCCGTGCCGGACGTGGCGAACGCGTATTTGCCGGGCTTGGCCTTGACCTCGGCCATGAACGACTTGAAATCCTTGGCCGCGAAGCTCGGGTGCACCGCCAGCACGTTGGGCGTGGCCGCCATGTTCACGATCGACGTGAAATCGGTCAGCGGGTCGTACTTCACGGCCGGGTTGATGGCCGGCGCGGACGCCACGGACGACACCGTCGCCACGCCGAGCGTGTAGCCGTCCGGTGCCGAGCGCGCGATCTCGGTCGCGCCGACGACGCCGCCCGCGCCGGCCTTGTTGTCCACCACCACCGACTGGCCCAGCGTGGTGGAGAGCGATTGCGAGACCACGCGCGCCACGATGTCGGTCGTGCCGCCCGGCGCGAAGGGAACGATCAGGCGCACGGGCTTGGTGGGGTAGTCCTGGGCGAGCGCGGGGGCTGCGCCGGCCAGCAGGCCGGCGGCGGCCAGCACGGCGCTGCAGAGTGGGGTGGCGGGGGTCGTCTTCATGTCGAATGTCTCCTGGGGGGTGTGCATCAATGCGCTGGCGCCGCGGGCCGGGGCCCGAAGGCGTGCCGCGGCGGCCCGGATGCTTTGCAGCTTGCGTGCCACGCCGCGCGCCCCCGCGCCGGATGAGCCCCCGGGGCGCGCCGCCATTGGGGCCGGCGGGCGCGCGGCGTGCGCGGGGCGGATGCCGCGGCCGGCCATGTGCGGCGGTTTTCCGCACGCGGCCCGCCCGCCCGTGCGGATTTCCGGACAGGCGGGCCTGTCAACGGTGATAGCCTCCGCCCGGCGCTGCGCACCTCCCGCCACAATGCGCCCTCGTCCGCCATCCGGTGGCCCGGCCCGGTCTGCTCCGCCGGCCGGATGCGCCCCCCTGCTGCCTCCTCCCCGTTCCGCGTGAAACCCGATCGCTCCCTTCTGATCCCCGGCCTGGCGGTGCTCGCCTGCGTGTGCGCAGGGGCGCTGGCCTACCGCTGGTCGCTGGAGGCCCAGCTCGCCGGCCAGCAGCGCGCCGCCACCCAGCGGCTGGCCTTCGCCGCCCAGAGCCTCGAATCGCTCCTGCACCGCAACGAAGCGCTGCCCGCGCTGCTGGCGCTCGACGGCGGGGTGGGCACCGCGCTGCGCCGGCCGAATGCCGCCAACCTGCGGGCCGCCAACGCCTTCCTGGGGCAGGCCGCGGCCCTGGCCGACGTGGAAGCCGCCTACCTGATGGACACCCGGGGCCTCACCATCGCCGCCAGCAACTGGGAGCAGGTCAGCAGCTTCGTGGGCCAGAACTACCGGTTCCGCCCGTACTTCGAATCCGCCATGGCGGGGCAGACCGGCCGGTTCTACGGCGTGGGCGCCACCACCGGCAAACCCGGCTATTTCATCGCGGCGCCGCTGCCCGCCGGGGCGCCCGCGCAGGGCGTGGTGGCGGTCAAGATGTCGCTCGACGCGTTCGAGGCCGCGCTCTTTGCGGGCGGCGACACCGTGCTGCTGGCCGACCGCGAGGGCGTCGTCTTCCTCAGCACCGAGGCGGATTGGCGTTACCGCACGCTCGCCCCGCTCGGCGCCGGTGCGCGCGCTCGGCTGGAAGGCGCGCAGCAATACGGCAGCCACGCGCTGCTGCCCCTGGACCATGGCCACGGCACCCGGCCCGCCGACGGCACGGCGGTGCGGCTGCGGCGCGCGGGGCAGGAACGCGATTTCCTGCTCGCCGCGCGCGACGTCGGCCCGCTGGGCTGGCAGATGCTGCTGCTGGTGGACCAGAATCCGGCCCGCCAGGAAGCCCTGGTGGCCGGCCTGGCCGGAGGGCTCTGCGCCGCGCTGCTGCTGGGCCTGGCGCTCTACCAGCGGCTGGACCAGCAGGGCCAGGCCGAGCGCCGCGCCAGCGCCGCGCGCCTGCAGGCGGCCCACGACATGCTGGAGTCGCAGATCGCGCGGCGCACCGCCGACCTCACCGAGGCCAACACCGCACTGCAGGGCCGGGTGCGCGATCTGCAGCATGCCGAACACATCCTGCGCGGTACGCGCGACGCGGCCGTGCAGGCCGGCAAGCTCGCCGTGCTCGGCCAGATGGCGGCCGGCATGAGCCACGAACTGAACCAGCCCCTGGCCGCGCTCCAGACCCTCTCGGACAACGCCATCGCGCTCGACCGACAGGGCCGCCGCGAGGACGTGGCCGAGAACCTGCACCTGATCGGCCAGCTCGCGGCCCGCATGGGCCGCATCGTGCGCCAGCTCAAGAGCTTCGTGCGCAAGGAAGCGCCCGTGCTGCGGGCCTGCAGCGTGCGCGACGCGCTGGACCACGCCCTCATGCTGCTCGCGCCGCGCTGCACGGCCGTGCGGGCGCGCATCGACGTGCAGGAATTCAGCGCCGGCCTGTGCGTGCGCGCGGACGCCACGCGCCTGGAGCAGGTGCTGGTGAACCTGCTGCGCAACGGCCTGGACGCGGTGCAGGACCGGCCGGTGCGCGAGGTGCGCTTCGCCTGTTCCGTGGACGACCCGGGGGCGGGCGACACGGTGCGGCTGCGCGTGTCCGACACCGGCGGCGGCATCGCGCCCGAGGCCCGCGAGCGGCTGTTCGAGCCGTTCTTCACCACCAAGGCGGGCGAGGGGCTCGGCCTGGGGCTGGCCGTCTCGCGCATCATCGTCGAGGGCATGGGCGGCACGCTGGCCGCCGCCGACCTGCCGCAGGGCGGCGCGGAGTTCACCGTCGCCCTGCCGCTGGCCCACCCCGACACCTGACCCCCCGTTCCATGCCCGAGGATTCCCGCCCATGACCGACACCGCGACCTTCGATGCCGATGGCCCTTGCCCGGGCACGCGCCCCGTCTACCTGATCGAGGACGACGCGCTGGTGCGCCGTGCCTACGGCCAGGCCCTCGAACTGGCCAGCTTCCCGGTGCGCCCCTTCCCCCACGCGCAGGCCGCGCTGGATGCCTATGCCGAGGACCCGCCCGCCGCCGTGGTGACCGACATCCAGATGCCCGGCGTGGACGGCCTGGAGCTGCTGCGCCTGCTGCGCCAGCGGGACGCCGCGCTGCCCGTGGTGCTGGTCACCGGGCACGGCGACGTCGCGATGGCGGTGGAGGCCATGCGGGACGGGGCCTACGACTTCATCGAAAAACCCTTCTCCTCCGAGCGCCTGCTGGTCACCGTGCGCCGCGCGCTGGAGCGCCGGGCCCTGTCCGACGAATTGCAGCGGCTGCGCGCGCGCGGCGCGGGCGAGGCGCGCGATCCGCTGGCCGGCCTGGTGGGCCAGTCGCCGGGCATGGCCGAAGTGCGGCGGCGCGTGGCGGCGCTCGCGCCGCTGGGTGTGGACGTGCTGCTGCATGGCGAGACCGGTGCCGGCAAGGAGGTGGTGGCGCGCGCGCTGCATGCGGCCAGCGGCCGCACGGGGCCCTTCGTGGCCATCAACTGCGGCGCGCTGCCCGAGACCATCATCGAGAGCGAACTCTTCGGCCACGAGCCCGGGGCCTTCACGGGCGCCACGCGGCGGCGCATCGGCAAGATCGAACACGCCAACGAAGGCACGCTGCTGCTCGACGAGATCGAATCCATGCCGCAGGCCCTGCAACTGCGGTTGCTGCGCGTGCTGCAGGAGCGTGAGATCGAACGCCTGGGCAGCAACCAGAGCGTGCCCATCACCTGCCGATTCGTGGCCGCGGCCAAGGCCGACCTGAAGCAATGGGTGGCGCGCGGCCAGTTCCGCGCCGACCTCTACTACCGGCTGCACGTGGCCACCATCGACCTGCCGCCGCTGCGCGATCGGCCGCAGGACATCCCCCTGCTCATGGCCCATTTCCTCGCGCAGGCCGCCGCGCGCCACGGCCGGCCGGAGCCCGCGTGGAACGACCGCGACCTGGCGGCCTGGCTGGCCCACGACTGGCCCGGCAACGTGCGCGAACTGCGCAACGCCGCGGAGCGCCTGTGCCTAGGCCTGCCCGTCGAGCCCGTGGACGGCGGCCCCGAATCCGCCCCCTCGCTCGCTGCCCGCGTGGATGCCTTCGAACGCAAGCTGCTGCGCGACACGCTGGGCCTCACGCAAGGCAACGTGGCCCGCGCCGCCGAACTCCTCAAGATGCCGCGCAAGACGGTGTACGACAAGCTGCAGCGGCACGGGATCGCGCCGGGCGGCGGGGCGGGGCGCGACGCGGAGAAGCCCTAGCAAGAGACCGGACGCCCGGGCCGGCGCTAGGCCCGGGGCAGGTGCACCAGCGCCGTGAGTCCGCCCCCCGGCCGCGCGCGGAAATCCAGTGCGCCGCCGTGCGCCTGGCATATCGCTGCGGCGATGGCGAGGCCCAGCCCGGAGCCGCCGGAATGCCGCGCCCTGGACTGGTCGGCCCGCCAGAACCGGTCGCGCAGCCGAGGCAGATCCTCCGCGGGCACGCCGGCGCCGCGGTCGCTGAAGGCCAGGACCACCGTGCCGGGCGCCACCGATGCCGCGATATCGAGAGACCGGCCGCTGGCGGCGTAGCGTAGTACGTTGTCGATCAGGATGGACACCACCTGGCCGATGCGGTCGCGGTCGGCCAGGACCTGGAGGGAGGGCACCATCACCTGCACGCGGAATTCCGCTTTCTCCAAGCCCGCCTGCACCCACTGCAAGCGGTCCCGCACGAGGCTTCCCAGGTCGAAATGCTCGGGCTCCAGGTGGAGCTGGCCGGCCCGTGCGAGCGACAGCAGGTGCAGGTCGCCGACCAGCCGGTTGATCTGCTCGAGCTGGCGGTGCACGAGCTGCAGCTGGGCCTCGTCGCGGGGAAACACGTCGTCCATCATGCCTTGCACGCACCCCATGGCCGCCGTGAGCGGTGTGCGCAGCTCGTGGGCCAGCATGGCGCTCGACTCGCGCACCTCCCGCTCGTACTGCGCCAGCTTCGCGGTCATGTCGTTGAAGTCCACGGCCAGCCCGGCCAGCTCCTGCGGGGCGCTGTCGATCACCTGCGCCCGCGCGCGGAAGTCCCCCGCGGCCACCCGGCGGGCCGCCTGGGCCACCTGGCTGAACTGGCGGGACAGCGGCCGCGAAACCAGGAGCCCGAAGAGGATCAGGAAAGGCAGGGCGCACGCGAGCATGACGAGCAGCGTCAGCCAGTCCGGATTGCTCAGCCCGGGAAGAACGTAGTCGATGTCGTAGTAGCGCTCGAACAGGCTCCACAGCGCGGCCTGGTTGTCATGCGGGTGCTTCAGGAGCTGCTGGGCTTCGGCCCTGACCGGCACCGGCAATTGCTGCAGCAGGCGCAGTTCGCGCAGTTGGAAATAGGTCCACATGCCTGCGGCGATGGCCAGCACGGCACCGATGGCGAGGGCGCTGATCCGCACGCCCATCCACCGCCACAGCGGCGTGGCTTCCTGCGGGCGCCGAAACCACCGCAGTCTCATTGGAACCGGTATCCGATGGCGCGCACCGTCACCAGCACGCCGGTGATGCCGTGCTGCTCCAGCTTGCGCCGCAGGTTGTGGATGTGCGTGTCCACCACGCGTTCGAGCGCTTCGCTCTCCGGCAGGCAGGACTCCAGTAGCTCGCTGCGGGTGAACGCCTTGAACGGCGTCCTGAGCAGCAGGGCGAGCAGGTTGAACTCCGTCGGAGTGAGGTCCAGCACGGTGTCCGGCCCGCCGCCGGTGTCGGCGATCGCCGCACGGACGGCGGTCATGTCGACGGTCAGCGGGCCATGGCGCAGCGGCCCTTCGGCGGTGCGGGCCGGCGCGGCCCGCCGCAGCACCGCATGGACGCGCGCGACCACCTCCCTGGCGCTGTAGGGCTTGACGACATAGTCGTCCGCGCCATAGCGCAACGCGCCCAGCTTCTCCGGCTCGTCGCCGATGGCCGTCACCATGATCACCGGCGTGTCCCCGGCCCTCCGGATGGCCGAGAGCACATCGATCCCGCTGAGCCTGGGCAGCATCATGTCCAGCAGCACCAGGTCCGGCCGCCACTGCCGAAAGAGCTCCAGCGCCTGCTCTCCGTCGCCGGCAATGGCAATGGCGAAGCCGTCTTTGCGCAGATAGGCGTCGAGGATGCTCGCGCAGTCCGCGTCGTCCTCCACCACCAGCACTTTTTTTCCCGTCATCGGAATCGGACCTTGATGAAATCTTGAAAAATCGCCAAGGCAACCTTGACCTTGGGTCATGACACTGCGGTCCCGTTCGACACGACAGACCCATGATCATGATTCCACACTTCATCGGCCACCGGTATCGGCGTGCGTGCGTTTGGGTGATGCCTTGGCTGGCCGTGTGGGCGCTCTGGGGGTGCTCGCTGGCACCGGTCTACGAGCGCCCCATCGTGCCCGTGCCCTCCACGTTCTCCGGCGACACGCTGGCCGCAGCGACCCGCGGCACGGGGGCCGGCGCCGAGATCCACACCGAGGAGATGGCGTTCCTGGCCGCGTTCGCACCCGATCGCGACCTCGCGCCGCTGGTGTCCCGCGCGCTGGCCCACAGCCCCGATTTCCGCCTGGCCGCGCTTCGGGTGGACGCGGCCCGTGCCCAATACCGCATCCAGCGTGCCGACAGCGTGCCCGCGCTCAGCGCGGGCCTGGCGCAGGCCCGCCAGAGGTTCGACAACGCCGACCTCGATGCGCGCTACCAGCAGAACCTGCGCACCGCGACGCTGGGCATCGGGGATTTCGAGTTGGACTTTTTCGGCCGGGTGAAGTCGCTCTCGGATGCTGCCCGGGAGCGTTTCCTGGCCTCCCGCCGGGGGCAGGAGGCCGCCCGCGGTGCGTTGATCGCCGAGGTGCTGCGGGCATACGCCATGGAGCGGGCCGCGGCCCAGGAACGGGAGCACGCGCAAGCCATCGATGCCGACAGCGCCAGCATGCTGCGCTTTGCCGTGCGTCGCCACGAGGTGGGGTTGATCTCGCGGGACGACCTGCACCGGCAGCAGGCCCGGTCCGACCAGGCGCGCGTGGCGGCCCTGGAGGCGGCCGACGCCCATCGCGCGGCCTTGCGCGCGCTTCAGGTGCTGGCGGGCTATGACGTCGTTCCCGACGGCGGCGGCATGGAGGCGCTGGCCGGGCCGCAGGCCCCGCTCGACGCGCTGCGCGACCTCGACTCGCAGAAGCTTCTGCTGCGTCCCGACATCCGCCAGGCGGAGGCGGAGCTGCAGGCGGCCCATGCCGACATTGGCGCCGCGCGGGCAGCGTTCTTCCCGTCCATCCGGTTGACCACCTCGGCGGGCACGGCCAGCCAGAGCCTGGGCGGCCTGTTCGGCAGCGGCACGGGGGTGTGGTCGTTCATGCCGCAACTGGCGCTGCCGATCTTCGATGGCGGCCGCAACCGCGCGAACCTCGACCTGGCGTGGACCCGGCAGCAGGCCGGTGTGGCCGAGTACGAGAGAGCGGTGCAGGTGGCCTTCCGTGAAGTCGCCGATGCGCTCGATGCGCACACCACGCTGGTGGAGGCCCTGCGCCGCCAGACGGACCAGGACGCGCGGGTGCAAAGCCGCGTGGATCGCTGGGCGCGGCGCACCCAGGCGCAGCAGGCCGACCGCACCGAACTGCTGTCGGAGCGCATCGCCGCGGAGCAATCGGCGATGTCCCGGCTGCAGGCCCAGCGCAGCCTGGCGCTGAACCGCATCGACTTGTTTCGTGCCTTCTATGGCGTGCCCCTTCCTTCTTCCCTCTAAACCGTCCCAGGAGTCCTCCCCATGCCACCCTTGTTCCTTCTTCGTTCCGCCCGGATCGGTCATGCCGGTTCGGTGGTGCTGGCCCTGCTGGCGACGGCAGGCCCTGCCCTGGCTGCACAGGATTCGCTATTCGGCGATAAGACGGAGCTGGCGATCGGTGCTGGTGCGGCCTGGGCGCCGCGCTACGCCGGCTCCGGCGATGCGCGCATGCTCCCCGTGCCCGTCCTGTCGGTGCAGCGCGGCATCCTGTTCGCCGACACCTCGCGCGGGCTGGGACTGCAGTACCAGTTCGATTCCGGCCTGTACCTCTCCCAGTCGATCCACTACGACCTGGGGCGGCAGGAGCGCGACAGCAACTGGCGGCCCGGATCGGTCAAGCTGCTGGGGATGGGCCGCGTTCCCGGATCGGTGACCGCGCGCACTTTGCTGGTGCAGCAGATCGGCTCGCGGCTGTCCCTCAGCGCGGAGGCCGAGTTCGCGCTGCGAGACACAGCGCGGCGCAACCGCTACCGCGTGGGCATGGAGGTGCAGTTGCTCCAGACCGGCAGCGACACTGTCTCGGCGTCGCTGGATGCCCATGGCGGCGATCGCCGCTTCAACCAGGCGTACTTCGGCGTTACCGCGGCACAGGCCGGCCGTACCGGCTTGCAGGCCTTCACGACCGGAGCGGGCCTGTATGCGGGTTCGGTGGGCATGCAGTGGGAGCACCGCTTCGCGCCGCACTGGGCCGGCACGCTGCAGGTGGTGGGAACCCACTATCTCGACAACGCCGCCCGGAGCCCGGTCGTGAAGCAGGACAACACCGTGGCCGCGACCGCGGCGCTGACCTATTCGTACTGATCGGCGCACGCCCAGGATTCCCCGTGAAACTCCACCTTTTTCTTTGTGCTGCCGGCCTCTGCACGGCGGCCTGGCTGACCGGCTGCGGCGAGCGCGCCCTGCCACCGGTCGATAGCCCGCGCGCGGTCAAGCTCGAAACCATCGGTCTCGCCGGCCAGTCACAGGCCCGCTTCGTGGCGAGCGTGCGCCAGGAGCAGCGCGCTTCGCTGGCTTTCGAGGCCGGGGGCCGCGTTGCCGCCATCGGCGTGGAAGTCGGTGACCGGGTCCGGCAAGGGCAGGTGCTGGCCCGTCTGGACGAGCAGCCGATCCGCCTGCGGCTCCAGCAGGCGGAGGCCAGCCTCCGTTCCGCTGCGGCGCAGCGTGCCGAGCGCCTCTCCCAGCTCGACCAGCAGCAGGCGATGTTCGCTGACGGCGCCATCTCCCAGGCCACGCTCACGAGCGCCCGCGTGGCGCTGGACACGGCCCAGGCCCAGTGGGAGGCGGACGGCGCAGACCGTGCGCTGGCACAGCGGGCGCTGGGCCAGGCCGCACTGCGCGCGCCGTTCGACGGCAGCGTCGTGGCCCGGCTGCTGCAGCCGGCGGCAGATGCCGCTGCCGGCCAGGCGGTGCTGCAGATCGAAGGGCAGGGCCGGCCGCAGGCCACGGCCTATCTGCCGCAGGACACCGCCCGGACGCTGGCCCCCGGGCAGGAAGTCCCGGCGCAACGCGCCGAGACCCCGCGGCCCATCGTTCTACGCGTGCGCAGCGTCTCCGAGCGGCTGGACACCGCGGGGAGCGTGCAGGTGCTCTTCGACATCGCACGGGCGGCGGGGCCCCTTCGCAGCGGAGACAGCCTGCTGCTGGCGTTGGCGGGCCCGGAGCGGCCCCTTTCCGTGCCGCTGGCGGCCGTGCTTCCCCAGCCTGCGCAGGGCCGTGGTGCCGTCTACCTCTACGACCCCCAGGCCGGAACGGTCCGGCAACAGGCCGTGGAACTCGGTCCCGTGGAGGGCGAGCGCGTGCAACTGGCCGCGGGCGTGAAGAAGGGCGACCGGGTCGTGGTGGCGGGCGCGGCGTTCCTGGCCGACGGCCAGAAGGTGCAGCCCTTCCGGTCCGAATCGCGCCTGGCCGATGGAGGTGGCTCGTGAACCTGACCCGCACTGCCATGGGCGCCAGCCGCCTCACCTTTTTTGCAGCCGTGCTGCTGCTGTTGGGCGGTGTCTTCACCTTCCTCCATTTCCCTTCGCAGGAAGAGCCCTCGGTCACCGTGCGGGATGCCCTGGTGTCCGTCGCCATGGCGGGCATGCCTGCCGAACAGGTCGAAACCCTGCTCGCCAAGCCGCTGGAAGAGCGTTTGCGAGAGGTGGCCGGCCTGAAGAAGATCGTGACCACCGTGCGTCCGGGCAGCGCCATCCTGCAGTTGACGGCCTATGACGACGTGAAGGATCTGCCCGGACTGTGGCAGCGCGTGCGCGCCAAGTCCGGCGAGGCCGGCGCAGCGCTGCCTACAAGAACGCTCGGGCCGTTCGTCGACGATGACTTCGGCCGCGTGGCCGTGGCTTCTGTCGCGGTCACCGCGCCGGGCTTCTCGATGAGCGAGATGCGCGGCCCCATCCGAAACCTGCGCGAGCAGCTCTACACGCTTCCCGGCGTGGAAAAAGTGAGCATCCACGGCCTGCAGGAAGACCGGGTCTACGTGTCCTTCGACCGCGCCCGCCTGGCCGCGGCGGGTCTCGCGCCGGCGGCTCTGGTGCAGCAACTGCAGGCGCAGAACGTCGTCACCCCGGGCGGGCTCGTGTCCGCCTCCGGGCTGGCCATGACGGTCGCCACGTCGGGCGAGATCCGCAGTGCCGAAGACCTGCGCCAGACGCTGGTCTCGGTTCCCGCCGCGGGCGGCACGCGCGAGATGCCGCTGGGCGATTTGGCCCGCGTGCAGGTGATGCCCGCCGACCCGCCGGAAAGCGCGGCCATATACCAGGGCCAGCCCGCGGTGGTCGTGGCCGTGTCGATGGCCAAGGGCTACAACATCGGGGCTTTCGGCCAGGCGCTGCGCGCCAGACTGCAGGAGACCGGGCGGATGCTGCCGGTCGGCTTCGAGCAGCACGTGGTCACGTTCCAGCCCGATGTCGTCGAGCGCGAGATGGACAAGATGCACCACGTGATGGGCGAGACGGTGGTCATCGTCATGGCCGTGGTGATGCTGTTCCTGGGGTGGCGCACCGGCCTGATCGTGGGCGCCATCGTGCCGCTCACGATCCTCGGCTCGCTCATCGCCATGCGGGGGCTGGGCGTGGAGCTGCAGACCGTGTCGATCGCCGCGATCATCCTGGCGCTGGGCCTCCTGGTGGACAACGGCATCGTGATCGCGGAGGACATGGAGCGGCGCCTCGCCAGCGGCGAAGAGCGCCGGCATGCCTGCATCGAGGCCGGGCGCACGCTGGCGGTGCCGTTGCTGACCTCCTCGCTGGTGATCGTGCTGGCCTTCTCGCCCTTCTTCTTCGGTCAGACATCGACCAACGAGTACCTGCGTTCGCTGGCGATCGTGCTGGCCGTGACCCTGCTCGGGTCCTGGCTGCTCAGCATCACGGTGACGCCGCTGCTGTGCTTCCATTTCGCCCGGCCCCACGCGGGCCATGCCGAAGGCGAAGGCCACTACGACTCTGCCTTCTACCGGGGTTACCGCGCCGTCATCTCCCGCTTGCTGCAGCACAAGGCGCTCTTCGTCGGCAGCATGCTTGTCCTGCTGGCGGGTGCGGTGGCCATCCTGGCCTCGATTCCGTATGACTTCCTGCCGCGGTCTGATCGCCTGCAGTTCCAGATGCCCGTGACCCTGCAGCCGGGCAGCGACTCGCGCGAGACGCTTCGCACCGTGGGGCAGATGGGCCGCTGGTTCGCCGACACGCGCGCCAACCCGGAAGTCGTGGACAGCATCGGCTACGTCGCCGACGGCGGCCCGCGCATCGTGCTGGGCCTGGCGCCCCCGCTGCCGGCGGCGAACATCGCGTATTTCACGGTCAGCGTGCGCCCCGGTACCGACATCGACCAGGTGATCGCGCGCACGCGCCAGCATCTGCGCGAAGCGTTTCCCCATGTCCGGGCGGAGCCCAAGCGCTTCTCCCTGGGCACCACGGAGGCCGGCGTGGCCATCTACCGGGTGGTCGGCCCCGACGAAGCGACGCTGCGCAGCGTCGGCGGGCAGATCGCCCAGGCGCTGGCCAGCCTGCCTGGCGCAGGGGACGTGTATGACGACTGGATGGCCCGTGTGCCGCGCTACGTCGTGCAGGTGGATCCGCTGCGTGCACGCCGCGCCGGCTTGAGCAGCGAGGACGTCGCGCAGACACTGCAGTGGCGATATGGCGGAATCACCGCTTCGGCCATCCGCGACGACGGCGCCTCTGCGCCGATCGTGTTGCGTGGCGACGCGGCCGACCGCGACGCCCGCGGTACGCTGGCGGACACCCTGGTATATCCACCGGGTGGCGGCGCACCCGTGCCGCTCTCGGCGATCGCCCAGGTGAGCGGCGCCAGCGAACCCTCCGCCATCGTTCGGCGCAACTTGGGACGCGCCTTGACGGTCACGGGCCACAACGCCTCGCTGACCACCGGTGAGATCGTGGCGGCGTTGCGGACCAGGGTGGCGCAGATCACCCTTCCGCCGGGCTACCGCATCGAGCTGGGCGGCGAGATCGAAGACTCCGCCGAAGCCAATCAGGCCCTGCTGCAGTACATGCCCCATGCGCTGGGCGCCATATTGCTGCTCTTCATCTGGCAGTTCAATTCGTTCCGCAAGCTGTTCATCGTGATCGCCAGCATCCCGTTCGTGCTCATCGGCGCAGCCGCGGCGCTCTGGATCACGGGCTACCCGTTCGGCTTCATGGCGACCTTCGGGCTGCTGGCGCTGGCCGGCATCATCGTCAACAACGCGGTGCTCCTGCTGGAGCGGATCGAGGCCGAGCTGGCCGCGGGCCTGGCCCGGCGCGAGGCGGTGGTCTCGGCGGCGGTCAAGCGCCTGCGGCCCATCGTGATGACCAAGCTGACCTGCATCGTCGGGCTGATTCCGCTGATGCTGTTCGCCGGCCCGCTGTGGACGGGCATGGCGATCACGATGATCGGGGGGCTGGCGCTGGGCACGCTGGTCACTTTGGGCCTGATCCCGATCCTCTATGACGCACTGTTCTCCTTTGGTGCTTCCCGGACCGGGATGGACCCGTCCCGCGGACGTGCCGCGGGATGAGCCTGGCGACAGGGGCCCCGTGCGCACTCAGGCGGCGCTGCGCAGCACCCGCCGGTACTGCACCGCCTCCGCCACCTGCGCCGGCCCGATGCGCTCCTCGCCCGCCAGGTCGGCGATGGTGCGGGCCACCTTGAGGGCCCGGTGCGTGCTGCGCGCCGACCAGCCCAGGCGCGTGGCCGCGGCCTGCAGGAACCGGGCTGCCGCATCGTCCAGGCCCGACTGCTCGTCGATCTCGCGGCCCTGCAGCGCCTGGTTGGGTTTGCCCTGGCGCGCCACGGCCCGCTCGCGGGCGGCGGCGACGCGGCCGCGCACGGCGGCGGAGGCTTCGCCGGGTGCGGTGGCGAGCAGCTCATCGGCCGGCAGGGCGGGCACCTCCACGTGCAGGTCGATGCGGTCCAGCAGCGGGCCGCTCAGCTTGCCCTGGTAGCGGGCGACCTGATCGGGCGAGCAGCGGCAGGCGCGCTGGTTGGAGCCCAGGTAGCCGCAGGGGCAGGGGTTCATCGCCGCCAGGAGCTGGAAGCGCGCCGGAAAATCCGCGCGCCGGGCGGCCCGTGCGATGGCGATGCGCCCCGTCTCCAGCGGCTCGCGCAGCGCTTCCAGCGCGCTGCGGGCGTATTCCGGGAACTCATCCAGAAAAAGGACCCCGTGGTGGGCGAGCGAAATCTCTCCGGGCCGCGGAGGAGAGCCGCCTCCGACCAGTGCCACCGCGCTGCACGTGTGGTGCGGGCTGCTCGTCGGACGGACGGCCCACGATGCCGGCGTGAACCGCCCCGCCAGGCTGGCCACCGCCGCGCTCTCCAGCGCCTCGTCCACCGACATGGCCGGCAACAGGCCCGCAAAGCGGTGCGCGAGCATCGATTTGCCGGAGCCGGGCGGCCCCACCATCAGCAGGCCATGGCCGCCCGCGGCGGCGATCTCCAGCGCCCGCTTCGCGGCGGCCTGGCCCTTCACGTCCGCCAGGTCGTCGGCCGGCGCGCCGGCTGCCGGCGGCGCGGCCTGCACGCGGCACCAGCCATCGCCGGCATCGGCATCGGCCTCGTTGCTCTGCGGGGGCAGGAAGCGCGCCACCACATCCAGCAGGTGCCGGGCGCGGTAGACCTCGGTGCCGGGCACCAGCGCGGCCTCTTCGGCGCTGCCCGGCGGCAGCACCATGCGGGTGGATTCGCCGGCCGACCGCAGCGCGAGCGTGGTGGCCAGCGCGCCGCGCACGGGCCGCAGCCCGCCCGACAGCGACAGCTCGCCCGCGAACTCGTAGCCCGCCAGCCGCGCCGCGTCGATCTGCCCGCTCGCCGCGAGGATGCCCAGCGCGATGGGCAGGTCGAACCGGCCCGAATCCTTGGGCAGGTCGGCCGGCGCCAGGTTGACGATGATTTTCTTGTTGTGCGGAAACTCCAGGCCGGCGTTCAACAGCGCCGAACGCACGCGCTCGCGCGCCTCCTTCACCTCCACATCCGCCAGGCCCACGAGCGTGAAGCTCGGCAACCCGTTGGCCAGATGCACCTCCACCGTGACGGCCGGCGCCTGCAGGCCCAGCAATGCGCGGCTTTGCACCAATGCAAGACTCATGAATCCCTCCTCCCCACTTGGGTGCGCTGCCGGGCTGCGGAATACCCGGGAAAGATGCACCATTCGGGTGCATCATGCTTCGGCGCGTCAGTGTTGTAACGATCGTTGGGGATGGAATGTACCGCGCGCACCCATTCGGAGCGTACCCACGCCGGGCGGCAGCGCACATGGCACGTTCCCTGCTTTGCGCTAGGGCAAACCCACCCGCATCGTTGGTTTCTTCTGGAGGAATTCCCCATGAACCGTGCTCTGAAGTCCCTGTGCCTCGGCCTGTTGGCTGCCACCCCCCTCTGGGCCAGCGCCCAGCTCACGGGCAACATCAGCCTGACCAGCAACTACAAGTTCCGTGGCCAGGACCAGGACACGAGCAAGGTGCGGGCGTTCAAGCCTGCCGTGCAGGGCGGGATCGACTACAGCTTCGGCGACAGCGGTTTCTACCTGGGCAACTGGAACTCCACCGTGGACTGGCTGCCCGGCAATTCGGTCGAGATGGATTTCTACGGCGGCTACAAATTCAAGGCCGGCGGCATGGACCTGGACGTGGGCGCGCTGACCTACGTCTACCCGGGCAACACCACCGGCAACACTACCGAGCTGTACGGCGCCGCGACCTTCGGGCCGGTGACGGCGAAGTACTCGCACACCGTCTCCAAGGACTATTTCGGCTGGGCAGGCGCCAAGACCTCCGGCAACCGCGGCCGCAACACGGGCTACCTGAACGTGGCGTTCGCGCAGGAAGTGGCGCCCAACACCACGCTCAAGGCGTCGGTGGGCTTCACGCGCTTCGCGAGCGACATCAAGGACCTGGGCGTGCCCAACTATGTCGATTACAGCGTGGGCGGTGCCTACGACTTCGGCTCCGGGCTGTCGCTCACCGCGGCGGTGACGGGCGCCAACAAGAAGGAATTCTTCGGCCCGGTGAACAAGAACCGGCTGATCGTCACGCTCACCAAAACCCTTTGAACCACCACAACAGCAACGGGGGCCGAGGGGCGCCCACTACGGAGATCCGAACATGAAAATGGTGACAGCCATCATCAAACCCTTCAAGCTCGACGAGGTGCGCGAAGCCCTGTCGGACATCGGTGTGCAGGGCATCACGGTGACCGAGGTCAAGGGCTTCGGGCGCCAGAAGGGCCACACCGAGCTGTACCGCGGCGCCGAGTACGTCGTCGATTTCCTGCCCAAGGTGAAGATCGAGGCCGCTGTCTCCGATGACCTGGTCGAGCGCGTCATCGAAGCCATCGAAGGCGCCGCGCGCACCGGCAAGATCGGCGACGGCAAGATCTTCGTCGGCCACCTGGAGCAGGTGGTGCGCATCCGCACCGGTGAAACCGGCAAGGAAGCCCTCTGAGGGAGCGGCTTCGAGCAGCCCAACGGATCAACGCATTCCGAGAGACACAACCATGAAAAAACTGCTTGCTTCCTTCCTGCTGGGGATGAGCCTGCTGGCCACCGGCACCGCCGCGCTGGCCCAGGCGCCCGCGGCTTCCGAACCGGCCGCCGCCACGGCGTCGGCGCCCGAGGCACCCGCTGCGGCGGCCCCTGCCCCCGTGGCCGCCGCAGCGCCTGCGGCCGCAGCCGCCTCCGAGCCGGCCGCCCCCGCCGCCGCACCGGCGCCCAAGCTCGATTCCGGCGACACCGCGTGGATGCTCACTTCCACGCTGCTCGTGATCCTCATGACCATCCCGGGCCTGGCCCTGTTCTACGGCGGCCTCGCCCGCTCCAAGAACATGCTGTCGGTGCTCGTGCAGGTGTTCGTGATCTTCTCGCTGATCTCGCTGCTGTGGGCCATCTACGGCTACAGCCTGACGTTCGGCGGTGACGGTTCGTTCTTCGGCACCTTCGACAAGATCTTCCTGAAGGGCATTGCGCCGGACACGCTCTCCGGCGCCCTCCCGACGATCCCCGAATACGTGTTCGTGTCGTTCCAGGCCACCTTCGCCGCCATCACCGTGGCGCTGATCGTGGGCTCGTTCGCAGAGCGCATCAAGTTCTCGGCCGTGCTGATCTTCTCGGTGCTGTGGTTCACCTTCAGCTACATCCCGATCGCGCACATGGTGTGGGGCGGCGGCCTGCTGGGCAAGGACGGCGCACTCGATTTCGCGGGCGGCACCGTGGTGCACATCAACGCCGGTATCGCCGGTCTCGTGGGTGCCTACATGGTGGGCAAGCGCATCGGCTTCGGCAAGGAAGCGCTCACGCCCCACAGCCTGACGCTGACCATGGTGGGTGCCTCGCTGCTGTGGGTGGGCTGGTTCGGCTTCAACGCCGGCTCCGCCGGTGCCGCCAACGGCGCCGCGGGCCTGGCCTTCGTGAACACCGTGCTCGCCACCGCCGCCGCCACGCTGAGCTGGCTCGCGGGCGAATCGCTGCACAAGGGCAAGGCCTCCATGCTGGGCGCCGCTTCGGGCGCCGTCGCCGGCCTCGTGGCCGTCACGCCGGCCGCCGGCTTCGTGGGCCCGATGGGCGCCATCGTGCTCGGCCTGATCGCCGGCGTGGTCTGCCTCTGGGGCGTGGGCGGTCTCAAGAAGATGCTGGGCGCCGACGACGCGTTCGACGTGTTCGGCGTGCACGGCGTGGGCGGCATCCTGGGTGCCATCCTGACCGGTGTCTTCGCATCGCAGGGCCTGGGCGGCACGGGCGGCCTGACCCCCGACACGTTCTCCATGGGCGCACAGGTCTGGATCCAGGTCAAGAGCGTGGCGATCACGCTGGTCTGGTCCGCCGTGGTGGCCTTCATCGCCTACAAGATCGCCGACCTGCTCGTGGGCCTGCGCGTCAGCGAGGAAGCCGAGCGCGAGGGCCTGGACATCACATCGCACGGCGAAACGGCCTACAACCGCTGAGCCGCATCCATCCGGACCGGGGCGGCGGCTGGTGGCGCCACCCGGACCCGGCACAACGATCGAGCTACTCCTATGGACATTCGGCCCGCCCGCAAGGCGGGCCTTTTTTTGCCTGCACGGGTCTGCGGGGGCCCGGGCGCCGCACCCGGCGAGGGGGTTATTTTTTGCCCTGTGGGGCGCATGGCCGAATAATCGGCGCTGGCTTGTCAGGCAGGCGCGGCGGTCGCGCCTGCGGGCCGCACGAGGAGAGGACACCGCATGCCCCTGGACATGGACTGGCGCACAGGCAGCCTGGAGCCCGATGCGCTGGGCGAGTCGCCGTTCTGGCACCCGCTGGAGACCCGCCTCTACTGGGTGGACATCGCCGGCCGTGCCCTGGCCCGCTGGGAGCCCGACACCGGCCGCATCGACTACTGGGCCATGCCCAGCGAGCCCGGCTGCATCGCGCCGGCCCGCACCGCCGGCGTGGCCAGCGGCCTGGTGATCGCGCTGCGCGACGGCATCTACCGCGCGCGGGAGTGGGGCGGCACGCTGGTGCCCGTGGCCACGCTGCCCTACGACCCGGCCACCCAGCGCGCCAACGACGGCAAGTGCGACGCGCTGGGCCGGTTCTGGGTGGGCACCCTGCACGAGCCCCCGCCGGGGCAGCCGCGCGAGGCGCTCGGCGCGCTCTACTGCATCGACGGGCGCGGCAGCGCGAGCGCCCCCGTGGTGCGCCGCATGCTCGGCGGCGTGAAGACGGCCAACGGCCTGGCATGGTCGCCCGACGGCCGCAGGCTCTACTGGGCCGACACGCCGACGCACACCGTGCGCGCCTGGGACTGCGATGCCCAGGGCGAGCCCGTGGGCGAGCCGCGCGTCTTCCATTCGTTTCCCCCGAAGCCGTCCGGGTGGCAGCCCGGCGACCCGGGGTACGCCGGCCGCCCCGATGGCTCCGCCGTGGACACCGAAGGCCATTACTGGACCGCCATGTACGAGGGCTCGCGCCTGCTGCGGCTGGCGCCCTCGGGCGAGATCGCCGCCGAGGTGCCGGTGCCCGTGCTGTGCCCCACCATGCCCTGCCTGGGCGGCGCCGCCGGCCGCGAGCTGTTCGTGACCTCCGCGCGCGAGGGCCGGGCTGCGGACGAGGTCGCCCACCTGCCCTGGACCGGCTTCCTGCTGCGCGCCGGCAAGCCGGCGCCCGCGCCCGGTCTGCCGGTGGCGTGGTACGAGGAGGCGGCGCTGCCGGCCGGGCTGGACTGACCCTACCGCCGCGCCCGGGCCGCATCCGGCGCGCGCGCTGCCGGGGCGGCACCGTTTCCTTCGCGCCGGGCGCGCCCGCCATGCCGCGTTCACGCGTGCCGTTCAAAAAATTCACGGCGGTACCCGCCGCCCGGTGCGGGGCCTGCCGGTAGGATGGCCCCATGGATTCCGCCCTTCGCCAGACCATCGAGCGCGTGCGCGACAGTGCCGCCACGCAGCGGCCGCTGCGCATCCGCGGCGGCGGCACCAAGGATTTCCACGGCGGCGCGGCACTGCTGGGCGACGTGCTCGACACGCGCGCGCTGGCCGGCGTGGTGGATTACGAGCCCAGCGAGCTGGTCGTCACCGTGCGCGCCGGCACGCCGCTGGCCGAGCTGGAAGCGCTGCTCGCCAGCCGCGGGCAGTGCCTGCCGTTCGAGCCGCCGCACTTCGGCGACGGGGCCACGGTGGGCGGCATGGTGGCCGCGGGGCTGTCGGGGCCGGCGCGGGCGAGTGCCGGGGCGGTGCGCGATTTCGTGCTGGGCGTGGAGATCGTCAACGGCCGCGCCGAGTGCCTGCGCTTCGGCGGGCAGGTGATGAAGAACGTGGCGGGCTACGACGTCTCGCGCCTCATGGTGGGCGCCTGGGGAACGCTCGGGCTGATCACCGAGGTGAGCCTCAAGGTGCTGCCCATCCCCCCGGCCGAGGCCACGCTGCGCTTCGAGCTGCCGCAGGCCGAGGCCCTGCGCCGGCTGCAGGCCTGGGGCGGCCAGCCCCTGCCGCTGAACGCCAGCCGCTGGGAGTCCGCGGCCCCCGGTGGTGGCGGTGTGCTGCACCTGCGCCTGCGCGGGGCCACGGCGGCGGTCGAATCGGCCTGCCGCGCGCTGGGCGGCGAGCGGCTGCCGCAGGCCGCGGCGCAGGCCGATTGGGCCGCCTGCCGCGAGCAGGCGCTGCCGTGGTTCGCGGCCCGGCCTTCGGGCTCCGTGCTCTGGCGCCTGTCGGTGCCGCCGGCCGCGCCGGCCCTGGTGCTGCCCGCCGAAGCGGGGCCGCCCCTGGTCGAGTGGCACGGGGGTCTGCGGTGGCTGCAGGCGCCCGCTGCGCTGGGGCCGGCCCTGCGGGAAGCCGCGCGGGCTGCCGGCGGAGATGCTACTGTTTTCATAGCAAACAATTCAATGGATCCGGCGGCATCCGGCCCGGATCGCTCAAAGGATTGCGTGCCGGTCGCCGTGGGCGGTCCCGGCGCCGATGCCGGCCCGGATGCCGTGCGCGAGCGCATCCACGCCCGCCTGCGGGCGACGTTCGACCCGGCCGGCATCTTCAATCCCGGGCGCCTGGCCGGTCTGGCCGGCCTGGCCGGGTAGGGCGGGCGACCACGGCATGCGGCTGCTGCGGCATCTCACGGGGCGGCACCGCACGCCCTCCACCAACCGGCTGCTGGGCCTGCTGCTGGCCTTCAATGCCGGCGCGGTGAACGCGGGCGGCTTTCTGGTGGTGCACAGCTACACCTCGCACATGACGGGCTTTCTCTCCACCGTGGCCGACAACCTCGTGCTCGGCAACATGGCACTGGTGCTGGGCGCCGTGGGCACGCTCTGGGCCTTCATGTCGGGCGCGGGCACCACGGCCATCATGGTCAACTGGGCACGCCACCACCGGCTGCGCAGCGGCTTCGCGCTGCCGTTGCTGCTGGAGGCCGTGCTGCTGCTGCTCTTCGGGCTCATGGGCGCGATCACGCTGGGCTGGCCCACGCCGTTCTCGGTGCCACTCACGGTGCTGCTGCTGGCCTTCCTCATGGGGCTGCAGAACGCGGTGGTCACTAAGATGTCGTCGGCCCAGATCCGCACCACGCACATGACCGGCGTGGCCACCGACCTGGGCATCGAGATGGGCAAGATGCTCTACTGGAACCGCCGCGGCACGCCTCCCGAGGCGCATGTGCATTCCAACCGCGCGCGGCTCGTGCTGTTCGCGAGCCTGCTGGGCATGTTCACGGCCGGCGGCATCGTGGGCGCCGCGGGCTTCAAGCACGTGGGCTTCATCTGGGTGCTGCCGCTCGCGTCGGTGCTGCTGGGGCTGTCGCTGCCGCCGCTCGCCGCGGATTTCGAGCGCCTGGCCGCGCTGTGGCGCGCGCGCCGGCAGGGCGCGGCACCGCACCGCACGCCCGAACCCCACTGAAGACACCACGAGACACCGCCCCATGCAAACCCGACTCGCCCCCGAATTCCAGGACACGCCCGAAGGCCGCGAGGCCGAGTCCATCCTGCGCAAGTGCGTGCACTGCGGCTTCTGCACTGCCACCTGCCCCACCTACCAGCTGCTGGGCGACGAACTGGACGGCCCGCGCGGCCGCATCTACCTCATCAAGCAGGTGCTCGAAGGCGACGCACCCACGCGCAAGACACAACTGCACCTGGACCGCTGCCTCACCTGCCGCAACTGCGAGACCACCTGTCCGAGCGGCGTGCAGTACGGCCGCCTGGTGGACATCGGCCGGCGCATCGTGGAAGAGAAGGTGCCGCGCCCGCTGCCCGAGCGCGCGCGGCGCTGGGCGCTGAAGGAGGGCGTGCCCTCGCCGCTGTTCGCGCCCGCGCTCAAGGCGGGCCAGGCGGTGCGCGGCCTGCTGCCGGCCGCCGTGCGCGCCAAGGTCCCGCGCCCGCAGGAGGCCGGCGCCTGGCCCGTGCGCGAGCACGCGCGCAAGGTGCTGATGCTCGCGGGCTGCGTGCAGCCGGCGATGCTGCCCAACGTGAACCGCGCCACCGCGCGCGTGCTCGATGCGGCCGGCATCCAGACCGTCATCGCCGCCGGCGAGGGCTGCTGCGGCGCGGTGAAGTTTCACCTCAACGACCAGGAGGGCGGCCGCGCGCAGATGCGCGCCAACATCGACGCCTGGTGGCCGCACGTGGAAGCGGGCGGCGTGGAGGCCATCGTCGTCAACGCTTCGGGCTGCGGCGTCACCGTGAAGGAGTACGGCCACCTGCTGCAGGGCGACCCCGACTATGCCGGGCGCGCTGCGCGCGTGAGCGCCCTCGCGCGGGACCTCTCCGAGCTGCTGCCCGACATGCTGCCCGCGCTGACCGAGCGCCTCGCGGGCCGCATCGACGCACCGCAGTCGCTGCTGGCCTACCACCCGCCCTGCACGCTGCAGCACGGCCAGAAGCTGCGCGGCGGCGTGGAGACGCACCTGGCGCGCCTGGGCTTTCGCCTGCGCGTGGCGCGCACCGAATCGCACCTGTGCTGCGGCTCGGCGGGCACGTATTCGCTGCTGCAGCCGGCCATCGCGGGCCAGTTGCGCGACCGCAAGCTCGGCGCCCTGGACGAGGCCTGCGCGGAGGAGCCGCCCGCGGCCATCCTCTCGGCCAACATCGGCTGCATCACGCACCTGCAGAGCGGCACGGCGACGCCCGTGCGCCACTGGATCGAAGTCCTGGACGAAGCCCTGCGGCCCGGCGCCGCCTGACGGCGCGCGGACGGGAGGGCGGCCGCGGCCCGGGCAAAGGCACGCGGCCGCACTGCATTTTTTTCGTTATGGACGGGTTTCTTTTTGCTTATTCCATCCCGGAATTCGCCGGAAGGTTCGCTGCTAGATTCGCCCCCGGCCCGCCTGGGAGCGGGTTTCTACCAGGAAATCCATAAAAAATGCATCCGTCCGTCCATAACGAAGAACAACAGCAAAACGCACAACCACCACAGCAGTCGGCACCGCAGCGGTCCCTGTCCGCACCGCGGCAGGAGGTGGGGGCCCTGCGGCTCACGCCGGGCCAGTCCGGCCTGCTGGACCGCCTGGCCGCCGAGATCGCCGCACTGGGCGGGGTGCAGTCTCCGCAGGCGCGCATCCTGGCGGCCCATGCGGCCACCGAGCTGCGCACCCTCTTCAGCGCCGAGCAGCAGCGCACCGCGGAGCTCTATGCCGGCGGCGCCATGTCGGCCCTAGTGTTCGAGGGCCTGGCCGTGGTGGACAGCCGGCCGCTGCCCGCGGCGCTGCCGGCACCTGAGGCCCTGGAGAACGACCCGGCCATCCTGCGGCTGGGCGCGCGCAACCAGATCCTGCTCAAGGTGGTGGAGCACCGCGCCTTCGCCTACGACATCGACAACGCCGCCAAGCTCGTGCGGCTGGTGGGCAACTTCAAGGGCGGCGGGCAGGAAAAGCTCGCCGGCGAGACCGGGCAGGCCGAACTCAGCTCCCATTCGGGGCTGTCGCTGGGCCCGCACACCGAGGCGCCGTACTGGTGCGCGGTGGGCCACCGCAACGGCCATTCGCCGTCTCCCTCGGCGCTGATCCTCAGCGCGATGTGGAACCCCGGCGGCGAGCCCACCTCGGTCATCCCGCTGCCCGACATCCTGGAGCGCATCGGACCCACGCACACGCTGTGCCTCACCTCGCCGAGCTTCAACTTCAGCCGCAGCGATTCGTTCAACGCCGGGCAGGGCGAGGACGGGCGCGGCGTGTCCATCCTCGACTTCGATCCGCGCGTGGGCTTCGCGGCGCGCTTCAATTCCTACCGCTTCTCGGTGGACGCGGGCGCCTCCGAGCTGGTCAAGCAGGCCTTCGCGGCCTTCTGCCAGGCCGTAGGCGAAGCCCGGCCGCTGCAGTGCGTGCTGTCGCAGGAGTCGGCCATCGTGATCAACAACACGCGTGCGCTGCACTGCCGCGACATCGTGCGCGACAACCGCCGCCTGCTGGTGCGCGTCTTCGGCTATTCGCGGGCCGCCACGGCCATCACGCTCAGCGATTCGCCGCTGATCGTGCAGGGCTGAACCGCCGCCTCCGCAGACCGAATCCATGGACATCGAAACGATTGCGGCCCTGGCCGCGGTGGCGTTCTTCGCCGGTTTCTTCGACGCGATCGCGGGCGGCGGCGGGCTCATCACGCTGCCCGCGCTGTTCCTGGCGGGCGTGGAGCCCGTGAGCGCCATCGCCACCAACAAGCTGCAGGCGGCCTCGGCCACCCTGTCGGCCACCGCCACCTTCGCGCGCAAGGGGCTCATCGACTGGAGCGAGGGCAAGTACCTCATCCCGTTCGCGATGGGGGGCGGCGTGTGCGGCGCGCTGCTGGTCAGCTTCTTCAGCAAGCGCTGGTTGGAGGCCAGCGTGCCCGTGCTGCTGCTGCTGGTGGCGTCGTACTTCGCGCTCGCCCCCAGGCTGGACCAGGGGCAGCGCAAGGCGCGGCTCTCGCTCTTCCTGTTCTCGGCGACGGTGGCGCCGCTGCTGGGGTTCTACGACGGCGTGTTCGGCCCCGGCGTGGGCTCCTTCTTCATGGTGGCCCTGGTGCTGCTGTGCGGCCTGCGCACGATGCAGGCGGTGAGCTTCACCAAGCTCGGCAATGCCTCGTGCAACGTGGGCTCGCTGCTGGTCTTCATCGCCAAGGGGGCGATCCTCTGGCCGCTCGCGATCGCGATGGCGTGCGCGGCCTTTGCCGGCGCGCAGCTGGGCGCGCGCTGCGCGGTGAAAGTGGGCCCGCGCCTCGTGAAGCCCATGATCGTGGTCGTTTGCTGCGCGCTCGCCGCCAAGCTGCTCAGCATGCCCGGCAATCCGCTGCGCGAGGCCATTGCGGGCGCGCTGCGGGCCGCATGACGGCCATGGCGATGGTGCCCCGGCCCCTGGCTCCGCACCCGCGCAGCGATGCCGCCTGGACCTGCGCGGAACCCGTGCCCGGGCCCGCGGGCTACTTCGAAGAAACCTTCGGCGAGGGCCGCGGCGACGGCCCCGGCCCCTATGCGCTCGAAGCCCGCGTGCTCCCCGCGCAGGGCGTGCCGGGCCCCGCCGCGGCGGGCCCGGTGTTCGCGCTGCATGGCGCGCGCTCCGACTACACGCGGCTCAATCCGCTGCTGTTCTGGCTGCAGCGGCACGGCGTGGGCAGCCTGGCGTGCAACCTTTCGGGCCACGGCCCCGGGTCGCCGCTGGCGCTCGGGCAGACCTCGCTCGCGCGCAACCTGCAGGAGGCGCGGCGCTTCCACGCGGCGATGCAGCCCGCGGCGTCCGTGGTGATGGGCCAGAGCCTCGGCGGGGCGCTGGCGCTCAAGCTGGCCGAGGGCAGCGCGGGCGCGGTGCGCAAGCTGATCCTGGTCTGCCCGGCCCTCTACCCGGAAGCCGCGCACGCGCAGCCGTTCGGGCCGGCCTTCACGGCCGCCATCTCGCGGCCCTTCGGCTTCCTGGATGCGTCCTCGCTCGCCTTCCTGGCCGGCTGGGACGGCGAGGTGCTCCTCGTGATCGGCGAATACGACGGCCTGCGCGCGCGGGAGCACGGCCAGCCGGACGGCCGCTCCGCGGGCACCGTGCTGCGGGACGGCCTGCCGCGCAGCAGCGTGATCCCGTACGAAGCCGTGGAAGCGATCGAGCGCGCAGCGGCCGGGCGCCTGCGCAAGATCGTCCTGCCGGGCTGCGACCATGCCGTCTCGCGCTGGCTGCGCGGCGATCCCGGGCGTGTGGAAGCGCTGGGCCGGCAGGTGCTGGCATTCCTCGGCTGACGCGGTGCACCGGCCTTCCATCCGGCCCGCCGCGCGGCCCGTTACCCGCAGCCGCGCACTGCCGCGCGGACCGGCCGGCGCGGACGCTGGCATGATGGCGGGTTTTCTTCCTGCCGCCGCCGCGCCCCGCGGGCCGTCGGCGCGACTGTGCCACCGGGCTTTTCCCCTGCCATGAACGATACCGTGAACGCACCCGATTCCGAGGCCCCCGGGGCTTCCACCCCCGACGATGCGGCCACCGCCGCAGCCGCAGCGCCGGCCCCCGAGGCTGCCGCTCCTTCGCAGGATGGCAGCGCCGCACCGGCCGATCGCCGCCGTGCGGGCCGCCGTGGCCGCGGTGGCCGGCCGCAGCGCCAGGGCGCGGAAGGCGCCCCCGCCGATGGGGCCGCGCCGGCCGCCGCCGCTGCCGCCGCACCCGGCGGGCGCCGCGTCCACCCCGCGCTGGAACAACTCGCAGCGCTGTATCCCAGGCACTTCGGCGCGCAATTCCTGCCGCTCAAGCGCGGCATCTTCCAGGACCTGCTCGATGCGCATCCCGGCGTGTTCGAGCGCGACGCGCTCAAGGTGGCGCTGGGCCTGCACACGCGCTCCACGCGCTACCTGCAGGTGGTGGCCGAAGGCCGCCCGCGCCATGACCTCGCCGGGCAGGCCGTCGAGGCCATGGCGCCCGAGCACGTGCACCACGCGCTGATGGAAGTGTTCCGCCGCCGCAAGCCGCGCGACGGCGAAGACCTGCAGGCCAAGCTGCGCCGCCGCATCGCGCAGGCCTTCGAGGCCTCGGGCCTGGACCGCGCGGGCTACGACGCGCTCGTGCGTGGCCGCGACGAAAAGGCCAACGCCCTGCTGGACGAGGCCCTCGCCGAAGTCGCCGAGCGCGACGCGAAGGCCGAAGCCTTGCTGCGCGCCTTCGAGGCCAGCGGCAGCGCCGACGTGGCGCAGTTCGCCGACATGTACGGCATGGACGTGCGCGCCGTGGAGCGCTCGCTGCAGCGCGCGCGCCAGTTGCGCAGCGCCGCCGAAGCCCGCGCCCAGGCGCCCGCACCGCACGCCTAGGCCGCACCGGAGTCCGAAGCCGCGCCCGATACCGGCCCGCTGGCGCAAGACCCCGCCGGCGCGCCGCCACCGCCCGCCTGACGCACGGCAGGCCCCGCCCGGCGGGGTGCGCCGCAACCACCCTGCTGACACCACGCTGTCAGCAGGGGCCCCGCACCATGGAGTCCTTCGCAACCCAGGAGCATTCCATGACCCAAGCCACCTCTCACGTCCCCGGCACCGCCGCTGCCACCGCCGCTGCCGCGGTGCGCGCCATCAACTGGTTCGAGATCCCGTGCGCCGACCTCGGCCGCGCGCAGTCCTTCTACGAGCGCGTGCTCGGCCGCCCGATGCGCCGCGAGGATTTCGGCGGCGACCCGATGGCCGTCTTCGCCCGGGGCGACGGAGGCACCGGCGGTTGCCTGGCGGCCGGCCCCACGCGCCGCGCGGCCGGCGATGGCGGCGTGCGCATCTACCTCGATTGCGAGCCCGGCCTGGGCGCTGCCGTGGCCCGCGTCGCCCCGGCCGGCGGCGAGGTGATCGATGCCTGCATCGAGCTGCCCCACGGCATCGGCTTCATCGCCCACCTGCGCGACACCGAGGGCAATACCATCGGCCTGCACGCCGCCGGGCGGTGAACCGCCGATATGTTTGCTATAAAAATAATAGCTAACTATTGAATGAAACCGGCGGCATCCGTCGGTTTTTGCCTGAACCCACTGCTTTTTCCCCATGCGCCGCGCAGACCCCCTGTTCCAGACCGTGCAGCTCATCCGCGGGCGGCGGCTGACCACCGCCGAATTCCTGGCGGCGCGGCTGGAGGTGTCGGTGCGCACCGTCTACCGCGACGTGGCCGACCTGCAGCGCCAGGGGGTGCCCATCGAGGGCGAGGCGGGCGTGGGCTACCGGCTGGGCGCGGGCTTCGAGCTGCCGCCGCTCATGTTCAGCCAGGGCGAGGCCGATGCGCTCGTGGTGGCCGCGCGGCTCGCACAGGCCTGGCTCGATCCGGCGCTGGCCCTGCAGGTGGAGGGCGCGCTCGGCAAGATCCTGTCGGTGCTGCCGCCCACCGCGCGGGCAGCGGCCGAAGCGCAGGCCCTCTACGCGCCCGGCCCGGGCATGGACCCGCGCACCCAAGCGCTGCTCGCGCCGCTGCGGGGCGCCGTGCACGCCCGGTGCATCGCGCGCATCGACTACGCCGACGAGCAGGGCCGCGCCAGCGTGCGGCGCATCCGGCCGCTGGGCTGCTTCTTCTGGGGCAAGGTCTGGACCGTGGCCGCGTGGTGCGAGCTGCGCGAGGACTTCCGGGGCTTCCGCGTCGACCGCATCGCGGCGCTGCAGGTGCTGGACGAGCGTTTCGCGCTGGAGCCCGGGCGCACGCTGCCGGACCTGCTGCGGCAAGTCCGGGGCGCGGGTTGACGCGGCTTCTTCAGCGCGGCCGCTGCAGTTCCTCGCGGGTGCAGAGGCGGTCGTTGCTGCAGCCTGCCGTGATCAGGACAGGGGAGCGGCCGCCGTCTTCGGTCATGCGGGCACGCAGCAGGCCGTTCTCGTCCACCGCCAACCGGCCGCTGTAGCCCGTCGTCGTGGTGCTGCCGGAGACCGCGCAGGAGCGGGTGCCTTCCGTCGCCAGCCCCTCGCCGGTCCATTGGTAAGTGCCTCGGTACTGGCATCTGCGATAGGTGGGCGTCTCGTAGCTGTCCATGCGGAACACACCGGCGCGCGCGACCAGGTCGATGGAGATCGGGTTGCCGGGAGCTTGTGCGAGCGGATAGCCGTAGCCCTCGAACGCTTTGTCGAAACGCACGGTGTGGTCTTCGTAGCGGTAGCGCGAAATGCGGCGGGGCGCCTCGCCGGGCAGGGTGATGGTGCCGCTGGTGGGGCTGTCGAAAGCCAGTTGTATGTCCCCGACGGTGGCCGCTTCCTCGCCGGGGGTCACGGGGCCTCCGATCACGGGTCCGCCGCGGAACTCTTTGAGGGGAAAGGAATAGGTGTTGATCCGCAGGGAGCCGCCGAAGTAGGTGGCGCCCTGCAGGAACACCGAGGAGCCGTCGTTGCGGTAGCCGAGGTAGGACAGGACGAGCATGCCGCTGTTGTCCAGCCGGTCGATCTGCAGGCTGCGGCCGGGCCGTCCGTCCAGTTCGCCGTCGAAGCTCCACATGCCCGGCTGCAGCGCCTCGGCGCCATACCAAGCGAGGGAGCAGGGCGCTATGGGGCTGTTGCCGAGCTGGGCCCAGGCTTTGCAGGGGCCCGTGAAGAAGACATCGCGGCCATCGATGCGCACCGACCCGGAGAGGAAGTTCTCGTTGTCGAACCTGAATTGCCCCGACTGGTAGGTGCTCCGTTGCTGGGTGCCGGAAGCATTCGTGCAGATGCGCGTGCCTTCCGAGGCGATGCTCTCGCTTTGCAACCGGTAAGGGCCCGTGTAGGTGCAGAGGCTGCCGCTGTCCGTGCTGGTCTGCGACAGCTGGAAGGTCCCGTTGGCGAAGCGCATTTTGTACATCGCTGTTTCCGGGCGGACCGCCGTGGAATGCACCGTCAACTGCATGTCCTGTTCGAAGCTGGTGACGCGGGACAGCCGTTGCTCGCCATAGGCGAAACGCACGATGCGCCGCGGCGCATCGCCCGGCAGCGTCACCGTGCCGGAGGTCGGCGTATCGAAGGCCAGACGCAGCGGGCCTGCGCTGCCCGCGACTTCGCCGCTGCCGGCCCCCCCGCCGATCACCGGGCCGTTGCGGAACTCGCGCAGCTCGCCTGTGAAGCCGTTGTCGCCGGCCGCGCGGTAGCCGCTCGCCTGCAGGAACAGCGCCGAGCCGTCGGCGCGGTAACCCAGGTAGGACACGACCATGCCCCGGCCCAGCTGGGTGTCGATCTGCAGGCTGCGGCCGGGCTGCCCGGTGAGTTCGCCTTCGAAGGCCCACATGCCCGGCACGGGCTCTGCCGAGGGGGCCACCTGCCCGTGCACCGGGGCCGCAGCAGTGGCCAGCGCGGCCGCCAGGATGCAGGCGTTCAAGAGCGGTGGGCGTAGAGATGTGGGGTGCATCGCGGTCCTTCGGAGATGAAACCAAACGTCAAAAAAAGAGCGCTAATGGAACATGCGTGAGGGCATCCGCCAACCCCTCCGCAGTAGGGAAAAAAGGTCAGGCGTCCACGGTCGATACCAAAAGTCACTTCTTTGACCCCCGGTTGCGGAACGATCGGGCGGGCCGCTGGTACGGTCGCCGTAGCCGAGCGGGCAGGCAGGTTGCGCAGGCGTTGCGGCCCCTGTCCGGGAGGAGACCCATAAAAAAAGGAGACGACATGGCCACCAGCACGCCCGCCGCGGGCACCGCCGACGACAAGGACCGTTCCGCGTTCGAGACCGCCATCTGGCTGCTGAAGGTGGAAATGGCCAATGCGGGCGCGCACATGACCATCGACGCGAACGCGCGGCTGTCGTACACGCGGCAGATCGACGCGATGGCCAACGAGTTGCGCGCGCAGGCCAGCGCCGGGCGCATCAGCTGGGCGCAGGCCGCGCAGCAGGCGCAGGACACGCGCAACGCCATCATGGAAATGGTCCGCGGCCGCAGCACGCCGTTCGGCCGCGCGATGGCGCAGCAGCTCAAGGCCGAGGGCAAGACGCTCAACGAACTCATCGCGCGCAAGGTGCAGCAACTGCACGGCCCGGGGGCGCGATTCGACCGGCTCTCCGCGGCGCAGCAGAACGCGGTGTACGGCGAGATCGTGAAGTCGGCGGGCAAGTCCAATCCGCGGGTCACGCAGGCGATGCGCGGCCTCTCGCGCGCGGGGCGCGGGCTGATCGTGCTGTCGCTCGCGCTGTCGGTCTACAACGTCGCCACCGCCCAGGACAAGGTGGCCGCCGCCGGCAAGGAGGTGGCCGTCACGGGCGCGGGCATCGGCGGCGGCATCGCGGGCGGTGCGCTCGCGGGGCTGGCCTGCGGGCCCGGCGCGCCGGTCTGCGTGGCCGTGGGCGCGTTCGTGGGCGGCGCGCTGGCCGCCTTCGGAACGGACCTGCTCTGGTAAAGGCACGCGGCGCCATGGATGTTCTTTCCGCTGAAGAGATTTCCCTCCAGATCCTGCGGGAGGCCGACGACCGCCACAAACCCCTGAGCGAGATCGTGCTGGCCGGCCGGCCGGTGGACCGCACGGTGGAGGCCGCCGTGCTGGAGGCCGCCTTCCGCTGCGCCAGCGGCTACCTGCTGTTCACCACCGACGACGTGCCGTGCGAGGAATTCCTCGGCATCCACCTCTTCAGCCACACGTTCGAGCTGCTGGACACCGCCACGCTCGGCAGCATGTATTCGACCGGCAGCTTCCTGCTGCTGGGCGTCGAGGGCACGGACACGGTGCGCTTCCGGTTCATCGGTGGCACGGACTGGCGGCTCAAGGTGCTGCCGCGCCCGCGGCTGCGCGTGCCCCTGCTGCCCGAGGCGCGCGGCGTGTCGCGCCCGCTCGGGTTCTCGCGGCACTTCGAGATCTCCGGGCGGCCGCAGCGCGAGCTGTCGGACTGACCGGCCAGGTACCAGTCCGCCGGGTGCGCTTCAGGGCGCGGGCTGCGCGAGCGCGGCCTCGATGTCGCTGGCCAGCGATCCGGGCTTGTCGGTGGGCGCATAGCGGCGCACCACCTGGCCGTCGCGGCCCACGAGGAACTTGGTGAAGTTCCACTTGATCGCCTTGGTGCCCAGCAGGCCGGGGGCCTCGGCCGTGAGCCAGCGGTAGAGCGGGGGCGCATCGCCGCCGTTCACGTCGATCCGCGCCATCATGGGGAAATCCACGCCGTAGTTGCGCTGGCAGAAGGTGGCGATCTCCTCGTTCGTGCCCGGGTCCTGGCGGCCGAACTGGTTGCAGGGAAAGCCCAGCACCACCAGGCCCTGCGCGGCATAGCGCTGGTGCAGCTCCTGCAGCCCCGCGAACTGCGGCGTGAAGCCGCAGGCGCTGGCGGTGTTGACGATGAGGAGCACGCGGCCCTCGTACTGGCGCAGCGGCACGGTCTGGCCGTCCATCTGCAGGGCTTCGAAGTCATAGGCGCGGGTCATGGCGGGCTCCTCCGGAGGTCCCCGCGGCCAGCGCGGTCAGGGGGACTTCGCCGCTGCGGGGCCCCCATTGTCGCCAGCAAAGTAGGGGATCAGCACGCGGTTGCCCTCGGCGCCGGTCTCGCGCAGGTATTCGATCGAGAAGTGCTCGCCCAGGCGGCGCAGCTCGCGCCTCAGCTCCGGCTCGGGGGTCTCCACCTTGATGCCGTTGCGCGCGAGTTCGGCCACCGAGGCGGACGCCGCCGCATCGCTCGCGGCCCACCCGCGCTTTTGCGCCTCGGCGGCGGCGGCCTGCACGGCCTGGCGCGTGGCCTCCGGCAGGGCCATCCACTTCGCCTTGTTGGCGATGACGAGGTTCTTGGGGTACCAGCCGCGCACGTTGTAGAAGTACTTGACCGGCGTTTCCCAGACCTTGCCGTCCACGCCCGTGGCGGGCGAGGTGAACATCGCGTCCACGCGGCGCTCCACGAACGCCTGGTGGATGCCCTGGGTGGGCACGTCCACCGGCGTGGCGCCCACCAGCTGGGCGATGCGCACCGTGCTGGGGTTGTAGGTGCGCATCTTGGCGCCGCGCAGATCGGCCATGGCGCGGATGGGCCGGGCGGTGAACAGCCCCTGGGCGGGCCACGGCACGGCGTACAGCACCACCAGCCCCTGCCGGTCGAGGGCTTCCTGCAGGACCGGGCGCTGCGCGGTCCAGAAGCGCTGCGCGTCCTCGTAGCTGTTCACGATGAAGGGGATGGCGTCGGCGCCGGCGATCCTGGCCTCGCCGGCCAGCGAGCTGAGCAGCACCTCGCCCGCGGCGATCTCGCCCGAGCGCACCTTGGCCGCGATCTCCGAAAGCCTGGCGGCGCTGTTGTCGGCGCGCAGATCGATGGCCAGGGCGCCGCGCGTGCGGGCCTTCACGTCGTCGGCGAACTGGCGCAGGTTCACCGTGTGGAACAGGTCGGCCGGGTAGCCGGAGGCCAGCGTCCAGGCCGCCTGCGCGGCCGCCATGGATGGGGCCAGGCAGGCGGCGGCCAGGGCCAGGGCACCTGCGCGGGCGAAGAAACGGCGTGTCGTGGGGATCATCCGGTCGGCTCCTCGGAAACGCGCGGGGCACCGGTGCGGCAGCCGCGACGCGCTGGGGAGCGATGGTGGCGACAACCGTGCCGCGCGGACGGCGGGGTTCACCGGAATCCATGCTGCGGAACGCCCATGGCCCCAAAAGCCGCGCCGAGGCGCGGCCACGGGCGCCGACCGTTGTTTTTCATCTGCACGTCGGCGGGGCCGGGGGGCCGCCTTGGCCCGGCGCGCGCAGGCCGGCCCGGCCGTCAGCGCCGCTGCAGCGAGGCCAGCAGCGCCGCGAGCACGATCATCCCGCCGCCCAGCAGCGTGCGCGGCTGCAGCGTGGCGGCCGAGAGCAGCACCGACGAGACGCTGGCGAACACCACCTCCGAGAGCATCACCACGGCCGTCGTGCCCGCAGCGAGCCGGGAGGCACCGAACTGCAGCGCCCAGTTGCCCAGCAGCAGCACGCCCGCGAGCAGCACCGCCGTCGCCATCCAGGTGGCGTTGGGCGCCGGGAAGGGCTCCACCACGCCCGCCTGCAGGCCGATCGCGCCCACCGCCAGCGCCATCAGCATGCAGCCGCCGAACATCGAGAACATGCGCGCCTGCCCCGGCACCGCGTGCAGGCGGCGCAGCGTGACGTTGGTGAGCGCGAACATGAAGCCGCCCAGCAGCGCCAGCCCGTCGGCCATCGACAGCCCGTGCAGCAGGGCCCGGGCCGAGGCGCCCTCGGGCCAGATCACCAGCACCACGCCCGCGAAGGCCAGCGCCAGCCGCGCCACCGCCTGGCCCGTGGGCCGCTCGCCCAGCACCTTCCAGGCCAGCAGCACCGCCCAGGCGGGCATGAGGTAGAAGAGCAGGATCACGCGCACCACGTCGCCCACGGTGACCGCCCAGTTGAAGGCCACGTTGTTCAGCCCCGAACTCAGGGCCAGCAGCCAGAGCTGCGGGTGCGCGCGCACCTGCGCCCAGATGCCGGGCCGCAGCGCCAGCAGCGTGAGCAGCACGCCGCAGTACATCGCCGCCGTCGCCCACAGCGGGTGCAGGCCCGCCCCGTGCATCAGGCGGAACGGCCACCACGCGAGGCCCCACACGAAGGCGTTGAACAGCAGGGCGAGGATGGGCAGCGGCGAGGTCATGGCGAAATCCGGTCCATGCCGGTGAATCTGCTGGATTTTTTGCTATTGAAACAATAGCAAATGCCGGGTGCGCCCCGGCGCTGGTGCGGGCGAGGCGCCGCCGTCAGTGGTGGTGGTCGTGCCGCGCGATGTGCAGCAGGTGCTCGACCTCGTCGTGGTAGCGCACGCAGTTGTGCTGGTGCCAGCGGCGGATCGCCCACATCACGCCGGCCACCACGAGGCCGAAGGCGGTGATGGCCCCGAACACCGACAGCCCCATCTTCAGCGAGAGGCTGTAGAACGCGCCCAGGCCCAGGATGGCGGCCTGCTCGTTGAAGTTCTGCACGGCGATGGAGCGGCCCGCGCCCATGAGGTTGTGCCCGCGGTGCTGCAGCAGCGCGTTCATGGGCACGACGAGGTAGCCGCCCAGGCCGCCCAGCAGGATCAGGAAGGGGATGGCGATCCAGATGCTCTTGATGAACACCATCAGGATCAGCAGCACGCCCATGGCGATGCCCAGGGGGATGACCTTGGTGGCCATGTCCAGCCGCATGCGCATGGAAGCCACCACCGCGCCCACCGCGGTGCCGATGGCCACCACGCCCGTGAGCGCCGAGGCCTGCGTGGTGTTGTAGGTAAGCGCCGCCGCGGCCCAGGCCAGCACGATGAACTTGAGGTTGCCGCCCGCGCCCCAGAACAGCGTGGTGGTGGCCAGGGAGATCTGGCCGAGCCTGTCGCGCCAGAGGCGGTTGTTGCAGGCCCAGAAATCGGGCAGCAGCGCAAGCGGGTTGGCGGGCATCGCGCGCATCTCCACGCCGGTGTGGGGGATGCGCGTGTTGAACCAGGCGGCCGCCATGTAGATCGCGATGAGCGTGGCGATGGCCGCCTCGGCCGCCGTGTCCACGCCGGTGTCGATGAGGGGGAAGTCCACCGACAGCAGCCAGGCCGAGATGTTGGGCCCCACGAGCTGGCCGCCCAGCAGCACGCCCAGGATGATCGAGGCGATCGTGAGCCCCTCGATCCAGCCGTTGGCCTTGACCAGCTGCGATGCGGGCAGCAGCTCGGTGAGGATTCCGTACTTGGCCGGCGAGTACGCCGCGGCCCCGAGGCCGACCACCGCGTAGGCGATGAGCGGGTGCGACCCGAACAGCATCATGAGGCAGCCCACGACCTTGATCGCGTTGCTCACGAACATGACCCGGCCCTTGGGCAGCGCATCGGCAAAGGCGCCCACGAAGGGCGCCAGCACGACGTAGAAGAGGGCGAACATCGGGACCAGTGCGGCCCGCTGCCATTCCGGGGATCCGCTGGTGCGCAGCAGTTCGACGGCCGCCACGAAGAGTGCGTTGTCGGCCAGCGAGCTGAAAAACTGCGCCGACATGATGGTGTAGAAACCGCGCTTCATCGAATGGCTGTGGGGTGCATCAGCACAACTGATGCCCTGTTAAATCTCGGAACCGGCTGCAAGTGACTGGCGGTTATATCACGCGCTCCGGACGCCCCGATGCCAGAATTCCCCCCTTTTCGCCCTGCAGCTCCGCCCCCATGCCGCGCCCCATACAAGCCACCATCCACACTGCTGCACTGCAGCAAAACCTGGCCCGTGCCCGTGCCGGCGCGCCCGACGCCCGCGCGTGGGCGGTGGTCAAGGCAAACGCCTACGGCCACGGCATCGAGCGCGTGTTCGAGGGCCTGCGCGGGGCGGACGGCTTCGCGCTGCTGGACCTGGCCGAGGCCGAGCGCGTGCGCCGGCTGGGCTGGCGCGGGCCCATCCTGCTGCTGGAGGGCGTGTTCGAGCCGCGCGACCTGGAGCTGTGCTCGCGCCTGTCGCTGTGGCACACGGTGCACTGCGACGAGCAGATCGACTGGCTCTCGGCCCACAAGACGCATGCGCCGCACCGCGTCTTCCTCAAGATGAACTCCGGCATGAACCGGCTGGGCTTCCCGCCCGCGCGCTACCGCGCGGCCTGGGCGCGGCTCAACGCGCTGCCGCAGGTGGACGAGATCTCGTTCATGACCCACTTCAGCGATGCCGACGGCCCGCGCGGCATCGCCCACCAGGTCGATGCCTTCGCCACGGCCACCCAGGACCTGCCGGGCGAACGCACGGTCAGCAACAGCGCCGCCACGCTGCGGCATGCCGGCGATGCGCAGGTGCGCGGCGACTGGGTGCGCGCGGGCATCGTGCTCTACGGCAGCGCACCCGACTTCCCCGAGCACTCGGCGGCGCACTGGGGGCTGGCTCCCGCCATGACGCTGTCGGCGCGCATCATCGGCACGCAGCAGTTGCAGGCGGGCGACACCGTGGGCTACGGCTCCTCTTTCACGGCCGACCGGCCGATGCCGATCGGCGTCGTGGCCTGCGGCTACGCCGACGGCTACCCGCGCCACGCGCCCACCGGCACGCCGGTGCTGGTGAACGGCGTGCGCACGCGCCTCGTGGGCCGCGTGAGCATGGACATGGTCACCGTGGACCTGGCGCCGCTGCAGGAGGCCGGCGTGCCGGCGGGCGTGGGCGCCGAGGCCACGCTCTGGGGCCGCGCGGCCGGCGGCGCCGTGCTGCCGATCGACGAGGTCGCGCGGGCCGCCGGCACGGTGGGCTACGAGCTGATGTGCGCGCTGGCTGCGCGCGTGCCCGTGGTGGTGGACTGATGCGCGGCGGCAAGGCCCGGCCCGGGCAGCGCACCGGAGGATCGGGCTGGCGCCGGGTCCGCACGCCCGGCCGCGCGCTGCAGGAATCGCTGCAGAGCCGCTACCGGCTGCGGGTGCACGGCTGGTGCATCGGCGCCTTCATGATGGCCTTCATGTGGGCTGTCTCGCACACGCAGATGGTGCTGGGCGTGGATTCGCTCGCCGTGCGCTACCTCGTCACGCTCGGGGCCGGCTACGCGGCCTACCTGGTGGTGCTGCGCCTCTGGGCCGCCCGCCTCGTGCGGCTGCCCGAGCGCCGCCCGCGGGACCGCGCGGAAGACGGCGACGATGGCCCGGGCGCCGGGGACGCGCTCGACGCGGCCGAACTCATCCATGACGCCGGCGACCTCGCCGCGCGTGCGCTGCGCGGCGCCGGCGGGCGCACGCCGCCGCTGCCGCGCGCGGGCGGCGGCGACTTCGCCGGGGCCGGGGCCGACGGGCACTTCGGCGATGCCGTGGGCGGCTCGCTGGGCGATTCCCTGGGCGACATGGCCGGCGGCGCGCTCGGTGCGGCGGCCGACGCCGACGAGGGAGCGGTGGTGGTGGTGCCCGTGGTGGCCATCTTCCTCATCGGGGCGGCCGTGCTGTTCGGCGCGGGGGCGCTCGCGCTGCTGTACTTCGGCGTCGACGTGCTGCTGGCCGTGGCGGTGGAACTGGCGTTCTCCTACGCCACCGCGCGCGCGGCGATGGGCGTGGAGCGCGCGGGCTGGCTCACGGCCGCCGTGCGCCTCACCTGGAAGCCGCTGCTCGGCGCGCTGCTGTGCGCCATCGTGCTGGGCGCCGCCATCGACCGGTTCCTGCCCGATGCGGGATCGCTGCCCGCGGCCGTGCGCATGCTCACGCGCGGCACCCACTGAACCGCCGGCCACGCGCATATCGATACAACCACAAAGTCGTTCGCTGCGGCCGGGCAGGTGGGCATAGTGGCCGGCTCGCGCTGCGCTGCAGCCTTCCACTTCCGGGACGACGACACACCATGCGATTCGCACGCACCCTCCTGGCCACCGCGCTTGCCGTGGCCCTTCCCCTGGCCGCGCAGGCCGCCACCTTCCGCTTCGCGCGTTCCGCCGACGTGACCACCTGGGACGTGCACGCGCACAACGTGGGCCCGAACAACGTGCTGCATTCGGCCGTGTACGAGACGCTGGTCGAATACAACAGCAAGACCTTCAAGCCCGAGCCGCAGCTGGCCACGGCCTGGAAGCAGGTCAGCCCCACGCAGCTGCGCATCACGCTGCGCCAGGGGGTGAAGTTCAGCGACGGCTCGCCGCTCACGGCCGAGGACGTGAAGTTCTCGCTGGAGCGCGCGAAGGCCAAGACCTCCAACTACGCCGTGTACGCGCAGGGCGTGGACCGCGTGCAGGTGGTGGATGCGCAGACGATCGACATCTTCTCGGACGTGCCCAACCCCGTGCTGGTGAACCAGCTCACCGAACTGCGCATCCTGAGCAAGCCCTGGGCCGAGAAGAACAACGCCACCACGCCGAAGGACATCAAGACCCCCGATGAGCCCTACACGCACCGCAACGCGCTCGGCACGGGCCCGTTCGTGCTCAAGTCGTGGGCGCCCGACCAGCGCACGGTGCTGGCCGCCAATCCGCACTGGTGGGGCAAGGGCAAGTTCGCGGGCAATGTGACCGACGTGGTCTACACGCCCATCAAGTCCGATGCCACGCGCACCGCGGCGCTGCTCTCGGGCGAGGTGGACTTCGTGATCGATCCCAGCCCGCAGGACATCGCCCGCGTGCGCCAGACGGGCGGCTTCAAGGTGCTGGAGGGCCCCGAGAACCGCACGCTGTTCCTGGGGCTGGACCAGTTCCGCGACGAGCTGCAGGGCTCGAACGTGAAGGGCAAGAACCCGCTCAAGGACGTGCGCGTGCGCCGCGCGCTCTACCAGTCCATCGACATCGCCACCATCCAGCGCGTGACGCTGCGCGGCCTGGCCCAGCCCACGGGCGCGCTCATCGCGCGGCAGGTGAACGGCTGGACGCCCAAGGCCGACGCGCGCTGGCCCTACGATCCCGCCGCCGCGCAGAAGCTGCTGGCCGACGCTGGCTACCCGCAGGGCTTCGAGGTCGATTTCGCGTGCAGCGCGGGCCGCTACACGAACGACGAGCAGCTCTGCCAGGCCATCACCGCGCAGTGGGCCAAGGTGGGCGTGCGCGCCAAGCTGCGCACCCAGCCGTTCGCCACGTATTTCCCGATGATCCAGCGCAACGAGGCCAGCATCTACCTGCTGGGCTGGGGCGTGCCGACCTTCGACGCGTTCTACTCGCTGCAGTCGCTGATCCGCTCGCCGGGCGCGGGCGGTGACGGCAACTTCAACCTGGGCCGTTTCTCCGATCCGCAGCAGGACGCGCTGATCGAGCGCATCAAGAAGGAGACCGACGCCGCCACGCGCAACGGCCTCATCGAGCAGGCGCTGCTGAAGGACCACGAACTGGTCTCGCACATCCCGCTCTACAACCAGATCATCCCCTGGGCCTCCACGCAGAAGGTGGATGTGCCGCACCGCGCCGACAACCGCATCGACTGGCGCGTGCTCAAGGTGAATTGACCGACCGACCGGCCGCCCGGCCGCCCCTCCGGGGGCGTTCAGTCTTTCAGGGCCGCCTGCACGGCCGGGCGCTGCGCCATGCGCTGGTGGTGGGCCTGCACCTTCGGGAACCGCGCGATGTCCACGCCGTCGCTCTGCAGCCATCCGGCCACGGTGAACAGGTAGGCATCGCTCACGGAGTAGTCCTCGCCCAGCACCCAGGTGCCCTGCAGGTAGTGGCGCTCGATCAGCTCGAAGCACTCCACCATGTTGGGGGCGACCTTGCGCTGCATGGCCGCGATGGCCTCGGGCTCGTCCGCCCAGCGGGCGCCGCGGCGGCCGTGCGCGTGGGCCACGTGCACCGTGGAGGCCAGGTAGCTGTGGAACTCCTGCATGCGCGCGAAGGCGTGCGGCGCCACGGGCGCGAGCCGCGCCTGCGCGAAGCGCTGCGCCACGTAGGCCAGCAGCGCGGGTGTCTCGGTGAGCACGCCGGTCTCGGTCACCAGCGCCGGCACGCGGCCCTTGGGGTTGACCGCCAGGTATTCGGGCGAGCGCTGCTGCTGGGCCGCGAAATCCAGCCGCGCGAGCGTGTACTCGGCACCGGCCTCCTCCAGGGCGATGCGCACCGCCAGGGCGCAGGTGCCGCGGGCGTAGTAGAGGGTGAGGGCGGGTGGCGCGGAAGGCGCGGGAGACACGGTCATGGAAGATCCCTTTCGGAAGGCGTGGCGATGGAAGGCCGGGCGGATGGGTGAACCGGCGCGGGGTGTGTGACTGGAATAGGAGTTTGAAGCCTTTTTGGCGTCATGCCGCCGGTTCCATTGAATAGTTTGCTATTGTTTTGGTAGTAATCAAGGCGCCGGCACCCCGTAGAGCCCGCGCGTTCGGCCCATCAGCCGCACGAGTCCGAACAGCGCGCCGGTGGCGGGCACGGGCGTCTGCGTGAGCCGGCCGAGTTCATGCACGGCGCCCACCAGCGCGTCGATCTCCATCGGCTTGCCAGCCTCGGCGTCCTGCAGCATCGAGGTCTTGAACGCGCCGAGCTTGCGCGTGACGGCATGGCGGTCTTCGGGCTGCTGGTCGATCGGCAGGCCCAGCCGCTCGCCGATGGTGCGCGCCTCGCGCATCACGTCGGAGACGAACGCGCGCACGAGGTCGTCGTCCAGGATGCGGTCGGTGGTGGCGCCGGTGAGCGCGCTGATCGGGTTCATGGTGAGGTTGCCCCAGAGCTTGAACCAGATGTCCTGCTGGATGCGGGCGGATGGCTCCGCATCGATGCCGCCGCGCGCGAGCATGTCCACGATCGACTGCAGGCGCGCGGTGGGCGCGCCGGACGCCTCGCCCAGGATCAGCCGGTTGCCGAAATGCTGCCGCACCACGCCCGGCGCGTCGAGGGAGCAGCTCGCATGCACCACGCCGCCGATCACGCGGGCGGCGGGAATGGCGCGCGCCAGGGCGCCGTCCGGGTCCACGGCCTGCAGCGCCTGGCCGCGCGCGGGGCCGGTGCAGCCCTCCAGGAACCACCAGGGCACGCCGTTCATGGCGGTCAGCACCACGGTCTGCGGCCCGAGCAGCGGCGCGATGCGCGCGGCGACATCGGGCAGGGCGGGGGCTTTCACGGCCAGCACGACGGCGTCCTGCGCGCCGAGCGCCGCGGGGTCTTCCTCCGCGGCCACGCGGGCGTGCTCCAGCGTGCCGTCCGGCCGGATGCAGCGCAGGCCGTCGCCGCGCAGCGCCTGCAGCGTGGCGCCGCGTGCCACGAAGGACACCCGGGCGCCGGCGCGCGACAGCGCCATGCCCATCCAGCCGCCGATGGCGCCCGCGCCATAGATCGCAACCTTCATCGTCTCCTGCCTCCCTCTGCGGGCCGCGGGCCCGTGCACACGAAGAAAGGCCCCGCGCAGGTGCCATGGGCGTGCTCGGGGCCGGGGAAGGGCTATTGTGCTGCGGGCGGCCGGAGCCGCCCGGGAACGGGCGACGGGCTACGGGCGGGTGGGCCCGTGGCCCGTGGGCGGGTGGATCAGCGCGCGGCGCTGGCAGCGTCCGACGCGGCGGAGGCCGGTGCGGCCGGCACGGGTGCCGTGCCGCCGAAGGTCGCGCCACCGGCGGGTGGCGGGGTGGACGCGGCGCCCGTCGTGGCATCGGTACCGGTGCCGGTCGTGCCGCTGCCGGTGGTGCCGGTGCTGCTGCCCGAGCCCATGCTGCTGCTGCCCGTGCCGGTGCCCATGGTGTCGGAAGCCGCGGGCGCCGTGGTCGGAGCGGGCGTGCTGGCCGGGGCGGTGTTCACATTGCTTTCCTTGTTGCGGTCGCAGGCCGACAGCGCCAGCACGGAGGCCAGCGCGATCGGGGCGGCGACCAGCCAGCGGCGCGAGCCGCGCGAAGGCGATGCGGTGTGCGAAGCGGTGGGTGCGTTGTTCTGGGACATGGGTTTTTTCTCCGTTCAGGAAAGGCGGCGCGATGCCGCCGGGGAGCACCATCCTAGGAACCGCGCACAGGCCGCGGAGTAGGATAGGGTTGACGACGCATTTGCTTACCGTTGCAGGCCTTTGCCGCCCGTTCGGGGGGCAGCGCATGGAAAAACGGGGCGTCCGTCCCCATCTCCATCGGCTGGGCCGGCGTGGCCCGCGCGCCCGCACGGCGCCCGGTGCGCTACCTTCTCTTCCTTTTCCCCTCCCTCCCCGCGAATCGCTTTCCCCATGGCCAAAGACAAGACCGTTTTCACCTGTTCCGAGTGCGGAGGCACCAGCCCGCGCTGGCTCGGCAAATGCCCCGCCTGCGGGGCCTGGAACACGCTGGTGGAATCGGTGCCCGAGGCCGGCCCGGGCAAGAACCGCCTGAGCACGCCGCAGTATTCCGGCCTCGCGCAGGCGCAGGCCGTCACGCCGCTCGCGGCCATCGAGGCGGCGGACGTGGCGCGCACCGCGAGCGGCATCGAGGAGCTCGACCGCGTGCTCGGCGGCGGCATCGTGGAGGGCGGCGTCGTGCTCATCGGCGGCGACCCGGGCATCGGCAAATCCACGCTGCTGCTGCAGGCGCTCGATGCGCTGCAGCGCATGGGCCTGCCCACGCTCTACGTGACGGGCGAGGAAAGCGGCGCGCAGGTGGCGCTGCGGTCGCGCCGGCTGGGGCTCGACCACAGCCAGGTCAACGTGCTGGCCGAGATCCAGCTGGAGAAGATCCTCGCCACGGTCGAGGCCACGCAGCCCGCGGTGGCGGTGATCGATTCGATCCAGACCGTCTATTCCGACCAGCTCACCAGCGCGCCGGGGTCGGTGGCCCAGGTGCGCGAGTGCGCCGCCCACCTCACGCGCGCGGCCAAGTCCACGGGCGTGGCGATGGTGCTCGTGGGGCACGTCACCAAGGAAGGCGCGCTCGCCGGGCCGCGCGTGCTGGAGCACATGGTGGACACGGTGCTGTATTTCGAGGGCGACACGCATTCGAGCTTCCGCCTGGTGCGCGCCATCAAGAACCGGTTCGGCGCGGTCAACGAGATCGGCGTGTTCGCCATGACCGAGAAGGGCCTCAAGGGCGTGGCCAACCCGAGCGCCATCTTCCTGTCGCAGCACAGCGAGCCCGTGCCGGGCTCGTGCGTGCTGGTCACGCTGGAGGGCACGCGGCCCATGCTGGTGGAGATCCAGGCGCTGGTGGACGAGGGCGGGCCCAGCCCGCGGCGCCTGTCCGTGGGCCTGGACCGCGACCGGCTCGCGATGCTGCTGGCCGTGCTGCATCGGCATGCGGGCGTGGCCTGCATGGACCAGGACGTGTTCGTGAATGCCGTGGGCGGCGTGCGCATCAGCGAGCCCGCGGCCGATCTGGCGGTGATGCTCGCCATCACGAGCAGCCTGCGCGGCAAGCCGCTGCCCAAGGGTTTCATCGCGTTCGGCGAGGTGGGCCTGGCCGGCGAAGTGCGGCCCGCGCCGCGCGGGCAGGAGCGCCTGAAGGAAGCCGCCAAGCTCGGCTTCACCGTGGCGGTCGTGCCCAAGGCCAATGCGCCGAAGAAACCCATCGAGGGCCTCTCGATCCATGCCGTCGAGCGCGTGGAGGAGGCCATGGAAGTGGTGCGCGGACTGGCGTGATCCGCCCCGGTGCCGCAGGGCCTGCTTCGCGGCCTCGCGGCGGGCGCGGCCGGTCGGCTCGGGCCGGTACGCACCATCCACACACCGGAGCGGTGGCGGGGCGACGACAATCGGCCCCCATGAACCTGCGCAGACTCTTCGTTCCCGTCCTCATCGCCCTGTTGATCATCGCGGCCTACCGCAGCTATGGCTGGCAGGGCATCCTGGCCTTGGGCGGCGGGCTCATCATGTGGGCGCTGCTGCATTTCACGCGGCTCATGAACGTGATGCGCAAGGCGGCGGACCGGCCCATCGGCCACGTGGGCAGCGCCGTCATGCTGAACGCCCGCCTGCGCAAGGGCGTGAACCTGATGCACGTGGTGGCCATGACCCGCGCGCTGGGCGAGATGCTCTCGGCCGACGGCGAAGAGCCCGAACGCTACCGCTGGACGGACGGCACGGGCTCGCATGTGACCTGCGAGTTCCGCGGCGGGCGGCTGGTTTCGTGGGAGCTGGTGCGCCCCGCGCCGGACGTGCCCGGGCCCGCCGCAGCCGCGCCGGCCGCGCTGCCGCCCGCCCCGGGGCCGGCCGCCCCGTAAAATCGCTGGCTTCGCGGCGCCCGCAGGTGCCGCCGCCCCCCGAAAAGGATTCCCATGAGCCCCGTAGTTCCTTCCATGGCCGACCGTGACGGCAAGATCTGGATCGATGGCCAGATGGTCGATTGGCGCGACGCCAAGATCCACGTGCTCACCCACACGCTGCACTACGGCTGCGGCGCCTTCGAGGGCGTGCGCGCCTACCAGACCCCGCAGGGCACCGCGATCTTCCGCCTGCAGGAGCACACCGAGCGGCTCTTCAACAGCGCCAAGATCCTGCGCATGCAGATCCCGTTCACGCAGGACGACGTGAACGAGGCCCAGCGCGCCGTGGTGCGCGAGAACGGCCTCGCCTCGTGCTATCTGCGCCCCCTCACCTGGATCGGCTCGCAGAAGCTGGGCGTGTCGCCCAAGGGCAACCAGATCCACCTCATGGTCGCGGCCTGGGCCTGGGGCGCCTATCTGGGCGAGGAAGGCCTGCAGCGCGGCATCCGCGTGAAGACCAGCAGCTACACGCGCCACCACGTCAACATCACGATGACGCAGGCCAAGGCGGTGAGCAACTACACCAATTCCATCCTGGCCAACATGGAGGCCACGGACGACGGCTACGACGAGGCGCTGCTGCTCGATGCGTCGGGCTTCGTGTCCGAAGGCGCCGGCGAGAACATCTTCGTGGTCAAGAACGGCGTGGTCTACACGCCCGACCTGTCGGCCGGCGCGCTCAACGGCATCACGCGCAACACCATCCTGCACATCTGCAAGGACCTCGGCCTCGAACTCGTGCAAAAGCGCATCACGCGCGACGAGGTGTACATCGCCGACGAGGCGTTCTTCACCGGCACGGCCGCCGAGGTCACGCCCATCCGCGAACTCGACCGCCTGGCCATCGGTGCCGGCAGCCGGGGCCCGATCACCGAGAAGATCCAGAGCGCGTTCTTCGACATCGTGAACGGCCGCAACCCCCGGTACGCCCACTGGCTGACCCTGGTCTGAGCCGCTTTTTTTTCCTTCTTTTTCCAGCCCTTGAACGCGAAACCCACCATGCCGCAAGCCACCATCGAACTGCTCGCCAAGGACCTGAACCCGCAGGGCGGCGTCTTCTGCCCCAGCCCCAAGGCCGACATGAAGATCTGGAACACCCACCCGAAGGTGTATCTGGACGTGGCGCACACGGGCGAGGCCAAGTGCCCCTACTGCGGCACCGTGTACCGCCTGAAAGAAGGCGAACGGGTCCACGCGGGCCACTGAGCGGCGGATACCACTCGCAATCGAAGCCGCACCGCGTTGCGCGGTGCCGGCCGGGCGGCGGCACAGTCCGCCCGGCAACCAGACCACCTCCCTCCACTTCGATTGTTCCCGGGCATGCAGACTTCCCCCCCGCCGCACGGCGGCAGCGGCCCCGCCGCGCCGCGCCCCACCCTGACGGTGGCCGTGCTCACGCTCAACGAGGGCCACCGCATCGCCGCGTGCCTGGAAAGCGCCGCCTTTGCCGACCAGCTCGTGGTGGTGGACAGCGGCAGCACCGACAACACCGTGGAGGAAGCCCGCCGCCTGGGCGCCGAGGTGCATGTGCATCCCGACTGGCAGGGCTTCGCGGTGCAGCGCAACCGCCTGCTCTCTTACGCCACGGGCGACTACATCTTCTTCCTGGATGCCGACGAAGTGATGACACCCGCGTTCCGCGAGGAGCTGCAGGCGATCGTCGCCTCGGGTGCGCGCGCCGTCTGGAAGATCCGCTGGCGCATGGTGGCGTTCGGCCATCCGCTGCGCCACCTGCGCACCACCTCGGCCATCGAGCGGCTGTTCCGCCGCGACATGCTGCGCGAGTACATCGGCGTGGTGCATGAAGAAGCCGTGCTGACCGAGCCGCAGGCGCCGCGCCACGAGGTGCGCGCGCCGCTGCTGCACCACTCGCGCGAGACGGTGCGCGGCAGCCTCGAAAAGCTCACGCAGTACGCCATGCTCGGCGCCGCCAAGCGCGCGGCGCTCGGCAAGCGCGGCGGCGTGCTGCGGGGGCTGGCATCGGGGTCGAGCATGTTCGTGCGGCTCTACGTGCTGCGCCTGGGCTTCCTGTGCGGCGGCGCGGGCTTCCTGTATTGCCTGTTCGTCGCGCTGGAGGCGTTCTTCCGCTACGCCGCGCTGGAGTACGACCGCGACCAGCTCTCCGGGAGCGTGCGCCGCTGATGGTTGTCCGATCCCTGCTGCCTCCGTCCCGCACGGAGCTCTTCACGCGGCTCTCGTGCGCCGCGGTGTTCATGGTCCCCGGCATCGCGCTGTGGGTGCGCTCGGGCTATTCGTGGGGTGCCGCCCTGCTGCTGCTGTGCAGCCTGCTCACGGCGGGCGTGTGGCTGCGCCGGCCGCCGGGGCGCGAGGCCTGGTGGCTGTTCGCCTCGATGGTTTGCATGGGCGCGGTCTGGGCGCTCGATTTCAATGCCGGGATCGGCATGGGCACGCTCGACCGTTCCTCCAAGTACCTGCTGGCGCTGCCGTGCCTGTTCTACCTGCTGGCCTACCCGCCGCGCGCCGAATGGCTCTGGCGCGGCGTGGCGCTGGGCGCCGTGGGCGCGGGCTGCATCGGCATCTACCAGACGCTTTCGGCCGAGCACGGCTGGTACCGCGCGCCGTGGCCGTATTTCCCGCGCGCCGCGGGCTACACCAACCCGATCCAGTACGGCGGCATCAGCCTGCTGCTGGCGTTGATGGCCTCGGCCGCGCTGCTCACGCTCTGGGAGCGCTGGCGCCCGTGGCAGCGCGCGGGCTGGGCCGTGGCGATCCTGATGGGCGTGGAGGGCGCGCTGCTGTCCGAATCGCGCGGCAGCTGGATCGTGCTGCCGCTGGCGCTGCCCGTGTGCGCGTGGCTGCAGGCCCGCTGCGGCCAGCGGCGCATGGCGGTGGCCGGCGCGGCCCTCATCATCGTGGGCGCGGGTGCGCTGATGTCGTTCAAGGCCGACGAGGTGCGCACGCGCGTGAACCAGGCGCGCCAGGAAGTCACACAGTACGAGGCGAGCGGCGACGCGGCCAACTCGGTGGGCCAGCGGCTCGCGCACTGGAAGCTGGCCTGGCAGATGGGGACCGACCGGCCCTTCTTCGGCTGGGGCCGCTACGGCTACGAGGTCGAGAAGCAGCGCCGCGTGGACGCCGGCCTGGCCCATCCCTACGTGCTGCAGTTCAGCCACGCCCACAACGAGGCGCTGGACCTGTTCGCCAAGCGCGGGCTCATGGGGGTCTGCGCGCTCGTGCTCTTCTACGGCGTGCCGCTGGTGCTGTTCTGGCCCACGCGCCGCCGCGTGCTGCAGCCGGACGGGCAGCCCGACTGCGAAGGCCTCGCGCTGCGCATCATGGGCGTGCTGGTGCCGCTGTCGTATGCGGGTTTCGGCACCACGCAGGTCTTCCTGGGCCACAACAGCGGGACGATGTTCTACCTGTTCATGAACATGGCGGTGCTCGCCATACTGCAGGGCCGCGAGCGCTCCGCACGCGCCCGGGCCTGAAGCGGCCCGCCCCATCTCCCCGATTCCCCGACACTGACAGAAGACAGAACCATGCACGTCCTGCTCGTCAACAACTCCCCCATTCCCGTCTACGGCTACGGCGGCACGGAGCGCGTCATCTGGGACCTGGGCCAGACGCTCGTGCGCCTGGGCCACCGCGTGAGCTACCTCGTGCCCGAGGGCTCCACCTGCGACTTCGGGCGCGTGCTGCCGATCCGCCCCGACGCGCCCTGGGAGCCGCAGATCCCCGACGACGTGGACATCACCCACTTCCAGTTCAACCCGCGCTCCGAGATCGGCAAGCCCTACCTCGTCACCGAGCACGGCAACGCGCGCAAGCCCAAGCCGCTGCCGCGCAACACCGTGTTCCTCTCGCGCGACCATGCGCAGCGCTACGGCTCCACCGAGTACGTGCACAACGGCCTGCTCTGGGAGGGCTACGGCGCCGTCGATTTCGCGCGGCCGCGGGGCCACTACCACTTCCTCGGCAAGGCCGCGTGGCGCGTGAAGAACGTGAGCGGCGCGATCCGCGTGGCCAAGCTCGCGGGTGTGGAACTGGACGTGCTGGGCGGCGACCGCATCAACTTCCGCCGGGGCTTCCGCTGGACGCTGTCGCGGCGCATCCATTTCTTCGGCATGGTGGGCGGCACGCAGAAGACCGAACTGCTGGGCGCATCGCGCGGGCTGATCTTCCCGGTGCGCTGGCACGAGCCCTTCGGCCTGGCCGTGATAGAGAGCCTGTATTTCGGCTGCCCCGTGTTCTCCACGCCCTACGGCGCGCTGCCCGAACTGGTGCCCGGCGATTGCGGCGTGCTGGCCGACAACGCCCCGGCGCTGGCCGAGGCCGTGCGCGTCAACCGCTTCGATCCGCGCGCCTGCCACGACCACGTGGTGCGCCACTTCGGCGCCGAGCGCATGGCGCGCGACTACCTGCGCATGTACGAGCGCGTACTGGCCGGCGAGACGCTGAACGCCGAGGCGCCGGTGATCCAGGGCGAGGCGCGATCGCTGCCCTGGAAGGACTGACGCCGCCGCGCGCGGAAGCCCCAGGCCAGGGGCTTTCAGGTGTTTTTTGCTCTCATGCCGCCGGATTCATTCAATAGTTTGCTATTAAAAACATAGCAAACTGGCGGCGCGGGCAGGCAAGTGCATCCAACCAACCCGATAGCCCCAGTGGAATTGCCAGAGAGACCGCATTCCAGCCCGCGAGTCCAGCAGCGAACGTTACCCGCAGTCACCAAAAATCCGTGACTTCTCCCGTGCCCCGCCGTCTTTCCCTTGAGAATCCGGTCCCGTAAAAACTAGTAAACCCAAGCGGGGGGAGAAGCCGGTGAGCGATATCGTCCATGTGGACAGGGAGCGCACGCGCGCGGAACTCGAAAAGAAACTGCCGCCCAAGACCCGGCGCTTCCAGCTCGATGACATTCCGGGCGTGATGCGCTCGCGCCTGGGGTGGCCGGTGGCGGCGGCGTTGGGGAGAGATTCAGCGCTGGAGTTTCTCCCATCGACGGCGGGCCGAGGGTTCAGATGCGATTTCCCTGGCGGCGCTCGGGTGAAGGCATGCCCCTGTCAGGGCGCTGCCGCATCCCGTGCCGCCCGGCCCGCTGCGGCGCGCCATTCGGCCTCCAGGCGTTCGACGAGCGCGGCGGCGGGCTGGGGCCGGGCGAGCGCGACGCCCTGGCCGGCCCACAGCGAGAGGTATTGCGCATCGCCCTGGGCCGCCGCGGCCTTGCGCAGCGCGCCGGTGAGCGCGTTCTGCACGGGGTAGGCCGGCACGGCGCCTTCGTCGGTGGCCAGCGTGTCCATCATCGCGTTGACGATGCCGCGTGCGGGGCGGCCCGAGATCGTGCGCGTGGTGCGGGTGTCGGTCTCGCGCGCGGTGGCCAGGGCCTGGCGGTAGGCGGGCGCGATGCCCGATTCGTCGCACACCAGGAAGGCGGTGCCCATCTGCACCGCCTGCGCGCCCAGGGCCAGCGCGGCGGCGATGCCGCGGCCGTCCATGATGCCGCCCGCCGCGACCACGGGGATGGCGAGGGCGTCCACGCACTGCGGCACCAGCGCCAGCGTGCCGACCATCGCGGCATCGAAGTCGCCCAGGAAGGTGCCGCGGTGGCCGCCGGCTTCGAGCCCCGAGGCGCAGACCGCGTCGGCGCCCACGGCCTCCCAGGCGCGCGCTTCCGCGACCGTCGTGGCCGTGCCCACCACCGTGCAGCCCGCGGCATGCAGCCGGTCGACCTGCGCCGCCGAGAGGATGCCGAAGGTGAAGCTCGCCACGGCCGGGCGGGCCTGCAGCAGCGCTTCGAACTGCGCTGCGAAGTCTTCGCACCATTGCGCGGGCACGGCCGGTTCCAGGCCGAAGCGCGCGTAGAGCGGTGCGAGCCGCGCGAGCGCGGCCTGCACCGTCGCCTCGTCGGGCCGGGGGGTGTCCTGCACGAAGAGGTTCATGCCGAAAGGCCGCGCGGTGCGGCGCCGCACCTCGGCCGCGGCGTCCGCCATGGCGGCGGGCGAACGCATGCCGCAGCCCAGCATGCCCAGGCCGCCGGCCTCCGAGACCGCGGCGGCGAGGGCCGGTGTGTCGGCGCCCGTCATGGGGCCCTGGAACACGGGCAGGCGCAGTCCGAGGGTGGATGGCAGCAAGGCGGGCATGGGGTGTCTCCTGGGGCGGGTGGGGATGCCCCGGAGTATGTCGGCGGGGCGCCCGGCCATCCAGTCCGGTCGACTACGCACCGGCGCAGGGCGGGCCTGGCCGCTGCCCGGGTCAGGCCCCGACCATGGCCCGGTATTGCTCCGACACGGCGCGCGACACCTCGCCCACCGCGAAGGTGTGCGCGTCGATGGCGCGCACGGGCTGGATCTCATAGGCCGTGCCGCACAGGAACACCTCGTCGGCCGCCCACAGCTCCTGCAGCGGCACGGTGCGTTCCTCCACCGGAAGCCCCAAGGCCTGCGCGATGCCGAACACGGCCTGGCGGGTGATGCCGTTGAGCACGTAGTCGGGCGGCGGCGTGACCAGCACGCCCCCGCGCACCATGAAGAGATTGGCGCCGGTGGACTCGGCGACGTGGCCCTGCGCGTCCAGCAGCAGCGCGTCGTCCGCGCCCTTGCGCTCGGACGAGTGCCGGCTCAGCACCGCCAGCGCGTAGTTGCCGGCGCACTTGGCCTGCACGGGCGTGGAGGCCGGGCCTGGGCGCAGCCATTCCGACACCGCGAGCGTGATGCCCTCGCGGCGCGCCTGCGGGCCGAAGATGTCGGGCCAGTCCCAGGCCGCGATCGCCACGTGCGGTGTGGCGCCCGTGGGCAGCATCGACAGCGTCTCGCTGCCCAGCCAGGCCACGGGCCGGATGTAGCCGGTGCGCACGCCTTCGCAGCGCAGCAGATCCAGGGTGGCGCGGTCCAGCGTGTCGGCGCCGAAGGGCAGGTCGAACCCGATCAGCCGGGCCGAATCGATCAGCCGCTGGTTGTGCTCGCGCAGCCGGAACGGCTCGCCGTGGTAGACGCGGATGCCCTCGAACACGCTCTGCGCGTAATGCAGCCCGTGGCTCAGCACGTGCAGGCGGGCGTCTTCGCCCGCCACGATCTCTCCGTCCAGCCAGATGTGCCGGACGGTCCGGGCCAGGTCGCTCATGGTCTCGTTCTCCTCGCAGGCCGGGGCGGTGCCCGTCTTCGTATCCTTATCCATACTCGCCGCGCCGCGCGGCGCCCCGCGTGCGGGCGCCGGCGCACCGGGCGCGGTCCGTCGTCGGTCGCGGTTTCAGTAGGCCAGGTCCGCGAACTGCAGTTCGCGCCCGGGCCGGTGCGCCGCGTCGAGAACGGCCCGCATGCGCGGCGGGATGTCGAAGCGGTCGCCTTCCTGGCTGGGCGGATGCAGGTAGCGGTGCACGAACTGCCGCGCCAGCGCCTTGTAGTCCTCGCCGCGCGCGCAGCGCTCCAGGGCCTCGATGGTTTCCACCAGCGAACGCAATGCGCCGTAGATGGCCTCGCGGTCGAACGCGGTGATGCGGGCGCCGTCCACCGCGATGGCGCCGTGTTCCGCGAGCCATTCGAAGAGGAACACGCCCGTGCCGGAGTCGAAATTGCGCTGCACGTCGGGCTGCAGCGGGTAGCGGAACAGCCGCTCCAGCAGCACGAACTCGATCACCGAGGCGCCGTAGGCGATGCGCGGGTCAAGGCATTCGAGCACCACCTGGCTGTCCACCTTGATCTCCTCCAGCAGGCCGGCGTGCCAATTGAGCTTGAGCTGCAGGTGCGTGTCCAGCGGCATCGGCCCGCGGTGGTGGTAGTAGTCGTGCAGGTAGCCCCACACGCAGCGGGCGCGGTAGCAGTCCTCGGGGGCCATCCCGCGGGAGGCGCCCACCCAGGACTCGGCCAGGTCCGGGCCGATCAGGGAGGCGGTGTTGCGCACGGTGATCTCTTCGTAGATCTTCTGGAACTTGTTGAAGAAGAACAGCGCGTACTGCTGGTGGCTGACCTTCTCGCGCGCGCGGACGTTTTCCGGGAAGAAGACGATGCAGTTGCCTTCCATGAAGCCGGCGGAGGCGGCCAGGAGGCGGGCGGATTCGCACTTGTTCTTCGGGTGCGGGTAGGTCCATTCGAGATCGCTCACCTCGGGCGGGTCCTCGCGCCGCGCGATGAAGAATTCGAGGTGGTAGCCGCGCGGCGGGGGGCCGTTGGCGGTGATCACCGGGCCGATGAACAGGCCGTCCATGCCGTCGGGCGGCGGCTGGTAGGTGTCGCGCACCCGGTCGAAGCAGGGCGGGGTGGCGAGGCCTGCGGCCAGCCAGGCGTCGATGTCTCGTTCCCATGCATCGACCATGCGGGCCTGCCCGTAGCGGGAGTGCAGCAGGGTGCCGGTGGCCTGGATGCGGCGCAGCGCGGCCTGGTCTTCCTGCGTGGGGTGGGCGATGCTGCCGTCGAATGCCTGCCGTTGCCGGAACGCGTTCAACTGGCGCTCCAGCGCCTGCACGGTCTTGTCCTGTTGGGTGGTCTTCATGGGGTCGAGCGGAGCGGGGATCGGGCTGGAGAAAGCGCCGGGCGGCCGCGCGGCATGGCGCGCGCGGACCCGGGCCGGGGCGTCCGGTTGGGCGGTCATGCGGCGGCGTGGATCGTGAAGCCCATCGGCACCGGGCCGTAGTCGCGCACCGTCTTCAGGCCCAGCGACCGGGCGGCCTTGGCCGTGGTCACGCAGCCCTCGGCCTTGCCGAGATGGCAGTCGAGCGCCGCCTGCGCGTTGCTGTTGGCGTAGGAGAGCTGCGCGCCGGCCGGTGCGAGCTTCTGCGGTGCCGGGTGCGTGGCGACGGTGGCGGGCGCATCGCCCGTGCGCGAGGCCAGGACCATGTTGAAGGTGGGCATCACGAAGATGTCCAGCATCTGGAAGCGTTCGAGATTGGAGAACACCAGCGTGTGCAGGTCCGGGTAGGCCACGCAGCCGAGCAGCGCGATGCGCGGATCGTCCTGCAGGGATCCCACCGCGGCTTCCAGCGTGGGGTGCAGGTGCACGGAGCCCTCCCGGCCCCGCCGCCGGAACCACTCGTGGGCCGCCGCTTCGCAATTGGTGCCCGCGGGCCCCAGGGTATGGATGACTTCAATGTCCTCGATTGCCATGTCTCTTTTTTCCTTGTGGTGGCCGCGCCGGGCACGGCCGGCATGCGGTCAGTCCTGCGCGTGTCCCGCACGGGCGCAGGCCGGCCAGTGCGTGTGGTGGACCAGGAAGAGCGGCGTGCGCGGCCCCGGGCGCACGGGCGGTAGCGCAGGCCCGGGCGCCAGGCCACGGGTGGGCCGGAGCACCGCCTGCACGGCGTGGAGCAGCCGTCCTGGCCAGGGGCGCATGGGTGCGCGGAGATCGCTCATCGGTTGGCTCTTTCCCGGGCGGTGCCGGAGGCCCGCGCCGCTGCTTGCGGAATGCCCACGGTCGTTCCGTGAGGCGGAAAAGAGCATACGGGCGGAAGCCGCATCGCCGGCACCGCCGTTCTGGAACCGATGCCTAACGATTGTTTATGGACAGGCCCTTGCCACGGCCCGGTGTCTGCGGGTAGAGGCGGCTTGCAAGCAGCGTGGCCTGCTGCCGTCCATGCGTTTCCCCTGCCGTGTGCGGGGAGGGGTGTCCTTGATGGCCGCGCGGCCGTGCAGGCCTTCAGCCGCCCGGTCGCGGCAGGGCCGCGCGCAGCGCATCCAGCGCTGCCGAGCGGTAGCCACGCCGCTGCACGAGCACCGTGTCGCACTCGCCCATCGGCACCAGCCGCACGGGCGGTGGATCGCGCATGAGATCGATCACCGCCTGGGGCACCACGGCCGCGCAGCGGCCCGCGGCCACGCACGCCAGGATGGCATGGTAGGAGGCGAGTTCCAGCACCTGCGGCAGCGTGCCATCCGGCGAGCGCCGCGCGAGGTAGTCCTCGCCCATGCGGCGGTAGGTGCACCCCGGAGCGAAGGCGGCCAGGGTATCGACGGCGAGGTCGGACGGGCCGGCCACCGGGCCGTGCGCGGCCGGCAGCGCGAGCTGCAGCGCCTCGGTGACCACGGGGGTGATCTCCAGTGCGTCCGCGGCCGCATCGAGGCCCGGCGGGGGCCAGGCCACCAGCACCGCGTCGAGTGCGTGCGTGCGCACCTGCTCCACCAGGGCGCGCGAAGGGCCGGTGCACAGTTCGATGCGCACCCCGGGCCAGCGCGCATGCAGCGCGGCCAGCGGGCCGGGCAGGCGCGCCGCGGCCGTGCTCTCCATGGCGCCCAGCCGCAGCCGGCCGCCGGGCCGGTCCGGGTGCACGGCCTGCGCCGCCTCGTCCGCCAGCGCGAGCAGCCGCTGCGCATAGCCCAGCAGGGTCTCGCCCTCGGGCGTGAGCACCATGCCGCGGCCCTCCCGCAGGAACAGCGTGGCACCCAGCTGCTCTTCGAGTTGCTGCACGCGCGTGGTCACGTTCGACTGCGCACGGCCCAGGCGCTCGGCCGCGCGCGTGGCGCTGCCTTCGGTGGCCACGGCGCGGAAAATCTCGAGGGCGATGAGGTCCATGGGGGTATGTGAAATCTCGATGTGAGATGATTTATAAAAATTAGATCACAAAACAAGATGAATTTATCTCCGCCCTCCGACCTCCAGGCCACTCCTTCCCTGCCCGCGCACAGCCCGCTGGCGGTCGCGCTGGCCGGCATGGCGGCGCTGGGCGCGGCCATGGGCATCGGCCGATTCGCCTTCACGCCGCTGCTGCCCATGATGCTGCAGGACGGCGCGCTCACGCTCGCGGGCGGCAGCTGGCTCGCCACGGCCAATTACCTGGGCTATTTGCTCGGCGCGCTGCTGTGCATGGCGCTGCCCTGGTGGGCGCGGCGCGCGGGCCGGGCCTGGCCGGCGGCGCGCATGGCGCGCGCGGGCCTGGTGGCGGCGGGCGTGCTGACGCTGGCGATGGCCCTGCCCGTGCCGGGCGCCTGGCCGACGCTGCGGTTCCTGGCCGGGGTGGCCAGCGCCTTCGTCTTCCTCAACATCTCGGCATGGTGCATGGCGCGCCTCGTGGCGCTGGGCCGCCCGGCCCTGGGCGGGCTGATCTTCTGCGGGCCGGGGCTCGGCATCCTGCTCACGGGGCTGTCGGCCAGCGCGATGGTGGCCGGCGGCTGGCCGGCTGCCGCGGGCTGGGCCGCGTTCGGGGTGCTGGCCGTGGTGCTCTGCGCGGCGGCGTGGCCGGTCGTGCACGGTGCGCCGGAGGCTCCGGGCCCGGCGGCCGTCCGGCAGGGCGCGCAGCCCGCGGCCGCCACGGCGACTGCAGCGGCTACGACATCGCCCATGGCGGGCGGGCAGGGCGAAGTCCTGGCGCGCGTGCTGCTCACCGTGGCGTACGGCCTTGCCGGGCTGGGCTACATCGTCACCGCCACCTTCCTGCCCGTGATCGCCCGGTCGGCGCTGCCGGCCGGCTCGGTCTGGGTGGATCTGTTCTGGCCGATCTTCGGCGCCGGCGTGGCGCTGGGGGCCTGGCTCTCCACGCGCACGCCCGCACGCTGGGACCGGCGCCACCTGCTGCTGGCCGCCTACCTCGTGCAGGCGGGCGCCATCGGCCTGGGCCTGGCATGGCCGGGGGCGGCGGGGTTCGCGCTGGGCAGCCTGGTGCTGGGCCTGCCGTTCACCGCCATCACCTTCTACGCGCTGCAGGAGGCGCGGCGCCTCTGGCCCCTGGCGAGCGACAGCTTCCCGGGCCTGCTCACGGCCGCCTACGGGGTGGGGCAGATCGCCGGCCCGCCGATGGTGGCCTGGATGCTGCACCACACGGCCAGCGAGGCGGCGGGTTTCACGCTCGGCCTGGGCGCCGCCGCATCGGCACTGGTGCTGGGGGCTGCGCTCTTCGCCTTCATGGCCTGGCGCTGGCCGCTCGGCGCGCCGGCACGGCCTTGATTCCGTGAGCCCTGCGGCCGGCAGGGCAGGGCAGTGCGGGGCGGCGCCGCGGGAGAAACACCCGCCTCGGCCGGGTGCCGCTCAGGGAACGGGCGGGATGGGCGGGGTCTGCAGAGCGGGGGCGCCGGACTGCGGTGCCGGGGCGCCCGCCAACGGCAGCGAGAGCACGAAGCACGCGCCGCTCTGCCCGTCGGGCCGGTCTTCGCAGCGCACGCTGCCGCCGTGTCGCTCGGCGATGGAGCGCACCAGCGAGAGGCCCAGGCCCACGCCGCCCGCGCGCTCGCTCGCGCCCGGCAGGCGGTAGAACGGCTCGAAGATCCGTTCGCGCTGGGCCGGCGGCACGCCGGGGCCGTGGTCGCACACGCGCACTTCGGCGTGGCCGCCGGCGCGCTGCAGGTGCACGGTGATCTCACCCTGGCTGTAGCGGCGCGCGTTCTCCAGCAGGTTGCGCAGCGCGCGGCGCAGCAGCTTGGCGACGCCCTGCACTTCGAGGGCATCGCTGCCTATGCCTGCATCCAGCTCGGCGTCCACGCGCACGCATTCCTCGGCGGCCAGGCCCAGCAATTCCACCGCCTCGACCGTGCCCATGTCGGCCTCGCGCGCATCCAGCCGGCTCGCGAGCAGGATCTCGTCCACGAGCTGGTCCAGCTCGGCGATGTTGCGCAGGATCTCTTCGCGGAAGGCCGGGGAGGGCGTGCTGCCCTGCATCAGCTCCAGCCCCATGCGGATGCGCGTGAGCGGTGAGCGCAGCTCGTGCGATGCATTGGCCAGCAGCGATTTGTGCGACTTCACCAGCGTCTCGATGCGTGCGGCAGCGGCGTTGAACTGGCGCGAGAGGTCGGCCACTTCGTCGAGGCCGTGCTCGGCCACGCGCACCGACAGGTCACCCTCGCCGAAGCGCTGCACGCCCCGCTGCAGGTTCTCCAGTCGCTTGAGCAACCGGCGGATGATGGGGAACACGCCCACGGCCACCGCCACGCCCACCAGCCCCAGCAGCCACAGGAAGCCGAACGGCGGCCGCGTCCAGAAGGCCGCCTCGGGCCCGCCCCGCCGGTCGTGCCCGGGCGGCCGCATGCGCGGCGAGAACTGCAGCGTGTAGGGCAGCTCGGCGCCCTCGGCCTCCACGCGGAATTCCAGCCCCTCGGGCGGCCCGCCCTCGGACGGCGGCACGCGGATCGCGAGGCCCCGCAGCACCGGCTGCCCCGCCGGATCGAGCAGCACGATCTCGCGCGGCGGCGGCGCGGGCTGCGACAGCGCGTTCTGCTCCGAAGCGATGCGCCAGGCCCAGCCCACGGCGAGCGTGAGCACGGCCACGCCCCCGACCACGGCGAGCCAGATGCGCAGGTAGAGGCGGCGGGAAAAGGGATTGGACATGGGGTGATTTCAGGCGCGGTTTGCGCCGGCTCGGAGGTCCATTGCGCTACGCCATGCGCGCAGCCCGCGAATTGCGCACGGCGGCCGCCGGTCCGATGGCCGCGGAGCAGGCCACGCCAGCGGACGCCATGGAGCGGGCTCCGCCCGGCCACCGGCGTCGTCCCCCTTCCCGCCGCGCGCAGCGCGGCGAGAGAAGGGGGAAGGCGCGCAGCGCCACAGGGGGATGCCCACCATCAGTCCTGCTGCTTGGCGAACACGTACCCCACGCCGCGCACCGTGAGGATGCGGCGCGGATTCTTCGGGTCGGCCTCGATGGCCGCGCGGATGCGGCCCATGTGCACGTCGATGGAGCGGTCGAAGGCCTCCAGTTCGCGGCCGCGTACGGCTTCCATGATCTGGTCGCGCGTGAGCACGCGGCCCGCGCGCTCGGCCAGTGCCACGAGCAGGTCGAACTGGTAGGAGGTGAGGTCGGCGGGCTGGCCGCCCACGGTGACCGAGCGCGCGTCGCGGTCGATCTCCAGCGTGCCGAAGCGCATCGCCTGCGAGGGCGCGGCCGGCCCGCTCTCGCGGCGGCGCAGGATGGCGCGGATGCGGGCCAGCAGCTCGCGCGGCTCGAAGGGCTTGGGCAGGTAGTCGTCCGCGCCGATCTCCAGGCCGATGATGCGGTCCATGGGGTCGCCCTTGGCCGTGAGCATCAGCACCGGCACCTGCGCGGCGGGCCCGGGCAGCGAACGGATGCGGCGGCACACGTCCAGGCCGTCCATGTCGGGCAGCATCAGGTCCAGGATCACGAGGTCCGGCAGGGGGCCGGCGTCGCCGCCCTGCAGCCGCGCCATGCCGCTCTGGCCGTCGGCCGTGTGGGCGACCTCCAGCCCCGACTGGGCGAGGTATTCGATGACCATCTGCGCGAGGCGGAAGTCGTCTTCGATCATCAACAGTTGTGCGGTACTCATGGCGTGTGGTCTTCTCCGCAGGAAGGCGGAGGCTTCATGCTCGCCGCGGTGCATCTCGGGGCGTTGAAGTCTCCGTAAAGTTAGGTAAACAGCCCGGGTTCAGCCTGCGCCGCCCGCAGCGGGCCGCTCGCGGCCGTGCGCGCGCGCTGCCAGCGCGACCAGCAGGAGCACGGGCAGGCCCAGCACGGCGGTCGCGATGAAGAACTCCGCATAGCCGTAGGTGTCCACGAACTTTCCGGAAAAGCCCGCGAGCCATTTGGGCAGCAGCAGCATCATGGAGCTGAACAGCGCGTACTGCGTGGCCGAATACTGCACGTTGGTGAGGCCCGAGAGGTAGGCGATGAACGCCGCCGAGGCGATGCCGCCCGCCAGGTTGTCGGCCGACACGACCAGCACCAGGCCCAGCGGGTCGTGCCCGCGCGTCGCCAGCCACGCGAACAGCAGGTTGCTGAGCGCGGAGAGCACCGCGCCCAGCATGAGCACGCGCATCACGCCCAGCCGCATCGACAGCACGCCGCCCACGAACGCGCCTGCGAGCGTCATGAAGACGCCGAACACCTTGGTCACCGCGGCCACCTCGTCCTTGGTGTATCCCATGTCCACGTAGAACGGGTTGGCCATGATGCCCATCACCACGTCGCTGATGCGATACACCGCGATGAGCGCGAGGATCAGCGCGGCCTGTGCGCCGTAGCGGCGGATGAAATCGGCGAACGGATCGAACAGCGCGCCGCGCAGCCATTCGGCCGGCGTGCGCGCCGGCGCCAGCGCGCGGGGCGCGGGCTCGCGCGAGCACAGCACGGTGACCACGCCCACGAGCATCGATGCCGCCATGGCCAGGTACGCGAAGCGCCAGGCGCCGCCCTGGTATCCCTCGGCGCCCGGCACCTCGGCGCGCGCCGCGAGCCACAGCACGCCGGCGCCGGCCCAGATCATCGCGAGGCGGTAGCCCGTCTGGTAGGTGGCCGCGAGCGCGGCCTGCCGGTCGGTGTCGGCAGATTCGATGCGGAAGGCATCGAGCGCGATGTCCTGCGTGGCCGACCCGAAGGCGACCGCCAGCGCGCACCACACCAGGGGCGCGAGGTCCACGCGCGGGTCGTTGAAGGCCATGCCCGCGAGCCCGCCGATCACCATCGCCTGCGACAGCAGCAGCCAGCCGCGCCGCCGCCCCAGGGCGCGCGTGAGCAGCGGCAGCGGCATGCGGTCCACCAGCGGCGCCCACACCCACTTGAAGGCATAGGCCAGGCCCACCCAGCTCAGGTAGCCGATGGTGGTGCGGTCCACGCCGGCCTCGCGCAGCCAGAACGACAGCGTGCCCAGCACCAGCAGCAGCGGCAGCCCGGCCGAGAAGCCCAGCGCCAGCATGCGCAGGCTCGCGGGCTCGCCGTACACGCGCCAGGCGGCGCGCCAGGAACGGCGGGGGGAGGGGGCGCCCGGTGGCGGCGCGGAGGGCTCGGAAGGGGTGGCGGTCATGGGCGGAGGATGGGCAGGTGCCCTCGCGGGCCGGGCCGCGGAGCGGCCTGCGCGGCATTATCCGTGCGCCCGCGCCCGGGCTTGCCCGGCCGGCGGCCGTACCATGCAGGCCATGCGCTCCGGCCCCGACCTCCCGCTTTCCTGCACCCTGCGCCGCTACAGCGGCGAGCACGCCGCGCACGCGCACGACCATGCGCAGGTGCTGATCGGCGTGCAGGGCCGCATGGAGCTGGAGGTGCAGGGGCGCGCCGCCTTCGTGGATGCCGCCTGCGGCATCGTGATTCCGGCCGGGGCGGTGCACGGCTACCTGGCGCTGCCCGGCGCGCGCTTCTGCGTGATCGATGCCGCGCCGCAGCCGGGGCTGGACCGCCTGCGCCGTTTCGCCGTGCCGGCCGAGGCGCGGCACGGTCTGGGGCTGGCCGCGGGCGCGCTCGAAGCCGAGGGCGGCGCCCTGCCCGGATTGCCGGGCGTGTGGACCCTGCCCATCGGCGACGGCGCCCGGGTGGCGGCCCAGTTCTGCGCCCTGCTGGGCCGGGCGCCGCGCATCCTGGCGCGGCGCGCTCTGCCGCTGGAGCGCCTGCAGCAGGCCGTGTCGGCGGCGCTGCACGAGCCGTGGCCCACGGCGCGCATGGCGGCCCTGTGCCACATGAGCCCGCAGCGCTTCCACGCGCGCTGGCTGGAGCTGGCCGGCAGCACGCCGCAGGCCTGGCTGCGCGGCCTGCGCCTGGATGCCGCCGCGCAGCGCCTGGCGCGCGGGCAGCGGCTGGAGGATGCGGCGCTGGCCTGCGGCTACGCCACGGCCAGTGCGCTGGCGAGCGCGCTGCGCCGCGAGCGCGGCACCGGCGCACGGGGACTGCGCCGGCAGTGAGGCTGCGTTGCGGGGCGCCGGCCGATGCGCCTCACGGCGCCCGCACGGCGCGGGCGACGTCGCCCCTCAGCTGCTTGCAGTCCGTGGCGGCCTGGGTGGGGGCGCTGCGGTGCGTCTCGCCCGAGCGCAGCACCAGCCGCAGGTAGCAGGGGCCGCGCGGGTACGTCCCCTTGCCGGGCTGGCCGGACAGCACATGCTGCACGTCGTCCGCAGGCATGCTGACGCTGCGCGGGAACGGCCCGGCGCGGTAGTGCACGCGCACGGTGCCGGCATGGACTTCCAGGGCCGAGAAGCGCGCCACCGTGCCGAAGTAGCTCGCCGCCGCCGCGATGCCCCAGGCGCACAGCGCCAGCGCGCCCAGCGTGGGCAGGCCGAACAGCGGCGGCCCGTGCCCGCGGCGGTCGAGCATGCCGACCACGGCCGCGCTGCCCGCCACCACCATCGCCCAATGCAAAAGCCTGCCGCGGAAGGCATCGGCCAGCAGGGCGGGGTCTGCGAAGGTGAATTCCATGCGATGGGCCGGGAGGCAGGGGCGGCGCGGGATTGGCGATGGAGGCCAGTATCGCCGCGCAAACGCGGCCGTGGACCTTCCCCCGCCCGCCGTGCTCCCCGAGCGTTGCGCGACATTTCCGGGGCGCCGGCCGTGGCACGCTCGGCGGCATGCCGTCGCCTTCCGCCTCTTCTTCTGCTTCGTACGTGCCCTCTTCGCCCTCCCCGGCAGCCCCGCCGCACGCGGCCGGCCTGCTGCGCGCCTCGCGCGGCATCGCCATGGTGCTGCTGGCGGCGGTGCTCTGGGGTACCACGGGCACGGCGCAGAGCCTGGCGCCCTCGGGGCTGGCGCCGGTGTGGGTGGGCGCGCTGCGGCTGTTGATCGCCAGTGCGTTCTTCGCGGCGCTGCTGCTGTGGCGCGGCGGCGCGCGCGGCTTGGCGGCGCTGCCCTGGCGCTGGGTGGCACTGGCGGGGGGGTGCGTGGCCGCCTACAACCTGAGCTTCTTCGCCGGGGTGAAGGCGAGCGGCGTGGCGCTGGGCACGGCCATCGCGATCGGCAGCGGCCCCATCTGGGCCGGCCTGCTGCAGACGGTGGCGCAGCGGCGCTGGCCCGCGCCGGTCTGGTGGGCCGGCACGCTGCTGGGCGTGGCGGGCGGCGCGGCGATGGCGCTGGACGGCCGCACCAGCGTGCAGGCGCCGCCGGGCGGCATCGCGCTGTGCCTGCTGGCGGGGCTGTCGTACGCGGCCTATGCGCTCGTCAACCAGCGCCTGGCGGCGCGCGCGGCGCCGGGGGCCGTCAACCTGGCCGTGTTCGGTACGGCGGCGCTCATCTCGGTGCCCGCCGCCTTCGCCCTGGCGGGGCCGCTCGCGGTGTCGGCGCGCACCTGGGGCGTGGTGCTGTACCTGGGGCTGGTGGCCACGGGGGTGGCGTACCTGCTCTTCACCCATGCGCTGCGGCACATCAGCGGCGCCACCGGGGTCACGCTGGCGCTGGCCGAACCGGTCACCGCGTTCGCGCTGGCCGTGGCGGTGGTGGGCGAGACGCCGTCGATGATGGCGGTGTGGGGCCTGGCGGGCGTGCTGGGCGGGCTGCTGATCGTGGTGTGGGCGGAGATCCGCGCTGCGCGCTCCGCCCGGGCCCCCTGACCGGGCCGTTTTTGCGCGCCGGCCTACAGCCGGGCTGTGCGGGGGCGCACTAGACTCCCGGCCATCATGCCGTACGACCATCCGACCCCCTCCCCGGCGCCCGCCTCCCATGCGCCCGATACCGGCACCGGCTGCCGTTTCTGCGCGGTGCTGCGCTCGGGCCCGTGGAATGCGCGGCGCGGTTTCCTCCTGGCGGCCGGCGCCGCCGCCGCGGGCCCCGTGCTGGCGCAGGTGGACGTGGGTTCCGCCTCGTCGATGCGCCGCCTGGTGCCGGCCGAGCAGCTCGAGGCCGCGGCCGACCAGCAATACGACCAGATGCTCGCCAAGGCCAAGGCGCAGCGCGCGCTGGCGGGCGACGGGCATCCGCAGCTGCAGCGCCTGCGCACCATCGGCCAGCGGCTGATCCCGTTCACGCCGCAGTGGAACGACCGCGCCAAGCAATGGAAGTGGGAGGTGAACCTGATCGGCAGCAAGCAGATCAACGCCTTCTGCATGCCCGGCGGCAAGATCGCGTTCTACACCGGCATCCTCGACCAGCTCAAGCTCAGCGACGACGAGTCCGCCATGATCATGGGCCACGAGATGGCGCACGCGCTGCGAGAACACGCCCGTGCGCGCCTGGCCAAGACGCAGGCCACGAGCATGGGCCTGTCGCTCGGCGCGCAGCTGCTGGGCCTGGGAGACCTGGGCAACGCGGCCGCCAACCTCGGCACGCAGCTCATCTCGCTCAAGTTCAGCCGCAGCGACGAGACCGAAGCCGATCTGGTCGGGCTGGAGCTGGCAGCGCGCGGCGGCTACAACCCCGAATCCGCCGTCACCCTCTGGCGCAAGATGGGCGAGGCCACGGGCGGGCAGGGCGGCCTGGCCTTCCTCTCCACCCACCCGAGCGGCCCCGAGCGCATCCGCGAGCTGGAGCAGAACGTGCCCCGCGTGCAGGGGCTCTACGAGGCGGCCCGGCGTGGCTGAGGACCGGGTTTGGGGTGAAAACCCATCCATGCCGCCGGATCCATTGAATAGTTTGCTATTTATTTGATAGCGTAATGGTGGTGCGGCGGAGGGCGGCCGCGCGGCACGCCAGCCGCGCCGCTGTCGTCAGAGCACCCCCATCATCGGCCACAGCGTGACCGACAGCAGCAGGATCAGCGCCAGGCCCGCCAGGGTCACCAGCAGCCCCACCTTGGCGAACTGCGCCGTGGCGAACGCGCCGGTGCCGTAGCAGAGCATGTTCTGCGGCGCGTTGGTCGGCAGGATGAAGCCGAACGACACCACGAAGCTCTGCACCAGCACGATGCCGAAGGCGGTGTCCTTCGATACGGGCAGGGTCTGTGCGAAGGCGATGAAGATCGGGATGAGCGTGCTCGCCAGGCCCGTGGCCGAGGCGAAGCCCAGGTGCAGCACGATGCTGAAGACCGAGAGCGCGGCGATCACCGACACCACCGGCAGTGCGGAGAGCCCCATCTGCCCGAGGGTCTGCTGCGCCAGCCAGCCGGCCGCGCCGGTGCGCTGCAGCAGCGTGCCGAGCGAGATCGATGCCGCGAACAGCACCACCGTTCCCCAGGGCACGAGCTTTTCGGCCTGCGCCCAGTGCATCACGCCGATCTTGGGCATGAGCAGCAGCGCGATGCCCAGCTGCGTCGTGGTGGTGGTGTCGAAGGGGTGCAGCGTGCCCTCGGTGGACCAGAGCACCAGCAGGAGCAGCGCCACGGCGATGAGGCGCTTCTCGGGCGCCGTGACCGGGCCCAGTGCCCGGAGCTGCGCGCGCAGCTGTTCCGCGGCGTTCTCGGCCACGGGCACCTCGGGGCGCAGCAGCCAGAGCGACACGAAGAACAGCACCACGCTCATGCCCACGGTGAAGGGCAGGGCGGTGACGAACCACTGCCCCCAGGTCACGCCGTGGCCGAAGGCGCCCTGCATGAAGTTCAGGCTGATGAGGTTCTGCGCGGCGCCGGTCTTCACCGCGATGTTGAAGATCGAGCAGGCCTGCGCCGTCACGATCATCAGCGTGGCGCCCAGGGTGCTGCCCACCGGCAGGCCCAGCGCCGCGGTGATGCCCACCATGATCGGTATCACCGCGCCCACGCGCGCCGTGGCCGACGGAATGAACAGCGCCAGCACGAAGCCCACCAGCATCGCGCCCACCGTGAGCCGCGCGGGCGAGATGCCCACCCGGCCCATCACCAGCAGCGCCACGCGCCTGTCCAGCCCCGTGTGCTTGAGCGCCACGGCCAGGAAGAGGGCGGCCGCCACCAGCAGCACGGCCGTGGAGGAGAAGCCGCCCAGCATCACCGTGAGCGCGTCGGACGAGCCCATCGGCCTGGCGCCCGGCGTGAGCGGCTTGCCCATCAGCCCCACCACGGCCATGCCGGTGAGGATCACGGCACTGTTGGCCGGCGACACGCATTCGCTGATCCACAGCGTGATGACCAGCGTCAGCAGCGCGAGGGCCACCTGCCCCGAGGACGAGAGCCCGGCCGGCGTGGGCAGGGCGAGCACCGCGGCATAGAGGCCGAAGGCGAGCAGCAGAAAGCCGAACTTGCGGTTGGAGCTGGGCTCCGGCCGCGAGGTGATGGGGGCGGCGGGGGTGGGAGCGTGGTCGTGGTCGGGTGCGGAGGCAGACGTCGGCATGGCGGGGGCTCTTTCACGGTGAAGGCCCTGGCGTGCCGCCGCTCGGAAAAGAGCCGAGCGCGCGGCGCCGTCGGGCCTGGAGGGAAGAGTGCCCTCGGCCCGCCGCGCCGGTATTGACCGGCATCAAGCCGCAGCGGATGCCCGGCCGTGGGCCGCCCGCTCCTGCGCGCCGGGGTCAGGTGCCGCCGACGTAGGGATTGCTTTGCCGCTCGCGCGCGAAGCTGCTCTCGGGCCCGTGGCCAGGGATGAACACCGTCGCATCGCCCATGGGCCAGAGCCGCTGGGTGATGCTGTCGATCAGCTGCTGGTGGTTGCCCTGCGGGAAGTCGGTGCGGCCGATGCTGCCCGCGAAGAGCACGTCGCCCACGAAGGCGCGCTCGATCTGCGGCGCATGGAACACCACGTGCCCCGGCGTATGCCCCGGGCAGTGGCGCACGTGCAGCGTCTCCTCGCCGATCCGCACCGTATCGCCATCGTGCAGCCAGCGCGCGGGCGTGAAGGGCCGCGCCGGCGGAAAGCCGAACATCGCGCTCTGCTGCGCGAGCCCGTCGATCCAGAACTGGTCGCCCGGGTGCGGCCCGGTGATCGGCAGCGACAGCCGCTCCGCCAGCTCGCCCGCCCCGCCCGCATGGTCGATGTGCGCATGCGTGAGCCAGATCTGTTCCAGCCGCAGGCCGCGCCGCTCCACCTCGGCCAGCACCCGCTCGAGATCGCCACCCGGGTCGATCACGGCGGCGGCCTGCGTGGCGTCGCACCAGACGAGCGAACAGTTCTGCTGGAAGGCGGTGACGGGGATGGTGTGGTAGTGGAGCATGGATGGTTCTGGAAGCCGGGCGCCGGAACGGCGGTGTCCCGCGGCGCCATGCTACCAACGCGGCGCGCTCGCCCCGGAGGGTTCAATCCTCCGGCTGGGAGCCTTCCGGGCGCAGCGCGAGCCTGGAGGCCAGCAGGTTGGCGGTATAGCGCAGGCGGTCGATGTCCGCATCGGCGCGGATGCCGCGGCTGAAGCAACACAGCGTGCCGTATACCGTACCTTCCGGAAGGCGCACCGGCGTGCTGAGGTGCGTGCCGATGGGGAATTCCGGTTTCGGCGCCTTCCCGGAGGCCACGTAGGCTGCGGCATTCTCCATGCGCTCCGGCAAACGGCCTTCGACGACCCGCTGGCACCAGGTCTCCTCGACCGGGTCGGACGTGCCTTCCTGCAGCGGCGCGAAGTCCGGCGCGCTGTCCACGGCCTTGATGGTGCGGCGGCCGTCCGCGATCTGGGAGACGAAGGCCACATCCATGCCCAGGCGATTGCGCAGCAGCTTCAGCACCGCCGGCACCGCGGGCGGAAGGTCCGGGTCGGCAGAGTCGCTGGTTGCCACCAGCAACTCCGAGATGGTGACGTCGAGGTCGTCGGGGTCATAGTCCAGGAACATGCGGCCCAGTCTAAGGGCTCGGCCACATGGCGGTGAGGACGAGGTAGTGTCGAAACGTTCGATGCGGTCTCTGGCAGGATTTCCCGGAGGATGGGGCGTGGGGCCAGAATCGTGGGCACGCACGGGACCCGGAATGGCGGTTGGCCGACTGGGGGTTCCCTGTGCAGTGTCCATACCGGTCATTGCTGCCGCGCCCGCGTCTGCCGTGCGCTGCAGGGGCCGCACACATCGGAGGTACCGGGCATGCCCCAGGTGGAGTTTTCCGCACTGATCGACGCTGGCGCCGATCGCGCGTGGCAGGTGGTGAGGCGCTTCGGCGAGATCGGAGCATGGCACCCGCAACTGGCCGGCAGCGGCATCGAGGGTGCGCATCCCCAGGATGCGGCCGGGGCCGTGCGCTGGCTCGCACTGCCCGACGGCAGCCGGGTGCGCGAGCGCCTCCTGTCGCTGGACGATGCGGGCTACGTGCTGTCCTACGGCATCGAAGCGTCGCCCATGCCGGTGGATCGCTATGTGGCGACGTTGCGCCTGCTGCCGCTGACGGGCCAGGCGCGCTCGGTCCTGCAATGGTCCGCGCGCTTCGATCTGCGCGCTCCCGATCCCGAGGGCGTTCTGGCGCAGGCGGTCCAGGGCATTTTCTCGGCCGGGCACGCCGGACTGCAGCGCCACCTGCGCGAGATGGCGCCCGCAGCGGGCCACCCGGCGGAAACACACATCGCACCGGTCCCGCTGGAGAAGGCCTACCGCCTGCTCAACCACGGGCCCACGGTGCTGGTGTCGGCACGCCACGGCGGCACCGACAACGTGATGGCCGCTGCCTGGGCGTGTGCGCTGGATTTCGCGCCGCCCAAGCTCACGGTGGTGCTGGACAAGGCCACCCGCACCCGCGAACTGGTCGAGGGTGCGGGCAGCTTCGTGGTCCAGGTGCCCACGGCGGCGCTGCTCGAACTCACGCACCGCGTGGGCCACCGCAGCCAGCGCGATGAGCCCGGCAAGCTGGCCGAGGCCGGCGTCCAGCTCTTCGGCATGCCGGGGCACGACCTGCCTTTCGTGGCAGGGTGCTCCGCCTGGCTGGCCTGCCGCGTCGTGCCGGAGCCGCACAACCAGCAGGCCTACGATCTCTTCATCGGCGAAGTGGTCGGCGCCTGGGCCGACGACCGCGTGTTCCGCGATGGCCACTGGCATTTCGAGTCTGCCGGCCCGGGCTGGCGCAGTCTGCACTATGTTGCGGGTGGCCGCTTCTACGCCACGGGAGACGCGCTCGACGCCTGAGCGCGGCCAACAAAACTCTTCTGGCGTCGTTGCCACGTCTTGTCGTACTACTCGTACTGCCTGCGACGCAGCGCCTGGCCAGAACCGCTTCGCTGAGTTTTGTTGGCCGCTCTAAGCGGGCGCGGAACGGGCCGAGCGCTTCGCGCGCCGTCAGCGCGCCGCGCCGCGGGCCATGTGCCCGGCCAGGAAGTCCAGGAAGCAGACGATGCGCGAGGCCAGTTGCGTGTTGCGGTAGTACACCGCGCTCAGGGGCTGGCGCACGTCGGCCGTGTCTTTGGCCAGCAATGGCACGAGGTCGCCGCGCGTGCGGTCTTGGGCGGTCATGAAGTCCGACAGGCAGACGATCCCCGCGCCCTGCAGCGCGAGCTGGCGCAGCGTCTCGCCGCTCGACGCGGTGATGGCGGGTGCGGCGGCCCATTCATCGCCGTGCGGGCCGCGCAGGGGCCAGCGGTTCAGCGATTCCGGCTGGGTGAAACCCAGCAGCGTGTGCCGCGCCAGATCGGCGACCGCGCGGGGCCGGCCATGCTCGGCCAGGTAGGCAGGGCTGGCCAGCACGCGCAGGCGGCTCGTGCCCAGCGGCCGGGCATGCAGCGTCGAGTCGCGCAGCGCGCCGATGCGGATCGCGACATCGGTGCGGCGCTCCAGCAGGTCGATGTTGAGTTCGTCGGTGTCCAGCTCCAGGGCGATCTGCGGGTAGGCCCTGCGGAAGGCGGGCACGAGCGGCGCCACCACGTGCAGCATGAACGGTGTCGCGGCGTTCACGCGCAGGCGCCCGGCGGGCTGGCGGCGGCGCGCGGCCAGGTGCTCTTCGGCCTCGTCCATCGCCGCGAGGATGGCGCGGGTGCGGGCCAGGAAGGCCTGGCCCTCCTCCGTGAGTTCGATGCGGCGCGTGGTGCGCCGCAGCAGCGTGGTTTCGAGCTTCTTCTCCAGCCGCGCGAGCGCGCGGCTGATGCCCGAGACCGTCTGGCCCAGTTGTCCGGCCGCGGCGGTGACGGAGCCGGCATCCACCACGGCGGCGAATGCCTGCAGTTCCTCGAGAGTGGTCTTCATCGGTCGGCGGTGCGGTGATTGTTGATTCCAGCGCAAATATATTCTGCGGATACAGGGGTTTTTCTGCAAAGGAGGAGCGCCCACACTCCAGGCCGATCGCTGAAGGAGTGTTTTTCCATGCCCATTGCCCTCTTCGCGCTGACGCTCAGCGCATTCGCCATCGGTACGACGGAGTTCGTGATCGTCGGCCTGCTGCCCACCGTGGCGGCGGACCTCGGTATCGGACTGCCCTCGGCCGGCCTGCTGGTCAGCCTCTATGCGCTCGGCGTGGCCGTGGGCGCGCCGGTGCTCACCGCGCTCACCGGCCGGCTGCCGCGCAAGGCACTGCTGCTCGCGCTGATGGCGCTGTTCACGGCCGGCAACCTGCTCGCGTGGCAGGCGCCGGGCTACGGCGCGCTGGTGGCGGCGCGCGTGCTCACGGGCCTGGCGCATGGCGTGTTCTTCTCGATCGGCTCCACCATCGCCACGGGCCTCGTTCCCCGCGAGAAGGCGGCCAGCGCCATCGCCATCATGTTCACGGGGCTCACCGTGGCGCTGGTCACCGGTGTGCCGCTGGGCACCTTCATCGGGCAGCACTTCGGCTGGCGCGAGACCTTTCTCGCCGTGGCCGGCCTGGGCGTGGCGGCCTTCGCCGGCAGTGCGCTCTTCGTGCCGCGCGGCATCGCCCACGCGCGGCCGGCCTCGCTGCGGGAGCAGGCCCGCGTGCTGTCCGAGCCGCGGCTGCTGCTGGTGTACGCGAAGACGGCCGTCGGCTATGGCGGCACGTTCGTCCCGTTCACGTTCCTCGTCCCCATCCTCACCGACGTGTCGGGTTTCAGTGCGGGCGCGGTGGGCTGGGTGATGCTGGTGTACGGCGTTTCCGTGGCCGTGGGCAATCTCTGGGGCGGCCGGCTGGCCGACCGCCGCGGGCCGATCCCGGCGCTGCGCATCATCTTCGCGCTGCTGGCCGCCGTGCTGCTGCTGTTCCAGTTCACCGCGCCGCATCCCTGGCTGGCGCTGGCAACCGTCCTGCTCTGGGGCGCCGTCGCCTTCGGCAACGTGCCGGGGCTGCAGGTGTACGTGGTCAAGCAGGCCGAGCGTTTCGCTCCGCAGGCCGTCGATGTGGCCTCGGGCCTGAACATCGCGGCATTCAACCTCGGCATCGCCGGAGCGGCCTGGGCCGGGGGCCTGATCGTGACGCACCGGGGCCTGATGCACACGCCGTGGATCGGCGCGGCCGTGGTGCTGGGAGCGCTGGCCCTCACCCACGCGAGCGGCGTGCTCGACGCCCGCGGCGGCCTTCCGGTGCGCGGTGGCGGGCCGGCACCGGCCGCGCACTGAGGCGCCGCCTCGCTCCTGGGCCGGTCTCTCCGGTGCGGCCCATCGGCCCGCCCGCCCGGGGTCGCCGGATCCCTGCGCACCCGCTGCGACGCCGCGCGCACCTTTTCCCTTCCTCTTCCTCTGTTTTCCTCTGGCGTTCTATGAAGGAGCTTCCCGATGCCGACCCTTGAAACTTCCACCGCCCCCGTCCCGGCCTTCGGCCTGGGAACGTTCCGCCTGAAAGACCAGGCCGCCATCGACTCGGTCGCGACCGCGCTGGACCTGGGCTACCGGCACATCGACACCGCGCAGATCTACGGCAACGAGGCCGCCGTGGGCCAAGCCATCGCGGCGAGCGGTGTGGCGCGCAGCGAGCTGTTCCTCACCACCAAGGTCTGGACCGACAACCTCGCCGCGGACCGGCTGGCCGCCAGCCTGAGGGAAAGCCTGGACCGGCTGCGCACCGGCCATGTGGACCTGGCTCTGATCCACTGGCCCTCGCCCGGGGGCGCCGTGCCCGTGGCCGAGTTCATGGGCGCGCTGGCCGAGGCGCAGGCGCAAGGCCTCGCGCGGCGGATCGGCGTGTCCAACTTCACGGTCGCGCTGCTGAAGCAAGCCATCGCCGCCGTGGGGGCCGGCGCCATCGCCACGAACCAGATCGAACTGCACCCCTATCTGCAGAACCGCACGGTGGTGGACTTCGCCCGCAGCCAGGGCATCCACACCACGTCGTACATGACGCTGGGCTACGGCCAGATGCTGAAGGACCCGGTCATCCAGGACATCGCGCAGGAATGCTGCGCCACGCCGGCACAGGTGGTGCTGGCGTGGGCGATGCAGTCGGGGTTCGCGGTGATTCCATCGTCCACCCGGCGCGCGCACCTGGAGAGCAACCTGCGTGCATCGCAATGGGTGCTGGGGCCGGAGCAGCTGCAGCGCATCGCGGCGCTGGAGCGCGGCGGACGGCTGGTGGACCCGGAGGGGCTGGCTCCGGTGTGGGATTGAACGGCCTCCCCGCACCGCGCGGCGGGGCGGAGCGCCGCCATCCTGGACGTGCTGCTACGGACGGGAAAACCGGTCCTTGCGCACCAGGACACCGACGGCGGCTCCGGAGCCGGCGCTCAGATACCGAGTTCGTAGTCCACCGTGATCGGTGCGTGGTCGGAGAATTTCACGTCCTTGTAGATGTGCTCGTTGCGCGCCAGCGCAGCGATGGCCGGGGTGGCCAGGTGGTAGTCGAGCCGCCAGCCCACGTTGTTCGCATAGGCCTGCCCGCGGTTGCTCCACCATGTGTAGGCGGTTTCGGTGGTGTCGGGCCGCAGGAGGCGGTAGACGTCCACCAGCCCGCCGCCGAGGTCGGTCTTGTGCAACAACTTTGTCATCCACTCGCGCTCCTCGGGCAGGAAGCCGCTGTTCTTCTGGTTGCTGCGCCAGTTCTTGAGGTCGATCTGCTGGTGAGCGATGTTCACGTCGCCGCACAGGATGAATTCGCGCTCTTCCTTTATGCGCATGAGGTGCACGTGGAACTCGGCCAGGAAGCGGAACTTGGCCAGTTGGCGCTCCGGCCCGGACGAGCCGCTCGGGAAATACGCGCTGACGACCGAAAGCTTGCGCGCGGGGGTATCGAAGCGGGCCTCCACGTAGCGGCCTTCGGCGTCGAACTCGGTGGACCCGTAGCCCACGCGCACGTCGCTGGGTTCGTGGCGCGTATAGATGCCCACGCCCGAATAGCCCTTCTTGGTCGCGTAATGGAAGTGCCCCTTGAGCCCCGCCAGGGTCTCGAAGCGGCCTTCCATGTCGGCGGACTGGGCCTTGATTTCCTGCACGCAAATACAATCCGGCCGCGTTTCGGCGATCCAGGCTTCCACCCCTTTCGAAGTGGCGGAGCGGATGCCGTTGAGGTTCAGGCTGGTCAATTTGAAAAGGGAAGCATCCATGGTGGCAGACGGCACGCGGCAGCAGCAGACGGGGGCGGTGGTGGAGGGCGAGGGCGGTTCGCCGGACCGCCTCGCGCAGGAATTCGTGCACTTCGCCGTGGAGGCGGGGGTGCTGCGCTTCGGCGAATTCAAGACCAAGGCGGGCCGGATGAGCCCCTACTTCTTCAATGCGGGGCTCTTCGACGACGGCGCCAAGATGGGCCGGCTCGCGGGATTCTATGCAAAAGCCCTGCTGGCGAGCGGGATCGAATTCGACATGGTCTTCGGCCCCGCGTACAAGGGCATCCCCCTGGCCGCCACCGTGGCGGTGGAACTGGCACGCCACGGGCGCAACGTGCCCTTTGCCTACAACCGCAAGGAAGCCAAGGACCACGGGGAAGGCGGCACGCTGGTGGGCGCACCCTTGCAGGGCCGGGTGCTCATCGTGGACGACGTGATGTCCGCCGGGACCGCCGCGCGCGAATCCATCGCGCTCATCCGTGCCGCCGGTGCCGTGCCGCATGCCATGGCCATCGCCCTCGACCGCCAGGAAAAGGCGACCGAAGGTGGCCGCGATGTCGATCACAGCGCCGTCCAGTATGTGCGCGAGCAACTGGGCATGCAGGTCTGCACCATCGCCAAGCTGGCAGATTTATTGCAGTATCTTCAGGAGCGTGGTGGCTCCGAGACGGCGTCCCACCACGAACGCGTGCTGGCCTACCGCCAGCGCTACGGCGTCTGAATCCTTGCGCCGGCCCCGGTCGGGGCGGCGCAGGGAAGCGGGACAACAAAGGAAATCCCTCAGGTGAAGAAACTGGCCATCTGGAGCGTGGGAGGCGGAGCGGTACTGACCGCGCTGTGCTCGACTTCCGCGGGCGCCCAGCCGCAGTCCGGCGCCGGTGGCATCTATACCTGCGTGGACGCCAAAGGCCGGCGCCTCACGGCCGACCGCCCGATTGCCGAATGCTCCGACCGGGAACAGCGCGTGCTGAGCCCGTCGGGTACCGAGCGCGCCCGGGTCGGCCCGGTGCTCACCGACCAGGAACGCGCTGCCCTGGAGGCCCAGCGCCGCAAGGATGCCGAGGAGCGCGCCCGCATTGCCGATGAGCGGCGCCGCGAGCGCGTGCTGGTCGCGCGCTATCCGGACCAGGCCGCGCACGATGCCGAGCGCGCCGCGGCCATCGCGCAGGTCGACGACGTGACCGCCGTGGCCGAGAAGCGCGTGGCGGAGTTGCGCCGCCAGCGCAAGGGGCTCGATGCCGAGATGGAGTTCTACCGCCGCGATCCGGCCAAGGCGCCCATGGCGCTGCGCCGCCAGATCGCCGAACAGGAAGATGCGGTGGCCGAGCAGCAGCGTTTCATCGCTGCGCAGGAACAGGAAAAGCGCCGCGTGCACCAGCGCTTCGATGCGGAACTGGCCGTGCTGCGCCAGCTCTGGGCCGCGCAGCAGCGCGTGCCGGTGCCCGTACCGGCCGCGCCCTGAGCGCCGCGCCGGCCTCCGGCTGCGTGCCCCGGCACCGCCGGAACCCATGCCCGGCAGACACCGGGCACCCCGAGGTAGGGCCTCAGGAGGCCGCGAGCCGCGCGCGCAGCAGATCGTTCACCTGCTGCGGGTTCGCCTTGCCGCGGCTGGCCTTCATGGCCTGGCCCACGAGCGCATTGAACGCCTTGTCCTTGCCGGCCTTGAACTGGGCGACGTTGTCGGGGTTGGCGGCGATCACCTCGTCGATGATCTTCTCCAGGGCGCCGGAGTCGTTCATCTGCTTGAGGCCCTTGGATTCGATGATCGCATCGACATCGGAGCCTTCGCCGCTCCAGAGCGCCTCGAAGACCTGGCGGGCCGCGTTGTTGGACACCGTGCCGTCCGCGATGCGCCGGATCAGCGAGGCCAGTTGCGCCGCGCTGACCGGAACCGCGTCGATGGCGATCTCGCCGGCATTCAGGCGCCGCGAGACCTCACCCATGATCCAGTTGCTGGCGAGCTTCGGTTGCCCGCAGGCGTTGGCGGCTTCTTCGAAGTAGGCGGCCATCGCCTTGCTCTGCGTGAGCGTGGTGGCGTCGTACTCGGGCAGACCGTAGTCGGCGACGAAGCGTGCCGCCATGGCGCGGGGCAATTCAGGCATGTGCCGGCGTTCCTGCTCGATCCACTGCTCTGAAATCCGTAGCGGCGGCAGGTCCGGGTCGGGGAAGTAGCGGTAATCGGCCGCGTCTTCCTTGGTGCGCATGGCGCGTGTCTCCCCCGTGTCGGGGTTGAAGAGCACGGTGGCCTGCTGGATCGCGTGGCCGTCCTCGATCTGATCGATCTGCCAGCGGATCTCGTAGTCGATCGCCTGCTGCATGAACTTGAAGCTGTTCAGGTTCTTGATCTCGCGGCGCGTGCCCAGCGGCTGGCCCGGCTTGCGCACGGAGACGTTGGCGTCGCAGCGGAACGAGCCTTCCTGCATGTTGCCGTCGCAGATGCCGATCCAGGTGACGATCTTGTGCAGTTCCCGGGCATACGCCACGGCCTCGTCGCTGGAGCGGATGTCGGGCTCGGTCACGATCTCCAGCAGCGGCGTGCCCGCGCGGTTGAGGTCGATGCCGGACTGGCCGATGAAATCCTCGTGCAGCGATTTGCCCGCGTCCTCCTCCAGATGCGCGCGCACCAGGCGCACGGTCTTCTTCTCTTCGCCCAGATAGAACGACACCTCGCCACCCTGGACCACGGGGATCTCGAACTGGCTGATCTGGTAGCCCTTGGGCAGATCGGGGTAGAAGTAGTTCTTGCGCGCGAAGATGCTCTCCGGCGCGACGGTGGAGCCCAGGGCCAGCCCCAGGCGGATGGCGCAGGCGACGGCCTCGCGGTTCATCACGGGCAAGGTGCCCGGCAGCGCGAGGTCCACCGCGCAGGCCTGCGTGTTGGGCTCGGCGCCGAAGGCGGTGGAGGCACGGCTGAAGATCTTGCTCTGCGTGGCGAGCTGGGTGTGCGTCTCGAAGCCGATGACGACCTCGTAGCCCTGGATCAATTTCGCGGTCATGTCAGATGCCCCCCGGCGCACGGAGGTGGAAATCGGTCGCCTGCTGCAGGCGGTGCGCGGCATTCAGCAGCCGGCTTTCCTGGAAATAGTTGCCGATGAGCTGCAGGCCCACGGGCAGCCCGCCTGCACCGAAGCCGGCGGGCACGCTCATGCCGGGCAGGCCGGCCAGCGAGGCGGGCAGCGTGAAGATGTCGGCCAGGTAGTCGGCCAGGGGATCGTTGCCGTGCTCGCCGAGCTTCCAGGCCACGGTGGGGGCCACGGGGCCGGCGATCAGGTCGCATTCCTTGAAGGCCTGCTGGAAGTCGTCGGCGATCATGCGGCGGATCTTCTGTGCCTGCAGGTAGTACGCGTCGTAGTAGCCGTGCGAGAGCACGTAGGTGCCGATCATGATGCGGCGCTTGACCTCGTCGCCGAAACCTTCGGCGCGCGTCTTCTTGTACATGTCCAGCAGGTCGGTGTAATCCTTCGCGCGGTGGCCGAACTTCACGCCGTCGAAACGGCTGAGGTTGGAGGAGGCCTCGGCCGGCGCGATGATGTAGTACACGGGGATGGACAGTTCGGTGCGCGGCAGGTGGATGGGCACCAGCGTTGCGCCGAGCTTCTCGTATTCCTTCAGCGCGCCCTCCACCGCGGCGCGCACGTCGTCGGCCAAACCATCGCCGAAGAACTCGGCAGGGATGCCGATGCGCAGGCCTTCCAGGCCGTCGTTCAGCCGGGCCGAGAAGTCTTCGGCGGGCACGTCGAGGCTGGTCGAGTCGCGGTCGGGATCGGGCCCGCAGATCGAGGACAGCAGCAACGCGCAATCCTCGGCCGAGCGGGCCATCGGGCCGGCCTGGTCGAGGCTGGAAGCGAAGGCGATCATGCCGTAGCGGCTTGCGCGGCCATACGTGGGCTTGATGCCGGTGATGCCGCAGAACGACGAGGGCTGGCGGATCGAGCCCCCCGTGTCGGTGCCCGTCGCTGCGGGCGCCAGGCGCGCGGCCACGGCCACCGCGCTGCCGCCCGAGGAGCCGCCCGGCACGCGGTCCGTGGCCCAGGGGTTGCGCACCGGCGCTGGTGCGCCGGCATCCAGCGGCGGAACGGCCGAGTTCTCGTTGGCCGAGCCCATGGCGAATTCGTCGCAGTTGAGCTTGCCGAGCGTCACGGCCCCGGCATCGGCCAGCCGCGAGACGACGGTGGCGTCGAAGGGCGACTGGTAGCCCGCCAGCATCTTCGAACCTGCCGTGCTGGGGAAATCGCGCGTGACGAAGATGTCCTTGTGGGCGATCGGCACGCCGGCCAGCGGCCCGGCCGTGCCGGCTGCGATGGCCGCATCCTGCGCGCGGGCCTGGGCCAGGGTGGCGTCTTCGTTGACGCTCACGAATGCGCCCAGGTCGGTGTGCTGCCGGATGCGGGAGAGGAAGTGTCGGGCCGCCTCGACGGCGGAGACGCGCTTGCTGCGCAGCGCCGAGGCGAGTTCCGCCACGCCCAGGGTGTGCAGGGAAGAGGGTTCGGTCATGGATTGCGTTTGTTTATTCTTGTTATTCGATCACCTTGGGGACCAGGAACAGGCCCCCCTCCACCGCCGGGGCGCTGCGCTGGTTGGCCTCGCGCCGATCGGGCTCGCCCACGGCGTCCTCGCGCAACCGCAGGGCGATGTCCTGAATGGCCGCGACAGGGTGGGAAAGGGGGTGCACGCCCGCGGTATCCACAGCCCGCATCTTCTCGACGATGCCGAAGAAACCATTGAGTTGCGCGAGCATGCGCTCACTTTCTTCGGGGCTCAATTCGAGCCGTGCCAGATGGGCGATGCGGCCAATGTCCTGGGGTGTCAGTGCCATAGGAAAAACGGGTGCGGAAACGGGATGTAAAGCTGCGCCGCGCTCTGGGCGAGCGGAAGTTATTCACAGGGGATGCGGTATTATCCCGGCTTTGCCGCAATACCCTCCCAACTGCCGGTCATTGTGCGAAAAAAGCCAATAAACACCCCCTAAACACCCGGCGATGGCAGGCCGACGTGCATGCCGTGCCCGAGAGGATTTTTGAATGTTCGGAGCTTTCCGTCGGTACTTCTCCACCGACCTTGCCATTGACCTTGGCACAGCCAACACCCTGATCTTCGCCCGCGACAAGGGCATCGTGCTCGACGAACCCTCCGTCGTCGCCATCCGCCACGAAGGCGGACCCCACGGCAAGAAAGTCATCCAGGCCGTCGGCAGCGAAGCCAAGGCCATGCTCGGCAAGGTGCCGGGCAACATCGAAGCCATCCGTCCCATGAAGGACGGGGTGATCGCCGATTTCGTGATCACCGAGCAGATGATCAAGCAGTTCATCAAGATGGTGCATCCGCGCACGCTGCTCACGCCGAGCCCGCGCATCATCATCTGCGTGCCCTGCGGCTCCACCCAGGTAGAGCGCCGCGCCATCAAGGATGCGGCCGAGGCCGCCGGCGCCACCGCTGTCTATCTCATCGAAGAACCCATGGCCGCCGGCATCGGCGCCGGGCTCCCCGTGTCCGAGGCCTCGGGCTCCATGGTGGTGGACATCGGCGGCGGCACGACGGAAGTCGGCGTGATCTCGCTGGGCGGCATGGTCTACAAGGGCAGCGTCCGCGTGGGCGGCGACAAGTTCGACGAAGCCATCATCAGCTACATCCGCCGCAACTACGGCATGCTGATCGGCGAGCCCACGGCCGAGGCCATCAAGAAGAGCATCGGATCGGCATTCCCCGGCTCCGAGGTGCGCGAGATGGAGGTCAAGGGCCGCAACCTCTCGGAAGGCGTGCCGCGCAGCTTCACCATCTCCAGCAACGAAGTGCTGGAGGCCTTGACCGATCCGCTCAACCAGATCGTCTCCTCCGTCAAGAATGCCCTCGAGCAGACCCCGCCCGAGCTGGGGGCCGACATCGCCGAACGCGGCATGATGCTGACGGGCGGCGGCGCGTTGCTGCGGGACCTGGACCGCCTGCTGGCCGAAGAAACCGGCCTGCCCGTGCTGGTGGCCGAAGACCCGCTCACCTGCGTGGTGCGCGGCTGCGGCATCGCGCTGGAGCGCATGGACCGCCAGGGCAGCATTTTCACGAGCGAATGACATGACCGCGCTGGAGGGATGGGGCCGCAGGACCGCGGGTCGGGCGTCCCGCCCGTCCGGCGCATGCGCGGCCCGGCCCGGCCCGGGCCACCCCGCCTGACGATTTCCAGCGGCAGTTCCTCCCAGCCATGCCCCTCGGTACCCTCGAACGGTCCGCGCCGTCTTTCCTGAAACAAGGTCCGTCGCCGCGGGCCCGCCTGGCCCTGTGCAGCGCGCTGGCGCTGTTCCTGATGGTGGCGGATGCGCGTTTCCAGGTGACCGAGCCCCTGCGCAAGGCCATTGCCGTGGCGCTCTATCCCGTGCAATGGGTCATGCTGCAGCCGGTGGAGTTCGTGGGCGGCGGCCTCGCCTACCTGCGCACGCAGGAGTCGGCCCATGCCGAGGTGGACGCCGCGCGGCGCAGCATGGTGGAGATGGCGCAGCGTGCCAACCAGGGCGACCAGCTGCTCCAGGAGAACGAGCGGCTGCGCAAGCTGCTGCAGTTGCGCGACCGGCTGAAGACCCCCGCGAAGGCCGCGCAGGTGATCTACGACGCGGCCGATCCCTACACCCGCCGCGTGATGATCGACCAGGGCCAGGTGGCCGGCATTGCGCTGGGTTCGCCCGTCATGGACGAATCGGGCATGCTCGGACAGGTCACCCGGGTGCACCCCTTCCTGAGCGAGGTCACCCTGCTCATCGACCGCGACCAGGCGATCCCCACCATGAATGTGCGCACGGGCGCGCGCGGCGTGGCGTATGGCGACCCCGTGATCGCGCACGGCGGCGGCATGGAGCTGCGCTTCATGCCAAGCAATGCCGATGTCCAGGAAGGCGACCTGCTCACCACCAGCGGCGTGGACGGGTTGTACCCGCCGGGGCTGCCCGTGGCGCGCATCGTGCGCGTGGAGCGCCGCGCCGATTCCGCATTTGCCCGCATCTACTGCGCGCCGCTCGCGCAGGCGCAAGGAGCGCGGCACGTAATGGTGTTGCAGCCGCTGGACCCCGGCCTGCCCGAGCGCCCGGCCGCGGAAGCCGCACCCACCCGCAAGGGGAGCCGCCGATGATCATGCCCCGTGGCGAGCAGCTGCTGCTGCCCGTTCGCCCCGCCTTCATCGCCCTCAGCCTGCTGCTGGCGCTGGCGTTCAACATGCTGCCGCTCGGCCGCGTGGTGTGGACGCCCGATCTCGTCATGGTGCTGCTGGTTTTCTGGGGTGTCCACCAGCCGCAGCGCGTCGGCATGGGCGTGGCCTTCGGCATGGGCCTGTGCATGGATGTCTACCAGACGGCGCTGCTGGGCCAGCACGCGCTGGCCTACTGCGCCATGATGTACGGCGCCATCTATCTGCACCGTCGCCTCCTGTGGTTCAGCCCGTTCTCGCAGGCGCTGCAAGTGTTGCCGCTGTTCGTGGTGGCGCATGTGATCGAACTGCTCGTGCGCATGGTGTCCGGCGGCATCCTTCCCCGGCTCGACGGGCTGATCGCTCCGGCGCTCGAGGCGCTGCTGTGGCCGCTGGCCAGCTGGGTGCTGCTGGCGCCGCAGCGCCGCCCGCCCGACCGCGACGAGAACCGGCCGCTCTGAGGCCGTTCCTGTTGCCCCCCGTCCTGCCGACCTGACCGAGTTGCGATGACCGAGCTGCGCAATACCGAAGCCGATCTCTCGCGTTTCCGCACGCGCGTGATCGTCGTGGGGCTCGTGGTGCTGCTCGCCATGTGCCTCATCGTGGCGCGCCTGCTCGTGCTGCAGGTGGTGCGGCACGAAGACCTCGCCGACCAGGCCGAGAGCAACCGCACGGCCGTGGTGCCGATCGTGCCCAACCGCGGCCTCATCCAGGACCGCAACGGCGTGGTGCTCGCCACCAACTACTCCGCCTACACGCTGGAGATCACGCCCTCCAAGGTGGGATCGCTCGAAGAGACGATCGACGAGCTGTCCAAGGTCGTGGAGATCCACGCGCGCGACCGGCGGCGCTTCAAGCGGCTGATGGACGAGTCGCGGAGCTTCGAGTCCCTGCCCATCCGCACGCGCCTCACGGACCAGGAGGTGGCGCGCTTCACCGCACAGCGGTACCGTTTCCCCGGCGTGGACATCAAGGCGCGGCTCTTTCGCAACTACCCGCTGGGCGACATCGGAAGCCATGCCATCGGTTACATCGGCCGCATCAACCAGCGCGAGAAGGAGCGCATCGAGGATTCCGAGGATGCCGCCAACTACCGCGGCACCGACCATATCGGCAAGCTCGGCATCGAGCAGAGCCAGGAGAACACGCTGCACGGCCTGACCGGCGTGGAGCGCATGGAAACCTCGGCCGGCGGCCATGCGGTGCGGCGCCTCGCGAGCCATCCCGCCACGCCGGGCAACACGGTGATGCTCTCGATCGACATCAAGCTGCAGAAGCTCGTCGAGGACATGTTCGGCGAGCGCCGCGGCGCACTGGTGGCGATCGACCCGCGCAATGGCGAGATCCTCACGCTGGTCTCCAAGCCCACCTTCGACCCGAACCTGTTCGTGGAGGGCATCGATTCGGAAAACTGGCAGGCGCTCAACGAGTCGATCGACAAGCCGCTGCTGAACCGCGCGCTGCGCGGCACCTATCCCCCGGGGTCGACCTACAAGCCCTTCATGGCGCTGGGCGCGCTGCAATTGAACAAGCGCTCTCCCACGCAGGTCTACAACGACCCGGGCTTCTACACCTATGGCGGTCACACCTTCCGCAGCCACGAGGGCGGCCTGGGCGGCGTGGACATGCACCGCGCCATCCAGTTCTCCAGCAACACGTATTTCTATTCGCTGGCGGTGGACATGGGCGTGGATGCCATCCACGATTTCATGAAGCCCCTGGGGTTCGGGCAGCCCACGGGCATCGACATCAACGGCGAAGTGCGCGGCGTGCTGCCCAGCACCGAATGGAAACGCAATACCTACAAGCGGCCGGAGACGCGCCGCTGGTATTCGGGCGAGACGGTGTCGCTGGGCATCGGGCAGGGCTACAACAATTTCACGATGCTGCAGCTGGCAGTGGCGGAGGCCACGCTCGCCAACGGTGGCACGCGCTATACGCCGCACCTCGTGAAGGCGGTGCGCGACACGGTGACGGGGCAGGTGACGCAGATCGAGCAGCCGCCGGGCGTGAACCTCGGCTTTTCACGCAAGAACGTGGACCTGGTCCGCAACGCGCTGGTGGCCGTGAACAAAGGCGGCACGGGCACGCGCGTCTTCGCGGGCGCCCCGTATACCTCGGCGGGCAAGACGGGCACGGCCCAGGCCGTGTCGCTGGGCCAGAACGTCAAATACAACGCCCGCGCTCTGGAAGAGCACCAGCGCGACCACTCGCTCTTCGCGGCATTCGCTCCGGCCGAAGAGCCCCGCATCGCACTGGCCGTGATCGTCGAGAACGCGGGCTTCGGCGCCGCGCATGCCGCGCCCATCGCCCGGCGCGTGTTCGACTACTGGCTGCTCGGCCAATACCCCAACGCGCAGGACATGGACGCCGTGCGCAAGGGCCAAGCCGCTGCGCCCATCGGCACGCCCCTGCGCGCCGAGGATGTGCAGGTCGTGGAGCCTTGAAGGGCAGGCGCCGGCGGAACCGCCACGCGGCGGTGGCCGGCCGCCGCGTGGCTATTCCGCCGCGCGTGCCGGTGCGGGGCCCGGCTGCCACTGGCTGAACACCAGCGCCGCCACGATGAGCGCCGCCCCCGCGATGCCCAGCATGCCCAGGCGTTCACCAATCAGCCACCAGGCGGTGAGGGCGGCGAACACCGGCTCCAGACCGAACACGATGGCGCTGCGCATCGCGTCCACGCGCTGCTGGCCCCAGGCCTGCAGGGTCACCACCACCACGCTGGCGACCACGCCCAGGTAGGCCAGCGCGGCGGCCGAGGGCACGGGCAGGGCGGACAGGGCCTCCAGCGTCGAGGCCACGCCGCCATGGCGCATGCCGAGCAGCGCGGTCGAGGCCACCAGCATCGCGGCGGCCTGCGCGGCGGCCATGCGCGTGGCGCGCAATGGCTGCGCGGCCGTGCGCCGCGCGCATTCTTCCAGCGCCAGGATGTAGATCGCGTAGAAAAGCGTGCTGGCCAGCGTGAGGGTATCGCCCAGGTTCCAGGGCTCGTCCTCGTGGAACATCAGCGCCATGCCGGCCAGGGCCAGCGCGCAGGCGGCCCAGAGCTGCCAGCCATACCGCCGCGACAGCGCGGCCATCGCCAGCAGCGGAACCACCAGCACGTTGAGCCCGGTGACGAAGGCATTGCGGTTGCTGCTGGTGCGCGCCAGCCCCTCGATCTGGAGCCAGAAGGCGAAGAACAGCAGCAGGCCCAGCACCAGCCCCCAGCGCCGCTCGGCGCGGCGCATGCTCCACCAGAACGGCGCCAGCACGGTGAGCGCGATCGCGAAGCGCGCCCAGATGAGCTGCAGCGCGTCCAGGCCGGACGAGGCCAGCAGCTTCATGGACGGGAAAGTCGTGCCCCACACGAGGGTCACGACGAGGAGGGCGATCAGGCCCAGGCGCTGGGAGGAAGGGGCTGCAGTGGACATCGGGGTGGGGAAGTCAGTGGCTCGCGTTGCCGACGTGCGCGGCAGGGCGGTTTGTCGGCTGTTCCAGGGCGCATGAAGCGGCGCTGCGCTACCTCGCCAGAGGGCCGCGGAGCAGGCCATGCCGGCCAGACGCGGTGGGACCGGCTCCCCCGGGCCAACGGCGTCGTCCCCTTTCAGGGGAAAGGCGCCGAAGGCGTCTCAGGGGGTGTTGCGACTCACGCGGTCATGCGCCCGATGAAGGCGCGGATGCGGTCGTTGGCCGGGTTGCCGAAGAATTCGGCAGGCGGTGCGTCGTGCAGGATGCAGCCCTGGTCGAAGAACATCACGCGATCGGCCACCTCGCGGGCAAAGCCCATTTCGTGGGTGACGACGATCATGGTCATGCCGCCGCGAGCGAGTTCGCGCATCACGTCCAGCACCTCCTGGACCATCTCCGGGTCGAGCGCCGAGGTGGGTTCGTCGAACAGCATGACCTTGGGCTGCATGGCCAGCGCGCGTGCGATGGCCACGCGCTGCTGCTGCCCGCCCGAGAGCTGCCAGGGGTACTTGTGCGCATGGTCCTTCAGGCCCACGCGCTGCAGCAGCTTGAGGGCCTGCGTGTTCGCTTCGGCGCGCGGCGTGCGGCGGATGCGGCGCGGCGCCAGCGTCACGTTGTCGAGCACGCTCATGTGCCCGAACAGGTTGAACTGCTGGAACACCATGCCGACCTCGCTGCGCTGCAACTGCAGGGTGCGCGGGTCGTCGGTGACTTCGGTGCCTCCGATGGCGATGCGGCCGCTGTCGTGCGGCTCCAGCCGGTTGATCGCGCGCAGCAGCGTCGATTTGCCCGAGCCGGAGGCGCCGATGATCACGGTGACCTCGCCGGTGTTGAACACGGTGGAGACGTTCTTGAGCACCTGGTGGGTGCCGAACGCCTTGCAGACATTCTCCGCCACGATGTAGGGCGTCGAGGGCGCGGTATTCATTGGGCGCGCCCTTCGACGTCGAAACGGTGCTCGATGGCGTTGGACACCTGAGTCACCAGCGTGGTGAGCAGCAGGTAGGTGACGGCCACGGTGGAGAGCGTGGCGATGGGCTGGAAGGTGGCCGACTGGATGCGGTTGCCCACGTTGGTCAGCTCCACCACGCCGATCGCGTAGGCGAGCGAGGAATCCTTGAGCAGCGCCACGAAGTTGCTCACGAGCGGCGGCAGCGAGATCTTGAAGGCCTGCGGGAACACCACGTCGAAGAACACGTAGGTGCGCGACAGGCCCAGTGCGCGCGCGGCCTCGGTCTGGCCGCGCGGCACGGCGAGCAGTCCGGCCCGGATGGCCTCGGCGTTGTAGGCGCCCACGTTCAGGCCCAGCGCCACGACGGCGGCGGCGAAGTCGGGCAGGTTCAGGCCCGGCACGAGCACCGGCAGCGCGAAATAGACGAACAGGATCTGCACCAGCAGCGGCGTGCCGCGGATGACCCAGATGTAGCAGCGGGCCGTCCAGCGCAGCAGCGTCCAGCGCGCCGTGCGGGCCAGGGCCGCGCCGGTGCCCAGGACCAGGCCGCACAGCCCGCTCACGAGCGTGAGCCAGAGCGTGGTGCGCGCACCATCGGCGAACGCCTGCGCATTCGGGCCGATGGGGTCGGGAAGGAAGGAAAGGGCATGGCCGAGCAGGGCCAGTGCCAGCACCATCAGCACCAGGGCAGAGACCAGCGTGGCATTGCTGCGTTGCTGGCGGCTCCAGTGGCGGGGCCAGAGAGCGGTGAACATGAAGCGAAACGTCCGGAAGGCCGGCACCGGCGCCGCGTCAGGGCGCCAGGCGGCGGTCAGAAGGTGTGGATGAATCCGGCGTGTCCGAGCAAACCGCCAGAGCGCGGTCGATCAAGGCGCAAAGCGCAGACATGGCTCGGGCCATGGCGAGCATTTGCAACGCCGAGCGGGCGTGTTCTGGCGTGATGAGCGGGCATGTCGGGTTCTTTCACACCTTCTCAGGGATCAGGGGGCGCAGCGGACGTCTTCGTTGAAGTACTTCTTGGAAACGGCGGCGTAGCTGCCGTCGGCCAGGATCTCGCCGAAGGCCTTGTTCCAGGCATCGGCCAGGCCCGTGTTGCCCTTGGCCACGGCCGGGGCGATCTTCTCGATGAAGAGCATGTCGCCGAGCTTCAGGCCCGCCTTGGGGTTCTTGGCCGCGACTTCCTTGGCCACGAACTTGTCGGTCACCCAGGCGTCCACGCGTTTGGATGTGAGGGCGCTGCGGGCGTCCACGTCGGTGGGGAAGTTCTTCACGTCCTTGACGCCGGAGACCTTCTTCACGTTCTCGAGGTAGCTCGTGCCGGTCTGCACGGCGACCACCTTGCCGGCGAGGTCCTTGCCCGTGCGGATGGCCGGGTCCATGGCGATGACCATGCCGCCCGAGCAGTAGTGCGGCGTGGCGAAGGTCACGGCCTTGGAGCGCTCTTCGGTCACGCCGTGCGAGGCGATGGCCAGATCCCAGCGGTCCTGCGCCAGGCCGGTCAGCAGGGCGTCGAAGCCCAGGGTCTTCCACTCGACCTTCAGGTTCATCTTCTTGGCCACCAGGTTGGCGACCTCGACCTCGAAGCCCGTGAGCTGCGTGCCGTTGAAGTAGTTGAAGGGAGCGAACTGGCCCTCGGTGGCGATGATGATCTTGCCGTCCTTCTGGATGGCGTCGATCGATCGCGCCTGTGCCGAGAATGCCGCGCACAGCGCCACGGCGGCGGTAGCCATCGTCTTGAGAATCTTCATCTGCGGTTCCTGGTGGGGTGAAGGCAGGGTACAAAAAATCCGGCTAGGCGGGTGGCGAAGCCGGAGATCGTGGGGCCCGGCGTCCGGTGGCGGACGTCACGGAGTGGTCACATTATAAGTAGCGGGTATGAGCTCATGCCTCATCGCAAACGCGGATGGCCCCGGGCCGCCTTCAGCACTCCACGATGTTCACGGCGAGGCCGCCGCGCGCGGTCTCCTTGTACTTGGTCAGCATGTCCGCGCCGGTCTCGCGCATGGTCTTGATGACCTGGTCCAGGCTCACGAAATGGGTGCCGTCCCCATAGAGGGCCATGCGCGCGGCGTTGATGGCCTTCACCGAGGCGATGGCATTGCGTTCGATGCAGGGGATCTGCACCAGCCCGCCGACCGGGTCGCAGGTGAGGCCCAGGTGGTGCTCCATGCCGATCTCCGCCGCGTTCTCCGCCTGTGCCGGCGTGCCGCCCAGGGCCGCGCAGAGCGCGCCCGCGGCCATGGAGCAGGCCACGCCCACCTCGCCCTGGCAGCCCACTTCGGCCCCGCTGATCGAGGCGTTCTTCTTGTAGAGGATGCCGATGGCGCCGGCGGTGAGCAGGAAGTCGATCGCACCGCGGTCGCTGGCGTGCCCTGCGGTGTGCATGTAGTAGTGCAGCACGGCGGGCACGATGCCGGCCGCGCCGTTCGTGGGCGCGGTGACCACCCGCCCGCCGGCCGCGTTCTCCTCGTTGACCGCCAGGGCCCACAGGTTCACCCAGTCGAGCACGCGCAGCGGATCGGTCGGCTGCGGCTCGAAGGCGCCCAGGCGGCGCGCCAGGGCCGCGGCCCGCCGTTTCACCCTGAAACCGCCGGGCAGCAGCCCCTCGGTGCGGCAGCCGCGCTCCACGCAGGCCTGCATGGCATGCCAGATGGCCAGCAGACCGGCGTCGATGTCGGCATCGGTCCGCCAGTGGCGTTCGTTGGCGCGCATCACGCCGGCGATGTCCAGCCCGTGCGTGGCGGTGAGCCGCAGCAATCCGTCGGCGTCTTCGAACGGGAGCGGCAGCACCGACGGATCGGGCGCTATCACCTTCTGGCGCGCGCCGTCCGCGGCCACGGCTTCGCTGACCACGAAACCGCCGCCCACCGAGTAGTAGGTGGCCTCGTGCAGCAGCGCGCCCGAGGGCGCATGCGCGGCGAAGCGCAGGCCGTTGGCATGGAAGGGCAGGGTCTTGAGCGCATAGAAGCGCAGGTCGCGCTTTTCGTCGAAGGCGATGGCGTGCCGGCCGGCGAGCGCCAGCGACCCGTGCGCGCGGATGCCCTCGACATAGCCGCCCACGCGGTCCACGTCCACGGTGTCGGGCTCGTGGCCGCACAGGCCCAGCAGCACGGCGGTGTCGCTGCCGTGGCCCTTGCCGGTGGCGCCCAGGGAGCCGTACAGCTCCGCCACCACGCGGCCGGTGGCCGCCAGCAGGCCCTGGTGCTCGAGGGCGTGCGTGAACATGCGCGCGGCCCGCATCGGCCCCACGGTGTGCGAGCTGGATGGGCCGATGCCGATCTTGAAGAGGTCGAAAACGCTGATGGCCATGGAAACGTCTTTCGTGGGGAATGCCCGCGGGCCGTCTGCCGCAGGACGGGGCACAGCGTAGGCTGCGCTTTTCATCAGGTCTACTGATCTTTCGTGAAGGGATGCGTTAGACAATCTGATGATTGAAGCCGGCCCGGCTCTTGGAAAAAAGCACATGGACATGACCCGCCTGCGCGCGCTGCGCGAACTGGCCCGCTGCGGAACGATGGCGGCCGCCGCCGAGGCCCTCGCGCTGACGCCTTCGGCCGTCTCGCAGCAGATCGCGCAACTCGAGGCGGAGGCGGGGCTGGCCCTCACCGAGCGCCAGGGCCGGGGCGTGCGCCTCACGCCGGGGGGCGAGGCGCTGGTGCGGCACGCGGAGCGCCTCATGGCGGTGCTGGACGAGGCGAAGTCCGAACTGGCGCTGCTGCGCAGGGAGATCGCGGGCGAGCTGCGCGTGGCGGCCTTCCCGTCCATCGCCTCGGCCCTGCTGCCCGGAACCATCCAGGCGCTGCGGGCCGCCTACCCGCGTCTGCGCCTCGCCGTGGAGGAAATGGAGCCGGACGACGGCCTGGTGGCCCTGGGCGCCTGGCGCGCCGACATCGCGCTCATCGACCACCTGGCGCTGCGCATGGACCGGCGGCAGGGCGGCTTCGGCTTCGTGCCGCTGGCGCAGGATTCGCTGCATGTGCTGCTGCCCGACACGCACCCGCTGGCGGGCCGCCCCTGGCTCGGCGTGGCCGACCTGCGGCATGAATCCTGGGCCATGGATGCGGCGTCGAGCAGTTTTGGCGAGTTCGTGCGCCAGCGGTGCCTGGAGGCCGGTTTCGAGCCGCGCATGGATGTGCGTGCCTCGGGGTTCGAGGTGGTCTCCGCCATGGTCGCGGCGGGCTGCGCCGTGACCGTGGTGCCGGGCCTGCGCCTGCTGCGGCCGCTGCCGGGCACGCGGGCCGTGCCGCTGCGCCCCGACGGGGGGCGCGAGATCTCGGTGGCCTACCGGCGCGGGGAGCGCGCCCACCCGGCCGTGACGGTGTTCATCGACGAGATCGTGCGAGCCCGCGGCCCGGCTGTGCCCGCGGCCGGCCCGGGAGGCCTGACGGCCGTGCGGTGCCGCCCGGCAGGCGCTCACTTCAGGAACCCGTCGTAGCCCGTCTTGAGGATCAGCGCCCCCACCACGACGATGAAGATGCCGCGCACGAAGCCCGTGCCGTGCTTCATCGCCATGTGCGTGCCCAGCACGCTGCCCACCACGTTGGCCACGGCGAGCGGCAGGGCGAAGTGCCACCACACATGGCCCTTGGCCGTGAAGAGGATGAGCGCGGCGACGTTCGTGGCCAGGTTCAGCAGCTTGGCCGAGGCCGAGGCGTTCAGGAAGTCGTAGCCCAGCAGCCGCACGAACAGGAAGACGAAGAAGCTGCCCGTGCCGGGGCCGAAGAAGCCGTCGTAGAACCCGATCGTGAGCCCGATCAGGCAGGCGACGCGGGTTTCGGTGCGTCCGTCGAAGCGCGGGGCATGGTGCTTGCCGAGGTCCTTGCGCGCGAGGGTGTAGGCCAGCACGGCCAGCAGAATGAAGGGCAGCAGCCGCCGCAGGAAGTCCACCGGCACCACGGTGACCGTCCAGGCCCCCGCGAATGCCCCCGCGAAGCCGGCCGCGGCGGCCGGCAGCAGCGCCTGCCAGCGCATGTCCACGCGGCGACTGTACTGCCAGGTGGCGATGCCGGTGCCCCAGATGGAGCCGCTCTTGTTGGTGCCCATCAGTGTGGCGGGCGGGGCGGTGGGGAAGGTGGCGAACAGGGCGGGCACGAGGATGAGTCCGCCGCCGCCCACGATGGCATCCACGAAACCGGCCAGCAGCGAGGCCAGCGAAACAATGATCCATTCCATCCCGGGATTGTCGCACCCGCTATCGTTTCAATAGCTGGAAAAGTCCTGGATACGGCGGCATGGGGCGCAAAACATCCGAAGGTTCAGCGGACGGCCGGGCAAAAAAAAGCGCCGGGATCGCCGGCGCTTGAAGGAATGCATCTTATAGGGGGATGCTTTGGATTGGTGTTTTCGAGTTCGAGTTTGTCTCCTCGGTCCCCTCGTTGCGCGGCGTTGCGCGCTATCGAGTAACCGCAATGTAACTCGCGCACTGCCCTGGTGCATCGGGGGTTTTCCCGCAGGCGGGGCCTGCCCGGGCCCGGTGCGGGGGCGCCGCAATGGTGCGTTCGGCCCCCCGCTGCCGGATCGCTTTGGCCGCTGTTCCGTGCCGTTGGCGGCTTTTCTGGAGATTTGCGCGGGAAGAATCGCCTTCCTGCCGGCGGCCGGGCTGTGGCCCCGCGTTCCTGCCGGCCCGCGCGGGCGTTCTCGGCGGGACGCACGCGGCCGGGCCGCTCAGTCGCCGCCCCGGATCTCCGCCCGCAGCCATTCGGCCGCCTTCTCAGCGATCATGAGCGTGGGCGAGTTGGTGTTGCCGCTGGTGATGGTGGGCATGGCACCGGCGTCCACCACGCGCAGGCCCGCGATGGTGCCGCCGCGGCCGTCGCGCACGCGCAGGCGCGCATCGAGCGCGGCGCCCGGGTCGCCGTCGGCGCCCATGCGGGTGGTGCCCACGGGGTGGAAGATGGTCGTGGCGATGTCGCCCGCCAGCCGCGCCAGGTCCTCGTCCGATTCGTACTGCGTGCCGGGTTTCCATTCCTCGGGGCGGTAGGGCGCGAGGGCCGGCTGCGCGACGATGCGCCGCGTGACGCGCAGCGAGTCGGCGGCCACCTGGCGGTCTTCCGGCGTGCTCAGGTAGCGCGGCGCGATGGCCGGCGCGTCCTGGAAGCGCGGGCTCTTGATGCGCACGGTGCCGCGGCTGGTCGGGTTGAGGTTGCACACGCTGGCCGTGAACGCGGGAAACGCATGCAGCGGCTCGCCGAACGCATCGAGCGAGAGCGGCTGCACGTGGTACTGCAGGTTGGGATGCGGCCGGTTGGGCGCGCTGCGCGTGAAGGCGCCGAGCTGCGAAGGCGCCATGCTCATCGGGCCGCTGCGCTTGAGGGCGTATTCGAGCCCGATGCGCGCGCGCCCCCAGAGGTTGCCGGCCAGCGTGTTGAGCGTGGGCACGCCGTTCACCTTGAACACGGCGCGGATCTGCAGGTGGTCCTGCAGGTTGGCGCCCACGCCGGGCAGGTCGTGCGCCACGCCGATGCCGTGCGCCTGCAGCAGCGCGCCGGGCCCGATGCCCGAGAGCTGCAGCAGCTGCGGCGAATTCACGGCCCCCGCGCTCAGCACCACGCCGTGCGCGGCATGGGCGGTGACCATCTCGTGCCCGTTCCAGACCTCCACGCCGGTGCAGCGGCTGCTGCCGTCCGGCCGGGTTTCCAGCAGCAGGCGGCTGGCCTGCGCGCCCGTCCACATCTCGAAGTTGGGGCGGCCGTAGCAGGTGGGCCGCAGGAACGCTTTGGCGGTGTTCCAGCGCCAGCCGCCCTTCTGGTTGACCTCGAAGTACCCCACGCCCTCGTTGGTGCCGCGGTTGAAGTCGTCGGTGGAGGGAATGCCCGCCTGCTGCGCGGCGAGCGAGAACGCGTCGAGCACGTCCCAGCGCAGCCGTTGCCGCTCCACGCGCCATTCGCCGCTGCCGCCGGTGCTCTTGCTGCCGTGCAGGCGCCTGAATTCGTCGGTGGCGGCATCCGGACGGTCGAGGCGCCAGTGGTCCTCGTGGCGGCGGAAGGCCGGCAGCACGTTGTCCCAGCGCCAGGTGTCGTCGCCCGTGGCCTGGGCCCAGTGGTCGTAGTCGCGCGCCTGGCCGCGCATGTAGATCATGCCGTTGATGCTGCTGCAGCCGCCCAGCGTCTTGCCGCGCGGATAGCGCAGGCTGCGGCCGTTCAGGCCTTCGTCGGGCTCGGTCTGGTAGAGCCAGTCGGTGCGCGGGTTGCCGATGCAGTAGAGGTAGCCCACGGGGATGTGGATCCAGTGGTAGTCGTCCTTGCGGCCGGCCTCCACGAGCAGCACGCGGTGGCGCGGATCGGCGCTCAGACGGTTGCAGAGCAGGGCGCCGGCCGTGCCGCCGCCGATGACGATGGTGTCGAAAGTGGTGTCGCTCATGGAAGAAGGAGAAGGCCGTTCCGGCGCGCGGCCCCGGGCCGTGCGGGCCGCCAGGGGGCGGCGCGACCATTGTGCGCGGCGGGGTGGGGCTGTCGATAGGGGAAGCCCGGCTACTCCTTTTTTGATAGCAATCAATCCAATGGATACGGCGGCATGGAGCACTTTTGATGAAATTTCATCCGCTGCCCGCCGCCAGTGGAACGCGCTCTGCGCTGACGCGGGCGCCGCGCCGCGCTCCGCTACCATCCGGTTCCCGCTCCTGCCGTGTTTTCGTTGCCCGCCCCTCCGAATCCCGTCCACGCCACCCGCACCCCTGCCGACCCACCGCCGACTCCATGAGCGACAGCCTGCCCCGCATTTCACGCACCGACACGCCCGAGGGGCCGGTCGCCGCGCTGCACGGCCGCTGGGGGGCGGCAGACCTGGGCACCCGCAGGAACTGGCGTGCGCTGTCCGCGCAGCTCGCCCAGTCGCCGCCGGATGCCGGCCTGGGCTGGGACCTGCGCGCGGTCGATTGGCTCGACCACGTGGGCGCCCAGTTGCTCTGGAACCACTGGGGCCGCGCCTGGCCGGACCGCGTGGCCCTGGACGACGCCCAGCGCGACATGCTCGATCGCGTGGCCGAATTCACCGTCACCGACCGCCCGCCCGATCCGCCCTGGCGCCTGGCCGAGGAGGTGGACCGCCTCGGCGTGAAGGTCCTGCACGCGCTGGGGCACGGCAAGCACCTGCTGGAGCTGGTGGGTCAGCTCGTGATCGACCTGGCCCGCGTGGTGCGTGCGCCCGGCCGCGCGCCCTGGCGCGATATCTCCGGCCACCTCTACCGCATGGGGGCCACCGCGCTGCCGATCACGGCCATCGTGGGTTTCCTGATCGGCGTGGTGCTGGCCTACCTCATGAGCCTGCAGTTGCGCCAGTTCGGCGCCGAATCGTTCATCGTCAACATCCTGGGCATCTCGCTGATCCGCGAGCTGGGACCCATGCTCGCGGCCATCCTCGTGGCCGGGCGCTCGGGCTCGGCCATCACCGCGCAGATCGGCGTGATGCGCGTCACCGAGGAACTGGACGCGATGCGCGTCATGGGCATCCCGCACGGCTTCCGGCTCGTGATGCCGCGCGCCGTGGCGCTGGCCATCGCGATGCCGCTCATCGCCGTGTGGACCACGCTGTGCGCGCTCGCGGGCGGCATGCTCGCGGCCGACATCGCCATGGATGTCTCGCCCGCCTATTTCGTGCAGGCGCTGCCCAATGCGGTGAGCTTCTCCAACCTGGTGCTCGCGATGGTCAAGTCGGTGGTGTTCGGCGTGGGCATCGCGCTCATCGGCTGCCACTGGGGCCTGCGCGTGAAGCCCAACACCCAGAGCCTGGGCGAGGGCACCACGGCCTCGGTGGTGAACGCCATCACCATGGTCATCATCGTGGACGCGCTCTTCGCGATCGCGTTCAAGAACCTCGGGATCTGACGCCATGGCCGAGACCGGACCCGCCGCCGCCCCCCCGCCGCCCGACGCCGACGCGCCGCCGGTGGTGGAGATCCGCGGCCTCTCCACCGTGTTCGGCAAGGGCGACGAGGCCTTCGCCGTGCACGAGAACCTCGACCTCACGGTGCGCCGCGGCGAGATCCTGGCGCTCGTGGGCGGCTCGGGCACCGGCAAGACCGTGCTGCTGCGGCAGATGCTGGGGCTCACGCGGCCGGCCAAGGGCAGCGTCACCGTGCTGGGCCGGCCCGCCGCCGAGATGGGCCGCGCGGGCGCGGCGAGCCGCGTGGGCATGCTGTTCCAGCACGGCGCGCTGTTCTCGGCCTTCAGCGTGCTCGACAACGTGGCCTTCGCGCTGCGCGAGCAGGGCACGCTGCCCAAGGACCTGATCTGCGATGCGTCCATGGTCAAGCTGCGCCTCGTGGGGCTCAAGCCCGAGCACGCCACGCGCATGCCGGCCGACCTCTCGGGCGGCATGATCAAGCGCGTGGCGCTCGCGCGCGCCCTCATCATGGATCCGCCGCTGCTGCTGCTGGACGAGCCCACCGCGGGCCTGGACCCGAACAGCTCCGACGAATTCTGCGAGCTGCTGCGCGAGCTGCACGCGGCGCTGGGCCTCACCGTGGTGATGGTCACCCACGACCTCGACACGCTCTTCGCGCTCAGCACGCGCGTGGCCGTGCTGGCCGAGAAACGCGTCATCACCAGCGGCACGCCGCAGGAAGTGGCGCATTTCGAGCACCCGTTCATTCAACAATTTTTCCTCGGGGAGCGCGGCCGCCGCGCGATGGCACCCGCTCCGGCGCCCTCGCCGGGCTCCGCCGCCCCGGGACAGGAGGCCTGATGGAAAACAAGTCCCACGCCCTTGCCGCGGGCATCTTCGTGGTGGTGGTGGCGGCCCTGCTCGCCGCCCTGGGCCTGTGGCTCACGCGCGACCGGGCGAGCTACCAGGTCTATGAACTCTCCACGCGCGAGAGCGTGGGCGGCCTGCAGCCGCAGGCGGCCGTGCGCTACAAGGGCGTGGCCGTGGGCAAGGTCACGCGCATCGGCTTCGACCCCGACGTGGCCGGCAACGTGCTGATCCGCATCGCCGTGAACGACCAGGCGCCCGTCACGCCCGCCACCTTCGCCGTGCTGGGCTACCAGGGCGTCACCGGCCTCGCGCACGTGCTGCTGGACGACGGCTCCTCGCCGCAGCCCGCGCTGCCGCGCGGGTCGAGCGGCCTGCCGCGCCTGCCGCTCAAGAGTTCGCCCTTCAGCCAGCTCGCCGAACAGGGGCCGGCCATCCTCGCGCAGGTGCAGCAGGCCACCGACCGCATCAACGACCTGCTGGGCGACGAGAACCAGAAACGCTTCACCCTCGCGCTGGACAACCTCGGGCAGGCCGCGGGCAGCGCCAACGCGCTCATGAAGCGGCTCGACGCCACCGTGGCGCAGCGGCTGGACCCGGCGCTGGCCACCGTGCCGGTGCTGGCCAGCGATGCGCGAGAAACCCTGCAGGCCCTGCGCCAGGCGGGCACGAACGCCGGCAATGCGGCCAGCGAGGTGACCACCGCCGTGCGCAAGCTGAGCGCCGAGGGCGGGCCGCTCGACCAGATCGCCGAAAGCTCGCAATCGCTGTCGCTCGCGGCCGACCGCTTCGGCCGCGTGACGCTGCCGCGCGTGAACCATGCCGCCGACGAAACCTCGCGCGCCGTGCGCCGCCTGGGCCGCGCAGCCAGCAACCTCAGCGACAACCCGCAATCGCTCATCTACGGGCCCGGCCGCGCGGCCGGCGGCCCGGGCGAGCCCGGCTTCGAGGCTCCCGCCGCCGCGGCCCGGTGACGCGTACCGGCACCGCCTCCCCCCTTCCGCATGAACGCCCTGGAAACCTCCTCCTGGTCACTATGAAAAACATAGCAAATAATGCAGTGAATACGACGGCATCCGGCCTCTGGGGCATTGTGGCCGCGGCCGCGCTCCTGGCCGGTTGCTCGGCCCTGCCCGCGCCGCCCGTGCGCGCCGACGTGTACGACTTCGGCCCGGGCCTGCTGGCCACCGCGCCGGCCGACCGCCGCGCACCGCTGCCGCCCATCGCGCTGCCCGAAGTGGCCGTCACCGGCCCGGTGGAAGGCAGCACCGCCGTGCTCTACCGCCTGGCCTACGACGACCCGCGCCGCCTGCGCCCCTACGGCCAGGCCCGCTGGAGCCAGCCGCCCGCGCAGCTCGTGCAGCAGGCGCTGCGCGACCAGCTGGGCCTGCGCCGCCCGGTGCTCATGGGCGACGAAGGCGCCATGCAGCTCGTCGAGGGCGGCAAGCCGCCCGCCGTGCTGCGCGTGGAGATCGAGGAATTCAGCCAGGTCTTCCAGTCCACCACGGCCAGCACCGGCGTGCTGCGGCTGCGGGCCTCGCTGGCCGACTCCACCCAGGCCGGCGAAAAGCTCGTCGCCCAGCGCGTCTTCATCGTCCAGAAGCCGGCCCCCACGGCCGACGCGCGTGGCGGCACCCACGCCATGTCCGAGGCCGCCGCGCAGGCCGCCCAGGAGGTGGAGGCGTGGCTGGAGCAGGCAGGGCGGTGAGGGCTCTGCTTGTAGCGCGGTAGTGGGCGCTTCGGTGCTCGCGTGGCCTTGTGTCGGCGGTGGTGCGAGCTCGGCGGGTCATGGCTTCATGGCTCCAGCGCAGCGAGACGGTGCGACAGTTCGTCCAGATGCTCTTTGCGAACGGGGATGGCCTCCCGGACCGTATCACCGATTGGAGGTGGGTTCACCAATTCCTGCTCGCAAAGGTTCATGTTCGAGCGAATGGCCGCCCGCGTTGCGGTTGAAATGCGATGCCGTGTGCGTTCGGCCCGGTGTAAATAGTTGGTGAGCGCAAGGTGTGCGCACTGGGTCAGCAGAGAAATTTGCACGCTGGCTTTGTCGAGATCGAAAGCGCCACAGCCAGGGTAGATATAGAGTTGCAGAAGACGCAGGTGCGCATCGGGGCTATTGGGTACCACGCGCAGCATGGTGGCCTCGACAGCGCGCGCATCGAAGCCGGGAATACGGTCACAGTAGGCTTTCATGTCGTCGCGCAGATCCAATCCGTCACGAGCGCCATGCATGGCTCGGAGGTACCAGACATTCGCTTCCTGCTGTTGGCCTTCGGTTTCGAGGTAGTTACCGTAGGCCCACTGCGCGGCGTTGTCCCCCTGCTTGGCTCGGTCGTGTATCCGCATGAGGCAGATACCGTGCAGGGTGTACTGGTCCTGCGTTTCGCAGGTACGGGCACTGTCGATCCACCACCATGCGGTGTAGGTGGCGATCAGGAGCGAGAGGATCAGGAGCAGTTGAAGGCCGCAGCCGATGCGTTTCCGCCATGCCAGGAGCCATAGGGTTTGTGACATTAGGTGCCTCATGGCTTCAGCGCCGCAAGGCTTTGCGACAGGGCGTCTAGATCCTCTCGTCGTACGGAAAGAATTTCCTGCACGGTCGTGTCTGGTGGGATGTGTCCAGCCAGTTCCTTTTCACATACCGCCATATTGGCGCGAATGGCCGCCTGGGTGGATGGCGATACGCGGTGGTGTTTTTCTTCGGCAGCCTGCAGATAGCGCGCGATGGCAAGGTGCGCGCACTGCGTCAGTAGGGGGATCTGTACGCTGGCCTTGTCGAGATCGAAGGCGCCGCAACCGGGGTAGGTATAGAGCTGCAGCAGGCGCAGGTGTGCATCAGGGCTGTTCGGCGCTACGCGCAGCATGATGGATTCGACCGTGCGCGCCTCGAAGCCTGGGATACGGTCGCAGTAACCAACCATGTTGTCGCGCAGGTCAGCGCCAATGCTGGCGCGGTGCATGGCCCGCATTTGCCAGACACGGGCCTCCGGCTCCCGGCGTTGCGCTTCGAGGTAATTGCCGTAGGCCCACTGCGCGGCGTTGTCTCCCGCTTCGGCGCGGTCGCGTATTTGCATCAGACAGATACCGTGCAGTGTGTACTGGTCCTGCGTTTCGCATGTGCGCGCACTGTCGATCCACCACCATGCCGTGTAGGTGCCGATCAGGAGCGAGAGGATCAGAAGCAGTTGGAATCCACAGCCGATGCGTTTCCACCATTGCAACATCATCGTTTCCTCAGTAGTTCATGGGCCAGCGGGCCCTTGACGAGTTCGCCGCCGTCGCGCGGCGAGGTGCGTGTGGTGGCGATGGGGTGGCCGTCTTGCCCCCAGGTGCGCCATTGCCCTGGGCGCAGGAAGTCGGGAATGGGCAACCGGTCCAGCACGCCGGGCAGTTTCTCGAAGGTGCCCTGGCCGATAGCGGAGCCGCCCAGGGGATGGTTCCAGGTAAGCGTTGTAGGCGCGGTGACATAAGTGAGAAGCGCTCGGGCCAGAGCGCTGGCGACTCCATTGGGGGAAGCCCCGGCATTGCAGGCATCGATCAGGATGGGCTGCCTGCGCCAGATGCCGCTGCGATGGATGACGCTGACAATTTCTCCGATATGTGTTGCTCCCTGAAGGCTGGTTGCACTCGCATGGGCGAACAGGTACAGGTACCCCGGAACTCCACGTTCCCGCAGGCCCGAGACGTACAAGGCTTTTTCCCTGGGCTGGATCAGGATGATCTTCTTGCGCACCGGATCAATGGTGGCGATCTTCTGGACAAGCTTCTGTGAATTGTCCAAGCCCTTGAACACCAGCTTGGGCAACCCCTTCCCCGGCCCATATTGAATCCGCCCATTCTCGATGGGCTCGGCAGGTCCCTCCCGGAACCAGTACGCAAGCGACATTGGTTTTTCTCTTCTTGTGTAGCGCGGTGGAAAGCCGGCCGCGAGCGGTCCGGCTTGGCCGTGTGATGGCACCGCGCGGAGCCGCACTGTGCCCCGGAAGCCGGCTGTTTTCCAGCCGGCGGCCCGGATTTTTCCACAGGAAGGAATGTTCTTCCGGGCCGTCTTGACGGACCGTTCGGTGTCTGCGTGTCGGGGGTGATTCCTTGCCGCAGGCTGCTCGCCTCAGAAGCTGTGCCGCAGCGTCAGCGTCGCATTGCGCGGCGCGCCGGGCAGGTTCAGGTTGGCGTTGGAGCCGTGGGCCGAGACGATGTAGCTGCGGTCGAACAGGTTGCGCAGGTTGAGCTGCAGCGTGGTCGCGCGGCCGATGCGGTATTGCGCCATGGCGTCCACCACCACGTAGGACGGCAGGGTGACGGTGTTGCCGGGGTTGGCGAAGCGGTCGCCCACGTAGTTCACGCCGCCGCCCACGCTCCAGGCCTCGCCGAGCTGCTGCGTGATCCAGGCCGAGAACGCGTTGCGCGGCGTGAGGGTGGCGCGCTTGCCTTCCACGGACTGGCCCGCGTCGGTGGCGGTGGAGCGGGTGACGCGCGTGTCCAGGTAGGCGTAGCTGAACGTGGCCTGCGTGCCGGCGCGCAGCTCGCCCGAGAGCGACAGCTCCAGCCCGCGCGTGCGCTGCGTGCCGATGGGGATCAGCACCGTGGGCCGCGCGGGGTCGGCGGTCTTGATGTCGGTGCGCTCCAGCTGGAACAGCGAGGCCGTGGCCGTGGCGCGGCCGCCCAGCAGCTCCCACTTCGTGCCCACCTCGTAGTTGGTGGTGCGCTCGGGCTTGACGGCGGCGTTGGTGGCCGAGAGCGCGAACATCTCGGCCGATGGCTGGTAGGAGCGGCTCACCGAGGCGTAGTACGACTGCACGGTGTCCGGCTGCCACACCAAGCCCAGGCGCGGGCTCCAGGTGGTGTCGGTGCGCTCGAAGTCGGCCTGGCCGGGCAGGCGGTTGTCGGTCTCCTGGCCGAAGCGGTCGTAGCGCAGGCCGGCCAGCAGCTTCCATTCGGGCGTGAAGGTGATCTGGTCCTGCACGTAGGCGGCGCGCGTCAGGTAGCGGTTGAGCGTGCTGCCCGTGAGCGCGCCGCCGCCGTTCAGCGGCGCCACCGGCAGCACCGGGTTCCAGAGGTTCACGGTGCCCAGCGTGCCGCCGGAGTAGGTGAGCGCGTCCTTGTTCTGCTGGCCCAGCTCCAGGCCGTAGAGCACCTCGTGCGCGATGCTGCCGGTGCGCAGGTTCTGGACCAGCTCCGTCTGGTTGAAGACGCCATGCTCCCTGCGGTCGATGCCCGAGCGCGTGAGGGCCACGGTGCCGGCCGCTTCGTTCACGCCGCCCGAGGGCAGGGTGTTCTGGCGGTCCAGTTCGTAGTGGTAGTAGCGCAGCGCGTTGCGCACGCGCAGCGTGTCGGAGAAGCGGTGTTCGAACGTGGCGGTGAACGAGCCCACGGTGGATTCGGAGGTGTCCGCATCGCGCGCGTTGGCCGCGCCGTAATAGGTGCGCGGGTCCACGGCCACGGGCCGGCCGCGGTAGGCGGGGATGCCGAAGTCGGTCACGCGCTTGTCGTGCAGGTAGTCGGCCTGCAGCATGAGCGAAGTGGCGCCGTCGGGCTTCCAGAGCACCGAAGGCGCGATGGCCTGGCGCTCCAGGAACTGCTGGCTGCGGTAGCTGTTGGCGTCCTCGGCCGCGCCGGTCACGCGCCAGGACCAGTCGCTGCCCGCGGGCGCACGGCCCACGTCGAACTCGGCGCGCTTGTCGGCCCAACTGCCCACGCTGAGCGCCACGTCGGAGACGTCCGTGCCGGGCTTTTTCGTGACGCGGTTCACGAGGCCGCCCGAGGAGCCGCGCCCGTAGAGCACGGCGGCGGGGCCCTTCACGACTTCCACGCGCTCGATGTTGGAGAGGTCGCGGAAGTAGAGCGCGTCGTCGCGGAAGCCGTCGACGAACTGGTCGCCGATGCTGGTGAAGCCGCGGATGCTGACCTGGTCGCGCTGGCCGTCGCCGGTGGACAGGCCCACGCCGGCCACGTTGCGCAGCGTGTCCTGGATGGAGGTGGCGCCCTGGTCGCGGATCACCTGCTGGGGCACCACGTCGATGGTCTGCGGCACGTCGCGCAGCGCGGCCTCGGTCCTGGTGCCGCTGGCGGACGAGGGCGCGTAGTAGGTGGTGTCCGCGCCGCGCGCGGCCTGCACGCGCACCTCGCCCAGCGAGGCCGATCCGCCGCCTGCCGCGGCGCCCGGGTTGGCGGAGGCGGCGGCGCGTTCCACGGTGAACGTGCGCCCGTCCTGGGCGCGCACCACGAGGCCGGTGCCGGCCACGAGGCGGTCCAGCGCCTCGCGCACTTCCAGCGTGCCGCGCACGGCGGGCGCGCCCAGGCCCTGGGCGGTGTCGGTACCGAAGACGATCTGCGCGCCGCTCTGGCGCGCGAGCGCAGCCAGCGATTGCGCGAGCGGCTGGGCGGGAAGGTCGATCGCCACGGGCTGGGCGTGCGCGGCGGCGGCGATGCACAGCGCCGCCGCCAGGGCGGCCCCGCGGGCGGCAAAGGGAGGGCGGTGGCGCGGGGACGTGCGGCGGGTCGGGGTCGGCATGGGACGGAAGCTCCTGGGAAAAGACGCCAAACAAAGCGGTAGGAAAAGGCAGGGCCGGCCCGGACATCCCCGGGCCGCCCGCCTGCCTGCATGCCGAACGGGCGCGCAAGTTTGTACACCTGCGCCGAGCGGATTTTTTCGAGCCCTTTTTGCTATGTTTTTAATAGCTAACTATTCAATGGAACCGGCGGCATGGAGCATGTATGGCGCACGAACCACCCCACGGGTGGCCACGGCAGCCGGTCAGGGCGCGCCGCGGGCCCCGGCACTGCGCGAGGCGATCAGCACGCGGCCGTCGGCCTGCCGGTGCACGCTCACGGGCGCCAGGCGGGGCAGCAGGTCGATGAGCTGGTCGATGCGGTCCAGGTCGAAGGCGCCCGAGAGGCGCTGGTCCGCGGCCTGCGCGTCCGCGATGGCGATGGGCGCGGAATGGTGGCGCTGCATCTCCGCCACGGCCTCGGCGAGCGGGGTGCCTTCCAGCAGCAGCCGGCCCTCGCGCCAGCCCGTGGCGGCGGACAGCGCGGCCGCCTCCAGGCGCTGCGGTGCCGGCAGGTGGGCGGAGGCGGTGTCGGGCACGCGCAGCCGCTCGCCCGTGCCCAGCTCCACGGCCGGGCTGCCGCCGTGCAGCGGGTGCACGCGCACGCGGCCCTGCAGCACGGTTACGTCGGTCCGCCCGGGCGCGCCTGCGGGCCCGGGCGCATGGCGGCGCACCTGGAACACGGTGCCGATGTCCAGCACCCGCAAGGCGCCGGCCTGCACGGTGAAGGGCCGCTGCAGCCACGGCAGCCAGCGGTGCCAGGGGGCGTGGGCCACCTCGAACGAGGCCTCGCCCTCGGGCAGCGCGAGCCGGCGCGATCGCAGGTGCAGCGCCACCTCCACGCGCGAACGGCTGTGCAGGCGGACCTCGCTGCCGTCCGGCAGGCGCGCCGTGCGGCGTTCGCCCACGGCGGTGACCAGCGTGTCGCGGTGCCAGGCCGGATCGGCCCACCACAGCCCGGCGGCCAGCAGCGCGGCCAGTACCGAGCCGGTGCCCGCGGCCTTGGCCAGGCGCTGGCGCAGGCCCTGCCGGCGCCGCGCGGCGGCGGAGCGCTCAATCTCTTCGGGCGAGGGCAGGTGCCGGCGCAGCGCATCGGCGAAAGGGGCCAGCGCATCGTCCACCGGCAGGTGGGGGCTGCGGCCGGCGCGGGCGGGCCGGCCTGGCGCCGGATCAGCCGCCATCGGCGTGCCGCCCGGCAAGACCGTGGGGCGCGGGCAGGTCCTGCAGCACCGGCTGCACGCTGCGCAGCGCGCGCGCCAGATGGCGGGCCACCATGCCGCGCGAGATGCCCAGCCGCTGGGCGGCCTCGTCCTGCGGCATGCCGTAGAGCTTGGTCAGGATGAACACCTCGCGGCAGGCCTCGGGCAGCGCACCGATGGCCGCCAGCAGTGCGCGCTGGCGCTGCCGCGCCGCACAGGCCAGCTCCGGCGGCGACAGGCGCGCGGCCGTGGCGGGCGTGGCACGCTCCTCCAGCGCCTCGGGTTCCAGCGGGGTCTCCGGGCGGCGCGCGCGGGCGCGGTGGCGATCGATCGCCAGATCGCGCGCCACCGCCCGCAGGAAGGCCAGTGGATTCGCCACCTCCTGCGGCACGGACCGCTCCAACAGGCGCACGCAGACCTCGTTGACGATCTCGCGCGGGAAGCAGTCCTCGCCGAAGCGGTGCCGCAGCGATCCCACCAGCTCGTCGTAATGCTGCACCAGCGCCGCCAGCAGGGGCTCGGGGCGGGGGGCGTTGCGGGGATCGGCAGCGGTGGCGTTCATGGGCGCCACGATTATAGAAAAAGTAATAGGAATGATTCCTATTGAATGGGCGGAAATGCGGAATCCCGTTCCATCGCCCTGCGCGCGGCGGGGGCGTGCGCAAGGGCTCGGCAGCCGGGCGCACGGGGGCGGCACAATGCCAGCCTTGCCGCCGGAGGCCTCCGGCCGCGCCACAGGAGCCACGCATTTCCATGAGCAGCCACATCGACCTCGCCCAGATCAACGCCGAACTCGGCCGCAACGCGCAGGGCCTCGTGGACTGGGCCATCGGCCTGGGCCAGCCCGCCATCGTCACCACCAACTTCCGCCCGTTCGAGGCCGTGATCCTGCACCTGTGCACGCGTGCGCAGCCCGGCATTCCCGTGGTGTGGATGGACAACGGCTACAACACCGAGGCCACCTACCGCTTCGCCGACGAGGTCGCGCGCCAGCTGCAACTGAACCTGCGCATCTACCTGCCGCTGCGTTCGCGCGCGCACCGCGAGGCCGTTCAGGGTCCCACTCCGGCGCTGGACGATCCGCGCCATGCCGCCTTCACGGAAGAGGTGAAGCTCGAACCCTTCGCCCGCGCGCTGCGCGAGACCGCGCCCAAGGTCTGGTTCACCGCGCTGCGCGCCACCGACACGGCCGTGCGCGCGCAGATGGAGCCCGTCAGCATCAACCCGGACGGGCTCATCAAGGTCGCGCCGCTGCTGCACTGGACCTCCAAGGATCTGTACGAATACTGCCAGGCGCATGGCCTGCCCAACAATTTCGACTACGTGGATCCCACCAAGGGCGAGGACAACCGCGAGTGCGGGCTGCACCTTTCGCACTGACACCCGTCGCGGCTTTCCACTGCTGGACGAAGGGCATGCTCGCATGCCCTTTTTTTATGGCTGGGTGCCCACGAGGCCAGTAGTCCTGGGCTGACGCGGCCTGAACCCGCGTGCCTACGCGACCGTGGCGACCCGACTTTTACAGTGGCTTCCATCGCATCACGCAAGGGTTCCGCCCCGTATCGGAGTGGATGGCAGAGGCGAAGCACCAAGAGAGGACACGTCCCATGAACGAAGACACCATCAAGGGCAACTGGAAGCAATTCACCGGCAAGATGAAAGAGCAATGGGGCAAGCTGACCGATGACGACCTGGATGTCGTGGCCGGCAAGCGCGACCAGTTCCTGGGCAAGCTGCAGGAGCGCCAGGGCCTCGCCCGCGACGCAGCCGAGAAGGAACTGAAGTCGTGGCAGGACCGTCACCCCGACTTCCGCTTCGACGACAAGTGATCGCACCCGCAACCCCCTGAAAAACAAACACCGGCGGCTGCGCGGGCCCCTCCCGCAGACGCCTCGGAATTCCCACCCTTACTGACCGACCTGAGGAGAAAAACCATGAAACACGCACGCAATCTGCTCGCCCTGGCCGTCGCTGGCCTGCTCGCCACTTCCGGCATGGCCATGACCAAGGAAGAACACAAGGCCGCCGGCGACCGCATCTCCGCCGACTACAAGGCCGCCAAGGCCCAGTGCAACAGCCTGAAGAACAACGCCAAGGACATCTGCGAGAAGGAAGCCAAGGGCAACGAGAAGGTCGCCAAGGCCGAGCTGGAAGCCCAGTACAAGCCGAGCGACAAGAACACCTACAAGGTGTCCGAAGCCCGCGCCGATGCCGCCTACGACGTCGCCAAGGAAAAGTGCGACGACCTGCAGGGCGATGCCAAGAACGTCTGCCAGAAGGATGCCAAGGCTGCCCACGTGAAGGCCAAGGAAGACGCCAAGGTCGCCCGCGCCGAAGCCAAGCCTGCCGACAGCAGCGCCCAGAAGAGCGCCCAGGTCGCAGAAGCCAAGAAGGACGCTGCCCACGAAAAGCGTGAAGCCGACTACAAGGCTGCCAAGGAACGTTGCGACACCATGACCGGCGACGTGAAGGACAAGTGCCAGGCCGACGCCAAGCGCATGTACAACCAGTAAGACTGGTGGGAGCCATGGCACGCCACGCCATGGCCCTCTGTGGGCCGAAGCTCTCCGCGAAGGGGGCTTCGGCCTTTTTTTATGGCCTGCCGCATGCGCCCGGGCCGCGCGCCCCCGCCGGAGGCTGACCTGCGTCAAACCTTTGCGCCGGGTGCGGGCCTAAGCTGCCCGCTCAACCGACGCCCAAGGAACGGAGAGACGCATGGCCGCACTGGAATGGTCGCAGGGACTGTCCCTGGACCTGCCCCTCATGGATGAAACGCACGAGGAATTCGTGGCGCTGCTCGCCGCGGTGGAAGGCGCGGGCGATGACGCCCTGCTGCCCGCATGGCGCGCGCTCGTGGACCACACGGCAGACCACTTCGCCCGCGAAGACGGCTGGATGGCGGCGACGCGTTTCGCTTCGGGCAACTGCCACAGCCTGCAGCACAAGGTGGTGCTGCAAGTGATGGGCGAAGGCACGGCCCGCGCCGAAGCCGGCGAGACGGACGTGCTGCGCCACATGGCCGCCGAGCTGGCGGTGTGGTTCCCGCAGCACACGCAGACCATGGATGCCGCCCTCGCCCTGCACCTGCGCCGCGTGGGCTACGACCCCGTCAGTGGCGCCGTGCACGCGCCCGGGGCACTGCCGGCCGAGCCCATCCAGGGGTGCGGCGGTGCCTGCTCCAGCGACCTCGCCGCGGAAGGCACGGCGCTGCATTCCGAGCCCGCCGTGGCCTGACGGATCGATGACCGAGGGCGCACCGCGCCCGCCAGCCGCTTCGCGCGCCCCGGCACGGTTTCGCCTGACCCGCGCCGGCGCATGTCTCGTGCTGCAGCATCGGGGGTGGAGCGCCGCTCCGCCATGCCATCGAGGACGCAACATGCCTGACAGGTTGTCCGGAACATCACCCCGAGCACCACTGCCGCCCGTGCCAGCCACGGCATCCACCACCGCCCGCCCGCCCGCCGGCAGACCCGTGTCATCTGCCGCGCCGGACCGGGGCGGCATCCCGCAGAGAGAGCTGTCACCTTCCGCGGGCGCGGGTTCGTTCGGCGGAGCCGCTCTGCGGGCACCGCAGCAGGCCAGCCCCGAGAGGCGGTCGCGTGCCACGCCCATGGATGCCTCGCAGGCCCGCCATGGCCGCCCCGCATCGGATGCCACCCACCTGCCCCTGCTGGGCTACGCGCTGGCCCGCCGACTGGATGGCCGCCCGCTACCGCCTGAGGACATTCTCCGCCTGCAGCGGGCCCAGGACGCGGTACTGGATACACGGCAAGCGCTACCGCTCGGACGCGGAAACGTGCTGGCGGATGCGCTGGCTTCCGGCTACCGGAGCCGGTACCGCGCGCAGGCTGCGTACATGGTCAGTCACCGGATGGACCGTGACGCACACCTGCGGAACAGCGACGCCGACAGCCTGCGCAAGAGCGCGGTCCATCTGGCCGCGGCCTCGCTGGCGGCCGGAGCGGCCAACTGCGACGGGCGCGCCGCCATCGTGCTCGGGCAGTACGCGCAGCGCCTGGAGGCGGACGGCATGGACTCGGCCGAAAGTGTTTACCAGCTGAGCAGCTCTGCGCTGAAGCACAGTTGGGCGGAGGCGCGCATCCCTGGACAGCCGGAGCGGACCATCGTGCTGGACGCATGGACCGACGGGCCTGCCATCCTGGTCGAAGACAGCATGCTGGCGACCGCGAAGGACAAGCCCGACTCGGGGTTCGGCGTGGTCGGGGCAGACGCCATCCGGACGGCCCGGGAGATCATCGTGAACACCGAAACCCTGCGCCGGCAGCCGCAGGAGCTGGATCGCATGGTGGCCATGATGCAACCCCCGGGGGGGATCGCCCCGCTCGTGCATTGGTTCGAGGATCGGGCCTCGGCAAACAGCTGGAGGCCCATGCCGGTGATCGCCCCCGATTTCGCGCGCCGCGTGATCGACCAGCTGGACCGCTTCGACGAGGCATCCATGCAGCACCGGACCGCCGAGGCGATCCACGTGGCGAGGGCCGCGGGGGTGACCGGGGACGCCGAGCTGGAGGCACTGGCACCGCAGATCGAAGCCGCCAGCCTGGCCTTGATCGCAGACACGGTGGACCGCAAGGCTGACGCGCTGTAGCCGCGTCGCACTTCCCTCTTCGCTGTCATCCCCATTCCACCGGCGCGCGCTGTGGCCGCAGGGCCGCCATGCGCCATGCCAGCAAGCGCAGCGCGCCCCGCAGGGGCGGGGCCGCCTCGGGCCCGGAACGCGCGGCGGCTGCCTCCAGCACCGCCTGCTTCGCAGCCCGCAGGGCGGCCCTGTTCCTGGACTCCCACGCCTGCAACAGACGGTCGCGGTACTGGGCCAGCCGTTCTGCTTCGGCGACGGAGAGCGCGGGCGCCGGTGCAGAAGGCGCACCCACTCCGGCCGTGGACGACAGGTAGCTCGCCCATGCCGGCGCCGGGCCGGCGGCCCCGCCCGGCGTGACGGCGCCGGTCATGCTCCGGCCCCCGGCTGCGCCGCCGAGGTGGCGCCCCCACCCCGGCGCGAGGACAGCGCGTACCAGTCCAGCCGGCGCGTGGCCACCATCACTGCCGCCAGCACCGCGAAGAGCGCGATGGCGCCCACCACGAGTGCCGTCTGTTCGAGCTGCAGCAGCAGGTAGAGCAGCGCATACAGCAGCGCGATGCCGGCGCCGAAGGGCAGGCCCCGCCGCGCGCTGCGCAGCATGTGGCTGGCGTAGTAGCCCAGCAGCAGCACACAGGCGCTGGCGGCCAGGGCGTAGGCGGCGCCGAATGCGAGGTGCTCCGAAAGGCTCACCAGCAGCAGGAAGAAGCTGCACAGTGCGCTGCCCACCAGCAGGTATTGCATCGGATGCACGCGCAGCCGCTGCATCAGCTCGAACATGCCCACCGCCACAAAGGTGAGCGCGATGAACAGCACGCCGTATTTGGCGGCGCGGTCGGACAGCGAGTACGGGTTGACGGGGTCCACGAAGGCCACGCTGAAGCTGTCCGCGCAGCCACGCGCCGCGGTGTCGGCGGACTCCGCGTAGGGCGCGTCCACCGCGCCGTCGCAGAGCTTGAGGCCCGCGGCCACGTCCTGCTGCGCGGTGGTGGCCAGCGACGAGAGGGTCCAGCGCGCCGTGAATCCGTCGGCGTTCAGCGTGCGGTCGGAAGGAAGAAAGCGCCCGGCGAACGAGGGGTGCGGCCAGCTGCTGTGCAGTTGCACATCGGTGGTGCCGCCCAGGGGCACGATGGCCAGCCGTTCGGTGCCCACCAGTTCCAGTTCGATCGATGCGCTCAGGCCGTCGCCGCGCGCACGCAGCGCCTCGGGCAGCGGCGTGTGCAGGCCGCGCGGGTAGGTGGGGTGGAAGGTGCCGGGCTTGAGCGCCATCGCCTGGCCGTCCACCTCCACGCGCGCCGTGCGGATGCCGCGCGCATCGCCCACGGCCAGCATCAGGATCGGCGCGCCGCACTGCATGCGCGAGCCTTTCACCGTGGAGCGGGGCTGCAGGGCCGCCAGCGAGGGCCAGTGCGCGGTGAGGTGGGTCTTCAGGGCATAGGCGTTGACTTTGTGCAGGCCGCGCGCCCGCTCCTGCATCGTGGCACCCGAGCGCACCTGGAGCTGCTCGGGCATCGCCGTGAGCATGAACTCGCGCCGCTCTTCGCCCGTGCGGCGCTCTGGCCCCTTGCCGGTCACGACCTCCCAGGTCTCCACGCAGGCGCTGTGCAGCATCGGGCCCAGCAGCGTCTGCGGGCCGGCCAGGCTCTGGGCCACGCTGCGCGCGGCCTCGCTCCGGTAGAACTGCCGGTCGCGCACGATGTCCTCGATCCGGCCCAGGCCGAAGAGCAGCAGCAGGATGACCGCGGTGAGTGCGGCGGATTTGGTGAGAAAGGGGTATTTCAAGGGACTGCTCCTCCGGCATGGGGTGATGGAGGCGCAGTGTTCGCGCGGCGGGTGAGCGCGGTGAGAAGTTTGTGAGGCCCCGGTGAAGTTCACAACGCGCCGTTCTAGGGCGCGGGAAAGACCAGCCGGGCTTGGAACCCTCCGGGGCCGGCCACCGGGTCGAACCGCCCTCCGTGCAGCGCCATCACCCGCTTCACGATCGCCAGCCCGAGGCCCGAGCCGCTGCGCGAGCCGTCGGGCCGCGCGGTGGTGAAGAAGCGCTCGCCCAGCCGGGGCAGCGCGTACTCCGGCACGCCGGGGCCTTCGTCGCGCACCGACACGCTGGCGCCGTCGAGTGCGATGCGCACCGTGCCCCCTGCGGGCGAGAAGTCGATGGCGTTGTCGATCAGGTTGCCGAGCGCGAGCGTGACGAGTTCGGCCTCCCAGGGTCCGCTGGCGCCTTCGCCCTCCAGTTCGAGCCGCACGCCGCGCTGGTGCGCACGGGCCGCGCATTGGTGCTGGGCGGCCTCGGCGCAGGCGCGCAGCGAAACGGGCGCCGCGCCCGCCTCCGCGTGCTGGCGCTGCTCCAGCTTGCTCAGCTCCAGCAGCCGGTCGACCAGGCGCTGCAGCCGCTCGCTCTGGTCCACGACCTGGGCGGCGAACTGGCGGCGGTCGCCTGCCGGCAGATCGTCCTGCAGCAGTTCACCCGCGCCGCGGATGGCGGCCACGGGGCTCTTGAGTTCGTGCGTGAGCGCGCGCACGTAGCCTTCGATGTAGTCGTGGCCTTCGAGGCGTTCGCGCATGCGGTCCATGGCGCGTGCCAGGTCGCCCAGTTCACCGGGCACGCGCGGGACGGTGGGCGGCGGCAGGCCGGTGCCGGCGCCCGGGGCCTGCACGCTGAGCGCATAGTCGCGCAGGCGGCGCACGTGCCACACGGTCCAGACAGTGACGCCCACGCCCACGGCGGCCGAGAGGGCGAGCAGCAGCAGGCCGCCCTGGAGCACCTTGCGTTCGGCGCGGTCGATGAAGCGCTGCACCGTGCGCGTGGGCTTGGCCACGGTGAGCACGCCGCCGATGCGGGGCCCGCTGGCGCCGCCATCGACCCAGATGGGCGCGGCCACGTACATCACGCCGCTGGTGTCGTCGGTCTGCACGTCGCGGGTGGCGCGCGCGCCGTATTCGCCGCGCAGCGTGCGGGCCACGTCGCGCCACTGCGAGTAGTCCTCGCCCACGGCGCGGCGCTCGGTGTCGAAGAGCACGCGGCCGCGCTCGTCGGTCACGTAGATGCGGAAGTCCAATGTCTGTTTCGACAGGCCCCAGATCGACGCGTCCACCGGGCGGGCCGCATAGCGGCGCACGTGCCGCGCGAAATCGCTCTCGGCGGCGCCGGGCGCGGCGGACAGGCGCCCGCTCGCGAGGTCGTCGCTCGCCAGCTCCGCCAGGAGGTTGGCGGTGTCCACCATCATGTCCTCCATCACCTCGCGCACGCTGGGCTTGATCTCGGCCGTGAACACGCGCAGCACGAAGAACGCCGCGATGCCGTTGATGAGGAAGAAGGCGAAGAGCAGCCGCAACCCGAGGCGCATGGTCAATCCTCCGATACTGCCGGCAGCGAAGCCGCGCCACCGGGGCCCCGCGGGGCGATCCCCGCATGCGCGGCATCCGTACGCCCCTGGGCCCTGCTCCTCCAAGGGCCGCGGAGCAGGCCATGCCAGCGGATGCCGTGGAACCGGCTTCGCCGGGCCACCGGCGTCGTCTCCCCTCGGGGGAAGGGCGCGAAGCGCCTCCGGGGGGGATTCATGGCTCCAGCGAGTAACCCATGCCCCGGTGCGTGAGGATGTACTCGCGCGCCGGGTCGGCCTCGCGCAGTTTGGCGCGCAGGGTCTTGATATGGGTGTCCACGGTGCGGTCGGTGCTTTCGCTGTCGTCGCCCCAGGCGGCGGCCAGCAGCGCATCGCGCGCGTGGATGCGGCCCGTGCCGGCGAGCAGGGCCGAGAGCAGCCGGTATTCGCGCCGCGTGAGTGCGAGCGGCCGGCCGTGCAGGTGCATGCGCTGGCCGGCGCGGTCGTCGTGGAAAGGGCCGCCCGGCACCTGCGCCGCGGAAGCCGGCGCGGCGGCGGCGCGCCGCAGCAGGGCCTTGGCGCGCGCGGCCAGTTCGCGCGGGCTGAAGGGCTTGGGCAGGTAGTCGTCCGCGCCCAGCTCGAGGCCCAGCACGCGGTCGATCTCTTCGCCCTGGGCGCTGAGCATGAGCACGGGAACGGCCTGCCGGTCCTGGCGCAGTTCGCGCAGCAGATCCAGGCCGTTGCCGTCGGGCAGGCCCACGTCCAGTACCAGCAGGTCGAAGCGTTGGGTGCGCAGCAGGCTGCGGGCGTCGCTCAGCAGCAGGCTGTGGGTCACCGCGAGCCCTTCGCGCTCCAGCGTGTAGGCCACGGTGCGCGCGATGGCCGGGTCGTCCTCGACGAGCAGCAGGCGGGCCCCCATGCTCAGCGGGCGACCAGCACGGGAAAGAGCTTGCCCAGCCCCTCGGCCATCACCTCCACCGCGAGCGCGGCGAGGATCAGCCCCATGAGCCGCGTCATCACGTTGATGCCGGTCTTGCCCAGCACGCGCGCGATCGGGTCGGCGAGCGCGAAGCACACCGCCGTGGCCAGGGCGATGACGACGCCGTAGCCCACGAGCGCCAGGTGTTGCCAGAAGGTCTGCGCGCGGTCGGCGTAGATCACCACGGTGGACATGCTGGCCGGACCGGTGAGCAGCGGGATGGTGAGCGGCACCACGGCGATGCTGTCGCCCTGCGCGGCCTTCTCGACGCCTTCCTCCAGCTCGTGCGTGTGCGGCTTGGCCTCGGCGGGCTGCGCGTTCAGCATGTTCATCGCGCTGATGAGCAGCAGCATGCCGCCGCCTACCTGGAAGCTCTGCAGCGAGATGTTGAAGAACTCCAGGATCTGCAGGCCCAGCAGCGCGCAGGCCGCGATCACGCAGAACGCGCTGAACGCGGCGACCTGGATGGTGCGGCGCCGCTGGCGCGGCGAGAAGCCGTCGGTGTAGTGGATGAAGAACGGGACGATGGCCAGCGGGTTCACGATGGCCAGCAGGGTGATGAGGGGTTTGAGGTCCATGGGGGTGCTCGTTGTCCGTGGTCGTTTTTCTGCGGGATGCGGGCTCAGCGGCCGCCGGAGACTTCCATCAGGCTCATGGTGGTGTAGCTCGCGGCGTCCGACATCAGCCAGACGATGGATTCGGCCACCTCGTGCGCGGTGCCGCCCCGGCCCATGGGCACCTGGTGGGCGAGGTCGCGCACGCGGTCGGGCAGGCCGCCGCTGGCGTGGATGCCGGTGTCGATGAGGCCCGGGCGCACCGCGTTCACGCGGATGCCCTCGGCGGCCACCTCGCGCGCCAGGCCCACGGTGAGCACGTCGATGGCGCCCTTGGCGGCGGCGTAGTCCACGTACTGGTGCGCGGCGCCCAGGCGGGCCGCGGCACTGGAGACGTTCACGATGCTGCCGCCCTGGCCGCCGCGCTGCGTGCTCATGCGCCGCACGGCCTCGCGGGCGCAGTAGAAGCTGCCCAGCACGTTGATGTCGAACATGCGCCGCAGGCGCCGGCCGGTCATCTCCGATACGCGCGCCGGCACGTCCACCACGCCGGCATTGTTGACCAGCGCCGACAGCCGGCCCAGGCGCACGTCCACGGCCTCGAACATCGCCACCACCTGCGCTTCGTCGGCCACGTCGGCCTGCACCGCGAAGGCCTCGGCGCCGGCCGCGCGGATGCTGTCCGCCACGCCTTCGGCCGCTGCCGCGTCCTTCGCGTAGTTCACGGCCACGGCCCAGCCGCGCTGCGCCGCCAGCCGGGCCGTCGCCGCGCCGATGCCCCGGCTGCCTCCCGTCACCAAAACCACTTTTTTGTCCATGGGTGCGTCTCCTGCAAGAATGCCGTGGCGCGATTACAGCACCGCCGCTGCATCGTGCCGCGCGGTCTTGCCGCGGCGGCCGGTCTGCCGGTTCCCGGTGCGGGGCGCAATTCTTACAGGCAACAACGAAGGAGTGACAGCATGGGCAGTTTCGTGGATCTGGCCTCGGCCGACGGTTTCAAGGTGCCGGCCTGGGTGGCGCGGCCCGAGGGCGCGCCGCGCGGCGCCGTGGTGGTGCTGCAGGAGATCTTCGGCGTCAATTCGCACATCCGCTCCGTGGCCGACCGCTATGCGGCCGCGGGCTACCTGGCCGTGGCGCCCTCGACCTTCGCGCGCGTCAAGCAGGGCGTGGAGCTGGGCTACGCCGAGGCCGACATGAAGGAAGGCTTCGGCATCATGCAGCAGGTGGAGGCGCTGCCCGGCGCCGGCGTGCTGCCCGACATCCAGGCGGCCATCGACCACGCGGCGCAGCAGGGCGGCGGCAAGGTCGGCATCGTGGGCTACTGCTGGGGCGGGCTGCTGTCCTGGCGCGCGGCCTGCGAGCTGAAGGGCCTCTCGGCCGCGGCCGTGTACTACGGCGGCGGCATCACCGGCCCCGACGAAGTGGCCCGCACGCCGCGCTGCCCGGTGATCGCACACTTCGGCAAACGCGACCACTACATCCCGCTGGACGGCGTGGAAGCCTTCCGCCAGGCGCACCCCGAGGTCGAGGCCCACGTGTACGAGGCCGACCACGGCTTCAACTGCGACCAGCGCGGCTCCTACGACCAGCCCTCGGCCGACACGGCGCGCGAGCGCACGCTGGCGTTCTTCGCGAAGCACCTGGGCTGAGGCCGGGCGCGCGGGCGGCCCCGGTCGTGCACCGGCGGCCGCTCCAGGGCTCCGGAAGCGTCGGCTGGAGGCAAAAACCCCTCCATGCCGCCGGATCCATTCAATAGTTTGCTATTAAATTTGTAGCAATTGTCAGTGGGCGCCGGCCGCTGCGTCGGCGCTGCCCGCGCTCGCGCGCACCGGGTGGGCCAGCCACACGAGCGGGATCAGCAGCAGGAAGAGCACGGCCGAGGCATAGAAGATGTCGTTGGCCGCGAGCATGAACGCCTGCTGGTTCACGAGCCGCTCCAGCTGCGCGAGCGCCTGCTCCGCCGTGAGCCCGGACGCCTGCAGGCCCTGCAGCGTCTGGGTGACCACCTGCCCGCCCTGCTGCAGCCCTTCGGTGAGCTGCGCGTGGTGCAGCGTGGCGCGGCGTTCCCAGAGCGTGGTCGAGATCGACGTGCCGATGGCCCCGGCCGTGATGCGCATGAAGTTCGACAGCCCCGAGGCCGATGGGATGCGCGCGGGCGCGATCTCCGACAGCGTGATCGTCACCAGCGGGATGAAGAAGAACGCCATGGCGATGCCCTGGATGACGGTGGGCACCATGATGGTCATCAGGTCGGCCTGGGTGTTGAAGCGCGAGCGCATCCAGAGCACCAGCGCGAACACCAGGAAGGCGAAGGTCGCGAAGCGGCGCGGGTCCACCTTGGCGATGTTCTTGCCGACCACGGGCGAGAGCACCAGCGCCAGCAGCCCCACCGGCGCCAGCACCTCCCCGGCCTGCGTGGCGGTGTAGCCCATGTACTGCTGCAGCCAGAGCGGCAGCAGCACCACATTGCCGAAGAACAGGCCGTAGCCCACCGAGGTGGCGAGCGCGCCGGCCCAGAAGTTGCGGATCCGGAAGAGCGTCAGATCCACCACCGGGTGTTCCTCGCCGCGCTCCCAGGCCATGAAGGCCGCGAAGCCCACCACGGCCACCACGCCGCAGGCCACCACCCAGGGGGAGGCGAACCAGTCGTGCTCCTTGCCGATGTCCAGCATCACCTGCATGGCCGCGACCCAGATCACCAGCAGCGCCAGGCCGACGGAATCGATGGGCAGCGCGCGCCGCTCGGATTCGCGCTTGCGGAAGATCCCCCAGGTGACCACCACCGCGGCGATGCCCACGGGCACGTTGATGTAGAAGATCCACGGCCAGCTCAGGTTGTCGGTGATCCAGCCGCCCAGCAGCGGCCCCATCACCGGCGCGATCAGCGTGGTCATCGACCACATGGCCATCGCCAGCCCGGCCAGCGCCTTGGGGTAGCTGGAGAGCAGCAGCGACTGCGACAGCGGAATCATCGGACCCGCCACGAAGCCCTGCAGCGCGCGGAAGGCGATCAGCGTCGCCATGTTGGGCGCGATGCCGCACAGCAGCGAGGCGATGACGAACAGCGTCACGCTCGCCACGAACAGGCGCACCTGCCCGAAGCGCTGCGACAGCCAGCCCGTGAGCGGCACCGCGATGGCGTTGGCCACGGCAAAGCTCGTGATGACCCAGGTGCCCTGCGTGGGGCTCACGCCCAGGTCGCCCGCGATGGCGGGCAGCGACACGTTGGCGATCGACGTGTCCAGCACGTTCATGAAGGTGGCCGCAGACAGGGCCAGCGTGCCCCACATGCGCGCGCTGCCTTCGAGCGGCGGCGGTGCCAGGGGCGGTGTGTGGGTGGGGGAAGACATGGCGTCGGATGGAGGAGGAGAAACGCGCCGCCGTTCAATGCACCGCGGTGGCCGGGGCCTGCGCGGCACGGGCCGTGTGCACCGCCTGCCGGCCCGGCGCGGCGGCCAGCGGCGCGGGCGCCGCTGCGCCCGGGCTGCGGGAGCCGGCGTTGGCCGCGATGATGCGGGCCACGTCTTCGTCGGCGCCCTTGTCGAGGTCGGCGTACACCGCCGTCTGCGCCACCGCCTGCCCGCGCGGCGCATCGGCCAGCAGCGCGCCGCCGCGGTCCTGCGTGTTCACCGTCACATCCATCGACAGGCCCACGCGCAGCGGGTTGGCCTTGAGCTGCTCGCCGTCGAGCGCGATGCGCACGGGCACGCGCTGCACCACCTTGATCCAGTTGCCGGTGGCGTTCTGCGCGGGCAGCAGCGCGAAGGCCGCGCCCGTGCCCACGCCCAGGCCGGCCACCTTGCCGGTGTATTCCACCTTCTTGCCGTAGAGGTCGGCCGTCAGCGTGGCCGGCTGGCCCAGGCGCAGGTTGCGCAGCTGGTTTTCCTTGAAGTTGGCGTCCACCCAGACCTGGTTCAGCGGCACGATGGTCATGAGCGGTGCGCCGGCCGCGACGCGCTGGCCGAGCTGCACGGTGCGCTTGGCCACGTAGCCGTCCACCGGCGCGGGCAGGGCGGTGCGGCGGTCGGCCAGGAAGGCCTCCCGCACCTTGGCGGCGGCGGCGAGCACGTTGGGGTGCTCTTCCACCGGCACGCCCTGGGTCAGCGACTGGTTGCTGGTGAGCTGTTCGCGCGCGGCCGCCACGCCGGCCTCGGCCGCCGCCAGCGTGGAGCGCGCGGCATCGAGCTGGTTGCGCGCGTGCTGCAGTTCTTCCTGGGACACCGCGCCGTTGCCCGAGAGCGACTGGCGGCGCTGCAGGTCGTCCTGCGCGCGGGCGATGTCGGTGCGGGCCTTGGAGACGTCGGCCTGGCGCAGCGTGACCTGGGCGGCCAGCGAGCCGTTGTTCACGTACAGCGTGCGCGCCTGGCGAACGGCCTGCGCGAGCCCGGCCTCGGCCTGCGCGAGCGCCACCCGGGCGTCGGCCGGGTCCAGCCTGACCAGCGGTGCGCCGGCCTTCACGAAATCGGTGTCGTCGGCCAGGATGGACATCACCGTGCCGCCCGTCTGCGGCGTGATCTGGATGACGTTGCCCTGCACGTAGGCGTTGTCGGTGTCTTCGTAGTGGCTCGCGACGAGCCAGTCGTACACGCCCCATGCGGCGCCCGCCAGGACGACCACGGCGGCGAGGGCCACGAGGGTCTTGCGGCGGCGGGCCTTGGCATCCTGCGGGGAGGCCGGAGCGGCGGAGGGGGCGGAAGCGGTCTGCGGTGCGTTCATGGTGGTGTCTCCCAGCGCGGCCACCATCGGCCTGCGCTGCAAGGAAGGGAAAAAGGAAGCGGGAAGGTGTGCGGGCGTGCCGGGGTCAGTGCGCCACGGCCGCGGCGGCCGGGGCCGGGCCGGCGGTGGCCAGCACCGGGTCGGCCGCGGCATAGCCGCCGCCCAGCGCGCGTGCCAGCCGGGCCTGGTTGTCCAGGCGGCGTGCGACCAGGTCCACGGCCTGGCGGCGCTGCAGCAGCACGCTGGTCTCGGCGGTGAGCACGTTCAGGTAGTTGCCGAGGCCTGCCTTGTAGCGCTGCTGCGCGATGGCGTAGGCGCTCTCGGCGGCGGTCTGCGCCTCGCGCTGCTCGGCCATCTGGCGCTCGATGGAACGCGACGCGGCGATCTGGTCGGCGGCCTCGTGGAAGGCATCGAGCAGCGCGGCGTTGTAGCTCTCCACGGCGGCATCCGCATCGGCGGCCTTGCCGCGGAGGTTGGCGCGCAGTCGGCCGGCCTCGAAGATCGGCAGGCGGATCGCCGGGCCCACGCCCCACTCGCGGCTGCTGCCATGCAGGAATTCGCCGAAGCCGAGGGAGGACAGGCCCACGAACGCGGTGAGGCTCACGTTGGGATAGAACTGCGCGCGCGCCACGGCCACATCCTGCGTGGCGGCTTCCACGCGCCAGCGCGCGGCCGCGATGTCGGCCCGCCGGCCCAGCAGGTCGGCGGGCAGCGTGGCGGGCAGCGCCACGGGGGTGAGCGACGCCAGCGCGGGCGCGGCCAGCGCCTGCGTGGCGCCCGGCTGGCCCACGAGCGCGTCGAGCGCATTGCGGGCCTGGGCGATCTGCTCGCGCAGGGCTTCGATCTGCTGGCGCGTCTCGGGCAGGCCGCCCTCGCTCTGGCGCTCTTCGAGGCGCGTGTCCAGCCCGGCGGCCACGCGGTCGCGCACCAGCGAGAGGGTCTCTCCGCGCTGCGCGAGCGTGCGTTCGGCCACGCCCAACTGGGCCTGCAGGCGCGCCAGCTCCACGTATTGGCGCGTGACGTTGGTGGCCAGCAGCAGCCGCGCGGCCTGCGCATCGGCGATGGCGGCATTGGCGCTGCCGACGGCGGCATCGATGGCCGCACGGTTCTTGCCGAAGAAGTCCAGCTCCCAACTCCCCGTGAGGCGGCCCGTGGCGCTGTTTTCGGTGCTGCCGCCGAGGGGCGGCGGGTAGATGGCGTTCGCGCTGTAGCGCTGGCGCGTGGCGTCCAGGCTGCCGTTGATCTGCGGCCGGTCGGCGGCGGCGGCCGCTTCGGTGAAAGCCTGGGCCCGGGCGATGCGCGCCTCGGCAAGCTTCAGGTTGGGGCTCTGGTCGAGGGCCTGGCCGATGAGCGCATCGAGCTGTGCATCCCCGAAGCCGCGCCACCAGTCGGTGGCCACGGCGGGGTCGGCAAAGCTGCGCGCGGCGTCCGCGACGCCCTGGGCGTGCGCCGCCAACCCCAGCGAGGCCGCATCGCGCATGCGGGCCTGGGGGGCGATGCCCGACATGTCGGCGCAGGCCGTGAGGCCCAGCAGAGCGAAGGCCAGCGTGCCGAAATACAGCGCCGCGCCATGCCAGCGGGGCGCGAAACCGGCAGCCTCCGGCACGGCAGCCGGGGCGGTGGAGGAAGGAGCCAGAAGGTTTTTCATGTTGTGTCGTGCTCTCGGGAAAGGGGACGGCGGCTTACTCGCCGCTGGGTGGCGCCAGCCGCGCGGCGAGGTTTTCGTGGATGCGGGCCAGGTATTTCCGGAACTGGCCCGCCTCCGCGTCGCTGAAGCCATCGAGGGCGATGCCCTGGACATCCATCAGCAGATCGGGCAACTGGGCCGCGGCGGTCAGCCCTTCATCGGTGAGCGCGAGGTTGACCACGCGGCGGTCTTCCTGCGACCGCTCGCGGCGGCACAGGCCCTTGGTTTCGAGGCGGTCCAGCAGCCGCGTCATGCCGCCCGCGTCGAGCTGGCAACCGCGCGCCAGCGTGGCGACCGTGCTCTCCTGGCCGGGGGCCAGGAAAAGGCGAAGCAGCGGGCGCCACTGCGCATCCGTCAGGCCCAGGGGCTCCATGCGGTGATCCACTTCGCTGGCCATCAGGTTCACGATGCGGCGCATCTGGTAGCCCACGCTCTGTTCGATGAACTCGGGGTCGACGGAGGAAAGCAGGGGATCGTTCGGCAAACTCATGGCCTGAACAATAATTGACTAGACAATTATTGTCAAGTCTGACAATTGCCTGCGCTGCCGCGGCGCGATGGCACGCCGCTGAACGGCGGGGGATGGGGAGCGGAAGGAAGGCGCGCCCGCCGCAGATCCGCCGTGCCGGCTCCCGCCAGGGGAGGGCAGCGCGCGGTGCGGGGGGTTGCGCGAGGGGCCTCGCGCCGCCCGGCGCATGCGGGCGGCGGCGCGTCAGTGCTGGCCGGTCCGGGCGAGGTAGCGCTTGCGCCAGAACAGGGCCACGAGCGCGATGGCGATCACGGTCATCGAACCCATCGCCCACCAGAAGCCGTCCTGCTTGTGGACCAGCGGGATGAATTCGAAATTCATGCCGAAGATGCCGGCGATGAGGTTGAGCGGCAGGAACACGGCGGTGAGCGCCGTGAGGGTGCGCATGATGTCGTTGGTGCGGTTGCTCTGCACGCTGAAATGCATCTGCACGGCCGTCTCGGTGCTTTGCTCCAGCCGGCGCACGTGGTGCACCACGCGTTCGATGTGCTCCAGCACGTCGCGGCTGCGCACCTTGAGCAGGTCCAGCTCGCGCAGCGCGACCACGTTGTCGGGCAGCGCCCAGGTCTCCAGCGTATCGACCCAGTCCTGTACGGCGGCGCGCTGGTCTTCGCAGATCTCGTCGAGCTGGTGCAGCGTGAGCCGCGCATCCAGCAGCGCGCTCCAGTTGGCGAAGCGCCCGCGCGGCTTGAGCAGCTCGGCCTGCCAGTGGTCCAGCTGGCGCGACAGCTCCCGGCGCAGGTCGAGGTAGTTGTCCACGATCAGGTTGACCACGCGCAGCATCAGGTCGGCGGGGCTGGTCGGCAGGCGCGATCCCGGCACGGGCCCGGTGCGCAGCTCACGCGCCAGGGTTTCCGACGGAGGGTTCTCCGGTGTGGCGATGGCCGCGGAAGGCTCGGGCACCGGGGGCGGCGCAGGGGCCGTGGCGGAGGCGGGCGCGACCGCCTGGTTGGCGGTCAGCAGGCGCGCGGCGAATGCGTCGCGCACCGTGCAGTCGTCCGGGTGGACCGACAGCAGCACTTGGTCGAACACGGCAAAGCCCACCGGGCTCGTGTCGATGCGGCGCAGCACCGGTGGCCCCGTGCGCTTGGCGGCTGCCAGCCCCGCCAGGCTCGCCAGGCTGGGCACCTCGCCGGTGTCGCACTGCGTGGCGCTCAGGCGTCGGAACACCAGCACGTCGTACTGCGAGGTGTAGTCGTAGTGCGATGGCAGTTGCGCGTTCAGCAGGTCGGAGACGTGCAGGTCGACGAGTTGCTGGCCGGCCAGCGCCTGCAGCGCGGACTGCAGCGCCGGCAACCGCTCGGCGAAGGTCGCGCGCGTGCACGCGATCCAGACGAAGCCCTGCGCCGGCATGCGCTGCGGAATGGCGTCGAGTTCGCGGGCGCCCTGGGGCTGGATGTGGAAGATGCGGACGGTGCCGGAGGGGTCCTGGGTCAAGGTGGCCCCCGGCGCACTGTTTCTGGCGGCATGGTGCTCTTATTTCGATAGCAGGCGCGCGGCGTCGCGGGCGAAGTAGGTCAGGATGCCGTCGGCCCCGGCGCGCTTGAAGGCGAGCAGGGATTCGAGCATCACCGCATCGTGGTCGAGCCAGCCGTTGGCCGCGGCGGCCTTGAGCATCGCGTACTCGCCGCTCACCTGGTAGGCGAAGGTCGGCACGCGGAATTCCTCCTTCACGCGGCGCACCACGTCCAGGTAGGGCATGCCGGGCTTGACCATCACCATGTCGGCGCCCTCGGCGATGTCCAGCGCCACCTCGCGCAGCGCCTCGTCGGTGTTGCCGGGGTCCATCTGGTAGACGTTCTTGTCGGCCTTGCCCAGGGCGCCGCGCGTGCCCACGGCGTCGCGGAACGGCCCGTAGAAGGCGCTCGCGTACTTCGCGCTGTAGGCCATGATCCGCGTGTGGATGTAGCCCTGCACTTCGAGTGCCTCGCGTATCGCGCCGATGCGGCCGTCCATCATGTCGCTGGGCGCGACGATGTCCACGCCCGCCTCGGCATGCGTGAGCACCTGGCCCACGAGGATCTCCACGGTCTCGTCGTTGAGGATGTAGCCGGTGTCGTCGAGCATGCCGTCCTGGCCGTGGCTCGTGTAGGGGTCGAGCGCCACGTCGGTGAGCACGCCGAGGTCGGGGAATTCCTTCTTCAGCGCCCGCACCACGCGCGGGATCAGTCCCTCGGGGTTCAGCGCTTCCTTGCCGTCGGGCGTCTTGAGTGCCGCGTCAATCGACGGAAAGAGCGCCAGCGCCGGAATGCCCAGGCGCGCGCAGTCTTCCGCCACGGGCAGCAGCAGGTCCAGGCTCAGCCGGTCCACGCCCGGCATCGAGGCCACGGCCTGCCGGTGGTTCGTGCCTTCGTGCACGAACACGGGGTAGATGAAATCGTGCGGCGAAAGCCGGTGCTCGCGCACCATGTTGCGGGTGAATGCGTCGCGCCGCAGCCGGCGCGGGCGGTGCTGTGGGAAGGGCGGGGGGCTGGAGAGGTGCATCCCGAAATTGTGCTCCCATTCGCCGGGCCCGCCCTTCGCCGCACCGGCCCGGCCCACCGTCCGCGGCACGTACACTGCGGCCCATGCTCTGGGTCAAAGCCTTCCACATCGTGTTCGTGGCCAGTTGGTTCGCGGGCCTTTTCTACCTGCCGCGCATCTTCGTGAACCTCGCGATGGTGCCGAACGATTCCACGGCCGAGCGCGAGCGCCTGCTGCTGATGGCGCGCAAACTGCTGCGCTTCACCACGCTGCTGGCCGTGCCGGCCCTGGCGCTGGGCCTGTGGCTCTACCTGGGCTACGGCATCGGCCGCGGTCCCGGCAACGGATGGATGCACGCCAAGCTCACCGTGGTCGTGCTGGCCGTGGGTTATCACCATGCCTGCGGCGTGCTGCTGCGCAAGTTCGCCACCGGGCGCAACCGGCGCAGCCACGGCTGGTTCCGCTGGTTCAACGAAGTGCCCGTGCTGCTGCTGGTGGCCGCGGTGGTGCTGGTGGTCGTCAAGCCGTTCTGATCCGGGCGCGGTCGCCGTGCACAAGACCTCCGCCTGGCCGCTCGCGCTGATCTACATGGCGCTCATCGTTTTCGCGAGCCTCTTTCCTTTCGAGGGCTGGCGGGAACAGGGCATCTCGCCACTCGTCTTCCTGACCGCGCGCGTCCCGCCGCCGTACTGGACGTGGTTCGACGTCAACATCAACATCGCCGGATACGCGCCGCTGGGCTTCTTGCTCGCGCTTGCGCTGCTGCGCACGGGCTGGCCCCGCTCCGCCGTGCCGGTCGCCGTGCTCTCGGGCGGCATGCTCGCCATGCTCATGGAGCTGCTGCAGATCTACCTGCCGCGCCGCGTGCCCTCCAACATGGATCTGTTGCTCAATGCGGCCGGCACGCTGCTGGGCGCACTCGTGGCCGCACTGCTGGAGCGCCTGGGCGCCATCGCGCGCTGGAGCCGCTTCCGTGCGCGCTGGTTCGTGCCTGAAGCGAGCGGTGCGCTGGTGCTCATCGCGCTCTGGCCGCTGGCACTGCTGTTTCCGGCGGCCGTACCTTTCGGTCTGGGACAGATGTGGGAGCGCCTCGAAGCCGCGCTGGCCGATACGCTGGCCGACACCCCCTTCCTGGAATGGCTGCCCCTGCGCGATACGCCGCTGGAGCCCCTGCTGCCCGGCGCCGAACTGCTCGCGGTGCTGCTGGGGCTGCTGATCCCCTGCCTGCTGGGCTACTGCGTCATCCGGCCCATCGGCCGCCGTGTGGCCTATGCGCTCGGCATGGTGGTCGCGGGCGTGGGGGTGACCGCGCTGTCCGCCGCGCTGAGCTACGGGCCGGCGCATGCGTGGGAGTGGCTCGGCTTGCCCACGCGCGCAGGCATTGGCGCGGGCCTGGTCGCCGCACTGCTGCTGGTCGCGCTGCCGCGCCGGGCTGCGGGGGTGCTGCTCCTGCTGGTGCTGGTCTGGCACCTGAACCTGCTGAACCAGGCGCCCACCAGCGCCTACTTCGCCGAAACCCTGCTGGCCTGGGAGCAGGGGCGCTTCATCCGCTTCTATGGCATCGGCCAGTGGCTGGGCTGGCTGTGGCCCTACGCCACATTGATCTACGTGGTGCAGCAGGTGGCGCGGCGCCCGGCCAGGGAGGCGCAGGTCCTCCCCGCCTCCTAGAATCCCGCCATGACCGACGACACCCCCACGTCCGGCGGCTACTACGCCCGCCACATCTTCTTCTGCCTCAACGAGCGCATCAACGGCGAGGACAGTTGCGCCCACCACGGCGCGAAAGAGGCTTTCGACCACTGCAAGGCGCGCGTGAAGGCCGAGAAGCTCTCCGGCCCGGGCAAGGTGCGCGTGAACAAGGCCGGATGCCTGGACCGCTGCGCCGGCGGCCCCATCGCTGTCGTCTATCCCGAAGGCACCTGGTACACCTACGTGGACACGAGCGACATCGACGAGATCGTGGAATCCCACCTCAAGAACGGCCAGGTGGTCGAGCGGCTCGTCACGCCGCCGGAACTCGGGCGCTGATCCCGGTTCATACCTCCCGTTGTTTTCAGTGTTTTGAGCTGCATGCCGCCGGTTTTATTGGGCTTGCAGCTATATTTTTAATAGCAAATCGACGTGAATGCCCAGACTGAACGCCTGACCTTCTCCGGTCCGGCCGGCGCCATCGAAGCGCTGCGCGACGCGGCCGCGCCGGCCGAAGGCAGCGCATCCCGCGGCGTCGCCGTGATCGCGCACCCCCATCCGCTTTTCGGCGGCACCATGGACAACAAGGTCGTGCAGACCCTGGCCCGTGCCTTCGTCGCCCATGGCTGGACGGCGGTGCGGTTCAATTTCCGCGGCGTGGGCGGCACGGCCGGTACCCACGATGAAGGGCGCGGCGAACTCGATGACCTGCTGGCCGTGATCGAGCAGGCTGCACCCCAGGGTCCCATCGCGCTGGCGGGTTTTTCTTTCGGCGCCTTCGTCACCAGCCATGCGCTCGCGCGGCTATGGGGTGCCCGCAGCATCGAACGTGCCGTGCTCGTGGGTACCGCCGCCAGCCGCTTCACCGTCGCCCCCGTCCCCCCGGAGGCGCATGAGCGCACGCTCGTCGTGCATGGCGAGCAGGACGACACCGTGCCGCTCGCAGCCGTCATGGATTGGGCCCGCCCGCAGACACTCCCTGTGACAGTCGTGCCCGGCGGCGGGCATTTCTTTCACGGACAATTGCCGTTGCTCAAGAGCCTCGTGGCCCGGCATCTCGCGGCGCAGGCCTGACGCGCTCCGCCCCTCCCGCCGAGTCGGCTCCGCTTCGCCTTTTCCCGATCTGCTTTTGCTCCCCGCTTCCCCTTTTCCCGGACCGTTTCGCAATGCTTGTTTCCCTGAAGTCCTTTCCGCCCCTGCTGCGCTCTCTTGCCCTGGCGGCCGCGCTCGCGCCCCCCGTGCTCTGGGCCCAGGGCCAGGTGCCCCAGCCGCCGGAGATCGCCGCGCGCAATTACCTGCTGCTGGACGTGACCGCCGGCCAGGTGCTGGCCGCCAAGGACATCGACGCTCCGGTGGAGCAGGCCTCCCTCACCAAGCTCATGACGGCCTACCTGGTGTTCGACGCGTTGCGCGCCAAGAAGATCACGCTGGAGCAGAAGCTGCCGGTGAGCACGCTGGCCTGGAAGATGCCCGGCTCGCGCATGTTCATCGACCCGAAGATGCAGGTGCCGGTGGACGACCTGCTCAAGGGCATGATCGTGCAGTCGGGCAACGATGCATCCATGGCCCTGGCCGAGGGCGTGGGGGGCTCTGCCGAGAATTTCGTGAAGCTCATGAATGACCAGGCCAAGGCCCTGGGCATGAAGAACACGGCCTACAAGAACCCCGAAGGCCTCACGGAGCCGGGCCACACGACCACGGCACGCGACCTGGGCGTGCTCGCGACGCGGCTCATGAAGGATTTCCCGGAGTACATGCACTACTACTCCACCAAGCATTACGCCTATCCGGGCACGCCGCCCTCCAACGGCACCAACCGCAACTCGCTGCTGTTCCGCGATCCGACCGTGGATGGCCTCAAAACCGGGCACACCGCGGCGGCCGGCTACTGCCTCGTGGCCACGTCCAAGCGCGATTTCCCGAATGTGGGCCAGCGCCGCCTGCTGTCCATCGTGCTCGGCACCGCGAGCGAGAATGCCCGGGCCAACGAGAGCCAGAAGCTGCTGAACTGGGGCTACACCGCGTACGACGCCGTCAAGCTTTTCGATGGCGGCCAGCCCGCGGCCACGCCGGCCGTCTGGAAGGGCACGCAGAACACCCTCAAGATCGGGCGCCCCGAACCCATCGTCGTCACCGTGCCCTCGGGCTCTGCCGGCAAGGTCACGACACAGATCGTGCGCCAGGATCCGCTGGTGGCGCCGTTCACCAAGGGGCAGTCCGTCGGTACCTTGAAGGTCTCGCTGGGCGAGCAGCCTATCGCCGAAGTGCCGCTCGTTGCCCTGGAGACCGTCGAGCAGGCCGGCATCTTCGGCCGTGCCTGGGACGCCATCCGGCTCTGGATCAAGTGAAGGTCCCCTGGCGGGCGGCGCTCTGCAAGAGGGCTGCCTGTTGCCTCGGTCTGGCCAAGCTGATACATTAGAAGGCTTTTCGGAATTTCCGAAGGGATTCACGTCTTTGCCCGAACCGAATCCATCGGGCGAAGTTTTCACGTTTAGGGACGATTCATGCCAACCATCAACCAGCTTGTGCGTCACGGGCGCGAGGTCGAAACGACCAAGTCCAAAAGCCCCGCGATGCAAAACTCTCCACAGCGCCGTGGCGTGTGCACCCGTGTGTACACCACGACGCCCAAGAAGCCTAACTCCGCTCTGCGGAAGGTCGCCAAGGTGCGCCTGACCAACGGCTTCGAAGTCATCTCCTACATCGGCGGCGAAGGCCACAACCTGCAGGAACACAGCGTCGTGCTGGTCCGTGGCGGTCGTGTCAAGGACTTGCCCGGTGTGCGTTACCACATCGTGCGCGGTTCCCTGGACCTGCAAGGCGTGAAGGATCGCAAGCAGGCCCGTTCCAAGTACGGTGCCAAGAAGCCCAAGGCCAAGTAAGCCCTGCGCTTTTGCACAGGAATTTCGGTGCTGTTCCCGCGTGGCGCGGTGAAGCAGCGTAGTGGCCCCACCCGCAGGTGTTCTGCGCGGGCCGAGTAAGTGGGAGTCCTGAATGGCTCTCGCGGTGCCTGGAAAGGCGCCAACTGAAGCAAAGATAGAGGTGAGAAATGCCACGTCGTCGCGAAGTCCCCAAACGTGAAATCCTGCCGGACCCGAAGTTCGGCAACGTCGAGCTGTCCAAATTCATGAACGTGATCATGGAAGGCGGCAAGAAGGCAGTTGCAGAGCGCATCATCTATGGCGCCCTGGAACTGATCCAGAAGAAGCACCCCGACAAGGACCCCCTGGAGGCGTTCACCGTTGCCATCAACAACGTGAAGCCCATGGTGGAAGTGAAGTCCCGCCGCGTCGGTGGTGCCAACTACCAGGTGCCCGTCGAAGTGCGCCCCGTGCGTCGCCTGGCCCTGTCGATGCGTTGGCTCAAGGAAGCCGCCCGCAAGCGGGGCGAGAAGTCCATGGCCCAGCGCCTGGCCAACGAGCTGCTGGAAGCCACGGAAGGCCGTGGCGGTGCGATGAAGCGCCGTGACGAAGTGCACCGCATGGCAGAAGCCAACAAGGCATTCAGCCACTTCCGCTTCTAAGCCCATCCCTTCATCTCGAAGGCCTGGAGCCCGATCCGCCATACCGGCGGGCGGGCTCTTTGGCTGTTAACGAAAGACCATCATGGCACGCAAGACTCCCATCGAGCGCTACCGCAACATCGGTATCTCGGCCCACATCGACGCTGGCAAGACCACGACGACTGAACGTATCCTGTTCTACACGGGTGTGAACCACAAGATCGGCGAAGTGCACGACGGCGCTGCGACCATGGACTGGATGGAGCAGGAGCAGGAGCGCGGCATCACGATCACGTCCGCCGCCACCACCTGCTTCTGGAAGGGCATGGACATGTCCTACCCCGAGCACCGTTTCAACATCATCGACACCCCCGGCCACGTGGACTTCACCATCGAGGTGGAGCGTTCCATGCGCGTGCTGGACGGTGCCTGCATGGTCTACTGCGCCGTGGGTGGCGTGCAGCCCCAGTCGGAAACCGTCTGGCGCCAGGCCAACAAGTACAAGGTGCCCCGCCTCGCGTTCGTCAACAAGATGGACCGCACCGGCGCCAACTTCTTCAAGGTCTATGACCAGATGCGCCTGCGCCTGAAGGCCAACCCCGTGCCCGTGGTGATCCCGATCGGCGCGGAAGACAACTTCACCGGCGTGGTCGACCTGCTCAAGATGAAGGCGATCATCTGGGACGAAGCCTCGCAAGGCATGAAGTTCACCTTCGAGGACATCCCGGCCGATCTGGTGGAGTCCGCCAAGGAATGGCGCGAGAAGATGGTCGAAGCCGCGGCTGAAGCCTCCGAAGAGTTGATGAACAAGTACCTGGAAGAGGGCGACCTCTCCGAGGAAGAGATCAAGACCGGTCTGCGCACGCGCACGATCGCGACGGAAATCCAGCCGATGCTGTGCGGCACCGCGTTCAAGAACAAGGGCGTGCAGCGCATGCTCGACGCCGTGATCGACTACCTGCCGGCGCCCACCGACATCGACGACGTGACGGGCACCGACGAGGACGAGAACCCCGTGACCCGCAAGGCGGACGACAACGAGAAGTTCTCGGCCTTGGCGTTCAAGCTGATGACCGACCCGTTCGTGGGCCAGTTGACCTTCGTGCGCGTGTATTCCGGCGTGCTGACGAAGGGCGACACCGTCTACAACCCGATCAAGGGCAAGAAGGAGCGTATCGGCCGTATCGTGCAGATGCACGCCAACGAACGCCTGGAAGTCGAAGAAATCCGCGCCGGCGACATCGCTGCCTGCGTGGGCCTGAAGGACGTGACGACCGGCGAAACGCTGAGCGATCTCGACTCGCAGATCATTCTGGAGCGCATGGTGTTCCCAGAGCCTGTGATCACGCAGGCCGTGGAACCCAAGACGAAGACCGACCAGGAAAAGATGGGCATCGCCCTGCAGCGCCTGGCCGCCGAAGATCCTTCGTTCCGCGTGAAGACCGACGAAGAGTCCGGCCAGACGCTGATTGCCGGGATGGGCGAGCTCCACCTGGAAATCATCGTGGACCGCATGAAACGTGAATTCGGCGTGGAAGCCAACGTGGGCAAGCCCCAGGTCGCCTACCGCGAAACCATCCGCAAGACGGTGGAAGAAGCCGAAGGCAAGTTCGTGCGCCAATCCGGCGGCAAGGGCCAGTACGGCCACGTCGTGCTCAAGATCGAACCGAACGAAGCCGGCAAGGGCAACGAGTTCGTCGACGCCATCAAGGGCGGTGTGGTTCCTCGCGAATTCATCCCTGCGGTGGAAAAGGGCTTCAACGAAGCGGTCACGCAAGGCGTGCTGGCCGGTTATCCGGTGGTGGACGTCAAGGTCACGCTGCACTTCGGTTCGTACCACGACGTGGACTCGAACGAACTGGCGTTCAAGATGGCCGCGATCTTCGGTTTCAAGGAAGGTTGCCGCAAGGCCAACCCCGTGATCCTGGAGCCCATGATGGCTGTGGAAGTCGAAACGCCTGAAGACTATGCCGGTACCGTGATGGGCGATCTGTCCTCGCGCCGCGGCATGGTGCAAGGCATGGACGACATGGTCGGTGGCGGCAAGGCCATCAAGGCCGAAGTGCCCCTGTCCGAAATGTTCGGCTACTCGACCTCGCTGCGTTCCGCGACGCAAGGCCGTGCCACCTACACGATGGAATTCAAGCACTACAGCGAAGCTCCTCGCAACGTGTCCGAAGCCATCATGGCGGCGCGCGCCAAGTAATTGGCACAGAGGAGAGGCGGCTGTTTCGACGGCCGCTTTCCTGGTTGGTTTGAGTGAGATCCCTGCCGGCCCTTGTTGTGCAAGCGCCGGCAGCGATCAAGACAGCAGCAAGATTCTTGCAATCTGCGATCCGGTGCCGTCCTGTGGCCTTGTGCGGGGCGAACAAGCAATCGGGTGCAGACGTTAAACCCTGACACAAGCAATGCTCTTTGGAGATTGAAAAATGGCAAAAGGTAAGTTCGAACGTACCAAGCCCCACGTCAACGTGGGCACGATCGGCCACGTGGACCATGGCAAGACGACGCTGACGGCAGCGATCGCCACGGTGCTGTCCGCCAAGTTCGGCGGCGAAGCCAAGAAGTACGACGAAATCGATGCGGCACCTGAAGAAAAGGCCCGCGGCATCACCATCAACACCGCTCACGTGGAATACGAAACGGCCAACCGCCATTACGCCCACGTGGACTGCCCCGGCCACGCCGACTACGTCAAGAACATGATCACCGGCGCTGCCCAGATGGACGGCGCTATCCTGGTGTGCTCGGCCGCTGACGGCCCGATGCCCCAGACCCGCGAGCACATCCTGCTGGCGCGTCAGGTGGGCGTGCCCTACATCATCGTGTTCCTGAACAAGTGCGACATGGTGGACGACGAAGAGCTGCTCGAACTCGTCGAAATGGAAGTGCGCGAACTTCTGGACAAGTACAGCTTCCCCGGCGACGACACCCCGATCGTGCGCGGCTCCGCCAAGCTGGCGCTGGAAGGCGACAAGGGCCCTCTGGGCGAGCAAGCCATCGACAAGCTGGCTGAAGCCCTGGACACCTACATCCCCACGCCAGAGCGCGCTGTGGACGGCGCCTTCCTGATGCCCGTGGAAGACGTGTTCTCCATCTCCGGCCGCGGCACCGTGGTGACCGGCCGTATCGAGCGCGGCATCATCAAGGTCGGTGAAGAAATCGAAATCGTCGGTATCCGCGACACGCAGAAGACGACCTGCACCGGCGTGGAAATGTTCCGCAAGCTGCTGGACCAAGGCCAGGCTGGCGACAACGTCGGCCTGCTGCTGCGCGGTACGAAGCGTGAAGACGTGGAGCGTGGCCAAGTGCTGTGCAAGCCCAACTCCATCAAGCCACACACCCACTTCACCGCTGAGGTGTATGTCCTGTCCAAGGA
>NZ_FOMQ01000018.1 GCF_900112675.1 Paracidovorax konjaci | reverse complement strand
TCTGGCCGTGGGCGGCCCAGGTCCAGCCGGTGGGCTGGCCCAGCGGGTTCCAGGCGATGCCGGTGAGCAGGGGCTGGCCGTTCCAGAGCAGGGCGGTCAGGCGGCCCGTGGCGTCGTACTGCATCTGCAGGCGCCGGCCGCTGGGGTAGGCGATGGCGGCCACCTCGCCAGCGCCGGGGTTGCCGCCGGGCACGTAGTCGATGCCGACGGCGCGCGTGGCGGTGCCGGTGGCCGGGATTTGCAGAACCTGTGTTTTGGTCATGACGCGGCCCAGCCGGTCGTAGCGCCAGCGTGTGGTGACGCCGGGGTCCTGCAACTCGCTCAAGGCGCCCGTGCTGGCGCGCGGGGCGTTGTCGGCGTTGTAGGCGGTGCCGGTGAGGTCGTAGCGCAGCACGCTCTGCCTGCCGTCCGCCAGGAGTAGGAGCGTCGGCCGCCCCAGGGCGTCGCGCGTGGCCTTGGTGGTGCGGCCCAGGGCGTCGGTCCACTGGACGGGGCGGCCCATGGCGTCGTAGCGGGTGTCGGTGGCGCCGGCGTCCGGCGTGGTCTCGCGGGTGGGGTTGCCGCGCACGTCGTTGGCGTAGGTGGTGGAGACACCGGCGAAGTCGGTGGCCGAGCGCAAGGCGCCCAGGCCGTCGTAGGCCAGGGAGGCGGATTGGCCGGCGGGGTTGGTGATGCGCGTGGGCTGGCCGAAGGCGTTGCGCTCGTAGGTGGTGGTCTGGCGGGCGGCGTTGGTCTGCGCGGTCAGCTCGCCGTTGGGGCCGTAGGTGAAGGTGTCCTTCAGCTCCCCGGTCTGCACCGACTGGAGCTGGTTGAGCGCGTTGTACTGCCGCTGCTGGCGCCAGACCACGGCGCCGCCGGCGTCGGCGATCTCCGTGAGGGTGGTGTTGCCGAAGCCGTCGTAGGCCAGGCGGGCCGTGGCGCCGCGGTTGTCCTTCCAGCCGGTCATGCGGTGGGCGTCGTCGTAGGTGTATTCCACGGCGTAGCCGGAGGGCTCGCCCTGGCGGGCGAGCTGGCCGGTGGCGTCGTACTGGTAGGTCCAGGCCAGGCCGTTGGTGGAGACCTGGGTGACGAAGCGCCGCGGGTCGCTCACGTTGTCGATGTCGTAGCCGACGCCGTTGGGCAGGCCCAGGTAGTGGGGGTAGCCGTCCGTCTGCCGCATCGTCATGGTGGTGTGGCCCAGCGGGTTGCGCACCTCCATGGGCCACGGTTGGGGCGGGTAGGCATAGCTGTAGGTGGTCTTGAAGCCGTTCGCGTCGGTGGAGGAGAGCATCGTCCAGGCGCCGTACTCCCAGGTGCGGGTGGTGGGCGGGGTGCCCGACTGGGTGTCGGAGACGCGTTCGCTCACGAGGTTGCCCAGGGTGTCGTAGGCGTATTCGGTGACGCGGCTGCCCTGGCGCGTGCGGACCGGCAGGCGCAGCGAGGGATGCCATTCGGTCTGCACGGAGCGCTCGTCGGCCGTGCCCGCCGCATGGACGGCCAGGGTGGGCAGCCGGCGGGCCTCGTCCCAGGTGTAGCGGCTGGTGCGTCCCGCGAAATCCTGCTCGGCGGTGACGAGGCCGCTGGCGCCTTGCGTGCGCCGCACCACCGGGCGGTAGGCCAGCGCGGGCACGGCCGACGCCCCGGTGATGGCCAGGGCGCCGTTCTGGTGGTTGAAGCCGTATTCGCGCAGCAGGCCCTGCGCGTCCCTGACGCGGACCGTGCCGGACGCGAGCGACGCATAGTCGAACTCATGCGCAAGCGCATCGCCCGCATGGGCTGCCTTGAGGGTGCGGCCCAGGGCGTCGTAGCTGAAGGTGGCGAAGGTGCGGCCGTTCTCGTCGGCGATGGCCGTGAGCAGCAACGGATACCGCGCATCGCCATAGGTGAAGCGCTTCGTGTAGGTGTTCTCCAGGCTGGCCGATGCCAGGCTGCCTTCGCTCTCCAGCCCGCCGGTGTAGGTGTAGTAGGTGCGGGACCCCGCCGGGTTGGTCAGGCTCTTGATGAAGCCGAAGCTGTTGCGCTCGAGTGTGAGGGTGTTGCCGAAGTGGTTCTTGATGGTGACCAGGCGCCCGTACTGGTAGCCGTAGGAGAGCAGCCAGCCGTTGCGGAAGCGGCGCGTGAGGAGCTTGCCGGCGCTGTCGAAGCTCAGTTGCGAGTCGTCGTTCGCATACTGGACGGTCCAGCCGCCGTTGGCTTGCACCATCGAATCCCCCGGCTCGCGGGGCGCCCAGGTGCCGGAGGCGCCCTGGCTGAAAGACCGCTCCTGCCCATCGCCGAAGACCAGCGTGGCGGCGCCGCCCGTCACCTTCAGTTCGATCGCGTGGTTGTGGCTCCACTGGTCGCCCAGGCCGTGGTTGGGCCGCACGGAGCCCAGCGCCCAGTGGCTGCGGTAGATGCGGATGAAGTCCAGGCCCGCCCCCTGCGGGTCCGTGTAGTCGGCCTGCTCCTGGAAGTTCTCCCCGGTGGCGGGAATGACCGGATCGCCCATGCACATGCCGTCCTGCCCACCCGGGAACACCGAGAGCGGAACGATCCGGTCCGTGGGTGGGGGCGGCGGGGGAGGCGGCGGCGGTGCGGGCGGAGGAGGGGGTGGTGGCGGCGGCGGGGGCGGCGGGGGTGGAGGAGGGGGCGGAGGCGGTGGGGGATCGATCAGGTCCTTGAGGGCGCACCAGCCGCTTTCAGGGTCGCGGATGTAGGGGTTGCCGAATTCGTCCGGTTCGCAGTAGCAGACGTAATCTCCCACTCCATAGTCAAAGCGACTAATGCTCATCTTCCACCATGTAGGGTTGGATGCGTACAGGGGATGGCTGTTTGTGCGCTGGTTGCAGGTTGGCCAGATGGGGGACCCATTGCTGCCTTCACAGACAGAGTCTGAACTGATGCAGGTCATGGGGAATCTGTCGTCACCAGAGGGCCCGCAGTATTTGTTACTGCGAGCGGGCATCGCACCACATACCCCTTGCGGCGTTGTCGAGTGGATGGTGAATAGATCCACCGCAGGAATCGTGTCTATGTGGTATCCCAAGGGTTTGCCACTGTCCGCCCCCGCATACGCAGACGATCCCGCCACAAGCGCTGTTAAAAGAAATTTATATTTGAATAAAGTTTTCATTATTTTTATTTCCCCCGAATGATTTGAATGGATGGTTGCCTCATTCGAGTGGGATCGAATAAGGCATTTACCTGAATTTGGACCGGGGGCATTCTATGGGCGGGTATGCACAGGAAAGGGGCTGTATATGCCTTGCGTACCGTTCTGCGGAAGCAATGCTCAAAGCGCTTGGAGCTGGTCAGGCGCTGTGGTAATGCCGAGCCGCGCACGGCCGGCGGGCTGCGCGTGCGATCCGGTAGTGCAGTTCAGTGCAGAGCAGAGACCTGCGGCGTCCTGCCGTGCTGGCCCCGACGTTTCCGCGATGGGCCGGGGCGGCCTCCGCACGCCCGCCCGCCGGCGCTCAGGCGTGCCCGGGCTCCGACGGCGTGCCGCCGCGCCCGAACCGGTGCCATGCGCGGCGCAGTTGCGTGTCGGAGCTGAAGCCCGCCAGCGCGGCCGCCTGGGTCACGCTGTGGCCCGCGTTCAGCGCGGCCTCGGCCGTGGAGAGGCGGATGGTGCGCAGCCAGGCGAGCGGGGCGATGCCCGCGTGGTCGAGAAAGAGCCGCGTGAGGTGGCGCGGCGAGGCGTGCGCCACTTCGGCCATGGCCGGCACGGTCCAGGCGCTGGCGGGGTCCTGCGCGACGGCGTCCTGCACGCGGTGCAGCGCGGGGTGCAGATGGTCGCGGTGCGCGAGGAAGGGCGAGAACTCCGGGTCGTGCGGCCCGCGCCGCAGGGCCAGCACCATGGTCTGCGCGACCTGGGCGGCGACGGCCGGGCCGCATTCGTCCGCGATGCGGTGGAGCACGAGGTCGATGCCGGTGGTGACGCCCGCGCTGCTGTAGAGCGGCGCGTCGGGCACGAAGACGCGGTTGGCCACCACGTCGCAGCGCGGCTCGACCTGCTGCAGCTCCGCGAGGTGCTGGTGGTGCGTGGTGGCGCGCCGGCCCGCCAGCAGCCCCGCATGCGCGGCCAGCACCGAGCCCGCGCAGACGGTGAGCAGTTCCAGCCGGCCGCGCTCGGGCCGCAGGCCGCGCAGCCAGTGCAGCAGGGCGCGCGCCTCGTCGCCCGCCACGTCGATGGCCGCGCCGGGCAGGCCGATCAGCACCACCCATGCGGCGTCGGGCCATGCCGTGGGCAATGGCTCCAGGCCGCTCAGCAGCGCGCCCACCGAGGTGACCGATTGCGGCGTGGGGCTGGCGAAGCGCAGCACGAAGCGCTCCGGCCGCCCCTGCGCGCGCAGGCACTGGTTGGCGATGCGCAGCGCCTCCGCCGGCCCGGCCCAGTCGAGCACGAGGCTGTGCGGCAGCAGCGCGAAGACGACGTGGATCGGCGGCGGCGGGGATGCCGCTGCCGTGGTGGCGGTGGCCTCGTCGTTCAGGGCTGCGGAACGGTTCGGGGATCGGGATTCCATGGCGTGTCCATCTGCCGGGCCGTGCGTTCGGCGAGCGCGCGGCCGGCGAGGCGTTCTACCAGATGCAGCGACAGGTCGATCCCCGCGCTGATGCCGGCCGAGGTGAACAGCGTGCCGTCGCCGCCGTGGTCCACCCAGCGCACGCCGGTGCGCACGTCCAGCCGCGGGAAGCTGCGGCGCAGGTCGTCCACGTCCTCCCAATGGGTGGTGACGGGCCCGTCCTGCACCACGCCGGCCGCCGCGAGCAGGAAGGCGCCGGTGCAGACCGAGGCCGTGACCCAGGCGTCCGACGCGGCGCGCGCGATCCAGGCGAGCGTGGCGGGGCAGGCCAGGGCGCCGTCGACCACGCCGCCGGGCACGACCAGCACATCGGGCGGGTCGGCATCGGCGAACGCGGCATCGGGCACGATGCGCAGCCCGGCGCGGGCCCGCACCACCGCCGCGGGGCCCGCGTCGCGCGCCACGCAACGCACGTCGAAGAGCGGCGGAGCCGATGTGAGCGCCTGCCGCGCGTGCATGCGCGCCGCGGTGGTGAAGACCTCGTAGGGGCCGGCCAGGTCGAGCGCCTCCACGTCGTCGAACGCGAGGATGGCCACCCGCCAGGTGGCTGGGGGCGCGTGCCTCGCCGGGCCGGCGGCGCGGCCCGTCATGCGGCCACCCCGGTGCCTTCGCGGGTGCGGGCGGCTTCTTCGGCCCGCTCCAGCGCGCGGTCCACCGTGCAGGGTGTCGCGAAGCGGCCGGCCAGCACCGTCTCCGTGCGTGCCTTGAGATCGGCGGCCGAGAGCCAGCGCCCGTCGGGCTGCTGCATGTCCCAGGTCAGCGTGGCCTCGGTCGCGTAGTCCACCTCCCAGCCCAGGTCGCTCGCATGGCGGGTGGTGGTTTCGCAGCACTGCTCGGTGCGGATGCCGCTCACGATCAGCCGGCCGATGCCGTGCCGCGTGAGCCACACATCGAGGCCCGTGCCCACCAGCGCGCTGTGGCGGTGCTTGGTGAATTCCGCGGCCGGGGCGAAGGGCGCCAGCCCGGCCAGCGGCCGCACGTGGCCGGATTCGACCGCGAAGGGGTTGGATGCCTCGGCGGGTCCGTCGCTGTGCAGCACCCGCACCACGGGGATGCCGCGTGCCGCGCAGCCTTCGATGAGCGCATTCTGCGCAGCGAGGTAGGCGGGCAGGTCCTGGGGCGCGAAGTACGGGCGGTGGCGGAAGGACTCCTGCACATCGATCACTAACAGACAGGTTTTCATGGCAATCTCCCGGAAAGGGCAGTGGTGGATGCCGTGATATTGCCTGGGCTGCGCGGCGCCGTCCGCTCCGCGGCAGACCTGAACCGATCGGTTTAGGACATCTGCTGCGCGGCGGTCGTCATACCAGGCGGACCGCTTCCAGTTCTTTCTTCAGGTAGGCGTAGAAGAGCGGTGCGGCCACGAGCCCGGCGGGGCCGAACACGGCTTCGGCCACGAACATCACCGACAGCAGTTCCCACACGCCCATGTGCGTGCGCTGGCCCACCACCTTCGCGTTGATCACGTATTCGGCCTTGTGGATCAGCACCAGGAACGCCAGGCAGGCGATGGCTGCCGTGGGCGAGACCGACAGCCCCACGATGGTGATGACCGCGTTGCACAGCAGGTTGCCCACGATGGGCACGAGCCCCGCCAGGAAGGTGAGCGTGATGAGCGCGGGCGTGTAGGGCAGGCGCAGGTCCCACAGCGGCAGGATCGCCAGCAGGAAGAGGGCCGTGAGCATGGTGTTGAACGTGGCGATCCAGAACTGCGCCGCCACGATCTGCCGGAAGGCTTCGCCCAGGTAGGTGATGCGGTCGGCCAGCGCCACGGCCAGCGGCCCGCGGGGCCCGTCCAGCGGCCGCACGGCGGCCAGCGCGCCGATCAGCAGGCCCACGTAGGCATGCAGCAGGCCCGCCAGCCACACGCGCCCGGCCAGCGCGAGTGCGCCGGCCTTGGCGCCCAGGTAGCCCGCGATGGTGCGCTGGATCTCCGCGGCGCCCTCGGGCAGGTGCGCGCCGATGTCGGCCGGCAGCTTCAGGCGCAGCTCCAGCACCGTGCGCGCGAGGAAGTCGAGCAGTTCGCGGTACTGCTGCGGTGCTTCCACGATGTAGGTGCGCGAGTGGGTGGCCGCGATGGCCAGTAGCACGAGCGGCGCAATGCCCACCAGCGTGGCCGCCGCGGCCTGGCCGGTGCGCGCGGCGCGGCCCGTGGCCTGCCAGCCGCGCGGCAGTGCGCCTGCCAGGCGGGGCGCGGCCCAGCGCGTGAGCAGGAAGCCCAGGCAGGCGCAGATCAGTCCGGGCAACAGGCCCTGCCACATCACCAGCAGCAGCGCGCCGCCCATGAGCAGGTAGCTGGCGGTGCGCACGCCGCGCGCCGGCCCGGGTGGGGCGATGGCGGCGGCCGGAGCCGACGGCGGTTGCACGGGCGGCGGGGGCTCCAGGGGCGGCATGGGCGGGTGCGGCCTGCGGCGGGCGGGTCAGGCCACCACGACGGCGGCGCCCTGGCCGCGCTCGGCGATGGCCCCCAGGGTGTGCACGGTTTCGCCCTGGGCGCGCAGCGTGGCGGCCACGGCATCCGCCTGGGCGGCGGAGACCACCACCACCATGCCGATGCCGTTGTTGAAGGTGCGGTTCATCTCGATGTCGTCGATGCCGGCCGTCTTCTGCAGCCACGCGAAGAGTTCGGTCTGCGGCCAGCTGCCGGCCTTCAGGTGGGCGGCCAGGCCCTCGGGCAGCACGCGCGGGATGTTCTCCAGCAGGCCGCCGCCGGTGATGTGGGCCAGCGCCTTGATGCCGCCAGCATCGGCCGGGTGCTGCGCGAGCGCCGCCAGCACGCTCTTCACGTAGAGGCGGGTGGGGGCCATGACGGCCTGGCGGAACGGCTGGCCGTCCAGCGTGGCGGGCGCGGAGCCGCCGGCGCGCTCGATGCACTTGCGCACCAGGCTGAAGCCGTTGGAATGCACGCCGGCCGAGGCCAGGCCCAGCACCACGTCGCCCACGGCCACTTCGCGGCCCGTGAGGATCTTCGACTTCTCGACCGCGCCCACGGCGAAGCCGGCCAGGTCGTATTCGCCGGCCGGGTACATGCCGGGCATCTCGGCGGTCTCGCCGCCGATCAGCGCGCAGCCGGACAGCTCGCAGCCCCGGGCGATGCCGCCCACCACGGCCGCGGCCGTGTCCACGTCGAGCTTGCCGCACGCGAAGTAATCCAGGAAGAAGAGGGGCTCGGCGCCCTGCACGAGCACGTCGTTCACGCTCATCGCGACGAGGTCGATGCCGACCGTGTCGTGCATGTTCCACTCGAAGGCCAGCTTCAGCTTGGTGCCCACGCCGTCCGTGCCCGACACGAGCACCGGTTCCTTGTAGCGCTTGGGCACCTCGAAGAGCGCGCCGAAACCGCCGATGCCGGCCAGCACGCCTTCGCGCATGGTCTTCTTGGCCAGCGGCTTGATGCGCTCGACCAGCGCGTCGCCCGCATCGATGTCGACACCGGCGTCTTTGTAGGAAATGGGGGTGGAGGAGGCGGAGGAACTCATGGGCTGGATGGGTGTGGTGCGGGACCCGCGTGGCGGGCCGGAACGCGCGGATTCTAAAGGCCGCGCCCGGCCGGCTGGCCAATGCCCCCTTCCGGCGGCCGCAGCCGCCCCGCCGGGGCCGCCGTCCGCCGGGCCGCCGCAGCAGACTAAAATCGCCGGCTGCACAGGGGCTGCCCTCCGGCGGACCCTGGCGCTGCCCCGGGGCCGCACGTGCCGCGCGGCGCGGCTCCCGTGCCGGGCCCGGCCGGATGCCCTGCCGGGCGTGCCGCCTCCGGTGGGCTCGTCTTCCCGTTCGCATTTCCTTTCCGTTTCCGTTTCCTGCTGTCGTCTCCGCTGTCTTTGTCTCCCTTGCCCGCTTCCATGCTGCCGCTTCCCCCACCGCTCCGCCATGCCGAACCGCAGCCCGCCGCGCCTGCCGGTCCGGGCGCGCCGGGAGGCAGCGCGTGAAGCAACTGGCGCTCGACATCGGCCTGGCCACCGGGCCCACGCTCGCGCGCTTCTTCCCCGGGCCCAACACCGAGGCGCTGCAGCACCTGCGCATCGCCGTGGGCGATGCCGATGCGGCCTCCGGTGCGCCGGCCGCGCGCTCGCCGGTGCCCACCTACCTCTGGGGCGAATCGGGCAGCGGCAAGACGCACCTGCTCGAAGCCGTGCGCGAAGCGCTGCGCGAGCAGGGCTGCACCGTGGGCTGGCTCGATGCCTCGGTGATGCTGCCCACCGCCTTCGACGAGCGCTGGACGGCCGTGCTGCTCGATGAAGTGCATCTCTATTCCACGGCGCAGCAGGCGGCGGCGTTCAACTGGTTCGTCAATGCCATCAGCCCGGCCGTCGGCGCGCCGCGCTGGGTGCTGGCCGCGGGAGACCTGCCCCCCGCCGACCTGCCGCTGCGCGACGACCTGCGCACGCGCCTGGGCTGGGGCCACATCTTCCAGTTGCACCTGCTGGACGAGACCGAACGCCGCGCGGTACTGCGCCAGGAGGCCGGCGCGCGGGGCATCGCTCTCGGCGACGACGTGATGAACTACATGCTCGGCCGCTTCTCGCGCGACCTGGGCAGCCTCATGCAGCTGCTCGACCAGCTCGACAGCTTCGCGCTGCAGACGCAGCGCGCCATCACCATTCCCCTGCTCAAGACCATGCTGGAGTCCGAGTAGCGGCGCGCGCCCGCACGATGCCGCCGCCCCCGCCACCCCTCCCACACCGCACTGCACTGCACCGATCGCCCCTGCATGACCTCCGATACCCCGGCCTCCCGTCCCCGGCTTGCGCTGTTCGACCTCGACCACACGCTGCTTCCGCTCGACTCCGATTTCGAATGGGGCGAGTTCACCATCCGCATCGGCTGGACCGACCGCGCCGAGTTCGGGCGCCGCAACCAGGAGTTCTACGACCACTACGTGGCCGGCACCCTGGATGTGCACGACTACGTGCGGTTCGCCGTGGACGCGGTGCGCCGCGCCGGCCCCGAGGCTTCCGCCGCCGCGCATGCGCAGTTCATGCGCGACGTGATCCATCCGGCCATCCGCACCGAGGCGGTCGAGCTGCTGCGCGGCCACCGCGATGCGGGCGATGAGGTCGTCATCGTCACGGCCACCAACGAATTCGTCACGCGCCCCATCGCGCAGGCGCTGGGCGTGGAGCAGCTGCTGGCCGTGGAACTGGAGCGCGACGACCAGGGCTGGATCACGGGCGGCGTGCGGGGCGTGCCCTCCATGCGCGAGGGCAAGGTCCGGCGCATGGAACAATGGCTGGCCGCGCGGGGCTGGACCTGGAGCGATGTGGAGAGCACTTTCTACAGCGATTCCATGAACGACGTGCCCCTGCTCGAGAAGGTCGACCATCCTGTCGCCACCAACCCAGACACCCGCCTGCGCGCGCTCGCGCAGCAGCGCGGCTGGCGCATCCTGGACCTGTTTCCTACGCCAACACCATGATCAAGAAGTTCATCGACAAACTGCTCGGCAAGACCGCGCCGGGCACGGGCCGTGGAAAGCACCGCTTCGGCAAGCGCGAGGATGTGCCGGCCTCCGTGCACGGCATCGACCCCGAACTCGTGGACCGCCGCGCCGCCGAGGTCGTGCGCACCCTGCAACAGGCGGGCTACGAGGCCTACATCGTCGGCGGCGCCGTGCGCGACCTGCTGCTGGGCCTGAAGCCCAAGGATTTCGACGTGGCCACCAACGCCACGCCCGAGCAGGTCAAGGGCCTGTTCCGCCGCGCCTTCATCATCGGCAAGCGCTTCCGCATCGTCCACGTGGTGCACGGCCGCGGCCGCGAGCACGAAGTGATCGAGGTCTCCACCTTCCGCGCCTACCTCGACAACACCGCCGCCGAGCAGGTGAGCGGCAACGAGAAGACCTCCAAGGCCGCGCTGGCGGGCATGCAGCATGCCGTGGACGCGAGCGGCCGCGTGCTGCGCGACAACGTGTGGGGCCCGCAGGACGAGGACGCCACGCGCCGCGACTTCACCATCAATGCCATGTACTACGACCCCGGCACGCAGGTGGTGGTGGACTACCACAAGGGCATCCAGGACGCCCGCAAGAAGGTGATCCGCATGATCGGCGACCCGGCCACGCGCTACCGCGAGGACCCGGTGCGCATCATCCGCGCCGTGCGCTTCGCGGCCAAGCTCGCGGGGCTCGGCTTCACGATCGAGCCCAAGACCGCCGCGCCGCTCGTGCAGTCGCAGACACTGCTGGCCGACGTGCCGCAGAGCCGCATGTTCGACGAGATGCTCAAGCTGCTGCAGACCGGGCATGCGATCGCGACCATCGAGCAGCTCAAGAAGCTCGGCCTGGCCTCGGGCATCTACCCGCTGCTGGACGTGGTGGTGGAGCGCTCGGGCACCTCGTTCGTGAGCGCGTCGCTGGCCGACACCGACCGCCGCGTGGGCGAGGGCAAGCCCGTGGCGCCCAGCTTCCTGCTCGCCTGCGTGCTCTGGCAGGACGTGAAGACCCAGTGGGACCGCCGCCTCGCGCAGCGCGAGCACCCGTTCCCCGCCCTGCAGGGCGCGATCGACGATGTGTTCGACCAGCGCATCGGCGACGTGTCGGGCCGCGGCAAGCTGGCCGCCGACATGCGCGAGATCTGGGTCATGCAGCCGCGCTTCGAGAAGCGCGTGGGCACCACGCCGTTCAGCATGGTCACGCACCTGCGCTTCCGCGCGGGCTTCGACTTCCTGCGGCTGCGCGCCGACGTGGGCGAAGTGGACGAAGCCCTGGCCGACTGGTGGCAGGAGTTCCAGCTCGCCGACGAGGCGCGCCGCGAAGACATGATCGACCAGGTGCGCGAAGAGCAGAAGCAGCGCCAGCGCAAGAACCAGCCCGTGGTGCGCCGCGTGCCCAAGCCGGCCGCGCCGGCCGAGGGCGAGGCCCCGGCTGGCGATGGCGCGCCCGACGGTGCGTCCGACGGCCCCGAGGCGGACGCCGCTGCGCCCAAGAAGCGCCGCCGCCGCCGCCGCAAGCCCACGGGCGGTGGCGAAGGCGGGTCGTCCGCCGCGCCGGACGCCTGAGGTGAGCGCTGCGGTGGCCGGCCGCGCGCCGGTGCGTGCCTGCATCGGGCTGGGCGCGAACCTGGGCGATGCGCGCGGCACCCTGCGTGCCGCCATCGCGGCCCTGGGCGCGCTGCCGCACACGCGCGTGGAGGCCGTGTCCTCGCTGTATGCCAGCGCCCCGGTGGATGCGCAGGGGCCGGATTTCCTGAACGCCGTGGCGCTGCTGTGCACGGGGCTGGCGGCCCCGGCCCTGCTGGATGCGCTGCAGGGCATGGAGCGGGCGGCAGGCCGCGAGCGCCCGTATCGCAATGCGCCGCGCACGCTGGACCTGGACCTGCTGTTCTACGGCGACGGAACGATCGATTCACCCCGCCTGCAGGTGCCGCATCCGCGCGTGCGCGTGCGTGCCTTCGTACTGCATCCCCTGGCCGAAGTGGCGCCGGGGCGCGTGGACGGTGCCGATCTGCAGCGCGTGGCCGACCAGCGCGTGCAGGCCGTCGCAGGCCCGGGCTGGTCCACGGAGGGCTGACCGGCCAGCGCGCCACAGGCCGGGCCCGGCGTGCGCGCGCCGCTTGCCGCGGCGCGCCGCGCGGCGTCAGTCCACCTTGGCGCCGGAGGCCTTCACCAGTTGCTGGTACTTGGCGCGTTCAGAGGCCATGAAGGCATCGAACTGCTCGGGCGTGGTGGGCACGGGCTCGGCCATCAGCGTGGCGAAACGGGTCTTGGTCTCCGGCGCGTTCAACGCGGCGACGAAGGCCTTGTTGAGTTTGGCGATCACCGGCTTGGGCGTGCCGGCCGGCGCCACCAGGCCCCACCACGTATCGATCGAGAAGCCCTTGAACGTGTCCGACAGCGGAGGCACGCCGGGCAGCATCGGCGTGGCCTGCAGCGAGGTGACGGCCAGCGCCTTCACCTTGCCCGCGCGGATGTTCGGCGCGGCGGCCGCCAGGTTGTCGATGTTGAAGTCCACCTCGCCGGCCAGCAGCGCCAGTTGCGCGGGGCTCGCGCCGCGGTAGGGAATGTGCAGCGCGAAGATGCCCGCGCGCTGCTTGAACATCTCGCCCGCCAGATGGCCCGCGCTGCCGTTGCCGCCGCTGCCGTAGTTCAGCTTGGCCGGGTTGGCCTTGGCGTAGGCGATGAGGTCGGCCACCGTGTGGATCTTGAGCTGTTCGGCCTTGGCGGCGTTGATCACCAGCACGTTGGGCACGCGCACCATCTGCGTGATGCCCGCGAAATCCTTGGCCGCGTCGTACGGCATGCGGCTGTAGAGCCACGGATTGACCGCGTGGGTGGCCGTGGCGGCCAGGCCGATGGTGAGGCCGTCGGGCGCGGACTTGGCGATCGCATCCGCGCCGATGTTGCCGCCCGCGCCGGCCTTGTTGTCGATGATCACGGTGCCGAGCGCGTCGCGCACCCGTTCGGCCAGGGCCCGCGAGGTCACGTCCAGCGGACCGCCCGGTGCATACGGCACGATGAGGCGGATGGGGGTGTCCTGCGCCTGCGCGAGGGGGGAGGCCAGGGCCGCTGCGCCAGCGGCGGCGGAGAGTAGGAAGTGTCTGCGGTGCGTCATGGCGACATTGTGCAAAAAAATGTGCCGCTACCGATGGCGGGTGTGTCGCTGCGATGTCCTACAGCGTCACTCTGCCGCGATTTCTATAAAAGAAACCCGTGGTGGCCGAGGGGGCCGTTGCGCGTGCGAATGGAGGCTTTGCCGGCCGCGCAGCGCTGCGTTCCGCCTGCCAGCTTCTTGCCAGGAATTTCTTTTATGCAGCATTTTCCCGACGCGACCGTTTCGTCACGCTATGCGGATTGCATCCGCGCATGCAACGACTGCGCGGATGCGTGCGACACCTGCGCGGCTTCTTGCCTGCGCGAGCCCGAGCCGCGCCACATGGTGCAGTGCATTGCGCTCGACATGGACTGCGCCGCCATCTGCCGGATGGCCGCGGGCGCCATGGCCCGCGAAAGCGCGCATTCCTACGAGATCTGCGCGCTGTGCGCCCGGCTCTGCGACAGCTGCGCGAACGAGTGCAGCCGCCACGACATGGCGCATTGCCAGGCCTGCGCGGCCCGGTGCCGCCGCTGTGCGGAACTCTGCCGCGCGATGGCCCATTGACCCTGGCGCACGCCCTGCGGCGCAGCGCTTCGGGGCCGCCCTTCAGGAGCCCACGGTGGCTCCGTGCTTGTCGGCCTCGGACGTGAACGCGTCCGCGTAGAACTCTTCCGGCGGCAGGCCGCGTTCGGCGCTGTAGGCGGTGCGTGCCGATTCCACCACGATGGGCGCGCCGCAGGCATAGACCTGGTGGCCGGACAGGTCGGCATGGTCGTCCATGACCGCCTGGTGCACGAAGCCGGTGCGGCCGGTCCAGCCGTCTTCCGGCAGCGCATGCGATACCACGGGCACATAGGTCAGCCGGGGCAGGGCCGCCAGTTGTTCGCGCACCCACGCATCCATGTAGAGGTCGCCCGGCCGCCGGCCGCCCCAGTAGAGCGTGGCGGGCCGGTCGATGCCCTTGAACCGCAGGTGCTCGATGAGCGCCTTCACCGGCGCGAAGCCGGTGCCCGAGGCCAGCAGGATGATGGGCTTGGGGCTCTCCTCGCGAAGGAAGAAGCTGCCGAACGGGCCTTCCACGCGCAGGATTTCCTTTTCCTTCATGGCCCCGAAGACGTGGTCGGTGAAGCGACCGCCCGCCATGTGGCGGATGTGCAGCTCGATGCCCGGCGCGCCTTCCTGGGTGTGCGGCGCATTGGCCATCGAATAGGCGCGGCGCGCGCCGTCCTTCAGGATGAATTCGATGTACTGGCCCGCGTGGTAGCGGAAGGTGTCGGCCGCCGGCAGCTGCAGCCGCACCACCATCACGTCGTGCGATGCGCGCGTGAGCGTGGAGACGCGCACCGGCATTTTCTTGATGGGGTAGGCGCTTTCGTCGGTGACCTGGCGCGATTCCAGCACCACGTCGGTGAGCGGCTGCGCGCAGCAGGTGAGCACGAAGCCCGCGTCGGCCTCCTCGGCGCTCAGGGCCTTGGCCTGGTGCTCGCCGTGCACCACGGAGCCGCTCAGCTTCCTGCATTTGCACGAGCCGCAGGCGCCGTCCTTGCAGCCGTAGGGCAGGCCCACGCCGCTGCGGATCGCGGCGGCCAGCAGGGTTTCGCCGGCCTGTGCGGCGTAGGCGCGGCCGCTGGGCTGCACGGTGATCTGGTGGAGGGATGGGGCCGTCTCTGCGGTGGTCATGGGGTCGTTATCCTTGTGTGTCTCATCGTCGACGGACTCCGGATTTTGCCTTCAAACCTCACACCCCTTGGCGCGCTGCCGGCGCGTTTCCGCCGCGAACGTGTGCTGATCGTCGGCTGCGGCGACGTTGGGCAGCGCGCGCTGCGCGCCCTCGGCGCCGGGCAGGGCGCGCCGCGTCCGCGCGTGCTGGCGCTGACCTCGTCGCCGCAGCGCGTGCCGGGGCTGCGGGCCCAGGGAGCCGCGCCGCTCGTGGGCAACCTGGACGACGAGCGCACGCTGCGCCGCCTCTCAGGCCTGGCCACGCGCGTGCTGCACCTGGCGCCCCCTCCGGGCGAGCGCGGACCGGCGGGCGCCCCGACCGATCCGCGCACGGCCGCGCTGGTGCGGGCGCTGCGCCGGCGCAGCCTGCCGGGCGCGCTGGTGTACGGGTCCACCAGCGGTGTCTACGGCGACTGCGGCGGAGCGCGCGTGGCCGAGAGCCGCCCCGTGGCCCCCGCCACGGCGCGCGCGCGGCGGCGCGTGCATGCGGAGCGCGCCGTGCGCCACCTCGGCCGCACAGGGGTGCGCGTCAGCGTGCTGCGCATTCCGGGCATCTACGCGCCGGACCGCGAAGGCGGCACCCCGGAGGCGCGCCTGCACCGCGGCACGCCCGTGCTGGTGGCCGAGGACGACGTCTACACCAACCACATCCATGCCGACGACCTCGCCCGCGCGTGCGTCGCAGCGCTGTGGCGCGGCCAGGCGCAGCGCATCTACCACGTGAGCGATGCCAGCGAACTGAAGATGGGCGACTACTTCGATCTGGCCGCCGACCTCTACGGCCTGCCGCGCCCGCGCCGCATCGCACGTGCGCAGGCGCGGGAAGAACTGTCGCCGATGCTGCTGAGTTTCATGGGCGAATCCCGCCGGCTCGATGCCACGCGCCTGGCGAAGGAGTTGCGCGTGCGGCTGCGCTACCCCACCGTGGCCGAAGGACTGCGAAGCGCCAGCGTGTAGCGGGCAGGGCATGAAAGCCGGCGGCAGGCTTGAGAGACCGGCCAAATGCCCGATCCGATCGACCTGCATCGGATGGAGCGGTGCCTCACCCTTCCGATGGCCGCGGAGCAGGCCACGCCAGCAGACGCCGAGGAACCGGCTCCGCCGGGCCGCAGGCGTCGTCCCCCCGGGGGAAGGCGCCGAAGGCGACTCAGGGGGGCCATCACCTCGGATAGACGTTGCCGTTGCGGTCGTAGCAGCGGAAGACGTTGCATTGCGTGCCGGGCGGCTTGGCGACCGGCACGGCCGGCTGCACGACCACGGGCCGTTGCGGCACCACGACCAGCGGCGGCGTGTAGACCTCCTGCGTGCCGTAGGTGCTGCCGTTGCCGCCGCGCGCGCCCTGCGCCTGTGCGTAGCCCGCGGAGCCCAGGCAGTCGAGTTCCACCTGTTGCTGCGCGGCCGAGAGGCGGGCCTGCGCCTCGTAGCTGCCCTGGCCGGGCTCGGCCGCCACGCGGTCGAGTTGCCGGCGCGAGCGTGCGCATTCGGCCGAGCGCGCCGGGTCGGTGGACACCTCGCGGCCCGCCCGGGCGCGCGACTCCTGCGCCTCGCGCCGGGCCTGCTGCTCCTCCGACAGCGCTTCGGCCCGCAGCCGCTGCTGCTTGAGTTCGAGCGCGGCGCGTGCCTGCTCGCGTTCTTGCGCGATCTCATCGGCCGTCTTGCGCGGTTCGACCTCGCGCGCCGCCGTGCCCCGGTCGCAACTGCCGTCGGTGTAGGTGGTCTTGCCGGTGGCGGGGTCGGTGCAGCGCAGCACCTGGGCATGGCCCGCCATGCAGCCAAGCCACAGCGCCGCGGCCAGGCCGCCCCGGCACAGCGCGGCGGCGGCCCGGGACGGGCCGTGGGATACCGGGGAGAGGGGGGAGGGCATCAAGGGGCTCCTTCGCGCCGTCACTGGCGGTTCGGATTCTGATTCTGGAACAGCGGGTTGGGGAAGCCGCGGTTCGGCGCTTCCTGGCGCGGGTTGCGGTTCTGCGCATCCCGGTTCTGCGCTTCGATCTCGCGGCGGATGCGGTCCTGGTTGGCGCGGTCGCGCTGGTCGCGGATGGCCCGGTCGCGGTCCTGCTGCTCCCGGACCGCGCGATCGCGGTCTCTGTCGCGGTCCCTTTCGCGTTCACGCTCCCGCTCCTGGCGGCGGCCCGCTTCCCAGGCTTCGCGGTCGCGCCGTTCGCGCCAGGCGCGGTCGCGGTCTTCGCGCTCGCGGCGCTGGCGCCAGTCGTCGCGAGGATCGGGCCGGTAGCCGTAGGCGGGCGGCGGGGGCACGACGACCGGGTAGGCGGGCCGCGGAACGACATAGGTCGGCTGTTCGTACACGGTGACCGAGCCGCCCGACGGATACGCCGGGCTCGGATACACCGGCCCGGAGGGGTAGGACGGGCTGGAATAGACCGGGCCCGACGGGTAGCCCGAGCCGTAGTCGTAATACGGATCGCCCGGCACCGTGGCGCAGCCTGCCGCCATGGCCCCGAGGGTGGCGGCGGCCATGAATTTCAGGAGGAGTGGAGGCATGCGGATCGGGTCTCGCTGCTGGGGCGGCACCGGCGTAAGGCCGGCGGGCCGCTGTGAATGGGGTGCCCGCGGCGCATGGCGGTGAACGGGCAGGATGACGGTGGTGTGACGCGTCGGCCCCCATTTTGGTTGACCTGCGGAGGGAGCGGGTGTCGGATCGCGCCCTGACTGCGCCCGCCCGGCGCGGTGCACAGGCCACCCGGGCAGGGGGCCCTACACCACGCCTGCCGCCCGCAGGCGCGCCAGGCCGTCCGCGCCCACGCCCAGTTCCGCGAGCACTTCGCCGGTGTGCTGCCCCAGCGCCGGTGGGGCATTCCGCAGCACGGGGGGCGTGGCCGAGAGGCGCAGGGGGCTGGCCACGCCGCGCACGGTGGCGATGCCGTCGGGGCCGGGCTGGCCGCCGGGCCAGCGGGGCAGCTCGACGGCCAGCCCGCGCGCGCGCACCTGCGGGTCGTCGAAGGCCTGGGCGACCGTGTTGATGGGGCCGCAGGGAACGGCCTTGTCTTCCAGCAGCGTGACCCAGTCCGCGGTGGTGCGCGTGCGGGTGGCGGCCTCCATCAGCGGCACCAGGGCGGCGCGGTGCTGCACGCGCAGCGTGTTGGTGGTAAAGCGCGCATCCTGGGCCCATTCGGGGTGGCCGGCCGCTGCGCAGAAGCGGGCGAACTGGCCGTCGTTGCCGATGGCCAGCAGCATGGCGCCGTCGGCCGTGGGGAAGTCCTGGTAGGGCACGAGGCTCGGGTGGCTGTTGCCCTGGCGCTGCGGCGCGGCGCCCGTGGCAAGGAAGCCGGCTGCCTGGTTGGCCAGCACGGCCATGCCCACGTCCAGCAGCGCCATGTCGATGTGCTGGCCTGCCCCGGTCCGCTCGCGCACATGCAGCGCGGCCAGGATGGCGTTGCTGGCGTAGAGGCCGGTGAAGAGGTCGATCACCGCCACGCCCACCCGCAGCGGGCCGCCGCCGGGCTCGCCGTCGGCGCGGCCGGTGATGTCCATGAGCCCGGTCATTGCCTGCACCATGAGGTCGTAGCCCGCGCGGGGGGCGTAGGGGCCGTCCTGCCCGAAACCCGTCACCGAGCAGTAGATGAGCCGCGGGTGCAGCGCGCGCAGGCTCTCGTGGTCCAGGCCGTACTGCCGCAGCCCGCCCACCTTGAAGTTCTCCACCACCACGTCGGCCTGTGCAGCCAGTGCCCGGATCAGCGCCTGGCCCTCCGGGTGGGCCATGTCGATGGTGACGGAGCGCTTGTTGCGGTTGCAGGCCGTGAAGTACGCCGCCTGGCCGGTGTCCCGGCCCTCGGCGTCCTTCAGGAAGGGCGGGCCCCAGTGGCGCGTGTCGTCGCCCGCGCCGGGCCGCTCGACCTTGACCACGTCCGCGCCCAGGTCGGCCAGCACCTGCGTGCACCAGGGGCCGGCCAGCACGCGCGAGAGATCGAGCACCCGGATGCCCGCGAGGGCGCCGCCGGGGGGGGGGGAAGGGGGAGGGGAGGCGTGCATGGGGTCGATTGCTATCAAATGAATAGCTGACTAGCCAATGGAATCGGCGGCATGGGGCGAAAAAGACCCGTGAAACATCCACGGAGGGCGGGAGGGGCGGAAAACCGCCTCTCCCTGACGCCGCATCTTCAGTTGGCGAAGGCGGCGATGCCCGTCTGGGCGCGGCCCAGGATCAGCGCGTGCACGTCGTGCGTGCCTTCGTAGGTGTTGACCACCTCGAGGTTCACGAGGTGCCGCGCCACCCCGAATTCGTCGCTGATGCCGTTGCCGCCCATCATGTCCCGCGCCAGGCGGGCGATGTCCAGCGCCTTGCCGCAGCTGTTGCGCTTGATGATCGACGTGGCTTCCACGGCGGCCGTGCCCTCGTCCTTCATGCGCCCCAGGCGCAGGCAGGCCTGCAGGCCGATGGCGATCTCGGTCTGCATGTCGGCGAGCTTCTTCTGGATGAGCTGGTTCGCGGCCAGCGGGCGGCCGAACTGCTTGCGGTCCAGCGTGTACTGGCGCGCCGTGTGCCAGCAGAACTCGGCCGCGCCCAGGGCGCCCCAGGCGATGCCGTAGCGCGCGCTGTTGAGGCAGGTGAAGGGACCCTTGAGGCCCTGCACTTCGGGGAACGCGTTTTCCTCGGGCACGAAGACGTCGTCCATCACGATCTCGCCCGTGATGGAAGCGCGCAGGCCGACCTTGCCGTGGATGGCCGGCGCCGTCAGGCCCTGCATGCCCTTCTCCAGCACGAAGCCGCGGATGGGGCCCACGGCGCCCGCCTCGGTCACTTCCTTGGCCCAGACGACGAACACGTCGGCCACGGGGCTGTTGGTGATCCACATCTTGCTGCCCTTGAGCCGGTAGCCGCCGGCGGTCTTGTGGGCGCGCGTCGCCATGCTGCCGGGGTCGGAGCCGTGGTCGGGCTCGGTCAGGCCGAAGCAGCCGATCCACTCGCCGCTGGCCAGCTTGGGCAGGTACTTCTGCTTCTGGGCCTCGGTGCCGAATTCGAAGATCGGCACCATCACCAGCGAGCTTTGCACGCTGGCCATGGAGCGGTAGCCGGAATCCACGCGCTCGATCTCGCGCGCGATGAGGCCGTAGGCCACGTAGTTGAGGCCCGGGCCGCCGTACTGCTCTGGGATGGTGGGGCCCAGCAGGCCCAGCTCGCCCATCTCGCGGAAGATGGACAGGTCGGTCTTCTCGTGGCGGAACTGCTCCAGCACGCGGGGCGCCAGCCGGTCCTGGCAGTAGGCCGCGGCGGCGTCGCGCACCATGCGTTCGTCGTCGGACAGTTGCTGGTCGAGCAGGAACGGGTCGTCCCAGTGGAAGGCGGCAGGGCGGGCCATGGTCAGTCTCCTGAAAGTCGCGGTGAAGGTGTTTTGCCGTAACTGCATTTCATGCAGTGATGGCATGCATGCTATGCCGCCCTTGCTATGGGTGGCAAGCGAGGATGTGTCATCCAGAAATGAATCCATGGAATATCTGGGTAGGATGGCACCATGCGCCGCACCCTGCCGTCCACCCAGGCCCTGGCCTGCTTCGAAGCCGCCGCCCGCCACGAAAGCTACACCCGCGCCGCCCAGGAACTGTTCCTCACGCAGAGCGCGGTGTCCCGGCAGATCATGGCGCTGGAGGAGTTCCTGGGCGTGGCGCTGTTCCGCCGCACGCGGCATGGCGTGGCCCTGACGCCGGCCGGCACGCACTATGCGCGGCAGGTCGGCCGCTGGCTGGAGGGCCTGGAGCGCGACACGCTCGACGTCATGGCCCACCAGGGGCAGGGCGGCTCCATCCACCTCGCGGCCGTGCCCACCTTCGCCACGCGCTGGCTGATCCCGCGCCTGCCGCGGCTGGCAGAAAGGCACCCCGACATCGTCGTGCACATCGAGACGCGCGTGCGCCCCTTCCTGTTCGCGGACGAGGGCTTCGACGCGGCGCTCTATGCGGGCACGCCCGAGCAGGTGGGCAACTGGCCGGGTACGCAGTCTCAGTGGCTGCTGCAGGAGGACGTGGTGCCCGTCTGCAGCCCCGCGCTGCTGCCGGGCGGGCGGCCCCTGGCCCCCGACGCATTGGCGGCGCTGCCCCTGCTGCAGCAGACGACGCGGCCGCTGGCCTGGCGCCAATGGTTCGAGGCCATGGGCGTGCATGCGCCCCAGCATGCGCTGGACGGGCCGCGCTACGAACTGTTCTCGATGTCGGCCGTGGCGGCCGCCCACGGCCTGGGCGTGGCGCTGGTGCCCCTGATGCTCATCGAGCCCGAGCGCCAGCGCGGTGAACTGGTGCCGGCCTGCGACCGGCCACCGCGGGGCGGCCGGGGCTATTACCTGGTTACGCCGGCCCAGCCGCAGCCGCCCGTCGTGGCGGCCTTCGCGGCGTGGTTGCAGGACATGGCCGCGACTTGAGCCGCTCAGCGCCCTGTCCGGTTGCGCCTGCCGGGTGCGCGGGCTAGGCTTTAGCCACCTGCTGTAGAGCCAGGGCCGCCCAGTGCGCCTTCGCAGCAGGCGTTTGCGCCTTCTTTCTGCCTATCGTCACAAGGAGTACCGGCACCATGAACAACAACGCGAGCGGCACGTACCACGCCCCTTACTTCGACCCGACGGTTGATGAACTCGAAACCCTCAAGCAACTGGAGATCGGCCGCGCCATCAGCGTGCCCGAGGCGCTGCGCCACCACCTCTCGGGCAGGCTCTATGAACGCGGCTACGTCGCCAAGAACGCCTCGGGCGACCTGGCCATCACCGACAGCGGGCGCGCGGTGATCCGCCGCCAGGACGCCTGACGCGGTTCTCTCTGCCCGCCACGCCGCCAGGGGCGGTGGCGCGGCGTGCAGGGGGGGCAGGCAACTCGACCGCGGCCCACCCAGCGCCGTCCGACAGCGTTACCGCCATCGTCCTACACCGCGGAATCTTCCTCTTTTCTAAACTGCCCGCTGTGCCTCGCAAGAGACGGGAATTGTTCCCCTCCTCGATCCAGGCCACCCCAGGGAGCAGCAGAGCCTGCGGACCCCGGTGAACATCCCGCAGCGGCTGCAGACACTCCGGCGTCGGAGTGGCTCCTTTCAAGCCGACGGCATGTTCTCCGATGTTCCGCGCCGGGCCGAGCGGCTTCCGCCCCGATACCTCCCGATCCTTTTTGCTGTCCTGGGCACTGGCCGATTCCTTCATTGCCTGCTTCCGATGGTCCTTTCCGATTGAGGGATGAACATGAAAGAAACACTGACTGTCGTCGCGGGCTTCGTGCTGTTTTCCAGCCTCGGAATCGCCTACTTCGCCGCCTCGATGATGAGCGGCCTCTGAGCGGGCACCCGCCCGGACCCTGAGCCTTCGCCATGCCTCGCATCCACCGCAACCCTGCAGACAAGAGCGACCAGCCGGTCGAACCCGATGTGCCCGCGCCCGCGCCGGAGCCGGCCGACGCCCCGCCGTATTGAATGCATCGCCTGAGACCCGGTTGCAGGCCTCCAGCGTGCGACGGGGTGACCATTCGAACAAAAGGACCCGTAGATCATGCTGAGCAGAACCCCCGCCGCCCCATCGCAGAAACAGGTGGACGCCGCCGAAAAGCGCGTGGGCGAGGTCCTGGAGCAGTTGGAGACGGAGACGCAGAGCGAGGTCAGCAAGATCTCCCTGGAAGACGTCGTGGACACCAACCCGCGCACCGGCCGCCCGGAAGTCCAGAAGCACGTGGACATCACCGTCGAGCCCAAGCCCGACCGCAAATGGTCGCGGTGAATTGCTGAAACTGAACACGCTTTTCCAGCACACGCGAACGTGCGTGGCCAGTGAGCCTTCGGGGTCGGCGGAAGGCAGCAGGCTGCGTGCGAGAAAAAAAGGTGTTTGGAAGGGAAGACCGCTGCCGGATCGGTCTGCGCCCGTGGCTGGCGAGGAAGCCGGAGGTCTATGAAGCACCGCAGTGGCTGCAGCGCTGGTGCCCGGGGCCGGAATCGAACCGGCACGCCTTGCGGCGGGGGATTTTGAGTCCTGAGAGAAAATGAGGATTGGCGCGGGTTTGCGGGCGATCCGTTCCGCAAATCGGTGTGTTTTCGGTCCCTCTGAGAAAGGGCCCATGCGGAACGCGATCAGCCTACAGGTTTGAGCTTTCTGACGCCGCCGTAATGGCGCTCCGTGATGCGCTTGTCTGCGTGCTGCAGCAGCTCCGATGCGGCGTCCAGACTCTCCGATTTCTGAGCAGCGCGCTTGCGCATGTCCCGCAAGTAGAGCGCCTTGATTGCACGCACCAGTTCGTCATCGTTTGCCAGGCCGGCCACCACCACGGCTTGGTCGCGGGCAATGTCCCAGCGGTAGCGCAGCTTGGTGAAGTTGACGGGCTTGCCGTCCGGGGTGGAAAGCAGCATCAGGTGATTCGCTGGCGTCGCCCGCCTGCGCTGTAGCAGGCCTGGGAGGGTGTGCGACAAGCTCAGGTCCCACTCTGCCTCCTTGCCCGTCTTGCTGGCCTCCAGGTGGAGCACGTCTCCGCGAGGCATCAACACCGTGATGCAATCGGTCAGGCGCATGCCCGTCGCTGATCCCAGATCCATGCAGTCCCGCAGCACCTGGTCGCCTTGAGAGTAGATGGCGGCGTACAGGTGGTCGGGCACCTTCATCTTGCGCGGCTTCTCTTTGTTCTTCCACTTCGACCGCTCCATGCCATGCGCAGGCCATGGCAGTGCCGTGTAGCCTTCGACGCGAGCCCAGTTCCAGATGAGCGACAGTAGCGCCATCTCGCGATTGCCCTGTGTCTTGGCGGTTCGCTTGCGGAGGTAGGCCTTGAGGATCGGCAGCGTGACCTGATCCCAGGTGGACGGGCCAAACACCGGCCGGATCCGGCGGAGGTGCTTGGTGTATCCGGCCTTGGTGACCTTGCTTTCGTAGGTGGGAAGCACCTCGATTTCCCACGCGGCGAATGCCTCTTCCAGCGTCCCGGCAATTGACGGGCCCGTCTCGAAGTGGATCTCCTTCCAGCGCCGGATCGCAGCCTCGTAGTCCGTGCCCAGGGGTATGTCTGGCGTCCCCTGGTGTCGCATGTCGTAGAAGTAGTAGACCACCACCTTGCCATTGGCACGCTTGCGGGTGTGGGATCGAAGCCGAGGGTAGGTATTGGTCATGTCACGAGTCCGAGGTTCACGCCGCGGGCCGGCGTGACCACGCGGCCGGACAGCCACTCGCGTGCGTGGTAGCGGCTGACCAATATGCGATTGCCGCGCCGGCGGTAGGGGATGCCGTCCTGGGTCAGGATGCGCTCTTGCTGGTCGAGGTTCGCCGTGCCCGTCAGGTCGGCCAACTCCTTTGGCTGAAGCAGCTCGGTGGAGAGCGGGTCGGGCTTCATCCTCCTGCACCTCTTGCTGTTTGCTGGTCGGCCTGCAGGTTCTTGCCTGTCCTGCGTGTTTCCGCTCGGCCGGCAGATTTCCGGTCGGCCTGCAAACCCTCGGCAGAACTGCAGTTTGCTGAATTGCGCAACTTCGCAGCTTGTGCTTGGCTCTTGCGGATCGCGTTGGCCTTGCGCAGGGCGCGTTTGGCGGCGATGAGGCGGCCTAGCTCGACTTCGTACTGCGCGCGGGCCTGCTCGTCTTTCGAGCCATCGTCGCGCGTCACGCGCACGACTTCTGCCATCCACTCCACGGCGTGCCACAAAGCCACGGTGTCTTCTTTGGTGAAAGAGATAGCTTCGGTCATGGTGCGCACTCCTCCCGCTCGGCCTCGTACAGAGCCTGGGCCATCTCCAGCAGGCGGACGGGGTCGGGCAGCGCCCCAGGCTCGCCCCGCCGGCCTGCGATCTCAAGGCAGAATTGCAGGGCCAGGGTCTCCTGCTTCGGCGACATGACATTGAACTGCGGCTGCCATGCCTTCTCCGCGCGCATGCTCTCCAGTTCTTCGGTCAGCACCTGGACCTTCGCCCGCGCTTCGGCGAGGCGGTCGTATTCGATGGTGTGCACCCCATCACGGGCGAGCACTCGCGGCACGGCCGGGCCGGCGATCTTCGCGGTGTGCGCCTGCAAATCGGCATGCGTCCGGCCCAGCGACTGGATCACCCGCTGGGTTTGCTTGCTCACGGGGGCAGCGGCCACTCGCTTGATCGCGTGGTGCAGGAGCTGGTGGAGCAGGGCGGTGTGCTGCGTATACCAGGCCGCGACATCAACGATCTCGGGTACGTTGGCCAGAGCTTCGGCAGCAGAACGGGCCTGACGTTTCGCAGCTTCGTCCGCCATCATGGCGGCCACCAGGCTTCGGGACTTGGGCTGGTGTGCGTTCATACGATACTCCGCTGCTTGCTCATGGGCTTGAAGACTTCCCGGATTTCGCCGTGGATAGTGATGCGAGGCAGCATTTCTGGAGGCACCCGCGCCCAGCGTTCAGCGCTGACGTTGCAGCCCCACAGCTCAATTCCGTTCTCGCCGGGGATGCGTTGGAAGCGGCGCGCGCAATGCCATCGGCTTCCGTCGGCGTGGTCGATCTCGACCAGGTACAGGCCGTCATAGGCAACCGCACGCCGGTCGAAGTCCACCTCGATGCAATCCCCGGCTTCGATCTCCGACGCCAGCAGCGTTGCCTGAACCTGGATCAGATGCAGGCCGAAGATGGGGCCCAGTTTGCCCACGTCGACCACCTTTTCCACGGCCCGTGCGGGGAGTGCGCGGTGCGGCGCAGTGCGCGCCGGAACAAGTTCGATGGCTTCATGCATGGCCGGCCTCCTGAGCGGATTCGCAGTAAGAGGCGGCCATTTCGAGGAGCGAGGCTGCGGCATGGATCAGCACACTGTCATCGTTTTCGGCCACGAGGTACAGAATGGACAGGACGACCGCGATATCCGCAGCGCAGCGGCAGAAGGTCGTTACTGAAACTTGCTCTTCGTCCGCGCGGGCCTGCACTCCAACGGCCGCCCATTCTGCAAGCCGGACTAACCCCCAGGTCGGCTCGTCTCCGGAGTCTTCGGCGAGCGACTGCAGCACCGCCAAGGCTTCTCCGACCTTTGCCTGAACGTCACCCAGGAAGTCCCGTGGACGTGCCGGCGCTGGAACTGGTGCAGGCGATGGCGGCGCCGCGGTAGCTGGTGTGCGCGGGTAGGTTTCCCAGCCGTCGAGCACAGTGGCATCTTCGGTCAGCCCAATCAGCGGCGCGCGAGCTTGTTCAATGAAGGCAAGGCGCTCGGGGGTATGGCAATCCCCCGGCACCTGCAGTGCGGCCTTCACCAGAGCTGCAACGGTGAAGGGTTCGTTTCCCGCCGGACCATCCAGCTCCGCGTCGGAACTGTTGGCGAGGCGTTCGGAGAGCTCATATGCCATGCGCAGGAGTCGGTCACTTTCTCCCGAGTACAGGTGGGGGCAGTCGGCACGCGCTGCACCATTGAGCGCCGTCGCCAAATCTGCGAGCCACACGCGGGCCTGTTGCCGTGTTGTCGGGGCGGGAGCGGCCTGAGTCGGCACCGCGGGACGACCAGCCTTCGCGCCGCGGCGGGTGGTGGTGCCTGCGGCGCTCATGCTGCACCCCCTTCGGTCTGGATGCTGCGGTTGATCGCCCACTCGGCCGGGCCACCAGCGATGCCGTAGTTCACCATCTGGTCGCAGACCGATCCCATGAATGTGCACAGGTACTCCGCCATCAGAAAGTTGTTCGCGGCCTTCCGTTTGTCGCCGGTGCTTTCAACATCGCGCCGGGCGTCGAGCAGGAAGTCGCGGAGCGTGGACGCGTGCTGTGCGAGTTCGTTGAATACCCTCTGGCTGTCATCCACAGACGCCGCCGGCTCGCGTCGGATCGGTGGTCGGGGCGGATCGCTAAATGGCTTGGCGGCTGCAGACGGCGGTGCAGTAGCATGATCCTGGCCCGAGCAGATAGCTGCGAACTGGAGTTGGCGGGCAACATCGTTGGGCTCTTCCAGCGCAGCGCAGAGCGCCCCGAGCTTGTTGGTGGCCGCCATCAGGTGGCCGAAGGCTCCTGGCGTGGTGAGCGACCAGCCCCGCGAAACACCCAGTTCGACGGCAGCGCGCAAGCTCTCCCGCGGCCACACCAACTCATGCAGCAGGTCGGTCCGCGATTGCCATGCTTCGCTACCTTCATCGTCGGGAAGGTTGTGCAGACGGCACGCCACGATCGTGATGAGTTCGCACGGCGTGTCGCAGGGGGTCCAGCCCTCTGGCGGTTCTTCGATGTCGGCCAGCAGGCTGGCGATCACCGCGAGCGCGGCACGCGCCGAGGGGAGCCAGTTAACTTCCGGCTGGGTGCCGACTCCAGGATAAGCATTGATCGGCAGGACAGCCGCCGGTCGCCGATCTTGCGTGCGTTCCCGTGCTGCGGGCGTGGCTTGGGTTGCGCTCTCCTGGGAGCGCGAGATAATCGCGGTCATGGTTCGTTTCCTTGGACGGTTTCGGATCTAGAAGCCCTGAAGCGCTCTCACCTGCTTCGGGGCTTCGCCATTTCTGAGCTACTGCGGCGCAGTGGCTAGCGTTGAGGGTTCGATTTTTCGTGGCCTCTTCTCAGTTGCGCGGGCGGTTGCTCGCACGATGAAGCTGTTCAGGCTGATGTGCTCCGCCTCGGCGCCGGCTTTGGCCTTGGCATACACAGATCGGGGGATCCGGAGGGTGATCCGCTCATGCTGAGATGGTTGGTTCATGATTTTCCTGTGACACTGTTTTTGTGTCGTGTTGAATTTTGCGCATGACACTGTTTCTGTGTCAATAGGCTATGACACTGTTTTGGTGGAGAATCCGCGCCATGGACGATGAAGACCGCTACACCCGCATCACGCTGCGCATTCCGAAGGATCTGCATCAGGTGCTGACCACTGCCGCAGAGCGAACGTCGAAGAGCTTGAACGCCGAGATCATTGGGCGCTTGCAGGCATCCGTTCCTGACGACACTGAATCGGCGGCGCTCGAGGTGTTGCCGGAAGGCAGTGCTCTTCGCCACGACCTGCAGAGTTCGATAGCGCAACTCCACAAGCTCCGTAACGAGAAAGCCATCCTTGAACTCAGGATGTACCTGTCTGCCCGGACTGACACCCCGATGCACGATCTCCGTTCGACGACGGCGCGTCTCGAAATCCTCAGACACGAAATCGCGTTGTGCGAGCAGTCCATTCAGCAATTCAAACTTGAAGCGCTTGCGAACTACGGACCAGGGTCCGTTCCAAAGCACGAAGCCGACGCGAAAGCGCGCAAGCCCAAGCCCTGACCCCACTACAGCACTTTTGTAGTGACCGACCCAACCACCAGCGGTGGATGAACCCGGACAGCCTGACGTCACTACGAAAATTCCGTAGTGACCGGCCGTGGCGGAAATCACCATGGTTGCCATTACTCCACTTCCTTCGGCCAGCGCTTGAGACGCTTCAGTGCGCGGCTGGCGGGCAGCACGCGGTCACGGCCAAGACGCCGCTGAGATCGGCTGCGGGCTGCTGGGCGCCCAGCTTGCCGGTGTGCAGCTTGATGGCGCGCTGGGTGAGTTGGTGCAGGTCGGTGCTCACGGTCGTCACACAGCCTTTCCTGCCAATCGTTCCATCAGCGGGCGCTCGCGGTACTCGCCGAAAGCGCCACCGAAAAACTCGTTTGCTTCATCGTGGATGGCTCGGTCGAACTTGGCGTTGGTCGTCATCTCGCGCATGAACGCCATGGTGTGGCACCACTTCAGTGGCTGGGACAGAGGCTCAGTCCATTCGTCTTTGCGTGTGCTAGCTGAGTTCTCCAGAGCCAGTACGCAGATCAACCGGTGGCTCTTCTCGCCGTACTTGCGTACCAGGTCGGTATCCCGGTCGGCTGGATTCGTGTTGATCGCGTCAAAGATTTGCGCGCGCGTTGCTTTGCGATCCAAGGCGTCACACAGCGGGAGTAGGTACAAGCCGATCTCTACCTCTGCCGACCTCAGCATCAGTTCTCGCTCATCGATTTCTGCCAATTCCGCCATCGCGCTGGCCTTCATGGCCCCGTCGGCAGCGTTGTCTCGACAGCGCTCGAAGTGGGTGCGATGCCTGTGATTGGCATCCAGGCCTCGGATGACCCGGCGGGCGAAATGCCGCAGCGCCACCAGTTGCTTGATGAGTTGGCCGGCGGTCTCGGTGCCTGTGATTTCAAGATTCATTGGTTCAGTTTCCTGTGGACGGTGACTCCGGGGCAATCCGCAGCCTGTGGATTGACGTCGGCGGCTACAGGCGGTGACGTGCGGCGCGCTCGACCTCGGCGCGGCGCTCGATGTGCCGGCGGCGCCGGGTGATCTGGTGGTCGCGCCACAGCACGCCGGCGGCCCAGACCAGCGAAGCGGGCACGCTGGCGCCGGCGCGGCGTCGCATGGCGGTGAGGCGGAAGAGGGCGCGGAGGGTGCTGGACTTCATGACGCGCCCTTTTGCTCCAGCTTCAGCTGGAACTCGCTGGCAATGGCCGTGGCGCGAAGGAGTTGCGCTGCCAAAGCGGCGATGGTCGCTGCTTGATCGGCGTGATGAACTGCATCTGCGAGCCGTGCGCGCTCGACCATCTTTCGCGTGGCTGGGGGCATGCTTTCGAGATCGACATCAGCCCAGAGGTCTTTGCCTCCAGCGAAGGGGGAGGGGAACAGCGGGTTGGGGATCATGCTGCCGCCCCTGCCGGTGCTGCGGTGTCCCGCTGCTGTGCAGAGAGCACGCCGTTCATCGCGCGGCGCACCCGCAGGGCGTGTTCGCGGCCCAGGCTGTGGGCCAACGCCATCAGACCGGCTTCGAGCGATTCGAGCGTGGGTGCGCCGACCGGCAGCAACGCAGTTGCCTGACAGTCGGCCGGCATCGGCACGGGGACGGCGGAGTAGGCCCGGCCGCTCTCGGTCTGGGCATCGCACCAATCGGCCAGCGCGCGGGCACGCTGTGCCCAGTCTTCCGCGGCGGCGGAGGCCGTGCGGAGCTCGCATACGGCGGCTGGCCAGCGTCGCGACTCCGTGGCATGCAGTGCCAGCGCGCAGCGGCGGCTGTGGGACTCAGGGGCTGCCTGAAGTAAGGCGGCAAGTTCGGTGGTCGGCATCATCACTCCACGCCCCGGGATGAGGCATGGAGTGAAGTATAGATAAACTGGAAATCAAAGTCAAGTAAAACTGGAAATCTTCTCTTGCAGCTTGAGCATTTCTATGCTGTCGGGGTACCAGAGCGACTGGGATGCAACGGCGATGACGGGCCATACCTTCAGGATGTCCTGTTTATCGATCGTCACTCGTTCATGCTGAAGTGTGGAGAAGGTCCAAGACGACCCCTGCTCTGCGAGGAACTCCAGCAACTGAGTGGGTTGCGATTCTGAGTCCACTAAGCAAAGCTCTCCGAAACCGGGACGACCCTCTTCTACTATCACCAGGAACTGATGATGCTTCACGACCGGACTCCCGCCTTCCCCCTTGATGCGAATCGCAAAGGCTCCCGGTGCGTTCAGTCCCCGTAGCGATCCGCTTAACCCTTTCATGTCCCAAGCAAACACGGAGCCGTTGATGGTCGCCTCTCCGTGAACGCTCACACTACCAAGGAAGCCCTCACCGACGCGAGGGATCGCCACAGGCCTCCCCTTTTCGTCGAGTTCGACCTGGTGGGGTAGGGGGAATCCAGTTTCGGCCGCGATCTGCACGACTTGGTCATAGCCTGGAGAGTGCTTGCCCTGCTCCCAGAGCCCGATGTTCGATTTGGACCGGCCCATGGCCTCCGCCATTTGTGCGAGCGTCCATCCCTTGTGCTTGCGGGCCAGCCGTACCCAGTCTTTAAGTTCCATGATTCGATAGTAGAGTTTTGCTGGAAGAGAATTTCCAGTTTTTCTTTCCAACTTGATCCAGAATAGCTAGACTTCTGGCTTTGTTGGCTTGAAAAACTGGAGTGACGATGACCCCCCCTGTGGATCGAGCGGTCGAAATAGTGGGCACACAAGCCCTTCTTGCTGCAGCACTTGGAGTAAGCAAGAGCGCGGTGGGCCAGTGGAAGGAGGCAGGTCGAAGGGTACCTGCCGAGCACTGCCCCGTTATTGAACGTCTTACAGCGGGCGCTGTCCGCTGTGAGGAGCTCAGACCCGACATCGAGTGGAGCGTCTTGCGTGGCGAGATAGCCCCACCTACCGAGGTGAGCCATGGCTGAGCAGCACGGACAGTCAGTCGATACCCGCGCTGAGCCGCTGCCGACCTTTGCCTGCTTGCAGGGCGACACGCAGTTGACAAGCAGGGCAGTAAGCCTCCCCTGTGTTGATGAGAAGGACAGCCTTCTGCTTGCGGACATCGAAGCAAGGCTGGCAGAGGAAATGCGGGGGCTCGCCCTGACGCTCGAGCAATTCGCTCTGCGCACGAAGGCGGTACGCGAAGACATCCCCAGCAGTGCCAAGTTTTGCAAGCTCGTAACGGGCTTTCTCCCGCTCGTCGCTTTCCAGTTCGCGGACGCGATCCTGCGCTGCCCGAAAGGCTTCACGTTCGAGGACGACGGCGCTCTGTACCTCCAGCAGCTTGGTCTGGAGGTCGAGGATTTTGTCCGTGAGCTCGATCTTGAGGGCCGCAAGTTTCTCGCGGTCGCGTTCTTGGACAAGAGCGGTCGCGATGTTCTTGATCGTTCCGCCGATGGGAATGAGTTGTGAAAGCTCTGAAAGCATTTTTGCCGGCCCCTCCCGGTGATTGTTATGTAGGAACTTCCATCGTAGCCCGGGAGAGGGCGGGCACCTTTTGCGATCACGACGCACCTCGGTCAGGACGCTGCTGCAGCCGACGTGGCGAATGCCCCTCTGAGCGAGCCTGGGCGGCCCGGTACTCCAACCGGAGTTCGCCAGCAATCCACCGCATCTCCAATTTCGCCGTGCTCATGACCTGGGTGCACAGCCCAGTCGCGGGATCCACGTTCAGGGAAAAGCCAGTACGGCTGGACGAGTGGAAGGGCTGGCCGGTGGCCAGGGCTGATGAGGAGGGGCGTGATGTCTTCATGCCTCGCATTGTTTTTTTTCGTCCCTTCAATGTCATTCCTCGGCGTTCCCAACTTTTGGGAAGGGGTGCGAAGGGCGCATTTTTCGGAGCACACCATGGGTGAGTACGAGAGCTTCAACCAGGCACTCATCGAGTGCGTGAAGGTGGCTGGCGGCAGCAAGGTGGTGGGTCACAAGCTATGGCCGGAAAAGGCCGTGGATGCGGCCCAGCGCCATCTCCTGGCTTGCCTGAACGAGGACAAGCCCGAGCGCCTGTCGCCCGAGCACCTCCTGATGCTGCTGCGCCTGGCACGCGACAAGGGCTGTCTGGTTGGCATCGACTTCATGCTCGGGGAACTCAGCTGCGCGCCGGCCCAGCCGATCGAACCCAAGGACGAGATCGCCGAACTGCAACGTGCCTTCATTGAGTCCGTGAACGCTCAGGCCAAGATCGCAGAGCGTATCGAGCGCGCGGCAGGCCGGGTCAATGTGAGGGCTGTCGCGTGATTCAACGCATGTATCAAGACCAATTCGAGGCCATCGCATTGGCCATCGCTGATAGCGGAAAGCCCTTCAAGCTCGTGGCCGCGCACGTCTTTCCTGACATGAAGCCAGCGAGCGCCTACGCGCGACTGAAGGCCTGCTGCAGTGCCGCTGGAGATCAGCGGCTTTCCCTGGGACACCTCTTGATGCTGATGCAGTTCTGCGAGCGCTACGACCCGCTGTATTTCCTCTGCGACGAACTCGGCCTGCGACGTCCCCGCAAACGGGAGCCGGATGATGAACATGAGGACGAGGCCGTGAAGCTCGTCGAGGTGATCAACCAGGCGGCCGACACCATGAATCGCGCCGTGCGGGCCATGGAGCAACTCAAGGTCCGTGGCGGGATCAGGGCGGTGGCATGACCAGGGCCACCGGTTCGCGAGCATTTCGTAGCAGACATCACCGAGGTACGGCCAGTGGCAACTGATGCGCGTCTTTCAACGGGTCTTCCCTCCCATCCGAAGACCAAGAAGCTGGTGCGCCGACTGGGCGCCGGTGCGGGGTGGCGACTGGTGTGCCTGTTCCTGTGGGCTGCCGCACATCGCAGCGACGGCGATCTGTCAGGCATGTCCGACGAGGACATCGAGCTGGCCGTGGACTGGGATGGCGATGAGGGGGTCTTTGTGCAAACGTTGGCGACCGTGGGCTTCCTCGACGGCGAGGAGGGCGCGCGGGTCATCCATGACTGGCAGGAGCACAACCCATGGGCAGCTGGTAGCGGGGCCCGGTCTGAAAAGGCGTCCTGGGCGGCCCTGATCAAGCAGCACGGCCGCGATGAGGCGGCCCGGATGATGCCGGAGTATGCCGCCCGGGTGGAGCGGGCATTCCAGGAGCGCAAAGCAGCATCCCGCAAGGATGCCAGCGCACCGCCAGCCGGTGCCACCGGAATGCCAGAGGCAGTCCCGGGCAGTGCTAGTGGCACTCCCTTAGCACTGCCAGAATCTGCTGCCTGCATGCCACTAGCACCATCTGGCAGTGCCCCGTCTCCGTCTCCGTCTCCGTCTCCGTCTCCGTCTCCGTCTCCGTCTCCGTCTCAGGTTCCGTTGGAAGGAGTTGAACCTGACGCGAAATCGGAGACAGGGAGGAAGCAGGTGAGGCTGGGCTACAGCGAGGAATTCGAGGCTGCGTGGGCTGCGTATCCATCCCGAAGTGGGCACTCCAAGCACGAGGCGTTCAAGGCCTGGCAAGCCAGGCTGAAGTCCGGTCACACCGCGGCGGACATGCATGCGGGCATCGTTCGATATGCCGGCTATGTGAAGGCGTGTGGGACCGAGCAGCAGTACGTGAAGCACGCCGCCACCTTCCTGGGACCCGACCGGCATTTCGAAAGCGACTGGAGCATGCCAGCGCAACCTCCAACTCCGAATGGCCGTGCCCGTCATGCCGGCTTCGACCAGCTCGATTACTCGAAAGGAGTCAGTGAAGATGGACGCATCCTCTAGCCCCGTTGGCGCGCCCGAGGCACAAGCAGCAACTGCTGCGGTCTCTCGGCAGCAGCTGTGCGACACCCATGGCGAGTACGAGTCTTTCCAGCGCTGGCCCGGCAGCCGCTTGTGGACCGGCTGCCCTGCTTGCGAGCGTGAGCACGCGCTTCAGCGGCAGGCTGAAGAGGCTGAGCAGCGGAGGCAGGAGGCGGAGGTTCACGCCGAACGGGTGCGCGCAAACCGGCTGAAGGTGAGCGGGCTAGAGGGCCGCATGCTCCGATCTGGCTTCGACACCTTCCAAGCCGACACCCCGGAGCAGCGTGTTGTCCTAGAGGCCTGCAAAAGCTTCGTATCGCCACTGGCTTCCGAAGACGGCGGCGGATTGTGGCTGATGGGGCTGCCGGGCACCGGCAAGACCCACCTGGGCAGCGCCATGGTGTCCCACGTCATCAACACGGAACGCAAGCGGGCGTGCATCTACAGCGCGCGGGAGCTGGTGCGCATGCTTCGAGCCAGCTGGGATCGGAGTTCCGCCCCGGCGGAGGGCGCCGACTGGCAGCCGACCACCGAGGACCAGATCATCGACTTCGTGGGCACGGCAGGCCTGTTTGTGCTTGACGAGATCGGTACCGGCTTCAATTCCAGCGCTGAGCAAACCCAGCTCTTCGACATCATCGACCTGCGCTACAAGCACTGTCTTCCGACGGTGCTGATCTCAAACCTGGATGTGGACGGGATCCGCGCTGCGCTCGGTGAGCGCTCTTTCGACCGACTGCGTGAGGGCGCCCGGGTACTGACTTGCACCTGGCCGAGCCACCGTGGACGCTGACTTCGCATCTTAAAACCGAGGAGACCTACCAATGAACGACACGAGGCTGGCCGGCATCCCGGCGACGGTGGAGCGGAAGCCAGACAAGGAAAAGGGCGCGCCGGCCGCGGCCACTGGGCAGCGCATCTGGCAAGCCATTGTCGACCTCCACAGCGCAGAACAGGCGATAACGCGCGAAGTGCTGGTTGAGGCAACGGGCTACAAGATGACCATCATCGATGATCACGTAACCCGGATGGTTGAGTGCGGGCGGCTACGCCGAGTTCGTGCCGGCTTGTTCGTGCCGATCCCCCAATATGAGCCACCGCGGCCTGTGTACGGATCGATGACCACCGATGGATTCTTCGTGCTGGAGGTGGGCGACCAAAAGGTGGTGATGCAGCCGCGTGAGGCACGCCAGGCTGGGGCACTGATGGCGGGGCAGTTCATGCAGCTCACCAGCATCCAGGCGAATCACGACCTGAACCAATTGGTATCCGAACTACATGAAGGTTTGAAAGCAGTCCGCCGCGACATTGGCAGGTGAGCGCGGGGCGACTGTGCCCTTTGTGGCCTTGTAAATGTCTCGCAGCGGGACATTTACCTGAATCCTTCCGTCTGAAACCTTGCCGTGCTGGATCGCAGTCCCCCGGCTGGGGTTTCCGGGTTTCCGCCCTATGCGGAAACATTCCAGGGGTGGAAACAAGCAACGGCAACTCCCCGCCCGAACCCAAGGGCAAGGCGGACCGCAAATCCCGGGTGGACTGGGATGCGGTCCAGATCGCCTATTGCACCACTCGCGCATCCACGCGCGCGATCGGAGCAGCCCATGGCATCTCGCACACCGCAGTCTCGCAGCGCGCCCGCCAGTAAGGTTGGCAGCGTCCCGAGGGTGATGCTGCAGCACCTGCCTCTGTCCCCGCCCCAACTCCTGTCCCTCCCAAGGCCGGCCCGGCTGCTGTGGCGCCCCCGCCGGTCCAGAGAGAAGGCGCCACGGCGCAAGCCCTGGAACTCTCTCCGCTGCAGCAGAGGTTCGTCGCCGAGTACCTGATCGACCTGAACGGCGCCCAGGCGGCAATCCGGGCAGGCTACAGCGCCAACTGCGCGAACGTTCAGGCCTCCCAGCTACTAGCACGCCCTAACATCCAGGCAGCAGTCTCCGCAGCCCGCCAAGAGCAGCAGATTCGACTGCAGATCAACGCGGACACCGTGCTGCGCCATCTCGCCCTGATCGCCACGGCCGACCCTCGCGAGTTGGTGGAGGTGAAGGTGGGTTGCTGCCGGCACTGCCACAGCGAGGGTCACAAGCGGCAGCGCACCTTGGCCGAGTACAACAAGGACGGGGAAGCTCATCGAGCGAAAGGCAAGCCGGACGAGGAATGGGACGAGGAGGGCGGCATTGGATTCGACTCTCTGCGCGCGCCGCACCCAGACTGCCCAGAATGCAGCGGCGACGGGCTTCCCAGGACTGTGCTGAAGGACACGCGAGCATTGAGCCCGCATGCCGCGGCCTTGTACGCGGGCGCCAAGACGGGCAGGAACGGCATCGAGGTGCAGATGCACTCGAAGATGGACGCTCTGGAGAAGCTGGCGCGGCACCTCGGGATGTACGAGAAGGACAACCATCAGAAGTCCGATCCGCTGGCCCTGCGCAACATGACCGACGCCGAGCGGTCCGTCCGGATGCACGCGGTGCTGTCGTCCAATCCCTCGCTGGCTTCCACGCTGGCTCAACTGGTGGGCACCGGGGGCATGCAGTGAGCCAGGTGCCTGACGCCGCGGAGCTGATGAAAGCGCTGCAGGGCCTGACGCCCGAGCAGCGCGCCGCCGTAGATTCCTTCCTGATGATGGCGAACCCGGCTATCTGGGTGCCCCAGGCCGGCCCGCAGTCGGCCGCATTCCACTCGCAGGCCGACATCCTGTTCTACGGCGGGAGTGCCGGAGGCGGGAAGGGACTCGCCCTGGGCACGCCATTGCCCACGCCCACCGGTTGGACGACGATGGGAGAGTTGCAGGTCGGTGACTTCTTGATCGACCCGGACGGATCGCCATGCCGTGTGACTGGCGTTAGCCCTGTTCAGCAGCGCGAGTGCTTCAAGCTCCGGTTCGACGATGGCTCGGAGCTGGTGGCCGATGACGTGCACCGTTGGGTCACGTTCAGTGCCGCAGAGCTGACCTCCCTCACGCGCATGGCGCCGGCCTGGCGCGCGAAGCGCAGAGCCTCGCGCCCGTCCCGGATCAGCGGAAACAAGTCTCCCGCCTTCACGGCAGCCCTCATCGAGAGAAACAGGGCCAGAGCTGAATCGCACGTACCGGACATTCCTCGTGGAACCATGCGTGACACCGTGATGCTGGCCGCGACGCTCCGAACTGCTTCTGGCCGTGCGAATCACGCCATCGCCTTGAATGCACCGTTCCAGTTGCCGGAGCTGGTTCTTCCCATTGCGCCATACACGCTGGGCGCCTGGCTGGGGCACGGGGCGTCCGCCAACTCCCAGATCACGGCACAAGACCTGGAAATCGTCGCGCGCATCCGCGCAGATGGCTTTGAGGTGCGCACTTACGAATGGGCGGACAACCAGCACAACGTGCTCGGCCTCCTGCAGGCTCTCCGTTGCGTGGGCCTGTTGCACAACAAACACGTTCCTCCCGTGTACCTGCGCGGCAGCGCGCGCCAGCGCCTGGAGTTGCTCCAGGGCCTAATGGACACCGACGGCTACGTGGCCTCCGACGGCGGCGCGGAGTTCACCACCACGCATCAAGGAATCGCAGGGAGCGTGCTGGAGCTGGCAAGGTCTCTCGGCATCAAGGCCACGCTGACCAAGGGCAAGGCCATGCTGAACGGTGAGGTGATCAGCGACAGGTGGCGGGTTTGCTTCACCACCAGCATGCCGGTGTTTACCCTGCCGCGGCATCTGGCGCGCATGAAATCGCGCACGCGCCGCACCACGGGCTTCCGGTATCTGGTGGAGTGCAGCTCCATCGAAAGCGTGCTCACCCGCTGTATCAGCGTGGACAGCCCCAGCCGCCAGTTCTTGGCTGGCGATGCTATGGTGGCCACGCACAACACGGACCTGCTGCTGGGCCTGCCGCTCACCGAGCAGGAGCGAAGCATCGTGTTCCGCCGCGAGGCCGTGCAGCTGATCGGCCTGGAAGAGCGGATGGCCACCATCCTAGGCTCGCGCAATGGCTACAACGGCCAGGACCATCTGTGGCGCCTGCCAGGTGGCAAGGTGCTGGAGCTTGGAAGCGTGCAGATGCCCGGCGACTGGATCAAGTACCAGGGCCGCCCGCACGATTTCAAGGGCTTCGACGAGGTCGCCCACTTCACCGAGACGCAGTTCCGCACGCTCATCGCGTGGATGCGTACGGACAATCCCAAGGTGCGGCAGCGTGTGGTGGCAGCCGGCAACCCGCCGACCGGACCGGAAGGCGAATGGGTGAAGCGGTACTGGGCCGCCTGGCTGGACCCGAACCACCCGAACCCGGCCAAGCCAGGCGAGCTGCGCTGGTACGTGACCAACGCCAAGGGTGAGGACCAAGAGGTGTCCGACTCCACGCCCGTGATGGTGGGCGACGAGCTAATGCAGCCGAAGAGCCGCACATTCATCCCCTCCCGCGTGGATGACAACCTTTTCTTGATGGCTACTGGGTACAAGGCCACGTTGCAGGCGCTGCCCGAGCCGCTCCGCTCGCAAATGCTGCGCGGCGACTTCAACGCGGGCTCCAGCGATCCTGTGTGGCAGCTCATCCCCACCGAATGGCTCAAGGCCGCCCAGGCGCGCTGGAAGGACCGCGAGCACAAGGGACCGATGACGGCCCTGGGTTTCGATCCATCCCGTGGCGGCCAGGACAAGTCGTCGGCTGCCCGCCGGCACGGCAACTGGTTCGACAAGGTGGTCACCGCCCCGGGCGTGGTGACGAAGGACGGCCCGACGGCTGCGGCTTTCGTGACGCCCCTAGTGCGCGACAGTGCCCCGATCTGCGTGGACTCCATCGGCATCGGCTCCAGCGCTCTCGACTTCCTCGTCGGCCTGGGCCTGAACGTGCATCCCGTGGTGGGCTCATCCGCGAGCGAACTGATGGACAAGGCCGGCCAACTGCGCTTCCGCAACAAGCGGGCCGAGATGTACTGGCGCCTGCGCGAAGCCCTGGACCCCACCGGTCCGGACCCGATCGCGCTTCCGTTCGATCCCGAACTGATCGGCGACCTCGCAGCCCCTCGATACAAGGTGGTCACGCTGGGCCGACAGGCCGCCATCCAGATCAGCAGCAAGGACGACATCCGCGAGATCCTGGGCCGCAGTCCGGACAAAGGCGACAGCGTGGCCATGACGTTCGACGCCGCCATCCCTTCCCCCGCGCCCAAGCCGCAGAAGCGGTCCTGGCGTGACCGTCTCACTTCCCAGGGCGCCGCCGGCTGGGACCAAGCAGCAGGATGAACATGAACAGCACACCCGTCATCAGCACCGGCGACGACGCCGCGCGCTCCAACTGGCAGCGCTACCAGTACGGGAAGGACCGGGGGCACCTGGACTACCTCATGCAGGCCGCGCGCTGCGAGGATATGTACATGGGCGGCGGCCGGCAGTGGACCAATGCGGCACGGGCCCAACTCGCATCGGAGCGCCGTCCTTGCTACGAACTGAACGGCATCAAGCCCAGCGTGAACAGCGCCGTGGGCTACCAGATCCACAACCGGCTCGACATCGCGCTGAAGCCCCGCGGCGGGGACAGCGACCTCGACACGGCCACCATCCTTTCCAAGGTGGTCATGCAGGTGGCGGACCTGTGCAATCTGCACTGGCACGAAACCCAGATGTTCAGCGATGGGGTCATCCAGCAGCGCGGCTACTACGACGTGCGCATGGACTTCAACCGGAACATCCAGGGCGAGATCGAGGTGTCCACGCTGGATCCCATGGACGTGGTGCCGGACCCGGACGCGAAGAGCTACGACCCGGACGACTGGGGCGACGTCATCGTCTCCCGGTGGCTGACCCTGGACGAGATCGAGCAGCGCTATGGGAAGAAGGCACGCAAGGCGGCCGAGGAATCGCACGACGCCGGCCAGGACTTCGGAGACATCGACGACGAGGTGGAGCGCAGCAAGTTCGCTTCGCGCGACCGGATGGGCCACTTCTTCGATGCGTGTGCGAAGAAGGAAGATGGGCTAGAGCGCTACCGCATCCTCGACCGGCAGCGGTTCGTGTACGAGCTGACCGACTGCATCGTCTGGCCGCGCACGGGCGACGTGCAGGTGGAGGAGGTGATGGCGCCGGACTCGATCCTGGACGCTCTGCAGAATGGCGCGGTGCGGGCCCGCCGCATGCAGCGCCGCGTGAAGTGGACCGTCACTACCTTCACCGCCACGCTCCACGACACCTACAGCCCCTATGAGCATTACACCGTGGTGCCGTACTTCGCCTACTTCCGCCGCGGCAAGACGAGCGGGATGGTGGATGACGCCATCGGGCCGCAGGAGATCCTGAACAAGGCCGTCTCGCAGTACATCCACATCGTCAACACGGCAGCCAACAGCGGCTGGGCGGTGGAGGAGAACTCCCTGACGAACATGAAGCTGGACGAGCTGCAGGCTCGCGGCGGTCAGACCGGGCTGGTGCTGGAATACAAGAAGGGCTCGAAGGCGCCGCAGAAGATCCAGCCCAATCAGGTGCCCACGGGCGTGGATCGGCTGATCGACCGGGCGGACAAGGCGCTGAAGGACGTGACGGTGCCCGATGCCATGCGTGGGCAGCAGGGCCCCGAAGTGTCGGGCGTGGCTATCCAGTCGAAGCAGTTCGCCGCGCAGCAGCAGCTCGCCGTCCCGCTAGACAACCTGAACTACACGCGCCACCTACTGGCCCTGCGCTTGGTCAAGCTGATCCAGCGGTACTACGACAGCTACCGCATCTTCCGCATCACCGAGACGGACCCGATGACGGGGAAGCCGCAGGAAAAAGTCATCGAGATCAATAAGTTCGACCCGGCCACCGGCCGCTATCTGAACGACGTGACCGTGGGCACCTACGACGTGGTCATCACCGAGCAACCCATGCAGGTGACGTTCCAGAACAGCCAGTTCCAACAGGCGCTGGAGATGCGAAAGGCTGGTATCGCCATTCCGGATCCCGCAGTGCTGCGGTACAGCAACCTGGCCGACAAGCAGGAGATCCTGGCTTCCATGCAGCAGGCCGGGACACCGCCGGCAGATCCGACGCAGGAGGCGCGCGTCCGCCTGCTGGATGCCCAGACCCGGAAGACCGATGCCCAGGCCACGGACGTCGCCGTGAAGACCCAGTACAGCGGCGCGCAGACTGCCCAGGTGATCGCCCAGAACCCGGCGGTGGCACCGCTCGCGGACAGCCTGCTGCGCTCGGCCAACTACAAGGACCACGACGCCGCGCCCATCGTGCCCCAGCCGGCCGGCGCGCTGCCCGCACTGGACATGCCGCGCAACACGGACCCACTCACCCCCGCCAGTCCTGCGAGAGGCGAGGAGGCGGGCATCGAAACCCTGGAAGCCGATGGCATCCGCACCTGACCTCAAGGAGAACGACATGGCAAAGAACGCCGCCATCGGCATGAACAAGGACTGGCAGGCCGAAAGCGACATGAAGACGCTCACCGAAGCCGAGGAGATCCGCCGCGACCCGGCCCGCTACAAGGCCGCGCTGGCGAAGGCCAAGGAAAAGATGGCCGCGCTGCAGCAGATGCAGGCCGCCGCCAAGAAGTGACCCACCACGAGCAACTCGAAAGGACCAACCCATGCATTCCCTGCTGCTGACGCATCTACTGTCCCGCCTCCACGCGCCCGCTGGCGAAGACGGCGCTGATACCGCGGGCGCCGACACCGCGCCCGCCCGCGAGGACGACGACAGCTACATGAGCCTGTCCCTGGCAGAACGCCAGCGCCTGCGTGGCGACACCGGCGATGAGCCGGCCGACAGCCTCAATCCTGAAGCTCTCGCGGCGCTGGTTGCCCGGTCGGAAGAGGAGGAGGGCGACAACGCGCATCAAGGGGCGAGCCCCGGCATTCCCCGCTCTCGCCTGAACGAGGTGACTCAGCAGCGCCGTGAGGCAGAGCAGCGGGCCCAGGCCATGGAAGCGGACAACGCGCGACTGCGTGCTCAACTCGCTGAGCTGGCAGCGGGCCGTCCTCCATCTGCGCAGGCTCCGGCTGCCGCAGCGGCGCCGGCCTTCGATGTGGACGAGGCCGAAGAGCAATACGCCGAACTGCTGATGGAGGGCGACACGAAGGCAGCAGCAGCGGTCCGCCGGCAGATCAACCAGGCCATCGAGGTGTCCGCCTTCAACCGGATGGCGCTGTCCACCGCGTCACAGCAGTCCCAGCAAGTTGCGATCCAGACGGTAGACGACCTTCTGGAACAGCACCCATGGCTGGGCACCGAGGACGGCCAGGAGGCGCTGGATCTCATCGAAGCATCGGCCTTCATGAAGGTGCAACAGGGCATGCCCCTTGCTGAAGCGCTGCGCGATGCAACTCTGCGGATTGCGCCGCGCTTTGCCCCCCCGGCTGGGGGTGGTCAAGGTGGGGGCCAATCTGTTGATATACGGGCTCAGAGAGCTATCGAACGCGGCGCTGCACATTCCCTGATGCAGCCCGCGAACACGGCAGCCGGCATGGGCAACCGTGCCACGCCTCCGAACGTGGACACGTCGAAGCTGAGCGACGACGAGTACATGGCGCTCCCGGAAGCCGAACGCCGTAAGGCGCGCGGGGACTGAGAGCCAATCCGACCGCCGAGGAATCACCCACCTCGGCGGCGCCAACAGACCGGGTGCATTCGCCCTGGGCAAGGCGTTAAAGGGCCCTGCGCTCTTGGCCGCGTCCCAAGCCATGTCTCGCAGTTGGGCGGCGTGATGTCCCGAAAAGAAATCCACCTTTTTGGAGCCTGACATGGCAGAAACCAACTTCGCGGCACTGACGCCGCAACAGAAACTCAACTGGGCCCGCGAGACCTGGAGCGCCGCGCGCGACCAGATGTTCATCAGCCGGTTCATGGGCAAGGGCTCGAACAACGTGATCCAGCGCATCACCGAGCTGACCAAGACCGAAAAGGGCGAGGCCTGCATCTTCCAACTCGTGGCTGATCTGGTTGGCGACGGCGTGACCGGAGACGATGAGCGCGAAGGCAACGAAGAGGCGATGGACTCGCACAGCCAGATCATCACCATCGACCAACTGAGCCACGGCGTGCGCAGCAAGGGCAAGATGGCCGAGCAGCGCACTGTCATCAACTTTCGCGAGGAAGGCCGCGACAAGCTGTCCTACTGGCTCGCCAACCGGTGCGACCAAGCGGCCTTCCTGACGCTCTCCGGCATCAGCTACACCTTCAACAACGACGGCTCGCCGCGGGTGAACTCGAACCTGCCCAACCTGGAGTTCGCCTCCGATGTGAGCGCACCCACGGGCAAGAGGTCGCTGATGTTCGACGGCACCAGCCTGCAGTTTTCCAACACCGGCAGCATCACGACGGCCTACGTACCGAAGTACACGATGATCGTGGACCTCATCGCCTACGCGAAAGAGCACCGCGTGAAGCCGCTGATGGCCGGCGGCAAGCCCTACTACGTGCTGTTCCTCGCCCCCGGCTCCCTGGCCGCGCTGAAGAAGGACCCCGACTACCAGCGCGCTGTGGTGCAGGTGGCGGCCAAGGCCGGCATGGACTCGCCCTGGTTCACGGGTGCGACCGTGACTGTGGACGGCGCCGTGCTCCACGAGCACAACCTGGTGTACACGACCAAGGGCGCCGCGGCTGGTGCCAAGTGGGGCGCAGGCGGCAACGTCAACGGCACGCGCTCGCTGCTGTGCGGCGCGCAAGCCCTGGCCATGGCCGATCTGGGCCCCGGCAACTGGGTGGAGAAGCTGTTCGACTACGACAACAAGGTCGGTCTGAACATCGACAAGATCCTCGGCATGCTGAAGCCGAAGTTCCCCTCCATCTACGACAAATCCACCGAGGACTTCGGCGTGGTGGCCGTGGACCACTACCTCCAGTGATCCATCAGCCGGCGGCGCGCGGTGTGTCGCCGGCTTTCTCCCCCTGATGTTGAAAGGAGCCTCACATGGCCATCAAACGCATTTCCGGCCGCCAGGAACTCATCGTGGCGCACCTCACCATCGGCTACGCCGACCCCACCACCTACGGCACCGCTGAGGCCGCATTCGATCTGCCCGCGAACGCCATCATCGCGGGCGGCGACGTGTTGGTCGGCACGGCCTGGAACAGCGCCACAACCGCCACGCTGAAGCTGGGCGATGCTGCTGACGACGACCGCTACACCGCCGCTGCCATCGACCTGAAGACGGCGGGCCGCACGGCGCTGACGGTGACCGGCCTCAAGTACCTGACGGCTGGCACCCTGAATGCCCTGATCGCTCAGACCGGCGCTGCAGCCACGGCCGGCTCTGCCCGCATCTGCATCCACTACTACGTTGAAGGCCGCGCGGCCTTCAGCCAGGGCTGATCTGTGGTCCGGCCAGCGATGGCCGTTTCCCCCGGCGGCCCGTGCCGTCGGGGTCTTTCTTGAAGGACACCATCATGAAATTCCGCTCCCCTTCCGACGAACCGATCCACGTGGGCCTGCTGACGGGTCACACGGCTCTCATCACTCCCGAGGGCGTGGAGCTGCCAGCCATCTTCCACAAGGAAGCCAGCGCGCGCGGCGCCATTGCCTTCGATGAAGGTCCGGCCTCCACTGTCGGCGAATCCACTGTGGACCGCCAAGCCGCTATCGCCGCCGTCATCAAGGCCATGCTGGACGGCAGCGATCCTGAAGACTTCACCGCCGACGGCAAGCCGAACCTCACCAAAGTGAAGGCACGGGCCGGTTTTACCGTTACGCGCGAGGAGGCTGATGCGGCTTTCCTGGCCGCGGTGCCGGCGAAGTAATCAGCCATGCAAGTCAGCGACATCATCAGCCAGTTCCGGGACACGGTGGGCGACTGCCACGCGCCGCACTTCTGGTCGGATGACGCTGTCGTCGGCTACCTCAATGAGGCGGTGCAGGAAGCGTGCGAACGTGCAAACTTGATCGAGGATCGGAACACGCCCGCGGTGTGCACCCTGGCAGTGGTCGCCGGCCAAGCGCGCTACGCCCTGCACCCCAGCGTCCTGCTCATCAAGCGAGCTACCCTCAATGGCGCGCTGATCCACGAAACCAGCGTGGAGGATCTGGACGAAGAGTCCTCACGCTGGGAGACCCGCGTGGGCACGCCTCGTCGGTTCCTGTTTGAGCAGGCCATCGGCCGTGCAGCGCCTCATCTGCAACTTGTCTCGATCCCCGCGGCCGTGGGCACTGTGGGCCTGACGGTCTACCGAGACGCGCTCAAGCCGCTCTCCGCCAGCAGGCCCACCGACGTTCCCGAGATCCCAGCCCGCTACCACACGCGGCTGCTGGACTGGATGTACCACCGGGCCTATCTGAAGCAGGACGCCGATTCCTTCGACGCCAGCAAAGCGGCGCAATCGCTGACGCTGTTCGAGCAAGCCTTCGGAGAGCGGCCCGATGCCAACGTGCAGCGCAAGCGGGCCGACCGGCAACCGCCGATCGTCCGCTGCGCGTGGTAGGGCGGGGGATTACTTCTTCGGCGGGTTGTTTCCGCGGCCCCCGCCGGATGGGACGTTGGGCACCTTGCTGGGCCAGTTCGGGTTGGGTGGGTTGCTTGCGTGCATGTCGGCTCCTCCTGTGGTTGGGAGCACCAGTCTATCCACCCCGGCCGGGGTTTCCATTGCGGAAGCTCCCGATGAAAACTCACCCCAGTTGACCTGAAAGGCTCCCCCATGAACACCGGCATGTCCAACGTCCGTCGCCGCCTACTGTCCCTGGCAAACCTTCCCAAGTACCGCGACGGCGGGCCAGTGCGTGGACCTGGCACTGGCACGTCCGATGAAGTCCTGGACGAGGTGCGGCCCGGCAGCTACATCGTGCCTGCGGACACCACCGAGAAGATCGGCCCGCGCACCCTCAAAGACGTGGCCCGGAACCTCATGCCGGAAGACGAGGGCGGGAAGCGCATCCTCGTGCGCCTGAGCAATGGTGAGTACAAGCTGTCGCCTGAGCAGGTGCACGCGATCGGTGTGCGGGCCCTCGACCAGATGAAGGATGCGACCCACAAGCCCGCCGGCCCCGCGCCGCGCATGAGCGCACGGGATCGTCTCCTGCGGCTCGCCGACGGCGGGATGGTCAGCGATGTCACCCGCGAGGGCAATGGCTACAGCGGCGGCAACGTGGGCGGCCATGTTTCGATCAACGGCGCGGCCGCTGGCGGTACGGTGTCCAGTGTCCCTTCGGCAACGCCGACACCGGCAACTCCTGCTGCCCCCGCTCCAGAAGCCGCTACTGCGGTCACCACGGCGGCGCCCGCGGCTCCGCAACCTGGAACTCCTGCTGCAACTGCAGCGACCATGCAGCCTGCCGCGGCGACAACAGCACCGGCCCCAGGCACTCCCGCAGTTGCAGGACAACAGGCCGCGCCGCAGGGCTGGGCCGAGCGCAACGCGCAGCGCAGCCTGGAAGTGACGGCCAGTTCCATAAAGCCCAGCCGCGAACGGGATGCTGCCCAGATGCAATTGAGTTCCATGGCGCCCCCCGGCGGGACACGCATGAACGCCTTCAACGATCCACGGAGCACGACTGTCGGAGCGAATCCTTACGCCGCAAGCAACACTGCCAAGCTATCTGGGCTCGGCGCTTCCATCGGATCCCGCGGGGTGGCAGAGCTTGGGCGTCCATCAGCTCCGCAACCCGCGACCGCACGCAACAGCTTTGGCGATGCGGCTGCGGCCACGACCAATCCAGGTGTGACGCAACTCGGCGTGCGTACTGCTTATGGTCGGCCGGGCTATGCTGATGGAGGCATGGTGCAGGATGACGAACAACGGCAGGCTCTGGTGGCCCAGATCCCCACCGGCGGCATGACTGCGCCTGCTGCCGATGGGTCGCAGGATCGTTGGACGAATACGGACGTGGGGCGCAACGTCGTGAATGCGGCCAGCGCGCTGCCTGGCGTCGCCGGAGCGCTGCCCGCTGTCGTTCGCACGGGCGGTGCAATCAGCGGTGCGGCCGACATCGTCTCCCGACTGGTCCAAGCTGGAACCGCTGCTGTGGGTGGCTCGGCCATTCCCACGCCATCTCAGGCGGCGACGACGCCCGCGACCGCGGCAAGCGCTCCCGACGTGGCGGCGCCGGCACCTCAGCCTGTTACGGCCCTGCCCAGCTCTCCGTCGTACTCCGCACCGCGGCAGGACTCGGGCCTGGCACCCAGCCGGAATGGCGGGCAAATCAGCGCTCAGAACATGGAGGCGGGAAACAACCTTGCCTCCGCATCCATGGATGCCGCCCGCGCTCGCCTGCTGGCGATCGGCAACGACGCACCGGCACAGGAGCAGGCCACCCCTGTGACCCGCCACAGCGGTAATGACTGGGCCGCGAGAAAGGAACTGGAGAACGCACGCACCGCGGCGAGCAGCATCACGAACAACCCACGGTGGGCTGGCAAGAACGCCGACAACAGCGTGGCCATGCAGGACTACCGCGCCATGCTGTCCAACGACATCGCCCAGCGGCAGGCCCAGCCCGGGCTGGAGCAGGAGGGCCAGCGCCAGCGCGGCCTATCGGCGCGGGAACGGCTTCTGCAGATCGGCGAGAACGCCCGCGCCAACCTGTCGGCCCAGCGCGCCGACGACGCCAACCGGATCGCAGCCGGCCGACTCGCCATCGAGCAGAACGCCGCCGGCTTTCAGAATCGGGCGGCCCAGCGCATGGAGAACGCGCAGGTGGCCTACGAGCAGGCCGCCACGCCAGCGCAGCGCGCATCGGCTCGTGATCGCCTCCTGGCCCTGGCCGGCAAGGCGCACGACGATCAGTGGAAGGCCGTTGCGCTGCAGGGAGGCACCGACGCCATGGGCAACAAGACCGAGAGCATCCTGGGAGCGGTCAACGAGCGCACGGGGGAGATGCGCCGGATGCCTACCGGCCAAGCAGGTGCCGATCGCGTCACGACCAAAGCGCAGTTCGATGCTCTGCCGAAGGGCGCTACGTACACCGGAGAAGACGGTCGGACCTATCGCAAGCCGTAGCGCTACTGGGTGGGGTTGACCAAAACGCCGCCGAAGCGATCATTGCTGGAGTCATAGAGGCGCCGGCAGGCCCCACTGATCAGCAAGCCCGCCCGGGCACTCCGGGTGTCGCTAGCCTTCTTCGCGGTGCACTCGGCGCCGGACTTGAAGCCGAAGAACCCGCGGCCGGAACCCTGGGCGACAGCCTGCAGGCCGCCCGGGTTCTCCTCAAGGCACACCTGGTGCACTGCGGCGGCAGCAGCTTCGTTCGCCACGCCCGGCGCCTTGTCCAGGATGCACGTGGCGTAGTCACCGGCCCAGGCAGCAGGCGCGCAGAGTAGGAGCAGGGTTGCTAACGAGCGGCGCATTGTCCGAATGTATCAGGAGAGCAACACCCTCTCACACATGGTCGGGCCCGATGGTCGCCACGAACACATTTGCCGCGTCCCGAAACAAAGGCCTTTTGGGCACCTTCGGTCCCTATGATTCCCCTTAAAGACCCAGTGGGTTCCCCTATAGTCCCCTGGAGTCCCCTGAACTACACCAGAGTGCTATTATTTACAGCATGAAAGCCAACACTTCCCCTACACCAGTTCTCGTGCCGCGGCGAGTAGAACGCATGTCGGCTGAGGAGTTTTTGGTTCTCGTCGATTCCGATCGCTTGAACATTGCCAAGTCACGGTTCGTGCCGCCCAAGCTGGGTAGCAAGGACTTTGGACGCTTCGAGGTTCAGTACAAAGTACCTGTATTGAAGCCTGCATGAGCGATCCGAACTTGTCGGTTCCTACCCCGAAGCCTGGGGATGAGCACACTGCTCAAAACGGCTACCCGCCGATGGCGATCATGAATCGCATGCTCGACATCCAAGAGAAGCGATTGGAGCTGGACAGCCGTCAGCTTGACATCACTGAGAGCGAGACAGCCCAGAACAAGGAGCTCGCTCTGAAATCGATGGAGTACAACTCCAAGGCCAACAGTGAGCACAAAGAGGTGATGCGGCGCGCCATTGCGTGGCGCTACATCTTTTGGGGTTTGATCGCCTTGCTTGCGGCTGTGGCGGTCATGACGGCCTTGCTGCTGGACAAAGAGGCTTTTGTCGTCGAGATAGTGAAATACATAGCGTTCTTCCTGGGTGGTTACGGCACCAAGGCTGTAGTGCAAAGCCGGAAGCGCAACAATCAATCTGAAGACGAGTGAGATCAAAGCGCAACGCCTCTGCCATAGAGCCCGCTTCGGCGGGCTTTGTCGTTTCTGGGCCCCGTGCAAAGCCTCCCAAACTGCTGTCTGCACGCCCCCCCTGCTGGGGTTAGACCTGCCACCGCTATAGGTGGAAAGTTGCCAGATGGCACAAGATCAATTTGGCGGCGACCTCATCCCCAACACCGACGCGTTTGGCGGCACTCTTGTTGAGACCGGCGCCGCGCCAGCGCCTGGGCCCGCCGCTCCCGGCGTCATCTCGACGATCAAGCGCACCGGTGGCCAAATGCTCACCACGGCAGCCACCGCGGCCGAGGACGTGATCGGTTCCAACACGGCGACCCGGGCCGTAAAGGAGACGGGCCAGGGAATCATCGACCGCAACCCGGCCGGTATCCGCAGCCTGCGCGACCTGGTGGACAGCCCGTGGCTTGCGGTGAAGGAATCGGCGGCACAGTTCGCGCCGCAAATCGCAGCATCTGCTGCTGGTGGGGCGGCTGGTGCACGGGCAGGGCGAGTGTTCGGGCCGGCTGGCGCGGCAATCGGCGGCGCCGTGGGCAGCTTGGTGCCCATCTTCACGCAGGAATACGGCGGCATCCGCCAGGAGCAGCAGGCATCCGGGCAGGAGGACAAAGCCCGTGCCCTGGCCGCTGCCATCCCCGCCACAGCGCTCGAGCGCGTGGGCATGGGGAAGATGCTGGATGTGATCAAGGGCATCCCCGGCAAGCCCAGCACCATCCTCAAGGAAATGGGCAAGGGCGCCGTGCGCGAGGGCGCGACCGAAGGCGCCCAGAACATGGTCGAGCAGTGGGGTGCATTCAAGAACCCCACTACCAGCGAAAACCTGGAAGACACGGCCCTGTCCGCGGCAATGGGCGCCATCGGCGGTGGCGTCATGGGGGCAGGTGCTGGTGTGGTGGACGGAGCGCGGGCCCGCGGCCAGCAGAAGGCCGCCGATCAGCAGGCTTCCGTGGATGCGTCGGCGTCCCAGAGCGTCGGGGATGGGGTGCAGGATTTGCACCCCACGTCCAGCACCGGACTGCCCGATGTCGCAGAGTACGGCGGGCTGATCGACCAGATGGTGAAGCCCGAGAACCAGCAGCAGTACCGCGACACTCTGGCCCGCGCCCTGGACGAGCAGCGCCCGGCCGAGGAGCGCAAGGCGGCAGCGGACGCCCTGCACCAGGCATTCAACCCGGAGCAGTTCCAGCGTTCGCAGGCCGCGGCACCGACTGCCGACCCTGCTGGTGCTACAGCACCAGCAGCACCACCCGCCATCAATCCGGCGGACGGCCCGATGTCGAAGGCTGCGGTCATGGCCGGCGACTTGGGGCTCGCCCCCATCACTCCGCCCGCGCCGCCGTCAGCGCCGGATGTGCGGCAGCAACTGGGGGCGGCACTCGATCAGCTGTCGCCCGAACAGCAGCGCGCGGCACGCATGACCCTCGCAGACCTGGAGCGAGCGGACCTTCCCGCAGGTGTCCGGGCCATGCGCGAATCCGAAGCCCGGGCGCTCATTCCCGCGCCTACGCCCTCCGACCAGGAGGTGCTGGCCGGAATGGAGTCGGGCCGCGTAGTGCGCACCTTCGAGCCCCAGCCGGCCGACCTTTCCGACGTGGCGAGCTATGCCGGTCTCATCGACAGCATGGTGCGGCCCGAGGCACAGCCCGCGTTCCGCCAAGCGCTTGCTACCGCCCAGGACCAGACGCTGCCTTTGTCGGTGCGGTCGGAGGCGGAAAACGCACTGCATGCGAACTTCGCCCCGGCTGCGTACCAGCGCGCCCGGCAGGCAAACCCCGATGCCCGCCTGAGCCTGCAGCCCGTCGCGGCTCCCAGCTATGGGAACGGCATCGACTTCACCACCGAAGCGCGCCGGGAAGATCCGGCAGCAGCCCGCATCGCGGCCCTGGCGGTGGCGGATGGCCGCACGCCCGGCGAGCCGATGCGGCTGAACGAAGCCCATGCGCTGCGACAGCGTGCCGCACAGGATGGGATCGCGGTATCGGTGGTGCCTCACCCGAGCGGCCGGGGCTTCGACGTGCAGCCCACGCTGCGCCTGAGCCCGCAAGAGCGCAATCAGGTGCCCGCCACTGCAGAAGCCGGCGCCCTGACGTTCGACCCGGCTCCTACCGGCCGCATGGTGGCCGGGCCTGAAGGCGTCCGCCCCGAAACGCGGGCTGAGGCGGTGGCGCGAATCAACGCCGCCCAGGCAGAGCGCCTGGCGCTGGAGGCCGAGCGCCAGCGCCGTGCCGACCTGGGCATGAGCAACATCACGCCCGTGCGCCCGCTGCCCGCGGAGCCGACCACGCCGGCACTGGCCTATGACAACGCGCCCACGGGCCGTATGTTGGCAGGCGCGGACGGTGTGCGGCAGGAGCGCCGCGCCGAGGTGGTGAACCGGGCCAACGAGCCCACGCCCGTGCCGGATACCGTGACCAGCGCGGGCGGCGCGCCGTTCACCTCGCAGCAGGCCGCACAGCGTGAGCTGCAGCGCCGCGAACTAACGGGCAGCCATGAGGTGGTGCCAGCCAGCGGTGATGCCTCGCTCGGGTACGTGCTGCAGAAGAAAGGCCGTGGTGATCCGGCGCCGCAAATGCGGGGGAATCCCGCATTTGAAGGACAGGCCGAGAGAGCACCGAACTGGCGCACGAATGCGCTGCAGGCGGCGCGCGTGGCCCGCTCCCTGGATCTGGACGTGCGCGGCATGAGTCTGCAGCGGATGGTGGCCGCGGTGGATGCTGCCGATGCTGCCCGGACCCGGCAGGACCAGCCGGACGTAATCCGTACGCTTGGTATCGACCGGCCCCAAGGCGGCACTTCCGAAAAGGTCACTCAAGGCGAAGGAGCAGCAGGGCAGAGCGGAGCGAGCAGCACCAAGGCGCCCATGGCCGCAAATGCTCCCGAAACAGTCATGGCCGGCGCCGATAAGTCCAGCGCGGTGGACCAGCGCAGCGCCCCTCAGCGACGCGAGCAGCAGCAGGATCGCTCAGGCCCAGCGCGTCCGGCGGATGTGTCCACTGGTCAAAACCGACGATCTGTAGGTTTTCCCGAAGCCGCTCCCGCCGCCCAGCAGTCCGGCCGCATCGAGGACTTCGGCGAGACCCTGCCCGGCGCGCGGAAGATGCTTTACGCCGAGGCCTACGCCGACGGCATGGCCAAGGCGAAGGAGCTGGACGTGAAGGCGCACCCGCTCTCCAAGACCTGGCCGGAGCCCGACTACGCCAAGCTGCTGGAAGGCGGCACGGCTCCCGATACCGTGGCGCTCGCCCGGGCGCTGCGCGACGCGGTGCCCACCAAGCCCCAATCCACGTGGAAGCTGCGCGGCTGGTCGGATCGCGTCACCATGCTGCGCGGCTTCGCTGACGATCTGCTCTCCGGCCGGAACGATCCCGCCGCGGTGCGGGCCGAACTCCACCGGGACAGCATCCCCCGGGGCATCGCCAATCAGGCCGCGCTCTATGAGGCCGTGGGCCATGAGCGTTCCCTGAAGGACATCAAGCTGGATGCCGGGCGGTACTCGATGTATGAGGGCGTGGCCTACGACCTGCCGCGCACGATCTGGACGGTTTCGCGTGCGGCCAAGGCTTCGAGCTTCAACAACTGGCCTCGCGAGCTGGCGAAGGGCGACACGCGGGAGACCGCCATCGAGGCGTTCAAGCGCCGATCCGCCGAGTTGCTGGCCGAGCAGGGCGCGCCCGTTCGCGGTGCGTCATTCGAGATCTACTCCAAGCGGGCCGGCGGTGCGCGGGAGTTCTTCGTCGGCAAGAAGATCGGCCGCAACGTGGCAGAGCTGAAGACCGGCTTCCCCGACGTGAAGGCCGCCCGCGCCTACCTGGCCGACAACCAGACGGAGCTGGAGAACCTGCTGCAGCGCTACAAGGATGTGCCGCCCGTGCGCAACAGCCAGAACGCGCCGCGCATCGGCCAGGACTACCGCAAGGGAGGCGATGCCACGCCCGAACAGTTCCAGGAGGCTTTCGGCTTCCGCGGCGTGCAGTTCGGCAACTACGTCGAGAGGCCGCGGCGCCAGCAGGATCTGAACCGCGCCTATGACGCGCTGATGGATCTGGCCGGCGTGCTGAACCTGCCGCCCCGGGCGCTGTCGCTGGGTGGCCGGCTGGGCCTGGCCTTCGGCGCACGTGGCTCCGGCGGGCAGAACGCCGCCGCGGCGCACTACGAGCCGGGCAGCGTGGTGATCAACCTGACCAAGCGTGAGGGCGCCGGCAGCCTTGCTCACGAATGGTGGCACGCGCTGGACAACTATTTCTCCCGGCAGCGCGGCGACGGCGCCGGCTACATGACCGCGGAGGAACGGCAAGGGCAGGGCGTGCGCGAGGAGATGCGGACCGCCTTCCGCGAGGTTCGCTCGGCCATCAACCGCACCGGCATGCTCGAGCGCAGCAAGAAGCTGGACGATCGCCGCACGAAGGAATACTGGACGACGAAGCCCGAAATGTCGGCCCGGGCCTTCGAGAGCTACGTGGTGGCGAAGCTGCAGGACCAGAGCGCGGGGAACGACTACCTGGCGAACATCGTGCCGGCGGGCGTGTTCGCACTGGAGGGTGCCTACCCGTACCCCACGGCGGGCGAGATGCCGCAGATCCGCGGCGCGTTCGATGCGTTCTTCCAGGCGGTGGAGAAGCGGCAGGAGGGCGACGGCAGTGTGTCGCTCTACAGCACGGGCGACACCGGGCCCGGCCGTGGCCTATCGCTTGAAGACGCCCAGCAGGCGGTGAAGCAGGCCCTTGCGGGGCTCCGGAACCCGCCACCAGTTGATGTCGTGCTGAGGGCCGCTGACCTTGGGCAAGGGGAACCGGACTACGTGAAGGGGGTGAGGATGCCTGACGGTCGGCTTGCCGTCGTCGCTTCCGCTCACTCCAGCCCCCTGGATGTCGTCGAGACTGTCTTTCATGAGCTGTTCCATCAAGGTTTGCGCAATATTGTGGCAGACCCCGTTTACGTGCAGACCATGCTGGACTTGGCCAAGCGGGACAGCCGCGTGCAGCAGTACGCCATTCGGTGGAAGCAATTCTCGCCCGATGCGCCCGCGCAGTTGGAGGCGCTGAAGGCCGCCGGCCACAAAGGCAGCACCCTCAATGGCTACTTTGAAGCGTTGTCGATCGAGGAGGGTCTGGCCGTGGTGGCGGAGGAACTGCGCGCCCAGAAGCAGGCCGGCACGCGCATGGGCCTGCGGGTGCGCACTCTGGCCAACTGGCTTGCGAGCGTGGCCGATCGTTTGGGCATGGAGCGCCTGGGTGCGGCCATCCGGAAAATGACCTACAACGAGGCCGAGCGCTTCGTCATGAAGGCCATCGACAACGCCGGCAGCGCGCCGCTGAATGGCGCCGCCACCGTGGGCCCGGACATCTCGCGCTACCGCACCGCGCCCGCCGCTGCAGTGGAGTCGAGCATGGGCGAAATGACCCCGGTGCAGGAGAAAGTGTGGAAGAAGGTGGCCGGCACGGCAACCGTCCCCACGCTCAAGCAGCGGGCCGAAGCCCTGCGCCAGAACTTCGCGGTGCGCGCCAAGCAGGCGCTGGTCGACCAGTTCGCCCCCATCCAGGACGTGAGCCAGGAGGCGTACATGCTCGCGCGCATGTCCAAGGGCGCCGATGGCACCATGGAAGCGGCCATGCTCTACGGCCGGCCGTTCTTGCGCGACGGCGTGCCCGACGTGAACGTGAAAGAGGGCGGCTTCGCCAACGTGCTCGCCAGCCTGAAGGGCGAGCAGGACCGTTTCCTGTGGTGGGTGGCCGCCCAGCGGGCCGGGCGCTTGAAGGCCGAGGGCAAAGAGAATCTGATGAGCGTGGACGACATCGGAGTGCTCAAGACGCTCAACGCCGGCAACATGGCGGATGGCACGAACCGCGCCCCGGTGTACGCCAAGGCCATGGCCGATCTCAACAGCTTCAACGAGGGCGTGCTGAAGATGGCCCTTGACTCGGGCCTGATCGACCAGAGCGCCTATGACCTGTTCCGCGACCAGCCCTACGTCCCGTTCTACCGTCTGATGGCCGACGGCGAGATGCAGGGCCGGCGCTTCAGCTCCGGGCTGGTGAACCAGAAGGCCTGGCAGAAGCTCAAGGGTGGGACCGAGAAGCTGAACGCCGACCTGCTGCAGAACACGCTGCTGAACTGGAGCCACCTCTACGCCGCAGCCGCACGCAACCGCGCCGCGCTCGCCACGATGGACGCAGCGGAAAAGCTGGGCGTGGCCTACCCGGTGCAGGAGGGCACGAAGGGAGCGGTGAAGGTGATGCGCAACGGCGAGGCGCAGCACTGGACCATCGAGGATCCGTACCTGCTGGAGGCTGTGAGCGCGCTCAACTACACCGCGAGCCCGCTCATGAAGCCCCTGGCCAAGATGAAGCAGGTGCTGACCTTCGGCGTGACGGTGAACCCGACGTTCAAGATCCGCAACCTCATCCGGGACAGCCTCTCGGCCATCGCGCAGTCCGAGCTGGGTTACAACCCGGCGGCCAACGTGGCGCGCGGCTGGAAGCTCACGGCGCGCGACAGCCAGACCTACGCCTCGATGCTGGCATCCGGCGGCATCATCAAGTTCGGCACGCAGGAGAACACCGACCGGCTGCGAGACCAGGTGGCCAAGCTGGGCGGCGTGGTGCTGGACCGGCAGGGCTGGAAGAAGCTGACCGGCCAACTGTCCACCGTCTGGAATGCCTACAGCGAACTGGGCGACCGGGCCGAGAACGTCAACCGCGCCGCGCTCTACGATCGCCTGGTGGCGAAGGGACACAGCCATGCCGAAGCCTCCTTCATGGCCCGCGACCTGATGGACTTCAGCATGTCCGGCAACCACGCCGTGGTACGTTTCCTCACCCAGTCCGTACCGTTCCTGAATGCCCGGCTGCAGGGGCTGTACAAGCTCGGCCGCGCTGCCCACGACAACCCGCGCCGCTTCGCCATGGTGGCCGGCGCCGTGTCGCTTGCCAGCCTGGGCCTGATGGCCGCCTACAGCGATGACGACGACTGGAAGAAGCGCGAGGACTGGGACCGGGACAGCTACTGGTGGTTCAAGATCGGCGGCACGGCCTACCGCATCCCCAAGCCCTTCGAGGTGGGGGCCATCGGGACGCTGGCCGAGCGCACCGCGGAGCTGATGATGTCCGACGAGATGACGGGCGAGCGCTTCCGGCAGCGTCTGGCGCACATGGTGTCGCAGACCTTCTCCTTCGACCCGATGCCGCAGGCGTTCAAGCCGCTGATCGACATCTACTCCAACAAGGACAGCTTCACCGGCCGCGCGATCGAAAGTCAGGCGGACCAGCGCCTGCGCTCCCAGGACCGCTACGACGAGCGCACCTCCGAGGTAGCCCGCATGCTGGGCTCCTGGGGGCTGCCCGACCCGGCCCGGCTGCTGAAGGGCGAATGGGCCGACCTGTCGCCGAAGCAGGTGGACTACCTGCTGCGCGGGTACTTTTCCTGGGCCGGCACCACCGCGGTGGCTGCAGCGGATGCGATCGCACGGCCGGCGCTCGACCGCGGCGAGCGGCCGGACATGCGCCTCAAGGACGTGTTCGTAGTGGGCAACTTCGCCGAGAGCCTGCCGTCGGGCAGCAGCCGCTACGTCACGCAGATGTACGAGCAGGCCAAGCAAGTCGAGCAGGCCTACGCCTCCTACCGGGACGCGCTCAAGCGGGGCGACCTGGAGAAAGCCCAGGAGATCATGCGCGACGAGGCGCCGAAGCTCCAGCACCGCGCCGCGTTCAACAACGCCAGCGAGCGGCTGGCGGCGCTCAACCAGCGTTCCAAGGCGATCACGGCCGACCCGAGCATGAGCGGCGAGGAGAAGCGCCAGCGCCTGGACACGATCGAGCGGCTGCGGGCTGAGATCGGGCATCGGATGAGCGCGCTGTCGATCGCTCCATGACGGGCGAAAATCCGGCGAAACGGCACCTCAACAGCAAGCCGACGAAGTATGCTGTCCGGAGGACTGCACTAGTTCGTCGATGGAAGGTGAAGAAATTTCCTGTCCAGTGCGTGATCACCAGAGCAGTTGTGAACCGTGATGCGAATTTGAGGAAGTTTCCATGGAAGAAAGAGCAGCCAAGCGAGTGCTTTTCTCTGGCATCGCCCGGTATCCCGCCGAGCCGGAAGAGAGCATACATATCCACTGCCTTGAGGATGAGTCCGGCGCATATGTCTGGGCGGTTACAACTTGGGGCGCGGATGGGAAGTGGCGTCTTGAGGGCAGGACTAAGAGTGTTGGAAATGGGGTGCAGCAGACTGACGCTGTGACGGCCGTCAGTGAATCATCTCGTCAATGGGTCCGAAAGTCGGCGCTGCAGATCGAGGTGACTGAGCGCACGACTGGCACATTAAGAATTGATGGGGCTTGGCTCGAATCTGCAGAGGGCAGCCCGCCAGATTCGTTTCCGTTCCGTGGCTTGTTGGAACTGGCGACAGTCGACGAGACAGTGAGCTTCCTGGCGCGTGTAACCCGGGACAGTGAAGAGTCCCGGCAAAAAGTGTCAGAGAACTTAGGGATCGATCCAGGTAGACGCAGGAAGCAGTTTCCCGGCCGTTGATCTGCATCACCTGCTTCCGGAAACCCTGTGTTGCGGAACATGCGCGGAACCGAGCGCGGAACAAGCTATTGAAACCATAGCGCTGCAGCCATGGTGCCCGGGGCCGGAATCGAACCGGCACGCCTTGCGGCGGGGGATTTTGAGTCCCCTGCGTCTACCAATTTCACCACCCGGGCGACGCAAAGAAGGAAGTCGCGGATTATGGCACAGTAGCGCGCTATGCCTACGACGACCTACCCCACCATCGAAGACGCCATCGGCCGCACGCCCCTGGTCGCCTTGCAGCGCATCGGCGCCCAGGAAAACACTGCCAACGGCAATGTCGTGCTGGGCAAGCTGGAGGGCAACAACCCCGCCGGCTCCGTGAAGGACCGGCCTGCGCTGTCGATGATCCGGCGTGCCGAGGAGCGCGGCGAGATCCGCCCGGGCGATACGCTCATCGAAGCCACCTCCGGCAACACCGGCATCGCCCTCGCGATGGCCGCGGCGATCAAGGGCTACCGCATGGTGCTGGTGATGCCCGAGGACCTGTCCGTGGAGCGCGCCCAGACCATGAAGGCCTTCGGGGCCGAGCTGATCCTCACTCCGAAGAGCGGCGGCATGGAATATGCCCGCGATCTGGCCGACAACATGGTCAAGCAGGGCAAGGGCGTGGTGCTCGACCAGTTCGCCAACCCCGACAACCCCCGCATCCACTACGAAACCACGGGCCCCGAACTGTGGGAGCAGACGGGCGGTCGCATCACGCACTTCGTGAGCGCCATGGGCACCACGGGCACGATCACCGGTGTGTCGCGCTTCCTCAAGGAGAAGAACCCAGCGATCCAGATCGTGGGTGCGCAGCCCAAGGACGGCTCGCGCATTCCGGGCATCCGCAAGTGGCCACAGGAATACCTGCCCAAGATCTACGATCCGCGCGCCGTGGACGAGACGGTCAACGTGGGCCAGGACGACGCCGAGGACATGTGCCGCCGCCTGGCGCGCGAGGAGGGGATCTTCGCGGGCATCTCCGCGGCGGGGGCCTGCTGGGCCGCCCAGGAGATCGCACGCCGCGAGCGCGATGCGACCATCGTCTTCGTCGTCTGCGACCGGGGTGACCGCTACCTGTCCACCGGCGTGTTTCCGGCCTGACGGCATGCACCACCGGATTGGATGCCGAATGTGCTCCATGCCGCCGTATCCATTGGATTTTCTGCTATTAAAAAAATAGCGAAACGATTGCATGACGCCTGAACCCCGCTTCTGCCCGCAGTGCGCCACCGCGCTGGCGTGGGTCACCGCGCTGGAAGATGGCGGGGAACGCCAGCGGCTGCGCTGCCCTGCCTGCGGCTGGACGCACTGGAACAATCCCACGCCCGTCCTCGCCGCGGTGGTGGAGCTGGACGGCCGGGTGCTCCTGGCGCGCAACGCCGCGTGGGAGCACAAGGCGTTCGCGCTCATCACGGGTTTCATGGAGGCCGGCGAGACGCCGCAGGACGGCATCGTGCGCGAGATCCGGGAAGAGACGAACCTGGCGGTGAGCGCGCTCTCGCTGATCGGCGTGTATGACTTCCAGCGCATGAACCAGGTCATCGTGGCGTACCACGCGGTGGCCCATGGCGAGGTGAAGCTCTCGCCCGAGCTGGTGGACTACCGGCTCATCGCGCCGGAGGCGGTGCGGTGCTGGCCGTCGGGCACGGGCCAGGCGCTGGCCGACTGGCTGCGTGGGCGCGGCATCGAGCCCACGTTCGCGGAATGGCCGGGGCGCAGCGCGTCGCCCGCTGCGTAGAATCCTCCTCTTCGCTCCAGAAGCCGACGACGATGCACATCCACCAGGAAATCGACACCCGCGGTCTGAACTGCCCGCTGCCCATCCTCAAAGCCAAGAAGGCGCTGTCTGCGATGGCCAGCGGAGAGGTGCTGAAGGTGGTGTCCACCGACAACGGCTCGCTGCGCGACTTCCAGGCGTTCGCCAAGCAGACCGGCAACGAACTGCTGGAGCAGGCGACCGAAGGCGAGGAATTCATCCACGTGCTGCGGCGCCGCTGACACCAAGCCGGCTGCCCGGCGCCACGCCCGGCAGGCAACACCACCCGGATCGCCCTGCGCTCGTCGCTGGCCAGCGGCGGCGGCAACCGTAGCGCCAGCGCACGGAGCCCCCCATGAAAAAGGCGCCCCATCGGGGCGCCTTTGTCGTTCAGGAGCGGCCGGCCCCAGTGGGCACGGAGGGTTGGAGCCGGGCTCAGATCTCGACGGTCTTGAGGTACTCGCGGAATGCGGTACCCACTTGGGGATGCTGCAGCGCGAGTTCCACCGTGGCTTCCAGGAAGCCTTCCTTGCTGCCGCAGTCGTAGCGCTTGCCTTCGTAGCGGAAGGCGTAGACCGCCTCGCGGCCCATGAGCCGGGCGATCGCGTCGGTGAGCTGGATCTCGCCGCCCACGCCCTGGGGCTGGTTGCGGATCTCGTCGAACACGCCCGGCGTGAGGATGTAGCGGCCGGCCACGCCCATGCGCGAGGGCGCGTCTTCCGGCGCGGGCTTCTCCACGATGCGGTCGATGCGGATCAGCGGGCCGCCGGCGGGCTCGCCCGCCACGATGCCGTAGCGGCGCACCTGGTCCTGCGGGACTTCCTGCACGGCCAGCAGCGAACGCCCCTGCTTGCGAAAGGCGGCCGCCATCTGCGCCATGACGGGCTGGCCGCCGGGCGCGCCGACCATGAGGTCGTCGGCCAGCAGCACGGCGAAGGGCTCGCGCCCCACGAGCGGCTCGGCGCACAGCACGGCATGGCCCAGGCCCAGCGAGCGCGGCTGGCGCACGAAGGCGCAGTCCATGTCGTTCGGGGCGACCGAGCGCACCAGTTGCAGCAATTCCTGTTTGCCTGCCGCTTCCAGCTCGTTCTCGAGTTCGTAGGCGGTGTCGAAGTGGTCTTCGATGGCGCGCTTGCTGCGGCCCGTGACGAAGATCATGTGCCGGATGCCGGCCGAATAGGCCTCCTCGACGGCGTACTGGATCAGCGGCTTGTCCACGACCGGCAGCATCTCCTTGGGGGATGCTTTCGTGGCGGGCAGGAATCGGGTTCCCAGACCGGCCACGGGGAAGACGGCTTTGCGGATCGCGGAGTTATCGCTCATGAAGTTCCTCGGAGGAGTTGATCGTTATCGGAGCATGGTGGGGGCGCGGACGCGGGCATTCAACCGAAAGTGCACCTGCTTACACACGGGCGCGCCACCGTCCTACGGCCTCAGCCGAGCCGGGCCAGCTGGTCGCGCAGGCGCTCGATCGTGCTGCCGAAATCCGCCACGCGCTTCTGCTCCTGCTCGATGACGGCCGCGGGAGCCTTGGCGACGAAGGCCTCGTTGCCCAGCTTGCCGCGCGCCTTCGCGATCTCGCCCTCGATGCGGGCGATCTCCTTGGACAGGCGGGCTTTCTCGGCCGCCACGTCGATCTCCATGTGCAGGCACAGGCGGGCGTCGCCCACCACGGCCACGGGCGCGGCCTGCGCGGCAGCGGCCCAGGCGGCCTCGTCGTCGAACACCCTGACCTCGCTGAGCTTGGCCAGGGCCTGCAGCGCCGGAGCGGCGGTGCGCAGGAAATCGGCATCGCCCACGGCATAGAGCGGCAGGCGCGTGGCGGGCGAGACGTTCATCTCGCCGCGCAGCGTGCGGCAGGCATCGACCACGGCCTTCAGGCGGCCGACATGGGCCACCGCGGCCTCGTCGATGCGCTCGGGCTGGGCCTGCGGGTAGGCGGCGATGCTGACCGAAGCACCCCCGCGGCCGGCCACGGGCGCCACCTTCTGCCACAGCGCTTCGGTGATGAAGGGGATCAGCGGATGGGCCAGGCGCAGGATGGTCTCGAGCGTGCGGATCAGCGTGCGGCGCGTGGCGCGCTGCTGCGCCTCGGTGCCCGTCTGGATCTGCACCTTGGCGATCTCCAGGTACCAGTCGCAGAACTCGTTCCAGACGAATTCGTAGATCGCCTGCGCCACGTGGTCGAGGCGGAACTCCTCGAAGCCCTTGGCGACTTCGGCCTCGACCTTCTGCAGGGCGGAGACGATCCAGCGGTCGGGCTGGCTGAAGTCGAGGTATCCGCCGTCGCAGTCGGCCTGCGTGTGGTCGGAGAGGCCGCAGTCGTGCCCCTCGCAGTTCATCAGCACGAAGCGGCTGGCGTTCCAGAGCTTGTTGCAGAAGTTGCGGTAGCCCTCGCAGCGCTTGGAGTCGAAATTGATGCTGCGGCCCAGGCTCGCGAGCGCCGCGAAGGTGAAGCGCAGCGCATCGGCGCCATAGGCGGGAATGCCCTCGGGGAATTCCTTCTGCGTGTTCTTGCGCACCTGCGGCGCGGTCTCGGGGCGGCGCAGGCCCGTGGCGCGCTTTTCCAGCAGGGGTTCGAGGGCGATGCCGTCGATGAGGTCGACCGGGTCGAGCACGTTGCCCTCGGACTTGCTCATCTTCTTGCCCTGCGCGTCGCGCACCAGGCCGTGGATGTACACGTGCCTGAACGGCACGCGGCCCGTGAAGTGCGTGCCCATCATGATCATCCGGGCGACCCAGAAGAAGATGATGTCGTAGCCCGTCACCAGCACCGAGGAAGGCAGGTAGAGGTCGTAGTCCTTGGTGGCGGAGCCGTCATCCAGCGCCTGGGGCCAGCCGAGCGACGAGAACGGCACCAGCGCGGCGGAATACCAGGTGTCCAGCACGTCCGCATCGCGCGTGAGCTTCGCGCCCGCGCCGGCCTTCGCCCGGGCCTCGGCCTCGTCGCGGGCCACGTACACGTTGCCGGCCTCGTCGTACCACGCAGGGATCTGGTGGCCCCACCAGAGCTGGCGGCTGATGCACCAGTCCTGGATGTTGTTCATCCACTGGTTGTAGGTGTTGACCCAGTTCTCGGGCACGAACTCCACCTGGCTCGAGGCCACGGCGTCGATGGCCTTCTGCGCGATGCTCTTGCCCGTGGGGTCCTGCTCGCTCACCTTCGTCATCGCTACGAACCACTGGTCGGTGAGCATGGGCTCGACCACCTGGCCCGTGCGCGTGCAGATGGGGACCATGAGCTTGTGCTTCTTGGTCTCGACCAGGGCGCCGACAGCCTCCAGGTCGGCCACGACGGCCTTGCGGGCCACGAAGCGGTCCAGGCCCCGGTACTTCTCCGGCGCGTTGTCGTTGATGGTGGCCGCCAGGGTCAGCACCACGATCATCGGCAGGCCATGGCGCTGGCCCACCTGGTAGTCGTTGGGGTCGTGCGCGGGCGTGACCTTGACCACGCCGGTGCCGAATTCCTTGTCCACGTAGTCGTCGGCGATGATGGGGATCTCGCGGCCCACCAGGGGCAGCGTCACCGTCTTGCCGATCAGGTGGGTGTAGCGCTCGTCCTCGGGGTGCACCATCACGGCCACGTCGCCCAGCATGGTTTCCGGGCGCGTGGTGGCCACCGTGAGGCTGCCGCTGCCGTCGGTCAGCGGGTAGGCGATGTGCCAGAGCGAGCCGTCCTTCTCTTCGTTCTCGACCTCCAGGTCGGACACGGCGGACTGCAGCACCGGGTCCCAGTTGACCAGGCGCTTGCCGCGGTAGATCAGGCCCTGCTCGAAGAGGCGCACGAAGGTGTCGGTGACCACCTTCGAGAGCTTGTCGTCCATGGTGAAGTATTCGCGCGACCAGTCCACGCTGTCGCCCAGGCGGCGCATCTGCGTGGTGATGGTGCTACCGCTCTTTTCCTTCCACTCCCAGACCTTCTTCACGAAGTTCTCGCGGCCCAGGTCGTGGCGGCTCACGCCCTGGTCCTGCAGTTGGCGCTCCACCACGATCTGCGTGGCGATGCCGGCGTGGTCGGTGCCCGGAATCCAGGCCGTGTTGTAGCCCCGCATGCGGTGGTAACGCGTGAGGCTGTCCATGATCGTCTGGTTGAACGCATGGCCCATGTGCAGCGTGCCCGTCACGTTGGGCGGCGGCAACTGGATCGAGAAGTTCTCTTGCCGGGCGGCGGCGGCGGCATCGGGGGCCGAGGTGCCGCGGAAGCCCGCCACACCATAGCCCCGGCGTTCCCACTCGGGGCCCCAGTGGGCTTCCAGGGCGGAGGGTTCGAAGGACTTGGACAGGCTTTCAAGGCCGGGCTGGGACAGGGGCGAGCTCATGGGCGTGGACAAAGGAAGGTGCCGCGCCCTGCAGGGGCGCTGTCGCAGTGAAGGGGGATGGCCCGATTCTACGGGGCCATGCGCACCCGCCCCGCGCAGGCGTTGCCCGCGCCCCGCAGGCAGTGCCCGGCCGTGGGCGCGGGCTCAGCCGCGCGTACCGGGCACGTACTCCGGCCGGTCGTTGGCCTGGGGCTTGAGCGGCGCGGCGCCCTTGCCCTCGGCGCGCTCGCGGCGCCACTGCTCCTTGCGCGCCGTCCATTGCGCGAGGCGCTCGTGGGCCACCTGGCTGTCGCGGGCCATGTGCTCTTCGTCGGCCAGCTGCGCGGCGAGTTCGAGGCGGATGCCGTTGGGGTCGAAGAAATAGATGCTCTTGAAGATGTGGTGGTCGGTGACCCCGAGCACCTCGATGCCGTGCGCTTCCAGGCGGGCCTTGGTGTTGGCAAGCTCCTCCACCGTGTTCACGCGGAAGGCGATGTGGTTCACCCAGGCCGGCGTGTTGGGCGAGGGCTCGGCCTTCACGTCGTCGCCCAGGTCGAAGAAGGCGATGAAGGAGCCGTCCTGCAGCCGGAAGAAGAAGTGCGTGTAGGGGCAGTACTCGCCCGTGCTGGGCACGTAGTCGCTCTGGATGATGTGGTAGAGCGGCAGGCCCAGGATGTCTTCGTAGAAGTGGCGGGTTTCCTCGGCGTCTCGCGCGCGGTAGGCGTAGTGGTGCAGTTGCTGCACGGCGGCGGGCTGGGGCAGGGCGGCGTGTTCCGGCGCGGAAAGGACAGGCATGAGAGTCTCCTTCGGATGGTTCTGAAAATTGTACTATCCGTAATCGATTTCTTTTAGGGAGATTTGCGCAGGCCAGTCCCGGCGTCTATAGTCTTGGCCGCCACGGCGTGCCAGCCCCGGCCCCGTTGCCATCCCCTTCGGAGAGTCTTCACCCTTGCGCCACTGAGCCCCCCTCCCGTCCGTTCCGCACCCTTGCCCGAGACAAGCCCCGGGGCAGTGCGGCCGATCACGATGGCAAGGAGCCGGCTCGACCATGGCGACATTCAATGCGGACCGCCGTCCGCCCCGCAGCGCATCCGCCGCTGCCGCTTTTCCCTCTCTTTCCGCTTTTCCGCCCCCGGACACCGGGGCTTTCGCGCTGCGCCTGCGGCAACTGCAATGGTTGCGGCCCGGCGGCGAGCCCCTCTGGGCCGAGCCGCTGGATTTCACCCTGGCGCCCGGCATCACCGGCCTGGTGGGGGACAACGGCAGCGGCAAGAGCATGCTGCTCTCCCTGGCCGCGGGTGCAGCGATACCCGCCTGCGGGGTGGTGGAGCGCGCCGGCCGCCTGCACTTCGTCGGCCAGCACCGCCCCGGCGCCACGGTGGCGGACGTCGCGGGCATCGGCGATGTGCTGGAGGCGCTGCGGCGCCTGGAGGCGGGCCAGGGCGATGCCGCCGATCTGCTGCGCGCCGAGGGGCGCTGGGATTGGCCGGCCCGGTGGCAGCGCATCCTCCAGGGCATCGGGCTGGGCCATCTGTCCGCGCGCCGCGATGCCGCATGCCTGAGCGGCGGCGAGCGGGCGCGCGTCGCGTTGGCCGGTGCCTTCCTGTCGGGGGCCGAGGTGCTGCTGCTGGACGAGCCCACCAACCACCTCGATGCACCCGCGCGGGAATGGCTCGTGCAGGCGCTCTCGGTCTGGCCGGGCGCGGTGCTGGTGGCCAGCCACGACCGGGCGCTGCTGGATGCGGCGGACCGGATCGCCGAGCTCTCGCCGCGCGGCCTGCGCCTCCATGGCGGCCACTGGACCGCGTTCGCGGCGCAGCGGGACGCCGAGGCCGGCGCGGCCCGGGAGGCCCTGCGCCACGCGCGCGCCGAGCGCTCCGGCACGCTGCGCGCGCTGCGGCAGCAGCAGGACGCGCAGGGCCGGCGGACCGCCTGTGGCACCGCGGCCCGCGAGGGTGCCAACCAGTCCCCGCTGTTGCTGGACCGCAAGAAGGAGCAGGCCGAGGCCCATGCCGGCCGCGAAAGCGTGCGCCGCGGGCTGGTGCGGGAGCGGCTGGACGCCACGGTGCGCGAGGCGTTCGAGCGGGCGCCGCCGCCGCGGACCATCGCGCTGCCGCTGCCTGCGAGCGCCATCCCGGCCGGCAAGCCGGTGCTGCGCCTGGAAGGCATGGTGCCGCCGTGGGGCCCGCGGCAGGCGCTGGACGGGGTGTGGAGCGGCCCGGTGCGCATCGCCGTCAGCGGCCCGAACGGCAGCGGCAAGAGCACGCTGCTGCGCCTGCTGGCCGGGCAACTGGCGCCGTCGGCAGGGCGGGTGCGATGCGCGGTGCGCACGGCATGGCTCGACCAGGACAGCCTGGAACTGCTGCCGCCTGCGCTGAGCGTGCTGGAGCGGCTGGCGCAGACCGGCTCGCCGCTGGCCCCGGCGGCCCTGCGCACACGCCTGGCCCAGCTCGGCCTGGACGCGGCGTGCGTGCACCGTCCGTCCGGCGGCCTGAGCGGCGGCGAGCGCATCAAGGCCGCGCTGGCCTGCGCGCTCTGGGGCGGGGCGCCCGCGCAGATGCTGTTGCTGGACGAGCCGACCAACCATCTCGACATGGCGGCCGTGCTGGCGCTGCAGGAGGCGCTGTCGTCGTTCACGGGCGCGCTGGCCGTGGTGTCGCACGATCCGGCCTTCCTGCGGGCGCTGGCGCCGCAGGTGGCCTGGACCAGCGATGGGGAGCGATGGGATCTCGCGGCCGCGCTGCCGCCGTGACGGGCGCGGCGCGGCGCGGCGCGGGAGGGGCGCTGGAGGGGCCGCAGGCCTCAGGAGGCCAGCGCGGCGTGCTTCCAGGCGGCCGCGGCGGCCTCGGCGTCACCGCGCTGCTCGGCCAGCTCGGCGAGGTGGCGCCAGGCGCGGCAGCGCAGCGTGCCGTCGTCCAGCTGCAGGGTGGACTGGGTGAAGAGTTGCTGGGCCTTGCCCCAGAGCTGGCGGCGCAGGCAGGCCATGCCCGAGAGGTACTGCAGCCGCGCATCGCGCGGGTTGGCCTGCTGGGCGGCCTCGATGCGGGCCAGCCACGCGGGGTCGAGCGCGTCGAGGTTGCTCTCCAGCGCCCGCACCAGCTTGAGCGCCTGGGCGTCCGAGAGCGGATCGGTGCCGCCCACCATGCGTTCCCAGGCCGGCAGCAGCCAGGTGCGCACCTGGCCGTGGTCGCCACCCAGGGCCGTGAGGCGCTGGGCCGCGTGGATGGCCAGCTCGGGCATGGCCCGCTCGGCCGGCTCGAGCGACATCCACGCCTGCTGCAGTTGCACCGGGTCGTGCGCACCGTTCAGCAGTTCGATGGCCAGGCCCCGCACGATGCTCTGCGCCGCGGCGGGCGAGAACGCGCGGTGCTTGCCGAGCAGGCGCGCGGTCTCCAGCGCCTCCTGTGTCTGGTGCGACAGGCGCGTGGCCTTGAGCCGCGCGCGCAGCGCCAGGGTGCGGCGGGCGGCGCCCTGCGGCAGCGCGGCGAGGTGTTCCAGCGCGGTGGCGGCGTCGCGTTCGTCGAGCGACCAGCGCGCGGCGCGCAGCTGGGCGCCTTCGCGCAGTTCCAGCTCGCTCACGGGGGCGCGGGCGGGGATGTTGTCCAGCGCGTTGCGCAGGTGGGCCTCGCGCGTGGCGCGGTCCTGCAGCGCGTGCGAGCTTTCGGCCGCCACGAGGTGCGAGAGCGTGCGCAGCTGGCGGCCGTGCGGCACGGCTTCACCGGCCGCCTCGAGCGCGGTTTCCTGCGCGAGCGCGGCCATGGCGGCCTTGCGCGAGCGCAGGAAGCGCCCGGCCAGCAGCTGCGAGAGCGCGTCGAGCAGCGCGGCGTGCATGGCGCGTTCCTTCTGCTGCACGCGCCAGCGGCGCGCCTGCCCCGGCAGTTCGAGCAGGGCCGAGAGCGCACGCAGTGCGGCATAGACCGTGGCGAAGCCGCCGATGAGCAGCAGCAGCACGAAGTTGAGCGACAGATCGACGCGGTAGGGCGGCCAGAACAGGGTCACGGTGCCCTGGTTGTTGCCCGCGAAAAGCGCCGCCGCGACGGCGACGCCGAAAAGTGCCAGGAACCAGAGTGCTGCGCGCATGGGTCGGGGTGCCTCCTGCGCGGTCTCAGCGGCCCGCCGCGGCGGTGGCCAGCGCGGCGAAGGTCTCGTCCAGCGTCGGCAGCGCGGCGCCCTTCAGGTGCATCTGCGCCTGCTGCAGCACGGTGGCGGCCGACTGGGTGCGGCGCGCGGCGGGGTCGAAATACCGGCCCAGCGCATTGCTCGCGGAGGCCAGGTCGGCGCGCGCCGATTCGTATTGGCGCGCCAGGATGGCCAGCCGCGCGTTCATGAGCTGGAGCTTGAGGTTCTCGCGCAGGAAGAAGGCCTGGTCGGGCGCGATGAGGATGGCCTCGGGCCGGTCGATGCGGGTCACGCGCAGCAGCTGCCGCGCCTCGTCGCGCACGACTTCCCAGCCGCGCTGCAGCGTCGCCTGCCACCAGGGCATCGGCGCGGTGTCGGCAGCGCCGCCGTCGGGCGCGCGGCTGCCGGCGGCGTTCATGCGGCGCGTGGCGGCGGCCTGCGCCACGGCGTTCTGCAGCGGCAGCTCGTCCACCTGGCGCATGAGGTCGTCCAGGCGGGCCAGCAGGCCGGCGGTGTCGGTGACCTGTGCCGCGCCCACGCGGTCGATGTCGCGGCCGATGGCACGCGCCACGGGAGCGAGCCGGGGCTGGGCGGCGCGCTCGATGCGCTGGTTGGCGCTCTTGAGTGCGGCCACCACGGGCTCCAGGCTGCCCGTGAGCTGGGCCTGCTGCTGCGCGAGGCGCAGGGCGGATTCGATGTCGACCACGAGGTTCTCGTCGCGGGAGCGCGAGAGGCTCTGCATGAGTTCTTCGAGCTGGCTGCGCTGCAGCGCGACTTCGCTCACGCGGGTCTCGTTCACGGCGATGCGGGCGGACACGTCGCGCGACATGTCGAGGGCCTGGTTGGCGAGCGTGCGCGCCTCGATGGACTGCGCGCCGGCATCGGCCGACTGGCGCGCCAGTTGCTCCTGGATGCTGCCCAGGCGCTGCCACAGCAGGATGCTGGTGGCGAGGCCCGCCACGGCGACCACGCCCAGCAGGAGCATCACGGCGCGCTGCACGCCGGGGGCCCCGGAAGGGGTGGCGGCGGGCGGCGCGGAGGGTGCGAGGGAAGGCTCGGAACTCATGGGTGGGATTCTATCGATGCGACCACGTCGCTCAGGGCGGGCCGGCACTGCCGCACGGCCCCGAAACCCGCGTCCTGCGCGGCCTGCGCGATGCGGGGGTGGGTGGCGAGCGCCCGCGCTTGTGCCCAGTCCTGGTCCGGCAGCGCCTGCTGCAGGTGGGCCACGGCTTCGGAGCTGCTGAACAGCCAGAGCGAGCCGTCGGCGGCGGCGGTGCGCGCCAGGGCCTCCTGCGCGGGGGTGAGCTGCGGCGCGCCGCGCTCGTAGGCGGCGACGAAGTCGGTGTGCCCGCCGGCGGCGGCGATCTGCTGCGCGAGCCATTCGCGGCCCGAGCCCGCCGTGCCGTCCGCGCCGCCGCTCTCGGCCTGGGCGCCGCGCACGATCAGGATGCGGTCGCCCGGGCGCACCTGCGGCGCCACCTGTGCCCAGAGCGATTCGGAGTCGAACTGGGTGGCGTCGGCGGCCGGGCGGTCGATCGATGCGGCCGGCACGCCGGCCTGCCGCAGCGCCTGGGCCGTGCCGGGGCCGGGTGCCCATACTCTCGTTTTGATAGCAGACTCTTCAATGAATACGGCGGCATCGGGCCCCTGGGGCTCGAAGAAGTGGTGCACGGCATTGCTGCTGACGAACATCACCGCGCGCCATTGGCGCCAGCCGTCGCGCGCGGCCTGCAGGGCGGCGCGGGCCTCGGGGTGGGCGCAGGCGCGGATCGCGATGAGCGGCAGGGCCTGGGCGTCTATGCCGCGCGCATGCAGGTGGACCACCCACTGCATGGCGTCGCGCTCGGGCCGGGTGACGATGGCGCGGCGCGGCGTGGCGGGGTCCGGATCGATGTGGAGCACGGCGGAGGGCGCAGGGCTTCAGGCCGGCACCTGCGCACCGGCGGCGCGCAACTGCGCGGCCACGGCGGTGCCCAGGGCCTCGGCCTCGGCCAGGGTGGAGACAGGGGCCGCGACGCGCACGCGCACCAGCGGCAGGCGGCCTTGCGGATCGCCCCAGGCGCCGTCGAGGGCGAGCGTGGCGGCATCGGTCCAGCGGCCGTGGGCGGCCAGCGGCACCGAGCAGCTGCCGCCCAAGGCGCGGCTCACGGCGCGTTCGGCGGCCACGGTGAGCCAGGTGGGCAGGTGGGCCAGGGGCGCGAGCGCCTCGATCAGGTCGTGCCGGTCGGTGCGCACTTCCAGGCCCAGCGCGCCCTGGCCGGCGGCGGGCAGCATGTCGTCCGGCTCGAACAGCGCGCGGATGCGGTCCTCCATCCCCAGGCGCTTCAGGCCCGCGGCCGCGAGCACGATGGCGTCGTACTGGCCCTCGTCCAGCTTGCGCAGCCGGGTGTCGAGGTTGCCGCGCAGCGGCTGGATGGAGAGGTCGGGGCGCTCGGCCTGCAGCAGCACCTGTCGGCGCAGGCTGGAGGTGCCCACCACCGCGCCGTGCGGCAGGTCGGCCAGGCGCGCGTAGCGGGACGAGACGAAGGCGTCGCGCGGGTCTTCGCGCTCCATCACGCAGGCCAGCGCGAAGCCTTCGGGCAGCTCCATCGGCACGTCCTTGAGCGAGTGGACGGCGATGTGCGCACGGCCTTCCTGCAGGGCGACTTCCAGTTCCTTCACGAAGAGGCCCTTGCCGCCCACCTTGGAGAGCGTGCGGTCGAGGATCTGGTCGCCGCGCGTGGTCATGCCCAGCAGGGCGACGTCGTGGCCGCGTGCGCGCAGCAGGGCCTGCACGTGCTCGGCCTGCCAGAGCGCCAGGCGGCTCTCGCGCGTGGCGATGACGATGGGGGGAAGGGCGGGAGAAGCGGGGGGGAGGGAGGGGGAGACGGGTGGTTGCATCGCGGTGTTGGCGGCCGGCCGGGCAGAGGCTCTGCGGCCCTGGCGGGGATGCTAGCATGCTGCGCCGCAGCACCCACGCCTCGTCCGCGAGCGCTCCAGGAGACCCTTCCGCATGAATGCGACGCCATCCCGCAAGACGACCGATCCCGCGCCCGAAGCCGCGCCCGCGCAGCCCGCCGGGCGCCGCACCGACAAGGACCAGCCGCTGATCCAGGACATCCGCCTGCTCGGGCGCATCCTGGGCGACGTGATCCGCGAGCAGGAGGGCGTGGCGGCCTACGACCTCGTCGAGCAGGTGCGCAAGCTCTCGGTGGCCTTCCGCCGCGATGCCGACCAGGAGGCCGACAAGGCGCTCAAGAAGCGGCTCAAGGGCCTCTCGGGCGACCAGACGGTGAGCGTGATCCGCGCCTTCACGTATTTCAGCCACTTGGCCAACCTGGCCGAGGACCGGCACCACATCCGCCGCCGCACCGTGCACGAGCGCGCCGGCAGCGCCCAGGAGGGCAGCATCGAGGTGGCCCTGGCGCGCCTGCGCTGGGCCGGCATCGCGCCGCGCGCGGTGGCGCAGACGCTGGCGCGCAGCTACGTGGCGCCGGTGCTCACCGCCCACCCCACCGAGGTGCAGCGCAAGAGCATCCTGGACGCCGAGCGCGACATCGCCGAGCTGCTGGCCGAGCGCGACGAGATCCAGGCCCGCGCCCAGCTCTACAAGGCCGCGCGCGACGCGCTCTCGCCGCGCGAGCTGGCCGCCAACGAGGCCCGCCTGCGCGCCCGCGTGGCGCAGCTCTGGCAGACGCGGCTGCTGCGCTATTCCAAGCTCACCGTGGCCGACGAGATCGAGAACGCGCTCTCCTATTACGAATCGACCTTCCTGCGCGAGATCCCCAGGCTGTACGAAGACCTGGAGCGTGCGCTGGGCAGCCAGCCCGTGGCGAGCTTCCTGCGCATGGGCCAGTGGATCGGCGGCGACCGCGACGGCAACCCCAACGTGAGCGCGCAGACGCTGTCGCTCGCGCTCCGGCGGCAGGCCGAGGTGGCGCTGCGCCACTACCTGACCGAGGTGCACTACCTGGGCGGCGAGCTGTCGCTGTCGGCGCGGCTCGTGCAGGTTTCGCCCGAGATGCAGCAGCTGGCCGAGCGCTCGCCCGACACCAGCGAGCACCGCCAGGACGAGCCCTACCGGCGGGCGCTCACGGGCATCTATGCGCGCCTGGCGGCCACGCTGCGCGAGCTGACCGGCGGCGAGGCCGCGCGCCACGCGGTGGCGCCGCAGAACCCCTATGCGGTGTCCGAGGAGTTCCTGGCCGATCTGCGCGTGATCGAGGCATCGCTGCGCTCGCACGGCGGCACGGCGCTGTCGCTGCAGCGGCTGCACCCGCTGGTGCGCGCGGTGGAGGTGTTCGGCTTCCACCTCGCCACGGTGGACCTGCGGCAAAGCTCCGACCAGCACGAGCGCGTGGTGGCCGAGCTGCTGGCCACGGCGCGGCTCGAAGAGGATTACGCGGCTCTGCCCGAGCCCGAGCGCGAGGCTCTGCTGGTGCGCCTGCTGTGCGATGCGCGGCCGCTGCGCGTGGTGGGCGCCGAATACTCCGAGCACGCGCGCGGCGAGATCGCGATCTTCGAGACCGCGCGCCGCATGCGCGAGCGCTACGGCACGCAGGCCATCCGCCACTACATCATCAGCCACACCGAGACGGTGAGCGACCTGCTGGAGGTGCTGCTGCTGCAAAAGGAAGTGGGCCTGATGCACGGCACGCTCGATGCGCCCGACGCGCGCGCCGACCTGATCGTGGTGCCGCTCTTCGAGACCATCGGCGACCTGCGCAACGCCCAGCCGATCATGCGTGCGCTCTACGAGGTGCCGGGCTTCGCGGCCCTGGTGCAGCGCAGCGGCGCCGAGCAGGACATCATGCTCGGCTACTCCGACAGCAACAAGGACGGCGGCATCTTCACGAGCAACTGGGAGCTGTACCGCGCCGAGATCGCGCTGGTGGAGCTGTTCGACACGCTGGAGTCGCGCCATCGCATCCGCCTGCGCCTCTTCCACGGCCGCGGCGGCACGGTGGGGCGTGGCGGCGGCCCGAGCTACCAGGCCATCCTGGCGCAGCCCCCGGGCACCGTGCGCGGGCAGATCCGCCTCACCGAGCAGGGGGAGGTGATCGCCTCCAAGTACGCCAACCCCGAGATCGGGCGGCGCAACCTGGAGACGCTGGTGGCCGCCACGCTGGAGGCCACGCTGCTCCAGCCCACCAAGTCGGCCACCCCCGCCTTCCACGATGCCGCGGCCGAACTCTCGGAGGCGAGCATGGCGGCGTACCGTGCGCTGGTGTACGAGACACCGGGCTTCGCCGACTATTTCTTCAACGCCACGCCGATCCGCGAGATCGCCGAGCTGAACATCGGCTCGCGCCCCGCGTCGCGCAAGCCCAGCCAGAAGATCGAGGACCTGCGTGCCATCCCCTGGGGCTTCAGTTGGGGCCAGTGCCGGCTCACGCTGCCGGGCTGGTACGGCTTCGGGTCGGCCGTGGAGGCCTTCGTGAAGGCGCCCGGCGAGAACGCCAAGGCGCGCATGGCGCTCTTGCAGAAGATGTACCGCCAGTGGCCGTTCTTCCGCACGCTGCTCTCCAACATGGACATGGTGCTGGCCAAGAGCGACCTGGCGCTCGCCTCGCGCTACAGCGAACTCGTGGCCGACGCGCGCCTGCGCCGCAAGGTGTTCGGCGCGATCGAGGCCGAATGGCAGCGCACGGTGGACGCGCTCGCGCGCATCACCGGCGACCGGCAGCGCCTGGCGCACAACACGGCGCTGGCGCGCTCCATCCGCCACCGCTTCCCCTACATCGATCCGCTGCACCACCTGCAGGTGGAGCTGGTGCGCCGCTGGCGCGCGGGCGAGGGCAGCGAGCGCGTGCAGACCGGTATCCACATCTGCATCAACGGCATCGCGGCGGGCCTGCGCAACACGGGATGAACGGCGCCCGGAGCGGGCCGGACGCCCGGCGGGTCCGCTTCTTGCAGGCCACGCCGGGCGGCCGCTGTGCGCCGCCTGCGGAGCGAACGGCCCTGAAAGCGTGGTGATGGAAACGGCAACGGCAACGGAAACGGCGAAGAAGACGACAACGACGGCGGTGGCAGCGGCCGACCCCGCGCTGCCGGGCCCGGAGGGCGCCGGCTGGCTGCGCCGGCTCTGGGCGCAGGACGCCTTCGTCTACAGCCTGCGCGTGTTCATCGCGCTCAGCGGCGCCATGGCGCTGTGCTGGTGGCGCGACCAGGTGGCGCTCGTGACGCCGCTCTTCCTGGGCATCATCGCGAGCGCGCTGGCCGAGACCGACGACAGCTGGCGTGGCCGGCTGCGCGCGGTGCTGGTGATGCTCGCGTGCTTCGCGCTGGCGGCGTTCTCCGTGCAGGTGCTGCTGCCGCACCCGGCGTGGTTCGTGGCGGGCCTGGCGCTCTCCACCTTCGGCTTCACGATGCTGGGCGCCCTCGGCGAGCGCTACCGCGCCATCGCCTCGGCCACGGTGATCCTGGCGCTCTATGCCGCGATCAGCGCTTCGTCGGGTACGCCCGCGCAGGAGGCGCCCGGCGGCGCGTGGCAGGTGCCGCTGCTGCTGCTCGCGGGGGCGGCGTGGTATGCGCTGCTCTCGCTGCTCTGGTGCGCGCTGTTCCCGCACCAGCCGGTGCGCCAGAACCTCGCGCAGCTCTACGACCAGCTCGGCACCTACCTGCGCCTGAAGGCCCGGCTGTTCGAGCCCGTGCGCGGCGTGGACGTGGAGCGCCGCCGCCTCGCGCTCGCGCAGACCAACGGCCGCGTGGTGGCGGCCCTCAACGCCACCAAGGAAAGCATCTTCAGCCGCTGGGGCACGGGCCCGGGCGGCAGGGCACGGGCCCTGCCCGCGGGCCGCATGCTGCGGCACCTGAACCTGTATTTCATCGCGCAGGACATCCACGAGCGCGCGAGTTCCTCGCACCACCACTACAGCGAGTGGGCCGACGTGCTCTTCCACAGCGACGTGCTCTACCGCTGCCAGCGCGTGCTGCAGTTGCAGGGCGTCGAATGCGCGCGCATCGCGCAGGCGCTGCAGAGGCACCAGCCGTTCGTGCGCGATGGTTCCGTGGCGCGCGCCATGGACGACCTGCGCGGCGCCATCGCCTACCTGGAGGCCCAGGGCCGCGCCGAATGGCAGCGCCCGCTGCGCAGCCTGCGCGCGCTGGCGCGCAACCTCGCCACGCTCGATGCCCAGCTCGACGCGGCCGCGCACCCCGAGGGCGGCGGCGAGCGCGCCGGCGACAGCAGCCTGCTGGACCGCTCGCCGCGCTCGCTGGCCGACGCCTGGGAGCGTGTGCGTGCGCAACTGCGGCCCGGCGCGCCGCTCTTCCGGCACGCCGCGCGGCTGTCGCTGGCGCTCGCGGCCGGCCATGGCGCGATGCAGCTCATCGACCCGGTGCACGGCTACTGGATCCCGCTCGCCACGCTGTTCGTGTGCCAGCCCACCTACGGCGCCACGCTGGCCCGCGTGGCGCAGCGCATCGCGGGCACGGCCGTGGGGCTGGTGGTGGGCTGGGCGCTGCTGCGGCTGTTCCCGAGCCTGCCGCTGCAGGCGCTCTTCGCCGTGGCGGCCGGCGTGCTGTTCTTCGTGACCCGCACCACGCGCTACCTCACGGCCACGGCCGCCATCACGCTGCTGGTGCTCATGTGCTTCAACCAGGCCACCGGCGAGGCGCACGCGCTGATCCTGCCGCGCCTGCTCGACACCCTGATCGGCAGCGCCATCGCGGCCGTGGCGATGCTCTGGGTGCTGCCCGACTGGCAGGGCCGCCGGCTCGCGTCGGTGGCGGCCCAGGCGCTCGCGGCGCACGCCCACTACCTGCGCGAGATCCTCTCGCAGTACGCCACCGGCAAGGCCGACGACCTGGACTACCGCCTCGCGCGGCGCAACGCGCACAACGCCGACGCGGCGCTCTCCACCACGCTATCGCACCTGCTGCAGGAGCCGCGCCACGTGCGCTCGCACTCGCTGGCCGGCATGCGCATGCTGGTGGCATCGCACACGCTGCTGAACTATCTCTCGGCATTGGGCGCGCACCGTGCCGGGCCGGCGGGGCCCGAGGCCGACCTGGCGCACACGGCGGGGGCGCACGCGGCCGGGCGGCTGGATGCCCTGGCCGCGGGGCTGCGGGGGGAGGCGGGTGTGGAAGAAGGTATCGCTGCGGAGGCCGGGCGGGGCGAGGGCATGGCGCAGGCCCTGGAGCGGGCGGCGGATGCAGTGGGGGAGGGGGAGTCTGCGGCGGCGCAGACGTTGAGGACGCTGCAGATGCAGGTGGCGTTGGTGTGCCGGCAGGTGGGGGTGATCGAGGGGGTGGTGGGGGAGTGGGGGGTGAAGGTGGGGTGAGGGGTTATGGAGTTTTTGGCCTCATGCCGCCGGATTCATTGGATAGTTTGCTATTGTTTTTGTAGTTGATTGTTGGTTACGTTGGGCTCTTTGGCTCTGCGCTATGGCGGAGTTTTGTTTTGGGTTTGTTTCCCGGGGCCGGGTCTCGGCCCGGCGGCCGAGG
>NZ_FOMQ01000007.1 GCF_900112675.1 Paracidovorax konjaci | reverse complement strand
CTGGGTGTGGAAGCGCAGTAATGCGTTAAGCTAACCAGTACTAATTGCTCGTGCGGCTTGACCCTATAACTTTGACACACCGTCAAGTTGTTATGCCAAGACGTAGTCAAATTACCGCTGACAAGACTCTATGAATTCGCCGCCTTGATCAACAATCAAGGTAGCAACCCTTTATGCCTGATGACCATAGCAAGTTGGCCCCACTCCTTCCCATCCCGAACAGGACAGTGAAACGACTTTGCGCCGATGATAGTGCGGATACCCGTGTGAAAGTAGGTCATCGTCAGGCTCCTACAGCCCAAATCGCCCTCAGATCAACTCGGTCTGAGGGCGTTTTGCTTTGGAATTCAGCATCCGAAATTCGGACTGGAGACGCAAAGATTGCTTCACTCTGCATCTGATGCATCGCCGCTAAATTGCGACAGCGGGACGAAATGGCAACGATGCTGTGTAAAGCGCAATCCAGACTCATTGTCCAATGAACGTCCACTAAAGCAGCAGCAAATACCGGATCGTTGGCCTGTTGATGCTCAGCGCTCATAGGATTGCATCTACCTCTGCGCGATCTGCTGTCGAACCGTGGCCGATAGATGCCCGGTCAGGAGATTTTCGGCCTGCAGTGTGCGCACGGATCTGGAGCAGCACGGTTCCAAGGCTGAATCCGGTTTCCTGCGGCGATTGCTAGTTGCCGGTTGGCCTGATATAGCCCCCTGATTCCCCGGCCCCGTCCTGTCGCTTATCTTTGGAGATAGGAACAGGACTGTGCATATGACTAGGCATACGGAGTCAGTAGAGGTAGTCGTTAAAGACCAGCGCCGCAGGTGCTGGTCCCTCTCGGAGAAGTCGGCACTGGTGCGCCGCACCTACGAACCAGGCATGAGCGTGTCGCTGGTGGCTCGGCAGGAAGGCGTCTCGGCGGGGCTGCTGTTCCAGTGGCGCAAGCTCGAACGACAGGGAGCCTTGACCGCCGTGTCTGCTGGTGAAGCCGTGGTGCCGGCGTCCGAGCTGGCTGCTGCCCGCGCGGAAATCGCCAAGCTCCAGCGCGTACTGGGCAAGAAGACGCTAGAGAACGAAATCCTCAAGGAAGCCGTGGAGTACGCCGCAGAAAAAAAGTGGATTGCGCGCTCGCCCTTGTTGCCCGGGGACGAGCAGTGAAAACGGTCTGCCGGACGATGGGGTTGGCGCGCTCGCATGTGCGCGACCTGCTGGGGCGCGATGAAGACTGGAGGGATGGCCGCAGTCACCGCACGCCCACAGACGATACCGGGCTGCTTGCTGAACTGCGCCAAGAGATTGCGCAGTTGCCCAGCTATGGCTACCGGCGTGCCTGTGCCTTGGTCAACCGCCAGCGCGCTGCGCTGGGCGGCCCCAGGGTCAATGCCAAGCGCGTCTATCGCGTGATGGCGGCAGCCGACCTGCTGCTGCCCAATGCACCACGCCGGCGTCAGTCCGCACGCACCCATGAGGGCCGTGTGGCGGTCTCGCGCAGCAACCTGCGCTGGTGCTCCGACGGCTTGGAAATCAAGTGCGACTCGGGCCAGACTGTGACGGCCACCTTCACGAAAGATTGCTGCGACCGCGAGGTGATGGCCTGGCGGGCTTGGGAGGGAAAAGGACTGCCAGGCGAGCCGGTGCGCGAGATGCTCATCGAGGCCGTGGAGCGCCGCTTCGGCTCGGTGGAGGCGGTGCCGGTAGGCCAGGAGCTGGAGTTCCTCAGCGACAACGGTGGGGCCTACATCGCAGCGGACACCCGGGCACTGGCGCGTGCGCTGGGCCTCAAGCCCATCAACACGCCCGTCTGCAGCCCGCAGAGCAACGGCATGGCCGAGAGCTTCGTGAACACCTTCAAGCGCGACTACGTGGCCCGCATGGATCTGCGTGACGCACGGACGGTTCTGGCGCAACTGCCGGCGGCCTTCGAGCACTTCAACGAGGTGCATCCGCACTCGTCGCTGAAAATGCGTTCGCCTCGGGAGTTCAGGCGGCAGCAGGCCGCAAAGGCTGACCGGGCGCTTTATTGCGAATAGGACGGGGCCGGGAATACGGGGGCAACATCACATCCATCGACCGGGGATGCAGAGTGCCTCGGCTATCTCTCTTCCTTCTCAGGCAAACCCCAGCGGATCGAAGCAATGGGCTGCGTTACGATTGACGTGCGCGTCAACCCGACTTCCATCGGGCGGCGCTGATTCCTGCCGCTCTGTCCTCTCACCCATGGCCACCACCTACACCATCAGCGACCTCGCCAAGGAGTTCGATCTCACCACGCGGGCGATGCGTTTTTACGAGGACATGGGACTGCTGCAGCCCGAACGCACGGGGCCAGGGGGGCGCACGCGCCTGTATTCCGCGCGGGATCGGACCCGGTTGCGGCTCACCCTGCGTGCCAAACGGCTGGGCCTCTCTCTCGCAGAGGCGAAATCGATCATCGATCTCTACGACAGTCCGCGGGATACCGGCGTGCAACTGCAGAAATTCCTGGATGTTCTGGCCAGCCATCGGAAACAGCTGGAGGAGCAGATGGCCGATCTGCAAGCCAATCTCGATGAAATCCGGGAGCATGAACGAGAGGCGCGTTCGTTGCTTCTGAAAGTAGGCAAATCTGCAAAGGGCCGGAATGCTTCATAATTGACGTTTACGTAAACGTCATATCATGCGTTCTTGCATTTGCGGCGCGGTACGGTTGACGGCCTTGCAGGCCTGTCTTCGTCAAACTGCGATCTGCCGGGTGCGCATGCATGGCCGTTCCGATTCCGCGACGGGCGTTGCAACCATTGAAGGAGACACCACACATGAGCATTTCCACACTGCCTGGGCTGAACTTCCAACTGGGTGAAGACATCGATGCTTTGCGCGATGCCGTACGGGAATTCGCGCAGGCGGAGATCGCCCCCCGGGCTGCAGAGATCGACCGGACCGACCAGTTCCCGATGGATCTGTGGACCAAGATGGGTGAGCTGGGCGTGCTGGGCGTGACGGTGTCCGAAGCGTACGGTGGTGCGCAACTGGGCTACCTGGCGCACATGGTCGCCATGGAAGAGATCTCGCGGGCCAGCGCCTCCGTCGGGCTCTCCTATGGCGCGCACAGCAACCTCTGCGTCAATCAGATCCACCGCAACGGTTCGGAAGAGCAGAAACGCAAGTACCTGCCGAAGCTGGTTTCGGGCGAGCACGTGGGCGCACTGGCCATGAGCGAGCCGGGCGCCGGCTCCGATGTCATCAGCATGAAGCTGCGGGCCGACGACAAGGGCGGCTACTACCTGTTGAACGGTACGAAGATGTGGATCACCAACGGCCCCGACGCCGACACGCTGGTGGTCTATGCCAAAACCGAACCGGAACTCGGTGCGCGCGGGGTGACGGCATTCCTCATTGAGAAAGGCATGAAAGGCTTCAGCATTGCGCAGAAGCTCGACAAGCTCGGCATGCGTGGGAGCCATACGGGTGAACTGGTGTTCGAGAACGTCGAGGTGCCGGCCAGCCAGATCCTGGGCCAGGTGAACGGTGGCGCGAAGGTGCTCATGAGCGGCCTGGATTACGAGCGTGCGGTGCTCACGGGCGGTCCGCTCGGGATCATGCAATCGGTGATGGACAACGTGGTGCCCTATATCCACGACCGCAAGCAGTTCGGCCAGAGCATCGGCGAGTTCCAGCTCATCCAGGGCAAGGTGGCTGACATGTACACCGTGCTCCAGGCCGGCCGTTCCTTCGCCTACACCGTCGCGAAAAACCTCGACATGCTGGGCACGGAGCATGTGCGGCAGGTGCGCAAGGACTGCGCTTCGGTCATTCTCTGGTGCGCCGAGAAGGCCACCTGGATGGCGGGCGAAGGCGTCCAGATCTTCGGCGGCAACGGCTACATCAACGAGTACCCGCTGGGCCGACTCTGGCGGGATGCGAAACTCTACGAAATCGGAGCAGGCACCAGCGAGATCCGCCGCATGCTGATCGGCCGCGAACTGTTCTCCGAAACCGCCTGACGTTTCCCGCAATCCCCAGAAAGCAGCTGTATGACCGCTCCCGATATCGAAGAATTGTTTGTCCACAACCGGGCCTGGGCCGCTCGGATGGAGGGGGAGCGGCCTGGCTTCTTCACGGGCCTGATGGCCCAGCAGAAGCCCCGCTACATGTGGGTGGGATGTTCCGACAGCCGCGTACCGGCCAACCAGATCACCGGGCTGGAGCCCGGAGAAGTGTTCGTGCACCGCAACGTGGCGAACGTGGTGGTGCCCACGGACCTGAACTGCCTCTCCACGATCCAGTACGCGGTGGACCAATTGCTGGTCGAGCACCTCATGGTGGTGGGCCACTACGGCTGCGGTGGTGTGCGCGCGGCGCTGGAAGACATCCGTGTGGGCCTGGCGGACAACTGGATACGCCACGTCAAGGATGTGCGCGACCGCCACCGGGCGCTGATCTCGTCGATCCCGGCGGGCTGGCAGCTCGATGCGCTGTGCGAACTGAACGCCATCGAGCAGGTGGTCAATACCGCGCAGACCACCGTCATGGCCGACGCCTGGGCGCGGGGCCAGAAGGTCACGCTGCACGGGTGGTGCTATGGCCTGAAGGATGGCCTCATCAACAACCTGAACATGACGGTGTCGGGCACCGAAGGGCTCGATGCCGTCTACAAGGCCGCGGTGCAGGGCGTGGCCGACCGCCGCCGCGAATAGCCGGCGGATCGCCCCAAGGAGTTCCGATGGAGCAGCCGACCATGTTTCCCCGGCGCCTCGATTCCCCTGCGGCCTACGGCATCGCGCAGGCGATGATGGATGGATTCAACCGCCATTACCGCCTGTTCCGGGCGGAGTCCGCACGGGCCAAGCACCGTTTCGAAACCTCGGATTGGCCCGGACAGCAACGCGCGCAGCGCGAGCGCATCGAGTTCTACGACCTGCGCGTGAAGGAGTGCGTGCGGCGGCTCGAGAAGGAGTTCGCCGCCGGAGAGCAGCCGATGGAGGTGTGGTACCAGGTCAAGCTGCACTACATCGGCCTGCTGGTGGGGCACCGCCAGCCGGAGCTGGCCGAGACCTTCTTCAATTCGGTGACCACCAAGATCCTGCACCGCACGCACTTCCACAACGATTTCATCTTCGTGCGCCCGGCGATCAGCACCGAATACCTCGAGAACGACGAGCCCGGCGCGCGGCCCACCTACCGCGCCTACTATCCCGCGCCCGCCACGCTGCAGGAGACGCTGGTGCGTGTCGTAGACAACTTCCAGCTGCAGGGAGATTTCGAGGATCTGGCGCGCGACACCGCGCGCGTGGCCGGCGTGCTGCTGGAGCGGCTCGGGCCGGGCAAGTGGCGCGCCAACTTCCAGATCCAGGTGCTGTCCAGCCTGTTCTACCGCAACAAGGGCGCCTACCTCGTCGGCAAGATCATCAACGGCTTCCAGGAGTTCGCGTTCGCGCTGCCGATCCTGCACGGCCCCGGCGGCCGCTACGTGATCGATGCGGCGCTTTTCGGCGAGGACGATCTGCAGATGCTGTTCAGCTTCGCGCGGGCGTATTTCATGGTGGACATGGAGATCCCGAGCGCCTACGTGCAGTTCCTGCGCAGCCTCATGCCGCGCAAGCCGCGCGCGGAGCTGTACAACGCGCTCGGCCTTGCCAAGCAGGGCAAGACGCTCTTCTACCGCGATTTCCTGCACCACCTGCGCTATTCCAGCGACCGCTTCCGCATCGCGCCCGGCATCAAGGGGATGGTGATGCTGGTGTTCGACCTGCCCTCGTTCCCGTTCGTGTTCAAGGTCATCAAGGACTACTACCCGCCGCAGAAGGACACGACGCGCGAGCAGATCAAGGGCAAGTACCTGCTCGTGAAGCAGCACGACCGCGTGGGGCGCATGGCCGACACGCTGGAGTACAGCGAGGTGGCGTTCCCGCGCGAGCGCTTCGAGGATGAACTCATCGCCGAGATCGAGAAGTTCGCGCCGAGCCAGTTGGAGATCAGCGACCGCGACGGCGACGGCCAGGTCGAGGTGATCCTGAAGCACGTCTACATCGAGCGCCGGATGATCCCGCTCAACATCTACCTGCAGGAAGCGTTCGATACCGGCCTGCACGACGCACGCGCGCGCCGGCAGGTGGAGCACAGCGTGGTGGAGTACGGCAACGCGATCAAGGACCTCGTGGCCGCCAACATCTTCCCCGGCGACATGCTCTGGAAGAACTTCGGCGTCACGCGCAACGGCAAGGTCGTGTTCTACGACTACGACGAGATCGAATACCTCACCGACTGCCAGTTCCGCCGCGTGCCCGCGCCACGCAACGAAGAAGACGAACTCTCGGGCGAGGTCTGGTGGGCCGTGGGCCCCCGGGATGTCTTCCCCGAGACGTTCGGCCCTTTCCTGCTGGGCAATGATGCGGTGCGCGAGGTGTTCCTGCGCCACCACGCCGATCTGCTCGACCCGGCGTTCTGGCAGTCGCACAAGGAGCGCATCCAGGCCGGGCACATGTACGACGTGTTCCCCTACGACGCCGACCGGCGGTTCCCGCACGGCGGCGCGGCTGCGCCGCCTCCCACGCCTTCGTGATCGCGGGGCCTGGCCGGCAGCGCACCGGCGGCCCCGCGCCCGCATTCCATCCATCCCTTTCCCACCAGGAGACATCCGCATGCAACCCCAGGACCCCATCGTCATCATCGGCGCCGCCCGCACCCCCATGGGCGCATTCCAGGGCGATTTCGCCAGCCTCGCCGCGCACGATCTGGGCGGCGTGGCGATCCGCGCGGCCGTGGAGCGCGCGGGCATCGCGCCGGAGCTGGTGGGCGAAGTGCTGTTCGGCAACTGCCTGATGGCCGGCCAGGGCCAGGCGCCTGCACGGCAGGCCGGATTCAAGGGCGGTCTGCCCAAGAGCGCGGGCGCGGTCACGCTGAGCAAGATGTGCGGCTCGGGCATGAAGGCCGCGATGTTCGCGCACGACATGCTGCTGGCCGGCTCGCACGAGGTGATCGTTGCCGGCGGCATGGAGAGCATGACCAACGCACCGTACCTGCTGCAGAAGGGCCGTGGCGGCTACCGCCTGGGCCATGACCGCATCTTCGACCACATGATGCTCGACGGCCTCGAGGACGCCTACGAGCCCGGCCGCTCGATGGGCACCTTCGGCGAGGACTGCGCCGCCAAATACGGCTTCACGCGCGAGGAGCAGGATGCGTTCGCCGTGGCCAGCGTGCAGCGCGCCAAGGCGGCCACCGATTCCGGCGCCTTCGCGGCGGAGATCGCCCCGGTGACCGTGAAGACGCGCGCGGGCGAGACGGTGGTCTCGGCCGACGAGGGGCCCGGCAAGGTGCGGCTGGACAAGATCCCCACGCTCAAGCCCGCCTTCCGCAAGGACGGCACCATCACCGCCGCTTCCAGTTCCAGCATCAACGACGGCGCGGCCGCGCTTGTGATGGTGCGCGAATCGACGGCCAGGCGCCTGGGCGCGCAGCCCCTCGCGCGCATCGTGGGCCACGCCATGCACGCGCAGGAGCCCGAGTGGTTCTCCACCGCGCCCGTCGGCGCGACGCACAAGGCCCTGGAGAAAGCCGGCTGGAGCGTGCGCGACGTGGACCTGTGGGAAGTGAACGAGGCGTTCGCCGTCGTGCCCATGGCGCTCATGAAGGAGCTGGACGTGGCGCACGACATCGTCAACGTGAACGGCGGGGCCTGCGCGCTGGGCCACCCCATCGGTGCGAGCGGCGCGCGCATCCTCGTCACGCTGATCCATGCGCTGAAGGCGCGCGGCAAGACGCGTGGCCTGGCCACGCTGTGCATCGGTGGCGGCGAGGGCACGGCCATGGCCATCGAACTGGTGTGAGGCGGCGCCGGCCCGGCCGCCGCGCCGGGCTGGAACATGATTGCTATATTTTTAATAGCAAACTATTGAATGAATCCGCCGGCATGGAGCCTGCGGGAGCCTGAAAGGCATCCATGGACCCGATTCTTGTCATTGGCGCTTCCCGGGGCATCGGCCTGGAGTTCGTACGGCAGTACCGCGAAGCGGGCCGCCGCGTGATCGCCACCGTGCGCGACGATGCCGGCCGCGCGCGCGTGCAGGCCCTCGGCGCCGAGCCGCTGACCGTGGACGTCGCGCGGCCCGAGAGCGTGAGCGGCCTGTCGTGGCAACTCGATGGCGAAAAGATCGGCCTGGCCCTCTACGTGGCCGGCGTGATCCGCCGCCCGGATGCGCGCACGCCGCCCACGCGCGAGGACTTCGATGCCGTCATGCACACCAACGTGCTCGGCGCGATGCAGGCACTGCCCCAGGTGGCGCCGCTGGTGGCGGATGCGGGCGGCGTGTTCGCCTTCCTCTCGTCCACGATGTCGCTGATCGGCAGCGTGCCGAACAGCGGCGCCTGGCTCTACCGCACCAGCAAGGCCGCGCTCAACATGGCCGTGGCGTCGGCGCAGCACGACTACCCCGGCGCCACGCTCATCACGCTGGACCCCGGCTGGGTCCGCACCGACATGGGCGGCGAGGACGGCGCGCTGGACGTGCAAGACAGCGTGCGCGGCATGCGCACGGCTTTGGAGGGCGTCACGCCCGCCGACCGGGGCCGGCTGCTGCACCACGACGGACGCCGCGCCGCGCACTGGTAGCACGGCCCCCATGGAACGACGATGAACGATTGGATGGAGACAACGACATGCTGCTGACCCAGGACCAGGAAATGATCCGCGACGCGGTGCGCGATTTCGCGCAGAGCGAGCTGTGGCCGCACGCCGCCCGGTGGGACAAGGAGCACCACTTCCCGCGCGAAGCGCACCAGGGCCTGGCAGCGCTCGGCGCCTACGGCATCTGCGTGCCCGAGGAATACGGCGGCGCGGGCCTGGACACCCTCTCGCTGGCGCTGGTGCTGGAGGAGATCGCCGCGGGCGACGGCGGCACCAGCACCGCCATCAGCGTGACCAACTGCCCCGTGAACGCCATCCTGATGCGCTACGGCAGCGAGGCGCAAAAGCGCCGCTGGCTGGCGCCGCTCGCGCGCGGTGAGATGCTGGGCGCGTTCTGCCTCACCGAGCCGCACGTGGGCTCCGACGCCTCGGCGCTGCGCACCACGGCCCGGCGCGAGGGCGATGCCTACGTGATCGACGGCGTGAAGCAGTTCATCACCAGCGGCAAGAACGGCCACGTGGCCATCGTGATCGCCGTGACCGACAAAGCGGCCGGCAAGCGCGGCATGAGCGCGTTCCTCGTGCCGACCGACGCGCCGGGCTACACCGTCGCGCGGCTGGAGGACAAGCTCGGGCAGCACAGCAGCGACACGGCGCAGATCCATTTCGACCAGTGCCGCATTCCGGCGGAAAACCTCCTCGGTGCGGAAGGCGAGGGCTACAAGATCGCTCTGGGCGCCCTGGAGGGCGGGCGCATCGGCATCGCCGCGCAGAGCGTGGGCATGGCGCGCAGCGCGTTCGACGTGGCCATGCAGTACGCCAAGGAGCGCGAGAGCTTCGGCCAGCCGATCTTCCAGCACCAGGCCGTGGGCTTCCGCCTGGCCGACTGCGCCACGCAGATCGAGGCCGCGCGCCAGCTCATCTGGCATGCCGCGGCCCTGCGCGACGCGGGCCGCCCCTGCCTGAAGGAAGCGGCCATGGCCAAGCTCTTCGCGAGCGAAATGGCCGAGCGCGTGTGCAGCGCGGCCATCCAGACGCTGGGCGGGTACGGCGTGGTGAACGACTTCCCCGTGGAGCGCATCTACCGCGACGTGCGGGTGTGCCAGATCTACGAGGGCACGAGCGATGTGCAGAAGATCCTCATTCAGCGCTCTCTTGCAAATACCTTCCCAGGACAGGCATACGCGTAAACACACGCGGCTTAGGAGGCACCTCTAATCGCGAAATGGTGGACCGAGACACTCCAAACCGAGCAGCAACCTGAACTTGCGACAACCCAGCCGCACGCAGCGCAAGAGCCTCAGCACGCTGCGAAGCGTCAAGCGCAGGAGCCCGACCACCCCACACAACTCCCCGCCTAATTGCAGCCACCTGCCCAGCAATAGACCGCTCGAGAATGGTGGCGCGCTCGAGCTGGGCAAACGCACCAAGTGTCTGAAACATGCAAACGCCCACCGCCGTGGTCGTATCAAATGGCTCAGTTAACGACCGAATAGCGATGCCCCGAGCACGCAAATCTTCTTCAATGGCAACCAAATCACCGAGGCGCCGCGCAACCCGATCCAATCGCCAAAACACAAACACATCTCCAGCCTGCAACGCAGCTAAGCACTCACGCAACATAGGCCGCTCCGACACGCCACTAGCCTTTTCTTCATAAACAGCGCTAACACCCGCTCGCGCCAACGCATCGAGCTGCAATCTGGTTTCCTGATCCCTTGTGCTGACACGCGCATACCCAACAAGCCGGCCCATTGCAATCCTCCTATGTTTTTTATGCCCCGGGAACGTAATTCGCAGTTTGCGAGGCAATGCATAGGGCGCCAAATAATGAAAAACGGCCCCAAAGGGCCGCTATTCGGACAGCAACTACGCGCAAAAATCACGGCGCACCCACGCTATGGCACTTTGGCTCAGCCACTGCCTTAGCACCGGTCCAACTGGACACGTTCTCATTGATCCACGCGGCTGACTGAACCTCAGCATCGGCGGGAGGCCGGCAGACAATTTGCCCCGCCGTAGCGCGGTACTGCTCCATGGCCACCACAGCCCACATCACCACCACGGCCACCAACAAAATCCTTCCAATCGTCATCACATCCCCCTCACCAAACGCTTCACCACAATGGCAGCGACAAGGCAAAACACCAGCACCGCCACGCGCCTAAACACTCGCCGCCACCGCGACCGCCGTATCCAGTCAGCACGAACGTTCTCAGGCACACGGAACGTAGCGCGCTCGACGTAATTCATTTTCTTCTTCCACCAGTCGATATACCAATCTCTGTCGTGATAAGACATGCTTTTCCTCCTCCTCTTGCGCAGCATACAAGGGTCAGGAAGGAGAATCAGCAGCATGGCCTGGCTGCTTTGCATCGGACTGCCCGGCCTCAGCACTCTGCTGAGCCACATACGCATTAAATGGTCTATCGATGGCCCATTGCCGGCATGCGTCAGAAGACACATCCAGCAACCGGGAACCACCTGCGTAGCACTTGCATGCATCGTTAATGCACATGGCCCCAGTTATGAGCGGCATAGCAACGACCTTGCGCAACTGGTCATAGGCGGGAGCTGTCCACGGGCGATCTGACAATCTAGGCAAAAAATCCACTCTCTCATCGGGCGGGGCCTGCGTGGCGGCGTTCGCTGACGCCGAAGCAGCAGGGGCATGAGCTGGAGCCGATGCAGGCGCATTTTGCTTGGCATCCGGCGCTCCTACGCTTCCATTCATTCGAGCACCCAGACGCTGCACAACGGATGGACCAAAGTAAATGCCCGCGCCAATTGCAGCCAAAATAAACCAAACAAGCCCAGGCAATTTACGCGGTTGCTTTGTGTGCACCTCAGCAGACCGATAAAGCTTTTGAACCTTCCTACTGTACTTCCACGGCGATTTTGTAATCGCTTTTGAGTACATGAGCGAACGGGAAACGTGGTCCCACTCATACACCACCGCCAGCCCCATGTTCGCAACTCGACGCACGTGCAAATGCCGCCCACCCAAAGCATGCACATGCCTATCCGTATTCATGACCGATTGGGTAATCAGGATGAAATCCACACCCATATGCCTATGGGTATCGAGCGCCTGAACGTCGGGTGGAATGCTAGCACCGTTGGGCCGAGGCGGCCACATTTTTTGGAACTCGTCAATAACTATGACGGACCCAGGCTTTGCCCATTTGTGCCAATTCCTAGCAGATAACTCATTTCCATCGAAATTAAAATCCCCGCCCGCTTTCAGCCAGTCGCCGCCAGTATCGACAATTTCATGCTCGATCAAGAGACCGTTTATGTTTGTATAAATGGTCCGAGGAAGTTCCTTTTCGCCTCCATTCCCATCAGGGACATTAATGGTCTTTCCAACCAAGGGCAACAACAGCTTTTCAATAGCGTAGAGAGTTTTTCCGGCCCCAGGAACGCCGGTAATAATAGTAATCATTGGGGATTAACTCCCAATATCCTGGTCGCATTAGATATTTGCCAAAGCAAAAGCCGAGTGGCAATGGCCGCGGTTATCATCCCCAAACCAATACCGCCACCACCCAACAAGAATATGCTCAACACATCGCCAGGAAGAGAATTTACCGATGTTATTAACTGATTTTTTGCGGCAGTAATTGCCACATCAAAACCGGTAATCGTAACCACGGAAAATCCAATAGCTGTCAATATTCTGCCAATCAAAGGTTGCACTAGCGAAAATATCCACGTCCCAATCTTCATGTTCTAGTCCCTGCAGTAAGAATAACCATGGCAGCAATGGAGCACATCAATAAAATCAATGGGCGAACATAGCTAGTAATGTAATTACACGACTGTTGCCAATCCCACACCTTCAAAGAATGACTGGTCCCAACCTTATCAGCAGGGCAAGAGCCGCCACCAAAAAGATTTTCGGGTTGATATGAAACGTCCTGGTTCTTTTTGGGAATCTTCTCGTCAGGAACATCCAAATCAGGTTTTGCACACGCCAAAATATCAGGATTCAATGTGCATAAATCCAATTCTTTTTCCGCAGGTTTTTCAGATGTATCTTCATCCGGCAACGGCTCTTCCGATGGATTTTCACTATCTACAGGCCGCTCTACCGGCTCAACGTCCACTCTCCAAGGCTCTGCATCCGTACCCGAAGGGGTAACGCGAATACCCGGCTGCAAAAATGGCTTATTCGTAGAAGAAATTGGCTTGGAAGGATCGTAATTCGGATTGCGAATCGGCTTTCCGGTAGGAATAAACATCGGCTTTGGTTTTCCATCCGTGCCAGGATTAACTACCGGCTTATCGACTGGCAATGCACCCGGACCAATTTCACGCGGTACAGATTCGGGCATTTTCTTAGGCGCCAATTTGTCTTTGAATTGTTCTTCGGTCAACGGAACTGGGTCTTTGCCTTCACAAATAGGCACATACCAATCTTCTTCACAATCCTTCCCACGAGTAGCCATAATTTCACTAACAATATTGCCATTAAGCATGAAATTACATTTACCCGAAGCATCAGAGCTTACATAATAAACACCTTCACCAGGGCGATGAGACGCAACAAAACCAGCACGAGCACTACATGCACCAGAGTGAGAAGAATACCAGCCGCCCTCAGGGTTTTGAGTGGGGTCCTTCCACTGCTTTCCGCCAAGAGGATCGCCCGGAGTACCCGGTTCTTCCCACCGCTGCAATAACTCGTTCCAAACCACATTAGCCAAACCCAACCAAGTAGCAATGCCTACGGCGGTACGCAACGCAGGATGCGCAAATATCACGCCAGCGGCAACGCGCGATGCAGCAGGTGACAAAGGCAACGCCACTCTAATTTTTGAAGTAGCAGAAGCAGAACGAATAGCAGCATCCGCCATCGCCTTTGAGTTAACCCAGGCCGACGCAGCAGGCGGCTGATATGTCGCACCTGCACCAGAACCAGCAACCCACCCAGGCGGGGGAGTCAATTGGGTATACGCTGCATGACTCAGCGAAATGCGACCCAAGCAAGCAAAGCCAATCCCAATGCAAAAGATAATTCGACAGAACTTGGCATAAATGCCCCTATTAATCCGCATGGTCCACCCTGAATAAATCCACGATTCGCCGTGCACAAAATATCGCAACCGCAGCGACCAAAAAAAGGCCCCAAAGGGCCGAGATATCGGAAATATTCTCCGAATCAGCAGGAGCGGGCTCCACCAAAACAGTGACGGTTACACCACTGTCAGTAGTTCCCGTCGCGGTATTGGCGGAACCAGCCATGGCTTAAATCCAGCCGAGCTTTTGACCCAGCTTTTTCAGGCCCCAGATTGCCACACCAGCCGCGAGCACCATGCCGAGCGCCGCAAGCGCATCGGTCTTGTACGCATCGGTTTCGGTCTTCACGTCAGCAGGCAGCGCGGCGTACGCATTGCCGACCAGCACGGGCACCAGCGCCAGAGACGAAACGGCACGAGCACCGTACTTACGGGCAACGCCCATCGTGTTTGCAAACATGTTTTTCCCTTTCAAAAAACGGTAGCGAAATTGCCACCCGGAAACCCCGCACGCGAGGCTACCGGCTGTAATCACATTTCCACGTGGCCGCACTCCAGACACCGATAGAAATAGATGGCGTCATATTCTTCGTCCGGCTCCTCGACGTTATCGGGGCCGCACTCCGAACACCGCCCGCCATCGTTTTCAATCTCATCTTCCATTTACCATCCTCCATTGTTATAATCCTGTATATACAGGACCGGGAACGAAATTAAGCAGCTAATAGCGGGCAGGACGCCCCAACGCAGACAAATCGACAACTTGAGCGCGGTGCCAAGGCTCTGCATGGTCATCGATTAACTGAGCGCAATCGTCAAGCCCATCAACTGCACCAGCTTCGGAAAGCAACATCACCCATTCCGGCTCCCCGTTGCCGGACGGAGCAAGAAATGCCCCTGTCGTAGCGGATTGGATGACGTACATATCAAGCAGCCTTCGACGCGGCACGCTCAACGGGCTTGATGTCCACAAGCTTGAGCTTTGTTGCGTCCTGCGCACCCGCAGCCATTTCGAACGTCGCCATGGCCTTGATCGGAAGGGATGCACCCAAGTGCGCCCACTTGTCGTATTCGCGCGCATCGCCGAGCTTGAAAGGGCGCGTAGCACGGCCAATGCTCCGACCAGCAGAATTTTCAGACAAATCCACCTCGCAGTGGAACGTAGTGCTGCTGTAAGCCCGGCCCTCGATCGTGCCTTCGCTTTCCTTCACACCGTGGACGACAACTTCAGTCTGGAACTTCATGGTTTTTCCTTTTGCGGCCTATTGATACAGCTATGCCATGACGTGGCCAACGTCGGCGCCGTGAGAAACTTTTTTGCTGCGCTCGAATGCAGCACCGTAAGCGGCGGCAATTTCGCCGCGACTGAATTTTTGGAGACGGCCAGGAGCCTTTTTGTCGCAGACCAGCTCCATAAAGTGATCGACGCCCAGATACTCAAAAGCAATTGCCAAACTGGGCGCAGCAACTTCACGCAGCCAGCGAACATTCCGCACCGCTTCACCCTGGACAGTTTCAATCTGACGCTTGCGTTCGCAAGGCACCGTCACCGGGAACGAAATGGCTTCTGCTTCCCGGAGAAGGGAGGCATGCCAGTCACTAGCGCCGTGGAAATAATCAGCAGGACGGCGCAGCATGTCGGTCTCCAAGAAACGCGCTTTATTGCCCCACCTCAACTCAGCACGAATCCAAGCAGACGTATCTGCATCACCGAATAGTTGATGACCCTTTTCGTAGACGTTAGTCTGCTTTCCGACTTCCTTCGTCCCGACATAAAAAGAGCGCGCCTTACCCCCGCACCAGTCGCCCACCATGTTGCACTTGAGACGACGCCCCCCGACATCGCACAAGCCTGCTTCATAGTCGGCCTTGACTCTCTCCATGCCACCACTCAATCCATCGAAAAAATCAAGCGCCAGATCGATCCGCGTGAGCCATCCTTTGGTCTCATCGATGACGTTTGCAAGATGGTCGCGCCAGCCACTTTGGGCAAACGTGCACGCCGAGCCATAGACATTGACGTGGATGGTTTTTGCCTGCGCGCGCTGACGAGGACCGTCGCCAGATGCGAGGAATCCGACCCAACCGACTTCCGCACCATTTCGCTCAATGCTCCAGCGGCAACGATAAAAATCGTGCCCTTTTTTTGCTTCCGGATGCACGGAAAAATCAGAACCCAAAGCTTCCGCTACACGCTCAGCCAACTCGAAAGCCTGCACGCTGGGCGAGAAATCAGCATCGGGAACGAAACGCAGGAACTTGCGCAAGCGCTGAATACGAACAGTACGTTGATCGCGGTCCCACTGGCTCAGAGGCTCCAAATCCTCTTCCGGGAAAAGAACATCGACGGAAGGCATCGGAGCGTTACGCAGATGGCAGGTAAATCGGACCCAATCGACATGCACCGGCACGCCAGATTCAGTGCGCTCCGCGATCAGCCGAGCCTTCACCTGATTCCCATCGAGAACCAAGTTACAAGCGCCCGCATGACCCTTTGCATGCTTATCAACACGTGATCCAGTCGGATGACTCATACAAACCTTTTTTGTACTAATACAGACCGCACGGCCTACCGTTATTCGTTATCCCCGTGATTACCATCGGGGGCCTGCCGGCTCCTGCGCTGACGCGCCCGCACGTGCGGCGCAGGCTTGCCCGGCGGGCGCGAGCGCCGAGACAGGGATGCACAAAGAGCAGAGACCATGACAACTGGCACGAGGCGCACCACGGTCCGACATGGGGTTTGGCACCCCATACCCCGCCCCCACCGAGCCCACTACGTGGGACGCGCTATTCGCGCTTCGGCGGGGCCCCTGTTTGTCTCCAGGCAGGGGGGCGGCATAGGGACGCGCCAAGCAAGCAAGAACGTGCTTCATAAGGACGCCGCCAACAGAAAAGGAACAAAAAGAAACACCAGCGCCGCAATGAAAAGCACCCAAAAAACGTATTCATCGGCATTCATGGCGCGACCCCCTGCAGCCGCTCCAGCCGGGCCACGCGCGACCGCGCGCGCTCCGGTTGTCTGCCAGTGCACAAATACGTGCTGACGCCCTGCGCCAGCCGTTTGTATTCATCAGCCGCAGCCTTGGACCCTTGCACAATGCATTTCGGGACCGGGGCGGAAATGGCCCTGCGGCAGCGGTAAGGCAGATCGCGGATTTCTTCAGGGCTCACTGCAACACCCCGTCAACACGCTTTGCCGCAAAGCCCATACGAGCCCAGTCGCGGTTGCACAGCGCGAACCGCACAAACTCCTGCAAGACTTCGTTTTCACCCACTTCAAACTGAGCAGCGAGCTTGGAAATCGTGGCCTTAATTTCCAGCTTATCTGTGTAGTCAATGCGGGCCTTGCCTGATCGATACGCAGCCTTGCGATCGGCATCCGAAGCATGCTTGCGGGGACGGCCCCGTCGCTTTTCGCTCCCGGAACCGGATTGAATGCGGCCCCCCGCACCCTGAGCTACCAGGGCCACGGCGGGAGGGGGTCCGGAGTGGATGGAGGGGCCGCAATCATTAGCCGCATCAGCCTCTACAACTGCGGGCAAAACTAGCTGATTCGAAACCATGGTCAGCACCCAGCACCGATGGCATCGGCAGCAAGAAAGCACAGCCGGTCGTAAGCCTGCACGCGACCACTGTTTGTCTGCCACACGCAAAGGTCAGACGCGTGCGCCAAATTCAGCAGGACATATCCGCCACTGCTAACAGAACCGTGCGACTCGCGAGTGGACCAAGCCAAGTCGTAGAGCGCCTGACACTCATCGGCCGTTAGCACACGGTCATCACTGGGGCACCCCCCACCACCTACGCTTGGTTGAGCTACCAACCCAGCATCCAGGCTGGGACCGGGCGAGGACTCGGCGGGGGGAGTGCTTTCGTCAGCCTCATCGTTGTTCCAGGAACACCCCGAATACGCACAATAGCCCTCATAAGAGGTGTACGAAAGGCGCTCGCCACAACGAGGGCAAAACTTGAATTCCAAAGTGTTGAAGGGCATGGGTAGCTCCATGGTTTGGACCAAGCACCACACCAGTCAGGCCGCTTTCGGCGCCGATGCCAGCCCATTCCAGGGCTTGTCACTGTCAATCCCCGCTGCTTCTGGCGGTAGCCCTCACGGGCACGGGGAAGGGTGGTACATTCTTGTTACCGGAAACCGGTAACGTACATAAAACTGTATGTACACCTGTAATGTAAACCACGGAGTATTTACATGCAAGACACAAAGCGATTAAATTTACTAATCGATAGAGCGCGAGGTGAAGGAAGCGACAATCAGCTAGCAATCAAGCTAGGAGTGCATCGACAGCAGATATGCGACTGGCGCGCAGGCAGGAAAGCCCCGGGCATCGAACTGCAAGAGACCATGGCCGAAATGGCAGGAGTCGACCCAGCCGTACACATGCTGGCAGCAGCAGCAGAAAAAACGGGCAATGACAAGGTGATGGCACTTTTTGCCCAGCTACGTGCGCAATCAATCCTGATCCAGCGGGCGCTGGCGTGAGCGTCTGAGTTGCCCTCAGCACAACGATAGCGTTCAAGCAATTGTTAATTCGGTAGTGAGGAGTCCAAATGGCCAGGTTGGGTTTCAATGAGATAAAAGTCGGGCTGGTGTCACATCTTGATCAAACTGCACTGTCGAAAGACCAAAGAGTCTTGGATACCTATCCACAGAGAGATACAGAAATTCGTCCGTTCGTCTGCATTTCCGTTAACCTGCCCAAATCGACCTGGGCTCCTCTGTCGAGCACTGCGCGGCCCGAAAGATTGAAAATAAAGCCTGCGTGGAGGTTGGGCGGCATTGATATGTGGCGAAATAGAGATTGCTATCTCAACGACGGTGCCAACATCTATATCGGTCTTAATGGCGCTTTTGTGGATGCGTCGGTCCAAGAGCAAACAGTCTCCAAAACACGTGCGCATATGTCAGAAGAGGGTGTAGCAGCAGTGCTAGCCGAAATCGAAAGCCAAAGGCATCGGCGCATTTATGGCAAAGACTCGCCATAGGGCGTTCTAACCGAATACTATGCCTCTGCGTTGCTGCAATTCACAGTCTGTTGTGTCAAGCGTCCGCTATCGCCGGTGCATCAGGCCGTGGAACCTGCAGTAATTCCAACGCGCCGGGGCCCTGCTGCCGCGGTGCGCCAGCGCCTTCGAAGATGCGCACCGGCGCCGCATCCCCCAGCACCGTGACCCTGCCGCCCTGCACGCGCAGCCCCGTTCCCTCGGGCAGGCCGACCACCGGCACCTGCGGGTTGAGCGTGCCGAATTCGCGCAGGCGCTCCTCGCGGGTCTCGCCGCGGTGGCCGGGGGGATGGGCGTCGGTGTAGTGGGCGTTGATCTGGAAGGGCACGAGGCCCATGGCGCCGAATCCGCCGGGGTCGGTGATCGGCATGTCGTTGGTGGTGCGGATGGTGGGGCAGGCCACGTTGGAGCCCGCGCTCCAGCCCAGGTACGAGGCCTCGCCCGCGCGCACGCGCCCGGCGATCGCCTCCAGCAGCCCCAGCCGGCGCAGGTGGCCCAGCAGCGCGAAGGTGTTGCCGCCGCCCACCACGATGTAGCGCGCCTGCCGCACGGCGGCCACCGGATCCGCCGCGCGGTGGACCGAGGCCACGGCCAGGCCGAGCGGCGCCAGCGCGCCGGCCACCTGGGCCTCGTAGTCGTCCCAGCCGCGCGAGACGCCCGCGAAGGGCATGAACAGCGCATCGCCGGCCGCGGTCTGCGCGGCGGCCCACTCGGCGATCCAGCCGCGGGCGTGGGTGAGGTAACCGGCATCGCTGCTGGAATTGCTGAGGAGCAGGAGGTTCATGGCGGAGGCGTTGGATGGATGGGGGCTGGGAGCGCGGCGGTGCGGGCTCCGGAAAGGGAAAAGCAGCGCAGGGGTCGGGAAATAGTTTGCTATATAAATAATAGCAAACTATTCAATGGATCCGGCGGCATGGGGCATGAAACACCCCAGGCCCGGGTGGCGCTCAGGTCCGGTCGGCAGTGCCGCCGCCTGCGCTGTCGCGCTCGCGCAGCACCACGGTGATCTGTCCGTTGGTCTCGATGGTGGCCCGCTCCACCTCGTGCAGGTGCAGGCAGCCGCCGGCGCGCAGCGCGGCGGCGAGGTCTTCGGCCGAGAGCAGTTCGCGCCGCATGAGGTGGCGGTCCACGCGGCCCTGGTCGACCAGCGTCTGCGGGCGGCCGTCCACCAGGTGCGCCAGGCGGGGGAAGCGGAAGGTGAGCCGCGCCAGCACCACGTGGCAGCCGATGAGGGTGGCGGCCGAGAGCAGTCCGCCGACCAGCGAGTTGTCGCCCGCGTTCATCGAGTTCTGCACGGCATTCGAGAGGATCAGCAGCAGCACGAGGTCGAACGGCGCGAACTGCCCCGTCTGCCGCTTGCCCGTGAGGCGCAGGAACACCAGCAGGAACGCATACACCACCACGCCGCGCAGGATGAATTCCCACCAAGGCACGCTCAGGGCCCACATCGTCGATCTCCCGGAAGAAGAAGAAACGGCGCGGCCATCGCGCCGCACCGGCCGCGAGTGTGCCACCAGCGGAGCATCTGCAAGAATGCGGACCCGCTCCAACGCCGACGACGACTGGCCGTGCCGCCTCCCTCTCCCTCCAGCGCTTCCCTCTGCCCCTGCGGGCGGCTTTCCAGCGGGCGCGCGCCGCTGCCGTACGCGCAGTGCTGCGGGCGCTACCTGGACCACTGGGACACATCGCCCGCGCCCGATGCCGAAAGCCTGATGCGGTCGCGCTACACCGCCTTCGTGCGCGGCGACGCCGGCTACCTGCGCGCCACCTGGGCGCCGGAGCACCGCCCCGACTCGGTGGCGTTCGAACCCGGCGTGCGCTGGCTCGGCCTCGACGTACGCAGCCACCGCACCACCGGCCCGGACCGTGCCGAGGTGGAGTTCGTGGCCCGCCAGCGCGACGCCGGCGGCCGCGCGCACCGCCTGCACGAGCGCAGCCGCTTCGTGCGCGAGGGTGGCCGCTGGTTCTACGTGGACGGCGAGTTCCCGCGCGGCTGACGGCAGCCCGCTGATGCCCGTCCCGGTGGTCCGCTCCCTTCCCGCCTTCGTTCCCTGACCGTCCCTTCCCCACGCCTGCCGCCACGATGCCGACCGCTCCCGACAGCCGCTACCCCGATGCGTGGCACACCGAGCCCGCCGCCAATGCCGATGCGACCAGCGCGGGGCTCGATCTGGCGGTGCACCGCCGGCTCATGCATTCGCTGGCATCGCGCAGCGGTGCCTCGGAGATCCCCGCGATCGTCATTCCGGGCGTGTTGACCTGGATGCACGCGCGCAGCGGCGCGGCGCCCGGCCCGATGCTCGCGTGGTGGGGCGTCTTCCTGCTCTTCGCGGGCGTGCTGTGGACGATGCAGCGGCGTTTCCTGCGCGATGCCGCGCTGCCCGACGCCGTGGTGGTGCCGCGCTGGGAGCGGATCTTCCAGGTGCTGGCGGCGGGGGACGGCCTGCTCTGGGCCGTGCCCATCGTGCTCACGCACGGGGCGCCGCAGGAGTTCCGGCTCATGGTGTACCTGGTCGTCTGCGCGGTGACCGCCTCGGGCACGACCTTCCTGGCGCCGATGCCCCGCGTGTTCCTTCCGTTCTTCGCGGCCATCTATGGGCCGACGCTGGGCGCGGTGGTCTGGTACTTCCCCGAGCGCTGGGAGGCCATGCTCGCGCTGGTGGCGCTCTATGGCGGCGTCATCTCGCGGCACGCCTGGGGCTCGCGGCGCTTCGCCGTGCAGCAGGTGGAGATGGAGCGCCAGCGCCTGCTGCTGGCCGAGCGCTACCTCGCGGCGAAGGAGGAAGCCGAGCGCGCGCTGGAAGAGAAGAACCGGTTCCTCTCCACCGCCAGCCACGACCTGCGCCAGCCGCTGCACGCGATGGGCCTGCTGGTGGAGACCGCGCTGCAGCGCAATGGCGATGCGCGGCTGGCGCCGGTGCTGGACGGCATCCAGGACTGCGCGCGGTCGCTCACCTTCCTCTTCAACGCGCTGCTCGATCTCTCCCGGCTGGAGTCGGGCACCTACGACGTGCGGCGCGAGGAAGTGCCCCTGGCCGCGGTGTTCGGCGACGTGGCGACGGTGTTCGGCCCCGATGCGCTGCAGCGCGGCCTGCGGCTGCGGATCGCACTGCCGCGCCGCCGCCATGCCGCCGTGTACGCCGATGCCGCTCTGCTGCGGCAGATGGTGTTCAACCTCGTGCAGAACGCGCTGCGCTACACGCGCTCGGGCGGCGTGCTGATCGGCGTGCGGTGGCGCGGCGGCGCCTGGCGCGTCGAGGTCTGGGACACCGGTGCAGGCGTGCCGCTGGAGGACCAGCACCGCATCTACGCACCGTTCTACCGCGGGGGCACGCGCTGGACGCAGGAGGTGGCAGGGCACGGCCTGGGGCTGTCGGTGGTGGCGCGGTCGGCGCGGTTGATCGGCGCGGACTATGGCTTCGAGTCGGTACCGGGCCGGGGATCGTGCTTCTGGCTCACGCTCGAAGCCGCGCACGGCGCCGCCGCCGCGCCGCACGGGGCCGCCGCGCCGGCCGTGGCGCCGCGCGCACCGTGGCAGGAGCGGCTGGCCTCGTTGGCGGGCACCTGCCTGCTGGTGGAAGACGACCCGCAGGTGGCGCGCGCCGTGGCGGATCTGCTGCAGTCGTGGGGTGTGCGCGTGGAAGTGGCCGCGACGGCGTCGCAGGCCCTGGCGTGCGTCGCCGCGGGCTGCGTGCCCGATGCCGTGCTGTGCGACGAGCGCCTGGGCGCCGGCCAGAGCGGCTTCGCGGTGCTGCAGGAGCTGCTGCAGCGCTGTCCCGCCGCGCGCGGTGCCATCGTGAGCGGCGAGCACGACGCGACCGCGCTGGTGCAGGCCGAGGAAGAGGGCTACCTCGTGTTCCGCAAGCCGCTCGCGCCCGAGGCGCTGCACGCCGTGCTGTCCCGCTGGCTGGGCGCGGCCGGCCGCTGAACTGCACGCGCGCCGGGCGGCACCGCAAGCGCGGCGCTGGCGGCCAGTGCGCCGCCGTCAGCGCGCCAGCGGGGCCGGCGGCATTTCCAGTCGCACGCCGCGCAGCTTGGCGATCGCCTCCACGCGGTTGCGCGCGCCCAGCTTCTGCAGGATGGCCGTGATGTGCTCCTTCACGGTGTGCTCCGACACGTGCAGGGCGCTGGCGATGGGCTTGTTCGGCTGCCCTTCAAGCACCATGGCCAGGATCTGCCCCTGGCGCGGCGTGAGCCCGAGTTCGGTGGGGGACAGCGGTACCTCGCGCGAGAGGAAAGCGCTTGCGGAGGGCGGCACGGTGCCGGCCGCGGTCAGCGCCGGCGGGCCGAACCACGACGCGCCGCCGAGCACGGCCGCCACGGCGGCGGAGAACGCATCCGGCGCCTCCTGCTTGTGGATGAAGCCGTGCGCCCCGCTGGAGCGTGCCTTGAAGGCGATGGCCGGGTGGTCATCGCCGCTCATCACCAGCACGCGCGCCTGCGGTGCCATGGCGAGCAGGTCGCGGATGAACGGCGCCGTGGCGCCGTCGGCGAGCCAGAAGTCCACCAGGGCCACGGCGGGCGGGCCATGGCGGGCGATGGCCCGCAAGGCCTCCGGCATGCTGTGCGCGTGGTGGGCCGCGCCCAACTGCGGGTGCAGGCGGAGGAATTCGGTCATGCCGTGAGCGACCAGCGGATGGTCGTCCACCACGAGGCCATAGTGCGTATGCGGCGGTGCGCCGGGATCAGGGAAAAAGGACACGAAGGCTTCCGTCGGTGGTTCGGTCGGCCGGGGCCTTGCAGCAACCCGACCGTAGCCGCGAGCCTACGCCACGCGCGGGGCCGGCTCCGTAACAAAAACCCCACCGTGGTGGGGTAGGGGAACCCGGCGGCCCTGCCGACAATGCCCCCATTCCCCCGCGGGGGGCGGTTTCGCCGCCCGTCCCGTCGGCCGTTCGGCAGCAGGCCGTGCCGGGCGCCTGCAGCGCCCGGGCCACGCGCGGCCCGCCCGTTCCGGCGGCCAGCGGTCCGTGCGGGGGCTCGTGCGCTGCGTTTTGTTTCTTCCGTTTGCGTTTCCATGCAGGGCCGCGGCGGAACACGCACCGAGAGGTGCCTGGGTGCGGGCCATGGCCCCGTGCACAGGTGGGGAGCGACGGATCGGCCCCGGCCACCCGGGGCCCGCATGCAGTAGATTCGAGCGTGCTTTGGCGGCGTTCCTCCCGGGCGCCGCTCTTTTTTGCGCGCCGTGCGCCGTCTTCCTGCCCGCCTGTCTGGCTTGCGGGCCCGTTCCCTCCATGCCCATCACCGATCCCCTGACTTCTGTGCCGCCTGCCGGCACACCGTTGCCCCCCTTCGACGCCGTGCTCTTCGACTGCGACGGCGTGCTGGTGGACAGCGAGCCCATCACCCACCGCGTGCTGCGCGCCATGCTGGAGGAGGCGGGCTGGCGCCTCACGATGGAAGAATGCATGCGCATCTTCATCGGCAAGGCCGTGCGCAGCGAGGCGGCCCGCATCGAAGCCCACACGGGGCGCCCGCTCACCGATGCCTGGATGGCGGTGTTCTACGAGCGCCGCAATGCTGCGCTCGCTGCCGACCTGGAGGCCATTCCCGGGGCGCTGCGGGCGGTGGAAGCCGCGCACGCGCGCACCGCGGGGCGCATCGCCTGCGCCTCGGGCGCCGACCGCCACAAGGTGGAGCTGCAACTGGCCAAGGTGGGCCTGCAGCCGCTCTTCGAGGGCCGCGTCTTCAGCGGGCACGAGATGCCCCGCACCAAGCCCGCGCCCGACGTGTACCTGGCCGCGGCCGCCGCGCTCGGCGTGCCGCCCGGGCGCTGCCTGGTCGTGGAGGACACGGTGACCGGCGTCACCGCCGGCGTGGCTGCCGGCGCCACGGTGGTGGGCTACAGCCCGACGGCCTGGGGACACGACCCGGCCCAGGCACTGCGCGCGGCGGGCGCGGTGGCGGTCATCGGTTCGATGGACGCGCTGCCGGCGCTGCTCGCCTCGGTCTAGGCGCCTGCCTGGCCCGGGCGTGGGCAGGTGCCGTGTGTCATGCCGCTGTCGCAATGGCTGCATAGCCTTGCCGGCTTTGCCACTTTGATCAGTTGCTCCATGCCATTCCCTGCCGTTTCCTTCCGCTGGGCCTTGCCGCTGCTGGCCCTCGCCCTGGCCGCCTGTGGCGGGGGCGAAAGCAGCGTGTCCCCGGCGCCTGCCGGCGACTACGCCACCAAAACCGCCTACCGGCCCCGCCAGACGGTGGACAGCTACGAGGCACCGCCCGCGGGCTTCGCCAAGGTCTACGCCGGGCTGGTGGCCCGCCACGGCACGCGGGGGCTCTCGAGCATGAAGTACGACGATGCCGTGCTCAACCTGTGGACGCGCGCCCAGGCCGATGGGGCCCTCACCGCGCTGGGCCGCCAGCTCGGGCCCGACGTGGAGAAGATCATGCGGGCCAATTTCGTGCTCGGCTGGGGCGTCGCGGGCATCGGCACGCCGGGCTACGGCAACCTCACGCAGGTGGGCATCGCCGAGCACCGCCAGCTCGCCGCACGGCTCGCGCAGCGCGATGCGGAGCTGTTCGCCGGGCAGACCTTCGAGGGCCGGCCGCGGCAGGTGGAGGTGCTGCATTCCGGGCAGGACCGGGCGGTGGACAGCTCGCAGTTCTTCGCAGCGTCGCTGGCGGCGTCCGCCCCGGCCGTGGCGGGGGCCATCGCGCCGGCGGTGGTGGACCGCTTCCAGCTCTATCCCCACAAGCTGTCCGCCACCACCGATGCGGTGGCGGACGCCGCCAGCGTGCGTGCGGCGGTGCTCGCGGCCAGCCTGGACTACCAGCGCTACGCGGCCGGCAAGGATGCCGCGGGCTTCGGCGCCGAGGCCGCCGCCAAGGTGGCCGCGGCGCGCGCCGCGCCCGAGGTGCGCAGCCGTGCCCGTGCCGTGCTGGAGCGGCTCTTCATCCCGGCCTTCCTCGACAAGCTCGATGCGGGAACCTACGCCTTCGCCAACAACGGCACGCGCACGTTCGCCAGTGCCGACGGCCGCTTCACGAGCACGCTCACGGGCGACGGCAAGACGAAGGTCCAGAGCGCGGTGGATGCCGCGGCGCTGCTCTACGAGCTCTACATCATCGCCCCCGGCCTGCGTCAGGAGACCGGCGGCGTCAGCCTCGACGCATACCTGCCCGCGGAGTACGCACCGACCTTCGCCTACCTGCAGGACATCGACGACTTCTACGGCAAGGGCCCCGCCGCCAGCGAATACGGCGGCATCACCACGCGCTTCACTCAGGCGCTGCTGCAGGACTTCTTCGACGAGGTGGGCCGCATCGCGCAGGGCCGCATGGAGCGTGTGGCGCGCCTGCGCTTCACGCATGCCGAGGTGATGATCCCCTTCATCGTGCGGCTGGGCCTGCGCGATGCCTCCACGCCGGTGCCGCGCGCCCAGACCTATTCGTATGCCAACAATCCCTGGCGCGGCGAGGACGTTTCGCCCATGGCCACCAACGTGCAGTGGGACGTGGTGCGCGATGGCCGCGGCACGGTGCTCGTGAAGATGCTGTTCAACGAGCAGGAAGTGGATTTCCCCGGCGACTGCGAGGCCGCGCGCTATGCCGGCGGTAGCCACTATTACCGGTTCGACGGCCTCAGGCGCTGCTACGGCCTGTGAGGGGCGGGGGCGGCAGTGGCGCGGCCACGGCGCCCGCCCGCTGCCGGCGCCGGTAGTCGGTGGGCGACAGCCCCGTCCAGTGCCGGAAGGCCCGCATGAAGCTCTTCTCGCTCGCGAAGCCGGCGGCCTCCGCCACCTGCTTGATGGGCCGGTCGGTGCGGTGCAGCAGGTCGCGCGCGCGCTGCTGGCGCGCCTCGTCCTTCAATGACTGCAGCGAGGCGCCTTCCTCCTTGAGCTGGCGGTGCAGCGTGCGCGCCGACACGTGCAGTTGCGCCGCCAGCGAATCGGCGCTGCAGGCCTGCTCGGGGGCCTGGGCCAGGGCCTGGCGCACGCGCTGCGCCAGCAGCCGGTCGCGGCGGTATTGGCGCACGGTGAGGGGCAGGGCGCGCTGCAGCATCTGCTGCAGCGCCGCCTCGTCGCGCCGCAGGGGCAGGGCCAGGTAGCGCGCGTCGAACCGCAGGGCCGCGCGCGGTGCGCCGAAGCGCGGCTCCGCACCGAAGAGCAGTGCGTAGACCGCTGCATGCGGGGGCGCGGCGAACGGGAACGCGGTGTCCAGCAGCGGCAGCCGCGAATCGATGAACCAGCACGACAGCCCGAGCGCGTTGCGCAGCACCGAGACCGTGCAGAACTCGCGCAGCGCGCCCAGGTCGCGGTGCTCGGACAGCGAGAGCGTGGCGACGCCGCCATCGGTGTCCAGGTGCAGCCCGATGTCGTCCGCCAGCAGCGCATGGTGGCGGCACCAGCGCCGCAGTGCCAGGCCCAGCGTGGGCGCGCTGATCGACGCCCGCGCCAGCATGCCGTAGCTGCCCCAGGGCAGGCGGCGCGAGAACCAGCCCAGGGCCTCGTCGTCGAGCTCGCGCATGGCGGCGGCCGACAGGGCCTCCATCTGCAGCGCCGTGATGCGCGCGTGCGGATCCTTCACGGATCCTGGCGCGATTTGTGCCGCTGCCAGCGCGCGGGTGGGGTCCAGCCCGCGCTGCGCGTAGGCATGGACGATGGCGCGGACGAAGGCCATCGGCGTGGCGGCCACGGGAGTGCGGGCGGGAAGGGCGGCGCCGGGTGTCCGGCCGGCGTGGGCCGCAGTGGCGGTGGTCGATGGCGAGGGCGGTGGCGATGGCATGCCGGGCAGTGTGGCGGGGTGTGGCGCGATTTGCAACCTGGGTGGCCCGATCGGTGGCCCGGGCGCGCGGGCAGCGGCGTATGCTGTGGCGAGATGCCGTGCCCACCGGCCGGGCGCGGTCCCACAGTCCGCAGAGACGCCAGCCCAGGAGACAAACGCCGTGACCGCATCCCCCGATCCGTCCCCGCTGTCCGCCGCCGTCAGCCACGCCCGGGGCGCCACCGGCGTTCCGCTGATCGAGCAGACGCTGGGCGCCTTCTTCGCCGGCATGGCCGCGCGCGAACCCGGCCGCGAGGCCCTCGTGAGCCGGCACCAGGGCCTGCGCTTCACCTATGCCGAGCTGCACGCCGCGTCGCGGCGCCTCGCCAGCGCGCTGCTGGGCCTGGGGCTGCGGAAGGGCGACCGCGTCGGCATCTGGTCGCACAACAACGCCGAGTGGGTGCTCATGCAGTTCGCGACGGCGCAAGTGGGCCTGGTGCTCGTGAACATCAATCCGGCCTACCGCACGGCCGAGGTCGAGTACGCGCTGAACAAGGTGGGCTGCAAGGCGCTGGTCGCCATGGCGCGCTTCAAGACCAGCGACTACCTCGGCATGCTGCGCGAACTGGCCCCCGAATGGGCGGACCAGCCGCCCGGGCAACTGGCCGCGCGCCGCCTGCCGCACCTGCGCACGGTGGTGTGGATCGACGCGCCGGGCCAGGAAAGTACCGACGAGCCCGGCCTGCTGCGCTTCTCGGAACTGGTCGCGCGCGGCGACGCGCAGGACGCCCGCATCGATGCCGTGGCCGCCACGCTGGATGCGCACGACCCCATCAACATCCAGTTCACGAGCGGCACCACGGGCTTTCCGAAGGGCGCCACGCTCACGCACCGCAACATCCTCAACAACGGCTTCTTCATCGGCGAGTGCATGCGCCTCACGCCCGAAGACCGGCTGTGCATTCCCGTGCCGCTCTACCACTGCTTCGGCATGGTGCTCGGCAACCTGGCCTGCGTGACGCACGGCAGCACCATCGTGTACCCCAGCGACGGCTTCGACCCGCTGGCGGTGCTGGAGGCCGTGCAGGCCGAGCGCTGCACGGGGCTGCACGGCGTGCCGACCATGTTCATCGCCGAGCTGCAGCACCCGCGCTTCGCGGAGTTCGACCTCTCCACGCTGCGCACCGGCATCATGGCCGGCTCGCCGTGCCCCATCGAGGTGATGAAGCGCGTGGTGAGCGACATGCACCTCGCGGAGATCACCATCGCCTACGGCATGACCGAGACCAGCCCCGTGAGCTGCCAGAGCAGCACGGACACGCCGCTGGACAAGCGCGTGGCCACCGTCGGGCAGGTGCAGCCGCACCTGGAGGTGAAGATCATCGACACCGAGTCCGGCCAGCCCGTGCCGCGCGGGCAGTCGGGTGAACTGTGCACGCGCGGCTATTCGGTCATGCACAGCTACTGGGGTGACCCCGAGAAGACGCGCGAGGCCATCGACGATGGCGGCTGGATGCACACCGGCGACCTCGCCACCATGGACGCCGAGGGCTACGTGAACATCGTGGGCCGCATCAAGGACATGGTGATCCGCGGCGGCGAGAACATCTACCCGCGCGAGATCGAGGAATTCCTCTACCGCCACCCCCAGGTGCAGGACGTGCAGGTGGTGGGCGTGCCCGACGAGAAATACGGCGAGGAACTGTGCGCCTGGATCATCGCCCGGCCCGGCGAGCCCCTCACGGAGGACGGCGTACGCGCCTTCTGCCAGGGGCAGATCGCGCATTACAAGGTGCCCAGATACATCCGCTTCGTCACCGAATTCCCGATGACCGTGACCGGCAAGATCCAGAAATTCAGGATCCGCGACGCGATGAAAGAGCAGCTGGGCCTGGCCGAGCGCGCCACCGCCTGAACCCGACCCCCGAGACCTTCCTCCCCCGCCCACCATGATTCTCGAATCCCGCCTCAATTCCCGCTCGGCCGATTTCCAGGCCAATGCCGCCGCGATGCGCACGCTGGTGCAGGACCTGCGCGAGCGCGCCGCCCAGGTGGCCCTGGGCGGCAGCGAAGCCGCCCGCGCCAAGCACACGGCGCGCGGCAAGCTGCTGCCGCGCGACCGCGTGCGCGAACTGCTGGACCCGGGCTCGCCGTTCCTGGAGATCGCACCGCTCGCCGCGCTCGGCATGTACGGCGACGAGGCGCCCGGCGCGGGCCTGATCGCCGGCATCGGCCGCGTGAGCGGCGTGGACTGCATGGTGGTCTGCAACGACGCCACGGTGAAGGGCGGCACCTACTACCCCTTGACCGTGAAGAAGCACCTGCGCGCGCAGGAGATCGCGCAGCAGAACCGGCTGCCGTGCATCTACCTCGTCGATTCGGGCGGCGCCAACCTGCCGAACCAGGACGAGGTCTTCCCGGACCGCGACCACTTCGGCCGCATCTTCTACAACCAGGCGCAAATGAGCGCCCAGGGCATCGCGCAGATCGCCGTGGTGATGGGCAGCTGCACCGCGGGCGGCGCCTACGTGCCCGCGATGAGCGACGAATCCATCATCGTGAAGGGGCAGGGCACCATCTTCCTGGGCGGCCCGCCGCTGGTGAAGGCCGCCACGGGCGAGGTCGTCACCGCCGAGGACCTGGGCGGCGGCGACGTGCACACGCGCCTCTCGGGCGTGGCCGACCACCTGGCGCAGAACGACCTGCACGCGCTGCAGCTCGCACGCAACGCGGTGCGGAACTTGAACAGAAATCGGCCCCATGCCGCCGGATTCATTGGCCCGGATGCTCCTCTTTTTGAAGCGGAAGAACTGTACGGCGTGATCCCCGTGGACACGCGCAAGCCCTTCGACGTGCGCGAGATCATCGCGCGCATCGTGGACGGCAGCGAGTTCGACGAGTTCAAGGCCCGCTATGGCACCACGCTGGTCACGGGCTTCGCGCGCATCGAGGGCATGCCCGTGGGCATCATCGCCAACAACGGCATCCTGTTCTCCGAGTCCGCCCTGAAGGGCGCGCACTTCATCGAGCTGTGCTGCCAGCGCAAGATCCCGGTGGTGTTCCTGCAGAACATCACCGGCTTCATGGTGGGGCGCAAGTACGAGAACGAGGGCATCGCGCGCAATGGCGCCAAGATGGTCACGGCCGTGGCCACCGCGGCGGTGCCCAAGTTCACGATCGTCATCGGCGGCTCGTTCGGCGCCGGCAACTACGGCATGTGCGGGCGCGCCTATTCGCCGCGCTTCCTCTGGATGTGGCCCAACGCGCGCATCTCCGTGATGGGCGGCGAGCAGGCCGCGAGCGTGCTGGCCACCGTGCGCCGCGACGGCATCGAGGCCAAGGGCGCCGCCTGGAGCCTGGAGGAGGAAGAGGCCTTCAAGGCGCCGATCCGCCGCCAGTACGAAGAACAGGGCCATCCCTACTACGCCACCGCGCGGCTGTGGGACGATGGCGTGATCGACCCTGCCGATACGCGCCGCGTGCTGGCGCTGGGGCTCGCCGCGGCGCGCAACGCGCCGGTCGAGGACACGAAATTCGGCATCTTCCGCATGTGAGGGGCACCGCTCGCTTTTCTTTCCCAACCGACGCCAGGAGGACTTCACCATGACCACCACCACGCAATACCGCCATCTGCACGTGCGCCAGGCCGGCACGGTCGCGCGCGTCACCCTGGCGCGCGCCGAGGTGCGCAACGCATTCAGCGACGAGGTCATCGCCGAACTCACCGAGGCGTTCGGGGCGCTGGGCGGCCAGGAGAGCGTGCGCGCCATCGTGCTGGCCGCCGAAGGGCCGGCCTTCTGCGCCGGCGCCGACCTGAACTGGATGCGCCGCATGGCCGACTATTCGCGCGCCGAGAACGTCGAGGACGCGGGCCGGCTCGCCGCCATGCTGCGCACCATCAACGAATGCCCCAAGCCCACCATCGCGCGCATCCAGGGCGATGTGTACGCGGGCGGCGTGGGCCTCGTGGCCGCCTGCGACGTGGCCGTGGCGGTGGACACGGCGGCGTTCTGCCTGAGCGAGGTGCGCCTGGGGCTCATCCCGGCCACCATCGGCCCCTACGTGGTGCGTGCCATGGGCGAGCGCGCGGCGCGGCGCTACTTCATCACCGGTGAGCGCTTCGGCGCCCTGGAGGCGCTGCGGATCGGGCTGGTGCACGAGGTGGTCGATTTCGAACTGCTCGACGAAAAGCTCGACGCCGTGCTGCAGGCCATCGCCGCGGCGGGCCCCCAGGCCGTGGCGGCGGGCAAGGCGCTGGTGCGCGACATCGCCGCGCGGCCCATCGACGAGGCGCTCATCGCCTCCACGGTGGAGTCCATCGCCGACATCCGCGCGGGTGCCGAGGGGCGCGAGGGCGTGCAGGCCTTCCTGGAAAAGCGCAAGCCCGCGTGGCTGCCGCGCCAGGACTGACGAGGGGCCGCGCGCCACCGCTCCATGGATGCTCTTTGGCTGAACATCGTCCAGTGGCTGCACGCCGTGGGCCTGCACATCGATGCGGGCACGGCGCAGGACGTGGCCGAGCAGGCCCGCCGCGCCACGGGCGCGCTCGACATGCCGGGCCTGCTGGCGCTGGCCGCGGCGCTCGGCTGGGCGAGCGGCTTCCGGCTCTATGCCGTCGTGTTCCTCGTGGGCGCGATGGGCGCGGGCGGCTGGCTCGCGCTGCCCGAGGGGCTGCGGCTGCTGCAGCACCCGGCCGTGCTGCTGGTGAGCGGGCTGCTGCTGTGCGTGGAGTTCATCGCCGACAAGGTGCCGTGGTTCGACAGCCTCTGGGACGCGGCCCATGCCGCGATCCGCGTGCCCGCCGGTGCGCTGCTGGCCGCGGGCGTGTTCGGCGCCGACAACGGCGCGATGGCGCTGGCGGCGGGGCTCATGGGCGGATCGCTCTCGGCCACGGCGCTCGCCACCAAGATGACCACGCGCGCCGCCGCCAACACCTCGCCCGAGCCCGTGTCCAACTGGCTGCTGTCGTTCTTCGAGGACGGGCTCGTGGTGGCGGTGGTCTGGATGGCCACCCAGCATCCCGTGGCCTTCGGCATCGCGCTGGTGTTCATGGTGGCGGTGTCGGTCCTTGTGCTCGTGCTGCTGCTGAAATTCCTGCGCGCCGTGCTGCGGCGGCTGTCGGCATTCTTTTCCCGGCCCGCGGGCGCGGCCTGAGGCCGGCGTTCCTTCCTTTCCGACGATGAGCGCGGGCACGCCCGCTTTTGGAGTGAGACAACGATGTTCGACAAGATCCTGATCGCCAACCGTGGAGAGATTGCCTGCCGCGTGGCGGCCACCGCGCGCCGCATGGGCGTGAAGACCGTGGCCGTGTATTCCGATGCCGACGCCTCGGCGCAGCATGTGGCCGCCTGCGACGAAGCGGTGCACATCGGCGGCAGCGCGCCGCAGGAGAGCTACCTGCGCTGGGAGCGCATCCTCGACGCCGCCCGCCGCACGGGCTCACAGGCCATCCACCCGGGCTACGGCTTCCTGTCGGAGAACGAAGAGTTCGCGCAGGCCTGCGCGGATGCCGGGCTCGTGTTCATCGGCCCGCCGCCGTCCGCCATCCAGGCGATGGGCCTGAAGGCCGAGTCCAAGCAGCTCATGGAGAAGGCCGGCGTGCCGCTCGTTCCCGGCTACCACGGGGCCGACCAGGACCCCGCGCTGCTGCAGCGCGAGGCCGACCGCATCGGCTACCCCGTGCTCATCAAGGCGAGCGCCGGCGGCGGCGGCAAGGGCATGCGCGCGGTGGACCGGTCCGCCGACTTCGCGGCAGCGCTGGAATCGTGCAAGCGCGAGGCGATCAACAGCTTCGGCGACGACGCGGTGCTGATCGAGAAATACGTTCAGCGCCCGCGCCACATCGAGATCCAGGTGTTCGGCGACACGAAGGGCCAGTGCGTCTACCTCTTCGAGCGCGACTGCTCCGTGCAGCGCCGCCACCAGAAGGTGCTGGAAGAAGCCCCCGCGCCGGGCATGCCCGCCGAGATGCGCGCCCGCATGGGCGAGGCCGCCGTGGCCGCCGCGCGCGCCGTGGGCTACGTGGGCGCCGGCACCGTGGAATTCATCGTCGAGCAGCGCGAGGGCGGTGCGATGGATTTCTTCTTCATGGAGATGAACACGCGCCTGCAGGTCGAGCACCCCGTCACCGAGGCGATCACCGGGCAGGACCTGGTGGAATGGCAGTTGCGCGTGGCCTCTGGCGAGCCGCTGCCGCTCGCGCAGGAGCAACTGCGCATCACCGGCCACGCGATCGAGGCGCGCATCTGCGCGGAGAACCCCGACAACCAGTTCCTGCCCGCCACGGGCCGGCTGGCCGTGTACCGCCAGCCGGAGTGCACGCATTTCGAGCGCGGCGCGGTGCGCATCGACGACGGCGTGCGCGAAGGCGATGCGATCAGCCCGTACTACGACTCGATGATCGCCAAGCTCATCGTGCACGGCGACACGCGCGAGCAGGCGCTGGCGCGGCTGGACGAGGCGCTCTCCCGCGTGCACATCGTGGGGCTGGCGACCAATGTGCAGTTCCTGCGCCACGTGCTGCGCACCGATTCCTTCGCGCAGGCGCGGCTGGACACGGCCCTGATCCAGCGCGAGCAGGCCGTGCTCTTCCACCAGGCGCCCGTGGCGCTGCCCCTGGCGCTGGCCGCCACGGTGGCGCACACGCTGCTGGCCGAACGCGCCGCCGAGCGGCCCGGCGATCCTTTCGGGCGCCGCGACGGCTGGCAGGGCTGGGGCGAGAACCGCCGCCGCTTCGAGGTGGACTGCGCGGGCCAGGCAGCGGCCGCCGTACTGGCCTACCGGCCCGGCGGCACGCCGGTGCTGCAGGTGGAAGCCGGCGGCGCCGTGCTGGCCGAAGGCCCGCTGGTGTTCTCGCCGGCCCGGGGCGGCGAGGACATCGACCTTGCCTTCGGGGGCGAGCGCACGCGTGCCCGGGTGTATGCACGCGGCGAATCGCGCCACGTGTTCACCCCGCGCGGCGCGGCCCAGCTCATCGTGCTCGACCGGCTCGCCCACGCGGGCGAAACCCAGGCCGAGGGCGGCCGCCTCACGGCCCCGATGCCCGGCAAGGTGGTGGCCTTCGCAGTGCGCGCGGGCGACCGCGTGGCCAAGGGCCAGGCACTCGCCGTGATGGAGGCCATGAAGATGGAGCACACCATCGCCGCGCCGGCCGACGGCACGGTGGAGGAGCTGCTCTATGCCCCCGGCGACCAGGTGACCGAGGGCGCGGAACTGCTGCGCCTCGCGGCGGCCGCATGACGCGGCAGCGCCCGGATGCAGCCCGCGCGACAGCGTCGCGCCCCCGCGCTGCGATAGGCTCGGCGGCATGACCGACATCCTCTTTTGCTGTACCGATACGCCTCCCGCCGCCTGGCTGGAGGGCCTGCACGCCGCGCTGCCCGGTGCGCGCGTCACCGTCTGGGAGCCCGGCGCCCCGCAGGCCGAATACGCCGTGGTCTGGGCCCCGCCCCAGCAGTTCCTGGACGAGCAGCCGCGGCTGCGCGCGCTCTTCAACATCGGCGCGGGCGTGGATGCGTTGCTGAAGCTGCGCATTCCGCCGGGCTGCCGCGTCGTGCGGCTCGACGATGCCGGCATGGCCGTGCAGATGGCCGAGTACGTCTGCCATGCGGTGGTCCGCCACTTCCGTGAGTTCGACGCGTACGAGGCCGCCGAGCGCGAGGGCCGCTGGGCTTTCCGCAAGCCGCGGCTGCGCCAGGATTTCCCCGTCGGCGTGATGGGCCTGGGCGTGCTGGGCGAGCGCGTGGCGCGCGCGCTCGCGCACTTCGAATTCCCCGTGCAGGGCTGGAGCCGTTCGCCCAAGACGGTGGACGGCGTGCGCACCTTCCACGGCGCCGACGGGCTGCAGGCATTCCTGGGCGCGAGCCGCGTGCTGGTCAACCTGTTGCCCCTCACGCCGGACACCACGGACATCCTGCGCCGCGAGACGCTCTCGCGCCTGCAGCCCGGCGGCTACGTGGTCAACGTGGCGCGCGGCGCGCACCTCGTGGAGGACGACCTGCTCGCGCTGATCGAGAGCGGCCACCTCGCGGGCGCCACGCTGGACGTGTTCCGCACCGAGCCGCTGCCGGCTGGCCACCCTTTCTGGGGCCACCCGCGCATCACCGTGACGCCGCACACCTCGGCCCGTACGCTGCGCGCCGAAAGCATCGCCCAGATCGCGCGCAAGATCGATGCGCTGCGGCAGGGCGCGCCGTCCGTGGCGGGCGAGGTCGATCCCGCGCGGGGCTATTGACGCCGCTTTGCTCCCTCCACGAACCCTTTTCAGGAACCTGCCCATGTCCTCCCTTCCCACCCGCGCCAAGCTCGTGGACGTCGGCCCGCGCGACGGGCTGCAGAACGAGAAGTCCCCTGTGCCGGCCAGCGTCAAGATCGGCCTCGTGCACCGGCTGCAGGCGGCCGGCCTGACCGAGATCGAGGTGACGAGCTATGTCTCGCCCAAGTGGGTGCCGCAGATGGCCGACAACCACGAGGTCATGGCCGGCATCGAACGGCGGCCGGGCGTGCGCTATTCGGTGCTCACGCCCAACCTCAAGGGCTACGAGGCCGCCGTGCAGGACCGGCCCGACGAGATCGTGGTGTTCGGATCGGCCAGCGAGGCGTTCAGCCAGAAGAACATCAACTGCAGCATCGCCGAGAGCATCGAGCGCTTCGCCCCCGTGGTGGAGGCCGCGCGCGCGGCCGGCATCCATGTGCGTGGCGCGATGAGCTGCACCGTGGGCTGCCCCTACGAGGGCGAGGTGCCGCCCGAGCGCGTGGGCTACCTGGCCGGGCTCATGAAGGGCATCGGCGTGCAGCACATCGGCGTGGCCGACACCATCGGGGTGGGTACGCCGCGCAAGGTGCAGCGCGCCATCGAGGCCACGCTCGCGCACTACGCCGTGAACGACCTGTCCGGCCATTTCCACGACACCTACGGCCAAGCGCTCGCCAACACGCTCGCGGCGCTGGAGGTGGGTGTGTGGCAGTTCGACACCTCCGTCGCCGGCCTGGGCGGCTGCCCGTACGCCAAGGGCGCCACGGGCAACGTGGCCACGGAAGACGTGGTCTACATGCTGCACGGCATGGGCATCGAGACGGGCATCGACCTGGATGCGCTGGTCGATGCCGGCGCCTACATCAGCGATTTCCTCGGCCGCAAGCCGAATTCGCGCGCGGCCACCGCGTTGCTCAACAAGCGCGCCGGCTGAAGCGCGCCGGCAGAGGTGCGCGCGGGCGGGGCGCGGCACAATCCGGCGCTTCGTCCATCGCATTCCAGGAGACCGCAGCTCATGTGTGGCGCCGAACTTCAATCCCTGCCCGAAGGCGTGCAGCGCGTGGCCGCTGCCTTGCAGTCCAAGGGCCATCCGCATGCCCCGCGCATGCTGGACAACTCCGCGCGCACCGCGCAGGAGGCCGCGGACGCGCTCGGCATCGCCGTCGGCCAGATCGCCAAGAGCATCATCTTCCGCCGCAAGAGCGACGACGTGGCCGTGCTGGTGGTCACCTCCGGCGACCGCCGCGTGGACGAGAAGAAGGTGGAGTCGCACGTCGGCAAGGTCGGCCGCGCCGATGCCGATTTCGTGAAGGCGCGCACCGGCTTCTCGATCGGCGGCGTCTCGCCCGTCGCCCATGCCACGCCGCCCGTGACGCTGATCGACCGCGAGCTGTTCCGCTTCGCGGAGATCTGGGCCGCCGCGGGCCACCCGAACGGCGTCTTCCCGTTGCGGCCGCAGGACCTGGAGGCGCTCACGGGCGCCCCGGTGGTGGACGTGGTCCAACCGCCCGCGATCGCATGAATGCTATTGAATTAATAGCAAAAAAGGCAATGGAATCGGCGGCATCCGGCCTGTTCGATGCCGATTGCAGCGCGCCGCCGCCGTCGCCGTGCATCGGCGTCTGCCGCCTGGATGCGAGCGGGGGCCACTGCGAAGGCTGCTTCCGCACGCTGGATGACATCCGCGACTGGTCGTCGGCCGGCCCGGCGCAGCGCCGCGCCATCTGGGCGGCGCTGCTGCACCGCGCAGGCCTGGAAGGCATCGCCGCGGGGCCCTGAGGAGCGCCCGTGCCGGCAGCACCGGAGATTCTTTCCGCAGCCGTTTCGAGGAGATGGATTCGCCATGAAGCACATCGTTTTCTATCTGGACTTCGTCTCGCCCTACGCCTGGCTGGCCTTCGAGCGCCTGCCGCAGGTGCTCGAAGGCGTGAGCCACTCGGTCGAGTACCGGCCCGTGCTGCTGGGCGCGCTGCTGCAGCGGCACGGCAACCCGGGCCCGGCCGGCATCGCGCCCAAGCGCGACTGGACCTACCGCCATGCCGAATGGCTGGGGCACGCGCTGGGCACCGGCCTCGACATGCCCGCGCACCACCCGTTCAACCCCCTGCCGCTGCTGCGCCAGTCCCTGGCCTGCAGCCCGGACGGCGCCATCAACCGTTTCGTGGCCGGCACGGTGCTGCGCCATGTCTGGCAGGGCGGTGGCGACGCGCTCGACCCCGGGCGCCTGGAGCGCCTGGCCGCGGCCCTCGCGCCGCAGGTTCTCCCGGAGGAACCCGGCGCCGCGCCCGGTGCCCGCGCCAAGGCGCTGCTGCGCGCCAACACCGATGCCGCGGCCGCCCAGGGCGTGTTCGGCGTGCCGGCGTTCGCGGTGGACGGGCGGGTGTTCTGGGGCCTGGACGGCCTGCCCATGCTGCGCGCCTGCCTGGAGGGCGATCCCTGGTTCGACGGGCCGCGCTGGGACGCGGTGGCGGGCCTGCCCTCGGGGATTCCGACGGCGGCGCCCTGAGCGGCCGTGCGGCTCTCGCCGCGCCGCGCCGTCTCCGGCGCTCGCGGGGGGCAGGGTTTGTCCCGGGGAAGGGTTTTCCCCGGAGGCCGGTTGCTTGTCAGACTTCGGTCAGATGGGGGCTCGATAGTGCGGCCCAGGTTGCACGCAGCGCCCCGGAGGGACGCGCGGAAGCAGTCGCAACGCCCACCTCATGGAGACAAGCACCATGGCTACCAATGTTGCCCCCCGGCCCATGTCGCCGGAAGAGAGAAAAGTCATCTTCGCGTCGTCGCTCGGAACCGTGTTCGAGTGGTACGACTTCTACCTGTACGGCTCGCTCGCGGCCATCATCGCCAAGCAGTTCTTCAGCGGGCTGGATGCGGGCTCGGCCTTCATCTTCGCGCTGCTGGCCTTCGCGGCGGGCTTCATCGTGCGGCCCTTCGGCGCGCTGGTGTTCGGGCGGCTGGGCGACATGATCGGCCGCAAGTACACCTTCCTGGTCACCATCCTGATCATGGGCCTGTCCACCTTCATCGTGGGCATCCTGCCGACCTACGCCAGCATCGGCGTGGCGGCGCCGGTGATCCTGATCGCGCTGCGCATGCTCCAGGGCCTGGCCCTGGGCGGCGAGTACGGCGGCGCTGCCACCTATGTGGCCGAGCATGCGCCGCACGGCAAGCGCGGTGCCTACACGTCGTGGATCCAGACCACGGCGACGCTGGGGCTCTTCCTGTCGCTGCTGGTCATCCTGGGCACCCGCACGGCGATGGGCGAGCAGGCCTTCGGCGACTGGGGCTGGCGGATTCCTTTCCTGGTGTCCATCCTGCTGCTGGGCATCTCGGTGTGGATCCGGTTGTCGCTGTCCGAGTCCCCCGCCTTCCAGCGCATGAAGGCCGAAGGCAAGACCTCCAAGGCACCGCTGGCCGAATCGTTCGGCGAGTGGAAGAACCTGAAGATCGTGATCCTGGCGCTGATCGGCCTCACCGCCGGGCAGGCCGTGGTCTGGTACACGGGCCAGTTCTACGCGCTCTTCTTCCTCACGCAGCAGCTCAAGGTGGACGCCGTCACGGCCAACCTGATGATCGCTGCCGCGCTGCTGATCGGCACGCCCTTCTTCGTGGTGTTCGGCTCGCTGTCGGACAAGGTCGGCCGCAAGCCCATCATCATGCTGGGCTGCGTCCTGGCCGTGCTGACCTACTTCCCGGCGTTCAAGGCGCTGACCGAGGCCGCCAACCCCGACCTGGCCGCCGCGCAGGCCAAGAACAAGGTGGTGATCGTGGCCGATCCGGCCGAGTGCTCGTTCCAGTTCAACCCCACCGGCACGGCCAAGTTCACCAGCTCGTGCGACGTCGCCAAGCAGGTGCTGGCCGCCAGCTCGGTGAGCTATGACAACGAGGTGGCCCCGGCCGGAACGCCCGCCGTGATCAAGATTGGCCAGACCGTGATCCCGAGCTACACCGCCAAGGGCATCCCGGCCGACGAAGCCAAGGCCAAGGACGCCGCCTTCAAGAAGGCCGTGGCCGATACGCTGAAGGCCGACGGCTACCCCGCCAAGGCCGATCCCGCCAAGATGAACAAGGTGATGATGGTCGTCATCCTGACGTACCTCGTGCTCCTGGTGACCATGGTCTACGGCCCCATCGCCGCGATGCTGGTGGAAATGTTCCCGACCCGCATCCGTTACACATCGATGAGCCTGCCGTACCACATCGGCAACGGCTGGTTCGGCGGGCTGCTGCCGACCATGTCGTTCGCGATCGTGGCGCAGACCGGCAACATGTACAACGGCCTCTGGTACCCGATCATCATCGCGGGCGCCACGGCGGTGATCGGCACGCTGTTCATCCGGGAAACCAAGGACGTGGACATCTACGCCAACGACTGAAAGCTGGCTTTTCCTGGGGGGCGGCAGCGCGGGGGAGGGCGCTGCACCCCAGGAGGTATCGAGGGAAAACCCGTAGTCATCCAGGGTTCCGGGCCCCGGCAAGTGTGGGAAAAAAACACCAAAGTGTGGCGGCTAAACATCAGGTTCGTTATGAAGACGACTTTCAACCGTGGTAGCGAGGTTGTTACACCTAGAATTTGATGAGTAGTTGCACTTGCATTCTGTTGCCACGAGCCAGCGCGGTGCCCTACCCCACCTGTCGAACAAATATCCGAGGAATCAAATGCAAAAGACCAATCGTCTGGCACTGGCTGTGCTGGCTCTCCTGGGCAGCACCGCCGCCTTCGCCCAAAGCAGCGTCACGCTGTATGGCCGCGTGAACACCACCGTCGAGCGTCAAGAAGACGGCAACGTGAAGACCACGGGTCTGTTCAACAACGCTTCCCGTTTCGGCTTCAAGGGCGTGGAAGACCTGGGCGGTGGCCTGAAGGCTGGTTTCCAACTGGAAAGCGGTTTCAACTCCGACACCGGCGCCGGCACCGGCACGGGCAACGGCATCAACTTCGCCCGCCAGAGCGAAGTGAACCTGTCGGGCAACTTCGGTATGGTTCGCCTGGGCCGCTGGACCGCCGAGTCCTACTACGCCACGGCTGACTACGTGAGCCTGCACAACCACGACACGGGCAGCTCTTCCGACGCGTTCTATCAGTACCTGATGAACGACAGCAACAAGGTCGGCTACCGCACCCCTGAGTTCGGTGGCTTCTGGGCCGAAGGCGCTGTGAGCCTGCACGAAAACCAAAACACCAGCGTTGACGGCCTGAGCCGCAAGAACGCCTATGACCTGGCTGCCAACTACAACGTCGGCGCCCTGGCTCTGGGTGCTGGCTACACGAAGCGTGGCGAAGCACAGCAAGCCGCCCTGCGCGCCCTGTACACCCTGGGCCCCTGGACCTTCGGTGGTTACTACCAGCACGCCAAGCTGGACCGTTTCAACAACGTGAACGTGGACGCCAAGTTCAACAACGTGCGTCTGGCTGCTGCCTACACGCTCGGCGCTTCCGAGTTCCACGTGAACGTCGGCCGTGCATTCAAGATCAAGGCACCGGGCGGCGATCTGGCCGGTACGGCAGCGACCCAGTACACCCTGGGCTACAACTACAACCTGAGCAAGCGCACCAAGGTGTACGGCTACTACACCAAGGTCAACAACGGCAACAACATCAACTACTTCACGAGCGCAGCCGGCAACGACTTCAGCTCCGTGGCAGTCGGTATCCGTCACAACTTCTGATCGTGACGATCCGGGGTGGCCATTCCGTGGCCACCACGGGAACGGCCCCACAACCCGTCAGGGCTGTGGGGCTTTTTTTCAGCCTTTTTTCCCCCAACACCGCACAAGGAGACAGGTATGTGGAAGATCGTCGTGGGCTTTATCGCGTTCGCAGCACTCTCGCTGTTCGTCATCATGAAAGCTGGAGACAAGGTGGACATGAGTGGCGAAAAGCACGGCGCCGATGCGATCCATGCACCTGAACCGGCCGCAGCGCCTGCCTCCCTTCCCGCGGTGCCGGCCAGCGCCGCCGCATCCCGGTAAGCCAGCGCCAGCGCCAGCGCGCGGCGGGCGCCTGCCGCCCGGCCCGGCGCCTGGAGGGCAGCGCGCCCTGGAAGAAAGAAGCCCGCTCGATGCGGGCTTCGTGTTTTCTGAGGCATGCGCGCGGGGCAGCGCGCCGCAGAGGGTTCGCCACCGGCACGCCGCCATTCCCTGCGGCTGCCGAAGGCCCCGGTTCAGCGCCGGAATTTGCCGTCGGTGCCGATGATGGACAGGTCCGCGAAGTCGAGGCCGGTATGGTCTTCCGGGCTGAAATTGACTTCGAGGCCGCCGATGTCGTATTTCTGGATTCCATCCAGGGCCGCCAGCAGGCGTTCTCGCGTGGGCTTCGGCCCGGCGCGGCGCAGGCCTTCCACCAGTACCTTGGCGGCGGCCAGGCCTTCCAGCATCGCGGGGCTCACCTCCTTGCCCTGGGCCTTGGCCAGCTCGTGCGCCTCGCGCACGAGCGGGTAGTTCGTGGCCCGCTCGTTGGGGAACACCTGCGTGACGATGACGCCGCGCCCGTTCGTGCCCAGCGCCTTGGCGAAGCCGGACGAGGCGTTGTTGGAGAGCGTGACGAGCTGCGCGCTGGAGCCGGCGGCGCGGAAGGCCGCGTAGCCGTCCACCGCGGCCACGCCCGACGCGATCATCAGTACGGCCTGGGCCTGCGATTGCACCACCTTGGGCGCGATCGCCGAGAAATCGGGTTTGGCGCGCTCGAAGCGTTCCTGGAGCACGGGCTTGATCTTGGCGGCGTCGAAGCCCTTCAGCGCGCCCGCGAGCCCGTCACTGCCGAAACTGTCGTCCGCGAGCACCACGGCGATGCGGGTGATGCCCATCGAGGCCAGGTGGGAGATGGCCTTTTCGGCTTCGCGCTGGTAGGTGGCGCGGACGTTGAAGACCTGCCGGCGCACCGGGCGGTGGAGGACCATCGCGCCCGTGGACGGCCCGACGAGCGGAACGTCGAATTTCTCCAGCAGGGGAATGATGGCCTCCGTGTGCGGCGTGCCGCGCGTCAGGAACATCGCCAGCACGTTCTGCTCCTCGATGAGCTTGCGCGCATTGGCCAGTGTCTGTGCAGGTTCGAACTTGTCGTCGAGCGAGACCAGTTCGATCTTCTGGCCGTGCACGCCGCCCCGGGCATTCACCGCCTGGAGGTAGAGCTTGGCCCCCTCGGTGGTTTCCTGCACGCCGGCGGCCACCGGCCCGCTGAAGCCCGCCGTCTGCCCGATGAGCAACTGGCTCCAGGCGGGGGCGGACCACAGGGAGGCCGCGGTCAGCGCCAGGGCTGCGGCGGTTTTGTGCCAGGAATGTGCCATGTCGTGATCTCCAGAGGCGGTCAGGTGGGAAAAGGGGAGGGTGCGGCCCCGCGCATGTTTCGATACCCATGCACCGGCACCGCTTGCCAGGGCACGCTGCGCCGCAAAGACGCCGTGAAGATCGCCCATCGACGCAGAAGTGACAAGGGGTAACAACCCTCGGCCGTGCGGATCCCGCGGTGCGGTTCGGCCTTGCCGTGGTGGTTTTCCGCCAGACAGAAGTTGCCTTGCCCGTTGTCAAAGGCGCCGGGCCCCCCATATGGATAAGCCCACGTCCGACCTCGGCGCGCCTTCGGCTCTTCCTAGAATGCCCGCCTCCCCCACCGAAAGATCCCCCCGATGACCCAGGGCCTGATCCGCATCCATGGCGCCCGCCAGCACAACCTCAAGAACCTGGATGTAGACATCCGCACCGGCGAACTCACGGTGGTCACGGGCCCCAGCGGCTCCGGCAAGTCCAGTCTGGTGTTCGACACGCTCTATGCCGAAGGCCAGCGGCGCTACGTCGAAACCTTCAGCGCCTATGCGCGCCAGTTCCTCGACCGCATGGACAAGCCGGCCGTGGACAAGGTGGAGGGCGTGCCGCCCGCCATCGCCATCGACCAGACGAACCCGGTGCGCTCCTCGCGCTCGACCGTGGGCACGATGACGGAGATCAACGACCACCTGAAGCTGCTGTTCGCGCGCGCGGCGCAGCTGTTCGACCGGCAGACCGCGCAGCCCGTGCGCCACGACACGCCGGACACCATCTATGCCGAGCTGCAGCGGCGCTGCGCCGAGGCGGGCGACCCGCGCGTGGTGCTGACCTTCCCGGTCGAGCTGCCGGCCGATACCTCCGCCGAGCAGGTGGAGCAGTGGCTCTCCGCGAGCGGGTTCACGAAGGTGCAGGCCGAGCGCGAGGAGGCCAGGCCTGCGGGGCCGCGCACGGGCGCCGCGCCGGGCCGCTCCAAGCCAGCGAGCGCCCCTGCGGGGAGCGGGGGGACCGTCAAGGTCCTGGACGTGGTGGCCGACCGCTTCCGGCTCGGCAATGCCGAGCGCGCGCGCGTGGTCGAGGCGATCGAGGTCGCGCTCAAGCGCGGTGCCGGGCGGCTGAACGTGTACCGCCTGCAGGAAGAGGGCGACCCAGAGCTGTGGCGCTTCTCCACCGGCCTGCACTGCCCCGACAGCGATCTGCGCTACGCCGACCCGATCCCGTCGATGTTCTCGTTCAACTCCGCCGTGGGGGCCTGCGAGACCTGCCGCGGCTTCGGGCGCGTGATCGGCGTGGACTACGGCCTCGTGATCCCGAACGACCGGCTCACGCTGCGCGCGGGCGCGATCAAGACCATCCAGACCCCTGCATGGAAAGAGGCCCAGGACGACCTCATGCGCCATGCCGAGGCGGGCGGCATTCCGCGCGACACGCCCTGGTACAAGCTGACCGATGAGCAGAAGCGCTGGGTGATCGACGGCACGCCCGGCTACAAGGACGGCAACTGGAACAAGCAGTGGTACGGCATCCGGCGGTTCTTCGAATACCTGGAGAGCAAGGCCTACAAGATGCACATCCGCGTGCTGCTCTCCAAATACCGCAGCTACACGCCCTGCCCGGTGTGCGCGGGCGCGCGGCTCAAGACCGAGAGCCTGCTGTGGCGCGTGGGCAGCAAGGACGACGCCGATGCCGTGCTGGAGCCCGCCCGGCGCTTCCTGCCGCAAGGCGTGCAATGGAGCCGTGCGCAGCTGGAGGCGCTGCCGGGCCTCACGCTGCACGACCTGATGCTGCTGCCCATCGAGCGCCTGCGGCGCTTCTTCGGGCGCATGGCGCTGCCGGAGGGCGACGCGGCCGCGGGCGGCGATGCGCAGGCGCTCAAGCTGCTGCACGAGGAAATCACCACGCGCCTGAAGTACCTGTGCGACGTGGGCATCGGCTACCTCACGCTGGACCGCCAGAGCCGCACGCTCTCGGGCGGCGAGGTGCAGCGCATCAACCTGACCACGGCGCTGGGCACCTCGCTCGTGAACACGCTCTTCGTGCTGGACGAACCCAGCATCGGCCTGCACCCGCGCGACATGCACCGCATCACCGAGGCCATGCTGCGCCTGCGCGATGCCGGCAACACGCTGGTGGTGGTCGAGCACGATCCGGCCGTGATGCTCGCGGCCGACCGCATGATCGACATGGGGCCCGGCCCCGGCGAGCGCGGCGGGCAGATCGTCTTCGACGGCACCACGGCCGACCTGCGCCGGGCCGACACGCTCACCGGCGTGTACCTCGGCGGCCGGCGGCAGATCGGCGCCGGCGTGAAGCGCATGGTGGCCGCCTCCACCCCGCGCCTGGTCCTCGAAGGCGCGCGAGAGCACAACCTGAAGGACGTCTCGGTCGAATTCCCGCTGCAGCGCCTGGTCACCGTCACGGGCGTGTCGGGCTCGGGCAAATCGACCCTGATCCAGGACGTGCTGGCCCCAGCGCTGATGCGCCATTTCGGCAAGGCCACCGAATCGCCGGGTGCGCACGACCGCCTGTTGGGCGCAGAGCAACTGGGCGACGTGGTGTTCGTGGACCAGTCGCCCATCGGCAAGACGGCGCGTTCCAACCCGGTGAGCTACGTGGGCGCCTGGGATGCCATCCGCGAGCTGTTCGCCGTGGCGCCGCTCGCGCGCCAGCGTGGCTACACCGCCGCCAAGTTCAGCTTCAACTCCGGCGACGGGCGCTGCCCGACCTGCGGCGGCTCGGGCTTCGAGCACGTGGAGATGCAGTTCCTCTCCGACGTGTACCTGCGCTGCCCCGACTGCGACGGCAAACGCTACCGGCCCGAGATCCTGGAAGTGACCATCGAAAGGGCGGGCCGCTCGGTCAACGTGGCCGACGTGCTGGACCTCACGGTGAGCGAGGCCGCCGCCGCCTTCGCGCAGGACCGCGACGTGATCCGTGCGCTGCAGCCCATCGTCGATGTGGGGCTCGAATACGTGAAGCTCGGCCAGCCCGTGCCCACGCTCTCGGGCGGCGAGGCGCAGCGCCTCAAGCTCGCGGGCTTCCTGGCCGAGGCGGCCAGGAGCGCCAGCAGCAGCCGCCAGCCGCTCGCCAGGAAAGGCACGTTGTTCCTCTTCGACGAACCGACCACGGGCCTGCACTTCGACGACATCGCCAAGCTCATGCGCGCGCTGCGCAAGCTGCTGGACGCCGGGCATTCGCTGATCGTGATCGAGCACAACCTCGACGTGATCCGCGCGAGCGACTGGCTCATCGACCTGGGCCCCGAAGGCGGCGATGCCGGCGGCCTCGTGGTGGCCGAGGGCACGCCCGAGGACCTGCGCCAGCACCGCACGTCGCACACCGGCGAGGCGCTGCGCGACTACGAACTGACCCTGGGCGAGGGGGGGCATTCGGTGCACGAGCGGGCTGCTTTGCTACGAAAAGAGGAGCAAACTTCCGAGCAAAATCAGCGGCACGCGCCCAAAAACGCCATCGAGATCATCAATGCCAAAGAGCACAACCTCAAGCACCTGAGCGTGGACATCCCGCGCGGCAAGTTCAACGTGATCACGGGCGTGTCGGGCTCGGGCAAGTCCACGCTGGCCTTCGACATCCTGTTCAACGAAGGCCAGCGCCGCTACCTCGAATCGCTCAACGCCTACGCGCGCAGCATCGTGCAGCCGGCGGGCCGACCCGAAGTGGATGCGGTGTACGGCATCCCGCCCACGGTGGCGATCGAGCAGCGGCTCTCGCGCGGCGGGCGCAAGAGCACGGTGGGCACGACCACCGAGGTCTGGCACTTCCTGCGCCTGCTCTACGTGAAGCTGGGCGTGCAGCACTGCGTGAACGACGGCGCGGCCGTTCAGCCGCAGACGCCCGAGAGCATCGCGGCGCAACTGCTCACGCAGTTCAAGGGCCAGCACATCGGCCTGCTCGCGCCGCTGGTGGTGAACCGCAAGGGCGTCTACACCGAGCTGGCCGATTGGGCCCGCCCGCGCGGCTACACGCACCTGCGCGTGGACGGCAACTTCCTGCCCACCACGGGCTTCCCGCGCATCGACCGCTTCAAAGAGCACACCATCGAGCTGCCGGTCGAGAGCCTCGACGTGGCGCCCGAGAACGAGGCGCTGCTGCGCACGGCCCTGGCCCGCGCGCTGGAACTGGGCAAGGGCGTGGTCCACGTGATGAGCGACCTGGGCGACCTGCGCCGCGCCATGGAGGAGGGCGTCGCCACCGCCGGCATCGGGCGGCTGCAGGTCTATTCCACCAAGCGCGCCTGCCCGCTCTGCGCCACGAGCTACGCCGAGCTGGATCCGCGCCTCTTCTCGTACAACAGCAAGCACGGGTGGTGTCCCGACTGCGTGGGCACGGGCTTGAAGCTGAGCGCCGCGCAGCGCAAGGTGTTCGACGACTCCGTGCAGTCCGACGACAACCGGGGCCGCGAGCAGACCTTCGCCGAACCCGAGGCGGAGGACGTGACCGACACCGCCTGCCCCACCTGCCAGGGCACGCGCCTCAATGCCACGGCACGGGCCGTGCGTTTCGCGGGCGTGGGCATCGCCGACATCGCGGCGATGTCGGTGAGCGACGTGCGCCGCTGGGTGCAGACCCTCTCGGCCGGTGGCTTGACGCCGCGCGAGGCCGACATCGCGCGCGACCTGATCCCCGAGATCCGCAGCCGGCTCGAATTCCTGGAGGAGGTGGGCCTGTCGTACCTCACGCTGGACCGCGGCGCGCCCACGCTCTCGGGCGGCGAGGCGCAGCGCATCCGGTTGGCCGCGCAGCTCGGCAGCAACCTGCAGGGCGTCTGCTACGTGCTGGACGAACCCACCATCGGCCTGCATGCCCGCGACAACCAGATCCTGCTCAATGCCCTGCACAAGCTCGGCGACAAGGGCAACACGCTGGTGGTGGTGGAGCACGACGAGGACACGATCCGCCGCGCGGACCACATCATCGACATCGGCCCCAGCGCCGGCAAGCGGGGCGGGCGCCTCGTGGCGCAGGGCTCGGTGGAAGACATCGCCGCGGCCGAGGACTCGCAGACGGGGCGCTACCTGCTGCATGCGATGCGCCACCCGCTGCAGGCGCGCCGGCCAGTGGATGCTATTGATTCGGTAGCAAAGAATTCAATGGAATCGGCGGCATCCGGCCAAAAAGAGGCCGAATCCGCGGGCGCGGCCCCCGCGCACTGGCTCACGGTGCGCGGCGCACGCCTGCACAACCTGCGGAACGTCACGGCACGGCTGCCGCTGCGCCGCCTCGTCGCCGTCACCGGCGTGAGCGGCTCGGGCAAGTCCACGCTGGCGCGCGACGTGCTGCTGGCCAACGTGCAGGCCTGGGTGCAGCAACGCTCCACCAAGGCCGGGCGCGACGCCATGGATGCCGGCAAGGCGCCGCCGCTCGTCGGCTGCACCGGTCTGGCGGGCTTCGAGACCATCGACCGCGTGCTCGAAGTGGACCAGACCCCGATCGGCAAGACCCCGCGCAGCTGCCCGGCCACCTACATCGGCTTCTGGGACACCATCCGCAAGCTCTTCGCCGAGACGCTGGAAGCCAAGGCGCGGGGCTATGCGGCCGGGCGTTTCTCCTTCAATACCGGCGAGGGCCGCTGCCCGGTCTGCGAAGGCCAGGGCGTGCGCACCATCGAGATGAGCTTCCTGCCCGACGTGAAGGTGCCGTGCGAGGCCTGCCGCGGCGCGCGCTTCAACCCCGAGACGCTCGCCGTCACGTGGCGCGGCAAGAGCATCGGCGACGTGCTGCAGATGGAGGTGGACGAGGCGGTGGAGTTCTTCGCGAGCATGCCGAGCATCGCGCACCCGCTGCAGCTGCTCAAGGACGTGGGCCTGGGCTACCTCACGCTGGGCCAGCCGAGCCCCACGCTCTCGGGTGGCGAGGCGCAGCGCATCAAGCTCGTGACCGAACTCACCAAGGTGCGCGACGAGGTGGGCCGGCGGGGGCAGAAGGCGCCGCACACGCTCTACGTGCTGGACGAGCCCACGGTGGGCCTGCACATGGCCGACGTGCACAAGCTCATCCGCGTGCTGCACCGGCTGGTGGACGGCGGGCACAGCGTCGTGGTGATCGAGCACGACCTCGACGTGATCGCCGAGGCCGACTGGATCATCGACCTGGGCCCGGAGGGCGGCAAGGAGGGCGGGCAGATCGTCGCGGCCGCGTCGCCGGAAGAGGTGGTGCGGCTGGGTACGCACACCGGCCAGGCCATCGCACCGGTGCTGGCGCGCTGACGCAGGGCCGGGCAGCGGCCGGAGCCGCCGCCCAGCCTGTCATACGAAGGAGTTGGCCCGTCCGCTCCGGATGGCTTCGAGCATGCGCTCGGAGAGCGCCTTGACCCGGGCATAGGCTTCGCGGTCGCCGCGCAGCGCGGTGGCCACGTAGTCCTCGCGGCTGGCGGCGCATTCGAAGCCGTTGGCGCAGCGGATGAGCAGATCCCAGTCGGTGGCGCGGGTGCAGTCCAGCCCCAGCCCGCAGGGCAGCAGGTAGAAGGCCAGTTCCACGCTGGCATCCGCTGACTCCGGATAGAACGCGCCGTCGAACCGGTAGCCGCGCGCGCCGGTGCGCGGGTCCGTCTGGACCGCGATGCGGGAGGCGACGTCCTGCACGAGCAGCGGATCGCCGGCCGCCATCATGTCGAACAGCAGCGACTTGCGGCGCTGCGGGTCCTGGTAGGTGGAGGTGCCGGCGTGCGCCGCCATGGTCAGCAGCGGGTCCTTGCGCTGCAGGCCCGTGGCCACGTGCCGCGCGATGCGATCGTCCGCCATGTCGTCTTCCGACAGCCCGGCGCAGCGCTGGCGCAGGGTTTCCGCGGCCGCGGGCGCCGCGCCACGGGGCGATTCGCTCCCGGCCGCCGGATCGCCCGGCGGCGTGGCGGGCGTTGCCGCCAGCACACTGCGGCACTTGCGCAGCACCTGCGTGGCGTAGAACACCCCGCCCGCCTCGGGCCGCTCCAGCGCCTGCCGCACGAATCCGCCCAGGCCGCCCTCCTGGTTGAAGGCCTGCACGAGGTCCGCCGACAGCGGGCGGGCATCCGCAGACAGCGCGGGGCCCGCGCCGTCTGCGGTGGGTTCTTCGGGCGTGCGGGCCTGCAGCAGCCCCACCCCCGCCGCGAACAGAAGGAGGGCGGAGGCCAGCCCCAGCCAATGGGTCGTGCGGAGATTCATGGGGATCTATTGAAGGTGAAGGGCGGAAGGCTTCGCCCGTCCTGGGCGAAGTGTTGGGTGGCTTTGCGAGCTTCGGAGCGCATGGGAGGCCTGGGCGGTCATTTCGCAGCCCGTGCCGGAAAACCGCGGCCGAGGATGCCTTCGCAGGAGGCGCAGAAGAAGTAGCGCGTCCGGCCGTTCTGTTCGAGGACGCCCCAGCCTGTGGCGTCATCCAGCGAGAGGCGGCCTTCGCTTTCCGAGCGGAAGTGGATTTCGGCCTGCGCTTCGCAGTCCTGCAGATCAAGGCCGCGCCGGTATTCGTCCGCTGTGCCTTCCTGGGCCCGATTCCAGAAATGGCGGACGCGCGCTGTGTCGATCACCCTTCCGGAGCAATCGGCATCGCTGCCGTAGGCAGGCTGGGCGCCGGCGGTGTGAATCACGACCTTCCGGAGAACCGGCTTTGCGGGGTGCGGCGCTGGGAGCGGGGCCGGGACGACTGCACCCGCCAGCTCGGCATGTGCAGCTATCTGGAGGCCCAGCAGGCTCGCTGCAACAAGCGCCAGGAGCCTCGTGGAACGCGAGCCGTGGCATGGCTGCTTCACTTCAGCGGACTTTCATGGAAGTCGCGGCCGAGGATGCCTTCGCAGGAGGCGCAGAAGAAGTAGCGTGTCCGGCCCTTCCATTCGAGGACGCCCCATCCCGTGGCGTCATGGAGATGCAGGGTTCCTCGCGTTCCTGCCTTGAGGTGCAGCACGGCCTGGGCCGCGCAGTCCGCGAGGTCCGCGCCGTGCTGGAAGTTGTCTGCGGTGCTCTCGACGGCATGCGTCCAGAAATGCCGGATGCGCTTCGCATCGACCACGAGCCCGGAGCAGTCGGCATCGCTTCCGGGAATCGGCTTCACGGGACGCTTGAATTCGATGCGTCCCAGCGGGCCGATGGCCTGGGCGGGAGCAGCGGCACCGGTGGCCTGGGCATGGCCCCACAGCGGGGGGAAAAGCAGGGCGGCGGCAGCGGCCGCCGTCCGAAGGGCAGTTGGGCGGGATCTCATTGCCATGCCGCCGTGGAGGCCTCGGTCCGGTTCTTGTAGCTCACATCGGGGTGGCGGTGGATCTCCGTCTTCGGGACCGCAAGCGCCTGGGTCAGTTGGTCGATGAGGTATTGCAGCGATTGCTGCTGCGGTCCGGTCAATGTCTCGTACACGGAGTGCTCCGTGATGTAGAGGCGCTTTTGGTACTCGCTGAGATTCCGGGGGATGCGCTCGGGCGGCGGCGGAACGGCGACGCCGACGATTTCTATGCCGATGCTGTCGGTGTTGGAGGGATAGCGGGCCGGCACGGGCTTGGCCATCTCGGCCGAGTGGATGGCGCCATAGCGGGTGCTGGAACTGAGCGCGATCTCCGAGGGCGCACAGCGCTTCTCGGCGATGCAGCGGGCCCGCAGCCGGCCGACGTGGTTCGTCTTGAAGAACAGCGAGGCGGTCTGGTAGACCGTGCCGTCCTTGGCGATCAGGAAATGGGCGCCGTTGGCGTTCGGAACACCGTAGCTGTTGAAAACCGCGGTTTCCGTCGCCGTGTTGGTCTGGTGCACCACGATGCCGTTGACCTTGTCCATCCGGCCTCGCTCGATTTTCGGTTCTCGCCGGGCGATGATGCGCGCGTCCTGGATCACCATGCCCTGCGGATCGATGGTCAGCATGTCGATTCCTCCCTGTGGGGCGGGAATCTAATCGGGCGTCGCGGGCAATGCTGTAAGCAAAGGTTCGCCTCGGGGCTCCACAAAGGCACGGTGCGCATCCGCACGCGTTCTCCACCATCTGCACAAATCGCACACAAACGCTCGATAGTCGATCAAGGTTGGCTGCGCAGACTCCGCCCCATTCTGTTTGCGGAGTTTCTCTTCCATGACCTTCGATGCTGCCCAGCTCCTCGCGGACGAGGCAAAGTACTGCTCGTTCGGCGACACCGTCCATTACGTGAACCCGCCGAAGATCTTCACGGGCTGCGATGGCAGCTACATGCTGGACGCGGAGGGCACGCCCTACCTCGATCTGCAGATGTGGTACTCGGCCGTGAACTTCGGCTACAAGAACGAGCGGCTGGAAAACGTGCTCAAGCAGCAGCTCGACACGCTGCCGCAGATCGCCAGCCAGTACCTGCACCCCACCAAGATCGAGCTGGCCAAGACCATCGCGCAGGATGCCGAGGCCAAGTGGGGGCGCCCGGGCCGGGTGCATTTCAACGTGGGCGGCGCACAGGCCATCGAGGATTCGCTCAAGGTGGTGCGCAACGCCACCAACGGCAAGAGCCTCATGTTCGCCTTCGAGGGTGGCTACCACGGGCGCACGCTGGGCGCCTCCAGCATCACGTCGAGCTACCGCTACCGCCGCCGCTTCGGTCATTTCGGCGACCGTGCGCAGTTCCTGCCGTTTCCGTACCCGTTCCGCCGCCCCAAGGGCATGACGGCCGAGGAGTACGGCGATTCGCTGGTGAGCGAGTTCGCGCGCAAGTTCGAGAACGAATACCACGCGGTGTGGGACCCCAAGACCCGCCAGTGCGAGTACGCGGCCTTCTATATCGAGCCCATCCAGGGGACGGGCGGCTACGTGATCCCGCCGGCCAACTATTTCAAGGGCATCAAGAAGGTGCTCGACGAGCACGGCGTGCTGCTGGTGGTCGATGAAATCCAGATGGGTTTCTGGCGCACCGGCAAGCTGTGGTCCATCGAGAACTTCGGCGTGCAGCCCGACGTGCTGGTCTTCGCCAAGGCACTGACCAACGGCCTCAATGCGCTGTCCGGGCTGTGGGCGCGCGAGGAACTCATCAACCCGACCATCTTCCCGCCAGGCTCCACGCACAGCACCTTCGCATCCAACCCGCTGGGCACGGCCCTGGGCCTGGAAGTGATGAAGATGACGCACGAGATGGACTTCGGCAAGCAGGTCTGCGACAGCGGTGCCTACTTCCTCGAAGGCCTGCGCGACCTGCAGAAGCGCCACAAGGAAATCGGCGACGTGGACGGCCTGGGCCTGGCGCTGCGCGCCGAGATCTGCACGGACGACGGCTTCACGCCCAACCGCGCGTTGCTGGACAAGATGGTGGACATGGGCCTGGAAGGCACGCTGGAATACCAGGGCCAGAAGCGCGGCCTGGTGCTGGACGTCGGTGGCTATTACAAGAACGTGATCACCTTCGCGCCCTCGCTGATGATCTCGCGCGCCGAGATCGACGAGGCCATGGTGCTGCTCGATCAGCTCCTCACGCGCGCCAAGCGCAGCTGAGCCGCATGCGCTGGCGCAACCGGCTGGAGCCGCCGTCGCTCGTGGAGCATGCGCGCGTGCATCCGCCGGAGGGGTTCGCCTGTCTGGACGGCCTGCCCGCGCCGGCGTTCACGGCGCCCTTCGATCTGCTGACCACGGCGGACGATGCGCTCAAGGCGCGGTTGCGGACCTGGCCGATGTTCGCGCGCTGGTCCCGCTGGCTGCGCGTGCGCACGGCCTTCATCGGCGCGACGGTGACCGAATACGCGCCCTTGCCTGCGGACGGAATCACCCCGGCGGCGCTGGCCGCGGCCGTGCGCCAGGGGCCGGGCCGCAGCCATGCGCTCGCGATCGTGAAGGACATTCCGCAGGACTCCCCCCTGCTGGACGATGCCGACAACGTCTTCGCCCAGCGCCTGGCCGAGGCCTGCGTGGCCGAGGGTTTCGTGCTGGTGGAAGGGCAGGCACTGGCCTATGTGCCCATCGACTTCAACGGCGTGGACGGGTACCTGGCGCGCCTTTCCGCCAGCCGCCGCAGCAACCTCCGGCGCAAGCTGCGCAGCCGCGCGGCGCTGCGCATCGAGCGCGTGCCCACCGGCAAGGCGTTTGCCGACGATGCGCGCGTGGACGCGTATTACGCGCTCTACGAGGGCGTGCATGCGCAGAGCGAAGTGCATTTCGACCGGCTCACGCGCAGCTTCTTCGCAGCGGTGCTGCGCGATGGCACGAGCGGCGGCATCGCCTTCGAGTACCGGCACGCCGAATCCGGCGCGCTGCTGGGCTGGAACCTGTGCTACGAGCACGGTGGCCGCCTCGTGGACAAGTACATCGGCCTGTCCTACCCCGCCGCGCGCGAGGTCAACCTGTATTTCGTGAGCTGGATGGTCAATCTGGAATATGCGCTCGAGCGTGGGCTCACCCACTACATCGCGGGCTGGACCGACCCGGAAGTGAAACGCAGCCTGGGCGCACGTTTCACCTGGACGCGCCACGCCGTGCACGTGCGCAATCCGTTGCTGCGCGCACTGGCCCGGCGGTTCGCCGGGCACTTCGAGAGCGACAGCCACTGGCGCGCGCAGGTGGAGGGCCGCAACGCATGAGCGATGCACAGATCCGCCCCGTGGTGCTGGACCTCGATGGCTCGGTGGGCCCCTTGCCTGGGGAAGTGCGGCTGCCCCTGGCGCAGGCGTGGCAGGAGCGGCTGCGCTTCGGCTGCGGCCTGCGCGCCCTGGCCGAATTCCGCACGGCGCTCGAAGCCGGCATGCCCCCCGTTCGCGCGCACGGCACCGTGTTCTTCGGCAGCGGCGACTTCCATCACCTGAGCTGGCCGCTGATCGAGCGCTGCATCGTCGCGCACGGTTTCTCGCGCGAGCGGCCCCTGCGCATCGTGGTGCTCGACAACCATCCCGACAACATGCGCTTTCCGTTCGGGGTGCATTGCGGATCGTGGGTGCGGCGCGTGGCGATGCTGCCCCAGGTGGCGCATGTCCATGTGGTGGGCATCACTTCGGGCGACATCGGCGGCGGGCATGCCTGGGAAAACTACCTCGGCCCTTTGCGCGCCGGACGCCTCACCTACTGGAGCTGCGGCGTGGACACCGGCTGGGCCCGCTGGCTCGGCATCGCGGGCCGGTTCCGCAGCTTCCCGGACCTGGATGCGCTGACCGCAGAAGTGGCGCGCTTCCTCGGCCGGGATGCCGCGCCCACTTACCTCAGCATCGACAAGGATGTGTTTTCCCGGCGCGTGGTTCGCACCAACTGGGACCAGGGCGGCCTGGAGACGCGCCATGCCGCAGCCGTGATCGGCAGCCTGCGGGGCCACATCGTCGGAAGCGACGTGACGGGCGACGTCTCGACCCACCGGTATGCGACGGCGTGGAAGCGCTGGCTCAGCGCGGGCGACGGCCAGCAGACCGGCGAGGAGCATGCCGACCTGCCGGCCTGGCAGGCTGCGCAGGCGGCCTTCAACATGTGGCTGCTGGATCTGCTGGAGGCCGACGACTGACGCGCCACGCACCCAGTGCGCGGGCTTCTCAGCCGCGGCGCTCCACGGCGCTGCGCAGCACGTCGCACACCCGGTCGAAGCCCGCATCGTCCAGCCAGGGGCTGTTGCTGATCGCGAGGACGCGGCTGGCGAAGTCCCGTGCCCGCGGCCACGCGTCGCCGGGCTGCCGGGCGATGGCGTGTGCATAGCCGGGATAGTCGGGCAGGGCATGCGCGAAAGGCAGGCTCACGCCCAGCCCCTTGCCCCACAGCGCCGCCAGTGCGGCCTCGCGCCCCGCCGCATCGGGCAGGAGCACCAGGATGGACGGCCAGGTGCCCCGTGCGCCCGGGGTGGTGGCGCTGTCCTGGATGGTCTCGAGCGCGGGCACCCGCTGGTTCAGCAGGGCCCTGCGGTGCCGCGCGCGCGCTTCGCCCTGCGCGAGCCAGGCCGGCAAACGCGCCAGCGCGCGCGTTCCCACGGCCTGCCGCCAGCGGCCCACGCGATGTAGCGGGATGTGGGCGTCGAAGTCGTCCCCGGCGGCCCCGATGCGGTCGCCCCGGGCCAGCGCCCGGCGCAGCGGCAGGCCATAGGCCAGCGGCAGTCCGGCGGGGCGATAGAGTGCGGCATAACCCAGCAACTCCACGCTGCGGCGCAATTCCCAACCCCAGCGAAAGGGCGCCAGCGTGCGGGCCACCCGCGCGCAGGCCTGGCGCAGGTCAGCGTCGGCGACCACGAGCGCGCCGCCCTCGTACAGCGTCAGCCCTTTGCCGACGGCCAGGCTGAAAAACACCATGTCGCTCTTCGCGCCGACGCTGCCGTTGTCTTCGCGGGCGCCCAGGGCCTGGGCGCCGTCTTCGATGACCCAGGCACCTGCCGCACGCGCAATGGAGCGAACGCTTTGCGTTTCGGTCACGCGGCCTGCCAGGTGCGTGGGCAGCACGGCCAGCGTGCGCGGGCCGCAAAGTGCCTCCAGTCTTTCGGGGTCCAGGTCCAGGCTGCCGGGGCGCAGGTCGCACAGGCGCAGGCGCAGGCCGCAGTGCGCCGCCGCCAGCGCGACGAGCGGGCAGGTGTAGGCGGGCGCGATGATTTCGCCGCGTGCCGGGGCATGCTCCCGCAGCGCCGTGAGGGCCACCACGAGCGCGGCGGTGCCGGAGCATTCCACCTGCACCGACGGCATGCCGAGGAAGCGGGCCAGTGCGCCGCCCAGGTCGGAGCTGCCCCCGGGCCGCAGATCGCCCCATTGCAGCGGCAATCCGGCGGTCGGTGGCGCTTCAGGCGCCATGCACCGGGACCTGGGCCGGGGTGGCCGGGGGATGCTCCGCTGCCTCGCTGCGCGCCAGGCAGGCGATACCGCCGGCGATGAGGGCCGCACCCAGCATCTGCGGCCAGCCAATGGGTTCGCCGAAAAGAAGGGCCGAGAAGGCGAGCACCGAAACCACTTCCAGGTGCGATGCGGCGAACGCCGGGCCGATGGGCGCGTGCTCCAGCAGCGTCATCCAGGTGAAGAACGCGCCCACATAGCCCACGAAGGCGCCATAGATCCAGGGTTGGCCGAACACCCGCTGCAGCCAGGCGCTGGAGACCTCCAGCGGCAGCGCATGCTCCCCGGCGAGCTTGAAGCTGATCTGCGCCAGCGTGTCGAACGCGATCAGGACGAGGAAGCCGATGGCATAGAAGCGTTTCTTCATGGCATCAGGCCTTCAGGCCGACCACGGCCACGCCGGCCGACACCAGCAGGATGCCTGCCACCCGCATGGGCGAGAGCTTTTCGCGGAACAGGAAGCGGCCCGCCACCATCACGGCCACGATGTTGATCGAGCCCAGCAGCACCCCGTCGGAAAGCGGCACCAGCGAAAGGAAGGCGAGCCAGACGAGGAACTCGGCGACGTAGCAGCCGATGCCGACCCACAGCCAGGGGCGCTGCGCCATCCAGATCCAGCGGGCCAGCCCGCTGCCCGCGCGGGGGTCGGCGGTGGCCGCGGCCTTGAAGGCCAGTTGCCCACCGGTGTCGACCAGCATGTTCAACACCCAGAGCGTGGCCACGAGCGGCGTGATGCCGCCGTCGGCGGAAGGCGTCATGGCGCTGTGCCCCCGCAGCTCTGCCGGGCGATCGACTCGGCGAAGGCCACCGTGCGCGCCAGCACCGTGCGGCGCTCGCGATCGATGGTGATCATGTGGTAGCTGTCGTCCAGCAGCACCAGCTCCACGGGGGCATTGCGTACACCGCGCACGATGTCGCGGGCGTTGCCGGCCGAGGCGATGTCGTCCTTGCGCGCATGCATCACGAGGCAAGGCGCGCGCACCTCGCCCAGGCGGCGCCGCACGTGCGCGGCCAGGGCGCGCATCTCGATCACCGACCACCAGGGGTTGCCCGGCAGGCCGGCGGCTGCGCTGTCGCCCGACTGCATCTGCGACACCACGCGCTCGCGCAGCGCCACGTCCTTGATGCCGTAGGGCGGCTGTTCCATGAACACGCTGTGCCGCCCGATGCCGAGCGCGCGGAACACCGGCAGCAGGAACGACAGGCGTGTATATGCCGGCATGCTCCAGCCGTCGTAGCGGAAGGTGGGCGAGAGCGCCACCACACCGGCCACCTGCTTGGGCCGCTCGATGGCCAGCGCGAGCGCCAGCACGGCGCCCATCGACAGGCCGCAGGCGATCAGCGGCTGCCCGGTGTGCTGCATCAGCCGGTCCGCGCCGCGCCGCACGCTGGCGGCCCAGTCCTGCCAGCGCGTGGCGACGAGATCGTCCTGCGTGCCGCAATGGCCTGCCAGCTGCACGGCCAGCACGGTGAAGCCTGCGCGGTTCAGCCCCTTGGCCAGCAGGCGCATTTCATTGGGTGTTCCCGTGAGGCCGTGGACCAGCAGTACGCCGGTGCGCGCCAGCGGGCCATGCCCTTCGAGCAGGTATTCATGGTCGGTGCCATGCCGGCAGGCCGGACGGGCAGGGACGGCGGCATGGGTGTCCGCCGTGGCGCGATGGGTGGCGATCGCCGCATTCATGCAGCCAGCTCCAGCGCGCGCGGTGCCAGCGCCTCCAGGTTGCGCAGCAGTTCCAGGGTGTCCGAGAAATCGGTGAAAGGCGCATGGGCGATGCCCTGGCTCTCGCAGTGGGCGATGAGCTTGTACTTGGCGAAGACGAAGTCCGCCTGCCCGGAAACGCAGAAGTCGGAGGTGCTGTCACCCACGAAGAGCACGCGGCCGTGGCGTGCGCGTTGCTCGGCAAGGCGTTCGCATTTGCAGTTGCCGCTCGCGCGCGAGCAGTTGCCGCTGGCCCAGGGCGATTCCAGCCGCCATTGGCGCGGCCCGGCCTGCACCAGCCGGTTGGCGACGACGGGCAGTGCGCCCAGTCCGTGGCGCTCCAGTACCGCCTGGATGGCGTAGTCGATGCCATCGCTGACCACCTGCACCGGCATGCCCCGGGATTGCGCCTCCTGCACGAAGGCGGCGAAGTGCGGGTCCACCTCGATGGATGCCAGGTGCGCGTCGAGTTCGGCGCGGTCCATGTCCAGCAGGGCGACCTGGCCCTTCATGCACTCGCGCGAGCCGATCTCACCGCGTTCCCACGCGTCTTCCAGGGCTTCCCAGCCCGGCTGTCCGAACCGCTGCAGCAAGGAATCGGTCACGTCGACCGTGCTGATGGTGCCGTCGAAATCGCACTGGACCATCCAGCCGGACGCGGAGTCGCCGCCGTGGGCCGCTGCTGCGGGCACGATGGCCAGGGACACCGGCATGCGCCGTGGCTGGGAAGGAAGGAGGGGGGCTGTCTTCATCTGGCATTCCTCGGTTCAAGGATGAAAGCTCACGCGCACGCTCTGGCCGGGGCGCGCATCCGGTGCCTGGTCGAACTCGAGCACGCATTCCACGACCCGCACCGGGCCGCGTTGCACGTCGTCCTGCAGGCGTGCGGTGCCGAGCACGGGGCTGATGCGCACCACGCGCGCCGCCGGCAGCGCGGCTGGCGCTGCGTCGCCGTCGGTCGTGATGGATGCGCGCATGCCGGGCTGTACCGCAGCCGCGTAGCTTTCGTTGATTTCGGCCCGCACCACGAGCGGCCGGCGGGGCATCAACGTGACGGCGGCCGGGCCGCCTGCGGACGCCAGCAGGCGCTGCCCCGTCTGGGTGGACACGCGCACCACGGTGCCTTCTTCGGGGGCATGCAGTTCCAGGCGGGCCTGCTGGGCGCGCACCTGCGCCAGCCGCTGGCGGGCCACGTCGGCCTCCGCACGGGCGATGGCAGTGTCGGCCTCCGCATCGCGCAGCGCCTGTGCGGCGTCTTCGGCGCGCTGGGGTTCCGTGGCGCCTGCCGAAGCGGCTTCTGCCAGGCGGGCCGCATTCCGGCGCAGTGCAGGCAGGTGCTGCAGGCGTGCGCGCTGGCGCGCTTCGGCAAGTTGCAGCTCCGCCTGCGCCACGCCCAGTTCTGCCTGCATGCCGGCAGAGGAAAGGCGCAGCAGCACCTGTCCCCGCGCCACGCTCTGGCCCTCATGCACGGCCACGGTCTCCACCACGCCGTCCTGCAGGGGAGAGAGTTCCAGAAGGCCGCCCTGGACCTCGATGCGGCCCCGGGCCATGGCCAGGCCGGCAGGCGCTGCGGCGGCAGAGGCGCTGCCTGCGGTTGCATCCGCCGGAGGTGGCGCGTGCTCGGAGCAGCCGGGCAGCCATGCCAGCACCAGCGACGCCAGGGCGATGCAGGCGGTGCAGCGCGCCACCGGGGCAGAAAGAGGAAAGGAAAAGCGTTTCATGGGGTGGTGGCGTCCGGTTGGCGCCAGTCGCTGCGGATGGCGCCGTCCTCCATGCCGAGCACGCGGTCGGCATGGCGCACGAGGCGCGGGTCGTGGCTCACGCAAAGCACGGTGGTGCCATGGATGCGCGCGATGCGGTGAAGGATGTCGATCACGCGCTGGCCGCTGTCGGCATCCAGCGCGCTGGTGGGCTCGTCGGCGAACAGCAGTTGCGGCGACTTGGCGATGGCGCGTGCGATGGCGACGCGCTGCTTCTCGCCGCCCGAGAGCTGGGCCGGGCGCATGTGCACCCGCTGCGTCAGGCCCACCTCGTCCAGCGCCTGCCGGGCGCGGCGTGCGCTTTCGCGCGCGTCCAGGCCCAGGTAGCCCAGGGGCAACTGCACCTGCTCCAGGGCGGTGAGCGCCGGAAACAGGTTGAAGCCCTGGAAAACGAACCCCGTGTGCTGGAGCCTGAAGCGCTCCAGCGCCCGCGGGCCGAGCGTGCCCAGGTCTTCGCCCAGCGCCAGGGCATGGCCGGCATCCGGCTTCTGCAGGCCGGACAGCAGCGACAGCAGCGTGCTCTTGCCGCATCCGGAAGGGCCCGAAATGAGCGTCAGTTCTGCCGGCTGGATGGACAGGCTCAGTTGGCGCAGGACAGGGACCTGCACCACGCCGGACACGAAGGACTTGTGCAGGTCCACGGCCTGCAGGCTGGGCGCGCTGCGTTCCGCGGCCCGGGAGCGGGGGAGGGGGGTCTCGTTCATCGCAGGAGCAGTGCAGGGTCCGCCGCCATGAGGCCGCGCATGGCCAGAAGGCCCGAAAGCAGCGAAACGAGTGCCACGAGCGCCGCGCAGGCCAGCGCGATGGCCGGCGTCATCGCCACCGGCACGCCCTGCACCCCGGCCAGCCAGAGCAGCGCGGCACTGGCAGCGGCGCCCAGGAGCAGGCCGAGTCCGCCGATCCAGCATGCCTGCTCGACCACCAGCCGGCCCAGTGCGCGGCGGCTGACCCCGAGCGCGTTGAGCACGGCATATTCGCGCGCCGAGCCGGCCACGATGCCCATCAGCGACTGGCTGGTGACCACCGTGCCGACGAGGCACACGATGCCCACCATGAACAGTACGGCCACGCCCGCGCCCGTGTCCAGCAGCCAGTAGAGCTGGGAGCGGCGCGCGAACTGGGGCGCCGTCCAGACCTCGAAGGGGCCGAACCCCGGGGCGCCCGCGGACAGCCGGGCCTGCGCCTGTGCCGCCTGTGCGGGCGTGTGGGTCCGGGCGACGACGTAGGTCGGCCCTGCCGCGGCGGCCTCCGCGCCGGCGATCTCGCGTGCGGTATCGAGCGAGGCCAGCACGTTGACGCCGCCCAGGCCGCGCAGCCCGTCCACCGCCGCCACCACGCGGACGGGGCGTGCGTTGATCCAGGCCGTACCGCCCACCCGCGTACCCAGGGTGCCCATGTCCTCGTGGTCCACGATGACCGCGCCCGGGTCCCTGAGTGCCGCACGTTGCCAGTCATTGAGCAGGCGCGAGAACAGCATGCCGTCCGGTGCGGTGCGAATTCCGGAGAGGTAGATCGACACGCCACCGCCGCCGGCCCGGCTGCTGCGCCAGTCTCCATCCACCCAGAGGTAGGGTTCGGTGGCGCTGACAGCGGGGTCCATGGCGAGGCGCAGGTCCACGTCGCGGCCGATCGCCCGGCCGAAGTTCACGCTCTGCGTGCCCGGATAGCCGGCCCACAGGTCCGCACCCGACGCCCGCACATACAGCGCCGCGCTGCCGAAGATGCCCAGCACGAGCGCAGCCTGTACGACGAGCAGCACGCACGAGAACCCCACCGCGAACACCGCGGGCACGAAGCGGCGCCACTCATGGACCAGTGTCTTGCGGGCCAGCGCGATCACGGCGTCTCCCGAGGCGTTTCGGAAGGCGGTGCTGCCGCGGTTTCCGCCGGGGGCAGCGGCGCTCCCCCCAGCGCCTTGTAGAGCGCGACGAATGCCAGAGACCGGGCATCCTGCGCGGTGGACCATTCCGCCTCGCCCTGCAATGCCGCACGCTGTGCGGTCAGGGTGTCGTATTCGCTGGACAGGCCGAGGCGGGCCTGTATGCGGCCCACCCGGACACGCTCCGCCAGGGCCGGCTGCGCCTGCGCCAGGGCGTCCGCACGGCCTTGCTGCGCCGCCAGGGCGGCCAGTGCGCCTTCGGCCTCGGCGACCGCACCGCGCACGGCACGCTCATAGGCCAGCGACGCGCCTTCCAGCGCTTCCTGCCGTGCATCGACCTGCATGCGGCGGCGGCCCCAGTCGAACAGCGGGATGTCGATCGCGGGGCCGATGGCCGGGGCGTTGTCGCTGGTCGTGCGGCGGTTGCGCGTGAGGTTGTACGAATACAGCAGCGATCCCATGATCGAGATCCGCGGAAACAGCTCGGAGCGGGCCAGGCCCAGTTCGGCGGCGGCCTTGCGCACGTCGGCCTCGGCCGCCTGCACGTCGGGCCGCGTGCGCAGCAGGTCGGCGGGCAGCGACGCAAAGGCAAAGGGCGCGAGGGCGGGCGGCTCGCCCGGTCCGGTGGTGCCCCACGCCGGGTCCGGGGCCATGCGGCCCAGCAACACCGACAGGGCCTGGGCGGCACGGGCGCGGGCCTCTTCGGGAACGGCGCGTGCCGCCAGCGCCTGCGCGCGGCGCACGCGCGCCTGGGCGGTCTCTTCGGCAGTGCCGGTCGACGTGCGCCGCCGCACTTCCGCCAGTTGCAGGGCGCGGTCGTCGATCTGCACCAACCGGTCGATCAGGCGGAGCTGCCGGCGCGCCGCCTGCAGGTCCAGATAGTTGCGTACCACGTCGGCCACGACGGCAACGCGAGTGCCCTGGCGGTCTGCGGCGGAGGCCTCCACATCGGCTTCGGCTGCTTCGCGCACGCCGTCCGCGGCGCCGAACAGCCCCAGCTCCCACACCATGTCGATGCTGGCGTGGAAGTAGGTGTCCGTGGCGGCAATGTCCTGCAGTGTCCGCGCGCCCGCACTGAACGAGGGACGGAATTGCACCGCCGCGCGACCGGCCTGCAGCCGGGCCTCGCGCAGCCGGCGGTTGGCGATCGCCAGGTCGAGATTGCGTTCGAGGGCTTCGCCGACCAGCGCGTCGAGGGCCGGATCATGGAAATATGTCCACCAGGCACGCAACTCCGGCGTGGCGGTGCCCTGGGGCTGCGGCGAGGTCCAGGCGCCGGGAAGTGCCGGGGCTGCGGACGGGCGGGGGGCCGGCGTGGTACAGCCGGCCAGAACCACCAGCACCGCGGCGAGCAGGCCGAAGCGCAGGCGATGCGGAGATGGGGGCAGGAAGGGCACGCGCGGCGTCACAGGTGAAAAGACGAAAAGCCGTCCATGGCGGAAGGGGCTGTGGCGCATTGGATCGCCCGAAGCTTGCGCAGCGTTGCATGGGATATGGAGGCTTCGTGGAGACGCAGGGGAATTGCCCGGCAGCCGGCGAGCCTGTGGATAATTCCGGCCAGCACCGTCCCGACGCCATGAACCTTCCCGCCGCCGCACCGCAGGCCTCAGGCCCCCTCGTCCTCGTGGTCGAGGACGAACCGGGCATTGCCACCATCCTCACGGCCTATCTCCAGCGCGACGGACTGCGCGCGCGCCACGTCTCCGACGGCCTGGAGGCTCTGCGCCTCTTCCGGCAGATCAAGCCCGACATGGTCCTGCTCGACATCCATCTGCCCGGCATGGACGGCCTGGACCTGCTGCGCGCCATCCGGGAGGACGGCCAGACACCCGTCATCATGGTGACGGCGCTCGCAGACGATGTGGACAAGCTCGTGGGCCTGCGGCTGGGTGCGGACGATTACGTGGTCAAGCCGTTCAGCCCGCCGGAAGTGGTGGCACGCGTGCGCGCCGTGCTGCGGCGCGCTCAGGGGCAGCCCACGGCACCCGTGCGTTCGGCCCCGCCCATCCGGGTGGGACGCATCGAGATCGACCAGGAAGCGCACGCGGCGTTCGTCCATGGCGACGATGGCAGGGCGCTGGGCCTGCCGCTCACGCTGACCGAATACCGCTTGCTCGCCTGCCTGGCGGCGCAGCCCCGGCGATGTTTTTCCCGGAGCCACCTCATCGACCACTGCCTTCCCGAAAGCGATGCCCTGGACCGCGTGATCGACTCCCATCTCTCCAAGCTGCGCCGCAAGCTGCAGCAGGCCGGTCAAGGCGACCTGATCGAGACCGTACGCGGCATCGGCTACCGGCTCTGGCCCGGCGAGGGCCCGCCGGCCTGAGGCGTCCGCGCAATGCAAGGGTCATTGTTCAACCGGGTCTGGGTGCGCTTCGGGCTGTGGATCGCGGCCACGGTGCTGGCCACGATGGCGCTGCTCACGGCGAGCGTGATGCTGTTTTCCGAAGTCCAATACCGCGACTTCTACCGCAGCCTGCCCACCGACATCCAGCGCGAACTGGACGACTTGCGCGAGCGTGACATGGAAGACAGCCCGCGCGCAATGGAGATCTACGGCCATTACTGGCATGGCGACCTGCTTTTCGGGGAGAAGTGGTCGCTCGTGGTCGGGCTGGTCGTGTGCCTTCCCGTCGGCCTGGTGGTGGGTTTCTGGGTATCCCGGCTCGTGACCCAGCCGCTGGCTTCGATGGCGGAGGTGGCCACGCATGTGGCCGTCGGGGATTTTTCGCGGCGGGCGCAGCCCGGGCGCTACCACGACGAAATGGCCGTGATGGTGCGGCATTTCAACCAGATGATCGATGCACTCGAACGCTCGGCGAAGGAGCGCCGTGCCAATGCCGCATCCATATCGCACGAGCTGCGCACTCCGCTCACCGTGCTGCGCGCGCGCCTGCACGCGATCTGCGATGGGGTCATCGAGGCCGATGCAGCCGAATCCCGGGCGTTGCTGGACCAGGTCGAATACCTGGGGCGGCTCGTGGGCGACCTGCACACCCTGTCGATGGCGGAAGCCGGCCAGCTGTCTCTGGAGACCTTCACCGTGGATCTGGCCGAGCTGGTCCGCGATGCGCTGGCCGGCCACGCGCAGCGCATCGCCGACCACGGCGTGCGGCTCGACCTGCGCCTGCCGGAGGTGGACGGAGCGGCGCGTGTGGTGCTCGATCCGGACCGCATGCGCCAGATCCTCTTCAACCTAGTGGAGAACGTGCTGCGCCACGCGGCAGCCGGTGGCTGGTTGGGGGTGGATGTGGCCGTGGAGGAGTCGTGGGTGGTGCTGGTCGTCAGTGACGCGGGGCCGGGCCTGCCGCCGCGGCTGCTGAAACGTCCTTTCGAGCGATTTCCCCACGAACCCGGGCGGCGCGGCGAGGGATCCGGGCTCGGGCTCTCGATCGTGCAGGCCCTGGTGCAGCGGCAGAGCGGCCGTGTGCACGTGGAAAACCGCGCAGAGGGTGGCGCGCGGTTCACTGCCGTTTTCCCTCTGGCCGCCTGACGGGCCTGGCGAGCCTGGCGCTGGGCACCCGGTTCCGGATGAGTGCGTGCCGGTGGGCGGCACCGAGTCCTACAGGGCGTGCCGCCCACGGACCACAGGGGCGAACGGGGGCGGTTTCTACGATGGCAGCTGCCGTGAGCGATACGTCGCCCACACAGATTCATCCCTATCCAAGAACGAACAATGCCCTCTGCCCTGATGAAGACCTGTGCCGTCCTGGCCACCGCCGCGCTGCTGAGTGCCTGCGGAGGTGGCAACGACGACGATCCAACGCCCAGCGACCAGGCAGGTGTCTTCACCGTCACCGGGTCTACAGCGTCCGGACTGAACGGTGTCTACGGTGACGGCAATATCAACCTCACCGATGTAGAGAAGCGCAACCCCATCGGCTCCGCGCCGGAAGTCTGCGCTTTCCGTTTCGATGGCGCCAACAAGGTGGGCGCGAGTGGACAGGCGTTTGGCGATGTCCGCTACGAGCCGAATGCCACCCGGCTGTACGTTGCATTCCTGACCTTTGCCGGGCGCGAGTTCAGCGCGTCGGACTGGAGCGACACCTCGGTGGTCCGCGATGCCAACCAAGTCCGTATCGTGAGCAAGACACTCACGGCCACCGATGGCTCGGGCGACCGCCTCACTGTTTCGGGCGTTGTGCCCATGCGAACCAACCGCCCCTCCGGCTGCTGATTCGCCGACCGATCCCCCCTCACCCCAACCTCTGGGGTTTCACCCTGTTCGCCCACCGGCGGACAGGGTTTTTTATTGGAGGAGGCCGCGTCCGGAAGGTGAAGGGCTTGCGGCGGGTCTGGTGGGAGAATCCCGCCCCATGACCGCTGCCGCACCATCCCCCACTCCATCCGTCCCCGCTGGCTCCGCGCCGGTGGATACCCTCACGATCACCCGTCCAGACGACTGGCATCTGCACGTGCGCGATGGCGAGCCCCTGTTGACCGTGGTTCCCCATACCGCCGCGCAGTTCGGGCGCGCCGTGATCATGCCCAACCTGCGGCCTCCGGTCACCACCGCAGCGCAGGCCCTGGCCTACAAGGAGCGCATTCTCGCGGCCGTGCCGGCCGGCGTGTCCTTCGAGCCGCTTATGACGCTCTACCTCACCGACAACCTTCCGCCCGAGGAAATCGCCCGCGCGAAAGAGGCCGGCATCGTGGCCTGCAAGCTCTATCCCGCTGGAGCGACGACCAACAGCGATGCCGGCGTGACCGAGCTGCGCAAGATCTACCCGGTGCTGGAAGCCATGCAGAAAGCCGGTTTGCTGTTGCTGGTGCATGGCGAGGTCACGGGCAGCGAGGTCGATCTTTTCGACCGTGAGGCCGTTTTCATCGAGCGGCAGTTCATCCCTCTGCGCCGCGATTTCCCGGAACTGAAGATTGTCTTCGAGCACATCACCACGCGCGACGCCGCTCAGTACGTGGCTTCCAGCGATGGTTTCACGGCCGCCACGATCACGCCCCAGCATCTGCTGTTCAACCGCAATGCGATCTTCACCGGCGGTATCCGTCCCCATTACTACTGCCTGCCCGTGCTCAAGCGTGAAACCCACCGGCTCGCGCTGGTGGAGGCAGCGACCAGCGGCAGCGCCAAGTTCTTCCTGGGCACCGACAGCGCACCCCATGCCGCGCACCTCAAGGAGCATGCCACCGGCTGTGCCGGCTGTTACAGCGCGCATGCGGCCATGGAGCTGTATGCCGAGGCTTTCGACAACGCGGGCGCCCTGCACCAGCTGGAGGGCTTCGCAAGCGTCCACGGCCCGGCCTTCTACGGCCTGCCGCGCAACCAGGGAACGCTGACCCTGCGCCGCGAATCCTGGGTGCCGCCCGAGAGCTTCCCGTTCGGCGAAGCGCAGTTGAAGCCGCTGCGCTCGGGCGAGGCTTTGCCGTGGCGCGTGGTGGGCGCATAGGCGTCCGGATGCAACCCCTCTTCGGTCCCGCATCCCCGTGGCTGGAGCCATTGGCTGCCGTGGGAGCGCAGGTGGAGGCACAGTGGCGCGCCGGCCTGCCGGTGTCTGGTGCGTTGAACCGTCTGGCTGGGCCTGTCGCTGCGGCCCGGGGCGCCGGCCTCTGCAGCGTTCGCTTCGCACCCCAGGCCGCATTGGGAAAGGGCGTGCCCTATGAGCAATTCGTCCATGCGACCGGCACCGTACCGACCCGCGACAATCTGCACGACTTTTTCAACGGGGTCATCTGGCTGCACTATCCGCAGACCAAGCGGCTATTGAACCGCTGGCAGGCCGAAGCCATCGCGGCGCAGGGCATCGGCGCCGTCCGCGGGCCGCTGCGGGATGCGATCACGGTGTTCGACGAGAACGGAGCGGTCCTGCTGGCGCCGGCCGCGTTGCAGGAGGCGCTCGCAGCGCGGGCCTGGCGCCGGCTGTTCGTGGATCTGCGTCCGCTGTGGAAGGAGGCGCGTCTGGCGATCTTCGGCCACGCGCTCCTGGAGCAACTCGCCGCGCCGCGCAAATCCCTCACGGCCCATGTGCTCATGGGGGCGTGCACACCGGTAGATACCGCGGACCTGGACGCCTGGCTGGCCGGTGCGCTCGACCCGGCGCTGCTGCGGGAAAAGCCGTTTGCGCCCCTGCCGGTGCTGGGGGTGCCGGGCTGGTGCGCGGATAACGAGAACTTTTGCTTCTATGATGACTCTTCCGTATTCCGCAGCGCCCGCCCCGCACAAAGTACACAACAGGGGTCCCTCCGCGCTGCAACGGCGGCTTGAACGCCCGCCCGCCATCCCCACCTTCCGGTCGTGTAGCGGCGCGGCATCGCCGATGACCCCGCACCCAAACACACTTCCCCTTCGTGGAGAAACCTTCGATGAAACGAATCGCGCTATTTCTGCTGACCAACCTTGCCGTCGTGGCGGTGCTGGGCGTCGTCGCCAGCCTGTTGGGCGTCAACCGGTACCTGACATCCAACGGGCTCAACCTGGGGGCGCTGCTCGGCTTCGCCTTCATCATGGGCTTTGGCGGCGCCATCATCTCGCTGCTCATCAGCAAGCCCGTCGCCAAGTGGAGTTCCGGTGTGCGGGTGATCGACGGCACGGGCTCGGCCGATGAGGCCTGGATCGTCCAGACCGTCCGCAAGTTCGCCGACCAGGCCGGCATCGGCATGCCCGAGGTCGGCATCTTCGAGGGCGATCCCAACGCTTTCGCCACCGGCGCCTTCAAGAACAACGCCCTCGTGGCCGTTTCCACCGGCCTGCTGCAGGGCATGACCCGAGAAGAAGTCGAGGCCGTGATCGGCCATGAGGTGGCCCACATCGCCAACGGCGACATGGTCACCATGACCCTCATCCAGGGCGTGATGAACACCTTCGTGGTCTTCCTCTCGCGCGTCATCGGCTATGCGGTGGACAGCTTCCTGCGCAAGAACGACGAGAACAGCTCCGGCCCCGGCATCGGCTACATGGTCACGACGCTGGTGCTCGATATCGTGCTGGGCTTCCTGGCTTCGATGATCGTTGCCTGGTTCAGCCGCCAGCGCGAGTTCCGTGCCGATGCGGGCGCTGCCAAGCTGATGGGCCGCCAGCAACCGATGATCAACGCCCTGGCCCGCCTGGGCGGCATGCACCCCGCCGAATTGCCGAAGGGCATGCAGGCCATGGGCATTGCTGGCGGCATCGGCAAGCTGTTCAGCACCCATCCTCCCATCGAGGAGCGGATCGCTGCCCTGCAAAACGCCCAGGGCCGGTAATGCGCCGGCGCTGCGGCCCTGCCGCCAGCGCGGAACGCGGTGCCCACCTGTCCCGAGCCCCGGCCCTCCACGGCCGGGGCTTTTTCATTTGCGCGCCAGCGACCGCGTTGCGGCGGTGCGAGGCAGCTCAACCAACTGCCGCAGCGCCCTGCGGCATACCGCCGTGCTCGCCGCCTTGCGCCTTGTCCAGCAGGAAGTCGATGCAGGTGCGGACCGCCCGCGTCTGGTGGCGGTTCGGCAGATACAGCAGGTACATGTGCGTGCCGAAGATGCTGAGGCGGTATTCGTCCAGCGTGGTCAGCACCTCGCCGGTCGCCAGCTTGTCCTGCACCACGTAGTCGGGCACCAGTCCCACGCCCAGCCCGGCCAGGATGCCCTGGCGCAGGAACGGAAAGTGTTCCGAGATCAGGGTGGGCTCCAGCATCACTTCGTGCCGCTCGCTGCCCCGGTAGGCCGACAGGCGCAGTTGCCGCCCGGTCACGCCGGCCGTGATGACCGGGCTGGCGCGCAGCGCATGCAACGTGCGCGGCAGGCCGTGCCGGCCTGCGTAGTCGGCCGATGCGCAGGCCAGGTAGCGCACGGTGCCCATGCTGCGGGCCACCAGCGACAGCGGAGGCTCCTGCACCACGCGGATGGCGATGTCCACTTCGTCGCGCAGGTTGTCGGCGCGGTTCTCGAACAGCACGTCCAGCACGATGCCGGGATAGGTGCGCTTGAATTCGATCAGCCAGTCGCCCATCACGATCTGCCCATAGCCGCTGGGCACGCTGAGGCCCACGCGACCCTGCAGGCCCTGGCCCAGCGTGGTGACGGCCTCCTGCGCAGCCCGCATTTCGTTGCGGATGGTGCGGCCGTGTTCGTACAGGCGCAGCCCGATCTCGGTGGGTTCGACCCGGCGCGTGGTGCGCTGCACCAACTGCACGCCCACGGCCTTCTCCAGCTTGGTGAGGTGGTAGCTCACGTTGGCACGCGTCATCTTCAGCTTGCGCGCGGCCTGGCTCAGGTTGCCGCTGTCGATGATCTCGACCAGCAGCGTCAGGGATGGCAGGTCCATGGTGCAGGGTTTTGATTGGTCTAAATCATTTGACAGTCTGTCAATGATTGATGGGATTGTCAGAAAAGATTGTCGCCGCAAGAATGCCCTTCGCAGTGCAGCGCGCCGGCGCACCCAGAAGGAGACAAGGCAATGGCCTTTGAAGCGGCAACGGCATCGCCCGTGCAATTCCATGAGCAGGGCAACGTCCTGGTCGTACGCATCGACAACCCGCCGGTGAATGCGCTGGGCGCCACCGTGCGGCAGGGACTGGTCGCCGCCATGGAAAGGGCGCAGGCGCAGGCAGGCGTGCAGGCGGTGCTGATCGTCGGCGCGGGCAAGGCCTTCATCGCCGGTGCCGATATCCGCGAATTCGGCAAGCCCGCCGTGCTGCCGTCGCTGCCCGAGGTCTGCGAGCGCATCGAGTCGTGCAGCAAGCCGGTGGTGGCCGCCATCCACGGCGCTGCGCTGGGCGGCGGGCTGGAAGTGGCGCTGTCGGCGCACTACCGCCTGGCTTTGCCTGCCGCCCAACTGGGCCTGCCGGAGGTGAACCTGGGCCTCTTGCCGGGTGCCGGCGGCACGCAGCGGGCTCCGCGCCTGATGGGTGCCAGGGCGGCCGCCGAGCTGATGCTCAGCGGCAAGCCTCTGGGTGCCAGGGCGGCGCTGGTGGCCGGGCTCATCGACCAATGCGGAGAAGGCTCGGACCCCACCGCCGCGGGACTGGACTATGTGCGGCAACTGCTGGCTGCGCGAGCGCCGGTGCGCCGCACGCGCGACCGGGCCATCGCCGAGCCCGCCGCTGCGCTGGCCGAACTGGACGCACTGGCGGCCGAGACGGCCAAGAAGTCGCGTGGCCTGATCTCGCCGCAGAAAATCGTCGAGTGCGTGCGCAACGCCGTCGAGCTGCCTTTCGACGAAGGCATGCAGCGCGAGCGCGCCGCATTCGCGGAGTGCCTGGCCAGCCCCCAGCGCGCCGGCCTGATCCATGCCTTCTTCGCCGAACGGGAAGTCGCCAAGGTGCCGGAGGCCCAGGCCGCCGCGCCGCGCACCGTGGCCTCCATCGCCGTCATCGGCGGCGGCACCATGGGCGCGGGCATCACCGTATCGGCGCTGGATTCCGGCCTGCCCGTGACCATGATCGAGCGCGATGACGCGTCGCTGGCCCGGGGCCGCGCGCATGTCGAAAAGGTCTACGACGCGCTGGTCGCCAAGGGGCGCATGGCGGCCGAGGACAAAGCCGCCGTCATGGCGCGCTACACCGGCAGCACGCGCTACGAAGACATTGCCGGGGCCGATCTGGTGATCGAGGCCGTGTTCGAAGACCTGGAGGTCAAGAAGGCCGTCTTCCGCGAACTGGACCGCGTCTGCAAACCCGGCGCCGTGCTCGCCACGAACACCTCGTACCTCGACATCGACGCGATCGCGGAGGTCACCCAACGCCCGCAGGACGTGATCGGCCTGCACTTCTTCAGCCCCGCCAACATCATGAAGCTGCTGGAGATCGTGGTGCCGGCCCAGGTGAGTGCCGACGTGGTCGCCACCGCCTTCGAGCTGGCGAAGCAATTGAAGAAAGTACCCGTGCGCGCCGGCGTGTGCGACGGCTTCATCGGCAACCGCATCCTGGCCGTTTACAAGCAGGCGGCCGATTACCTGATGGAAGACGGAGCGTCTCCTTACGAGATTGACGCGGCCCTGCGCGGCTTCGGCTACCCGATGGGACCTTTCCAGGTGACCGACCTGGCGGGAGGCGACATCGGATGGGCCACGCGCAAGCGGCGCGCCGCCACGCGCGACCCGAGGGCGCGCTATGTGGAGATCGCCGACCGCATTTGCGAGCGCGGCTGGTTCGGCCAGAAGACGGGGCGCGGCTTCTACCTCTATCCCGAAGGTGCCCGCACCGGGCAGCCCGATCCGGAAGTGCTGGCCATCGTCGATGCCGAGCGCGTCAGGAAAGGCATCGCGCCGCGCAGCTTCACGCCGGACGAAATCCTGCGCCGCTACTTGGCGGCCATGGTCAACGAAGGCGCGAAGGTGGTGGCCGAGGGCATCGCCCTGCGGCCGCTGGACGTGGACGTGACTTTTCTGTCGGGCTACGGCTTTCCGCGCTTCCGGGGCGGGCCGATGCACTACGCCGACACGGTGGGCCTGCCGAGGATCCTGGCCGACATCCGGGAATTCGCACGGCAGGACCCGCTTTTCTGGCAACCCGCGCCGCTGCTGGAACGGCTGGTGGCCGACGGCCGCTACTTCGACAGCCTGAACCGCGCGGCCGTCGAAGCGCGTTGACCACCCTGCGAAGGACGACATGGATCTGCAATTCACCCCCCGAGAACAGGCCTTTCGCGACGAAGTGCAGGCCTTCCTGGCAGCGCATCTGCCCGCCGACCTGTCGCACAAGGTGCAAGCCGGCCTGCGGCTGGACAAGGCCGACCTGGAGCGTTGGCACGCCATCCTCAACGCCCGCGGCTGGCTGGCCAACCACTGGCCCGAGCAATACGGGGGCCCGGGCTGGAGCGCCGTGCAGAAGTTCATCTTCGAGAACGAGTGTGCGCTGGCCGGTGCCCCGCGCATCGTTCCCTTCGGCGTCAACATGCTGGGGCCGGTGCTCATCCAGTACGGCAGCGAGGCCCAGAAACAGTACTGGCTGCCGCGCATCCTGAACGGCGACGACTGGTGGTGCCAGGGCTACTCGGAGCCTGGCGCGGGCTCGGACCTGGCTTCGGTCAAGACCACGGCCGTCCTGCAGGGCGACCATTACGTCGTCAACGGCCAGAAGACCTGGACCACGCTGGGCCAGCACGCCAACATGATCTTCTGCCTGGTGCGAACCCACCGCGAGGCCAAGGCGCAGGCGGGCATCAGCTTCCTGCTGGTGGACATGCATTCCCCCGGCGTGGAGGTGCGCCCCATCATCACGCTGGACGGCGAGCACGAGGTGAACGAGGTGTTCTTCACCGATGTGAAGGTGCCCGCCGCCAACCTGGTGGGCGAGGAGAACAAGGGCTGGACCTACGCCAAGTACCTGCTCACCTACGAGCGCACCAACATCGCTGGCGTGGGCTTCTCGGTGGCGGCGCTGGCGAAGCTCAGGCGCGTGGCCGCCACGGTGCAGTGCAATGGCCAGCCGTTGGCGCACGATCCGCTCTTTGCCGCGCGCCTCGCAAGGGTGGAGATCGACCTGGAGAACATGAAGACCACCAACCTGCGCGTGATCGCCGCCGTGGAGGGCGGCGGCGTGCCGGGGGCGGAAAGCTCCATGCTGAAGATCCGCGGCACCGAGATCCGGCAGGAGATCCTGTCGCTCACGCGTCGCGCCATGGGACCGTATGCGCTGCCCTTCGAGGAAGATGCGCTGCACGCAGGCCATGAAGCGCTGGCCGTGGGCCCCGAGGGCGCCTCCGCGGCCGCGGCGAACTACTTCAATTACCGCAAGCTGTCGATCTTCGGCGGCTCCAACGAAATCCAGAAAAACATCATCTCCAAGATGATCCTGGGGCTATGACGCCATGAACTTCGAGCACACGGAAGACCGCCGCATGCTGGCGGACACGCTGGACCGCTTCATTGCCGGGCAGTCCGGCATCGAACATCGCAACCGCGCCGCATACGGCGCCGCGGGCCACAGCCCCGATCTGTACCGCCGGTTCGCCGATCTGGGCACCATCGGCGCGCTCTTCGCCGACGCCGACGGCGGCTTCGGCGGCGCCGGCTTCGACGTGAGCGTGGTGTTCGAGAGCCTGGGCCGGGGCCTGGTGGCCGAGCCCTTGCTGGATGCGCTGATGGTGGGCCGCGCCGTCGCGGCCGCCGGCACCGCTGCGCAGAAGGATGCCGTGCTGGCGCCGCTGATGGCGGGAGCGGCCGTGGCCGCGCTGGCGCATGGCGAGCCGGGTGGGCACTACGAGCCGACACGCGTGGCGGCCACCGCGCGCCGCTCGGGCGGCGGCTGGGCCATCGATGGCGCCAAGGGCGTGGTGCTGTTCGGCGACGGGGCCGACTGGCTGCTGGTGTCGGCCCGCACGAGCGGCGGCACATTCGACGAAGGAGGCATCTCCCTGTTCCTGGTGCCCGGCGATGCCGCGGGTCTGGCACGCCAGGGCCATGGCCGCATCGACGGCGGCCGCACGGCCGAGCTGGTGTTCAGGAATGTGGCCGTGGGGGCCGATGCGCTGCTGGGCGCGGAAGGCCAGGGCGCCGCGCTGCTGGAGCGGGCCGTGGGTTGGGGCGTGCTGGCGCTCTGCGCCGAGGCCGTGGGCGCGATGGAGGTGGCCAAGCAGCACACGCTGGAATACCTGCGCATGCGCAAGCAGTTCGGCGTGCCCATCGGCAGCTTCCAGGCGCTGCAGCACCGCATGGCCGATCTGCTGCTGGAAGTGGAGCAAGCCCGCTCGGCGGTCATCAATGCGGCCGCCGCCATCGATGCGGTGGACCGCATCGCGCGCGAAAAGGCGCTGTCGGCCGCCAAGTACAGCATCGGCCGCATCGGCACGCGGGTGGCCGAGGAAAGCATCCAGATGCACGGGGGCATCGGCATGACCTGGGAACTGCCGCTGGCGCACTATGCCAAGCGGCTGGTCATGATCGACCACCAACTGGGCGATGAAGACCACCACCTGGCGCGCTACATCGCGCTCGGCCGGCAGCAGTGAGACGAAGGCGCGCGCGGCGACATGCGCCCGCGCAGCGCCGGGGCCTGGTCCCCTGACACATGAGCATTGGAGACAAGAACATGAACGCCGCTTCCCCTGCCGACGCCACCGCCGGCGGCATCGACTTCCCCCTCGAAGGCGTGCGCGTCCTCGACCTGTCGCGCGTCTTCGCCGGTCCGCTGTGCGGCCAGGTGCTGGCCGACTTCGGTGCCGAGGTGGTAAAGGTGGAACACCCCGGCCGCGGCGATGACACGCGCGACTGGGGCATGCGCATCGGCCGGACCGAGACCACCTACTACAACAGCATGAACCGCAACAAGCGGTCGGTCACGCTGGACCTGCAAAGCCCCGAGGGCGTGCGCATCGTGCACGATCTGCTGCCGCAGTTCGACGTGGTGATCCACAACTTCAAGACCGGCGGCGCCGAGAAGCTGGGGCTGGGCTACGAGCAGCTCAGGGCGATCAAGCCCGACCTCATCTACTGCGCGGTGGCCGGCTACGACGTGACCGGCCCCGAGGCGAAGCGGCCCGGCTACGACCTGGTGATCCAGGGTGAGGCCGGCCTGATGGCGCTGAACGGCGAAGCCGCGCAGCCGCCGCTGAAGTTCGGCGTGGCGGTGGTGGACCTGATGACCGGCATGTACGCCGCGCAGGCCGTGCTGGCGGCGCTTTTCCAGCGCGGGCGCACGGGCCGCGGACGGCTGATCGAGATGGCGCTCTACGATTGCGGCCTGATGGTCACCGGCTACTACGGTCTCGACGCCATGCAGCTGGGCCAAGACCCGGCGCGCTACGGCAATGCGCACCCCTCCATCGTGCCCTACGGCATGTTCGATGCGGCCGATGGCCCGCTCATCATCGCCGTGGGCAACAACGCGCAGTTCGACAAGTTCTGCCGCCAGGTGATCGAACGGCCCGACATCGTGGAAGACCCGCGCTTCGCCACCAACGTGGAGCGCGCGAAGAACCGGCAGGTGATCGGCCCGATGCTGACCGCGCTGATCCGCGCCTTCCCGCGCGACCTGCTGCTGGAGCGCATGACCGCCTGCGGCATTCCCTGCGGGAAGGTGGCCGGCCTGCACGAGGCGCTGACCAGCGAGCGCACGCGCCGCGGCGGCCTGCTGCAGGACATGCCGCACCCCGTCGTGGGCACCACGCCGGTGTTCGCCCCGCCCTACCGCATCGACGGCCAGCGCCTGCCGATCCGCCATGCGCCGCCCACGCTGGGGGAAGGCACGCGCGATGTGCTGCAGCGGCTCCTGCAGATGAGCGACGAGGAACTGCAGCAGTTGCAACAGCGCGGCGTGCTCACCCTGCCGGAGGCACCGCCGCACGCCTGATTTCCGCTGCCGGCCCCGTGCCATGCATGCCGCGCAGACGGCGCAACGGGGCCGGCTTCTTTCGTGAGAGAACCCCAGGAGACAAAGCCATGACAGGTTCCCGATTCCACCGCCGCACCGTGCTGTGCGGCCTGGCCGCCCTCGGAGGCGGCAGCTGGCTGGGCTCCGCCTCGGCCCAGACGGCCAAGGCGGCGTGGCCGTCCAAACCCATCCGGCTGATCGTGCCGTTCAATGCAGGCGGCGCCACCGACATCATCGCCCGCACCGTGGGCGACGCCCTGTCGCAGCGCGTGGGCCAGCCGGTGGTGGTGGACAACCGGGGCGGCGCGGCCGGCATCCTGGGCACCGACGCGGTGGCCAAGGCGGCGCCGGACGGCTACACGCTGCTGCTCTCGCTCAGCACGTCGATGCTGATCAACCAGTTCCTCTACACCAGCCTGCCCTACAACCCGCAGAAGGACCTGACGCTGATCACCCAGATCGCCGCAGCGCCCGTCACGCTGGTGGTGCACCCCTCCGTGCCCGCCGGCAACATGAAGGAGCTGCTGGCCTATGCGAAGGCGAACCGGGGCAAGCTCTCGTACGGTTCCTGGGGCGTGGGCTCCTATGCGCATCTGGCCGGGGCCTACATGGGCAAGACGCAGGATGCCGACATGGCCCACGTCGCCTACAAAGGCGAGGCGCCGATGATCCAGGACCTGATCGGCGGCCAGCTGCAGCTTTGCTTTTCCAGCGCGCAGAACACCAAGCCCTTCATCGATTCGGGCCGCCTGAAGGCCATCGGCGTCACCGGACTTCGGCGCATGGACATCCTGCCCCAGGTGCCCACGATCCACGAGCAGGGCGTGACCGACGATGCCTACGCCATCTTCGGCTGGGTGGCCATGGGCGGCCCGGCGAACCTGCCGCGCGACGTGATGGAGGCACTCCAGCAGCACCTGCGCGAAATCGCGAAGGATCCGAAGGTGCTGGAGCGCATCGCCGGCGCAGGCTTCATGCCGCTGATGAACACGCCCGAGGCTTTCCGCGAGAACTACCGCCGCGACATGCCGGTCTGGAAGGCGCTGGTCGACGCTGCTGGCGCCAGGCTGGACTGACGGCGCCCGCCGCAGTGCCAGGGCCGGAGCCGCCAGGGGCGGCTCCCTTGTCTCTTTTTCAGGAGTGATTTCCATGAATGCAACCACCGCCCACGCCACCGCCCCCGATGTGCGCGGCCAGGTCTCGCCCCAGGAATGGCAGACCCGCATCGAACTGGCCGCCGCCTACCGGCTGGTGGCCCACTTCGGCTGGGACGATCTGATCTTCACGCACATCTCGGCCCGCGTGCCGGGTGAGCCCGATCGATTCCTCATCAACCCCTACGGCATGCTGTTCGACGAGATCACGGCCTCCAGCCTGGTCAAGGTGGACCACCACGGCGAGCCCGTGATGGCCACCGACTACGACGTGAACCCGGCCGGCTTCCTGATCCACAGCGCCATCCATGACGGCCGCCCCGAAGTGCAGTGCGTGCTGCACACGCACACGCAGTACGGCGTGGCGGTGTCCGCGCAGGAAGGCGGGCTGCTGCCGATCTCGCAGCAATCCATCTTTCCGCTCGCGCAACTGGCCTATCACGACTACGAAGGCGTGGCCCTGCGCGACGACGAGCGGCCGCGCCTGGTGGCCGACCTGGGAACCGGCAACTACCTGGTCCTGCGCAACCACGGCCTGCTGACCTGCGGCCGCAGTGTGCCCGAGGCCCTGCTGGCCATGTACACGCTCGAATCGGCCTGCCGCATCCAGATCCTGGCACAGGCCGGCGGGGGCGCGCTCACGCGCATCCCGGCCGACATCGTCGCCACCTCGCTGGAGCAATCGCGCCAGGTGACCAAGGGCAAGGGCGCGGGCCTCGCGTGGCCGGGGCTGCTGCGCCGGCTCGACCGCATCGACCCCAGCTACAGGAACTGATCCCGGCACCCGTTGCATCCCAAAAAACGCAGGAGACGACAGCACCATGCAATCGAACCCCTCCCGCCGCGCCTTCCTGCACGCGGGCTCGGCCCTGGCGGCGGGCGCCGCGCTGCCGGCCCGAGCGCAGAGCCCCTGGCCCGCCAAACCCATCCGCATCGTCGTGCCTTATACGGCCGGCGGCTTCACCGACCAGATGGCGCGCCTGCTGCAGGTGGGCCTGCAGCAGCGCCTGGGCCAGCCCGTCATCGTGGACAACAAGCCCGGCGCCAACAGCATCATCGGAGTGGACGCGGTGGCGAAGGCCGCGCCGGATGGCACCACCTTCGGCGTGTTCATCGCCGCCTATGCCGCCAACACCACGCTCTATCCCAAGCTGCCCTACGACCCGAAGAAGGACCTGACGGGTGTATCGCTCATGGGTGTGTCGCCGCTGGTGGCGGCGGTGTCGATGAACGCGCCCTTCAAGACCCTGGCCGAACTGGTGGCCTACGGCCGCGCCCACCCCGGCAAGATCAGCTATGCCTCGTCGGGCAGCGGCTCGGCTGCGCACCTCACTTCGGAGCTGATGCGCATGGTCACCGGCGTCGAGATGGTGCATGTGCCGTACAAGGGCGCGTCGCCCGCCCTGGCCGACCTCATGGGCGGGCAGGTGCCGCTCTTCCTCGATCCGCCGCCCAACCTGATCCAGCCGGCCAAGGCGGGCAAGATCCGGCTGATCGGCGTGGCCAGCGACAAGCGCGTGCCTGCGCTGCCGGAGGTGCCCACGTTCGGCGAGCTGGGTTATCCGGCGCTGGTCGGCAGCACCTGGGCGGCCATGCTGGCCCCCGCAGGCACGCCGCCCGAGATCGTGCAGCGCATGTCCGAAGAGGTGGCGCGCATCGTCCGCAGCCCGGAGGTCTCGCGTCGGCTGGAGCAGACCATGGGAACCTTTCCCGAAGGCTCCACCCCGCAGGAATGCAATGCCTTCATCGCGGCGGAGACCGCCAAGTGGGCCCGGGTGATCCAGTCGGCCGGAGTGGTGGCGGAATAGGGGCACGGGGCGTTCAAGTTCGATGTGGGGGCGCCGATAAAGCCAAAACCCCGCCTGCGGTCCAGCCGCGTCACCGGGAGCCGGTATTCTTTCTGCCCCACCGACCGCCACGTACCGCACGCCATGAAACTGCACAACGCCCGCCTGTCCTTCCGCCTCGCGATCGCCTTCGGCGCGATCTGTGTCGTGATGTCCCTGTCCGCGGCCGTGGGGGTCTGGCGGCTCTCGGAACTGCAGGACATCACCGATGACCTGGGCGGCGCGTCGTCCGAGCGTGCGCTGCTCGCGCGCGAGCTGCATTCCATCGTGGTGCTCAGCTCCGTGCGCGCCGAGACGCTGCTGGAAATCGACAACCCCGCCTACGCGGCGCGCATCGAGGCCGACCGCAAGCTCACCTCGGCGCGCTCCTCCGAGGTGCGCAAGCGGCTCGAAGCCCTGGCCGAGGACGCCGAATCGAAGCGCATCTTCGAGACCATCGACACCACGGGCAATGCCTTCCGTGCGGCGCGCGACGACCTGGTCAAGCGCCGCAAGGCCGGTGAGGTGCTTCCGCCCGAAGCCGTGGGCAAGCTGCTGCGGCCCGCGGCCGACCGCTACGCCGCCGCGGTGGACGAGCTGGCGGAGTACCAGCGCAAGCGCGTCATCCAGGCGCGCGCGGAGGCCGAGGCCAGCGAGCGCCAGGGCATCGCGCTGCTCGTGGGGGGCTCCCTGCTGGGGCTGCTGCTCAGCCTGGGCTGTGCGCTGCTGCTCTCGCGCTCCATCCTGAAGCCGCTGTCCGGTGCCTCGTCCGTGTCGGACCGCATCGCCGAGGGCGACCTCACCTCCGTGGTTCCCCCGGCGAGCGAGGGCAACCGCGACGAGGTGAGCGCGCTGCTGGCGCGCCTGGGCGGAATGCAGCATCGGCTCGCAAGCCTCGTGGTGGGCATGCGCCAGGCCAGCGCCTCGGTGGCGGGCGCCAGCGCCGAGATCGCCGCGGGCAATTCCGACCTCTCGGCGCGCACCGAGCAGACGGCCTCCAACCTGGAGGAGATCGCCGCCAGCATGGAGGAGCTGATCGCTACCGTGCGCCACAGCGCCGATGCGGCGCAGCAGGCCAGCAGCCTGGCCGGCACCGCGAGCGACGTGGCCCGCCGGGGCCGCGATGCGGTGGAGCGGGTGGTGGGCACGATGGACGGCATCGCGCAATCGTCCCGCAGGATCGCCGACATCACGAGCGTGATCGACGGCATCGCCTTCCAGACCAACATCCTGGCGCTCAATGCCGCCGTGGAGGCCGCGCGCGCGGGCGAGCAGGGCCGGGGCTTCGCGGTGGTGGCGGCCGAGGTGCGCAGCCTCGCGCAGCGCTCGGCCACGGCCGCCAAGGAAATCGGCGCGCTGATCGGCGACAGCGTGCGCAAGGTGGACGAAGGCACGCAGCAGGTGCATGCCGCCGGCGGCACGATGGGCGAGATCGTCGGGTCGGTGGAACAGGTGGCGACCATCATCGGAGAGATCAGCACCGCCGCGCGCGAGCAGAGCACGGGGCTGGGCCAGGTCGGCGAGGCGGTGAGCCAGCTCGACCAGATGACGCAGCAGAATGCCGCGCTGGTGGAGGAGTCGTCCGCCGCGGCGCAGGGCTTGCGCATGCAGGCGCAGCAGCTGGCCGACCTGGTGGCGGCCTTCCGCCTGCCGGAAGGGGCCGCTGGCGGCGGCGCCCTGCCAGGCGCTCCGGGCGTGGCGCGGCTGCGCTGAGACGGTTTCGCGGTCCACCGGACCGCACCGGTTTCCTGCGCCGTTCACACAACGCGGCCTTTTCTTTACACGCCGGAAGTCAACAGTGCGCGGGGGCGCGCGCGTTCAGCAAGCACCCTCGACTCTGGAGCTTCCCGATGCTTTTCCTCTCCCGCGATCGCAACCCCTCGCCCCGGGCCCCTGCCCGTACCACTGCACTGCGTTGGGGCCTGGGCCTCGCCGCCGCGGCGGCCCTCTCGGGCTGCGTGGTCGCCCCCCCCGCGCGGCAGGTGGTGGTGGAGCAGCAGGGCCCCGTGGTGGTCGCGCCCATGGCGCCCCCGGTGCCGTATGTGGAAACCGTGACCGTCGCTCCCTCGCCCGTGCATGTGTGGGTGGGCGGCTTCTGGGAATGGGGGGGCGGCCGCTACGCCTGGCGCCCTGGCCACTGGGCTGCGCCGCCGCGCGCAGGCTGGGCCTGGGTGCCGCACCGCTGGGAGCCGGGTCCGGGCGGATGGCACATGCGGCCCGGCCATTGGGCGCCACGCTGACACCGCGCTGCCTGCCCGCCGCGGGATCGCCGGTGGACGGGCCGTTCCGGGCCGGCGGCCACCGTCCCCTTCAGGGCGAACGGCGGGCGCCCTCGCGCCTCACTGCAGCAGCGCACGGGCGACGGCTTCGCCCACCTTAATGCCGTCCACACCGGCCGACAGGATGCCGCCCGCGTAGCTGGCGCCTTCGCCCGCGGGGTAGAGGCCGGCGGTGTTGAGGCTCTGGAAATCCTCGCCCCGGCCGATCTTGAGCGGTGACGAGGTGCGCGTCTCCACGCCCGTCAGCACCGCGTCGTGGCGGTCGAAGCCCTGGATCTTGCGGCCGAAGGCTGGCAAGGCTTCGCGCAGCGCCGCGATGGCGTAGCCGGGCAGGGCGGCCGCCAGGTCGGTGGGCGTGACACCGGGCCGGTACGAGGGCTCGACCTCGCCGAAGCCTTGCGATGCGCGCCCCGCGATGAAGTCGCCCACCAGTTGGCCGGGCGCGTTGTAGTCGCCGCCGCCCAGCGCATAGGCGCCGGATTCGAGCTGCCGCTGCAGCACGATGCCGGCCAGCGGATGGGCCGCGCCGGCCGGCAGCGATTCGACCCCGTGGGTGGCGCCTAGCGCGGCTTCGAAGGCGGCAGGGTCGGAGGGGTAATCGCGCGGGTCGATGCCCACCACCATGCCCGCGTTGGCGTTGCGCTCGTTGCGCGAATACTGGCTCATGCCGTTCGTCACCACGCGGCCGGGCTCGCTGGTGGCGGCCACCACGGTGCCGCCCGGGCACATGCAGAAGCTGTACACCGCGCGCCCGTTGCTCGCGTGGTGCACCAGCTTGTAGTCGGCCGCGCCCAGCAGCGGATGGCCGGCGTGCCGGCCCCAGCGGGCGCGGTCGATCAGCCCCTGCGGGTGCTCGATGCGAAAGCCCACCGAGAACGGCTTGGATTCCATGTGGACGCCGCGCGCATACAGCATCGCGAAGGTGTCGCGCGCACTGTGGCCCAGCGCGATCACGGCCTGCGAGGCGGCAAGGTCGTATTCCTGCCCCGCCGCCTGGTCGAGCACGCGCAGGCCCCGCAGGTGCCGGCGGCCGGCGGCGTCTTCCTCCACCGCCACATCGACCACGCGCTGGCCGAAGCGCACCTCGCCGCCCAGGGCGATGATCTGCTCGCGCAGCGTCTCCACCACCTTCACGAGCTTGAAGGTGCCGATGTGGGGGTGCGCGGCGTAGAGGATCTCCGGCGGCGCGCCGGCCTGCACGAACTCTTGCATCACCTTGCGGCCCAGGTGGCGCGGGTCCTTGATCTGGCTGTAGAGCTTGCCGTCGCTGAACGTTCCGGCCCCGCCTTCGCCGAACTGCACGTTCGATTCCGCCTGCAGTTCGCGGCGGCGCCACAGGCCCCAGGTGTCCTGGGTGCGCTCGCGCACCGCCCGGCCGCGCTCCAGCACGATGGGGCGCAGCCCCATCTGCGCGAGCACCAGTGCGGCGAAGATGCCGCAGGGGCCGAAACCCACGACCACCGGGCGCTCGGAGAGGCCGGCAGGCGCCTGGCCGACCGGCTTCCAGGCCATGTCGGGCGTGGGCAGGATGTGCGGGTGGCCGGCGTGCCGGGCCAGCAGCGCGGCCGCCTGCGCGGCGTCGGGCAGGTCGAGATCGACGATGTAGACGGCCAGCAGTTCGGCCTTGCGCGCGTCGAAGCTGCGCTTGAACACCTGGAGCCGGGCGATGTCGCCGGGGGCGATGTCCAGGATGCGCGCGGCGGCGGCGCGCAGGGCGGGTTCGGGGTGCTGCGTGCCGTCGGCCGGCAGGGCGGCCAGCGGCAGCTTGATTTCGGAGAGGCGGATCATGGGGTGTGCGGCCCGTGTCGATCGGGCGGTGCAGGAAAACGGCCGCGATGATACGCCGCAGCCCCCCGCGCTGTCACCGCGCATGCGGGTGGCCGCAGGGCTCGGTTTGCTATTATTTATAGCAAACTATTGAATGGATCCGGCGGCATGGGGCTGATTTTCATCGGATTCCTTGTGGGCGTCCGTTTCCGGGGCCGGCGCGCCGCGGCCGGCCCATTCGACCGCGCCGAAGGCCAGCGCCGCCAGCACCAGCGGCGCGAAGAAGTAGAGGGCGCGGTAGGCCAGCACCGCCGCCAGCGCCTGGGAGGCGGGCATGTAGGCCGACAGCACGGCGGTGCCCACGGCCTCCAGCACGCCCAGGCCCGCCGGGATGCGGGAGATCAGCCCGGCCACGGCGCCCAGCAGCACGGTGGCCAGCGCGGCGGCATAGGGCGGCTGGTAGCCCGTGAGGGCCCACACGGCAGCCCCCATCACCATCCAGTTCACGGACGACACGGCCACCTGCAGCAGCGCCACGCGCCAGCCCGGCAGCGGAAAGTCGTGCCCCCGCCAGGCCAGGGGCCTGCCGCGCCGGACCGCGCAGGCGGCGACGTACGCCACCGTGATGGCCGCCAGCGCGGTGCCGATCCAGCGCAGCTCGCCGGGGCCCACGTGCCAGCCCTCCGGCAGCCGTGGCGACCAGACCCAGAACACCGCGCCCGCGAGCACGAAGTAGCCCAGCCAGTTGGTGACGATGCTTTGCCCGATCACCTGCCCGATCGCGCCGACGGACACGCCCTGGCGTGAATAGAGGCGGTAGCGCACGCTCACTCCGCCGATGATCGAACCGAGGTTCAGCGTGAACGGATAGGCGATGAGCGTGATGCCCACCGTGCGCCCCACGGACAGGCCGTGCCGCGTGAAATGCCGGCCGAAGAGGTCGAAGGTGCTGTAGAGCCCGTGGCTCGCGAGCGCCAGCGCACCGCCCACGGCCAGCGTGGCCGGGGGCAGCGCGAGGAAGGCCTCCCACACGGCGCCCCAGTCCACGGTGCGCGCCTGCCGCACCAGCAGGCCGACGACGAAGACCACGAAGGCGCCGGTGACCAGCGTCATGGCCCAGGGCCACCAGCGCTGCGAGCGCAGCCGCTGCCAGCGGCTGGGGGGCGTGCCGTCGCCCTGCGGGCCGGCAGATTCGTCGGGCAGGGCGGGGGCGTGCGAGGCGGAGGACATGGGGTGCGGCGGTGCGGTGGCGGGGCTCAGGTGGCAGAAGGCCAGCGGCCGCCGTCGCTGCCGGGCACGGGGGCCGCACCGGCAGCCGCGGCGGTGGCGGCGGCCTCGGGCTGCACCAGGGAGATTTCCGGCTCGTGGCGCGGCAGCCACCCCGCCCAGGCGGGGAACCAGCGCATCAGGTGGAAGAGGCAGTAGCTGCGCAGCAGGCGCAGCCCGTCCCAGCGGCCGGGCGGGGTGGGCTCGACCTGCCGGCAGCTGTTGTCCATGAGGTGCGACAGGCGCTCGTGCAGCGTGGCGTTGAACGCGCGGTCGCGGATGACCACGTTGGCCTCCAGGTTCAGCGACAGGCTGAGCGGGTCGAGGTTGCTCGACCCCACCGTGGACCATTCGCTGTCGACCAGCGCCACCTTGCCGTGCAGTGGGCGGTCGCAGTATTCGTAGATGCGCACGCCGCCGCGGATGAGGTGGTCGTAGAGCATGCTGGCCGCCGTGCGCACGATCGGCATGTCGGGCTGGCCCTGCAGGATCAGCCGCACCTCGACGCCGCGGCGCGCGGCGCGGCGCATCTCGCGGATGAAGCGGTAGCCCGGGAAGAAATACGCATTGGCGATCACCACGCGCTCGCGCGCCGCGCGCAGCGCCACGCGGTAGTGGCGCTCGATGTCGTTGGTGTGCGCATGGTTGTCGCGCGTGACGAAGATGGCGTCGGCCGGGCCGGCCGCAGGGTGCTGCGCATCGGCGGCGCGCGCGCCGAACGGCCACTTGCGGCGCGCCGCCCGCGGCGCCCCGGCCTGCGCGGCATCAGGGGCCGGCGCCCCGGCCGCATCGGGCGCGGGTTCGGCGGTGGTCGTCGCCTGCGGGTTCGTGCGGCGGCCCTTGTCGCCCTTCTCGACCACGCTGCGGGCGAAGGCGCGCATCTGCGCCACTATGGGACCGCGCACTTCGACGGAATAGTCCTGCTTGGCCTCGGGCCCGAAATCCGCGACGTGGTCGGCCGAGTAGTTGATGCCGCCGATGAAGCCGACTTCGCCGTCCACCACCACGATCTTGCGGTGCATGCGGCGCAGCACGTTCAGGCGCTGGCCGAACAGGCGCAGGCCGCCCGGATCGAAGATGCGAAAGCGCACGCCCGCCGCCACCAGCGGGCCGATGAAGGATTCGGAGAGGTCGGGCGAACCGAAGCCGTCCACGAGCACGTGCACCTCGGCACCATTGTGCGCGGCCTTCAGCAGCGCGGCGTGCAGCCCCTGGCCAATCTTGTCGTCGAACAGGATGAAGGTCTCCAGCAGCACCTCGCGCCGCGCGCCAGCGATCGCCTCGAACACGCGGGGGAAGAACGCCTCGCCGTTTTCCAGCAGATCGAAGCGGTTGCCCGGCACCCACCGGGAGGAGCGGCGCACCGGCCTCACAGCGCGATCTCCGCGGCCAGCGGCGCATGGTCCGACAGCTTGTGCCAGGGCTTGCGCGGCAGCACCACCGGCGCATGCACGGCCGCGTTGCGCACGTAGATGCGGTCGAGCGCCAGCAGCGGCATCGAGGCGGGGAACGTGCGCACGGCCCGGCCGCCCGCATGCACGAACACCTCGTTCAGGCCCGCGCCCTTGCGCAGCACCTCGTGCGCACGGCCGCGCCAGTCGTTGAAATCGCCCGCCACGATCACCGGGTCTTCGGGCGGAAAGGTGCCCACCAGATCGCACACGCGCCGCAGCTGGCGCTGGCGGTGCGCCTCCTGCAGGCCCAGATGCACGCAGATCGCATGCACCTGGCGCGCATGGCCGGGCGGCTGCAGCACGCAGTGCAGCATGCCCCGCCGCTCGGGGCCGCTCACGGAGATGTCGTGGTTCTCGTAATGGACGATGGGGAACTTGGAGAGCAGCGCATTGCCGTGGTGGCCGCTGTCGTACACGGCGTTGCGGCCGTAGGCGTACTGGCCCCAGATCGTGTCGGCCAGGAATTCGTAGTGGGGCTCCTGCGGGAAGTTGGCGACGCGGTTGGCGTGGCGCTGGTGCGTGCCCAGCACTTCCTGGAGGAAGACGAGGTCCGCCCCCACGCCGCGCACGGCTTCGCGCAGCTCGTGGAGCATGAAACGGCGGTTGAAGGAAGTGAAGCCCTTGTGCACGTTCACGGTGAGCACCTTGAACGCGACGGAGGAGGGTGTTTCTGCGTGAGAAGCCATGGATGCCATCGAAGTAGAGGCACCGCAGGCCAGGGCGGGAGGCCGGCGGCCGCGGCGCAGGGTTCGAATCGATTGTTCCGATGGCGACACGGCCGTGCTGTAGGACGGTGGGCCGACCGCTTGTGGAGCGCGCGACGGCCCGAGAGCGGGCGTTTGCCTGCGCATCGCACGCGGCGCACGCACCGGCCCGGCCCGGCGCCACCCCTTCAGAAGGCCGCGGAGCAGGCCAAGCCAGCAGACGCCGTGGAACGGGCTCCGCCCGGCCACTGGCGTCGTTCCCCTTCCCGCAGCGCGCAGCGCGGCGAGAGAAGGGGGAAGGCGCGAAGCGCCTCAGGGGGATGCTCCCCTGTCACCCCGGCAGGAAGCCTTCGACCGACAGGTAGCGCTCGCCCGTGTCGTAGTTGAAGCCCAGCACGCGCGCGCCCTGCGGCAGTTCGGGCAGCTTCTGGGCGATGGCCGCCAGCGTGGCGCCCGACGAGATGCCCACGAGCAGGCCTTCCTCGCGCGCGGCACGGCGGGCGTATTCGCGCGCGGGTTCGGCATCGACCTGCACCACGCCGTCGAGCAGGCTGGTGTCGAGGTTCTTCGGCACGAAGCCCGCGCCGATGCCCTGGATCGGGTGCGGTGCGGGCTGGCCGCCGGAGATCACCGGCGAGGCGACGGGCTCCACGGCGAACACCTTGAGCTGGGGGAACTGCGCCTTCAGCACGCGCGCCACGCCCGTGATGTGGCCGCCCGTGCCCACGCCGGTGATGAGCGCGTCGAAGCCCTCGGGGAAGTCGGCCAGGATCTCCTGCGCCGTGGTGCGCACGTGCACGTCGATGTTGGCGGGGTTCTCGAACTGCTGCGGCACCCAGGCGCCGGGCGTCTGCGCGGCCAGTTCCTGCGCACGCGCGATGGCGCCTTTCATGCCCTTCTCGCGCGGGGTCAGGTCGAACTGCGCTCCGTAGGCCAGCATCAGGCGGCGGCGCTCGATGCTCATGCTGTCGGGCATCACGAGGATGAGCCGGTAGCCCTTCACCGCGGCGACCAGCGCGAGGCCGATGCCGGTGTTGCCCGAGGTGGGCTCGATGATCGTGCCGCCGGGCTGCAGCGCGCCGGAGCGCTCCGCGTCCTCGACCATGGAGAGCGCGATGCGGTCCTTGATGGAGCCGCCCGGGTTGCTGCGCTCGGACTTGACCCAGACGTTCGCTCCCGCGCCGAAGAGGCGGTTGATGCGCACGTGCGGCGTGTTGCCGATGGATTGCAGGATGCTGTCGATTTTCATGGCGTCTCCAGGGTGGGAAGGGGGTTCCGGCAGGGCCGGGCCAGGGGAGGGACAAAAGGGAACGGGGCATTTTGGACCACTCCTTCGAACCCGTCCGCATATGGTTATGCCGGCGCCGGGCCCTCCGCCGGGGCGATGTCGATGCGCGTTCCCCCGGCCTGCTCCGTCAGCGTGATCCGCACGGGCAGCCCCCGGGGAATCAGTTCGGCATGCGTGCGCGTGTGCAGGGTGGCCTGCGTGGCGGTGTAGGCGGCGCTGCGCCCGCTGCGCCAGACGGCCAGCGCGAGCGGCAGCATCCACTGGTCGGCCAGGTGCGGGCCCACCGCGCCGCCGCCTTGCCGGTAGCCGATGACCTCGGCGGCCAGCGTGTGCGCCACGGCCTCGGCGGAGACGCCGCGCTCGCCCAGCGCGCAGAACACCTCGGTCACCCCGCCGTGCTCCAGCACGGCGAGCAGCGCGTTGCCGGGCCCTTCGTTCTGCCGGGCGGGAGCCACCCGCAGTTGCCCGGCCGCCAGGTCGCCCGGCCAGCCGAGGTGGCGGCGCAGCGCTTCCAGTTCGCGCCGCGCGATCCCGCGCGCCAGCCCCGGCGCCACCGCCTGCGCCCAGGCACCGCGGCAGGGGCCGCGATCGAGCAGGTCGAAAGGCTCCAGCCCCGTGGCGGCGGGTGTGACGGTGGCCTGCACCTCGCCGCCGCCCGCGGGGTAGAAACCCCGGCGGCGCAGCGTGAGGTCCAGCCCCGCGCCCAGCCGCCGCACCAGCGGCGCGAAGGCCAGCTCCAGGAAGTCGAACGGCGGCGCCATCGGGTTGTGCGTGCCGCCCGTGAGCTGCACGCGGCTCGGCGCCTGCGCCAGCAGCAGCGCGGGCAGCACGGTCTGCAGCACCAGCAGGCAACTGCCGGCGCCCGAGATCGCGAACCGGTAGTCGCCCGCGCGCACGGCACCGGGCCTGAAATGCAGGGCGGTCGATCCCGGCTCGGCGCCCTCGGCCTGCGCGCCGCAGACCTCGGCGGCGGCCTGCACGCACGCGAGGTGTTGGCGCATGAGCCCGGGCTTGGGCCGCCCGGCGCGGATGCGGTCGATCCGCAGCGGGCGCCCCGTCACCATCGAGAGCGCCAGGCCCGTGCGCAGGATCTGCCCGCCGCCCTCGCCGTGCGAGCCGTCGAGGACCAGGGGTTGCGGAGAAAGCGCCACGGCACCCCCCGGTCCGCCGCGGTGGACGGTAACGCCTTGCGGAGATTCCACGCGCATGTCCGGGGCGATCGGATGCGCCGATCGCGGGAATTCTTCTTGTTGTTGCATAAAAATGGCCTCATGCCGCCGGATTCATTCAATAGTTTGCTATTAAATATGTAGCGAACGTCTGGGAAGGCGTTCCGTCTATCCCTTCACGCACACCACCTGCTTGAGCGTGTACACCACGTCCACCAGGTCCTTCTGGGCCGCCATCACGGCGTCGATGTCCTTGTAGGCCATCGGGATCTCGTCGATCACGTCGGCATCCTTGCGGCACTCGACGCCCTCGGTCGCGGCGATCTGGTCGGCCACGCTGTAGAGCTTCTTCGCCTTGGTGCGGCTCATCTTGCGGCCTGCGCCGTGGCTGCAGCTCATGAAGCTCTCGGGGTTGCCCTTGCCGCGCACGATGTAGCTCTTGGCGCCCATGCTTCCGGGGATGATCCCCAGCTCGCCGGCCTTGGCGCTCACGGCGCCCTTGCGGGTGACGAGCACGTCTTCGCCGAAATGCGTCTCGCGGCTCACGTAGTTGTGGTGGCAGTTCACCGCTTCGAGGTGGGTCTCGAACGGCTTGGCGATCACCGAGCGCACGGCGCCGATCAGGCGGTGCATCATCACCTCGCGGTTGGCGCGCGCGAACTTCTGCGCCCAGCCGACGGCGCGCACGTAGTCGCCGAAGTAGCGGGCGCCTTCCTCGAAGTACGCGAGGTCGCGGTCCGGCAGGTTGCGCTGGTGCAGTTCGGCATCCTTCTTCGCCAGTTCGATGAAGTGCGTGCCGATGGCGTTGCCCACCCCGCGCGAGCCCGAGTGCAGCATGAACCACACGGCGCCGTGCTCGTCCAGGCACACCTCGATGAAGTGGTTGCCGGTGCCGAGCGTGCCCAGGTGCTTGTGGTTGTTGGTGTTCGCCAGGCGCGGATAGTCCTCGCAGAGGCGGTCGAACTCGTCCTTCAGGCCGGCCCAGGCGCGGTCGGTCTCGTCCGGCGGGGTGTCCCACGCACCCTTGTCGCGGCCCTGGCGCTTCGGGTTGCTGCCGTGCGGTACCGCCCGCTCGATGGCCGAGCGCAGCGGGCCCAGGTTGTCGGGCAGGTCGTTCGCGTGCAGCGTGGTCTTGCAGGCCATCATGCCGCAGCCGATGTCCACGCCCACGGCGGCCGGGATGATGGCCTTGAAGGTCGGGATCACCGAGCCCACGGTGGCGCCGATGCCGTAGTGCACGTCGGGCATGGCCGCGATGTGCTTGAACACGATGGGCAGGCGCGCGGCGTTCTCGAGCTGCTGGCGCGCCTCGTCCTCGACGGGCACGCCCTGCGTCCACATCTTCACGGGCACGCCGCCTTCGACGCGGTGGACCTGGTGGGAGGGGGCGGAGGGATGGTTCTGTGGTTCGTTCATGGTTCTTCGGAAATTTCGAGGGGATCGGGGGGAGAGCGCGGCGCCGGTCCGTGGACGGGTCATCGCGCGATGGTGTCGAACACGGCGTCGATGCGGTCGTTCAGCGTGGAGTGGCAGCCGCATTCGGGCGTGCCCGGCGGCAGCCAGCCATCCGCGGGGCGGCGGTCCATCATCTGCAGCAGCTTGGCCGTGAACCGGTCCTGGTGCTCCGGGGCCGTCAGCCAGTGCTCCACGGCTTCGCGGTAGCGCGGGCGGTCCTTCGAGAAGGCGCCGCCGATCTGCCGGCCGTTCAGCACGAAGCCCCAGTACGAGGCATCCACGTAATGCAGCGCGGACGAGTCGCTGTCGCAGGCGAGCCAGTGGTCCAGCAGCGGCGCGAGATCCACGCCGGCATGGTCCCACATGAGCAGCACCGTGAAGGCATCGTCCTTCTGGAAGACGCCCTGGTCCGGCTCGGCCCACTGCTCCAGGCCCAGCGCGAAGTGCGCCAGTGCGACGTCCTGCAGCGCCTGCTGCTCGCGTGCGGAGAAGGCGCCCGGTTCGCAACGGCCCACGCGGTCGATGTACAGCTCGGTCGAATGGTGCAGCCGCGCGCCCTGGACAAGCAGTTCCAGCAGCCGGGGCAGCAGGTACTTGATCTCGTCCGCGGGCTGGGTGGCGCTTTTCGCGCTGTCGTTGTATTCGTAGAAATGCCGCTCGGTGAGCGAGCGCAGGGGGCGGCTGCGCATCTCGCGTTCCAGGGCCGCGTTCATGCAGCAGGCCGTGCACACATCCAGCAGCCCGGCGGGCGCGCGGTACGCGCCGAACACGCGGTAGGCCGCTTCGATGGACGCGTCCAGCGCGGCCTGCAGGCCCTCCCGCGGCGGCTGGGGCCCGGCGCCGGGTGCCATGGCTTTCTTCTTGTTCATGGTCGTCTTCTTTCTGGGGTGCCGGCGCCGCAGGGCGGCGACGGCGGTCGGTCAGCGCATCTTCACCAGGCCGTTCAGCACCTGGTCCAGCCCGCCGAACACGGAGATCTTGTCGATGCGTTCGGCCACGCGCTCGAGCGTTTCCAGCTCTTTCATGCGCAGGGCCACGGGGTTGTCTTCCATCACCTTGGCGGTGTTGAGCAGCGAGCGCGTCGCGGCGGTTTCCTCGCGGCGGCGGATCACGTTGGCCTGGGCCTGCTTTTCCGCCTGCACCACCTGGGTCAGGATGGCCTTCATGTCGCCGGGCAGCACGATGTCCTTCACGCCCACGCCGTCGAGTTCCATGCCGTAGGCCGGCAGCTTGCCGACCAGGTGCGCGCGCACCACGTCGTCGATCGCCGTCTTGTCCTCCAGCAGCTCGTCGAGCGTGCGGGTGCCCACGGCGGAGCGCAGCGCGAACTGCAGCTCGCGGTAGAGGTGATCGGCAGGCTTGGGCAGGCGCCGGTGCGCCAGCAGAACGTCCGCGTAGCGCCAGGTGGCGCACAGGTTGATCCGCAGGCCGACCTTGTCGCGCGTCATGATGTCCTGGCCCGACACGTCCAGCGTCTGCAGGCGCAGGTCCACCAGCTCCGCGCCGATGTGGCGGCCGAACTTCCAGAACGCGTGCATTCCGGCGCCCAGCAGCCGCTCGACCTTGCCGTCGATGGTGAGGATGGCGCACATCGCCTCGGGCACCTGCACCTGCAGCACGCCGTTCAGGCCGGCCACGGGCTTGTGGCGCAGCTGCGTCTGCACCAGCCGCGCGGCCAGCGCGGCGGGCACGTCCACGCCCTGCGACAGGTCCACCACCTCCACGGCCACGTCCACCAGCCCCTTCCAGTAGAGGCGCCGGGTGCCCGGCGGCAGGATCTCGACCAGCACGCCGTTCTCGGTGCGCAGGCCCGCCTGGGTTTCGGTCAGTTCGGCACGCACGAACTCGCGGGCCACCACCTCGGGTTCACGGGCCATCAGGTAATCGGCCAGGCCGTGGGTGAAGGCGGGCTGCTCCAGCGCGAAGGTCTCCACGCGCAGCTGGTCGGTGCCGGCGAAGAGCCAGTGCGCGCCGCTGTGCAGCACGCGCTCGAAGTCGCCGTTGCGCAGCAGCAGCGCGCGTTCGTTCTTCTTGATGCGTTGGATCTTCAGCATGGTGGTTTCCTCTTTGTCTTTCTTGCGTTGCGGCCTGCAGGGGAGAGCTGCCGCTGGCGGCGACGAGCCCGTTCCCAAAAATAGGTGCCGTTACAGCGGTGGCGGTGGAGCCAGGGGGCGCGGCACGGGCATCGCAGTGCGCCGTGTCCGCGGGCCCTGGGGGCTGCGGAGTGGCTGGCTGCTTGCGCGGGCCGTGCCCGGGTCTGGCACGAACCGCCGCCTCTGACGGGTGCAGCACCGTGGCGGCGGGGCCGCTCCGTGGCGCTGCACCCGCGTCCGGCGGGGTGGTCTTGCGACCGTCTAAGGTCCCGGCGGTGAAACCGGGTCGGTTTTTCCGGCAGGAGTCGAACCTGCGCCAGGCCTTGGGACACAAGGCTGCTCTACCTCTGAGCTACAGAAGTGGCCTTCCCGGAATCGAACCGGAGCACCCCGGAGGGCTGCAACCTGCAGGCCGTGCCAGCGACCCGGTGGCGGGCGGCATGCGGTGCATCGACGTCCGGGCGGGATGGCCCGCGGCGGATGCACCGCACCGGAAGGGCTGGCGTTTCGCCACAACCCTCAACCTGTGAGCGTCGCCACGGGTCTCTGGCCTCCTTGTCATTGCGAGATGCGTGCCAGCTCCTGGATCTGGGGCGAACTGCCTGCAAGTGATTGATCTGCAAAGGATATTTCTCAGCGCCTCGGATTTCGGACTTTACTGGTTGGTTCTTAGTTGATATAAAAAGATAAATAAATAGAAAATGGGATATGGCAAAAAGCAAAGTGGTCATCGGCTTCATCGGCACCCAACTGGATGCAGGCAAGGGCGCCGGTCGGTGGGAGAAATGGCGGCCCACGGTGTCGCTCGCCCAGCACGAGGACGTGGTCGTGCGCCGGATGGAGCTGCTCCATACACCGGCGCACGCGCCCCTGGCCGCGCAGGTGAAGGCCGACCTGGCTGCGGTGTCGCCGGAAACCGACGTGCGCCTGGTGTCGCTGGACATCGGCGATCCGTGGGATTTCGGCGAGGTGTACGGCGCGCTGTACGACTGGGTGCAGGCCTATCGCTTCCGCATGGAGCGCGAGGAGTACTGGGTGCACATCACCACCGGCACGCACGTGGCGCAGATCTGCCTTTTCCTGCTGGTGGAATCGCGCCGCATCCCGGGTGTGCTCGCGCAGACGGCGCCGCCCCGGCGCCAGCGCGAGGGCGACCCGGGCAGCTACGCGCTCATCGACCTGGATCTGTCCCGCTACGACGCGCTGGCCCAGCGCTTCCAGGCGGAGCAGCGCGATGCGCTGGACTTTCTCAAAAGCGGCATCGCCACGCGCAACCCGGCGTTCAACGCGCTCATCGAGGAGGTGGAACGCGTGGCGGTGCGATCGCGCGCGCCCATCCTCTTCACCGGTCCCACGGGTGCGGGCAAGTCGCACCTCGCGCGGCGCATGTACGAACTGAAGAAATCCCGGCACCAGGTGGAGGGCGGGTTCGTCGAGGTCAACTGCGCCACGCTGCGCGGCGATGGCGCCGCATCCACGCTGTTCGGCCACCGCAAGGGTGCCTTCACCGGCGCAGCAGCCGACCGGGCGGGCCTGCTGCGCTCGGCCCACGGCGGTGTGCTGTTCCTCGACGAGATCGGTGAACTGGGCCTGGACGAGCAGGCCATGCTGCTCAAGGCCGTGGAGGAAAAGCGCTTCTATCCGATGGGCAGCGACCGCGAGGTGGAGAGCGATTTCCAGCTCATCGCCGGCACCAACCGCGACCTGCGCGCGGAAGTGGCGCAAGGCCGCTTCCGCGAAGACCTGTTCGCGCGCATCAACCTCTGGAGCTACCAGTTGCCGGGGCTGGCGCAGCGGCCGGAAGACATCGAACCCAACGTGGACCACCTGCTGGCCCGGGCCGGCGAGGAACTGGGCCGCAGCGTGCGCTTTTCGGCCGAGGCCCGGCAGGGCTACCTGCGCTATGCGCAGTCGCCGGAAGCGCTCTGGTCCGGCAACTTCCGCGACCTGTCTGCGAGTGTGGTGCGCCTGGCGACCCTGGCCGAAGGCGGGCGCATCGGGCTCGCGCTGGTGGAGGCCGAGATCGCCCGGCTGCGTTGGCTGTGGCAGCCGGCGCAGCCGCCGCAGGGGGCGCATTCCGCGGGCACGGACGGGCTGCCTGAACTCGAAGCCCTGCTGGGGCCCGCGCAGATGGACGCGCTGGACCTGTTCGATCGCCTGCAGCTCGCGGCCGTGGTGCGGGTGTGCCGGCAGTCGCGCAGCCTGTCGGATGCGGGGCGGCAACTGTTCCAGGCCTCGCGTGCGCAGCGCACGGCCGTCAACGATGCGGACCGCCTGCGCAAATACCTGGGCCGTTTCGGGCTGGCGTGGGACCGGTTGTCGTGAGGGCTTGCGACGGCGTCTCGCGACCGCGGTGAGCGGCGCGCGGGCTTGCGCCGAACGCATGGGGGCGGCCTTTCAAGGTCGAGCAACGGTCGGGTAATGGCCGAGCAATGGCCGAGCCGCATGCCTGTCGGCGGCATGCCGCCATGAAGGGTTTACCCCCTCCGGTGTCTTTGACGCAGGCGTAGCATTCGTACATCACCGAGTTCCCATGACCAGAAGCCATGCCGAAAACCGAAGGTCGTGAGAAGTCCACGCGCCCCTCTCCCCGGGGCCGCCCCACCGCGCAGCGGGCGCAGGAACTGCGGCAGACCATCATCGAAGTGGCGTCCGCGCTCATGCTCCAGAGCGGCTACGAAGGCACCAGCATCGATGCCATCGCAGCGGCAGCCGGCGTCACCAAACGGACGATCTACTCGCGCTTCGCGTCCAAGGAAAACCTGCTGCGCGAAGTGCTGACGACCGCGGCGCTGCCGGCATTGCGGCTCGAGCCCGAGTTCCTTCCCGGTCTCGGAGCCCAGGAAAAGCTGGAGCGGATCGGGATGGAGATGAACGACACCTTGCTGCATCCCGATATGCAGCGTTGGCTCCGATTCGCCATCGGCGGCATTGCGCAACGCCCCGAACTGGCCCCGTTCGTCCATGCGTTGATCGAACAGTATCTGGAGCTGCTGGCCCGGATGCTGGCGCCGGCACTGGCCAGCGAATCACTGCGCGTGGATGACTTCCCCGCCGCGGTGAAGATCTTCGCCACCTTGATCTCGGCGCCGGCCCACAACCTCGTCACGTTCTCCCTGCCGCCCGGGTCCCGGGAGGAGCAGGCGGACTTCATCCGGAAAGCCGCGGTCCTGTTCCTCGCCGGCTGCTCCAAGGCCTGAGCCTGCCTCCGCGGCCGGCGGACGGGTCGCTGCGCCTGCCCTCCTGCGCGGCTTGCCGGCCGTGACCGCCCCTTGCCGAAAGGCACATATGACGCCGCGTCCCTGCCTCGCCGTCGCCGTCTCTTGCCGGCGCGGCAGGGCTCTTTTCCGAGCCCGTCCGCAGGCATTTCGCGACAGGGCGGTATGGCGTGTTGTTTTCTCTGCGCAAATTCCGCATGACAGTTTTTAATGAAACGAATAAGTTTCATTCGGTGCTAGCATTTGAAATCCTTGGTTACATCATGGAAGAGCCGGTGGTGGGAGGGGCCACGGTCAACGCACCCTGATGGGACGCGCTTCTTCTTGTCGTACCTCTGAACTCGACGCTCCGGGCGGCGCCAGCGGGCAGGCAACTGCCCATGCACGCAGGCCCGCGTGCCCTTGCAACAGCAACCTCTTTCAAACAAGGCAACCAGAAAATGGAATGGTTCAAACGACTGAAGGTAGGCACCAAGCTCATCGCCGGGTTTCTGGCCGTGGCGGCGATCGGTGCCCTGATCGGAACCGCCGGGATCCTGCGTTCCAGCGAGATCAACGACCTTGCCGACCTCATGTATGACCGCGAGATCGCGGGCCTGTCGCACGCCTCCGAGGCCAACATCCAGTTGATCGGTGCCAGCCGGGCGATCCGCAGCGCGGTGCTGGCCGTCACGCAGGACGAGCGGCGCGCGCACATCGCCTCGGTGCAGATGCGCCTGAAGGCCATGCACGAGGAGTTGGCCAAGACCGGGAACTTCTTCGTCACCGACGAAGGCAGGGCCCGCGTCCTGGAGACCCAGCAGGCCGTGCAGGCCTACGACGCCGGCCTGCAGTCGGTCCTGGCGCTGCTGCAGACCGAGGATCTGTCGAACACGCGCGCTTCCATGCTGAAAATCAACGAGGTCCGGCAGATCGCGGACAAGGCCGATGAGCTGCTGGGGCAATTGGTCGACCGCAAGAAGCTCAACGCCAAGGAACTGAACGACCAGACGAGCGTGATCTACCAGCGGGTGCGCCTGATCCTGATCAGCCTCACGGTCGGCGGCGTGATCCTGGGCGTGGCCATCGGGGCCCTGCTGACGCGCGGTCTCACCGGCCAGTTGGGCGGCGAGCCGGCGGACGTGGCGCTGGTGGCCGGCGCCATCGCGCGCGGAGACCTCACCTACCCGATCGACGTGTCGCGCGCGAAGCCCGGCAGCGTGGTTTCCGCGATGCAGAGGATGCAGGCCTCGTTGCGCGAAGTGGTGGGGACGGTCCGCAGCAGCAGCGGCAACATCGCCGTGGGCGCCACCCAGATCGCCACGGGCAATGCCGACCTGTCCCAGCGGACCGAAGAGCAGGCCAGCAACCTGGAGGAAACCGCGGCATCGATGGAAGAGCTGACCAGCACGGTGATGAGCAGTGCCGACACGGCAAGGCAGGCGGCGGAGCTGGCCCAGTCTGCGAGCCAGGCCGCCCAGAGGGGCGGCGAGGTGGTCGGGCAGGTCGTGTCGATGATGGGGGAGATCAACACATCCTCCCAGAAGATCGCCGACATCATCGGCGTGATCGATGGCATCGCGTTCCAGACCAACATCCTGGCGCTCAACGCCGCGGTCGAAGCCGCGCGCGCCGGTGAGCAGGGCCGCGGCTTCGCGGTGGTGGCGAGCGAGGTGCGCAGCCTGGCCCAGAAGAGCGCCGAAGCCGCCAAGGAAATCAAGACGCTGATCCACGACAGCGTGGAGAAGGTGGCCAACGGAGGCCAGCTCGTGAATGCGGCGGGCACTTCCATGGAAGACATCGTCGGGCAGGTCCGCAGGGTCAGCAACCTGATCCAGGAGATCACGTCGGCCACGCAGGAGCAGACCTCCGGGCTCAGCCAGATCAATGAAGCGGTGATGCAGATCGACCAGGTCACGCAGCAGAATGCCGCGCTGGTGGAAGAGTCTGCCGCCGCCGCCGACAGCCTCAACCTGCAGGTCAAGCAACTGGTCGCGGCCGTGGACGTGTTCAAGATCGACGACGCGGCACCCGCCGCGCCACGGCCGCCTGCCGCGGCAGTGCCCGGCGCTGCCCGGCCGCAGGCCCGGGCACTCCCGGCGCAGGCGGGCAAGCGCCCCGCGCCGGCCCCGCTGCCGCGGCCTGCCGCAGCACCGCGGCCCGCGCTCGCCTCTGCGAATGCACCGAAGGCGGCGGCCAGCAGCCAGGCGAGCAAGGACAACGGCGAATGGGAAACCTTCTGAGGAATCCACCGCTGCCGCCCGCCCTGCTCGGTGGGCGATGCCTCGTGCGGCTCAGCCGGCGCTGATCCCTGGCGCCGAGCGGATGCTCGCGGGCAACATGCACGAGCAGATGCGCAGGGCATTCGCGCTGCTTTCCGGCAAATGGAAGCTCGAAATCATGTGGCTGCTCAACCAGCGGGTCTACCGCTTCGGCGAGCTGCGCAAGGCCATCCCGGGCATCACCCAGCACATGCTGACGGCGCAATTGCGGGAGCTGGAGGCCGATGGCCTGGTGTCGCGCACCGTTTTCGCCGAAGTGCCTCCGCGCGTGGAGTACGCGATCACCGCCAAGGCCCGCGGGCTCGGCCCCACGATGGAAGCGCTCACGCGCTGGTGGACCGAATACGGCGCGAGCGTTCTGGCCAGGCCGGCAACGCGGGGCCGCAAGCCCGGGGCCGGCTGAATCCTGCGGGCGCCCCCCGGGCTGGGGGATAATCCCGCCCGTGAAGCGCGCCAGACCGCCGCTGGTGCGATCTGGGAAACCAGGCACTGGAGGAACGTCCGGACTGCACAGGACGGCGTAGCAGCTAACGGCTGTCCACCGCGAGGTGAGGATCAGAGCAACAGAGACGAGTCCGGCGGGAGTACCGCAAGGTAGACCAGCCGGGGTGAAACGGGCAATCTCTACGCGCAGCAATACCAAGTAGGCCAGCGTTGACGTGGTTCCGCGGAGCTGGCGGGTAGGTAGCATCGAGCCGGGTGGGCGACCCCCGGCCCAGAGTAATGGCGGTCACATGCGGGCGACCGCATGCACAGAATCCGGCTTATCGGCGCGCTTCACACTTTGGGGTTCCATCACGGCCTGTCCCGCTGCCGCGCGGGCACGGGCCGTTTTTCATGGCCGCGCGCAGTGTGGGGCGCGGCCCGCCCGCAACTGTTCGGCGCGCTCCTGCGTGCCGGGGTGCGTGGCCAGCAAGGCGAGCAGGCCGGTGTCGTCCGTGGGCGCGGCGCGCGCCGCCGATGCGCCGCTGGCGCGCTCCCGTGGGGGTTGCTTCGCGCCGTCCTTGGCATCGGTGCCGGTTCCGGCGGCCTCTTGCGCGTCGTGCGATACGGCGAGCAGCAGATCCGCCATGGGCGCCGTCGGCAGGCCGGCATGGGCCATGAGCGCGATGGCATGGCAGTCGGCCTCGCGTTCGTGCGCGCGGCTGTACGCGAAGCCGGTGAGCATGGCACCGCCCATCGACACCAGGCTCGACACATCGCCCAGCGCCAACCCCAGCCCCACGTTGAGCACGCCCTGCTCGACCACCGTGCGCGTGGTGTGGCGGTGCACGACATGGCCCACCTCGTGCGCGAGCACGCCCATCAGCGCGTCGTCTCCAAGCCCGATGCGCTGAGCGGTTTCGGCGAGGCCGTCGGTCATCACCACGGTGCCTCCCGGCAGGGCCAGGGCATTGGCGCCGAGCCCGCGGCGGAATTCGAGCCGCAGCGCGGGCGCATAGCCCGGATAGCGCTGCAGCGAGGCCGGCATCCCCCGCACGAGCGCATCAAAGCGTGCGCGCAACTGGTCCTGGCGCTCCCGCGCCAGGCGCGAGGGCTTCAGGGTGCCGTGGTCCATGCGTTCCAGCGTCTCCTGCGAGAGCGTGGTTTCCCAGGCCAGGGGAACGTGCCGCGTGAGCTGCGTTGCGAGCCACGGCGTGCCGTACCGGTAGAAGAGCACGAGCGCCAGCACGGAGGCGAGCAGCACCGCGACGAACGCCGGCCAGCGGGTCTGCATGCGCTGCGCGATGCCGGCGCGGTGGCCCGCCGCCTGCAGGGCTTCGTGCCAGCGGGCGACGGCATCGCCCGCGACTTCGAGGCTGCCGCGGTCGCCCAGGTCCACCACCAGCCGCGGGGGCGGGCGGCGGGGGTTCCAGGGCTCCGGCCAGTCCACCGCGCCGTGTGCGAAACGCTCCGTCGCCGCTGCGGGCTGGCCCACCGGGTGCAGTGCGAGCGTGGGGCCGCGGGGGCCGGGAGCGATGGCTGCCAGCACGGCCTGGCCCTGGCTGCCGCGCCCGTCGAACCAGCGCGCGGGCACCGGAAGCGCCGGCCCCCCGGCGTCATCGGTGCGGGCGTGGGAAGCGGGCGGGGACGGGTGCGCCATGGGAGCGGGCGTGGCCGTTCAGCCGATGAGGTCCAGCCCCGCAGCGTCCGCCAGGGCGTCGCCCACGCCGCTCTGTTGCTGCCGCACGAGCTGGCCCGTGACCTGGTCCACGCCGCCCTTGACGTGCAGCGTGACGGATTCGAGCTTCATGCGGTATTCGCTCACGCGGGCGAAGGGCCGGTAGAAGCCGAGCGTGAGCAGCGTGAGGAAGAGGTTCTTGATCCTCAGCCCCACGAAACGGCCCGCGCGCAGGTTGCATTTGAAGCGGGCCATGCGGCTCACGCCGATCTGGTCCCAGGTGAGCTGGAACATGCGGGCCTCGCGGTAGGCGCGGGCCGGCGCGGAGGCCAGCAGCATCAGGAAGCCGAAGAGGAAGATGCCGGCGACGATGAACACGAACAGCCACATCCCGAGGCGCTGCACCTTGCCGGCGATCAGCATCCACGAGCCGCCGAAGGCCACGCCGAGCACGGCGCCGATCAGCAGCACGGAGAGGATGAACACCGCCACCGTGGCGAGCCATACCTTCACGAAATCCATGTACACCGGCTTCCAGCGCCCCGGCTCGCTGCCCAGGCGGGAATGCAGCACCAGCATGCTGCGGTAGTTGTATTCGAGCCGGATGAAGCACAGCACCGTGATCGCCAGCGCCACGGCGATCAGGCCCCACATGGCGCCGGTGACCTGCGGAAGCTTGCGGCCCGAGGGGCCGATCTGCGCCTCCGGCGCAATGGCGCGCAGGCCGAAAACGGCCACCAGCCACACGGCCGCGATGGCGAACACCGGCCAGCTGGCGGCATAGACCTGGCGCCAATTCGCGGTGAACTGCAGGCGCAGGCCGCGCCAGCGCGTGTTGCCGAGCCGGAAGCGCATCGCGCTGCCCCAGATGAGCGGCGAGAGCAGGGCGCCGGCGATGATGAACAGGCCCACGGCCGTGTCCTGCCCCGAGCGCGCGGCGATCTGGTAGGCCGCCGTGATGCCCACCAGCACCAGGAAGCCGAACACCATGCGCCGCTGCTGGCCCGTGAATTCGAGCGGGCTGCCGGCCACCAGGGTGTGGCCGTAGAAATACTGCGCGGTGCGCCGTCGTGCCCAGGGCGTGTAGAGCCCCAGCGTGACGATGCCCAGCAGCACGTTGACGATCCAGACGCGGAAATATTCGCCACCGCTGCCCGTGAACCGGAGCGGATGCGGCTCGATGCCGTGCGATGCGAACGATGACGACATGCGGCCCGGATGGGGCTCGACGCGTTGATCCATGGAATTGACCCCCCTCGAAGAGCCGGGCAGTGTAGCGCAGCACGGCCGCGCAGGATGGCGTTGCGCGGCCGCACAGCCGCCATCCTGCGGGCGCAGGCAGCTATCGTTTTGATAGCGAATGCCGGCACCGCGGCTCAGAACCGTTCCCAGGGCAGCAGATAGCGCCATTGCCCCTCGGGCAGCTTGGCGAGCGCAACGCGCCCGATGCGCAGGCGTTTGAGGGCGGTGACGCGCAGCCCCACGGCCTCGCACATGGCGGGAATCTGCCCGGGGCGGATGCCCTTCGCCGCAAAGCGCAGCCGGGTCTCGCTCTGCCAGCTCACCTTGGCCGGCGGAAGGGGGCGGCCGTTGAATTCCAGCCCCTGGCACAGCCGTGCGAGGCCGCCTTCGGCGATGCGGCCTTCCACCGTCACGACGCATTCCTGCTCCAGCGTCTCGATGTCTTCCTCCAGACGCCGGGCCATGCGGCGGTCCTGCGTGAAGACCACGAGCCCGCTGGCCGCGGAGGCGAGCGGCGTGAAGCATTCCAGTTGGCGGAAGTGCCGCTGCAGCACGCGCACCGGCGGGCTGTCGCCGGCATACCGCGCGGCGGGCTCCAGCAGCGCGACGGCATCGGGCGCCCCGCTGCCGCGGGCATGCCGCGGATCGCCGGCGGGGCCCTGGCCGAGGCCGGCTTCCCAGCCCGCCGGCTTGTGCAGCAGCAGCGTGACGGGCGGAATCTCCTGCGCCCGGGCGCCGGCGGCGACCACGATGGCCTGGTCCGGCCGAACGCGCGCGCCCGGCAGTTCGCTCACCTGCCCATCGACCTGCACAGAGCCGCCCTCGACCAGCCATTCGGCTTCGCGGCGCGAGCAGCCCTGCAGCTCCGCCACGCGCTTGGCCAGGCGCATGCTGTCCCCGTCGGCGCCCCCGGTTCCATCCTGGTGTTCACGCATGGCCTGCCTCCATCGCGCGGATGCGCTCCACATGCGCCAGCAGCGAACGCTGCGCCACGGGCCACAGGCGCTCGGGCACATCGGCATAGGCCTGCCGGACCCAGTCGTCCATGCTGCCTTCCGGCAGCGCCTGCATGGCCGCCAGCACCTTCGACTCGCGCGCCATGCGGTGGGCCTTCAGCCGGGCGATGGCGCCGCGCGCGTCGGCCAGCGCGTATCCGTGCGCCGGCAGGATGAATTCGGCGCCATGCTGCGCGCAGAGCGCGTCCAGCCGGTCGAGCGATGCGAGGTAGTCGTCCATGTTGCCGTCGGGTGGGTCGATCACGGTGGTGCTGCCGTTCAGGATGTGGTCGCCGCTGAAGAGCAGGCCGTCCTCCCGCAGCAGCAGGCAGAGGTGGTTGGCCGCGTGGCCGGGCGTGTGCACCACTTCGAGGGTGTGCGTGACATCGCCTTCCAGCCGGTGTCCGGTGAGCGTGAGGCGCTCTCCGTCCGCCAGCGGCCGGTCGGGCACGAAGCGGCTGGCCGCACGCGCGGTGGGCGCCGACGCCAGGCCCAGCACGGAGGGCCGGGAACGGCCCGTGGCCGCCACGCGCTCCGCGAGCGGCGCGGCGCCGGGGGCGTGGTCGGCATGGGAATGGGTGCAGACGATGGCGCGGATGTCGCCGCCCGCGGCATGCCAGAGGCGTTCGAGGTGGGCCTCGTCGGCCGGGCCGGGGTCGATGGCGATGTAGCCGGTGGACGGGTCGCCCACCAGGTAGCTGTTCGTACCCGGGCCGGTCATCGCCCCGGGGTTGGGCGCAGTCAGGCGCTGCAGGTTCTTCAGCAGCGCCACCGGGCGCTCTGGCTGCCAGTCGAGCGGGTGCACGATCTGCCCATCCGGGCAGACCAGGGCGAGTTCGCCGTAGGGCGGCTCGTGCTCCATGTAGCGCGCCTCGCGCCCACCGAGCAGGCCCGCGCGCGGGCAGCTCGTCCACAGCGGCTGCTCGTGCGCCACGGCGGCCAGCACCGCATCGGCGCTGGCGAACGCCGCCAGCCGCTCCAGCGTGCGGATGGTGGGGAAGATCATGAAGAACTGCCCGGCCGCATGGCGGTCCAGTGCGTCCTGCGGGCGCAGCCACACGGGTTCGAACTGCTCGGTCTCGTCGGCCACGGGCTCCTGCCCCTCGGGCATGCGCGCGACCAGGAACGGCACGTCGAAGCGCTTGGGCAGGTCGCGGTCGGCGGTCCAGTGCGCGAGCAGGAACACGGCATCGGCCGCGAGGCGCAGGCCGCGCGCGGCGCACTGCGCGGCGAAGGGCGCGCCGCGGTCGAGCGCGGCGATGTCGTCGGCCCCGGCAAAGCGGCCGTCCGCGCGGCGCGCGAGCAGCACGCCCAGTTCTTCGAAGCTTTCGCGGATGGCCGCGATCGCCTGGGTGGTGCGTTCGTGCGTCTGCGCGGGGCGTCGGTCGGCCAGGGCCTGCGTGGCGGGCTCGCCGTCCAGTGCATCGATGGCGCCGCCGGGGAAAACGTAGGCGCCCGGCGCGAAGCTGGCCTGCGGCGAGCGCCGCGTCATGAGCACTTCGAGGCCCGTGCCGCCGGGCGCATCGCGCAGCAGCAGCACGGTCGCCGCCGCGCGGGTGGCGGCGGGTTCGCGGTGGGGATGGAGTTGTTGGGAGGGGCGGGGCATCGGGCGATTATCGGCAGCGGCCCTCCCGCTGCGGGAGAGGGGCCTTCCCGGCCCGGCGGCCGGATCAGCCCGCTGCCGCGCGGGGTGCGGCCTGCCGGTGCCCGGCCGCCGTCTTGTAGTCGCGCACCCAGCCGGCGAGCACGGCCGGGTCGAGCACGTCCCCGATGCGCTCGAAGCCCTCGGGCGCACGCTCTTCCACCATGTCGAGGATGGCGTCCAGCCCTTCGGCACGGTTGAGTTCCACGATGCGCGCCGTCATCGGGCGGCGGCCGGCTTCGTAGGCGTCGAGGGCCGCGGGCAGGTCGTGCGGGTGCCGGGCCAGCGCATCGGCTATCGCGCGCGCATCCAGCAGCGCCTGGGTGGCGCCGTTGGAGCCGATCGGGTACATCGGGTGCGCGGCATCGCCCAGCAGCGTCACGCCCCGGCCCTGGCGCCATCGCGGCAGCGGATCGCGGTCCACCATGGGCCATTCGAGGATCTGGGTGGCGCCAGCGATGAGCCCGGGCACGTCCACGAAGCCGAAGCGCCAGTTGCCGAAGGTGGGCAGCAGGTCGTCCACCGAGCCCGGGCGGCTCCAGTCCTCGCGGCCGGGCGCCTCCAGGCCGCCGCCGAAGCCGTCCTCGCGCAACCGGCGGTCGGCCACCCAGTTGATGAGCTGCAGGCCGTCCGCGCGCGGCGGGGCGATGGGGTAGACCACGAACTTCGCGCGGCGGTGGCCCGCCTGCACCATGGTGCGCCCGTCCAGGAAGGGCCGGGCCCAGGTGGTGCCGCGCCACATCATCATGCCGTTCCATCGCGGAGCGCCCTCGCGGGGATGGAACTGCCGCCGCAGGGCCGAGTGGATGCCGTCCGCGCCGATCAGCAGATCGCAGCGCAGCGCGGCCGTGCCGCCGTCCGCCAGATCGGCCTGCGCCAGCACGCGCCCATCTGCCTCCTGCACGCAGCCCGTGACGCGGATGCCGGCACGCACCTGGTGCGCGCCCAGCCGCTGCAGGCAGGTGTTCCACAGCAGCATCTGCAGGTCGCCGCGGTGCACGCTGAACTGCGGGTGGCTGTAGCCCGCTTCCGCGCCACGCAGGTCTTCGTAGATCGGCTGGCCGTGGCGGTTGGCGAACACCAGCGCCCGCGTGCGCACGGCCATGCCGTCCAGCGCGGGCAGCAGGCCCACGCTGTCCAGCACCTCCACGGCATGCGGCAGCAGGTTGATGCCCACGCCCAGCGGCTGGGGCCGCGCGGCGGCTTCGCAGACAGTGACCCGGTGCCCCTGTTCGTGCAGCGCCAGCGCGGCGGCCAGGCCGCCGATGCCGCCGCCGGCGATCACGATGTCCAGGGGGCGCGGTGTCTGCGCGGCGGCGGAGGGCGTGGTGGGGGAGGAGGTCATGGCAGAGGTCCGCAGGGGGGGGCGTCTCAGGGTCTTGCCGCTTGACGCCGGTCAATGTGTGCTCCTATTGTTGCGCCATGCAACAAAATCCACGCTCCGCAAAAACCCGTGGTGACGCCGCACGGCTCGGCACGGTGCCTCCGTGTCCCCGAGCGGCGCAGGCGCATCCGCCGGCACAGCCCGGCGATGCGACCGAAGGGCCGCTGCGGCCCGTGCCCGGCCTGCGCTACGGCGTTCTGGATGCGCTGATGGGGTATGCACTGCGCCGCGCGCAGAACGCGCTCTACCTGGATTTCCAGCGGGCCGTGGGGGACGACGTGAGCCCGCAGCGGTTCGCCGCGCTGGTGCTGGTGGTGGGCAATCCGGGCCTGCGCCAGGGCCTGCTGGCCGAAGCCATGGGGCTGCACCGCAGCGGCGGCATGCGCCTCGTGGACTGGCTGGTCCGACAGGGCTGGGTGCAGCGCGCGGCCGACCCGCAGGACCGCCGCTCCTGGACGCTGCACCCCACTCCGGGAGGCGAGGCGGCGCTGGCCGCGATTTCTGCCCGCGTGCAGGCGCACGATGCCGCCATGCTCGCCGCGCTCGGGCCGGAGGGCGCGGCGCTGCGGCCCCTGCTGGACCGGCTGGCCCGCACGGAGAACCCGGGCTGAAGGTGCCCGCCCCGGGCTGCAAAGGGCCGGCGGGCAGCGCGCCCGTCCGGCATGATTCGACCCCCAAAGGAGACAACAACATGGCTATGAATTCCTCGCGGGCGCGGGCCCGCAACGTGCCGCCCCCGGGCATCCGCCGCCGCGAGGCCGGCCTCGCGATGGCCGCGCTGTGCCTGGGCGCGGGCGGGCCTGCCGCGGCGCAGCAGGGCGTTCAGCGCATCCTGGTCGGCTTCCCTGCGGGGGGCTCCATCGATGTGGTGGCGCGCCGGCTGGCCGAGAGCTGGCGCGCGCGCACCGGCGCGACCACCGTGGTCGAATCCCGCGTCGGCGCGGGGGGGCGCATCGCGCTCACTGCGCTCAAGGACGCGCCGCCCGACGGGCTCACGATGGTGCTGAGCCCGTCGTCCATGCTCACGATCTACCCGCACGTCTACAAGCGCCTGCAGTACCGGCCGGCCACCGATTTCGCCGCCGTGGCGCCGGTGGCGCTGTCCACCTGCGGCTTCATGGTGGGCCCCAAGGTGCCCGAGTCGGTGAAGACCCTGCGCCAGTTCGCCGAATGGACCAAGGGCCGCGCCGAGCCCGAGGGCTACGCATCGCCGGCCGCCGGGGCCATGCCGCATTTCATCGGCAACCAGTTCGCGCATGCCGCCGGCATCGCGCTCACGCACGTGCCCTACCGCGGCGCCGCGCCGGGGCTGCAGGACCTGATGGGCGGGCAGGTGGCCTCTGGCTGCTTCAGCGTCGGCGACTGCCTGCCGCACATTCCCACGGGCCGCGTGCGCGTGCTGGCCGTGAGCGACACGCGCCGCTCGCGCTTCCTGCCCGATGTGCCCACGTTCGCCGAGCAGGGCTTCGCCGGCATCCAGGGCGTGGAGAGCTACGGCCTCTACCTGCCCGCGCGGGCGCCCGCCGCGGTGGTGGAGCGCTGGGCCGACGCCGCCCGGCAGGCGGTGCGCGATCCGGCGGTGGTGGAGGCGCTCGCCAAGCTGGGCTTCGAGCCCGCCTCGGGCACGCCCGAGGAGTTCGCGCGCCAGCTGGCCCAGGAGCGCGACCGCTGGGCGCCGGTCGTGGCCGCCTCGGGCTTCTCGTCGGAAGAGTAGGGCAGCGGCATCCGGAAGGGGGATGAGGGCTGGTGAGGCCGTGCCGGGGCGCACTAGAATCCGCCTATCCGGGAAAACAGCCTCCCGTCCCGCGAGGGTAGACGGTGTCCCGTCCAAGCGCTGGAGCGACTCATCGGAGTTTCCATGGACACCTTGCCGCCCTCCGCCGCCGATCCGGCGCGCGCCCTCCCCCATTCCGTCTCCCTGCCCGAAGCCCTGCGCTTCTGGCTGAAGCTCGGGTTCATCGGCTTCGGCGGCCCGGCCGGCCAGATCGCGCTCATGCACGACGAACTGGTGGAGCGCCGCCGCTGGATTTCGGAGCGGCGGTTCCTGCATGCCCTCAACTACTGCATGCTGCTGCCCGGGCCGGAGGCGCAGCAGCTCGCCACCTACCTCGGCTGGCTGCTGCACCGCACCTGGGGCGGGATCCTGGCGGGCGCGCTCTTCGTGCTGCCGTCGCTGTTCATCATGCTGGCGCTGGGATGGCTGTACATGGCCCATGGCAGCACGCCCGCGGTGGCGGGCATCTTCTACGGCATCAAGCCGGCGGTGACGGCGCTGGTGGCGCAAGCCGCCGTGCGGGTGGGCTCGCGGTCGCTGCGCAACGGCTGGCTGGCGGCGATCGCCGTCGCCGCCTTCGTGGCGCTCTTCGCTTTCGACGTGCCGTTCCCGGCGATCGTGGTGGCCGCGGCCGTGCTGGGCCATGCGGGGGGGCGGTGGCGCCCCGAGGCCTTCGGAGCGCGGGCCGGCCCGGCGCCGGCAGGGCATGCGGGGCGGGCCGCGACGGGCGGGAGCGCGCTGATCGACGACGACACGCCCGCGCCGCCCCATGCGCAGTTCTCGTGGCGGCGGCTGCGCAATGTGCTCGTGGCCGGGCTGGGGGTCTGGCTCCTCGCCATGGGAGGCCTGTGCGCGGCTTTCGGCTGGAACTCGGTCCTCGTGCAGATGGGATGGTTCTTCACCAAGGCGGCGTTGATGACCTTCGGGGGCGCCTATGCGGTGCTGCCGTATGTCTACCAGGGCGCCGTCGAGCATTTCCACTGGATCACGCCGGCCCAGATGATCGATGGCCTGGCGCTGGGCGAGACCACGCCGGGGCCGCTCATCATGGTGGTGTCGTTCGTCGCCTTCGTCGGCGGCTGGACGCGGGCGCTCTTCGGCCCCGACGCGCCGATGCTCGCCGGGGCGGCCGCGGCGGTGGTGGTGACCTTCTTCACCTTCCTGCCGTCGTTCGTCTTCATCCTGCTGGGCGGCCCGTTCATCGAATCCACGCACGGCAACCTTCGGTTCACGGCGCCCCTGACGGGCATCACCGCGGCGGTGGTCGGCGTGATCGTGAACCTGGCCGTGTTCTTCGCCTGGCACGTCTTCTGGCCGGGCGGGCTGTCCGGCGGCATCGATGGGCCCTCGGTGCTGATCGGCCTGGCGGCGGCGGTCGCGCTGATGCGCTACCGGGCAGGGGTCATCCCGGTGATCCTGGCCGCCGGGGCCGCGGGCTTCGCCTTTCGGCTCTGAGCGGTGCGCGGCCCGGCGCTTCCGTCAGGCCCGGGCCGGAATCTCCAGCCCGCGCGCCACGGCGGGCCGCGCCACGAAGGCGTCCAGCACCCGGCGCACGTTCGTGAAGCGGTCGAACTCCACCAGATCGCCCGCTTCGTAGAAGCCCACGAGGTTGCGCACCCACGGGAAGACCGCGATGTCGGCGATGGTGTAGTCGCTGCCCACGATCCAGGCGCGGCCGTCGGCCAGGTGGCGGTCCAGCACGCCGAGCAGGCGCTTCGTCTCGGCCACGTAGCGGTCGCGCGGGCGCTTGTCCTCGTAGTCCTTGCCGGCGAACTTGTGGAAGAAGCCGAGCTGGCCGAACATCGGCCCGACCCCGCCCATCTGCCACATCAGCCACTGCAGCGCCGCATAGCGCTGCGCGCCGGCCGGCGCGAGGAAGCGGCCGGTCTTGTCGGCCAGGTAGACCAGGATGGCGCCCGACTCGAACAGCGCGAGCGGCTGGCCGCCGGGCCCGTGGGGGTCCAGGATGGCGGGGATCTTGTTGTTGGGATTGAGCGAGAGGAACTCGGGCGAGGTCTGGTCGTCCTGGTCGAAGCGCACGAGGTGCGGCTCGTAGGGCAGGCCGGTCTCCTCCAGCAGGATCGACACCTTCACGCCGTTGGGCGTCGGCAGCGAATAGAGCTGCAGCCGGTCGGGCTGCCGGGCGGGCCATTTGCGCGTGATCGGAAAGGCGGCGAGGGCGTCGTCGGTCATCGGGGCTCCTGAAAGCGTGGAACGGGGCGCGGCTCCTGGTCGCGCTCCAGGGACGGAGCGCGCCGGAGGGCGGGCCGCCATCATCGCGCGGCGGCCCGGCCCTTGCCCGCGCGGGGCCATGCCCCGGCCGGCGCAACGATAATCCCGCGGATGCAGATCCGCTTCACCAAGATGCAGGGCGCGGGCAACGATTTCGTCGTGCTCGACGAAACGCAGCACCGCCTGGGCCTCACGCCCGCGCAGTACCGCTTCCTGGCCGACCGCCACTTCGGCGTCGGCGCCGACCAGATCCTGACCGTGCGGCCATCGCCCACCGAAGGCATCGATTTCGAATACGTGATCCACAACGCCGACGGCGGCGAGGTGGAGCAGTGCGGCAACGGCGCGCGGTGCTTCGCGCGCTACGTGCGCGACAAGGGCCTCACCGCCAAGGACACCATCCGCGTGCAGACGCTGGCCGGCGTGATCGCCCCCCGCCTCACGGAGGACGGCCGCGTCACCGTGGACATGGGGCGCCCGCGCTTCGCGCCCGAGGACCTGCCCTTCGATGCCTCGGGCCTGGAGCCGGTGGCCCAGGGTTCAGGGCAAAAATGGCCGCTTGCCGCCGGTTCCATTGAAGAGTTTGCTCCTATATTCATAGCAATCGTCTCCATGGGCAATCCGCACGCCGTGCAGCTCGTGGACGACGTGGACACCGCGCCCGTCGCGCGCACCGGCCCCGCCATCGAGGGCCACCCGCGGTTTCCGCAGCGCGTGAACGCCGGCTACCTGCAGGTCGTGGACCGCGGCCACGTGCGGCTGCGCGTGTACGAGCGCGGCGCGGGCGAGACGCTCGCCTGCGGCACGGGCGCCTGCGCGGCCGTGGCCGCCGGCATCCGCCTGGGGCTGCTCGATGCGCGCGTGGACGTGCAGACGCGCGGCGGCCTGCTCACCATCGCCTGGAGCGGGGACCCCGCCGATCCGGTCTTCATGACCGGGCCGGCCACCACCGTCTTCGAAGGCCAGATCGACATTCCCGACGCACCATGACCACACCGCATTCCCCCGCCCACGCCGTGCCGCCCATCACCGAGGACGACATCGCCGAATTCCTCGCCAACACCCCGGGCTTCTTCGAGCGCCATGCCGAGCTGCTGACCGGCGTGACCCTGACCAGCCCGCACGGCCAGCGCGCCGTGAGCCTGCAGGAGCGCCAGGCCGAGATGCTGCGCGAGAAGATCAAGGGGCTGGAGCAGCGCATCATGGAAATGGTGCGCCACAGCCACGAGAACACCGCCATCGCGCAGAAGATCCACCACTGGACGCGCGAACTCGCCCAGGCCACCGATCCGGCCATGCTGCCCCACCGCGTGGAGCAGGGCATCCGCCGCCTCTTCGACGTGCCGCAGGCCGCGCTGCGCCTCTGGGACCTGTCGCCGCAGTACGCCGGGGCGCCGTTCGCCCAGGGCGCGAGCGCCGATGCGCGCTCCTTCGCCACGTCGCTCACCCAGCCGTTCTGCGGCCCCAACCTCGGCTTCGAGCCCGCGGGCTGGCTGCCGGACGCCGGCCAGGTGCAGTCGGTGGCACTGCTGCCGCTGCGCGAAGGCGCGCTCGACGGCGATGCGCCGGCCTTCGGACTGCTGGTACTGGGCTCGCCCGACGAAAAGCGTTTCGACGCGACCATGGGCACCGATTTCCTCGTGCGCATGTCCGAGCTGGCCAGCGCGGCCCTCTCGCGCCTGCGCTGAGGCCGAAGCAGACAGACCCCATGGCGAAGAGCGCGCCTGCGCAAGGCCTCCCGCCCGGCGAGGACGCCGCGGCGGCCGCGCCGCCGCCCGACCCCGAGGTGCTGCGCTACCTGGAGCACGTGCGGGTCGAGAAGCGCCTCGCGGCGCGCACCGTCACGCTCTACACGCTCGACCTGCAGCGGCTCGCCGCCCATGCGCGCGAGGCCGGCGTGCCGCTGCTGCGGCTGCAGACCGCGCACATCCGCCGCTTCGTGGCGCAGATGCATGGCGGCGGCCGCAGCGGGCGCGGCATCGCGCTGATCCTCTCGGGCTGGCGCGGGTTCTTCACCTGGGCCGCGCGCCAGGGCCTCGTGCCCCACAACCCCGTGCAGGGCGTGCGTGCGCCGCGCGCGCCCAAGCCGCTGCCCAAGGCGCTCGGCGTGGACGATGCGGTGCGGCTGGCGGAGTTCGAGGGATCGTCCGGCACCGACCCCTGGCTGGAGGCGCGCGACGCGGCGATGGTCGAGCTGCTCTACGGCTGCGGCCTGCGCGTGGGCGAACTCGCGGGGCTCGATGCCGTGCCGGGGCCGGACACGCAGCGCGACGGCCGGGGCTGGGTCGATCTGGACGCCGGCGAAGCGCATGTGTTCGGCAAGGGCTCCAAGCGGCGCAGCGTGCCCGTGGGGTCGGCCGCGCTCGCAGCGCTGCGCGCCTGGCTCGCGGTACGCCTGCAGCCCTTCGGCAGCCGGGCGGCCGGCGCCGATGCGGCGCTCTTCCTGGGCCGGCGCGGTGCGCGGCTCACGGGCCAGTCGATCTGGTCGCGGCTGCGCCAGCGCAGCCAGCTCGCGGGCCTGTCCACGCCCGTGCACCCGCACATGCTGCGCCATTCCTTCGCCAGCCACCTGCTGCAGTCCAGCGGCGACCTGCGCGCCGTGCAGGAGCTGCTAGGCCACGCCAACATCACCACCACCCAGGTCTACACGCGGCTGGATTTCCAGCACCTGGCCAAGGTGTACGACGCGGCCCATCCGCGCGCCCGGCGCAAGCCGGGCTGAGCCCCTGGCCAGACGCCGCCCTTTCGGGCGGCGGCCGCATCCACCCTGTTTTCAGCCGTGCCGCAGCCGCGGCAGCGGGCCCGCCGCCGGCGCGGCCAGCAGCGCCTCGCCGGGCAGCCGGAAGGTCGATACGGCACCCACCAGCTCCCGGGCGCGCTGGCTCAGGGCGGCGGCCGCGGCGGCCATCTCTTCCACCAGCGCGGCGTTGTGCTGGGTCGAGCGGTCCATGTCGGTCACCGCGTCGTTGATCTGGTCCACGCCCTGGCTCTGTTCCTGGCTGGCGGCCGTGATCTGCTCCACCAGTTGCGAGAGGCCGTGGATGGAGCGCACCACGCTCTCCATGGTCTGGCCGGCGCGGGCGACCTGGTCGGTGCCTGCGTTCACGCGTTCCATGCTGGCGGTGACCAGGCCCTTGATCTCGCCGGCCGCCTGGCCCGCGCGCTGGGCGAGCTGCCGCACCTCGCCCGCCACCACCGCGAAGCCGCGGCCCTGCTCGCCGGCGCGCGCCGCTTCGACCGCGGCATTCAGCGCCAGGATGTTCGTCTGGAAGGCGATGGTGTCGATGATGCCGGTGATGTCCGCGATGCGCCGGCTGCTGTCGTTGATGTCCTGCATGGTGCGCACCACCTCGGCCACCGCCGCGCCGCCCTGGGCCGCCACGCGCGAGGCGGCCTGTGCCACGCGGTCGGCCTCCTGGGCGTTGCCCGCGTTCTGGCGCACCGTGCCGTTCAGTTGCTCCATCGAGGCCGCCGTCTGCTGCAGGGCGCCGGCCTGGCCCTCGGTGCGGGCCGACAGGTCGCTGTTGCCCTGCGCGATCTGCAGCGCCGCCGAAGACACGCTCTCGGCGCTCTCGTGGATCGCCGCCACCATCGCCGCGAGCTGGTCGCGCATGCGCCGCAGCTGCGCCATCAGGCTGGCCGCGTCGCCGTCGCGCGTCGGAATGGCGACGGTCAGGTCGCCCTGCGCCACGCTGCGCGCCACCGCCGCCGCCATGGACGGCTCGGCGCCCAGTTCGCGCAGGATGCCGCGCACCACCAGCGCGCCGAAGCCGATGGCGGCCAGCATGCCGGCCAGCACCGCGGCGATCACGCCCTGGCGGGTGGCGTGGTAATCCGCCTCGGCGGCTTCATACGTGCTGCGCGCCGTGTCGAGCTGCACCTGCGTGAGGCTGGCCAGCACCGCCTGCAGCGGATCGAGCGCCGGGTACATCTCGCGCGCGGCGAAGGCGGTGAGGCCGGGGATGTCCTGGGCGCGCAGCAGCGCTTCGAGGGTCTGGACGGCGGCATCGGCGCGCGCCTGCAGCGGCCGGAACTCCGCCAGCAGGCGGTGCTCCTCGGCGTGCAGGTCGGTCGCCAGGTAGGCGTCCCACTGGGTGCGGATGTCCTTGCGCGCCGCGGCGACCGAGTCGAGGCCCTGCTGCGGCGTCATGGCGCCGTCGCGCACCTTGTGCGCCGTGTCCACGACGTTCACCGCGTAGGCATCGGCCACCACCTTGATCTGTTGCAGCGGCACGACGCGGTCGCGGTAGACGGTGACCAGGCCGGCGTTCGAGTTGCCCATGCCGAGCAGACCCGCGCCGCCGACGCCCGCCGCCAGCAGGCACAGGGCCGCCAGGAGCCAGCCGAGCCGCGTGGACACCTTGAGCCGATGGATGTAATGCATGTGGATTCCCCTCTGAGAGTTGTTGGTCTGGGCGCGGACCTTCCGGACCGGCTGGGGCGAATCCTAGGGAAACCGGGCCGGAACTTTCTCAACAATCCTCAAATCCGTGCGCATCGGCCGGGGGCGGCCGGCCGCGGGCTCCGGGACAATACGCGCCCATGAAAACCATCCGCCTGCGCCCCGGCAAGGAGCGCTCCCTCCTGCGCCGCCACCCCTGGATCTTCGAATCGGCCATCGCCAAGGGCGGCGGCGACAGCGGCGAGACCGTGCGCGTGGAGTCCGCCGAGGGACGGTTCCTCGCCTGGGCGGCGTTCAGCCCGGCCTCGCGCATCCGCGCGCGCGCCTGGAGCTTCGACGAGGCCCAGCGCATCGACGCGGCCTTCTTCGCGGCCGCCGTCGCCCGGGCCCTGCGCGCCCGGGAGCGCTTTGCCATCGACAGCGACGGCGTGCGCCTCGTGCACGGCGAATCCGACGGCCTGCCCGGCCTCATCGTGGACCGCTACGGCGACACCCTGGTGGCGCAGTTCACCAGCGCCGGCACCGAGCGCTGGAAATCCGCCATCGCCGATGCGCTGCTGCAGTCCACTGGCCTCGACAAGCTCTACGAGCGCTCCGACGCCAACGTGCGCCAGCTGGAGGGCCTGGAGCCCGCCACCGGCTGGCTGCGCGGCGAGGGCGCGACGGAACTCTCGATCCGCGAGCACGGCTGGCGCCTGACGCTCAGCATCGCGGAGGGCCACAAGACCGGCTTCTACCTCGACCAGCGCGACAGCCGCCACCGCTTCTCCGAGGCCGTGCGCCGCCTGGGCGCGCAGCGCGTGCTCAATTGCTACTGCTACACGGGCGGCTTCACCGTGGCCGCGCTCGCGGGCGGGGCGGAGCACGTCACCTCGATCGATTCCTCGGGCCCCGCGCTGGAGCGCGCCCGCTCCCATGTGGCGCTCAACGGCTTCGATGCCGGCCGCACGGAATTCCTCGACGCCGATGTGAACGCCTCCCTGCGGCGCTTCCTGCAGGAGGGCCGCACCTTCGATGCCATCGTGCTCGATCCGCCGAAGTTCGCGCCCACGGCCGCCCATGCCGAGCGCGCCGCACGCGCCTACAAGGACATCAACCGCCTGGGGCTGCAACTGCTGGCGCCCGGCGGGCTGCTCTACACCTTCTCGTGCTCGGGCGGCATCGGTGCCGACCTGTTCCACAAGATCGTGGCCTCGGCCGGCGCGGACGCGAACGTGGACGGCTACATCCTCGAACGCCTGGGCGGCGCGCCCGACCACCCGATGACGCTGGAATTCCCCGAAGGGGAGTACCTCAAGGGCCTGGCCGTGATGCGCAAGCTGTGAGGCGCCCCGGCGGGCCACGCCGGGGCTGGAAGTGATGTGCTGCATGAAATATGCTCCATGCCGCCGTATCCATTCAATAGTTTGCTATATATTTAATAGCAAACCAAAACCCGCCGGGCGCCCGAATTCCGCACCCGGCGCGGGGCTTGACACGATCGCTAAACTTTGAAGAGACCTCCCCGGAGCCCGGCCCGCGCCGCTCTCCGGTCCCGCGCCGCGGCGATGTTTCCTTCCTGAAAGACCCCCATGTCCCTCATTCCCACCACCATCCTCACGGGCTTCCTGGGCTCGGGCAAGACCACGCTGCTCAAGCGCGTGCTCACCGAGGCGCACGGCCAGAAGATCGCCGTCATCGAGAACGAATTCGGCGAAGAGAATATCGACAACGACATCCTGGTGACCGATTCCAAGGAGCAGATCGTCCAGATGAGCAACGGCTGCATCTGCTGCACCATCCGCGAAGACCTGCGCGAGACCCTGCAGCTGCTGGCCGCCAAGCGCCGCAAGGGCCTGCTGGAGTTCGACCGCATCGTCATCGAGACCACGGGCCTGGCCGATCCGGGCCCGGTCGCGCAGACCTTCTTCATGGACGAGGAGATCGCCGAGACCTACCTCATCGACTCCATCATCACGCTCGTGGACGCCAAGCACGCGGCGCAGCAGCTGAACGACCGCCAGGAAGCGCGCCGCCAGGTGGGCTTCGCGGACCAGATCTTCCTGTCCAAGACCGACCTGGTGACCGCGCAGGAGACCGACGCGCTGATCCACCGCCTCAAGCACATGAACCCGCGCGCGCCGATGAAGGCCGTGCACTTCGGCGAAGTGCCGATCTCCGAGGTGCTGGACCTGCGGGGCTTCAACCTGAACGCCAAGCTCGACATCGATCCCGACTTCCTCAAGGAAGAGGGCGGCCACCATGACCATGACCATGACCATGGTGACCATGCGCACGGCCATGACCACGACCACGACCATGCGCACGGCGAGCAGTGCAGCCATCCTTCGCACCAGCACGGCAGCCACGGCCACCACCATCACCACGACGACGATGTAAAGAGCTTCGTCTACCGCGCCGACCGCCCGTTCGATCCCGCCAAGCTGGAGGATTTCCTGGGCGCCATCGTCAACATCTACGGCCCCCGCATGCTGCGCTACAAGGGCGTGCTGAACATGCAGGGCACCGAGCGCAAGGTGATCTTCCAGGGCGTGCACCAGCTCATGGGCAGCGACCTGGGCCCGCAGTGGGCCGAGGGCGAGCGCCGCCAGAGCAAGATGGTCTTCATCGGCATCGACCTGCCGCAGGACATCTTCCAGCAGGGGCTGGAACAGTGCCTGGCCTGAGGGCTGCGGCGGTGGCCGGACCGGGCTTGTAGGATAACCACTACTTCTATCGGGACGGCCGCGCGCAGCGGGGGTGGATGTATACAATCGCGCCCCGGCAAAAACCGGGGGAGAGAAGCCACCCCGTCCGTTTCCCGGACCGCCGGATGCCCGGGCGGAATGCGGTACTCCGCGCCTGCGAACCCGCTCTGCGAAAAAGGGGGAGGGCATAGGAGTCGGCCTTCTTCCCGTTTGGAGCAATTGACCGTACCATCCACGGCACCACAGCCGGCCACCCTCGCCGGCACAGCCAGCCAATACACATCATGCCTACGACCCTGCAAGCGCAATCGCCCGTCGCGGCCGCCAAGAAAGACCCGAAGCTGGCCAACAACTGGAAGACCAAGTCGGCGGAGGAACTCTCCGACGCCGAAGTGCTTTCCATGCCCGACAGCGAATACATGAACGAGAAGCAGCTGGCCTTCTTCCGGCACAAGCTCGTCATGCTCAAGCAGGACATGCACAACAACGCCGGCGAGACCACCGAGCACCTGCGTGAGGACACCGTCGTGGTGCCCGATCCCGCCGACCGCGCCACCATCGAGGAAGAGCACGCCCTGGAGCTGCGCACCCGCGACCGCGAGCGCAAGCTGCTCAAGAAGATCGAGCAGTCCATCGGCCGCATCGATGCGGGCGACTACGGCTACTGCGACGAAACCGGCGAACCCATCGGCGTGGGCCGCCTGCTGGCCCGCCCCACGGCCACCCTGTCCCTGGAGGCACAGCAGCGCCGCGAGCTGAAGCAGAAGATGTTCGGGGACTGACAGGCCCCCGCCTGCCGCCCGCTCCGCACGGCATCGCTTCCCGCCCGTCCGTCCCTTTCCTCCGACCCATGCGCCGCGGCGCCTGCCCCTGAGCCACGACGACCCATGAGCAAGGAAGAATCCTCCCGCGGCCTGCTGTCCAAGGTGGTGCGCTTCGTGCGCAACCCCACCGTCAACTGGAACGAACTCGACTCGATCAACGAGGACCGCGAGAGCCAGTACAGCAAGCAGATGCTCAAGGAGATGATCGAGCGCAAGCGCCGCAACGATTTCGTGCGGCGCCGCGAATTCGATCAGTTGCGCAAGCTGCGCCAGCGCGAGGCGCTGCACGGCCAGCGCTCGGACGACCAGACCGCGCGCCCCTCGTTCTTCCATACCAGCATGACCTCCCCGGACGACCGGGCGGTCACGCTCAAGAAGATCGACGAGATCGAGGCGCAGATGTCCCAGCAGTGGTGGAAGAGCAAGCAGCCCGCCACCGGCGCCACGGCGCCCGGCGCGCTGGCGCCCACCGAGCCGGCATCGCTCGGCGCCCCCGATTCCACCACCGACGCGCATGCGCGCGCGTTCGCCCCCACCGCGCCGGCCAGCCTGCCGGCGGGGCTGGCGGCCGGCGCGGGCGTCCACCCCCTTTTCTCCGGCGACAGCCTGCCGCCGGCCGCGGACTTCGCGGCCGCCACGGTGCCCCTGCCGCTGCCCGGCGCCGGCCAGCCCGAGGGCGCCCGGCCGCTCGTGCCGCCGATGCTCACCGAGCGCGCCGACCCGGTCCCTCCCGTGTTCGTGGCACCCGAGCCGCCGCCCTTCGTCCACGAGCCCGACCTGGAAGAGGCCGCCATCCGCTTCGCGAACGGCGACTATGCCGGGGCTGAATCGGGCCTGCTCGAAGTGCTCTCCCAGCACGAGGGCGACGACCTGGAGCGCCAGGCCGAGTTCTGGATGGCGCTGTTCGACCTCTACCGCGCCATCGGGGAGCACGAGCGCTTCGACGCGCTCGCGATCGATTTCGCGGCGCGGTTCGGCCGCTCGGCCCCACTGTGGTTCTCCATGCCCGAACTGCTCGGCCTGCAGGTGCCGGCCGCAGCGAGCGCCGCCGCGCTGGCCGCACCGCAGCGCGAATTCCTGTGGAACGCGCCGTCCGTGCTCGCCACCCAGTCGGTGGCGGCGCTGCAGGCGGCCATCGCGCGTTCCGCCCCGCCCTGGACCTTCGCCTGGGCGCGCCTCATGACCATCGAGGAGCCGGCCGTGCCGGGCCTGGCGCAGCTTTTCGGCCAATGGGCGGACCGCACCGACACCATCGTGTTCAAGGGCGTGGATGCGCTCGTGAGCCTGCTGGAGGCGCGCACCCCGTCGGGCGACCGGGACATCTCGCCCGAATGGTGGCGCCTGCGCATGGCGGCGCTGCGGCTCATGGGCAAGCCCGACGAATTCGAACTGGTCGCGCTGGACTACTGCGTCACCTACGAGGTGTCGCCGCCGTCCTGGGCGCCTCCGCGGTGCAGCTACTCGGATGACGGGGGCGGTGTGCCCGAAGCCGCCGCCGCGGCGCCCGGCTTCGAGGTCGATTCCTTCGTCTCGGGCTTCGGCGATCCGGCCTCGCAGTCGGGCGGCCTGGAGCCCGCCGTGCCGGCCGCGCTGCTGTCCGGGCACATCGAGGGAGACGCCACGCCCATGCTGGAGCCCCTGGAGGCGCACCTGCGCAGCGGCGTGCCTTTCGCCATTGGCTGCGACCGGCTGGCGCGCGTCGATTTCGCGGCCGCCGGCTCGGTGCTGAACTGGGCTGCCGCGCAGCAGGCCCTGGGCAACGTGGTGCATTTCACGCAGGTGCAGCGCCTGGTGGCGGTGTTCTTCAACGTGATCGGCGTCAACGAGCACGCGCGCATCGTTCCGCGCAAGAACTGAACCGGCGTTCCGGCCGTTCCGGCAGGGCGGCGTCCCTGGCGGGTACGGTGCTCCGCCGCCCTGTTGCAATCCCGGCGTCCACCCCCAAGTCCGGACGCTATGGAACAGTTTCACGGCACCACCATCCTCAGCGTCCGCCGGCAGGCCGCGGACGGCACCATCCAGGTCGCCATCGGCGGCGACGGGCAGGTCACCCTCGGCAACATCGTCGTCAAGGGCTCGGCGCGCAAGGTGCGCAAGCTCCACCACGGCAAGGTGCTCGCGGGCTTCGCGGGCGCCACGGCCGATGCGTTCACGCTGTTCGAGCGCTTCGAGGCCAAGCTCGAAAAGCACGGAGGCCACCTGACCCGCGCCGCCATCGAGCTCACCAAGGACTGGCGTACCGACCGGGTGCTGCGCCGCCTGGAGGCCATGCTGGCCGTGGCCGACACCAGCGCCTCGCTGATCATCACGGGCAACGGCGACGTGCTGGAGCCCGAGCAGGGCATCGTGGCCATCGGTTCGGGCGGTGCCTATGCGCATTCGGCCGCCAAGGCGCTGCTGAACCACACCGAGCTGCCGGCCGAGGAGATCGTGCGCAAGTCGCTGGCCATTGCGGGCGAGCTGTGCATCTACACCAACATGCACCACACCGTCGAGACGCTCTGACCGCCGTCCGCCCCTGCCGTGCTTTGCTATGTTATCAATAGCAAAGTATTCAATGAATCCGCCGGCATACGGCCCCTTTTGCTTCCAGTGTCCACCATGTCTTCCATGACCCCCCAGGAAATCGTCTCCGAACTGGACCGCCACATCGTCGGCCAGGCCGGTGCCAAGCGCGCCGTTGCCATCGCATTGCGCAACCGCTGGCGCCGCCAGCAGGTCGATGCCGGCCTGCGCCAGGAGATCACGCCCAAGAACATCCTCATGATCGGCCCCACGGGCGTGGGCAAGACCGAGATCGCACGGCGCCTCGCGCGGCTGGCGGATGCGCCTTTCATCAAGGTCGAGGCCACCAAGTTCACCGAGGTGGGCTATGTGGGCAAGGACGTCGATTCGATCATCCGCGACCTGATCGAGGTGGCCGTGAAGCAGACGCGCGAGGCCGACACCAGGAAGGTGCGCACCCGCGCTGAAGACGCCGCCGAGGACCGCATCCTCGATGTGCTCATTCCGCCCGCGCGCACCGGCGAGGCGCCCGCGGACAGCACGGCGCGCCAGGTGTTCCGCAAGAAGCTGCGCGAAGGCCTGCTGGACGACAAGGAGATCGAGATCGACGTGGCCGACGCGCGCCCGCAGCTGGAAATCATGGGCCCGCAGGGCATGGAGGAAATGGCCGATCAACTGCGCGGCATGTTCAGCCAGATGGGCCAGGAGCGGCGCAAGACGCGCAAGCTCCGCATCGCCGAGGCCCTCAAGCTGATCACCGACGAGGAGGCCGGCAAGCTGGTGAACGAAGAGGACATCAAGACCCGGGCCGTGCAGAACGCCGAGCAGAACGGCATCGTCTTCATCGACGAGATCGACAAGGTGGCCACGCGGCAGGAGGCGAGCGGCTCCGACGTGTCCCGCCAGGGTGTGCAGCGCGACCTGCTGCCGCTGGTGGAAGGCACCACGGTCAGCACCAAGTACGGCATGGTGAAGACCGACCACATCCTCTTCATCGCGTCCGGCGCCTTCCACCTCGCCAAGCCCAGCGACCTGATCCCCGAACTGCAGGGGCGCTTTCCCATCCGCGTCGAACTCGAATCGCTGTCCGTGGGCGACTTCGAGGCCATCCTCACCCAGACGCACGCCTCGCTCGTGAAGCAGTACCAGGCGCTGCTGGCCACCGAGGGGGTGACGCTGGAGTTCGTGCCCGAAGGCATCACGCGGCTTGCGCACATCGCCTTCGAGGTCAACGAGCGCACCGAGAACATCGGCGCGCGGCGCCTCTCGACCGTCATGGAGCGGCTGCTGGACGAAGTGAGCTTCGGTGCCACCCGGCTCGCCGGGCAGACCGTGCGCATCGATGCCGCGTATGTGGACGGGCGCCTGGAGAGCCTCAGCCAGAACGAAGACCTTTCGCGCTACATCCTGTAAGAAGCGCTCTTTTCCCCCGACTTGCGGTGGCGCCCCGGCGCGGACCGCTCTGTGCCGCCGCCGGACGGGACCGTCCAGGCGGCGGTGCCGTTTGCGGCCGCGTGGATCGCCGGTAGAGGGGCTGCGCCGCCCGGACGTCCGGAGGCCGGCGGGGCGCCCCACCGCCGATCCTCCCCCGGCGCCGGCGCCTGTCCGGATTCCGATTTGGCCGCTCACCTTCAGGTAACACATGCACAGGGTTGGCTAAGTGCTTATCCAGGAAGGAAATTCCCCAAACTGCTCTCTGCGCAATCAGCGCTAAGTCCTTGATTTCATTGCAAAACTTTGTTGCACCTGTCCATGTGCTCGGGGCTTTTCCTGATACAGTGCAAAAAAGTGCAATTAAGTGGTGAAAAGTGCCTTCCAACCCCGTTTTCACGGACGTTGGCGGCGACAACATGTCAAGGTCTGATCCGTGTTTCAAGGGGCGTCATCGCTAAGTCTGGATGCAAAGGGGAGGCTTTCGGTGCCCACCCGGCATCGTGACGTCCTCAGCGCGACGGCCGGCGGCCAGCTCACCATCACCAAACACCCGCACGGCTGTCTCATGGTCTTTCCCCGCCCCGAATGGGAGAAGTTCCGCGAGCGCATCGCCGAACTGCCGATGTCCGCCCAGTGGTGGAAGCGGATCTTCCTCGGCAACGCCCAGGACGTCGACATGGACGGCACGGGCCGCGTGCTCGTCGCACCCGAGCTGCGCCAGGCCGCCGGCATCTCCAAGGACACCATGCTGCTGGGCATGGGCCACCATTTCGAACTCTGGGACAAGGCCACCTACGAGGCCCAGGAAGCCCAGGCCATGCAGGGCGAGATGCCCGAAGCCTTCAAGGACTTTTCTTTCTGAAGGCCATGGAAGACACCACATCGCTGCTTCGGCACACCACCGTCCTCCTGGACGAAGCGGTCGACGCCCTGCTGGGGGGCGCCGGCCCGTCGCCGGCCGGCACCTGGGTCGATGCGACCTTCGGCCGGGGCGGTCATTCCCGGCGGATATTGGAGAGGCTGGGGCCGCAGGGCCGCCTCGTGGCGTTCGACAAGGACCCCGAGGCCATCCAGGAAGCAGCGCGCATCACCGATGCGCGCTTTTCCATTCGGCACGAGGGCTTTCGCCACGTGGCCGACCTGCCGGCCGCCAGCGCCGCCGGCATCCTGATGGACCTGGGCGTGAGTTCGCCGCAGATCGACAGCCCCGGGCGGGGCTTCAGTTTCCGTTTCGACGGCCCCCTCGACATGCGCATGGACACCACGCGCGGCGAAAGCGTGGCCGACTGGCTGGCCTCGGCCGATGTGGGGCAGATTGCGGAGGTGATTCGTGAATACGGTGAAGAACGGTTTGCTGGCCCCATTGCAAAGGCGATTGTTGCTTGGCGCACGGAACGCGGCCCGCTCCGCACCACCGCCGAGCTGGCCCAGCTCGTGGCTGGCGCGGTCAAGACCCGCGAGGCTGGCCAGAACCCCGCGACACGGACCTTTCAAGCTCTTCGGATTTTCATCAACGCTGAACTGGAAGAGCTGCAGGTAGCGCTGGAAGCCAGCCTGCGCGTGCTCGCCCCGGGTGGGCGGCTGGTGGTCATCAGCTTCCATTCGCTGGAAGACCGCATCGCCAAGCAATTCATCGCGCAGCACTCCAAGGAGGTCTACGACCGCCGAGCGCCGTTCGCCGCGCCCCAGCCGATGCGCTTGCGGGCCCTGGAGCGCATCAAGCCCGGCGCCGCCGAAGTGGAGGCCAATCCGCGTGCGCGCAGTGCCGTGATGCGCGTGGCCGAACGCACCGAGGTGGCGGCATGAACGCGGCCTTTTTCCGGGCGGGCCCGGCGGCGCGGCGTGCGACAGCGGGGCTGCTGCCATGACCCGGCTGAGCCTCGTCCTGCTGCTGGCCGTGCTGGCCAGCGCGCTCTATCTCGTGCACACGCAATACGAGTCGCGCCGCCTCTTCACCGAGCTGGACCGCGCCATCGCCGAGTCCCGCCGGCTGGAAACGGAACACCAGCGCCTGCAGGTGGAGAAGCGCGCCCAGGCCACGCCGCTGCGCGTGGAAAAGCTCGCGCGCGACCGACTGCACATGCGCACGGCCACGCCTGCGATCACGCAGTACGTGGCCGACGACGGCACGCCCGTCGTGACGGCTGCCGCGCCCATGGCGGGCGCCTCCGTGAGTGCCGCCTCTGCGGGAGCGCGCCGATGAGCCGCAGCGTCCTCTACACCTCCAGCCCGCTGCTCGCGAGCAAGACGCCCGTGTGGCGCAGCAAGTTCATCGTCGCCATGGTGGCGCTGGGCTTCCTGGCCCTGGGGGGGCGCGCGGCCTATGTGCAGGTGTTCGGCAACGCGTTCTTCCAGCGGCAGGGCGAAGTGCGTTTCGCCCGCACGCTCGAACTGCCCGCCAACCGCGGCCGCATCGTGGACCGCAATGGCCTGATCCTGGCCTCCAGCGTGCCGGCCGCGAGCATCTGGGCCATTCCCGAGGACGTGGAGCAGGACAAGCCGGAAGTGCGCGCCAAGCTGCAGGAGCTGGCCAAGCTGCTGGAGATGCCGCTGCCGGCGCTGCAGTCGCGCTTGGCAGACGAAGACAAGACCTTCGTCTGGATCAAGCGCCAGCTCGACTGGGAGCTGGGGCAGAAGATCGCCGCGCTCGACATCAAGGGCATCTACCAGCGCAAGGAATACAAGCGCCAGTACCCCGAGGGCGAATCCGCCGCGCACGTGGTGGGCTTCACCAATGTCGAGGACCACGGGCAGGAAGGCGTGGAGCTCGCGTTCGACAAGGACCTCGCCGGCAAGGCCGGGTCGCGCCGCGTCATCAAGGACCGGCTCGGCCGCGTCGTGGAAGGCGTGGGGGCCGAAGTGCCGCCCGTGGACGGCAAGGACATGCAGCTCTCGATCGACAGCAAGGTGCAGTTTTTCGCCTACCAAAAGCTGCGCGACCAGGTCGCGCTGCACAAGGCCAAGGCCGGCAGCGTGGTGGTGATCGACGCGCACACGGGCGAGCTGCTGGCGCTCGCCAATTACCCGAGCTATGTCCCCGACAAGCGGCAGAACCTGACCGGCGAGCAGCTGCGCAACCGCGCTATCACCGACGTGTTCGAGCCCGGCTCCACGATGAAGCCCTTCACCATCGGGCTCGCGCTGGAGTCCGGCCGCGTGAAGCCCGAGACGATCATCGACACCAACCCCGGCCGAGTCACGGTGACGGGCTCCACCATTTCCGACACCAGCAACCATGGAGTGCTCACGGTGGAAGGCGTGATCCAGAAGTCGAGCAACGTGGGCACGACCAAGATCGCCATGCAGATGCCCGCCCGGGAAATGTGGGAAACCTTCTCGGCGGCGGGTTTCGGCCAGAAGCCGCAGATCCATTTCCCCGGCGTGGTGAGCGGCCGGCTGCGCCCCTACAAGACCTGGCGGCCGGTCGAGCAGGCCACCATGTCCTATGGCTACGGCCTCTCGGCCAGCCTGCTGCAGATGGCGCGCTCCTATACCGTCTTCGCGAACAACGGCAAGATCATTCCCGCCACCATGCTCAAGACGCATGAGCCGGCGGTGGGCGTGCCGGTGTTCTCCGAGCGCACGGCCCTGCAGATCCGCAAGATGCTGCAGATGGCCGCAGGCCCCGGCGGTACCGGCCAGCAGGCGCAGACCGTGGGCTACTCCGTGGGAGGAAAGTCCGGCACGGCGCGCAAGCAGATCGGCAAGAGCTATGCCTCCGGGAAGTACCGTGCCTGGTTCACCGGACTCGCGCCCATCGACAAACCGCGCATCATCGTCGCGGTGATGATCGACGAGCCCAGCAACGGCGTGTTCTACGGCGGTGCCGTGGCCGCGCCGGTTTTCAGCGAGGTGGTGCAGCAGACGCTGCGCATGATGGGCGTGCCGCCCGACATGGCCGTGAAGCCCCGGATCGTCGCCAACAGCGCCGAGGAGTCGCTATGACCGAAATTGCCGTCGCGTCCGAAACTCCGATGCCGCCCCTGCTCGGCTCCGTGCAGGAGGCCATGGCCTGGTTGCGGGCGCGCGCCGTCCAGGGCACGCTCAAGACCGACAGCCGCGAGGTCGGGCCCGGTGACGTGTTCATCGCATGGCCCGGTGCGGCCACGGACGGGCGCATGCACGTGGGCGAGGCGCTCGCGCGCGGTGCGGCGGCCTGCCTCGTCGAACACGAGGGGGTCGAGGCCTTCCGCTTCGGCGCCGATGGCGTTGCCGCGCTGCGCGACCTGAAGGCGGTCACGGGCCTGCTGGCGGCCGAGTGGTTCGGCCTTCCCACCCAGCGCCTGGACGTGGTCGCGGTGACGGGCACCAATGGCAAGACGAGCACCACCTGGTGGCTGGCCGACGCGATCAACCTGCTCGCGGGCAGCGGACTGGTCACGCGCGGCGGCTGCGGCCTGATCGGCACCCTGGGCGTGGGCGTGCCGCCCGAACTGGAAAGCACCGGGCTCACCACCCCCGATCCCGTGCGGCTGCAAAGCGCATTCGCCGGCTTTGTCGAGAACGGACTGGGTGCCTGCGCCATCGAGGCTTCGTCCATCGGACTCGCGGAGCACCGCCTTGCCGGCATGCGCGTACGGGCGGCGGTGTTCACCAACTTCACGCAGGACCACCTGGACTACCACTCCGGCATGGCGGCGTACTGGCAGGCCAAGAGCGCGCTGTTCGACTGGCCCGGCCTGCAGGCGGCCATCGTGAACATCGACGATCCGCGCGGCGCGGAACTGCACGACACGCTTTCCCAGCGCCCGCTCGACCTCTGGAGCACCTCCATCATCGGACCGGCCCGGCTGCAGGCCCGCGACATCGCGTGGGGCGATGGTGGCCTGCGCTTCACGGTGGCCGAAGGCGTGCAGTCACACGTGCTGCAGACGCGCCTGATCGGCCACTACAACATCCACAACCTGCTCGCCGTGATCGCCACGCTGCGCGCGCTGGGCGTGCCGCTGGAGCATGCGCTCTGGGCCTCTGCGCAGCTCGCGCCCGTGCCGGGCCGCATGGAACTCATCCATCTGCCGGGCCAGCCGCTGGTGGCCGTGGACTATGCCCACACGCCGGACGCCCTCGATCAGGCGCTGCAGGCGCTGCGGCCCGTGGCCACCCAGCGCGGCGGGCGCCTGTGGTGCGTGTTCGGCTGCGGGGGCAACCGCGACCGCGCCAAGCGGCCGCTGATGGGACGCATCGCGCAGCAGCGCGCCGATGCCGTGATCGTCACCAGCGACAACCCCCGCAACGAAGAGCCGGCCGCCATCCTGCACGAGATCCTGCTGGGCACCGTGGCGGGCACGTCGGTGCAGGCCGAGCCCGAGCGCGACGTGGCCATCGCCCGGGCCATTGCCGAGGCCGACGAGCGCGACGTGGTGCTCATCGCCGGCAAGGGCCACGAGGACTACCAGGAGATCGCCGGCGTACGCCGGCCGTTCTCCGATGCCGCCCATGCACGCGCCACGCTGGACGCGCGCGGGGCTTCCGCCGCGGTGCAGGGCCGGGGAGCGTCCGCATGAACGGCTCGGCCATGCTCACGCTGCAGCAGGCCCATGCCCTGGTGCAGGCGCGCATCCCGCAGGCGCGGCTGGTGGGCGCACCCGGCACGCTGCTGGGCCGGGTGCATACCGACACGCGCACGCTGCAGCCGGGCGATCTGTTCGTCGCGCTGCGGGGCGAGCGCTTCGATGCGAATGAATTCCTGGCCGGCGCACAGGCGGCAGGCGCAGCGGCTGCCATCGCCCATCCGGGCCGGCTGGAGTCCGTGGGGCTGCCCGGCATCGAGGTGCCCGACACCCTGGCCGCGCTGGGCGCGCTCGCGGCCGGCTGGCGCGAGCGGTTCTCCCTTCCGCTGATCGGCGTGACCGGCAGCAACGGCAAGACCACCGTCACGCAGATGACGGCATCGGTGCTGCGGGCCTGGAAAGGCGACGCCGCATTTGCAACGCAAGGCAACTTCAACAACGACATCGGCGTGCCGCTCATGCTGCTGCGCCTGCGCGCCGCACACGAGGCCGCGGTGATCGAGTTGGGCATGAACCACCCGGGCGAGATCGCCGTGCTGGCCGGCATCGCGCAGCCCACGGTTGCACTGGTGAACAATGCGCAGCGCGAGCACCTGGAATTCATGCACACGGTGCAGGCCGTGGCCGAGGAAAACGGTGCGGTGATCTCCGCGTTGCCCGCCGACGGCGTGGCCGTGTTCCCCGCCGACGATGCCTATGCGCCGCTCTGGCGCGGCCTGGCAGGCGCGCGCCGCTGCCTAGTGTTCGGTGCGGGCCCCGAAGCGGATGCGGACGTGCGCTGCACGCGCGCGCAGTGGGCGTCCGGCGCCTGGCATGTACACATCGACACGCCGCAGGGTGGTTTCGATGCCACGCTGCGCATCGCGGGCCGCCACAACGTGGCCAACGCGCTGGCTGCCACGGCCTGCGCGCTGGCTGCCGGCGCGCCGCTCGGCGCCATCGCGCGCGGGCTCGCGGATTTCGAACCGGTGAAGGGGCGCTCGCGCGCCTTCACCGCTGCGGTGCGGGGGCCGGACGGTTCGCCACGGCGCCTCACGGCGGTGGACGACACCTACAACGCCAACCCCGACTCCATGCGAGCGGCCATCGACGTACTGGCCGAGCTGCCGGGCCCGCGCCTGCTGGTGATGGGCGACATGGGCGAAGTGGGCGACCAGGGCCCGCAGTTCCACGCGGAGTCCGGCGGACAGGCGCGCGATCGGGGCATCGACCGTTTGTTCGCGCTGGGATCGCTCGGCATTCACGCCGTGCAGGCCTTCGGGCCGGAGGCACGGCATTTCAATGACATGGCATCGCTGCTTGTGGCGGTGCGGGACGCCGTGCCCGGGGTGGGCAGCGTGCTGGTGAAGGGATCGCGGTTCATGAAGATGGAACAGGTGGTGCAGGCGCTCGAAGCGCCGGATGCGGTGTCGCAGGGCCACCCACGAAAAGACGACAGCGGCCAGGGCGCCGCGGGCCCGGCCCGCGCCATCGCCGAAGGGAGCCCCGCATGCTCCTGATGCTTTCCCAGTGGCTGCAGGGGCTTTCGCCCGAGTTCGGCTTCTTCCGCGTGTTCCAGTACCTCACCTTTCGCGCGGTGATGGCGGCCATGACGGCACTGCTCATCGGTCTCGTGGCGGGCCCCAAGGTGATCCGCATGCTGACCGCGCTCAAGATCGGTCAGCCCATCCGCGGCTACGCCATGGAATCGCACCTCTCCAAGAGCGGCACGCCCACCATGGGCGGCGTGCTCATCCTGGGGGCGATCGCCATTTCCACGCTGCTGTGGTTCGACCTGTCCAACCGCTTCGTCTGGGTGGTGCTGGCCGTCACCCTGGGCTTCGGCGCCATCGGCTGGGTGGACGACTGGCGCAAGGTGGTGCGCAAGGACCCCGAGGGCATGCGTTCTCGCGAGAAGTATTTCTGGCAGTCCGTCATCGGACTGCTGGCCGCGCTGTACCTGGTGTTCTGCATTTCCGAGAACTCCAATGCGCGCGTGTTCGAACTCTTCATCACCTGGATCCAGTCGGGCTTCTCGATGGACCTGCCGCCCCAGGCCGGCCTGCTCGTGCCGTTCTTCAAGGAAGTGAGCTACCCGCTCGGCGTGCTCGGCTTCGTGATCCTGACCTACCTCGTGATCGTGGGGTCGAGCAATGCCGTGAACCTGACCGACGGCCTCGATGGCCTCGCCATCATGCCGGTGGTGATGGTGGGCGCTTCGCTGGGCGTGTTCGCCTACGTGACGGGCAGCGCGGTGTATTCCAAGTACCTGCTGTTCCCCTACATCGCCGGTGCCGGAGAGCTGCTGATCTTCTGCTCGGCCATGGCGGGCGCGGGCCTCGCCTTCCTCTGGTTCAACACCCACCCCGCCCAGGTCTTCATGGGCGACGTCGGTGCGCTGGCCCTGGGCGGCGCCCTCGGCACCATCGCCATCATCGTGCGCCAGGAAATCGTGCTGGCCATCATGGGCGGCATCTTCGTGGTCGAGGCGCTTTCGGTGATGCTGCAGGTCAGCTGGTTCAAGTACACCAAGCGCCGCTACGGCGAAGGCCGGCGCCTGCTCAAGATGGCGCCCCTGCACCACCATTTCGAGAAAAGCGGCTGGAAGGAAACGCAGGTGGTCGTGCGCTTCTGGATCGTCACCATGCTGCTGTGCCTGATCGGCCTCACGACGCTGAAGCTGCGATGAACCCGATCGACCGCCTCCCTCCCGAACCTGGCGCCGTCTCCGTACCGGCGCCGGATGCTTTGCCGGCACGGTCCGTTGCAGAGCGGGCTGTGCCTGTTCCAACGCGGGACGACGGCGCGGAAGCGCAGGCGAACGCCGGTGCCTTCGGTTCGGAAGGGGTTGGAGCGCAGGGCGAACCGCAGGCCGCGGACCTTCACGAGGCGGGCGAGCCGCCCATCGGCACGCCTGCCAGCGCGGGCCTGCCTGAACTCGACATGACCGCTCCGCGCATCTCGGCGGCGCAGGCCGCCACCGAATTCGTGGCGCGCATCTTTGCCGACGTGCAGGCCGATGGCCCGGCGGCAGCAGAGGCCGACGACGGCGTTGCCGCCGCGACCGTGGCCGAGGAACATGCTGCCCCCAGGGATGCCGAAGAGCCGGCCCCGCTGGAACGCCCCGCCGATACGCTTCGTCCTCTGGCGGGGCAGCGCATCCTCGTGCTGGGGCTGGGCGCGTCGGGGCTTGCCATGGCGCGCTGGTGCGTCCGCTGCGGCGCGAACGAGGTGACCGTGGCCGACACGCGCGAGGCGCCTCCGCAGCTCGCCATGCTGCAGGCCGAACTGCCGCAGGTACGCTTCGTGCCCGGTGCGTTCGACGCGGCACTGGTCCAGGGCCGGGGGCTGCACGCGGTCTACCGCTCCCCGGGGCTGAGCCCCGATGTGGTGGCGCCCGTGTTCGTGGCCGCCAGCGCGGAAGGCATCGCGACCGGGGGCGAGCTGGGCCTCTTCGCCATGGCCCTGGGCGCACTGCAGTCCTCGCATGGCTATGCCCCGGCCGTTCTGGCCGTCACCGGCACCAACGGCAAGACCACGGTGACATCCCTCACGGGCTTGCTGGTGGAATGCGCCGGCCGTTCCGTGGCGGTCGCCGGCAATATCGGGCCGACCCTGCTCGATACGCTGGGCCGCCACCTCGATGCCGATGCGCTGCCGCAGGTATGGGTGCTCGAACTCTCCAGCTTCCAGCTCGAAGGCGCCGACGGTTTCGAGCCGACGGCAGCCACGGTGCTCAACATCACGCAGGACCACCTCGACTGGCACGGAGACCTGAATGCCTACGCCGGCGCGAAGGCCCGCATCTTCGGAGCCTCGGGCCTCATGGTGCTCAACCGCGAGGATGCCGCGGTCATGGCCATGCTGCCTCCGCCCGTGCGCGTGAAACTGCAAAAGCCCCAGCTGCGCCCCCACGTCACCTTCGGCGGCGACATGCCCCGGCGTCCGGGCGACTTCGGGATCGAAGTGGTCAATGGCATGGCCTGGCTGGTGCGCGCCCAGGAATCCGACGAAACCGCCCGGCGCTCCCGCAGCCAGTCGGAGGAAGAACTGCATATCCAGCGGCTAATGCCGGCCGATGCGCTGCGCATTCGCGGCCGGCACAACGCGGTGAATGCACTGGCCGCGCTGGCACTGGCCCACGCCGCGGGCTGCGCCTTCGCGCCCATGCTCTACGCCCTGCGCGAATACCGCGGGGAGCCGCACCGCGTGGAGCCCCTGGGCCGCGTGAACGAGGTGGAGTATTTCGACGACAGCAAAGGCACCAACGTGGGCGCCACCGTGGCGGCCCTGAACGGCCTGGGCGCGGACCGGCGCATCGTCGCGATTCTGGGCGGCGACGGCAAGGGGCAGGATTTCACGCCCCTGGCCATGCCCGTGGCCCGCTACGCACGCGCCGCCGTGCTCATCGGCCGCGACGGCCCGCAGATCCGCGCCGCCCTGCAGGGCGCGGGCGTGCCCCTGCTCGATGCGGCCACGCTGCCCGAGGCCGTGCGCCTGGCCACGCAGCGGGCCCATGCGGGCGATGCCGTGCTCATGTCCCCGGCGTGCGCGAGCTTCGACATGTTCAAGAACTACGAGCACCGCGCCGAAGTCTTCCGCGAGGCCGTGCAGGCGCTGGCGGACGAAGCGGGTCAGGCACTGGAAGGGGGGCTCGCATGAGCGCGGGTGCACCATCGGCAGGGCTCTGGCAGCGCATGACCGGCTGGTTCGGAGGCGGTGCCGCGCCCGCGGCCGACGTGCTCCCTGTGCGCGTGGGCGGGACGGAATACCGCCAGACCACGACCACCCCGGCGCGCGTGCTGGGGTTCGACCAGGCTTTGCTCTGGGTGGTGGTGGCATTGCTCGCCTGGGGCCTGGTGATGGTGTATTCGGCCTCCATCGCCATGCCGGACAACCCGCGCTTCGGGAAGATCGCGCCCACCCACTTCCTCATGCGGCACATCATTGCCCTGGTGCTGGGATTCGTGGCGGCGCTGCTTGCCTTCCAGGTGCCCATGTCCGCCTGGGAGCGCGTGGCGCCGTGGCTTTTCCTGCTTTCCATCGTCTTGCTGGTGGCGGTGCTTGTGCCGCACGTGGGCACGGTGGTCAATGGCGCCCGCCGCTGGCTGTCGCTGGGGGTCATGAACTTCCAGCCGTCCGAGCTGGCCAAGTTCGCCGTGCTCATCTATGCGGCCGACTACATGGTGCGCAAGATGGACGTGAAAGAGCGCTTCTTCCGCGCCGTGCTGCCCATGGGCGTGGCGGTGGCGGTGGTGGGCGTGCTGCTGCTGGCCGAGCCCGACATGGGCGCCTTCATGGTGATCGCCATCATCGCCATGGGCATCCTGTTCCTCGGCGGCGTGAATGCGCGGATGTTCTTCCTGATTGCCGCCGTGCTCGTGCTGGCCTTCGCCATCATGGTGATGGGAAGCCCCTGGCGGCGCGAGCGGATCTTCGCCTACCTCGATCCGTTCAGCGAAGCCCACGCGCTCGGCAAGGGCTACCAGCTCTCGCATTCGCTGATCGCCATCGGGCGCGGCGAGATCTTCGGCGTGGGCCTGGGCGGCAGCGTGGAAAAGCTGCACTGGCTGCCCGAGGCGCACACCGACTTTTTGCTCGCGGTGATCGGCGAGGAGTTCGGCCTCGCCGGCGTGCTCGTGCTGATCGCGCTCTTCTTCTGGATGACGCGCCGCATCATGCACATCGGCCGCCAGGCCATCGCGCTCGACCGCGTGTTCGCCGGACTCGTCGCGCAGGGTGTCGCGATCTGGATGGGCTTCCAGGCCTTCATCAACATGGGCGTGAACCTGGGCGCGCTGCCCACCAAGGGCCTGACGCTGCCGCTCATGAGCTTCGGCGGCTCGGCCATCCTCATGAACCTCGTGGCCATCGCGGTGGTCCTGCGGGTGGATTATGAAAACAAGCACCTCATGCGCGGAGGCCGCGTATGAGCACCCCCAAGACCGCCCTCGTGATGGCCGGTGGCACCGGAGGCCATATCTTCCCGGGCCTGGCCGTGGCCGAGGAGCTGCGCGCGCGCGGCTGGCGTGTGCACTGGCTGGGCACGCCGGGCAGCATGGAGTCGCGCATCGTGCCGCCCCAGGGGTTTGCGTTCGAGCCCATCGATTTCTCGGGTGTGCGCGGCAAGGGCCTCGCCACCCTGGCGCTGCTGCCGCTGCGGTTGCTGCGCGCCTTCTGGCAGGCGCTGGCCGTGGTGCGCCGCGTGAAGCCCGACGTGGTCGTGGGCCTCGGCGGGTACGTCACTTTCCCAGGCGGGATGATGGCCGTTCTGTGCGGCAAGCCGCTCGTGGTGCACGAGCAGAACTCCGTCGCGGGCCTGGTGAACAAGGTGCTGGCCGGAGTGGCCGACCGGGTGTTCACCGCGTTCCCGCAGGCGTTGAAGCAGGGCGCCTGGGTCGGCAATCCGCTGCGGGCGCCTTTCACGCGGCAGCCTGCGCCCGAGGCGCGCTTTGCGGGCCGCAGCGGGCCGTTGCGCCTGCTGGTGGTGGGGGGCAGCCTGGGCGCGAAGGCGCTCAACGACATCGTGCCGCAGGCGCTCGCGCTGATTCCCGCGGAACGCCGCCCAGTGGTGGTGCACCAGAGCGGCACCACGCAGATCGACGCGCTGCGTGCGAACTACGCCGCTGCCGGCGTGGACGCCACGCTGACCCCTTTCATCGATGACACCGCCACCGCATTCGCCGAAGCCGACCTCATCGTCTGCCGCGCGGGTGCGAGCACGGTGACCGAAATCGCCGCCGTGGGCGCGGCGGCCGTCTTCGTGCCTTTCCCGCATGCGGTGGACGACCACCAGACGGCCAACGCCCGTTTCCTGGCCGATGCCGGGGGGGGATGGCTCGTGCAGCAGCGCGACCTGTCCGCCGACGGACTGGCCCGGCTGCTACAAGATACCGAGCGCCCGGCGTTGCTGGAGCGCGCCCTGAAAGCCAAGACGATGCAGAAGATCCACGCCACCCGCGAAGTGGCCAACGCGTGCGAGGAACTGGCCGCATGAAGCACGCCATCCGCCATATCCATTTCGTGGGCCTCGGAGGCGCCGGCATGTGCGGCATCGCCGAGGTGCTGTTCAACCTGGGCTACGAGATATCGGGCTCGGACCTCTCCGACAGCGCCACGCTGCGCCGCCTCGCGGCCCTGGGCATCGCCACGCACGTCGGCCATGCGGCCTCGAACATCGAAGGCGCCGATGCGGTGGTCACCTCCACCGCCGTGCAGGCCGACAACCCCGAAGTGCTGGCCGCACGCGAACGCAAGATCCCGGTGGTGCCGCGCGCGCTCATGCTGGCCGAACTCATGCGGCTCAAGCGCGGCATCGCCATCGCCGGCACGCACGGCAAGACGACCACCACGAGCCTGGTGACCAGCGTGCTCGCCGAAGCGGGGCTGGACCCGACGTTCGTGATCGGCGGGCGGCTCAACAGCGCCGGCGCCAACGCCAAGCTGGGCGAGGGCGACTACATCGTGGTGGAGGCCGACGAGTCCGATGCCTCGTTCCTCAACCTGCTGCCGGTGATGGCGGTGGTGACGAACATCGACGCCGACCACATGGAAACCTATGGCCACGACTTCAACCGCCTGAAGTCGGCCTTCGTGGATTTCCTGCACCGGATGCCGTTCTACGGCACGGCGATCCTCTGCACCGACAACCCGGCGATCCGCGAGATCCTGCCCGACGTCACCTGCCCTGTCACCAGCTACGGCTTCGCCGAAGGTGCCCAGGTGCGGGCGGTGGACGTGCGCGCGGATGCGGGCCGCATGCGCTTCCGGGTCGAGCGGCGCAACGGCGTCACGCTGCCCGACCTCGACGTGGTGCTGAACCTCGCGGGCGAGCACAACGTGCTCAACGCGCTGTCGGCCATCGCGGTGGCGGTGGAGCTGAACATCCCCGACGAGGCGCTGCTGCGCGCGCTCGCGCAGTTCAAGGGCGTGGGCCGGCGGTTCCAGCGCTACGGCGATTTGCCCGCGCAGGGCGGAGGCACGTTCACCCTGATCGAGGACTACGGGCACCACCCGGTCGAGATGACGGCGACGATCGCCGCGGCACGCGGTGCCTTTCCGGACCGGCGCCTGGTGCTGGCGTTCCAGCCACACCGCTACAGCCGCACGCGCGACTGCTTCGAGGACTTCGTGAAGGTGATGGGCAGCGCCGATGCGGTGCTGCTCACCGAGGTGTATGCGGCTGGCGAGGCCCCGATCGTGGCGGCGGACGGCCGCTCGCTCGCGCGCGCCGTGCGGGTCGCCGGGCAGGTCGAGCCGGTGTTCATCGACGACATCGCCGAACTGCCGCAGCGCATCGCGGACAACGCGCGCGGAGGCGACGTGGTCCTCTGCATGGGCGCGGGCTCCATCGGGGCCGTGCCCGCTAAGGTGCTCGAAATGCTACAAAAAGAAGAGCAAACTATTCAATAAGGACGGCGGCATTGAATCCGAAAGACCTTGAAATCGACGTGCGTGCCCTCGGCAAGGTGGCTGTGCTCATGGGCGGCGACTCGGCGGAGCGCGAGGTGTCGCTCATGTCCGGCGGCGGCGTGCTGCAGGCGCTGCGCGCGCGCGGCGTGGACGCGCACGCCTTCGACCCTTCGCAGACCGATCTGTCCGAACTCAAGCGGCATGGCTATGCACGCTGCTTCATCGCGCTGCACGGCCGCCATGGCGAGGACGGAACGGTGCAGGGCGCGCTGGAGCTGCTGCGCATCCCCTACACGGGGCCTGGCGTGATGGCTTCCGCGATTGCCATGGACAAGATCATGACCAAGCGCATCTGGCGCTTCGAGGGCCTGCCCACGCCGGACTGGCGGCTCGTCGCGAGCGCGGCGGAAACCGCACAGGCACTGGAGGCACTGGGTGCGCCCATGATCGTGAAGCCTGCGCGCGAGGGTTCGACCATCGGGCTCACCAAAGTCACGTCGCCCGGGCAGTGCGAGCAGGCCTACCGCCTCGCATCGCGCTACGACCCCGAAGTGCTGTGCGAGCAGTTCATCGAAGGCGACGAGACCACCTGTCCCGTGATGGGACAGGGTGCGGGCGCGCACGCGCTGCCGCTCATCCACATCGTGGCGCCGCAGGGCAATTACGACTACCAGAACAAATACTTCACCGACGTGACCCAGTACCGCTGTCCGAGCGGCCTGCCCGAGGCCGAGGAGCGCGAGATCCAGCGCCTCGTCGTCGAGGCCTACCGCACGCTGGGCTGCCGCGGCTGGGCTCGGGCGGACATCATGGTCCGCGCGAGCGACCGCAAGCCCTTCCTGCTGGAGATCAACACCTCGCCGGGCATGACGGGCCATTCTCTGGTGCCGATGTCGGCGCGCGCCATGGGCGTGAGCTACGAAGAGCTGTGCGTGCGCATCCTCGCGGGCGCATCGCTCGATGCCAGCCAGGGCCACGAGCCCGCCACCGGGAACCCGGGAGCCGCATGACCTCCGCCACGCTGCCTGCGCCGTTCGACGTCAAACTCATGAACTGGACCGCCACGGTCCTCTTCGTGGGCTGTGCCGCGGCCGTGCTCATGGCGGCGGGGTCGTGGGCGCGCCACCACCCGATGTTCGCCATCGGGCGCATCGTGGTGCAGGGCGAGCTGGTGCACAACAACGCGGTGACGCTGCGCGCCAACGTGGGCCCGCACCTCGTGGGCAACTTCTTCACCATGGACCTGAAGGCCGTGCGCGAGGCATTCGAGCAGGTGCCCTGGGTCCGCCGGGCCCTGGTGCGGCGCGAGTTCCCGAACGGCCTGCGGGTGGAGCTGCAGGAGCACGACGCCTTTGCCTACTGGGGCCCGGAAGAGGGCGCGACATTGCTCAGCACCGAAGGCGAGGTCTTCGAGGCCAGCGCCGACGATGTCGAGGACGACGAGCTCCCGCGGCTGCAGGGTCCGCAGGGGCAGTCGCTCGAAGTGATGCGCATGTACCAGCGGCTCGCGCCGGCCGTGGAGCCCCTGGGCGCGCGGCTGGCCGTGCTGGAGCTTTCGAAGCGCGGCAGCTGGCGCGCTTCGCTGGCGAGCGGCGCCGCGATCGAACTGGGGGGCGGAACGCCCGACGAAGTGGAAGCACGCACCCGGCGCTTCGTGCGCACGGTGGCGCGCGTGGCGGGCCAGTACGGGCGCAGGCCCGATGCCCTGGAATCGGCCGATCTGCGCCATCCGGACGGTTACGCCATGCGCTTGCGCGGCGTGACCACGGTGGATGGCGATGCGCCCCGTGCCGCACCGGCACGGGCGCGGGCAGCCCAACGGAACACAAACCCGGGCGCGCGGCGGGAGCCCCCGAGGAATCGCTGACCCAAGTCAGGACACACAAGATATGGCACGAGAATACAAAGACGTGGTGGTGGGGCTGGACATCGGGACGGCCAAGGTGATGGCCGTCGTGGCCGAGGTGCTGCCGGGCGGCGAGCTGAAGCTCGCGGGCCTGGGCGTGGCGCCGAGCAACGGCCTGAAGCGCGGCGTGGTGGTCAACATCGACGCCACGGTGCAGAGCATCCAGCAGGCCTTGAAAGAGGCCGAGCTGATGGCCGACTGCAAGATCCAGCGCGTCTACACGGGCATCACGGGCAGCCACATCCGCGGCCTCAATTCGAGCGGCATGGTGGCCGTGAAGGACAAGGAGGTCACCCCCGCCGACGTGGCGCGCGTGGTCGAGACCGCCAAGGCCATCAACATCTCCAGCGACCAGCGCCTGCTGCTCGTGGAGCCGCAGGAATTCGTGATCGACGGGCAGGACGTGAAAGAGCCCATCGGCATGAGCGGCATCCGCCTGGAGGCCAAGATCCACATCGTGACCGGCGCGCAGAGCGCGGCCGAGAACATCATCAAGTGCGTGCGCCGCTGCGGCCTGGAAGTGGAGCAGCTGATGCTCAATCCGCTCGCCTCCAGCCAGGCCGTGCTGACCGACGACGAACGCGAACTCGGCGTGGCCGTGGTGGACGTGGGTGCGGGCACGACCGACGTCGCGATCTTCACGGGCGGCGCCATCCGGCACACGGCCGTCATCCCGATCGCGGGCGATCTCATCACGAGCGACATCGCCATGGCGTTGCGCACGCCCACCAAGGATGCGGAGGACATCAAGGTCGAGAGCGGCTACGCGAAGCAGCTGCTCGCCGATCCCGAGGCCCAGGTGGAGGTGCCGGGCCTGGGCGACCGCAGCCCGCGCATGCTGTCCAAGCAGGCGCTGGCCGGCGTGATCGAGCCGCGCGTGGAGGAGATCTTCTCGCTCGTGCAGCAGGTGATCCGCGAATCGGGCTACGAGGAAGTGCTTTCGTCGGGCATCGTCCTGACGGGGGGTAGCGCCATCATGCCGGGCATGGTCGAACTGGGCGAGGACATCTTCCTGAAGCCCGTGCGGCGCGGCATTCCGAAGTATTCCAGCGCTTTGTCTGACATGGTGGCCCAGCCGCGTGCTGCTACTGTCATGGGTTTGCTCGAAGAAGCGCGGCAGGCCCGTCTTCGGGGGTTCAAGGTGGCGCAGAAGAGCGGCTCGGTGAAAACCGCATTCGGCCGCTTCAAAGATTTCATCATCGGGAACTTCTGAGATGTATGCCCATCTGCACCGGCTTGCCCGCGGAAGTCCCCTGGCTTTCTGCCGCCAACGATGGCGGAGCACCGGCCCGCCTTCCTCCGCCGCAGCACCGTTTTTTTTGAATCCCCGACCGGCCGAATCGGCCAATCGCACATCTCACGTGAAAGACCAGGACTAGGAGCACCAGCATGACCATCGAAATGATCGAAGCCGAAGAATTCAACCAGGGCACTCAGATCAAGGTGATCGGTGTCGGCGGCGGCGGCGGCAATGCCGTCGAGCACATGATCTCGCGCCACGTGCAGGGCGTGGAGTTCGTCTGCGCCAACACCGACGCGCAGGCGCTCACCCGCAGCACCGCGCACCGCGTCATCCAGTTGGGCCACAGCGGACTGGGCGCCGGCAGCAAGCCCGAGAAGGCCCGCGAGGCCGCGGAAGCCGCGCAGGAAGACATCCGCCAGGCCATCCAGGGCGCGCACATGCTTTTCATCACGGCCGGCATGGGCGGCGGCACGGGCACGGGCGCCGCACCCGTGATCGCGCGCGTGGCCAAGGAAATGGGCATCCTCACGGTGGGCGTGGTGACCAAGCCCTTCGATTGGGAAGGCGGCCGCCGCATGCAGAACGCCGACAACGGCCTGGCCGAACTCGAAGCGAATGTCGATTCGCTCATCGTCGTGCTCAACGAGAAGCTGCTGGAAGTGCTGGGCGACGACATCTCCCAGGACGAGGCCTTCGCGCATGCCAACGACGTGCTCAAGAACGCCGTGGGCGGCATTGCCGAGATCATCAATGAATACGGCCATGTGAACGTCGACTTCGAAGACGTCCGCACCGTGATGGGCGAGCCCGGCAAGGCGATGATGGGCACGGCCACCGCCAGCGGCCCGGACCGCGCGCGCATCGCCGCCGAGCAGGCCGTGGCCTGCCCGCTGCTGGAAGGCATCGACCTGTCCGGCGCCAAGGGCGTGCTGGTGCTGGTGACGGCGGCCAAGGGCAGCCTGAAGCTGTCCGAGTCGCGCCTGGCGATGAGCACCATCAACGCCTACGCATCGCCCGATGCGCACGTGATCTACGGCGCTGCCTATGACGACAGCCTGGGCGAAGACATCCGCGTGACCGTGGTGGCCACGGGTCTCTCGCGCGCCAACGCGCGCCGCCAGCCCATCTCGGTGGTGCAGGGCGGCCTGCGCACCGGCACCGACAACCTCGCCTACCAGATGCCCATCGCGGGTGCCGGTGTGGGCATGGCCGGCGGTCTGGTGGGCGGCGCCACCACGCAGGCCGACTACGGCAGCATGTCGGTCCCCAGCGTCTGGCGCACCAACCGCACGCAGGCGGCCGCGCGCGTCGATGCGCTGTCTTCCGGCGGCATGGACGATCTGGAGATCCCGGCGTTCCTGCGTAAGCAGGCGGATTGATTGGCTCCCCCCTGAGCCGCCTTCGGCGCCTTCCCCCAAGGGGGACGCCGCCGGTGGCCCGGCGAAGCCGGTTCCACGGCGTCTGCTGGTATGGCCTGCTCCGCGGCCTCCCGACGAGGGAGGCCGTTTGCTTTCTGGCGTTGTGCTCAGAAGCAGGGTTCCGTCGCGTGCTGTCTGGACGGTGGCGGTAGCGGTGAACATCCCCCCGCTCCGCAATGTCGTGTGCATGGCACTTGGTGTTCTTGAATGCAGCCTCCGACCGCCCCGCTCCTGCACGGAGCGGGGCGGTTTTTTGTTTCCGATGTGACGTTCGGGCTATGCGCGCCATAGCCTTGGATACGAGCAGGGAAGGGAGCCGCCACCTAAAATCGCGGGATGCTCCAGCAACGCACGATCAAGACCCTCACCCGCGCCGTCGGCGTGGGCCTGCACAGCGGCCAGCGGGTCGAACTCACGTTGCGTCCGGCCGCTCCGGACACGGGCATCGTCTTTCGCCGCATCGATCTGCCCGAGCCCGTGGACATTCCCATCCGGGCCGAATCCGTGGTCGATACGCGCATGGCTTCCACCATCGGCGTGGGGGGGGCCAAGGTGCACACGGTCGAGCACCTCATGTCCGCCTGCGCCGGGCTGGGCCTGGACAACCTCTACATCGATATCACGGCCGAGGAGGTTCCCATCCTCGATGGGTCCTCGGCCTCGTTCGTGTTCCTGCTGCAGAGCGCGGGCGTGACGCTGCAGAACGCACCCAAGAAATTCATCCGCGTGACGCGGCCCGTGGAAGTGCGCGAGGGCGAAGGGCACCAGCTCAAGTGGGCGCGGCTCGATCCCTACCATGGCTACAAGTTGCGGTTCGAGATCGACTTCGCGCACCCGGCCGTGGACTCCACAGGGCAGAGCGTGGAGTTCGATCTGGGATCGGGCAGCTACACGCGCGACATCGCGCGCGCCCGCACCTTCGGCTTCACCAAGGACGTGGAGATGATGCGCGCGAGCGGCCTGGCGCTGGGCGGAGGGCTCGACAACGCCATCGTCATGGACGACTACAAGGTGCTCAATGCCGACGGGCTGCGCTACGACGACGAGTTCGTCAAGCACAAGATCCTCGACGCCATCGGCGACCTCTACATCGTCGGCAAGCCGCTGCTGGCGGCCTACAGCGCCTTCCGCTCCGGCCACGCGATGAACAACCAGTTGCTGCGTGCGCTGCTGGCGGACGAGGATGCCTGGGAGATCGCCACGTTCGAGAGCGAGCGGCAGGCGCCCGCCGGGTTCGCGGCCGCCGCGCAGGCGTGGTGAGCGGCCATGCTGCTCTTCCGCTGGGTCTTCCTTCTGCTGCTGCTGACCGCCGGCGTGTCGTTCGTGCTCTACATGGCCACGGGGCAGGCGCGCTACAAGCGATTCGGCGTCGCCATCGTCAAGTGGACGGTCATTTCTGCGTTCGCCTTCTTCGCCGTGCTGGCACTCGAACGCTTCCTCTGAACCCGCGCCGGCGCGGTGGTGACACCGCCGGGCATCGCTCCTATACTCGCGCTGCTCCGGGGTGCACGTAGTGGCGTGCTGAGACGGCGGACCTGACCGCCGGAACCGCGAACTTGATCTGGTTAGTACCAGCGTAAGAAGAGCTGCAGTCAGTGTGCGTTCCCGCGCCGCCGGTCCGTCCGGCGCGCGGCCGCACGCGGCCGATGGCGGAGCATTCCAAACCCACCCTGGAGTGCACCCCATGAACGCCCCCGACAAGTTCGCCCACCTCCTCGCGCTCACGCGCGCCCCCTTTCCCGCATCGGCCAAGAGCTACTTGGCCGGCAGCCGGGACGATCTGCGCGTGCCCGTGCGCGACATCGCGCTCACCAACGGCGAGCAGGTGAGCGTGTACGACACCTCCGGTCCCTACACCGACCCTGCCGCGGCGATCGACGTGCGCCAGGGCCTGGCCAGCGTGCGCGGCGCCTGGATTGCCGACCGCAACGACACCGAAACCTACGAGGGCCGCCCGCCCGTGGCGCTGGACGACGGCCAGAAGAGCGAAGACGCGGCACGGCTGGCGCAACTGCGGGCCGAGGCCGCCGCGCTGCAGCGCAAGCCGCTGCGCGCGAAGGCTGGCCGCAACGTGAGCCAGATGCACTACGCCCGCCAGGGCATCGTCACGCCCGAGATGGAATACGTCGCGCTGCGCGAGAACGGCCGCCGCGAGTGGATGGAGCAGTACCAGCAGGACGCCGCGCGCGAGCAGCGCCTGGCCGGCAATCCGATGGGCGCGAGCATTCCGAAGATCATCACGCCCGAGTTCGTGCGGGACGAGGTGGCCCGCGGCCGCGCCATCATCCCCGCCAACATCAACCACCCCGAGGTCGAGCCCATGGCGATCGGGCGCAACTTCAAGGTGAAGATCAACGCCAACATCGGCAATTCGGCCGTGACCTCCAGCATCGAGGAAGAGGTCGAGAAGCTCGTCTGGGCGATCCGCTGGGGCGCCGACAACGTGATGGACCTCTCCACCGGCAAGGCGATCCACACCACGCGCGACTGGATCATCCGCAATTCGCCGGTGCCCATCGGCACCGTGCCGATCTACCAGGCGCTGGAGAAGGTGGGCGGCATCGCCGAAGACCTGACCTGGGAGATCTTCCGCGACACGCTGATCGAGCAGGCCGAGCAGGGCGTGGACTACTTCACCATCCATGCCGGCGTGCGGCTGCCCTACATCCCGCTCACCGCCAACCGGCGCACGGGCATCGTCTCGCGCGGCGGCTCCATCATGGCGAAGTGGTGCATGGCGCACCACCGCGAGAGCTTCCTCTACGAGCATTTCGAGGACATCTGCGACATCATGAAGGCCTACGACGTGTCCTTCAGCCTGGGCGACGGCCTGCGCCCCGGCAGCGGCTCGGATGCCAACGACGAGGCGCAGTTCGCCGAGCTGCAGACGCTGGGCGAACTCACGCAGATCGCCTGGAAGCACGACGTGCAGACCATGATCGAAGGCCCCGGCCACGTGCCCATGCACATGATCCAGGCCAACATGACCGAGCAGCTCAAGCACTGCCACGAAGCGCCGTTCTACACGCTGGGGCCGCTGACCATCGACATCGCGCCGGGCTACGACCACATCGCCAGCGCCATCGGCGCCGCCATGATCGGCTGGATGGGCACGGCCATGCTGTGCTATGTGACGCCCAAGGAGCACCTGGGCCTGCCCGACCGCGACGATGTGAAGCAGGGCATCATCGCCTACAAGATCGCGGCCCATGCGGCCGATGTCGCCAAGGGCCATCCGGGGGCCCGGGCACGCGACGATGCGCTCTCGCAGGCGCGTTTCGATTTCCGTTGGCAGGACCAGTTCAACCTGGGCCTGGACCCCGAGACCGCGCAGGAATACCACGACGAAACGCTGCCCAAGGATTCCGCCAAGGTGGCGCACTTCTGCTCGATGTGCGGCCCCAAGTTCTGCTCCATGAAGATCACGCAGGAAGTGCGTGAATTCGCGGCCAAGGGCCTGCAGGAGAAGTCGAAGGAGTTCCGTACCGGCGGCGGCGAACTCTACGTGCCGATCCAGCCGGTCTGACCCGCCGCCGCCCGGCCGCCAGCGTTCAGCCGGTGGCGGCCAGGCGCTGCGGCTGCAACCGCGGCTGCGGAACGGGCAGGGTGGGCGCCGCGATGGCCGGGGCTGCCGCGCCGGGGCGCTGCTGCTGCACCGGCGGCAGCACGAACCGGTCCACGAGGCTCGCGAGATCGTGGGTCTGCCCGCGCAGGCTTTCGGCTGCGGCGGCCGATTCCTCCACCAGCGCGGCGTTTTGCTGGGTCATCTCGTCCAGCCGCGTCATGGCGGCATGGATCGCGGCGATGTCCTCGTTCTGCGACTGCGCATGGCTGCGGATCTCGCCCATCGTGCGGGCCGTGTCCTCGATGGTGGCCACCACGCGGTGCATGGTCTGGCCCGCCCGCTCGGCCAGCCCGGCGCCCGCCTCCACCTGCTGCACCGAAGCCGTGGTGAGGTGCTTGATTTCCCGGGCCGCTTCGGCGGAGCGGTTGGCGAGGCTGCGCACCTCGGCGGCCACCACGGCGAAGCCCCGGCCCTGCTCGCCTGCGCGCGCCGATTCGACGGCCGCGTTGAGCGCCAGGATGTTGGTCTGGAAGGCGATGGTGTCGATCACGCCGGTGATGTCGGCGATGCGGCGCGAACTGGCCGCGATCTGCTGCATGGTCTGCGCCACCTGGCCGACGACGCCGTTGCCTTCGCGCGCCACCTGGGCGGCCTCCGAGGCGAGCCGTTCGGTGCGCTGCGCGGAATCCGCCGCGTCGGACACGCGGCGCGTGACGTGCTCCAGCGACGCCGCCGTCTCCTGCAGGCGCGCGGCCGTCTCTTCCGTGCGGCTGGACAGGTCCGCATTGCCGCCGGCGATTTCCGAGGAGGCCACGTTGATCGTCTGGCCCAGGGCCTGCACGCGGCGCACGAGGTTGCGCAGTGCCGTCTGCATCACGGCGAGCGATGCCAGCATGCGGCCCGTCTCGTCGCGGCCGTGGCCCTGGATCTCCTGGCGCAGGTCCAGCCCGGCCACGCGGTCCGCGGTGGCGCTGGCCAGGGCGATGGGGCGGGTGATGCGGCGCACGAGCCACAGGGCCAGCAGCGTGCCCAGGACGAGCGACAGCGCGCCGAAGGCCAGCAGCGCCCAGCGCCCGGTGGCGCCCAGGGCGGCCACCTCCGAGGCGCCGGCGTCGATGGCCTGGCGCTGCGACTGCGACAGCCCGCCGAGCGCCGAGAGCAGCCGCGCCGCCGCCGGCACGAATTGTTCGCCATACACCTTGCGGATGCGCTCCGTCAGCCCGGAGTCGCGTGCGGCGATGAGGGCCTCGCAGGCTTTGCGGAAATCCGCCCCGGCGGTGCGCACCGCCGCCACGCGCTGCGCGTCCTCGGTGCCCTGCAGACGCTCGGCCAACTGCGCCAGCAACGCGTCGTATTGCTGCTGCGTGCGTGCGATGTCGGCGCCGAGGATCTCGCCCACTTCCGGCTCGGAGCTGAGGGCGACGGCCTTGTAGCGCTCGGCGTTCATGGCCTGCAGCCGGTGCGCATCGGCCACCAGGCGTTCGGTGGCGACGCGGCGGTCCACCATTTCGGACGCCGAATGGCCGATCCGTTGCAGCGCCACCACGCCGATGGCCGAGCCGATGCCATTGAGCGCCAGCACCGCCAGGAAGGCGCCGAGCAGCCTGCGGCCCAGCGTTCCCAGGCGGGTGGATGGGGCCGTTCCGGCGCCACCCACCGCGGGTGGGGCGGCGGGATGCGGCGCGCTATCGGGTGCCGTGCGAGGGCCGAAGTTGTCTATGGAAGAAATGAAGAAAGTCACGGTGGTGTCCGCGGCGGGCGGCTGGTAGCGCAGGCTTTGCCCGCGATCAGTGCGACTGTGCACCGCTCTTGTGACAATTTGTTTATCCTGGATCTCCTGCGGGCATGACAACCGTGACTTCGCCAGTCGTGGTTACCCTGCAAGTGGCTGCGGGCCGCCGCCCTATAGTGGGCGGCCCGGCAACCCACGAGGTGGCTTTTGGGGTGGGCGCGTTTATTGCTTGCGCTCCGTGTAACGTTTTGTAGAGGAAGCCATGAACGCTCTGGGACGCCTGTCGATCCGTACGCGCCTGTACTTCGGCACGATCTTTTCCCTGGTGCTGCTCGTCGTCATCGGGGGCCTGGGCTATTCAGCCCTCGACCGCACCCGCGACACGCTGCAGGTGCTCTTTTCGCAGCGCGTGCAGACGCTGACCGACATGGCCGACCTCCGCACGACGCTGGGCACGCTGCGCCGCACCGAGAAGGACATCATTCTCAATTTCAACAACTCGGTCGAAGTCGCCTCCCAGCGCGAGACCTGGGGCAAGACCCTCGCCGCGCTGCGCAAGAGCCTCACCGACGTGCGGCAGGTGCAGGCCGGCGATGCCGACTTCGTGGGAGCCATCGACAAGGCCCTGGCCGAGATCCAGCAGTACCAGGCCGGCATCTCGCCGATCTTCGAGCAGATCGAGCGCGCGCAGCTCGACGGCGCCGGCGGGGCGGCCTACGCCGACCGGTTCCGCCAGCACATGGAGGCGACCGACCAGATCCTGGCGAGCCTGGCGCAGAGCGCGCGCCAGCAGATGGAAGAGGCGCGGCAGGGCGTGGAAGCCCGCACGGCCACGATGTCGGCCGTGATCGGCATCGCGCTCCTGCTGGGCCTGGCGGTGCTGATTCCGCTCACCTTCTTCAGCGTGCGCTCGATCACGCGTTCGCTGGCCCAGGCCCAGGCGCTGGCCGAGCGCATCGCCGGCGGCGACCTGTCCCACGAGGTCCGCCCCGCGCAGATGGACGAGGTCGGCCAGCTCGTCATGTCCATGGGCCGCATGCAGGATGCGCTGCGCGGTCTCGTGCGGCAAGTGCAGGAGGCCTCGGGCAGCATTTCCACGGCCAGCACCGAGATCGCGTCGGGCAACCACGACCTGAGCCAGCGCACCGAGCAGACCGCCGCCAACCTCGAGGAGACGGCCTCGTCGATGGAGATGCTCACCAGCACCGTGCAGCAGAGCACGCAGTCGGCGCGGCAGGCCAGCGAGTTCGCCTCGACGGCGGCCCAGGTGGCGGCGCGCGGCGGCAGCGTGGTCTCGCAGGTGGTGGACACGATGGGCCAGATCACCCAAAGCTCGCGCAAGATCGCCGACATCACCGGCGTGATCGATTCCATCGCCTTCCAGACCAACATCCTGGCGCTCAACGCCGCCGTGGAGGCCGCGCGCGCGGGCGAGCAGGGCCGGGGCTTCGCGGTGGTGGCGGCCGAGGTGCGCAGCCTCGCCCAGCGCTCGGCCTCTGCGGCCAAGGAGATCAAGGAACTCATCGGGTCTTCGGTCGAGCGCGTGGAAGACGGCTCCCGCCTCGTCACCCAGGCCGGCAGCACGATGACCGAGATCGTGGACAGCGTGCGCCGCGTGTCGGAGATGATTTCCGAGATCACGGCGTCCTCGGCCGAGCAGAGCGACAACATCGGCCAGATCAGCCAGTCGGTGAGCCAGCTCGACCAGATGACGCAGCAGAACGCCGCGCTGGTCGAAGAGTCCACGGCCGCATCGGAATCGCTGCGCGAGCAGGCGGTCCAGCTCATCGGCGCGGTGAGCCGCTTCCACCTCGACGACGGCAACGCGGCGGCGATCGCGCTCGCGGTGCCGCCCCGCGCACCGGGCGCAGTGGCGGGTCTCGTGCGCCACGAACCGGCGGTCTGAACCGGGGCGCGTGGCTGCGGGGCCGGCCGGAAAGACGGGCGGCCGGCGGGTGATACCCTGCGGCTTTTGCCGGAGGCCGAGCCATGCCACGTACCGAATCCTTTCCTGCCCAGCCGCCGCGCGGGGGCGTGCCGCGCGCCCTGCGCGCCGCCGGCCTCGCACTGGCCTTGGGCACCGCTTTCCTGTCCGCGCAGGCGCAACCCTACGACGGCGTACCGGGCCGCGAGCGTGAACGCGAGCGCGGGCACGGCCCTTCGCACCGGGACGGCCGGCACGGCGATCGGGAGCGCCCTGGCCACGGCCACCACGGTCCGCACGCCGGCCCCCGCCACGCGCCGCCACCGGGCTATTACGCACCCCATGCCGGGCCACGCCACCACCCCGGTCCTCCGCCGCACGCGCGCGCCCACGGCCGGCGCGGCGCCGGGCCGCACCACGATTGGTACCAGGGCGGTCACGTACCGCCGATGTACCGTTCGCGCCACTATGTGGTGCAGGACTGGCGCGTGCACCAGCTCGCGCCGCCGCCGCGCGGCTACCACTGGGTGCAGAACGGCCCGGACTACCTGCTGGTCACGGTCGGCTCGGGCGTCATCGCGCAGATCGTTTTTCGCTGAAAAAAGACCGGGCCTGCCGGCTGCCTGCCGATGAAGGCACATGCGCTGTCGCTGGCGTCAGCCAGGGCTTGGTGTGGCCGGCGGGCCACCGGGGAGCCCCCACCGTGCCGGGCCCGGCGTGCCCGGGGCGGCCGGGGAGCGTCAGTAGCTCCTGCCGCCCTTGTACATGGCGTGCTGGCGGCGCGTGAGCGTGCCGGCCTGCCCGAGCCTGGCCATGGCCGCGCCGGCATGGGCGTGGGTGATGGCCAGGCCCAGCGCGTCGGCCGCGTCCGTGCCGGGCAGGCCGGGCAGCTGCAGCAGGCGGCGCACCATTTCCTGCACCTGCGACTTGGCCGCGCGGCCGTGGCCGACGACGGCCTTCTTCATCTGCAGCGCGGTGTATTCGGCCACCGGCAGGTCGCTGGCCACCAGCGCGGTGACGCAGGCGCCGCGCGCCTGCCCCAGCAGCAGCGTGGACTGCGGATTCACGTTCACGAAGACGATCTCGACCGTGGACACGTCGGGCTGGTAGCGCGCGGCCACCTCGGTGATGCCGTCGAAGAGCACCTTCAGGCGCGCGGGCAGGTCGCCCAGCGCCACGCTGGAGGTGCGGATGGTGCCGCTGGCCACATAGCTCAGCTGGTGCCCGTCCACGTCCACCACGCCGAAGCCGGTGGTCTGCAGGCCGGGATCGATGCCCAGGATTCTCATTTGCTATGTTTTTTGTAGCTAACTATCGAATGTTTCCGGCGGCATGGGTGCGAAAACACTCAAAGTCCGAAATACCAGCGCACCGAATGGAAGAACACCGGCCCCGCGAAGCACAGCGCGTCCACACGGTCCAGCAGGCCGCCGGCGCCCGTGGTGGACTGGCCCTGCATGCCCCAGCTGGTGACGCCGCGGTCGCGCTTGAGCGCCTTCATCACCAGATGGCCCAGGCTGCCGGCCAGGCAGGCCAGCAGCGCCATGCCGAGCGCCTGGCCCGGCTTGAAGGGCGTGATGAACGACAGCGCCACGCCCGCCAGCCCGCCCACGCCCACGCCGATGATCCAGCTCAGCCACTGGAAGCTCTGGCTCACCTGCGGCGCCACGGGCCGGTGCGGGAACCGGCGGCCCAGCAGGTGCTGCACGATGACGCTGGTCTGCACCACGGCAACGAGGAAGAAGACGAGGAACGCGCCCTTGCCTTCGTAGTTGGGGAAGTCGAGCAGCAGCAGGGCCGGCACATGGCTCATGCCGTACACGCAGACCATGATGCCCCACTGCAGCTTGGCGTTGCGCTCCAGGAAGCGCTCGGGGTCGTTGGCCAGCGCGCTCGCCACCGGCAGCGCGAGGAACACGTAGACCGGGATGAACACCGTGACCAGATCGAACTTGCGCAGCCCCACGATGGCGAACTGCAGCGGCAGCACCACGAAGAAGGCCAGCACCAGGCTGCGGTGGTCCCCGCGCCGCGTGGGCGAGAGCGTGATGAACTCGCGCAGCGCGAGGAACGCGACGATGGCGAAGAGCACCGTGGCGACCGCATCGCCCAGCGCCCAGCCCACCCAGAACACGGTGGCCATGACCCACGAGGTCTTGAGCAGGCTCCAGAAGCGCCGCCATTCCTGCAGGTGCGCCTCGTGCGCGGCCTGGTCCGCGGCGCCGGTGCCGCGTGCCTCGCGCAGCGTCTGGAAGAACGCGTAGAGCGTCACCATCGACAGCAGCCCGAACATCGCGACGAACAGCGCGCCGATCTGCTGCGTGGTGGTGAGGTTGCGCAGGAATTCCACGTCACACCTCCCGCAGCGCGATGACCGCGCGCCGCGCACGGTCGAGGAAAGCCCGGCGCTCTTCGCCGGGCGCGAGTTCGATGGGTGCGCCGAAGGTCACCGAGCACAGGATCGGCACGGGCACGACCTCGCCCTTGGGCATGACGCGCTGCACGTTCTGGATCCAGGCCGGCACGAGCACGACCTGCGGGAACATCTGCGCGAGCCGGTAGAGGCCGGACTTGAAGGGCTGGGGCTCGTCCCCGTGGCCGCGCGTGCCCTCGGGAAAGATCACGATCGAATCGCCGCTCTCCAGCGCGCGCACCAGGGGCTCCAGCGGGTCGCCTTGCGGCAGCGCGGCACGCAGCGCCTCGGGGCTGGGCGCAGGGGCCGGCGGTGGCGCCTGCGGGGGCGCGTCCACGGCTGCGGCGGGGGCGGGAACGCCGCCCAGGCCCTGGAAGCCCTCGAGCACGCTCTGGGCCGGAACCCGCGGGGCGTCCGTCGCGGAAGGGGCGGGGGGAGGCGGCTCCATCGGGGGCACGGGCACGGGCGCGGCGGCGGCTTCTCCCGGGCCGGCGGCGTCTGCCGCCGGGCGGGGGCCGGGGGGGCCGGCGACCCGGTCCACATAGACCGCGTTGAACACGGCCGTGGTGATCCACTGGCGGAACGGCGTCTTGGTCCAGTAGTCCTTGGCGGCGATGGGCCGCGTGATGCTGCGCAACTCCTGCGGCAGCGCCGCCCAGATCATGACGAGATCGGCATGGCTCTGGTGGTTGGCGAAATAGATACGCTGCTCCGCCTTGGGCGGGCACCCGTACCACCGGGCCTGCGAGCCGGTGAGAAAGCGCACCAGCCCGAGCAGGAAAAGGCTCATCAACTTGGACAACATGGGCCGGGATGATACGGGGGCGCACCCCGCTTGCCGCCGCAATGTGCGGGCGCGCGGCGCGCCCCGAAATCCATGCCTCGGCAGGGGGCTTGTTTGCGGAAAGTGCCCTCTTCGTTCCATTGTTCGGAATCTGGAAAGTCCGCCTCCTATTTGGCGAATATGGCTTCTAGACTTGCCCAATCGCGAATTTAAAAATGATTTTCGAATCGTTTTTTTCAGATTAATCAGAAGAGGGACCGATCGTATGCCATCCACCACCGTGTTGTCGCGCCGCAAAGCGCTCGCTTTCTGCCTGGCGGGTTCCGCACTGCCTTGGGCCGTGCACGCCCAGGGCCCGCAGGGTTCCGCTGCGGCGGGGGAGTTTCCGGTCAAGCCGGTGCGCTTGATCGTGCCCTTCGCTCCGGCCGGCTCGACCGACATCCTCGCGCGCCTGCTCTCCAAGCACCTTTTCGCGTCCAGCGGCCAGCCGATGGTGGTGGAGAACGTCGCCGGCGCCGGCGGCAACCTGGGCGCGGCCGTGGTGGCCCGCGCGCCCGCCGACGGCTACACGCTCGAGATCGGTGCGATGTCCACGCACGCGATGAACGGCAGCCTCTACAAGCAGCTCGCGTTCGATCCGATGAACGATTTCGACACCGTCGCCATGCTGGCCTACGCCATCAACGTGATCGCCGTGTCCGCCAGCCTGCCGGTGCGCACGTTCCCCGAGCTGCTGGCCTACATCCGCGCCAACCCCGGCAAGATCAACTACGCCTCGGGCGGCATCGGCACGCACAACCACCTCACCCTGGCGCTGCTGGCCAAGACGGCCAACCTCGACATCGTCCACGTGCCCTACAAGGGCGGCGGCCCGGCGGTGGCGGCGTTGCTGCAGGGCGAATGCCAGATGTTCGCGGGCGGTGCCTCGCTGCTGCTGCCGCATGCGCAGGCCGGCAAGATCCGCCTCATCGCCGTGACCGAGAAAAGCCGTACCGACCTGCTGCCCGACGTGCCCAGCGCCTCCGAGACGCTCAAGGGCTTCGAGGTGACCAACTGGTACGGCGTGTTCGCGCCGCGCGGGCTCGACCCGGCCCGCCGCGCGCAGATCAACCAGGAAATCAACCGCGTCACCGCCCTGCCCGAAGTCGCCGAGCGGCTCAAGGGCCTGGGCATGGTGCGGGCCCCGTTGTCGCCGCTGCAGTTGCGTGCGGTGCTCCAGGCCGACCACGACCTGTGGTCGCACACCATCCAATCCCTGCGGATCGCCCCCGAATGACACCCTCCATCCCCGCCACCCTGCCGCCGGCCGCCACGGCCACCCTGCACAGCGTCGACTGGAGCGCGCTCGAGTGGAAGCCCGTGCGCCGCGGCATCGAGCGCAAGGCCTTCGGCAGCGACCACGTCACGCTGGCGCTGCACCGGCTCATGCCGGGCCACGAGCCCCGGCCGCACTCCCATCCGAACGAACAGGTGATGTACATCCTGGCGGGCCAGATGGACGTGCACGTGGACGACCAGGTGGTGCGGCTCGGCCCGGGCGGGCTCCTGCTCATCCCGCCCAACGTGCAGCACTACGGCGTGGTGGTGGGCGACGAACCCGTGCTCAACCTGGACGTCTTCACGCCCGCACGGCCGGACTACCTCTTATGAACACCGCCCTGGACTCCCTGCAGGCCGATACCGCACCGGCCGCCCGGCTGCGCCAGCGCATCCTGGCACGCGACCGGCTCCTCGCGACCTTCGTCAAGACCACCTCGCACCAGACCGTGGAAGTGCTGGCGGCCACGGGGCTGGACACGCTCGTGCTCGATGCCGAGCACGCGCCCTTCGGGCCGGAGAGCCTCGACCGCAGCCTGCTCGCGGCGCACGCCTGCAGCCTGCCCGTGCTCGTGCGCGTGCCGTACCCGCGGGCGGCAGCCATCCAGCAGGCGCTGGACCTCGGTGCGGCGGGCGTGATGGTGCCGCACGTGGACGACGCACGCATCGCCTCCGAGGTGGTGCGCGCGGCGCGCTACGGGCAGGGCGGCAGCCGCGGGTTCTCCAACTCCTCCCGGGCGGGCGGCTATGGCACCCGAGGCATGGCCGAGCACCTGCGCGCGAGCGACGCGCACACCACCGTCATCGTGCAGATCGAGAGCGCCCAGGCCGTGGCCGAGGCCGCCGCCATCGCCGCGGTGCCGGGCGTGGACTGCCTCTTCGTGGGCCCGGCCGACCTGGCCGTCTCCTTGGGCGCGCGGGGCCTGGACGACCCGCGCGTGACCCAGGCGGTGGCGGCCGTGAGCGCCGCCGGCCGGGCGGCCGGCCGGGCCGTCGGCTGCTTCGTGCCCGATGTGCGCGCCGTGCCCCTTCTGGCCGTGCAGGGCGTGTCCTTCTTCGTGGTCGGGTCCGACCAGGCCCTGTTGCGCCATGCGGCGCGGCAGGTCATGGCCGACGCGATCGAATCCGAGACGGCCTGAGCGCCGTATTTCCGCTGGAGCCGTCTTTCCGGGGAGCCGAACCATGCATGCACCATCCTTTCCGAACCGCTGGGCCCTGCCGGGCGATGCGAAACCCCATGCCCTTGCTGCGCGCGTGTCCGCGGGTCCCGCGCGCCATCGACTCCCCTGAGCCAGTCCCGCCGGCCTCCACCCCCCACAGAGAGAAATAACCATGAGTACCGAAGTCCGTTCCGTACAACGTGCGCTGCTGATCCTGCGCGTGATGAACGAGCGCTCCACCTGGAGCCTGCAGGAGCTGCACCAGCGCACGGGGCTGGCCAAATCCACGCTGCACCGCCTGCTGGGCACGCTCGAACACGAGAAGTACGTGCGCAGCGACCCGCACGCCTATGGCCAATACCAGCTCACGCTGGCCGTGGGCAACCTCAGCAGCGGTGTGAACGAGAAGCTGCGGCTGGCCGAACTGGCCGCGCCGCTGATGATCTCGGCCACGCGCCAGATCAAGTGGCCGCTCTCGCTGGCCGTGATCGACGGGCACCAGATGCGCGTGGTGTTCTGCACCATGCCCTACAGCCCCTACGCGATCCGGCCGTCGAGCCTGGGCCGCCGCTACGACCTGCTGCCCTCGGCCCTGGGCCGCGCGTACCTGGCCTACTGCACCCGCGCCGAGCGCCGCATCCTCGTGGAGGCCGCCAACACCCACGGCGAGCCGCACCAGAAGATCACCGACATGTGGGCTTTGCGCAAGATCGTGCGCGAGACGCGCCGCCAGGGTTACGCGATCCGCTACGCCCGCAACAACTCCGAGAGCACGGCCTTTGCGGTGCCGGTGTTCGGCGGCGGCGTGCTGCGCGGTGCGCTGGTGTATTCGACCTTCGCGAGCCAGATGGACGACCGCATGCTCAAGCGCTTCCTCTCGCTCGTGCAGTCCACCGCCGCGCGCATCGGCGAAGAGGCTTCGGTGTCTTCGCAACTGCCCAGCATGGCGATGCCGCCGCAGACGGCCGGGATGCTGGCCGCGCCGCAGTCCCTGGCGGCGATGGCCGGCCTGGCGCCTGCCCACCCCGTGGCCGCCTGACCGCGGCCCGGGCACCGCGCCCGCCCGGCCGGTGCCCGTTCAGGGCAGCTCGGCGCTGCCCATGCGGCCCAGGATGACGCGCGTGCGGCCCGACAGGTAGGCCGACCCCGGGTTCTTCTCGAACCGCTGGGGCGCGGGCAGCATCACCGCCAGGCGCGCGGCCTCGGCGGCGCTCAGTTGCGATGCGCTCTTGCGGAAATAGCGCTGCGCCGCGGCCTCGGCGCCGAAGACGCCTTCGCCCCACTCGACGCTGTTGAGGTAGATCTCCAGGATGCGTTGCTTGGAGAGCAGTTGTTCCAGCGCCAGCGTGAGCACGAATTCCTGGCCCTTGCGCAGCAGCGTGCGCTCGCCCGACAGCAGCAGGTTCTTCGCGAGCTGCTGCGTGATCGTCGAGCCGCCCCGGATGCGCGCGGCACGCACGTTGCGCCCGGGCTGGGCTTCCTGCAGCCGGGCGGTCTGCGCCTCGGCGCGGGCATTGCGCTCCCAGGCCTTCTCGATCGCGTTCCAGTCCACTCCGTCGTGGCTGGCGAAGCCGTCGTCCTCGGAGGCGATCACGGCGCGCTTGAGGGTGTCCGCGATGCGCGCATAGGGCACCCATTCCTGCCGCCAGCGCAGCCCGCCGCCGGCGATCTGCGCCCAGGCTTCCGATCGCTGGAAGCTCGTGGACTGCGGATCGACCACCGCCATCGCCGCGATGCGCAGGATGAAGAACGCCTGCAGCGCCACGCAGGCCAGCAGCACGCACCCGATCCACCGGAGCAGGGCTTTCATGGGCGGCCCCCGGACCGTGGGCGTGCGGCGGGGCCCGGCAGGCAGGCCTTCATAGCTGAGCGCGCAGTTCCTGCAGCACCTGCGCGGCCGGAGGGCGCACGCCGCGCCAGATCGCGAAGGCTTCCGCGGCCTGCTCCACGAGCATGCCCAGCCCGTCGCGCGGCACGGCGCCATGCGCGCGCGCCCAGTCCATGAAACCCTGCGCGGCGGGGCCGTACATCATGTCGTAGGCCAGCGCCCCGGGGCGCAGCACCTCGGCCGGCACCGGCACGGCGTCGCCGGACAGGCTGCTGGCCGTGGCGTTGATGATCACATCGAAATCGGCCTCATGCCGCCGGATCCATTGGGTTTTTAGCTCTGTTTTTTGTAGCAAAGCGATGTCGGCATGCGCCTGTACCAGGGCATCGGCGCGCGACTGCGTGCGGTTGACCACGGCGAGGCTCCGCGGCCCCTGCTCCAGCAGCGGCGCGAGCACGCCGGCCGCCGCCCCTCCGGCGCCCACCAGCAGCACGTCGCGACCGGCGATCGGCACGCCGGCGTTGCGCACGATGTCGGCCACCAAGCCCAGGCCATCCGTGTTGTCGGCATGGGCCGTGCCGTCGGCCTGGAAGCTGAGCGTGTTGGCCGCGCCGGCGCGGCGCACGCGATCGCTGGCGTGGGTGGCCAGCCGGGCCGCATCGTGCTTGAACGGCACCGTCACATTACAGCCGCGCCCCCCGGCCGCCGCGAAGTCCGCCAGCGCCGCCGCAAAGCCGTCCAGCGGCACCAGCCGGCGCCCATAGGCGATGCGCTCGCCCGTGAGTTCGGCAAAGCGCGCGTGGATCCAGGGCGAGCGGCTGTGTTCCACGGGGTGGCCCATCACGCAGTACGTGTCCGGGGCGGAAGATGTCGTCATGGCGGGGGAGGGAAGAAAAAAACGGCGGCAAAAAGTGCGGCGCGGAGCGCGCCGCGTCAGCGCACGCTGGTCTCCAGCGTCTGCTCGCGCGTGAACTTGAAGCGCGACACCACCGCGATCTGGTCGGCCTTGGCACGCATGGCGGGCCCGAAATTCCCGAAGGGGCCCGAGGCGCGCACGATGGCCTGTGCGCGCTGGTCGAGCAGGCGGTTGCCGGAGCCCTGCACGATCTCGGTGTCGAGCACGCGGCCGTCGTGGTTCACCGTGACGATCATGGTCAGCTCGCCGTAGAGCTTCTTGCCGCCCTGTTCGGGAAAGCTCTCCGTGCCTTTGTCCTCGATCTTGCGGCGCAGCGCGTCGTAGTAGATCGCATAGACCTCCTCGCGCGTGGCGGGGCTGATGTAGCGTTTCTTGGGGCGCGCATTCTCTTCGTTGATGCGCTTTTCGATCTCGGCGAGCAGCTTCAGGAGCTGGCGGCGCTTTTCTTCCTGCTGCACGCGGTCGGTGTTCGGGCTCTGGTCGCGCGGATCGGGCGGCGGCAGGCTCGCCAGCTGCTTGCGCAACTGGGCGAGCAACTGGGCCTGCTGCTCCTGCATGGCGTCGAGCTTGCGCTGCGCCTCCTCGAAATCCTCGCCCACATGGGTGATGGCGGAATAGGGCAGGGGGCTGGTCGCGCGGCCCTGGGCCGCATCGCCACCGCCGGCCAGGGACGACTGGGCGATGGCTTGCGCCTTGTCGGGCCGTTCGCTGGACTTGGCATTGACCAGGATCACTTCGAGCGGCGTGTCCTGGAAGACCCGGTTGAAGCTCTCGGGGTCGACGAAGCGCACCGACAGCAGTGCTGCGTGCACCAGGACCGAGAACGCGAGCGCGATCTGCAGCGTGCTGAACCGGAGGAGGAAGTCGGGACGTTTCACGGCGGCCGATTATGCGGGCATGGGGTCGTGCCGGCCCGGCCCGGAAGGCGCCAGTGGCCAGGGCGGGGCGGCGCGCACGGGGTTCAGGAAGCGGCGGCCGGCGCGGCGGCGCTGCCTGCCTCGGCTTCGCTCACATCCACCGCGATGGCGATGGGGCCGGCCACGGCTTCTTCGTCGTCGCCCTCGGACTCGTCCACCGGGGCGTCGTCCCCGGGGTCCGCCGGGTCGTCCAGGCGCTCGGCCACCGTGCCGCCCACGTCGAGGGTGATGTCGTCGATCTCGCCGAGCTTGACCCGCACGCGTGCGCCGCGCGGCAGGCCCTGGGCGCCCAGCACGGGCAGCACCAGCGGCAGCGTGTCCGCACGCACCAGGAAATTCCCGCCGCCGCCGTCCTTGATCACGCTCGCGTCGATTTCGGTGATGCCGTGCTGCCGCAGGTACTGCAGCGTCCAGAAGCGCTCCATGCCGGCCTGGTAGCCGTTGTAGGCGCTGTAGGCCGCATCGAAGCTGCTGATGATGGAGAACAGGTCGGCGTCCTTGGGCTTGAACGGCGCCACCAGCGCAGCGGTCTTGCCGTTGCGCACGCAGGCGATGATCTGCCACTGGTTCACCAGGTCCACGTAGCGGCGCAGCGGCGACGTGGCCCAGGCATAGCTTTTCACGCCGATGCCCGCGTGGGGCAGGGCCTTGGTGCCCATGCGCACCTTCATGCCGGGCGCCAGGCTGGCCTGGCTGCGGTAGATGCCGGGCACGCCGTGCTCGGCCAGCAGGCCGCCCCAGGTGCTGTTGGCGACGATGGCGGCCTCGGCCACGATCAGGTCCAGCGGTGCGCCGCGGCGGCGCGTGGTGATCGAGACGACCTCGGTGCCGAGCGGCTCGCCGCCATCGGGCACGCCGGCCAGGCGGAAGTTGTAGTCGGGCCGGTTGAAGGTCTCGGGCTTGCCGCGCACCACTTCGCGCTGCGCCTTGAGCTTCTGGGCGAGCCGGTGCAGGAACGACAGTTCCGCGCGGCGCTCGGCCAGCGCCGCCGGCGTGTTCTCGACCTGCACCGACGGGTCCTGCAGCCAGGCTTCGGTGACGATGTGGTCGAGCTGGTCGTGGCGCAGGTTCACGGCCACGGGAACGCGTTCGAGCTTCGTCTCGGTGCCGGTGATCTCCAGCGTGGCCTCGTCGATGGTTGCGTAGAGCGACACGGCGGGGTTCGCGCGGCCCTCGTCCAGGGTGTAGATCCGCACCACCTCGTCCGGCAGCATGGTGATCTTGTAGCCGGGCATGTAGACGGTGGAGAGGCGCTGGCGGCCGAGCTGGTCGAGCGGCGTGCCCGGCACGATGGCGAGGCCCGGCGCCGCGATGTGGATGCCCAGCACCACGGTCCCCGTGCCCAGCCCCTGCACCGAGAGCGCGTCGTCGATCTCGGTGGTCTGCGAATCGTCGATCGAATAGGCCTGCACGGGCGCGAGCGGCAGGTCGGCCGGCGGTTGCGGGGCCGTGAGGGTCGGGAACCCCGTGCCCTTGGGGAAGTTGTCGAACAGGAAGCGCTTCCAGTGGAACTGGTAGGGCGAGTCGATCGCGCCGGCCTGCTGCAGCAGGTCCAGGGGCGCCTTGTGCGTGGCGCGGCTGGCCTCGACCACGGCCTTGTATTCCGGTGCGTTCTTGTCGGGCCGGAACAGGATCTTGTAGAGCTGCTCGCGGATCGCCGGCGGGCATTCGCCCTGGCCGAGCTGGCTGGCCCAGTCGGCGATCTGCTGCTGGACCAGCTTCTTCTTCTCGATGGCGGCGAGCGCCTGCTGCACGATCTCGGCGGGCGCCTTCTTGAAGCGCCCCTTGCCGGCGCGGCGGAAGTAATGCGGCGCCTCGTACAGGGCGAACAGCGCGCCGGCCTGCTGGGCCAGCGTGGCGTGCTCGGAGAAATAGTCGCGCGCGAGGTCGGCAAAGCCGAATTCGTCCTCCGGGGCGAACTCCCAGGCCAGGGGCAGCTCGATGGTCGCGGAGACGGCCTGGCCTTCGCGCAGCAGTTCGGCGGGAGCGGGTTTCTCGAACCGGATCAGGATGTGGGCGGCCTTTACCTTCACCCGCTTGCCCGAATCGAGCTCGATCTGGGCCGAGCTTTCGGCCTCGGACAGGATGCGGCCGGCGAGGAATTTGCCGGCTTCTTCAAACAGTGCGTGCATGGGCGGATTCTCCCATGCGCGCCCCGGGGCCCCGGTCGCCCGGCGGCAGGCACCGCGGCCGGCCCCCTATGATCGGGCGCTCGACCACCGCGGCGGCCCCCCGGGCCGCCTGCCATCCGCCCGCTCGTCCGCAGCCCTCCAGGCCCCCACCTTCCGATGACCGCGCCCCTCTCCGCGCCCCCCACCCGTCTCCATTACCTGCTGCCGCCGCTGCTGTCCATCCTTGCCGCGGTGGCCATCGCGCTGCCGTTCCTGTACGGCTACACCGCGGCGCCGTTGTCCAACTTCTGGCCCCTGATCGCGTCGGGGCTCTGCGCGCTGGTGGTGGCCGCGGCGTTCGCGGTGGCCTGGGCCGGCCAGCCCCCCGGGGCTTCGGGTGCCGGGCTGCGCCGGCAGGCCGCGGGTGTCGTGGCGGCCGGGGTGCTGGGCGCCGCGCTGGTGGCGGCGTTCATCGGTCTGGCGCAGTTCTTCTGGGGCGATCCGGGCTGGGCGCCGTGGGTCTATCCCTCCACGCACGGCATCGCCATGGGCAACCTGCGCCAGCGCAACCAGCAGGCCACGCTGCTGTGCATGGGCGTGTGGGCGCTCGCCTGGTGGGTGGCACGGATGCAGGGCGACGCTGCGCAGCCGGGCGAGCCGGGCCGCGGCCTGCGGCCGGGCTTCATCGGGCTCGGCATGCTGGCTTCATGGTCGCTGGCGCTGCTGGCCGCCGGTGCGGCCGCGACGGCATCGCGCACCGGCGCGCTCGAATGGGGCGCCCTGCTCGTGCTGCTGCTGCTCTGGCGCCGCTCCCTCGGCACGCCGGCACTCGCGCTCGGGGTGCTGGGCATCGCCTTCTATGCGGCATTCGCTTGGCTGCTGCCCGTCCTGCTGGAGCGGTGGACGGGATTCGCCGTCGACGGCCTTTTCACGCGGTTCTCGGCCGAGGGTCATGTCTGCGACAACCGCCGGGTGCTCTGGGCCAACGTGGTGCAGCTCATCCTGGAGCGGCCCTTCACCGGCTGGGGATGGGGCGAGCTGTCCTACGCGCACTACAGCACCGAATTTCCCGGCACGCGTTTCTGCCTGCTGGTGGACAACGCACACAACCTGCCCCTGCACCTGGCGGTCGAGCTGGGCCTGCCGTTCGCGCTGGCGGCGTGCGGCCTGGCGCTGTGGCTGGCATGGCGCGCCCGGCCCTGGCGGGAAGCCGAGCCGGCGCGGCAGCTGGCCTGGGGCCTGCTGGCCGTGGTCGGCGTGCACAGCCTGCTGGAGTTCCCGCTCTGGTACGGGCCCTTCCAGCTCGTCGCGCTCTGCGCGCTGGCGCTGCTCTGGCCGGGGCTGTGGCGTGCGCCGGTGCGGGCGGCCTTCCGCACGGCGCTGCTGGGCGCGGGCGCCCTGACCGCCGGGCTCTGGCTGGCATGCGGATGGCTGCTGGTGCGCGACTACCACCGTGTCTCGCAGCTCTACCTGGCGGTGGACCAGCGCGATCCGGCCTTTCGGCACGACACCACGCGGCGCGTGGCGGCATCCACCGTGTTCTTCCGCGACACGCTCGACTTCGCGGTGCTCACGACCACGCAGCCCACGCCGGCCAATGCCGCCGACGTGTACGCCATGGCCCGGCGCATCGTCCACTACTCCCCCGAGCCACGCGTCATCGAGGCGCTGATCGACAGCGCCGCGTTGCTGGGACGGACGGAGGAAGCCGCGCAGCAGATGCAGCGCTACCGCGCGGCCTATCCGCAGGAATACGGCATCTGGCTGCGCAAGCGGCCACCGGCAGCCAGCGCCCCGGGGTGAGGCGCCGCATCCGCAGTCAGGCCAGGCCGCAGAACTCCACCACGGCCTGGATGTGCTGCGCGAAATCGCCGAGGGCATGGTCGCCGCCCTCCAGCAGCAGCACGCGGGCGTGTGCATAGCGGGTTGCCATCTCCCGCCAATCCAGAAGCTCGTCGCCCTTGGCGATGATGGCCAGTTCCGGGCCGGCGGGCGGCAGGCCGGACACTTCCAGCGCGCGCAGCTCGGCGATGTACTCGGCGCGGAAATAGAACGACTCCGAAGGGTCGTGCCAGGCCGTCTGCTGGCCGATGTAGCGTTCCAGGTCGCGGGCCGGGTGGACGGCGGGGTTCAGCAGCACGCTGGCGCAACCCGGCTTCTGCTGCGCCACCCAGCTCGCATAGAAACCGCCGAGCGAAGAACCCACCACGGCCATGCGCGCGGCCGGCCAGTCCGCAATGCCGCTTGCGACCCGGGCCATCGCCTCGCGGGGCGAGGGCGGCAGCTGCGGGCACCAGAAATGCGCGTCCGGCCGGTGGGCGGCCATCCAGTCGGCCATCTGTTGCGCCTTGGCCGAGCGGGGCGACGAACGGAAGCCGTGCAGGTAGAGCAGGTGGGTGGTGGCGTGCGTCATGGCGCGGGATGGCATCGGGGCGGAGCGGGCATTGTGCCGCGCGGCCCTGCCGCGGCCGGGGTGCCCCCGATAATGCCGCCCCATGTCCGCCGTTTTCGACAAGCCCTCCCTGCCGCAGCGCATCCTGCCCCTGTTCCGGGGCTTCGACTGGCCGCTCATCGCGGTCCTGCTGCTGCTGTCCGCGACGGGGCTCGTGGCGATGTATTCGTCGGGCTACGACCACGGCACCCGGTTCTACGACCATGGGCGCAACATGGTCCTGGCGGCGGGCATCCTGTTCGTCGTGGCCCAGATTCCGCCGCAGCGCATCATGCAGCTCGCGGTGCCGCTCTATGCCGCCGGCGTGGCCCTGCTCGTGGCGGTGGCGGTCTTCGGCATCGTCAAGAAGGGCGCGCAGCGGTGGATCAACATCGGCATCGTGATCCAGCCGAGCGAGATCCTCAAGATCGCCATGCCGCTCATGCTGGCCTGGTGGTTCCAGAAGCGCGAAGGCCAGTTGCGCCCGCTGGACTTCGTGGTGGCCGGCGCACTGCTCGCGATGCCGGTGGGCCTCATCATGAAGCAGCCCGACCTGGGCACCTCGCTGCTGGTGCTGGCGGCGGGGCTCTCGGTGATCTTCTTCGCCGGCCTGCCGTGGAAGCTCGTGCTGCCGCCCGTGATCCTGGGCGGCATCGGCATCGCCCTCATCGTCTGGTTCGAGCCCCAGCTCTGCGCCGACGGGGTGCGCTGGCCGGTCCTGCACGACTACCAGCAGCAGCGCATCTGCACACTGCTCGACCCCACGCGCGACCCGCTCGGCAAAGGCTTCCACATCATCCAGGGGATGATCGCCATCGGCTCGGGCGGCCTCTGGGGCAAGGGGTTCATGGCCGGCACCCAGACCCACCTGGAATTCATCCCCGAGCGCACCACCGACTTCATCTTCGCCGCCTACTCGGAGGAGTTCGGGCTGGCCGGCAACATCTTCCTCATCGTCTGCCTGCTGCTGCTGGTGTGGCGCGGGCTGGCCATCGCGCTGGGCGCCGGCACGCTGTTCGGCCGTCTCATGGCTGGAGCGGTGTCGATGATCTTCTTCACGTATGCCTTCGTGAACATGGGCATGGTGAGCGGCATCCTGCCGGTGGTGGGCGTGCCGCTGCCCTTCGTGAGCTACGGCGGCACGGCCATGGTCACCCTCGGGCTCGCGCTGGGGGTGCTGATGTCCATCGCCCGGGCGCAGCGGCAACCGCTGGCCGACAGCTAGCGCAGGCGGCCGCTGCGGTCACTGTTGCGGGTACGGCGCGCGGATGCAGGCCTCCACGGCCCGCCCCACCTGCAGCACGCGGGCATCCGCGCCGTGGAGCCCGGACACCGAAAGGCCCACCGGCAGCTCGCCAGGTCCGGTGCAGGGCAGCGAGAGCGCGCAGCCGTCCAGGAAATTGATCACCGACGTGTTGCGCAGCACCAGCGCGTTGGTGGCGAAGAACGTGGCGTCGTCCGGCTCCAGGGCCGCCCGCTGCGGTGCGCGGATCGCCACCGTGGGCATGAGCCAGGCATCCAGGTGCCCCAGGCGATCGCGCGCCGTGGCCTGCAGCCGCGCCCGCGCGTCCTGCACATCGATGTAGTCCGCCGCCGAGATCGCCTCGCCCCGCCGCGTGCGCTGCGCCACGCGCGCGTCGTAGCGCCGGGCGGTGCCGTCATCGGCCAGGCGGTGGCGGTGCACCTGCCAGGCTTCGGCCGCGATGAGGCCGCCCGCCGCGTTGACCTGCGGGAGGGTGGCCAGCTCCGCGAAGGCCACCCGCTCGATGCGTGCGCCGGCTGCCGACAGCCGCTGCAGCGCCGCGTCGAACGCCGCGGCCACTTCCGGCTCGAGGCCCTCCATGACGAAATCGTCGGTGACTCCCAGCCGCAGGCCCGCGAGCGGCGCCGGGCGGGTGTCGAGCCTTTCGCCGCTGAGCACGGCGTCCAGGATCGCGCAGCAGTCCACGCTGCGTGCCAGCGGGCCGACCGAGTCGAGGCTGCGCGACAGCGGGTAGGCGCCGGTCAGCGGGACCCGGCGCGCGGTCGGCTTGAAGCCGGTGAGCCCGCAGAAGGCGGCCGGGATGCGGACCGATCCGCCCGTATCGGTGCCGAGGGCCGCCGCGGCCAGCCCCAGCGCCACCGTGGCGGCCGCGCCGGAACTCGATCCGCCGGTGATGCGGGAGGGGTCCTGCGGATGGGCGGGTGTGCCATGGTGCGGGTTGAGCCCCAGCCCCGAGAACGCGAATTCGCTCATGTTCGTACGGCCCAGCAGGATGCCGCCCGCGGCACGCAGCCGGGCCACCGCGGGAGCGTCGTCCGTGGCGGGGGCGTTGTCCGCGAACACCGCGGACCCGGCGCCCGTCACCTGGCCCTGCACATCGAAGAGGTCCTTGATGGAGACCGGCAGGCCGGCGATCACCGAAGGCACGGGGCCTGCGGCACGCGCCAGATCGCTGGCCCGGGCCGCTAGGCGGGCCGACTGCGCATCCACCTCGCCGATGTAGGCCGTGCCGCCGGCGGCACGGTGCCCGGCAATGCGCTCCAGGGCCTCTTCGACCAGCCTTTCGCTCGTCGTCGTGCCGTCGTTCAGGGCGCGTGCGAGGGCGCGCAGCGGCGGGAGTGGGCGGGAGGGCATGCGGAAAGTCTCCTGAAAAGTAGCGGGCAAAAGCGCGAAGCGCATTCTTGCAGGCCGAACGAGAGGCCACGCCGCCGTGCGGGATGTGCCCGTGCATCGGACGAGGGCTGCCCCGGGCTTCTAGAATCCGCCCATGATCTCCCGCGAACCGACCATCGAACGCCTGTCCATCGCCCGCCAGCTGCTGCTGGAACCCTTCGGGCTGGACGAAATCCACCTCTCGCGCGCTCTGGCGGAAATCCGGGCGCATCGTGTGGACGACGCGGACCTGTACTTCCAGTACACCCGCAGCGAAGGCTGGAGCCTGGAGGAGGGCATCGTCAAGACGGGCTCCTTCAGCATCGACCAGGGCGTCGGGGTGCGGGCGGTGAGCGGCGAGAAGACGGCTTTCGCCTATTCCGACGACATCTCCGAAGCGTCCCTGATCGACGCCGCGCGCACGGTGCGTTCCATCGCTTCCGCCGCCCAGCAGGGCCGGGCGAAGGTCGCCTCGAGGAAGAAGATCGCGAGCAGCCGGTCGCTCTACCCCGGCGTGGACCCCATTGCCACGCTCGACAGCACGGCCAAGGTGGCGCTGCTGGAAAAGGTGGAGCAACGCGCCCGTGCCAAGGACCCGCGCGTGGCGCAGGTGATGGCGGGCCTGGCGGGCGAGTACGACGTCGTGCTCGTCGCCCGTGCGGACGGAACGCTCGCGGCCGATGTGCGCCCGCTGGTGCGGTTGTCGGTGACGGTGATCGCCGAGCGGGGCGGGCGCCGCGAGGTGGGCTCCGCCGGCGGCGGGGGACGCTTCGGCCTCGCGTATTTCGACGATGCGCAGATCAACCAGTACGTGGACGAGGCCGTGAACGCGGCGCTCGTCAACCTCGAATCCCGCCCCGCGCCGGCCGGAGAGATGACCGTGGTGCTCGGCCCCGGCTGGCCCGGCGTGCTGCTGCACGAGGCCGTGGGCCACGGCCTCGAAGGCGACTTCAACCGCAAGGGCTCGAGCGCCTTCAGTGGCCGCATCGGCCAGCGCGTGGCAGCCAAGGGCGTCACCGTGCTGGACGATGGCACCATCGCCGACCGCCGCGGCTCGCTCAATGTGGACGACGAGGGCCATGCCAGCCAGCGCAACGTGCTCATCGAGGACGGCATCCTCAAGGGCTACATCCAGGATGCGATGAATGCGCGCCTGATGGGCGTGGCCCCCACGGGCAACGGCCGCCGCGAAAGCTATGCGCATATTCCCATGCCCCGCATGACCAACACCTACATGCTGGGCGGCGACAAGGACCCGGAAGAGATCGTGGCCAGCATCCAGCGCGGCCTGTACGCCACCAACTTCGGCGGCGGGCAGGTGGACATCACGAGCGGCAAGTTCGTGTTCTCTGCCAGCGAGGCCTACTGGGTCGAGAACGGCAAGATCCTCTATCCCGTCAAGGGCGCCACCATCGTGGGCAGCGGCCCCGAGTCGCTCAAGAAGGTGACGATGATCGGCAACGACATGGCGCTCGACAGCGGCGTGGGCACCTGTGGCAAGGAAGGCCAGAGCGTACCGGTGGGGGTGGGGCAGCCCACGCTGCGCATCGACGGCCTGACCGTCGGCGGGACGGCATGACCTGACCCTCTGCCCGTGGGGCCGGCCGCGTGCCGGCGGCCCGCGTTTTTTTGCGCAGGCAGAACCACCAAAAGCCCGGCGTGGGCTATCCCGCCGGGCTTTTTTGCGAGCGCCTCCGCGCTGGGGAATCTGCCGTAGCCGTCTGCGTCCCTGGATGCACCCGATGGCCGTACGACAACTGCCGAACGGTCGAGCGAACCAGGCCCCTCGGTTCGGCCCTCACGCGGATTCCGGCCGTGCTCGCCAGCACAGGGAATGCTCCGGCCTGCAAAAGTCTTGTTACATTGGCCCCATGCCTGACGGTCCCTTCCCCGACTGCCGTCCGTGCCTGCCGGGCGGTGCCCCGCAGCCTCGGAAGCAATGCTCGGCCGGGAAGGGGCCGCGCGGCTGAGGTTGCACGCCCCGACACCATGGCCATCACCCGCACGCAGCTCCCCACCAGCCTGCAGACCTTCGGCGATATCAGCCGGCTGCTGCGCGAGGGCGTGGCGGACGAAGATTCGCGGCAGTTCCGTGATGCCCTCACCGCGCTGTCGGGGCTGGTCGAGAAAGCCCTGCAGACCCGCCGGGCGCCCGGCGCCCATCCCGACGCCGTGCTGCAGTGTGCCGGCCAATTGCTCGAAGAGGCCCGAGAGCACCAGCGGTTTCTGACCGGACTGGGTTCGGCGTGGCATGCGCTCTACGAATTCGCCGCCTACGAGAACGCCATGCGCCAGCTCGTCCGCACCACGCTGGCATGGCAGCAAGCCCTGCAACGCCGCAGCCGCAACGAAGCCCAGTGTTTCCAGGCCTTCGAAAGCCATGCGTGGCGTGCGCTCGGGGAGGCCGTGCTCGTCATCGACATGTACGAGCAGGGCGGCATGGGTACCAGTGAGCTGCAAGGCCTGCTGGGCGGCAGCGAGCCGCCGCCCGGGCGCCGACGCGGCTGGTGGGGCCGCCTCGGAGGCTGGCTGGCGCGGGGCCGTGCTGGGCGCTGATCGCCTGTATGCCGCGCCGGACGTGGCTCCTGTCGCCATCGCACAACGCGGCAGTGTGCCGCGCCGCGAAAAAGAGTGCTACATTGCCAGCCATGCCGATTCGCAGCGCGTTTTATTTTTGGTCCTTTTGGTTCTCTGTCCCTGGCGGATGAGAGGTTAGCGCGCAACCACCCAAAGCACCTACCCCCTGACGACCGCCGAAGCTGAAAAGCCCGGCGGTTTTTTGTTTTTCCAGCCTCCCGTTTTCTGTCCCGATCTCTTTCTTTTTCACCGAATCCACCCACGAGGAAGCAGCCATGACGGCCCCAGTCCACTCCGCCCAGTCCGCCAGCGATGCCTGGTACCGCCACGTCGAGAAAACCAGCCAGACCGACGACGAACGTATCAAGGACATCACCGTGTTGCCTCCTCCCGAACATCTGATCCGCTTCTTCCCCATCCGGGGCACGCCGATAGAGACCCTCATCTCCCGCACGCGCCAGCGCATCCAGGACATCATGGCGCGCCGCGACGACCGGCTGCTCGTGGTGATCGGCCCCTGTTCCATCCACGATCCTGCCGCCGCACTGGAGTACGCCCGCCGCCTGCAGTCGGTGCGGGCGCAGTACGCCGACACGCTGGAGATCGTGATGCGCGTGTATTTCGAGAAGCCCCGCACCACCGTGGGCTGGAAGGGCCTCATCAACGATCCCTACCTCGACGAGAGCTACCGCATCGACGAGGGCCTGCGCATTGCGCGCCAATTGCTCATCGACATCAACCGCCTGGGTGTGCCGGCCGGCAGCGAGTTCCTCGATGTGATTTCGCCCCAGTACATCGGCGACCTCATCAGCTGGGGCGCTATCGGGGCGCGCACCACGGAAAGCCAGGTGCACCGCGAACTGGCTTCCGGGCTCTCCGCCCCGATCGGCTTCAAGAACGGCACGGACGGCAACATCCGCATCGCCACCGACGCGATCCAGTCCGCGAGCCGCGGGCACCACTTCCTGTCGGTGCACAAGAACGGCCAGGTCGCCATCGTCAACACGCAGGGCAACCGCGACTGCCACGTGATCCTGCGCGGCGGCAAGACCCCCAATTACGACGCCGACAGCGTGGCCGCCGCCTGCAAGGACCTGGAAGCCGCCAAGCTGCCGCCCACGCTCATGGTGGACTGCAGCCATGCCAACAGCAGCAAGCAGCACGAGCGCCAGCGCGACGTGGCGCGCGACATCGGCGGCCAGATCGCGGGCGGATCGCACAGCATCTTCGGTGTGATGATCGAAAGCCATCTGGTGGCCGGTGCGCAGAAATTCACGCCCGGCAAGGACGATGTCTGCGCGATCGAGTACGGCAAGAGCATCACCGATGCGTGCCTGGGCTGGGACGATTCGCTCGGGGTGCTGGCCGAACTGTCCACCGCCGTCGCGGCGCGCCGCAGCGCCGTGGCCCTGGCGGCCTGACAGCGGACCCTTGCTCATTGCTCAGTCAGGAAGCACCATGCCATCGAATGAAAGCAACGCTGCGGGCAGCACCCCTCCGGACGATCGGCTGGAGGCGTTGAAGGCCTTGCTTGAAGCGTCTCCCGTGTTCCGGGAGATGGCGGATCTGCAGGAGTGGCTGCAGACATTCCGCGCACTGCTCGACATGAAAGTCCGCGTGGACCGCCTGGGCCGGCTGGTGGTTCCCGCGGGCATCCCCGTGCAGGTGCCCGGCAAAGCCGGCCGGGAGAACATCCAGGTCTCCATCGATTCGGACGGCGTGAACTTCAAGGTCGTCCCCCGCTGACCGCACCCGGCCGGCAGGCCGGGGGAGGGGTTTCCCGCGGACCCCGGCGCGAAGGGCCGTGTAAGCTTTTCGGCAGATGCCCGATGCAGCGGGGCCCGGTGCGTGCGGGTGGTGGCCTCCCTGCGTTTCCCTCGACCCGCCGAAAGAGATCCCCATGCGCAGCGAAGTCACCGTCCTCCTCGGACCCGGCCAGGAATTCCGATTCGACCTCGAAGGCGAGGCGCCCATGGCCCACGAGATCGCGCGCCGCTGGCTCGACGACGAATTCGTGCGCCTGGAATGCGAGCCGCTGCGTGCCAGCGGCAAGGTATTGACGGCCGACAAGGTGCTCACGGTGGCGCAGGCCGCAGGGCCTGCGTTGCTGGCCCAGGGCTGGGGCCGCGAATTCGCGCTGGCGGCCACCGCGGCGCTGGCCCGGCCGGTCGTGCGGGTCGATCTGCCGGCCATGGCGATCAGCTACTGATACCGATGCCCGTCAACCGGTGAACGTGGCGGGTTGGGCCCGCTGCGCGGCATGGCGGTCCGCGGCTTCCCGCTGGGTGTCTGGCGCAACGCAGGCCGATGGTGAAGGCCGGGAGCCCGGAGCGTGGCAGGCGTGGATTCGGGGTGAAAAATGCTCCATGCCGCCGTATCTATTCAGAAGTTTGCTATTGTTTTTGTAGCGAATCGAGCAGCTTGGTATGGATGCCCCCGAAGCTGCCGTTGCTCATGCAGACCACATGGTCGCCCGGCCGGGCCGCTGCGGCGATCTGTGCCACGAGCGCATCGACGTCTGCCGCGGTGCGCGCCCGGTCTCCGAGGGGGGCCAGCACGGCGGTCGCGTCCCAGTCCAGCCCTGCCGTGTGGCAGAACGCCAGGTCGGCGCTTTCCAGGGCCCACGGCAGCTGCGATTTCATGGTGCCCAGCTTCATCGTGTTGCTGCGCGGCTCGAAGGCGGCCAGGATGCGCGCCTGCGGGCCGAGGCGGCGGCGCAGGCCGTCGAGGGTCGTGCGCAGTGCGGTGGGGTGGTGGGCGAAATCGTCGTACACCGCAATGCCGTTGGCCGTGCCGCGCAGTTCCATGCGTCGCTTGACGTTCTGGAACCGGGCCAGCGCCGACGCCGCGTCGGCGGGATCGACGCCCACATGCTCGGCCGCGGCGATGGCCGCCAGAGCGTTGAGCTGGTTGTGCACCCCGGTGAGCGCCCACTCCACGCGCGCCACCGGGCGGTCGCCCCGCAGCACGTCGAAGGCCTGGGGTTCGCCCCGGGCGGAGAAATCGCTGACGGCGGCGCCGAAGCTGGCCACGCCGCTCCAGCAACCTTCGTGCAGTACGCGGGCCAGGCTTTCTTCGAGGCCGTTGACCACCACGCGCCCCGAAGGCGGCACGGTGCGCACGAGGTGGTGGAATTGCCGCTCGATCGCGCGCAGGTCGTCGAAGATGTCGGCGTGGTCGAATTCGAGGTTGTTCAGCACGGCCGTGCGTGGGCGGTAGTGCACGAACTTGCTGCGCTTGTCGAAGAAAGCGGTGTCGTATTCGTCGGCTTCGATGACGAAGAGCGGCGCGCTGCCGGCCGGCCCGTCCGAGGCCACCGGCCGCTGCGCCGTGCCCAGCCGCGCGGACACGCCGAAATCGAGGGGCACGCCCCCCACCAGAAAGCCGGGCTGCAGCCCGGCGCATTCCAGGATCCAGGCCAGCATCGAGGTGGTGGTGGTCTTGCCGTGCGTGCCGGCCACGGCCAGCACGTGGCGCCCCTGGAGGACATGCTCGGCCAGCCACTGGGGGCCGCTGGTATAGGGCGCGCCCGCATCCAGGATGGCTTCCATCAGCGGGAACTTGGGGCTGCCATCGGCCAGCCGTGCGCGGCTCACCACGTTGCCCACCACGAACATGTCCGGCGCCAGATCGAGCTGCCCGGCACCATAGCCCTCGATGAGCTCGATGCCCAGCGCCCGCAGTTGGTCGCTCATCGGCGGGTACACCCCGGTATCGCAGCCCGTGACCTTGTGGCCGGCTTCCCGCGCCAGCGCGGCCAGGCCACCCATGAACGTTCCGCAGATGCCCAGAATGTGTATATGCATGGGCGCCGATTCTACGGTTGGGGTCCGGCCCGCCCGGTGCCGCCGCCGAGGCTGGAAGCGCTGCTATTTTTTCAGGAGTGTGCACGGCAGGCGCCTGCCAAGACCCCGCGCACCGCGGGCGCATTGGACGCCGCGCGGCGGTGGCTCCGCGCCACAATGCAGGCTTCTTCTCCTTCCGCCCGGGACGCCGCCATGCCCAACGCCCTCGCCCCCGAGATCGCCAACGCCGCCGCCCGCCTCGTCGTCGAGGAGGGAATGGAGTGGGGGCCCGCCAAGCGGCGGGCCGTCCGCCAGCTGGGGCTGCCGGCCCGCACCGCGCTGCCCGACAACGACCTGGTCGAAGACGCCGTGCGCGAATACATCGGCCTCTTCTGCGCCGACACCCAGCCGGCCGAGCTGCGCGCGCTGCGCGAGCTGGCCCTGCTCTGGATGGAGCGCATGGCCGAGTTCCGGCCCCACCTGGGCGGAGCGGTGTGGTACGGCACGGCCACGCGGCTTTCGGACATTTACCTGCAGCTCTTCTGCGATGACTGCAAATCGGCCGAGATCTCGCTCATCGACCACCATGTGGATTACGAACCCCGCACGGTCACGGGCTTCCACGGCGAATCGGTGGAAGCGCTGAGCCTGTCGAGCCACTCGCCCGCGCTGGGCGAGGCGATCGGTGTGCACTTGCTTGTCTATGATCTGGACGATCTGCGCGGAGCGCTCCGGCCGGACTCGCGCGGTCGGGTCCAGCGGGGCGACGTGCGGGCCGTGCGCAAACTTCTGGACAACGAGGACACGCCTTCATGACCGATCTTCCCGAGGCCCCGGGCCAGGGCGCCGGCACACCGCCGCCCCAGAGCCCTTCGCGGCGCCGCGCGCTCTATGCCGGCGCGGCGGTCGCAGCCGCTGCGGGCGGTGCCGGCCTGGCCTGGTGGCGCCTGCAGCCCCATGCGGTGGAGCCGGGCGCCGAGGCCGCCCTGTGGGCGCAGCGCTTCGACGCGCCGCAGCAGGGCGCCGCGGCGCTCGACATGCAGGCGTTCCGGGGCAGGCCCATGCTGGTGAACTTCTGGGCCACCTGGTGCCCGCCCTGCGTGGAAGAGCTGCCCATGCTCAACGCTTTCTATCGCGCGCATAAAGAGAAGGGCTGGCAGGTCGTCGGCCTGGCCATAGACCAGCCCTCGGCGGTGCGCCAGTTCCTGGCCCGCGTGCCCCTGGATTTCCCGGTCGGGCTCGCAGGCCTGCAAGGAACCGACCTGGGGCGCAGCCTGGGCAACCTCACGGGAGGCCTTCCATTTACCGTGCTTTTGGGCGCAGATGGCAGCATTCGGCACCGTAAAATGGGCCAGGTCACCGCCGAAGACCTCACCCAGTGGGCCTCGCTGGCCTGAAGTTCCTGTCTTTCCATATGAAGATAATGGAATTTGCGCCAGGATAGGGGTTGAAGGCATAAATTGGGGTAAATTCGCGCCCTATTTCGTTTTAGGCGTTGGAGTCCCCATGGATTTGCGAAAACTCAAGACCTTGATTGACCTCGTTTCCGAGTCGAATGTGTCGGAACTCGAGATTACCGAGGCGGAAGGCAAGGTTCGCATCGTCAAGAGCGGTGGCGCTGTCGTCCAGCAATTCGTGGCGGCCCCGGTGGCCGCTCCCACCGCCCCGGCGCCCGCAGCCGCCGCGCCCGTGGCCGAGCTGCCCGCCCCTGCCGCACCCGCCGGCCACATCGTCAAGTCGCCCATGGTGGGCACGTTCTACCGGGCGTCCAGCCCCGGCGCCAAGTCGTTCGTCGAAGTGGGCAGCCAGGTCAAGGAAGGCGACACCATCTGCATCATCGAGGCCATGAAGATCCTCAACGAAATCGAAGCCGACAAGACCGGCACGGTCACGCGCATCCTGGGCGAGAACGGCCAGGCCGTCGAATACGGACAACCCCTGTTCGTCATCGAATAAGCTCCCGGCGCCGCGTTCCCCGTTGATGCCTGCCGCAAACCAGGACACTTCCGTTGAAAGAGATCCTCGTTGCCGCCCCGGCGGCCATGCCGCAGGCAGGTGGGGCGGGCCGCAGTGGCGCATGCCAGTGCGCGGGCGTTGAATCGCCGGAAAGCCATGTTTAAAAAGATCCTTGTCGCCCACCGCGGCGGTCGCGCCGCAGGCAAGGCGAAGCAGATCGCAGTGGCGCACGCCAGTGCGCGGGCGATGAACCGCCGGAAAGCCTATGTTTAAAAAGATCCTTGTTGCCAATCGCGGCGAAATCGCCCTGCGCATCCAGCGCGCCTGCCATGAGCTGGGCGTGAAGGCCGTGATGGTGTATTCCGAGGCCGACCGAGACGCCAAGTACGTCAAGCTGGCGGAAGAGGCGGTGTGTATCGGGCCGGCGCCCTCGCCGCTGTCCTATCTCAACATGCCGGCCATCATCTCCGCGGCGGAAGTGACCGATGCCGAGGCGATCCACCCCGGCTACGGCTTCCTCTCCGAGAACGCCGACTTCGCCGAGCGCGTGGAAAAGAGCGGTTTCCAGTTCATCGGCCCCACCCCCGAGTCCATCCGCACGATGGGCGACAAGGTGTCTGCCAAGCAGGCCATGATCCGCGCAGGCGTGCCCTGCGTGCCGGGGTCGGAGGGCGAGTTGCCCGAAGACCCGGTGCAGATCCGCCGCATTGCGCGCACCGTCGGGTATCCGGTGATCATCAAGGCGGCAGGCGGCGGCGGTGGCCGCGGCATGCGCGTGGTGCACACCGAGGCGGCCCTGGTCAACGCCGTGCAGATGACGAAGGCCGAAGCCCAGGCGGCTTTCGGCAACCCGGCCGTGTACATGGAGAAGTTCCTCCAGAACCCGCGCCACATCGAGATCCAGATACTCGCGGACAAGTTCAAGAACGCGGTGTACCTGGGCGAGCGCGACTGCTCCATGCAGCGCCGCCACCAGAAGGTGATCGAGGAGGCCCCGGCCCCCGGCATCCCGCGCAAGCTCATCGAGAAGATCGGCGAGCGCTGCGTCGCCGCCTGCAAGAAGATCGGCTACCGCGGCGCCGGCACGTTCGAATTCCTCTACGAGAACGGCGAGTTCTATTTCATCGAGATGAACACGCGCGTGCAGGTCGAGCATCCCGTGACCGAATGGATCACCGGCGTGGATATCGTGAAGACGCAGATCATGGTCGCCGCTGGCGAAAAGCTGCCGTTCACCCAGCGCCAGATCGAGATCCGGGGCCACGCGATCGAGTGCCGCGTGAATGCCGAAGACCCCTACAAGTTCACGCCATCGCCGGGCCGCATCACCATGTGGCACGCACCGGGCGGCCCCGGCGTGCGCGTCGATTCGCATGCCTACACCAACTACTACGTGCCGCCGAACTACGACTCGATGATCGGCAAGATCATCGTGCACGGCGACACGCGGGAGCAGGCCCTGGCGCGCATGCGCACCGCGCTGTCCGAGACGGTGGTGGAGGGCATCAACACCAACATCCCGCTGCACCGCGAGTTGATGGTGGATGCCAAGTTCGTCGCCGGTGGCACGAACATCCATTACCTGGAAGAGTGGCTGGGCGCGCACAAGCGCTGACCGGTGCCGGCCCGCCACCGGCCCCAGGCATGCTGGCATTCCGGCGACGGGTGCCAGCATTGTCGTTTTTGCAGCAAGGAGATTGCCGTCCATGTTTGAGCTGAGCCTGTTGTGCCCCGAAGAGCGGGTGGAAGCCCTGAGCGAAGCCCTCGAGGCGCTCGATGCACTGAGCGTTTCCGTCGAGGACGCAGACGCCCAGACCGATGCCGAGCAGGCGCTTTTCGGCGAGCCGGGCATGCCGCCACCCAAGGACGGATGGCAGCGCAGCCGTGTCGTGGCGCTGTTCCCGACACACGGGGCGGCCGGCGAGGCCCGCGCGCTGCTGGAGGTGCAGGATTTCTTCGAAGGCTGCCGCATCCTGGGCATCGCCGAAGTGCAGGACCAGGACTGGGTGCGGCTCACGCAGTCGCAGTTCGCTCCGGTGGATATCACTCCCGATTTCTGGATCGTGCCGACCTGGCACGAGCTGCCGGCCCAGGCCGTGCGCAGCATCCGCCTCGACCCGGGGCTGGCCTTCGGTACCGGCACGCACCCCACAACCCGCATGTGCCTGCGCTGGATCGCGCACCGCGGTGGCGGTTTCGGCCGCGTGCTCGACTATGGCTGCGGCTCGGGCATCCTGGCGATCGGCGCCGCCAAGTTCGGCGCGGCCGATATCGATGCGGTGGACATCGACCCTGCGGCGGTGCAGTCGACCCGCCTCAATGCCGAAGCCAATGGCGTCGCGCTGAAGGCAGGCTTGCCCGATGCGGCGCAGGGCCAGTACGGCACAGTGCTGGCCAACATCCTCGCCACACCGCTCAAGGTGCTGGCACCGCTGCTGTGCGCCCACGTGGCCCAAGGCGGGCACCTGGTGCTGGCGGGCATCCTGGAGCGCCAGGCCGAGGAACTCAAGGAGGCCTACGCGCCGTGGCTTGCCCTGCAGGTGAGCGACACCGAGGACGGCTGGATCCTGATGACGGCATCCCGCTGATGCGCACGCCGCGCGCAGCCCCTGGCCGCCGCGGAGCGCCCCCTACAATCCCGAGCCGATGAGCCAGATCACCCGATGCCCTGCCTGCGGCACGACCTTCAAGGTCGTCGCGGACCAACTGCGCATCTCCGAGGGCTGGGTCCGCTGCGGGCAGTGCAAGGAAGTGTTCGACGCCTCCGCGCACCTCGTGGCGCCTGCTGCGCGTCCGGGAGAATTGCTGTCCGACATGGCATTGCCGCAGGGGCCCCGTGCCGCCCCTCGGCCCGAGCCCGTGCCGCAGGTGGCCTGGGGCCGCCCGCCGGCCCCCGGGGCTTCGCCTGCGGCCAGCCGCCCGGTGGCACCGCCGGCCGCGCAATCCGTGGCCGTACCGCCGGCGTCTCCTGCCGCGGCCAGTCCACTTGCCGTGCCCGCGGCCCCGCCGGTGGTGGTTCCTCCCGTGGCCGTTGCGGCCGCGGTGCCGGCCTTTCTCTCGGCGCGGTCGCAGGGTGCGGCGGCTGTGGACGGGTCTGCCGGAGATGCCGAATGGAGCCTGGAGCCGCTGTCGCCCCTGGCATGGCGGGTACGGCCGCCCGCGGCGGTTCCACCGCCTCCTGCGATGGCTCCAGTCCCTCTTCCATCTGCCGATGCTGCTGTCGCGGGCGTTGCCGTGGTCCCCCAGCCGCCCCTGGCTCCGCCGGCGGAACCCGGGCGTGCGGCGGCGGCCCCTGCGGTCCCCGAGGCGGCGGCCGAGCGCGAGTCGCTGGGCGGGTACGAACTGCCTTTTGCCGAATTGCGCGATTCCGGCTGGCCGGAAGAGGCCGACGCCGGCGAAGAAGAGCCGCCACTGGAAGGCCTGCCGCTGCCGGGACGGCCGAGCGCGCACTCCTCCGCCCCGCCGGACGAAGGTGGCGGGCCGGACGGCGATGACGATGACGATGACGATGGGGTGGAGCAGGCGGTCGCGATGGAGCTTGCACACGAGGGGATCGATACCGATACGGACCCGGTGGACATGGCGACGCAGGCGATGCCGCTGCCCTCGCCGGTGGTGGCGCAGGGTGCCGCTGCGGCCAGTCCGGCGCCTTCGGTGTGGCGGTCCGCGCGCGATGCCTCCGCGGCCCCGGGTACCCACGGGTCCGGTTGGCGCCGCGGTGCAGGCGACGACGAAGACGAAGACGACGATGGCCCATCCTCCGACGAACCCGGCTTCGTGCGGGCCGCGAGGCGCAGGGCCTGGTGGCGCCGCCCCGGGGTGCGCATCGGCCTCGGTGTGGCGGGCGTGCTGTTGCTCGGCGGGTTGCTGTTGCAGGTCGGGCTGCAGGAGCGGGACCGCCTGGCGGCCCAGTACCCCGCGATCCGGCCTGTGCTGCAGGTGCTGTGCGCACCGCTGCAATGCCAGCTCTCGGCACCCCGGCGCATCGCCGACGTGGTGATCGACAGTTCATCCTTCAACAAGGCGCGGGGGGATGGCTACCAGCTCGCCCTCACCATCAAGAGCCGTGCGGATTTTCCGGTGGCCATGCCGGCCCTGGAACTGACCCTGACCGATGCGCAGGAGCAGCCCATCCTGCGCCGGGTATTGATGCCCCAGGAACTGGCGGCGCCGACGGAGCTGGCGCCGGGCGGGGAGTGGGGCGGTGCCTGGCCCGTCAACGTGGGTGCGGCGGGCGCACGCGTGGCCGGCTACCGGCTGCTCGCTTTCTATCCCTGAGCCGGCGGTGATCGCGTGCCCGGGTCTTTTCTTGCTTTTTTCTTTTTCAGACCGACAGGACTTTCATGGCTGCCTTGATTTGCGGTTCCCTGGCTTTTGACACCATCATGACGTTCGAGGGCCGCTTCGCGGAGCAGATCCTGCCCGACCAGTTGCACATCCTCAACGTGTCGTTCCTGGTGCCTTCGCTGCGGCGGGATTTCGGCGGCTGTGCGGGCAACATCGCCTACAGCCTCAAGCTGCTGGGCGGCGAGCCGGTGCCCATGGCGATGCTCGGCAGCGATGGTGCCGACTACCTCCAGCGGCTGCGGGACCTCGCCATCGATACCCGCCACGTGGCGCAGGCGGACGAGACCTACACCGCGCAGGCGCTCATCATGACCGACCGCGACAACAACCAGATCACGGCTTTCCACCCCGGGGCCATGATGCTGGCCCACCGCGCCCGCATCGTTGCGGAGCCGGACCTGCGCGTGGCGATCATCGCGCCGGACGGCCGTGACGCGATGATCGAGCACGCAGCGCAATGCCAGGCCGCGGGTATTCCGTTCGTCTTCGATCCGGGCCAGGGGCTGCCGATGTTCAACGGCGAGGAACTCGCCCGCTTCATCGAGCAGGCGAGCTGGGTGACAGTGAACGATTACGAAGGCCGCATGCTGTGCGAGCGCACGGGATGGAGTTTTGCCGAGATTTCGCGCAAGGTGCGGGGCCTGGTCGTCACGCTGGGTGCGCAGGGCTGCGAGGTCTGGGAAGACGGTGTGGGCACGCCCGTGCCGGCCGTGCAACCCGCCGAGGTGGTGGACCCCACCGGGTGCGGCGACGCATGGCGCGGCGCGCTGCTCTTCGGGTTGGAGCGGGGCTGGTCCCTTGCGCGGTGCGCCGCGCTGGGCAACCGCCTGGGCGCGCTCAAGATCGCCCAGCGGGGACCGCAGAACTACACGCTGGATTTCGAGCCGTCCTGATGCGGCAGCAGGGGGGCGGCGCGTCCCGGTGATCGCCTCCGTCCGGGCAGACCCGGGCAAGGTGCCTGCGGCCCAGCGGATGGCTGCCCCGCCGCCAGGATCGGCAGCCCATGAAAAAACCCGGTGCATGCACCGGGTTGTTCTTGGGTACCTCGCGTGCCTCGCAGGAGGCGCGCGGAAGGTGCCTCAGGGCTTGCCGCCCGTGGGAAACGGCCATGCAGCCTGCGGGTTCAGCGTGGTTTGCGCAGCAGGGGCAGGTGCGGGGGCAGCAGCGGCGGCCGCTTTGGCAGCAGCCTTCTTGGGGGCTGCCTTGGCCTTCTTCGCGGCGGGGGCGGCTTTCTTTGCAGGGGCTGCAGCAGCCTTCTTGGTCGTGGCTGCCTTCTTCGCCGCCGGTGCAGCGGTGGACTTCTTCGCCGACGCCGCCTTCTTGGCAGGCGCAGCAGCCTTCTTCGCGGGGGCCGCGGCCTTCTTTGCCGGTGCAGCAGCCTTCTTGGCGGTCGTGGCCTTCTTCGCAGGTGCGGCAGCCTTCTTCGCTGGAGCCGCCTTCTTTGCCGGTGCTGCAGCCTTCTTCGCTACGGCAGTCTTCTTGGCGGGTGCAGCGGCCTTCTTGGCAGGAGCCGCAGCCTTCTTCGCTGGCACGGCCTTCTTGGCGGCCGCTGCCTTCTTCGCAGGTGCCGCGGCCTTCTTGGCGGGTGCAGCGGCCTTCTTTGCCGGAGCCGCAGCCTTCTTGGCCGGTGCAGCGGCCTTCTTGGCTACCGTGGCCTTCTTGGCTGGAGCCGCTTTTTTCGCGGCGGGGGCTGCCTTCTTGGCGGTGGTCTTTTTCGCAGTTGCCATCATTTTCTCCTTGGGTCGATTTGCAAAGAGCGCTCCGTGCCTGCATTGGACAGGAAGCGATCCATGGCGGTGGGCGCGTTGCAGCACCCACCGCCATGAACACGGGAACGCCCCGCGCGGCAGGGTTCTTGCGAACTGCCGGTGCGGGGCGTGGAATGAAAATACATGGCCTGGAATACCGGGGTGCTAATCCCAGGACAATGCGCCGCCGGACTGGTACTCGATGACGCGCGTTTCGAAGAAGTTGCGTTCCTTCTTCAGGTCGATCATCTCGCTCATCCAAGGGAAGGGGTTTTCCTCGTTCGGGAACAGCGCCTCCAGCCCGATCTGCGTGGCACGCCGGTTGGCGATGTAGCGCAGATAGCCCTTGAACATGGATGCGTTCATGCCCAGCACGCCGCGGGGCATGGTGTCCTCCGCGTATTGGTACTCCAGCTCGACGGCCTTCATGAAGAGGTCCTTGATCTCTTCCTTGAAATCCGCGGTCCAGAGGTGCGGGTTCTCCAGCTTGAGCTGGTTGATCAGGTCGATGCCGAAGTTGCAGTGCATCGATTCGTCGCGCAGGATGTACTGGTACTGCTCGGCGGCACCGGTCATCTTGTTCTGGCGCCCGAGCGCGAGGATCTGCGTGAAGCCGACGTAGAAGAAGAGGCCTTCCATGAGGCAGGCGAACACGATGAGCGACTTCAGCAGCGTGCGGTCGGTCTCGGGCGTGCCGGTCTTGAACTCGGGGTCCATGATCGCCTCGATGAAGGGGATCAGGAACTCATCCTTGTTGCGGATCGAATCGACCTCGTTGTAGGCGTTGAAGATCTCGCTTTCGTCGAGCCCGAGCGATTCGACGATGTACTGGTAGGCGTGCGTGTGGATCGCTTCCTCGAACGCCTGGCGCAGCAGGAACTGGCGGCATTCCGGCGCGGTGATGTGGCGGTACGTGCCGAGCACGATGTTGTTGGCGGCCAGCGAATCGGCCGTCACGAAGAAGCCCAGGTTGCGCTTGACGATGCGGCGCTCGTCTTCGGTGAGGCCGTTGGGATCTTTCCAGAGCGCGATGTCGCGCGTCATGTTCACCTCCTGCGGCATCCAGTGGTTGGCGCAGGTGGCGAGGTATTTTTCCCAGGCCCACTTGTACTTGAAGGGGACGAGCTGGTTGACGTCGGTCTGGCCGTTGATGATGCGCTTGTCGGCGGCATTCACGCGGCGGTGCTGTGTGGCGGCAGGTGCCGCTTGCGACGTTGCGGAGGTGGGTGCGGCTGCGGCAACGGGTTGCAGCGCAGGGGTCTGGAGAGACGCGGGGGACAGCACGTCCTGACGGTGGCCTTGCAGACCGCCGTCCAGAGGTTTCTGTGATGAGGGCTTGACTTCTTCGTCCCAGTTCAGCATAGGTCTTCCAGTGGTCGGATTATGAAAGCAGCGCTGCAAAAATAAAAGCACTGCAGCGTGGCGCAGCCATGTTTTTGTTGCTTCAGAGCACATGCGCGAAGGTCCCGATGGAAGACCTTCGCGCACATGCGTGCCATCACTGGCAGGCTTCGCAGGTCGGGTCGTCGATGGCGCAGAACTTCACATCGGTGGCGGGCAGCGCGGCGGCCTGCGCCTGTGCCGCGGCGGCGGCTGCATCGAGTGCGCTGGCGCGCGGCGCATCGGCCGCCCCTGCCGACGACATTCCACCTTCGCTGCCCGACGACACGGCGTTGAGCTGGCGCGTGTTGACGGTGCTCATCTCGACGTGCGTGGCGCTTTGCGTGCGCAGGTAGTACGTGGTCTTGAGGCCGCGCACCCAGGCGAGCTTGTAGGTCTCGTCGAGCTTCTTGCCGGAGGCGCCGGCCATGTAGATGTTCAGGCTCTGCGCCTGGTCGATCCACTTCTGCCGGCGCGAAGCGGCCTCCACGAGCCACGTGGGCGCGACCTCGAAGGCGGTGGAGTAGAGCGCCTTGACGTCCTGCGGCACGCGGTCGATGGGGTGCAGCGAGCCCTTGAAGTGCTTGAGGTCCATGACCATCACGTCGTCCCAGAGGCCCAGGCGCTTGAGGTCGCGCACGAGGTAGCCGTTGATGACGGTGAATTCGCCCGAGAGGTTCGACTTGACCGACAGGTTGCCGAAGGAGGGCTCGATGGACGCATCCACGCCGACGATGTTGGAGATGGTGGCCGTCGGCGCGATGGCCACGCAATTGGAGTTGCGCATGCCGTCCTGCGCGATCTTCTTGCGCAGCGTGTCCCAGTCGAGCGTGGCGGCGCGGTCCACTTCCACGTAGCCGCCGCGCGCCTTCTCGAGCAGCTCGAGCGTGTCGATGGGCAGGATGCCGCGGTCCCACAGCGAGCCGGGGTAGCTGGAATACCTGCCGCGTTCCTTGGCGAGTTCGGTGGAAGCCCAGTAGGCGTAGTAGCAGATCGCTTCCATGGAGCGGTCGGCGAACTCCACGGCGGCCTGCGACGCGTAGGGAATGCGCAGCTCGTACAGGCTGTCCTGGAAGGCCATGAGGCCCAGGCCCACGGGGCGGTGGCGCATGTTGGAGTTGCGCGCCTTTTCCACGGCGTAGTAGTTGATGTCGATCACGTTGTCGAGCATGCGCATGGCCGTGGAGATGGTCCGGCGCAGCTTGTCGTGGTCGAGTTCCCTGCCGTTCGGGCCGTCCTTGAGGTGGCGCACGAGGTTCACCGAACCAAGGTTGCAGACCGCGGTCTCGGCATCGCTGGTGTTGAGCGTGATCTCGGTGCAGAGGTTGGACGAGTGCACCACGCCCGCGTGCTGCTGGGGCGAGCGCACGTTGCAGGCATCCTTGAACGTGATCCACGGATGGCCGGTTTCGAACAGCATCGTGAGGATCTTGCGCCACAGGTCGGTCGCCTGCAGCGTGCGCGAGGGCTTGATCTCGCCGCGGGCGGCCTTTTCCTCGTAGGCCACGTAGGCCTTCTCGAAGTCGGCGCCGAAGAGGTCGTGCAGGTCCGGCACGCTGGAGGGCGAGAACAGGGTCCACGTGCCCTTTTCCATGACGCGGCGCATGAACAGGTCGGGGATCCAGTTGGCGGTGTTCATGTCGTGCGTGCGGCGGCGGTCGTCGCCGGTGTTCTTGCGCAGCTCCAGGAACTCCTCGATGTCGAGGTGCCAGGTTTCCAGGTAGGTGCAGACGGCGCCCTTGCGCTTGCCGCCCTGGTTCACGGCCACCGCCGTGTCGTTCACGACCTTGAGGAAGGGCACCACGCCCTGCGATTCGCCGTTGGTGCCCTTGATGTGCGAGCCCAGGGCGCGCACGCGCGTCCAGTCGTTGCCGAGGCCGCCCGCGAACTTGGAGAGCAGGGCGTTTTCCTTGATCGACTCGTAGATGCCGTCCAGGTCGTCGGGCACGGTGGTCAGGTAGCAGGACGAGAGCTGCGAGCGCAGCGTGCCGCTGTTGAAGAGCGTGGGCGTGGACGACATGAAGTCGAACGACGACAGCACTTCATAGAACTCGATGGCGCGGGCCTCGCGGTCGGACTCGTTCAGCGCAAGGCCCATGGCCACGCGCATGAAGAAGGCCTGCGGCAATTCGATGCGCGTCTTGCGCACGTGCAGGAAGTAGCGGTCGTAGAGGGTCTGCAGGCCCAGGTAGTCGAACTGCTGGTCGCGTTCGGCCCGCAGCGCCTTGCCGATCCGGGCCAGGTCGTACTGCAGCAGGCGCGGGTCAAGCAGGTCGTTGTCCACGCCCTTCTGGATGAACTGCGGGAAATAGGCGGCGTAGGCCGGGCCCATCTCGGCAGGCACGACGTCCTGGCCCAGGACCTCGCGGACGATCGTGTGCAGCAGCAGGCGCGCGGTGGCGTAGGTGTAGTCGGGGTCTTTTTCGATGAGCGTGCGCGCGGCCAAGATCGACGCCTTGTACACCTCGTCCATCGGCACGCCGTCGTACAGGTTGCGCATCGTCTCGGCCACGATGGGTGCGGCGTGGACGTCGGCGCCCAGGTTGGCACAGGCGGAATCGATCAGGCCGCGCAGGCGCGCCTCGTCCAGCGGCACGCGCTGTCCGTTGTCGATGACGTGCAGGACCGGCGCTGCGGGCACGGCCTGGCGATCGTGCTGCTGGTGCGCGCGCTCCTGGGTGCGGCGTTCACGGTAGAGCACATAGGCACGCGCCACTTCGTGGTGGCCGCCGCGCATGAGGCCCAGTTCCACATGGTCCTGGACATCTTCGATGTGGAAGGTGCCGCCGCCCGGGCGCGAGCGCATGAGCGCGCGCACGACGTTCTGCGTCAGCGTATCGACCGTCTCGCGCACGCTGGCCGATGCCGCACCCTGCGTGCCGTGCACTGCCAGGAAGGCCTTCATCATCGCGACGGCGATCTTCTGCGGCTCGAACGGAACCACCGCGCCGTTGCGGCGGATGATCTGGTAATGCGAGAGCGCGTTGCCACCGGCGGCCGGCGAACTGGCGTGTGCCTGGGGCGTTGGATCGGGCGTGGTCGTGGCGGATGAAGGGCTCAGCGCAGGCTGCATGGAAGAACCTCGGAAAGATTGGGGGAGGACGGAAACGGGGCCGTGATGTAGGAGAACATCACCAACTGATTGCGCAATGCGGAACGCTATAGGTAGTGTTCCAGGGACTGCGCGGGCACTACATGTAGTGTATCTCTTGCCAAACGGCGGTGGTGGTAACGGACGGTTCCGGAGAGTGGCACGAGGCGCTGCCATCGGCCGCGCAAGCCGCACCGGATGGGCGTTCGGGCCCCGGGCGCGAAGCCTGGCGCGCGTTGCCGGACCGGAATGCCGCAAAGAGCCAGCAGCGACGCTGGAAACGCAAGGGGAGCGAGTGTCGCGATTTGCCCGCACCTGCGCCAGCGCTACGGGAAAACCCTTGCTCTTCGGTCAGGAGGGCTTGACTTGTGGCGGGAAGGCGATGTCCGCGCGGCCGAGCTTCCGCACGAGGCCTTGCCAGTCGAAACCCGGACCGGGATCCCGCTTGCGGCCCGGGGCCACGTGCTCGTGCCCGGCGATGTGGGCCACGGGGTAGTGGCGTGCGATGTCCCGGCACAGGGTCGCCAGGGCCTGGTATTGCGCGGGCTCGAAGGTGTCGCCTTCCAGGCCTTCCAGCTCGATGCCGATCGAATCGTTGTTGCAGTTCTCGCGGCCACGGTAGGCGGACGGACCCGCATGCCACGCCCGGTCGTCACAGCCCACGAATTGCCAGAGCCGCCCATCGCGCTCGATGAAGAAATGCGCGGACACCTGCAGGCCGCGGATGCCGGCGTAGTACGGGTGCGCGTTCCAGTCCAGCGCATTCATGAAGAGCCGCTGGACTTCGCCGGTGCCGTATTCGCCCGGCGGCAGGCTGATGGAATGCACCACGATGAGGTCGATGGCCGTGCCCACGGGCCGTGGCCCGAAGTTGGGCGACGGTTGGTGCGTCGCCGGCGCATACCATCCGCCGCGCCATAGCGCCGCGGGGGATTCAGCAGGCGGCATGGTCGTCGGAGGCATCGTCGTCCTGGGGCGCAGCGATGGCCAGGCGGTCGATGCGGTAGCGGATCTGGCGCAGGCTGATGCCCAGGCGCGCAGCGGTGGCGGTGCGGTTGAATCCGTGCTCGCGCAGCGCACGCACCAGGATCTCGCGCTCCTGCTGGTCCAGCCAGCCCTGCAGGTCGCTGGGCAGCGGGACGGTGGCCGCCGGCATCGCTCCGTTGCTGCCTTCGGGCGGCTGATCGGAGATTCCGCTGCCTCCCGTGCCGCGCGCGGCCGCCATGCCCGCGGGCAGGGGCGCCGCCATGGGCACGGCCGGGTTTTCCACGTGCAGTTCTTCCCCGTCGCCCAGGGCGACCGCGCGGTGCAGCAGGTTTTCCAGCTCGCGCACGTTGCCCGTGAGCGGATGGCGCGCAATGCTCGCCAGCACGCGCTCCGTCAGGCGCGGAACGGGCAGGCCGGCATCCGCGGCGATGCGTTCCAGCAGGGCGGCGCAGAGGGCGGGAATGTCTTCGCGGCGTTCGCGCAGCGGAGGGATGGCCACCTCGATCACGTTCAGCCGGTAGTAGAGGTCCTGGCGGAAGCGACCGGCCTGCACGTCGGCGGCCAGGTCGCGGTGGGTGGCGCTCACGATGCGCACATCCACCGTGTCCTCCTGCGTGGAGCCGAGGGGGCGCACGCTGCGCTCCTGGATGGCGCGCAGCAGCTTGGCCTGCATGGGCAGGGGCAGGTCGCCGATCTCGTCGAGGAAGAGCGTGCCGCCGCGCGCGGCCTGGAAGTAGCCGTCGCGGTCCTGGCTCGCGCCGGTGTAGGAGCCTTTGCGCGCGCCGAAGAATTCCGCCTCCAGCAGGTTCTCGGGGATGGCGCCGCAGTTCACGGCCACCAGCGGGCCCTCGGCGCGCTGGCTGCAGGCATGCAGCGCGCGCGCCACGAGTTCCTTGCCGGTGCCCGATTCGCCCCGGATGAGCACGGGCGCCATGCTGCGGGCCACCTTGGCGATGCGCTGCTTGACGGTGCGCATGGCCTCCGATTCGCCCACCAGGCGGTCCAGGCCCGGAGGCGGTTCGCCGGCCGCTGCCGCCTGCCCGGGGCCTCCGGCACGCGGCGACCGCGGCGCGGGCACGCCGCCGGTGCCCTGCACGGCCGAGGCCACCACGGATCGGAACTGCTTCAGGTCGACGGGTTTGGTGAGGTAGTCGAAGGCACCGGACCGCAGCGCCTCGACCGCGTTGTCGGCGGAGCCGTAGGCGGTCATGACCACGCAGCGTTCGCGCCGCTTCTGGTTGCGGATGTCCTGCAGCAGTTCCATGCCGAACCCGTCCGGCAGGCGCATGTCGGTGATGACCGCGTCGAAGCGCTGGGCCTGCAGCTGCTGGCGCGCCTCGGCCACGGTGGCGGCCGTTTCCACGCGGTAGCCCTCGCGCAGCAGCGTGAGTTCGTAGAGGGTGCGCAGGTCGGGTTCGTCGTCGACGACCAGGATGGTGGCGGCGGGTGCGTTCATGGGCAGGGCGGCGCGGTCAGACGACGATTGTGTCAAACAGTGTGGCCGGTCCGGCGGGCCGGCTGGCACGGCGGAAGGCGACGGTGAAGCCGTTGCCTCCCACGGCGCCGCGCGGCAGCACGCGTGTGAGGCGCTGGTAGTCGATGGAGGCGCCGTGGCGCTGGCAGAGTTCGCGGCAGATGTAGAGGCCCAGGCCGCTGGAGCGGCTCTCCGACGAGAAGAAGGGCTCGAAGAGGTGGCGCTCGACGCCCTTGTCCAGCGGTGCGCCGTCGCTCCAGACCTGCAGATGGGCCTGCCCGCCGGCGTTGGTGTAGGTGGAGACGCAGAGCGAGTCGGCCTCCGTGCCCATGTAGCGCAGGGCGTTGTCGAGCAGGTTCACCAGCACCCGCCGCAGGTGTTCGGGGTCGAATTCGACGGGCGAGCCCTCGGCATGCAGCGAGAGCTGGGCCCGGCGGCGCCCCGGCGCCTGCGATAGCCAGTCCTTGCAGACCTGGGCGACCGTGTCGTCCAGCGGCAGCACGCCCGCGGGCGCGTGGCTGATCTGGTGCTGCACGCGCGCGATGTCGAGTACATCCTCCGCGATGCGCGCGAGCCGGTCCGCGTTCTGCTGGACCATCTGGGCGAGCCGCCTCTGGGCGGGATCGACGAGGTCTTCTTCCAGCAGCGCATTGGCCTGCACGATGGCCGCCAGCGGGTTGCGGATCTCGTGTGCCACGGCGGCCGACATGCGGCCCATGGCGGCCAGCTTCTCGGTGCGCAGGCGTGCCTCCATCTCGCGCAGGTCGTGCAGGAACATCACGCACAGCTGCGCGCCGCCGGTGTCACGCGCGATCTGGGGCGACGAGGTGAGCCAGGCGCGCACGTGCAGCGCCAGCGGGCTCTGGCCGGTCTGCAGGATGTCCACGTCGGCGCTCTGCGGCTGTGCCCGCAGGAAGGTCTGCCGGGCCATCTCCAGCAGGGGCTTCCAGGACGGCGAGTGGGTGAGCGCGAACGGCAGGGCCGGGCGCAGGGAGTCGGCCAGCAGCGCCAGCGCCGCGGGATTGGCGAGCCGGACCGTGCCGCGCGGATCGACCACCAGCACGCCGTCCGAGAGGTGGTCGATCACCAGCGCGCTCACCTGCTCCTGGATCTTGGCGGCGGCATGGCTTTCCTCGGCCAATTGCTGCTCGCGGTGCAGGCGCGTGGCGAGCTGGTGCACGAGGTAGGCGACGATGAAGTAGCCGGTGCCCGTGAGGGCGGTCTGGAAATAGCGCTGCGCCGACTCGGCCGTGCCCGCGCCGCCCAGCCACCAGGCCCAGGCCAGCAGCAGCAGCGTCGCGCCCGCGGTCGTGCCCAGCGCGAGGGTCAGCGTGCCCAGCACGCCCGCCATGAGGATGGGCAGCCCGAACAGCGGCGTGAAGTTCATCCCGCCGCTCTGCAGCATCTGCAGGCTGATGATGACCGCCAGGTCCACGCCGATGGTGGGCAGCCAGCGGATGCCGGCCTGCGGGGGCGGCGGTGTCTCGGCGGAGAGCGACAGCACCAGCACCGTGGCCACCAGGTAGAGGATGCACACCGCCGCCAGGACCGGCTCGAAGTTCTGGTTGAAGGCGAAGCCCAGCGCCTGCAGCAGCAGCAGGGCCACGGCCACCAGCACGCGGCCCGCGAGGAAGCTTGTCCAGAGGCGCAGGAACGGCGGGTCGGCTGCCGGTGCCTGCAGGGTGGGCGGGGGAAGGGGGCGCGAAGGAGGCGGCACGCGGGCGGCTCCGGCCTGTCAGCGCGGGCCGAGGCGCTGGTGCTCGTGGCTGCAGTAGGTCAGGCCCGCATGCGTGACGGCCTGCGGCCCGGGCACATGCACGCCGCAGTGCGCGCAGGGCAGCATGTCCTGCGGCGCCGCCAGGCTGCGCCGGGGCGCCGTGCCGGCCACCGGGCCCCGCCGCGCGCTGCGCCACAGCCAGAGGGCCACGCCCAGCACGATGAACAGCACGAGGTACTTCATGCGACGCGCCCCAACACCACTTCGAGCACGAAGCGCGAGCCCACGTAGGCCAGCAGCAGCAGCGCCGCCCCGGCATAGAGCACGCGCACCGCGATGCGGCCGCGCCAGCCGAAGCGGGACCGCCCGATGAGCAGCACCGCGAAGGTGAGCCACGAGAGCACCGAGAAGACGGCCTTGTGGTCCCAGTTCCAGGCCCGGCCGTAGAGGGTCTCGCCGAAGAGCAGGCCTGCGGCGAGCGTGGCCGTGAGCAGCACGAAGCCGGCGGCCACGAAGCGGAAGGTGAGGCGTTCCAGCGTGAGCAGAGGCACGCCGCTGCGCGGATCGGCGGCCTGGCGGATGTGCCGCTCCGCGCGCGTCATGAGCCAGGCATGCACCACGGCGGCGGCGAAGAGCCCGTACGAGGCGATGCCCAGCGCCAGGTGCAGCGGCAGCCAGGCCGAGGCATTGACGTGCAGCGGCGCCCCGGGGAAGACCTGCGCCAGCAGCACGGCCACGGCGCCCAGCGCGGCCAGCATCCAGCGGGCGCGCATCTGCGGAAAGAGCTGGTGCTCGACGGCATACACGGTGAGGACGAGCCAGGCCGTCATGGAAAGAGCCGGGGCGAAGCCGAAATGGGGTGTGCCGCCCAGCAGGCTCCAGCCGAGCACCGCGGCATGCAGCACCCAGGCGACCCAGAGCGCCTGGCGGCCGCGCTCGACGCCGATGCGGGAGGCGGCCAGGGCCGGCACCGCGTAGGCCAGCGCCGCGCCCAGGGACAGCAGCCAGTTCGCGGGAGAGACGCTGGGTAAAATCATGGACCTACAGTTTAGCCCGCCGCCGCGCGGGCGCCCCGGCCCGGATGCAGCATCCGGCGCGCCCAACCGGAACACGTCCATGGCATCCGCCCTTACCGAAAAACTCTCCCGGCTCGTCAAGGAGATGCGCGGCCAGGCCCGCATCACCGAATCCAACGTGCAGGACATGCTGCGCGAGGTGCGCATGGCGCTGCTGGAGGCCGACGTGGCCCTGCCGGTGGTGCGCGACTTCATCGCGCGCGTGAAGGAAAAGGCGCTGGGCCAGGACGTGCTGGGCTCGCTCAAGCCGGGGCAGACGCTGGTCTCCATCGTGAACCGCGAACTGGCCGCGACCATGGGCGAGGGCGTGTCGGACATCAACCTCGCCGCGCAGCCGCCGGCGGTGATCCTCATGGCGGGCCTGCAGGGCGCCGGCAAGACGACCACCACCGCCAAGCTGGCCAAGCACCTGATCGAAAAGCGCAAGAAGAAGGTGCTCACCGTCTCGGGCGACGTGTACCGCCCCGCGGCCATCGAGCAGCTCAAGACCGTGACGAAGCAGGCCGGCGCCGAGTGGTTCCCCAGCACGCCCGACCAGAAGCCGCTGGACATCGCGCGCGCCGCGATCGACCACGCCCGCCGCCATTACTTCGACGTGCTGCTGGTCGATACGGCCGGCCGCCTCGCGATCGACGAGGCGCTCATGAACGAGATCAAGGAGCTGCACGCGGCGCTGAACCCGGTCGAGACGCTGTTCGTGGTCGATGCCATGCAGGGCCAGGACGCGGTCAACACGGCCAAGGCCTTCAAGGAGGCGCTGCCGCTCACCGGCATCGTGCTCACCAAGCTCGACGGCGACTCGCGCGGCGGGGCCGCGCTCTCCGTGCGGCAGGTGACGGGCGCGCCGATCAAGTTCGCGGGCGTGTCCGAGAAGATCGACGGCCTGGAGGTGTTCGATGCCGAGCGCCACGCGGGCCGCATCCTGGGCATGGGCGACATCGTGGCCCTGGTCGAGCAGGTGAGCGCGGGCGTGGACCTGGAGGCCGCGCAGAAGCTGGCGGCCAAGGTCAAGAGCGGCGACGGCTTCGACCTGAACGACTTCCTCGGCCAGCTCCAGCAGATGAAGCAGATGGGCGGGCTCTCCAGCCTGATGGACAAGCTGCCCTCCGAATTGATGGCCAAGGCCGGCCAGGTGGACATGGACAAGGCCGAGAAGGACATCCGCCGCAAGGAGGGGATCATCCAGAGCATGACCCCCCACGAGCGCCGCAAGCCCGAGGTCATCAAGGCCACGCGCAAGAAACGCATCGCCGCCGGCGCGGGCGTGCAGGTGCAGGAAGTGAACCGCTTGCTCAACGAGTTCGAGCAGATGCAGGGGATGATGAAGAAGATGAAGGGCGGCGGCCTCATGAAGATGATGAAGCGCATGGGCGGCATGAAGGGCTTCGGTGGCGGCGGCGGAATGCCCAAGCTGCCCTTCTGAGCAGCCGCGCCCCCTCGCCGCCCCAGGGCGATTGGCGGCACGGTTTGCTATTTAATTTATAGCAAACTATCGAATGGATCCGGCGGCATGGGGGCAAAAAGGCTTCAAGCCTGTGCCGGGCGTTCCGCGCCGGCCACCGGCGTGCCGGGCCAGGGGAGCCACCGCCAGGGGTGGTCGGTCTCGGCGATCCAGCCGCGCACGTCGTCCTCGGTGAAGGCCGTGCCCAGGCTGTCGGCGCGCGCATGGGCCACCCACTGCCGGCGGCCCCGGGCGAGCGCCCGGCCGTAATCCTCCCAGCCGGTGAAGCATTCGCCCGCGCGCTGCGCGTTGTGCGCCAGGATCTCCCATTGCGTGGCTTCGTCGAGCCAGCCCAGGATAGACGCCGTGCGCGTGGCGAAGGCGACGCGCGCGCAGGCAAAGGCCAGCGCGTCGCGCGGCGCGTCCTGCGGGCGCAGGGCGTCCAGGTCCATGCGGAACCAGCGGTTGCGCCACTGCGCCGCGAAGCTGCTGCGCAGGTCGGCGTCGGCCGTGTCGGCGCGCAGGCCCAGCCCGTGCAGCAGCGCGGGCCGCAGCGATTGGGCGAGCCCCGCGGTGAAGACCGGCAGCCGCGCGTCGGCGAAACCGCCCTCCACGCGCGCGAAAGCCATGGGGTGCGCCAGCGCGAGCATGGCGTTTTCGTGCGGCGCGAGTGCGTAGCGCTGCCGCATGCCGGGGCGGCGCGCCCATTGCCAGAGCCGCCAGGCGCCACCGGCCAGGAAGGCGAGCAGGTGCCAGGCGATCCAGCCGAGCGCCGCGAGCAGCAGGAAGGTGGTCATGGCGCGGCGCCTCCCGCGGGGGCGGTGTCCGGCAGCACGCCGGGCACGGCGGCGGCCAGCGCCGGCGTCACCGGCAGGCCGCGCAGCAGCGCCGGATCGCGGGCGGCCACGAGCCACTGCACCAGCGGCGGGGGCGAGGGCAGTTCTCGCACCAGCGCGGGTCGCGCCTGGACGAGCCGCACCTGGTCGGCCTCGTCCGCCACGTCGCCCACGGCGCGCCAGCCCGCCGCCACGCGCACGATGCCCATGCGCAGGGCGTCCGGCGGTGCCTCCCCGCCAGTGTCCAGCTGGTTGAGCAGCGCCAGCACCTCGGCGTGGTAGCGCGCGATGGGCGGGCGGTTCTGCTTGCCCTTGATCTGGTCGATCGCTAGCCGGCCGTCCTCGCGCACCAGGGCGCTGAGCGTGATGTGTGGCAGGTCGCCCGCGCTGCGGTACGAGAAAAGGCGCATCCGCCCCTGTTCGCAATGACTCGCGTAGTGCTCGCCGTACCCGCCGGCCAGGCTGCGCCGGCTGGCGAACTGGCCCAGGCAGTGGCGCATCATCTGGCTCTCGTAGGCCATCTCGGCGCGCAGTTGCGGGCTCTCGGGCAGCAGTTCCACGAAGCGCCCGTGCTCGCCCTGCCAGACCGTGCGCACGGCGCGCGGATCGTGTTCCCGCCAGCCGGCAGCGGCCTTGGCTTCCAGCGCGGCGTGCTCGCGCGTCCAGAGCGCCAGCGCCTGCGGCGCAGTGATGCGCTGGAGCTTGCCCTCCAGCGCCGTGCCCTGGCGCGCGTGCAGGAATTCGACCAGGCGGTCTTCGGTGGCGCGCAGCGCATCGCTGGCCGGGTCCACCCACCAGAGCGGCGCGGTGGCGGGGCCGGCCGTGCGCGCGGCGAGCCGCTCGCGCGCCCAGGGCGGCACGGGGGCGGGAGCGAAGAGGCCCTCCGCCTGGTCGAGCCGCGTGACGGCCAGCACGGCCGGTGGCGGCGCCCGCAGATTGCCCACGGCATGCCGGTAGAAATGGTTCGCGAGCCACGCCTGCACGGCCGGGGGATCGCCGCGCTCCTGGCTGCGGCGCGCGATGGCGCGGCGCAGCTCGGGCGCGTTGACGACGTCGCGCGCGCCGTAGGTGCCGGCTGCCGGGTCCGGCCGGGCCATCACCAGAACTTCCACCAGGGCCGTGCCGCGCGCATCGCCTTGCGGCACTGCGCCATGCGCTCGCGCGTGTAGCCGGCCTCCCGCGCATCGGACTCCTCGCCGGGCCGCACGGCCTGCAGCGATTCGCGGTAGAGCGCCATGGCCCGGGCATGGTCGCGGGCGTACTCGAAGACGGCGCCGGCCAGCCGGCGCATGCGCGGGCCTTCTGCGGCGCGCAGCGTGTCCATCATGGGTTCGATCCGCGCGAGGGCGTCGGCGGGCTGCGTCCAGGCCATGTAGCGCAGCAGCAGGAGCTGGGTCGCCAGGAAGCCGGTGCGGTGCTCGCCGCGGTCTTCGTCGTCCAGTCCGTTCCACCATTCGTCCAGCCGCTGCAGCCAGATGGCGATCTCGTTGTCGCGGTCCAGGTCGTACAGCGCGCTGCCCACGTCGTCGAAGTATTCGGTGGGGTCGTGGCGGCCGTAGCCGTGCTCGGCCGCGAAGTGCCACAGCGTGTCGGCGGCCGCCACGAACTCGGCCTTGCGGTCCGACTGCTCGTAGCACTGCATGAGGCCGTGGTGGTGCTCGGCGAACGGGCTCGCCGCGAGACCCTTGTGGTGCAGCTCCACCGCGCGGTCGTACTGCTGGAGCGCCCAGCGCCGGTAGATCGCGAGGTTGTTGCACAGCATCGCGTAGACGTGGAGGTCCGCGTCGCGGAACCAGCCCTCGCCCGTGGCGAAGAAGGCCTCGAAATGCGTGAGCGCGAGTTCGTAGTAGCGCGCGGCGAGGTCGCTCACGGCGCGCTCGGGCCAGCCCTCGGGCGCCCCGGCTTCGTCGTGCAGGTGGTGGTCGATCCAGGTGCCCATGTGGTAGCACCAGCCGGCCGCCGGCGCGCCCGCGAAGGGCTGCTGCAGCGCCGCTTCGATGCCGTGGGCGCGCACGCGGTGCAGCCAGAGCGCCTGCAGCACGCCGGGGTGGGCCAGCGCGGGTTCGCGGGCGGCGGCTTCGAGCAAAGGCAGGACGCGGGCGGACTCCGCGCCCTGGGCATGCCACCACTGCGCCTGCAGCGCGCCGATCGCGGGATGGGTGGGCGCCGAGGCGCGCGCCAGCGCCAGTTGCGCGTCGAAGAAGGCGTCCACGGGCTGCGGCGCGGCCACCCAGTGCATCTCTTCGTGCAGCGCGGCGGCGGCCAGGGCCAGCGTCCAGTAGACGCTGGGCGCGGCATCGCCCGCCTGACCGGTCTGCGCGGCGGCCTGCCGCTCCAGTGCGAGACGGCAGGCGTATTGCGCGGACCGGGGCCGCTGGTTGTCGGTGCATTCGAACGCCAGGCGTGCCGCATCGGCGTCGCGGCCGGCTTCGATCAGCCAGTCGAGCACATGGCAGGTGAAGCCGTCGTCCTGGTCGCGCGTGAGGCCGAAGCGGCCCTGCCGCGCCTGCGAGAGGGCTTCTTCCAACCGGCCCCGGGCATGCAGCGCCCGGGCCTGCAGGCGCGCGAGCCTCACGGCCACGTCGCGCCGCCGCGGGCGCGGCGTGTCGGCGGGCAGCAGCCGCTCCACCTGCTGCGCCACGGTGGCGATGCCCTCCGGGTCGAGCGCGATGAGGCCCGGGCCCAGGTTGAGCCAGTCCTCGTGGTCCACGTCCTGGCCCGCTTCGGCCAGGCGCAGGTGGTCCATGGCCTGCTGCGCGGCCTGCCGCGCCAGTGCCGCATCGCCTTCCGCCGCGTGGACGGTGCCGGTGCGCAGCGCGGCCACGGCGCTGTCCCAGGCCCGGAACGCGGCACGCCCGGGCGTGGCCTGCTGGAGGGCCAGGCGCGCCGCGGCGCAGCGGCGTGCCAGGGGGAAATCGCGGCTGCGCCCGGCCTGCGCGGCCAGGTGCTCCCAGGCGCGGTCGGACTGGTCGGCCAGCGGAGGCTCGGACAGCAGCCGTTCGGCCGCGGCCAGCGCCTGCGCGAGCGCGGGGCCGGCTTCGGCATGGGCGATGTCGGGCGTGTCGCCCTGCCGGGCCTGCTGCGATTGCACGCGGGCGAAGACCAGGTCCACGCGCGCATCGTGGCGCTCGGCCGCGGGCAGATCCTGGACCAGGGTTTCGCCGTGCCGGTCCAGCGCGGCCAGCGCCTCGTCCGGCCGGCCGGCGTCGAGCCAGAGCGCGTGGATGCGGTGCAGCGCGTCCAGCGCGTCGGGGTGCAGCGGCTGGCGGCCGAGCATCGCGGCGAGGGTCTGCTGCCGCGTGAGGTCGGCGCCGGTGCCGTCATCGGTGCCGGCGTCGCCGTCCGCGGCGATGGCTTCGGCTTCGTCCAGGTAGGCGTCGAGCAGCGGGCCCTGCAGCGCGGGCGGCGCGGTGCCCGCGTCGGTGGTCGGTGCGGGCAGGGGCCGGGGGGTGTCCGGGCTGTCGGGGGTGCCCAGGGAATTGGCAGGCGGCATGGAATGTCCAGGGAAAGGGGCGCGGCCTGCCGATGGGCGGCCTTCGGGTGGGCGCTATTTTGCGGCAGAGCCCGCGCGCCGGTGAGGGCGCGGTGCCGGGCGAATGAGCGCCGCCGGCGCCAGGGTGTGCTTCGGGCAAGGGTTTGAATGAGAACCCCTCCATGCCGCCGATTCCATTGAATAGTTTGCTATCGAATACGTAGCAATAAAAAAGCCGGCGCAGAGGCCGGCTTGAAGTGCGCACCGGAGTGCGCACGAGGGGGATGGGGCTTCAGGCCGCCTTGAGCAACGGCGCGGGCTGGCGCTGGGGGCCGTTCTTGAGCTGCGTGGCATGCATCCAGGCGCGGCGCAGCACGGGCGGCGACCACGATTCCTCGGGAATCAGCAGGAAGCGCTGGGCGCGCAGCGTGCGGCCGATCGCGATCTGGCTCGACAGCACCACCAGCGGGATCGCCAGCACCAGGGGCAGGCCCACGGGCATCAGCCAGACCAGTGCGGTGGGGTCGATCAGCGCCACCCCCACGCCCAGCAGGGCGATCACGATGGTCATCGGAGCCAGTTGGCGCAGGGCATCGGCCCAGGGCACGGCGTTGGCTTCGCGGGGGGGCGACTTCCAGTCCAGCTTCAGGCCGGTGAGCGCGATCAGCACGAACAGCGAGTGGCCGAGCATGCGGATGGGGGCCTGCAGGATCGCCATGGCGCTTTCCAGCGCGGCGCTCTTGAGCAGGCTGGCGGTGCCGCCGTACTGCTTCTGCTCGCCCTTCATGAGGATCGCGGTCACGCCCAGCACGCGGGGCAGGAACAGCATGCACAGCGTCCAGGCCCACAGCGCCATCAGCTCGCTGGGCAGCACGTTCCAGTCGGCCACGAGGCGGGCACCGGAGAGCCACAGTGCCGTGCCGAAGGTGATGAAGGCCAGCCACAGGGGCGCCGACAGGTAGGCCATGGCGCCGGTCACGAACATCGCGCGATGCACGCGGTGGATGCCGGGCTCGGCCATCAGGCGGGCATTCTGCAGGTTGCCCTGGCACCAGCGGCGGTCGCGCTGCAGCTCGGAGAGCAGGTCCGGCGGCTGTTGCTCGTAGCTGCCGACCAGGTCGGAAACCAGCCACACGTGGTAGCCGGCACGGCGCATCAGCGCGGCTTCGACGAAGTCGTGGCTCATGATGCCGCCGCTCATGCCGCCCGTGCCCTGGATGGGGGCCAGTGCGCAGTGCTCCATGAAGGGCGCCACGCGGATGATGGCGTTGTGGCCCCAGTAGTGGGACTCGCCCAACTGCCAGAACTGCATGCCCAGGGTGAACAGTCGGCCCGTGACGCGCGAGGCGAATTGCTGGGCGCGTGCGTGCAGGGTGACGTGGCCGATGGCCTGCGTGGCTGTCTGGATGATGCCGGCGCGCGGATGGGCTTCCATCAGCTTGGCCATGGAGACGATGCAGTCGCCGCTCATCACGCTGTCGGCGTCGAGCACCACCATGTACTTGTAGTCCTTGCCCCAGCGGCGGCAGAAGTCGGCCACGTTGCCGGCCTTGCGGTGCGAGCGGCGGGTGCGCAGGCGGTAGTAGACCTCAACCTGCGGCTGGTTGCCGTTGGCGGCGAGGGCCGCGCGCAGCTCTTCCCAGGCAGCGCGCTCGGCGGCGGCGATCTCGGGGTCGTAGCTGTCGGAGAGCACGAACACGTCGAAGGTCTTCGCATGGCCCGTGGCGGCCACCGATTCGCAGGTGGCGCGCAGGCCGGCGAACACCGTCGCCACGTCCTCATTGCAGATGGGCATGATGATCGCGGTGCGCGCATCGGGGCTCAGCACGTCGTTGCGCACGCTCTTGGCCGACAGCGCATGGCGGTCGCCGCGCAGCATCACCCAGAAGCCCATCATGGCCGTGAGGAAGCCGGTCACCACCCAGGTGGAGAGCAGGGCGAAGAGGCCGAGCTGGCCGTATTCGAGCCAGGCGCTGTCGTAGTTGGGCTGCACACCGGCGAAGAGCGCGGTGGCCAGGGCGCTGGTGGCCAGGGCCAGCAGCATGAAGACGTTGCGACGCTGGCGCGCTGCGGGCTCCCAGGCTTCTTCCGGGGCGGCGGCAGCGGGGGCCTCGGCCTTGCGGCCGTTCAGGCGCATCAGCACGGCCGTGCCGATGCCGTTCCAGAAGCCACGCCAGGGACGCGGCACCATCGAGCCACGGTGCACCGGCGGTGCCGTGAGCGAATTGGGATGGCGTTCTTCGCGCAGCGTGCTGCGGGAAGAGTCCACGGGGCGCGGGTAGCGTGCGCCACGGCGCGCCACCGATGCGGGAGCGGCGGTGCCCAGGGTGGTGCGGGGCACGGCTTCCGTTCGGGAGGTGTGTGATTCCATGGGTTTGCTCACTGAGTGGGTGGGTTCCAGGACAGGTGCGTAACCCTCTCGCGAATGCGCATCCGCCGGTGTCGGCGCAGCGCTGGAGGAGGGGTAGGCCTGTGGCATGGCATCAATAGGGCAAACCCTGTGCCAGCTTGGAAAAATCCTTGTGAATCAAGGACTTGGACGCACGATCGCGTGTAAGTAGTTGTGCGGGGTGCCTGGAAGGCCCCAAAAACCCGGTTTTTGTCGCGATCTGGCGACCCCACCCGGCCGCCAAGAAGGAAAATCCTTCTAAATCAATGACTTATTCATGTCGCTCTTCGGCGACATCGTCGCCGGAGCCCCCATCGCTCTTGAACTGGCCGGGCGTCAGGGCATGCTTTTGCAGCAGCCGGTAGAACTCCGTCCGGTTGCGCTGCGCCAGGCGCGCGGCATCGGCGACATTGCCGTCGGTCATCTTCAGCAGGTCCACCAGGTATTCGCGCTCGAAGCGCTGGCGGGCCTCGGTGAAGCTCAGTACCTGGGCCGTGGGCGTGCGCAGCGCGCGCTGCACCAGCCCCAGCGGCACGAGGGGCGAGGTGGAGAGCGCGCAGGCCTGCTCGACCACGTTGTAGAGCTGCCGCACGTTGCCCGGCCACGCAGCGGACGTGAGGGCCTTCAGGGCCTCGGGCGAAAAGCCCGACAGGCGTTTTTCGTACTTGCGCGCCAGCAGGTCGAGGAAATGGTTGGCCAGCAGGGGGATGTCCTCGCGCCGGTCGGCCAGGGTGGGCAGCGTGAGGGTGACCACGTTGAGGCGGTAGTACAGGTCTTCCCGGAACTGGCCCGTGGCCATGGCGGCTTCGAGATCGCGGTGCGTGGCCGAGACGATGCGCACGTTGACGGGCGTGGCCTGGCTGGCGCCCACGGGCCGCACGGCGCGCTCCTGCAGCACGCGCAGCAGCTTGACCTGCAGCGCCGGCGGCATGTCGCCGATTTCGTCGAGCAGCAGCGTGCCGCCATCGGCCGCCTGGAAGAGGCCCTTGTGGTTGCTGTGCGCGTCGGTGAAGGCCCCCTTCATGTGGCCGAAGAGTTCGGACTCCAGCAGCGCCTCCGGAATGGCGCCGCAGTTCACTGCCACGAAGGGCCGCGCCGCGCGCGTGCTGGCGCGGTGGATGGCGCGGGCCAGCAGTTCCTTGCCGGTGCCGCTGTCGCCCAGGAGCAGCACGCTGGCGTCCGACTGCGCCACCATGTGCGCCTCGGCCAGCAGGTCGGCCATGCGGTTGGAGCGGCTCACGATCTCCTCGCGCCACGTGCTGTCGGCCTGCGTGCTCTGCGTGGCCGGCGCGCTCAGCGCCAGCGCCTGGGAGATCTTGTCGAGCAGGTCCTTGGCGTCGTAGGGCTTGGTGAGGTAGGTGAACACGCCGCGCGCCGTCGCCTCGACCGCATCGGGGATGGTGCCGTGCGCGGTCAGCAGGATCACCGGCAGCGAAGGGTGGCGCGACCGCACCTCGTCGAACAGCGCGAGTCCGTCGCGGCCCGGCAGCCGCACATCGCTCAGCACCAGTTGCGGGCGGTTGGTTTCCAGCTGGGCCAGCGCGGCCTCCGCCGAGGGCACGGCCACCACCTCGTAGCCTGCCGCGTTCAGCCGCAGGGACAGCAGCCGCAGCATGTCGGCATCGTCGTCCACCACCAGGATGCGTGGCCGGTGGCTGGCGGGGGGCTTGGCGGGTGGCGTGGGCATGCGGCGGTGTCAGCGGGGGCTGTCGGTGGGGGCGGGGGGCGGGGCGGTCTTGCCGTTGCCGGGCGCACCCGGCCGTGCGTTCAGGCTGCGTTCGATGGCACGCATCGCTTCCAGGCGTTCGTTCAACTGGTCGATGCGGCGCTGGCCGTCCTTCAACTGCTGGCCCTGGCGGTCGAGCTGGTCTTCGAGGCGGCGCTGCTGCAGCAGGCGGTTCTCCAGCAGGCGCGAGAGCGGGTGCAGCGCGGCTGCGGCCGGCCGCGCATCGCCCAGCACCTTCTGCACGAGGCCCAGCGAGCGCGCCGTATCGGCAGGCTGGCGGGTCTGCAGCAGCGCGAGCGCGAGCTGCAGGGTCTTCTCGGGCGAGCCGTTCGCCGACTGGGCGTCGGAGAGTTGCGCGATCTCGGCCGTGATCTCGGGCGGCGACAGCGTGCGCACGCGGTCCGCGTACTGCAGCATCTGCCGCGGCACGGACACGGCCGCGCGAGCGGGCGAGGGCGCCGATTCGGGCTCCGAGCTGCCCGTGGCCGGTGCCGAAGCGGCATCCGCGTCGGATTTGTCGGTATCGGGCATCGGCGGCGGGACCGGGGCCGGGAGCACGGCGGGCGGCGGCTCGGCGGGCGGGGGCGGCGTGGTGCATCCGCCGAGCGCGAGGCTTCCCCACAGCGCCAGGCACGCCACCGGCCAGGCACGCATGCGTTCGGGCAAGGCGCGGGAAACGGTGCGTGGCATCGAGGGGTCAGGAAGCATGGGGCAGTTCGATTCGGAAGGGTGTGCGTTCGCCGGACTCGACCAGACTCACCCGCCCACCGTGGGCGGCGACGTACTCCTGGACGATGGACAGGCCGATGCCGGTGCCGCGCGCGGCGTCTTCCGGCTGCCGCACGCCCCGGTAGAAGGGTTCGAAGATGCGGCTGCGGTCATTTTCATGCACACCAGGGCCTTCATCGGTCACATCGACGCGGATTCGATCCTCGAAACGTGTGAGTTGAATCAAGATCTTGCTGCCGCGTGGAGAAAAGCGGATGGCATTGGAGAGCAGGTTGCCCACGGCCGAGGCGATCTTCTCGGCGTCCAGCGGCAGCGTCACCGGCTTGCCCTCCAGCACCACGTCGAGCTTGCGGGCCTGCCACTGCAGGCGCTGCGCCTCGATCTGGGTTTCGATCAGGGCCAGCAGGTCGGTGGGCGTGCGGTGCAACTGGCGCGCCTCGAACGCGGCGGCATTGAAGCGCAGCAGCGCCTCGATCTCGCTCTGGAGCACGAGCGTGTTCTGGTGCAGGATGTTCACCACCTCGCGCTGCCCGGGCATCAGTTCGCCGGTCACGCCGTCCTGCAGCAGCGCCACGCCTTCGCGCATCGATGCCAGCGGGGTCTTGAGTTCGTGGGAGATGTGCCGCAGGAAGCGCGCCTTGTCGGCATCCAGCTCCAGCAGGCGCACGCGCAGCCATTCGAGCTGCTGGCCCACGCGGCGGATGTCCACCGGGCCGGGGATGTCCACCGGCTGCGCGAGTTCGTTCTCGCCCAGCAGGCGGATCGCGTTCTCCAGCCGCTTGAAGGGACGTGCGAGCCAGATCCCCAGCGCGAGCGCGAGCGCGAGGGCCAGCACGATCACGCCCACCACCTGGTGCGTCACCTCCCGGCGGCTGGACTCGATCTTTGCCTGCAGCTCGGTGCTGCGCCGCGTGTTGATGTCCTGCACCGACTGGGCGATGGCGCCGTTCACGCCGTCGAGTTCCAGGAACAGCGCGGCCACGGTGCGCTCGTTCTCCAGCGAGAGGGCCGGCGGGCCGTCCAGCAGCGCCGTCACATCGGTCAGGTGGCCGCGCCATTGCGCACCCAGCTCCGGCGGCAGGCCGTTGTTCTCGAGCCGCTGGAGGATGTCGCGTGCCTCGCGGGAGATCTCGTCGAAGCGCCGGCGCAGCGACCGGTCGGTGAGCACCAGCGACTGTCGGGCCGCGCGCTCCAGGGTCTGGCTGCGCGCGTTCAGGCTCTGGGCGGCCGCGTTGAGCTGTATGGCCTCGGCCGCGCCGTGGCGGCTCTGGCCCATGAGCTGCTCCAGCGTGAAGATCGCGCGCAGCGAACTCGCGCCCTGCAGCCCGGCGATGAGCAGGAAGGCCAGCAGCAGCATCTGCTGGAACGACAGCCCCCCGAGGGCGGCGACGCCCTGCTGGCGGCGGAACAGGCGCGCGGCGAAACCCAAACCGGCCCCGCCTTCAGAGCGCCGCCACCGCGTCGTGGTCGGCCAAGACGACCTCGCCGCGCAGGGTGTAGGCCTTGGCCTCGGTGACCGCCACCTCCACCATCTGGCCGATGAGCCGGGGGTGTCCGGCGAAGTTGACCACGCGGTTGCATTCCGTGCGGCCCATCAGCTCGCTGCCGTCCCGCTTGGAGACGCCTTCCACCAGGATGCGCTGCACCGAGCCCACGCGGCCCTCGCTGATGGAGCGGATGTTGGCGTTGATCACCGCCTGCAGCTCCTGCAGGCGGCGCAGCTTGACCTCGTGGGGCGTGTCGTCGTGCAGGCCGGCGGCCGGCGTGCCGGGGCGGGGGCTGAAGATGAAACTGAAGCTGTTGTCGAAATGCACGTCGTCGATGAGCTTCATCATCTTGCGGAAGTCTTCCTCCGTCTCGCCGGGGAAGCCCACGATGAAATCGCTGCTCATCGCGAGGTCGGGCCGGATCGCGCGCAGCTTGCGGACCGTGCTCTTGTATTCCATGGCCGTGTATCCGCGCTTCATGGCCATCAGGATGCGGTCGGAGCCATGCTGCACGGGCAGGTGCAGGTGGCTCACCAGCTTCGGGATGCGCGCGTAGGCCTCGATGAGGCGCGGCGTGAATTCGTTCGGGTGGCTCGTCGTATAGCGGATGCGCTCGATGCCGGGGATGTCGGCCACGTATTCGAGCAGCAAGGCGAAGTCTGCGCGCTCGGCCGTCTCGCCCATGGCACCGAGGTAGGCGTTCACGTTCTGCCCCAGCAGCGTGACTTCCTTGACGCCCTGGTCGGCAAGGCCGGCCACCTCGACGAGCACGTCGTCGAAAGGCCGGCTCACCTCTTCGCCGCGCGTATAGGGCACCACGCAGTAGCTGCAGTACTTGCTGCAGCCTTCCATGATGGAGACGAACGCGCTCGCGCCTTCCACGCGCGCGGGCGGCAGGTGGTCGAATTTCTCGATCTCGGGGAAGCTGATGTCCACCTGCGGGCGCGCCAGCGCCTCGCGCTGCGCCAGCAGTTCGGGCAGGCGGTGCAGCGTCTGCGGGCCGAACACCACGTCCACGTAGGGCGCACGCTTGATGATCTCGTCGCCTTCCTGGCTCGCCACGCAGCCGCCCACGCCGATCTTCACGCCGCGGGCCTTCAGGTGCTTGATGCGACCCAGGTCGCTGAACACCTTCTCCTGCGCCTTCTCGCGCACCGAGCAGGTATTGAAGAGGATCAGGTCGGCCTCTTCCACATCCTGTGTGGGCTCGTAACCCTGTGCGGCGTTCAGCACGTCCACCATCTTGTCCGAGTCGTACTCGTTCATCTGGCAGCCGAAGGTTTTGACGAAGACTTTTTTGGCCATGGCAGGAAATCCGGAAGAAGGCAGAAAGAGAGAGTCAGCCGCCCGCCTGCGAGTGCGCGGTCCCTGCTGCAGCAGGGGCGCCGGGCGAGAGCGGCCTCGGATGCGGGGAGCGGGTGGGGCCGGGCCCCGATGGCTCAGCTCCCCGAGCCGAACAGGGTGTCGAACAGCGAAGAGCCGCCGCTGCCTTTGCGGGGCTGGGCGGCTTCGGCCTTGCTGAGGATCCAGGCCGCGTGCAGCATGCCCGTGGAAGGCTCGATCACGTAGTTGACCGTGAACGACTGCCCGATCACCGTGTGGGCCATCACCAGCGAGTTCTGCGGGCTGAAGATGCGCATGCCGGGGGCCATGCGCATTGTGTTGCCGTTGATCTGGGCTTCCGCCGTGCTCATGACCACGAGGGTGCCGCGCAGCGCGGCCTCGGGAAAGTTGCGGACGCCGCCCAGCGAGGGCTGCACCTGCTGCGCTGCAGCAGGCACGGAGGCCGCTGCCGCGCCGAGCGCCAGCAGCAGCGCAGCAGCGCTGCGCAGCCGGCGGGAACGGAAAAGGGGTGTGTGGGGCTGGCAGCGGTTCATGGTGTTCATCCAGGGGCTGAGGCCGGGATTCTACGGGCCGCCCGCCGGAATGCCGTACGCGGGCCGGCACCAGGGTGCGCCAAGTGTTGTGCCGGCAGAAAAAAGCGATATACTTGCGGGCTTCGGCGCTTTAGCTCAGTCGGTTAGAGCGATGGAATCATAATCCACAGGTCCGCGGTTCGAATCCGTGAAGCGCCACCAGATCAAAACCCCACAGAACGCGAGTCCTGTGGGGTTTTTGCTTTGCGCCTTGGCTGGCGCGGTGCGTCAAGCCCCAGCGGCCGGCAAGGGCTCCGCAGGGGCGATGCCCTGGCCGAAGTACAGCGCGCGGATGTCCGCCCGGGCCCGCAGTTCATGCGCCTCGCCCTGCAGTGCGCTGCGCCCTGTGTCCAGGACCGTGGCGCGGTGGGCATGGCGCAGGGCTACGGTGGAGTTCTGCTCGGCGATCAGCAGCGTCAGGCCCTCTTCGCGGTTGAGCCGCGCGAGTTCCCGGAAGATGTCCTCCACCGTGCGGGGCGCGAGCCCCATGCTGGGCTCGTCCAGCACCAGCAGCCGGGGCCGCGCCATGAGCGCCCGGCCGATCGCTGCCATCTGCTGCTCCCCGCCCGAAGTGAGCCCTGCGGGGGTATGGCGCTTGGCCTGGAGGCGGGGGAACGCGGCATAGACCCGCTCCAGATCCTGTGCCAGCCGTGCCCGCGATGCGCCGCCTCCGATGCCGCCCGTGACGAGGTTCTCCTCGATCGTGAGCGAGGGAAAGCAGTGGCGCCCCTCCAGCACGGGAACCAGGCCGCGCCGCACCAGCGCATCGGGCGAGGCGCGCAACACGTCCTGTCCGTCGAAGGCGATGCGGCCCTGCGTGACCTGCCCGCGCAGCGCCGCCAGCAGATGCGATACCGCGCGCAGTGCCGTGGACTTGCCGGCTCCGTTGGCGCCGAGCAGTGCATGGATCTCGCCGGCACGGACGTCCAGCGTCACGCCCTGGAGCGCGGCGATGGCGCCCAGGTAATGCACGTGCACGCCCTCCAGGCGCAGCAGCGGGGTGCCGGTGTCCTGTGCGGCCATGGGCTTCAACTCCAGGCGTGGAACGGGGGCTTCACGCCATTCAGGTAGTAGTTGCCCACGATGGCGTACTTCCAGCGCACCGGGTCGTGCAGCGTGTGCGTGCGCGCGTTGCGCCAGTGCCGGTCCAGGTGGTATTGGCCGAGCGTGGAGCGCGTGCCGGCCAGCTCGAACAGCTTGTTGGTGGCCAGAAGCGCCGTCTCGGTGGAGAGCACCTTCACCTCGGCCACGGCGATCTGCGCCTCGGCCACCGTATCGGCATCGGGGGCTGCCAGCGCGCGGTCGATCGCGCGGCCGGCGCGTTCCAGCAAGGCTTCGCTCGCATGCAGGCGGATCTGCAGGTCGCCCACGGCCTGGATGGTGTACGGGTCTTCGGCGGCGGTGTCGCGCTGGCTGTCCACCCAGGGGCGCGTCTTGGTGCGAACGAAGTCCTGCGTGTCGGCAATCGCATCGCGGGCGATGCCCACGTCGACCGCGGCCTGGATGATCTGGAAGATGGCCCCGTCCGCGGACGGCCGGTCATAGCCCTTCCAGGCCGGAACGAGGTGCGTTCTGGGCACCCGCACCTGGTCTATCAGCACCGTGCCGCTCAGCGTGGTGCGCTGGCCGAAGCTGCTCCAGTCGTCGATCACCGTGAGGCCGGGCGCATCGCGCTCCGCGATGGCGTACCAGGCGCGGCCCTGGGCGTCGTTGGCCACGATGGGAACGTAGTGGGCCAGCAGGGCGCCGCTGGAGTAGAACTTCCGCCCGCTCACCACCACGTGGTCGCCGTCGTCGACGAAGCGTGTCTCGAAGTCCGCAGCGCGCCTGGAGCCCGATTCGGAGAAGGCATTGCCGAAGCGCGCGCCTGCAAGGATTTCGCGGAACAGCAGGCCCTGCTGCGCCTCGTCGGAGACCGTGCGGATCGCTGCCACGATGCCCAGGTGGTTCTGGGTGATCTGGCCAATGGACGGGTCTGCCGCGGAGATGATCGCGATCACCTCCGCCAGCGTGGCGTAGGACACCTCGGGTCCGCCATGGGCACGGGGCACGTTGATGGCCCAGAGGCCGCTCTGGGAATAGGCGTCGATTTCCTCCACAGGCCACAGCCGGTCGCGGTCGCGCAGCGCTGCGCCTTCGCGCAGGCGCGCCGCCAGCTGGCGTGCCACGGCGATGGCTTCGGCATCGTTGCGGATCACATGGGCGGGTCGGGAACTGCGCGGCAGCCCGGGCACGGGTTGGCCGGGCAGGTGGGCCGCCTGCAGCGCATGCGGGCGGATCGGTTGTTCGGTGGCGGGGTTCTGGAGCACGGCGGACATGGCGGATTCCTCCTGAAGGGAACGGGGGTACGGGGAGGTGAACAGGGGTCAGTCCTCGATGCGCTTGCGCACCACGAGCTTCCTTTCCTTGGCATAGGCCTCGGAGGATTTCTCGATCAGCGGGCGCAGCAGCTTCCAGTCGGGTGCGATCCAGTCGGACACCACCTTCCACTGCTTCCCGTCCCACTGCTGGAAGGCCACTCGGCCGTCGCCTTCGTGGTTGTCCCAGGTCACGTGGATCGAATGGAACAGGCCCTTGGCGCCGAGCGCTGCGGCACGGGCTTCATCGATCCGCAGGTTCTCGAAGCCCCAGCGCACTTCGTCACCGGTGAGCGTGCGCTTGCCGAACCTGGCCTGCGCGATGCGGACCGCCTCCACGTTGAGGATGCCATTCAGCACGCCGAGGTTGTGATAAACGCTGCCGATGCGCTTCGTATCCTCCAGGTTACCCTTGCCTGCCGCATAGACGGTCTTCTGGATTTCCTGGAGCACGGGGTACTGCGTTCCGGCCGCCACGGTAGTGATGGCCGTGTAGCCCTTGGCCGCATCGCCCGCGGGGATCACGTCTTCTTCGGAGTTGGACCAGACGTTGCCGACGATGCGTTCGGCCGGAAAGCCTGTCTTCTGCGCCGTCTTCAGCGCCACCGGGTTCATCACGCCCCAGCCGCGCAGCACCACATAGTCCGGCTTGGCGCGCCGGATCGCGAGCCATTGCGACTGCTGTTCGTTGCCCGGGTGCGGCACTTCGATCTGCTGCAGCGTGAAGCCGTACTGCTTTGCCAGCAACTCGTAGATCGGGATCGTCTCCTTGCCGTAGGGAGAGCCGTGGTAGAGGACCACGATCTTCTTGCCCTTGAGCTTTTCGGCGCCGCCTTCCTTGCCCGCGATGTAGTTCACGATGCCCGAGGTCTCGCTGTACGGGTTGAGCAGCAGCGGAAAGACGTACTTGAACACGCGGCCGTCCGTGGTGTCGGTACGGCCATGGTTGATGGTGACCAGCGGGACCTTGTCGGCAGTGACGCGGTCCAGCATGGCGTAGGCGATGCCCACGGAAAGCGGGTTCCAGGCGGCGATGCCGGGACGCGTCTTGAAGCGCTCATACACCTCGACGCCACGCTCCACTTCGTATTGCGTCTCGCCCTCTGCCCAGGTCAGCTTGACGCCGCCCACCCCGCCGTCGCGCAGGTTGACCAGATTCAGGTAGTCGATGAAGCCTCCGAAAAAGCCGGTACCACCCGCGGCATACGGGCCTACCCGGTAACTCTGCAGTGGGAAGAACTGCTCATCGGCGTGCGCCGCCAGGCCGGCGAGAGCGACGGTGGCTGCGACGGCGGCGGTGCGCAAGGATCGAAGAAGACGCATGAGAAAGCTCCTGGAAGGACGGAAGTGCGAAAGCGAGGAATGGCTCGGGAATGAAAGGGGAGTCAATGGAAGCGCGCGATGCCGAGGCGCCGTGCCAGCGCTTGCCGCGCGCGGGCCCAGAGCGCGGCCAGCCCTTCGGGCTCGGCGATGAGAAAGCCGATGATCAGAAGGCCCAGCGCAATGCGCTGGCTCATCTCCAGCACCCCGGAATCGAACATGCCCCCGAGCGCCCAGCTGCCCAGACGGGAGAGCAGCAACGGCAGCACCACGATGAGGGCAGCGCCGAAGAACGCGCCGCGGATCGTGCCCAGCCCACCGAGGATCACGATGAACAGGATCTGGAACGAGCGGTCCAGGTTGAAGCCTGCCGGCTCCACGGTGCGCAGGTAGACGAAGGCCCAGAGCACACCGGCCACGCCCACGATGAACGAGGACACCGCAAACGCCAGGAGCTTGGTGCGCAGCACGGGAATCCCGATCACGCGGGCCGCGAGTTCGTTGTCGCGGACCGCCACGAAGTGCTGCCCGGTGCGCGTGGACACCAGCCGCCAGGCGGCAGTGGTGAGCAGTGCCACGACCGTCAGCGCGAACAGGTAGCGCGCGGTGGGCGTGTCGAACACCCAGGGCCCGACGCGCAGTTCGGGCGCATCGATCACCCCGGAGCTGCTGTGGTTCGTGAACCAGCCGAACTTGGTCAACATCCACTGCACGAAGAACTGCGCGGCCAACGTGGAGACCGCCAGATAGAAGCCGCGCAGCCGCAGGCTCGGCAAGCCGAAGAGGAGGCCTACGGCCGTGGCACACAGGCCGCCCAGTGCCATGCTGGCCAGCAGCGGCATGCCGGGAATGCGCAGATGCAGGTTGTAGGTGGCGAAGGCCCCGACGGCCATGAAAGCCGCCGTACCCAGGGAAAGCTGCCCGGCATAGCCCGTGAGCAGATTCAGCCCGACGCCCGCGAGCGAAAGCGCCAGGAAGGGGATCAGGATCGCATCGAGCCAGTAGGGACTGGCGAGCGCGGGTACGAGCCCGTAGCCCACGGCCAGAATGGCCAGGACCGGCAGACCTCGGGGCGCGTATGCCCAGGCGCGCCGCAGGCCGGACGCCGGGGCGATGGCCAGGGGCGGTGACGTATCGGCAGGGAGGATGGCACCCATGGCGATTCACACCCTTTCCACCAGGCGCTGGCCGAACAGGCCGCGCGGGCGCACCAGCAGGAACAGCAGCGCCACGGCATAGGCGAACCATCCTTCGATACCTCCGCCGACGGCGGGCCCCAGGTACACCTCGGCGAGTTTCTCCAGGGCCCCGACGATCAGTCCGCCCACGATGGCGCCTGCCACCGAATCGAAGCCCCCCAGCACCAGCACGGGCAATGCCTTGAGCACCACGAGCGACAGCGAGAACTGCACTCCCAGGCGGGCGCCCCAGAGCAGCCCCGCCACCAGGGCGATCACGCCGGCGGCAGCCCATACGGCGGCCCAGACGCGCGGCAGGCGCAGCCCGATGGCCAGGGCGGCGAAGGTGTCGTCCGCCACGGCGCGGAAAGCCAGGCCCGTCCGCGTGAAGCGGAAGAAGGCCGAGAGCAGGGCCACCACGGCGCCTGCACAGGCAGCGGCCACGAGGTCGAAGCGCGACACGAGCACACCGGCGAAATCGAGCGGCGTGTCTTCGATGCCCAGTTCCAGCGCATGCACCTGGGTTCCCCATGCCAGCTGCGCCACACCCTCTATCACGTAGGAAAGCCCCAGCGTGGCAACGAACAGCGTCATCGGCGAGCGGTTGGCCAGCGGCCGCAACACGGTGCGCTCGATGGCAAGTCCCAGCGCCACCATCAGCGCGAATGTGGCGGCCAGTGCCAGTGCAAAGGGCAGCCCGCGTTCCAGGAGGCTCACGAAGGTCAGCGCTGCCAGCAGCAATTGCGCACCCTGCGCGAAGTTGAGCACTCCGGATGTCTTGTAGATCAGCACGAAGCCGATGGCCACCAGGGCATACATCACGCCCGAGAGCAGGCCGCCCACGAGCACTTCGGTGAAGAATGCGAGGTCCGGATCCATCATGCGTCCCCGCTTTCATCGGTGGCGTGCTCCACGCCGAGGTAGGCGTCGATCACGGTGGGATCCGACTGCACTTCGTTCGGGGTGCCGTCTGCGATCTTGCGGCCGTGGTCCAGCACGGCCACGCGGTCGGAGAGCCCGAGCACCACGCCGATGTCGTGCTCTATGAGGAGGATGGCCGGACCGAAGCGGTCGCTGGCCGCTCGCACGAGCCGCTCCATGTCGCGTTTCTCGGCCTGTGTCATGCCGGCCATGGGCTCGTCCAGCAACAGCAGGCGCGGGGAGGCGGCCAGTGCGCGGGCCAGTTCCACCCGCTTCTGCAGGCCATAGGGCAAAGTGCCGGCGGGCCGGTCGCGCACGGCCTGCAGATCCAGGAAACCCAGCATCGCATCGGCTTGTGCGATGGCTGCGCGGCGGGCTTCGCGGGCGGTCGGCCAGCCAGCCCACTGCGCGACCCATGAGCCCTGCGGTGCCGTGCACCCCAGCGCCACGTTGTCGCGCACCGAAAGGCCCCGGAACAGTGCCAGATTCTGGAAGGTGCGTGCCACGCCGAGCCGTGCCAGGCGGTGGGTGGGCACGTGCGCGAACCCGGAGGCACCCAGCCGGATGTGGCCCCGGCTCGGCCGATAGAGGCCGCAGACCACGTTGACCAACGAACTCTTGCCGGCCCCGTTGGGCCCGATGACGGCGCGGATCTCCCCGGGGGCGATGTCCAGGTCGATATCCGACAGTGCCTTCACGCCACCGAACGCCAGGTCGATGTGGCGCAGTTGCAGCGCGGGGTGTGATGGGATCGGTGCCATGGCAGTGCAGGTGCGGGCCGAGAGGTGGTGCGCTTCAGGCCACGGCTTCCAGGGCGGGCTGCTCGGCCAACGTTGCTTGGCGCGCCTCCAGTTCGCGCACCCGGGGCAGCACCTCGCGGCCGAAGTACTCGACTTCCTCGATGAAGTGCAGGAAACCGGTCAGTACCAGGTCCACACCGATGGCCTTCAGCGCCACGATGCGTTCGGCGATCTGCTGTGGTGTGCCGATGAGGTTGGTGCGGAAGCCGTCGTTGTATTGCACGAGGTCCTCGAAGGTGGACTTCGCCCAGTTGCCTTCACCTTCTGGCGATGCTTTGCCAGCCTGTTTCACGGCATCGCCGAAGGCGTGCACTGCTTCCACGTGCGCATGCCGCAGGATGTCCTGCAGTACGGCCTGGGCCTCTTCCTCGGTATCGCGTGCAATCACGAACGCATTCACGCCAATGCGCACCGTATGGCCGTTGGCCCGCGCCTTGGCCTGGATGTCGTCGATCTGGAGCTTGAGGCCCTCCGGCGTATTGCCATTGGTGAAGTACCAGTCGGAAACGCTGGCCGCGTTGTCGCGCGCGGCGCGGGAGCTGCCGCCCTGGAAGATTTCCGGATGGGGTTTTTGCAGCGGCTTCGGGCTTAGTGTGTAGTCGTTGAAACGATAGAAATCGCCCTTGAAGGTGAAGTTGTCCTGCGTCCAGATGCCTTTGAGCGCGCGGATGAATTCGTTCGAGCGGCGATAGCGTTCGTCGTGCTCCAGCCAGTGCTCGCCGATGGCAGTGAACTCTCCCTTGAACCAGCCGCTCACCACATTGATGCCGATGCGCCCGCCCGAGATGTGGTCGATGGTGGCGATCTGCTTGGCCACCACGGCGGGATGCCAGGGGCCCGGCAGGATCGCGGCCAGCACCTTCAATGTGGTGGTGGCATGCAGCAGAGCCTGGCTGAACGAGACGGACTCGTGCTGGTATTCGGCGCCATAGCCTGCCGTGAAACGGATCTGACTCAGGGCGTACTCGAAGCCGGCCTTCTCGGCGGCGACCGCCAGCCGCTGGTTGTATTCGAGGCTCCAGTCGGTGCGCTGCGCAATGGTGCTCACGACCAGACCGCCACTGACGTTCGGGACCCAGTAGGCGAATTTGACGGGTTCGGTGCGGGGGGTGCTCATGGAAAGGCTCCTCGTGGTTGGGTGGGTGGGGTAGTGCGCTGGTGAAGGCGTCAGGCCACGGCAGCCAGTTCCGGCCGGAGCGCATGCGAATCCGACAGGCCAGCGCGCAGCAGGGGCACGGCACGGTCCACCGCCAGGGCCGCGCGGGCCAGCAGGGCCGGGTCGGTGATGCGGTAGTCTGTGAAGTCCTTGTCGGTGCCGTACACGCCCAGGGGCAGGGTGTGGGCCTGGAAGAAGCTGAAGAGCGGCCGCAGCTGGTGATCGATCACGAGCGCATGGCGTTCGCTTCCACCGGTGGCCGCCAACAGGACGGGCACATCCACCAGCGCCTCGTGGTGCACGAAATCGAAGAAGTGCTTGAAGAGACCCGAGTACGTGGCGCGGTACACCGGGCTTCCAACGACCAGGATGTCGGCCTGCTCGACGGCGGCAAGGTCTGCCTCCACCTCCGGCGGCAACTGGTTGCGGTACAGCGCTCCGGCCAGGCGTGGACCGATGTTGCCCAGTTCGATGGTGCGCACGCGGATTGGCACGGCGTCGCCGATTCTTTCCACGAGGTGCTCGACGAGCGCAAGCGTGCGCGAAGGGCGTTGCAGGCTGCCGGAAACGGCGACGAGATTCAGTGTGCGGGCCATGGGGATTCCAATCGTTCCTGTGGGTGGATCAGCCACCGCGGCGCGGTGTCCTGGCACTGCTCAGCAGCTTGCGTGCCAATCATTTTTCTGATGTAAATCAATGACTTGGCGAATATCTGTCACGCGACTGCTGTGTGCTGCCCAGCACCCTGCTGTGCAACTGCTGCAAGAACAGCAGGGCTTCGGAAACCGCCCATGCTTATGCGCTCCGTGCAGCAGAGCGCATGGCGCCGTGGGGATTCCAAAAGAGGCCGGCCCGTGCGGCGCTGCGGAGGCAGCGCGGCACGGGCCGGCGGCAAGGGAGTGATCGGACTAGGAGTAGAACGACGGAGTGGGCGGTTGGGCATGCAGGGCCCACCGGCCCAATTCGCGGCGTTTGTAGTCGATGGGATCGTGCAGCGTGTGCACGCGCAGGTTGCGCCAGAAGCGGTCCATGCGCAGTGCGGCCGCCGTGGCGCGCGGCCCGGTGACTTCGAAGAGCCGGTGGGCCACATCGAGCGCCGCCCGGCTGGCTGCCACCTTCGCAGCCGCCACGGCAATCGCGACATCGCCGCGTGCCTCGGATGTGAGTGCCGCGCCTTCGGCCCAGGCCGCGTCGAACAGTGCCCTGGCCCGCTCTGCCAGCAGGCCCGCCCCTTCCAGCGCCAGCCAGAAGTCCCCGTAGTGGCCCAGCAGGTAAGGGTCCTCGCCAGCCTGGTCCACGCCCGAGGCGTGCCAGGCGCGAGCATGCTGGAGCGTGAATCCCCGAGCCTCGGCCAGTGCCCCTTCGCCCAGCCCCAGGTACACATGGGCCAGCACCAGTTGGGCCAGCAGTGGGCGCAGCGCTGCGAAAGGCGAGGACAGGGGGCCGGGATCGAGGAGCAGTTCCCGCGCGGGGATACGGACCTGCTCGAAAGCCACGCTTCCGCTGTCGGTCTGCCGTTGGCCCATGTTGTCCCAATCGCCTTCCACCCGGATGCCCTCGCGGCCCGTGGGCACGACGGCAATGAGCAATCTTCCGGAGGCATCGAACGCCGATGCCAGCAACTGGTCGGAGTCGCCGGCACCGGAGCAGAAGCTTTTGCGGCCGTCGAACAGCCAATGCCCCTCCGGTGCCTGTGTTGCCACGGTGCCTTTGTCCAGCGGGTTGAGGGCATTGCCCCAGAACCATCGCTGCGCCACGGTCGCTTCGAGCCATGGCTGCCATTGCGCGGGCTGGCCGAAGAGCTGTGCGGTGGCCAGCAGCAGATGGTGGAAGCCGAAGACGTGTGCCACCGCGCTGTCCACCCGCGCGAAGTCCTGCACCACTCCCAGCACGTCGCTCCATGGCGCGCCAAAGCCACCCAGGGCGCTGGGGATGGAGAGCGTGAGCAAGCCGCTTTCGCGCAGCAGGCGCCGTTCATGGAGCGGTACGCCGCCCGCCTGATCGCGCGCGATGGCGGTGGAGGCCAGGGCCGTCGCCACGGCACTTTGCGCATCGCGCCAATCCCGGCGCGCCTCGGAGGCAAAGTGCTTCATGGCAACACGGTCTCCGTGGTGTCCCGGGTCTTGCCGGGCGTGGAGGGCGGCAGGATGTCGTTGGCGACCATTTCGCCGAAGGGGCCGGTAATGTTCGCCTGCCCTGCGGGGCGCTGCGATGCGAGCGGCAGCAGGGGGAAGAGCAGTTCTGCGGTGCGGTAGGCTTCTTCCAGGTGGGGATAGCCGGAGAAGATGAAGGTGTCGATGCCCAGCGCCGCATATTCGTGCATGCGTGCTGCCACTTCCTGGGGATTGCCCACCAGGGCCGTGCCGGCGCCACCGCGCACCAGGCCCACGCCCGCCCACAGGTTGGGAGACACCTCCAGCCGGTCGCGCTGTCCGCCGTGCAATGCCGACATGCGGCGCTGGCCCACGGAGTCGAAGCGCGCGAAGGCTTTTTGCGCAGCGGCGATGGTGTCGTCGGTCACCTGGGAGATCAGTGTGTCCGCTGCCTGCCACGCCGCCTCGCTGGTTTCCCGCACGATCACGTGCAGCCGGATGCCGAAACGCAGCGTGCGGCCATGCCGGGCTGCTGCGGCCCGGGCGCGCGCGATCTTCTCCGCCACGGCGGCCGGGGGCTCACCCCAGGTGAGGTACACGTCCACTTGTTCGCCCGCCAGCGCTACTGCCTCATCGGACGATCCACCGAACCACAAGGGCGGATGGGGTGTTTGAACGGGCGGGTAGATGGCCTTGGCGTTCTCCACGCGCAGATGGCGTCCTTCGAAATTCACGGTCTCGCCGGCTGCCACGCGCCGCCAGATGCGCAGGAATTCGTCGGTCAGCGCGTAGCGCTCTGCGTGGTCGAGAAAGCTGCCGTCTCCGCGCTGCTCGTCGGGATCGCCGCCGGTCACCACGTTGAGCAGCAGCCGCCCCTGGGAGAAACGGTCGAGCGTGGCCGCCTGCCGTGCCGCCACGGTGGGCGAGATGATGCCCGGGCGGATGGCCACCAGGAATTTGAGCCGCTCGGTCAGCGGAGCGAGCGACGCTGCCACGACCCAGGCGTCTTCACAGGAGCGGCCGGTGGGGATGAGCACGCCTTCATAGCCCAACTCGTCCGCGGCCTGGGCGATCTGCCTGAGATAGTGGTGGCTCACGGTACGGGCACCGTGCGCAGTGCCCAGATACCGGCTGTCGCCGTGGGTGGGAAGAAACCAGAAGACTTGCATGGGATGGGAAAGGGTTCGTGGGGTGTGTGCCGCCATGGCGCACTTCGGAGGGCGGCGGTGCCGGGTCCTTCGCAGGGACCGTGCCATCGGCTTCACAGAGGGAAAGGCCGGGGCTGCTGCTGCGACGGCAGCAATCGGGCCGGTCGGGTGCTGCGCCGGTGCCTGCCAGGCCGCACTTGCTGCCGTGGCCGCAAACCATTTATCGATCTTCGGAATCCGCGCTTGGGGCCGGTAGGGCCGCGCACCAGAATTGCTGGGCATGCAGCAGTGCCGTCGAGAAGAGGCATTGCGCCAGGCCGCTGGTTCGACGCCTTTCCGAGGAACTTGATTGTGAGCACTGTGCTGATTTCCCCGCATGACTGCGCGCCGGACGGTGTGGCATCTGCACCATCCGAAGTACCCGGGGAGACCGAACCGCGCAGCATCGCGCTGCGGCTCGCAGCGCAGTTCGCGCTCACGGCGGCAGAGCGCGATGAGCATCCCGCGCTCCCATGGCGGGGGCGGCTCCGACTGGCGGGATACCCTGGAGGTCGTGCGCATCCTCGCCAGGGCCGATTCGTCGCTGGCCCATGTGTTCGGCTTCCACCACCTCATGCTGGCCACGGCACGGCTGTTTTCACAGCCAGGTCAATGGCAGCCCTGGTTTTCGCAAACGGCGCGGCTGCGCTGGTTCTGGGGCAATGCGCTCAACCCTCTCGATGACCGCACCGTGTGCATCCGCCACGGAGGCTGGAGCGAGTTTTCGGGCCAGAAGAGCTTCTGCTCCGGCGCGCTCGATTCCGAAATGCTGATCGCTTCGGCTCGCGACGAAGGGCCGGGAACCCTCGTGGTGGCGGCGGTGCCCACCGGTCGCACCGGCATCGCGGTGGCACCCGACTGGAACAACATCGGCCAGCGCCAGACGGACAGCGGCAGCGTGACCTTCGAGCGTGTGCGGGTCGAGCACCATGAGATCCTGGCGGACCCCGGCCCGCTGGCGACGCCCTTTGCCTGCCTGCGCCCGTTGCTGGCGCAACTGGTGCTCACCAGCATCTATCTGGGGATCGCCGAGGGCGCATTCCATGACGCGCGGCACTACACGCTCCACGAAGCCCGCCCGTGGCGCACGTCCGGCGTGGCGCTGGCTGCCGAAGATCCCTACGTACTGGGCCACTACGGCGACTTCTGGGTCGGGCTGGAGAGTGCACGCGTACTGCTGGACCGTGCGGCCGGCCATTTCGATGCAGCGTGGGCGCGGGATGCGGCCTTGACCGCCGCAGAGCGCGGCGATGCAGCGGTGGCCGTGGCGACCGCCAAGGTGGCTGCCACGCGCGTCGGCCTGGATCTCTGTACGCGCATGTTCGATGTCGCGGGCGCGCGCGCCACGCATGGCGGCCTGCGCCTGGATCGCCACTGGCGCAATCTGCGCACCCATTCCCTGCACGATCCCGTGGCCTACAAGCTGCGTGAACTGGGAGAGTGGGCCTTGTTGCAACGCCACCCCGAACCCAGCTTCTACTCCTGAACGCCATGTCCGCCCTGCACTTCCATTCTGCGAACCCCGAAGACGGCGATGCGCCGGCTCCGCGCTGGAGCACGGCGCCGTTGCTCACCTTGCCTGGCGCCCGCGCCATGCCCACATCGATCCGCGCCACCGCGCAGGTGTTCGAAGACCCGCGTTCGGTGGCGCTGCTGGAGCGCATCCGCCTCGTGGCGCCCAGCGAGGCGAATGTGCTCATCGTTGGCGAGACGGGCACCGGCAAGGAGCTCATCGCCCGCCATGTGCATGAGTTGAGTGCGCGGCGCGACCGGCCCTTCGTGGCGGTCAACTGCGGCGCATTCTCGGAAACGCTGGTGGAGAGCGAACTGTTCGGCCACGAGAAGGGCGCGTTCACGGGCGCTTTCACGTCGAAGGCGGGGTGGTTCGAGGCGGCCAACGGCGGAACGCTCTTCCTCGACGAGGTGGGCGATCTGCCGCTCTCGATCCAGGTGAAGCTGCTGCGGGTGCTGCAGGAGCGCGAGGTCGTGCGCCTGGGCGCACGCAAAAGCCTTCCGGTGGACGTGCGCGTGGTGGCTGCCACCAATGTGCGGCTGCAGGACGCCGTGGCTGCAGGCAACTTCCGCGAAGACCTTTTCTACCGGCTGCATGTGGTGCATCTGGCGTTGCCGACACTGCGCGAGCGGCCCGGCGACGTGTTGCCGCTGGCGCGCCACTTCATCGATGAGTACCGCCACCGGCTGGGCTATGGCGCCGTCCGGCTGGATGCGGGTGCCGAGCGCAAGCTGCTGAACCACAACTGGCCCGGCAACATCCGCGAGCTGGAAAACGTGATCCACCACGGCTTGCTGATCTGCCGGCACGGCGTGCTCACCGCGGAGGACCTGCAGCTTTCCTCGCTGGGCCTGCAGCGCCGGGCGATCGCCGATGCACCGCCGGCGGAGGCGACGGCGCAGCAGGCCCTCGAATCTGCGCTCGCCAGCCTGTTCCAGGAGCAGGGCGACCAGCTCTACGAGCGCATCGAGGAAACCGTGGTGCGCACGGCCTTCGAGTTCTGCCACCGCAACCAGGTGCAGGCGGCGCGCTTGCTGGGCATCAGCCGCAACATACTGCGCGCGCGGCTCATCAAGAACGGAGACATCGCGGCGCTGCGGTAGCGCCGCAACGGCCGTGGCCTCAGCGGTGGGTGAATTCCGGTTTGCGCTTTTCCAGGAAGGCGGCCATGCCTTCCTTCTGGTCCTGCGTGGCGAAAAGCGCGTGGAACAGGCGCCTTTCATACATGAGTCCGTCGGACAGCGTTCCTTCGAAGGCCCGGTTGACCGTTTCCTTGGCGGCCATGACGGCGACCTGGGAGAAGTCGGCAATCACGAGGGCCGCGCCCAGCGCCTCGTCCATCAGCTTGTCGTACGGGACCACCCGGCTCACGAGGCCTGCGCGCTCGGCCTCCTGCGCGTCCATCATGCGGCCGGTGAGTGCCATGTCCATGGCCTTCGATTTGCCCACTGCGCGGGGCAACCGCTGCGTTCCGCCCGCGCCAGGAATGACGCCGAGCTTGATCTCGGGTTGTCCGAACTTCGCGTTGTCCGCGGCGATGATGAAGTCGCACATCATGGCGAGTTCACAGCCGCCGCCCAGCGCGAAGCCGCTCACGGCGGCGATGACGGGCTTGCGCACGGATCGGATGCGCTCCCAGTTGCGCGTGATGTAGTCGCCCTTGTAGGCATCGGCGAAACCGTATTTCGCCATCGCCCCGATGTCGGCACCGGCCGCGAAGGCCTTTTCGCTGCCGGTGAGGATCACGCAACCGATGCGCTCGTCGGCGTCGAAGGCCGCCAGCGCGGCGCCGAGCTCATCCATGAGCTGGTCGTTGAGTGCGTTGAGCTGCTTGGGGCGGTTCAACGTGATGATGCCGACTTTGTCCGCCTCGGTGCGGACCTCGATGACTTCGTAGGCCAAGGGGTATCTCCTGTGTGTCGTTGTGGTGCGAACGACTATACCCAAGGGTGTGCCGGCGGTCAGTCGCCCGCTGGCGCGACCGCGGGGCTGCCGTCCAGCCAGCGCCGCGCCAGTGCTGCGTCGGTGATCGCCAGCACCACGGTGTCGTTCGGTGCATGACCGTCCCGCGCAAGGGCCAGTGGCAGCCTGAGCACGCGGCGGTCGCGTGCCACCAGCGCCACCACCTGCTTTTCGTGGCCTGCATACAGGGCGACATCGTCGAGCCGCTGCACACGCCAGGTTGCACCGCCGGTCTCGACGGCCAGCCATTCGTCTCCGGCGGCAAATCCCGCTTCCTCTGCGAGACCGCCGCGCAGCACGACCTTCACCTGCAACCCCTGGCCCTCGGACACACGCAGGCCCAGGCGCTGGGCCGGCTGGGCGGGCTCCGCTTTCAGCGTGACGCCCTGGGCAGCCAGCAGTTCCGCCAGCGGTAGATCGGCCGTGCCGTGGGCCCACGCTGCAATTTCCGCCGAGAACGATCTGCCGGACAGGGTTTCGAGGACGGCCAGCAGATCTTCTTCGGCCATCGGGCCGGCATCGCAGCGCTCCCAGAGCGCGCGCATCACGTCATCGAGCGTGGTTCGGCCTTCTCGGCGCAAGGCCAGGTCCAGGCACAGTCCGACCAGTGATCCCTTGGTGTAGTAGCTCACCGTGGTGTTCGGGGTGTTTTCGTCCTGGCGGTAGTACTTCACCCAGGCATCGAAGCTCGCATCGGCCACGCTCTGCACATGGCGGCCCGGCGTCTGCAGCACCTGGTTGATGGTCTTGGTGAGCAGCCGCAGGTAGGCCGCGTCCTCGATCAGTCCTGCGCGGCGCAACAGCAGATCGTCGTAATAGCTGGTGAAGCCTTCAAAGAACCACAGCAGCCGTGTGTAGTTCTCCTGGGCATAGTCGTACCGCGCCAATTCTGCTGGCCGCAGGCGCTTGACGTTCCAGGTATGGAAATGCTCATGGCTGATGAGACCGAGCAGCGTGGTGTAGCCCTCCGGGGCCTTGCTCTCACCCACGCGGGGCAGATCGCGGCGGCCGCAGATCAGCGCGGTGGAGTTGCGGTGCTCCAGGCCGCCGTAGCCGTCATCCACCGCATTGAGCATGAACAGATAGTGCGAATACGGAGGCTTGCCTGCTCCGTGCCAGAAGCGGATACCCGCCTCGCAGATACGCCGCGCATCGGCCACGAGCCGGCTGCCGTCGAAAGAGGGGGCCGCTCCCGCCACCACGATGCGGTGGGGAACATCGCAGGCGGTGAACTGGGCACTCCAGAAAGGCCCCATCTCCACCGGGCAATCCACCAGCTCGTCATAGGAAGCCGCCCGGTAGGTGCCGAAGCCCGCGCGCGTGGTCTTCTCTGCCGCGAGCCCGGTAGCGACGGACCAGTGCGACACCGCGGAAGACGCCACGATCTCCAGGTCATGGCGAGCCTCTTCCTGCCCGTGCACACGCAGGCAGACGCTGGTTCCGTTGAAGAAACCCCGCGACGCGTCCAGCCAGGCCGTGCGCACGGAATTGTCGTAGGCGCTGACTTCGTAGCTGAGCACCAATGGAACATCCTCGCGGCACTCGGCCTGCCAGAGGCACTTGCTGTGCTGCGCAAGCGGCACTTCCTGGTTGCCCTGGCGGGCACGCAGGTTGTGCAGATTCTTGGAGAACTCCCGCACCAGATAGCTTCCGGGAATCCAGACAGGCAGGGACACTTGCTGCCGCGCCGCAGGCCGTTCCACCGTGAGCGTGACGTGGTAGAGATGCGCATGCAGCTGCGCGGGATCCACGCGGTAGTGCACGGCGGGAGCGTGATTGCGGAGGATGGGCATGCGGTGGCGGGGGATCAGTTGGCTACGGGCGCGGCAGGCGCAGGGCCGGCATCGGCCATGCGCTTTTCCACCTCGCGCGCGTCGATGGCGCCCGGTACCCGCGATCCGTCGGTGAAGATGATGGTGGGGGTGCCGGTGATCTTGTGCTTTTTCCCGAAGGCCAGATTGCGCTGCAGCGCTGCCGTATCGCAGCTCGCGGATGGGGCGATCTTGTCGCGCACCATCTGGTCCTGCCAGGCGGTCACGCGGTCCTTGGCGCACCAGATGTTGCGCGACTTCTCAGCCGAGTCCGGGCTCAGGATGGGATAGAGGAACAGGTACACCGTGACGTTGTCCACGTTCTGCAGGTCTTTCTCGAAGCGCTTGCAGTACCCGCAGTTCGGGTCTTCGAAGACCGCGATCTTCCGCTGGCCGTTGCCCCGCACGATGGTGAAGGCGTCCTGGAAAGGCAGCGAATCGAAATTCACGGCCGTGAGCTTGGTGATGCGGTCTTCCGTGAGATTGCGGCGGGCCTTGGTGTCGATCAGTTCGCCCTGGATGAGGTAGTTGCCCTTGGCATCCGTGTAGAACAGGTCGGTGCCGATGCGCACTTCGTAGAGGCCCGGCATGGGTGTCGCCCGCACTTCATCGATGTTCTGCAATTGCGGGATGCGGCTGGACAGTGCCTTGCGGATGGCGGACTCCTGCGCCTGTGCGCCGAAGGCGATGGACAGCGCGGCAGCGCCTGCGATCAGTGCGGGAAGCAGTTTCATGGTGTTCTCTCTTGATTCTCGAATGGGAGGGAATGCGGGGGGCGCCCGGTGCAGGGTGCATCAGCCCAGGCCCATGGCCTGGCGCGTCACCCAGTCTTTCAGGGGACCGCTGTGCTCGAAGCCTCGCATGCCCCAATTGCGCAGCCAGGGCAGGGGCCCTTCATGGCGTGTGAACAGCTGCTGCAGGCTGTCCATGGCCAAGCCCATGGGCGCCAGCGCCGTCTTGCGCTCGCGTTCGTAGCGGCGCAGCAGCCGGAGGTCCGCCACGCCGCGCCAGTAGTCGCGCTCCCGCAGCACCCGTGCCAGCGCCAGGGCGTCGGAGAGGCCGAGGTTGAGGCCTTGGCCCGCAAGGGGATGGACCGAATGCGCTGCATCGCCCGCGAGTGCCCAACTGCGGGCCGGTGTCTTGCCGCCGGCCGCCGCGCCGGAGGCAGGCATGGGCCCGCACCAGCGGTCGGCGCGTGCCTGCTGCAGCGGCCACGCGGCGCGCGATGCGCTCAATGTGACGTTGCCCAGCGTGTCCTCGCTCGCGGTGCGGATGCGTTGTTCGAATTCGGCGGGTTCCATGGCAAGGAGGCGTTGTGCCTCGTCCTGCTGGACCGACCAGACGACAGCCACGGAGTTTCCGGCCTGGCCATCAAGCGGCAGGAACGCGAGGATCCCGTCCGGCAGGAACCACTGCCGCGCCACCTGCCCGTGCGGACGTTCGCAGCGCAGCCGGGTGGCGACTGCGTGCTGACCATAGGGCGTCTCGGCATAGCGCACGCCGAATTCTTCGCGCGTCCGGCTCGCCCGGCCTTCGCAGACCACGGTCAGTGCGGCCGTCACCGGGGCATCCACTATCTCCACCTGCGGCTGGAAACGGACCGCATCGGCCAGCCTCGCTTCCAGCGCGGGCACATCCACGATCCATGCGAGCGCTTCCGTGCCCGGATGGCGCTGGGCGTCGAAGGTGATTTCACCACCCATGTCGCCACGCACGTCCATTCGCTGGACAGCGGTGGCGTGTTCCGCATCCGGCCAGCTGCGCACCGAGTCCAGCAGGGCGCGCGATGCGGCGTTGAGAGCGTAGGCCCGCACGTCTTCGCTCTGCGCGGCAGGAACGGGCCCGGGAACCAATGCCACGCGCAGGCGCTCGCGTGCAAGGAGAAGGGACAGCGCGCGGCCCACCACGCCAGCGCCGCGAATACAGACATCAAAGGTTTGCGCCATGCCGGGCATTGTAGGAGCCGGCCTGCACCCTGCCGGTCGGCGGGCACAATCCGCGCATGGCCGGGCGGGCGCTTCCGAGGGCGCCGCCCCCATACCCGCCCCCGTTCCCCTCCACGCATTGCACTGTCCGGAGCCCCGAGTGACTTTTCGCACCGACCGAGACCTGGCCGGCACCGTCTCCCGCCTTTTCATCCACCCTGTCAAATCCTGTGCGGGCATCGCGGTGCCCGAGGCACTGCTCACGCCCACGGGCCTGGAGTGGGACCGCACGTGGATGGTCGTCGATGCGCGCGGGGATTTCCTGACCCAGCGCACGGCGCCCCGGATGGCTTTGGTACGGCCCGGGTTGCAGGGGCCCGATCTGGTGCTGCGTGCGCCGGACATGCCGGCCTTGCAGCTGGCGCTGCACGGCACGGGCCCGGTCATGGACGTGCGCGTATGGGACGACGCGGTGCCGGCATGGGACGTGGGCGACCAGGCCGCGCAATGGTTTACGGGTTTCCTCGGCCAGCCATGCCGCCTGGTGCGCTTCGACCCGGCGCACCGGCGGCTTTCCAGCCTGCGCCGCACGGGGGGCATCGAAGCGCCCAACCAGTTCGCCGATGCGTATCCGGTGCTGCTGACCAGCGAAGCTTCATTGCGGGAACTCAACGAACGGTTGAGCACCGCGGGCGCGTCTCCGGTGGGGATGGATCGGTTCCGCGCGAACATCGTCATCGACGGCGTGGAATCGCACGACGAAGACCGGATCGACAGCTTGTTCATCGACACCGGCGGTGAGGGGGCCTGCCTGAAGCCGGTCAAACCCTGCACGCGCTGCCCCATCCCCGACATCGACCCGCTGACCGCCCTGAGCAGCCCGGAGGTGAGCACCACGCTGCGCGCCTACCGCCAGGATGCCCGCGTGAACGGGGCCATCACCTTCGGCATGAATTCCATCGTCCTCGAAGGCGCGGGCCGCCTGGTGCGGGTCGGCCAGCGGGTTTCGGCGGACTGGCAGTTCGACTGACGGGGCGGCTGGGCGTGTCGGCGTTGCGCCTCCCCGCGCTGCCGGGGCGCCGCCCAGGTGCATGCCCGTAAAATCGCCGGTTTTCCCCCGAACCCTGAAAGCCTCGCCATGAGCCTGAAATGCGGCATCGTGGGCCTGCCCAATGTGGGCAAGTCCACCCTCTTCAACGCCCTGACCAAGGCCGGCATCGCGGCCGAGAACTATCCCTTCTGCACCATCGAGCCCAACACCGGCGTGGTGGAAGTGCCCGACCCCCGCCTGCAGAAGCTGGCCGACATCATCCAGCCCGAGCGCATCGTTCCCGCCATCGTCGAGTTCGTGGACATCGCCGGCCTCGTGGCGGGCGCCAGCAAGGGCGAAGGGCTGGGCAACCAGTTCCTCGCCCATATCCGCGAAACCGATGCCATCGTCAATGTGGTGCGCTGCTTCGAAGACCCGAACGTGATCCACGTGGCTGGCCGCGTGGACCCGATCGCCGACATCGAAGTCATCCAGACCGAGCTGTGCCTGGCCGACCTGGCCACGGTGGAGAAGGCCCTCAACCGCTACAGCAAGGCCGCCAAGTCCGGCAACGACAAGGAAGCCGCCAAGATCGTCGCGCTGCTCACGCCGATCCAGTCCGCGCTCGACGAGGGCAAGCCGGCCCGCACGGTGTCGGTGAGCAAGGAAGATGCGCCGCTGCTCAAGCAGTTCTGCCTGATCACGGCCAAGCCGGCAATGTTCGTAGGCAACGTCGCCGAAGACGGCTTCGAGAACAATCCGCTGCTCGACCGGCTGAAGGAGTACGCCGCCGCGCAGAACGCGCCGGTGGTGGCCATCTGCGCCAAGATCGAATCCGAAATGAGCGAGATGAGCGACGAGGACCGCGACATGTTCCTCGCCGAGATGGGCCAGGACGAACCCGGCCTGAACCGCCTGATCCGCGCCGGCTTCAAGCTGCTGGGCCTGCAGACCTACTTCACCGCTGGCGTGAAGGAAGTGCGTGCCTGGACCATCCACGTCGGCGACACAGCCCCCCAGGCGGCCGGCGTGATCCACGGCGATTTCGAGCGCGGCTTCATCCGCGCGCAGACCATCGCTTTCGATGATTTCATCCAGCACAAGGGTGAACAGGGCGCGAAGGACTCCGGCAAGATGCGCGCCGAAGGCAAGGAATACGTCGTCAAGGATGGCGACGTGATGAACTTCCTCTTCAACGTCTGAGCCGGGGGCGGCTCCGGGTCGAACGCGGCGGCCGTGCCCCCGGCGCCCCGCCACGGCCGTGCCCGTAGGCGCCCTCCACCTTCCCCGCCATCCGGAATCCTCCATGCAAACCGGCATCCTCTACGCCACGCTCGCCTACGTGGCATGGGGCGTGTTTCCCGTGTATTTCCATCGGGTGGCTTCGGTGCCTGCGCTGGAGGTGGTCATGCACCGCACGCTCTGGTCGATGGTGTTGCTCATCGTGGTGCTGGTGGCGCGGCGGCAGCTGGGCTGGGTGGCCGGGCTGCGCAGGCAGCCGCGCGTGGTGGCGGCCTTCCTGCTTTCTGCGTTGTTGCTGTCCGCCAACTGGCTGATCTATGTGTGGGCCGTGCAGCACCAGCATGTGGTGGACGCGAGCCTCGGCTATTTCATCCTGCCCCTGGTGAATGTCGCCATGGGCTATGTGTTCCTGCAGGAGCGTCCCCGGCCCGGCCAGTGGCTCGCGCTGGCGGTGGCCGCGGCCGGGGTGGTGTGGCTCACGGTGCAGGCCGGCCGCCTGCCCTGGATCGCCCTGGTGCTGGCCGTCACCTTCGGCTTCTACGGGCTGCTGCGCAAGACGGCGATATTGGGCGCGATAGAAGGGCTGGCCCTGGAGACCGCACTGCTGGCGCCGCTGGCCGTGGGCTGCCTGGCGTGGTTGACCTGGGCGGGACAGGCGGCCTGGCCGCATGCGGACGCGGCCACCGTGGGCTGGCTCATCGCGGCCGGGCCGATCACCGCTGTCCCGCTGCTGTTGTTCGCGGCTGGCGCACGGCGCATTCCACTTGCCACGATGGGGGTGCTGCAGTACATCTCGCCCAGCCTGCAGTTCGGGTTGGGCGTGTGGCTGTTCGGAGAGGTGGTCCAGCCCGCTCGGCTGGCCGGTTTCGCGCTGATCTGGGGAGCGCTGGTGCTCTATACGCTGGAAGGCACGTGGAGGCTCCGGCGCGGAGCGTCTGCCGCCGGGAAAGATCGCGAAGCCCTTTGAGCCGTGCTCAGTGGGGCGCGGTCCCCGGCCAGAAATACAGCAGCCCCGCGGTCATTGCGAGGTAGCGCAGGAACTTGCCCACGGCCATGTAGCCCACGCATTGCCAGAAGGGCAGCTTCAGCCAGCCGGCGACCGCGCAGAGCGGGTCGCCCACCACCGGCAGCCAGCTCAGCAGGCAGGCCTTGGCGCCGAAGCGCTTGAGCCAGGCGAGCGCACGCACATTGGTGTGCTCGCCCCGTGCCTTGTCCACGGCCTTGTGGGCGCCCAGTCCCATCCACCAGCTCACGGCGCCGCCGAGGGTGTTGCCCGTGGTCGCGACGAGCACTGCGGGCCAGAAGAGTTCGGGGTTGAGGCGGATGAGCCCGAACACGGCCGGTTCGGAGCCCAGGGGAAGCAGGGTCGCGGAGACGAAGGACACCACGAAAACCGTGCTGAGGCCGTACTGGGGCAGCGCCAGCAGGTCCATGAGGTGTTGCATCCAGATTTCCATAGCTGCGCGGAGTTTAGGGGGGCGCGCCGCAGTGGTTTTGTAGCCCGGCACGCCGTCCGGCTGTGGCCACGCAGTGGCGTGGATGCACTGCATGGGCCGCCGTGCTACCACCAGAAAAACGAGGCAGCTACAATTCTTGATGAGCTTTTTCTATGGAGTGACAGAGGTCAACACATGCGACCGATCACCCTGTAACATTCGGTAAGGCGAATCGCGCCAGCCGTACCGTTCATGCCGTTGCGCCTTCGATGCAGCGCCGCATGCCAGTGGAGAGGTCATCAGTCGCCATGGGTCTTGCCAAATTGTGGGTCACGCTGCGCACGCGCGGGCGGGAGCGTTTTTCCAATACCGAGGCCTTTTCGCCAAGCGAAGCCTTTTCCGAGTTCGGTGAGTCGGCGCAGTTCCGGAGTTCCGACCTGCAGGCCGCACGCCTGCTGGAGCGGCGGCTGGGCCGGCCCTACAAGCGGCTGGTGCCGGCGTTGCTGTGCGGTCTGTACCTGCTGTGCGTCCTGGTCTTCTACGCGCTGGGCATGATCGCGGCTTCCACGGTGTTCGTGGTGGGCGGCCTGATCACCGGCACCATGGCATTGTTCGCCGGCTACGTGCGTGCCGGCCGGGCTGCGCGCCTGCGGGACAGGCAACTGCGCCTGCCCACCGTGGTCGCAGCGGCCGGGACGCTGCTGCTCGTCTTCTACCTCGAACCCGTCACCCAGATCGCGCTGGCGCCTTTCCTCTTCGTGGCCATGGCCTATGGCCTGCTGACGCTTTCGCGGCACGCGGCGCTCGCGGTGTGCTCCGGTATTTTGGCCGGCTATGGCCTGGTGGTGGCCCTGCACCACGTCCAGCTCGGCAATGCGGCACTGCTGCAACTGGAGGTGCTGCATTTCGTGGCGCTGGCGCTGGCTTTGCCGGCCTACGTGCTGCTGATGGGGCGTGTGCGGCTGCTGCACCGCCTCCTGCAGAAGACCAGCAACGAAATGCGGTCGATCGCCGAGATCGCCCGCCGCGACGCACTGGCAGGGTGCCTGAACCGGCGCTCGATCCTCGCGGCGCTGGAGGAGCAGAAGCAGTTGGCCGACGAGAGCGGCATTCCGCTGTGCCTCGCGGTGGTGGACCTGGACCATTTCAAGCGCATCAACGACGAGTTGGGGCATCTGGGCGGCGACGAGGTGCTGCGGACCTTTGCCCAGCTGGCGCAGCAGGTGGTGCGCACCGACGACTTCTTCGGCCGTTATGGCGGCGAAGAATTTTTGCTGGTCTTCCCCGCCACCCCGCTGCTGCCTGCGCTCAACAGCTGCGAGCGCATCCGCTCGCAGGTGGAATCGCATGCGTGGGAGGGCAAGCTGCGCGGCCGCGTCACTGTGTCGATCGGCGTCACGCAGTACGTGCTGGGCGAATCGGTGCTCGAATTCTTCTCACGCGCGGACACCGCGATGTACCTGGCCAAGCAGGGCGGGCGCAACCAGGTGGTGGTGCAGGAGCCGGTCGGGGCCTTCGCTCCCACAGAAGCCGGGGAGCCCCAGGCGCCGGCCCACGGCTATTTCTGACATCCGCCCATCCGCCCATCCGCCTGACCGCCGGACCGCAGCCGCCGCTGCGTCCGGGCCGGCGTGGTGAAAAGGCGCCATCCCCTTGCCGCGGGCCAACGGCCCCGCTACGCTGCCGCGCGCCGTGGCAGTTGCCCTTCCATCGTGGATGCAGCAGCCAGCCACGGTGTCGATGGGACCCGCCGGCGGCTGCGCAGCCGCTCCGGAGCAAAAAAAGGAGGGGGAAAAATGCGTTGGATACCAAAGGGGGCGGCGGCAGGCCGCGAAGCGTTGCGCCGCGCCGGGCGCAGCATGGCGTTGGCACTGGCGGGCGCGGGGCTGGCCGCGGCGGCCCAGGCCGCACAGCTCCAGACAGAGGGCGCCGACGGCGCATCGCAGCGCCACGGCACGGCCGAACTGGCGCGGCACCCCGCGGCGCGGGAGATCGACGTGCCGGCCGACGTGGCCTACCGGCGTCCCATGCGCTACCGGGCCGTGCCGCTGGCGGTGGTGCTGCAGGGCATGGGGCTGACCTCCGCCGACACGCTGGAAGTGGTGGCGCTCGACGGGTTCGTGGCGCAGGTGCCCGGGGCGCTGGCGCTGCAGCGGGCACCGCTGCCCGAGCCCTGGCTGGCCATCGAGCCGGCGGACGCGCCCTGGCCGGCATTGCCCGGCAAGACGGGCACGGCAGGGCCGTTCTACATCGTGTGGCCCGATGCCACGGGTGTGCGCAGCGAGCAGTGGCCCTATGCGATCGCACGGCTGCATGTGCGCGCCGCGCCGGAGGTCCGGTGGCCGCAGATCGCGGTGGCCGCCGACGTGCCGGCCGGCGATCCGCGCCGGCGCGGGCAGTCGGTGTTCCTCACCCAGTGCTTCGTCTGCCACACGATGAACGGTGGGGGCGAGGCCCGCATGGGCCCGGACCTCAACCGGCCGCTGGGGCCCACCGAGTACTTCCAGCCGCAGGCGCTGCGCCGGCTCATCCGCGATCCGGCGAGCGTGCGCCATTGGCCGGGGCAGGCCATGCCCGGCTTCGGCCCGGAGCAGATCGGCGAGCGCGAACTGGACGATCTGCTGGCTTACCTGCGCTACATGGCGGCGGAGCGCCGTCCCGCGCGTTGATGCCCGCCGGGTGACGCCGCCCCACGCGCTCCGCGCGGCGCTTTGGCGGGGCGGTGACAGAGGGGGAAGGGGTATGGCGGTCCGCCGGTCCCAGGGCGCCGCGCGCCGGGCGGCGCGGGTCCTGGGCCGGAATGCCGGGCCGGCACCCGGCGGTTTCGTCTGCTGAAAATTTAAGCAGGTACAATCCCGCCTCTTTTTTCTTCCGCCTGTTTTTTCAGCACTCCCGCGCGCCATGCAGATCGGCCACATTCCCCTGGCGAACCGCCTGTTCGTCGCCCCGATGGCGGGCGTGACGGACCGGCCTTTCCGCCAACTCTGCAAGTCCCTGGGCGCGGGCTATGCGGTGAGCGAGATGGTCACCTCGCGCAAGGACCTGTGGAACAGCCTCAAGACCTCGCGCCGCGCCAACCACGACGGCGAGCCGGGGCCGATCGCGGTGCAGATCGCCGGGACCGACGCCGAAATGATGGCCGAGGCCGCGCTCTACAACATCGACCGGGGCGCGCAGATCATCGACATCAACATGGGCTGCCCGGCCAAGAAGGTCTGCAACAAGTGGGCCGGCTCCGCGCTCATGCAGAACGAGCCGCTGGCCATCGAGATCGCCCAGGCCGTGGTCGATGCGTGCGCGCCGCGCAACGTGCCGGTCACGCTCAAGATGCGCACCGGCTGGTGCCAGGAACACAAGAACGCCGTGCAGCTGGCGCAGGCCTTCGAGGGGGTGGGTATCCAGATGCTGACCGTGCACGGCCGCACGCGCGAGCAGGGCTACCGCGGCCATGCCGAGTACGACACCATCGCCGCCGTGAAGGCCGCCGTGCGCGTGCCGGTGGTGGCCAATGGCGACATCGATTCGCCGGAGAAGGCGCAGGCGGTGCTGGCCGCGACGGGCGCCGATGCGGTCATGATCGGCCGCGCGGCGCAGGGCCGGCCCTGGATCTTCCGGGAGATCGCCCACTACCTGGCCACCGGCGAGCACCTGGCGCCGCCGCTCGTGGCCGAGGTGCGGCGCCTGCTGCTGGACCACCTGCAGGACCATTACGGCCTCTACGGCGAGGCGACGGGCGTGCGCAGCGCCCGCAAGCACATCGCCTGGTACGTGCGCGCTCTGCCGGGCGGCGAGGCGCTGCGCCAGAACATCAACACCATCGACGACTGCGCGGCCCAATGGCAGGCGGTCGCCGATTTCTTCGAGGCACTGGGCCAGCACATGGACCGCCTCCCCGACGCACCGGCCCCGCAGGCCGGCGTGGACCCCGATCCCGGATCCGGCGACGCACAAGAACAACAAGGATTGCCTGCATGAGCAACAAGAACATCGAAGACTGCGTGCGCGAGAGCCTGCAGGGCTATTTCCGCGACCTGGGCGGCGAGACGCCCGATGGCATGTACGACATGCTGGTGCGCCTCGTCGAGAAGCCGCTCCTCGAAGTGGTGATGACGCACGCCGAGAACAACCAGTCCCGCGCCGCCGAGTGGCTCGGGCTCAACCGCAACACGCTGCGCAAGAAGCTCGTGGAGCACAAGCTGCTCTGAGCGCGGCACCTGGGGCTTTCCCAGTTTGCTATGTATTTAATAGCAAACTATTCAATGAATACGACGGCATGGACCGTTTTTTATTCCAAACTCTTCCTTAGAACGCCATGAACGCACTCCTTTCCGTCTCCGACAAGACCGGCATCGTCGAATTCGCCCGCGCCCTGCACGCGCTGGGCATCCGCCTGCTGTCCACCGGGGGCACGGCCCAATTGCTCGCCAAGGAGGGGCTGCCCGTCACGGAAGTGGCCGAGGTGACGCAGTTTCCCGAGATGCTCGATGGCCGCGTGAAGACGCTGCACCCGAAGGTGCACGGTGGCCTGCTCGCGCGCCGCGGCGTGCCCGCGCACATGGCGGCGCTCGCCGAGCACGGCATCGACACCATCGACCTGCTGGTGGTGAACCTCTACCCCTTCGAGGCCACGGTGGCCAAGGCCGGCTGCACGCTGGCCGACGCCATCGAGAACATCGACATCGGCGGCCCGGCGATGGTGCGCAGCGCCGCCAAGAACTGGAACGACGTGGGCGTGGTGACGTCGGCCGACCAGTACCCGGCCGTGCTGGCCGAACTGCGCGCCGGCGGCAAGCTGTCCGACCCGCTGCGCTTCGCGCTGTCGGTGGCCGCCTTCAACCGCATCGCCCAGTACGACGGCGCGATCAGCGACTACCTCTCGTCCGTCACCTTCGAGGCCGAGAAGCTGTCCGAAGCCTACGTGCCCGAGCGCAGCCAGTTCCCCGCCCAGAGCAACGGCCAGTTCGTCAAGGTGCAGGACCTGCGCTACGGCGAGAACAGCCACCAGCAGGCCGCGCTGTACCGCGACCTGTACCCCGCGCCCGGCTCCATCGTCACGGGCGAGCAGCTCCAGGGCAAGGAACTCTCGTACAACAACATCGCCGATGCCGACGCCGCCTGGGAATGCGTGAAGAGCTTCGACGCCGCCGCCTGCGTGATCGTGAAGCATGCGAACCCCTGCGGCGTGGCCGTCGGACTGGATGCCGCCACGGCCTACGGCAAGGCCTTCCAGACGGACCCCACCAGCGCCTTCGGCGGCATCATCGCCTTCAACCGCACGGTGGACGCCGCAGCCGCGCAACTGGTGGTCAAGCAGTTCGTCGAGGTGCTGATGGCGCCTGACTTCACGCCCGAAGCGCTGGAGATCTTCAGGCCCAAGACCAACGTCCGCCTGCTCAAGATCGCCCTGCCGGCCCACAAGGGCGCGACGGCCTGGGAGCGCGGCCGCAATGCCATGGATGCCAAGCGCATCGGCTCCGGCATGCTGCTGCAGTCCGCCGACAACCACGAGCTGTCGCTGATGGACCTGAAGGTGGTCACCAAGAAGCAGCCCTCGCTCGAGGAGATGGAAGACCTGCTCTTCGCCTGGAAGGTCGCCAAGTACGTCAAGAGCAACGCCATCGTCTTCTGCAAGGGCGGCATGACGATGGGCGTGGGCGCGGGCCAGATGAGCCGCCTCGACTCCGCGCGCATCGCCAGCATCAAGGCGGAACATGCCCAGCTCTCGCTGCAGGGCACGGTGGTGGCGAGCGATGCGTTCTTCCCGTTCCGCGACGGGCTCGACGTGGTGGTGGACGCGGGTGCGACCTGCGTGATCCAGCCCGGCGGCTCCATGCGCGACCAGGAAGTCATCGATGCCGCCGACGAGCGCGGCGTGGCCATGGTGTTCAGCGGCGTCCGCCACTTCCGCCACTGAACCACTGAAGGAGCGCGGGCCCCTGCCGGGACCCGCGTTGCCCGCCGGTAGGGCGGTCAGCCGACGGTCTGGGTCGACTGGCGCACCGTGTCGGCGCCGTGCACGTTGGCGGGGTTGCCGGCCATCACGCTCACGGGCGTCTTGCCGCCATCCACATCCGTGTTGGTGATGTTCAGGGTGGAATTCCTGTCGTCGAAACGGAACAGGTGCGACTTCAGGTCCTGGATGGTCGAATCGGCGATGTCCACCTTGGCCGTGATCGGGTAGCCGCCGCGCGTGACGGCCAATTGGCCGATGTTGTCGGCGTAGATGCCCTGCAGCTTCAGGTTGACGTCGCCGTTGATCTGGATCGCCTTGTCGTGGCTGTTCTGGAACGAGGAGTTGGTGATCTCCACGTTCGCCGGGCCCGGCGGGATCGTGCCCGTGTAGCCGGCGCGCTGGGCGTCCACGGTGCGGTTCTCCTTGCCATCCACGGTGACGAAGTCGTCGCCCGTCTGCAGGCCGTGCACGTTGTCCAGCTTGGCGTCGCCCAGCAGGTGGATGCCGTCCCCGCCCTTGAACTGGAGGTTCTTCACCGAGGCCCCGGGCTCGAGGATGAAGATCGGCAGGCGGGTTTCGGCCGTGCCGCCGCCGTCCAGTCCCGATCCGGCATTGAAGAGCTTGCCCTTGCCGTCGAAGGTCTCGCCGGCCTTGACCACGATCGGCTTGTTCACTTCCTCGACGCCGGTGGGGGCGCCGACCTGCATGTTGGCTGGGGGCTTGGACGCCCCCCTGCTGGCGGAGGTGTCCGAGGGGGCGGCTGTTGCTGGTGTGCCTGCCGCATTGCCGGAGGATGCCGGCGCGCTGGCCGGCGCTGGAGCCGGTGCCGCTGCGGGCGCCGGTGCCGGCGACGGGCTGCGTGGCTCGCCCGCCGTGGCCGGTGAGGGCGAGGGCGATGGGCCCGGGCTCCGCGGCGCAGCGGAGGCGGGGGAGGGGGAGGGCGGGGACGAAGGCGTGCCCTGGTCGCCCGGGTTCTTGCCGTTCTGCTGCTGCGGCATCAGGTTCTTGAGGAGCTTCTCCAGGAAATCGCGCAGCAGGGTTTCGAAGCTCTGCTGCTGCGCCTGCGTGTCGAACTTCGAGGACTTCGACGGCGCGGAATCCGAAAGCCTGGAGTGCTGCTGCGCGGCCCAGGTGTTCAGGGTGGACAGGAGGTTGGTGATGGAAGTCATGGGTGCTCGCGAAGAGGGCGGCCCCGAAGGTCGCCATGGATCGCCATGCCCGATGCATGACGTCGCGATCACTATGCGCCGCCGGTTTTCCGCCCCTTCGGTGCGCGCGAAGCCGCCGCCGGCCGCCCGAAGCGCCCGAGGCGCTCGCTATCGCGTGCCCAGCGTGCGGAACACCTCGCGCGCGCAGGAGAGGGTCTCGTCGATGTCCTGCGCCGTGTGGGCACTGCTCACGAACCCCGCCTCGTAGAGCGCGGGTGCGATGTACACGCCGCGCTCCAGCAGGCCGTGGAAGAGTGCGTTGAACCGGGCGCTGTCCGTGGCCATCACCGTGGGGTAGTTCTGCGGCAGCCCGGGCATCAGGAAGAAGCCGAACATGCCGCCCTCGCTGTCGGCGCAGAACGGAACGCCTTCGGCGCGCGCGGCCTCCGCCAGCCCGTCCACGAGCGCACGGGTGCGCTCGCCCAGCGCCTCGTAGAAGCCGGGGCGGCTGATCTCGCGCAGCGTGGCCAGCCCGCAGGCCGTGGCCACCGGATTGCCGGACAGCGTACCCGCCTGGTAGACCGGGCCCAGCGGAGCCAGCTGCTCCATCACCGCGCGGGAGCCGCCGAACGCCGCGAGCGGCATGCCGCCGCCGATCACCTTGCCGAGCACGGTGATGTCGGGCTTGAAGCCGGGAATGGCCTTGGCATAGACGCTCTGCGCGCTGCCGAGCGCCACGCGGAAGCCCGTCATCACCTCGTCCAGCACCAGCAGCGCGCCGTACTGCGTGCACAGCTCGCGGCAGCGCTGCATGAAGGGCACGCTCGCGCGGACGAAGTTCATGTTGCCCGCGATCGGCTCGATCATCAGGCCGGCGATCTCGCTGCCGTGCAGCGCGAAGGCTTCTTCGAGCTGGGCGACGTCGTTGTATTCGAGCACCAGCGTGTGCTGCACCACCTCGGGCGGCACGCCCGCGCTGGTGGCATGTCCGAAGGTGGCCAGGCCCGAGCCGGCCTTGACCAGCAGGGCGTCGGCATGTCCGTGATAACAGCCGTTGAACTTGACGATCTTGCTACGGCCGGTGGCCCCCCGGGCGAGGCGGATGGCGCTCATGCCGGCTTCGGTGCCGGAGCTGACCAGCCGGATCATCTCCATGGACGGCACGTGGCGCAGGATCTCTTCGGCCAGCTCCACCTCGCGCTCGGTCGGCGCACCGAAGCTGAAGCCGTCCAGCGCGGCCTTCTGCACGGCCTCCAACACGGCCGGGTGTCCGTGGCCCAGGATCATCGGGCCCCAGGAGCCGATGTAGTCGATGAAGCGTTGCCCGTTGGCGTCCCAGAAATAGGCCCCCTGCGCGCGCTGCACGAAGCGGGGCGTGCCGCCCACGGCCTTGAAGGCCCGCACGGGAGAATTCACGCCGCCGGGGATGAGCGCCTTGGCGCGCTCGAAGAGGGGAAGGTTGAGATCAGTGCTGGGTGTCATGGGGTGGCATCACGAAGCCGTCGGTGGCTGTGGGATCGACCGGCGGTTCATCGTCGGAATCTTCGTCGTCGTCATCGTCGGGTTGGGCCCAGAACATGCGGTCCGGCAGGAACTGGCCCATGCCGGGCCGGAAGCCGGCATCCAGGCAGTGGTCGAGGTAGGTGAGCGCTTCGCTGGCCGCCTCGCCCAGATCGTTGCCGCTGGCCACGAGGGCCGTCAGGGCGGCCGACAGCGTATCGCCCGCACCGGCGAAGGTCGCCTCGAACAGTTCGAAGCGCGTCGTGCCCAGCACGCTCTGGGCGGAGGTGAGCACGTTCTCGACATGTTGCTCCGGCGCCGGTATGCCGGTGACGAGCAGGTAGGGCACGCCGAGTTCGGATGCCGTCATGGCCAGATCGCGTGCCGAGGGCTTGCGGTCGCTGGACCATTCCGGCAGCAGCCAGCGGCAGAGGGTGCTGTAGTTGCCCACCAGCACCGAGGTCAGCGGCAGGAGCATTTCCTGGAAGGCATCGAGGTACTGGTCGATGAGGTCGTCCTGCCACCACGACAGGTCGGGCATGTACGCGATCACCGGCACGTCGTCGTAATCGGAAGCGATCGAGGCGATCGCGGCCAGGTTTTCGGGGCTTCCAACGAAGCCGACCTTGATGGCCTGGACGGTCAGGTCCTCTAGCACGGTTCGTGCCTGTTCGGCAACCGCTTCGTCGTCCAGCGGGTAATGATCGAACACCTGGGCGGTGTCGCGTACGTACGCGCCAGTCACGATCGCCACGGCGTGGCCGCCCACCGAGGCGATGGTGGCGATGTCGCCGGTCAGGCCTCCGGCCCCGCTGGGGTCGCTGGCGTTGAACGCCATTACGCAGATGGGCGAGGTGTCGGCTTCAGCGTCGGCGTCGGAGCCGGTCTGCAAGGGGGGAGGTGATTGGGGGGATGGATCTGTGGTCATTGCGCCGCACCAGCGTAACGGGTGGCACGGAAGCTGCATCCCGCGGTGATGTCTAGATACAATCGTTGCATTCTATGTGAAGGCCCCTTAAGCTGTGACGGACCCAAAAACCTGGATGTGCCTTATTTGCGGCTGGATATATGACGAAGCCGCAGGTTCTCCCGAGGACGGTATAGCGCCTCAGACCCGCTGGGAAGATGTGCCCATGAATTGGACGTGTCCTGAATGCGGAGCGCGCAAGGAAGACTTTGAAATGGTCCAGATCTGAGCGCGCCTCCCTAAGCGTCGTTTTTTACCATCAACAGCGGTGACGAAATTGACCAACACAAATGGCGCGACCTTCAAGGTGCTCGTCGTGGACGACAGCAACACCATCCGGCGCAGTGCGGAGATCTTTCTCAAGCAGGGTGGCCATGAGGTCCTGCTGGCAGACGATGGTTTCGATGCCCTGGCGAAGGTCAACGATTATCAGCCCCAGCTGATTTTCTGCGACATCCTGATGCCGAAACTCGATGGCTACCAAACCTGCGCCATCATCAAGCGCAATGCACGTTTCGCAGATACGCCCGTTGTCATGCTTTCTTCGAAAGACGGCGTATTCGACAAGGCACGTGGGCGCATGGTGGGGTGCCAGGAATATCTCACCAAACCATTTACCAAAGACCAGCTGCTGAAAGCCGTTCAGCAGTTTGGTAATGCCCAACAAGGAGCAATGTAATGCCCATCCAGAAAGTTCTGGTTGTTGACGACTCGAAGACCGAGTTGATGTTCTTGACCGACTTGCTGCAAAAGAAAGGCATGCAGGTCCGCACCGCGGAAAATGCCGACGAGGCTTTTCGCCGCCTCGCCGAAGAAAAGCCCGACCTCATCCTGATGGACGTGGTCATGCCGGGCCAGAACGGATTCCAGCTGACGCGTGCGATCAGCCGCGATCCGCAATATGCCGATGTGCCGATCATCATGTGCACGAGCAAGAACCAGGAAACCGACCGGGTGTGGGGCATGCGGCAGGGTGCGCGCGGTTACATCACCAAGCCGGTGGATCCCGCCGAGCTGCAGGCCAAGATCGACGCCCTGAACTGATCCGACCGTCTGCCCATGGCCAATCGCGAAGCGCTCCGAGAGCTCCAGGCCCGGCTGGCCGCCCGTCTGCAGGCAGCGCGGGTCGAGGGCTCGTCCGTGTCCTCCTGGCTCGCCGTGGAATCGGCCGGCCGCCGTTTCCTGCTGCCCCTCGGGCAGTCGGGAGAGATCTTTCCCTGGACGGGCGTCCAGGCCGTTCCCTACACCCAGGGCTGGTTCCTGGGTGTCGCCAACCTGCGTGGCTCGCTGATCGGCGTCGTCGATCTCGCGGGCCTGCTCGGTTTTTCCTCCGCCCGCTCGGAGCAGGCGCTCAGCGAATCCAGCCTGCTGGCCCTCAATGCCGCCCTCGACGTGAATGCGGCGCTGCTGGTCGATCGGCTCGCCGGGCTGCGCGGAACCGATGCCTTCGTGGATTCCGCGCCCCCCGCGGCCGACGCTCCGCCGTACTTCGGCACCACCTACCTGGATGCCGAAGGCGCTCCCTGGCAGGAACTCAACCTGCAGGCGCTCTCCCAGCACCCCGCATTCCTCAGCATCAGCGCTTGAGCATTTCTTCTCTGAAGGCCGAACCATCATGTCCGTCGTGAACCCGTTTGCAAAACTCTTCAACCGCAAGCCTGCGGGGGACGCCGCTGTCGCGATTGCGGAGGGCGACGCCGGCCAGGATCCCCTGGGGGCCGCGTCCTACCAGTCGGACGGCATGCACAGCGTGCAAGGGGACCCGTCGGCCGTGTCCCAGTTTCCAGACGGCGAACTGGCGGACGAAGACCTGATTTCGCTGCCCCTTCTGGGCCGGGCGACTGCCGCCCAGCACCAGCGGCGCCTGCTGACGCTGCTGGCCGTGGGCGTGGTGGTGCTGGCGCTGATTGCCGGCTGGGTGCTGCAGCAGGCGGACCGCTCCGCGCAGCAACTGGCGGCGACCGGGCAGGCGCTGATGCAGTCGCAGCGGCTTGCCAAATCGGTATCCCAGGCGCTGGTCGGCAGTCCGCAGGCCTTTCCCGACGTGGTGGACAGCTCGGGCGTGCTGGCGCGCAACGTGCGTGCTCTTTCCTCGGGCGACGATGAGCTGCGCGTGCAGGGCCTGGGCGAGCCGTTCAAGCCCGAACTCGAATCCATCACGCCGCTCATGGAGCGTGCCGAGCGCAATGCCGGGGTGGTGATGGGCCAGCAGAAGATCCTGACCCAGGTGGGCGACGCTCTGCGCACCATCAACCGCCAGTCGTCGGACCTGCTCGAAATCGCCGAGACGATTTCTTCGCTGAAGCTGCAGCAGAACGCGCCTTCGTCGGAAATCTCCGCCGCGGGCCAGCTCGTGATGCTGACCCAGCGGATCGGCAAGTCCGCCAACGAATTCCAGACCACCGAAGGCGTGAGCCCCGAGGCCGTGTTCCTGCTGGGCAAGGATCTGAACTCCTTCCGTGAAATCGCCCAAGGCATGCTCGACGGCAGCGCCGACCTGCGCCTGGCCGCCACGCGCGACGCCCAGACCCGCGAGCAGCTCGAGAGCCTCATCAAGGTGTACGACCAGACGCGCACGCAAGCGGGCGCCATCCTGGGCAACCTGCAGGGCCTGGTTTCGGCGCGCGAGGCGCAATCGGCCATCATTGCCGACAGCGAACCCCTGCGTCGCCAGCTCGAAGCCCTGCAGACCAAGCTGTCGGAACAGACCGGCCTCGGCGCCGGCCAGGTGGCCGCCCTCGTGGCTGCGGGCCTGTTCGTGCTGCTGTGCGGCGTGGGCATCTCCCGCGTGCAGCTGATGGACAGCCGGGCCCGCCAGGCCGCTGCCGAAATGCAGCAGCGCGATGCACGTCGCCAGGAGCAGGAAGCCAAGCGCGTTAACGACGCCAACCAGGCGGCCATTCTGCGGCTCATGAACGAACTGCAGTCGGTCGCCGAGGGCGACCTGACCCAGGAAGCCACCGTGACAGAAGACATCACGGGCGCCATCGCCGACTCGGTGAACTACACGGTGGAAGAGTTGCGCCAACTGGTGGGCAGCGTGCAGAACACGGCTACCCGCGTGGCGCAGACCACGGCACAGGTGGACAGCACGTCCACCGAACTGCTGGCCGCATCGACGGAACAGCTGCGCGAGATCCGCGAAACCGGCCGCTCGGTGCTCGACATGGCCACGCGAATCAACGAAGTGTCCGCCCAGGCGCAGGAATCCGCTTCGGTGGCGCGCCAGTCGCTGCAGGCGGCCGACTCGGGCCTGCAGGCCGTGCAGAACGCCATCGGGGGCATGAACTCCATCCGCGACCAGATCCAGGACACCTCCAAGCGCATCAAGCGGCTGGGTGAATCGTCCCAGGAGATCGGTGAAATCACCGAACTGATTTCCGACATTACCGAGCAGACGAACGTGCTGGCCCTGAATGCCGCCATCCAGGCCGCTTCGGCCGGCGAAGCGGGCCGCGGGTTCTCCGTGGTGGCTGAAGAAGTGCAGCGCCTCGCTGAGCGTTCGGCCGACGCCACGCGCCAGATCTCGGCACTCGTGAAGGCCATTCAGACCGACACGCAGGATGCCGTGGCCGCCATGGAGCGTTCCACGCAGGGTGTGGTCGAGGGGGCACGGCTTTCCGACTCCGCAGGTACCGCGCTGACCGAAATCGACCGCGTGTCTCGCCGCCTGGCCGAGCTGATCGAACAGATCTCGTCGTCCGCTTCGCGCGAAGCCGAGCTGGCCAACGAAGTGGCGGACAACATCCAGCACATCTTCGCGGTGACCGAGCAGACCGGCGAAGGCACGCGCACCACTGCCCAGCAGGTGCGCGAGCTGTCGCACATGGCCGAAGAACTCCGCCAATCGGTGGCGCGTTTCAAGATTGCCTGACGCTCCCGCCAGCAGCTAGCTAGCATCAACGAAACGGCTCGCGGAGCCGGGGACGAATTCATGTCACCTATTGACGCCGCAAACGCACCGGCTGCGGACTGGAGCCAGGGAGAGCAGGATCTGGGGCCCCTGGCCTGGGTGCTCGATGAGCTGCGCAAGTCGCTTGACGGGGCCGTCAAGGCCATGCGCCGCTTCGTGCGCGATGCCGAAATGGCGCGCGAGTCCGACCTCGCATCGCTCGATGCCGGTGCCCTGCGCATCGCGCGGCAGCAATTGCACCAGGCCAGCGGCGCGCTCGAGATGGTGGGCATGGGCCCGCCGGCGCTCGTGCTGCGATCCATGGAGGCGGCTGTCCAGAAGTTCGTCCAGCGCCCGGAGCTGTGCAGCGACGATGCGGCGGCCGTGATCGAACGCGCCAGTTTTGCGCTGGTGGAATACCTCGAGAGCGTGCTGGCAGGCAAGCCCGTATCCCCCGTGGCGCTTTTCCCCCAGTACCGCGACGCCCAGGCCCTCACCGGCGCCGAGCGCGTGCACCCGGCGGACCTGTGGCCTGTGGAGCGCCGCTTCCGCGAACCCGACGTCGTCGTCGACGCCGCCCCGCTGGCCTATGGCGCCGAGGCACGCAGCCGGCTCGATGCCGCGGTGCTGCGCATCGTGAAGGCGGGAGACGTTGCCGCAGCACGCGAAATGCAGGGCATCTGCCTGGGCTTCGCCGCCGCGCAGACCGATCGGCAGGCGCGTGCGTTCTGGAAGATCTGCACCGGCTTCTTCGAAGCGCTGGCGCAGGAGCGCCTGGTGCCCGACATCTATGTGAAGCGCGTGGCATCGCGCGTGCTCATGCAGTACGCCACGCTGGCCAAGGGCGATCCCACCATCGGCGACCGGCTGGTGCAGGACCTGCTGTTCTTCTGCGCGCAGGCCCGGCCCGCGTCTGCCGCTGCGGAGGCAGGGGACCGCTCCGTGCTGCAGGCCGTGCGCCAGGCTTTCGGGCTGGAGCGTTTCAAGCCCGTCGATTACTCCATGCCGCGCTTCGGTCTGTACGACCCGGCGCTGCTCGCACAGGCACGCAAGCGGATTGCCGCGGCCACGGAAACCTGGTCGGCTCTGGCCGGTGGAGACCGCAACAAGCTCAAGCCGGCCGCAGACCAATTCAGCCTCGTCTGCGATTCGCTGGCGAAGCTGCAGCCGGGCAGCGAGCCGCTGGCGCAGGCCTTGACCCGCGCCGTGGAAGCCACGACCCGTTCCGGCGAACCGCCATCGCCCGCGCTGGCCATGGAGGTCGCCACGGCGGTGCTGTACCTCCAGGCGTCTTTCGAAGAGCTGGAATCCGCGCAGGACCATATGGCCGTGCGCGCCACGCGCCTGGCCGAGCGGCTGGACAGCGTGACCGCGGGGGGCGATTCCGCGCCGCTCGAACCCTGGATGGAAGAGCTCTATCGCCGGGTGAGCGACCACCAGACGATGGGCAGCGTCGTGGACGAATTGCGTTCCACGCTCGGAGAAGCCGAGAAATCGCTCGACCAGTTCTTCCGCAATCCGGGCGATCTGGCGGCGCTGTCGGCCGTACCGAGCCGGCTGGCGCAGATGCGCGGCGTGCTCTCCGTGCTCGGGCTGGACCAGGCCTCGCTGGCCGTCGTGCGCATGCGCGATACCGTCGAGCGCCTCCTGCTGGGCGAAGTGCCCGAGGAAGAGCGGCAGGCGGTCTTCGAGAAGCTGGGCGCCAACCTCGGTGCTCTGGGCTTCCTGATCGACATGCTCAGCTACCAGCGCACCATGGCGCGCAAGCTGTTCGTCTACGACGAGGAAACGGGCGAGCTGCGCATCCTGATGGGACGCACCCGCACCCGCGCGGGCGATCTGCCCGAAGAGCAAGGGAGCCATATCGAGGCCCGTGGCCCGATGCCGGCCCCTCTGTTGCTGGCGGAGGAGCCGGAGCCTGCCGCTGACGCAGAGCCGAACACCGCCGATGCAGTGCCCACGCCTGCCCCGGCCGATATCGCGGCCGTCCCCGCACCGGCGCCTGCACCCGCTGCATCGGTGCCTGCGGCCGCCATCGAAGAAGATGCCGACGACGAGAGCGAGCTGCTGGATATCTTCCTGGAAGAGGCCCGCGAGGTTGTCGTGAACGGCCTGGCCGCCGTCGAGGCCTTGCGCGCCGCTCCGGGCGATCTGAGCGAACAAACGACCTTGCGGCGTGCCTTCCACACCCTGAAGGGCAGCTCACGGATGGTGGGGCTGGATGCCTTCGGTGAGGCCGCCTGGGCCATGGAGCAGGTACTCAATGCCTGGTTGGCCGAGCAAAAGCCCATCCACCGGCCGATGCTGCAACTGGCGGACGAAGCGCTGCAAGCCTTCGGCCGCTGGGCGGACGACATCGCCGCCGGACAGGCCGAGGGCTGGGAGCCCCGCCACTTCGCCGAATCCGCACAGGCCATGCGCGAGCGGGAGGAATACCTGCCGCTCGGCGGCGCCGCGGTGGCTGCTGCGTCCGCAGTGACCGCCGAAGCCGCTCCCGCAGCGCCAGAGGCTCCCGCAGACGAAGCGGTGGCCGAAGAAGCAGGGCTGCAAGCGATCGAACCCACCGAGGCGGCCCCGTCGGAAGAGCCAGTGGAGCCCGCCGGTCCGGAGTCTGCCGCAGACGCTCCGCAGGCCTTCCTGCCGGACACCGAGTTCCTGCCGATGCCGCCGGCCGAGGCGATCCCTCCCGCCGGCGCGCCGGCTGTGGATGCCGAGCCTCTCGCTCTAGATCTGGACCTGGACTTCGATGCGGTGCCGGCCGACGGCACCCACCCGGACTTTGCAGACACGCAGCCTCCGGAGTCCGACCCGACCCTGGCGCCCGCCTTGGAGGCGCCCACGGCCGTGCCTTCGGCGGAGATCGCCGAAGACATCGATTTCTCGGTGTTCTCCGAAGCGCTGGCCGACGCCGATGCGCGCGAGCCGGAGGCCGCAGCCACGCCGGCTGACGTGCCTCCCGCACAGGGCGATTCGTTCCCCGACCTGCTGCTCGGCGGTCCGTCGGACGGGGTAGACGCTGCGCCCGTGCCGCCGGCGGAACTGCCTTCGCTCGATGCCGACCTGCACGACGACGAAACACCGGAAGCGCTGCCCGAACTCTCCGAAGCCGAGTGGTCCGATCTGACGTCGGGTGCCGGTGAAGAGGCGCCACCGCTGCCCGAGGCCCTGCCGCAGCAGGCGCTGGACGGCACGGCCGTTTTCGAAGACGAAGGTGCGGCAACCGCTCCGGCGTCCGGTGTGCTGCCGGAAGAGACGGAAGAGACGGCAGAGGTCGTGGAAGCGGACGCTTCGGCGGCTGCGCTGCTGGCCGGATCGGAGGTCCAGCCGGGCCCCGGCACCGAGCCATCGGACACGGCCACCGTGGTGCCGGATACGGAACTCCCGCTCTCGGCCGAGGTGCCCGAAGAGGCCGTCAAGGTCATCGAGACACTGCGCATCGGCATCCCGCTCTACAACGTGTACTTGAACGAGGCGGACGAATGGTCCCGCCGCCTGGTCACCTGCCTGCAGGAATGGTCGCTGGAGTTGCCCGAGCCGCTGCCTGATACCGCCGTGGCACTGGCCCATTCGCTGGCTGGCAGCTCCGCCACGGTGGGTTTCCAGGCGCTGTCGGACATGGCGCGTGCGCTGGAGCACGCGCTGCAGCACGTGCAACTGCTGCCGCAGGGAACGCCCGAGCAGGCCCGCGTCTTCATGGCGGCGGCGGAGGACATCCGCCGCCTGCTGCACCAGTTCGCCGCCGGCTTCCTGAAGGAGCCGAACCAGCAGATCCTGGCCGACCTCCGGGAGATCCTGGCATCCGAGGTGGTGACGGCGGATCTGGGCGCTCTGGATTCCCCGCTCGGACTCGATCCGGTGCCAGACGCTGTCCCTGCAGCCGAAGCCGAAGCCGAAGCCGAAGCCGAAGCCGAAGCCGAAGCCGAAGCCGAAGCCGAAGCCGAAGCGACGGTCGAGCCGGAGGGCACGGCAGACCCTGTTCAGGGCGAGGGCGTCCTTTCCACCGATCCGCTGGAGGCTGCATCGGAGGCCGCCGAGCCGCCGGCGCTGCCCGATGCCGCGCCGGTCCTGCCGCGCGGCCACGTGGCACCGGCGCTCTCGATCCCCGTACCCGTTCGGGACGACCGCGTGGACCAGGCCGCGTTGCAGGGCGCGGTGCTGGGAACCGACATCGACGACGACATCGATGTGCTCGATGTGATCGATCCCGACCTGTTCCCGATCTTCGAGGAAGAGGCCATCGAACTGCTGCCCGTGCTGGGCGCTGCGCTCCGCCAATGGGCCGCGCGGCCCGAGAACCTGGGTGCCCGCAACGAAGCGCTGCGCGCCCTGCACACCCTCAAGGGCAGTTCGCGTCTCGCAGGCGCGATGCGCCTGGGCGAGATGGCGCACCGGCTGGAATCGGCCGTGGAGCAGGTGGATTCGGAAGAGCCGCGCAGCGAAGCGATCGAACCCTTGCTGGTGTCCTTCGATGCCCTGCAGGCCAGTTTCGATGCGTTGCGCACCATCGGCTCCCAAGGTTTGGCCGAGCCCGTGGCAGTGAGCGGGCTGGTGGATTTGCCGGACGGCGCCACGGATGCACCTGATGCCTCTGATGCCTCTGGTGCCGCAACGGCGGCAACGGCACCCGTGCCACGCCCGGCCATCCGGCTGCCGGCCGCTTCGCAACTGACCGCCGTGCGGCCGGTGGCCAGCCAGTCGGTGCGTGTGCGTGCGCAGTTGCTGGACCGCCTGGTCAATCAGGCTGGCGAAGTGATGATCGCGCGGTCCCGCCTCGATGCCCGCATGGCGCAGATGAAGGGATCGCTGGCCGACCTCACGGGCAACCTGGAGCGCCTGCGCCAGCAATTGCGCGACATCGAGGTGCAGGCCGAGACGCAGATGCAGTCCCGGCTGGCCCTTTCGAAGGATCTGGCAGCCGGGTTCGATCCGCTCGAATTCGACCGCTTCACCCGCGTGCAGGAGCTGACCCGCATGATGGCCGAGTCGGTGAACGACGTGGCCACCGTGCAGCGCAACCTGCAGCGGACCATGGAAGGCGCCGAGGACGATCTGATCGCGCAGGGGCGGCAGGCACGCGAACTGCAACGCGATCTGCTGCGCACGCGCATGGTGGAATTCGAAGGCATCTCGGAGCGCCTCTACGCCGTCGTGCGCCAGGCATCCAAAGAGACGGGCAAGCAGATCAAGCTCGACATCTCCGGCGGCTCCATCGAGATGGACCGCGGAGTTCTCGACCGCATGACCCCGGCATTCGAGCACCTGCTGCGCAACTGCGTGGCCCATGGCATCGAAGCGCCCGAGGCGCGCACGGCTGCGGGCAAGCCCGCCACCGGTTCGATCACCGTGGCGCTGAAGCAGGACGGCAACGACGTTTCCGTGGAGTTCCGTGACGACGGCGCCGGGCTCGATCTGGAGCGCATCCGCGCCAAGGCGGTGAGCCAGGGGCTGATCGCCGCGGACGGCGAGGTGGGCCCCGCGGAAGCCGCGAACCTGATCTTCATGCCCGGTTTCTCGACCGCCACCGAAGTGACCGGCCTCTCTGGCCGCGGTATCGGAATGGACGTGGTGCGCTCCGAGGTGAACGCACTGGGCGGGCGCATCGAAACCACCACCCATTCGGGCCAAGGTACTTCGTTCCGCATGGTGCTGCCGCTCACGACCGCGGTGACGCAGGTGGTGATGCTGCGCGCGGGGCAGCTGACGCTGGGCGTGCCGGCCAACCTGGTCGAGATCGTGCGCCGCACCGGTGCCGGCGAGCTGGAAGAGGCCTACCGCCTGGGCGCCTTCGAGGATGGCGTGGAGGCACTGCCTTTCTTCTGGGCCGGCGCGCTGCTGCAGTCTTCGGCCTGGAGCCAGGAAACCTCGGGCCGCACGCGGCCGGTGGTGATCCTGCGCAGCGCGTCGCAGCGCATCGCCATGCACGTGGACGAAGTGCTGGGCAACCAGGAAGTGGTGGTCAAGAACCTGGGGCCGCAATTGTCGCGGCTGCCGGGTCTGGCAGGCATGTCGGTGCTGGCATCCGGGGCCGTGGTGCTGATCTACAACCCGGTGGCGCTGGCGACCGTGTACGGCGATCAGGTGCGCGCCCAGACGGCTCTGCCGGCCGTGGCCGCATCCGATGCGGCGGCGGGGCAGCAATCGCCCGTGCCGGGTGCCGTGGACGGCGGCGGCGTGCCGTTCGCCCAGCCTGCGCAGGTGCCCCTGGTGCTGGTGGTCGATGATTCCATCACCGTGCGCCGCGTGACGCAGCGGCTGCTCAAGCGCGAAGGCTACCGGGTGGCCCTGGCGGCCGACGGGCTGCAGGCCCTGGAGCGCCTGCAGGAAGAGCGGCCGGCCGTGGTGCTGTCGGACATCGAGATGCCGCGTATGGACGGTTTCGACCTGGCCCGCAACATCCGCGCGGACCGGGAGCTGAACGATCTGCCCATCATCATGATCACTTCGCGCATCGCGCAGAAGCATCGCGAACATGCGGCCGAACTGGGGGTGAACCACTATCTGGGCAAGCCGTACTCCGACGAGGAGCTGCTGAGCCTGGTGCACCACTATGCCCGTGCGGCGGCATCGCAAGGCGAGGCACAGGCGGCACTGGCTGCCGGCTGAGGCGCAGAAAGAGCAGGGCCTTGCCCCGGCGGCGAAAGCCCCGGCAGGCCCCAGGCGCGGCCCTTCGGGGCCGTTGCCGTTTTTTCAGGCGGGCCCCGTGTTCGCCTTCACGACCGCGTAACGCTCCAGCGTGCGCTGGCGCGCCTCGCCATGCTCCACCAGCGGATGTGGGTAGTTGTCGCCCAGGCGCACCCCTGCGGCCTCGCGTTCGAGCGGGCCGGCCTCCCAGGGCGCATGCACGTGCGCATCGGGCAGCGCCGCCAGTTGCGGCAGATACGCACGGATGAAGCGGCCCTTGGGATCGAACTTGCGGCTCTGGCTCACGGGATTGAAGATGCGGAAATACGGCTGCGCGTCGCAGCCGCTCGAACTGGCCCACTGCCAGCCCCCGTTGTTGGCGGAGAGATCGAAATCGTTGAGCTTCTCGGCGAAATAGCGTTCTCCCCAGCGCCAGTCCACGCCCAGGTCCTTCACGAGAAAGCTCGCCACCACCATGCGCAGCCGGTTGTGCATGTAGCCTGTCTGTTTGATCTGCGCCATGGCGGCATCCACCAGCGGATAGCCCGTGCGGCCTGCGCACCATGCGGCGAAGTGCTCTTTCGCCTCGGCACCGTCCTCCCAGGCGATGGCATCGTACGCGGGCTTGAAGCTCGCTCCCCCGGCCACCTGCGGGTAGTGCGCCAGGATCTGGAAATAGAAGTCGCGCCAGATCAGCTCGCTCAGCCAGGTGGCGGCCCCGGCGCTGCCTTTCTGCATGCGGGCATGGGCCGTGCGCGCGGCCAGCCGCGGGGAGAGCGTGCCGAAGCGCAGATGCACGCTCAGGTAGCTAGGGCCCTTGACGGCCGGAAAGTCGCGGGCGTCGTCGTACCGGTCGATGCGGGCGAGGAAGTCTTCGAACAGGGTGCGCGCGCCCGCCATGCCCGGGGGCAACGGGAGCTTGTCCAGCCCCGCGGGCTCGAAGCCGATGTCCGCGAGTGGCGGCACGCCGCCGCGCGCCCATTCCGGCCGCGGGGCGAGCCGCCGGCCTCGGCTTTCCACGGGGTAGGCGCTCAGGTAGAAGTCGTCCACCTTGCGCAGCCAGGCATTCTTGTAGGGCGTGAAGACCGTGTAGGGCGTGCCGCCCTGCGTGAGGATCTCCGCGCGCTCGAAAAGGGTGTGGTCCTTGTAGGTCAGAAGCCGCACCCCGGCGGCGAGTGCATGGCGCACGCGCGTGTCGCGCTCCAGCGCCGCGGGCTCGTCGTCATGGTTGGCGAAGACGGCCTCCACGCCCAGCCGCCCGGCCAGGGCGGGAATCTCTTCGGCCGCCACCGCATGCCGCACGATCAGCCCGCCGTGTGGGTGCCCTGACAGCTCGCGCAGGGAGGCGTCGAGTTCCACCAGCGACTCGCGGATGAACTCCACGCGCCGGTCTGCACGGGGCAGCGGGTCCAGGATGGGCTTGTCGAAAACGAAGACGCAATGCACCTGTGCGCACTGGCGCAGGGCGTGGTGGAGGGCGGCGTGGTCGTCGCTGCGCAGGTCGCGGCGGAACCAGACCAGGCCGGAGGAAAAAGTAGGCTCCATGATCATCGTTAAAATTGTCGGATGCCTGCCGATTCTGCGCCCATGAACCTGACGCACCACTTCCTGATCGCCATGCCGGGCCTGGAAGACGAGTCGTTTGCCCGCAGCGTCGTGTACCTGTGCGAACACAGCGAGCGCGGCGCGCTCGGGCTCATCATCAACAAACCGTCCGACCTGAGCCTCCGGGGCCTGTTCGACAAGGTCGATCTCTCCCTGCGCCGTGAAGACCTCTCCCAGGAACCGGTGTTCCGCGGCGGGCCGGTGCAGACGGAACGCGGCTTCGTGCTGCACGAGTCCATGAGCGCACCGTCCAGCGGAGAAGAAGGCGAGGACGAGGAGTCCGCCTACGCGTCCACCATGTCCATCACCCCGGGCGGGCTCGAGATGACCACCAGCAAGGATGTGCTGGAGGCCCTGTCCACCGGGGCCGGGCCGCGCCGCGTGCTGGTCACGCTGGGCTATGCCTCCTGGGGCGAAGGCCAGCTCGAATCGGAACTGGCGGAGAACAGCTGGCTGACCGTGGGGGCCGATCTGTCCGTCATCTTCGATACCCCCGTCGGGCAGCGCTACGACCGGGCGCTCGGCCTGCTGGGCCTGCAGGCCTGGATGCTTTCGCCCGAGGCGGGGCACGCATGAGCGGCCCCATGCCAGACCCGTCGCCCGCTGCCGCCGCCGTTCCCGCTCCTTCTGCCGCTACCGCCGTTCCCGCGCATCTGCAGTCCTTCCTCGCCTTCGATTTCGGTGCCAAGCGCACCGGCGTCGCGGTGGGTTCGCGGCTGCTGCGCACGGCCACGCCCCAGGCCACGATCCGCGCCGAAGGGGCGGATGCGCGTTTTGCCGCCGTGGCCGAGCGCCTGCGCGAATGGCAGCCGGATGCGCTCGTGGTGGGCGTGCCCTACCACCCCGACGGCGCCGCGCACGAGAACACGGCGCGCGCGCTCAAGTTCGCGCGCCAGTTGCGCGGCCGCTTCGGCCTGCCGGTGTTCGAGGTGGACGAGCGCTACAGCACCACCGAAGCGCACGCGGGTGGCGCAAAAGATGCCGATGCCGCATCGGCCTGCATCATCCTGGAACAGTTTTTGAGGCCACTTCCATGAGTCCGACCCCTTCCTCCGCCCCTGCCGGGGCACTCACGCTCGACGCCGAGGCGCTCTACCGCGAGCTGCTGGCGGGCGTGCGTGCGCTGCGCACGCCGCAGACCCAACTGGCCGGCATCGCGTCGGGCGGTGCCTGGCTGGCCGAGCGCCTGCAGCAGGACCTGGGCCTGCCCGGCGATGCCGGCGTGCTGTCTTCCGCGCTGCACCGCGACGATTTCTCCCAGCGCGGCCTTTCCGCGAGCGCACAGACGCGCCTGGGCTTCGAGGTGAACGGCGCCGACATCCTGCTGCTGGACGACGTGCTCTACACGGGCCGCACCATCCGCGCGGTGATCAACGAGCTGTTCGACTACGGCCGTCCCGCGCGCGTGCGGCTCGCCGTGCTCGTGGACCGCGGCGGACGCGAGCTGCCCGTGCAGGCGGACTTCGCGGCTGCCCGCATCGCGCTGCCTGCCGCGCAGTCCCTGGCGCTCGCACGCGCGGACGGCGGCGCCTTCCACTTCCATGTCCAGGAGGCCTGAAGCCGTGCTCTCCAAGCGCAATCCCCAGCTCAACCGCAACGGCGAGTTGATCCACCTGCTCTCCATCGAGGGCCTGCCCAAAAGCATCGTCACGCACATCCTCGACACGGCGGCGAACTTCGTCTCGGTGAACGACCGCGAGGTCAAGAAGGTGCCGCTGCTGCGCGGCAAGAGCGTGTTCAACCTGTTCTTCGAGAACAGCACGCGCACCCGCACCACGTTCGAGATCGCGGCCAAGCGGCTGTCGGCCGACGTCATCAACCTCGACATCGCGCGCTCCTCGGCCAGCAAGGGCGAGTCGCTGCTCGACACCATCGCCAATCTCTCGGCCATGGCGGCCGACCTGTTCGTGGTGCGGCACAGCGAATCGGGCGCGCCCTACCTGATCGCGCAGCACGTGGCGCCGCACGTGCACGTGATCAATGCGGGCGACGGCCGGCATGCGCACCCCACGCAGGGGCTGCTCGACATGTACACCATCCGCCACTACAAGAAGGATTTCAGCAACCTCACGGTGGCCATCGTGGGCGACGTGCTGCACTCGCGCGTGGCGCGCTCGGACATCCATGGCCTCACCACGCTGGGCTGTCCCGAAGTGCGCGTGGTCGGCCCGCGCACGCTGGTGCCCGGCGACCTGTCGCAGATGGGCGTGCGCGTGTGCCACACGCTCGAAGAGGGCATCAAGGACGCCGACGTGGTCATCATGCTGCGCCTGCAGAACGAGCGCATGAGCGGCGCGCTGCTGCCCTCCAGCCAGGAATATTTCAAGAGCTTCGGCCTCACGCCCGAGAAGCTGCAGCTCGCCAGGCCCGACGCCATCGTCATGCACCCCGGCCCCATCAACCGCGGCGTGGAGATCGACTCCGCCGTGGTGGACGGCAAGCAGAGCGTGATCCTGCCGCAGGTCACCTTCGGCATCGCCGTGCGCATGGCGGTGATGTCCATCGTGGCGGGCAACGAGGCCTGAGGTTTGCTATCTTTTTAATAGCTGCTTGCCCAATGGAATCGACGGCATCCAGCGCTTTTGGCATGAAATCATGAAGACACTGATCCAGAACGGCCGTGTGCTCGACCCGGCCACCGGATACGACCGGGTGGGCGATGTGGCCGTGGCGGCGGGGCGCGTGATCGCGATCGGGCAGGCGCCGCACGACTTCCAGCCCGCCCGCACGATCGACGCCACGGGCTGCCTGGTGCTGCCGGGCCTGGTGGACCTGGCCGCACGCCTGCGCGAGCCCGGGCACGAGCACGAAGGCATGCTCGAATCCGAGATGGCCGCGGCCGTGGCGGGTGGGGTGACCAGCCTCGTGTGCCCGCCCGACACCGATCCGGTGCTGGACGAGCCCGGACTGGTGGAGATGCTCAAGTTCCGTGCCGAGAAGCTGCACCGGGCGCGCCTCTTCCCGCTGGGCGCGCTCACGCGCGGCCTGGCCGGCGAGGTGCTGACCGAGATGGCGGAACTCACCGAATCGGGCTGCGTGGGTTTCGGCCAGGCGGATGTGCCGCTGGCGAGCACGCAGGTGCAGCAGCGCGCGCTGCAGTACGCCGCGACCTTCGGCTACACCGTCTGGCTGCGCCCGCAGGAATTGCACCTGGGCAAGGGCGTGGCGGCCAGCGGCCCGCTGGCCACGCGGCTGGGCCTCTCGGGCGTGCCCGTGGCGGCCGAGACCATCGCCCTGCACACCATCTTCGAGTTGCTCAAGACCACGGGCGCGCGGGTGCACCTGTGCCGGCTTTCCAGCGCGGCGGGCGTGCAGCTCGTGCGGCATGCGAAGGCGGAGGGCCTCAAGGTCACCTGCGACGTCAGCATCAATTCACTGCTGCTCACCGACACCGACATCGGCTACTTCGACAGCCGCGCGCGCCTGTCGCCGCCACTGCGCCAGCAGCGCGACCGCGACGCGCTGCTGGCCGGGCTGGCCGACGGCACCATCGACGCGCTGGTGTCCGACCACACGCCGGTCGACGAAGACGCCAAGACGCTGCCCTTCGCCGAAGCCGAGCCCGGCGCGACGGGCCTGGAGTTGCTGGCGAGCATCGCCCTCAAGTGGTCGCGCGACCACGGTGCGCCGCTGGTCCGCGCCTTCGCCACCGTCACGGCCGAGCCGGCCCGCGTCCTGGGCTCCGCGCTCGGCACGCTGTCGGCCAGCGCCGGCCGGATCGTGGAAGGCGGCGTGGCCGATCTCTGCGTGTTCGATCCCGGGGCCGCATGGACCGTGGCGCCCGAAGCGCTGCGCAGCCAGGGGCGCCATACACCGTTCTCTGGCTACGAACTGCCCGGGCGCGTGCGCTGCACGCTGGTGGGCGGCCTCGTCGCGTTCGAGCAGGGCTGACCCCGGCGCATGCTGCGTTCCCTGCGTGCCGTGGCGCGCCTGCTGCGGCTCATCGCCCATATCCTGGCCGGACTGGCCACGGTGCTGCTGCGCTTTCCCCGGCTCTCGCCCGACCAGCAGCATGCGCGCGTGCAGGCGTGGTCGCGTGCCCTGCTGGCCCATGCGGGCATCGCGCTGGAAATCCGCGGCGCGCCGCCGGCCGGCGGACCCGTGGTGCTGGTGGCCAACCACCTGTCCTGGCTCGACATCTCCGTGATGCACGCGGCGCGGCACTGCCGGTTCATCTCCAAGTCGGACGTGCAGCGCTGGCCCGTGATCGGGCGGCTGGCCACGGCAGCGGGCACGCTCTACATCGAACGCAACACGCGGCGCGACGCCATGCGCATCGTGCGCCTCATGCAGGAGGCGCTGCAGCGCCAGGAGGTGCTGGGCGTGTTCCCCGAAGGCACAACGGCCGACGGCACCGAACTGCTGCCCTTCCACGCCAACCTCCTGCAGGCCGCCGTGCTGGCCGATGCGCCGGTACAGCCGGTCGGCCTGCGCTTCGTCGTCCGCGCCACCGGCCGGCCCAGCGCGGACGCGCTGTACGTGGGCGACGACACGCTGCTGGCATCGCTCTGGCGCGTGCTGCGGGCCGAACCCATGGTGGCCGTGGTGCACTACGGCGAACCCGAGCGGGCCGCGGGCCGCGACCGGCGGGTGTGGGCGAAGGATCTGCGTCGGGCGGTCGACGTGTTGCGCAAGGGCTGATTGGGTGGGAGAAGCCCGACGCCAAAAAGTCGGGAAAAGATACTTTCAACCGTCAAGCCTCTCTTGCTGGCATAAAAGCAACGAAGTGATTCTTTTGTAACAAAAAGTATGAAAAATGTACAATGGTTGAGTTATTCAACTGACCATTGCCATGTTTACTCGCGTAGCCATCTTTCTTTTTGCCGCCTTCTTGACAGGGTGTGCAGTCAAACCTCAAATGCCCGTGTCCCTGGACAAAAGCACCTTGGGACCAGCCACTGGGAAGGTCGGCGTCGCCATGGCGACCCTTCCCAAGGTCGACACTTCATTGCCAGGCGCCGGATGCCTTCTGTGCATTGCCGTCGCAACTGCTGCCAATTCCACCCTGATCGACTATTCCCGCACGCTGTCCAAAGAGGACATGTTGCCCTTGAAGGAAGACATGGCGAAAGCGCTTCGTGAGAAGGGTGTCGATGCCGTAGTCATCGCTGATGAGATCAACATGCAGAGCCTTGAGAAAAACGCGAGCGAGGGCGAAAATCTGGCGCGCAAGGATTTCTCATCCCTTCGGACCAAGTACCGGATCGATAAGCTGATGCTTGTCGAGGTGGATTTCATCGGGTTGGAGCGGCAGTATTCTTCCTACATCCCCAGCAGCCCTCCGAAAGCGGTTGTGCGGGGCAAGGGATACATGGTGGATCTCAAGAGTAATGCCTATCTTTGGTACCTCCCGCTGAATGAGATCCGTGGTACGGATGCGGAGTGGGATGAGCCTCCAAAATTCCCTGGCCTCACGAACGCGTACTACCAGGCCATAGAGTCGGGCAAGGACCGCATCATGGACGGCCTGCGCAAGTGACGGCACGCCGTATGCGCGGCTTACGAGCCTTTTCGTCGTCGCTGGCTCGCGGAGCCTTGTTCCCAGCCCTGCTGGCCCTTGCGCACGCTGCTCCAGCTCAAGGTATGGGAGAGTGGTCGGCGTCCGTCGTCCCTGCGGGTCCAGTTACGTTAAAGGCGGAACTCAATGTGGATGAGGTGGGGATTGCTGCCAGCGATATGGTCTATCCAGCGCCCGGTGTGGCAGGTTTGATCGTCGCCATAGTCACCCATGGGGTGATCATGAGTGCTGCGCAGAAGGAGCAGTTGGCCCAAAAGCAGCGCGAGGTGGATGAAAAGCTGGCGGCATACCAGCCTCTTCTAGCGGATTTCGACACGCAAAGACTTCTGAGCGACAGTTTTCAGGATCTGGCGTCGAATGAAAAGGAGGGCGCTCGTATTGCGGACGAAAAATCTGCCGGTTTGATCGTGGAGTCCACGCCGGAGTTCTTCGTCAGCTTGGATGAGCGGGCGTTGGTGCTGATCAACAAGGTCAGTGTCCGGCCTGCCGGAGCCGGGTCCGATCCCGTCTACCAGAATATCGTCAAGATCGTTTCGGATCCCATCAAGGGCGCTGAGCCTCAGCAGGCATGGGTCGCGGAAAATGGCAGGCTTCTGAAGAGGCAAGCCACCTGGCTACTGTCAGAGTCCATAGGGATTTCCAAATCGATGGCCAAGCATGATGCGGCGGCCAAAGGGGCCGAAAAGACGTACCGCTACTCCCATGGCGGCATCCAAAAGATGGAGCGTGCCAAATACATCAGCGGAGATTGCAAGCGAACCCTGGTCATGACGCTGCGGGGCACTTTGCTGTCGGTTCCCGAAGTGGCCTCCGGCGGGTGTGTCGGACAGCAACTGGCTGCGGCGCAGAAATAACAACCGTTTTGACCTGCAGCGGTTCGGCAGATGATAAGGACGCTTCCGTCTGTTTGCCGAAGCTGGGGCACATACATCCGCCAGAATAAGGTGCTTGGGCCTGCGTTCTTTTCAAAGTGGCGGACTCCAGTTCATGGAGATCACTCCCGCGGAAACGCCACCACGTGGTCCACCTCGGGCCGGATGCCGATCCAGTCGCCCACGGCATGGTCGTGGTGGCTCGGCACATGCGCCATCACCGTGAGACCGTCCGCCAACTGCAGCGTGTAGAGGAATTCGGATCCGCGGAATGCCTTGCGGAGGATGCGTGCCTGCACGGGGGACGCATCGTCGTGCACGACATCGTCCGCGCGCAGCAGCACATCGCACTCGCCACCGGGGTAGCTGGCCGGCAGGGGGCACTCGGCCGCGTCGCCGAAGTCGCCCAGCGGGGTGCGGACCACCACGTCGTCGCCGCGCTGCTCCAGCGTGGCGGGCGCGAAGACGCCGTGTCCGATGAAGTCGGCCACGAAGCGCGTCGCAGGCCGGTGGTAGAGCGCATAGGCATCGTCCCACTGGTGGAGCGTTCCGCTCTCCATCACGCCGATGCGGTCGCCGATGGCAAACGCTTCGAGCTGGTCGTGGGTGACGAAGAGCGCCGTGGCCCCCGCGCTCTTGAGGATGCCGCGCACCTCGTGCGCGAGCCGTTCGCGCAGGTCCACGTCGAGGTTGGAGAAGGGTTCGTCCAGCAGCATGAGCTGCGGGCGCGGCGCCAGGGCGCGCGCCAGGGCCACGCGCTGCTGCTGCCCGCCGGACAGTTCGTGCGGATAGCGCGCCGCGCTGCCCTCCAGGCCCACGAGGCGCAGCACTTCGTCCACGCGCGCCGCCTGCTCGGCGCGGGAGAGCCGGTGGATGCCGAAGGCCACGTTCCTGCCCACCGAGAGGTGCGGGAACAGGGCGTAATCCTGGAACACCATGCCGATGCGGCGGCGCTCGGGCGGCATGCTGTGCCCTGCGCCGCCCACGCGTTCCCCGGCCAGCCGGATCTCGCCGGACGTGACGGGCTCCAGGCCGGCCACGGCGCGCAGCAGCGTGGTCTTGCCGCAGCCCGAGGGGCCGATCAGCACGCCGATCTCGCCGGCCGCCAGGCCCAGCGTGACGCCACGCACGGCGGCCTGCGCGCGGCCGGGGTAGCGCACTTCCAGTTGGTTGACTTCGAGGAACATGCGTGGATTCTAGAAGGGGGCAATGCGTAGAATTCGCATTTGCATCCAGAGTGGCCGGCATGCTCCCCTCGGGGCGGCTCCCGCCGCACCGCACCGCGCCGCCTCTGTCCGTCCGTTTCCTTGCCCTTGCTTTCGTTTTGCGTCTTCTCTCCGCCCTGCGCTCCATTCCCCTCCTGCTGCTGGCGTTCGCGCTCACCCTGCCCGTGCTGGCCGTGCTGGCGTCGTGGCTTCCGTGGGGGCATGGCGGTGAGGAAGCCACGGGCATCCTGCGCGAGATGGCAGCCACGGTGCTGCCCGGGTACTTCGCCACCACGGTGTGGCTGGCCTTGGCGGTGGGCGCGGGCGCAGCGCTGGTGGGCACGGCCACGGCGGCGGCGGTGACGCTGTTCGATTTCCGGGGCCGGCGCACGCTCGAATGGCTGTTGCTGCTTCCGCTGGCCATGCCAGCCTACGTGACGGCGTACGCGTACACCGATTTCCTGCAGTTCAGCGGCCCGCTGCAGGTCTGGCTGCGCGCCACCTATGGACTGGAAGGGCGCTTGCTGCCCGAAGTGCGCAGCCTGGGCGGCGCGGTATGGGTGTTCATCTTCTCGCTCTACCCCTATGTGTACCTGCTGGCGCGCACGGCGCTGGGCGAGCGTGCCGCGCACCTCATGGAGGCCGCGCGCCTGCTGGGGGCGCCGCTCGCGCGCCGCGTGCGCACCGTGGCGCTGCCGCTGGCGCGGCCCGCGGTGGCGGCGGGCGTGGCGCTGGTGCTGATGGAAACGCTGGCCGATTTCGGGGTGGCCAGCTATTTCGGCATCCAGACCTTCACCACGGGCATCTACAAGGCGTGGCTGTCGATGGACAACCGTCTGGCCGCCGCGCAGCTCGCCACCATCCTGCTGGTGCTCGTGGTCGTGCTGCTGCAACTGGAGCAGCGTGCGCAGCGGCGCATGCGCTTCGCCACCAGCGGCGTGGGCCGCGCCGGCTCCGCCGAAGCGCAGCCGCAGCGGCTCACGGGCTGGCGCTGCGCGGTGGCCTGGGGCGTTTGCGCCGTGCCGGTGGCGATGGGCTTCTTCGCGCCGGTGGCCTTCATGCTGCGGCCGCTGGCGGCGGACTGGTCCGTGCTGCCGTGGGATCGCTTCGTGGAATGGGCGGGCCACAGCGTGCGGCTGGGGGCGATCACGGCGGTGCTGGCGGTGGGCGTGGCGATGGCGCTGGCGTTCGCCGTGCGGCGGCGCGCGGGGCGCCTCACGCGCGGCGTGGTGCAGTTGGCCAGCGTGGGCTACGCGGTGCCCGGCGCGGTGATCGTCGTGGGCCTGCTGCTGCCCGTGGGCTGGCTGCAGGCCTTGGCGCCGGATTGGGGTGTGCCGGCGATCATCACCGCCACGGCGGTGGGCATCGTGTGGGCCTACCTGGTGCGCTTTTGCGCCGTGGCGCTGCAGTCGGTGCAGAGCGGCTACGCGCGCATTCCCGCCAGCCTGGACGATTCCGCGCGGATGCTGGGCACGGGCAGCGCGGGCCTGCTGGCGCGGGTGCACTGGCCGCTCCTGCGCCGGTCCACGGCGGCGGCGGCGCTGCTGGTGTTCGTCGACGTGATGAAGGAACTGCCGGCCACGATGGTGCTGCGCCCCTTCAACAGCGACACGCTGGCCGTCGTGGCCTACCAGCTCGCGCGCGACGAGCGCCTGGGCGAGGCGGCCTTGCCTTCGCTCGCGCTGGTGGCCGTGGGGCTGGTGCCGGTGATCCTGCTGAGCCGCACGCTGCGCGCCTCCGGCCCGCGCTGACCGGACCACCCCGCTCCTACACTCGCGGCATGACGACTACGACACCCCGCGCCGACATCACGATCTACCACAACGCCCGCTGCAGCAATTCACGCGGCGCCCTGGCCCTGCTGCGCGAGCGCGGCATCGAGCCGCACATCGTGGACTACCTGGCCCGGCCGCTGGATGAAGCCGCGCTGCGCAGCCTGTTCGCCGCGGTGGGCGGGCCGGTGCGTGCGCTGCTGCGCACCAAGGAAGCCGCCTACCAGCAACTGGGCCTGGACGACGAAGCCATCGGCGATGCGGCGCTCATCGCGCAGGTGGCCCGGCATCCGGAACTGATGAACCGGCCCATCGTGGTCACGCCGCTCGGCGCGCGCCTGTGCCGGCCGCCCGAGACGGTGCTCGAGCTGCTGCCGAGCCCCTGACCTTTCGGGAAACTGCCGCCGCCTGCGGCGTGCGTGCGGATCACTCGCGCGTGACGCGCAGCACTTCCTCGGGGCTGGTGATGCCGGCGCGCACCAGGCGCTCGCCGTCTTCGCGCATGAGCGTCATGCCGCCCGCGATCGCCGTGGCGCGCAGGTCGGCTTCCGCGGCCTGGCCGTGGATCTGCGCGCGCAGCGTGTCGTCCACCACCAGCAGCTCGAACACGCCCGTGCGGCCGCGGTAGCCGCTCGGGTCCGCCGGGTCGAGCTTGCGCACGAGCCGCTGGGCGAGCACGCCCAGCAGCGAGCTGGAGAGCAGAAATGGCTCCACGCCCATGTCGGTGAGCCGCGTGACGGCGCTGGCCGCGTCGTTGGTGTGCAGCGTGGCGAGCACCAGGTGGCCCGTGAGCGAGGCCTGGATGGCGATCTGCGCGGTCTCGAAGTCGCGGATTTCGCCGATCATGATCACGTCCGGGTCCTGGCGCAGGATGGCGCGCAGGGCCTTGGCGAAGGTGAGGTCGATCTTGCTGTTGACCTGCGTCTGGCCCACGCCCGGAAGCTCGTATTCGATCGGGTCTTCCACCGTCATGATGTTGCCGCTGTGGGCATCGAGCCGGCCGAGCGCCGCGTACAGCGTCGTGGTCTTGCCCGAGCCGGTCGGGCCGGTGACGAGCACGATGCCGTGCGGCTGGTGGATCAGCCCGTCGAAGCGGCGCAGCGTGTCGCCCTGCATGCCCACCGCTTCCAGGCTCAGCTTGTTGCCGCTCTTGTCCAGCAGGCGCAGCACGGCGCGTTCGCCGTGGGCGCTGGGCAGGGTGGAGACGCGCACGTCGATGGCGCGCGTGCCCAGGCGCAGGCTGATGCGGCCGTCCTGCGGCAGGCGCTTTTCGGAGATGTCCAGGTCGGCCATGATCTTCAGGCGCGAGATCAGCGCCGCGTGCAGTGCGCGGTTGGGCTGCACCACCTCGCGCAGCGTGCCGTCCACGCGGAAGCGCACGCTCGAATGCCGCTCGTAGGGCTCGATGTGGATGTCGCTCGCGCCGTCGCGCGCGGCCTGAGTGAGCAGCGCGTTGAGCATGCGGATGATGGGCGCGTCGCCGGCCGATTCCAGCAGGTCTTCCACGGCCGGCAGCTCCTGCATCATGCGCGAGAGGTCGGCATCGGATTCGACTTCGCTCACCACCGTGGCCGCGCTCGATTCGCCCTGCGAGTACGCCGCGCTGATGCGCTGCGCCATGGCATGGGCGTCGAGCGGCATGAGCTGCTGCACCGTGTGCTTGCGCATGATCTCGGAGAGCGCCCCGGCATCCGGCGCGGGGCCGTGCCAGAGCACGCAGGAATGGCCGTCGTCCTCCAGCAGCAGCTGGGCGCTGCGCGCGAAGGCATAGGGAAGCGGGTGGCGCATGGGCGGTGGGCGGGAAGGAGAGGGCTGGGGTTACTGCGTGCCGAGCTTTTCCGCAGGCGCGGTGTAATCCGCGGGCGTGGGAACGTTCACGGAACGCGGCGGCATGAGCGGCACCAGCGGCGCGGGCGGGGCCAGGCGCATCGGCGCGGGGGCCGGGCTGGGCACCGGGGCCTGCGCGGGCACAGGCCCGGGCGCGGGCGCCCCGTTCTGGGCGGGCGGCTGCGGCGCCATCGGCGGCAGGACCGGCGCTTCCGACACCGCGCGCATCACGGTGCTGGGCGCGGGCTGGATGTTCTGCTGTAGCGCGCGGATGGCTTCGTAGCGGTCCAGCATGAGCGCATCGCTGGTGGCGGCGTCGCGGATCACCACGGGACGCAGGAACACCATCAGGTTGGTCTTGCGGCGCGAGCGGCTCTCGTTGCGGAAGAGGCCGCCCACCAGCGGCAGGTCGCCCATCACGGGCACCTTGTCCTGGCCCAGCGAATAGCGGTCCTCCAGCAGGCCGCCGAGCACGATCACGCTGCCGTCGTTCACGAGCACCGTGGACTCGATGGAGCGCACGCTGGTCGTCGGGCCGTTGGCCGACGACAGGGTGGACGCATCGACCTGCGACACCTCCTGGTAGAGCGTGAGCTTCACGGTGCCGTTCTCGTTGATCTGCGGGCGCACGCGCAGCATCAGGCCCACGTCCTTGCGCTCCACGGTCGTGAACGGGTTCACCGTGCTGCTGCCGGTGCTGTTGGCGTAGGAGCCGGTCACGAAGGGCACGTTGTTGCCGATGATGATCCGCGCTTCCTCGTTGTCCAGCGTCATCAGGTTGGGGGTGGAGAGCACGTTGGCGTCGCCGGTGTTCTCCAGGAAGTTGGCGAGCGCGCCCAGGTAGTAGTTGCCGTTGATGCGCGGCGCGATGGCGACGTTGAGGCCGTTGCCCGGGCGCGTGCCGCTGCTGGACAGCGCGGAGGTGACGCTGCTCACGCTGCCGCTGGCCGCGGCCAGCGCGAGGTTGAGGATGTTCGCGCCGCCCGCGGCCGTGGAGTTGGTGCCGACGATGCCGACCGTGCCGCTGCCGTAGTTGCCCATCACCCCCTGCCACTGGATGCCGAAGTCCGCCACCTTGTTGGCGGCGACCTCGACGATCAGGCTCTCCACCAGCACCTGCGCGCGCCGGCCGTCGAGCTGGTCGATCACGGCGCGCAGTTGCCGGAACTGCGGCTCGGGCGCGGAAATGATGAGCGAGTTGGTGGACGGGTCGGCCTGGATCTGGCCGCCGGTGGAAGGCTGGTTGCTGTTGGCGGAGTTCAGGCTGCCCGAGCTGCCGCCCAGCCCGCCCGCGCTGCTGCCGCTGCTGCCCATGCCGCTGCCACCCATGCCGCTGCTGGTGCTCGTCTGCGTGAGGCCCGTGCCCGACAGGCCGGCGGAGCTGAGGCCGCCCGCGCTGCTGCTGGAGGGCGTGCCGGACCCGGACGATCCGCTGCCCATGGAGGCCGACAGCGCCGCGCGCAGCGTCGTCGCGAGCTTGGTCGCATCGGCGTTGCGCAGGTACACGACGTGGATGTTGCCGGTGGCGGCCGCGCTGCCGGCCGCCGGGGCCTGGTCGAGCTTGGCCACCAGCGTGCGCACGAGCGACAGGCGCGCCGGATTGGCGGCCCGCACGATCAGCGAATTGCTGCGCGGCTCGGGCAGCAGCGTGGTGCGGTAGGCGGTGTCGCTCTGGCCCGGCGTGGCCCCGGCCGTGCCCGTGGGCGTGGTGCCCGTGCCGCCGGCGCTGCCCGAGCCTTCGACGAGCCGCGCCACCAGGGGCGCGAGTTCGCTGGCCACCGCGTTGCGCAGGGGGATCACCTCCACGTCGCTCGCGTTGGAGACGTCCATCGCGGCCACGATGCGTGCGATGCGCTGCAGGTTGTCGGCGTAATCGGTGACCACGAGCGAGTTGTTGCCGGGGTTCACGTTGATCGTGTTGTTGGGGCTGATCAGCGGGCGCAGCACCGGCACGAGGTTCGCCGCGTTCTCGAAATTCAGCTTGAAGATCTGCGTGACGATCTGCCCGCCGCCCGGTGCGCGGCCCGAGTCGCCCTGCGTGACGCTCACCGTGCCGGCCTGCAGCTTGGCATCCGCCTCGGGCACGACCTTGTAGAGGCCCGCGGCTTCGACCACGGTGAAGCCTTGCAGGCGCAGCGCCGCGAGGAACTGCTGGAACGCCGCAGCCGGCGGCACGGGCCGCTCGGTGACCAGCGTGAGCTGGCCCTTCACGCGCGGGTCCACCACGACATTGCGGCCGGTGATGGTGGCCATGGTGCGGGCCACGGCTTCGATCTCGGCGCCGGCGAAGTTCAGCGTCACGGGCTCTCCGGGCCGCACGCTGGCGTTGCTGCTGCCCGTCTGTGCATGCAATGTGCCGGATGCCGCCGCAATCATTGCCCCGAGTGCTATTGATTTGAGAGCAAACCGCAGGGGCTGCGAAGTCAAGGAAGTCATAGGGTTCAACCCACGGTGATGAGGGACCGTGCGCCCGTGCGCCGTCCGATGATGTTGAGAAGGTTGGCCAGCGCTCCCTCGCGCTCCGGGGCGGCCGTGGCTTCGCCCTCGAAACGCAGGCGCTGGCCGATCCAGCGGCCGCTGCCGGTGAGGCGCAGCGCGCCGTCGAGCGTGGACAGGGTGAGCGTCGTGACCTCGCCCCCCTGCAGGTTCAGCCGGTAGCTGCCCATGGGGCGCAGCGTGGACAGGCGCGAGGACATGCCGAGTGCATCCAGTTGCGCCTGGCCCGCGATGACCACGCGCCCGGCCGCGCTGTCCAGCGTGAGGCCCTGCGTGCGCAGCGCGAGCTGCCCCTGCGGCTGCAGGGTGTTGAAAGGGGTACCGAGGCCCGACAGCACGGCGGCGGGCCACTGGCTCTGCCCGTCGTCGATGGCCACGTGCGCGCCGCCCCAGCGCGGCTCGATGCGGGCCGCGAGGGGCTGGGCCGTGCAGCAGTCGGCGTTCACCTGAGCGCGCAGGCCCTTCCATGCGGGGCGCAACTGCCAGTGCAGCCGACCGGGCAGGGCGGCCTGGTCGGCACTGCCGCTGCCGCCCGCCAGCACCAGTTGGGCCGATCCGGTCCAGACCGTGCCGCGCGCCTGCGCCAGCCGCACCTGTCCATGGCTGGCGCGCTCCACGCCCGTCGCCAGCCATTGGGCCGGTGCGAAAAACAGCACGGCGGGCAGGGCACCCAGCAGGCACCCGGCGATGGCCCAGCCGCGCGGAGAGCGCGGTGGGCGCGGCGCGGAAGAGCGGAGGGTGCGGGAAGAACGTGGCACGGTGTCGGCGATGCAGAAAAAGAAGAAGAGAGGCCGTGGGGGCTTGCTGCGGCGGCGCCTACCGCGCGGGCAGCGTCAGCACCAGCGTTCCGTCCCAGCGCGGCATGGCGTCGTCGGGTGCTGCGGGCGCCGTGCGAGGGGCCGCCGCCGCGGCGCGCGCCGGGGAGGTGGGGCCCATCACCGCGGTGCCGGCCGGTGCGGGGGCGGCCGTGCTGCGCACCAGCCGCGCTTCGACGGGGACCGTGCGCGCATTGCTGCGGGCCTGGGCCAGCCAATCGGCCACGGCGTCTGCGGGCGCCGCCTTGAGCGTGACCGTGGCGCGGTCGCCCAGGATCGCGATCTGCGCCTGGTTGCCCAGCCGCTGCCCGAGCGACGTGCGCAGGGCCTGCGACGCGTCGCCGGCCGGGGCGGCGGGGGCGGCCTGCAGTTGCAGGGCTTCGGCCTGCAGCGCCCGCATGCGCTGCAGCTGCGCGTCGAGCGCGGCATGCTGCTGCGGCGCCTCGCGCAGTGTGCGCACGGCGGGCGCCAGCACCACCCACCAGAGCAGTGCCACCGCGACCAGCGCGGCGGCGGCCAGCACCAGCGATTGTTCGCGCGGCGCAAGCGCCTTCCAGCGGGCGCGCAGCACGTCCGCACGGCGGGGGGCGTTGTGGCCCGCGGGGGCGGGCGCGGGGCGCAGCGATGGCTTCATGGCCGGTCTCCTTCGCGCAGCAGCACGGCGCCGTCGCGCACCTGGGCGCGATAGCCGGTCGCGGCCAGCCGCTCGTTGGCGGCCGACAGCTCGGCGGGTTGCAGTTCGATGCCGCGCAGGCGCAATTCACCGGCCGCGTATTCGATGGCGGTGGGCAGGCGCCCGCCGGGCAGCGCGCCGCCCGCGGCCGCGAGCAGCGGTTCGAGGTCGCGCGCGGAAACGCCGCCCGCTTCCTGGCGCAGCCGCGCCACCTCGCGCTCCATCTGCACCGGTGCATCGACCACCACCTGCACCTGCGGAAAGGTCTGCGTGAGTGCGTTGCGCACGCCGGCCTGCTTGGCCGCCAGCGCCTGCCGCTCCTGCCAGGCCCACGCGTTCAGCCCCACGAGCTGCGCGGCCACGCACACGCCCAGCGCCCAGCGGGCGGCCCGCCACTGCGGAGCGCGCGCGAAGGCGCCCAGCGACGAGGTGGCCTTGCGCATCGTGCGCGTGCGGCGGTTGCTCGCGAATTCGAACTGCGCCAGGTCCCACGGGCCGCGGGCCGCGGCCAGGGCGCGCTGCGTGGCGGTGTGCAGCACCGCGGGCCGGTTCAGCATCTGCTCGGTGAGGGCCGCCACGGCCGGCTCCGCGCGCACGGGCGGGGGCGCCTCGCCCGCGGCCGCATCTGCAGCGGTTCCCAGGGCGCCGACCAGCTGCAGCGTGGCGGGCGAGAGCGGGAGCATCGCCAGCGCCTCGTCCGGGCCCTGCCCGGTGGCGACCAGGCACGGATCCTCGGGGGTTCCGATGGCGAAGTATTCGGGGGCGCCGCCCGCGGTGGCGCCGGGCGCGAACTCGGGCACCACGCGCTGCACGGGGCGTCCCGCGGCCTCCAGCGCCTGCAAGGCCGTGCGTAGCCAGGCCCTGTCGCACACGGCCACCCAGGCGGGCGCGCCGGGCCGTGCGCCGGGCTCCAGCGCGAAATGCAGTTGCGCGGGATCGTCCAGCAGCCGCTCTTCCAGCAGGCCTTCGAGCACCGCGCGCAGCCGCCCGGGCTGGGCCGCTGCGCCCTGCGGCAGGGTCAGGCGCTGCCACGACAGCGCCCGGACGGGCACGACGGCCACCACCTCTCCCGCGCGGCCCGGGTCGGGCAGCAGCGGCGCGGGTGCGCTGGCATGGCGTGTGGCGGTGTGGCCGTCCACGGTCAGCGCGTAGCTGTACTCGGTGGCCGGCCCGGGGGCGCTGCCCTGGGGCAGGAAAAGGATGAGGGTGCTCATGGATGGAATTCGCGGGCCATTTTAGGGGCCTTGCATGACCGGAGCCGTCCGCGCCGGCGGCGGTCAGCGGGGGGCGGCCGGGCTCCTCACGAAGGCGCCGCGCTCGCGCCACAGCGTGCGCGCGGTGCTGCCGGCCTTGTAGACCAGCGAGCGCTCTTCCACCACGGTGTCGCCCAGGCGCAGCCGGCCGCGCACTTCGTAGTAGGTGGACATGACCGAATGGGTCTCGGCCGCGATCTGCACCGAACCGCCCAACTGGCGGCTGGCATCGGCAGTGGTCTTGAAGTGGCTCGATTCCCGGGACTGCACGAGCCGCTGCGCGCCCGCCATGTCCAGGCCGTCGATGCTCGCGCGCAGCACCTGCGCGCTGGCGGTGTTGAGGTTGACGGCCGTGCGCCGGGGCAGCAGCGTGGCGTAGGGTTCCAGCGCCGTGACGGTGGCGGGCGACAGCCCCAGCCAGGTGAGCTGCGTGAAGCTGCGCGGCATCAGCGGCACGCTGGAGAGATCCGTTGCCGAAGCCCCCGAGGCCGATGCCCCGCTGGAGACCGTGGTGCCCGCCGTGCCTGCCGTTTGCGAGGCGGTGCTGTTCGCCAGCGCCTTCTGCAGCCCGGTCGCCAGCTGCGACAGTTCCTGCTGCGGCAGGCCCAGGGATTCGAAGAGCCGGGTGAACTGGCGCAATGAGGTGGCCGACACCGCGCCGCCTTCGATCAGGTTGAAGGCGTTGAGCCGCGACTGCAGATCGATGATCTGCCCCGAGAGGAAGGCGTTGGCCGTGTCGGTGCTCGCGTCCGGCTCCGAGGTGCCCTCGGGGCCGGCGGCCAGAAAGGTGGACAGGCGCGCCTCTTCCAGCGGCACGGCCCAGGGCTCGGCCAGGTGGTCGGTGCCGTCGCCGCCGCGCGCGAAGAGGTCCTCGCGCAGGATGAGCCGTGACCAGTCGAGCGCGCCCATCAGCAGCCAGGCGGATTGCACGCGCGCGCGCTCCGAGGTTTCCACCTCGATGGCGCGCCACTGCTGCCACATGGCCGCCGCTGCGAACGTGGCCACGAGCGTGACGGTCAGCATGGCCGCCAGCAGCGCCGCGCCGCGCGCGCGCACCGGGGGGCGGCGGAAAGCACCGGGGCGCCGCATCACGACTTGCCCCCTCCGTTGGTGGGATTGACCCAGTCGCGGGTGATCGTGCCGGCCAGCGCACGGCCGGGGGGCAGCACGATCTGCAGGCGCACGCCGTCGGGGATGTTGGTCGGCGCCGTGGGCCCGATGCCCTGCGCCGCGGACGCCGTGGCGCTGCTGGACAGGCCGTTGTACCAGGCGCCGTCGCGGTAGTAGAAGAGGGTCCAGCCCTCCAGCGGCAGGAGCACGGTCTCGCCGCGCTCGGTGCCCGCGCTGCCGGCGCCGCCCGAGCGCGCCCAGAGCGCGGCGCGCTGCCAGGCAATGGTCCATTCGCCGCGCGTGCGCAGCGGCGGCGATTGCCAGCGCAGCCATTGGTCGGTGCCGTTCACGGCGCGCCGCGCCCAGGCCACGACGAAGGCGCCTTCGTCCGGCGTGGCCGTTCCGCGGCGCGTGAGGCGCAGCACCTGGCCGTCCCAGTCGATGGGCTCGGTCTGGTCGATGGCCTGCAGCGCATCAAGGTCGGCCGTCCACTGCGACAGCGCGGCCTGCAGCACCAGCAGCTCGTCCGCGCGCGCGCGGGTCTGTTCCTGCGCACGCACCATGCCGTCCAGGCCGCGCCAGCTCATGAGGGCGAGCAGGGACATGATCGCGATCGCGACCAGCAGCTCCACGAGGGTGAAGCCCGCGGCCCGGCGCGCAGCCGGCGGCGCATGGAGCCACAGCGGCCCCCAGTGTCCGATGGCCGCGGAGCAGGCCATGCCAGTAGCCGCCGCAGAACCGGCTTCGCTGGGCTGCGGGCGGCGTCCCCCCTCGGGGGGAAGGCGCCGAAGGCGACTCAGGGGGGGCACCCTCACGTGAAGCATCAGTACCTCCCCACGATGGTGGAGAGCCGCAGCACCGGCCCCGTGGCGTCGAAGACCTGCGCATCGACCCGGCGGAACTGCGGATTGGGCGTGGGCCGCACGGTCACCGCCACGTCGTAGCGCAGCCCGGCCTGCTCGCAAGGCGCCGTGCTGTCGCCGATGGACGGCATCTGGCGCGACAGCCGTACCTTCACCAGTTCGTTCTCGGCGCACACATGGGCCAGCATCACGTCGCCCTGCCGAGCGGTGCTGCGCGCGAGCGCGGAGACGGCCTGCGTGCCGGCCGCCAGCGCGATGGCCACGATGGCCAGCGCCACGAGGATCTCGACCAGCGTGAAGCCCGCGTGCCTGTGCAGGCGCCGCCGGCCGCCGGGCGTCGGAAGGGGGGTCATGGCAGGGCCTCTGCCACGAAAGGCCGCAGCCCGTCGGTCGCCACGCGCACGGCGCGTCCCGGGTGCGCCTGGCTGGCGATCACCACCTGCTGCGGCGTGATCACGGGCTCCGGGCCGAGCTGCAGCAGCGCCGGACCGACCACGTAGGTGGACGCATCGAGCCAGTGGCCCGGTTCAGGGTTGCCGCCCAGTCCTTCGAAGCGGAAGGCGCCCCCGGCCGCGCGCCAGCGCACCGGCGCACCCGAGGCGCGCGACTGCGCGCGGCCGGCTTCCAGCAAGGCGGCCAGGCGTTCGCCTTCGCGCTGCAGGGTGGCCTGGCCATCGTCCCGCAGGGCGAAGCCGACGCCCGCGGTGGCGATCGCGATCAGGGAGATCACCACGAGCAGCTCCAGCAGCGTGAAGCCCCGCAGGGCCCGCGCCCGCGGGCCGGCGGGCTTACTGCCAGCTTCCGATGTCGGCATCCTTGCCCTCGCCGCCCGACTGTCCGTCGGCACCGAAGGACATCACGTCCACCTCGCCCTTGATGCCGGGGCTCAGGTACTGGTAGGGCCGGCCCCAGGGATCGTTGGGCAGCTTCTCGAGGTAGGGGCGCCAGTTGCCCGGCGCGGGGCCGCTGCCGGGCCGGGCGATGAGGGCCTGCAGGCCCTGCTCGGCGGTGGGGTAGCGCTGGTTGTCCAGGCGGTAGAGCTTCAGCGCCTGGACGATGTTGGTGATGTCGGTGCGGGCCGCCGTGACGCGCGCCTCGTCGGCGCGGTCGATCACGTTGGGCACGATCAGCGCGGCCAGCACGCCGATGATGACGAGCACCACCATCAGTTCGATCAGCGTGAAGCCGCGTGCGATCCGGCGGCGGGCGTTCCGGGCGTGCAGTGCCAGGGCGGCTGCGTTGCGGGAGATCGCGGTCTTCGGGGGGGTGGGAGACATATCCGGTCAATGATAATCGCGCCATGGTGACAAACACATACGGCCCCTGGGGCGTTCGGCTGGGCACGCTCGCGCTGTGGGTGCTCGCAGGCGCCAGCGTGGTTTATTGGGGCCTGAAATTGGCGGTGCGGCCTGCGCCCCTTTCGGCCCCCGTGGCGGCTCCCGCGCCGCCCCAGCCCGACGCGTTGGCGCTGGCCCGCCTGCTGGGCGCCGGCCCGGCGGCACCCAGCGCACCGGCCGCGCGCGAACCCAGCCGCTACGCCCTGCAGGGCGTGCTGGCGGGCACGGCCAGCGGCGGCGGCGCGGCCCTCATCGCCGTGGACAACCAGCCCGCTCGGCCCTTCCGCCTGGGTGCCACGGTGGCCGAAGGGCTCGTGGTCCAGGCCCTCGGCCGCCGGCAGGTGCGGCTCGGTCCTTCGGCCACCGGAGAGACCACCGTCACCCTCGAAGTGCCTGAAAAAGGACGCTGAGCAACCGGTGTAACCACCGGTGACGGAGGCGTTTTCCGCAGGGATCGGAAACCGCAGAACCTGGACAGGTGCGCCGCTTTTTCGCCATCCCTCTGCGGCAGCAGGCTGCCTTTGCCCCGGCCCCCTTCAGGGCAGATCGATGCACTCCCACTCGCCCAGGCCGGGTGCCGTGGCCGGCCACTCGTCGGAGCGCGGCAGCCGCCCTGGATGCGCCAGGCGCCAGCGCACGCAGCGCGCCACACCGGCGTGGGTGATCCACAGCACGTCCGCTGCAGCCCCGGTGCTCCCGCCGGGGCCGTGCAGGGCCTCGGACAGCGCCGCGTCCACCCGGCCCATCATCTGCGCCAGACTCTCGCCGCCTCCGGGCGCATGCCCATGGAAGTCGGCCGTCCACGCGTCGATGGCGGAGCGGTCGATGCGGCTCCAGGGCTGGCCCTCCCAGTGGCCGAAATCCATCTCCGCCAGCCGCGCGTCGGGCCGGGGTTCGAGGTCCGGCCTGGCCGCCTGCAGCGCCTGCGCCAGTTGCGCACAGCGCTGCAGCGGCGAATGGCTGACGGCCAGCGGCGCGCGGGGCAGCGCATCGGCCAGCCGGCGGGCGGCATCGGCCGTCGCCTGCGCGTCGGCCGGCACGTCGAGCGACCCGTAGCAGAGCCCCGGCGCCACGACCGGCGCCGCATGCCGCGCCAGCCAGAGGCGGGCAGGGCGCCCGCTCACGCCGGCCCGCCCAGCGCCATGGCCATGCCGAGATAGAACGCGATCTCGCACACCTGCTGGGTGGCTCCCAGGCAGTCGCCCGTGAACCCCTGCAGGCGCCGCGCGAACCAGGCGCGCATCGCCCCTGCCGCCACCGCGCTCGCGCACAGCGCCAACCCCGCCACGGCGGCGCCCTGCGATCCGCCCACGAGGGCCATCGCCGGCACCGACCAGCCGGCGGCCACCGCCAGCGCCGTGCCGGAGATCCGGTCGGCCAGCGGCTTGCTTTTCGAGGTGGCGGTGTCGCCCACATGGCCCAGCGTGCGGACCAGCAGCAGCGGCCAGAAGCGCGAGACCACGTGCGCCCCGGCGATGGCGCACAGCGCGGTGCCCAGCCCGTGGCTGCCCAGCAATGCCAGCAACGCCAGCTTGCCCGCCAGCGCCAGCACGAGCGCCATGGCGCCGAACGCGCCCACGCGCGAGTCCTTCATGATCTCCAGCGCCCGCTCGCGCTGCGCGCTGCCGCCCAGGCCGTCGGCGACATCGGCCAGCCCGTCTTCGTGGAAGCCCCCGGTCGCCAGCACCGTGGCGGCCGTGCTCAGCGCGGCACACACCAGCACCGCGTACGGCTGGGCGCCGAGCGTGACCTGCAGCGCCGCGTACACCGCCGCCGCCACCGCTGCCACCAGCCAGCCGACCCCGGGAAAATGCGCCGCGCTGGCGCGCAGCATCGCCGGGCTGTAGCCCACCCAGGCGGCGCAGCGGCCCGTGACCGGGATCCGCGTGAAGAACTGCACCGCGAGCAGAAAATGGCGGATGCCCTGCATTTGCTATTAAATATGTAGCAAACTATTCAATGAATCCGGCGGCATGAAGGCGAAAAGGCTTCAAGCCTTGTGCCCGGGGGCCTGCAGGAAGAGCCGGTAGGCCGGATTCAGCGTTTCCTCCACGTACGGATAGCCCAGCGTTTCCAGGAAGGCGCTGAACGCGGCGGCGTCGCCGGCCGGCACCTGCATGCCCACGAGGATGCGGCCGTAGTCGGCGCCCTGGTTGCGGTAGTGGAACAGGCTGATGTTCCAGCTCGGCTGCATCAGGCTCAGGAACTTGAAGAGCGCGCCCGGGCGCTCCGGGAAGACGAAGCGCAGCAGCCGTTCGTCCTGCGCCAGGCCCGACCGGCCGCCCACGAGGTGGCGCAGGTGTTCCTTGGCCAGCTCGTCGTGGGTGAGGTCCAGCGCCTCGAAGCCCTGGCGCTGGAAATTGCGCGCGATCTTCTCCGACTCGCCCTTGCCGTGCGTCGTCAGGCCCACGAACACATGCGCCTGCGCGGCATCGCTGATGCGGTAGTTGAACTCGGTCACGTTGCGCGGGCCACCCGGCAACTGCCCCACCACCTCGCAGAAGCGGCGGAAGCTGCCGCGCTCCTCGGGGATGGTGACGGCCAGCAGGGCCTCGCGCTCCTCGCCCACCTCCGCACGCTCGGCCACGAAGCGCAGCCGGTCGAAGTTCATGTTGGCGCCGCAGAGGATGGCCGCATACGTCTCGCCGCGGGTCTTGCGCGCCGCCACGTACTGCTTGATCGCAGCCACCGCCAGCGCGCCGGCCGGCTCCACGATGCTGCGCGTATCCACGAAGATGTCCTTGATGGCGGCGCACACCGCATCGGTGTCCACGGTGATGAATTCGTCCACGAGGCCGCTCGCCACGCGGAAGGTTTCCTCGCCCACGAGCTTCACGGCCGTGCCGTCGGAGAAAAGCCCCACGTCCGGCAGCGCCACGCGGCGGCCGGAGGCCACCGACTGGGCCATGGCATCGGAATCGTTCATCTGCACGCCGATGATGCGGATCTCCGGCCGCACGGCCTTGATGTAGTTGGCCACGCCGCTCACCAGGCCGCCGCCGCCGATCGCGACGAACACGGCATCCAGGCGGTTGCTGCCCAGGCTCTGCAGCTGGCGCAGGATCTCCATCGCGATGGTTCCCTGGCCCGCGATCACGTCGGGATCGTCGAACGGGTGCACGAAGGTCAGGCCCTGCGCCTGCTGCAGCTGCGCGGCATGCTCGTAGGCGTCGGAATAGCTGTCGCCATGCAGCACCACCTCTGCGCCCAGCGTCTTCACGGCGTCCACCTTGAGCTGCGGCGTCGTCGTCGGCATCACGACCACCGCGCGTGCGCCCAGCCGCTTGGCGCTCATCGCCACGCCCTGCGCGTGGTTGCCCGCCGACGCGCAGATCACGCCGCGCTGCAATTGCTCGGCCGAGAGGTGCGCCATCTTGTTGTAGGCCCCGCGCAGCTTGAAGCTGAACACCGGCTGCTGGTCCTCGCGCTTGAGCAGCACCGTGTTGTGCAGCCGGCGGCCCAGCGCGCGCGCCGGCTCCAGCGCGGATTCGACGGCCACGTCGTAGACACGCGCCGTGAGGATCTTCTTGAGGTAATCGGCGGGGGTGAGGGCGGGGGAGGGCGGGGAAGTCTTCGTCATGGGGTGCGCGGGCGGCGGAGCCGGGCCGCTCGAATGCGGGGTTCGCGACGGTGGGCGGCGGGGCCGCCATCATAGGCCCGCGACCGCAGAGCACGGCGCACATGCCCGGAGGCAAAAAAAACGGCCCCGGATCGTGAGATCCGGGGCCGAATCCATCCTTTGAGGAGATGGAGGAGACAATCGGCGCGTTGGGCCAGGCTGGGAGCCTCTGCCATTCACCCTGTCGGGCAACGCATGGTTGAAAGTGTAGCGCAAGCGATGCTGCGATGCAGCAAAATTGTGAGGACGGCGAACGGGAACATCCTGTTGCCTTTTATTTGATGGGAAAAAACAACATGGAATGCACAGTCACCTGGACCGGCGCCTCCGGAACCCGCTCCGGCATGGGATTCATTGCAGAAACCGGCAGCGGCCACGTGCTCGCGATGGACGGCGCGCCGGATGCGGCCAACCCGGCCAATGGCGGTCAGAACCTGGCGCCCCGCCCGATGGAGACCGTGCTCGCCGGCACCGGCGGCTGCACGGCCTACGACGTGGTGCTGATTCTCCGGCGCGGCCGGCATGACGTCCGTGGCTGCAGCGTGAAGCTCACATCGGAACGTGCCGACACCGATCCCAAGGTCTTCACGCGGATCCACATGCAATTCACGGTGACCGGCAAGGCGCTCCCGGCCGCGGCGGTGGAGCGTGCCATCGCCATGAGCCACGAGAAATACTGCTCGGCGAGCATCATGCTCGGCAAGACCGCCGAGATCACCACCGGCTTCGACATCGTCGAGGGCTGATCCGGCGGCAAAGGGGGCAGGCTGCCCCTGGCGAACGCAGGCCTGCGGCGCTCTCTATATGTAGTGGGCCGTGGTCGTCATGACCTTCGCTGCGGCCGACATCACGGCGCGGGCCGGCGGCGGCAGGCTGGCGGCACCTGCCGCGCGCGCGGCCTGGGCGTGGCGTTCTTCATCGGCCTGCATGCGGGCAATCACGGCAAGCGACGCCGCGTCCCGCGGGGGCATGTGTTTCAGGTGGCCCTGCAGGTGCTGGGACACCTGGTCTTCGGTTTCCACCACGAAGCCCAGGCTGGCCTGGTCGCTCACCTGGGCGGCCGTCCATCCGATGGCGAACGCCCCGGCGAACCACAGCGGATTGAGCAGGCTCGGGCGGCTGCCGAGCGCTTCGAGCCGCTCCGCCGTCCATGCCAGGTGGTCCGTTTCTTCGCGGGCGGCTTCGAGCAGATGGGCGCGCAGCGCCGGATCCCGCGTCACTGCCGCCTGGCCCATGTACAGTGCCTGGGCACAGACTTCGCCGACGTGATTGACCCGCATCAGCGCCCCGGCCTTGCGCCGCTCGGCAGGGGAGAGATCGCCTTCCGGGATGCCTTTTGCGGGCGAGGCCTGGGAGGCCCGCGGCTTGGCAAACAGGGTGCGCAATGCGTTGTCGGCGGCTATCAGGATCTTGTCCATGGCAATGAATATCGGGGTTTGGAGCGATGGGCTTGCTTCAAAAAGAATAGCAAGAAGTCCATGGCCGTATTGCAATATTTCAATTCCGAGACACTCGGAAGGTTGTTGCGGTACTGCAACGGATTGGGTGTTTCGTGGCGATTGTGCGGGAATTCCTTTGCGAAACAGAACCGCCTCTGTTGCAATAAGGGCAACTTCCCCACCAGGAGGTTGGCCCGGGGTTGGCGGACTGCGCATGTTGTGCGTACCAGCCCCCCGAACCGGCGCCCTCGTTTAACCTTGGAGTAACTCGCAATGAAAAAATCCCTGATTGCCCTGGCTGTGCTGGCTGCTTCCGGCGCTGCAATGGCTCAATCTTCCGTCACGATGTTCGGTATCGTCGATGCTGGCGTGGGCCGTATCGCTGGCGACTCGTCCGTGACCGGCGTGTACAACAGTGGCAATGCAACGAGCCGCCTGGGTTTCCGTGGCGTTGAAGACCTCGGTGGTGGTCTGAAGGCTGGCTTCTGGCTCGAAGGCGCTATCCAGAACGACACCGGCACCGGCGCTGGTGGTGGTGCTACGGGCCCTGGCTTCGAATTCAAGCGTCGCTCCACGGTCAGCCTGATGGGCAACTTCGGTGAAGTCCGCCTGGGTCGTGAACTGACCGCTGGCTACGACAAGCCCAGCTCCTATGATCCGTTCGGTCAAGTTGGCGTGGCCAACTTCTTCGGCTTCGGCGTGCTCGGCTCCCCCACCCGTATCGGCAACGGCGTGAGCTACCGCACCCCCAGCAACCTGGGTGGCTTCTTCGGCGTGGTGCACTATGCATTCGGTGAAACCGCTTCCAACGCTGCCTACGACAAGGCTGGCAACTACCTGGCCCTGGCCGGTGGCTACGAAAACGGTCCTCTGAGCGTGACCCTGGCTGCTGACAAGCTGCGCGGTGCAACGGCTGCTCAAGACGTGACCAGCTACTCCGTGGCCGGTTCGTACGACCTGGGCGTCGTGAAGCCAATCGTGATCTGGCACTCGGAAAAGGACAATGCTGCTGTTGAAACCAAGTACAACACGTACCTGGTCGGCCTGACCGCTCCCCTTGGCCCTGGCTCCATCAAGGCTTCGTACTTCAACGTCAACAACAAGAACAGCAACAACGACTCCAGCGTGTTCGCTGTGGGTTACGTGTATGACCTGTCCAAGCGCACCGCCGTGTACGGCACGTACGCTCGCCTGGACAACAAGGCTGGCGCAAACCGCGTTCTGGGCAACGGCACGACGGGCACCAACGGCCTGACGGGCGCTGCTGTCGGCCTGGGCAACAACGTGAACGGCTACCAAGTCGGTATCCGCCACTCCTTCTAATGATCGGCTGACGACAGTCAGCTTTTCGCCAGAAGACAAAAAGCCGCCGGCCTCAGGGTCGGCGGCTTTTTCTATTGCGCGACAGAAGATTCGCGCGGCGCGCCCGGCCCGGCAGAGAAGAGCGCTACGACCGCACGAGGGCGTTGTCCATCGAGTGCATGCCGGCTGCACCAAGCCAGCACTGGCCTCATGGCGTTAAGCAGCCGCCCGTGGCGCCTCCGTAGCTGCAATGCCCGCGCCTGGCGGCTCGGCCACTTTTGACCAGCGGCGTTGCCGGTTCGCCGCAGGCTGCTCAGGCAAGCAGCAGTTGCCGACGCCGTACAACGAACGGGTGTTGGTGCTTCTTGGCGATGTTCGGCGGACTGCCGCCCGACTCACCGCGGTCCTTGCTGCCGGCCGTGTATCGACTCCCTCCAGGCATCCCATTCGGGCCCGCAGCGGATGGCATGGCAGCGCGTCGCTTTCACTGCCGAGCTGGTCATCTCCCTCGCCTGTCGCCTATGTAACAAAAGTTAGGGAAAACGACTGTGAACTAGGCGCCATATGGGCTGGCCCGCCAAAAAGGGCGTTTCTACAATGAATTTTCCTTTACCCCTGGCAGAAAGAGACAACACATGCGTATTTCGTTTGTGAAAAAAACCATTGCCTGTGCAGCGCTGGCGACGGTGTCGCCGCTTCTTCTCGCGCAGAGCGCAGGTACCAGCAGCGTGCAGCTTTACGGCATTGTGGACATGGCCTATCGCCACACCAACAATGAGGGCCCTGCCGGCAACGCGGGCGGCTCGCTGAATCAGATGGTAGGCGGTGGCATGTCCCAGAGCCGCTGGGGGATCAACGTCAATGAAGATCTGGGCGGGGGCACGAAGGCCCTGGTGAACCTGGAAAACCGCTTCGGCGCCGACACCGGGACGCCGGCCTCGCCGTACTTCCAGCAGTCGTGGGTCGGGTTGCAGGGCGGATTCGGCCGAGTGACGCTGGGCCGGCAATACAACATTCTTTTCGATCTGGTCACGAGCACCTACGCGTCCTACCCGTACTCGCCGTACATGGACGTGTACAAGCCCGAAATCGGTTTCGCGCTCGGCGCCCGTGCCGACAACATGATCAAGTACATGGCCGAGATCGGTCCATGGCGTGGCGGGCTGCAGTATTCGTTCGATGAGAAGAGCCCCACTGGCGGCAAGACGGCCGGCGGGTATGTGCGCTATGCCGCAGGCGGCCTGGCGGCAGGCCTGGGCTACCAGAATTACGAATTCGCGTCGGGCAAGAAGATCGATGCATGGACCGTGGGCGGCTCCTACCGCATGGGCGATTGGTACTTCAATGCCGGCTATGGCCAGAACAAGGTCGACGACGGCCTGACGGCCGTGGACCGTGCCGTGCTCTCCGCGATGTGGCAGGGCGGCATCAACGGCGGGTTCGGCGGCCCGGCGTTCCTGGCGGCGAACAAGCGCACGATCTACAAGGTGGGCGCCGGCTACCAGATCACGCCGCAGATCAATCTGGGCGCGCACTATTTCCGCGCGGAGCAGAAAGGCACGGTCGCCGCAGCCGAAGCCAAGGCCGATTTCTACACGATGGCCCTCGACTACGCCTTCTCCAAGCGCACCGACGCCTACATCGAGATCGACCATACCAAGCTCAAGGGCGACCAGGTCAGCCTGAACAATTCGGCGGGCCAAGCCAACGGGGCCAAGAGCCGCACGGGCTACACGATCGGCCTGCGCCACCGGTTCTGACGCCGGCGGCTTTTTCTTTCGATCCCCCTGAACAGGCCGCGTGAGGAGGGCCACCGGTGCACACCGGTGGTGCCGATCCGCCTCGGCAGCCTGGCACCCATCTTGCACGGCAGGTGCTCACCAGCGCTGTCGCTGCACATCTCGCGCCGCCACGGCAGGGAGCCACATCTCCCTCGCCGCAAGGGCCTCCAAAGGGCTCCTTCCCGGTCGGCGCTTTCTCGTTCCTGTTTCTTCTTTTGACCAAAGAGGTGCGTCCGATGAGATTTCCCATGGCCATCGTTTCCGCGGCGGTTGCCGCGGCCCTGTTCACCGTGCCGGTTGCGCACGCCAAGACCTTCAAATGGTCCAGTCAGGGCGAGATATCGACCTGGGATATCCATTCGCAGAACAATGCGCTGCAGAACGGCATCCATGCGAACGTGTACGAGTCCCTCGTCTACTACGACAGCCGCACGTTCAAGGTGGAGCCCGTGCTCGCGACCGCCTGGCGGGAGGTGAGCCCGACGCAGGTGCGCTTCACGCTGCGCCAGGGCGTGAAGTTCCATGACGGTTCGGCGTTCACGGCCGACGACGCCGTGTTCTCCCTGACCCGGGCCATGGCCAAGACCTCGAACTACGGCCCCTTCGTGCAGGGCATCGACAAGGTGGTGAAGGTCGACGACCAGACCATCGACATCTTCACCAAGTCGGCCAATCCGGTGCTGCTGCGCCAGTTGACCGAACTGCGCATCATGAGCCGGGCCTGGGCCGAGAAGAACCGTTCGGTCGAGCCCAAAGACCTCAAGGGCACGGACGAGAACTTCGCGCACCGCAACGCGATGGGCACGGGCCCCTACACGCTCGAATCGTGGCAACCCGACGTGCGCATGGTGTTCAAGCGCAATCCGGCTTGGTGGGGCCAGATGGAGGGCAACGTGACGGAAATCGTCTACACCCCCATCAAGTCGGCCTCGACGCGGGTCGCGGCGCTGTTGTCGGGCGAGGTGGACATGGTGCTCGATCCCTCTCCGCAGGACCTGCCGCGCCTGCGCTCCGCAGCGCCGCTCAAGGTCATCGACGGGCTGGAGAACCGCACGCTGTTCCTGGGCATGGACCAGTTCCGCGACGAGCTGGTGGGCAGCAGCGTGAAGGGCAAGAACCCGCTGAAGGACGTGCGGGTGCGGCGCGCGCTCTACCAAGCGATCGACGTGAACGCGCTCACGCGCAATATCCTGCGCGGGCTCGGCAAGCCGACCGGCACGCTGGTGGCGCCGCAGGTCGCGGGCTGGAGCGAAGCCGTGGCGCAGCGCCTGCCCTACGACGTGGAAGCCGCCAAGAAGTCGATGGCCGATGCGGGCTATGCGGACGGTTTCGAGGTGGACTTCGCGTGTCCCAACAACCGCTACATCAACGACGAGGCGATCTGCCAGGCCGTGACCGCGATGTGGGCCCGCATCGGCGTGAAGGCCAAGCTGCGCACGATGCCGCAGGTCACGTATTTCCCGCTGATCCAGCGCTCCGAAGCCAGCATCTACCTGCTGGGCTGGGGCGTGCCGACCTTCGATGCGCTCTACAGCCTGCAGTCGCTCGTGCGCAGCGTGGGCACGGGCGGCGACGGCAACTACAACGTGGGGCGCTATCGCAACGAGCGCATGGACTACCTCGTGGACCGCATCAAGAGCGAAACCGATGCGCCGGTGCGCGCCCGCATGCTGACCGAAGCCCTCCAGCTGTCGGGCGACACGGTCTCGCACATTCCCCTCTACGACCAGGTCATTCCCTGGGCGATGAAGAAGAACGTCGAATTGGTGCACCGGGCCGACAACCGGGTGGACATGCGCACCGTCAAGGTCCAGTGACAGCCCATCGCGTGGGACGGGAGGGATTTCCCCACCCCCACGCGCCTTCACCATTCGCGATGGCCCGGGTATTGCATGCGGCCGGGCCATGCCCTGCTAGCATGCCCGATTCACTGCCGCTCCTCCGATGCTTGCCTTCATTCTGCGACGCCTTATCCAGGCCGTGATCGTCATGGTCGCGGTGGCTTTCATCTCCTTCATGCTGTTCCAGTATGTGGGCGACCCCGTCACCTTCCTGCTCGGGCAGGACGCGACCCCGGAGCAGATCCGCGACATGCGGGCAGCGCTCGGTCTCGACAAACCGTTCATCGTGCAGTTCTGGCACTTCCTCGTGAATGCGGCGCAGGGCGAATTCGGCCTGAGCCTGCGCCAGGGGGCGAAGGTGTCCCGGCTGATCGCCGAGCGGTTCCCCGCCACGCTCGAACTTGCGCTGGTAGCGGCCGTGCTCGCGCTGCTGATCGGCGTGCCGATGGGCGTCTATGCGGCGCTGCGCCGCGGCACGTTCACGAGCCAGCTGTTCATGACGCTGTCGCTGCTGGGCGTGTCGCTGCCCACGTTCCTGATCGGCATCCTGCTGATCCTGGTCTTCGCGGTGCATCTGGGGTGGTTCCCCAGTTTCGGGCGCGGCCCGGTCACGCAGGTCGGATGGTGGAGCACCGGGCTGCTGAGCGCCAAGGGGTGGCACCACGTCACGCTGCCCGCGGTGACGCTCGCGATCTTCCAGCTCACGCTGATCATGCGCCTCGTGCGCGCCGAGATGCTGGAAGTGCTGCGCACCGACTACATCAAGTTCGCGCGGGCGCGTGGCCTGACCGACCGGGCCATCCATTTCGGCCATGCGCTCAAGAACACGCTGGTGCCGGTGATGACCATCACGGGCCTGCAACTGGGCGGCCTGATCGCGTTTGCGATCATCACCGAGACGGTGTTCCAGTGGCCCGGCATGGGGCTGCTCTTCATCCAGGCCGTGACGTTCGCCGATATTCCCGTGATGGCGGCCTACCTCTGCCTGATCGCGCTGATCTTCGTGGTGATCAACCTCGTGGTCGACCTGCTGTATTTCGCCGTGGACCCCCGCCTGCGCGTGGGCAAGGCCGGAGGCCATTGAGATGGCTGCCGCAGCGACCACCGGAGCATCGATCGCCCAGCCGGCGCGCCTGCGGGCCGGCGGCCGCGCCTTCTCGCACATCGCGCAGTTCCATCCCGAACTGACCGCGTTCCGCCGCGACCTGCACGCGCACCCCGAGCTGGGCTTCGAAGAGGTCTACACGGGCTCGCGCGTGAAGGAGGCACTCAAGGTCTGCGGGGTGGACGAGATCCACGACGGCATCGGGCGCACGGGCATCGTCGCCGTGGTCCACGGCCGCAGCCGCTCGAGCGGCAGCATGATCGGCCTGCGCGCCGACATGGACGCGCTGCCCATGGCCGAGCAGAACGATTTCACCTGGAAGTCCTGCAAACCCGGCCTGATGCACGGCTGCGGCCACGACGGCCACACGGCCATGCTGGTGGGCGCGGCGCGCTACCTGGCGGCCACGCGGCATTTCGACGGCACGGCCGTGCTGATCTTCCAGCCCGGAGAGGAGGGCTGCGCCGGTGCGCGCGTGATGATCGAGGACGGCCTCTTCGACCGCTTCCCCGTGCAGTCGGTGTACGCCATGCACAACTGGCCCGCGATGCGGCCCGGCACCATCGGGCTCAATCCGGGCCCGATGATGGCGTCCGCCGACCGCATCACGATCGAGATCGCCGGGCGCGGGGGCCATGGCGCGCATCCCTACCAGACGGTGGACGTGGTACTCGTGGCGGCGCACATCATCACGGCGGTGCAGGGCATCGTCTCGCGCAACGTGCGGCCGCTCGACAGCGCGGTCGTCAGCCTCTGCGCGATCCAGGCGGGCGATCTCGGCGCCTTCAGCGTGCTGCCGGGCACGGCCACGCTGGTGGGCACCGTGCGCACCTTCTCGCCCGCGGTGCAGGAGATGGTCGAGCAGCGCCTGAAGGACCTGTGCAGCGCGGTGGCGCTCGGCTTCGGCGCGACGGCCACCGTGCGCTACGAGCGCATCTACCCGGCCACGATCAACACCGAGGGCGATGCCCGGTTCGCGGGCGACGTGGCGGCCTCCCTGGTGGGCGAGGAGAACGTGGTGCGCGACCTGGAGCCCAGCATGGGCGCCGAGGACTTCTCGTTCATGCTCCAGAGCAAGCCCGGCGCCTACCTGCGCATCGGCCAGGGCACGGGCCCCGGCCACAGCGCGCTGCACAACAACCGCTACGACTTCAACGACGAGATCCTGCCGCTGGGCGCCGCGCTGCACGCGGGCCTGGTCGAGCAGGCCATGCCGCTGCCCGCGGCGGCATGAGGCTGCCATGGCGGCCCGACGATCCCTTTTTCATTTCCCCGACGGATTCCACATCCACTGCAGGCCTCCCATGACGAACCTCGGCAAAAAAGTGCTCCATGCCGCCGTATCCACTGCATTGTTTGCTATGGTTTCAGTAGCAAGCGCGCAGACGATCCGGATCGCGAACCAGGGCGACGCGCTGTCGATGGACCCGCATTCGCTCAACGAGAGCCTGCAGCTCAGCGTGACGGGCAACGTCTACGAGCCGCTCGTGGGCCGCAACAAGGACCTGAGCCTCGCGCCCGCGCTGGCCACGCGCTGGGCGCAGATGTCGCCCACGGTGTGGCGCTTCGAGCTGCGCCGCAACGTGCAATTCCACGACGGCTCGCCGTTCACCGCCGACGACGTGATCTTCTCGCTCGCGCGCACCCAGGCCGAAGGCTCGGACATGAAGACGTACACCAACGACTTCAAGGAAGTGCGGCGCATCGACGACTACACGCTGGAGATCGAGACCAAGGCGCCGTACCCGATCCTGCCGGACGTGCTCACGCTCGTGTACATCATGCCCCGCAAGTGGTGCGAGACGAACCAGGCCACGGTGCCCGTGGACCGGCGCAAGGGCGTGGAGAACGCCGCGTCGTTCCGTGCCAACGGCACGGGCCCGTTCCGCCTGCGAGAGCGCCAGCCCGGCGTGCGCACGGTGTTCGCGCGCAACCCGCAGTACTGGGGCAGCATCGAGGGCAACGTGGCCGAGGTGGTCTACACCCCCATCGGCAACGACGCCACCCGCGTGGCCGCGCTGCTCTCCGGCGAGGTGGGCGTGATGGAGCCGGTGCCGGTGCAGGACATCGAGCGCGTGAACACAAGCCCCCTCACGCGCGCGGTGACGGGCCCGGAGCTGCGCACCATCTTCCTGGGCATGGACCAGAAGCGCGACGAGCTGCAGTACTCCAGCGTGAAGGGCAAGAACCCCTTCAAGGACAAGCGCGTGCGCCAGGCCTTCTACCAAGCCATCGACATCGACGGCATCCGCAAGAACGTGATGCGCGGCGCGTCCAATCCGTCGGCGCTGCTGGTGGGGCCGGGCGTCAACGGATTCCAGGCCGACATGAAGCGGCTGCCCTACGACCCGGACGCCGCGAAGAAGCTGCTGGCCGAGGCCGGCTATCCGGGCGGCTTCGAGGTGGGCCTGAACTGCCCCAACGATCGCTATGTGAACGATGCGCGCATCTGCCAGGCCGTGGCCGCCAACCTCGCGCGCATCGGCGTGAAGGTGAACCTGCAGGCAGAGACCAAGGGCACCTATTTCCCCAAGGTGCTGCGCCGCGACACGAGCTTCTACATGCTGGGCTGGTCGCCCGCCACCTACGACGCGCACAACGCGCTCAATGCGCTGGTGGCCTGTGTGGACGACAAGGGCGCGGGCCAATTCAACCTCGGCAGCTATTGCAACGCGAAGGTCGACCAGCTCACGCGGCAGATCCAGTCGGAGACCGACAAGACGCGCCGCAACGCGATGATCCGCGAGGCGTTCGAGATCCACGCCGCCGACGTGGGCCACATTCCGCTGCACCAGCAGGCCCTGGCCTGGGGCGTCTCCCGCAAGGTGGCGCTGGTGCAGATGGCCGACAACTTCATGCCGTTCAAGTGGATGAGCATCACGAAATGACGGCGGATTGACCCATCCACCCGTGCGGCCGGGCCGCGCGGACCGGCGGCAGCCGCACCGCCCCCAGTGTTCCTTCCGAAGCTCCACGATGAAAAAAACGCTCTTCCGATGGTTCGACAGCGATGTCGGCTACAGCTTCCGCACCTCCCCCGTGGCGATCGGCGCCGCGGCCATCGCGCTGGTCTGCGTGTTCTGCTCGCTGTTCGCGGGCTGGGTGGCGCCGCACAATCCGTTCGACCTGACCACGCTCGAACTGAGCGATGCGCGCCTGCCGCCCGGATGGAGCGAGGGCGGCTCCTGGAAATACCCTTTCGGCACCGACGACCAGGGCCGCGACATTCTCTCGGCGCTGATCTACGGCGCACGCATCTCGCTCGTGGTGGGGCTGGCTTCGGTGGTGCTCTCGGTGGTGGTGGGCGTGGCCTTCGGCCTGCTGGCCGGCTTCAAGGGCGGCTGGATCGACAGCGTGCTCATGCGCCTGTGCGACGTGATGCTGTCGTTCCCCGCCATCCTCGTGGCGCTGCTCATCGCCGGTGTGGGCCGCGCCGTGTTCCCCAATGCGCACGAGTCGCTCGCCTTCGGCGTGCTGATCATTTCCATCTCGCTCACGGGCTGGGTGCAGTACGCGCGCACGGTGCGCGGCTCCACGCTGGTGGAGCGCAACAAGGAATACGTGCAGGCCGCCCGCGTGACGGGCGTGTCGTCCCTGCGCATCATGCGCCGCCACGTGCTGCCCAACGTGATGGGCCCGGTGATGGTGCTGGCCACCATCCAGGTGGCCACGGCCATCATCACCGAGGCCACGCTGTCGTTCCTGGGCGTGGGCGCGCCGCCCACCTCGCCCTCGCTCGGCACGCTGATCCGGATCGGCAACGACTACCTGTTCTCGGGCGAGTGGTGGATCACGGTGTTTCCCGGCGTGATGCTGGTGCTCATCGCGCTCTCCGTGAACCTGCTGGGCGACTGGCTGCGCGACGCGCTCAATCCCCGGTTGCGCTAGAGCTAAAGCATGAAAGACACCCCCCTGAGCGGCTGCACCGCTTCCCCCCGCTCTCGCCGCGCTGCGCGCGGCGGGCAGGGGGACGCCGCCGGCGGCCCGGCAAAGCCAGTTCCGCGGCGTCTGCCGGCCTGGGCGGCGCCAGTGGCGCACGCCGCGCGGAATGCAATGGATAACGGATGGATCGCCTGCCATGTCCCTTCTTGAAGTGAAGAACCTCGTCGTCGAATTCCCGGGCCGCCGCGGCACGCTGCGCGCGCTGGACGACATCTCCTTTTCCATCGAGCCCGGCGAGATCCTGGGCGTGGTGGGTGAATCGGGGGCGGGCAAGTCGCTCACCGGCGCGGCCATCATCGGCCTGCTGGAGCCGCCGGGGCGGGTCGCCTCCGGCCAGATCCTGCTGGAGGGCGAGCGCATCGACAACCTGCCGCAGGAAAAGATGCGCCACGTGCGCGGCCGCCGCATCGGCGCCATCTTCCAGGACCCGCTCACCTCGCTCAACCCGCTCTACACGGTGGGGCACCAGCTGACCGAGACGATCCGTACGCACCTGCCCGTAAACGCGGCGGAGGCGCGGCGCCGCGCCATCCAGTTGCTCAAGGACACGGGCATTCCCGCGGCCGAGCAGCGCGTGGACCACTACCCGCACCAGTTCTCGGGCGGCATGCGCCAGCGCGTGGTGATCGCCCTGGCGCTGGCGGCCGAGCCGCAGCTCATCGTGGCCGACGAGCCCACCACGGCGCTCGACGTGTCCATCCAGGCGCAGATCATCCAGCTGCTCAAGAACATCTGCAAATCGCGCGGCGCGGCCGTGATGCTCATCACGCACGACATGGGCGTGATCGCCGAGACCTGCGACCGCGTGGCCGTGCTCTACGCCGGCCGCATCGCGGAGATCGGCCCGGTGCACGAGGTCATCAACCACCCCGCGCACCCCTACACGGCGGGGCTCATGGCCTCCATCCCCGACATGGAGCAGGAGCGCGAGCGCCTGAACCAGATCGACGGCGCGATGCCGCGGCTCAACGCCATTCCGCCGGGCTGCGCCTTCAACCCGCGCTGCCCCCACACCTTCGACCGCTGCCGCGTGGAGCGCCCGGAGCTGCTGTCCGCCGGCCCCACGCAGGCGGCGTGCTGGCTGCACGCCGCCACGCCGCACGCCGCGGCCGTCATCCAGGAAGCCGTGTCATGAGCGATACCGCACACACTCCGACCTCCCGATCCCCATCGTCCGCCGCGCCGCTGGTGCAGGCGCACGATCTCGCCAAGACCTTCGACGTCTCCGCGCCGTGGCTCAACCGCGTGCTCGAAGGCAAGCCGCGCGCGCTGCTGCACGCCGTGGACGGTGTGAGCTTCACCATCGAGAAGGGCCGCACGCTGGCGCTCGTGGGCGAATCCGGCTGCGGCAAGAGCACCGTGGCCCGGCTGCTCGTGGGGCTGTACGACCCCACGCGCGGCGGACTCACCTTCGATGGAGAGGATGCGCACGCGGCCTTCAAGGGCCGGGACGCGCGCGCCATGCGCCGGCGCATCCAGATGATCTTCCAGGACCCCTACGCGAGCCTGAACCCGCGCTGGATCGTCGAGGACATCATCGGCGAGCCGTTGCGCGAGCACGGCCTCATCACCGACAGGGCGCAGCTGCGCCAGCGCGTGGGCGAGCTGCTGCAGTCCGTGGGCCTCTCGCCGCTCGACATGTCGAAGTACCCGCACCAGTTCTCGGGCGGGCAGCGCCAGCGCATCTCGATCGCGCGCGCGCTGGCCACCGAGCCCGAGTTCCTCGTGTGCGACGAGCCCACGTCGGCGCTCGACGTGTCGGTGCAGGCGCAGGTGCTCAACATCATGAAGAACCTGCAGCGCGAGCGGAAGCTGACCTATCTCTTCATCAGCCACAACCTGGCCGTGGTGCGCCATGTGAGCGACCAGGTGGGCGTGATGTACCTGGGGCGCCTGGTCGAGCTGGCCGACAAGCGCGAGCTGTTCGCCGCGCCGCGCCATCCCTACACGCGCATGCTGCTGGACGCGATCCCGAAGATGCACGACACCAGCCGCGCCCGCACGCCCGTGCAGGGCGAGGTGCCCAATCCGCTCAACCCGCCGACGGGCTGCGCCTTCAATCCGCGCTGCCCCTACGCCAACGACCGCTGCCGCACCGAGCGGCCCCAGCTCATCGACGACGGCGGCACGCGCGTGGCCTGCCACGGGATCGAGGAAGGGCGCATCCCGCTCGGCACGGCCGTGGCCGCGGCAGCGGTGTGAGGGGGCCGCGAGCCATTGGTTGCCGGCGGCTCGCGGAACAAGGCAAAGACAAGACAAGGCCCGGGTTGCCTCCGGTGCGTACCCCGGCGGCAGGCAGGGGGCGCGCGGCGCCGGGTCCGTCCTGCCGGAGTCCTTCTCAGTTGAATCGCCCGTTGGCGCCGCCCAGGCTGTAGCGGCCCGCACCCAGCAGCATCATGGCCAGTGCGCCGAACAGGTACATGCCCTGCAGCTCCAGGGCCCAGCCGCCTTGCTTGGTCATCGAGAACAGGTCGGCCATGTGGACGAGGCCGAAGGCCACGAGCATGTTCACGAAGATGATGGCGGCGCCCGCGCGGGTGGCGACGCCGGCGATCACGAGCAGCGGGGCCAGCACTTCGCCCACGTAGACCAGGTAGCTCAGCACGCCGGGCAGGCCGGCCTTTTCCAGCATGCCGACGATGAATCCGGCGCCGTACTGGATCTTGAAGATGCCGTGCAGCAGGATCAGCACGCCCAGCGCGAGGCGCAGCACGAGCTTGCCGGCGTCATCGGTGGTGGGCGACAGGGGGCGGGACGGGGTGGGGGACAGGCTCATGGGGACGCTCCTCGGTGCAAGGTGTTTGAATGCTCCGCAGTGTGCCTGTGCGGGCTCCACCGTGTCGGTGCGTTTTCGCACACGCGGCCCACATGCGCCTTTGTCCTGCAGGCCGGCGCCCGCCCCGGTGCCTCAGGGGGCGCAAGGTGTTGCGGCGGAGCACCATCCGGAAACCGTGCGACCGTGGCGCTGCGCGCTGGTACGTACGCTCAGGCGGCTGCCAGTGCGTGCCGCAGCAGCTGCGGGCGCGTGGCATGGACCGTGCGGGCCGGTGCAGCGTCCACGGATGCGCGTTCGAGCCGGAAGACCGCGACGAGCGCGCTGAGCTGCTCGGACTGCGAGCGCAGGCTGGCGGCCGCCGCGGCGCTTTCCTCCACCAGCGCGGCGTTCTGCTGCGTCACCTGGTCGAGGTGGTTCACCGCCTCGCCCACCTGCCCGATGCCGCTGCTCTGCTCCGCGGAGGCATTGGCGATCTCGCTGATGAGGGCACTGACCTGCCGCACCTGCGCGACGATGCCGTCCATGCTCTGGCCGGCGCTGCCCGCCAGCGTGCTGCCGTTGTCCACCTTGCCGACGCTGTCGGTGATGAGGGCCTTGATCTCCTTGGCCGCCTGCGCCGAGCGCTGCGCCAGCGTGCGCACTTCGCCGGCCACCACCGCGAAGCCCCGGCCCTGCTCGCCGGCCCGTGCGGCTTCCACGGCGGCATTCAGCGCGAGGATGTTGGTCTGGAAGGCGATGGAATCGATCACGCCGATGATGTCCGAGATCTTTCCGGAGGAGGCCGCGATCTCCTGCATCGTCTCCACCACGCGGCCCACGATGGTGCCGCCCTGCTCGGCGGCCTGCGCCGCCCGCGCCGCGAGCTGGTTGGCTTCGCGGGCGGTGTCCGAGTTGGTTCTGACGGTGCTGCTCAGCTCCTCCATCGATGCCGCCGTTTCCTCCAGGCTGCTGGCCTGCTGTTCGGTGCGCTGGCTCAGGTCGGCGTTGCCCATGGCGATTTCGGCCGCACCGGTGGCGATGTTCTCGCTGCCGTGGCGCACCTGGCCCACCATCTCCACGAGCCGGAGGTTCATGTGCTGCAGTGCGTGCAGCAGCGCGGCCGGCTCGTCCTTGCCCTCGATGTGGAACGCCGAGGTGAGGTCGCCCTCGGCCACCGCGGTGGCGACGGCGACGCCGGTCTCCAGCGGCCGGGTGATGGAGCGCGTCACCGCCACGGCAAGGCCCAGCCCGCTCAGCAGGGACACCGCGATCACGGCGATGAACACGGCCAACGCACGCTCGTAGCCCGCGCTGGCAGCGGCGGCGGCCTGGGTGCCGCCTTCCTCGTTGAGCTGGATGAGCTGGCCCAGCACGTCGGTCGCTTCCGAGAACGCTTTCGCGGACGCTGCCGCGGCCTGGGCGCGCGCATCCAGCCCCGAGCCTTCGGTATCCGAGAGGGTGACGAGCCTGGTTTCCGAAGCCCGGTAGTCCTCCAGGCGGCCGCGGAAGGTCTCGAAGAGCTGCCGCTCCTGCGGGGAGGAGATCTTGGGCTCGTAAACGGCGAGGGCCGCGGGCAGGCGGGTTTCGAATGCCGCCTTGATCCTGCCCAGCAGTTCCTGCCGGACGCCCGGGCTCGGGTCCACGACCCGGCGCAGGCTGGCACGGCGGCCGTCGTTCATGATCGAGCGGATGTCACCCACCGCACGCACGCTGGGGAGCCAGTTCGTGCCCAGTTCGCTGGCGTGGTGGTTCAGGCTGCGGAGCTGGAAGATGCCGAAGGCGCCCAGCAACAGAAGGAGCACCAGCAGGGCGCCGAAGCCCAGGGCCAGCCGGGGGCCGATCTTGATTTGTCGAAGGATGTGCATGAGAAATGCTCCATTTGTTGGGCTTCAAAATCACATTTATCAAATATATGATTGAATTCCACTGAATGGAGGATGTTTTTGTCATTTCTGCGGTGCGGAAATCCTGTGCAGTGCTCTGTTCCCATGACGACGGCAACGGGTGCTGTAGTCGCTGGACCGCGCGTCTGCGCGGGGCGGCGCCGCTGGCCCAAGTGCCAAGCCAAGGCTGGCGCACGCAGCGCTCAACGGCTTCGGCAGCGGGAATGCGTGGCCGGAGCCCGGACGTCGGGCGCCTGGCATTCCCCGATGCCGGCGGCGTGCGCCGGGCGGCGCTCCTGGGCATGGGCGGGGCCGGCGCTCACTCCTTGCCCCCAAGATCCGCAAGGAATGCCCGCGCTGGAACATGCACCAGTTGCGAGGCCGAAAGGCCGGTCCGCCGAGCGTGCCGCACCGCCATCGCATATCCGAGCGCATAGCCTGCATGGCGGGGGAGCGTGTCCGGCTGGGTGCCGAAGAACCACTGCGCGTGCCCATGGTCCGTCCGGTCCCAGTGGGTACGGGCGAGGGCGGAGAACGTTTCGATCTGGGCAGGCGACAGCGAACGCGCATAGAACGGTGGACCGCCGACCCCCCACTCCGATTCGAACAGGCACGCCAGCCCTTCGCTGACCAGGGCTTCGCCCAGGGTGTTCCCGTAGCCGGGTCCGGCCCAGCGCGCGCAGTGGTGCAGTTCGTGGGCCAGCAGGCCGCGCAGCGCGTGGCCGAACGCCACGGGGTCAGCTTCGTGGCGACGCACGTCGATGGGCAGGAACACGCGGTGCGCGGATGGCGTGTACCCACCCGCGCCCAGCTCCGGAATGGTGGAGGCCGGATCGTGATAGACCAGCACATCGACGCCTTGCAGCGGCAGCCGCGGCGGCACCGATGCCGCCACGGGCGCCAGGGCGGTCCGCAGCGCATCCGCATGGGTGCCCAGTTCATTGCCTGCGTTCAGCAGATGGATGGCAAGGAGCGGGGGTGTCGGCATCGCGTGGACCCTGGTGCGGCGCGTCAGGTGTAGCGCTTGGCCCGCAGGTTGTCCTTCATCTGCTGCAGGCGCGGCTGCAGCGGCTCGCCGATGCGCAGGGCCACGCAGGTGGCCAGCACGTCGATCACCAGCAGGTGCAGCAGGCGCGACACCATCGGGCTGTAGCGGTCGTAGCCCTCGGGATGGTCGGCCGCCAGGTGGATGTGGCAGGCGCTCGCCAGCGGCGAGCCGCTCGCGGTGATGGCGATGGTGGTGGCACCGTTCTTGCGCGCGATGTCGGCCGCATCCATGAGGTCGCGCGTGCGGCCGGAGTTGGAGACGATGACCACGCAGTCGCCGGGCCCCAGCAGGGTGGCGCTCATGACCTGCATGTGGCCGTCGCTGGTCGAGAGGCTGGTCACGCCGAGGCGGAAGAACTTGTGCTGCGCGTCCTGCGCCACGATGCCCGAATTGCCGGCGCCGTAGAACTCGATGCGCCGCCCCGTCTGCCAGGTGGCCGCGATGGCGCCGGCCGCCTGCTCGATGGCCTTGGTGCTGGCGGCATTGCGGTACTGCAGGAACGCGGCGACGGCGTTGTCCACCACCTTCACGAGCACATCGCCCGTCTTGTCGTCGGCATCCACGCTGCGGTGGATGAAGGGCACCCCCTCGCTCACGCTGCCGGCGAGCTTGAGCTTGAAATCGGCCAGCCCGTCGTAGCCCATGCTGCGGCAAAAGCGCACCACCGTGGGCTTGCTCACCCCCGCGCGCGCAGCCAGCTCGCGCACCGGCAGCCGCGCGAAGGCGCGGGCATCCTGCAGCACGAGCTGCCCCACGCGCTGCTCGGCGGGCGCAAGCGAAGGCAGGGACGCGGTGATGCGGTCGAGCATCTCAGCCATCCGCCGCGCGGTACGCCACGGCCCACTGCCGGCTGCATTGCAGCGGCCTTGCTCTGCCGAGCCGCAGGCGCCCCAGAGCTGCCGCCATGGCCCACTGCCGGCTGCGTTGCAGCGGCTTTACCCATCCGATGGCCGCGGAGCAGGCCACGCCAGCGGACGCCGTGGAACCGGCTCTGCCGGGCCACAGGCGTCGTCCCCCCTCGGGGGGAAGGCGCC
>NZ_FOMQ01000016.1 GCF_900112675.1 Paracidovorax konjaci | reverse complement strand
CGTGGAGCGTGGCCAAGTGCTGTGCAAGCCCAACTCCATCAAGCCACACACCCACTTCACCGCTGAGGTGTATGTCCTGTCCAAGGACGAGGGCGGCCGTCACACGCCGTTCTTCAACAACTACCGCCCCCAGTTCTACTTCCGCACGACCGACGTGACCGGTGCCATCGAGCTGCCGGCCGACAAGGAAATGGTCATGCCCGGCGATAACGTGTCGATCACCGTCAAGCTGATCAACCCCATCGCCATGGAAGAAGGCCTGCGTTTCGCCATCCGCGAAGGTGGCCGCACGGTCGGCGCCGGTGTCGTGGCAAAGATCATTGCTTAATATTTGGTATTTAGGGGTATAGCTCAATTGGCAGAGCGTCGGTCTCCAAAACCGAAGGTTGTAGGTTCGATTCCTACTGCCCCTGCCAAAAAATTGGCATGATTATCAAGCCCGCCAGTATCTGGCGGGCTTCAGTGTCTTATAAGCCATGAAATTGCGAATGGAATGAAAATGGCAGTGTCTCCGCAAATCGAAACCGTCAATACAGGGGCAGACAAGGTCAAGTTGGCTTTGGTGGCTGTTCTTTTAATTGCGGGCATTGCTGGCTTTTATCTTTTGAGCAAGCAAGGGACGTTGGCGCAGTGGGCGATTTTGATCTGCGGTATCGTCGCTGCAGCTGCAGTCTTCATCGTTTCAGAGCCCGGGCGTCGATTTGCGGGGTTTGCTAAGGATGCTTGGAAAGAAGTAAAGAAAGTAGTTTGGCCGACGCGAAAAGAGACTTTGCAAATGACGGCGTACGTCTTTGCATTTGTTGTGGTCATGTCTCTTTTTCTCTGGTTTACTGATAAAACCCTTGAGTGGGTTCTTTACGACCTTGTTTTGGGTTGGAGGAAATAAAATGGGTAGCACCCCCGATATCAATGTTTCCCCGGCTGCTGAAGCGACTTCTGTAAACCCTGATCTTCGTTGGTACATTGTTCATGCTTACTCCGGTATGGAAAAAGCGGTAGAGCGAAATATCATCGAAAGAATCACTCGCGCTGGAATGCAAGAGAAGTTCGGTCGTATTTTGGTGCCGACCGAAGAAGTCGTGGAAATGAAAAACGGTCAGCGCAAAACGACCGAGCGCCGATTGTTTCCAGGATACGTATTCGTTGAAATGGTAATGGACGACGATACCTGGCACTTGGTAAAACATACCAGCAAAGTGACTGGGTTTGTTGGTGGTGCAAAGAATCGTCCAGCCCCAATTTCCGAGGACGAGGTGCAAAAGATCGTTAATCAAATGCAGGAAGGCACTGAGAAGCCTCGGCACAAGATCGAATTCATGGTTGGCGAGTTGATTCGAGTCAAAGAGGGTCCTTTTGCAGACTTCAATGGCTCAGTGGAAGAGGTCAATTATGAAAAGAGCCGTGTTCGAGTTTCTGTCATGATTTTCGGTCGTTCCACTCCAGTGGAGTTGGAGTTTGGTCAGGTCGAAAAAACCTGAATATTTTGGTAGTGCGCTTTTTAACTCGGCGCTTAAAGAGTTATCAACCCTCGGGGAGCCTGTTGAAAGAATAGGCGTTGTGACCCGCAAGGAGATTCGCGATGGCGAAAAAAATCGTCGGCTTTGTTAAGCTGCAGGTTCCAGCTGGCAAGGCAAACCCTTCCCCACCTATCGGTCCCGCACTGGGTCAGCGTGGCCTCAACATCATGGAGTTCTGCAAGGCATTCAATGCCCAGACTCAAGGTGTCGAGCCTGGACTGCCGCTGCCTGTGGTGATCACGGCTTTTGCTGATAAGAGCTTTACGTTCATTATCAAGACCCCGCCGGCAACGACCCTGATCAAAAAGGCCATCAAGCTTGAAAAGGGCTCCGCAAACGCTCTCAGCACCAAGGTTGGCAAGATTACGCGCGCACAGTTGGAAGAAATTGCCAAAACCAAGCTGAAGGATATGAACGCTGCAAACGTAGATGCTGCTGTTCGTACATTGGCTGGTTCTGCCCGTTCGATGGGCGTCACGGTGGAGGGGCTGTAAATGGCTAAGCTGACCAAAAAGCAAAAGGCGTTTGAGGGCAAGGTTGACAGCACGAAGCTGTACGCTTTTGCGGATGCCGTGGTGTTGGTGAAAGAAGCGGCTACCGCCAAATTCGATGAGTCCATCGATGTGGCTGTGCAACTTGGCATCGATGCAAAGAAATCTGACCAAGTGGTTCGCGGCGCTGTGGTGTTGCCGAACGGAACCGGTAAGACCACCCGTGTCGCAGTGTTTGCCCAGGGTGCCAAAGCCGAAGAGGCGAAGGCTGCCGGCGCAGACGTGGTTGGCATGGACGATCTGGCTGCACAGGTGAAGGCTGGTGACATGCCCTTCGATGTGGTTATTGCTGCTCCTGATGCGATGCGCGTCGTCGGTACTTTGGGCCAGATCCTCGGGCCTCGCGGTCTGATGCCGAACCCGAAGGTCGGTACCGTCACTCCGGACGTTGCCACCGCTGTGAAAAATGCCAAGGCGGGTCAAGTCCAGTTCCGTGTCGACAAGGCTGGGATTGTGCACAGTACCATCGGTCGCCGTTCCTTCGACAACGAAAAGCTTCAGGGCAACCTTGCGGCATTGATCGAAGCCTTGACGAAAGCCAAGCCGGCTACCAGCAAGGGCCAATACCTGCGCAAGGTTGCGGTTTCGTCGACGATGGGCATCGGCGTTCGCGTCGATACGCAATCAATCTCTGCGTAAATCAGAATTTGAGCCGCTGAAAAGCGGCTCATTGTGGTGGGCTGCCAGCACTTTGTGATGGCAGGTCATCCAAGACCGTTGGTATGCAGGAAGTAGCTGCATTTAAATCCCTTGGGGCCAACGCAGATGGCGATCCCGCTGCAGATGGAATTTTGGTTCCGAAACAGTTGGTCGCTGCAACAAGAGCGCGCGCGAGGGAATTCCTGAGTGCGCAAATGAAGGAGTAGACCTTGAGTCTTAATCGCAGTGAGAAAGAAGCGGTCATCAATGAAGTGACCAGCCTCGCCGCTAAAGCTCAAACGCTCGTGATCGCGGAATACCGTGGCATCACGGTGGCCGACATGACCAAACTGCGCGTTGATGCTCGCAGCAAAGGCGTGACCCTGAGTGTTCTGAAGAACACCTTGGCCCGTCGTGCTGTGGCTGGTAGCCAGTTCGACGTGGTGGCTGACCAGATGACCGGTCCTCTGATCTATGGCTTCTCTGAAGATGCTGTGTCGGCTGCCAAGGTAGTGGCCGATTTCGCGAAAACCAATGACAAGTTGGTGATTCGCGGCGGCGCTTTCGGTGGCAAAGCCCTGGACGTGAACGGCGTGAAGCAATTGGCCAACATCCCTTCCAAGGAAGTGTTGCTGGCTCAGCTGTGTGGCTTGCTGATGTCGCCGATCTCCCGTACCGCAGTGGTGCTGGGTGCCTTGGCGGCCAAGAAAAGCGAAGGCGAACCTGCGGCAGCTTGAAGCTGAATCGCACTCGCCCTCTCTTAAAACCAATTGTTAGGAAAAATTATGGCATTCGACAAAGACGCATTCTTGACCGCTCTGGACAGCATGACGGTCCTCGAACTCAATGACCTGGTGAAGGCCATTGAAGAGAAGTTCGGCGTGAGCGCAGCTGCTATGGCAGCTCCCGCTGCTGGCGGTGGCGCAGCAGCCGGTGGCGCTGCAGCCGAGGAAAAGACCGAATTCAACGTGGTGCTGTCTGAAGCCGGCGCCAACAAGGTGTCGGTCATCAAGGCTGTGCGTGAAATTACCGGCCTGGGCCTCAAGGAAGCCAAGGACCTGGTTGACGGCGCTCCCAAGAACGTCAAGGAAGGCATCGCCAAGGCTGATGCTGAAGCCGCTGTCAAGAAGCTGGTGGACGCAGGCGCAAAGGCCGAACTCAAGTAATTCGGTTGCTTTGGCAAGGCTGGAGGCTCTTGAAAGGGCTTCCAGCCTTTCCGCGCTTCTGGGAAGCGCATGTTTGAGAGCACACCAGAAAGGGATTGGCCGAAGCGGCTGCCAAAACCTTTTCTAGTGTCTTCTGACAACCCGACAACAGAAGATGCCTTGGTCCGGGCGATGTGCAACGCATCGCCGTCCGCCATGGTTGGTAGTGGCCAACCGCCAAGCCCGCAAGGCCCGCCCCTTGTGGGGCACTCGTCGAAGACCCAGGACTCATGTCTTTGCCCGGAGATCTCATGGCCCCAACATCCACGTACAGCTATACCGAACGCAAGCGTATCCGCAAGAGCTTCGGTAGCCGCGACAGCGTGCTCGAAGTGCCTTACTTGCTGCAGATGCAGAAAGATGCATATACCGCTTTCCTCCAAGCGGATATGGCACCTCAGAAGCGCACAGGCGAAGGCCTGCAAGCTGCGTTCAATGCAGCTTTCCCCATCGTCTCGCACAACGGTTTTGTCGAGATGAAGTTTGTGGAATACAACTTGGCCAAACCCGCATTCGACGTGCGTGAATGCCAGACCCGCGGTCTCACTTTTGCCTCGGCTGTGCGTGCCAAGGTGCAGCTCATCATTTACGACCGTGAGTCCTCCACCAGCCAATCCAAGGTGGTGAAGGAAGTCAAGGAGCAAGAGGTCTACATGGGCGAGGTGCCCCTGATGACCGACAAGGGCTCTTTCATCATCAACGGCACCGAGCGCGTCATCGTGTCGCAGTTGCACCGTTCGCCTGGCGTGTTCTTCGAGCACGACAAGGGAAAGACCCACAGTTCCGGCAAGCTGCTGTTCTCGGCGCGGATCATTCCGTACCGTGGCTCGTGGCTGGACTTCGAGTTCGATCCGAAGGACATCCTCTACTTCCGCGTGGACCGTCGCCGCAAGATGCCGGTCACGATTCTGTTGAAGGCCATCGGTCTGAACCCCGAATCCATCTTGGCGAACTTCTTCGTCAACGACAACTTCCGCCTGATGGACAGCGGCGCGCAGATGGAATTCGTCGCCGATCGCCTCAAGGGCGAAGTGGCGCGCTTCGACATCACCGACAAGGCCGGCAAGGTGGTCGTGGCCAAGGACAAGCGGATCACGGCCCGTCACACGCGCGAGCTGGAGCAGTCCGGCACGACGCACATCAGCGTGCCGGAAGACTTCCTGATCGGCCGCGTGGTGGCGCGCAACGTGGTGGACGGTGACACGGGCGAGATCGTCGCCAAGGCCAACGAAGAGCTGACCGAGGCGCTGCTGAAGAAGCTGCGTTCGGCCGGTGTGAAGGATCTGCAGGTCATCTACACGAACGAGCTGGACCAGGGTGCGTACATCTCGCAGACGCTGCGGATCGACGAGACGGTGGACGAGTTCGCGGCCCGCGTGGCGATCTACCGCATGATGCGTCCCGGCGAGCCGCCGACGGAAGACGCGGTGCAGGCCCTGTTCCAGCGCCTGTTCTACAACCCGGACACGTACGACCTGTCGCGCGTGGGCCGCATGAAGTTCAACGCCAAGATCGGCCGTGACGAATCGACCGGCCCGATGGTGCTGTCGAACGAGGACATCCTCGCCGTGGTGAAGATCCTGGTGGACCTGCGCAACGGCAAGGGCGAAGTCGACGACATCGACCACCTGGGCAATCGCCGCGTGCGTTGCGTGGGCGAGCTGGCCGAGAACCAATACCGCACCGGTCTGGCGCGTATCGAAAAGGCCGTGAAGGAGCGTCTGGGACAGGCTGAGCAAGAGCCGCTGATGCCCCACGACCTGATCAACTCCAAGCCGATTTCCGCGGCGCTCAAGGAGTTCTTCGGTGCTTCGCAGCTGTCGCAGTTCATGGACCAGACGAACCCGTTGGCGGAGATCACGCACAAGCGCCGTGTGTCCGCACTGGGCCCGGGCGGCCTGACGCGTGAACGTGCCGGCTTCGAAGTGCGTGACGTGCACGTGACCCATTACGGCCGCGTCTGCCCGATCGAAACGCCGGAAGGTCCGAACATCGGGCTGATCAATTCCCTGGCTCTCTATGCACGCCTGAACGAATACGGGTTCATCGAGACTCCGTACCGCCGCGTGGTGGATGGAAAGGTGACCGACCAGATCGACTACCTGTCCGCGATCGAAGAAGGCAAGTACGTCATCGCCCAGGCCAACGCGACGCTGGACAAGGACGGCCGTTTGACGGGTGATCTTGTATCTGCCCGCGAAAAGGGCGAATCGACCCTGTTGAGTGCCGAGCGCGTGCAGTACATGGACGTGTCGCCCGCGCAGATCGTCTCGGTGGCTGCCTCGCTGGTTCCTTTCCTCGAGCACGACGACGCCAACCGCGCACTGATGGGTGCCAACATGTCGCGTCAGGCCGTTCCTGTGCTGCGTCCCGAGAAGCCCATGGTGGGCACCGGTATCGAGCGCGTGGCGGCGGTTGACTCCGGCACCGTGGTGACCGCCAATCGTGGCGGGATCGTGGATTACGTCGACGCGACCCGGATCGTGGTGCGGGTCAACGACGCTGAAGCCGTTGCCGGCGAAGTCGGCGTGGACATCTACAACCTCATCAAGTACCAACGCTCCAACCAGAACACCAACATCCACCAGCGTCCCATCGTCAAGAAGGGCGACGTGTTGGCCAAGGGTGACGTGATCGCCGACGGTGCATCGACCGATCTGGGCGAAATCGCCATCGGGCAGAACATGCTGATCGCGTTCATGCCCTGGAACGGCTACAACTTCGAGGATTCGATCCTGATCAGCGAGCGTGTGGTGGCGGAAGACCGCTACACCTCGATCCATATCGAAGAACTCGTGGTGATGGCCCGCGATACGAAGCTGGGCGCCGAAGAAATCACGCGAGACATTCCGAATCTGTCGGAACAGCAACTGAACCGCCTGGACGAGTCCGGCATCATCTACGTGGGTGCGGAAGTTCAGCCCGGCGACACGCTGGTGGGCAAGGTCACCCCGAAGGGTGAGACCACGCTGACGCCTGAAGAAAAGCTGCTGCGTGCGATCTTCGGTGAGAAGGCATCCGATGTGAAGGACACGTCGCTGCGCGTTGATCAGGGATCTTCGGGTACGGTGATCGACGTGCAGGTGTTCACCCGCGAAGGCATCCAGCGCGACAAGCGTGCCCAGCAGATCATCGACGATGAACTCAAGCGCTTCCGCCTGGACCTGAACGACCAGCTGCGCATCGTCGAGGCCGACGCCTTCGACCGTATCGAGAAGCTGCTGAACAACCGCGTGGCGAATGGCGGCCCGCAGAAGCTTGCCAAGGGCACGAAAATCGACAAGGCCTATCTGGCATCCGTCGAGAAGTTCCACTGGTTCGACATCCGTCCTGCAGAGGACGAAGTGGCTGCGCAGCTCGAATCGATCAAGAACTCGCTGGAGCAGACGCGCCACAGCTTCGATCTCGCTTTCGAAGAAAAGCGCAAGAAGCTCACCCAGGGCGACGAATTGCCTGCGGGCGTGCTCAAGATGGTCAAGGTGTACTTGGCCGTCAAGCGCCGCCTGCAGCCCGGCGATAAGATGGCCGGCCGCCACGGCAACAAGGGTGTGGTCTCCAAGATCGTTCCGGTCGAAGACATGCCCTACATGGCTGACGGAACGCCTGCAGACATCGTGCTGAACCCGCTGGGCGTGCCTTCGCGCATGAACATCGGCCAGGTGCTGGAAGTCCACTTGGGCTGGGCGGGCAAGGGCATCGGCCAGCGCATCGGGGACATGCTGCGCGAGCAGGCCAAGGTGGCCGAATTCCGCAAGTTCCTGGAAGAGGTCTACAACTCGCGGGGACGCAAGGAAGATCTCTCGCAGCTGAGCGACGACGAAGTCCTGGCCATGGCAGGCAACCTGACCAATGGCGTCCCGTACGCCACGCCAGTGTTCGACGGCGCATCGGAAGCCGAGATCAAGGACATGCTGAAGCTGGCCTATCCGGACCAGATCGCCGAACGCAAGGGGTTGACGCCGAGCCGCACGCAGGCCTACCTGTACGACGGCCGTACGGGCGAGCGCTTCGAGCGCCCGACGACCATCGGCTACATGCATTACCTGAAGCTGCACCACTTGGTGGACGACAAGATGCATGCCCGCTCCACGGGTCCCTACTCGCTCGTCACGCAGCAGCCGCTGGGCGGCAAGGCCCAGTTCGGCGGCCAGCGTTTCGGGGAAATGGAAGTGTGGGCGCTGGAGGCGTATGGCGCTTCGTATGTGCTGCAGGAAATGCTCACCGTGAAGTCCGACGACGTGCAGGGCCGTACCAAGGTGTACGAGTCCATCGTCAAGGGCGAACACGCCATCGAGGCAGGCATGCCCGAGTCGTTCAATGTGCTGGTCAAGGAAATCCGTTCCCTGGGCCTGGACATCGAACTGGAACGTTCTTAAGTACTAGGAGATAGGGTTTATGAAGTCTCTACTCGACCTGTTCAAGCAATTCACGCCGGACGAGCATTTCGATGCCATCCGCATCGGCATGGCGTCGCCCGAGAAGATCCGTTCCTGGTCCTTCGGCGAGGTGAAGAAGCCCGAGACGATCAACTACCGCACGTTCAAGCCCGAGCGCGACGGCCTGTTCTGCGCCAAGATCTTTGGCCCGATCAAGGACTACGAGTGCCTGTGCGGCAAGTACAAGCGCCTGAAGCACCGCGGCGTGATCTGCGAGAAGTGCGGCGTCGAAGTGACCCAGACCAAGGTGCGTCGCGAACGCATGGGCCACATCGATCTGGCTGCGCCCTGTGCGCACATCTGGTTCCTGAAGTCGCTGCCGTCGCGCCTGGGCCTCGTGCTCGACATGACGCTGCGCGATATCGAGCGCGTGCTGTACTTCGAAGCGTATGTGGTGACCGATCCTGGGATGACCCCGCTGAAGAAGTTCGGCATCATGTCCGAGGACGACCATGATGCGAAGCGCAAGGAATACGGCGATGAGTTCATTGCCAAGATGGGCGCGGAAGGCATCAAGGATCTGCTCGAAGGCATCGACATCGATCTGGAGATCGAGAAGCTGCGCGGCGATCTGACCGGCTCCGAGGTCAAAGTGAAGAAGAACGCCAAGCGCCTGAAGGTGCTGGAAGCCTTCAAGAAGTCCGGCATCAAGCCCGAGTGGATGGTGCTCGATGTGCTGCCCGTGCTGCCGCCGGACCTGCGTCCGCTGGTTCCGCTGGATGGCGGCCGCTTCGCGACCTCCGACCTGAACGACCTGTACCGCCGCGTCATCAACCGCAATTCGCGCCTGCGCCGTCTGCTGGAGCTGAAGGCTCCCGAGATCATCGCGCGCAACGAGAAGCGGATGCTGCAAGAAGCCGTCGATTCGCTGCTGGACAACGGCCGCCGCGGCAAGGCCATGACGGGCGCCAACAAGCGGGCGCTGAAGTCCCTGGCCGACATGATCAAGGGCAAGTCCGGCCGCTTCCGTCAGAACCTGCTGGGCAAGCGCGTGGACTACTCCGGTCGTTCCGTGATTACCGTGGGCCCGACGCTCAAGCTGCACCAGTGCGGCCTGCCCAAGCTGATGGCGCTCGAACTCTTCAAGCCTTTCATCTTCTCGCGCCTCGAGCAGATGGGCATCGCCACGACCATCAAGGCGGCGAAGAAGGAAGTCGAATCCGGTACGCCGGTGGTCTGGGACATCCTGGAAGAGGTCATCAAGGAGCACCCGGTCATGCTGAACCGCGCTCCGACGCTGCACCGCCTGGGCATCCAGGCATTCGAGCCGATCCTGATCGAAGGCAAGGCCATCCAACTGCACCCGCTCGTTTGCGCGGCATTCAACGCCGACTTCGACGGTGACCAGATGGCCGTCCACGTCCCGCTGTCGGTGGAAGCGCAAATGGAAGCCCGCACGCTGATGCTGGCCTCCAACAACGTGCTGTTCCCCGCTTCCGGCGAGCCTTCGATCGTTCCGTCCCAGGACGTGGTGCTGGGCCTCTACCACGCCACCCGCGACAAGATCAACGGCAAGGGCGAGGGCATGGTGTTTGCCGATACGGGCGAAGTGCTGCGTGCGCTGGACGCCGGTGAGGTGGAACTGGCCTCGCGCATCAGCGTGCGGTTGACCGAATACGCACGCGACAAGGTCACGGGCGATTTCGTGCCCGAAACCAAGCTCGTGGAAACCACCGTGGGTCGGTCGCTGCTGTCCGAGATCCTGCCCAAGGGCCTGCCCTTCAGCAACATCAACAAGGCGCTGAAGAAAAAGGAAATCTCCAAGCTCATCAACGTGAGCTTCCGCAAGTGCGGCCTGAAGGAAACCGTGGTGTTCGCAGACAAGCTGCTGCAGAACGGCTTCCGCCTGGCAACGCGCGCAGGCATTTCCATCGCCATCGACGACATGCTGGTGCCTCCGCAGAAGGCCGGCATCATCGAGCGCGCCGAGAAGGAAGTGAAGGAGATCGAACAGCAGTACGTCTCCGGTCTGGTGACGGCTGGCGAGCGCTACAACAAGGTGGTGGACATCTGGGGCAAAGCCGGGGACGAAGTGTCCAAGGTCATGATGGCCCAGCTGGCCAAGCAGAAGACCACGGACCGCCATGGCGCCGAGGTGGACCAGGAGTCGTTCAACTCCATCTACATGATGGCCGACTCCGGTGCCCGCGGCTCTGCCGCGCAGATCCGTCAGCTCGCCGGCATGCGGGGCCTGATGGCCAAGCCGGACGGCTCGATCATCGAAACCCCCATCACGGCGAATTTCCGTGAAGGCCTGAACGTGTTGCAGTACTTCATTTCCACCCACGGTGCCCGGAAGGGCCTGGCGGATACGGCATTGAAGACGGCCAACTCGGGTTACCTCACCCGCCGCCTGGTGGACGTGACGCAGGATCTGGTCGTGACCGAAGAGGATTGCGGCACGTCCAACGGATCGGTGATGCGCGCCATCGTCGAGGGCGGCGAAGTGATCGAGTCGCTGCGTGACCGCGTGCTGGGCCGCACCACGGCCGACGAGATCCTCCACCCCGAAACGCGTGCCGTGCTGACCGCGGCCGGCCAGATGCTCGACGAGGACACCCTCGAGGAGCTGGAAGCCGCAGGCGTGGACGAAGTGAAGGTGCGTACGGCGCTGACCTGCGAGACCCGCTATGGCCTGTGCGCCAAGTGCTACGGCCGCGACCTGGGCCGTGGCGGCCTGATCAACCTCGGCGAAGCCGTGGGCGTGATCGCTGCCCAGTCCATCGGTGAACCGGGAACGCAGCTGACCATGCGGACGTTCCACATCGGTGGTGCGGCATCGCGTGCGGCCATCGCGTCGAGCGTGGAAGCCAAGTCCAATGGCGTGATCGGCTTCAACGCCACGATGCGCTACGTGAGCAACACCAAGGGCGAGCTGGTCGTCATTGCGCGTTCGGGTGAAGTCATCATCCAGGACGAACATGGCCGCGAGCGCGAGCGCCACAAGGTGCCGTACGGCGCCACGCTGACCGTGAAGGCCGACCAGCAGGTCAAGGCGGGCACGATCCTGGCCAACTGGGATCCGCTGACGCGCCCGATCATCACGGAATTCGCCGGCCAGGTGAAGTTCGAGAACGTCGAGGAAGGCCTCACGGTTGCCAAGCAGGTGGACGATGTGACGGGCCTGTCCACGCTGGTCGTGATCGATCCGAAGCGCCGCGGCTCCGCCAAGGTCGTGCGTCCGCAGGTCAAGCTGATCGACGCGCAAGGCCAGGAAGTGAAGATCCCCGGCACCGACCACTCGGTGACCATCGGCTTCCAGGTCGGCGCACTGATCCAGGTCCGCGACGGACAGGACGTGGGCCCGGGCGAAGTGCTGGCGCGTATTCCGGTCGAAGGCCAGAAGACCCGCGACATCACCGGCGGTCTGCCCCGTGTGGCCGAACTGTTCGAAGCCCGTTCGCCCAAGGACAAGGGCATGCTGGCCGAAATCACCGGCACAGTGTCCTTCGGCAAGGAAACCAAGGGCAAGGTGCGCCTGCAGATCACCGATCCGGACGGCAAGGTCTGGGACGAACTGATCCCCAAGGAAAAGAACGTGCTGGTCCACGAAGGCCAGGTGGTCAACAAGGGCGAGTCCGTGGTGGACGGCCCCGCCGACCCGCAGGACATCCTGCGTCTGCTGGGCATCGAGGAGCTGTCGCGCTACATCGTCGATGAAGTGCAGGACGTGTACCGCCTGCAGGGCGTGAAGATCAACGACAAGCACATCGAGGTGATCGTTCGCCAGATGCTGCGCCGTGTCGTGGTCGAATCGTCGGGCGAATCCGGCTACATCGCCGGCGAGCAGGTCGAGCGTTCGGAAATCCTCAACACCAATGAGCGTCTGCAGGGCGAGGGCAAGATTCCCGCGACCTACACGAACGTGCTGCTGGGGATCACCAAGGCGTCGCTGTCCACCGATTCGTTCATTTCGGCTGCGTCGTTCCAGGAAACGACCCGCGTGCTCACCGAGGCTGCCATCATGGGCAAGCGCGACGAGCTGCGTGGCCTGAAGGAAAACGTGATCGTGGGCCGTCTGATCCCGGCGGGCACGGGCCTGGCCTACCACCAGGCACGCAAGGCGAAGGAAGCCATGGACGACGCAGAGCGCCGCGCCATCGCCGACGCCGAAGCGGCCGAGATGGAGACGACGGTGCCCGAGGAAGCCTCGGAAGTCGAAGGCTCCGCTGTGGAAGGCGGCTCGGCCGAGTAATCCCGGCCCGGCTTGCGAGCCTTCCGGCCTGCTGCAACGCTCCCGCTCTGTCTCTTCGGCAGGCCGGGAGCGTTTTTTCAGCCCGCTCGGACAAGGCACGCCCGTCTTTTCCTTTTCTTTTTCGCGCCTTTCCGGAGTCCGGGGACGGCGCCTGCATGCCGGCCTTTGCGCTGCGGCCATCTATTGCGATGCTGACGACCTGGATTTCTCTGGCAGTGCTGCTGTTCTGGGCGGTAGGTGCCTACAACCGGCTGGTCCGGCTGCGTTCTGCCGCGGTCCAGGCGTTCGGTGGTTTGGATGTGCATTTCGTGCGCGTGACGAGCATGTTGGGCGAGTACGAAGCGACGCTGAGCCCGTCCCCGGCAGAGCAGTCCGAAGCCCGCAAGGCCCTGTGGGCGGCTTCGGTCCAGTTCGGGGCCTGCCTGGCCGGCGCGCGCGCGCGACCGCTGGACGCCGGCACCGCCGCCGCACTGACGGCCGGGCGTGAAGTGCTGCGCGCGGCCTGGACGGCAATGGTGCGAACGGTGCGCGCGCCACGCGAGGCGCTGGCGGCGGAGCCCGCGGACACCGATGCCCCGCCGCCGGCGTTGCCCTCTGTTCCGGGCGACGATGCCCTGGCGCTGTGGGAGCAGCGCTGGCAGGAGCTGTGGGCGCAGAGCGCACTGGCCACCGAGCAGTTCAACGATGCCGTGGCTGTCTACAACCGTGCGATCGGTCAGTTCCCGGCCCGGTTGCTGGCCTGGCTTTTCGGGTTCCACGCTGCACGCGCGCTGTGATCCATGGTCCGGCCGGCGCTTTCCGGCCCCAGGTTCTTTTTCCAACCATTGCCGTCATACGGCCTTACTCCATGCCCTCATCCCGCCCGCACACTGCCGTCCCCCGACCGGACTCCGGCGCAGGGGCCATCCCCTTGTGGCGGCAGCTCGATGCCGTAGCGGATGCATTGATGGCCGTGCGGAGCGGGCAGTCGGGCACCGCGGCCGTGGCGGCGGTGGAGCCCGCGTTGCGCGCGGGTGTCCAGGCGCTGCTGTTCACGGCGCTGCGGCAACTGGGCCGCGCCGAGGCCCTGCGTGCCCAGTTGGCACCCCGCCGGCCCAAGCCGCGGGTGGATGCCCTGCTGTGCACGGCCCTGGCGCTGGGCTGGCAATCCGGGCACGCGCCCTATGAGCCGTTCACTCTTGTCAACCAGGCCGTGGAAGCCGCCAAGCGCCACGCGGCCACGCGCGGCCAGGCGGCCTTCGTGAACGCGTGCCTGCGGCGCTTCCTCCGGGAGCGGGATGCGCTGGTTGCCGCCACCGACGCCGACCCCGTCGCCCGGTGGAACCACCCGGCGTGGTGGATCGACCGGCTCCGCCAGGACCATCCGGAGCATTGGCCGCAGATCCTGCAGGCCAACAACGGCCATGCGCCGATGGCGTTGCGCATCAATCGGCAAAAAGTGACCGGTGCCGCCTACAACATTGAATTGTCTGCTATTAATTTGGTAGCAAAGCAGGTGTCCGACGTGGGGCTCGTCCTGGAGTCTCCTCAGCCCGTACAGCGCCTGCCGGGATTCCTGGAGGGCTGGGTGTCCGTGCAGGATCTGGCCGCCCAGCGGGCTGCGCCGCTTCTGCTGGACGGCCTCGACCTGGCGCAGTCGCTGCGGGTGCTCGACGCCTGCGCGGCGCCCGGAGGAAAAACCGCCCATCTGCTCGAACAAGCGGGTGCCGCGTCGCCGATCCGTGTAACAGCTCTGGAAATCGATCCCGTGCGCAGCGCCCGCATCGGCGAGACGCTGCAGCGGCTGGGCCTGAGCGCCCAGGTGCTGGTGGCGGATGCGGGGCGCCCGCAGGACTGGTGGCAGAACGCGAGCGGCGGCGAGCCATTCGATGCCATCCTCCTCGATGCCCCTTGCACCGCGTCCGGCATCGTGCGCCGCCATCCGGACGTGCGCTGGCTGCGCCGCCCCACGGACATTGCCCAGCTGGCAGCACAGCAGGCGCGGCTGTTGTCCACTCTGTGGCCGTTGCTCAAACCAGGCGGCCGGCTGCTGTACTGCACCTGCTCCGTCTTCCGAGCGGAAGGCGATGGACAGGTTCAGGCGTTTCTTGCGAACAACAATGACGCCCATTTGCTGCCGTCTCCCGGACATTTGCTGCCCGGAGATCCCGGCGATGGCGGCGGCGGCAGCGAGAATCCTTCTGGTGATCACGACGGATTCTTCTACGCACTCCTGGGCAAGCGCCCTCTCTGAATCCGCACGGCGGGCGCGAGGGCGTCCGCGCATGCGGGTGGCCGTGCCGCCGCTCGGCCGGGCATGGTGGCGCGCGCTGGTTTTCTGCATGGGCCTGTGGCTCTGCGGGCCGGCGCTCGTGGCGGCGCAGACCGGGGGAGACATATCCGACCTGCGCCTGGAGGCTTCGGACAGCGGGCTCTATCTGTCCGCGTCGCTGCGGTTCGATCTTCCCGACCAGGCCGAGGACGCGCTGTTCAAAGGCATTTCCGTCTATTTCATTGCCGAGGCGGATGTGCTGAAAGAGCGCTGGTACTGGTCCGACAAGTCCGTGGCGCGGGCCGTGCGCTACCTGCGGTTGAGCTACCAGCCCCTCACCCGTCGCTGGCGCCTCAACCAATCTGCCGTGCCGTTCTCCCCCAATGGCCTGGGCGTGGTGCTGGGCCAGAGCTATGACGAGCTGGAGGACGCGCTGGCCTCGATGCAGCGCATCGCCCGCTGGAAGATCGCGGAGGCGGACGACATCGACCGGCAGGCGGCCCACGTGGTGCACCTGCGCTTCCGGCTCGACATGTCGCAGTTGCCCCGCCCGTTCCAGATCGGTGCCATGGGGCGTTCGGGCTGGGATCTGTCCCTCTCGCGCACCGAGCGCCTGCCCATCGAGCCCCAGCCATGACGTCCCCTTCGCCCCCGTCGGCCTCCGGCACGGAATCCGCGGCGACACGCAACCCCCGGCAGGCGCGCGCCGCGCGCTGGGCGCTGGGCGTGGCCGCCGCCATCATGAGCGCCATCGGCCTCGTGCTGCTGTTCCTGCTCACGGTGGCGACCAACAACCGGGCGCTGTACGAGCGCAACTACGCGTGGCTGTTCGGCCTGAACGTGCTGGTGGCGCTGCTGCTCTTCGCGGTGCTGGTCTGGGTGGCCGTCCGGCTCGTGGTGCGCCTGCGGAAGGGGCGGTTCGGCAGCCGGCTGCTGGTCAAGCTCGCGGGCATCTTCGCCGTCGTCGGGCTGGTGCCGGGGCTGCTGATCTACGTGGTGTCCTACCAATTCGTTTCGCGCTCCATCGAAAGCTGGTTCGACGTCAAGGTCGAGGGGGCGCTCACGGCCGGGGTCAGTCTGGCGCGGGCCACCCTGGACACCCTGGCGAGCGACATGGCGACGCAGACGCGCACCGCGGGCACCCAGCTCGCGCAGGTGCCGGACGCCGCGGCGGGACTGGTGCTCGAGCGCATCCGCGACCAACTGGGTGCCACGGATATCGTGCTTTTCAATGGGGCCGGACAACCCGTGGCGAGCGTCGGGCAGTCCCGGTTCGATCTCAGCCCGGAACGCCCGGCACCCCAACTGCTGCGCAACGCACGGCAGCAGCGCTCGGCCTTCCAGATCGAGGGCCTGGACGACGTGACCGACCCCAAGGCCGTGCAGAACGCGCGCGTGAAGACGCTGGTCGCGGTCGGTACGGCCAGCGTCGGTCTGCTGGCCGAGCCGCGCTACCTGCAGGCCACCATCCGCCTGCCCCAGGTGGTGGTCGCCAACGCACTGGCGGTGCAGGAGGCAAACCGCGAGTACCAGGAGCGTGCACTCGCGCGCGGCGGGTTGCGGCGCATGTACATCGGCACCCTCACGCTCAGCCTGTTCCTGGCAGTTTTCGGAGCCGTTTTGCTCGCGGTTTTGCTGGGCCGGCAACTGGCCCGCCCGCTGCTGGTGCTCGCGGAGGGGGTGCGGGAGGTCGCTTCGGGCAACCTGAGCCCCAAGGCCGTATTGCAGACCAGCGATGAGCTGGGCGGGCTCACCCGCTCCTTCGCCGTCATGACGCAGCAGTTGGCGGACGCGCGTTCCGCCGTCGAGCGCAGCATGGGCGAGGTCGATGCGGCCCGCGCCCGGCTGCAGACCATTCTCGACAACCTCACCGCAGGCGTCATCGTGATGGACGCCCAGGGGCGCATCCGCTCCACCAACCCTGGCGCCACGCGCATCCTGCGCGCGCCCATGGCCGCCTTCGAAGGGCGGCCTCTGGCCGACGTACCGGGGCTGGCGGCATTCGCCTCGGCCGTGCAGGCGCATTTCGACGCATTCCTCGGCGACCGGGAGCAGCACGGGCTCGACCATTGGCAGCACCCGTTCGAGCTGCATGCGGCGGCTGCGGTGGGGGCCGGGCACTCCGGTCACGCCGGCCCGATCGGCAACGGCACGAGCCTGGTGGCCCGCGGCGCGGAACTCCCGGATGCCCTCCGGTTGCTGGTGTTCGACGACATTTCCGAAATCGTTTCGGCCCAGCGCGCCCAGGCCTGGGGCGAAGTCGCACGCCGGCTCGCCCATGAGATCAAGAACCCGCTCACCCCGATCCAGCTGTCGGCCGAGCGCCTCGAGATGAAGCTCACCGGCAAGCTCGGGGCGACGGAAGAGGCCATCTTGGCCAAATCGGTCAAGACCATCGTCGAGCAGGTCGATGCGATGAAGCGGCTGGTCAACGAGTTCAGGGACTATGCGCGCCTGCCCGCGGCCGAGTTGCATCGCCTGGACCTCAATGCGCTCGTGGCGGACATCCTGCAGCTCTACGGAGCCGAAAATGCCACGGTTCCCGTCGAGTCCGAACTCGATCCGCGCTGCCCTCCCGTGGCTGGGGACGCGCAGCAGTTGCGCCAGGTCATCCACAACCTGCTGCAGAACGCGCAGGACGCCAGCGAGCAGCGTGCCCGCGAACAGGGCGTCTCCGTCGCGCCCGTGCGCATCGCGACACGCTGGAGCGAAAACTCGCGCCGGGTGCGGCTCACCGTGAGCGATGCCGGCACCGGGTTCCCGGCCCACATCCTGCAGAGGGCCTTCGAGCCATACGTGACCACCAAGGCCCGCGGGACCGGGCTGGGTCTGGCCGTGGTGAAGAAAATTGCCGACGAGCATGGGGCCCGTATCGATCTTTCCAATCGTGTGGAGGAGGGTGTGGTGCGGGGGGCGCAAGTGTCGCTATCATTCGCGCCTGAAACCTTCGTGGTTTATTAACAACAAGTTACACGCAGCAAGAAGCACATCCGAACCCATGGCAAACATATTGGTGGTCGACGACGAACTCGGTATCCGCGACCTGTTGTCCGAAATCCTGAACGATGAAGGACACAGCGTGGATCTGGCGGAGAACGCCACCCAGGCCCGGATCGCCCGGGCGGCCCACGGCTACGATCTGGTCCTGCTCGATATCTGGATGCCCGACACCGACGGTGTGTCGTTGCTCAAGGAATGGGCCACGGCCGGCACCCTCACCATGCCGGTCATCATGATGAGCGGCCACGCCACCATCGACACCGCGGTCGAGGCCACCCGCATCGGCGCGTTCTCGTTCCTGGAAAAGCCCATCACCCTGCAGAAGCTGCTGAAAGCGGTGGAGCAGGGGCTTGCGCGCACTTCGGCCCCTCCGGCGCCCGCGGCCCCGGCTGCGTCGTCGGCGGCGACCCAGGCCTTGCCGGCGGCAACCACAGCCTCGGCATCCGAGTCGGGGCAGGCGCCCCAGCCCGCCCATGCCGTGCCGCAGCCCGTTGCGGCCACCGGTCCCAACTCGCACCAGGGTTTCGATCTCGACCGCCCGCTGCGCGAAGCGCGCGACGGCTTCGAAAAAGCCTACTTCGAATTCCACCTGGCCCGGGAGGGCGGCTCCATGACGCGCGTCGCCGAAAAGACGGGCCTGGAGCGCACCCACCTCTACCGCAAGCTGCGCCAACTCGGCGTCGATCTGGGGCGCAGCAAGCGCAGCCAGTAGCCAGGCGTAGAAAAAATTGCCGCCGCTGTTCAAGGCGGCAGTTTTTCTGGCTATAATTCGAGGCTTAGGCCCGGTAGCTCAGTTGGTAGAGCAGCGGATTGAAAATCCGCGTGTCGATGGTTCGATTCCGTCCCAGGCCACCAAATCATTTTTCGGTAACGCCGAAAAAACAAAAGCCCTCAAGCAGAAATGCCGGAGGGCTTTTTTGTTGCCAGGCGCCCTGGCAAGCGTGGTTTCCTCAGCGAGGCGGAAGCGCAATGCGCAGCACGTCGAAGGGCAGCAGCGGGGGTGGGTTCTTCTGCTTGTCCAGCTGTCCGTTGACCACCAGCAGCGCTCCGTCCTGTACGGCTGCCGTCGTGGGGTATTTGAGGCGCGGATCGCGCAGGCGCTGCACGATGCGGCCGCTGGACCCATCGGCTGCCAGTTCCACCCGCACCAGTTCGTTGTCGGCATTGCGCACCACATACAGGTCGTTCGCGCCCAGGAGTGCGAGGCCGTCGCCGTGGCGCAGGTCGCCGCCGTCCAGGCGGACCTCCTTCACCTCGCGCGTCGCCGTGTCGATGCGCCAGAGCTGGCCCGTCGCGAGCTGGACCGCGAGGAGCCTGCGGCCGTCGGGCGATGCCACGATGCCGTTCAGATTGATCTGGTTCGGCTGGTAGCGGATGGGTGTCTGGCGAATATCCAGCCAGGGCTCCAGCGACATGGGTGCACCCGGCGCGATGGCAATGCGCCAGAGCACGGGGCGGAACGAGTCGGTCACGTACGCGTATTGCGGGGTCAGCGCGATGTCGTTGAGAAACGCCTGACCGTCCTTCGGCCCTTCGATGACCGCCACCGTGGCGGCGCTCTGGAGGTCGATCGCCGCGACGCTGTTGGCCGGACCGCCCGCCACCCACAGGCGGCCGTTGCCGTCCACCTTCATGCCGAAAGCGGCCTGGCGGCCGGGCGATCCGCCCAGCTGGAACGGCTCGGCCTTCTGCGCGCCTGGTGCGATGCGGTAGATATGGCCCTCGCTGCTCGATCCGACGTAGGCGGTGCCGGTGCGCGCGTCGAAGGCGATGCCCTCGGGGTAGACGTTGCTGCCTTCGATCGTGGCCCGGCCCTGCACCATGCTGGGCGCTGCCGGCTCGATGAGTCCGCACGCCAACCGGCCACCGGAATTGCCTGCCGGGTCGCTGGCGTAGTCGTCCTCCTTGTCGTGGACGACGAGCGTGCGGCCCAGCACGGATGTCTTGCTGCCGGGCTGCAGCGTAATGTGGGGATGCGTGAAGCGCAGCGTCCCTTTGCGGTCGGCACCCACCTGGATGTTGGGCGCTTCGCCCGCGTGGGCTTCTTGCGGAGACTGGCCTGGGCTGCCGTGGTTGCGGGTCGTGTACGGATCGAAGTGGCCGCCGGCCGCACCGAAGTCGACCACCTTGCCGGTGGCTGCATCCGGGCCGGGCGCGCACGCACCGTGGGCATGGATATGGAAGCCGTGCGCGCCGGGCGCCATGTCCTGCACCTCGATGGCGATCTCGACGCCGCCACCCTGCGGCAATTCCCGCAGCAATGCCCGTCCTGCCGGAGCACCGGAGGCCGTCTTCAGCGCCACGTCAGCGGCGGCCACACGGCCGTCTGGCCGTTCAAGCGCCATGCCGGTGCCGCGCCCATGCGAAGCGTCGGTACGCGGGGCCCCCGCGGCAGGCATGTCGTAGTTCTCCAGCGCCGCGCAGCCACCGAGCAGGAAGAAGGCCACAGCGCATGCGGCGCTGGTGAAGTGAGGGGCGCGGGTGCGCAAGGGATGGGTCATGGTGGGTGGCCTGCAGGGTGGGATGGCGGTAGTCGGGCTGGGCTGGGGGCGGCAATCAGCGGCCGATCAGCGGCCGGTGTAGCTGATGCGGTAGATCACGCCGTTCTGGTCTTCGGCCAGCAGAAGCGATCCGTCCCGTGCCTGCGCGAGCCCGGCCAGCCGGCCGAACTGTGCGGGCCGGCTGGCCTTGTCCCGCTCCGCCGCAGAAGGGGCCGGACCGGGCTGCGACAGGGTGGCACCCGGCCGGGGCAGGAGCCAGCCGGCCGCGAACTCTTCCGTGCCCATCGGCTGGCCCGTGGGGTTGAAACGCACCCGCACCACGTTGTACCCGCTGGGCTGCGAACGGTTCCACGATCCACGGAAGGCGACGAAGGCATCGCCACGGTAGGCCTGCGGAAACTGCTCCCCCGTGTAGAAAGTGAAGCCGATCGGCGCGGCGTGCGCGGTGTACTGCAGCACCGGTGCTTCCGTCGTGGGGCAGAAGTCGGCTTTGGTGGTGTTCGGCGGCTCGTTGACCTGGAATTTCGTCACCTGCCGATCGCCCCAGCAATAGGGCCAGCCGTAGTGCTTGTTGGGTGCGATGGCATTCAGCTCTTCCGGGGGCTCGTCATCGCCCTGGAAGTCGGAGCCGTGGTCGAAGCCGTAGAGCACGCCGGTGCGGGGATGCCAGCCGAAGCCGATGGTGTTGCGCAGTCCCTGCGCCACCACTTCGCGGCCCGTTCCGTCCGGGCGTATGCGCAGCAGGGTGGCCGATTCGCCGTTGGTCTCCCGGCAGTTGTTGCAGGTGGAGCCCACCGAGAGATACAGCCAGCCGTCGGGCCCGAAGGCGATGGTGCGGTTGGGGTGCTGGCCGGCATCGGGCAGGTCGTCGGCCAGCATGCGCGGGGCGGACAGCGTGCCATCGCCCTGCACGTCGGCCACGAGCAGTTTCTTGTCGGTCACGAGGTAGAGCCGCTGGTCGCGAAGGGCCAGGCCGTGCGCGTATTTCGCGTTCTGCAGCACCACCTTCTGCTGGTCCGCGCGGCCGTCGCCATCGGTGTCGCGCAGCCACAGGACATCGCCCTGTTCGCGGCGGCTGGCATACACGTCGCCGTTGGGCGCCACGACCAGCCAGCGCACGTTGTGCAGATCCTTGGCGAACACCGACACCTTGAACCCCGCCGGCACACGCAATTGGCCGAGCAGCGATTCCTCGAAACGCAGCGGCGTGGGCTCCAGCACGCCGCCGGTGACGGAGGTCGGCCCATCGCCGGGCGGCAGTTGGGAGTGCGCCGCAACGCTGTTCAGGGCCAGGAAGAGGGCGATGGCGCTTGCCCGCGTCAACGAAGAGCGTGGATGCATTTTCTGCTCGCTGGAAGGGCCCACCGTCGGTGAGCGATGGAAGGGAAGACAAGAGAAGGGCGGTGCGCGCGGCTACGCCGGCGGTGCGGGAATGCCCGCAGGTGCCGGGGCGGGCGACGGCGGTGGCGCGGGCGGCAGGTCGCCCGGCGGGCGAGGCAGCTCGTCCGGTACTTCGTGCAGCGGGTGTTCGGTCGGGGCTGTGGGCATGCTGTCTCTCCTTCGGGCGATAGAGGGAAAGTCCCGGCCACGGGCACGGCGTCTTTTCCAACGGCGGAGGTCGGTCGGGACGCTGCCGCGCGACAGGGCAGTGGCCGCGACTATCGCGGCGCCCCGGAAAGGCCCGCGTAGGACGGCGGCGCGGCGGAGCGCGCATCTGTGGAGCAGGCGCGCAGCGCGCTGCATGCAAAAGGCCGCCAGACAAGCCGGTCCTGCGTTTCGCAGAACCAGAAGCAGATCACGCTGCCATCGCCGTTGTCGTGGGTGACCAGCATGCGCGTGTCGCCATCCCTGGGGCGGACGTGCGCGCCGGGCCGGAAGAAGGAAAGTGTGTCGCTCGGCATGCGTGCATTGGAGCCCTCTGCCGACCGTGCATCTTGCGATGGCACAAACCCTGCGGCGGGTGCGGCGCGGTCCTACGCAAGCTGTCGGGGCAAGCGAAGCAGCACGTCCGCAAACGTGCCCAGGGTCTTCACTCCGACGGGAGGTCGCCGTCCAGCGCGTCGTACTTGCGGCTGTGGCCCCTGGCCAACGCCACGGGATAGCGGCGCTCGTTGGCGGCCATCTTGCGTTGTGCCGCATCGATCAGGTCGATGTCGAGCCGCGTCGCCAGCTGCACGAGGTAGAGCAGCACGTCGGCCATCTCGCTGCCCACGGCTTCCTTCTTGTCCGGCGGGAGCGCATCGCTCTGTGCTTCGGTCAGCCACTGGAAGTGTTCCAGCAGCTCCGCCGCCTCGACGATCAGCGCGGACGCGAGGTTCTTGGGCGAGTGGAACGGCTCCCAGGCGCGTGCCTGGGCGAATTGCCGGAGCTGCTCGGCCAGGGTTTGGAGTTCGTGGGACATGGTCGGGATGGGTTGCGCCAACGGCAGTGTGCCGCCGATTGGAGCACGGCGTCCGCTGGCAGTCGCCGGGTTGATCCCCGGGGGCGGGTGCATCGCATACAGTGGCCGCCATGGACGACGCAACCTACACCCGATCCCTGAACCTCTCCGGCGCCACCAATTTCCGCGACCTGGGTGGCTATGCGGGACAGGACGGGCGCCGCGTGCGGTGGCGGCGCATCTACCGCTCCGACCACCTGGCCGGGCTCACGGCCGAGGATGCGCGGGCCATCGCTGCGCTGGGGCTGCGGCGCGCGGTGGATTTCCGCGGCGCGCACGAGCGGGCCACGCTGCCCTATGAACTGCCCGGCGTGGCCTACCACGCGCTGTCGATCGAACCCACGGTGGTGCAGCGCGCAAAGGAGATGGCGCTGTCGGGCCACGAGATGACGGCGGCCATCGCGGCCGAGCTGATGCGGGACACCTACCGCGCGTTCGTGGCGAACAATGCGCCGGAATTCGCGGCACTGTTCGCGCACCTGCTGGAAAGCGATGTGCCGCTCGTGTTCCATTGCACCGCCGGCAAGGACCGCACGGGCTTTGCGGCCGCGATGATCCTGCTGGCGCTGGGCGTGCCGCGCGATGTGGTGATGCAGGACTACCTGCTCACCAATGGCCTCTACCAGCGCCCTGCGCAACTGCATGGCTCTGCGCCCGACGACGTGCTCAACGCGCTGTGGCGCGTGCAGGAGGATTTTCTCGAGGCGGCGCTGCAGGCGGTGGAAAGCGACCACGGCGGCGTGGACCGCTATCTGGCACACCGGCTCGGCGTCGGCCCTGCGGAGCGCGAGCGGCTGGCTCGGCTGTACCTGCAGCCGGGCAGCTGATCGCCGTTGTCCGCAAAGCAAAAAGCCGATGCGTCGGCATCGGCTTTTTGCGGGAGCGCAGCGCTTGTTACAGCGTGGCGTCCTTGAGCTTCTTCAGCGCGCGGGTCTTGATCTTGACCGATGCGGGCTTGGCGGGGAACCAGCGTTCCTGGCCCGTGAACGGGTCCTTGCCGAAGCGCTTCTTCTTGGCAGCCACCTGCTGCAGGCCGATCTTCATCAGGCCGGGCAGCGTGAATTCGCCGGAGCCCTTCTTGTGCACCGAGCCCAGGATCGTCGCTTCCAGCGCTGCCATCACGGCCTTGGCGGCCTTGGGCTCGACACCGGCCTGCTCGGCCAGGTGGGCGACCAGCGACGTCTTGGTGAAGGTGGTCTTCAGGGGCTTGAGCGCAGCGGGAGCGGCCTTGGCCTTGGGGGCTGCAGCGGCAGCCTTCTTGGCGGGGGCGGCCTTCTTGGCAGGCGCAGCCTTCTTGGCCGGAGCGGCGGCGGTTTTCTTTGCAGTTGCCATGGTGTCGGTTTTCTCGTGTTGAAGTGATGAAAGTCCCAGACGGGCTGGTCGGCGGATTCTAGGGGGTTTGCCGGCCAGCGGCGCGGGCCCTGCGCGCTTTTGCCGCTGCAGGCGGCATGGATACTGGCATTGCGCCGCCGGAGGCACGCCCACCGTGACGCGGCGCCCGGGTGCGCAAAGGCCGTGCGGCGGCCGGGGCGGCTGCGTTGGTATGCGCGCGCCAATCGCGTTAAGCTGCGGCCACCGACCATGCCGCCGCGCGTGGGCTGCCAGCGGTCAGAGCGGCGGCTTGCGGCAAGAGCGCCGGCGCGACAGGGCGCACCATGGTGCACTGCACCGAAGGAACAAGGGCCATGAGCAGCAACCAGAGCAACCCCACCCAAGACACGTCCCCGTTCGGCTTCGGCCGCTTCGTGCCGGGCTTCGATTTCCTGCAGAACCTCGCCAAGGGCGCGTCCGCGGGCATGCCGCAGATGCCTTCGCTCTCGGGCTGGGTCGCACCCACGATCAGCGTGGAAGAGCTGGAAAAGCGCATCGAGGAACTCAAGGCCGTGCAGTTCTGGCTGGACCAGAACTCCCGCGCGCTGACCGCCACCGTGCAGGCGCTCGAGGTGCAGAAGATGACGCTGGCCACGCTGCAGGGCATGAATGTGGCGATGGGCGATCTGGCGAGCGCGTTCACACCGCGCGCGGCCGAGGCCCCGGCCGCCGCGTCGCCCGCAGCCCCGCAGGCGCCGCGGCCCGATCCGTTCGCCAAAGCGCGCCCCGCCGCGGCCCCCGAGGCCGCCGCAGCGGCCCCTGCGCCGGCGCCCGCGCCCGCACCTGCGGAGGCGCCCTCCGCCGCTCCCGCCGCGGATGCCCCACCGCCCGCCGCGCCTGGCGTGATCGATCCGATGCAGTGGTGGACGGCGCTCACGGGCCAGTTCCAGCAGATCGCGGCCAATGCGATGAGCGATGCCTCCAAGCTGCCCGCGATGAATGCGACGCAGGGCCTGGCCGCCGAGGCCCTCAAGTCCGCGACCGACATCGCCACGCAGCTCGCGGCGCAAGGCATGCAGGGGATGCAAGGCATGCAGAAGGCCGCCCGCAAGGCTTCGGCAGGCGCCGCGGCTGCCGACGGCGGCGATGCGCCGGCCGGCAAGGCGGCCGCACGGCCCGCAGCCAAGGCCACCGCCAAGCGGCCTGCGTCCGGCAGCGCTTCCGCGCCCGAGGCCGACGCTGCCGGCAAGCGCACGGCAGCGCCGGCCACTGCGCGCCGCGCGGCCGCAGCCCCCCGAAACCGCAAGTGAGGCGCCCCGCGGCCTCCGGCTCCCCGGCTATCCAGCCCGTCCGACCATGAAGCTTTTTCCGAACGGCCACGCCACCCATCCGCAATGGCGCATGGCCGCTGCGCTGGTGCTGGCGCAGCTGCGCGCGCAGATGGCGTTGCCGCACTATGCCAACGCGCCCACGCTGGGCCTGCTCTACATCACCGACCACTACGCGGACGAGGCCGAGGGCCTGCTCGACTTTCTCTCCGCCGAGCTGCCCGAGGTCACCGACTGGAGCGGCACCGTGGGCGTGGGCGTGGCGGCCAACAACGCCGAGTATTTCGACGAGCCGGCGCTCTCGGTGATGCTGCTGGACCTGCCTGCGGACCAGTACCGCGTGTTCTCCGGCGTGGCCCCGCTCACGCGCGGCGGTGCGGCGGGCGGAGGGGGCGGCTTCGTGCCGCACACCGCGCTGGTGCACGTCGATGGCGACACCCCGGACCTCGCGGAGTTGATCGCGGAGATGTCGGACCGCACGGTGTCGGGCTACCTTTTCGGCGGCATTGCGGCGAGCCGCTCGCGCAGCGTGCAGTTCGCGGTGGGCGGCAACGGCAATATCGCGGGGCAGGGCGCGGCGCGCGGCGTGTTCGGCGGGGGGCTCTCGGGTGTGGCGTTCGGTCGCGGCGTGGGGCTGCTGTCCCGCGTCACGCAGGGCTGCCAGCCCGTGGGGCCGTTCGCGCAGATCACCGGCGCGCAGGACAACGTGGTGCTGAAGCTCGATGGCGAGCCGGCGCTCGACGTGCTCCTGCGCACGCTGGGCGTGACGCTCGACGGCGATCCGCAGCCGGCGCTGCGGGCTCTGCGCGCGACGCTCGCGGGGCTGGTGGATGCCGGCGCGCAGCCGATGGGTCGCACGGGGCACTTCGGCACCGACGTGCGGGTGCGCCACCTGGTGGGGCTCGATCCCATGCGGCAGGGGGTGGCGCTCGCCGACAAGGTGGAAGAGGGCATGCGGCTCGCGTTCTGCCAGCGCAACGTGGCCGCCGCGCGGGCCGACCTGATGCGCATCTGCGCGGAGATCCGCGAGGAACTCGCGCCCGAGGCGCAGGAGCCCGTGGCGCCGCCGCCGGTGGCCGGCGGCGAGCGCGCGGCGCTCATGCAGGCGCTGGCGCATGCCACCGACGGCATGCCCGAGCGCACCATCGTCGGCGCCATCTACGTGAGCTGCTCGGGCCGCGGCGGCCCGCATTTCGGAGGGCCGAGCGCCGAGCTGCAGATCGTGCGCCACGCGCTGGGCGACGTGCCGCTGGTGGGTTTCTTCGCGGGGGGCGAGATCGCCCACCACCATCTCTACGGCTACACGGGCGTGCTCACGGTGTTCACCTGCGAGGGGTTCGGCGAGGCTTGAGGGCCGCCGGGGCCCCCGGAAGCGGCGGCTTGAAGCTTTTTATGCTCCATGCCGCCGGATCCATTGAATAGTTTGCTATCTAAATAATAGCAAATGTGCCGGACATCAGGCCAGTGCGGGCGCCGCGGTGGTGCCGCGCGGCATGCCCGTGAAGGCGAAGTCCACCTCGGGCGCGATCCCGCTCACGATGTGCGCGATCGCGCGGCCGGAGCCGCAGGCATGCGTCCAGCCGAGCGTGCCGTGCCCGGTGTTGAGGAACAGGTTGGGCAGCTTCGTCTTGCCTATGAGCGGCACGTTGCTCGGCGTGGCGGGGCGCAGGCCGGTCCAGAACTGCGCCTGCGAGGTATCGCCCGCGCCCGGAAAGAGCTGCTCCACGCGCCGCACGATGGCCTCGCAGCGCACGCGGTTCAGGTCGCGCGTCCAGCCGCCCAGCTCGGCCGTGCCGGCGATGCGCAGCACGTCGCGCGAGGCATCGGTGTAGCGCGAGAAAACGAGCTTGTATTCGTCGTCGGTCAGGCTCGCCCCGTAGGCCGCCAGCGGGTCGCGCACGGGCAGCGTGACCGAATAGCCCTTGGCCGGGTAGATGGGCAGGCGCAGGCCCAGCGGCTCGGCCAGCAGCGCGCTGAAGGAGCCCATGGCCAGCACGTAGGCATCGCCCTGCACGCGCTCGAAGCGGCCTTGTTCGTCGGTCATCTCGACATGGTCGATCCGGCCGCCGGCCGTGCGCAGCGCGGTGATGTGGCAGCCCAAGCGGAACTGCACGCCGGCCTGCGCTGCCCGCTGCGCCAGCGCGCGCGTGAACGCGTGGGCATCGCCCGATTCGTCGGCGGCGGTGTAGGTGGCGCCGGCCAGCTGCGGGCGGATGTGCGCCAGCGCGGGCTCCAGGCGCACGGCCTCGTCGGCGCTCACCACGCGGCGCTCGCAGCCGAGCTGGCGCATCTGCTCGGCCGGCGCGAGCGCGGCATCGAACTCTCGGGCATTGGTATAGAAGTGCAGGATGCCCTGCGTGCGCTGCGCGTACTCCAGCCCCAGGTCGCGGCGCAGCTGCTGCAGCGTGTCGCGGCTGTAGGTGCCCAGGCGCACGATCTGCGCGATGTTGTGGCGCGTGCGCGCGGGCGTGCATTCGCGCAGGAAGGACAGCCCCCAGAGCCACTGGCGCGGATCGGCCCGCAGGCGAAACAGCAGCGGGGCGTCTTCGCGGCCCAGCCACTGCAGCACCTTGAGGGGCGCGCCGGGATTGGCCCACGGCTCGGCATGGCTCACGGAGATCTGCCCGCCGTTGGCGAAGCTGGTCTCGGCGCCGGGCGCGGCCTGGCGGTCGATGACGGTCACTTCGTGGCCGAGTTGCTGGAGGAAATAAGCGGAGGTGGTGCCGAGCAGGCCAGCTCCGAGGATGGTCACGCGCATGGTGTCACAAGCCTTTCCATGCAGGCACGCCCCGGCGCGATCGCTGCGCCGCCAGGCGCAGGGTGTTCTCGTCGATGGCCCGCCCGCAACGGGGGGGCCAGGTCAGCGGTGCCGGTGGCTATGGTCTTGCAATAGCGAACAGCCGGCGGCCGCAAGGCCTGGCTGCCGCTCCCCCTGTCCTTGGTACCTGAGAGATTCACCCCGTGCGACCGCCGCGCGGGGTTTGCTCCTTCGGTGCGCCACGTGGCGTGGCGGCTCTCCAGACGGCTGTGTGGTGGTGCAGTACGGGACCTGAGCGTGTATGGGAGTTTGCGCCTTCGGTGGAGCGGACGGACCGCTCGCTCTCCTGCGGGGGCCATTCTAGGGCCCGCCGCACGGGCCCTGGCATTTTTTTGCCCTCAGGCGGCCGCGGGGTACACCGCTTCGCCCAGGTTCAGCATGAGCCGGTTGGCCCAGGCGAAGAGTGCGGCCGCGTGCAGCGCATCGAGGATTTCAAGATCGGAGAGGCCCGCCGCGCGCAGCGGCGCGAGGTGCTGCGGGCCGAATGCGCCCGGCGCGCGCGTGAGCGCGGCGCTGGCCTGCACGATGGCGCGCTCGCGTGCGTTCGTGCCGGCGGTGTCGGGGTCTTCGAAGATCTGCGCCATCACGTCGTTGCGCTTGGCGAGCTGTTCGAAGCGCTGGGCGTGCACCGAGGCGCAGTACACGCAGCCGTTCACGCGAGAGACGACCGTGCTGGCCACTTCGCGTTCGGCGCGCGCCAGGCCGCCGGGCGCGTACATGATGGCGTTGAACGCCTGCGAGCGCTCCGACAGCACGCGCGGCTGGTGCACCAGCAGCAGGTAGAAATCGGACGTGCGGGCCTTGGGGTGGCTCAGGTCGAGCACGGCCTGCTGCTCTTCGGTCGCCTGCTGCGGATCGACCACGGGCAGCCATGCCTTCCAGTCCAGCGTCTCGCTCGTGTAGCCCGCCAGCCGCAGGGGCTGGCCGGGCGGCGGAAGGTTGGCGGGATGCACGAAGGGCGCTTCCGGCGCGGCCGGGCTTGCAGGGGCCGCGGCGTCCGGCGCGGGCAGGGCATCGAGCGCGGCCACGCCGGCCGCCACGCGCAACTGGTAGGTCACGAAGCCCACGAGCTGGGCGACGAGCACCGCGTCCGGCGTGGAGAGGCCGGCCTGCGGAAGTGCGAGCAGCGCATCGCGGTCGCTGCGCGCGGGCTCCAGTGCCAGCGTGCGCGCGAAGCGCACGGCTGCCTGCAGGCGCGCGCTGGCGCCCTCGAATCCGGCGATGCCGGCGGTATCCGGCGTGGCGCCGGTGTCGTCCGCCAGGGCGCGCAGCGCCGGCGCGGCCGGCGGGCCCTCCGCCTCCAGGCGTGCGCGGTAGTGCGCGGCCAGCGCCGGCACCCCGCTCACGCGCACCACGTCCTGCGCGATGGCCAGCCGCTCGGCCGGCGTGAAGGCGCCGGGCAGCACGCCGGAGAAAAGCGCGTCCTCGCAGGCCTGCGTGGCCGTGGCGACCTTGTCGCGCTGGTGGCGCACCGTGTGCGCGGAGCGGCCGGGCACGAGCCCCGCAACCTGGTCGATGGTGTCGCTGGCTGGTGCGGCCGCGGGGGTGGGTGTAGGGGTGGGGGTGGTCATGGCGGGAAAGCTCCGGTGGAAGGCGGGATGGGCCGTTGGGGGGCCGCTGCAGGCCTCAGGGGCCGACGGTGCGCTGCGCGGTGTCGGCGGGCGTCCATTCGTCGCCCAGCAGTTCGGGCTCCGCATAGGCCTGCAAAGCTGCGAAGTGGTGCTCCACGTCCTCGCGGTACAGCAGGCCCGCCAGGCCGCCGGCCAGGCGCCGCGCGCCGTCGCTGATGGCCGGGATGTCGCCCGAGATGGTGCCGTGCGAGAGCGCGGCGGGATAGCAGAAGCAGTGGATGCGGTCCAGCCCCGGGCAGGCGCCGGGGGGCGTCTCCTGGAACTCGAACAGCGGGCCGAGGTCCGGCGAATCGCGCAACTCCGCATCCTCCTCGCCGCGCGGCGGCGTGTAGCGCTCGCCCCAGGTGCGAACGTGCGGCGCGATGGCGGCGAATTCGGGCTTCTGCTGCCAGTCGATGGCGAAGCCCGTGGACAGGATCAGGAAGTCGAAGGCGAAGGTGCCGCGCGCGGTGGCCACCTGCAGGCCGCCCGGTGTGTCGCGCACGCGCTGCACGGCGCAGCCGAAGTGGAAGAACGCGTTCGGGTGGCGCGACACGCGCAGCGTGCTGCCGTGCGGCGGTGGCACCTGCTGCGCGCCGATGTAGTGGCGCAGCCGCCATTTCCACTCGTCGGGCAGCAGGGAGTGCCCTTGCACGAGGCCCGGCACGCCCGAGCCCTTGGACTTGTTGATGCGCGGCAGCTCGGTGCGCCGCGCGATCAGGTCCACGCTGGCCGCGCCGGCTTCGAGCGCGGTGCCGGCGCTGTCCATGGCCGAGGAGCCCATGCCGATCACGCCCACGCGCAGGCCGCGCAGCGTGGCGTAGTCGAGCACGTCGGACGAATGCGCCCAGCGCGTGCGCGGCACGCCCTCCATGAAGGAGGGGATTTGCGGGCCGCCGAGTCCGTCGCGGCCGGTGGCCAGCACCACGCGGCGCGCATACCAGGTGGCGGGGGCCGCGCCGCCTGCGGCCACATCCACCTCGACCAGGCCATCGGCCCGCGGCCGCAGCGCGGTCACCGCGTGGCCGTTGCGCACGTCGGCCTGCGTCACGCGGCGATACCAGCGCAGGTAATCCATCCACTGCAGGCGCGGGATCTTGTCGAGCGCGACCCAGGCATCGGCGCCCCACTGGGCTTCGAACCACGCGCGGAAGGTGAGGGAGGGCACGCCCAGCGCGGGGCCCGTCAGCTCCTTGGGCGAGCGCAGCGTCTCCATGCGCGCGGTGGTGGCCCAGGGGCCTTCGTGGTCGGCCGGCGCGCGGTCCAGCAGCACCGCGGCGATGCCCTGCTGCGCGAGCGCCATGCTGGCGGCGAGCCCTGCCTGCCCGGCGCCGACGACCAGCACGTCGACGACCGGCCGGCCATCGTGCAGGCGCTGCGGCACCCACGGTTTCGCCCGCCAGTTGAGGGTCAGCAGATCGTGCTGCAGCCGTTGTTCGAGGGCGGCCAGCCCGGCTGCGCCCAGAGGGAAAGAGAGTGCCATGAAGAAATCGGTGCAGTAAGAGGTGCCATGGATGCAAGGGCAGGCGCTGTGCTCACGGCGTATGAAACTGGCGAGGCCCAAGGCCAGCAACCCCCGCGGAACTGGCTCCGCCAGGCCGCAGGGGGTGCCCCCTTCCCGCGGCGCACAGCGCCGCGAGAGAAGGGGGGAGCGGCAAAGCCGCTCAGGGGGTTGCCTCCAACTAATCGATGCTGATTTTCGCGTCCTTCACCACCTGCGCCCATTTGGCCCGGTCCTTGTGCACCGTCTGGCCGAACTGCTCGGGCGTCTCGATGCGCACCGTGTTGCCCTGCGATTCGAAGCGCTGGCGCACGTCGGGCTGCTCCAGCACCTCGCGCAGCGCGGTGTTCAGCTTGTGCACGATGGCCGCATCGGTGACCTTGGGCGCGAAGATGCCGAACCAGATCGAGCTGTCGAAGCCCCTGGTGCCGGGCAGGCCGCTCGATGCGATCGTGGGCACTTCCTTCACGGCCGCCACGGGCTTGGCCGTGGTGATGCCCAGCAGCCGCACCTTGCCGGCCTTGTAGTGCGGCAGCACGGTCTGCACCTGGTTCATGATGCAGCAGGTCTCGCCGCGCACCACGGAGGTGATGGCCTCGGGGCCGCCCTTGTAGGGCACGTGGACCATGTTCAGCCCCAGGCGCGCGTTGAATTCGGCGAACGCCATGTGCGTGCCCGCGCCGTTGCCGGTGGAGGCGTAGTTGTACCTGCCGGGGTTCGCCTTCACGATGTCGACGAATTCCTGCAGCGTCTTCGCGTCGATCACGTTGGGGTTGACGGTGAGCACGTTCGACACGTCGATCAGCGTGCCCACGGGCGCGAAATCCGCTTCCACATCGAAGGGCAGCTTCTTGTAGAGCGCGGCGTTGCTGCCGTGCGTGGCCGCCGTGCCGAAGACGAGGGTGTAGCCGTCGGGTTTGGCGCGTGCCACGAACTCGCTGGCGATGTTGCCTGCCGCGCCGGACTTGTAGTCGATGATGACCGGCTGGCCCAGCTTCTGGCTGAGCGGCTCCTGCACCGCGCGCGCCACGACGTCCACGCCCGAGCCGGCGGGAAACCCCATGATGAGCGTGACCGGCTGGCGCGGCCAGTCGGCGGCGGCACCGGTGTCGGCCGCCACGGCGGGGGTGGCGAGGGTGGCGGTCCAGGCCGCGGCGGCGAGCGCTGCGGCAGGGAGCCAGGAAAAGGAGGGGAAGTGGCGGCGCATGGGAAGGTCCTTGGGAAAGGCCCGCGCCGGACTGCCGCTCGGGCAGCCGCGGTCACGGGCCGTGAATGCGCCATTGTGGTCAAGGCTTCATGCTTTGTGCCTATAAGGTTATGTGGCCTGCAGGCCGCGCAGCCGGGCCTGCGCGCCTGTTCATTGGCGGTAGGGGTTGTCGGGGCGGCGGTCGTGGCGGTCCGGCACGCCGTCGCCGTCGCGGTCCCAGCGGCCGCGGCGCATTTCCCAGCGACCGTCCTGCTGCACCCAGCCGGGCTGGGTGTACGCATAGCCCGGCCGCGCGCGCAGCCAGTGGCCCGGCACCCACACGTGGCGGCGGCCCTGCCACTCCCAGTGGCCCTGTTCCCAGACCATGCCGCGGCGCGGCGGGGGCACGCGTTCGTAGCGCGGCGGGGGTGGCGCGGAATAGCGCTGGACCACCATCGGTGGGGGCGGCGCATATTGGGGGCCGGACTGCACGATCACCGTGGCACTGGTGGCCGCATGCGCCGAGGTGGTCACGGTGCCCATGACCGAGGCCAGCGCGAGCGAGGCAGCGGTGAGGGAGAGGGCCTTGCGGGGAGTGGTCATGGATATCTCCTTGTGACGGCGGTGAAGAAGGGGCCGGGGCGGGCCGCCTGCACAGGGCGGGCGGCGTATCCACGGGCCATGGCTGCATCCTCGGGGCCTTTCGTCAAGGCCGTGTCGCCGGCACGCGAAGCTGTGTGAGCAGGTGTTTCGCGGGCGGAGCGCCCTCCGTCAGCGGCCGCCGCTGCCCTCCGGCGGCAGGCGGCTGGCACGGACCATCAGGGTGCGCACGATGCGCCGGTGAAAGGGCACCACCGCGGCCATGTACGCGTGCCCCAGCGCGTTGTGCACATGCACGACGGTGCCGAGCGAGAGGGTGCCGCCTGCGCTGCCGGGCGCTGCCGGCCCGCTGCGCAGCAGCGAGACGTTCACGTCGAGGTGGCGGTCGTCCTGGCCCATCACCACTTCGTTCGGCGACAGGTGGCGCACCTCGAAGATCCCCACACGGTCGCCCACCCGGCAGGTGTGCGGTGCGCGCAGCCACTGCGCGGCGTTGCCGCGCAGCGGGCCCAGGTCGCGCAGGCCGGCCAGCCGCACGAGGCGGTTGCGCAGGCCCATGAGGCCCTCGATCCAGCCCGGCGTGTCCGCCACCAGGGTCAGCCAGGTCTGCAGCGCGCTCTCGTGCGGGCGCGGATCGGGGATGGCATAGGCATCGGAGAAATCCGCCCCGGGGAGCAGCGAGGCGATGACGGTACCGGGCGGCACGGGGATGGCGGCCGGCGTCGCGGTGCCGCCGGAGGGTGGGTGGGGCTGGGGCATGGCGCTGCACTATAGGCCCCTGCCCGGGCTTCAGCGGAGCGTGCCCAGCTCCGGCCAGATCGACGCCCAGTCGTGGGGCCGCAGGTCCTGGCGCGTGACGCGGCCGCCCGTGGCCTGCTCGATGGCCACGCAGTTGATGGGCGATGGGATGCGCTGGGCGTAGCGGTGCTGCCATTGCCGGATCTGCGCATCGCTCTTGATGGGGGAGCCGTGCTGCGCCATGCGCATCCGCAGTTCGCGCACGCTCAGCGCATCGTGCAGTTGGAGGTATTGGTCCAGGGTCATGGCCCGCAGCGCGGAAAGTAGCAATTGCTCTGGATTCTATTTTCGGAAAGTAGCAAAAGCAACCGTAGCGCGTGCTACTTTCCGCCCCCATGGACGAAACCGCGTTGCAACTCTACCGGCGCCAGCGCCTGGAGCAGGCGGTGGGCCATCTCACCGAGGGCAACGTCACCGCCTTCGGGCGGGTGCTGGGCTACCGCGACGGGGCTTTCGTGCGGCAGATGCTGTCCGGGTCGCGCGCGGTGTCCGACAAGACCGTGCGGGCGATCGAGGGCCTGCGCGGCATGCGCTACTGGTTCCAGTCCCCGGGGCATCCGCTGCCGCGCGTGGGCGAGGCCGAGGGGCTCTACGAGGCCGCCGCGGCGCCGCCCGCAGGGGCCGACGCCGGGGACGAAGCCGTGCTGGTGCTCGCCGTGCGGCCGCAGCAGAGCCTGCGGTGGCGGGCCGACGCGGGCCGGGCCGCCGGCGCGGCGGCACTCCGCCAGGGCACCGATGCGGGTGAAGGCGGCATGCCCGCCATCGCGCTCACCCATGACTGGCTGGCGCGCCGCAGCCTGCGGGCGCGCGACCTGATCGCCGTGGCGCTCGGCGACGACAGCATGCAGCCGTCGCTCCATGCCGGCGACGTGGTCACGGTGGACACGCGCGAGCCCGCCCCGGCCGATGGCCAGGTGTTCGTGGTCGATTACGAAGGTGCCTGCCTGGTGCGCCGCGTGGTGCGCGACAGCGGCGCCTGGTGGCTGGCGGCGGAGAACGCGCCGCGGTTTCCGCGCAAGCAGCTCACCGAGCCCGCCGCCCGGCTCATCGGCCGCGTGGTGCACGTGCACAGCGAAATGCTGTGACCGATGGCTGCGCGGGCTGCGGCCCGCGCAGTGCCGCCCGCCCTCAGGGGTTGGAGGTGTGCAGCGGCAGGGGGGACTTGGCGGCCCACACGCCCTGGCGCAGGCCCTTCTTGCTGTAGAGGCCCTGCAGGTAGTCCACGCGGTAGTCGTCGTGCACCGGCAGTTCGGCGAACTGGAAGGTGCTTCGGTCGATCAGCGTCGTCGTGTGGGTGGCGGCGTTGAACCGGCCGATCTCGAAGATCGGCTCCTGCAGGCGCTGCAGGTGCGACATTCCGTCGGTCAGGAAGATGAGCGAGCCGTCGCCCACGGCCACCGCCTGCTGGACGATGGCCATGCCGCAGGACGTGACCAGTTGCAGGTCGAGCGCGTTGGCCTGCGGCCCCAGGGTCTGGCCGAGGGTGTTCATGGCGTTCACCACCACCTGCTTGGCATGGTCCAGGCACACCTCCAGCCCGACCGACATCCGGTCCCAGTAGATGAGGTTGTCGAGGTGCTGGTCGGGATTGAGCTGGAAGCTGTAGGTGGTGGAGGGATCGAGGTTGGCGTGCCAGTCCTCCGGCGGGCCGTCGATGTGGGAGATGTAGTGCTTCTCCATCAGGATGTAGGGCACGCTCTCGTCGGGCCGCGCGCGCGATCCGCGCAGCATGATGGCGGTGTTGAGCAGGTTCAGCCGGTGCGGGTCCTGCATGGGCAGCACCGAGCAGACCGTGCCCGCGACGATGACCCAGTCGCGGAACAGCGGCGAGTTCTGGGTCGCGGCGTACAACACCTCGCTCAGCGCGTAGCGCGCGTGTTCGGGGTAGGACCCGAAGGTGGTGTCGCGCAGGAAGCGGGCCTGGTCGGTCTCCTGCCGGGAGGCCTTGCGGAAATAGAACTCCGGGGCGATGAACACCTTCAGCGTCCGGCTGTCCGACATGCCCTCCTGGTTCTGGTAGGTGGCGGCGGTCCAGTAGAGCACGTTCACCAGGCGCTGGGCGCGGGCCTGCAGGTCGGGGTCGTCCAGGCGGATGAGGGGGGCTCCGCTCGACGGGTGCACCGTGCCGGGCGGGGTCGGGTAGAAGGTCGGCACCATGTAGCTCAGCGGCAATATCGCGGTGTAGCCGCTGGCGTTCTGGAGCATGTCCTGCGTGGTGATGGGCATGGGTCTCTCTCTTTCTCCGGGGTTGAAAAAACAGCGAATGCAAATGCGGCTCGCCGCCGTCCGCGTCACGCGACCTGCCTGAGCAGCCAATAGATTTCCTTGACCGTCTGCAGCAGGATGGTCTGGTCCTCCGCCGGAACCTGCGCGAGCGGCAGGCCCTGCTGCACGGACACCCCGGGCACGACCTCGATGGGCACGCCGTTCGTGTCGGTGGACAGCGGCAGCGGCTCCGGCACCCGCGCGAAGCCGTGGCGCAGCAGCGATACGGCCATGCCCAGCGCGATGAGCGCCAGCACGGCCAGCACCGTGACGAGCACCTTGATGGGCGGGACCGGGATCTTCTTGATGAGGCTCGCGATGAACATCACCGCCATCAGGCAGTCGATGTTCAGCGGCGAATTCAACACGCGCACCATCTCGGTCTGCACCAGCAGGCCCGCCTGCTGCAGGAATTCCACGGCGTACCGCTGCTGGCGCACCAGCACGGGCACCGGTACGCGGCGCGCGTCCAGGGTGTTGTCGCCGGCCTGGTAGCCGACGCGGCTCCAGCCCGGCGCGATGGGTTCGGGCGCCGAGAGCTGCAGCCAGCCGAAGTCGGTTTGCGGCAGCTCGATCTCGCCAGTGGTCGCCTGCACGATGAAGAAGCTCGCCGGGGCGCCCGCCGCGCCGGGCCAGGCGGCCTGCCGGCACGCGGTGGGAAAGGCCACGACCACGACCTGTTCCGGCAGCGGGCGCCATGGGGGATCGGTGCGTGCCATGGCAAGCAGAGCAGGCTTCGCGTCAGCCGCCGCGGCCGCGGGCCATGGTGGCTTCGTAGAGCGCCAGGCTCTGGGTGATCGCACTGGCGCTCAGGGCCAGCGATCCGAAGATCAGCGGGGAAGGCTGCTCGCTCTGCAACACCTGCACCATCAGCGTGTAGGACGTCTCTGCGCGCGGAAGCGCCACGGCGTTCAGCGCGTCCGCGGCGGCGAGCGGCGCATCGACGATCGAGCCGGTGGCCGCCATGTCAGTTCCCCGACGTGGGCGGCAGGTGGTAGAGCTTGCGGATGCGGTCCAGCACCTTGTTGTTCTCCTCGGTGATGATGCGCATCTGCTCGTCGGCATTGCCTTCCACGCCCAGCAGGGCGATGTTCGTGGCCACCTTGGTCATCGACGCGGCGATGTCCTCGGCGGCCTTGCCCAGTTCCTGGATGGATTCGGGCTGGCTCATCGCGTGCCTTCCTGGGTGGCGGCTTCCTGCGCGGCCGGCGCGGCTGCGGGGGCCGGCGTCCAGCCATCGGATTCGGCCATCCGCGTGACCACGGAGGAATTGACGAACTCGATGCACTGCGCAAACGGCGCGGGCCCTTGGACGACGTCGTGGTCGTCCTGGATGGTGGACGATGCCAGCACCGAGAGCACGCCCGTGGCCTTGTTGCGGATCACGTAGTAGTCGCTGCTTTGCAGCGCGGCGTCGAAGCCGCTGCGCAGCCGGCCGTCGATCTGGGCCATGAGCAGGCGGTTGTGCTGCTCCATGGGGGCCAGGGTGGCGGGGTTCTGTTCCATGCCGTTGCTCCTCGGGTTGTGCCTTCAGTGGCTGGGAAAGGCGTCGATGGCGGCCCGCAGGTCGGCGAGCGCCTGGGCCGTTTCGTTGCCGCTGAATGCCGCCACGGCGGACCGCGCCGTGGCCGGTTGCAGGTCCTGCACCTGGTTGACGGCATTCGCCAGGATGGAGTGGTGGAGCCGGTTCATGGCGTCCTGCCGGGCGACCTGGTTCTGGGCGCTCAGGTTGGTGCTGCTCACCTGGTTGGCATACGCCAGGTTGGACAGGTTCGCCGGCTGCTGCGCCGTGGCCACGCCGGTCAGCGCGACGGCTTCGGTGACCTCGCCGGGCAGGCCCTGCTGCGCTGCGTCCGCCACCTTGATTTCGATGCTTCCCATGTTTCCTCCCTCGCAAAGAGGCGGGGCAGCCCGGTGGCCGCCCCGCGATCACCCGTGGGTGCTTACTTGCGCCTGACCTTGAGGATCAGGCCGCGGTTCTCGATCAGGATCTGCACGTCTTCCTTGGCGATGTTGCCGGGGATGAAGATCGTGTCGACCGATGGGGGCACGGTCAGGACCCCCGCCTCCACCTTGAGGCCCACGTCGACCAGCGCCCGGATCTCCTTCAGAAGATCCTTCGGCAGCCTTGCGCCGGACGGCCCCGCAAATGCGTCCAGCACGCTCTTGAGGTCGGCGATGGTCTGCGCGAGTTCGTCGTTCGTCAGGACATCCACCGCAGCGCGGGCCTCCAGCGGGCCGACGTTGCTGATGGTGTTGGTCGCCTTGGCCACCAGCGGCAATCCGAGTTCGCCGACCGCGCGCTGGTTGGCCACCGCGTTCTGCTGCCCGAGGTTGCTGGTCGCCACCACGTTGGAATAAGCGAGGTTGGACAGCATGGCCGGCTGTTCCGAAATCGCTTTCAGATTGCCGATCGCGACCGCGCTCACCACTTGTTCGTCAAGCATGTTCTGCCCTCCGTTTCAGGCCCCGTGGAGCCGGTTGATCAGCCCTTGAAGGCCTGCAGGGTGGCCTTCATGTCGGCGATGGTCTGCGCCAGCTCGTTATTGGTCAGGATGTCCACCGCGGAGCGGGCTTCCAGAGGGCCCAGGTTGCTCACCGTGTTGGACGCCTTGGCAACGATGGAGATGCCCAGCTCGTTCATCGCCTGCTGGTTCGCCACCGCGTTCTGCTGCGACAGGTTGGTGTTGGCCACCGTGTTCGAGTAGGCCAGGTTGGACAGCATCGCGGGCTGTTCCGAAATCGCCTTCAGGTTGCCGATGGCGACGGCGCTCACTACTTCTTCGTTCAAAGCCATGGTTCTTCTCCTCGTTGGTCAGTTTGTTGAAGTGAAATGGCGGCTTGCCTACCGCCGCCCCGGAATGGGGAGGATGGTTCCGCGCCGACCGGCAAGGGCGGCGCGAAGGGCATGCGTGGAATGGGGGGCGCGGGCTGCGGGGCCGGCGGCGGGCTTCAGCCGCTGCCGGAAGACCGGTTCTGCATCTGGATCAGGTCCATGTCGCGGATCAGCTTCTCGATGTCCTTGACCATCTGATCGATCGCGCCCTGGTTCTTGCAGTTGTCGATCATGGCGACGCTCTTGGCCGTGGCGGCCATCTGCACCTGGTTCATCGCCTGCTGCTGGCTCAGCGCGATCTGCTGCTGCATGTTCTGGTTGAAGATCTGCTGCGCCAGCGCGAGGTTCGCCAGGATGGCCGGCTGCTCTCCGATGGACTTCGCGTTCGATATCGCGATGGCCTGGATGACATCCGCGGGAAGCGAATCTGACATGGACCCCTCCAATGTTCTGTTGTATGCCGCGGTGGTGGTGTCGCGAGCTGGAGGGCATCTTATTTCCGGGGCTGCGGCATGGGAAGGTATCGTTACGGTTAAGCCTGCCGCAGCGTTACCGTAGCCGCGCGGCCCAGGGGCCACGGGGCGGTGCGTGCCTTCCCCGGCTCCGGCCGTTGCACGCCACGTATCAACGCCAGCCCCGCGGGCCGATGTGCCCACCTCCGTTCTCCCGCGATTCGTGCGAAGCTTTTCGCGGGAGCCCGGCAGGCGGTGGCGCCGCCTGCCGGGCTCCCTCACATAACAAGCGAACACATGAATGAGGGAATGACTTTGAAAGACGGAACCGAGGAAATCAAAGAAGACGATGTCCGCTCCGCGTGCGATGCGATCATGCGGAGCGAGTGCTTCACCAAAGCGCACCGGATGCAGAGGCTGCTGCGCTTTCTCGTGGCGCAGGCCATCGCCGGCGACAGCCGCAACACCAGCGAATACGCCATCGGCATCGAGGTGTTCGACCGCGAGCCCGCGGTGTTCCTGCCGGCGGAGGACCCCATCGTGCGGGTGCAGGTGGGGCGCCTGCGGCAGCGGCTGGAGGCCTACTACGCGGCCCATGAGCCGCCCCAGGACATCGAGATCCATATCCCCGTCGGCACCTACATGCCCGTGCTCCGGCGCCGCCGCGACGCCGCCGGGGGCGCGGGCTCCGACCATCTGCTGGTGGTGCAGCCCATCCACTACATCGCCGAGCGCATGGACGGGCAGGCCTTCGCGGACGGCCTGTACGAAGAGCTGCTGGAGCAGCTCTTCAAGTCGTTCGGCGCCGTGCTCATGCCCTCGGGGCCGTCGCCCGCACCGGCCGGCGCGGCCGCGCGCTGCGCGCACCACCGTGTCGAAGGCAGCGTGCGCATCGACGAGGGCCGCATCCGCGCATCGATACGGCTGGTGGATCCATCGCTGCGGCGCATCACCTGGGCGCGCAACTTCGACCGGTCCGTCCAGTTCGGCATCGAGCAGCAGGAAGAGCTGGCGGCCTGCATCTGCAGCGCGCTGCGCCAGAACTTCCGGCGCTGACGCGGCATGGGGCGGCCGGTCCGCCCCCTTCAGCGGCGCATCGCGGTGAACACCTCGAACTCCCAGCTGCGCATCGCCAGCAGCACGGTGTAGCCCTCGCGCTCGCCTTCGGGCAGGCGCTGGTCGGCCAGGTGCTGCTGCGCGAAATCGTGCGCCACGCGCTGGATGCGCTCCTGGAAGGCCGGCGCCAGGCTGCGGCTGATGGCCCCGTGCACCATCAGCACGCCCTCGCCGGGGCCGTCGAAGCTGCCCGCGAAGTAGTCGAGCAGCGCATGGTCGCGGAAGTAGTGCATCACCGGGCCGTGCGGGCGCCAGCGGAAGGTCTTGCCCAGCTTGAGCCGGTAGCGGTTGAGGGGGCGCAGCTCGATGATGCCGATGCGGTCGAGCTGCGCGAGGTACTTCACGCCCTCCGCCTCCGAGAGCCGGTAGGTGCCCAGGATCTGCTCCAGCGTCCACTGGCTCAGCACGCAGATGGCCATGAGCAGCAGCTTCTTGTCGGCCACCACCGCGCGCTCCTGCTCCAGGGTGAGCTGGTCTAGCAGCGGCTGGCTGTCGGCCACGCGCCGCGCCAGGTCGGCAAAATCCAGCCGCAGCGCGCGGCAGATCGCATCGATGCGCGACAGCGGCATGTCGCCCTTGGCCAGCATGCGCTTGACGCTGGATTCGGCCATGCCCAGCGCCTGGGCGAGGTCGGCGTAGGTCATGTGCGCGGCCTTGAGTTCCTTCTTCAGGGCGGCGACGAGGTCGGCAGTGGTGCTCATGGGTATCGATTATGGATACTCCGGGAATCGGTTCGAGCTGTGGGTTGCGAAAATCGATGCCTCCGTGGGGCAGTGCGCCAGACTGCCGGCACTTCCATCCACGCCCTTTTTTCTTCCATGCACCGTTCCTCCAACGCCCCTTCCGCCGCCCCGCTGCGGCTTTCGCGCCGCGAAGGCGCGCTCTGCGCCGCGCTGCTGGCCTGCCTGGCCGTGGCGCTGGCCGGCCCGTTCGTCGCGGCCGGTGCGCAGGCCCATGCCTATGCGGACCAGCGCACGCTCTGGGGCCTGCCCCACGCCATGGACGTGCTCACCAACCTTCCGTTCGCGGTGCTGGGCATCGCGGGCCTGGCGCGCCTCGCGGCGCGGCTGCGCGAGGGGGCGCTGCGCGGGGCCACGGCCGGCGCGGCGGGCGTGTTCTTCACGGGGCTGCTGCTCACGGCGGCGGGCTCGGCGCTCTACCACTGGCAGCCCCACGGCATCACGCTGCTGGCCGACCGTGCGGGCATGCTCGTGGCCTTCGCCGGCATGCTGGCGCTCGCGGTGGACGAGCGCATCGGCGCGCGGGCCGCAGCCCTCACGGCGGTGGCGGTGCTGGCGGGCGGGTGGGCGGCGCTGCGCAGCTGGGGCATCACGGGCAACCTGTGGCCTTGGGGGCTGGTGCAGGGCGGCGGCATGCTGCTCCTGCTGGCGCTGGCCGCCGATGCGGCGCGTGACCGAGGCGCAGGCCGCGCGCCGCTGCCGGGGCGACTGGGCTTTTCGCTGGCCGCGGTGGTCGGCTGGTATGCGCTCGCCAAGCTGCTGGAGGCCGGCGACGCGGCGGTGTTCGCGGCCACGTCGCAGTGCGTCTCGGGCCACAGCCTCAAGCACCTCGCGGCGGCGATGGCCGCATGGCCGGTGCTGTCGGCGCTCGGGCACCGGCGGTACTTCGCGCGGTGCGAGCGCGGCACGCCCTGGCGGGGCCGCCGCGAAGGCACAATGCCGCCCAGCGCGGAGGCGAAATGATTCGATACACCCCCAGGAGCACGGCATGAGCGAGAGCCCAGTCCGCATCGCGGCGACCGACATGGCGGCACCTCCGGGTGGCCATGGCGAGCACCCCAACCAGTTCGCGCTGCTGCGCCAGCGGCGGTTCGCGCCGTTCTTCTGGACGCAATTCGCCGGCGCCGCGAACGACAACCTCTTCAAGTTCGCCTTCACGGTGATGGTGACCTACCAGCTCAGCGTGTCGTGGATGCCGCCCTCGATGGCGGGCCTCGTGATCGGGGCGCTCTTCATCCTGCCGTTCCTGCTGTTCTCGGCCACCTCGGGCCAGCTCACCGACAAGATCGACAAGACGCGGATGATCCGCTTCGTGAAGAACCTGGAGGTGGCCATCATGCTGGTGGCCGCCTGGGGCTTCCTGGCGGCCAGCCCGGTGGTGCTGCTGGCCTGCACCTTCCTCATGGGCCTGCACTCCACGCTGTTCGGGCCGGTGAAGTTCGCCTACATGCCGCAGGTGCTCTCCGAGCGCGAGCTGACGGGCGGCAACGGCATGGTGGAGATGGGCACCTTCGTGGCCATCCTGCTCGGCCAGGTGGCCGGCGGCCTGCTGGTGGCGCTGCCCGGCGTGGGCCATGCCTGGGTGGCGGCGGCGTGCGTCGCCATCGCGCTTGCGGGCCGGGCCGTCGCGCAGTTCATCCCGAGCGCGCCGGCCACCGACCCGGGCCTCGTCATCAACTGGAACCCGTTCTCCGAGACCTGGCGCAACCTGAAGCTCGCGCACGGCAACGTGGTGGTGTTCCGCTCGCTGCTGGGCATCAGCTGGATGTGGTTCTTCGGCGCGGTGTTCCTGTCGCAGTTCCCGAGCTTCGCCAAGGACGTGCTGCACGGCGACGAGCGCGTGGCCTCGCTGCTGCTCGTGGTGTTCTCGGTGGGCATCGGCATCGGCTCGCTGCTGTGCGAGGTGCTCTCGCGCCGGCACGTGGAGATCGGCCTGGTGCCGCTGGGCGCCATCGGCATGAGCGTGTTCGCCATCGACCTGTACTTCGCGTCGCGCGGCCTGCCGCCCGCGCCGGCCATGGGCATCGCGGCCTTCATCGCCCAGCCCGCGCACTGGCGCGTGATGGCCGACCTGCTGCTGCTCTCGCTGTTCGCGGGCCTCTACAGCGTGCCCATGTACGCGCTGATCCAGATGCGCAGCCAGCCCACGCACCGCGCGCGCATCATCGCGGCCAACAACATCCTGAACGCGCTGTTCATGATCGCCAGCTCGGTCATCGCGGGCGCGCTGCTGGCGGCGAAGTTCAGCATTCCGCAGGTGTTCCTCTTCACCGGCATCGCCAACGCCATCGTGGCGGGCTACATCTTCCTCATCGTGCCCGAATACCTGCTGCGCTTCGTGGCCTGGGTGCTCTCGCGGCTGGTGTACCGCTTCCGGGTGCAGGGCGATGCGCACATCCCCACGCAGGGCGCGGCGCTGCTGGCCTGCAACCACGTGAGCTTCGTCGATGCCGTGCTGCTCATGGCCGCGAGCCCGCGGCCCATCTACTTCGTGATGGACCACCGCATCTTCCGCGTGCCGGTGCTGGGCTGGCTGTTCCGCCTCGCCAAGGCGATCCCCATCGCGCCGCAGAAGGAGAACCCGGCCATCTACGAGGCCGCCTTCGAGCGCGCCGCGCAGGTGCTGCGCGGCGGCGACCTGCTGGCCATCTTCCCCGAGGGCGGCATCACGCGCGACGGCACGCTGCAGCCCTTCAAGGGCGGCATCATGAAGATCCTGGAGCGCGCCCGCGCCGAAGGGGTCGAGCCCCCGGTCGTGCCCATGGCGCTCACCAACCTGTGGGGATCGTTCTTCAGCCGCGTGGACGGCGCGGCCATGGCGCGGCCCTTCCGCCGCGGGCTCTTCAACCGCGTGGGGCTGCACGTGGGCGCGCCGCTGCCCGCCCGGGCCGTGCAGCCCGAGGCGCTGCGCGAGCGCGTGGCGCAGCTGCTGCAGCCGGCCCCCTGAAACCCCAGCAACGACGAGAGGAATGCGATGGAAGCCGAGGTGAACCTGGACGCGGAGAACGCGGCGCTGGCGCGCCGCATCGTGGACTTCCTGCGCGGCATCGGCCTGCCGGTGCGCGAGGCCGAACTGCCCGAGGGCTGCTTCCTGCCCGGGGTGCGCATCGAGCATGGCGGGCTCTGCATGGACATGGCCCGCCTGCGCTGGCCGGGCGACCTGCTGCACGAGGCGGGGCACCTGGCCGTGGTCCCTGCCGCGCTGCGCGCCCAGGTGGACGGCGCGCTGGAAGCGCTGCCCTCCGTCGAGCACGGCGGGGAGACCGAGGCCACGGCCTGGGCCTGGGCCGCCATGCGCCACCTGGGGCTGGATTCCGCCGTGCTGTTCCACGACGGGGGCTACCACGGGCAATCGCAGAGCCTGCGTTTCACGTTCGAGATGGGCGTGTACCTGGGCGCCGCCGGGCTGGCCGCGGCGGGCCTCGCGCTGCAACCCGCGCAGGCCGAGGCGCAGGGCGCGCAGCCCTACCCGCACATGCAGGCCTGGCTGCGGGCCTGAGCGTCCGCCGGCACGCGCCGGCAGTTGATTGCTATCGTTTGTGTAGCAAACTATTCAATGGATCAGGCGGCATGCGGCATATCCGATGCGGATCCGGGCATGCGGCCGGTCCATCCGGGGCCCTGCGGCCCCCGCCGTCCTCGCCGCTGCCGGCCACCAGGCCGGCGGCTCACTCCGGGCGGATGTTGGCGCGTTGCGCGATGGCGCGCATGCGCGGCAGTTCGTCCTCGATGCGCGCCATCACCGCGTCCGCGGGTTCGTAGGCGGGCTCCAGTCCGCTGGCGATGAGCCTGCTGCGGACCGCTGGCGCCGCCACCACCTCGCCCACGGCCTTTTGCAGCCTGCCCCTGGCATCGGGCGGCAGCCCGCGCGGAGCGACGACGGCCAGCCAGGAGTCGGCGGCGAATCCCGGAAAACCGCTTTCCGCCACCGTGGGCACATCGGGCAACTGCGTGGCGCGCGTGGCTCCCATGACCGCGATCGCCTTGATCTTGCCCGCCTTCAACTGCGGCAGCGCCGCCGCCACCGTGTCGATGGTGAAGGGAATCTGCCCGCCCATGAGGTCCGCCATCGCTGGCGCGCTGCCCCGGTAGGGCACGTGCATCGGCCGGATGCCCGTGGCGGCCCACAGCAATTCGCCTGCGAAGTGGCCCGTGGTGCCGTTGCCGAAGGAGCCGTAGGAGAACTTGTCGGGCGCGCGCTTCACCGCGGCAATCACCTCCGCCAGGCTGCCGGCCGGCACATCGCGGTGGGCCAGCAGGACCAGCGGGACCCGCGCCACCAGGCCGATGGGCTCGTAGCTCCGGACAGGGTCGTACGGCAGCCTGGGGTTGAGCGCGGGGTTGCCGGTGAACGTGGAGCCCGAGCTGATCAGCAGCGTGTAGCCGTCGGCCGGCGCATTGGCGACGAAGGCGGCCCCGACGATGGTGCCGGCGCCGGCCTTGTTCTCGACCACCACCGGCTGGCCCAGGTGGTCGCCCAGGGGTTTGCCGATCAGCCGCCCCACGATGTCCACGGCCCCGCCGGCGGGGAAGGGAACGACGAGCTGGATCGGCCGGGAGGGGTAGCCTTCGGCGCACGCCGCGGACCACGGGCCCGATGCCGCGACGGCCAGGAGGAATGCGACGCCGGTGCGCCGGGAGGGCAGCAGGTACTTCGTCATTTCGGGGTCCTTGCGTCGGGGAAACGATGCGGCCGGCGCGCCGGGCTTCAGCCGTTGCGGAAGAGGAAGCTGTAGGCGTTGAGCGCCGGCACGCCGCCCAGGTGCGCGTAGAGCACGCGCGAGCCCTCGGGGAATTCGCCGTTTTTCACCATGTCGATCATTCCGTGCATCGACTTGCCCTCGTACACCGGGTCGGTGAGCATCGCCTCCTGGCGCGCGCACAGGCGGATGGCTTCGAGCGTGCCCTCGTTGGGCAGGCCGTATTCGGGGCCGCCGTAGCGCGTGTCGAGCACGATGTCGGCGTCGGTGATGTCGCGGCCCAGCTCGACCAGTTGCGCGGTGTTCTGGGCGATGCGCAGGATCTGCGCGCGCGTCTGCTCGGGCTTGGCCGAGGCGTCGATGCCGATCACGCGGTCCGCCCGGCCGTCGGCCGCGAAGCCCACCACCATGCCGGCCTGCGTGCTGCCCGTGACCGAGCACACGACGATGTAGTCGAACTGGAAGCCCAGCTCGGCCTCCTGCTGGCGCACTTCCTCGGCGAAGCCCACGAAGCCCAGGCCGCCGCGCGGATGCTCGGAGCAGCCCGCCGGGATCGGGAACGGCTTGCCGCCCGCGCGGCGCACGTCCTCCATGGCCTGCTCCCAGCTCGGGCGGATGCCGATGTCGAAGCCCGCGGCGTCCAGCCGCACGTCGGCGCCCATGATGCGGCTCATCTCGATGTTGCCCACGCGGTCGTACACCGCATCGGAGTAGTTCACCCAGTTCTCCTGCACCAGCACGCACTTGAGGCCCAGGTGCGCGGCCACGGCGGCCACCTGGCGCGTCTGGTTGGACTGGATGCCGCCGATCGACACCAGCGTGTCGTAGCCGCCTTCGAGCGCCTCGGGGATCAGGTATTCGAGCTTGCGGGTCTTGTTGCCGCCGAAGGCCAGGCCCGAGTTGCAGTCCTCGCGCTTGGCATACAGGTGCACCTTGCCGCCCAGGTGCGCGGACAGGCGCGGCAGCGGCTGGATGGGCGTGGGGCCGAAGGTGAGGGCGTGGCGCGGGAATTTCTGCAAGTTCATGGAAAGCATTCCTGGCAAGGGGAAACCGAAGGGAAAGCTGCCTGCACCGTGCGGCAGCGCTGACTGCAATGGTAGGAAAATGGCCGCGCAACAGGGTTGCGAAAATGCCAGAGAAGAAACGCTTCGGGCCAGAAGCAATGGCAATCCACCCAACTTTCATTGCAGGAAACAGGCGATGTGCGCAACTAAATTAAGCAAGCCGGTGGCCGATGCCCCGGTGGCCGATGCCGCCAGCGGGCTCGACCGCACCGACCGGGCCATCCTGCGGGCCCTGCAGCGCGATGCCTCGGTCTCCAACGTGGCGCTGGCGGCCCGGGTCCACCTGAGCGCGCCCGCCTGCCTGCGCCGCGTGGAGCGGCTGCGGCGCCTGGGGCTGATCGACGGGGTGGTGGCGCTGCTCAACCCGCGCGCCGTGGGCGCGGGCATGCTGGTGATGATCGGCGTGGTGCTGGACCGCTCCACCCCCGAGTCGTTCGCGGAATTCGAGAAGGCGGCCGCGAAGATCTCCGGCTGCATGGAGTGCCACGTCGTGACGGGCGAGTTCGACTACTTCATGCTCGTGCGCACGCGCGACAGCGACAGCTTCAACCGCCTGCATGCCGAGCAGCTGCTGTACCTGCCGGGCGTGCGGCAGGTGCGGTCGTTCATGGTGCTGCGCAACGTGCTGTCCACCACCGAGCTGCCGATCGCGGTCTGAGGCGCGCGCGCCGGCCCGGCCGGGCGCGGGGCGGCGGCGCCGCGCGCTCCCGCCTGCTCAGGGCTGGCGGATCATGTGCGGGTACAGGAGGCCGTAGTGGCCGGCCACGCCCGGCGTGGCGCTGGGGTTGACCAGCTTGGTGAACGCGGCGCCGATCACGGGCAGGCCCGGGATGTCGTTGATCTGCAGCGTGGCCCAGCCGGAGACGAGCCCGCTGCGCAGCGGCGACAGCGCCACCGAGGCCGACAGCGGCGAGCTGCCGCCGAAGGCCGCCACCGACACCGCGCCGCACAGCAGCGGCACCAGCGGCAGCGCCGTGGGAATGGCCGCGCCGCTGGTGGACACCGTGGCATCGCGCGACGCCACCAGGAACGACCAGCCGGCGTTGTTGCTGCACACCTTGCCGCCGGAGACCAGCGTGTTGTCGGTGTGGAAGAACTGGTCGCCCGTGCCGGCCGGCGGCACCACGGAGTACGTGCGCACCCCGGTGGAGTAGTCCAGGGCCACGCTGTAGCGCTTGGTGGGCATGCCCACCACCCAGTCGGTCTGCGCGGAGATGGAGGTCTCGGTCGAATATTGGTTGCGCAGCTCGCGCGCGGCGAACACTTCCGAGAGTTCGGCCGCCGTGCGGCGCGCGTTCGGTTCCGAGGCGGGCAGGTGGTAGGGCGTGGACAGGTCGGGCAGGTCGTAGGCCCGGGCCTGGATCACCGCGGCGGTGGTCGGCAGGTTGGTGGCGCCGTCGATGTCCTTCTGGCGCGTGGCGTAGCCGCCCGAGACCAGCAGCGGGTCGGCCGTGTAGCGCTCGGGCTGGGCGATGGCCTGGTCGGTGGGGGGGAAGAGCACGTAGTTGCCGCGCGCGGGCTGGCCGGCCGCGGTGAAGGCCTGCAGCGTCGTCATGGGCGAGGAGAACGTGGTGGCCGCGGGCACGTCGATCACGTACCAGGTGCCGCCCACGCCGCCGGAGGGCGTGGCGAAGCCGCGGGCGGCGGCGGTGGCCTCGTCGCTCGTGTCTTCCAGCAGCGCCGCGTCGATGGCCGAGGCGGTGCACGGGGCCAGGTCATTGATCTGGCGGATCGCCGTGTAGAGCGCCGAACGGTCCTGGCTGGTGGCGCCGTACACGGCGGCCGAAGGAATGTCGGCCGCCACGATGGCCTCGATGGTGCCCTCGCGCGTGTGGCCGGCACGTTCCTGCACCGTCCACGAGGGGCTCAGGCGGTCGGTGGCGAAGGGCTGCGGCGTGCCGGAGGCGAGCCGGGGCGAGGAGCAGGAGTTGTCCGCGGTGACGAGCTGCGCGCGTCCGTCGGCCCCCGCAGTGATCGCGCCGGTCCACATGTCGCCGGCCGACAGCAGCAGCGTCATGGTCAGCAGGCTGTCGCCGTTGGCCGCGCCGCGGATGCGCAGCTTGATGGCCTTGCCGTTGGAGAGGTCGGTGTTCACGAAGTGCAGCACCGTCATCTGCCCCTGCTGCGCGGTGAAGTAGGGCACCAGCAGCACGTGGCCCGTCTGGCCCGTGGCGGGCTGCAGCGACGCCGCATCGGTGGCGCCGAGCTGGCTGCGCGAGGGCGTGGCGCCGGTGCCGGCGATGACCCCCGCCAGGGAGGGCGCCGCGAGCCCGAGACCGCACAGCAGGAAGGCGCTCGCGGCGCGGGCGATGTGCAGGGCTGGCATGGGGGGGCTCCTCGGTAGTGTCCAAAAGTAAGGACCGCAGCCTAACCGATGGCGCCGCGCCTGCCCAGACCGCAGCGCCCGGGCTGGCCCGGCCCGCCCGGGCCCCGCAGGCCTGCCTCGCCCCGGTTTCTGCATCGGAATGGCTCCATGCCGCCGTATCCATTGATGTGTTTGCTATTGAATTTGTAGCGTGTGGCCCGGTGCCCGGGCGCAACGGCCCGCCACGGGGCCGGGCGGGCGGGGCGCTGGCAGGCGCTGCCGGCGGCCCGTGGCGGCGCGGTGCCTTCCTTGCAGCGCTTGCGGCCCGGCGGGCGCAGAAAAGTATCGCCAATCGATACCGGTCGTCCGAGCCGTGGCCACTGCGTCGCTCCGCGCGGTGCCGCGGGCCGGGGCGCTGGCCATGATGCCGCCCATGTTCCACCCCGGGCCGCAGGCCTCCGATTCCATGTCACGCCACTCCGCTTCCCCGTCGCCTTCTTCCACCCCGCTGGTCCAGCGCGATACCTCCGCCTGGCAACTGCAGGTCTGGGTGTCGTTCGGCATCGCCGCGTTCTGCTGCGCGGTGGGGCTGGCCTGGCTGCCGGGAGAGCGGCTGGAGCAGATCTTCATGGTGATGGGCTACGTGTTCTGCCTCTCGGCCGTGTTCATGCTCGCCAAGTTCGTGCGCGACAACCAGGCCGCCGCGCGCCGCGGCGCGGGCGACACGCCGCTCTTCAAGCTGGTCGTCTGGGGCGGCTTCGGCGTGGCCGTGGGCCTCACCGGCTGGGGCCTCGCGGACATGGAGATCTCGCCCACCTACAAGGCCTTCCTGGGCGTGAGCTGGCTCTACCTCATCACCACCGCGTTCACGCTCGCCAAGATGCTGCGCGACCGCCACGAGGCCGACCTCGCCGAAGCCCGCCTGCAGGGCCGCCGCGAAGCGATGCAGGCGGCCCCCGCAGCCCCCCTGCCCGCCGCGCAGGACGCCCCGGCCGCCGCAGGGCGCGGGGACCGCGCTGCGAACTGAGCGATGCCCCGCACCGCCACCCCAACCCTTAGCTTTTCCAGGAGATCCCCATGCCGCTCGTTCCGTACCGCAGCCCCGAGCCCCCGGCCCCCCCTTTCCGGCCCCCGCGGTCGCTCCACCGGTGGGTGGCGGGTCTGGCCCTCGCCGGCGCCGCCATGGCGGCGGCCCTGCCGGCGCGGGCGCAGAGCGACGCCTCGGTGGCGCTGTCCATGCTGCCGGTGGCCTCGGTCGTGGGCACTGCATCGGTGGCATCCACGGCGGCCGGGGCGGTCGTCGCGCTGCCCGCGGCGCTGTCGGTGGCCGGCGCGGTGCTCACCGTGCGCGCGGTGGAGGCCTCGGCCGTGGGCACGGTCTACGTGCTGGAGCGCGCTTCCGACGGCGCCCGTACCAGCGTCGAGGTGGCGGGCCGCGCCGCCTCGGGCGTGGCGGTGGGCGTGGGCACGGTGGTCACCTGCAGCGTGATCGGCACGGGCGTGGTCCTCTCGGCGGCGGGCGAGGCGCTGGCCTTCGTGCCCAACGCCCTGGGCCGCTCGCTGCTGCACAACGAGCGGCTGTGAGGGCGGCCACCGTGTCCGATCGATGGACAACCCCGTGGCGCTTCGCCCTGTGCGCCCTGGCCTGGGCCGCGGCGCTGGCGGCCGGCACCGCCCATGCGGGGCGCTCCTGCGAGGCCCGGCGGCCCACGCCCCAGGGCATCGAGCGCGGCATGGCGCTGGCCGAGCGCACGGCGCGCGCCCTGGAGGCGGAGCACCGGCGCAGCGGCGCGCGCGTCGTGCTGCTCGCGCGGGCCGGGCAGGACCTGTCGAAATACGGCGTGCATTACTCACACCTGGGCTGGGCCTACCGCACGCCCGAGGGCCCCTGGCGCGTGGCGCACAAGCTCAACGAATGCGGCACGGCCGTGGGCAGCCTCTACCTGCAGGGCCTGGGCGAGTTCTTCATGGACGACCTGTGGCGCTACGAGGCCGTGTGGCTCGTGCCCGCGCCCGAGGTGCAGGCGCGGCTGGCCGACGTGCTGGCCGACCGCTCCCGCACCGTGGCGCTGCACCAGCGCGCCTACAGCATGGTCAGCTATGCCTGGGGCACGCGCTACCAGCAGTCCAACCAATGGGCGCTGGAGACGCTGGCGCTGGCCATGGAGCCCGCCACCGTGCGCACGCGCAGCCAGGCGCAGGCGTGGCTGCGCTTCAAGGGCTACGAGCCCGCCGTGCTGCGCATCGGCCCGCTCACGCGGCTGGGCGGGCGCGTCACGGCGGCGAACGTGGCCTTCGACGACCATCCGGACCGCGACCGCTTTGCCGACCGCATCGCCACGGTCACCGTGGACTCGGTGCTGGCGTGGATGCCCCGCGCGGGCCTGGGCGCGGCGCCCGCCACGCTGGCGCTGGACGCGGGCCGGTGAACGGCCGATGATCGGTGGTTTGGGATCGAAGTGGCTTCATGCCGCCGTATCCATTGAATAGTTTGCTATTAAAAATGTAGCAATAACGAAAGGAGTCTGTGATGGCCAAATCCCTGCGCCTGTCCGAGAAGTGGTTCCGCCGCGGGCTGTGGCTCGTGTCGCTGGTGTTCGCGAGCTTCCTCATCGGCCTGGGCGGCACGCTGGTGGGCGACCTGCCCCGGGTGGAAGCGCCGCTGCAGCTCGACGACTTCCTCGACCGCCCGGCGGCCGAGGCCCTGCGCGCCGAGGTGCGCGCGGCCGGCACGGCCGAGGAGCAGGCGCAGGCCGCGCTGGAGCAGGCCCAGCTGCAGCGCAGCAAGGCGCGCAGCGAGAGCCAGGCCGCGAACGAGAGCTTCAACCACTGGATCGCCACGCGCAGCGCCACGCAGCAGGCCGAACACAACCCCGAGGTGGTGCAGCGCACCCAGGCGCTCGACGCGCTGAAGGTGCGCGAGCGCCAGACGCAGCAGGCGGTGGAGGCCCAGCAGCAGGCCGCGCTCGACGCCCGGCAGGCGGCCGCGGCCGCGCGCCAGCGCCTTGGCCAGCTCGAAGCCGCCGGCTACGAATCGATGCGCGCGGCGCAGCGCAAGGTCGAGATGCGCGTGTTCCTCTACCGCCTCGCGCTCACGCTGCCGCTGCTCGTGGTGGCCGGCTGGCTGTTCGCGAAGAAGCGCAAGAGCACCTGGTGGCCGTTCGTCTGGGGCTTCATCTTCTTCGCGCTGTTCGCGTTCTTCGTCGAACTCGTGCCCTACCTGCCGAGCTACGGCGGCTACGTGCGCTCCATCGTCGGCATCGTGGTCACCGTGCTGGTGGGGCGCTACGCCATCCTCGCGCTCAACCGCTACCTGGAGCGCCAGCGCCAGGCCGAGGCCCTGCCCGATGCCCAGCGCCGCGAAGAACTGAGCTACGACGTGGCCCTGGCCCGGCTCGACAAGGGCGTGTGCCCCGGCTGCGAGCGCCCGGTGGACCTGAAGAACACGGCCATCGACTTCTGCCCGCACTGCGGCATCGGCCTCTTCGACCGCTGCGGCGCCTGCAGCACCCGCAAGAGCGCCTTCGCGCGGTTCTGCCACGCGTGCGGCACCGCGGCGAAAGCCCCGGCCGCTTCCGGCGGGCCCGCGGCGAGCACTTGAACGGCAAGACGGTGGGCGGGCCGACAGGCGTGGGGGCGGTTTCTCCTACAAGCTCGGCGGGTTCCGGTTTTCGACACTGCAGGACGTGGCCCCCGCCTCCGGCGGCCGGCTCGACCGTCCATCGTCCACCAGGAGAAACCATGCCCCAGGATCCCCGCACCGCCGGCCCCCGGCCCCCGTTCACCGAGCAGCAGCCGCTGAAGCCCCCCGGTGCCGAAACCGACATGCATCCGCAGCCCGACTACGGGGCGGATTCGTACCGGGGCTCCGGCAAGCTGCAGGGGCGCCGCGCCGTCATCACGGGCGGCGACAGCGGCATCGGCCGCGCCGTGGCGCTGGCCTTCGCGCGCGAGGGGGCCGACGTGCTCATTGCCTACCTGCCCGAGGAGGAGGGCGATGCGCGCAAGACCCTCGGCATCGTCGAGGCGGAAGGCCGCCGCGCCGTCGGCGTGCCGGGCGACATCCGCGAGGAAGCCCACTGCAACGCCATCATCGAGCGCGCGGTGAAGGAGCTGGGCGGCATCGACATCCTGGTCAACAACGCGGCCTACCAGATGTCGCACGAGCGCATCGACGAGATCTCGGCCGAGGAATTCGACCGCACCTTCCGCACCAACGTCTATGCCACGTTCTTCCTCAGCAAGGCCGCGGCGCGGCACATGCCCGCGGGCAGCGCCATCATCAACACCGTCTCGGTGAATGCCGACAAGCCCAACAAGACGCTGCTGGCCTACGCCTCCACGAAGGGCGCGCTGCAGAACTTCACGGGCGGACTCGCGCAACTGCTGGCCGACCAGGGCATCCGCGTGAACTGCGTGGCGCCGGGGCCGGTCTGGACGCCGCTGATCCCCTCCACCCTGCCGATCGAGCGCGCACGCGAATTCGGCAAGCAGGTGCCGCTGCAGCGCCCGGGCCAGCCCGCCGAGGTGGCGCCGGCCTATGTGATGCTGGCCTCCGACCAGGCCAGCTTCATCTCGGGCGCCACGGTGGCGGTGACCGGCGGCGTGCCGATCCTCTGACGAAAGGGGGGAAGCGCCGGTTCAGGCGCCCATCACCACCGGCCCGCCCTGCGCGATCGCGCGCTGGTAGGCGGGCCGCGCGTTGACGCGGTCGCGCCAGGCGTGCACGGCGGTGAATTCGCCCGCACCGCTGGTGCGCGAGAGCGCGGCCTCCACCGCGAAGCTCATCTGGAAGTCGGCGATGCTGATCGCATCGCCCGCGAACCACGCGTTGCGCGAGAGGTGCTCTTCCATGAAGGCCAGGGCCGTGGCGAGGTTCGGGTCCACCAGCTTCTTCTGCGCCTTGCCGCAGATGGCGTATGCGATGGGCCGCACGAAGAACGGCATCGGCTGCGTGGGCAGGGTCTTGAAGACCAGCTTCATCACGAGCCAGTTCATGAGCGAGCCCTCGGCGTAGTGCATCCAGAAGCGGCACTGCCGGTGCTCCGGCGTGCCGGGCCGCGGCACGAGGTTCGCCAGCTCGCCCGGGGCGCCGGCACCGTAGCGCTCGGCGATGTGCTCGATGATCGCGCCGGACTCGGCGATCACCTCGCCGCCGTCCTCGATCACGGGCGATTTGCCCAGCGGGTGGATGCGCTTGAGCTCGGGCGGCGCGAGGCGCGTGCGCGGGTCGCGCGCATAGCGGCGGATGTCGTAGGCCACGCCCAGCTCTTCGAGGAGCCAGAGCACGCGCTGGGAGCGGGAGGTTTCGAGGTGGTGGACGGTCAGCATGGGCGCATCGTAGGCCCTGGCCGGCCCGCGGGGCGTAGGCCGGGGCCCGGCCCCGGTCGCCTGCGTGTCAGATCCCGCGCGCGCGGTCGGCCGCGAAACGCTGCCGGAATTCGCCGAAGCGGCCGGCGTCCAGCGCTTCGCGCACCTCGCGCATCAGGTTCAGGTAGTAATGCAGGTTGTGCACCGTGGTGAGCATCGGGCCCAGCATCTCGCCGCAGCGGTCGAGGTGGTGCAGGTAGGCGCGGCTGAAGCCGCCGCGCCCGCCGTCGGCCCAGGCCACGCCCTCGGTGCCCGCGCAGGCGTGGCAGGTGCAGGTGGGGTCCAGCGGCTGGTGGTCGGCCTTGTGGCGGGCGTTGCGGATCTTCAGGTCGCCGTGGCGCGTGAAGATCGTGCCGTTGCGGGCATTGCGCGTGGGCATCACGCAGTCGAACATGTCCACGCCCTCGGCCACGCCCTGCACCAGGTCTTCGGGCGTGCCCACGCCCATCAGGTAGCGCGGCTTGTGGGCCGGCAGGCGGTGGGGCGTGTGGGCCATGATGTCCAGCATCTCGTCCTTGGGCTCGCCCACGCTCACGCCGCCCACGGCATAGCCGGGGAAATCCATTTCCACGAGCCGCTCCAGTGATTCCTGGCGCAGGTGCTTGAACATGCCGCCCTGCACGATGCCGAACAGCGCATTGGGGTTCTCCAGCCGCCGGAACTCGTCCTGGCTGCGGCGCGCCCAGCGCAGGCTCATCTCCATCGACTTGCGCGCCTCGGCCTCGGTGGTCTTGTGGCCGTTGGTCTCGTAGGGCGTGCACTCGTCGAGCTGCATCACGATGTCGGAATTGAGCACCGTCTGGATCTGCATGCTCACCTCGGGCGACATGAAGAGCTTGTCGCCGTTGACCGGGCTGGCGAACTGCACGCCCTCCTCGGTGATCTTGCGCATCGCGCCGAGCGACCAGACCTGGAAGCCGCCCGAGTCGGTGAGGATGGGCTTGTCCCACTGCTCGAAGCCGTGCAGCCCGCCGAAGCTCTGCATCACGTCCAGGCCGGGGCGCATCCAGAGATGGAAGGTGTTGCCCAGGATGATCTGCGCGCCCATCTCGTGCAGGCTGCGGGGCATCACGCCCTTGACGGTGCCGTAGGTGCCCACGGGCATGAAGATGGGGGTTTGCACCACGCCGTGGTTGAGCGTGAGCGTGCCGCGCCGCGCGTGGCTGCCGGGGTCGGTCGCGAGAAGTTCGAATTGAAGCATGATCGGGCGATTGTCCCAGACGGCCCGCGCACGGACGGCCCTACACTGGTCCGCACCGCGGCGGATGCCCCGGTCGGCGCCCCTTTCCGCGCCCGGCCCGCCCAACGAAGAAAGCAAGAAAGGACTTCCCGAAGATGCTCAAGATCCTCGTCGCCGTCGATGGCTCCGATCTCTCGCTCGATGCCGTGCGCCACACGCTCGGGCTGGTGCGCCAGGGCCTCGCGGCCTCCGTGGTGCTCGCGCATGCGCAGGAGCCCGCCACGCTCTACGAGATGGTGGTCTCCCGCGACCCCGACCGCATCGCCGCCGCTAGCCTGGAGGCCGGCCTGCACCTGCTGGCGCCGGCCCGCGCGCTGGTCGATGCGGCCGGCATCCCCTGCGAAACCGAAGTGGGCGTGGGCGACGTGTCCCCGACGCTCGTGGACATCGCCGAGCGCACGCAGTGCGGCCTCATCGTGATCGGCGCGCGCGGGCAAGGCGCCATCGCCAGCGCGCTGCTGGGCTCGGTCTCGCAGGCCCTGGTGCAGGCCAGCCCCGTGCCCGTGACCATCGTGGAGCATTCCGACACGCTGGCGCCGGGCCAGGAACCCGACCTGCTGGGCGACGGCGCCGAGCCCGATCCGGTCTGAAGAAAGAAGGCCAGAGACGGCCCGCAGCCTGCGCATGGGCGCGGTGCCTGAACGGCGCGGTGCCTCAGCGTTCAGCGCCTCGGAGGGCGCCCCTCGCTATGCCGCCTTGCGGTACGGCCCCGACTGCGAGCCCGCGCTGCGCTGCAGCTTGCCGTGCGGCAGGCTCGCGAGGCGCGAGAACATGCGGCGGCAGTAGCCGGAAATCCAGAGGCACTTGTTCAGCTCTTCGACGGGCAGCGGGCCCGAAACGACCACGATGTCGTTGGCCGCCTGCAAGGCGCCCGCGGCCCGCAGGCGGCGGCGCGTGTTGTTGGCCCACGAGGTGATGCGCGTGGGCGTGCCGTGCTGGTGGACCTCGCCCGTGTGCTGGTCGAATGCGATGGCCACCGTATCGGTCTTGAGTTTGAAGCGGCGCTCGCCGGTGGCGGCGCTGGGGGCCTCGCGCATGTCGTACAGGTAGTACGCGCCGGCCTTGAGCTGATATTGCATGTCCATGGTGACGACCTCCGAGCGGGCATTGTCGAGCGGCCCCGTGCTCGGCGATGGCGCGTAAAACGGCGGAAAGACCGCTCTTTTCCACGCGGGGCAATGGGCCTGTGCGGCCTGCCGGGGCTGGGGATGCGGCGCCAGAGGGATGGAAACGGCCGCGCGTGCCATTGTGTCGGCGCAGCCTGGGGGCTTCAACCCGCCAGGGTGGTCAAAGGGTAACGGGATGTGATGGCGGCCGCGCGGCTGCGCGCGCCGCGCCGCCGGTGCTCCACACGGTGGGACTGCGCACGGCCGGGCCATCGCCCGCCCCAAGGCCGAAGGGCCGGGATGGCCCGGCCCTTCGGCGCCTGAAGCGATGGCAGCGCGTCAGAAGTCCACGAGGCTCAGGCCCACGCTCAGCACCGTGCGCTTGCGGTTGTAGTCGGTGATGGTGTCGCCGTAGCCGCTGAAGAGCGCGGTGTGGAAGCGCAGGTTGCTCTTGATGCCGCCCAGGTCCTTGCCCACGGCGCGCAGCCATTCCAGGCGCAGCGAGCCGCGTCCGGTCGAGGCGAACGAATTGCGGGCCGTCAGCGACAGGGTGTTGTCGCGGTCGTAGTTCCAGCCCACCTGCACTTCGCCGCGGCCCATGTAGTCGATGATGTCCGGGTTGTCGTCGCCGTCCGCGCCTTCCTTCATGCGCTTCCAGGCGCGTGCCGTCACGGTCCAGCGGTTGTCCAGCTCCATGCCGGTCATGAGGTACACGCGGTTCCAGCTGCGCGAGAGCGGCAGGTTCTGGCCATTGGACTGGTGTACCAGGCCGATGCCGCTGTAGCGCCAGCGCCAGCCGAAGGGCAGCTTGGCGTCGGTGGGGTAGACGTACATCACTTCCGGCTCGTGGTCGGTGGCGCGGAAGGGGCGCGAGATGTCGGGGCTGAAGAGCTGCCAGTACGACTGCTGCGTGTAGCCCACCCACACCGAATCCTTGAGCGTCGGGTGGCCCTGCGTGAGCAGCCCCTGCGCGATCTTGGTGCGCACCGAGAGCTGGATGCGGTTCTCGGTGGTGCGGTAGTTCACGGCCGACGCCGCGGTGTGGTCGGGTGCCGGCGACGTGGGCTGGCGGTTCACCGTGTCGGAGGTCACGACCGAGATCGAGATGGGCCGGTAGCCGCGGAAGCGGAAGGTGCCGCAGTCGCTGCCCGATTCGAGTTCCCAGAAGCGCGACAGCGTGCTGTACTGGTCGTCGCGGCACCCCTCGACCTGGGCCACGTCGATGACGCGCGTGGCGGGCAGCGTGGTGTCCACGGGCGTGGTCGGCGCATTGCTGCTGGCCGGCGCGGCCCCGGCGGCCGATGCCGAGGCGGATGGCGATTGCCACACCTGCTGGCCGGCCCACTGGTCGAAGCAGGCGAGGCGTGCCTCGCTGCTGCCGAGCGCGGTGCAGCGCCGCCAGGCCTCGCCCGCGGCTGCGGCGGGAGCGCCGGCCGGCGGTGCGTTCTGGGCGAAGGCGGCGCCTGCCGGCGCGCAGAGCGCCAGGGCCAGCGCGCCCATGCGGACGGGCGCCCTCATGGTGAGCCGGCCTGCTTGCGCAGCACGAAGGGAAGGGGTCGGTTGTCTTGAGCGTGTGTCCATGTTCCGCGGATCTCCTTGCCGCAACTGCCGTCCACCACCCGGCCGATCCAGGTGGCACTGATGTTCTTGCCGTTTTCCGACTCCTCCAGCGTGAGGTCGCCGTCGTCCACGTCGCCGGCCGCCTGGGCCGTGGTGCCGCCGCGTTCCACCGTGCCCCGCACGCTCTGTGCCAGCTCGGGGTGCGGCCGCAGCGCAATGCGCGCGGCGGCGCCGCCCTGCACCTCGGCGGTCCAGGTGCCGATGAGCTGGCGGTGCGTGGTGTCCTCCGCGCCGGGGCAGCCCGCGGTGGAGGCCGTGCGCGCGGACGGTGCGGCGGCCCGCGGGGGCACGGGAGCGCAGGCCGCGCAGGCGAGGGCCGCGAGGGTGCAGGCGATGGCGAGGCGCGACGGCGCCGGACCGGTGGGGGGCATCTTCATGGGGTGGCGGGGGTCTGCGCCCGGCGCGCGGCGAATTCTGCGCGCAGGGCCTTGAGCTTCTCGCGCGGGTCTTCGCGCGCGGTGTTCTTGTCCAGGCCCATCTCGGCGATGAAGCGGCTGGGCTGCACGGCCACCATCTCGCGGCCCTTCTTGCGGCGCTTGGTCCAGCTCACCGCCAGGCTGCGCTGGGCACGCGTGATGCCCACGTACATGAGGCGGCGCTCCTCCTGCAGGCGCTGCAGGGTGTCGTCGCTCACCTTCTGCTGGCGGCCGCCGTCGTCATCGAGCTTGAAGGGCAGCATGCCCTCGGTCACGCCCACGAGCACCACGTGCGGCCATTCGAGGCCCTTGGACGCGTGCAGCGTGGAGAGCGTGACCACGTCCTGGTCCTTCTCGCGCTCGCTGATGGTGGACAGCAGCGCGATGGTCTGCGCCACTTCCAGCAGGCTCTTGGTCTCCTTGGCGACCACGGCGCCGGCCGCGTCCTCGATCTGCCCGCCCGCGCGCTGGGCCATCCAGTCGCAGAACTCCAGCACGTTGCTCCAGCGGGCGGCGGCGACGGTCTCGCTCTCCTCGCCCTCGTAGAGGTGCTGCTCGTAGCCGATCTCCTTGAGCCAGTCGGTCAGGAACGTGCGCGAATCCTCCGCGCCGTGCGTGTGCCGGGCGCGGTATTCCAGGTCGTTGATCGCGCGGCCGAACTCCATGAGGCCGTCCAGCCCGCGCTTGGGGATCGCCGCGGGCAGCATGCCGTTGAAAAGCGCGCCGAACATGCTGAGCTTGTGCTTGCTGGAGAACTCGCCCAGCGCGCCCAGCGTCGTGTGGCCGATGCCGCGCTTGGGGCTGGTGATGGCGCGCAGGAAAGCCGGATCGTCGTCGTTGTTGATCCACAGGCGGAACCAGGCGCACAGGTCCTTGATTTCCGCGCGGTCGAAGAAGCTCGTGCCGCCCGAGACTTTGTAGGGCACGTTGGCGCGGCGCAGTGCTTTCTCGAACGGCTTGGCCTGGTGGTTGGCGCGGTAGAGCAGGGCGAAGCTCTTCCAGGCGGGCGGCGGATTGGCCGCGGCGCGCAGGCTCTGGATGCGGGCCACGGCGCGCTCGGCCTCGTGCTCCTCGTTGTCGCAATCGACCACGCGCACGGGCTCGCCCTCGCCGAGTTCGGAGAACAGCGTCTTCGGGAAGAGCTTGGGGTTGGGCTGGATGACGTTGTTGGCCGCCCGCAGGATGGCGGAGGTGGAGCGGTAGTTCTGCTCCAGCTTGATCACCTTGAGCTGGGGAAAGTCCACCGGCAGCTTCTTCAGGTTGTCCAGCGTGGCGCCGCGCCAGCCGTAGATCGACTGGTCGTCGTCGCCCACGGCCGTGAAGCGGGCCCGCTCGCCGACCAGCAGCTTGAGCAGCTCGTACTGCGTGGCGTTGGTGTCCTGGTATTCGTCCACCAGCACGTGGCCCAGCGCCTGCTGCCACTTGGCGCGCACTTCGGGGAAGTCGCGCAGCAGGCGCAGCGGCATGCCGATGAGGTCGTCGAAATCCACGCTCTGGTAGGCGGTGAGGCGTTCCTCGTAGCGCTGCATGATGACGGCGATGCTGCGCTCGTTGTCGTCCCGCGCCTGGGCTAGCGCGGCGGCGCTGTCCAGGCCCGCGTTCTTCCAGTTGCTGATGGTCCACTGCCACTGGCGCGCGGTCGCGACATCGGTGGTGCCGCCGGCGGCATCCTTGATGATGCCGGTCACGTCGTCGGCATCGAGGATGCTGAACTGGGGCTTGAGGCCCAGCACGTGGCCGTCTTCCCGCACCATGCGCACGCCCAGGGCGTGGAAGGTGCACACGAGCACCTCCTTCGCCGCGCGGCCGATGAGGCCCTGCGCGCGTTCGCGCATTTCGGCGGCGGCCTTGTTCGTGAAGGTGATGGCGGCGATGCGGCGGGGCTCCAGCCCCAGCTCGATCAGGCGGCCGATCTTGTGCGTGATCACCCGCGTCTTGCCCGAGCCCGCGCCCGCCAGCACGAGGCACGGCCCCTCGGTGTAGTGGACGGCCTGGAGCTGGGCGAGATTGAGACCGGCGGACATGCGGGCAGGGGCGGCGGGCGGGCGAACGGACGGGAGGGCTGGGCGACGGAAGGCTCCGGGCGGCTGGAGAGCGCCGGCCCGGGAAGCGGGTGCCGATGATAACGGGGCGGTCCGGAACCGGGGTTCCCGCGGGCGGCGGCGCGGGCCCCGACGCGGCAGCGTCCTACAGGCCCCGGAGCGCGGGCCCGCCCCGGGCGCGCTGCGAGAATGCCGCGTGCTTTCCGTCCTGGCCATCACCTTCCCCTTCTTCGCGCTCGTGCTGTGCGGCTACCTCGCCACGCGCGCCGGCCTGCTGCCGCTCGCGGCGATCCCCGGGCTCAACGCCTTCGTGCTGTTCTTCGCGCTGCCGTGCATGCTGTTCCGCTTCGGTGCGCGCACGCCCATCGCCGAGCTGCTGGACCCGGCCGCGGCGGGCGTGTACCTCGCCAGCGGGCTGCTGCTGGTGGCCGCCGCCGTGGCCCTCACGCGCCGCCGCCTGGGGTGGAACGACGCGGCCTTCGGCGCGCTGGTGACGGCGTTCCCGAACACCGGCTTCATGGGCGTCCCGCTGCTGGTGGCGCTGCTGGGGCCGGCCGCGGCGGGCCCGGTGATCCTCACGATGCTGCTGGACATGGTGGTGACCACGGCGGTCTGCGTGGGTCTGTCCCGCCTGGATGCCGGCGGCGGCGCGCCGGGCTCCGAGGGCGCGCGGGCGGCGCTGGGCCGGGCGCTGCGCGGCATGGCGGCCAACCCCATGCCCTGGTCGATCGCGCTGGGCGCGCTCGCGTCGGCGCTGCGGTGGTCCCTGCCGGGCCCGCTGGACCGCACCGTGGGCCTGCTGGCGGATGCAGCGGCGCCCGTGGCGCTGTTCACCATCGGCGGCGTGCTGGCGCGCGCCGGCATGGCGCGGCATCCGCAGGAGGCCCTGCGCCCGCGCGACGGCGTGGGCGCGGCGCTCGCCAAGCTGGTGGTGCACCCGCTGCTGGTCTGGGCGCTGGGCACGGCGGCCGTCGCGCTGGGCATGCCGCTGTCCGGGCCGGCGCTCACGGCGCTGGTGCTGGCCGCGGCCCTGCCGAGCGCGAGCAACGTGTCGCTGCTGGCGGAGCGCTTCGGCGCCCACACCGGGCGCATCGCCCGCGTGATCCTGGTGTCTACGGCGCTGGCCTTCCTGAGCTTCTCCGCTGCCGTGGCGCTCTGGGCCTGAAGAGCCCCGGAGCGCGTCAGGCCACGGGCAGCACCGGCCGGCCCGCGAGGGCGCCGTCGATGGCCCGCAGCGTGGCGGCCTTCATGCCGCCCGGCGGGTTCCAGGGGACGGCGGCGGCATTCTGGTGCGCGCCGAGCCAGCGCCAGCCCGCGTGGCCGAAGCGGCTGGCGGCGATCTCGATCCGCATGCCCTCCGGAATCCTGCGGGCGTCCACGGCCTGCTGCACGCGGGCCTGCAGTTCACCGGCCCACGCGAAGACCTCGGCGATCTCCGCGCGCGCGGGCTCCGGCTCGGTATAGGCCCCGCCCCAGGGCAACTGGATGAAGAGCGCGATCCCCGGGGCGACCCGGTAGAAGTGCACCGCCCAGCTGTTGGTGCCGTGCCCGTCGAAGCCGACCAGGGCGTATTCGGGCAGGTCCGGGCGGGCCTCGGCCTCGGCCAGAAAGGCGCCCAGGCCATAGGGCGAAGCCTCCACGGGCCGGGTGGCGAACCAGGCCGGCCCCTGGGGGCGCAGCGATGCGGCCAGGGGGGCGGGCAGGGGCGGGAAGGGCAGGTGTTCGCCGTCGAACAGGGCCTGGGCGGTGGGGGCTGCGTCACCGGCCGGAGCGGGCGCGTGGGGGATGGCATTCGTCATCGGAGATCTTTCTCACCAGGTTTCGTGGTTCGGAGCCGCGGCGTCCTCGCGGGCCTGGGCCTGCTGCTGGCGTGCCTGCGCCTGTCCGGCCTGCCTGTGCTGTGCTTTGGCCAGCGCACTGCCCACATAGCTGTTCTCCCGGGTCATCAGTTGCTGGATGTCGGCGCGTCCCCAGTCTGCGGGGTCGATGACCCGGCCGGAAGCCTCCAGACGGGCGATGTGGTCCTTGACGCCCTGGTGGCGCTGGATCGCCGCATCGATCTCGGCCGGGTTGAGCTTGTCCTTCAGCATCGCGTGGATGTCCTGCGGCGTGAGTGCGTCGATGGCGCCCGCCATGCGGACATCGACCACCGGCGGCAGGTTGGTGCCGCGCAGCACCCAGGTCATGGGGTCGGCCTCGACCGGCCGGATGCCGGCGGGGTCGGTGATGTCCTTGCCGAAGCATTGGTCGTTGTCGATGCCCGCGATTTTGGCCCGGCCGCCCGCGCCGATGTGGATGAAGTAGTTGTGGCCGTGGCGATCGCCCTGCCCCGTGAGGTGGTCGAGCAGTTGCAGCTTGGTCAACTCCTCGCACACGTCGGCCCTGCGGAACACCTGTGGAGGGGTACGGGCTGCAGGCCGGCCCTGGGCGCGTTCCATCATCAGGCCGACGTCGGGGTCCAGGGGGCCGCGCCCGGTATCGATCACCGCCAGGCGCGTGTCCACCACCACGTGCAGGCCCAGCTTTCGCGCATAGGCCACCGTCGCGATGTTGCGCATGGCGGTCTGCGGGTCGTTTTTGGGGATGCCGCTGACATAGGCGACGCAGCCGGTCTCGCGGGTGTTGAGCGGTTTGAAGATGCCGTCGATCTCGGAGCCACCCGCGTTGCGGAGCTTCATTCCGTAGACCTTGTTGAAAGTGCCGCTGCCCGCCTGCACGGGTTTGTCGATCACGTCCTTGTCCGTGAAGAGGGGCTGGGTGCCGGGGGTGACTTTCAGGTTCAGCCGCTGGTAGAGCTGCTCGACGGCCACCTGGTCGAGCGTGTCCAGCAGCAGTTTCCGGTCTGTCTCCAGGGTGCCGCTCGCCAGGCTGCCTTCCAGCGCGGCCATGCGGATCGTATCGACCGCCATCAGCGGGGGAACACGGCCCGTGCGGGTCAGGGACGATACGTCGGCATGCACCAGGGCCTTGAAGTCCTCTTTGCGGCGCCCTTCCATGGGTTGCGGCTTACCCTGCAGCCGCGCCCGCCACCGGTCCGAAACCGTGGTGGGCTGCTGCCTGCCGGCGCGCTCCTTCAACCGCTTCATGACCTTGCCGCCCTCGGGCAAGCTTGCATACATCTGCCGGGCTTCGTCCTGCAGCCGTTCCCGGGCCAGCAGGGTGCGCAGTGTGGTGCGGGGCGGCTTCGGCGGGGCGGTGGCGGTGCCGGGCGATCCCTGGAGGCTGGCGTCCGCCGGCAGCGACCTTGCATGGCTCGGCAACGAGGACGTGATCTGGCTGTGCCCGGCGGCGGACCGCGACGCCGAGGATGCGGGCGCCTGGAGGGCCTGTGAATCGCCGGGCTGCGGGGGCGGGGGCAGGGCATTGCGCGGCGCGGACGTCTGCCCGCCCGCACTGCTGCGGGGGCGGTTCGGCGTGGCGGGCAGCCCGGCGGGGGTGCCCGGCGCCGTGCGGGAGCGCGGCGCCGGGCGGGACAGCGCGGTGTCCCCGGAGGGGCTCCGCGTTGCCGGTGCGGGTTGTCGAGCGGTCCGAAGGGAGGTGTCCCGCAACATGGTGTTCTGCTTTCTCCGTGGGTCCTGGCGGCGGACAGGAGCCTTCTGGCCGGGTTGCCGCTCCGGTGACTCTGCTGGCACCGCCCGGTCGGCTGCCGCATCGGCGCGAAGCGCTGCGCGGGCATGCGAAACCCGCCGCTTGGCGCCGGCCCGCCGGGCCCGCACCGTGGCGGGCGTTATGGCCCGGATAACGCCTGTGCATGCCGCAGAGCGGGCCGGCTTCGCCTGCCCGGCAACGGCTTCGCGGTGGTCACGGGACCGTCACATCGCGGTTCGACAGTGGCCGGGTCTGCCGCGGTTGCGCGGCTTCCCAATGTGTCGCCCCAGGAAATCCACACCATGCCCATCCCTTCTTCCGCATCCCCTGCGCTGAAAGGCGCCGATCCGGCGCGTGCATTCCTCTCGCAGATCGGCATCCACCTCGGCATCCCTCCGCAGACCCTGGCGGCCGTGGAGGCCGGCGAGCCCTTCATGGGCCCTTCGGGCCTGCTGTGCCGCATCCACGCGCGGGCCGCCGAGGCCGGCTGGCACGCCTACCCCGAAGTGGTGCTGCCGATGGCCGCCGCCGAACTGGGCGGCCTGGACGTGCTGCGCCTGCTGGGCGTGCAGGAGCAGTTGCTGGGCGAGGAAGGCTGGCACCTGGGCCTGATGGAGGGCGGCGAGCTGCTGTCCCTGCGGCCCCTGCAGGCCAGTGCCGACGCCGCGCAGGTGGCGGCCGACATGGACCGCGGCCACGTGCTCGGGCGCGCCGCGCTGGAGGTGCTGGCGGGCGAGCCTTTGGCGGCCGATGGCGGCCCGGGAGACGCAGCATGATCGGCAGCCCCAGCCGCGCCCTGCTGCAGGGTGTTCCGGAGCGGTCGGACAGCTCGCTCGACGATCGGCAGACGCAGCGCGCGCGGACCGCGCGCACGCCTTCGTCGCGTTCGCTGCCGGCGCCGCCGCAGGAGCTGCAGGAGCTGGGCACCGGCCCGCGCAGCGCCTCGGCGCGGATGGACGCCACCGCGTCGCAGCGGCGCACGGGCCTGCCGCCGTCGGGGCTGGGGACCGGGTCGGGGCGGGTGCCCGGGTCCCAGCCGATCCCGGTGCCGGTATCGGTATCGGTGCCGGAGAGCGGCCAGGACATCGCCTCCGATGTCGGCGCCTCTTCCTCGCGCAACACCTTCTATTCCACCTTCCGGGAAATGGACGAACTGAGCGATTTCGGCGATTCGATGCGCCTGGATGTCTCCGGCGGCACGCACGAGCGCCAGCCCAGCATCGACGAGCTGTCGCGCAGCCATTCGGCGTCGTCCATGGACCTCGACACGGTGGAGCCGCGCGGCGTGGGCCGCGAAGAGGAGGCCCAGCGCCGCGATACGCCGGGGGCCGTCACCATCGAGGCGCTGCGCGCGCAGGTTGCGGACTACCTCGCCACGCTGCGGCCGGCCGGGCCGGTGCCGGTCCCGCCCGGGCAGCAGGAAATGGCGCCGCTGGTCGCGGATGAGCGGGTGCGGCCCGAACAGCAGGCGCAGATGGAAGCCGAATACGTCGCGTGGGCCGCGGACCGGCTCATGGAGCGGCACAAGGCCTACGGCAGCCAGGGCGGCTTCCGCATGCGCGAGGACATGGAGGCCGTGGGCGTGTCGCGCGCCTCGGTGGCCATCGCCTACGAAAGCCTCAAGGGCTTCATGACCTCGGCCACGCGCACGCCCTCCGGCGGCGCGATCTCGACCCTGCGCGACAACGAGGACGGGCCCACCGCGGCCAAGCTCTGGCCGGCGGTGTTCGGCGGGCTGACGGCCGGGCCCGTCAATTACCTGGTCGAATCCATCGTCATACCGGCCATGGACCGGCGCTCCCGCGTGGCGAACCTGCCCGTCTTCAAGGCGGTGGACCCGAAGGTGCTGGAGCCCGAGCCCGCGCCCGTGCAGCTGGAGGTGGTGAACGGCACCAAGCGCTTCTGGCGGCCCATCCGGGATTCGGAGGTAGGGCACATCGCCACGACGGGCAGCGTGGACCGGCCCACGCGCAATGCGCTGCGCGGTACCGTCTACAACGACCGCAAGCGCCTGGAAACGCGCCAGAAGGTGATGGATGGCAAGGCCGAGGCCGCGCTGCTCAAGCCGGTGCTCACGGCCAGCGCGAATGCGTTCCGGCGCTGGGCCAGCACCGCCGCCGCGCTCGCCTCGCCGCTCAAGGTGCTGGGCTGGGGCGCGGTGGCCTCGGGCGGCGCCTCGGCCGTGAACAAGGCCGTGCTGGACACGACCAAGGCGCTGCAGGGCACGGGCCAGGTGGTCGTGCCCGACCTGGTGGGCGGCACGCAGCGCCTCAACCTGTTCCGGCTGGCGCTGCCCGACGAAGCGCAGCCGCCGCTGCAGTGGAAGGATGCGCGCCGCCTGCCGGGCTTCGCCTGGAACGTGGCCCAGGAAGCCGTGCCGCTGCTGGCCGAGGCGTTCCGTTCCGGTTCGGGCTTCCTGCACGCCTCGCGCGATTTCGTCGTGCGCAGCGTGGGGGGCAACGTGGTGATCGGCGCGGTGGCCTCCGCGGCGGGGCTGCAGTTCGCCTCGTCCGTGCGGGGAAACTACGGCGTGCCCGGCAGCGACGAATCGAACCGGTCCGTCGGCAGCGTGGTGCAGCAGGCCGGCCAGAGCTTCTTCAGCGAGCTGGGCTGGAGTGGCTGGAAGGCGCTGATGGGCGACATCAGCGGCGAACTGGCCTCGCGGCTGGACGACCGGCGCGACCGCAAGCAGGAGCGGCTGTGGAGCGAGGCGCGCGGCGAGATGCGCGCGCTGGACACCGACCTGGAGCAGGCGATGAGCGCCTCCATGCGCCACTTCGCTCCCCTGGCCACACCGGCCGCCGTGCCCGCCGGTGCCGGCACCGATGGCGCACTGCGCGACATGGAAGAGGGGCGCGCGGGGAGCGCACTGCACGACCCCGCCGCGCAGGCCGGCGTGCGGACGCTGGTGGAGCAGGCCCGGCAACGCCTCGCGGCGCTGGTGACGGCAAGCCCCCAGGGCATCATCGACCACGGCGAGGTGGCCGCAGCCGCCCGCACGCTGCGCGCCCTCACCCGGCACAGTGAGCAGGCACTGGCGCTCGAAGGCGCGAACCTGGCGCACCTTCAGCAGATCCTCGGCCGGCTGGACAAGGTGGAACGCATCCTCGAACAGCGCGAGTCGCTGGTCGAATGGCGCCAGGGCCGCAGCCTGCATGCCGCCTGAGTCCGGTGGCCATGGTTTGCTATTGAATATGTAGCAAACTATTCAATGAAAACGGCGGCATGGTGGCAAAAACGCTTCGGAACTGTCCGGGGCGGCCCCAGCGCGCTGCGCGCGCGTCAGATGGCGAGCGGGTCCACGTCCACGAGCCAGCGCACGAGTCCGCGGTGCGCCGGGTCCGCGCGGCAGGCATGCAGCAGCGGCTGCCAGGCCGCAAGGAAGCGCTGCAGCGCCGCGCGGCTGGGGCTTTCCAGCAGCATCTGCGCGCGCTCTACGTTGGCCACGCGCTGGATGGCGAGCGGCACGGGCGGGAACAGCGTCACGTGCTCCAGCCCGGGCAGGGCGGCCTCGCGCGCGGCTGCCGAGCACGCGCCCAGGAAGGCCTGCGCCACCTCCTGCGTGCGCGCGTCGGCCCGCACCAGCGCCTGGAACGCGAAGGGCGGCATGGCGGCCTCGGCACGCTCGGCGAGCTGGCGCGCGGCGAAGGCCGGGTAGTCGTGCCGGCGCAGCGCGGCGTAGACGGCATGGTCGGCATGGAAGGTCTGCACCCACATCTCGCAGGGGCTGCCCTGCGCGGCCACGTAGCCCGCGTCGCGCCCGGCGCGGCCCGCGGCCTGCATGAGCAGCGCGAAGAGCCGCTCGGGCGCGCGGAAATCGCTGGAGAACAGCGCGCCGTCGGGCTGCACGGCGGCCACCAGCGTGATGCGCCGGAAGTCGTGCCCCTTGGCCACCATCTGCGTGCCCACCAGCACGTCCACCTCGCCCGCATGCACCTGGGCCAGTTGCTCTTCGAGCGCGCCCTTGGCCCGCGTGGTGTCGGCATCGATGCGGGCCACGCGCGCGGCGCGGCGCTCCGGCGTGATGACGTTGCGCAGCAGTTGCGCGAGCTGCTCCTCGAGCTGCTCGGTGCCGCGGCCGATCGGCGCGATGTCCGGGTTGCCGCAGCCCGGGCAGGCATACGGCACGCGCTGCGCGAAGCCGCAGTGGTGGCAGCGCAGCGAGCGGTCGATCTTGTGGAACACCTGGTGGGCGCTGCAGTGCGGGCAGTCGCTCTTCCAGCCGCATTCGGTGCAGTGCAGCACGGGCGCGAAGCCGCGCCGGTTGAGCAGCACCAGGCACTGCTCGCCGCGCTCCACGCGCTCCGTGATGGCCGCGACCAGCGGCGGCGAGAACACCGCGCCGCGCGGCTGCTGGGACATGTCCACCAGCCGCACGCGCGGCAGCGCGCCCGCGCCGATGCGGCTGGGCATGTGCAGCCGCAGGTAGCGGCCGCCGGGGTCGCCGCCCTCGGGCGGTCGGCTCGCGTGCCAGCTCTCCAGCGACGGCGTGGCCGAGCCGAGGATCACCTTCGCGCCCTGCTCGCGCCCGCGCCAGATGGCGAGGTCCCGCGCCGAGTAGCGCGCGCCCTCCTGCTGCTTGTAGCTCGCGTCGTGCTCCTCGTCCACGACGATGAGCGCCAGCCCCGGCAGGCTTGCGAACACCGCCATGCGCGTGCCCAGCACGATGCGCGCCTGGCCCGCGTGGGCCGCGAGCCAGCTCTTGAGCCGCTGCGGATTCGTCATGCCGCTGTGCAGCGAGACCACGCTGTCCGCCCCGTAGAGCGGCGCGAAGCGCGCGAGGAAGCGCGCCTCCAGCTGCGGCGTGAGGTTGATCTCCGGCACCATCACCAGCACCTGCGCGCCGGGGCGCGCGGCCAGCGCCTGCTGCACGCTGCGCAGGTACACCTCGGTCTTGCCGCTGCCGGTGCTGCCGTAGAGCAGGAAGGGCCCGGGCTCCGCGGCGATGCGTTCGGTGGCCGCGCGCTGCTCGTCGCTCAGCGCGAACGCGTCGGGCGCATAGCTGGCGGCGGCCTCGCCCACGGCGGTGGCCGGCGCGCGCTTGAGCCGCCGGGCCAGCTGTGCGGGACTCAGGTCGCGCAGTTGCGGCGGCAGCGCGGCCAGCGCCACCTCGCCCAGCGCCCGCTGGTAGTAGCGCGCCGCGAAGGCCACGAGCCGGCGCCAGGCCGGATCCAGCGGCGCGAGCCCGTCCAGCACCCCGGCGACGGGCCGCACGGCGGCCCCGGCCGGCAGCGGCGCGGCATCGGCCGGCGTGTCCCACACGACGCCCAGCACCTCGCGGGCGCCCAGCGGCACGCGCACCAGCGTGCCGGGCGCCAGCGGCACGGCGCTCTCGTAGCTGAGCAGATCGCCCACGGCGCTGTGCGCGGGCGTCTGCACGGCCACCGATACCCGGGCGGCCGCGCCTGCGGAAGGCAGGCCGGCCGGGTCGGTGGCGGGGACGGAGGAAGCGTGGGAAGGGGCGGGCACGGTCGATGGCGGGGGCAGGGTGCGAGAGTCTGCCGCAAGCGCGGCGCTATCGTACGCGCGCCGGTTTTTGCCGAAGTTGTGGATAACTTTGTGGGCATCACTGGATATCCCGGGGAGCAAGCCCGGGCCAGCGGCCCGGCCGGCGCCCGGGGATTGCGGGTTGCGGCCCATGAAATCGTTATGAATCAATGACTTTGCGCGGGTTGTTTCATGTCGTTTGGCATGCCTGCGCCTGTGGATTGCTGCGCCGCCGCATCGCCGGAAGTGTGCATAACTCGCTTGTCAAGCGCCTTGGTGGGGCCGAATCTGTGGTAGCCGGGGTCTGCCGGATGCAGCATCTTCTGCACTTCGAGCGGCAAGTGCTTGATTTCACAGGGATTTCGGGGAAATCCAGAATTTCTGTGGATAACTTTGTTGATATCCGCTGCGCAGACGGCCCCGGCCCTTGAAAACACGGGCTTCCGCTGGAATGCCCGCAAATGCGGCAGGGGTGGCCGTGCCTTTATGAATCAAGCACTTGGCGGTGTCTGCAAAAAAAGTGCGCCGGATCGCGCCAGGAGGCTGCCGCCCGCTCCGCTGCACCGCCGTGGTGCCTGCGGTGTGCATAACTCGCCACCCCGCGCAGGCCTGCCGGCCACCGCCGCGCCGTCAGCCCCGGGCCGCGCGCTGCGCCCGCGAATGGCTGTGCACGGCCTCGACCAGCGCCGAGACATGCTCGGGCGGCGTGTACTGGCTGATGCCGTGGCCCAGGTTGAAGATGTGGGTCGGGCCGGTGGTGGCGGGGTCGGTGTGCGGCGTACCGAAGGCATCGAGCACGGCGCGCGCCTGCTCGGCGATGCGCTCGGGCGGCGCGAAAAGCACGTTGGGGTCGAGGTTGCCCTGCAGGGCCTTGCCCGGGCCGCCCGGGGCGCCGCCCACCAGGGCCCGCGCCCGGGCCAGATTGGCGGTCCAGTCCAGGCCCAGCACTTCGCAATCCAGGCCCTCCATGGCGTCCAGCCAGAGCGCGCCCCCCTTGGTGAAGACGATGCGCGGCACGTCGGCGCCGTCCGGGCCGGTGCGCTGGAGCTGTGCCAGCACGCGCGCGGTGTAGGCCAGGCTGAAGGCCTGGAAGGCGCCGTCGGCCAGCACGCCGCCCCAGCTGTCGAACACCATCACGGCCTGCGCGCCCGCGTCGATCTGCGCGTTGAGGTAGGCAGCCACGGCGTCGGCGTTCACGGCCAGGATGCGGTGCATCAGGTCGGGGCGGGCGTACATCAGCGTCTTGACCTGCCGGTAGTCGTCGCTGCCCTTGCCCTCCACCATGTAGCAGGCGAGGGTCCAGGGGCTGCCCGAGAAGCCGATCAGCGGCACGCGGCCGTTCAGCGCGCGGCGGATACCGGTTACCGCGTCGAACACGTAGCGCAGCTTGTCCATGTCGGGCACGGCCAGGGCCGACACGGCGGCCTCGTCGCGCACCACCCGGGCGAAGCGCGGGCCCTCGCCCTCGGCGAACGACAGGCCCAGGCCCATGGCGTCGGGCACGGTGAGGATGTCGGAGAACAGGATCGCTGCGTCGAGCGGGAAGCGCTCTAGCGGCTGCAGCGTCACTTCGGTGGCGTAGTCCACGTTGGTGGCCAGCCCCATGAAGCTGCCGGCCCGCGCGCGCGTGGCCTTGTACTCGGGCAGGTAGCGCCCGGCCTGGCGCATGAGCCAGAGCGGCGTGTAGTCGGTGGCCTGGCGGCGGCACGCGCGCAGGAAGGTGTCGTTGGCGAGGGGTGCGAAGGGCATGGGCCCGATTGTGGCGGAAGCCCCGGCGCGGGCGCTCCGCGCGGCGTGCCGCGAAGATGATGTGCGGCAAGTTTCAGGCAGTTTATGTGCCCATGCCGCCGTATCCATTCAATAGTTTGCTATCAATTCAGGAGTTCTCCAGACCCAGCCCGCTCGCCCCGGCTTCGGCCAGGCGCGTGAGCAGCGGGTGCATCACCTTGCGTGCGCTGTAGATGAGGTGGAACTCCTCGTGCACCTCGGCCGAGGTGCCCACGGGCTCCAGCGCGTGGGTGCGCTCCAGGTGGGCGCCCAGCAGCAGCGGCGCGGGCATGACGCCCATGCCGGCCTCGGCGAAGGTGCTGAGCAGGGCGCTGTCCTCGAACTCGCCCGCGATGCGCGGGCGCACGCGCTCGCGCTCCAGCCAGTGGTCGATGCGCGGCCGCACGGCGGCGTGCCCGGTGGGCAGCAGCACCGGCACCTGCGCGAGGCTGTGCGGGAAATCGCGCCGCGCCTCGGCGGCCCAGGCGGCCGGCGCCCACCAGCCGATGGCGCTCGCGCCCAGGCGCTGGCTGGCGGTCTTCACGGCGGGGTTGGGCGGGGCGGGCCGGTCCGACAGCACCGCGTCGAGCTTGTGCAGCGCCAGCTCGGCCAGCAGGGGCTCGAACTCGCCCTCGTGGCAGAGCAGCCGCAGGTGGGGCTCGTCGAGCACCGGCGTCAGCAGACGGTGCACGGCCAGCTTGGCGATGCCGTCGGAGATGCCCAGGTGCAGCCGCACGGTGCGGCCCGTGGCGGCCTCGCGCACGCGGTGGGGCAGCTCCTCGCCCAGTGCGAAGATGTGGTCGGCCTCGTGCATGGCCGCCACGCCGGCGTCGGTGAGCACGAGCTTGCGGCCCTCGGCACGCAGCAGGCTCGCGCCCAGGGCCTTCTCCAGTTCACGCACCTGGGCGCTGATGGTCTGCACCGCCATGTCCAGCCGCTCGGCGGCGCGGGCCATGCCGCCCTCCTTGGCGACGACCCAGAAGTAATAGAGGTGGCGGTAGTTGAAGCTCTGGCTCATGGCGGGGTGGCTGGGGCAGCGTCGCGTCGGGGGCCCGGGTGCTTCGCCCGGTGACCCAACGTTTCGCAATACTTCGTAAAAACCGAAGCTATGCTACCAATATCACAGGTTTTGGAGCATGGCAGGCCACGCTAGAGTCGGCCCATCTTTTTGTTCTTCCAACCCCTCCGCCTCGAATGGAGCGCCCATGACCCCTCTGCCCGCCCTCTCCGCCTTCCCGCCCCTGCGGCCGCCGCGCCGCCTTCGTGCCTCCGGGCGTTCCGGGAGCTGACGCCATGGAAACCATCGGAACCCCCCTGATGTGGGCAGGCTTCGGCCTGTTCGTGGTGGTCGCGATCGCGATCGACCTGCTGGTCATGGAGCGCCAGGGCGCCCACAAGGTGACCATGAAAGAGGCGCTCGGCTGGAGCGTGCTGTGGTTCTCGCTCGCGTTCGTGTTCGTCGCCATCCTGTGGTGGTACCTGAACGGCTCGCAGGGGCGGGAGGTGGCCAACACGGTGTCGATGCAATTCATCACCGGCTACCTCGTAGAGAAGAGCCTGTCGGTGGACAACATCTTCGTCTTCCTGATGATCTTCAGCTACTTCGCCGTGCCGGCCGAGTACCAGAAGCGCGCGCTCATCATCGGCATCATCGGCGCCATCGTGCTGCGCACGCTGCTGATCCTGGCCGGCGCCTGGCTGCTGGCCACATTCCACTGGCTGCTGTACGTGTTCGGCGCGTTCCTGGTCATCACCGGCGTGAAGATGTGGATCGCCGCGGGGCAGGAGCCGGACATCTCCTCCAACCCGGTGCTCAAGCTGCTGCGCAGGCACATCCGCATGTCCGACAGCTTCGACGGCGAGAAGATGACCACCATGGTCGACGGCGTGAAGCGCTTCACCCCGCTGTTCGTGGTGCTGATCATGATCGGCGTCACCGACGTGATCTTCGCGGTGGACAGCATCCCGGCGATCTTCGCGATCACGAGCGACCCGTTCATCGTGCTCACGGCCAACATCTTCGCCATCCTGGGCCTGCGCGCGCTCTACTTCCTGCTGGCCGACCTGGCGGACCGCTTCCACCTGCTGGCCTACGGCCTGGCGCTGGTGCTGGTCTTCATCGGCGCCAAGATGCTGCTGATCGACGTGTACAAGATCCCGATCGGCTACGCGCTGCTGGTGACCGGCGCGTTGATCGCCGGCTCGATCGTGGCCTCGCTCTGGACCTCCCGCGGTCAGGGCGGCGGCGATGCCGGCGGCCCGCCGCCGGCGCTGCCGGGCAAAAGCTCCTGAGCGGCCGCCCGCCCACCGTCCGACCGACCGACCAACGCACGCCGGCACCTGCGCCAAGCCGAAGGAAAGAAACCATGGACCTGACCATGACCGAAGCCGTGATGGCCACCCTGTTCGCCGCTTTCGCGCTCACCACCTGGCTGAGCTGGCGCGGCGGCAATGAGCGCCGCGACGTGCGCCTGCTGGCCTCGATCACCGGCGTCTGGGGCGCGGCCACCGCGGCGCTGGTGGCGCTGTGACCGTGGCCCCGGCCCTGGCCGCGCGCGCGGCGATGCCGCTGGCGCGGCTCATGAACGGGGTGCGGCGCTGGCTGCGCCGCCAGGAGCCCGCCACGCGCGCGCTGCTGGAGCGGCCCTTCCTGGCGCGGCTGCGGCCGTGGCTGGAACGGCGCCAGTTGCTGTGCCTGCGGCGCGAGGCCCTGGCGCGCGGCACCGCGGCGGGGCTCTTCTGCGGTCTCATCCCGGGGCCGCTGCAGGTGCCGGCCACGGTGGTGGCCTGCGCCGGGCTGCGCGGCAACGTGGTGGCCGGCGCGGCCGCCACGCTCTATACCAACCCGCTCACCACGCTGCCGCTCTACGCCCTGGCCTTCCAGGTGGGGGCATGGGTGCTGCCGGGCGAGCAGACCCTGCCGCCGTGGGCGGGCTTTTCGGCGGCCGGCGGGGTCGAGGCCGTCGCCGCGTGGATGCAGGCGCTGGGCGCGCCGCTGGCCGTGGGCCTGCCGCTGCTGGCGCTGATGTTCGCCGCCGCGGGCTATGCGGCGGTACAGGCGCTGTGGCTCGTGCCCGTGTGGCACCGCGCGAACCGCCGGCGCTGAGACCGCCCAGGCCCCCGCGCAGCGGGCCGCGCGCGCTCAGGCCGGGGCCTTGTACTTGATGCTGCAGCCGTAGGGCTGCGTGGTGGCCGTGGCGATGGGGCGCTGCGCCGCTATGTCGGCCAGCGCCGCCTTCACGTAGTTGGTGGCCTTGTCGATGTCGGCGGGGCGGGCCGACGGAATGCTGTCGATGCCGCCCGCATACACCAGCGTGCCGTGCGGATCGACGATGTAGAGGTGCGGCGTGGTGCGCGCGCCGTAGGCCCGGCCCACGGTGCCTTCCTCGTCCATCAGCACGGCCGTGGGCGCGGCCTTGCGCTCCTGCAGCCAGGCCGCGAGCTGGGGCGGCGCCAGGTAGTCGGCGCTGGCCTTCTCGGTGGAGTTGACCGCCAGCCACACCACGCCCTGGCCCTGCGCGCCCTTCTGTGTGGCGGGCAGGTTGCCGCTGTCGTAGTGCTTGCGCACGAACGGGCAGCCCGGATTGGTCCACTCCAGCACCACGGTGCGGCCACGGTAGTCGGCCAGCCGCACGGGCTTGCCCGAGGTGTCGGTGAGCGTGAAGGTCGGCGCCGGCTGGCCCACGGTGGCCGTGGCCGCGTGGGCGGCGCCCGCCGCGGCGAGCGCGAGGGCGGAGGCGATCAGGGTGCGTCGGAGCATGGGTTCATCCTTTCGCGGAAGCGGTGGGGGGACGGACGACAGGACCGTGGGACGGAGGCAACGCCGCGCAGTATGGAGCGCAGCGGGCGATGGCGCTGCGGCGGCCCTACCGCCTACACTGGCTTTTCCCTGCGCCGCGCCCGCCACGGGCCGGCCGCTTGCCTGCCCGTTCGTCCGCCTGTTGGAGCGCCGCATGCCGCCTGCCGTCCGCCTGCACACCCTGTCCCTGGCGCTCCTGGCCTGGCCGTTGGCCGCCGGAGCCCAGGCCCGCCCGCCGGCGCCGGCCACCTGGACCAATTCGATCGGCATGCCCTTCGTGCGCATCCCCGCGGGCAGCTTCCGCATGGGCAGCGACGAATCGCCCGAGCGCCTCGCGCGCGATTTCCCGGGCATGGAGCCGGCCCGGCTCGCCTCCCTGGCCGACGAGGCGCCCGTGCACACGGTGCGCATCACCCGGCCGTTCTACCTGGGGCAGACCGAGGTCACCGTCGGGCAGTTCCGCCGCTTCATCGAGGCCTCGGGCTACCGCGCCGAATCGGAGGCCGACGGTACCGGCGGCTATGGCTACAACCCCGCCTACGACCCGGCCAAGAGCGCGCGCGGCGACGCCTTCGAGGGGCGCGACCCGCGCTATTCATGGCGCAACCCGGGCTTCGCGCAGGGCGACGACCACCCCGTGGTCAACGTCACCTGGCACGACGCGCATGCGCTGGCCGCCTGGCTCAGCGCCACCGAGGGCCACCGCTACCGCCTGCCGACCGAAGCCGAATGGGAATACGCCTGCCGCGCCGGCCAGCCCACCCGCTACGGGCACGGCGACGACCCGGCCGCGCTTGCGCGCCACGCCAACACCTTCGACCTGGACGCCGCGCCCTACTGGCCGCGCTGGCAGGCCCAGGCCGTGCCGGGCCACGACGGCCATGCCTTCACCGCGCCGGTGGCGAGCTACCCACCCAACGCCTTCGGGGTGCACGACATGTCGGGCAACGCCTGGGAATGGGTCTCGGACTGGCACGACGACACCGCCTACGCCCATGCCCCGCGCGACGACCCGCAGGGCCCCGCCACCGGCACCGTGCGCGTGCGGCGCGGCGGCTCGTGGCACACGTGGCCGCTCTATGCGCGCTGCACCTACCGCAACTGGAACAGCCCGGAGACGCGGTACACGCTGGTGGGGATGCGGCTGGTGCGGGAAGTGGATATCAGGCGCGCCGCGCGCTGAACGCCGACACGGCCGCCAGCGCGATCAGCAGCGCGCCATACCCGAGCGCCGTGGCGTGCAGCCCGTACATCCCCGTGAGCAGTCCGGCCGCGATGGCCGGCAGGCTGAAGGCGAGGTAGCTGAGCACGAAGAAGCTGGCCATCAGGCCGGCCCGGTCCTGCGCGGAGGCCAGGGGCACCAGGCAGCGCACGGCGGCGTTGAAGCCCGCGCCGAAGCCCAGCCCCGCCACCAGCGTGCCGCCAAAGAACGCCGCCGGGCTGTGCCAGGCCACGCCCGCGAGCGTGATGGCGAGGCCCAGTGCCAGCGCCGCGGCGCTGCCCTGCAGCACGCCGCGCGGCGGGCGTTGCCGCACGGCACCGATCGCCAGGGCGCCGGGCAGCACGAGCGCGGTGATCAGCAGGCCGCCCACGAGCGGCGAGGCGCTGTGCGTGACCAGCTTGCCGAGCGACGGGCCGAGCGAGAGGTAGAAGCCGCCCAGGGCCCAGCCGGCCGTGCTGAGCGGCAGGATGCGCAGCAGCGGCGCCCGCGCGGCCTGCGGCACGTGCATGCTCGGCACCAGCGATCGCCAGGCGCCGGGGCGGCGCGCGACCGTCTCGGGCAGCCAGAAGGCGGCGGCGCACTGCAGCGCGATCACCACCAGCAGCAGCTCGAACACCAAGTGCGTGGGCGAGGGCAGGTACTGCACCAGCATGCTGGTGCCGAGCGCGCCGATGGCCATGCCGACCATGGGCGCCACGCTGTTCATCAACGGGCCGCGCACGGGGTGCAGGTCCACCAGCAGGGCGCTGAGCGCGCTGGTCGCCATGCCCGTGGCCACGCCCTGCAGTACCCGCGCGGCCAGCAGCCAGGCCACCGATTCGGCTTGCCGGAAAGCCAGCACCGAGACGAATTCCAGCGCCAGCGCCACGACGACCACAGTGCGCCGGCCCACGTGGTCCGACAGCGCGCCGAAGCACAGCAGCGCGGCGAGCAGCGCGAACGCGTAGCTGGAGAAGATCACCGTGAGGCTGAACGCCGAGAAGCCCCACATCTCGCGGTAGATCGCATACAGCGGCGACGGCGCGCTGGAGGCGGCGAGGAACATCATCAGCACGGACACCGCGAGCCACAGCGCAGCGTCGGGTCCGAGCCGGCGTGGGGGCCGGGCCCGGGGCGTGGAAGAAGGGGCGGGGGTGACGGCGGTGGGCATGGCTTTAACGCTAAGAAATTGCGTTAGCGGATTGTCGCACTAAAGCAAAGTCTTTGCTTTATGACGCTGGGCAGCGGCAGCGCTCTTCTAGAATGGCCGCATGACCACGTCTGGAGCCACCACCCGATTGCGCCCCGGCGGGCGCAGCGCCCGCGTGCAGGCCGCCGTGCACCAGGCCGTGCGCGACCTGACGGCGCTGCACGGCCGCGAAGCGCTCACCATCCCGCAGATCGCGGCGCGGGCGGGCGTCACGCCGTCCACCATCTACCGCCGCTGGGGCGATCTGGTCGAACTGCTGGCGGACGTGTCGATCGAGCGCCTGCGCGACGAGGCCGAGCCGCCGGACACCGGCAGCGTGCGCGGCGACCTGCTCGCCTGGGGCGAACAGTTCCTGGAGGAGATGTCGTCCGAGCTGGGCCGCCAGGTGCTCAAGGACGTGCTCACGGCCAGCGGCTACGGCGACGGCTCGGCGCCCTGCCAGTGCCTGCAGATCACCGCCGGGCAGATCACCCTGCTGGTCGGGCGTGCGCGGTCGCGCGGGCAGGCGACGCCGTCGGTGGACTGCGTGCTGGACACGCTGGTGGCGCCCGTCATCTACCGCCTGCTGATGGGCGCGGGCACGCCCACGGGGCAGCAACTGGTGCAGTGGGTGGACGCGTGCATGGCGCAGGCAGGGCGGGCGGAGGCGGAGGTGGCGCCGCGCGGCGCGCATGCCGCCGGGGCGGCGGTCCCATAGCGCGGCGGCCCTGGTGCTGCCGGCGTCAGAGCGCCGCCAGCGCCGTGCGCAGCTCCCGCTCGCCCAGGATCTCCGAGAACACCACCGGCGCCTTGCCCGGCGCCTGCAGCACGTAGACCGGCACGCCGCTGCGCCCGAGCTGCGCGAGCGCGGCGGTGATGGCCGGGTCGCGGCGGGTCCAGTCGGCGCGCAGCAGGGCCACGTTCTTGCCGGCCAGGTCGCGCAGCACGGCATCGCTCGCGAGGGTGGTCTTCTTGTTGAACTGGCAGGTCACGCACCAGGCGGCGGTGTAGTCCACGAACACCGGCCGGCCCTGGGCCAGCAGCTCGTCGGCCAGGCCCGGGCGCCAGGGCTGCCAGGCCGTGGCGGACGTGCCCGCGCCGCCCTGCGCCGGGGCCTCGGCCACGGGGGCCATTTCAATGACTTTGGGCCCCCATGCCGCCGCAAACATTGCGAAGATTGCTATTGAAATAGTAGCAATTGCGGTGCGGACGCGGCCCGCCAGCGTGAGCGACCACACCACCATGCCCAGCGCCACGAGCAGCGCGAGCAGCGCGGCCGCGCCGTCGATGCCGCTCTGCTGGCCCAGCACCCACACGAGCCAGACCACGGTGGCGAACATGGGGAAGGCGAGGAAGCGGCGCAGCGTGTCCATCCAGGCGCCGGGCCGTGGCAGGGCGCGCGCCACGGCGGGCACCCAGCTGGCCGCGAGGTAGGGCAGCGCCAGCCCCAGGCCCAGCGCGGCGAACACCGCCAGGGCCTGCACGGCCGGCAGCGTGGCCGTGAGCCCGAGCGATGCGCCCATGAACGGCGCCGTGCACGGCGAAGCCACGGCCACGGCCAGCACGCCGGTCAGGAACGCATCGGCGACCGGGTGGCGGGCCTGCAGCCCCGCGAGCGACGACGGCAGCATGCGGCCGAACTCGAACACGCCCGCGAGGTTGAGGCCGATCAGCGTGAAGAGCGCCGCCAGCGCCGCCACCACGGCCGGCGACTGCAGCTGGAAGCCCCAACCCACCGCTTCGCCCGCCGCGCGCAGCGCCAGCATGGCGCCGCCCAGCGCGAGGAACGACAGCACCACGCCGGCGGTGTAGGCGAGGCCGCCCAGCCGGTGGGCGCGCCGGTCCTGCCCGTGGCGCGCGAAGCCCACCACCTTGATCGCCAGCACCGGGAACACGCAGGGCATGAGGTTCAGCACGAGCCCGCCGAGCAGCGCGCCCAGCAACGCGGCGGCCAGCATGCCGGCCGATGCCGGCGTTGCGACTGCCGGTGGCGGGGGGGGCGGCTGCTCCTGCGCGTTGGCGCGCAGCGCAGCTTCGAGCGCGGGCGAGACCGTGGCGGCCGAGGCCGGCCGCGGCCAGCCGCCTTCCACCGGCAGCTCGGCCCGCCAGCCGCGGCCGCCGTGCGCGAGCACCACGGGCAGCGGCATGGGACTCTCGCTGCGCTGCGGCGAGATCGGCACGCGTGCGGTCCAGACATCGCCCTGCCAGTCCTGCATGCCGTCGGCCGCGGTCTCGATGACGCCGGGCGTCTCGGGGAAGAAGTCGATCGGCTTGCCGCGCACCGCCTCGGGCAGGCCGGCCACGGTGAGCACCAGCATGCCGCGCTCCACGCGTGCGTGGCTGCGCGTGCCGCCGGAGGCCGCGGCGGCCGGGGCCGGCAGCGGCTGCGGATGCGCCAGCCGCGCGGCCTCGAAGGCCGGAGCGTTCATCGCCGTGGTGCTGGCGAGCGGCACCTGCAGCGTGAAGGTGCCTTCCTCGGGGATGCATTCCTTGCGGCACACGAGCCACGAGGCCTGCAGCGTGAACGTGGCGTGGCGCTCGAAGGGCCCGGGCGCGAAGGCGCCGGAGACGGCCATCGGCACGGGCAGCAGCACCGTGCCCTCGTAGCCGTAGTTGGCCAGCGTGCCGATGGGGATCTTGCGCGGCACGGGCCAGGCGATCTCCCCGGCCTCGATGCCCGCGGGCAACTGGCGCCATTCGAGCTGCGTGGGCAGGCCCGAGTCGCCCGAATTCTTCCAGTAGGTGTGCCACTCGGGCTGGTGCGTGATCGACAGCCCCAGCCAGAGCGGCTTGCCCGGCCCCACGCCGTCGGGCGCATGCGCCACCAGCTCGGCGCGCACGTGCGGCGTGGTCACGGTGCTGCTGCCGCCTCCGCCGGCACCGGGTTGCGAAGAGAACTGCGCGGATGCCGGCGTCCCCAGGGCGCAGGCAGCTATCAGAAAGAGAGTGGGCAGCAGGCGCTGCAGTGGGCGGACGGGCATGGCGCAGTGTGGGAGGGGCGGGGGCGGCGTTGGTTCCGGTGCGGCAGGCGTCGGTGGTACGGCGGCCGCGTTCAGGCCGCGAAGCCCAGCACCACGCGCCGGGCCATCGCCCCCTTTTTCTCGATCTTGGTCACCACCACGGCGCCGATCTCGGCGGTGCTGGCCACGTGCGTGCCGCCACAGGGCTGCAGGTCGATCAGCGGGGTGCCCTCGGCGCCCACGCGCACGGTGCGCACCTGCCCGCTGCCGCGCGGGGGCTGCACGCTCATGCTCTTGACCAGGTCGGGCTGGGCATCCAGCTCAGCATCGGTGATGGCGCCGATCGCCACGGGGTGGGCCGCGGCCACGAGCCGTGCGATGCCTGCGTTCAGCGCCGCGGCATCGAGCGGCCCGTCCATGTGGAAATCCAGCCGCGCCGCATCCGGCGTCACCGAGCAACCGTTCACGGGCTGCGCGACCAGGTGGCACAGCAGGTGCGTGGTGGTGTGGAAGCGCATGAGCCGGTGGCGGCGCTCCCAGTCGATGCGCGCGGTGACTTCCTCGCCCACGGCGGGCGGCTCGGCGCCCGGCGCCGGCACGTGCACGATGGCGGCCGTGGGCCGGCCCTCGGCATCCTTGCCCTTGCGGGTGTCGGCGATGGCCACCGCGCGGCCGTCCGCGCGCAGCAACTCGCCCGCATCGCCCGCCTGCCCACCGCCCAGCGGATAGAACACCGTGCGGTCCAGCACGATGCCGCCATCGGGCAGCACGGCGGTCACGGTGGCGCGGCACTCGCGCAGGTAGGCGTCTTCGCGGAACAGGTCGCGGGTGGGGGCGGAGAGGGCGGCGGCGTCGGTCATCGGGCGATGGTAGCGCCGGCTCCGCGGTCAGGGGCTGCATGCACGGCAAAGCCCCGCGCCGGGCACCGTCCGGATAGCCGGCGGCGGCCTCGCCCTTCAGAAGGCCGCGGCGCAGGCCATGCCGGCGGACGCCGTGGAACCGGCTTTGCCGGGTGACTGGCGGCGCCCCGCCCGGGTGATGGTGCGAAGCGCCTCAAGGGGGTTCATTCCGCATGGCGGTGAGCGTGCCGCACAGGCCAGCGCCGCCACCTCGGCCAGCCGCTGGCCCTCTGGAAGCCATTAGCATGTGCGATTAATGGGAGCCGCTCTCAATGCCGTCATTGATGGGCCGGGAAGGAGGCCACCAGTCTGACCAAAGGCGTCTGGTGGGAGGTGTCATATGTCCGAAGGGATACGTTAGACATGATTTATCGGATAGCACTGTTTGCCGCCGCCGTGGCGGGCCCGTGCGGGGTGGCCATGGCACAAGGACAAGGGTCGTATGGGGGAATAGCTTCCGGAATTGCCCAGCTTTTTCTGCTGGCGATTCTGGTAGGCGCACTGGTGATATTGCTTCTCGTGCGCTGGATCTTCGGCAAGGTGGCAGTGGTGATCGTGCTGTTGCTCATGATCGGCAGCGTTGTTTATTGGTCAGGCAAAACAACCTACGACCAGACCAAGCGAGAGGCCGCGCAGTCAAAGATCAAGAGGGCGTTTGTCGAGGGATGCGCTCAAGCAACGCGGTCTTTCTTGCAGCCAGCGCCTGGTAATCGACCGGTTTTGATCCGGCTGCATGGCGCCGAAGTCGTACCTGAATTCCTGCACAACGAAGTCCTGCCCTCCAGGTACGGGTTGGGAGAGGGTGTGATGGTCGGTGATCGCTCCGAAGGCTTGGCTGATGCCATCGCCGTAGATATCACCTACCGCAAAACCATGCTTCCCGGGTCCTTCCCGAAATATGAATGGCCCCGGATTGAATACGACCTTGCGGTAGTCGATCTGCGCGATGGCAAGCTGATTGCCAGCGCTCACGATATGCAGGCCCGCAATGGCTTTTGCCTGGGGTCGCTGGAACAATTCCTGCAGAAGGCACTGAACCGAAAAGAAGTGCTGTCCCGTGCCCATGCCGGGACGATTTGGCCACCGCTAGCTCCGGTACCCGACACCTATGTCAACGGCCGCTATGTGGCCGTGGAAACCGGGCGGTTTTCTCCATCGAATTCACTCGTGCAAGGAGAGAAGCCGCTCAAGGCTTTCCTGGAATCCAAGGCTTGTCGTGTCAAGGATGATTCACTCTCTTCTGCGGTGGCGATATGCGGTTCCGAAGCTGTTTTTTCACTCTACCAAGTGGTGGACGTGCAGCCATTGGGCGATGCGTGGCTAGTCATCTATCGCCTCTTCAAGGGAATGGATGGATTGACCAGTTTGCGTGTCGAGAAGCGGTTACAGGATTGGCGTCTTGCGCATACCTGGGAGGCTAACTTCGTTCCTGCCGCCGGGCAGAGCGGAGACGAGCAGCCTTATGCCTTTTCGGTGAAGCAGGATGGCCTCGAAGTCGCTGTGTATTGGAACGGCTCGTTCGGTGGGCAGCGTATGGAATACAAGCGCAGAGCGATGCTCGGCATTCCGTTGCCCGGGCTTCAAAAGTGACGGTTTACGCAGAACCTCTCTGCCACAGCAGCTTTACTTTGACCTTGGCCGTCGGCGCTGCACATGGGTTGCAGCGCAAGAGTCCGGCGCGAACGGAGCCTGAGTTGTCACTGCCACCGCATAATCTTTTGGTACGGCAAGAGCCATCGTCTTGTCGCCTCTCCATTCGATTCGCCTTTTCTGCCTCGGTGAACTCCCTCCTGCCCCACCTCCGCCGCCTGACCCCCTGGGTGCTCGCCTGGTGGATGCTCGCCTTCGGCATGGCCGCGGCCTCGCCGCTGCTGCATCCGCAGAGCCTGCAGGTGGTCTGCAATGCGGCGGGCAGTGCCAAGCTGGTGGTCGTGCAGGACGATGGCAGCGGGCTGCGTGAGATGGGCCAGCACGGCCTCGATTGCGCGCTGTGCCTGGCGGCCGGTGCGCCGCCGCCCGTGCCCGCCGTGGTGCCGCAGGCCGTGTGGCAGCCGCTCGCGCATGCCGTGCGGCCGGTGGTGGCCGCGCGGCTGGCGGCCCTGGTCGGCGCACCGCTGCCCGCGCGCGGGCCTCCGCCGCGCGCCTGATCCGGCAGGTCTGCCGCTGGCCCCCGGTGAGGGGCGCTGCGGCAGCCACCTGTTTCTTTCTCGCTTTTCGTTCCCGTTTCTTTTTTCTCAAGGGGCTTCCTTCCGCTGCCGCGCCGGGTGCTGGGCGCCGGCCGGTGCGTGGATGCGCGAGCGAGTGGCTGGGTGCGTGGGTGCGCCTGCCGGGATGCCGGAAGGCGCCGGCGTTCCCGCGCCCCCGGTTCCGCGGCTGCGCAGCCGCCCGCCACGGAAGGGGCCGCCTGCATGGGGTGAGGTGGATATGGCTATCGGCATGGACATGGATACAGGCATGGACGGGCACCGGCGGCGCCGGCGCAACCGTCTTCTTTCTTTTTCGCCGCGCGTGTGGGCGTCTCCGTTTTCGCTGTCCGCCATCGGCCGCGCCGTGCGCTGCACGGTGCCGGCCGCGTTGGCGGCGCTGCCCGCGGTGGCCGCATGGGCGCAGGCGGAGAGCGGCAGTGCCCCGCCGGACACCAGCCCCGCGCTCACACTGGGCGCCGTGGAGGTGCGCAGCGGCGGCCCGGGCGGAGCCTTGCCCGCGCGCAGCGTGTCCACGTCGGTGGACATCGTGGGCGGCGAGGTGCTGCAGGACGCCCGCGTGGACCATGCCTGGGAGCTGATGGGCCACGCGCCGGGCGTGCAGGTCACGCCGTTCCGCCAGGGCACGGATGCGGGCCGGTTCTCGTTCCGCGGGTTCAATGGCGAGGGGCGGGTGAATGCGATCAAGCTGTTGATCGACGGCATTCCGTCGAACGACAACGCGGGCGGCATGCCGTTCCTCGATGCGGTGTTCCCGCTCGACATCGAGGCGGTGGAAGTGGTGCGCGGCACCAATGATCCGCGCTACGGGCTGCACAACATCGCGGGCAACGTGAACGTGCTCACGCGCACGGGCGGCAACGAGGGGCGCGCGACGGTCACGGCCGGCAGTTTCGGCACGCGCGACGTGCAGGTGGTCAAGGGCATCGAGTCGGGCCCGTGGAGCCAGAACTACGGCCTGTTCTGGCGCACGGGCGATGGCTGGCGAGACCATGCCGAGGGCACGCAGCGCGCGCTGTCGGGCAAGTGGTTCTACACCGACGAGGGCGGGCGCTGGCGCGCCGGGCTCACGGCGCGCGCCTTCCGCAACGAGGCGCAGGAGTCCGGCTACCTCACGCGCGAGCAGGCGGCCGCGCAGCCGCGCTGGTCGCCGCCGTGGTCGGCCTCCGACCGCAGCACGCGCGAGACCGGCCAGCTCGGCCTGCACTGGGACGCCGAACTGGCCGAGCGCCTGTCGTGGACGGCGCGCGCCTACGCCAGCCATTACGAGAACCAGCGCTGGGTGCGTTTCTCGCAGGCCGGCGTGCAGCAGGAGCGCGGCAACGACGAGGACCAGCGCGGCCTCTCGGGCGTGCTCACCTGGCGGCCCGCGGTCGCCTGGGCGCACGCGTTCACGCTGGAGGGTGGCGTGGACGCGCAGTGGCAGGACAACGCCGCGCAGCGCTGGCGCACGGTGGAGCGCGTGCGCACGTCGCAGTTCCGCGATTGGGATTTCGGTTTCCGCACGCAGGGCGCCTACGTGCAGGCCGTGGTGCAGCCCGTGCCGTCGCTGCGCATCGTGCCGGCGCTGCGCGTGGACCGGCTGGACGGCGATTTCACGGACCGGCTCACCGGGCAGCGCTACGGCATCCATGGCTACGGCACGGTGCGCCAGCCCAAGCTCAGCGTCGCCTGGACGGCGCGGGAGGGCGTCACGCTGTATGCCAATGCGGGCCGCACCTTCCAGGTGGGCACGGGCATCGACGCCTACCGCACGCAGGCGCGCGACCTGGGCCCGTCGATCAACGACGGCTGGGAGACGGGCGTGCGCTGGCAGCCGGCCCCGGGACTGGAGGCGCGCGTGGCCGCATGGCGGCAGCGCGCCTCGGGCGAGGTGGCGCGCGTGCTGGGCGTGGACGGGCTGCCCGACCCCGGCGGCCTGGGCAACGTGGGCCGCACGCGGCGCAAGGGCTGGGACGCGCAACTCAATGCGCGCCTGCAGGGCGGCTGGACGGGCTGGGTGGCGTACTCGCACCAGGTGGCGCGCATCGCCGTGCCCGACCCGTCGGCGCCGGCCACGGCGGGCCGCGAGGTCGAGAACGTGCCGCACTACCTCGTGAGCGCGGGCGTGCAGGTGCGCGCCACCGAGGTGCTGCGGCTGTCTGCCAGCGTGACGGCGCAGGGCGACTACTACCTGGACCGCACCAACACCCAGGGCCGCGCGGGGCGCTACGCGCTGCTGGACCTGGGCGCCACCTGGCAGCTCACGCCCGCGGCCGACGTGAGCCTGCAGGTGCGCAACGCTACCGACCGGCGCTATGTCTATGCGTGGTACGACAGCGGCTCTTCGGGCTATTCGCCGGGCGACGGGCGCAGTGTGTCGGTGAGCCTGGGGTGGAGGTTCTGATGGCGCACGGCCGCATTCACTTCCCGGGCGCGCCGGCTCCGTGGACGGGCGAAGGGTTCCAGCGCGATGGAGAAACGAAATGGCTTCCATGACCCGGGGCGCTGATGCGTCCCCCCTGCGCGCCGCCAGCCTGTACCGGGCCGTGTGGCGCTGGCATTTCTATGCGGGGCTGCTGGTGCTGCCCTTCCTGGCGTGGCTGGCGGTGACGGGCGGGGCCTACCTGTTCCAGCGCGAGATCGATGGCTGGTACCACCGCGACCTGCTGCGCGTGCCGGCGGCGCTGGCCGCGCAGCCGGGGCAGTGGTTCCGCTACACGCCGGCCGGGGCGCCCGGCGACAGCGCGAGCGTGGGCATCGCCACGGCCGGGGGCGAGCGCGTGGCGGTGTACGTGGACCCGGCCACCGCGCGCGTGCTGGGGCAGTTGCCCGAACGCGGCACTCTGGCGTGGCAGATCCGGCGGCTGCACAGCCTGAAGGTGATCGGCCCCGTGGCGCGCGGCCTGATCGAGATGGCGGCGGGCTGGGCCGTGGTGCTGGTGGCGACGGGGCTCTACCTCTGGTGGCCGCGGGGCCGCCGGGGCGGCGTGGTGACGGTGCGCGGCCGGCCGTCCGAGCGCGTGTTCTGGCGCGACCTGCATGCCGTGTTGGGCCTGGGCGTGGGGCTGGTGCTCGCGTTCCTGGCGGTCACGGGGCTGCCCTGGTCGGTGTTCCTGGGAGCGCAGGTGAATGCGTGGGCGAACGGCAGCCACTGGGGCTATCCGTCCGGCGTGCGCGTGCAGGTGCCGATGTCGGCCGTGCCGGTGGCGGACACGCTCGCGGTCCCCTGGAGCCTGCAGCAGGCGCGCGTGCCCGCGGCCGCCGCCGCGCAGGCCCCGGCCGGCGGGCACGGCGGGGGCCACGAAGGCCACGAAGGGCATGAAGGGCATGAAGGGCATGGTCCCTCGCCCGCAGCCACGGCCGCACCGGCGCAGGCGATGCCGTCCGCAGCCACCGCGGCCGCCACCCGGCCGCCGCTGGGCCTGGATGCGGCCATGGCCGCCTTCGGGCGCCTGGGGCTGGCGCCGGGCTTCAGCGTGGCCGCGCCGCAGGGGCCGGGCGGGGTCTACACGGCCTCGGCCTACCCGAGCGCACTGGAGGGCCAGCGCGTGGTGCACCTCGACCAGTACACGGGCCGGCCGCTCATCGACATGGGCTATGCCGACTACGGCCCCGTGGCGAAAGGGCTGGAATGGGGCATCAACGTGCACCTCGGGCAGCAGTACGGCGTGGCCAACCAGATCGTGCTGGCGGTGGCCTGCGCGGGCATCGTGCTGCTGTGCGTGGCGGGCGCGGTGGCCTGGTGGAAGCGCCGCCCGGCCGGCGGCCTGGGCGTGCCGCCGCTGCCCGCGCAGCCGCGCGCGCTCTGGTGGGTGGTGGCGATCATCGCGGCCGCGGGCGTGGCGATGCCGCTGCTGGGGCTGTCGCTGCTGTGCATGCTGGCGCTGGATGCCTGGGGGCAGGCGCGGGTGCGCTGGCGGCTCGGGCAGGGCACGGCCTGAAGCGGGCAGGCGGGCAGGGCCCCGGTACGGCCCTGCCGGCTGCGCCGCTTCGAAGGGGCGCGCTGCGCATCGCGGCAGGCAGGCCGGCTGGAGGCTGTTGCTGTCGAAGATGGTTTGCTATGTTTTGTATAGCAAACTATTCAATGAAACCGGCGGCATGGAGCCTGTTTGGCTTGGAATGCATCGCGTCCATGCCCGCCGGTTGCCTTCCCCCCCTTCTGCGTCCGTACCCCGGCGCGGCGCGGAATGGGCCCCGGCACGCTCGATCAGCTTGCTATCTTTTAAATAGCAATTTTTTCAATGAATCCGGCGGCATGGAGCCGTTCGGGCCCGAAACGCCGGCCGGCGCCGGCTCAGAAGGTCTCCCAGTCGTCGTTGTTGCCGCTGGCGGCCTTCGCCGGCGTGGCGGCGGCGGGTGCGGCGGCGGCGGCCGGGAGGGCGATGCGCTGGCCCTGCGCGGACGGGGGCGCGGGGGTGCGGGGCGCGGCCACGCGTGGGGCGGGCGCCGGCACGGGGGCCTTGGCCTGCTGCAGCGCGGTCTGGGTCGCGCGTGCGGTGTCGCGGCTGCGGTGCTGAGCCTGGGCGATGACGGCGTGGGAGACGGCCTCGTCCACCTGGAAGACGCTGACCAGCTCCACGAGGCGGGAGGCCTGGGAGTTGAGGCTGTCGGCGGCGGCGGCCGATTCCTCGACGAGGGCGGCGTTCTGCTGGGTGACCTGGTCGAGCTGGTTGACGGCGTCGCCCACCTGGGAGATGCCCTGCGCCTGCTCGTGGGTGGCCGCGCCGATCTCGGCGATGAGGTCGGCGACGCGGCGGGTCTGCTCGACGATCTCGCCCATGGTGGAGCCGGCCTCGCCCACGAGCTGGGAGCCCGTCTCGACCTTGGAGACGCTCTCGCCGATGAGGGCCTTGATCTCCTTGGCGGCCTGCGCCGAGCGCTGCGCGAGGGTGCGCACTTCGGAGGCGACGACGGCGAAGCCCCGGCCCTGCTCGCCGGCGCGGGCGGCCTCGACGGCGGCGTTGAGCGCGAGGATGTTGGTCTGGAAGGCGATGGAGTCGATGACGCCGATGATGTCGCCGATCTTGCGGGAGCTGGCGGTGATGTCCTCCATGGTGCGGACCACGTTGCCGACGACCTCGCCGCCGCGGGCGGCGGTGGAGGAGGCCGAAGAGGCGAGCTGGGAGGCGGTGCGCACGGTGTCGGCGTTCTGCTGGACGGTGGAGTTCATCTCCTCCATGGAGGCGGCGGTCTGCTGGAGGTTGGAGGCCTGCTCCTCGGTGCGCTGGCTGAGGTCGGCGTTGCCGGTGGCGATCTGGGAGGCGCCGGTGGCGATGGACTCGCTGCTGTGGCGGACTTCGGAGACGACCTGGGCGAGGTTGGAGCGCATGGCGCTCATGGCGGCGAGCACGCTGGAGGAGTCGCCCGTGCGCAGATCGACCTGCACGGCGAGGTTGCCGCGGGCGACTTCCTGGGCGATCCGGGCGGCGTAGGCGGGCTCTCCGCCCAGCTGGGTCTTCACGCGCCGCGTGATGGTCCAGGCGACGAGCGCGCCGAGGGCGGCCGACACCACGGCCAGCACCACCAGGGCGTTGCCCGCGGCGGCGGCATCGCGCTCCGAGGTTTCCGCCATCTCGGTGGTCATCTTGCGCTGGTAGCCCATCATGTCCTCGACGGCATCGAAGTAGGCGTTCTGGGCCGTACGCATCTCGCCCAGCAGCAGCTTGCGCGCGCTTTCCAGGTCGTTGGCCAGGCCCAGCCGCTCGACCTTGCGCAGGGTGTCCAGGAAAGCCGGGCGCACCGCGGAGAGCCGGTCCATGAGGGCCCGCGCCTCCGGCGAGCGCACGCGCTGCTGGAGGGTGTTCATCACCTCCGTCGTGCGCGCGATCACGCCGTCCAGGCGCTTGCTTTCCTCGGCCATGCCCTGCGCATCGTCGATCAGCACGATGTTGCGGACCGAGCGCGCGACGATGTTGGTGTTGTCCTTGACTTCCTGCAGCAGCATCAGCGTGCCCAGCCGGTCGCTGGACAGCGTGCGGATGTTCACGCCGATCTGGTCGAGCTGGATGCGGCCATAGGCGGACACCAGGAATCCGATGGCGATCACGATGGCGAAGCCGGCGCCGAGCATGGTGCCCAGCTTCAAGTTCCTGAATAGACCCACGTCATTCTCCTCTCGGTAACGTTTTGTTAAACATTCCCGGAACGTACCATCGCAGGCCCGGTTACGTATTGAATTTTTCAATGCGGGCGGCGTTTTCAGCCGGTGGAATAAATCCCTTTTGTCCTCGGTCAGACCGCGGGGCCGTCGGTGACCTGGCCGCCACGCCGCGGGCCGCGCGACAATGGCCTTTTCCCCGCTCCGCCTTCCGCCGATGACTGCCCAGCCCCAGCGCCCCAACCTTCTTTTCATCCTGGCCGACGACCTGGGGTATGCCGACCTCGGCTGCACCGGCGCACGCGATGCGGCGAGCCGCCCGGTGGACGTCTCGCCGCGGCTGGACGCGATGGCCGCGCAGGGCCTGCGCTGCACGCGCGGCTATTCCAATTCGGCCGTGTGCTCGCCCACGCGCTTCGCGCTCGCCACGGGCCGCTGGCAGTACCGCCTGCGGGGCGCGGCCGAAGAGCCCATCGCGAGCGTGCACGGCGACAAGGTGCTGGGCCTGCCGCCCTCGCACCCCACGCTGCCCTCGCTGCTGCGCGATGCGGGCTACGCCACTGCGCTCGTCGGCAAGTGGCACCTGGGCTACCCGCCGCATTTCGGCCCGCGCCTCTCGGGCTACGAGGCGTTCTACGGCTTCCACGCGGGCGGTGCCGACTACTTCGCCCACTGCGACCCGCGTGGCCGCCCCGACTTCTGGGAGAACGAGGCCCCGCACGAGGAGGAGGGCTACCTCACCGACCTGCTGAGCCGCCGCGCCGCCGACTTCGTGCGCCGCCAGACGGCCGACCAGCCCTTTCTGCTGAGCCTGCACTACAGCGCGCCGCACTGGCCCTGGCTCACGCGCGACGACCAGGAAGAATCGCGCCGCATCGGCGGCTTCGGCAAGCACACCGACGGCGGCAGCCTGGAAACCTACCAGCGCATGGTCCACCACATGGACGAAGGCATCGGCTGGGTGCTCGACGCGCTGGCCGAGCGCGGGCTGGCAGACAACACGCTCGTCGTCTTCACGAGCGACAACGGCGGCGAGCGCTTCTCCAACAACTGGCCCTTCGTGGGCCAGAAGATGGACCTGCTCGAAGGCGGCATCCGCGTGCCGCTGCTGGCGCGTTGGCCCGCGCGCATCGCGGCGGGCAGCGTGAGCGACACGCCCAGCCTCACCATGGACTGGACGGCGACCTTCCTCGCCGCCGCCGGCGTGGCCGCGCACCCGGACTACCCGCTCGACGGCCTGAGCCTGCTGCCCTTGCTGGACGACCCCGCCTGGGAGCCCGCGCGCGATCTGTGCTGGCGCATGAAGCACCGCGACCAGCGCGCGCTGGTGCGGGGCCGGCACAAGTACCTGCAGGTCGATGGCATCGAATACCTCTTCGACGTGGTGGCCGACCCGCGCGAGCGCGCCAACCTGCAGGGCCGCGAACCCGGGCGCCTCGCCGCGCTGCGCGCCGCCTGGCAGGCGTGGGACGCCGGCCTGCCGCCCGTTCCGGAGGAGGCCAAGGTCTCGCTGGTGTTCACGCGGCAGGACCTGCCGCAGGCCACGTTCTGACCCTCGCCAAAGGCCTGCCCGTGCCATCGTCCCCCGCGCCGTTCCCTTCCCGCTTCTGGGCCGAGCTGTCCACGCGCGATTTCGCGCAGGCGCAGGCCTCGGGGCTCGCCGCGCGCACCGTCGCCGTACTGCCCGTGGCGGCCGTCGAGCAGCATGGGCCGCACCTGCCGCTCAGCGTCGATGCGGCGCTGCTGCAGGGCGTGATCGACGCCGCGCTGCCCCGGCTGCCGGCCGATCTGCCCGTGCTGTTCCTGCCCCCGCAGAACGTGGGCTTCAGCACCGAGCACACGGCCTTTCCCGGCACGCTCACGCTCTCGCCCGGCACGCTGATCGCGCTCTGGAGCGAGCTGGGCGCCTGCGTGGCCCGCGCCGGCGTGAAAAAGCTGCTGCTCTTCAACGGCCACGGCGGGCAGGTGAGCGTGATGGACATCGTGGCGCGCGAGCTGCGCCAGCGCCACGGCCTGCTGGTCTATGGCGCGAGCTGGTTCAGCCTGCCGCTGCCCGAGGCCGTGAGCGCGCAGTTCAGCGCCGAAGAGCACCGCTTCGGCATCCACGGCGGGCAGATCGAGACGGCGATGATGCTGCACCTCGCGCCCGGCCAGGTTCGCATGGAGCATGCGGGGCGCTTCCGCTCCACCTCGCAGGACCGGGCCGAACGCTATCCCCTCCTGGGCAACGGCCGCAGCGCCAAGATGGGCTGGGCGATGCAGGATTACCACCCGGCCGGCGCGGTCGGCAACGCGGCGGATGCGACGGCGCTCCAGGGGCGCGCGGTGGTGGAGGCCGCGGCGGACGGGCTGGCGCAGCTGCTGCGGGAGATCGCGGAACTGCCACCGGACACCGTGGTGGACACGGCGCGTTTCTGAGGGGAAAACGGCGCACCGCAACGGTGTGCTTGAAACGGGCATGGGCGGCTTCCTGCCCGGTGCCGAGCAACCCCCTGTGGTACTTGGTGCTTCGCGGTGACCCGAGGGGGCGTATCAGGCGTGGGTCACCCACCCGGCATGCTCGGGTGTGTCCAGGTGCGGGAGCGTGTTGAAGGTCTGCAGCATCAGCCGCTTGGGGGCGATGCTGAACTCGGTCACCGCCGAGTTGCGGATGCGCATGTTGAGCGCGATGGTCACCTCGGGCGGCGTGGAAAGCACCGCGCCCACGGCCGTGGAGATGGGGCCGCCGCTCGATACCAGCAGCACGTTGTGCCCCACGTGGTGGCGGCGTATGTGGTCCAGCGCCGCGCGCACGCCGTCCGAGAACGCCAGCCAGTCCGGCATGCCGGCGGGGCCGATGGTGCCGCCCATCCACTGCGCGAGCGCATCGCAGAGCAGGCGGAAGTGCTGGCGGTAGCGCTCGGGGGTGTCGGCGGGCGGCAGGGGCTGGGGATGGATGGCCCCGATCAGCGCCGCGCTGTCGTACTCGTCCAGCGCGGGCAGGGCCTGCAGCGGCTCGGGCGCGGCCTGCAGCCCTTGCGCGATGCCCGCCAGCGTCTGTGCGTGGCGGCGCAGGGTGCCCGTGTAGACGGCATCGAAGCGCAGGCCGCGCTCTCGCCAGTAGGTCCCCAGCCGCACCGCCTGCTCGTGCCCGCGCGGGCTGAGCTGGTCGTAGTCCTGGGCGCCAAACGAGGCCTGGCCGTGGCGCACGAGGTAGAGGGTTCCCATGGCTGGAATTCTGGTCCGCGCCCGGGGCGGGGTTTGTCTCCGGGGTGACGGGGGCATGGCATGCCGCGGCCCGCGGGCCTTCGCATTTCCGTGCGGTGTTTCGGGGCGGCGCTGGCGGCGCATGGCGGCCCCGGGCATCCTTCCTGGAGCGCAGTGCTCTTTGCCGCTGCTTTCGATGGATTGCCATGCCTCCTGTCAACCTTCGCCGCCAGGTCCTGGATCCCCACCACCGCCCCGTGGACGATGGCCATGCCCGACGGCCCCCGCAACAGAAGACGCCGCCTGGCCCCTCCCCGCTGTCCCGGGTTTCCAATGCGCCGGAGGGCCTGCCTTCCCGCGAGGCCTCCACGGCGCCCATGCTGCGGCGCAGCAAGGCGTCTGTCTATGAGTGGACCGGAAACCCCACGGACGAGGCGCCTGGCGTGCTGCGGAGAAAGCCCAAGGTCCATTTCGCGGAAGGCTCCGCAGCGACGGACGGCCCGGGCAAGGCCAGCAAGGTGCGGGAAGCCGCGGACGACTCGGAGCAGATCAATCGCCACGCGCAGCGCCTGTTGCAGATCCATGGCCGGTCGATCGCCCCTGACGTGGTGGAAAACATCCGCTCCGGCATCTACTACGAGAGCAAGGAAGTCCCTCCCAAGCGGCGCCTGCAAACCCAGGGCGACTGGGACAGGTCGCGCAAGGAAGCGAACCAGCGCCTTGGGGAGGCCGTTCTCCAGTCCTATCGGCGCATGGTGGTCGAAGGCCACGTGCCGTTCAAGGCCCGCAAGCAATTCGTGCAGCTGAGCGAGCGCTGAAGCAGCCTTGCGCGTCAGTACCGCTGCCAGGTCCCCGCGGGCGGCCGTTGCCCCACGCCGGGCTGGCGGTAGTCGCACACGCCCTGGGGAAACGTGCGGGCCAGGCGCGCAAGCTGCTCCGGGGTGGGCACGAAGGGGGCGTAATCCGCCGCGGCCACGGGCTGGAGGCGGCACTTGAGCACGTCGTCCGAGAGCGGCCCGCCGGCGGCCATGCGCGGCGGGGGGGTGAGCGGGTAGAGGGCGCGGCAGAGGCCCGCGCCGTCCGGGGTGGCGGGCTCGGTGATGCGCTGGGCGGTCGCGGGGTCCCAGCAGGCGTCCGCGGCCTCGGCCGGCCTGGTGCGCCGCACGGTGTCCGGGGTGGCGGGGCCGGGCTGCGCCGCGATGCCGTCGAGCCACTGCGTCATGGTGCCCAGGCGTACGTCCAGCGTGTCGCGCGCGAGCTGCGCCAGCACCTGCTGCTGCGGGGCGCCCAGGCCCCGGAGCTGCGCGAGGCTGGAGTGCGGCAGCACCCAGATCACCTGGTTGCCGGCCTGCCCGTTCGCGCGCACCAACTGCTCGCGGATCTTGAGGTCGTTGTAGAGGGTGTGGATGTCCCCGCCCGGCTCGGCATAGGTGCGCATGTGCAGGATCGGCACGCTGCCCAGCCCGCCGCCGCCCGAGCCCACGCGCCCCGTGGCATAGGCGCGCTCCAGCTCCGTGGTGCCGGCCTCGGTGCGCGCGGGCACGAGGTTTCCGTCGCCGTCCATGCCGCCGATGCCCTCGTTGAGCGCCACGAAGTCGTCGAAGGCCAGCGTGCCGGCGCGCAGCGCCCGCAGGCCGTACTGCACGCCCACGTTGTCGAGCGGGCGCAGCGCATGCCCCCGGCCGTCGCGGCCCAGGCTGTTGGCGTGTGCGTCGTAGAGGGAGCAGCGCGCGCCGCCCGGGTGGTCCGTGGGGTGGTAGACGGCGGCCGCGTTGCGGAGCCCGCAGGCGGGTGTCACGGCGCCGCGGGTGGCCACCAGCGCGTCGCCCAGCCCCGTGTCCCAGTTGGCGCAGGCGCCCTGGAGGTGGCCCTCGAAGGCCTGGCGCGTGGCGGCGCTGGCCGGGTGGCGCTGGAACCAGCGGTTCAGCAGGCGGCAATCGCTCACGGCCATGGCGGTGCTGAACACGTCGGGGAACGCCGCGTCCGGCATCAGGCCGTCGAGGATGCCCGGGTAGTTCTGCGCGATCAGCATCTGCTGGATGGCCCCGCCCGAGCCGCCCATGCCCACCATCCAGCGCGGCGTGCCGTAGGTCTTGGCGATGTGCTCGCGCAGCCGCAGCGCGGTTTCGGCCGAGACCACGTCGTTCACGTTCACCCGGTGGATGTTGAGCGTGGAGACGACATAGGCGAAGCCCCGCGAGAGGGCGGTGAGGCTCTGCGCGTCGGTGGGCGTGGTGCGGAACACGTCGGTGGCCTGGTTCACGCCCTGCTGGTACTGCACGCCGGTGGATTCGCCGAAGCGGAACACGATGCGGCGGTTCCAGGCCGATGAGCCGCCCGAAGGCTCGGTGCGCGGGTCGGCCAGCACGCCGATGCGGTAGATGGAGCGGTTGATCGTGCCGGATTCGACGCGCACGATGAAGGGCACCGTGCGGCCCTCCAGCGGGGTGGCGGTGGCGAGGTCGGCGGGCCGCTCGCCCAGCGGGTCGGCCAGGGGGCGGACGGCGCCCTGGGCGGTCACGTAGAACCAGTCGTAGCGGCGGGCGGCGGTGCAGTCGGCGTCCAGCGGCGCGCCCAGGCCCGTGTCCTCGGTGCGGCATTCAAAAGGGGCGAGGCGCGGGCCGGAGAACAGCGGGCCCGCGTCCGGGTGGTTCCGCAGCGCCAGCGTGCCCAGCACCTGCCCGTGCGCATCGGTGGCCACGACCTCGTTGCGGCCGGGGCGCAGCCCCTGGAGCAGCCACTCATGGCGGCCGGCGCGGGGCGTGGCCTCCAGCGGCGCGGCCACCGGCGTGCCGTTGAGGGAGATGCGCACCGCCTCCGGCGCCACGCCGGCCGGCAGGTCGATCGCCACGCGCGCACTGCCGCCGCTCACCAGGTCCGCCGGGCTGGAGACCACCGAGAGCCCGCCGGCGGGCATGCCCCCCTGCGGCCCGGAAGTCCCGCAGGCCGCGAGCAGGCCCAGCAGGGCGGCCGAGGCCGCCAGCGTGCGGGCCAGGGGATGCGAAAGAAGGCGGCGGGCGGCGCGGGCCGTGCGAAGGCGCTGGGGCATGGCGAAGGCAGTCGCCGGGACGACCGGTGTGGATGACGCGGCGGATTGTAGAAACGTTCCGCACGGAGGAATGTTTTACCCGGTTCCGCGCGGTGGCGATTCGCAGTCAGCTTGACGCGGCCTGCAGGGTGTGCGCAAACACCGCCGCGTCCACGTTGCCGCCGGTGAGCGGCAGCCCCACCACCCGGCCGGCCAGCCGGTCCTTGTCCTGCAGCGCGGCCGCGAGGGCGGCCGCGCCCGCGCCCTCGGCCACGTTGTGCGTGTCCGCGAAGAGGGCGCGCATGGCCGTCGCCACCTCGTCGTCGCTCACGCGCACCACGCGGTCGAGGTGCGGCGCGAGGATGGCGAGCGCCTCGGGATCGGCCACGCGGCAGGCCATGCCGTCGGCGAGCTGCGTGGTCACGGGCGCTTCCACCACGCGGCCGGCGGCGATGGAGTCCGCATAGGTGGTGGCGTGGGCGCTCACCACGCCCACGATGCGCACGCCGTGGCTCAGCGCCTGCTTCGCGGCGATGGCCGAGCATGCGCCCGAGCCCTGGCCGATGGGCACATAGGCCACGTCCATGTGCGGCACGGCGCGCAGGAACTCCCACCAGTAGGTGGCCACGCCGCGCAGCAGGTCGGCATGGAAGCTCGGCACCATGTGCGCGCCGCGCCCGGCGGCCAGTTGCATGGCATGTTCGCGCGCTTCCTGGAAATCCTGGCCGTGCTCGATGAGCGCCACGCCCAGCGCGCGCATCGCGGCGTTCTTCTCGACCGAGTTGCCGTGCGGCACGACGATGGTGCAGGCCACGCCGTGGCGGCGCGCGGCCCAGCCCAGGCTCTGGCCGTGGTTGCCGCGCGTGGCGCTGATCACCTCGCGCGGCAACGGGCCTCGGCGCGCGAGCTGGTCGAAGTACGTGAGGCCGCCGCGGATCTTGAAGGCGCCGACGGGCGTATGGTTCTCGTGCTTGAGCCAGCACTCCGCGCCCAGGCGCTCGCCCAGCAGCGCCCAGCGGTACTGCGGCGTGGCCGCGAAATCCGCATACACCACCTGCGCGGCGGCCTCGATGTCGGCGAGCGTGGGCAGCGCCGCGGACGGCAGCGCGGATGCGGGGAGGGCGGCGTTCATGGCGTGGCCTTTCTGTCGGTGAAGAGGATCTTGAGGGCCAGCGCACCGAGCACCGTGCCCATCAGGTAGCGCTGGGCCTGCACCCAGGTGGCGCTGCGGTGCAGGAACACGGCGACGCGCGCGGCGAACAGTACGAGCAGGGCATTGACCAGCGCGCTGATGCCGATCTGCAGGGCGCCCAGCGTGAAGGTCTGCGCGAGCCACGAGCCCCGCTCGGGGTGCAGGAACTGCGGGAAGAACGACACGTAGAACATCGCCACCTTCGGGTTCAGCGCGCTCGTGAGAAAGCCCATCAGGGCGAGTTTGCGCGGACCGTCGTGCGGCAGGTCGCGTGCCTCGAAGGGCGCGCTGCCGCCGGGCTTGACGGCCTGCCAGGCCATCCACAGCAGGTAGGCCGCGCCCGCGATGCGCAGCGCGTCGAAGGCGAGCGGCACGGCCATGAGCAGCGCCGACAGGCCCAGCGCCGTGGCCAGCAGGTGCACGCCGAAGCCGGCCACCACGCCCGCGAGCGACAGCAGCCCCGCGCGCGGGCCCTGCGTGAGGCTGCGCGAGACGCAATAGACCATGTTGGGCCCCGGCGTGAGCACGAGCACGAGCGCTGCCAGTGCGAAGAGCAGCAGTTCCTGCGGGGTGAATGTCATGCGGCGGTCTCCGGGGTTTGCGATGCGATGGACATGGTGCCGCGCGGCGTGCCGAAGGTGGCGGTGAGCCGGCCGGCCGGCGCCGGCGTGCAGGGCAGGCCGTGCAGGCCGATCGCCGCGCAGGCGGCTTCGAGGGCGCCTGCCTGGGGGTGCGCGAGCGCGAGCGACTGCAGCGCCACCCCGCTCTCGGGCAGGCTGTAGCAAGGGTGGCGGTCGCCCCACTGGATGAGCGTGGGCAGGCAGCCGTCCATCAGGCGCTGGCCGTCGGGCCGCACGGTGATGCGCCACTCCAGCAGGCCGAACGGCGTGGGCCGGCCCGCGGTAACGATCTCGCCGCGCTCCAGTCCGCGCGCCGCGAGCGCCGCATGCGCGGCCGCGATGCCGGGCACCGAGGCCACCCAGTGGATCAGTTGCGGGCCGCCGCGCTCCACCTGGGCGCACAGCGCGGCGTCGTCCATGTCGAACCAGCGCCGTGCGCCGGGCGGCAGCGCGGGCCGGGCCCGCGGGTCGAGCGCGATGACTTCCAGGTAGGCGCGCGGGTGCGCGGCGCTGGAGACGTTCAGCAGCCGGTTGTGCGTGCCCATCAGAGGATGCGCGCCGCCGGGCGCGGTCTCCACGCCCAGCACCTGCCGGCACCAGCGGTCGCCGTCTTCCAGCGTGGCCGCCATCACCACGAGGTGGTCGATGCCCGGCGCGGCGTTTTCGGCGCCGGGCGCGGAGGGTCCGCTCACAGCAGCACCTGCCCGTCCACGCAGGTGACCGAGCCACCGCCCACCCAGATCGTGCCTGCGTCCTGCTCGACGTGCACGCGCCCCGCGCGGCCCAGGGCCGTGCCCTGGCTGGCGATGTAGCGCGCCGGCGCCAGGTGCGCGCCGATGAGCCATTGCGCGAGCGCGGCGTTCAGGCTGCCGGTCACGGGGTCTTCGGCCAGGCCGTTGCCTCCCGGGAAGAAGGCGCGCACTTCGAAGGCCACGCCGTCGTCATCGCCCTGAGAGCCGTGGCTGCCCACCACGCCGACCTTGCCGCGCGGGCCCACCACGCCGATGTCAAGCGTGCCCAGCACGGCCGCGTCCGGCCGCAGGGCGAGCACCGCCTCGGCCGAGGACAGCATCACGCCGCGCCAGTTCGGGCCGTTGTCGCACCATGCGTGGCCCACGATGTCGGTGCGTGCTATGCCCAGGCCGCGCGCGATCAGTTCCACGTCGTCCTCGGGCAGCGGGCCGCTCTTGATGAGCGGCGGCGCGGCGAAGGCCAGCCGGCCTTCGCCGCGCCGCAGCGTGACCTGGCCGATGCCGCATTCCTGCACCACGCGCCCCGGCGTGCGCGGCTGGCCGCCGGCTTCCAGCCAGGCGTGGCAGCTGCCGAGCGTGGGGTGGCCCGCGAACGGCAGCTCGCGGCCGGGGCAGAAGATGCGCACGCGGTAATCGGCGCCCGCAGCGCGGCCCTCTTCGGTGGGCGGCAGCAGGAAGGTGGCCTCGGAGAGGTTGGTCCAGTTCGTGAAGTGCTGCATCTCCTCGGTGCTCAGGCCCTCGCCATCGAGCACCACGGCCAGCGGGTTGCCGAGGTAGGGGCGGTCGGTGAACACATCGACTTGCTTGAAGGGGCGTTGGCGCATGGTGCGGAGACTCCTGTGGAAAGAACGGACGGTGGGCGGCGGGACGCCGGCGCAGCGGACGGGCCGCGCGCAGCCCTTCCCGGCGGCCATCGGGCCGCCGCGGAACGGGCCGGGAAAGTGGCCGCCCCCTGCGGGGCGGGCGTCAGCTGAGCGGCTGGTCGAGCACGCCCAGCGTGCCCGTGCGCGCGCGCAGCGCGCCGTACCAGCGCTCCAGGTGCGGCCGCGCGGGCCGATCCTGCGGCAGGCCCCACCAGCGGTGGATCTCGCAACCCACGGGGATGTCGGCCATCGTGAAGCGGTCGCCCGCCAGGTAGGCGTGCCGCGCGAGGTGCGCGTCGAGCAGTTCCATCAGCGGCTCGGTGGCGGCCACCGAGCGCGCGATGGCGGCATCGTCGCGCTGCGCGGCAGGCGTGCGGATCCATTGCAGGAACGCGTCGCGGCCGGCCGGATTGAGCGTGGTCTGCTGCCAGTCCATCCACTGCTCGGCCAGGAAGCGCGTGGGCAGGTCCTCGGGGTAGAGGTCGCCCGGCGCGTGGCGCGCGCAGAGGTAGCGCACGATGGTGTTCGACTCCCAGAGGGCGACGCCGTCATCCTCGATGAGCGGCACCAGCCCGTTGGGATTGAGCGCGAGGAACTGCGGCTCGCGCACGATCCCGAACTGGCCGCCCGCGTCGGTGCGCTGCAGTTCCAGCCCGAGTTCCTGCGTGGCCCACAGGACCTTGCGCACGTTGATGGAAGAGGTCCGTCCCCAGAGCCGCAGCATCGCTTCAGGCCTCCAGTGCCTGCGGCAGGCGCGCGCGGACGGCGGCCGCCAGGGAGGCGATGCCGGTCTGGATCTGCTGCGCGCTCGCGGTGACGAACGACAGGCGCAGCGTGCGCGTGTCGGGGTTTTCCGCGTAGAAGGCCGCGCCGGGCACGAAGGCCACGTTGCGCTCCACCGCCTCGGGCAGCAGGTCGAGCGCGCTCATGCCCTCGGGCAGGCGGGCCCAGAGGAACATGCCGCCGTCGGGCCGGTTCCAGGTCACGCCCAGGCCCTGCATCTCGCGGTCCAGCGCTTCCAGCATCGCGTCGCGCTGCTGCTTGTAGAGCGCGCGGATGGTGGGCACGTGGCGGTCCAGGAAGCCGCCCTTCATCACCTCGGCCACCATGCGCTGGTTGAAGCCCGGCGTGTGCAGGTCGGCCGCCTGCTTGGCCTGCAGCAGCTTGGGGTAGAGGGCGCGCGGCGCCACCAGGAAGCCCAGGCGCAGGCCGGGGGCCAGCACCTTCGAGAACGAGCCCAGGTAGATGCAGCCCTCGGGGTTGCGCGCGGTGAGCGGCAGCGGCGGCGGCTGGTCGAACCAGAGGTCGCCGTAGGGGTTGTCTTCGACCAGCGGCAGGCCCAGCTCGGCGGCCTGCGCGGAGAGGGCGGCGCGGCGCGCCTCGCTCATCGTGCGGCCCGTGGGGTTCTGGAAGTTCGGCAGCAGGTACATGAAGCGCGCGCGGTCGGCGCCCGAGCCCATCTTGGCCGCGAGGTCGCCCGGCAGCGGGCCCTCGTCGTCGCTCGCCACGCTGTGCACTTCGGGCTCCATCGGCGCGAAGGCCTGCAGCGCGCCGAGGTAGGTGGGCGTCTCCACCAGCACGCGGCTGCCCGCGTCGATCAGCACCTTGGCCACGAGGTCCAGGCCCTGCTGCGAGCCGGTGGTGATCAGCACCTGCTCGGGCGACACGTCCCAGGGCAGGAAATCGGCCACGGCTTCGCGCAGCGGCAGGTAGCCTTCGCTGGCCGCGTACTGCAGCGCGGAGGGGCCGTCATGGCCGAGCACGGTGGCGCAGGCCTGTGCGAACGCATCGACCGGGAAGGTCTTGGGGGAGGGCAGCCCGCCGGCCAGGCTGATGATGCCGGGCTTCTCGGTGACCTTGAGGATCTCGCGGATCACCGAGGGGTTCATCTTTGCGGCGCGTTGGGCCAGGGTCCAGTTCGTCATGGAAATCATCTCCAGTGGCGCGCCGATGGAAGGGCGCGGCCTCGTTCGTGTCGTCGTTGTCGTAGAAAGGCCGTTGTGCGGCCGGGGGGCGGGGCAGGGGTGGGCCCCGCCGGGAAAGGAGCTTAACTGCGTGGCGGGCTCCCGGGGAGGGCCGGGGCCCGGGCGGGCGCGCGGCGGCCGATGAACACCGTGGCCATCACGGCCAGCCCGAAGCCCAGGCTGACCGCGTCCAGCCGCTCGCCGAGCAGCGGCACGGCGAACAGCATGCCGAGGAACGGCTGCACCAGCTGCACCTGGCTCACGCGCACCGTGCCGCCCAGCGCCAGGCCGCGGTACCACGCGAAAAATCCGAGCCACATCGAGAACACCGACACGTAGGCCAGCGCCGCCCAGGCCGAAGGCGCCACGGGCGCCGTGGGAAACGTGAGCGCGGCGACCGGCAGCGTCACGGGCAGGGCCAGCACCAGCGCCCAGCAGATCACCGCCCCGGCCGGCATGCGCTGCGACAGCCGCCCGCCGAAGCCGTAGCCCACGGCGGCGCACAGCACGGCCGCCAGCAGCAGCGCATCGGCCGGGTGCAGCGCGAGGCCGCCGTCCGAGCGGCGCAGCGCGAAAGCCACCACCAGCGCCGTGCCGGCCAGCGCGCAGAGCCAGAAGCGCGGCGAGGGCCGCTGGCGGTGCAGCAGCGCGCCCACGAGCGCCGTGGCCAGCGGCAGCAGGCCGATCACCACGCTCGCATGCACGGCGGCCACGTGGCGCATGGCCAGCGAGGTCAGCAGCGGAAAGCCGAACACCACGCCCAGCGACGTGAGCGCGAGCGGAGCCCAGTCCCGGCGGGCGGGCAGCGGCGCGCGCTGCAGGAGCAGCAGCGCCGCCGACAGCAGCCCCGCGATGGCCGCGCGGCCGATGGCGACGAACGCGCCCGAGAGCTGCGGCGCCTCGTGCGTGCCCACGGCCAGCCGCGTCATCGGCAGCGTGAACGCGAAGATGGCCACGCCCAGCAGGCCCCAGAGCAGGCCGTGCGCCTCGGAGGACGGGGGCGGCGCGAGGGGCGGCGAAGCCGGCAGCGCGGCGCTCATGCCGTCACCATCCAGGCGGCCGTGGCGGCCAGCACCAGCGCCATCGCCCGGTTGAACCAGAGCAGCCGCGCGCCCTCGGCAAGCCACTGGCGCAGCAGGGCGCCCGTGGCCGCATAGAGCAGGTTGCTGGCGAAGGCGAACACCACCATCACCGGCACCACCACCACGAGGCGCTGCAGGCCGTCCGGGCGGCCCGCCACCCAGCCCGCCACGATGGTGAGCGCGAGCAGCCAGGCCTTGATGTTCACGAACTGCAGCGCAGCCCCTTCCCAGAAGCCCACGTCCATGCGGGCGCCGTCGGCATCGGCGAGCCGGCCGCTCTGCGACAGCTTCCAGGCCAGCCACAGCAGGTAGGCGATGCCCACCGCCTTGATGGCCGTGCGCAGCATCGGCATGGCCACCACCGCGGCCCCGATCCCGGCCGCGCAGACCAGCAGCAGCGCCGTCCAGCCCACGGGCACGGCGCACACGAAGCGCATGGCCGGACGCAGGCCGCGGTTGGCCGCGAGGGCCGTCGAGAGCGTGGTGTTGGGGCCGGGCGAGAAACTCATCGCGGCGGCCAGCACCAGCAGGGCAGTGAATTCGACCAGGGGCATGGGGCAGGGCAGTGGAGGGAGGAGGGGATGGGGGGTTTCCGTGCGTCCACTGTAGGGATGATTCCGCTACAGTTCCGATACAGACAGTGGGACAAGAGCAATGAACTGTGCCGGTGCGCAGATCAGCACAGTGCCGGCCCGCCCGTCCTGTGGTCCCGCCCTGCCCCGCCTCCCGAAAGCCGCCCATGCTCACCCGCACCCCCGAACGCACCCTGACCGAACAGCTCGCCGAGCGGTTCGCGGAACGCATCCGCAGCCGCCTGCTGCCCGTCGGCGCGCGCCTGCCCTCGGTGCGCGAATGCGCGCGCCAGCAGGGCGTGAGCCCCTACACCGTGGTGGCCGCCTACGACCAGCTGCTGGCCCAGGGCCTCGTGGAAGCCCGCCGCCAGCGCGGGTTCTTCGTACGAGATTCAGTGCAAAAACTGCCCCATGCCGCCGGATCCATTGAAAAGATTGCTATCAAAGATGTAGCAAATGCCTCGCGGGCGACGTCGCCCTTGGGCGCGGCCGTCCTGCCCATGTCGGGCTCGCACATCAACGCCACCACGCTCATCCGCGGCATGTTCCACCAGGCGTCGTCCAAGCCCCAGCCCGGCGCGGGCGTGTTCCCGCCGGCCTGGCTGGAGGATGCGCGCTTCATGCCCGCCGCCGTGCGCCGCGTGACCGCGGGCCGCGCGCTGCAGGACGGCTCGCTCGTCTATGGCGAGCCGCGCGGCGACGCCGGGCTGCGCGATGCGCTCGCGCGGCGCCTGGCCGACCTGAGCGTGCCCGCGCAGCCCGGGCAGATCATCACCACCGTGGGCGCCACGCACGCGCTCGACATCGTGAGCCGCACCCTGCTCAAGGCCGGCGACCCGGTGATGGTGGAAGAGCCCGGCTGGTCGGTGGAGTTCGCGCGGCTCGATGCGCTGGGCATGCGCGTGCTGCCCGTGCCGCGCGGCCCCCTGGGCCCCGACCTGGACGTGATGGCCCGCTACTGCGAGGCCCACGCCCCCAAGCTCTTCGTGAGCGTGAGCGTGCTGCACAACCCCACGGGCTACAGCCTCTCGCCGGGCCACGCGCACCAGATCCTGCAGCTCGCCAACCGGCACGGCTTCCACATCGTCGAGGACGACACCTACGGCCACATCGCACCCGAACACGCCACGCGCCTGTCCGCGCTCGACGGCCTGCGCCGCACCATCTACGTGAACGGCTTCGCCAAGATCCTCGCGCCCAACTGGCGCGTGGGCTACCTCGCCGCCCCGCCCGGCCTCGTCGAGCGCCTGCTGGACACCAAGCTGCTCTCCACCCTCACCACCCCGTCCATCCTGGAAAAGGCGCTGGCGCTGTGCATCGAGCAGGGCCAGCTGCGCCGCCACGCCGAGCGCATGCGCCTGCGCCTGGCCCAGGCCCGCGCGCGCAGCGTGCAGATCGCGCTGGAAGCCGGCCAGCGCTTCGCCGCCGAGCCCGCCGGCATGTTCGGCTGGGTGGAGACCGGCGTGGACACCGACATGCTCGCGCAGCGCATGCTCGACGAGGGCTACCTCATCGCCCCCGGCGCGCTCTTCCACGCCACCCGCCGGCCCTGCACCCTCATGCGCATCAACTTCGCGACCACGCAGGACCCGGGGTTCTGGAAGGTGTTCCGGCGGGCGGCGGATCTGGGTTGAGCAAAAAATGCCGGTGATTGCGTAACCTGCAGTCCATCTCCGGGGCCGGCATCGGGGCGGTTGCCGGCTGTAACTTTCCAGCCACTCGTCATGGCGTGGGGGGCATTCCGGCGGGCTGGCCGGTATGCTGCCGGCCATAAACGAAGGGGAGGCCGGCATGGGGTGGAGAGAGATCGCAGGGTTTTTGGCTCGCCGGGCGCGGGGTGGCGGCGTGGTGATGGCGCTGCTGTCCATGCTGGGCCCGGTGCCGGCGCAGGCGGAGATGCAGCCGGTCCTGGAGTGGGCATCGACGCTGGCTTGCCGTGGGGCGGATCCGGCCCAGGTGGCGGCATGCGCCATCAGGAACGCCAGTTCTTCCGCGGCCGAGATGGATTGGAACTGCGTTCTGCTCAACGAGAACATCGACAACAACCACTACTACTGCTATGCCTCGCGCGGAGGCGGTACCTGGGGGTCCGCCACCCGGCTCGGCGAATTCTGCCCGGAGAACAGCGTGGCCTCCGCGTCCGGCACCGGCTGCGACTGCAAGCCGGGCTTCGAGGAAGCCGACGACCCGATGACGCCGGAGACCACGCCGCAGATGTGCCGGCTGGTGGCCCCGCCGGTTTCCATGCCGGTGACGGCGCCCAACGCGCCCGCGATGTGCCTGCGCGACGGGCTGGTCGGCGGCAACCCGATCCAGTTCGGGCTCGGCAAGAAGGTCCAGAGCGAAGTGGACTACGTGCAGGAGAACTCGGGCCTGCTCTCGTTCGTGCGGCACTACGGCAGCGCCATGGACGCGCTGGAGCCGGTCTTCGGCCTGCGCACCGACAACAGCTCGCTCGGGCTGTGGCGGCACAGCTTCCAGGCGAGCCTGCAGATCCGCCAGCAGTACGCGTTCGTGCTGTTCCCGGAAGGGGGCATCAAGTACTTCAAGGTGCGGATGAACCAGAACGTCTGGCCCGACGCGAACGGCTCGGGCGATGCCATCGAGCGCGTGGGCTGGAACTACGTCTACCGGCGCGCGCAGGAAGGCGATGCCTGGGTGTTCTCGCAGGAGGGCTGGCTCATCGAATACCGGGACCGGTCCGGCCCCGTGCTCTCCTTCAGCCACAACACGTCAGGCTTTGTCCTGGCGGCCTGGGACCGGTACGGGCAGAGCCTGCAGTTCAGCTACAACTACGACGGCCGGATGACCTCGGTGACCACCCCCGGGGGCCAGCGCATCGACTACACCTACGACGGCGCCGGCCGCCTCTCGCAGGTGACCTACCCGGACGGCACCACCAAAGGCTACCTCTACGAAGACCCGTCGCGGCCGCGGCTGCTGACGGGCATCCGGGACGAGAACGGCGTGCGCTTCGCCACCTTCGGCTACGACCCGCAGGGGCGGGCGGTGCGCACCGAGCATGCCGGCGGGGTGCTGCGCTACAGCGCCGACTACGCCATCGCGGCCGATGGGCAGATCAGCGGCGCGGCGGTGACCGACCCGCTGGGCACCCTGCGCAACTACACCTTCACCGGCCGCAACGGGGAGCTGGGCGTCTCGGGGGCCAGCCTGCCCTCGGGCACCGGGCAGGCCGACGCGGCCCACCGCGAGCAGACCGCGGAGGGCCTCACCCATTCGGAAACCGACTTCCTGGGCCGCCGGACCACCACCACGTGGGACGGCGCGCGGCGGCTGCCGCTCACCGTGACCGAGGCGGTCGGCACGCCCGGGCAGCGCACCACCACCACCGAATGGCACCCCCAGTGGGGCCTGCCCGTGCGCACCACCGAAGCCGGCCGGGAAACCACCACCACCTACGACAGCGCGGGAAGGCCGCTCAGCACCACGGTCACCGACACCTCGGTGAGCCCGGCGCGAAGCCGCACCAGCCAGTGGACCTACCATGCCGATGGCCGCGTGGCCAGCGCCATGGAGCCCGGCGGCGCCACGGCCACCTACCAATACGACAGCCTGGGCAACCTCACCGAGGCCACCGATGCCCTGGGCCGGCGCAGCACCTACACCCACGACGCGGCCGGCCGCGTGCTCACCGCGACGGGGCCGAGCGGCATCACCGCCAGCTACCGATACGACCTGCGCGGCCGGCTGCTGAGCGCCACCCGCGCGGGCCTCACGCACAGCTACACCTGGCGCCCGAGCGGCCAACTGGCGGGCGTGACCCTGCCCGGCGGCTACAGCGCGAGCTACCAGTACGACGCGGCGCAGCGCCTGGTCGGCTGGAGCGACAACCGCGGCGCGAGCGGCAGCTACACGCTCGACGCCATGGGCAACCGCGTGGGCGAGAACGTGCAGGACGCACAGGGTGCCCGGGCCCTGCAGATCGCGCGCACCATCAACGCCCTCAACCGCCCGGACGCCGAATCCGTGGGCGCATTGCAGGCCACCCGCTACGGCTACGACGCCAACGGGGAAGCGGTGAGCCGGACCCGCACGGAAGGCGGGCTCGACCGGACCACGCGCTGGGGCCTGGACGCGCTGCGGCGCGTGCAGAGCATCACCGACGCGCAGAACGCGAGCGCCACGCTGGCCTACGACGCGCAGGACGCGGTGGTGCAGGCCACGGACTTCAACGGGGTGGCGACGGGCTACGTGCGCGATGCGCTGGGCAACGCGCTGCAGGAGACCACGCCGGACGGAGGCGCGGTCACCACCAGCTACGACGCGCTGGGCCTGCCGCAGGCGATCACCGACGCGCTGGGCCGCGCGAGCCATATCGCGCGGGACAGCCTGGGCCGGCCCACGCAGATCGTCAGCAGCAGTAGCAGCGCCGCAGGGACAACCGCTGCCGGTACCAGCAGCCGCACCACGGTGCTGCGCTACGACCTGCCCGGGCCCGACTACAACGCCGAGGGCGCGCCGCAGGCGAGCGTGGGGCACTTGAGCGAGATCCAGGACCCGGAGGTCACCACGCGCTACCAGCGCGACCTGCTGGGCCGCGTCACGCGCAAGGTGGAGATCCTCGCCAACGGCGACACGCGCACGCTGGGCTACCGCTACGCGGAGGCGGGCAGCGCGGGGGCCGGGCAGATCGCGGCCATCACCTACCCGAGCGGGCGCCAGGTGCAGTACCAGTACGACGCGACGGGCCAGCTGACGGGGCTCACGTGGGACGGCCAGCCGCTGCTCGCGAACCTCGCCTGGAACCCGCTGGGCCAGCCGACGGCGTGGCAGTGGAGCGGATTCGGCCCGAACCAGGCCGAGCAGCGCAGCTACACGACGGCGGGCCAACTGGCCGCGAGCCGGCTGCTGCCCGCACTGGCGTGGGACGGCGCCGGGCGCGTGACCCGCATCCAGCAGCGCCACGCCCTGCCGGGCACCAGTGGCAGCAGCAGCGGCACGGATGCCCAGCAGGCCACCCTGACCAGCGCCTTCACCTACGACGCCGTGGGCCGCCTCACGGCCAGCGCCCACAGCGCCCCCGCGGGCCTTGCCCTGCCCCTGGGCTGGGGCCTGGGCGACACGCTGGGCGCGACGGCCAGCGGCTACGCGTGGGATGCGAACGGCAACCGCACCCAGGTGCACCACACGAGCGCGACCGGCGCGGGCAGCGACACACTGGAGCGGATCTACACCCTCGCCACCGGCAGCAACCGCCTGCAGGGCTATGCCGAAACCTTCACACCGGCAGGAAGCGCGGCCCAGGTCACCCAGGTGGCGTACAGCCAGGACGCCACGGGGGCGCTGACGAAGAAGGGCGACACGTTCCTGCACTACGGCGTGGAGGGCCGCATCACCGCGGCCAGTGCGAGCAGCGACCCGGCCGGTGCCCTGGCCGTCAGCTACACCACCAACGCCCTGGGCCAGCGCGTGTTCAAGCGCGACGCGCGCCTGTCCGGCAGCAGCACCCCCGCGATCACGCAGCAGACGGTGTACGCGGAGGACGCCATCGGCAGCACCGTGCTGGGCCAGTACGGCAACCGCCGCAGCAGCGACAGCGCCGCCCCTGCCGGCGAAATGGACAGCACGGAGGTGATCTGGCTGCCCACCGCCACGGGCCCGCTGCCGGTGGCCGCGCAGATCAACGGCAGGCTGTACGCCATCGATGCGGACCACCTGAACACGCCAAGGAGGCTGACGAACGCGCAGGGGCAGGTGGTGTGGCAGTGGCTCATCACCGGCTTTGGCGAGGCCAACCCCACCACCGGCGCCACGGGCTACGCGCAGAGCGGGCAAGCCGGCATCCGCAGCTACGGGGAAGCGGTGCGGTTCGACCTGCGGTATCCGGGGCAGGTGTGGGACGAGGAGACGGGGCTGAACTACAACCTGCACCGGTACTACGACGCGGCGAGCGGGAGGTACATCCAGGCCGATCCGATCGGGCTGGAGGGCGGGTGGAATCGGTTTGGGTATGTGGGCGCCGATCCGCTGAACTTCTCGGACGATGAAGGCCTGCAAAGGCGTTCGGCCGTGCCTCCGGTCAGTTATGCGCAAAGTCTGCTCAACGCGCAGGGTGTGAATCTCACAAGCCAGATTCGGCAGTACCAGCCCAACTATGCGCCGATGTATGTTTCGGCTCCT
>NZ_FOMQ01000013.1 GCF_900112675.1 Paracidovorax konjaci | reverse complement strand
ACATACATCGGCGCATAGTTGGGCTGGTACTGCCGAATCTGGCTTGTGAGATTCACACCCTGCGCGTTGAGCAGACTTTGCGCATAACTGACCGGAGGCACGGCCGAACGCCTTTGCAGGCCTTCATCGTCCGAGAAGTTCAGCGGATCGGCGCCCACATACCCGAACCGGTTCCACCCGCCCTCCAGCCCGATCGGATCGGCCTGGATGTACCTCCCGCTCGCCGCGTCGTAGTACCGGTGCAGGTTGTAGTTCAGCCCCGTCTCCTCGTCCCACACCTGCCCCGGATACCGCAGGTCGAACCGCACCGCTTCCCCGTAGCTGCGGATGCCGGCTTGCCCGCTCTGCGCGTAGCCCGTGGCGCCGGTGGTGGGGTTGGCCTCGCCAAAGCCGGTGATGAGCCACTGCCACACCACCTGCCCCTGCGCGTTCGTCAGCCTCCTTGGCGTGTTCAGGTGGTCCGCATCGATGGCGTACAGCCTGCCGTTGATCTGCGCGGCCACCGGCAGCGGGCCCGTGGCGGTGGGCAGCCAGATCACCTCCGTGCTGTCCATTTCGCCGGCAGGGGCGGCGCTGTCGCTGCTGCGGCGGTTGCCGTACTGGCCCAGCACGGTGCTGCCGATGGCGTCCTCCGCGTACACCGTCTGCTGCGTGATCGCGGGGGTGCTGCTGCCGGACAGGCGCGCGTCGCGCTTGAACACGCGCTGGCCCAGGGCGTTGGTGGTGTAGCTGACGGCCAGGGCACCGGCCGGGTCGCTGCTCGCACTGGCCGCGGTGATGCGGCCCTCCACGCCGTAGTGCAGGAACGTGTCGCCCTTCTTCGTCAGCGCCCCCGTGGCGTCCTGGCTGTACGCCACCTGGGTGACCTGGGCCGCGCTTCCTGCCGGTGTGAAGGTTTCGGCATAGCCCTGCAGGCGGTTGCTGCCGGTGGCGAGGGTGTAGATCCGCTCCAGTGTGTCGCTGCCCGCGCCGGTCGCGCTCGTGTGGTGCACCTGGGTGCGGTTGCCGTTCGCATCCCACGCGTAGCCGCTGGCCGTCGCGCCCAGCGTGTCGCCCAGGCCCCAGCCCAGGGGCAGGGCAAGGCCCGCGGGGGCGCTGTGGGCGCTGGCCGTGAGGCGGCCCACGGCGTCGTAGGTGAAGGCGCTGGTCAGGGTGGCCTGCTGGGCATCCGTGCCGCTGCTGCTGCCACTGGTGCCCGGCAGGGCGTGGCGCTGCTGGATGCGGGTCACGCGCCCGGCGCCGTCCCACGCCAGTGCGGGCAGCAGCCGGCTCGCGGCCAGTTGGCCCGCCGTCGTGTAGCTGCGCTGCTCGGCCTGGTTCGGGCCGAATCCGCTCCACTGCCACGCCGTCGGCTGGCCCAGCGGGTTCCAGGCGAGGTTCGCGAGCAGCGGCTGGCCGTCCCACGTGAGCCCCGTCAGCTGGCCCGTCGCGTCGTACTGGTACTGCACCTGGCGCCCGCTCGGGTAGGTGATGGCCGCGATCTGCCCGGCCCCCGCGCTGCCCGCCTCCGCGTAGCGGTAGCCCAGCGTGCGCGTGTCGCCGTTGGCGAGGATCTCCACCTTGCGCGTGACGCGGCCCAGCAGGTCGCGCTGGTAGCGCGTGGTGACCTCCGGGTCCTGGATCTCGCTCAAGTGCCCCACGCTCGCCTGCGGCGCGCCCTCGGCGTTGTAGTCGGGCCCGGGCAGGTCGTAGCGCAGCACCGTGGTGCGGCTGCTGGTACCGGCAGCGGTTGTCCCTGCGGCGCTGCTACTGCTGCTGACGATCTGCGTGGGCCGGCCCAGGCTGTCCCGCGCGATATGGCTCGCGCGGCCCAGCGCGTCGGTGATCGCCTGCGGCAGGCCCAGCGCGTCGTAGCTGGTGGTGACCGCGCCTCCGTCCGGCGTGGTCTCCTGCAGCGCGTTGCCCAGCGCATCGCGCACGTAGCCCGTCGCCACCCCGTTGAAGTCCGTGGCCTGCACCACCGCGTCCTGCGCGTCGTAGGCCAGCGTGGCGCTCGCGTTCGCGGGGTTCCTTTCGCCCACCAGGCGCCGCAGGTGGTCGAAGGTGTAGGCCGTGGCCTGGTTCAACCCGTTCGTGCGGCTCACAACGTCGCCGTGCGGGTTGTAACCGTAGGTGGCGCTCTGGTCGCCCCCCGTGGTTTCGGAGGCCGGCAGGTTGATCGCGTTGATCGTGCGCGCGAAGCTGAACACCGTCTGCCCCGCCGCGTCCTGTACCCGCTCGCCCGTAAGGTTGCCCATGCCGTCGAGCGTGTATGCCGCGCTCGCTCCCCGGTTGTCGCTCCAGCCCGTCAGGCGCTGCGCAGCGTCGTAACCGTAGCTCACCCGGTAGCCCGAGGACTGGGTCAGGCTCTGCAGCTGGCCCGTCGGCCGGTAGGCCATCGTCACGGTCAGGTCGCCCTGGGTGATGCGTGTCACGCGCTGGCGCGCATCGCGCTTGTAAGTCGTCACCCGTCCCGTCGGCTCGATCTGCTCGGCGACGTTGCCGTGCCGGTCGTAACGCGGGTAGCGCGTTACCTGCCCGGCCGCATCCGTCACGCTCAGCAGATCCCCGCGCGTCGCGTCCACCGTGGTGGCACCGTGGTACGCGTAGCGCGTGATGCCGCCCGCAGGGTCCGTCGCGGTCAGCACCTGCGCATCGCCGTCGTAAGTCCAGCTCCAGGTACGGCTCGGGCCGGTGGCGCTCGGCTGCGCAGCCAGCCCCTGGCTGCCGTCCGCATCGTCCGTCGCCTGCTCGGTCTTGCGGCACAGCACCGCCGCAGGCGAGCCATCGGGCAGCACGGCCGCATCGGGCGCGCAGCGCGCGACGGTGCCGCCCGCGGCCGGATCTGGCTGCCCGTGGTAGACGTAGGTCGTGAGCCTGCGCGGCTCCGCCACCCGCACGGGCAGTGACCACTGCGGGTGCCACTCGGTGGAGACCTTGCGCGCCCCGCCCGGGAAGCCGTATGGCTGGTCCGCAGCCAGCATCGAGCACGACCAGTTCCAGGGCAATCCCTGCACCACCGAGGTCTTCAGGCCGCGCGCCGTGTCGTACGTGAAGCACGTGAAGCGGCCGGAGTCGGACTGCTGCAGCACCCGCCCCTGGCTGTCTCGCCAGAACGCCTGGCTCGCCGCGACGGAGGGATCGACCGGGCTGTCGATCACCACTTGGCTGGGCCAGTAGCGCTCACTGAGCTTCTCGAAGTTGTATTTGCGCCGCACGCCCAGCGGGTCGGTGACGGTGGTCTCGCCCGGGCGGCCCGCGTAGTAGTAGCTGAACGTGTACTTGTAGGCGCCACCCGCGTGCTCGGAGCTTACGGCCCGGCCTTCGCAGTCGTAGGCGTAGGTGGCAAAGCGCTGGCCTGCCTCGTCGGTGATGCCCGTGAGCAGGCTGGCCGCGTTGGGTGCCGCGCAGCCGCCGCTGCCGCCACCTGAGCCAGCTTCATAGTGGTAACTCCTGGCAGTGCCGTCCGGATAAAGCACCCGAGCCAGCAACTGCGCGCCAGCGTATTCGTAGCGGTATACCTGCCCGTCCGGATCGACCATCGACACCAGCTGGTTCGCCCCATCGTAGGTGAATGCGAGCGTGCGCCCGAACCGGTCCTGCGCCTGCAGCACCGCTCCCGAGAGCGTCGCGTAGGACGACGGAGACTCCGAGGTGCCGTGCACATAAGACACCTGGGTGCTGCCATCGGCCGCGGTCTTGCGCACCACGCGCCCCTTCTCGTCGAGCGTGTAGAGGAAGTTGTCCCGCGAGCGCACGTAGCCCTGCCCCCCAAGGCCCTGCACGAACGCGTATTCGCCGAGCGTGCGTGCCTGCAGGCTGGCCGGGCCGCCCTCGTACATCGCGAAGCGCCCCCGGCCCGTCTTCCAGATGTGCGGCGTGTTCAGCACCCGGTGGCAGTGTTCCGTCTGCTGCCCATCCTTCCACCAATACGCCGGATAGCACGGGCTGCCCTGGTCGGACACCTCCCCGTACCAGCCCTGATTCAGCGTGGAGAGGAACTGCCCTTCGGTGCTGCGGTACACCCGCTCGAAGACCAGGCCGTGCTTGCCGGCGAGGTAGTCGAGTTCAGGCTGAATCTTCTGTCCCGTGCTCGGAAGCACCGGGTTGCCCAGCGCTCCGCAGTCGTCGCAGGAGTCTTCATTGGGCAGCGAGAATTCGCACCAGACCTGCATGCTGCCATCGGCATCATGCTTCGTGCCCCGGTCCACAGGGATGCTGCGGCCGTGCCGGACGATGCTGGGGCATTCATGGTCCAGCGACACGAACACGGCTTCGGCACGCGAGCTGCCCAAATCCGGGATCCCCTCCGATCGGTAGCTCGCTACGCGGCCGTTGACCACGCCCGTGGACGGTTGCAATGGGCCGGAGGAACGGCAGAACGTGGTGCCGTCCTCGTGCGTCTGGCAGCTCGTGGAGTGGTAGAGCTGCGCTGCCACCGAGAAGGCTTCGCCCACCGTCTCGGCCCGGTACACGACCTGGGTCGGCATGCCACCTCCGCCCCCGAGGAATGCCGCCGCGTTGTAGAAGAACTTGGGCTCCACCACGAACCGCACAGCGTCGGCAAAAGCGTTCTGCGCGCACAGCAGCACGCACAAGGCCAGGAATGTCTTGAGTCGGGTCGTCATTTGTTTTTATGGGCCGCTCCGGTGACCGGGAGCCTCGGAAATACGCGCCAGCCGGCACGCGAGGACCGCGCCGCCCCTTCCCAGGCAGCACAGCGCGCGCAGGTTAACCCAAAGTCACGGCAGTACGTCAACTGTCGCTCAAAAGAGACGCCTTTGTGCCAACGGAGGCCGACTGGCCGCGACCGAAGCGTTCTCGCAACACCTCTTCCCGAAGTAACACTCGCACACAACCTCTCCACAAATCGGGCTTCATGCTGACACCCCGAAAGGCCGCCCCATGCCATGCGGCCTGTTTCCGGAAACGCCCCATGAGCCCCAGCACCCCCACGGTCCTTCCCGGCGCTGCGCCGTCGCCTTCGTCCGCATCCACACCCCCTGCGGCACCCACCCCCGGCGGCGCGCCGGCGGCCAGTGCCGCCGCGCTCGCCGCCGCCCTGCTGGCCGCCTGCGGCGGCGGGGGTGGCGATGCGGCCCCTGCCGCCACGCCGGGCACGGGCACGGGCGGCGGCAGCGGAACGGGCGCGGGGACCGGTACCGGCACGGGAAGCGGTACGGACACCGCCCCGGTCACCGAGGAAGAGGCCGCCCGCTTCCTGCTGCAGGCGCAGTTCTCCGCCACCGACGAGGAGATCGCCGCGGTGCGCGCCAAGGGCCATGCCGCATGGCTGGCCGAGCAGTTCGCCCAGCCCGTCGGCACCACCGGCACGGAGTGGCTGGCGCAGCGCGGCTACGGCGTGGCCAACGCGGACTCGCGCTTCCACAACGCGTCGTACCCGGCCGATTACATGCTCTGGAGCCAGCTCTTCACGGAGCGCGACGCGGTGCGCAAGCGCGTGGCGCTGGCGTTCTCGGAGATTCTGGTCGCCTCCACCAACGGGCTGGACCAGCCGTGGCCGGCCTTCCTCGCGGCCGGCTATTGGGACGTGCTCAACCAGCATGCGCTGGGCAACTTCCGCGCGCTGCTGGAGGCCGTGACGCTCAATCCCGCGATGGGCGTGTACCTCAACACGCGCGGCAACCAGAAGGAAGACGCGCGCACCGGCCGCCAGCCCGACGAGAACTATGCGCGCGAGGTGATGCAGCTCTTCACCCTGGGCCTCTACCGGCTCAACGCCGACGGCACCGAGCAGCGCGACGGCAGCGGCAACCGCACCGAGACCTACGGCCCCTCCGACGTGAGCAACCTGGCGCGCGTGTTCACGGGCTACGACTACGACCGCAGCCAGAACCAGTCCTTCACCGTGGGCGCGAGCACCGTGCCGGGCCCGCAGCAGGCGCGGCTGCCGATGGTGCTCACGGCCAGCCGGCATTCCGCGCTGGCGGCCACCTTCCTGGGCACGACCATCGCGGCCGGCACCGCGGGCGACGCTGCCCTGAAGACCGCGCTGGACACGCTCTTCAACCACCCCAACGTGGGGCCCTTCATCGGCCGGCAGCTCATCCAGCGGCTGGTGACCAGCAACCCCAGCCCGGCCTACGTGGGCCGCGTGGCCGCCGCCTTCGCGGACAACGGCAGCGGCGTGCGCGGCGACCTGCGCGCGGTGGTCGCGGCCGTGCTGCTGGACGGCGAGGCGCGCGGCGCCGCGGGCCTCTCCAACCCCGCATTCGGCCGGCTGCGCGAGCCCATGGTGCGCTTCGTGCAGTGGGGCCGCACCTTCGGGCTGCGCTCGGCCCAGGGGAGCTGGAAGCTCGGTGACCTGAGCGATCCGGCCTCGCGCCTGGGCCAGAGCCCGCTGCGCTCGCCTTCGGTGTTCAATTTCTTCCGCCCCGGCTACGTGCCGCCCTCCACCGCCATCGCGACGGCCGGCCAGGTGGCGCCGGAGTTCCAGATCGTCACCGAGACCAGCGTAGGCGGCTACCTGAATTTCATGCAGAACGCGATCCGCAACGGCCTCTACGTGAACGCACCCGACCTGCCGCAGAACGCCAGCAACGCGAACAACGGCTTCGACATTGCCTGCAGCTACGCCAGCCTGCTGCCGCTGGTGGCCGACGCCACGGCGCTCGTGCGCAAGGTCGCTCTGCTGCTCTCGGCCGGCCAGGTGCCCGCGGCCACGCAGGCGCGCATCGCCGGCGCGCTGGCCGCCACGCCCGTCACTGCCACCAGCACGGCGGCGGTGCAGCTCAACCGCGTCGCCGCGGCGGTGCTGCTGGTGATGGCCTGCCCGGCCTACCTCGTGCAGAAATGAATGAACGCCATGCCGTGAGCCGGCCCCCGCCGACCCTTCCCCGATCCGGACCCGAACCCATGCCGCCCTTCATCGACCCCGCCCGCCACACGCGCCGCGCCTTCCTGCGCCGCTCGGCCCAGCTCGCCGCCACGGGCGCGGCGCTGCCCATGGCCCTGAACCTCGCCGCGCTGGGCGAGGCCGCCGCCTTCGAAGCGCAGGACTACAAGGCGCTGGTCTGCGTCTTCCTCTTCGGCGGCTGCGACTACGCCAACACCGTGGTGCCCTACGACACCGCGCGCTATGCGCAGTACGCCGCCATCCGCGGCGGCGGCTCCGACGGCGCGGCCGGCGGCATCGCGATCGGGCGCTCCGCGCTGGGCGCCACGCTGCTGCAGCCCACCACGCCGCTCGCGGGCGGCCTGCAGTACGCGCTGCACCCGTCCATGGCGGGACTGGCGGGCCTGTTCAACGCCGGCCACGCGGCCGTGCAGCTCAACGTGGGGCCGCTGCTGGTGCCGCTCACGCGCGCCCAGTACGCGAGCGGCGACCGGCGCAACTACCCGCTGCCGCCCAAGCTCTTCTCGCACAACGACCAGCAGTCGGTCTGGCAGTCGCAGGGCGCCGAGGGGTCCACGGTGGGCTGGGGCGGCAACCTGGGCGACCTGGCGCTGTCGTCCAACGCCACCTCGCTCTTCACCTGCATCTCGGCGAGCGGCAACGCGGTGTTCCTCGCGGGCGACCAGGCGCTGCAGTACCAGATCAGCCCGAGCGGCGCGGTGCCGATCAACGGCGTGAAGAACAACGTCTACGGCTCCAGCGCCGTGCGCGGCGTGCTGGGCGAGCTGGTGCAGGCCGCGAGCAGCCATGCGCTGGAGGCCGAATACGCGCGCGTGACGCAGCGCTCCATCGGCGCCGAGGGGCAGATCTCCGCCGCGCTGGCGCAGGCGAACCTCTCCACCGCTTTCCCCACGGGCAACTCCCTGGCCGACCAGCTCAAGGTGGTGGCTCGGCTCATCGCGGCGCGCGGCGCGCTCGGCACGAAGCGGCAGGTGTTCTTCGTCTCGCTGGGCGGGTTCGATCTGCACGACAACCTCATCGCCACGCAGCCCGTGCTGCTGGACCGCGTGAGCAGCGCCATGTCGGCGTTCTACAACGCCACGGTGGAACTCGGCGTGGCCGACAAGGTGACGGCGTTCACCGCATCGGACTTCGGCCGCACGCTCACCTCGAACGGCGACGGCTCCGACCACGGCTGGGGCGGCCACCACTTCGTGGTGGGCGGCGCGGTGCGCGGCGCCGCCTTCTACGGCGCGCCGCCGCCCGTCAGCGTGGGCAACGGCAGCGGCAGCGAGGACCAGTGGCACGTGGGCCAGGGGCGCCTGCTGCCCGGCACCGCGGTGGACCAGTACGCCGCCACGCTCGCGCGCTGGTTCGGCGTGGCCAACACCGAGCTGGCCGGCGTGCTGCCGCGCATCGGGAATTTCGGCGGATCGGCCTACCCGATCGACCTCGGCTTCATGGGTTGATTGCTATTATTTGTATAGCAAACTATTGAATGGATCCGGCGGCATGGAGGCAAAAACGCTGCAAGCGCCTCACCTTCACGCCGCGTCCCGCGCGAGGTACGGCGCCAGATAGCGCCCCGTGTGGCTGGCCGGGTGCGCCGCCACCTCCTCGGGCGTGCCCTCGGCCACCACCGTGCCGCCGCCCGCGCCGCCCTCGGGGCCCATGTCGATGATCCAGTCGGCGGTCTTGATGACGTCGAGGTTGTGCTCGATCACCACGATGGTGTTGCCCGCGTCGCGCAACTGGTGCAGCACCTTCAGCAGCAGGTCGATGTCGGCGAAGTGCAGGCCGGTGGTGGGCTCGTCCAGGATGTAGAGCGTGCGGCCGGTGTCGCGCTTGGAGAGCTCCTGCGCGAGCTTCACGCGCTGCGCCTCGCCGCCCGAGAGCGTGGTCGCGCTCTGGCCCAGGCGGATGTACGACAGGCCCACGTCCAGCAGCGTCTGCAGCTTGCGCGCGATGGCCGGCACGTCCTTGAAGAACGCGTGCGCGTCTTCCACCGTGAGGTCGAGCACCTGCGCGATGTTGCGGCCCTTCCACTGCACTTCCAGCGTCTCGCGGTTGTAGCGCTGGCCGTTGCAGACGTCGCAGGGCACGTACACGTCGGGCAGGAAGTGCATCTCCACCTTCACCACGCCGTCGCCCTGGCAGGCCTCGCAGCGCCCGCCCGCCACGTTGAAGGAAAACCGCCCGGGGCCGTAGCCGCGCTCTTTCGCGGTGTTGGTTTCGGCCATCAGCTCGCGGATGGGCGTGAACAGGCCCGTGTACGTGGCGGGGTTGCTGCGCGGCGTGCGGCCGATGGGCGACTGGTCGACGTTGATGACCTTGTCGAAGTACTCGATCCCCTCGATGGCCTCGTGCGGCGCGGGCTCCTCGTGGGCGCGGTAGAGCTGGCGCGCCACAGCCGCGTAGAGCGTGTCGTTGACCAGCGTGCTCTTTCCCGATCCGGACACGCCCGTGACGCAGGTGAGCAGGCCCACGGGAAACTCCACGCTCACGTCCTTCAGGCTGTGGCCGGAAGCGCCGATCACGCGCAGCGCCTGCAGCCGACCCTGCGTGGCGCGGTGCCCGGCCAGGCGCTCGGCGCGGCGGCGGCTCGCGTCGGTCTCGGGGAAGCGCGACTTGGCCTTCTTGGCGGGCTCGGGTTCCGCCGCCGATTCCCGCACCGGCAGCCACGGCGTGCGGCGCGCGGGCACCGGGATGGTTCGCGCGCCCGAAAGGTACTGGCCCGTGAGCGAATCGGGGTGCGCGCACAGCTCGGCGCTGGTGCCCTGGGCCATCACGCGGCCGCCGTGCACGCCCGCGCCCGGGCCCATGTCCACGCAGTGGTCGGCCGCGCGGATCATGTCCTCGTCGTGCTCGACCACGATCACGCTGTTGCCGATGTCGCGCAGGTGCTGCAGCGTGGCGATGAGGCGGTCGTTGTCGCGCTGGTGCAGGCCGATGCTGGGCTCGTCGAGCACGTACATCACGCCCGTGAGGCCCGAGCCGATCTGGCTGGCCAGGCGGATGCGCTGCGCCTCGCCGCCCGAGAGCGTCTCGGCGCTGCGGTCCAGGCTCAGGTAATTGAGGCCCACGTCGTTCAGGAAGGTGAGGCGCGTGGCGATCTCGCGCACCACCTTGCCGGCGATCTCGGCCTTGGCGCCGGCCAGCGCGAGCGCCTCGAACCACGCGAGCGCCTCGGCCAGCGTGGCATGGCTCACTTCATAGATGGCGCGGGCCTGGCCGCCCTCGCCCACCTTCACGTGGCGCGCCTCGCGGCGCAGGCGCGTGCCGTGGCAGTCCGGGCAGGGCTGGGTGCTGCGCAGGCGCGCCAGGTCTTCGCGCACCACGGGCGAATCCGTCTCGCGGTAGCGCCGCGCCATGTTCGGCAGGATGCCTTCGAACGGGTGGTTCTTGACGACGGCCTTGCCCTTGCGGGCGCCGCTGTCGAGGATGTAGCTGAACGCGATCTCCTCCGTGCCCGAGCCCAGCAGCACCGCCTGCCGCACGCGCTCCGGGAGCGACTCGAAGGGCGCTTCCACGTCGAAGCCGTAGTGCCGCGCCAGGCTCTCCAGCATGGCGAAGTAGTAGCCGTTGCGCCGGTCCCAGCCCTTGATGGCACCGCTGGCGAGGCTGAGCGACGGGAAGGCCACCACGCGCGCCGGGTCGAACACCTCCTGCTGGCCCAGGCCGTCGCAGGTGGGGCAGGCGCCGATGGGCGAGTTGAACGAGAACAGGCGCGGCTCCAGCCCGGGCAGCGAATAGCTGCACACGGGGCAGGCGAACTTGCTGGAGAACAGGTGCTCCTGCCCCGAATCCATCTCCAGCGCGACCACGCGGCCGTTGGCATCGCCCACCTGCTGGCCGATGCGCAGCGCCGCCTCGATGCTCTCGGCCAGGCGCTGCTGCGTGTCTGCGCGCACCTTGAGGCGGTCGATCACCACGTCGATGTCGTGCTTCTCGGTCTTCTTGAGCGGCGGCAGGTTCTCGTGCTCCACGACGGCGCCATCGACGCGGAAGCGCACGTAGCCCAGGCCCTGCATCTGCGCGAAGAGTTCGGTGAACTCGCCCTTCTTGTCGCGCGCCACGGGCGCGAGCACCATGAGCCGCGTGTCCTCGGGCAGCGCCAGCACGGCATCCACCATCTGGCTCACGGTCTGCGCCGCGAGCGGCAGGCCGTGCTCGGGGCAGTAGGGCGTGCCGGCGCGCGCGTAGAGCAGGCGCAGGTAGTCGTGGATCTCGGTCACCGTGCCCACGGTCGAGCGCGGGTTGTGGCTCGTGGCCTTCTGCTCGATGCTGATGGCGGGCGAGAGCCCCTCGATCAGGTCCACATCGGGCTTGTCGAGCCGCCCGAGGAACTGCCGCGCATAGGCCGACAGGCTCTCCACGTAGCGGCGCTGGCCCTCGGCATAGAGCGTGTCGAACGCGAGGCTCGACTTGCCCGAACCCGACAGCCCCGTGATCACCACGAGCCGGTTGCGCGGGATGTCGAGGTCGATGTTCTTGAGGTTGTGGGTGCGCGCGCCGCGGATGCTGATGCGCGCCTCGCGCAGGGCGTGCGCCAGGTAGGCCCCGTCGGCAGGGCGCGTTTCATCGGGGGCGTTGGGCTCGGTCACGGGGGTGTCTGCGGGCAGGGAAACCCACCATGATAGGTGAGGCAGGGCCCGGGGCGTGCATGCCCATAATCGAAGCCCTGCACCGCCCGAGGTGGCCCCGCCCGACCCGCTTCGCCTCCATCCATGAACGTTCCGCCCGATGCCTGCGCCCCCGTCACCCGCCAGGACCGCGAGCGGCTGCAGGGCCATGCCGCCCGCGCGGTCTGGCTCACCGGCCTCTCCGGCGCGGGCAAGACCACCCTGGCGCATGCGCTGGAGGCCTCGCTGCGCCGCGACGGGCTGCGCACCTGCGTGCTCGACGGCGACCGCCTGCGTGCCGGGCTCAGCAGCGATTTGGGGTTCTCCGATGCGGACCGGGCCGAGAGCACCCGGCGCGCCGCGCACGTGGCGCGGCTGTTCGTGGATGCCGGGGTGATCGCCATCGTGGCGCTGATCTCGCCGTTCCGCGCCGAGCGCGCCGCCGCGCAGGCCCTGTTCGCGCCCGGGGATTTCATCGAGGTGTACGTGAACGTGCCGCTCGCCGTGGCGCAAGAACGCGACCCCAAGGGCCTGTACCGGCGCGCGCGCAGCGGCGCGCTGCCGCGCTTCACGGGCATCGATTCGCCCTACGAGCCGCCCGCGCACCCGGCGCTGGAGCTGCGCACCGACATGCTCTCCGTGCCCGAATGCGTGGAGCGACTGCGCACGCACCTGCCGCTCGGCCGGCACGGTGCGGGGCCCGTGCCACCGGCGCAGGCGGGCGGCCGGCCGTTCTGACCACGGCCCTGCCCTGCCCTGCCCGGTTCGACTCGGCGGTGCGGCGTGGAATGCGCGGGCAAAGCGCTTTGCAGGCTGCAGGGGCGCCGGCATGATGGCCGGTTCCGCTCCACGCCATCCCACTTCTCCCTTCCCCCATGCTTTCCGGTTGTTCCACTGCAGGGCCCGCGCGCCTGGTGCCCTCTTCCACGCTTTCCGCCCTCTTCGCCCGCCCCCACCGCATCGCCGTCCGCCGCGCCTTCGCGCAGTTGGCGCTGCTCTGCCTGTTCGCGTTCGCGGCGCAGGGCGCCTGGGCGATGCAGATCCTGATCCGGCCCGTGGCGGGAGACAGCTTTCCGCTCGACGTCGAGCCCAGCGATTCCATCGAGGATGTGAAAGCCAAGATCCAGGACGCGAAGGGCATCGCGCCGGCACTGCAGCGGCTGGTCTTCGCGGGCACGCAGCTGCAGGACGGGCGCACGCTGTCCGACTACAACATCCAGCCCAACTCCACGATCTTCCTGGTGCTGCGCCCCAGCCCCACCACGTTCACCGGCGCGTCGCCCGTGGGCGCGGGGGCCGGCAACATCACGGCCACCCTGTCCGGGCCGGCCGTTGCCGGCGGCTGCCAGTTCGATGCCGCGCGGACCGCCTTCGAGGTGCCCACGGCGGGCCCTGTCGGCGCGCAGTTCCCGCAGGGGGTCTTCCGCTTCGTCGCCACCAGTTGCTCGGGCGAGGTGACCGTCACACTGCAATACCCGCAGGCACTGCCGGCCAACGCCCGCTTCATGAAGTACGGCCCGCGCACCGCCAACGCCGCGGCCTCCGAGTGGTTCGAGTGGCCGGGCGCGCAGATCGCCGGCAGCACGGTCACCTTCACCATCGCCGACAACGGCCCGGGCGATGCCGACCCGGCCCCCGGCGTGATCTCCGACCCCGGCGGCCCGGCCGTGCTGGCCGCCGCCGCTCCGGCGCAAACGGCGCCGATCCCCGCGCTTTCTCCCGCCGCGCTGGCCCTGCTGGCGGCGGCCACGGCCCTGCTGGGCTGGCGCCACCGGCGCCGCTGACCCACCGCCACGGGAACGGGCGCGGCGATGGGCGAGAATCGCCGTCTTTCCATCGCCAGCCCCCGATGCCCACTGCCGTGCCGGAACCCCTGCCGCCTACGCCCGCACCCGACGCCCCGCCTGCCTCCGCCACCACGATGACGCCGCTGGAGCGGCGTTCCAGCCTCGCGCTGGCGCTGATCTTCGCGCTGCGCATGCTGGGCCTCTTCCTCGTGCTGCCCGTGTTCGCTCTGGAGGCGCGCAAGTACCCGGGCGGGGACGACCCGGCGCTGGTCGGCCTGGCGATGGGCATCTACGGCCTCACGCAGGCCGTGCTGCAACTGCCGCTGGGCATGGCCTCCGACCGCTTCGGGCGCAAGCGCGTGATCGTGCTGGGGCTGCTGGTGTTCGCGGCCGGCAGCCTGCTGGCGGCGCTGGCCGATTCGCTCACCGGGCTGCTCGCGGGCCGGGCGCTGCAGGGCGCGGGCGCCGTGTCCGCCGCGGTGACCGCCCTGCTGGCCGACCAGACGCGCGACGGCGTGCGCACCAAGGCCATGGCCCTCGTGGGCGGCAGCATCGGGCTCATGTTCGCCGTGGCGCTCGTGGCCGGCCCGCCGCTGGCGGCGCGCTTCGGCCTGCCGGGCATCTTCGGCCTCACGAGCCTGCTGGCGCTGGCAGGCATCGCCGTGGTGCTGTGGGTGGTACCGCCCGAGCCCGCGCGCCATGCCGACGCACCGCGCGGCCGGCTGGCCGACGTGTGGCGCCATGCCGACCTGCTGCGGCTCAACCTGGGCGTGTTCGTGCTGCACACGGTGCAGCTCGCGATGTGGGTGGCCGTGCCAGCCCTGCTGGTGCAGGCCGGCCTGCCCAAGAGCGACCACTGGCACATCTACCTGCCGGCGGTGGTGCTGTCGTTCGCGGCGATGGGCGGGCTGTTCGCGCTGGAGCGCGCGGGCCGGCTGCGCGGCGCGCTGCTGGGCGCCATCGGCCTGGTGCTGGCCGTGCAGGCGGGGCTGGGCGCCCTGGCCGCGGGTGCCGCGGCGCCCGGCCTGTACGCCCTGGGCGGGCTGCTGTTCCTGTTCTTCTGCGGGTTCAATGCGCTGGAGGCCAGCCAGCCGAGCCTGGTGTCGCGCACCGCGCCGCCGGCCGTGCGCGGCGCGGCCCTGGGGGCCTACAACACACTGCAGTCGCTGGGGCTGTTCGCCGGCGGCGCCCTGGGAGGCGCATTGCTGCGCTGGGGCGGCGCGCACAGCCTTTTCGTGGTGACGTCGCTGCTGTGCGCCGCCTGGCTGGCCGCGGCCTGGGGCATGCGGCCCGTGGCGCGGCAGGCAGCGCCCGGCGGGCGCTAGGTGCCGCGACCGCCAGGGGGCCTGGCCTCCGCCGGGTCGGACGGGGCATCCGGCGGCGAGTCGGGCAGTTGCGCGGCGCTCAGCATGGCCGCCGCCAGGGTCTCGTAGAGCGGCCGCGCCAGCATGCGCGACACCAGGCTGGCCAGCATCGCCGAAGCCATCAGGCTCAGTACCAGCGCGTGCCCGTCCACCATTTCCATCACGATGATGAAGGCCGTGAGCGGCGCCTGGGTCACCGCCGCCAGGAAGGCGGCCATCCCCATGGCGATCAGCGCCGGCGCGATATCGCCACCGGCCAGCAGCGCCACGTTGTGGCCCACGCCCGCGCCGATCGACAGCGAAGGCGCGAAGATGCCGCCCGGCACCCCCACCCAGGCCGACAGCCAGGTCGCGATGAACTTCAGGGTGACGTAGAAGGCCGGCACGTCGGCCTGCCCCGCGAGCATGTGCTTGACGGCCTCCGAGCCCGCGCCGAACGTGGCGCCGCCCGTCACGAGTCCGATGACCGCCACCGCCAGGGCGCCCGCCGCCGCGAAGCGCACGGGCCAGCGCGCGCGCCATCGGTTGAAGCGGTCCGGCGCACCCGTGAGCGATGCGGCCAGGAGCTTGGCGAACAGCCCCCCCAGCACCCCGCAGGCCAGCACCACCGCGAGGCCGGGCAGCAGCGCGTCCCACCCCAGGCGCGGCACCTGGATGCGCCCGAAATAGCTCAGGTTTCCGAAGGCCGAGACGCCCATGAGGCCCGCGAGGACGATGGCCGCGATGGTGAGGCCGCTGCTGCGCGATTCGAGCTTGCGCGAGAGCTCCTCGATGGCGAACACGATCCCCGCGAGCGGCGCGTTGAACGCCGCGGCGATGCCGGCGGCGCCGCCCGCCACCAGCAGCGCATGCGCCGTGATCCCCGAGCGCGGGCCGAACCAGCGGCGGGCCTGGTGCATGACGCCGGCCGCCACCTGGACCGAAGGGCCCTCGCGGCCGATCGACAGGCCCGCGAGGAAGCCCGCGCTGGCCAGCACGATCTTGCACAGCGAAAGCCAGAGCGACACGAAGCGGCCGCGCTGCGGGACGGTCAGGCCCGGCTCCAGCGCGGCGATCACCTGCGGGATGCCCGAACCGGCGGCGCCCGGCGCGAAACGGCGGGTCGCCCACACCACGGCGGCCGTGACTGCCGGCATCCAGAGCAACACGGCCCAGCCGCCCTGCCAGCCGTACACGCGCAGGAACAGGCCGAAAGCCCCTTCGGCGAGCAGCGTGAAGACCACCACGCTCAGGCCGGCCACGGCCGCATAGGCCAGCACGATGCTGCGCTCCAGCCAGCGCCGTCCGTCGCGCAGCTCGGAGCGCAGGTTGTCGAGGAAGTCGGGTTCTCGTTGCATGGCAGTTCGGGTGGGGCAGCGGGCGAGCGGCCGGCGCGGCCCGGAACGGACCATTGTGGCACCCGCCCCGCCCGGGCCCGCCGTCCCGCGCACGACCGGGGCGGTTGGGGCACAATCCGCTCTCCCTTCCGCGGCCGCTTCCCGTGCCGCGCAGGCCGTAGTGCCTTTCCCCTCCATTCTCTACAGGCCCCTCACCACCATGGCATCCGTCAACAAAGTCATCATCGTCGGCAACCTCGGGCGCGACCCCGAGATGCGCACCTTCCCGAGCGGCGACCAGGTCGCGAACGTCACCATCGCCACCACCGACCGCTGGCGCGACAAGAACACCGGCGAAAACAAGGAAGCCACCGAGTGGCACCGCATCGTCTTCAACGGCCGCCTGGCCGAGATCGTGGGCCAGTACCTGCGCAAGGGCTCCCAGGTCTACGTGGAAGGCAGCCTGCGCACCCGCAAGTGGACCGACCAGTCGGGCCAGGAAAAATTCACCACCGAAATCAGGGCCGACACCATGCAGATGCTCGGCAGCCGCCAGGGCATGGGCGGCGGCCAGGGCGGCGGCAGTGGCGGCTATGACGACAGCGGCTACGGCGGCGGCAACGGTGGTGGCGGCGACGACGGCTACGGCAGCGCTCCGCCCGCACGCCGCCCCGCGCCCCAGGCCGCGGCCGCCCCGCGCCCGGCACCGGCTCCACGCCCTGCGCCCGCCCCCGCGGCCCAGCCGCCCCGCGCGGCCTCGGGCTTCGACGACATGGACGACGATATTCCGTTCTAATTCCTCACTAACGCATTTTTGTTGTTAGACGGCCCCCTGCTCTCAGTGAGCAGGGGGCCTTTTTCTTTACCCACACAAAAAATTGTGGTCTACTTCGTTCCGAAAATATTTGCTACTAAGTAAATTTCTGTGGGTAGATGACAAAATTCGTTGCCAAGCGCATTCAGTTCAGGAACGGAGAACGACACGCGGTCCTTAGCCGCGTGGGCGGCGTTCCCGTTCATGAAGTCACTCTGTTCCTTGCGAGGTTCAGAACTAAGGGGCGACGACCTAACACCGTCTATCAGGTCTGCGCCATCCTTGCTCTGCTCTATCGGTGGCTAACGGAAGCAGAGATTGACCTCCTGGGGCGGCTCAGAAATGGGCAGTTTTTGACCATCCCAGAGATTCATCGGCTGGCCGACTTAGCGCAATACCGGGCTGACGATTTGACTGGAGAGGACGAAGCGAAGGTGCCGCTGCGCCAAGTTGTTGACATCAATACCGTCCGAAAACGGCGTAAGAAGGTCGACGTTGAACGCTTGCCCGTAGGCGTTGCAAATCATGCGATGCGCCTTCGCTACTTCGCCCGGTATTTCGAGTTCATTGTTGGCTACGTGGCTGCCACCTTGCCAAGGCCCGCGAGGGTTCAGCTCGAGGAAGACGCAAAGCGTGTGCTGGAGGTCCTACGAGCGCAGATTCCAGAGGTTCGAGCAGGCGAGCGAGGTAGCCGCGAGGGCATGTCCGCAGACGACCAGAACCACCTGCTGGCGGTTGTTCGGCCAGACTCGCCGCAAAACCCGTGGAAGCGTCCCTTTGTACGGCAACGTAATTGGTTGATTGTGATGCTCCTGCTGGCCACGGGCATGCGCCGAGGAGAACTCCTGAGTATCCGGCTCGATGACCTCCGTCCAAATAAGCCACTTATCGACATCGTGCGGCGGCTTCATGACCCGGACGACCCTCGTATGCTCCAGCCAACACCGAAGACCAGGGAACGGTCTGTCGAACTTCGACCGGCAATCATGAAAGCGGTGTGGGAGTACATCGCAATGCGAGGGAGGCTAACGGCCGCTCGTAGGCACCCATACCTCATTGTCGCCGATGAGGGTGCCCCCTTTGGCTACAAGACTGTTGACCGGATATTTGCCGACATCCGCCGCGCTTGTCCAGGCCTAGAAATTGACCTGTCGAGCCACGTCATGCGTCACACCTGGAACGACCGGTTTTCAGAGCAAGCCGAACTCATGGCGCTAAGCGAGGTGGCGGAGGAACGGGCTCGAAATGAGCAGCAGGGGTGGGCCGATAACTCCAAATCCGCCGCGACCTATACGCGCAGGTATGCCGCCAGCAAGGGGCGCGAACTATCCCTGAAGCTACAAGAAAAATTAGATGTCCCAGACCAGTGAACACCGCGCCTCAACGGCGCTAATCATTCCTCTCCCCACGCGCATCACATCAAGGTATGGCGCTAGCCTGGACCCTCGTGAAAGTATCTGGACTTGGACGGATGGTCCATTCCATCGCCGAATTGACTTTTCCCGGTATCCCGGGGGCCATGAACACCACGTAGTCGCGCTGAAGCAGGCCCTCATCCCCTTTTTTCGGGCGAAGTCCTCTGCCTACGTCGTCAATCTTGAGACAGCCTTCCGGCATTTCATTGAGTTGGCTTGCCCAGTTCCTGAGAGAGAGATTGACCCTAAGGACCTGTCGAACTACGGGGCAAAGCTCAAACCCTCAGAGGCGTGGCGCGTTGGAACACTGAACGCACTGGTCCAAAAATGGATTGCCTTGAGCCTTCCCGGAATCAGTGCGGAATGCGCGAGCCATCTCGCTGAACGAAGGAAGCCCGGCAACACAAAGGGTGAGGCGGTACGGACACGCAACCCGGTGGAAGGGCCACTCAGCGAGGACGAAGTCAAGTCCTTGTACACCGCTGTCAACGCTGCATACGGTCGTGGCGACTTACCGCTTTGGGCGTTACTGCTATGTCGGTTGATGCTTGCGTGTGGTGGCCGCATCTCGCAATACGCGTCTCTCAAGCTGCTGGACTTCGACGCGGAAAAATCGGTGCTTCAGTTGCCCCAGGCCAAGACTCGCCAAGCCCACACGCGGACAAACTTTCTCGCTTTCGATATCAGCCCTCAGACCGGTCAACTCATCGTGGACTACCGGGAGGGGCTGCTCGCCGCTGGATATTCTGAGGACGCGGCATTCTTCCCCGAAGACTTGGTCCGGGTTCGCCAGTCGAACAAGCAACCGCGCGCCATTGGTGACCTGTTCTACGGGCATTGCGACCCGACCATGCTATCTCGTCGGTTCCGTTCGGAAGTCGACGAGATTGCGCCACCTACGCCGCGCTTGGACTACGCGCCACTTCCCGTTGCCCCGCAGCGCTTCCGATACACCTTCGGAACTCGCTTGGTAGAGGAAGGGGCGAGCAAGGTCGTTGTCGCCAATCGGTTAGGACATGTGGACCTACAGAACGTCGATTCTTACTTCTCTGCTTCGCCCAAGGTCATTGAGAACATCGACAAGGCAATGGGTCCTCTGCTCATTCCCATTGCTCGGGCGTTCCAGGGGCAGTTGGTAGAAAACGAAGCCAGTTCGACTCAGAAGGGCGCCCCTGGCAGCCGCATCATCGACTTCCGGGTCTCAGAGAAGACTTTGGGTGGCTGCAATCAATGTGGGAAGAACTGTGCCTTCAACAAGCCGGTGGCCTGCTACACCTGCTTCAGGTTCGAGCCATTCTTGGATGCCCCTCATGAAGAAGTGCGCATGCTTCTTCTCAAGGAGCGAAAAGAGTACGAGCACGACGAACGTATGGCGGCCATCAACGACGAGGCCATCTTGGCTGTCGAAGAGGTCATGGCGCTATGTGCTGAGGTACGAAAACAGAGAGCGGCAACAGAGGGGGCACCCGTATGACGCAGCACACCCCCGTCCTCAACTTTGTACCTCGTGCGGAGCTCGACGCCGCTGGTAACCTTCGCGCGTTTATCGCACTATGTCGCGAGTCAGATGTCCTTGATGCCCGGGCCCAATTTGAGCAGACCTCGTGGGATATCGGACACCTCAAAGGCCACAACAAACTCCATAGGGCCATCTTCAGCACACTGGAGTCGTCGAAACCGCGGTCAAAATCTGAAGCGCAAGTAGGCCTACCGAAGCCGTTTGTCGACTTCGCCAAGGCCACCATTGTCTATATGCACGACATGCGACCCGTGGAATCTCAAGCGCCGCGCGTCGCAGCCCTCCGTTGCCTGGAGGCCACCCTTCGTCAACTGAACAAGGGCTCACGGCCAACAGCTGTCGACCCGACCGTGTTGGATACCGCAGTGGAGCTCGCATACGCCCAGACGACGGTGGCAGTGGCGTACCGAACCGCTGGGCAGATTGAAGCCATCGCGAAACTGATGAACGACAAGGGATTCATCGGTCTTCGCCAAACGTGGAACCACGGCCGGAAAAAGCCGGATGAAACCAGCAGTCGAATCTCCCCCGAAGCGCTCAAGGCTCGCCAAGAAAAGCTGCCCTCGCGCGCGACTCTGGAAGCATTGGCCGATATCTACTGCAGAGCTGTCAAGGTTCCAGACGTACTGGTTTCTAGCAACACTGCTCTTATGCTTTGTGCGCCGGAACGCATCAATGAGGTCTTACGTTTGCGCCGGAATTGCTTCGTAGAAGGAGATGGTGAGTTCAAAGGCAAACTCGGCGTTCGTTGGTCGGGGTCGAAGGGGTTCGAAAACACCACAAAGTGGATACCCACGGCGATGGGGCCTGTTGCCCGGGAGGCCATCGAGAATCTTCTCCGCGTGAGCGCGCCAGCAAACGAGCTTGCTCGCTGGTACTCCGAGAACCCTTCTGCTCTCTATCTTCACGAAGGTGCCGAGCATCTGCGCAAAGAGACAGAGTTATCCCTTGAAAATATCGCCCTCATCCTATGGGATGACGTGACCGCTATCCGCTCGGCGTGGGCCTGGGCCACCGAAACGCATGAGCTAACCCGCAGCAGCCCGGGCAGGTATTTCTTTGCCGATGTGGAGCGGGCGGTCTTAAGCATGCTCCCCGCCACATTTCCTTTCATGCCGGGTGACCCAGACCTCCGGTGCAAGGATGCCGTGGCGGTTTTGCGCGTGAACGAGATGAACTCGACAAAGAGGCCGTTCTTGTGCATGTTCACAACGGTGGACTACCAGTCCATCACCAAGTGCTTTAGCACACGGAAGGGCAAACAGCCATCTATCTTTGAGCGCTTTGGCTGGACGGAAGCGGACGGGACACCTATCAGCCTCAAGAGCCACGCTCTGCGTCACTACCTCAATATGCTGGCTCAAACGGGCGGGCTGAGTAGCGCGGAAATTGCCCTTTTCTCGGGACGCAAGGACCAGACACAGAACCGCGCGTACGACCACATGAGCTCAGTGGAGGTGCAAGCCCCTGTGGCTGAGGCGCTCAAGGCAGGCTTCACCTCTGAGTTGGAACCAGTGAACGGCGAGCGTCGGCTCATCTCTAGAGACGAATTTGTCGGCCTAGGCATTCGCACAGGGCATACCACCAAGTATGGCTGGTGTGAGCACGACTTCGCCAGTGAACCTTGCTCGATGTCCCGGGATTGCGTGAACTGCCAGGAGCACGAGTGCGTCAAAGGCGATTCCCACAAGGAGGCCAACCTGCGGACTCTCAAAACGCAAACCGAGTATTTCCTGCGCAACGCGCAGAAGGCGTTGACTGCGGAAGAGTTCGGGGCCGATACCTGGGTGGCCCACCACACCAAGACGTTAGAGCGGGTTAACGCGCTATTGGCGATTTTCGAAGACCCAAACATATCGGCCGGCGCTAAGGTTCGTCTCGATGTGCACAACGCACCTCTCATCACGCAAGACAACGTCCGCCCCATTCAGTTCGTTCGCCGGTCTCGGCACAAGGCATTGGCATGAAGAAGAGCAGAGCACCAGACTTGACGCAAGAGGTCCTGCAGAAGGTTCTCGACACACTGGATGGCTGGAAGGGAAAGCTCACCTGGGAACTGCTGCTGGACGCTGTAGAGAAGTTTTCCGGCCACAAGTACTCGCGATTCACCTTCGCCGACTACCCCAAGATTGCCAACGCATTTGCCATTCGCAAAGACAGCCTGCGAGGGACGCTGCCCCGAACCCGTGGCGAACCCAGGGATGAACGAGTAAGGGCTTCTCTGCAAAGGGCGGAGCGGCTAGAAGCAAAGGTCGCGCGATTGGAATCAGAGAACGCCTTGCTTACGGAGCAGTTCGTCATCTGGGCCATCAACGCTGAGCGCAAAGGCGTCACCATGGACATGTTGAACGCGCCGCTGCCGAAACCTAACGAGGGTACCAAGGGGGCCAAGAATGGCAAGCGGGCAGCAACTAGCTGACGAGTACGTCCTCCGCTTTGCGGCCTGGAAACAGTCCAAGTCGGATGGGGATTTCCGGAGCATGGTGGTCCGGGGCGCGCTGTCGCGCAAGGACATCGTTGCCGAATGCGGGTTCTCCGGTTCCGTGCTCAACCAAAACCCACGGGTCAAGGAGGCCCTCAAACGCCTCGAGGATGACCTGCGGGAGCGAGGTGTGCTGCCACCACTGGCAAGCTCTGTCGACGACAAGCCGTTAAAGCCGAGCACGCCGTCGCCGAGTTCTCATCGCGCAGCCCGGGATGCCGAACGCCTCAACCGGCTGGAGCAGGAGAACGCTAGCCTGAAGGCCGAGAACGGCGAGCTGAAGCGCCTGCTGGGCCGATACGCGGTGCTGCAGGAAGTGCTGGCCGAGACAGGGAGGGTGCCCCGCTGATGGCCGGCATTTCCATGGTCACGGTACGGGTGACGGGCGTGCGCTCGCAGAACCCGTTGGGCTTCGGCGGCGCTATCTTCACAGGCGTCCCGGTTGACACCGCTGGCACAGTCCTGGATGCCCGCAGCTACACGGTAGTCAAGGCCTCTCGCGCCACACTCGGGGCGACCACAGTCGAGCGTGGTCAGTGGTGGACCATCAGCGGCAGCATGTGCGAACGACGCACCACCGTCGATGGGTTCGAGCTGGTCGAGCAACAGGTGGATGCCGAGGTTGCGCAGTTGGTGCGCCCGTCGGGAGAGCACATCGTCACCTACATCGCGGAGAACCCGGCCTTCGAAGGGCTCGGAGTCTCGAAGGCTCGCCGTCTATGGGACCGGTTCGGAGAGCAGCTATACCAGCTGCTGGACGCCGGGCAAGCCTCTGCGTTCACCGACGTCCTTACGCCCGAAGCGGCGGAACGACTGGTCGTGACCTGGGCTGCCCATGGCGAGTCTCAAACACTCCAGTGGCTTCAGGCCGCGGGCTTCGATGTGGGCCTCGGCCGCAAGGTGCTTCGGTACTTCGGTGACGAAGCGCAAGCCCGCATCGAAGAAGACCCCTACCGGCTGCTGTCGTTCGCGGGCCGGTGGTCGCTGGTCGACGCGTTGGCCAAGACCAAGTTCGGCGTGTCGGCCACGGACCCGCGTCGCCTGAAGGGCGCCGTCGAAGAAGCGTGCTACCGGTTGAGGGGTGCCGGACACACCGCCATGCTCTCGGCCGACCTCATGGACGCGGTCACGCCCCTGCTGGGAACCCCGCCGCCCGGCATGCGGTGGCGAGACCTCCTGTCGGTGGCCTTGTCCGAAGGGCTCCAGAACGGCGCCATCGTCAAGACGCACCACGGCCTCCAGCCGCTCGGGGCACTGGTCATGGAACGCCAAGTGGCCAAGGCCATCCAGGAGCGGCTGGCGTGCGCCGACCAGCAACTGCTCCCCGAAGGGCAGATAGAACGCGGCATCCTAGCCAGCGAGGCCAAGGACGGGCTGGAGCTGAATCCGGAGCAACGGAATGCCCTCCGGCTGGCTGCCGCGCACATGTTCGTGTGCATCACTGGTGGGGCCGGCGTAGGCAAAACGACCGTTCTCCGGTCCCTGTACCGCCTCTACGACGAGGCTGGAACAAAGGTGCTGCAGGTCGCCCTGGCGGGCTGTGCTGCCAAACGCATGCAGGAGGCCACGGGGCGTCCGGCCTCCACCATCGCCAGCTTTCTCAAGAGCGTCAACGACCTGACGTTTGAGGGCGCGACGGTTCTGGTGGTCGACATCATCTCGATGAGCAGGCTCTGCCAGGCCCTGCCACCCCACGTGCGGTTGGTTCTCGTGGGCGACCCCCATCAGCTGATGCCCGTGGGTCCTGGCCTGGTCCTGCACTGTGTCATGCAGGTGCCCGGCGTCCCCGTCGCCGAGCTCAAGACCGTGAAGCGCTATGGCGGGGACATCGCGGCCCTGGCGTCGGCCGTGCGACAAGGGAAGTGGCCCCTGCTGGGAAACGACGAGACGGCCCCGGTCGCCTTCATCGAGTGCGAGGACCACCTCATCATGGACTTGGTGGTCGACCTGTACGCGCTCGACCCGGTCAGCACGCAAATCCTCGGCCCCTTGCGCAACGGCCCGTCGGGCACGAAGGCCCTCAACCGTGCCTGCCAGAGCCGCTTCACCGCGCAGCGACCATCGGTGCAGCATTGGAGCCCGGAATTCGACCAAGCCGTCTCCTGCGGCCTTCATTTGGACGACGTCGTGCTTTGCACGCGCAACCTTTGGGACAAGGGCATCCAAAATGGCTCTCTCGGCCGCATTACCGAGGTGGCACCGGCCCCGACAGAGATGGAGGCCGATGAAGCTGCGACGGTGGCGTGGGTTGAATGGGACGATGGCGTTGTCAGGCCGCTCACCTTGGACATGCTGGAAGACATCGACCTTGGCTTCGCGGCGACCGTGCACAAGGCACAGGGGTCTCAATGGCGGCGCATCATCGTGCCGGTGACGGACTCCCGGTTGCTCGACCGCACGCTGCTCTACACCGCCATCACACGGGCGCAAACGCAGGTCATCCTGGTGGGTGACCTGACCGCGGCGGCGCGCAAGACCAAGGCGCCCCCGAAAGCACAATCCCGCAAGGTCGCCCTCGACATCACGTTGAAGCGATGCTGAAGACCCAGGACCTGCAGCCCCTATGACGAAGATTCAATTGGCCTCAGACCTCCATCTCGACCAGTATGCGCGGGAAGGCATGCAGGCGCCTTTCTCCGTTCTGCCTCAGGCCGACCTTCTCGTGCTGGCCGGCGACGTCGATGTCGGCTTGCAAGGGATGGACTTCGCACGCGAGCTCGACGTGCCCGTGGTGTACGTGCCCGGCGTCCTTGAGTACTCCGGGCTGGAGCCGGACATGGCTGCGCTCCTGATGCGCTTCGATGCATTGCGGGTCCCGGTCCATGTGCTGCAGAACAGCGCCGCGGTCATCAATGGCATTCGTTTTCTGGGCACGACGCTGTGGCCGAACTTCGGGACCCCTGAGGCTTTGCGCGAACCCAGCCACGGCTTTACCGCCGCTATGGAGCGCTACCGCCGGGTGTTGCATAACGGTGGGCCCTTGACGTACGAAGCCTTGTGGGCCCGCCATCAGGCAGCGGTAGATTGGCTGACCGTGCAGCTCGCAGAGCCCTTCGACGGCCCCACCGTGGTTGTGTCGCACCACGCACCTCACCCCAAGTCGATTCCTGGGCAAGGCGCGCACAACCCGTTTGAAGCGGTCAACACGACCAGGCTGACCAGCCTGATGCCGCAGGTCGATTACTGGCTCCACGGCGATGTGCATGTGGCGTGCGACTATCGCATCGAGAACTGCCGCGTGGTCTGCAACCCCGTGGGAACGCCCGCTGACCACCGCTACCCCTATTCCTTCGCGCAGAAGTCCAATGGCTACCGTTCGGACTTGCTGCTGGACGTTGCGGGCTGATGGACCTTGCACCGACCACCATGGGTGACAGCCCATTGCTGCTCCTCGACCTAGACGACACCCTCTGCCTGAACAAGCCCTACGGCGGTCGGCATCTGCAACTCAGTCCCCGGCCACCAGACCTGTACCAGCGTCTCTGGAGCGCACCAGCCGTTGATGCCCTCCAGCAGGTATTGCGGGAGGCAAGGCCCCAGGTGGTCCTCACGACCTCGTGGTTGAGCTTCCTTGACCTCGCCGCGGCACGTCAGCTCTTCGAGCTGACTGGGCTTGAGTCTCTGGCTCACGCGCTGCACCCGGACGGCGAGGCACCGCAGTTGCGAGGCCAGACGCGGGCGGAAGCCATCGACACCTGGTTGCGGCGCTATGCCAGGACCGGGAGGTACGCAATCGTGGACGACCCGCTCAGTGGCACCGGGCTTCGGCGCTCACGGCATGACAGGTCGGGGCGGGTCGTTTTCTGCGAGGTGGATGTGGGCCTCTCTCAGGTGCATGTGCCGCGTCTGCTGAGGGCCCTCACCCGCTAAATTTTTCTTACCCACCTTCAACAAACGGTGTTTTTTGAGGTCAACGAGGGGCGCACGGCTGTATGAAACGCCAGTTAACCTAAAATCAAGGGCAACCAAAATACTAAAGGAGTGATGTGGCAAAAACCGCGAACAAGTCCGTACGTTCGACCACGGCGGTGGCTACAAGCTCAGCTGAGACCTTCGTGTCGGTGAAACCCGCGAAGGGTATTGAGGTCATCCTCGCCGATGCTCTCCATTGGATGGCGCAGCGTGACGAAAACAGCATCCACGCAATCGTCACGGACCCGCCCTATGCGCTCGTCGAATACGAGGACCGCGACCTCGAGAAGATGCGCAACGGCCAAGGTGGTGTGTGGCGCATTCCTCCGTCGTTCGATGGCTCCCAGCGCAGTCCGCTCCCTCGCTTCACGGTTCTCACGGCCAAGGAGCGTGAGAGGCTGAATACGTTTTTCAAAGCGTTCGCGTTCCAAGCTCAACGCGTCCTGGTGCCAGGTGGCCACCTGGTCATTGCTGCAAACCCGCTCCTGTCAACGACGGTATTCGCTGCATGCGAGACCTCCGGCTTTGAGAAGCGAGGCTCGCTCATTCGCATCGTGAAGACCTTGCGTGGTGGCGACCGACCGAAGAACGCCGAGGAAGAGTTCAGCGACGTGTCCGTGATGCCGCGCTCGAGTTGGGAGCCGTGGGGGCTGTTCCGCAAGCCCATCTCCGAGAGCACCGTCGCCGAGAACTTGCGCCGATGGGGCACAGGAGGCTTTCGCCGCATCAGCGAAGACGAGCCATTCCGTGACGTATTCGAGTGCGCGCCGGCCCGGGCTCAGGAGCGCGACCTTGCTCCGCACCCGAGCATCAAGCCTCAGAAGCTCATGCGCTATATCGTGCGCGGTGTGCTTCCGCTGGGCAAGGGCATTGTGTATGACCCATTTACCGGGAGCGGCTCGACGCTCGCCGCCGCTGCTCACCATGGCATCCAAGCCATCGGCACTGAGCGGGACCCCCTCTACTTCGACATGGCCACCAGGGCTATTCCCGGCTTGGCTGCGCTGAAGGCATCCGCCACGTGACACCCGCAGACATCCTCGCGGAGATTGACGCGAACTTCGAGAAGGGGCAACGCCGGAAGTTCTTGCCCGGTCTGCTCGTCGCGTTCATCGACTTCTTCCTCGAGCTCGATGCCGTCGGTGGGAAGTTCGCGAGCCTTGCTGACTTCTACGCGCAGCATCCGCTCGTTCTGACAGGACGTGGCGGAAGCGGTGTCAACACGCTCACAGTTTTGCGGGACAAGGACCGTCCGACCGGGGTAGGGGCACAGCTCAGCATCCGCAGGGCGTACAACCGAATCCAAGCCTGGTTTCATGCTCAGAAGAGGTACGACTACCCGAGCTCGGCCCCGCACTCTACGCAGGCCTGGAAAGACTACCCGCACTGGCTCGAAGCGCTGCTTGCTTTCGACGAACCGACACTCACTCAGCTCAAGGAAGATGCCAAGGCCTACGTCATCGCAAAACTCCCGGAGCACAAGGTCGATTCGGCGCTCGTCAAGCGGGCACCGCCAGCGTTCCTGCTGTTCTTGCAGAACTTCGACCTGACGAAGCACAAAGGCGAGTTGACTGGCGCGGCCTACCAAGGGACGGTGTTCGGCTACCTGCGCGCCGACGCATCGCACCTGCAGGTGGATGTTGCTAAGGTGCGCACAGGCTCGAAGCGGGTCGGGCGCATCGGCGACATCGACGCGCGAGATGGCGAATTGCTTGTGCTGTCAGCGGAGGTGAAGCAGTACACGCTCGAACTTGCCGATGTCCCTGGCTTTGCGCAGTTCTCAAGCCAGGTAAACGACCAAGGCGCATTGGGCTTGGTCGTTGCGCTGGACTTCGAAGAGGGCGCACGGGAGGCGCTGCGAGAACTGCAGCTCGAGCCAGTGTCTATCGGCGACCTCATCGAGCGCGTGCGATTGTGGGACTCGTTGAAGCAAGCCATTGCCGTCCAGGCCTTGCTCTACTACGTACATTACATTGAGAAAAGCTCTGCGCTTTACACGAGGTTGCGGACCTTCCTGGACGGGCTCGAGGCAGTCGAGGTGATTGCCGCAGAACCGGGTGCCGAGCCGCCCCAGCCTAACGTCGCCCCCTGACCGTCAGGGCTTCTTCGCGTAGTGCGGGTCGTGTCGAAAACGGTGACGATGTTCGGGTTGAAGAAACGCTTGCTCAGCCCCGCCTGACTGGCAGGGTCGAGGTATCGCATCGGAGTACCTTGCCGCGCCTTACCCACAAATCAGGGCTACAGTTGACGTTCAGGCCGGTTTCGAACCGTATTTGCGGAAGCCACCCACAACTTAGATTGCCGCACTCCCAAAAAGTCCATTCACTCACTCACACGGAAGCCGCTACCAACAGTTTTTAGTCGGCATAACCGTTCTGAGGCAGATCCCCCGGCAGGGGGAGCGCCGCAAGAAAAGAAAAAGCCCCGCAGGCCCCGCCCGGCTGCGGGGCTTTTTGCCATGGACCGCAGGGCCGGTCGCCGCCGACTGGTTGTACGATACAACCAAATTTGCGAGGCCTGCCATGCCGACACCCACACCCGTACACCCCGCCCTGGTGGAAGACCTGCGCACCGCATCACGCGCCCTGGTGCGTGCCCTCGGCTTCACCGGTACGGATTTCGCCGGCACCGACCTGTCCCCATCGGCAGTGCACGCGCTGATCGAGATCGAGCGGGGCCGGGGCGCGCTGACCGCACGCGAACTGGGCGAGCGGCTGCGCCTGGAAAAGTCGAGCGTGAGCCGCATGCTGCGCAAACTGGTGGCATCGGGCGAGGTGGAGGAATCGGCCGGCGCGCAGGACGCGCGCGTCAAACGGCTGGCGCTGAGTGCGCTGGGACGGCAACGGGTCGAGGCCATCCACGCGTTCGCGCGGGAGCAGGTGGCGGCCGCGATGGCACGGCTGGCGCCCGGGCAGGACCGCGCCGTGCTGGAGGGCGTGCGCCTGTATGCGGCGGCGCTGGCGCCTCCCGGGCCGGAAGCGCCCGTGGCGGCGGCCCCGCCACCCGTGGAAGTGCGCTGCGGCTACCGGCCCGGGCTGATCGCCCGCATCACGGAGATGCACGCGCTCTACTACGCACGGGAGGCCGGGTTCGGGCAGCGTTTCGAATCCGTGGTGGCGGGCGGGCTGGCGGAGTTCTGTGGCCGGCTGGCGCCGCGCTCCCCCGCCCTGCCGGCGCCCAACGGCCTCTGGACGGCCGAGGTGGGCGGGCGCACCGTGGGCTCGGTGGCCATCGACGGCGAAGACCTGGCACCGGGCGTCGCGCACCTGCGCTGGTTCATCGTGGACGACGGGGTACGCGGCGGCGGCGTGGGCCGGCGGCTGCTGGCCTCCGCCCTGGCCTTCGTGGACGCGCAAAGCACCTTCTCCGAGACGCATCTGTGGACCTTCAGCGGCCTGCAGGCCGCGCGGCGCCTCTACGAAGCCCACGGCTTCGCCTGCGTGGAGGAGCGCCCCGGCAGCCAGTGGGGCCGGGAAGTGATGGAGCAGCGGTTCGTGCGGCGGCGGCCCTGAGCGCCGGCTTCCCGCGCGGGCCTCAGCGGCGCGCCCGCAGGCGCTCCAGCAGCTCGAACACGGCCATGCCGGCCAGCATGGCGGCCACGAACACGGCGGCTTCGCGCAGGCCCATTCCCAGGCCCACCAGGGCCGGGCCGGGGCAGAAGCCCGCGATGCCCCAGCCGATGCCGAACAGCACGCTGCCGCCGAGCAGGCGCGCATCCAGGCCGCGCGCCGCGGGCCAGTGCAGCGGCCCTCCGGCCAGCGTGCGGCCCCGGCGCCGCGCCACGGTGAACGCCACCAGGCCCACGGCGACGGCGCCGGCCATCACCAGGGCCAGCGACGGGTTCCACCGCCCCGCCACGTCCAGGAAACCGAGCACCCGGGCCGGATCGGCCATGCCCGAGACGATCAGCCCCACGCCGAAAAGCAGGCCCGCGCCCAGGGCCACCAGCACATTCGCCATCACCGGCTCCTTTTCACAAAAAGCCTGCCGCGGCGTGCCGCAGCAGGTACACCGTGGCCATGCCGGTGCCCATGAAGGCCAGCGTGGCCGCGAGCGAGCGGCCGGACAGCCGCGAGAGCCCGCACACCCCGTGGCCGCTGGTGCAGCCCGCGCCGTAGCGCGTGCCCAGCCCCACGAGCAGGCCCGCGGCCACCAGCGCCCCCGTGCCCACGCCGATGCGCGGCTGCGGCAGCGGTGCGAAGAGCGCATAGAGCCAGGGCGAAGCGAGCAGGCCCGCGGCGAAGGCCACGCGCCAGGCCACGTCGCCGCGCACGGGCCGCAGCAGGCCGCCCAGCACGCCGCTGATGCCGGCGATGCGGCCCGACAGCAGCACGAAGGCGCCGGCGGCGGCGCCGATCAGCACCCCGCCCGCAAGGGCTGCGCCCGGGGCGAAGGAAGGCCAGTCGATGGATGCCATGGAATCACTCCTCGGGGCAGTAGAGGCGGTAGAGCACCGCCAGCAGTTCAAGCAGCGCGGGGTCGGCCACGCGGTAATGGATGTTCTTGCCTTCGCGCCGCGTGGCCACCACGCCCTGGCGGCGCAGCACGCCGAGCTGCTGCGACAGCGTGGGCTGGCGGATGTCCAGCCGCGCCTCCAGGTCGCTCACGCACATCTCCCCCTGCGAGAGCTGGCACAGCAGCAGCAACCGGTCTTCGTGGGCCAGGGCCTTGAGCGCGGCCACCGCCTGCGCCGCGGCCGCGCGCAGCGCCTGAGGATCGAGGTCGGGCGGCGGGATCGGGGCGGCGGCGCGGGGCTTCATTGACTTCAATATATCAAAACACATAATGTACCGAAGCCCACCCACTCTGCCCCCGGATTCGCCATGGACCTGCCCGCCACCCCGCTTCGCTCCGCCACCGTGCAGCCTTTCTTCGATGCCGATACGGGCACCGTGTCCTATCTGGTGTGGGACCACGCCACGCGCGATGCCGCCGTGATCGATCCGGTGCTGGACTACGACCCCAAGGCCGCGCGCACGCACACGGTCTCGGTGGACCGGATCCTGGCATGCGTGCGCCGCGAGGGGCTGACGGTGCAATGGATCCTGGAGACGCACGCCCATGCGGACCACCTCTCGGGTGCCCGCGCCCTGCAGGCCGCCGCGGGCGGGCGGGTGGCGATCGGTGAGCGCATCCGTGCGGTGCAGGCGGTCTTCGGCCCGGTCTTCGGGGTGCAGGCGGAGGCGGCCGCGGACAGCAGCGATTTCGACCATCTGTTCGCCGACGGCGACACCTTCCGCATCGGCGCCACCGAGGCGCGGGCGATCGGCGTGCCGGGCCACACGCCGGCCGACATGGCCTACCTCATCGATGGCGCGGTGTTCTGCGGCGACACACTGTTCCTGCCCGACGTGGGCACGGCGCGCGCGGATTTCCCCGGCGGGGACGCGGCCACGCTGTACCGCTCCGTCCAGCGGCTGCTGGCGCTGCCGGGCGACACGCGCATGTTCGTCTGCCACGACTACCCGCCGGGCGGCCGCGCTCCGCGCTGGGAAACCACCGTCGATGCCCAGCGCCAGGGCAACGTGCACGTGGGCGACGGGGCCACCGAGGCGCAGTTCGTGGCACTGCGCCGCGCGCGCGACGCCACGCTCGAAGCGCCCGTGCTGCTGCTGCCCTCGATCCAGGTGAACGTGCGCGGCGGGCGCCTGCCGCAGCCCGATGCCAACGGCATCGCCTACCTGCGCATTCCGCTCAACGTGTTCGGGCAGGCGCAGTCCGGGCCCTGAAAACACCACGCCACCCAGGCGACCCCGCCATGGCAGCTCTCCTACCCGCGTTCAGGCAGCGGGCCCACCGCACCGCCGCGCACGCTGCGCGAAGCTGCGGACATCGCGGCCCCGCCCCCTGCGGGGCCCCTCTCCAGGAGCCTGCCATGCGCGTACCCCACATCGACGACGAACCGGCCATCGACCCCACCGACGACCCCACGGTGGAGCTGCCCGAAGGCGATGACATCAACGACCACCTGAACGCCGAGCGCGACGTCGCCGACGGACTGGACGAAATCTCCGCCCAGCCCTTCGACGATCCGCGCGAAGGCGGCCCGCTCAATTTCGACGACGGCACCAGCATGGGCTACCCACGCGGCAAGACCGGCCGGGCCGGCGGCACGTGGGAAGCGGACGGCGGCGACAGCGGCGACGTGGAGCCGCCCGCCGAAGTGCTCTCCGACCGCAACGGTCCCAGCGACCCGGACGCCAGGCGCGAGTGACCTCCGTGGCCTGACAGCGCCGCCGCACGGCGCGCGGCAGCGCTGTCAGGCGTATTTGCCGGTCAGCCCGCCGTCCACCACCAGTTCAGTGCCGGTGATGTAGGCGGCCGCGTCCGATGCGAGGAAGGCGCAGGCGTGCGCCACGTCCCACGCGCTGCCCATGCGGCCCATCGGCACCTGCCGCGCACGCGCTGCGCGGGCCTCGTCCAGGCTGGTGTCCGAGAACATCTTCGCCACCGTGGTGGCGATGCGCGGCGTGTCGATGAGCCCCGGCACCACCGTGTTGGCGCGCACGCCGTGCGGCGCGTACTGCTGCGCCACCATGCGCGTGAACTGCGCCACCGCCGCCTTGGTCACGCTGTAGGCCAGGTGCGGATAGCCCACGTAGCGCATGCCGGCCACCGACGAGATCGCGATGATCGAACCGCGCCCGCGCTCCGCCATGCCCGGCAGCACCTGCTGCGAGCACAGCAGCAGGCTGCGCACGTTCACGGCGTGGATGCGCTCCAGGTCGGCGGCCGTGGTCTCCATCGGGCCGCCGGTCTTGCCGATGCCCACGTTGTGGTGCAGCACATCGATGGCGCCGAAGCACGCGCGGGCCTCGGCGAAGAGGCGTTGCACGTCGGCTTCGTCCGAGACGTCGCCCACCAAGGTTTCGGCCTCGCCGCCCTCCGCGCGGACCAGCGCGGTGGTCTCGGCGGCCGAGGCGGCATCGCGGTCGGCCACGCAGACGCGTGCGCCCTGGCGCGCATAGGTCACGCAGGCGGCGCGGCCGATGCTCCAGCCCGGGCCGGCCGAGCCGCCGCCCGCCACGAAGACGACGCGGCCCGCCAGGTCGAGCGGCAGCGCGGGCGGCCGTGCCGGCCCCGGGGTGCGGGCTGCGCCGTTCATGGCGCGAGCCCCACGGTCATGCCGCCGCACACGTACACCACCTGGCCCGTGGTGAAGCCCGCGCGGGCGTCGAGCAGCGAGGCCACGATGTGCGCCACCTCGGCGGGCTCGCCCATGCGGCGCAGCGGCACGGTCTCCAGGATGCGCTGCGTGGACGGCGCGCCCTTCGGGTTCACGCGCTCGAAGAGTTCGGTGGCGATGGGGCCCGGGCCGACCGCGTTCACGGTGATGCCCTCGCCGCCCAGCTCCAGCGCCTGCGTGCGCGCCAGGCCGTGCAGGGCCGCCTTGCTGGCCGCGTAGACGCTGCGCTCGCCCTTGCCCAGCGCCGCGCGGCTGGAGATGTGCACGATGCGCCCGAAGCGCGCCGCGCGCATGGCCGGCAGCACGGCCTGCACGCAGGCCATGGCGGCCGCCACGTTCACGGCCATGACGGCCTGCAGGTCATCGGCGGTGGCCGCATCGACGCCCGCGGGCCGCACGATGCCGGCGTTGTGCACCAGCCGCGTGATGGCGCGGCCCTGCGTGGCCTGCGCCAGCGCGGCGCGCAGCGCGGGCCCGTCGGCCATGTCCGCGGGCAGGTAGGTCTCGTGCGCATGCAATGCCTGCGGCGCGGCGATGTCGAGGTTGACCACGTGCAGGCCATCCCCGGCCAGCCGCTCCAGGATCGCGCGGCCGATGCCGCGGCTCGCGCCCGTGACGAGCGCCACCTCGCGGGGGGCTGCGGCGCCCGCCGTCATGCCGCCCCCTTTCCGCCTTCGCCCACGTAGGGAATGGCGTGCTCCACGGTGTCCCAGATGAAGCGGCCCGAAGGGCTCTGCTGCTCTTCCACGATGTGCGCCACCAGACCCGCCGCGCGGGAGATCACGGCGAAGCCGCGCATCACGCCCGTGGGCACGCCGATCTCGCCGAGCAGCGCGGCCACGGCCCCGGTGGCGTTGATGGTGACGGGCCGGCCGGCGACCTCGTCCACGGCCTTGGCGAGCGTCTCCAGCGCGCGGATGCGGTCGCCCGCCAGTTCGGATTCGGCGCGGGCCAGTTCCAGCAGCTTGTAGGCGCGCGGATCGACGGGCTTGTGCAGGTGGTGGCCGAAGCCGGGCACGGCGCTCTTGTGCGCCTTGCATTCCCGCGCGATCGCCAGTGCCTCGGCGCCGGGGTCCGGCGCAGCCATGATGCGGTCCAGCAGGCGCGCGCAGTTCTCCATGGTGCCCACGAAGGAGCTGCCCACCGCGAGCAGGCCGGCGCTCACCGCGCCCTGCAGGTTCTCGGGCGCGCTCATGTAGATGAGCCGCGTGGCGATGGCGCTGGGCGTGAGGCCGTGCTCCATGAGCACGATGAGCACCACGTCGGTGATGCGCAGGTCCACGGGGCGCGGCGTGCGGCCCAGGATCTGCATCAGCATGACCTCGGTGAAGGTCTTCCGACCCATCAGGTCCTCGACCAGATCGGCGTCGCGGTAGTGCAGGCTGGTGAGCGTGTGCGTGCACAGGCGGGTGACGGGGGCGTCGTTGCGGACGGATGTCATGGATGGGTACTCCGGTTCAGGGGGTGGCGAGCGCCTGTTCGCGCACGGCGGTCTTGAGCACCTTGCCCACGGGGGAACGGGGCAGGTTGGCATGGAAATGGATGCGCTTGGGCGTCTGCACGGGGCCCAGGCGCTCGCGCACGAAGGCGATCAGCTCCGCCTCGCCGGCCTGCTGGCCGGGACGCAGTTGCACGGCGGCCTGCACGGCCTCGCCCCACTTGTCGTCGGGAATGCCGAACACCGCGCATTCGTGCACCGCCGGGTGCTGGCCCAGCGCGTTCTCCACGTCCACCGGGTAGACGTTGAAGCCTCCGGTGATGACCATGTCCTTGAGACGGTCCTTGAGGTAGAGGTAGCCGTGCTCGTCGATCAGCCCGCGGTCGCCGGTGTGCAGCCAGCCGTCCACCAGCGTCTCGGCGGTCTTCTCGGGCAGGCGCCAGTAGCCGGTCATGAGCAGGTCGCCGCGCGCCACCACTTCGCCCACTTCGCCCGAGGGCAGCAGGCGGCCGTCGGGCGCCATGACGGCCACGTCGCTGAACCACGTGGTGCGGCCGACGGCGGCCCAGAGCCGCTCGTCCTCGAAGTCCTCGGGCCGCATGACGGTGAGGATCTGCGGCGCCTCCGTCTGCCCGTAGGTGGTGCCGAGCACGGGCCCGAAGAAGGCGCGCACCTCGCGGATCTTCTCGGGCGGCATGGGCGCGCCGCCGTAGATGAGCCGGCGCAGCCGCGGGAAGTCGGCGCGGCTCGCGCCCGGCAGCGCCATGAGCATGTAGACCAGCGTGGGCGGCATGAAGCACACGGTGCCGCCGCGCTCGCGGAAGGCCGCGCGCACCGCCTCGGCGCCCGCGCCCTGCAGCACCACGTGGCAGCCGCCCTGCGCGAGGATGGGCAGCAGGTAGGTGGAGGTGCCGTGCGTGATCGGCGCGGCGACGATGTAGCGGTCGTGCTCGTCGAAGCCCCAGGCGTGGATCTGGTTGGCGATGTTGGCCATCCACGCGCGGTAGGGCTGCATCACGCCCTTGGGCGCGCCCGTGGTGCCGCCCGTGAACTTGATGGCCTGCGTGGCCGTGTCCGGCAGGTCGAACACCGGGCGCGGCGCGCCCGCATGGCGGGCGACCAGGGCCTCGACCGTGTCCACGCCGCCACCGCCGCCACCGTGCGTGTGGATGCGCCCGCCGGCCGCACCCGCCAAGAGCGGCGCGCATTCCGGATCGAGCACCAGCAGCGAGGGCTCGGTCGCATCGACGATGCGGCGGATCTCGGGCTGCGTGCTCTTGGGATTGAGCGGCACCCAGACCTTGCCGCAGGCCAGCACCGCCAGCAGCGCGGCGATGTGGTCGGCGCTGTTGTGCGCGCAGATGCCCACGCGGCTCTGCGGCGCGGGGTCCAGCGCCACCAGCGCCGCGGCGAGCGCCGCCACGCGCGCGGCCAGCGCGTCGTAGCGGATGGCGCCCTCGGGCGCGTCGATGGCGATGCGGTCGGGCCAGCGCGCGGCCGCGCGCCAGAAGAAATCGATCGGAAACATGGGCTCGGGCACTCCTGCGGAAGAAGAACGGAACGAAAAGACGGCGCTCACTCGGCCTTGGCACCTGAGGCCTTGACCACCTCGCGCCAGCGCTGGATTTCTGCGGCAGCGAAGGTGCGCATCTGCTCGGGCGTGCCGGGCTCCGGCGTGGCGGCCAGGTCCTGGAAGCGCTGGCGCACATCGGGCGCGCCCAGCACCTTCACCAGCTCGGCGTTCACGCGGTCGATCACGGGCCTCGGCGTGCCCGCGGGCGCGGCCAGGCCGAACCACGACTGCACGTCGAAACCGGGAAAGCCCGACTCCGCCACCGTGGGCACGTCGGGCAGCAGCGGGGAGCGCTGCGCGCTGGTGATCGCGATGGCGCGCAGCCGCCCGCCCTGCACGTGCGGCAGCGCCGAGGGCGTGTTGTCGAACATCGACTGCACCTGCCCGCCCAGCAGGTCGGTCACGGCCGGCGCGCTGCCCCGGTAGGGCACGTGCAGCATGTTCAGCTTCGTCTGCATCTTGAACATCTCGCCCGAGAGGTGGATCGACGAGCCGCTGCCCGACGACGCGAAGGTGATGCCGTCCTTCGACTCCCTGGCGAAGCGGATGTAGTCGGCCACGCTCTTGATGGGCAGCTGGTTGTTCACCACCAGGATGTTCGGGATCTTGGCGATCAGGCCGATGGGCTCGAAGTCCTTCTGCGGGTCGTAGCCCAGCCTGGCGTAGAGCGAGGCATTGATGGTGTTGGCGATGGTGTAGACGTAGAGCGTGTAGCCGTCCGGCGGCGATTTCGCCACCACCTCGGCGCCCACGTTGCTGTTGGCGCCGGCGCGGTTGTCCACCACCACGGGCTGGCCCAGGCGATCGCCGAGCTTCACCGCCACGATGCGCGCGATCACGTCGGTGGCTCCGCCCGCCGCGTAGCCGACGACGAGCCGGACCGGCTTGGCGGGCCAGGCGCCGGAGGCGGCCGGGGGCTGGGCCTGCACGGGCGTGGAATGGAGCGCGGCGGCCGCACAGGCCGCGGCGCAGAGCGCGGCGGCGGCCAAGGCCGGCAGGCGCCGGCGCGAAAGCGGAAGGGTCGGGTTCACGGTCATGGTCTTGTCTCCTGGGGTGCGACACGGTGCGGTCGACCGGTCGGTCACGGCCTGCATCGCGCGGCTTGCGGCACACTGCGCACAGACTTCGTTGACACCCCGGATTCTTCGCAATGCCCCCTCGCTCCACGAATCGAAACGTCCGGCCAGCGGACGATCCAGCCGGCGGCACGGGCACCGCGGCGGCCGAGGACGCGGGCAGCCGCACGCTGCGGCGCGGCCTGCAGGTGCTCGATGCGGTGCTGGCCGGCGGCCCCGAGGGCGTGCGCGTGGTGGACCTGTGCCGCGGCGCCGGGCTGGAGCGCGCCACGGTGTACCGCCTGCTCTCCACGCTCATGGAGGGCGGCCACGTGGCGCAGCAGGGGCGCTTCCGCTACGTGCCCGGCCCCCGCCTGGCGGCGCTTGCGCCGGCCGGCGCGCAGCCCAACCGCGCGGTGCACCTGCAGCCGCTGCTGGCCCGCATCAGCGCCTCGTGCGGCGATGCGGCCTTCGCCGTGGTGCGCGAGGGCCCGCTGTCGCACTGCATCGCGCGGCAGGTGGGCACGCACCCGGTGCAGATCCTCGTGATCGAAGTGGGCACGCGCCAGCCGCTGGGTGTGGGCGCGGCCGGGCTCGCGCTGCTGGCGGCCCTGCCCGACGCGGAAGTGGAAGCCATCATCGCGGCCAACGCGCCGCGCCTGGCGGCCTACGGCGGCATGACGCCCGAGCGCATGCGCCTGCTGGTGCGCGCCACGCGCGAGCGCGGCTGGTCGGTGATCGGCAACCACGCCACGCGCGGCGTGCTCGCCGTGGGCCGTGCCGTGCGCGATGCGCGCGGCCGGCCCGTGGCGGCCGTGAGCGTGGCCACCACGCTGGCGCGCCTGCCGCGCGAGCGCCAGCAGCTCATCGCGCGCACCATCGGCGCGGCGCTGCAGGGACTGCCGCCGGGCGCTGTCTGAGCCCGGCGGCGATTCACTACAAAAACAATAGCAAACTATTCAATGGATCCGGCGGCATGGAGCCTTTTTTACTCCAAACTCGGGCCGCCAGTCAGTGCACCACCATGAGCGTGAACGGCCACACGTAGGCCTGCATCGTGACGTACAGCCCCACGAGGCATGCGAGCGCGATCGAGTGGAAGAACACGTAGCGCAGGATCTCGCCCTCGCGGTCGAACCAGCGCGTGGCGGTGGAAGCCACCACGATCGACTGCGCGTCGATCATCTTGCCCATCACGCCGCCCGAGCTGTTGGCCGCGCCCATGAGGTTGGGCGACAGCCCGAGCTGCTCGGCCGCCACCTTCTGCATGCCGCCGAAGAGCACGTTGGAGGCCGTGTCCGACCCCGTGAGCGCCACGCCCAGCCAGCCCATCAGCGTGCCGAAGAACGGGTAGAACACGCCCGTGTTGGCGAACGCCAGGCCCAGCGTGGTGTCGGTGCCCGAATAGCGCGTGAGCGTGCCGAGCGCGAGCATCAGCACGATGGTCAGCAGCGAGAACTTCACCAGCCAGATCGTCTTGAAGAACGTGCGCACGATGGCGACCGGGTTGTATTTCATGAAGATGGCGCTCACCACGGCGGAGAGCAGGATGGCCGTGCCCGTGGCCGACAGCAGGTTCAGCGTGTAGACCGCGCCTTCCTTGGTGGGCAGGGGCACGACGGGCGGCACCTTCTCGATGAGGTTGTGCAGGCCGGCCATCGGGAAGGCGGGCGCGAACAGGCCATTGAGCCAGGCCTTCACGGGCGGCAGGCCCCAGATGAACACGAACACCGACAGGATGGCCCAGGGCATCCACGCGGCCACCAGCTCCGCGCGCGTGTGCTGCACCACGGGCTGCGGCGGCTTGGCCTCGGCCGCGCTCACGTCGTTGCCGCGCAGCGAAGGCGAGGTCCACACCGCCTTCGGCTTCCATACGCGCAGGAAGCCGATCAGGCAGGCCATGGAGACGATGGCCGCGATGATGTCCACCAGCTCCGGCCCGATGAAGTTGGACACGAGGAACTGCGGCACCGCGAACGACACGCCCGTGACCAGGATCGCGGGCCAGATCTCCCACATGCCCTTGCGGCCCGCGAAGGCCCAGATGAGCCAGAACGGCACCAGCAGCGAGAAGAACGGCAGTTGCCGGCCCACCATCGCCGTCACCTCCATCACGTCGTAGCCGTGCACCTTGGCCAGCGTGAGGATGGGCGTGCCCAGGGCGCCGAAGGCCACGGGCGCCGTGTTGGCGATCAGGGACAGGCCCGACGCCGCCAGCGGCGAGAAGCCCAGCCCGATCAGGATGGCCGCCGTCACGGCCACCGGCGTGCCGAAGCCGGCCGCGCCCTCGAAGAACGCGCCGAAGCAGAAGGCGATCAGCAGCAGCTGGATGCGCCGGTCCTCGGTGATGCCCGAGAGCGAATCCTGCAGCACCTTGAAGCTGCCGTTCTGCTCGGTGAGCTGGTGCAGGAAGATGATGTTGAGCACGATCCAGCCGATCGGCAGCAGGCCCGTGAAGCCGCCGAAGAGCGCCGCGCGGCCCGCCATGTCGGCCGGCATGCCGTAGGCGAACACGGCCACGAGCAATGCGGCCACGAGCCCCATGCCCGCGGCGATGTGCGCCTTGATGTGGAAGAAGCCGAGGGCCGCGAGCATGACCACCACCGGGATCGCCGCGAGGACGGTGGACAGGACCATGTTGCCGAACGGGTCGTAGATTTGTTGCCAGACCATGCGCTTGTCTCCGTTGGATGAATGTTTCTCTCGGGCGCGCCGCCGGGGCGCATCGGATACGCCCGGCACGGCAACGGCACTGTAGGAGCGAATCGGCCCCCTGCCACCGTGAAAAACATGATCGCCGCAGTTGAGACTTTTTCAAAGCGCGGCAGCACCGGGGAGAACGGCGTTCGGCGCAAATGGGCCCAGGGAGAAACCCTCTGGACCGTGCGTGCGGTCTTGCGCTAGGCCGGCTCGGCGAAGGCCGCGGTGATCACGCCGCCGCCCAGGCAGACCTCGCCGTCGTAGAGCACGGCGCTCTGGCCCGGCGTGACGGCCCACTGCGCCTCGGGGAAGGCGAGCGCGAAATCCGCCCCTTCGGCCTGCGTGACCGTGCACGCCGCATCCTGCTGCCGGTAGCGCGTCTTGGCCGCGCAGGCGCCCACGGCGGGCGGGTGGCCGGCCACCCAGCTCGCGTCGGCGGCCTGCAGCATGTGCGAGAGCAGCCACGGGTGGTCGTGGCCCTGCACCACGCGCAGCACGTTGCGCTCCACCTCCTTGCGCGCCACGAACCACGGCGCGTGCTCGCCGCCGCCGCGCTGCGCGCCCTTGTCCTTCACGCCGCCGATGCCCAGCCCCTGGCGCTGGCCCAGCGTGTAGAACGACAAGCCCACGTGCTGGCCCAGCCGCCGGCCGCGCTCGTCCAGGATCGGGCCGGGCGCGTGCTGGATGTAGCGGTTGAGGAAATCCCGGAACGGCCGCTCGCCGATGAAGCAGATGCCCGTGGAATCCTTCTTCCTGGCGTTGGGCAGGCCGATCTCCTCCGCGATGCGGCGCACCTCGGTCTTGTGCAGCTCGCCCACGGGGAACAGCGTGCGCGCGAGCTGCGCCTGGTTCAGGCGGTGCAGGAAATAGCTCTGGTCCTTGGTCGGGTCCAGCCCCTTGAGCAGCTCGTACCGCCAATGCGGGTCCTGCGCGCTATCGCACGCGGTCGCGTGCGATTCCATCCTGCCACGCCCTCCGGGCATGGAGCCCGGATCTGTCGCAACGCGGCGGACACGGGCGTAATGGCCCGTGGCGATCTTCTCGGCCCCCACGCGCATGGCGTGGTCGAGGAAGGCCTTGAACTTGATCTCGGCATTGCACAGCACGTCGGGATTGGGCGTGCGGCCCGCTTCGTACTCGCGCAGGAACTCGGCGAACACGCGGTCCTTGTATTCGGCGGCGAAATTGACGTGCTCGATCTCGATGCCGATCACATCGGCCACGGCCGCGGCATCGACGAAATCGATGTTGGAGGAGCAGTACTCGCTGTCGTCGTCATCCTCCCAGTTCTTCATGAAGATGCCGACGACCTCGTGGCCCTGCTGCTTCAGGAGATGGGCGGTCACGGCGGAATCCACGCCGCCGGAGAGGCCGACGACGATGCGCTGCTTGGGGGAGGCTGTCATGGGCGGATTGTATTTTTTGGAGAGAGACGGCAAGTCGCTCGCTGGAAAGACCCGTTCCGGAAAGGCCACGAGGGTAACTCCGGCGCACCGATTGACTTAACTATTCATGGATCGAATAAATGATCCATATGTAATGGCAGACAAGAAGCAGCACACAATCCGAGGAGATATTTCTAAAAACATGCCAAAGAAGATATTCCTCTGTTTCCTCGCCGCCATCGCTGCTTTGGCCGCGGTGTGGATTTTCATTCCGGGCGCGAAAAATAAGCCCGATCCGCCCGCCCGAGCCATTAACGGCGAGATTACTGCGTCAGCCCCCCTCCACGGCACGGGTGCCAGCACCCCGCCCCTGGTCGGCAACCCTCTCGCCTCACCGCCCCGGTTATCCGATCCCGGCGCAGGAAGCCGTGCAGACTCCGCGCTCGATCTCCTCTCCAGTCTCAGTCCTCCAGACAAGCCCGCGTGGCAGATATTGAAAGACTACCAGTCCACCCCCTCTCCCGGACCGGCCCTGGAAAACAAGGTCATCGCTACTCTTTCCTACTGCCTCAATATCCAAAATAGCGGGGAAATCATCCTCTCGCTCAAAAGCCGTGGAGAGGCAGTACCCCAGCAAATCGAAATGCTGGAAGAGAACGTCGAAAACCATACAAAATTCTGCAGCCGTTTGTTACCTACGGATTTTCAGGTCAGATCCGACATCATTCGGCGCCGCGCGGAAGCGGGAGACACCAAAGCCATGATGGCCTTCCCGGAAGTGGGCCCCCAGGGCTACTGGCCCAGCGATGGAGCGCAGCCAGCCTTGACCGACGCACAGAAAGCGATGTGGCAGGCACAAGCCATGGGTTATCTGTCGCAGGCTGCGAAGCTTCATGAAGCCTCTGCATTGAACGCGCTCGCGGCATTTTATGGAACACCCCCTGCAAAACCCGGCGAGCCTTCCGACTTCTTTTCCAATCTCTACGATCCGGTCCAGGCCTATGCGTATGCCTATGCCTGGACCGCGCGGGTTTTTCGGGAACCCGATCCCGATAAAGCGAAACTGCGTGATCTTTATCTGCAACGATTTCGAAACCGATTGAATGACGAGCAATACCACCAAGCCCAGAAAAAGGCGGAAGAAATCTTGTCCTCAACGCGTCGATGACCATGCAAACCAAAATCAAGTGGTTGGGACTGGGTTTTCTCTCAGCAATGGCCCTCGTTATAGCTGCCGATTACGGCAGATACCGCTGCGATGCCTGCTCGGTGCCTATGCGTCCTGTGGAGATTCGCAATTTCATCGGTGTCTACGTCAACCCGGTAGTGGCCCTGTGGAAAGCCAAAGACACCGTATCCATCTGCAATGGAACGACTTGCGTGGAATATATAACCGCGAACCAAGGCACGGTCTGGAGCGTCAAGGCGCAATATCCGGACCCCAAAACCGCGTACAAGGCCACCGGCGAACCCGTTGCTGCGGACGATAGTTACGGCCCCGATCCCAACCCTGGAGGGGGTACGCCCCCGTTTTACACAGGTCCCATCGGCCTCCCAGAACCTTCGGGCGACGTCGCCATAGGCCCACTGACTCCAGCTCCTCCCATCTGCTACATGACATCGGATTACGGAATCGATGGATGCCCATGACGGAACGCCTGCCCCGCGCGATGGCAGCGGAAACCGTCAGCTGCCGCGCAGCACGCTCGCGTCGGTATGGATCAGCCCCAGCGGATGGCGCTGGCCGGCCAGGTAGTCCTCGATGCAGCGCATCACGAGCGGGCTGCGGTGCCGGTCGGCGCAGGAGCGCAGCTCGGCCGGCGTCATCCAGACGGTGCGCACGATGCCGTCGTCCAGCGCGCGCCAGGCATGGTGCGCGCCGAGCGTGCCGGTGAAGGCGAAGCGCAGGTAGGTGATGTCGTCGCCGGTGCGGGTGCGCGTGAAGCGGTTCAGGTACACGCCCACAAGGGCCGTGGGGGTGAAGTCGTAGGCCGTCTCCTCCAGCACCTCGCGCACGCAGCCCTGTTCGGGCGACTCGCCCGGGTCGAGGTGGCCGGCGGGGTTGTTGAGCCGCAGGCCGTCGGCCGTGTCTTCCTCCACCAGGAGGAAGCGGCCCTCGTGCTCGATGACGGCGGCCACGGTGGCGTTGGGTTTCCAGCGGTTCGGCATGGCGCGCATTATGACCACGCACAGCCGCTGCCGGGTGCGTGCCGGGCCGTCAGCGCTGCCGGGGGGCGGGCCGCAGCACCAGCCAGAGCGCCAGCGCGATCAGCGCGCCGCCGGCCGCGTGCGCCCCGGTGACCGCCTCGCCCAGCAGCAGCCAGCCCCAGGCGACACCGAAGAGCGGCACCAGGAAGGTGACCGAAAGCGCCTTCATCGGCCCCACGTCGGCGATCAGCCGGAAATACAGCACATACGCCAGCGCCGTGCAGAGCAGGCCCATGGCCACCAGCGCGCCCCAGACCTGCGCCGACGCCGCGGCCCACTGCGCGGGCAGGCCCGGCACGCTCCACACCTGCCAGGCCGCCCAGGGGGCCAGCGCCAGCACGGCGCCCCACTGGCTGCCCAGGGCGACCAGGCGGCTGTCCAGCCCGCCGCGCGCCGTGACCCAGCGCCGCGTGAGAAAGCCGGCCAGCCCGTAGCAGGCCGTGGCGACCAGGCAGGCCGCGATGCCTGCCAGCACGGGCGCCCCCAGCGCCACGGGCCCGGCCTGCGCCAGCACGGCCACGCCGGCCATGCCCAGCAGCACGCCGGCCGCGCCGGCGCCGGTGATGCGCTCGCCGAACACCGCGGCGCCGATCAGCACGCCCATCAGCGGCGTGGTGGCGTTCAGCAGGGCGCTGTAGCCCGCGGGCAGCACGCGCGCAGCCAGCGCGAACATGCAGAACGGAATGCCCGAATTGACCACGCCCAGCACGAGCACCGTGCCCAGCTTGCCCTGGAAGGCCGGGCGCTGGCGCGACAGCACGAGCAGGGCCATCAGGCCCAGGGCGGCGAGCACCACCCGGCCGAAAGCCGTGGGCACCGCGCCCAGTTCGGGCACCGTGATGCGGGTGAAGAGGAAGCTGCCGCCCCAGAGGGCGGCCAGCAGGCAAAGGCGCAGCAGGCTGGCGAAAGGCATGGTGGTGTGTGCAGGGAATGTTCCGCGTGCGGTGCGGTGGAGCATGCGCGCGGCGATGGCCGCGGCGGATGGGCAGATTGTGGGCAGGCCCGTGCAGCACCATCAAACGATTTATCCTGCCAAGCCGTTTAGTTCCACTCAACACCATGCGACTGCCGCCCCTGACTGCCGTGCGCTTCTTCGAGGCGGTGGCGCGCCACCTGAGCGTGCGTGCCGCGGCCGCCGAACTGCATGTCACGCCCGGGGCGGTGTCGCAGCAGGTGCGCAAGCTCGAAGCCTTCCTGGGCTGCGCGCTCTTCGACCGGCTGCCGCGCGGGCTGGCATTCACGCCGGCCGGGCGCGACTACCTCGCCAGTTGCGCCGAGGCCCTGGCGCTGATCGGCCACGCCACCGCGCGGCTGGGCGCGCGCGGGCAGCGGCGCGTGGTGCTCGTGAGCTGCACCACGGGCTTTGCCGTGCAGTGGCTCGTGCCGCGGCTACCGGACTTTTCGCGGCGCGCGCCGGAGATCGACGTGCACGTGAACACCACCGACCGCGTCGTGGACCTGGCCACCGAGGAGATGCATTTCGCGGTGCGCCATGGCCTGGGCGCGTATGCGGGGCTGCGGGCCGAAGTGCTGGTGGCCGACGACCTCGTGCCCGTCTGCAGCCCGCGCCTGATCGCGCCGCGCCGCGTGCCGCGCGTGGCCGACATCTCGGGCGAGCGGCTGCTGCACGACGAGCACCGCGGCGACTGGCGCCTCTGGTGCGCATCGCACGGCGCGGCCGGCGTGGACTGCGAGCAGGGCGTGGTGTTCGCGCGCTCCAACGGAGCGATCGAGGCGGCGCTCGCGGGCCGGGGCTTCGCGCTCGTGCGGCGCGGCTTCGTGGCCGCGGAGATCGCCGCGCGCGCGCTGGTGGCCCTGCGCGCGGCCGACCTGTCCACGCCCCTGGCCTACCGGCTGGTGTACCGGCCCGATGTGCTGCTGGACCCTGCCCTGCGGGCTTTTCGCGACTGGATCACCGCGCAGGCCGCCCCGTAGCGCCGGCCCCGGTTCGCGGGCCCGCACAGGCGTTCGCGCGGCGAAAGGGCGCGGCGGGGGCGCGCGCCTACGCTGGCTGCCCGCGCGCCATCGCGCCCACGCTTCGCCCCTTCCACGCCGCAGACCTCCGCGCATGACCCCGATCCCTGCCCCGCACGCCCCATCGCCTGCCGCGCTGCCGCCCTCCGCGCTGCAGATACCGTCCTCCGACAGCCCGGCCACGCCACCCCGCGCGGCGGCCCGCCTCGCCTCGCCCGAGGGCATGCCCGCGGCCCAGGGCCCGCGGCGAGCGGACGGCGGCGCATCGCCGCCGCGCTCCCCCACGCCCGCGCGGCCTTCCAGCCCGGAGAGGATCTCCCTGGCCCCCGCCAACGACGGGGCAGAAGCTGCCGCGGCACCGCCGCCCAGCCTGCTGCAGCGCGCGCGCCAGGCCGCCAAGGAGGTGGCGCGGCTCTCCGATGTCCGCACGGTGCTGATGCGCGCCGACGACGCCGAGTACCTGGCCGCGCTGAAGGGCCGGGGCGCCGACCCCGAAAACCCGGCGCTGCCCATCGCCAGCACGCTGCCCGCGCTGCGCGAAGGCGTGGACCAGTTGCGCGGGAAGCTCCAGCATCCCTCGGTGCCCGAGGCGCTGCGCTCGCATTTCGGGCCCAAGCTCGCGCACCTCGAATCCACGCTGGATGCGCTGCAGACCGAGCAGCCGCTCGCGCACCGCGCCGCCGCCTACCTGCCCATGAATTTGCTGCTGCCGGTGGTGCCCTTCGCCATCCCGGCCCACAGCCACCAGAACCAGTTCGTGGCCGAGCTGGCCGGGCTCTATGCCAAGACGGGCCTGATGGCCGTGGGGGCGATGCGCTCGCCCACGGCGGCCAACCGGCACAGCGTGATGGACCACTTCATGTCGCGCCACTACATCAACGTGGTGCAGGCCGCGATCTTCGCGCTGCCCACTTTCATGCCGCAGCTGCAGAAGCTCAATGCCAGCCCGGCCTTCAACGTGGGCGCGGGCATGGTGTCCACGGCGGCGCTGTTCCTCGGCTTCTTCGGCAAGGAAATGCGCGAGATGGTGCAGCAGCGCCGCCACGGCGTGCCCGACCCGGCGCTGGCCGCCGCCGGCCGCGCGCTGGACAGCGGCGTGGACCCGCTCGCCGCCCGCCTGCCCACGCAGGAGCCGGCGCTCCCCGGGGACGACGGCGCGCCGCCCGCGCGCGACCTGCTGGCCGATGCGCTGGCGCGCGCCCGCACCGAGCTGCAGGCGCTCACGGACGGCAGGACGGGCTTTCTGGAACAGGGCAAGGAACTCAGCCCCACCACGAGCAAGCAGGTGACGCTGGCCGCGAACGCGTTCCTGGACATCGCCACCGACCTGGAGCGCGTGCTGCACCCGGACGGCACGGCCGGCGCGGGCATGGCCAACCCCGATCGCGCGGCCAAGACCGCGCTCGCCCTCTTCACCACGGCCGTGTGCCTGACCACCACCGCGCTGATGTACCCCGACCGCATCGGCATGGTGGACCTGGGCTCGGACGCCGCCTTCACCGCGGCGCTGATGCTGCACAACGCCGCCAACCCCAACATGGCGCGCGGCGATGCGTTGGAGGAATTCAAGTCCTTCGCGGGCCTGAGCCTCGTGATGATCGCGGTGCTGGTGGCCAACCGCGCGGCCGGAGACTTCATCGAGAAGGACACCACCGGCATGCTGCTGGGATCGGCCGCCATGGCCCTGCTCAACATGACCATCCCGGGGCCCATCGGGCACGCGGCCGGCGCGGGCATCGAGAAACTGCTGTCCCTGCGGCCGGCGGAGCTGTGGGAGGCCGCGCGCGGCGTGGGCCACAACGCGCTGGAGCTGTTCCAGCAGTTGGCGCGGCGCGCCGCGCCCGCATCGCCCGGGGTGGAGATCGCCGAACTCCCGGATGCCGCGGACCTGCCCTATGCCCCGGTGCCCCACTGACGACCGGGCGGCAGCGGCCCGGCTACAGCCGCCGCGCCATGTAGACGGCCCCGGGCCCGTAGCCCGCGAGCCGCTGCTGCTGCGCGGGCGACGCGAGCGCCCGCACGGCATAGCCGTGGCGCTCCCAGTAGCCCTGCGAGCCCTGCACCGACACCAGGGCCGTGTGGCGCAGGCCGGCCTCGCGCCCGGTGCGCCACAGGGGCTCCAGCAGCGCGCGGGCCAGCCCCTGGCCGGCGAGCGCCGGCAGCACGGCCATGTCGTGCAGGTAGAGCGTGTCGGCGGCGTCCGGCGGCGGCGCCTCGAAGTCGCCGTGCAGCGGCGTCACCTTGTCCAGCGCGCTGCGGTAGGCCGCCAGGTAGGCGTGCACGGTGCCGCCGCGTTCGAGCACCAGCGAACAGTTCGCGGGGCTCGCCAGGCGCCGCGCGAACACATCGGCGCTTTCGACGAAGCCCTCGCCGTAGCAGGCCAGTTGCACGGCCAGCAGGCCGGGCAGGTCGTCGGGGGAAAGCGTGCGAACGATGGGCATGGATGAGACGGAGGACACCGGCGCGCCCGGGGCCTGGAGGAGGGCCGTGGGCCCGCGCCGCCGCCGCATGCGGCGCGGCCGGCGCCCGGCCGGCGGGAAGGGGGCGCCAGGGGCAACGCGACCGTGGAACGGCAGTGTTATAGAGTGTCAACATCGTAAACCAGGGGTCCGCCCCGCCCCTCCGCTCCGGGCGCCGCCGGTCTCTGCCTGGCGGCGGTCCTGCGTTCCATGTCCCTCAATCACCTGCTGCGCCTTCTGGGCACCCTGCTGGCCGCCGTGACGGCCGCCCTGGCGCTGCACTCCAGCTGGGCCGAATGGCGGTCCTGGCGCGCGGCCGAGGCCGGCGAGCACGCCCTGGCGGACCTGCGCCTGGGGCTGGTGGCCGCGGAAATGGTCTCGCGCGAGCGCGGCCCCACCAACGCCCGGCTCGGGGCCGCCGACGGGCCGGCCGACCCCGCCGCCGTCGCGGCGCTGGCCCAGGCCCGCGCGCGCACGGACGAGGCCTTCCGCCAGTTGCGCGCCATGCTCGGCGCGCCCCCGCCCGCCCCGCGCACCGGCGCGGCCCCGGCGGCGGTGGATGCCGCCTTCGATGCCCTCACCCGGGCGCGTGCCGTGGCCGACCGGACCATCGCGCTGCCGCGGTCCGGCCGCACGCCCGAGGCGGTGCGCGCCAGCGTGTACGGCCTCGTGGCCGTGGTGCCGCGGCTGGCACCGGTCAACAGCGCGCTCATCCAGACCGTGCGTGCCTCGCAGCCGGCGCTGGACGGCGACGTGCAGGCGCTGCGCGTCACGGCGGAGCTGCGCGAGCACGCGGGCCTGCTCGGTTCGCACTTCACGGCGGCGCTGGCCAAGCAGCAGCCCTTCACGCCCGCCGAGCGGCGCGCCATCGAGCAGACGCGCGGCCGCATCCTGGCGCTGCAGTTCCTGCTGGAGCAGCGCCTCGCCCACCAGCAGGTGCCGCCCGACATCGCGCAGGCCTGGCAGGCCGTGGAGCAGGGCTATTTCGGGCACGCCGTCCGCGAGATCGTGGCGCCCGTGATGGCCGCCGGCGAAGGCGACGGGCGCTATGGCACCACGGCGGCCGAGTTCGCCGCGCGCTACGTGCCCGAGCTGACCAAGGTGGTGGCCCTGCGCGACCGCATGCTCGCCCGGCTGCAGGCCGATGCCGCCGCCGCGCGCGAACGCGCGCTGGGCAGCCTGGTGATCGTGGTCGGCGCCTCGGCCGTGCTCTGGGCCGTGCTGGCCGGCACGCTGGCGGTGCTGCACGGGCGCGTGCTGCGGCCGCTGGCCCAGACCACGCGCGCGCTGCAGGACCTGGCCCGCAACCGGCTCGACGCCCCGCTGCCCCGCCCCACGGCCGACGACGAGATGGCCGCCGTGATCGGCGCCGTGCGCGCCCTGCAGGACCACACGCGCACGCGCCAGGGCCTGGAGCGCGAGCGCGACGGACTCATCGCGCAGTTGCGCGAGCAGTCGCTCACCGATTTCCTCACCGGCCTGCCGAACCGGCGCGCCTTCTTCTCCGCCGCGCGCGAGCGCATCGCGCAGGCCCGCCAGCAGCGCTCCGGCATCGTGGTGATGCTGCTCGACGTGGACCTGTTCAAGGCCTTCAACGACCGAGAAGGGCACGCGGCGGGCGACGAGGCGCTGCGCACGGTGGCCCGCGCATTGCGCGGCGCGCTGCGCCCGGAAGACCTGGCCGCGCGCTACGGCGGCGAGGAGTTCGTGGTGCTGCTCGGCCCCTGCGGTGCCGCCGCGGCAACGGTGCGCGCCGAGCAGTTGCGCCAGGCCATCGAGGCCGCCCGGGTGCTGCTGCCCTCGGGCGGCAGCGCCACGCTCACGGCCAGCGTGGGCGTGGCGGCCTCGGAGCGGCACGGCCTCTTGCTCGACCACCTGCTCTCGGAGGCCGACGCGGCCCTCTACCGCGCCAAGGACCGGGGCCGCAACCGCGTGGAAGAAGCGGCCTGAGCCGCCCCGCGCAGCCCGGCGGCCAGGTACCGCAATCGCTCACAATTTGATAGCAAACTATTGAATGGATCCGGCGGCATGGAGCCCATTTCGCTCCAAGCTTGCGATCCGGCGGCGCCCGGGCCGCTTCAGCGCGGCAGCGTGCCCGGCGGGCGCACGAAGTCGTCCAGCGAGAGGCCTTTCTCGCGCAGCAGCGCCTCCAGCACGGGGCGCAGCTCGCCCAGGCTTTCCTCGACGGCCTCGCGCACCGTGTCCACCACCACCTGGGTGCTGCGTTCGATCTCCACGTTGAGCGCGTCGCCCGCGCGCAGGGTTTCGAACACCGTCGCGCGCCGCGTCTCGGGGATGAGCCAGACCTCGAACCAGCCCTCGGCGCGGTTCACCTCCGCCACCGTGAGGCTGGCGCCGTGCAGGGCGATGTAGCCCTTGGCGAAGACGTAGCGGCGGAAGGCCGGCGGCACGGCCACGCGCCAGACGCGGTTGTTCTCCGAATCGCGCACGCTCTGCAGCGTGGCCGCGAAGTCGATGTGGCCCGACAGCGGGTGGCCGCCGATCTCGGCGCCGTCGCGCGCCGCGCGCTCCACGTTCACCTGCCGGCCCGCGGCGTAGCCGCCCAGCGTGGTCACGTTGAGGCTCTGCAGCATCACGTCGAACGCCGCCGACGTGTCCGACACCCGCCGCGTCACCGTGAGGCACACCCCGTCCACGGCCACGCTCGCACCGATGGCGAGGCCTTCGCAGAAGCCCGGCGGGAACTCGATCAGGAAGGTGCGCAGCCCTTCGCGGTCCTGCAGGTCGGCGAGGGTGGCGGTGGCTTGGACGATGCCTGTGAACATGGCGCGGCGGTGCTTTCGGGAAGAGGGGAAAAGGGGCGCCGGGCATTGTGCCACCCGGTCCCCGGCCGCCGCCGGGTGCGGTTTTCCGCGGTCGTCAGGCCAGGGCCGACGCCACCCGCGCGGCCAGCACGTCCAGGTCGAACGGCTTGGTGAGCACGCCCATGCCGGGGTCCAGGTCGCGGTCGCCGATCACGGCCTGCTCGGCGTAGCCCGTGATGAACAGCACCGGCAGCCCCGGCCGCAGCGCCCGGCCGGCATCGGCCACCTGCCGGCCGTTCATGCCGCCGGGCAGGCCCACGTCGGTGAGCAGCAGGTCCAGCGGGCCGCCGGCGCGCAGCGCTTCGAGGGCCTCGGGGCCGTCCACGGCTTCCAGCACGCGGTAGCCCTGCTCGCGCAGCGCCTCGGCCACGGTGGTGCGCACGCCGGGCTCGTCGTCCACCAGCAGCACCGTCGGCGCGGCGCGGTGCGCGGGCACCGCGCGCGTGCCCAGGGTGCCCGGCAGGGCGCTGTCCGGGGCGGGCTCGGCGGTGTCCGCGTCCGCGTGGCGCGGCAGCCAGAGCGTGATCGCGGTGCCTTCGCCCGGCGCCGAGGCGATGCGCGCCGCGCCGCCGGACTGCCGGGCGAAGCCGTACACCATCGACAGGCCCAGCCCCGTGCCCTGCCCCAGCGGCTTGGTGGTGAAGAACGGCTCGAAGGCGCGCGCGGCCACCTCCGCGGGCATGCCCGCGCCGGTGTCGGCCACCGCCAGCGCGACGTATTCGCCGGGCGGCAGGTCGCCGGCCTCCGGGGCCGCCGCATGGTTGGCCGTGCCGATGCGCAGCGTGCCGCCGGCCGGCATGGCATCGCGCGCATTGATGCACAGGTTCAGCAGCGAGTTCTCGATCTGCCCGGCGTCGGCGCGCACCATCCAGAGGCCGGGCGTGGGATCGAACACCACGGCGATGGCAGGGCCCACGGTGCGCTGCACGAGGTCCTGCAGCCCCGCGACGAGCTGGTTCAGGTCGACCACGCTCGGCGCGAGCGTCTGCCGCCGCGAGAAGGCCAGCAGCCGGTGCGTGAGCGCGGCCGCGCGCTTGGCCGAGCGCTGCGCCGTCTCGATGGAGCGCTCCATGTCGGCATGCCGCCCCTGGGAGAGCCGCAGCCGCAGCAGGTCCAGGCTGGCCATGATGCCCGCCAGCAGGTTGTTGAAATCGTGCGCCAGTCCGCCGGTGAGCTGGCCCACCGCCTCCATCTTCTGGGCCTGCAGCAGCGCCTCCTCGGCGGCCATGAGTTCGCGCGTGCGCTCCTGCACCTTCGATTCGAGCGTGTCCGCGAAGGCGCGCAACTGCCGCTCCGCCGCGCGCCGTTGCACGGCCATGCGCGTGCGGTGCGCCACGCTGCGGATCAGGTCCAGCTCGTCCGCCGACCACTCGCGCGGCTGGGGGTGGTTGAGGAACAGCATGGCCACCAGCCGGCCGTCCTCGATGAGCGGCAGGTTCACCAGCGCGCCCGCCTGCACCGCCCGCAGCGCGGGCACGTGGCTGGCGGTGCGCGGATCGGTGGAGACATCGGTCACCACGACGATGTCGCCGCGCAGCAGGTCTTCGAAGAAACGGCCGTAATCGGGCAGGTGGTGCCGCCCGGCCGCCGAGACCATGCCGAGCGCAGTCCAGTCGCGCACGATGGTGACAGTGGTGGTTTCGTCGATTTCGCCGTAGCCCGCTCGCCCCACGCCCAGCGTCTCGCCCAGCAGGCGCGCGGCCGCGTAGGCCATGTCGGCGGGATCGTCGAGCGTGCGGAAGCTGTCGTCGAGCTGCAGCAGGGCCTGCATGCGTCGCTCGGCGAGCACCTGCTCGGTGATGTCGCGCGCGGTGCCCGCGATGCGCAGGCTGCGCCCGCCCGTGCCGCCCTGGAACTGCGCGCGCACCTGCAGCCAGCACACGCGGCCATCGGGATGCACCACGCGGTGGTCGCAGGCGTATTGCTGGCGCTGCGCAATGCACTGGTCGAAGATGGCGCGCACGCGGGGCGCGTCGTCCCGGTGCACCGCAGCGGTGACCTCGCGCCAGGTGAGCACCTGGTCGGCGCTGCGCCCGAAATTCTCCCGGCACACCTCGGAGCTGGTCAGCTCCAAGCTGCCCAGGTCCAGCTCCCACAGGCCCAGCCGGCCCGCGATCGCTGCGAAGCGCAGGTGCGCCTCGCGCTCTTCCAGCGCGCGCAGCCGCTGCGCCAGATCGGCAGGCAGCGCAGGAACTGCATCAGCGTCGGCGGCTGGAGCGGCCTCTGGGGCGGAGGCCGCCCCATTCCCGGTGGGCACGGCGGTCGGATCGGACGGACGGGTCAACGGTGAAAGGCTCCCGAAACATGCCCGCAGGATGGTCCGCGGCCGGCCGCGGTCTCCTGTCGAACTGAACGGCTGGGATTGTGACGCAAGCTCCGAATGGAGGTGTCGCACGTCACGGCAACAACCAAATTCTTACGCCATGAACGTCTGCAGTCGGGAAAAAGTGCGTTCAAGACTTGGAGCATTCATCATCGCGGCGTCCACGTCCCAACAGTCGCGCACAAATTGGCCCAGTCGTTCGTTATATAGCGGACCTATAGACACAGAACTCCCTTGAACCGGTACCAGTTCGGACGCCAGCCTTTTGTTGCGACTTCGACGCACCAAATTAACCAACTCTTGTTTTGGATCGGGCAAAGATTCTGGTACAGAAGAAATCTTGTTAATAGGGATTTCTGCAAAGGCGGCAAATGCAGCCCTGTCTGCAAGCACCCAGGCCTCTGACTCACGCACCGCTACCCGGAATAACATGCTCTCAGGCAGCGCGGTAACTCCCCATTTCCGACGCAGCGATGGAGCACATGCGATCTGGTCAAGATCTACGAGAACAACATGCGGCAAAGCACGACTAGCATTCAAATACTTTTTTACCGACTTATGAATATTGCCCGCCCCACATTCAACTAAAGCACGAAAAACTATATATCCGCGCCCGGTGTGCGCTAATATTTTCTCCATCAATACCAAACTAAGAGCATCCTCCACCACTAAGGCGATTTCTATAGATCGGGCCATGGCTAAAAGATGGAAAGCTGATCCAATTGTCCTTGAGGCGCATTGCGAACCATGGCTTCAGCCACGTTGTAGCCAGCAGCAACCAAAGCAAGTTCTTGCGCTGTGGCAGGCACGATATGAGTACCTTCAGGAGACGGATCTAGCCGCAGTACATCACGTGGATCCACACTACTATGCTCTAGCAATGCCTCGCTATGCGTAGTAACGAAAACTTGGCGACGATGTTTGGCCTTACGCTGCATTTGCCATAGCAAAGGAGGGATCTGCCGGACGATTGACTCGTTGAGCGACAACTCTGGTTCTTCCAGTAAAAGCAAAGAGTCCCCATCCAGCAGGCTCCACATAATGCCCAGCAAACGCAGGGTTCCATCTGAAAACTGGTCTTCTCGCTGCCATCCTGCGTCGGGCCGCCAATGCTCATACAACGCCTCAAGGTGGGGTGTTCCAGTCGCTTCATCACGACTGAATTTCAAATCGCGCATGTTGGGCACGCAAGCTTTAAGCGCAGATTCGATTTTTTTCAATCGCGCATCGCGGGTGCGATCTGGAGTTTTCGCAATACGTTCAAGAAAAGACTGACCAAACGGATCGCCTTCCAGCAGTGCCGTGGCACCCAACTCTGTATGTTTGAGTAGTTGGGGCACAAGATGCAGATAGGTCAAAGCTCCAAAGAACTGGGCAATATCCCGAAAGTCCTTGTTGGCATTGACTTGTTCCAAGCTGGTTTCTGTCAGACGTTCAGGGTCTGCTTGGTCTTCTGTGTTGTGAGGACGATCCAGCAGCACGTCCCTGTTCCGCAAATCTTCTACACGCTCCTTACTCACAACCACGCGATGCTTGCCCCTACCCTCGCTGCGAAAGGCAAGACAGTAACGCCAGATAGCCGGGGTATCGATTTTTTCTGCCAGATCGACCTCGATTAGCACTTCTGGATTAGTTCGCGCCAACAAGCAGCGGAGTTTCGTCATACCGCCCCGCGTTTCCACCGCGCGTTGCAACCCCCCCCCCTTGGGCTTCGCAATGTCTCTCAGGAATCGCAAAGCATCCAAAAGGTTGGATTTACCGGAAGCGTTCGGCCCGATGACAAACACCCGATCGCGCAAGCTAACTTCAATTTTTTTGAAATTGCGCCAGTTTTGTAGTTTGAGTCTTGTGATGAGCACTCGCTCTCCTTATGCCGCGACACGACTGGAATCCAGAATTGCGACGGGAAGGGATTTATAGCAGGACAGCCATCTGATTGCTTTTCAACTCTGATGCTGAGGCAAATTTTGCAGAGCAAGCTCACACATGCAACAAGGTAGTAGTTATTTGGCGCGCAGCAGGGCGCCGGCCTCGATCAGTACCAGCTCGTTGTCGTCGGCGCGGCGCGGGTCGCGGCTGCTGCTGAAGGGCAGGTTGTTGTCGTTGCCGACCACGATGTGCGTGGCGTCCACCACGTCCACGTTCTCGATCGTGAAGAACGGGAAGGCGAGCACGCCGTCGGTGAGCGGCTTCTTCGCCAGGCGGCGCGGGTCCTGGATGTTCATCAGGTCGATGTAGCCCACCTTGCGCAGTTCGCCGCCCGCGTTGGCATCGGTCAGCTCCACCTTGTAGACGCGCTTGAACTTCGCGATGTCGTGGAAGCAGTCGGGGCGTTTCTGGCCCTCGGGGCAGGCCCGGTCGGCCGTGCCCTCGCCGTTGTCGCGCTCGATGACGAGGCCCGTGGTCGCGTCGATCATGTTGAAGTCGCCAATGGCGTTCTGGTTGGCCTCCAGCACGTACTTCCAGTGGCGGCCGGTCCACTTCTCCGCGCGCACGTCGAACTCCAGCACGCGCAGGTACTGCCGGCCGCCCTCCACCGCCTCGTAGGCCTTGGCGGATTCGTTCCAGAGCGGGCCTTCCAGCAGCGCGTACAGGCGGCTGCCGTCCCGGCTGGCGGCCATGCCCTCGAAGCCCTTGGAGCGCTTGACCTCGAAGGCCGGCGCCTTCGCATCCGGCGCGCCGGCGGTGGTGACGGCCGGGTGGTCGGGCGAGCGCACGGTCCGGCCGTCCACCTGGGTTTCGAACACCGCGAGCACCTTGCCGTCCAGGTCGGCCTTGATGAGGTAGGGCCCGAACTCCTCGCCGATCCACAGCGCGCCGCCCGCGAACTGGAAGCTCTCGGGATCGAAATCCGAGCCCGTCAGGTAGCGCCGCTCCGTGCCTTCCTCGGCGATGCGGAAGGGCACCTTCCTGTCCGGATCGTGCAGGAACACGGTCTTCAGGCGCTTGAATGCCCCGCCCTGGAAATCCACCGCGTAGTGGTTCAGGTAGAGCATGAAGTCGGGCGAGTTGGCCTTGGCGCCCGCACCGTTGTCCGTGAGGATCCAGAACGTGCCGTCGGGCATGCGCTTGATGCCCGAGTGGCCCTGCAGCGGCTGGCCCTCGAACGGCAGCGACACGCCCGTGGGCCGGCCCGCGGAGGTGCCCTCCACGGAGCGCAGCGCGTCCACCCGCTGCGGCGTGGTGAACTTGCCGCTGGTGCGCAGATCGGCCGGTGCGTCGGCCGGCGCGGGCACGAACGACTGCGCGGGCAGCACGGCATGGCCAGCGAGCGTGGCGGGAAAGGCCTGCTGGGCGTGGGCGGTGGCGGCGAGGGCGCACGCCAGCGCGGCGGCGACGGCGAGACGGGAGAAAGCGAACATGGGCGGAGGGGTCCTGCGTGGCATGCCGAGGCCGGCGCACACGACATGCGTGCGTCGCACGGAAACCCGGCACGGTGCCGCCCCCGCGTGTCAGGGCTGTGACGCCGCCCCGCTGCGGGCCTGCGCCGGCCGCGTGTGCAGCCGCCAGCCCAGGTAGGCCACCACCCCCGCGTTGAAGAGCACCACGGCGCTCGCCAGCCAGGTCGGGTGGTGCACCCAGTGCCACAGCTCGAACGGGATGTAGAGCCCGCCGGACAGCGCACCCAGCCACTCGCCCCAGACACGCCCGCGCCACAGGCCCCAGGCCTCCGTGAAGCGCAGCGCCGCATACGCCACCACGGCCGCCACCAGCAGGCGCAGATCCTCGTGCGCCCACAGGTCCACCTGCGACAGCAGCAGCGCCGGATAACGCTCGCCCGGGCTCAGTCCCACATGCCCGATGAGCGCCACCGCGAGCTGGTGCAGGTTGCGGTGCAACACGCTCAACAGCCCCGCGCCCGCCAGCAGCGCGATGGCGCCCTTGGCCGCCTCGAAACCGGCGATCGCGCGCAGCGCGGCATCGGCCTGCGCAGGCGGCGCGGGGTGGGAAGAAAGCGGCGAAGGGGGGTGAGACGTTCCGGCGGCCATGGGCGCCAGTGTGCGTCAAGCCCGGCCGTGGCGCAGCGCCCAGAGCGCCGCGCCCACGATCAGCGCGCCGCCCAGCCAGCCGGCCGGCGGAAGCCGCTCGCCCAGCCAGGCCGCGGCGAACAGCGCGCCCCAGACGGGCTCAGTGCCCATCAGCAGGCCCACGCGGCTGGGGGCGCTGCGGCGCAGCGCCCAGTTCTGCGCCACGAAGGCGAACACGGTGCAGCCCAGCACCAGGTACAGGCAGGCCCACCAGAAGGCGCCCTGCGGCGGCAGCGCGGGCAGGCCGCCGGGCAGGGCCACGGCCAGCAGCAGGCAGCCGGCCCCGACCACGGCGGACTGCACGGCCGTGAGCAGCAGCAGGGGCGCTGCGGCATGGCGGCGCATGAGGCGGCTGGTGGCGCACGCCGTGACGGCGCGCAGCGCGGCAGCCGCCAGCACCAGCGCATCGCCCCAGCCCCAACGCACCTGCGGGCCGCCCGCGAGCAGTGCCGCACCCGCCAGTGAGACGGCCGCGCAGGCCAGCAGCGCCGCGGCCGGCCGGCGGCCCAGCAGCCACCATTCCGCGAAGGGCGTGAAGACCACGCACAGGCTGATGAGGAAGGCCGCGTGGCTGGCCTGCGTGTGCGCCACGCCGTAGGTCTCGCACAGGAAGATCGCCATCAGCAGCGCGCCGAGCGGCAGCCCCGCGCGCAGCGCATCCCGCCACTGTGCGCGGCCTGCGCGCAGGCAGGCCGGCGCCAGCAGTGCGGCGGTCAGCAGAAAGCGCACGGCCAGGAAGCCCAGCACCGGGTAGAACGCGAGCGCGCCCTTGGCCACGCCGTAGCTGGTGCCCCAGACGATGGCGACGAGCAGCAGGGCGGCGTCGGACGCGCGCATCAGCCGGTGCGTGGAGGGGCTCGGGGCCGTGAAGGCGGGCGTGGTGGCGGTCATGGGTGCATCGTAGATTTGCGCACCGATGGCGATAATCGGTTGCAAACGCACAAGTTCTGTTCCAAATGCGCACGAATGAAGCCCTCGACAGCCTGCCCGACATGGCCGTGTTCGCGCGCGTGGTGGCGGCCGGCAGCTTCTCGGCCGCGGCGCGCGGGCTGGGGCTCACGCCCTCGGCCGTGAGCCGGCAGGTGGCGCGGCTGGAGAGCGTGCTGCGCGTGCGGCTGCTGGAGCGCACGACGCGCCGGCTGCGGCTGACCGAGGCCGGGCGGGCCGCCTACGCGCACTGCGAGGCGCTGGAGAGCGCCGCGCGCGAGGTGCTGTCGCTGGCGGGCGACGCGGCGACCGGCGTGCCCCGCGGTCTCGTGCGCATGAGCGTTCCCAAGGCCTACGGCCGCCAGCGCATCCACGCGCTGGTGCCGCCCTTCCTGGCGGCGCACCCGCAGGTGGACCTGCAACTGGTGGTCACCGACCGCACGGTGGACCTGTTCGCGGAAGACATCGACCTGGCCCTGCGCATCACCGACACGCCGCCGCCCGGCCTCGCGGGCCGGCCGCTGGAGGCCGTGGAGCACCTGGTCTGCGCGAGCCCCGCCTACCTGGCGCAGCGCGGCACGCCGGAGCACCCGCGCGATCTGGCGCGGCACGACTGCATCGCCCTGGGCGAGGACGAGCGCGACCGCCACTGGCGATTCGTCCGGGCCGGCGGCACGGGCGGCCTCGCCGAAGCGGCCACCACCGTGGCCGTGCGCGGCCGCTACGTGGCCAACCACAGCGAGATGCGGTGCGACGCGGCCCTGGCGCACCTGGGCATCGCCACCCTGCCCGGCTTCACGGCCCGCGCCGCGCTGGAGACGGGCGCGCTGGTGCGCGTGCTGCCCGGCTGGCGCCACACGACGGCCTATTCGGGCACGGCGTGGCTGCTGTACCCGCCCAACCGGTTTTTGCCGGCGCGCGTGCGCGCCTGGATCGACCACCTGGCCGCCGGGATCGGCGGCGGCGGGTAGCGGCAGGCCGCCCGCGGAGCCCGCGCGGCCTGGCCATGCGTCGCCGTTCAGTCCTCGATCGTTTCGTGCGTGTCGGCGCTGCCCCGGCGCCAGTAGCCCGCAGCCTTGATCCACTTCGGGTGCACGCCGCGTTCGCCCACGAGGTGCGCGCGCAGCGCCTTGGCGACGGTGGTTTCGCAGCCCACCCAGGCATGCACGTCGCCGGCCGGCAGGGCCAGGGTGCGCAGGGCGCCCAGCAGGCCGGAGCCCTCGCCCGCAGGGGTGCCTGCGCGGTGCACCCAGTGGATGCGGGCAGCGGCCTGCGTGGGCAGCCCCTGTTCGTCGGCCGGGCCGTCCACCTCGATCAGCACCAGGGCGGGCGCGCCCGCAGGCAGTTCCGCGAGGCGGCGGCCGATGGCCGGCAGGGCCGTGTCGTCGCCGATCAGCACGTAGCCGTCGAAGACGAGCGGCACCAGCAGCGAACCGCGCGGCCCGCCGATGCCGATGCGCTGACCGGGCGCGGCCTGCAGCGCCCAGGCGGTGGCGGGGCCGGCGTCGTGCACGGCGAAGTCGATGGCGAGCGTGCCGGCCTGCGCGTCGTGGTGGCGCGGCGTGTAGTCGCGCATGGTGGGCCGCGGCGCGTCCGGGGCCGGCGCCGCGCCTTGCGCGCCGAACGAGGGCAGCACCAGCTCGCCGGTGGCAGGATCGGGCAGCAGCAGCTTCACGTGGTCGTCGAAGCCCGGGCTGTGGAAGCCGGCGAGGTCATCGCCCGCGAGCGTGACGCGCACGCAATGCGGGGTGATGCGCTCGGCGCGCTGCACGGTGAGGGTGCGCAGGCGCAACTCGTGGCGCACGCGCTGCGGCGCGCGGGCTTCGAGCTGCTCGGGCGTCGGCTGGGGGGTGGCGGGAGAAGGATGGGAGGTCATGGGAAGAGAGCTGCTTTCTGCCGGCGGGGCCGGCGGCGTCGGGCGCCATGGAATGGCGCGGTGGCATCGGGGGCGTTTGGGGGGCGGTGCGGTGCGGCGCGCTCGGTTCGCGCGCTCGTGTGGAATGGCGGGCGGGCGGACAGGTGGCGGGGCTCAGAGCCGCTCGATGCGGCGCGCGGCCTCGTCCAGCAGGTCGGCGATGGCGTGGACCTGGTCGGTGTCCAGCGGCGCGCCGGCCAGGCGCATATGCAGGGCGTGGCGCAGGTTGTGCACGGCGCGCTCCACCGGCGCAGGGCGCGGGCCGCCACGCCCGGGCCCGCCTTCGGCCATGCGCGCGAGCAGCGCGTCCACCTCGCCCTGGTGCGCCTGCAGGTGCTCCAGCCCTTCGGCGGTGGCGGTGTGCAGCTTGCGGCCACCGCTTTCGGTGCTGACGGTGACGTGGCCCATCTCCTCCAGCAGCGTGAGCGTGGGGTAGACCACGCCCGGGCTGGGGCTGTAGCTGCCGCCCAGGCGCTCCTCGATGGCCTTGATGAGTTCGTAGCCATGGCGCGGCTTGTCCGCGATGAGGCGCAGCAGCACCAGGCGCAGGCCGCCGTGGCCGAACACGCGGCCACCGCCGCCGCCCCGCCGCAGGGTGGGTGGTGCGCCGCGCGGATCCAGCATGTCGAAGTCTTTCATGGGATGAATTCAGATATGTCGATTTTCGAAAGATATATCTAATTCATATCGATTCCAAGTAACGTCACCATGGCCCTGATGAGCAGAGGGGCAGCGACGAAGCAGTTGCCAACAAACGGCAGAAGTGCCGTGCGCGCGGGGATTCTTCCGAAAACCGCCACTCTTTTCGCGGCAGGGGGCAGCTTCCAGGGCCCGGGTGGTGCAATCCCCTTCGTCACCCCACGGTCCTACTTGGCCGCCAACTTCCGCCATGCCGATACAAAGCACCCAGTTCAAGGGCGTGTTCATCCACACGCCCACCCCCGAACAGGCCTCCGCCACCACCCCCCAGGCCAGGCAAGAGCTGTCACGCAAGAACCAGGCTTTCATAGAACGCAACGAAAGCACGCTCGAACAACTCGCCTCGCAACGGTCCGGACGGGCTCTGCTCGGCCAGATCGAGTCCATCCATGCGATGGCTCCGCGCAAGAGGGTGGTCATCACCCCCTCCAACGGCGAATGGCCGCAGTCCCTGTCGTGCGAAAAGCACCCGGAAACCGGTGCCCTGAGGCCCATGAACCAATGGCCCGATATCGACACCTACATGAGCCGGCGCCCCTCCACGAGCCAGTTCATGCCCGAGGTCGCAGCCATTCCGCTACCAGGGCGCGAGGTGCCAGGCTCCGACGAGGTGTGGATCGCCACGGATCCCGCTATCGGCATGAAGTTCAGCTCCGCCGAGTCGGACGATTACGAACTCAGTCCAGACCACTATGTCGCCACGCTCGGCCATGAAATGATCCACGCCAGGGACAGCCTGCATGGCATACAACCGCGCCGCGCCCAGAACGAGGCGACGGCCGAGGATGAGGCCATGGGGCGCCCGCTGCACAAGGCGTTGCTGCCGGTCGAACTCCGAACTGTCGGAATCGGTCAGTACGCCGATGAAATCCCGTCCGAGAACTCCATCCGCCGGGAACATGGCCTGACCGAGCGCAGGAGCTACCACGGCTTCACACGCGAGGAATAACGGTGATACGGCCGCGTGCCGCGCGGCCCGGTTCGGCCGGCTACCGTTCCATCAAACCGCCATCCCCGCGGCATGCCCGCGCGTGAACGCCTCTTCGAACACCGAATACCCCGACCAGTCCGCGTGCGCGAAGGCGAGGCGGGACGTGCCGGGCGTGGCGGGCGCGGCGATGCGCTCTCCGTTCGACAGCACGTAGCGCTGGCGCTGCGGCGGCATGCGGCCGATCTGGGCGAGGAACGCCTGCGTGCCCGGCACGGGGATCGCCATGGCGTGGCCGTAGCGCGTGATCTCCACGCGCGTGACGCGGGCGCGCAGGTCCGGGTGCGGCACCGACAGGCTCGCGAGGATGGCGTCGCGCCAGTGCGTCCACGGCTGCTCCGCGAGCTGGCGGCGGCCGTCCTGCACGTCGCCCAGCGCGCGGTAGTAGCTCAGCACCGTGGGGCCGGGGCGCGGGTCCAGGCGCTGGTGGCCGGCATCCACGTAGCCCAGGCCGCCGGGGGCGGGGTCGGCGTAGAGCACGTTGTCCCAGGCGGGCGCGGCGCCTTCGCGGTCGGCGAGGGGCGCGTCGATGTGCAGGTTGGCCACCAGCCAGGGCGCCCACTGCAGGCGCTGCGCGGCCTGCGTGAGGAAGGCGGGCGGGTTGCGCACCACGCGCGCGGCCACGAACACCGGCAGCGCCACCACGCAGCGCCGCGCCTGCCAGCGCTCGATGCTGTCGCTCGCGTGGTGCAGCACGTCCACTTCCACGCCGGCGCGGGTCTCCTCGATGCGCAGCACGGTGCTGCCGGCGCGCAGTTGCCTGGCGTCTTGCAGCGGCGCGGCCAGCCGCTGGGTGAGCCAGCCGTTGCCCTCGGGCCAGGTGAGCACGCCGTCGCGCTCGTCGCCCGCAGCCTCGCCGGGTGCGTGGAAGCCGTGCCGGCTCGCGAAGTAGTGGATGCCCGCCCAGGCCGACACGCGGGCGGTGCCGGCGCCGTAATCGTCGCGGCAGCTGTAGTCGAGGTACCAGCGCAGGTGCGCGTCGTCGAAGCCCTCCTGCGCCAGCCAGGCATCGAACGTCGTCGCGTCCAGCGCGCGCAGCGCGGCCGACAGGGGCTGGTCGGGCTTCCAGAGCTTGAAGGTGGGCATGGCGAAGCGCGCCGCGCGCCCCAGTTCGGCCACGCGCACGGAAAAGCGCCGGTACTGCGCGATGGTGGATTCGCCCACGCCGTTCATGGGCAGGAGGCCTTCCTGCCACGCGCCCTGGAAGAACAGGCGCTCCTGCGGGCTGTGGCAGAGGTGGCGCTCGTCGATCTGCCAGCGCCCGGCCACGCGGCGCCGCAGGCCCAGCTCTTCCAGCAGGTCCTGCACCTCGCGCGCGCCGTCGCCCGGCACGGGCAGGTAGTGGGCGCCCAGCGGGCAGGCGATGCCATTCACCTGGCCGGCGCGGCTGTTGCCGCCGGCCGTGTCTTCCATCTCCAGCAGCACGAAATCGTCCACGCCCGCCAGGCGCAGCGAACGCGCGGCCGCCAGGCCCGCCACGCCGCCGCCGGCGATCACCACCTGGGTGCGGCGCACGATGTCGGGCTCGATGGCGCCGCCCTTCTGCAGCCGGTCGCGCAACGCATGGCCGCGCTCCATGTCGATGCCCGTGAAGCCGCCCTCGGGCGGTGGCGGCGGCCGGCCGCAGCCCGGCAGGAGCGCGGTGGCGGCGGACGCCCCCGCCGCCTGCAGCCAGTGGCGACGGCGCAGCGCCGGAAAGGAAGGGGGCACAGCGTGGAGGGTCATCGCGGGGGTCGCGCGGAAGCGCGCAGGAGCAGGCGGAGCGGCCACTTTAGCGCCAGCGCGCGGCAGGGGCCCCTGGCCGCCGCCAAACCCCGCGTGCGGGGCCGCGGGCACCGGGCCGAAGTGCCGGACGCAGGCCATTGCCAAACCACCCATTCGCTACATTATTGATAGCAAACTATTCAATGAATCCGGCGGCATGGAGCATGAAACACTCCAGAATCCATTCACAGTGCCCGGGGCCTCAGGCCGTGGCGATGGGCGGCGCGGCGGACGGGGGCAGGTCCGGCGGGAACCAGTCGGCGCGCGCGAGCCAGCCGGCCAGGAATTTCTGGTCCACCGGGCGCTCCTGCGCCAGGCGCTCGTAGTACGTGATGCGGCCCTGGCGGTAGAGGGCATAGACCCGGGCATCGTCGGCCGCCTCCAGCGCCGCCAGTGTGGCCGGGCCCATTTCGCCGTCCGTGGCCAGCCCGGTGGCGCCCAGCTGCAGCAAAGTCCGCTGCAGCAGCACGACCGCCTCGTTGCCGGCATTGACGTAGAAGTCGAACAGGATCTCGGCGAGCGTCTGGGAGGCGATCTGGTCGCCGTACAGCCTGTCCCAGTATTCCTGCTTGTAGATGGCGCCCGCCTGCTCATCGGTGAGCGCGCGCAGGTCCTGCAGCGTCGGCGGCTCCTGGAGCAGGGGCTCCGCGCAGCGCTGGAACGTGGCCAGGGTGATGCCCAGGTTGGTGGCACCGCCCGGATCGTCCGGGTCATCGACAAAGCCGCCTTCGAACCTCAGCAATTGCGGCAGGTACAGATCGAACGATGCCATGGGGCTCCCTCTTTCTCGGTGTGGTTTGTGCGCGCAGTATGGCGCCCGCCCCCGCGTTGCCGCAACCTGCCGCGCGGGCCCGGATCAGTGCGCGATCACCTTGCCCCACTCCTGCTCGTAGGTGTGCACGAGGATCTGGTTCGACAGCCGGTTGACCTCGGCCGGCTGCCGCGCCATGTCCAGCGGAAAGTCGAACAGCAGCGGCAGCGTGGCCGCCGAGAGGAAGCGCAGCCCCTCGGGCAGGCGTTCCGGCAGGCGCCAGGGCCGGCGGCTCGCGATCACGAAGCCCCACTCGCCGAAGCTCGGCACGTGCGCGTGGTACGGCGCGGCCGAGAGGCCCACCGACTCGATGGTCTGCACCACCGTCCAGAAGCTTTGGCGCGCCACGAGCGGCGAGGTGGTCTGCACCACCGCATAGCCGCTCGCCGCGAGGCGCTGGTCCAGCAGCGCGTAGAAGCTGTTGGTGTAGAGCTTGCCGATCGCGAAGTTGGTCGGGTCGGGGAAGTCCACCACGATCACGTCGAAAGTGTCGTGTGCCCCCACGCTCCCCGCTGCGCGTGGTTCGCTGCCCCCCAAGGGGGCCTTCGCGCCTTGGGGCGGCCCGGCGGCGCTCATGTCGTCTTGCCCCTGCTGCAGCCACTGGAAGGCATCCGTGTTGACCACGTGCACGCGCGGGTCGGACAGCGCGCCGCCGTTGAGCCGCGAGAGCGCCGGGTCGGTGCGGAAGAGCTGCGTCATGGCCGGGTCCAGCTCCACAAGGGTGACCGATTCGACCGAGGGGTACTTGAGGATCTCGCGCACGGCCATGCCGTCGCCGCCGCCCAGCACCGCCACGCGCCGGGGGGCGCCGTGCGCGGCCATCGCGGGGTGCACCAGGGCCTCGTGGTAGCGGTACTCGTCGCGCTCGGCGAACTGCAGGTTGCCGTTCAGGTAGAGCCGGTGGCCCATGCGGCCCTGCGTGACCACGATGCGCTGGTAGGCCGAGGCGCTGCTGATGACGATGCGGTCCTGGTAGAACCGGTCCTCGGCGAAGCGCGTGATGTGCTCGGAACCCGCGAAGCCCGCCAGCAGCGCGCCCAGCACCGCCGCGCAGGCCAGCGCATGGGCACGCAGCTGCCGCAGCTCGTGCCGGAAGAGCCACAGCGCCCACACCGCCACCACCGCGTTGAAGATGCCGAACAGCAGCCCCGTGCGGATCAGCCCCAGGTGGGGCACCAGCAGCAGCGGGAACGCGAGCGACACCGCCAGTGCGCCCAGGTAGTCGAACGTGAGCACCTGCGAGACGAGGTCCTTGAGCGCCACGTTGCGCTTGAGGATGCGCATCACCAGCGGGATCTCCAGCCCCACCAGCATGCCCACCAGCAGCACCATGCCGTAGAGCAGCACGCGGAACGCGCCCGGCACGTAGGCATTCGCGAGGAAGAGCGTGGCCGGCAGCGCCCCGCCGATCAGCGCTACCAGCAGCTCGATGCGCAGGAAATGCGCGGGCAGCTGCCGCTCGAAATACCGCGACAGCCACGAGCCCACGCCCATGGCGAACAGGTAGGTGCCGATGATGGTGGAGAACTGCAGCACCGAATCGCCCAGCACGTACGAGGCGAGCGCCCCGGCGGCGAGTTCGTAGAGCAGGCCGCAGGCCGCCACGACGAACACGCTGGCGAGCAGCGCGATGTCGAGGGGGCGGGGTGCGGAGGGCGGTGAAGAGGGTTTGGAGGCGGTCAAGCCCGCTATTTTGCGGGATGCGCCAGGGGGCGCTGCCCCCCACAATGCGCGGACGCCGTGCCGGGCGCTGGGCCTTTTCGATGGCACGCGGGAGGGCTTCGCATGCATTTCATCGTCATGGGCGCGGGCGCCGTCGGGCTCTACGTGGGCGGGCGCCTGGCCGCGGCCGGGCAGGCGGTGACCCTGGTGGGCCGGCCCCGCATCCTGGGCGCCGTGGCGCAGGCCGGTCTGCGGGTGAGCGACCTGGAGGGGCTCGACGCGCAGGTACCGGCGCAGGCGCTGCGGCTGGCGCACGCGCCGGACGCCATCGGCCCGGCCGGCCCCGCCACCGTGCTGCTGTGCGTGAAGGGCGGCGCCACGGTGCAGGCCGCCCGGGCGCTGGCGGCGGCCCTGCCGGCCGGAACTCCCGTGGTGTCGCTGCAGAACGGCGTGGACAACGTCGCCCGCATCGCCGCGCAGGCCCCGGCGCTGCGGGCCATCGGGGCCATGGTGCCCTACAACGTGGTGCTGCGCGGCACGCACGTGCACCGCGCGACCACCGGCAGCATCCATCTGCAGCGCGACCCTGCCACCGCGGCGCTGGCGGATGCCTTCCGGGCCGCGGGGCTGGCGGCGGTGCTGGCGGACGACATCCGGGCCGTGCAATGGGGCAAGCTGCTGCTGAACCTCAACAACCCCGTGAACGCGCTCTCGGACCTGCCGCTGCGCGAGGAACTGCAGGACCGCGACTGCCGCCGCGTGTTCGCCGCCCTGCAGGCCGAGGCGCTGCGCGCCATGGCCCGCGCCGGCATCCGGCCCGCGAAGGTCGCGCCCGTGCCGCCCGCGCTGCTGCCGCACGTGCTGCGGCTGCCCGATGCGCTCTTCGCGCGGCTCGCACGCCGTATGCTGCGCATCGACCCCGCGGCGCGCTCCTCGATGTGGGACGACCTGCAGGCCGGCCGCCCCACCGAGATCGACGACCTCTGCGGCGCCGTCGTCCGCCTGGCCGCCGCGCACGGCGTGCCCGCACCCTGCAACGAACGCATGTGCGCTTTACTCGGCGGCCCCCGCCAGCGGCTCACGGGCGCACAGATGCGCCGGGCCCTGGGCATCTGAGCCACGCGCGGCGCGGGAACGGGCACGGCCTCGCCCGCCGACGGCTCAAGCGCGGTCAGAACGCGTAATTCGCGCTCACCAGCAGCGATCGCGGCGTGCCCGGCAGGCCGCTGGTGCCGGGGCGCCAGTACTCCTTGTCGAACAGATTGGAGACGGCGGCCGTCACCGTCCACGGCGCGGCGCGCCAGCCCACGAGCGCGTCCCAGCGGCTGTAGCCCGCCATGCGCGAGGTGTTGGCCTCGTTCGCCCAGCGCGGCCCCGAGTGCGTGACGCCGATCTCGCCATACCAGGGGCCGGAAGGCGCGTAGCGCACGAACAGGCTGCCCGTGCGGCGTGCCACGTCGCGCAGGTCCTTGCCTTCGAGCGCGCGGTTGGCCTTGTTCTCGACCACGGTGGCATGCGTGATGCCGGCGCCGCCGCGCACGTACCAGGCGCTGGCCACCCGGCCCGAGACGGTGAACTCCATTCCGCGCGAACGCTCCTGGCCGCGCACGGCCCAGAAGTCGGGCTGGTTGGTGGCGTCGGGCTGGTAGCGGATGTTGTAGTGGTCGATCTGGTAGGCCGAGAACTGCGTGGAGAGCGCGCCCTGCAGCCAGTCGCTCTTGATGCCCGCCTCGAACTGGCGCGAGTACTGCGGCTCGTCGTCCTGTGCGCCGCTCACGCCCAGCATGCCGCGCCCGCCGAAGGGCGAGAAGCTCTTGCTGTACGACGCGTAGAGGCTGTGCTCGCGGCCGGGCTGCCAGACCAGGCCCGCGCGCGGGCTGACCGAACTGCCGCCCGCATTGCGCCAGGCATTGGTGAGGCGGTTCAGGCTGTCGAAGTCGTAGTCGTCGTAGCGCGCGCCCACCAGCAGCTTCCACTGCGGCGCGAGGCTGATGAGGTCCTGCGCGTAGAGCGCCTTGGCCGTGGCCAGGTGCAGGTTGTGCTGCGACGGCGCGCCCTGCGCGGGCCGCACGGCATTGAAGACGGGATTGAACGGATCGACGAAGCCGTTGCTGGCCGCGGTGGAGAACAGGCGCGGCTGGCGCTCCTCGTCGCTGTGCTCCACGCCCACGAGCAGCTCGTGCGCCATGCCGGCCAGCGCGAAGCGGCCGGTCAGGTCCACGGTGTGGATGGTGGTCTTGTTGTTGGTCTGCTGCCAGGCGTAGCTCTGCCGCAGCAGGCCCGGGTTCGTGCAGGTGGCGCCCGTGGGCGTGCGGCCCCGCGCGTTGCAGTAGGTGCCCAGGAAGTAATGGTCGAAGTCCTGCCGGGCCTCGCGCTTGCTCGCGAGCCAGCGCACGCTCCACTGCGGATTGAAGTCGTAGCTCAGGTCCGAGCGCAGCACGCGCAGGCGGTCCTCCACGTAGTCGCCCGGCTGCGCGAAACCCTGGCGCGGCGAGACGCCCGCGGGCAGTTGCTCGTAGGCGGGGCCGCGGTCGGGCACGCGCCAGACGCTGTCGTAGGTGTACTGGCCCGTCCAGCGCAGGCCCGTGCGCGTGTCCACGAGGATGCTGGGCGAGACCATGTCGTTCTTGTTGCGGATGCCGCTGCGGAAGCTGTGCGCCTGTTCGCGGTCGGCCGTGAGGCGCACGGCCACGTTCGGGCTCAGCACGCGGTTGATGTCCAGCGTGCCGCCCACGTTCTCCCACGAACCGCCGCGCAGCGTGATGCTGCTCTTGGCGTCGAAGCGGGCCTGCTTGCTCACGAGGTTGACCACGCCGCCGCCCGCGCCGCGGCCGTAGAGCACCGACGCCGGGCCCTTGAGGATCTCGACGCGCTCCACGTTGGCGGTGCTGCGCCGCACCTGCCCGCCCTCGCGCACGCCGTCGCGGTAGATGTCGCCCGAACTCACGTCGAAGCCGCGGACCATGACGCCCTCGCCGCGCATGTCGTAGCTCGTGCTCACGCCGGGCTGGCCGTCGAGCATGGTCGCCAGGTCGTTGATGCCGTAGCTCTTGTACTTGTTGACCTCCACCGTGTCGATGGTCTGCGGGATGTCCCGCGGCGCGGTGTAGGTCTTGGTGGCGGTGGTCACGCCCTCGGGGCGCACGTCGTCGGGGTCGTACTGCGCGCCCGAGACGTGCACGGTGGGCAGTGCGGCCTGCGCGGCGGCAGTCTCGCCCGGGGCCTCGGCCTGCTGGGCCCAGGCCGCGCCGGCCAGGCCGGCCCAGAGCAGCGCGGCCCGCAGGGGCACCGGGCCGGCCGCGGCGATGGCAGGAGAAGCGGGCCGCGCCGCGGCAGTCCGCCGTGCCGCGGCGCCGCGGACGGTCGCGCGCCGCGTGCCGGAAATGAAAGGTTTCGCCATGTCGTTCTCGAAGAAGGAAAGCGGCCGCGAAGTGCCGGCCGCCCGTTACAAAGAGAACCAATTGTAATGATAACGATAACCATTCTTAATACAGAAGCCACGCATCTTCCACGATTCCGTGGCACTGCCGGGCCAATGTAAAATTTTGTTGCAGCCCGCTGCCCCGCCAAAAACCACACAACACATGACGCCGCCCGTCCGCGCTGCGGCGTTCCGGGAGAACCGACTTGCGCATTTCCACCCTCGCGGCCGTGATGGCCGCGGCTTTGCTGCTGACCGCCTGCGTCACGCCCTATGCCCGCAAGGGCCTGACGGGCGGCTACACCGACGAGAAGATCGACGAGAACCACTACCGCGTGCGTTTCGACGGCAACGGCCACACCTCTTCCGACCGCGTCTGGTACCTGTGGCTGTACCGCTGCGCCGAGCTGACCCGGGAAAAGGGGTACACCCACTTCACGGTGCGCAAGCCCGGAGAGCCGCTGGCCAGCGGGCCGGCCGCCGGGCCCGGCGCCTACGGGCGGCAGCCCGCTGCCCACGCGGATGCCGGCCAGGAACCGTCCCGCATGGTCAAGACGAAGGGCGGCGGCGCGCCCATCTTCATCTACTCCCCGGGCTACACGGTCACCACCTGGCACAACGATGCGGTCGTGGCGATGTTCCGTGAGCCCCTGCCCGAGGCGGTGCTGTTCCTGAAGGCCCAGGCCATACTCGACCAGCTGGGGCCCTACGTGCAGTCCGACGGAAAGGTCACGCCCCTGGCGCGCGACGAGGTGCTGCGCAACGCCGCGACCATGGTCCGCCCCGAGCGCGGCTACACCTTCGGAGGTGAGCTGTGAGCCGCCGGCGCCCGACCGCGGCAGCCGCCGCTCTATGTACCGCCCTGCTCGCCGCGCTGCTGCCCGGAGGGCTGGCGGCGCAGGGGTTCGTCGCACCGAAGAGCCAGCTGCCGGGCGCGCCCGGCGCCGTCGTGTGGCAGCCGACGCTGATCCCCGGCACCTGCGCGCGGCCCGAATACCCGCTGAACTCGATCCGCGGCAAGGAGCAGGGGACATCGGCCATCACGCTCACCGTCGGTGCGAGCGGCAGCGTGCGCGATACCGCGGTGCTCACCTCCAGCGGTTCGGCGCGGCTCGACCAGGCCGCTGCGGACGGCATGGCCGCGTGCCAGTTCAAGCCGGCGCAGGACTCGACGGGCGCGCCCATGCAGTCGTCCTATGTCATGCGCCACGAATGGCGGCTGGAAGATGCGCCGCCCGATCCCTGGGTGGAGCTGAAGGCGCTGAACGGTGCCGGCTTTGCCGCTTCGGGCGACGTGGCGGCGCTGGCCGTGGCCGGGGACAGCGCCGCGTCGCCCGCGCAGCGCGCCAAGGTGCTGGCCATGGTGAAGGCCCGGGCCACCGAGATGGCCGGTTGCCCGAGCATCGAGGCCGCGGCGTCGCGCATCGTGCGCAGCGCGGGCGCGCCCGACGGCGCCGACCGCCGATCGCTCGAGCTGTGGACGCTCACGCAGTGCGGCCGCACCATGCGCTACGGCATCGTGGTGTTCTTCCCGGCGGACCGGCCGCCCTTCTTCCGCGCCCGGCCGTTCGCGGCATCCGAGCCCGACCCGGGTTGAGCCGGGCCGGCTGCGACCTCACCCGCCGTGGATCGCCGCGGCCACGATGATGCTGATGCCCAGGCACATCGCGGCCACGACCATGGCCAGGGCCTTGTTCTGCTTCTCGACGATCTCGGCCCACAGGTCGTAGGGCGTGACCTTGTCGATGATGACGAAGCTGATCCAGAACACGATCACGCCGATCAGCGCGAACAGGATGGAGCCGAAGAACGCGGCGGGCCGCAGCCATTCGAGTGCCATGGTGAACTCCTTCATTCAGTCAATCAGAAAACAGGTGATGGGGATGGCCATGCGGGTGGCCCGGCGGGGCCCGGCGCAGGCGCTGCCGTTCATTTGTGCCCGCCCCCGCTGGACCAGCCGCCGAACGAGCCGCCCGACGAACGGTAGCTGGACGACGTGCAGTTCTCGCGATTCGGATCGCACGACGAGCTGCAGCCGCGCGAGAACAGCAGCAGGAGCAGGATGAGCACGACCGCGATGATGATGACCGTGCTGCAGCCCACGCTGCCGATGCTGCCCGCGCTCGCGAGCGGCGCGGCGTCGTCGCGGCGGAACAGGTCCTTCTGGCCGTCGAGCTTGAAGGCCTGCGCCACCAGCGCGCTGTCCAGGAGGCTGCCGACCGACCAGGTGATCTCGCGCGGGGTCTGCTCCATCGACAGGCGGCCCTTGCCGCCCGTGCCGCTGAAATCCCGGTTCTGCGTGGCCTGCCCGCGCTCGACGGGCCAGTAGAACTCGCCCAGCACGTAAGTGGTCTCGGCGCGGTACTGCGAGTCGAGCCGGTAGGTGCTCTGCAGGTAGGTGGCCGACTGGCCGTTGGCGGACAGCTTGGGCGCGCCCGTCGTGGGCCGCACGAGGCTCCAGCCGTCGGAGGCGTCCACCAGGAAGGCGAAGCCGCGCTGGCGGTTGTAGAGCAGGTATTCGTCCCAGCCGAAGGTCTCGTCGTCGCCCGGCTCGCGGCCCATGCGGTGCTGGAAGCCCACCACCTGCCAGACCACGCCTTCGAGCTGGCCCGTGGTGCCCAGCGGGATGAGCGGCTGCACGGGCTCGTCCTGCACCGCGTGGCGCAGTTCGCCGCCGATGCCACCCGAGATGTCGATGAGGCTCGCGCAGGAGGGGCAGGTCAGGCTCCGCGTGGTGTCCAGCGCCACCTGCACGGGCGCGCCGCAGTGCGGGCAACTGAACTGGCGGGCTTTCTCGTCGCGCGCCGATTCGTCCTTCAGGCCCTGCATGCGCAGGTCTTCGAGCCGCACCGCGCGGCCACGCTCCACGCGCGGCGGCGTCTGCGCGTAGTCGATGGACAGCACCTCGCCCTGGTCGCTGCGCAGCTCCACCACCGGGAAGGGCTGGCCCAGCGGCGGCAGCTTGGGCAGCTCGCCCTGCGCGGACACGAGCTGCGCCTGCACGTTGGCCGCCACGCTGTAGGGCGTGCCGTTGATGGCCGTGGTGGCGCCCACACGGAAGCGCTCCGGCGCGGGCAGGTCGCGGCCCGGCTCGATGGGGCGCGTGAACACGTAGGCGCCGTTGTCCTCGCCCAGCGTCGCGGTGGTGCCGTCCTCCAGGATGGCGTTCCACTCGGCCCAGGTGCCGGTTTCGGCCTTGTATTGCAGCCGGCCGATCAGCGTGAACGGCTGCTCGCGCCCTTCCAGCAGCACGCGGCCGCTCGCCATGAGCTGCAGCGGGCTGTGGTCGTCGAAGACCTCGGCCATCTTGCCCACGCGCGAGAGCACCTCGCCGCTGCGCACCACGGTGCTCTGGCAATAGGGGCAGACGGCGTGCGTGGACTGCGCGCTGCGGAATTCGACCGGCGCGCCGCAGCCCGGGCAGGGCGCGCGGTAGTGGCGCTGGGTTTGGGGGTCGGCCATTGTTGGTGGGTGTTTTCGGCCTCCTGCCGTCGATTCCATTCGGCAGGGCGCTATTTAAACCATAGCAAGACGGTGCCGCCGCCCCGGCGGGCGGCCGCGCGCGTCAGACCAGCTTCTTGAGCAGTTCGGCCTTCTTGGCGTCGAACTCTTCCTGCGTGAGGATGCCCTTGGCCTTGAGGTCGCCGAGCTTCTCCAGCGTGGCCATCACGTCCTCGGGCCGCACGCCCGCCACGGGCGCGGAGGCCGGCACGGCCGGCTGCGCCGCGCCACCGCCGCCGCCCTGCAGGCCCTGCTGGAGGTTCTGCGCCAGCACCTGGCCGAGCGCCACGCCCGCGCCCAGGCCCATCGCATCGCCCGCGATGCCGCCGCCGCCATTGCCCGAGCCCTCGGCGAACTTGGGGATCGACTGCGCCGTCTGGTACTGCATGAACTTGCCCATGTCGTTGCCGACCATGCCCATGCCGATCTTCTGGTCGAGGATCTTCTGCAGCTCTTCGGGCAGCGACAGGTTCTGCACCGTCATGGTTTCGAGCTGCAGCCCGATCTTGGCGAAAGCCGGCTGCAGCTCCTTGGCGAGCGCGTCGGCGAACATGACCTGGTTGGCCGCGAGGTCGAGGAACGGCAGGCCGCTCGATGCGATCGCGTTGCTGATGTTCTGCAGCACGAGGCCGCGGAGCTGGCCGTCGAGTTCGCTCACCGTGTAGGCCGCGCGCGTGCCCGAGATCTCGGTGTGGAACAGCTTGGGGTCGGCCACGCGGTACGCGTAGTTGCCGAACGCGCGCAGGCGCACGGCGCCGAAGTCCTTGTCGCGGATGGTGATGGGCTGGGGCGTGCCCCACTTCTGGTCGACCTGCTGGCGCGTGCTGAAGAAGTACACGTCGCTCTTGAACGGGGACTCGAAGAGCTTGTCCCAGTTCTTCAGGTAGGTCAGCACCGGCAGCGTCTGCGTGGTCAGCTTGTGGGTGCCCGGGCCGAACACGTCGGCCACCGTGCCTTCGTTGACGAACACCGCCATCTGCGATTCGCGCACCACCAGCGTGCCGCCGTTCTGGATTTCCAGGTCGCGCATGGGAAAGCGCCACGCCAGCGTGCCGTCGCTCTCCTCCGTCCACTGGATGATGTCGATGAACTGCTTCTTGATGAAGTCCATGAGGGCCATGCGGTGCTCCGGCTGTGAAGAGTGGGGGAACAAAAACGGACTGCCAACCCGTCCGTGCGGTGGCCGATCATAGCGGCGGCCGGCCGCGGCGCTATCGCCGGTTTCGAGAGGATCAATTGGCCCGCATGGATGCGAATGCCTAGCATTCACATGTCCCCCGCGAATTCTCCGCATCCCCCGAAACCCCGTACGAAAAGAGCCCCGCCATGAACCGCATCCGCCAGGCCACCCGCCAGAACCTGCCCACCCTCATGAAGACGGGCAGCTACTACCTCATCCACATCTGCGTGGCCGCATTGGTGGCCTACGCGGTCACGGGCAACCTCGTCGCCTCGCTCACGCTGAGCCTGCTGGAGCCCACGGTGCAGGCCGTGGCGTTCTTCTTCCATGAAAAGGCGTGGGACCGCGCAGGCCGCCGCCGTGCGGCCGAGGCCGCGGCCCTGCAGCCCGCCGCCGCGGGCGCCTGAACGCAGCATCCAGCCACAGAGGACGACACCATGCCCCGCAACGCCCACCCCTTCGCGCACTGGCTCGTGGAGCGCCTGGCCGGCATGGCCGCAGGGCGCTGACCGGACCCGCGCCCGGCACCGTTCAAGCCTTGGTATCGAGCAGCGAACCGAGCATGCGGTCCTCGGTCTTCACCATCTGCAGGTTGGCCGAGAACGCATAGGTGGCGGACATCTGGCTCACCGCATCCTCTTCGAGCGAGGCGCCTGCGGCGGCGGCCCGGCCGGCGCGCGCTTCGACCCCGCCCTGGTCGGGCACCGCCTCCTGCTCCACCGTCTGCCGGCGAAAGCCCTCGGTGTTCAGGTTGGCCACGTTGTGCGCCGAGGTGTCCAACTGCAGCTGCGCGGCGCGCAGGCCGGAGGAAGCGATCGAGGAGATGGAAGCCATGGCGGAGTGCTCCTGAAGCGGGGACGGGGGCGGGGGCGGGGCGCCGGAGGACCGGTGCGGGAAAACGGGCCGGGCCGGCCCGGGTGGGCGGCTAAGGCACCCGCGGGATTATCGGACGGCGCGGCCGTGGCGGCCAGCCCCCGCACGGCCGGCGCGGCACGTCGTTTGCTATTTATTTAATAGCAAACTATTGAATGAAACCGGCGGCATGGAGCACTTTTCATCCACACCCTTGCCCGGACACCGCAGGCCCTCGCCGCGCTAGGTTTCCACGAACTCGGGGTACCGCGCGCAGATCTCGTCCACCTGGCTCAGCGTGCCCGAAAGGTGCGCGCGCAGCGCCTCCTGTGCCGCTGGCGCGTCGCCCGCCGCGACGGCATCGGCGATGCGCCGGTGGTCGGCCAGCACCGCCTGGGCCTTGCCCTCGGTCGGCAGGTGCAGGCGGCGCAGCCGATCGACGTGGCCGGAGCGGCGCCGCACCAGGTCCCACAGGCCGGGCACGCCCGCGGCCTCGTACATGAGGCGGTGGAAGCCCTGGTCGGCCTCGACGAACTCGCGGTAGGTCTGCGGCCCGGCCATCGCTGCCATGGCATCGATCTGCGCCCGCAGGCGCGCGATCGTGGCCTCGGCCGGCTCCAGCGCCAGGGTGCGCACCACCTCCAGCTCGATCGAGCGGCGCAGGTAGTGGGCCTGCCGCGCGGCCGGCACGTCGATGCGGCTCACCACCGTCGCATGCTGCGGGAAGATGTCCACCAGCCCTTCCTCGCCCAGGCGCAGCAACGCGTCGCGCACGGGCGTCTGGCTGATGCCGAAGCGCTCGGCCAGCTCGGCCCGCGCCAGCACGGTGCCGGGCGCCAGGTCCAGGTTCACGATGGCCTCGCGCAGCTTCTCGAACACCTGCGGCGCGGCGTGGCGCGAGCGGTCGAGGCGGACTTTCTCTCTCACATGCATAGGCGGGCGATTGTGCACCGTGGTGTTTTGACGCACTAATATATTAGTGCTTTAATGCGCCAGAACACACGATGCCGACCATGACCCCACCCCGCCGCTCCCCCGACTCCCTGCGCAGCGCCCGCTGGTTCGCGCCCGACGACCTGCGCTCCTTCGGCCACCGCTCGCGCATCATGCAGATGGGCTACGCGCCCGAAGACTGGGTGGGCAAGCCCATCATCGCCATCGTGAACACGTGGTCGGACATCAATCCGTGCCACGGCCATTTCAAGCAGCGCGTGGAAGACGTGAAGCGCGGCATCCTGCAGGCGGGCGGCTTCCCGGTGGAGCTGCCGGCCATCTCGCTGGCCGAGGCGTTCGTGAAACCCACCACGATGCTCTACCGCAACCTGCTGGCCATGGAAACCGAGGAGCTGCTGCGCAGCCACCCGGTCGATGGTGCGGTGCTGATGGGCGGCTGCGACAAGACCGGCCCCGGCCTCGTGATGGGCGCCATCAGCATGGGCCTTCCCTGCATCTTCGTGCCCGCCGGGCCGATGCTGCGCGGCAACTACAACGGCCAGGTGCTGGGCTCGGGCTCCGATGCCTGGAAATTCTGGGACGAGCGCCGCGCCGGCCAGATCACGCCCACGCAGTGGCTGGGCGTGGAGACCGGCATCGCGCGCAGCCACGGCACCTGCATGACCATGGGCACCGCCAGCACCATGACGGCCATCATCGAGGCGATGGGCCTCACGCTGCCCGGCGCTTCGTCCATCCCCGCGCCGGACGCGGGCCACGTGCGCATGAGCGCCGAGAGCGGCCGCCGCATCGTGGACATGGTCTGGAACGACCTCACCCCGGCCCGGGTCCTGAGCCGGGATTCGTTCCTGAACGCCATCGACGTGGCCATGGCCGTGGGCTGCTCCACCAACGCCATCGTGCACCTGGTGGCCATGTCGCGCCGCGCGGGCGCCGACTGTGCCGTGACGCTCGAGGATTTCGACGCCGCCAGCCACCGCGTGCCGGTGATCGCCAACGTGCGGCCCACCGGCACCACCTACCTGATGGAAGACTTCTACTACGCGGGCGGCCTGCCGGGCCTCATGTCGCGCCTGCCGGGCCACCTGCGGCTGGGGGCGGCCACCGTCACCGGCCGCACCCTGGGCGAGAACATCGAGGGCGCGGCCGTGTTCAACGACGATGTGATCCGCACCGTGGAGAACCCCGTCTACGCCGAAGGCGCGCTGGCCGTGCTGCGCGGCAATATCGCGCCCGGCGGCGCGGTGATGAAGCCCTGCGCCGCCGCGCCGCACCTGCAGCGGCACACCGGCCCGGCCCTGGTCTTCGACGACTACCCGAGCATGAAGGCCGCCGTGGAAGACCCCGACCTCGACGTGACGGCCGAGCACATCCTCGTGCTGCGCAACGCCGGCCCGCAGGGCGGCCCCGGCATGCCGGAGTGGGGCATGCTGCCCATCCCGGCCAAGCTCGTGAAGCAGGGCGTGCGCGACATGCTGCGCCTGTCGGACGCGCGCATGAGCGGCACCAGCTACGGCGCCTGCATCCTGCACGCCGCGCCCGAGGCCTACATCGGCGGCCCGCTGGCGCTGGTGAAGACGGGCGACCGCATCACCGTGGACGTGCCCGCACGCCGCATCCACCTCGAAGTGAGCGACGAGGAACTCGCCCTGCGCCGCGCCGCCTGGACGCCGCCGCCCCCGCGCTTCGAGCGCGGCTACGGCTGGATGTTCAGCCGCCACATCCTGCAGGCCGACCAGGGCTGCGACTTCGACTTCCTCGAAACCGGCTTCGGCGCGCCCGTGGCCGAGCCCGACATCTTCTGACCGCATCCCGCATTTTTCCGTTCGCCCTTTCGTCCCTTTCCGGAGACCTGCCCTTGAATCCCGCCACCCGCGAGCTGCTCGCCAAAGTCAGCACCGCCACGCTCTGCACCGCGCTCTTCAAGCGCGGCCTGCGCAACCAGTTCCTGCAGAACGTGCACCCGCTGCGCACGGGCCGCCCGAACATGGTCGGCGAGGCCTTCACGCTGCGCTACATCCCCGCGCGCGAAGACCTGAACACCATCGCCGTCTTCCAGAACCCCGACCACCCGCAGCGCAAGGCCGTGGAGGACTGCCCGCCCGGCGCCGTGCTGGTGATCGACAGCCGCCAGGACGCGCGCGCCGCCTCCGCCGGCTCCATCCTCGCCACGCGCCTGATGCGGCGCGGCGCGGCCGGGCTGGTGACCGACGGCGGCTTCCGCGACACGCCCGACATCGCAGCGCTCGACATGCCCGCCTACCACCAGCGCCCCTCGGCGCCCACCAACCTCACGCTGCACCAGGCCATCGACATCAACGTGCCCATCGGCTGCGGCGACGTGGCCGTGTTCCCGGGCGACGTGGTGGTGGGCGACAGCGAGGGCGTGATCGTGGTCCCGGCGCACCTGGCCGACGAGATCGCCGCCGAGGCCACAGAGATGACCGCCTTCGAGGACTTCGTCACCGAGCGCGTGCAGGCCGGCGACACCATCATCGGCCTCTACCCGCCCACCGACCCGCGCACGCCCGAGGCCTTCGCCGCCTGGCGCAAGCAGCACGGGCGCTGAGCCGCAGCGGCCCCGCCTTCCGCCAAGACGACGACGACAACAACAACGACGACACCCCCCATCCATCCCGCAGGAGACAACCCATGCACCCGAACCGACGCAACGCGCTGCAGGCGCTCGCCGCCCTGGCCGCCACCGCCGTGCCCTTCGGCGCCCACGCCCAGGAGTGGCCCGGCGCCAAACCCATCACCTACGTCGTGCCCTTCACGCCCGGCGGCTCCACCGACATCATCGGCCGCGTGCTCGCCAACAAGCTGGGGGAGTCGCTCAAGCAGGCCGTGGTGGTCGAGAACAAACCCGGACAGGGCGGCGGCATCGGCGCGGCCTATGCGGCCAAGGCGCCAGCCGACGGCTACACCCTCTTCGGCGGCACCATCAGCACGCACGCCATCAACGCCAGCCTCTACAAGAAGCTGCCCTACGACCCCGTGCGCGACTTCGAGCCCGTGACCCTCGTGGCCACGCTGCCCAACGTGCTCATCATCGACCCCAACCTGGGCGTGAACTCGGTCCAGGAACTCGTCGCCCTGCTCAAGAAAGACCCGGCCAAGCGCATGTTCGCGTCCTCGGGGGCCGGCACCTCCACGCACCTGGCCGGCGAACTGTTCGGCGACCTCATCGGCGTGAAGCTCACCCACGTGCCGTACAAGGGCACCCCGCCCGCGCTCACCGACGTGGCTGCCGGGCAGGTGTCCTTCATGTTCGACCAGATGACCGCCGCCCTGCCCCTGGCCAAGGCCGGCCGCGTCAAGCTGCTGGCCGTGACCACCGCCAAGCGCATCCCCCTCGCGCCCGAACTGCCGACCATGATCGAATCCGGCGTGGCGGGCTTCGAGATGTCCTCCTGGCAGGCCGTCTACGCCCCCAAGGGCACGCCCAAGCCCATCGTGCAGCGCCTCAACGCCGAGATCGTCAAGGCCCTCAAGCAGCCCGACGTGCAGTCCAAGCTGCAGGACCAGCTCGGCATGACCATCGTCGGCAGCACCCCGGAAGAACTGGCCGCGCACATGGCCAAGGAGATTCCGCGCTGGGCGGAGCTGGTGAAGAAATCGGGGGCTTCGGCGGATTGATCTGTTCGTTGCCTTAGACATGGCCCGCTGGTGACAGCGGGCCATTTTGTTTTCGGAAACTCGCAGCCCCACCCCTTTACGCGATAGGGAATTCATACAATTGCTCTGTAATTCTTTCAAATTGATACAGAGGACACAATGCGGAAATATTTTTTGGGATTGGCAGTGCTGTTGGCCGCCTGCGGGGGCGGGGGTGGCGAAACGGATGCTCCTGCTCCTGCTCCTGCTCCTGCTCCTGCCCCTGCCCCTGCCCCTGCCCCTGCCCCTGCCGGTAACAGTTGGCTACAGGTCTCTTTGGATACTCCAAAGATCTATGCTCTTGAAGGTCGCTCCGAGGAGTTAATCCTGCGCGCTCAAGCGTCCAAGCCTATTCCAGAGCTAGTTGGAATCAAGGTTGTCTTGCCTCCCGACTTTTCCGAAGCCCGTGAGGTAAATCCAGAAGGAACCGCAAAATATCAGGTATCCCTGAAAATCTCTCCCACGGCAGCCGTTGGAAAAAGAAGCGGCAATATCACTGTATGGCTGTGCCAGGATTCAGTACGCACTTGCAATAATCCCTATCCAGGTTCACCCTGGACCATCCCCTATCAAATAGACGTCTCCTCCAAATCAATATCCTTCAAACCTCTTGCAGCATTGCAAAATGCTCCGGCATGGACGCAGTACCGCGGAAACTCAGCTCGTACCGGTTACGTGCCCACAACGTCGCCGCTGAATCCGGATCAATTTTCCTTACGCTGGGAGAGTTCCAAGGGAATTGCCGCTATTGCCATGAATGGATTGGTGTATGCGTATTCGTCTGTCGTTACGCCTGCTGGCAATAACAAGCTAACCGCTCTTAACGAAAATGATGGATCGACGGTATGGGAACTAAATGCCGGATTTCCAACAAGTGCGCAAGGAAAAATAATCTCCTATATCCCAGGAGAAGAAGCATTCAAAGGCCAAGTACGAGCTATTGATCCAAAGACGGGGATTTTAACAACCCAATACTCGGACCAAGGTTACGATATCGACGGCATGTATGGATCCACGCTAACCTCTAATGGGGCATTGCTTGCAGACGGTGATTCTTTGTATGTGGCCGGATTCACATCTGATTTTGTTTTCAGCGTTGCCACAGGAAAAACTCAGTGGAAAAAATTAACTAGCACCTCAGAAACGGGCTCATCAGCCTCAATTCCCTCCATCGGAGGAAATAAAATTTACTTAGCAAATGACCAACACCTCAAGGTTAAAAACATAGCCGACGGGAGCGAATTAGCTATTTCTGCCAACTCTCCAAATTCAGGCAGCAGTCAGAAGTTCAGCGCCATTCCTGTTGGACAAGATCAGGTTATTGCATCCCATTTCAGCTATGGATGGGCAACCCTTAGCAGCTATTCGATTATTCAGAATCAGAAAACCTGGACCGTCAAGTCGAATTTTCTCAGCACGCCGGCAATAGCTGAGGGAATTATTTATGTGGTCAATATACCAGGCAGCGATTACAGCGCCCCCGTGCTGGAGGCCCGTTTAACGGGAACAGGCGACCTTCTTTGGTCCACCGCGCTTCCCAATAGCGGTTTCTTGCCAGTGACGGGCCACGCGCATCCATACAATCTTGTAGTCGTTGGCAATTGGGTTTTTGTATCCCCTATTAGTGACATCGGGGCTGCGACCTATGCCATCAATCGTTCAACCCATACGATTGGCTGGCAATACCCCGTCATCGGAACATTGGCAGTTTCGGAGAACGGCATCCTCTACATCGCACGGAATAATGGCGCCCTGTTTGCCTTCAATCTTCATTGAGCTTTACGCCGCATGCAGGCCCATGCCCTCAGGCATGGGCCTGGACCAAACACTCCCCGAACGCCTGCGCCGCCCGTGACGGCGCGGGCGACCTGCGCACCAGGCCCACGAAGCGGCAGTCGTAGCGCAGCAAATCCGGCCGCACCGCCTGCAGGCGGCCGCGGCGTTCGAAGGCTTCGGCGTAGTGGTCGGGCAGAAAGCCCAGGTAGCGCCCCGAGAGGATCAGCGTGGCGATCGATTCCTGGTCGAAGCCCGTGGCGGCGCGCGTGAGCCGGGCGCGGTGGCTCAGCTCCATGTTGGGCGAGTGGTAGCCCAGGCCCGCGAAGGGGTGGGCGCGCACGGCGTCCCAGTCCAGGCCGGCGTGGTCGGCGCCGAAAAGCGGGTGGCCCGGGCCGCAGTAGAGCAGCATGGTCTCCCCGAAAAGGTCGGTGTAGAGCAGGCTCTGCGAACTGCGGTGCGCGGGAATGATGCCCACCTGGTAGCTGCCGTCGATCACGCCGCGCTCGATGGCGTTGATGGAGCCCACGTGCAGTTGCAGCTCCACGTCGGGTGCCTGCCGCGCGAAGGCCGCGATCGCCTCGCCGATGCGGGCGGCCGGGTTGGTGGCGGTCTTGTCGAACACGGCCACGGCGAGCTGGCCGCCCATGCGGGCGTGGATGTCGTCGATGCCGTCACGGAAGCTGCGCACCGAGGCGAGCAGGCGCAGCGTCTCCTCGTACACGCGCTGGCCCTCGGGCGTGAGCGCGAAGCCGGCGCGGCCGCGGCGGCAGAGGGTGAGGCCCAGTCGCGTCTCCAGGTCCTTCATGTGGCGGCTCACGGTGCTGGTGGCGATGTTCAGCTCCAGCTCGGCGGCCGCCATGCCGCCGCATTCGGCCACGCTCTTGAAGACCTGCAGGAGCCGCAGGTCCATGTCGCTGATCTGGCCGAGCACGGCGCGTTCGCGCGTGGCGGGCGCCGGGGCGGCCAACGGGGGCGTGTCCGGCGCGGCATCGGCCGCCCCCAGAAGGGAGTGCGCGGGGCGTTTTACTTGCATGGATCGTCAAGTGAACATGGATATTTGACCATTCAAGGAATTATCCGCACCCGGAACAATGCCGTGCAGGTGCCGCGCCGCGTGCGCGCGCAATCCACCGCCTGGCTTCACCTCTCTCTTGTCCCGAAAGGACCGACCATGGGCTTTTCCGTCCTCGACACGACCCCCGGCGCCGACACCGCCGCCCCCCGCATGGATGCCGCGTGGCTCGACGCGCACTGGATGCCCTTCACCGCGAACCGCAATTTCAAGGCCAAGCCGCGCATGATCGTGGGCGGCCAGGGCGCCTACTACACCGATGCCGAGGGCCGCAAGATCTTCGACGGGCTCTCGGGCCTGTGGTGCTCGGGCCTGGGCCACGGCCGCACGGAGGTGGCCCAGGCCATCGGCCGCGCCGCCGCCGCGCTGGACTACGCGCCGGCCTTCCAGTTCGGCCACCCCGCTTCGTTCGAGCTGGCCAACCGGCTCAAGGCGCTCACGCCCGAGGGGCTGGACTACGTGTTCTTCACGGGCTCGGGGTCGGAGGCCGCTGACACCTCGCTCAAGATGGCGCGGGCCTACTGGCGCGCCAAGGGCCAGGGCCAGAAGACGCGCCTCGTGGGCCGCGAGAAGGGCTACCACGGCGTGAACTTCGGCGGCATCTCGGTGGGCGGCATCGTGGGCAACCGCAAGCTGTTCGGGCAGGCCGTGGAGGCCGACCACATTCCCCACACGCAGCCGCCCCTGGGCAGCTTCCAGAAGGGCATGGCCGAGGACGGCGGCCGGGCGCTGGCCGACAAGCTGCTGGACGTGATCGCGCTGCACGACGCCTCCAACATCGCCGCGGTGATCGTGGAGCCGTTCTCGGGCTCGGCCGGCGTGGTGATTCCCCCGAAGGGCTACCTGGAGCGCATCCGCGAGATCTGCACGCAGAACCTCATCCTGCTGATCTTCGACGAAGTCATCACGGGCTTCGGCCGCTGCGGCGCCTGGACGGGCTCGGAGGCCTTCGGCGTGACACCGGACATCCTCAACTTCGCCAAGCAGGTGACCAACGGCGCGCAGCCGCTGGGCGGCACGATCGCCACGAAGGAGATCTACGACACCTTCATGGCGCAGGGCGGGCCGGAGTACCTGCTGGAGTTCCCGCACGGCTACACCTACTCGGCCCACCCCGTCGCCTGCGCGGCCGGCAACGCGGTGCTCGACATCCTCGAGAAGGAAGCCATGCCCGCGCGCGTGAAGGCGCTGGCGCCGTTCTTCGAGAAGGCCGTGCACGGCCTGCGCGGCGCGAAGCACGTGGCCGACATCCGCAACTACGGCCTGGCCGCCGGCTTCACCATCGCCGCGCTGCCGGGCGAGCCCGCGCGCCGGCCCTACGAGGTGGCGATGAAGTGCTGGGAAAAGGGCTTCTACGTGCGCTATGGCGGCGACACGATCCAGCTCGCGCCGCCCTTCATCAGCACGGAGGCGGAAATCGACCGGCTGGTGAGCGCGTTGGGCGATGCGCTGGCCGAGACGGCATGAACCCGATCGCTATTATTTTCATAGCAAACTATTGAATGAATCCGGCGGCATGCCGCCACTTCGACTCCGAACCATGCACAAAGACTCCTCCGTCACCTCCACCGTCGGCCACCTGATCGACGGCCGGATCGTCGCCGACACCGAGCGCTCCCAGCCCGTCTTCAACCCGGCGACGGGCCGCTCCTCCACCAGCGTGGCGCTGGCGAGCCGCGCCACCGTGGAGGCCGCCATCGCCTCGGCCGAGGCGGCCTTCCCGGCCTGGCGCAACACGCCGCCGCTCAAGCGCGCGCGGGTCCTGGCGCGCCTGAAGGTGCTGCTCGAAGAGAACGCCGACCGCATCGCGCAGCTCATCACCGCCGAGCACGGCAAGGTGCTGTCGGACGCGCACGGCGAGTTGCAGCGCGGCATCGAGAACGTCGAATACGCGAGCTACGCGCCCGAGCTGCTCAAGGGCGAGCACAGCCGCAACGTGGGCCCGGGCATCGACAGCTGGAGCGAGTTCCAGCCGCTGGGCGTCACAGCCGGCATCACGCCGTTCAACTTCCCGGCCATGGTGCCGCTCTGGATGTGGCCCATGGCCGTCGCCTGCGGCAACACCTTCGTGCTCAAGCCCTCCGAGCGCGACCCGAGCAGCGCCCTCCTCATCGCACAGCTCGCGCTGGAGGCGGGCCTGCCGCCCGGCGTGCTGAACGTGGTCAACGGCGACAAGGAGGCGGTCGATGTGCTGCTGACCGACCCGCGCGTGAAGGCCGTGAGCTTCGTGGGCTCCACGCCCATCGCCGAGAGCATCTACGCCACGGGCTGCGCGCACGGCAAGCGCGTGCAGGCCCTGGGCGGCGCGAAGAACCACGCCGTGCTCATGCCCGACGCCGACATCGGCAACGCCGTGAGCGCGCTCATGGGCGCGGCCTACGGCTCCTGCGGCGAGCGCTGCATGGCGATCCCGCTCGTGGTGGCCGTGGGCGACGCCACGGCCGATGCCGTCGTGGCCGGCCTCTCGGCCGAGATCGCGAAGATGAAGGTCGGCCCCGGCACCGACAACGGCAACGACATGGGCCCGCTCGTCACGCAGCAGCACTTCGAGAAAGTGAAGGGCTACGTGGACAGCGGCGTGGCCGCAGGGGCGACCCTCGTGGTGGACGGCCGCACCGTGCAGGTGGAAGGCCACGCGGAGGGCTACTTCCTCGGCGCATGCCTGTTCGACCATGTGAAGCCCGGCATGCGCATCTACCAGGAAGAGATCTTCGGCCCCGTGCTCGGTGTGGTGCGCGTGCAGACGCTGCAGGAAGCCATGCAGCTCATCGACGACCACGAATACGGCAACGGCACCTGCATCTTCACGCGCGACGGCGAGGCGGCGCGCTATTTCACCGACCACATCCAGGTGGGCATGGTGGGCGTGAACGTGCCGCTGCCCGTGCCCGTGGCCTACCACTCGTTCGGCGGCTGGAAGCGCAGCCTGTTCGGCGACCTGCACGCCTACGGCCCGGACGCCGTGCGCTTCTACACCAAGCGCAAGACCATCACGCAGCGCTGGCCCTCCGCCGGCGTGCGCGAAGGCGCGGTGTACAGCTTCCCGAGCAGCCGCTGACGCTCGCGCGGCGGCAGCCCCGGCTCAGGCTGCCGCTTCGTCCACCCCTGTTCAAAGACAGCGCTGCGCGCAGAAAGCGCGGCGCATCAGGCCACGCCAGCGGACGCCGCGCAATGGGCTTCGCCCGGCCGCTGGCGCCGTCCCCCTCGGGAGAAAGCGCCAAAGGCGACCCAGGGTCCAGCGTGATTACCGGGGCAGCACGGTGACCGCTTCGCGGGCTTCCGACGTGCTGTACATGGCGCGCAGGTTCTGCGCGGGGATGCCGCGCGCCACGAGTTCCTTGCGCACGGCGAGCGCGCGGGCCAGGGCGACTTCGCGGGCGTTCTTGACGGTCTTGCGGTCGCTGTAGCCCTTGATCTCCCAGCGCTGGCCGGCCGAGGACTTGTCGGCGGCGATCACGTCCAGCAGGGCCAGCGCCTCGGGGCGCAGCGTGGCGTCCGTGCCGGTGAACTCGGCCACGGTGCCGTCTTCGGGCACGCGCAGCGGCTCGGGAGCGGGCGCCGGAGCAGGCGTGGGCTCGGGGGCAGGAGCCGGGGCCGGGGCCTGGGCTTCGGCAGGCGTGCCGGACGAAGGCTGGCCGGGCGCGCCGCCCGCGCATCCGCCGAGCACCGCGGCAGCGCAGAGAAGGCCCAAGAGTTGGCTGTAGGAACGCATAGAACGCATCGATTCACCTGTTGTCGTGGCTGGAAAAAAAGCGGCGCTGCCGGCATGGGCCGGCGCCCGGAACACCCGGTGCCCGGTTCCCGCGCGCCCTCCCCGAGCGCGCGGACGGGCCGCGCTGGAGGCCGATTGTCTCCGCATTGCGCAGCCGGCACCACGCACCCCGCGCACCCGTGCGGAAAATGCAGCGCGCCCGGCCGGCGCGGGCCCGTGCCCGGAGGGCGGGCTCCGGGGCCGCCGCAGCATCTTTTGCCGCGCCGCCGCCATCGCTTCGTGGCCCGCCACGGCCGGGCTGGCAACCCCGGCGGCGCCGTCGTCCGGCGGCTTTTCGCACCCGTCCGGCTTAGGCAGAAATGCTTACCAGGGTTTACGACAGGCTGTCTACAATCGCAGACCCCCGAGAGCCAGGATTCCCCCTTATCGAAGCCCCCGGCGGCATCGCCGCCGGCGCAGCTTCATCTGCCCATTTCCCCTGAGTTGGAGAGAGCTTGATGTCCGACACCACCCCGGTGACCCCCGCGCCCGACAAACGTGCCCTGCTGCGCAAGGCAGCCCTCGAGTACCACGAGTTCCCCAAGCCCGGCAAGATCGCCATCGCCGCGACCAAGCAGATGGTCAACCAGCACGATCTGGCCCTGGCCTACTCGCCGGGCGTGGCAGCCCCCTGCGAAGAGATCGTCAAGGACCCGGCCGCTGCATTCAAGTACACGGCGCGCGGCAACCTGGTGGGAGTGATCTCCAACGGCACGGCAGTGCTGGGGCTGGGCGACATCGGCGCCCTGGCGTCCAAGCCGGTGATGGAGGGCAAGGGCGTCCTGTTCAAGAAGTTCGCCGGCGTGGACGTGTTCGACATCGAGATCGACGAGAAGGACCCGGCGAAGCTCGTCGAAGTCATCGCGGCCCTCGAACCCACGTTCGGTGCCATCAACCTCGAGGACATCAAGGCGCCCGAGTGCTTCTACGTCGAGCGCGAACTGCGCAAGCGCCTGAAGATCCCGGTCTTCCACGACGACCAGCACGGCACCGCGATCACCGTGGCGGCCGCCATGCTCAACGCGCTGAAGGTCGTGGGCAAGGACATCGGCGCGGTGCGCCTGGTCGCCTCGGGCGCCGGCGCCGCGGCGCTGGCCTGCCTGAACCTGCTGCTGAAGGTGGGCCTGAAGCGCGAGAACGTCTTCGTGACCGACCTCGCGGGCGTGGTCTACGAAGGCCGCACCGAACTGATGGACGAGGACAAGATCCAGTTCGCCCAGAAGACCGACGCGCGCACGCTGGCCGAGGTCATCGACGGCGCCGACATCTTCCTGGGCCTGTCGGCCGGCGGCGTGCTCAAGCCCGCCATGGTGGCCAAGATGGCAGCCCGCCCCATCATCTTCGCGCTGGCCAACCCCAACCCCGAAATCTCCCCGGAAGACGCCCATGCAGTGCGCGGCGACGTCGTCATGGCCACCGGCCGCACCGACTACCCGAACCAGGTCAACAACGTCCTGTGCTTCCCCTACATCTTCCGCGGCGCGCTCGACTGCGGCGCCACGACCATCACGCTGGAGATGGAGATCGCCGCCATCCACGCCATCGCCGAGCTGGCCCAGGCGGAGCAGAGCGAGGTGGTGGCTGCCGCCTACGTGGGCGAGCAACTGGCGTTCGGGCCCGAATACCTGATCCCGAAGCCGTTCGATCCGCGCCTGATGATGAAGATCGCGCCGGCCGTCGCCCAGGCCGCCGCGGACAGCGGCGTGGCCCAGCGCCCCATCACCGACATGGACGCCTACCGCGACCACCTGCAGACCTTCGTGTATGCCTCGGGCACCACGATGAAGCCGATCTTCACCGCCGCCAAGGCCGCCAGCAAGAAACGCGTGGCCTACGCCGAAGGCGAAGAGGAACGCGTGCTGCGCGCCGCGCAGATCGTGGTGGACGAGAAGGTCGCCCGGCCGACCCTGATCGGGCGCCCGGCCATCATCGCCCAGCGCATCGAGAAGTTCGGCCTGCGCCTGAAGGAAGGCGTGGACTACGACGTGGTCAACGTGGAGAACGACCACCGCTACCGCGACTTCTGGCAGACCTACCACCGCATGACCGAGCGCAAGGGCATCACCGTGCCCATCGCCAAGATCGAAATGCGCCGTCGCCTGGCGCTGATCGGCTCCATGCTGCTGCACAAGGGCGAAGTGGACGGCCTCATCGTGGGCACCTGGGGCCACACCGCCCTGCACCTGAACTACATCGACCAGGTGATCGGCAAGCGCGCCGGCGTCAACACTTACGCCTGCATGAACGGCCTGCTGCTGCCCGACCGCCAGGTGTTCCTGGTGGACACGCACGTCAACTACGACCCCACGGCCGAGCAGCTCGCCGAGATCACGGTGATGGCCGCCGAGGAAATGATGCGCTTCGGCATCAAGCCCAAGGCCGCGCTGCTGTCGCACTCCAATTTCGGCTCCAGCAACCAGCCCAGCGCCGTCAAGATGCGCCAGACGCTGGAGCTGCTGCGCGTGCAGGCGCCCTGGCTGGAAGTGGACGGTGAAATGCACGGCGACGTCGCGCTCGATGCCGCCCAGCGCGCCAACGTCATGCCGCACAGCACGCTGGCCGGCAGCGCCAACCTGCTGGTGCTGCCCAACATCGACGCCGCGAACATCTCGTACAACCTGCTCAAGACGGCGGCCGGCGGCGGCATCGCCATCGGGCCGGTGCTGCTGGGCGCTGCCGAGCCGGTGCACATCCTGACGGCCAGCGCCACCGTCCGCCGCATCGTCAACATGACGGCCCTCACCGTGGCCGACGCCAACGCCGCGCGCTGACCCCATCCGCCACAGCGAGCGCTAACTTTTAGCGGATGCAATCCCCGCAGGCGCCTGCCTATTTCTTGGGCAGGCGCTTGCTTTTTGGGGGTCTTTCCGTCAAACTACTGGCTCGAAATTTCGGGTTAACCCGTAGTTTCTGAAAGGTGTAGTTGATGCTGAAGGCCATCGCCATCCGGGCGTACAAGGCAGGTATTGCATGCGCTCTGGGTGCCGCGTTCGTTCTGGCTCCCACCTCGGGAGAAGCCCGGAACGCTCCGTCTCCGGGCGGAATTGACACCATCGCTCTGGCCGAGCTGCCTCCGCAGGGGCGCGCCACCTTCGGCCTCATCCGCGAAGGCGGGCCTTTCCCCTACGACAAGGACGGCACGGTCTTTGGCAACCGGGAACGCCTGTTGCCCCAGTACAAGCGGGGCTATTACCGGGAATACACCGTCAGGACGCCGGGTGCGCGCAACCGTGGTGCGCGGCGGATCGTCTGCGGTGGACCACCCCGTACGCCGGACGCCTGCTACTACACCAGCGACCACTACGCGAGTTTTCGGAAGATCGTGGAATGACGCCGCCCTGTGCCTCCGGGCAGGGACGCCGCACTGAACGATTGCAGGCCTGCCGACTCCCTTCCTGAGTGAACCGCGTCCATGGCGGTTTCCGACGATATTCCTCATTGGTGACTACATAAAGAAAGAGCAGCGGAGATGGAAATGCCACTTCGTAACGACCAGGAAAACCCCTTGCGCGGCGTGCGCCCGAATATCGTGCAGTCGATCCGGGCGTTTCGTGTGCAGGATCTGCAGGCTTCCGCCCAGTCGCTGGGCCAGCACTTCCTGTATGCCAACCTCGCGCACGCCCAGACCAAGCAGGACGTCCTCGAACTCATCGCCAGCCAGTTCATGTTCCCGGCCCACTTCGGAAAGAACTTCGACGCGCTGTACGACTGCATGACCGACCCTTTGCATAAATCGGGCCCGCAACCCGGCTTCATCGTGGTGCTGGAGCAGATTCCCACCACCGTGAAGTTCGACAAGGAAGCGCGCGAGCAACTGCTGGACATCTTCCGGGAGGCGTCGGATTACTGGGCGGAACGCAAAATTCCGTTCCGGTGTTTCTATTCTTTTCTGTAGCCCGTTCTGCATCCACCAGCCAGGCAGAACGGGCGAACGAGGCTAACGAAGCCGCTGCGGAGCCCATCGAGATCACCCTCGATCCCGGCGCAGAGAAGATGCCCACCGACAAGCTCGTGGACGTGTCCCCCCTGGCGCTGCGCATGAGCAGCCCGTTCAATGCAGGCTACTGGCTCGCTGCAGCCTGACACTGCGGTTTCGGGACCCTGGTAGGGCCAGGGCCCAGGGTGTCCAACAGGGCCGCGCCCAAGGCGCGACAAGAAGACCGCCACACGGCGGTTTTCGGTTTTGTGGTGGGTTGGTGGGGTGGATCCACCAGTCCCTGGCACGCATGCCAGGAACGGGGCTATGCCGCAGGCTGCGCCCCGGCTGCGGCCAGTGCCAGATCGACGTATTCCTGCACAGGCACTTCTTCTGCACGGCGCTGGGTGTCGAAGCCGCCACCGATTCCGCGGTCGTCGAGCCAGCGCCCCAGCGTGTGCCGTAGGATCTTGCGCCGCTGGCTGAAAGCCACCTGCACCAGTTCGGACAGTAGTTCCACGCGCACCGGAGCGGGTCGCTCATGCGGGACCATGCGCACCACGGCGCTGTCCACCCGGGGCGGCGGATCGAAGCTCTCGGGCGGCACGAAGAGCACATCCTCCATGGCATAGCGCCACTGCAGCATCACCGACAGGCGCCCATAGGCTGCGGTGGCAGGCTCGGCCACCATGCGGTCGATGACTTCCTTCTGCAGCATGAAGTGCTGGTCCTCGATCACCGCCACATGCTCCAGCAGGTGGAACAGGATCGGCGTGGAGATGTTGTAGGGCAGGTTGCCCACCACCCGGACGCGCGGAGCGCCGAGCGTTGCCGCCACGGCGGCGAAGTCCACCTTGAGCACGTCCGACTCGATCACATCGAGGTGGCCGTGCGCGCGCAGGCGGGCCGCAAGGTCGCGGTCCAGTTCCACCACGGTCAAACGGCCGAGCCGCTCCACGAGCGGCTGCGTCAGCGCCGCCAGGCCAGGGCCGATCTCCACCATGGGCTGCCCCGGCGCCGGCGCAATGGCGCGGACGATGGCGTCGATGATGCCCTGGTCGGACAGGAAGTGCTGGCCGAAACGCTTGCGCGGGATGTGCGGCTTCATTGCGGCGGGTCGCGGTATTCCACGTATGCGCGGGCGCGGGCTTCCTGCGCCCAGGTGGCGAAGGCCTCGTCGAGTTTTTTCTCGCGCACGGTGTCGCGGACCATGTCGCGTTGCTCGCGCTGCGTGAGCTTGGCCTCGCGGCGCTCCAGCAACTGGATCAGGTGCACACCGAAGCGCGTGGCCACGGGCTGGCTGATCTCGCCGGGCTTGAGCGTTTCCAGCACTTCCTCGAATTCCGGCACGTAGCGGCCCGGGCCGGCCCAGCCCAGGTCGCCGCCCTGCTTGGCGCTGCCGTCCTGCGAATGCTCGCGCGCGAGCGTGGCGAAATCGGCCTGGCCGGCCTCGATGCGGCGGCGGTATTCGGCCAGGCGTTCCGCGGAGGCGGACTCGCTCACCTGCGGGCCGGCGCGCAGCAGGATGTGGCGGGCATGGGTCTGCACGGCCGTGACCGGGATGCCGGCGCGCGAGCGCTCGATCACCCTGAGCACGTGGAAACCTGCCGGCGAGCGCACCGGGCCGGCGATGCCGCCCACCGGCAACTGCTGCGTGGAGCGCAGGAACAGTTCCGGATAGCGGTCGGCAGGGCGCAGGCCTAGCTGGCCGCCGCTGGAGCGCTCCGCGGCGTCCGAGAACTCGCGGGCGACCTCGCCGAAATCCTCGCCCCCGCGCACCTTGTCGGCGGCCTGCTGCGCACGCTGGCGGCGCTGCTCGACCACGTCGGGCGTGGCATTTTCCGGAACGGTGATGAGGATGTGGCCCAGATTGAGTTCGATCTTGGAGAAATCCGTCGCGGTGGACTGCTGCTGCTCGCGCATGTACTGGTCGACCTCGATGTCGCTCACGCGCACACGCCCTTCCACGTCGCGCTCGCGCAGGCGCTGCACCAGCAACTGGTTGCGCAGCTCGGCACGGAAACGCTCGGGGCTGATGCCATCGGCGGCCAGGCGGCGGTGCATCTCGTCGATGCTCACACTGTTCTGGCGCGCCACGGACTGCTCGGCCTGGGCAATGGCGTAGTCATCGACCTTGATGCCGCTCTCCGTGGCCATCTGCACCTGGATCTTCTCGTTGATGAGGCGCTCCATCACCTCGCGCGCCAGGACCTGCCGGGACGGGCGCTCGCCGCCCTGCGCAGCCAGCTGCTGCTCCACGCGCGAGAGCCGGGCCTGCACTTCGTTGTTGGTGAGCGGCTCGGTGTTCACCACGGCCACGATGTAGTCGGCCTGCCGCGTGGACGGCGTGCCCCGCGCCGCGGCCCCGGGGGCCGGCAGCGTGATGTTGGGTGCACTGCGCAGCGACGGCGCGGCGGCGGGCGCCGACAGCCCGGAGCCACCCGGGGTGCGCAGGCCCTGTGCGCCGGCCACGGCCGGTGCGAGGAAGACGATGGCCGAGGCGGTGCACGCCAGGCCCAGGGTGAATGCACGATGGTTCATGGGGAAGCGTCGATGTCGAGGCGGTTGTCGGGAACGGACGGACGGTCAGTCGTAATTGGTGAAGCGGCTCGGCGCGCTGACCTGCTCGCGCAGGTACTGGTAGCGCGGGATGTTCTGCTTCAGCGTCGTGAGCGGATTGGAGCCCAGCGAGAGGCGCGAGAAACTCACGAACTCGATCTGGAACAGCAGGCGCGTATTGGCCGTGGTCACGCTGCTCTGCAGGCGTTCGAGCACCACGCGGCCGATCCAGCAGCAGCTGTCGTATTCGAAGCCGACGACCATGTCCACGAGCTTGCGGTCCTGCAGGCTGTAGTTGAGGCGGCCCACCGAGTACCAGCGGCCGGGGCCCTGCCCGCGGCCCGGGCCCAGGTTCTGGCCCTTGTCGCCCCAGAGGTCGTTGATCGGCCATTGCCAGCCCACGTCGATCTGCTCGCTGGTTCCGCGCTGCAGGCGATAGGCCGCGCTGATGACGCGGTAATCGCTCGGGTTGTAGCGCGCGCCCACGGTGGAGCGGATGGAGCGGCCGGTCTTGGGGTTGTACTGCACAGTGGAGTCGAAGCCCCACTGGCGCGTCCAGTTGATGCCCGCGCCCAGCAGCACGTCGGAGAGGCGCTCGCTCACGGGGGATTCGCCCGGCAGCACGACGTCCTGGTCGCTGAACCGCACGCGCTGCGCGATCCCGAAGCGCGCGGCCTCGCCGCCGTCCACGGGGTCCAGCAGGCGCGTGGTCACGCCCAGCGTCAGCAGGTTGTTGTCGGCGATGCGGTCGTTGCCGCCATAGCCGTTCTCGGTGTAGATGGTGGCGAAGTTGAAGTCGTTCGCCGCCGTGTCGTACACCGGGATCATGCTCTGGTCGCGGTACGGCGTGTAGGTATAGAACGCCCGGGGTTCGAGCGTCTGCACGAAGTTGCGGCCGAAGTACCGCGCATCGCGCTCGAAGACGAGGCCGCTGTCCAGGCTGAACGTGGGCAGCGCACGCGTGGCCGTGCGGCGGCCGTTGGCGGGCAGCGCGCTGTCGAAGTCGTACTGCGTGGCGTGGAACTGCAGGCGCGGCGTGATGAAGCCCGCAGGCGCCAGGAAGGGCCGGCTGACCTGTGCCATGGCATAGGTGCGGCGCGCGTTGGGCTGGCCCGTGAGCGCGCGATCGGCATGGAAATTGGTGTAGTCGGCCTCCACGCTCGCATCGAAGCCGTTCGGCAGCACCGAAGGCGTATAGCCCCAGTGGAGCTGCGGCATGCGGTCGTAGGGCGGCACGATGGGTGCGTTCACGTCCTGCAGCGTCTGCCACTTGAGGGTGCGCAGGCTGAGCGACATGTCGTTGCGCCCCCAGAAGAGCGACGCATCGGCCGGCAGCAGGCGCTGCGTGAGCTGGGTGACGCCACCGTTGGTGCGCGTGGTGAAGTCGCGCCAGTAGTTGTCGTCGCTCACGCGGCTCACGTCCACGTTCAGGCCGATGCCTCCGATGCCGGTGTCGATCGTGCCGCGGTGCTTGAGTCCGTAGCCCCAGCGGTCGCGTTCGCGCAGGCGGTCCGAGGGCATGTAGTCGCCGCGCAGCTCGCCGCTGTAGGTCGGCTCCAGGTAGCGGAACTCGCCGCCCAGGTTCACGCCGCGCTTGGACATGACCGTGGGCGTGATCGTGGCGTCGCGGTTGGGCGCGATGTTCCAGTAGTAGGGCTGCGAATACTCGGCGCCGCTCACGCTGTCGATGCCGATGGTGGGCGGCAGCAGCCCGGACTTGCGCTTGTCGGAAAGCGGAAACGTGAAGCTGCCGGGCACCGGCAGGATGGGCACGCCCTGGAATTCGAGCACGCCGCCCTCGGCCGTGCCCACCTGCTCGGCGTTGTCGATCCGGATGGAGCGCGCGCGCACGATCCAGGCCGGCTGCCAGGTGGATTCGTCGTCCTTCTGGCAGGTGGTGTAGGTGGCGTCGTGGACCACGGCGCGGTCGCGGTCGAGGAAGTCCACGCGGCGCGCATCGCCGTGCGCGCCATTGATGAGGAAGCGGTAGTTGGCGTCGTCGAAGAACCCCTTGAACGCGTCCACCTGCAGTTCGAGCACCGAACCTTCGTACACGTTGCCCGCGCGGTTGATGCGCACGTTGCCACGGGCCTTGGCCAGGTCATCGGGCACCGCGTAGTCCAGCCGCTCGGCACGGATGATGGTGTCGCCGCGCCGCAGTTCGGCGTTGCCTTCGACGGTGGCGTTGATGTCGGGCTGGCCAGTGACCCGGTCGCCCCGCACGAAGATCGGCAGCCTGGGGCGGACGTCTTCGGGAATCTTTTCCTGCAGCAGCGGGCTGGAACGCAGCGCGGGCGCGGCGTCGGCCGGCGCACCGGGTTCGGATTCGCTTTGTGCAAGAACCGCCAGCGGCACGCCGCACAGCATCCAGGCGGCCAGCCGCGCCAGCGCCCGGCGCTCGAACATCGGCGGTTCGGCACGGCCGCGGCGGCGGGCAGGCGGGAGGGGATGCGTCGGTCGGAGAGGATCGGGCAAGGAAGAAGGGTCCATGGATTCAACCGGTCGGCGGCGCGCTTGCCAGAAAAGGCCGGCGCCGCAGGCCACCCGGTCCGGGCAGGCCGGGTTTGTAAAATCGGATTATCCATGAGCCACCCCCGCCCCCCCTGCCCGGCCGACGATGCCGGCGCCCCCACCGTTGCGTGGTCCGACCCCGCCCGCCGTGCCGCCTTCGAAGCCTGGCTCGCGCCCCTGGCAGCCGAGCACGGCCTGGCGATCGCCAGCCTGCGCCCGGCATCGGCCGACGCGAGCTTCCGCCGCTACCTGCGCATCGACGCCGCGGACGGCACGAGCCGCATCGCCATGGACGCCCCGCCCGACAAGGAGGATTGCCGCCCGTTCGCGCACGTGCAGCGCCTCATGGCCGATGCCGGCCTGAACGTGCCGCAGATCCTGGCGTGGGACGAGGCGCACGGCTTCATGCTGCTCACCGACCTGGGGGCCCAGACGGTGATCGAGCGCCTCGACCCCGAGCGGCCCGCCGATGCCCACGCGTGGTACCTGCAGGCCACCGACGTGCTGCTGCAATGGCAGCAGGCCTCGCGCCCCGGCGTGCTGCCGGCATACGACGAGCCCCTGCTGCGCCGCGAGTTGGCCCTCTTCCCCGACTGGTACCTCGCCCGCCACCGCGGCGTGCAGCTCTCCGACGCGCAGCAGGCAACGCTGGCGCGCGCCTTCGACGCCATCGTGGCGAACAACCTCTCGGCGCCCTCCGTGTACGTGCACCGCGACTTCATGATGCGCAACCTCATGGTGCCGCGCACGGCGGATGCGCCCCTGGGCGTGCTCGACTTCCAGGACGCGGTGTACGGCCCCGTGACCTACGACATCGCCAGCCTGCTGCGCGATGCCTTCATCAGCTGGGACGAGGATTTCGTCATCGACATTACCGTGCGTTACTGGGAGAAGGCCCGGCGTGCGGGCATTCTCGGCGCCGCCAGCGCGTCCGGCTGGGGCGACGATTTCGGCGAGTTCTACCGTGCGGTGGAGTGGATGGGCCTGCAGCGGCACCTGAAGGTGGCCGGCATCTTCGCGCGGATCACGCTGCGCGACGGCAAGCCCCGCTACCTTGCCGATACGCCGCGCTTCATCGCCTACCTGCGCGCCACGGCAGGGCGCTACCGCGAACTCGCGCCGCTGCTGCGGCTGATCGACGCGATCGAAGGCACCGAGGCCGTGGCGGGCTACGCCTTCGGCCGCGTCTGAGCGCCTGCCGCACCATTCCAAGGGTTTTGGTGCCCATGCCGCTGTATTTGCTGAATAGTCAGCTATCAAAAACATAGCAATAGTGAACATTCCCCGATTCCACTGCCCCGAGCCGCTCGCCAGCGGGGCCGCGCTGGCCCTGCCGCCCGCTGCCGCCCGCCACGTGCAGGTGCTGCGCCTGCAGCCCGGCGATGCGATCACGCTGTTCGACGGGCGCGGCGGCGAATATGCGGCCACCGTGGCGCGCATGGGCCGCTCGGACGTGGACGTGGAGGTGGGCGCGCACGACCCCGTGGAGCGCGAAGCGCCCCGCGCCGTGCACCTCGTCGTGGGCATGCCGGCCAACGAGCGCATGGACTGGCTGGTCGAAAAAGCCACCGAACTCGGCGTGGCGGGCATCCAGCCCGTGGCGGCGGCGCGCAGCGTGCTCAAGCTCGCGGGCGAGCGGGCCGCGAAGCGCCAGGCCCACTGGCAGGCCATCGCCGCGGCCGCCTGCGAGCAATGCGGGCGCAACCGCGTGCCGCCGGTGGGCGCGCCCATCGCCCTCGCCGACTGGCTGCGCCTGGGCCCTGCGCCCGGCGCCACGCGGCTCGTGCTGTCGCTGCGGGACGGCAGCCGGCCCCTGCTGGATGCCGCCGGTGCCTCGCCGGCCGTGCAGGTGCTGCATGGCCCCGAGGGCGGCCTGGCCCCGCACGAGGAGGACCTGGCGCTGGCGCAGGGCTTCCTGCCCGCCAGCCTGGGGGCGCGCGTGCTGCGCGCCGAGACGGCCTCCGTGGCGGCGCTCTCGCTGCTGGCCTGCGGATGACGGCGCCCCCCGACACCTTCGCCCGGCCCTCGACGGCCGGCACCGACACCCCCTGGAGCGACGCGCCCGATGCCGACCTGGCCGCGGCCGGGGGCCTGGGCGAATCGGCCGGCGCGCTGTTCGACTTCTTCCGCGACACGGATGCCGCCACCGACGATCCGCTGCTCTGGCGCATTGCGCGCGAGCAGGAACTGTCGCAGGCGCTGAGCGGGCTCTTCCACGGCCCGGCGGCGCTCGTGCAGCTGCGCCTCTGGGCGTTCCTGCAGCTCGCGCGCCAGGGCGAGGCGCAGCTCTCGCGCGAGCGCATCGACGAGCTGTTCCACGCGCTGCGCCCCGAGGCGCTGGACACGGTGCTCAAGCGCTTCCGCGACGTGGGCCTGCTGGTCTGGGACGACAGCCTGCGCGCCTATGCACTGCCGCCGCTCGCGCAGCGCGTGGCCGGGCTGCTCGCGCCGCTGGCCAACAGCGATGCGGCCGTGCAGGACACCGAAGGCGGCGAGCTGGCCGCGCTGCTCGGGCAGGTGGTGGGCGCCAACCAGCTGGGCGCGCTCGATCCCGGCCAATTGCAGATGCTGCAGGCGCAGCTCACGCGGCTGCACGGCGAATTCGCCGATGCCATCGCGAGCGGCTCCGAATTCCGGCTGCGCGCGGCGCGCCAGCGCTACGACCGCGCGGCGCAGCTCATCGACCGCGCCTCGGATGCCATCACGGCCATCATCGGCCACGCGCACGGCCACATCGCCATGGAGCGCGCGGCACGCGCCCTGGGCCAGGCCCAGTCGCGCCTGCTCGCCATGGCGAGCCAGTTCAACCGCGCGCTGCAGCAGGTGGACCGCCAGCGCGTGACGCTCGGCACCACCGGCATCACCAGCACCGACGTGAAGCGCTGGCTGCAGACGCTGCGCCAGCCCGGCGCACTGGCGGAGGGCGCGATCGCCATGCCCGTGGGGATGTGCGCGCTCGCGCCGCACGAACTGCTGGACGTGACCGAGGCCGAGTTCGAGCGCGACCGCCCCACGCAGGGGCCCGCCGAGGACCTGCCCGGCGCGCAGGAAGCGCCCGTGGGCACGCTCTCCGCCGTGGCCCTGCCCCGCGAGCTGGGCGATCTGGCCGATCTGCTGTCCGCCTGGGCGCAGGGCGGCCAGGCCGCTCCGCGCGACGTGGCCGAGGCGCTGCTGGGCGCCGTGCCGGCGTCCGCGCGCTATGCCCAGGTGGCCTACAAGGCCCAGCTCTTGCCGCTGCTCGGCGACCCGCAGGCCGGCGTGCTGCCGGGCGCCACGGGCGCGCTCGCGCGGCAGCCGTGGCGCGTGCAGTGGGAGGCGGCCACGCAGGCGCTGGACCATGCGCAGGTGGAACTCATGAGCTGCGGGCACGTGGTGCCGGCCGACTGGCCCGCGGACGCTCCGGCGCCAGCGCACGCGCCAGCCGAGCCCGCCCCTTGAACCCGCCCGCCGCCGCTGCCCTGCTTTCCGTGCCTTTTCTTTCTTCCCGTTTCTTTTCCCGGATGGACCGCTGCCCATGGACGACGCCGCCCTGCTGATCGCAGAACTCCTCACGCGCCGCTGGCTGCCGCGCAGCCACCCGCGCGTCAAGCGCGCGCTGGTCGATGCCGAACTGTTCGCCCAGGTCGAGCAGCGCCTCGCGCAGGCCGGCCTGCGCTTCGTGGACAGCATCTATGCGGACCACGTGAGCGTGGCCCTGCTGCCGCCCGCGCAGAACGCCGTGATGGGCGAAGGCGCGCTCAACGCCAACAACAACCTCGACCTGCCGCGCGACGCGCAGGCCCTGCTGGTGGTGCTGTGGGCGCTCATCGTTTTGCCCAAGCGCGAGCGCCAGACGAGCCGCACCGAGGCCGAGGGCGACGGCCAGAACGACTTCTTCCCCGGCGCCAAGCCGCTGCCCTCCGCGCGGCTCGCCAGCCCCGTGCTGTCGTACAAGACTTTGTTGGAGGACTACGGCAACCAGCTCGGCAAGAAGCTGCGGCTGGATGCCAACCTCAAGCTGCTGGAGCGCCACGGCTTCATCGTGCGCCGGCAGGACGAGATCGCCGAGGGCCCGCTGCTCGATGTGCTGCTCGACTACGACGTGCTGGCCCCGCGCATCCTCGACGGCGCGCTGGCCGACGTGCTCGCGCGCGAGCGCGCCGCCGCACCGGCCGCGGACGCCGCAGCGCCCCCGCCGCCCTCCCCCGAGTCCGAGCCCGCCTGACCCATGTTCCATCTGCAAACCCTCGAACTCGTCCACTGGGACTACTGCCAGCGCGTCGCGCTGCCGCTGGACGCGTCCATCATCACCATCGCCGGCCCCAACGGCTCGGGCAAGACCACGCTGCTGGACGCCATGCGCACGCTGCTGGGCCTGCGCTGCTCGGCCCCGCGCGACTACCGCACCTACGCCCGCCATGCGGGCGCGCAGACCGCCTGGCTGCGCGCCGTGGTGGACAACCGCCCGCAGGGCCGCCAGACCTCCAGCCGCCCGTTCGCGCGCCGGCTGCTCTACTCCGACCAGGTGACCCTCGCCTGCCGCATCGACAAGAACGGCGGCGACTGGCAGCGCCGCTACTGCCTGCTGGACGGCGACGTCTCCATCGAGCAGCTGCGCGACACGCCCGAGAAGGACCTCGGTTTCATGGGCGTCGAGGCCTGGAGCCGCGTGCTCGGCGCAGCCGGGCTCTCGGCCGCCATCGCGCGCGTGCTCTCGCTGGAACAGGGCCAGACCGACCGGCTCTGCGAATTCAGCCCGCGCGAACTCCTGCGCCTGGTGTTCGACGTGTTCGGCGACCAGCAGGTGCTCGACGCCTACGACCAGGCGCGCGAGCACCAGCATCAGCTCGCGCGCGAGATGGTGCAGGCCGAGCGCGAACTCGACCACAGCCGCACCCAGCTCTCCGAACTGCAGAACCGCGTGGCGAGCTACAAGACGTGGCAGCTCAAGCTCTCCGAGCGCGAGCGCCTCGCCACCGAGGTGCTGCCGGTGCTGGCCTGGCACGGCGAGCGCGAAGGGCTCGTGAAGCAGGCGCGCGAACTGCGCCGCCAGAAGACCCAGCACCGCACGGCCCTGGCCGAGCAGGCCGCGCAGAACAAGCGCCTGCTCACGCTGCTGCAGGAGAGCACGCTCGCGCAGTCCGACGCCGAACGCCTGCGCGCCGAGCGCGACGAGGCACGCACCGCGCTCGACGGCGCCACGCGCCACGAAGCCCCGCTGGAGCAGCTGGCCAAGCGCGAGGCCGAACTGCTCGCGCTGGTGGACAAGGGCAGCAACGCCGACGAACTGCAGGCGCACCTGCGCCAGCTGCAGGCGCAGGAATCCGAGGCGCAGGACGAGCGCTCGGCGCTGCAGCAGCGCCGCCGCATCGCGCAGGAATCGCTCAAGGCGCTCGAAGGCCAGCCGCTGCCGCCGCTGCCGCCCGAGGTGCTGCAGTTCCGCAAGCGCCTCGTGGCCCAGGGCATCGGCCACCAGTTCGTGGCCGAAGTGGTCGAGGTGGCCGACGAAACCTGGCGCGCGGCCATCGAAGGCGTGCTGCGCGGGCACCGCTGGGTGGTGCTGCTCGACAAGGACAGCGACCTCGCCGAGGCCTACGACATCGGCGAGCGCGAGCGCTACCGCCACTACCTCGTCGGCCCCGGCGAAAAGCCGCTGCGCGGCGAACCCGGCACGCTGCTGGCCCACGTGCGCTTCACCGCGCCGGTGCCGCGCTGGCTGGTGCAGCAGCTCCAGCAACTGCGCTGCGTGGCCGATCCGCGCGAGGGCAAGCGCGTGGGCGGCACCTGGATCACGCCGCAGGCCTACATGCACGACGGACGCGGCGCCCGCTCGATGTGGGTGGAACCGCGCGACCACCAGTTCGGCGCCGCGGCCGTGCATGCGCGCCGCAACGCCGCCGAGCGCGATCTGGCGCAGATCGACGCGCAGCTCGCGCCCGTGCTCGACCGGCTGATGGCCCTGAAGCGCCAGGTCACCGACACGCGCCGCGCGCTCGAAGGCCACAGCGCCTCGGAAGAACTCGCGCGCCGCAGCGACGAGTTCGCCCAGGCCCGCGAGGAACTGCCGGCGGGCAGGCAGGCGCGCATCGCGGCCGCGCAGCGCTGGCAGCGCCTGGACACCGAGGCCACGCGCGCCCACGACCGCCACCGCGCCTTCACCGACGAGCACCAGCGCCTGGAGCAGCAGCTCAAGCGCGCGCGCGGCGACACCGACCGCGCCGCGCAGGAATGGACGGCCCGCCGCCGCGGCCACCTCGAGGCCGCGCGCCGCAGCCAGGCCCGGCGCCGGCAGTTCCCCGCCCGCTGGACGGCCGCGGCCGCGCTGCGCGCGCTGGAGGACGACTACGTCAACGACACCCAGGCCAAGCTGCGCCTGCAGGCCGTGGAGCAGGAGCTCGACCAGGGCACCTGGGAGCAGGACGCCACCGTGGAAGAGCGCTTCCGCCGCATGGAGGCCACCGTGCGCGAGCAGGCCCTGAGCCTCTCGGACCACCAGGTCAAGAATGCCCAGGCCGGCACGGCCGTGCACAACGCGCGCGAGAGCTACATCGAGGTGCTGCGCAGCACCGTGCGCCGCTACCGCAAGAACATCCAGGAGCTGGGCGCGCTCGCGGGCGTCGAGGTCGCGGCCGACCTGCCGCTCCTGGAGAACGACGACACCGTGCTCGCGCAGGCCGGCCTCAAGGTGCACTTCGCCTTCGACGGCAAGGGCAGCATCGGCATGAACGACGGCGAGGCCTCGGGCGGCCAGCAGGTCATCAAGTCGCTGATCCTGCTCGTGGGCCTGCTCAAGGACGAGGAAAGCGGCTCGGGCGGCTTCGTCTTCATCGACGAGCCCTTCGCCCACCTGGACGTGCGCAACATCCAGCTCGTGGGGCACTTCCTGCGCTCCACCCAGGCGCAGTACGTGCTGACCACGCCCATCACCCACAACCTGGAGGTGTTCGAGCCAGCCGAGATCACCCTCGTGACCAGCAAGAAACCCCAGGGCTCGCGCTGGGCGCCGCCCATCGCCGTGGCCAAGCGGCGCGGCGTGCCGCAACTGGCGCCGATGGAGGGGTAGCGGCGCGCTCCTGCGGCCCTAGGGTTTTTCCCAGCCTCGGGCGCAGTCCGGCCAGTGTCCCCACGCGGGAGCCTGGAGTAAAACCGTGGCGGCGCCCCCGCGCCCCGAAGGAGTACCCACGGTGCCATTGCCGCCAGCGTCCCCGCCACGAGGACGGTCCGCGAAACCCGGCGGCAAGACCGCTGGATCGCGCCTGCTCGACGCCATCCTCACGACCGACCGGCGCCAGCGCACGCGCCTGTCCATGGCCGGCCTGGCGGCACTGCTGATGGCCTGCTGCATGGCCGCGATGCACATCGCGGTCGCGGCGGGGCTGGCCGCGGCGGGTCCCGTGCGGATCTGGACCGTGATGTCGGCCGGCGGCCTGTTGCTGGTGTACGGGCTCATCCGCAGCGGCGTGTCGCAGCGCTGGGCCGACCCTTCCCTCACGCTGGCGCAGATCGTCTATGCCATCGCCTGCAACGCGGTGGCGTACTCGATCGGCGGGCAGGCACGCGGCATCGCGCTGCCGATCCTGGCGGTGATCCTGATGTTCGGCATGTTCGGGCTGTCCACGCGGCAGATGCTCGGCGTGATGCTCTACGCCCTGGCCGCTTTCGGCATCGCCATCATGGCGGTGGAGCTGCGCGGGGAGCCCGGCCATTCGCCCGCGCTCTCGGCCGCCTACGGGATCATGACCGCGGTGGTGCTGCTGGGCAGCACCTTCCTCACCACGCGGCTGCAGGCCACGCGCGAGCTGCTGCGGCGGCAGAAGCACGAGCTGGCGCGCGCACTGGACCACATCCGCGAACTGGCCACGCACGACGAGCTGACGGGCCTGCTCAACCGGCGGCACATGCTGGAGCTGATGCGGCTGGAGCAGCGGCGGGTGGCGCGCTCGGGCCACCAGCTCACGATCGCCCTGCTGGACCTGGACCACTTCAAGGCCGTCAACGACACCCACGGCCATGCGGCCGGCGACCGCGTGCTGCGCGCCTTCGCCCAGGCCGCCCGCCAGTGCGTGCGCGAGGCCGACGTGCTCTCGCGCTGGGGCGGCGAAGAGTTCGTGCTGATGCTCTGCAACACCCCGCCCGAGGCGGCGCGCGCGCTGCTGGAGCGCCTGCGCGAGGCGGTGGCGCGGCTGCAGGTCGCGGCGCAGGCACCGGACGCCCCGCGCAACGCCTCCTCCGCGGCCCCACCGGCGCCGCTGCGCGTCACCGTCTCCATCGGCTTCACGCTGCACATTCCCGGCGAGAAGATCGAAGACACCCTGGAGCGCGCCGACCAGGCGCTCTACGCCGCCAAGGAAGGCGGCCGCAACCGGACCGAAGGCCGGCTGAAGGCGCCGGGCGAGCCCGCCGCGCGCTGATGCCCGCCCCGCTTGACCTTGACACAGTGGCAGCAGGCAAGATCGGCGCATGACCTCCCACCGCGTGCCTCTCGGCCTGCTGGCGCTGTGCCAGGGCCTGTTCCTCACCAACAACGTCGTCTTCATCGCCATCAACGGGCTGGTGGGCCTGCAGCTCGCGCCGCGCGGCTGGATGGCCACGCTGCCCGTGATGGGCTACGTGGTGGGCGGGGCGCTGTCCACGGGGCTCGTGGCGCGCGCGCAGCGGCGCTGGGGCCGGCAGGCGTCGTTCCAGCTCGGGCTGGCCGTGGCGGCGGTGTCGGCGCTGCTGTGCGCGCTGGCCGTGTGGTCGCACGCCTTCTGGCTGCTGTGCGCGGCCACGGTGGTCGCGGGCTACTACAGCGCCAACGGGCAGCTCTACCGCTTCGCGGCCGCCGAGATCGCGCCCGCACCGCAGCGCGACACGGCCATGTCGCTCGTGATGGCGGGCGGGCTGCTGGGCGCCGTGGCCGGGCCCAACCTCGCCAACCACACGCGCGACCTGCTGGGCGTGCCCTTCGTGGGGGCGTACCTGGCGCTGGTCGGCGTGGCGCTGGTGTCGATGGGCTGCATGGCCTTCGTGCGGTTCCCGCCGGCGCCGCCCCACGCGGCCGCAGCCGGCGCCGCGGCGGGCCGGTCGGTGGCGGGGCTGGTGCGCGACCCGGTGTTCGCCGTCGCGATGCTGGCCGCGGCGCTGGGCTACGGGGTTATGAACCTGCTCATGGCCGCCACGCCGCTCGCCATGCAGGTCTGCGGCCACACGTTCAGCGACGCCGCCTTCGTTCTGGAGTGGCACGTGATCGGCATGTTCGCGCCGGGCTTCTTCACGGGCCACCTGATCCGGCGCTTCGGCGTGCTGCGCGTGATGGGCGCCGGGGTGGCGCTGAATGCCGCCTGCGTGGCGATCGCGCTCGCCGGGGTGGAGCTGCAGCACTTCGTGGGGGCGCTGTTCCTGCTGGGCGTGGGCTGGAATTTCCTCTTCACGGGCAGCACCGCGCTGGCGATGCGCGCCTGGCGGCCTGAGGAGAAGGACCGCGCCCAGGCGGCGATCAACTTCGGCGTGTTCGCCACCATGGCGCTCACGTCGTTCGCGTCCGGGGCGCTGGTCACCACCCAGGGCTGGAAGCTGCTGAACTACGGCTCCATCGTGCCCATCGCCCTCACGGGCGCGGGGCTGCTGTGGCTGGCGCTGCGGCAGCGGCGCACGCAGGCCGCCTGAGAAGCACGTCCATTTTGCTATTAAATATATAGCAAACTATTCAATGGATACGGCGGCATGGAGCCCCTTTGGCTCCAACCCGGCGTTCTACCCTCCGGCAGCGGGCTCGGGCAGGCTCGTGACCACCTGGGCCACGGCGGCGGTCAGCTTCTTGGCGTAGGGCACGTGCAGGAACTCGTTCGGGCCATGGGCGTTGCTCTTGGGGCCGAGCACGCCGCAGACCATCATCTGCGCCGTGGGGAAACCCTGGCTCAGCATGTTCATGAGCGGGATGGTGCCGCCCTGCCCGATGTAGCCGCAGGGGGCGCCGAAATGCGCCTGGCTCGCGGCGTTGAGCGCGGTCTCGAACCACGGCGTGATGGCCGGTGCGTTCCAGCCGCTGGCCGCGCTGCCGGGCTCGAAGGTCACGCGGGCCTGGTAGGGCGCGTTGTCCTCCAGCAGCGCTTTGAGCGTCTGCACGCTCTCGGCGGCGTCCACCACGGGGGGCAGGCGCAGGCTGAGCTTGAAGGCGGTGTAGGGGCGCAGCACGTTGCCCGCGTCCTGCAGGGCCGGCAGCCCCTCGGCGCCCGTCACGCTGAGCGTGGGCGTCCAGGTGCGGTTGATGAGCGCCTGCACCGGGTCGTCGGTGGTGGGCAGCGCAAAGGCGGTGGAGCCGCCGCAGTCGTAGTGCGCCCAGGGAAAGCGCCGCATCACCTCGTCGCCCAGGATCGCGGCCGTGGCGCGCGCCTGCGCGAGGCGGTCGGGCGGTACCTCGCAGTGGAAGCTCGCCGGCAGCAGGCGGCCGCTGGCGGAATCCTCCAGCCGGTCGAGCACCTGCCGCATGATGCGGAACGACGAGGGCACGAGGCCCGAGGCATCGCCCGAATGCACGCCCTCGGTGAGGATCTGCACCTTGAGCGTGCCGCTCACCATGCCGCGCAGGCTGGTGGTGAGCCAGAGCTGGTCATAGTTGCCGGCGCCGGAATCCAGGCAGATCACCAGCTCCACGTTGCCCAGGCGCGGGCGCAGCAGATCGATATAGGGCAGCAGGTCGCGCGAGCCGCTTTCCTCGCAGGTCTCGATCAGGCCCACGATGCGCGGGTGCGGCACGCCCTGCCGCTTGATCTCCTGCACGGCGGCGATGCTGGCGTAGACCGCATAGCCGTCGTCCGCGCCGCCGCGGCCGTAGAGCTTGCCGTCCTCGTACTTGGGCGTCCACGGGCCCAGATCCTTGCGCCAGCCGTCGAACTCGGGCTGCTTGTCGAGGTGGCCGTACATGAGCACGGTCTGGTCCGAACGCGGCCGCGTGGCCTCCACCTCGAAGAACAGCACCGGCGTGCGGCCCGGCTGGCGGATGACCTCCAGCCGCAGGCCCTCCACGCGCTGCGCTTCCACCCACGCGGCGGCATTGCGCAGCACCGTGTCGAGCAGGCCGAGCTGCTCCCAGTCGGGCGCGAAACCGGGCGATTTGGCGGGGATGGCGATGTAGTCGGTGAGCTGGCGCACGATGTCGCCGTCCCACTGGCGGCTGACGTGGTCCAGCGCTTCGGCCGGTTGGAGGAGGTGCGGGGCGATGGGGGCGTTCATGGTGTTCCTCGGAAGATGGCGCGGTGCCGCAGCCGCAAAACGCGGGGGGCGGGCGTTTCAGGGGCCGCCGGGCGCGAGGGTCTCGGGACCGTCCCGGAGGCCCGCGCCGTGGGGAAGCAGCCGCAGCGGAGCGTCCGCCACGACGACACGGTTGCGGCCACCGTGCTTGGCGTCGTACATCGCCCGGTCGGCCGCGGCGATCAGCATGTCCCAGCCGTCGCCGGGCTCCAGCCGGCCGCCGAACACGCCGATGCTCAGCGTAACCTGCACGGGCCCCGCGGAGGTGTCGAAGCGGGCTTTTTCCACACTGCGGCAAAGGTCGGCCGCCAGCCGCTGCGCCCCCGCCAGCGGGGTGTCGGGCAGCAGCACGAGGAACTCCTCGCCGCCGTAGCGCCCGATCATGTCCTGCGCGCGGATGCGCGTGCCCATCACGTCCACCACGCCGCGCAGCACCTGGTCGCCCACGAGGTGGCCCAGCCCGTCGTTGACGCGCTTGAAGTGGTCGATGTCCACCATCATGAGCGACAGCGGCTCCCGCGAGCGGATGGCGCGGCCCACATCGCGGTCCAGCGCGGCGATGGTCGCTCGGCGGTTGGGCACGCCGGTGAGCGGATCGCGCGCGGCCATGCGGCGGTTGATGGCGTCGGCGCGGTCGCGCGCCATGAAGATGAACCCGAAGGACGATGCCTGCACCGTGACGAACGTCGTGAGGAAGGTCGCGTGCTGCCAGAAACTCGCCTCCAGCAGCCCGCCCGTGGGCATGTGCCCGGTGGCGGCGGCCAGCGCGCGGGCCACCAGCATCGCCCCCTGCAGCCAGATGCCCGCGGCCACGAGCCGGGCGCCGTACCCCTCCGAGGGATGCCGGCCCAGCGTCCACAGCACCAGGCCGAGTTGCAGCGGATAGATGACACCCGCCAGCACCAGCCGCGCGGTGTAGTCCTCGCGGAACGCGATGAACAGCGCCAGCGTGAGCAGCACCGGCAGCACGATCTGCAGCCACGGCATCGGGCGGCGCAGGTATTGGTAGAGGGCCGCGAGCAGACTGGCGAACACGCCGGCCAGCAGGCCGTTCGCCGCCACGATGGACACCGCGTCCGGCACCCGCCCGCGCAGCGCGAGCAGCACATACGCCAGCGACTGCATCAACAGTGCCGCCGCCCACAGGCCGAGGCCCTCGCGCCGCCGCTGCACGCCCACCAGCAGCAACCCGGCCGCCATCACCAGGGAGCCCACGACGGTCATCACCAGCATGGTCGGCAAGTGCAGCGTGAACTGGGGCATGGCGGAAAGCGGATCGGGCAGGGAAATCCTGGGGCGCGCGGGGCGCCGGAGAATAAACGAAGAGCCCGGTACTGTCAGCCACCCCTGCGCCTGCCAGGCCAGGCCGCCGCGCGGGGAAGGCCGGCCGGACTGCTCAGTCGTGTTCGAAATGGAACACGGCCGTTCCCGCCATCGCATTGGGCAGCACGCGCACCTCGCGGCCGCCCTGCAGCCCGAAGGCATCGAGCACCCGCAGGTTGTTCTTGTGCGCGAGCACCTCGAAATCCTTGAACGTGCCCACACGGATGTTGGGCGTGTCGTACCACTGGTAGGGCAGGCGCCGCGTGACCGGCATGCGCCCGCGCAGCACGGACAGGCGGTTGGGCCAGTGCGCGAAATTGGGGAACGCGACGATGCCCGCGCGGCCGACGCGCGCCGTCTCGCGCAGCATCACCTCGGCATTGCGCAGGTGCTGCAGCGTGTCGATCTGCAGCACCACGTCGAACGAGTTGTCGTTGAACATGGCCAGCCCTTCGTCGAGGTTGAGCTGCACCACGTTCACGCCGCGGCGCACGCAGGCCAGCACGTTCTCGTCGGCAATCTCCACGCCGTAGCCGGTGCAGCCGCGCTCGCGCTGCAGCATCGCGAGCAGCGCCCCGTCGCCGCAGCCGAGGTCGAGCACGCGGGCGCCGTGGGGCACGAGGCGTGCGATCGCATGCATGGTGGATGGATCGCTCATGCGGCGGACTCCTTGGCAATGCCTTCGAAATAAGAGCGCATCACGCCCAGGTAGCGCGCGTCGTCCAGCAGGAAGGCGTCGTGGCCGTGCGGCGCGTCGATCTCCGCGTAGCTCACGCTGCGCCGGTTGTCGAGCAGCGCCTTCACGATCTCCCGGCTGCGCGCCGGGGAAAAGCGCCAGTCGGTCGTGAAGCTCACGAGCAGGAATTTCGCGCTGGCGCGCGCCAGCGCCAACGTGAGGTTGCCTCCGTAGGCCAGCGCCGGATCGAAATAGTCGAGCGCACGGGTGATGTGCAGGTAGGTGTTGGCGTCGAAGTAGTCGCTGAACTTGTCGCCCTGGTAGCGCAGGTAGCTCTCGATCTGGAACTCGATGTCCTGCGTGCTGTACTTGGGCGCGAGCCCCTCGCGCAGCTGGCGGCCGAATTTCTCGTTCATCACGTCATCGGACAGGTACGTGATGTGGCCGATCATCCGGGCGATGCGCAGGCCCCGCTTGGGCACCGTGCCGTAGCGGTAGAAATGGCCGCCATGGAAATCCGGGTCGGTCACGATCGCGCGGCGCGCCACCTCGTTGAACGCGATGTTCTCGGCCGTGAGGTTGGGGGCGCTCGCCACCACCACCGCATGGCGCATGCGCTCCGGGTACTGCAGCGACCACGACAGCGCCTGCATGCCGCCGAGGCTGCCGCCCAGCACGGCGGCGAGCTGCTGCACGCCCAGCCGGTCCAGCAGGCGCGCCTGGGCGGTCACCCAGTCCTCCACGGTCACCACGGGAAAATCGGCGCCGTAGATTTCGCCGGTATCGGGGTGCGGATGCATCGGCCCCGTCGACCCGAAGCAGGAGCCCAGGTTGTTGATGCCGATCACGAAGAACCGGTCCGTGTCCACCGGCTTGCCCGGGCCGATCATGTTGTCCCACCAGCCCTCGCTGCGCGGCTGGCCTTCGTAGACGCCCGCCACGTGGTGCGACGCGTTGAGCGCATGGCACACCAGCACCGCGTTGGAGCGGTCGGCGTTCAGGGTTCCGTAGGTTTCGTAGGCCAGCGTGTAGTCGCGGATCGATGCGCCCCCCAGCAGGGGCAGCGGCTCCGCGAAATGCATGGATTGCGGTGTGGCGATGAACGACATGGAAAGAAAAACCCGGCATCGCTAAAAACGAGGCCGGGTCGTCGCTGTGCACCATCGGTCGGGTCTTTAGCTGGATTTATAAAGCGCCCGCAAGCTTTGGCAAATCGGCGCGTGAGCGGCAATTATGCCAAAGGACCGGCCGCAGGAGCGAACAGCGCGATCAGCCCCAGCACCAGGAAAATGACCGCCGACACCACGTGCACCGCGCGGATCGGCACACGCCGCGTGATGCGCTCGCCCAGCCAGACGACCGGCGCGTTGGCCAGCATCATCCCGAGCGTGGTGCCCGCCACCACCCATGCATAGGCGTTGTACTGCGCAGCCAGCATCACCGTCGCCACCTGGGTCTTGTCGCCCATCTCGGCCAAGAAGAACGCCACCAGCGTGGTGCCGAACACGCCGAAGCGCGGCGGCCCACCGGCCTCGTCTTCATCCAGCTTGTCGGGAATCAGCATCCACGCGGCCATGGCGATGAACGACAAACCCAGGATCCACCGCAGCATCTGCGGGCCGATGACGGTGGTCACCCAGGCGCCCACCGCACCCGCCAGGGCATGGTTGGCGGTGGTCGCCACGAGAATGCCGAGCACGATGGGCCAGGGCTTGCGGAAACGGGCCGCGAGGACGAGGGACAGGAGTTGGGTCTTGTCGCCCATCTCGGCGAGCGCGACGATGGACGTAGAAACGAGAAAGGCTTCCATGGCGTGGGGTATCCGGCCGGATATATGAGCAGACAGCATTGACTGCGCCCCGACTCCGGCCATTGGATCGGTACGCAGTCAATGGTCTCGCCCAGTTCGGTGGAACCGCATGCGCCATAGGCCGGAACGGCCCAAGTTTGTTGACGCATGCCCCCGTGCGAAACATGGCGCCGGGCGGGCTACTCCCCAAAGACTGTCGCGATTGTAGTGCGAGCCCGGAGCCGCCCATCGGTCGGCAAAAACCGCCCACGCCACGCAAAACCCGGGTAAATACCCCCCTCGAACGTTGCAACCGCGCCAATTTTCATCCTGCACTCCGGAATAGTTGGTTGATAATGGTTCGGCGTTTCTGCTTGCAGGGATGCAAATTGCGGTGATTGGTCGGTTTCGCGTCTCTGAAATCGTCACAGGTTTGCTGGTTGCGTCGGGCTCCATCGCGTTTTCTTGTTTTTTTTAGGAGTCCTTCATGGGCAACAAACTCTACGTGGGCAACCTGCCCTATTCCTTCCGTGACGACGACCTGCAACAGACGTTCAGCCAATACGGCTCCGTCTCCAGCGCCAAGGTCATGATGGAACGTGACACCGGCCGCTCCAAGGGTTTCGGCTTCGTCGAAATGGGCAGCGATGCCGAAGCACAAGCCGCCATCCAAGGCGCGCACGGCCAGAACTTCGGTGGCCGTGATCTCGTCGTGAACGAGGCTCGCCCGATGGAAGCCCGCCCTCCCCGTAGCGGCGGCTTCGGCGGCGGCAATGGTGGCGGTGGCTACGGCGGCGGTGGCCGCAGCGGCGGCTTCGGCGGCGGCAATGGCGGTGGCTACGGCGGCGGCCGCAACTACTGATGGGTTACCGCCCAGCGCGGTTGCCAACAGATACAAAAAAGGACCCTCGCGGGTCCTTTTTTTATTCATGCCCGAGCGAATCAGAGGCTTTGGATGGCTTGATCTTTTCAACTCTTTATGGCCCATAATGCTTCGGCGAAAAATGTTTTTTCGCGTTGCATTGCGGGGATCCGTCAGTTTCGCGCATAGGGGCTCTAAATGACCGACTGGCTGCGTTTTCGGGACTCCATCGCTTTTTCCATGTGTTTTTGAGGAGTCCCGTGATGGGCAACAAACTGTACGTAGGCAACCTGCCGTACTCCGTGCGCGACAGCGATCTCGAGCAGGCCTTCGGCGAATTCGGCGCCGTGACCAGCGCGAAAGTCATGATGGAGCGTGACACGGGCCGCTCCAAAGGTTTCGGCTTTGTCGAGATGGGCAGTGACGCCGAGGCCCAGGCGGCCATCAACGGCATGAACGGCCAATCCCTGGGCGGCCGCAGCATCGTGGTCAACGAAGCTCGCCCGATGGAAGCCCGCCCTCCCCGTAGCGGTGGCGGCTTTGGCGGCGGCGGTGGTGGCGGCTACGGCGGTGGACGCAGTGGCGGCGGCGGTGGTGGATACGGCGGTGGACGTGGTGATGGCGGTGGCGGCTATGGCGGCGGCGGTCGCGAAGGCGGCGGCGGTGGTGGCTATGGCGGCCGTGGTGACGGCGGCTTCCGCAGCCCCTATGGCTCCGGTGCCCGCAATGGCGGCGGCGGTGGTGGCCGCGGCGGTTACGGCGGTGGCGGCGGCAACAACGGCGGCGGCTACTGAGCACCTGCAGCGTGCGTCAGCTGGGTTGCTTCTGCGAGGAGACCCAGCCCCTCTTTCTTTCTGTCCAAAGGCCCTTCGGGGCCTTTTTGCTTTGACGGTGCCGCACGTTCTGGCAGCGCCTGCTTCAGGGCCATACGGTACTCCATCGCAGAGTCGGGCAAGACCTTTTCGGGCCTGCGAGTCGCTCAGGCTCTTCAGCTCTGCCGGTCTCCGCGCGGCGCATCCGCGGTCCTGCCATTCGCATCGCCCGTCCGATGCTTGCGGGGCCGACCTGCCAGCAATCGATCGAACAAGCCGCCGGGCAGCAGGCGCAGCAACTTGCCGACCACGCCCATTTGCCAGGGGATCACGCGGTACCGGGCTCCTGCGCCGATGGCGGCATACGCCTTGTCGGCAAAATCGGCGGGTTGCATGAGGAACGGCATGGCATAGCGGTTCTGGCACGTGAGCGGCGTGTCGATATAACCCGGGCAGAGCGTGACCACCCGCACACCACTGGGCCGCAATTCACCCCGCAGGCTCTCGCAGTAGCTGATGACAGCCGCCTTGCTGGAGCAATAGGCACCGTGACCCGGCAGGCCGCGGATGCCGGCCACGCTTCCGATGCCCACCAGCGTGCCGCTTCCCCGTTGGACCATGCCCGGCACGAACGGATGGAACGTCGCCGCCATGCCGAGGTTGTTGGTGGCGAAGGTCCGGGCCATGACATCGAGGTCTTCCCGCTCCGCCGTGTCCATGCCGACGCTGATGCCGGCATTCGCGATCACCACGTCAGGCAGTCCTTGCTCGGCCATGCACTCCCCGCCCGCCGCGATGATGCTGTCGGGTTGCGCCACGTCGGCGCGGTAGATCCGAAAATCGTGGGTACCCAGGCCGCTGGCATCCGCCCAGGCCTGGATTTCCGCTGCGCGCCGTGCCACCAGGGCCAAACGGTAGCCCGCCTGGTGGTAGCGGAGCGCCAACGCCTGTCCGATGCCGCTGGATGCACCGGTGATGAAAACCAGGGGGCGAGGGCTCATTGCAGGTCTCCCATGACGATGGAGCGGTTCGGTTCGGCGGGTGCAGGCCCAGGTCAGCGGGACGGCGGCATCAGCATGCCGCGCACCCGGCCGCGCAATTGCATGATCTGCTCCAGGTTGTCGTACTCCATGCTCTCGGCGGTGAACTGGTCCGCGCCCCGGGTCAGCGTGACCGGCTGGTTCGAGCGGACACGCTCGCTGTTGAGCCAGGCATGGAGGAATTCGCCACGGAACTGCAACTGGGGCATGGGCTCATGGCCGGGCCGGTTCAAAGGCTCCCGCGTGACGACGGCATTGCCGAAAAGCTGGACTTCCGAGCCATCGGCGTTGGTGAGCGCCCGGTTGCCGGTGGCCACGGTGATGCGGCCGTCCGGCCCCACCGAACGCATGTGCGCGTTGTCGATTTCCAGCGTGTCGTTATCGGGGTAGTGCCGAGCGACCTTGCCGCGCACTTCGCTCTGAAGCCGCCCCGTTGCATCGAAACTCTTGACCGAGAAATCGCGCATGAAATAGTCGGGCTCATGCGTGGGAGCCGCCACCTGGGCGGGCCGCGCCGGCTTCGGCGCGTTGCGCACCAGCCACCAGGTGCCCAAGGCCATGACGCCCATGAGCACCACCGGCAGATACAGGGAAAGCCGGTCCCATACCCTGCGAACGCGGCCGATCATGCGGCGTGGGCCTCCAGCAGCGCCGCATAGCGGCCACTGGCCACCAGCAACAGGTCGCAGAACTCGCGGGCCGCACCGCCGCCGCCAGGGGCCGAAGTGGTGTAGTGGGCGACGGCCCGAGCTTCCGCATGGGCCTGCAAAGGCGCGCAGGCGAAGGCGCAGCGCCGCATGACCGGCAGATCGGGCCAGTCATCGCCGATCGCGGCCGCCTGGTGCCAGCCGAGTCCCAGTTCCGCCAGGATGGCTTCGGCTGCCGGGCGCTTGTTTTCGGTGCCGAACCGCGCGTGGACCACGCCCAGGGCCTGCAGGCGCAGGCGCAGCGCAGGCGCGTCGCGCCCGGTCACCACGGCCGGCACGATGCCCGCTCTCTGCAGAAGCTTGATGCCGTGCCCGTCGAGCGTATGGAACCGCTTGAGCGTTTCGCCAGCCTCGCCGATGTAGAGCCCGCCGTCGGTCAGCACGCCATCGACGTCGAAGAAAGCGACCCGGACATCCTGCGCACGCAGCAGCAGGGCAGGATCGAACTGCAATGCCGGCCGCAGAGCAGGCAGCGTATCCGGAACCGGAGAAGTCGATGCAGGCATGGCGATGTTCAGATGTGGCATCAGATGACCTTCGCCCGCATGAGGTCGCCGATGTGGACGACACCCACCAGCGCGCCATTGGCAGCGGTGACGAGCACGCTGGTGATGGCATGCCGCTCCATCATCTCGGCGGCATCCACCGCCAGCGCATCGGGCGCGATGGTCCTCGGGCCCGGCTGCATGACGTCGCGGGCCGTGACGCTGCGCAAGTCGGCGCCCGCTTCGATGCGGCGGCGCAGATCGCCATCGGTGAAGATGCCGAGCACCTTGCCGTGCGCATCCGCGATCGCCGACGTGCCCAGCCGCTTGGCGCTCATCTCCCGCATCAGTTCGCTGAAGGAAGCCTCCGGCAATACGTGCGGGACTTCATCGCCCGAGCGCATCACATCGCTCACATGGGTGAGCAGCTTGCGGCCCAGCGCTCCTCCGGGATGGGACCGTGCGAAGTCTTCGGACCGGAAACCCCGCGCATCCAGCAGGGCCACGGCCAGTGCATCGCCCATGGCCAGCTGGGCGGTGGTGCTGGCCGTCGGCGCAAGGTTGAGGGGGCAGGCTTCGCGATCGACGCTGCAATCGAGCACCAGATCGGCATGGCGGGCCAGCGTGGAGTGCAGGCCCCCCGTCATGGCCACCAGCGGAATGCCCAGGCGCTTGAGCACGGGCAGCAGCACGGTGAGTTCGCCGCTCTCGCCGCTGTTGGAGATGGCCAGCACCAGATCGCCGGATGTCACCATGCCGAGGTCGCCATGGGCGGCCTCGGCCGGATGGACGAAAAACGCCGGGGTGCCCGTGGATGCCAGGGTGGCCGCGATCTTGCGGCCCACGTGCCCGCTCTTGCCCATGCCCATGACCACCACGCGCCCCGAGGTGTCCAGGATGCGGCGCACCGCTTCGGCGAACGCGTCGCCCACACGGGCCGCCAGGCCTGCCAGCGCGGCGGCCTCGATGTCGAAGGTTTCGCGGGCCAGGCGGAGGGCGCGTTCGGTGGAAAAAGGCGCCGCAGGCATGGCGGTCGGCACCGGTGCAGAGGGAGCGGAAGGCATCCCAGGATTCTATTCGTCGCCCCTTCCCCGCCCGCGGCGGTCGCCAATGCCCCGCCCGCGGGACTCGGGCCCCGCGCTGCGTCTGCGCGGGGCCATGGCGATACCGCCATGGCAGCCCAGCGCAAGCGCAGAAACACCGCGACGCTCGGCTAGCATCGGGCATGTCCTCGCTTGCCCTGACGTTGCTCTACCTGCTGGCCGCCGTGCTCGGTGTGGTGGCATGCCGCAGCCTCAAGCTGCCGCCGATGCTGGGCTACCTGGCCGCAGGCATCCTGATCGGGCCCCATGCGCTTGCGCTCACCCAGAACTCCGAAGGCGTGCGCCACCTCGGCGAGTTCGGGGTCGTTTTCCTGATGTTCTCGATCGGCCTGGAATTCAGCCTTTCCAAGCTGCGCGCCATGCGCCAGTTCGTCTTCGGGCTGGGCCTGCTCCAGGTGGGCCTGACGCTGACAGCCGGCATGGCAGGCATGCTGCTGCTTTCGCGCTTCGTGGGCGGCTTGTGGCAGATGGGCTGGCAGACCGCGCTGGCCCTGGGCGGCACGCTCGTGATGAGCAGCACGGCCATCGTGGTCAAGCTCATGAGCGAGCGCGCGGAACTGGAAACGGAACACGGCCGGCGCGTGCTGGGAGTGCTGCTGTTCCAGGACCTGGCCGTGGTGCCGCTGCTGGTGCTGATACCCGCGCTCGGATCCTCGCCGGAGCGGCTGCTGGTGGCGCTGGGGCTCGCGCTGCTCAAGGCCACCGTGCTCGTGGCGGTGCTGCTGGTAGGCGGGCAGCGCGTGATGCGCTGGTGGCTCACCCTGGTGGCGCGCCGCAAGAGCGACGAGTTGTTCATGCTGAACCTGCTGCTCATCACGCTCGGTCTGGCGTGGCTCACGGAGGTGGCGGGCCTGTCGCTCGCGCTGGGCGCATTCATCGCGGGCGTGCTGGTGTCCGAAACCGAATACCGGCACCAGGTGGGCACCGACATCCGCCCGTTCCACGATGTGCTGCTCGGGCTGTTCTTCATCACCGTCGGCATGATGCTCGACTGGCACATCCTGCTGGAGCGCTGGGCGCTGGTGCTGGTGCTGCTGGTCGTGCCCCTGCTCCTCAAGGCCGGCGTGATCCTGCTGCTCGCGCGTGGCATGGGCGCCACCACGGGTGTGTCGCTGCGCACGGGGCTCTACCTGGCGCAGGCCGGCGAGTTCGGTTTCGTGCTGCTCTCCCTCACGCAGGAGCATGCGCTGATCGAGCCCGCGCTCATGAACCCCGTGCTGGCGGCCATGGTCCTGTCGATGCTGGCCACGCCGTTCCTGATCCAGTACAGCAATCCCATCGTGATGAAACTGGTCGCCAGCGACTGGCTGCAGCAGTCGCTGCAGATGACCACCATCGCGCGCAAGGCCATCAATACCAGCGGCCACGTGCTGATCTGCGGCTATGGGCGTTGCGGGCAGAACCTGGCGCGCATGCTGGAGCGCGAGCACATCCCCTACATGGCGCTCGACCTCGATCCCGACCGCGTGCGGCAGGCCGCCGCCGCGGGCGATTCGGTGGTCTACGGCGACGCCACGCGCCTGCAGGCGCTGATGGCGGCAGGGCTGGTGCGCGCCAGCGCCGTGGCGGTGACCTATCTCGACATTCCCGCCACCCTGAAAGTGCTTGCGAACACCCGGGCGCACGCGCCGCAGGTACCGGTGGTGGTGCGCACCCAGGACGACCTCCACCTCGACAAGCTGCAGGCGGCCGGCGCGACCGAAGTGGTGCCCGAGGCCATCGAAGGATCCCTCATGCTGGCCAGCCATGCGCTGGCGCTCGTGGGCGTTCCGATGCGGCGGGTGCTTCGGCTCGTGCAGGAGCAGCGCGATGCGCGCTACAACCTGCTGCGCGGCTACTTCCACGGTGCGGACGACGACACCGGCTCGGAGCGCGAACAGGAGCGCCTCGCCACGGTCACCCTGCCCCCCGGCGCCGGCACGCTGGGCCAGGCACTGGCCGACCTGCCCATGCACGCCATCGGCGTGCGGGTGGTCAACCTTCGCCACAAGGACGGCCGCAGCTCCACGCCGTCGGAGGAAAGCGTGCTCTCCGAAGGCGACACGCTCGTGATCTCGGGCCATCCCGCCGCGCTGGCGCTGGCGGAAGACGCGCTGCTGCGCGGCTGATGCGCAGGGGGCGGTTGGGGCCGCATCCGCTCCCGCCCTACACTGCCGGTTTTGCCTCGCCCGACCGGCCACGCGGCCGCCTCCCGGGCGGATTCACGCCATGCAAGACCTCAGCGTCAACGAATACCTCCGCCAATACATCCGCACCGTGCCCGACTGGCCCGCGCCGGGTGTGCAGTTCCGGGACATCACGCCACTGCTGCAGAACCCGAAGGTTTTCCGCGTGCTCATCGATGCCTTCGTCCACCGGTACATGGACAAGGGGCTGCGTCCCGACGTGGTGGCCGGGCTCGACGCGCGCGGCTTCATCCTCGGCGCCGTGGTCGCCTATGAGCTCAACATCGGCTTCGTGCCGATCCGCAAGAAGGGCAAGCTGCCGTTCACCACGGTCGAGGAGACCTATGAGTTGGAATACGGCAGTGCCACGGTGGAATTGCATGCCGACGCCGTCAAAGCCGGCGACCGGGTGCTGCTGATCGACGACCTGATCGCGACCGGCGGCACGATGATGGCGGGCCGCAAGCTGCTGGAGCGGCTGGGCGCGACGGTGACCGAAGGCGCGGCCATCGTGGACCTGCCGGAACTCGGCGGCTCCCGCCGGCTGCGTGAATCCGGCCTGCCGCTTTTCACGCTGGTCGATTTCGCAGGCCATTGAACCAATGCGCCCGGCCGCTGCGCCGGCCGTTCGGACACCACGGCCCCGCGGCAACGCCGCCGGGGCTCGGCGGTAAAATAACAATCATTCTCATAATTCTCCCGGGCCGACAGGCCCGGGCTCGCCTGCGCGCGTGCCACGCGGGCCGTTTCCCGCTTGTCTCCCATGCCTGCCCTGCCGCCGCTCCGCCTTCACCTTCTGTCGTGCCCCCAGCTCGCCCCAAGCGTTGGCCTGGCGGATCCCTTCGCCGGCAAGGGCACGCGTTTGGCCGGCGCAATGGTGAAGGGCGTTCGGTGACCGCCCCGGCGCGCGACGCGCTCCCATCCACGCCGGAGCCCACCGCCTCGGCCCGCAGCAGCCGGCGGCTCGCACTGCCATCGCTGCGCCAGGTCTTGTTCCAGCTGCATTGGTTCGTCGGGATCACGGCCGGCACGGTGCTCATCGTGATCGGGATGACGGGCGCCCTGCTGGCCTTCCGGGAGGAACTGCTGGACCTGGTCAACCCGGGCGTTCGGCACGTCGCACCGCAGACCGTGCCCGCGCTGACTCCGCCGCAGTTGCTGGAAGCGCTCGCGCGGCGCGGCGACGACCGCCGCGTCAATGTGCTCACCGTGGATGCGGAGCCCGGCACGGCAGCGCGCATCAGCTTCGCGGCGCGAAACGGGGAGCGCCGGGGGGAATCCGCCTACCTGCACCCCTACACCGGCGCCGTGCAGCCCGGCTTGAAAGGGCACGATGCCTTCGAGTGGATCGAATCCCTGCACCGCTGGCTGCTGCTGCCGCGCGAGCCCGGGCGCGTCACCACGGGTGTGCTCGCGCTGTGCCTGCTGGGCCTCGCGCTGTCCGGCCTGTACCTGCGCTGGCCCCGCCATCCCCTGCGCTGGCGCACCTGGCTGGCATTCGACATGCAGCTCAAGGGCCGGCCTTTCCTCTGGAATCTGCACGCGGTGGCCGGGACCTGGGCCCTGGTCGTCTACGTGGCGCTCACTGCCACGGGCCTGTACTGGTCCTTCGACGCCATCCGCGACACCGTGGACGGCTGGGCCGGACAGCAGCGCCCGCCGCGGCAAGCCATGGCCACGCCCGCCCGGTCCGCCGACGGCGGAGCCCGGGTGCCATCGGGGACGGCGCCGGACCTCGCTCCCGCATGGCGCAGCTTTTCACAACAGGCGCCGGGCTGGCGGCTGGCCGTGCTGCGCTTCCCGCAGCGCGCTGACCAGCCCCTGCAGATCCAGTGGCTGGACCAGGATGCCCCGCACGAGCGGGCCCGCCACCGCACGCTGATCGACCTGCGCACCGGCGACATCACCACCGACGACCGCTATGGCCACCGCAGCCTCGGGGTGCGCGCACTTTCCACCATCTACCCGCTGCACATGGGCACCTACTTCGGTCTGCCCGGCCGCATGGCGGTCACCGCGGCCAGCCTGGCGCTGCCGCTTTTCGCCATCACGGGCTGGATGCTCTACCTGGGCCGGCGGCGCCAGCGGCGGGCCGCGGACGCCGCCCGGCACGCAGCGGAGCGCGGCCTGGCCGCCGCCCAGCAGGGAAGGCCCACCGGAACCGGCTCTCTGCTCGTCGCCTATGCAAGCCAGGCCGGTACGGCGGAGCGCATCGCGCTGCAGACCGCCAGCGCCCTGCAACGGGCGGGGCTTCCATCGCAAGTCCGTGCGCTGCAGGACCTGGCGCCGGAAGACCTGGGCAGCCACGCCCGCCTGTTGATCGTCGCCAGCAGCTTCGGCGAGGGTGAACCGCCCGACAGCGCGCGCCGCTTCATGCGGACCCTGCAGCAGGGTCCGAGCGGGCAAGGAGCGGCTCCGCTGGGACGCACGCGCTATGCCCTGCTGGCGCTGGGCGATCGCCACTACACCCACTTCTGCGGCTTCGGGCATGCCCTGGACGCAGAACTGCGGCGATGGGGCGCACAGCCGCTGTTCCCCCTGATCGAAGTGGACGATGGGGATGCGGGCGCGCTGGGGCGCTGGCACGAAGCGCTGGCCGCTCTGGACGGCCTGGAAAACCTGGCAACGGTCCCAACCACCCCACCGGACACGGAGGCTCCCGCCCCGGCCATGGAGCCGTGGCGCCTCGAAAACCGGGAACTACTGAACCCCGGCAGCCTGGGCGGCCCGCTGCTGGAAATCACCCTGCGCCCGGTCGATGCGAGCGAGGCTCGCCATTGGCACCCTGGCGCCCTCGTGGACATCCTTCCCCGCCACTCCCCCGACACCGTGGCGGTCTGGCTGAAGGCCGCCGGGCTCGACGGGCGGGCCCTAGTGCGCAGCGGCGCGGGGCGGGAGCCGCTGGCCGAAGCGCTGGCGAGGAGCGTGCTCCCTCCCTTGCCCGCCGAATCCAGCCCGCAGGCCTGCGTGGATGGACTGGTACCCCTGGCGCCACGCACCTATTCGGTCGCTTCGCTGCCGGAGGACGGCGCGCTGCAATTGCTGGTGCGCCAGGAACGGCACGCGCATGGCCTGGGCATCGCATCGGGCTGGCTGACGGCCCACGCGCCCCTGGGCAGCGTGCAATCGCTGCGGTTCGTCGAGAACCCCCGCTTCAGCGCGGAGGCAACCGAGGGACGGCCTTGCATCTTCATCGGCAACGGATCCGGGCTCGCCGGCCTGCGGGCCCATCTGCGTGCGCGGGTGCGGTCGGGGCAACGGCGCAATTGGCTGCTCTTCGGGGAGAGGCAACAGGCGGTCGACAGCCTGTGCGCCGAGGAGATCGCCTCCTGGCAGTCGCAGGGCTATCTGCCGCGGTTGCAGCGCGTGTTCTCCCGCGACGCGGATACCCCGCACCGCTATGTGCAGGAGGCCTTGCAGGCGGCCCTGCCGGAACTGCGCGGATGGTTGAACGAAGGCGCGGTGCTGTTCGTGTGCGGCAGCGCGGAGGGCATGGCCGCCGGCGTGGACCGGGTCCTCCTGGACACGCTGGGCGACGAGGCAACAGAAAAGCTGATCGCTGAGGGCCGCTACCGGCGCGATGTGTATTGAACCCACCGCGGGCTGCGGCGGGCGGTGCCGCCACCACGGCCGTTGACCAGGAGCCAGAACCCGGACTGCACGGCCTGGCCACCGACCCGCGCCGCTGGAACGTCAGCGCAGTTCGCCGTACTGCGTGGTGCTCAGATCGGGTGCCGACCCTTCTGCGCCATGGCCGGGCATCTCGGTGTCTTCGAATCCCGACGGGGCCGGCGGCAGCAGCGGCCCGCTGCGCACGGTGGTTCCCGGCGAGGCGGCGGCGGCCGGCGCACGCGCGGCAGCGGCCGCGGTACCCAGCGCGCGCTTGAAGGCCGCCACCTCGTCCGCCTCGATCGGCTCATAGGTCTTGCCGGGCGCCGCGCCCTTGGAGGCGCCTTCGACCGGTGCGGGCGGCAGCAGGGGCGACGGATTGCGGGGCGCCAGCAACGACACCGGTTCCGCAGGGGCTGGAGGACGGACGGCGGCAGGGGGAAGCAGCGGTGCGGGTGCAGACACCGGGCCGTGCGCGGGGGAATGCGCAGGGCTGGAATGGCCTGCCGGCACGGGGATGCTCTTGCCCGGCACGCCCACGGCCACATGGTCGTTGATGCGCCAGTACACGGCCGTCACGAGGATGTCGAAACGCGATTTCGCCGTCTGGGCGATGAGTGCCTCAATCTCACTGAGGCGGACGGTCTCGCCGCCGTATTCGCGTGCGAGGTCGATCATCACGAGGAACTGGCGCCCCCGCTGGTCCAGCGACAGGACCTTGAACTTGTAGCCGGCCGACAGCACGCTGGCACGGACCATGGCATCGCGCACCACCGTGTAGAGCAACTCGCGCCGCTCCATGCGTTCGTTCTTGCGGTTGGCGGCGTGGTCGGCGGGCGCCGGTGGCACGGCAGGCCTTCCGCTGCGACCGGGGATGAGGGGGATGGTGGCGTCCGCGTTCAGCAGGCCGGTGGGCTCCGCGGCGGGACGGGGCCGGGGCGAGGGCGTTTTGCGGGAAAACCAGCTGAACAGGGACATGCGACGGGCCTTCTTTCAACAGGGCGGACGACTGCAACAAGTGTAATCGTGGCATCCGGCCCTCCCGGGCTGCGGATCCGGAACCTCCCCCGTCCGGTCGCTGCGCCGCCGTGTTCTGTCAGGTTGCCGCAACACGGCGACGGCGGTTGCCCAGCCGCCGCGACAGCACCGAGCCCGCAGCCATGGCCAGTCCGAGCGCCACGGCCGGTTGCCGGTTGGACAATTCGGTGAACCGCAGCGCCGTCAGGGTCCACAGCTTGCTGGGGGCGCCTGTCTGCACCGTCGCGCTGCGGGGGCGGTGCGAGAAGAAGGCGCCTTCGCCCACCAGAGAGCCCGGCCCCACGATGGCCAGCCGCAGCCGGCCCTTCTCGTCCTCGTAATGCACGCTGCAGCTGCCGCTTTCGATGAGATAGAGCGTGCGGTCCTTCACGCCCTGGGTGAACAGCGTGTGGCCCGCATCCACCTGCATCGGCAAGAGGTAGCCGGCCAGCAAATCCCACTGCTCGGTCGTGAAGGGGTTGGGGAGTCCGTCTTCCGCCACGGACTGGGCAATCGCGTACACGAGGCCGCTGAGATCGGCCTTGGTGGTGGAAGAGGGAGGAGACAGCACGGCATTCATAGTGGCGGGACGGTATCCCCGCAACCCCCCGCACACAAGCAGTCCTTACCTCTTTTTACAAAGCAGCTGCCTCATTTCCCGATGCAGAAGCTCGAAAAGATCACGCCCAGCAGGTCGTCGGAGGTGAATTCGCCGGTGATCGCGTTCAGCGCCTGCTGGGCCAACCGCAGTTCCTCGGCCAGCAGGTCCAATGCCGGCCCCTGCGCCTGCAGCTGAGCAGCCGCTTCCATCAGGTGCGCATCCACCGCCTGCAATGCCTCGACGTGGCGCGCCCGGGCGGTGTAGATGCCCTCGGGCGCGGACTGCCAGCCGGCAATGTCCAGCAGCACGCGGCGCAGGGTGTCCAGTCCATCGCCGGTGCGCGCGGACAGGCGCACCGAGGCGTGGCCGCCGGCCGCCGGGGCCGGCGCGGACTCCCGCGCAGCGGCAGCCCCCTCGGCACGGTCGCTTTTGTTCCAGACATCGACCACCGGCACGTGGCTGGGCAGTTTTTGCCCGATTGCCGCCGCAATCATTGAATCTGCCGCTATGTATTCAGGAGCATCCGCACGCGTGAGGTCGTGCAGGAACAGCACGGCGTCGGCCGCGGCGATCTCCTGCCATGCCCGCTCGATGCCGATCTTCTCGACCTCGTCCTCGCTCTCGCGCAGGCCGGCCGTGTCGATCACGTGCAGAGGCACGCCCTCGATCTGGATGGTCTGCTGCACCTTGTCGCGCGTGGTGCCGGCGATCGGGGTGACGATGGCCAGTTCGGCGCCGGCCAGCGCATTCAGCAGCGAACTCTTGCCTGCGTTGGGCTGCCCCGCGATCACCACCTTGATGCCCTCGCGCAGCAGGGCGCCCTGGCGCGTGCGGCGCATCACCTCCGCGAGCGTGGCCTGCAGCGCCGCCAACTGGCCATGGGCATCGGCCTTGCGCAGGAAGTCGATCTCTTCCTCGGGGAAGTCGAGCGTGGCCTCCACCAGCATGCGCAGGTGCACCAGGGCGTCGCGCAGGCGGTGGATCTCGTCCGAGAACGCACCCGCGAGCGAACGGCTGGCGCTGCGCGCGGCGGCCTCGGTGCTGGCGTCGATCAGATCGGCGATGGCCTCGGCCTGTGCCAGATCGATCTTGTCGTTGAGGAAGGCGCGCTCGGTGAACTCGCCCGGCTGCGCGAGCCGCAGGCCGGCCAGCGCGGGCCGGCCGGTGGCGGCGTCGGCCGTGGCGGCAGCGGCCAGGCAACGCGCCAGCAGCAACTGGAGCACCACGGGCCCGCCGTGCGCCTGCAGTTCCAGCACGTCCTCGCCGGTGTAGCTGTGGGGCGCGGGAAAGTAGAGCGCCAGGCCCTGGTCGATGGCCTGTCCCGCTGCGTCGCGGAACGGAAGATAGGTGGCCTCGCGCGGCCGCAGCGCGCGGCCGCACAGCGCCTGCACCAGCGCATCCAGCCCTTTGCCGGAGACACGCACGATGCCCACGGCCCCGCGCCCCGGAGCGGTGGCGATGGCGGCGATGGGGTCGGAATGGCGGGACAGCATGGGGGCAGAAAAGGAAGGAGAAAGGCGCGGGCCGGTCGGCCGCCAGGAACGCCGCGCATGATAGCCGCCGGCCGTCCGTCCATCCCCATGCCATCCGCGGATTTGCTACCAAATCAATAGCTTCGATAGCAGACGGCCCGCGGCCGCCGCTGCGCTTACTTGATGGTCGTCCAGTTGGGCATCGGGCGGTCGTCCGCGCGGTGCAGCGTCTCCACGCCCTTGCGCATCGCCCAGGGGCGGATCTGGTGGTGCAGGGGGATGTAGTAGTACTCGTCCTTGACCAGCTTCAGCGCATCGGCGATGAGTGCGTCGCGCTTGGCCGTGTCCATTTCCACCTTGATCTGGCCGATCATGCCGTCGAGCTTGGCATCGCTGAAGCGGCCGCCGTTGTAGACGCCCGCGGCGGTCTTGCCGTCCTTCGTGGACATCAGCGAATCCAGCGAGTAGAGCGCGTCGAACGTGGCCACGCCCCAGCCGAACAGGTAGGCGTTCACGTCGTTGTTCATCACGCGGCTGACGAACTGGGCCATGGGCGCGGCCTGCAGCGTGGTCTTGACGCCGATGCGGGTCCACATGGCGGTGACGGCCTGGCAGATCGCCTCGTCGTTCACGTAGCGGTCATTGGGGCAATCGAGCTTGAGCGAGAAGCCGTTGGGATAGCCGGCGTCGGCCAGCAGCTTCTTGGCGGCCTCCACGTCGTACTTGGCGGCACGCTCGTCCAGGCTCTTGCTCCAGCCGTTCACCATCGGCGCGACCATGGTGCCGGCGGGCACCGACAGGTTGCGCATGGTGCGGCTGTGGATGCCGGCCGAATCGACGGCTTGGTAGAGCGCCTGCCGCACGCGCTTGTCCTTGAGCGGGTTCTTGCCCGGCGTGCCGGCGCCCGGCAGTTCGTCGCGGAACTGGTCCAGGCCCAGGTAGATGGTGCGGTTCTCGGCGCCTTCGATCAGCTTGATGTCGGGGCTGGCCTTCATGCGGGCCAGATCCTGCGGCGGCGGATCGACGACGAAATCCACCTGGCCCGAAATCAGCGCGGCCGAGCGCGTGGCGGCGGACTTGATGGGCGTGAAGACCACCTCGTCGATGTTGCCCGAGGGCTTGTCCCACCACTCGGGGTTCTTCTTGAGCGTGACCTTCACGTCCGGCTGCCAGCCCACCAGGATGAACGGACCGGTGCCGTTGGCGTTGCGCGAGGCGAAGTTCTCTTCCTTGCCTGCGTAGTCCTGCGCCTTGGTCGAGTTGTTCTTCTCGGCCCAAGCCTTGTTCATGATGCGCGCCTCGGTCAGCTCGCGCAGCAGCACCGGGTTGGGGCCCTTGAGGATGAGGTCCACGGTGAAGTCGTCGACCTTCTTCACTTCCTTCACGCTCTGCACGGACGACTGCATGTTGGAAGGCGGCGTCATCGCGCGGGTGAGCGAGAACACCACGTCATCGGCCGTGAACGGCGCGCCATCGTGGAATTTGACGCCCTTGCGCAATTCGAAGCGCACCTGCGTGGGCGAGACCTGCGTCCACTTGGTGGCCAGGGAAGGCTGGATCTGGTACTTCTGGTCGTAGCGGACCAGGCTCTCGTACACCTGCTGAAGGAAGGCGTGCGTGGTCTGGTGGTTCTGGGCATGCGGATCCACGGTCAGGATGTCGTTTGCACCAGCCCAGCGCATCGTGGCGGCGTTCGCCGCGCCGGCACTGAGCAGGGCCGCCAGGGCGATCGTTCCGAGGGATAAATTCAAACGCTGCGTCATCAGCAAGCCTCCAAAAAGGGGAGTCGATAGAAGAACAGCAAGACTAGCAATCCTCGTACCCAAAAGACAACGGCCACACGCAGGTGGCCGTTGGGGATTGCCCGGATGGCGCACCGCGAAAGCGGTGCTCCATCCTGCAGCGGGGGATCAGCGGAACTTGGGCAGGTTGAACTGCGGCGGCACGCCCATGCGGGTGTTGATGATCCACTGCTGAGCGATCGACAGGATGTTGTTCGTCAGCCAGTACAGCACGAGGCCGGCCGGGAAGAAGAAGAACATCACGCTGAAGATCAGCGGCATGAACCACATCATCTTGGCCTGCATCGGATCCGGCGGCGCAGGGTTGAGCGCCGTCTGCAGCAGCGAGCTGGCGGTCATGAGCAGGGGCAGGATGAAGAACGGATCGGGCGAGGACAAATCCTTGATCCAGCCGATCCAGGGCGCGTTGCGCATTTCCACGCTCGACAGCAGCACCCAGTAGAGCGCGATGAACACGGGGATCTGGATCATGATGGGGAAGCAGCCGCCCATCGGGTTGACCTTCTCCTCGCGGTAGATGCGCATCATCTCCTGCTGCATCTGCTGCGGCTTGTCCTTCAGCCGCTCGCGCATTTCCATGATCTTCGGGTTGATGGCCTTCATCTTGGCCATGGAGGCGTACGCCTTGGCGTTGAGCCAGTAGAACGCGATCTTGAGCAGGAACACCAGCGCGACGATCGACCAGCCCCAGTTGTTCAGCACCTTGTGCAGTTGGTCCAGCAGCCAGTAGAGCGGCTTGGCCAGGATGGTGAGCCAGCCGTAATCCTTGACCAGTTCCAGGCCGGGCGTGAGCTTCTCGAGCATCGTCTCGATCTGCGGACCCGCGAAGAAGCGCGCATCGACCGTCTTGGTCTGGCCCGGGGCGATCTCGCCGATGGAGGCGAGCATGCCGACGGAATACAGGTTGGTGTCCACCTTGCGCACGAACAGGTCGCGCTGCACGCCATCGGCCAGCAGCCAGGCGGACGCGAAATAGTGCTGCACCATGGCCACGTAGCCGTTGGAGGACGACTTGTCGATCTCGGCCTTGCCGTTCTCGATGTCCTTGAAATCCACCTTGTGGTACTTCTTGGCTTCCGTGTAGACGGCGGGGCCGGTGAACGTGGAATAGAACGACGATTCGCCCGGCGGCTTGTTGCCGTCGCGCACGAGCTGCAGGTAGAGCTGCGGCGAGACGGGCGCCGTGCCGGTGTTCACCACCTCGTGCTTCACGGCCACGTCGTAGGCGCCGCGCTTCACGGTCCAGGTCTTGACCAGCTTCACGCCGCCCAGGTCGGGCGATTCAAAGCGGACGCTGACCTCGTTCTGCCCGTCCTGTAGGGTGCGGTTGCCCGGCGCCACGGACATCGGCGTCTTGTGGGTGGGGTAGGCGTTGCCGTTGCCGACCAGGCCCGTCTGCGCCACATAGACGCGCTGCGCGCTCTCGTCGAGCAGCGTGAAGGGCTTGGACTTGTCCGCCATGTCGGGATAGCCCAGCAGTTCGCCGTGCGTGAGCGAGCCGCCTTCGCTGTCGAACGTCAGCCGCAGCACGTCGGTGGTGACGGTGACCCGCTCGCGCGGTGCGTTCACGGAAGGTGCAGGCGTGGTGCCGGCAGGCACCTGCTGCGCCCCGGCCGCAGGCGCGGCATTGGCGGTGGCGCTCGGCGCGGGCACTCCGCCGCCCGGCACGCTGGCACTGCCGGTGGACGCGGGCGCCGAAGCGACGGCGGCAGGCGCCGCAGCGGGGAAGAAAGTGGCCTTGTGGCCGTTGTGCACTTGCCACTTGTCCCACAGCAGAACCATGGAAAAGCCAAATATCACCCACAGGATGGTGCGGCGAATGTCGTTCATGAAGACTTCTTTGGAGAGGAAGGAGTGGGGGTCTCGGTCGCGGGGGTGCCCGTCAGCCGCGAGAAAAGGCGCGGCGGCTGGTCCGGCACCGGATCGTGGCCGCCATCGCACCAGGGATGGCAACGCGCGAGGCGCCGCAAAGTGAGATAGCTGCCGGCCGCAGCGCCATGGCGCTCCAGAGCCTGCAGCGAATAGACGGAGCACGTGGGCTCGAAACGGCACGCGGACCCGAGCCAGGGGCTCAGGAAGAAGCGGTAGCCGCGCACCAGCGCCATGAGCAGCGTGCGCATCACGGCCCGGAGGTTTCCGAAAGCGGCTGCGCCGCCGGCAAATCCGCCGCGGGCCTGGCCGGTGCCTGCGCCTTGCCGGGCTTGCGCACGGCCTGGGCGAAAAGCTGCAGCAGCTCTGCGCGCACCGCCTGCTTGAGCGCCTCCGACACGGCACTGGGAAACTGCTTGCGGTCGAACCCCGCACGCAGCCGCACCACATGCGCGGCAGCTCCCAGCTGCGGCCCGAAAGCAGGGGCCACGGCGTAGATCTGCCGCTTGATGGCATTGCGCGTCACCGCGCGGCGCGCCCAGCGCTTGGGCACCATCGCCCCCAGCCAGGGATCGCCCGCAATGCCGCCGCCCATGGCAAACAGGGCCTGCGGGCCTTGCCGCGAAGGCAAGGCGCCGGGCCCTGAAGCAGGGGAAGCGTTCGATGGAGCCGGAGCCGGGAGGGCGGCGCCCGAAGCCGGGTCGGCCGGGGCCGCATCCAGGCGCAGGCGGTGCAGTGCGAAGTGCGGAGTCCGGGAAATGGTTCCCCCGGCCATGGCGGCCTGGAACTGCGGACGGGTCTTGAGCCGTTGCATGGAACCCCCATCGCCCGCGGCGCGGGCCGGACGCCGTGGCGGCCTCATACGGGTCGGCGATCAGGAAGAGGGCAAGGCGCTGGGCTCCGGGCAGTGCAGCAGCACGGCCAGGCGAAGCAACGCAGGCGCCTCTTCCGATGGCAAAGCCGTATCAGACGGCCAGACGCTTGCGGCCCTTGGCGCGGCGTGCGTTGATGACGGCACGGCCGCCGCGCGTCTTCATGCGCACGAGGAAACCGTGGGTGCGCGCACGGCGCGTCTTGGAAGGCTGGTAGGTACGTTTCATGATCGATTCCTGGAAGGTTCTTAGGTTGCAGGCCCGGCTTCGATCGGCCGGCCCGTCGCGTGTCGCATGGCCCACCACTCGGGCCGTGCGAGCCGCACGCGCTCCCCATCGCAGGGCTCTCAAGGCCTTGCAAGGTAGGAGCCGCCCGGGCTTTATCGCCCTGAACACATTCAGGGAAACCGGCGATTATCACAGGCTTGGCTCCTGGTGGCAATGCTTGGGGAACGGACGCGCGTTTATAGCAGGCCTTCCAACGCCCCGCCCAGCTTGTGGATAACCCCTTGAAAAGCTACAATCTACGGCCCTGATCCGTTCCTCCTATCCACAACAACAAACCGACTTCATGACCGAGGAACCCTCCCACAGCCCCGACCTCGATGCCGGCGCCGATCCCGGCCAAGGGCTGTGGCAAGCCTGCGTGGAACAGCTCGCGCAGGACCTGCCCGAACAGCAGTTCAACACCTGGATCAAGCCCCTCGCCGCCCAGGTCGCCCCCGACTTCTCCAAGGTCACCCTGCTGGTGGCCAACCGCTTCAAGCTCGACTGGATCCGCTCCCAGTACTCCGGCCGCATCACGGCCCTGCTGGAAGGCCTCTACGGCCAGCCCGTGACCCTGGAGTTAGCGCTCGCTCAGCGGGAAAGCGTTACCCGTACGGTGGTTCGGCCCGTCAGCCAACAGACGGCGATGGCTGCGGAACCCTCGTCCGGCGGCACCGCTCCGGAAGAGCCCGCGGCGGTGCCGTTCCGTTCGCGCCTCAATCCCGCGCTCACGTTCGAGACCCTCGTGGAAGGCACGGCCAACCGCATGGCGCGCTCGGCCGCCATGCACGTCGCCGGCTCGCCGGGCCACCTGTACAACCCGCTCTTCATCTACGGCGGCGTGGGCCTGGGCAAGACCCACCTGGTGCATGCCGTGGGCAACCGGCTGCTGCAGGACAAGCCCGACGCGAAAGTTCTCTACATCCATGCCGAGCAGTTCGTCTCGGATGTGGTTAAGGCCTACCAGCGCCGCACTTTCGATGAATTCAAGGCCCACTACCATTCGCTCGATCTGCTGCTGATCGACGATGTGCAGTTCTTCGCCAACAAGGACCGCACCCAGGAAGAATTCTTCAATGCCTTCGAGGCGCTGCTCGCCAAGAAGAGCCACATCGTGATGACGTCGGACACCTATCCGAAGGGCCTCGCGAACATCCACGAGCGGCTGGTGTCGCGCTTCGATTCGGGCCTCACGGTGACCATCGAGCCGCCCGAGCTGGAGATGCGCGTGGCGATCCTGATCAACAAGGCCCGCGCCGAGAGCGCCGAGATGCCCGAGGAAGTGGCGTTCTTCGTCGCCAAGAACGTGCGCTCCAACGTGCGCGAACTCGAAGGTGCGCTGCGCAAGATCCTGGCCTATTCGCGCTTCAACCAGAAGGAAGTCTCCATCCAGCTCGCGCGCGAGGCGCTGCGCGACCTGCTGTCGATCCAGAACCGGCAGATCAGTGTGGAAAACATCCAGAAGACCGTGGCCGACTACTACAAGATCAAGGTGGCCGACATGTACAGCAAGAAGCGCCCGGCCTCGATCGCGCGGCCCCGCCAGATCGCCATGTACCTGGCCAAGGAACTCACGCAGAAGAGCCTGCCCGAGATCGGCGAGCTCTTCGGCGGACGCGACCACACGACGGTGCTGCACGCGGTGCGCAAGATCGCCGGCGAGCGCCAGCAGCTCACCGAACTGAACCAGCAGCTGCACGTGCTGGAACAGACGCTCAAGGGCTGAGCGCGTACCGTGCCGGCGATGCCCCCGCGCACCCAGGAAATGCCCCGGTTCGCAGGCAAAATGCCAGGTTGGCCGTGGGCGGCCGGCGAGGGCCGATCCCGCGCGGCCGCCCGCCGCCCTGGCACCGTCGCAAAAATCATTAGGGGTTGAAGACATGATCGTCCTGAAGGCAACACAAGACAAGGTTCTCGCGGTACTGCAATCGGTCTCGGGCATCGTCGAGCGCCGCCATACGCTGCCCATCCTGGCCAACGTGCTGATCCGCAAGACCGGCAACGCCCTGCAGCTCACCACGAGCGACCTGGAGATCCAGATCCGCACCACCGCGGAACTGGGAGGCGACACGGGCGACTTCACCACCACGGTGGGCGCGCGCAAGCTCATCGACATCCTGAAGACCATGCCCGCCGACCAGACGGTGAGCCTGGAATCGCAGCAGTCCAAGCTGGTGCTCAAGGGCGGCAAGAGCCGTTTCACGCTGCAGTCGCTGCCGGCCGAGGACTTCCCCCTGGTGCAGGAATCGGCCGCGTTCGGCCCCGCCTTCAGCGTGCCGCAGAAGGTGCTCAAGGAACTGCTCGGCCAGGTCTCCTTCGCGATGGCGGTGCAGGACATCCGCTACTACCTGAACGGCATCCTCTTCGTGGCCGAGGGCAACACGCTCTCGCTGGTGGCCACCGACGGCCACCGCCTCGCCTTCGCGAGCGCCACGCTCGACGTCGAAGTGCCCAAGCAGGAGGTGATCCTGCCCCGCAAGACGGTGCTGGAGCTGCAGCGCCTGCTGTCGGACGCCGGCGGCGAGAACCAGCCCCACATCGAGATGCAGTTCGCCAACAACCAGGCGAAGTTCACCTTCGGCGGCATGGAGTTCGTCACCAAGCTGGTGGAGGGCAAGTTCCCCGACTACAACCGCGTGATCCCCAAGAACCACAAGAACAGCATCACGCTGGGCCGCGCGCCCCTGCTGGCCAGCCTGCAGCGCACGGCCATCATGACGAGCGACAAGTTCAAGGGCGTGCGCCTGAACCTGGAACCCGGCCTGCTGCGCGTGGCGTCGAACAACGCCGAGCAGGAAGAGGCCGTGGACGAGCTCGACATCGACTACGGCGGCGACACGATCGAGATCGGCTTCAACGTGACCTACCTCATCGACGCGCTCGCGAACATGGACCAGGACATGGTCCAGGTCGAACTCTCCGACGGCAACAGCTCGGCGCTGATGTCCATTCCTGAAAACGACCGCTTCAAGTACGTCGTGATGCCCATGCGCATCTGACGCATGCGCGGCCTCCGCCGGATCGGATTGCTACTATTTTTATAGCAAACTATTCAATGAATCCGCCGACATGAGGCCCCAAAGACTTCTTTTGACCCCCATGGGGAGCCGCCGACAGGCTTCCCCGGACCCCAAGGCCTTCCATGACCGCTGAGAACACCCTGCCCGAGCCCACCACCCCCGCGGGCGACACCCAAGCGCAGTCCATCGCAGCCGCCTCCGCGCCCGCCCAGGCCGTCGCACCCGTCGACGGCTACGGCGAAGGCGCGATCCAGATCCTGGAAGGCCTGGAGGCCGTGCGCAAGCGTCCGGGCATGTACATCGGCGACACCTCCGACGGCACCGGCCTGCACCATCTCGTCTTCGAGGTGGTGGACAACTCCATCGACGAGGCGCTCGCCGGGCACTGCGACGACATCGTCGTCACCATCCACTCCGACAACTCCATCAGCGTGGTGGACAACGGCCGCGGCATCCCCACGGGCGTGAAGATGGACGACAAGCACGAGCCCAAGCGCTCGGCCGCCGAGATCGCGCTCACCGAACTGCACGCAGGCGGCAAGTTCAACCAGAACAGCTACAAGGTCTCGGGCGGCCTGCACGGCGTGGGCGTCTCGTGCGTGAACGCGCTCAGCAAGATGCTGCGCCTCACGGTGCGCCGCGACGGCAAGGTGCACGTGCTCGAATTCAGCCAGGGCTTCGTGCAGAACCGCATCCTGGAGACGGCGAACGGCGTCGAGGTCTCGCCCATGCGCGTGACCGGCGAGACCGACAAGCGCGGCACCGAGGTCCACTTCCTGCCCGACACCGAGATCTTCAAGGAGAACCACGACTTCCACTACGAGATCCTCGCCAAGCGCCTGCGCGAACTCTCGTTCCTGAACAACGGCGTGCGCATCCGCCTGAAGGACGAGCGCACGGGCAAGGAAGACGACTTCTCCGGCGCGGGCGGCGTGAAGGGCTTCGTGGACTTCATCAACGCCAACAAGAAGGTGCTGCACCCCACGGCCTTCCACGCCACGGGCACGCGCCCGGCCGACACCTATGGCGGCATCCCCGGCACCGAGATCGGCGTGGAAGTGGCCATGCAGTGGAACGACGGCTACAGCGAGCAGGTGCTCTGCTTCACCAACAACATCCCGCAGCGCGACGGCGGCACCCACCTGACCGGCCTGCGCGCCGCGATGACGCGCGTGATCGGCAAGTACATCGAGCAGCAGGAACTGGCCAAGAAGGCCAAGGTCGAGGTGAGCGGCGACGACATGCGCGAAGGGCTCTGCTGCGTGCTGAGCGTCAAGGTGCCAGAGCCCAAGTTCTCCAGCCAGACCAAGGACAAGCTGGTGTCCAGCGAAGTGCGCGCGCCGGTGGAAGACATCGTCGCCAAGACGCTGACCGACTACCTCGAAGAGCGCCCGAACGACGCCAAGATCCTCTGCGGCAAGATCATCGAAGCCGCCCGCGCCCGCGAAGCCGCGCGCCGTGCCCGCGAGATGACGCGCCGCAAGGGCGTGCTCGACGGCATGGGCCTGCCCGGCAAGCTGGCCGACTGCCAGGAGAAGGACCCCGCGCTCAGCGAGATCTACATCGTCGAGGGCGACTCCGCCGGCGGCTCCGCCAAGCAGGGCCGCGACCGCAAGTTCCAGGCGATCCTGCCGCTGCGCGGCAAGATCCTGAACGTGGAGAAGGCGCGCTACGAGAAGCTGCTCACCTCCAACGAAATCCTCACGCTCATCACCGCCCTGGGCACCGGCATCGGCAAGGCCAGCGCGGACGGCACCGGCAAGAGCGGCGCCGACGATTTCAACGTGGACAAGCTGCGCTACCACCGCATCATCATCATGACCGACGCGGACGTGGACGGCGCGCACATCCGCACGCTGCTGCTGACCTTCTTCTACCGCCAGATGCCCGAGCTGGTCGAACGCGGCCACATCTACATCGCCCAGCCGCCCCTCTACAAGGTGAAGAACGGCAAGGAAGAGCTGTACCTGAAGGACGGCCCCGCGCTCGACACCTTCCTGCTGCGCGTGGCCCTGCGCGACGCGAGCGTGACCACCGGCGGCGAGCAGCCCCGCACGCTGGACGGCGAGACCCTGGCCACGCTGGCACAGAAGCACCAGGTGGCCGAAGGCGTGATCGAGCGCCTGTCGGTCTTCATGGACCGTGAAGCTCTGCGCGCCATCGCCGACGGCGTGGCGCTGAACCTCGACACCGTGCAGGACGCCGAAGCCAGCGCCGTCGCCCTCCAGGCCAAGCTGCGCGAACTCACCACCACCGGCGTGCCCGCCGAAGTGGCCGGCGAATTCGACGCCCGCACCGACAAGCCCATCCTGCGCATCAGCCGCCGCCACCACGGCAACATCAAGAGCAGCATCATCACGCAGGACTTCGTGCACGGCGCCGACTACGCCGCCCTGGCCGAAGCCGCCAACACCTTCCGCGGCCTGCTGGCCGAGGGCGCCAAGGCGCAGCGCGGCGAAGGCGACCGCCAGCGCGACGAAAAAGTGGGCGACTTCCGCCAGGCCATGGCCTGGCTCATCAAGGAAGCCGAACGCACCACCAGCCGCCAGCGCTACAAGGGCTTGGGCGAGATGAACCCCGGCCAGCTCTGGGAAACCACCATGGATCCCGAAGTGCGCCGACTGCTGCGCGTGCAGATCGAGGACGCGATCGAGGCGGACCGGGTGTTCACGATGCTGATGGGAGACGAGGTCGAGCCGCGGCGGGAGTTTATTGAGACGAATGCGTTGCGGGCGGGGAATATTGATGTGTGAGGGGGTGCAGAGCGAAGCATAAGGCGCGAAACGGCGAGCCATAAGATGCGAAACCTTTGGTTCTTTGCGCAGCGTATTCACTAGCTATCGACGCGAGGCAGCAAAGGGATATGGTTCCATTCTTCAGTATCCATTGCCGTCAGCTAACTCTGCAGCCCAGACTGCACGGCGTGTGTGCAGGGTATGAGTCTGGAGCATGGCGCGTCGAGCAGCTTTCACGCTACCTGATGGAATGGTTGCCGGAGTTCTCGCTCTCCTTTTCGGAGCGCGAATCCATCAACGACACGAACTTGGTAAGCCAGCTCCGCAAGGCGGCCCAGATCGTCTACGACACCGACAAATACGACCGACGCGGTGAGTTCGGCGAGCTCATTCTTCACGCATTGATGCGCGAGGCCGTGGGGACGCAGTCCGCTATTAGCAAAATCTACTTCAAGGACTCCGTCAACAACACGGTCAAAGGTTTCGACGCCGTGCACGTCTTGTCGACACCGAATGGCCTTGAACTGTGGCTTGGCGAAGTCAAGTTCTACAAGAGCATTACGCGGGCAATTGCAGATGTTGTGCCAGAGCTGGAGGCCCACTTCCAAGACGACTATCTTAAGAAGGAATTCGTACTCATCACCAACAAGCTCGACCCGAAATGGGATGGCACGGAAAAGGTGAAGGACCTCCTTCATCGCAACCGGTCGCTCGATGAGGTCGTAACCGCCATCGTGGTGCCTGTGCTGCTGACGTACGACAGTTCGACGGTGAAGAACTTCGATCAGGCCTCAGCACAATACAAGGCAGCGCTGGAGGCTGAGCTGACGGCAAACCACAAGAAATTCGTCGCCAAGAACAGCGTCACCAAGGTTCGCATCGAGCTGTTCCTGTTCCCGATGGCCAGCAAGGATGACCTGCTGGCTCAACTGAACAAGCGCCTGCAGGCGGCTCAGGATCTATGAGCTACAGCGAACTTCGGAGCACGCTAGACGCGCTCGGTTTTCGCGAGAAGATAGACGCCTTCCGCTTCCTAGCGCAGCTCTCTTCATTTACCTCGCTCGCAGAGAACGAGGAACAACTGCAGTCAGCTCGTGAGCTTTTGGTCCGCGTTCTTGAACACAAGGCAGTGTTCGCGTCATACGAACCCATCGTTCAGACACTGCTACGCAAGGTGGGGCTCTTTCCGTACGTTGATGCAGCGGTCTCTGGCGTCGCCGCGCAGATTGCCACAGAGACGCATCGCCCCGAGGCGATGCCTGAGGGAATCATCTTTACCACCAAGCAAGCCGAGGTGTACCGAGAGCTGATGGCGGGACGCAGCGTGATCCTGAGCGCGCCGACGAGTTTCGGGAAGAGCCTCATCATCGACGCGGTGGTCGCCAGCAGGCGGCACCGCAACATCGTCGTTGTCGTACCGACGCTGGCGCTGGTGGACGAGACCCGGAAGCGGCTGATGCGTTTCCGCAGCCAGTACAAGGTTATTACGCACCTGAGCCAAGAGCCTGCCGAGCAAAACATCTTCGTCCACACGCAAGAGCGCGTGGTCGAGAACCCTCACATCAAGCAGATCGACTTCTTTGTCATCGACGAGTTCTACAAGCTACAGATCGAAGATTCCGGCGAGGGAAATGAGCGCGCGGTTCTGCTGAATCATGCGTTCTACCGCCTTGTGAAGCAAGCCAAGCAGTTCTACATGCTCGGCCCAAACATCAATGAACTCCCCGACGGGTTCGGTGCCAACTACCGTTGCTCATTCATCAAGACTGAGTTCAGTACGGTGGCGTCCGATACGCACCTAGTGCCTGCTGGGGGCGACGACGTGGCGCGTCTGAAAAAGCTCGTGCCGCTACTTACGGGACCAACGCTGGTTTTCAGCGGCTCCGTGAAGGGAGCAAGAAACCTTGGTAAGGCCGTTTCGGACGTTCATAAGGGCTTCGAAGCCAAGTCAGGATTGGTAGGCGCCATCGACTGGCTCAGCACCAACTACAGCCCCAAATGGGGCTTAGTGAAGGCACTCAAGGCCGGGGTCGGCATCCATCACGGCAAGCTTCCGAGGTCCATCGCCCAAATGCTAGTGCGCCTGTTTAACGGCGGACATCTCAGCTACTTGGTGTGTACATCTACGCTCATTGAAGGCGTGAACACTGCGGCACGCAACGTGGTTGTGGCGGACAACACCATCAACCGCAAGAAGTACGACTTCTTCACCTTCAACAACATCCGAGGGCGTTCCGGCCGCATGTGGGAGCACTACGTCGGGCACGTGTATCTGTTCAACGACCCGCCCGAAAAGAAGCTTGAGTTCGTCGACGTCCCTGTTTTCACGCAGAACGACGATGCGCCGGATTCCTTGCTCGTTCAGCTGGATGAGAACGACCTCGCTCCGGGCGTGGCAGGTCGGATGCGGCAGATATGGGAACAGAACTCGCTTTCTTTGGAGACCATTAAAAAGAACGTCGGCATCGAACCCTGGGGACAGATCGAACTAGCGCGGGAGATTGAAGAGAACATTGACAGGCTGGCCCCCATGCTTTCTTGGACGGGGTATCCGACCTACGACCAAATGCTTACGGTTTTCGACTTGGCTTGGCGTCATTTCAAGGTGAGGGCGCTCGCCGGCGTCGTCAGTCCCAAGCAGCTCACATTCAGAGTCAACCAGTACCGAATGCAGCCGAGCTTTGCAGTACAGCTGCGCGCGGCGCTGAGCGGTAAGTCCGGTGACGACGCAGACGAGGCGCTTGAAAGTTTCCTCGAATTTGCTAGGCAATGGGTTGGCTTCAAAGCCCCCCGCTTAAAGCGGCTAACAAAACCATGTCATCGCAAATCGAGCGAAGAGCGTTTGGTGATGCATGAGTCGAAACAAGAAAAAAGAGATAAGCGCAGCACTGTTCAAGAAGGTTGCGCCGCTGTTGCCGGTAGTCGCCGCCTCGGCCAAGGGCGGTCGCCCGCGGGTGAGCGACGAGATGGCCCTCAACGGCATCCTGTTCGTTTTGCGCACCGGCATCCCTTGGGAAGAGTTGCCCCAGGAACTGGGCTTTGGCAGCGGCATGACTTGCTGGCGGCGTCTACGTGACTGGCAGGCCGTGGGAGTGTGGCATCGCCTGCATCTGCTGTTGCTC
>NZ_FOMQ01000004.1 GCF_900112675.1 Paracidovorax konjaci | reverse complement strand
GCGCAACTCATCGAGCAACAGCAGATGCAGGCGATGCCACACTCCCACGGCCTGCCAGTCACGTAGACGCCGCCAGCAAGTCATGCCGCTGCCAAAGCCCAGTTCCTGGGGCAACTCTTCCCAAGGGATGCCGGTGCGCAAAACGAACAGGATGCCGTTGAGGGCCATCTCGTCGCTCACCCGCGGGCGACCGCCCTTGGCCGAGGCGGCGACTACCGGCAACAGCGGCGCAACCTTCTTGAACAGTGCTGCGCTTATCTCTTTTTTCTTGTTTCGACTCATGCATCACCAAACGCTCTTCGCTCGATTTGCGATGACATGGTTTTGTTAGCCGCTTTTATTGCCCGGAGGCCTATTCCGACTTGCACGAGGGCATCCGGGTCCTTCGCGCAGATCTCAAGACGGATGCGGGACGGCAATTGCTTCAGCAGGAGTTGGCCGCCACGGACGTGCTCATCACGTCCTTCCGTCCATCCGCGCTCCGCAGGCTGGGCATGGACTGGGATGTGCTCCACACGACATATCCGGCGCTGTCACTGGTCCGGATCGTAGGGATGCGGGGCGACAAGGCCGAAGACCCCGGCCATGACCTCACCTACCAGGCTGCAGCCGGGCTGATCCCATCAGGAACCGATGTACCCCCCTCGCTGTACGCGGACATGGCCGGCGCCCTTCTGGCCAGCGAAGCCGTGCTGCGCTCCCTGCTGGCGCGGCAGGCAAGCGGCCGGGGCGTGCTGGAGGAAGTAGCCCTGGCGGACGCGGCGCACTGGCTGGCCGCGCCACGGGGCTGGGGCATCGCGCTGCCGTCGGGCGACGTCGGAGGAGCGCACGCGGGCTACCGTGTCTATCGGTGCGCGGATGGCCGGGTTGCGGTGGCAGCGCTGGAGCCGCATTTTCTCGCCCGGCTGTCCGCTGCAGCGGGTTGGCAAAGCTCCCCGGACCCCAGGAAACCCGCCACGCATGACGCCATCGCGGCATACCTCAGTACACGCACACGGGCCGAACTGCAGTGCCTGGCCGACGAGAAAGACCTGCCCCTGCATCCGCTCGACTGAGCCTGGGTGGGGCCTTGGCCCATCCATCGGCTGAATCAGCCGACATGCAGAGGCCGATCGCCGCCGTCCGACAGTGCAGCGCTGGGTTGCCCTACCCTCCCGCCCAAGGCGCCATAGCCCAATGGACCAGGAAGCGCAGCACGGCCGCGCTGCGCACGAACCTCACCAAAGGCAAGTCCATGAAGCCCTTCGCACTCGATCCCGACATGACGTCGTCCACCGGCACGTTCTATCCCACCGGCTACGTGTTTGCCCTGTTCCCGGGCGAGCAGCCGAGCCGCGATGCGGCCCAGGCTCTCTCGGACCAGGGTTTCGCCGACATTGCCCATGCCGCACCGGACGCGATCCACCAGCATGTGGTCCGCACGCTGGGCAATGCGGACACGCCCTTGCCGAGCGTGGGCGCCGAGGGCGTGATCGTGCGGCGCATCGCTGACCTGGCGGCGCAGGGCCACCATGCCCTGTTGATCCGTCCGCGCGATGACGATGGCCCCGAATCGCTGCAGGCGGCGCTGCAACCTCTCGGGGCAGGGGCTGCCTTTTTCTATCGGCGTCTTATCATCGAAGATCTGATTCCCCAGCCCGCTGCGTGATCTCGACATGCCCCGGACTGGTCCCGCGGGCAGTCTTCCTTTGAGGCGGCAGGCGCTGCCGCGAAGGCTGGCGGCCCGCTGCAGCCCTTACCAAGACCTGCACCCATGACCTTGGACGCCGCCTCAGCATCCCCCCTGCGGAGCCGTATCTGGCCATTCGTGGCGATCGTGATGCTGCAGGTGCTGCTGGCGTCCGGCAGCATCTACGTGCTGTCGGCGGTGCGCGCCTTCGTCGCGGGTGAAAGCCAATGGTCGAAGGCCCAGAAAGACGCGATCCACCGACTGGACCACTACATCGTCTCCGGAGATCGCCAAAGCTATGACCGTTTCCGAGAAGCCCTGCAGATCCCGCAGGCCGACCAGGAAGCGCGCGAGTTGCTGGAGACGCCCGATCCCGACATGGACAAGGTGTTCGATGCCGTGGTGCGCGGCGGCAACCACCCGGAAGATGCGGGAGCACTCATCTGGATGCTGCGCAACTTGCAGCACCATGCCCTGCTGAGAGAGCCGCTGAACCACTGGAGAGTGGGCGACCGGTACCTGCACGATCTGGCAGTGCTGGCCGAGGAGGTCCGCGATCGGCACGAGAACGGCGACGCGCCGGACGCGCCGTCGGTGCAGCGCTGGCAGCGCGCGCTGCAGGACATCGATGCAGGCGCCAGTCCGGCCGCCTCGGACTTCAGCGAAGCGATGGGACGAAGTTCGCGGCGCATCGTGGCATGGCTGCTGTGGTTGAACGGCACGGCGGCGTTCGTGCTGGTGGCCCTGGCCCTGTGGCAACTGAGGCGCGCCAGGCTGCACCGGCGCCGCTCCGCGGATGCACTCGCCCAGGAGCGCGCCCGGGGCGATGCGACCCTGGCGGCCGTGGCCGATCCGCTGCTCAGGGTGGACGCGCAGGGGCGGATCGAAGCCGCCAACCCGGCGGCACAGCGGCTGCTCGGCCGCTCGGCTCCCGCCCTGCAGGGGCAGGCGGTGGAAGAATTGCTGGCCTTCGCCCCCGAGCCAGGCGTGCTGGACGCGGAGCCGGTCACCCGGCAATGGCTTGCCCGATTGCTGCATGGGGCCCCCTTCCCGGGCGCGGACCGCATCCACCACCTGTACCCGCCGGCAGGGCCACCGCTGCCCGTGCGCCTCGGCGGGGGCCCGCTGTTGCGTGACGGCGTCTCCACTGGCGCCGTGCTGACCCTGCACGACAGCCGGCGCGAGGCGCAGACCTCGGAGCGCCTGGATTGGCACGCCACGCACGATGCGCTCACGGGCCTGCTCCACCGCCAGGCGTTCATTGCAGAGATGGCGTCCGTATTGGAGCAGCACCGTGCGGCCAACGCGGCTGGCGGTTTGCTGCATCTGCACCTGGACGCATTGAAGGCCATCAATGAAGCCCATGGGCACATGGCGGGCGACGAATTGCTGGCCAGCGCAGCCCGCGTATTGCAGGCCGACCGGAACACGCAGGCCCTGCCCGCGCGGCTGGGCGGTGCGGAGTTCGCTGTGCTGCTGCCCGGATCCCGCGCCGCAGTGCAGGAAACCGCCGAGCGGCTGGGCAACGCCCTTCGGAACATGGAGGTGCCCTGGCACACCGACCGGCTCCGCACGACGGCGAGCATCGGCATGGCTTACCTGACGGCCGATGTGGTGACGGTCGAAGAGGCGCTCCAGGCAGCGCGCCAGGCGTGCGGCGCGGTCAGGCGCCAGGGAGGCGACGGAGTGGGGCCGTGGGCCCCCGCCGGCAAACCGCACTCGCCAGGGCCGAGCCCGGTCTGAAATCCAACGGCCACCGCGCGCCGCAGAGGCCCGGGCGCTTCAGGCCATATGAAAGGTCGGCCGTTGCGACGGCCGTCTGACAGGCCACCATGCTCTTCACGCGGTACGGAACATACGGCGAGGAGCCACCGCCGTTCAGCGGCCTTTGCGCAACCCGCCACCGGGCCGGGGAGTCCCCCCCGCCTTCGGCGCTCCTGCGGCGGGCTTGGGGCCACTGCGCACGCCCGCCCGGGGCGGGAGGCCCGTGTGCTGGGTCAGCAGCTTTCCGGGCGCAGGGCCCTTGCCGGGGCCGGCCCCGGTACTGTTCTTGCGGCGGGCGCTCTGGTAGCTGCCGTCGGTCATCGGCTGGAAGGTAGGGATCAGGTGCTGCTTGCCATTGCCGATGAGGTCGGCGCGGCCCATGCTTTTCAGCGCTTCGCGCAGCAACGGCCAGTTGTTCGGGTCGTGGTAGCGCAGGAACGCCTTGTGCAGGCGCCGCCGCTTCTCGCCGCGAACGATGTCCACCGACTCGCTGTCGCGTCCGATCTTGCGCAGCGGGTTCTTGCCCGAGTGGTACATCGCCGTGGCGGTGGCCATGGGGCTCGGATAGAAGGTCTGCACCTGATCGGCACGGAAGCCGTTCTTCTTGAGCCAGATGGCGAGGTTCATCATGTCCTCGTCGCTGGTCCCAGGGTGGGCTGCGATGAAGTACGGGATGAGGTATTGCTTCTTGCCGGCCTCGGCACTGAACTGCTCGAACAACTGCTTGAAGCGGTCGTAGCTGCCGATGCCCGGCTTCATCATCTTGGTCAGCGGGCCCTGCTCGGTGTGCTCCGGAGCGATCTTGAGGTACCCGCCCACATGGTGCTGCACCAGCTCCTTCACGTACTCGGGCGACTGCACGGCCAGGTCGTAGCGCAGCCCCGAGCCGATCAGGATCTTCTTGATGCCCTTGAGCGCCCGCGCGCGCCGGTAGATCTTGACGAGCGGGCCATGGTCGGTGGTCAGATTCTGGCAGATGCCCGGGAAAACGCAGCTGGGCTTGCGGCAGGCCGCCTCGATCTCGGGGCTGCGGCAGCCCAGGCGGTACATGTTGGCGGTCGGGCCGCCCAGGTCGGAGATGGTGCCCGTGAAACCCTTGACCCGGTCGCGGATCTCCTCGACCTCCTGGATGATGGAGTCCTCCGAGCGGCTCTGGATGATGCGGCCCTCGTGCTCGGTGATCGAGCAGAAGGTGCAGCCGCCGAAACAGCCGCGCATGATGTTCACGCTGAAGCGGATCATTTCCCAGGCGGGGATCTTGGTCGCGCCGTCGTGGCTGCCGTTCTCGTCGGCATACGAGGGATGCGGGCTGCGCGCGTAGTGCAGGCCGAACACCCAGTCCATCTCGGCCATGGTGAGAGGCACCGGAGGCGGGTTGATCCAGACGTCTCGCGCCGTGACGCCTTCGCCGTGGGTCTGCACCAGCGCACGGGCGTTGCCGGGATTGGTTTCGAGGTGCAGCACGCGATTGGCATGGGCATAGAGCACCGGATCGCTCTTGGCCTGCTCGTAGCTGGGCAGGCGGATCACGCTGCGCTCGCGCGGCGGTACCTTGATGCGTGCCCGGAGCGCCGGATTGGGCACGAAGCGCAAAGGCTGGATCACGGCGCCACCGGGCTGCGACTGCGGGTCTTTTGTGCCGCATGCCGCCGGATCCATTACATTGTTTGCTACATTATTTATAGCATCCTGCGGCGCATCGTCCTTGCTGCACGACGCCCCCTGCGACGCCGCCTGCTCGCTGGTGGTCATGTAGGGGTTCACATGGGCTTCCACGCGGCCCGGCTCGTCCACCGTGGTGGAATCGATCTCGAACCAGCCCTTGCCGGTCTCGTCGTCGGCACGGCGCACGAAGGCCGTGCCGCGCACATCGGTGATGCGCTCGATGGGCTCGCGCGCAGCGAGGCGGTGCGCGACCTCGACCAGCGCGCGTTCGGCATTGCCGTAGAGCAGCAGGTCGCACTTGGCGTCGACGACGATGGAGCGCCGGACCTTGTCGCTCCAGTAGTCGTAGTGGGCGATGCGGCGCAGGCTGCCCTCGATGCCTCCCAGGACGATGGGCACGTCCTTGTAGGCCTCGCGGCAGCGCTGGCTGTAGACGATGGAAGCCCGGTCGGGCCGCTTGCCGCCCACGTCGCCGGGGGTGTAGGCGTCGTCGCTGCGGATCTTCCGGTCGGCGGTGTACCGGTTGATCATGGAATCCATGTTCCCAGCCGTCACGCCCCAGAAGAGGTTCGGGCGGCCCAGCGCCTTGAAGGGCTCGCTGCTTTGCCAGTCGGGCTGCGCGATGATCCCCACGCGGAAACCCTGGGCCTCCAGCACGCGCCCGATGACGGCCATGCCGAAGCTCGGGTGGTCGACGTACGCGTCGCCCGTCACGAGGATGACGTCGCAGCTGTCCCAGCCGAGGCGTTCCATTTCGGCGCGGCTCATCGGCAGGAACGGCGCGGTGCCGAAGCGCTTCGCCCAGTAGGGGCGGTAGCTCGTCAGCGGCTTGGCGGCGCGCGCGAAAAAGGAAACGTCGACGGGGGCGTTCATGGACTGCAGGCGTGGGGAGGGCCGCCGATTTTAGGCGCTTGGCCGTCGCCCGCCTGCAGGCAGGGACTCTCTGCCTGGCCTAAGCCGTGAAATGCGTTGTTGCTATGCACCGCGCGCGCACCAGGGCAGCGCCGGAAATGGAAGGGATGCGAAGGAGTACTCAGCGAAGACCCGTGCTCTACCACTCCCCGGAAGCCCGCACCCGCTGGTCCAGATCATGGGCCGGCGTCTCGTAGGCGGAGCGCAGTTCCTGCTCCGCCATGGTGCCGCCCTGCCCGGCCGGCACGGCGGCACGCCCCGCGGAGGCGCCTGCCTCCACGGGCAGGAGCGGCGCCGAGAACAAGGCGCTGAAGGTCTGGGTCAGGGCGTTGGCGAACATGGCGTCTCTTGGGGCATCGGCGAGCAGGGCATCGATCCTTCGAGCGTAGCGGCCGCCCATGACGCTTCCGTGTAGGAACACGCCGTTTCCAGCCCGGCCGGGCCCATGTGTCGCCATTGCCACACCCGGCCGGACGCGGTCACTTCACCAGCGTCAGCGTGCCCTTCATCAGCGCTGCGTGGCCCGGGAACGAGCAAAAGTACGCATAGGTCTCTCCGGCCTTGAGGGCGCTGGTGGAGAAGGTCACGGCGTCGGATTCGCCGCCGCCCAGCAGCTTGGTGTGGGCCAGCACGCGCTTGTCGCCTGCGGCCACGTAGTCCTTGGCGGCACCGGCGGCGATGCCGTCGGTCACCACCGGTTGCTGGTCTGCCGCCTTGGAGAGCACCCAGTTGTGGCCCATGGCCGTCTTGGGCAACTTGCCCACGTGCTTCAGCTTGACGGTGAACTGCTTGCAGCTCTGGGGCACGGAGATCGCAGCCTTGTTGAACTGCATCGCGTCATTGCCTTCGATCTCCACGGCGCAGTCGGCCGCCCAGGCGGATGCGCCCGATCCGAGCGCCAGTGCGAGGGCCAGGGCTTTCCAATGTCTTGCCATTTCAGTTTTCTCCTTGATGAATGCAGGCGCTCCCGCGCCGATGGAACGCCATCGGTCGAAGCCCGGGAAGCGGCGATGGCCCATCGTAGGAAAACGGGGCGGATCGCCCGTTGACATGCATCAAGCGCGCGCCGATTGCGCGCTGGCGCCATCGATGCCGCACGCCGCCAAGCGACTGCCGCGCGCCTACACTTTCGCACCCCATGCCGCAGACACTCCACGCCCCGACGCACAGCGAAATCGTCATCAAGAAGAGCCGGTTCATCGGCTGCGTGCAGCCCATGGCGGACAGGGCCGCCGCCCAGGCGGTGGTGGAAGCGCTGCGCCGCGAGCATCCGGGTGCCGCCCATGTCTGCTGGGCCCTGCTGGCCGGCGGCCAGTCGGCCGCGGTGGACGATGGCGAGCCTGGCGGCACCGCCGGCCGGCCGATGCTGGAGGTGCTGCGCCACCAGGACCTCGAAGGCGTGCTCGCGACGGTGGTGCGTTACTTCGGCGGGGTCAAGCTCGGTGCCGGCGGGCTGGTGCGCGCCTACACCGACACCGTGGCACAGGCCCTCCTCCATGCGGACAAGGTGCCCCTCGAACGCATGGCGGTGCTGCGCTGCCAGGTGCCCTATGCGTTCGAAGGTCTGGTGCGCCGCGAGGTGGAAGCGGCGGGCGCTGCGCTGCAGCAGGTGGAGCACGGATCGCTGGTCACGCTGCAGGTGCAGTTGCCCGAATCCCGGGCCGCGGCATTCCGCCAGCGCATCGACGATGCGGCGCAAGGCCGCGCAGGGTGGCTGCGCGCCTGAGGGATTGGAAGCATCAGCGAAAGCGGCAGAAGGCTTTCGCCCCAAAGCGCCCGGGCAAGACTGCCTTTCCACCTACACGCCGCCGTGATCGCGCACCGCGACACTGTCCAGCCAAGTTACATGCTGGAGAGCTTTCCCCATGAGTGCTGCGCTGGACGCGATCATCATCGGAGCCGGATCCGCGGGCCTGGCCGCGCTGCGGGAGGTGCGCAAGCGCACCGACCGGGTCCGCATCGTCAACGACGGTCCGTGGGGCACCACCTGTGCCCGCGTGGGCTGCATGCCGTCCAAGATGCTCATCGAAGCGGCCGAAGCCTTCCACCGCCGCCAGGCCTTTGATACCTTCGGCATCCGCGGTCAGGCGGGGCTCAGCGTGGACCTTCCGGCCGTGCTGGAACGTGTGCGGGCCCTGCGGGACGACTTCGTGGCGGGGGCTCGCAAGGCATCCGACATCGGCACGCTGGGCATCGCGGGCCGCGCCCGCATCCTGGGGCCGCACCGCGTGGAGGTGGACGGGCAGGTGCACGAAGCCGGCAGCATCGTGATCGCCACGGGCTCGCGGCCCACGGTGCCGGAGGACTGGCTCGCGTTCGGCGACCGGATGCTCACCACCGACACACTGTTCGAGCAACCCACCCTGGGCCCGCGCCTCGCGGTGATCGGCCTGGGCCCGCTGGGCGTGGAAATGGCCCAGGCGCTCGCGCGGCTGGGCGTGGAAGTCTCGGCCTTCGCCACCGGCAAGGAACTCGCGGGCCTGTCCGACCCCGCAGTGAACGATGCGCTGCACGGCCTGCTGAAGGACGAATTCCTGCTGCACATCGGCGGCGACGTGCGCCTGCGGGAAGTGCCGGGCGGCATCGAGGTGACGAACGGCAGCGCGACGGTGGTGGTGGACCAGGTGCTGGCCGCCATGGGCCGCCGCCCGAACGTCGAGCACCTCGGCCTGGAGACCCTGGGCCTTGAACTCGATGAACACGGCATGCCCCCGGTGGACCGCCGCAGCACGCAGGTCGGCGACCTACGGGTGTTCATGGCGGGGGATGTCGACGGCCACCGCACGCTGCTGCACGAGGCCGCGGACGACGGGCACATCGCCGGGCTCAATGCGCTGGCGCCCGACGTGCGGGGGTTCCGCCGCCGCACGTTGCTGTCGATCGTCTTCACGCACCCCAACGCGGCCGTGGTCGGGCGGCGCTACAAGGACCTCAAGCGGGGCGAATCGGTGACGGGCACCGTCGATTTCACGCAGCAGGGCCGCGCCCGCGTGGCCCTGCGCAACCACGGGCGGCTGAGCGTCTATGCCCAGCGGGACACCGGCCGCCTGCTCGGCGCGGAGATGTGCGCACCCGGCGGCGAACACATGGCGCACCTGCTGGCCCTGGCCGTGGACCGCGAGCTGACCGTGCAGGATCTGCTGCGCATGCCCTTCTACCACCCCGTGCTGGAGGAAGGGCTCCGCACCGCCCTGCGCGAGGCCGCGGGCCAGTTGCCGAAAGGGAGCGATTCCGATCTGTCCGCCTGCGGGGCCTACGGCTCCAGTGCGCTGGACTGACACCGGCTGCCGGGCGGCGGGAGGGCCGGGCCGGACGGCGGGGCGCTGAAATAACGTTCAAGTTGGCGCGGGCCCGGCCGATACAGCAAAGGTCTTTCGCCATCGGCCTCCGCCTGGAGGCCCCACCAGGAGCCCCCCATGGATGTCAGCCTTGCCCAGTCCGTCGTCAACACCGCTACGGCCCTGGCCAGCCAGAAAACGTCGGACGCCGTGAACATCACTGTGCTCAAGAAGGCCCTCGACATCCAGAAGTCGTCCGCCGCACAGTTGCTCGAAGCGCTGCCGCAGCCGCAACTCGCCACCTCCGGCAGCCTGGGCACCCAGGTCAACACCTTCGCCTGACGGCGAACACCCCTTTGCGGCCAGTGCCGCAGGCGCGGCGCCTGCCGTGCCCGCCCATGGCGACGCAGCGCCGCCGTCAGCGCAGGCGGGCAGGCGACAGCGCCGCCGCCTCCACGCCCTGCCGCGCCAGGGCGGCGTCCATCGGCTCGCGCAGCAGCAGGCCCCGCGCCAGCAGTGCGGCCCCGGCGGCACTCTGGATGCCGTAGCCCCCCTGCCCCGCCAGCCAGAAGAATCCCTCGGCGTGGTTGTCCCACCCGATCACCATGTCGCCATCGGCCACGAAGGAGCGCAGCCCTGCCCAGGTGTGCGAGGGCCGGCGGATCTCGAAGGTGGTCATCTGCTCGATGTTCCAGATGCCCGTGGCCACGTCGAGTTCTTCCGGCACGACATCGTGCGGGTGCGTGGGGTCGGCATTGGCCGGCGAACCGAGCAACTGGCCCGCGTCGGGCTTGAAATAGAAGCTCTCGTCGATGCCGATCACCGCCGGCCAGCGGGCCGCGTCCATGCCCGCGGGCACCGGGAAGGTGAACGCCGTGCGCCTGCGCGGCTCCAGCCCGCTGGCCGGCACGCCCGCCATCGCGGCCACGGTATCGGCCCAGGCCCCCGCCGCATTGACGACGGTGCGCGCGGAGATCGACTCTCCCGAGGCCAGGCGCACGCGCCAGCCATCGCCCTCCCGTTCGATGGCGCCCACCTCGGCATGGGGGCGCAGCTGGCCGCCGCGCTGGCGCATGCCGCGCAGATAGCCCTGGTGCAGGGCGTGCACATCGATGTCGGACGCGCCGGGCTCGCTCATGCCGGCCGCAATCGCCTCCGGCCGCAGGCACGGCAACCATTCCAGCAGCCGCTCGCGGGACACCCGCTCCACGTTCGGCGACCGCGCCACAGCCTCCGCATAGGCGGTCTCCAGCAGGTCGAGCTGGTCCGGCCCGGCCACATAGACCACGCCGCGCGGCGACAGCAGCGGCCCGTCGTCGGCGAACCCGGCGGGCGGCTGGTCGTAGAACGCCCGGCTGGCCCGCGTGAGCGCCTGGATCTGCGGCGTGCCGTAGGTTTCCATGAACAGCGCGGCGGAACGGCCGGTGGTGTGGTAGCCGGGTTGCGACTCGCGCTCCAGCACGAGCACGCTGGGGCGCGAGGGCGTGTGCGCCAGCTCCCAGGCCACGGAGGCCCCGGCGATGCCGGCGCCGATGACGAGGAAATCCACGGATTCGGTCATGCGGTGGTCCTTGCTTCGGTGCGTTACACGGCCGAGGCCTGCGCATGCCCGGTGCCCGGCGCGCCGCCAGCCCGTGGCACGCCCTTGGCGTCACGCGGGTCGGGCGCCACGGTCACGAGGGAATCGAGCGCGGGCTCCACGCGGGCCAGCCGGTCCAGGGCCGGCCGGGGGCGCTGCAGGCCGGCGATGCCCGTGAAGGCCTGCTCCATCGCGCGGCCGATGGCCAATGTGCCCAGGTCGTCGCGGAAGCGCCCCACCACCTGCAGGCCGAAGGGCATCTCGCGGCCATCGCGGCCGCACGGCAGGCTGAGCGCCGGGTGGGTGGTGAGCGTGGTCACGTAGGTCAGCGCGAGCCAGCGGTAATAGTTGGCCTGCGGCTCGCCGTTGATATGGCTGGCATACAGCTCGGTCCACGGGAACGGCGACACCGGGGTGGTCGGCGCGAGGATCACGTCGAACGACTCGAAGGCCTCCTGGAAGCGCGCCAGGATGCGCGTCTGCTCGGCCTGCGCCCAGGCGCTGTCGATCAGCGTCATGGCCGCGCCCATTTCATAGTTGGCCCGGGTGTTGGGCCCCAGGCTGGAAGGATCGCGCTCATACGCCTCGCGGGTGCCGGCCACGAAGGCTTCGGCACGCAGCACGTCGAAGCAGCGATGCACGTCGCCCAGGCCGAACGCGACCGGATCGCAGCTGCGGAACAGATGCCGCATGGCCGCGATCTTGGCCCGGAAGGTGGCGCGAATGCCCTCGTCCACCGCGCAGGCGCCGAAATCCTCGGTGTAGCCCACCCGCAGCCCGGCCAGATCCACCTCGGGCAGCGACAGGAAAACGCCCGGGTCCAGCGGATAGCTGAGGGGATCGCCCGCCGACATGCCGGCCGTGGCGGCCAGTTGCAGGCAGGCCTCTTCCACCGTGCGGCCCATGGGGCCCACGACGGAGATGGGCGTCCAGCCCAGCAGCTTGCGCGAGCTGGGCACCACGCCCGGCGAGGGCCGGAAACCCACCACACCGCATTTGGCGGCGGGGATGCGCAGGGAGCCTCCGGTATCGGAGCCCGTGCAGACGGGCAGCATGTCGCAGGCCAGCGCCGCGGCGGAGCCGCCGGACGATCCGCCCGCATTCAGGCGCGGATCGAAGGGATTGCCCGTCGCGCCCCAGACCGTGTTGCGCGAATTCGCGCCGGCGCCCATCTCGGGGATGTTGGTCTTGCCGGTCACGATGGCGCCGGCCCGGCGCAGACGCTCGACCAGCACGTTGTCCTGCGCGGGAATGTGCTCGCGGTAGATCTGCGACCCGTAGGTGGTCAGCAGGCCGGCCGTGGCCTCCAGGTCCTTCACGCCCAGCGGCAGGCCGTGCAGCAGGCCCAGCGCGTCGCCGCGCAGCACGGCCTGCTCGGCCGCCCGGGCCTCGGCCCGCGCGCGGTCGTAGCAGGTGGCGGTGATGGCATTCACATACGGGTTGACCGCCTCGATGCGGTCGATGCAGGCCTCCAGCAGTTCCACGGGCGAGACGCTCCGGTCCGCGATGCGGCGGCGCAGTTCCGGGGCGGTCATCTCGACCAGGGACGACGATGGCGAAGGGGTCGGGGCGGCAGGGTTCATGTCGGTCACCGCGGGCGCGGTGTTGTCTCGGGTGGGGGCATTGTGGACGGACGCAAGGCGCCCGCACAGCCGCCGGCGATGCCGGCGGCCCGCGCGGGCAGGTCACGGGCGGACAGCGGCGGGCTCAATCCGCGGTGATCGCGGCGCGCTGCGCCACCGCGCGCATGAGCGGCAGTTCCTTCTCGATCAGCGCCGCGAGCGCCTTGGAGGAGCCATAGGCCGGCTCGAAGCCGTTGGCCAGGAGCTTGTCGCGCGTGTCGGGATCGGACACCACCTGGGCCAGCGTGAGTTCCAGGCGCGATTTCACCGCCGGCGGCAGCCCGGCCGGCGCCACCACGGCCAGCCACGTGTCCATCTCCACACCGGGGTAGCCGCTTTCCACCAGCGTCGGCACGTTGGGCAGCAGGGCGGACCGCTTGGCCGAGGTGACGGCGATGGCCTTGATCTTGCCGTCCTTGAGCTGCGGAATGGCCGCCGACACGGTATCGACGGTGAAGGGGATCTGTCCGCCCATCAGGTCCACCATGGCCGGCGCGCTGCCCTTGTACGGCACGTGCTGCACCTTCACGCCCGCCGCGTTGAAGAAGGCCTCGCCCGCGAACTGCGACGTGGTGCCCGAGCCGAAGGAGCCGTACGAGTATTTGTTGGGATCGGCCTTCACGAGGGCCACGAACTGCTTCGCGTCCTTCACCGGCACGTCCTTGTTGGCCAGCAGGATCAGGCCCGTGCGACCCGTGATGCCGATGGGCTCGAAGCTCTTGACCGGGTCATAGGGCAGCCGCGGACGCACGGCGGGATTGACCGTGAAGGTCGTGCCCGAACTCATGAGCAGCGTGTAGCCGTCCGGGGCGGCCTTGGCCACGTAGGTCGCGCCGATCACGGTGCCCGCACCCGCGCGGTTGTCGATCACCACGCTCTGACCGAGCTTGTCGCCCAGCTTCTTGCCGATCAGGCGGCCCAGCACATCGGTGGCGCCGCCCGGGGGAAACGGGATCACCAGCGTGATCGGCTTGCTGGGATAGACATCTTCCGCCAGTGCCGGGGTGAGCGCGGCGGCTCCCAGGCTGCAGGCGATGGCGGACAACAACATCCTCTTGGCGCGGTTCATGGCGGTCTCTCCGGGGTGGCGATGGGTCAAAGGTCAGTCAACGAACGAAAAACAAACGAAAGCGGATGCGGGCGAACGGCACGATCTCCGGCGCGGAGCGCGTCAGCCCCGGGCCAGCAGTTCCCGGCCGCGCTGCTCGAAGCGCTGGTGTTCGGCCTCCGGCACGAACAGCCCGCCCGTGGTCCACACCACGTGCGTGGCCCGCGGCAGGTGCGGCGCGAGGCCCTGGGCATGCAGCCAGCGGCGCCCGGCTTCCGAGCCGGTGAGCCATCCCGGGCCGTCGAACCCGGCGGCCGCCGAGGGCTCGATGCGCTCGCCCGTGGCGTCCAGGACCCGCACGAGGTGTTCGAACAGCGTGTCGTCGCGCACGGTGAAAACGCCCGAGAGCAGCGGCTCCATGAGCCGGGCGGCCAGCAGCGAGGCGCGCGGCACCGCGAGGCCGTCGGCCTCGGTGCGGTTGTTCAGCCCGATGTCGTAGACCGATGGATGCGCGCCTTGCGGCGCGGCCATCTGCACCAGGAAGCACGGCGACTGCACGGGCTCGGCGAAGAAGCAGTGCACGTGCGGCCCGAGCAGCAGGCGCAGCCCGAAGGCGATGCCCGCGGGCGCGCCGCCCACGCCGCAGGGCAGGTAGACGAACAGCGGATGCTCCGCATCCACCGCGATGCCCTGCGCGGCCAGTTGCCCGCGCAGGGCGAGCGCCGCGGCGCTGTAGCCCAGCAGCAGCGACAAGGAGCGTTCGTCGTCCACGAAGTGGCAATACGGATCGGACGCGGCCTGGCTGCGGCCCGCGGCCACGGCGCGCTCGTAATCCCCGCTGTGCTCGACGACCTCCACGCCGCGGCGGCGCAGGCGCTCCTTCTTCCACGCCTTGGCGTCGGCGGACATGTGCACCGCCGCGCGCAGCCCCAATGCCGAAGCGGCCACCCCGATGCTGAGGCCCAGGTTGCCGGTGGAGCCCACGGCGACCTGGTAGCGGGCGAACACGGCACGGGCCGCGGGCCCGGCCAGGCTGCGGTAGTCGGCGCCAGGGGCGACCAGCCCTTCGCGCAAGGCGAGCGCCTCGGCGAATTCCAGCACCTCGTGGATGCCGCCGCGGGCCTTGATGGAGCCCGCCACGGGCAGGCCGTGGTCGGCCTTGATCCAGAGCCGGCCTTCCTGCGCGCCCAGGCCCAGCCCGGCGGCCAGCGCGTCCGCAGGCACGAGGGGCGATTCGATCGCCCCGCCCGATGCCCGCAGTTCCGGAAACAGCTCGGCCAGCAGGCCCGCGAACCGCCCGAACCGTGCCGCAGCGGCGTGCGTATCATGCAGACTAATGCGCTGGCCTTCCGCCTCCAGCGCGTCCGGGGTTTCGCCGCGCCGGCGCGGATTGAGCCACAGGCAGGGTTCGGCCCGGCGCAGCGCGCTGTCCACTGCTTCGTCCAGAAGCAGGCGGGTCGCGGGAGGTGAAAGGGTTTCGGTCATGGCGCGGCAGAAGGGAAGGCGTGGCGTGCATTCTTGCCCCGGCCATTCGTGCCGCACAACGCATTTATATTGACGACAGCATTAGTTTCATCAATGGATTCACGCCTCTCCAACTCGGTGCTCGCTTGGCTGCGCTGTTTCGATGCAGCCGCCCGGCAGGGCAGCTTCACGCGCGCGGCGGCGGAACTGTGCATCACCCAGGGCGCGGTGAGCCAGCAGGTCAAGCACCTCGAAAATTGGCTGGGCCGGCCCCTCTTCCTGCGCACGCCGCGCACGCTGGTGCCCACGCCCGAGGGGCAGTGGCTGTCCGTGGTGCTGCGCGAGAGCTTCGAAGCCATCGAGAGCACGCTGGCGCAGATGCGGCTCACGGCCACCGCGCACGCGGCCGCCACGCTGAGCTGCTCGCCCTCCTTCGCCATGCAGTGGCTGACGCCCCGGCTGGGGGACTTCTTCCGCCAGCACCCCGACATCGGCCTGCGCGTGTTCGGTGAATTCCACCGGCTCGACCGCACCCGCATGGTGCGCGACGGCGTCGAGGCCGCGGTGCGGTTCGACCCGGGCGGCTACACCGACCTGGAAGCCACGGAATTCCTCGACGAATGGCTGACGCCCGTCGCCAGCCCGGCCTTCGTCGCGGCCCACCCGGCGCTGCAGCAGGGCGACCCGGCCTGCCTGCGCGCCGAGTGGCTGCTGCACGACGGGAGCGCCTGGGAAGGCGCCAACACCTTCGAGGAATGGCAGCACTGGTTCGCCGGGCTCGGCATTCCGGTGCTGGCCTGGCAACTGGGCCCGCAATTCAACCTCTCCCAGCTGGCGGTGAGCGCCGCCATCGCCGGCCAGGGCATCGCGATGGGCCGGGCGGCGCTCGTGTGGGAGGATGTGTCCGCAGGCCGGCTGGTGCCGCTCTTCGGCCGCAGCGTGCTGTCGCGCGCCCGCTATTCGTTCGTGACCCCGCCCCCGCCGGGCCCGGCCATGCTGCGCGTGCGCGAGTGGCTGATCGATGCCGGCCGCCGTTTCCGGGAGCTGCGCGGGGCTGTTCTGCCCGCTCCACACCCACAAAAAGATTAAATATCTACTCTTTCAATCGAAAAAGAGTATAAACACGATCATGAATCACCCATTGATCCACGGCCTGGCCGCAGCGCGCAAGGCCCGCGGCATGACCCAGGCGGAGTTGGCGGAACAAGCGGGGCTGTCGCGCATGACCGTACAGCGCACGGAAGGCGGCGACCTCGATCCGCGGTTTTCCACCCTGGCGGAGATGGCGCGCGTGCTGGGCCTGGAGCTGCTGGCCGTGCCGGCCGCGCTCAGTTCCGACCTGCAGGCCTTCATCCAGTCGGGCGGGCGCTTTCTCGCCCAGCCTGCCGGCGCCGACGCGCCGCCCTCCATCGTGGAGGGGCTGGGACGCAAGGCGCCCTGACCCCGGGCCTTCTTTCTTTTTTGCACCGGCTGATCGCCCATGCCGCAGCTCCCGCCCTCCTCCACCACCGCGATCCGCTACCTGCGGCTGTATTTGCATGCGCCGCCCCTGCCCGGCGGCGCCGCCGGTCCGAGGCGGGGCATCGGCTACCTGTCGCAGTACGGGGACATCCTGCGGATGTCGTTCGATGCCGACTACATCGCTGACCCGGACCGCCCCGTGCTGTCGCTCAGCTACCGCGGCGACGACGAGGCCGCCACGCGCCAGATCCTGCAGTCGGCGCGGGACGCCCGGCTCGTGCGCACCGATGGCCGCTGGCCGGCGTATTTCCAGAACCTGCTGCCCGAAGGGCACAACCGCGACCGCCTCGCGCGCGAGCGCGGCTGCGGGCCCGACGACGAGTTCGAACTGCTCGCCGCGGCCGGCCACGACCTCATGGGCGCGCTCGAGGTCGAGCCCACGCCGCCGCACGAGGGCGTGCCCGAGGTGGTGCGCCACTGGCACACCACGCAGGGCCTGGACGTGCTGGAGCCCGGCTTCGTCGAATACCCCGTGGAGGACGCCGCCTCCCTGCCCGGCGTGGTCACGAAATTCAGCGCGGTGCAGGATGGCCGGCGCTACACCGTGCACCGCAAGGGCCAGGCCGGCAGCGTGATCCTCAAGCTGCCCACCAGCGCCCACCCCGACCTCGTGGCGAACGAAGCCGCCTGCTACCGCCTCGCCGCCGCGCTCGGCCTGCACTGCGCCGAGGCGCGCGTCATCTCGCGGGCCGAGGCCGAACTGCCCGAGCACGTGCCCTTCGACGAGATCCTGGCCGTGCAGCGGTTCGACCACCTGCCCGGCGGCGGCCGGATCCACATGGAGGAGTTCAACCAGGTGCTGGGCTACGCCCCGCGCCAAAAGTACGGCCGCGGCATCGCGCACGACTGGGCCACCATGCTGCGCGTGCTCGACCGCCTGAGCGCCCGTCCCGTGCAGGACACCCGCGAATTCCTGGCGCGCATGGTCGCCTTCATCCTCATGGGCAACACCGACGCCCACCTGAAGAACTGGGCGCTGCTCTACCCCGACGGCCGCACGCCGCAGCTCGCGCCGCTCTACGACCCGGTCTGCGTCAGCGCCTTCTTCGATGCCGTGCCCGAACCGCAATACGCCGTGAACCGCGCCATCGACCGCACGCTGCGGGCGTTCTCGTGGGACGACCTGCGCGCCCTGCTGGCTTCCGCGGGGCTGCTGCGCATTCCCAGGCACGTGGCGCTGCTCAAGGAGACCGTGGGCGAGGCACAGGCCCTCTGGCCGGCGCTGCTGGAAGAGGCCCCCCCCGCCGTGCGCCAGTGCGTGCTGGAGCGGCTGCGGGGCGGCGTGACGCTGGCGGCCGGTGGGTGAACCGCCAGGCGTGCCGGCCAACCCCGAAAGAACCAGCCCCTCCACTGTGCTTCCATGCCCACGCGATTCGTCCTCCACACGCCCTGCGCCCTCTCCGCCCCCGGCCTGTTCTCGCCCGCCGAATGCCAGGCGCTGATCGCGCTGGCCGAGCGCGAGGGGTTCGAGCCCGCCGCCGTGCGCATGGCGTCGGGCACACGCCCTTTGCCGCAAGTGCGCAACAACGAGCGCGCGCAGTTCGCGGCGCCGGACTGGGTCGCCACGCTGTGGGAGCGCGTGCGTGCCCTGCCGCTGCCCGGGCTGGCCGGCGAGGCCGCCGTGGGTCTGCCGCGGGAGCTGCGCTTCTACCGGTACCGGCCCGGCCAGCGCTTCAGGATGCACAAGGACGGCCCCTGGACGGAAGACGGCCTCACGAGCCGGCTGACGCTGCTGGTCTACCTGAACGACGACTTCGAGGGCGGCGATACGGGGTTCCGCGATTTCCGCGTGCAGCCGCGCACGGGCTCGGCGCTGGTGTTCGTGCACGACACCTGGCACGAGGGCTCCGCGGTGGCGGCCGGCACCAAGTACGTGCTGCGGTCGGACATCCTCTGCGCACCCGGCCTGCCGACCGGCACCAGCCATTCACTATAAAAACAATAGCAAACTATTGAATGGAACCGGCGGCATGGAGCAATTTTTGCTTCAAACCTGCCTGCCGGGGTCTGCGCGCAGACGTGCGCCACCCCGCGCCGTCGCTCACGGCTTCGGAGCCGCCACGCGCCAGACGGCATTGCCCACGTCGTCGGCCACGAGCAGCCCGCCGCGCCCGTCGAGCGCCACGCCCACCGGGCGGCCCCAGGCATCGCCCTCCCCGCTCACGAAGCCCGTGAGCACATCCAGCGGCATGCCCGCGGGCTTGCCGCCCCGGAAGGGCACGAACACCACCTTGTAGCCGCTGCGCGGCTTGCGGTTCCAGGAGCCGTGCAGGCCCACGAATGCGCCTTCGGCCAACTGCGGGGTGACGGGCTGGGCGGCGGCCGGGCCGGCGCTTCCCGCGAAGGCCATGCCGAGCGGCGCCACGTGGTTGCCCAGCGCGTAGTCGGGCACGAGGGATTTCTCGACCAGGTCGGGGCGCGGCGGCTGCACGCGCGCATCCCCGTGCCGGCCCCAGTAGCTGTAGGGCCAGCCGTAGAAGCCGCCGTCCTGCACGGAGGTGAGGTAGTCGGGCACCAGATCGCTGCCGATCTCGTCGCGCTCGTTCACCACCGTCCAGAGCGCGCCCGTGATGGGCTCCCAGCCCATGCCGTTGGGGTTGCGCAGCCCGCTCGCGAAGACGCGGTGCGCGCCGGTGGCGCGGTCCACCTCCCAGATCGCCGCGCGGCCGGCCTCGGCCTCCATGCCGTTCTCGCCCACGTTGCTGTTGGAGCCCACGGTGACGTAGAGCCTGGCGCCGTCCGCGCTCGCGATGAGGTTCTTGGTCCAGTGGTGGTTGAGCGGGCGCGCCGGCAGATCGACCACCTTGGTGGGCGCGGCCGTGATGCGCGTCTGGCCCGGGCTGTACGGAAACTTCACCACCGCATCGGTGTTGGCCACATACAGCTCATTGCCCACCAGCGCCATGCCGAACGGCGAGTGGAGCCCTTCGAGGAACGCGCTGCGCGTCTCGGCCACGCCGTCCCCGTTGGCATCGCGCAGCAGCGTGATGCGGTTGGCCGAGGGCACGCCCGAGCCCGCCTTCGCCATCACCTTGCCCATCACCCAGTTGCGCACCTTCTTGATCAGCCCCTGGTCGGGCGGTGGGCCCTCGGGCGCGGGCTTGTCGCTCTCGGCCACCAGCACATCGCCGTTGGGCAGTACGACCACCCAGCGCGGATGGTCGAGCCCGCGCGCGAATGGCGTGAGCGCCAGCCCGGCCATCGGCTGCGGGGCGCCGCCCTCCGGCCAGCCCTTGGCCGGAGCGATGTGCACGGTGGGAATGAGCGCGGGGCGCGGCTCGGGCAGCGTGGGGCTGGCGCCCACGCCGGCCTCCGGTGGCAGGCGGGCCGTGTCGCCGCAGCCGGCCAGCAGCGCGGCCGCGGCCAGCGAAGCCAGCACCCCGGCGCACGGCCGGCGGCGCGGCGCCGCGGAAGGAAAAGTGGTGGGGAAGGCGGCGGTGGGGCGCATGGCGGTCCGGCAGCGCCGGTGTTGGGGAGGGATGCCCGACAGTCTCGCGAGCGCGGCACCCTTCCCCTGTCAGCGGATGCCGCGAACGCCGAACCTTCGGACCAGTACGTAACTACAGCTAACGCTCGGGATCACACTGCCTAGCAGCAACAGCATTAACTACACACCAGAACCATCCCATAGCTCGCATTGCCTTTCCAGGCAAAGTACATGAGCACAACGACCAAGCCAGACTCGAAATAAAGGTGAATGCTGGCAACGAGACATTCTTGTCTGCGCACTTTGCGACTGCGGGATGAGATAAGGCCGCGGACACATCGGCTACCCTGCGCAGCGCCTCTTACTTTTTATACCGAGAGGGCCGGCGCAGCCTATTCGATAGGATGGACTGGCACGCTTTGTTGGAATCAAGCTTGCTGATACGGGAATTTCAACTCCAGACAATGGAAGGCACCTTTATGAATTCCCAACTGACAAAACAACCAAACTACTTGACAATTTCCATTATCAGTACCAATCAATCTATCCGCAATTTTACATTTGGATATTTCGCCAAGTAACGATCGAGTGGCTGGACAATCGAATTAGGGCGCACTTGCCCTCCAAAAGCGGTGCCGCATGTACCATTTGGAAATTTTCCAATCGTCCCCGAATAAATTCCTTGAGCATTATGTTTCTGAGAAACCACAGGACCACCAGAATCTCCGCCTTTGCCACAAATATCAACCTCCACAAAGTACCAAAACTCCCCATCGACATACTGCGGACTGCTGATTGCCACAGTTCTTCCACATCGCCAACCACTAGAACTGCCATGGGTGCAAACCATTTGGTTTTCTCGCATCAACTCAAGCTCTTTTACTTTGACGATTGAAGCTTGGCCAGTTGTCAGCATCGTGCCCGCTTCAGTGTGAACAAAATTGGTATTCCCAAATATTATCGCATCATCTTTTTTAGCCCAGCCGCTAGCAAAGAACTCGCCGATCTGATCACCCAGAATGCTTCCTGTTGGACTAGTGCCGAGATTAAAATAAACATTTTTCCACTTATTCCCCTCATAACAATGAGCAGCGGTAACCGAAGCAGGATATACATTATCAACAATAACATTAAACCCTGTGGTGCAGGTCATCGCAGAGGTTGACTGGGAACTCTCAGCCGCCAATATCTTTGTGCCACCATGTACTATGCCCGTGAATGTCGCCGGCCCGCTTTGTTTCTCGAAGTCCAATACCTCAAAATCAAAACCTTCATTCCACAATATTTCTTTGACTTTGACTAAATTATCTTCCTCTGCACGAATTAAAATATTATTCTTTTGCTGAATCAATGCCGCGCCATAAATTGCCGGAAATCCATTTATTTTTTTACCAGAAAAAATTTCAAGAATTTTTTTCTGCATCAACTCAAGCTCATTGAGACTGTACTTCACGTTGAGCACCTTCACGCCTGAAAGGCTTTCGAGCGCAATTTTCTGGTTGACTCCCGCTATTCCAGAATAGCCAACAACCAGCTGAACCAAGCCATTCTCAAGATAATCTACCCAGATACCACCATAATTATCACCAAATACTCTTCTAGCTTCCTGCTGTGTTTTTTCCGAGGAGTTTAATATTAGTTCATTTTCTTTGGTATCATATTTCTGCATTCCAGTGGCAATCAATGCCTCTTCTTGGCTGAGAAATGCACTATCTTTTTTGGCCCCACCCATTTCAAGATCAATAGTTTGCGAATAGGAGCTTGCTGATAATGCAAGGCCAACCAATATCGAATATAAATTCTTAAGCAACATAAATCTCCCTATCAATTGAATAGTTTATAAATCTTTAAGCCAATTCTTTGAAATGATTGACTTCCCTCATCTCTTAGGGATGTCTATCAAGCTCATTCTCGCTAGACATTTAAGTTCTAAGCTCGAACAAATCATCCACACGTGAAAGGTCTGCGAGAAATTCCGTCTCGCAGAATACACCGTTTGATTCTTGAAGGAAACACTAGCCGCCCACGCACTCCAGGCGCTGCTCGCCCAGGCCGGTGGCTCCCAGCCGCATCAGGTCGCCCGCGCGCAGGAAGCGCGGTTCGGGCTTCTTGCCCAGGCCCACGCCGGCGGGGGTGCCGGTGAGGACGATGTCGCCCGGCTCCAGCGTCATGAACTGGCTGATGTAGGCCAGCACGGTCGGCACGCCGAACAGGAAGTCGCGCGTGTGGCCGTCCTGCATGCGCTCGCCGTTCACCTCCAGCCACAGGCCGATGGCATGCGGGTCGGGCAGCTCGTCGCACGTCACGAGCCAGGGGCCGATGGGGGCGAAGGTGTCGCAGCCCTTGCCCTTGTCCCACTGGCCGCCGTGTTCCATCTGGTAGCTGCGCTCCGAGACGTCGTTGGCCAGCACGTAGCCCGCCACGTGCGCCAGCGCCTGGGCCTCGGGCACGTGCTGCATGCGCGTGCCGATGACCACGCCCAGTTCGACCTCCCAGTCGGTCTTGCGCGCACCCGGCGGGATGCGCACGGCATCGAACGGCCCGCTGACCGCGCTCGTGGACTTCATGAACAGCACCGGCTCCGCGGGCGCGGCCAGGCCGGCCTCGCGCGCATGGTCGGCGTAGTTGAGGCCCACGCAGACGATCTTGCCGATGCCCCCCACGGGGCAGGCCAGGCGCGGGGCGCCCTCCACCGCCGGCAGGCGCGCGGCATCGAGGGCCGCGAGCGCCGACAGCGTGCGCGGCGAGAGCTGGGCGGGGCCGATGTCCGGCAGCAGCATCGAGAGATCGCGCAGGGTGCCCTGCGCATCCACCAGCCCCGCGCGCTCGGCGCCGGGCTGGCCATAACGGACCAGTTTCATCGTGCAGACTCCATCGCGGCGAAGGCCGCCGCGCCGGCATCTTAGATGCGGCTGGCACAACCCAGCGGAGCGGTTCTGGCCAGGCGCCGCGTCGCAGGCAGTACGAGGAGTACGACAAGACGTGGCGACGACGCCCGAAGAGTTTTGGGGCCGCTCCCAGGCCGGTCAGGCAGGGACGGAGCCCGCACGCCCCGCACGCCGGGCCGTGGCTTTCAAGCCTGCGAGGGAGGCGCCACGGTCGCGCCCCGGATGCCGTGGCGCTCCAGCGCCTGCGCCACGAAGCCCGAGCGCTTGGCCTCCTCGACGAAGTCCGACAGCGCCTGCTGCGCGGCGGCGCCGCGCGCCCGGGGAATGCCCAGGGCCTGCTGGATCACCATGAAGCGCCCGGGCAGCAGCCGCAGGCCGCCCAGCCGCTCTGCATCGGCCTGCAGTTGCTGCTTCACGCCCGCGGCCACGTCGGCCGTGGAATCGACGAAGGTGCCCACCACGGCGGGCGAGGTGGGCGCGCGCAGGATCTGCGCGTGCTTCAGCTCCCGCGTGAGGTAGAGGTCGTACGCGCTGCCCTGGCCCACGACGACGGTGTGCCCGGCGCGGTCCACCGCGGCGTTGTCGGTGAGGGGCGAATCCTCCCGCACGAGGTAGCTGCCCTCGATCAGCACGTACGGCGCCGAGAACAGGATGCCTTCGCCGCGCAGCGGGTCCACCGCGAAGAAGCCGAAATCCGCGGCCTCGCGCGCCACGGCCTCCACGGATTTGCCCGCGGTATCGAACACCACCAGCTCCAGCTCGGCGCCCAGCGCCTGGGCGAAACGGCGGGCCAGGTCCACCGAAACGCCCTCCGGCGGGCTGCCCGCCGCCTGCCGCGCCAGGATGGGGTTGCCCGTGTTGATGGAAGCGCGAACGCGGCCGCCCGGCGCGAGGGCCGAGCGCAGCTCTGGAGGAAATTCCATGGCGAAGTCCTTGTGTGTCCTGCACCGCAGGCGAACGGCACGCAGTGTGCCGGCGCTGCAGTATCCCGGAAACGGCGGCGCCGGCCGATGCCCTGCGGCGCACCGGGCCGCAAATCGCCGCGGCGGCCCCGGCCGCCCCCGGGTGCCGTGCCACCGCGTGCGGCGCGCCGTACGATGCAGGCCGCCGCCGCCCTTACGCACCGCGCATTTGCTATAACTTAAATAGCAAACTATTCAATGGATACGGCGGCATGAGGCATATTTCGATCAAACCCCTGCCCTCCATACCCGCCATGCCCGATCCCGCGCCCGCCGAGCCCTCCAGCCCCCTTGCGGGCCCTGTCCCCCGACCGCGCCCGCGCGACTGCACGGACCTGTTCTGGTCGTTCACCTGGCTGGCGCTGCAGGGCTTCGGCGGGGTGCTGGCCGTGGTGCAGCGCGAGCTGGTGGACCGCAAGGGCTGGCTCACCAACGACGAATTCATCGAAGACTGGGCCGTGGCGCAGATCCTGCCCGGCCCGAACGTGGTGAACCTGTCGGTGATGGTGGGCGACCGGTACTTCGGCTGGCGCGGCGCGGCCGCGGCGCTGGCGGGCATGCTGCTGCTGCCGATGCTGGTGGTGCTGGGCCTGGCCGTGGTGTATGCCCGTCATGCGGCGCACCCGGCGGTCGCCGGCGCCCTGCGCGGCATGGGCGCGGTGGCCGCCGGGCTGGTGGCGGGGGTGGCGCTGCGCATGGGCGTGGGACTGCGCAAGCACCCGCTGGGCCCACGCATCGGCGTGGCGTTCGTGGGGCTCACCTTCGTGGCCATGGCGGCGCTGCACTGGCCGCTGGCGGCGGTGCTGCTGGTGGTCGGCGGCGCGGCCTGCGCCTGGACGTGGCGGAGGCTGCCGGCATGACCGGCGCCACGCCGCTCGCGCTGTCGCTCGGGCCCTCCGACTGGCTGCAGCTGTTCGCGTACTACCTCTCGCTGTCGCTGCTGACGGTGGGCGGCGCCATCGCCACGGCGCCCGACATGCACCGCTTCCTGGTGGGCCGCCAGGGCTGGCTGACCGACCTGCAGTTCAACGCGTCCATCGCCATCGCGCAGGCGGCGCCGGGGCCGAACGTGCTGTTCATCGGCCTGCTGGGCTGGCAGGTGGGGCTCAATGCCGGCGGCTGGGCCCTGGGCCTGCTGGGCATGGCGCTGTGCCTCGTGGGCGTGATGCTGCCCAGCACCCTGCTCACCTGGGCGGCCGCGCGCTGGGGCCACCGCAACCGCGACCGCCGCGTGGTGCGCGCCTTCAAGCAGGGCATGGCGCCCGTGGTCATCGGGCTGCTGCTGTCCACCGCCTTCGTGCTCGGCAGCGCGCACGGCGGCTTCGCGCAGAGCTGGCGGCTGTGGGCCGTCTCGGCCGCCTGCATGCTGATCGTCTGGCGCACGCGCATCCATCTGCTGTGGCTGCTCGGGGCAGGCGCGCTGCTGGGGGCGCTGGGCTGGGTGTGAGCGCCAGGCGGCGCGCCCGGGCAGCCTCGGGATGTCGCCCACGGGACGGGGGCACACAGGCGCTTACAACTGCGCCGGCACGAGGGATACGCTGCGCCGCAACAATGGGTCGCACGGGGCCGCCGCGCCCCGCTTCCCCACTCACCTCCAGGAGACTTCCCATGCAATTGCGCCCCCTCGGCCGTTCCGGCCTGCAGGTTTCGCCGCTGTGCTTCGGCGGCAACGTGTTCGGCTGGACCGTGGACGAGCCGACGACGTTCTCCCTGCTCGACGCCTGGCTGGACGCGGGCTTCAATTTCGTCGATACGGCCGATGTGTATTCGCGCTGGAACCCGGGCCACATGGGCGGCGAATCCGAGGCGCTGATCGGCCAGTGGCTCAAGCGCAGCGGCAAGCGCGACCGCATCGTGCTGGCCACCAAGGTGGGCAAGGACATGGGCGACGGCAAGGTGGGCCTCAAGCCCGACTACATCCGCCGCGCGGTCGAGGATTCGCTGCGCCGCCTGCACACCGACCGCATCGACCTCTACCAGTCGCACGACGACGACGCCTCCACCCCGCTCGAAGACACACTGGGCACCTATGCCGACCTGATCCGCGAGGGCAAGGTGCGCGCCATCGGTGCCTCCAACCACACGGCCGCGCGCCTGTCCGAGGCGCTGGCCACCAGCGAGCGGCTGGGCCTGCCGCGCTACGAATCGCTGCAGCCGCTCTACAACCTCTACGACCGCGCGGTGTTCGAGGCCGAACTGCAGCCGCTCTGCGTGGAGCAGCAGATCGGCGTCATCAACTTCTACGCGCTCGCGGCGGGCTTCCTGACCGGCAAGTACCGCAGCGAGGACGATGCCTCGAAAAGCGCGCGCGGCGCCAAGACGGTGGAGAAATACCTCAACCCGCGCGGCCTGCGCATCCTGGCCGAACTGGACGAAGTGGCCGAGCGCTACGAAGCCACCCCGGGCCAGGTGGCCATCGCCTGGCAGATGGCGCAGCCCGGCATCACCACACCCATCGCGAGCGCGACCTCGCTGGAGCAGTTGCACGACCTCGTGCGCGCCGCGCAGCTCCAGCTCGACGCCGATGCGCTAGAAGCGCTGAGCCAGGCCAGCGAAGAGGCGCCGGCCGAAGCCTGACCGCCGCAGGGCCCGCCGCTGCGGCTGGGCATCAACCGCCCTCGCCGGTGCTGCGCCGGTGGGTGGCCAGCGCCTGCACCGTGGTGCAGAGCAACCCGTGCGTGCGGGCGAAGCGGACAACGTCTGCGCCGCGCGCCATCGTTCCGTCGGGATTCATCAGCTCGCACAGCACGCCCGCGGGCCGCAGCCCGGCCAGGCGGGCCAAGTCCACGGCCGATTCCGTGTGCCCGCCGCGCTCGAGCACGCCGCCTGGCCGCGCCACGAGCGGGAACACGTGTCCCGGGCTGACCACTTCCGGTGCGGCACCCAGTGGGGGCGTGCGCAGCGCGCAGCGGATGGTCTGCACGCGGTCCGCGGCCGATACGCCCGTCGACACGCCCCAGGCGGCCTCGATCGACTGCGTGAAGGCGGTCGCGAACGACGACCGGTTCACCTCCACCATCGGCCGCAGCCCGAGCGCGAGCGCATGGTCCGGTGGCAGGCAGAGGCACACGATGCCGCTGCCCTCGCGGATCATCAGCGCCATCGTGGCCTCGATGAGGTTCTCGGCCGCGCAGATGAGGTCCGCCTCGTTCTCTCGGTCGGCGTCGTCGAGCACCAGCACAGGGCGGCCGGCTGCGATCTGCGCGAGGACGTCGGCCATGGGCGCCAGCGGAACGCCGTCGGAGGTGGCGCACGGAAGGCAGCGGGCCTGCGGCCCGTCCGCGCCATGGACGGGCGGTATGGGAGAGGGAATGGCGAGGGTATTCATGGAAACGCTCCTTGGTTGGAAAAGAACGCTCCAAGGCTTGGCATGCGGCCGGCCGCGCGCCGGCGCACACCCGCACCGCCGCGGCGGAACTGGCATGGCACGGCGCGGCCGTCCGCACTCGGCCCGAAAGCACGCGCGAGACGACCGGCAGCATCTTCTTTCATCCGGACTATGACCGTCGGCCCCAGACTGAAGGCAGCCATGGAGGCCGCCTCGCACTGGGTCTGCTGACCTCCCGCCTCGCGGCAGGAGCGCTCGCGGGCTCGCGGCCACGGTGATTCCGCGTCCGCCTACCGCCGGTGGGGAATTGCACCCCGCCCTGAAGACCGGCGGATTATGCCGGGCGGTGGGCACCAGGCGCGGCCCGCCTCCCGCCAACGCAGCTCTACCCGGCCAGGATGGCCGGCAGCGCCTGCGCCGCGGTGGAGGCCACCACCAGATCCGCCAGGTCGTCGAGCGCGCTGGGCGCCGGGTTGACGACGGCCACGCGCGCGCCTGCCCGGTGCGCGATGTGCGCCAGCCCGGCGGCCGGATAGACCACGCCCGCGGTGCCCACCACCAGCATCAGCGCGCACTCATGGGCGGCGTCCTGCGCCTTCTCCAGCAAGGCCTCGGGCAACGCTTCGCCGAACCACACCACCGCGGGGCGCAAGCGGTTGCCGCAGGTGCCACAGGTGGGCGGGCTGCCCGGCACGGCCGCCGACACGTTGCAGCACAGGCGCGGCGGATCGAGCCACCGGTCGGTGCGCAGATCGCCGTGCAGGCAGAGCACGCCGGTGCTGCCGGCGCGCTGGTGCAGGCCATCCACATTCTGCGTGGCGAGGGTGAGCCGGTCCGGGTAGCGGCGCGAGAAATCGGCCAGCGCGCGGTGGCCCGCGTGGGGCTCGACGCCGGCCAGTTGCGCGCGCCGGTGCGCGTACCAGTCCCAGACCAGGCCGGGCTGCGCGCGAAAACCCTCCACGCTGGCCATTTCCTCGGGGCGCAGGTGGGCCCAATGGCCGGTCTGCGCATCGCGGAACGTGGGCACGCCGGACTCGGCGCTCATGCCCGCGCCGGTGAGCACGAGGATGCGGGGCGCCTCGGCAACCCAGGCGCGCAGCGTGTCCAGGGGCGCGCCGGCCATGGCGTTCAGCCCCCGCGCTGGCGCAGCGCCTCGTAGAGGCACACGCCGCTCGCCACCGAGACGTTCAGGCTCTCCACCGCGCCCTTCATGGGGATCGAGACCAGCTCGTCGCAGGTCTTGCGCGTGAGCTGCCGCATGCCGGCGCCCTCGGCGCCCAGCACCAGCGCGACGGGACCCTTCAGGTCCACCTGGTAGAGCGTGCGCGGGGCGTCGTCGCTGGTGCCGATGCACCAGATGTTGCGCTCCTTCAGCTCGCCCAGCGTGCGCGAGAGATTGGTCACCATGAAGTACGGCATCGTCTCGGCCGCGCCGCTCGCGACCTTGGCCACCGTGGCGTTGATGCCCACGGCATGGTCCTTGGGGGCGATCACCGCATGGGCGCCCGCGCCCTCGGCCACGCGCAGGCAGGCGCCCAGGTTGTGCGGGTCGGTCACGCCGTCGAGCACCAGCAGCAGCGGCTTCTCGACGCCGTCGGCCTCCAGTTGCTCCAGCAGCTCGTCGAGCGAATGGACCTGGGCCACGGCCTCGACACGCGCGGCCACGCCCTGGTGGCCGTGGCTGCCGGCGAGCTTGGCGATGCGCATCGCGTCGGCCTCGATGAGGCGCGCGCCCGCCTCCTTGGCGCGGTCGAGGAACTGGCGCATGCGCGCATCGCGCCGCGTGGCCTCGTAGTAGATCTCAATGATGGACTGCGGCGCGGTCTTCAGGCGCACGCCCACGGCGTGGAAGCCGAATAGCACTTTGGGGCTGGAGGACATGCGGGCGATTATCCGCGCCCGGCGGCCTGCGATCGAATGCTATATTTTCAATAGCAAACTATTCAATGGAATCGGCGGCATGGAACACAAAAGACCTGAGCCCGTGCGCAAGCGGCCGGGGGCGCCGGAGGCGCCGAAGCGCTCCCGTCTCAATGCTCCGGCACGATCCGGCCGGCATCGATGGTGATGCGCCGGTCGCACTGCGCCGCGATGCCGCGGTCGTGCGTGACCAGCACCAGCGTCGTGCCCAGTTCGCGGTTCAGGTCGAACATGAGCCGCATGATCGTCTCGCCGGTGGCGAAATCCAGGCTGCCGGTGGGCTCGTCGGCCAGCAGCACGTCGGGCTGCACCACGAAGGCCCGCGCGAGCGCCACGCGCTGCTGCTCGCCGCCCGAAAGCACCTTGGGGTAGTGCGACAGGCGCTGGCCCAGGCCCACGCGGCCCAGCATCTCGGTGGCGAGTGCGCGCGCATCGCGGCGCTGGGCCAGCTCCAGCGGCAGCATCACGTTCTCCAGCGCCGTAAGGTTGCCCAGCAGCTGGAAGCTCTGGAACACGAAGCCCATGCGCCGCGCGCGCAGGGCGGCGCGGTCGTCCTCGCCGAGGGCGAACAGGTCCTCGCCGCCCAGCCGCACCGTGCCGCGCGTGGGCGTATCGAGCCCCGCGATGATCGACAGCAGCGTGCTCTTGCCCGAGCCCGAGGCGCCCACGATGGCGGCGGTGTCCCTCGGTGCGAGCCGGAAATCGATATCCCGCAGAATGTCGAGCGTGCCGGTGGAATCCGTCACCGATTTGTGCACATGCTCCACGGCGATGATGGGAGCGGCGGGCTGGGACGGTGTTTCCGGCGAATGTTCCGACATGAAAGGTGCTTTGCAGTGATGCGAATGGATGGATTCCGGCGAGACTTTATCGTGGCGGCCGCAAGCGCCGCCGTTCTGGGGCTTTATGCCCCCATCGCGGCCGCGCAACCCGCCGCCGCGGCCGGCGGCCAGCCCGTGATCCTGGTGGTGGGCGATTCCCTGAGCGCCGAATACGGCCTCGCGCGCGGCACGGGCTGGGTGGCCCTGCTGGAGAAGCAACTGTCGCAAGAAAAGATCGCTGCCACGGTAGTGAACGCCAGCGTGAGCGGCGACACCACGGCCGGGGGCCGTTCGCGCCTGCCGGGCCTGCTGGCCCAGCACCGTCCGACCCATGTCATCCTCGAATTGGGGGGCAACGACGCGCTGCGCGGGTTGCCGCTGCAGGGCACGGAGGCCAACCTGCAGGCCATGGCCGAGGCCTCGCGCAAGGCCGGCGCCCGGGTGCTGATCGTGGGCATGCAGGTGCCCCCCAACTACGGCTCGGACTACACGCGGCGTTTCGAGGGCGTGTTCGCCGCGGTGGCCAAGAGCACGCAGTCCGCGCTGGTGCCCTTCCTGCTGAAGGGCGTGGCCGACGGGCCGAATCCGACGGCGATGTTCCAGGCGGACCGCATCCACCCGCGCGCCGAAGCGCACCCTCTCATGCTGGCCAACGTGTGGCCGGAGCTGCGCCGGCTGCTGCGCTGAGGCAGCCAGCCTGCGCGGGGCGGCGCGTCAGCCGGCCCGGTTGCTGTCGGCGGCGCCGTCCGCAGCGGGAGCGTCGGTGCCCGCGGCATCGCCCGTGCTGCCATCCGCCTCGGATTCGCCACCGGGTTCATCGGTCTTGCGCTGGGACTTGGCGAATGCCTTTTCTTCCTTCTTTTTCTTCTTGGCGAGTTCACGCTGCCGCTTTTCGTATCCGTAATTGGGTGTTGCCAAGATGAGGACCCCTTGAATGCTGTATGGAAAGCCAATGTATCAGGACGCCCCGAGACCCCTCGGTGCGTGCTGATACCGATGGTACCCGCACTCAGCCGGCGGGAAACGCAGCCGCGAGGGCCTGGGCGAGGTCGGCCTGCAGGTCGGAAACGCCTTCCAGCCCGATGGAGAAACGCACCACCGTGCCCTCCCGCAGATGGGGGGTCGGGCGGCTGCGCATCGACCGCAGCTCATAGGGCACGACCAGGCTCATCGGCCCGCCCCAGCTGTAGCCGATCTTGAACAGCCTGAGCGCATCGCAGAAGGCATCCACCCGGTCCTGCGCATGCCGCGCGTCGATGACCACGCTGAACAGCCCGGCCGCGGCGCCCTCCCCGCCTCCGCGGGCGCAGAGCGCGGCCCAATGCTCGTGCCCGGGCGACCCGGGCAATGCGGGGTGCAGCACCTGCACGACCGCCGGCTGGTCGGCCATCCAGCGCGCCAGCCGGCGTGCCGCCACGTCGTGCGCACCGTACCGCAGCCCGATGCTGGGCAGCGAACGCAGCACGGCTTCGACATCGTTGGCACCCACCCCGAATCCCAGGCGCATGTGCGTGAGCTTGATGCGCAGGTGCAGGGCGGGGTCGCGCGTGATCGCGCTGCCCATGAGTACGTCGCCGCCGCCGCTGGGGTACTTGGTGAGCGCGTGCACCGACACGTCCACGCCCAGTTGCCCGTCGCCCAGCAGGTCGAACGGATTGAAGGCGATGCCGGCCCCCCAGGTGTTGTCCAGCGCCGTGGTCACGCCGCGCGCGCGGCAGATGCGCACCTGTTCGGCCAGGTCGGGGAATTCCAGCGTGACCGAGCCCGGCGCTTCGAGCCAGACGAGCCGGGTCGCATCGGTGATGCGCGCGGCGAGGTCGGCCGGATCGAGCGGGTCGTAGTAGCCGTGGCGAATGCCGTAATGGGCCAGTTCCACCTCGGCCAGCGCCTTGTTGGGGCCGTAGGAGTTGTCGGGGATCAGCACCTCGTCGCCGGAGCGCAGCAGCGCGAGCGCAACGTTCGCGATGGCGGCCAGCCCGCTGGGCATGAGCACGCACTGCAGGCCGCCTTCCAGCTCGCACAGGCGTTCCTCCAGGATGTAGCTCGTGGGCGTGCCGTGCAGGCCGTAGGTGTAGCTGGTCTTGTCCTTCCACTCGCGGGCGCGCATCGCCGCGACGTTCTGGAAGATCACGGTGGAGGCCTTGTGCACGGCCGGCTGCGGCGCGGAGAAACCGGCCGGCGGCACGTAGGCGTGGTGGATCAGGCGTGTCGCGGGCTCGGAGCCCGGCGTGGCGTCGGAGTCAGGAAAGGTCATGCGGCGATGGTATCGCCGCCGGCCCGTCCGCTGGCGCACCGGGGCGCACAGCAGGGGCCTTCGGTCGCCGCGGTCAGCCCGTGGCGCCCGGCGCGATGGTGAGCTGGTTCACCACCGAGTTCACGCCCTTGACGTTCTCGGCGATGCGGCTGGCGCGCTCGCGGGCCACGTCGTTCTTCACGGGGCCGGACAGCGTCACGATGCCGTTGCGGGTGTCCACGTCGATCTTGATGGCGCTCAGTTCGGCATCCTGGGCCAGTCCGGCGGTCACCTTCGCGGTGATGCCGGCGTCGTCCATCACCTCGGCCGCGCGGGCGGCAGCCTGGCGCGATGCCTGGCTGGCTTCGGTGGCCGCGGCTTCCATGCGACGCTGCGCGTCGGAGGCGGCCTCGCCCGTGCGTTCGATCGTGGCGTCGATCTTCTGGCCAACGGTCTGCTCGTCCTGCCGGTTGCAGGCGGCCAAGCCGAACGCGAGCGCGGTGGCCGACAGGATGGTCAGCACGCGCTGCTGGGTGCTCTTGGGGGAAGGGGCATCGTGCGTCATGGAGGTCTCCTCGAAGGGTCCGGGGAAGGGGTTGGAACGAATGTAGGCTCGACCGTGGCGCCCCCCGGTCGGACAACGCCGAAGCTTGCGTAGGACGCCTGAGGCGAGAATCGCCCCATGCCTCCCGCACCGTCTCCCGCACCGTCTCCCGCACCGTCTCCCGCACCGTCTCCCGCCCCCGGTCCGCAGCCCGCGGCCGCGCCACCCGCACCGTCCGACCGCCGCCGCGCGCTGCAGCGCTGGTTCCCTTTCCTCGGCTGGCCGCGGCCCGATCCGCAGTTGCTCCAGGGCGAGTTCTGGGCCGGCATGACGGTGGGCCTGATGCTGGTGCCCCAGGGCGTGGCCTATGCCGCCCTCGCCGGCATGCCGCTCGTGACGGGCATCTACGCCTCGCTCGTGCCGGCGCTGATCGCGGTGCTGTGGAGCTCTTCCACGCGCCTGGGCGTCGGCCCCACGGCCCTCACCAGCCTGCTGATCGGCGCGTCGCTCACGGGCATGGCCGAGCCGGGCAGTGCGCAGTGGGTGGCACTGGCGGCGTGGATGGCCCTGCTCTCGGGCCTGGTGCAACTGCTGCTGGGCGCCGTGCGGGGTGGCTGGCTGCTCAATCTGGTGACGTCGCCCGTGCTCAGCGGGTTCACGCAGGCCGCGGCGCTGCTGATCCTGGCTTCGCAGTTGCCGGCGCTGCTCGGGCTGCGCACCACCTGGCATGCGCTGGCCGCGTCGCCCTCAATCCACCATTTCGATGGCACGGCCGCCGCCTTCGGGCTGGGCAGCCTCGCGCTGCTGACGCTCGCGCGCCGCTGGCGCTCCAGCTTTCCGTCGGCCATCGTGATCGTGGGCGTGGCCGCGCTCGCAAGCCGCGCGCTCGGCTATGCCGACCACGACGGGGCCGTGGTGGGCCACCTGCCGTCCGGGCTGCCGCAGCCCTACTGGCCCGGCTGGCTCAGCTGGGAGCAGTTCGGGCAGTTGCTGATGCCGGTGCTCGTGGTGACGCTGGTGAGTTTCCTGGAGACCGCATCGTCGGCCAAGGTCGAGCACCAGCAGGGCGGCACCCGCTGGAACGAGAACCAGGACCTCATCGCCCACGGCCTGGCCAAGATGAGTTCGGGTCTGTGCGGCAGCTTCGCCACCAGCGCATCGTTCTCGCGGTCGGCGATCAACCTGTATGCCGGCGCCCGGAGCGGCTGGGCGACGATCTTCGCGCTGGCCCTCGTGCTGGCGGTGCTGCTGTGGCTCACGCCGGCGCTCTACCACGTGCCGCAGTCGGTGCTCGCCGCCGTGGTGGTGGCCGCCGTGACCAGCCTCATCAAGCCGGCGGTGCTCTGGCGGCTGTGGCGCATCTCGCGCGTCGAGGCGTTGATCGGGGGCCTGACGTTCTTCCTGACCCTGGCGACGGCGCCGCGCATGTACTGGGGCGTGCTGGCAGGCCTGGTCATGAACCTGTGCCACTTCCTCTACCAGCGGCTGCATCCGCGCATCATCGAAGTGGGGCAACACCCCGATGGCAGCCTGCGCGACCGCCACCTGTGGCTGCTGCCCCCGCTGGCGCCCGCGCTCTTCGCGGTGCGGATGGACGCCGAGCTGGACTTCGCATCCGCAGCGGCGCTCGAACGCCGCATCTCGGACCACCTGGCGGCCCACCCGGACATGCGGCACGTGTGCCTTTTCGCGCTGCCGGTGAACCGCATCGACGTGACCGGCGTGGAGTGCTTCGCGCGGTTGCGCGGGCTCGCCCGGGCCCAGGGCGGCGTCCTGCACGTCAGCGGCATGAAGCTGCCGGTCGAGCAGGTGCTGCGCCGCGCAGGCCTGCTGGACGGACCGGGCCTGGTGCTTTACCGTACCGACGGCGAAGCGCTGATGGCGTTGCAACGGTTACCCCTGTAGTTACCTATGGGGGCACGCGCGCTGATACACTCGACCCACACTGTTTGTTGCATTTTGTGTCTGAATCTGCGACCCCTCCATCCGTGGACCTGCGCGACCTGCGCCTGACGACAGCGCACGCTCTGGTCGCTCAGGCGCTGGGCTCCGAAGCCGCCATACCGCGCGATACGCCACTGCATTACCTGCAGGGCCTGATCGACGGCCTGTGCGAGCTGTCGCTGAAGGATCCCCTCACCGGCCTGGCCAACCGCCGCCATTTCCGCACCGTTCTGGAGCGCGAGATCGACCGCGTCACGCGCGCGGGCGAGGCGGCCTTGCTGCTGATGCTCGACATCGACCATTTCAAGCGGGTCAACGACACCTACGGGCACCTGGCGGGCGACATCGTGCTGCAGTCGGTGGCGCGCACCCTGAGCAACTGCGTGCGGCCCATGGACACGCTCTCCCGGTACGGCGGCGAGGAGTTCGCCGTCGTGCTGCCGGCCTGCCAGGCCGGCTTCGGCCGCGTGGTCGCCGAGCGCATCCGCCGCGCGGTGGAACGCACGCCGGTGCGGATCTCGCCCACGGTCGAGCTGAACATCACCGTCAGCGTGGGCGGCGCCTTCGCGCTGCAGTGGATCCGCAGCACCACGCTGCTCTGGACCGAGCGGGCAGACAGCCAGCTCTACAAGGCCAAGATGGCGGGCCGCAACCGCGTCAGCATCGAGGACCAGCCGGACAGCACCGTGAGTGCCGAGGAGAAGAGTTTGCTTTTCGGTCCGCTGTACACTCCCTCGGGTTGGGGCGACCTTCCCCCGCCCTTGGATTCCACAGGCAGCGCCTATTGAAAGCACAGAGATGACCGACGCGCTGTCACCCCGTTCCACACCGCCGGCTCCTCAGGCCTCCGTGCCGGGCCGGCCCCCTGCCCCCACGCCCGCGCCCACCGGCGCACGCATCATCGCCATCACCAGCGGCAAGGGTGGCGTGGGCAAGACCTTCGTTTCCGCCAACCTCGCTGCGGCGCTCACCCGCCGCGGGCACCGCGTGCTCGTGCTCGACGCCGACCTGGGCCTCGCCAACCTCGACGTGGTCCTGAACCTGCACCCCAAGGTCACGCTGCACGACGTGTTCACCGGCAAGGCCGACCTCGAAGACGCGGTGATCGATGCGCCCGGCGGCTTCTCCGTCGTGCTCGCCGGCTCCGGCATGGTCGAGTATTCGCGCCTCACGCCCGAGGTGCGCAGCGAATTCCTCAACGTGATCCAGACGCTGGCGCCGCGCTTCGACGTGGTGCTGCTCGACACCGGGGCCGGCATCTCCGACGTGGTGCTGTTCTCGGTCTCGCTCGCGTCCGAGGTGCTGATCGTGGCCACGCCCGAGCCGACTTCGCTCACCGACGCCTACGCGGCCATCAAGGTGCTGGCGACCCAGCAGAAGCGCCAGTACGTGCGCATGGTGGTCAACCAGGCCGCGCGCCCGGGCGACGGCCGTGCCATCACCAGCCAGCTCCAGCAGGTGCTGGACCGCTTCGTGACCACCGAATCGGGCCGCCCCATGCGGCTGCTGCACATGGGCGACATCCCCGCCGACACCTCCGTGCGCGATGCGGTCATGCGGCGCCAGTTGCTGCTGATGCAGATGCCTGGCTGCCCCGCGGCCCTGGCGATCGCGCAGCTGGCCAACAAAATCGATTCCACGCTGCTCACGCCCGCGGCCTGACGCCGCGGCGCGGGCGGGGCGCGGGGCCGGCGCCCCTGCCCCACGCGGCGCAGCGCTGCCCGCCGGACGAGCCCATCGCGATGAACCACAACGACGTCCTCAACATCTCCTGCTATCTGTTCGTGCCGCTGCCCGACGCGGCCGACCTGCGCGACCGCATCCACGCCCGCTGCGTGGAGAGCCACCTCAAGGGCACCATCCTGCTCGCCGAGGAAGGCATCAACATGTTCCTGGCGGGCCCCGCGTCCGCCGTGCGCGGCTTCGTGGCGTGGCTGCGGGAGACGGATGCGCGTTTCGCCCCGCTGGAACCCAAGGAAAGCTGGTCCGCCACGCAGCCCTTCCGCAAGATGCTCGTGAAAGTGAAGCGCGAGATCATCCGCATGGACCACCCCGCCATCCGCCCCGCCGCCGGGCGGGCACCCGCGGTGGACGCGCCCACGCTGCGCCGCTGGCTCGACCAGGGCCACGACGATGCGGGCCGGCCGGTCGTCACGCTCGACACCCGCAATGCCTTCGAGGTGGACCACGGCACGTTCGAAGGCGCCATCGACTGGCGCATCGCGAAGTTCACCGAATTCCCGCCCGCCCTGCGCGCGCACAAGTCCGGGCTGCAGGACAAGACCGTGGTGAGCTTCTGCACGGGCGGCATCCGCTGCGAGAAGGCCGCGATCCTCATGCGCGAGGAAGGGCTCGAACACGTCTACCAGCTCGAAGGCGGCATCCTCAAATACTTCGAGCAGACCGATGGCGCGCACTACCGCGGCGGCTGCTTCGTGTTCGACGAGCGCGCAGTGCTGGCCGCGGACCTGTCGGCGCCGGCTGCGCCCGTGGCACCGGCGCCAGAAGACGCGGCGCAGGACACGCCGATCGCTATCGAAAAGTGAGCAAACTATTCAATGAATCCGGCGGCATGGAGCCGATTCGACTATTGAACACTCCGGCCACTGCGCTCACGGCTTGAAATGCCGCTCGGGCAGCGGGATGCGCTCCGGATCGCCCGCAACGCTGCCCAGGCGCCCGGCCTCCCAGTCGTCCGCGGCCTGCACGATGCGCTCCTTGCGGTCGGAGACGAAGTTCCACCAGATGTGGCGCGGGCCGTCCAGCGGCGCGCCGCCGATCACGACGCAGCGCACCGGGCCCTCGCCATCGGCCGCCTGTATCCGCACCGGGCCATCGCCCAGCGGGACGGCCAGCGTGCCGGCGGGCTGGGCCATGGCACGGCCGGCGGAGTCCTCCAGCCGCAGCGCGCCCTCCACCGCGTAGATCGCCATTTCGGGCACGAGCGACGGCAGGGGCAGCGCGCCGCCCGCGGGCAGTTGCACGTCCAGGTACAGCGTCGGCGAGAGCGTGGCCACGGGCGAGGTGGTGCCGAAGGCACTGCCGATGAGCACCCGCACGCGCCCGCCCAGGGCGTCGTGCACCTCGGGAATCGCGTCTGCGGGCGTGTGCACGAAGGACGGCGCCGTCTCCCCGTGCTCCGAGGGCAGCGCGGCCCAGAGCTGGATGCCGTGGTTCACATACGAGCGACCGCGCAGCCGCTCGGGCCGCCGTTCGGAATGCACGATGCCGCGGCCGGCGGTCATCCAGTTGATGGCACCGGGCGCGATCTCCTGGGCGGAGCCGAGGCTGTCGCGGTGCATGATCGCGCCGTCGAACAGGTAGGTGACCGTGGCGAGCCCGATGTGCGGATGCGGTCGCACGTCGTACTCGGACTCCGGCTGCACATCCACCGGCCCGAAATGGTCGAAGAAAACGAAGGGGCCGATGGACCGCCGCTGCAGCGCCGGCAGCAGCCGCCGGACATGGAAGCCGCCCCCGAGGTCCTTGGCGTGGCCGTTCAGCAGCAGGAAGGGCGGCGCGGCGGCGCCGTTGTCGTCGGGGGGAGCGGCATTCGTGCCCATGGGCGGTCCTCCGGGTGCGGGCCTGCGCTTTCAGCGGAGGCAGACAGGGGAGCGGGCGGCGGACGGACCTGGCCGGCGGTGCCGCCCGCGGGAAGGGCGAACCGTATCAGCCGCGCAGCCGCTGCGCAATCTGGGCCACGCGGGCGCCGTAGGCACGGCCGGTTTCGAGGTCGCCGGGCAGCATTTCCTGCACGCTGGCGTCCGAGGGCGACTGCGCCAGCACACCCACCGAACCGCCGAGGTTGTTGACGTCGTTGCGCGTGGCGGCCTTGGCGTTGCTGGGGAGCATGCCCAGGCTGACCCAGATGCCGCCGTGCTGCGATGCCAGCGTCTGCAGGGCGATCAGCGACACCTGCTTGTCGCCGTTCAGGCTGGCGCTGTTGGTGAAGCCGCCGAAGACCTTGTCCTGCCAGGCGCGGCTGAACCAGGCCTTGGACGACGCATCGGCGAATTTCTTGAACTGCCAGCTCGGGCCGCCCATGTACGTGGGGGTGCCGAAGATGATGCCGTCCGCGGCGGCCAGGGTGTCCCAGCCGCCCTCGGGCAGGTTGCCGTCGGCATCGATGGCGACGAGTTGCGCGTTGGCGCCGTCGGCGACGGCCTGGGCCAGGCGCTGGGTGTGGCCGTAGCCCGAGTGGTAGACGACTGCGATGTTTGCCATGGAAGAACTCCGGGTTGGTGGGTTGAGTGAAAACGAAAAGCGAGGGGAAAACGTGTGCGGACAGTGCCGGTCAGGTCAGGCGGCGAGATCGAGGACCAGCACCTCGGCGCCTTGGCCGTGGCACAGGTCCAGGCGGGTTTCATGCTCGATGAACACCGCATCGCCGCCGGACAGCGCCCGGCCGTTGGCCTGCAGGGTGCCGCGCACCATGTGCACGTAGCATTTCCGGGCCGGGTCGAGCGCCAGCCCGGCGGCATCCGCGCCGTCGAAGCGGCCCGCATAGAGGCGGGCATCGGCATGGAGCGCGAGCGCCCCCGGCGGGGCCGCCGGAGCCGCCAGCAGGTGCAGCAGCCCGGCTTCCTGGAGGGCGGGGCCCGGCACCTGCGCGCATTCGGGCACGGCACCCCGGCAACCCGGCTCCAGCCAGATCTGCAGGTAGTGCGCGGCCTGGTCGGGGGCCTGGTTGAACTCCGCGTAGGTGACGCCCGTTCCCGCGCAGATGCGCTGCACATGGCCCGCGGGAATCGACTGGACCCGGCCGCCGCAGTCGCGGCAGGCGAGCACGCCCGAGAGCACGTAGCTCAGGATCTCGACGTCGCGGTGGCTGTGCAGGCCCAGGCCGGCGCCGGGCGCGATGCGGTCTTCGTTCAGCACCCGCAGGTTGCCGAAGCCCATGTACCGCGCGTCGCGGTAACCGGCGAAGGAGAAGCTGTGGAGCGAGCGCAGCCAGCCGTGGTCGGCATGGCCCCGGTCGCACGATTTGCGGACAGTCAGCATGGAGCGGCAGTGGACAGTGCCGCCACTGTAGAAGCCGGCTCCGCCTTGCGGGCGCAGCGCGATTGAAGGCATCATTCAAAACCTTTGAATCGCCAGCCGCCCATGACCTCGAACGCCACCGCCCGCGACGCCCTGACGCCCGACACCCTGGCCATGCTGCAGGTGATCGCGGAAACCGGCAGCTTCGCGGCGGCAGCCCGGCAGCTCGGTCTGGTGCCCAGCGCCCTCACCTACCGGGTGCGCCAGATCGAGGAAGCGCTCGACGTGCTGCTGTTCGACCGCAGCGCGCGGCAGGCGCGCCCCACCGCCGCCGGCAGCGAACTCCTGCGCGAGGGCGCGCGCTTGCTCGAAGAAGCCGAGGCCGTCGCGCACCGGGTGCGCAGGGTCGCCACGGGCTGGGAGCCGCAGCTCACCATCGCCGCCGACGGCGTGATCTCCCCCACCACCCTGCTGGAGCTGGTCGAGGCGTTCTATGCCCAGTCGCCCCCGACGCGGCTCAAGCTGCGCGACGACATCCTCACGGGCACGCTCGAAGCGCTCACCACCGGCCGCGCGGACCTCGCGATCGGCGTGGCCGTGAACGCATCCAACGCGGCGGGCCTGCAGGGCGCGGTGATGGGCGACCTGCTCTTCCTGTTCACCGTGGCGCCCCACCACCCGCTCGCGACCGCGCCCGAGCCGCTCACCGACACGGTCCTGCGCCAGCACCGCGCCATCGCCGTGGCGGATTCGGCGCAGCGCGGCGGTGTCACCATGGGCCTGCTGGGCGGGCAGGACGTGCTGACCGTGGACAGCATGCAGACCAAGCTGCAGGCCCAGTTGCGCGGCCTGGGCGCGGGCTTCCTGCCCGAGCCGATGGTGCGGCCCTACGTGGACGCGGGGCGCCTGGTCGTGCGCGAGGTGGCCCGCCCCGCGCGGCGCGTGCGCCTGCACTACGCGTGGGGCGGCGCCGGCCATGCGCCGCCCGGCCGCGCGCTGCAGTGGTGGCTGCAGCAGCTCGAAAGCCCGGCCACGCGCGCCGCGCTGCTCGAAAACCACCACCCTTTCTGACCCCGGTGCGATGCGCCGCACACCCCCCTGTTTTTCCCACCTCCGCGGCGCCGCATGCCGTGTAGAGTGAACCCATCCCCGGTGGCCGCCAGGCCCCCGACGATGCATCCCAGAAAGGCCGGACCATGACCTCTTCCCGATCCCATTCCCGCTTCCGCACCCGAGACACCGCCGACCGCGCGGCCCCCGCTGCGGAGCCTTCCCCGGCCCGGCGCTTCGCGGTGATCGGCGCAGGCATGGCCGGCATCGCCTGCGCCCGCACGCTCGTGCAGGCCGGCCACGCCGCGGTGGTCTTCGAGCAGGGCGAGCGGCCCGGCGGACGCACGGCCACGGTGGATTCGCCGTTCGGCGGGTTCGATGCCGGCGCCCAGTACTTCACCGTGCGCGACGGCCGTTTCGCACGGGCCCTGGAAACCGTGCCGGGCCTGTGCCGGCCCTGGAGCGCCACCACCGTGCGCGTGCTGGACGCCGCGGGCCGCGTGGCCGCCGCCGCACCGCCGCCACGCGAGCCGCACTGGGTGGCCACTCCGGGCATGCAATCGCTGGTCGGCGCCTGGGCCGAGCCCCTGGCGCGCGCCGGCCAGTTGCTGACCGACGCCCGGGTGACGCACATCGCCCGCGATCCGCTGCAGCCCACGGGCTGGCAACTGCGCACCTGCGCACAGGACGGCGCGCAGCACGTGCACGCCGGCTTCGATGCGGTGCTGCTGGCCCTGCCCGCCTCCGAGGCCCGTGCGCTGCTGCAAAGCTGCGGCCTGGCGTCCGCACTGGCCAAGGCGCTGGAGGCCGTCGAGGTGGCGCCCTGCTGGACGCTGATGCTCGCCTACCCCCATGCAGTGCAGCCCGGCCTGAACACGCTGGGCCCGCAATGGAACGCGGCGCGCAGCACCCACCACCGCATCGCCTGGCTGGCCCGCGAATCGTCCAAACCCGCGCGCTCGGGTGTGGAGCGCTGGACCGTGCAGGCCAGCCCGGCCTGGTCGGCCGAACACCTGGACGACGCGCCCGAGCGCGTGAAGGCCAAGCTGCTCAAGGCCTTCGCGGAAGTGACGGGCGTGCGCGCCGCGCCGGGCCATGCCGAGGTGCTGCGCTGGCGCGACGCGCAGACGGCGCGCCCGCTCGGCCGCAGCCACCTGTGGGACGCGGGTGCGGGCATCGGCCTGGCGGGCGACTGGTGCCTGGGTCACCGGGTCGAGGATGCGTTCGTGTCGGGCCTGGAGCTGGCTCTGGCACTGGCATGAGCCGGCGCTACATCGGCCGGTTCGCTCCTTCGCCCACCGGCCCGCTGCATGCCGGGTCGCTGGTCGCTGCGCTGGCCAGTTGGCTGGACGCACGCGCCGCGGACGGCGGGCGCGGCGGACGCTGGCTGGTGCGCATCGAAGACGTGGACGGCCCGCGCTGCCAGCCCGGCGCCGCCGAAACCATCCTGCGCCAGCTCTCGGACTGCGGCCTGCAGCCCGATGGGCCGGTGCTGTGGCAATCGTCGCGGGAGGCGCGCTATGCGGCCGTGCTCGGCGGCATGGTCGAGCGCCGGCAGGCCTATCCCTGCGCCTGCACGCGCGCCGACATCGAGCGCATCCACCGCCAGCACCACGGAGAACGCCACCGGCATGCCGAGCTGCCCTATCCCGGCACGTGCCGGCATGGGCTCGGCGGGCGCGCGGCACGCTCCTGGCGGTTCCATGCGACGGAAATCCAGAAAAGATTCGCACAAGCCGCCCCCGCGCCCGCAGCGCCGGACGCGGCCCTGCAACCCCGGTTCGATGCCCACGGCGTGGCCTGGCACGACCGCCGGCTCGGCGCGCGCCACCAGGACGTGGCCGGCGTGGTGGGCGACTTCGTGCTGCGCCGCGCCGACGGGCTGTGGGCCTACCAGCTGGCCGTGGTGGTGGACGACGCGGACCAGGCCGTCACCCACGTGGTCCGCGGTGAAGACCTGCTGGACAACACGCCCCGGCAGCTCCTGCTGCAGCATGCCCTGGGGTGGCCCGCGCCCGTGTACCTGCACACGCCGCTGGTGCGTGCGGCCGACGGAGAGAAGCTTTCCAAGCAGCACGGCGCTCCGGCCGTGGACACGCGCGAGCCGGTGGCCGCGCTGTCCGCCGCCGCATCCGTGCTGGGCCTGCCGGCCCTGCTGCATCCGCACGACAGCGGCGTTTCCGGGGCGTTGGCTTACTGGGCGCAGGCGTGGCCACGAATCTACAATCCACCATCGTGACAGCTACGCAATCCCCCCTGGCCGACACCGGCCCCGCCTCCCCCGCCGCACCGCGCGGCGACGGCCTCGCGCCCGCGGACGTTCCGTATCCCAAGGCCATCAAATCCTATGTCCGGCGTGCCGGCCGAACCACCACGGGCCAGGCCAAGGCGCTCGAAACCTGGGGCGCCGAATTCATCCTCGACTACGCACCGGAGCCCATCGATGCCGACGCCGCCTTCGGCCGCTGCGCGCCGCTGATCCTGGAGATCGGCTTCGGCATGGGCGAGGCCACCGCGCACATCGCGGGCGTGCGCCCGCAGGACAATTTCCTGTGCTGCGAAGTGCACGAGCCCGGCGTCGGCGCGCTGGTCAAGCGCATCGGCGAGCAGGGCCTGTCCAACATCCGCATCCTGCAGCACGACGCCGTCGAGGTGATCGACCACATGCTGCCGGAAGGCACGCTCCAGGGCGTGCACATCTTCTTTCCCGATCCCTGGCACAAGAAGCGCCACAACAAGCGCCGACTGATCCAGCCGGCGCTGGTCGCCAAGCTCGCACGGCGCCTGCGCACCGGGGGATACCTGCATTGCGCCACCGACTGGCAGCCCTACGCCGAACAGATCCTGGAAGTGCTTTCCGCCGAGCCGCTGCTCTCCAACACGGCGGATGGCTATGCGCCCCAGCCGGATTACCGCCCACTCACCAAGTTCGAGAACCGGGGCCTGCGCCTGGGCCATGGGGTGTGGGATCTCGTGTTCGAGCGCAAGCCCTGACCCGCCCGCGCCTCTGCATTCCGCAACGCCACGCACCCACCATTCCATGAAGCCCATCCTCGACAACCTGGTCGAAATGACCGGCCACCGCGACCACCTGCGGCTGGAAGTGTCGGTGCTCTCGACGCTGCAGAAGCTGCCTTCGATCAAGTCCGTGCGCGCGCTGGAGGTCTTCCAGTCGGGCGGAGAGGCCTACGTGCGGCCACGCACCTGGCACGAGAACGGGCAGATGGTCACGAGCGACTGGGAGGCGCCGGCCGATCCGCGCCGCAAGCCGCTGTCGGACTATCCGGCCCTGCAGGAATGCATCGTGCGCCGCGAGCAGCACGGCCTGCAGTCGGTGCGGCGCGGCGAATACATGCTCTGGATGCCCGTGTGGCTGCACGACCAGGTGCACGCCTGCATCGAGGTCACGCAGTCGCGGCCCTTCGCAGCCCACAAGCTCGACGTGATCCAGAGCGTGTTCTTCGTCTACCAGAACTACCAGAGCCTGCTCGACTACAGCGAGCGCGACGCGCTCACGGGCCTCTTCAACCGCAAGACCTTCGACGAGCAGTTCGCCCGGCGCGCCGGCGTGCCGAGCGGCACCCTGCCGGCCGAGAGCATGCACCCCGAGCCCGATCCCGCGCTGCGCGGCGAGCCGCCTCAGCACTGGCTGGCCGTGGTGGACATCGACCACTTCAAGCAGGTGAACGACCGCTTCGGGCACCTGTACGGCGACGAGGTGCTCATCCTGATCGCCAACATCCTGCGCAGTTCGTTCCGCAGCCACGACCGCATCTTCCGTTTCGGTGGCGAGGAATTCGTGGTGCTGCTGCGCTCCACCACGCTCACCACCGCGCACAAGGTCTTCAACCGGTTCCGTACCGCCGTGCAGGAGTACCGGTTCCCGCAGGTCGGGCAGGTCACGGTGAGCCTGGGCTTCGCCAACACCGACCGCGGCGCGCCCGTGGAAATCCTGGGCCAGGCCGACCAGGCCCTCTACTACGCCAAGGAAAACGGCCGCAACCGCGTGTGCTACTACGACGACCTGGTGCGCGACGGCCACCTGCACACCAAGGTCGCGAACGATGACGTCGAACTCTTCTGAACGGAGCCGCCCGCCACGCGGCGTGCTCTCCCGGCCAGAAAGCACAAAGCCCGCGTCAGCGGGCTTTGTGCTTTCTGGCGCGCGTGGGCGGCGCCTGCCTGTCCATCGACGTGCCCTGGCCCGGGGGCCGGGCCAGCCAGGCCGGCACGCGGCAGGCCGCCGCGCCCCGATGCCCCGTCTCAGGCGCGCTCGCCCACCCAGCCGGCCACGGCGGCCAGCGCGGCCGGCAGCGCCGCCGGGTTGGTGCCGCCGGCCATGGCCATGTCGGCCTTGCCGCCGCCCTTTCCGCCCACCTGGCCCGCAACGAAGTTGACCAGCTCGCCGGCCTTGACCCGGCCCGTGCTGTCGGCGGTCACGCCCGCGGCGATCTGCACCTTGTCGCCATCGACGGCCGCCAGCACGATGGCGGCGGTCTTGAGCTTGTCCTTGAGCTTGTCCATGGTGTCGCGCAGCGTCTTGGCATCGGCGCCGGGCAGCGTGGCTGCCAGCACCTTCAGGCCCTTGACCTCCACGGCCTGGCCGGCCAGTTCGTCGCCCTGGCTGGAAGCGAGCTTGCCCTTGAGGGCCGCCACTTCGCGCTCCAGCGCCTTGAGCTGGTCCAGCGCCTGCCCGATGCGGCCCGTGAGTTCCGACGCCGGAGCGCGCAGCGCGCCCGAGGCCTTCGTCACGGTGTCTTCGAGCTGCTGCAGATAGGCCAGCGCACCCGCGCCCGTCACGGCCTCGATGCGGCGCACGCCCGCGGCCACGCCGCCCTCGGCCACGACCTTGAAGAGGCCGATGTCGCCCGTGCGCGCCACGTGCGTGCCGCCGCAGAGTTCACGGCTGGTGCCGATGTCGAGCACGCGCACGGTCTCGCCGTACTTCTCGCCGAACAGCATGACCGCACCCGTCTTCTGGGCGGATTCGATGTCCATCACGCGCGCATCGGTGGGCGTGTTGGCGAGGATTTCGGCATTCACGCGCTGCTCGATATCGCGGATCTGCGCGTCGGTGAGCGGTGCGTTGTGCGCGAAGTCGAAGCGCGTGCGCTCGGCGTTCACGAGCGAGCCCTTCTGCTGCACGTGGCTGCCCAGCACTTCGCGCAGGGCCTTGTGCATGATGTGCGTGACCGAGTGGTTGCGCATGGTGGCCAGGCGCAGCGAGGCATTCACCTCGGCCTGCACGGCATCGCCCACGCGCAGCGCGCCGGCCTCCAGGCGGCCGTGGTGGCCGTACACGTCGGTGCGGATCTTGAGCGTGTCGTCCACCGCGAAGCGCGCGCCGCCCGCCTGGATCACGCCCTGGTCGCCCACCTGTCCGCCGCTCTCGGCGTAGAAGGGGGTGTTGTCCAGCACGACCACGCCGCTCTGGCCGGCCTCCAGCACCTGGGCGCTGGTGCCGTCCACGTAGATGGCGACGACCTTCGCGCTCTCGGTCAGGCCGTCGTAGCCGCTGAAGCGGTTGGCCTCGCCCGCGTAGTCGAGGGCCTTGTCCATCTTGAACTTGCCGGCCGCGCGGGCCTGTGCCTTCTGCCGCTCCATCGCGGAGCGGAAGCCCTCCTCGTCCACCGACACGCCGCGCTCGCGGCACACGTCGTTGGTCAGGTCGAGCGGGAAGCCGTAGGTGTCGTGCAGCTTGAAAACAACTTCGCCAGGAATTTTAGGAATGAGTTCCCCGATTTCTTTTCTATTAGAAGAGCTAAAGCGGCGTTTGGCCTGAACTGTCGCTTCTTCTATAGATTGCTCAAGAATTACCATGCCATTGCCAAGCGTTTCGAAGAAACGCTCTTCCTCGGTCCTGAGCACCTCGGTGATGCGCTGCTCCTGCTCGCGCAGCTTCGGGTAGGCATCGCCCATCTGCAGGACGAGGTCCTTGACCAGCTTGTGGAAGAACGGCGTCTTGCGGCCCAGCTTGTAGCCGTGGCGGATGGCGCGGCGCACGATGCGGCGCTGCACGTAGCCGCGGCCTTCGTTGCTGGGGATCACGCCGTCGCTCACGAGGAACGCGGTGGCGCGGATGTGGTCGGCGATGACCTTGAGCGACGGCGTGGCCAGATCGGCCACGCCCGTCTCGCGACCGGCCGCGCGGATGAGCGCGTCGAACAGGTCGATCTCGTAGTTGCTATGCACGTGCTGCAGGATGGCGGCCAGGCGCTCCAGGCCCATGCCGGTGTCCACGCAGGGCGCGGGCAGCGGCGTGACGGAGCCGTCCTCGGCCATGTCGAACTGCATGAACACGTTGTTCCAGATCTCGATGAAGCGGTCGCCATCTTCATCGGGGCTGCCCGGGGGGCCGCCGGGGATGTGCGGGCCGTGGTCGTAGAAGATCTCGGAGCACGGGCCGCAGGGGCCGGTGTCGGCCATCATCCAGAAGTTGTCGGACTTGTAGCGGCCGCCCTTGTTGTCGCCGATGCGGATCACGCGCTCGGGCGGCAGGCCGATCTCCTTCGTCCAGATGTCGTAGGCCTCGTCGTCCTCGGCGTAGACCGTGGCCAGCAGCCGCTCCTTGGGCAGGCCGTACACCTCGGTGAGCAGCTCCCAGGCCCACTTCAGCGATTCGCGCTTGAAGTAGTCGCCGAACGACCAGTTGCCCAGCATTTCGAAGAAAGTGTGGTGGCGCGCCGTATAGCCCACGTTCTCCAGGTCGTTGTGCTTGCCGCCGGCACGCAGGCAGGCCTGGACGGAGGTGGCACGCACGTAGGGGCGCTTGTCGGTGCCCAGGAACACGTCCTTGAACTGCACCATGCCGGAGTTGGTGAACATCAGCGTGGGGTCGTTGCCCGGCACCAGCGGGCTGGACGGCACCACGGTGTGGCCCTTGGATGCGAAGAAGTCCAGAAAACTCTTGCGGATGTCGGCAACGGACGACGGCGGGGTCGGTTTCGTCATGGGCGGAAGGGGCGCGAGCCTGTAGGTGCGTGCGCTGCGCCGGGCGCAGCCGCGGGAATATGAAGACGTAACCCGTGATTCTATCGAGCCGGGCCCGCCCTCCCGGCGGCCGCGCGGCCCGGCCCCGCGCGGCGCATGGGCGCCCGGTCCGCGCCCCGTCAGCGCCGGGGCCGCTGCGGGTGGCGGTTGGTGTAGCTCGCGTTGCCCAGGCCCGTGCCCACGGTGAGCACGGCCCACCGCTCCACGTCCTGCGTGAAGGGCAGCTCCGAGAGGCCCTGCACCACGGCGTCGTTGTGCAGGCAGACCTGCGTGCGGCCTCCGCCGATGGTGGGCAGGCGCTCGCACAGGTCGCGCGGCAGGTGGAAGCGGATGCTCTCCCAGTTGCCCGGCAGGTTCTGCGTGCCGCCCGCGAGCGAGCCGTCTTCGCAGACCAGCCCCGGGCAGGCCACGCCCACGAACGGCGCCAGGCCCAGGCCGCGCTTTTGCGCATGCTCCACCAGCTCTTCGAGGATGCCGGCGATGCCTTCCACGAGTTCGTCGCGGCGCGGCTCGTCGTCGGCATGGCCCCATTTCTCGCGGCGCAGCACCTCGGCCTTGGACATGTCGGGCGCCGAGTGCAGGTGCGTCTGCACGATGCCGCAGCGCACGTTCGTGCCGCCGATGTCCACCGCCAGGATCGCGTCGTAGCTCTGCAGCAGGGCGGGCGGGGCGAGGTGCACCCAGCCGATCAGGCCGCCTTCGTCGGCGTGGTGGTGCAGCAGGCGCAGCTCCACCGGGTCTTTCTTCTTGTGCTTGAGCTCGGCTGCCAGCAGTTCCGACGCACGGGCGATCGCGCGGCCGCCCACCTCGCTCTGGTGGAAGCCGCCGCCCACGATCACGCGCTCGACGCCCTTCCAGGTCTTGTGCTGCAGGAACTGCTGCACCACGTGCGCGAACTGCTGCGCGTAGTCTTCCGAGGCGGCTTCGATGGTGCGGGCGGCGGAGCCGTCCTTCTCGAACATCGCATCCAGCCGCTGCTTGCTGATCTCGCGCGTGGGCTTGTCGCCCAGCGGGTCCTTGCCGGCCATGTCGGCATACACCGTGCGCCACGCGTCGAGCATGTGCCGGAAGGCCGTGCGGCTGGCGTTGTCGCCCACGTAGCCGTCGCCATCGCGCAGCTCCAGGCTGTACTCGCCGATGGTGACGGACGCCAGTTCCATCTCTCCGTGCGGGCCGGCCGCGCACAGGGCGAGCCGGGCCTTTTCCTCGCGCTCTGCCGCGGCGGCGGACGCCGGGGCTTCTTCCTTCTCTTTGGATGCCATGGGATGTGTGGTTCAGGTGGAGAGTGGAAGCCGGGGCTGGACGCCGCCGCTTCCGCGGCCCGCAACGCGGGCGCGCACCGCATGGTGGCCCGGCGGCGAGGGGCCACCGCGTCAGCCAACGCCGCCAAACCGCGCGGGGCACGCGGAGGGCCGGCATGCATTCACTATCAAATCAATAGCAAAGTATTCAATGGATCCGGCGGCATGGAGCACAAAACGCTTCAAAACCGGGATGCAGCACTGCCGGAGCGCCGGCCGCGGAGCCCGGCAGGCGGCGGTCCCCTGCGGGGCGCGCGGGCTATCGGCCGCGGCGCAACGCCGCCTGCACGCGCAGGCCGGCCCACACCGCCACCAGCACCGCGGCGCCGAACACCCAGCCCGACAGCGCGCCCGCGATGCTGCCCGACAGCAGCGTGCCGATGGTGCAGCCCAGGCCGGTCATGGCGCCCCAGCCCAGCAGCACGCCGCCGGCCAGCCCGCGTGCGGCATCGCGCAGCGTCGGCCAGCGCGGGGCAAACTGCCGGCTGGCCAGTGCCGCGACGAACGCACCGGCCACGATGCCGGCCAGCAGCGCCGCATTGGGCGTAAGCCACTGCGCCTGCGGGGCCGTGGCACAGCCGCCGAGGCTGTCGAGCCCCTCCAGGCGCGCGGGCACCCAGCCCCATTCCGTGCCGAGCGCGCGGGCCGCGCCGCCCAGCGTGGCGGTGACGCCGAGCGGGCGCATGCGCACGATGACGAACGCCGCGATCAGCCCCACGGCCAACCCGCCCGACCAGTACGCCCAGCGGCCGGTCCAGAGGCGGCGCCACACGTCGCCCAGGGTGGGCACCGCCCGCGGGACATCCGCCACGGCAGGCACGCCGGCCTGCCGCCGTGCGTAGCCGCGCCAGAGCAGCGCCGCCGCGGTGCCCAGCACCGCCAGCTCCAGGGCCAGCGCGCCGCCGTAGCCCAGGTGGGCCGGGAGCCAGACCACGGGTGCATCGGCGATGGTGAGGGTGTAGAGCGGGTTCCACGTGCGGAACCCCAGCAGGAAGCCGAGCGCCGAGCCCAGCAGCGCGAACGGAGCCACGGGCGAGCCTTCGGTCAGCCGGTACCAGTGCGCGCTGATGCACGAGCCCGAGACCACCATGCCCGCGCCGAAGGCGAGCCCCGCCGCGACCAGCGCCGCGCTCACGGGCCCGACGTGCATGTCGGGCGGCAACTGGCCGGGCGCCGGGGCGGCCACCCAACTGCCCAGCACCACCGTGCTGCCGACGGCGCCCACGGCCAGCGCGAGCAGGATGGCCAGCAGGCCGCGCGGATCGCCGCCTTCGAACGCATCGCGTGCGTGGCAGTAGAAGCAGAACCGCGACCGCTGCAGCACCAGGCCCAGCAGCGCCCCGGCCAGCAGCGCGAAGGCGAGCGTGCGCCCACCCGGCACGCCCTGCGACAGCGCCTGGGCGGCTGCCGCGATGCCGGCCAGCAGCGCCACCGAAACCACCGGGCCCGCCACGCCGGCCACTCCACCCGGCCGCGCGCCCGGCCGTGCCATTACCGTCGATGCCATCTCCCCCTCCCACTGCCGCGTTGCGGCCCTTCGGAAACAAAAAAAGCCCGCGGGAGGCGGGCTGTCAAAAGAGACCCCCTACTGACAAACTTTTCGCGGCGCCGGTCCCTGGGGGACCGTGGCGCTGCCGGCATGCAGGGCGCCGGGGAAGCGCGCCCGCATGCCGTGCGTCATTTCGATGCCCAGACCGTGCCGGCCGGGTTGTTGATGGGCACGGCCACGGCGTTGCCGTATTCGGTCCACGAGCCGTCGTAGTTGCGCACCTGGTAGCCCAGGATCTTGCTCAGCGCGAACCAGGTGTGGCTGGAGCGCTCGCCGATGCGGCAGTAGGTGATGACGGGCTTGCTGCCATCCACGCCCGCCGCCGCGTAGAGCTTGCGCAGTTCGTCGGCGGACTTGAAGGTGCCGTCCTCGCGCACCGCATGGCCCCAGGGCACGTTCACGGCGCCGGGCACGTGGCCCGCGCGCAGCGACAGCTCGGGCACGCCGGGTGGCGCGAAGACCTTGCCGGAGAATTCGTCGGCGGAGCGGATGTCCACCAGCTTCGCGTCGCTGCGGCCTTCGGCCACGGCCAGCGTGTCGGCCAGCCGGGCGCGCAGTTGCGGGTTGGGCGCCGTCACGCGGTAGGTGGTGGCCGTGTATTCGGGGACCCGGTTGTTGAGGGGGCGGCTCTCGGCCTCCCACTTCTTGCGGCCGCCGTCGAGCAGCTTGACGTTCTTCACGCCATAGATGTCGAACACCCAGGCGCCCCAGGCGGCGAACCAGTTGTTGGTGTCGCCGTAGAGCACCACCGTGGTGTCGGCCGCGACGCCGGAGCGCGACAGCAGCGCCTCGAACGCTTCCTTGCCCACGATGTCGCGGCGCACCTTGTCGTTCAGGTCGTTGTGCCACGAGAAGTTGACCGCGCCGGGCACGTGGGCACGCTCGTAGAGGCCGGGGTTGACGCTGACCTCGACGATGCGCACCCGCGCGTTGTCGAGGTTCTGCGCGAGCCACTCGGTGCTGACCAGCGGGCCGTCGGGGACGGGGGTGGCTGCCGTGGCCGCCGCGCCGCACAGCGCCAGCGTGGCGCCCCAGGCGGCCCGGTGCAGGCTCTGGCGCCAGGGCGCGTTGCGCGGTCGGGCGCGTGTCGTGGTGGCGGTGCGTTCAGCGGTGGTCATCCCTCGTCCTTTCGGCAATGCGGTGTTCTGTCCGGTGGTGGCGCCCTGCCGGTGTGCGGCGGGGTGGAGTCCACTGTAGGGACCGCCGCAGCGGGCGTTAAGCGACAAGATCGCGCTTCGTTATGCGCAAACCGACGATGTGCGGGGCACCCCGCGCAGCGCGGCATACTGGCCGCCCGCCCCCTCCGCATTCGCCCCAGGGCACGCCCGCCCTGCCCCCACCGCCGTTCGCCATGCCACTGCCGCCCCTGCATTCCACCGCCCGCCGCCGAGGCGCGCCGGCCCTGGCGCTTGTCGCCGCGCTGGCGCTGCCCGCAGCTGCCCGAGCGGACGCCGGCGGCGACAGCGTGCGCGAGCACGGGTGCATGCGCTGCCATGCGATGGTGCGCACGTACGTGGGCCCGGGTTTCGCGCAGATCGCCGAGCGCTACCGTGGCGACAAGGGTGCCGAGGCCCACCTGGCGGGCAAGATCCGCAACGGCGGCGCGGGCGCGTGGGGCCGGGCCCTCATGCCCCGGCATCCCCGCATCGGCGAGGACGAGGCGCGGTCGCTCGCGCGCTGGATCCTGGCGCAGCGCTGAAGACCGCGCGGCGGACTGGCCGGCGGTCAGGCCTCGCTGCGCAGCGCCTCATCCACCGCTTCGCGCGTGAGCGTGGGCACGAAGGTCTCGATGAAACGATAGGCGTAGCCGCGCAGCCAGCTGCCGCGCCGCAGGCCCAGCCGCGTGAGGTTGACCTCGAAGAGATGGCGCGCGTCGATCATGCGCAGGTGGCGGTCGCGTTCGGGGTCCACCGCGATCGAGGCGACGATGCCCACGCCCATGTCCAGCTCCACATAGGTCTTGATGACGTCCGCGTCCATGGCCGTGAGCACCACGTCGGGCTGCAGCCCTTCGCGCGCGAAGGCCTCGTCGATGTGGGCGCGGCCGGTGTAGCCCAGCTCGTAGGTCACGATCGGGAAGCGCGCGAGCTGCTGCAGCGTGGGTGGATCCGGCAGGTCGAGCAGCGGGTGCTCCGGCGGCACGACGATGCTGTGCGACCAGCGGTAGCACGGCAGCGTGACGAGGTCGCCGTAGCCCGCGAGCGCCTCGGTCGCCACGCCGATGTCGGCTTCGCCCGATTGCAGCATCTCGGCCACCTGCCGCGGCGAGCCCTGGTGCAGGTGCAGCGACACCTGCGGGAACAGCGCGCGGAAGTCGCGGATCACCTGCGGCAGCGCATAGCGGGCCTGGGAGTGGGTGGCGGCGATGGACAACCGCCCCTCGCCGCTCGCGCGGTAGTCGTGGCCCGCGCGCTTGAGGTTCTCGGCCTCCAGCAGCAGGCGCTCGACGATGGGCAGCAGCGTCGCCCCCGGCGGCGTCAGCCCCGTGAGGCGCTTGCCCACGCGCACGAAGATTTCCAGGCCCAGCTCCTCCTCCAGCTCGCGGATCTGCCGGCTCACGCCGGGTTGCGAGGTGTGGAGCATGTGGGCCACGTCGGTCAGGTTGAAGCCGCAGCGAACGGCCTCGCGCACGGAGCGCAGTTGCTGGAAGTTCATATTCCGTCGTCGTCAGTCAGAGGGTCTTTTGCTATGTTTTTATGAGCGCTCCATGCAATTTTCACGGCGGCATGGAGGCCTTTTTGATCAAACCTTGCCCGCAGGGGCCGCCGCGCCGCAACCGGCACGGCGTGGCGTCAGGCATCGGCGACGAAGCCCGATGCCTCCACCACCGGGCGCCATTTGGCGATTTCGGCCACGCGCAGCGCTTCGAGCTGCGCAGGCGTGCGCGGATCGGGCTCCAGCGCCAGTTCGAGAAGCCGGGCGCGCACCTCGGGCGCGGCGAGCGCGGTGTTGAGCGCACGGTTGACGGCCGCCACGGCCGCGGGCGGCGTGCTGCTGCGCGCCCAGAGGCTGTACCAGCCGCTGCCCACGGCGCGCGGGTAGCCGGACTCCGCGAAGGTGGGCACCTCCGGCAGCTCGCGCGTGCGCTTGTCGGAAAAGGTGCCCAGGATGCGGATGCGCCCCTGGCGGTGCAGCGGCAGCAACTCCGTGGTGGTCTGGATGGCGGAGCTGAGCTGGCCGCCGGCCAGGTCGTTCAGCATCGGCGCGCCGCCCTTGTAGGCCAAGTGCACGATGTCCACCTTGGCGGCGCTGCCGAGCAGCAGCCCGAAGAAATGCGGCAGGCTGCCCGTGGCCGGGCTCCCGAAATTGGCCTGGCCGGGGTTGGCGCGCAGCCAGGCGATGAATTCGCCCACCGTCTTCGCGGGGTGGCTGGCCGGCACCGCCAGCGCGAACTGGAAATGCGCGACCAGCCCCACGGGCGCGAAGTCGGTGGCGGGGTCGTAGCCCGGCTTGCGGTAGACGATCTGCGACAGCACCGGCGTGATGAGCGGCGCGAGCAGGTAGGTCGCGCCATCGGCGGGCGCGCCCAGCAGCGCCTGCGCCGCGATCTGCCCGCCGGCGCCGGGCCGGTTGTCCACGATCACATGGTGGCCGGGGCCCAGCAGCGGCCCGATGCGCTCGGCCACGGTGCGGCCCAGCAGATCGATACCGCCACCGGCGCCGAAGCCCACGAGGATGCGGGCCGAATCCGGCACGGGCGAGCCGGCCGCCCGTGCCACCGGCGCCCAGCCGGCCATCGGCAGCGCGGCGGCACAGGCCAGCGAGCGCGCGAGCAGGGTGCGGCGGGTGGGATGGGAACTGGCGGGCATGGTGTCGGACTCCGGTGCGGCAGGGGAAAAGGAAAAGCGCCGGCGCATCAGAGCTTGGCGATCGACACTTCGGTCGACTTCACCAGCGCCACCACGTCCGAGCCGACCTGCAGGCCGAGATCGTCCACCGAGCGGGTGGTGATGACCGAGGTGACGATGCCCCACGGGGTTTCGACATCGACTTCCGAGACCACGTCGCCGCGGATGATCTCGCGCACTTTGCCTTTGAACTGGTTGCGCACATTGATGGCTTGGATGGACATGCTGGGTAGCTCCTGTGGTGGGTTGGAAAAGAAAAAGACGAAAAAAGAAAGGAATAAAAAAAATCAGGCGTCGCGGGTTCAGATGGCCCAGCGCAGGCCGTGCGCCGGCACGCCCGGCCAGCCGCCCGATCCGCTGCCGGTGCCGCCGCCCTCCTCCGCCTCCGGGGACGCGGGTTTCTGCAGCACGCGGTCCAGGATGCGTTTTTCGAGGGCCGCGAAGGCCGCGTCCCCGTGCGACCGGGGCCGGGGCAGCCCGACGCGTTCGTCGAGCGCGATGCGGCCGTCTTCGATCAGCACCACGCGGTCGGCCAGGGCAACGGCTTCCTGCACGTCGTGGGTGACCAACAGCGCCGTGAAGCGGTGGCGCTGCCACAGGCCCTCGATGAGGCGGTGCATCTCGATGCGGGTGAGCGCGTCGAGCGCGCCGAGCGGCTCGTCGAGCAGCAGCAGGCGGGGCCGGTGCACGAGCGCGCGCGCCAGGGCCACGCGCTGGCGCTGACCGCCCGACAGGCGCGCGGGCCATTCCCCGGCACGGTCGGCCAGGCCCACCTGCGCCAGCACCTCTTGCCCGCGCTCGCGCGCCGAGGCCGGCAGGCCCAGCGTGACGTTGTCCAGCACGCGGCGCCAGGGCAGCAGGCGCGCTTCCTGGAACATGATCCGCGTATCGCCGTGCAGGCCGGCCACGGGCCGGCCATCGACCTCCAGCGCGCCGCTGCTCGCCGATTCCAGCCCCGCCACCAGGCGCAGCAGCGTGCTCTTGCCGCATCCACTGCGGCCCACGATGGCGATGAATTCGCCCGGCTCCGCGGTGAGCTGCGCATTGCGCAGCACTTCGCGTGCGCCGTAGCGCTTGGTGAGACCCCGGGCCTGCAGGCGCACGCCGCCGGGTGCGGCATCGGAGGGAGGGGTCGAGGAGACAGCGGTCATGGGAATCAGGCTCCGATCGGAAAGAGGGGCGATGCCTGCAGCGTGTCCACGCGGCGCGGGAGCAGCTTTTCGGCGAAGAAGGCATCGGCGATGCGCTGCTGCTCGGCCAGCCCCGCCGGCACCACGGGCCGCACCGCGTAGCTGCGCCGGGCATTGGCCTGGAGCACGACGGCGGCATCCAGGCCCCAGATCGGCGCGAGCAGCTGCGCGGCATCGCGCGGGTTCTGTTTCACCCACCGGCCCGCCTGCTCCAGCTCGGCATACAGCGCCCGCACCACGTCGGCGCGGGACTGCGCGTAGTCGGTGCCGGCCAGGTAATAGCGCTGGTACGACGCCAGGCCTTCGCCGTCGGCCAGCACGCGCGCATTCGACTGCCGCTGCGCGGCCGAGAGGAACGGGTCCCAGACCACCCAGACGTCGATGGCGCCGCGCTCGAACGCGGCGCGGCCATCGGCCGGCGTGAGGTAGGCGGGCTCGATGTCCCGCAGCGACAGTCCGGCCTTCTCCAGCGCGGCCAGCAGCAGGTAGTGCGCACCGGCCGCCTTGGCGAAGCCCACCTTCCGGCCCTTCAGCTCCGCCACGGAGCGCAGCGGCGAATCGGCCCGCACCAGGATGGCCTGTGCCGTGGGCGACGGCGCTTCCTGCGCCACGAAGGTGACCCGGGCGCCCGCGGCCTGCGCGAAGACGGGCACGGTGTCGGCCACGTCGGCGCTGAAATCGATGTGCCCCAGGTTCAGCGCCTCCAGCAGCGGCAGGCCGCTGGTGAACTCATGCCAGGTGGGCTTCACGCCCAGCGGCGCGAGCCGGGCCTCCAGCGCGCCTTGCGCCTTCAGCACCACCGTGAGCGTGGACGACTTCTGGTAGCCGATGCGCACGGCCGCCGGCGCCGGCTGCGCCTGCGCACGCGCGGCCAGCGGCCCGAGGGTGGCGGCGACGGCAGCTGCGCCCGCTGCGGCGAGCACCGCGCGGCGCGTGGGCCGCGCTGCGGCGGGCGGAACGGATCGATGGCGTTGCATGGCGTGCTCCTGTCTCAGCCCTTGGCCTGGTAACCGGGATGCCAGCGCAGCCACCAGTGCTCCAGCCCGCGGGCGAACACATCGGCCAGCTTGCCCAGCAGCGCGTAGAGCAGGATGCCCACCAGCACCACGTCGGTCTGCAGGAACTCGCGCGCGTTCATCGTGAGGTAGCCGATGCCGGCCTGCGCCGAAATGGTCTCCGCGACGATGAGGATGACCCACATGAGTCCCAGCGAGAAGCGCAGGCCCACGAGGATCGACGACAGCGAACCCGGCAGGATCACCTCGCGGTAGAGCTGCCAGCGCGACAGCCCGTAGGTGCGGCCCATCTCGATCAGGCCGGGGTCCACGTTGCGGATGCCGTGGAAGGTGTTGAGGTAGATGGGAAAGAACACCGACACCGCGATCAGGAAGAGCTTGGCGGATTCGTCGATGCCGAACCACAGGATCACCAGCGGGATGAGCGCCAGCGCCGGGATGTTGCGCACCATCTGCACGGTGGAATCGAGCAGCGTCTCGGCCCAGCGCAGCGAGCCGGTGAGCAGGCCCAGCAGCAGGCCCAGCCCGCCGCCGATGGCCAGACCGGTGAGCGCGCGGCCGGCGCTCACCTTCACATGCGTCCACAGCTCGCCGGATTCGGCCAGCACCCAGGCAGCCTTGAGCACGTCGGAAGGCGCGGGCAGCACGCGGCTGGACAGCCAGCCCTGGGCCGAAGCCACCTGCCAGGCGGCGATCAGCGCCACTGGCACCAGCCAGGGCAGCAGCCGCTGTCCCACCGCCACAGCCCAGCGGCGCAGCGGCGCGGGCAGGCCGGCGCCGGGGGCCTCGAGCGTGTCGGTGGCCGCGGACACCTGCAGCTCCCGCACGGCCGGGGAGAGTTCGCGGGCGGTCATGCCAGGGCCCCTGCTTCGGCGTCGGCTTCGAGGAATTCGAGCTGGTTGCCCGCGGGGTCCTTCACGTAGAAGCGCAGGTAGCCGGGCAGCGAACGGTTTTCCACCACCGCCAGTTCGGCCTGCAGCAACCGGCCGCGCAGCTCGGGCAGGTTGTCCACTTCGAAGGCCAGGTGGGAGGCCACCGGCGCGGGTTGCCAGCGGGCCGTGGGCACGAGCGCGATGCGCTGGTTGCCGGCCGCGAAATGCAGCGCGTTCTCGGCCGGATAGGTCACTTCGGCCAGGCCCAGCAGCCCGGCGTAGAAGTCGCGGATCTCGCCCTCTGCGCCCGCAGGGAACGGCAGCTGGACGTGGTTGATGGAATGGATGGCCATGCGTTGTGCTCCTGTGCCCGCTGTCAGCTCTGCGATGCGCGCGGCGTGCTCGGCGTGCTCGGCGTGCGCGGCGCGTACTGGTTGCCCACGATCTCGCCGAACGGCCCGGTCAGCGGCCGCGCCAGGCCACCGGTGCCGGCGATGCGCTGGCGCGTCTCCAGCGGCAGAAGCGGAAACACGAGTTCGGCGAACCGGTAGGCCTCCTCCAGGTGGGGGTAGCCCGAGAGCACGAAGGTGTCGATGCCGAGGTCCGCGTATTCCTGCATGCGCGCCGCCACGGTCTGCGGATCGCCCACCAGCGCCGTGCCCGCGCCGCCGCGCACCAGGCCCACGCCGGCCCAGAGGTTGGGGCTGATCTCCAGGTCGGCGCGGCTGCGCCGCGCGCCTCCGGCGTGCAGCGCGGCCATGCGGCGCTGGCCCTCGGAATCCATGCGGGCGAACACCGCCTGCGCCTGCACCACGGTGTCGTCGGTGACCCGGCTGATGAGGTCTTCCGCGGCGGCCCAGGCCGCGGCATCGGTCTCCCGCACGATCACATGCAGCCGGATGCCGAAGCGCACCGTGCGGCCGTGGCGCGCTGCGCGCTCGCGCACATCGGCCACCTTGCGCGCCACTTCCGCGGGCGGCTCGCCCCAGGTGAGGTAGGCGTCCACCTGCTCGGCGGCCAGGTCGTGCGCCGCGTCGGACGACCCGCCGAAATACACGGGTGGATAGGGGTTCTGCAGCGGCGGATAGAGCAGCTTGGCGCCCTTCACGGTGAGGTGCTCGCCTTCGTAGTCGAAGCTCTCCCCGGCATGGCTGCGCGCCAGGATCTCGCGCCAGATGCGGATGAATTCGGCCGACTGCGCATAGCGCTGCGCATGGTCCAGGAATACGCCGTCGCCTTCCAGTTCGGCCCGGTCGCCGCCGGTGACGAGGTTGATCAGCAGGCGCCCGTTCGAGAGGCGGTCGAAGGTGGCGGCCATGCGCGCAGCCAGGGACGGCTGGTGCAGCCCGGGGCGCACGGCCACGAGGAACTTCAGGCGCTGCGTCACCGCGGCGAGGTTGGAGGCGACCACCCAGGGGTCTTCGCACGAGCGCCCCGTGGGAATGAGCACCCCTTCGTAGCCCAGGCTGTCGGCCGCCACCGCCACCTGCTTGAGGTAGTCGTGGTCGACCGGGCGCGCGCCTTCGGACGTGCCGAGGTAGCGGCTGTCGCCGTGGGTGGGAATGAACCAGAAAACTTGCATGCGTATCTCCCGCGGTGCGATGGGGATGGACGAACGGACGGACTGGCCGGGGCGCGCCGCGGCCTCAGTACGAAATGGCGAAGTACGGCGCCGGGCGGGCGCAGGGGGCCTGCGCCGCGGCGGCCAGCGGCCGGCGGGCCGGCGCGCAGGCCACGGGCGTGCGGCGGGGCGGGGCCGAGCGCGCGGGCGGCGGCTCGATGCCCCAGGCGCGGGCCGTGACCCGCAGCAGGCGCCGCGCGCGGTGGGCCAGGGCGGCAGGCGTGGACAGGATGGACATAGCTGGGCTCCTCGGGCGGGTACGGCGGGGGTTCACGACAGATCCACCGGGGCCGCGTGCAGCACGTTGAGCTTCTTGGGGATCAGCTTCAGGTCGAAGAAGGTGTCCGCGATGGCCTGCTGCTCGGCCAGGATCTCCCGGGTCACCACGCGCGTGCCGTAGCCCACGCGGCCCACGAACAGCTCCGTGATGGAGCGGTCCAGGCCCAGCACCTGCGACAGCTCGGCCGCGGCTTCACTCTTGTTGCGCGAGATCCAGGTATCGACGGCGTTGACCTCGTCGATGGCGATTCGCAGCACATCGGCGTTGCGGGTGGCGAAATCGCGCGACGTGAAATAGAACGCCCGGTTGTTCGCCACGCCCGTGGCATCGGCCAGCACGCGGGCGCCGAGCGTCTTCTCTGCGGAGGCGAGGAACGGGTCCCAGATTACCCAGGCATCGACCGCGCCGCGCTCGAAGGCCGCGCGGGCATCGGGCGGCGCCAGGAAGACCGACTGCACGTCGCGGTATTGCAGGCCGTGCTTTTCGAGCAGCTTGACCAGGAAGTAATGCACGTTGGAGCCCTTGTTGTAGGCCACGCGCTTGCCCTTCAGATCGGCCACGCTGCGGATGGCGGAGCCCTTGGGCACCACCAGCGCCTCCACGGCCGGGCGCGGCACCGTGGCGCCGGCATAGACGAGCGGCGCGCCGGCGGCCTGGGCGAAGATCGGAGGGGCCTCGCCCACGTCGCCGAAATCGATGGCGCCGACGTTCAGCGCCTCCAGCTGCACGGGGCCCGCGTTGAACTCGGTCCACGTCACCTTGGCACCCAGCGGGGCCAGCCGCTTCTCGAGCGTGCCACGGGCCTTGAGCAGCGACAGCCAGCCCTTCTGGTGGCCCACCCGCAGCACGCGGTCGCCCCCCGGCTGCTGGGCCCAGGCGGGCACCGCGGCCAACGCTGCGGTGCCCAGGCCCGCGGCCAGCCATTGGCGGCGCGAGGTATCTGCCGTGCCAGCGGAGGCTGCGGAATCGGTGCGGTCGGCGGAATCGATGAACAGGCCCATGCGGAAACTCCTTGAGTGGGTCGGCCAGGGGCGGTGCGCAGGCAAGGCTCCGCCCGGCGTGCGGCAACGCCGCACCGGCCCCGTGAGACGGTGAGAAAGACGAGAAAAGGGGAAGAAAACAGGGAATTGCCGCGCCCGGCGGCCGCGGGACCGCAAGGCGGCTGCGGCCGGGGGCGTGTCAGACGCTACATCGCACCTGCGAGAAAGGCACCGGCGGGAAGCGCGTGGCCTGCACGGGCGCGGAACGCAGCACCTCGTTCACGAGCTGGTCGAGCGCTTCGTCGAGCCGGTCGGAGATGTCCCGGCCGACGTCGTAGGCCCCTTCGGGCGTCAGTGTGACCTGCGCATCGGTCGCGTACACGCCGGGCAGGATGTGCTTGGCACCCAGCGACTGCAGCACGGGCCGCAGCGCGTAGTCGAGCGCCAGCATGTGGTGGGGACTGCCGCCCGTGGCGAGCGGCAGCACCGCCTTGCCCTTGAGCGCCGTCTGCGGCAGCAGGTCGAGGAAGACCTTCAGCACGCCGCTGTAGGCCGCCTTGTAGACGGGCGTGGCCACCACCAGCGCGGTGGCTTGCGCCACCCGGTCCACCGCCTGGGCGATGGACCGGTGGCCGGTATCGGCCAGCAGCAGCGCCTGCGGCGACAGATCGCGGATGTGCAGGCGATGCACCGCCGTGCCGCGCACCGACAGCCGCAGGGAGACGGCGTCCAGCAACGCGGCCGAGCGCGAGCGCTCGGATGGGCTGCCGGCGATCAGGAGTACGGACATGGATCGGGTCTCTCTCGGTCGGGCGGAGGGTGGCGTCGCGGGATGCGGCTTACTTCTTCGTGTAGATCTGGTCGAAGCTGCCGCCGTCGGCGAAATGGTCCTTGTCGGCCTTGCCCCAGCCGCCGAACGCCTGGTCGATGGTGACCAGCGTGAGCTTGGGGAACTGCTGGTCGTACTTGGCCTTGGCCTTTTCGCTCGTCGGGCGGTAGAAGTGCTTGCCGGCGATGTCCTGCCCTTCGTCGGAGTACAGGTACTTCAGGTATTCCTCGGCCACGGCGCGCGTGCCTTTCTTGTCGACCACCTTGTCCACCACCGACACACTGGGCTCGGCCAGGATGGAGAGCGACGGGGCCACGATCTGGAACTTGTCGGCGCCGAATTCCTTGAGCGCGAGGAAGGCCTCGTTCTCCCAGGCCAGCAGCACATCGCCCACGCCGCGCTGCACGAAGGTGATGGTGGAGCCGCGCGCGCCGGTGTCCAGCACGGGCACGTTCTTGTAGAGGTTGCCCACGAACTCCTTGGCCTTGTCGTCACCGCCGTACTTGCGCTTGGCGAATTCCCAGGCGGCCAGGTAGTTCCAGCGGGCACCGCCGGAGGTCTTGGGGTTGGGCGTGATCACCTGCACACCGGGCTTGATGAGGTCGTCCCAGTCCTTGATGCCCTTGGGATTGCCCTTCTTCACGAGGAACACGATGGTGGACGTGTAGGGGGCGGAGTTGTGCGGAAGGCGCTTCTGCCAATCGGCCTTGACGAGGCCGCCGTTCTTCACCAGCGCATCGATGTCGCCGCCCAGGGCCAGCGTGGCCACGTCGGCATCGATGCCGTCGATGATCGAGCGGGCCTGTTTGCCCGAGCCGCCGTGCGATTGCTTGACCTGCACGTCCTGCCCGGACTTGCCCTTCCAGTACTTGGCGAAGGCCTGGTTGTACTCGACGTACAACTCGCGGGTCGGGTCGTACGACACGTTCAGCAACTGCACGGGCTGCTGCGCGAAGACCGGTGCGCCGATGGCGGCAAGGGCGCCGGCCAGGATGGCTGCGGCAGGAAACTTGATAAAGTCGCGGCGAAGGTTCATGGAAGGCTTTCTAGGGGAATCCGGCAACGGTGGAGCACCGATGCACCGCATTCTGAAAGCCCCTCTTCAAAACTGAAACTACTGAAATTTCAGTTTTAAATATCCAAATCATCTGTAGAGTCGGCTGCCTTGAAGGAGCATGGCGCACCACCGGGGGGATCGTGCCCCTCCAGCGCCAGCGCCCTGCACCGATTCGCCCTCTTCTTTCGACACCACAAGGAACACACCCCCATGGCCCGTACCGTCCAGTGCATCAAGCTCGGCAAGGAAGCCGAAGGCCTCGACTTTCCCCCGTACCCGGGCGACCTGGGCAAGCGCATCTTCGAGAGCGTGAGCAAGGAGGCATGGGCCGGCTGGCTCAAGCACCAGACCATGCTCGTGAACGAGAACCGCCTGAATCTCGCCGATGCCCGCGCCCGGCAGTACCTGGCGCGCCAGATGGAGCAGCACTTCTTCGGCGGCGGTGCGGACGCGGCGGCCGGCTACGTGCCGCCCAGCGCCTGACCTCGGCCTGCACAGGCCCGCAGGCATTCCGTGGCGGCCCCGGCCGCCGCCTCCAGGCCCGGCGCTCCCGGGCCTTCGTTTTTCCCGGCGCCGGCTTCTGATGCGGCGCAACGAAACGGTTGCGCCTTGCCGAGGCGGCACCGGCCACGCATCGACAATCGCCCGCATGTCCGAACCCATCGACTGGCTCCCCGACGGCATCCCCTACAACCCCCGGTTCGGCGACCGCTACCACAGCGAAACCGGCCTCGACCAGGCACGCGGGGTGTTCCTGAGCGGCTGCGGCCTGCCGCAGGCGTGGGCCGGCCAGGCGCAGTGGCGGGTGCTGGAAACCGGTTTCGGCTGCGGGCTCAATTTCCTCGTGACCTGGGCCGCATGGCGCGCCGATCCGGACCGGCCCCGCCTGCTGCACTTCGTGTCCTGCGAGGCCTATCCGGTCGGCGCCGAGGACCTGCGGCGTGCGCTGGAGGGCCAGCCGGAACTGGCCCCCCTGTCCCGCGCCCTGCATGCGCAGTACTGGGGCCTGCTGCCGGGCGTGCACCGGCTCGCCTTCGAGGGCGGCCGCGTCCTGCTCACCCTCTACATCGGCGATGCGCAGGCCATGCTGCGCCAGCAGCAGCCCGTGGCCGATGCCGTGTACCTGGACGGCTTCAGCCCGCTCGCGAACCCCGACCTCTGGTCGCCCCACACGCTCAAGGCCGTGGCGCGCTGCTGCCGGCGGGGCACGCGGCTGGCCACGTGGTGCGTGGCGGGCGCCGTGCGCGAGGCGCTGGCGCAGTGCGGCTTCCAGGTGAAGAAGGTGCCGGGAATGCCCCCCAAGCGCGCCAACCTGCAGGCAGTGTTCGATCCGGCCTGGGAGCCCCGCCCCGCCCAGCAGGAACTGCCCGATGTCAGCGTGCAGGAGGCGCCGTCGCAGGCGCTGGTGATCGGCGGCGGACTCTCGGGCGCGGCCGCAGCGGCCAGCCTGGCGCGGCGTGGCTGGGATGTGCAGGTATTGGACGAGGCCGCGGAGCCGGCCGCGGGCGCCTCCGGGCTGCCCGCCGGGGTGTTCGCGCCGCACGTGTCGCCCGACGACAGCCTGCTCTCACGCCTGTCGCGCGGCGGCGTGCGGGCCACGTTGCAGGCCCTGGCCCCACTCGCCGAGGGCGAGGACTGGAGCGCCTGCGGCGTGCTCGAGCACGAGGTGGACGGCAAGCTCCGCCTGCCCGCCGATGGGGCCGGCGGCGCCGCTGCCGAATGGAGCCGCTTGGCCGATGCCGCAGCGCTGGCGGCTGCCGGCCTGCCGCCGGGAACGCTCGCCTACTGGCACGCGCGCGGCGGATGGATCCGGCCTGCGCGGCTCGTGCGCGCCCTGCTGGACCACCCCTCCATCGCATGGCGGGGCCGGAGCGCCGTCGCGCGCCTGGAGCGCACCGCCGCCCCGGACGGCACGTCGCACTGGCAGGCGTTCGGCCACGACGGCGGGTTGCTGGCCGCAGCGCCGCAGGTCGTCATCGCGGCTGGCTACGGCAGCCGGCCCTGGCTGCCCGCACGCTACCCCCTCCATCCCTTGAGGGGACAGGTCAGCTGGGGGCTGCGGGCGCAGGGCCCCGCGGCGGCCTGGCCGCCCTTCCCCGTCAATGGCCATGGCAACCTGGTGCCGCACGCCGGCCGCCCGGACAGCGCGGTCTGGGTGATGGGCTCCACGTTCGAGCGTGGCCAGACGGCGCTGCCGCCCACGCCGCAGGAGCAGGCCGAAGCGCATGCGGCCAATGCCGCGAAGCTGGAGCGGCTGCTGCCCGCGCTTGCGGAAGGCCTCGCGCCCGCCATCGCCGGCCCGGCGGCCGCCCCCGGCCACTGGGCGGCCGTGCGCTGCACCGCGCCCGACCGCCTGCCCTTCGTGGGGCCGGTGGACGCCGTGGACCGGCCCGGCCTCTGGGTGTGCGCCGCCATGGGCGCGCGGGGCCTCACGCTGTCGCAGCTCTGCGGCGAACTGCTGGCTGCCCGCATGGCGGGCGAGCCGCTGCCGGTGGATGTGCGCCTGGCGCGGGCGCTCTCCACCGAACGGCTGCCCGGCGCCTGAAGCCGGGCGGCGGCGGCCGCGGTCATCGCGGCGGCCCCTTCGCCGTCTTCGCGGGGATCCACACGCCCAGCATCGTCGCGGCCGCCAGCGCCAGCAGGCCGGTGACGGCGATACCGCCCGCCAGGGAGGCCGTGGCCACCAGGGCCGACAGCAAGGCCGGCCCGCACGAGCCGCCGACGTCCGAGAGGAAACGCCATACCGCCAGGAAGTACGGGCGGCCGTGGCGCGGAGCGAAGTCCGCACCCAGCGTCATGATCAGGCCCGAGCCGATGCCGTTGCCGAAGCCGATCGCCGTGGCGGCGACCAGCAGTGTGGCGAAGCCGGTCGTGAACGGCATCAGCAGCAGCGCCACGCCGATGATCGCCATCGACGGCACGGCCACCCAGCGGCGGCCCTTCAGGTCCATCACGCGGCCGGCCGGATAGAACAGCAGCATCTCGATGCCGCCGGAGATGCCGTAGACCATCGACGTGACCGCCGGGGCCAGCAGCAGGTGGTCCGCCCACAGCGGGATGACCGCCTGGCGCGACGCCCGCACCGCGCTCACCAGCGCCACGCCCAGGCCCAGTGTCAGGAACACCTTGCGGTGGTCCGCGAGGATGGAGCCCAGGCCCACCGGCGCCGGCGCGGGCGCGCCCTCGGGATGCGGCGGCGCCTGCAGGTCCGGCAGCCGCGCCCCGATCGCCGCCGCAGCGAGCACCCCGGCGATGCCCACACCGAAAGCCGCCTTCAGCCCGAAGGCATGCACCGCCGCCGCCGACAGGAACGGGCCGATGAACATGCCGATCCGCATCACGCCGCCCAGCGTGGACAGGGCCCGCGCGCGGTAGGCCGCCAACACCGCCTCGGTGAGGTAGCTCTGCCGCGCGAGGTTGTAGACGGCCTGCGACATGCCCACCATGAAGCAACCGATCGCGAGCGGCACCACGCCGGGCAGCAGCACGGCCAGCGCCATGCCGAGCGCGCTCCAGACGCCGGCAGCCACGATGGCCCACCGCTCGCCCCAGCGGATGGTGATTACCGACGCGGGGATGTTGTTGAGCAGCGAACCGAGCCCGATCAGCGTCACCACGAACGCCGCCATCGATACCGAAGCGCCCAATTCCCGCGCCAGCAGCGGCACGATCGGCAGGATGGCGCCCTCGCCCAGCCCGAACAGCAGCGAAGGCCCGAAGGCCGGCAAGGCGATCCGGCGGAACGAAAAGCCGGGATCTCCGGGACTGGCGGGTGGCGCGCTGGCGGGCGTATCGGTCATGGGGGCGGGGCGCAAAGGCGACGGGTCCGAGGGCAGGGTCTGTACCGACGATAAGCGAAGGCCGGCATCGACGCCTTCGCGGCGCCCATCCTCGCCGGTTCAGACACCGCCGCTCCGTCCCCTGCCACAGTGGCCGCCCTCCGCGCACGGACAGCGATATACATATATCGATATACCGGCAGGAACAAACAATAGTTTGAAACCATAAGGGAAGCGCCTACAGTCACGCCCCATGCATGACTTGGCGTTCGTTTTTGCAGGATTCGCGGTGGGCCTGATCGTCGGCCTCACCGGGGTCGGTGGCGGCTCGCTGATGACGCCCGTGCTCATTTTCTTCTTCGGCGTGAAGCCGCACCTGGCCATCGGCACCGACCTGCTGTTCGCGGCCTTCACCAAGATGGGGGGCACCGTGAGCCTGGCCCGCCAGCGCCTGGTGCCGTGGCGGGTGGTGGGCCTGCTCTGCGCGGGCAGCCTGCCGGCAGCGCTGCTGGCACTCTGGGCGCTGCGCGCCATCGGGCCCGCGACGGCCACCGCGCAGCACATCATGACCACCACCCTGGGCGCGGCCCTGTTGCTCACGGCCGCGGCCATGCTCTACAAGGCCTTCGTGTTCTCCCCCGCGCGGCAGGCGGCCGAACGCGCCTCGCGGCAGCAGCAGGGCGATGCGCAAGACCGCCCGCGCCACTGGAGCCTGCCCGTGCTGCTGGGCGCGGTGATCGGCACGCTGGTCACCTTCACCTCCGTGGGCGCCGGCGCGATCGGCGTCACCGTGCTGCTGATGGTGTTCCCCCTGCTCCCGCTGCCGCGCGTGATCGCGGCGGACATCGCCTACGCCGTACCGCTCACGCTGGTGGCCGGCCTGGGCCACGCCACGCTCGGCTCCGTGGACTGGCCGCTGCTGCTGCAGTTGCTGGCCGGCTCGCTGCCCGGCATCTGGCTGGGCTCGCGCCTCGTGACCCGCGCGCCGGAGCGGCTCATACGCTCCGCGCTCTCCGTGCTGCTCGCCTGGGCGGGCGCCAAACTGGTTCTGATCTGACTGCCCCACCATGTACCAATACACAGAATTCGACCAACAGTTCATCCGCCTGCGGGCGGACCAGTACCGCGACCAACTGGAGCGCTTCAACGCCGGCAAGCTCTCGGGCGACGAGTTCAAGCCCCTGCGCCTGCAGAACGGCTGGTACGTGCAGCGCTACGCGCCCATGCTGCGCGTGGCCGTGCCCTACGGCGAGCTGTCCAGCGCCCAGCTGCGCGTGCTGGCACGCATCGCCCGCGAATACGACATCCCCGACGAGGCGCTCCTGGCCGAGGCACAGGCCACGCAGGAGAAGCTCGGCGACATTCCCCTGGCCGACGGCCGCCGCATCGGCACGCGCCTGCAATACGGCTACGGCCACTTCACCACGCGCACCAACGTGCAATACAACTGGATCCCGCTCGACAAGAGCGCGGACGTGATGGACCTGCTGGCCTCCGTGCACATGCACGGCATCCAGACCAGCGGCAACTGCATCCGCAACATCACGAGCGATGCGCTGGCCGGCATCGCGGCCGACGAGATCGCCGATCCGCGCCCCTTCGCCGAGATCCTGCGCCAGTGGAGCACGCTGCACCCCGAGTTCGCGTTCCTGCCGCGCAAGTTCAAGGTGTCGCTGAACGGCGCGCGCGAAGACCGCGCGGCCCTGGGCTGGTACGACGTGGGCCTGCAACTGGTGAAGAACGAGGCTGGCGAACTGGGCTTCCAGGTGCGCGTGGGCGGCGGCATGGGCCGCACGCCGGTCATCAGCCCCGTGGTGCGCGAGTTCCTGCCCTGGAACCAGCTCATGAATTACCTGGAGGCGGTGATCCGCGTCTACAACCGGTACGGCCGCCGCGACAACCTCTGGAAAGCGCGCATCAAGATCCTCGTGAAGTCCGAAGGCCAGACCTACATCGACCAGGTGGAAGAGGAATTCCGCCAGATCGTCGAGGTGGAAGGCGGCCCCCACACCATCACGCAGGACGAATACGACCGCGTGGCCGCGTGCTTCCACGACCCCGTGCCCGACCTGGGCGGGGCGGATGCCGAGAGCCAGACCCTCTCGCTGCTGCGCGCCGCCGCCGAGGGCGACCAGGGCTTCGCGCGCTGGCTCACGCGCAACGTGCTGCCGCACCGCCACCCGCTGCTGCGCGCCGTGGTGCTGTCGTTCAAGCGCGTGGGCTACGCGCCCGGCGACGCCACCGCCGACCAGATGGACGCCGCCGCCGGCCTGGCCGACCGCTTCTCCTGCGGCGAAGCCCGCGTGACGCATGAGCAGAACCTCGTGCTGCCCTGGGTGCGCGCCGACCAGCTTCCCGCGCTCTACGAAGAGGCGCGCGCGCTGGGCCTCGCCCAGCCCAACATCGGCCTGCTCACCGACATGATCGCCTGCCCTGGCGGCGACTTCTGCTCGCTGGCCAATGCGCGTTCGCTGCCCATCGCCGAAGCGATCACCGAGCGCTACCAGGACCTCGACGAACTGTGGGACCTGGGCGAGATCGACCTGCACATCAGCGGCTGCATCAATTCCTGCGGCCACCACCACAGCGGGCACATTGGCATCCTGGGCGTCGACAAGGACGGCAAGGAGTGGTACCAGATCACGCTCGGCGGCGCCGACGGCACCGACCTCTCGGGCCCGGCCATCCCCGGCAAGATCATCGGCCCGTCGTTCAGCGCGTCCGAGGTGCCGGGCGTGATCGAGGCCCTGCTCGCCACCTACCGCGCCGAGCGCCAGCCGCTGCCGGCCGATGCGCCGGGCAGCGCGCGTGGGCAGAAGCACGAGCACTTCATCGACACCGTGCGCCGCGCCGGCATCGAGCCCTTCAAGGCCGCCGCCAATGCCGCGCGCCACCCGGCCGAGGCCGTTTCCGCCTGACCGGCCGCGCCGCCCCACCGAGAAACACTATGAAAATAATAGCTGCCCACGACCATTCGACGACGGCATCGGGCCAGAACGTGCTCGAAATGCCGAACGACGCCGACCCGCTCGCGCAGGACCTTGCCGGCATCGACCGCATCGACCTGCACTTTCCGAAGTTCACCGACGGCCGCGCCTACAGCCAGGCGCGCCTGCTGCGCCAGCGCCGCCAGTTCGCGGGCGAGATCCGCGCCACGGGCGACGTGCTCATCGACCAGCTCGTGCAGATGGCGCGCTGCGGCTTCGACGTGGCGGTGCTGCGCGAGGGCGTGGACCTGGCCGATGCCCAGCGCCAGTTCGACCGCTTCCACGCCTTCTACCAGGGCGACGTGGCGCACCCCCTGCCGCATTTCCGCGATGCCGCCTGACACGGCCCCTTCCCACGCCCACGAGCCCGCCGCATGAACGCACGCACCGAACCCCAAGTGCTGAACCAGCTCAGCAACCGCCACCTCGACGCGCTCGAGGAAGAGACCATCTTCATCCTGCGCGAGGTCGCCGCAGCCTTCGAACGCCCCACCCTGCTCTTCTCGGGCGGCAAGGATTCGCTGGTGATGCTCAAGTGCGCCGAGAAAGCGTTCGGGGCGGGCCGCATCCCCTACCCGCTGCTGATGATCGACACCGGCCACAACTTCCCCGAGGTCACGGATTTCCGCGACTTCCGCGCGAAGGAGCTGGGCGCCGAACTCATCGTGCGCAGCGTGGAGGATTCCATGGCGCGCGGCACCGTGCGCCTGGCGCACCCGGGCGAGAGCCGCAACGTGCACCAGTCGGTGACGCTGCTGGAGGCGATCGAGGAATTCCGCTTCGATGCGCTCATCGGCGGCGCGCGCCGCGACGAGGAGAAGGCCCGCGCCAAGGAGCGCATCTTTTCGCACCGCGACAGCTTCGGCCAGTGGCAACCCAAGGCGCAGCGGCCCGAACTGTGGACGCTGTTCAACACGCGCCTGGCCCCCGGCGAGCACTTCCGCGTGTTCCCGATCAGCAACTGGACCGAGCTGGACGTGTGGCAGTACATCGACCGCGAAGCCATCGCGCTGCCCTCGCTCTACTACACGCACCAGCGGCAGGTGGTTGAGCGCCGCGGCCTGCTCGTGCCCGTGACCGAACTCACGCCGCCGCGCGAGGGCGAGGAAGTCGTCACGCGCGACGTGCGCTTTCGCACCGTGGGCGACATCACCTGCACCTGCCCCGTGGCGAGCGGAGCCGCCACCGCGGCCGACATCGTCATCGAGACCCTGGCCGCCGAGGTCAGCGAGCGCGGCGCCACGCGCATGGACGACAAGACCTCCGAAGCCTCGATGGAAAAGCGCAAGAAAGACGGGTACTTCTGATGAGCACTACCAATTTAATAGCAGAAAACGCAATGGATCCGACGGCATCGGGCCATTCCGACCACAACGCTGCGCTGCGCTTCATCACCTGCGGCAGCGTGGACGACGGCAAGAGCACGCTCATCGGCCGCCTGCTGGTGGACAGCCGCGCGGTGCTGCAGGACCACCTGGCCGGCGTGACGCGCGGCGGCGAGACCGATCTGGCGCTGCTCACCGACGGCCTCAGCGCCGAGCGCGAACAGGGCATCACCATCGACGTGGCATACCGGTACTTCGCCACCGAGACGCGCAAGTTCATCATCGGCGACGCGCCGGGCCATGAGCAGTACACGCGCAACATGGTCACGGCCGCCTCCAGCGCCGACGCTGCCGTGGTGCTGGTGGACGCCACCAAGCTCGACTGGAAGAACCCGCAGCTCGCCCTGCTGCCGCAGACCCGCCGCCACTCGCTGCTGGTGCACCTGCTGCGCGTGCATTCGCTGGTGTTCGCGGTGAACAAGCTCGACGCCGTGGAAGACGCCTCGCTCGCGCTGCGCCACATCCGCGCCGCGCTCGAAGCCTTCGCCCAGGCGGCCGGCATCGCCGTGCGCGCCACGGTGCCGGTCTCCGCGCTCAAGGGCTGGAACGTGGTGGACGCCCAGCCCGGCTGGGCCGGCTACGAAGGCCCGAGCCTGCTGCAGATCCTGGAGCAGTTGCCGCACACGCCGGCCGACACGGGCCTGGCGCTGGCCTTCCCCGTGCAGTGGGTCGAGAAATTCTCTTCCTCGGCCGACACCACGCAGGGCCGCCGCGTGTTCTGGGGCCGCGTGGCCGCGGGCCAGGTGGCGCCCGGCACGGCGGTGCAGGTCTTCCCGAGCGGCCAGCTCGCCCAGGTGGCGCAGGTGCTCGACCATGCCCGCCGCCCGCAGGCCGTGGAAGCCGGCACCAGCGCCGGCATCGTGCTCGACCGCGAGGTGGACGTCTCGCGCGGCGACTGGATCCTGGCGGCGCCCGCGGCTGCTGCGCCGGCCCCGGCGGCCGACGACGGCTTCGACACGCCCACCGCCGTGCCGGCATGGCCCGGACGCCGCGACATCCGCGCCACGGTCGCCTGGATGGACGACGAGCCGCTGGTGGCGGGCCGCGTCTACTGGGCGCTGCACGGCCACCGCTGGGTCAAGGCCAAGGTGCAGCGCGTGGTGCACCGCCTCAACATCAACACCCTGGCCGAGGAAGAAGCCGCCCAGCTGGAACCCAACGCCATCGGCCACGTGGACCTGCTGCTGCAGGAAGCCCTGCCGGCCGCCCCGTTCGGCCAGGCGCGCGTGCTGGGCTCGCTGATCCTCGTGGACACGGCCAGCCACCGCACGGCGGCAGCCGTGCTCGTGAACTGACCGCGGAGCCCGCCGTGCTCCGGCCCCTGCCCGCCGTGCCGCTTCCTGCGACAGCACAAGGGGCAGCGGCGGACCTCGGCCCGAACCGCCCTAAAATTGCGGGTTACCCCCGATCCAAAGACTGCCTCTCATGACTCACGTCGTCTCCGAAAACTGCATCAAGTGCAAGTACACCGATTGTGTGGACGTGTGCCCCGTGGACTGTTTCCGCGAAGGCCCCAACTTCCTGGTGATCGACCCCGACGAGTGCATCGACTGCGCCGTGTGCATCCCCGAATGCCCGGCCAACGCCATCTACGCCGAGGAAGACCTGCCCGCCGACCAGCTGGCTTTCATCAAGCTCAATGCGGAACTCGCGCCGCAGTGGAAGAGCATCACCAAGCGCAAGGCCTCCCTGCCCGACGCCGACGAGTGGAACGGCAAGCCCGGCAAGGTCTCCGAACTGATCCGCTGACCGCGTGCCGCTGAACGACGTGCCCGCAGCGACGGCAGCCCTCCCTGCCACCACCGCCCCCATCGCCGCCGACGCGGTGGTGATCGGCGCGGGGCCCGTGGGCCTCTTCCAGGTGTTCCAGCTCGGGCTGCAGGGCATCCGTGCGCATGTGATCGACGCGCTGCCGCACATCGGCGGCCAGTGCGCAGAGCTGTATGCCGACAAGCCGCTCTACGACATTCCCGGCGTGCCCGTCTGCACGGGCCGCGAACTGGTCGCGCTGCTGTCGCGGCAGATCGAACCCTTCGCGCCGAACCTGCACCTGTCCGACCAGGTCGAGACGCTGCAGCCCGGGCCGGACGGCAGCTTCCTGCTCTCGACGCGTGCCGGCAAGGCATTCCACGCGCAGAGCGTCTTCATCGCGGGGGGCGTCGGCGCCTTCGTGCCGCGCACGCTGAAGGTGGAGGGCATCGACCAATTCCATGGCACGCAGGTGCACCACCACGAGGAAGCCGCCGCCACCGCGGGCCGGCACGTGGTCGTGCACGGCGGCGAGGACACGGCCGTGGCCCGGGCCATCGCCTGCGCGCAGGCCGCTGGCAGCGAGGCCGCCGCCAGCGTGACGCTGCTGCACCGCCGCGACGCCTTCCAGGCGCCGCCCGAGGCGCTGGCGCAGTTGCGGTCGCTGCGCGACAGCGGCCGCATTCGCGTGGTGGCGGCGCAGATCACGGGCATCGAAATCACCGAAGCGGCGCCGCCGCAGGGCGCACGCCTCGCCGCACTGCGGATCCTCGACGCCAGCGGCACGGAACGGCACCTGCCCGTCGACACGCTGCTGCTGTGCCTGGGGGTGTCGCCGCGCCTGGGGCCCATCGCCGATTGGGGCCTGGCGCTGGAGCGCAAGCAGGTGGCCGTGGACACGGCCACGTTCTCGGCAGGCGTGCCCGGCCTTTATGCGGTGGGCGACATCAACACCTACCCGGGCAAGCGCAAGCTGATCCTCTGCGGCTTCCACGAGGCCACGCTCGCGGCCTTCGCGGCGGCGGAACATCTGTCCGGCGCTCCGGTCGCGCTGCAGTACACGACCACCAGCACCCGCCTGCACGAGCGGCTGGGGCTGCGCCCGGCCGCCCACTGAAGGCCGCGCGGCCACCGTGCCGCGCTGCAGTGGATTGAGGAACCCGCGGCGCCTCGGCCGGTCCATGGGGGACGATCGACCGTCCACCCACCCACCGACCGACCGAGGAGACAGACGCCCGTGCCCTTCCGTACCCACTCCACCGACTCCGCCGCCCTCCGCACGCCAGGGGCACCCTTCCGGGCTCCGGCCTTCCTGGGCCGCTGCGCCGCCCTGGCCGGCAGCGCCCTGGTGGCTGCCGCGGCCCTGGCCGCCCTGCCGTCGCAGGCGGCGGATTTCGTGAGCATCCGGGGCGCCTCGGTCAACGTGCGCGAAGCGCCCACGACCCGTTCGGCCGTGCTGTGGGAACTGGGTGCGGGCTATCCGCTGCAGGTCACGCAGCGCCGCGGCCCCTGGCTCAAGGTGCGCGACCATGAGGAAACACTGGGCTGGGTCAGCGCTGGGCTGACCAGCAAGCAGCCGCACCGCGTGGTCACGGCTCGCACGGCCGTGCTGCGCGCCGGCCCGGGGGTGCGGCACCCGCGCCTGGGCCTGCTGGAGCGCCACGAGGTCGTGCGCACGCTGCGCACTGCCGGCGACTGGGCCCATGTGCAACGCGAGGATGGCCGCAAGGGCTGGGTCGCCCGCCGCCTCACCTGGGGCTGGTAGGCGCGCCGCAGGGCGGCCACCACCGTCCGCAGGCGCCCCTCAGTGCGGGGCGACAGGGTGCTCCGCGGGGTACAGGATGTGCTGGGCCACCGGCGCGTGGCCGTGGTTCAGCGGCCCCTGCCCACGCCCCGTGCGCACGTCCGCGCCGGCGGCGATCGCCTGCAGGATGTAGGCCCGCGCGCGCTTGGCGGCCTCCGCCAGGGGCAGCCCGAGTGCCAGGTGCGCCGCGATGGCGGAAGACAGCGTGCAGCCCGTGCCATGCCCATTGCGGGTGGGAATGCGGGCCGACTGCAGCCGCTCGGCCGTGGCGCCCTCCACGCTGCCGCGCAGTCCGAGGACATCCACCACCCAGTCGCCGGGAAGGTGACCGCCCTTGAGCAGCACCGCCGGCGCGCCCAGGTCGAGCAGGTCCTGCACCGCCCGGTCGAGCTGATCGATGCCGCCGATCTCCCTGCCGAGCAGCAGTGCCGCTTCATCCAGGTTGGGGGTGACGACGGAGACCAGCGGGAACAGCCGTTCCACCAGCACGCCCACGGTCTCGGGCGCGATGAGCCGGTCTCCGCTGGTGGCCACCATGACGGGGTCGAGCACCACGTGCGGCAACGCGTGGCGACGGATGGCATCGGCCACCGCCTCCACGATTTCCGGCGCGTGCAGCATGCCGATCTTCACGGCATCGACGCCGATGTCCTCCACCACGGCATCGATCTGCGCGCGCAGCATGTCGGGCGGCACGCCGTGGATGGCGCGCACGCCCTGCGTGTTCTGCGCGGTGATCGCGGTGATCGCGGTCATGCCGTAGCAGCCCAGGGCCGCGAAGGTCTTCAGGTCGGCCTGGATGCCTGCGCCGCCGCCGCTGTCGGAGCCCGCGATGGACAGGACGCGGGCGTACCGGGGCGCGCGGGCGGAGTCGTCCGCCGCCAGGGACGGCGGCGCAAGGGGATCGAGAGTCATGGCAAAAATTATGGCCCCTGCGCAAGGTCAAAACCCCTTCCCCGGGGCCTGTGCTGTAATCCGACCCGGACGAAACAGGGGTGTCCGCCATGCCGGCGCGACTGAGAAATACCCTCGGCACCCGATCCAGGTCATGCTGGCGTGGGGAGTTTCGACGGTGGATCGCCGCCTGTTCTCCGTCCCAGCGCCCCGGCGCACGGCCCCTCGACGAGAACGCACCTCCACCGCACGCACATGCTTCCTCTGCTGTCTCCGCACTCCTCCATCGCCATCCTCGGCGCCGGGCTCATGGGCCGGCTGCTGGCCGTCGAGCTGGCCCGCCAGGGCCATGCCGTGGACCTCTACGAAGCCCAGGGCCCCGATGCGCAGGGAGCCGCCGCACGCATCGCCGCCGCCATGCTGGCCCCGCTGGCCGAGTCTGCCATCACCGAACCCGGCGTGGTGCGCATGGGCCACCACGCGCTCACGCGCTGGCCGCAACTGCTGGCCGGCCTCGCCTGGCCGGTGTTCTTCCAGCAGGAAGGCACCCTCATCCTGTGGCACCGGCAGGACGCGGCCGAGGCCGCCCGGCTGCGCGGCGTGCTGGAGCGCACCGCCCGCACGGTGCCCGAACTGCCCGCGCTGCAGGTGCTGGACGCCGAAGGCATCGACGCCGCCGAGCCGGCCGCCGCCCGCCGCTTCCACCAGGGGCTGTACCTGCCGGGCGAAGGCCAGCTGGACAACCGCCAGTTGCTCGACTCCCTGGCGCACACCCTGGGCAGCCTCGGCGTGCGGGTGCACTGGCACAGCCCGCGGGCGCCCGAGGATTTCATGCCGGGCGAAGCCGGGCACCCCGACTGGGTGCTGGATTGCCGCGGCCTCGGGGCCCGCACCGAATGGCCCGCGCTGCGCGGCGTGCGCGGCGAAGTGGTCCGCCTGCATGCGCCGGGCGTCACGCTGCGCCGGCCCACCCGGCTCGTGCACCCGCGCTACCCGATCTACATCGCGCCCAAGGAAGACCATGTTTTCGTGATCGGCGCCACGGAGATCGAATCGGACGACCTCTCGCCCGCCAGCGTGCGCTCCACGCTCGAGCTGCTGAGCGCAGCCTATGCCGTGCACCCGGGCTTCGCCGAGGCGCGCATCCTGGAGATCGCCACGCAGTGCCGCCCCACGCTGCCCGACAACCTGCCGGCCATCCGGCGCCTGGCGCCGCGCGTGCTCCAGGTCAACGGGCTCTACCGGCACGGCTTCATGATTTCGCCGGCCATCCTCGATGTGGTGATGGAATTGCTGAACGAGGGACAATCACGCCTCGCCCCCCGCTTCGATCTGGCGCTGGACCTGGAGCCTGGCCTGCCAGGCCCCCCTGCCAGCGCCGTGCCTGCCGCCGCCACCCTTCCATGAACGTCGTCATCAACCAGAACGCCACCGACCTGCCCGAAGGCGCGACCGTGGCCCACGCCATCGCAGCCATCGCCGCCCGGCCGCCCTTCGCCGTGGCGGTCAACACCGTGTTCGTACCCCAGGCGCGCCACGCGCAGCATGCGCTGCAGCCCGGCGACCGCGTCGAGATCATCGCGCCGGTGACGGGCGGCTGAACGCGCACGCGCGGCCCCCGAACGCCCCTTCTTCTCCGCATTTGCCGCCGGGCGCGCCCGGCTTTTTCTCAGATGTCCGCCATGCCCACCTCTGCACCCGATGACGCGCTGGTCCTCTACGGCCAGCGTTTTGAAAGCCGGCTCCTCCTGGGGACCGCGCGCTATCCCTCGCCGAGCGTGCTGGAAGCCGCCGTGCAGCGTGCGCGCCCCGCCATGGTGACGGCCTCCCTGCGCCGCCAGGGCAGCAACCCGGCGGAGTCCGGCAGCGGCTTCTGGGAACTGCTGCGACGCCTGGACGTGCCGGTGCTGCCGAACACGGCGGGCTGCCACAGCATCCAGGAAGCCGTGACCACCGCGCAGATGGCGCGCGAGGTGTTCGGCACGCCGTGGATCAAGCTGGAGCTGATCGGTGACGACTACACCCTGCAGCCGGACACGCTGAATCTGGTGGAAGCGGCATCGCAGCTCGTGCGCGACGGCTTCCACGTGCTGCCCTATTGCACCGAAGACCTCGTGCTCTGCCAGCGCCTCGTCGATGTGGGATGCCAGGCCGTGATGCCCTGGGCGGCGCCCATCGGCACGGGCCGGGGCCCCGTGAATCCATACGCGCTGCGCGTACTGCGCGAGCGGCTCGATGTGCCGCTGCTGGTCGATGCGGGCCTGGGCCTGCCGTCGCACGCCTGCCAGGTCATGGAATGGGGCTACGACGGCGTGCTGCTCAACACCGCCGTGGCTCTGGCACAGGACCCCGTGGCGATGGCCGGAGCCTTCGCGGACGCCGTGCGCGCCGGACGGGCGGCCCGCGATGCCGGCACCATGTCCGCCCAGGACTCCGCCCAGCCGAGCACACCGGTGCTCGGCACCCCTTTCTGGCACCACGACCATGCTTGACGCCTCCATCCGGCAGATGTCGGAAGCCATCGTTCAGGCCCATGCCGCGGCTTTTGCCGACTTCCCTGCACAGCCCGCGCCGCCGTGCGGCGGCGACCATGGCGCGGTCTACCGGGCCGCGCTGCAGGCCTGCAGCACCCTCGGCTTCATCGCCGTGGACGCGCACTGCCTCGCCGGTGCCTGGCAGGCCCGCACGGACCGCACCGGCCGGTTCGACGCAACCGCCTGGCCCGATGCGCCCGAGGATTTCGGGCTGCAGCCACGCCCCCATGCGCACCCCTTTGCCCCCTGCCCCGGCGCGCTCGGGCTCTACGCCGTGCTGCCCGATGCGCAGTGGGTGGGCCGCATGGTGCGCGCGGGTGTGCCCACGGTGCAACTGCGCTTCAAATCGGACGATGCGGCCGCCGTGGCGAGCGAGGTCCGCGCCGCGGTGCAGGCCGTGCAGGGCACGGACGCGCTGCTGTTCATCAACGACCACTGGCAGGCCGCCATCGATGCCGGGGCCTACGGCGTCCACCTCGGCCAGGAAGACCTCGACGCGCTGGCTCCGGGCGCGCTGGCCACGCTGCGCAGCGCAGGCATGCGGCTGGGCGTGAGCACCCACGGCTATGCCGAGATGGTGCGCGCCGACGCCGCGGCGCCGAGCTACATCGCCATGGGCGCCGTCTTCCCGACCACGCTCAAGAAGATGGCCACCGTGCCGCAGGGACTGGCCCGCCTCGCGGGATATGCGCGCCTGCTGCGGGGCTACCCGCAGGTGGCCATCGGCGGGATCGGCGCGGAGCAGTTCCCGGCCGTGCGCGCGACCGGCGTGGGTTCGATCGCGGTGGTGCGCGCCATCGTGAATGCGGACGATCCGGAGGCGGCCGCGAGGCATCTCATGGACAGCCTCGGCGCCTGATCGGCCCGCCTGCGGCCTGTCACGGCCGCCGCGGGAAGGCCTGGCAGACGGCTTGGCCCAACGGCCGGCCATGGCCGCCGGGCCTTTCGCCAGAGCCCGGCACCCGGCTCGCCTCGCTCACCCCTTGGGCGGGTGCTTGCGCTCGATGTCTTCGAGTTCCAGGCGCAATTCCAGTTTGTCGTTGTCCATCCCGAAACCCACCGGCTCGCCGGGCTTCGGGGGGGCCGTCACCGGCACGGGCGGCAGGTCGCTGAGCGTGAGGTGGGGCGGCTCCGACAGATCGATGTCGAGCATCGCGTCGGGGTCGTCCTCCAGGCGCACCGGTGCGGTGGGGGCCTGCGCCTGCGACAGCGGCGTGGGCAGGGATTCCCAGGCCAGGCCGGCGGACAGCGAATCGAGCGAACGGAGTTCCTGCTCGCGTGCGGCAGCCTTGTCCGTATCCGACGGGGGCACCGGAGAAAAAGCGGCAAGGGATTCGTCGTCGGGTACTTCGGCGGGCGTCGTGCGGGCACGGGGGGGCGCGGCGCCGCGCGCGCTGGCGGGCGTGGTCTGCGCCACGGCCAGCAGCAGCAGCAGATCGTCGTAGGCGGCCAGGTCGAACTGCACGGCGTTGGGCGCATCCGCCTGCCGGAAGAGGTATCCCTCGATGATGCCGAGCACGGCGGGCGACGACCATTCGGCCTCGATGGCGGCCAGTGCCTCGGGGAAGCCCTGCAGGGTGCGCCCGCTGCGGTGGAAGGCTGCGAACTCGGGCACCCGGGCATTGAACTGCGCGTGGAACTTCTCCCGCAACTGGTTGAAGCTCTCGACACGGCCGAGCGTGTGGTAGAGCCGCAGCAGTTCGAGGTAAGCGAAGGCCGAGGTGTCGCCATGCGCGGCGATGTGCTGCTTGAGCACGCCGATCGCCTGGTCGTGTTCACCCACCGAGACGAAGAATTCGGCCTGCTGCTGGATGTCGAACAGGTCCTCGGGGTGCGGGCCGGGTGCGCGCGTGGCCGATGGGGCGACGGGCGCTGGTGCGGGCGGCACGGCGGCGGGCACCGGCGCCACCGGGGCCGGCACGAGCGGTGCGCTGCGCGTCGTGGAGGGCCCTTCGACCACCACGGCGCCCGACAGCGAGTCCGCGAAAGTGGGGAAGTTGAAAGCCGGGGCCGCGGCGGGCGCAACCGCCGGTTGCGGCGCCGGAGGCACCAGCACGGGCCGCGTGGAGGCCGTTGCCGCGCCCTTGCCGCGTGGCAGGGTGGGCAGCCTCTGGGGCCGGCTGGCAGGCACGGCGGATGCCTGTGGCCGGGTGCGCTGCGCATCGCCGCCGTCTTCATCGGTTTCTGGGCCACCGGGTGCGGCAGGCTGGCCGCTGGCGGCCACCGCCTGCATCCAGGCCGATTCGCCGGCGCGGCGCGCACGGACCCACAGCCAGGCCGCCAGGGCCAGCAACAGCACGAGCAGCCCCAGCAGCGCATAGACGATCACGGCGGGGAAGCGGTCGGCCTCGGCACTGTCGAGGCGCTGCCGCAGGTCCGCGGCGGCGGCGCGCTCGGAAGCGGCCCGGGCGCGTTCGGCCGCCACGGTGGTTTCGAGCTGGGCCGTGCGGCCCGCTGCACGCTGCACGTCTTCGACCGGGGTGTTGAGCGCTTTCCAGAGGGCTGCGGCCTCGGCGCGCTGCTGGGCAGACGCCTCGGGAGCGGCAGGAGACAGCTCGGCCGAACTGCGCAGCGGCAACGGGGAGTCGAGCCAGACGTCCAGCGGCTCCATCACCAGCCGCGCCCGGTCGGCAGCCGCCGTTGCCGGCGAAGGGGCCGGCGCCGCAGCGGCCGGACGGAGCGCCCGGCTGGGTGCGAGGGAGGTGCCCGCGTCGGAGGCCCGTGGGCGGGCCGCCCGCGCGGGGGCTGCGGCGGCCGCTCCGGAGGCCGGAACGCGTGCGGCGCGGGCCGAGGTCCCGCCGGCCACGGGGGCGCCGGAGGCCGTGCCCGGGCGCGCGCCCGCAGCCGGGGCGCCCGCCAGTTGTCCGATATCGACCGGCCGCGAGGATGGCGATGCCGCGGCCGATTCCGGCAATTGCGAGAGGAAGGTGTAGTGCCGCGTCACGCCGCCCGTGCAGCCGGCGGTCACCGTGGCCGTGAAGACCGGCTCGTCGGCCGCCACGTTGGCCCGCACCCGGACGGCGGGGTTGCGCCCCCCACTGGCCGGCACGGGTGTGATCTGCACCTTGGAATCCGGCACCACGGTATCGCCCGCCACGAGGCGCACCCGCACGCAGGACGATTCGACGTCGGTGCCCGGATCGGGCTGCACGTCGAAGACGAGGTCCACCGGCGCGCCGAGCACGACGCTGCCGTGGCTGGCGCCCAATGAAAGAGCCGCTGCACCGCTCGCGGCCACCGACAGGCTTGCTCCAAGAATTGCGTTACTTATCTTCACAATAGTTGCGTTCTTATTCGAACCATTCTTGCACATAAGTGCCTTGCTCCCCCGCCGCCATAATGGCGCTCCATGACCAACCTAAACCCGATCGTAGGCATCATAGGCACGGGTGCCATGGGCCAGGGCATTGCCCAGATGGCGGCACAGGCCGGCAGCCAGGTTCTGCTCTTCGACAGCCGCCCGGGTGCGGCAGACGCCGCACGCCACCATATACACCAGCAGTGGCAGCGCCTTGTAGGCAAGGGGCGCATGACGGAAGACGAAGCCACCGCCCTGGCGGGCCGCCTGGCACCGGTGGCCGCACTGCAAGATGCCGCCGGGTGCGACCTCATCATAGAAGCGATCGTGGAACGCCTGGACATCAAGCAGGCGCTTTTTACCCAACTCGAGGCCATCGTCCGCCCCGACGCGGTGCTGGCCACCAACACGTCGTCGCTGTCGGTGACGGCGATCGGCGCGGTACTGCAGCGCCCGGAGCGCTTTGCGGGTTTCCATTTCTTCAACCCCGTGCCGCTCATGAAAGTGGTGGAGGTGATCGCCGGCCTGAAGACGGATGCGGCCGTGTGCGACCGGCTCGCGGATTACGCCCGCGCCATGGGGCACACGCCCGTGCGCGCGCAGGACACGCCGGGATTCATCGTGAACCACGCCGGCCGGGGCTTCGGCACCGAGGCGCTGCGCATCGTGAGCGAGGGCGTGGCCGACTTCGCCACGGTGGACCGCATCCTGCGCGACCAGGTCGGCTTCCGCCTGGGGCCCTTCGAGCTGATGGACCTCACCGGGCTGGATGTTTCCCAGCCCGTCATGGAATCCGTTTATCGCCAGTATTACGAAGAGCCACGGTATCGCCCCAGCGCCCTGGCGGCGCAGCGGCTCGCGGGCGGGCTGCTCGGCCGCAAGACGGGCGAAGGCTTCTACCCCTATGTGGACGGGCTGGCGCAGGTGCCGGCCGAGCCCCCCGCGCCGTCGGTGGCGCAGATTCCGCCCGTGTGGGTGTCATCACGCGCAGCCCGCCGGCCCGAGGTGTACCAGTTGCTGAAGGACCTGGGCGCGCAGATCGAGACCGGCACGTCGCCCTCTCCGCAGGCGATCTCGCTGGTGGCCCCGATGGGCTTCGACATCACCACGGTGGCCGTGGTCGAGCGCCTGGACCCCGCCCGCACCGTCGGGATCGACATGCTGATCGAAGACGCGGCCACGCGCCGGCGCGTGCTGGCCACCAACCCGGCCACGCGCATCGACATCCGCGACGCGGCCCATGCGCTCTTCGCGCGCGACGGCAAGCCCGTGAGCGTGATCCGCGACAGCGGCGGCTTCGTCACCCAGCGCGTGGTGGCGGCCATCGTCAACATCGCCAGCGACATCTGCCAGCAGGGCATCTGCAGCCCGGCCGACCTCGAATCGGCGGTGACGCTGGGGCTGGGCTACCCGCTCGGACCACTCGCGATGGGCAACCGCTGGGGCCCGACCAACATTCTCGAGGTGCTCTTCAACCTGCAGACGGTGTATGGCGATCCGCGCTACCGTCCCAGCCCCTGGCTGCGCCGCCGCGGAGCGATCGGACTCAGCCTGCTGCACGAAGAGCCCTGAGCCGCCACGCCCTGCCCCCAACGACTTTCCCTCCGCCCCACCCTCCCATGCCCGCGAGACTCCAGAGCACCAGCCACGGCCAGACCCTCGTGCTGACCATCCACCACCCGGAGATGCGCAACGCGCTCGATCCGGGCATCTACGCGGCCGGGGTGGAGGCGCTGAACGGCGCCGAACGCAATGCCGAGGTGCGCTCCGTCGTCATCACCGGCGCGGGCGAGCACTTCTGCGCGGGCGGCAACCTGCAGCGCCTGCAGGAGCGGCGCCAGGAGGGCGCCGAGGCGCAGGCCCAGGGTGTCGAAGGGCTGCACCAGTGGATCGAGACCATCCACACCTACCCCAAGCCGGTGATCGCAGCCGTCGAGGGCGCCGCCGCCGGCGCGGGGTTCTCGCTGGCCCTGGCCTGCGACCTGATCGTGGCGGCGCGCAACGCGGCCTTCGTGATGGCCTATGCCGGCATCGGCCTGTCGCCCGACGGCGGCGCGACCTGGAACCTGGCGCATGCCCTGCCGCGCCAGCTCGCGTCCGAGCTGCTGCTGTGCGGCGAGCGCATCGGCGCCGAGCGCCTGCATGCGATGGGACTGGTCAACCGGCTCGCGCGCGCCGGCGAGGCGCTCACCTGCGCGCTGGCGCTGGCCGAAACGCTGAACGCCCGCGCACCCAATGCACTCGCAAGCACCAAGGAATTGCTGCTGGAGGCACCGCAGCGCACGCTGACCGAGCAGCTCGCGCAGGAGCGCAACCAGTTCGTGCGCAACCTGCAGCATCCGAATGCGGGCGAAGGCATTGCCGCCTTCCTCGAAAAACGCACGCCACGCTATAAATAACATAGCAAACTATTGAATGGATCCGCCGGCATGGAGCGGATTCCACTCAAACCAGAAGCCCTCTGGCCGCGGTGGGCCACGCCGTGGCCGTGGCGCGCGGGGCGCCCTCTTCTGGCGCCCTTTTCCCTCCTCGCCGCGGGCACCGGGTCCGCCATCCGCAGCCCCGCCCGTGGCGTTCACGCGCCCGGCCCGTCCTGCGCGCACCGCAGACACGCAGGCGACATCGCAGGGCGCGCGGCGGGCCGGCACGCCGGTCCCGCGCGCGACAATGTTCCAGCCACCAGTCACGCAAAAGACAGACCATGGACGACCCCATTCTTACCATCGAAGAACGAGAAGCGATCAATACCGGTCGCTGGTTTTCCTCCCTTTCCCCCTCGCTGCGGCACGACATACTCCGATGCGCCTACGTCAAACGCTTCAAGGACGGCGGACTGATCGCCGCCCGCGGCGATCCGCCCGAGGAGTGGATCGCCTGCGCCAAGGGCGCCGTGCGCGTGAGCTCGACATCCATCTCGGGCAAGCAGATCACACTGACCTACGTGGAGCCGGGCATCTGGTTCGGCGATGTGGCGATCTTCGACGGCGACCGGCGCACGCACGATGCCTATGCGCACGGGGACACCACCATCCTGTGCGTGGCCAAGGCCGATTTCCGCAAGATCCTGGCCGCGCACGTGGAGTTCTACGAAGCGATGCTGCGCCTGCATGCGCGGCGCATCCGCCAGCTCTACGGCCTGGTGGAAGACCTCAACACCCTGCCGCTGCGCGCGCGCCTCGCCAAGCAGTTGCTGCACCTCGTGCGCAGCTACGGCATCCCGAGCCTCTCGCACGGCAACGAGGTGCGCATCGGCCTGCAGCTCGCGCAGGAAGAGCTGGCGCAACTGCTGGGCGCATCGCGCCAGCGCGTGAACCAGGAACTCAAGGCCATGGAGCGCGAGGATGCCATCCGCATCGAGCCCGGCGGCCTCGTGGTGCGCGACCGTGATGTGCTGATGCGCATCGCCGAGACCGACCACTGACCCGCCCCCGCGCCCACGGACCTCCCCCTCCCCACCCACGCCGCCCCATGCAAACCTACGAGCACTTCATCGGCACCCGCCCCGTCTCCGGCACGCACGCATTCGACACCGCGGCGCTCTCCGCCTGGATGAAGTCCCATGTGGAAGGCTTCCAGGGTCCGGTGGAGGTGGAGATGTTCAAGGGCGGGCAGTCCAACCCGACCTACAAGCTGAGCACGCCCGGGCGCAGCTACGTGATGCGCGCCAAGCCCGGGCCGGTCGCGAAGCTGCTGCCTTCGGCGCATGCGATCGAGCGCGAGTACCAGGTGATGGGCGGGCTCGCCGGCACCGCCGTGCCCGTGCCGCGCATGTTCGCGCTCTGCGAGGACGAATCGGTGATCGGCCGGGCTTTCTACATCATGGAGTTCCTGCAGGGCCGCGTGCTCTGGGACCAGGCCCTGCCGGGCATGGCGCCGGCCGAACGCAGCGCCATCTACGACGAGATGAACCGCGTGATCGCCGCGCTGCACACCGTGCCGTTCGCCGACCGCGGCCTGGCCGGCTACGGCAGGCCCGGCAACTATTTCGAGCGCCAGATCGGGCGCTGGAGCAAGCAGTACGCGGCATCGGTCACGCAGCCCATCGAGGCGATGGACCGGCTCATCGAATGGCTGCCCGCGCATATGCCGGCGAGCGCGCGCGACGAGGCCAGCGTGTCGATCGTGCACGGCGACTTCCGGCTCGACAACCTGATGTTCCACCCCACCGAGGCGCGCGTGATCGCGGTGCTCGACTGGGAGCTGTCGACGCTCGGACACCCGCTGGCGGATTTCAGCTACCACTGCATGGCGTGGCACATCCCGCCGGGCATGTTCCGCGGCATCGGCGGGCTGGACCACGCGGCGCTGGGCATTCCCTCCGAAGACGAATACATCCGCCGCTATTGCGAGCGCACCGGCTTCTCGAACCCCGCGGCGCTGCGCGCCGACTGGAACTTCTACCTCGCCTACAACCTGTTTCGCCTCGCCTCGATCCTGCAGGGCATCGCCAAGCGCGTGGAGGACGGCACCGCCTCCAGCGCCCAGGCCCGCGCATCGGGCGAAGGCGCGCGCCCGCTGGCCGAAATGGCCTGGGGATTCGCGCAGCGCATGTAGGCAGGCCCTGGTCCGCGTCACGCCGCGCGGCACGATTTCAACCGGAGAACCGCGATGGATTTTGACTACTCCCCCAAGACCAAGGATCTGCAGGCACGCCTGCTGCGGTTCATGGACGACCACATCTATCCGGCCGAGGCCGGGTACCAGGCCGAGCTGGCCGCCAACACCGCCGCCGGCCGCCGCTGGACCGCCCTCAAGACCATCGAGGACTTGAAGCCGAAAGCGCGCTCGGCCGGCCTCTGGAACCTGTTCTTGCCGGTGGATTCCGCCGCGGCCTCGGGCTACGAGGGCGCCGGGCTCACCAACCAGGAGTACGCGCCCCTCGCCGAGATCATGGGCCGCGTGCCGTGGGCCAGCGAGGTGTTCAACTGCTCCGCGCCCGACACCGGCAACATGGAGACGATCGCGCGCTACGGCAGCGAGGAGAACAAGGCCCGCTGGCTGCGGCCGCTGCTCGAAGGCGAGATCCGCTCCGCCTTCGCGATGACGGAGCCCGACGTGGCCTCCAGCGATGCGACCAACATCGCCACCCGCATCGAGCGGCAGGGAGACGAGTACGTCATCAACGGGCGCAAGTGGTGGATCTCCGGCGCGGCGGACCCGCGCTGCAAGGTGTTCATCACCATGGGCAAGTCCGACCCCGAGGCGCCGCGGCATTCGCAGCAGAGCATGGTGCTGGTGCCCGCCGACACGCCCGGCATCCGCATCCTGCGTCCGCTCAACGTGCTGGGCTACGACGATGCTCCGCACGGCCACGTGGAGATGGTCTTCGAGAACGTGCGCGTGCCGGCCAGCAACATCCTGCTGGGCGAGGGCCGCGGCTTCGAGATCGCGCAGGGCCGCCTCGGCCCCGGGCGCATCCACCACTGCATGCGGCTCATCGGCCTGGCCGAGCGGGCGCTGGAACTCATGTGCCGCCGCGCGTCGTCGCGCGTGGCCTTCGGCAAGACGGTGGCGCAGCAGACGGTGACGCAAGAGCGCATCGCCGAGGCGCGCTGCAAGATCGACATGGCGCGGCTGCTCACGCTCAAGGCCGCCTGGCTCATGGACGTGGCCGGCAACAAGGTCGCCAAGACCGAGATCGCGATGATCAAGGTGGTCGCGCCCAGCATGGCCTGCCAGGTGATCGACTGGGCCATGCAGGTGCATGGCGGTGGCGGCATGTGCGACGACTTCCCGCTGGCCTATGCCTACGCGGGCGCGCGCACCCTGCGCTTCGCCGACGGCCCCGACGAAGTGCACCGCAACGCGATCGCGAAGTGGGAGCTGGGCAAGTACGCCAGCTACGGCCGCGACGCCGAGGTGCCCGTCACGCGCGGCTGCTGAGCGCGCAGCCGCCCTGCCCCGGTGCCCTGCGCGGAGAGTCAGGGCACCAGGGTCAGGGCATGCGCCCAGCGCTCCGGCCGCAGCTGCAGCGGCCGGTAGCCGCCGCCCGCCCATTCGCCCCGCATGTCGCGGTAGCGCGGCGAGAACACCAGCCCGCTCTGCCCGGTCTGGTAGATGAACCGGGAGGCTTCCAGGTCGGCCAGGTCGTAGATGGCGCGCAGCGAGGCCGCGTGCCGGTTCACGAACGGCCCGGATGCAATGCCGGCGTCGTACTGCCCCACGTTGACCGTGTAGGCATCGCCCGGTGACGGCACCCGCACCTCGAAGAACCGCGCCAGCGCCGGCACGTTGCTGAACGGGCGGTGCGTGCTCACGGCCGCGTGGGCGCGCCCCCACTGCCAGCGTGCGGGCTCGGTGCCCTGCGCCGCCTGCAGGCGGTCGAGCGCGCGGCCCACGGCGTCCGCGGCTTGCCGCTCGCAGGTGACGGGCTGGCACCACCAGGCGTCACCACGCTCCAGGATGCCTTCCAGGCCGGCGCGGTAGTCGCGCCTGCCGTAGGTGGCGGCGAACCGCTCCGCACCGATGCGCGCACCCAGCGTGCCGCGCGCCAGTTCGTCCACCCAGGCGGCAAAAACGAGCGGCGCCGCACGGTCCGCGCGCATCGCGCCATCGAAGCCGCGCAGCTGCGCGGCCGCGTCGGCCGCCAGCGGATGGGGGTGGCCCTGCAGCGCGCGCTGCAGGGTCGGCAGCAGCCGCAGCGTGGCCAGCGAGACCACGTCGCCCTGCAGGCGCTGCATGCCGGCCATGTCGTGCACGGCCGAGGCACCCAGTTGCTGCGCGATGCGGTCGTAGCGGTAGGGCAGCGCCCAGTCCTGCGTCATGAAATGCGGGTAGCCCTCGGGCGCCACGCGCTGGTTGGCCGTGGCGATCCAGCCGCGGCCCGCGCCGTCGCCCTGCGGCGTTTCGGCATAGGGCACCCAGCCCTGCCAGTCGTAGCGCGCATCCCAGCCGGGTGCGGGCGCCACGCCGCGCAGATCGTTGGCGGCATCGCGCACGGGCACGCGCCCCACGGCCTTGAAGGCGATGCGGCCCTGCACGTCGGCGGCCACCACGTTCTGCATGGGCGAGTGGTAGTCGGAGAGCGCCTCGAACAGCCCGCCCACCGACTGGGCATGGTTCAGCCGCAGGCCCGCCAGCACCGTCTGGTTGTCGGCATCGAGGGCGCTCCAGCGCAGCGCGATCACGTAGCGGTCCAGGTCGATGAGCCGGCCGTGCGAGGCCTGCGCATCGCTCAGCACCGGCCCGTGGCGGGTCGCCCGCAGCGTGACGGAGACGTCCGGCTGGCCCTTGACGCGGATGCTTTCGGTGCGCACCACGAAATCGGCCCAGCCCTCGGGCGTGCGGTAGCGGCGCGGGTGGGCGGGGTCGATCTGCTCCAGGTAGAGGTCCTGCACGTCGGGGCTGGTGTTCGTGAAGCCCCAGGCCACGCCGGCCGTGCGGCCCAGCACCACGAACGGCAACCCGGGCAGCGTCGCGCCCGCCACCTCCATCGGCGGGATGCGCGTGCCGTCGGCCGCGGTGCCTTCCGGCGAATGCAGCGCGGCGTAGTACCAGATGGCCGGCGCCGAAAGGCCCAGGTGCGGATCGTTCGCCAGCAGCGGCTTTCCGCTGGCGGTGCGCTCCCCGGCCACCACCCAGTTGTTGCTGCCCTTGCCTTCGTTCGTGCCCGCATCGCGCACCAGCGCCTGCGACCATTCCAGCCACTGCCGCACGCCCTCCCCCAGCAGCGCCAGGGAACGCGGGGCCGGTACGGCGGCCGAGGCCTGCGCGGGCGTGGATGCGCCCCCGGCATGGCCCGGCGGCGGCGCAGCGCCCTCCCCGGCGCGGTAGACGCCCAGGCCACGGTAGAGCGCGGCCAGGTCCGTGGAGGTGGCCGGCGGCTCGCCCGGATAGGGCGGCAGCGCCTGCCAAAGCCGGTCGGTATCGAGCACCCGGGCCAGCGAGAGGCGCGTGAACTCCTGGCCCCAGTTGCCGCCCATGTCCAGCGCCATCATCAGGGCCCAGCCCACGCTGTCCTCGGGCAGCCAGGCGCCGTCCTCGCCCTCTCCCGGCGATACGCCCAGCAGCAGGAATTCGGGCGGCAGGGCCTGCGTGCGGCCCTGGTGGAAACGCTGGATGCCGCGGCTGTAGGCCTGCAGCGCCTCCTGCGCCATCGCGGGCAGGCCGGCGTACTGGCGCCGGGCGGCGCCCATGATGTCCAGCGCACGCATCAGCTTGTCGGTCTCCAGCGCGGCGGGGCCGAACACCTCGGACAGCCGCCCATGCATGAGCCGCCGGTTGAATTCGAGCTGCCACGAGCGCTCCTGGGCGTGCACATAGCCCAGGCCGAACCACAGGTCCTGCGGCGACGACGCCTGGATGTGCGTCACGTCGGCGGCGTCGCGCCGCACCTGCACGGGCGCGCGCAGACCGGGTGCGGCCGCGCGGCCGTCCAGCGCGGGGAAGCTTTTCTGCACATAGATGGCCGCGCCCGCGCCCGCCAGCAGCGGCAGCGCCACGGCCGCCACCGCCAGCCAGCGGCCCCATGGTCTGCCCGTCGTCCTGTGTGTGTGCATGGCCCCGTCCCTCCTGAGTGAGCGCCATTGTCGTGCAGAGGCGCCCTGCCGCCGCCGTGCGCGCGCCTCAATACGGCGGGAGGGTGTCCCAGCTCTCGGGCACGTCGGTGTCGGTCACGCCGAAGCCCAGCGTGGGGGTGTCCGGCCGGCCGAACGGCACGCCCAGGGCGATCTGCCCGCTGCCGTGCAGCAGGCAGGCCGAGCGGCGCAGCGCCACCACGGTTTCGCTGCCGTCGAACCGCACCCAGCTGCCGAAACTGCTCAGGTCCGTGAACACGATGGTGCCGCCGCGCCATTCGATGCGCGCGTGCAGGCGCGACACGCGGGCATCGGCCAGGCGCACGCCGGCCTGGGTGGCACGGCCGATGTGCAGCGGGCTGTCGGCCGCTCCGAAGGTTCGGAAGGTGCCGGCCCAGGCCAGCTCGATCCAGGTGCTGGCCGGCTGGAACGGCACCGGGCCGCTGGGCAGGCCCGCGCGCTGCGTGAGCAGGCCGTGCTCGTCGCCCTGCCGCCACTCCACCTGGTAGACCAGCAGCGGCTCGGCGCGGCCGCGCAGCTCCAGCTGGCCCATGCGGACATAGGCCGCGCCGTCGATGCCGCCCGCGAACTCCACCGTGGCGGCGTCCGCCAGGATCTCGCGCGCGCCGGCACGCTCGCACAGGCGCGAGGCGATGTTCACCGCGTCGCCGTAGGTGTCGCCGTCCACCTCCACGAGTTCGCCATGGGCCATGCCCACGCGCAGGTCCATGGCCAGGCCGGCATGCCCCGGGCGTTCATGGTGGCGGCGCGCCATGTCGGTGGCCGCGGCCACCGCGGCACCCGGCTCGCCGAACACCGCCAGCACGCCGTCGCCCAGCGTTTTCACCACCCGCCCGCCGTGGACGCCGAGCACCGCCCCCATCCATTCGACGAGCCGGGTCACCGCGGCGGCCGCCCGGGCATTGCCCTGGACTTCGTAGAGGGCCGTGGTGCCGACGATGTCGGAAAAGACCACCGTGTGCCGTGCGGTCTTCATGGCGCAGCGCCTTCGCGGATGCGCGCGGGCAGCCAGGGGTGGAGGGTGGGAAGTGGGGGCACGGGTCGGGAAGCGGTACGGAGAAGAAGAAGGTGGCGTGGATTATGGAATGCGGCAATGCGCCGGGCGGGCCGGCGCGGCGGCGCACCGCGACACCGGGACGCGGCGCGTCCGGCGCACGGCGGCCCGGGCCGCGCCGGATGGGCGCAGGCACCTCCCTGCCCGCCGGCTCGGTCGGGGCGGCCGGGTCAGTGCGTATGCGCCGCGGCGCCCACGTGGCCCCAGTAGATCAACGCATCGCGCCCTTCGACCGACAGCGACACCGGCGCGCCGACCGGCAGCAGCACCTTGGTGGGCACGTGGCCGAACGGCAGGTTGGTGAGCACGGGCGCCTTGATGCGCGTGCGCAGCCAGTCCACCACGGTCTGCAGCTTGAAGCCCTTGTCGTGCGGCGCGAGCTGGTAGCCCGTGAACTGGCCGAACACCACGGCCTTCTGCTGCGCGAGGATGCCGGCGTGCAGCAACTGCGTGAGCATGCGTTCAACGCGGTAGGGGTGCTCGCTCACGTCCTCCAGGAACAGGATGCCGCCCTTGACCTGCGGCAGGTAGGGGGTGCCGACCAGCGAGCACAGCATCGCGAGGTTGCCGCCCCAGAGCGTGGCGTTGCGCAGGTACAAGTCGCGCACCGCGGGCGTGCCGTCGGCGGCCGGCTTCTCGTTGTGCATGCGCCAGCCGGAACCTTCGCCGTGGCCCGTGAGCAGGTCGTCGAAACAGGCCAGCATGATGTCGTCGGGCTCGCCTTCGCAGCCGAGGTCGCCCACCAGCGAGGGGCCGGCCCAGGTCATGGCGCCCGTTTTGGCGAGCAGCGCGCACTGGAAGGCCGTGAAATCGCTCACGCCCACGAACTGCGTGCCGCGCTCCACCGCCTTCGCGACCGCCTTGTAGCGGATGCCGTCCAGGATGCGCGTGAGGCCGTAGCCGCCGCGCGCGATGAGGGCCACGTCGGCACCGCTCGCGGCGGCCCGGTGGATCGCGGCGAGGCGCGTGGCATCGTCGCCCGCGAATCGGGTGTGGACCGCCAGGGCGTCCGCATCGACCTCGACCTCGTGGCCCAGCGCCTTCAGGCGCGCGACGCCGCGCTTGAACGCAGCCTTGTCGCGCACGGCACCGGCCGGCGAGTAGATGTAGATGTGGCGCGGGCCATGGTCGTGGCCGCAGTGCGAATGGTCGTGATCGTGTTCGGACAAGGCTTCAGTCGGGCCGGCAGGCCCGCTCCGGCAAGGGCGGGGAAAGACAGGGGCGATAAGGGGGCGAAGCGCGGCGTCTGCGTGCGCCGGTCAAGGACGGAAGTATTCCACAGCACGCCGTGCCAGTTCGGCCCCGTGGGACTCCGGCAGGCGGTGCCCCGCGCCGGGCCAGACCCAGGCGCCGGCCGCGCCGGCCGGCCAGGGCGCCGCCGAGCGTGCGTCCGCCAGCGCGGCAGCCCCCCAGGCGGCATCGCGCGCGCCCACGGCCACGGCGCTCGGCCCGTTCCATGCGGCCCAGAAACGCCGGACCGATGGCAGGGTGCCGTCGGCCCCGGGATCGGCGGCGGCATCGGCGGGCAGCCAGTGCAGGCCCGCGCGCAGCGCGGCGCGGTAGCCGGCATCGGGAAACGGCGCCTCGTACGCGGCGGCAGCGTCCGCGCAGGTGCCGGCCTCGGCCCCGGGCCGCAGTGCCGACGCGGGGCGTGCGGCCAGGGCCTTGCGCCAGGCCGCCAAGCCCGGCGGCAGCGGCGCCCCCCCGCCTGGAGGGGCCCAGGCATTGATCGCCAGCAGGCCCGCCCAGCGCTCCGGCCCCGCCTCGGCGTCCAAGGCCGGCGCGGCCAGGCCGGGCAGCCCGCCCTCCCCGTGCACGACCAGCACGGTGCGGCGCAGATCGAGCCGGCCTGCCAGCTCGGACAGCACCCGGGCATGCCATGCCAGGGTGTGCACGGCCTCCTTCTTGGGCTTGTCGCTGCGGCCGAAACCGACGAGGTCGGGCGCGACCACCCGGTCTCCGGCCGCCAGGAAGACGGGCAGCATGTGCCGGTACAGGTAGCTCCAGGTGCCGCCGCCGTGCACGCACAGCCACGTGCGCGGCGCATCGCGCGGGCCTTCGTCCAGGTAATGCAGCCGCAGCCCGGCGAGGGCGGGCAGGTCGCTCAGGTAGCGCGGAGCCCACGGAAAGTCCGCCAGCCCGGCGAAGCGCGCATCGGGCGTGCGCAGCGCATCGTCGCGCAGCGGGTGGGCGGCGCGCGCCTCGGCACGCTGCGCGCTGCGCCGGGAGCGGAAGAAGCCACTCAGCAGCGCCCCGCATTCCTCGGCCAGCACGCCGCCTTCGGTGCGCGTGCGGTGGTTCAGCGCGGGCTGCGCGAACAGGTCCACCACCGAACCGGCCGCGCCGGTCTTGGCGTCGAGCGCACCGTAGACGACGCGGTCCAGGCGCGCATGCAGCATGGCGCCGCTGCACATCGCGCAGGGCTCCAGCGTGACGTAGAGCGTGCAGCCGTCCAGCCGGTAGTTGCCCAGGCGCTCGGCCGCCGCCCGCAGCGCCACGATCTCCGCATGGGCCGTGGGATCGTGCGCGCCGATGGGCGCATTGCAGCCCCGGGCGATGACCTCGCCGTCCTTCACCACCACGGCGCCCACGGGCACCTCGCCGCGCGCGGCGGCCCGGGCGGCCTCTTCCAGCGCCAGCCGCATCCAGGCGGCATCCTCGGCCCGCGCGCCGTCCGGTCCGCTGGCGGGCAGGTGGGTCGCCGCGTCAATTGCTATTTTTTTCATAGCAAACAAATCAATGGAATCGGCGGCATGGAGGCTTTTTCATCTGAACCCAGGTTACTTGGGGTCGTCTTCCGGCATCGGCCGAGGCTGCTGCATGAGCGATTCCACCTGCTGGCGCACCTGTTCCTGCACCTGCAGGCTCTGCTGGCGCACCGTGGGTGCGGAGGCACCCGATGCGGGCGCCTGCGCGCCGGGCACCGCGGGCACGGCCACGCGCGTGGCGCCCAGTTGCTGCTTCACGAGTACGGCCACCACGGCCAGGGCCACGAGCAGGCCTACCAGTCCAAACGCCATGCGCATAGGTCGTCCTTCTTCGATCGTCACGGGGGTGCGGGCGTCGCCGCCCAAAGCAAACGTGCCGCGCCCGGAGCTTCCGGGGGCGGCACGCTACTCTAGCGAACCCGGGGCGCCGCGGCCATGCCGCGGCAGCCGCGGGTGCCGGGCAATCAGTTCAGCGCCACGCGGGCATTCGCAGGGTAGTGGTAGAGCGTCACGGCCGGCGCGGTCAGCTCGCCCTTGGCCGTGAAGGCCACGTTCGCGGTCACGCCCTTGTACTGGGTCTTGGCGATGAAGGGCGTGTAGACCTTGGGGTCCACCGAGTCGGCCCGCTTCATCGCATCGACCAGCACCATCGCCGCGTCGTAGGCATAGGGACTGTAGATCTGGAACTGGCCGGGGAACCTGGCGTCGTAGCGCTTCTTCCATTCGGCGCCGCCCTGCATCTTGGCCACGGACGCACCACCGGTGGCGCACGTCACGTTCTTGAGCACGGCGCCCTTGCTCGCCAGTTCGGGCAGCTTTTCGGTGCACAGCGCGTCGCCGCCGAAATACTTCATCTCGCCCAGGCCGAGCTGCTCCATCTGGCGCAGCATCGGACCGGCCTGCGCGTCCAGCCCGCCGTAGAAGATCGCATCGGGCTTCTTGGGCTTGATCGACGTGAGGATCGCCATGAAATCGGTGGCCCTGTCGTTGGTGAATTCCTCGGCCACCACCTTCAGGCCCTTCTGCAGCGCCGTGGCCTTGAAGACCTGCGCCAGGCCCTGGCCGTAGGCCGTGCGGTCGTCGATGATGGCCACCGACTTGAGCTTCAGGTGGTCGGCCGCGTAGATGGCCAGCGCCGCGCCTAAAGCGCTGTCGTTGGCGATCAGGCGGTAGGTGGTCTTGTAGCCGGGCTTGGTCAGGTCGGGGTTGGTGGCCGCGGCCGTGATGTTCGGCAGGCCGCACTTGTCGTACAGCGACGAGGCGGGGATCGACGTGCCCGACTGCAGGTGGCCCACGACGCCGGCCACCTTCAGGTCGCAGAACTTCTGCGCGATGGCCGTGGCCTGGCGCGGGTCGCCGGCGTCGTCTTCCGCGGCGATTTCGAAGCGGATCTTCTTGCCGCCGATCACGAGGTTCTGGGCATTGAGGTCGTCCAACGCCAGGCGCACGCCGTTTTCGGTGTCCTTGCCGATGTGGGCAATGCCGCCCGAGAGGGGGCCGGCGTGGCCGATCTTGACGGTCTGCACGTCCTGCGCGCTGGCGGGGGCGGCGGCGAAAGCGGCCAGCGCGGCGGTGAAGGCGGCGCATTGCAAAGAGGGGCGGAAGCGGAAAGCGGATGGCACTGGGTCGGTCTCCTGGCGGTCTCTGGATCAGCGGGGGAAATGCCCGCGCTGTGCGGGCACCGGGCCGAATCGTACCGGCAGTTCGCACCGTCTCCGGGCGAAGCGGCGCCAGCACGGTGCATGAATGCGATGAAACGCTCCATCCTGGGGCATTGCGGGGCCGCTGTGGGGCCACTGTGGGGGCATCTCGGACGCGCGCGGCGGCCACGGCCCGTCCCGTGGAGAGCCGGGCAGGTGCCGCCTGCGGCCCCTGCGGGGATAATCCCGCCCCATGTCTCTCCTGCCCCACCAGCTCGAACTGCTCTCCCCCGCGCGCGACGCCGACATCGGCATCGAAGCCATCAACCATGGCGCGGATGCCGTCTACATCGGGGGCCCGGCGTTCGGCGCACGGGCCGGCGCGGGCAACGAGATGCGCGATCTGGAGCGGCTCATCCGCCATGCGCACCGCTTCCATGGCCGGATCTTCGTCACGCTCAACACCATCCTGCGCGACGACGAGCTGGAAGGCGCGCGCCGCATGGCCTGGCAGGTGTACGAGGCCGGGGCCGACGCGCTCATCATCCAGGACATGGGCCTGCTGGAGATCGACCTGCCGCCCATCCAGCTCCACGCGAGCACCCAGACCGACATCCGCACGCCCGAGAAGGCCCGCTTCCTGCAGGACGCCGGCCTCTCGCAGATCGTGCTGGCGCGCGAACTCACCGTGCAGGAGATCGCCGCCGTGCGCGCGGCCACCGACGCCGAGCGCTGCACCATCGAATTCTTCATCCACGGCGCGCTGTGCGTGGCCTACAGCGGGCAGTGCTACATCAGCCATGCGCACACGGGCCGCAGCGCCAACCGCGGCGAATGCAGCCAGGCCTGCCGCCTGCCCTACCAGGTGACCGACGATGCGGGCCGCTTCATCGCGCACGACAAGCACGTGCTCTCGATGAAGGACAACAACCAGTCGGACAACCTGCGCGCGCTCATCGACGCGGGCGTGCGCAGCTTCAAGATCGAGGGCCGCTACAAGGACATGGCGTACGTGAAGAACGTCACGGCCCATTACCGCCGGCTGCTCGACGAGATCATCGAGGAACGCGAGACCTCCGGCGCGCCGCTCGCGCGGTCATCGAGCGGGCACACCACCTTCACATTCACGCCCGATCCGCTGCAGAACTTCAACCGCGAGTTCACCGACTATTTCGTGAACGGCCGCAAGGAAGACATCGGCGCCTTCGATACGCCCAAGAACCCCGGCCAGCCGATCGGCTGGATCACGCAGGTCGGCCCGAACTGGGTCGAGCTGGAGACGCACGCGCCCGATGCCGTGCTGCACAACGGCGACGGGCTCTGCTACTACGACCTGCAGAAGGAACTCGTGGGCGTGGCCATCAACCGCGCCGAGCCCGCGCCCGGCAAGGCCCGCCACCAGTGGCGCGTGTTCCCGAAAGACCCGATGGAAGGCTTCAAGGACCTGCGCCGCGGCACCGAGATCAACCGCAACCGCGACATGGACTGGGTGCGCACGCTGGAGAAGAAATCGAGCGAGCGGCGCATCGGTCTCTGGGCGCACTTCACGGACACCGACACCGGTTTCGCGCTCACGCTGACCGACGAGGACGGCTTCGTCGGCACCGCCGCCGTGGACCATCCCCACGAGGCGGCCACCGATGCCGCGAAGGCGCAGGCCGGCCTGCGCGAGCAGCTCGGCCGCTTCGGGGCCACGCTGTTCCAGGCGCACGACATCGCGGTCGCCCTGCGCGGGCCCTGGTTCGTGCCGGCCTCGGTGCTCAACCCGCTGCGCCGCGATGCCGTGGCCGAGCTGGAGGCCGCACGCGCCGCGGGCCTGCAGCGCCTGCCCCGCGCCCGGCCGGTGGAGCCGCCCGTGGCCTTCCCCGAAGACACCCTCACCTACCTGGCCAACGTGTTCAACCAGAAGGCGCACGACTTCTACATGAAGCACGGCGTGAAGGTGATCGATGCCGCCTACGAAAGCCAGGAAGAGGAAGGCGAGGTGAGCCTGATGATCACCAAGCACTGCGTGCGCTTTTCCATGAGCCTGTGCCCCAAACAGGCCAAGGGCGTCATCGGCGTCAAGGGCACCATCAAGGCCGAACCGCTGCACCTCATCAATGGCAAGGAAAAGCTCACGCTGCGCTTCGACTGCAAGCCGTGCGAGATGCACGTGGTCGGCAAGGTGAAGAAATCGGTGCAGAACCAGCACGCGCGCGAGGCGCAGGCGGTGCCGATGCAGTTCTACCGCACGCGGCCGGTGCCCGGCGCGCCGCACTGAAGCGGCGAGGCCGGGCACCGGCCGCCCTGCGGCACCGGGTCAGCCTTCCGGCGGGGGCGGCAGCGGCTCGTCCACCCAACGCTCCACCCACTCCACGATGCGCTGCACGGCGTCGCGGCGCACCGATGGCGCGCCCGACGCCGTGAACGTGTGCCCTTCGCCCGGGTAGATCACCAGCTCGCACGGCGGGTTGGCGCCGCGCTTGAGCGCGCAGAACAGCGCCTCACTTTGCCCGACGGGGCAGCGCTGGTCTTCTTCCCCCTGCAGGATGAGCGTGGGCGTGCGCGACCGGGCCGCACCCGGCAGCGTAGAGGCACGCAGATAGGCCTGCGGCGCGCTCCAGGGCGTGCCGCCGAAATCGAACGGGTCGGCGTAGTAGCCGCTGTCGGACATGCCGTAGTGGCTGCGCGCGTCGGCCACCGGCGCCATCACCACCGCCGTGCGGAAGCAGTCCGTGTGGCCGAGGGCCCACGCGCTCAGGAAGCCTCCGTAAGATTTTCCGCAGACGGCAATTCTTTCATCGGCCAGCCCTTCGCCGCGCAGCGCCTCCACGGCCGCCAGCACTTCCGGCAGGTCGCGCTCGCCCCAGTGCCCGCGCAGGCGCTCGGCGAACGCAGGGCCGTAGCCCGACGATCCCGACGGGTTGAGGGCCAGCACCGACCAGCCGCGCGACCAAAGCACCGACCAGTACGCGGTGGCCGGGTAGTCGAACAGCGCGCAGGCGGCCGGGCCGCCGTGCAGATCGACGAGCAGCGGCGTGGCCCCGCGCGCGCCCGGGGGGCGCAGCAGCCAGCCGTCGATGCCGTGCGTTCCGCCCTCGCCATCGGGCACCGTGAAGCGCCGCCGCTCCAGCGTGGCGCAGGCATGCGGTTCCCACCACGCGGCGTTGAATGCGGTCACCTTCCGTTCGGCCCCGCCCCCGTGCGTGCACGCGTGGATTTCCATCGGCTCGACCGGTGTATAGGCCAGGAAGGCGAGCCGCTCCCGCGTGTGGGCCAGGGATTTCATCTGCCGGTCGCCCTGCACGAGCGTGCGCACCTCGCCGCCCGCCAGCGCGATCGACACCACGGCGTGCGCGCCCCGCCGCTGGACCACCGCCAGCACGCGCCCCGGATCGCCCTCCGCGAAGCGCACGCTGGCGGTTTCGGTGCCGATCTCGATCGCATCGTCGCCCAGGGGATCGACGCGCGCCGTCTCGGCGTCGCACCGCCAGAGGCGCACCTGCGCATCGCCATCGCGCGAGGAGCCCGAAAGCACCAGCGTGCGTCCGTCCGGCGACCAGACGGGCGAGAGCACCTGCGCCAGATCGTGCGTGAGCTGGCGGGCAGGGCCGCCCGCGGCCGGCAGCGTCCACAGATCGGTGCGGTGGCCGTCGGTGTCGCTGTCCCGGGTGCGCACGAACGCCAGTTGCTTCCCGTCGGGCGACCAGGCGGCGGCCCGCACGTTGAACGCACCCTCGGTGAGGCGCAGGCAGCGGCCGCCCTCCACGTGCAGCACGAAGAGGTGCGTCTCCTGCCCCAGCACGTAGCCGAGGCCGTCCGATTTGTACGGCAGCCGCCAGACGACGCGCGGCCCGCCCGTGCGCGGCGGCGGCGCATCGGCCCGCGGCCGGCGCCCGCGCAGGTCGGGATCGACCGCCACCGTGCACAGCACCGCGAGGCGGGTGCCGTCGGGCGACCAGTCCGCCGAGAGGACTTCGCCGTCCAGCGCCCCCACCTGCCGGGCCTCCCCGCCATGGCGCGGGATCACGAAGGCCTGGCTGCGGCCGGCGCGTGCCGAGACGAAGGCGATGCGCATTCCATCGGGCGACCAGCGCGGGCTGCTGTCAGTGGTGGTGCCGCCCGTCAGCGGCCAGGGCGGTCCGCTGCCGTCCAGCGGCACGCACCAGAGCGCGCTGTCCATGCGGTCGGCGGCGGCGTTGTGGCTCCGCACCGTGCAGACCAGCAGCTCCTCGGCGGGAGAGCCCTGCAGCTCGGCGATGGTCTGGTGGCGCAGGGTGTCTTCGGGGGTCCAGGGCGTTCCGCTCATGCGCGGGCCTCCCGGACCGGCGCAGCGCCGTGCGGAAGAAGGATGAGGACTGCGGGGCCGGCGGGCCCCTGCTGGCGAAGCATCGGAGTGCGAGGAAGGAAGGTCATGCGGAGGATCGGAGCAACAAAAAAACGGCGATGGGCCACCGGCGCCATGCGCCTCCCAAAAAGGCAAACGGCGTTCCCGGCGCTGCGGCGAAAGTGCCGGGCGGACCCCGGGGCCGGCCGCGCACTGGGCCGTGCGCGCATAAGCACATAGCCATCGGTTCGTTCCGCGCGCTGCCGTGCGCCGACACAATGGCCCGCACCTGCCCGGCAGCCGCGCCCTGCGGCACGCCGGAGAAACTTCTTCCGGAGACACCCCGCCCATGAAGATCGAAACCCTTGCCGTCCACGCGGGCCAGACGCCCGACCCCACCACGCGCGCCGTGGCGGTGCCCATCTACCAGACGGTGGCCTATGCCTTCGACAGCGCCCAGCACGGCGCGGACCTGTTCGACCTGAAGGTGCCGGGCAACATCTACACGCGCATCATGAATCCGACCAACGACGTGCTCGAGAAGCGCGTCGCGGCGCTCGAAGGCGGCATTGCCGCGCTGGCCCTGGCCTCGGGCATGGCGGCCATCACCTATGCGATCCAGACCATCGCGGAAGCCGGCGACAACATCGTCTCGGCCGGCACGCTCTATGGCGGCACCTACAACCTCTTCGCGCACACGCTGCCGCGCCAGGGCATCACCACGCGCTTCGCAGACCCGCGCGACCCCGCCAGCTTCGCGCAGCACATCGACGGGCGCACCCGGGCCGTGTTCGTCGAATCCATCGGCAACCCGCTGGGCAACGTGACCGACATCGCCGCGCTGGCGAAGGTGGCGCACGACCACGGCGTGCCGCTGATCGTGGACAACACCGTGCCCAGCCCCTACCTGCTGCGCCCCATCGAGCACGGCGCCGACATCGTCGTGCACTCGCTCACCAAGTACCTGGGCGGCCATGGCAACAGCGTGGGCGGCGCGATCGTGGACAGCGGCAAGTTCCCGTGGGCACAGCACAAGGAGCGTTTCGCCCGCCTGAACGAGCCCGACCCCAGCTACCACGGCGTGGTCTACACCGAGGCGCTGGGCGAGGCGGCCTTCATCGGCCGCGCGCGCGTCGTGCCGTTGCGCAACACGGGCGCCACGCTCTCGCCGCACAACGCCTTCCTGATCCTGCAGGGCATCGAGACGCTGGCCCTGCGCATGGACCGCATCTGCGAGAACGCGCTCGCCATCGCCCACTACCTGCAGCAGCATCCCAAGGTGGCGGACGTGCGCTATGCCGCCCTGCCCGACCACCCGGACCACGCGCTCGTGCAGCGGCAACTGGGCGGACGGGCCTCGGGCATCCTTTCGTTCACGCTGCGCTCCGGCGCGGGCGAGGATCCGCGCGCGGCGGGCGCGCGCTTCCTCGATGCGCTGCAGCTCTTCACGCGGCTGGTGAACATCGGCGATGCACGTTCGCTGGCCACGCACCCGGCATCGACCACGCACCGGCAGCTCGGCCCGCAGGAGCTGGAACAGGCGGGGGTGAGCGAGGGCATGGTGCGCCTGTCGGTGGGCATCGAGCACATCGACGACCTCACGGCCGATCTCTCCCGGGCACTGGAAGCGGTGTGACGGCCGCGCGCCGGCATGAAAAGCCCGCATTGAATCAAAAGGCCTCCATGCCGCCGTATCCATTCAATAGTTTGCTATATTTTTAATAGCAATCCATGCCAGGCGCCGGTCACCCTTCACACGTCGCGCGCGAGCCGCAGGCCCGCGAACTGCCAGCGCGCCGTGGCGGGAAAGAAGTTGCGGTAGGTGGCGCGCGCATGCCCCGGCGGCGTGGCGCACGAACCGCCGCGCAGCACGTACTGGTTGACCATGAACTTGCCGTTGTATTCGCCCACCGCGCCTTCGGCCACGCGAAAGCCCGGATAGGCCGCGTAGCTGGACTGCGTCCATTCCCAGACGTCGCCGAAGAGCTGCTCCAGCGCGGGCTGCCCGTCGGCGCCCTGCCGGCGGCCGGCGGGCGCGGCGCGCGGGTGCAGCACGCCGCTGTCGGCGAAGTGGCCTTCCACGCCCGCAGCGCCTGCCGCATCGGTGCACTGGGCTGCGGCGGCCTCCCATTCGGCCTCGGTCGGCAGGCGGGCGCCGGCCCAGCGGGCGTAGGCATCGGCTTCGTAGTAGGACAGGTGCACCACGGGCGCCGCCGGCTGCAGCGGGCGCGGGCCGGCCAGGGTGAACTCGTGCCAGTCACCCTCGTCCGCCGTGCCGCCCGCAGTGCCGGGGCGCCAGTACAGCGGATGCTCCAGGCCCTGGGCCTGCCGCCAGTCCCAGCCTTCGGCCAGCCAGAGCGCCGGATCGCGGTAGCCGCCGGCTTCGACGAAGGCAAGATATTCGCCGGTGCTCACCGGCCGCGAGGCCAGCGCATAGGGCTGCAGGTACACGCGGTGGCGCGGGGATTCGTTGTCGAACGCGAAGCCCGCGCCGGGCGCGAGCGCGTCGTGCCCGATCTCCGCCACCCCGCCGCCGAACCGGCGCCAGCGCAGCGGTGCAGCCTCGTCGGCACCGCGCGGCGCAGGCGGCGCAGCGGCCGCCCCGCCCGCGCTCTGCAGACGGTAGGCCGGCCAGAGCGGGCTGCACGAAAGCAGGTGTTTCACGTCCGTGAGGATCAGTTCCTGGTGCTGCTGCTCGTGCTGCAGGCCGAGTTCGATGAGCGCCTCCAGCGCGGCATCGGGTGCGGCCTCCCTCGTTGCGAGCAGGCGGTCCATGCGCGCATCCACGTCGCGCCGGTAGTCCAGCACCTGCGCCAGGCCCGGCCGCGTGAGCAGCCCACGCTGGGGCCGCGGGTGCTTGGCGCCCACGCCGTTGTAGTAGGAGTTGAACAGCACGCGGAACGCCGGGTGGAAGGGGGCGAAACCGGGTTCGTTCGGCTCCAGCACGAAGGTCTCGAAGAACCACGTGGTGTGCGCGAGGTGCCATTTCACGGGGCTGGCGTCGGGCATGGATTGCGCGCAGCAGTCTTCGTCGGACAGCGGCACCGCGAGTGCGAGCGACGCGCCGCGCACACCGGCGTAGCGCGCGCGCAGCGCGGCCGGCGCCTCGGCACGGCGCGCAGGCCGCGCGGGCAGGAGGGACAGGGAAGGGGTCATGTCAGGGGTCTCCTGGCCCGCGTGCATCGCGGGCTCTGGGGTGTTTTTTCGTTTTTTCCGCAGGGGCCCGGGTCCTGGTTTCCGGTGGGCCGTTCGCGGGCTGCAAAGGCGCCGCTGTCCGCCGTGCCGGTGCGCACGCCGGTCTCAGGGCCGGGCGTGCACCACGGCGAACCAGCCGCGCTCGTCGGTCCAGGCGCGGGCATGCGAGAAGCCCGCGCGCGCCAGCATCGCCTGGAAGGCGGGCAGCGTGTACTTGTAGCTGTTCTCGGTATGGATGCGTTCGCCGGGCGCGAAGACCCGGCTGCCGCCGGGCCAGCGCACGCGCGTGCCACGGGTCGTTTCGAGGTGCATCTCGATGCGCGAATGCCGGCGGTCGAAGAACGCGCGGTGCTCCCATGCCTCGGGCACGAAATCGCTGCTGATGAGCCGGTTCACGTGGGCGAGCGCGTTGCGGTTGAAGGCCGCGGTGACGCCCGCCGCGTCGTCATAGGCGGCTTCGAGCACCGCGAGGTCCTTGGGCAGGTCGAAGCCGATCAGCACGCCGCCATCCGCATCCACCAGGGCGCGCATGCGGGCCAGCAGAGCCAGCGCCTGCGGCGGATCGAAGTTGCCGATCGACGAGCCCGGGTAGAACACCAGCCGCCGCGCGCGCGGGATGTCCTCGGGCAGTGCCACCGGGAGGGTCAGGTCGCCGGCCACGGCATCCACGCGCAGCCACGGCAGCGCGCCCTGCAGCCGCGCGACGGCGCCGCGCAGGAAATCGGCGGAGATGTCCACGCCCACGAAGCGCTCCGGGCGCAGCAGCGCGCACAGCGAGCGGGCCTTCTCGCAACTGCCCGCCCCCAGTTCGATGACCGTTCCGCCCTGGCCCACCGACTCGGCGATGTCCTGGCCGTGCCGCTGCATCACTTCGTATTCGGTGCGCGTGGGGTAGTACTCGGGCAGGCGCGTGATCGCCTCGAACAGCTCCGAGCCGTGCTCGTCGTAGAAGTATTTGGGAGAGAGGCTGGCCGGGCGCTGCAGGAGCCCCTGGACGATGTCGGAATGGGCCGAGACGGGGTGCTGGAGGGCGAGTGCGGTCATCGGAAACTTCTTTTCTCGTGAGGGGGCGCCGGGAAGGCCGGGGCTTGCGGGAGCCCTGCCGGCCTGCGGCCGCGCCGGGGTGCAGGCGGCAGCCGGATCAGGCCGGGCGGGTGCCCGCGCGACGCTCCCGGGCGATAGCGGCACGCGACAGCGGCACCCACGAAGTCCAGCATTGCAGAGACACCGCCCCGGGCATGTAGGACGCGCCCGCATCGTCCCCGACCCGGCCTTGCGCCCCCGTTCGCCGCGGCGCGGATGCAACCCATCCATACCGCCCTTCGGAATCCTGCTGTGCAGGCGGCTAGAATGCGGCCGCCCCGGGCGCCCGCATCGCCGCTGCCATCCGGCCTGCCCGCTCCCCATGTTCTGATCGCGCCATGGATTCCCTGACCCAGATCGCCCTCGGCTCCGCCGTCTCCCTCGCTGCCATGGGGCGCCGCACCTCGCCCTGGAAAGCCGCTCTCTGGGGCGGGATCGCCGGCACGCTGCCCGACCTGGACGCCCTCATCGACCACGGCGACCCGATCGCCAACATGGTCCTGCACCGGGCGGAAAGCCATGCCCTGCTCTACCTTTCGCTGCTCGCGGTGCCGCTGGCCTGGGCCGTGGCCCGGCTGCACGGCGAGCCGGGCCAGTGGAAGCGCTGGGCCCTGGCACTCTGGCTCGCATTGGTCACGCACCCGCTGCTGGACTGGATGACGGTGTACGGTACGCAGTTGCTGCGCCCCTTCACCGACCACCCGTACGGGGTGGGCAGCATCTTCATCATCGATCCGCTCTACACCGTGCCGCTCATCGTGGGCGTGGTGGCGGCCATCGCGGTCTCCGGCGAGCGCGGCCTGCGCTGGAACACCGTGGGGCTGGTGCTGAGCACCGCCTACCTCGCCTGGAGCGTCGCCGCCCAGCAGCACGTCGCGAAGATCGCCGATGCGTCGCTGCAGGCCCTCGGCTGGCCGGTCGATCGCGTGCTGGTCACCCCCACGCCCTTCAACACCCTGGCCTGGCGCGTGCTGGCCGTGTCGGGCGACCGCTACGCGGAGGGCTTCTATGCGCTGGCCGATGGGGACACGCCCATCCGATTCACGCTGCACGACCGCGGCCAGGCCCTCATCGAGCGCTTCGGCGCGCAGGTGCCGGTGCAGCGCGTGGCCGGCTTCAGCCACGGCTTCTACCGCATGCGCGAGCAATCCGGGCACGTGCAGCTCACGGACCTGCGCATGGGCCAGGAGCCCTTCTATACCTTCCACTTCGACCTGGGCACCCCGGCGCAGCTGCAATCGGGGCAGGCCCCGGTCACGCAGACCTGGCAGCGCCCCGACCCCGCCACCGCCCTGCCCGCGCTGTGGCGCCGCATCCAGGGCCACGGCGGCGGCGACGGCCCGTTCGGCGCCGCCGCGGCAGCGCCTTGAACCCGCCCACAGCCATGGCACGGTCCCCGGCACAGCAACGGCGCAGCCCCCGGCGGCGCCAGAACATGGCAAGCTCCACCCATGGCCGCCCCTGCTCCGCATAGCACCACCGCCGCCGCACCGCACACCGCACCGCCGCCGCCGTCCGGTGCGCACGGAAGGCGCCTGCGGGCGATGGTCATCGGCTTCCTGCTGCTGGCATTCACCGTCACCTGGGTGCTGGTGGCCGTGGCCCTGCACACCAAGTGGAAAGACGCGATGGAGGCGCAACTGCGCCAGAACAGCAACCTGGCCCGCGTGCTGCAGGAACAGACGCTGCGCGTGCTGGCCGCGCTGGACCAGGCCACGCTGCGCGTGGTGACCGAGGTCAACAGCGGCGAATTCACCGCACAGGACTACGCACTGTTCGCCAACGAGACCGGGCTGGCGCCGGACATCCTCACGCAGCTGTCCGTGGTGGGCTCCGACGGGCGCTTCGTGGGCAGCAACCTCGACCCCACGGGTGAGCGCACGCGCAACATCGACCTCAGCGAGCGCGAACACATCCGCGTGCACCTGGAGCCGCAGAAGATGCCGCATGTCCAGGCCCAGATGTCGGGCTCGGGCCTGTTCGTCGGCAAGCCCGTCATGGGCCGCGTCTCCGGCCGGTGGACGGTGCAGCTCAGCCGTCCGATCCAGGACGGCAGGGGCGCGCTGCAGGGCGTGGTGGTGGCGTCGCTCAACCCCGATTACTTCGAAAAGGTCTATGCCGACGTGGACATCGGCAACCAGGGCGCGGTGCTGCTGATCGGCGACGATTTCAGCGTGCGCGCCCGCGTGGTGGGCGGCCAGCCCGAGGGCATGGGGCAGATCGTGGAGTTTCCGCCGGACCACCCCCTGCACAGCGCCACCCAGGTGCAGGGCACCTACCAGCGCGCGAGCCGCATCGACGGCGTCGAGCGCATCACCGCCTTCTACCGCGTCAAGGGTTACCCGCTGAGCGTGGTGGTGGCGACGACCACCGATGCGGCCCTGGCGGAATGGAAGAGCATGCGCAACCTGGCGGTGGTCTTCGCGGGCCTTTTCTCTGCCGCGCTGGTGGCCATCGGCGCGGGCTTCCTGAACGGCGTGCGCCAACTGGAGCGCAAGAACGTCGAGCTGGCGGCCAGCGAAGCCCAGGCCCGCTCCGCCAACCGGGCCAAGAGCGAGTTCCTCACGGCCATCTCCCACGAGCTGCGCACGCCCCTCACCAGCATCCACGGCTTCTCCGAACTCATGGAGCAGCGCCTGGAGCAGCCCACCTACCGCGAGGCGGCCGGGCTCATCCGCAAGGCGGCCGAACACCTCAACACCCTGCTTTCGGAAATCCTGGACCTGGCGAAGGTGCAGGCCGGCGCCATGCCGATCGTGCCCGGCGAGCACGATGTGCGGGAACTGGTGCGCACCACCGTGGACCTGTTCGCCATCTCGGCCGCGCAGAAAGGCCTCACGCTGGAAATGCACATCGCGCCCGAGGTCCCGTACACGCTCCATTGCGATGGCCTGCGCCTCAAGCAGATCCTCAACAACCTGCTGAGCAACGCGCTCAAGTTCACCGCCGAGGGCGGCGTGCGGCTGGAAGTGGACGTCGCGAGAGGCCGCGTGGCGCGCTTCCACGTCATCGACACGGGGCCCGGCGTTCCCCAGGGCCTGCAGGACGTGATCTTCGAAAAATTCCGCCAGGGCAGTGCCGACGTCAGCACCCAGCACGGGGGAACGGGCCTGGGCCTCGCACTTTCTCGCGCACTGGCCGAACTCATGGGTGGGCGGCTGACCGTGGCGTCGGAGACCGGTAAAGGAGCGCGCTTCACGCTGGAACTGCCGCTGGAGCCCGGCCCGATCCCCGTTTGAGAAGGCACGTCGCAGCCCGCCCGCTACCGCCTTCGCAAGCCAGAGGCCCCGGGGATGGCCCAAGGGCCCGCGCGCAACGCAAAAAAAGGCCGGCGCATGCGCGCCGGCCCTTCCCCACCAGGTGTCAGCGCAACGGGGCGCGCGCTGCGCGCTCCGCGGGCTGGAACTTCAGAAACGCCAGCCCAGGCCCACGCCGGCCAGCACCGGATCGACCTTGAACGTGCCGATCTTGGCACCGGCCACGGCCACATCGGTCTGGATGTAGACCTTCTTGATGTCGAAGTTGAGCGACAGGTTCTTGGTCAGCGGAATGTCCACGCCAACCTGCAGTGCCCCGCCCCAGCTGTTCTTGTCGATGCTCACGCCCGCAGGCAGGCGCACGCTGGAGAAGCGCGTGTAGTTGACGCCGGCGCCGACATACGGCTTGAAGCCGGGGGCATCGAAGTGGTATTGCAGCATCAGCGACGGCGGCAGGTGCTTGAGCGTGCCGATCTGCCCGCCCAGCGCGCTGGAGCTGAGGCGCTGCTTCTGCGGCACGGTCAGCACCAGCTCGGCGGCGATGTTCTTGTTGAAGAAATACGAGATGTCGACCTCGGGGAGCGTCTTGTTGTTGATCGACAGGCCCAGGCCCGTGCTGTCCTTGTTGGCGCTGTCCAGGTGCACCGCGCGTGCACGGACCAGCCAGGGACCTTGGCCGTCGGTGGCCTGCGCGAAGGCGGGGGCCGAGGTCAGAGCGCACAGGGCAGCCAGGGCGAGCAGATTTTTTTTCATACGGAACTCGATGCGGTTGAACGGGGACGGCCCCCGTGCATGCATTGGGCCCACAAACCGCTCCACCCACCTTGCCGCAGATCAACAAGGCCTGCGCCTGTCAGTGCGCAAGCGCGCGGCGGCTGCGCCAGCGTTGCACCAGCGTGACCACCGCGAGCACCGCGGCGCCCGCCGCGATGCCGGCCACCGCATTGAGCCCGTTGGTCACCAGCACCTGCCAGAGGCCGCCGGCGGGCCCCTGCGCTGCCGATGCGGCCAGGGCCTCGACGCCATGGTGCAATGCCGGCACGCCATGCACGAGGATGCCGCCGCCCACCAGGAACATGGCCGCGGTGCCCGCGACCGACAGCACCTTCATGAGCCACGGCGCCGCGGCCACGATGCCCCGGCCCAGCGCGCGTGCCGCGGCACTGCCCCGGCGGCTCAGCCACAGTCCCGCGTCGTCGAGCTTGACGATGCCCGCGACCAGGCCGTACACGCCCACCGTCATGATCAGCGCGATGCCCGCCAGCACGGCCACCTGCTGTCCGAACGGCGCAGCCGCCACGGTGCCCAGCGTGATCGCGATGATCTCGGCCGAGAGGATGAAGTCCGTGCGCACCGCACCCTTGACCTTGTCCTTCTCGAAAGCCGCCATGTCCACGGCCGGGTTGGCCGCCGCGATGGCATGGGCTTCGCGGTGCGCGGCCTCCTGCTCGGGCGCGTTGTGCAGGAACCGGTGGGCCAGCTTTTCTGCGCCTTCGTAGCAGAGGAAGGCGCCGCCCACCATCAGCAGGGGCGTCACGGCCCAGGGAATGAAGGCGCTGATCAGCAGCGCCGCCGGCACCAGGATGGCCTTGTTGACCAGGGAGCCCTTGGCCACGGCCCATACCACCGGCAGTTCGCGCTCGGCACGCACGCCCGTGACCTGCTGGGCGTTGAGGGCCAGGTCGTCCCCCAGCACACCGGCCGTTTTCTGCGCGGCGACCTTGGTCATCACCGAAACGTCGTCGGCCATCGCAGCGCTTTTCCTGGCGGCCACTTTGGTCATGAGGGCGACGTCGTCCAGAACGGTGGCGATGTCGTCGAGCAAGGTCAGAAGGCTGGCTCCGGCCATGTGGGAGGCTCCGTGGTTGAAGTCGGCCGATTATGGAGGGCGCGACGCCCCCGTCCGGCGGCGCGGGCCCTTGGCGCACAACACCCTTTTTCCACCGAAGCCCAAAGGAATTGCATATGCTCTGCCCATTCGCGCAGCATGGGCTCCGCAGCCCCCTTCCGCCATGCACACGCCTGACTCCACCACGACCCTCCCGCTCAGCGCAGAAACGCAGAGACTGGCGGCCCTGCGGGCCACGGGCCTGCTGGACACGCCGCCCGCGGAAGAATTCGATCGCATCACGCGGCTGGCAAGCCAGCTCTTCGGTGTGCCGATCGCGCTGGTCAGCCTGGTCGATGCCGAAAGGCAATGGTTCAAATCGCACCTGGGCCTGCCCGTGCGCGAGACCTGCCGGGAAGATGCCTTCTGCGACCACACCATCCGGGCCTCCGACGTCATGGTGGTCGAGAACGCGCTGGCCGATCCCCGGTTCGCCCAGAACCCGCTGGTGCTGGGCGAACCGTACATCCGGTTCTACGCAGGCGCCCCCCTCATCCTTCGCGGCGGCCACAACATCGGCAGCCTGTGCCTGATCGACACCATTCCCCGCAGCTTCAGCGCCGCGCAGCAGCGCCAGCTCGAAGACCTCGCGGCACTGGTGCTGGCCCAGATCGACCTGCAGTGCTCCGCCGCGCGCGTGGACGAAGCCACCCTGCTGCCCAACCGCGCACAACTGCTGCAGGACATCGCGGGCCTGTGCCGCGCCGAACCCGGGGGCCGGCGCGTCCTGGCGCTGGTCGAGCTCCTGCCGCACGATGGGCTGATGGATGCGGCACGGGCCCTGGGCATGGCGCCGATCGAGCAGCTCACCCATGAAGCCGGACAGCGCCTCACCCGCTGCATCGGCGACGGCTCCCGCGTCTACCACACGGGAGTCGCAAGGCTCGCGGTGCTGCTGCGCCCCGGCGAGGAAGAGGCCGTGCAGGACTTTGCGCAGCAGCTGCTGGGCGCCCTGCTCGCGCCCATCGCCGCCAGCCACAGCGGCCTGGTCATCAACCAGCGCCAGCGCGTGGGCCTGGCGCCCTTCACGCTCGACCCGGTCGATGCGGCCGATGCGCCGCGCCGTGCCAACGCGGCGCTCTACCAGCAGGCGATGCCCGGAGCATCGATCTGCGGCTACGACGCCGCCGTGGACGCGAGCTACCGACGCTCCTACGAATTGATCGCCAGCGTGCCCCGCGCGCTCATGGCCGGCGAATTTCGTCTGGTCTACCAGCCCCAGTTCGAGCGGGCCTCCACGCGCTACACCTGCGTGGAAGCGCTGCTGCGCTGGGACCACCCCCGCCTCGGGCCGGTGCCGCCGGGCGATTTCATCCCGCTGCTGGAGAAGACCAGCTACATCCAGGCGCTCACGCAATGGGTGCTGGACACCGCGCTCGCCCAGATCCGCGCCTGGGAGGACGAAGGCCTGGCCCTCGACGTGGCAGTCAACGTGTCGCCCCGCAATCTGGAGCAGCCGGATTTCATCGACATGCTGCAAAGCGCCTGCGGGCGCCACCGCCTCGCCCCCTCGCGCCTGGAGATCGAATGCACCGAGAACGCGGTGCTCACCGAAGGCCCCACGCTGCGCGCCGTGAACGCCGCACGTGCGCTGGGCGTGCGCGTGGCGCTGGACGACTTCGGCACCGGCTACTGCAATTTCGGCTGCCTCTATGGCCTCTCGGCCGAGGTGCTCAAGCTCGACCAGGCACTGATCCGCCCCATCGGCTCGGACGCCCGTGCGCTCGACGTCGTCCGGGGCATGGTGCAGCTCGGGCACACCCTGGGCTACCGCCTGCTGGCCGAGGGCGTCGAAACAGCCGAAGTCTTCGACCAACTCATGGAACTGGGCTGCGACCAGGTGCAGGGGTACTACCTGAGCCGTCCCCTTCCGGCGCAGGAAGCCTTCGCGTTCGTGCAGCGGTGGAATCGGCTCGTCACTCCCGACGACCCCACCGCCTGAGAGCACAGGGCGCAATGCGAAGCGACGAGGTCACGCGCACCGGGACAAGCAGATGCCTACCCGCGCCGACCCAAGCCATCAAGGCGGCAGGTCGGAAGGACGCCGACGAGGGTCGAAGGAGAAGCCGGGCTCCAGAATATCCACGCAGCTATCGCAAGCCAAGAACGACGATCGCTTTCCAACGCTGAGGGCACCCCAACCCGTTCCGCTATCGATGGATACCGTTGCTGTGGTCCCATCTGAAAAAAACACCTTGGCATCCGCGGAGCAGTCGTCAACGATGGCATTTCTTCGGTATTCGGCGCTGGTGGTGGGAGTGCCATGCCGCAAGAAGAACCGCACCCGCTTTTCATCCAGCTTCAAACTGCGGCACTGGACACCTTGGTCGAATCGCGCACGCGCAGCCGGGCGTTCGATCAGTATTCGCTGGATCTTTTCAGGCGCGTACCGAAATGCCTGCTGACTTTCGGACTCCCGCCCCTGCCCCGACGCGGCGGTCAACACACCTGCCACCGCAGCGAGCGCCAATGTACGAGCAGAGCTTTTCATCACCACGCCGCCGTGGACGCCTCGGTTTTCTGCTTGTAGCTCACCTCTGGATGCCTGTGGACTTCCTTTAGCGGAATCCGCAGCGTATCCAACAGTCCCCTCAGCAGAAATTGCAGGGATGACTGCTGTGCGCTGGTCACAGCGTCGTACACACCGAATTTCTCCATGAATACATTCTTTTGAATGTCGGTGAGGTTCACGGGCATCTTGATATGTGCCGGGAGCCGGCACCTTCCTACCAGTTCGACTCCGATACTGTCGAAATTGGAGGGATACCGTTGCGGGACGGATTTCGACATTTCCAGCCTGTTGGTGGTATCCGGCGAAAATTTTCCGTACTGGGCCATTTCGGCCGGCGTACAACGGTGCTCCGCAAGACAGCGGGCTTTTATCTTTCCGACATGGCGCGTCGTACGGAATACAGAGGCCGTCTGGTAGATCACCCCGCCTTTGGCCACCAGAAAATGCGCTCCGTTCGCGTTGGCGCGGCCATAGCTCTGAAACACGGAAGCTTAGTCTTCCGAATCGGTCTGGTGTACCACGACACCATTCACTTTTTCCATCGGCGAGCGCTCGATGGTAGGGGAGCGGCGCGCCTTGATGCGCGCATCGCCCACCACCATTCCACTTCGATCGATATTGAACATCTTCAAGGTACTTGAATGGAAACCACCATTTTCGGTAATCCACGCCGCGCCTCGAATCAATTTTCTGAATACCCAAAATAAGCGCATGTGAGGGCCTGGATCGAGTGCCGCAGGCAAGCTACCCGCGGCTCCCCATCATCACCTCACCACGCATCACTCCGACATCACCCCACCCACTTGCGCGCGTTGCGCCAGATGCGCATCCAGGGGCTCAGGGCGCTCCGGTCGCCGCTGGTCCAGCTCATCTGCACGTTGCGGAAGACGCGCTCGGGGTGCGGCATCATGGCCGTGAACCGGCCGTCTGCCGTGGTGACGGCGGTAAGGCCGTTCGCGCTGCCGTTCGGGTTGAACGGGTATTGCTCGGTGGCACGGCCCTGGTGGTCTACGAAGCGCATGGCTGCGAGGGCCTGCGCCGCGTTTCCGCGCACCTTGAAGTTGGCATAGCCTTCGCCATGCGCCACCGCGATCGGCAGGCGGCTGCCGGCCATGCCGGCGAAGAACAGGCTGGGCGATTCCAGCACTTCGACCTGCGAAAGCCGCGCCTCGAAGCGCTCGCTCTGGTTGGTGGTGAAGCGGGGCCAGGCCTCGGCACCGGGGATGATGTCGGCCAGTTCGGCGAACATCTGGCAGCCGTTGCAGACGCCCAGGCCGAAGGTGTCCTTGCGGCCGAAGAATCCGCGGAACTGGTCTGCCAGTTGCGGATTGAACGTGATCGAACGCGCCCAGCCGATGCCGGCGCCCAGCGTGTCGCCATAGCTGAAGCCGCCGCAGGCCACGACGCCCGCGAAATCGGACAGGCGTGCGCGGCCGGCCTGCAGGTCGGTCATGTGGACGTCGTAGGCCTCGAATCCCGCTTCCGTGAACGCATAGGCCATCTCGATGTGCGAGTTGACGCCCTGCTCGCGCAGGATCGCGACCTTCGGCCGGGCCAGGTTCAGGAAGGGCGCGGCCACGTCTTCGGTGGGGTCGAACGACAGCGACACCTGCAGGCCCGGATCGTCCTGAACCCCTGCCGCCGCATGCTCGGCATCGGCGCAGGCGGGGTTGTCGCGCTGCTGGCAGATCTTCCAGCTGACGGCATCCCAGACCTGGTGCAGATCGGAGAGCGATGCGCTGAACACGGTCTTCACGTCGCGCCACACCTGCAGTTCGCCCTTGCCCACCTCCATGGCGGAAGCCGCGGGACGCGTCTTGCCGATGAAGTGGCTGAACTTCGAGAGACCGTGCTCGCGCAGCGTCTGCATCACATCGTTGCGCTCGGCGGTGCGGACCTGCAGCACCACGCCCAGCTCTTCGTTGAAAAGCGCCTTCAGCGTGAGTTCCTCGCGCCGCGCGCTCACCTGCTGTGCCCAGTTCTTGGCGTCGCCCGTTTCCATGCGGCTGTCGGTGATGCCGTCGCCTTCGGTGACCAGCAGGTCCACGTTCAGCGCCACGCCCACGTGCCCCGCGAACGCCATCTCGGCCACGGCCGCCAGCAGGCCGCCATCGCTGCGGTCGTGGTAGGCCAGGATGCGGCCCTGGGCGCGCAGCGCGTTCACCGCGTCCACCAGGCGCACGAGGTCCTGCGCGTCTTCCAGGTCCGGCACGGCGCCGCCTTCCTGGCCCAGCACCTGCGCGAGGATGCTGCCGCCCATGCGGCAACGGCCCTTGCCCAGGTCGATGAGCACCAGCGTGGTGTCTTCCTCCTGTGCGTCGAGCTGCGGCGTGAGCGTGCCGCGCACGTCGGCCAGGGTGGCGAAAGCGCTCACGATCAGGCTCACGGGCGAGGTGACCTTCTGCGCGTTGCCATCGCCGTCCTTCCACTGGGTGCGCATCGACAGGCTGTCCTTGCCCACGGGAATGCTGATGCCCAGTTGGGGGCACAGTTCCATGCCCACGGCCTTCACGGTGGCGTAGAGATCGGCGTCCTCGCCGGGCTCGCCGCAGGCTGCCATCCAGTTGGCCGAGAGCTTCACGCGCGGCAGCTCGATGGGGGCGGCCAGCAGGTTGGTGATCGCCTCGGCGACGGCCATGCGGCCGGAGGCCGGCGCGTCGATGGCCGCCAGCGGCGTGCGCTCGCCCATGCTCATCGCTTCGCCCGCGAAGCCGCGGTAGTCGGCCAGCGTCACGGCGCAGTCGGCCACGGGCACCTGCCAGGGGCCCACCATCTGGTCGCGGTGCGAGAGGCCGCCCACCGTGCGGTCGCCGATGGTGATGAGGAACCGCTTGGATGCCACCGTCGGATGCGCCAGAACGTCGATCACGGCCTTCTGCAGCGGCACGCCGGTGAGGTCGATGGGCGCGGCCTCTCGGCGCACCGTCTTCACGTCGCGGTGCATCTTGGGCGGCTTGCCGAGGAGCACGTCCATCGGCATGTCCACCGGGAGCTTCTGGTCCCCGCCGTCGATGGCCGTGTCTTCGAGCACGAGCTGGCGCTCGGCCGTGGCGGTGCCGATCACCGCGAAGGGGCACCGCTCGCGCTCGCAGAAGGCGCGGAACACCTCCAGCGATTCGGGCGCGATGGCCAGCACGTAGCGCTCCTGGCTCTCGTTGGACCAGATCTCCTTGGGCGCCAGGCCGGATTCCTCCAGTTGCACGGCCCGCAGGTCGAAGCGCGCGCCGCGGCCCGCATCGTTGGTCAGTTCCGGGAAGGCATTGGAGAGCCCGCCCGCGCCCACGTCGTGGATGGCCAGGATGGGGTTCTGCGCACCCTGCGCCCAGCAGTGGTTGATGACTTCCTGCGCACGCCGCTCGATCTCGGGATTGCCGCGCTGCACGGAATCGAAGTCCAGCTCGGCCGCGTTGGCGCCCGTGGCCATCGAACTGGCGGCGCCGCCGCCCATGCCGATGCGCATGCCGGGGCCGCCCAGCTGGATGAGCAGCGTGCCGGGCGGGAATTCGATCTTCTGCGTCAGGCCCGCGTCGATCACGCCCAGGCCGCCCGCGATCATGATGGGCTTGTGGTAGCCGCGCTGCACGCCGGCCACGCTCTGCTCGTATTCACGGAAATAGCCCAGCAGGTTGGGCCGGCCGAATTCGTTGTTGAAGGCCGCGCCGCCCAGCGGGCCCTCGACCATGATCTGCAGCGGGCTGGCGATGTGCTCGGGCTTGCCGCCCGGCGCGTCGCTCCAGCCGCCCCACAGCCGGGATACGGTGAAGCCCGTCATGCCGGCCTTGGGCTTCGAGCCGCGGCCCGTGGCGCCTTCGTCGCGGATTTCCCCGCCGGCTCCGGTGGAGGCACCGGGAAACGGCGAGATCGCCGTCGGGTGGTTGTGCGTTTCCACCTTCATGAGCACATGGTGCGTTGCGCTACTTTTTTGATAGCTGGGAACGCTCTGTTCTCCGCGGCATGGAGCCGATGGGGCGATGAAACGCTCGACCGCGCTGCCTTCCATGATGGAGGCGTTGTCCGAGTACGCGACGACCGTGTGCTGCGGCGCGAGCTGGTGCGTGTTGCGGATCATGGCGAACAGGCTCTTGTCCTGCTCCTGGCCATCGATGGTGAACCGCGCATTGAAGATCTTGTGGCGGCAGTGCTCGCTGTTGGCCTGCGCGAACATCATCAGCTCGACGTCGGTCGGGTTGCGGCGCAGCGCCGTGAAGGCGTTGACGAGGTAATCGATCTCGTCGTCGGCCAGGGCCAGGCCCCAGCGGGTATTGGCGCCCTCCAGTGCGGCCCGGCCGCCGCCCAGCACGTCGACGAACTCCATCGGCGCGGCAGGCAGCTCGGTGAACAGGTCGGCCGCGCCGGCGCGGTCCCACAGCACCGATTCGGTCATGCGGTCGTGCAGCAGCGCGGCCGCGGCCTGCTTCTGCGCCTCGGTCAACGTGGGCACGCCGCCCAGCAGGCCGGATTTCAGCACCAGGCGGTATTCGGTGATGCGCTCCACGCGGCGCACGTGCAGACCGCAGTTGCGGGCGATGTCGGTGGCCTTGGAGGCCCAGGGCGAGACGGTGCCGATGCGCGGCGTGACCACGATCGCCGGGCCGGCATCCGGCCCTGCATAGGCGTCGCCGTAGGTCAGCAGCGCCGCCAGGCGCTCGCGGTCGGCAGGCGTGGGCTCGGCATCGGTGGCCACCAGGTGCACGAACCGGGCCGCGACCCCTTCGATGCGGTCGTGGATGGCCTGCAGGCGGGGCAGGAGCTGCTGGACGCGGAAGGGGCTGAGGGCATTGCTGCCTTCGAACGAAGTAAGGTGCAGGGTCACTTTGGCGGCCTGTGGCGGGAGATGGATCTCTGAGGGAGCCGCGGCCCGCTGGGCGAGGCCGCTGAATGGGGCCTCCCGCTCGGGTGTCGCGGCGCAGTTGACGCAGCCGGGCATTTTACCGGGCCGGCGCGCTTCGCCTGCCCGCCGCTGCCATCGCCCCGCGGCGTGGTGTGCGATCCCCCGATGGGATAATCCGCCCCCATGAGCATCACCATCAAGTCCGCCGAGGAAATCGCCGGCATGCGCGAAGCCTGCCGCCTGGCTTCCGAAGTGCTGGACTACATCACGCCGCACATCCGGCCCGGCCTCACCACGAACGAAGTCGACCGCCTCGCCGCCGAATGCATGGCGCAGCAGGGCACCATCTCCGCCACGGTCGGCTACCAGCCGCCCGGCTACCCGCCCTACCCCAAGTCGCTCTGCACGTCGCTCAACCACGTGGTCTGCCACGGCATCCCGAACGACAAGCCCCTCAAGAAGGGCGACATCATGAACGTGGATGTCACCGTCATCACCAAGGACGGCTGGTACGGCGACAACAGCCGCATGTACCTCATCGGCGACGTCTCCATCGCCGCCAGGCGCCTGTGCCAGCTGACCTTCGAGGCCATGTGGCTGGGCATCCTGGAAGTGAAACCCGGCGCGCGCCTGGGCGATGTGGGCCACGCGATCCAGAAATTCGCGGAGGGCCACGGCCTCTCGGTGGTGCGCGAGTTCTGCGGCCACGGCATCGGCAAGAAGTTCCACGAAGAACCGCAGGTGCTGCACTACGGCCGCCCCGGCACCCTCGAAGAACTCGTGCCCGGCATGACCTTCACCATCGAGCCCATGCTCAACGCCGGCCGCCGCGAGGTCAAGGAACACGGCAACGACGGCTGGACCATCGTCACCAAGGACCACAGCCTGTCCGCCCAGTGGGAGCACACGGTGCTGGTGACCGAAACCGGCTACGAGGTGCTCACGCTGTCGGAGGGATCGCCCGCCCTCCCGCCCTTCGTTTCGGCCGTCAAGACCTGACGGGCCGCGCCGCCTGGGCCGCCCCATCCACCCCGCCCTTCCCGGGCCGGGGCCCGATGAACGAGGCGGCGCAGCATGGTTCTTGCTAGCGGTGCTGCCATGCCTTCGCAACGGTCCACGCCCCCTCAGCCCCTTCCTCCGCACGCCATGCCGCCACCCCACACGGAACTCCAGCCGCTGCGCGACGCCTACCGGCAGGACAAGGCCGCGCTGCTGACCGCCCTGCAGTCTGCAGGTTCGTCCACCCGGGGAGTGCGCGCCCTGCTGGGCAAGCTCTCGGCCCTGGCGGACCGCCTGCTTCGGCACCTGTGGCAGCGCGCCGGCCTGCCGGACACGCTGGCGCTGGTGGCCGTCGGAGGGTACGGCCGGGCCCAGCTGTTTCCGTACTCCGACGTGGATGTGCTCCTGCTGCTGCCCGATGGCGGCCAGGCGGCCTGCGACGGCCCCCTGCGCCCTGCCATCGAGGCCTTCATCGGCAGTTGCTGGGACGCAGGCCTGGAGATCGGCTCCAGCGTGCGCACGGTGGCCGAATGCCTGACCGAGGCCGCCGCCGACGTGACGGTGCAGACCTCGCTGCTGGAATCCCGCCGCATCGTCGGCAGCGCCGCACTGTTCGCCGATTTCCAGCAGCGCTACGACGCGCAGATGGACCCGGAGGCCTTCCTTGTGGCCAAGACGCTGGAAATGCGCCAGCGCCACAACAAGTACGAGAACACGCCCTACGCGCTGGAGCCCAACTGCAAGGAATCGCCCGGCGGCCTGCGCGATCTGCAGACGGTGCTGTGGGTGGCGCGCGCCGCCGGCCTGGGCCGCAACTGGAAGGAACTCGCCGCGCACGGGCTCGCCACCGCGTTCGAGGTGCGGCAGATCGAGCGCAACGAGGCCCTGCTGTTCCTCATCCGGGCGCGTCTGCACGCCATCGCCGGACGCCATGAAGACCGGCTCGTCTTCGACCTGCAGACGGCCGTGGCCGAATCCTTCGGCTACCGCACGCAGACCGCGGAAGGCCGGCGGCTGCGCCTGCGCGCCAGCGAAACCCTCATGCGGCGCTACTACTGGGCCGCCAAGGCGGTGTCGCAGCTGAGCCAGATCCTGCTGATCAACATCGAGGAGCGGCTGGCGCCCCCGGCCCACGAACTGCGCCCGATCAACGAACGCTTCTTCGACAAGTCCGGCCTCGTCGAGGTGGCCAGCGACGACCTCTACCAGCGCAATCCGCATGCCATCCTCGAAACCTTCCTGCTCTACGAGACCGAAGAGGGGCTGAAGGACCTCTCGGTGCGCACGCTGCGCGCGCTCTACAACGCCCGCGGCGTGATGGACGGCGCCTTCCGCCGCGACCCGGTCAACCGGCAGCAGTTCCTGCGCATCCTGCAGCAGCCCGCGGGGATCACGCACGCGATGCGGCTCATGAACCAGACGTCGGTGCTGGGCCGCTACCTGTGGCCCTTCCGCCGCATCGTCGGGCAGATGCAGCACGACCTCTTCCACGTCTACACCGTGGACCAGCACATCCTCATGGTGCTGCGCAACGTTCGCCGCTTCTTCATGCCCGAGCATGCGCACGAATACCCGTTCTGCTCGCAACTGGCAGGCGGCTGGGACAAGCCCTGGCTGCTGTACCTGGCGGCGCTGTTCCACGACATCGGCAAGGGCCGGGGCGGCGACCATTCCACCATCGGCGCCGAGGAAGTGCGCCACTTCTGCCGCCAGCACGGCGTGGCGCCCGAAGACGCGGCGCTGGTCGAATTCCTCGTGGCCGAACACCTGGCCATGAGCCAGGTCGCGCAGAAGCAGGACCTGTCCGACCCGGATGTCATCGGCGCCTTCGCGCGCCGCGTGGGCAGCGAACGCAAGCTCACGGCCCTCTACCTGCTCACCGTGGCCGACATCCGCGGCACCAGCCCCAAGGTCTGGAACGCCTGGAAAGGCAAGCTGCTGGAAGACCTCTACCGCGCCACCCTGCGCGCGCTCGGCGGCCGGGCGCCGGACGCCGCGGCCGAGGTCGAGGCCCGCAAGCGCGACGCCCTCGTGCTGCTGGCGCTCAGCGCCCAGCCCTTCGAGGCGCACAAGAAGCTGTGGGACACGCTGGACGTCGGATATTTCATGCGGCACGAAGCCTCGGACATCGCCTGGCATGCACGCCATCTGGCCCGCCACGTCGGTGCCGGGCGGTGCGTCGTGCGGGCCCGCCAATCGCTCGCGGGAGAAGGCCTGCAGGTGGCGGTCTACGCACCGGACCAGCCGGACCTCTTCGCGCGCATCTGCGGCTACTTCGACCGCGCAGGCTTCAGCATCCTCGACGCACGCGTGCACACGGCCAGCAATGGCCACGCGCTCGACACCTTCCAGATCGTGGCGCCCGAACAGGCCGGCCACTACCGCGAACTCACGCACATGGTCGAGAGCGATCTGGTGCGCGCGATCGAAGAAGGCGGCCCCCTGCCCGAACCCGGCCGCAAGCGCGTGTCGCGCCGCGTCAAGAGTTTTCCGATCATGCCGCGCATCGCGCTGCGCCCCGACGAGAAGGCCCAGCGCTGGATCCTGCACATCTCGGCCAGCGACCGCGCGGGCCTGCTCTACCTCGTGGCGCGCGTGCTGTCGCGCCACCAGCTCAGCGTGCAGCTCGCCAAGGTCAGCACGCTGGGCGAACGCGTGGAAGACACCTTCCTGATCCAGGGGCCAGAGCTGCAGCACAACGCCCGGCAGATCCAGATCGAGACCGAACTGCTGGAAGCGCTTTCCGGATAGAGCGACCCCGGATGCTATATTTTTTATAGCAAACTATTGAATGGATCCGGCGGCATGGAGCATTTTTCACGCCGATCCGTGTGCAGTCAGTCGTCTTCGCCGTCCGCGATATCTGGAAAGAGCACTTTCGTGAAGCCGAACCGGCTGAAGTCCCGGATGCGCATCGGGTACAGCGTGCCGAAGAGGTGGTCGCACTCGTGCTGCACCACCCGGGCATGGAAGCCCTCCACCGTCCGGTCGATGGGCGCGCCGAATGCATCGAAGCCGGTGTAGCGGATGTGCGACCAGCGCGGCACCACACCGCGCAGCCCGGGCACCGAAAGACAGCCTTCCCAGTCCTCCTCCTCGTCCGGGCCGATGGGTTCGATCCTCGGATTGACGAGCACGGTCGGCGGCACCAAGGGCCGGTCGGGATAGCGCGGATTGCGCTCGTTCGACCCGAAGATCACCACCTGGAGGTCCACGCCGATCTGCGGCGCCGCCAGCCCGGCGCCATTCGCGGCCCGCATGGTGTCGCGGAGGTCGTCGATGAGTTCGAGGAGCGAGGGCGTGCCGAACGCCTCGACGGGCTGGGCCGTGCGCAGCAGCCGCGGATCGCCCATTTTCAGAATCGTGTGGATCGTCATTGGAAGGTTGGGAAGCGCCGGCGGCACACATCGCCACCGGCCGGACATCGGGTCGCGCAGCATATCGCCATGGAGCGGCGCAGGCACAATCGACGCCATGCCCGCGCCGCTTCCGGACCCTTTGCCCCCGCCCCCCGTGCACGCGCCATTGCCGACGCCTGTGCGGTGGCTGCTGCTGGTGTTCGCGGGGTTCAGCCTGGCGCTCGGGATCGTCGGCATCTTCGTGCCCGGGCTGCCCACCACCGTGTTCGTGCTCATGGCCGGATGGGCCGCTGCCCGCAGTTCCCCGCGCCTGCATGCCTGGCTCTGGCGCCACCCGCTCTTCGGATCCATCCTGCGCAACTGGACCGACGGCGGGCGCGTCAGCCGCCGGGCGAAATGGAGCGCCACCGCCATGATGGGCGTCTGCGGCGCCGTGCTGGCCATCAGTTCGGCGCCGAGATGGGTGGCCATCGGGGCGTCCGCGTGCATGGCCGGGGTGCTGGTCTGGCTGTGGCGCCGCCCGGAATGAGGCCTGTGGCCCATCAGTGATCGCAGATGATCGGAACCCCGTTTTTTTGTGTATATAATCTAAGTCTTGTTCCTCGATAGCTCAGTCGGTAGAGCGCCGGACTGTTAATCCGTAGGTCCCTGGTTCGAGCCCAGGTCGAGGAGCCAGCATTCAGCAGGCTTTGCAACCGAACAAAGCCGTTTCAATTCAATAAAGATATTCCTCGATAGCTCAGTCGGTAGAGCGCCGGACTGTTAATCCGTAGGTCCCTGGTTCGAGCCCAGGTCGAGGAGCCACACTGCAAAGGCCACCCAATGGGTGGCCTTTTTGTTTTGCGCTCCGCATTTACACCGTTCAGGCCCCACGAACGCTCCGGGGGCCCTGAGCCCTGCCGCGGCCCAGCCGGGGTACCGCAAAATAATTGGCCGAGCCGTGCACCGGAAGCAGCGGCCCTCCCTCTTCGACAATCCACCATTCCATCGCTCCACTTCCCGCGACCATGCCCCCGTCCGCCCCGCTCGCCTGGCTCGAACCCCAAGACCCGTTCCCTCCTGTCGAAAAGGCCTGGGGAATCGACGACCCTGCACCGGGCCTGTTGGCGGCGGGAGGCGCGCTGGATGTGGAGCAGCTCCATCGCGCCTACGCCAGCGGCATATTCCCGTGGTTCAGCCCGGGCCAGCCCATCCTCTGGTGGAGCCCCGCTCCCCGCATGGTGCTCCCGGTCGCCGACTTCAAGCTGCACCGGTCGCTGCGGCGCACGCTGCAGCGATTCCGCCATGCGCCCGGGTGTGAAATCCGCGTGGACCATGACTTTCAACGCGTCATCCAGGCCTGCGCGCACACTCCACGGGACGGCCAGGGCGGCACATGGATCGTGCCCGACATGATCGACGCCTACTGCGCATTCCATGCGGCCGGCCATGCCCACAGCATCGAGACCTGGCAAGACGGCCGACTGCTGGGCGGGCTGTATTGCATCGGCATCGGGAAGGCTGTTTTTGGCGAATCGATGTTTGCCCATGCCACCGATGCCTCGAAGATCGCCCTGGCAGCGCTCGTGTGCCTCTGCCGACTGCAGGGTGTCTCCTGGATCGACTGCCAGCAAAACACCGCCCATCTGGCATCGCTGGGCGCGAGAGAGATCGACAGAGAGGATTTCATTCGCGGCCTGGAGTGGTCTACCCTGCAAGCGCCCCTGGCGTGGCGTTTCGAGTCCGTATACTGGAACGCGTTGCTGCCCCCATCGCCGCACCTGGAATGACGCAACTCAACGACCTCCCGCTGCAGACCCTGCAGTTCTACGCCACGGCCCCGTACCCCTGCAGCTACCTGCCGGACCGGCAGGCGCGCTCGCAGGTCGCCACGCCCAGCCACCTCATCCAGAACGATGTGTACTCGGATCTGGTGGCCCGCGGTTTCCGGCGCAGCGGCATGTTCACCTACCGCCCCTACTGCGACGGCTGTCAGGCGTGCACGCCGTTGCGAGTCCTTGCGCGGGCCTTCGAGCCCGACCGCAGCCAACGACGGGCATGGAAGCAGCACCAGCATCTGCAGACACGGGTGCTTCGCCTCTGCTACGAGCCAGAGCACTACCAGTTGTATCTCCACTACCAGAACGCCCGCCACGCCGGAGGCGGCATGGACCACGACAGCATCGACCAATACACGCAGTTCCTGCTGCAGAGCCGCGTGAACTCACGGCTGGTGGAATTCCGCGACCCCGCCGAAAACGGAGAAGTCGGCAGGTTGCGCATGGTGTCCATTCTGGATGTCCTGGACGACGGACTGTCTGCGGTCTACACCTTCTATGACCCGGAGCCGGGTTGCAGCTACGGGACGTTCAACGTCCTGTGGCAGATCGAACAAGCCCGCACGCTGGGCCTGCCCCATGTCTACCTGGGCTATTGGATCGAACAAAGCCCGAAGATGAACTACAAATCGCGGTTCCGTCCCCATGAACTGCGAATCGATGGCCACTGGCAATGCGGCACGTGAAGCCGATTCCAGGGAGCAGGCTTTTCAAAAGATAAAATTATTTGATATTGCCCAGGCCAAAAAATCATGAAAAAAAACGATGCCGGCTCAGCCGCCAAACCTAGCGTGCAGGTTTTGGAGCGCATGTTCACGCTCATCGACGTGCTGGCCTCTCGGGAAGAAGCGATCCCTCTGAAGGAAATCAGCGAGAAGACCGGGTTGCATCCCTCCACGGCCCATCGCATCCTGAACGATCTCACCATTGGCCGCTTTGTCGATCGCCCAGAGTCAGGCAGCTATCGACTGGGAATGCGGCTGCTGGAACTGGGGAACCTGGTCAAGGCACGACTGAGTGTCCGCGATGCCGCCCTGCTTCCGATGCGCAACCTGCACAAACTCACACAACAGCCCGTGAATTTGAGCATGCGCCAAGGGGATGAGATCGTTTACGTGGAACGCGCCTACAGCGAACGCTCCGGCATGCAGGTGGTACGCGCCATCGGCGGTCGCGCCCCCCTCCATCTGACTTCCACCGGGAAGCTGTTTCTCGCCGCCGACGATCCACAGCGTGTGCGCGCCTATGCAATGCGCACCGGACTGGCCGGCCATACACGCAACAGCATCACCCAATTGCCGATTCTTGAGCGAGAGCTGGGCAACGCGAGGCAATACGGCATTGCGCGCGATAACGAAGAATTGGAGCTCGGCGTCCGATGCATGGCGGCCGGCGTCTATGACGACCAATCCCAACTGGTGGCAGGGCTGTCCATTTCCGCGCCGGCCGATCGGCTGGATGAAAACTGGTTGCCCAAACTACAAGCCACCGCGAATGAAATTTCGGTAGCGCTGGGCTACAGCACCGACAGAGCCCCTGGAGAAGTCCGAAAAGATCTGCGGAGCTGACACAACCAGCGTGCGCAAACCCAATCGGAGCAGGCCACGCCGCTAAGCGCCTGATGCAGGCTACCTTGCAGTACCAGCACACCTGCATAGGACAGAGGGGCGCTCGTCAATGCAGCAAGAAATGGATGCCCCGAGGAGAACGCGGTGCGGCGTGCATCCCGCATCGCCAGAGATGGCTATCTATCAGCGCCACCGAGCGCAATCACTCCAGCTTGGCCGCACCGACCGCATGCAAAGTAGCCGTCGAACCCAGAGAGGGCAACTTTTCCACCCAATTGCGGACACGTTCGGCATCGCCGAGGCGGCTGAACTTTCCAGCGGAATCCAGGAACACCATGATCAGTTTCCGGCCGGCAATGTGGGTTTGCATGACGAGACAGCGACCGGCTTCGGAGATGTAGCCGGTCTTCTGCAAGCCGATGTCCCATGCAGGATTTCTCACGAGACGATTGGTATTGTTGTATTGCAGGGTGCGACGGCCGACTGCTACTTCATAGCTGGGAGAAGTGGTCAGTTCACGAAGCAAAGGGTCAGCATGCGCGATGTTCACCAACGTTGCCAGATCCCGGGCACTGGACTGGTTGCGGCTGGAGAGACCTGTCGGCTCTACATAACGGGTGTCCGTCATTCCAAGAAGCTTCGCCTTGGCATTCATCTGGCCGACGAAAGCTTCCATGCCACCAGGGAAGGTGCGCCCAAGAGCATGGGCCGCCCGATTCTCGCTGGACATCAAAGCCAGATGCAGCATCTCTCCGCGCGTCAAGGTCGTGCCTACGGCAAGTCTGGAACTGCTGAACTTTTCGGTGTCGACATCGTCCTGCGTGATCGTGATGGTTTCATCCATCGGCAGCTTGGCCTGGGACACGAGCAGGCCGGTCATCAGCTTGGTCAGGGATGCGATCGGAAGGACGGCGTGATCGTTTTTGCTCAGCAGGACTTCATGCGTTTCCTGATCGATGACCAGGGCTACGCTGGACTTCAGTTCGAGCGGGTCTTGTACTGCATGCAAGCCTGCGACCTGCCCGAAGGATTGGCGCTCGGGAACGGCAACCATCCGCGGTGCCAACTTGGCGCTGCTGGACATCACCCGGGTAGCCTTCACGCGCGTGACTGCCTTGCGGGGCACGGCTTTGGCGGAACGCGCCACCGGACGCTGTTTGGCGCTCACCGATGCGGCGGCTGGCTTTTTGGCAGTGGTTTTCTTGCGCTCGGCCGCGTGTGCGCTGGGGATGGCCAATGCCACACTCAAGGCGCAGAAGGCCACGGTATGGATGAGCCGGGGGACAATGCGGCGGCGTTCTTGCATCAGATGCTCCAAGCGGCAAAAAGTGTGTGACAGTGTACTGAAGCAAAAAAAGTCGCGCAAGATCAATACCTTACGCGACCTTCCCAATGAAGTAGCTGAATTATAAATTCGGGTTTCAACCCTGAGCAGCGACTCGATCGGCTTTACTTTGTAATTTGTTCAACGCACTGAGGTACGCTTTCGCTGACGCCACCACTATGTCTGGGTCTGCACCCACGCCATTGACAACCCGTCCGCTGTTCTGCAGCCGCACAGTCACCTCGCCCTGGCTCTCTGTCGAACCACTGATCGCGTTGACAGAGTAAAGAACCATCTCTGCGCCACTCGATACATGTGCCTCAATGGCTTTCAGAGAAGCATCCACGGGCCCGTTGCCCTCTGCTGCCCCGTGGACTTCCTTGCCGTCAACGGTGAAGACAATGGCAGCATGAGGACGCTCTCCAGTTTCGCTCCGCTGTGACAGCGACACAAAGCCATACCGCTCGCCTTCACCTGCGGTCGAGTCCCCACTCACCAGGGCAAGGATGTCCTCGTCAAAGATCTCGCTCTTGCGGTCGGCAAGCTCTTTGAACCGCAGGAATGCCGCGTTCACATCGGCTTCGCTCTCGAGTTGCACGCCGAGGTCCTGAAGCCTCTGCTTGAAAGCATTGCGCCCGCTCAATTTTCCCAGCACGATTTTGTTGGCAGTCCAGCCGACATCCTCAGCCCGCATGATTTCATACGTATCCCGGGCTTTGAGCACACCGTCCTGGTGGATGCCGCTCGCGTGGGCAAACGCATTGGCGCCCACAACTGCCTTGTTCGGTTGCACAACGAAACCTGTCGTCTGGCTCACCATGCGGCTGGCTGCAACGATGTGCTGGGTATCGATGCCCAGGTCCAAGTTGAAATAATCCTTGCGCGTCCGGACCGCCATCACCACTTCTTCCAGGGAACAGTTGCCGGCACGCTCCCCCAATCCATTGATGGTGCACTCCACCTGCCGCGCGCCACCAATCTTCACACCGGCCAGGGAGTTCGCCACGGCCATGCCCAGATCGTTATGGCAATGCACCGACCAGATTGCCTTGTCGCTGTTGGGTATCCGTTCGCGCAAAGTCTTGATGAAATTGCCATAAAGCTCGGGAATGGCATAACCCACTGTGTCGGGCACGTTGATCGTCGTAGCCCCTTCCGCGATAACTGCTTCCAGCACGCGGCAAAGGAAGTCGGGCTCACTGCGGTATCCGTCTTCCGGGCTGAATTCGATGTCTCCCACGAGGTTCCTAGCAAATCGGACCGATTGTTTCGCCTGCTCGAGCACTTGCTCCGGAGTCATGCGAAGCTTCTTCTCCATATGCAGCGGGCTGGTGGCAATGAAGGTGTGGATGCGCGCACTCTGCGCACTTTTCAGGGCCTCTGCAGCACGGCTGATATCCCGATCATTGGCCCGGGAAAGCGAGCAGATCGTCGATTCCTTGATGGTTTGCGCGATCGACTGAATGGCCTCGAAATCCCCATTCGAGCTGGCAGCAAAACCCGCCTCGATCACGTCCACCTTGAGGCGCTCGAGCTGGCGCGCGATGCGCACTTTCTCGTCCTTGGTCATGGAAGCGCCAGGGGACTGCTCGCCATCGCGCAAGGTGGTATCAAAGATGATCAGTTTGTCAGCCATGGGGTGCTCCTTTGGTATTCGTATCGGTATGTCTTGGTAACCAAATAATGATTCCAAGAAAAAGGCCCGGTGCTGCATGCACACGGGCCCACTGGGGAAGCTGCGTCTGTCAGGTCAACTCCATCGATCGGCGCAAGCGCAGGGAGCCGGCACTACAGAACAGCCGGTAAATTTAGCACAAGCACTTCGGCATTCGCCTGCCCTACTTGTGCAGTCCGCGCTCATCAGGTTCATCGGTTGAAGTGCTGATCACGCTGCTGTGTTGACCCTTGGCCTTGCGCCAGGCGTACACCCCATAGCCGCTGAGTCCGTAAAGCACAAAAACCCCGAAAAGCACCGTCGGAGGATGGATGTTGATCACCGCGATTCCCAATGCGATAAGGACGATGGTTGCGAACGGCACGCTTCGCTTCATGTGGATGTCCTTGAAGCTGTAAAACGGTACGTTGGTCACCATGGTGAGGCCGGCATATAGCGTGAAGCCGAACATGATCCAACTGATTTGCGACCATGTCAGCCATCCATCCACACCACGCTGGATGCCAAGCTCGGTCAACAGCCAGATGAATCCCGCTACCAATGCCGCGGCGGCAGGTGATGGCAGCCCCTGAAAATACCGTTTATCCACCACGCTCGTATTGACGTTGAATCGCGCAAGACGGAGTGCCGCGCATGCGCAATAAACGAAAGCGGCTATCCACCCCCAACGTCCCAAACCATTCAATGACCACTCATACGCGATCAATGCCGGAGCAGCGCCGAACGACACCATGTCCGAGAGCGAATCCATCTGCTCTCCAAAGGCGCTTTGGGTATTGGTCATCCGCGCGACCCGTCCGTCCAGGCTGTCGAGCACCATGGCGCAGAAGACACCCACGGCCGCGAGGTCGAAACGACCATTCATGGCCATCACAACAGAATAAAACCCGCCAAACAACGCTGCCAAAGTGAAAAGATTCGGCAGTATGTAGATGCCTTTGCGCCGCTTGCGTATCACTACACCAGGATGGTCTGCACCATTTTTGCCGTCGTGCATCACACCAACTCCCAATTACCGATGGTCATGCGCCCAGCGAAGAATTTCATAAGATAAGTTTGCTCAAGGCAAATAAAGCGGGCAGTTTAGAGGGCGCCGCCGAACCGCCGCAAAAAAGAAGGCCACCCTTGCGGGTGGCCTCTTCATGATCTCATAACCGCCGACGGCGGAACGAGATCAGTTGCGCGTCTGGTCGACCAGCTTGTTCTTGGCAATCCACGGCATCATCGCGCGCAATTGAGCGCCGACGATCTCGATTTTATGGTCTGCGGTGTTGCGGCGGCGTGCCGTCATGCTTGGGTAATTCAGGCGGCCTTCCTGGATGAACATTTTCGCGTAGTCGCCATTCTGAATGCGCTTAAGCGCATTGCGCATGGCTTCGCGCGACTGTGCATTGATGACCTCGGGGCCCGTCACGTACTCGCCGAATTCAGCGTTGTTCGAGATCGAGTAGTTCATGTTGGCGATGCCGCCTTCGTAGATCAGATCCACGATGAGCTTCAGTTCATGCAGGCACTCGAAATAGGCCATTTCAGGCGCATAACCCGCTTCGACGAGCGTCTCGAAACCCATCTTGATCAGTTCAACGGCGCCGCCGCAAAGAACAGCCTGTTCACCGAACAGATCGGTCTCCGTCTCTTCCTTGAAATTGGTTTCGATGATGCCGGCCTTGCCGCCACCATTGGCCATGGCATAGGACAGGGCCAGATCACGGGCCTTGCCGGATTGGTCCTGGTGCACAGCCACCAAGTGGGGCACGCCACCGCCTTGCGCATAAGTGGAGCGCACGGTGTGGCCAGGAGCCTTGGGAGCCACCATCCAGACATCCAGGTCGCTGCGCGGCACGACCTGGTTGTAGTGAACGTTGAAGCCGTGCGCAAAAGCCAGGGATGCACCTTGCTTGATGTTCGGTTCGACGTTGTTCTTGTAAACCTCGGCGATCTGTTCATCCGGCAAAAGGATCATCACCACGTCTGCGGCTTTGACGGCTTCATTGACTTCAAGGACCGTCAGGCCTGCCTTGCCGACCTTGTCCCAGGAAGCTCCGCCCTTGCGCAGGCCGACCACGACCTTCACGCCGCTGTCGTTGAGGTTCTGGGCATGGGCATGGCCTTGGCTTCCGTAGCCGATGATGGCAACGGTCTTGCCTTTGATGAGGCTCAGGTCACAGTCTTTGTCGTAGAAAACTTTCATTTTGGCTCCAGGTTGAATCTGTTGGGTTGTCGGGAAAGATGGATGGACGGGATCGTGGTCAGACCCGCAAGATGCGCTCGCCACGCCCGATGCCGCAGGCGCCGGTGCGCACTGTTTCGAGGATGGCAGTTCGGTCGATCGCCTGCAGGAATGCATCGTTTTTCGACTGGTCACCCGTCAATTCGACGGTGTAGCTCTTCTCGGTGACGTCGATGATTCGGCCACGGAAGATATCGGCCATGCGCTTCATCTCTTCGCGCTCCTTACCCACCGCTCTGACTTTGACCATCATGAGTTCCCGCTCGGTGTAGGCACCTTCGGTGAGGTCGACCACTTTGACCACCTCGATCAATCGGTTCAGGTGTTTGGTGATCTGCTCGATGACATCGTCCGATCCCGTCGTCTGAATGGTCATCCGGGAGAGAGAGGCGTCCTCGGTAGGGGCTACGGTGAGCGACTCGATGTTGTAGCCACGGGCAGAAAAGAGCCCGACTACGCGCGAGAGTGCTCCAGGCTCGTTCTCGAGCAGAACGGCAATGATGTGTTTCATGAAAAAGATCCCTCTTTTCGCTGCCCTCCCCTGAAACCGGTAAGTCCCAGGCTCGGCATGCAATAGATTCGTCGATAAATGACCGCCGACCGGCGGCAGAAACCGGACCAGAGGTCCGGGCACGGCACAGCGTGTCTTAAAGGTCCTCCGAACCCAACAGCATTTCGGTGATGCCCTTGCCGGCCTGCACCATGGGAAACACGTTTTCGGTCGGGTCCGTGCGGAAGTCCAGAAAAACCGTCCGGTCCTTCAGCCTGCGGGCTTCACGCAGTGCGGGCTCCACATCCTGGGGGCGCTCGATCAACAGGCCGACATGGCCATAAGCCTCGGCCAGCTTCACGAAATTGGGAAGCGCGTCCATGTAGCTGTGGCTGTAGCGGCCGGAGTATTCGATTTCCTGCCACTGCCGCACCATCCCCAAATAGCGGTTGTTGAGCGAGCAAATCTTGATGGGAGTGTTGTACTGCAAGCAGGTCGAGAGTTCCTGGATGTTCATTTGCACGGAGCCTTCGCCCGTGATGCAGAACACTTCACTCTCCGGCTTGGCCAGCTTGATACCCATGGCATAAGGAATGCCCACGCCCATGGTTCCAAGACCTCCGGAATTGATCCAGCGACGCGGCTCATCGAACCGGTAATACTGTGCCGCCCACATCTGGTGCTGCCCGACGTCCGACGTGACGTAGGTATCGGCATCCTTGGTCATGTTCCAGAGCGTCTCGACCACGAACTGCGGCTTGATGACCTCTTGGTTGCCCCGGTCATACTTGAGGCAATCCCGACGGCGCCAACCTTCGATGGAGTCCCACCACGAAGCCAAGGCCCCAGCATCGGGGCGAAGAGCAGACTCCCGGATCATCGAGATCAGCTCGGTCAGCACGTCCTTGACATCTCCCACGATGGGAACGTCCACCTTGACGCGCTTCGAAATGCTGGAGGGATCGATATCGACATGGATGATCTTGCGATCGTTCTGAGCAAAATGCTTCGGATTGCCGATCACGCGGTCATCGAAACGTGCGCCTACCGCCAGCAGCACATCGCAGTTCTGCATCGCGTTGTTGGCTTCGATGGTTCCATGCATGCCCAGCATGCCCAGGAATTTCGGTGAACTCGCGGGATAGGCGCCCAGCCCCATAAGAGTGTTCGTGACCGGATACCCCAGCATGTCCACCAGGGTTCGCAATTCCTGCGTGGCATTTCCTAGCAACACACCGCCACCGGTATAAATGTAGGGCCGTTTCGCAGCCAGGAGCAACTGCAGTGCCTTGCGAATCTGCCCACCGTGGCCCTTACGGACCGGATTGTAGGAACGCATCTCCACGGTCTGGGGATAGCCGTGGTAAGGCACTTTCTTGAAAGACACGTCCTTCGGTATATCGACCACGACCGGGCCAGGACGGCCGGTGCGAGCGATGTGAAAAGCCTTCTTCATGGTCGCCGCGAGATCGCGAGCGTCCTTCACAAGGAAGTTGTGCTTCACGATCGGCCGGGTGATGCCCACGGTATCGCACTCCTGGAAGGCGTCCAGCCCGATCGCGGGCGTAGGCACTTGGCCAGAGACGATGACCATCGGGATGGAATCCATGTAAGCCGTGGCAATGCCCGTCACGGCATTCGTCAAGCCGGGGCCGGAAGTCACCAACGCAACGCCTACATTGCCAGTCGCTCTCGCATAGCCATCTGCGGCATGCACCGCGGCCTGCTCATGCCGCACCAGCACATGCTGGATGGTGTCTTGCTTGTAGAGCGCATCGTAGATGTACAGCACCGCCCCACCTGGGTAACCCCAGATGTACTGCACCCCTTCGGCCTGCAAGGACTTGATGAGGATTTCTGATCCCATCAGATCTGGATGGGCGTGGGATGCACTGGAGGGGGGGGTTGCGGCCTGCGCGGCGGCGGTTGCCGATGAAAGCTCGGCCTTGGAAATTTCCATGATCAACCTTTGTGAATTTCTCTGACGAAAAACCTAGGGTGCCCCTCGCTGCGACCCTTGTGGAGCCGGCTCGGAACTTGAGGCCTCGGCCATGGGCGAGATGATGACTGCGCCGGACCGGGACCCGTTTGCCTTTTGAATTGCAGCGCGGATTATGGCACCCCCGCTCGACAAGCGGAGTGCAGAATCCAAAAAACATCGCGCCAGTGCAATAATGCGCGCCATCTGCAGATTGTCTGCCCTGCGCCGTCCGCGGCTTTCTCCGCCCTGATGGGCCTCTACATCTCTTGGCGACCGAACAAGAACTGTCCGACTTTCTCAAAAGCGTGGAAAAGCGTGCTTTCAAGCGCTCGCTCTACCACGTCCGCAACGAGGAAGCCGCATTGGACATCGTGCAGGACAGCATGCTCAAACTGGCCGAGCACTACGGCGACAAGCCGCCGGCCGAGTTGCCGATGTTGTTCCAGCGCATTTTGTCGAATTGCACATTGGATTGGTTTCGACGGCAGAAAACCAGAAACGCTCTTTTTTCCAGCATGAGCGATTTCGAGGGGCCTGGCGACGATGGCGACGACTTCGACCTCCTCGAGGCCTACTCGGGCCCGGAAAATTCGCAAACCACGCAGAGCACTGAAGACCTGGCACGCCGTGCGCAGGTTTTCCGGGATATCGAAGCAGAAATCCAGGAGTTGCCACCTCGTCAACGGGAGGCGTTTTTGATGCGTTACTGGGAAGAAATGGATGTTGCTGAAACGGCTGCGGCTATGGGTTGCTCAGAAGGCAGCGTCAAGACGCATTGTTTCCGAGCCGTTCAGACCCTCAGCAAAGCACTGAAGGCCAAAGGAATCGAACTATGAACTCCAGTCCCCAGACCCTGTCTACCAGCGAAGCTGCTGCAGAGCGTTTTGCCCGGCGTCTCACCGCGCGCCTGTCCGAGGGAACGGCCGAGATGCCCTACGACTTTTCGGAGCGGCTGCGCGCAGCGCGCGTCCAGGCCGTGGCACGCCGCAAGAAGGTGGCGGCTGTGCCGGTTCGGCAGGCCGCGGCGGCAACGACCGTTCTGGGGCGAGGAAGCAGCGCCTCTCTCGGTTGGGGTGGTGAGGGTGGGAACTGGTGGCGCGCACTGGTGTCAGCCATTCCGCTGACCGCGCTGCTGGTCGGCCTGGTCGTCATCAATGTCGCCCAGGACGAAAAGGGCGTGAACGAAGTGGCCGAGGTGGATGCCGCCTTGCTGACCGATGACCTTCCTCCGTCGGCCTATGCCGACCCGGGCTTCCTGCAGTTCCTCAAGACCTCCGCACAGGCGCCAAACCGCTGACATCTCTCTGCATGCCCACTGCCCCGCTCGCCGCCTCTCGACTGATGCCAGCCGCCGTGCTGGCTTTTGCATTGCTGGGCGTGCTCTCGGCCGTGGGCTGGCAGGCCTGGAGGCAGGCAGGCATGGCGCCCAGCACCCCGGTGCCTGCCGAGGCCCTCGCCAGCAAGCACACGGCACGCGGCCAGGAAGTCCGGCCGGCGACCCCTGACCCCGACGGCGCCGGAACGGGCCCGGACTGGAGCAGCCTCACGACGGCGCAGAAGCATGCCCTCCGCCCACTGGTCGATCGCTGGCCCACCATGAGCGAAGCGCAGAAGCGCCATTGGCTCACGCTGGCGGCGACGTTTCCCACCCTGTCGCCCCACGAGCAGGAAAAGCTCCTGGCGCGCATCACCGACTGGGCCAATCTGAGCGGCCAGCAGCGCAGCCAGGCGCGGCTCAACTATGCACTCACCAACAAGCTGGCCGTCGACGACAAGCGTGCGCAGTGGGAAGCGTATCTCGCCCTGAGCGAGGAAGAGAAAAAGCAGCTGGCAGCGCGTGCGGCCCCCAAGCCCACCGGTGCCGCAACGGCGATCCGCCCCGTTCCGACGCGCAAGCTGGCCCGCGTGCCGGCGGCCGCCACCGCGGCCAACCGGGCCAACGCCCCCAAGATTCCGGCCCCGCCAGCCGCCCACCCGATGCAGGCGCTGCCCGTGCTCGTGCCGCCCGCTCCAGCCAGCGCACCCACCATCGCCCCCTCGGTGGTGGAAACCCTCCCGGTGCCCGTGCCGACAGCGGTGCCCGCCCCGCTGCCCCCGCTGTCCTCCGAGCCGCCGGCGCCGATTCCAGCCGCGGTGCCCGAGACGCGGAACAACGAACCGGTACATCCGCCGCAATAATCGCCGGATGCCTTCCACGACGCACCACGGCCCCGTCCCTGCCTCCGCCTCCCCCGGCGACGTCGGCGCACAGCCCCATCAGAACTTCCGGACGCCTTCGCTGCGCCGGCGGATGGCCTGCTGGATGTATGAGGGCATCCTGATGTTCGGGGTCGTCTTCATCGCGGGCTACCTCTTCGATTCGCTCAGCCAGTCGCGCCATGCGCTCGACCACCGCGCGATCCGCATGGGGTTCCTCTTCGTGGTCTTCGGGATTTACTTCACCTGGTTCTGGGCGAAGGGCCAGACCCTCGCCATGAAAACCTGGCATATCCGGCTGCGGGACAAGGCGGGGGCCCCCGTGACGCAGCGGCGCGCGCTGTGGCGCTACGTGCTCAGCTGGATGTGGTTCCTGCCTCCTCTGGCAATCGTCGGCCCGCTGGGCCTGGGCGCCGGGGAGATCACGGTGCTCACCCTTGGCTGGGTGGCGGTGTGGGCATTGCTCAGCCGCTTCCATCCGCAACGGCAGTTCTGGCACGACGCGTGGGCGGGCACCCGCCTGGTGCAGGCCTGATTCCGGGCCCTGCCCAAAGCGCCCTGCCCGCCCATCATTTCCACTGTCCCGGCACCGTCACGCGCGGGGACAGAATGCTCCAACGGCCCACATCCATGACCGCGCCGATTTTCGACAATCCCCACAAGTCCCGCCGAGGCCTGCACAGGCTGCGACATGCCGCGGCCCATTCCTGGAATGGGTTGGCGGCCGGCTGGACCGAGAAGGCCTTCCGGCTGGAAGCGATCCTCGCCGCCGTATTGCTGCCGCTGTCGGTCTGGGTGGGCCGCAACTGGATGGAAATGGCCTTGCTGATCGCCGTGGTGGTGCTGGTGCTGATCACCGAACTGCTCAATTCGGCCGTGGAGGCCGCGATCGACCGCGTCGGGCCGGAATGGCATGCGCTGTCGAAGCGCGCCAAGGATATGGGCAGCGCCGCCGTGCTGCTGAGCCTGCTGCTGTGCGCAGGCGTCTGGGGCGCGGCATTGTTTCAAAGGTTTTCTGGATGACCGAACCTGCTTTTTCGATCTGTGTATACCTGGGCTCGCGCCATGGCGAGAACCCCGCCTTCGCCGGTGCGGCCGAAGCGGTGGGCGACTGGATCGGCCGCCATGGCGGTCAACTCGTCTACGGCGGCGGCCGCAGCGGTCTGATGGGCACCGTGGCCGAAGCGACCCGGCGTGCCGGTGGCCGGGTGGTGGGCGTGATTCCGCAGGCCCTGGTGGACAAGGAACTCGCCAACCAGGCCTGCGATGAATTGCACATCGTGACCACGATGCACGAGCGCAAGGCCTTGATGGCAGAACGCTGCGACGCGTTCCTTGCCCTGCCCGGCGGGATCGGCACCTTCGAGGAGTTGTTCGAGGTCTGGACGTGGCGGCAGCTCGGCTACCACGACAAGCCGCTGGGGCTGCTCAACGTGGACGCCTACTACGATGGCCTGCTGGCCTTCCTGGACCACAGCGTCCGGTCCGGCCTGATGAGCGACTGGCAGATGGGCCTGCTGTCGGTGGGCAACGATGTCGCCACGTTGCTGCGGGGCCTGGTGGAAGCCGCCGGCACCCGGCGGGAGACGCCCTCGCTGCGCGCGGTCATCTGAGCCGTGCATGCCGGCAGCGCTGCCTGCCGGTGCCGTGCGCTCCGACCGGCCCGCGGAGCGAAGTGGACTGTGCCCGGGGATTCAGACGGCAGCGTCGTCGAGATCGCCCGTGCGGATGCGCACCACGCGCTCGACTTCGGTCACGAAGATCTTGCCGTCGCCGATCTTTCCGGTGCGCGCCGCATTCACGATCGCATCCACGCAGCGGTCCACGTCGTCGCTCTTGACGACCACCTCCACCTTCACCTTGGGCAGGAAGTCCACCACGTACTCGGCACCGCGGTACAGCTCGGTGTGGCCTTTCTGGCGGCCGAAGCCTTTGACTTCCGTGACCGTCAGGCCCGTGACTCCGCACTCGGCAAGGGCCTCGCGGACTTCTTCGAGCTTGAAGGGCTTGATGACGGCGGTGATCATTTTCATGACGGAAACTCCTCGGAAGTGGTGCCTGCGAAAGTGCGGCCATCAGGGCGATGGCCCGCTTGCGCGGCGGAAGGGTTGCTCCGGGCCATCAAACGGCTCGGCATCCGCCGCACAACGATCCGGGGGCCGCGGCCCGTGCTGCAGCACGGCAGGGCGAACCGACGGTGTTATGCGGTGGAAGGCCGATCCGTTTCAGGCCCGGAAACGGTTGGTGATCGGGTAGCGCCAGTCCTTGCCGAAGCTGCGTGGTGTCACGCGGATCCCGACAGGGGCCTGGCGGCGCTTGTACTCGTTGATCTGGATGAGCCGGGTCACGCGCTCGACATCCGCGGCAGCGTAACCCGCGGCGACGATGGACTCGATCGGCTCGTCGTTCTCCATGTAGCGCGCGACGATGGCGTCGAGCACTTCGTAGGGCGGCAGGCTGTCCTGGTCTTTCTGGTCGGGGCGCAGTTCGGCGCTGGGCGGCCGGGTGATGATGCGCTCCGGAATCGGCGCTGCGCCGGTGCCGAACGGATCGTTGTCGTTGCGCCAGCGGGCCAGTCCGTACACGGCGGTCTTCGCGACGTCCTTGATGACCGCGAAGCCGCCGGCCATGTCGCCATAGAGGGTGCAATAGCCCGTGGCCATTTCGCTCTTGTTGCCCGTGGTCAGCGCGATGGCGCCGAACTTGTTCGACAGCGCCATGAGCAGGGTGCCGCGGATGCGCGCCTGCAGGTTTTCCTCGGTGGCATCTTCGGCACGCCCGGCGAATTCGGTGGCGAGCGCAGCCTTGAAGGCGTCGAACTGGGGCGCGATGGCGATTTCGTCATAGCGCACGCCCATGCGCTCGGCCATGTCGCGCGCATCGATCCAGCTGATGTCCGCGGTGTAGGGCGACGGCATCATCACCGCGCGCACCCGGTCCGCTCCGAGAGCATCGACGGCGATGGCGAGCACCAGCGCCGAATCGATGCCGCCGGAAAGCCCCAGCAGCGCACCCGGAAAGCGGTTCTTGCCGACGTAGTCGCGCACGCCCATGACCAACGCGCTCCACAGGTCGGACTCCGGCGCCGCGATGGGCGCCACATCTGCTATTACTTTTATAGTATCGTTTTCAATTTTTACGGCGGCATGGAGCAGTTTTTCCTCGAACCCCGGAGCGCGGAAGCTGACGAAACCGCCGGCGTCCAGGGCGAACGAACGCCCCTCGAAAACGACTTCGTCCTGCCCGCCCACCAGGTGCGCATAGACCAGCGGCAAGCCCGTTTCCGCCACGCGCTCGCGCATGATCTGCTCGCGCTCCGCGCTCTTGCCCAGATGGAAGGGAGAGGCGTTCAGCGTGGCGAGCAACTGGGCGCCCGCGTCGGCGGCCTGGCGCGCGGGTCCGGGGAACCACGCGTCCTCGCAGATGAGCAGGCCGATGCGCACGCCCTGCACCTCGAACACGCAGGGCCCGCTGCCGGGCGTGAAGTAGCGGCGCTCATCGAACACCGCGTAGTTGGGCAGTTCCTGCTTGGCATAGGTGTGCTCGGTGCGCCCGCCGCGCAGCACGCTGGCGGCGTTGTGGCAGCACTCCTGCCCATCGACGATGCGGCGCCAGGGGTGGCCGACCACCACGGCCAGGCCGTCCAGGCCGGCCGTGGCCTCGGCGACCGAAGCCAGCGCCTGCTCGCAGGCGTCCAGGAACGCCGGGCGCAGATAGAGGTCTTCGGCCGCATAGCCGCACAGGGCGAGTTCGGGGGTCAGCAGCAGGCCCGCGCCTTGCGCGTGCGCATCGCGCGCGGCGGCGATGATCTTCCGGGCGTTGCCCTGGACATCGCCGACGATGAAGTTGAATTGCGCGATGCTGATGGCGAATGGCATGGAAGGCGGCAGGAAAGGACTCCGGCGATTATGTCACCCGGCTTTCCGCGCGCCGGGCACCCCCGCGTTATCCCCGCGCGCACTGGACAACTCTGTGGATAAGCCGTGGCCTGCGCTGTAGGGCGCGGGTAAACCCTTGTTTTCATTACAGATTTGTTTCAATGCCGCTTTTTTGGGCAGTGGATGGCTGGCGCTTGCGGTACCGGCCGGGCCTCCCCGCCGCCGCTCGCCGACCGCCCGCACGGACCCGCAGGGTTCCGCTTTTGCGCCATCATCGGCGGCATGCCGGGCCGCCCGCCCTGCCCCGCGCCCCTGAACTCCCCTCCCCACGGACCGACGCCTTGAGCCCCCCCGACGACTCCCCGGCCTTTTCCGACAGCCGCTACACGCTGCAATTGCACCCTTCGCCCGACGGCGTCGCGGCGCACGAATGGGATGCCCTGCTCGCCGCCCAGGCCGAGCCGACGCCCTTTATGCGGCATGCCTACCTGGCGGCCCTGCATGACAGCGGCAGCGCGGTGCCCGAGACCGGCTGGACGCCGGTGTTCTGCGCGCTGCGGCGGGACGGCGTGCTGGTGGGGGCCTGCGCCGTGTATGCCAAGCCGCACTCCTATGGGGAATACGTGTTCGACCACGCCTGGGCCCATGCGTACGCGCGCCACGGCGTGGAGTACTACCCGAAGGCGGTCGTCGCCGTGCCCTTCACGCCCGTGCCGGGCGCGCGGCTGCTGGCGGTGGACGCGGCTGCGCGGGCGGCGCTCGTGCGGGCGCTGGTGCAGTGGTGCGAGGAGGCGGGGCTGTCTTCGCTGCACCTGCTGTTCGCCGCGCCCGAGGACGTGGAAGCCGCGCGCGCCGGGGGGCTGATGCTGCGACAGACGGTGCAGTTCCACTGGCAGAACGCCGCGCCGGGCAGCGGCGCCGCCTTCAGTACGTTCGACGGGTTCCTCGCCACGCTCGCGCAGGACAAGCGCAAGAAGATCCGCCAGGAGCGCCGCCGCGTGGCCGATTCCGGCGTGGCATTCCGCTGGGCGCGCGGCGCGGACATCGCGGCGCAGGACTGGGATTTCTTCTACCGCTGCTACGAGCGCACCTACTGGGAGCACGGCAACCCGCCCTACCTCACACGCGATTTCTTCCACCGCATGGCGCAGGACATGCCCGAGGCCTGGCTGCTGTTCATCGCGGAGCGCGAGGGCGCGCCGATCGCCAGCAGCCTCATCGCGCTCGGCCGCGACGGCCCCGCGGGAGCCGTGGCCTACGGGCGCTACTGGGGGGCGCTGGAGCGTGTGGACTGCCTGCATTTCGAGGCTTGCTACTACCAGCCGCTGGCCTGGTGCATCGCGCACGGCGTGCGCCGCTTCGAGGGCGGAGCCCAGGGCGAGCACAAGATGGCCCGCGCGCTGATGCCCGTGGCCACCACCAGCGCGCACTGGCTGGCCCACCCGGGGTTCGCCGCGGCCGTGGACGATTTCCTGCAGCGCGAGGGGCGCGGCGTGGACGGCTACCTGCGCGAACTGGGCGAGCACAGCCCGTTCCGCGCACCGGGCGGCCCTGCGGCACCGGAGTAACTCGCCGCCGCGCCTTTCAGCCGTGCCCGCCGGCCTCCGCGATGGCCCGCTCCAGGGCATCGACGCAGGCGCGCAACGGCGCGGACAGCGTCCGGCCTTCGAGCGACAGGATCTGCAGCCGGCGCTGCCTGAGCACGGTGGCTTCGGCGAAGGGCCGGGCCACCACCGTGCCCTCGCGCACGCGGTGCACGACGGTGAGCAGCCCGGACAGCAGGATCTGCGGGCTGCGCAGCAGCGGCAGCATCACCGACGAGAAATTGCTCACGAACACCGGGTGGTAGCGCAGCCCCTGGGCATTGCAGGCCAGATCGAACAATTGCCGCGATGTCATGCCCGGGCTGCCGACCAGCAACGGATGCCGGGCCACCTCCGCCAGCGCCACGCGTTCCGCGGCGGCCAGCGGGTGGTCGGGCGCCATGACGGCCAGGATCGGGGCACGCGCGGAATGCTCCACGCGCAGGCCCGGCTCCGGCGCCACGGCGTATTTGAGGCCGATGTCGGCCTCGCCGCGCAGCAGCCACTGGCTCACCGCATCCGGCGCACCCACCATCAGCTCGACCCGGCTGTCCGGTTGGACGCGCCAGAAATCCCGCATGAAGGCCGGCATGAAGTCGGCGGCGAAGCCCTCCGTGCAGCACACGCGGACCCGCGCGGAGGTTTCCTGTCCGAGCTGGCGCACCTGGTCGAGCATCTGCTCGGCGTCCAGCACCGCGTGCCGCAGGTGCGCCGCGAGCCGCTGGCCCGCCGCCGTGAGGGCCATGCCCCGCGCCTGCCGCTCGAACAGCGCCGTGCCGAAGCTGTCCTCCAGCTTGGCGATCTGGCGGCTCACCGCCGAGGGCGCCACGAAAAGCCGCGCGGCGGCCTGGTTGACCGATCCGCTGCCGGCCACTTCCAGGAAATAGCGCACCGGGGTGCTGTGCAGAAAAGGCTGGGCCATGGCGGGTGCGGTGGGGGAGGAAAAGGCCGCGGCACCGGGAACAGGTGCGCGCTGTGAAGCAGATATCCTCGCATGCGTTGCCCAAAAGGCAATGCGCAGATGCCAAATCGGCACTTCCGGCAATGGCGAGATGGCCTTTTACTTGCAACGCAACCGTGAAAGGACACACCATGCACCGCCCTGATGCCATCGCGCTGGCCCACGCCTATTTCGACGACGGCCGCTTCTTCTCCGACCTGCAGCGGCGCGTGGCGCTGCGCACCGAAAGCGACATGGGGCAGGCGCCTCCGTCGCTGGCGGCCTACCTGCACGAGGAGCTGATGCCGCGCCTGTCCGCGCTGGGATTCCAGGGCACGGTGGTGCCCAATCCGCAGCCGCATGCCGGGCCGTTCCTGATCGCGCGGCGCGTGGAGGACCCGGCGTTGCCCACGGTGCTGGCCTATGGCCACGGCGACGTCACCAGCGGCCAGGATGCGCTGTGGGACGAGGGCCTGGGCCCGTGGTCGCTGCGCTCGCGCGGCGACCGGCTCTACGGCCGGGGCACGGCCGACAACAAGGGGCAGCACAGCATCAACCTGGGCGCGCTGGCCGCGGTGCTGGAAGCCCGCGAGGGCCGGCTGGGCTACAACATGACCTGGCTGATCGAGATGGGCGAAGAGGCCGCTTCCCCCGGGCTGCATGCCGTCTGCGCGGAGCACCAGGAGGCGCTGCGTGCCGACCTGTTCCTCGCCAGCGACGGCCCGCGCGTGAGCGCCGGCCGTCCCACGCTGTTCCTGGGATCTCGGGGGGCGGTCAATTTCACGCTGCGCCTGCGCGAGCGGCCACGCGCCTACCACTCGGGCAACTGGGGCGGCGTGCTGGCCAACCCCGCCACGCGGCTGTGCCACGCGGTCGGCTCGCTGGTGGATGCGCGCGGGCGCATCACCGTCGAGGGGCTGCGCCCGCCGCCGGTCTCGCCGGCCGTCCGGCAGGCGCTGGCCTCGATCTCCATCGGGGGCGGCGCGAACGACCCGGCCCTGTCGGCCGGATGGGGCGAGCCCGGGCTGTCCGCCGCCGAGCGGCTGATGGGCTGGAACACGCTGGAGGTGCTGGCCCTGGGTGCCGGCCAGCCACAGCGCCCGGTGAACGCGATTCCCGGCGAAGCGGTGGCGCATTGCCAGTTGCGCTTCGTGGTGGGCACACCCTGGCAGGCGCTCGAATCCACCGTGCGCGCCCACCTGGATGCGCAGGGCTTCCCCGACGTGGAGGTGGGCGTCACCCTCGCGGGGGCCGCCACGCGGCTCGACCCGGACCACCCGTGGGTGGACTGGGCGCGCGCTTCCATCGAGCGCAGCAGCGGCCAGGCGCCCGACGTGCTGCCCAACCTCGCAGGCTCGCTGCCCAACGACGTGTTCGCCGATCTGCTGGGCCTGCCCACGCTGTGGGTGCCCCACTCCTACCCGGCCTGCGCGCAGCACGCGCCCAACGAGCACCTGCTCGGATCGGTGGCGCGCGAAGGCCTGGGCATCATGGCGGGCCTGTACTGGGACCTGGGCGAATCCGGAGGCGACGCGCCGCCCCCCTGGGCCCGCAAGAGCGCACGCACCGAACGCCAGGAACCGGCGGTGGCCTGAGCGGGCCACACCAGCATTGCCTCCACCGACCTTCTCCGATCGATCCCTCACCCACCCCGCTGCCATGGACACCGACCGCTGCCCCCACTCCCCCCTGCCCGCACCGCTGCGCCGCCGCGCGTTCTCGCTTCTCGTGCTCGGCGCTGCCGCGGCCGCAGCGGCCGGTGCGGGCAACGCCCGCGCCGAGGACGCCTGGCCCGCCAGGCCGGTGCGGCTGATCGTGCCGTTCCCGCCCGGGGGCGGCACCGACCTGGTCGCGCGGGCCCTCGGGCAGCGCCTGGGGGACCGCCTCCGCCAGCCCGTGGTGATCGACAACCGCCCCGGCGCCTCGACCGTGATCGGCACCGACGCCGTCGCCAAGGCGGCGCCGGACGGCTACACGCTGCTGCTGTCGGGCTCCACCAGCTACACGGTGAATCCGGCGCTGCGCAGCCGCATGCCCTACGACCCGGTGCGCGATCTGGCACCCATCCTGATCGTGGCGCGCACGCCGCTCGTGCTGGTGGTGCGGGCGGAGCAGCCCTGGCGGTCGGTGGCCGACGTGGTGCAGGCCGCCAAGGCACAGCCCGGCGGCGTCCGCTACGCCACGTTCGGCCCCGGCTCGGGTCCGCACCTCGCGGGGGAGCTGTTCGCGCTGGCCACGGGCGTGAAGCTGCAGGACGTGCCGTACAAGGGCAGCAGCCAGAGCACCCTGGCGGTGATCGGCGGCGAGATCGAGCTGGGCATCGACACGGTGGCCGCGGTGGCGCCGCATGTCCGGTCGGGCAAGCTGCGCGCGCTGGCCATCGTGGGCGCGTCGCGTTCGAGCCTGCTGCCCGAGGTGCCCACCATGGCCGAGCTGCGCTGGCCGGATGCCACCTTCGACGCCTGGTACGGCTTTGCCGCGCCGGCCCGCACGCCGCAGCCCGTCATCGCCCGGCTCGCGCGCGAGGTGGAGGCCGCCCTCGCCGACCCGGCGCTGCAGGCGCAACTGCGCGCCCAGGGCATGGAGCCCGCCGCCATCGGTGCGGCCGCCTTCCGCCAGCAGATGGATGCGGAGATCGGCCGCTACCGGGCGCTCGCGCACCGGGCCGGCATCGTGGTCGAGTGACGCACCGCCGGCAGCCCGCACTGCCGGACTTCGGGCGTTTGATGCTCCATGCCGGCGGATCCATTCAATAGTTTGCTATCTTTTCAATAGCAAACGGGCCCTTGCGGGCCCGTGGATGCCGACGGCGCGGTGGCGCGTCAGGGGGTGGCGACCGAACGCACCAGGCCCATTTCGGAGCTGCTCAGCAGCGATTCGATGTCCATCACGATGAGCATGCGCTCGCCCAACGTGGCGATGCCGGTGACGAAGGCGGAATCCACCTGGCCCTGGAACTGCGGCGCGGGGCGGATCGCATCGCGGGAGAGTTCCACCACGTCGGCCACGGCATCCACGACCGCGCCGAGGACCGTGCCCCCCACGTTCAGGATGATGACCACGGTGAAATCGGTGTACTCGGCGCTGGCGCAATGCAGCTTCAGGCGCAGGTCGACGATGGGGACGATCACGCCGCGCAGGTCGATCACGCCCTTGATGAAGTCGGGCGCGTGGGCCATGCGCGTGGGCTGCTCGTAGGAGCGGATTTCCTGCACGCGCAGGATGTCGATGCCGTATTCCTCCTGGCCCAGGCGGAAGGTCAGATACTCTGCGGGCGGGTTGGCGGCGGCGGCGTTGCCACCCGAGCGGTGGTGGGCGGCGGAGGGGGTGGACAGCATGGCGGATCCTTCTCTATGAAGCGGTGCGGAAGCAGGGCCGGACGCGGCATTCCAGCGCGGCCACCGCATTGTGCGGGCAGCATAGCAGCCCGTCCGTTACTTGTGGTGACATTTACGTATTTTCCCCAGCCCGCATGCGGCCCCTGCCGGCGGCCGGAACGGCCCGGGCGCGGCGGAGCGGTGGGGCCCCGCCAGCGCCCGGCACGCGTCAGGCCGGCAGCAACTGGACGCCGGTCTTGGCCTGCAGGTCCTCGAAGCTCACTCCGGGCGCCAGCTCGACCACCTTGAGGCCGCCGGGCGTCACGTCCAGCACGGCGAGGTCCGTGATGATGCGGTCCACCACGGCCACGCCCGTCAGCGGCAGCGTGCACTCGGGCAGGATCTTCAGGTCCTCGGTGCCGTCCTTCTTGCGGGCCACGTGCTCCATGAGCACGATCACGCGCTTGACGCCGGCCACGAGGTCCATGGCGCCGCCCATGCCCTTGACCATCTTGCCGGGGATCATCCAGTTGGCGAGATCGCCCTTCTCGCTCACCTGCATGGCGCCGAGGATCGACAGGTTGATCTTGCCGCCGCGGATCATCGCGAACGACTGGTCGCTGCCGAAGATGGACGAGCCCGGGATCGTGGTCACCGTCTGCTTGCCGGCGTTGATGAGGTCGGCGTCCACCGCGTCTTCGGTCGGGAAGGCGCCGATGCCCAGCATGCCGTTCTCGGACTGCAGCCACACCTCCTTGTCGCCCGTGTGGTTGGCCACGAGCGTGGGAATGCCGATGCCGAGGTTCACATAGAAGCCGTCTTCCAGCTCCTGTGCCGCACGCGCGGCCATCTGGTCTTGGGTCCAGGGCATGTCTCAGGCTCCTTGTTGTTTGTTGGCGGGCACCGTGGGCACGGGCACTTCGCTGCTGGCGGCCGCCTGGGCGATGACGGCCTGCGCCTCCACCTTGGCAGCGACGGGGTCCACGGGCGCCGCGGCGCTCACGGTGCGCTTCTCGATGCGCTTTTCGGGGGTGGGGTTGTGCACGATGCGGTGCACGTAGATGCCCGGCAGGTGGACGTCGTCGGGGGCGATCTCGCCGGTCTCGACGATCTCCTCGACCTCCACGATGCAGACCTTGCCGGCCGTGGCAGCCGCGGGGTTGAAGTTGCGCGCCGTGAGTCGGAACTGCAGATTGCCCGACTTGTCGGCGCGGTGCGCCTTGACCAGCGCCACGTCGGGCACCAGCGAGCGTTCCATCACATAGGTTTCGCCGTCGAACTCGCGCAATTCCTTGCCTTCGGCCACCATGGTGCCCACGCCGGTCTTGGTGAAGAAGGCCGGGATGCCCGCGCCGCCGGCGCGCAGCTTCTCGGCCAGCGTGCCCTGCGGCGTGAACTCCAGTTCCAGCTCGCCCGCGAGGTACTGGCGCTCGAATTCCTTGTTCTCGCCCACGTAGGACGAGATCATCTTCTTGATCTGCCGCGTCTCCAGCAGCTTGCCCAGCCCGAAGCCGTCGACCCCGGCGTTGTTGGAGATCACCGTGAGCCCCTTGGCACCGGAATCGCGCAGCGCGTCGATGAGCGCCTCGGGAATGCCGCACAGGCCGAAGCCGCCCACGGCCAGCATCTGGCCGTCCGCCACGACGCCCTTGAGCGCCGCAGCCGCGGAAGGAAATATCTTGTTCACACCCGTCTCCTCAGTTGGAAGGTTCACGAATTCTCTGATGATCGCAGCCGGCGGTGACGGCGTTCGCGCCCCACCGGCCGGCCACCGCGCAGACGCCTGGCGCGCTCTACGATACTACGTACCTTCATAGGTAGTTTTTCGTAGAGAGTTGCCCCGAGCATGGACATCGATTACCGCCTCGCCTTCGACATGGCCCCCGTGGGCCTCGTGCTGTCGCGCAACCGCACTATGGTGGACTGCAACCGCCAGGTCTGCGAGATGTTCGGCGCGTCGCGCGAACTGCTGATCGGCCAGTCGTTCCGGATTCTGTATCCCAGTGCGGACGAGTACGAGCGCCTGGGCAAGCGCATGGAACCCATCCTCAACGCCCGCGGCCACTATGCCGACAACCGCATCATGAAGCGCGCGAACGGCGAGGTGTTCTGGTGCCACGTCTCGGGCCGGGCACTGAACCGCGAGGCGCCGCACGAGTCGGGCATCTGGAGTTTCGAGGACCTCAGCTCGCAGCGGCCGGTGAAGGCCGAACTCACGGGCCGCGAGCGCGAGGTGGCCGCGCGCCTGCTGGAGGGGCTGACGTCCAAAGAGATCGGGCGCGCATTGGACATCAGCCACCGCACGGTGGAGATCTACCGCGCCCGGCTGATGCGCAAGTACGCCGCATCGACCGCGGCCGATCTGGTGCAAAAGCTCATGGCCGGGTAGACGAACGGCAGGCGGCTGGCAGGCGGACGGGGCGCTGCAAACGCTAACACTTGCTTGCACCTGGGCTCCCTGGGTGGGGTTACGGCCACAGGGCGCCAGCAGATACCTTTCGCGGCTTCGTCTCTGAGGTTCATTGCCCATGCCCACCCACCCACACTCTCTCCGCACGGCCGCATTCGCCGCGTTCGCCGCATTCGCGGCCGCCTCCCTGACCGCCTGTGGCGGGGGCGGCGGCGGCGATGCGGTCGCTACGCCGGGCAATCCCTCGACCCCATCCCCCGCGCCCTCCCCGTCACCCGCGCCCGCACCGTCGCCCACTCCGGCGCCCTCGCCTTCACCATCGCCCGCGCCCTCTCCTGCGCCCAGCCCGGCCCCCTCGCCCGCACCAGCGGCCGGCAGCTCGGCCGACTGCTACAACGCCGCCGACTACAACGAAGGCACCGAGGTGGTCGAAGAAGGCATCACGAAGATGGAGGGCCAGCCCGACCTCGCCACCGTCAGCACCCGGACGACCGGCGCCCGCCAGGACTTCGCCGGCGCGAAGCCGGTGATGTTCATTCCCAGATCCACCGGTTCGGTGGGCGAGAACAGGGAATTCCGCGATCTGGTGAACGGCCGCGAACTGGCCTACGGCGTGGTCTCCGACACCTCCACGCAGGTGCTGACCCAGGTCTACGATCCGCCGGTCTCCACGCCGCTGGACATGCAGCCCGGGCAGACCGTGAACCGCGACCACAGCACCCAGACCACGGTCACGCCCAAGAACGGAACGGCCTCCTCGTCCTTCAAGGAGGCCGTGACCGACCAGTTCACCTACACCGGGCGCGAGACGCTGCAGACCCCGATGGGCGCGCTCAATGTCTGCAAATTCAACAACGACGTAACCTCCGTGGGCTCCCTCGGCAACGCCGTGTCCAATTTCCAGCTGTGGGTGGTGGCCGACGGCCCCTACCGCGGGCGCACCGTGAAGATCGCCACGTCGTCCTCCAACGGCAAGCCTTCCACGTACGAGGTGACGCGGATCACCTACACGCCCAAGTGAACCCGCGCTGAGCGGCGGGCGCCGCCCCGGCGCCCCTGCCGCCTCGCGTGTCAGTGCAGCTTGAGGCGCCCCGACACCCGCTGCTGCAGCAGCCGCGCCAGGGCCAGCACCGCCGTCTTGCCCACGCCGAGGATGGCCCGGTGGTGGTTCAGGTGCAGCGACATGTACATCCACTTCGCGATCAGGCCCTCGACGAAGAAGTTGCGCCCTGCCAGGCCGCCCATGAGGTTGCCCACGCCCTTGTTGTCGCCCAGCGAGACCAGCGAGCCGAAGTCGCGGTACGCGAAGGGCTCGTCGATCTCGTGCTCGCGCAGCATCGCGGAGAGCACGCGCGCCAGGTATTCGGCCTGCTGGTGCGCGGCCTGCGCACGCGCCGGCACCAGCTTGCCGTCCACCCAGGGGCACGCGGCGCAATCGCCGAAGGCATAGATGCCCGGCACGGAGGTGCGCAGCCGGTCGTCCACGACGAACTGGTTGAGGCCGTTCACCGCCAGCCCCATGCGCCCGTTGGTGTCGGCGGCCTTGATGCCGGCGGCCCAGACGATCATCTCGGCCGGCACGTTGCCCGCGGGCGTGACGAGTTCGCCGCGGCGGATTTCGGTCACGCGCGTGCCCGTGCGGATCTGCACCTGCTTGCGCTGCAGGGCGAGCGCGGCCTGGGCGGAGATCTTCTCGGGCAGCCCGCCCAGGATGCGCGGGCCTCCTTCGACGAGCGTGATGTCGAGGCGAAATCGCTGGCTGCTGCCCAGGCTCTCCTGGATCTCGGCATAGGCCTCCAACAGCTCGGCCGACAGCTCCACCCCGGTGGCGCCGCCCCCCACGATGGCCACGCCCAGCGAGCGGCTCTCGGAGAACGCGGCGCGCGCGCAGGCGGCCAGCCAGTCGGCATGGAAGCGCTGCGCATCGCGCACGTTCTCCAGCAGGTAGGCATGCTCGATGCCCGGCGTGCCGAAAGAATTGGAGCCGCTGCCGATCGCGAGCACCAGCCGCGTGAAGCTGACCACGCGCTGCGGCACGATGGTCTCGCCCTCGGCATCGCGGATCTCCGACAGCGTAATCATCCTGCGGGCGCCGTCCAGCGCCGCCAGCTCGCCCATCGAATAGCTGAAATGGTTGCGGCGCGCGAGCACGGTGTACGACAGGCCCTCCTGGTGCGCATCGAGCGTGCCGGCCGCGACTTCGTGCAGCGTGGGCTTCCAGATGTGGAAGGGGCTGCGGTCCACCAGCAGGATGCGTTCGCGGCCTAAGCGCTGGCCCAGCCCCCGCCCGAGCCGGGCCGCCAGTTCCAGGCCGCCGGCCCCGCCCCCCACGATCACGATATCGAAGTGCATGCGTCACCTTTCGTTTGCGTTGCGTCAAGTGTATGCATGCGCGCCCTCCGGCTCGGTAAAAACCCGAAGCTCCGCCCCGGCGATGGCGACAGGCGCGGCCGGCGCCCGCACTTCAGGGGCGCTGCGCGGCGCGGTGGATCGGCAGGCCCGCCGCGGACATCGGGGCGTGCAGGATCTGCCCGTGCGTGGAGTCGGTCACGAACAGCCCGCGCCGCCCCGGGCCGCCGAAGGCCAGGTTGGTGGTGGAGCTGCCGGGCACGCCGCGCAGCACCTCCACCGGCTCGGCACGGCCGTTCAGCACCCAGACCACGCCCAGGCCCGGGTTGGCCACGAGCACGCGGCCCTCGTCGTCCACGGCCAGCCCGTCGGGGCCGCTCGGGCCGTACGAGGTGAAGAACTGGCCCACCTTGGCGACGCTGCCGTCCGGCAGCAGCGGCACGCGCCACACGCAGTTGCCGCGCGTGGCGGCCAGGTACAGCACGCGCCCGTCGGGCGAGAGCGCCACGCCGTTGGGGCTGGGCACGTTGTCCAGCAGCAGGTCGAGCTGGCCGTTCTGCCGCAGCCGGTAAAGCCGTCCGCTGGGGTCGTGCAGGCCGCTCTGCCCCTGGTCGGTGAAATACAGGTTGCCTTCGGCGTCGAAGATCAGATCGTTCACCCCTTTGAAGCGCTCGCTGTTGCGGCGCTCCAGGTAAGGAGTCACCACGCCCGTCGCCACGTCGAGCTGCATCAGCCCGTTCTTGTAGTCGGTGATGAGCAGCGTGCCGGCGTTCAGGAACTTCATGCCGTTGGGCTCGCCGCCGTACTCGGCCACCTGGCTCCAGGCGCCCTGCGGGTCGATGCGGAAGATGCGGCCCCAAGGGATGTCGGCGACGTAGAGGTTGCCCGCGCCATCGAACACCGGCCCCTCCAGGAAAGAGTCGGTGACCGTGCCGCCGCGGTTGGCGTCGGCCCACTCGCTGCGCTCGCGGCGGCGGAAGGCTTCGGGCAGGGAGGTGAACGGCTCCAGCGCGCGGATCTGCGGGGCTTCGAGCAGGAACATGGGATATCGGCTTTCTTTTCTCGGGGGAAGGGAGGCAGGAGCGGCGCGTCAGCCGGCTCCCGGTGGGGGGCTGTCCGCATCGAATCCGTAGAGCAGCGCAGGATTGCGCACGAGGATTCCATCCATCGCCGCGTCCGAGCCGGCCCAATCGCGCAGCAGGTCCAGCAGATCGGCATCGTTCACCGTGCCCGGCGCCTCGGTGGTGTGGGGCCAGTCGCTGCCCCACACCAGCCGCTCGGGCGCGGCCTGCACCAGCGCGCGGCCCAGCGGCAGCGTGTCGGCATGGCGGCCGGCGCCGTGCACGGTGGACCGCATGTAGGCGCCCGAGAGCTTGACCCAGGTGTTGCCGCCGTCCAGCAGCCCGCGCAGCACGCCCCAGGCGGGGCCGCAGGTGCCTTCGGCCGGATCGATGCGGCCCAGGTGGTCGATCACGAGCGGCACCGGCAGCGTGCGCAGCAGCGGCGCCAGCGCCACGATCTGCTCCGGGTGCGCGAAGACCTGGATGTGCCAGCCGAGCCGCGACGCCTTGCGCGCCAGCGTGGCCAGCATCGCCGGGGTGGTCTCACCCCACGACTGCGGCGAAACGAAGTTCACGCGCAGCCCCCGCACGCGGCAGGCGTGCAGGCGGTCCAATTCGGCATCGGTGGCACCCTCGCCCACCACGGCCACGCCGCGCGCGCCGTCGCCCAGCTGGTCCAGCGCATCGAGCGTGCAGGCGTTGTCGGTGCCGTAGGTGGACGGCGTGACGACGACCGCGCGCGCGGTGCCCAGGCGCTGCTGCAGCCGCCGGTAGGCGGCCACGGGCGCGTCGGGCGGCGTGCGCGGCCAGTGCGGCGACGCTGCGAAGCGCGCATCGAAAACATGCATGTGGCTGTCGCAGGCCAGCGGAGGCAGCGTGCGCACCGGCCGGTTCACCCCCGCCGAATGCGGCACCGGCGCCAGGATCGGATCGGGAGCCATGCCGCGGTCAGTCGAGCTGGATGCCGCCCTGGCGCACCACGGCGCCCCACTTGGCGTCCTCCTTCTTGAGGAACTCGGCAAACTCGGCCGGCGTGGACCCGATGGGCCGGGCACCCAGGTCGGAGAGGCGCTGCTTCACCTCGTCCTCGTTCAGCACTTCGGCCAGCGCCTTGTGCAACTGCGCCGCCACGGACGCGGGCGTGCCGGCCGGCAGCAGCACGCCGTTCCATTCATACGCCTCGTAGCCGGGCACCGCCGCCTCGGCTACGGTGGGCACGTCGGGCAGGCGCGCAGAACGCTCGGGCGAGGAGATCGCCAGCGCCCGCAGCTTGCCGCCCGACACCAGCGGGTACGTGGCCGCGATGGTGCCGAACATGAAGTCCACCTGCCCGCCCATGACGTCGGCGATCGCCGGGCCGCCGCTCTTGTAGGGCACGTGCACCATGTCCAGCTGCAGGCGCTGGCGGAACAGCTCCGACGCCAGGCGCTGCACCGTGCCGCTGCCGCCCGAGGCGAAGTTGATCCTGCCGGGCTGGGCCTTGGCGCGCGCCACGAGGTCGTTCACCGTCTTGAACGGCGAGTCCGCCTTGACGATCAGCACGTTGGGCGCCAGCAGCACGAGCGACAGCGGCTGCAGCGCGCCGGCCGCATACGGCATCTTCGCGAACAGGTGCGGGTTGATGGAATACGGCGTGGCGTCGTAGAGCATGGTGTAGCCGTCCGCCGGTGCCTTGGCCACGAAGGCCGCACCGATCGTGCCGCTCGCACCGGGCTTGTTGTCCACGATCACCGAGGTGCCGAGCCTGGTGCCCATGCGGCTCGCCAGCACGCGGGCCACCGCGTCGGCCGCGCCGCCGGGCGCATAGGGCACGACGATGGTGATCGTGCGCTCGGGGAACGCGGCGTGCGCCGCGGCGGCGGTCAGCACGCAGGCGGCGGCCAGCAGTCCGCGGACGAAGGTCTTGAAGGGCTGGGTGCGCATGGTTTTTGTCTCCGTGAAAAAAAGATTCGGGAATACGGGGCGGGCCGCTCTCAGTCGGCCTGCAGGCCGAGTTCCCGCGCGACGCGGGTATGGGCCTCGGTCTCTTCGCGGACCTGCCGGACGAAAGGCTCGCCGCAGCGCAGCGATGCCTCCATGCCCAGTCCGCGCAGCTTTTCGGCGGTGGCTTCGCTGCGCGCGAACGCCGTGGCGGCACGCTCCAGCGTCTGCACGATGGCGGGCGGCGTGCCCGCGGGGGCCAGCACGCCGTACCACGCATCGGCGGAGAAATCCTTGCCGCCGGCCTGCGCGAAGGTGGGCACGCCGGGCAGCAGCGCCGAGCGCTGCGGCGACGCCACGGCCAGCGCCGTGAGCTTGCCGCCCTGCACCTGCGGCAGCACCGAGCCCAGCGTGGCGAAGGAGCTGTCCACCTGCCCGCCCATCAGGTCGGTGACCACGGGCGCGGCCCCCTTGTAGGGCACGTGGTTGAGGCGCAGCCCGTTGGCCCGCGCGAACATTTCGGTGGCGAAATGGCCCGAGCTGCCCACCCCGGCCGACCCGGCGGTGATGCGCCCCGGCGCCTGGCGCACCCGGTCCAGGAATTCGGGCAGCGAGCGCACGGGCAACGACGGCCCCACGACCAGCACCGTCGGGCTGGTGGCCACGGTGCACAGCGGCAGGAAGGATCGGACGGCATCGAACTTCACGCGCGTGCTGTAGAGCGCCGGGATCATCGTGTGGTTGGTGGCGCCGAACAGCAGCGTGTAGCCATCGGCCGGTGCGCCGGCCACGGCCTGCGCCGCCAGGATGGTGTTGGCGCCCGGCTTGTTGTCCACCACGAAGGGCTGGCCGAGCGTGCGGCTGGCCTGCTCCGCGAATGCGCGGGCCACCACGTCGGTCGGCCCGCCCGCGGCAAAGCCCACCACCAGCCGCACGGGCCGGGCGGGATAGCCGTCCGCCTGGGCGAAAGCCGTGCCATTTGCTATTAAAACAATAGCTATCGAGGTCCATTTTCCGGCGGCATGGAGGCGATATGGCTTGAACATTTCAGTGTGTCTCCTTTTTTTGTCGTACCGGGGCTGCCTCCGCTGGCCCCGGGGCTGGCGCCTGCGGCGCCTGGTTCAGGCCGTGGGCAGCGCCGCGCGGCTGCGGCCGAGCACGTCGAGCAGGTTCCGGGCCGCGCCCACCCCCATGTTCACGTAGGCATCGCCCGTCACGCCGCCGATGTGGGGGCTCAGGATGAAGCCCTTCTCGCCCTGGAACGGGTGGCCGGCCACCATGGGCTCCGCGGCGAAGCTGTCCAGGCCCGCGGCCATCACCTGGCCCGAGCGCACGGCCGCCAGCAGCGCGGCTTCGTCGATCAGCCCGCCGCGCGCCGTGTTGACCACGATCACACCGTGCTTGCACTGCGCCAGCGTGCCGGCGTTCAGCATGCCGCGGTTCTCGTCGGTGAGCGGACAGTGCAGCGAGATCGCGTCCGATTCGCGCCAGATCGTGGCGAGGTCCACGCGTTGCACATGGTCCGGCAGGTTCTTGGCGAACGGATCGAAGCCGATCACGCGCATGCCGAGCGCATCGGCCATCTTCGCGAAGCGCAGGCCGATGGCGCCCAGGCCCACCAGCCCCACGGTGCGCCCGCCCAGCTCCAGGCTCTTGTGCGTAGCCTTGTCCCAGTGGCCAGCGTGCATGCGCGCGTCCAGCTCCACCACCGACTTGGCGCAGGCCAGCAGCAGCGCCAGCGCCTGCTCTGCCACCGCCGCGGCGTTGGCGCCCACGGCGGCCACCACCTCGATGCCGCGTGCCTTCGCGGCCACCTTGTCGATGGTGTCGGTGCCGCTGCCGTGCTTGGAGATCACCCGGAGCGACGGCGCCGCGTCCATCACGGCCGCGCCCACCTTGCCGTAGCGCACGATGATGGCCACCGGGTCGTGCTGGCGGCACAGGGCCACGAGGTCTTGCTCGGTGGGCGTCTTGCCGGCGTAGACGATCTCGAAACCCTGGAGCAAGTCCAGGGCCTGCCGGGCCAGGTCGGCACCGGTGATGATGATGGCGCGGGCGCTCACAGCGACGCTCCTTCCTTCAGCACGCCGGCGGCGCGCAGCGCGGCGGGCAGCCACTTCGATGCCGTGTCGCCGCGGGCGATGGCCTCGATGCGGGCGGCCTCGTCGGCCACCTTCTTGTCGGCCAGGGCCATCATGGCGGGGGCCTTGGCGCGCTCGATCACCACCACGCCGTCGGCATCGCCCACCACCAGGTCGCCCGGATTCACCACGGCGCCACCGGCAGAGATCGGATGGTTGATGCGGCCGGGCACGTACTTGGTGGGCCCGGCAGGATTGAAGCCGGCGCTGAACACGGGAAAGTCCAGCTCCAGGATCTCCAGCTTGTCGCGGATGGCGGCATCCACCACCACGCCGGCCAACCCGCGCTTCTTGCAGGCGCTCAGCATCAGCGTGCCCATGAGCGCCGCGGTCTGGTCGCCCTTGCCGTCGATCACCAGCACGTCGCCCGGCTGGGCGAGCGCGATGGCGGCGTGGATCATGAGGTTGTCGCCGGGGCGCACTTCGACGGTGAAGGCCGGTCCCGCCACCTTCATGCTCTGGTGCACGGGCGAGACCCGGCCATGCAGGGTGCCGCGGCGGCCGGCCACGTCGGCGAGGATGGCGGCCTGGAAGGTGGCGGCCCGGGCGACGACGTCGGCGCTCACGCGCTCGATGTCACGGATGATTTCGGGAAGTGCGATCATGGTGGTGCGTTGCGTTGCGGTGAAAAAGCGGGATCTCTGGAATGCGGGAAAGAGAGGTGGGCGCGGCCTTCAATCGGCCTTGATGTTTCCGGCCTGGATGACCCGGGCCCACTTGGCGGAATCGGCCTTCTGCAGGTCGCCCAGTTGCCGGGGCGTGCCGCCCACCAGCGTGATGCCGAGCTTGTCGGCCAGCGCGGCCACGGCCGGGTCCTTCAGCGCCTGATTGATCTCCTGGTTCAGCCGCTTCACGACAGGCGCTGGCGTCCTGGCGGGCGCGAAGACCGCCTGCCACTGCTCGACCACGAAATCGGCCACGCCTGCCTCCCCCATCGTGGGCACCGCGGGCAGCGCATTCAATCGCTGCGCGGAGGTGACGGCCAGCGCGCGCAGCTTGCCGGACTGCACGTGCGGCAGCGCGGCGGCGGCGGGCGCGAACATGAACTGCACCTGCCCGGCCAACGTGTCCTGCAGCGCCGGGGTGTCGCCCTTGTAGGGGATGTGGATGAACCGCGCGCCGGTCTTCTGCTGCAGCAGCTCGCCCTGCATCTGCAGGATCGTGCCGCTGCCGCCCGAGGCGAAGGCCAGCTTGCCCGGATCGGCCTTGGCGGCCGCCAGCAGGTCGGCCACCGCCGTGAAGGGCTGGTGGGCGCCCACGACCAGGATGTGCGGGATCGTGCCGAGGATGGCCACCGGCTCGAAGCCCCCGATGGGGTCGTACGGCAGCTTACCCATGAGGTGCGGCGCGATCGCCTGCGGGCCGATGGACGTGCCCAGCAGCGTGGTGCCGTCCGGCGCGGCCTTGGCCACGAAGGCCGCACCGATGGTGCCCGTGGCACCGGCCTTGTTGTCCACGATCACCGTGGTGCCCAGCGCCGCGCCCACGCGCTGCGCGACGTTTCGGCCCAGCACGTCGGTGCTGCCGCCCGGCGGGTACGGCACCACCCAGGTGATGACCTTGCCGGCGGGCCAGTCGCCCTGGGCCATGGCCGGCGCGGCGAGCACCGTGCCCAGCAGCGCGGCGCCGGCAGCGGCGATCAGCCCGCGGCGGGAAAGCGAGGAAGCAGAAGGAGAAGCGGCAGGTGCAGCCATGGTCTTGTCTCGTCTCTCGATGAAGGGGGTTCAGGAAAGGGTCTCGAAGCCGTAGAGCGCGGCCGGGTTGTCCACCAGCACGCGCCGCAGCGTCGCGGCGCCGCCCGCGGCATCGGCCCAGTCGGCGAGGCGGTCCACCTGCCGCGCGTCGTCAGGAAGGGGTTGCGCGCCGGCCGTGGCCGTGGCGTGGGGCCAGTCGCTGCCCCACAGCACGCGCCCGGGTGCGCAGCGCAGGTAACTGGCGGCCAGTGCGTCGAGTGCCGGGTCTTCGGTGGAGTGGCGATCGCTCACGATGTAGCCACCGGACAGCTTGATCCACGCCTGCCCGCGCTCCAGCAGGCCGAGCAGCACGGCATGGGCCGGGTGGCGCCCCGCGAGCGCAGGCGGGATGCGGCCGAAATGGTCGAACACCAGCGGCACCGGCAGCGCGCGCAGCACGGCGGCCTGGGCGGCCAGCAGGTCCGGGGCCATCAGCAACTGCAGGTGCCAGCCGAGCGGCGCGATGCGTTCGGCCAGCGGGGCCAGCGACTGCGCCGTGCCCGAGACGCCGAGCGAGAGGTTCAGCCGCACGCCGCGCACCCCGGCCGCGTGCAGGCGCTGCAGTTCGGCATCGCCCTCGCTGCCGTCGATCACCGCCACGCCACGCGCCTCGGCGCCAAGCGCGGCCAGCCCTTCGAGCATGCACCGGTTGTCGGTGCCGTAGGTGGACGGCGTGACCAGCACCGTGCGCGCGGTGCCGATGCGCCGCTGCAGCGCGCGCAGATCCTGCGCCGAGGCATCGGGCGGCCGCAGCCGGGCGCCCTGCGCAGCCGGGAAGCGGCCGTCATAGACATGCACGTGGCAGTCGCAGGCCCCCGCCGGCAACGGCGTGCGCGGCGCGGCGGTGCCGGCCGAAAAGCGCACGGGCGTGGCGGAGCTGTCGCGTTGCAGGGCGGACGTCATCGGAAGGCAGCGAAGGAATGCCGGGGAATGGCGGGAAATGCCAGGGAATCGCCGTCAGTCCAGGCTGGCGCCGGAGTCCTTGACGATCTTGGCCCAGCGGGGCACTTCGGCCTTCAGCAGCGCGCTGAACTTCTCGGGCGTTCCGCCCAGCACGTCGCCTCCCTCCGAGCGCAGCTTCTCGGCCACGTCGGGCTGGGCCAGCGCCTGGTTGATGGCCTTGTTGAGCTGCTGCACGATGGGTGCCGGCGTGCCCGCAGGGGCCAGCACGCCGAACCACGAAGCCGCCTCGAAATCCTTGTAGCCGGACTCCGCCAGCGTGGGCGTCTGCGGCAGCTGGTCGGAACGCTTGAGCGAGGTGATCATGACCGCGCGCAGCTTGCCGTTGCGCACCTGGCCCAGCAGCGTCGGCACGGCCGACATGTAGAGATCGATCTGGCCGCCCACCAGGTCGGTCATCGCCTGCGATGCGCCCTTGTAGGGCACGTGGCGCAGCTTGATGCCGGCGGCGTTTTCTGCCAGCTCGCCCGCCAGGTGGGCCACCGTGCCGTTGCCGGAATAACCCAGCGTGATGCCGTCGGGCCTGGCCTTGGCGGCGGCCACCACGTCGGCGAAGGTCTTGTAGGGCGAGTTGGCGGGCGCGGCCATCACGATCGGCGCCGAGGACACCAGCGCCACGGGCACGAGGTCCTTCAGCGGGTCGTACGGAAGCTTGGCATAGAGCGACGGGTTGATCGCGAGGTTGCTCGTCTGGCCCATCACGAGGGTGTAGCCGTCGGGCGCCGACTTCGCAGCCGCGTCCACACCCAGGTTGCCGCCGGCGCCGGGGCGGTTGTCCACCACCACGTTCCAGCGGTTCTGGTCGGCCAGCTTCTGCGCCACGGTGCGCGCGATCATGTCGGTGCCGCCGCCCGGCGGGAAGGGCACGATGAGCCGGATCGGCTTGGCGGGCCATGCGGCCTGCGCGGCGGCGCCGGTGGCAAAGGTGGCTGCGGCCACGCAGCCGATCAGCAGCGCGCCGAGGCGCGGGAGGGCGGAACGCGGGTGCGTCAGAAAAGGCATGTCGTTGTCTCCGTCGTTGTGTTCTTGCTGCCGCGGCTGCCGCCCGGCTTGGAACGCACTGTAGAAAAACGTTTCGCTCCATACAATGCCGTTTCGCACAACGCAACGCATACCACCATGAGCAACCGTCGCCCTTCGCCCGCGAAGCCGTCCCCGCGCCCCTCCGGCCCTGCTGTGGGTGCGCCCGGCCGATCCGCCCCGCAACCGGCGGAGCCCCCCGACCCGCCGGCCGCGGGGCGGGATGGCGGCGTGGCCGCCGTCACGCGCGCCCTGCAGGTGCTTGCCGCCTTTGCACTGGGCGAATCGCACCTGTCGCTGGCCGAGTTGAGCCGCCGCTGCGCGCTGCACAAGACCACCGTGCTGCGGCTGGCGCGCACGCTGGCGCAGTCGGGCTACCTGGTGCAGCGGGAGGACGGCGACTGGCGGCTGGGGCCCGCTGCCGGCTGGCTGGGTGCGCGCTACCAGGCAGGCTTCGACGTGCAGAACGTGCTGGAGCCTGCCCTGCGCGCGCTCACCCAGGCCAGCGGCGAGAGCGCTGCGTTCTACGTGCGCGAAGGAGACGTCCGCACCTGCCTCGTGCGCGTGGAGGGCCCGCAGGCGCTGCGCCACCACGCGCGGATGGGCGAAGGGCTGCCGCTGGACAAGGGCTCCCCGGGCCGGGTGATCCTCGCGTTCTCGGGCGCGCCCGGCGCGGACTACGAGCAGATCCGCCAGCGCGGCTACCACTGGTCCATCGGCGAGCGCGAACAGGGCGTGGCCACCGTGTCCGCCCCCGTGTTCGGGCTGCACTGGCGGCTGCTTGGCTCGGTGTGCATCTCGGGGCCCGCCTCGCGGCTGCCGCCGGAAAAGCTCGAGTCCCTGGCGCAGACCGTGGTCTCGGCAGCCACCCAGCTATCGTATGCCCTCGCGGGCAGCGCTGCCGCACCGGCCCCGCTGGCCACGCGCGCGAGCCACTGGCATCCGTGATACCGTTTTTCCGGCACCGCACATTCCAACGACGACAGGAGACGACGCCCGTGAGCCGCTACCCCCTCCCCGAAATCCACACGCTGCCCGAAGACATCCAGGCCCGCATCCTCGAAGTGCAGGAAAAGGCCGGCTTCGTGCCCAACGTCTTCGTCGCGTTCGCGCGCCGCCCCGCCGAATGGCGCGCCTTCTTCGCCTACCACGACGCGCTCATGCTCAAAGAGGAAGGCTCGCTCACCAAGGGCGAGCGCGAGATGATCGTGACCGCCACTAGCGCGGCCAACCAGTGCCTCTACTGCGTGGTGGCGCACGGCGCGATCCTGCGCATCTACGAAAAGAAGCCCTTCGTGGCCGACCAGGTGGCCGTGAACCACCGCAAGGCCGACATCAGCCCGCGCCAGCGCGCCATGCTGGACTTCGCGATGAAGGTCTGCCAGCGCTCGCACGAGATCGACGACGCCGACTTCACCGCACTGCACGCGCACGGCTTCGACGACGAGGACATCTGGGACATCGCGGCCATCACGGCGTTCTTCGGGCTCTCCAACCGCATGGCGAGTTTCGCGGGCATGCAACCCAACCCCGAGTTCTACCTGATGGGCCGGGTGCCGCGCGAACGCTGACGGGCACCGTTGACCGGATGGGCGCGGCTCATCCATACTCTCGCCGCGCGACAGGGCCCCCAGAAGGCCCGGCGCAAGACACCGCTTACATTGAGGGAGGAATCCATGCAACCCGTGCTCCGCAGCACCTGGGCGGCGCTGCCGTCGCTCGCCGTCGCCATCGCCGCAGTCTTTGCCGGCACCACCGCACCGCCCGCGCGCGCCCAGGCGGACAACGCCAGAGAAGTCGACAACCCCCCGCTACTGGAACTCCGGCGCAAGGCCCCGCCGCCCGTGCTGCTGCAGGAGGCGGCCGGCGGCCCCGGCACCCAGACGCTGCGCCTCAGGCAGTTCTCCAACGTCCTGGGCCCGGCGTCGCTGTCGCCTTCGCACGAGGCATCGCTTGACCTGAACGTGGTCTACACCGACGGCACGCTCTGGAACCCGGCCACGCAGCGCAACGACAAGGTCCGGCTGCGCAGCTACCAGGGCTCGCGCGTGAACCCCAAGACGCCGTTCGTCTCTCCCATGCTGGAAGTGCGGCCCGGGGACACCATCCGCATGCGGCTCAACAACCAGCTGCCCCCCGACCCCGGCTGCATCCAGGCGCCCGCAGGCGTCAACACGCCGCACTGCTTCAACGGCACCAACCTGCACACCCATGGGCTGTGGGTGAACCCGGCCGGCAACGGCGACAACGTGCTCATCTCCATCAACCCGGGCGTGAGCTTCGAGTACGAGTACAATATCCCGTCCGACCACCCCTCGGGCACCTACTGGTACCACACCCACCGGCACGGATCGACGGCACTGCAGGTGGCCAGCGGCATGGCGGGCGCGCTCGTCATCCGCGGCAACCGCCCTCCCACCCCCGACAAGAACGGCGACCTGGACACGCTGCTGCGCTCCACGGCGCGGCAATCGTTCCAGGAGCGGGTGCTGGTTTTCCAGCAGATCCAGTACGCCTGCCGCGACAAGAACAACAACATCAAGCTCAACCCGGACGGCACCTACCGGTGCGACCCGGGCGACGTGGGCGGCATCGAGCACTACGCGGCGGTCAGCCCGAACGACGTGGACCAGTTCGGTCCGCGCACCTGGGAAAAGTCCGGGCGCTACACCAGCATCAACGGCGAGGTGCTGCCCGTGTTCCGCAACGCGCGGGCCGGCCAGATCGAGCGGTGGCGCGCGATCCACGGCGGCGTGCGCGACACCATCAACCTGCAGTTCCGCAAGATGCGCACCGGCGCGCCCACCGCCGAGGGCCTCAAACCCGAGGACCAGGACGCCTACATCGCGCAGAACTGCACGGGCGCCCCGCTGCCCCAGCATCTGGTCGCCGCGGACGGCCTGACGACCGCGACGGCCATGCCGTCGAAGCAGACCGTCTACCAGCCCGGCTACCGCTGGGACACGCTCATGGTCTTCCCGGAGGCGGGCGACTACTGCGTGATCAATGCCGCGGCGCCGGCGTCCGCCAACGTGGGCCAGCGCGCCCCGTCGCGCCAGTTGCTCGCCACGGTCAAGGGCGTCGCGCCCGGAGGCCCCGTGCCGCAGGACATCTCCGCCTACCTCGCCCAGGAACTGGCGGCCGCGGCGGCCACCAACATGCCTGCGGACGTGCGGTCGCAGGTGGCTGCCGACCTGCGCAATGGCCTCAAGCTCACCCGCTTCGTGCCGCACCCCACCGTCGAGGACAGCGAGGTCACGGGCACCCAGGTGCTGGCCTTCAACATCGACCTGAGCCAGCAGCCGATCCAGTTCCAGGTGAACGGCCGGCCTTTCGAGCCCGGCCGCATCGACCGCGTGCTGACCCTGGGCGGCGTGGACGAGTGGACTCTGCAATCGGACTTCGTGAGCCATCCGTTCCACATCCACGTCAATCCGTTCCAGGTGGTACGCATCCTGGATCCGAACGGCAAGGATGTTTCATTGCCCGGGGCCACCGACATCGATCCCTCGGACAACACGGCCGACCCGCAGTACCCCGGGCTCAAGGGCGTCTGGAAGGACACGCTCTGGGTGAAGAACAGCAAGAACGACAAGAATCTGGACGGCAAGTACACGCTCATCGTGCGCACGCGCTACCAGCGCTATATCGGTGACTACGTGCTGCACTGCCACATCCTCGACCACGAGGACCAGGGAATGATGCAGCTCGTGCGCGTGGCCCTGCCCGACGGCGCAGGCGGCGCCAGCAAGGGCCACCACCACTGAAGCCGCGCGGGCGGATCCAGAGCGACAGAAAAGAAGCGAACCGATTCTGTCGCGGGCCCCGGCCACCTGCCGCGCGGGCCGAGTTCGGCACCGAGCGGATGCCGTTCCGCCGCCCCTGACGCGCAGGCCCCGCCCGCAACCCGATTCCTGCCCAGCCGCTGCACGGACCGGACCAGCCCCCGCCCGGGAGCCTCCGTGCAGGCATCCCCTTCCACTGCGCCCAGCGCACCTCCACAAGGCATTTTCTCCATGGCCACCGACACGCTCTTCCCGCGCACGCAACGCATCGGCATCCTGGTGTTTCCGGACTTCGAACCGCTCGATGTGTGGGGCTTCATCGAAGCGTTCTCCATCGCCCGCTTCATCGGTACGCCCTACGCACAGCCACCCGGGCCCTGCCCCTTCGAGATCGTGCTGATCTCCAACGACTGCAGGCCGGAGGGCCATGGCCCGAAGGCAGGCCTCGGCCCCGGGCCCGTGCGGAGCTTCAACGGCCCGCGCGTGGCACCCGACCTGTTCCGCGGCGACGCGCTGGAGCAACCGTTGGACCTGCTGATGGTGCCCGGCGGCCAGGGCGTGAAACTGCTGCTGGAGGACGAGGCCAGCCTGCCCGCCCTGCTCGACTGGCTGCGCGCGATGGACGGCCACGTACCGCTGCTCAGCTCGGTCTGCACCGGTGCGGCGCTGCTGGCAAAGGCCGGCCTGCTGGACGGCCAGCCGGCCGCCACCAACCACCAGGCTTTCGGGTGGGTCTCCGGCTTCGGGCCCAGGGTGCTCTGGGACAACACCTCGCGCTGGGTGGACGCGGGCCGCCACGTTACCTCGGCGGGCGTGTCCGCAGGCACCGACATGGCCTGGCACCTGGTGGCCCGGCTCGCGGGCCGCGCGGTGGCCGAGGCCGCGGCCCTCGCCGCCGAATATGACTGGCACCGCGATCCCGCCCAGCCCATCTTCTATCCGCAGCAGGCGGCCGTTCCCTCGGCAGGCTGACCCGGCGCGACGACGGCACAGCGGGCCGGCGGTTCAGTCCGCCGCGCCGGTGGAACCTCGCTCGATCAACTGGAAGCCCAGGTCCAGGATATTGCGCTCGGGCGGCAGGCCCTGGCGCCGGTCCATGATCATGCGGGCCGCCAGCCGGCCGATCTCGGGGCCGTCGACGTGCACGGTGGTGATCGATGGCTCCACGTGGGCGCTGAACTCCGCATTGCCGAAGCCGAACACCGCCAGGTCGCCGGGCACGCGCAGGCCGCGCGCCCTGGCCTCCACCAGCACGCCGTGCGCCAGCGTGTCGGAGCTGCAGGCCACGGCCTGCAGCCCGGGCTGCTTGTCCAGCAGTTCCGCCAGCGCGCTGCGGCCCAGCGCCAGGCTGCTCGGCGCGGGCACCACCGCCGTGGGAATCTCGCGCCCCATGGCGGCCACGAAGCCTTCGCGCCGCAGCAGGGCCCGGTGGTCGCTGCCGGTGGCGATGCCGATGCGCTGCCACCCCTTCGCCAAAAAATAGCCCGCCACGGCGCTGCCCACCTTGAGATGGGAAAAGCCGATCACCGTATCGACGGGGCGGTCACTCAGGTCCCATGTCTCGATCACGGGAATGCCCGAGCGGCGCAGCCGCTCGCGCGCCCTCTCGGATTGCACGAGGCCCATCATCACGATGCCGTCGGGCTGGCGGCTGATCATGGTGTTCAGCACCGCCTCTTCGCGCGCGGCGTCGTAGGCCGTCTGGCCGAGGATCAACTGGTAGCCGCCGGCCGCCAGTTCGGTGGTGAGCGTCTGCACCGTGGGCAGGAACTGGGATACCGACAGCGCCGGCACGATGCCCGCCACCATGAGGCTGCGCTTGGACTTCAGGCCGCCCGCCAGCAGGTTGGGGATGTAGCCCGTCGCCTCGACCGCGGCCTGTACGCGGGCCTTGGTCCGTTCCGACACGATACCGGGGTTGCTCAGCGCGCGCGACGCGGTGATCGGCGACACGCCCGCGGCGCGCGCGACATCGTGCAGCGTGGCCGCCTTGAAGGAGGGGGAAGAGGGAACGGTCATGGAATGCAGTGTTCGCGGTCAGGGGGCACCGTGCCGGGGAAGCCGCGCCGCCCTGCCGCCCCATGCACCGCCACCGGGCGACGGTAGCAGAACCCACAGGCAGCGCTCTCCGGCCCGATCCCGGCCTGGGGTAATCCCTGATGCAACAGGCATTGCCACAGAGAATGACAACGATATCATTTCACGCACACGGAGCAGCGGGCTCTTTGGTGCTTGCTTTCTGCGGTGCTACCGCGTTACGACTCCCCTTCTTCGGGGTGCTTCGCCCAAAAATGACAACGTTATCAATCGAGACAACGACACGGAGACAACCATGAAGAAGATCCTGACTGCGCTTTCGTTCGGCCTCGCCACCTTGGCGGCCTGCGCACAGAACTGGCCCGAGAAAACCGTCACCCTCGTGGTGCCCTTCCCCCCCGGAGGCTCGACCGACCAGGTGGCCCGCGCCGTCGGGCCGCGCCTGACGGAGAAGTTCAAGCAGTCGTTCCTGGTAGACAACCGGCCCGGCGCCACCGGCACGATCGGCGCCACCTTCGCCCAGCGCGCCGCGCCCGATGGCGCGACGTTTCTCGTCACCTCGCTCGGCCCGCTGGTGATCGTGCCGCACCTGCTCAAGAACCTGCCCTACGACCCGCTCAAGGATTTCGACCTCATCACCGTGGCCGTGCAGTCGCCCAACGTGCTGGTGGTGCCGGCGAATTCCCCCCACAAGAGCGTGGCCGACATCATTGCCCACCAGAAGGCCCATCCCGGCACGATGAGCTTCGCCTCGGCCGGCAACGGCTCCAGCGACCACCTGACGGCCGAGCTGTTCTGGCAGCAGACGGGCACGCGCGGCGTGCACATTCCGTACAAGGGCGGCGCGCCCGCGCACACGGACCTGATCGGCGGGCAGGTCGATGCGTCGTTCCAGAACATCAACGCGGTGATGCAGTACATCAAGGGCGGAAAGATGCGGGCGCTGGCCGTCACCAGCCCGCGCCGCTCGCCCGTGCTGCCCGACGTGCCCACGCTGGCCGAGGTGGGCGTGAAGAACGTCGAGGTCGCCTCCTGGCAGGCCATCGTCGCGCCCAAGGGCCTGCCGGCCGCCGTGCGCGAGAAAGCCCATGCCGCATTCACCGAAGCGCTGAACGACCCCAAGGTGCGCGAGCCCTTCGTGTCGATCGGTTTCGAGATCGTCGCCAACACGCCCGAGCAATTCGCCGCCTTCCAGCGCGAGGAGTACGCCCGCTGGAAGAAGGTGATCGAGACCGGAAAGATCACGATCGACTGACCGCCTCCCGTGGAGGGCGCCCCGCGCCCTCCGTCCTTTTCCTCCCCCGATCCAGTCCCCTTCCATGACGCCCTCGTCCTCCGCCACCACCACCTCCACCTCCACCTCCACCTCCACCTCCAGCGACAGCATCGCCTGGATCCGCCTCTCGTCCTGCTACCTGCCGCTGGCCAACCCCATCAGCGACGCCAAGGTGCTCACCGGCCGCCAGAAGCCCATGACCGAGATCGCCATGCTGTTCGCGGAGATCGAGTCGATGGACGGGCACCGCGGTCTGGGCTTCAGCTATTCCAAGCGCGCGGGCGGCCCCGGCCAGTACGCCCATGCGAGCGAGGTCGCGCCCGCGCTGCTCGGCGAAGACCCCAGCGACATCTCGCGCCTGTGGACCAAGCTCTGCTGGGCCGGCGCCTCGGTGGGGCGCAGCGGCATGGCCGTGCAGGCCCTCGGCGCGTTCGATGTCGCGCTCTACGACCTCAAGGCGCGCCGCGCGGGCCTGTCGCTGTCCAAGCTGCTGGGTTCGCAGCGCGACTCGGTGCGCTGCTACAACACCTCGGGCGGCTTCCTGCACACGCCGCTGGACCAGCTGCTGCGCAACGCCGGCGCCTCGATCGAGCGCGGCATCGGCGGCATCAAGCTCAAGGTGGGCCAGCCCGACGGCACGATCGACGTGCAGCGCGTGGAAGCGGTGCGCAAACACCTGGGCGATGCCGCGCCGATCATGGTCGATGCCAACCAGCAGTGGGACCGCCCCACCGCCCAGCGCATGTGCCGGATCTTCGAGCAGTACAACCTCGTATGGATCGAGGAGCCGCTCGATGCCTACGACTTCGAGGGCCACGCCGCGCTCGCCACGCAGTTCGACACCCCCATCGCCACGGGCGAGATGCTGACCAGCGCGGCCGAGCACGGCGAGCTGATCCGCCACCGCGCCGCCGACTACCTCATGCCGGACGCGCCGCGCGTGGGCGGCATCACGCCGTTCCTGAAGATCGCCGCGCAGGCCGAGCAGGCCGGCATCAGCCTGGGCCCGCACTTCGCCATGGAACTGCACGTGCATTTGGGCGCCGTGTATGCCACCGAACCCTGGGTGGAGCACTTCGACTGGCTGGAGCCCCTCTTCAACGAACGCCTGGAGATCCAGGGCGGCCGCATGCTCGTGCCCACCCGGCCCGGCCTGAGCCTGAGCCTGAGCGATCAGGCGCGCGCCTGGACGCGCGAATCGGTCGAGTTCGGGCAGCGTGCCTGACGCGCCCGCCCACCCGCACGCCAGAGCCCCCGCCTCCTGATTTCCGCCCTGCACGCCATGTCTTCAGCCCTCACCGCCACCGCCTCCGGACCCGACACGGCGGCCGTCCCCGGCACCTCCCGCACCCACGTGCGCTACTGGGTGCTGGCGATGGTCTTCATCGTCACCACCTTCAACTACGCGGACCGCGCCACGCTGTCGATCACCGGCCCCACCATGGGCCGCGAGTTCGGGTTCGACACCATTCAGATGGGCTACATCTTCTCGGCGTTCAGCTGGGCCTACGTGCTCGCGCAGGTGCCCGGCGGCTGGCTGCTGGACCGCTTCGGCGCGCGCAAGGTGTATGCGGCCAGCATCTTCTTCTGGTCGGCGTTCACGCTGCTGCAGGCCACGGTCGGCATCCTGACCACCGCCGCCACGGCCATGGTGGCGTTGTTCGCCATGCGCTTTTGCGTGGGCATCGCCGAGGCACCCGCCTTCCCGGCCAACGCCAAGGTGGTGGCGAGCTGGTTCCCCACGCAGGAGCGGGGCACCGCATCGGCCATCTTCAACGCGGCCCAGTACTTCGCGGCGGTCGTCTTCACGCCGCTGATGGCCGCCATGACGCACTGGTTCGGATGGCACTGGGTGTACGTGTCGATGGGCGCCGTGGGCGTGCTGCTGGCGGGCGCCTGGTGGGGCACGGTGCGCAGCCCCGCGCGGCACCCGGCGGTCAACCGCGCCGAGCTGGACCACATCGCGGCCGGCGGCGGCCTGATCCACGAGGGCGAGGAGCCCGCGCGCGCGGCGGGCGCAGCGCCTCGCGGCCGCACGGCCTCGCACATCCGCCAACTGCTCACCCACCGCATGCTCGTGGGCATCTACCTGGGGCAGTTCTCGATCAACGTGCTCACGTATTTCTTCCTCACCTGGTTCCCGGTGTACCTGGTGCAGGAGAGGCACATGTCCATCCTCAAGGCGGGCTTCATGGTCTCGCTGCCGGCGATCTGCGGTTTTGCCGGCGGCGTGCTGGGCGGCCTGTTCTCCGACTGGCTGCTGCGGCGCGGCGTCTCGCTCACCGCGGCCCGCAAGACCCCCATCGTGATCGGCATGCTGATGTCGGTCAGCATGATCCTGTGCAACTACGTGAACGCCGACTGGATGGTCGTCGCCATCATGGCGCTGGCCTTCTTCGGCAAGGGCTTCGGCGCCTTCGGCTGGGCCGTGATGGCCGACGTGGCGCCCAAGGAAGTCATGGGCCTGGCCGGCAGCATCTTCAACACTTTCGGCGCCATTGCCGGTATCGTCACCCCCATCGTCATCGGCTACATCCTGGCGGCGACGCATTCCTTCGGCGGCGCGCTGGTCTTCGTGGGCCTGAACGCCCTCGTGACCGTGTTCGCCTACCTCGTCATCGTCCAGGACATCCGGCGCATCGAACTGAAGCCGGACTGACGCGATAACCCGCCCACAAAAAAAGCGCCCCACCATGAACCCGCCCCTCTCCCGCCCCCCGCTCTACATCCGGATCCACGCGGCCGACAACGTGGCCATCGTCGCCAACGACGGCGGCCTGCCGGCCGGCACCACCTTCGCGGACGGCCTGCGCCTGGTCGATACCGTGCCCCAGGGCCACAAGGTCGCGCTGGCCGACCTGGCCGAGGGCGACGCCATCCGCCGCTACGACGTGGTGATCGGCTATGCGCTCAAGGCCCTGCCGCGCGGCAGCTGGGTGCACGAGAAGGTGATGCGCATGCCCACCGCGCCCGAACTGGACGGCCTGCCGATCGCCACCGTGCGCCCGCCCCCGGCGGCGCCGCTCACGGGCTACACCTTCGAGGGCTACCGCAATGCCGACGGCTCCGTGGGCACCCGCAACATCCTGGCGATCACCGAGACCGTGCAGTGCGTGGCCGGCGTAACCGAGTTCGCGGTGCAGCGCATCAAGGCCGAGCTGCTGCCCAAATACCCCCACGTGGACGACGTGGTGGCCCTGGCCCACACCTACGGCTGCGGCGTCGCCATCGATGCGCCGGCCGCCGTCATCCCCATCCGCACGCTGCGCAACATCAGCCTGAACCCCAATTTCGGCGGCGAGGTGATGGTCGTCAGCCTGGGCTGCGAGAAGCTGCAGCCCGAGCGCCTGCTGCCGCCGGGCAGCATCCCGCTGGTGGACGAGCGCACGCTGCAGGAGGCGCCGCTCGACGTGGTCTGTCTGCAGGACGAGGCGCACGTGGGCTTCATGTCGATGGTCGAGTCGGTCATGCGGCAGGCCGAGCAGCACCTGAAGCGCCTGAACCAGCGCCGCCGCGAGACCGTGCCCGCCAGCGAACTCGTGGTGGGCGTGCAGTGCGGCGGCAGCGATGCCTTCAGCGGCGTCACCGCCAACCCGGCCGTGGGCTTTTGCACCGACCTGCTGGTGCGCGCGGGCGCCACCGTCATGTTCTCGGAAGTGACCGAAGTGCGCGACGGCATCGACCAGCTCACCTCCCGCGCGGCCACGCCCGAGGTGGCCGAGGCGATGATCCGCGAGATGGCCTGGTACGACGCCTACCTGAACCAGGGCCGCGTGGACCGCAGCGCCAACACCACGCCGGGCAACAAGAAAGGCGGGCTCTCCAACATCGTGGAGAAAGCCATGGGCTCGATCGTCAAGAGCGGCAGCGCGCCGATCACCGGCGTGCTCTCGCCCGGCGACAAGCTCACGGGCAAGGGCCTGATCTATGCGGCCACGCCCGCGAGCGACTTCATCTGCGGCACGCTGCAACTGGCCGCGGGCATGAACCTGCACGTGTTCACCACCGGCCGGGGCACGCCCTACGGCCTGGCGGAAGTGCCCGTGATCAAGGTGGCCACGCGCAGCGACCTGGCACGGCGCTGGCACGACCTCATGGACGTGAACGCGGGCCGCATCGCCGACGGCGAGGCCACCATCGAGGACACCGGCTGGGAGCTGTTCCGCCTCATGCTGGACGTGGCCAGCGGCCGCAAGAAGACCTGGGCCGAGCAGTGGAAGCTCGCCAACGCCCTGGTGCTGTTCAACCCCGCGCCGGTGACCTGACACCGGCTCTTCGGCGATTGCGGCTCAATCGCCGGAGCGCAGCACGCCCCAGAGCATGCGCACCAGCTCGTCCTCGAAGGCCGGCTGCCCCAGCAGCGGCGAATTCTCCAGCGAGGCGCTGCGGATCGCGCCCATCACGGCGCGCGTGGCGACGAACATCATCGCGGGCGTGGGCGGGCGGATCGAGCCGTCGCCCGCCTCCACCAGCCGCGCGAGCGCCATCGCATTGCGCTCCGCGCCCTCGCGCAGCGCCGCCGTGAAGCGGTCGTGCTGGTCCACGCGCCAGCCCATCCGCACCAGGTTGCGGCGCACGCGCGACTGCCCGCCCGTGCCGAAGGCCGACACCAGCAGTTGCACCACCTCGGCCAGCACCTCGCGCACGGGCCGCTGCCGTGCCACGCCGTCGTCGAGCAGCACCTGCAGCTCCTGCTGCACGCGGTTGCGCTCGCGCTCTACCATCGCCAGCAGCACGGCCTCCTTGGACGGGAAGTACTGGTAGAGCGTGCCGATGGACACCCCCGCCACCTGGGCCACGCGGTTGGTGGTGAGGGCCGTCTCGCCTTCGTTGTCCACAATCTGAGCAGTGGCGCCGAAAATCGCCTCGATGGTCTGGCGGGCACGCTCCTGCATGGGCTGGCGCCGCATGCCGGCGGGGGTGGCAGAGGGTCTGGAGGGCTTCATGGCGGAGGGTTCGAAACCTGAGCCCGAGGCGAGTAGCGCCCCGCGGCCAAAACTGAATAATGCTCAGAAACCCGGCACCCCGCAACCGCGGCGCACCGCCGCCCGGCGCCACCGGCCTACTGGAGACCCCCATGCCCCTGCACGACGCCAACGGCCCTTTTCAGGCCAATGCACAGGCCAACGCACAGGCCCATGCGCAGGCCCACGCCACCCTCCCCGTGCGCAAGCTCGCCGTCGATCTGGCGGGCGGCTTCCCGCGCCGCTGGCACGGCGGCGACGCCTTCCGCACGCAGTTCTTCAATGCCCTCTCGATGAGCTTTCCCGTGGGCGAGCAGTTCTTCATCGATTCCGTGCGCGCCGCGCAGGAGCGGCTCGATCCCGAGCGGCCCGACCATGCGGCGCTGCGAACCCTCGTGCGCGGATTCATCGGCCAGGAGGCCACGCACCGGCACATCCACGGGCTCTACAACGCCGAACTGGAGCGGCAGGGGCTCGACAACCGCTGGCAGCACCGGGCACGCGCCCGCATCGCGCGGCTGCACCAGCGCACCGCCAACCCCCTGCACGCGCTGGCCATCACCTGCGCCTACGAGCACTTCACGGCGCTGCTGGCCGACGGCACCCTGCGCCATGCCCGCTGGCTGGAGGGCGCCCATGCCCAGATGCAGACCGTGTGGCGCTGGCACGCCGCCGAGGAAACCGAGCACCGCGCCGTGGCCTTCGACCTCTACCGCGCGCTGGACGGAAGCAACGCCTGGCGCGTGCGGTGGTACCTGTACGTGGGCGCCGTGTTCATGGTGGATGCCCTGCGGCAGACCGCGACCAACCTGCGCAGCGACGGCAGCCTGTGGCGCCCCGGCACCTGGCTGAGCGCACTGCGCTTCTTCTGGGGCCGCGATGGCGTGGCCCGGCTCAGCCTGCCCGCGGTGCTGCGCTACCTGCGCCGGGATTTCCACCCGGACCAGGAGCATGCCGCGCCGGCCGCCGCCGCACTGGCCGGCGCCTGGCTGGCCGCGAACGCCGACCGCCTGCGCGTGGTGGGCGGCAACGCACCGTGAATCGCCGGGCCGCCATCAAGACACTATTATTTTGATAGCAAACTATTCAATAAAACCGGCGGCATGCTGCCAAAAAGCATCCCAGCGGACATCCCCACACATGCGGACGGCCTGCCGGGTGCCGTGAGCGCTGCAGCCCGATGGCACGGGCCGGCGGCAAGCCATAGTGCTTCCGCAGTGCCCCAGTTGCTATCAAATCAATAGCGAACTATTCAATGGAATCGGCGGCATCCTGCCCATAACGCTTCTACCGGGTGCCCGATGCCTCAGCGGACGGGCGTGGGAGCGAACTCCCCGCGCTGCAGCTGCGTGACGCCATTGCCGCGCGCGTCCCGCGCGTTCAGGTCGGCACCCCGTGCGGCCAGGGCCTGCAGCAGTTCGGTGCGCTGGAACAGCGCGGCGTACATGGCCGCGGTCTGCCCGGCGTTGTTGCGCTGGTCGGGTGCGCAGTCGGCCTGCACCAGGCGCCGGGCGATCGCCAGCTCGCCCTTGAAGATGGCGCCCATCAGTGCGGTGTTGCCGCGCCGGTCCTGCGCGCAGGGGTCGGCCCCGGCAGCGAGCAACTGGTCCACCACCGCGCGCTGGCCGTGGTAGGCGGCCAGGATCAACGCGGTGTAGCCCTGTGCGTCGCGCACGTTCAGGTCGTAGCGCGCCGCGATGAATTCCGCCACCATTTCGCTGCGCCCCTGCCGCGCGGCATCGAAGAGGTACTGGCGCAGCTGCGCCTGCAGGCGGGACCCGTCCGCGGGCCCCGGCGCGGATGCGGACGCCTGCGGAGCAGCATAGGAAGAGGCGGTATCTGCGGGAGCGGATGCACCACGCACCGGGGCCGCAGGGGGCGCCGCGCCCACGCTGCCCGCCGCCAGCGCGGCGGCCAGGCCCAGGGAAGTCAGGGAACTGAGGAAAGTGCTGCGCATGGGATGGGTTCTCCAGGAACCGCGCCGACAGATGGCCCGTCGCGCGCGCCGGCATCGGGAGCCCGCAGGCCCACAGGGACAGGAAAGCGCGGTGCCCCGGCCCTGCCGCGGCACCGCGCCGTGGCGCGAACTCAGTCCTTGAGCGCGGCCGCGAGCTGCTTCACGCGCTCGATGTCGCCCTTGGCCACGCGGGCCACGCCCGTGCCGTAGGCCGGGTCCGCCTTGTAGAGGAACGACAGGATGATGTGCTTGCTCTCGGCGTCGGCGCCCGCGAGCGACTCGCCGAAGCTCTGGATCAGGTCCTGCTGCTCCTTCTTGCCGTAGCTGCGGTACAGGTCACCGGCCTGCTTGAAGTTCTGCTCGCGCGCGATCTTCGCCTGCTGGGTCGTGCCCGTGAGCGGCAGCTGGCTGTAGCGCGCCGTGGCGTCCTGCGGGCGCGGCTCCAGGCGGCTGGGCTCATAGTTCACGCCGCTGGTCGTCTGGCCGAAGTTCAGCGAGCCGTCCTGGTTACCGTTGTTCACGGCCACGCGAGGGCGGTTCACGGGCAGGCTCAGCACGTTGGTGCCCACGCGGTAGAGCTGCGTGTCGGCGTACGAGAAGACACGGCCCTGCAGCAGGCGGTCTTCGGAGGGCTCGATGCCGGGCACGAGATTGGCCGGGGCCATCGCCACCTGCTCGGTCTCCTGGAAGAAGTTGTCCACGTTCTTGTTGAGCACCATCTGGCCGATCTTGCGCTCCGGCACGTCGGGCCAGATCTTGGTGGCGTCCAGCGGATCGAACTCGAACTTGGCCAGGTCCTCGGGCTTGAGCACCTGGATGTACAGGTCCCACTTCGGGAAGTCGCCCCTCTTGATGGCGCCGACGAGGTCGTTGGTCATGTGGCTGTAGTCCTTGCCCTGGACCTGCTCGACCTGCTTGGGATCGAGGTTCTTCAGGCCCTGCAGGCTCTTCCAGCGGAACTTGACGTAGTGGACCTGGTTCTGCGCGTTCACGAACTTGTACGCATGCACGCCATTGCCGTCCATGAAACGGTAGCCGGTGGGCGTGCCCTCGTTCGAGTACAGCAGCGTGAGCGTGCGCGTGGCCTCGGGCACGTGCGAGAAGAAGTCGAAGCGGCGGGAGTCGTCGTCGAGGTTGCTGCGCGGGTCGGGCTTGAACGCATGGACCATGTCGGGGAACTTGATCGCGTCGCGGATGAAGAAGGTGGGGAAGTTGTTGCCCACCAGGTCCCAGTTGCCCTCGCTCGTGTAGAACTTCGTGGCGAAGCCGCGCGGGTCGCGCAGCGTCTCGGGCGAATGGTTGCCGTGGACCACGGACGAGAAGCGCACGAACACCGGGGTGCGCTCGCCGGGCCGGAACAGCTTGGCCTTGGTCAGGGCCGAGATGTCTTCCGAGGCCGTGAACTCGCCTTTCACGCCCGTGCCGCGCGCATGCACGACGCGCTCGGGGATGCGCTCGCGGTCGAAGCGCTGCAGCTTCTGGATCAGTTGCACATCCTGCAGCAGGGCCGGGCCGCCGGGCCCTGCCGTCTGGGAGTTCTGGTTGTCGCCAACGGGCGCACCGTTGTCGCGGGTCAGCGCCGACTGGGCGAACGCCGCGGGCGCCATCGCGCCTTGCAGCACGATGGCTGCGGTGAAAAGGTTCTGGAATTTCATGGGACGGCTCCACTCCGGGGTTGAAAACGGAGCGAATCATCCGGGCGGCGGCAACTCGACAGCAAGAGGGCTGCGGCTATAGCGTCAATCAAATTTTCCGATGGGTGGAATTTGCAACCTTTCTTCCAATCGATCGCATGCCGCCGTATCCACTGAATACTCAGCTATCTTTTCAGGAGCAAAGAAATGGAACGGGCAGAAATTGGTTGCACGGCTGCGCAACTTATTACGCCTCGGTTCCGTCACCGGTGGGCGTTGATCGACGCCAGGATGCCGAGGGTGAACAGCACACACGCGCCCCACTGCAGCGGCGCCGGCCACACCCCTTCCAGCGCGAACGAATACACGATGGCGAACAGCGTTTCGCTCACGATGAGCTGGCCGCAGAGGCTGGCGGGCAACCGCTGGCTGGCGACGTTCCACAGAATGGTGGCCAGCCAGCTCGACCCGAAGCCGATGGCCACGCACACGCCGATGAAGGCCCCGATGCCCGGCCGCGCCGCGATCTCCGCGAGCGGGCTGCCCGCCACGAGCCACAGCAGCACGCCGCCCAGGCCCGTCGCCACGCCCAGCCAGTTGGCCCACTCGGTGGCCCGCACCTCCGGATGGCGCTGCAGCCAGCGCGCGTTGAAGATGGCGAATGCCGTCCAGAACACCAGCGCCACCCCCGCGATGCCGATGCCCCGCCAGAAGTGCGGCGAGCCCGCCGCGCCCTGCCCCGCACCATCGCCATGCGGTGCCCAGGCCATGAGCACGATGCCCGCCACGGTGAGCACCAGCCCCGGCGCCAGCGCCCCCCACCGCAGCCCGTGCGGCTTGCCGAGCACCATCACCCACACGGGGATGGTGCCGATGATGAGCGCCGGCAGCGGCGCGCCCGCATCGCGGATCGCGAGCACCAGCAGCAGGTAGTAGCCCGTGAAGCCCAGCACGCTCAGCCACAGCGCGGCGCCCGCCTGCCGCGCCGTGGGCAGGCGCTGCGGCACCCCCGCCCGGCTGCGCAGCGCGCCCCAGAGCAGCATCCCCACGGCCACCGCGCCATAGGCCACGAAGCGCCCGGCGGTGAGGTCCACCGAGGCGAATCCCGCCGCGATGCGCGGCGCCACGAACACCAGCCCCCAGAGCGCGCCCGCGGCGAGCCCTGCCAGGATGCCGGCGAGCATCAGATGGCGAAGCCGTCGTCGGCCGCGATCACCGCACCGTTCACGAAATGGCTCTGGTCGCTGGCGAGCATCACGATCAGCGCGTCCAGGTCGCGCGGCTGGCCCACGCGTTTGCGCGGCAGCATGTCCAGCAGCTTGCGGCCCTGCTCGGTCTGCCAGTGGTCGTGGTTGATCTCGGTGTCGATGTAGCCCGGGCAGAGCGCGTTCACGTTGATGCCGAAGCGGCCCCACTCGAGCGCCATGGCGCGGGTCATGTGCACCACGGCCGCCTTGGTCATGCTGTAGGCCCCGATCTGCGGCAGCACCTTGAGACCCGCGACCGAGGCGATGTTGATGATGCGCCCGCCCGTGAAGGTGCCCGGCGCCGCGCCGCGCGAACGCGCCAGCATGCGCTTGCCGACCTCCTGCGCCACGAAGAAGGCGCCGCGCACGTTGGTATCGAACATGTCGTCGAAATCCTCGGGCGTCACGTCCTGGAGGCGCTGCGTGGTGGAGATGCCCGAGTTGTTCACCAGGATGTCGATGGAGCCCATCTTGGTTTCCGCATGCGCCACCGCCGCGCGGATGGAATCGATGTCGGTCACGTCCAGCTCGACCACCAGCGCGTCGCCACCCTCGCCCTCGATGCGCGCCCGCAGCGCCTTGAGTTTCTCCAGGCGCCGGCTGGCGAGCACCACGCCCGCACCCGCCTGCGCGAGCGTGCGGGCGAACTGCTCGCCCAGGCCGCTGGAGGCGCCGGTCACCAGGGCCACCCGGCCCGACAAATCGATGCTGTATGCCATTGGAAGCTGTCTCCAGAGGGGAAAGAAAAAAGAACGATCGTTCGATTGTCGCGCGGCCGATGCATACAATGGGCCGCGCACACCGCCCGCACGGGCCCCCCACGGCCCGGCTGCGCTCTTTTCGATTATCAAACGCCGAGACGAGACAACCCATGACGAAAGAAGAAATCCTTGCCCAGTACGGCCCCCGAGAGGCCATGGAATACGACGTGGTCGTGGTCGGCGGCGGCCCGGGCGGCCTCTCCACCGCCATCCGGCTCAAGCAGATGGCGGCCGAGAACGGGCAGGACGTGTCGGTCGTGGTGCTGGAAAAAGGCTCCGAGCCCGGCGCGCACATCCTGTCGGGCGCCATCATGGACCCGCGCGCGCTGACCGAACTCTTCCCCGACTGGAAGGAACGCGGCGCTCCGCTGCACCAGCCCGTCACCGAAGACGCGATGATCTTCCTCGGCGAGAAATCCTCCTGGCGCACGCCCAACTTCGTGCTGCCCGGGTGCTTCCAGAACCATGGCAACTACATCGTCAGCCTCGGCAACGTGGTGCGCTGGCTGAGCGCGCAGGCCGAAGCGCTGGGCGTGGAGATCTTCCCGGGCTTTCCCGCGGCCGAAGTGCTCTACAACGAGGATGGCTCCGTCAAGGGCGTGGCCACCGGCAACATGGGCGTGGGCAAGGACGGCGAGCCCACGGGCGACTTCCAGCTCGGCATGGAGCTGCATGCCAAGTACACCGTCTTCGCGGAAGGCTCGCGCGGCCACCTGGGCAAGCAGCTCATCGCGCGCTTCAAGTTGGACGAAGGGCGCGACCCGCAGAGCTATGGCATCGGCATCAAGGAGCTGTGGGAGATCGACCCGAAGCGCCACCAGCCCGGCTTCGTGATGCACACGGCCGGCTGGCCCATGGACAGCGACACCTACGGCGGCTCGTTCCTCTACCACGCCGACGACAACAAGGTCACGCTCGGCTTCATCACGGGCCTGGACTACTCCAACCCCTACCTGAGCCCGTTCGAGGAATTCCAGCGCTGGAAAACCCACCCCAACATCCGCTACTACCTCGAAGGCGACGAAGCCAAGGGCATCAAGCCCGCCAAGCGCATCGGCTACGGCGCGCGCGCGATCACGGCCGGCGGCCTGCTCTCGCTGCCCAAGTTCGTGTTCCCGGGCGGCGCGCTGGTGGGCTGCGAGGCGGGCTTCCTGAACGTGAGCCGCATCAAGGGCAGCCATGCCGCCATCAAGACCGGCATGCTCGCCGCCGAGGCCGCCTACGACGCCATCCGCGCCGGCCGCCAGCACGACGAACTCACGGCCTACCCGCAGGCCTTCGAGAACAGCTGGCTGCATGCCGAGCTGAACAAGGCGCGCAACTTCAAGGCCTGGTTCAAGAAGGGCCTGGCCACGGCCACGCTCATGAACGGCATCGAACAGTTCGTGCTCAAGGGCAACATCCCCTGGACGCTGCACCGCGACAAGCCCGACCATGCCTACCTGAAGCCCGCCGCGGAGTGCGAGCCCATCGTCTACCCGAAGCCCGACGGCAAGCTCACCTTCGACCGGCTCTCCAGCGTGTTCATCAGCAACACCAACCACGCAGAGAACCAGCCCGCGCACCTGACGCTCAAGGACGCGAGCGTGCCGGTGAACATCAACCTCGCGAAGTACGCGGGCCCCGAGGCGCGCTACTGCCCCGCGGCGGTGTACGAGTTCGTGCCGGACGAGACCCAGGGCGGCAATGCGCAGCGGCTGCAGATCAACGCGCAGAACTGCGTGCACTGCAAGACCTGCGACATCAAGGACCCCACCCAGAACATCGTCTGGGTGACGCCCGAAGGCGGCGGCGGACCGAACTACTCGGGCATGTGACAGGCCCCACCGCATGCATGCATGCGGTGGGCGCACTGCACCGCCCCGCGCGGTTCAGACCGCAATCACCAGGGCATCATCGAACGCGCCGTTCTCCCGTCCTTCGGCTCCGCGCCGATACCCTCTCGGGTTGGAGACCACCCTGCATGGCCCCACCCGGTAGTCGAAGGACCGGTGGGTGTGTCCGTGGACCCACAGCGTGGCGCGATCGAAGCACGCGTCCGGAAGTTCGCTGACGAATGCCGGCGACACCGGGTCAGCCGCGAAGTCCTCGCTGAGCGAGCGGCGGTGCGGCGCGTGGTGGGTCACGACCACCGTGGCCCCCTGGAACGGCTCCTCCAGGCGCGACAGCAACCACTGCCGGTCCCGGCGGTGGCACTCCGCGGTATCCGCCGGCTCCAGCCCCCGGACCCCCGCGGCCTTCTCGCCCGTCGCCTCCCAGCGGATGCGCCGGTATTCGTTCAGGGAGGTGGCGGCCACGCGCATGGCGCGCACCGGGTCCGGATCCTGGATGGCGACCCGGCCACCCGTTCCGACCGCCTGCAGGCGAAGGCAGAAATCCGTCCACAGCGTGCAGCCCAGAAAGCGCACGCCCGGCATGCGCAACTCGCCGCCGTCGAGCAGGTGCACCGGCCCCGATGCCGCCGCTTCGCGCATGGCCTCGCGCTCGTGCTGGAGCACGGTGCCGTAATACTCGTGGTTTCCCGGCACGAAAACCACGGGGCGGCGGCTCTCGGCCGCCCAGCGGCATAGCCAGTCGACCGCCGCGCGCCCCGGCGAAACCACGTCACCGGCCACGATGGCGACGTCGTAATCGGCATGTGCAGGCCCATCGAACCCATCCCGGTCGATGTGCAGGTCGGAAAGCACCAGCAGCTTCATCGGGCCTGCGCCGCGTGACACCGTCCTCGGCCTGCCCCGCCGGGCCGATCAAAGCCGCTGCAGGCAGCGCCCCGCCACGGCCTGCGCTGACCGGGGCCGGTGCGGGTGCCTCCGCCAACGGCGCCGGCACCCGCGGCGCAACCATGCAGACACCGGAGACACCCAAGACAAGGAGCCATGTCCCCGCGGCTATGCCGCCAGGGGCCCGCCGGAGGCCCGGTGCCCCACGCCGTACTGGAACAGCGAGGGCGTTTCATGGACCTCCACCCGCAGGCCGGCTTTGGCGCATGCGGCGGCGATCTCCTCGCGCGTGTAGTAGTTCTTCACGATGGTGCTGGTCTTGCCATTCACCAGCTTGCGCTTCATGAGTTCGCCATCGATCCCGAGCACATGGGGGGCCGTGGCCTCCGGGCGCCGGCAGTTGTCCACGAAGAAGAAACTCCCCCCGGGACGGAGATGGCTCGCGACCGATGCCAGGAACGGTTCGAACAGGTCCCGCGGCACATGCGATATCCAGAAGCCGAAGGCGATGGCGTCGAATCGGCGGTCCACCTGCCACTGGAAGATGTCCGCCTGCACCAGCGTGACCCGGGGATCGCCCGCAGCGGCATTCAGCGACAGCATCTGCGCAGACCCATCCACGATGGTCAGGGTCCTGGCCGTGCGCAGCAGCTTCTGGCTCCAGATGCCGGTGCCCCCCGCAAACTCGAGCACATCGCCACCCAGGCCGGCCGCCTGCAGTGCCGCATCCACGATGGCGACCTCGGAATGCCAGCGCGCATTGGCCTCGGGGCCTTCGTCGAAGGCATTGCGGCGGTACCACCAGTCGTCGTACTCCGGTGCGCGGTCGTCGTAGTACTTCTGCTGCTCTTGCAGAACGGCGTTCAGTTGCGTCATGAGATTCTCCAAAGGGACTGACAAATCAATGGCCGCACCCGGGGCGCTGCACCGCCTGCCGCAGCGCGCGGAACCGCTGCTGCCCGCGGCGCACGGCGTCCACTACTTCGGCCACCGAGCACATGTCGAAGACTTTCGGGTACTCCAGCACCGCGGGCTCCATACCGAGATCCCACAGCAACTTGTTCATGCACAGGTACCCGATCGTGCGGATGTTGGCGTCTGCGAACAGATGGTGCCTGTCCAGGCTCTGGCAGCAGCGCACCAAAGCTGCGATCCGCATCGCCTCGGCATCCGGGGCGCTGCCTTCGATCGCGCCGAGTTGCCGGTAATAGGCGGCCAGGATTTCGTCAGCCTTGCGCTCGCAATCGAGCGAAGGCATGGCGTTCGCCTTCAACTGCAGGCCGCCTCCGCCCTCGCCTTCACCGACAGTGATCCAGCCCGTGCCGGCCTCCGGCGAGGCGAAGAACTCCGCCAGGCCTGCGGCGGAGCAATTGCGTCCATCCATCAAGGCAAAGGAAACCTCCTTCGAGCGGTACCCCGTCTGGAACCGGTCCTGCATGGGTTCCGGGGCCCTCCGGAAGGACTTGCCGATCGCGACGTCGTGGATTTCCATCAGGGTGGCGGCGGTCAGGGGTGCATCGCCCAGCGATGCGAGACGCCGCAGCGCCTGCAGGCAGCCGGCCATGTAGCCCAGTTCATTCTCGAAATGGTGGCGCCCGAGTTCGGAAGACCAGTCGCTCGCGTCCATGAACAGGTAGCAGGCCCACGCGTCGTGGTGCGCCAGCCGGTACGGCTCGGGCAAGGTGTCGCGCGTGCGGACCGTCTCCAGCGCGATGGCGATGGCGTTGCGGATCACCAGGCCCGCAGCCGTGCCGGGCAGCACGGCATCCACGTCGTCCCGAAGGCGCGCCAGCACGGCTTCTTGCGGCTGCGCCGGTGCCCGCAGCGCCAGAACCTCGAACAGCAGGCAACTCACTGCGTTGAGCAGGTCCGTGGCCTGCGGCCCGCTCCCCGGGCCGCGCACACTCAGTTCCCGGGGTGTGCAGTGCGCGAAGAGGCCATGCAGCGCGGCCAGCGCGTGCACGGGGTCGGGCGCAGGGATCCGCGGCATCGCCGGCAGGCCGCAATGCTGCCGTGCCCAGGCCAACTGCCCGCGGAAGCGGTCGATGGCCTCCCCGGCACCGCCCGCCGGCAGGCGGTGCAGGGGCTCGCGGTATGCAAGGACATCGGTCAGCGGGTCCACCGCCACCGTCCCCTCGAGGCCACTGCGCGCCACCGCATCGCAGAGGCGGTCGATGGAAGCACGGCGGCCGACCATCCCGGCGATGGCTGCGACCAGTTCAGGCCGGCCGTCCGGCCCTTCGACCAGCAGAAGGCCTTCGCCCGGCTCGCCGACGCACCGTGCACGGCCCGCTTCCATGCGCACGGGGGCCGGCAGCGTCGCCGCGGGCATCAGCCGAAGACCTTCCACACGGTGACCACCGAGGCCAAGAGCATCACGAAGCCGAACGCGCGCTTGAGCCGCTGGGTCGGCAGCCGGTGCGACACGGATACGCCCCAGGGCGCGAGGAATGCGGCAGGCGCGGCCACGGCGATGGCGGCACTCCAGCAGACGAGCCCCAGCAGCCCCGGCGTCGGGGCGATGGCCGGGGTCGGCCCCAATGCGAACGCACACGCGCCCACCAGCGCGATCGAGAGGCCGACCGCACTTCCCGCGGCGACGGCATGGCGCATGTCCACGGGATCGCGCTGCGCCAGCAGATAGGGAATCGTGAGGCTGGCGCCGCCGACGCCCGCCGTCGCGCTGAACATGCCGATCATCGCGCCGATGGCGCGCGGCGGGACACGCTGTGCCAGCCCCGGCGGGGCTTCCGCATCCCCGGCCACCCGGGGCGTTCCCGCGCCACGCAGCATGCGCACCCCGAAATACGCCGCATACACGCTGAAGACCGAAGCCACCCAGACGCCATGCACCAGCCCCGCCAGCACGGCCCCCAAGGCCGCGCCGGCCGCGGCAAAGGGAGCCAGGCGCCTCACCCACGAGATGGGCAGCGCCCCGCGCTGGTACTGGGCGTACACCGCGCTGGCCGTCGCCGGGACGGTGGCCGCCAGCGCGGTAGCCACGGCCACCTGCGGAAGGGTCGCCGTCTCCAGGGGGAACTGCATCGGCAGCAGGATGATGAATACGGGCACCATGAGGAAGCCGCCCCCCACGCCGAGCAGCCCGGACAGGAAGCCCGTCACCACTCCCGTGAACACCAACAAGGCATAGACCACGCCAGCTCTCCTCTCATGCGCCCGCCTTCACCCTTCCCAGGGGAGCGAGTAGGTTTTGATGTTGGAGAAGGAGTGCATCGCCTCGATCACCCCTTCCTTGAACCCCAGGCCGGAATCCTTGATGCCGCCGAACGGCGTGGACTCCAGGCGGTAGCCGGGGACCTCCCGGATATTGACAGACCCGACCTCCAGCTCGGCAATGAATTTCTGGATGTAGTCCCAGCGGTTCGTGCAAATCGACGACGACAGGCCGAACTCGGTGGCATTGGAGAGGCGGATGGCTTCGTCGATGCTGCCGAACCGGATCACCGGCGCCACGGGCCCGAAGGTCTCCATCCGGACCACGTCCATCTCCGGCCGCACATGGTCGAGCACCGTGGGCGTGTACAGCGCCCCCTCGCGGCGGTGGCCGCAGAGCAGCCGTGCGCCAGCGGCGATGGCTGCCTCGACACGCCGCTCGATCCCCTGCGCAGCCGCCGTGTCGATCACGGTTCCCAGATCGGAGGCCTCGTCGAAAGGGTCGCCCGCGCGGAGCGCGGACGTGGCTTCCACCAGGGCTTCCACGAAGGCGCCGGAGATTTTCTCGTGCACCAATATCCGTTTGACGGCCGTGCACCGTTGCCCGCTGTTGCGATAGGCCCCGGCCACGGCCAATTCGACGGCTTCGGCGAGGTCGGCGTCTTCCATCACGATGATGGGATCGTTGCCGCCCAGCTCCAGGATCTGACGCTTGTACACCGCGGCCCGGGCAACCGCCTTGCCCGCAGCCACGCCCCCGGTGAAACTGACCACGTCCACCTCGGGGGCACCGACCAGCACCTCGCCGATGGTTTCCGGCTTGCCGGTAATCACGGTCAGCATGGGGCCGGGCAGGCCGGCCTCGTACAACAGATCGGCGAACATCAGCGCGGTGAGCGGCGTCTTCTCGCTGGGCTTGAGCACCATCCGGTTGTTGCTCGCCACGGAAGGCGCCACCTTGTGCACGACCTGGTTGAGCGGGTGGTTGAACGGGGTGATCGCGACGATCACGCCCAGCAGCGGGTCGCGCTGCGTGTAGACCTTGCGCTTGCGCCCGTGGGGACCGATGTCGCAGGAGAAGACTTTGCCGTCGTCCACCAGCACCTGCGCCGCAGCACTGGCGAGCACGTCGGCGGCCCGCAGCACCTCGTGCCGCGCATCGCGGATGCACAGGCCGCTCTCGGCGACGATCGAGGATGCGAAGGCGGTCGACCGCGCCAGGAGCAGCTCGCGGGCCCGGCCGAGGATCAGGTGCCGTTCGTAGCGGGACAGTCCCGGGCGGAACGCGTGGGCGCGCTGGAGCGCCTGCCTGGCGTCGTCCGGCTGGGCGAGGGGCACCGATCCCACGGTCTCGCCGGTGTAGGGGAAGAGCACCTCCAGGCGCTCCGGCGCGCCCAGGCGCTCCCCGCAGATTCTCCAGTCCTCGTGGCGCACCCGGGACGGCAGCGCCGCCTTGGCGGGCGCTTCGCCGGAAGGAAGGTATTCGCTCAGCATGGCCTACGCCGCCAGCGCCGGGGCTTCGGATTCGGCAGCGACGGCCACGGGCTCCTGCACCCTCGCGTCCACGACCCGCCGGAACCACAGCTCCAGGTTCATCAGCATCCAGACTTTCTTGCCGTAGAAGTCATAGTCCAGCGACTGGGGATGGGTCAGGAAATGTTCGAGCCGCTTCGCATCGAAGATGCCGCGCTCCCGGGACCGCTGGTCCAGCAGCAGTTCCCGCGCGTCATCCAGCATGCCCGCCTTCAACCAGTCGTCCAGCGGCGTGGGGAAACCCATTTTCTTGCGGTGGGCCAGATGCGGCGGAAGCAGCGAGCGCCCGTGCTGGCGCAGCAGATACTTGTTCTGGTCCAGCACCTCAGACGCCTTGAACGCCGAAGTGCCCAAGGCCCGGAACATGGCGGCGGGAGAGTTCCACTTCATCTTCAGCGAGTGCGGCATGTGGACGAAGGTCTCCACCAGCTCATGGTCCACGAACGGCACGCGCCCTTCGAGCGATGCGAGCATCCCGATGGTGTCGACCTTGTCGAGCACGCACCCGAGGTGGATCTTCTGGAAGGCATGCAGCACCCTGTCGTGGGGATCGCAGCCCTCCGTGTCGGAGAAGGCTTCTTCGAAGGAAGCCAGCGTCGCGCGATCGCCCCTCAACTGCGCCCGTGCGTCGCCGGTGAGCAGGCCCATCTTCTCCGGGATCGGCATCCAGTGGTAGACGTTGAGGAAATGCTGCAGATGGCTGTCGCACGACAGGTTGGCCAGCGGGCCGTACGGATCGCGCCCCAGGCGCTGCAGCGAACCGGCGGCGGGGCCCAGCACCTGGCGCATGAAGCGGATCTTCTTCCAGTCGAACGGCGACCGCATCACCCGCCCGTAGCCACCGAACAGCTCATCTGCGCCGTCGCCGCACAGGGCGACCTTCACGTGGCGCCGTATTTCCTTCGACAGCTTGAGCACCGCCACCATCTGCGGGATCATCAGCGGCGCATCGCACTGCTCGATCAAGGGGCCCATTCCCTCGACGTATTCCTTCTGATCGATCGTCAGATGGGTGTGTTCGGCACCGACCGCCTTGGCGACCTCCAGCGCGTATTCGCCCTCGTCATAGCCGTGGACGCCATAGCCGATCGAGAACGTCTGCGGCCTGGTGTTCATGTTTTTGGCCATCAACGCCACCAGGATGCTCGAATCGAGCCCGCCGCTGAGGTAGGCCCCCAGGGGCACGTCGGCCACCAGGCACCGGCGCACGGCGGTGTCCAGTTTCTCCTTGAGTTCCTCCTGCCACATGGCCTCGGTCTTGCGGTGGTCGGGACGGGGCACGGGCAGCGACCAGTAGCGGCGGCGGTGCAGTTGCTGCGGCGCCACCACCATCATTTCTCCTGGCAGCAGCTTGTGCACCCCTTCGAAGTACGTCTGCTCCCAGACCGGCTGGCGGAACGACAGGTAGCTCGAGATACCGTCCAGGCTGGCACGCTTGTGGAACTTCGGGTGCTGGAAGAACGCCTTGACCTCGGAGGCGAACAGGAAGTCGTTTCCGATCTCCGTCCAATAGAAGGGTTTGACGCCCAGACGGTCCCGCGCCACCGTCAGGGTGCCGGCCCGGGGATCCCATGCCGCGAACGCGAACATGCCCGAGAGATGGTCCACGCACTGTGCGCCCCAGCGGATGAAGCTGCGCAGCAGCACTTCCGTGTCCGACCGGGTCCGGAACACGGCACCCGCCCCTTCCAGTTCCCGCCGCAGTTCCTTGTAGTTGTAGATCTCTCCGTTGAAGACCAGGGCCACGCCCGTCTCCGTGTCGATCATGGGCTGGTGCCCGCCCGGCACGTCGATGACGCTCAGGCGGCGGAACCCCAGGCCCACCGGCCCGGAGACGTGCATCCCTGCATCGTCGGGCCCGCGGTGGAAGATCGTCTGGTTCATCCGGTGGAGCACACCACGTTCTTCAAATGGCTGTCCATTCCGGTGAAAGATGCCTACGAAGCCACACATCTCTAATCTCCTGTCTGAATATCTGTCGTGCGCATGCGATCACGCATCGAACGCAATGGACCGGGCGCGGGCCAGGTCGGAAGGGTCGTCGACCTCGGCCCACGACTTGCCGCCGAGCCACACCACATGCGCTGGGTACTGGGAGCACAGCTCGGGCAGCACCGCGGTGTAGTAGTCCTGGCGCCGCTGCCCTTGCTCGACGCATCGGGCGATCAGCGCTCCCAGCCGCGGTGAAGCCGCCGCGCCGAAGCGCGCGATGCCGATGAAGTTGCCGTGGCCTTCGGCCACGGGAATGTGGCTGCCGACTTCGAGCAGGAGCTCGCCCCGCGCGCGGATGCGCATCGTGCCTTCGAGGCACTGGCGGCCATCGGCGAGCAGCGCCACCTCCGACGGGCTGGCCATAAGGTCGAGCAGGGCGCCACGGGCGACCCGGACGTCCGCGAACTGCACCAGGCACGGGCCCTGCAACAGGCTGCTGGAAGCGGCGAGCGTCCAGAGGTTGTTGGTCTCGGCATACCGGGAGTACAGGTGGTGCTGCACGTGGCCGGGCAGCGCCGCGATGATTTCCTCGCTCCGGTATCCGACGATGACGTGGATGTCGGACACCCCCAGCGCCGCGTACGCGTCCAGCTGGTGCTGCAGCAGGGTCTTGCCGTCGATCTGCAGCAGGCACTTCGGACTGTCCGTGTGCCCGCGGATGCGGCTGCCGAGGCCCGCGGCCAGAATGATGGCCCTCATGCCGCCACCCCTTCCGGCACGTCCATGGACAAGCCATAGCGGTGCATTTCGTCGCGCAGGTGCGCACTGCCCGCCACGCCTGCCTTGCGCAAGGCACTGAGCGACGCCCGCGCCCCGTTGCGGCGCGATTCCGCCAGGCTGCTTTCGGAATAGCAGTCGAAGATGACCTGCTGGGCATCGTCCTCGCCGAGCCCGATCTGCCGGAGCTGGCTGCGCACGGCGACGATGTCCGGGTCGATGAAGATCGCCATGAATTTCGGCAACAGGGGGCCGATCTGGGCCTTGAACGTTTCGGGCAGCTGCGGCCAGGCCTGCGAGATGAAGCTCGCGAAGAAACGGTGGTGTTTGCTTTCGTCTTCCGCGTGGTCCTTCATCACCTGCCGGACGGGGGCGATGACCCGCGGATCCCGGGGCACCTCCACCAGGTTCTTGGTGATGAGCGTCTCGGAAATCGAGCAGAAGAAGATCGGCAGCAGCGGCCGGAGCGCGGGGTCGGCCCGTGCCACTTCGCGCTGCAGCCGCAGGAAGAATGCCGGCACCTTGGGCGCCTGGTTCAGGATGCCGGTGCGCGCCTCCGCCAGGCGGGAGAGATCGGCGGTGATCTTCCCGTGGTAGGACTCGTCCACCAGGATGTTCCACGCATCGGCGACCATCGCGGGCGGGAGGTCGAAGCCCGACCGCCCCCGCGCAATGCTGTAGACCGCGTGGTTCACCACTTCATGCTCCAGCACCTGCGTGAATTCCAGGTTGGTGAACAACGCCTGGGCGAGCAGCCACCGGGATGCCTCGGGGCCGCGCCTCGCCACCAGCGGGTGGGAGACGCTGGGCACCAGCTCCGGCGTGAACAGCAGCCCTTCGGCCCAGTCCAGCTCCGCAGCCTGATGCGTCGGAAGTTCCCCGCGCACTTTTGCATTGAAAGCCCACCGCTCGAACGGCAGGTCGTACGCAATGGTCATGGCTCGTGTCCTGAACGCTCAGGCACCGATCGGCTGGGCCGGCTGGGGATGCGCCTGCGCCGAGGGCTGGCCTTCCGACAGGAGGTGCCGGGCGAAACGGCGGCCGACTTCCTGCGGCGCCACCGTGGGCCGGGGCAGGTTCTTCATCGACCCCGGACGGACCCGCACGTGGATGAAATGGGGCCCGACCGAATTCAAGGCGGTGCGCAAGGCCACGGCCACCGCCTCCATGCCGCTGCATGCGTAGATGGCCTGATAGCCGCAGGCGGACGCGATCTGCGCGAAATCGATGTTGCCGGAATTGGTCGGCTGCCCGCCCGTGCTGTCGTGCACACCGTTGTCGATCACGAGGTGCACCATCGATGCGGGGCGGTAGCGGCCGATGGTAGAGAGGTTGCCGAGCTTCATCAGCGCGGCGCCATCGCCGTCCAGCACGATGATGGGCCGGTCCGTGGTCAACGCCGCTCCGAGCCCCACGGCGCTGGCGCACCCCATGGAGCCGACGAGGTAGAGATGGCGGTGGCTGTCCTCGATGCAGAAAAGCTCCCGTCCGGTCTTGCCGGTGGTCGCGATGATCCCGGCGTCCGGCGGCGCGGCGGCCACCACCGTTCGCAGCACCTCTTCGCGGCTGGGCAGGGGCACCGCCGGGTCACCCAGACGGTGCAGCGTGGCCGACGGCGGTCGCACCAGCCCCACGGCCTTGAGCTCCTCGGCTTCCAGAACGTCCGGGTCCACCACCAGGGCGTAGGGCAGTTGCGTGCGGCCGATGACCTCGCGCGCGGTCTGCAGTGCGGGGCCGATGAGTTCCGGCTTCCAGGGGAACGGACCGTGCGGTATCTGCAGCGTGTCCAGCAGGCGGTGCGTGATCTCTCCCATGAGCCGGTGCTGCGGCTCGTCCGGCACGCCTGGGGAACCGCGCCAGCTGCAGATCAGCAGCGACGGAATCTTGAAGATGTGGTTCAGCGACGTGAGCGGGTTCACCGCATTGCCGAGGCCCGAGTTCTGCATCATCACCACCGGCAGGCGCCCGCCCAGGTAGGCCCCGGCGGCGATCCCGATGGCTTCGCCTTCGCTGGCCGCCATGATGTGGTCGACCTTCGCATCGCTCAGGACACCATTCAGCAGCGGCGTGAGGTACGAGCACGGAACGCTCACGTAGAAATCGAAACCCTGGCGCGTCGCGGCGCCGACGAAGTCCATGCCGCTGATCATTGGAGCGCTCCTGCAGAGTTCACGGCGTTGCCCTGGGGCAGGTAGCGGTGCTCGGCCTGCGTCAGTTCGTCCTGTTCGACCAGGTCGAAGATCTCCTTGACCCGCGGCAGATCGTTCTCGATGTCCTTGAGCGACTGGTCGCGGTGGATCGCCTCGCAGATGCGCCGCATGCTGGCCACGGACGCGCGCAGGTTGTGGTTGGCCCAGATGATCGCGGCGATCTTCGCCTCGATGAAGCGCTCGGTCGGCACGGTGTAGTACATGGTCGGGACGATGACCAGCGGCGCGCGGTCCTGCCAATACTCAGCGAACTGCAGGATCTCAGCCGCGTCGCTCTTCTTGGAGTGGATGAGGATCGCGTCGGCGCCGGCCGCATGGTACTTTTCCGCCCGCTTCAGCGCTTCGGTCAGGCCGCGCCCGGCGATCAGCGCCTCGACGCGCGCGACGACGCAGAAGGCGTCGTTCAGCTGGCTGTCCTTGGCGGCCTTGATCTTTCCCGCGAATTCTTCAGGATCGGCCAGTTCCTGCCCGTCGCCAATGAAGGAGTTCGTCTTGGGAAAGATCTTGTCTTCGAGGCAGACGCCGGCCACGTTGCGCTGGCACAGCTTGCGCACCAGGCGGCGCACGCTGTTGAAATTGCCATACCCGGTGTCGCCGTCGAGCAGCACGGGCAGGTCGGTGCTGTCGGTCATGAATTCCACCACTTCCAGGGTCTGGGTCCACGAGGCCTCGTTGGCGTCGCGCACGCCCAGCGAAGCGGAGATGGACAGCCCCGACGCCCAGATCCCCCGGAATCCCGTTTCCGCCACGATACGGGCGGAAAGCCCGCTGTGCGCCTCCATGAGGAACCCCGTCCCGGGTCCGCACAGAAGGTCTCGCAATCGCGAGGCCAATACCTCATCACGGCGCCGTGTCGCAATGCTCTCGGTAGCTACAGTCATTTCGCCTCCTTGGGCTGGTTGAAACTGCATACGGATGGCTGGCCTGCCCCCGAGCCCCGACGCGGGACCTTCGGTGCCGGTAGCCGAGGTCTCTCGACTCATCCGTAGGAATTGCGACATTGTTATGAAAATTTCGTGACATCCCGCATAACGGAACGCGCTGCCATCCATAACGATGTAAGAAGGAACGAATGCATGCGCGGGGCATCCGGCCGAGGTCAACGGACACGCAAGCAGGTAGGTGACCGCGGCAGCGGGCCTCGGTTGCGCCGGCCTCACGGCCCCTCTTGCGGCGAGGCGCATCAGCCCACCCCAGCACGCGAATGGAGGGGATCGGGCCCCCAAGGTTTGGCTGGGGGGCGGAGGGGCTGGTCAGTTTTTGGAAGTCACCGGCCACCGCTTTTGCCGGGTTCGCCACAGCCATGGCTGCCATGGCGCTCCGCGGCGCAATGCAGAGCCTGACCGACGGCGCCCCTGCGATGTCGCTGCTCGGCGACGGCCGCCGGGCGGCATGCAGGGGCAGCGATCGTGCTCTGCAGCCGTGCGTGCAGGCGCCGTCTCAGCCGAGCGCCGTGTCCAGCAGCATCATCACCACGAAGCCCAACATGACCCCTGCCGTGGCCGAAGTCTCGTGGCCTTTGCGGTGCGACTCGGGAATGATTTCGTGGCTGATGACATACAGCATCGCGCCTGCCGCCGCGGCCAGGCCCCAGGGCAGCAAGCCTGCGGACAGGCCGATCAGCGCGACTCCCAGCACGGCCGCGACGGGCTCGATCAAGCCTGACACCAGCCCCAGCCCGGCAGACATCCACCGGCCATAGCCAACGCCCCGCAGCGCCAGCGCGACCACCATGCCTTCGGGGACGTCCTGGATCGAGATGCCTGCCGCCAACGCCTTGGCACCCACCCCGTCGGGCCCGGCGAAAGCGACACCGATGGCCAGCCCTTCGGGCAGGTTGTGCAGCGTGATCGCAAGCACGAACAACCAGGCCCGCTTGAGGGCGCGCGCCTGGGGACCTTCGAGCCCCTTCACGAAATGCTCGTGCGGCACGGCACGGTCGATCCACAGCAGCAGCAAGGCGCCCAGCAGGATCCCGGCCCCCACGGTTGCGCCTGCGCCCCACGCGCCGGCGCCCTGGGACCTGGCGGCGGCTATGGCGGGGATGACCAGCGAGAAGGCGCTTGCCGCGAGCATCACGCCAGCACCGAAGCCCAGCATGGTGTCGTGCGTACGCTGTGAGAACTTCTGCGACAAAAGCACCGGCAACGCCCCGAGTGCAGTGGCAGCCGCTGCCATGAGCCCCCCGATCAGTGCCCCGCGCATGCGGTCGTCACCGGCCCAGACGCCCTGCAGCGCTTGAACGGCCAGGACGACCATCCCGGCGGTTGCGATGGCAAACCCCAGCCACTGGCGCCAGGTGAGACGCCTCCGCGGCATGGGGGACACTGCCGCGACCGCGGCCACCGGATCTCGCTCGATCACGCGCATGGTGGACTCCTGCTTTCATGGGAGGGGAACGGAAGGCGGCCGCACCGGGGGAGCGAAGCCATCGCAGCTACCGCCAGGCCCTGCAGGCATCTGGCGGCAGCCGGTCCAGGGCTACATGTAGACGCTGCTCAGACGCAGGTTGCCGTTGACGCCGGCCGGGAAGAAGCCCCCCTGGCTGGCAGCGTCCCGCGTCAGGTAGACGATGTTCAATACGTCGTCCGGAGAGCGGCTGTAGGCAATGCCGTTGGCATCGAGAGGCACGATGTTGGAGGCGCCGCTGGCATCGGGTGCGATCCCCTGGTCCACGTCTCTGGAGTTGTCGAGGGAATCGCGGGCGTCGGAGATCTTTCCGGCCGCCGATTGCGCATCCACGCCCTTCGCATACAGCACCGTGCGCACGAGGCCGGCGTGGTAGGACTCGGCAGCAAGGATCCCGGCAGCGGCCTCCAGGTAGGTCTTGTTCTGGATCAGCGGCGCCGCGCCCTTGTAGGCCGTCACGCCCACGTCTTCGAAAATGAAGGCCCCGAGCAGGAAGCTCACATCGTCCTTGTATGGGTTGAACGCGGTTCCCGCCGGCACCAGGCCCGCTGCCTGCGCGGCCTTGGAGAAGGCGCCGTTCGGATCGGTGCCCCCGACATCGATGGAAGGCATGGCCACGGCGGCGGAGCCGAGCGCCGAGCGGAGGAACGCGACGTGGGCCAGTTCGTCCGCGGCGATCTCCTTCGCATAGGCGGCCACCACGGGATCGGCGAACGGCACCCTGGTCCCTGCCTTGACCGTACCGCGGGTACCCGTCCCGGTGGTGAGCGCATCGGACAGCCCGGCACCGGTGGTCGCGTAGAGGTAGAACTGGGCCTCCAGGTATTCGAGGTTGAGGGCGAAGTTGAGGATCTCCGCGTCGGTGGGCGCATCGGCGCCGACGGCATCTCCGGAGCCTCCGCCGCAGGCCGTGAGGATGGCCCCGCCGGCCATGCCGGCAGCGAAGCCGCCCGTCTTTCGGAAGAACATCCGGCGCTCTTTGAGCTTGTCGGAACGGCGCTGCAGGATGTCCTGGGGCGATGCGGGAATGTCGATCATGGTGGCTCCTGTGGGTTGCGCATGGCGCATGGGTTCACATGTCGGTCCAGCGGCGGACGCGCCGTTGCCGGGTTGCAGGATGGCGGCCGGTAGCGGCGCTTCGGTCCTCCAGCGGGAAAAGCGCCCACCCCTTCTTCACCCTGCAAGGCAATACGCGCACCGACAGCGCGGCGGATTCAACTTTTCGATGGCAGCGCGCGGCGGGCGGGACGAAGCGATCTCTCACGCGTTTGCACGCCCGCCGCCTACAGGCGCCATGCCGATCGCTCGCCAGACTCGCTTCTTCCGCGTTTCCCAGGAGCTTCCGTCCCATGCCCCGTCCCGAACTGCAGCGCTACACCACCCACCGCCGCATGTCCGCCACCGGCCCGCTGGCCGTGGGGGTGGCCGCCGCTGCTGCCGGAGCGGCCGTGGCGCTGTACCTGCGCAGCAACGTGCAGCCCCCGGCCGGCGTGCGGCCGGTGAAGGGTTTCAACGTCGACCGCTACGCGGGCCACTGGTACGAAGTGGCACGCATCGACCAGCGCTACGAGCGCGGTCTGATACGCACCAGCGCGCACTACAGCCGCCGTGGCGACGGATCGATCCGCGTGGTGAACCGGGGCTACGACCCCGAGCAGCGGCGCTGGCGCGAGGTGGAAGGCCGGGCCCGGTTCCTGGGCGACACGGACACCGGCGCGCTCAAGGTGTCCTTCTTCGGGCCCTTCTATGCGGGCTACTTCGTGGAGGCCCTCGACGAGGACTACCGCTGGGCGATGGTGGTGGGCCCCCGGCTGGATGCGTTCTGGATCCTGTCGCGCACACCCACGCTGCCCGGTGCGGTGCGTGAACGGCTGCTGGCGCGCGCCCGATCGCTGGGCGTGGATGTGCGCCGCATCCTGTGGGTGGCCCAGGCGGACGCCTCCGCGCCGGAACCCGCGCCGCGCTGAGCGGCGTCCCGCAGTTGGCCACCCCAAGCCATTTGCTACAAATTACATAGCAAACTATTGAATGGATCCGGCGGCATGGAGCATATTTCCCTTTTAGCCTGAGAAGACCGCCCATCCTCGGCAGGCCGCCGCCTTCAGTCCGCTCGCAGCGGGAGGTCGGCCTTCTTCAGCGTGCGCAGCACGAAGCTGGAGCGGCTGTGGCGGATGCCCTTGATGCGGTAGAGCTTTTCACGCAGCAGGCGCTCGTAGTCGCGCGTGTCCTTCACCACCACGCGCAGCAGGTAGTCGTAGTCGCCGGAAACCAGGTGCGCCTCGATCACCTCCGGAATGCTCGCCAGCGTTTCGCCGAACTTCTCCAGCGTGTTGTCGGAATGGCTGTCGAGCGTGACCTGCACCAGCACGGTGTCGGCCAGGTCCAGGGCCTGGGCATTGAGGCGCACGGTGTAGCCCTCGATCACGCCCGATTCCTCCATCTTGCGGATGCGGCCCCAGCACGGCGATGGGCTCAGCCCCACGGCATTGCCGATCTCCTGCAGGCTCGCGCGCGCGTCGGCCTGCAGCACGGCGAGGATTTTCCGGTCGATGCGGTCCATGGAAAGATTGTGCATCCATTGGCCGCATCAACAGAAGAATTTTCTGCAAAATCAGTGATTCTTCGGAAATTCGAAAAATCCATCGGCCCGACCACCGGCATACTTTCTGCCACAGGGCGTCCTTACCGGGGCGCATGCAACTGACAAGGCCCCGGCCGGTTACCGCCGGCCCGGGGCGCTTGGCACCCGGCAGAAAACCTCCCCCCGGCCGGCCGGAGCGCCGCGCGCTGCCGTTAGAATCCGCCCGGTCAGGAGAGAGCGCCGCACCCGCAACGGGCCGCCGGCGCCGCCGAAGGCGCAGGGACACCCCGAACGCTCAGGCAAAAGGACTGGCAAGGCGCCCGCAGGGATGCGGGCGTTTCCCCGGCTGGAGAGAGGCCCGCCCCGTGCGGGTCCACCGAAGGAGCAAGCCCGTGCTGCGCCGCCACGACGTGATGGCGCCAGGCGGTGTGAATCTCTCAGGTAAAGCGGACAGCGGGCAACCCCCAGCGCGGCGCAACCATGGCGCCGCGCGTGTCGTTTGCCCTCGCCTGAAAGGCCCCGCCCATGTCCGCCGAAGCTTCCTCCGCCCTGCACACCACGCCGCTCCACGCGCTGCACCTCGAACTCGGCGCCCGCATGGTCCCCTTCGCGGGCTACTCGATGCCGGTGCAGTACCCCGCGGGCCTGATGGCCGAGCACCTTCACACGCGCCAGGCCGCCGGGCTGTTCGATGTCTCCCACATGGGCCAGTTGCGCCTGGTGGGCCCGGAGGCCGCCGCCGCCTTCGAGACCATCGTGCCGGTGGATGCGATCGGCCTGGGCGTGGGCAAGCAGCGCTACGGCCTGCTGCTGAACGACGACGGCGGCATCATCGACGACCTGATGTTCGTGAACCGCGGCGACGACCTGTTCGTGATCGTCAACGGCGCCTGCAAGGTGGGCGACATCGCCCACATCGAAGCACGCATCGGGCACCGCTGCGAGGTGATCCCGCTGCCCGACCAGGCCCTGCTGGCGCTGCAGGGCCCGCAGGCCGCCGCAGCGCTCGCCCGCCTGGCCCCGGAGACCGCATCGCTCGTGTTCATGACGGGCGGCCGTTTCCAGATCGCCGGGTGCGACTGCTTCGTGACGCGCAGCGGCTACACCGGCGAGGACGGCTTCGAGATCTCCGTGCCCGCCGCGCAGGCCGAGGCGCTGGCCCGCGCTCTGCTGGCGCAGCCCGAGGTGAAGCCCATCGGCCTGGGCGCGCGCAACTCCCTGCGGCTCGAAGCGGGCCTGTGCCTCTACGGCAATGACATCGACACCACCACCACGCCGCCCGAAGCCGGGCTGAACTGGGCCATCCAGAAGGTGCGCCGCACGGGCGGCGCGCGCGCGGGCGGCTTTCCGGGCGCCGAGAAGGTGCTGGCGCAGATCGACACGCCGTCGCTCCTCGGCCGCCGCCGCGTGGGCTTGGTCGCCCGCGAGCGCGTGCCGGTGCGCGAGCACACGGCCCTGCAGAGTCCCGAGGGCGCGGCCATCGGCGAGGTGACCAGCGGCCTGCTGGGCCCGAGCGTGAACCAGCCCGTCGCCATGGCCTACGTGGCCCCGGCGTTCGCGGAGATCGGCACCGTGGTGCATGCCATCGTGCGCGGCAAGGCCGTGCCGATGGAAGTCTGCGCCCTGCCTTTCCTGCCGCCGCGCTACCACCGCGGCTGACCGCCCGCGGCTCCCGGCTAAAGTCGCCTGTCCCTCCGAGGGATCTCGTTTTTCGTTTCGCCCCATGTCCAGTCCGCCAAGGTGGACACCCCTTTTTCCAGGAGCCATCCCATGACCGTCCAGTATTCCCGTGACCACGAGTGGATCAACGCCGCCGATGCCGACGCCGCCATCGTCGGCATCACCGTCCATGCGCAGGATGCGCTCGGCGACGTGGTCTTCGTCGATCTGCCCGAAGTGGGCAAGACCTTCGCGCAGGGCGAAGTGGCCGGCGTGGTCGAGTCCGTGAAGGCCGCCGCCGACGTGTACATGCCCGTGTCCGGCGAAATCGTGGAAGTGAACGAAGCGCTGCGCGCCGATCCGTCGCTCGCCAACTCCGATCCGCTGGATGCGGGCTGGTTCTTCAAGGTGCGCCTGTCCGATGCCTCGCAACTGGACACGCTCATGGACGAGACCACCTACTCCGAGTTCGCCAAGAACGCCTGAGCGGCCGGGCGCGGCAGGCGGCCCCCAGGGCCTGCCCGCCGCCCTGCCCCAGGCTCCGTTTTCCCCCTTTCTCCTTTCTCGCCCGCTGACCGGGACCCTCCCATGCCGACGTCGTCCACCTTTGCGCCGCTTGCCGCCCTCGAGAACGCAGCCGAATTCCAGCCCCGCCACATCGGCATCGATGCGGCGGACGAAGAGCGCATGCTCTCGGTCATCGGCGAGGCGTCGCGCGCCGCGCTGGTGGGCGGCATCGTGCCGGCCTCCATCGCCCGCACCGACGCCATGCAACTGCCGCCCGCCACGACCGAGGCCGACGCGCTCGCCGAGCTGAAGGCCATTGCCGCCAAGAACCGCGTGCTGAAGAGCTTCATCGGCCAGGGCTACTACGGCACGCACACGCCCGGCGTGATCCTGCGCAACATCCTCGAGAACCCCGCCTGGTACACCGCCTACACGCCCTACCAGGCGGAGATCTCCCAAGGCCGCATGGAGGCGCTGGTCAACTTCCAGACGATGGTGTGCGACCTCACCGGCATGCCGATCGCCAACGCGTCGATGCTGGACGAAGCCACGGCGGCCGCCGAGGCCATGACGCTCGCCAAGCGCTCGGTCAAGTCGAAGAGCCAGACCCTGGTGGTGTCGGGCGACACGCATCCGCAGACCATCGAGGTGATCCGCACGCGCGCCGAGCCGCTGGGCATCGCGGTGGTGGTCGCCAACTCCGAGGCCGAGTGGAATGCGGCACTTGACGGCGAGCTGTTCGCAGCCGTCATCCAGTACCCCGCCAGCAGCGGCTGGCTGGCCGACTGGCGCGCCGACGTCGAGAAGATCCATGCCAAGCAGGCCGCCGCCATCGTCTGCGCCGACCTGCTCGCGCTCACGCTGCTCGTGCCGCCCGGCGAATGGGGTGCGGACATCGTCGTGGGCAATACGCAGCGCTTCGGGATGCCGATGGGCGCCGGTGGCCCGCACGCCGCCTTCATGGCCTGCCGCGACGAATTCAAGCGCTCGCTGCCGGGCCGACTCGTGGGCGTGAGCGTGGACGCGCACGGCCAGCCGGCCTACCGCCTCGCGCTGCAGACGCGGGAGCAGCACATCCGCCGCGAGAAGGCCACCTCCAACATCTGCACGGCGCAGGTGCTGCCCGCGGTGATCGCCAGCATGTATGCGGTCTACCACGGCCCCGAGGGCCTCACGCGCATCGCCCAGCGCGTGGCGAGCTTCACGGCCATCCTGGCCAAGGGCCTCGTCGCGCTCGGCCATACCGCGCACCACCACGAGTCCGCGTTCGACACCCTGTGCCTGCACACGAAGGAGCAGACCGGCGCGTTGCTGGCCCGCGCCGTGGAGCGCGGCGCCAACCTGCGCGTGGCCTGGGACGACTACCTCTGCATCTCGCTCGACGAAACCACGACGCGGGCCGACATCGAACTGCTCTGGTCGATCTTCGCCGCCGACGGGCAGGCCCTGCCCCGCATCGAGGATTTCGCGAACGGCGTGCACCCGCTGATCCCCGCCGACCTGCGCCGCACGAGCGCCTTCCTCACGCACCCGGTGTTCAACACCCACCATTCCGAGACCGGCATGCTGCGCTACATCCGCCAGCTCTCGGACAAGGACCTCGCGCTCGACCGCAGCATGATCCCGCTGGGCAGCTGCACGATGAAGCTCAACGCCACGAGCGAGATGATCCCGATCACCTGGCCCGAATTCGCGCACGTGCACCCCTTCGCGCCGGCCGACCAGCTGGAAGGCTACCGCCTGCTGGACGAGCAGCTGCGCGCGTGGCTCTGCGAAGCCACCGGCTACGCCGGCATCAGCCTGCAGCCCAACGCCGGCTCGCAGGGCGAGTACGCCGGCCTGCTCGCGATCCGCGCCTGGCACGCGGCACAGGGCCAGGGCCACCGCAACATCTGCCTGATCCCGAGCAGCGCGCACGGCACCAACCCGGCCAGCGCGCAGATGGTGGGCATGCAGGTGGTGGTGACCGCCTGCGACGCCAACGGCAACGTGGACCTGCAGGACCTGCGCGCCAAGTGCGAGCAGCACGGCGAAAAGCTCGCCTGCGTGATGATCACCTACCCCAGCACGCACGGCGTGTTCGAGACCCAGGTGAAGGAACTGTGCGCGCTCGTGCACCAGTACGGCGGCCGCGTGTACGTGGACGGCGCCAACATGAACGCCATGGTCGGCGTGGCCGCGCCCGGCGCCTTCGGCGGCGACGTGAGCCACCTGAACCTGCACAAGACCTTCTGCATCCCGCACGGCGGCGGCGGCCCCGGCGTGGGCCCGGTCTGCGTGGTGGAAGACCTCGTGCCCTACCTGCCGGGCCATGCGACGGCCGCGGCGCAGGGCGCGCTGGAGCCGGCGCCGGGCCGCCTCCCGCTGGCGAAGGGTCCTGCTGGCAGCGTGGGAGCGGTCAGCGCGGCGCCCCTCGGCAACGCGGCGGTGCTGCCGATCAGCTGGATGTACATCCGCATGATGGGCCCGGACGGCCTGCGCGCCGCCACCGAGACGGCCATCCTCTCGGCCAACTACATCAGCGCCCGTTTGAAGGACCACTATCCCACGCTGTACGCGAGCGCCAACGGCCACGTCGCGCACGAATGCATCCTGGACCTGCGCGGCTTCAAGGACACCAGCGGCGTGATGGCCGAAGACGTGGCCAAGCGCCTTATCGACTACGGATTCCACGCGCCCACGCTGTCCTTCCCGGTGGCCAACACGCTCATGGTGGAGCCCACCGAAAGCGAGACGCTGGCCGAGCTGGACCGATTCATCGACGCGATGATCGCCATCCGCGAAGAGATCCGGCAGATCGAGCAGGGCCACTGGCCGCAGGGCGACAACCCGCTCAAGAACGCGCCCCACACCGCGCACAGCCTGCTCTCGGCCGACTGGGCGCATCCCTATGCGCGCGAGACCGCGGCCTTCCCCGTGGCGGCGCTGCGCCAGTCCAAGTACTGGTCGCCCGTGGGCCGGGTGGACAACGTGTACGGCGACCGCAACCTGTTCTGCAGCTGCGTGCCCGTGGGCGACTTCGCCTGACGGAGGCGGCGGTGGCCGGCGGCCGCCGCCCGTCCCCGCATGGGGGCTACCATCGCGTCTTTTCTTTCCCGGAGCACCGCATCTTGAAAGCCCTGATCACCACCCTGCTCGCCAGCACCGTCCTGGCCGGCGCCGCCTACGCCCAGGCCCCGGCCGTCACCACGTCCAGCGGCCTCGTCTACGAATCGCTCAAGGAAGGCAGCGGCGAATCGCCCAAGGCCACCGACACCGTGAAGGTGCACTACCGCGGCACCCTGGCCGACGGCAAGGAATTCGACAGCTCGTACAAGCGCGGCGAGCCCACCGAGTTCCCCTTGAACCGGGTGATCCCCTGCTGGACCGAAGGCGTGCAGCGCATGAAGCCGGGCGGCAAGGCCAAGCTGACCTGCCCTCCGTCCATCGCCTACGGCGCAGCCGGCGCGGGCGGCGTGATTCCGCCCAACGCCACGCTCCAGTTCGAAGTCGAACTGGTTTCCGTGCGCCGCTGACCGCCCGGCACCCGGCGCCCATGCCCCTGTGGCCGAAGAAGGCGGAGGCACGGCTGCCGGGGCGGGCCGCGGCGTACACTGGCCCGATTCCCCGCGGCGCCGCCGCCCCGTGCGCCGCAGTGGCGTGAACCGTCCGAGCCGCCCGAGCCGCCCGAGCCGCCCATGAGCCGCCCCGATCTGTCGTTTCTCCTGCCGCCCGACCCGGACGGCCCGCCGCGCCCTGCCGGCCCCGCGGCCGAAGGCGCCGCGGCCGCGCCGGCACCGCCGGATGCACCCGCCGGGCCCGCCCGCCGGCCTCCCGAACGGCCCGCCGGCCCGCAGGGCCCCGTGGCGGCGCTGATTGCCGAGCTGCGCGCCTACCAGGCCGAACTGGAAGTGCAGAACAAGGTCCTGCGCTACAGCCAGACCGCCGCCGAAAGCGCGTCCGAGCGCTTCGAGACCCTCTTCGCCAGCGTGCCGCTGGCCCTCATGGTGCTCGACGAGCACGACATGGTGGTGCAGGCCAATTCGATGGCCCACCGCTGGTTCCAGCCCGGCGAGGCCGACCGGCCCCTCACCTCCCTCATGCCGTTCGTGAGTGCGGCCGACGCCGACCGCGTGCGCGCCACCTTCGCCGAGGCGCAGGAGCACGGCCACGGCGAGGCCAGCGAGGTGGTGTTCCCCATCGGCTCGGCGGGCTCGTCCATCACGGGCGACCTCTACATCGCGCGCATCGAGGCCCCCCAGGAAGGCGGCGGCCCGCCGCAACCGCAGTTCCTCTGCGCGGTGGTGGACCAGGGGCCGCTGGTGGCCGAGCGCCTTGCGCTGCAGCAGAGCGCCGAGGCGCTGCAGCAGCGCAATGCGCAGCTCTACGACAGCGAACGGCGACTGGAGGCCGTCATCAACTCCGCGCTGGACGCCATCATCTGCGTGGACCAGCACCAGCGCATCACCGTCTTCAACCCCACCGCGGCGGCGCTCTTCCAATGCTCGACGGCCGACGCGCTGGGCAGCCCGCTCGACCGCTTCCTGCCCGACGCGGCGCAGGCGCTGGCCTTCGCGCAATTGGCCACGCAGGCCGTGCTGGGCGAGATGCTCGCCCTCACCGCCAGCGGCAAGGAACTGGCCGTGGAGGTGAGCGTGTCGTTCGAGCGGCATGCCGAAGGCGAGACCACCACGGTGTTCGCGCGCGACCTCACCGGCCGCAAGAAGGCCGAGGCGCACCGCACCGAACTGGAAGCGCAGTTGCGCGAATCGCACAAGAGATGCAGGCCGTGGGCACCATGGCGGGCGGCATCGCCCACGACTTCAACAACATCCTGGGCGCCATCCTCGGCAACGTCGAGCTGGCCAAGGCCGACTGCCCGGCCGGCGCGCCTGCGCTGGAAAGCCTGCACGAGATCGAGAAGGCCGGCCGCCGCGCGCGCGACCTCGTGCGCCAGATCCTCACCTTCAGCCGCAACGAGCCCCCCAAGCGCACCGCCGTACCGGTCTCCGAGGCCGTGCACGACACCGAGCACCTGCTGCGCGTGACGCTGCCGCCCGCCATCGAGCTGCGGCTGCAGATCGACGCGCCCCTGCCCGCGATGCTGGCCGATGCCACACAGGTCGAGCAGGCGCTGCTCAACCTCTGCACCAACGCCATCCACGCCATCGGCGAGGCCCGCGGCACCGTGCACGTGCAGGCCTCGGCCCTGCATCCCGAGCAGCGGCTGTGCGAACGCCTGGCGCTGCCGGCAGGCGAGTACGTGGTGATCAGCGTGATCGACAACGGCCCCGGCATGGACGCGGCCACGCAGCAGCGCATCTTCGAGCCGTTCTTCACCACCAAACCCGTGGGCCAGGGCACCGGGCTGGGCCTGGCCGTGGTGCACGGCGTGATGCGCACGCACGGCGGCGCGGTGGACGTGCAGAGCGCCCCCGGCGAAGGCAGCCGTTTCACGCTCTATTTCCCGGTGGCCGAGGGAGCCCCCGCGCCACAGGCGCCCGCAGCGGCGCAGCCCCAGGCGTCCGCAGCGCCCGGGGCCGCCACGGCCCCGCTCCTCGCGGGGGCCCCGGCGGAGCGGCAGCGCCACGTGATGTACGTGGACGACGACCAGGCACTCGTCTTCCTGGTGCAGCGGCTGCTCAAGCGCCGCGGCTACCGGGTGAGCGGCTTCACCGATCCGCACGAGGCCACCGAGGCGCTGCGCGCCGACCCGCAGGCCTACGACCTCGTGGTGACCGACTACAACATGCCCGGCTACTGCGGCGTGGATCTGGTGCGCGAATCCAAGCGCATCCGCGCGGACCTGCCCGTGGCGCTGGCCTCGGGCCACGTGACCACCGAGATCGAACGCGAGGCGCTGGCCGAAGGCGCCAGCGCGCTGATCCACAAGCCCAACGACGTGGACGAGCTGTGCGCCACCGTGCACCGGCTGGTGCACGGCGAGCAGGCGTGAACCCGGCCGTGGCCGCGGGCCCGCCGGAGCCCGGCGACAGGCCAGCCCCCCTGTCGCCCGCGCCCGAATGCCTTTTTGCCGACGGCGACCTGGTCGTGCTGGCCAAGCCTTCCGGCCTGCTGTGCGTGCCCGGCCGCGGCCCCGACAAGCAGGACTGCCTGAGCGCACGCGCAGCGCGGCACTGGCCCGGCGCCTGCGTGGTGCACCGGCTCGACCAGGCCACCTCGGGCCTCGTGGTGATGGCGCTGCATGCCGAGGCCCAGCGCGCGCTCGGCAATGCGTTCGCCGCGCGGCAGGTGCACAAGCAGTATGTGGCCGTGGTGGACGCCGGCCACAGCCTGCCAGGAGCACCCCCGCAAACGCCCTGGCAGGAGATCGACCTGCCCATCGCGGCCGACTGGGAGCGCCGTCCGCTGCGCGTCGTGGACGCCGCCCTGGGCAAGCCCAGCCTCACGCGCTGGCGCGCCGCGCCACCGGCCGCCGGCGCACCGCTGCCGGCCGATCCGGGCGGCAGCCTGCGGGTACTGCTGGAGCCCGTCACCGGCCGCACGCACCAGTTGCGCGTGCACATGGCCGCCATCGGCCACCCCATCCTGGGCGACGCGCTCTATGCGCCAGCCGCCGTGCAGGCCCGCGCCCCGCGGCTGCTGCTGCACGCGGCGCACCTCGCCTTCGCCCACCCGCGCACGGGCGCGCCCCTGCAATTCGATGCGCCGCCCCCGTTCTGAGGGGCTAGGCACCCAACCTCAAGCAAAAAGCCCTCCATGCCGCCGGATTCATTCAATAGTTTGCTATTAATTTAATAGCAAACAAGTGCTTGACATGCCTGGGCACGGCGCGCCGCATTACCATCGCCGGCACCATGCAAGGCACTTCCCCCTCCCCCACCCCGGCCCGCCCCCTCACCCTGCTCACCGGCGCCTCGCGCGGCATGGGCTTCGCCATGGCGCAGCAGCTGCTGGAAAGCGGCCACGCGCTGGTGACGCTGTCGCGGCGCCCGAGCGATGCGCTGGCCGCCATCGCGCAGCGCGCCGGCTCCCCGCTGGAGCAGTGGGAGCAGGACCTGGCCGAGGGCGCGCAGGCCGCCGACCGGCTCCGCGCCTGGCTCGCGGCCCAGCCGGCCGGCCGCTATGCGAGCGCCACGCTCATCAACAACGCGGGCGTGGTGCCGCACATCGCACCGCTCGCCGACAGCGACCCGGAAGACCTCGCGCATGCACTGCGGGTCGGGCTGGAGGCCCCCATGCAGCTCACCGGCGCCTTCCTGTCCGCGACCCGCAACTGGGCCGTGCCGCGCAAGGTGCTCAACATCTCTTCGGGCCTGGGGCGCCGCGCGATGGCCTCGCAATCGGCCTATTGCGCCGCGAAGGCCGGCATGGACCACTTCACGCGCTGCGTGGCGCTGGACGAGGCGCAGCAGCCCGGCGGCGCCAGGGTATGCTCGCTCGCTCCCGGTGTGATCGACACCGACATGCAGGTCCATCTGCGCGCCGCCGACCCGGCCGCCTTCCCGGACCTGCAGAACTTCGCCAGCCTCAAAACGGATGGCGCATTGACCGCTCCCCACGATGCCGCCGCGCGCGTGCTCGCCTGGCTCGCACGATCCGACTTCGGCGAACAGCCCGTGGCCGACGTGCGCCAGCCCTGACGCGCTGAACCCGCGGCCCGGCCGGCCGGCCGGGCAGCAATCGTGCAGATTCCACCGCGCCTAGCGCTTGCCCGGTTGCGCGCAGCCCGCCGCCGCACCAAGAATGGCCGCCATCGCGCGCATTTCCCTTTCGGAGACACCCATCCCATGATCCGCTCACTGATCTCGTTCACCGCCCTCGCGCTCGCACTGGGCGCCGCCAATGCCCAGACCGCCCCGGCGGCCGCCCCCGCACCCGCGGGCGCCTACCCCACCAAGCCCGTGCGCCTCATCGTGCCCTTCCCGCCCGGAGGCGGCACCGACATCCTCTCGCGCCTCGTGGCGACCAAGCTCACCGAAACCCTGCACTGGACCGTCGTGCCCGACAACCGTGCGGGCGCCGGCGGCACCATCGGCATCACCGAAGCCGTCAAGGCCGCGCCCACGGGCTACGACCTCGTGATGGGCCAGAAAGACAACCTGGTCGTGGCTCCCTACCTCTACAAGAACCTGCCGTGGGACCCCACGAAGGATCTCGTGGCCATCGCCCACGTGGCCTACACGCCGGTGATCATCGCCACCGGCGCCAACTCGCGCTTCAAGACCCTGGCCGACGTGGTCGCCGCCGCGCGCGCAGAACCCGGCAAGATCACCTACGGCTCGCCCGGCAACGGCACCACCATCCACCTGGCGGGCGACCTGTTCGAGAAGGCGGCCGGCATCAAGCTGAGCCACATCCCCTACAAGGGCTCCAATCCCGCGCTCATGGACGCGCTGGCCGGCAACGTGGACCTGCTGGTGTCCTCCGTGCCCTCGGCCATGGGCCAGATCAAGTCCGGCAAGCTGCGCCCGCTGGCCGTCACGTCGATCAAGCGCTCCTCGTCGCTGCCGGACGTGCCCACGGTGGCCGAATCCGGCTACAAGGGCTTCGACGTGAGTTCCTGGTACGGCATCTTCGCCCCGGCGGGCACGCCTGCGAACGTGGTGGCGACGGTCAATACCGAGGTCAACAAGCTCATCGCCCAGCCCGAGATGCGCGCCGCCATCCAGGCCCAGGGTGCCGAGCCCGAAACGATGGGCAGCGCGCAGTTCTCTGCATTGCTGAAGACCGACTACGCCAAGTGGAAAGGCATCGTGGAAGCCTCGGGCGCGAAGATCGAATAATCAACCGGCGCGCCCAAAATACCAATGAAATAAATATCATTAAGCCAATTCATAAAATAATTACATGCCAGAGAAGTAACAAGAGAACTACACTTTATATGCCAATAATTTCTTTGGCATAAATAAGCAGGAATTTCATGAGCGAGAAAAAATTTTACTCCGGGCAAGAATGCCCTAAAACAGCCAAATATGGTCAATACAGCGACAGGACCGATCAGTATTCCGGAGCCGAATATGACCGGAATGTCGACAAGGGTGAAAAATTTCCACCAAGCCTGAATAATCATCACTTCAGAGAAAAATAAAAAAAGGGGCTAAGCCCCTTTTTTTATTCAATTCCTCACTATTAATACTGGAACATGCACCACGCCCAGCACACGCTGCGTGACGCTGCCCAGCACCAGCTTCTCCAGGCCGCGCCGGCCATGCGATCCCATCACGATCAGGTCGGCGCCGGTGGTCTCCAGCGCGCGCAGGATGCCGTCGTGCACGGCATGGCCTTCGCCGATCACGGTGGTCACGGCCACGCCGGCTTCCTCGAGGGCCTTGCGGGTCGCGTCCAGCGCGGTGTTGGCTTCCGACGTGGCGGCGTTCATGTACTGCGACTGGCCATAGGCGAAATCCGCGCCCACTCCGGTGAACGGATAAGGGTCCACCACGTAGACGGCGGTCACCTGGGCACCGAAGGCCTTCGCCAGCCCCGCGGCCTTGGTCACGGCGGTCATGGAAGTCGGCGAGCCGTCCACCGGAATCAGGATGTGCTTGAACATGGAACTTCTCCTTTCGTTGGTTATGGGAACGAGAGCGCACCCGGGCGACCCGGCAGGCCGTGCCCGGATGGAACCAGTGTGCCGCAACCCGGCGGGGCCAGGTTGATTCGCATCAAGCGGCTGGGGTTGCTTCGGCTTCCTGCTGGAAACCGCCGCGCCGGCAGGTGACCACCAGCGTGTCGCGGAAGCCGGGGCCGTCGCCGAGCGGCTGGATCGGCGTGGTCTCGTGGATCATGCGGGCGTCGTCCAGCAGCATGAGCGACCAGGGCTCGCTGAGCGTGAAGCGGTGTCCGCTCGGCCCTGCAGCTTCAAAGATGCGTGTCTCGCCGCCCTTGATGCCCTGCCGGCCCACCAGGAACACGGCCACGAGGTCCACGCCATCGCGGTGCGCGCCCTCGGGCGTCGGGCGGCCGATGCCGTCCGTGGTGTCGATGCGGAACTGGTGCGCCTCCAGGAACCAGCGCTCGGGCCGCTGCGCCAGCGCCTCCTGCGAGACGCGCGCCAGCGCCGCCAGCAAGGCGCGCCACGCAGGCTGCGCGGTGGTGGCCTCCTGCATGGGCGCGAACCACCGCTCCATGCCACCGTGCAGCGCGTTGTACTCCAGCGGCTGCCAGTGCGCGCGGTGCGGCACGGGGTGCAAATCGCGGCCCTGCCCATCGGCCACGAAGCAGGCATGCCGCCGCCGGCGGTAGCGGCCGCCGTCCTTGAGGAATTCGTCGGGCGGCAGCGCCTGCCAGTCGGCATGCAGGGCTTCGAGGTCGGCGGCCGGGCAGCCGATCCAGGCCGCCGTGTCCTCGGGACGCAACACGGCATAGCCCGTGCTGCGCAGGTGCGCGGCGACCTGATCGGGCGGCAGGTAGGGAGGAGGAAAGGTGATGTGCGCCATAGGCCCGGGAGCTTAACTCCGCCGGCCGCGCCCGCGTTTCACCCGCATCAAGGAAACAGGCGCGACGGCCGGTTTTCGCAGCGGGGAATCCGGAGGGCTTCGCACCGCCTACCGCGCCGCTTTTGCGGCCGCCCGCCGGCACCTGCAGTAGCATCCGGGCGCAGCCATCCAGGAGAATCCATGTCCCATGAACGCCGCCACTACGTCCGCGTGGCCTTCGACGCACCGGCCCGCCTGGCCGTGAGCGGCCACGGCACCTTCGAGGTGCGTGTGCTGGACGTCTCCCTGCAGGGAGCCCTGCTGGAGCTGCCGCCGGACCTGGCCCTGCCGCAGGGCACTCCCTGCGCGCTGTCCATCCCGCTCATGACGGGCCCGGAGCAGATCGCGATGTCCGGAGAACTCGCCCACCTGGACGGCGCCTGCGCGGGCCTGCAGGGCCACACGATCGATCTCGACAGCGTCACCCACCTGCGCCGCGTGATCGAGCTGCAACTGGGAGACCCGGCACTGCTCGAACGCGACCTGCAGACCCTCGTGTCGGCCCACCGCGGGCGCAGCGTCCCGGTGCAGCCGGCCATGGGCCACTGACACGGTGCGGCCCGGTGACAGCCCTCCTGCGCCAGCGCGCAGCGGCGTGGATCAGGCGGCGGGCTCGGCCTCCTGCAGCTGGCGCCACATCACCTTGCCGCTGCCGCTCTTGGGCAGCGCCTGCGCGAACTGCACCACCCGCGGTGCTTTGTACACGGCCATGTTCTCCCGGCACCACGCGATGATGTCCTCCTCCGACACGTGGCCGCGCTCCGCAGGCCGCAGCACCACGACGGCCTTCACGGTTTCCCCGCGGTAGCTGTCGCGCGCGGCGATCACGCAGGCCTCCTGGATGGCTGGGTGGCGGAACATGAGCGCCTCGACCTCGGCCGGCCAGACCTTGAAGCCGCTCGCGTTGATCATGCGCTTGAGGCGGTCGGTGAGGAAGAAATAGCCCTCCTCGTCCATGCGCCCCAGATCACCGGAGCGAAAGAAGCGCTTGCCGTCCAGCTCGATGAAGGCATGCGCCGACGGGTTGGGCAGCTTCCAGTAGCCACTGAACACGCCCGGGCCATGGATCACGATCTCGCCCTGCTCGCCCACCGGCACCTCCTGCAGCGTGTCCGGGTCGATCACACGGGATTCGGTGCTGATGAACGGCACGCCCAGGCACTGCTGCTTGGGCCGGTCCGGCGGGTTGGTATGCGAGGGCGCGGCCGTCTCGGTGAGGCCGTACCCCTCGGTGTAGCGCAGGCCGAACTGTTCCAGCAGCCGCTGGGCTACCGCCTGCGGCATGGCCGCCCCGCCCCCGCCGATATAGACCAGGCTGGAGAGGTCGTACTCGCCGAAGTGCGGGCTCGCGAGCAGGTCGATCACCATCGTGGGAATGTTGGTCCAGTTGGTGACGCGGTACTGGGAGATCAGGCGGCCAGCCAGATCGCGGTCCCAGCGCGGCATCATGACCAGCGTGGCGCCCGCATAGATCGACGAATGCATCATGCTCACCATGCCGGTGATGTGGAACATCGGCACCACCGCCAGGGTCACGCTTTCGGACGTGGCGGTACCCCAGAGGCTGCTGGCGACGGCGTTGTGCATGACGCTGCGGTGCGGGTGCATGCATCCCTTGGGCAAGCCGGTGGTGCCGCTCGTGTAGGGCAGCACGGCCAGGTCCTCGGGCCCCACGTCGAGCGCGGGCGGCGTCGGTTCGCCGCCGAGCGCGCTGCGCCAGGAATGCACCTCGCCGCCGTCCAGCACGGGCAGCGCACGCTCGGTGCAAAGCCAGTCCTGCCACGCGGCCGGCATGGCGCGGGCCTCCGGCGCCTGCGGATCGAAGGCGTCGGCGAACTGCGAGGCCACGAGGTGCGCCAGGCGCTGCGCAGGCGGCAGGGCATTGCTGGCCGAGGCCAGTTCGGGCGCGAGGTCGGCCGTCGTGATCGCCACCCGCGCATCGGGGTCGGTGATGTAGTGCTTGAGCTTTTCGGCCCGGTTCATCGGATTGACCGGCACCACCACCGCGTTGGCCCGCAGGATGGCGAAATGCGCGATCACGAGCTGCGGGCAGTTCTGCATGCACAGCAGCACGCGGTCGCCCTTGCGCACGCCCAGCGCATGCAGGCGGCCCGCCAGCCGCTCTGCGGCCTCGGCGAGCGCGCGGTAGGTCAGCACCTCGCCGAAGAACACGACCGCCGGCTTGTGCGGATAACGCTGGGCACTGACGGCCAGGTTGTTCCAGAGCGAGGTCGCCGGAGGTGTGAGGGAGTGCGGCAGGCGCCGGGGCCAATGGGCGTGGTGTGCAGGCATGGGAGATTGCGGCGGAGTTCCGCGGAACGGTGCGAAACGCACATCCTGCGGCGCGTGCGGCGCACCCGTATTGGGGATGGCCCCAATCGCCGGTCGCCCACGCGACGCCGCGCGGGCCCCGGCGCCGCCACCGCATCCACGCCGGCCCCAGGAGCGCCCTGGCTGCAGGCACCCGGTATCGAAGCACGGCGTTTTTGTAACGGCATGTCCCCGTCAGCCCGTTTCCACGCTGACCGTGGCGCCATGCGGCTCCACCATGAACGACAATGGCGGCTCCGCCTGCGTGCGCCCACCGCCATCCGCACGACCGGACGGCGCAGCGCACGCCCTTGCACACTCATCGCTTTTATCGCAGGCCCCACCCGATGCATGCGCACGCGGTGCGGACTGCGGCCCTGGATTCCATGAACATTGTCATCCTCGACGACTACCAGGACGCCGTGCGCAAGCTCCATTGCGCCGCGCGGCTCGATCCCTATTCCGCCAAGGTCTACACGAACACGGTCAAAGGCCTGGGCCAGCTGTCGGTCCGGCTCAAGGACGCCGACATCATCGTGCTCATCCGCGAGCGCACCCAGCTCACGCGCCAGCTCGTCGAAAAGCTCCCCCGGCTCAAAATGATCGCGCAGACCGGCAAGGTGGGCCCCCACGTGGACGTGGCGGCCTGCACCGAGCGCGGCATCGCGGTGGCCGAGGGCGTGGGCTCGCCCGTGGCCCCGGCAGAACTCACCTGGGCCCTCATCATGGCGGCCATGCGGCGCCTGCCGCAGTACATCGCCAACCTGAAGCACGGTGCCTGGCAGCAGTCGGGGCTGCGCTCCGCATCGATGCCGCCGAATTTCGGGGTCGGCACCGTGCTGCGCGGCAAGACGCTCGGCATCTGGGGCTATGGGCGGATCGGCCAGATCGTCGCGGGCTACGGCCGGGCCTTCGGCATGAATGTGCGCGTGTGGGGCCGGGAAGCCTCGCGCGCGCAGGCGCTTGGCGACGGCCTGCAGGTTGCCACCACGCGAGAAGAATTCTTCTCGCAGTGCGACGTGGTCTCGCTCCACCTGCGCTTGAATGACGAGACCCGCGGGATCGTGCGGCTGGAAGACCTCTCCACCATGAAGCCCAACGCGCTGCTGGTGAACACCTCGCGTGCCGAACTCATCGAACCCGACGCGCTGATTGCGGCGCTGAACCGCGGACGTCCCGGCATGGCGGCGGTGGATGTCTTCGAAAGCGAGCCCATCCTCCAGGGGCACGCGCTGCTGCGGCTGGAGAACTGCATCTGCACGCCGCACATCGGCTACGTGGAACAGGACAGCTACGAGCTGTACTTCGGGGCCGCCTTCGACAACGTGGTGAACTACATCCGCGGAACGCCGACGAACATCGTCAATCCCGGGGCGCTGCAGGTGCGCCGCTGAACGGCGCATCGCCGCCAGTTTTGCGGTGGAGCGACCGTCCTTCGTCGTTGTTCGCCATCCATGAAAAAAGGCCTCCGCATGCGGAGGCCTTTTGGTTCAGGAAGAGACGATCTCAGTTCAGAGGCGTCTTCTTGCCGTCCTTGTACACGTACAGGGTGATGGCGGGGTTCTTCAGTTCGCCATTGGATTCAAAGGCGATGTTGGCCGTCACGCCCTTGTAGTTGGACTTCTGCAGCTCGGGGATGTACACCTTGGGATCCCACGAATTGGCACGCTTCATGGCATCGACCAGCAGCATGGTGGCGTCGTAGGTGTAGGGGCTGTACACCTGGAACTGGCCGGGGTACTTGGCGTCGTACTTGGCTCTCCAGGCCGTGCCGCCGGGCATCTTGGCCAGCGAGGCGCGGCCTTCGGCGCAGACCACGTTGGCCAGCGTCTTGGCACCGGCAGCCAGCTTGGCCACTTCGGCGGTACAGATGCCGTCGCCACCGAAATACTTCACGTTGGACAGGCCGAGCTGTTCCATCTGGCGCAGCATCGGGCCGGCCTGAGGATCCATGCCGCCGAAGAAGATGGCGTCAGGGTTCTTGGACTTGATCGACGTCAGGATGGCCATGAAGTCGGTGGCCTTGTCGGTCGTGAACTGCTCGTCCACCACCTTGATGCCCTTCGTGGCAGCCGTCTTCTTGAAGACGTCGGCCACGCCCTGGCCATAAGCCGTACGGTCGTCGATGATGGCGACGGACTTGAGCTTCAGCGTGTCGGACGCATAGGCCGCCAGGCCCGCACCCAGCGCGTTGTCGTTCGCGATGATGCGGAACGTCGTCTTGTAGCCGGGCTTGGTCAGGTTGGGGTTGGTGGCGGCACCGGTGACGTGCGGGATGCCGCAGTCGTTGTACACCTTCGATGCGGGGATCGTGGTGCCGGAGTTCAGGTGGCCCACCACGCCGGCGACCTTGGCGTCGCACAGCTTCTGCGCAGCAGCCGTGCCCTGCTTGGGATCGGCGGCATCGTCTTCGGCCTGCAGTTCGAACTTGATCTTCTTGCCGGCGATCGTGACCCCTTGGGCATTCAACTCCTCGATGGCCATGCGCGCACCATTTTCGTTGTCCTTGCCGTAGTGAGCCTGGGGGCCAGAAACCGGTCCCACGTGGCCGATCTTCACCACCTGTTCTTGTGCAGAGGCGACACCGGCAACAGCCGCGATAGCGGCAACCACGGTCAGTTTCAACTTCAATTGCATATGAATCTCCAATAAGGGTGATCGCTGAGTACCTTCTTTTCCCTCAGCGCCGGAAACATATCGCAATTTGCGGGCCAGGACACCGGGAGTTGCGAGTACATGTGATCGAAAACCACAGGGGAATACCCTGTAGCCCCGCGAAACCTTCAGCGCGGAGCACTGCCGGGCAACGTCGCCAGCTCTTCGGCCACCGCTTCATACACCGCATGGCGCACGACGGATTCCACCTCTTCGCGCAGCCGCGGCACCATGGAACGTGTCTGCTCCTGCACCACGGTGGCGATGGCCTCTCGCAGGCGCTGGTCGAGCACCACATCCACGCGCTGGATGATGCGGTGGATAACGACTTCTTCGATGCCCGAGAAATCGGCGGGTGCCGGTACCGGTACTGGAGCAGGAGGCAAGGGCTGCGGGGCGCCCGATGCTCCGCCGGAAGCATGCAACAAGGGCGCTGCCTGCACAGGCGGTGGCACGGGCAGGGGCGCAGCCGCCGGCGTTACGACCCGATCGGGGGCGGCCGCCGCGGCTGCCGCCTCGGCTCCCACAGGAATCTGCACCACATCGGTGAGCGTCGGCACAAATCTGGGAGGCGCCTTGGGAGGTTGCATCGCCACGGTCACCCTCCCTTCAGCACGAGGTCGTGCCGAACGATGGCGTAGCCTCGCTGCGTGTAGTGCCGCCACCGATCGCGAGCACCCGCCCGATCGGCTTCGTCTTCGGAGCTCACCACTTCCACCAGCCGAGCGAAGCGCTCGAAACCTGCAGGCACTGCCGCACCCAGGTTCAGCAGCACGTCGGCGGAGCCTGCGGCCCTGGGGTCCTGCGCCAGGACCACGGGCGACGCGTCGCGCAGCTCCGCGTCGTCCTCCTGGCGGCAATGGGCCACGAAGTCCTGGGGCCCCATCGCCCAGAGCGCGCGATCGAGTGCGTCGAGGACCGCCGCGGGAGCGGTGATCACCAATGACGCTTCGTTGCGCAGTGCCTTGCGCGCGAACCGGCAAGCGTAGGCCAGCTTGTCCGGCGCGTTGAAATGGAAGGCGATCTCGGTCATGCCATGGAGCGGGCCATCGAGAAGAGCACTGCCCGAGCGTCAGGCCGCACGCTGCACGCGCCGGGGTTTGGCGTCCGCAGCCGCGCGACCCGGGCGGGCACGAACCGCTGGCGCCGCAGGGATGGAGTCGAGCAGGAACTGCACGAGCAGCCCCACCGGCCGACCCGTTGCGCCCTTGGCCGCTCCGCCCTTCCAGGCCGTGCCTGCAATGTCCAGGTGGGCCCAGGGCTGGTCGCCAACGAATTTCTGAAGGAACTTGGCCGCGGTGATCGCGCCCCCTGCCCGGCCTCCGACGTTGCCCATGTCGGCGAAGTGGCTCTTGAGCCCATCGGCGTATTCGTCGTCCAGCGGCATGCGCCAGCATGGATCCAGCGCCGATTCGCCAGCAGCCTGCAGGCGGCCGGCCAAGGCCTCATCGTTGGCGAAAAGGCCGCTGCGAACGCCGCCAAGCGCCACGACACAAGCGCCGGTCAGCGTGGCGATGTCCACCATCGCCACGGGCTTGAAGCGCGCAGCGTAGGCCAGCGCATCGCACAGCACCAGACGGCCTTCCGCATCGGTGTTGAGCACTTCGATGGTCTGGCCGCTCAGGCTCGTCACCACGTCGCCAGGCTTCACGGCACGGCCGTCGGGCATGTTCTCGCAGGCGGGGATGAGGCCCACGACATTGATCGCCGGCTTGAGTTCGGCCAGGGCACGGAACACGCCCAGCACGCTGGCGGCGCCTCCCATGTCGAACTTCATCTCGTCCATTTCGGCCGCCGGCTTGATGGAGATGCCACCGGTATCGAACGTGATCCCCTTGCCGATCAGCGCCACGGGAGCGTCGGCGCGGCCCGCGCCCTGGTACCGCAGTTCGATGAACCGCAAAGGCTCCTCGGACCCCTTCGCGACCGCGAGAAACGCGCCCATTCCCAGCTTGGCCACTTCGGCCGGCCCATGGACCTTGACCTGTATGGACGCATGCTTGGCCAGCGCCTTGGCCGCACCCGCCAGCAGCGTGGGCGTCGCGTGGTTGCCAGGGCGATTGGCCCATTCGCGGGCATATTCGATACCCAGGGCCAGTGCCACGCCTCGGGCGAAGCCCGCCTTCGCCGCAGCGGCATCTTGCACACCGATCACCACGCGCGACAGCGCGCGCGGCTCGGTCTTGGACTTGGTTGCCGTGTACAGATAACTGGCCTCCGACACGGCCTGCACGGCGGTACAAGCGGCCGCATCTGCATCCGCCAGCGCGCTCAGGCACACGGTGGCCCGTTTGACCTGCGGGGCTTTCCATATCGCCGCGGCGCCCAGCAGCGCCTGCCGGACCGCCCGCGGACTGCCATCGCCCGCGCCCAACAGCACCACGCGGCGCGCCGCCACGGCGGGGGCCTGGTAGAGCGACAGGCTCTTGCCTGGCTTGGACTCGAAGTCCCCCTGGCGAGTGGCATGGGTCACGATGGCAGAGAGGGCATCGCCCGAGGGTTTGAAGCCATCGGGTACCAGCACGGCGAGCAGATCGCATTTCTCGGTGGTGGCGGCCGCCAGGCCCAGGGTCTTCAGATCGAAGTTCATAATCGGCGTTTTCCTTCGAGCCAATGTTATTCGATTCATCCATTCGCAAGGAGCTGGCGCGCAGCTTCGGCGCGACCCTGGTGGTACTGGTCACCGTGGTCATGACCATGATGCTGATCCGCACGCTTGGCCAGGCATCGCGCGGCAGTGTCAATCCGTCGGACGTGATGCTCGTCATGGGCTTCACCGTGCTCGGCCAGCTGCCGACCATCCTCACCCTGAGCCTGTTCGTCGCCGTGGTCGGCACGCTGTCGCGCATGTACCGCGACAGCGAGATGGTCATCTGGTTCGCGAGCGGGCGCGGAATGCTTCATCTGCTGGCGCCGCTGCTGCGGTTCGCCTGGCCGGTGATGCTGGCCATCGCCACGCTCGCACTGCTGATCTGGCCCTGGGCCAATCAGCAGATCCAGCAACTCAAGGTGCAGTACGAGCAGCGCGGCGACGTTGACCGCATCGCGCCAGGCGAATTCCAGGAATCGGCCAACGGCAGCCGCGTGTTCTTCATCGACCGGGAAACACCCGACCAGCAGCAGGCCACCAACGTGTTCATCGCGTCCACGGAACGGGGCCGCGAGATCGTCACCTCCGCCCGCAGCGCAAGGCTGGAAACCCAGGGCGAGCAGCGCATGGCCCTGCTGAGCGACGGCCAGCGGCTGGAAACCACCGTGGACAAGCCCGGGCTCAAAGTCAGCGAATTCTCCGAGTACGGTACACGCGTCGGCTCCGCGGGGCTTGGGCCCTCCGATGACGTGGCAGTCAAGACCCGCTCCACGCGGGAACTGTTCGCCTCCAGCGATCCTGCCTTCCGTGCGGAGATCGGCTGGCGATTCGGCCTTGCATTCGCCGCATTGAATTTCGTCATCATGGGCCTGGCCGTAGCCAGCGCCAATCCGCGGGCCGCGCGCAGTACGAGCCTGGTATTCGCACTGTTTTCGTTCGTCGTCTACTACAACCTCATGACGCTCGGACAGAGCTGGGTGGGTTCGGGCCGCCTGGGCCTTGGGACCTTCATGCTGCTGCTGCATGGCGGCACGCTGGTGCTGGGCCTGCTGCTGCTGGCCGCCCGGCACAACCGGTGGTCGCCGCAGATGCTGTGGCAGCGCACGAGGGCACGGGCATGAAAACCATCCGCAGGCTCATCTATCGCGAGGCCATAGCGGCCGTGGCCTTCGTCACGCTCGGGTTCCTGGCACTGTTCTTCTTCTTCGACATGGTGGATGAATTGCGCTGGGTCGGACGCACCGGCGTGGACGGCTACCAGGTGTCGCACGCACTCCTGTTCGTCGCGCTCAGCATCCCGAGCCATCTGTACGAACTCCTGCCGATCACGGTGCTCATCGGCACCATTTTCGTGATGGCAAGGTTTGCGCAAAGCTCGGAGTTCACCATCATGCGCACCAGCGGCCTCGGCCCCTGGCGCGCGTTGCGCACGCTGCTGGTGCTCGGCTGTGCCTTCGTGCTGCTGACCTTTGCGGTGGGCGACTACATGGCCCCGGCAACCGACCGCCTTGCCCAGCTCGTCAAGGCACGGCACCTCGGCCAGTTGACGTCCGGCGCCACCGGCGCGTGGCTCAAGGAACGCCAGGGTGAGCACTCCGTGGCCGTGAACGTGCGGGCGTTGAGCCCGGATGGCGGCATGCGCAATGTGCGCATTTTCGAATTCGACGGCGACGGCCGCGTGGCATCCACCATCCAGGCAGCATCGGGTGAATTTGGCGCGAAAGGCTGGGAGTTGCGCGAGGTCAAACGCAGCGTCTTTCTTCGCCGTGGTGAAGCACAGGCGAGCGTCGAGCGCCTTCAGGAAGCCAGTTTCCACTGGCCGACCCACATCAGCAGCGACATGGTTTCAGCCTCGTTGCTGAAGCCGGACCGGATGGCCACCATCGACCTGTTCCAGTACATCCGGCATCTGGAGTCGAACGGGCAGTCTGCGCAGAAGTACGAAATCGAGTTCTGGCGCAAGGTCTTCTACCCGCTGAGTTGCCTGGTGATGGTGGTGCTCTCGCTGCCCTTCGCCTACCTGCACTTTCGCTCTGGTGGCATTGCGGGCTATGTCTTCGGCGGCGTGATGGCAGGTATCAGCTTCTTCCTGCTCAACAACGTGTTCGGGTACGCGGGCAATCTGCAGAACTGGTCGCCGTGGCTCACGGCTGCAGCGCCAGGCATCATCTATTCGCTACTGTCGCTGGCAGCCTTCGGCTGGCTGGTCCTGAGGCGTTGAGATGGTTGGCGCCGATACGACTCCAGCCAAGTCGATGACAGGCACAGCCGCTGCGCGACGCGGCGTGGTTCTGTTTGCCCACGGTTCGCGGGACCCACTCTGGCGTGCGCCGATCGAGGCCGTGGAAACGCGCATGCGGCTGCAGAACCCGAATGTCGAGGTCCGCTGCGCCTACCTGGAACTGATCGAACCGGATCTCCCGGCCGTGGTGCGCGAATTGGCGGCCTCCGGGATCGACCATCTCTCGGTGGTGCCCATGTTCCTCGGGACGGGCAAGCATGCGCGTGAGGACCTCCCGCTCCTGGTGCACGCATTGCGCGCCGAGCACCCTCACCTGACGGTTACCGTCCAGGGTGCCATTGGTGAAGATCCCCGGATGACGGCGCTCATGGCATCGATCGCGGGCGAGAGCTGAAGCGGCGCTTTCTGCGCACTGCAGATTGCACCGAAGCTTTAGACGATTGCAGCATAATGAGAATAATCTTTAGCAGCAATCAGATATGAACCTGCACCAGTTCCGCTTCGTCCAGGAAGCCGCGCGCCGCAATCTCAACCTTACGGAAGCGGCCAAGGCCCTCCACACCTCCCAGCCGGGCGTGTCCAAAGCCATCATCGAGTTGGAGGAGGAACTGGGGGTCGACATCTTTGCTCGGCACGGCAAGCGGCTCAAGCGCATCACCGAACCGGGCCAGCATGTGCTCAAGAGCATCGAGCTGATCATGCGTGAAGTGGGCAACCTCAAGCGCATCGGCGAGCAATTCAGTGCGCAAGACAGCGGCACCCTGAGCATTGCCACCACCCATACGCAGGCGCGCTACGTGCTTCCCGTTCCCGTTGCCAAGCTGCGCGATGCGTACCCCAAAGTGAACGTCAGCCTCCACCAGGCCACGCCGCACGAGGTGGCGCGCATGGTGATCGACGAGGTGGCTGAAATCGGCATGGCGACCGAATCTCTCGCGGACTACCCGGATCTCGTGACCCTGCCCTGCTATGAATGGCAGCACGTTCTGGTGATGCCCACCGGCCACCCTCTGGCCCAGAAGGAGCGGGTCAGCGTGGACGACATCGCGCATGAATCGCTCATCACGTACCACCCTTCGTTTACCGGTCGCGGCAAGATCGACCAGGCTTTCGCAGCGCGCAAGCTGCAACCGCGCATCGTGCTGGAAGCCATCGATTCCGACGTGATCAAGACCTATGTGCGCCTGGGCCTGGGCGTGGGCATCGTGGCCGAAATGGCCATGCGGGACGACCCTTTGGGCGACTTGGTCGTGCGACCCGTGGGCCATCTTTTCGGGCAGAGCGTGGCCCGCGTGGCCTTCAAGCGCGGCGCCTACCTGCGCAATTTCGTCTACCGGTTTGCAGAACTGCTGAGCGACAGGCTCAACCGGGAACTGATCGCACGCGCCATGTCAGGCCACGTGAACGATTACGAACTCTGATCCATCCGCCGGCCGTGCCGGCGCCTTTCTTCCCCATTATTCGACGCTTCCATGACGACTCCAGCCACTGCGCGCACGCCCGCCTTTCCCAGCAAGCTGCCCCATGTGGGCACCACGATTTTTTCAGTGATGTCCGCACTGGCTGCAGAGCATGGCGCCGTCAACCTGGGCCAGGGCTTTCCGGATTTCAGCTGCGATCCAGCGCTGGTCGATGCAGTGAACGATGCCATGCGTGCCGGCCACAACCAGTATCCACCGATGCCCGGGGTCGCCGCGCTGCGGCACGCCGTAGCGCGGAAGATCGAGGCACTGCACGGCCGCGCCTATTCTCCCGACCGAGAGATCACCGTCACGGCAGGGGCGACGCAGGCGATTCTCACAGCGATCCTGGCCATCGTGCACGCGGGTGACGAGGTCATCGTCCTCGATCCGTGCTACGACAGCTATGTGCCCAACGTGGAGCTGGCCGGAGGCAAAGCCGTGCGTGTGCCGCTCCTGCCTGGCACGTTCCGGCCGGATTTCGCACGGATCGCGGCCGCCATCACGCGCCGGACACGCGCCATCATCCTGAACACACCGCACAACCCGAGCGCCACGGTCTGGAGTGCTGACGATATGCGGGCCCTGGATGCCTTGCTGGCCCCGACAGATGTTCTGGTGATCAGCGACGAGGTCTACGAACACATGGTGTTCGATGGTGCAGAGCACCAGAGCGTGTCGCGATTCCCCGGCCTTGCAGCCCGTGCGTTCGTCATCTCCAGCTTCGGGAAGACTTTCCATGTGACGGGGTGGAAGGTGGGGACCGTGGCGGCGCCCACGCCGCTCATGGCCGAGTTCCGCAAGGTCCACCAGTTCAACGTGTTCACGGTGAACACCCCCATGCAGCATGGCCTTGCAAGCTACCTCGGTGAGCCGGCGCACTACCTGCAGCTGCCTGCGTTTTACCAGGCAAAGCGCGACCTTTTCCGCCAGGGCCTGGAGGGCTCCCGGCTCCGCCTTTTGCCCAGTACCGGCAGCTATTTCCAATGCGTGGATATCTCGCAGGTCAGCGATCTGGGCGACGCGGATTTCTGCCAGTGGCTCACCCGCGAGATCGGGGTGGCGGCCATCCCGCTATCGCCCTTCTATGGGGACGGCTTCGACCAGCGGGTGGTGCGGTTCTGCTTTGCCAAACAGGACAGCACACTGCACGAAGCGCTGCAGAGGCTGCGGCGGCTGTGAACCGGGCAACCGGCACGGCAGAGTAGTTTTACGGGATCGGTGGACCGGCCCACCGACGCAGCGCGTGGCACAGCGTGCTGCCAGCATCCTCGAATGCCTGCACGGCCACAAAGTGATCGGCCCCCGTCTGCGGCGCCAGCGCGACCGCGTTGCCGGCCTTTTCCCAGGCGGCACGAAATTCCAGCGACTGCCGGGCAAACGCTTCCTGCTCGGCCTCGCCCCACGACAGCACCAATGGCGTCGCACACGAGCGCACATGGTTGATGGGAGAGTTGCGTTGAACGGCCCCTTCATCGAGCTGGATCGCAGGTTGCAGATAGCTGTATCGAAGCGGGGCGATGTCATAGAGCCCGCTGACCAGGACCGCACCGGCGAACGGATCGGCAGGAAGGCCGTAGTCACCCGCCCAATCCGTTGCCAGCAGCATCGCTCCCAGGTGCCCGCCTGCGGAGTGCCCTCCGATCATCACCCGCCGAGGGTCTCCGCCGTGCTCGCCGATGTGCCTCAGCACCCAGGCCGCAGCAGCCCTGACCTGCCGCACGATCTCGTCGAGCGAGACCGCCGGACAGAGCGCATAGTCGATGACCACGGTGGTGAAGCCCAGGGAGTGCGGCCCGGTGGCCACGCAACTGAAATCACGCGCGCTGCGCGCACGCCAGTAGCCTCCGTGGATGAAGAAAAAAATAGGGGCTCCAGATTTCGCCGCAGGAAAGATGTCGAGGGTTTCCGCGACCGTCGGGCCATAGGAGACGGCCGGCAGGTACGGCAGCGCATGCCGTGCCGCTTCGCTCGGAGAACTGGCGATTGGACGCGGACGCGTCAATGGCCCGCTTGAGCGGGTCATAGGCGTCATCGATCTCCTGGAGGCTCGCAAAACCATGGGGAAGTCGCAATGCCATGGCAGGCGTGTCAATCCGGCACGACGGCTGTGACTTCGATCTCGACCTTGGCACGGTCCTCGATCAGGGCCGAGACTTCCACCGCCGTCATCGCGGCGTTGAAGCTCCCGATGATCTCCCGGAAATCCTTGCCGATCTGCTGGAGCGAGGCGATGTAGTCTCTCTTGTCCGTCACGTACCAGGTCATGCGCACGATATGCTCGGGCCGGGCGCCACCCTCCTTCAGGACTTCGACGACATTCCGAAGCGCCTGCCTCACTTGGCCGGCCAGTTCGTCGGTATGGAAGATGCCCTGGGCATCCCAGCCGATCATTCCTGCGACGAACACCATCCGCCCCTGCGCCGTGACTCCATTGGAATAGCCCTTGGGCCGAGGCCAGCCAGGGGGAAGAAGGACTTGCATTCGATTCTCCTAATCGGTCAAAAAGGGACCTCGTGCCATGGGGGCGCGAGGTGCTCCCAGCGCAGCCCGCACATCGGCGGGTATATCCATGGCACGGTGCGTTTGCAGGCTGGTGAAGACCAACACCTGCCGCGACGCGACACGCAATTCATCTTCCGTACGGGCGGTGAAGGCCAGCGTGAGTGAACGTCCTCCAACACGCTCCACGGAAAGCGCCAGCGACAGGAGATCGCCCATGCGGCTCACGGCACGGAAATCGCACTCCAGCCGGACGATCGGAAGGCCGATTCCGCGCGGACCCAGCATGTCGGCATAGGAAATGCCCAGTCCGTCGTTGAACCAGTCCTCCACCAGTTGGTGAAACAAGATCAGGTACTGCGGAAAGAACACGATCCCTGCGGGATCGCAATGGGAAAAGCGGACCCGGCGCAAACGCACGAAATCCGGTGCAGCCACTCCATCGGTTGGCGGGGGCAAGGGAAGACGGGTACCCATCGGTCAGACCCCGATGTAGCGCTGCCAGAGCGCGGGATCGGCGGCCAGCGATTCGGAATCGCCGTGCCAGACCACACGGCCGCGTTCGATGATGGTGTGGCGATTGGCCAGCCGGACCAGCCGGCGCACGTACTTGTCGATGACAAGGATCGTTTGCCCCTGGGCACGCAACATGTCCAGGCAGCGCCAGATCTCCTCGCGGATCAGCGGAGCCAGGCCCTCCGTGGCTTCGTCCAGAATCAGCAGGTGCGGGTTGGTCATGAGGGCCCGTCCGATCGCCAGCATCTGTTGCTCGCCCCCCGAAAGCTGATTGCCCATATGCGAAGCGCGTTCTGCGAGTCGGGGAAACAGCGCATGGACGCGTTCCAGCGTCCACGGCTCCGCACTGGCATTGCGGCGTGCGGCGAAGGCCAGCAGGTTCTCCCGCACTGTCAGGTTGGGAAAGATCTGCCGGCCTTCCGGTACGACCGCCAAGCCCATGCGAGCGATGCGGTCTGGCGCCCATCCTTCGATGCGTTCGCCGCGGAAACGCACGCTCCCGCCCCGCATTCCCGCAAGCCCGAGCAGCGCCCGCACCGTGGTCGTCTTGCCCATGCCGTTGCGCCCCAGCAAGGTGACCACCTCGCCCGGCACGATCTCCAGGGAGATTCCGAACAACACCTGGCTGCTTCCGTAGGCGGCCTCCAGCCCTTCGACTTCCAGCAAGGCACTCATGGTGCATCCTCCAGTTCGTCGCCCAGATAGGCACGCTGCACCGCTGGGTGCTGCCGGATTTCCTGCGGCGTTCCGGTGGCGATCACCTTGCCCGATACCAGGGCGGAGATGCGGTCTGCCAGCCGGAACACGGCACCCATGTCGTGCTCGACCAGCAGGAGGGTCACCTGGCCGCGCAATCCCTGCAGCAGGTCGACCATGCGCTCGGATTCCTCCGGCCCCATACCCGCCATGGGCTCATCGAGCAGCAGCAGGCGGGGTTGCAGCGCTAGTGCCAGCCCGACTTCGAGCTGGCGCTGTTGTCCGTGCGAGAGTGCGCCGGCCAACTGCTGGATCTGCTCCAGCAGGCCGACCCGGTCGGCCACCGCTTCCGCCGCGGCATAGCGACTGCGCTCGGCACGTGCTGGCTGCCAGAGCCCCCGGAAGCTGCTTCCGCCGCGAGCCTGCGCAGCGAGCGCGAGGTTGTCCAGCACCGAGAGCCGCGGAAAAACGCTGGTGATCTGGTAGGACCGCACCAGACCGCCATGCACGCGCGCGTGGATCGGCTGGCGGGTGATGTCGCCGCCATCGAAATGGATGCGCCCGCTCGTCGGGGCCAGCGTTCCCGAAAGCTGGTGGATCAGGGTGGTCTTGCCGGCGCCGTTGGGACCGATCAGCGCGTGGACCTCGCCCTCCAGGACCGTCAGGTCCGCACGGTCGGTCGCGAGAAGACCTCCAAAGCGCCGGACCAGCTTCTCGGTCCGCAAGATCACGCGCCCGCTCATGGCTGCCGGGCCCTCGCGCTCCAGAGGCTGAGCAGCCCATTGGGCGCCACGAGCACCACCAGCAACAGCACGGCACCGAGGCCAAACTGCCAGTGCATCGTGTGTGCGGCCAGCACCTCCTCGATCAAAAGAAACACCGCCGCTCCGACGAAACCTCCGTACAGGCGCCCCACTCCGCCCAGGATCACCATGACCATGAGCATGCCCGACTGGCTCCATTGCAATAGCGCAGGACTGACGAAATTCGCTTGATTTGCCAATAGCGCGCCGGCCAGTCCACCGATCGCGCCAGCCAGAGTGAAAGCCGCCAGCTTGTGCCGGCAAACGGGAAAGCCCAGGGCTGCCATGCGCGTCTCGTTCTCGCGAATGCCTTGGAGCACGTGGCCGAAACGCGCGTTGAGCAGACGGGCGAGCAGCAGGAAAACCAGCACGCACAGCGCCAGGACGACATAGTAGAAGCGCGCATCGTCGGAAAGATCGAGCCATGCGCCGATCTGCGAGCGCGAGGGCAAGGAAAGGCCGTCCTCGCCCCCGTAAGCCTTGAGCGAAACCATCAGATAGAACAGCATCTGCGCAAAGGCCAGCGTGATCATGATGAAGTACACCCCTTGGGTGCGAAGACTGATGAGCCCGATGATCAGGGCAAAGAGGCCCCCCGCGACGATGGCGGCCGGCCAGGCGACCCAGGCAGAGGCGACACCCTCCTGCATGAGGATGCCCACGGCATAGGCCCCCACGCCGACGAAGGCCGCATGGCCGAAGCTGACCATTCCGCCAAAGCCCAGGATCAGGTTCAGGCTGGTCGCCGCCAGGGCGAAGATCAGGATGCGGCTCGCCACGCCGATGTAGAAAGGCTCCCCGAATGCCTGGGCCAGAAGAGGAAACAACGCGAGCAATGCCAGCATCGGAACGCTCCAGCGCGCATGCAGAGGATGATCCAGCAGGCTGGGGAATGCAGGCGCGGAGGAAGTGGGCATCGTGACCTCAGCCATGGGAAGGGAACAAGCCGCGCGGCTTCCAGAAAAGCACCGCGGCCATCAGCACGTAAATCAGGATCGAGGCCACAGCGGGACCCGCGCCAGCCGCCGCCGCAGGTCCGAACAAACCCTCGATGACCATCGGGACCAGCGTGCGGCCGGCGGTGTCTACCAAGCCGACGAGCATTGCCCCCAACAAGGCGCCGCGGATCGACCCGATCCCGCCGATCACGATCACCACAAACGCGAGGATCAGGATGCTCTCGCCCATGCCCACCTGCACCGCCAGCAAGGGGCCAAGCATGCCTCCGGCAATGGCACACAGTGCTGCCCCCAGTGCGAACAGCGCGGTGAAAAGTCGGCGGACATTCGTCCCCATGACCAGAGCCATTTCGCGATTGGAAGCCCCCGCGCGCACCTGCATGCCAACCCGGGTGCGGGTGACAAGCACATACAGCAGCAGCGCCACGCCCAGACCCACGCCGATGATGAAGAGCCGATAGGCCGGATAGTAGAAGCCGGGCAGCAGCTCGACCGGCCCGGCAAGCGACTGCGGCGGGTTCAACGCCAGTGGCTGAGAACCCCACAGCATGCGAACGGCCTCATTCGCCATGAGCAGGATGGCGAATGTGCCCAGGACCTGCGAAAGATGGTCGCGGCGGTAAAGGCGGCGCAGCACAGTGATCTCCAGCAGCACTCCTATGGCCGCGGTGGCCAGGGTTCCCCCGGCAAGTCCGACCCAGAACGAGCCCGATGCCGCTGCAATGGTGGCGATCAGGTAGGCGCCGACCATGTAGAGCGAGCCGTGGGCGAGATTGATCATGTCCATGATGCCGAAGATCAGCGTCAGGCCCGCAGCCAGCAGGAACAGCATCAGTCCGAACTGCAAGCCGTTGAGCAACTGCTCGAGAAAGAGAGTCCCCGTCATGCGCTCGAGAGGGCGTTGTCAGGAGGGCATGCGGCACTCGCCGGCATAGGCGTCGGCATGCCCTTCGAAAACGCGACCGACCGTTTTGTTCGTGACCCTGCCCTGGCCATCCTTCACGACTTCACGCAGGTAGTAGTCCTGGACCGGGTAATGGTTGGTGTTGAAACGGAAAGACCCGCGGACGGATTCGAACGGCGCGGCCTCCAGAGCCTTGCGCAGCCCCGCCTTGTCTTCCAGCTTGCCGCCGACGCGTTGCACTGCGCCGCCGATGAGGCGTGCAGCGTCATATCCCTGGGCCGCGTACAGCGTGGGCAAGCGCCCATATTCCTTCTGGAAGTCCGCGACAAAGCGCTTGTTGGCCGCGTTGTCCATGTCGTGCGCCCATTGGGAGCTATTGAAAATACCGACCATGGCATCTCCCACCGCGCGGATCACATCCTCATCGGCAGAGAAGCCCGGTGCGAACAGCTTCATTTCCTTGCCCAGCCCCGCTCCCGTGAACTGCTTGACGAAGTTCACGCCCAGACCACCGGGCAGGAAGGCAAAGACCGCATCGGCGCCGGATGCCCGGATCTTGGACAGCTCGGCTCCGTAGTCGAGCTGGTTCAGAGGCGTGTAGGTCTCCAGAGCCACCTCGCCCTTGTAGAAACGCTTGAAGCCGGCCAGCGCATCCTTGCCTGCAGGATAGTTGGGTGCGATCAAGGCCACCTTCTTGAAACCCCTGTCCTGCACGGTCTTGCCGACGGCCTCGTGCATGCTGTCGTTCTGGTAGGACGCACTGAAGAAAAAAGGATTGCACTGCGCGCCCGCATATTGCGATGGACCTGCATTGGCGCTGATGTAGAAAGTTCTGGACTGGAATACCGGAGGGCCCACCGCCAGCATGACATTCGAGAACACGATGCCCGTCATGAAATCCACGCGCTCGCGCTTGAGCAGCCGATCGGCGGTTTGCTTGGCTGCATCCGGGCTCTGCTGGTCGTCCGCCACGGTCACCTCGGCAGGCAACCCGCCCAGTTGGCCTCCGGCCTGCTTCACGGCCAACTGGAAGCCGTCGCGAATATCGATGCCCAGCCCCGACCCTGGGCCCGAAAGCGTGGTCAACAGGCCGATCTTCACCTTGTCTGCGGCCTGCGCAGCACCGCCCAGCAGCACAGCGGCAGCCAGGGCGGCAACGGACACGTGAGGGTGCGGCGAGCGCAGAAAGGATCTCATGGGTGGCTCCTGGGTCGATGGCATTGACAGGGTTTCGGAACGGAGGCGGCAGCGTGCCGGACTCACTCGGGTGGGTGTAGCTTAAAGCGCTGCAGCTTGCCCGTCTGCGTGCGCGGAAGCCGTTCGATGAATTCGATGGCGCGCGGATACTTGTAGGGCGCGACAGTCTGCTTGACGAAATCCTGCAACTGGACCGCCATGGACTCATCTGCCGGGTTTCCGGGCCGCAACACCACGAAAGCCTTGACGATCTGACCACGCCGGGCATCGGCAATGCCGATCACGGCGCATTCCGCGACGGCGTGGTGGGCCATGAGCGCATCTTCCACCTCGGGAGCCGCGATGTTGTAGCCAGCGGAGACGATCATGTCGTCCGTGCGCGCCTGATAGAAGAAATAGCCGTCGGCATCCATCACGTAGGCATCTCCGGTGAGATTCCATCCGTTCTGCACATACGCTTTCTGGCGCTCGTCGGCAAGGTAGCGGCAACCGGTGGGGCCCTGCACGGCCAGCCGGCCGACGGTACCCGGAGGCACCTCACGCCCCGCTTCGTCCACCACCTTGGCACGGTAGCCGGGCACAGGTTTGCCGGTGGCGCCTGGCCGTGCATCGGCCTCGCTGTGCGATATGAAGATGTGCAGCATCTCGGTAGCCCCGATGCCATCGATCAGTTCGATGCCCGTGGCCTCTTTCCACAGCGCCCGCGTCGAAGCCGGCAACGCCTCTCCGGCAGACACGCATTTGCGCAGCGGCGTCCTCCGCAACAAGGCGCCCTCTTCGGCCAGCGCACGGTAGGAGGTGGGGGCCGTAAAAAGCACGGTCGCCTGAAAATCCTGGATGCCCTGCAGCAACTGCGATGGCCCCGCCTTCTCCAGCAGCACCGTCGAGGCGCCGATGTGGAGCGGGAACAACAGCATCCCCCCGAGACCGAAAGTGAAGGCCAGCGGTGGGCTGCCGATGAAGACATCCTCCGCACTGGCCTTGAGCACGTGGCGCGGCCAGCAGACGCAGATCGCCAGCAAATCGCGGTGGTAATGCATGGTTGCCTTGGGCACACCAGTTGTTCCCGAGGTGAAGCCCAGGAGGCAGCAGTCATCCGATGCCGTGTCGACGTTGTCGAAACGCGGCGAAGCCAGGGCCATGGCCGCTTCCAACCCGTCCGGCCCCTCGCTGTGGAAGTAGCGCACCTGGGCCAGATGCGAACCGGCCGCCTGCCCGGCGATTTGCAACTCTTCCCTCAACACGGCATCGCAGAGCGCATGCGTGACCTGCCCGATCTCGATGATGTCCTTCAGCTCCTTGGCCCGCAGCAGCGGCATGGTCGCTACGGCGATTCCCCCTGCCTTCATCACGGCGAACCAGCAGGCGGCGAGCATCGGATTGTTCGGCGCTCGCAGCAGTACGCGGTTGCCGGGCCGCAATCCCATTTCGTTCACCAGCACGTTGGCAATGCGCTGGGCCTTCTCCTGTAGATCGGCATAGGTCCACACCAGGCCCGGGGCGCGAATGCAGATGCGCGCGCCACGCCCCTCGCGCACGTGCACGTCCAGCAACGGATCGGCACAGTTGAGCCGCTCGGCGAACTGCAGCCCAGGCAGATCGAAAAGGTAGTCCGGCTGCTGCGCGGAGGGCGGCAGCCTGTCGCGTGCGAAGGTGTCCACATGGGCGCTGGCGTGCATGTCGTATCCCCTTGGCTTTTCGGCGCCCGGGCTTCAGGCCGCGGCCCTCAGCAGTTCGCGCCCAATGATGAGTTGCTGCACTTCGGTCGCACCCTCGTAGATGCGCAGCGCACGGATTTCACGGTAGAGCTTTTCAACCGCCTGTCCGCTCACCACGCCCAGGCCGCCAAACATCTGCAAGGCCGCATCGATGACCTGTTGCGCGTTCTCTGTCGCGGTCATCTTGGCCATCGCCGCCTCGCGGGTCACGTTCCTGCCCTGGTCGCGCAACCATGCGGCGCGGTAGGTGAGCAGCGCCGCACTGTCGACAGACGTGGCCATCTGCGCCAGCTTCGCTTGCGTGAGCTGGAAGTCGGCCAGCACACCGCCGAACATCTTGCGCGTGGTGGCCCGTGCAAGTGCTTCATCCAGCGCCCTTCGCGCGAAGCCCAGGGCTGCAGCGGCCACCGACGTCCTGAACACATCCAGCGTGCGCATGGCCACCTTGAAACCTTCCGCCGGCAGACCCACTCGCTGCGCGGCAGAAACGCGGCAGCGGGAGAATTTCAGCCGGGCAAGCGGATGCGGTGCAATGACGTCGATGCGCTCCGCGATCTCAAGGCCGGGCGTGTCCGCATCGACGATGAATGCACTGATGCCGCGCGAACCCGGAGTCTCGCCGGTGCGCGCAAACACCACATAGAAGTCGGCGATGCCGCCATTGGATATCCAGGTCTTCTCGCCATCGAGCACATAGCCGTCCCCGTCCGCACGGGCGGAACATGCCATGGCGGCCACGTCGGATCCCGCCTCGGGCTCGGACAGGGCGAAGGCAGCGATGGCTTCTCCGCGCGCCACGGGAGCGAGATAGCGGGCGCGCTGCTCGGGCGTGCCGTGCAGGCTGATCGCCCCGCTGCCCAGTCCCTGCATGGCAAAGGCAAAGTCCGCCAGGCCTGAATGGCGTGCCAATGTCTCGCGGATAAGGCACAGGGCACGGGTGTCGATCGCACGGGCCGATTCGCCCACGGCATGCTGCAGCCACCCGCCCTCGCCCAATGCCCGCACCAGTGCGCGGCATTCCGAGTCCACATCGGCACCATGGTCCGCCGACAGGTGCGCACCGGCCCAGGCGTCCAGGCGCCGCGCGAGTTCGGCATGCCTGGGCTCGAAGAACGGCCAGTCGAGGTAGGTCATGTCAGCCATTTCAGTTCCCCTCGAAACGCGGCTTTTGCTTGGCGACAAACGCGTGGTATGCACGCGAGAAGTCTTCCGTCAGCATGCAGATCGCCTGGGCCTGGGCCTCGGACTCGATGGCCTGATCGATCGTCATGGCCCATTCCTGGTGCAACATGGTCTTCGTGATGCCATTGGCGAAACTCGGTCCCTCGGCCAGTTGGCCCGCCAATGCCTGCGCTTCGGCCAACAGCGTCTCCGGAGAGGCAAGGCGGTTGAAGAATCCCCACCGTTCGCCCTCCTCTCCTCCCAGGCTGCGTCCGGTGTAGAGCAATTCGCTCGCCCGTCCCTGTCCGACAATCCGCGGCAGCATGGCGCACGCTCCCATGTCGCAGCCGGCCAGGCCCACGCGGTTGAACAGGAAGGCGGTCTTGCTGCGAGAGGTGCCGAGCCGCAGGTCGGACGCCATGGCAATGATGGCGCCGGCCCCCGCGCATATCCCGTCCACGGCAGCCACGATGGGCTGCGGGCAAGCGCGCATGGTCTTCACCAGATCACCCGTCATGCGAGTGAACATGAGCAGTTCGGGAACGCGCAGCTGGATGAGCGGGCCGATGATTTCGTGCACATCGCCACCGGAGCAGAAATTGCCCCCAGCGCCGGTCAACACCACGGCGCGGACATCGTCCGCCCAGCGGAGTTGGTGAAAGAGCTCCCGCAGTTCGGCATAGCTGTCGAACGTCAACGGGTTCTTGCGCTCTGGCCGATCGAGCGTGACGGTGGCAACGCCGCCTTCCACATGCCACAGGAAATGCCGGGGTTCGTAGCCAGAGAGCGGCCGCCGGTTGCCGGCAAGGAGCTGGGGGTCGATGCGGTGTGCTGTCATGGCGTGGGTTTCTTTCTCATCGGGGCTTCGGCTGGGGGGCTACCGGGCTCACGCTGGCTCTGCACCAGGTGCACGCGCAGATGGCCGAGGTGTTCATAAAGGGCTTCCTTGCTCGGCCCGGGCAATCCGGCAAAGAGTCCGGTGAGCCAGTGCTCATGTTCCTGCGCCATGACGGTGAACTCGGTCCGCCCTTTGTCCGTCAGCCGTACGCGCCAGGAACGCCGGTCTTCCTGGTCCTCGTTGCGCTCGACCAACCCTTCCTTGACCAGTTGGTCGGTCAGGCCGGTCACGTTGCCGCCCGTGACCATGAGGTAGCGCGACAGCACGTTCATTCGCAGTCCATCAGGGTGGCGGTCGAGCTGCGCCAAATAATCGAAGCGCGGCAAGGTCGTGTCGAATCGCGTGCGCAGCCATTGCCGGATCTGCTGTTCGATCTGCGTGCTGCAGGCCAGCAACCGAAGCCAGATCTTGGTATCCAGATGGTCGTCTGCCTGGGCGCGCGCCTCCAGGCCGATGTGCTCGTCGCCGAGCGACTGCACGAGCCGGAAGCTCTGGGAGCGGCTTGCCATGGGGATGTGCTCCTTTTTCCTTTTGCGGTTACATGACCTCGCCGCCACTGACGGAGAGGGATTGCCCGTTCACGGCGCGCGCGCCATCGGTGCACAGCCAGGCAACGGCGTCGGCCACCTCGTCAGGCGCCACGAGGCGGCGCTGCGGATTGCTGCGGACGAACCCCTCCTGCGCCTCTTGCGCGCTGCGGCCGGTCTTGGCGACGATGCGCGCCACGCTCTGGCGGACGATGTCGGTATCGGTGTAGCCTGGGCACACGGCATTGACTGTCACCCCCTTGGCGGCCATCTCCAGTGCCAAGGCCCGGGTGAGGCCGATCACCCCGTGCTTGGCAGCGCAATAGGCGGCCACATAGGCATAGCCCACCTGCCCCGCCGTGCTCGCAACATTGACGATGCGCCCCCACCCGGCGGACAGCATTCCCGGGAGGGCCGCCTGGGTGCAGAGCATCGTGCCCGTGAGATTCACATCCATCATGCGCTGCCAGAGGGCCGCATCGGTTTTGAGGAACGGCGCGCTTTCCGCTTGCCCTGCGTTGTTGACGAGCACCTGCACCGGCCCGAAGCGGGAACGCGCCTCGTCGAATGCCTGGGCAACCTGCTGCGCGTCGGCCACATCGGCGGAAACACCGTGCAGCCGACCTCCGTCGGCCGCACAAAACGCCAGCAAGGCCTGCAGATCCCGTCCCAGCACCGTCACATGCATGCCTTCCCGCACGAGGCGGAGCGCGATGGCGGCGCCGATGCCACGGCTACCGCCCGTGACCAATGCATGGCGTATGGAAGAGTCCATGCATCAACCCCTTTCCGCCTGCATCGCTTTCTCACGCTCGAAATGCGCCTCCAGCTGCTGCTTGCCCGACCGGTACTGCGGCGGCCAGTGCACGGCCTTGTAACCGATGCGAGCCGCTTCGGTCAGTGTCCACGCCGGATTGGCCAGGTGCGGGCGGGCGACCGCACACAGATCCGCTCGCCCTGCCGCCAGGATGCTGTTGGCATGGTCAGCCTCGCTGATCGCCCCGACGGCGATGGTGGGAATACCGGCCTCTTGCCGGATACGGTCCGAAAACGGCGTCTGGAACATGCGGCCATACACCGGCTTTTCGCGCTTGCTCACCTGACCAGATGAGCAGTCGATCATGTCCGCACCTGCCGCCTTGAAGGCCCGCGCAACCTCCACGGCATCCTGCGGGGTGATCCCACCTTCCACCCAGTCATGCGCGGAGATGCGCACGGACAGGGGTTTGTCCTGCGGCCACACCGAGCGCACCGCAGCAAACACTTCCAGGGGATAGCGCAAACGGTTCTCCAGCGAGCCGCCGTACGCGTCGGCACGCCGGTTGGTCAGCGGCGAGATGAAGCTCGACAGCAGATAGCCGTGCGCACAGTGGAGTTCGAGCCAGTCCGCGCCGGCGTCCGCCGCAGCCTTTGCCGCCTGCACGAACTGCGCTTGGATCGCCTCCATGTCGGCGTGCGTCATTTCCCGGGCGACCTGGCTCACACCCTCCAGATACTGCTGGGACGATGCGGAAACGATCGGCCAGTTACCGTTCGCCAGCGGTTGGTCGATACCCTCCCACGCGACGCGGGTGGATGCTTTCGCGCCTGCGTGGCCGATCTGGATGCCGAACTTCGCGTCCGTATGCGCATGGATCCACTGCGCAATGCGCCGGAAAGCGGCGGTATGTTCAGGCCGGTAAAGCCCCGGGCAGCCAGGCGTGATGCGCCCGTCGGCGCTCACACAGGCCATCTCGGCGAACACCAAAGCAGCGCCTCCCATGGCGCGTGCGCCCAGGTGCACGAGGTGGTAGTCGCCGACCAGTCCGTCGCTCGCGGAATACTGTGCCATGGGCGAGACCACGATGCGGTTCTTCAGGGTCACGCCCCGCACGGTGTAGGGCGTGAACATCGGTGGCGGAGGCTTGCCGCCCTGTGGAGCGTCGACACCTGCGCGTCCCGCGAACCAGTTCTCGTAGCCTTCGAGCCAGGCGCTGTCACGCAAACGCAGGTTTTCATGGCTGATGCGTTGGCTGCGCGTGAGCATCGAATACATGAACTGCTCGGGCTCCAGTTGGTCGCAGTAGCGCTCTCCGCACACTTCGAACCATTCCATCGCATTCCACGCGGCATTCTGGATGCGCAGTGTCTCGATACGCCGCAGTTCCTGGTAGGCAGCCAGCACGCCTGGGATATTCTCCCGGCGGGAGCCCGACCGCTTGAACTGCCGCGCCAGCTCGATGGCATCTTCGATGGCGAGCTTGGTTCCCGATCCGATGGCGAAATGCGCCGTGTGCACGGCATCTCCAATGAGCACCACATGCGCTCCCGGACGGTTCTTCAGCCACCATTGCGCGCAGACCACCCGCTGGAAATTGAGCCATGCGGATCCGCGCAGATGGCGCGCATTGGCCATGAGCGGCGCACCCTGCAAGCTCTCTGCGAAGACCCGCTCGCAGAACGCGACAGACTGGTCCTGGTCTGCCCGATCCAGGCCATGCGCCTTCCAGACAGCCTCCGGGCATTCGACGATGAAGGTCGTGGTCTGGTCGTCGAATTTGTAGATATGCGCCTGAAACCAGCCATGCTCCGTGCGCTGGAAATCGAAGGTGAAGGCATCGAACAGCTTGTGCGTTCCCAGCCAGATGTAGCGGTTGGGACGCGTGACGATGTCGGGCTGGAAGCTCTCGGCATACCGTGTCCTGATGCGGGAATTGACACCGTCGCTGGCAATGATCAGATCGGCATCCGGAAAATCCTCGTCCGATGCCACCTCGGTGTTGAACACCAGCTTCACCCCAAGGCGCTCGCAGCGCGCCTGCAGGATGTTCAGCAGCTTCTTTCGACCGATTCCCACGAAACCATGGCCGCCCGAGCGGATCGAGCGGCCCTTGAAGCGCAGTTCGATGTCATCCCAATGGTTGAAGGCTTCCTGGATTTCTTCGGCGGTTTCGCGGTCCCACGCGCGCATGTTGTCCATCGTGGCATCGGAAAAGACCACGCCCCAGCCAAAGGTGTCGTAGGGCTTGTTGCGCTCCACCACGGTGATGTCGTGGTCAGGATCCTGCTGCTTCATGAGCAGAGCGAAATACAGGCCCGCCGGGCCACCGCCGATACAAACGATCTTCATGCGAAAGGTCTCCGACACCCAGTGGGACTGGAAACAACTTTAGAAGTCAATCGTTTAGATGTCAACCATTTGGTGGGTGCATGTTCTTCGGGAAAGCACCTGGTGGTCGGCCCTTGGCGAAAGCTGACGCGTGCCGCCTATGGCGCCGCAGGAGGCCGCCCCGCCAAGTTGGCAGCAGGCACCTGCAGCACCTGGGCACAGTAGGCCCGCGCTGCCTCCAGCGCCTCGCGGATGGGCTGGCCAGCCGCCCACCGGCACGCGAACGTCGCGCCGAAAGCATCCCCCGCGCCCAGGGTGGAACGCACGGATACCTTCCGGGCATCGATGCGATGGACGCACCTGTTGTCGTACAGCACGGCGCCCTGCGCCCCCAGAGTCACCAGCAACGACTGCGCTTGCCGCGGCAGCATGCCCGCCATCCAGGCCGAGCCATCGGCAAGGGGGTCATCGGGCAGGCGGCCCCCCCGCTGTGCAGACCATCGCCGAGCTTCCTGCTCGTTCATGCTGACCAGATCGGCCCGCATAATCAGCCGCTCCAGGGCAGGGCTGCGCGATTCGATCTGGCGCATTCCGGGATTGATTGCCAAACGTGGGAGCCTGACAGCCAGGCGCTCCAAAGCACTATCGAACTCTGCCTCGGCCTGCGCCGACAGCGCTGTCACATAGAGCAGATCGGATTGCCCGATGGCTTCCAGTGCGCGGGCGGGCGCAACCCCTGTGCTGGCCCCGCGCTGGGCGAACACCTGGGCTTCGGCATCCGCACCGAGATGGATCACCGCCCTTCCCGTCGGCTGCCCCCCCACCGACTGGACCAGCGAAAGATCGATGCCTTCCTTGGCCAGCGCAGAGCGCAGCCACTCTCCTTCTGCATCGCCGCCCACCGCGCACACGATGCGAACGCGGGCCTCGCATGCCTGGCAGGCCAGGCTGGCATTTACCGCGCCGCCACCCACGCCCATGGTGATCGATTCGACATCCTGCTTGGCACGGGCTTCGCTGCCGAGCGACGCGCCTGCAACGATGACGTCGATCGTCGCACCTCCGATAGCGGTGACCTGCATGTCAGATTCCCACCATTGCAGCGCCGAATACGCCGGCCGCGTTTCCCAACCGGTTGCGCAGCACCGGCGTCGTGTAGGCATCGCAGAAGACCCTCTGGTGCAGCCGCCTCACACCCTCCGTATAGAGCTCATCGATACTCGCCAGCCCTCCGCCGATCACGATGGCCTGCGGATCCAGCACGGCGACGACATTGGCCACCGCCTCAGCGAACCGGTCGAGGAACCGATCCAACACGGCGGCCGCAGCGCCTTCGCCGGCACGGGCCCGGCCGACGATCCCGGCCGCGTCCATGTCCGCGCCTGTCGCCTGGGTGTAGGCCTGCGCCAATGCGGGACCACTCAGGTAGCGCTCCACGCACCCTCTGCGCCCGCAGTAGCAGGGTGGTCCCAGGGGGTCCAGCACCATGTGCCCCCACTCACCCGCGATGCCGTTGCGTCCTTCCATGAGCCGCCCCTGCACGACCACGCCCGCCCCCACGCCGGTACCGAGCACGATGCCCAGCACCTCCTGGCTTTGCGCAGCCGCACCCATTCGGCTCTCCGCCAGCGCAAAACAATTGGCATCGTTGACCATCGCGAATGGCCGGCCGATGCGAGCCTCCAGGTCCTGGCGCAACGGGCGACCGTTGAGTGCCGTGGCGTTGCAGTTCCGCAGAAGCTGCGTAGCGGGTGAAATCGATCCCGGCGTTCCGATTCCGAGGGTGTGCGTGCCTTGGCCCACACGCTCCGCCAGGGATTCATACAGGCTGGCGATGCATTCGACGACGGCCTCGTAGCCCTCCTGCACCGGCGTGGCACAGCGCAATCGCTCACATTCCTGTCCACCATCGTCAAGTACGATGCCTTCGATCTTCGTGCCGCCGACATCGATGCCGATCCGGTGCGGCGCCGTTGGATCCAGCTTGCCTTCATTCATGCGGAACATCCCTCCCATCCATCTGATCGTGGCCTTCGATGCGGTTGCCCGCCGGCAGAGCTTCAACCAGGCCGCGGACGACCTGAACATTTCCTACAGCGCCATCAGCCATCGCATCCGCGCGCTCGAAAAGCACCTGGGCGCGACGCTGTTCAACCGAACCACGCGCGTGGTGTCCCTCAGTCCGGAAGGCGCCTATCTGCACCAGCAGATGAAGACGTCGCTCGATCTGCTGGAAGCCGCGTTCAGCGGCTTCGCCCACGAGCGCGACGTCGTCCGCATCACCGCACTGCCGTCTTTCGCGCGTTTCCGGCTGGTGCCTGCACTGACGGAGTTCCATCGCACCCACCCGACGATCTCCATCGCCATCCTGCCCACGACCCGCACGGTGAACATCACCCAGGGCGAAGCGGACATCGCGATCCGCTTCTCCCGCGATACCCCGGAAGCATTCCATTGCGAGCGCTTGCTGGAGGACGAATGGTTTCCGGTCGCGGCCCCCCGTTACCTGCAGCAGCTGGGCCACCGAAGCGTGGCCGAAGTCTTCAAGCGCGCGGACATCCTGTCGCACAGCCGGCAACCGTGGGACCCGTGGCTGAAAGCTGCCGGCCTTCGCATTTCGGCCGCCCAGCGCAACCTCACGTACTCGGACACCGGCTTCATGCTGGACGCGGCGCTGAATCTCCAAGGCATCGCCCTGGGCCGCCGCTCGCTCGTCAAGGAACTGCTGCAGGACGGCAGCCTGGTGCGGGTTTCCGACACATCTCTGCCCTCCGAGCAGTCCTACTTCCTGCTGGCCTCCCAACGGGCGGTGATCTCTCGCCACGGCAGCACGGTGATGGAATGGATACGATCGCTGGTAGTCGAAGGTTGAGTCCATCGTTCAGTGCATGACGGTCAGGACGATGCCCAGCAGCACACCGGCGATGGCAAAGGTTTTCTGCCGGATGAACCGCTCCTGGAAGAACAGCGCAGACAGCGCGAACACCATGACCAGATTGGTTCTGCGAAGCACCGAGATGACGGAAATGAGCGCTCCCTCCATCTGCACGGCGGCCAGGTAGATGTACTCGGCCAACACGTAGGCAAAAGCGATGGCGGGAACCGCCCAGTTGCGGCGCACCAGGCTGGCCACCTCCAGATCCCGGAACAGCCAGGGCAGAAGGAGCAGCGCAATCCCCCCCCGCTGCAACGCGGAGTACGCCTGCACGGCCGCGAGGTCCATCTGCAGCGTCGCCAGGATGTGCTTGTCGTACAGCGCATTGGCGGACGAGAGCAGCGTGGCTGCCAGCATGCAAAGCACCCAGAGATTGCGCCGGAAACTGATCCCTTCCCGACGGCCGATGAGGGAAAACAGGTAGTACGACCCCATCGACACGGCAAGGCCGAGCCACTGCCACCAATTCAGCCGTTCGGCCAGCAGGAGCACCGCACCCAGCGCCGTCCAGAGCGGGCCGCTGGCCCGCACGCCGGCGGAAATCGACAAGGGCAGCGACTTGACGGAGTAGTACGAAAGGATCCATGTAGCGACCATCATCACGGACTTCGGCAGCAGGGCCATCTGTGCCTGTGGCGATAGTCGTTGCGGCGCGAGCCCTGCCGCTTGAAGCGTACCGCTCCAGGGCGCGGGCATGTAGAAGAACGGCAACCAGATCAACGCTCCCAGCACGGAGCACCAGAACACCACCTCCAGGACGGTCTTTTCCTTGAGGGCGAGCTTGGTCAGGAAATCGTAGGTTCCGAGAACGAGGCCGGCCAGCAGGCCCAACGCGATCCAGGTCATTGCATTGCACTGCAGGTCAGGCTGCGAGAAATCCGCCGTCCACCGCAATGGCCGCGCCGTTCACGAAGGATGCAGACGGGCTGCACAGCCAGAGCACGGCTTCGGCCACTTCGTCCGGCTGCCCTACGCGCTGCATCGGCAAGCGCTCGGCCCATCCCTGGATTCCGCCCGAAACCTCGGAGGAGCGCACCAGCATGTCGGTATGTATGGGACCGGGAGACACCGCGTTGACCCGCACGCCGTGGCGCGCCGATTCGATCGCCGCCACCTTGGTGACCGCCCAGGCCGCATGCTTGGAGGCCGTGTACGCCGCCGTACCCTCCAGGATCGAACGGTGCGCATGCACCGACAGATTGGCAACGATGGCGCCCGTACCCCGCCGGTGCATGGGCGCGAGCAGGTGCTTCAGGCAGAGCATGAGCCCCGTGCAGTTGACGGCCATCACGCGATCGAATTCGGCGACATCCTGTTCCACGATGGACCCTGCCGCGCCGGTGCCGGCATTGAGGAACGCGGCATCCACTTCACCAAAGGCGTCCACCACCCGTTCGCGCAAGGCGACCACCTGCGGCTCGCTGGTGACGTCGCAAGCCAAGGCCAGCGATGCGCCGCCGCCGTCCCGGATCTGCTGCGCCGTTTCCTCGCACGCGCTCAGCGACCGCCCTGCCACCACCACGCGGGCCCCGGCGCGCGCAAATGCCAGGGCCGTGGCACGACCGATGCCCGAGCCGCCGCCCGTCACGAGCGCGACGCGCCCGCCGTAGATACCGTTCATTCGGACTCCCCTGCCCACCCGGCAACGGCAGCCGTCTTCCGCGCCAGTTCCGCGTCTTCGCCCGAAGCCGCGCCACTGATGCCCACTGCACCGACCACAGCGCCCTGCATGGACAGCGGCACACCACCCGCCAGAGGCAAGGCACCCGGCAATGCGAGGTATGAAAGGCGGCCTTTCTCCAGGCTCTCCTGCATGGCCTGGGTGTCGCGGCGGAACAGGGCCGCCGTCCTGGCCTTGGCGATGGCCAGTTCCACCGAAGCAGGGAAAGCCCGCGCATCGCGCTGGAACGCCAGCAGGTGACCGGCGCCGTCCACCACGGCCACAGCAATGTCGAGCCTGCGTTGTGCTGCCATCTCCATCGCCCGAGCCACCACCTCTGCCGCCTGGTCTGCCGCAAGGCACGGCGCTGCCGACTCAGCGGGCCGCATCGCGCATCCCTTCGGCGGCTGCGCGGATTTCCCCGATGCCCAGGTCGTTGATGAAGACGCAATCGCCGATGCCCGAGGGCATCGGCAAGCGCTGCAGGCCGTCGCGGTGCCGCACCGTGTCGGCCAGGGCCTCCTGCAGCATGTCGGGATCTTCGAAGAACCGATGGCACAGCGGCAGTTCCATGGCCCGCATGACGTCGGCCACGCGGTCGAGTTCGCCCGCCGACATGAGGCCTCGGCCGACTGCAATGCGGCAGGAAAACAGCACATCCAGAGCGACGGCCTCCCCATGCAGCAGTTCGGGAAGCGCACGCATCTCCAGCAGGGGCGCGAACGAGTGCCCGAAATCCACGGAGCGTTCGAGCATCGTCTCCCACAGGTTGGGTGCCAGTTCCTCGAGCATCCCATCGACAGCGCGCGAGATCACCTCGGGCGCCACGGTGCCATCCTGGAACGCCGTGTCCAGCAGCATCCTGGAATGGCGTTCGAGCAGGGTGAACAAGCGTGCGTCCTTGATGACTGCCAGCTTCAGCAACTCGCCCATGCCATTCGACAGATGGCGCCGCTCGACGGTGCGCAGGAACCGGCGGTCCAGCAAGGCCTTGCTCGGCGCGTGGTACGAGCCCAGCCGGTTCCGGCGCCCCAGTGCGTTGACGGCGGTCTTGATGCCCACCGCGGCGTCCCAGATCGCCATCGCGTTGGTGGGCACCTTGATGTAGGGAATGCCCCTGCGGTACAGCCCCGCGGCAAAGCCGACGAGGTCGAGCAGCACGCCGCCGCCGATGCCGATCAGGGGATCGGAACGCCGCAGGACACCTTGCGCCTCCAGGTGCCTGACGATCGACATGGCCGACTCCAGGTCCTTTTCCTCTTCGGTCACCGGCAGAACCAGGGCCTGCAGTTCGACCCCGTGGCGGTCGTAGTAACGGCGGATCTGGTCGCCGTACAGGGCATGCACCCGTTCGTCGATGACCACGACATGCCTGCGCACAGAAGGGCCCGCACCGCAGGCGTCGAGAAAACCCCGGTTCGACTCGTCGAACAATCCATCCAACTGCCGCACTTCGTAGTGCACATCCTGCGTGGCACTCACCTGCCATGCCGACGGCGCGGGGCGCATCAGCACCCCGGCCGACGCGACCGCCTGCGTTCTATCGTTCATTCACTCCGCTCCCTCATGTTCTTTGCAGGGCGAGAGCGTAGAGAACTAGGGTGCTTTGATTCTTGAGCGTTGCTCGCTCATTCTTCGATTGCGCAAATCAATGGAATCCAGGACTTGGGCTTGCGGATGGATCGCCAGGCATCATCCGGAATGCTCCCCGGCAGGCTCGGGCTCCTCCAGCGGAATCCGCACGAAGAACTCGCTGCCCTTGCCGATGCCCTCGCTTTTCACCTCCACGGTACCGCGGTGCAACGAGACGATCTGCTTGACCAGTGCCAATCCGATACCAAGCCCCTGGCCGCGCGCCGTGCCGGAGGGCTCGGCCTGGGTGAACATGTCGAAGATCTTCGGCTGAAGCTCGGGCCCTATGCCCTGCCCGGTATCCTGGACCTTGACGATGAAATGGGTCTGGTCCACGTTGACGGACACCGATACCTCGCCGCCTTTCGGGGTGAATTTGACCGCGTTGTTCAACAGGTTCATGAGCACCTGCGTGAGCCGGCCGGCGTCCGCCTCGACACGCACCGGCACGGGCGGCAATACGCACCGCAGATTAATGTCCTTCACCATCGCTGCATGGCGCATGGAATCCACGGCTTCCTGTACCAGCGCCTGCAGTTCCACCCGCCCGTAGACGATGGCCATCCGGCCCTGGGTGATACGGGTCATGTCGATCAGGTCTTCGACCAGCCGCTCGATGAACCCGAGCTGCCGGTGGATGATCTTGAGCGCCTGTTCATGCCGTGCCTGCTGGGACGGGTGCGACAGCAATGCCGTCGCGATGCTCATCGGCTGCAGCGGGTTGCGCAGTTCGTGCGCGATGGTGGCCAGGAACACGTTGCGGTCGTGCCGGTCCTGCGTGAGTTGCCGGACCTCGCTTTCCAGCGCGTCCATTCTCAGCCGCAGGTGGGTGGCATCCCGGAACAGCTTGGCAAAGCCGCGCGGCTGCGGCCCGGGGACCAGCGGAAACGTCATGCCGCTTCCCCAGAAGCGAGAGCCGTCCTTGCGCACATGCCAGCGCTCGTCTTCGGCCGCACCGAGCAGCCGGGCCGTGTTGAGTTCATGCATGTGAAGCCCGCGCTCCACATCCTCGGGTGTGAACAACACCGTAATGGACTTGCCGATCACCTCCTGCGCAGTGAAGCCGGTGATGGCGTGGCAGCCTTCGGTCCACCCGGTGATGCAGCCCTCAGGGTCCATGAACACCACGGCGTACTGCCTGACCTTCTCCATGAACAGAAGGTTCAGTGCCGCAGCGTCTTCTTCGTGCCAGGTGCCATGCTCCGCTCGGTGCTGCGCCATGCCTTTGATCCTTGGTTGAAACCGGGCTTTGCACGTTACCAGCGGCCTGCGCCACGGCCTGTGGATGGCTTGCCTCTGCCCATGTAGGAGCCAGCGCCGCCGGAGCGTGTCTGGCGCGCGCGCCCGGACCTGCTGGCTTTGCGCTGGCGATCGAGGCCCTGCGCCGCGTCCGATTCCCAATGAAGGCTCGCCGCCCGCTTCCCGGCTTACAGCAGCACGATGTCGTACTGCTCCTGCCCCAGCGCCCCTTCCGCCTGCAGCGAAATCGGCTTTCCGATGAAATCCGAAAGACCGGCGAGGTGCTGGCTTTCTTCGTCGAGAAAGAGTTCCACCACCTTCGCCGCGGCCACCACGCGGAACTCGCGCGGGTTGAATTGCCGTGCCTCGCGCAGGATCTCGCGCAGGATGTCGTAGCAGACGCTGCGGGCGGTCTTCACGCTGCCCTTGCCCTGGCAATGGGCACAGGGCTCGCACAGCATGTGCGCCAGCGATTCGCGTGTGCGCTTGCGCGTCATCTCGACCAGTCCGAGCTGCGAGAAACCGCCGGTCATGGTCTTCACGCGGTCGCGGGCGAGCTGCTTGCGGAACTCGCCCAGCACGGATTGCTTGTGGTCCTCCCGCGCCATGTCGATGAAATCCGCGACGATGATCCCGCCCAGATTGCGCAGCCGCAGTTGCCGGGCAATCGCCTGGGCCGCCTCCAGATTGGTCTTGAAGATCGTGTCGTCGAAGTTGCGCGCGCCCACATAGCCGCCGGTGTTCACGTCGATCGTGGTCAATGCCTCGGTCTGGTCCACGATGAGGTAGCCGCCAGACTTCAGGTCCACGCGACGGCCGAGGGCCCGGCCGATTTCTTCGTCGATCGCGTAGAGATCGAAGATCGGCCGCTCGCCCTTGTAGAGCTGCAGCTTGGGCGCCGCCGCGGGCATGAATTCACGGCCGAATGCCTGCAGCAGCGCGAATTGCTCCTGAGAATCGATGCGGATGCTGGCGGTTTCCTCGCCCACCAGGTCGCGCAGCACGCGTTGCAGCAGGTTCAGGTCCTGGTGCAGCAGCGACGCCGGAGGCTGCCGCAGCGCCGCGTCGCGGATGCGCGCCCAAGTCTTGCGCAGGTAGGCGATGTCTTCGGCCAGTTCCGCATCGGAGGAGTCCTCGCCGTTGGTGCGCAGAATGAAGCCGCCGCCACCGCCACTGGACTTGTCGCCCACCAGTGACTGCAGCCGCGCGCGGAGGGCATCCCGCTCGGCTGCGGGAATTTTCTGGGACACGCCGATATGGTCGTCCTGCGGCAGGAACACCAGCAGGCGGCCTGCGATGCTGATCTGCGTGGACAGGCGGGCGCCCTTGGTGCCGATGGGGTCCTTGATGACCTGCACCAGCAGAGACTGGCCTTCGAACACCTGCTTCTCGATCGGCACGGGCGGCTCGCCCTTGCGCGCGAACATGGGCGCCTCGCCCCCTTCCTGCCGGTGCCACACATCGGCCACGTGCAGGAAGGCCGCCCGTTCCAGGCCGATGTCGATGAAAGCGGACTGCATCCCCGGCAGCACCCGCGAGACCTTGCCCAGGTACACGTTGCCCACGAGCCCGCGCTCCAGCGTGCGCTCCACGTGCAGCTCCTGCACCGCGCCGTGCTCCACGACAGCGACGCGCGTTTCCTGGGGGGACCAATTGATGAGGATGTCTTGTTGCATGGGCGGCGCGCGTCGGGTTCGGTCTTGGAAGCCGATGATGCCTGAACCGGGCGGCCGCCGTGGCCCCGGAGGCATGCGGCCCTCTGGAGAAAATTCGCGTCACAGGGATGGGAAATGGACGGCGGGCGCCCGCTCCCCCGGCGCTTCAGTCCGCCATACCGGCCTGGCGCAGCAGTTGTGCCGTCTCGAAGAGCGGCAGACCCATGATGCCGGTGTAGCTGCCGGCGATGCGCGACACGTACCGTGCCGCCGCCCCCTGGATGCCATAGGCACCCGCCTTGCCCTGCGGATCGCCGCTGGCGGCATACGCGGCGATCTGCGCGGGAGCCATCGCATCGAAAGTGACGTGCGACACCGACAGGGCCGTGTGTCGGGCTCCGCCGGGCACCTGCAGGGCCACGGCCGTGAGCACCCGGTGCGTGCGCCCGGACAGCGCGGACAGCATGCGGCATGCGTGCGCTTCGTCGTCCGGCTTGCCGAGGATCTTGCGGCCCAGCGCCACGGTGGTGTCGGAGCACAGGATCGGCGCGGCTTCCAGGCCGCGCCGGGCGTGCCGCGCCACTGCCGCATCGAGCTTGAGCCCCGTCACGCGCTGCACGTAGCGCGAGGGCGCCTCGCCGGGCTTCGGTACTTCGATGGCCTCGGCATCTTCCACGAACGCATCGCCGTCCGCATTGGGCAGCAGCAGCACGTGCCGCACGCCGAGCTGGTCGAGCAACTGCCGCCGGCGGGGACTCTGCGATGCGAGGTAGATGAATGGAAAGGCGGGGGAGAAAGAGGATGGGGAAGAGGTCGGTTTCACAGCGCAGCAGGATAGCGGAAGCCGGCGCGGCTTCGCTGCGCGGTGCATGGCTTCGAGGGCCTGGCAGGCCCGCCCGGCCGTGACCGGGATGATGCGCGCATGACCGATCTCCCGAGCTTCCACACCGCGCGGCTGCGGCTGCGCCCCGTCGTCCTGCAGGATGCGCCCGCGCTGCTAGAAATGAGCGATACCCGGTCCCCCGGCGTGTGGATCGGCTACGGCCCGCTGGCCGACCTGGAGGCGGCCGAGGTCTTCGCGGAATGGATGATGATGATCGGCCGCAAGGCCATCCCGGACATCTGCTGGGCCATCGAGCGGCACGACGCGCCGGGACTGATCGGCCTGTGCCAGTTCAAGCAGTGGGATCCGGTGGAGCGGGTGGCGCTCATCGGCTACGAAATGGCCCGGGCGCACCAGGGCCAGGGCTTCATGGCGGAGGCCCTGCAGGCCGCGCTGTGGGGCTGCTTCCACGGCTTCGGGCTGCGGCACCTCGACGCGCATGTGCATCCCGGCAATGCGCCCTCCGTGCGCCTGCTCCGGCGGCTGGGGTTCACCGAACAAGGCGCCCTGCCCGGCGGGGAAACCTGCCTGGGCGAGACCTATGAGATGCAGGTTTGGCGCCGCCTGCCCGACGCAGCGCCCGCGGCCGCCGCTATTCGCGGTGGTACGGGTGCCCCGCGTTCACGGACCAGGCGCGGTAGAGTTGCTCGATCAGCAGCACACGCACCATCGCGTGCGGAAGAGTGAGGTCGGATAGCCGGATGCGCTCGTGGGCCGACTGCCGGAAGGCGGGGTCCAGGCCGTCGGGGCCGCCGATGACGAGCGCGACGTCATCACCCTCCAGTTGCCAGCCCTGCAGCCGGCCGGCCAGCGCCTTGGTGGTGAGGGGCGTGCCGCGCTCGTCGAGCACGACCACCCGCATGCCACGGGCGATGGCGCCCTCGATGCGTTCGCGCTCGGCGGCGTAGATCGACTCCAGCGTCTTGGAGCCACGCGGTTCCGTCTTGACGGTCTTGAGCTCCACCTTGAGTTCGGGCGGGAACCGCTTGGCATAGTCGTCATAGGCCGTCTGCGCCCAGTCGGGCACGCGCTGGCCCACCGCCACGATGAGAAGCCTCATCGCTCAGCCCCGCCGCCGGCCCGCCCCGGGGGCAGGCATGCCGCAGCTCATGGGGCCTTCTTGCGTGCCGGGGCCTTCTTGGCCGCGGGCTTGCGCGCCGCGGCGGCCTGGGCGGGTGCCGCCTTGGCCGGTGCGCGGGTTGCCGCCGGCTTCTTGGCCGCTACCTTCTTGGCCGCGGGCTTGACGACGAGGGTCTTGATCTTGGGCGTGGTCTTCGCGGCAGGGGACTTGGCCGCGGTCTTGGCTGCAGCCGTCTTGCCGGCTGCCGTCTTCGCAGCCGCAGCCTTCACGGGAGCCGCAGCCTTGCGGGCCGGTGCGCCCTTGGCTGCTGCGCTCTTTGCAGCTGCGCCCTTCGCGGGTGCGGCGGCCTTCTTGGCAGGCGCCGCGGCGGCCTTGGCCCGGCCCGGCTTGCGGGCCGGCACTTCCGGCGCGGCTTCGGCAGCCTTCCTGCGCGGAGCGGCCTTCTTCTTAGCGGGTTCGGACCCTTCGGCCTCGGCGATCCGGGGCTTGGGCGCGCCCAGCTTGAGGCGCACGGGCGTCTCGCCCCAGATTTCCTCCAGGCGGTAGTACTGGCGGATGGCGGGCTGCATGATGTGGGCCACGGCGGCACCGCAGTCGACGATGATCCACTCGCCGTTGTCCTCGCCCTCGGTGCGCGGCTTCGGGAAGCCGGCTTCGCGCACCGCATCGCGCACGCTGGCGGCCAGGGCCTTGGTCTGCCGGTTGGACGTGCCCGACGCCACGATGACCCGCTCGAAGAGCGGCGACAGCTTCTCGGTGTCGAACACCTGGATGTCTTGCGCCTTCACGTCCTCCAGGCCATCGACGATGGCGCGCTGGAGTTTGGTGACGTCTTTCTTGGCAGCGGATTCCGAACGGGTGGAGGTGGTCATCAGGAGATGGATGGAATAGGGGTGAAAGGCAATATAGCGCGCAACCCGCGCGGGAGCCAATGGAGCGCCGCGGGGCCCGGGGAAGGCCGAGCGGCTTGTTTTGATGGTGTTTTAGGCCCCATGCCGGCGTGGAACGGACGTGGGCAGCTATTGAAATTATAGCTTTCGGGCCCGGGACCACCGTGGGGGCCGGGTCACAGCCAGTCCCGGCGCACCAGAAAACGCCGCGTGAGTTCGGCCTCGGGGGAGCCGGGCGGGTCCTGCCGCTGGTAGGCCCAGCCGGCCAGCGGCGGCATCGACAGCAGGATGGATTCCGTGCGCCCGCCGGACTGCAGCCCGAAGTGCGTACCGCGGTCCCAGACGAGGTTGAACTCGACATAGCGCCCGCGCCGGTAGCACTGGAAGGAGCGCTCGCGGTCGCCGAAGTAGATCCCCTGGCGGCGCTGCACGATGGGCAGGTAGGCGCCCAGGAACGAGTCGCCCACCGATTGCAGCAGCGCGAAGCTGCGGTCGAAGCCCAGCTCGGAGAAATCGTCGAAGAAGATCCCGCCGATGCCGCGCTGCTCGTCGCGGTGCTTGAGGTAGAAATACTCGTCGCACCAGCGCTTGAAGCGCAGGTAGAGCCCTTCCCCGAACGGATACAGCGCATCGCGGCAGTTGCGGTGGAAATGCACCGCGTCTTCCTCGAAGCCGTAGTAGGGCGTGAGGTCCATGCCACCGCCGAACCAACAGACCGGGGGCTGGCCCTCGTGCGCCGCGGAGATCATGCGCACGTTCATGTGCACCGTGGGCACATACGGGTTCAGCGGGTGGAACACGAGCGACACGCCCATGGCCTCGAACGGGGCGCCGGCGAGTTCGGGCCGGTGCTGCGTGGCCGAGGGCGGCAGCGATGCGCTGCGCACATGCGAGAAACCGCAGCCCGCGCGCTCGAAGACGCGCCCGCCTTCGAGGATGCGCGTGATGCCGTCGCCCTGCAGTGGCTCGCCCGGGGCCTTGCTCCACTGGTCCGTGAGGAACCGCGCCCCGCCCTGCCCCTCCACGTTTTCGATGGCGCCGGTGATGCGCGACTGCAGGTCGACGAGGTAGGCGCGCACGCGCTCGCTCACGTCGGCCGACTGCAGGGAGCCCGCAGGGCGGCCCGGTCCGGTGGCCGTCGCCATCAGCCCTTCACCGCCCGGTGGCCGATGTCGCGCCGGTACTGCGCCCCATCGAAGTGGACACCGCGCGCGACGTCGTACACCCGCTGCTGGGCCTGCTTCACGCTGTCGGCCAGCACGGTCACGCACAGCACGCGGCCGCCGTTGGTGGTGACCACGCCGTCCTGGAGTTCGGTGCCGGCATGGAACACCACGGCGTCGTCGGCATCCGCCGGCAGGCCGGTGATGGCGTCGCCCTTGCGCGGGCTCTCGGGGTAGCCGTGGGCCGCCATGACGACGCCCAGCGCCGTGCGGCGGTCCCACTGCAGCTCGACCTGGTCGAGCTTGCCGTCCACCGCCGCGCCCAGCACGTCCACCAGATCGCTCTTGAGGCGCATGAGGATGGGCTGGGTCTCGGGGTCGCCCATGCGGCAGTTGAATTCGAGCGTCTTGGGATGGCCCTTGGCGTCGATCATCAGGCCGGCGTACAGGAAGCCCGTGTACGGGATGCCGTCCTTTTCCATGCCGCGGATGGTGGGCAGGATGATCTCGCGCATGGCGCGCGCATGCACGTCGGCCGTAACCACGGGCGCGGGCGAATACGCGCCCATGCCGCCGGTGTTGGGCCCCTGGTCGCCGTCCTTCAGGCGCTTGTGGTCCTGGCTGGTGGCCAGCGCGGCGACGTTCTTGCCGTCGCACAGCACGATGAAGCTCGCCTCCTCGCCCTCGAGGAACTGCTCGATCACCACGCGCGCACCGCCCTCGTTGTGGCTCACGCCGTACTTGTTGTCCACGAGCATGAAGTCCACCGCGTCGTGGGCTTCCTGGGCGGTCATGGCCACCACCACGCCCTTGCCGGCGGCGAGGCCGTCGGCCTTGACCACGATGGGCGCGCCCAGGCGGTCGATGAAGGCATGGGCCGCCGCCGGGTCGGTGAAGGTGTCGTAGTCGGCCGTGGGAATGCCGTGGCGGCGCATGAAGGCCTTGGAGAAGGCCTTGGAGCTTTCGAGCTGGGCGGCCGCCTTGGTGGGGCCGAAGATGCGCAGGCCGTGCGCGCGGAATTCGTCCACCACGCCCGCGGCCAGGGGCGCCTCGGGGCCGACCACGGTGAGCTGGATCTTCTGCTCCTGGGCCCAGGTGCGCAGCGCGCGCACGTCGGTCACGGGAACGTTTTCGAGCTTGGTGTTGAGGGCCGTGCCGCCGTTGCCGGGTGCGACGTAGACCTTCGTGACCTTGGGAGACTGCGAGAGCTTCCAGGCCATTGCGTGTTCACGGCCGCCGCCTCCGATGACAAGAACTTTCATGGGGTATCCGGGTGCTGGCTCGTGCTTCAGAGCGCGGCGTTGTGATAGACCTCCTGCACGTCGTCGAGGTCTTCGATCACGTCCAGGAGTTTCTGCATGCGTTCGGCGTCCTCGCCGGCCAGGTCGATGGTCACGTCGGGGCGCATGGTGACATCGGCGGCGTCGGGCACCAGGCCCGCGGCTTCGAGGGCGTTCTTCACGGCCTCGAAGTCTCCGTAGGCGGTCAGCACCTCGATGGCGCCGTCGTCGCCCGTCACGACGTCCTCGGCGCCGGCTTCCAGCGCCACTTCCATCACCTTGTCCTCGTCCGTGCCCGGAGCGAAGATGAACTGGCCGCAATGCTTGAACTGGAAGGCCACCGAGCCTTCGGTGCCCATGTTGCCGCCGTACTTGCTGAAGGCGTGGCGCACCTCGGCCACGGTGCGCACGCGGTTGTCGGTCATGGTGTCCACGATGATCGCGGCGCCGCCGATGCCGTAGCCCTCGTAGCGGATTTCCTCGTAGTTCACGCCCTCGGCATTACCGGTGGCCTTGTCGATGTTGTATTTGATGCGGTCGGCGGGCATGTTGGCCGCCTTGGCCTTGTCGATCGCCAGCCGCAGGCGCGGGTTGGCGGAGATGTCGCCGCCGCCGGCGCGGGCGGCCACGGTGATCTCGCGAATGATCCGGGTCCAGATCTTGCCGCGCTTCTCATCCTGGCGCCCCTTGCGGTGCTGGATATTGGCCCATTTGCTGTGTCCTGCCACAGGGAATCCTTGCTGTTGTGTCTATGGATTAATCTACCGACTGAACGTGATTTTACTTTTGACTCCCCACCCGCCATGGCCGAACCGATCCTGATTGCGAAGCACGACACCTCCGAATGCCATCTGCTGCCCGCCCTGGCCAACCGGCACGGGCTCATCACGGGCGCCACGGGGACCGGCAAGACCGTCACCCTGCAGACCCTGGCGGAGGGTTTTTCGCGCATCGGCGTGCCGGTCTTCATGGCCGACGTGAAGGGCGATCTCACCGGCATCAGCCAGCCCGGGCGCATCGGCGAGAAGCTCGCGGCCACGCTCGCCGAGCGCGGCCTGGCCCTCCCCGAACCCCTGGCCTGCCCCACCACGCTCTGGGACGTGTTCGGCGAGCAGGGCCATCCGGTGCGGGCCACCATCTCCGACATGGGCCCGCTGCTGCTGGGCCGCATGCTGGGCCTGAACGAGACGCAACTGGGCGTGCTCAACATCGTCTTCAAAATCGCCGACGACAACGGCCTGCTGCTGCTCGACCTGAAGGACCTGCGCGCCATGCTCGCGCACGTGGGCGAGAACGCGAAGGAGTTCACCACCGAGTACGGCAACATCAGCGCGGCCAGCGTGGGCGCCATCCAGCGCGGGCTGCTGCAGATCGAGGGCCAAGGCGGCGACCGCTTCTTCGGCGAGCCGATGCTGAACATCCAGGACTTCATGCAGACCGAGTCCGGCCGGGGCGTGGTCAACATCCTCGCGGCCGACAAGCTCATGAATTCGCCGCGGCTCTACGCCACCTTCCTGCTCTGGATGCTGTCGGAACTCTTCGAGCAGCTGCCCGAGATCGGCGATCCGGAGCAACCCAAGCTGGTGTTCTTCTTCGACGAGGCCCACCTGCTCTTCAACGAGGCGCCCAAGGTGCTGGTGGAGCGCATCGAACTCGTTGTGCGGCTGGTGCGCTCCAAGGGCGTGGGCGTGTACTTCGTCACCCAGAACCCGCTGGACATCCCCGACAGCGTGCTGGCGCAACTCGGCAACCGCGTGCAGCACGCGCTGCGCGCCTTCACCCCGCGCGACCAGAAGGCCGTCAAGGCCACGGCCACCACCATGCGCCCGCAGCCGGGCCTGGACATCGAGGCCGCCATCACCGAGCTGGCCGTGGGCGAGGCGCTCGTGAGCCTGCTCGACGCCAAGGGCCGCCCCGGCATCACCGAGCGGGTGTTCGTGCTGCCCCCGGGCAGCCAGATCGGGCCCATCACCGCAGCGCAGCGCCAGGCGCTGATGGCGCAGTCGCTCGTGGCCGGCGTCTACGAGAAGGCGGTGGACCGCGAATCGGCCTACGAGAAGCTGCGCGGCCGCGCGGCCGCCGCACCGGGCGCGCCGGCCGCACCGGGCGCCAGCACACCTTCCGCGGGCACGGCCCAGGGCACGGGTGCCGAGGGGGGCGGGTTGCTGGGCGGGCTCAACGACGTGCTGTTCGGCTCCACCGGCCCGCGCGGCGGCAAGCGCGACGGGCTGGTGCAGACCATGGCCCGGTCGGCCGTGCGCACCATGGGCACGTCGCTGGGCAAGGAGATCCTGCGCGGCGTGCTCGGCAGCGTGTTCGGCGGCCGCAAGCGCTGACGCCACGCCGGCCCTGGCACCCCCGGCACCCCGGTTTTGAACGAAAACCCCTCCATGCCGCCGTATCCATTCAATAGTTTGCTCATATTTTGATAGCAAAACAGGAATTGCCATGATCGACCTGCACTACTGGACGACGCCCAACGGCCACAAGGTCACGATGTTCCTGGAGGAGGCCGGCCTGCCCTACCGCGTGCTGCCGGTGAACATCGGCCGCGGCGAGCAGTTCGCGCCCGAGTTCCTGCGCATCGCGCCCAACAACCGCATCCCGGCCATCGTGGACCACGCGCCCGCGGACGGCGGCGCCCCCGTGCCGGTGTTCGAATCGGGCGCGATCCTGCTCTACCTGGCCGACAAGACCGGCCAGTTCATCCCGCAGGACCTGCGCGGGCGTGCCGAGGCGCTGCAGTGGCTGTTCTGGCAGATGGGCGGACTGGGGCCCATGGCCGGGCAGAACCACCATTTCACGCAGTACGCGCCCGAGCCGGTGCCCTACGCCATCGACCGCTACGTGAAGGAAACCGGCCGGCTCTACGGCGTGCTCGACAAGCACCTGGCCGACGGGCGCGAATACATCGCGGGCAGCTACTCGATCGCCGACATGGCGAGCTACCCCTGGATCGTGCCGCACGAGCGCCAGCGGCAGGACCTGGCCGACTTCCCGCACCTCGCGCAGTGGTTCGAGCGCATCCGCGCGCGCCCGGCCACGGTGCGGGCCTACGACGTGGCGCAGCGCATCAACACCGCGCCCACCATGGACGAGGACGCGAAGAAGATCCTCTTCGGGCAGGACGCCCGCACCGTGCGCCGCTGACCGGGCGCGCGGCGCGGCCGCCCGGCGCGCGCCTCAGACCCGGTCGCTGCGCGCGAGGTGGTTCTCCAGCCGGCGCAGCGCCCCTGTGAGGGCCAGCGTCATGACCCAGTAGGCCAGCGCGATCGCGAGGTACGGCTCCCAGTAGCGCGCGTAGGCACCGGCCACGGTGCGCGCGGCATAGGCCATCTCGGCCAGCCCGATGGCCGAGATCAGCGAGGTGTCCTTCAGCAACGCGATGGCGTTGTTGCCCAGCGGCGGCAGCATGCGGCGGAAGGCCTGCGGCAGCACCACGTAGCGCATCACCTGCCCGGGCGTGAAGCCCAGCGAGCGCCCGGCATCCGACTGCCCGCGCGCGATCGACTGGATGCCCGCGCGGAACACCTCGGAGATGTACGCGGCCGAGTTGAGCGTGAGCGCCACGATGCCCGAGATCAGCGCACCGTGCTCCTGCTTGAGCGTGCGCGCGAAGTCCCCGGTCACCAGCCAGCCCGACGAGGGGTGGATGAACAGCGGCATCACCGCGAAGTGCATCAGCAGGATCTGCACGAAGAGCGGCGTGCCGCGGAAAAAGCTCACGTAGACCGTGGCCGGCCAGCGCAGCAGGAAGCGGCACACCCAGCTGAGCGGCGCATGGCGCGCATGCGCCAGCCGCGCCAGGGCCAGCACCAGGCCCCACGAGCCGCCCAGCAGCACGCACACCACCGTCACCCCGAGCGTCATCCACGCGCCCTGGACGAACAGGTCCTTGTATTCCACCAGGATGTCCGGCCGGAACCAGCCAAACCATTCAACAGGCTCCATCGCCCCGTCCTCTCATGTATCGCGGCGCGGCGGCGGCCTGCCGGCGCCCGCAAAAAAGGCCGCAGTGCGGCCGTGGTGTGCCGTGCCCCCGACGGGCTTCAGCGCGGCTTGTATTCCTTGCCGAACCACTTCCTGTAGATCTCGTTGTAGGAGCCGTCGGCGCGCACCGCCGCCAGGCCGGCGTTGAGCTTGTCCAGCAGCGCCTTGTCGCCCTTCTTGACCACGATGCCGAAGCCTTCGATGGGGAAGCCGGCGTCCTCGACCGTCTTCAGCGCGGGGTTCTGCGCCACGCGGTAGGCGATCACGCCGTTGTCGCCGATGGCGGCATCGACGCCGCCGCCGGCCACCTCGGAGATGATGAGCGGCGTGCTCTCGAAGCGGCGGATGTTGGGGCTGGTCTTGCCGAACTCGCGCGAGGCGACGTCGTCGGCCGTGGAGGCGTTCACCACCGCGATCTTCTTGCCCGCGAGGTCCTTGAGCGCGGCCACGGTGCTGGCCTTGGGCACGGCGATGAGCTGCTGCGCGGCGAAGTACGGCTCGGTGAAGTCGTAGCTCTGGCGGCGCTTGTCGTTGATGGTCACGCCGGAGATCACCAGGTCCACGTCGCCGTTGTTCAGCGCCGCGAAGATGCCGCTGAAGGGCGTGTTCACCACCTTGATCTTCAGCGCCTGCTTCTTCGCGATGGCGTTGATGATGTCGATGTCGAAGCCGACGATCTGCTTGTCCTTGTTCTCGAAGGCGAACGGCGCGTAGGTGGCGCTGGAGGCCACGACCAGCTCGCGGCCCTGTTGTGCCTGCGCGGCCAGGGGAGCGGAGAGCGCTGCGGCCAGGCCGAGGCCGAAGGCGAAGAAACGGCGGGAGATGTGCATGGGGATGGGGGGTGAGGGGCGAGAGGCGCCCTGGAGCGGGCGCCACGGGTCGCCGTGGGCAGGGAGCCGGGAAGTATATCGGCCGCCCCCTGCGCCACCTCACGCAAAAACCCCGGCGCACAACCCCCGCACCCGCCGTCGCCCAGGTGACGGCGCCGGCCCCGGCGCGGGGCCTAGAGTGCGGCGCATGACCGAACCCACCGCCCTCACCTGCTTCTCGCTCACGCTGTCGGACCACGTGGCCCACCTGGTGCTGAACCGTCCGGACGCGCTGAACACCATGCACCCGACGTTCTGGCGCGAGCTGGACACCGTGCTGGCCCGGCTGCACCGCGCGGGCGACGCGCGGGCACTGGTCATCAGCAGCACGGGGCGGCACTTCTCGGCGGGCATGGCGCTGGAGACCTTCGGCGGCGCCATCGCCATGGACGACCGGAGTCCGGAAGGCCGCGCGGCCATCTTCGACCTGCTGACCGACATGCAGGCCACGTTCACGCGGATCGAATCGCTGCGCATCCCGGTGATCGCAGCGATCCAGGGCGGCTGCATCGGCGGCGCGGTGGACATGGTGACGGCCGCCTGCATCCGCTACGCCACGCAGGACGCGTTCTTCTGCATCCAGGAGATCAACATCGGCATGGTGGCCGACGTCGGCACGCTGCAGCGCCTGCCCAAGCTGATTCCGCTGGGCATCGTCAAGGAGCTTGCCTACACCGGCCGCCGCCTGCCCGCGGCGCGCGCCCTGGCCTGCGGACTGGTGAACGAGGTGTTCGCCACGCCGGAAGCCATGGTGGAGGCCGCCCTCGCCTGTGCGCGGGAGATCGCCGCCAAGCCCCCGGTCGCCATCTGGGGCACCAAGCAGGCGGTGCACTACGCGCGCGACCATGCCGTGGACGACAGCCTGCGGCAGATGGGCTGGCTGCAGAGCGCCATCTGGAGCAACCGCCATGTGGGCGAGGCGGTCGGCGCCATGGGCGCGAAGCGCGCGGGGGATTTCCCGCCGCTGGCGCCGGTGCAGCGCTTCGGCGAGCTGGGCTGAACGGCGCCGGGGCGCACACAGGGCGCGGCACGCCGAGCCCTTTCCGCGCCTGCACGGCCGCGGCCCGCCGGGACTATGATGCGCCCACCCCGTTTGCGAACACGCTTCGCGAGGACGCTGCCATGGAACCGACCAGCCCGGCCCTGCCCACCTACGACGATGTCCTCGGCGCGGCCCATCGCCTCCAGGGGATCGCCCACCGCACGCCGGTGCTGCGATCCAGCACCGCCGACGAACGGCTCGGCGCACAGCTCTTCTTCAAGTGCGAGAACCTCCAGCGCATGGGGGCCTTCAAGTTCCGCGGCGCCTACAACACCCTGGTGCAGCTCGACGCCGCACAGCGCGAGCGCGGCGTGCTGGCGTTCTCGTCCGGCAACCATGCGCAGGCCATCGCGCTCTCGGCCCGCCTGCTGGACATGCCGGCCGTGATCGTCATGCCCGAGGATGCGCCGGCCTCCAAGATGGCCGCCACGCGCGAGTACGGAGCCCAGGTGGTCACCTACGTCCGTTTCAACGAGGACCGCGAGGCCATCAGCCGCCGCCTCGCGGCCGAGCGCGGCATGGTGCTGGTACCGCCCTTCGACCATCCGCACGTGATCGCCGGGCAAGGCACCGTGGCGCTGGAGCTGCTGCAGGACGTGCCCGGGCTGGACTACCTCTTCGTCTGCCTGGGCGGCGGCGGCCTGCTGTCGGGATGCCTGCTGGCGGCCGAGCACCTGGCGCCCTCGTGCAAGGTGGTGGGCGTGGAGCCCGAAGCCGGCAACGACGTGCAGCAATCGCTGCGCGCCGGGCACATCGTCCACATTCCCACGCCGCACACCATCGCCGACGGCGCGCAGTCGCAGGCCCCGGGCACCCTCACCTTCGCGATCATCCAGCGCCTCGTGCACGAGGTGGTCACCGTGGCCGACGCCCAGCTCGTGCAGGCGCTGCGGTTCTTCGCGGAGCGCATGAAGATGGTCGTCGAGCCCACGGGGGCCCTGGCCTTCGCGGGCGCCGAGCACACCGGCGCGGACCTGCGCGGCGCCCGCGTGGGCGTGGTGGTGAGCGGCGGCAACGTGGACCTCTCGCGGTACGCCCGGTTTCTGGCAGACTGACCGGTTTTACCGAACGGTGAACCTCGCGCGCGCCAGGTCCGGGCGCATCGGCCCGGGCCTCCGCCCCCTGCGGGCCGTTCTCCATTTCCTTCCCATTCCCCCTTTTCTTCGCGCACCGCCATGAGCACCGAGCACACGTCCGGCAACGGCAACAACGTCCACGTCATCACCCACCCGCTGGTCCAGCACAAGCTGACCCTCATGCGCCGCAAGGACGCCAGCACCAACAGCTTCCGGCGCCTGCTGGGCGAGCTGAGCACGCTGATGGCCTACGAGATCACGCGCGACATGCCGCTCTCCGACATCGAGATCGAAACCCCGCTGGAGACCATGACCGGCAAGGTCATCGACGGCAAGAAGCTGGTGCTCGTCTCCATCCTGCGCGCGGGCAACGGCTTCCTCGACGGCATGCTCACCGTGGTGCCCGGCGCGCGCGTGGGCCACATCGGCCTCTACCGCGACCCGGCCACGCTGCAGCCCGTGGAGTACTACTTCAAGATGCCCTCCGAGATGGAAGAGCGCGACATCATCGTGGTGGACCCGATGCTCGCCACCGGCAATTCCGCCGCCGCCGCCGTCGCCAAGCTCAAGGAACTGAAACCGCGCTCCGTGAAATTCATGTGCCTGCTGGCCGCCCCGGAAGGCGTGGCCACGCTGCAGAAGGCCCACCCGGACGTGCCGATCTACACCGCCGCCATCGACCGCGAACTGAACGACCATGGCTACATCCTGCCCGGGCTGGGCGATGCCGGGGACCGGATCTTCGGGACGAAGTAAGGCCTAGCGGGCCGGGCACGCCCGGCAGGGGCACTGCCGGCGGGCTGGTACTCCGATCGGCCCCATGCCGCCGTATCCATTCAATAGTTTGCTATTTAATTGATAGCATATTGGGGGTTTCGGATCGCACCGATGCGCTCCAGGGCCGCTCACCCGCAGAGCGGGCCCCTCCGTGCCGCCGTAGCATTGGCGCATGCCCGACAACGATGCCCCGGACCCGTTCATCCCCATCGATCCCGCCCTGCTGCAGACGCCCCGGTTGCGCCTGCGGCAATGGACGCCCGCCGACCGGGCGCCTTTCGCGGCGCTCAACGCCGACCCGGCGGTGATGGAGCATTTCCCGGCCCCGCTGGCGCGCGCGGACAGCGATGCCATGGCCGACCGCATCGAAGCCCTCATCGCCGCGCGCGGTTGGGGGTTCTGGGCTGCGGAGCACCGTGGCGGTGAGCCAGGCGCCGAGGGGCGGTTCATGGGGTTCGTCGGTCTCCACCGGCCTGCCGCTGCGCTGCCCTTTGCGCCGTGCATCGAAATCGGCTGGCGGCTCGCGCGCCCTTTCTGGGGGCAGGGCCTGGCGACCGAGGCCGCGGAGCTGGCGCTGCGGGCCGGATTCGAGGGGCTGGGCCTGGACGAAATCGTCGCCTTCACGGCACGGCCCAACCAGCGCTCGCGCGCCGTCATGCAGCGCCTGGGCATGCAGGAATCCCCCGCCGACGCCTTCGATCACCCCGGCGTGCCGGCAGGCCACCCGCTGCGGGCGCACTGCCTGTACCGGCTCCCCCGTGCGGCGTGGCGTGCGCGCACGCCGGGCCGTTGAACCGCGGCCGGCCATGACCTCCCACCCCGCACCGACCGTTCTTCCGGCGTTGCCGGCCTGTGTGCTCGAACGCTGGGCGCACACGGAAGCACCCGCCCCCGGTGCGGCCCCCACCCTGGTGCTGCCCGACGGCTGCCGCGACCTCATCGTGCACCTGGATGAACGCGGCCGCACGCGGTGGATGGTGTCGCCGCTGGCGCTGCAGGCCTACGCCGTGCCCGCATCGCCCGGTGGATCCTGGCTGGGTTTCCGGCTGCACCCCGGCGCGCAGATGGACGACGCCGCGCTGCTGCAGGCGGCCCGGGGCCTGTGGCACGCGGCGGCGCGCACCGGCGGCCACCCCGGGGATCGCCTTGCGGCAGAGCAGGCCGTGCTGGCGGCGCTGGACGACCGGGTGCGGCGCCATGCGGCCGTGGACGAGGCGCTGGCGGCCCTGCGTGGAGCCGGCTCCGTGGCGCAGGCCGCGCGGGCGCTCGGCACCACGCCCCGGACGTTGGAGCGCACGGTGCGCGCCGCCACCGGCCAGCCGCCGCGCTATTGGCGCGAGCTGGCCCGGGTGCGCCGGGCGGCACGGGCCCTGGCGGGGGGCGACGCGCTGGTGGCCATCGCCGCCGACCACGGCTACGCGGACCAGTCGCACTTCGGCCGGGCCTGCCTGCACTGGCTGGGCGCCACGCCGGCACGCCTGCGGGAAGCCCCCGACCTGCTCGCGACCGTCCAGGCCAGCGGCTATGCCTGACACGGCGAAGCGGCGGCGCACCGGCGCACCGATCGTGTTTTCACACCCTGCAGCGCAGCGGATGGGTGGCGGGCACGGGCCGGCGGCCATGCCCCGCGCACGGTGTGCGCACCGCCGTCAGCCGGGCCGCACGGGCGTGCACAGCTCCACCAGCACGCCGTTGCCGTCCGCCACGTAGGCCACGGTCTGACCCCACGGCATCTGGTGCGCCTCCTGCACCAGGCGCGCGCCGGCGTCCACGGCGCGCTGCACGGCCGCGGGCACGTCATCGGTCGTGAAGGCGATCTCGAAGCTGGGCGCGTCCGCCGAGGCGCGCTGGGGGTTCTTGCCCAGTTGCGCCATGAGCTGGTGCGACGAGAAAGCCAGCGCCGTGCCACCGGTCTCCATCTCGGCGTAATCGCCGCTCTCGTGCACGAAGCGCCGCTGCAGCCCGAAGGCGGCTTCGTAGAAGGCGATGGTCTGTGGCACGTCCTGGACGTAGAGGATGGTGTAGGCGAAAAGCATGGAACGGCTCCTGGGTAGGACGGTTTTTTTGGGGAATGGCCGCGCGCGAAAGCCCGGGCCTGCTGGCGGGAGGGCCAAGGCCGCGGCGGCCGCGGGCAGCCCCTGCGCCCCGGCGAAGGCCTCCTGTCTGCGCTGGCCGAAGCTTACGCAGCCGCCCGCCCTCCGTCTGGAAGAAATGCGACATCGACCATCGCCGCCGCCGGGCATGCGCACAATGGGGCATGCAACGCCTCACCTTCCCTGCCCTCCTCGCGGGCGCCGCGCTGGTGGCCGCCGCTTCGTGGACCCTGGGCAGCCGGCGGGCGCCGCCGCCCGCCGAGCCCGCCACCCCGCCGCTGGTCGCGGTCGAATCCATGGGCGAGCTGGTGTCGGTCCGGGTGCGTTATGCCAACGTGATCGAATTCAGCCAGAAGATGACCCAGGACATCCCCTGGACGCAGTGGGAGCTGCGGCTGGGCGAAACACGCGTGCTGCTGGTCGCGCGCGGCGATTGCCTGGTGGGCACCGATCTGCGCGCCGCCCGGTACGAGCAGGTGGATGCCGCCGCCCGCACCGCCGTGCTCTCGCTGCCCGCGCCGCGCACCGTGGCCGCACGGGTGGACCACGGCCCGCGCGAACAGGGCGGATCGTATTTCCACGCGCTGCAGGGCAGCGGCCTGGAACCGTTGCTGCCGGGCTCCGCCCACCGCATGCGGGCCATCGACGCGGCCCTGCGCATCGCCCAGCAGGACGTGGAAAAGGCCTGTGCCGCCGCCGACACGGTCCAGTCCGCGCGGGCCAACACCGAGGCGGTATTGAAGCCGCTGCTGTCCGCTTCGGGCTGGACCGTCACGCCACGCTGGCGCTGAGCGCGCAGGCGCCGGGCACGCTGGCCCAGAATATGCAAACCGGCCTTGCCGCCGCCGGTGCGGCAAGAGCCGGCCCCACCCCGGTACCCATCCACTCCCGTCCACGCCCATGCTCGACCTTCTGATCCAGAACGCCTCCCTGCCCGACGGCCGCCAGCACATGTCCGTGGCCGTGCAGGACGGCCGCATCGCCGCCGTGGCCGAAGGGCTGCATGCACCGGCCCATGAGACGGTGGACGCCGGCGGCCTGCTGCTCAGCCCGCCTTTCGTGGATGCGCATTTCCACATGGATTCCACGCTCTCCTACGGACAGCCCCGCGTAAACGAGAGCGGCACGCTGCTGGAGGGCATCGCCCTGTGGGGAGAACTCAAGCCCCTGCTGCGCCACGAGGCCCTCGTGGAGCGCGCGCTGGCGTACTGCGACTGGGCCGTGGCGCGCGGGCTGCTGGCGGTGCGCAGCCACGTGGACACCAGCGATCCGAGCCTGCTGCCCGTCGAGGCGCTGCTGGAGGTGAAGCGGCGTGTGGCGCCCTACCTGGACCTGCAACTGGTGGCCTTCCCGCAGGATGGCGTGCTGCGCACGCCGGGGGGCCTGCAGACGCTGCAGCGCGCGCTCGACCTGGGCGTGGACGTGGTGGGGGGCATACCGCATTTCGAGCGCACCATGGCACAGGGCGCGGAGAGCGTGCGCCTCCTCTGCGAACTGGCCGCGGAACGCGGCAAGCGCGTGGACATGCACTGCGACGAGACCGACGACCCGCTCTCCCGGCACGTCGAGACCCTGGCACACGAGACGCACCGCCTGGGCCTGCACGGCCGCGTGACGGGCTCGCACCTGACCTCGATGCACAGCATGGACAACTACTACGTCAGCAAGCTGATCCCGCTCATGGCGGAAGCGCAGCTCGGCGTGGTGGCGAACCCGCTCATCAACATCACCCTGCAGGGCCGCCACGACAGCTATCCCAAGCGCCGCGGCATGACGCGCGTTCCGGAACTCATCGCGGCAGGCCTGACGGTGGCGTTCGGCCAAGACTGCGTGATGGACCCCTGGTACGGCGGCGGCAGCGCCGACATGCTGGAAGCCGCCCACATGGGCCTGCACGTGGCCCAGATGACCGGGCAGGCGGCCATGCAGCAGTGCTTCACGGCCGTGACGGAGAGCCCTGCGCGGCTGCTGGGGCTGGAAGGCTATGGGCTCGCGCCCGGCTGCCATGCGGATTTCGTGCTGCTGCACGCGCGCACGCCGGCCGAAGCGATCCGCCTGCGGTCCGCGCGGCTCGGCGTGTGGCGGCGCGGGCGCCGCCTGGCCGGCAGCCCCGCTCCCACGGCGGCGCTCCATTTGCCGGGGCGGCCCGCGCAGGTGGATTTCCTGCACCGCTGAACCGGCTGCCGCGCACGGCAGCCCCCGGCCCAGGTCAGGGCGCGGCCGGCGGAGCCGCCTCCTGCGGGTAGCCGACGATGTCGCTCAGCGCAGGAAGGCCGCTCACCGCATGGGCCGCCAGGCGGCCGCCCATCGCCGCGCCCTCGGCGCTGCCGACGTTCAGGCCGGTATAGATCCAGTCGCCGGCCAGCACGAGGTTGGAGAACCCCGACTCCCAGGCCTTGAGCCGCGCCGCCGTGCTGCCGGGCGGACTGGTCACATAGCGCTCCGAGGGGTCGATGTTGGCGCGCCAGAACTGCTGGTCGAAACGCTGCACGCCCTGCCCGGCATGGGCCGGGTCATGGTCCTGCAGCAGGCTGAAGTCCATGCCCATCGGATCGCCCGGTGGCGACACCACGTTCGTGGTGGCCTTGGGCAGCAGCGGCCCCATGCACACCTGCAGGTACTGGATGCATTGGGCCTTCACACGCGCATGGGCGCGTGCCGGGTAACCAGTGTCGGTGAGCGGCGGAGGTGGCTCGTAGTCGGCCATCGCGCCCGAAAAGTACCAGAGCGCCTGCGGCATCTGCTGCGCGGGCCAGGACTCCCAGGGCAGCAGGTGCGTGAAGTCCACCTGCCCGTCGAGCGGGTTCAGGTAGGTGGCACCGATCACGGTATCGGTCGGGTTCTTGAGCGGCAGGTCCCAGCCGAGGTCGGTCGTGCTTCGGTTGAGCCAGATCTGCATGGTCTGCGTCTGCACGGTCGGTATCTTCTCCACCATGTCGCGCCACGCGGGCCGCGCCGCGAGCAGGTCCTTGCAGAGATAGGGAACGGCGCCGACCGCGATGGCGAACACGACCTGGTCGAAGTCCTCGCCCACGCGCAGGGTGCGCGCACCGACGTTCTGCCACGGGGTCCAGTACGACTCCAGATCGATGTCCTGGGCCTGCAGCGCTTCGCCCTGCACGAGCTGGTCGTAGAGCGGCCCGGAAGGCCAGGACGGAAGGCCCTGGATCTCGACCAGCGGATCGTAGGGCCGGGAAGGGTCCTTCAAGGTGGCCTGCACGGCCATCTCGACCGATGCGATGGACTGCTGGTCCGCCGACAGCGTCAGGTTCTGCACCTTGTGGAAGAACTCGAACTTCACGCCGCGCTGGCGCAATACGAGGTAGAGCGGCGCGATCACCGTCTCGCCCGTGCCGGCCGCGAAAAGCCATGCGAAGGCCCCCAGGTAGGCATAGCTGCGCAGAGACCAGTGCAGGTACGCGCCCGCGCCCATGCTGGCGGTGCGGGCGGTGTCGCCTGCCGGGTACTGGTACGACAGGTTCACCGTATTGAGCGCCAGCGGCGATGACGCCGTCATCACCGAGGCGCCGTGCCGCTGCAGCCAGTCGGAGAAGTTCTCGCCGTCGATGCTGTCGAAGCCCTTCTCGAAGATGCTGTCGGCCAGAACGCCGCGCACCAGCGCCATCATGTACTCCAGCAGGGTGTAGAGACGGCGCAGGTCGTCGTTCTGGTCGATGAGGGCCTTCAGCCGATGGCCCAGCCAGTCCCACACCTCCTCGAGCACGGGGTGGGTGGTGCCGAAGGTGGCCTCCGCACCCTCGCGGCGGAACTCCGTCTTCAGCCGCTCCAGGATGGCTTCGCCCAGGCGCAGCTCCATCTCGTGCACCTCGCTCAGTCCCGGCGTTTCGCGCGGGTCGATGAGGGCCTGGGCCGTCTCGATGAGTGCGGCGATCCAGTGGCGCAGGGAAGGCAGCGACGAGGCGTCGGCGGGCGAGAGCCGGTTGGTCGGTAGGGTCATCGGCCAACGGCTCAGGCCGCCTTTTTCGTACTCCCACATGAGCACGAAGCTCTCGGGAATGAAGGCCTGCTCGAAGGTGGCCAGCTTGGCGTTCTTGTCGCGTCCCAGGGCCTGGTAGCACTCGGCCATGAGGGGCAAAGCGTTGTAGTAGCTGCCCAGGAAGCCGTGGATCCCGTGCTCCTCGATCCGGTCGTTGGGCCCCCGCTTCGTGGCGCACTTGCCGCCCAGCCGCCATCCCATCTGATAGAGGGTGATGTCGAAGCGATCCTGCCACCCGGGCTGGCTCGTCAGTTCAAAGGCTGCGGTCAGCGCGGCGAGCCCTCCTCCCAGGATGGCGATCTTCTTGGGCGCGGTCTGGTCTGCCATGGATTTTTCTCCCTCTCTTGGTGAACATGGTTGGTTTTACTGCCCTCTCCACCCGGCCTGGCGGAGGCACTCTGTGTAGTGATTCAGATGCGCTTCGTCAATGAAGGGATGCCCTGCCTTCAATGCGTTGAGCGAATAGGGGCCGAACTTGCGCGCCTGCTCCAGGGTCTGCCGCCCCTCTTCGACATGGCCGGACGCGGACTGGCAGGCGGCGAGCAGGTAGTGGTTGAAGAACCAGTCCGGGCGCTTGGCGAGCGCCTGCAATGCGAAGGCCTCGGCCCCGGGGTAGTCGCCCTCGATGAAGCTGGCCAACGCACGCGTGCGGATCCACAGACTCACATGGGGGTCGAGCGGGCTGGCTTCGCAGGCCTGTAGCGCGAAGGCGGCGGCTTCCTGTGTCCGGCCGCAGAACGCCAGCACCCGGCCGAGTTCGCCGGCGGCGGCGGCGAACTGCGGGTAGATCGACAGCGCATGCTCCTGCTCGGAAATCGCCTGGGCGAAGCTGCGCGTGAAGGACAGCGCGGTGCCCAGCGTGAAATGCGCGAAGGCATCGGTGTCGTCGTTACTGACGGCCCGCAGCGCGAGGCGATGCGCTTCGGAGATGTCCACCCGGGGGCAGTCCGACCAGCCCGCCCAGACGCGGGTCATGCGCACGAAAGAAAGCAGCGCCAGGGAGGGGGGATCGTCCGGCTTCGAATCCAGTGCCTGTTCGGCGTAGTGCTCGGCTTTCTGCACGTGGTCGCGGCTGGAGCGCCAGAAGTGCCAGCGGGCACGCATGAGCAGCTCCCAGTGCTGGCGGTCGCGGGGCGGCTGGCGGCTGTTCACCAGTTCCTCCCGGCGCAGGTACACGGGCTCGATGTTGCTCACGATCGCAGCGGAAATCGCATCCTGCACTTCGAAGAGGTCGTCCACCGAACGGTCATAGCTGTGGGCCCAGACCGTCTCGTTGCGCGTCGCATCGATCAGCTCGGCGGTCACCCTGACCCGTGAGGCGCCGAAACGGATCTGCCCCGAGACGATGTACCGCACGCCCAGCTCACGGCTGATGACGCTGTTGGGGGGCAGGGGATGGCGGTATTGCACCGCCGAGTTGCGGGCGATGACGTAGAGCCACCGCGACCGCGAAAGCCGGTTGATGATGTCCTCGGCCATGCCGTCGGCGAAATAGCGCTGGTCGGTCTGCGCATCCACGCCGAACGGCAGCACGGCCACCGACCGCGCTGCTGCGGGCTCCAGCACCGTCGCGGCCGCAGGCGGCGTGCCCTCGCCCCGCGCATGCTCGGCCACGCGGCCTACGAAGCGGTAACCCTGCCCCGGGATGGTGACGATCAGCTCCGAACCCACCAGCTTGCGCAGGGCAGACACATGGACCTGCAGGTTGTTCTCTTCCACCACCATGCCGGGCCAGACGAGACTGAACAGCTCGGTCTTGGTCACGAGGGCACCGGCCTTGTAGACGAGCGCACAGAGCACGTCGAAGGCGCGCGCGCCCAGCACCACGGGTTGGCCATTGGCCAGCAGTTGCCGCTCCCTCACACGCAGCACGAAATGGTCAAACGCGAATTCAACGGCCATTGATTCTTTTCTTGAAATGGAGCGGACGACAGCGCCCCTCCCCCGTCCGCGCGCACTCTAACCCAACGATGTTTCAGAACGCTTCAGGATTTTAAAGATGCCATTGTTGCCCCTTGAGACAAAATTAACCCACTCGAACCACGGGGGTAGGGAGTATCGAGCCGGAGCGTAGCGGGCGCTACGCCAAAGAGCGCCGCACCGCACGCGATGGAAACTAGAAGCAGAGGAAGCCATGGCCTGCGGGCCATGGCACTTCCCACACCTTCCGCCCCTGCACGGCAGGCCAATCAGACCATCAGAGAAGCAAAAGCTGCGCCAGACAATGCAGGTGCATGCCCAACACCGTGGCCACGGCAGCACCACCCCGTCACAAAAGCACCGGCTGCGGCCCGAGCCACCTCTTACCGGCAGCAAACGCCCTTTTTGCGGTCAGCCGGCCACGTGGCATTCGCGCCGCAGCAGGGCCATCGCTTCATGCAGCCCGCTGTCGCGGTCATCCAGCAGTACCCGCGCTTCATTCACGAACGCGCTCCACAGTTCGAGGTATGCAGCGCGGTAGCCCTCCGCCGCATGGGCGAGGATGAATTCAGAAGCCCGCTCAGGCTGCCACCCGAGCTTGCGCACCCGCCGCACCAGGCTTGCAGCGAGTTTTTCCGTCAGGACGGTCTTCTTGGGTGTGCCCGCCGCCAGGCAGAGGAACATCGTCAGCAGCGAGTGCTCGTCGTCGTGCCCCTGGGTGGCGCGCTCCCAGGTCTTGCTGGCGGGCGCGAGGGTCTCGCCGTCGCCTGACCCGTCCAGCAGGGCATCGGCACTGCGGTAGTGCTCGTCCAGCTCCGCCAGCGGGTCTTCCACCAGGAAATACCGCGCCCGGAAGCTCCCCAAAGGCCGGACCATCGGCGCCACCGGCACCGCGGGGTCGAGCACCCGGGCGGCCTCGGCCTGCACTGCCGCTACCCATGGATGCACCACCGACGCCACATCCGGCGGCATTCCGGCAGGCATGCCCAATTCCTGCGGCCGTATTACCGGCTTGCGCCGCAGAGCCGCCACGCGCTTTTCAAACGCCACCGCATGCGGCCAGTGTTCCGCCGCAGGATGCATCCAATGCCACAGCAGGCCCATGCGGATGACGCCCTCCGCATCGGCCCCGCCCTCTTCGAGTGCAGACTCGTCCAGTCCGAACTGCTCCGCGAACCACCTCGCGGCGGTGATCGCGCCGGCAATGGCGGTTCGCCGTTGCAGTTCGGCGCGGTACTCGGCATGGCTGCGCAGCGACCAGACCGAGAGCTGCTGCACATCCGGCTCGCCGGTGGTGGACAGAAAACCGAAGTTGCTGTTCTGCGGCAAGGCGATGAGCCGGCGCAGCCGGTCCGACCCGGCCTTGGAGCGCGAGAGAAAACTGTGCTCGCGCAGCAGCAGCGCCGCGCGACCGAGATCGCCTGCGCTTTCTTCCAGCAGATCCAGGCTGACCAGATTGACCATGCGCTCGCGCGCTTTCTCCAGCTCGGGCCGCAAGAACTCGGTGCCGAAATAGCGGGCCACCTGCACCATTCCCTTGGGTGCATCGGCCTCGATGGCGTCCACCTTCTCGGGCGGGACGATGCCGTGCTCGATACCGTGCACCAAGGCCTTCTCGAAGAAAGGGCGGGCATCGTGCAGCGAGATCGCCGACGAAGGCGCGGCATCGGCCGGGTTCGCAGGGGAAACGGAAGAGGTCATCGCAACGGTCCGGCTCAGATGGCCGACTCCTCGTCGGACGCGCGGGCGGCGGGCGTCGCCTTGCCGCGGTCGGTCTCGCTGGTCTCGAACTTGTCGTCGGCCTCGTCGTCGAAGGTGCCACCTTCCTCGTCGCCCAATCCCATGTCGTGCGCGTGCGCCTTGGCACGCAAGACGAGCAGGGTTTCGATGAAAAGGTCCACGCACTGGTACCTGAGCAGCCACGCGAGCTGCATCCAGTCGCGATCGGCTACTTCCTCCTGCTCGACCTTCGCTGGCGCGTAGGCCACGTTGAAGAGCTGGTCCTCGGAGAGGACCGCACCGTCGTCCTCGATGGCGTCGAAAGTGCCTGCCCGGGCGAAGGCCTCCAGCCGGCTCCATTTCTCTGCGAAATAGTTGGCCAGTGCTTCGCTGCCGCCTTCGAGATCGCCGATGGCCGTGAGGAACTCGACCGGTTCCACGTCGCCACGGAAGATCACCGCATTCACCATGCTGCGCAGATGGGTGTGCGTGATGTCCTTGTACTGTTTCTCCAGCACGAGGGCGCGCGCGAACTGCGCGGGCGTCACCAGCATATTGACCACGGATGCCTTGGACTCGTCGTACTCCCGCATCACGGCCAGCACATCCTTGGGAGCCAGCTCGTCGAGCACGGCAACCAGCGCGCGGTCGCCTTCATCGTCCGCGAGCTGGGACAGGGCGGACTCGGCGCCGACGATGTCACCGGCGGCGATGAGGGCCTGGGTCTGGGTGATGAGGGCTAGGTGTTGTGACATGGCAGAAGACAAAGGGCCCGGGGGTAGGAAAGCGGTTCAGTGGCTGACGGCCGAAGGCCGTCAGTCCTTGCGGTCGAAGCCGAGATCGGCAAGCCAGTCGGCGGCTGCCTCGTCGCGATCGGCGGGGGTGCGGGGCTCGTCGGCATCGTCGGCGCTCCAACGCGCGGAATCGTCGTCGTCGTGCGGCTCCGCACCGCCCTCTCCGTCTTCCGCGTCCTCCGACTCTGGCGCCGCGGCCGCTCCGTAGCGTGCATGCTGCCGCGCATATTCAAGGACCGCCGCGATGGTCAGGAACCTGGCGCCGGACGGTTCGGCCAGCACCACGTCCGCCAACGCCTGGGCCCACGGTTCGAGTGCCACACTCCCGCCAAGCGCCGGCCATTCCGGCAGCTCTTCCGCACTGCGCAGCAGCAACGGATCCAATGCCGCCGGGCGGTGGAACCGGAAGCCCTGGTGGAACGCGACAGCCACCATCTCAGGGCTGAAATCGATCATCTGCGCGAGAAAGGCGATCTCGCTGCGTTTTTGCGCGAGGCGCTTGCGCAGGACGTCCTTGCCTTCGGAGTCGAGCGCCAGGTCGTCCAGCTCGGACTGATAGGCCGAGCGCAAATCATGGAAAAAGGGGGAGAGTTTCACGAGGAAAGCACGTTCTTGAAATAGGACTGCCAGATTTCGCGCGCAGTCTGGAGAGGATCGTCGAGCAGGTTGCGGCGGCGGTTGTCGTCGTAGGCCTGGCGAGCTGTCTCGTCGGAGAGCACTTCATAGGCCTTCTGCACCGCGCGAAAACGCTCCGCCGCATCCGGCGAGGGATTGCGGTCGGGGTGGTAGAAGGCCGCCTTCTGACGGAAGGCTTTCTTGATGTCGGCCAGGGGCGCATTCGCGCTCAACCCCAGGACGGCGTAATGGTCGGTCATGCTCGGTGGGAATGGATCGAAACAGCAGGCATACCGCGCCCTGCCTCCCGGCGCCTGCGCCGCCGGGCCGGACCGGTCACGTTTCCCGGGCCAGCCGGGGGAGGCGCGGTTATACACCAAGCCGGCCAACCCCACTTCCGCCCGGTCCGGGCAGACGTGCCGACCCGAGGAAGGCGGACGCCTGCCATACCGCGCACCGGATCCGAAGCGGCAGCCCGCGGCCTGTTCGCCGATGTACCGATTTGCCACGACTGCTCCAGAACGGAACAACTGGCACACCCTGCGACAGCCCCCGAACGCATCGACCAAGCCGCAGTTCTCCAGGGAGCACCCTATGGCGAAGCGCGCTGGCACGGCGATTGCGCAGTTGGCAGGGGCCGGACCTGCGCTGTGCAGCGCCCGCACCCTTCGTCATTCACAGGAGACAAGCACCATGGACATGGCAGAAATCGCCAACCTCGGCATCGCCAACCCCTACAAGAAGCAATACGGCAACTACATCGGGGGCGCATGGGTCGCACCCATCGACGGGCAGTATTTCGAGAACGGCTCCCCCATCGACGGTCAGGTGTTCACGGCGATCCCGCGTTCCAACGACAAAGACATCAACGCTGCCCTGGATGCCGCCCACAAGGCCAAGGCCGCCTGGGGGAAAACCTCCTCCACCGACCGCGCCAACATCCTGCTGAAAATCGCCGACCGGATGGAGGCCAACCTGCTGACCCTGGCCGTGGCCGAGACCATCGACAACGGCAAGCCGCTGCGCGAAACGATGGCGGCCGACATCCCGCTGGCCATCGACCATTTCCGCTACTTCGCCGGGGCAGTACGGGCACAGGAAGGCGGCATCAGCGAGATCGACCACAACACCATCGCCTATCACTTCCATGAGCCCCTGGGCGTGGTCGGGCAGATCATTCCGTGGAACTTTCCGATCCTCATGGCCGTGTGGAAGCTCGCGCCCGCGCTGGCGGCAGGCAATTGCGTGGTGCTCAAACCTGCCGAACAGACGCCGGCATCGATCCTGGTCCTGATGGAGTTGATCGGCGAGCTGCTGCCACCGGGCGTCATCAATGTCGTCAACGGCTTCGGTCTGGAGGCCGGCAAGCCATTGGCCTCCAGCCCCCGGATCGCCAAGATCGCCTTCACGGGCGAGACCACGACCGGCCGGCTCATCATGCAGTACGCCAGCCAGAACATCATCCCCGTCACGCTGGAACTCGGCGGCAAGAGCCCGAACATCTTCTTCGAAGACGTGATGAGTGCCGACGATGCTTTCTTCGACAAGGCAATCGAGGGCTTCGCGATGTTTGCGCTCAACCAGGGCGAGGTGTGCACCTGCCCGAGCCGCGCGCTCATCCAGGAGTCGATCTATGAAAAATTCATGGAGCGCGCAATCCAGCGTGTGGCGGCCATCCAGCAGGGGCACCCGCTGGACAAGGCAACGATGATCGGCGCGCAGGCGTCGCAGGAGCAACTGGAGAAGATCCTTTCGTATCTCGACCTGGGCAAGCAGGAAGGCGCCGAATGCCTCATCGGCGGCGAGCGCAACATGCTGGAAGGCCGACTCGCCGGGGGCTACTACGTCAAGCCCACGGTCTTCAAGGGCCACAACAGGATGCGCATCTTCCAGGAGGAAATCTTCGGGCCCGTGGTGTCCGTGGCCACGTTCAAGACCGAAGAAGAAGCCCTGGAAATCGCCAACGACACGCTGTACGGCCTCGGCGCCGGGGTCTGGAGCCGCGACGGTGCGCGCGCCTTCAGGATGGGCCGCGGCATCCAGGCCGGGCGTGTCTGGACCAACTGCTACCACGCCTATCCGGCCCACGCGGCGTTCGGCGGGTACAAGCAATCGGGCATCGGCCGGGAGAACCACAAGATGATGCTCGACCACTACCAGCAGACCAAGAACCTGCTCGTGAGCTACAGCCCCGACAAGCTGGGCTTCTTCTGATGGGTTGACCTGCGTCAGCCGAGGTGGCGGAGGGCCGGCCTATGGTGGAGCCGGCCTTCCGCACTCCACCACTTCCAGCAGAAAGGAGCTTTTCGCAATGACCGCCAAGACCATGAAAGCCGCCGTCGTCCGTGAATTCGGCAAGCCGCTCACCATCGAAGAAGTGCCGGTTCCGTTACCTTCCGATGACCAGATCCTCGTGAAGATCGAGGCCTCCGGCGTGTGCCACACCGACCTGCATGCCGCCGAGGGCGACTGGCCCGTCAAGCCGAACCCTCCATTCATTCCGGGCCACGAAGGCGTCGGCTTCGTGGCCGCCGTGGGGCGCAACGTGAAGCAAGTCAAGGAAGGCGATCGCGTGGGCGTTCCCTGGCTTCACTCCGCTTGCGGTTGCTGTACGCATTGCCTGGGTGGATGGGAAACCCTCTGCGAATCGCAAAGCAACACCGGTTACTCGGTCAACGGCGGCTTTGCCGACTATGCGCTGGCCGATCCGGCCTACGTGGGGCACCTGCCGGCCAGCATCGGCTTCGTGGACATCGCGCCCGTGCTGTGCGCGGGCGTCACCGTATACAAAGGCCTCAAGGTGACGGACACGAAGCCTGGAGACTGGGTGGTCATTTCCGGCATCGGCGGCCTGGGCCACATGGCCGTGCAGTACGCCAAGGCCATGGGCCTCAATGTGGCTGCCGTGGATGTGGAGGACGACAAACTCGAACTGGCGAAGCAGCTGGGTGCCAGCGTGACCGTCAACGCGAAGACCACCGACCCTGCCGCATTTCTGCAGAAGGAGATCGGCGGCGCACACGGCGCGCTGGTGACCGCGGTGTCGCCCAAGGCCTTCGAGCAGGCTCTCGGCATGGTGCGCCGCGGCGGCACCGTGTCCCTGAATGGGCTGCCCCCGGGCAATTTCCCCCTGCCGATCTTCGACATGGTGCTGCGGGGCGTCACCGTGCGCGGCTCCATCGTGGGAACGCGCCTGGATCTGCAGGAGTCGCTCGACTTCGCAGCCCGCGGCGCCGTCAGCGCGACGGTGGCCACCGAGCGGCTGGAAAATATCAACGACGTTTTCGCGCGCATGCACAAAGGCCAGATCCAGGGTCGCATCGTGCTGGACATGTCAGCCTGAACACCGCGTGGCGGCCCCCCCCCCCGAAAGGCAGGAACGAATGGAGAAACCGATGACTTCATCCACCGGCCTGCCTGCCGTCAGCCGCGTTTCCGCCACACCCGCCGCCGTCGCACTCGTCGAACAGCTGCATGCCCGGCACGGACCGCTCATGTTCCACCAGTCCGGGGGCTGCTGCGACGGCAGTGCGCCGATGTGCTTTGCCCGGGGAGAGTTCATGCTGGGCGAATCGGACGTGCTGTTGGGTGAGATCGCGGGCGAACCGTTCTACATGAGCCAATCCCAGTTCGCTTACTGGGAACATACGCACCTGATCATCGACGCCGTGCCAGGCAACGGAGGCATGTTCTCTCTCGAACGGCCTACCGGTCTGCGCTTCCTTACCCGCTCCCGGCTTTACAGCGAGTCGGAGTGGGCTGCCGTGGAAGCCCTGGGGGTCCCTCCGCGGGGCGCGGGTTGACGAGGCCCATCCACCGGATCAGTCGCCGGCGGTGTTCACCGCCCCCTCGCAGAACCCTGCTCAAGGCCCTTAAGCCGCCGATAGACCGTGTTGCGCGACACCCCCAATGCACGCGCTGCAGCGGACACGTTGCCGTGGTGGACTGCCATCGCATGGCGCAATGCGGCTTCTTCCACCTCTCCCCAAGACCGGACAGGGATCGCGCTGGCATCGGACAGGGAGGACACAGCAGGCTTCATGCTCCGCAGAGTCGACCGCACCGGCAGCGGATGGAGCGCAGGCGCCGATCCCGAGGCAGGAATGTCCGCATGCGGAGGAGGCCTGTCGTCATCGAACAGGTCATCGGGAAGGTGCTCGACACCGATCTCCTCCGTACCCCGGGCCATCAGCGCCGCAGTGCGCAGCACGTTGGACAACTGCCGCAGATTGCCTGGCCACCGATGCGCCACGAAAACCTCCATCGCGCGCGCCGATATCCGTGAGGGCATCCTGTCCCGCTCCTGCCTTGGGGCTTCCTCCTCCGACTCCTGCACTCCGCGACGCCCCTCGGGACTGCTGTGCAGCGCCTGCAGCAGACGCGTCACGATCACCGCCAGGTCCGTGCGCTCGCGCAATGCCGGGAGCCGCACGACCAGGCCGTTGAGGCGGTAATAGAGATCATCACGAAAACAGCCCCGCGCCATCATGTCGCGCAGGTTGCGATGCGTTGCACACACCACATGCACGTCCACGGGTACCTGCCGCGCAGAGCCCAGCGGGGCAACCGTCCGCTCCTGCAACACCCGCAGCAGACGGGCCTGCATGGACACAGGCATGTCGCCGATTTCGTCGAGGAACAGCGTGCCGCCATGGGCCTGTGCGATCTTGCCCACGCTGCCCTTGCGCCGGGCTCCCGTGAAAGCCCCCTCCTCGTAGCCAAACAGTTCCGCCTCGATCAGCGTCTCGGGAATCGAGGCGCAGTTGACGGCCACGAATGGCCCTGCGGCCCGAGGACCGTCCTGGTGAATCGCCCTGGCCAGCAACTCCTTGCCGGTCCCGGTTTCTCCGAGTACCAGCGTAGGAACATCGCTGCCCAATAGCTTCGACACGCGGTCGATGACTTGCGCCAACTGCACGTCGCCGGTATCCAGGTACCGCAGGCTGGACAGCTTCGACCTGGCACCTGCCGCCTGCGACCGTTTCCGGAGAGCGGGCCCGGAAGCCATTTCGGCGCCGGGAAGTGCTTTCCCGGCGCCAACCACCTCCTCCGGCGCATCCGGCATCCAGCCCGCCACCGCTGCGCGCCGGGGCCGGAATTCCGCCACGGCATTGACGACCACGCCCCCCGGCAAGCCCAGCCGCAAAGGCTGAAGCGGCGCGCTGCGCGACTGCGCCAGCAGGGCACTCATGGGCATACCGAACAGCGACGGAAAAGTCTGCGCCTGCAATGCGTTGGAAGACAGACCGAGCTGGAATTGCCCGCTTCGGTTGGCAGCGAGGAAGCGCCCTTCCGGCGTGAACGCCGCAAGCCCCTCCATCAACGTGCCGAGAAATTCGCTGCGCGCATGGAAGCGCAAGCGGACGGCGTCCTCATAGACCTTGCCGAACAGGTGGTTCTCGACCATGCGGGCAGACATGCGCACCAGTGCCAGCGTGTGCGCACTTTGCTGATGCTGGTCTCCGCTCACGTCGAGCGCGCCAATCACCTGACCCAGGGGGTCGCAAATGGGGGCGCATGAGCATGTCAGGAAGTGGTTTGCCCGGAGGAAATGTTCATCGCCGTTGACCTGCACCGCGTTGCCCAGGGTCAGCGCCGTTCCGATCGCGTTGGTGCCCTTGCTGCGCTCGGACCAGGAACCTCCGGGCCGCAGGGCGATGCGCTGTGCGCGGCCCAGAAACTCTTCGTCGCCCAATGTGTGCAGCACCACGCCCTGCGCATCCGTCAGCAGCACCATGCTCTGCGTTCCGGCGATCTGTGCCGACAGCGTTTCCATGACGGGCAACGCATGGGCACAAAGCACCTCATTGCGCGCCACGGCCCATGCCAATGCGTCGGCGGCTAGGGGCTGCAGGTCGGCGGCTTCATGCTGGCGCAGGCCGAAGGACCGTGAGCGCTCATGCGCGTCGGCGATCACGCCAGCCGATGGGCCCGGTGGAAAAGGCGCATAGGGCGGCTCTGTTCCGGTCGGAGGGGCAGTCTGCATCTTTGTCTCCTCGCCCGCGGTTGGCTGTCGTTCGCGCTCTTCGGCGCAGCCCCGGGCTTGTCCGGGCACCTTAGCACCACCGGTCTGGGGCTTCGCACAAAACCACCGCGCTCTAGTGGGTCATGCGGGCGCCCGCCCTCCTCGAAGCGTCTATGCAGTCAACGCCTGAACGATGGCGGCCAATGCTTTCCCCACATCGTCCTGGAGCTTGGCATGCAGCAATGGATCGGCCCGGGTCACGCCGCGATTGATGGCGACGACCGGCAAGCCGGCATTCGCCGCGGCCTGCACGAAGCGGAACCCGGAATAGACCATCAACGATGACCCGACCACAAGCATTCCGTCCGACGCTCCAAGAGCCTCATGCGCGGCGGCAACGCGCGCGCGAGGAACACTTTCGCCAAAGAAAACCACATCCGGCTTGAGCGGTCCGCCACCGCAACAGGGACACGCGGGCACCTGGAAAGCAGAGAATGCATGCCCTTCCAGATCGGCATCTCCGTCGGGAGCGGTTGCTGCCTCCAGAGAGGCCCAGCCGGGATTGTGGCCGACCAGCCAGTCTTGAAGGTCTGCACGTGGCATGCGCTCTTCGCACGCCATGCAGCGCACCGTATCGATGCGGCCATGCAGATCGATGACACGCGTCTGACCTGCCGCACCGTGCAGCCCGTCCACATTCTGGGTGAGCAGCAACTCCACCCGGCCCAGCGACTCGAGCGCAGACAGGGCGTGGTGCGCAGGCCCGGGCGCCGCCTGGCCCATCACGCGCCAGCCGATCATGCTCCGGGCCCAGTAACGCCTGCGCACGTCCTCGTTGCCCATGAATGCCTGGTAGGTCACGGGCGGCGGACGCTTCCAGGCTCCGTCCTCTCCACGGTAGTCAGGAATGCCGGAAGCCGTGCTGCATCCTGCTCCCGTCAATACGAACAGCTTCGGGCAGCGTCGAAGAACGGCCAGAAGGGCCTGCATGGCAGGCGTATCCATTTCCTGGGCGACTGCATCCGCAGAGCCGCCGACCGGATGCGCCAACGAAGCCGAAGGCCCGGCATCAGAAAGCAGGGGCAATGCTTTCTGCATAGTCGTACAGGGCCCCCAGGATGGCCTCGCCACGCTCGTCGGCCGTCGCGCCGAGCTGGTCCAGCCGGGCGAAGAGAGTGTCGAACGTGAGTCCGCCGCCCTCGCCTTCGACCAGCCGCTGGACACGCAGCGTTTCCCATCGCTCCCGGTCCGCTTCAGTCAGGGTTTCAGGAAAGCTTCGTGCACGGTATCGCCATACCAGTTCTTCGAGCCGCTCATCGTCAAAACCCGGCCGGGCCAGAGCCAACTCCTGCGCAGACATGGCGCGCAGGCGTTGCAGACGCCGCCGGTCCTCGTTTCCGACAAACGCCCCGTACAGGTCCTGGTCGACATCGACGGAGTCCTCATTCGCCCTCGCAAAGACCTCGGCCCAGATGGCACTCATGTCGGGCAGCGCGCGCGCGGCCTCCGCATGGACGGCCGCCCTCTCCACATCGATGCCCCAGCGCTGGGCCACAGCGGGCGTCAGCGTGTTGACGTTCCCCACCACCATGGGGGATTTGTTCAGATGCACGTTCTTGATCGGCAGCCGGGCGACACCCTCCGGCAGATCGGCGGTCCGTGTGAAGAGGCGCTGGCGGATTTCGCCAGCATTCAGGCGAGCCAGCTCTGCGGGGTCATGGGCCAGGTCCCAGGCGATCAGTTCGTTCTTGTTGGACGGATGGCTGGCCAGGGGCCACAAGATGCCCAGACAACCGCGCTCCGCAGAAAACATGCCCGACACGTGCAGGAAAGGACGTGCGGTATCCGGCGTTGCAGGCAGCCGCAGTTCTGCGGCAACACGGTCCTTCTTGCGCAGCCCCAGCGCGAACTCGAACAGCCGGGGCTGCTTTTCACGGATCAGCCGAGCCAATGCGATCGTGGCCCGAACATCCGACAGCGCATCGTGCGCGGCCTCATGCGCCAGCCCGTTGGCCCGAGACAGGTGTTCGAGCTTCAAGCTGGGAGAACCATCGTCCTTGCGGGGCCATGTGATCCCCTCCGGCCTCAAGGCATAGGTCAGACGGACGACATCCAGCAGGTCCCAGCGTCCACAGTCGTTCTGCCATTCCCGGGCATAGGGGTCTATGAGGTTTCGCCAGAACATGAACCTGGTGATTTCATCATCGAAGCGGATTGTGTTGTAGCCCACACCGATGGTGCCGGGCCGGGCCAGTTCCGCCTCGATGCGTGCCGCGAATTCATGCTCAGGCAGGCCCCGCTCCAGACAGACTTGCGGCGTGATGCCCGTAAGCAGGCACGACTCGGGATCTGGCAGGTAGTCCGGCATGGGACGGCAATAGATCATCACGGGATCGCCGATTTCGTTCAGATCGGCATCGGTGCGTATGCCTGCGAACTGGGCCGGCCTGTCGCGCCGGGTATCTGCGCCGAAAGTCTCGTAGTCGTGCCAGAAAAACGTGTGCATGGGATCCAAGATGGGTAGCAGCCGGTAAAACTCCAGCACGGGAGTATGCCGGTCCGGCCGCAAGAAGTGACAATGCCGGATGCCTCGAAACAACGCTCTGCCTGCGGTCCCCCTTCGCCCGTCCACCCTGCTGCTCCAGCACTGGCGCTTCGCCTGCTGCACGGCCGTCTTCTGCGCGACCTTGGCAGGGTGCGCTTCCGCCCCCCGACCTGAACCTCCGGCGCAGGCGCTTGCCAAGGTGCAACCGGCAGGCGCCATCCAAGGACCTGCAGAGCCCCTTGTTCCGACCTCGCCCACGACCACCACACCCTCTGCGCCGGTCGATCAGGAGCGGGCCGGCTTCGCCCGCTGGATCGAGACATTCCGCCAGGAGGCGCTGCAGGCCGGCATCAGTCCCTCGACAGTCGCATCGGCGCTGGACGGCGCACAACTGCTGCCGCAAGTCATCGAATTGGACAGGTCTCAGCCAGAATTCACGCGCCCGCCCTGGGCGTACCTTGACACGGCCGTATCGGCTGCACGCATTCAGCAGGGGCGCGCCAAGCTTGCCGAGCATCGGTCGACGCTGGACTCCGCCGCGTCCCGCTATGGTGTGCCGGCAGAAATCATCACTGCCATCTGGGGCATGGAGAGCAACTACGGCGCGCATTTCGGCAGCTTCCGGACCGTGGATTCGCTCGCGACACTGGCATACGAGGGCCGACGTAGCGATTGGGCTCGCAGCGAACTGATGGCAGCACTGCGCATCATTGACCAGCGAGATATCGCCGCCGACCGCATGGTCGGCTCCTGGGCCGGAGCCATGGGCCATACCCAGTTCTTACCGTCGGTCTTCCTGTCGTATGCAGTGGACGCCGATGGCGACGGCCACCGCGACATTTGGGGCAGCATTCCCGATGTCATCGCATCCACAGCCAACTTCCTCTCCCGGATGGGCTGGCGGGCCGACCGGCCATGGGGAGTCGAAGTTCGCCTCCCATCGGGTTTCGACTATGAGCGGGCGGAACTTGCCGTACGCCACCCGTCCACCCAATGGGCGGCCGATGGTGTTCAGTCCATCGACGGCCAACCGTTGCCGGAACTGGATGCAGCGTCGATTCTCGTTCCGGCTGGCGCCCGGGGTCCTGCCTTTCTCGTAGGACCCAATTTCCGTGCCATTCTCAGGTACAACAATTCCACCAACTACGCTCTGGGCGTGGGCCTGCTGGCGCGCCAGATCGGCGGCGGGCCAGGTGTCTCTGCCCCTTGGCCACGCGATCTGCAACCGCTGACGCGCGCACAGATGAAGGATCTACAAGACGCACTGAATACCAAGGGATTCGTCGTTGGCGCTGCAGACGGCGTCATGGGCCCCGCCACGCGCATGGGCTTGCGCCGCTACCAGCAGAGCGTGGGACAGGTCGCTGACGGCTACCCCACACTCGACCTGTTGCAGCGGGTGCTCGCCCCCTGACCCGAGGGTGAGTTGCGTGCTCCTGCCAGTGCGTGGCATGGGGCGCTGAACCTTGCCATGAAAAAAGCCTGCGGCCCTCAAAGGCTGCGGGCTTTCCGCTTTGAATCGCGCCCGAAAGCGCAAGGTCAATCGGCCGTAGCCTCCTCGGGTTCGGCAGGCTCGGACTTGGTCGAGCGGTCCCTCTTGGGCAGTGGCTGGATGTCGAGCAGGACCTCGGGCGTCTCTACGCCCTTGTCGTCGGTCTTGAGCTCGATATCCACCGTCAGGCGCCCACCGTCGGTCAAACGGCCGAACAGCAATTCATCGGCCAACGCGCGCCGAATGGTGTCCTGGATGAGACGTTGCATCGGACGCGCTCCCATCAGCGGATCAAAACCCTTCTTGGCCAGATGCTTGCGCAGCACGTCGGTGAAGGTCACCTCGACCTTCTTCTCGGCCAGCTGGGTTTCGAGCTGCAGCAGGAACTTGTCCACCACGCGCAGGATGATCTGCTCATCGAGCGGCTTGAAGCTCACGATCGCATCCAGGCGGTTGCGGAACTCAGGCGTGAACAGGCGCTTGATGTCTCCCATCTCATCGCCAGCCTGCCGCGGATTGGTGAACCCGATGGTGGCCTTGTTCATCGTCTCGGCACCCGCATTCGTCGTCATGATGATGATGATGTTGCGGAAGTCGGCTTTGCGACCGTTGTTGTCGGTCAGCGTACCGTGGTCCATGACCTGGAGCAGCACGTTGAAGATGTCCGGATGCGCTTTCTCGATCTCATCGAGCAGCAGGACGGCATGCGGCTTCTTCGTGACGGCTTCGGTCAGCAAGCCGCCCTGGTCAAAACCGACGTAGCCAGGAGGCGCGCCGATCAGGCGGCTGACAGCGTGCCGCTCCATGTACTCCGACATGTCGAAGCGGATCAGCTCGATGCCCAAGATGTAGGCAAGCTGCTTGGCGGCTTCGGTCTTGCCGACACCCGTGGGGCCGCTGAACAGGAACGAGCCGATCGGCTTGTCGCCCTTGCCGAGGCCGGAGCGCGCCATCTTGACGGCCGAAGCCAGCACTTCCAGGGCCTTGTCCTGCCCGAACACCACGCTCTTGAGGTCGCGCTCGATGGTCTGCAGCTTGCTGCGGTCGTCGTTGGAAACATTGGCCGGCGGAATGCGTGCAATCTTCGCGACGATTTCCTCGATCTCGGCTTTGCCGATGGTCTTCTTGCGCTTGCTGGCCACCAGAATGCGCTGCGCCGCGCCTGCCTCGTCGATGACGTCAATCGCCTTGTCGGGCAGATGGCGGTCGTTGATGTACTTGGCAGACAGCTCAGCTGCCGCCTGGAGGGCCGCCGCTGCATATTTCACACTGTGGTGCTCTTCGAAGCGGCTCTTGAGGCCCTTGAGAATATCCACCGTCTCCGCGACGGTCGGCTCGACCACATCCACCTTCTGGAAACGCCGGGAGAGGGCCGCATCCTTTTCGAAGATGCCGCGATACTCGGTGAAGGTCGTGGCTCCGATGCACTTGAGCTGGCCGCTCGACAGCGCAGGCTTCAAGAGATTGGATGCATCCAGCGTGCCGCCCGATGCCGCACCCGCTCCGATCAGGGTGTGTATCTCATCGATGAAAAGGATCGCATTGGGCTTGTCCTTGAGGGACTTGAGCACACCTTTCAGCCGCTGCTCGAAATCGCCGCGGTACTTGGTGCCAGCCAACAGCGCGCCCATGTCGAGCGAATACACGGTGGCCTCGGCCAGGATCTCCGGCACGTCGTTCTGCGTGATCCGCCATGCCAGGCCCTCGGCGATCGCCGTCTTGCCGACACCGGCTTCGCCCACGAGCAGCGGATTGTTCTTGCGGCGGCGGCACAGTATCTGGATGGTCCGCTCGACCTCGTAGTGGCGCCCGATCAGCGGATCGATCTTGCCCTCCTTGGCCGCCTGGTTGAGGTTCTGGGTGTACTGTTCCAGTGGAGAGGCCTTCTCGCTGCGCTCTCCGCCGCTACCTTCTTCGGCCTCGGCAGGATTCTCGGCCTTGGCAGGCTCCGGCGGCTCGCCCTTCTTGATGCCGTGGGCGATGAAATTGACCACATCCAGGCGGGTCACACCCTGCTGGTGCAGGTAATAGACGGCGTGGGAATCCTTCTCACCGAAGATCGCGACCAGCACGTTGGCGCCGGTGACCTCTTTCTTGCCGTTGCCGGTGGACTGTACGTGCATGATCGCGCGCTGGATCACGCGCTGGAATCCCAGCGTGGGCTGCGTATCCACCTCGTCGGTGCCGGCCACCTGAGGGGTGTTGTCCTTGATGAAATTGGCCAGCGACGAGCGAAGGTCCTCGATATTGGCCGAGCATGCGCGCAGCACTTCGGCTGCGCTGGGGTTATCAAGCAGTGCAAGCAACAGATGCTCCACGGTGATGAACTCGTGGCGCTGCTGGCGGGCCTCGACGAAGGCCATGTGCAAGCTGACTTCCAGTTCCTGGGCAATCATGTGAACTCCTTTGTGCTTGCGGGAAGGGGATAACGGTAGATCGGGTCCCGGAGCCTGTTATTCAACGGGCTCGCTGAGGCATTGCAGCGGGTGGCCCGCCTTGTGCGCAGCGTCGCGCACCTGTTCGACCTTGGTAGCGGCGACATCGCGTGAATACACTCCGCAAACGCCTTTGCCGTCCAGGTGGATCTTGAGCATGATCTGCGTGGCCGCTTCGCGGTCCTTGCCGAAAAACTCCTGCAGGACGACGATCACAAACTCCATGGGCGTGTAATCGTCATTGAGCATCACCACCTGGTACATCTGCGGCGGCTGGGTCTTTTGCGTGCGCCTTTCGAGCACGACCGAACCGCCATCGTCCCGTGCCGGCGCCCCGGTGGGCGGGGCTGGGGTGAAAGAGGGTGGTTTTGTTGCCATGAAGACCATTCTAGAGCGTGTCGAGGCGTTTGCCCGAGTGCGAAAAAGCGGGAATTCCGGCGCAACTTCCGGCTATTCCACACCGCTTCGCAGATGCGGAGCGGACGACCGCGCCGGTCGGGACAAGACTCAGTCTGCAACTGCATCCTGAAAACGGAAATTCAAGGTCTCCGCACTCATCCTGCGTCGTAGACCACATTGGCCCCGCCACTGCCAGCCTCGGTGCTCCAGGCTGCGAGAGCGGCGTCCGAAGGAAAGAAACGGCTTCCCTCGCCCAGTTGCAGTTCCGCCACGGCCTCCAGCCCCTCCGAGCGGCAGCGAACACCCATGCGCACCCTGAGGCCGTGCACGAGAACTTCGCCTTCCGGGGTCTCCTGACGCTTGGGCGGAAACTCCCGCACCAGGCGTTGCACGTCGGGCGCGCAATCCCCGACCGCCACCTGCAGATAACGGCCGAACTTGGCACGGGCCCCCGCAAGATCCCAGCCCTGCTGGACCTTCAGGCGCAGCCCCCCACTGAAATGGTCCAGTTGCAGGCGGCCCAGAAGGACGACGAATTCGTCGTCTTTCAGCAGATCCCGATGGCTGTTGAGGACTCCTTCGTCGGCCGATGCTTCGATGGTGGCGGACTTGTCGTCGAGCTTGAAGAGCGCCAGCCGCCCACGCTGCCCGTTGATCACCCGGAAATCGCTCACGATGCCCGCCATGATCTGTGGCTCCCGGCTGTCCGCCAGCTCTTCAATCGGTGTCCGAACGAACCGGCGGACCTCGCGCTCGACTTCGTCGAACAGATGCCCCGACAGATAGAAGCCGATGGCCGTCTTCTCTTGCGTCAGACGCTCTTTCACACCCCAGGGCACCATATCGACGAGATCGGGCTCCTGCGTACTCGACCCGTGGGCGTCGTCGCCCATCATGTCAAACAACCCCCCCTGGTTGGCATTGGCCAGGGTGGCATTCGCAAAATCGAACGCCCGATCGATCGACGCCACGAGCGAAGCGCGGTTCATGTCGAGGTAGTCGAACGCTCCTGCCTTGATGAGGGCTTCCAGCGTCCGCTTGTTCAGGCGGGTCCGGTCCACCCGGACGCAGAAGTCGAACAGACTGGAGAAATTACCCTTGGTATCACCGCGCGGGCCCACGCCGCGCCCCTCCCTGGCCGCGACGATTGCTTCGATCGCCTGCTGGCCTGTGCCCTTGATGGCACCCAGCCCATAGCGAATCACCTTGTCCGTCACCGGCTCGAAGCGGTACATGCCGCGGTTCACATCAGGTGGCTCGAACGTCAACCCCTCCTTCAGGCCATCTTCGTATAGCACCTTGAGCTTGTCGGTGTCGTCCATTTCCACGGTCATGTTCGCGCAGAAGAACTCGGCCGTGTAATGGACCTTGAGCCAACCCGTGTGATAGGCCAGCAATGAATACGCTGCAGCGTGCGACTTGTTGAAGCCATAGCCAGCGAACTTCTCCATCAAGTCGAACACTTCGTCCGCCTTGCGCTCATCGATACCGTTCTTGGCGGCGCCTTCACGGAAGATCTTGCGGTGCTCGGCCATTTCTTCGGCCTTCTTCTTCCCCATGGCACGGCGCAGCAAATCGGCGCCGCCCAGGCTGTAGCCGCCCAGCACCTGTGCGGTCTGCATCACCTGCTCCTGGTACACCATGATCCCGTAGGTTTCGGCAAGCACCTTTTCTACGAGCGGGTGGGGGTACTCCACCTCTTCCTTCCCATGCTTGCGATTCACGAAGCTGGGGATCAGGTCCATGGGGCCGGGGCGGTACAACGCGTTGAGGGCGATGAGGTCTTCCAGGCGGCTGGGGCGTGCCTCCCGAAGCATGCCTTGCATGCCGCGGCTTTCAAACTGGAACACGGCTTCCGTACGCCCCTCGGAAAACAGCCGGTAGGTCGCGGAATCATCGAGGGGAATGGTCTCGTAATTGAAGTTCTCCTTCCCCTTGTGGCGCTGGATGATGAATTCGCGGGCGATCTCCAGGATGGTAAGAGTGGCCAGCCCCAGAAAGTCGAACTTCACCAATCCGATCGCCTCTACGTCGTCCTTGTCGTATTGGCTCACGGCAGATTCGCTGCCAGGTTGCTGGTAGAGAGGGCAAAAGTCGGTGAGCTTGCCTGGCGCAATGAGCACGCCGCCGGCATGCATGCCAATGTTGCGGGTCATGCCTTCGAGCTTCTGGGCCATCTCGATGATGGTGCGAACGTCCTCTTCCTTTTCCACCCGCTCCGCAAGCATGGGCTCCAGCTCGAGCGCGTAGTTATTTTTGTCGCCTTCCTTTTTGGGCGTCGGCGGGTATTGCAACGTGTAGGTCATGCCCGGCTTGCCCGGCACGAGCTTGGAAATCCCGTCGCAGAACGTGTAGCTCATGTCCATCACGCGCCCCACGTCGCGGATGGCGGCCTTCGCAGCCATCGTGCCGAAGGTCGCAATCTGGCTGACAGCGTCCTTGCCGTATTTCTCTTTCACATAGTCGATAACGCGGTCCCGGTTGGACTGGCAAAAATCGATGTCGAAGTCGGGCATGGACACCCGCTCAGGATTCAGAAAACGCTCGAACAGCAGGTTGTATTGCAGCGGATCCAGGTCCGTGATCTTCAGCGCATAAGCGACCAGAGATCCGGCACCCGATCCGCGCCCCGGCCCCACAGGGCAACCATTGTTCTTGGCCCAGTTGATGAAGTCTCCCACGATCAGAAAGTAGCCGGGAAAGCCCATCTTCAGGATGGTGGCGAGTTCAAACTCCAGACGCTCCACGTAGCGGGGGCGCTCCCGCTCGCGATCGGTCTCTTTGGGATAGAGATGGACCAAGCGCTCTTCCAGCCCCTGGAAAGAGGCATATCTGAAATACTCGTCCGCGGGCATTCCGTTGGGTGTCGGAAAGTCGGGAAGGCGTGGTTTGCCCAGCACCAGCGTAATGTTGCAGCGCTTGGCAATCTCGAGCGTGTTGGCAATCGCTGTGGGGACATCCGCGAAGAGCGCCTCCATCTGCGCGCTCGACTTGAAATATTGCTCTCGGGTAAAGCGCCGGATGCGGCGTGGATTTGCGAGGATCTCTCCCTCGGCAATGCAGACCCGGGCTTCATGCGCCTCGTAATCGTCTGCTGTGAGGAACTGGGCTGGCTGCGTGGCCACCACAGGCAGATTCAACCTCGCTGCCAGCTGTACGGCAGCAACCACCTGGGATTCATCCTCGGGGCGCCCCGCCCGTTGCAGCTCCAGATAAAACCGGTGGGGGAAGAGTTTCGCCAACCGCAGGGCTACAGCAGCAGCGCTGGCCTGATCTCCGCGCGTGAAGGCCTGCCCGACAGGCCCGGCATGGGCGCCTGAAAGAGCAATGAGGTCCCCGCCCAGCTCCTCCAGCCAATCCCAGGTACACAGGGGCACATTCTTCACGACATTGCGCGTCCAGGACCTTGCCAGAAGTTCGCACAGATTCAAATATCCCTGCCCGCCCTGAACGAGCAGGAGGATCCGCGATACGGGCCCTCCTGCCGACTCCGGCTCAACGCTGATCTCAGCCCCCAGGACGGGCTTCACACCCTTGCCGCGGGTTTCCTTATAGAACTTGATGGCGCCAAAGAGATTGTGGAGATCGGTGATTGCAAGCGCGGGCTGGCCATCCCTGGCCGCCGCCTTGGCAACGTCGTCGATTCGGGTGGTGCCGTCAACGACGGAAAACTCGGTGTGCAGGCGCAAATGGACAAACATGGGCGGTATTGTAGGAACGCCCTCCTTTCCGGATGGCACGTGCGACAACTGCCGGCCGGTACAATCCCCCGCTTGCCCGCCCATCGCCCAGGCGATGGCCCCATGGCCGTCGCCGCGAACCCGGGGGCTGCATCCGAACCCTCCCAACGTCAGAAAGCCGCCGCCATGCCGCGTTTTTCCCTGCCACTGATGACCGCACTGCTCGCAGCCAGTGTGCTCGCAGGCTGCTCCAACACTCCCGAAGACAAGACTGCGGGTTGGAGTCCCAACCGCATCTACTCCGAAGCACGGGACGAAATGAACAGCAGCGCTTACGACAAGGCTGTTCCACTGCTGGAGAAACTGGAGGGCCGCGCGGCCGGCACGCCGCTGGCCCAACAGGCGCAGCTGGAAAAAGCGTATGCCCAGTACAAGGGCGGTGAAAAGGCCCAGGCCGTTGCCACGCTTGACCGGTTCATGAAATTGCACCCGGCAAGCCCCGCCTATGATTACGCGCTCTATCTGAAGGGCCTTGTCAACTTCAATGACAACCTGGGGCTTTTTTCATGGCTGTCCCGGCAGGATCTGTCGGAGCGTGACCAGAAGGCGGCCAAGGATTCCTTTGAATCTTTCCGTGAGCTAGTGACCCGCTTTCCCGATTCGCGGTATGCCAAGGACGCGCAACAGCGCATGACATACATCGTCAATTCGCTGGCGCAGTACGAAGTGCACGTGGCCCGTTACTACTTCCAGCGGGGCGCCTATGTCGCGGCCATCAGCCGTGCGCAAGTCGCGTTGGCCGATTACAAGGATGTGCCGGCGCTGGAAGAGGCCCTCTACATTCTGGTGAAATCCTATGACGCTTTGGGCATGACGCAGTTGCGCGATGACGCGCAGCGGGTGATGGCCGCCTCATACCCCCAGAGCGATCTCATCCGCAGCGGCTTCAAGGCGAAGGATGAGCCTTGGTGGAAGGTGTGGTGACGAGGCTTTTCAGCGCCTCGCACCATTCTTCCTCGCTCTCGATCCTGCGCATGCGCGGCAGCGCAGCCAACAGCCTTTTGCCGTAGCCCATCGTCACCAGGCGGGCATCGGCGATGGCCAGCAGCCCGCGATCGTGCTCACTGCGGATCAGGCGGCCAGCCCCCTGCTTCAAGGCAATCGCTGCCTCAGGCAGCGCGAAATGTCTGAACGCGCTTTTCCCGAGGTGTTCCGCACGCTGAGATCTCGCCTCGACGACGGGGTCACCCGGGGGAGGAAATGGCAGCTTGTCGATCACGACCAATTGCAGCGCCTCTCCCGGGACATCGAAGCCCTCCCAGAAAGTGGCGGACGCTACCAGTACGCAACCAGCGCGGCTCCCATCTCCGTCGCCCTCGCGAAAGCGTTCCATGAGGCGGCGCTTGGGCCAGTCACCTTGCACCAGCACTTCGATGCCTGCACCTTCCGGAAAACGTGCGAGCAGTGCATCTCCAATGGTACGCAGCGCTTTCAGCGTGGTGGTCAAAATCAGGGTTCTTCCACCCAACACCTTGATTGCATCCCCCACCCAATGCGCAACGGCCAAGCCATGGGCGGGGTCCGATGGTGCAGGCAACTGTCGGGGAACGTACAGCGCAGCCTGGATGGCGTAGTCGAATGGACTTTCCACTTGCATGACTCGGGCACCGTCCAATCCACAGCTCGCAGTGAACCATCCCAATGATGCATCGTCGCCCAACGTCGCCGATGTGAAGACCCAGGAACGTGGGCGGCCCGCAGCAATGCCAGGGCCTGGAGGGGGAGCGGCGGCGGATGCGAAATCTTCGTCTGCCCAAGGCAGACCGGGGTCTGCGACGTGAGCGTCATTCAGACGACCGCCATCTGCACGGGAACCGGCAGCTTCCTGAGACCATAGCGCTCGCATCGGGGCAGCGATATCCAGAGGAGCCTGGACAGCCCGCAACTGGTGCAGACCCACTTCCACCCAGCGGACCGCGTCCGGACCGAAGGGGTCAATGAACGCATCGATGCGCTCCATGAGGCGAATGCAACGCTCATGCAACCGCACGAAATCAGGTGCGATTTCGCTGACCATGTCGAGCGCGGCCAACGTTCGGCGGCATGCCGCCGAAAGCTGCAGCATCGCCCCGGTCCAGACATCGGAGCGCACGCCTTCCGGGCCTCCTCCGATCCACCGCAGCCTCGTGTTTGGCGCCCACGAGCCTACAGCCAGCCGCCAATCCTTCGCCGCCTGGCCCAGGGCATCGGCGATTCCGGCCCAGTCTGCCAGACCCCGCGCCAGCATCTGGCCGGCTGCCAGCACATCGCGGGCCAGATCCATCGATTGCGAGGAAGAAAGCTGAATGCCCATGAATTGCACGCCGACGTCGTTCAGTTGGTGCGCCTCATCGAACACCACCACTCTGACGCTGGGCAGCAATTCGGCCATGCCCGAATCCCGAATGGCATGGTCAGCAAAGAAAAGGTGGTGGTTGATCACCACCACGTCAGCCGCCAAAGCGTCGCGGCGGGCAAGGTGCACATGGCAGGCGCGAAAACGTGGACAGGAGGAGCCCAGGCAGTTGTCGCGTGTGGAGGTGAACAGCGGTGTCGCCGCTGAACGCTCATCCCACCCCGGAAGTTCAGCAAGGTCTCCCGTGGCAGTGGCCTGAGACCATTCCTCAACCCGGGCCAGGACGCGGGCAACATTGGCATCCCCAGCCAGAGGATGCTGGCGCGCGATGTCCATCCGATGCAGGCAGAGGTAACTCGCACGGCCCTTCAGCAAAGCCATGCGAACCGGCAGCGCCAGAGCACGAACCAATCTCGGAAGATCACGACTGAACAGTTGGTCCTGTAAAGCCTTGGTCGCAGTGGAAATCAGCACACGCTCACCACTCAGCAGAGCGGGGACAAGGTAGGCAAACGTCTTGCCCACCCCGGTGCCGGCCTCAACCACGAGCGCTCCGCCATGCTCGATGGTTTCCGCTACGGCAGTGGCCATCTCGGTCTGGCTTGGGCGAGGCTGGAAGCCAGACTGCGCCAAGGCCAGCGGGCCGTCCTCCGAAAACGCTGCAGCGACAGCCTGCACCAGAGTCGAGGGATGTTCAGCACCAGCACCCATACGCCCTCCCTTCAGGCCACGGTACCCACCGCAACCAATAACGCGCATGGCAGGCCACGCACGACTCGGTCAAGCGCTTGCCACTGCAAGGCCCCTGCGCAGCGCGGTCGACGGCGCGAGCGGAATACGCAAAAGGTGGGGGTGAAAGCAGCGCGCGACTCGATAATATGGACTCTGCACCCAACCGGCCCTGCTTGGCCTCCACTTGCTTTTCTATTGCCGCCATGACCAAACCGTTTCGCCTGACCGCGTCGACCGGCATTCACAAGGGCGACCGCGAATACCAGCAGGACCAGGTCGCACTGATCGCGCATCCCCGGCACAACGGTTGCGTGCTGGGCGTGGTTGCCGATGGCATGGGAGGGCGTAGCGGGGGACGCAAAGCGTCCGACCAGGTGATGATGACGGCACGCCAGCTGTTCGAACGGTACTCCCCTGAAAGTGACGATCCGGCTGCCATGCTCAAGCACATGGTGGAAGAAGCGCACATCGTTATCCGGTTGACTGCCATTTCGTCGGAGCAGGAGCCGCACAGCACTGTCGCCGCATTTCTCATCAATCCTCGCGGCGACTGCCACTGGGCCCATGCCGGTGATTCGCGCATCTACCACTTCCAGGGTGCACGCCTCGTCTACCGAACCAGCGATCATTCGTACGTTCAGGCACTGGTAGACCGCGGGGAAATCACGGAGATCGAGGCCAACACGCACCCGCATTCGAACATTCTGGTCGGCTGCCTCGGAACCGAAACCGATCCCCCCGTGGCGGTTCATACCATCGGCCAGTTGTCGCCCGGAGACGTTCTGCTCGTGTGCAGCGATGGGGTCTGGCACTACTTCTCCCCAACGGAACTCGGCTCTGTCGTGGACTCCCTCACCCCTCGGGAAGCCACCGAGTTCCTCATCGAGAAAGCCCGCGTACGGGCACGAGGGGGCGGCGACAACCTGTCGCTGGCTATCTTGAAGGTCGAAGCGTTGGCCGACGAAAAGAAACCTCTGCGGCCGTCCAATTGATCTCACCCCGACGTCCTGCCTGCTAGGGCGCAGAAGCAGCAGTAGCCGGCGGTGGCGGCAGGGGAGCTGCGGGCTTGCGTCCGGACGCTGCGGCCTCCGCATTGGCACGCTCGCGGTTCTCCTTGCGCTCTCGCGCGGCGTGCTGCTTTGCTTCATAACGCTCGCGTGCCGCCGAAGAGCGTGCAGGCTGGGCGGCTGCACGCTCTGCCCGCGAAGCGCGGTGAACCTCTTCATGAGAACGCTGCTGGGCCGCCCGGATCCGGGCCTCTTCCTCGCGCTGGGACTGCGCCTGCGCTGGATCAGCCCCCCGGGAAGCACCTCGCATGGGGGCAGGACGCTCACCGCTTTCGATCTTCTGACGCTGCTCGCTTTGCTTCTGTTCGATCGCACGAATCCGCAGGTCCGCTTTCTCCTTGCGCTCGGCATCATTCAGAGTCACTTCGCGCTTTCGAAGCACCTCCTCGGCATCCCGGGCTTGTGCCCGAACCTGGCGCAGGCAGTCTTCCACGGCGAATCGCTGGTAGCAAACAGCCTCCTCCTTCACCTTGCGCTCTCCGAGCGCGTGGCGCTCCTTCTGGATGCGTTCGCGCTCCAGGCGTCTGCCGGCCTGCGCTGATTCGAAGGGGCTCTTGGCCTGGGCGGCTCCATCCACCGCAGGCTCGGACCCTGCAGCCTGCGCACTCCCGAGAAAGCATGCCCCGGCCAACGCCAGGACCACTGCAAAACGAATGGGGGATATCTGCATGGGGGATTCTTTCCTTGGGCTCGTGTCACGCGGCATCAGGTCAATCCGGTATCCACGACCCGGCGCTCCAATGCGAGAAATTCCTTCGACTGCATTTCATTGAGCCGCGACACGGTGCGGGGGAACTCATGGGCAAGCGGTCCCTCGGTATACAGCTCTTCGGGAGGCACTGCCGCCGACAGGATGAGCTTGACCCGCCGGTCATACAACACATCCACCAGCCAGGTGAAGCGCCGCGCTGGCGAAGCCAGGGCCACCGGCATATAGGGCACATTGGAAAGCAGCACCGTGTGGAATTGCGTGGCGATTTCGAGATAGTCGTTCTGCGATCGAGGACCGCCGCAGAGCGTATCGAAATTGAACCACACCACTCCACCGGCTTTCCGGCGGGCACGAATCTCCCGCGCTTCGATATGCAGGACGGGGTCTTCGTCCCGGGTCTCAGCCAGCTGTTCGAATGCCGCAGTCATTTCGGCATCTGCCTGCGGTCCCAGAGGACAGTGATAGAGCTTGACCTGCTCCAGCGTACGGCGGCGATAGTCAGTCCCGTTGTCCACGTTGACCACCTCCAGCTGCTGATTCAGCAGTTCGATCGCGGGAAGAATGCGATCCCGATGCAGGCCGCCCGGGTAAAGGTCGTCTGGCTTGAAGTTGGAGGTCGTGACAAAACCGACCCCATTGTCGAACAACGCCACCAGCAAGCGATGAAGGATCATGGCGTCCGTGATGTCGGACACATGGAATTCATCGAAGCAGATGAGCTTGTAACGCTTGGCAATGCGCTCACCCAGCACGTCCAGGGGATTCACCGTTCCTTGAAGTGCTGCCAATTCGCGATGGACTTCGCGCATGAACTCGTGGAAATGCAGGCGCACCTTACGGCGGATGGGCACGGCATTGAAGAAGCAATCCATCAGAAAGCTCTTGCCCCGCCCCACCCCACCATACATGTATACGCCGCGCGGCACATCAGGGCGGTTGATGAGCTTCTTGAGGGCATTGGACCGTTTTTCCTTGTAGGCCGCCCAGTCGTCAGCGCAGCGCTGCAGCGCTTCGACTGCGGCCAGCTGTGCCGGGTCGCTGCGAAAACCCTTGGCGGCCAGCTCGGCCTCATACGCCTGCCTCACGTTCACGACGATTCTCCATTGCTGCAAAAAAGAAGAGCTGCCAGCGCCATCATTTCATGCGCTGGCAGCTGCCTGGGCTCGCTCGATCAGAAATTGAGCGTGCGCTTGTCCACCGCCAAAGCAGCTTCCTTCGTGGCTTCGGACAGCGAGGGGTGCGCGTGGCAAATGCGCGCGATGTCTTCCGCACTGGCCTTGAACTCCATGGCCACCACCGCCTCGGAAATCAGCTCACTGGCCATCGGACCCACGATGTGCACGCCGAGGATCTCATCCGTCGCAGCATCGGCCAGAAACTTGACCATGCCGGTGGTATCGCCCAGAGCGCGCGCGCGGCCGTTCGCCAGGAAAGGGAACGTGCCGGCCTTGTACTGAACTCCGTCTGCTTTCAGTTGCTGCTCGGTGCGGCCGACCCAGGCAATCTCCGGGCTCGTATAGATCACCCAAGGAATGGTGTTGAAGTTCACGTGGCCATGCTGGCCGGCAATGCGCTCGGCCACCGCAACGCCTTCTTCTTCGGCTTTGTGCGCCAGCATAGGGCCGCGCACCACGTCACCCACGGCCCAGACGCCGGGCAGGTTGGTTTTGCAGTCAGCGTCCACCACGATGGCGCCACGCTCGTCGAGTTGCAGGCCCACGGCTTCGGGATTCAGGCCGATCGTGTTGGGCACACGCCCGATGGACACGATGAGCTTCTCCACCGACAGTTCCCGAGCCTCGCCCTTGGCGTCGGTGTAGGACACCGTCACGCCTTCACCGGCCGTCTTGACCTCACCGATCTTCACGCCCAACTCGACCTTCAGCCCCTGCTTGTCGAATGCCTTCTTGGCTTCCTTGGCGATCTGCTCGTCCACGGCACCGAGGAACGTCGGCAGGCCCTCAAGCACCGTGACATTGGCCCCGAGCCGGCGCCATACGGACCCCATCTCCAGACCGATCACGCCAGCGCCGATCAAGCCGAGCGTCTTCGGCGTGGCGCCGATGCGCAGAGCGCCATCGTTGGAGAGGATCTTGTCTTCGTCGAAAGGCACGCCCGGCAGCGCACGCGCATTGGACCCCGTTGCCAGGATGACGTGCTTGCCCAGCAGGGTGTCCTGTGTTGCACCTGCCACCTGGATTTCATAGCCTCCATCGGCCGCCTTCGAGAACGAGCCTCGACCGTGGAAGAACGTCACCTTGTTCTTCTTGAAAAGGTACAGGATGCCGTCGTTGTTCTGCTTCACCACCGCGTCCTTGCGGGCGACCATCTTGGCCACATCGATCTGGATGTCGCTGGCGGTGATGCCATGCTCGGCAAAATGCTTGTTGGCGTGCTCGAAATGCTCCGACGACTGCAGCAATGCCTTGGAGGGAATGCATCCCACATTCGTGCAGGTGCCTCCGGGTGCAGGCCCACCCTTCTCGTTTTTCCACTCGTCAATGCAGGCCACGTTGAAGCCCAGCTGTGCTGCACGGATGGCGGCGATGTAGCCACCGGGGCCGCCACCAATGACGATCACGTCGAATTGTTTGCTCATGTCAGTTCAATCTCGCTGAATCGGTTGAAGAAAAAACCCACCGGCGGGCTCGGCCAGCAGCCGGGCCACGCGGGCGGGTCCGTTCATGGGGGTCAGATGTCGAACAGCAGGCGGGCCGGATCTTCCAGTGCTTCCTTCATCGCCACCAGACCCAGCACGGCTTCCCGGCCGTCAATGATGCGGTGGTCGTAAGACATGGCCAGATAGTTCATCGGACGAACGACGACTTGCCCGTTCTCCACCACGGCACGGTCCTTGGTGGCGTGCACGCCCAGAATGGCCGACTGGGGAGGGTTGATGATGGGGGTGGACAGCATCGAGCCGAAGGTGCCGCCGTTGGAGATCGAGAAGGTACCGCCCGTCATGTCCTCGATGCCAAGCTTGCCTTCCTGGGCTTTCTTGCCGAACTCGGCGATCTTCTTTTCGATGTCGGCAAAGCTCATCTGATCGGCATTGCGCAGGATAGGCACCACGAGGCCCCGCGGCGAACCGACGGCGATGCCGATGTCGAAGTAGCCGTGGTAGACGATGTCATTGCCGTCCACGGAAGCATTCAGCACGGGGAATTTCTTCAGTGCATGCACCGCAGCCTTGACGAAGAAACTCATGAAGCCCAGCTTCGTGCCGTGTTCCTTGGTGAAGCTGTCCTGGAACTTCTTGCGCAGATCCATCACCGGGGCCATGTTCACCTCGTTGAAGGTGGTCAGGATGGCGTTGGTGGACTGCGATTGCAGCAGGCGCTCGGCGATGCGGGCGCGCAGGCGGCTCATAGGCACACGCTGCTCGGGACGGTCACCCAGCTTGGGCGCCGCTGGCGATGCCACCTGGGGCAGCGACTTCGTGGGCACACCGGTGGGAATGGAACTCGGCGCAGCAGACGGCTTGGCGCCGCCAGCCACGGCGGCCAGCACGTCGCCCTTCGTCACACGGCCATCCTTGCCCGTGCCAGCCACCGCCGACACGGAAAGGTTGTTGTCCGCCAACAGCTTGGCGGCAGCCGGCATGGCCACATCGCCCTTGGAGCCACCCGCGGCAGCGGCCGGGGCAACAGCGGCGGGAGCAGGAGCAGGAGCGGATGCCGCGGCGGGCGCCGCCGCAGGGGCAGCAGCCGTGCCTGCCTTGGCCTCCGTATCGATGCGGGCAATGACCTGATCGGCCACCACGGTGGCACCGTCGCCCTGGACGATCTCGGCGAGCACACCTGCAGCCGGTGCGGGAACCTCGAGGACCACCTTGTCGGTTTCGATCTCGATCAGGATCTCATCGATGGAGATGGATTCACCGGCCTTCTTCTTCCAGGAGAGCATCGTGGCTTCAGCCACGGATTCGGACAGTTGGGGGACTTTGACTTCTACGATAGCCATGACGATTCTTTCAGAACTTGTTTTTTCGCTGTGGGTTGCGAGGGTCGCGGGGCGATGCTTCTAAGCCATCACTTGGCAAGGACGAAGCCCTTGAGCTTCCCGAACGCGCCTTCCACCAGAGCCTTCTGCTGCTCTTGGTGCAGGTGCGAATAGCCCACCGCGGGCGATGCCGAGGCGGCACGGCCGGAATAACCCAGCTTCTGCCCTTCGAGCATGTTCTCGTGGATGTAGTGCTGCACGAAGAACCAAGCGCCCTGGTTCTGGGGTTCGTCCTGGCACCACACGATGTCGGTCGCGTTCGCGTACTTCTTCACTTCGGCAGCAAACGCCTTGTGCGGGAACGGGTAGAGCTGTTCGACACGGATGATCGCCACGTCGTCGATGCCCTTCTCCTCGCGCTTCTTCACGAGGTCGTAGTACACCTTGCCGGAGCAGGCGATGATCCGCTTGACCTTCTCGGCCTTCTTGTCGATGGCTTCGTTCTGCTCCGGGATCACCGTCTGGAAGCTGCCCTTGGTGAATTCGGACAGCGGCGACGTGGCGTCCTTGTTCCGCAAGAGGGACTTGGGCGTCATGATGATCAGCGGCTTGCGCAGATGCCGGACCATTTGACGGCGCAGCACGTGGAAGATCTGGCTGGCCGTCGTGGGCTGCACCACCTGCATGTTGGCATCCGCCGACAGCTGCATGAATCGCTCCAGGCGCGCCGAGCTGTGCTCCGGACCCTGGCCTTCGTAGCCGTGCGGCAGCATCAGGGTGATGCCGTTCACACGGCCCCACTTCACCTCACCGGACGCAATGAACTGGTCGATCACGACCTGCGCGCCGTTGGCGAAGTCGCCGAACTGCGCCTCCCAAATCACGAGCGTGTTGGGATCGTTCGAGGCATATCCGTATTCGAAGCCCAACACGGCCTCTTCGGAGAGGATCGAATCGATGACGACGAACGGCGCCTGGTTCTCGCTGGCGTTCTGCAGCGGAACATAGAAGCCCTCGTTCCACTTCTCGCGGTTCTGGTCGTGGATCACGGCATGGCGGTGCGTGAACGTGCCGCGACCGCAATCCTCGCCCGAGAGGCGCACGGGGAAGCCGCTGGCGACGAGCGACGCGAAAGCCATGTGTTCGCCCATGCCCCAGTCCACGTTGACTTCGCCCCGGCCCATGGCCGCGCGGTCGTCATAGACCTTCTTCACGAGCGGGTGCGGCGAGACGCCTTCCGGAATGGTGGTGATGCGCTCAGCCAGACGCTTCCACTCGGTGAGCGGGATGGCCGTGTCGCCGGCGTCGGTCCACTTCTTGCCGAGGAACGGGCTCCAGTCCACCGCGTACTTGCTCTTGAAATTGGTCAGCACCGGATCGACCGTGTGCTTGCCCGCATCCATGGCGGCGCGATAGGCCTTGACCATGTCGTCGCCCAGCGATTCGCCCAGACCCTGCGCAGCGAGCTTGTCGGCATAGAGCCGGCGCGTGCCGGGGTGCTGCCCGATCTTCTTGTACATGAGCGGCTGCGTCAGCGCCGGCGTGTCCTGCTCGTTGTGGCCCAGCTTGCGGTAGCAGATGATGTCGACCACCACGTCCTTCTGGAATTCCATGCGGAATTCGAGGGCCAGCTGGGTTGCCAGCACCACGGCTTCCGGATCGTCGCCGTTCACGTGGAGGACAGGCGATTCGATCATCTTCACCACATCGGTGCAATACAGCGTGGAACGGCTGTCACGCGGATCGGAGGTGGTGAAACCGATCTGGTTGTTGATGACGATGTGCACCGTGCCGCCCGTGGAATAACCACGGGTCTGCGCCAGGGCCAGGGTTTCCTGAATGACACCCTGACCAGCGAACGCGGCATCGCCGTGCACCAGCACCGGCAGCACCTGCTTGCCATGCGGATCGTCGCGGCGGTCCATGCGGGCACGGACCGAACCCTCGACGACAGGGTTCACGATTTCCAGGTGGGAGGGATTGAAAGCCAGGGACAGATGCACCGGCCCACCCGTGGTGGACACATCCGAGCTGAAGCCCTGGTGGTACTTCACGTCGCCGGAAGGAAGATCTTCGGGCGCCGTATGGTCGAACTCCGCGAACAGGTCCTTGGGCATCTTGCCCAAGGTGTTCACAAGGACGTTCAGGCGACCGCGGTGGGCCATGCCGATGACGATTTCCTGCACACCGCGGGCACCGGCCGACTGGATCAGTTCGTCCATGGCGGCGATGAAGCTTTCCCCGCCTTCGAGCGAGAAGCGCTTCTGCCCGACGTATTTCGTGTGCAGAAAGCGTTCGAGTCCTTCGGCGGCAGTCAGGCGATCGAGGATCTGTTTTTTCTTGTCGTTGCCGAAGTTCGGCTTGCTACGAATCTTCTCGAGCTTCTCCTGCCACCAGCGCTTCTGGTTCTGGTCGGAGGCATACATGTACTCGGCACCGATGGTGCCGCAATAGGTTTCGTGCAGCGCGTTGACGAGTTCGCGCAACGGCATCGACTCCTTGCCGAAGAACGTATTGCTGGTGTTGAACACGGTCTCCTGGTCGGCATCGGTGAAGCCGTAGAAGGAGAGTTCCAGCTCGGGGATGGAGGGGCGCTCGGTCCGCTTCAGGGGATCGAGGTCGGCCCAGCGCTGGCCGACATTGCGATAGGCAGAGATGAGCTGCTGGACTGCCGTGCGCTTGCGGCCGAGTTCGGAATCCGCGCCCGTCGCCACCACCACCTGGGTGCCGCCCTGCTTCGCGCGCTCGGCGAAAGCGTTGATGACGGGTTGGTGGGGAACGTCCCGGGAATTGGAGCCGTCCACGGCCGGCACGTGCTGCAGCGCGTCGAAATATTCGCGCCACGTGTCGGGCACGCTGCCCGGATTGACGAGGTAGCTCTCGTACATCTCTTCGACATAGGGGGCATTGCCACCGAAGAGATAGGTGTTGCCTTGGTAGGCTTGATAGACGGACGTCGTATCGCTCATTCCGCTGACCTCCGCTTCCCTGAGGGAAGCATTAGCTGGTTGGTAAACCTTCCGCGACACGGCTGAACCGGTTGGCGGATGCGACTGTGGCTGGGGAAGGGCCTTAATCTTGCGGCCACGATTGTGCCATCGAACACCTGCCGACGCCCACACGATCACAAAGCCCCGGAGATATGCCTTGCGCGTCGCGTACATTTCGGCAACACAGCCCCACTGCCGAGTCATGAAGTCAGCCCTATTGCAAAACCGCACTTTCATCGCCCTGCTGATCGCCGTCAGCCTGGCTTTTCTCGCGATCCTCTGGCCCTTTCACGGGGCGGTGTTCTGGGGGATCGTGCTCGCGATCCTCTTCGCGCCGCTCCACCGGAGGTTGCTCAACCGCATGCCACGCCGCCACAACCTGGCGGCGCTGTGCACCCTGGGGCTGTGCCTGGTGGTCGTGATACTCCCCCTGACCCTCATCACCATCTCGCTGGTGCAGGAAGGCAGCCTCGTGTACGAGCGCATGCGGTCCGGGCAACTGAACTTTGCGGCCTATGTCCAGCAGATCATGCAGGCCTTGCCCTCCTGGGCCCTGCAGGTACTGGAACGCCTGAACCTGACCACGGCGGCGGAACTCCAGGAGCGGCTGTCGTCCGTGACGGTTCAGGCCACGCAGTTCGTCGCCAGCAAGGCCATCGATTTCGGCCAGAACACGCTGCAGTTCCTGGTGAGCTTCGGGATCATGCTGTACCTGCTGTTCTTCCTGCTGCGCGACGGCGCTGCACTGGCGGTGCGGATCCGGGAGGCCACGCCGCTCGACGAGGGGCACAAGCGCCAGCTCGCCATCAAATTCACGACGGTCATCCGCGCCACGGTCAAAGGCAATATCGCGGTGGCTGCGGTGCAGGGCGCCCTGGGTGGACTGGCGTTCTGGTTCCTCGGCATCCAGGGCCCCGTTCTCTGGGGTGTGCTCATGGCCTTTCTGTCGCTGCTGCCCGCCGTCGGCGCAGGGCTCATCTGGGCGCCTGTGGCGGTGTATTTCCTGGCGACGGGCGCCATCTGGCAAGGAGTCACGCTGACGATTTTCGGTATCGGTGTGATCGGCCTGGTGGACAACGTGCTGCGCCCCGTGCTGGTGGGCAAGGACACGAAGATGCCCGACTACATCGTGCTGATTTCCACCCTGGGCGGGATGGCCCTTTTCGGGCTGACGGGCTTCGTGATCGGGCCGGTCATCGCAGCGCTGTTCATCGCCACCTGGGACCTTTTCTCCCCGCCCAACCACACCCGATGAAGGTGCCTGGACGAGCAACGGAAGACCCCCACAAGACATTCAGCCCTCTCGGGGCGAGCTTACCCACACGCCGCTGCATCCGTCCATGCGTCTGCATCCCCACCGCCGCCTGATCCTGCTGGCCATTGCACTGTCGGTGGGCATCGGCGCCCTCTTCGCCCGCACCATCCTCAGCATCCGCGACGATGAGTGGCACTACGCCCAGGATGCCAACGCCGCCTTTGCCCGCACGCTCGAGCAGAACATCGGACGGACGCTCGATGGCTTCGATCACTCCTTGGCCGGAGTGGTGGATATCCTGGCCCGGCCGGACCTGCACACCCTGCCTGAAGACATGCAGCGGGCGATGCTCTTCGACCACTCGCTGCGGACACGCGGGCTCGGCGCTGTCGCCATCCTCGACCCGGGAGGCAACCTGCTGATCAGCTCCACAGGCAAGATCCCCAACGCACCCAATCTGGCAGACCGGGATTATTTTCGGGTCCACACCCGGGAGAAAGCCTACGGGGTCTATATCGGCACCCCGATCCGTGGCCGGGTTTCGGGCGAATACAGCCTGGCGATGAGCCGGGCCTACTACCGCGACGACGGCAGTTTTGCGGGAGTGGTGGTGGGCACCGTGCGGCTCAGCTATTTCAAGGAGCTGTTCGAATCCCTCGGCCTGGGGCCCCAAAGCCTGGCGGAGATCGTCCGCACGGATGGCATGGCCATCGCGCGGTTCCCCTTTCGCACCGAAGACAGCGGGCAGTCGGTGGAGCCGAGCCATCTGGCTCGCTTTGGCAACCTCCGGGAGGGGCACTTCACCGAAACGGCGGCAGACTCGCGCGACGGCGTGGCCCGCCTGCATGCCTTCCGGCGCGTGGGCGACTATCCGCTGGTGGTGGCGGTAGCGCAGTCCGTCGACAGCATCCTGTCGAAGTGGCGGCAGAGCGCACTGGTGCTCGGGTCGTTTGCTGCGCTGCTCATGGTCGCCTGCGTGGGGCTGGCCGTGCTGTTTGCACGGGAACTCGCGCGCCGGCAAGCGATAGCGGGCCAGTTGCACCAGGCCCAGCACGACATGCGCACCATCCTCGACAACCTACCATCGCTCGTGGGCTATTGGGACCGGCATCTGCGCAATCGCTTCGCCAACCAGGCGTACCTCGACTGGCTCGGGCTGTCCCAGGAGCAGATCCGCGACAAGCCCATCCAGGAGGCCCTGGACGCCGATACCTACGCTTTCGCGCGGCCCCACCTGGAACGGGCCCTCCAAGGGCGCAAACAGGTCTTCGAGCGCACAGTCCAGCTCTCCTCGGGGGAATTCAGGCATACGCTGGTCTCGTACATTCCCGACCATGACGGCACCGGAACGCAAGGCATCTTCGTCCAGATCGACGACCTCACGGAACGCAAGCGCATGGAGGACCTGCTCTTCGAAGAAAAGGAACTTGTCCGCCTCACGCTGCAATCGATCGGCGACGCCGTGCTATGCACCGACGCCACCGGACACGTCACCTACATCAACCCCGTGGCGGAAAAAATGACGGGCTGGCAGGCCTTCCACGCTGCAGGCCGCGACATCGACGAAGTGGCGCCCCTCGCCACGTCCGCGGGAACACCGGCATCGCACCCCGCCCACAGCGCACTGGCGGGTGCCGCCACCAAGCCGACCGAACGCGGACTGGTGCTGCAGTGCCGGGATGGCCGGCGCATCGACGTCGAGAACAGCGTGAGCTCCATCACCGATCGGCACGGCCAGATCACAGGCACCGTGATGGTCCTGCGCGACGTGACCGAAGCCATGGCCCTGGCGCGGCGCATGGCCCACCTCGCGCAACACGACATGCTGACGGACCTGCCCAACCGCGTGCTGCTCCAGGATCGCGCGCAGCAGGCCATCGCCCATGCGCGCCGCGACGGCCATGGCCTGGCCCTGATGTACATCGATCTCGACGGCTTCAAGCAGATCAACGACACCCTCGGGCACGATGCGGGAGATCTGCTCCTGGTGCAGGTGGCCAGGCGCTTCAGCAGCTGCGTTCGCCGCTCGGACACGGTGTGCCGTCAGGGCGGTGATGAATTCATCGTTCTCTTGCCGATCGTGGAGCATGCCGAACAGGCCTGCCTCGTGTCGAAAAAGATCATGGCCGCCTGCGAGGCGCCCTTCGACCTGCTGGGCGAGTCGAAGCAGATCTTCCTGAGCGGCGGCATTGCCCTCTTCCCACAGCACGGAGAGAGCTTCGAAGAGCTGGCAAGAAGCGCGGACGTCGCCCTGTACACGGCCAAGCGTGCGGGCAGAAAACAGTTCCGGCTCTATGCGGGAACGGACCAGGAGCCCATCGCCGTGGAGTGACGGGCACTCCCAGCCACCCGCAGCCCCGGCGCAGCGCGGCCCCGCGCACCGGCGGTTCAGCGGGTAGCGGGATCCGCGCCCGCCTCCGCCGCGGCAACCAGCGCCTGGGTATAGGCATGGCGCGGCGCATCGAGCACCCGCGCCATCGGGCCGGCCTCAACGATGGCCCCATCCTTCATGACCAGCACTTCATGCGCCATGGCCCGGATCACCGCCACATCGTGGGTGATGAGCAGGTAGCTGAGGCCGCGTTCCTTCTGCAGCCGCTGCAGCAAGGCCAGCACCTGCTGCTGGATCGTCACGTCCAGCGCGCTGGTGGGTTCATCCAGCACCAGCAGGCGGGGCTCCAGAATGAGTGCGCGCGCAATCGCGATGCGCTGGCGCTGGCCGCCCGAGAACTCATGCGGATACCGGGCCAGCAGACCAGGGAACTGCGCTTCGACCAGGCCCACGTCGGCCAGTGCCGCTTCCACGCGGGACCGGCGCCCGGCCAGCCCGCCTTCGGGCGCGTGGACACGCAGCCCCTCGCCCACGATCTCTTCGACCGTGAGCCGGGGAGAGAGCGATGAGAAAGGATCCTGGAACACCACCTGCACACTGCGGCGCAGGGCCTGGTTTTCGGCGCTGTTGCGCTGCGCCGGCAATTGCCAACGCTGACCCGCGACCTTCAGCTCGCCGCTGAACGGCAGCAGGCCCAGCAGCGCCTGGGCCAGGGTGGATTTGCCCGACCCGGATTCGCCCACCACCCCGAGCGTGCGGCCGGACGGGATCGCCAGATCGGCGCCCTGCACGGCCACGAACTCGCCCCGGCGGAACCAGCCGCGCAGACCGGGCAACGGAGTGGAATACGCCACGCGCAGCCCCTGAGCTTCCGCGGCTGGCGGGGTGGCGCCGGGAGTGTCCTCCTGCTTCTCCTCGATCACATCGCGCCGCGGGACACTTCCCAGCAGCCGCCGGGTATACGCATGGGACGGCGCGGCGAACACATCGGCCACCGCACCCTGCTCCACCAACACACCCCGCTCCATGACCGCGATCCGGTCGGCGAACCGGCGCACCAGGTGCAGGTCGTGGGTGATGAGCAGCACGGCCATGCCGGTCTGCCGCTGCAGGTCCGACAGCAGTTCCAGGATCTGGCCGCGCAGCGTCACATCCAGCGCCGTCGTGGGCTCGTCGGCCAGCAGCAGGCGCGGACGGCTCGCCAACGCCATGGCGATCATCGCGCGCTGGCGCTGTCCTCCCGAGAGCTGGTGCGGATAGGACTTCGCGCGCCGGGCCGGCTCGGGAATGCCGGTGCCCGCCAGCAGCTCCACGGCCTGCGCAGCGCTCTGCGTCCGCGTGAGACCCTGCTTGAACTGCAGCACCTCGGCGATCTGCTCACCCACGGACATCAACGGGTTCAGGGCGGTCATCGGCTCCTGGAACACCATCGCGATGTCGCCGCCTCGGACGCCGCGCATCTCGCGTTCCGTCAGGCCCAGCAGATCGCGCGGCGGGTCGGTGCCCTCGCCCTGCAGCAGCGCCTGCCCCGATACTTCTGCATCGCCCGCCAGGCCCAGCAGCGAAAGCGCGGAGATGGTCTTGCCGGAGCCCGATTCGCCCACCAGGGCCAGCTTCTCGCCAGCACGGATGTCGAAGTCGACCCCATGCACCACGGCCTTGCCGCCGAAACGCACGCACAGCCCGCGCACCTCGAGCAACGGCGGCGGATTGGGACCCGCCCCGACCGCACCGGAGAACTGCGATGGCAGAGGCCGGCCCGTCATCGGTCGGCCTTTCTTGGATCGAGCGCATCCCTCAGCGCATCGCCCATGAAAGTGAGCAGCAGCAGCGTGGTCACCAGCACGCCGAAGGTGAAGATCGAAATCCACCACGCATCGATATTGTTCTTGCCCTGGTTCAGCAGCTCGCCCAGCGAGGGCGTTCCCGGCGGCACACCCAGGCCCAGGAAATCGAGCGAAGCCAGCGCGAGGATCGCGGCGCTCATGCGAAACGGCAGGAAGGTGACCACCGGCGTCATGCTGTTGGGCAGGATATGGCGCCAGATGATCTGCCCATTGGGCACGCCGAGGGCTCTCGCCGCCTTCACGTAGTCGAGCTGGCGGTTGCGCAGGAACTCGGCGCGTACATAGTCCGACAGCCCCATCCAGCCGAACAGCGAAAGAAGAACCAGCAGCAGCCCCACGCTGGGTGCGAACACGGCCGAGAAGATGATGAGCAGATACAGCTCCGGCATCGAGCCCCAGATCTCGATGAACCGCTGGAAGGCCAGGTCGGTACGGCCGCCGAAGAAACCCTGGATCGCACCCGTTGCGACCCCAAGCAGCACCCCGACGGCCGTGAGCGCGAAGCCGAAAAGCACGCTCACGCGGAATCCGTAGATGAGCTGCGCCAGCAGGTCTCTGCCGCGGTCGTCCGTGCCCAGCCAGTTGTCGGCGGTCGGCCCCGATGGATTCGGCGCCTTTGCGAAATAATTCAGCGTGTGGGGGCCGTAAGGGTTCAACGTGTAGAGGGCCCAGTTGCCACCGGCGCCAAGCCGCTCGCGCACGAATGGGTCGAGGTAGTCGGCAGGGGTCTCAAAGTCGCCGCCGAAGGTCTTCTCGGAATAGTCGTGCAACATCGGCAGGTAGAACCGCCCTTCGTACCGCACCAGGAGCGGGCGATCGTTGCTGACCAGTTCCGCCCCCAGGCTCAGTACCACCAGTACGCAGAACGCGATGAGGCTCCAGTAGCCCAGGCGGTTGCGCTTGAACCGCTGCCACGCGCGCCGCCCGGGCGGCAGCGACCGCGCCGTTGCCGACTTGGCTGCACCAGTGTCCGGCGAAGCGGCGCCGATCGGCCCCGACAGGGAACGGCCATCGGCCGCCATGGGAAGGTCAGTCGAACTTGACACGCGGGTCCACCCAGACATAGCAGAGATCGCTCACGAGCTTGGTCACGAGCCCGATCAGCGTGAAGAGATAGAGGGTCCCGAGCACGACCGGATAGTCGCGCCGGATCACGCTCTCGTAGCTCAGCAGCCCCAGGCCATCGAGCGAGAACAGTGTCTCGATCAGCAGCGACCCGGTGAAGAACGCGCCGATGAATGCCGCCGGAAACCCGGTGATGATGGGAATCAGCGCATTGCGAAACACGTGCTTCCAGAGCACCTGCCGTTCAGAAAGGCCCTTGGCGCGCGCCGTCAGGACATATTGCTTGCGGATTTCCTCCAGGAAGGCGTTCTTGGTGAGCATCGCGGTCACCGCGAAGCTGCCGACCACCATCGCGGTCACCGGCAGCGTGATGTGCCAGAGGTAGTCCACGATGCGCGCGCCCCAGGACATTTCGTCCCAGTTCGCAGAGGTCAGCCCGCGCAGCGGGAACCACTGCAGTTGCCCGCCGAAGACGACCAGCAAGGCCACCCCCAGCACGAAACCCGGAATGGCATAGCCCACGAGCACGATCAGCGTCGTCACGAAATCGAAGCGCGAGCCCGCCCGTACCGCCTTGGCCACCCCGAGCGGCACGGCCACCAGGTAGCTGATGAAGAAGGTCCAGAGCCCCAGGCTGATGGAGACGGGCAGCTTCTCTTTCACCAGTTGCCAGACCTCCTTGTTCTGGAAGAAGCTGCGACCCAGATCGAACCGAGCGAACTGCCCCAGCATGTGCAGAAAGCGCTCGTGCGCAGGCTTGTCGAAACCGTAGAGCGATTTGATCTGCTCCAGCCGCTTCGGGTCCACGCCCTGGGCACCGCGGTATGCCAACCCACCGCTTTCCGCCCCGCCGCCGCGCCCGCCCAGTCCGGCCTTGGCCTCGGCCAGGTATTGCTCCACCGGCCCGCCGGGGACGAACTGGATCACGACGAAGGTGAGCAGGAGCACGCCCAGCAGGGTGGGCAGCATCAGCAGCACGCGCTTGAGGAGGTATGAAAACATGCGGCTTTCAGGGCGTGACGGGGCCGGGTCGGGTTTGCGGCGGCATGCGCGCCCACCAGGTATCGATAGCCCAGGCCTCCCCTGTGGAGTAAGGGGGCAGCACCTCGGGCCGCTGCAGCCGCCAGGCGTTGTAGACCATGCGGTGCGAGCCCGCCGTCCACTGTGGGATCAGGTAATGCTCGTGCGCGACGATGCGCTCGAGCGCGTGGCAGGCCGGCAGGAGCGCGTCCAGACTCTTGGCCGAGACCATCGCGCGGATCATCGCATCCACCGCGGGATTCTTCACCCCCGGGTAATTTCCGGAGTCCTCGGTGTCCGCCGCCTGCGACCCGAACATGTCGGCAAACTCCTGGCCCGGATTGTCCGACCCCTGGTAGGCGATCGTGGTGATGTCGAAATCGAATTTCTGCAATCGCTGCTGGTAGAGCGCGAAGTCCACCATGCGGAACTGCAGGCGGATGCCCAGCTTCTCGAGATTGCGCATCCAGGACGACAACGTGCGCACGCCGCCCTCACTGCTGTCCAGGTACTCCAGCACCAGGGGCTGGCCCTTGGCATTGCGCAGGGCGCCGTCGCGCACCTCCCAGCCTGCATCCCGCAGCAGTGCCTGCGCACGGCGCAGGTTGTCGCGCAGGGTGGTCGGCCCATCGGTCCGGGGAGGCACCGCCATCGGCCCGAACGCCGCGGAGGGAATACTCTTGCGCCACGGCTCCATGAGGGCGATCTCCTCGGCGGAAGGCGAACCCCGAGTCTCGCACCGCGTGTTGCCGAAGAGCCCGTTCACGCGCTGGTAACCGCCATAGAAAAGTTGCCGGCTCATCCACTCGAAGTCGAAGGCCAGCCCGAGCGCTTCGCGCACACGGGCGTCCTGCAGCACCGGCCGCCGGGTGTTGAGCACAAAACTCTGGAAGCCCGACGGCTGCTTGTGCGCGAAGTCGCCCTTCACCAGCTCGCCGGAATCGAACTTGCGCCCGTTGACCCGGCGGGCCCAGTCGCCCGCACTGAAGAAGCGCATGAGATCGAACTCGCCGGCTTTCAGGGCTTCCAGCCGGGCCGTGTTGTCCTTGTAGATCTTCACCTGGATGCGGTCGAAGTTCGACGTGCCCTTGCGCACGTTCAAATCGCGCGCCCAGTACTGCGGGTCGCGGACGTAGGTGATGTCCTTACCGAAGCGCACGGGGCCGATGCGGTAGGGGCCGCTGCCGATGGGCGTGTCCATCACCACCTGGTCGAACGGCTTGGCGCGCCCGTTCTCCACGCCCCAATCGCGGCTGAAGACCGGCAGCCCGCCCACGGTCAGCGGCAGCTCGCGGTTGGGGTGCTTGAACCGGTAGCGCACCGTGCGGTCGTCCAGCACATCGATACCCGCCACGTCGAAGAGCAGCGTCTTGTACGCAGGCGTGGCATGCGGGCCCATCAAGGTATCGAAGCTGTGCTTCACGTCCTGGGCCAGCACCGGCTTGCCGTTGTGGAACCGCGCCTCGCTGCGCAGGCGGAACGTGACCGAGAGGCCATCGGGAGCCACGTCCACATCCTGCGCCAGCAGGCCGTACCCCACGCCCGTCTCGTCGAGCGAGCCGGCCAGCAGCGAATCGAACATCAGGGCCGACAGGTAGGCCGGCGCGTTGCCCTTGATCGTGAACGGGTTGTATTTGTCGAAGGTCGATACGCGCAGGTTGCTCACCAGCCGCAACTCGCCCCCCTTCGGAGCCTGTGGATTCACATACGCGAAATGGTCGAAGCCGACCGGCATGCGGGGCTCGCCCCACATCGCATAGGCATGCGCTCCCCACGCGGGCAGCGTGCTTCCCCAAAGCAGCAAGATCGGCCATAGACGCATGCGACAATTCTGCACTACGGTCGCCGTGCCCAGCCGCTCGGCATGGAAACCGCCCGTATCTGCGGCGCCTTCCGCGCACCGCCTCCCCGCACTCTCATCGACCGCCTTTCCCCAGGAGAAGAACAATGGGTTTTCTGACCGGCAAGAAGCTGCTCATCACCGGCGTGCTGTCCAACCGTTCCATCGCCTACGGCATCGCCAAGGCCTGCCGCGCACAGGGCGCCGAGCTGGCGTTCAGCTATGTCGGCGAACGCTTCAAGGACCGCATCACCGACTTCGCCGCCGAATTCGATTCCACGCTGGTCTTCGATTGCGACGTCGCCAGCGATGAGCAGATCGAGCGCATGTTCGCCGACCTCTCGAAAACCTGGCCGCGCTTCGACGGCTTCGTGCACAGCATCGGCTTCGCGCCGCGCGAGGCCATCGCGGGCGACTTCCTCGAAGGCCTGTCGCGCGAGTCGTTCCGCATTGCGCACGACATCAGCGCCTACAGCTTCCCCGCCATGGCGAAGGCCGCCCTGCCCTATCTGAACGATCGGGCAGCCGTGCTCACCCTGAGCTACCTCGGCGCGCTGCGCACGGTGCCCAACTACAACACCATGGGCCTGGCCAAGGCGAGCCTCGAAGCCAGCGTGCGCTACCTGGCCGAATCGCTGGGCCCCAAGGGCATGCGCGCCAACGGCATCAGCGCCGGGCCCATCAAGACCCTGGCCGCCAGCGGCATCAAGGATTTCGGCAAGCTGCTGGGCGTGGTGGCCGGTGCCTCGCCGCTGCGCCGCAACGTGACCATCGAGGACGTGGGCAATGCCGCCGCCTTCCTGATGTCCGATCTCGCCAGCGGCGTCACCGCCGAGATCATGTACGTGGACGGCGGCTTCAGCCAGACCGGCGGCATCAGCCGGGACAGCGCAGATCTTTCCTGAACGTTTTCGCCTCCATGCCGCCGGATTCATTCAATAGTTTGCTATAAATTTAATAGCGATCGCATGGATTCGCGCAGGCGCTTCATGGCAGGGCTGCTGGCCACGGCCTCAGCCATTGCCATCGCGGACGCCAGGGCCGCAACGCCCAGCGACCGGGCGCCGGCCCTCCTGCTGGCCAATGTGTACCGCCCCGGGCTGGTGCTGGCCGACTACTGGGTCAGCGAGAAGTACGACGGCGTGCGGGGCTACTGGGACGGGGAGCGGCTGCGCACACGCGGCGGCGAGACCGTGGCCGCGCCGGCCTGGTTCACGCAGAACTGGCCTCGAACGCCCATGGACGGCGAACTCTGGGCCGGCCGCGGGCATTTCTCCCGGGCGCAGTCCACGGTCCGCCAGCAGGCGCCCTCGGACCCGGCATGGCAAGGGATGCGGTTCATGGTGTTCGATCTGCCGGCGCACACGGGCACCTTCGATGAAAGGCTGCCGGCCTTGCAGGCGCTCGTGTCCGGGATCGGGCAGACCTGGGTGGTGGCCGTGCCCCAGCGGAGGGTCGCCGACCCGGCCCAACTGAATGCCCTGCTCCAGCGCACCGTGCGCGGCGGCGGAGAAGGCCTGATGCTGCACCGGGGCGCATCGCTCTACCGCGCAGGCCGCAGCGATGACCTGGTCAAACTGAAGACCCAAGACGATGCCGAGGCGCGCGTCGTCGCGCACGTCCCAGGCCAGGGCCGGCAGGCCGGCCGCCTGGGCGCGCTGCTGGTCGAGACGCCACAGGGGCGCCGCTTCAGGCTCGGCACCGGTTTCTCCGGTGCCGACCGCGCGCAGCCGCCGCCGATTGGCAGTTGGGTGACCTACCGCTTCCGGGGCACACACGAGGGCGGGCTGCCCCGCTTCGCAAGCTTTCTGCGAGTGCGCGAGGACATGCCCGCCTCCTGACCGCACCGGTCAATGCCAGGAAACTGGCGCGCGCACCCGGGCCCCTGCCAAAGGACATTCAAACCCCGGTGCATAGCCACCCGCCGCAGGCCCCCGGCCGTGCGGTATGGAGGGAGCCCGACTTCTATATGCAGCGGTGCGAGTGCCCTGGTGGGGGCGCTGCGCGAGCCTCTCGTCTCCGGACTCAGATCTTGCGCCCGAACGGCCCGTCGCTGCCCACCTGCACGATGTCCTCGGCCACCGGCGCATCCTTGCGGCCACCGCGCCGGCCGGGCTTGGGTTGCTCGGCAGGGGTCACGCAGTCCGCGTAGTAGCGCACATGCCCGTTGTCGTCCTCGATCTCCACCAGACCATGGATGTCGGTCTCGAAACCCGGGCAGAGCTTGGAGAACTCACGTGAGAACTTGAGGTAATCGACGATCTTCTTGTTGAACACCTCGCCCGGAATCAACAGCGGAATGCCGGGCGGGTAAGGCGTGATAAGGCTGGTGGTGATGCGGCCTTCGAGGTGGTCGATCTCCACGCGCTCGGTCTTGCGGTGCGCAATGTGCGCGAATGCGTCGCTGGGCTTCATCGCCGGCGTCAGGTCCGACAGGTACATCTCGGTGGTGAGCCGCGCAATGTCGTACTTGGCATAGAGCTGGTGGACGTGCTGGCACAGGTCCTTCAGTCCCATGCGCTCGTAGCGCTTGTGCTGCTGGCAGAACTCCGGAAGGATGCGCCACATGGGCTGGTTCTTCTCGTAATCGTCCTTGAACTGCTGCAGCGCCGCCAGCAGCGTGTTCCAGCGGCCCTTGGTGATGCCGATGGTGAACATGATGAAGAAGCTGTAGAGGCCGGTCTTCTCCACCACCACGCCGTGCTCGGCGAGGTATTTGGTCACGATGGAAGCCGGGATGCCGGTCTTGTCGAACTTGCCGTCCAGGTTCAGGCCCGGCGTGACGATGGTCGACTTGATCGGATCCAGCATGTTGAAGCCATCAGCCAGCGGGCCGAAACCGTGCCACTTGCTGGGGCTCTTCTTGCCCTTGCCGTCACTGCGGATGATCCAGTCCTCGGCGCGGCCCAGGCCCTCGTCCACGAGCTTGTCCGGCCCCCACACCTTGAACCACCAGTCGTCCTTGCCGAACTCTTCCTCCACCTTGCGCATCGCGCGGCGGAAGTCCAGGGCTTCGAGCAGGCTTTCCTCCACCAGCGCCGTGCCGCCGGGCGGCTCCATCATCGCAGCGGCCACATCGCAGCTGGCGATGATGCTGTACTGCGGCGACGTCGAGGTGTGCATCAGGTACGCCTCGTTGAACAGCGGGCGATCGAGCTTCACAGTCTGCGAGTCCTGCACCAGCACGTGGCTGGCCTGGCTGATGCCGGCCAGCAGCTTGTGGATGGACTGCGTGGCATACACCACCGAGTGCTTGGGCCGCGCGCGCTTCTTGCCCATGGCGTGGTAGCTGCCATAGAACGGATGGAACGCGGCATGGGGCAGCCAGGCTTCGTCGAAATGCAGGTTGTCCACATAGCCGTCCATCATCGACTTGATGGTCTCGGTGTTGTAGAGCACGCCGTCGTAGGTGGACTGCGTGATCGTGAGCACACGCGGCTTCACGGTGGCGGCATCCACGCCCTTCAGCAGCGGGTTGGCGCGGATCTTCGTCTCGATGGCATCGCGCTCGAACTCGCTCTTCGGAATCGGTCCGATGATGCCGAAGTGGTTGCGCGTGGGCTTCAGGAAGACAGGAATGGCCCCCGTCATGATGATCGAGTGCAGGATCGACTTGTGGCAGTTGCGGTCCACCACCACCACGTCGCCCGGCGCCACCGTGTGGTGCCACACCATCTTGTTCGACGTACTGGTGCCATTGGTCACGAAGAAGCAATGGTCGGCATTGAAGATGCGCGCCGCGTTGCGCTCGCTCTCGCCGATCGCGCCGTTGTGGTCCAGCAGCTGGCCCAGCTCCTCCACGGCATTGCACACGTCCGCGCGCAGCATGTTTTCACCGAAGAACTGGTGGAACATCTGGCCCACGGGGCTCTTCAGGAAAGCGACGCCGCCCGAGTGGCCCGGGCAATGCCAGGAATAGGAACCGTCCTCGGCATAGTCCAGCAGCGCCTTGAAGAAAGGCGGCTGCACGCTCTCCAAGTAGCTCTTGGCTTCGCGGATGATGTGCTTGGCCACGAACTCCGGCGTGTCCTCGAACATGTGGATGAAGCCGTGCAACTCGCGCAGGATGTCGTTGGGCAGGTGGCGCGCCGTCTTGGTCTCGCCATGCACATAGATCGGCACATCGGCATTCTTGCGCCGCACCTCGGCGATGAAGTTGCGCAGGCTCAGCACGATCGGATCCAGGCCGGAGCCCAGCGTGAACTCCTCGTCGTCGATCGACAGGATGAAGGCGCTGGCCCGGCTCTGCTGTTGCGCGAACTGCGACAGATCGCCGTAACTCGTCACGCCGAGCACCTCGAAGCCTTCGGCCTCGATGGCCTGCGCCAGGGCCCGGATGCCCAGGCCCGACGTGTTCTCGGAACGGTAGTCCTCGTCGATGATGACGATGGGAAAGCGGAATTTCATGCACAGCCTCCGAGCAAGCGGGCCCAAAAAACGAAACAGGCGCGAAGTGTAAGGAATAACGATGTCATCCCTTTGAAGACGCTGGCATTTGACCCAGAATGCGAGAGCACCGACACCGTCGGACAAGAGAGGAGGACACCGTATGCAGGAATCCACCATCTGGTGGCTGATGGTCGGCGCGGCGGTCGCCGCCGAACTCGTGACGGGGACTTTCTATCTGCTCATGCTTTCGCTGGGCCTCGTGGCGGGGGCCATCGCCGCACACATCGGATTGCCGTTGGCAGCACAGCTCTCCGTGGCAGCCGCCGTAGGCACTGCCGGAGTCATTGGTTGCCACTGGCTGCGCAGGCGCCGGCATGCGCAAGCCCCCGCGTCCAGCAACCCGGACGTGAACCTGGACATCGGCGAATCCGTGCAGGTGGACGCCTGGAACCCCGACGGCACGGCACAGGTGCGCTATCGCGGGGCACAGTGGACCGTGATGCTGCACAGAAGGAACATGCCGGCAACGGCTGTCCCCGGCCTCTACAGGGTGACGGAAGTCGTCGGCAACCGTCTCGTCGTCGACAACGCGTGAAAAGCGGCATTGCAGGTCGTTCGCCGCGCGCATCTTTCGTGGCGGACATGGCTTCAGCGGTGGTTCACCATCGACCGTGCACCGGGTGACTTGACGCCATGCGGCAAGCACGGCACGGCAGGCCACGTCGCTCGGGATTTCCTCACTTCATCGACTGCCGTCGCAGTCTTTCTTTGACCAATCCTGCCCTACCAAGGACACCATGGAAATAGCCCTCGTCATCTTCATCATTGCCGGAATCTTCGTCATCCGATCCGTCAAGGTCGTGCCCCAGCAAAACGCGTGGGTCAAGGAGCGCCTAGGCAAATACGCCGGAACGCTGACGCCCGGACTCAATTTCCTGGTGCCCTTCATCGATCGCGTTGCGTACAAGCACAGCCTGAAGGAAATACCGCTGGATGTGCCCAGCCAGGTCTGCATCACACGCGACAACACGCAGCTCCAGGTGGACGGCATACTGTACTTTCAGGTCACCGATCCCATGCGCGCGAGCTATGGCTCGAGCAATTACATCGTGGCCGTGACCCAGCTGGCCCAGACCTCCTTGCGCAGCGTGATCGGCAAACTGGAACTCGACAAGACGTTCGAAGAACGCGACATGATCAACGCCCAGATCGTTGCCGCCATCGACGAAGCTGCCCTGAACTGGGGCGTGAAGGTTCTTCGCTATGAAATCAAGGATCTGACGCCCCCCACGGAGATCCTCCGCGCCATGCAGGCGCAGATCACCGCGGAACGCGAAAAGCGGGCACTTATCGCAGCATCGGAAGGCCGGCGCCAGGAGCAGATCAACATCGCCACCGGAGAGCGCGAGGCCTTCATCGCTCGGTCGGAGGGTGAAAAACAGGCCGCCATCAACAATGCCCAGGGCGAGGCCGCATCGATCACGGCCGTGGCAGAAGCTACGGCGCAGGCGATCGAACGCGTAGCCGAGGCCATCCGGCAACCGGGCGGCGAACAGGCCGTCCAACTGAAAGTCGCAGAAAAAGCCGTTGATGCCTACGGAAAGGTCGCCGCCGACGCCACCACCACCCTGATCGTGCCCAGCAACATGACCGAGGTTTCTACGCTCATCACGTCTGCGATGAGGATGGTTCAGGGCACATCCAAACTTTGAGCGCAAATTCGTTGTGCCTTTTCGGCTGAAGGGACTCTGGCACTGCTACAATCAGAGGCTTCCGGAGAGGTGGATGAGCGGTTTAAGTCGCACGCCTGGAAAGCGTGTGTGGGCTAATCCCCACCGCGGGTTCGAATCCCGCCCTCTCCGCCAAATGAACTAAGCCGTTGATCTTCAACGGCTTTTTTCTTTGTGTCACGCGACAGGTGTCCCACTCTGGTGTCCCACTTTCAGTGGATCACCTGCCTTGAAGCTCGCGTCGCACCTTGCCAAGTCCCGCCACGGGATCTTTTACTTCCGCCTCACCTACCGCGTCGGCACCGCCCGCCGCGAAAAGCGGATCTCGCTGCACACCAAAGACCCCCAGGAAGCACGGCTCAAGGCCGCATGCCTCGGCGGGATAATGGCCGCAAGAAAACACGAGGAGTGGAGGGCCATGTCCATGGACAACCTCAACACGGCCCAGGGCCTTGCGTCCCCCGGCCTGGGCGACGACTTTCTGCTGAGGCTGCTGCACCGCGCCGACCGCGAACAACTCGCCGACCTGGCAGGCATGCCGCTGGCGAAGGTCAATGCCCTGTTCGAAGCCCCGTCACCCGCTCCCGACGCCCGCAAGCTCGACATTGAATTTCCCAGCGGCTTCGCCCTGCGCGACATTCACACCGACGAGGACATGCACCGTGCGCACCGCATGCTGCAGGCCCTGAACCTCTCGCCCGAAGCCCTGGCCCAGCTCATTGCCAGCCCGGCAGCCGTGGCGTCTGCGCAGATCGCACCACCCCCGCCAGCAGCTCCCCCGGCCGCACCTCCAGCGGTGCCCACGACAGAAGCCGGTGGCACGACGATCCAGGAAATGGTGCCCCGCTTCGCCACCCGCGAACGCAACAAGCTCACCCCCAAAACCCTTTACGAGTACCGCAACTATCACAACAAGTTCGTGGCATGGTTGGAGGCACGCAAAAAGCAAAAGCACATTCCGATGCACAGCATCACCCGTGCCGACGTGGCCGATTTCATCGACGACCTTCTGCACCGTGGCCTGGCTCCCAAGACCATTAGCCAGAAATATCTGGCAGCCCTCAGCGGTCTCTTCGGACTCGCGCAAAGAATCGGGGTGCTGCCTGACGGCCAGAACCTGGTGACCCACGGCCACAAGCTCTTCACCAAGACCGACATCAAGAAATCCGAAGCCAGCACCAGCTACAAGCCGTTCACGACGAACGAACTCAAGGCGATCTTCAAGCCCGAACTGCTGGCGAAGGCCCAACGACCTACGGACTTCTGGCTGCCCCTGCTGGGCCTCTTCACGGGTGGGCGCATCTCCGAACTGGCGCAACTGGACTTAAACGACATTCAACAGGTGGACGGCATCTGGGCGATTTCCATCAACGACGAAGGCGACAAATCGGTGAAGACCGCAGCCTCCCGTCGCGTCATTCCCGTACATCCCACCCTGATCACCTGCGGTTTCCTGCACTACGTCCATGACGCCCAGGGCTACGGCGGCAAACTCTTTCCCCACCTCACCCCGGACAAATTCGGCTCCTACGGCGGCACGCCCGGAGAACGCTGGGGCAAGTACCTGGACACCCTGCACATCACCGACCCGCAAAAGGTCTTCCACTCGTTCCGCAGCACGTCCAACGACCTGCTCAAACACAGCGGCGTCGCCGAGGAAACCCGCTGCCAGTTCATCGGCCACGAACACGACACCGTCAATTCCAAGGTGTATGCCTCCGAACACCCACTGCAATACCTGGTGGACAACGTGGCGACCAAACTGGTCTATCCGCAACTGGACTTCCAGCCGCTGACCTACCAGCCCGGCCAGTTCAGCGCCATGCTCGCCAAGCTCTGCGAGCGCAAGACACGGCAGGAAAAATACAAGAAGGTACGGGCGGAACGCTTGGCAAGGCTGCAGGCCAAGTCCTGAAAACAAAAGCCAGTCTCGGACTGGCTCGCGTGCTTGGTGAGGAGCGGATCAGGGCTTGTAGGCCGACCCGCTCTTGTATTTCTTGCGGGCCATGCCGCACACTTTTTCCACGATGGAAACCACCTCGTCCCGGTCGCTCGTAGACAGGCCGTCGAGCAGATTGGCAATGCGCTTGGCCTGCGCACTCAGGCCCGTGCTCGCTTCGACCACCAACTCATCGACGCCGCACTGGAAGATCAGCGCAATCCTTGCCAACTTGGGCAGATCCAGAGCCGTCACACCGCGTTCATAGCGGCCATACCCCTCTTCACTCATGCCCAGGCGTCGGCCATGTCGTCCTGTGTCAAACCGGCTTGCTCGCGCTTCTTGGCAATGCACCGACCGGTGATCTTCCTGATATCTATCTGGCGACTCATGTGCAGCAACCCCCCTTGTTGAGACGGCTGGAAATCTAAAACAAAAAAGCACCCGAAGGTGCTTTGTTCATGCCAGCAACGCCTGAAGCCTGCTGCGCTGGTCATCGGTCAGCAAGGCCATCAGCTCACCGATATGCTCGTCCACCGTGTCGCACAGTTCATGGTGCATTTCCATGAAAGGTGGCGACGTCACGAGGTCGAAGTCCGCTTCCACCCCCATGGTCAAGGCAATCGCCTTGACCAAGAAGGTCGACTGGTAGTCCACCAAGAAAGCCTTCAAACGGCTCTCGGCGTCGGGAAGAAGCCTCTTGGACATCCGCAAGTAGTTCTGCCCGGAGGTGGACTTCGCAAAGTCCAACAGTTGTTCCGTCATTCCGAACTGGCAATACACGAGGCAGTCCATGGGTTGGGTCAACTTCGCCATTTCAGTGCTTGCCTTCGCCAGCCAAGGGGCCGAAAAGAGCGAAGAGCGTATTGCTGTCTTTTTCGCTGAACTGAGAAAGGATGACGGGAAAAGCCGTATCCAGAATATGCTGAGCGGCCGAAGCAATGCTGCACATATCCTCTTCATCCAAATAGGTTTCGCAGTTCTCTTTCTCAATGCCCATCAAGATTTCAAGGAACTGGCAGTAAGCCAAGAAGCGCTTGATTTTGTCCTTCACATCCACATCGGTAGCACGAAGGTGCTGAATGGACTGCTGAACGGCATCAATTTGCAGAAAGTCGTTCAAGGAATGATTGCCATGGGGAATGGCGCGGATCGCAATAATTTTTTTAGACATAATTTTCTCTTTTAAGTTAATTTCTATCTCATGGTTTTCCTCCTGAAAGTGGCTTGTCCACATTAAGGCAGTTGCTGGAAGGTCGCTGTAATTAATCAGGTGATCGCTGTATGGTTCGTATTATTGTTGAATGCAAAATAAATGTGAACGAAGCTGTAAGTAGGCACCCGACGTCTGGCGTAGGAAAGGCATAAAAAAAGCACCCGAAGGTGCTTTGTTGAGGGTGCTTTTGAAAAAGAAGAGCAAGAACCTATGACTTTGAACTGGTGTTCTTCGGAGTGTTATCCAGTGCCTTGAAGAACTCGGACGGCCGAAGTTCCAGGGCCGCAATGATCTTCAAGATGTTCACAAGAGCCAGGTTGTGCTCACCTCGCTCTATGCCACCCATGTAGCTGCGATCAATCCCACACACATCCCCAAAGGCCTCTTGTGAGTAGCCCCGTGCCTTGCGCTGCGAGCGCACAGCCTCACCGAACGCGACCAGTTCTGGCGACTTTTCCTTAGACGAATCTTTTGCTTTGACCATGTTGTCATGGTCAAGAGGACAGGCATAAAGCTCCACGGGATTAAATTTCCCGGGATATAGTTACCTTTTGGGCTACCATCTTTCGCGCAGGCGGCACGGTGCCGCCTCAACCTCCGAGGGAACCCCATGCACAAGACCTTCGCGGCACTCGTCGCCGCAACTACCCTGGCCCTGCTTGCCGCCTGTGGTGGCGGTGGCAACGACAGCCCCGCCGTCTCTGGCAACACCAGCAACCCCAACCCGTCCCCGGCCACGGGAGTGACCGCCGAAGCTCAGATCGTCGCCAACGTCCAGTCCAGCAACATCGCCTTCCTGCCGGGCAATCGCTCCGCTGGCACCTGGCGCTGGTCAGGCACTCCTGCACAGCAGGTGCAGGTCTACATCCCCAGCCCTGCGGCCGGCAACGCCACCGAGCAGGACTACGCTGCCAAGGTTCGCACCTCCGTCGCAACGATCAATGCCAAACTGGCCGGCCTGCTGGTGCTCAAGGCGGTGGATACCGCACCCACGGACGGCAGCAACTTCATCCGGGTCAGCTACGGCACGTCGTATCTCCCGCCCGGTTCCACCAACTACGCCGGCTTCTGCGCCAACGTCTCCACCGGCCCGAACCTGGGCAACCCGATCCAGCCCGACAACCAGAACAGCATTGCCTCCAAGCCGGTCTATGTCAATCTGGGCAATGGTCACTGCGACGTCACGCAGGACATCGTGACCCACGAGTTCGGCCATGCCTTGGGTCTTGCCTATCACTTCGACGGTTTCGGCGGCGACGGCCCGGCGATCGCCAGCACCTTCTGGGACGTGCTCGCCACGCTCTACGGCAATCCGCAATCCACCGTGTCCAGCAATCTGGCCGTGCGCCGGGCTGCCAACTGATCGGAGACATGACCATGGCTCTTCATTGCCCTCAATGCGCGAGCGAACAAGTTCAGGCCGTCCGGGTCATTCTGGCGAGTGGCACCTCCTTCAACAGCAGTACCGTCACCGGCGTGGCCGTCGGCAACGGCGGCGGTGCCTTTGTCGGCACTGCGGGAGGCACCAGCCAGACCACCCTGGCTGCACGATTCAAGGAACCCGTCAAACCGGCCCTGTGGGCTGTGATCGCTCTGGGTCTGCTGCCACTGGCGACATCGCCCTGGCTCGCAGCCAGTGGCCCCGACGCCGCATGGCGGTACATGAACCTGGCCTTCTGGGCAGTCTTCGCCCATGCCGTCTGGAACTACCGCAAGAAGTCGGCGATCTACAAAGAGCAGTACCCGCAATGGAAGGCACTGCACGACCATGGCTTCTTCTGCCATCGGTGCGGCCATACCTTTTTGAACCGCTGAACCGCAGGCAGCACTTCCATCCTGAAAGGCCAGTCACCCGACTGGCCTTTTCCATTCATGCGAAGAAATCTTCATTCATCTCTTGACATTCAAAAATGACTTGTTATTCATAAAAGAAGAAACAGCAGGCATGGGGGTATGCGTCGATTCAGTTCCCCGGTTCCCCCCATGCTCATGCCGAGATCGCAGGCAACAAATAGCACAGGTAAAAATAGTCAGGACAGCCACAGGCTCCCCCTGATAACTGGAAAAGGCGAAACCCCTGCGATTGGAGCGACACCGGGCAACCGGTGAAGTGGTCAGAAAGGACATCAAGCAAAGCCACAGTGAGAGCCAATCAGGGAAACCACGCTTGGGCCGTATGAAGACGGTGAATTCCCAAACCAGAGGTGCTTCGATCAACCTCTGTGTCCGAGAAGTGGGGAAACCACCCGAAGGATCAGGCCAACCGCCGCGCTTTTTTGATAACGCGGGTAGGGAAAACCTTTGTCCTTCGTAGTAGTGAAACGAGCGCAGCGAGTGCAGCGCAGACGAAGGACAAAGGAGGAATGATCATCATCCATGCAGGATGAATGAAGAGTACATCCTCCGAATAAAGAGTACACCCGCATAAAAATCCCGTAGGGAAAACTATTGACGATAGTCAATACAAAAGGCGGCGGCAAAAAAAGCACCCGCAGGTGCTCAGTTTCTATTCCATCCAACCCCGTCCAATCTTATTGGAATGCCTGCACCGATCAGGTCGGCTGCTCCCCGAAAAAATCGGCAATCGCCTTCTGGAAGTCTTCGCGTGTCTTCGCGGTGCCGCTGCCCGCATGGAAGTCGACGTCTTCGGCATGGGCGAGCCCGTACTCCAGGCAGCGCCTCACGATCCAGCCGGCAGATCGGGCATGGGTCTGGGCCAGGTGCTGGACTTGTTCGCGGGACGCGGGGGTCATGTAGTGGCTGGTCTTGACGAGGGTTCTTGTGGCTGTTGTGGTCATGGTGGTTTCTCCTCCTGTTTCTTTCAGCATAGGAAATCGCACCGCGAACACAAGGCCCGGCTGATATCGGATTGAGCCCATGTCTTCGCCGGTCTTCGCCAGCGACAAGGCTATCGACTTGTGCCCGCAGCGTTGACTTCCCTCTTTGGTTTCGTAGATTGGAAGAAGGGGAAGCAAGGCCAATTGCGCATGACGGCCAAATGAATTTGGCCGCTGCGCAATCCCCTTGATAGGGCGTTGCCCTATGACCCTGAACGACAAGAAGAACAAGGAGACGAAGACATGCCACAGCACACCCTGAAGAAGGCCCCAGGCCGCACGAACGACGATCACCGCTACCGTCGCACCCTGCGTTTTGAAATGCGCCTGTCCCCGGTGGAATACGAAGCACTGACCCAGGCCTGGGCCGCTTCGGACTGCAATTCGCTGGCCCGCCACGTCCGTGCCCGTGTCTTCGGTGCGGTCGATCCCGTCGCCGTGTTCCAGCAGCAGCGCCGCGACGAACAGCAGGGACGCATGCAGGTGCTGGCCGCACTTTGCCGTATCGGCTCCAACGTGAACCAGATCGCCCACCAGTTGAATCGCTATGACCCCAAAAGCGCCCAGGTGCTGGGCGAGCAGTTGCAGGTCGTCCGAACCGCATTGGCCCAGATTGCAAGCCAGCAGCAGGAAACACCGAAGGGGCAGCCATGATTCACGTGCGCATGCCTCACGGCCAGGGCAACGCCTTGCAGGCTGCCCGCTATCTCATGAGCAACCAGGATCATGCCGGCAAGACCCGCAGCGTTCCTCCGGTCGTTCTGGACGGCGATCCGCTGCTGGTGGCAGCCCTCGCCAATCAAACCCACCGTGCCCACAAATACGTCTGCGGGTGTCTGTCGTTCCGAGACAGCGAACGCCCCACCGTCGCCCAGCAGCGAGAAATCATGCGTGACTTTGAACGCACGTTCCTGCCGGGACTCCAGAAGGGCCAGCACTATGCAATCGCCTGGGTGGCGCATAAGGACAAAGGCAATCTGGAACTGAACTACCTGCTGGCAACGACGGAGCTGACCAGCGGCAAGCAAATGAACCCGTTTCCGCCGGGCGACGTGCAGCACGAATTCAATGACGCCTGGGTGCAGAACATGAACCATGTGCTGGGCTATGAACAGGTCGTGGCCGACCCGTTCAAGGTCATGCGTTCGCGCTTTGAAACCCAGGTGCTGCCGCTGAAAGAAGCGACCGCCCAGATCTGCCAACAGGCCAGCAGCCACAGGGCCATCAGGGACGAACTGCAGAGCCTGTTCGGCACTGCCATTGCCCAAGGGCAATTAAACAGCCGCCAGGAGCTCATCGAGCACCTGGGGGAACTGGGCACCGTCACCCGCGCCGGGCAGGACTATGTGTCGTTCATGCCCACCGGAGAACAGAAGGCCATTCGTCTCAAGGGGCCCATGTTCGCAGCCCATGCCGACTATGCACAGCTACGTGCAGACCACCAGAACAGGCTGCAGGCCAGGGAATTGACGGAGCAGCAGTTCAGCAGGAACGAAGCGAAGCTGGGCCGTTTGAAGCAGGCTCGCGCAGCGCACTTCCAAAAGCTCTATGCGCAGCCGCTGGGGCAGGCCAAGCCACGCCGATATGGGCCGAAGCGCAGGGGGATCAAGGCCACCAGCACCCACCACACCAGAAACCACGGAGGCAGGAGCGAACGAGCGAACTTGCCACCCACCACGAACAAGAACAAGAACAACCAGGAGGAAGCGACCATGACCGCAAGAACACAGCAACGTAGAAAGGACCGCCAGGAGCCCTTCGTCTTCAAGAGGCCGAAGGCGTGCCAGCGCCCAGCCAGAACATCCACCCAGAGCAGCAAGGTGCATGCGCACCGATTGCTGGCCCTGGGGATTGGAGGAATGCCCATGCAGGCGCCGCTGGTGGGGGCGCTCATGATCCAGATCGCCATGCTGAACGTGCAGTGGGGTGAGCTCAATGTGGCCTACAACAGCATTGCACTGTCTGACCCGCAGTACGCGAAGAAGCGCGGGGAGCTTTACGACCGCATCATGGCGGTGCAGTTGGCATTAGCGGCATTGACCTTGCAGGCCAATGAAGCCACCTTCAATGGCGGTAGTGCGGCTAAGCCGAAGGTGTGGTGACTGCGAACCTGCATCCGCCGCCAGGCGCTAGAGGGCGGCTCGTCCGGCCTTCCGAAAAATCTGCATGCTGCTTGAAATTCAGCGCACAGAGCTAGTGCTTCGGGTATCCAGATGGATTTTTTAAAACACTACAGGTAGTGTCTTGACTATGGGTGGAGCACTACCTATAGTGGTTGTGCTGACTTTTTGAGCAGCAGCCCGCAATTCATTTTCTGGAGGTTTTATGAGTTCAAACAACAAACAGACGTCGTCTCGTGTAGCTTCGTTGGCTGGCAAGACTCTTCAAAGTGACACAGCGAGTGCGATCCAACGCTCCTTGGCTGGTTCTGCATTGCGGCAGGCAGGAACTTCAGCACAGACGGGGACGCGAACGGAAAGCAAAGCTTCAGGAGCCCTGGACAATCCGCGCTCGTCAACCGTGACTCGAACATTAGCGGGGAGCGTGGTATCGCAGTCGAATCGCACTCGGTAGTGCTTAGACATTTGGTTGAGCAGTGTGCACGTCACGTCGCTCGCGTGCCGAGTGCATGGCTTGTTAAACGCGGCTAACAGAACCCTCTGGTGTCCGGCGCATCTTCGTGCATTTCTCTGTCCGCCTTGGATGCGACGTCTCCCCAACCGTTTCGCAGGGTTCCGTTAGCCACTTCCGCTTGGACGCTGCTGCACGCAGAGGTGTCGGGTTACGTTGGGACGGCTTGAAGCGGCCTCTCGTTCTTCGACTACTGCGCTTGCAGCCTCCGTGAGGCGATCTCCATCTTGCGGAAGATAGATAGCTAACCAAAAGAGGTGTTGCCGACGGGCAACAGCATGAAGGTTGCGCTGCTGCCTTGCTGAATTGTTTTCTTTTTGGATAACTTTTTTGCTATAATGCAAGTGGCTGGGCTTCATCCAATCTATACATACGCCTACACCTACACCATCAACTTACCTGCCCGGCCATAGGAGAAATCATGAAACTGACGCCATTTGGAGAAGCTGTCCGTGTGATGCGGCTCAAGCACGGGCTGTCGTTGAAGACTATGGCTGAGGCCATGGGAATTAGCTCTGCGCACCTTAGCTCAATGGAATTTGGCGAAAAGCGCCTATCGCAAAAGCACATAGATAGCGCGATCACCTTCCTCCGCCAGCATTGCGACCCTGAGCAAATCCGTCAGGTTCGTGACGCTGCCGAGCAGTCTAAACAGATCATTGATACGGCAGGCATGTCTCCAGAGGCGCGCGGCCATTTGGCAGCTTTTGCCAGACGTCTACATGAAGGTAACACACCCACCCCAGCCATCCTTAGCTGGATCGAAGGTTCTAAGAAAAAGAGCTAACTACAAGGAAGAGTATGACGACGATTGTGAAAGACGGCGTAATTCGCACGCCTAGTGGGCTCAAGGTCAAAGCGCAGAGTTATGCGTCTATTGAGAATTTCGCAGACTCTATTCGCTCTGCTTTGCCGACTGAGAGGGGCGAGCGTTTTCGTTTGGATGCACTCACTATTTTTGAGCGCACCATGCCGAAAATTGGTTACCCATACCGCACGGCTGAAATCGATGAAGTTGACGAATGCGCCGCTTTCACAATCACATCACCAGAGGGAAATGTCGTTGTGATGCGCATCGATATTTACGACAAGCTGCATGCGAGGAACCCTTTTGGCCGCAGTACGGTGGTCCATGAACTGGCTCACATTGCACTGGGGCATCCTGTGACCCTCCATCGCGGAGCCAAGCTCGGGGCTCACAAATTTTGTGAGGATTCTGAGTGGCAAGCCAAGGCTGGTACAGCTGCACTCATGATGCCGCTAGAGGCATGCAAGGTTGCGAAATCCCCCAAAGAGCTTGCATCAATGTGCGGCGTTAGCGTAGAAGCCGCAACCTATCGGATCAACACACTGGTCAACAAGCTCAAAACATTGACCCCGACATACCCCCTATGGGAGTACGGTCAAGAGTAAAAAAAGCTCACGAAATGAGGAAAGCATTCCGTGAGCTTGGGATGGTGAACAGCGGTCTACCAAACCACCTGAACACACAAACGTCTTGGGGAAGACAGAACCGAACTCTACCAGTTCGGCGTGTTCAGGCAAGCCAAAACCGCTCAATCTTCTATGGAGGTGGCTATGCCCTACACGCGTCTGAAGACAGTGTTTGTTCGCCGCTACACCCGCCGTCGCTTCGGACGGTGGGAGTGGGTGACCCAACACTGGCGTTCGCATCCAGGTCAGATGAGCTTCGCATTTGACTGAAATAGGTTGGTAGCGAGAGGTACAAGTTCTCGCTACCAGGGTGCCGAGTACGGGTGAGGCATCAGCGGTGCTTTCTTTGCGGAAAGGCCTGGAAGTTTACGCTTTCAAGCTATGCACTGCAACCGATGATCCCGGTAACCCCTCATGGCCCTGCCATGAGAAAGGAATCCTATGCCAGCAGAACGTACTGGTGGCCGTTGGGTTGTGTGCAGCTACATCGTCAAGAATGGCCGCAAGATCTACCCCAAAAACGGCAAGTGCTTTCGCTTCTGGGTCGATGACTCGAAGCGCAAGTAAAGTGGTCAGCATTGAGCTGACGGTGCATGAATGCATGCACCATCTATCGTCGAGCCTTACGGCTTGACGACTTGCAGAGGGTCTGCCTTTGAGGCCCATCCTTCCCCCTCAGGTCAGCGTACGCTGACCTGAGTTTTTTTTGGTCCGCCATTGTCCATCCGGTGCTGTCCAAGGTCTAAAGCTAGCTTGGTTGACCCCGTGCTCACACGCATACAGAATGACTAGTGTCACATTCCGGGGTGCCAGAAAAAGTGGGACACTTTGAACGCTGACCAGTGAATTTTCCTTTGAAATCAATGGTTTATGATCTGGAGGGGGAGTGTCCCGCCCTCTCCGCCAAATTGATCAAAAAAAGCGCCCTCTGGGCGCTTTTTTTATGGTTTTTGCAATGCTCGACATGCCTGCGTACCGAGTCCGCGAACGAGGCTACGCATTTGGCTCGACATCCCAATCCACAAAAACAAAACCCTGCCAAGATAATCTTGGCAGGGTTTATAGAAGTGGTGGAGCTGGCGGGAATTGAACCCTTATCTCAGGACTTTGACAGGCACTCCTTCGATGTGAGTGAGTCAATTCCTCTCGCCGTAAATGCGCACGATTGTGCAAGTTTATCGTGCTGTGAGCGGAATGCAAGCACCCAGGTCTCCCAGACGAACGTCAAGGACAGATACCTCAAAGAGCCCTAACGATTGCGGTGAATTGCGGCTGAGATCCGCAATTGCGGTCAACCGCCGCAATTGCGGATGGCCAACTACGACAGCGCTGCGCCAGTGGTCACAGAAGCCACCCAACGGCCCCTGCGAGCGCGTTGGACGTACCAGTGGGGGGCCGCATGGCCCGGCCGCCGTTTGGTACACATCCTAGGGTGGCCTCGATTGTCCAAGACCGAACAATCAGCCTGTCGAAGCTGGCCCTAAAAATGACGGTCCTTAAAGTTGATTCCGCGTAAAGAGCTTAGTGACGATGGCCTCACTTGCGGTCACGCCAATCCTTCTTATAAAGCAACTTGTCGTGGGCCAGTTTCAAGACGGTGAAGCGCTGAAGGAACGCGACAAACTCTTGGCCGTACTTCTTCCCCTCATCGAATGAAATGAATATCTGCTTTGACTTAGCTGCTGCCAATATGCGCAAAATTCTTTTGACGGCTGTTACTTGAATGTTTTTATAGATAACCGAGTCGTGGATGATGTAAGGAGTTTTTGTTAGCGAGAGCATTGCAAGGTCAAATCCGATCAAGCCCGCATAGGACGCGCCTGTTCCAGAATCTGCTGGGGACGTGAACTGATAAGAGCTGGCGCTTTTGAAGCGCAGCTCTGAACTGGCCCTAGATGCGCCATAAACTACCGCATTGAAGGCCTTCAGTTTCAGGTTAATTCGATTCTCTAGATCAAGAAATATCTTTGCATATATTCTATCGAGCCTCTCATTGGTAGCCCTGATTGCTTCTTCCAAGTCGACCTTTTGATCAAAGTGCTTATTTTCCTCCGCAGCTCTGTCAGTGGTTTCCTTGAGGTCAAATACCTGTTTAAAAAGATCATCAGGCATTCCCTTAGAGCTAAGCTTCGCTTGGATATGACTTTCAATGGCCGCGATTTCAACTCCCATTTCATGGTCTTCACGCTGCGCATTCTCAAGCTCTTCTCTTAACTCTTTCTTAACAGCGGCTCCAATTTTCTGATGAAACGTTTCGACTTGTTCTAAACGCTCAACATTTATGACAGGGAAGAAATCTGCCAAAAGTGCGATATTTGCAGCAAGCCGCGGTGTTATTCCCGACATTTCTCTCTGCAAACGTCGAATTTTGTTTTGCAACTCAGTGCGAAGTGCGGACAGGTCATTCTTTCGATACTGCTGCCTTTTGAGCTCCTCATCAAACAATGATTCATAGGTACTCAATGCCCCACCAAAACCCTCCTTGAGTTGCTGAATCTTTCCGCCATTCTCCTCAATCAGTCGGATATTCTCCTCACGCTTTTTCCTATTGATGCTTGGAATTATATTTGCACCCATGGATTTATTTATGAGTGATTTCTTTTCCTTTTGCACTTCAAGGACAGCCCGCTCAGCAGCGATGTCGGCGCTTCGCTCAAACAGGTCAATAATTCTAGCGATTGCAATGGCATTCGCCTCTTTTGCTGCACCGACAAATGGCTGGTTCGGATCCAGACCGCCCTTTCTCCATATCCGCGAGAAAGGATTGACTACTGACCGAAAAGACGTCTCCAAATCTTCCAGTCCGTACCCTGATTTCAAGAATTTCTTGAATTCATCAAGCGAAATCTCGCCAATCCGGATGTACTTTTCATCGCAAATTTGAATGACCTCCGGTGAGGCTGTATCGCGCGAAAAGTAAAAAATCTCGCTATTGAATTCCAGGGAGAAGTTGTAATGATGATGTCCCAACTCCCTAATAACACCCGCCTCGTCCGCCAGGAAGGTTGAGCCTCCCATAACGAAATCGATCACCATTAAAACCGTGGATTTTCCGATGGAGTTACGCGCATCGTCATCCCCCAAGATTATATTTAACCCTTCATGAAAACAAATTTCACCCTGGCTAAAGTATTCACCAGTTATTGTTTTAAGCATAATTAACCTGCCCCAATTCGTCTACCTCTAGCATTCCGAGCACATATAGTGCATCAACTGCGTGAAGAAATTCACTTGCGTCTTGAAAAACGCTTCGCGTTCGGCGATAAAGATCCAACACACTTTCAGAATCAGGCCTACCCCGAAGAATCTTCGCCATCTTGAAGATGGTCGACTCTTCAAGTCTTGTGAACTTACTAGGCACCAGCATCAAATACCTCGCAATTTTGGACAAAAAATGAAGTAAGAACTCTGGCCGCAATCATTGACCTTCCTGTCCTACTACTTATCCACTCAGCCACATAGGTAAAAACTGCATCTTTATTAGCAGGATGCTGTCGCTGCATCTCAAGATAATAGGTTTGTATCTGCGACTGCAGAATTCGGATTGAAAGTTGGTCGTTCTGCTCTAGAAGCCGGATATGGTCTCGAATCCGGATGTAGTAGCTAGTTGCATATAGCTTTATTTCACTCTGCTGCAACTGGCTCATCCCATTTCGCAGCTTCTTCTCGACGGTAGATATTTCAAACTGGGCAGGTGGTATCGCTGCAACGTCGCTTCCCATAGCTGCGATTTTGTCGAGTATTCCAAACACCTCTTGTTGAATCCCATATTGGGCCGCCGTCTCTTTGGCTTTTGCATCAGCGAGGAACCTATCCTTTAATTTTCGGATGTGATCCATCTCATCAATCTCAAAATTCTTGTCGAAGCGTGTGTGACAGGTGGGGCACAACGCGATGACGTTTTCTAGACCGTTGATGTCAATAGGGGGCGTCCGTCCTGCGAGCGCCTGAGTCTGGGCGGGCGTGGGATGAAGTGGAAAAATATGAGCAACCTCATAGCTTTTCGTGATCTTCTTGGCCCCGGGCTTTCGGAAGAGAATTGGAGCCCTACACAGAGGACAGCACCCCCCCGTCTCCGCGTACAAAATGCTGTGCTGGTTGTCCGTGTAGTCGATTCGCTTTGGCTTCGTCGCTGTCGTAGTCATGGGCTTGGCTACTCTGATCGGTTGAAGAGGCGGCCAGGGCAACGATGCTGTATGCCTACTACTCCGAACTGAAACAGCACTGACCTCAGTAGGGATGCGCAAGCCAGACTCGCATCACTCTGATGTGGAGTGCTGGCCGCCTCAATGACGCTCATGCGCCTCATTCTTTTGAACACAATCTCCTCCCGCTGTACTTCGGATGCAACGTCAATGCACATGTTGTAACACGGTATACGCCAACTTTGGCTATGCGAGGCATAGGCAAAGACTGATACCCTGCAAGCAGCCACACATCGCCAAGCGGGGACCGTTAGTCCCAGTGCTCGTGATTCTGTGGGCTACCGTCCCATTGCCAATACAGGGAACGACGCCCCCAATAGGACACGCGATCATCCTTCTCGGACCTTTGTGCACGAAAAACCTTTGCCCCATCAAAAGGGCCCTCTACAACCGAACCGTCGAGAACAGGAATTCTCTGCCCGCGATGGATATCGCCTGAGATCAGAACACTAGGAATGCGAGCCAAAAGCGCCGAGGTCTTGGTCTCTCGGACCACAACGCAAAAGTCTGGTGCGCTCCTGCCTCCGACTAGCAGCCGCGGATGTGTATTGACGCTACGCAATTCCTGCATCAAGGGCAGCATCGTGTCCAATGCCAAAGCTCTATTTCTGCTCGACACCTGTTCTTGAGCTGCTTTCAAACACCACGACCGCAAATCTTGTCCTTCAGCCAGTTGAAGTCGAAACCTCTGTTTACCTGCAAATGTGTGCACACCTGGTAGGAAACGAGACGACGTAACGACCAAGCCGCGATTTGCCCCCTCACGATTGACATGAGCCTCCAAAGCTGCGACCGCATCCAAATGTACAGGCCGGTGTGGTGCATGCCGCTTAATTTGGACGAGCGTAAGCAGATCTCCGATCGGATCAGACTGCCAAAGTCGAAGGTCCACGCCGCCATCACCGGAGCCGGGCCCCAGCTCAGTGCGCCAACCCCTAGCCGCGAAAATGCTGCTTACCAACCTCTCGAAGTCGCGATGGTGAAGCTTGTGGAAGTCGTCGGGATAGGTTGCAAAGTGCTGATACAAGTCACCGCTCACATCTGCGCTATCTCCCTCGATCAGCTTGCATGTCCACTGCCATCGTGCACGCTGATCAAACGCCTTCTGTAATGTCGACTCTTGGTCGATAAGGTAGTAGCAAGCCGTAACCCGGTCCTCAAGCTCCATGTACACACCGACACACTCAAGTTCCTCGCGAAGTTCTTGGGCATGTTCGTCGTCCCACTCAATGGAAGTCATGGCTGGACCAGCCGAGCACAAGAGAAGAATGGGCTCACCTTCACCAGGCTCAGAGTTGTAGTGCCTGATCGGCTCCTTGTGCGCTGAGTCATGCCATAGATCATGCCGCCTAGCCCAGTTCTCAGTGATGCCTCGCACGGTCGCTATGAGTGACTCTAAGTGGGCATCTGGGTTGTCGGGCGTTGCCTCTTGGCTCATGATCTTCTCCCTTGTTTCTTCTGCAAAAACTCACATAGTTTCGTCTAGGCTAGTGCTATTCCAAACGAAATGCATCGCAGGCCCTGTTGAACGTACGATACGCGTTAGTCCACAATCGGTTTAACAGGAATGCACATGTTCCACGAAGGCGACCGAAGCAAGGCGTTCTGCCAAGACTGTTTAGATGTTCGCCCCACGGTCTTTGTTCGTCGAGACGTAACGTCTAGCGATGGCAGCAACCTGGCTAAAAACATGCTTGTCGGTGTATGCACTACGTGCGATAGAGTTCTCAACATTCAGCCCCAAACCATCCCAGCCATTCAAAACTCGCGCAAAAATAGCCGCTTAGCGACTCCAGACGTGGCACTGAACGTTGAACTGCATTTGCGATTAAATCGAGAAGGTGGCGCTAGGCCTTCCAGCCTTGAGTCTGCCTTAGCTGCACTGGCGAAGATCCGAGGTGAGCAGCGTCGATAGGCTCTCACCGCGCCAGCCACTGTCGACGTAGGGCGCCAAAGTAATTGCTCTGGCGCGGCGTTGAAAATCAACGGCTTAACGCGGTCAAGGCCACAGAAGGTGCTTCTGTAACAACAGAGTTGCTGCAACTGGCCTGCATCCGCGCCAAAGTTGTTGCTTCGCCCAACCCACACAATGCCCAACTTCACTCCGTGGAGCTGGGCGTTTTTCTTGATCTGGTGCGCCTCACGTTGAGGGTGCATGTTCCGCCGCATAACCGCCAAGCAATCCGGTTTAACTACGCCACCAGAAACGGTGGCACCGGCCAGCGTTGCGGCAACCTGGCCACCAAATCCGGCGGCACCGACAGCGAAATCAAGGACTCAGCCTGCTGCTAATTTCGGCGCTGCAGAGCACTCATTCCGGAGGGGTTGATGAATAAATCCGGTGCTCGTGATCAGTATTTGCTGAAGGGGAGATTGTATGGCGCTGGGCAAAAAGAAGCGCTTTTACGGACCTCCCAACATCGCTGGCAGGTGGGAGCCCATGGCACGGCTTTGTGAGGTTTACGAATAATTCAATAATCGTTGTATGATTGACTTATGAAAGAAGCTGACGCTGTCCGTTCCCTCGCGGCCCTCGCGCAAGCACTGCGCCTGCGCTTGTTCCGTGCCCTGGTCGTCGCGGGCCCCGAGGGCTTAACACCGGGCGCACTCGCCGAGCACTTGGATGTTGCCGGTAACACCTTGTCGTTCCACCTCAAGGAGCTGACGCATGCCGGTCTGGTGACCCAGGAGCGGCAGGGCCGCAACCTCATCTATCGCGCCTCGTTCACCACGATGAGCGAGCTGCTGGCCTACCTCACCGAGAACTGCTGCGAGGGTACAGCGTGCTCGACCACCAACGCGGCGGCCGACTGCCGCTGCTGACCAATTTCCCCTTAACCCAACCACATCCCATGACCTCGACCACCAAGCCGCTGAACGTCCTGTTCCTGTGCACCCACAACTCGGCCCGCAGCATCCTGGCCGAAGCCATGCTAAACAGCATGGCCGGCGACCGATTCCGCGCCTTTTCAGCGGGCAGTAGCCCGCGCGAGAACCAGCAGCCCAACCCGCTCGCACTGGAGGCACTGCAACGTGCAGGTGCGTCCATCGAAGGCCTGCGCAGCAAGAGCTGGGAAGAGTTTGCCAAGCCCGAAGCGCCGCACATGGACCTCATCATCACCGTGTGCGACAACGCAGCCGGCGAGGTGTGCCCGATCTGGCCAGGCCATCCCGCCACGGCGCATTGGGGCTACCCGGACCCGTCCGAGGTGGAGGGCACAGCCGACGAGAAGCAGGCCGCGTTTCGCAAGACTTTGCTGGCAATCCGCCGCCGCGTCGAACTGCTCGTCAATCTGCCCGCTGCCGCCATCGACAAGCTCTCCCTGCAGCAATCGGCTCGGGACTTGGCCAAGCATTGAACGCACGCTGCTGGCCTCCCTCGCGGCCCAACCGGGCCGCATACCTCATTCTTCCCATTTCCCCATAAAAGACCCTCGCCATGCTCGCGGCCATCCTGATTTTTCTGTTCACGCTCGTGCTGGTCATCTGGCAACCCCGAGGCCTGGGCATCGGTTGGAGCGCATCGCTCGGCGCCGTGCTGGCCCTGGTCTTCGGCGTCGTGCACCTGGCTGACATCGCCGTGGTGTGGGGCATCGTCTGGAACGCCACAGCTACGTTCGTCGCGGTCATCATCATCAGCCTGCTGCTTGACGAAGTCGGGTTCTTCGAGTGGGCCGCGCTGCACGTGGCGCGCTGGGGCGGCGGCAGCGGTCGCAGGCTGTTCGCCTTCATCGTGCTGCTGGGCGCAGCCGTAGCGGCCTTGTTCGCCAACGACGGTGCCGCGCTGATCCTGACGCCCATCGTCATGGCGATGCTGGTCGCGCTGGGCTTCTCGCCGGCCGCGACCCTGGCGTTCGTCATGGCGGCCGGCTTTATCGCCGACACGGCCAGCCTGCCGCTGATCGTGTCCAACCTGGTCAACATCGTGTCGGCCGACTTCTTCGGCATCGGCTTCAACCAGTACGCCGCCGTGATGGTGCCGGTGAACATCGCCGCCGTGCTGGCCAGCCTGCTGGTGCTGTTGCTGTATTTCGGCCGCGGCGTGCCGGCGCGCTACGACCTGGGCCAGCTCAAGACGCCGACGCAGGCCATCCGGGACCCGGCCACCTTCCGGGCCGGCTGGGTGGTGCTGGTACTTCTGCTGGTCGGCTTTTTCGGCCTGGAGCCGCTGGGCGTGCCGGTCAGCGCGGTCGCGGCCGTGGCCGCCGTGGTGCTGCTGGCCGTCGCGGCTCGTGGCCACGTCATCAGCACGCGCAAGGTGCTACAAGGAGCGCCCTGGCAGATCGTGGTCTTCTCGCTGGGCATGTACCTGGTGGTCTACGGCCTGCGCAATGCCGGCCTGACCGACCGCATCGCCGCGCTGCTCGATGTGTTCGCGCAGGGTGGCATCTGGGGCGCGGCCATCGGCACGGGCGTACTCACTGCCCTGCTGTCCTCGGTGATGAACAACATGCCCACGGTGCTCATCGGCGCGCTGTCCATCGACGCATCGCAGGCCAGTGGCGTGGTGAAGGAAGCCATGGTCTATGCCAACGTCATCGGCTGCGACCTCGGCCCCAAGATCACGCCCATCGGCAGCCTGGCCACGCTGCTGTGGCTGCACGTGCTCCAGAAAAAGGGGACCACCATCGCCTGGGGCTACTACTTCCGCGTGGGCATCGTGCTCACGCTGCCCGTGCTGCTGGTGACGCTGGCGGCTCTGGCCCTGCGTCTCAGCCTGGCCTGAACAAGCCCACCGTCCAACAAGGAACCAACCATGAGCGACATCACGATTTACCACAACCCCGCCTGCGGCACGTCGCGCAACACGCTGGCGATGATCCGCAACAGCAGCGAGGAACCCCAGGTCATCGAGTACCTGAAGACGCCGCCCGACCGGGCCACGCTGGAACGTCTGATCGCCGACATGGGCATCACGCCGCGCGAGCTGCTGCGCAAGAAGGGTACGCCCTACGAAGTGCTGGGCTTGGACAGCACGGCGTGGACCGATGCGCAGTTGATCGACTTCATGCTGCAGGAACCCATCCTCATCAACCGGCCCATCGTCATCACGCCGCTGGGCACGCGGCTGTGCCGGCCTTCGGAAGCGGTGCTCGATCTGCTGCCCCAGCCGCAGCAAGGCGCGTTCACCAAGGAAGACGGCGAGGCCGTCATCGACACGAAGGGAGCCCGCATTGCAAAGCCCTGAACTGCCGAACGTCGATGCCGACCATTTCCGCAGGCCCGACCTGGCGCGGCTGCTGCCGGCCGAGCGCGCGACCCATCCGCCGCGCATCCTGCTGCTGTACGGGTCCGTGCGTGAGCGCTCCTACAGCCGGCTCGTCACCGAGGAAGCGGCCCGGCTGCTGCAGGCCATGGGCGCCGAGCCGCGCATCTTCGATCCGCGCGGCCTGCCGCAGCCCGATGGCGCGCCCGAGGACCATCCCAAGGTGCAGGAGCTGCGCGAGCTTGCGCAGTGGTCCGAGGGCATGGTGTGGTGCTCGCCCGAGCGCCACGGTGCCATGACCGGCATCATAAAGTCGCAAATCGACTGGATACCGCTGTCGGTCGGATCGGTGCGGCCCACGCAGGGCAAGACGCTGGCCGTCATGGAAGTGTCGGGCGGCTCGCAGTCCTTCAACGCCGTTAACCAGTTGCGTGTGCTGGGCCGCTGGATGCGCATGCTGACCATCCCCAACCAGTCGTCGGTGGCCAAGGCCTTCGCCGAGTTCGAGGAAGACGGTCGCATGAAGCCTTCGCCGTACTACGAGCGCGTGGTGGACGTGATGGAGGAACTGGTGAAGTTCACGCTGCTGACGCGCGATTGCGCCGGCTACCTGGTGGACCGCTACAGCGAGCGGCGCGAGAGCGCCGAAGCGCTGTCCAAGCGAGTCAACCTGCGCAGCATCTGACCGGCCTGGTCTAGGTGCAAAGCCGAACCACGACCGCCGTACTGCTGGGTTTGGCCCAGACGCTGGCATGGGCCTCGTCGTACTATCTGCCGGCCAAATACTTAAAATTCAACGAAAGAAAAGCCATGAGCGCAGGTCACAGCCACGCATTGCAGGCCGAAGGAAAGGAGCGCTCCATTTGGTGGGCGCTGGGGTTGACTTCAGCTTTCATGATCGCCGAGGTCGTCGGCGGCCTCGTGACGGGCAGCCTAGCGCTGATTTCAGACGCCGCCCACATGTTCACGGACACCGCTGCGCTGGCCATCGCCGTGGCCGCCATACGAGTGGCCAAACGTCCCGCCGATGCACTTCGAACGTATGGATACCATCGGTTCGAAATCCTGGCGGCCGCATTCAACGCCTTGCTGCTGTTCGGAGTGGCCATCTACATTCTTTTTGAGGCCTACCAGCGGTTTCAGAGTCCACCCGCGATACAGACTGGTGCCATGATCGTCATCGCCGCCCTGGGACTGGTGATCAACCTCATGAGCATGCGCTTGCTAAGCGGCGGCAAGGACGATAGCTTGAATGTCAAGGGCGCGTATCTGGAGGTCTGGAGCGACATGCTGGGCTCGATTGGCGTCATCGCAGGAGCTGTGTTGATCCGCTACACCGGCTGGGTATGGGTTGATCCGCTGATTGCCGTGGCCATCGGGCTGTGGGTGCTACCGCGCACCTGGGTGCTGCTGAAGGAAAGCCTGAACATCTTGCTGGAAGGCGTTCCGCAAGGGGTCAAAATCCCAGACGTTATGGTGGCCATGGCGGCCGTGCCCGGGGTGCAGAGTGTGCATGACCTGCACGTCTGGGCTCTGACCAGTGGCAAGGCCGCGTTGACTGCACATGTCGTCTACCAGCCAGGTGTGGAGTCCGAATCTTTGCTCAGGCCACTCCAGGAGATGCTTGCCAAACGCTTCCAGGTTTTACACACCACTCTGCAAATGGAGGCGACGATGTGCGAACACACGGAAGATGGCTGCAACTTCGTCGCTCATCCATCAGCTTCGGCCGGGGACCACATCCACTCGCATTGATATCGCGGAGGTCAGGCGCCTTCCAGCAAACGCCGGATGTCGCCCGCGAGCACCTGCGCGCCGCTGCCATAGCGTCCGAACAGTCTGATCCGCCCCTGCGCATCGAAGATATAGGTGCCTGCGGTATGGTCAACTGAGTATGCGGTCTTCGAGTCGCCGACTTTCTTGTAGTAGATCTTGAAGTCTGTCGCCACGGTCTTGAGTTGTTCCAGCGTTGGGCGCAGGGCTACAAAACTTGGATCGAAATTGGCCATGTAAGCCTTCAACACAGGCAGCGTGTCCCGCTCGGGGTCTACGGTGATCAAAATCGTCTGTAACTTTGACGCGTCCTGGCCAAGCACCTGCCTGACCTCTGACAACTCTGCCATCGTAGTGGGGCAGACATCTGGACACTGGGTAAATCCAAAGAAGACCACGACAATCTTGCCGCGGAAATCTTGAAGACTTCGTGTCTGCCCGTCCTGATCCGTTAGGAAAAAATCCTTGGCATAGTCCGCACTCGTGATGTCGATACTGTCGAACTTTGAAGTCTTGCTCGATAATGTATCTGTGCAGGCCGAGAGAAAAAGCGTTGCCAGCGCCATGCCTCCTTCGATAAAACGTCTGCGTTGGCGCGAGATTAATAGGTTGAATTTCATAACTTATCTCATCGGCCATTCGGGTAAGCAAGTTTGATCTCATCCTCCACCAGAGCCTTGAGTTCTTCGATGCCAAAATCCTTCAAAGGCTTTCCGTTGACGAAGAAGCCAGGTGTCTTGGTAACCTTCAATTCCTTTGCATCTGCAATATCCTGGTTGACGATGGCCAGAACCGCCGGCGATACCGCATCGACCTTGGCTTTCTGCATGTCCAGTCCGGTGCTGCCCAAGAACTCCCAGATCCTTTCTGGGTTGGGTGCGCCATGGGATGCCCACTCGGGTTGAGCTTGGAGCGCCGCCTCAGTCACCGGCCAGAATTTGCCCTGTAGACGCGCCGCATCCAGGATTTTGACCGCGACGTCGGAGCCATCATGCAGCGGTGCGTAGCGCAATGTGAGTTGCACTTTGCCTTGTTGCGCATCTACCAGGCGCTTTACCCTGGGGTAAAACGCCCTGCAGGTTTCGCAGGCTGGGTCGAAAAACTCCACGATCCGTACTTTCGCGTCTTGGGGGCCATAGACGGGCGAATGGGGGCGATTGAAGACGGAATTTGTCTCGCGGGCCAGCCGACTCATTGTTTGCTCCTGCTTGTTGAAATGCCCATAGATGCCAAAAGCAAATCCAAGGCTCACGATGAAGCCGCAGACAATAATGGTGAGTTTCTTGTTAGTCATTTTTTAATATCTTTGATGGCTGCAAGCAGTAGCAGCAGGATGAAGGAAAACGCTGCAAGAGACAGCAGCGGAATAGTGATGAAACCGATGAGTTCAAGCTTTTGCTCAGAGCAGGAAATGCCCTTGCCACAAGGCTGAATGCCCTTGGGAATCAAACCGCCGTACAGCAGGCAGTGATAGGCTGCCAATAGCCATCCGATTGCGGAGAGCGGTAATGCATATTTCACGCTGCTCGCGTCCTGTGTGTAGGCCCCAATGCCCAGAATAAGCACCAGTGGAAACATGGCAATGCGTTGGAACCAGCACAGCACGCAAGGTTCCAGATCCGCTACCTCGCTGAAATAGAGTGCGCCGAGGCTGGAAATCAACGAAATGAGCCAGCTGAGGAGGAGCAGAGGCCACTGTCTCTCTGTCGTCCCAGGTCCCATCGGCATTGGAAAATTAACCATGGTCGACCGACTTGTTGCGAATGGCCAACCACATCAAAATGCCCGCACCGCACACGATGCCCATGTCGGCGATATTGAACGCTGGCCAGTGCCAGTCCACCGCGTAAAAGTCGAGAAAGTCGACCACATAGCCTCGCAGCGCCCGATCCAGCCCATTGCCAAGTGCCCCACCCAGCACCAATGCGTAGCCGAGGCGTTCAACCCAGGGCAACGGCTTTGCCAAGGCTACGACGAGCCACAGCGCCACTATCAGTGCAACGCATCCAAAGAAGAAGCGTTGCCAACCGCCGGCGTCAGCTAGAAAGCTGAACGCTGCTCCGTAATTCCAGACGTGCACGAGGTTGAAGAATGATGTGACGGGTTGACGCCAGCCGTAAGGCGTGAACTCATGCACCCAGTATTTGATACCTTGGTCCGCGAGCACGATGACGAGGGCAATGCAATACGCGATCAGGCGGGAATGAGAAGTGGTGCGGGGCGAGCCCGCAGGCCAAGGCGACCTAAGAGAGAACATGGTCCAAGCTCGAAATGGTTTAATTCCTGGCCGCGAAGCGGCCCAAACGTGATGGCGACTGCTTATGCGGATCGCCGATGACAGAAATTACCGAATTGGAGGCTTAAGACTTGGAGTGTGGTCTGTGCTGGCGTAGGTATTCACCAGCGGCAAAAAGGAGTACGGCAACGGGCCGATAGTTCCCCACAAGGATTGGCCATCGAGGATTGCAGCCTCATGGCAAAGCTGGCAAATGCTGCAGAGCACGCAGCACTGTGATAAGTCGCTAGCTGCAGCTTGACCCGGGCCTGAGGCCTCCGTTTCAGTCAAACAACGACCTGGCCTATCTTCCACGTGGCCATTAAAATCAACCTGGGCAGTCGTCATTGTTGGGATGACTGTCATCGGCAAGCCAGCAAGGGCAAGCTGAAAGAAGGCCAACACCAGGAGCAACAGGATGAAAAGGCGGGGCATGAGAATAAAACGCATGCATGGGCATCTGCCACGCGGCGAAAACATTATTTTAAGCGCGTTGGTCTGTACTTCTTACATGGTGACTGAGGCCGGCGCCACACTCTACGCCGCTCGCAGCATCTGGAAAGCAAAGATCAATACACCACTCAAAAATGTGATGCCGACGAAAAGCCCGATGACAACAAAAATTATCTTCTTCATCGCGATATGGATGTGCACTTTCGCCGCTCACAGAGGTTGAATCGTTGATGATTCACAGAGCGGGATTCGCTCAAAGAGAACACCGTAAAGGATCGGTGACATATTGATTTTGCCTACGGCGCTGGTGCTTCTCCGACATCATGCAGGCGCTTTACCGCACTGACCGCAGAATTTGGCACCCATTTGCATACTCGTGCCGCAATGAGCGCAACGAGCCGGCACCATGGAAGTGCCGCATTGTTGGCAAAACCGGGCATTGCCAGCATTCAGTGTTCTGCAGTTTGGGCAATTCGATCCACCGTTACTGCCTCCTGGCGGCATTCCGTTGCCATTGTGGCTGCCATGCCCCCACTCATGGCCTCCACCGTAGTTGCCACCATGACCACCACCGTGTCCGCCTCCATGACTGCTGCCATGGCCGCCTCCGCGATGGCTGTTGAACAAGTTATCGAAAAATCCCATGCTATTCCTTGGTTGCTTACTTGCATTTCAATAGAACTTGCGCGAGTCACCCGCGAAACCGCACCAGCCTCAGCCCATTGGCCACCACCAAGAGGCTGGCACCCACGTCGGCAAATACAGCCATCCACATCGTGCCTTGACCGGTGAGGGTCAATACTAGGAACACAGCCTTGATACCTAGCGCTAGCACAATGTTCTGCACCAACAGCGCATGCGTTTTTCGAGACAAGCGCACGAACCGTGGCAGCTTGCGCAAGTCATCGTCCATCAGGGCCACGTCGGCGGTTTCGATAGCCGTGCCGGTTCCAGCCGCACCCATGGCGAAGCCAACGTCGGCACGGGCCAAAGCAGGCGCATCGTTAATGCCGTCGCCGACCATGCCTACCGCGCCGTCCTTACCCAGCTTGCTCTCGATCACCTTGAGCTTGTCTTCGGGCAACAGATCCCCTCGCGCTTCGTCGATACCAACTTGACTGGCGATAGCTTTTGCCGTGTGGGCGTTATCACCAGTGAGCATGATGGTTTTGATACCCAGCCCGTGCAGCTCGGTAATCGCCTGGCGGCTACTGTCCTTGACCGTGTCGGCTACGGCAAACAAACCGATCACGCCATCTTTGCCTTCAGCGCTGGCCAGCAAGATGACGGTTTTTCCTTGTTCTTCGAGTGCGGACAACCGCGATTCAAGTTCATCCGAACACAGGCCCAATTCGTGGATCAGGCGGTGATTGCCCAGGTAATACAGAGTGCCGTCAATCAGGCCTTTGGTACCACGCCCCGGTAGTGCCTCGAAGGCATCCACATTACGCAATGGCACCGCATGCTTCTTGGCTGCATCGCTTACCGCACGCGACACAGGGTGATCCGAGCGCCCCGCCAGGCTAGCCGCCAGGCTGAAGACATCGGCATCAGCGGCACCATTCAGCACCGCAAAATCTGTCTGAGCAGGCTTTCCGTGGGTGATCGTGCCAGTCTTGTCGAGTGCGATCCACAAAAGCTTGCGGCCTTCTTCAAGATACACACCGCCCTTGACCAAGATACCCAAGCGTGCAGCAGCAGCCAAGCCGCTGACGATCGTGACGGGGGTAGAGATCACCAGTGCGCAAGGACATGCGATCACCAGCAAGACCAGGGCTTTGTATATCCAGTCAAACCAACCACCTCCCAGGAACAAAGGGGGTAGAACGGCAACCGCCACTGCAATCGCGAACACGACCGGGGTATAGACACGCGCAAATTGGTCAACGAAACGCTGTGTTGGTGCCTTGGCGCCCTGGGCTTCTTCGACAGCATGGATGATGCGGGCCAAGGTGCTGTCGCCTGCGGCTGCAGTTACGTCATATTCAAACGAACCCGATTCATTGATGGTTCCCGCAAAAATAGGATCGCCTTCGGCTTTCTCCACGGGCAGGCTTTCTCCCGTAATCGGGGCCTGGTTAATGCTGGAGCGGCCGCTGACGATCTTGCCATCCAACGCGATACGTTCGCCAGGTTTGACTCGGACACGAGCACCGACGATGACATCCTTGGCCGCCACGTCGCGCCAACTGCCATCTGATTGCCGTACGGTCGCTTGCTCTGGGGTGAGCTGCATCAAGCCTTTGATGGCGTTACGCGCGCGGTCCAGGGACTTGGCTTCGATCAGCTCTGCTACGGTGAACAACACCATCACCATAGCCGCCTCCGGCCACTGGCCAAGGATCAACGCGCCAGTGACAGCAATGCTCATCAATGCATTGATGTTGAGATTGCCATTACGGATAGCAATCCAGCCTTTTTTATAGGTGGTAATGCTACAGGAGAGTACGGCGACCAGAGCCAAAATTGCCGTTACCCAGGTGGGAAACGCGGCCCATTGCGCCGCTTCGGATGCGATCGCCGCAACTCCCGCCAATGCCAGCGGCCACCAAGGCTTAGCATGCTCTGGGACGGGTTCGCCCAATTTTGATGAGCCGTCAGCGACTTCCGGCGTAAAGCCCAGTGAGCGCACGGCATCCAGAATGGGCTCAATGGCTTTCGGTTCGTGAGTAACTGTTAGAACGCGCTGCATCAGATTGAACTCCATGCCCGTCACGGCCGCCATACCGCCGAGTTTTTTGCGAATCAGTCCTTCTTCCGTTGGGCAGTCCATTTGCATGATGCGGATGGGGGTTTGAACTCCTCCATCCCGTGTCTCTGCCTTGCCGAGCTGCGTTAGCGCTGGTGCAGCCGCTGAGCCACAGCAATCAGCACCATGGTTGTGCACCGCTACAGGAGCTGGGGTGCAGCAAGCCGACTTGCTGTGGTCATGTTTCGCATGGTCATGGGCATGATCGTGCGCTGTATGGTCGTGTTTGGCATGATCGTGATCGTGATCGTGATCGTGATCGTGCTTGGCGTGTACTGACATGGCGTGTTCCTGAAATTCATTCGATTACACAACCTCTAGTTACTATAGAGTCAACGCATTTTTGGGAAAACCTTATGAAAATCGGTGAATTGGCCCAAGTGGCGCAGTGTTCTGTCGAGACGATCCGTTATTACGAGAAAGAAGGCTTGCTACTGACCCCCGGACGTACGGCAGGCAATTTCAGAGTCTACGGTCCAGAGCATGTCGACCGGCTTCGCTTCATTCGCAACTGTCGAGCGCTGGACATGAGCCAGGAAGAAATCCACACGCTGTTGGCCCTTGCGGACCGGCCCGCGGACGGCTGTGGCGCGATCAATACGGTGTTTGACCAGCACATTGCCCACGTCGATGAGCGGATCCGGGAATTAACGCAGCTCAAGCAGCAGCTGGCCGTGCTGCGGAAGCGTTGCGAAGGCGAGCAGGCAGTGGATGCCTGTGGCATCTTGCAGGGGTTGACGACGATGGAGGCCGATACAAGGCAAGAGCGCCATACCCATCTTGGGTGACTGGCCCTAGCCGCGTATTTGTGCATCGCCGGGGCGACTACTCGCCGGGACGCACCGCTTCTATTTTTTTCCTCGGACTTGCGCCTCCAGTTCCGAAAAGCTCGGGCGGTGCTGTGAAAACAGCACTTTCCGGCCAAACTCAATCGCGGTGGACGGGTTATAGCCTTGCATGCTGGCCAGAAGCGTGGACTTGATGCATTGCAACTCTTTACCTGCATCTTCAGACTTCTGCTCCAACAAACCCCCAAGCGGTTCAACGACTCCGTACGCCAACAAGATGCCCAGAAAGGTTCCAACCAGTGCGGAAGCGATCATGCCTCCCAGTACAGCCGGTGGCTGCCCAACCGAGCCCATCGTGTTGACCACCCCCAACACCGCGGCCACGATCCCGAACGCGGGTAATGCACCAGCCAAACGGGCAATAGCTGCAATAGGGGCGTGCGCTTCGGCATGGTGGGTGTCGATTTCGCTGTCCATCAGGGACTCGATCTCATGGGCGTTGAGGTTGCCGGACACCATCATCCGCAAGTAGTCGGTCATAAATTCCACCACGTGGTGGTCACTGCCGACAACCGGATATTTCTTAAAAAGCTCGGACTCGTGTGGCGACTCTACGTCTCCCTCAATTGCCATCAGCCCCTCTTTACGGGCCTTTTGCAAGACGTCATACATCAGAGAGAGCAGCTCCAGATAACGTGTTTTGGTGTATTTGGAGCCTTTGAGCGCCTGAGGTATCAACTTTATGGTTGCCTTGAGCACTTCGGGTTGATTATTTACAGCGAATGCACCAAGAGCACCTCCGAAAATCGTTATGAGTTCAAAAGGTAATGCTTTTAAAATAACAGATATATTTCCACCGTGAAATATGTATACGCCAAAAATGCATCCCATGGATACAACGTAACCAATAATAACCATCATTTTTTAGGTCCTTTAATATGCAAAAAATTGGATGTCTGTTGATAAAGGTAAATAAATACGGTTCAGATTAATTGATGAACAAACCAGTATTTGCATGCTGCCATGGTGGCACGCAAAAAATTTCATCAAAAAATTACCACTTAGATCATCTACCTCTTACCAAGAAGAATGGCCACCAAGTGGTCCACCAAAGGAGTTTGAATGCTCCAGGAATATCAGGTTCTTGCGAGCTTGGTAAAGGTGCGGGAAGTTTTTTGATAATCATTACAATCAAACCAGACCATAGCCAAACGGTCATGTTCAATTGAATTCGGGTTTGAAAAAGATTATCAATTAGGCCAAAAACAAGCAGCAATATGACCCAAGCTATTAATAGAGAAACAAACCTGTTAATAAATTGTTTGAGTTTCATGCGACTCCTAAAAGGTCAAGCATGTGAAAGCAAACGTCAGCACCAAACATGTGATCACGGTTGTTGGTTTGGCACGCGGGGCATGGCCTGTGAAGACAGAAACCAGAAACGACCAAAGTCACACGGCGCAGGAGACCCCGCGCGGATGGGCTAACTTGGAAGAAAACGTGTTGGCAAGCGTTGAAGCAGCGCTCGCAACGAACTTAGGCTATGCGCTGGGGCGGCCGCAAAGGGCTGTCTAGGCAAGGAGATGGGATTAAGCTGGACTCGAACACCAGAGGAGGAGGAAATACGACCTTGATGAGAGGTGCCCAAGCGGTTGCTATCAGTCCTATAGAACTAGAACTGCCATCGGTGTGCACATGGATGGTCGATTCATCGGACTGGCTGGTGTGCAAAACATGACCAGCATGGTGGTGGTGCTGTAAACCACCACCATGCTGCATCAGATGCTCCAAGGAATTAGCGCCCACCGCTATTGCAGTGAACATGGCACAGACTTGCCACGCCAGCATGAGCGTTAGAACTATAGGGCGCCAAGAGCGAAACATCGTTTGATTCTATAGAGAGGTGGCCAAGCGACTATTTCACCGCAGTGACGACATATCCGCTGGCGTCCTGCACGAACTCAAAATCCACCTTTTTGCCTACGGCAAGTTTGTCCAATAGCATCTTGTCCTTAACCATGAAACCCATGGTCATCGGCGGCCAGTTCAGGCTGTTGACGGCCTCGTGGGCCAACGTGACAACACCTGCCTTGGGATCGACCTTCTTGACCACGCCTACTGCCTTATGGGTTTTTTGATCCATCGAGGCTTCGGCGGCTGGCTTCTTGGCCATGTCCATAGTTTTCATACTGTCCATCTTCTGCTGCGCGAATGCGGCAGAAGCCGACAACGTGGCGGCCAGGATTAGGGTGGTGATTTTCTTCATGGGATTCTCCGTTCAGAGTGGTTAAGGGAAAGGGTTTCAAAGGACGTTGGCTGGATTACCTGCTCCAGAGCGCGGGCTACCAGGTTGTGCAGCGGTGCTGGTCTTGGGTTGACGTGGCCTGCGCATCAGCAGATAGGCGGCCGGAATCACGAACATCGACAGCAAGGGGGCGGTGATCATCCCGCCCACCATCGGTGCGGCGATGCGCTGCATGACTTCGGAGCCAGTACCGGTACCCCACATGATCGGAAACAGGCCCGCAAGGATGACCGCCACCGTCATGGCTTTGGGGCGTACCCGCAGTACCGCGCCTTCGCGTATCGCATCGAGCAAGTCGGCTTCACTGGTCTTGCCCTGGTCCAGCCGTTCATGCCAGGCATTCTTCAGGTACAGCAGCATGATCACCCCGAACTCGGCTGACACTCCGGCCAGGGCGATGAAGCCCACCGCACCGGCAATCGACAGGTTGTAGTTCAGCAGGTAGAGCAGCCAGATGCCCCCGACCAGCGCAAACGGCAATGCCGCCATGATCAGCACCGCTTCGCCAAAACTGGCAAACGTCAGGTATAGCAACACGAAGATGATGAGCAGCGTGAAGGGCACCACCACCTTGAGCTTGGCCGTGGCGCGCTCCAGATACTCGAACTGGCCCGACCAGGACACGGAGTAGCCGGGTGGTAGCTTGACCTGTTGCGCAACCGCCTTCTGCATGTCCTGCACCGCCGAGCGCAGGTCACGCCCACGGATGTCCACATAGACCCAGCCGGACAGACGGGCGTTCTCACTGCGCAGCATGGGCGGGCCATCGGTGATGCGGATATCTGCAATATCCGACAGAACCAGACGCTGACCGCGTTCCGTGACAATGGGTAGTACGCGCAGCTTTTCCAGCGAATCCCGGATTTCACGGGGATAGCGCAAGTTGATGGGAAAGCGTTGCAGGCCCTCAACTGTCTCGCCGATGTTCTCGCCCCCCACCGCCGATGAGATCACCGACTGCACATCGGCAATGTTCAGGCCGAAGCGTGCAGCTTCTTCGCGGCGGATGTTGATGTCCACATAGCGCCCACCGGTCAAGCGTTCGGCCAGGGCGCTGCTCACACCGGGCACGTCTTTCACCGCACGCTCGATCTCGCCAGCGATGCGGTCGATCTCGGCCAGGTCAGTTCCCGCCACCTTGACTCCCACCGGGCTCTTGATGCCGGTGGCCAGCATGTCGATGCGGTTGCGGATCGGCGGTACCCAGATATTGGCGAGACCCGGCACTTTGACGATCCTGTCCAGTTCCTCCACCAGCTTGTCTTGCGTCATGCCAGGACGCCACTGGTCTTTAGGCTTGAACTGGATCGTGGTCTCGAACATCTCCATGGGGGCGGAGTCGGTCGCGGTCTCGGCCCGTCCGGCCTTACCGTAGACGCTGGCCACTTCGGGCACGGTCTTGATCAGGCGATCGGTCTGCTGCAACAGCTCACTGGCCTTGCCCGTTGAAAGTCCCGGTAGAGCGGACGGCATGTAGAGCAAGTCACCTTCATCCAGGCGCGGCATGAACTCCCCACCGATATGTTGCAGAGGCCACAGGCTCAATACCAGCAGCACGCCGGCAACCACCAGGGTCATCTTGGGTGCGCGCAGCACCGCATTGAGCAAGGGGCGGTATACCGCGATGAGGAAGCGATTCAGCGGGTTGTTCTTTTCGTCGGGAATGCGGCCGCGAATCAGGTAGCCCATCAGCACCGGGATCAAGGTCACCGACAGGCCTGCAGCTGCCGCCATCGCATAGGTCTTGGTGAACGCAAGCGGTGAAAAAAGGCGGCCTTCCTGTGCCTCCAACGTGAACACGGGGATGAACGACAGGGTGATGATCAGCAGCGAGAAGAACAGCGCCGGCCCCACCTCGGCGGCCGAATCGCCGATCACGCGCCAGCGGGCTTCTCCTTGCAGGGTATCCCCAGGATGCGCATGGCCCCATTGCTCCAGATGCTTGTGCGCGTTCTCGATCATCACCACTGCTGCATCGACCATCGCTCCGATGGCGATAGCAATCCCTCCAAGCGACATGATGTTGGCATTCACGCCCTGGTAGTGCATGACGATGAACGCCGCCAGAATGCCCAACGGCAGCGAGACGATGGCCACCAGAGCGGAGCGCAGGTGGAACAGGAAGATGAAGCACACCACCGCGACGACAATGAATTCCTCCAGCAGCTTGTGCGTCAGGTTGTCCACGGCACGCTCAATCAGGTTGGAGCGGTCGTAGACGGGCACGATCTCCACCCCCTTGGGCAGGCTGGACTGCAAGGTCTTGAGCTTTTCCTTCACCGCAGCGATGGTTTCCAGCGCATTCTTGCCGGAGCGCATCACGATCACGCCGCCTGCGGCCTCGCCGTCGCCGTCGAGTTCACCGATGCCACGGCGCATTTCCGGGCCAAGCTGGATGCGGGCTACGTCGCCCAGGCGTACCGATACACCCGCAGGGGTGGTCATCAAGGGTACCTTGCGGAAATCGTCCAGGCCTTGCAGATAGCCCGAGGCGCGCACCATGTACTCGGCCTCGCCCAACTCCAGCACCGAGCCGCCAGTTTCCTGGTTGGCTTTCTGTATGGCTTCGACCACCTTGGTGTGCGGGATGCCGTAGGCCGCCAGCTTGTTTGGGTCGAGCACGATCTGGTATTGGCGTACCATGCCGCCGATCGAGGCCACCTCGGCCACGTTGGGGATGGTTTTCAGCTCGAACTTGAGGAACCAGTCTTGCAGGGCACGCAATTGCGAGGCGTCCTGGGTACCGCTGTGGTCCACCAGTGCGTACTGGTAAATCCAGCCCACACCGGTGGCATCGGGTCCGATGGACGCCTTGGCCGCAGCCGGCAGGCGCGACTGCACCTGGTTCAGGTACTCCAGCACCCGTGACCGCGCCCAGTACAAGTCGGTGCCATCCTCGAACAGCACGTAAACGAAGCTGTCGCCAAAGAAGGAATAGCCTCGCACCGTCTTGGCCCCCGGTACCGACAGCATGGTGGTCGTCAGCGGGTAGGTGATCTGGTTTTCGACAATGCGCGGAGCCTGGCCCGGATAGGTGGTGCGGATGATGACCTGTACGTCCGACAGGTCAGGCAGTGCGTCCAGCGGTGTACGGACGACTGAGTAGACACCCCAAGCGCACAACATCACCGTTGCCAGCAGTACCAGGAACCGGTTGGCGATGGACCACCGAATGAATTTGGCGATCATGGCTTGTTTCCTGGCATTTTGGCGGGTGCAGCCTGTGGGTCAGGAGCCATGGAAGTGATACGGGTGAGTTGTGGCAAGCCCTCCGCGTCTATGTAGAACTCAAAGCTGACTCGGTCGCCGGACTCCAGATTGCGTGGCCTGCCACTGGCGGGTAGCTTGAAATCCATGGTCATGGCACCCCATTTGAGCGAGGCGATCGGGCCATGCGACAGCGTGATGGCGTCTTTGCCTATGGCTTCAATCTTGGCTTCACCCTCGTGGCGGGGGGCCGTGTTGGCCGCCCTGGGCTGAGGGGCATCGTTCAGACGTGCTTCTATGCCTTTGAGGCTGGCTTCCGAGTCGATCAGGAACTGGGATGAGACCACCACACGCTGCCCGGCTTGCAGGCCACGCTTGATCTCGGTTTGTCCGTCGCTCTCGATACCGGTTTCCACCTCAACAGGACGGAACTTGCCCTTGTCTTCGGCCAGCATGACCACGACGCGCTTACCGGTCTGGATCACCGCTTCGGTTGGAATCAGCAGCGATTTCTCCGGCCGCGTGTCCATGAACTGCATGTTGACGAACATGCCGGGCACCAGGAGATTGCCGGGGTTGGGCAACTCCACCCGAGCTTTGAGAGTCCGCGTTGCCATATTCACTTCCGGCACTAGAGCCTGCACCGTGCCATGCAGAGCGGTGCCAGGTGAGGCCGCGCTGCTGGCCTGGACCTTGGTGCCAGGACGGATCAATGCGACCTGGCCTTCGGGTACTTCGGCGTTGGCCCAGACCGACGACAAGCCATTGATGCGGAACAGCGTTGCACCGGGCATCACGGTCATGCCTTCGCGGGCCATCAACTCCACCACGACCCCAGCTATGGGTGCGACGAGGGTGCTCCGTGGCTGGGTCTTGCCGCTACTCTCGACCAAGCGGATCAGTTCTTCGTTCATGCCGACCTGGCGCATGCGCTGGCGTGCAGCATCGACCAGGCTGGCCAAATCCGTCCCCTGCATGCGCCGCACCGACAGAAATTCTTCCTGCGCAGCAATCCAGTCCGGCACATAAAGTTCGGCCAGCGGCTGGCCTTTGCTGACACGGTCCAGCGTGGCGCGCACGTACAGGCGTTCGATATAGCCCGTGGCACGGGCCTGTACAAAAGCTTGGTCGCGCTCGTTGAAAGCAATGTTGCCGACCGCGGATAGTTGGGGCGATAGCGTACCCTGCGTTACTTCCGCGGTCCGTACGCCCAGATTCTGCTGGATGCGCGAACTCACGGTGACCTTGCTGCCATCACTGTCGCCGTCGGCATAGACGGGCACCAACATCATGTCCATGAAGGGTGACTTGGCAGGCTTGTCGAACTTGTTACCCGGCACCATGGGGTCGTGGTAGTAGAGGATCTTCTTGCCGGTGCTGGGATCGATATCCCCGGCCTTGATGCCCGCTGCGATGTGTCTGCGGGTAGCGTCCTCGCCTTGGGCCACGCTTTGCGGTCCAGCATCAGCTGCCGCCGCTGGCGTAGACGCTGCAGGGCCAGAAGTCGCTGGCATGGCAGCCGCGCCCATGCCACGGTGCATCCCGAGAGCATAGAGGCCGTAGCCAGCGGCGCCGAGTACACCAGCACAGAGCAGGCTGATCAGTAGGAGTTTGGGTTTCGTCATGGCTATTTCTCCGCCGCTGTTGTTGTGGTGATGGCTGGTGAAGGTGTCAGACCTTCAGAGATGGCTGGATGGTCTGCAGGCAGCAGGTATTCCAATTGCGCCCAAAGGCTGGCGACCTCCATCTCCAGGCGCAGGCGGTCCATGCGCGTGTCGATCTCCATGCGCCGGGCTTCGAGCACGGCGGTAAGTGAGCCGCTGCCGCCCCGGTAAGCGGCCATGGCGGCCCGGGTACGCTCGGCAGCCAGCGGTACCAGCGTGCTGTCGAAGTGGGCCACGCGCTCACGGTCGCTCTGCCATTGCTGCAACCACATGCGGGTGTCTGCGACATGTTCACGTGTGGCTTCTTCGCGCTGGGCACGCATCTGCTCGGCGATGGCCAGCTTGGCGGCCACATCGCGGTCCTGCCGGTTCTTCTGGTCCCATTGCAGCGGGATCGAGACGTTGACCGACACCATATTGGAGTAGGCAGATCCACGCTGGCTCAGCATCAGCTCCACACTCCAATCGGGACGCTTGTTGCTTTGTGCGATATCCACGTCTGCCTGTGCCACCGCTTCCTGCTTGGCCATCAGCGCGATTTCTGGATGGTGTACCAACTGCGAGTCGAGGCTGCTCGGATCGAGATTTAATTGCCCCAAGCTGGGGGGAGCTGCAAGAGACTGGCTGGCGGGCTCTCCGATCCAGCGCGCCAGCTTGATCTTGGCGGTACCGATCTGGCGCTCGGTTTGCTGGATGCGGTCGTCTATCTGTGCCACGGCTGAGCGTGCGGCAAACACATCGGTTTGCGTGCCGCGCCCACTACGGTAAGCGGCATCGCTGGCTTCGATCTGCAGGCCGGCCTCGGAACGCTGTGTTCGCAGGACATCGAGCATGCGCTCTTGGTAGTAGCGGTCCAGCCAGGCCATCGCAGTATCCCGCCGCAGATTGGTCAAGGCCACGGCACGGCTGCTTTCCGCGGCCTCTGCTTCTCGGTTGAAGCGGGCGGAGCGGGCCCTGAGTTTGTCGCTGCGGGTGATTTCTTGCATCACGCCGACCGAGCGCATGGTCATGAAATCCCGCGTGACGCTGAAGCGGTCTTCGCCATTGACAGGCAGGTTGTTGATACCCGCTTTGAGCACCGGGTCGGGTAGTTGCCCGGCGGCGACAGCCATCTCGCGGGAGGACCGTGCGACAGCATCTTGGGCGACGAGTTGGCGCGAACGGTCTTGTGCGAGCTGCAGGGCCTGATCGAGGCTCAATGCCTGCTGGGCGTAGGCATCCAGGGCCACCATGGCTGAACCCAGGACGAATATCGAAGCCCAATAACGGAGCCTAAGGCGTGGTGGCACGCCCTGAAAAAGAACAGAAAACATGAAATCTCCAGACAAGGAAACGGTGGTCTCATGTCGGCCCGGTACGCTGGCGCAGGAGGGAACCTGGCGCACGCAGACGCGCACGACAACAGCACTACCCCAACCCGAAGGGTTGTCAGTGCAAGGTCGTCTGGAGGGTCAAATTCGGAAGCAGCAGTGCCGAATAGTGATCGGCGGCGCGGTGGTGCGCTTCAAGTGGGGCGGCTGCAGCGGTGCGCCCCCAAACACCGGAACCATATCCGGCAGCAGGAAGCTGACCGGTACCACGCTGATGTTCAACGGCGCGGGCAGTTCGTACTTGTCTGCTGTTTGGTGCCCTGCCTGACAATGAGCCTGGCACAGGTTGGGTTGGGCATCGTCCATGTTAATGGACATAGACTCGGCACAAGGCATTTTTGCCTCGGCCGTGGCGGTAATTTCCGCGATCTTTTGCTGAACACCCGGACACACGTAGCTCGCCACTGCCAGCTGCATGAACAGCAGGCTCATCAGTGCTATGAACACTGTGACGAGGCGGGACTGGCGACGGGACGGCATGGGATGTTTAAAAATGCGGTTGCGCGGATAGAGACCAAGTATGCAAGGTTTCGACAAATGGTCAGAATGAAAAGTTCCTGCAGACCATGCACGTTATTGTGACTCCAACAGGCGTCCACCTATCAAAAATTCTAGCCAAAGGCCCACTGATGCTCAATAGCTGGCACCAGCTGGTGGCCTGAGGGTGGAAACGCCGGAAGGCGAACTCAAGAACCATCTTATCAAGTACGCCCTCGCTGCCGACACTATCAGCAACGCGTTGGACGGCGTGATTGCCACCAAGCGTTTGTACTTGAAATAATCTGGAACGGAATGCCAGTTGACTCTCCCATAAAGGCAAGGTTTAGAGTTTTACCTTCCAGATTCAAGGAGTTTCCATGATCGAATTCGAAGTCAAAAACATGAGCTGCGGGCACTGCGTCGGCAACGTGACAAAAACCGTCAAACAGATCGACCCCGGCGCAGTGGTTGAAGTCGACTTGTCCAGCAAAAAGGTCAGCGTGCAGTCAGCAGCAGATCGCAACACGTTTGTGAAGGCGCTGACTGAAGCCGGTTATCCGACAACCTGAGCAGATCAGTTGACTGCTTAGTCAGCGCATGTTCCCAGTGTGGCCCAGGGAGTACCGACCGGGTTGGGGCCAGACGGTCAGCCCATGGGGCTCTTTGCCGACGTTCACCTTGTCGACCGAACCGCTGGATGTCTCGAAGCGGTACACCACATTGTCGTAACGGCCTGATAGCCAAAGGTATTTTCCGTCTGCGCTCACATTGCCCATGTCCGGGCTTCCACCACCAGGCACGGTCCAAGTTGCCAGAACTTCGCGCTTGGCAAAGTCGACGACCGACACACTGCCTTTGCCGCCGGGCTTTCCACGGATTCGGTTGGTGCCTCGGTTGGCTACATAGAGGTGCTTGCCGTCGCGACTGGGGTAGAGGCCGTGGGCGCCGACCCCCGTAGGAATGAACCCGATCTGTCGGAATGAGTCGAAGTCAACCACGTGCAGCCCACCTGCCACCATGTCGGCAACAAAGAGGGTTTTTCCATCTGGCGAGACTCGAATATCTTGCGGCATGCCTTGTGCCGTGCTGATCTTCAATGTGGGGTACTGAGGGTCTGGAATCTGCTTCGACTTCTTGCCCGAATCGGTCAACAAGGCAAGTACCTGAGGGCGGTCGAAGTAAGCACTGAGTTTGAGGGTCTGCACGACCTTGCGTTTACCGATGTCGATCTTTGTGATGGCACCACCGAACTCGCACGTGAACACCGCCTGGTCTCCCTCTGCAGAGAAGTCGGCGTGGTTGATGCCTTCGCACAGCGGGGTTTCAATTGAGAAAGCCAGCTTCATCGTGAGAGGATCCCGAAAGTCGAGCCGCTTAAAAGCTTCAGCCACCACGATGGCATAGTGGCCATCAGCCGTCCAGTAGAGGTTATAGGGATCAGCGACGGGAATTGATGTTCCGGTTTTTCCTGTGCGGGGGTTGATGGGCGTCAGGCTACCGTCGGATCGTCCCTCGGCGTTATTGGCAACCCAAAGCGTTTGGAGATCCCACGAAGGCACGATGTGCTGTGGATCCACGCCCACCTTCAATGTGTCCACTACCTTCAGCGTGGTGGGATCAATCACCGAGACAGTGCCATCAGAGCGGTTTGGTACATAGATTCGGTTCAGAGCGCCAGTGACGGCAGGAGAAAGTCGCTCCGCAGTGGTCCCGCTGTAGACGTTAGGACGATCTTTCGTCGCAGGCATGGCTCGATTTTCAGGCATGCCTTCTTTGGTAGTTTGTGCGTGACCGGTCCCCACGGATACGGCAGAGAGTACAGAAAGAGCGAAGGCTGGCAGTGCCGATGATTTGAGGTATTTCATCGTATTCCTAAATTTCAATGGATGATTTACCGTCGTCGATCGACGGCTTCCCGAATGGCCCTGACGGTCGACTCAATGATCAGCTCCGTTCCAATTTTCCCGATGACCGCGCTCGATGCCTTGGGGTCTCCTGAAATCCCGGTGACAGACTCGGGAGTCGAGGCGCCGCTAAGTTTGTCCATCCTGACAAGATTCGGATCGACGGCGAGCGTCAGCGACGTGTCCGCGAGTCCAGCATGTGTCCCAATTTGAGAGCTTGTATAACCCTTGGCACGCAATGCCTGCGCGAAGCCGTTGTCTGCTGCCCGGTAGTAGTCCGCCACGTAGTAGGCACGGCTCTTCAAGCCGATCCATTCACGGTTTAGGCGGTCTGCTGTCTGTTGAAGCAGGCTCTGATAGCCGCCATGATCACCAATGAACACGATATCCAAGAAACCATGTTGCTTGAGGCTGCGGGCAGCACCGGAAAGCATGGCCGTGAAGGCATCCGGGGGAATCGAGATGGTGCCTGTGAACCTCATGTGTCCGGAATGCGAACCGATGATGCCTTCCGGCACGTAGGCGACAACAGGAGCAACCAAGGTGTTCCCAAGTTTCTGCGCGATCTGGCCCGCCAGAACGTGCACCCTGACGTTGTGCTTGCCAAGCGCCATGTGAGGGCCGCTCTGCTCGGTGCCGCCGACCGGGACAATGACAGTGGTTGCGCCGGATTGCACGGCATCCCGGGCTTCGGTCCATGTCATTTCGTCGAGGTACACCTGGTTGGGGGCCGCATGGACCTCTGACGTCATGGCCGCGATGACAACGGCAGAGATGACCCAGCGTCGAAACCAGGCAAAACACGAGCGATCTTTGAGGAAAGTCATTTGGTGTGGCGCAATCGCAAGGCATTGGCGATCACGGAGGCGGAGCTTAGGCTCATGGCCAAAGCCGCGATCATGGGTGACAAAAGCCAACCGGTGATGGGATAAAGCAGACCAGCTGCAAGAGGGATCCCCAAAGCGTTGTAAACAAACGCGAAGCCTAAGTTCTGCTTCATGTTCGCGACGGTTGATTCCGACAAGTCGCGGGCGGTGGCGATACCACGTAGGTCTCCTTTCACAAGTGTCACCTGCGCGCTGTTCATTGCGACATCAGTGCCAGTCCCCATGGCGATACCCACATCCGCCTTCGCCAACGCGGGGGCATCGTTGATGCCGTCACCGGCCATGGCGACAATGCACCCCTGCGCCTGCAGGCTTCGCACCAACTCTAGTTTGTCAGCCGGCTTGACCTCGCCGTGAACCTCGTCAATACCAAGTGTTTTTCCCACCGCCCGGGCCGTCGTGACCCCATCCCCAGTGGCCATGACAATTCGAATACCTGCAGCGCGCAACGCTTCAAGCGCCTCTTTGGTGCTCGCTTTGATCGGATCGGACACAGCGAGCAAACCCGTGAACTTGCCGTTGGCTGCAAGCAGCATGACGCTGGCGCCCTCAGCACGCAATGCCTCAGCGCTCGCAGTCACGCTGGGATCGATGGCAACACCCTCTTGAGCCATCAGTGCTGCGTTCCCAAGAAGCAAGGTTCGCGATTCGACCAAGCCGTGTACTCCGATGCCGGTGATCGAATCGAAGGAGTCAACGATTGCAAGCGTCAAACCTTGTTGATGCGCAGCGTTGACCATCGCTTGCGCCAAGGGATGTTCACTTCCCTGGTCTAGGCTGGCAGCCAGCCTTAGAACCTCTTGTTCGGTGATGCCTTCTGCGGGAATGGCTCTATTGAACGTTGGCCGGCCTTCGGTCAAAGTCCCTGTCTTATCCACGATCAAAACATCGACCTTGCGCAAATTCTCGATCGCTGCAGCGTCCCTGAATAAAACACCCTGCGTAGCCCCTCTACCTGTGGCCACCATGATGGACATGGGCGTGGCCAAGCCCAGTGCGCAAGGGCAGGCGATGATGAGAACGGAAACCGCGTTGATGAGTCCGTAGACCCAACTTGGCTGTGGTCCAAGCCAACCCCAAAGCACTAAGGTCAACAATGCAGCAGCGACAACGGCCATAACAAAGTAGCCGGCGACATGATCCGCCATGCGCTGCATTGGCGCCCTGGATCGTTGGGCTTGCGCGACCAATTGGACGATTTGGGCAAGGACACTGGATGCCCCTACGTGCTCAGCACGCATGACGAGTGCACCCGACGTGTTCATGGTGGCACCGATGAGTTTGTCTCCCGGCCGTTTTGTCACAGGCAAGGGCTCGCCGGTGAGCATGGATTCGTCGACGGCACTGCTACCTTCGATCACCACGCCATCCACCGGCACTTTTTCGCCGGGCCGAACTCTGAGCAAGTCGGCCTCGTGAACATGCGTCAAAGGCACATCCTCTTCGGTGCCGTCCAAAGCAATGCGCCGGGCTGTTTTAGGTGCTAGGCCTAACAAGGATTTGATCGCTGCTGAGGTCTGCGAACGTGCCTTGAGCTCAAGAATTTGCCCCAGCAGCGTCAAGGAAATAATTACGGCCGCGGCTTCGAAGTAGACCGCCACCCTCCCCATGGACACGAAACTGGTCGGGAATACAGCAGGTTTGACCGTGGCAATGACGCTATAGATGAACGCGGCGCAGGTGCCCAGACTGATTAAGGTCCACATGTTGGGACTGCGATTGACCACCGACTCCCAGCCCCGCACAAAGAACGGCCAACCCGCCCATAGAACGATGGGAAGAGAAAAACAAAGCTCAACCCAGCTTTGTGTTGCCATGTCCAAAAGCCCAAGCTGATGTCCGAACATGGCCAAAACTGTCACTACAACCGTCAGGGGAAGGGTCCACCAGAACCGTCTTGTAAAGTCCCTCAGTTCTGGATTTTCGTCATCATCAAGCGTTGGCATTTCCGGCTCCAGTGCCATGCCGCATTTGGGGCAATTGCCGGGATGGTTCTGGCGAATCTCTGGATGCATGGGGCAGGTATAGACCTTGCCTGCCTGCTCGGTATGGCGCACTGGAGGCGAAGCCTCGGAGGGGGACGATTTCAAGTAACGCTCAGGCTCAGAGGCAAACTTGGTCTGGCACCGGGCGCTGCAGAAAAAGTAGCTTAGCCCTCCGTGTTCGAGCCGATGAGGCGACTGATCCGTCACTGCCATGCCGCACACCGGATCCTTCAAAGTAGGCATGTCAACGGTGGTGGCTCCAGTTTTAACGGGATTGGCTTCGGCCCTTGTCTTCGACGGGCTGGTGCTGTGCTCATGGTGTTGATGGTCCATATTGCCCTTGGAGTTGGAAAAGACAAAAGCGACCCGCCTGAAAGGGCAAGTCGCTGCCGCATTTGGAGCAGCTCGGACGAGAATTCGTCCGCAGCGTACGCCGATGTATTACTTCGTAGGAGCGATCTCGGTCACCACGATCGCACCACCGGCCTTTTCAGCCTTGAACTTGACCTTGTCGCCGGCCTTGACCTTGTCGAGCATGGCCGGATCCTTCACCTGGAACACCATGGTCATACCAGGCATGTCCAGGTTCTTGATGTCACCGTGTTTGATGGTGATTTTCTTGGCCTCCATGTCGACCTTGCGAACTTCGCCATCGACCATGTCACCTGCGGCGGCGCCTTCGGCCATCACCATGGGCGCTCCCGTTGGCGTGGCGGCAAATGCTTGAACTGAGGCAGCCAGAGCTGCAACAAGGACCAACAACGTGTTGAGCTTTTTCATAATGATTTTTCCTTAAAAATTGTCATGTGACGAATTGACAGAAACAAAGGCGGCACCCAGTCTGCTGGTGGCAAAGGAAAGGTGCCGACGCTGGTGACCTACTTTTTGGAGACGTTGACCAAGCCCTTCATGCCGGCGTCGTAATGACCAGGCTGCAAGCAGGCAAAATCAACTTTGCCAGACTTGGTGAATTGCCAAATGATTTCCCCGGTTTTGCCAGGCGCCACGGTGACCATGTTGGCGTCCGCATGTTCCATTTCTGGGTTTTTCTTCATGACCTCGTAGTGGTCCTTCAAGTCTTTTTCTGTTCCCAGCACCATTTCGTGCTTGACCTTGCCAGAGTTCTTGGCGATGAACTTGATGGTCTCGCCTTGCTTCACGTCGATGAGCGAAGAATGAAACTTCATGTCGTCGGTCATGTCGACGGTGACGGTACGGGTCACTTTGGATGCGACGCCTGGTTTGCCGATTGCATCATCGCCGTGGCCGCCTGCGTGGTTACCGGAAGCCATGGCGCTCATCCCAAAAAGGATGGCTGGAACTGCGATGAGGAGGTGACGTGTTTTCATAAAAATAACCTTTCTGTTGGTGTAAAAAACTGACTCAGTGCTTCATGTTGCCCATGGGCTTGCGCACCTGGACTTCAACTTCTTTGGCCGGCATGTTCTGTACCGGCATGGACTTACCTCCTTCCGAGGCAAAGCGGGCGGGGTTTGGCAAGGTGCCCGTCCATTCGTAGGCGATCTCTCCGGGTGGGTGCTTGTACCAACCAGGATCCTTGTAATCACCGGCTTTCTGGTCTTTTCGGACCTTGACAACGGAAAACATGCCGCCCATCTCAACGGAACCGAAGGGGCCGGTTCCGGTCATCATGGGCGCGGTGTTGTCAGGCAGAGGCATTTCCATCTCCGCCATGTCAGCCATGCCGCGCTCACCCATCACCATGTAGTCGGGGATCACATTGGTGATGTCGCGTGCGACTTTTCGGTGGTCCACCCCAATCATGGTCGGCACCTCGTGACCCATGGCGTTCATGGTGTGGTGGCTCTTGTGACAGTGGAACGCCCAGTCGCCTTCCTCGTCGGCAAGGAACTCGATCTGCCGCATTTGGCCAACCGCCACGTCGGTGGTGACTTCATACCAGCGTGTCGATTTCGGTGTCGGCCCACCATCGGTACCGGTCACCAGAAACTCGTGACCATGCAGGTGGATCGGGTGGTTCGTCATCGTCAGGTTGCCAATACGGATGCGTACCTTGTCGTTCTTGCGGACTACCAATGGATCGATGCCCGGGAACACACGGCTGTTCCAGCTCCACAGGTTGAAGTCGAGCATGGTCATGATCTTGGGCGTATACGCACCGGGGTCGATGTCGTAGGCGTTCAGCAAGAACACGAAATCGCGGTTGACCTCGTCGATGAGTGGATGCTTTGTCTTTGGATGCGTGATCCAGAAACCCATCATGCCCATCGCCATCTGCGTCATCTCGTCGGCATGCGGGTGATACATGAAGGTGCCTGGGCGACGAGCTACGAATTCGTAGACGAAGGTTTTGCCTGATGGAATCGCCGGTTGGTTCAGGCCAGAGACACCATCCATCCCATTAGGGAGACGCTGGCCGTGCCAGTGCACGCTGGTGTGCTCGGGCAGCTTGTTGGTCACGAAGATGCGCACCCGGTCGCCTTCGACCACCTCGATGGTTGGTCCGGGAGACTGGCCGTTGTAGCCCCACAGGTGGGCTTTGAAGCCTGGCGCCATCTCTCGCACCACGGGTTCAGCCACCAAGTGGAATTCCTTGACACCATTGTTCATCCGCCAAGGCAGCGTCCAACCGTTGAGCGTGACCACAGGGTTGTAGGGACGTCCAGTGTTGGGAACCAAGGGATCCATGGTGTCGGGCTTCGTCTGCAACACCGGCTCGGGCAGTGCCGCCATAGCGACGCGGCTGACGGATGCGGCGGCCACCGCTGTGGTAATGGCGCCGGCGCCGGTCAGGAAATTTCTTCTGTTCGTCATATGTTTTCCGTATTTGTTGGAGGTCGGCTTAGTGGCCGCCTTCGGCGCCAGCAGTCACGGCGCTCGAGACCGACATCGCGCCCGCAGAGGTGGGCTTTCCGGTCACTGACGCGGCAAGGGCGGCATCCGCAAGCCAGAACTGTTGATAGGCGTTAATCGCTGCGGAAACGCTAGAGATCTGCTCTCGGGTGTCGGCCAGCAACTCGAAAACGCCGATGAGCATGCCGTTGTATCGAAGCATGGTTTCCTCACCCATGGTCTTGCGCAGAGGAACGATCTCATCGCGGTAATGACGTGCGACGTCATAGGCGGTGCGGTAGGCTGAGTAGCTCTCGCGCAGCTGGGAGGAGGCGCCGCGCACGGTGCTCTCATATCGGTTGGCCGCGGCGAGCGATTGCGCGTTCATGGCCGCACGCTGCGACGTTCCCCAGTCGAAAATAGGCAGGCGCACGTCCAACTCGTAACCCTTGCGGTTAGCTGAGCTCCCAGCACCGTTGTCGAACACCGTGTCGCGGCGGATGCCGAGTTCGACGTCCAGTAAGCTGGTAAGAAGGTTCAGCCCCTGCGATTTTCCGGCGACATCCAACTGATGTTTAGCCAGTTGTACATCCAGACGCTGCTCTTTCGCGCTAGCAGTAAGAACACTGCTTTGAATCGGCGACTTTGGGAGGTCGGGCAACCGCTCAGGCAGTTTCAGCTGCTCGACCTGTGCATCGGTCAAGCCCAACTGCCTTACAAGTTCTTCCCGCGCCGCGGTCGCCGCGTGTTGAGCAGAGGCCAGTTGCGCCACCGCATCGGCGTAGAAACTCTGTTCCTTAGCACGCTGAAGCTTGTTGAAATTGCCCGCCTGCTGCATTCGGCGTGCCAGTTCGGCTCCCGCTTGCGCCGCCGCATTCACTTGTTGCGAGTATTGCAGCGTTTGCTGAGCAGCAACCGCGCGCACCCAGGCTTGACGTACCTGAGTGACCTGTTCGACCACGGACGCGCTAAGCTGAATCTTCGCTAGTGCGACCTGACCCTGCGCGATGGCCTGGCGTCGCGGGAGCGTCAGGAGATCCAATAAACCGAACGACAACAGCCGACCGATCTCCAGTTCGTCAACGAAGCGCATGCGCTCAAAAGTAAACACAGGATTTGCCAACCTGCCAGACTGTTCAGCCTGCGCCATTTCAGCCCAGCTTTGAGCCAGCAAGGCTTGCAACGATGGACTGTTGGCCAACGACAGCTGAACCGCTTCGTTCATCCCGAGTGGCTGCGCCAGCAGGTCCGCTGTAAGTTTGTTCCGCGCCAGCGCCTGCTGTTCAGTGCGGCTCAGCTCAAGCTTGCCGCCGGTAAAGGTTCCCACGCTGCTACTTGTATCAGCGAGGGTCTGGTCGAAGTTAACCGAAGCGCACCCGGCCAGGACAAAGGTCGCCATCGCGACCGTACCCAACTTAAAAAAGCTTTTCATGGTGATCCAGTCAAGGTTTGGCGGGTTCAGCGGGCGCAATGCCCTTGCCTGGGTCGACGTTGGCATTGGGAATGTGGGGTTCCCGGGCCTCCTTGGCGTACACACGCCATCCGCCAATCTTGGCGGTCGTCGCGTTGATGGCCTTCCAATCGCCGACGGATTCTTCGGTGTAGGGCCTGTAGCCCTCGAAAGCGGAACGGTAGGAGTCAGGCGTTGCCGCCTTTGCTTGGGAAGCGGGAAGGGTAGAAGGAGGCGTGTTTTGCGCTCCAACGCTGACGGGAACAGCAGCGCACAGCACCATGCCGGCGGCCAAGAAAGGATTAATCATGGAATTCCTTGCAATTCATGGAACGGCGCACATAAAGCAACCCACAAGGGGACGCTTTAAGGCGGGCAATGAAAAGGCACCCCAACCCGCTCAGGCCATCAGGCTTGAGCGGCGGCAGGGCGCGTCAGGAACGGGGTGGTCTCTCGAGGAGGCGTGACGGCGCGGCGTAGGACGGAGCCAAGGGCTCCAAATACTGCGCGGGGGGAATAATGGCGGACGCCATCAGTGAGGGAATTTCTGCAATGCCGATGAGATTGCAGCATGCCGCGCAGATGCCGCATTTGTGTGTGGCATCAGGCAATTTGGTTGACGTGTGATAGGGCTGGTCAACTTCCCAGTTAACCACCATCAAGTCCTTGTCATCCATGGCACCAGCACTGTGGTCCAGGGCAACTGCCGATTGAACGCCGTGATGAGACTCTGACATCACTTGAGTCTGCATGGGGTGATGCTGTGCTCCCATCCCGCAGTACAGCATCGATGCCGCAGCGAACCCTTGCACAGGAATCGCTAGCATCATGAGCCACAGCAAGAAGGACGGGAAGAGTCGCATGTCTACAGGATTTTAGCGAGACGTAGGGTCAGTGCGCAAATAGCGTCAGTTTACTTGTTCCCACCGCCGTAGTGGGCTTGAAGGGCGCTGGAAAGGCGCGCGACTTCGTCACCACGCATCGTGATAGTGCTGCCGTCAGCTGCTTGCATGGTCTCACCTTCCTTCATCCGGTACGCGCGGCCGAACTTGCTCTCCATCGCCATCTTGCCGTCCTTGAACTGGTGCACGGTGCTACCGTCCTTGAGTCGCACCGACTTCTCGACGTCGGTCTGGTCCACGGCAAAAGCGGACAAAGCCGGGGCGAGAAGGGCGAAAGACACGATTGCTGTACGAAAGTTCATTTTGAAATCCTCTGGATGTTTACGAAAACCCAGCATGTTTGCGGGGCCTGTAACGCGGTCTCTGCGTCACTGGTAGTGAATGTAGAAATGCACCGCGCACAACGGGATGACTTGCACATTACAGATTTGAGATGTTCGCCCCGGGCCAAACCTCAAGACCGGGACATGCGCCAAAATGACCCACATGCGGCTTAGACCCCACCTGTGCCAACGATTACGGAGGTCAATTGAAAATTCTGGTGATCGAAGATGAACCACGGGCCGCGGAGTATTTACGTCAGGGGCTAACGGAGAGTAGCTACGCAGTCGAGGTAGCCCACAATGGTACCGATGGCTTGCACGCGGCTGCCGGCGGGGACCACGATTTGGTGATCCTGGATGTGATGCTTCCCGGCATCGATGGCTTCGCCGTGCTGTCGGCGCTACGCACGTTCAAGCAAATACCCGTGCTGATGCTGACCGCCCGAGAGAATGTCGATGACAAAGTGAGGGGGTTCGACATGGGCGCCGACGATTACCTTGTGAAGCCGTTTCAGTTTCCAGAGTTGCTGGCCCGCGTGCGTGCCTTGCTCAAGCGTGGTCAATCACAGGCGACTGCTCAAACCTTGCGGGTCACCGATCTTGAAATTGACGCTGTACGGCACCGTGCCACGCGCGCTGGTCAACGGATCGATCTTTCCGCGAAAGAGTTCGCCTTGCTGAGCCTCTTGGCGCAAAGGACTGGCGAAGTTCTCTCACGCACCCAAATCGCTTCTCTAGTCTGGGATATTCACTTTGATTCCGACACTAACGTGGTGGAGGTTGCGATGCGAAGGCTGAGAGCAAAGATCGATGACCCATTCGAAGAAAAATTGATTCACACGGTAAGAGGTGTCGGGTACGTGATGGAGCGCCGCGCAAAGGAGTGATGCGGTGAACCAGTTTAGATTTTCCCGGCCAACGGCACTAATGTCGCTTGCGACAAGGACAGCACTTGCCTCGGCATTATTCGGCCTGATCACTGCCAGTGGAGCCATTGTGGTCGGCTGTATTGCCTTGTCAACGCAATTGGACACCCGATCCCTTGTTGAATTGGAGGGAAAACGGGATTTGGTGTTGCACGCGTTGTCTGAGGTGTCATCGGTTGGAGACATCGGGCCAGAAAATCACCGGTTTGGAGATCTGCTTACTGGCCATGGGGATCTTCATCTTGCTTTGATGAGGACAGACACCGCCCAAGTCGTGGCCAGCTTCTCCCCTTTGGCAGACCAGTCATTGGCTGTTTTGAAAGACGTCCAGGACAATTCCAACGCAATGCATCCCTGGTACTCATCGACTGGTTCAAGGTTGGATTCCTTCAAGGGCACAAGCCAATTGCGCAATGGTCAGGAAATCCGGTTCTATTTGTCTCTGGACCGCTCTCGCGACGCGCAGTTGCTCCGCGATTTCATCAAGTCGACCATGGCAGGATTGCCCTTGCTTCTGTTGATCGTAGCGTTGGGGAGTTGGCTCATCACCAAAACTGGCTTATCGCCTCTGCACAGATTCCATCGACTGGCCGCTTCGGTGGGAACTCAATCGTTGGGCCACCGAGTATCTTCCGCCGGATTGCCCGCAGAATTGACAGAACTCGCCACAGAGTTCAACAGCATGCTCGAACGCGTGCATGAAGGTTATCAACGTCTGCAGGAATTTTCGGGTGACCTAGCGCATGAAATGCGTACACCTGTTTCCACCCTACTTGGTCGGTCCCAAGTCGCACTTTCCCAGACGCGCACCGTCGCTGAACTTCGTGAAGTAATCGAGGGCAATGTGGATGAACTTGAACGTTTGTCTCGCCTTATTGCCGACATGCTGTTTATCGCTCGCACGGAGCGAGCAGACAAACCGATGACTTTCCTGTCTGTTGACCTAAGGGTTGCGAGCCAAAAAGTCGCAAACTATCTCGCCATAGTGGCGGAGGACCGAAACGTATCCGTTGAGGTCCACGGTAATGCTGTCGTGATGGGAGATTCTCTTCTCATCGAACGAGCAATCTCCAATTTGTTGACGAATGCGATTAGGCACGCTTACGAGGATACGGCGATCAAGATCAACCTCTCAAGTGACGGCAAGAATGCGACGTTGACAGTGACAAACCATGGAGAAAGCATCGCCAGCGAGCATTTAGAGAGAATTTTTGATCGCTTTTACCGCGTCGATGCGGCGCGGGCGCGAATGGATGGAGGAAATGGTCTGGGCTTGGCCATCGTGCGTTCGATCATGGACTCCCACGGGGGCAGAGTGTCCTTATTTCACCGCCCCTTCGATGAGACGACTTTTGTCTTGACCTTCCTTCTTCCGCCGGGCGACTTCAGCCACCCCAACCAAGCTGAGATCCTGTTGACGCATCACGTTCAGCAAAGGTCACGCCAGACGCGGAGCGGACCGTCTCCTCAATAAAGGTTTGATCGCAGGGCGTGTGTTTCCCACTACCTACCTGCCCGCCGTACGAGCTAAACGATGTGGTTATCTCGTGTGGCGTCTTGCACTCATAAGAGGGACGCTGCCGATAGAGTGTGGCGCGTGTTGCACATAGGAGACAAAAAACTTGGAGCAGGTATTGCGTCTCGGGGAAACTACAACTCGCAATGAAATTCACCGATCAAAAACTTAATTCTGGCAACACCCGTCGCGTTGCGCGAGCTGGCCGAATTGTGATCTAGCCGATGCGATCGACCAGATGATCGTGGCGTGCAATCCGCGTTGCCTGCATTGCGATGAAGGTAATCTGACTGTGTTTGCGCCGAGTACGTATTTGCGGGCGAAAAAGGGAAGTTTGAGCCTATGTTTAGTTCAGACTTCGACTTTGATACCGTGATGAGCCAAATTTCCGGGGCCTACCTCAGAAATAATTCGAAAATTCCGATAAAAGATGGTGATCGACGAGCCACGAAGGCTCAGGCTGCAGCTTTGAATTTGGCGCCCGCAGACCACAGCTTTCTGGAATCGATTTGCTGCAATTCGCCTTCGCTGGCAAGGAACACGCATCCAGATGCACAGTGAAGTTCAAATCGTCGGACTGCTTTTGGAAGGTCGCTGACGCAGGGAATGATCCTTTGCACTACTTCCGTTCGAGGCAACGCATCAGATTCAGTGGGTGGAAAGAACAGCGAGATTGATTCGATGTTCGCATCTATGTTGTCTAACAACGACAACCCCTGAGCACTTGGATTCACCAGAAGTGTGGAATCAGGCAACTGGTCGCCTAGGCTGCTTTTTTCGAAGCAGACGACCAAGACGCAGTCCCATGACCACGGGACTGCGGACCACCCCCTCTCGCACGCCTCAGGGGCAATTCGCGCGTTCGTTTTCAACTCTGCATGGGTGGGCGACACCGCCCGGCTTGTTTGCATTAGAAATCAGTCTCATCAAATGTCATGAACTACGATCGTTTATGTGGAAGATCGTCCGTGGTGTAATTGGCATCATAAATCAAGCATTGGCATATGCCAATTGCCTCTCCACGACATGCCAACGAGCCAGCGTTAATAGCGCTGGGAGCCGCCATCAGATCAGCCAGAAAAAGTCGAGGAATTTCGCAGGAAGAGCTTGCGCACCGCGCTGCAATAGATCGCTCCTATATGAGCAGCATTGAACGCGGAGCTCAAAACCCGGGGATCGTCTCCCTCCTGAGAATTTCGACATCTATGCAAATGACGGCCGCCGAACTCTTCATTCAAGCCGGCTTATAGAGTTTTGAATATCTCTTGCACGATCAACCAGTCCTGGATCGCCTCTGTCAGCAGCAACATCTGCTGCGGTTCGTATGGAAGGCAGTGGCGGCCATGTCCACGAAACCCACCTCAATCCTCAACAGAATTCGGGCACTTCCCCTTCTACCGCCCTGATTCCTAAGAGGCATAGGCGGTACTACGCCAAGCCCGGCCAGCACTGGAGAGGCCTGACGGAGCACCTCTGGACTCGGCCAGGCCGGCGTAAGCGGCCAGTCGAACCATCTTGAGACTGCAGGCTAAGGCATAGACCATGCTGTCCACCTAAGTTAGCTGGACAGCAAAATGCAAGTCAATCCGAAGCAACGGCGCCGTCACAGCGCAGCCTTCAAGGCCCAAGTCCTGGCAGCGTGCGCCGAGCCCGGAGCGTCGGTTGCTGCGGTGGCCCTCGCATTCAAGCTGAACGACAACCTGGTGCATCAGTGGCGCCGCGGCCGCGGCGCGCCGAAGACTCCAGGCGTGGCCTCCATGGGGATTGCCGAAGCGCCCCGCTTCATCGAGTTGACCGTTCCGCTGGCAGTGCCACCGGCGCCTGCCCCGCCGGAGAGTTCTCCCAGCCCTACGCCGGAGATGATCACGCTCGAGTTCAAACGCGGCGCATTGGGCATCAGCGTGACGTGGCCGGTCAGCGCCGCAGCGGACTGCGCAGCGTGGCTGCGCGAGGTCTTGCGATGATCCGCATTGACGCGCTGTGGTTGTGTGCGGCGCCGGTGGACATGCGCTCGGGCACCGAGCGTTTGCTTGCCCATGTGGTCCATGCGCTCGGCAGCACCCATGCCCATCACGGCTACCTGTTTGCCAACGCCCGAGCCACGCGCATCAAGATGCTTGTGCATGACGGTTTCGGCGTGTGGTGTGCTGCAAGACGGCTCAACGCCGGCCGCTTCGTGTGGCCCCGAGAGATAGAAGCAGCAGCAGGGCCGATGGCGCTCAGTCATGCGCAGTTCGACGCACTCGTGGTGGGTCTGCCCTGGCAGCGTTTGCACGAGATGAGCGCGATCACGCGCCTGTAAAACACCGGCTTGCGAGGGCGTTGCCAACATCGCAACTCCCAGAGGTGCCTTCGATGCGGTGCCAGGTGTGGTCTATGACTTCTGCGTGGGGCGAGGTGCACAGTACCCGACTGCGTTCCTCGGCGGCGATGGAGACGAACGCAGCCGCTGGCGCGGTACCTTGGTGCGCGACGAATACAAAGCCTACGACAGCGTGATCGGCGCTGAGCCTGAGCGCATCGCTGCGGGCTGCCTTGCACACGCCAGGCGCAAGTTCGACGAGTTGCTGCGCGAGGGTGGGCGCAGCGCTGTCGCCACTGAAGCCCTACAGCGCATCGCACAGATCTACCGGGTCGAACGCGAGCTTGCCGCACTTCCTTGCGAGGCACGGCTGGACAGCCGGCAGGCCATCACAAAGCCGATGTGGGAGCAGTTGCATGCCTGGCTGCAGCTGGAGCGCTCCCGGGTGCCAGATGGCAGCGCCACGGCCAAGGCGTTGAACTACAGCCTCAACGCGTGGGCCGCGCTCACGCGCCACCTGGTCGACGGCGACGTGCCGCTAGACAACAACCATTGCGAAAACCTGATTCGTCCCTGGGCCATGGGCAGAAAAGCATGGCTCTTCTGTGGAAGTGAACTCGCTGGGCAGCGCGCTGCCGTCGTGATGAGCCTGGTGCAGTCGGCCAAGCTCAACGGACATGATCCTTGGGCCTACCTCAAGGACGTCCTCACGAGATTGCCCACGCAGTTGAACAGTCGCATCGACGAGCTCCTTCCGCATCACTGGCGGGCAGCCAGCTGACCCCATCGGGTCGGTCGTCAAGGTGGGCAGACTGTCCGCTTACAGGCCGGCAGCAGACGGATGGATCGATATCAGGCAGGCAGGGCCCCGCTCGCCCTGGGAGTTGAATAACAAATGCACCAAGTTGCGCTCTGTGGTCGATCGGATCGCCGCACAGCGCGTGGGCGCCACAGGCGGTCGCAGCATTGGACACACCGCTGGAAGTCATGCAAAGACGCTAATTCCGAGCCAACTGGCAAGCATCGCTATGTGTGCCAAAGCAATAAAGACGAAGCCCGCACGAGGCGGGCTTCAATCAACAATGGGTATGGAGGTGGCGGGGTTTGAACCCGCGTCCGCAAGCCTTCTTCGCCCAGTTCTACATGCTTAGCCGTCTGATTTGAGTCTCGCCTCCAAGATCGCGCAGTGGCACGCTACCCAGGAAGCCAGCATCCTTAGATCTCGTCATACGCCAAGGTGCCCGACGCATGACCAGCCGATGTAAATTCCCTCACAGCCTGGAAGTCTTTCGACCCCCTTGCCCAGCCCATCGGCCTGCTGTTGTGAGGCTCACCGGTGTTTAAGCGGCGAGTGCGAAACGTTCGTCGTTTGCAGTTAGTTTTTTTCTGCTGTTTTACGAGGTGACAGAACCTCGGCATGCCCTGAAACGCGTCCGAACCCACGTCGAAACCAATTCACCCCCATAAGATGCTTGGTGCAAGGTTCCGATTGTACCGCTTGGCAAGGAGTTCCGCAGGAACCTCATCACCGATAGCCCTACCGTCCTACGCCAAAGCCTCCGCCAGAAGCAAATCTAGACGAACTTGGCGAGCTTGTGCGCGAGGTGCTGCTTCAACAGCTGCTTTGGCTGCAGCTTCGTCACCGACCAGAAGCACCTGTTTCTGCGCACGCGTGACTGCCGTGTAGACGAGTGTGCGATCCAGCAGTTGATGGCCCGTGAGCGGAACAATGACACGAGGCCACTGAGAACCTTGCGCTTTGTGCACAGTGATGGCAAAACCAAGCTCTAAGTCGTCCAACATGTCCTCGACCACAGGCCGACGAACACCATCATCCCAATCCACCCAAGCAAGAGCGTAACCGGACTCGACCCCGTGTTCACCAACAAGCAATCTTGGCTCGCTTTCGACCTGCGCGATGACTCCCAAGGATCCGTTTTGCAAGCCGCGATCCCACAAGTTTCGTGTACACAAGACAGGGTCTCCGAGGTTTAGGCCCACTAGGGCAAATGCCTCATGGTTGCTATCCCAAACCTGAACCGCCTTCCTTCCAGCAGTGAGTTCCGCCTGACAACGATTGTTGAGGGTAGTCGCTCCGTCCTCACCATTGCGTCGTGCGCACAGAACTTGAGTGCCTTCCTGATCCATGCGGTAGAGCTTCAAAACGATGTCGGCGATCCGTTGGCCGTCGGTAGCCGTGGAACCGGTGACACAGGGAATAAATCCGATCGCAGCTTCGGAGTTGGAGGCCAGCTTTGGCCACTGCCCGTCACGAATTGCGGTAGCTGCTGCCGCAATATCACTCCCATATCTCTTCACCACAGTAAGCTGAACCAGCGGAATCCGATCAACCTTCATAAGGGCGTGGAGCACCAAGCCCGGGCCAACTGGCATCAACTGAGCGGGATCACCGACGAGTACCAGGCGAGGCGCGCGCCCTAGAAGTTGGCAAAGCCGGCTCATCGTAATGATGTCGACCATGCTGGCTTCGTCGACGACCACTGCAGAGTGCTCGTGAAAACTACCAGCCGTCCAATTACTCAAAAAGTTCGCAATCGTAGACGCCGGTCGACCAGTAGCTTCAGCCATTCGCTTAGCGGCCCGACCTGCCAAAGCTAATTGGATGACCCCAACGCCAGCCCGATCATATATTTCATAAACCGCTTTTAAAACAGTCGTTTTACCAACGCCGGCGCCACCTGTAATGAGTGCAAAGGGTTTAGCAGCAACAAGGTGGACTGCTTCACGTTGCTGAGGATTGAGTTCTAAGCCTTCTCGCGTTTCGTACACCCTAAGCGATTCTTCAACCTCTCCCTCGAGAAGAAGTCTTGGCCTATCGCTCTTCACTCGATCGGCAACTGCTTGCGCAACCTGCGCCTCCATCACCATCGCGCCTAACGGTTGCACTCCACCTTGAATGACAATGAAACTGCCATTATTTAGACCTTGCGAGAGTGCTACAGGGACAAGGCTGCGCCAAGGAAACGTGCTTGTCTGCGAGCCTAGAACACCTTGCAATACCTGCATGAGCTTGGAAGAACTCATCGAAGTATGCCCGGCGGCAAAAACTCTATAGCAGGATTCTTCGACGGCAGCCTGAAGGCGGCGAGGGTCATCTAAGGCAACGTCGAAGTGCGAGCGGGCCAACGTATCAGCCTGCTTCCATGTCGAGCAGAAACTCAGTAACCGATAGGGATCTTCTTCCAATTTTTGAGCCGTTTCGCTACCAAAAAACTGAATTACTTTCCGCCCTACTGATAGCTCGAGCCCTTGCGCTTGCAGCCACTGCAACGTGCGACTGTCGCCATGCTGCGACCAAGCCTCGATCACCTGAGCTGCACGCTCCGCATTTAAAACTGTTAACAGCGCTGAGACGTTACCTGAGTCCAAATGTGAATAGAGTTCTTCGCCGAGGGACTCCCACAGCTGGCGAGCTTTGACTCGCCCAATACCTTTGAATAAGGGGCTATCCCCCATAAAAGCGACGATGTACTCGCCGGACGGTCGCAAAAGGACCGCATTGGAGGCTTCGATCTGGGTCTCAAGCAGGCGATACCCATTGGTTTCCAGTACCCGCGTCGACGATTCGCCATAAACCATCCACCATTGACCAGGCTCAACCTTGGAGCCACCAAGTGCCAAGCCTGACGCCTTCACGACTAAGTAGCGCTTAGCGTCAAGAACCTGGCCTTGGTCATTTATGGGTTTTGCTGAGAAGATGCAGCCGCCGTACCCGAAAGGATTCTGGCTACGAACTGCCGTAACCCTCAAGACTTGCCCGGCACTCAACGGGGAATCCTTCCAGTCAATGCTAACGCTTCGCTCAGCACCCCATATCGCTCAACTACACGCTTTAGTTCAGCAACCTCGGCTTTCAGAGCCGCATTCTCCTGTTCAAGGCGGCGAAGTCTTTCGCTCTCCTTTGCTGCGCGGAACCCGCTTGTTTCACGGAGCAGCGCCGGCGAAGGCTTGTTTGGATCTGCCTCCAAAAGGGGGGGAAGAATTGCCCTAACGCGCAGTTCATCCTCCAATTCGCGCAGTGCCGTTTTGATTCGACCATTTTGATCAAGTGCGGACTTCCCAAATCCGCACTCCTTCGCGATCTCGACTCGTGACAACACACCGCGACTGACAAGCTCTCGAAAATCGTCATCGGTTTTGCTCGCTACCCATGTTAAGAACGTTTGCACGTTCTCCTCTGCTCGTTGTTGTCCATTGGCCATCACATCGTCCCTCGGATGTCGATCATTGCTCCTGAGCCTTCAATCGTCGGAGTGCATCTAGAAATGGCCGTAGTCGCGGACCAGACACGATAACTTGCCGACCTGGTGCGGATGCGAGATCGCGAATCTCACCCTTATCCATATCAATCTCCAGCAGGTCACCACCGGCGTTGACACGGTCTATGACCGCACGCATAGCCCATACGGTATCTGCGTACGCTAAATGAGCTTCACTCACCGAAAGTTTCGCTGGCTCAGCACTCGCAGAGGCAGCTTTTGTGGCCGCCTTCTCACGCTCAATCATTTGATCTTGGAGCAAGCCAAGATTCATATCTGCATCAAGAAGCTTGGCGCGTAAAAGTTCTGGTGTTGCGTCTTCGTTCGCGACAAATGTTGAAGCTCCTGGCTGACGAGCCAGAAAATCCATAACAAGCTTTTCGTACTTTGGATTGCGACCAAAAGTGGTCCGATGAATTCCCAATCTTTCCGATAAGTCCGCAACAAGTGTTCTTGCGTTTTCGTACTTGATTTTTCGCCGGTCCAATTTTTCAAGTTCAGCCTTGATACGGCTCACAAATAAACTCTGCTTATCCGACCGATGCGATTTGAAATTGTCAATTCCCTTAGGTACACCCACTTTGTTACGCTCCAGGCAAAAGAGGTGTTGTATTCGAAATAGGAAGCGCTGCGGCTTTGGACACCTCGTCAAGTGCGGCCCCCAGTTGCTCCAATGACAGCCCCTTAGCCTGTATATAAGGTTTGACAAAAGAGGCGAACACCACCGTTTCGTTATGGGGAGAAACCTCCAAGAACGCAGCCTCTTTCAATCGATCTTGGCTAGCTAAGATCAGACGGGTATAGCGCAAAGCTCGGGCGCGTATCTCCGGCGACTCAAGAGATGGCAACGCATTTGAATCCGCGATGCGCTGCAAAAAAAACTCGCTCTCCGATCTATTCCTAGTCACCAACTCCAACTGTTTTCGAACTAACTCAGGTTGATCAACATGGTATCCACCTGTGTCTCCATCCAATTGACGTAAACGAGAACGCAGAATTTCCGCAGATAGCTTCCATCCAAGCAGTTCTTTTGTATCAAGGGACTTTTCTCGGTGTAGTGCATCAATCTCTAGTTGAGCATTTTCAGACTGCTCGAATTGTTTCTGTCGAACGGTATTCGTACGAATTCTTTCGAGCAACTGCCTTTGCTTAGCTTCAATCGCAGGAAGGTGATCGATGCATTTAGCCGCGAGTGGGCATACGCCACATCGATTCATACCCCCTGCATTTGCCACGACCTCGCGTGGGCACTGATTCCCAACGGGGCACACATGGGTCGGATGCCACTGAATCATGCTGGCTGGACTATGCTGAAGAATTTCGAGGGTAGTTGAGTCACCATCAAGCTCCGAAAGCGACCAAAGGGCCACCCCCGGAACGAACCCAAAATCCGAAATTGCTTGCTCACGATCTTTGCCAAATGCAGCCCGAACTGGGCTGTCTGGTCGTTCCGTATGCAAAATTTCAGGAGTAACTGGATCGTAGGTATCCGCACTCAACATCTTCTCATCTATCGATTTGAGCTTCGCTTGGAGGCGCTTCAGTTGAGGTACTTGATACACGCTGGTGACGACCGTGTTTGAGTGCCCCAATTGTTCTGCAATTTCAGAAATTTCGAGTTCCCCATCCTTCAGTGTCGCGTACGTAGCACGGCAAGAATGCGGAGTATGGATGGCCAAAAAGATGTCGCTGATTGCATCACCTTCTTCCCACTCGTCACGTTCTTTCAAGAGCACCAGCGCATCTTGTGACCCTGAGCGATCTACCCCTTCTTTACTGTTGTAGAACTTCTGAAATCCATAGAGATAATCAACCCATCGTGAGCTATATGAGCTATCGGAAATCGGTTTGGAACTACGGTCAGATCGAAAAATGGGCAGGACCGGTGCAAAGCGCGAGTGTGCCCGATCCTCATAATCCACCTCTACCTCACCATATTGGTCAACCAAAGACTCTTGAAAACGAGCCTCCGCCAAGAGCGATCGGCGTACGCGCCATGAGATTAAGTTTCTCCACTCTTCATGAGTCTTGTCAGTATTAATGTAGAGTGAGTGATAGTTCTGCCGATCGGGGTTCCCATGCAGTATTGCAAGGGATTCTATTTTTGGCGCGAATTGATCAAAAGTTCGACGATCAAGCCACTGCAGTGATTGCCCCCGCAAGCCAGTTTCGGCAAGTGAGAGGAGAAGTCGCACAGTAGTCAAATGAGGAAAGTTGACGTTGAAATTACGATTCCTGCCGACATTAATTCGCTGGCCAGATACGTAGATTCCAGCAGCGCTCCCCGAATTAGATTGCAGCGTCCGCTTCGATACCAGATAGATGTTTGGAATCCACTCAACTCTATGGATCCGGGACCTATACCAGAATATGGGAACATAACCCCACTCTGCGGTGCAATATCCACCAGCCACCCCAAAAGCAATTTTCTTAAAACGATCACGAAAATATGCTTCCTGCTGAAGGAACTCTCCAAATGCCTCCACAGCTTGGCCATATTGAACAAGAAACGGATAGACGTCCTCTGCAAATGGAATCTTGTCAGTTTTTCCAGCGCGACCCGCTAACTCATTGTCAAAATCTATCCGAATAGGATTTTGCATTCCGCGCTTAACGAAATTTTCATCATCTTCGAAGTAGGTCGCAATTATGTTAAAGAACTGCGCCCATACAAGACGGCTCACATTACGAGATCCAGGAGTTGGCCTCCTAAATGGCAGCAGCTCATATAAAGTCTTCGGCAAAGCCCCGAGCGTCTTCTCGTCCTCAGAATGAAACCTCGTACGATCCACATAAAAGTACCGAAGGAAATCCTTTGGCGACTCTGGAAACTTCAAATTACTATCCGGATGCAGTTCTAACCACCAAGGAAGATATAGCAAAATATAATCAGCCAAAAGATGCAGCGCACCTCTTACTTGCTTTTCAGTCTCGTAATCAATCCGACGCTTGGCCAAAAACGCTTTAAATGCGGTGAACCACCTGGCTCCAATTGATAAAATATCAATCGACTCGCGGCCCGGATAATTAACAGGCTCCTCAATCCAAAGATCCGGCCGAAATCCCTTTACATTTGAACCACCCCCTAGTTCTGCAAAATAATCTTCTGGACTCGTTGGCTCATCTGAACGCGCGATTGAATGTAATAACATTAAAAAAGGCGAAGGAGCTTTAGAGTCACGCTTCTTCTCTTTACGTTGGGCTTCAAGTACCTTTCGCCTTTCCACATGCTCCGGAAGCTCCAGCCGTTCACGACCATGCCCATGCACCCGCATTCCGCTCATATTTAACGGATTAGCAACAAACTCATCTAGCGTCATTCGCGCATCGAAATTCGATGCCCTCCAGAGTATGTAACTGTGGCGCTCATCACGATTGAGTACGGCAGGGTCTGCATCCTCTATTGCCTGAAGCAACCCGTATGCGGGGGAGTTTAGAGTCGACCTTCCGTCAACACTATTTTCATCAATGAGCCAAGCATGAAGGCGAGAAAAATCTGCAAGTGCGAACTTCGTCTCCACTCTATAGTCGGTCGCGAGAATAAGTTGAAGGTGATTGCCTTTTGAACGCCATTTGTATGTTCGTTGGTGCACCCAAGCATCAATCCGTGCAAGCAAGGGTGGAAGTTCAAATTTATACGTCACCGGGGCAGTAACGAATAGAGACGGGCCTACCGCAGGCAGCATCATGTAACCTGCAATTGCAAGCTCCAAGAGGACGAGAGCTGCGCTAGCTTGAAATTCTGAAGGCACCTCGGCAAGCGCCCACAACTTTCCGACAACAGCATTAACCTGAAGATCCCCCACCACATCTGGCAAAACATCTTGCCAATTAGTTTCAGTACATTTCGTTGCTTTATCCTTCGCGCATCGGATAGCCTCAGATAGGCCGTCAGATTTCAGGATAACTATTTGATTACTCAGGTTAACTTGCATAAAACTAAACAGCATTGATTTGCAAAATAGCACCGGGGGCCTCAAGGCATGGCATCTGCACCTCACCCTGAATTATTAGTCGGTCATGTGCTTTAAGTTTTGCTTGAAGACGTGTAGCTCGCTCGCGCGCATACTTTTTTGTCGCGCTGACGTGCTTATGACCCATCAACTGCTGAACCTCTGCAATGGTTAAACCGGGTAGCGCTTGATTTGGAATCACATAGTCATTGAGCATGTATACGCCGTAGGCATGTCGCAGAGAGTGTCCAGTCCATACGTGTGTAGGCGCTATAGATGGTCCTGGAATTTGAGCTCGTATAACGGCCGACGTGAATGCAGAATTCAAAGTTTCATCGGATGCTTCAACCAGCGGCCTACCGAAGTGCGGACTAATAAGATACTGAAACACAAAATCGTTCTGGTCTTCTGGAAGACGATATTCCTCAGCCCGATATTTTTTCAAGTATTCGAAAAACCAGGTTCGATAAGGGAGAAAAAGATAGGTCCTCGATACAGCACGCCCTTTGAATCGTTTCTCGCGTTCAGCCTTTGGCATCTCCCTCCCATATCGCAGCTCGTCTGGATCCAGCACATAAACCATGCGCTCACTGAAATTAATGTCACACCACTGAAGATTTAAAGCCTCTGATCGCCGAATACCACTGGCCAAGAGTAATGTCCATAGTGCTCTATCTCGCCAGCTCGTAGCTGCAGCGATCAAAGCAGGGAAATGCTGAAGTGGAAAATCCAAGAAGTTCTGGTCGATCTGCAGCTGCTGACGAGCGCTTTTCTGAAGTCCTTTTGGACGAACCAGCGTGCTGCTGCGGAACCTTATGACTCCACCGAGCATGGTTGATTGCTTGAGGTGTTGCGCTTCAGCCCGACTAAGCCTGGTGACACCATCTACGGCCTCGAGCAAAGGCTTATAGTCCCACTCCGCATCGGCAACCAGAGATCGGTCGATTCCACCCTTGAGGATGGCCATCTCTTTCGCCTCACGCTCGAGCATCGAACAAAGGCGTAAAAAATTGTTTAGGGCCGCGATAGTATTCGACCAACTGCCGGAAGCTAGAGGCTTGATACTGAGCCGACGCGCTATTTCTTTAAGCGCAGCCTCCCTAGCATCATCTCCCTCCTGATATCGTCCCTTCTGGTGACTACCAACACGCAGGGAAATGTTCTCACCGCTGCGGAGCAGCTCGAGGTAGTAGTCGATCGAATCGTTCAGAACTGCGCGCGTGACTGCTCCCCCGCCGAGGACTTTGACTTCATAAAGGTAGTCGATAAAGCGCGCAACGACGGTGGCGTAGCGTCGACGTGTCTCAAACTTAGCCCCCCCAAGCTTTCGACAGAACTCTGAAAAAACGGTGATCGGCACGCCGGCAGGGTCGTACAGACTCCAACTCAGCCTCCCAAATTCGTTGACCTCTTCCCGACGGACATGAACCAGGGACATAAAAACCTCTTTTTGTGCACATTGTATGAAATTAAGATGCACAAAAAAAAATGCCGCTATAAGCGGCATCTTCAGAGAGAGGAATGGGGCACAGCCTTTAAATAAAGCTGCACAGAACCGGATCCTGAGATAAGAACCCGCGTCCGCAAGCCTTCGTCGAGCAGATCTACATGTTTAGCGGTCTGTTTTAAGTCTCACCCCCGATGCCGCGCAGTCGCACGCTGCACCAGAGGCCAGCACCCTTGGATCTCGCCTCATGCCAAGGTACCCGGCATGAGACCAGCTGAGGTAAATAACCTTGCAGCCGGGAGGCCTTGCGGCCCCCTTGCCCAGCCCCTCAGCGTGCTGTTGCAAGGCTCACCGGTGTTTAAGCGGCGAGTGCGAAACGTTCGTCGTTTGCAGTTAGTTTGTTGAATGCAGATTTACGAGCGCCAATCAAGCTCGACATGCACCACACCGATTCCGAACCCACGTCGAAACCAGGGCAGCCCCAAGCCATACATTTTAGGCTGCAGGCAGACACTTCAAGAGGTCGAGCGGAAATTTAATCGAATGGTGCGCACCCCAAAGACTGGGCACCTTGTGCGTGCCCAGGTAGCCATAGAGAGCGGCGACCGTTCCCATGCCCGCAGCCAGACCGGCCACGATGTCACGCTCGTCGTCGCCTACATACACACACTGCTCTGCAGCAACGCCCAATCTGGAAGCTGCCTCCAGCAAGGGTGCTGGATGGGGCTTGGCATGCGGAGTGGTATCGCCACTCACCACGGTTTGCGCCGTTCCGAACAGTGGCATGGCCCGCGTCAGCGGAAGAGAGAAACGGGATGCCTTGTTGGTCACCACGCCCCATGGCAATCCCATTTCCACCAAGCGGCCAATCAACTGCTCCACCCCATCGAACGCGATGGTACGGTCCTGGATGCACGCTTCATAGTTGATGAAGAATTCCTCCCTCAAAGCAGAGAACTCGGCATGGTCGGGTGCCATGTCCAGCGCCACGGCGAGCATCCCACGCGCGCCCGCGCCCGCCATTGGCCGGTATTTTTCCAGCGGCAAGGATGGGAGGCCACGATCGGTCCGCAGCTTGTCTGCTGCGGCAGCCAAATCCGGCGCGCTGTCGACCAACGTGCCGTCCAGGTCAAAGAGCACCGCCCGAACCTGCTCGGGAAACGAAGATTTTGCCGACATCACATCAATCCACCGTTCGCCGGGTCGCCAGCATGTAATTGACGCTCGTGTCGTGACTCAACCAGTAGCGGCGCGTCAGTGGGCTGTACTCCAAACCGCGGGATTGGAAGACATCCAAACCTGCAGTCCTGCATGCTGAAGCCAGTTCACTGGGCTTGATGAATTTGGCATATTCATGCGTTCCCTTCGGAAGCATGCCAAGAACATATTCAGCCCCCACGATCGCCAAAAGGAAGGCTTTTGTATTGCGATTAATCGTTGAGAAAAACACCCGCCCACCTTTTTTGACCAATCGCGAGCATGCAGCAACCACGGATACCGGATCCGGAACGTGCTCCAGCATTTCCATGCATGTCACCACATCGAATTCGCCGGGCAATTCATCTGCCAACGATTCAACACTGATTTCACGGTACTGAATATTAGGAGTGCCTGCTTCCAATGCATGGAGCTGGGCTACTCGCAAAGATTTGGTGGCCAGATCGATTCCTGTGACATGGGCGCCTTTGCGCGCCATGGAGTCTGCCAATATGCCACCCCCACAGCCCACATCCAATACCCTCAAGCCTTGCAATGACGCCAATCCATCAATCCAAGCCAAACGGAGAGGATTGATCTCATGAAGGGGACGGAACTCGCTCTCCCGGTCCCACCAGCGGTGGGCCAAATCAGAAAATTTGGCAAGTTCAGCCGGGTCGACGTTGGCATTGGAATGGGTCATTGCCAAATTGTGCCCCAAGCAGCATGGGCCATAAAAAAAGCCCCGCAAGCGGGGCTTTTAGAGGATGGAAACTGACCAAATCAGTTGGCGCGGGTACCAACCACTTCGATTTCCACGCGACGGTTCTTGGCGCGGCCTTCCTTGGTCTTGTTGTCCGCAACAGGCTGCTTCTCGCCCTTGCCTTCGGTGTAGACGCGGTTCTTCTCGATGCCCTTGGACACGAGGTAAGCCTTCACGGCTTCAGCACGGCGAACAGAAAGCTTCTGGTTGTAAGCATCCGTACCGATGGAATCGGTGTGACCCACGGCGATGATGACTTCCAGGTTGACGTTCTTGACCTTGGAGACCAGGTCGTCCAGCTTGGCCTTTCCTTCAGGCTTGAGCACGGACTTGTCGAAGTCGAAGAAAGCATCAGCGGCGTACGTCACCTTGCTGGCCACTGCAGGAGCCGGCGCCGGAGCGGGAGCAGGCGTTGCGGCAGGAGCAGGCGTTGCAGCAGGAGCAGGCGTTGCGGCAGCTTGGGCAACCAGAGCACCGTCACAGCCGGCAGCGGCGGTAGCAGGCGTCCAGTTGGCATCGCGCCAGCACAGTTCGTTCGTGCCGTTCTTCCACACCAGTTCACCGGTGCCGTTTTGCCAGTTATCGATCACTTTGCCGCCATCGGCAGCCTTGACCTGGGCGCCAGCCGAGGTAGCCAGCACGGCAGAGGCCAACAACATCGCCACTTTGTTCAGTTTCTTCATGGTTCTCCTCTTGGGGAAAAAGCCGCAGCCGCGCTGCGAATATGGACGTCGTCAGTGACCATCACCAAAAACGTTGAATTGATTGTGCCATACGTAACAAGCCAAAGTGCCCGCCCCCCAACCCTCTACCGTAGGACAAAAGCGCTTTACCCCCCGATGTGTTGCGCACTTGCGACAAGGCGTTGCGCCTAGAATGACCGACCTCCGCCGCCCCGATCGTGATTTCCATGACCCAGTTCGCCAAAGAAACCCTGCCCATCAGCCTTGAAGAGGAAATGCGGCGCAGTTACCTCGATTACGCAATGAGCGTGATCGTCGGCCGTGCGTTACCGGATGCGCGGGACGGGTTGAAGCCGGTGCATCGGCGTGTGTTGTTCGCAATGCATGAATTGAACAACGATTGGAACCGGCCTTACAAGAAATCCGCACGTATCGTCGGCGACGTGATCGGTAAGTACCATCCTCATGGAGACAGTGCTGTTTACGACACCATCGTTCGGATGGCGCAGGATTTCTCGCTGCGGCACATGCTGGTGGATGGCCAGGGTAATTTCGGTTCGGTCGATGGCGACGGCGCGGCCGCCATGCGTTACACGGAAATCCGCCTATCGAAAATCGCCCATGAAATGTTGGCGGACATCGATAAGGAAACCGTCGATTTCGGCCCCAACTATGACGGCAGCGAAAAAGAACCGTTGGTTCTGCCCAGCAAGCTTCCCAATCTGCTGGTGAATGGCTCGGCGGGTATTGCCGTGGGTATGGCCACGAACATACCGCCACACAACTTGAATGAAGTAGTGGATGCCTGCCTGCACGTGCTTCGCCACCCCGATGCCACGGTGGACGAAATCATGGAGATCATTCCTGCTCCGGATTTCCCGACCGCCGGGATCATCTACGGCATCAACGGGGTGAAGGAAGGCTATCGCACGGGGCGCGGCAAGGTCGTGATGCGTGCCAAGTGCCATTTCGAGGACATCGACCGCGGACAGCGCCAGGCCATCATCGTTGACGAGCTCCCCTACCAGGTCAACAAGAAGACGCTGCAGGAGCGCATGGCCGAGCTGGTGCACGAGAAGAAGATCGAAGGCATCAGCCACATCCAGGATGAGTCGGACAAGTCCGGCATGCGCCTGGTGATCGAACTCAAGCGCGGCGAAGTGCCGGAGGTGGTACTCAACAACCTGTACAAGCAGACGCAACTCCAGGATACGTTCGGCATCAACATGGTGGCGCTGGTGGATGGCCAGCCACGGCTTTGCAACCTGCGGGATCTAGTCGTCGTCTTCCTTCAGCATCGCCGCGAGGTGGTCACCCGGCGCACGGTGTTCGAATTGCGCAAGGCCCGCGAGAGAGGCCATGTGCTCGAGGGCTTGGCCGTTGCGCTGGCCAACATCGACGAATTCATCCGCATCATCCGCGAATCGCCCACGCCGCCCATCGCCAAGACCGAGCTGATGAACCGCGCCTGGGACAGCAAGCTCGTGCGCGAGATGCTCACGCGCACCCGCGCCGATGGCGGCGTCATCACGGCCGACGATTACCGTCCCGAGGGCCTGGAGCGCGAGTACGGCATGGGGCAGGACGGCCTGTACCGCCTCTCCGAAACGCAGGCGCAGGAAATCCTCCAGATGCGCCTGCAGCGCCTGACCGGCCTGGAGCAGGACAAGATCGTCGCCGAGTACAAGGACATCATGGCGGTCATCGAAGACCTGCTGGACATCCTGGCGAAGCCCGAGCGCGTGTCCACGATCATCGGCGACGAACTCACCGCCATCAAACAGGAATTCGGGCAGCACAAGCTCGGCATGCGCCGCAGCGTGGTGGAGCACAGCGCACAGGATCTCTCCACGGAAGACCTGATCACGCCGACCGACATGGTCGTCACCCTCTCGCACACCGGCTACATCAAGAGCCAGCCGCTGTCGGAGTACCGCGCACAGAAGCGCGGCGGCCGCGGCAAGCAGGCCACGGCCACGAAGGAAGACGACTGGATCGACCAGCTCTTCATCGCCAATACGCACGATTACATCCTGTGCTTCTCCAACCGCGGCCGGCTCTACTGGCTCAAGGTCTGGGAGGTGCCGGCAGGTTCGCGCGGCTCGCGTGGACGGCCCATCGTGAACATGTTCCCGCTGCAGGAGGGCGAGAAGATCAACGTCGTGCTGCCCCTCACGGGCGACATGCGCTCCTTCCCCGCCGACCGTTTCATTTTCATGGGGACCAGCATGGGCACCGTGAAGAAGACGGCGCTCAACGAATTCAGCAATCCGCGCAAGGGCGGCATCATCGCGGTCAACCTGGACGATGGGGACTACCTCATCGGCGCGGCGCTCACGGATGGCAAGCACGACGTGATGCTGTTCAGCGACGGCGGCAAGGCCGTGCGCTTCGACGAGAACGACGTGCGCCCGCTGGGCCGTGCAGCCCGGGGCGTGCGCGGCATGATGCTCGAGGACGGCCAGAGCGTGATCGCGATGCTGGTGGCGGAAGACGAAACCCAGAGCGTGCTCACGGCCACCGAGAACGGCTACGGCAAGCGCACGGGCATCGTCGAATACACGCGCCACGGCCGCGGCACCAAGGGCATGATCGCCATCCAGCAGAGCGAGCGCAACGGCAAGGTGGTCGCGGCCACGCTGGTGCATGCCGACGACGAGATCATGCTGATCACCGACAAGGGCGTGCTGGTGCGCACCCGCGTTTCGGAGATCCGCGAACTGGGCCGGGCCACGCAGGGTGTGACCCTGATCGCGCTGGACGAGGGCGCCAAGCTGAGCGGCCTGCAGCGCATCGTCGAAAACGATGCGAACGTGCCGCTCGCCGACGCCGCAGGCGAAGCGCCAGCCGGTGAACCCGCTGCCGACACGGGCACGGAACCGCCTGCCGACGAGTGATGCGATCTGCCGGCCGGGCCTCCCGGACCGGCAGTTTGCTATTATTTTTATAGCATCATGCCCAATGGATCCGGCGGCATGGAGCCCCTGACAGCCTTGAACCGATGAACCGTCCGTACAACTTCTCCGCCGGCCCCGCCGCCATCCCCGCCGAAGTCCTCCAGCAGGCGGCCTCCGAAATGCTGGACTGGCACGGCAGCGGGATGGGCGTGATGGAAATGAGCCACCGGGGCAAGGAGTTCATCTCGATCTACGAGCAGGCCGAAGCGGACCTGCGCGAGCTGCTGGCGATTCCTCCGCAGTTCAAGATCCTGTTCATGCAGGGCGGCGGGCTGGCAGAGAACGCCATCGTGCCGTTGAACCTGTCGCGTGCCGCGACGGTCGATGTGGTGGTCACGGGCAGCTGGAGCCAGAAGTCGCTGAAGGAAGCGCGCAAGTACGCGGCGGAAGTGCATGTCGCCGCATCGGCGGAGGACAGCGGCTTCACCGCCCTGCCCGATCCGGCCAGCTGGCAATTGAGCCGTGGCGCGAGCTATCTGCACCTCTGCAGCAACGAGACGATCCACGGCATCGAATTCCACGAGCTGCCGGACCTGCGGGCGCTGGGCAGCGATGCGCCCCTGGTGATCGATTTCTCGTCGCACGTGGCGTCCCGGCCGGTCGACTGGTCGCGCGTGGGCCTGGCGTTCGGTGGCGCCCAGAAGAACCTGGGCCCCGCGGGCCTCACGCTGGTCGTGGTGCGTGAAGACCTCCTGGGCCACGCCTTGCCGGCCTGCCCCAGCGCGTTCGACTACAAGGTGGTGGCGGACAACCAGTCGATGTTCAATACGCCGCCCACGTGGGGCATCTACGTCGCAGGCCTGACGTTCCAGTGGCTCAAGCGCCAGCGCGAAGGCGAGCTGTCCGGCATCGCGGCCATGGAGCAGCGCAACATCGCCAAGGCCCGACTGCTCTACAACACCATCGATCAGTCCGAGTTCTACCTCAACAAGGTCGCGCCGAATGCCCGGTCGCGCATGAACATTCCGTTCTTCCTGCGCGACGAATTGCGCAACGAAGCCTTCCTGGCCGGCGCCAAGGAGCGCGGCCTGCTGCAGCTCAAAGGCCACAAGTCGGTGGGCGGCATGCGTGCGAGCCTCTACAACGCCATGCCACTCGCAGGCGTCGAGGCGCTCGTGGCGTACATGCAGGAGTTCGAGCAGCGCAGCGCCTGACCCGGCGCACCTGCGGCCCCTTCCCCACGCCGTTCGCAGTCCCGATCACCGAGCCATGTCCACTCCTCCCCAAGCCTCCCCCGATCTCTCGAGCCTGCGCGTGCAGATCGACAACATCGACCAGCAACTGCTGACCCTGCTGAACCAGCGCGCCCTGGTGGCCGAGCGTGTCGGCGAGGTCAAGAAGCGCGAAGGCACGCCGTTCTTCCGCCCGGACCGCGTCGCCCAGGTGATCGAGAAGGTGCAGGCCGCCAATCCGGGGCCCCTGAAGGGTGCCCATGTCGCGGCGATCTGGCGCGAGATCATGTCGGCCTGCCTCGCGCTCGAATCGCCCCAGCGCGTGGCTGTGCTGGGCCCGGCCGGCACGTTCTGCGAGCAGGCCGCCGTCGAGTTCTTCGGCGGTGCCGCCGACCTGATGTACTGCGCCAACTTCGACGAGGTGTTCCACGCCACGGCGGCGGGCAGCGCGCAGTACGGCGTCGTCGGCGTCGAGAATTCGGTCGAGGGCGTGGTGACGCGCTCGCTCGACCTGTTCCTCCACACCCCCTGCCATGTCGTGGGCGAGGTCAGCCTGCTGGTGCGGCACAACCTGCTGCGGCTGTCCAACGCGCTGGATGGCATCGAGGCCGTGCTGGCCCACCCCCAGGCGCTGGCGCAGTGCCAGGCCTGGCTGTCCAAGCACCTGCCGCACGCCGAGCGCAGGCCCGTGTCGAGCAACGCCGAGGGCGCGCGGCTCGCGGCCGGCAACCCGGCCTGGGCAGGCATCGCGAGCGAACGCGCTGGCGCCCAGTTCGGCCTGCACCTGGTGTCGCATGCGATCCAGGACGACGCCTACAACCGCACGCGCTTCGCCATCATCTGCCTGCCGCACACGCTGCAGATGCCGCCCCCGTCCGCGAAGGACTGCACCAGCCTGGTGGTGTCCGTCCCGAACCGTCCCGGCGCCGTGCACGACCTGCTGGTCCCGCTCAAGACCCACGGCGTGTCGATGACGCGGTTCGAATCGCGGCCCGCGCGCACTGGCCAGTGGGAGTACTACTTCTACATCGACCTCGACGGCCACCCGAGCCAGCCCCACGTGGCCAAGGCGCTGGAAGAGTTGCGCGCGCTCTGCGCGTTCTACAAGGTGCTGGGCGCCTACCCGGTGGCACCGTGAGCGGCACCGGTACACCGATGTTCGAGCAGCTCGGCCTCATCGGCTGCGGGCTCATGGGCGGATCGTTCGCCCTGGCGCTGAAGAAGGCCGGCCTCGTGAAGCGCGTCGTCGGCTACAGCAAGTCGCCCTCCACCACCGACCGTGCGCGCCAGCTGGGCGTGATCGACGTCGAGGCGCCTTCCGCACTGCTCGCGGTGGCCGGCGCGGATATCGTGCTGCTGGCCGTGCCGGTGTCGGCGACGGAATCGACGCTCAAGGCGATCAAGCACCTGGTCAACCCGCAGATGCTGATCATGGACGTGGGATCGACGAAGGCCGATGTCGTGCATGCGGCGCGCGGCGCCTTGCGCGACCAACTCGGCTCCTTCGTGCCCGCCCACCCCATCACCGGCCGCGAAGTCGCCGGCGTGGAGTACGCGGAAGCCGATCTCTACGCGGGCCGGCAGGTCATCCTCACGCCGATCGAGCGCACGCTCACCGGGCAACTGCGCAAGGCCGAGGCCGTCTGGAGCGCCATCGGCTGCCGCGTGCAAAGCATGTCGCCCGAGTCCCACGACGCGGCCTTCGCCGCCGTGAGCCACCTGCCGCACCTGCTGGCCTTCGCGATGATGAACAGCATCAATGCGCAGCCCGAGGGCGATGTCTTCCTCTCGCTCGCCGGCCCGGGCTTCCGCGATTTCACGCGCATCGCCGCCAGCGATCCGAAGGTATGGCGCGACATCCTGCTCGCCAACCGCGACGAACTGCTGGCCCAGTCCCGCCACTTCGGCCAGGCGCTCCAGCAACTGGAGCAAGCCATGCAGAAAGGCGACGGCCAGGGCATCGAAGACCTCATCACGCTCGCCAGCGAAACCCGCGCCCACTGGCGCATGGGCGCGCAGCGCTCCTCCTAGCCCCCCACTTCCCCGATGTACAGCACCGCGTTCCTCGATCTTCCCGCGCTCGCCTCCGCCGACGGAACCGTGCAATTGCCGGGTTCCAAGAGCATTTCCAACCGCGTCCTGCTGCTGGCCGCGTTGAGCGAAGGCACGACCGAGGTCCACGACCTGCTGGCCTCGGACGACACCCGGGTCATGCTCGACGCGCTGCGGGAGATCGGCTGCGGGGTCGATGAAAGCGCTGCGGCGCAGGGCACGGTGCGCATCACCGGACTGGGCACGGCGGCGGCGAGATCGCCCGCCAAATTGTTCCTCGGCAATGCCGGCACGGCCATGCGCCCGCTCACGGCCGCCCTGGCACTGCTGGGCGGCGAGTTCGAGCTGTCCGGCATTGCGCGCATGCACGAGCGGCCCATCGGCGACCTGGTCGATGCCCTGCTGCAGTTGGGCTGCCAGATCGCCTACCTGGGCAATCCAGGCTTCCCGCCCCTGCGGATCGCGCATGGCAACGGCGTGCCGCCCCTCGCACTCGACGCTCCGGTGCGCGTGCGGGGCGACGTCTCCAGTCAGTTCCTGACGGCACTGCTCATGGCGTTGCCGCTGGTGGCGCGCGAGAGGGATGTGGTGATCGAGGTGGTCGGTGAATTGATCTCCCGGCCCTACATCCACATCACCCTGCAACTGCTGGAACGCTTCGGCATCCGCGTGCAGCACGACACGTGGCAACGGTTCACCATCCCGGCAGGGAGCCGCTACCGTTCGCCGGGCGCGATCCATGTGGAAGCAGACGCCTCGTCTGCTAGCTATTTCATAGCACTCGGCGCAATAGCGACGGCGGCATCGGCAGAAAAACCCCTCAGGATTCTGGGCGTAGGGCTGGAATCCATCCAGGGAGACATCCGCTTCGTCGAGGCAGCCCATGCCATGGGTGCCGAGGTGACCGGCGGCCCCAACTGGCTCGAAATCCACCGCGGCGCGTGGCCCCTGAAGGCGATCGACCTCGACTGCAACCACATTCCCGATGCAGCCATGACGCTGGCGGTGATGGCGCTCTACGCACAGGGAACGACCACGCTGCGCAACATCGCGAGCTGGCGGGTCAAGGAGACGGACCGGATCGCCGCGATGGCCAAGGGGTGCCGCCAGTTGGGGGCCACCGTGGAAGAAGGCCCCGACTTCCTGCGGGTCACGCCGCCCTCCTCCGCTTCGGATTGGCGCGCGGCCAGCATCCACACCTACGACGACCACCGCATCGCGATGTGCTTCTCGCTCGCGGCCTTCAATCCCGCCGGGTTGCCGGTGCGCATCGAAGACCCGAAATGCGTGGCGAAGACGTTCCCGGATTACTTCGAAGCCCTGTTCTCCGTGGCGCGCACGCCGGTCGAGCGCATCCCGGTGATCTGCATCGACGGCCCCACCGCGTCGGGCAAGGGCACGGTCGCGGCCTCGGTGGCCCAGCGGCTGGGTTACCGCTTCCTGGACTCCGGCGCGATGTACCGCATCACGGCGCTGGCGGCGCTGCGCGCGGGCCTGGCGATCGATGCTGCGCACCAGGACCGCATCGCCGCCCTCGCCCGCGGCCTGCCGGTGCGTTTCGAGGTGGGCCGGATCTGGCTCGGCGCGGACGACGTGACGGACGCCATTCGCACCGAGGAGGCCGGCATGAACGCCTCGCGCGTCTCGGCGCTGCCCCCCGTGCGCGAGGCGCTGGTCGCCCTGCAGCACAGCTTCCGGCGCCTGCCGGGGCTGGTGGCCGACGGGCGCGATATGGGCACCGTGATCTTTCCCGAGGCGGCGCTGAAGGTGTACCTCACGGCCACGGCGGCCTGCCGGGCCGAGCGGCGCCATAAACAGTTGATTTCAAAGGGAATTTCGGCTAACATCGACGATCTTCGCGCCGACTTGGAGGCGCGCGACATCCGGGACAGCACCCGTCCCGTCGCGCCCTTGAAGCCCGCGCAGGATGCGCTGGTACTGGACAACTCCCTGCTCACGGTCGAAGAAGCCGTCGAACAGGTGCTCGTCTGGTGGCAGCACAAACAACCCTTCGCGGCTTCCGCGCCAGGGTAAACCGCCCCGCAAGGCTTCCTGCCGCGCACGCAGCGCACGGCCTTGCGGTTTGCAACGCACCGTGGCCCCGGGCCACACACAACCTCCGCTCGCGACGATAGAAACGTCGGCAATGGTGCCGCCGGAAACGCGCCTGCGGATCTAGGAAAACAATGTCTGAATCTTTTGCCGCCCTTTTTGAAGAGTCGTTGACGCGCACCGAAATGCGCCCAGGCGAAGTCATCACCGCGGAAGTCGTGCGCGTCGAGCACAACTTCGTCGTGGTGAACGCAGGCCTCAAGTCCGAAGCCTACGTGCCCCTGGAAGAGTTCAAGAACGACAAGGGCGAAGTCGAAGTCCAGGTGGGCGATTTCGTCTCCGTGGCCATCGGCTCGATCGAGAACGGTTACGGCGACACCATCCTGTCGCGTGACACCGCCAAGCGCCTGGCCTCGTGGCTGGCACTGGAAAAGGCCCTGGAATCCGGCGAATTCGTCACCGGCACGACCAGCGGCAAGGTCAAGGGCGGCCTCACGGTCCTGGTCAACGGCATCCGCGCATTCCTGCCCGGCTCGCTGATCGATACGCGTCCGATCAAGGATCTGACCCCGTACGAGAACAAGACCATGGAATTCAAGGTCATCAAGCTCGACCGCAAGCGCAACAACGTGGTGCTGTCGCGCCGCGCTGTCGTGGAAGCCTCGATGGGCGAAGAGCGCGCCAAGCTGATGGAAACCCTGAAGGAAGGCTCCATCGTGCAGGGCGTGGTCAAGAACATCACCGAATACGGTGCGTTCGTGGACCTCGGCGGCATCGACGGCCTGCTGCACATCACCGACATGGCATGGCGCCGCGTTCGCCACCCTTCCGAGGTGGTCACCGCCGGCCAGGAAATCACGGCCAAGATCCTCAAGTTCGACACCGAGAAGAACCGTGTCTCGCTGGGTCTCAAGCAGATGGGCGACGACCCATGGCTGGGCGTGTCGCGCCGCTATCCCTCGGGCACGCGCCTGTTCGGCAAGGTCACGAACATCGCCGACTACGGCGCTTTCGTTGAACTGGAACCCGGCATCGAAGGCTTGGTCCACGTGTCCGAAATGGACTGGACGAACAAGAACATCGCTCCTTCCAAGCTCGTGTCGCTGGGCGACGAAGTCGAAGTCATGGTCCTCGAGATCGACGAAGACAAGCGCCGCATCAGCCTGGGCATGAAGCAGTGCAAGGCCAACCCGTGGCAAGAGTTCGCACAGAACACCAAGCGCGGCGACCGCGTGAAGGGCCCGATCAAGTCGATCACCGACTTCGGCGTGTTCGTGGGCCTGGCTGCCGGCATCGACGGCCTGGTGCACCTGTCCGACCTGTCGTGGAACGAAGCTGGCGAAGCCGCTGTCCGCAACTACAAGAAGGGCCAGGAAGTCGAAGCCATCGTGCTGGCCGTGGACGTGGACCGCGAGCGCATCTCGCTGGGCATCAAGCAGCTCGACGGCGACCCGTTCACGACCTTCGTGACGGTGAACGACAAGGGCCAGACCGTGAGCGGCAAGGTCAAGACCGTGGACGCCCGTGGCGCTGAAATCGACCTGGGCGAAGACATCGTCGGCTACCTGCGCGCTTCGGAAATCTCCCGCGACCGCGTGGAAGATGCCCGCAACGTGCTGAAGGAAGGCGACGAAATCACGGCCGTGGTGGTGAACGTGGATCGCAAGACCCGCAACATCCAGCTGTCGATCAAGGCCAAGGATGCTGCCGACCAGCAGGAAGCCATGGCTTCCCTGTCGCAGCAGTCGGCCCGCGAAAGCGCCGGTACGACGAGCCTGGGCGCCCTGCTGCGCGCCAAGCTGGACAACTCCGACAAGTAATCGGACCAGCCGCCCGCAAGGCAATGGCAGCCGTGCATCGCACGGCCATGAGCGGCGGGCGCCTTGTGCGCCCGCCGCTTTTTTCCAAGTGTGAGCCTCAGATCCATGCCGAGCCGCCCGCCTGCAGCCTCCGGCGCTTTGCCGGACAACGCCGCTGCCAGGTTCCGGGCCCACCGGGCCATGGCCAATCTTCACGCCGACTCCGGCGCCACGTTCCCCACCCCATGACCCGATCAGATCTCGTCGAAGAACTTGCCGCGCGTTTCGGCCAGCTGACCCAGCGCGATGCCGAAGCTGCCGTCAAGACCATCCTGGATGCCGTGAGCGATGCGCTGGTGCGCGGCCACCGCATCGAGATCCGCGGGTTCGGCAGTTTCTCGGTCAACCGCCGCCCGCCTCGCATGGGCCGCAACCCGCGCAGCGGCGAGGCCGTCCAGATCCCGGAAAAGCGCGTGCCGCATTTCAAGCCCGGCAAGGCGCTGCGCGAAGCCGTGGACCAGCGCACGGCCGAGATGGGCATCGGCGTCCCCGACACAGCCGGCGACCGCTGAAGCGTTCCCACCGCCAGGCCGGGCACGCGGCCGCCGCACGGTGCCGGTACGCGTTCGGCGGCCCGGACCAGCCCGTAGAATCGCCCCACCATTGGGGAGACGCATGAAATACCTCCTGTGGCTGCTGAAGGCGGCCATTTTTTTCACCCTTTTCGCCTTCGCGCTGAACAACCAGCAGGATGCGACGGTGCACTTCTTTTTCGGCACGCACTGGAGCGCCCCGCTCGTGCTGGTGGTGCTTGCCGCGTTCACCCTGGGCGTGGCGGTAGGTGTGCTGGGCATGGTGCCACGCTGGTGGAAGCACCTGCGCGCCGCGCGCCGCGCCGAGGCCGCGCTGCCACCCGGCCCCGCCGCAGCGCCGGGCCCGGCCTCCACCGGCAGCCCGCTCAACCCACCCGCGCCCACCGTCGACCTTCAGCAGCAGCCGCCCGTCCATGGAATTTGACCTGAGCTGGCTCCTGCTGGGGCTGCCGCTGGCATTCGTGCTGGGCTGGCTGGCCTCCCGTTTCGACCTGCGGCAACTGCGCGAGGAAAACCGGCGCGCGCCCAAGGCCTATTTCAAGGGACTCAATTACCTGCTCAACGAACAGCAGGACCAGGCGATCGATGCCTTCATCGAAGCCGTTCAGAACGACCCCGACACCTCCGAACTGCACTTCGCACTCGGCAACCTCTTCCGCCGCCGCGGCGAATACAACCGTGCGGTGCGCGTGCACGAGCACCTGCTGTCGCGCGGGGACCTGAGCCGCACGGACCGTGAACGCGCCCAGCACGCGCTGGCGCTCGACTTCCTGAAAGCCGGCCTCCTCGACCGCGCCGAGGATGCCCTGCAGCGGCTGGAAGGCACGCCGTTCGAGAGCCAGGCACGCATGGCGCTGCTGGCCATCTACGAGCGCTCGCGGGACTGGCCGCAGGCCACGGCCATCGCACGCAAGATGCATGGCTCGCACCAGGGCGACTTCAGCACCCGGCAGGCCCACTACCTCTGCGAGCAGGCGCTCGCCCGCGCAGCCCAGGGCGAACTGGAAGCCGCCCAGCACCAGTTCGACGAGGCCGTATCGGCCGCGCCGCAAGCACCGCGCCCGCGCATCGAACTCGCCCGCCTGCAGCAGCGCCGCGGCCAGTCCGATGCGGCCCTGGCCACGCTGCAGGAACTGGCGCAGCAGTCGCCCGGCGCATTGCCGCTCGCGGCCCCGTTGCTCATCGAGCTGGCCAACGCCACAGGCCGCCAGGCCGAGGCCTACCAGTTGCTGCAGGACCACTACGCCCGCGCGCCCTCGCTGGACGTGCTCGATGCCATCGTCGCCATGGACAGCGCCGCAGCCGACCCGGCCCGCCCGGCGCGCGACTGGTACGTGCGCCACCTCGACAAGGAGCCGTCCCTGGTGGCGGCCGCCAAGTGGCTGGCACAGGAGACGCTGGAGCACGAGGAATTCCACCCCCAGGTCCAGCGCGCGCTGGACCAGGCCGCGAAGCCGCTGACGCGCTACCGCTGCGCGGCCTGCGGGTTCGAGGCGCGGCAGCATTTCTGGCAGTGCCCGGGCTGCCAGAGCTGGGACAGCTACCCCGCCCGCCGGGTCGAGGAACTGTGAGCCGCACCCCCGTCCGCCCCGCGAGCGCCGGGCAGCGATTCCGCGTGGGCAGGGTCACGGGGCTTGGCCGCACCGCTGCGGCGCTCGCGCTGTGCGCAGCGCTCTGGCCCGCAGCCGCATTCGCCACCGACGTGAACACCGCCTCGGTGGCCGAACTCGATGGCATCCGGGGCATCGGGCCCGCGATGTCCCGCCGCATCCTGCAGGAGCGCGCACAAGCGCCGTTCACCGACTGGCAGGATCTCATCGCACGCGTCCCGGGCATGGGCCGGCAGTCGGCAGCACGGCTGTCGCAGGAGGGGCTGACCGTGGGCGGCGCAGCGCTGGCGCCGCTGCCAGCGCCCCTGCCGAAAGCCTCCCGCGCAGGCGCCGGCACGGGGCTCTGAAGCAGGGCACCGGAGGTGCCGCGCATGGCGTCCATACACCGGAGTCTGCTCGGGTTTTCATAGCGGTCTGCGCGGACCTTCCCCGTAGAATGTTCCGCACATGCCCCTGATCCTCCTCGTCCTCCTGCCCTTCATCGGCAGCCTGCTGGCGGCCGTGCTTCCAGCGAACGCACGCAACACCGAATCCACGCTCGCCGGCGCGGTGGCGGTGTTCTGTGCGGTGCAGGCGGCGCTCTATTTTCCCGAGGTGGCAGCCGGCGGCGTCGTGCGGCAGGAGATTGCGTGGCTGCCGGATCTGGGGTTGAACCTCGTCATCCGCATGGATGGATTCGCGTGGATGTTCTGCATGCTGGTGCTGGGCATCGGCTCGCTGGTGGTGCTCTATGCGCGCTACTACATGTCCGCCGCCGATCCGGTGCCGCGGTTCTTCTCGTTCTTCCTCGCCTTCATGGGGGCCATGACCGGCGTGGTGCTCTCGGGCAATCTCATCCAGCTCGTCTTCTTCTGGGAGCTGACCAGCCTCTTCTCCTTCCTGCTGATCGGCTACTGGCACCACCGCAAGGATGCGCGCAGCGGTGCGCGCATGGCGCTCACGGTCACCGGCACGGGCGGGCTGTGCCTGCTGGCCGGCGTGCTGGTGCTGGGGCACATCGTGGGCAGCTACGACCTGGACCGGGTGCTGGCCGCCGGCGAGATGGTGCGGGCGCACCCGCTCTATCTCACCGCGCTGGTGCTCGTTTTGCTGGGCGCGCTCACCAAGAGCGCGCAGTTCCCGTTCCACTTCTGGTTGCCCAACGCGATGGCCGCGCCCACCCCCGTGTCGGCTTACCTGCATTCGGCCACGATGGTGAAGGCCGGCGTGTTCCTGCTGGCGCGCATGTGGCCGGTGATGGGCGGCACCGAGCCCTGGTTCTGGATCGTGGGCGGCGCAGGCGTCTGCACCTTGCTCATCGGCGGCTACGCGGCGATGTTCCAGCACGACCTGAAGGGGCTGCTGGCCTATTCGACCATTTCCCACCTGGGGCTGATAACCCTGCTGCTGGGGCTCAACAGCCCGCTGGCGGCCGTGGCGGCGGTGTTCCACATCATGAACCACGCCACGTTCAAGGCCTCGCTCTTCATGGCGGCCGGCATCGTGGACCATGAAAGCGGCACGCGCGACATCCGGCGGCTGTCCGGGCTGCGGCGGATGATGCCCGTGACCTCCACGCTGGCCATGGTGGCCAGCGCGGCGATGGCCGGCGTGCCGCTCCTCAACGGGTTCCTCTCCAAGGAAATGTTCTTCGCCGAGACTGTCTTCCTCGAGGCATCGCCCTTCATCGCGATCGCGCTGCCCGTCGCGGCCACGCTGGCGGGCGTGTTCAGCGTGGCGTACTCGCTGCGGTTCACGGTGGACGTGTTCTGGGGCCCGAAGGCCGAGGACCTGCCGCGCGAGCCGCACGAGCCGCCCCACTGGATGCGGGTGCCGGTCGAGTTGCTCGTGCTCGCCTGCCTGGTGGTCGGCACGCTGCCGGCCTGGTCGGTGGGCAACTACCTGGATGCCGCGGCGCGGCCGGTGGTCGGCGGCACCATGCCGGAATTCAGCCTGGCGATCTGGCACGGCTTCAATACGCCGTTCGTCATGAGTCTGATCGCGCTGGCAGGCGGCACCGCCCTCTACATGCTGCTGCGCAAGCAGCGCGAGGCGGGCCGCATCGACGCCGCACCGCTCATCTACCGCGTGAGCGGCAAGCGCATCTTCGAAGCGCTGTTCACGCTGCTCACCCTCGCCGGCTACCGGGGCCGCCGCATGCTCGGCACGCCGCGCCTGCAGTGGCAGATGCTGTGGCTGGTCTGCGCCGCGCTGGTGGCCGCCACGCTGCCACTCTGGACGCGCGGCCTGCTGCTCGGCGACCGGGGCACGCTGCCGCTGTCGCCCACGTTCGTGGTGCTCTGGGCGGTGGGTTCGATCTGCGCGGTGGGCGCTGCATGGCAGGCCAAGTACCACCGGCTGGCGGCCCTGGCGCTGCTGGGCGGCGCGGGGCTGTGCACCTGCATCACCTTCCTCTGGTTCTCTGCGCCCGACCTCGCGCTCACGCAGATCGTGGTGGAGATCGTGACCACCGTGCTCATCCTGCTCGGGCTGCGCTGGCTGCCGCGGCGCGACGAACGCCTGCGCACGGTGGCGCCGCCGGTCGGCCTGCCGCGCGTGCGCCGCGCACGCGACCTGCTGATCTCGCTGCTCGCGGGCGGCGGCCTGGGCTGGCTGGCCTATGTGATGATGAGCCGCCCCTTCCCCGAGAGCACCTCCACCTTCTTCCTGGAACGTGCGCTGACCGAGGGTGGCGGGACCAACGTGGTCAACGTGATGCTGGTGGATTTCCGCGGCTTCGACACGTTCGGCGAGATCGTCGTGCTGGGCATCGTGGCGCTCACCGTGTACGCGCTGCTGCGGCGCTTCCGCCCCGCGCGCGAAACGATGGACCTGCCCGAGCAGCAGCGCAACATGCCGGCCGACCTCCAGACCGACCTGCTGAATCCGCGCAACGCGGCGGACACCGCCGTGGGCTACCTGATGGTGCCGGCAGTGCTGGTGCGCCTGCTGCTGCCCTTCACGCTGCTGGTGTCGTTCTACATGTTCATGCGCGGCCACAACCAGCCCGGCGGCGGCTTCGTGGCCGGGCTCGTGCTGTCGGTGGGCCTGCTGCTGCAGTACATCATCTCGGGCACGCAATGGGTGGAGGCGCACCTGGCGCTCTATCCGCGCCGCTGGATCGCGACCGGCCTGCTCTTCGCGCTGGGCACCGGGGCAGGCGCCCTCTTCTTCGGCTACCCCTTCCTCACCAGCCACACCGCGCACCTGCACCTGCCCGTGGTGGGCGACGTGCACCTGGCGAGTGCGCTGTTCTTCGACATCGGCGTGTTCTCGCTGGTGGTGGGCGCCACGCTGCTGATGCTGACGGCCATCGCCCACCAATCGGTGCGCGGCCACCGCTACCACGCGCGGCTGGCGGAAGAGCGGGAGGCCGAGGAATCGGCCCAGTCCCCCGAGGCCGCGCAGGCGGCCGAACAGAAGACGCCGGCCGCCGTGGCCGCCGCGCAGGGCGGAGCCGCCGCCACCGCCCCCGGAGGAAACCGCTGATGGAAATCGTTCTTGCCGTCGCGATCGGCGTGCTCGCCGGCTCCGGCGTGTGGCTGGTGCTGCGCCCACGGACCTACCAGGTCATCATGGGCCTGGCGCTGCTCTCCTATGCCGTGAACCTGTTCATCTTCAGCATGGGCCGCCTGGGCCTGGCGGTGGGCAAGGAGCCCGTGCTGGTCGAAGGCATTCCGCAGGATCTGCAGCACTATGCCGACCCCATGCCCCAGGCGCTGGTGCTCACCGCCATCGTGATCGGATTCGCCATGACGGCGCTGTTCCTGGTGGTGCTGCTGGCGTCGCGCGGCATGTCGGGCACCGACCACGTGGACGGCTCGCTCTCGCACGACGTGCAGGAGATGCCATGACCGGGCCCCGTACGCCGCAGCGCCGCACCGCGGGAGGCCGCGCATGAACGCCGCCCTCCAGGCCCAGTGGTCGCAGGCCGTCGCGGCGCTGATGCCGCACCTGATGCTCGCGCCCATCATGCTGCCGCTCCTGACCGCGGCGCTCATGCTGCTGCTGCGCGAGGAGCGGCAGCGGCTCAAGCTGGGCATGAACCTGGTGTCCACGCTGATCGGCCTGGGCGTGTCGCTGGCGCTGCTGTTCTGGACGCACCAGAGCGGCAAGCCCGTGACGATGGGCGTGTACCTGCCGGGCAACTGGCCGGCGCCGTTCGGCATCGTGCTGGCGCTGGACCGGCTCTCGGCGCTCATGCTGGTGCTCACCAGCGCCATCGCGGCCTGCGCCATCGTCTTCGCGGCAGCGCGCTGGCACCGTGCGGGCGTGCACTTCCATCCGCTCTTCCAGTTCCAGCTCATGGGGCTGGCCGGGGCCTTCCTCACGGCCGACCTGTTCAACCTGTTCGTCTTCTTCGAGATCATGCTGGCCGCCTCCTACGGGCTGCTGCTGCACGGCTCGGGGCGGGTGCGCGTGCAGGCGGGCCTGCACTACATCGCGGTCAACCTCGCGGCGTCCTCGCTGTTCCTGATCGGCGTGTCGATGCTCTACGGCATCACGGGCACGCTGAACATGGCGGATCTCGCGCAGACCATCCCGCACGTGGCCGACGCCGACCGCGGGCTGCTGCACACCGCCGCGGGTATCCTGGCGACGGCCTTCCTCATCAAGGCCGCCGTGTGGCCGCTGAACTTCTGGCTGGTGCCGGCCTACAGCGCGGCCAGCGCGCCGGCCGGGGCGCTCTTCGCGCTGATGACCAAGGTGGGCGTGTACACCATCCTGCGGCTCTGGACGCTGATGTTCGGCCAGGAGGCCGGGCCGTCCGCGCATTTCGGCAGCCTCTGGCTCATCGGCGGCGGGCTCATCACCATGGCCTTCGGTGCGATCGGCATGCTGGGCTCGCAGCGCATCGCCACGCTGGCCGGCTACGCGGCCATCCTCTCGTCCGGCACGCTGCTGGCCGCCTCGGGCTTCGGGCAGAACCTGCTCACGGCGGGCCTGCTCTACTACCTGCCCAGTTCCACGCTGGCCGTGAGCGCGCTCTTCCTGCTGACCGACCTCATCGACCGCTGGCGCAACGACGGCTCCACGCTGGCCCCGCACGAACTGGACGACGACGCGCCCTTCCTCACGCCCGAGCTGGTGCCCACCGAGCGCCTCAACCTCGACGAGCAGGAAATGGTGCTCGTGGGCCGCGTGATTCCCGCCGCCGCGGCGTTCCTGGGCCTGGCCTTCCTGCTGTGCACGCTCGTGATCGCAGGGTTGCCGCCGCTCTCGGGCTTCGTGGGCAAGTTCGCGATGCTCACCGCGCTCCTCAACCCGCTGGGCCTGGGCGTGTCGCCCGGCGCGCAGACCGGCAGCGTGGGCTGGGTGCTGTTCACCATGCTGATCGCCACCGGGCTGCTGGCGCTGCTGGCGCTCACGCGCACCGGGATGCGGCATTTCTGGACCACGCACGACCGCCCCGCACCACAGTTGCGCGTGCTGGAAGGCGTGCCCATCGCCGTGCTGCTGGCCGGCTGCATCGGGCTGGCGCTGCAGGCCGGGCCGGTGATGCAATTCACCCAGGCCACGGCAAATGCGCTGCATGCGCCGCGCGGTTACATCGATGCCGTGATGTCGGCCCGTCCGCTGCCGGGGCCCGCCACGCCCGAGGGCGCCGGCGCCGGTGCCAGCGCGCGGAGGGCGGTGGACATGGCCGCGGGTGCCGCGGCCGAAGGCGCTGCCGCTCGCATGCCCACGCCGGGAGGGTCCGCCCCATGATGAAGCGGCTCTTCCCCGCGCCCCTGCTGTCGATCGCGCTCGCCGGCATGTGGCTGCTCCTCAACCGGTCGCTCGGCGCAGGCCAGATCATCCTGGCCGTGCTGGTGGGCGTGCTCATTCCTTTGCTCACGCGCGGCCTGCGGCCGCTGCCGGTGCGCGTGCGCCGCCCGGGCACGGTGCTGCGCCTGGCCGTGTCGGTGCTGGTGGACACCTCGCTGTCCAACCTGAACGTGGTGCGCTTCCTGGCGTTTCCGTCGCGGCGCGCCCACGCACCGGGCTTCGTGCAGATCCCGCTCGACCTGCGCGATGCCAACGGCCTGGCCGTGCTGGCGGTGATCGTCTGCATCACACCGGGCACGTCCTGGGCCGAACTGTCGCTGGACCGGTCGGTGCTGATGCTGCACGTGCTCGAACTCGACAGCCCCCAGGCCGTGATCGACCACGTCAAGCAGCGCTACGAGCGCCCCCTGATGGAGATCTTCGAATCATGACGATGACCACCAGCCCCGTGCTTTCCTGGGCCCTGCCCATCGCGTTGGGGATGCTTTCCCTGGCGATCGTGTGCGCCCTGGTGCGCATGCTCAAGGGCCCCTCGGCGCAGGACCGCGTGCTGGCGCTGGACTGCATGTACCAGAGCGGCATGCTGTCCATGCTGGTGCTGGGCATCTACTACGGCAGCACGCATTACTTCGAGGCGGCGCTGCTCATCGCGCTGCTGGGCTTCGCCAGCTCCACCGCGATGGCGAAATTCCTGCTGCGCGGCGAGGTGATCGAATGAACGGCGCCACGCTGCCGCTGTGGGCCGAGATCGCCGTGGCGGTGCTGGTCATCGCGGGTGCGGGCATCGCGCTGCTGGGCTCGATCGGGCTGCTGCGCCTGAAGACCTACTTCGAGCGCGTGCACGCGCCCTCGATCATCGCCACCATCGGCTGCTGGTGCATCATGCACGGCACCCTGCTGTACTTCTCGGTGGCGGGGCACGGCCTGGCGCTGCACCCGCTGCTCATCGCGCTGTTCGTGGCCGTGACGGTGCCGGTGACCAACATCTTCCTCATGCGCGCCGCCCTCTTCCGCGCGCGGCGCGCCGGCCGGGACGTCCCGCCCAGCCTCAGCCGGGACGCGGACAAGACCGCCGAGCGCGATTCCTGAGCGCATCCATTGCCGTCATTTGCTACGAAAATAATAGCAAACTATTCAATGGATACGTCGGCATGGAGGGTCTTTTACCCTGAATCCGGCGATCCGAAGCCCCCGCCGCCCGGCGTGTGGATCTCGAACACGTCGCCTGGCTGCATGGGGGCCTGGCCGATGTGCCCCAGCACTTCCACCTTGCCATGAGCGCGCACCACGCGGTTGAGCCCCGGCTGGCCCGCGCTGCCACCCGCCATGCCAAACGCGCCCGACTGCCGCCCGTTCGAGAGGATGCCCGCCATCATCGGCTCCAGGAAGCGGATGCGCCGCACGCCGCCGTCTCCGCCCTTCCAGCGCCCGGCCCCGCCCGAGCCCGCGCGCAGAGCGTAGCTCTCCAGCCGCACCGGGAAGCGGAACTCCAGCACCTCCGGATCGGTGAGGCGCGAATTGGTCATGTGGGTCTGCACCACGCTGGTTCCGCCGAAGCCGTCCACCAGCGCGCCCGCATCGTCGAACACGCCGCCCGCGCCGCTGCCGCCGGCGATGGTCTCGTAGTACTGGTGGCGCTCGTTGCCGAAGGTGAAGTTGTTCATGGTGCACTGGCTGGCGGCCGAAACCCCCAGGGCGCCAAGCAGTGCGTTGGTGATGCAGGTGGAGGTCTCCACGTTGCCGGCCACCACCGACGCCGGTGGCAGCGGGTGCAGCATCGAGCCGGGCGGGATGACGACGCGCAGCGGCTTGAGGCAGCCCGCGTTGAGCGGGATGTCGTCGTCCACCAGCGAGCGGAACACATACAGCACCGCCGCCATGCACACCGCCGTGGGCGCGTTGAAGTTGTTGTCCTGCTGCGGGGAGGTGCCGGTGAAGTCGATCACCGCGCTGCGGTCGGCCGCATCGATGCGCACCGCCACCTGGATGCGGGCGCCGTTGTCCAGCGGCAGCGTGAAGCCGCCTTCGCGCACGCGGGCGGCGAGGCGCGTGATCGCGCGGCGCACCGACTCCTCGGCGTTGTCCTGCACGTGGCGCATGTAGGCCTGCACCACGGGCAGCCCGAACTGCGAGACCATCCGGCGCAGCTCCTGCACGCCCTTTTCGTTGGCGGCGATCTGCGCTTTCAGGTCGGCCAGATTCTGCTGCGGGTTGCGCGCCGGGTAGTCGCCGCTGGCCAGCAGCGCCAGCATCTCCGCTTCGCGCAGCACGCCGCCCTCCACCAGCTTCACGTTGTCGATCTGCACGCCCTCTTCCTCGATGCGCGTGGAGAACGGCGGCATCGAGCCCGGCGTGGCGCCGCCCACGTCGGCATGGTGGCCGCGGCTTCCCACGTAGAAGGTCGGCCGCGCGCCGCTGCCTTCCGCATCGCCGCCGAGGTAGACCGGCGTGATGACGGTGATGTCGGGCAGGTGCGTGCCGCCATGGTAGGGATCGTTCAGCACGTAGACGTCGCCGGGCCGCATGCGCGCGGCGTTGCGCGCGATCACGGTCTTGATGCTCTCGCCCATGCTGCCCAGGTGCACGGGCATGTGCGGCGCATTGGCGATGAGCTGGCCTTCGGCATCGAACAGCGCGCAGGAGAAGTCCAGCCGCTCCTTGATGTTGACCGAGTGCGCGGTGTTCTGCAACTGCAGGCCCATCTGCTCGGCGATGTTCATGAAGAGGTTGTTGAAGACTTCCAGCAGCACCGGGTCCACCGTGGTGCCTGCCGCGTGGCGCCGGCTGCGCTCCGCGCGTCGCTCCAGCACGAGGTGGTCCAGCGCGGTGAGCGCCGCCTCCCAGCCGGGTTCCACGACGGTGGTGGCCGTGGGCTCCGCGATGATGGCGGGGCCGGGCACCACGTCGCCGGGGCGCAGGTCTTCGCGCACCACCAGCGCGGCATCGTGCCAGCGGGGTTCGCCGTCCGCGCCTTCGGTGTAGACACGCACGGTGCCGCGGCGCGGCGCCTCGCGCGGCGGGTGCAGCGCCTGCCGCGACTCGGCCGGTGCGTCGCCCGCCAGCACGGCCTCCACCGACACCGCCTCCACCACCAGCGCGCGGCCCGGCATCAGGAAGGCGAAGCGCTGCCGGTAGGCGGCCTCGAACGCGGCCACCACGCCGTGCGGCGCGCCGAACGGCACGGCCAGCGCGGCGTCGGAGCCAGCGTAACGCACATGCACGCGGCGGTGCACGGCGATGGCGCGGCCCTCGCCGCCACCCTCGGTGCCCTTGCCAAAGCGCTGCGCTTGCAGCTCGGCCTGCGCCTGCCCGGCCAGCGCATCCAGGGCCGCGGCCACCTGGGGCCACGCGTGCGCCTCCAGCGGCACCTCCACCGCCTGTTCGCGGATCACGCCCTGGTCGGCCAGCCCCATGCCGTAGGCCGAGAGCACGCCCGCGAGCGGATGCACGAACACGCGCTGCATGCCCAGCGCATCGGCCACCAGGCACGCATGCTGCCCGCCCGCGCCGCCGAAGCACTGCAGCGTGTAGCGCGTCACGTCGTAGCCGCGCGCCACGGAAATCTTCTTGATCGCATTGGCCATCTGCTGCACGGCGATGCGGATGAAGCCGTGGGCCACCTCCTCGGGCGCGCGGCCGGTGCGCTCCGCCCAGTCGCCGAACCGCTCGCGCACCACGCCGGCATCGAGCGGCGCATTCGCGGCGGGCCCGAAGACGTGCGGGAAATGCGCGGGCTGGATCTTGCCCACCATCACGTTCGCATCGGTCACGGCCAGCGGGCCGCCGCGCCGGTAGCAGGCCGGCCCCGGGTGCGCGCCCGCGCTCTCGGGCCCCACGCGAAAGCGCGCGCCGTCATACCCCAGCAGCGATCCGCCGCCAGAGGCCACGGTGTGGATGCCCATCATCGGCGCGCGCATGCGCACCCCGGCCACCTGGGTTTCGAACTCGCGCTCGAACTCGCCCGCGAAATGGCTCACGTCGGTGGAGGTGCCGCCCATGTCGAAGCCGATCACGCGGTCGAAGCCCGCGCCCTGCGCGGTGCGTGCCATGCCCACGATGCCGCCCGCGGGGCCCGACAGGATCGCGTCCTTGCCCTGGAAGCGCCGCGCATCGGCCAGCCCGCCGGAGGACTGCATGAAGTAGAGCGGCACGCCGGGCATCTCGGCCGCCACCTGGTCCACGTAGCGGCGCAGGATCGGCGAGAGGTAGGCATCGACCACGGTGGTGTCGCCACGCCCGACGAACTTCATGAGCGGGCTCGTCGCGTGCGACGCGCTCACCTGCGTGAAGCCCACCTCGCGCGCGATGCGGGCCGCCGCCGCTTCGTGCGCCGTGAAGCGCCAGCCGTGCATGAAGACGACCGCCACGCTGCGCAGCCCCGCATCGAAGGCCGCCCAGAGCCGCTCGCGCAGGTGCGCCTCGTCCAGCGGCTGCTCGACTTCGCCGTGCGCGCCCACGCGCTCCTGGGCCTCGATCACGCGGCTGTAGAGCAGCTCGGGCAGCACGATGCGCCGGTCGAAGAGCCGCGGCCGGTTCTGGTAGGCGATGCGCAGCGCATCGCGAAACCCGCGCGTGGTCACCAGCAGCGTGGGCTCGCCCTTGCGTTCCAGCAGTGCATTGGTGGCCACCGTGGTGCCCATCTTCACGCACTCCACCCGCTCGGGCGTGACCGGCGCACCGGCATCCAGCCCCAGCAGGTGGCGGATGCCCGCCACGGCCGCGTCGCGGTACTGCTCGGGGTTCTCCGAGAGCAGCTTGTGCGTCGCGAGGGATCCGTCGGGCCTGCGACCCACGACATCGGTGAAGGTGCCTCCACGGTCCACCCAGAACTGCCACGTGTTTCCTGCCATGCTTCGTCCTTGCGTCGAATTCCAGTCTGCGGCGCGCGGTGTGCGCACGCGCGGCCATCGGTTTCCATAATGTAGGGCGCCCGGCACCCTGCGCCCGGCATCGTGCTTTGCAGGGTCCGTGCCCGCCCCGCCTCGTTCCGCACCGCCGCCCACCACACGCCCCATGACCTCCTGCGCTCCATCCGACACCACCGTCCTGCTCGACGCCACCGAACCCCGCACGCTCGATACCTGGATCGACCGCTTCACCCAGCCCGGCTGGCAGGGCCGCTTCGTGGAAGGCTGGCTCTTCGAAGGCCCGGCCGAGCGCCGCGCGGCCGAGCAGCGCCTGGCCGCGGCCGGCGTGCATGCGCGGCTGCGCAGCGCCTACAAGCCGCTCGTGCACTGGTTCCTGGAAGAGCTGCCCGCCGGCCCCGGCGGCGGGCGCCCCGTCTCGGTGCAGGTCCGCTACCCGGTCCACCCCGGTGCGGGGCCGCAGCGCTTCCTGCTGGAGGCCTACCCGCTCGCCGCGCTGCTGCCGGGCTGCGAACTGTCGTTCGATGCCGGCGGGGACGATCTGCACTACGACGTGGCGCTCCGCTTCGGGGACGGCACCCGCCAGTCGCACCGCGTGTTCGCCCCCAACCAGGTGCGGCCCGACGTGCTGGACACGCCCCAGCTCTCGCCCACGGGCTGGCTGCGCGCGGGCGGCTCGGCCGGCGCGGCCGACCTGCTCGACGCCGCGCAGGACACCGAATTCGAGCGCCTCTTCTGGCGCGCCATGGAGGCCGTGTGGGCGCATCCGTGGCCGCGGCAGGAGCCGTATTTCGACCGGCTCGACCTGCGCGTGGACCTGCCCGGCTACGAAGTCCCGCTGGACCTGCCGGGCGAATGCGTCAGCACCTTCGAGGCCCTGCACGAAGACTTCTACTTCGGGTTGCTCGAATTCTTCCAGCGCCACTCCGGCCGCCCGCCGGGCGACCGGCGCCTGCAGCCGGGCCAGCTCGTGCCCGACATCCGTCCCGCCGCGGCCGGTGCGCCGCCGCGCGTGCGCGTGGCCATGCGCCCCTTCGACACCGCCGCGCAGGATGCCGCCGCCTGGGCCGATACGGATGCGGAGCTGCCGCTCGACGCCATGGGCAAGGCCCCACCCCCCTCCCGCATCGCCCGGGAGCTGCAGCAGTGGGGCGGCGAGCCCTTCGGCGCGCAGTCCCGCCAGGGCCGCGCGGTGTGGGGCCGCTACCTGCGCGGCACCGCGGCGCCGGTGTTCGTGAGCGGGGGCCAGCACGCCAACGAGACCTCGGGCGTGGTGGGCGCGCTGCGCGCGGCCCGCGCCCTGGCCGCGCAGCCCGGCGCGCACATCGCGCTGCTGCCGCTGGAAAACCCCGACGGCTACGCACTGCACCGCGAACTGGGGGCGCACCATCCGCGCCACATGCAGCACGCCGCGCGCTACACGGCCCTGGGCGACGACGTGGAGTACCGCGAAGCCAGCCTGCCCTACGAGCGCGAGGCCCGCGAACAGGCGCTGGCCCTCTCCGGCGCGCAACTGCACGTCAACCTGCATGGCTATCCCGCACACGAATGGACGCGGCCGCTCACGGGCTACGTGCCCCGCGGGTTCGGCCAATGGACCATTCCCAAGGGCTTCTTCCTGATCCTGCGCTACCACGCGGGCTGGGAGGCGCCAGGCCGTGCACTGCTCGAACGCGTGGCCGCCGCGCTGCAGGAAGTGCCGGGCCTGGTCGATTTCAATGCGCGCCAGATCGCTCTTTATGAGCGCCATGCCGGGCCGATGCCCTTCGAAGTGCTGCACGGCACGGCCTGCACGCAATCGGAAGTGCCGCGCGGCGCCCCCGTGACGCTCATCACCGAATTCCCCGACGAAACCGTGGACGGCGACGACTTCAGGTTCGCCCACACCGCGCAGTGCGCGGCCGTGCTGGCGGCCGTGCGTGCCTGGCAGGACATCGTGGCGGAACGCGCCCCCGACGGCCCGCCGCCGGCAGGAACGCGGTAGGCGGTATCGGCCGGCCCGTGCACGGATCGGTGCCCGGCTCTGGCACGGGATGTGCATAGCGCATGCACGGCACTGGGGGCATCCGGGTCGCACCCGAGGGTCCCTGCACCGGCACCGCGCGTACATTCGATGCGCCCCTCGTGGGACGTGTCGGCGTTCGCACGGCGCCGGCCTGCCCTGCCCCTTCTGGTCGATTCCACTTCTCCGGAGCACACGATGAAGCGTAGAGCCGTTCCCCTCTTTGCCCTGGCCCTGGCCGGCGCGCTGTCCGCAACGTCCGCCTTCGCGCAGGCCCGCTGGGACCTCGCGGCCGCCTATCCGGCGACGAACTTCCACACCGAGAACCTCATGCAGTTCGCCAAAGAGGTCGAATCGGCCACCGGCGGCAAGCTGCGCATCACGGTGCACGCCAATGCCTCGCTCTTCAAGGCCAACGAGATCAAGCGCGCCGTGCAGGGCGGGCAGGCCCCGGCGGGCGAGATCCTGCTGCCCAACTTCGAGAACGAGAACCCGGTGTACGGCGTGGACGGCATCCCCTTCCTGGCCACCTCGTATGCCGACTCCCGGCGCCTGTACGAAGCGCAGAAACCCGTGCTGGAGCGGCTGCTGGGCGCACAGGGCCTGCGCCTGCTCTACACCGTGGCGTGGCCGCCGCAGGGCATCTACACCAAGAAGGAGATCGCCTCGGTGGCCGACCTGCGCGGCATCAAATGGCGCGCCTACAGCCCGGCCACCGCCAAGATCGCGGAACTCATCGGCGCGCAGCCCGTGACCATCCAGGCGGCCGAGCTGTCGCAGGCCATGGCCACCGGCGCCGTGGAGTCGATGATGACCTCAGGCTCCACCGGCTACGACAGCAAGCTCTACGAAAGCATCAAGTACTTCTACGACACCCAGGCCTGGCTGCCCAAGAACGCCGTCATCGTGAGCCGCAAGGCGTTCGACGCGCTCGACAAGCCCGTGCAGGACGCGCTGCTGAAGGCCGCGGCCGATGCCGAAGACCGCGGCTGGAAGTCGAGCGCCGAGAAGAACGACTGGTACAAGAAAGCCCTCACGGACAAGGGCATGAAGATCCTGCCGCCGCCGGCCAAGCTCACGGCCGACCTGCGGCAGGTGGGCGACGTGATGCTGGCGGACTGGCTCAAGAAGGCGGGCCCGGACGGCGAGGCCATCATCGCGGCCTACCGCAAGTCCGTCCCGGCCGCCGCGAAGTGAGCCCCGCATGCGGCGCTTCCTCGACCGGCTCTACTTCGCGGCGGGCGCGCTCGGCGCCACCTTCGTCGCGCTGATCTGCGTGCTCATGGTCGCGCAGAGCGTGCTGCGCGAGATGGGCGTGCGCACCGGCGCGCTCAACGACGTGGTGGCCTGGTTCTGCGCCGCCGCCGCGTTCTTCGCGATGGCCCATGCCTTCAAGCACGGCGATTTCGTGCGCGTCACGCTGCTGCTGGAGAAGCTCCCGCCGCGCACGCGCCACGCGTTCGAACTGGTCGCGCTCGCCATCGGCACGGTGGCCACGGCCTACCTCGCGTGGTCCGCCTGCCTCTTCACCTACGAGAGCTGGGAGTTCAACGACGTGGCCCAGGGCCTGCTGCCGCTGCCCATGTGGATCCCGCAGCTGAGCTTCGCACTCGGCTCCGTGCTGCTGCTGGTGGCCGTGGCGGACGAGCTGCTCATCGTGCTGCGCGGCGGCAAGCCAACCTTCGTGCGCGCGGTGGACGAACGCCACGCCCGCGGGGATTTCTCCGCCGACATCTGAGGGCCTGGCGGCCCCTCCGCCCGCCTGCCCGCCTTTCCTCGTCCTTCTCTTTTCCGAGCAACCCCGCCGGCGCCTTGCACGCGCGGCAGAAAGACCTGTGCCATGGACATCCTGCTGGTGGGCGGCATCCTGCTGCTCCTGATGATCGTGCTGCTCGCGGGCGGCGTCTGGATCGCGATGACGCTCGCCATCTGCGGCTGGGTGGGCCAGGCGTTCTTCACGACCACGCAGCCCGGCAAGAACCTGTTCTCGGCCTTCTGGGAAAGCAATGCGAGCTGGGAACTGGCCGCGCTGCCGCTCTTCATCTGGATGGGCGAAATCCTGTTCCGCACGCGCCTCAGCGAAGAAATGTTCGAGGGCCTGCGGCCCTGGCTCAACCGCGTGCCGGGCCGGCTCATGCACACCACGATCCTGGGCTGCGGCATCTTCGGCTCGGTGTCGGGTTCGTCGGCCGCCACCTGCGCCACGATCAGCAAGGTGGCCCTGCCCGAGCTGCTGCGGCGCGGCTACGACGAGCGCCTCGCGCTCGGATCGCTCGCCACGGCGGGCACGCTGGGCATCCTGATCCCGCCCTCCATCACCATGGTGGTCTACGCGGTGGCCGCCGATGCATCGATCATCCGCATCTTCCTGGCCGGCTTCCTGCCCGGGCTGCTGCTGATGCTGCTGTTCTCGGGCTACATCGGCTGGTGGAGCCTGCGCCACCCCGACCGCGTGCCGCCCGCCGATGCGCCCACCACGCTGCGCGAGAAGATCCGCCGCTCCGGGCAGCTCATCCCCGTCACGGTGCTGATCGTGTTCATCGTCTGGGTGCTGGTGGCGGGCTACGCCACGGCCACCGAATGCGCGGCCTTCGGCGTGGTGGGCTCGCTGGGCCTCGCGCTCTGGAGCCGCTCGCTCACCTGGAAGAACTTCTCCGAAGGCCTCATGGGCGCCACGCGCACGAGCTGCATGATCATGTTCATCCTCGCGGGCGCGGCCTTCCTCACCAAGACCATGGCCTTCACGGGCATCCCGCGCGAACTGGCCGAATGGGTGGATGCGATGCACCTGCCGCCCTACGCGCTGATCGGCGTGCTCACGCTGGTCTACCTCGTGCTCGGCACGGCACTGGACGGCATCAGCATGATCGTGCTCACCAGCGCCGTGGTGCTGCCCATGATCCAGAAGGCCGGCTTCGACCTGGTGTGGTTCGGCATCTTCATCGTGCTGCTGGTGGAGATCGCCGAGGTCACGCCGCCCGTGGGCTTCAACCTCTTCGTGCTGCAGAACATGACGGGCAAGGACAGCAACACCATTGCGCGCGCCGCGATCCCGTTCTTCGTGTGCCTCGTGGTGTGCATCGCGCTCATCACCGTTTTCCCGCAGATCGTCACGGTGCTGCCGGACCTCGTGATGGGCAAGGACGGGGGCGGCTGAAAAGCACGGCCGCGTGTCCTGAGATACTCCGGGGATGTGGCTGCACATCACCGTCATCTGCCTTGCCGCCTGCGTGGGCGCCCTGATGCGCTGGGGTTTCGCGCTCTGGCTCAATCCGGGCGGGGCGATCCCCTGGGGCACCCTGGCCGTCAACCTCATCGGCGGCTACTGCATCGGCGTCGCGCTCGCGGTCTTCACGAGCCGCCCGGACATCGATCCGGCCTGGCGCCTGCTGATCGTCACCGGCTTCCTGGGCACGCTCACCACCTTCTCGAGCTTCTCGGGCGAGGTGGTCACGATGCTCATGCAGCAGCGGTTCGGCCTCGCGTTCGCCACCATCGGGCTGCACCTGGGCGGGTCGCTCGCGCTCACCTGGGCGGGCATGCGCACCGCGCTGTGGTGGATGGCCCGCTGATGGATGCCCTCTCCCGCCCCCTTCCGTTTCTCTTCCGCGCTGCCACGGCCGCGCCATCTTCGTACCGCACCATCGCTTCATGGAATCCAACACCGACCTCAACGACAGCCGCCTGGCCAATGCCTGGGCCGAACTCCACAACCACGCCGTCAACGGCAACCCGCTGCACGCGGACGCCTACCGGCTCGCGTTCGCCGACCCCGAATTCATGCTGCGCCGCGAGACGCGCGGCATCCGTTTCCAGCTGGAGATGCTCAAGCCCGACCTCGGCCAGACCGCCCAGGGCATCGAGAACACCGTGGTGGTCTACGGCAGTGCCCGTTTCCTGGCCCCGGAAGACGCCGCGCAGCAATTGACCGACGCCGAGGCCAGCGGCGACGCGGCCCGCATCGCCCGTGCGCGGCTCGCCGTGCGCAACGCCGGCTATTACGACCTCGCACGCCGCTTCGCCCGCGTGGTGGCCGAATACAGCGAGCAGCGCCCGCCCGCAGAGCGCATCTACATCTGCACCGGCGGCGGCCCCGGCATCATGGAAGCCGCCAACCGCGGCGCGCACGAAGTGGGCGCGCTCAACGTGGGGCTGAACATCGCGCTGCCGCACGAACAGAGCGGCAACCGCTACATCTCGCCCTCGCTCTCGTACAAGTTCCACTACTTCGCGCTGCGCAAGATGCACTTCATGATGCGCGCCAAGGCGCTCGTCGCCTTCCCGGGTGGATTCGGCACGCTGGACGAACTGTTCGAAGTGCTCACGCTGGTGCAGACCGGCAAGGCCAAGCCCGTGCCGATCGTGCTCTTCGGCACCGAGTTCTGGAAGAAGCTCGTCAACTTCGAGGCCCTGGTCGAGGAAGGCACCATCTCGGCCGCCGACCTGAACCTGTTCCGCTACACGGACGATCCGGAAGAAGCGTGGGGCTTCATCAAGGCGTTCTACAAGCTGTGAAGCCATCCTGAGAGGCCGCGGCATTCGAACTGCCGGGTGCGGGCCGTTCTCAAGAGCGGTGTGCGGGCACGCGCTTCACGGGTGCGGTCCGGGCGCGGTGGCCTGACGGGCGCCCGCGGTTCCCAGCTTCCGCGCCGACCGCGATCCGATCCCGACGATGCCCCCCACCACCCAGAACAGCCCGGCCACGCCGATCAGCGCCCCGGCCGACCCGAACAGCACGGGCATCGCCACGCTCGATGCATTGATCGCCATGAGCCGCAGGCCCAGCGCCTCGCCGTGGCGGTGATGCGGGGTCATCTGGTGCAGCATGCTCATGATCATGGGCTGCACCGAGCCGAGCGCGAAGCCCAGCAGCACCGAGCAGGCGCCCAGCGCCCAGGCCGAGGGCAGCAGCGGATAGACCGCGAACAGCACGGCGGTGGTCAGCATCGCCCACACCACCACCACCGATTCCTGCAGCCGCGCGGCCACGATGGGCATCAGCACGCGGATGGCCGCCGCCGCGATGGCGAAAGCCCCCAGGATGGAGCCGATCACCGATGCGGAGAGGCCCCGCTCGTGCCCCAGTAGCGGCACCACGAAGGTGTGCACGTCCCAGCACGACGAGAGCAGCCAGTTCACGATCAGCAACCGGCGGAATCCCGGATCGCCCAGCAGATCCCACGCGCGCCGCCGGGGCCCGCCCTCGGCGGCGATCACGGGCGGCAGCTCCACCGTGGCACGCACCCAGAACCAGGTGGCCACGGGCAGCAGCGCCATCAGCGCGAACGCGGCGCGGTAGCCTTCGGTGCTGCCGGGCGCGGGACCCGCATGGTCGATCAGGAGGCCCGCGAAGAACGGGCCCACGAAATTGGAGACGGCCGGCCCGATGGCCAGCCAGCTGAACACGCGCCGCAGCTGGGTGGAGTCGTGCGCCGCACGGCCCACGTGGCGCTGCAGCGCGATCATGGCTGCGCCCGTGGCGCCGCCGGTCATGAGCGCCGCCAGGCAAAGCACCGGAAACACCGGCCACACCACGGCCGCCGCAGCGCCCGCACAGGCCAGCAGCACCGACCCGCCCACGGGCCGCTTCAGGCCGTGGCGGTCGGCATAGCGGCCGGCCGGCAGCGCGAGGAACACCTGGGTGAGCGCGAACAGCGCCAGCAGAACGCCGACCGCCGCCGCGCTGTAGCCCTCGCGCAGCGCCAGCAGCGGCGCCGCCAGCCGCATGCCGGTCATGCAGGCGTGGATGCAGATCTGGCCGGCGATGAGCCGCGCGAGGGCCATGTCCATCTCAGGCGGCCTCCTCTTGCGAAGCCGCTGCCGCCACGCCAAGGGTCGGCGGCGCGGCCGCCGGCGGCGCCGGCAATTCCTGCACGTCGCGCAGCCGGCGCTGGATGGCGCGCGTGCGCACGCCGACCTCGTCGAAGCGCTTGGCCGCCGCATCGATGGACTTGCGCGTGGCCTCCACCACGTCGCCGAACTTGGCGAACTCGGTCTTCACGGCGCCCAGCAGGCCCCAGACCTCGGAAGAGCGCTTCTCGATCGCCAGCGTCTTGAAGCCCATCTGCAGGCTGCTCAGCATGGCCGCGAGGTTGGCGGGGCCGGTGACCACCACGCGGCATTCGCCCTGCAACGCCTCCACCAGGCCGGGCCGGCGGATCACCTCGGCGAAGAGCCCTTCGGTGGGCAGGTAGAGCACCGCGAAATCGGTGGTGTGCGGCGGCGAGACGTATTTGGAGGAGATCTTGCGGGCCTCCAGCCGGATGGCGGCCTCCAGCGCGTTGCCGGCCGCCTGGATCGCCACCTTGTCGGCCGCATCGTGCGCGTCGAGCAGCCGCTGGTACGACTCCACCGGGAACTTCGCGTCAATGGGCAGCCATACGGGCTCTTCCTGGCCACGGCCCGGCAGGCGGATGGCGAACTCCACCAGCTCATCGCTGCCCGGCACGGTCTTGACGTTGCGCGCGTACTGGTCCGGCGCCAGCACGTTGTCGATGATGGCGCCCAGTTGCAGTTCGCCCCAGGTGCCGCGCGTCTTCACGTTGGTCATCACGCGCTTGAGGTCGCCCACGCTGCCGGCCAGCGTCTGCATCTCGCCCAAGCCGCGGTGCACCTGCTCCAGCCGGTCGCTGACGAGCTTGAACGACTCGCCCAGCCGCTGCTCCAGCGTGGCGTGCAGCTTCTCGTCGACGGTGCGGCGCATTTCCTCCAGGCGCGCGGCGTTGTCGGCCTGGATGGCGGAGAGGCGCTCCTGCAGCGTGCCGCGCAGCGACTCGGAGGTCTGCGCCAGCTCGGCGCGGAAGGCACCCAGGGCCTCGTTCAGCTCGCGGCGCGCCACCGCGGCGTCGGCCTGGGCCTGCGCGAGGCGCTGCGCCAGCTTGGCCTCGAAGGCGTCGAAGCCCTCGCGCAGTTCCGCGCGGCCCGCCCGCGCGTCGTGCACGGCCTGCGCGAGCCGTTCGTCCACGGCCCCGCGCTGCGCCTCGAAGTGGCTCTGCGTGGCATGCGTGAATCCGCGCAGCTGCTGCGCCATGCCATCCAGCGCGCCGTCGTTCTTGGCCACGGCCAGCTGGGTGGCCTGCGCCACCTGCTCCAGGCGCTGCAGGCGCATCGCCCACTCGGGAGGAAGCTCCGGCCGCGGGTTGCGCAGCAGCAGCACGGCCAGGAGCACGGCGATCAGCACGAGCATCGCGAATACGGCCAGCATTTCAATCGACATGGGTCTCGGTCCACTCCATCGCTATCAAATTAATAGCAAACTATTGAATAAATCCGGCGGCATGGAGGCTGCCGGGCTTGAAACGGCTCTACAGGCCCTGCGCTGCGGGGCCAGGCCTTCTTCAGCGCGGCCGGGGCGTGTTCACCGGCGTGAGCGGACCGCGGCCGCCGAAGAAGGCGATCAGGTTGTCGGCCGCGAGGTGGGCCATGGCCCGGCGGGTCGGCACGGTGGCGCTCGCGATGTGGGGCGTGAGCACCACGTTGGGCACCGTGAGCAGGTCGGGGTGCACCTTGGGCTCGCCCTCGAACACATCCAGGCCCGCGGCGGCGATGCGGCGCTCGCGCAGCGCCTGGGCCAGCGCCGCATCGTCCACGATGCCGCCGCGCGCGATGTTGATGAGGTTGGCCGTGGGCTTCATCTGCGCCAGTTCCGCCGCGCCGATCGCATGGTGCGATTGCGGGGTGTAGGGCAGCACCAGCACCAGGTGGTCCGCCGTGCGCAGCAGCTCTTCCTTGCCGACGTAGCGGGCCTTGCATTCGGCTTCCAGCTCGGGCGAGAGGCGGGACCGGTTGTGGTAGACCACGTTCATGCCGAAGCCGTGCGCGCCTCGGCGCGCGATGCCCTGGCCGATGCGGCCCATGCCCAGGATGCCGAGCGTGGAGCCATGCACGTCCGAGCCCGCGAACATGTCATAGCTCCACTTGCTCCAGAGGCCCTGGCGCAGGTAGATCTCGCTCTCGGTCACGCGGCGGGCCGTCGCCATGAGCAGCGCGAAGCCGAAGTCCGCCGTGGTTTCGGTCAGCACGTCGGGCGTGTTCGTGGCCTGCACGCCCGCGGCGGTGAGCGCATCCACGTCGAAGTTGTTGTAGCCCACAGCCATGTTGGCCACGATGCGCAGGCGCGGGCAGGCCGCGATGAGCGCCGCGTCGATGCGCTGGCTGCCGGTGGTGAAGGCGCCGTCCTTGTCGGCCAGCCGCGCGGCCAGCTCCGCGGGCGTCCAGATCACGTCCTCGGGGTTGGACTCCACGTCGAAGTGCTGGGCCAGCTTGTCCACCACCTCGGGGAAGATGGCACGGGCGACGAGGATGCGGGGTCGGGTCATGGAGCGGTTTCCTGCAGTGGAGGGTGAAGAAAAGGCGGTGGGAAAAAGGCGGGCGGGCAGCCCGGAAGGCGCCGCGCCGCGGAGGTCATGCGGACGCGGGCACGTCGAACACCTGGCGCAGGTAGGCTAGGTACTTCTCGTCGTCGCACATGCCCTTGCCCGGCGTGTCGGACAGCTTGGCCACGGGCTGGCCGTTGCAGCGCGTCATCTTGATGACGATCTGCAGCGGCGTGCAGCCCAGGTCGTTGGTGAGGTTGGTGCCGATCCCGAAGGCGAGCTGGCAGCGGCCATGGAACTGGCGGAACAGCTCGATCGTGCGCGGCACGGTGAGCGCGTCGCTGAAGATCAGCGTCTTGGTGAGCGGATCGACGCGGTTGCGGCGGTAATGGTCCAGCAGGCGCTCGCCCCAGGCGAAGGGGTCGCCGCTGTCGTGCCGCGCGCCGTCGAACAGCTTGCAGAAATACAGGTCGAAGTCGCGCAGGAACGCGCTCATGCCGTACACGTCCGACAGCGCGATGCCCAGGTCGCCCCGGTATTCGCGCGCCCACATCTCGAAGCCGTAGATCTGGCTGTCGCGCAGCCTCGGCCCCAGCGCCTGGCAGGCCTGCAGATACTCGTGCGCCATGGTGCCGAGCGGCGTGACGCCGAGCTTCATCGCATAGAGCACGTTGCTGGTGCCGGCGAACTGGCCCGGGCCCGCCCTGCCGTCGGTGCGGCGCTCGCCCGTGCCCAGCCGGGCGATCAACGCGCGCAGCACTTCTCCGTGCCATGCGCCGCTGAAGCGGCGGCGCGTGCCGTAATCGGCGATCTTCAGTTCGCCCAGGCCCTCGCCCTGCAACTGCGCGATCTTGGTGTCGAGCCGCTGCCGGCCTTCGGGGAAGTCGGGCGCCTTCTGCGTGTTGCGGAAGTAGACCTCGTTCACGATCGCCAGCACCGGGATCTCGAAGAGGATGGTGTGCAGCCAGGGCCCGGCGATGCGGATGTCGATCTCGCCGGTGGGCAGCGGCGTGACGGTGATGTATTTCTCGTTGAGGCGGAACAGTCCGAGGAAATCGACGAAATCGCTCTTGATGAATCGCAGCGACCGCAGGTACAGCAGCTCGGCGTCCTGGAACTGCAGGCTGCACAGCGCCCGGATTTCCTCGCGGATCTCCGCCGCGTAGGGAGCGAGCTGCACGCCCGGATTGCGGCACTTGAAGCGGTACTCGACCTGCGCCCCGGGAAACTGGTGGAGCACCACCTGCATCATGGTGAACTTGTACAGGTCGGTGTCGAGCAGGCTGGTGATGATCATGGCGGAGGCATCGGCACGGCGCGGCGCCGGGAGGCGGTGGCGCGGAGAGAGGGGGAGCTGCTGGGGCCGCGGAGCGACTTGGGCATTGTGTCACCAAGCGCGCACCTGCGTGGGGCACGCGCGTGGTGCAGAACTTGCAATCCCACAGAGGTCCTGCACGCCCCCTGGTCCGTTCCAAGCATTGCGCAGGTTCCGCTGCACGGACCGCATTACCGGCAACGAAAGCGAGCCCTGCGCCGCAGGCGCATATGCTTATGCGGCGCCGACGGCGCAACACGCGCTTACATTGCATCCCCGTTTCCGTTTCCTTCACAAGAAAGTGTTTCCGGATGAATCCACTCTGCACGTCCCAAACCCCTTCCCTGGTCCGGCCCGCCTGGAGCTTCACCGCGGTACTGACCGCCGCCTTGCTGGCGCTGGCCGGCTGCGGCGGCAGCGGTGGCGGCAGCGCCTCCGCGCCGGTCAGCACCGACGGCGCCTGTGCCGTCACGAGCGACAGCGGCCTGGTCACCGTCGGCTCCGGCCTGCCCGGCGACCCTGCAGCACCCGAGCCGGCTTCCGGCTACCGCGTGGGCAAGACCGCCGTGCATGCCAAGCAGTACATGGTGACGACGGCCAACCCGCTCGCATCGCGCGCGGGCTGCGAAGTGCTGCGCAAGGGCGGATCGGCCGTGGATGCGGCGGTGGCCGTGCAGATGGTGCTGGGCCTGGTGGAGCCGCAATCCTCCGGCCTGGGCGGGGGCGCGTTCATGCTCCACTACGACGCGGCGCAGAAAAAGGTGCAGGCCTATGACGGCCGCGAAACCGCACCGGCCGCCGCCACCGAGAACTACCTGCGCTGGGTGAGCGACACCGACCGCACCGCGCCGCAGCCCGGCGGCGCCCGTGCCAGCGGCCGCTCCATCGGCACGCCGGGCGCCGTCCGCATGCTCGAACTGGCCCACCGCGACCACGGCAAGACCACCTGGGGCGATCTGTTCCAGCCCGCCGAACAACTGGCGCGCGACGGCTTCCAGATCGGCGGCCGCATGGCGGCAGCCATCTCCGGCGCCACCACCGGTCTCTCGCGCGACCCCGAGGCCGTGGCCTATTTCTTCAATGCCGACGGCACGCCCAAGGGTCTGGGCACGGTGATCCGCAACCCCGCATATGCCGACACGCTATCGTCCATCGCGCGCAACGGCGCCGACGCGTTCTACAACGGCGCCATCGCGCAAGGCATCGTCAACAAGATCAAGGCCACGAGCGGCGGCTCGCCGGCCGTGGCCATCACCCCCGGCCTTACGGAACTGAGCGACCTCACCAACTACCGCGCCAAGCGCCGCGACCCGGTCTGCACCACCTACCGCGAATACTGGGTGTGCGGCATGTCGCCACCGTCGTCGGGCGGTATCGCCGTGGCGTCCGCGCTCGGCATCCTGGAGAACTTCGACCTCTCCGCCCACAAGCCCACGGCCATCGACATCGAAGGCGGCAAGCCGACGGTCATGGGCGTGCACCTGGTGAGCGAAGCCGAACGCCTGGCCTATGCAGACCGCGACAAGTACATCGCCGACACGGATTTCGTGTCCCTGCCAGGCGGCTCGCCCGCCCTCATGCTGGGCAAGAGCTACCTGCGCAGCCGCGCCAACCTGATCAGCACCACCCGCAGCATGGGCACTGCGGCAGCGGGCGACTTCGGCACCAGCGCCGCGGGCGTCGTGCCGATCGAGGAACGCGGCACCACGCACTTCACGATCGTCGACAAGGACGGCAACGCCGTGGTCATGACCACCACCGTGGAAGCCGGCATGGGCTCGTTCCACATGACGCAGGGCTTCCTGCTGAACAACCAGCTCACCGACTTCTCGGCCACGCCGACCGATGCCGCCGGCCTGCCGGTCGCCAACCGGGTCGAGCCCGGCAAGCGCCCCCGCAGCTCGATGGCGCCAACCCTGGTGTTCCGCAAAGCGGCCGACGGCAGCATGGGCGAATTCCTCATGGGCACGGGATCGCCGGGCGGCGGCACCATCATCCAGTACGTGGTGAAGACCGTGGTGGGCGCGCTCGACTGGGGCCTGGACGCACAGCAGGCCACCTCGCTCGTGGACTTCGGAGCCAGCAACAGCGCCACCACCTCGGTCGGAGGGGAGCATCCCAACGTCAACACCAGCAACAACGGCAACAACGATCCGCTGATCACCGGCCTGCGCGCGCTGGGGCACACGGTGTCCACCACGGCGCAGTCGAGCGGAACGGCGACCATCATCCGCGTGCGGCGCAACGGCGAGAACGTCCTGCAAGGCGGCGCCGACCCCCGCCGCGAAGGCGTGGTGCTGGGCGATACCTTCAAGCCCTGAAGTCAGGCCGGCGGCGCCCCATCGGCGGGGCCCGCCACCGGTCCGGCCAGCCCGGCGGGAGCGCGTGCGCGCCCGCCGGGCTTTTTTCCGTGGGCAGATCGTTCAGTCCGCCGCGCCCGGGGACGCCGGCACGCGCAGCGGCTCCAGCACGCGCCGCAGTACGTCGGGCAGGGCGCGCGGGCGGCGGTCGGCGCGCCCGACATACACATGCACGAAATGCCCCGATGCTGCCGACAGGGGCTCGCCTTGGGCGAACAGGCCGACCTCGTAGCGCACGCTGCTCGATCCCAGGCGTGCCACGCGGATCCCGGCCTCGATGGTCTGCGGGAAGGCCAGCGGCGCGAAGTAGCCGCACTGCGTTTCGACCACCAGCCCGATGGTCTCCCCGGCATGGATATCGAGCGCGCCCTGCTCTATCAGGTAGGCGTTCACGGCCGTATCGAACCAGCTGTAATAGACGACGTTGTTGACGTGACCGTAGACATCGTTGTCGGCCCAGCGCGTGGTGATGGCGCGGAAGACGGGGTAGCGGTCGCGGGTTTCGGGTCCACGCCGGGGCGCGGCAAATTCGGCAGAGGGCGATGCGGTCATGGAAAGATTCTGCCAGCGGCCCTTCGCACCCGGGACGCGCTGCACGGAGGCCGGTTTTGGGGAGCCGCCTCTAAAAATGCTGCAATGCAGCAAAAACGCTTGCATCCCTCGCTCAAGTTTTTAGAATCGTGTCCATGCTGCACTGCAACATGCAACGGGTGTAGCACTGGTCCACCATCCGTCCGACGAGGACAACTTCCCGAGGAGATACACCATGTCGCTCACCCCAGAACAAGTCATCGCTTCCCAAAAGGCCCACCTCGACACCCTGTTCGGCCTGACGAACAAGGCCTTCGAAGGCGTCGAAAAGCTGGTCGAACTGAACGTGACCGCCTCGCGCGCCACCCTGTCGGAAGCCGCCACCCATACCCAGGCCCTGCTGTCCGTGAAGGACGCCCAGGAACTGCTGTCGCTGCAAGCCAGCTTCTTCCAGCCCCTGGCTGAAAAGACCGCTGCCTACAACCGCCACCTGTACGAAATCGCCTCGGGCACCACGGCCGAATTCAGCCGCACCCTCGAAGCACAGGCCGCCGAAGTGCAACGCAACTTCAGCAACCTGGTGGACAGCGCCGCCAAGAATGCTCCGGCCGGCACCGAAACCGGCGTGGCCGTGTTCAAGAGCGCCGTCTCCGCAGCCAACAACGCCTTCGAATCCGTCCAGAAGGCCGTGAAGCAGGCCAATGACGTGGCCGAAGCCAACTTCAACGCCGTCTCCAACACGGCAGCCAGCACGGCCGCTACCGCCACGAACGCGGCAGCCGCCGCCGCAACGGCAGCCATCCGCAAGCGCTGAGCCCGGCGCTGCCACAGCAGTTGTCTCCTGGATCCTCTCGAACGCCAGGTTCACGGATCCATTCAAAGCCCGGCCCGCGCCGGGCTTTTTTTTGGGCCGCATGGAGCGAAGACCGATTCCGATACAGCATCACGGTTATCGTCTGGCGGAACTTCTTACAATGGGCGTATCCAATGAATTGCAAATGCGATGAATTCGCATTTATAATGATTCATCGATAAACAGCCAGCCACCACTGCCGTCCCATGATCGTTTGTGTATGCCGTCGGGTTTCTGATCGCGAGATCGCACGCCATGCGCATGCGGGCATGAGCTTCGATGAAATCCAGTTCGAACTCGGCGTTGCCACCCAATGTGGCCGCTGCGAATCGTGCGCCAGGGATGTCGTCGCACAGTGCAGTGTTTCGCATCCGGTTGCGGCCCTGCACAAGGAAGCCGCGCCGCAGACGATCCAGCTTGCCAAATCCATCATGGAGAGCAACGCATGGAACTGTTCTACGTCCTCGCTGGCAGCCTGATCTTCGTTGTGGGGTCCATGTGGTGGATCTTCCGTAAGTAAACCCCTCCTCCCTCCTGCTGGTTCTCCAGTTCACCGGCGCGTGCGGCCCCGTTCCCTGCGCCGGCAGATATCTTTCCTATGTCCCAGTTTGATCGCTATGGCTCCTCCAAGGGCGTGAGCCGCAATGCGGTGATCGCCGGCTCGGTCGTACTGCTGCACGTGGCAGGCCTGTGGGCCCTGCAGTCCGGGCTGATGCGCAAGGCCGCCGAGATCATCGTCCCCGCCGAAGTCCTGAGCGAGTTCATCACGCCTCCGGCACCGCCCGCCCCGCCCGTGCCGCCGCCGCCCAAGCCGGCCCCCCCTCCACCCCCCAAGCCCGCGCCACGCACGCCCGCGCCACGCCCGGCCCCGATGCCGGTGGCGATCCCCGATCCCGCGCCGGCCCCGAATGCGCCGGTCGGCATCACCGAGCCCCAGCCGCCCGCGCCGCCGATCGCCGCACCCATGGCGCCGCCTGCTCCGCCCCCTGCACCTCCCGCCCCTCCGGCGCCTCCCAAGATCGAGTTGCCCTCCAGCGACGCGGCCTACCTGAACAATCCCAAGCCCACCTATCCGGCCATCAGCCGCCGGCTCGGCGAACAGGGCAAGGTCGTGCTGCGCGTGCTGATCGGCACCGACGGCCAGCCACAGAAGGTCGAGATCAACAAATCCAGCGGCTACGAGCGCCTGGACCGCCAGGCGGTCGATGCCGTCATGCGCTGGAAATTCGTGCCCGGCAAACGCAATGGCGTGCCGGAGACGATGTGGAACCTCGTCCCGGTCAATTTCGTTCTCGAATAAACGTTTCGAATACCTTTCAAGCTTCAGGAGTTTTCATGGAATCGCAATTCGGCATTGCCAACGTCTGGATCCAGGGTGATTTCGTCACCCGTGCTGTCGCAGTGCTGCTGCTCGGCATGTCCCTCGCCTCGTGGATCGTGATCCTCATCAAGGCCATGGACATCATCAAGTTCAAGAAGCATGCGCGGGCGGCGCGCGACTTCTGGCACAGCGAGGACTTCGCAGCCGGCATGGACAAGCTGGGCAGCGACGCCTCCAATCCGTTCCGCCATCTGGCGCTCGAAGGCCGCGAAGCCACGGCCCACCACCGCAACACCAAAGCCCACCTCCATGACAGCCTGGACGTGAGCGACTGGATCACCCGGAGCCTGCGCAACTGCATCGACGAATTCACCGCCCGCCTGCAATCGGGCCTGGCCATCCTGGCCTCCGTGGGTTCGACGGCACCGTTCATCGGCCTGTTCGGCACCGTCTGGGGCATCTACCACGCGCTTGTGGCCATCGGCACGTCGGGCCAGTCCACCATCGACAAGGTGGCCGGCCCCATCGGCGAGGCACTCATCATGACGGCGCTGGGCCTGGCGGTGGCCATCCCCGCCGTGCTGGGCTACAACGCCCTGGTGCGCGGCAACAAGTCCATCCTGAACAACCTCAACAGCTTCGCGCACGATCTGCACGCCTATTTCGTGACCGGTGCCCGCGTCAGCGCGCCCGGCGACCAAGGCAAGGTCCTGCCCATGAAGAAAGGCTGATGCGCCATGGCTTTCGGAACCCAGGACGACGCCGATGAGGTGATGAACGAGATCAACATGACGCCGCTGGTGGACGTCATGCTGGTGCTGCTCATCATCTTCATCATCACCGTGCCCGTGATGAAACATGCCGTGCCGGTGGACCTGCCCCGCGCTTCCAACCAGCGCGAGGACATCAAGCCGGAAACCGTGCGGCTGAGCATCACCGCCGACGGCAAGTACCACTGGAACGAGACCACCATCGGCGACGATGAACTCGAACCGCGCCTGAAGGCCGAGGCGGCCAAGGACCCGCAGCCGGACCTGCACATCCGCGGCGACAAGGAAGTGCGTTACGAGCGCGTGGCGCAGGCCATGTCGGCGGCGCAGCGCGCGGGCGTGCGCAAGATCGGTTTCGTGACCGATCCGCAGTAAGACAATTTCTTGCAAGAAGGCCAGGGCAGGTATTGACGATCATTTGAGAATGGTTATCATTAACCAATTGCCAACGCACCGAGGATCCATCCCATGCACGCCAGCCTGTCCATCCTGCCCACGTCCGCTGCCTTCTTCGGTTCCGCGGGCCTCCATGACCCGCAGGCGGACGCCCGGCAATCGTCGGCACCCGCCGTCGACAGCAGCGAGTTGCTGAAGGGCCAGAAAACGGTGGCGATCTTCCACAACGGCTCGATCTATCGCCTGCAGACCACCAAGCTGGGCAAGCTGATCCTCACCAAATAGGTTTCATCGTGGGGCGACTCCCGGGCGCCGTTCAGTGCCCGCCGGGTCGTGTTGGCCAGCCAACGGTTCGCCCGCGTAGCCAGGCTCTTTTTCATCCCACGCTCCAACGCAAGAAAGCCGGCCTCCGAAGAGGCCGGCTTTTTCTTTGTCCTCGTCGAGAAGGGGGCCCGGGCCCCGATGCGTCAGAGGCCGATGGCGGCGATGCCGGCGCGAGCGATCTGCGCATCCTCGGTGGATTTCACTCCGCTGACGCCCACCGCTCCCAGGCATTGCCCGTCCTTCAGGATCGGCACGCCGCCCTCGAGCAGGCCATCGACGAACGGCACCGTGAGGAACGCCGTGCGGCCGCCGTTGATGATGTCTTCGTAGGCCTTGCTCTCCTTGCGGCCGAGGGCCGACGTGCGGGCCTTGGCGGGGGCGATGTGCGACGACATCGGCGCGGCGCCGTCCAGGCGCTGCAGCGACAGCAGGTGGCCGCCGTCGTCGACGATGGCGATGGTCACCGCCCAGCCATTGCGCAGGGCCTCCGCCTCCGCGGCGGCAGCGATCTTCTTGACGTCGGCGAATTCAAGCTCGGGTTTGGTCTTCATGGAACTCCGGAAGGGGTGGATGAGGAAGCAGGAAAGAGAAATCGAACACGGTGCGTGCCGTAGGCCGGCACGCCAAGCGTCTGCCAGCATACCGGCTGGCGCCCCGGCCTTCAGCCCTGTGCACGGCAAAACACTGCATCCTAAAAGTACGGGAGTGCGAGAGGGTATTTGAAAGGTGGCTGGAGGGCACCACCTAGAATTTGCCGGTCTGCGTCGTGCAGGCCTCAACAGGCAAAGGGAGAGATAAAAGATGAACGATCAAGTCACGGTCCTGGACTCCGCGGGATATGGCGTCTCGCAGGAGCAGCGGCAGAAAGTGCTGCGCAATACCTACTGGCTGCTCGCATTGAGCATGCTGCCCACCGTGCTGGGCGCATGGATCGGCGTGTCCACCGGCATCACGCAGTCGCTGCGTGGCGGCGTGGGCCTGATCGTCTTCCTGGGCGGCGCGTTCGGCTTCATGTTCGCCATCGAGAAGACCAAGAACTCCGCGGCGGGCGTGCCCGTGCTGCTGGGCTTCACGTTCTTCATGGGCCTGATGCTCTCGCGCCTGATCGGCATGGTGCTGGGTTTCAAGAACGGCACCGACCTCGTGATGACGGCCTTCGCAGGCACCGCAGGTGTGTTCTTCGTGATGGCCAGCCTCGCCAGCGTGATCAAGCGCGATCTGTCGGGCATGGGCAAATGGCTCTTCGTGGGCGCCATGGTGCTGCTGGTCGGCTCGGTCATCAACGTGTTCCTGGGCTCCTCGGCCGGCATGATGGCGATCTCGGTGGCGGCCATCGGCATCTTCAGTGCCTACATGCTGTATGACCTGAAGCAGATCCTGGACGGCGGCGAGACCAACTACATCAGCGCCACGCTGGCGCTGTACCTGGACATCTTCAACGTGTTCCAGAGCCTGCTGGCCCTGCTGGGCATCATGGGTGGCGAGCGCGACTGACCCCCTCCCGCGCGCCATCGCGTTCCACGGACCCGGTTCCGCCGGCGCGAAGAAAAGGCCTCCCATCCGGAGGCCTTTTGCTTTTCATCAGGGCCGGTGCAGGGGATCCTCAATGATCCGGCCCACCTGCCGATAATGGTTGGAAGATGCCACACCGCAGCCCTCCCCTCCGCCGTTCGCCCGCCGGGCGCCTCCCGTGGCTCGCGGCCTGCCTGGCCGCCACACTGCTCCTGTCGGGCTGCGAGATTCCCGGGCTCGGGCCCGATCCGCGTGTGGTGCAGAAGGATGCCGAAGCAAAGGCCATCGGCGGTGCCTGCCGGCATGCGCTGCGGGGGCTGGAAGACTGCTTCACCCTGAACCCGAAAGCCACCAAGGCGCAGATCTTCGCGGGCTGGAAGGAAATGGACCAATACATGCGCGAAAACAAGCTCGAAGGCACGCCCTCGGTCCTGGGCAAGCTGGAGAAGCCCGCTGGAGCCTCCGGCCGGCGCGGCGAGGACGGCGGCGATGCCGAAAGCCGCGACGGCGGCGGCTCCTCCAGCCGCGGCCGGAGCTGAAGCGTTCCCCAGGGCAACGGATAGGCGGGTTTTTTATTTCAGGATGACTCCAGCACCGTACTTTGCTGGACTAAGACACAGCCAGATACAGCAGGTTTATCAATAGGTTAGGTGAGTTCAACATATGCCGGTGCTTTCTGAAACTTGACCCGGCTTCCCTTCTACTGGCTCCTACGAGGCTCTTGGGAATCGGGTCTTTCCGAGGAGTCTTCATGGCTAAGATCAAGCTCACCAAGTCCGCAGTCGATGCGGCACAACCCCAAGCGCAAGCCATCGAGCTGCGCGACACCCTCGTTCCCGGCTTCCTGTGCAAGATTACCCCGGCCGGTCGCAAGGTGTTCATGCTCCAGTACCGAACCAATGCTGGCGAGCGACGCAAGCCGGCCTTGGGCCTGTTCGGCGAGCTGACCGTCGAACAGGCCCGCTCGCTGGCACAGGAATGGCTGTCTCAGGTGCGCCGGGGTAGCGATCCGGCAGCGGACAAGGCCGAGGCGCGCCGGGCACCCACCGTTGAGGAGTTGTGCAAGAAGTTCATGGAGGACTACTCCAAGAGGCGCAACAAGCCCAGCACCCGAGTCGGCTATCAAGGCGTCATCAACCGCTGCATCATCCCGCTGTTGGGTCGCAAGAAGGTTCACGACGTGAAGCGGCCGGACATTGCCGGGCTGATGGAGAAGCTTTCATACAAGCAGACCGAGGCGAACAAGGCGTTCAGCATCCTGCGCAAGATGTTCAACATGGCGGAGGTGTGGGGCTATCGGCCAGACGGCACCAATCCTTGCCGCCATGTCCCGATGTTCCCTGCCGGCAAGTCCACCCATCTCATCAGCGACGACGACATGGGCAAGCTGTTCCGTCAGCTCGACAAAATCGAGGCCGAAGGGCTTGAGAACTACGTCATCCCTCTGGCTATCCGCCTGCAATTCGAGTTCGCTGCCCGCCGCTCCGAAATCGTCACGCTCGAATGGGAATGGGTCGATCTGGAGAATCGGCGCGTCGTGTGGCCCGATAGCAAGACCGGCGGCATGTCAAAGCCCATGAGCGAGGAAGCCTATCAGCTGCTTTCGACGGCACCGAAGCTGGAAGGCAATCCCTATGTGCTGCCGTCGCCACGCCATTCGGAGCAGCACCTGACCACGGGCGAGTATTACGGCGGCTGGTGCCGCGCGCTCAAGGCGGCGGGCGCGACGCATGTAGGGACGCATGGCATCCGCCATCGTTCTGCGACCGACATCGCCAATTCAGGTATCCCAGTCAAGGTCGGCATGGCGCTGACGGCGCACAAGACCGTCGTGATGTTCATGCGTTATGTGCATACCGAGGATGATCCGGTGCGCGAGGCGGCCGAACTGGTGGCGAACCGGCGCAAGACGATCACCGGCGCCAAGCAACCTCCAGCCGAGGCGACCGCATGACTAGGCGCAAGGTATCCACTCCTTCGCCCGCCGCGCCGGCAGCGCTGCTGGGCGACATTCGGGCGCTGATCGAAGCGGCGCGCAAGCGCGCCGCTTCGACGGTGAATAGCGAGCTGACGATGCTCTACTGGCGTATCGGCCAGCGCATCCATACGCAGGTCTTGGACGGGCGCCGGGGCGCTTATGGAAAGGAAGTGCTGCCCACGCTGGCGGCGCAGTTGGTGAAGGAGTACGGCAGCAGCTTTGCCGAGCAGAACCTGCGCCGCATGGTGCAGTTCGCCGCCACCTTCCCCGACGAGCAGATTCTCGTATCACTGATACGAGAATTGAGCTGGACGCACTTCATCGCCCTGATCCCGCTGAAAGACCCGCTTCAGCGGGATTACTACGCACAGATGGCCAGTACCCAACGCTGGAGCGTGCGGACGCTGCGCGAGCGCATCGACTCGATGCTGTACGAGCGCACGGCGCTTTCCCAAAAGCCGGAAGAAGCCATCGCGCAGGAGTTGGGGATCCTGCGCGATGCGCAGCGAATGTCGCCGGCCCTTGTCATGCGCGACCCGTACATCCTCGACTTCCTGGGCCTGCGGGACACTTGGCAGGAAGTCGACTTGGAAGCGGCGATCATCCGTGAAATGGAGTCCTTCCTGCTGGAGCTGGGCGCGGGCTTCTCATTCGTCGCCCGGCAGAAGCGCATCCATATTGACGGCGAGGATTTTCACCTCGACCTGCTGTTCTACAACCGCAAGCTGCGGCGGCTGGTAGCTGTGGAGTTGAAGGTCGGTGACTTCAAGGCGGCGTTCAAGGGACAGATGGAGCTTTACCTTCGCTGGTTGGATAAGCACGAGCGCGAGCCGGAAGAAGCCTCTCCGCTGGGGATCATCCTTTGCACCGGCAAGAAGCGCGAACAGATCGAGCTACTGGAGCTGGACAAGTCGGGCATCCACGTTGCCGAGTATCTGACCGCCTTGCCGCCGAGGGGCGTGCTGGCGGAACGGCTGCAACAGGCAACGCAGCGGGCACAGTTGCAGATCGAGCAGCGCAAAACCGACAACGAGTAGTCCTGTCCCAAACAGTCGGGCGTCCCGGCATGCTGCGGTCGCGCTGCGCGAGCCTCGCTCCTGTCGGGCCTCCATCACTGACGCCTCCGGCCCTTTCGGGGCTGCGCGCTTCGCTTGCTCCAAAACCGAGCGTGTGCAGTGAGCGGGTGTAGGCGGTCTTGCTGTTCCCTTCACCGTATCACGGTGTTCTCGCCGTCAAGGGCTACACGCGCTTGCGCCCTGGCGGCCAGCTGCGCCCCTGACTGCTTGCGCTGCGCCGAGCTAAACACGGTTCCGGGCAATTCCGCCCGAGCAACCGGAGCACGATCATGTCGCAACTGTCCTTTCCTTCGTTCGATTCCTCGCTGCTGGTGAGTGACGCGCACGGGCGCTATCTGCCGGCATCGGCCGACGACATTCTGGAAGCTGCGCGCCAGGTCATCGACCAGAAAATGCAGCGCGGGGCCGAGTTCACTTCGCCGGTGGCGGTTAAGGATTACTTGCGCACCAAGCTGTCCGGCTTCGAGCATGAGGTGTTCGCGGTGCTGTTCATGGATACGCGCCACCGGTTGATCGAATACCGGGAGATGTTCCGCGGTGCCATCGACGGTGCTTCGGTGTATCCACGCGAAGTGGTCAAGGAGGCGCTACGGCTCAATGCGGAGGCGGTCGTAATTTCGCAAAACCACCCGAGCGGAAGCCCCGATCCGAGCCTCTGCGGCACAGAGAAGCGCTGGGGCTGGTGGACGTATGCGTGCTCGATCACATCATCATTGCCAGCAACGCAACGGCATCGTTCGCCGAGTGTGGGCTGATCTAGTCCAAGGGGCTTCGGCCTTTTTTGCTGCGCCTCGTGACGCAACTATGGCCCTGGCGGGGCTGATGCTCAGGCCGTCGCCACCTGAATCATCTCGTGGTAATGTTTCTTGTCCACCTCTTCCAGCCACTGGAAGATGTGCCCAATGACGCTGTGGCTTTCGCCAGCCAAGTTCTCTGCAGACTCCTCTGTTATCTCAATAACATCGCTATGCGAATACTTGTTGATAAAACGATAGATCTTTTCTTTAAGTTCCGGTGTCGTGATGGTGCAGTCTTTCAAGCCAACATCCATTAGTTGACTAATATCACTTCTACGCTTTGGATATTTGAATGTAAAGAAGGATTCAATGAGCTTGCGTGCGAGGTTCGCCGTCAAGAATGCCTCGTCCCGGTTAAGAGTCGTATGCGCCCTGTATTCATAGAGTTTTCTGAATATGTAGTGGTACTCCGAGCCATAGTTCTTCAAAGAGTCGTCGGCATCAACAAGTAGGGAGTGACGGGGAGAGCCAGGCGGTGCATCCAAGCGATAAAAGAAGCAGTTCTCAGCCTTGCCCTTATTAACTCGGTTCCTATTTGTGCCAGTAAACCAGTCTCTCACCAGTTTGAAGTAGGTGAAGTTGTGGGTCAACACAAAAAGCTGCTTTGCATCAGTGCATTGCGTTCTCAAGAACGAATAGGCATGAAACAAGTGATTTGAATCAAAGCTTGACACCGGGTCATCAACGACGACGATCGTGTCCTTGATGTTGTTTCCGTTTTCCTTGAGTTTAGTGATGAAGTAGACAAACGCAATTGCAGTCTTTTCACCTTCACTCAAATTGCCGTCATGCTCACCAACCCCGTTTCTGATGATCTCATAACCCTTCTTCTCTTGATCGAAGCTTAGGCAAAGTTCAGAGCGGCCAATGAAGCGATGCAAGATGTCATTGAACTCCTTCGCCCCGACCGTTTCATTCGAGAGCAGTGCCTCTATGGCTCCAACCTCTTGACTAATCCTCTCAATTTCCTTGTGGTCGTTCTTTGCTTCTGCCTCAAGTTCATTGCATTTTTTTTCACTTCCGGCATAGTCAAATTCTTGCACCTCAGCCGCAGCAAAATGAAGTTCCAGTGCCACTTTGCTTTTTGAGGTTTCCGATTTGAAGTTTGAAGTCTTATTGTTGTGCTTTCCGACGAGAACAACAATTGACTTCAGGATGTCATTGAAATTGGCGACATCGCCTTCAACCACGTCAGATATCTGAATGTCTGTCTTCGCAGGGTCTGTGATCTTGGCTTTCAGGGCTTCCCGCCATACGTCCATTTGCTGGTCGATCTTCTCAGCAGCAGTTGCGTAGTCATTTTGGAGCTTTTCTGCCTCAGCGGACAGTTCTTTATAAAACTCGGTCACTGCAGGCAACTGATTGGTTGGAGCGCCTTGAGATTCAATCCAAGTTGCGGCGCTCTGAAGCCGATTCTGAAAATCCGTGAACTCCTTGCTGAAGTGGGCGGCGAGCGCCTCGGCACGAAGCTGGGTGAAAGGAGAGCCGCAGAACTCGCAGGATTTTGAGTCGTGGGTCTTATGGATTTCCAAGCCGGTTTGAACCCAGTCACGGATGTCCGGGTTTTCAGTCAGCCGCTGGATGGCTTGATTTACTGCTGTAGTCCCAATCAAATCCCTTATGCGAGTTGCCGCCTTCTTGAGATAATCCGGCTCAATAACTATTGAGGCGAACGTGATGCTTGGCAACTGATCTGGCTTGGCGGCGTTAGTAAGGTCAATGACCTTATCGTCTGGGAGAACCGATTCGGCCTTAGTAACGGCCTCACCGTTGCTCTGAATAAAGCTAGAGAGCTTGCGGCGATCGTAATTCAAGTAGTAGCTATCGCTCGTGTCGATTGCCTGAAGCCCCAGCTTCATCTTCTTCGCAGCGTTGGTTAAGAACTTATCTAGGGCATCACGCTGCTTCCTGATATCGCTTAGCTTCTCGTCGTGAGCCTTCTTTGCTTTCTGAAGATCACCTTTTAGCTTCTCCAGTTTCTGTAGGTCATCAATCTTCTCTTTCGCAATAAGAAGGATGCTCTTTACAGATTTATCCCAATCAATATTCTCGTGCACAAAACGCTGATTGAACACTTGGATATTTAATTGGGATGCGGGGAGAGTGGTTTCCGTGATTGTTGATCCGTTCTCCAAAACGACCGAGAACTGGCCCGCACTAAAGCGCGGAACCATCGAGCGGAGCTCAAAGCAAGAAAATAGATTCGATAGAGTTGACTTGCCTGTTCCATTCCAACCGTAGACGAGGTTATATCGGCCAAACTTCTGAATCTTCGTTCCATTGAAGTCGCTGAAGATACCGAACTGTTTAAGGCGGCTGATACTGACGATCATTATTAAGACCTCCGTGTTTTTTCTTCAGCAACATTTGCTTGCAAAACAAATAATAAATCAATATCTCGTTGGCGTCTCCACTTGGCGGACCACGCTGCTCCAGGTTCGCTATTCGCTCATCCCTGACGGGACTGGCTTCCGCCAGCCTTACACATCCCTGACGCCTCCGGCCCGGCTTCCAGCTTCGGGCCTGCGCGCTTCGCTTGCGTGCGGTTTGCACATCGTGGCGGCCGTTGCCATGTCCAGCCGTCTCTCCTAACTCCATCACCTTGCTCGCGACTGTAGCCCGTGGCCGCGTGCCGTCAAGGCGCGCCAGGCCGTGTCCTCGGCTACGCCTGCGGGCCGCACCTACCTGCCGCTTTGCTCCTTGACGGCCCACGTCCGAGGGCTCCTGACCGTCGCGGGCGATGAACTCAGGAAAGACGGTGGCAAAAGGGCCAACCGGGTTCCTCGTGCCAACCGCACCGAACAGCCGAAAGGCTGGGCTCCGAATCTAGGAATCCGGTGTGCGGTTTGAACAGCAAACCCTTTTCGTCAGGAGAAAGACCATGCAACTCGCATCCCGTTTTGCTTCCCGTTCCCCGGTACTGCGCAGCGATTCCCCGCTGTCCGATGACCAAATTCACCGCGTGGCCCCGTCAATCTTTGCGGAAGCGCCCCACGAAAGCCGTTCACAGCGTTACGCCTATATCCCCACCGCCACGGTGCTGACCGAACTGCGCAAGGAAGGGTTTCAGCCCTTCATGGTGACGCAGACCCGCACCCGCCACGAAGACCGGCGCGACTACACCAAGCACATGATCCGGCTACGCCACGCCAGCCAGATCAATGCCCGAGGCGAAGCCAACGAAATCATCCTGCTGAACTCGCACGATGGCACCAGCAGCTACCAGATGCTGGCCGGAATGTTCCGTTTCGTGTGCAGCAATGGGCTGGTGTGTGGCGATACCGTGGCCGATGTGCGCGTGTCGCATAAGGGCGACGTGGCCGGGCAAGTGATCGAAGGTGCCTATCAGGTACTGCACGGTTTTGACCGTGCGCTGGAATCCCGCGAATCCATGCAGGCCATCACGCTGGACGAAGGCGAGGCCGAAGTATTCGCCCGCGCTGCGCTGTCGCTCAAGTACGACGACCCGGACAAGCCCGCACCCATCACCGAATCGCAAATCCTGATGCCGCGCCGTTTCGACGACCGCCGCCCGGACTTGTGGAGCGTGTCAACCGCACCCAAGAGAACCTGACCAAAGGTGGTTTGCATGGGCGCAGCGCCAACGGACGCCGCCAGCAGACCCGTCCGGTGCAGGGCATTGATTCCGATATTCGCCTCAATCGCGCCCTGTGGCTGCTGGCCGATGGCCTGCGCCAGTTGAAAGCCTGATTTCCCTGCGCGGCAGGGGCAGGCAGCAACCCTTGCCGCGTCATTCGCTGCTGCATTCCATCATCGCAAGGAGTTTTCATCATGAACGCCATCAACCACACCGAAGCCCAAGCCATCCACGCCACGGCCAGCGCCGCGCCTGCCGTGCTGCTGGAAGCCGCCGACCCGAGCAAGAATCTGATTCTGGTGCCGCTGTCGCGGCTGGTATCGCGCCCCACGGGCCGCAACGTCCGCAAGACCCCGCGCATGTCGATTCCTGAACTCGCCGCCAGCATCCAGCGTGTCGGCCTGTTGCAAAACCTGATCGTGACCGCGACCGCTGACGGTGAGCGTTACGAAGTCGTGGCCGGAGGCCGTCGCCTTGCCGCCCTTAAGCTGCTGGCGAAGAGGCGCCGTATCAGCAGGGAATGGGAGGTGCCTTGCCTGTTGGTGGCCGATGGCACCGCCCGCACCGCCAGCCTGACCGAGAACGTGCAGCGCGAAGCCATGCACCCCGCCGACCAGTTCGAGGCATTTGCCGCGCTGGTGGCCGAAGGCCGCCCCATCGAGGACATAGCGGCAGATTTCAGCGTCACGCCGCTGGTGGTGCAGCGCCGCTTGAAGCTGGCGAACGTCTCGCCCCGGCTGCTGGCCGACTACCGGGCCGAGGCCGTGAGCCTTGACCAGTTGATGGCCCTTGCCATCACCGACGACCACGCCGCGCAGGAAACCGCGTTCTACGATGCGCCCACATGGCAGCGCAGCCCGCACAACCTGCGCGACCGCCTGACCGAGCGAGAGATTGACGCCCACCGGCATCCGCTGGTGCGTTTTGTCGGGCTGGATGCCTACGAGGCCGCAGGCGGTGGCACACGCCGCGATCTGTTTGCAGAAGCCGATAGCGGCGTGTATCTGACCGATGCCACGCTGCTGGAACGGCTGGCGCAGGAAAAGCTGGCCAGCCTTGCCGCCGAGGTGAAGGCCGAAGGCTGGGCATGGGTGGATGCCACCCCCGGCACGACCCATGCCGACCTGCAAGCCTTCCAGCGCGCCCCGAGGCAACGCCGCAGCCCGAACAAGCGCGAAGCCCAACGCATCGAGAAGCTGCAAACCAAGATGCAGGCGCTGGCCGAGGCCGTGGATGCCGCACTGGACGCTGACGATGAAGAAAAGGCCGACGCCTTGCAGGAGGAAGGCGAACATCTGGGCGAACAGTTGCAGGCGCTGGAAGATGGCTTGCAGGACTACGGGGAAGCCGTCAAAGCTGCCGCCGGTGCCATCGTCACCATCGACCGCAACGGCGATGCCGTGATTCATCGCGGCCTGCTGCGCGAAGCCGAGGCCAAGGCGCTGCGCACCTTGGAACGCTTGCGGCAGGGTTTCGGCAGTGAAGGCGAAGCTGGGAACGACGACGCAGGCGAGGAAGCCGACGACGCACCCAAGCCCGCCGCCATGTCCGACCGACTGGCGCAGCGCTTGAGCGCCCACCGTACCGCCGCGCTGCAAATCGAAGTCGCACGGCATCCGCAGGTGGCGCTGGCCTCGCTGGTGCATGGCATGGTGCAGACCGTCTTGCAGGAAAGCCACTACGGCCACGATCTGCCGCTGGGCGTGAAACTGACCCAGCAAGACCGGCTGGGAGGCTTGGCCCCGGATTGGCCGGAATCGCCCGCCGCCGTGGCACTGCGCGAACTGCAACAGGTAGCAGGTGAAGCCTTGCCGGAGGACAGCGGCGAACAGTTCGCCGCACTGCTGGCGAAGCCGCAGGATGAACTGGTGCGCCTGCTGGCCGTATGCGTGGCATCCACAGTCGATGTGGTGACGCCCCGCGCCACACCGCACCAGCCCGGCGCGGAGCTGGCGCAGGCCGTGGGGCTGGACATGGCGGCATGGTGGCACCCGACCGCAGACGGCTACTTCCAGCATGTACCGAAGGCCACGATTCTGGAAGCCGTGGGCGAATTCGCACCGGAGCACGTCACCCGGCTGGCGAAGTTGAAGAAAGGCGACATTGCCAGCGAAGCCGAACGGCTGGCGGACGGCACCGGCTGGATGCCTGCCATCTTCCGTGCCGCAGCCCCGCAGCAGGACGCGCAAGACGTGGCGGCAGACCAGGAAGCCGAAGCACCGGAGGAAGCCGCCGTCGTGGTGAATGAGCAGGCGCAGGCTGAGGCCCTGGCCGCGTGATCTTCCCATCCGTAAAGCAAGCGCCTTGGTTTCGACCAAGGCGCTTTGCAGCCCGATCAGCACCAGCCCCAAGCCGTTTCGCCTTGGGGCTGGTGGTCAAAAATCCGGGCGCGGCAGTGGCCGCGCCCGGTTGGACATCCACAACTCTAAACTGTCACGCCGCCACCTTCGATCAGGCGACGTGGAGACGCCCAAGTACCTTTCAGCCCCCCCCTGCAGCAGGGGCGCTCTTGCTTTGTCATTGGGGCATTGACCTGGCCGTGTTAGGGCGCAAGCCGGTGAAGCCGTCACGCGGGGAGCCGAGTCGGCCATGTTTCCTTTCGGAGCGGGTCGGGCCAAGGCGTCCTGTCTGTATGTGAATCCTGGCGGTGGCCGGTCTTCTATAGCTGCAACCTTCCAGCGAAAACAATTCCCCCTGCGCTGCGCGCATTCCTCGCGGGACAAATTCTTTTCGTTTTCAGGCGCTCCACTGCGTTGCGCCCGCAAGCGGTGCAGCCAGCCCGTCCCCCGCCGGTCGGATCACAACAGGACGCGATGGGCGCGAACCCTGTTCAACCGAAAGGAAATTCATCATGGCAAACATCGGCACCTTCACCGCAGAGAAAGACGGCTTCACCGGCACGCTTCGCACCCTGACACTCAACGTCAAGGTCAAGCTGGTTGCCAACGACAAAGGCGAGAACGAAAGCGCCCCCGACTTCTGCCTGCAAGCGGCTGGCCACGACATTGGCGCAGCGTGGAAGAAGACCAGCGAGGCGGACGCCCCTATGTGTCCGTGACCCTGGACGATCCTTCGTTCCCGGCGACGATCTATGCCCGTCTGATCGAGAACGAGGACGGCACGCACGACCTGATCTGGTCGCGCAGCAAGCCCAAGGCCGCCTGATAGTCGCTCACCGCGCCCCGCCCATTACGGCGGGGCACAACTCTATGCACGCATGACCTTATTCCAGTCGATGCTATGACCGGCAGCTTCAAGCTCACGCGCAAGTGCCTGTTTCCAGCCCCCGCCGCTATCCATCGTCTCCCAAACGACACCGGCGAAATCGCTTGGAATTTCCAGCGTCCCGCGTTTGAGAGCACATACCTTGTCTCTGCCCAGACGGCCAATGAAGTATCCTAATTCCAAAAGCACATTCTGACGGGCTCTTGGCTCAGGCGTTCCTCCTTTTACGCAACCCTCATCGTCTGGCGTAAGCAGAACTACTGCGAAACCAACATCACTGTGAGCCACCACTTTTTCGATAATTGTTCGCCCTTGGTTAGCCTGTTCGTGCAAGATAATGGCTTCAAGCCCGATTCGCTCAAGAAATCGCGCCACTGTTTCACGAGCACCATCATCATGACCATGAACAATAAATACCTTGCGCGAAAATTGAGCTTTTAACATGGCATCCGTGCTCCCCTTGGCCTGGATGTAATGCTTGTAATCCCGCACAAAGGGAATGATTAGCTGGCCAGTAAGTGCGTGGATTCCAGCAATGACCTTTTTCCCGGAATAGAAAAAATGGTGTCCGAAATTGGTAGCGTAGCCGGGATCTGCCGCCAGCTTCTCGATTAAAAGCAACGTCAACCCCAGCGCCTGTTTGGGGTCATCTGGCCAAGCAAGCTGGGCGCTTCCAACCATGCTGCCCCCGGTCTTTTCACTTTCAGCGATGAACGCCTCAACGTCGAGACCTTCCGTGAGCTCGGCGTTGTATGGCTCAAGGTCGGGATGTCGTAGCAGTTGAGCCAATTTTTTGAGAGGTCTTTCGTAGGTTTGAAGCTGTGAGGACTGCAAGTCTAGAACTGCATTGTTTATTTCCGAGAATAAGTCTTGAGCCATCAATCATCCCCGTCCGACTTCAATCTAGCTTCTGCCGCTTTTTCAAGAATACTCTCCCGATACTTTTCCTTCATTTGTTCTGCGAGAGGGCCAACGATAGGGTTCGAAGAATATTCTCCCAAGCGGTCGTCGATCATTCGATTGACCGATTGAATTGCACCCTCAATGCTGGCGGGATCATTTGGATCAAAGTTTACGACCCCCAGTTCGCCATCTAACTCACTCAAGGCGCGCTGCGCATCTTTCAGGTTTTTCTGAAGCTTATCCAGTCCGGTAATTTTGAACACGAATCACCTCCCTTTATTTATTCGGATGCTCGGAAAACGATGAAACTTCCCGAGCAATGTGATCCATCAGTTCGTGGACGTTTTTTGGATCACTACCTGCATACGCAAGGACCAGCAGCGTGAGTGGGTGAACATCCAGCACGGCACAAACATCTTCAATTTTATTCAATGTTGGGCTTTTCAGCCCTCGCTCTAGAGAGCTGAGGTAAGTTCGGCTGGATACATCCGAAAACGCCTCCTGGCTCAAACCACGTGCCTTTCTGATCCGCCGCAGTGCATCGGGCAACGATGGCTTGAACGCTGTCATTCTGAACTTTCCCCAAAATCCAGAATGACAACCTATTGAACCCTATAGAGCTACAATCTATAGTGTTCATTTAGTCTGTTTGTTCTTTTACTGAAATCCGCATCGGCGGCCTTCTTCAAAAGCGGAGAGCCTGATCCGTGTCTTTCCTGACTTCCGTGCATGTGCCTTCGTGCTTCTACGCTTCTGCGGATGCGTGGGCTTGCGCATCTGTGCTTTCGTGGGAAGGTGTGAAAGCGCCTCTGCTGCTCCGCACATCCGTGGGAATACAGATATGACCTCGCTCATCACCGCCGACGAGCGCACGAGCCTGCTATCCAACGGCCAGGCCCGCGCCGCCGGGCAGGACACCGACCCGCTGCCCGTGGTGCGCCTGTTCACGCCAGATGCGCATGCCACCTGGCTGCTAGCTTCGCTCGACCCAGCCGATGGCGATACTGCCCACGGCCTGATCGACTTGGGGATTGGCATGCCTGCATTGGGAACGGTGAAGCTATCCGACCTGGCCGCCATCGTCGGGCCGCGCCAGCAGTCGGTGATGCGGGATCGCTATTTCCAGCCTGTGCGACGGTTGTCGGAATACCTGCAACTGGCCGAAGACAACGGCTCAATCACCGATTGAGCGCCACCGCCAAGCGGGGCGCACTGTGTCTATTTCGGTCTGGTCTGTGACCCGTTCGGTCTGAATCGGCAGTGTTGCACCGTAGCGGTGCGTGCCAGATCGAATCGGTCATGATGCCTGGCGCGGGCTGCGGCAAGCTGACCGACGCGGCATGCCATTGGAGTGCATTGCCGCCGTCGCACTCGGACGATTTCAGCAACGCATCGGAGTTCATCGGTCTTGACACTGCCAGTTTACGCTTCACCCATGACGTTTTGACGATGGCCTCGTAGCACGCCGTTTCGCCGTGGCGCTTCAGGCGCTGGACGCGACCCTCGCGGGCGCGTCCTTGCGCGAGGTGGCCGAAGGGCTGTTTGGTGTGGATGCCGTGGCCGCCGACTGGCACGCCGACAGCGCCTTGCGCGCCCGCGTGCGGCGGCTGGTGCGCCGTGGCGATGGGCTGATGCGCGGCGGCTATCGCCGTCTGGCGCAGCTTCCCCCCATTCCGCCGCATGCGGAGGGACGTTTCGCATCCGCTGCAGAACGTCCCTGAGCAAGAACCCCACGTTTCTTGAGACTGCCTCCATCCGGTCGCGCTGTGTGGCCGGGCTTTACCGACCGATGGAGGTTCACATCATGCGACCCGCTCCCTTGCGGCCTGCCGCCGCTCCCGCTGCCACACCTGCGCAGCCCCAGCGCTATCTCACCAACGATGAAGCTGCCGACTACCTGCGCCTGTCACCGCGCACGCTGGAGAAACAGCGCGTCATCGGTGGTGGCCCGAAGTTTCGCAAGTTCGGCCGCCGTGTGATGTACGCCGTGGCTGACCTCGATGCCTGGGCGGAAACGCGCAGCTTCGAGACCACTTCCGATCCTGAATATGCCGAGCACCACTCGGCTGACAGCCGTGCGCGCTGATCGGCGCATCGCCGGTGGCCATCGCCATGTCCCGCCCACCAGGGCGCGCCTTGCAGCAGCGCGAACAGCTCGACCTGTTCCGCGCACTGCCGGGCGAGGATATGGCACCGCGCGATGCCCAGGACTTGATGGCCTATCCATTCTTCTCGCTGGCGAAGTCGCGGCGCACAGCACCGATCGACTTTCGCAGCGGCAACATCACCATCCGCGTGGAAGGCACGCAGGAGCATGGTATTGCCACCATCTGGGATGCCGACATCCTGATCTGGGCGGCCAGCCAGATCGTCGAAGCCAAGGACGCGGGCATCCAGCCGTCCCGGCGGATGCAGGCCACGCCCTACGAGATCCTGCGCTTCATCGGGCGCGGCAAGTCGCTGCGCGACTACCAGCGCCTCAAGGCCGCGCTGGATCGGCTGCAATCGACCACGGTGGCCACGTCCATCCGCGAGACGACCGGGAGGCGCCTGCACCGCTTCTCGTGGATCAACGAATGGAAAGAACTGGCCGATGCCAGAGGTACGCCGCTGGGCATCGAACTGATCCTGCCGGACTGGTTCTATGCGGGTGTGCTGGACGCCGCCCTGGTGCTGACCATCGACCCGACGTACTTCCGATTCACGGGCGGTATCGAGCGCTGGCTGTACCGCTTGGTGCGCAAGCATGGTGGCAGGCAGGAATACGGCTGGCAGTTCGACTTCCGGCATCTGCACCGCAAGTCGGGCAGCAGCACGCGGTTCTCGGATTTTGCCTACGACCTGCGGGCGCTGGTCGCCCGGCAATCGCTGCCGGGGTACGAGCTGGGCATCGTGCGGATTCCCGAGGACGACATGGAATTGCTGACCTTCCGACCCGTGCCGCAGACGGCACGGGGATAACAGCAGGACAAGCTGTGGATGGGGTCGTGCTATCAGGAGTACGCCTATCGTGCTATCAGGAGTACGAAAACGCCGGAAAGCCAGTAACGGCGCGGGTTTGCGACCCCTCTAACATTACTAACTTAAATTCTCTAACTATTGATAGAGAAGCAGCATTGCGGTGGACAACTGCCGCAGGCCGAAAAACCAGCCAGCAAAAACTCCAAAAACCACCCTGTTCGGCGCGGCAAAAACAGTCCGGTCTTCCAAGCTGGAGGGCCGCGCCATGATCGTTGCCTTGCTCAACCAAAAAGGCGGCGTCGGCAAAACCACGCTCGCCACGCACATCGCGGGCGAACTGGCGCTGCGCGGCCAGCACGTCATCCTGCTGGATGCCGACCCGCAGGGGTCATCACTGGACTGGACGCAGCGTAGAAGCCAGCAGGGCTTGCCCCGGCTGTTCAGCGCCGTGGGCCTGGCACGCGAAACACTGCACCTGGAAGCCCCAGAGCTCGCCAGGCGAGCCGATCACGTCATCATCGACGGGCCACCCAGGATCGCTGCCTTGGCACGCTCTGCGCTGCTGGCGGCCGAGCGCGTGCTGATCCCGGTGCAGCCTAGCCCCTACGACCTGTGGGCCAGCGCCGAGATGGTGGCGCTGATCCGTGAGGCCCAAGTGTTCCGGCCTGCGCTACACGCGGCCTTTGTCATCAACCGGCGCGTTAATCGGGCGCGAAGCACGGCAAGCCTTGGCAGAACAGCCGTTGCCAGCGCTGCGCAGCGAGGTGCGTCAGCGCATCGTCTTCGCCGACAGTGTGGCTGCAGGCCGGTTGGCGCGGGAGACGGCTCCCGCTAGTGCAGCGGCGCAGGAAATCACCGCGCTGGTCGATGAGCTGCTGCGGTGGCCGTCATGAGCGACAACAGCAACCCACCCAACGGCAAACGCCCGGCCAAGCGCGTTGGCATCGGCACGCGTCCGCCCGCCAATCCACACGCTGAAGCGTGGATTCGCCAGGGCGATGCCGATGCGCTCAACAAAGGCGACCTCTACACCGCGCGCCTGACCCTCGACATCACGCCCGCCATGCGGGCGCGCATCAAGGTGTCGGCCTTCACGCAAGGCGTGACCGTGGCCGACCTGCTGCGCGGTTTGCTGGAGCGCGAGTTTCCAGAACACCACAGGGAGAACACGCCATGACCACATCCGCATTGTCTGCTGCCGCACAGCCCGCCATCGCGATCACGGCTGCGCACGCTGCACCGTCCAGCGAACCGGCCAGCGCGCCGCTGACGCGCGTGGCGCTGGCTTATATCGAACCGCGCTTCAATCTCTACCTTCGCTTCGGCGAACCAGTGCGCACGCTCCAGCTCGACCGCTGGCGACGTTGCGCGATGTTCGTGCCGGGTGCAATCCTCTGCCGCGTTCGTTGGCAGGCCAACGACTACGGCACGATCCGCTGGCAGCTCATGGTGATGCAGGCAGCTACCCCGTTTGATGCCGTGCAGCGCATCCCCGGCGTGCAGCCAGGTGCGTGCCTGCTGCTGCATGCCGAAGGTGACGCCAATGTGCGCGCCGTACTGGAACGCATCGACGGCATCGAGGCGCTGGATATAGCTGCCATTGACGTGTCGCCTGCGTACTGGCGCACGCTCGCCAACCGGCTCGCCGCGCATTTGCCGCTGCCCGAATACACCGCCGAGCGGCATGCCGCCTGGCTGGCCGGGAGGGAGCTGCCATGACCGCTGATTCCATCACCGCACGCACGCCGGAAGCCGCGCCGCTTCCTCGCTCGCGCCTGCGCGCTCGCCTCGTGCTGGCGGGCTTCGCCGCCATCGGCCTCGCTGCGCTGGCCTGGGCAGCTTTCGTGCAGCCGTTGCCGCGCCTAATCTACAACCCGTCCGACAGCGTTACGGTCGGCTGGTATCGCGTCGATCCGCAGCGCCACGGCACCGACTCGCTGCCACGTCCCTTATCTGTGGGCAGCGTCGTCCTGACCACATTGCCGCCAGATGTAGCCGTGCTCGCTGCGCAGCGCGGCTACCTGCCGGCACACGTTCCGCTGCTCAAACGTGTGGGCGCGGTCGCGCCGAAACACGTCTGCATCGTCGCCGGTCAGATACGCATCGACGACGTGCCGGTGGCCGCTGCGCTGCCTGCCGACCGGCTGGGCCGGCCGTTGCCATCCTTGCAGCTTTGCCGTCGTCTTGAGGCGGGTGAGCTGTTCCTGTTGAGCGTGACCAATCCGGCGTCGTTCGACAGCCGGTATTTCGGGCCGGTCAGCGCATCCGCCGTGATCGGCGTCGCACATCCGGTCTGGATGGAGACACGCCCATGATGGCCACCGATTCGCTGCACGTTGCCGTGCCTCTTATCGTGCTATCAGGCGCGTCGTTCTGCCGGTCTTCGCCGTGTCGTCGGGCGTGCAGTGCGGGTGCCAATCCTACGCATTGGGCACCGCACTTCCCGCTGCATTCGGCGCAGCCGTCCAACGTGCAGGCGTCTTGCCTCGAACGCGCCCGGCCTGCGGCCATAGGCGCACTTGCAGGCGGGCTGCCAGCGAGTGCAGCAGCGCCACCGGGCCGACGATGCCCGCAGCGACAGCGAAGGGCAAAGGCGGAAGGCAAGACAAAAGGACGCGGCACTGGGCCGCGTCGAAAGCCAGTCTGCACATGGGGGTTGCGCGGCACGCAGCGGCTTCGCCGCCGTGCCGCGTGGGGCGCGAGTGTCGCGCCAATGCAGACATGCCCGCGTGCTTCGCACGACAGGAAACGCCGTAGCTTGCAGGGAGCGCAGCCATGACCGACCGCCGCGATGACGATTTCCGCGTGCGCCCGAGCGCCCCGAAGAACCGGAGCAAGGGCCAGGGCCAGAGCTTCGTTTCCAAGGTGCTCAAGCAGGCTGGCAAGGCCAGCAGCGGCAAGTCCTCGATGCGCCATTCCGCAGCGGGCGGCACCGGCGCACGCGCTGGCCAGCGGCCTGGCTCACGCCTGGGGCGCGGCCATACGGCGGCCCGCTTCGCGGGCGCGAAGCTGACGCCCATGTCTCGGCGCGTAACGATCAAGACTCTGCTGGTCAATCAGCGCCACGCCAGCCCACAGTCCCTAGCGAAACATCTGCGCTACATCGAGCGCGACGGCGTAGGCCGCGATGGCGAACCGGGCCGGGCCTACGGGTCGCAGGCCGACGAAGCCGACCTGGACGCCTTCAAGGAGCGCTGCGCCGACGACAGGCACCATTTCCGCTTCATAGTCTCCCCGGAGGACGGGGCGGAACTGGGCGACCTGCGCACCTATACCCGACACCTGATGAACCGCATGGAAGCCGACCTGGGAACGCGGCTGGATTGGGTGGCGGTCGATCACTGGAACACTGACAACCCGCACATCCACCTGATCGTGCGAGGGCGCGACGACACCGGCAAAGACCTCATCATCGCGGGCGACTACATCGCCCACGGCTTTCGCCATCGCGCCGGCGAGCTGGCGACCGAATGGCTGGGGCCACGCACCGAACTGGAGATCCAGCAGACCTTGCAGCGCGAAGTTGAGCAAGAGCGGTGGACGAGCCTCGACCAGACGCTGCAACGCGAGGCCGACGGGGATGGCCGGGTACAGATCGAATGCTTCAACGAACCCCGGCTACAGCGCCAGCGCCTGCTGCTGATCGGCCGGCTGCAACGCTTGCAGCGCCTGGGCCTGGCCGACGAGACGCAGCCCGGCACCTGGGCCGTCCATGCCGACGCGGAGAAGACCTTGCGCGCCCTGGGCGAGCGTGGCGACATCATCCGCACCATGCAGCGGGCCATGAGCGGCCAGCCGCGCGAGCTGGCGTTTTTCGAGCCGGGCCGAGAAGCAGATGGAAGCGGCCGCACCATCGTCGGCCGCGTCGCCGGCAAGGGGCTGGCAGACGAGCTGCACGACCGTGGCTATTTGGTCATCGACGGCGTGGACGGCAAGGCCCACTACTTCACCTTGAACGCCCGCGACGAATTGGTGAACTATCCCATTGGCGCGGTGGTGGAGGTACGCGGCTCTTCCGAGGTGCGGGCGGCCGACAAGAACATCGCCGCGCTGGCGAGCGATGGCCTGTACCGCACCGATCATCACTTGGCTATCGAGCAAGGCCGAGCCAAGCCCGGCCGCGACCCGCAGGAAGTCGTTGCGGCCCACGTCCGCCGGCTGGAAGCCCTGCGCCGGGCTGGCATTGTGGAACGTGTGGCGGACGGACTATGGAAGGTGCCACATGACCTGACCGGGCGTGGCCGACAGTACGACGCGCAACGGCTGGGCGGTGTGGCGGTGGAGCTGAAATCACACCTGTCGATCGAGCGGCAGGCCCGCGTGATCGGCGCCACCTGGCTGGATCAGCAGTTGATCGGTGGCGGCAAGGGGCTGGGCGACCTGGGCTTTGGTGGCGAGGTCAAGAACACCCTGCAACAGCGCGCCGACTTCCTCGCCGAACAGGGGCTGGCCGAGCGGCGGGGACAGCGTGTGATCTTCGCCCGCAACCTGCTGGGCACGCTGCGAAACAGGGAGCTGGCGCAGGCTGCGAAGGACATTACCGCCGACACCGGACTGGAGCATCGCCCCGTCGCCGACGGTCAGCGCGTGGCCGGCATCTATCGGCGCAATGTCGTGCTCGCCAGTGGGCGGTACGCGATGCTGGACGACGGCATGGGGTTCAGTCTGGTGCCGTGGCGGCCGGTGATCGAGCAACGGCTGGGGCAGCAGCTTGCCGCCACGGTGCGCAGCAGTGGGGTGTCGTGGGAGATTGGACGGAAGCGTGGCATGGCCATTTGACTTCATTCGGCTTGAAGTCTCGATCCATCCCTTTGCCTCAAAGTGCATGTGCATGCAAATACATTGACAGCCTGACGCACGCTGATTAATGTGCATGCACATGCAAATATATGGACATTTCAAATGACATCAATCACCATCTACTCAGACTACGTTTGCCCCTACTGCCTGCTTGCTGAGCAAGTGTTGTCCGAGGCCATTGGGGAGCGAGACATCGCTATCTCGTGGCGCGCCTTCGAGCTGCGCCCAGAGCCGGAACCCACGCTGAGGCCAGAAGATCCGTATCTGCCTGCTGTCTGGCAAAGATCCGTCTATCCCTTGGCACAGCGTCTCGGCGTACAGATCAAGTTGCCATCAATCTCCCCCCAACCACGCACGGCGGCAGCTTTCGAGTTGCTGGCAATGGCACAAGACGAGAGCCTTGATGATGAATATTCCATGCGCGTCCTGCGTGCCTTCTTTCAAGACGATGTAGACATTGGCGATTCACAGCATCTGGTTGAGCTTGCCGCCGAAGCGGGACTCGACGCAGAGAAGGCCCGAAAGGCGCTCGACAGGGGAACCTACCGCCAGCGCCAGCATGAAGCGCAGCGCCATGCCCGCGAGGACATGCGGATCACGTCCGTGCCCACCATCGTCGTCGGGGAGCGGGTCTTTCGTGGCACGCCATCTCTGGACGAACTCAGGCACGCCATCGACCAGTTGGAGCACGAGGGCGGCCAAATACCACGTACCTGAGTGCCATCTTCTTCCATCAACCCTTTATTCATTGCTCTCTGGGCACAACACCGAAAGGAAACCTCAGCATGCATTGGCTCTATCTTGGCATCGCCGTGATCTTTGAAATCGCGGTTGCCATTTCCGCAGGAAACGCAAAAGGCTTTACCCGACTTGGTTGGACAGCGGCCACGCTTGTCAGCGGGGGCATCGCCACCTACTTCCTCAGTCTGGCCCTACTGACCTTCGACGTTGGCGTCGGGTATGCCATCTGGACATCTGTAGCGGGTGTCGGAATTGTCATTCTGGGCGCGATGTTCTTCGAACAACGACTGAACTTGAGCAAGTTTTTCGGCATCGCGCTCGTGATTGGCGGCGTCATTGGTTTGCGCCTTAGCGGCGCGGCATAAAAGCAGCCGACCCTCTCCTCATTTATCTATCACTTATTCAATCGGGAATTTCACATGAGAACCAATGAAACTAACCAAGGCAATGGACGCGCATGGATCATGTTGCTGCTTGCCAGCGCTTTCGAGATTGGCTACGCACTCAGTGTCGCGGGCAGCCAGGCATTTACCGCGCTGAACTGGTCTATTTCTGCGCTGGTGTTCTTCTTGCTGACGTTGTATGCGCTCAGTGTTGCCTTGAAATCTATCGACGTGGGCATCGGCTACGCAGTTTGGGCAGGTATCGGTTCGGTCGGGGCAGCGGCCTTCGGCAGCGTACTTCTGGATCAAGCAGTCACGCTCGCCCAGGCGTTCTGGCTCGCTGTCATCATCGGCGGGGTCGTCTGGCTGAAGCTTGCGGACAGTGCCAAGCTCAAGGGTGCGCAGGGTGGCGCGGTTGCATGACGCTGACTGAATGCAGAAAGTCGCTCGCACAGCGCATGCAGGAAACGGTGGCCTACTCCATCGCCCATGTTCATGACGGTGGCATTCCTTTCTCTGCTTTCGTCATCAATGCCCATGGGCATGTGATTGGCCGTGGTGTCAATCGCGTTCGTGAGCGTCGCGATCCGACAGCGCATGCCGAGGTGGAGGCCATTCGTGATGCGTGCCGCCACCTTGGCATGCCGCAGCTTCATGGAATGACGTTGCTCGCATCGGGAGAGCCATGCGCCTTGTGCTACATGAGCGCGCGCTATGCCGGCATTACCCGCATGTTGTTTGCCGTGGATCGTCACGAAGCGGCTGCGCATGGCTTCGACTATCGCTCCAATTACGCGTTGCTTGCTGGTGATCCTCTGATTTGGCATGGACTACAAGCCGAAAAATTGACCGTCCCGGATAGCCTGGAACCGTTCCTGGCGTTTCGGACGGGCCCTCGTGCCCGGTAGCCGTCCCTTTCATATTTACTTGCATGGGCATGCATATGAGAAAATGCACCACTGATAGTTCAAGCGGAGAGCACTCAGATGATGTCGAAAAAGAGCGATGCATGGCTCAGGCTGACCCAAGTCATTGCCAATGTCGAGGCAGACTTGGGCAAGGTACTACAAGCCGAGCATGGACTGGGCTTGTCGGAATATCGCGCTTTGGACGTTTTGGCGCGGTCGCCGGATTCAGAGTTGCGCATGCAGGAGCTGGCCACGTATTTGCGTCTGAATCAAAGTTCGGTCTCGCGCATGGTCGAGCGCTTGGAGCGTACCGGATTGACCATCAGGGATCTTTGCCCAGACGACAAGCGAGGCGTGTACACGGTGTTGACGGCCAAGGGGCGCGATCTTCTGGAGAGCGCCCAACCCGACTACGTGAAGGCAATGGATGCGGCCCTCAAAGCACATGGCGGGGACAAGTTGCTGACCATACAAGCAGCCAAATCCAAGTAACGCCAAGTTGGATCAAGCCGAGCGTCGGGACACTTGCAGGCAAGGGCCGAGGAAGATGTTTCCATCTGCATGCCTGCATTGAGCGGTTATCGAAAAAGACCGAATGCATTCAGGCATTGGCGTGAGGCTGCCCGGTCATGCAGGCGCAACTCCAGTTAATCCCAGAACAACAGTCCCTTGCTACTTAAACTGGCGACTCATACCCCACCGGCGAATGCCCTTCGCAAAGCCACCGCTGCAGCAAAGTTTGCACCTTCTGCTTGAATCACGGCAGCCTGCGCCCTCATATGCACTCTACGAGCATCAAGCACTGATCCCAGGTCCACGACCCCTGCTTCGAACAAGCGCTCCGACCGATTGGCCGCCTGTTCCCCTGAAACTTGTGCTCGGTGCCAGTCTTGAAGTGCGGCTCCTGAAGTGGTCCACTGCGCAAGTGCAACTTCCACATCGGCGAGAGCCAAAAGCATGGCTTTCTCATACTCCGCCATAGCTTCCTGTGCTCTTGCTTCCTGCACTGCGATATTGCTGCGGATTCGTCCCCCATCCAGCAATGGAAGGGTTAGAGATATGCCGTAACCCACCACAGATACGGGGGATGCTGACCCGCCGGTGGCAGCCAACCGCTCACGTGCGCCGCTCCAGTCGATCCGCAAACTTGGATACACATCGCGACGGGCAACCCCTACACGCGCAAGTGCCGCATCCAGCGCGCGAGCTTGCCTAAGTACGTCTGGCCGACGTTCAAGCAGATCGGTTGGCATAACGGGGGCAGGTGCAGCCGGTACTGATGCAGCATCTTTTAGGGTCAACGTTGGTGCTTCGCTACTGCCCAGCAACACGGCAAGTTGCTGCTGGCGGATGCGCATCATTCCTTCGATCTCGGTCACCGAAGCTCTCTCTTGGGAAAGCTCTGCCTCCCAACGATCCACATCCAATGCTGAGGACTGCCCTGCATCGAACTTGCGTTTCGCGACCATCACTTGGCGGCTGGCCAACTGTGCTGAGTCACGGCCCAATACCGCGCGCGCGTTTAAAGTTCTAAGCTCGAAATACGCGTTCGCTACATCTGCCGTCAGGGCAATGCGAGCCGCACGAAGGGCGTTCGCCACGCTCTGCGCATCAGCTGCTGCAGCTTCCACGGCTAGCCCCCCCTTTCCAAACAGGTCGACTTCCCAACTAGCTCTGAAGCCAGCAACGCTGCGTTCGGTCTTTGGGTCAGCACTGCTGTCGCGACCGCGCTGCGCCCCAGCAACTGCGCCCAACTGTGGGCGTCGTTCTGCTTGTGCTCCGTCAACCAGTAACCGCGCCTGCGCAAGCCTCGCTGCCAACACCTGCAGATCACGATTCGACTCCAGAGCAGCTTCGATCAGCGCGTCGAGTTCTCGGCTATCAAATGCCTTCCACCAATCCGATTCAACGAGCGTACCTGCTTCAGCAGAGGAACCTGACCACTTCTTTGGCGCTTGGACTGTTGAGGTTTTGGGCATCGAGTCAGGTGGTGCAGAGGCGCAGCCAACCATGCCCAACAGCGAAGTGGCCGATGCGAGAGCTACGAAGGATCGTAGACAGCGTTCAGGTAGAAAAACGATTGGTAAGGACATTCAAGACTCCAGACGTTGACAGCTTCGATTTAATTACTTTACTATACGTATAGATTACTTTCAAGAAGGATTTCAGATGTCTACCGCTGCACGCCGACCCAGTTCACGAGAAAAACTACTGAGCGCTGCTGCAGACTTGGTTGCCGAACACGGCGTTCAGCACCTGACCATAGAAGCTACTGCTGCAGCCGCCGGTGTGACCAAGGCCGGGCTGATCTACCACTTCAAAACGCGGGACGACTTGTTGAGTGCACTGGTCGAGCACATGGTCGGCGAGCTGGACTTCCAGACCCGAGGTGGCTCGGTAGTTGACGGTGAGGTATCGCTTAAGTCGCTCGTTGATGGCCTGGAGCAATTCACGTTCGACATGCCGCCTGCGCAAAAGCGCCTCCTGACAAACATGCTTGCGGCGGCAACTACGCATCCCCACTTGCTTCCTCCTGTGCGCTCCTTGTTTGAAAAGAGCTACAGCAGTCTGGATCGCGGGCCCATGGCTGGTCGAGCACTTCTTCTCTCTGCAGCGCTGGATGGACTGCTCTTGCTCGAACTCCTGCAACTCCACACTTTCAGTCCGAATCAGCGCGATTCCATGCGCTCAGCGTTTCGTGATCTGAGCCGCGATCTACCTTGACAACTACCTCGCCAAAGAGCCAACCATGCGTACTTTCTCAACTCCGAAACCACTTCTGCCGCGCGTAGCTTTACTGGCTGCTATCGCGGTCCTGGCAGGGTGCTCACCCACGCCAGAGGTCAACACGCCCCCGCCCAAACCCGTGAAGACGGAAGTGGTTGGTATGAGCGCTTCGGGCAATTCAGCGAGCAGTTTTGTCGGAACCCTGCGTGCTCGCCAGCGCAGCGATCTTGGCTTTGAGACTGCCGGTCGCATCGTGGCGATTGCCGTCGAGGTAGGTGATCGAGTCAGCAGTGGGCAGGTGCTCGCGCGACTTGACGAAGCTCCTGCTCGCTGGCGCCTGGAGAAAGCCGAAGCGGACAGGGCTGCCGCTTCGGCTTCGCTGGTTGAACGCGACATGCAGTTGCAACAACAAGAGACACTGGCACGAGACAAGATCATCTCGCCAACAGCACTGGAGTCCTCCCGCACAGCCCAGCGGTTGGCGCGCAGCCAGGTAGAAGCTGCCGACGCTGCGTTAGCTACAGCACGCCGGGAATTGGCACTGACTCGGATCGTCGCTCCTTTCGATGGCGAGGTGGTTGGAAGGCTGACGCAGCCGTATTCCGATGTGGCACCTGGCCAAGTCATCCTGCAAGTTCAAGCCGGTCGCGCCTTAGAGGTTGTCACCACGTTGCCCGATACCGTGGCGGGGAAGCTTGATCGTGGCTCGAAAGCGCGCGGGTCAAACAGCGTCGGTAGCTTCGAACTTGAGTTGGAGCGAGTTTCAAACCGCAGCGACAACGGCTCGTTGGTTCAGGCCATCTATCGCGTTTCACAACCAAACAGTTCGCTTCGCAGCGGCGGAGTGGTTTCCGTTGAACTGCCGCGCAGCACTTCGCAGACAGACATCACATTGCCAGTCGCCGCCTTGCTTCCTGGAACCCAGGCCAAGCAAGCCAGTGTCTTCGTGATGGACACCGACGGCAAGTTGCTCCGTCGTGATGTGCAAACGGGAGCCGATCTTCTGCCTGAAGGACGAGTTGTCATTACCCAAGGGTTGAGCAGAGGCGATCAGGTCGTCGTAGCAGGAGCCGCATTCCTGCAAGACGGTCAAAAGGTCGTGAGCCATAAGCCGCAGACTCTTTTGCATGGTCAAAGCAGGGGGGCTGCGCAATGAAGCTCACCGAGTCCGCACTGCGCTCAAGCCGGCTTACGTTCTTCGTCGCACTATTGGTGCTGATCACCGGCGCTTTGGCATTTCTCAAGTTTCCTTCGCAGGAAGAGCCCTCCACAACTATCCGCGATGCACTGATCTTCGTGGCAAATCCAGGCTTACCGGCCGAGCGAATGGAGCAACTCGTCGCCAGGCCGCTCGAAGAACGGCTGCGCCAGTTGCCCGAACTCAAGCACGTGACGAGTACGGTGCGCAGTGGCAGTGTCATTGTGCAAGTGACCCTGCGGGAGGAGGTCAAGACCTTGCTTCCCGTTTGGCAGCGCATGCGCGCCAAGGTAGAAGAAGCCGTTCCGCTATTCCCCACTGGCACGCTGCCGCCGCAGATCGATGACGACTTCGGGCGCGTGGCAATCGCATCGATCGCCGTGACTGCACCAGGCTTCTCCATGAGTGAGATGCGCGAACCGCTGAAGCGGCTGCGGGAGGGAATTTACGGTCTGAAGGGGGTTCAGGGCGTGAGCTTTCACGGGCTGCAAGATGAACGCATTTACATTGAGTTTGACCGCAATCGTTTGGCAGGTTTGGGATTAGGCACTGCTGGAGTGGTTCAGCAGTTGCAGCAGCAGAACGTGGTGCTCTCCGGTGGGCAAGTAGTTCTATCGGGCCTCAACAGTGCTGTAGTCGCCTCTGGCGAAGTGCGCTCCGTGGACGCGCTGCGTGACTTCGTTCTAGCTCTGCCTGAAGGAGGCACCAAGGGTTCCACTGCCAGCGTGCGCCTCGGCGACCTTGCAAAAATTCGTGTTCTGCCTGCAGACCCGCCTGATACTGCTGCCATCTACCGGGGCGAGAACGCAGTCGTTCTTGGGGTCTCCATGCGCAGCGGCCAGAACATCAAAACGCTCGGCAAGGAACTCAAAGCGCGGGTGAATGAGCTGTCCCAGCAACTGCCAGCAGGTTTCTCGCTGGACTATGTGACCTTCCAGGCGGATGTCGTCGAGCGCGAAATGGGCCGCATGAACCAGGTGATGGGAGAGACCATCGTTATCGTGATGGCGGTGGTAGTCCTGTTCCTGGGATGGCGTGCCGGCATCATCGTCGGCAGCATCGTGCCGCTGACCATCCTGGCGACGCTGTTGGTGATGCTTTCGTTGGGGGTCGAACTGCACATCATCTCCATGGCTGCCATCATCATCGCGCTGGGCCTGCTGGTTGACAACGGCATCGTCATCGTGGAGGACGTTGAGCGCCGCCTGGCAGCAGGTGATGACCGGAAAGAGGCTTGCATCGCGGCAGGTCGAACGTTGGCAATTCCGTTGCTGACGTCTTCGCTGGTCATCATCTTCGCCTTCTCGCCATTCTTCTTCGGCAACACGGCGATCAACGAGTACCTGCGTCCCTTGGTCGTGGTGCTGACGCTGACTTTGCTCGGCTCCTGGTTGCTGTGTCTTACCGTCACGCCACTGTTGTGCTATCTGTTCTTGAAAACAGGCCAGCACGGTAGCGAAGAGCCGCCCAAGAACAGCCGGTTCTACCAAGGGTATGCACGTGTCATTCGCAAGGTTCTAGAGCACAAAGGCATCTTCCTGGCAGCTATGGCTGTGCTGCTCTCGGTTGCCATGTTCATGCTGTCCAGAGTGCCTGCTGGCTTTCTGCCTCCATCGGATCGCCCACAGTACCAAGTAGTCCTGGAGTTGCAGCCGGGTAGCGATGCACGGCGCACGCAAGCCGTGGTGCGCGATCTCAGTCGTTGGCTCAGTGATGCGAATATCAACCCAGAGGTGACCACCAGCATTGGCTATGTGGCTGATGGCGGCCCTCGTGTAGTGCTTGTGCTTAACCCACCTTTGCCGGCGTCGCACATTGGCTATTTCACAGTGAGTGTGAAGAACGCCAAAGACATCGACGCCATGATAGAGCGTACTCGTCTGTGGATGGCAGAGACACATCCTGAAGTCCGAATCGACGCCAAGCGTTTCTCACGTGGCTCCAACGATGCCGGCTTGGTTGCTTACCGTGTGAGCGGCCCAGACGAGGCGGTGCTGCGGAGCATTGGGCAGCAGATCGAATCTGTTCTTCGTCCGATACCAGGCGTCATTCAGGTGCGCAACGACTGGGGATCTCGTGTTCCGCGTGTTGACGTGCAGATTGATCAGGCCAAAGCCCGGCGTTTAGGGGTGAGCAGTGAGGATATTTCAACCTCTCTCAGCACGCGTTACTCAGGAACGGCTGTGTCAGTTCTTCGAGACAACGACACCCTGGTTCCATTGGTAGTACGTGGCGGCAATTCAGATCGTGCTCGACCCGAAGACTTGGCGAATACGCTGGTGTATCCAGTAAGCGGTGCTACTCCTGTTCCATTGTCGGCTTTGGCAAGCGTTTCACTGGAGTCGGAACCATCGGTCATCCGACGCCGAAATCTTGCACGCACTATTACTGTGGAGGGGCGAAGCACGCAGGCCACCGCACAGCAGACAGTGGATGTGGCAGCGCCAGAGATTGCCAAGATCGCTCTGCCGCCTGGGTATCGTATCGAGCTGGGAGCGGAAATCGAGGAAGCTGCAGAAGCGAACATGGCGTTGTCTGAGTACATGCCACATGCCATCGTCGCCATGCTGGTGTTGTTCATCTGGCAGTTTGGCTCATTCCGGAAGCTGGCGCTGATCATCGGCATCATTCCGTTCGCGCTGATTGGTGTGGCACCAGCCCTCATGTTGGCAGGCGAGCCCATCGGCTTCATGGCGAATTTCGGGCTGCTTTCGCTCGCGGGCATCATCGTCAACAACGCTGTGCTTTTGCTTGAACGGATCGAGGCAGAGCTGGCTTTGGGCAAGCCCCGCAGAGAAGCCGTGATCGCCGCAGCCGTTGCCCGGTTGCGTCCTATCGTGATGACCAAGCTCACTTGTGTCGCGGGGTTGATACCGTTGCTGCTGTTCGGCGGAACCTTGTGGGCAGGGATGGCCATCACCATCATCGGCGGGTTGTTGCTCGGTACTTTGATCACCTTGGGGCTTGTGCCCGTGCTCTATGAGTTGCTTTTCGGCGGACGGCTCGCTACCTGGCTTCAGCGATTCAATGCGGGAAACAGTCACGAGCAAAGCTCTTCGACGGCGGCGACATGAAGTGCGCGCCGCATTTGGAGCGACAGGCTGACGCGGCGTCAAGGCTGCTGGCATTGGCAGCTTTTACATTGCTGGCTGGCTGCTCTACCGCGCGCCCTTGGGTCAATGAGCCTGCCGGTCCTGGTGTTCTGGAGGCTGTTGTTCAGGCAGCGCCACCGACACAGCGCGGTTCGGTCGTGGCTGCGATGACGTTTTCTGGAGGCGGCGCGAGAGCCGCTGCCTTTGGCCTCGGCGTACTGCGGGAGCTGAAAGCAACGCCCCTTGAATGGGATGGACGCAAAGGCACGTTGCTGGACACTGTTGGCCTGGTCAGTGGGGTTTCTGGTGGCAGCATTTTGGCCAGCTACTACGCTGCGTTCGGGGACGATGTTTTCACGCGCTTTGAGCCGGACTATCTGCGTGTGGATTTCCAAGATCGCCTGTTGACCCAGGCGGTGATGCCAAACACCTTATGGCGCCTGACCTCGCCTTGGTACGGCCGAGGCCACGTGCTTGCAGACCACTTGGATGAGCTGTATCGCGGAAAGACCTTTGGCGATGCAGCAGCCCGACCCGGCGCCCCTTTGTTGGTCGTCACGGCCACCGACCTGAGCACAGGCGCCCCATTTGAGTTCAATTCTGAGCAAATGGCCTTGCTTTGCAGCGACCTGTCTCAGACACCGCTGTCCTTCGCAGTAGCGGCATCAGCCTCTGTTCCGCTGCTGCTTGCTCCTCTTACCCTGCGCAACCACGCAGATCGTTGCCGCTCAACTGAAGAGAGCGCCCTCATCAGCCCCAGCTCAATGGCAAAGAATGCCGACAACTTCCGAGCCCGCATGTTCAGGTTGTCAGCAGAAAGCTACCGAGATGCTCAGGCACGCCCTTTCATTCACCTCGTTGATGGAGGCGTCAGCGACAACCTGGGCGTGCGTCCACTATTGGACAGGGTCATCGTCGACGGCTCGCTCGACCATGCGTTCCGAGGGGCCAAGGCAGGATCGATACGGCGTGTAGTGCTCTTCGTGGTCAACGCAGAACGTGGGCTGGGAGAGCGAATTGACAAAAGCGACAGGGTTCCCGGGGTGATGCAAGTCATCAACACACTGGTCTTCGGAGCAGGGTCGCGTGAGACACAGGTGACTTTGGCTTTGTTGCGCGACGACTTGCAACGGTGGTCGCAGGAACTCACGACCCTGCGGGGGCAGACTGGAAGTCCTTTCGCATCCGACGCACAAATTCATGTGGTCGGTGTGAGCCTGGGCGATACCGGCGACGCATCGCTGGAACATATCCCCACGTCTTTCAGCGTGACCCCCGAAGACATGCGGCGACTGCAAGAGGCGGGGAGTGTAGCCCTGCGCCGCTCACAACCGTTTCAACACCTCCTTCGTGAACTTCAAGAACCTTCCGATGACTCCAAAAACGAAAAATAGTAGGCCTAGAGACTTCATGAATGATGCTCAATACCCTCATAAATCTCCGCTATACCCGTCTCGGCCAATCGTCGTTGTAGGTGGAGGGGTCGCGGGGTTGGAGATAGCGACTGAACTTGGGCGATTGCATCGTCGCGAACCCCTACTTCACCCGCCGGTCAAACTGATTGACAGGGACTTTGCACACGTATGGAAGCCTATGCTGCACACAATCGCCGCAGGAACTCGCGATGTGCACCAGCAACAGACGCCTTTCATCGCGCAAGCAAGCGCGGCCGGCTTCAGCTTTGAACCAGGTGAACTCTGCGGTCTGAACCGCAAATCGCGCGCGATCTTCCTCGCTCCATACAAAGCACCAGACGGTCGCGTTCTGGTTCCTGCAAGGCGCGTTACCTATACCGCACTCATCATTGCGGTAGGTAGCCAGGCCAATGACTTTGGTACACCCGGAGTAGCAGAACATTGCCACACTATTGACTCCCGCTCTCAAGCAGAGGCGTTCAGTGCAGAGATCCGGATTCGAATTCTGCAGTGCTTGGCCGAGGAGGAGCTGGAAGGCATCACACAAGATCTATCCATCGCAATCGTCGGTGGTGGTGCAACGGGCGTCGAGTTGGCTGCGGAGCTGATCGGCTTGGCAGATGCGGCTGAGGCCTATGGGGGCCATGGATTGCGATCTTGCATCCATATCACTCTTATCGACAGCGGTACGCGTTTGCTATCGGCGTTCCCCCAGAACATTTCAGATGCGGTTCAAAAGCGCCTTGAAAACCTGGGGGTAAGAGTGCTCAAAAACGTCCGTGTGGCAGCAGCAACTACACATGGCTTCACGTTGGGCGACGGACGGGAGGTAAGTGCGTCCTTGCGCGTTTGGGCAGCCGGAGTCAAAGCACCTGAGTTTCTAGGGACGCTGGATGGATTGCAGACGACTCGAACCAATCAACTGGTCGTGCGCCCAAATCTTCAGACCACGCTTGATCCTAATGTGTACGCAGTTGGCGATTGTGCGAACCTGCAGTATGAAGGTGAAGAGCGTCCTCTTCCTCCAACTGCACAGGTTGCGCACCAACAGGCACAGCATCTGATCCGCCATTTGCCCGAGTTCTTCCGGCGTGATGTTCCCGTGCCGGATTTTCGACATCGAGACTTTGGCTCGTTAGTTTCTTTGTCGGAATACGACGCTTATGGATCGCTAGGGAAAACGGGGCTTTTAAAGGGAACAACGTTCAAGGGCTGGCTTGCCCAGTTCAGTCATGTGCTGCTCTATCGCAGTCACCAAGCCAGATTGCACGGCTTCTGGCGTGGCGGCATGTTGTGGCTTGTTGACTTGGTTAACGCTCGATTGCGTTCAAAGATTCGACTGGACTAGAGACGTCTCAAGTGGTTGTTGAATTTCACAGATTTAGTGGCCCTACACTTCGAACAATTCTGTATGCATAAAGCTCGATCAATGTGAAAGCATGCTATGGGTTGGCAACGAAGTGCGGCGTCTATGTTGGAGATCTTACGGCATGGAATTACGTCACCTTCGATGCTTTCTAGCAGTAGCAGAGGAGCTTCATTTCGCTCGTGCGGCGGTGAGGCTGCACATCGAGCAGTCTCCGCTGTCTCGCACCATCAAGGAGTTGGAGGAGATTCTTGGCGAACAGCTGTTTGTCCGCACCAGCCGCAGTACGCGGTTGACCCGAGCGGGCAAACTTTTTCTGGAACACGTGCCTCGCGTATTTACTGCCGTGCAACAGGCCCGTGACAGCGTTAAGGCCGCGACCAATGGTTTCCACGGCCAATTGCGCATCGCACTGTCCGATGGCATTACGCCGTCGCGCCTGCCGGCTTTGCTTGCGATGTGCAGACAAGAGGAGCCAGAGATAGATATCCGTCTTTTTGAGGTGCCGTTGACGCAGCAAATCAAGGGGCTGCATGAGGATCTGTACGACGTGGGCTTTGCGCAGTCCGATGAGGTGGGTGAAGGAATCACTGCCGAATCTGTCTGGAGCGATTTAGAGCGGCTAACAAAACGGTGCGAGATGGCGAATGCAAATGACGCAGCAAGCCAGAGAAAGCAGCGCGACATGAATATCGATGCGACGTTCGAAGCGAGTGCGCAACTTGCCGAAGGCAGCCAACCAAGCGTGGGTGCGCTCCACCACCCAGCGATGACGCCCGAGCCGGTCATTGCGCTCGATACCACGCCGGGCAATACGCGCCGTGATGCCCAGCTTGCGCAGGTGGGCTCGGCAACGCGCAAAGTCATAGCCCTTGTCGGCATGCAACTTGTGGGGCCAACGTCTGGGCCGGCCACGACAGCCTCTCACCGTGGGCAAGGCATCGAC
>NZ_FOMQ01000014.1:84782-125224 GCF_900112675.1 Paracidovorax konjaci | reverse complement strand
ACTGGTGGCACTGGCGGTGGCGGTACTGGTACGGGTACCGGTACAGGCACGGGTGGTGGCAATGGTGGCGGCAATGGCTCCGGCACTGGCACCGGTAACGGCTCGGGCACCGGTGGCAATGGTGGCAATGGCAATAGCGACGGGAACGGCACGGGTAACGGCACCGGCACAGGCGGTGGCACCGGCAACGGCACAGGCGGTGGCAATAGCGACGGCAACGGCAACGGCAACGGAACAGGCGGTGGCACAGGTGGTGGCACAGGTGGTGGCACAGGTGGTGGCACAGGTGGTGGCACAGGCGGCGGCACAGGCGGTGGCACAGGTGGTGGCACAGGCGGTGGCGCAGGCGGTGGAACAGGCGGTGGAACAGGCGGTGGAACAGGCGGCGGCACAGGCGGCGGTACTGGTGGTGGCAACGGGACTGGAGTTGGGACCGTAGGCGGCGGTAAAGACCACGGCCAGCCCAATCTGTATGAGACCAAGTATCCAGGCGGCATCAAAGGCGTATGGGAATCGTCTGGGCTCGGTGGTGCGAATGGCAAGCTGTCTACGTTGGCATCGTCTTTCGCTCCGTCCATTTCGGACACCAATGGCGCACCCATTTCCTTCAAAGTCCCTGTAAACGTCGGCATCGTCAATTTCGGCACATTCGATGTGAGTCCGCCTCCCATGGTGTGGGGATTCATCCGCTTGTGCATCCTCATCACTGCCCTGTGGCTGGCCCGCTCTCTTGTGTTTGGAGGCTGATAAATGGCAGAAGAAAGTTCCTCTGGGATCACCGGCGCTATAGCTGCCGTGATCAACGGCATTCAAAAGGTCGTCGATAAGATCGACCAGTTTGTTGATTGGTGGTTTGAGCTCATGCCGCGCTTTTTCAAGGCGCTTTTGACGCTTCTGCAGGATGTGTTTTTGTGGTGCCTGGAGCAATGTTTTTCGCTCGCAAAATCGGCGCTCGACGGCATAACCGGCTTGGACACGATGGCTGCAGAAGCTGCCAGGACCTGGGCTCTGGTGCCTACTGATGTGATCGTCGTGCTGCAGACAATCGGCCTGGGTACAGCACTCGGCATCGTCACTGCAGCAATCGTTATTCGCCTCATGCTCCAGCTCATCCCCTTCACCCGGCTTGGCTCATGATCAATTTGCTTGAGGGCGTCCCCGGCTCGGGGAAGAGTTATGAAGCTGTTACCTACCATGTGATCCCCGCGCTCAAGGCCGGCAGGAAGGTGGTAACCAATCTGCCCCTGAACCTACAGGCATTCCGCGCCGTGAATCCGGATTGGTGCGAACTGCTTGAGATCCGCCGCGGCCCGCAACCAATCTTGGGATCGTGGGACGCTGAAGCGGCCAACCGCGGGGAGCCTGCCTACCTTGTCGGCAAATTTGCTGAGGGCGTGGACCCTGACCTGATGCACAAGGGGAAGCCTGCAGCTCCAGCACCCATGGGCCAGCGCCTTTTTGCCGGTGTTTGGGACTTCTATGACGAGTGGCGTGGCGATGGAAACATCGGCCCGCTTTTCGTCATTGATGAATGTCACGTTTCCTTCCCGCGCGAACAGATTCGCAAGGGCAAGATGACCCCGGATGAGGTCATCCAGTGGTTCAAGATCAGCCGCCATTTCGGCGCCGATGTGCTGCTCATGACCCAGCGGATGAAAGCCTTGGAAGAGGATGTTGCAGGCCTTGCGGAAATGCACATCCGCGTGCGTAAAGCCACCTTCCTCGGTGCCTCCGATAAATACGTTCGCAAGGTTTTTGCAGGCCTGCGCGGTGGTGAGGTGTCCAGCGACATTCGCCCGTATAAGCCCGAGTTCTTCGGCTTCTACAAAAGCCATACGCAAGGCGCTGCGGTCATCGAAGCTGCAGCCCAGGACGTTGCACCGGCCAACGTCAAATGGCGCCGCGCGTCTTACGTCATGTTTGGCTTGGCCGCTGTTGGGTTTGTGTGGATGGGCTCCAAAATTTTTGGCAAGTCCGAGCCTCCGTCTGTCCGTCCTGCAGCGGTGGCCAGCTCCGCGCCACGGCCTGCAGCTACCGTGGTCGGCACCGGTCAGGCATCGCCAGCCCCTCTGGTTGTCGGCGCTGCGGCTCCTCAGGTGCAGCGTATCGCGCCGGTCGAGCATCCTGAGCCGATGGAAGCGCGCGGCTTGCATCTAACTGGCTGCCTGGTCATGGCTGGCCGCACCTCATGCGTGCTCATGGTCAGCCAGAACGGTCAGCCGGTTTTCAGCATCACAGATGCTGACCTTGTCACGATGGGCTACAAGTGGCAGCGGCTGGCCGACTGCGCTGCCATCGTGTCGTGGCGCGGCAAAGAGCGCACTGTGATCTGCGACTTGCCCCAGGTTGGCATATCTGTTGCCGGCGTCCCAAGGTCCGTCCAGGCCGGCGCCGACACTTCGGCTGCGCAGTCGCGTCCGATGCCGGATCAGGTGCCGCACGATCCGCAAATTGTGTCGGTCCACGATGTTGTCGGTCAGTGGCGTACCGGCGCCCTACCACAGTAAAATCCCCAGCATAGGGAGGATAGAAAAATGGTGCTTGCGATCATGTGGGGTTTGGGCGTTTTCTTCATGGCTTTTGCGTTCGCGCGCAGCATGATTGACAAGGTCGATAACGTGCGTCGCCATGGCACCAACGTCATGTTCTATGCAGGCGTCACCGCGTTCGTTGCCGGGCCTGTGGTGTCCACCATTGTGAGCATTGCCGCATGACATTCGCGAAGATCACGGCTGCTGTTGCCCTCGGTGGCTTCATCGCGCTGTGCGCTCATGATGCGTTTGATGAGTTCCGTGCGCTGAAGGGGTGGACCTTGTTTGCTGGCTATTTCAGGACTGTGTCTCAGCCGGTAGTTCAGAAGGTCCAGCAGCCGTATGTCCCTCCGCCCGAGCTTTTTGAATGGCGGTGGCGTGAGCCCAAAAAAACCGCTGTTGTGCCTCCCGCTGGGTACATCGAATGGTCAGCCGATCCCCAGTCTCGCAAGGAAGTGCAGAGATAGAGCCTTGCCGGGGTATGGGGCCTTGCCCCATGTTGGGGATGTCTCGCGCGACGTGCCCCATGCAGCGATCAGAGCGGGTCTAGCGCGCCCCCAATTACCACTCCCAGGGCCTCGGCCTGCCTCGCGGCGGATCGGGGCCTTTGTGCGTCTGCTCTGCTTATCGCGTACCAAGGTCGATGTGTTGGCAGGGCCTCGCCCCGCGCTTGATAAACCTGTATCTGCATTTCCTCGTCGCTACACTTTGTGTAGCAATGACAACATACGGATACGCGCGTGTTTCGACCTTAGAACAATCGACCGCGACACAGCTTGCAGCCTTTCGACGCGCGGGCATCAGGCATATCGTGGAGGAGAAAAAATCTGGAGTGAAGGAACGCCCGGAGCTGGAGCGTTTACTTGGCCGCTTGGTGCCCGGGGATGTGTTGGTGGTCTACAAGTTAGACCGATTGGCACGGTCTGTTTCGCACTTCGTCCGCGTCTTCGAGTTGCTCAAGTCCAAGGGGGTTGGGTTTAGATCGCTGACCGAAGCTATCGAAACTGATACGCCTCAAGGGCGCATGTTTCTGCATTTGCTCACTGCGTTTGCCGAGTTCGAAAGAGAACTTATCCGCGAACGTTGTTTAGCGGGGCAGCGTGCCGCGCGAGCTGCTGGTAAGACTTGGGGCCGCGTTGCGCAGCTTACTCGGGATGATGTTGCTCAGGCTGTAGCTGCTTGGCGTAGTGGGTGGTACAGCCAGGCTGTGCTTGCAGATATGTTGGGCGTTGCAGTCGGCACTCTGCGGTACCACATCCACCGCCACGAAGGTAGGGGGCAGCACGGCCGATGGCGCGCAGATAAGTAAAATGATTCAATGCTCGATGACCGTGCCAAGTTGTTGCTCAAAGCGCTGATCGAGCGCTACATTGCCGACGGCCAACCGGTGGGTTCTCGGACCTTGTCCCGGGCATCGGGCCTGGATTTGTCCCCCGCGACGATTCGAAACGTCATGGCAGATCTGGAGGACATAGGGTTGATCGTCAGCCCTCATACTTCTGCCGGGCGCATACCCACGGCCAAAGGCTACCGGCTTTTCGTCGACACCATGCTGACGGTTCAAAGGGAGCAACTTTGCTCTCCAGAGCTCGCGCCAGACCAGCCTCAGAAGGTGATTGCCAATGCGGCGCAGCTGTTGTCCAGCCTGTCGCAGTTCGTTGGGGTCGTAATGGCCCCTCGACGACCATCCGTTTTTCGGCACATCGAATTCCTCAGACTTTCCGAACGGCGGTTGCTCGTCATCATCGTGTCTCCAGACGGAGATGTGCAAAACAGGGTGATCTTTACCGAGGTCGATCATTCTCAATCGCAGTTGGCAGAGGCTGCGAACTTTCTCAACAGCAACTATTCGGGCTTGGGCATGGAAGAGGTCCGGGAGCGACTCAAGACCGAGGTAGACCAGTTGCGTGGGGAAATTGCATCGTTGATGCAGGCTGCAGTGAACGTGGGAACGGAAGCCATGGCTGCCTCTCAGGAGGAGGTGATCATTTCCGGTGAGCGCAACCTGCTGGCCCTGAGCGATTTCTCCAACGACATGGGCAACCTGCGGAAAGCTTTCGAGCTTTTCGAGCACAAAACCCAGATTCTGCGGCTTTTGGACGTCTCGAACCGTGCAGAGGGTGTCCGGATTTTCATCGGTGGAGAGAGTCAGATCGTGCCATTCGAGGAGCTGTCGGTGGTCAGCGCTCCCTACGAAGTGGATGGGCAGCTTGTCGGGACTTTGGGGGTGATTGGACCCACGAGGATGCCTTACGACCGCATGATCCAGATCGTGGACATCACCTCCAAGCTGGTCACGAATGCATTGAGCCATCGGCGCTAGCACATACAATCGATGCTGGCGGGGCGTTAGCTCAGTTGGTTAGAGCAGAGGACTCATAATCCTTTGGTCGTCGGTTCAAGTCCGCCACGCCCTACCAACGCCAACGGAAATTTCGACTTTCCCAAAAAGCGATAATTTTCGTACTACAATGGCGTTCTGCTCTTGATGCACTGACTTGAAAGTTCAAGAAAGTTTTCAAGAGTTCTTTGAAGAGTAGTAAAAAATGCTATAATTCAAAGCTTAGCGGCTGTAGCTCAGCTGGATAGAGTACTTGGCTACGAACCAAGGGGTCGTGGGTTCGATTCCTGCCAGCCGCACCAAATGGTAAGCCTCGTGATGTAAAAATCACGAGGCTTTTTCCATTGTATTTTTGTGATTGCAGTGCAGGCTCATTTGGAGACGTTCAATAAATGAGTAAGGCTTTTACCAAAGAGGTAGACGACGATTCTGCCGATGAAGGTTTGGGTGCTCCTGCTTCGCCCCTTCCCAGGGGGAGCAAGAACTACATCACGCCTGCGGGTTATGCGCGTCTGCGCGCTGAACTGCTGAGCCTTATGGACGAAGAGCGTCCGAAGATGGTCGAGATCGTTCATTGGGCCGCGAGCAATGGCGATCGCTCGGAGAACGGTGACTATCTCTATGGCAAGAAGCGCTTGCGCGAAATTGATCGCAGGATTCGGTTTCTTACCAAGCGCCTGGATATTGCTGAAGTGGTCGACCCTTCCGTCCACGAAGGGCGCGATCAGGTCTTCTTCGGTGCCACGGTCACCTATGTGGAAGATGACGATACTGAGCGCACGGTCACGATCCTGGGTGTCGATGAGGTCGACACCTTGCAGTCCCAGGTGAGTTGGGTATCACCGGTGGCGCGCGCCCTGTTGAAATCGAAAGAAGGTGACGAGGTTCGGCTCAGCACGCCTGGAGGCGTACGCAGGCTCGAAGTTCTCAAGGTCGACTATCCCGCGAAAACATCCTCTTGACGTTTCAAGCCATGCAGGTTTCTGGAGTGCGGTCAGATCGAAGGCAGGATGCGAAAGGCGCGCAGTACAGCCGTCGTGCGGCGAAGATTGCGCAATGAAGCTTCCACGTGTGCCTGATCGCGCACTGCCACCACCAGACGCAAATCCGTGGTGTCCATGGCTTTTTCTTCATCCATATCGACGTGCACGATATCGGCTTCGGAGCTGGCCAGCTCTGCTGCGATGCGTGCCAAGACGCCTTTTCCATTCGTGACGGTCACAACAATGCCCGTCTCGAACATGCGGGTGGGCTCATCCGCCCAATCCACCGTAATGAAGCGCTCGCTGTCCTTGTGCTGGAGTTTCTTGGCAACGCCGCACTGCGCGTTGTGCACCACCAAGCCTTCTCCTCGGCCCAGATAGCCAACGATGGGGTCTCCTGGAACCGGCCTGCAGCAACTTGCATACTGAACCGATGCGTTTTCGCTGCCATCCAGCGTGACGCCCCCTTGCGACAGGGTTTCGTGCGACGTGTAGCGTTCACGGGTCAGCAAAAGAGCGTCCGGCCTGTGCCCGTGCTCCGCCATCAATACCATGAGCCGTTTGGCCACGATCCCGGCAATGCGCTTGCCCAGGCCGATGTCGGTCATGAGTTCGATGCGGGAACGATTTCCGGTGAATCGAAGCAGTTTGTCCCAGAGAGGCTGATTCTCTGCTTCGGTCGGTAGCCTCTCCAGGCCTTCGGCGCGCAGTGCTTGCGTCAGCAATTTCTCGCCCAGCCCTGCAGATTCGGTGTGGGCGAGGGTCTTGAGGTAATGCCGGATCTTGGAGCGTGCGCGCCCTGTTCGGACGAATCCCAGCCATGCCGGATTGGGAGTGGACACCGGGGCCGTGATGATTTCCACCACATCGCCATTCTTCAACTCGGTCCGCAGAGGCACCTGCTCATTGTTGATCTTTGCTGCCGTTGCGCGGTCACCGACATTGCTGTGGATGGCATATGCGAAATCGACAACCGTCGCTCCCCGAGGCAAAGCCATGATCTGGCTCTTCGGGGTGAATACGTAGACAGCATCGGGGAACAGATCCACCTTGACGTGGTCCCAGAATTCGGCCGCATCACGCGTTTCGTTCTGGATGTCGAGCAAGGACTGCAGCCATTTGGTACCCAGGCGTTCTGCCGTGCTGCCCTCGGCGTTTTGCGCCTTGTAGAGCCAGTGTGCTGCGACCCCCGCCTCCGCCACCACATGCATTTCCTCCGTGCGCATCTGGAATTCAATGTTGATTCCGGATGGGCCTACCAATGTGGTGTGGAGCGACTGGTAGCCATTGAGCTTGGCGATCGCGATGTGGTCCTTGAATTTTCCTGGAACAGGTTTGTAGAGCTGGTGCAACACACCCAGGGCGGTGTAGCAGTCGATCACGGACGCCATGACCACCCGGAAGCCATAGATATCGGTCACCTGTGCAAAGCTGAGATGCTTGGTGTCCATCTTCTGGTAGATGGCGTAGAGCGTTTTCTCTCGCCCTGCCAATCGCGCTTTCATGCCGATGCGGGAGAACGCAGCGTCCACCTCGGTCTGCACCTTCTGGATGATGTCGCGTCTGCGGTTGCGCGCCTTGTTGACTGCCTTGGAAAGCGTCGCGTAGCGCCAAGGATGCAGGTGGCGGAACGCGAGATCCTGCAATTCCCGGTAGGTCTGATTCAGTCCGAGCCGATGGGCGATCGGCGCGTAGATTTCCAGTGTTTCAGAGGCAATGCGCCCCCACTTGGTCCGCGGCATGTCGGACAGCGTGCGCATGTTGTGCGTGCGGTCCGCCAGCTTGATGAGAATGACCCGCACATCGCGGGCCATGGCCAGCAGCATTTTGCGAAAGGACTCGGCCTGGTTCTCTTCGCGGGTGTTGAACTGGAGTTTGTCGAGTTTCGTGAGGCCATCGACGAGCTCTGCCACTTGTGGCCCGAAGCGGTCGATCAGGTCCGATTTGGTGACGCCGCAGTCTTCCATGGCATCGTGCAGCAGCGCAGCCATGAGCGCCTGGGCATCGAGCTTCCAGGTCGCGCACTGCGCCGCGACCGCTATGGGATGCGTGATGTACGGCTCACCGCTGTTGCGCAGCTGGCCCAGATGGGCTTCGTCCGCGAAGCGGTAGGCTTGGCGGACCAGTTCGATGCTGGCGGCGTCGAGGTAATCCAGGTTTTCCGTGAGCGTGGCAAAACTGGCAGCGGCCGCGTTGGCGGCCGCCGTGGACATGCCTGCCACCGGGTTTTCGCCGGGGCGCGGCTCTCGGGCGGAGGGTTTGTTCAAGACCGCGTTCATACCCTAAATGTAGCGTGCCTCCCACGAGGTCCGCCGAAGGCAAAAAAAAGCACCGCCTGGCGGTGCTGTTGTAGCGAAGCGCTTCGGTGCGCTCAGGCGGTCAGCCTGGAACCTTCTTGAGCATTTCCAGGCCGATCTTGCCGTCTGCGATTTCGCGAAGGGCCGTGACGGCGGGTTTGTTGCGGCTTTCGATCTTCGGGGCGTGGCCCTGGCTCAGCATGCGCGCGCGGTACGTGGCCGCCAGAACGAGCTGGAAGCGGTTCGGGATGTGCTCGAGGCAGTCTTCAACGGTGATGCGGGCCATGCGGATTCTCCAGGCGATCTAGGCGATATTGAGGGATTCGAAGGTGTCGGCCCGAGCGCGGCGCTGGGCTGCATATTTGAGCCGCTGGGCATGGACGACAGTTTTCAGGTCGAAAAGCGCCCGTTCAAAAAGCTCGTTGATTATAACGAAGTCGAATTCCGCGGCCTGTGCCATCTCCTGCGCCGCATTCTTGAGCCGCAGTTCGATCACATCCGGCGCGTCTTCGCCGCGGCGCTCCAGGCGGGAGCGCAGCTCTTCCCAGCTCGGCGGCAGGATGAAAATGAGCACCGCGTTGGCGAAAGCCTTCTTGACCTGCATCGCCCCCTGAAAATCGATTTCCAGAATGACGTCGGCACCTTGGCCGATGCGCTCTTCGATGCCCTTGCGGGAGGTGCCGTAGCGGCGGCCATGGACGTGCGCCCACTCGATGAAGCCGTTCCCGGCGACCATCGTGTCGAACTCCGGCTCGGACGTGAAGAAGTACTCACGGCCGTGCTTTTCCTGGCCGCGCGGCGGGCGCGTCGTGTGGGAGACGGATGGCTGCACATGCGAGTCGAGCTCCAGCAAGGCCTTGACGAGGCTCGACTTGCCGGCGCCGCTCGGCGCCGCCACTACGAAGAGGTTTCCTGGGTAGTCCATACGTGATATGCGCGGGCTGCTATCAAAACTGCAAAATTATCGTTCACTCGATGTTCTGGACCTGTTCCCGCATCTGCTCGATGAGCACCTTCATGTCCACGCTGATGCGGGTGAGGTCCATGGCGGCGGACTTGGATCCCAGCGTGTTGGCTTCGCGGTGCAGTTCCTGGATCAGGAAATCGAGCCGCTTGCCAATGTCTCCGCCCTTCTTCAGCAGGCGCTCGATCTCATCGAGGTGGGATTCGAGGCGGGTGATCTCCTCGGCCACATCGATGCGGATGGCGAATGCGGTGGCTTCGGAGAGGGCGCGGTCCTGGGCGGCTTCCGGCACGGGCGCGCCTTCGGCAAGGGCCATGGCCTCCTTCCAGCGTTCGAGGAAACGCTGGCGCTGCTGATCGACCAGCTGGGGCACCAGCGGGCCGGCCTGGCGCGTCAAGGTGCGCAGTTGCTTGACCCGGTCCTGCAGCATCGCGGAAAGCCGTTTGCCTTCGCGCTCCCGGGAGGCCAGCAGATCCTGCAAGGCCTGTTCCGCCAGGGCCTGGACGTTGTCCGGATTCCATTCGCTGGAGGTGGCGCCGGCATTGGCACAGAAACGCAGCGCATCGGCCACCGACAGCGGCTCGGCGGTGGGCAGCCAGGCGCGCACGGCGTCCTGCGCCGAATTGAGCCGCTGCAGCATCCGCGCGGAAGGCTCGGGCAGGGCGCCCTGCGCATCCGCTTCGATGGAAGCGCGCACTTCCACCTTGCCGCGTTTGAGATGCTGGGTGACCAGGGCGCGCAAACCGGGTTCCTGGCTGCGCAGTTCGTCGGGCAGGCGGAAGGCCAGGTCGAGGAAGCGGCTATTGACGGAGCGGATCTCGATGCCAAGCCGTGCGGGGCGCGCACCGCTTTCTGCTTCGGTGGCGGAGGCCTCGAGCTGGGCGCTCGCGTAGCCGGTCATGCTGTAAACTGCCATCGGACTTTTTTCGGTGATTGCTTGCGATCCGGCGATTATCCGGGTTCCTTTTCTCGATCGAGACGCGCCCGAGTTTTCTTCGCAAATATGTCAAAAATCAAGCCGGCTCCCCTGCCGCCCGACACGATGCTCGGCGGCTACCGCGTGGTGCGCCGGCTGTCCTCTGGTGGCTTTGGCGTGGTGTATCTCGCCCTCGATCCCGAAGGCCAGCAGGTCGCCATTAAGGAATACCTTCCTTCCTCCCTCGCCACGCGTTCGCCGGGCGAACTGCTGCCCAAGGTGCCTCCCGAGAAGCTTTCGCTCTACCGGCTGGGGCTCAAGAGTTTCTTCGAAGAGGGGCGGGCCCTGGCCCAGATATCCCATGCGTCGGTCGTCAGCGTTCTCAATTTCTTCCGGGAGAACGAGACGGTCTACATGGTGATGAACTACCTGGAAGGCGCGACGTTGCAGGATTTCATCATCACCGCGCGCGACCTCAAGACCCAGAAGGTGTTCCGCGAATCGACCATCCGGTCACTCTTCGACGAAGTGCTGCGCGGACTGCGCATCGTGCACCAGCACAAGATGCTGCACCTGGACATCAAGCCCGCCAACATCTTCATCACCGACGACAACAAGGCCGTGATGATCGATTTCGGGGCCGCGCGCGAGGTGCTCTCGAAAGAGGGCAACTTCATCCGCCCCATGTATACGCCCGGTTTCGCGGCGCCCGAGATGTACCGGCGCGATTCCTCCATGGGCCCCTGGACCGACATCTATGCCATCGGTGCCTGCATCTACGCGTGCATGCAGGGCTTTCCGCCCAACGAGGCGCCCCAGCGGGCCGAGAAGGACCGCCTGTCGCTCGCGCTCAGCAAGCTGCGGGGCGTGTATTCCGACAATCTCATCGAGGTGGTGGAATGGTGCATGGCGCTCGATCCCCTTTCGCGGCCGCAATCGGTGTTCGCGCTCCAGAAGGAACTGAGCCGCGAGGGCGAACGCCGCTACACCAAGCTCTCGGTGGGCGAGAAGATGCGCCTGCAGCTCGACACCCTGGTGTCCGACACCAAGAAGAACGCGCAGAAGGTGGGCGAGGCCACGCGCCTGGGCGGGGGAGCGAAGCAGAAATGAAGTTTTCCGTCTTCCAGGTCAGCCGCCGCGGCGGCCGCGAGCTCAACGAAGACCGGATGGGGTATTGCTACACGCGGGAGTCCAGCCTGTTCGTGCTGGCCGACGGCATGGGCGGCCATCCGGAAGGCGAAGTGGCCGCGCAGATCGCCGTGCAGACCGTGTCCGCGATATTCCAGCGGCAGGCCAAGCCCGTGCTGCCCGACGTGGATGCTTTCCTGGCCGAGGCCCTGCTGGCCGCCCACCACCAGATCCTGCGCTACGCGAGCGACAAGGGCATGCTCGACACGCCGCGCACCACGCTCGTGGCCGCGGTGGTGCAGTCGGGCAGCGCGAGCTGGGTGCATTGCGGGGACTCGCGCCTGTACATGGTCCGCTCTGGCGAGCTGCTGACGCGCACGCGCGACCACTCCTACATGGAGCTGCGCAATGCGTCGCTGCCCGGGCTGGACCGCGTGAACCGCAACGTGCTCTTCACCTGCCTGGGCTCGCCGACGAAGCCGATCTACGACATCACCGGCCCCGTCGCGCTGGAGCAGGGCGACCGCATCCTGCTGTGCTCCGACGGTCTCTGGGGGGCGCTGGACGATGCGTCCATCGCACGGCAACTCGGCCGCCTTCCGGTGGCGCAGGCCGTGCCCGAGCTGGTCGAGGATGCCCTGCGCAAGGCGGGCGATTCCAGCGACAACGTCACCGTGGTGGCGATGGAGTGGGAGACGCCCGACACCTTCGAGTCCACGCAGGGCATTTCGACGCACCACATCGGCGACGATGGTTTCGCCTCGACCATCCAGGCGGAGCTGTTCGATGGCGGACAGGGCGATGAGCTGGACGACCTCGACGACGAAGCCATCGAGCGCTCCATCGCCGAGATCAACGAGGCGATCCGCCGTTCCGCCGCGCGCAAGGCCTGACGGCGCAGTGGCGGTTCCACGCGCACGGCCGGAGGGCGGGCGCCTTTCTGCTTTTTGCAATCCCGGCGCAGTCTCGACTCCCTAGGCCGCGGCGCTCCCGCTGCCGCGGCCGGCCCATCCATCGTTTCCTCTTGCCTTTCCTGACCTCCGACCCATGAACCTTCCAGCGATTTCCGGTCCTTTCGAGCGCAGCGCCGGCCGCGCGGTGGACGCCCTGCGTCCGGTGCGCATCACGCGCCGCTACACGATGCATGCGGAGGGCTCGGTGCTCATCGAGTTCGGGCACACCAAAGTGCTGTGCACTGCCTCGCTCGAAGAGCGGGTGCCGCCGCACAAGCGCGGCAGCGGGGAGGGCTGGGTGACGGCCGAATACGGCATGCTGCCGCGCGCCACGCACACCCGCAGCGACCGCGAAGCCGCGCGCGGCAAGCAGAGCGGCCGCACGCAGGAAATCCAGCGCCTGATCGGGCGCAGCCTGCGCGCGGTGTTCGACCTGAAGGCTCTGGGCGAGCGCACCCTCCAGCTCGACTGCGACGTGATCCAGGCCGACGGCGGCACCCGCACGGCGGCGATCACGGGCGCCTGGGTGGCCGCGCACGATGCGGTCGCCTCGCTGCTGGTGGCGGGCAAGATCGCCGCGTCGCCCATCACCGCGCCGCTGGCCGCGGTGTCGGTGGGCATCGTGCAGGGCACGCCGCTGCTCGATCTCGAATACACCGAAGACGCGAAGTGCGACACCGACATGAACGTGGTCATGACCGGAGAAGGCCGCTTCGTGGAGGTGCAGGGCACCGCCGAGGGCGTGGCGTTCACGCGCCAGGAGATGGACCGGCTGCTCGACCTGGCGGGCCAGGGCGTGCAGGAGCTGATCGCGCTGCAGCACCGTTCGCTATTAAATTAATAGCAAACTTTCTAATGAAATCGGCGGCATGAAGGCCTTTTGACCATGAAACTCGTTTTAGCCTCCAACAACCGCGGCAAACTGGCCGAACTGCAAAGCATGTTCGCTCCGCTGGGCGTGGAACTGGTGCGGCAGGCGGACCTGGGCGTGGGCGAGGCCGAGGAGCCTTTCCACACCTTCGTCGAGAACGCGCTGGCCAAGGCGCGGTTCGCTGCGCTGCACACCGGCCTGCCCGCCCTGGCCGACGACGCGGGCCTTTGCGTGGATGCCTTCGGCGGGCTGCCGGGCGTGCAGACGGCCCACTACGCCACCCGGTTCGGGTACGAAAAGGGCGACGCCAACAACGTGCGCGCGCTGCTGGAGCAACTGCAGGGCGCGGCGACCCGGCGCGCGGCGATGGTGAGCACCTTGGTGGCGGTGCGCAGCCCCGAGGACCCGGAGCCGCTGATCGCAGTGGGACGCGTTGTCGGGGAGATCACCACGGAGCCGCGCGGCAGCCAGGGCTTCGGGTTCGATCCGGTCATGTTCCTGCCCGAATTCGGCAAGACGTTCGCCGAGCTGCCGGCCGAGGTCAAGAATGCCCACAGCCACCGCGGGCGTTCGGCCCGGCAGATGCTCGCGCTGATGCGCGAGAGCTGGTTCTGAAGCCGGTCGCCGGCGCTTCCCAAGCAATCTCTTTTTCCTGCTGTTTCGCCCGTGTCCATTCCCATCGTTCCTGCCAGCGGCATCCAGGGTGCCGAAGAGCGGCCCGCACCCTTGCGCGACGTGCGGCATTCGATGCGCCCCGGCGTGCTGAGTCTGGGCAGCCTGCCGCCGCTGTCGCTGTACGTGCACCTGCCGTGGTGCCTGAAGAAATGCCCCTACTGCGACTTCAATTCGCACGAGGCGCAGGGCGGCAGCGGCGATCTGCCCGAGGCCCGCTACCTGGACGCGCTCATGGCCGACCTGGAGGCGGCGCTGCCGCTGGTGTGGGGCCGCACGGTGCACAGCGTGTTCATCGGCGGCGGCACGCCCAGCCTGTTCTCGCCGGCGTCGATCGACCGGCTGATCGGCGATGTGCGCGCACGCCTGCGGCTCGAAGCCGATGCGGAGATCACGCTGGAGGCCAATCCAGGCACGTTCGAGAAGGACCGTTTCCGGGCCTACCGCGCGGCCGGGGTGACGCGGCTGTCCGTGGGGGTGCAGAGCTTCGATGACCGCTTCCTGAAGGCGCTGGGGCGGGTGCACGACCGCGCGCAGGCCCTGGCGGCCGTGCAGGAGGCCGCGCAGGCCTTCGATACGTTCAATCTCGACATCATGTATGCGCTGCCCGGCCAGACCCTCGAGGATCTGGAGCGAGACATGGCGCTGGCGCTGTCGATGGCACCGCCGCACATCTCCATCTACCACCTGACCATCGAGCCCAACACCTACTTCGCGAAGTTCCCGCCCCAGGTGCCGGAAGACGACCAGGCCTACGCGATGCTGGACCGCATCACGGAGCTGACCGGCGCTGCGGGGCTGGGGCGCTACGAGATCTCCGCCTATGCACGCGAAGGGCATGCCTGCGTGCACAACACCAACTACTGGCAGTTCGGGGATTACCTCGGCATCGGCGCGGGCGCGCATTCCAAGATCAGCTTCGCGCACCGCGTGGCGCGGCAGGTGCGGTTTCGCGACCCGAAGCGCTACATGGAACAGGCGCTGGCTGGCAATGCCGTGGCGCAGGACCAGGAAGTGCGCCGGGCAGACCTGCCGTTCGAGTTCATGCTCAATGCACTGCGCCTGCGCGAAGGCTTCGCGCTGCAGGATTTCATCGATCGCACGGGGCTGCCGCTGACGGCGATCGCCGGCGCGCTGGACGAGGCCGAGCGCAAGGGGCTGATCGAGCGCGGCATGGCGCGCGTGCGGCCCACGGAGCGCGGATTCGACTTCCTGAGCGATCTGCAGGAACTCTTCCTGGCGGAGTGAGCCGCGGGCACTGCGCGTGCCGCCGGCAGTGCGCGGCCTGCGGAATCCTCCGTCAGTGCAGGAGCATCAGCCGCAGCGCACGGCCGTGATGCGCCCGTTGCCGTCCACTTCGAGGTTGAGGCGCTGCGCGTCGAATTCCTTGGTGACCATCTGACCGGGGCGCAGCACGCGGGCCAGGTGGGCGCCGGAGCGCACGCGGGCGTCCTCGACCACCTTCGCCGTGCTGTTCTGGCCGATCAGTGCCTGTGCGGGAGCGGCGTCGCAGGTGCCTCCGACAGGGGCGCCGGTCGGGCCCGTCGCGGCAGGCGTGGCCGAGCCGCCCCAAGGCAGGTTCGCCGTGCTACAGCCGGCGGCAAGGAGGGCGAGGGCAACGGAGGCGAAAGCGCGGGCAGAAATTTGCATGGATGGATGCTCCGTGGTTGAAGTCAATGGTCGGATCGGGATGAGGACGGCCTGCCGAAGCGGCGCGCCGATGGGAGCCGGCACCATAGCGCAGCCATGCTGGGCGGGCCGTCACCAGCGGTAACGCACATGCCCATGCCCATCGACTGGGCGGCACGTTGCGCCCGCCATCACGGGCGCTTTGCCGCCGAGGTTTCCAGGCCGAGCGTGCGGATGCGGGCCGCCGCGGCGTTGGCCTGGGAGGCCGATGTGAAAGGGCCGGCGCGCACGCGCAGCAGTTCTCGCCCGTCCGCGGCCGTCACCGGCTGGGTCGCGGCAGGAATGCCGGCGCCGCGCAGCAGTCCATGGGCACGTTGCGCATTGGCCGGTTCGGCAAACAGCCCGACGTTGATGTAGAGCTTGCGTGCCGCCGCGTCGGTGCGCTCCGTTGCGGCAGGGGCCGTCGTCGCGGCTGCCCGCGCGGACGCCGATGCGCGCGGGGCGCGGACCGGGGCACTGGCCGGCAGCGAAGCCGCCGCGGATGGGGCAGACCGCGGCGCTGCCGCGGTAGACGCTGCAGCCGAGGCCGGCGCGCTTGCAAACTTCGCCGTTGCGGAGGCCGTTGCCGCAGGCTGCACTGCGGCGGAGGTGGTGGGGGCCGCCGGCGCAGCGGTGGCTGGCCTGCTGGCCGCCTGCGGAATCCCAGGCGCGGCAGGCGGAGCGGCTGCCGGTGTCGGGATGGACGCGGATGCTCCAGAGGCCGGTGCCGATGCCTGCAGCGCTCTCGGCTGGACGGCGGCGACCGAAGCCTGGGCACGGGGGCTGGAGGCCGCAGGCGACGATGCGCGTGCCTCGGGCGCCGACGCATCGCGGTCCCCGGGGGCCTGCGGCGCAGGAGTCGGGGCCGCCAGCGCTCGGGCTGCAGACACCGGGGGCTGCGGCGCAGCCGCCGAAGCCGGCGCAGACGCGGCGGCTGCACCCGATGGGGCAGGCGCGGCAGGTGCATCGTCGAAGACCGAGGCCTGGGACGCCGCGGGGCTGGAGGCCGTGGCACGCACGGCCGGCATCGCGGTCCCGGACGGCGCCGTTGCGGTTGCAGCCTGCCGGGAGAGCGCCACCACGATCGCTGCGATCAGCAGGGCCAGCACGGCGTTGGCGGCGGCGATCCAGGCCAGCCGGCGCGGAGTGGGTGCCTGCCGCTCCAGGAGCGCCTGGGCCTGGGCCAGCGTGGCGGACGCGGACAGGGCCTTGGTGATGCGCTTGCGGGTTTCGCTGTGCACGAAGGCATTGCCATAAAGCCCCGGGATCACCGTGGCTGCCAGCAGCACCGCGAGCCCCAGGCCGGCCAGCACGGGCAACGGCCATCGGGCGGTGTACTGGCCCACGGCGACGGCCAGCAGGGCCAGTCCTTCGAGGGCCGCCACGTAAACGAGCGCGGCGCTCCACAACTGCCGGAAGACCATCCAGTTGAGTGTGCAGAGTGCAGCGGCCCAGTTCCAGCCGGGGAGGGCACGGCCCGCGACATCGAAGCGCTCGAAGGCGGAGAGGTAGCGGGCGGTGCCCATCGGCCCCAGGGCGGCGCGGTACAGCACGGCCATGGTGCTGTCGTCGGAGCGTCGGGGCGTGGTGGCGGCGGTCACCGCATAGGCCGAGGTGGCGGACATGGCCCCGATTCTGGCATGGGGTGCGGGCTGCACGGCCGTGCACCGGACCCGGGCACGCGCGTCTTTTTCGCTGCGATTCACGGCGCGGCGTCCGACATGGGCCGGAAGGAGGCGCTTCCACCATCGGATTTTCCACGAGGCTCCGGCGTGCCCTGAACGTGTGCCCGGCGGCCTTCCACCATCCAGCGACAAGAAAGAGGGTTTGGACATGGAGCCAGCTGCAGACACCACCGGCACGGCGCGCCCCCTGGCGTTGATCACCGGAGCATCCTCCGGCATCGGTCTCGAACTGGCCCGGCACGCGGCCCGGGGTGGGTACAACCTGGTGCTCGCGGCCGACACGCCGCTCAACGGGGCGGCCGAAACACTGCGCGCGGAGGGCGCGGAGGTCGAATTCATCCAGACCGACCTCGCCACGCAGGAGGGCCTGCAGAAACTCTGGGCCGTGGTGGGCGACCGCATGGTGCATGCCCTCATGGCGAATGCGGGCCACGGCCTGGGCGGGGCGTTTCTGGACCAGATCTTTCCCGACGTGCGGCACGTGATCGACACCAACATCACCGGCACGGTGTGGCTGGTGCAGCGCGTGGCCCAGCGCATGTGCGCAGCCGGCCAGGGCCGCATCCTGATCACCGGCTCGATCGCGGGATTCCAGCCCGGCAGTTTCCAGGCGGTCTACAACGGCTCCAAGGCGTTCATCGACTCATTCGCCGCAGCCCTGCGCAACGAACTGCAGGACTCGGGCGTGACGGTGACCTGCCTGATGCCCGGTGTGACGGATACGCGGTTCTTCGAACGGGCGGGCATGCAGGACACAAAAGTGGGCACGCAATCCGACAAGTCCGATCCGGCGGATGTGGCGCGCGCGGGCTATGAAGCCCTGCATGCCGGTGAAGCCGATGTGGTGGTGGGGCTCGGCAACAAGCTGCAGGTGGCGCTGTCCAAGGTCGCGCCGTCGCAGCTCGTGGCCGCGCAGCACCGGCGCATGGCGGAGCCCGGGACCGCCGAGCGCTAGCGAGCGGGACGCGTGGCTGGCCCCTGCGGCCTGGCTATGCGTGCGTCAGCGTGTAGAGGCCCACATCGATGCGCCCGGTGCGGAACCCCGCTTCGCAGTAGCAGAGGTAGTACTCCCACAGGCGGCGGAACGGTGCATCGAACCCCAGGGGTTCGATAGAGGGCCAGGCCCGCAGGAAACGCTTGCGCCATTCGGCCAGCGTGGTGGCATAGCTGTCACCGAAGGTCTCGCTGGAGGCGATGCGCAGGCCGGCACGGCTGGCCTGCTCCGACAGCACGGAGGGCGACGGCAGCATCCCGCCCGGGAAGATGTACCGCTGGATGAAGTCCGCACCGGCGCGGTAGTGCTCGAAATGGCCGTCGCCGATGGTGATCACCTGCACCACGGCGCGGCCGCCGGGCCGCAGCCGCTCGCGCAGCGTGGAGAAGTAGGTGGGCCAATACCGCTCGCCCACGGCTTCGAGCATCTCGATGGACACGATGTGGTCGAACGTGCCCTGCACGTCGCGGTAGTCCTGCAGTCGCAGGTCCACTTGCGCTGGCAGGCCGGCTTGCTGCACCCGGTCCTGCGCGAAGCGCAGCTGTTCTGCCGAGAGGGTGAGCCCGGTCACCTGCGCGCGGCCCTGCTGCGCCACGGCCAGGGCGAGTGCGCCCCAGCCGCAGCCGATCTCCAGCACATGCTCTCCGGGCCGGGGAGCGAGGCATTCGAGGATGCGTGCGAGCTTGCGGGCCTGGGCCTCTTCGAGCGTTTCGGTGTCCGAGGCATAGATCGCGCTGGAGTAGAGCATCGAGGCATCCAGCCACTGCGCATAGAACGCATTGCCCATGTCGTAGTGGAACGCGATGTTGCGCCGGCTGCCACTGCGCGTGTTGGCGCGCCGCAGGTGCAGCAGCCGGCTCGCCCAGCGCACGGGCCAACCGGCATCGATGGCGCGGCTCCAGCGCGCTTCGTTGCGGATGCCGGTTTCCAGCAGGGCCGCCACATCGGGGCTGGACCACTCGCCCCGCCGGTACCCCTCCGCCAAGCCGAGGTCGCCCCCCGTGAGCAGGCGCCAGACGGGCTTCCAGGTGTGCAGGACCAGCACGGCATGGGGCCCGGGCTCGGAACCGCTGCCGGCCCATTGGGCGCCGCCGGGCAGTTCGATCACGAGCGATCCGCAGGCCATGGTGTCCAGCAGGCGGCGCAGCAGGCGCGCCAGAGGCCGGTAGGGCCATGCGATGTCGGCCTGGGGTGCGTGCGGCGGATGGGCGGACTGGCCGGAGGCCATCCCGTGGGCTGCGTTCGCGGACGATGGAGAGGAAGGCGTCATGGTTCTTCGGCGCGGATGATGGTGAGGGTCCGTTCGGGAGCCGGTGGTTTGGCGTGGAAGCCCACGCCCTTGATCCAGAGCTGCAGTGCCTCCCAATGGATGGCACCGATCACCTTGAGCGTGAGCAGCGGGTGCGTGAGAAAGACACGGGCGAGCGCGCGATCGGTCAGCGGACCGGTGCGCAGCCTCCAGAGCGCGCCCAGGACGGTCCCCGAGGCGTCGCCGGCCGTCACCGTCAGGGCCAGCGCGTCGCCCGCGGCCCGCGGCCGCTGCACGTCGAAGGCATACCGCATGGCGAGCGGCAGGAACGGCGACACGTGGAAGGCCTTGTCGCATCCGTGCCGCTGGCGGTCGTCGTGCGCCCGTTGCGGCGGGACGGCGGCCAGGTAGCTGTGGCGCTCTCCGAAGGTGTTGTTGACCTCGTAGAGCATGGCCTGCAGCCCGCCATCGGCCCGGTGGCAGAAATACACCGTGAGCGGATTGAACGCATAGCCCAGGATCCGCGGCATGGTCAGCATGCGGATGGAGCCCAAAGGCGCGTCCACCCCGGCCGCAGCCAATTGGCGCTCCACATGGCGGCGCAGCGGCTCGCCCGAGCCCGTGCCGTAGTCGCGCTCGTGCAGGCTGAAGAGATTGAATCGGTTGAGCGAGAAAAGCCGCAGGCGCCGCGACAGGTCCGGCAGCTCGTCCACATCCAGCCACAGCGCATGGACGCGATAACGCAGCCGGTGGCGTGCCGGACGCAGCCGCTCGTGCAGCACATCGCCCGTGCAGAGCGCGCTGGGGGGCGCCGCCGCCGGGATCACGCGGCGACCCCCTGGCGCATGCAATGGATGCGCCCGGATTCCTGGGGCACGGTCCAGGGCCGCCGGACGCCGCCCAGTTCCTCGGCCACCGCCAGGCCTGCCTGCAGGCCGTCCTCGTGGAAGCCCGCACCAAAGTAGGCGCCGCAGAACCACGTGCGCCGCTGACCCTGCAAGGCCCACAGCTCCTTTTGCGCACGCAGCGCGCCGCCGTCGAAGATGGGGTGTTCGTACACCTGCGTGTGCAGGACGTGCTGCGGATGGGGATCCCGGATGGGGTTCAGCGTCAGGAAGAGGGGATGGCTCTGCGGCAGATGCTGCAGGCGGTTCATCCAGTAGGTCACGCTCAGGCCTTCGGTCAGGCCTCTCTCGCTGGCGTAGTTCCAGCTGGACCACACCGCGCGCCGCTGCGGCATGAGTGCCGGATCGCTGTGCAGCACGGCCAGGTTGCGGCTGTAGCCGAATGCACCCAGCATGTGCGATTCGGCTTCGGTGGCGTCGGGCAGCAGCCTCAGCGTCTGGTCGGCATGGGTGGCGATCACCACGTGGTCATGGCGGCGCGATTCGCGCGCATCGGCCGTGCGCACGTAGACGCCGGTGTCCGTGCGCCGAATCTCCACGGCGGGCTGCGCGAGCATCAGGGCACCGGGGCCCAGTGCCGCAGTCAATTTCTCGACATAGCGGCGGCTGCCGCCCTGCACCGTGCGCCACGCGGGGCGTTGGCCGAGGTCGAGGAGCTGGTGGTTCTCGCAGAACCGCACGAAGGATTCGGTCGGGTATTGCCCGATGCGGGAGGCCGGCGTGGACCAGATGGCGGCGGCCATGGGATAGAGGTGGTCCTCGCGGAACGCGCGGCCGAAACCGCGGCGGTCCAGGTATTCGTCCAGCGGGAGCAGTCCCATGCTGGCCGCATCCTGGGGCGCCTGGCGGTAGAACCGCACCAGATCCCGGAGCATCGACCAGAAGCGCGGGCGCAGCACATTGGACCGCTGCGCGAACAGGCCGGAGAGCCCGGAGCCGGAGTACTCCAGCGCACCAGCGTCCAGACTGACTGCGAACGACATGTCGGTGGGAACCGTTTCCACGCCCAGGTGTGCGAACAGTGCCGTGAGGTTCGGATAGGCCGACTCGTTGTAGACGATGAAGCCCGTATCGACCGGTGTCGGCCCGGCAGGGCCGGGCACCTCCACAGTGTGGCTGTGGCCGCCGGGCCGCGCATCGGCCTCGTATACCGTGACGCGGTGGCGCTTGGCGAGCAGCCACGCGGCGGCCAGGCCGGAGATGCCGCTGCCGATGACGGCAATGTCGATGGGGCCGCTAGGGCGTTGTCCTGCCAGGCCATCGCCCGCTGCAGGTTGGTCATGGATCGTTCTCATGGAATCCTCGGATGCTGCGGGCTTGTACGTATCTGCCGGGCTGTTGGATTCCGCTCCATGGGCCGTGATCTAATCCGCCCATCGCTGCGTATGTGCAGCACCATGACCATCGTCCGCCAGCCCCTGGCAGAGCCCCGCACCCCGCGGCCCACCCTGCCCCCCTACCTGTCGATTGTGACGAAGTATTACACCGAGGGATCGACTCCGTCGCGGGATGAATGCATAGCGATGGTGCGCGCGGTGGCCGAGCATGGCGACCGGCAGGCTTTTGCGGCGCTGTTCAAATATTTCGCACCGCGCGTGAAGTCCTACCTCATGCGCCTGGGCACCCTGGAGGGCGTCGCAGAAGACCTTACCCAGGAAGCGATGGTGAACATGTGGCGGCGGGCCGCCACGTTCGATCCCGCGCACGCAGGGGTATCCACCTGGGTGTTCACCATCGCGCGCAATCTGCGCATCGACCACCTGCGACGCAAGGGCAACCAGCTCTCCGAAAGCGACGAAGGGCAGGACCTCGCCATGGAGGATGCCGGCCCCGAAGAACAGGTCTACGCTGCCCAGCGCGAAAGCGATGTGCGCCGCGCGCTCGGCTTGCTGTCGCCCGACCAGGCACAGGTCCTGCGCCGCTCTTTCTTCGATGAGCAGCCCCACGCACAGATCGCCGATGAACTCGGCATTCCGCTGGGCACCGTCAAATCCCGCGTGCGCCTGGCCGTACGCCATCTGCACCGCCTTCTCGGCTCCCACGCGCCATGACGATACGCCACCACCCCGGAGATGAAGTCTTGCTGGAGCTGGCAGCCGGCCGGCTGTCGGCGGGGCCTGCACTGCTGGCCTCGGTGCATGCGGAAATGTGCCCGCAGTGCCGCGAACGCCTGCGCGCGCTGGAGGCCGCAGGCGGCGTGCTGATGGAGTCGTTGCCGGCAGAGACGCTGCGGGCGGACGCCCTGGCGCGCACGTTGGAGGCCGTCGATGCGCTGCCGGCTTCCCAACAATCGAACGCCCTGCCCGTTGCGGCATCACCATCGGCCCGCCCTGCGTGGCCCGCAGGAGCGCCCTGGCCGAAGGCGCTGCAGGGCCGCCGATTCACGCCCTGGAAGTGGATCGGTCCGGGGATGTCGTGGAGCCGCATGGCGCCGCAGCGCGACGCTGCGGCGAATGTGTTCCTCCTGCGCATTGCGCCGGGGCGCAGCTTGCCGGCACATACCCACCATGGACTGGAGTGGACCCAGGTGCTGCATGGCGCCTTCCATGACGGGCACGATCTGTTCGGGCCCGGAGACTTCGACGGTGCCGATGGTGGCGTGCACCACCAGCCGGTGGTGCAGGGACAGAGCGACTGCATCTGCCTTGCGGCTGTCGATGGGCGGCTGCTGTTCGATGGGCGTCTGGCCCGTTGGGTGGGCGCGCTGGTGGGCATGTAGCTGGCCCGCGCCCGCGCAGGCCTTGCGCGGGCCCCGCGCGGAGTCCCGGGTCAGGCTGCGGAGTTTGGGAACCAGCGGATGACCACGGCCGTTGCGATGGCCGAGGCCGTGCCCGTGGCGAACGTGCCCCAGGCCATGTCGAGGGCTGTCACGTGCCAGGGCCAGTCGCGCAGTACGGCCTGGTTGGTGAGCCCGAACGTGGCGTAAGCCACCAGGCCCAACGCTGCGCCGAACCCCAACGCGTGCAGCCAGTTCTGCTTGTCGATGCCGGGGGCGACTGCGAAGAAAACCATGCCTCCGACGTACAGCAGGTAGAACACCAGTGCGGGCGCGAACGAGAAGCCATCCTGCATCAGATGGCCGATGCCAGGGCGGTAAAGGCGCCCGGCCATGGTCCCCAGCCAGACGGCGTCGAGGGCGAGAAAAGCGATAGCTGTGGCGACGTAGGCGATGGCGTAGGTGCGGGTCATGGAGCAGCTTTCGAAGGAGTGGAGAAGTGGCCCGGGAGGCATCGGCCGGTGGACGATGGCGGTAGGGTGAGCAAGTAAAGAAATGCCATTTCAGGGCAGCCGGTAGCTGAGCTTGCGTCCACCGCGCACCGTGGAATCCAGTCCCACCCATTCTCCTGAGCCGGTGGCATACCAGACGTCGATCGGATATTTCGGGCCCATGAGACGCCAGCGCGTGGCCGGCCGCGGCTGTCCGCGGACGGTGATGACACCGTCTTCCTCGCGCGAGACCTGGACGGCTTCCGTCTTGCCGGTCTGAGGGTCGAGCAGCGGTTGCGACGCGAGGATCGCAGGATTCCAGTAGGCGAAACTCCGCAGGCAACCCGCGTCGGGAGCGAAGTCCTGGCGCACCGTATTGCGGGTACCGTCGTCGTCGGTATCGGATGCGATGCGGGCAAGGCAGTCTCCTCTCCACAGCTCGCGTGCTTCGTGCCGGTAGCGGTACAGCGGCACCCCCAGGACACGCACGGTGAAACGGGCGGTGCTTTCGAGGCTGCGGCTGCCGGGCTCCAGTGCCGTGAGCCTGAACCGGTGTTCCCCGATAAGCGCACCGTCGAGAAGGACCGAGAAATTCCATTGCCGCTCTGCCGCCTCTTGCGCATGGCCCGCGGTCGGCAGAAAGGCGGCGGTAGCTGCAGCCACCGCCAGTCCAACCAGCGCCGTCTTGCGCAGGCGCCCACGCGGGAGGGTGGGCCTGGGCATCATGGCTGCTTCTCCGTGCGTGGTGGCCAGGGGATGAATGCGCTGGTGCGCTGCTGGTATTCCCGGTAGGCCGGCCGGCGCTCGGGCATCGATTTTTCGAGCAGGGCCACTCCCGACACCCGCAGCAGCAGGAACGTCATCAGCAGTGGCGATACCACGCTCCAGGTGGCCGCACTGCCCACCGTGCCCATCGCCCCGAGCCACAGTCCCCACCACACGCAAGCTTCGCCGAAATAATTCGGATGCCGGGTGTACCGCCACAGCCCCTGGTCCATCACCTGGCCCCGGTGATCGGGCTGGCTCTTGAAACGCGACATCTGTGCATCGGCCACCGCTTCGAAGACCAGTCCGACCGCTGCGAGCACCAGGCCCGGCAACGCGGCCATCCAGCCGCGCGGGTCCGGCGATGCGAAGGCGGCGAAGAGCGGGGCGGACACCACCCATGCCAGCACGGCTTGCAGTCCAAAGATCAGGTACAGGCTTTTTCGCTCGAAGTGGGGTTCGTTGCGCTCGCGGATCATCCGGTACCGATGGTCTTCACCGTGGCCCCAGTTGCGCAGCGTGATGAAGGTGCTGAGCCTGGCGGCCCAGGCGAGGGCAAGGCCGAGGAGCACGAGGGCGGGCCCCCGCTCCATAGAACCTGGAAGCAGGGCCGCGTAGACCACGCCTGCGCCGGACACCATGATGGCCCAGAGGCGGTCCACCAGGCTCGCATCGCGGCGCACACAGCTCACCGCCCAGGTGGCCACCGCGATGACCAGGGCCCACGCGAGTCCTCCGAGGGCGACCTGCCAGGCAGCGGTGATGGATAAGGAAAGCATCTCGGCTCCTCACGCGGCGGGGCTGCGGGAGGCAGCGCTGCGCTTCTCGAAAAGGTAGTGGCTGACCCACCACTGCTGCCCAGCACCATAGGCGAAGAGTTCCTCGACCGCCAGGAAGAAAAGGCGCCAGCGCGTCCACCACGTGCCGGCTGACGAACCATATACACGTGCGAACAGCGGCTGCAGCGCCGTCCCATGCTTATCCATGTTGTCGAGCCAGGCCCGTGCGGTGCGCGCATAGTGGGTTCCCTCCCAGCGCCAGCGCCGCATCAGGCGAAGATCGTCCTGGCAGTGCAGGGCCAGATCGTCGCTGGGCATCATGCCGCCCGAGAAGAAGTGCTGGCTCATCCAGTCGCTCGCATCCCGCGCGACGAAAGGGTAGGGCGCTTCGCGGTGCGCGAACACATGCATGAAGAAGCGGCCGTCGTCCTCCAGCCAGCGTGCCACCTGGGCAAAGGCCCGCGGCCAGTTGCGCAGATGCTCGAACATTTCCACGGACACGATGCGGTCGAAGCGTTGTGCGGTGTCGAACACGTTGAAGTCGCAGGTCAGCACCTGCACATTGCGCAGGCCCCGCTGCATCGCCTGGGCCTCGATGTATTCGCGCTGCGAGTGCGAGTTGGACAGTGCGGTGATGCGGCTCAAGGGGTAGCGATCGGCCATCCACAGCGTCAGCGAGCCCCAGCCGCACCCCAACTCCAGGATGTGCTGGCCGTCCCGCAGGCCCGCGTGCGCGCAGGTTTCTTCCAGGGCGGCCTCTTCGGCCTGGGCCAGTGTCTGCGTTTCCGCCGACCACAGGCCACTGCTGTACTTGCGGTGCGGCCCGAGCACCTTGCCGAAGAATTCGGCCGGGACTTCATAGTGCTGCTCGTTGGCCTTGTCGGGCACCAGTGCCAGAGGCGCAGAGCGGATGCGCTCCAGAAATACCTGCGTCTGTTCGGCTGCCGCCGCACTGTCGCCACTGCGCAGTTCGGTCAGGCGGTCTTTCAGCAGCCGGCGGATGCCGTGCCGGACGAAAGGGTCGGGGAGCAGGCCTTTTTCGACCCATCGAATGGCGGTGGCGTTGTTCTGCAGCATGCGAGAGGCTCCCGGTAGCGACACGCCGGAGGGCATGTCTTCGTGCACCTGTACGCGGCGGCCCCGCATTTGGATTGCAGGATGATGGCGGCAGGATTCACCGAACTGCCGGCTGCCCGCAGCCGCTCAGGTCCTGGTGCCCGTGGCTCCGTCCAGCACCATGCGCACACGCCTTGCCAGATCGGCAAAGCGGTAGGGCTTCTTCAGAATCTCGAATTCGGTCGGCGCGACATTGGCGAGGCTGCCCATATCGCGATCGAAGCCCGTGGTGAGCAGCACGTGGATGCCCGCCACCGTCTTGCGCATCTCGCGGGCCAGTTCATAGCCATTGAGACCACCCGGCATCACGACGTCGGTGAACAGCAGATGCGGCAGGGCGCTGGTGTCCAGGGAACGCACCAATTTGAGCGCCGCATGCGCACTGTGGGCGACATGGACCGTGTAGCCCAGCCCGTCCAGCATGGCTTTCGCGAGATCGGCCACTTCTACCCGGTCATCCACCACCAGGACGGTTTCGGTTCCGCCGCGCACATTCGGCGCCAGCGACTCCATCAATTCGGGGTTCGCACGGCCATGCACTGCCGGGAAGTACATGCGCACCGTCGTGCCCACACCCACTTCGGAGTAGATCGTGACCGCACCGCCGGATTGCTTCGCGAATCCATACACCATCGAGAGGCCGAGCCCGGTGCCTTTGCCCTCTTCCTTGGTGGTGAAGAAGGGGTCCATCACACGCGACACCATGTCGGCGGGGATGCCGGCTCCGGTGTCGGTGACCGAGATGGTTGCATAGGGGCCGGGCGGCAGGCCGGAGAACGCGTCGCCGTCCTGCGCATGCAAGTCGATGCCCCGGGTCTCGACCCGGATGCGGCCCCCGTCAGGCATGGCGTCGCGGGAATTCAACAGCAGGTTGAGGACCGCCACCTCCAGTTGCGTGGTGTCGAGCTCGCAGTTGGGAACGTCGTCGCCGAGCACGTAATCGATCTGGATCGCCTCGCCCAGGGTGCGTTCTGCGAGCGAGGCCATGCCGGTCGCCAGCGCGTTGAGGCTGACCACCCGTCCCTGCAGCTTCTGTTTCCGCGAGAAGGCCAGCAACTGCTGCGTCAGCGTCGATGCCTTGCTGACCGCATTTCGGATGCTGTCGATGGAGCGATCGATATCCTGCTGGCTGAGGCGCTGGCTGCGATTCTTCACCCGCATCACGTCCAGGTGGCCCGACATCACCTGCAGCAGGTTGTTGAAGTCGTGCGAGATACCGCCCGTGAGCTGGCCTAGAGCCTCCATTTTCTGCGCCTGGGACAACGCCTCCTCGGCGTCGCGACGGCGGCTCACGTCCAGTTGGGAGGCGAAAAAATACACCAGTTCACCGCGCGCGTTGTACACGGGGGAGATGAACAGAGCATTCCAGAACGATGAGCCGTCCTTGCGGTAATTGAGCAGTTCGAGGGAAATCTCCTTGCGCTGATCGATCGCTTCGCGCAACGCGGCAACGGTGTTGCGATCGGTGGCGGGGCCTTGGAGAAAACGGCAGTTATGCCCCAGGATTTCCTGCGGCTGGTAACCCGTCATCGTGATGAAAGCCCGGTTGCAGAACACGATCGGGTTGTCCGGCTGGCGGGGATCCGTGACCAGCATCGGCATGCGGGTCGTCTCGATGGCAGCGAAAAAGATGTCGTCCTTGTGATCGGCGACCTCATGCGGAGCACCCTCTGCGACATAGGTGCGTTTCGGGGCGGTGACGGGGGGCTTTTCGCTGCTCATCGGCCGACTATAAGGAGAAAAGGCCGGGATATCTTTTCCTCCTGCCACGGTCGCGCTGTAGGCGCAGGCGCCGTACTGCCGAGCGCGTACCGGCCTATGGCGCGTTCTCCTTCGGCAGGGGCCAGGCCTGAACAGGGGAATGGCGAACGAAGTGACGCGTCGGCTACCCCGGCGCTTCGAGGTGTGCTGGAAACAGGTGGCCGGTGGCTCTCGGCGCTTTCCTACGAGGTGGGGGCCGACCGGAAGAAATGCTCGGAAGCCCCAAGCAATGGCCTGCAGCTCTGTGTCTTCCGCCGCTACCCTCCAACGCACCCGGCTTCCGCGGAGTCGGGACGTACTTCTCCTCGTGGACGTCATCAATCCCTTGAATTTCCCGACGGCCGAGGATTTGTTGCCCGGTGCCTTGCGCGCCGCACGTGCGACTTTGCGGTTGCGGGAAAAGTTGCGGCTCCATCGCGTGCCTACGGTATATGCCAATGACAACTACGGTACCTGGCATAGCGAATTCAGCGACATCCTGAGCGCATGTGCGCAATTGCCAGGACGGCGTGGAGAACTCGCCCGGCTGATGGCGCCCCAGCAAAGCGATCTGACCTTGCTGAAGCCATGTCATTCGGCCTTCCAGTCCACGCCGCTGCTGCACCTGCTTCGGCAGATGGGCACGCGGCGCATCATCGTCGCCGGGCTGGCTGCCGACATGTGCGTGATGCTGAGCGCCACCGACGCCAGGATGCTCGGCTACGACGTATGGGTGCCTTCGGATTGCACCGCTGCGGAAAGCCCTTCGCGCAAACGCAACGCGATGCAGCAGTTGGCTCAGGTATTCAAATGCGATACCCGTCCGGGAACGTCGGCCATTGCAATGAAAGCCCAGGCCTTCTGAGGCGCCATTGCCCGTAAAGATGCGTTGACACATCGCACCGCAGCGGCAGCACTTGTCCTACGCCGCCTGCCGACCGCGATTTCCTAGCATGGGTCATCGTTTTCAATCGGCGCAGGAGGCTGGCGGTATGGCAGACGACAAGACAAAGGCAGGCGGTGCCGATCGGCGCCTCATCAATCTTTCGGAAGACTACGAGGTGCGGGACTGGGCCTCGGTTTTGAACTGCGACGAATTCGAGTTGCGCAGGGCCGTCGAGGCGGTCGGCAATTCGGCGGAGGCGGTGCGCAACTACCTTGAGCAGCGGCGCCAGCAGTCGCATTGATGTGCTGAACAGGCAGGAGAACTTATGAAATCGGACAAGGTTTCTACTGAACAGGATCGCCAGCGCGATACCGGTCATTTCGACCAATACGGCATGCGCAACGACCCAAGGGACACGGCCACGCCGGCCGGCGGTGAAAACCCTGCTACCGGTGATGGCGGGCGGCGGTTCGGTGCGGGCGGTGACGAAAGCAGCTACGGCAATCGGGAGCGCCACAGGACGGGTGACCAGCATTCGGACCATCTCCAGACGGGGCCCCTGGCGTCGGTGGATGCCTCGGGTTCCGCGCGGGCCCTCGGGCTTGAATATGGAGGAGACCAGCCCACCGGGCCTAAGCCATCGTCTCGCCAAGGCGCGGCACTGATCGGCGAGACGGACGACCGCAAGCGGTAAGCGGTGGCGGACTCCTCCACCTTGGGCAGGCCCATGCCGCCCGACAACAACGCGGGAAAGGCACTGGCCTGGGCCGGAGGATTTCTTGGGTTCGGTTTCGGTGGATTCTTCGATGGCATCCTGCTTCACCAGGTGCTGCAATGGCACCACCTTCTGAGCGGCCTGCGCTCTCCCGCATTGCAGGACATACGGATGCAGATCCTGGCGGATGGCGTATTCCATGCGTTGATGTACGCCATCGCAGCGGTTGGGCTCTGGAAGCTCTGGAAGTCGCGCCGCTTCTTTGCCCTTTCAGGGGGCGGGCGCTGTCTCTGGGGATTTTTTCTACTGGGTTTCGGCCTGTGGCATCTGGTGGACGCTGTTTTCTCTCATTGGCTGCTGGGGTTGCACCGCATTCGCGATGCATCGGCAATGCCCTTGGCATGGGATGCCACGTGGCTGGTGCTGTTTGGGTTGTTGCCGATGTGGATCGGCTGGCAACGCCGCCATGGGCCCGCAGGAGGAGATCCTCCGGAGGGCGGTCCGGGTTCTGGGGCGGAGGGCCATCGCGGCGCGGGGTATGGCCGCGTAGCGGCTGTCGCCTTGGTCGTGGGTGGCGCTGCTTTGTTATCGCTGCAACCCGCAGGCCGTGAGAGCGGGGAGGTGGTTGTGCTGTTCAGGCCTGGAATCTCCGCTGCATCGGCCATGGACCGGCTGGCGGCCGTGGATGCGCGTGTCGTCTGGGCGGATCGTTCCGGGGCCCTCTGGGCTGTTCGCATGGATGATGCTGGAAGGGCCGGCCAACTGTACGCACGGGGAGCCATGCTGGTGAGCACCTCCCGTGTGAGCCTGGGATGCCTGTCCTGGATGGCTGCGGGATCCCAGGGCTGAGATGAGAGCCCTGCTTCGGATCCCAACCAGGGTCTGCAGCCAATTCGCGATGCACCACTGCGGATGACCTCCATTGATTTGCAGCGGCAAAAAATTCAAATCGCTTGTCCGTAGCCAGGAGAGCACCCCGTTTGCCTGGGACGCAGAAGGGTGGGGCCACAGGAATACGTTTTGCCCTTGAACGATAGAGTTCCGTGGCGGCGTCACCTCGTTGGCACCCCGCGGTTTTTCACCACCATCGGAGGAAAGTCATGAACCATCGTCATTTGCTGCTGTCTGCTGTTGCAGTGGGCTGTGCGCTCCATATTGCCGGGGCATCCGCGCAAACGGGAGCCGGCGCGGCCAGGCCGGCGGAGAATGCGGCCAGCCAGGCTGCTGCATCGCGGCTGTCAAAAGCCGAAACTTCTTTCTTGAAGGACGCGGCTCACAACGGCCATGCCGAAGTCAAGAGCAGTCAACTCGCGCTGCAAAAAGCACAAAACCCCAAGACTCGCGCATTTGCACAGCAGATGGTGGATGAGCACACCAAGGTGAACCAGGAACTGGCAGCCTTGGCCGCCTCGAAAAATGTGCGTGTACCGGACGGCCCCTCGATGGTGCAAGAGGCCAAGCTCAAGCTGCTGAACGCAGCCGATGGTGCCGATTTCGACAAGCGCTATGCGGAGACCATGGGCCTGCAGGCACACAAGGACACCATCGCGCTTTTCGAGAAAGGCGTGCGCAACGCCCGTGATCCGGAGGTCAAGGCATTTGCAGAAAAGACGCTACCCTCACTGAAGCACCACCTCGAGATGGCGCAGCAACTGGCGCCCGACGTGGGGGTGACGGCAGAGAAAACGGAGAAGTCGCGCAAGCCGTGACCGTGCGCGGGAAATGCCGCTCCCGCCGCAGCGACATTCCCATTGATCCTGGCTGCAGGAATTGCGTCCAGCGCCCCAGGTATCGATCAGCTGTCTGTGGCTGGGCAGGTGGCGTCAGAACTGCTGGCAGGCTTGCAGGTGCTGATTCTACCGGTGATGCCAATCTTGATTCTTCGGGTCTCAGCGATCTGGCTGGCGCCCGAGAGATCGGAGCGGGAGAGATTGATGGTCATATTCGAGAAGCTTCCGTCTTTCGGGCGAGCGTACCCTGAACTGTCGAACATGACATAGGCGGGAGACTCATTGGCCGTCCCATTGGCGGACACCGTGATGAAGCCGGGCAGCGCGGGTTGCTCCAACACGGTGAAGTCATTGCCCGCTTCATACGCCTGGGATCTGTCGATATCCACAAAGACCACCCAGCCGGTAGCCCACTGATTGCCATTGCCATTGCTCGTGGGGACGACGAACGTGTTCTTGCCCCGTTTCATCGCTTCGGCGCGGGCCGCATTGAGCGCGCCGACCAACGAGTTGGTTGCGGAGGTCAGCTGTGAGTTTCTCTGGAACTGAGAGAGATTGGGCGCTGCGAGGGTCAGCAATATCGCCGCAATGCCGAGCGTGACCATCAGCTCGATGAGCGTGAAGCCGCGAGCGCGAAACCGGCGTGCGATTCCGGTCATGGCCAGCACAGTTGTTTTTTGTTGCCGGTGCATGTTTTCTGCCCGAAGCTGTTCAGTTGAAGTGTTCCTACATCGGAGTCTGTCTTGGTGGGCACGGCCTCTACCAGCACGCAGGTCTTCATGTCCACCGCGGTGTTGTTGATGGTGCACTCCTTGGCCGACAGCCAGTAAGCCGTGGAACTGCGCGTATCGCCGGAAAACACCTTGAACGGCACGTCCGTCGAGGTGCCGCCAGCACACGTGGTTGCACTGAGGGTGCCGGTGGTATTGGTGAACTTCAGGTAGCAATTGTTCTGGGTCATGTACCGCTCTTGCTGTTGCAGCAGTTCGGCCAGGGCCGTACGCCCCTGGGCCCGTCGCCCTTTAAGGATGGAGTCGGTGTAGGCAGGATACGCAACGGCAGCAAGCAGGCCGATGATGGCCACCACGATCATCAGTTCGATCAGGCTGAAGCCCTGGCTGTTCTTGATGTGTTTCATGGTGTGTTCTTCAAATCCTGGTAGTTGTGGATCTGGCGCCAGCTGAGCCGCCCGATGATCTCCGTAATGGTCACTTCCCCACCGGCAGCCACGCTGCTCTGGCCGATATTGATGCGTTTCTGCGTGGTCGTACGAATCCGCTGTCCCGCACTGTCGAAAGCGCTCAGCGTTTGCTGCGATTCATTTTCGATCAGCAATCCCGGCCCCAACAGTCCCACCTGGGAGGGAACGTAGGTTCCGGCCCCTGTACCCACATTGATGGTGTAGCTGTTGCCGCCACCGCCCGTGTTGCTGCAAACCCCCTGGTTCCCGGAGGCACCGGGAATGATGGTGTTGAAAGATGCGATCAAATTGCCGCGGTTGCTGATGGCGCTGACGAGTTTTTCGCCGGTGCCGACGAAATCCACGTACCAGCCAGAGCGTGGATTGGCCGTGTCGCTGTCGCTCGTCGCCTTGCCCCAGGTGAAGGCGGGGACGGTGACGGTCTTGGCGGTCGTGTCGATGGAACCCTGCTTGAGCCGCGCCCTGCTGGCAATGGCCCCCGTGTTGCTGACCGATCCGGTGCTCCCGTCGTCGTAGAGCGCGTAGATCGTATTCACCTGCGTGGAGGTGGTGTCTGCCGTTTCCAGGAACTTGCCCGTACCGACCATGACATAGAAAGTCTCCAACCCTTGAACCAGCGGGCCGGTGAACAGGGCAGGCGCCGCCGTGATCGGCTGAACGTTGCCGCCCGATGTCTTGGCAATGAACAAGGGCGCCGGGAGGCCGCCGTTACGGTAAGCAGAAAGGTTGGCTGTCGTCCAGTTGCTGGCCGCCACGCCGCTGAAGTTCAGCTTCCACACCCGGCCATGCAGGTCACCGACGTAGATGTTGGTGACTTCGGCATTGGCTCCGAACAGGGCGCTGAAATTGATGGCGCCCGTGGGTGCCGTTGCACTCAGGGCCGCATTGGCCGGCAGGGAGACTTTGTAGTAATTCGTGCCCAATGCCCAGGCATCGCCCACAGGCTTGTCCAGGGCCAGCAGGAACAATGCCGGATTGCCGTCGCCATAGTTGCCGGCACTGTCCGCCTTGACGTAGTTGTTCACACCACTCGCGACCACTGCGAACCAGCGGTAGACGGGAGTCCCGGTGGTGTTGGTGCGCAGTTTCAGGATCTGGGGTTGCCCCACGACATAGCCCATGTCGGCATCATCGTTCTGGGTGAACTCCCACATCACCTTGCTCGCGTCGAAGCTTCCAGGGTCGGATACGTCCAGTGCGAAGACCCCTTGGCCTCCTGCACCCGTCCCTGAAACCAGCACCGTCTTCCAGTCTGTCGCCGTGCCATTCGACGCCACCTGCGCTTCCCGGATCACGGGAGAGGCATCGACATAGCTCTGGTGGTTGTTGGCGTAATTGGTGCTGGTCAGCGCGGAGAGCTTGGGGCCCATCCAGCTCGGGATATAGGCAAACAGCTCATTGCCATTTGCCGCATTGAAGCTGTGCAGCATGCCGTCGTTGGCACCCACGAACACGGCCTTCGTGCGGTTGGCGTTGGCGCTGACAAACGCGGTGTAGCCTGCGCCGGAGAAGGCCGCGGACGGAGCGCCCGAATAGACCACTGCCGAGTTGACTATATCTCCCAGCAGCGAGCTTCTCACGCGGAACGGGTTGCCTTCGCGAGAGCGATCTCCCCGCAGGAAATCCAGCCGCGTCTGCCCCCGGGAGTCGGCGGCAGAACTGGGTGTCTCCTTGTTCAGCTGTCCTTGCAAGGTGCTGCCGATGGTCGCCCACGTGAAGCTCACGGCTTTCGGGTTGGCCGTGCTGGAGGGATCGCCCACGAAGATATTGCGGTTGGTGGCTGGCGCGGTCATGGTGGCGAGCCGGTCTGCCGCACTCCATGAACTGGCGCCGACCGTGACCGTGCCGCTGCTGTCCACGGACAGCGGCTCTGCCACGACATCGCCACTCCAGTTGCTGGTGTCGAATCTTGCAGAGAAGAGGGCCGTCGGAGAGCTGGTGCTGATGCGTGGCGAAGCCGCGCTGGCCCCGGCAATGCTCCGGGCGGAGGTCGCTGCCCGGCTGAAAATGTCATTGAAGGCATTCAGCACACCGCGGGCACTGCTTTGCAGGTAGTAGGTGCTGGCTTCGCCCGGATCGCTGGTCTTCTGCCAGACGTTGTTGTTGTTGGTGCCTGTCTGGTCCTTGAATGGATTGCCCTGGACGTTGTAAGGCTTGGATCCTGGATTGGACGGGTCGCTTTCGAAACCGCCGTACTTTGCGGCCATGAAGAACTGGTTGGCGTTTCGCCGCGTGTTGGCGTTGTTCTGGTCGCCGTACTCATTCACGTCGAAGAGGAACGTCTTCACGCGCAGACCCGGGCGTTGCTTGGCCGGGCCGCCAGTGCCTGTCCAGCCTGTTCCACGGATGTCATGGGTGTGGGCCCAGTAGGCCGAGCCCATGATCTGGCTGGTGCCCGAGGCCGAAGGCACGCTGTTGTTGGTGCCGTTGAAATTGGAGACCGATCGCGTGGCACCGCTTCCATCCACATAGGTGACGGAGGTCTGGTTCTTCTCGAAAGCCTGAACCACTCCTCGCCATGCATTGATGTCGATGATGTTGTTCGTGGCGCTGGGGGTGGGCAGCCTGTTCCCGTCGTGGGTATTGATGTCGCCGATCACCACGATGTTGCTTTTGAGGCACGAGTAATCCGCGGTGGCAGAGCGGCTTCCGCCGTAGGGATCGTTCCAGGTGGCGTACACCGGGTACCCGTCGTACATCGATGTCGACATGTTGCTCACGGCATCCAAGCTGGGAGCCAGGCCTTGCAGATAGCGAAGCGTTTCGTAATGCAGCTCTCCGACGGGGTCGTAAGTTTTGTACCGGCCCTGAATAGGGCCTGTGCGCCCGAACTTGTTCAGATAGTTGATCACCCCGCTGATCCCGAAATTGAGTTCGGCGGTGCTGTTGGTGTAGTTGTCCGGGTTGGTGACGAAAACACCGGTGGTCGCATTCCATTCGGCCGCGCTGTTCCCGCCGGTGGGCGTGTTGTCCTGGCCGCGCTCATCGTAGGTCTTCGTGCCGACGTACTTCATCGGGGCGCGCAATACACCGCCATAGCGGCCATTGTTGTAGCTGGCCGTCGGGTCCATCAGATAGCCAAAGGCTGCCAATCTCAATTGGTCGCTGTACTTCTGGATCACCCCGGTGGGTTTGTAGTTGCCGCTGGGATACTGACGGCAGAGGTTGTAATCGCGGGAATCGTTCAGCGTGCTTCCGGTCGAGTCGCAGACCTGGACGCGGGAATAGAAAAATCCGTCGCTGTTCAGCGAGGACGACTGGGGTGGCCTCCAGGTGCCGGTGTAATTGACGTAGTAGACCTTTTTGCCCACGCCCGGGGCAGGATCGCCCAGTACGGAGTTGCACCCGCTCGGGCACTTCAGCCCTTCGCTGGCGGCCACTACCGCCCACTTGTTGTTGACGCCGTACCAGACCTCCTTGATGCCGGTGAAGGTGCAGGTGCCGGTTTCGCCGTTGATGCACTGGAATGCCCCGTTCGGAAGCGAAGTGCCCGAGCGGACGGGGGTTTCCATGACATTGGCGCCCGCAGGGCCGCCCAATGTGTAGTTCGCGGGGCCGGAGCCGCAGTCACCGGTTCGGGACGTACCGAAATACACACGGTTCAGCGTGTTGGCGACCCAGATGTCGTTGCCATTGGCTGCCGTCACCATCCGCGTGGGAACGGCGCCCCAGTAGGTGCCTGCGCCGCCGCCATCCTTGGGCAGTTGCTTGGCCGGGAAGTTGGTGGTGTTCCACATGCAGACAGGATCGCCGTTCGGAATGACGGCGCGCTGCAGGATGGTGAGGCCATCGGTGTCGATGTATCTGTCGCCACCCGACAGGGCCAGCCGCAACATGTCGATGGCGGAGCTGGTGGCCCAGTTCAAGAAGTTGCCGCTGAACGCATTGGAGCACTTCCGGTTCGTGGCGGCGCCTGAACGCACGAAGCGTTTGTAATCCGATTGCGTGAAGCCTGACGGAATGGTTTCCGTGGGGCTGTCGTTGTAGTTGTAGCAGGCCTCCGCGTCGTAATAGCCGAGGTATTCGGTAGCGTTCGAGTAGGTGTTGTCTATGTTTCCGCTGGGCGTGTATTGCGCGCCTACGGTTGGATATTCCACCGAAAGCGCCAAGGCCATGGTGGGCTTGTCCGCCGTGGAATTGGCGTACAGCGGCTCTGTCGACAGCGGCAATACGGGAATGCTCGGCGCCGTGGGGCCCACGCCGAATGCCAGAAACGAAATGGCGGCGACCGGTGCGCCCAAGATCACCGCCCAGGTGCTTGCACGATGCAGGGGCCTGGGGATGCGCTTCATCAAAGAGTGCAGTGACATGAACATGATCGGCTCAGTTTCTGTAAATCATTTGCAGCATCGTCTGCGTGTCCGGGTTGGGACCGAACCCCATGACCGTCACGCGGTAGATGTACCGCATGTTTTCCGGACCTTCGGTGCGCGAATAGGAAGGGTCCGGGATGGGTTCGATGATGTAACGCGGTGGTTTGGCCGGTTGGATGCCTGCGCTGCCGGAGGGGAACGTGCGTTCCGTGAAGGTCCCGAAGGGCGTGGTCGATGCGCTGTTGCCGGTGGCCTCGAAGTCCACCGTCAGCCAGGCCGGCTTGGTTGCCGGGTTGTACGCGCACAGCCCTCTGGAGTTGCCGGAGTTGCCGCAGCCGGAAATGAATTTCGAGACGTCGGTCGCCTTGAGCTTGAATATCGAATCGCGTTTGCTGCCGGACGACGCAGGCAGGCCCAGGATGTCGAATTCGGCGTCCAGCAGGCCCGCCTCGGTGGCTTGCCAGGCAATCTGCTTGTCTCTGTCGCTGCGGGTCGCGCGCTCGGCCAGCGTCGCGATCTGGATGCCTCCGACGCCCACGATGGACACCACGATCAGGATCAGCATGACGATGATCAGGGAGGCGCCCCTGGCTTTGCTTTGGTTCGTCATCCGCGTTTCTCCACCTGTGCATTCCGCAAGTGAATCGTGAAGGTCACCGTCTGGCGCAACCGGCCGTCCGCTGGGCCTGAGGCCGCGGTGCCAGGGTCCGCCGCCACCGCAAACGCGGAACCCGCCGCTGCGGATGCCGTGGCCGCGGCCGTTCCCAGCGGGTACAGCGTTCGGCTGGTGTTGTCCACGGCAGAACCCGGAGGGCCCCTCAGCACCATGCCGATGCGGATGCTGCGAACCTGGCGCCAATTCGCCTTGGTGGCGGCATCGTTGCCGCTGACCGTGAGCTGGTCGGCCCGCAGATAGCGCTCCGGAACCGAGTCCACCGACGCTGCTGCGATGGCCGCGGTATTGCCGGGACCGATGCCGTCAACGCCGTAGAGAACCTGGAAGTTCTCCACGCCACGGATCAGGGGTTGGGCATCGAACGGCGCCGCACCGGTGTCAGAGCGGGAACACATCAGTGAGAGATCACCGTCGCTCCCAGTGGCCACATGCAGGATGCTCACCATGCGGTCGTTCCGATCGGTGGGCAAGGCTGTGCCCGTTCTGCCGTAGCAATCGATGACCGCCTTGTCGGACTCAGGGGACGATGCCGTCGACCAGGGCGCCGCGGCGACTTGAAAGCGCAAAACAAGAATGTCGCTGCCATAGCCGGCTGCGCCGCTGCTCCAGGCAGTGCCTTCGTCCCAGGCATTGCTCCCTGTTCGCGATCTGTTGTTGAGTCCAAAGACGTTGGGATCGGGATCGGCGGCCAGCCCCGTGGTGTTGGGGGGGGCAACCGTGGCGGCAAATTGGATGTCCCTATAGCCCGCCTGCACGCCGAGCCGCTGGATCAATTCAATGGCAAACCGTGCGTTGTCACGCAATTGCGATTCCGCATCCACGCTGGTGAAGCCTTGGCGGGAAATGATCAATGCGGCGATGGCGGCCAGCGCCACGAACGTGCTGATGGTCATCGCCACCATCAGTTCGATCAAAGTCAGACCGCGCTGGCGGATCGGCAGGGTGAGCCGCTGAGATGCCATGCGCGGCCCTCGGGATGAATGGGAGAAGGTCATACGTCGCCTTGCGAATTTCCACTGCTCACGGGAAAAATGAGGGAGGGCACGGAACCCGAGTCGGTCGCTGTTTCAAAAAGCGCCGTGCCGCTGTCTCCGCTGCGGTTGGTGGTACTGCGGGTCCAGCCGAGCTTGATCACAGCGATTCCATCGGTGCTGTTGGTGCAGGTCCATTGGCCCTTGCCGGTGCTGCTGTAGGGAGCGCTGTCGAAACACACCACCACGCGTGCTCCCGGAAGTTCTGCACGCAACCGGGCCAGCCATTCGGTCATCTCCGCCGAGGCCACCGCGGCTGCGCTGGTGCAGCCATTGGTGGCATTGGAGACCGACAGGCAATATTCAGTGGGTGCCGTCGCCATGGTTCCGGATAGATTGACCAGATACGGGTTGTCCGCCGTTGCGGTCTTGGCACCCACCGCCTTGTTGCCCCGTATCATTTCGGCCAGTTCCCTGGCGAGGTTCGCGGCCTGTGCCTGCATGCGGGCGTCACGGTTGGCCTGGATGGCATACGCCTGCAACCCCACCACTCCCAGCATCCCGAAGGACAGCACCACGATGGCCACCAGCACTTCGATCAGCGAAAAGCCCTGTGCCTTGCCAAAGGCACCGGCACGGAGCGTGCGGGGCGAAGGGTTATGCGGGGTGCTACGACGTTTCATGCCGAAGATGTTACGAAAAATTGCTTACCCAAGGGGGGGCGGTTTCGACCGTTTGCGCCGCCGGTCTGACCGTTCACTCCATCCGGGCCGGCCGATGGATGGGTTTTCCGGGGGCAATGGCCGTGGCTGCTGATGTTCCCAGCCCTTCCGGATGGATGGAACTCGCGCTGCAAAAAGCGGCAGAGGGTCTTTTCCGGACGTCGCCCAACCCCCGGGTGGGATGCGTGATCGCCAGCGCAGAAGGCGAGGTTCTGGGCACGGGCAGTACCCAGCGTGCGGGCGAGGCCCATGCGGAAATCATGGCGCTGCGGGATGCCCAGGCCCGGGGGCATTCCACCCAGGGGGCCATTGCGTACGTCACGCTGGAGCCCTGCTCCCACCAGGGGCGGACGGGGCCCTGTTGCGATGCGCTGGCAGCGGCCGGCATCGCCAAGGTGGTCGCCTCCCTGCCCGATCCCAACCCGCTGGTGGGCGGGCGGGGTTTCGAGCGCCTGCGCGCCGCAGGCGTTGCCGTGGAGGTGGGGCCGGGCGCAGCCGCCGCAAAGGCCTTGAACCTGGGTTTCCTGAGCCGCATGGTGCGCGGGTCTCCCTGGGTACGGCTCAAGGTGGCGGCTTCGATCGACGGCATCACGGCACTGCCCAACGGCGTGAGCCAATGGATCACCGGCGAGCCGGCGCGCAGGGACGTGCACGCCTGGAGAGCCCGGGCCTGCGCCATCCTGACCGGCGTGGGGACGATCCTTGCCGACGATCCGCGCATGGACGTGCGCGGCATCGACACGCCCCGGCAGCCCTGGGTCGCCATCGTGGACAGCCGTTTGCGCACGCCGCCCGAAGCCGCGGTGCTGCAGGCCCAGGCCCGCGATGTGGTGGTCTATGCCGCACAGCCGCACGCATCCCGGGAGGCCGCATTGGCGGCGCACGGCGCTACCGTGGTCTACCTGCCGGACAGCACCGGAAACCGGGTGGACCTGGGCGCCGTGCTGCGGGATCTGGCGCGCCGCGGCGCCAACGAACTGCATGTGGAGGCCGGCGCCGAACTCAACGGTGCGCTGGTCACGGCGGGGCTGGTCGATGAACTGCTGCTGTACCAGGCACCACGGCTGCTGGGCGCCGGGCGCGGCATCAGCCAGTTCGGCCCGCTCGAATCGCTGGCCGACGGCCTGGAGCTGCAGGTTCTATCGCTCGACCGCGTGGGGGAGGACATCCGCCTGCTGGCCCAAGTGCGCGGCCGTGCGGATTTCGTGTAACGCCTGCCGACGACGCGCCGCTCACGTTGGAGGCACGGCCACACCCCATCCGGATTGCGTCGATCCCGCCCCTTCTGCGTTCTGGTTTCCCGGCAGTGGGCGGGCCATGGACGTGCACAAAACAAAAGACGCCCTGGCGGCGTCTGTTGGTTCAAGGCTGGCGGAGACTGTGAGAGCCGTAGGATGAGGAAATACGGGCCTTGGAGCGATTTTCTTGGTATCTATGGGCCCACCTATGGGCCAACGGATTTAG
>NZ_FOMQ01000014.1:0-84772 GCF_900112675.1 Paracidovorax konjaci | reverse complement strand
AACACGTTGTTTTGTAAGGGGCCTATCCAAGGGAAAGACGTAAAAAAAGCGCCTGATGGGCGCTTGATTTTTGTGGAGTGGCGGAGACTGTGAGAGCCGTAGGATGAGGAAATACGGGCCTTGGAGCGATTTTCTTGGTATCTATGGGCCCACCTATGGGCCAACGGATTTAGGGGCCTTGGCGGTGGCATGAAGGGGCGTGGAGAGGGTTTTTCAATGCCTGCAGAGCACGGGTGCGAGAAAACGACGAATCCCGACAGATTCCGACAGGATAAAGAGCGATGAAATCGGGCGGCAGGCCGCGCCGGGCCTTGCGGGGCGCCGGGTCGGCACCACCGACGAAATCGACACATCAAGCGAGCGGGCGCGGCGGGGTCTCGACCGCGCGCCGAGGGTCGAACCCGCCCCTACCGGGCAGGGGGTGGGAGCGGGTCAGGGGGCATCGAAGGGGTGCGCGAAGGCCCCCAGGAAGGCCGTAGAGGGACGATCGGAGGCATGGCGGGGGCCGGAGGGGTGCGCGATCCTTGGAGCCCTGGAGGGACGGGCCAGCCGAGGGCGAGAGGGCATGTCTGCAATCGAAAGCGCTTGCATCAGCCGGCGCACGGCGCTCGCGTGCTCTGCGCTCTCCGCCGGGCTCGGAGAGTGGGCGCCGATGGTGGCCGAAGAGAACACGCCCAGCGAGCCCGGATAGGAGGCGTCACAGCCTGCCGGTGTAGCGGGCCCGAAGCCATCCATCCAGCGGCATCAACGCCGCGCGCGTGGCTTCAGCGGTCGGGCCGCACAGCCAATCCTGCGGCCAGCACTGCAGGCGCCCGGCGTCCCACTGCTGCCCGCGCAGCAGGAATACCCCATCCCGATCCGTGACACGGGCCGCGCCGATCCGAAACAGCGGGAACGTCAAAGCGTCCTGGCCTGTCTGGTCGCTCGAAAGATTGGCGCTCCACTCCTGAGTGCCCGTGGTCTGGCAGATGAGCCACCCCGCGCACGCATAGCGCTCCCACACCAGCGAGGCCGGCATGTAGACGCCGCAGAATCGCAGCTGCGCAACATGACAGTGCCAAGCGGTCGCCGCGGTGTCGGCCAGGCGGGCGGCGCTGCCGGGCGCGGAGTCGGATCGGAGAATGGCAGGCGGTTCCATGCCCGCAGGGTAGCGCGCCCGCCAGGGCGTGCACGCAGGATGGGGCCTACGCGGCCTGGGCAGCCTGCAGCAGGTACGGCCGGAACCGGCACACCTCCTGCCCTGCCCAGGTGTTTATCGCGTGTGCCATGGCCGCCTGCAGCGGCTCGATTTCGTTCCGTGCAAAGACCGTCGCCGCTTTCTCCACGTCGCCGAACCCGCCCACGTTGTTGGGCAGCATGCCCATCAGCTGCGGCGGCACGCGGTGGGCGGCCAGCACGTCATCGCGGGTGGTGTGCTTGATGTTCAGAAAGTCATCCTTCGCCGCCACTTCGCTGATGGGGATAAGCTGGATGCCTTCCTTCTTTCCGCCCGGCGCGTAGTAGAAGAGATTGCGGAAATTCCCCGCGCCCTTGGTCTTGGTCAACTGCTCGCGCATCTTGTCGATGTCGCCCTGGGACTGCGCCGCATCGGTCACGTACAGAATGAAGCCCGCGTGGCTGCCGTTGTTGTAGTACCGGCGCCGGAACAGCGTCGCCGATTCGTTGAGCATGGCGGACTGCAATGCGCCGAGGTACGGCGGCAGGCCATACACCTCCTGATGGATGTCCTGTTCGCGTAGCTGCAGCACCTCGCCCCGCGGAAATTCGTGCGGGCTCTGCAGATCGGTGACGAAAAAGAAGCGGTCCAGATCGACGCCCCGGCGCACGTACTTGCCCAGCGCGTGCCGCAGCTCCAGCAAGCCGCCGAGGGCGTTCCGGCGCCGCTCCAGGTAGCCATTGCCCAGCACCAGGAAATCCAGCGCGAAGCCGCGGAAGGCCGCGGCGCTGAGCCACTGCGAAGGCTCCAGCGTGCTGGACAGCACGTTGCATTTGAAGCGCAGCGCCGATTCATGGTGCGCGCCCACGCGCAGGAGCCGCGCGAGGGCGGCAAGGGACACGGGCGGCTCGTACCACTCGCCAGACTGCATGCACTCCGCGTACTCCAGCAGCGCCGACCGGCCACCTATGACGGGCTCGGGCTCGCCCAGGTCGAAGGTAAAGGACTGGGACTGTGGAGGCGCGGATGTGACCACCGCAGGCGCAGGGGTTGCAGGTGCGTGGAATGCCCGCGGGGCGGACCGGCGTTGTCGTTTCGTCATAGTCATTCGGAGATTTCGAGGAAGGACGTGCCCTGCACGTTGGCCAGGCCGGTGCCGGCATCGAGCGGTTCATTCGAGATGGCATTCATGGCCGCCCACGCCAGATCGGAATGGCCGGTGTCCTGGCTGCGACCCGCGGCGTAAGTCACGCTGCGACCGCTCGCCGTCAGCTCCCTCTTGATCGCCATGAAGCTGCTGGCCAGGTCGCGATTGCCGGAGTCGAATTCGAGCCGGCCCGCGTTGATGACTTGCTGCGCCTTGAGCACCAGCATGGTCTTGCTGTCCACGCTGTAGTTGATGCCGCGAACTGCAGGAAAAAATTTCTGCACCAGTTGGAACACTCCCTGCCCGATGCCGGTGGTATCCACCGTGATGGCAGCTACGTTGTAGCGGCTGGTGATGTCCTTGATGGCGCGAGCCTGGGCGTCGAAGTCCATCCCCTGGAACTGCTGGGTGTGCAGCACGCGAAGCGGCCCGCCAGGCTTCACAGGTGGAGCGACTACCACCAGGCCGGCGCGGTCGCCAGTGTGCGAAGGGTCGTATCCGATCCAGACGGGCTGCCAGCCGAACGGGCGCTGCACAAAGGGTTTGAAATCCTTCCACACTTCCCAGCTGTCCACCATGCAGCGCTGCATGGCCGTGAGGGGGAAGACCGAAAACGAGTCATCCACGAACCCGCACATGTAGAGGTTGTCGAACACCTCTTCCGACTTGCGCCGGCGCAGGTCTTCTATGTCGAACAGGTCGCAGCCGCCTCGCTCCGCGTCCAACACCGTCACGATCTGACGCCAGGCCGCATCTGCCCCCTTCGCACCGTGCTGCAGGTGCGAATGGCTCACGTCGATTTCCACGGGCCTGCGCAGGTGCTTGCCTGTCCAGAATTCGTACGCCTCGTGCTGCACGCTCGACGGCGTAGAAAAGTAGGTCATGCGCCACTGCTTGTGCGACGCCATGCCGCTGGCCACGTCATTCAGCGTGGCAAACCCGTTCGTCCAGAAAAACTCATCGAAATACAGGTTGCCGTGGTACCCCTGGGCGGTCTTCGAATTCGTGCCAAGGAAGCGCAGCTCCGCACCGTTCGACAGGATGAGGGGATCGCCCTTCAACTCAATGCCGCAAACGTCCCATGCGAAACGCAAAATGTAGTTCCGGAACAGGTATGCCTGCGCCTTGCTGGCCGATAGGAAAATCTGGTTGCGGCCGGTCTTGAGCGCGTCCACCAGCGCTTCGCGCGCGAAGTACCAGGTTGCACCGATCTGCCGGGATTTCAGGATGATCCGCGTGCGCTCCATGGCGGCTTCCCACCATGTGCGCTGGTAGTCGAATATCGAATCCAGAAACGCTTCGCAGACCTTCTCCACCTGCTCTTCGGTGAAGTGGTTCTTCTGCGGCTTCTTCTTCGGCCCGGCGTTGCGCGATTCGATCGCGGGATTCAGATCCGCCTCGCGACCGCTCTGAGAATACTTGCCGATGCGCGCCAGCCGCTCCAGCTGACGCCCGAGTAGGTCGATTTCTTTGTAGTCGCCGCCGGTCTTCACGTCCTTCGCAATCAGCGTCACCATGCGGGCTTCCAGGGCGGCTTCCACGCGCTGCGATGAAGGCGCGTCGGCCCACCCCTCGGTCTTGTGCCACCCGTGCAGAGTGCCGCGCGGCACTCCCAGCTGCTCGGCGATATGCGACAACTTCCAGCCCATCCAGAAAAGCGCCCGGGCCTCGCGCCGCTTTCCCGCGCCACCGTCAACAGGGCTGCACTCCCCGTGGCGGAGGCCACCCACTGGAATGCACGCGCTCGACCCAGGGGAAGCGTCCACCTGATCGGCCGCTCGCTTCGTGCGACGGCTCGAGGCGCTGGTGGTGGGCGTGGCTGCTGCTTCGGTCATGCCTGGGCAGTGTGTTTCGCGCGCGCGCGGAAAGCACGCGCGGCGAAGTGTGCTTCGCCCCCCCACAGCGCGCGCAAATTGCGCCGCAAGGCCCGGGTGCGGAACATAGGCAACAGATCAACTTCACCGCACCGAGCCGCACATGCCCAGCAAATTCTTCCGCGTGGCAACCGAGGGGGCCACCACCGACGGCCGCGAAATCCAGCGCAGCTGGATCGAGCAAATGGCCAAGAACTACAAGCCCGCGACGTACAGCGCCCGCGTGTGGCTGGAGCACATCCGCGGCGTCACCGCGGACAGCGCCTTCGCCGCGCTGGGCGACGTGCTGGCGCTGGAGGCGCGCACGGTGGAAGACGGCAAGCTCGCGCTGTTCGCGCAGATCGAGGCGCTCCCGTCCCTCGTCGCCATGAACAAAGCGAAGCAGAAACTGTTCTCCAGCATCGAGGTGGACCCGAACTTCGCGAAGACCGGCGAGGCATACATGACGGGCCTGGCCGTCACCGACAGCCCGGCGAGCCTGGGCACCGAGGTACTGAAGTTCGCGGCCGGCAACCCAGCCGGCAACCCCTTCGCAGGAAAGAAGCACAGCGACGGCTCGCTGTTCTCGGCCGCAGTCGAAACGGACCTGGGCCTGGAAGGCGAAGCGGAGAGCATCGCGTCCGGATTGCTGGCGAAGTTCACCGACATGCTGGGCGAGCTGCGCACCGCCATCGTTCCCAAGCCGGCACCGACGCCGGAGAAACCCGAGGCTTTCGCCACGCGGGCGCTCGAAGTGCTCGGCGCCGCTGACGCTGCTATCCAGCAGCAGGGGCGCGAACTGGCGGCAGAGCGCGCCGCCCGCGAGAAGCTGCAGGGCGATTTTTCCGCGCTGAAGGAAAACCTGAGCCGCCAGGACGGCAACCCGTCGCAGCGACCCAGCGCCACCGGAACGGACGCATCCATGAAGGCGGACTGCTGACGGATCGACCGCGTACCCAGCACCCCATCGCCACTACGCACCAAAGATCAAGGAAGACCATGAACAACGCAACCCGAATCCTGTTCAATGCCTACATGGCGGACCAGGCGAACCTGAACGGAGTGCCCAGCGTCGGCGAGAAATTCGCCGTGGCACCCACGATTCAGCAGCGGCTGGAAAGCCGCATCAAGGAAAACAGCGACTTCCTCAAGTCCATCAACATCGTGCCAGTTGATGAGATGCAGGGCGAGAAGCTGGGCCTGGGCACCGATGGCCCTGTGGCAAGCCGCACCGACACCAACCAGAAGGACCGCGAAACCCGCGACGTGGCGGCGCTGGACGGCCGCGGGTACGAGTGCAAGAAGACCGATTACGACACGCACGTGAAGTACGCGAAGCTCGACATGTGGGCGAAGTTCCCGGACTTCCAGTTGCGCATGGCTCGTGCCATCCAGCGGCAATGCGCACTCGATCGAATCATGATCGGCTTCAACGGCGTGCAGGCCGCAGCCAACACCAACCGCGCAACGGCGCCGCTGCTGCAGGACGTGAACAAGGGCTGGCTGCAGAACCTGCGCGAGCAGGCCGCCGCGCGCGTCATGGCGTCCGGCAAGACCGAGGGCAAGGTGGCTGTGGGGGCGAACGGGGACTACAAGACGCTCGACGGCCTCGTGTACGACGCCTACAAATCGCTGCTCGACCCTTGGCATGCCGAGGCAGGCGACATCGTGGCCATAGTCGGCCGAGGGCTGATGCACGACAAGTTGTTCCCGCTGGTTGATGGCCAGAAGGCGCCCAGCGAGGTGCTGGCCGCCGACATCGTGCGCAGCCAGACGCGCCTTGGGAGCCTGCCGGCGATTACCGTGCCCTACGTGCCGGAACACTCCGTGCTCATCACCAGCCTGGACAACCTGTCCATCTACTACCAAGCCGGCGCGCGCCGCCGCGCCGTCATCGACAACCCGAAGCGCGACCGCATCGAAACCTTCGAAAGCAGCAATGACGCCTTCGTGATCGAAGACCTGGGCAAGGCCTGCTTGGTCGAAAACATCGAGATCGTGGCTTCCTGAACCACAGCACCACCGGCCGCAAATAGCTGCTCTAAAAAAGGGGCCGCTATTTGCAGGCAACAGCCCGCCACATCCACAGGAAACGTACATGCGACAGACCCCGGCACAACGCCACCGAATGCACCACCTCGCCCTGCAGCAGGCCGCGCTGGCCGAGTCCGGCAACGTCCATGGCCAGACCGTGGGCACTGCCTACGAACTGCACCTGGCGCAGCTGCACCAGCACCGGCTGGCGCTGAAAGACATGCACAGCGTGGAACGCAAGATCGAAGCGAAGCGCACCATGCTGCCGGCCTATGACGCCTATCTGGACGGCGTGCTGGAAGCGCGGCCGGGCACGCAGGACGACGTGCTGGCCACGCTGCTGGTGTGGCACATCGACGCGGGCAACTACGAACGCGGCCTGCAGCTCGCCGACTACGCCATGACCAGCGGCATCAAGCCGCCGGACCAATACAACCGGAACCTGCCCACCATCGTGCAGGACGAAATCGCCGAAGCGATCCTGGCGGGCAAGAAGCAAGGCCCGGCGGCGATCCTGCTGGCGGCCCAGGCCATTGCCCTGACCGAGGCGGCAGACACGCCCGACCAGGCAAAGAGCAAGCTGTACAAGGCGGCCGGCTGGGCGGTGCTGGGCAAGACCGGCACGCACGACGTGGACATGAAAACGCGGCCCCTCAAGACGTGCAAGGAAGCGCTGCCGCTGCTGCAGCGCGCCATGGAGCTGGACCCCCGGGCCGGCGTGAAAAAAGACATCGAGCGGCTGGACCGTCGCCTGGCAGGGAAAGACCAGGACTAGGCACCAGCCGCTGCAAACCGAGCGTACCCCCGCACCGTGGCGGCCCCAGGGCCGAAGCATGCATGCATCGCCGCAGGCCCTGGGCCACCGCCACACCTATTCCGGAAGCCACCATGTCCTTTATCGCCACCGCCAACCCTCCCGCCCGCGGCGTCGAACCGGCCGTGGCCAACGATGGATGGTTTCCCGACATCGACCGCGAGCAGCTGCGCGCAGACATCCGCCTGGATGGCACCTCCACCATTGAGCGCCTGCAGCTGGCCCTGGAAGCCGCCATGGCAACGGTGAACGCGGAACTCCAGACATGGGCCGCCGAGCAGCGCGCGGCGGGCCACGCCAGCCTGGCAGAGGTGCCCGCCCCGCATATCGGGCGCAAGAGCATCAAGGTGATGCAGTACCGATCTGCCATCTATGCGCACGTGCAGGCGGCGCTGGCCGAGGCCTACCGCGACATGGACACGCTGCCGCAGGGCGACGGCAAAGGCGCCCGCGTGATGGCAGCCCTGGAAGGCCGCGTGGAAGGGTTCCAGCAGCAGCTGCGCTGGGCCATCGCTGACGTGCAGAGCCGGCCGCGTGTCATCGCGGAATTGCTATGAGCCAGGCGCGCGACGGAATCACCGTGCGAGCCGCCGCACACGACACGCTCGACGCACTGGCGTGGCGCCGGCTCGGCGCCACTGCCGGCAACGTCGAAGCCACCCTGGCCGCGAATCCGGGATTGGCCCGGTCCGCCGCCGACCTTGCCGAGGGCCAGGCCGTGCGCCTCGTCCAAGCACCAGAGCCCACCCGGGCCCTCGTGAAGCTGTGGGACTGACCACCAGAAAACCATGAAATCGAGGGATACACCGTAATGGACCGAGCAGATATCAGCATGCCAATCGTGAAGGCGGGCAGCGCACTAGCCGCGGCCGCAGCCGCCAAGGCTGACGTGGTGGAGCAGTTCACGCAAACGGCCACAGCCAGCTACAGCCCGTCCTGGGCAACCGTCAATGCAATCCCGTGGGGGACCATCGCGTCAATCATGGCCGTGATCTACACCCTTCTGCTGATTGCCGAATGGCTGTGGAAGCGGGTGGTCCGGCCCATAGCAGAGCGCCGCCGCTGGGTGAAGCCGCGCAAGCGCTGGATCATCACGCTGGATGAGCTGCAAGAGCAGCAAGACACCGACCGGGCTCCGCTGTGATGCCGTCGCGCGTACCGCCTCAACTCGCGAGCCGCCTCGCCGCGCTGGTGCTGCTGGCCGGCCTGGGCGGAGGTGCCTACGTCGCCGAGCAGGAAACGGACGAAGCCCTGCGCGATGAATACGTGCTCGCCGTGGCCGCGGATGCCATCACGTCCCCGGCCGTCAAGATCGCCATGGTCATGGGGGCGCACTACGAATCGAGCGGGCGCCACATAGGCACCCCGTACATCGACCGAAACGGGCGAGGGCAGCCACTCACCGTGTGCAACGGCGTCACCGGTGCGGGTGTGGTGGCCGGCCGGTACTACACGCCCGCCGACTGCTACCGGCTGGAGCGGGCACGGTACATCGTCGCCGAGCGCGAGGCGGCGGGGCTGCTGCCCCAGTGGTCCAGGTATGACCCCTTCGTCCGGGCCACGTTCGTGGACTTCACGTGGAATAAGGGGGCGCAAGCCCTGGCGGGCAGCACGATGCGCGCGAAGGCGAACCGCGGCGACTTGCCGGGCGCATGCATGGAGAACCCGCGCTGGAACCGCGGAACCGTGCGCGGTGCATCCGTCGTGCTGCCTGGCCTGCAGCTGCGCGGTGAATCCAACGAAGAGATATGCATGAACTGGAGGGTGAGCCCGTGATTGCACAGATCAAGGCATACGCCTGGCAGATCGCCGCCCTGGGCCTTGCCGGCCTGCTGCTGTGGCAGACGCTGCGCCTTGCCAACGCCGAAGTGGACGCAGCACGCGCCCACGCTGACCTGCAGACCGAGCGCGCCGCAGCCGACCGCGCAGCCCTCGAGAAATCCGAACGCATCCGCGAACTGGAAGGAGCCAACCGTGCAGAACTCAACACCTCGCGCGCCCAGGGCGCGGCGGAACTCGCGAGCGCTCGCGCTGATGCTGGCGCTGCCATCGCTGCTCGCGACCGGATGCGCAGCGACCTCGCCGCCTTCATCGTCGCCCACCGTCAAGCTGCCCAGGATCGAGCCGCTTCCGGAAGCCGCCAGGCAGACGGCAACGCCCTCGATCTGCTCGCCGACATGCTCCGCCGCGCTGACGACAGAGCGGGAGAGCTGGCGGCAGTTGCTGACGACGCCCGCGCCCGCGGCAAGGGATGCGAGCGCGAGCACGACAGCGCCCGCAAGATGATCGACGCAGCCCGGAGCGAGTAGCCATGTGGAAGCTGTCCAGCCTGCGCCGTGTCATCGAGGCCGCGGTACCCGACCTGGCGCGTGATCCTGAGCGCCTCATCGTGATGGCCACCGAAGGCGCCACCGTCTCCACGCTGGCCGGCGGCCTATCCTTCGTGTACCAATACACGGCAGCCATCACGGTGCTGGACTACACCGGCCACACGGACGCGCTGTTCGTCCCCATACTGGCCTGGGCCCGCGTCCACCAATCCGAACTGCTGGACAACCCGAACGCCCAGCGAGTCGAATTCACCGTGGAACACCTCAACGACGCCGCCGTGGACATCGGAATTCGCGTGCCGCTGACCGAGCGCGCCATCGTCAAGGCAGACCCAGGCCACCCTACCCGCTTCAACGTCACCCACCCGGCCGAGCCCTGCCACCCTGGCGGCCAGTGCCTGCCCGAGCACTGGGAACTGTGGCTGAAGGACGCGAAGCTGGCGGAATGGGACATCCCCATGCCGCCGGAGCAGTCGCGCTTCGCGCTGTAGCCCATGGCCGACCTGTCAGCGCTCGAGACCTGGGCCGGCGACATCCTGGCCAAGCTGGAGCCCGTGCAGCGCAGCCGGCTGCTTGTGGACGTAGCGCGCCGCCTGCGCACCGCCAATGCGCAGCGCATGCGCGCGCAGCAAGACCCGGACGGGACAGCGTGGGAGCCGCGCAAGCCGCCTGGGCCGGCTCTGCGAAGCCAACGCGAGCGCGTGCGCCAGGCGGCGAAGCAGCGGCAACCCATGATGGCCAAGCTGCGCCAGGTGCGGAACCTCAAGGCCAAGGGCGAAGCCGGCACCGCCGTCGTGGAGTTCGCCGGCCGTGCAGAGCGCATTGCCCGCGTCCACCACTTCGGCGAAGTGGACGCCGTGAAGCCCGGCGGGCCACGCTACCAATACCCCGCCCGCCCGCTGCTCGGCATCACTGAGAGCGACCTGCAGACCGTCCGCGACGTGGTGCTGCGCTACCTCGCGTAGCCGCAGAAATGTGACCACGCCCCCCACAGCAGCCGCTGCTGGCTTCCGCGCGCGCGCGGCAGCAACATGTCGGCATGCCATACGACACGCCGCCGCAAGACAGCCCGCAGGAGGCTATCCGCCGGCTTGAAAACCTCGCGCGTGTCGGCACCGTTGTGGCGGTGCGATACACCGCCCCGGCACGCTGCCGCGTGCGGCTCGGGGACAACACCACCGACTGGCTGCCCTGGCTTGCAGGGCGGGCCGCCGGCAAGCGCGGCAGCCGCTGGTGGCCACCCGAAGCCGGAGAGCAATGCCTTGTGATCGCACCCGGCGGAGATCTCGCCCAGGGCGTCGTGCTGCTCGGCGAATACAGCGACGCCATGCCCGCGCCAGCCGATGAAGCGGGCGTGGACCGCACCCAGTGGAGCGAAGACGCCTTCGCCGAATACCGCCGCCAGCAGCTGACCATCCACACTGAGAAAGCCATCGTCTTGGAGGCCGGCGACGGCTGCCGCATCGCCATGGAGCCGGGCGGCATCACGCTGCAGGTGGGCGGTGCCGTGCTGCACATCGGGCCCGAGGGAATCACCAGCACCGTGGACATCGTGGCGCAGGACGTGAGCGCCGTTCACCACCTCCACGGCGGCGTGCGCCGTGGCGCCGACGAAACTGCGGAGCCGCTGCGATGATGGACCGCAACACCGGGCGGCGTTTGACCGCGTTGCAGCACCTGCAGCAGAGCATTACCACCATCCTGGCCACGCCCATCGGCAGCCGCGTGATGCGTCGCGAGTTCGGGAGCCTCGTGCCCGCCCTCATCGACAAGCCGCTCAACGCCGATACGCAAACGCGCGTGTTCGCGGCCAGCGTCTCGGCGCTCATGCGCTGGGAACCGCGCCTGCGCATCGACAAAATGGAACTGCAGCGCGACGCAGAGCGCCCCGGCCGAGCGCACCTACACATCACCGGCAGCTACGTGAGCAGCTACGGGCGCGATCCGGCGCCGATCGCGCTGTCCGTGCCGCTCACCGGCCAGGGGGCGCGCGAATGATCGACCTGCAGGCCCTCCCCGCGCCCAGCGTGGTGGAAGCACTTTCATATGAAGAGATCCTGGCCGCCGCCAAAGCCGACTTCGCCGAGCGCATCCGCCCGCACCTGCCGGCTGTGGACGACATCCTCGCGCTGGAGTCCGACCCGGTTGTGATGCTGCTGCAGGCTCACGCATTCCGCGAGCTGCTGATTCGCGCCCGCATCAACGACGCCGCCCGGGCCCACCTGCTGGCGTTCGCAACCGGCGGCGACCTCGACCAGCTCGCCGCGCTGTTCGGCGTGGCCCGCATGGCAGGGGAAGCGGATGACAGACTGCGGGAGCGCCTGCAGCGCCGCATCGCCGCTCTCGGCGCCCAGGGCACCGCTGAGCACTACGAATACCACGCCATGTCGGCTTCTCCGCTGGTGCGCACCGCCCGCGCCAGCCAGGACGAACCCGGCTCTGTGGTGCTCATGCTGTGGATCTCCGAGCAGGCACAGGCCGAGCCCGCCCGAACCGCCGTCGCGCAGGCCATCGAAGCGCGCGGCGTGCGCATCCTCGGCGTGCCGGTGGATGTGCAGGTGGCTGTGCCCCGCGCGATCGACATCACCGCGCGCATCGTGCGCACCCGCAGTGCGCCGGCCGACCTGTTGCCCCAGCTGCGCGCCCGGCTGGCCGCCGCCGTCGCCGGAATCGACGCGCTGGCCGGCAGCGTCGCGCGCTCTTACATCACCACCGTGCTACACGTCAGCGGCGTGCACGCGGTCGAATACCCGGACCCGACCACGCCCGCAGAACTCACGCCGCTCGCCGTGGGCGAATTCCCCGCCCTCGGCATCGTGCAGCTCATCGACGGAGGAATGGCGTAATGGCTATGCCGCGCACCGTCCTGCCCTCGGGCTCCACCACGCTGGAAGTGGTGCTGGACACCACGTTTCCGCGTGGCTGGGGAGCGCTCGCCGATGCCGCAGAGCCGACCGCCACCGGCCGCAACGCGGCCATGCGTCCGTGGCTGGCCCAGCAGTGGCAGGTGGCACAGTTCGCCCCGTATTTCGACACTGTGGACGCGCTGCTCGAAGAGGCTGTGCCCTGGCTCATGGAGCGCGGGACGGCGGCCGGCGCCGAGCGCGCGCTACGCTGGATCGGATTCGCCGCCGCGCGAGTCGAAGAAGACGGCCCCTACCTCCACATCCACCCGGAGCGCCTGCCCACGCCCGAGGCCGTGCGCCAGATCGTGCACGTGGTGCGCGCATCCATGCCGGCCCATGTCGCGCTGTACCGCATCGTGCACGGCCTCGATCTGCGCCCCGTCGTGCTCGACGCGGGCCCGCCGCTGGACACGGGCCTGCTCGATGGCTATTCCGGCGTGTTCGACCCCGAGCACGGCGTGGTGCTGTCGTTCGGCCGCGCCCGCGCCGCGACCACCACAGCACCGATGCAGGCTGCGCCAGCAGGCCGGCGAACGAACCGGCGCATGGACATATCGCGCTATGACGATCAGCCGGTACTGGACACCTGGCGCCTGGACTCCCGGCTGCTCCAGGTCGTGGCGGGCGGTTTGCGGAAGCAACGGTCCAACACCACCAGCGCGCCGCCGCTGGGTGCCGGCACGTTCCGGCGCAGGCCCGTGCGCAGCGCGGTCGCGCCGGCCGCGCTCACGGTGGCACCCACCGCCGCAGCTCGCCGCCTGCGCGTGTCGCTGGCGCCTGTGCCGGTCAGCCCGCCGCGGCGCTGGGGCGGCCCGTGGGGCGGCCCTTGGCGCACACCCATCTACTTCATCAACCGATTCCGGAAGGATTGACCCATGGCCGTTTTGCAGGACGTTGGGCGTATCAAGGTCGCCCGCCTCGTCGCCACCCAGCCCATCTACCTTGCCTGGGGCCGCGGGCGCCCAGCGTGGGACGCGGCGGGCCCTGAACCCGAGACAACCAAGCACACGGGCCTCATCAGCGAAATCGGCCGGACCATCGCCACCTCCGTGCAGTACGCGGTGCCCGACGATGCGGGCCCCATAGAGCTGCCGGACCGCAGCCGGTACGCCATCAGCGCGGCCCCCACACAGTGGCTCTACGTGCGCTGGGATTTCTCCTACGACGACGCCGCTGGCGAAACCGTGCGCGAGCTGGGCGTCTTCCTCGGCGGCACCGTCGCAGCAGGCCTCCCTGCGGGCCAGCGCTACTTCCCGGCGGCACAGGTCACATCGCCCGGCGATCTCTACACGATGGAGCACCTGGCCGAGCCGTTCAAGCGCGCCGGAAACACCCTGGAAGGCCAGGACTTCATCCTTCCTTTCTGACCTCGCACCATGACCATCTACGAAGATTTCGACGAGACGAAGAACCACGAATCTGTGCTGTTCGAAGCGGACCGGGTGATCCAGTCACGGGAGCTGATCGACGCGCAGGCGATCCTGGCCCATCGGATCAAGGGCATTGCCGACGGCATCTACGCCAACGGCGACGTGGTGCGCGATGCCCGGCTGACGGTCAACCCCCTGACGGGCGCGGCGGAGGCGGAAAGCGGCGCCATCTACCTGCAGGGCGCTGTGCGCGGCGTGCCGCCCGCGTCGTTCGTGATGCCCATCCAGGGCACCGTGGCCGTAGGCGTCTACCTCCGCACCCGCATCGTCACGGCGGCGGAAGACCCATCGCTCCTGAACCCAGCCAAAGGCACGCCCAGCTACCGGAAGCCCGGCGCCTCGCGCCGCGAAGTCAGCACCGCCTGGGGGTTCCAGGGAGATGGCCAGCCCGGCACGTTCTTCGGCGTGTACGTCGTGGAGGATGGTGTGCTGCGCGCGAAGGCCGCGCCCCCGCACCTCTCCGCCATCACACGCGCGATCGAGGACTACGACGTGGCCAGCACCGGCGGCGGCTCTTACATCGTCGAGGGCCTGCAGGTGGCCATGGCGCCTGACCTCGCTACCGGCGAACAGGTCTACACCGTCGCCGAGGGCGCCGCGCGCGTGGCTGGCCGCAGCCGCATCTTCCAGGCCGGCCGCCGTATCGTGACACTCGCCACGCCCGAGCTGTTCGACGTGGACAGCGAACCTCACCTGTCCACCACGGAAGGTCCGCAGCGCATCAACCTCGGCCGCCCGCCTTGCAAGGGCGTGCCTGAATTCCGCATCACCGCACGCCGCACCGTCACGATCGTGCACGGCGGCTTCGCGGGCGTGGCCGACGTGCTCCCCGATGCCAGCGTGATTTCCATCGAGAGCGTGAAGCAGAGCGGCACCACCTTCGCGAAGGACGCGGACTACCGCCTCACCGCCGGGCAAGTGGACTGGAGCCCGCAGGGCGCCGAGCCCGCGCCGGGTTCGTCCTACCAAGTGACCTACCTCTACATGCGGCGGGCAGAGCCCACCGCCGTGGATTCGCGCGGCGCGACGGTCGAAGGCGCGATCAAGGATTCCACGATCCTGACCAGCTACAAGCAGCAGCTGCGCCGCGTGGACCGCCTGTGCATCGACCGCGAAGGCGCGTTCGTGTGGCTGCGCGGTGTCTCCAGCGCCTGGACTCCGACGCCCCCGCAAGTGCCTGACGACATGCTCGCCCTCGCAAGCGTTTTTCAGACGTGGGACGATGGCAGGCAAGTCGTGAGCGACGGCGTAAAGATCCAATCCCCGCACCGTGTCGCAGCCCAGGAACGCCGCCTGGACGCTGTGCTGCTCGACCTCGCCGAACTGCGCCTGGCCACGAACGCGCAGGGGATGGATTCCGGCGTAAAAAAAGGCCTCATCGCAGACCCTTTCATGTCCGACCGGCAGCGCGACGCGGGCATTGCGCAGACCGCCGCCGCCGTGAACGGCGCGCTGCAGCTGCCCATCACCACCACCGTGCACCAGCTCGGCACGGCGCTGCCCGAGCGCATCGCCATTGAGCATGTGCACCGCGTGGTACTGGAGCAGACGTGGCGGACCGGATCGCGGGCCGTGAACCCGTATCAGGCGTTCGACCCCGTGCCCGCCGCCGTCACGCTGGTGCCGAACGTGGACCGTTGGACGACGGTCGAGACGGTGTGGAAATCCGCCATCACCGAACGCCTCTACACGGGCGCCGGCAGTGTCAGCGCGCTGACGGCGACCGCAGCCGCTGTGCGCGTGCTGTCCGAAGAATCCCGGCCGCTGGAATACCTCCGCACCACCACCGTACGGTTCGACCTCGCGGGCTGGGGGCCCGGCGAAGCCCTCGCGTCGGTCACTTTCGACGGCATCGCCGTAACGGCCCAGCCGATCGAAGGCGGCGCCCTCACGGCCGACGCCGCCGGAAAGCTGTCCGGCACATTCGTCGTGCCGGAGAAGGTCGCGGCCGGCGCCAAAGCAGTGGTGTTCCGCGGGCCGCTCGGCAGCCGCGGCTCGCAGACGTACTACGGACAGGGCACCAACGTGCTGCGGGCACAGCAGAACGTCGTCACCGAAACCTATGCCCGGTGGGACGTGCCCGTGTACACGCCCATCAGCACCAGCGGCGGCGCGGTGTGGGGGCCATCCAGCAGCGGTTCCACACCGCCGCAGAACACATCGGCATGCGCGAAATGGCTGTATGAGGGGTATTTCGACCCCTCGGCCCAATCGTTCGTGCTCGACGAAGACACCCAATGCAGCGGCGTGCGCCTGCTCTTCACTGCCGCAGGCGGGACGGTAACGGTGCAAATCCGCGAAGCCTCGGCGGGCGTCCCGCTCCCTGCCGTCGTCGCCGAGGCGCGCGTGCCGAAGGCAGGCATCCAGATCGGCACATCGACCACCATCGCGTGGACCCCGGCGCTTTTACGCGCGGGCCGCGAATACTGCATCGTCACGCTCTGCGACGACGCCCAAACGGCAATCGCAGTGGCGGAGCTGGGCAAGCAAGACCCCGAACGCGGCTATGTCGTCGCGCAGCCTTACCAAGTCGGCGTGTTCTCCACCTCGTCCAACAACAGCGCATGGACCGTGCACCAGGACGTAGACCAGTGGTTCCAGCTGCTGGCCGCGAGCTACACGGCCACCGAGCGCGTGGTAGACCTCGGCACGGCCGACGTAGTGGCCGCCACCGACTTGATGGTGTTGGGCTTCGCGGAACGTCCTTCCGCAGCCTCGGGCGTGGTGTTCGAAGTCGAGTTCCCGGAGGCAATGAAGAGCGAGGTGGTGCGCCTGAACGACGGGCAAATCGTGTGGCTCGCCGCCCCGTTCACGGGCCGCCTCAAGGTGCGCGCACGCATCACCGGGGACGCACGACTCGCCGCGGTGCTTCAGAACGGCGTGCAGCTCATCGCCGGCCACATCGAGGAAACGGCCACCTACGTCTCACGCACCGTGGCCGCCACCGGAGCGAGCCGCCTGCGCGTGGTTTATGAAGGCGACATCCCCGGCGGCGCGGCGGTGCAGGTGCACGCCCAGGCCGCATACGACGGCGCGCCGTGGGTGTTGGTGCCATACCTCTCGGCCTCGACCTCCACGCAGGGCGTGCGCGAAATCACCTGCGAGCTGTCGGGCTTGCAGGCCGCGGCAGTGCGTGTGCGGCTGACTCTCACCGGCAGCACTACGGCCCGCCCCTACGTCCGCAACCTGCGCGGCGCCACACTCTGAAAGGCTGACCATGCAGACCATCATGGGCCAGCCCATCGACGAGCGCACCGACAGCCTACAGCTGCCCATGCCGCACCTGTCGAACTGGCAAGAAGACGACCTGCAGCGCTTGCGCACCGCCCTGCAGATGATCGACACGGCCATGCAGCTGATGGCCCTGGACATGGACTCCCGGGACCATGACCTGTCCAAGCGCGCCGGAAAGCTTGAAGCACGAGCTGGGGCGATTGAAGCTCGGGCCGCGCTGCTGGAATACGCCGCAGGACGGCCCAGCGCCGTCGCATACGGCTACGACAGTCAGGGCCGCGTCAGCAGCATTACGCAGACCGTGGCAGGCGCGCAGCGTGCCACCGTGCTGACCTACGACGCCCAGGGCCGCGTGGCCACGTCAACTTACCCGGTCGCTGGCGGCGCCATGCGCACCGATACATACAACTACGACGCGGCCACGGGCCGGGTGGCCAGCGTCACGTCTACGGAGACAAATCCATGAGCCTTGACCCAGTAATCCTTGCAGAACTGCTGCGCGGCGGCCCACCGATGTGGGTGAGTGGCCGCGCTTACCCGGCGGGTGTGGAGGCGCGCAGCCCGGCGAACTGGCAGAGATATGTGCGAATCAACGCTGGCGCAGGTGCAACCGACCCCAGCATCGATGATGTGAACTGGCTGCTTTGGTCGAAAAGAATCGAAGACGCTGTTGCTGTGACGAACACAGCGGTCGGTCAGGTGAACACTTCGGTGGGCAACGTCTCCGCAGCGGTTACCCAACTTTCGGGGAAGGTGGATGCCATAAGCCGGGTCTGGACTGCTGCCGCATCCGTGGCGCAGGGCGCACTCGTCGCAAGCCCGGCCGACAAAGAGATCTACCGGCGCGCCGCAGCCACTGGCACCAGCGCAACGGACCCCGCAGACGACACCACGAACTACTTCGCCCACAGCTACCAGCGCACCACGTCATTGCCAACCGGCTATCTGGTGCCAACCAATTACCCAGATCAAGTGCGGGGGATCACAAAGACCGCGCAAACGAACATCGCGCAGGCAACGCGCATGCAAGTGCTGTCGGTCACTGGCAGGGGCCAACTGTTGCACATCGGAAATTTTCGCAGCGTCAGCGGAACGGGCGGATCGCGGATGGAAATTTGGGTGGACGGACGAAAGGTCTATGAGTGGGAAGCCGTGGGCGCAGTGAACTACTACGCAGCCCACCTGGGCAGTGTCTACAAGGTGGGGGATGACGTTGTGGTAGCGCCAGGAACGCCCGTGGTCTTTCGCCGCTCCCTTGCGGTATGGCTCACGCCCACGTACTCGCCTTGGGTCGGGACCAACGACTACGTGGGCCACTCTTTCCGCACGGAGGCATGATATGGAAGACGGAATGATCGAATACCAGATCGGCGGCGCCACCGTGCGCGCATTTCCAGAACTGCCAGGTGTTCAAGAGGCGCAATCGAGGCGCATCAGCGTGGGTGCGTTCTACGACCGATTCGGCGCGGCGAAGTGGGCGATCTTGGCCGACGAGTCACCACGGGTGCGGGCCGTTGTGCGCGATGCCAGCGTGCGCGCGTTCATCGACCTGGGCAATCCCGAACTGCCAGCGGGCCTGGCCATCCTGCAGGACGCTGGGCACGACATCGACCCAGTGGCCATCATCAGCCAGCCGGTGCGCGCGGAGGAAATGCCATGAACTGGCTGCAGCATCTCTTCCTCCTGCCCGTGCTCTTCGCGTCCGTGCTGCTTGCGCTCGCAGCATGCGGAGGTGGCGGTGGCGGTGGCGATGGCGATGAGGCTGGCGCAAAGCCGGTGAGCGTGGACCTGTTCGGCGACAGCATCATGCGCGGCCCGGGCATCGCCACGCCCTTGTCTGCAGCGCTGCGCACGCTTCGCCCGGGCTGGACCGTGGAAGACCACAGCGCGAACGGCTTGGTGCTTGCGGACATGATTGCCGGCTACGCCGAGCCGTGGCCAGGCGCGCCGGCCGATGCCTACCCGCTCGGGCCTCAGCCGCCATTCGCCGACGTGCGCCGCTCTGCCTGTGTGGTGGTGCTGGCCGCGGGCCTGAACGATGCGCTCGAAATGCGCACGCCAGAGCAGTTCGGGACGGATCTGCGCGAAGCCATCCGCATCGTGCAGGCGGAGGGCCGCACGCCAGTGCTCACGGGCTTGGTGGATCTACCTGCGGCGGACTTCTTCACGGCAGAGCGTGTGCAGCGTCGCCGCGAGCTGGACGCGGTGACGCTGGCCATCGCGGGAGAGCTGAACCTGCAGCACGCAGGGTGGGGCCAGGACTACCAGGGCCCGCAGGATGTATTCGACAACGTGCACCGCACCCAGGCCGCGAGCGACCGGCTGGCGGCCCGCCTTGCCAGCGCCATCGAGCGCGCGGCCTGCACCTGACAACAAGCACCGCCCTCCAGCATTGAAGGCCCGCCGGCCCACGCCGTGTGGGCCTTTCGTTTTCTAGCTGCCGCAGCCACAGCGGCGCCGGCTGGCAATCGCGCGAGCCCGGCGGCACATTGGAGCCATCACGTTTCTAGGTCTCCACTCCATGGCCATCGCAGATTTCCACCACGGCGTGCGCGTCACCGAAGTGACCGAGGGCACCAACACCCTGCGCCTCGTTTCCACCGCCATCATCGGGCTGGTGGCCACCGCCAACGACGCGGACCCCGCAGCCTTCCCGCTGAATAAGCCCGTGCTGTTCACGAGCATCGGCAAGGCGCAGGCCAAGGCCGGAACCAAAGGCACGCTCTCCACCGCGCTGGCCGCCATCGCCGATCAGGCCCGGCCCGTGCTGGTCATCGTGCGTGTTGCCGATGGTGTAGGAGCGACCGAAGCCGAAAAGGAAGCGGACCAAACCAGCAAGGTAGTGGGCGACTACGTGGGCGGAACGCGCACCGGCATTCAGGCGCTGCTGGCGGCGGGACAGCAGTTGGGCGTCAAGCCGCGCATCCTGGGCGCGCCGGGCCTCGACAACAAGCCAGTAGCCGAAGCCCTCACGGCGGTGGCGGAGAAGCTGCGCGCCATGGCCTACGTGTACGCCCACGGCGCGGAAGACGTGAGCGAGGCCCTGGCATACGCCGAGGGCTTCGGCAAGCGAGAAACGATGGTGCTGTGGCCCAACTTCACCCAGTGGAGCACCGCGGAAAAGAAGGTGGTGGAGGTTCCGGCCGTCGCTCACGCCCTCGGCCTGCGCGCTGCCATCGACCAGACCCAGGGCTGGCACAAGAGCCTGTCCAATGTCCCGGTCAACGGCCCCACGGGCATCAGCAAGGATGTCTTCTTCGACCTGCAGAACCCGGCCAGCGATGCAACCCTGCTCAACGAAGGCAACGTCACCACGCTGATCCGCAAGAACGGATTCCGCTTTTGGGGAAACCGCACCTGCAGCGCCATCGAGCAGTTTTCCTTCGAAACGGCGACGCGCACCGCGCACGTGCTCGCCGACACCATGGCCGAGGGTCACTTCGAATTCGTTGACAAGCCGCTAACGCCCGCGCTGGTGAAAGACATCCTCGAAGGCCAAAACGCGCGCTTCCGCTCGCTCAAGGCCGGCGGCTACATCCTCGACGGCGGCGCCTGGATCGACTACGAGGTGAACACAACGGAAACCCTCAAGTCCGGAAAGCTCATCATCGATTACGACTACACGGCGCTGCCCCCGCTGGAAGACCTGGGCTTCGTGCAGCGCATCACGGATCGCTACTACGCCGACTGGGCCGTCCGCGTCGCCGCCGGCAATTGAACCCGGCACCACCTGACCACACACCAAGGAAAACGCCATGGGACTGCCCCGCGTCTTGAAGAATTTCGCCGTGTTCGGCGACGGCAACAACTACCGGGGAGAGGTGCCGGAAGTGAAGCTGCCCACCCTCTCGCGCAAGCTGGAGGAATACCGCTCCGGCGGGATGAATGGACCCGTGGGCCTCGACTTCGGCCAAGAGAAGATGGAAGCCGAATTGAAGGCCGCCGGTTGGATCAAGGGCATGGCCGACAAGTGGGGAGCGCGCATGCACGATGCGACCCTGCTGCGCTTCGTCGGCGGCATCCAGGCCGACGACGACGGCGCCGTGATCCCTGTGGAAGTGGTCATGCGTGGCCGTTTGCAGGAAATCGACCCGGGCAACGCCAAGGCCGGCGAAAACACCGAACGCACGTACAAGTTCCACCTGTCCTACTACAAGGAGGTGGTGGACGGCCGCGTGGAAATCGAGATCGACCTCGTGAACATGGTCGAAATCGTCAACGGCGTTGACAACCTCGCCGCCATGCGCGCCGCGCTCGGCATCTGACCCGGACGCCAGTTTTCCAGCAGCGGGTGGGCGGTAAGCGCAACTCACCACGATTCCCGCCCGCTGCGCTTTCTCACCAGCACCACACTGCAACGTCATGACCACCGAAAAGACCACCGCCACTGCAGCGCAGACCGACCAAGCGGCCACGGGCCGACCTACGGTGCCCGTACCACTGCAGACGCCCATCGTGCGCAACGGTCAGACCATCAACACGCTGCACCTCATGCGTCCAAGAACGGGTGATCTGCGTGGTGTGCTCTTGCTGGAACTGGCACATATGAAGGTGGATGCGGTGGCCATGGTGCTGCCGCGCATCGCATGCCCAACCATCATCAAGGCGGAAGTGGAAGCGCTCGACCCCGCCGACCTGATGGCCTGCGCCGTGGAGGTGGCCGCTTTTTTGGCGCCGAAGGCGCTCTTGGAATCCCTGAACGCGTAGAAGCGGCCATGGCCGATGTGGCCATCCTCCTGCACTGGCCGCCGGCAGCCATGGACACCATGCCACTGTCCGAGCTGATGCACTGGCGGCAGCTCGCCGTAGACCGGCACAACGCCATGCACGCGCAGCCCGCCCGATAGGCCCCCCGACCCATGAACCAGAAACTACGCCTCGAAGTCCTGATGGTGGCCATGGACCGGGTGACAGCACCGCTCAAGCGCGTGCTGGGCGGCGCCAACTCCACCGCGCGCAGCGTGAAAGACCTCCGCGACAAGCTCAAGGCGCTGGGCGACCAGCAGGCCGCGGTGGGCAACGTGCAGAAGCACGCGGCTGAATACGCGCGCCTTACAAACCAGCTCAAGATCCACACCGCGGTGCTGGACGGCATGCGCCAGAGCGGCACAGCCACCGCCGCCAACGTCAAGCGCCAGGAAGCCGCCGTGCGGCGGCTGAGCGAAGCCCTGGAGCAACAGCGCACAGCAGCCGGCAAAGCAAGAATGGCGCTCAACGCCATGGGCGTCGGCGGCAGCATCGGCGCGGCGCAGGACCGGCTGCGCGCTGGCATCGAGCAGACCAATGCGGCCCTCGACCGGCAGAAGCAGCGCTTGGCCAGCCTCAACGCAGCGCAGCGCCGGGCCGGCCAGCTAGCAGCCCGCGGCGCTGCCGTCAGCGCCACCGGCGCCGGGATGTTCTACGGCGGCGCGCGCGCGAGCCAGGCCGGCATGGGCGTGATGGGACAGGCGCGCCACGCAGCCACCGAGGAAATGCGCATCAAGGCCCTGGGCCTGGGCGATGAAGAGTCGGGCAAGGCCATCGCGTTCGCGAAAGCTTTCCAGTCTTACGGCACCAGCCGCCTTGACAATCTGGAGCTGATGCGCGACGCGGTAACGGTGTTCAACGACCGCCACCACGCCGAAGAGGCCATGCCCATCTTGGCAAAGATGAAGTTCGCCAACCAAGCAGCCTTCGGCGGCGAGCACGGCGCCGACAACGCCCGCAAGTTCATGGACATGATGAAGGTCATCGAAATGCGCGGCGGGGCGAACAACAAAGAGGACTTCGAGCGCAACGCGAACATGGTGCAGCAGGTCATCACGGCGACGGGTGGCCGCGTCGGCGCGGCGGACTGGATGCACGTCATCCAGCGCGGCAAGCTCGCCGCCAAGGGCTTCGACGAAAAGGAATTCTTCTACCGCCTCGAACCCCTTGTGCAGGAAATGGGCGGCGACGCCGTGGGCACAGGCCTCACCGCGGCGTACCAGAACCTCTACCAGGGCCGCACTACGAAGCGTGCCGCGCAGAACCTGGAGAAATACGGCCTCATAGGCGATTTCTCGAAGGTCAAGCACGACAAGGTGGGCCAGACGTCCCAGCTCAACCCCGGGGCGCTCAAGGGCGCGGACATCTTCCGGCGCAGCCAGTTCGAATGGATGGAAAAGGTGCTCATCCCCGCTCTGCGCGCCAAGGGCGTGGCCGAGGGCCAGGAAACGCTGGACGCGATCGGCAGCATCTTTTCCAACACCAACGGCGGCGCGTTGATGGCCACCATGTACCAGCAGCGCGCCATGGTGCAGAAGGGCTACGAACTCAACTCCAAGGCGGCCAACATCGACCAGCTGCATGGGCTCGCGCAGGACACGCCGGAAGGGAAGGAAATCAACCTCAAGAAGCGGCGCGATGACCTGTACGCGGAAATGTCGAGCGCTGCGCTGCCCATGTATGTGGAGCTGCTGGAAACGGTCACGAAGCTGACGCGCGCCATAGGCGAATTCGCGAGCCGACATCCCGGGCTGACGAAGGCCATGGTGTACACGGTCGGCGGGGCGGCGCTGCTGGCAACCGCTGTCGGCGCCATTGCCATTCCCGTCGGCATCATCATGCTCAAGGGCGCGGCGCTGCGCCTGCTGCTCGCGCGGCTGGGCGTGCAGTTCACCTTCACGGGCGCCGCCGGGGCCATCCTTGGCCGTGTGTGGGGGTGGCTGGGCGTGGTGTTCTCGAAACTGCCCGGCCTCATCGGTGGCGCGTTCTCCATCCTCCGCGCTGGCGCGGGAATGGTGCTAACCGGGTTGCGCCTGCTCGCCGGGTTCTTCGTCGCCAATCCGATCGTGGCGGGAGTCCTGGCCATCGCCACGGCGGCGTTCCTCATCTGGCAGAACTGGGACATGGTGAAGGGGTGGCTGCTCGCGATCTGGGACCGCCTGTCCGCAGGCGTGTCCGCATGGTGGGCGGAAACCTCAGCGGGAGCCGCAGCGCTGTGGGCCGACCTCTTGACCCTGAAAGATCGCTTCGTCACTGCTGGCGCCGATCTGATGGATGGGCTTGCCAGCGGCATCACCAGCAGGTTGGCGGCTGTGCGCGATGCCATCAGCACCGTAGCCGGAGACTGCATCGACTGGTTCAAAGAGCGGCTGGGCATCCACAGCCCGAGCCGCGTTTTCCTGGAGCTGGGAACCTACGTCGGCGAGGGCGCAGCACTCGGCATCGAGCAAGGCTCCGCCAAGGTGCGCGCCGCGGCGCTCGGCATCGCTGCCGCCGCAGTGGTGCCCATGTCCATGCCAGCGGCAGCGGCTGGGCCGGCCATAGCGCCGTACGCCGCAGCACGTCCTGCCGGCATGGCAGCGCCGGCAGGGGGCGGCGTGGCGGCTCGCAGCACCATCGAAGTCACGATCAACGCGGCCCCGGGCATGGACCCGCAGGCCATCGCCCGCGCCGTGTCGGCAGAGCTGGACCGGCGCGAGCGCGACGCCGCCAGCCGGCGCTACAGCCGCATGGACGACATCGACTGACCCCACTACGAAAGGACGCGGCACATGCTCGCAGCACTCGGGCAATTCGTCTTCGCCCTCGACACCATCGCCTTCCAGGAGCTGCGCCGCAGCACCTCCTGGCGGCACCCCAGCAACAGCCGTGTGGGCGCCATGCCGGCGCGCCAGTACATCGGGCCAGGCGATGACACCATCACGCTCACCGGCCTGCAGGCGCCGGAATTTATGGGCGACCGCCGCGCCCTCGACCGCCTGCGCGAAATGGCCGACCGCGGCGCGGCCTACGCGCTGGTCAACGGCGCGGGCCAGCCCTTCGGCTGCTGGGTCATCGAAAGCCTGGAGGAAACCGGCAGCATCTTCGTGCGCGAGGGCGTCGCGCGCCGCGTCGAATTCAGCATCCAACTCGCACGCGTGGAAGACGAACTGGCCGACCCGGCGGGCGGCACCGATGGCGGCGAGGACTGGGGCGATTGGTGGGAAGGCGACGAGTGGGATTGGTGGGCCGACAGCGAAGGCCCCGAAGCCGGTGGACAGGAGCGAGACGCACCATGAACGAAAGCACCGCCGTCTACCGCCAGGTGCGGTACACCCTCATCGTCAACGGAAAGGACGTGTCCCAGGCCGTGCGGCCCCGCCTCAAGCGCCTGCGCCTGCGCGAGAGCCGCGGCGAGAAAGCCGACCAGCTGGACATCGAGCTGGACGACTCCCGCGGCGATCTGGCATTGCCACCCGTGGGCGCCGTCATCGCCATCCAGCTCGGCTACGCGCACACCGGCATGGTGGACAAGGGCACCTTCACCGTGGATGAGATCGAGCACAGCGGCGCGCCGGACTCCGTTTCTCTTCGTTGCCGCTCCGCCGAGCTGCGCAGCACATTGCGCCAGCGGGCCAGCCAGTCGTGGCACGGCGCGACGCTCGGCACCATCGTGCGAGACATCGCCGCGAGGAACAATCTCACCGCCAAGGTGGACGAGGCGCTGGCCGCCATCGTCGTGCAGCACATCGACCAGACCAACGAATCGGACGTGCATTTCCTTACGCGCCTCGGCCGCCAACACGACGCCGTGGCTACGGTGAAGAAGGGACGGCTGGTGTTCCTCCCCCTGGGCAGCTCCAACAACGCCGCAGGAAAGGAAATCGAGGCCGTCACCATCACCCGCAGCAAGGGCGACCGCCACCGATACCACAGCGCGGCGCGCGACAGCTACACGGGCGTGCGCGCCTACTGGCATGACGCGGGCAGCGCCAGCAAGCGCGCCGCGATCGCGGGCGAGGAGGGCAACATGAAGACGCTCCGCGACAGCTACGCCACCGAGGCCGACGCTCTGGCCGCTGCGCGCGCAGAGCAAGGCCGCATCCAGCGCGGCGGGGCCACCTTCGAGCTGCAGCTGGCGATAGGCCAGCCCGCGCTGGCCCCGCAGACGCCCGTCTACGTGGAGGGCTGGAAAGAAGAAATCGACGGCACCGATTGGCTATGCAAGACCGTCGAGCACTTCATCGAGGGTGAAGGCCTGGCCACGCGGCTGGAGATGGAGCGCCGCGGCGGGGTGCCCAAGAGGCGCGCGCACGTGCTGCGAAAGCGCCGGCTCCATGGCTAGAAAAAATGCATGTGAGCCTGCTGCCACCAGCGCGGCTCCATCGTTTGCGTCGGGTACCCATCGGCGATGGCCTGCTCGCATTCGCACTTGGCCACCAAAGTCTTGATCTCGGAGAGATCGCTTAGATCGATCTCGGCGCTTGGCAGGAGTCCTACCCTGGCCGGAACAGGGGTCTTCATGGAACAGCGAGTTCATAAACAAAAATGATTGCATCATAGGCAAAAATGTGTATAATTCGCCTATCGCAACAACTTGGGGGGTAGATGAAGATCAGTGAGTTCAAACGATGGTTAGAAGCGCAGGGCGTAAAGGTCACAAACGGCACCAAGCACTGGAAGCTATACAAAGATGGCAAACGATCAACATTGCCAAGGCACCCATCGCAAGAGCTGAAGGAAGGCACCCGGAAAGCCATCCTGACGCAACTGGGAATGGAATAAGCAGGTGGCCCGAAGGGGCTACCTGCATCCCAGTGACACACTGAGTTCAACGACCTCCAGTCGAAGAATTTCGACTATTTAAAGAAACTTCACTATGAAATATCCAGCCCAGTTTGAAATGCAGGACGATGGCGGATACACCATCACCTTCCGAGATATACCTGAGGCAATCAGTCAAGCAGATTCAATTGCAGATGCGCGGGTGGCAGCGCTCGATGCACTGGTTACCGCGCTTGAATTCTATTTTGAAGATCAAAGGACTGTTCCATCTCCAAGCGCAGCAAAGGATGGCGAGCATTTAATTGCCTTGCCTCCATCTCTGTGCGCCAAAGTTGAACTACTTGCGTTAATGCACGAGCGCAGAGTCAGACCGGCCGACTTGGCTCGAAGGATGCACGTCAAACCGCAGGAAGTAACGCGCCTCATGGACTTGCGGCACGCAACCAAAATCGACACTATCGGTGCAGCTTTTTCGGCTCTAGGCAGCGAGTTGGTTATTGAAGTACGAGAGCCGGCGTTCGCTTAATACCGCCATTAAGGACCAAAATCAAAATTTGGCCCCGTGCTAAGTACCTCCTGGCCTTCTCATGTCGGTTAGTGGCCAACGAAAAATTAGGCAACCCGTGCATTAGAAGAAGTGCATGTGAGCCTGCTGCCACCAGCGCGGCTCCTTCGTGTGGTTCGGGTGGCCGTCCGCTACAGCCTGTTCCCACTCGCACTTCTGCACCAGCGTCTTAAGGTTCGGCGGCTCGCTCAGATCAATCTCGGCGCGGACGCGTTCCCACACGCTGATCTGCTTTTCATCGAGGGCATTGATGGACAGGCTGCATATGTCGCCTGTGAGTCGGTTGGCGCGCTCCGCGATTTCCTTATGGCACTGGCGCTTGTCGCTGTAGCCAAAAACCAGCGCAAACAAGCCGACTAGCGAGATTCCGCCACCGATCCAGGGCAGATACTCGCCCAGCGTCTTTCCAAGTACGGCAACGCCGCCCGTCACGGCCGCAACCTGCGTGAGCTTATCGGCCATGTCGAAGAACTTCTGACGTTTGCGGTGGTAGCGGTAGGTGATGCGCGCCCAGTTCAACAGCTCCCAGCGGCACGCCCAGATGCGATCCCAAACGGCTTCGCTCGGATCGCAGCCCTTCGGTTCTACAGAAGTGGTGTTCATAGAACTGAGTATGGGCGGCCGTCAGCAAATCGCAGCCAGCGCTAAATCTGCGAACAGCCTCCACATTCACTTGTTACGACTGGGAGCGGGCGGCGGGGGGGGCGCGCCGATGTTCCGTGTCACATATTCACCGGAGTCCTTTATCTCCCTATGCCGGGTGGGTGGTGGCGGTGGTGGCGGTGGTGGTGGCGGCGGCGGTGGTGTTTTCTTGTGATCTTTGCTCATGACTATGAAGCCCTCTCGTCGTGGTTGAAAAATCCAGGTCGTCAAAGCAGAGCGCAAGCGCCGGCCATGGGCGTTTTCGCCACATCGCCCTTGCCGGTACAAACCATCGATACCTTCGCGCCCTTGGTCACCTTTGCCAGCTCGGCGCCGGCCGCCTCATCGAATGAAAAATGCGGCTGAGTGAATGGGTTGCCGCTGGAACGCAGCACCAAATACGGATTGCCGAACATGTCGGTATTGATGTCGCTTACCGTGCCCGACACCTTGAACTTCTTGCCCTTGAAGCGCTGGTCCGCCGCCACGGTGTTGCCCTCATAGGCCGCCACGATTTCACTGGCGGTCACGGTCGGCAGGCTGGCCACCTCTTGGCGCGCCTGCTCGGCTTGGGCCTGGGCTTTCGATGCCTTCTGCTGCTCTCGCGCCGCCTGATCGGCCGCCTTCTGCTCAGGTGATTTCGTCGCTTCGATGATCCCGCCCAGCACCACTAGGCCGACGAACAGCAGGCCAATCCATTTCAAGAGCTTTTTCACGGTACTTCCCTCCACTATCTGCGCTGCGCGCTGTTGAAAAACTTGTAGTTGTCAGAACCGACGCCCATTCCACCCGAACACCACCCGACCGCAGATCCGCACGGGCTGCGATCCATCGAGCACTTCCACGGTGCGAACGTTCGGGTTGTCGCTGGTGATTTCGTGCCGCCCATCCAGCAGCCGAGAAACGCGCTTGATGTATAGCTGCCCGTTGGCCTGCAGCACGTACACACCGCTCACGTCCGCCACCGTGTAGTCCGTGTCAACGATAGCGAAATCGCCGGACCGCAGCGTATCGCCCATGGAATCGCCGTAGGCATGCACCAGCTGCAGCGCCTCGGGACGGCTGCGCGGAAGATTCACTGACAGCCAGTGGCGCGAGACGGGCACGCGGCCGAGGATGACGTCTTCAGGCGTGAAGTCGGTGCCAGGGCCCATGCTGCCGGTGGCGCTGAGCAGCGGCAGTGAAATGGCGTCTTCGTCGCTCGCAGGCGGTGGCGTGGGCCCTGTCAGCGAGCGTGAACCCGTGAACAGGTAGGACACGTCTACCCCGGCGTCCGCGACCCGCAACAGGTAGTCGGACGACGGCGAGCGATCCCCCTTTTCGTATGTGTGCTGCGCCAACTTCTTCACCCCCCCGGCCTCTGCCAAAGCCGCCTGAGACAGGCCGATGCGTTCGCGCTCTTCTCTCAGTCGTGCCGAAAAATTATTCGATTGCATAACAAGTCGCTTGACAGGTATGCGTATGCATACAACAATGCGGCGCAAGTCATCCAAACATTACGCCGTCTAACAAGATGGTACACGCGCCACTTATGGCAGGAGCACGCCCATGGCCTACGACAACCCGGAGCACCGTCGAAACATCCGCCACACCGTGCGCTTTAAGGCGGCTGACGACGCGCTGATTTCCGTGCTGGCCGATCGCCTGGGCATGCAGAAAGCCACGCTCATCGAGAGCATGGCCATTCGTAAGGCCGAAGAAGAGCTGCAGGCCTTGTGCACGGCGCCGAACACGGCCCAGCGCAGCAACGCGTCCATTTCCGCAAACCGCTGACCGCGAAAGCCATGCGCAATGCGGACGAAAGAACGAACGGTGGAAGTGTCCGCCGAGCTGCAAGAGCGGCTGGAAGTGCTGCGGCAGGCCCACGGCTTGCCGAGCACCACGGCAGTGCTGGAGCGGCTCATTAGCGCCGCCATCGACGACACCGTTTATCGGATGACGGGCATCCGGCCAGGCCCAAAACTGGCCATCGACAACACGCAGGCGCCAGGGCGCGAAGGGAGCCAATGATGGCCACAGGACAGAGTTTTCAGGCCCTCGTGGCCGCCAACCGCCGCGCGGGCAACCTGGAGCCGCCGGCCGCGCAAGAGCAGCGCAAAACCATGATCCTCGCGGGTATGCGCCTGTCTCAGGCAGAGATGGATGAGGCCCGGGCGATGGCCGCAGCCGACGAACGGCCCACCGCCAATTTCCTGCGACGCGTCTATCTGATGGGCCTCGCCGTCTACCGAGCAGAGCACCAGCCGGCCGGCGAATCGGCAACGGTGCAGCAGTAGCGCGCCGCAAATAGCAGCTCCAGAGCCGCTCAAAAGCGCCAAGAGAACACACCGGGGGTACGGGTCGTGATGAACACAGAAGCCAACGCCGCGCACGATGCGCGTGCCGCGCGCCAGCGCACCAGCCATCAGGGCCGAAAGCTGAAAAACGAAGGCACCCGCATGGCGTGCCCCCACTGCGATGCGCAGGCAGAAATCCGCACCAGCCGGGTGGTCAGCAAGACGATGCGCGAACTGATCTACGCGTGCACGAATGTCGAGTGCGGCCACACCTTCGTCGCCGCCACCGAAGTGCTGCGCACCCTGAGCCCGAGCGCCACGCCAGATCCAGCCGTCAACATCCCGCTGTCCTCGCATGTGAACCGCGAAATGGTGCGCATCGTCCTCGATCACGCCGCCGAATCGGCCCATCAGCCGCAATACACCGCGCCCACCACAGGCGACCTCTTCGCCGGGCCCCGCGGCACGTCGTAGCGCGCCGCCCCTGAGCCGCTGAATAGCAGCGGCCACCCAACCCTGTTCCCCTCCCCGACAGAGCCTGTTTTCAGGCGCTGCGGACTTTCTCACGCCCAAAAACCGGAAGGACGGCCATGACTGCACCCACCGCGACCGAAAAGACAGCCCGCACCCTCGGCGACCCCATCGAGGCGCTGGTGCATTTCTTCATCCTGGCCACGACGGAAAGCCACAGCGGGGCACGCGTGGCAGCACGCCTGCTGCTCGGCCTCTACAACGGCGACCGATTCGAATTCGACCTCACCGACCTGCGCCTGTTGGACGCGTCGAACCTGCGGCGTGCCCTGGCCTTGCTGGAGTTCGACGCGCGGGCACAGATGGAGGTGCATGCGTGGCTGAACCACATCTACAGCCGTTCGGACTTCGGGATGCGCTTCGAGCATATGGCGCACAAATGGGACCTGAAGGGCAAGTGCCGCCGGGCGGCCCTGGACAAGGTGCCGACCGTGCGGTTCGGCGGCTATCTGGTGGAGGCGACGCCGTGCGCCTGATCGCCTACCGCGTCTTCCTCGTTTCCTTCGTGCTGGGCAACGCTGGCATGGCGGCCAACGCCGAGCCGTTGATGTGGCTGGCCGCAGCGCTGGGCCTCATTGCTCTTGGGGCCCTTGTCACCTCGATGTGGGGTGTCGCGTGAGCACCGCCGCATGTCGCCCCATCCGCCACGCACTGCCGGCCGCCAACGGCCAGCCGCTGCGGCTCACCAACGGCGAAGCCTTCGCCCTGCGCGCGCTGTGCCTCGCAGCCGAAGACCCTGAAATCTCCGAGCGCCTGGACTGCATCGCCGCCGCCGTGGCGCGCGAATGGGCCGGGCACGCCACCGCCAGCGAAATGGCCGAACTCGCGGGCGTGTGGCCCAGGCTGCTGGAGTTCATCGAATCGAGCGGCTGGAGGCTGCCCGCATGAGCGTGTACGCAATGACCTACCGCACGCCTGCGGGCCTGCGCATGCAGCCAGTGCAGGCGCAGGACATGGCCGCCGCATGGGAGCGGGCATTTGACCTGTGCCAGCAGCTCGACGTGCGCGGCTTCGGCCTTCGTCGCCTGGGTGGTGCATGAGCGACCAGCCCCAGCCCGAGCCGAGCAGCACCGTGAAGGATGACGAATTGGACCGCCTCATGTCGCTGCGCGACGAGTTCGTTTCGCTCGCCACCCGAGGCCGGTTCAACGATTCGGCTTCCCGCGAATGGCGTCGCCTGCCGATGAACTGGCGCATGGCGCTGCTGCTGATTGCCGGCATCGGACAGGACCACGACAACCTTGGCGACCTCGCCGAACGCGATTGGCTCGAAATGCCGCCGCCCGAGCGCGACGAGCTGCGCGGCGTCGTGCGCTCCGCGAAGAAGCATTTGGGCGCCCTCGTCGCCCTGGCGGCGAAGGTCTAGGCCATGGCCCGCATCCTGCGCAAGCTACCCAATGCCAGCCTGGCGGATTGGGAGAAAAACAAGCCCACCCTGTACGCCGCGGGGTGCCACATGGAACGGGTCATCAAGTGCGCGCCCGCCAGCTGGCAGGCGGCGGTCCGCTCCCGCTTCGCGCCGCAGTCGACACCCACCGCGCCGCAGTCGCCGGAAGAGTATCTGGCCAGCCCGCCGGATTGGGCGGTGGCGTGGGACTTGATGCAGTCCATCGCCGATTTCGAAGACGCCTACGGCGCCGCCTCGCTCTGGAATCTGCCGGACGCCGACATATGCGCCATGGCCAAGAAGCTGGCCGCCGAAGCCGAAGAACTCGACGCCCTGGCCATCGGCCGCGGCGACGATCTCGCGGCCCGCGTTGACTCCATCCGCATGCTGGTGCGCTGCGCCGGCATCACCGAAGACAAGCCCATTCAGGGACTGCCCGCCATCCTGCGCGCGCAGGATGCCGCGTGGTGGCGCCGCCGGCTGCGCGTGCACGTCGCGCGCGTCGTGGAAGCTGGCGCCGTGGGCCTGGGCCTCGTGCACAAGGCCGCAGGCGGCTACATCAGCGGCGACGGCCTGCTGCGCCGGGAAGCGCAGATCAAGCGCAACGCCGAAGCCCTCGGCCGCACGCTCTATCGCAATGAGGCCGGCCAGGTCTACACGCTGCGCGACCTCGCAGAGCTGGGAACCGCAAACCCGATCATCCGCGGCGGCGAGCTGATGACGCGCATCCGCGGCGCCGAGGAATATGCGGACTCGCGCGGCCATGTCGGCCTGTTCGTCACGCTCACATTGCCCAGCCGGTACCACGCCATGAAGCTGGGCAGCGGCGGTCGGCCGTTCCCCAACCGCAACCACGACGGCAGCACGCCGCGCGACGGCCAGCTGTGGCTGCGCGACATGTGGGGCAAGACCCGCGCTGCCCTGGCCCGCCGCGGCGTGCGCATGTACGGCCTGCGCGTCGCAGAGCCGCACCACGACGCCACGCCCCACTGGCATGCCCTCATTTGGGCCGAAGACGAGGCCGGCGCGCAGGCGATCGAGGAACGCATTCGCCACTACTGGCTGAGCGACGACGGCGGCGAACGCGGCGCGGTGGCCAACCGCGTCAACATCAAGCGCATGACGGCCGGCGGCGCGGCCGGCTACGTCGCCAAGTACATCGCCAAGAGCGTCGGCCACCTCGCCCTCGCCGAGCACCGCGACGTGGTGGACGGTCAGCAGATCAGCCTGGACTTCGGCGCGGACAGCAAGCCCGGAAAGCCCGACGTGAAGGAAACCGGCGTGGGCTTCCGCCGCGTGGACGCATGGGCGGCCACCTGGGGCATCCGCCAGTTCCAGACCATCGGCATGCCCAGCATAACGGTGTGGCGCGAGCTGCGCCGCGTCACCCCCGACCAACTGGAACTGTTCGCGCGCGAAGGCGACCGGGCCACCGTCCGCGCCTTCCACGCATGCCACCGCCGCGGAAACATTCGGGCGGACTGGCGCATCTTCATGGAATCGATGGGTGGCCACGCACTGCGCCGCGACCGCTGGCACCTGCGCACCGCGCACCGCACCGCAGAGGATGGCCAGGTCAACAAATACGCCGAGCCCGTCACCGTGGGCCGCATCGTCGGCCTCAAGGCCCAGCAGGGCCGCATGTGCGGCCGGTGGCTGATGTCCCGCCGCATCGTGTGGTCCCCGGTTCTCGGCGAGGACACGTCCGAGCACGCGGCCGATGCAGCCCAGCCGGCGCGCGTGGAGGCCCCCGCCCGCGCGGCTCTGCCGCGCGCTTGGACTGGTTTCAATAACTGTACGGCCCGCATCACGCACGAGCTTCCCCGGGCCGCTTTCGGCCGCGGCGACCACGAAATGAGCGATTGGGCGACCCCCGAAGTCGTCCAGCAGTTCCGGGCCATGCGCGCCGCGCCCGCCTTCGGAAGGTGGGACTGATGAAAAAACAGGCATTCACACGCACCACCGCCAGCCAGGCGCGCCGCGGCATGGGCGCGGAGGGCCAAAAGCTCACGTCGCTGCGCTCGATGGTGCTCCAGGCCGCCCGCCGCCGCTGCGACGACATGGGCGACGGGCCCGAAGCCCGCGCCGCCATGAAGGCCGACGTGATGGCCACACCGCCCGACCTGCTCGCCGACCTGCTCACCGCCCTCACCACCTTGCGCTACACGCGCGCAGACCTCTTCCCGACCACCACCACCGAAAGGAGCGCCACCCCATGAACGCCACCCGCACCGACCCGCGCGTGCATTGCTTCCAGCGCCGCGCAGCCGGCGACTACGTGCCGGCGAGCGGCACCACGCCCAACCACCTCCGCGCCGTCTTCGAAGCCGAACGCCAACGCCTGGCCGAAGCCGCGAAGCCCGCGCGCCGCCGCCGCCGGGCCGACCCGGCACCGGCCGCCAACCCTCAACAGGCCCAGCTGCAGCTGGTCGCCTGACCTACCACCCTCCCACCACCCGAGAGAGAAACCGTGAACCAGAACCCGACCAGCCGCTACGTGGAGAAGTACCACGCCAAGCCCATGCCGGTGCCGCCGGCACCGCAACCCGTCCCGCACGTCCAGGCCCTGCACAGCTACCGCGTGCACCTCGTGCCCGGGTCCGTGCATCCCGATGACGTGGAAGACCTCGCGGACGAAGGCCTGCTGCCGACGATCCGCGTGAAGGCCGCCAACGCCGAGCAGGCACAGCACCGGGCGCACCTTGTCAGCGGCAAAGCCGTGCTGCGCGCCGACCGCGTGGAGGCCTGAGCATGGCCATCAAGAGCAAGCCCGCCGCCCTGGGCCATCCAGTGGGCGCCGAGAAATGGGCACAGATCCGCGCCGCGGAGCGCGTGAGCTACAGCGGCCCCTACGGCGTCGCGCAGCCGCCGCAAATGTCATGGAAAACGGACGGCATCTACACGTGCCCGGAGCTGCGCCACCGCAGCCGGGACGACAACCACCCCAGCCTGATTTCGGGCCGCCGGGTGTACCGCTGACCAACAGGAGGAACACGCCATGCGTATCTACGTCGCCGGCCCGATGACGGGCATCCCGCAGCTGAACTTCCCCGCCTTCCACGCGGCCGCCGCCACCCTGCGCGCCGAAGGCCACCACGTCGAGAACCCCGCCGAAATCAACGCAGACCCTGCGGCGCAGTGGTTGGACTGCATGCGCATGGACATCGCCCGCTTGGTCACGTGCGATGCCGTCTACATGCTGCCCGGCTGGCAGAGCTCGCGCGGGGCCCTTGTGGAACACACGCTGGCCACCGGCCTGGGTCTGCAAGTGATGCACGCCCGGCAACCGCAGGACCGGGCCCGCCGTCGCACGGTGGTCCGGTGCGATTGCCGGATTCACGGCGAAGTGCCTGTGCCAGGGTGGACGCTGGCATGCGGCGCCGTGCTCCATCGCTCGGTGCTTCCCGGGAAGAAGTTCCGTCGGTTCTGCGACGACGATTGGACCGTCACCGACGCTGTATGCGGTGCGAGGATGGCATCCGGCAGCAGCATGGCCCAAGCCATGCACGCATATCGCACGCGCGTGCAGTCGTACGGCGATGCGTGGAATCAGGTCTTGTCGGACCGCCGGAAAAAATTCATCGAAGACAAGGCGAAGGCCCAGCGGCCGGCGAACAGGCGGGAGCCGAAGCGCAAACGCCCACCCGTGGTCGCGCTCATCCCGGACCGGCAACACGCCGCCGCCCGCGAGCTGCTGAAAGGCGGTGCGGCATGACTACGCCAGGAACCACCACCCCGGCCCTGGCCGCACAGCGCGACGCCCTGCTGCAAGTCGCAATCGACTTCATCGGCACGCTGACGGGAATGACGCCGCCTCCCATCGAGACAGCGCCGCCGGAAGTGTTCGCGCCATTCCACTCGTTCGTGGACCGCGTGCAGGCCATCGTTGCGGTGCCGGCAGATCCGCAGCACTGGGCCCAGAACATCCTGGCGGTGGATCTGAGCGCTTTCGAGAAAGCGCGGTTCGGTGTCTTCAACCCCGATGGCCGGTTCGAGGAAATTCCGGAAGGCGTAAGCCCATGCGGCTGGGCAGAGTCGCACCCGTGCGGCCACACCGCGCGATGGGTCGGCGGCCCGCGCGATTTGGAGCTGCTGCGAGCCGCGCTCGCCTCCGCTGGCCATGGTCGCATGCAACTGATGCCCGATGACGGCCCTGGGTGGAAGTCGCATGCCGAGGCGATGGAGCGCGAGCGGTACTTCTACCGCCAGCGCATGCAGACCATGCAAGAGCACCAGGACGGTGATGTCTGGTACGGGCAGGACGACGGCGAAGACCATCTGGAGTCGATGGTGAACAGCCTGCCGGTGGTCATCCGTGCGGACCAACTGCGCGCACTGCTCGCCGCCTCGGGAAAGGTGGCGTGATGTGGCTCTACATTCCATCGAACTCTGTGCCGGCGTCGGCATGCTCGGAGAAGGCGTCCGCGCCGGATTCGAGCTACTCGGCATCGAGCACCGCACCGTTTGCTACGTGGAGCGGGAAGCTCCTGCAGCCGCGCAGCTTGCCCGCCTTATGGAGGCGGGAGCCCTTGATTCGGCGCCTATCTGGTCTGACCTGCTCACCTTCGACGGCGCAGCGTGGCGCGGATGCGTGGATTTCCTCGTTGCGGGCTTCCCGTGCCAGGACATCAGCATCGCCGGCCGCCGCGCCGGCCTGGATGGCAAGCGCTCCGGGCTCTTCTTCGACATCCTCGACATCGCCGACTCTTGCGACGCGTCAGGCCTCTTTCTGGAGAACGTCAGCGCCATCGCTACTGCCACCGCCACCGCTGTGGACGAAGCCGAAGGAACGCTCGAAGAGCGCGCCGCCGCCCGCGTCGTGGGAGAACTGGCCGACCGCGGGTGGAACGCGGAATGGATCACTCTTTCCGCGTCCGACGTGGGCGCCAGCCACGGGCGCGCACGTTGGTTCTGCCTCGCGTGGCGCATGGCCGACACCTGCCGCATCCGTGGCGAACGACGGGGAAACCCCGGAAACGTGGCACGCGAGAGCGGCGAAGCTGAAAGCCAAGCACGGGAACGGCAATGGGGCGGGAATGCCCCTGACGGTTGCGGCGGTGGAGTTCGCGGAGAACACCGACCGTCCCAGCTTCTGGATGACGCCGAGCGTGTCCAACAGCCAGGGCAACGAATACACGCGCGATCGAGGTATCCAGGGCCAGGAGCGGCTGACGCTGACGGGCCAAGCGCAGAAGTGGCCGACGCCTCGCGCGAGTATGGCGAGCTGCGGCAACGACAGCGACCGAGCGGAGCGCCCCGGGCTCAAGGATGCGAGCGAGCAGTGGCCCACCCCGGCCAGCCGGGACTACCGCACGCCGAACAGCGAAGCCAGCCAGGCCAGCCGCAACCACTCGGGCGGCGAGCAGTTGCCGAACTACGTGGAACACCACTTTTCGCACCCGGTCCTATCGACCCTCGATGGCCGGCCGTTGTCGCCCACCGGCCGGACCTTGCCCCGGCGGTTGAACCCGGCGTTTGTCTGCTGGCTGATGGGATGGCCTATCTGGTGGACGAATCCCGCGCTCACCAGTTGCGCCAGGGCGGAAATGGCGTCGTACCGCTGCAGGCTGCAGTGGCACTTGTCGAACTTGTGCGGCGTGCCGCAGTTTGAAGGAAACCCGCTGTGACTGCTCCCCAATCCCTGCCGGGCGTGCTGCACGTCGTGTCGGTATCCGGTGGCAAAGACTCCCTCGCCACCCTGCTGCTGGCGCTGGCGAAGTGCCCGGCCGGGAGCGTGCTGCCCATCTTCTGCGACACCGGAAACGAGCACGACGCCACATACGCCTACCTCCGGTATCTCGAAGGAACGCTGGGCATCACCATCCACGTCCTGCGCGCGGACTTCACAGAGCAGCTCGCCGCGAAGCGCGTGTTCATCGCGCGCGACGTGCGCACGGGCCGCGAATACCGCAAGGTGCCGAAGACCGACCGCCACGGAAATCCCGTCTACCTGCGCGACCGAAGCGGCGCTGTGCGCCTGTTCCCGGTGCTGGATGAGGCGGGCGAGCCCACAGGCGAAGTGCAGCCGCGCCAGGCCTGGGGGTGGGACGGCGGCCGAAAGGTCCGCTGGACGAACAAGGCTAAGCGCCGCGCGCTGTCCGTGATGTACCCGAGCGGCAATCCGTTTCTGGACCTTTGCATGTGGAAGGGCAGATTCCCCTCGCGCCTCGCCCAGTTCTGCACGCAAGAACTGAAACGAAACATGGCCGTGGGCTTCCACCTCGATCTGCTGGAGGCCGGCCACAAGGTCATCAGCTGGCAGGGCGTCCGACGCGACGAATCCGAGAACCGCCGGCACGCGAAGAAGGCCGAGCGCGTCGCGTCACGGTACTGGCAGTTCCGCCCCATCGTGGAGTGGACCGCAGCCCAGGTGTTCGCCCTCGCCAAGGTCGCCGGCATCGAGCCGAACCCGCTCTATCTGCAAGGAATGTCCCGCGTCGGCTGCATGCCCTGCATCAACGTCAACAAGGCGGAACTGCGGCAGATCGCGGTGCGCTTCCCCGAGCATCCTGAGCGCATCAGCGAATGGGAGCGCATCGTGGGCATGTGCTCGAAGCGCGGCTATTCCACCTTCATGACCGATGCCCACGCGGCGCAGGATCGCCGGCAGGTGTTCGCCGATCTCAACGTGTGGGCCCGGATCGAGTGGGCGAAAACCACCCGCGGCGGCCGGCAGTTCGACCTGCTGGCCACGCTGGATGAGCCCACCTCCTGCAGCTCGGCCTACGGCCTGTGCGAATGACCATCATGGCGCTCACGCTTTCGAAAGAACAGCTCCTGGAAGAGCTGGACATCGTAGAAAACACGCTGCGCGCGCTCATCGACAAGCGCGCGTTCCCCCACCCTCGAAAGATCGGCCCGACGAAAATCCGCTGGCTGGTAGCCGAGGTGGTGGAATGGCTGCAGGCCCAGCCGAAGGCCTGGACCAACCTCGCGACAGATCAAGCCGAAGAGGCCGGCGCGGACAGCGCGTAATCGGCCCAATCCTGCATGATGGCTGCTCGCTTTTCCATCATGTCGCCGCGGCGGTAGGCTGCCTCTGTCTTCGTGTCGATGCTGTGCGCCAGGCACAGCTCCACTGCATCGCGCGGGTGGTGGGTCTTCTCGCCTGCCCAGTCGCGGAACGTGGAACGGAAGCCATGCGGCACGGCCTCGAAGTCGTGCCGGCGCATGAGTTGTGTGAGAGCCATATCCGACAGCGGCCCGCGCCTGTTGGACGGAAAAACGTAGTCCACATCAGGTAGCCGCGGCTGGGCCTTGAGCAGCGCCACGGTCTGCCGCGACAGCGGGACGCGGTGCTCTTTTTTCCCCTTCATACGCTCGGCCGGAACGATCCACAGCCCGGCTTCCAGATCCACTTCGGACCAACTGCACCCGCGTACCTCGCCAGAGCGTGCGGCGGTCAAGATCAAGAAGCACAGCGCGCGGGCGCTCTGCCCATCGACAGCGGAGATCAGCCTGTATGCGCGGGGAAGGGAAGCGACCGCCACGGCGGGATGGTGCTTCACCGGCGCGACCTTGTCCGGGTCTGCGAGGATGTGTTCCAGTTGCCCGCGCCACCGTGCTGGGTTGGGACCGCTGCGGTGTCCGTGAGCCGTTGCCCAGTCCAGCACCTGTTCGATGCGGCCGCGCAAGCGCGAAGCCGTCTCTGTCTTGGTCTTCCAGATCGGCGACAACGCGCGCAACACCAACGCCTGGTCAATGTCGGATACCGGAACAGCGCCGAAATGAGGTGAAGCGTACTGCGCGAGCGTGTTGCGCCACTGCTGCACGTGCTTGAGGTTGCGCCACGTGCTTTCGTGCTCGCGGATGAACGACTCCGCAGCCACGTCAAATTCCAGCCGCTGGGCGACAGCAAGCCGCGCTGCCTCGCGTTCTGCGGCGCGGGCCTGTAGGGGGTCGGTCCCCGCATCGCGCAAAGCAATGGCCTGCCGTGCCGCCTCACGGGCTGCTGCCAAGCTGACACCCGGGTAGCTGCCAAGGCCCATCCGGCGGCGCTGGGCCATAAATCGGTAACGGAAGACCCACACCCGCGAGCCTCCGATGATCTGCAGGTGCAAGCCCGATGCGCCGCCTACCGCGTACACCCCGTCATCACGTAGCCTCGAAACTTCCAGGGCTGTCTTTTCCAGAATTCGTTTTGGCATCGGAATCTATGGGCCCACCTATCGGCCAAAAAGTTTTGGATTGCGCGTGAAAGACGGTTGAACGCTGGCTGAGATAATACTGTGAATAACAACAGATAATAGGGTGCAACACGTTGTTTTGTAAGGGGCCTATCCAAGGGAAAGACGTAAAAAAAGCGCCTGATGGGCGCTTGATTTTTGTGGAGTGGCGGAGACTGTGAGATTCGAACTCACGGACGGTTGCCCGTCGGCAGTTTTCAAGACTGCTGGTTTAAACCACTCACCCAAGTCTCCGCAAAACCGACCCGCATTCTAGCGGCCCGCCAAGGCCTCCCGGCCGGTCAGCCCGCCTGCAGCAGGCCCTGGCGTTCGATGAAGGCCACGACCTCGTCGAGGCCCTGCAGGGTCTTGAGGTTGGTCATCACGAAGGGTTTCGCGCCGCGCATGCGGCGGGTGTCGGCTTCCATTACGCCAAGGTCGGCGCCCACGTACGGCGCGAGGTCGGTCTTGTTGATGACGAAGAGGTCGCTCTTGGTGATGCCGGGGCCGCCCTTGCGGGGGATTTTCTCGCCGGCGGCGACGTCGATCACGTAGAGCGTGAGGTCGCTCAGTTCGGGGCTGAAGGTGGCGGCCAGGTTGTCGCCGCCGCTTTCGACGAAGACGATGTCCGCATCCGGGTACTGGTCCAGCATGCGGTCGATGGCTTCGAGGTTGATGGAGCAGTCTTCGCGGATGGCGGTGTGGGGGCAACCGCCGGTTTCCACGCCCATGATGCGTTCGGGGGGCAGGGCGCCGCTGACGGTGAGCAGGCGCTGGTCTTCCTTGGTGTAGATGTCGTTGGTGATGGCGACGAGGTCGTATTGGTCGCGCATCGCCTTGCAGAGCATTTCCAGGATGGTGGTCTTGCCGGAGCCGACCGGGCCGCCGATGCCCACGCGCAGCGGGGGCAGGCGCTTGGTGCGGCGGGGAACGTGGTGCAGCGCGGAGGGGTGGCCGGTGCCGGCCTGGGGTGCGTGGGGCGTGTTCATGAGCGGAAGAGGCGGGAGTATTGGGTTTCGTGCTGCGCCGAGAGCACGGCCAGCATGGGGGAGAACGCCTGGCGGTCGGCGTCCGGCAACTGGATGGCGTGGGCCACGGCCCGGGGCAGGGCGCTGGCGAGCTGCGCAAGGATGCGCTGGCCCGCGCTCTGGCCGAGGGGCACGGCCTTGAGGGCGGCCTGCACCATGTTCTCGGCCCAGCCGAAGGCATAGGCCAGCAGCACGTCTTCGGACCGGGCTTCGGTGCGCGCCGCAGCCAGCGCGAAGGCCACGGGATAGGTGGGGGGCAGGGCGGCGAGCCGGGCGACGTCCGCCAGCGCCTCCGCATCCCCTGCGTGCTGGTACTGGTTGCGCAGCCAGTCGGCCAGGGAGCGGCCCATCTGTTCGGTCTGCAGGCGCAGTTCGCTGGTTTCGCGGGTGTGCCGCACCCAGTCGTTGAGTGCGCGCACGCGCTGCGCGTCGCCGGCCCGCCACGCGGCCAGGGCCTGGTGCACGGCGGCCATGTCGCCGCGTGCCTGGGTGAGGTGCAACTGCTCCTGCAGCCATTCGGCGGCGGCCGCCTCGGTGGTGACGCCCGCGCGTTCGACGGCGATCTCCAGGCCTTCGGAGTACGAGAAGCCGCCCACGGGCAGCGCGGGCGAGGCGAGCCAGATCAGCTGCAGCAGGCTGGCGGCCGGCAGCGGGGGCAGGGGAGCGGGTGCGTCGTGCCCCATGGGCGCTCAGTGGCCGTGGGCGCCATGCGCATGGTTGTGTCCGTGGGCATGCGCATGACCATGGCCGTGATCGTGATCGTGATCGTGATCGTGATCGTGATCGTGATCGTGATCGTGATCGTGCGCATGGCCGTGGCCGTGGCCCGCCGCATAGGCGCCGCCCTCGGGCTCGAACGCGGCCTGCTGCGCGGTCACGGTGAGGTGCATGGCGCGCAGCATGTCGGCCAGCACGTGGTCGGGCTCGATCTGCAGGTGGTCGGGGCGCAGTTCGATGGGGACATGGCGGTTGCCCAGGTGGTAGGCGGCGCGCGTCAGGTCGAAGGCGCTGCCGTGCTGGCTGCAGGGCGTGATGCGCAGCACGGGCTGCGGTGCGGCGACCACGCGCAGCAGGGTGCCGTCCTCGGCCACCAGCACGTCGCCGCCGCGCACGACGGTGCCGCGCGGCAGGAACACGCCGAGCGCGCGCCCGGTGGAGTCGGTGGCGGCGAAGCGGCTTTTCTGGCGCACGTCCCAGTCGAGTTCGACGGTGGCGGCACGGCGGGCCAGGACGGGCGCGAGGCCCTGGCCCTGGGGAAGCAGTTTGGAGACCTGGAGCATCGGAAGGCGGCAGGGAAGAGGGGTCAGAAGAGGAAGTAGCGCTGCGCGAGCGGCAGCCGCGTGGCCGGCTCGCAGGTCAGCAATTGTCCGTCCGCGCGCACGGTGTAGGTCTGCGCGTCGATCTCCATGCGCGGGGTGTAGGCGTTGTGCACCATGTGCTGCTTGCGCACGCCGCGGATGCCGCGCACGGCGCTGAGCGGCTTGGCCAGACCGAAGCGCTCGCCCACGCCCGCGGCCAGCCCCGCCTGCGAGACGAAGGTGAGCGACGAGCGCGCCGCCGCGCCGCCGAACGCGCCGAACATGGGCCGGTAGTGCACGGGCTGCGGCGTGGGGATGGAGGCGTTGGGGTCGCCCATCGCCGCGAGCGCGATGCAGCCACCCTTGAGCACCAGCGCGGGCTTGACGCCGAAGAACGCCGGCTTCCAGATGACGATGTCGGCCCACTTGCCCACCTCGAGGCTGCCCACGTCGTGGCTGATCCCGTGGGCGATGGCCGGGTTGATCGTGTACTTGGCCACATAGCGCAGGATGCGCCGGTTGTCGTTGCGCGCGCTGTCCTCGGGCAGGGGGCCGCGCTGCTGCTTCATCTTGTCGGCCGTCTGCCAGGTGCGCAGGATCACCTCGCCCACGCGGCCCATGGCCTGGCTGTCGCTGCTCATCATGCTGATGGCGCCCAGGTCGTGCAGGATGTCCTCGGCCGCGATGGTCTCCTTGCGGATGCGGCTTTCCGCGAAAGCCAGGTCTTCGGCGATGCCCGCGTCGAGGTGGTGGCACACCATGAGCATGTCCACGTGCTCGTCGAGCGTGTTGCGCGTGTAGGGCATGGTGGGGTTGGTGGACGAGGGCAGGAAGTTGTCCTCGCCCACCACGCGCAGGATGTCCGGCGCGTGGCCGCCGCCCGCGCCTTCGGTGTGGAAGGCGCAGATGCCGCGGCCGGCCACGGCGGCGATGGTGTTCTCGACGAAGCCGCTCTCGTTGAGCGTGTCGGAGTGGATGGCCACCTGCGTGTCGGTGGCGTCGGCCACGTCCAGGCAGTTGCTGATGGCCGAGGGCGTGGTGCCCCAGTCCTCGTGCAGCTTCAGGCCGATCACGCCGGCCTCGATCTGCTCGTGCAGCGCGGCCGGCAGGCTGGCGTTGCCCTTGCCGAGGAAGCCGATGTTCATCGGGAACGCATCGGCCGCCTGCAGCATGCGTTCGATGTGCCAGGGCCCGGGCGTGCAGGTGGTGGCCAGCGTGCCGGTGGCCGGACCGGTGCCGCCCCCGAGCATGGTGGTGATGCCCGAGGCCAGCGCCTCCTCGATCTGCTGCGGGCAGATGAAGTGGATGTGGCTGTCGATGCCGCCCGCGGTCACGATCTGCCCTTCGCAGCTGATGATCTCGGTGCCCGGGCCGATGACGATCTCCACGCCCGGCTGCGTGTCGGGGTTGCCGGCCTTGCCGATGGCGGCGATGCGGCCGTCCTTCAGGCCGATGTCGGCCTTCACGATGCCCCAGTGGTCGATGATGAGCGCGTTGGTCAGCACCGTGTCCATGGCGCCTTCGAGGCGCGTGCGCTGGCTCTGCGCCATGCCGTCGCGGATGGTCTTGCCGCCGCCGAACTTCACCTCTTCGCCGTAGGCGCCGGCACGCAGGGTGTAGTCCTCCTCGACCTCGGCGACGAGGCCCGTGTCGGCCAGGCGGACGCGGTCGCCCACGGTGGGGCCGAACATCTCGGCATAGGCGCGTTTGTTGACAGTGGCCATGGTCAGCGGTCTCCGGCGGGGGCAGGGGTGTCCTGTGCGGGGGCGGGGGCGCCCAGCGGTCCTTGCACCAGGGCGCGGAAGCCGTGCACGATGCGCTCGCCCGCCAGGTCGACCAGTTGCACCGTGCGCTGCTGGCCCGGCTCGAAGCGCACGGCCGTGCCGCTCGCGATGTGCAGGCGCATGCCGCGCGCGGCCGCGCGGTCGAAGTCGAGCGCGCCGTTTGTCTCCGCGAAGTGGTAGTGCGACCCTACCTGGATGGGCCGGTCGGCCGTGTTGCGCACCACCAGGGTGAGCGTGCGGCGGCCCACGTTCAGGGAGTGCTCGCCGTCGTCGATGAGGAGTTCGCCGGGGATGAGGGTCATGCAGCGTCCTGGGATCCTGGGAAATCGGTGGAAAGGCCGTGTGGGGGGCGCCGTTCAGGCCAGGCGCACGAGCAACGCGGCGCCCAGCAGGGCCGTGCCGCCGCCCGCGATCAGCGACAGCGCCCGGTGGCGCTGCAGCACCGCCCGGCCGAGCGCGATGCCCGCACCATGCAGCAGGGCCGTGGCGGCCACCATGCCGGCCAGCGCCAGCCACTGGCCGCTGCCGGCCAGCTCCTGGCCGTGCGCCGCGCCGTGGAAGAACGCGAACGCACCCGCGGTGCCGGCGGCCAGTGCCAGCGGAAGCGCGCGCCGCCAGGCCACCAGCAGGCCCACCACGAGCAGCGAGGCGGCGATCATGGGCTCCACGCCCGGCACCGCCAGCCCGGCGAACCCGGCGGCGGCGCCCACCGCCAACAGCGCAACGAAGCTCGCGGGAGCGAGCCACACGGGCCGCACGGCGAGCGCGCTCCAGACGCCCACGGCCAGCATGGCGGCCAGGTGGTCCAGCCCCGTGAACGGGTGCACGAAGCCCTGCAGGAACCCGCCGTGCGCGTGGGCGGCGATGCCGTCGCCGCCATGGGCGAGGGCCAGTGCGGGCGCCAGGGCGGCGAGCAGCAGCAGGGCCGCGGTGGCGGAGCGGGAGCGAGGGGAGTGGTTTGCTTCTTTTTTCATAGCAATCTTTTCAATGGATCCGGCGGCATGGAGGGGTTTTGCTCAAAACCTGCGGATCGGGTCAGACGATGGGCTGGTGCACGGTGACGAGCTTGCTGCCGTCGGGGAAGGTGGCTTCGACCTGGATGTCCGCGATCATTTCGGGCACGCCTTCCATGACGTCGTCCCGCGTGAGCACGGTGCGGCCTTCGCTCATGAGCTGGGCCACGGTCTTGCCGTCGCGCGCGCCCTCCAGCACAGCGGCGCTGATGAGGGCGACGGCCTCCGGGTAGTTGAGCTTGAGCCCGCGCGCGCGGCGCCGCTCGGCGAGCAGGGCGGCGGTGAACAGCAGGAGCTTGTCTTTTTCGCGGGGGGTGAGTTCCATGGCGCAGGCGGGGCTGGGAAAACGGGAGGAAGGCGGAGGGAGCGGGCGCACGCCCGGACCCGTGAAAGCCGCATGGTAGTCAGCAAGGGCTGTGCCCGTCCATACGCCGTACGGCGAACGGCACCGGCCCGCGTGGCATGGAACCTGCAGCCCGGCGCGTGCCCCATGCCGCCCGCCACCGCACCGACCTCCACCGCCGACCCCCTGGGCGCCGTCCCCCAGCAGGTGGTGAAGGTGCGCCGCGACTACAACGGCTGGGTGGCCACCGAGACGATGGAGGACTACGCGCTGCGCTACACGCCGCAGCGCTTCCGGCGCTGGTCGCCGTTCCGCGTGGCCAACACGGCGTTCGGCGCGGCCTCGTTCCTGGTGCTGGAGGCGGTGGGCGCCACGCTGCTGGTGCAGTACGGCTGGGCGAACGCGTTCTGGGCCATCGTGGCGACGGGGCTCATCATCTTCCTGGCGGGCTGGCCGATCAGCGTCTATGCGGCGCGCCACGGCGTGGACATGGACCTGCTCACGCGCGGTGCGGGCTTCGGCTACATCGGCTCCACCGTCACCTCGCTCATTTACGCCACTTTCACCTTCATCTTCTTCGCGCTGGAGGCGGCCGTCATGGCCTACGCGCTGGAGCTGGCGCTGGACATTCCGCCGCGCTGGGGCTACCTCGTCTGCGCGCTCGTGGTGATCCCGCTGGTCACGCACGGCGTCTCGGCCATCGGGCGGCTGCAGGTGTGGACGCAGCCGCTCTGGCTGGTGATGCTGGTGGTGCCGTTCGCCTTCGTGTGGGTGCGCGATCCTGGTGCATTCGCAGGGGTGGTGCACTACGGCGGGGAATCGGGCGCGGGCGCCGGATTCAGCCTGCCCCTCTTTGGTGCGGCGCTCACCGTCGGCATTGCGCTCATCACGCAGATGGGAGAGCAGGCCGACTACCTGCGCTTCATGCCGCCTTCCGCCCCGGGGCGCCGCTGGGGCTGGCGCCTGGGCGTGCTGGCGGGCGGCCCGGGCTGGGTGGTGCTGGGCGTGCTCAAGATGCTGGGCGGCGCGCTGCTGGCCTACCTGGCCATCACCCACATGGTGCCGCCCGACCGCGCGGTGGACCCCAACCAGATGTACCTGGCGGCCTATGAATACGTGTTCCCGCACTACGGCTGGGCGGTGGCGGCCACGGCGCTGTTCGTGGTGGTCTCGCAGATCAAGATCAACGTGACCAACGCCTACGCGGGCTCGCTCGCGTGGAGCAACTTCTTCTCGCGCCTCACGCACAGCCACCCGGGCCGCGTGGTGTGGGTGGTGTTCAACACGCTCATCGCCTTCATGCTGATGGAGATGAACGTGTTCACCGCGCTGGGGCAGGTGCTCGGGCTCTACTCCAACGTGGCCATCGCCTGGATGATGGCCGTGGTGGCCGACCTCGTGGTCAACAAGCCGCTGGGCCTCTCGCCACCCGGCATCGAGTTCAAGCGCGCGCACCTCTACGACATCAACCCCGTGGGCGTGGGCGCGATGGCGCTGGCGTCGCTGCTGTCCATCGGCGCGCACCTGGGGCTGTTCGGTCCGCTCGCGCAGGCGTTCTCGGCCGTGATCGCGATGGTCACGGCCTTCGTGGCCGCGCCGCTGATCGCCTGGGCCACGCGCGGGCGCTACTACCTGGCCCGCGGGGAGACGGCCCCCCTGGCCTGCGGCACGGCCGGCTGCGCGGGTTGCGGCGCCGGTGAGGGCGGGGCCACGGCGACGCTGCCTGCCATGCTGCGCTGCGTGGTCTGCGAGCGCGAATACGAGGCGCCCGACATGGCGCATTGCCCGGCCTACCGCGGCGCGATCTGCTCGCTGTGCTGCACGCTGGATGCGCGCTGCGGCGACATGTGCAAGCCGCACGCGCACCTGGCCGTGCAGTGGGCCGCCGCGCTGCGCTGGCTGCTGCCGCGCGGCGCGTGGCGGCTGCTGGATTCGGGGCTGGGGCATTTCCTGCTGCTGATGCTGGTGATCGCGCCGCTGCTGGCGGCGGTGTTCGGGCTCTTCTACCGGCAGGAGCTGCAGGCGCTCGCGCCTTCGGGCGCGGGGGCGGTGGCGCTGCGCTCGGGGCTGCTCAAGGCCTATCTGGCGCTGCTGGTCATCTCGGGCATCGTCGCGTGGTGGCTGGTGCTGGCCCACACCAGCCGCAAGGTGGCGCAGGAAGAGTCGAACCGCCAGACGCACCTGCTGCAGCGCGAGATCCACCTGCACCGCCAGACCGACGAGGCGCTGCAGGAGGCCCGGCAGGTGGCCGAGGACGCCCGCGCGCAGGCCGAGCATGCGCGCGCCCAGGCCGAGGACGCGCGGGCCCTGGCCGAGCAGGCCAACCAGGCCAAGAGCCGCTACATCAGCGCCATCAGCCACGAGCTGCGCACGCCGCTCAACAGCATCCTGGGCTATGCGCAGCTCATGGGCGAGGACGCCTCCGTGCCGCCGCACCGCCAGCAGGCCGTGCGCGTGATCCGGCGCGGCGGCGAGCACCTGCTCTCGCTGATCGAGGGCACGCTGGACATCGCGCGCATCGAAAGCGGCAAGCTCACGCTCCAGGCGCGGCCGATGCGTTTCGCCGACTTCGTGCGCGAGCTGTGCGACATGTTCGAGCCGCAGGCGCGCGCCAAGGGCCTGGGCTTCGAGGCCGACGTGCGCGGCACGCTGCCCGAGTGGGTGCGTGCCGACGAGCAGCGCGTGCGGCAGATCCTCATCAACCTGCTGGGCAATGCGATCAAGTTCACCGCCACGGGCCACGTGCGCCTGGGCGTGCGCCATGCGCGCGAACTGGCGCTGATCGAGGTGGAGGACAGCGGCCCCGGCCTCACCGAGGCCGAGCGCGCCAGCATCTTCGAGCCCTTCGCGCGCGGTGCGGCCAGCCATGCGGGCGGCACGCCCGGCGCGGGGCTGGGCCTCACCATCGCAAAAATGCTCACGGGCCTCATGGGCGGCGACCTGGAGGTGCAGAGCACGCCGGGCGCGGGCGCGCTCTTCCGCGTGCGGCTTTTCCTGCCCGCGCTGCACCCTGGCGCGGCCGGCACCGGCGGCCCGGCCGCCGCCGCCGCGCTGCGGCCCGCACGGCGCGGCTATGCGGGCGCGCGCCGCACGCTGCTGGTGGTGGACAACGAGGAGGCCGACCGCGAGCTGCTCGTGCAGGTGCTGGAGCCGATGGGCTTCGCCCTGCGCACGGCCGCCAGCGGGCACGACGCGCTCGATCTCATCGCCGCGGGGCTGCGGCCCGATGCCGTGTTCATGGACCTCGCCATGCCCGGCATCGACGGCTGGGAGACGCTGCGCCGCCTGCGCGCGGCCGGCCATGCCGACACGCCCATGGCCGTGGTCTCCGCCAACGCGTTCGACAAGGGGCTGGAGAACGATGCCGGCATCCGCCCCGAGGATTTCTTCGTCAAGCCCGTGCGCCACAGCGAACTGCTCGACTGGCTGGAGCGGCGCCTGCGGCTCGAATGGACGGGCGAGGATGCCCCGCTGCCGCTGCCGCCGCCACGGGCCGCCGCGCCCCTGGCGCTGCCCCCGGCCGCGCGCGGCCCTGCCTTGCCCGCCGCTGCGTTCGCGGCACCCGATCCCGCGTCCCTGGCCCCGCTCGCGCAGGCCGTGGAGCTGGGCTATTACCGCGGCGTGATGCAGCAGCTCGCCGCCATCGAAGCCGCGCAGCCCGGCTGCACCGCCTGGGTGGAGGACGCCCGCGCGCTGGCGCGGCAGTTCCAGTTCGAGGCGCTCGCGCGCAGGCTGCAGGCACCGGAGCCCCCGACCCCATGACCGCCCACCCCGCTCCCGGCGTGACCGCGCCGATCCCCGCGCCCGCCGCCCCGGGCCTTGCCGCGCCGCTCGACCGGTCGCTCGCCGATGTCGTGCTCATCGTGGACGACGTGCCCGACAACCTCGCCGTGCTGCACGATGCGCTCGACGAGGCCGGCTACACCGTGCTCGTGGCCGCGAGCGGCGAGGCCGCGCTCGCGCGGGCCGCGCAGGCGCTGCCCGACGTGGTGCTGCTGGACGCCGTGATGCCCGGCATGGACGGCTTCGAGGTCGCGCGCCGCCTCAAGGGCCTGCCCGCGACGGCGCACATCCCCATCGTCTTCATGACCGGCCTCACCGAGACCGAGCACCTGGAAGCGGCGCTGGCCGCGGGCGCGGTGGACTACGTGACCAAGCCGATCAAGCCGCGCGAGGTGCTCGCGCGCATGAACGTGCACCTGCAGGGTGCGCGCCGCGCGCGGCAGGCCCAGCGCCAGGCGGGCCAGGCCCGCAATGCGCTCGACGCGTTCGGCTACGCCAGCATCACCGTGCGCGCGAGCGACGGGCGCCTGATGTGGCAGACGGCCCTCGCGCGCGAACTGCTGCGGCAGTATTTCGGCGGCGGGGGCGAGGGGGCGCCGGCGCCCGCCGTGGCGCCGCCGGCCGTCGTGCAGTGGCTGCGCGCGCAATTGCCGCAGGTCGCGCTCTGGGCCGCGCAGCGCGTGGAGCCGCCACGCCTCGTGGTGGAGCAGGGCGCGCGGCGGCTGTCGTTCGCGCTGCACCAGCAGACGGGCGACGGCGAGGGCGGCGGCGACTGGCTCATCGTGATGCGCGAGACCTCGGACGCGGCGGTGCTCGACGCGCTGGCCGCGGGCTTCCGCCTCACCGCGCGCGAGGCCGAGGTGCTGTACTGGCTCGTGAAGGGCAAGACCAACCGCGACATCGGCGACATCCTCGGGTCGAGCCCCGCCACCGTGAAGAAGCACCTGGAGCGCGTGTACGTGAAGCTGGGGGCCGAGACGCGCACCGCCGCTGCGGCCATCGCGATGGCGCGCATCCGGCAGACGCACCCGCAGTTTGAGGGCTGAGCCTGCGGCGCCGGCCCGGGCTTCTCAGCGCGTTGCCATGTGGGTCAGCATGCCCTCGACCAGCGCGTCGAAGGTGGCGCGGCAGCGCGGGCTGCCGCGCAGGTCCTCGTGCATGGTGACCCAGGTTTCCATGGGCACCGAGAAGCTGCGGGGCAGCAGGCGCACCAGGTCGGGTGAGCGGCGCGCCAGCGGAACCTGGCACAGGCCGATGCCGGCGCCCGCGCGGATCAGCGCCCACTGGGCCAGGTGGCTGTCGCTGCGCAGCGAGAACATGTCGCGCCGCAGCCCTTGCAGCGAGCCCTCCATCTGCCGGATGAATGCCGTGGCCTGGTCGTAGCCGATGAGCGTGTGCGTGGCCAGCTGCTCCAGGTTGCGCGGCGTGCCGTGCCGTTCCAGATAGTCCCGCCGCGCATGCAGGCCGATGTCGATGTGCCCCAGCCGCCGCGCCACCAGTTGCTCCTGCCGGGGCGTGGCCATGCGCACGGCGATGTCGGCTTCGCGGTGCAGCAGGTCCTGCACGCGGTCGGTCAGCACCAGTTCGACTTTCAGTGCCGGATGCGAACGCTGCAGCCCGGCGATCACGGGCGGCAGCACCTCGATGCCGATCACTTCGCTGCAGCCGACGCGCACGACCCCCTTGACGCCGCCGTCCGGGCCGCCCTGGCTGGCCGCCGTGCGTTCGATGGACGCGGCCAGGCTCGCCATCGCCAGGGCCTGGGGGCGCAGCGCCTGCGCGGCCTCCGTGGGCATCAGGCCCGCGGGGGACCGGGTGAAGAGCAGCGTGCCCAGCGCCTTCTCCAGCGCCTCCACGTGGCGCCCCGCCGTGGGCTGGGTGATGCCCAGCGCCCGCGCGGCGCCGGAGAGCGACCCTTCGGTCAGCACACCCAGAAAGGTGCGGTACAGCTCCCAGCCGATGTTCATCTTGGTCATGCAGAAATGTATAGCCGCTACCCTGTGCTCGGCAATTCACGCGGTGCTTGCCCGTTCGCACAATCGATCCCATCGGCCCTGGTGGCCTCGAACGGGAGATGGCATGGCGGATGGTTGCAGGACAGCCCTGGTGCTCGGCGCCACGGGCGGCATCGGCGGGGAGGTGGCGCGGCAGCTGCACGCCGCCGGGTGGGCGGTGCATGCGCTGGCACGGGGCCCGGCCCCGGAGGGTGCGGGCACCGGGGGCATCGCCTGGTTCCGTGGAGATGCCCTGCAGCGGGACGACGTGGCACGGGCGGCGCAGGGGTGTTCGGTGATCGTGCACGCGGTCAATCCTCCGGGCTACCGCGGCTGGGACACGTTGGTGATGCCGATGATCGACAACACGGTGGCCGCGGCCACCGCGCTGGGCGCGACCATCGTGCTGCCCGGCACGGTCTACAACTTCGGGCCCGACGCCTTGCCGGACCTGGACGAAGCATCGCCGCAGCGCCCGGCCACCCGCAAGGGCGCCATCCGCGTGCGGCTGGAGGAGCGCCTCGAAGCGGCCAGCCGGCAGGGGGCCCGCGCCATCGTCGTGCGGGCCGGCGATTTCTTCGGGCCGAAGCCGGGCAACAGCTGGTTCTCGCAAGGCATGGTCCGGCCGGGGCGGCCCATCGTGTCGGTCTCGAACCCGGCGCGGGCGGGCGTGGGACACCAGTGGGCGTACCTGCCCGACGTGGCCCGCACCATGGTGGCGCTGCTGGAGCGGCGCGGTGCGCTGGGCGCGTTCGAGCGGTTCCACATGGCGGGCCACTGGGACGCCACCGGCCTGCAGATGGCCGAGGCGATCCAGCAGGCGGTGGCGCGGCGTGGGGGCGCCGTGCCGCGCATCGCCCGCACGCCCTGGGGTCTGCTGCGCCTGGCCGCGCCGTTCGTGCCGACGCTGCGCGAGATGATGGAGATGCGCTACCTGTGGGAGCAGCCCGTGCGCATGGGCAACCGCCGCCTGCGGGAGGTGCTGGGCCACGAGCCCCACACGCCGCTCGGCGAGGCGGTGGAGGCGTCACTCGACGGCCTGGGCTGCCTGGGCCCGGTGGCTCGCTAGCGCGGCCTTGTTCATTGTTCGAGCGGCCCGAGATGCCCTTCCGACGGCGTTGGGCAACCGCCCGTTCCGTCCCACGGGTTACCAAAAAATGGACCCCGGAAAGTCAACTCGATTGCGTTGCAGATTGTCACAATCAAGGCGATATGGTTGAGTTCCGCGCTCGTCGCCGTAGAGGTCGAGGGGCCGCCCCGGCGGGGCGCCAGGGTCCGCAAGGGCGACCGGGTGCGGGCTCCGGACAGTACGCCTCGTCACGCGGGAGGACGTGTCTTTTCATTGCCGCGTAAGAACTGCAATCACTCTTCCGAATGTTCAAGAATCTGTCCATCTCCAGGCGTCTGGGCCTGGGCTTCGGCACCGTCGTCGCCATCGGTATCGGCATTGCCGTCTATGGGTCCACGCAGATGCGAGGTCTCAGCAGCAGCGTCCAGGAACTGTCCACGGACCGCATGGTGAAGGTCGGGCTCTTGACCCAGTTGAAGGACAATTTCCAGACCATCGGGCGGTATGCCCGCAACGTGGCCATCAACAACGATCCGGCGTTCGTCGGCGGAGAAAAGCAGAAGATCGCGGCCCTCCGGGCCCGCAACACGGAGATTCTTGCCGAGCTCGACAAGGGACTCACACTGCCGAAGGCCCGGGAGCTGTTCAAGGTCATTGCGGACAACCGCGCCCCGTACAACGCGGCCCTCGACCGCGCCATCGCCCTGGCCGAGCAGGGGGACCAGGCCGCCGCGGGGGCCTATCTGATCGGTGAGGTACGCCAGCAGCAGAACATCGTCTTCAAAGCCACCGACGACAGTGTCGCGCTGCAACAGGAGATCGCGAACCGCCTGGCGGCCGAAGGGGCGCAAGCGGCGTCGTTCGGCATGGTGCTGATGTCCGGACTGGCCCTGCTGATGGCGGCCCTGGGCATGGCCGTGGGGTGGCTGGTGTCGCGCTCGATCACGCAGCCGCTGGGGCAGGCGGTCCAGGTGGCGGATTCCATCCAGCGCGGCGACCTCACCACCGCCATTCCTGCGGGTGCCGGCGACGAACTGGGCGCACTGCTGCGTTCCATGGCGAAGATGCAGGGGAGCCTAATCGAGCTGGTGTCGAACGTGCGCAGCAACTCCGAGAGCGTGGCCACCGCCAGCGCGCAGATCGCCCAGGGGAACCATGACCTCAGCCAGCGCACGGAAGAGCAGGCCAGCGCGCTGCAGCAAACCGCCGCCACGATGGCGCAGTTGAGCACGACGGTGGGCAACAACACCGAGAGCGCCAAGCAGGCCAATCAGTTGGCGCAGGGGGCCTCGGCGGTGGCGGCGCAGGGCGGCAAGGTGGTCGGCCAGGTGGTCAGCACCATGCAGGGCATCAGCGAGAGCAGCAGCAAGATCGGCGACATCATCGGGGTGATCGACGCCATCGCCTTCCAGACCAACATCCTCGCGCTGAACGCTGCGGTCGAGTCCGCCCGAGCGGGCGAGCAGGGCCGGGGATTCGCGGTGGTCGCGGGCGAAGTGCGCAGCCTGGCCCAGCGCAGCGCCGAGGCCGCCAAGGAAATCAAGGCCCTGATAGGACGGAGCGTCGAGCAGGTCCAGCAGGGGACATCGCTGGTCGATCAGGCCGGGCAGACCATGGGGGAGATCGTGGGCTCCATCCGCCGCGTGAGCGACATCGTGGCCGAGATCACCACCGCCAGCGTCGAGCAGACTTCCGGTATCTCGCAGGTGGGCGATGCGGTGGGGCAGATGGACCAGGTGACGCAGCAGAACGCGGCCCTGGTCGAAGAAAGCGCCGCTGCGGCGGCCAGCCTGCGCGGGCAGGCCCACCAACTGGTGCAGGCGGTGTCCGTTTTCAAGATCCCCGGCGTCGCGGCGACGGGCCCGGAATACGCGGCCCTCTCCGCGCCCGCCTGACCCGGTCCGCAGCGACCTGCGGACTACCCTGGCGATTCGGGGCCTTCGGTCAGCGGCCGACGGCCTTCTCCAGCTCCGCCTTGTTCATCTTCGAGCGCCCCGCGATGCCTTTCCTGCGGGCCTCCTCGTAGAGCTGCTCGCGCGTGCGGCCCTGGGCGCCGGTGTGCGAGCGCCGGCCGCCGCGCACGGGCGCGGGCGTGTCGTGCACCGTCTTCGGGTTGGCTTTCTTCGCCTCGCCGTGCTGCGCGCGTTCCTTGTTCACGGTGCGCGCGGCGATCTGCTCGGCCGTTTTTTCTCCGCGGCCGCGTTCCTGCAGGCTGTCCTTGATGTGTTCGTACTGGCGCTCGCGTTTGTCGCTCCAGGCGGCTCGGGGCATGGCGGTCTCCTTGTCTCGGTGGGTGGGGAAGATGGGCAGGCGCCCATGAGACGGAGGCGCCGGCCAGCCGACATCTGAAAGGCATGGACGCGCGGCGCCTGTCGGTGGCGCGGGCCGGATTCCGTAGGACAGCGCACGCGGCGTGGGCATGCCGTTTGCCGCGTACCGCCAGGGCGCACGGGCTGTGTTCAGCGCGGCGGCCGACGCAGCGCGATCGCCGTGCCGATGGCCAGGCCCGCGCCGAAGGCCACGTATACCGCGGCGATGGCGCTGCGGTCCAGGTGGTGCTCGAAGCCCGGCGTAAAGCGGTGTGGCGTGAGCCGGAAATCCACGGTGCAGGCGATGGCGGAGGTGACGGCGGAGCGCCGGCAGACCGCAGGCCACGTGGCTTCCGGCGGCCGGCCCGACGCATCGCGCGCTACAGCGCTGGCGGCTGCCCAGAACATGGAAGCGCTATGGTGGATGGCATAGCCGGGCAGGGTATGGCTGATGAGGCGGGGGCGGTGCTCGCGCAGCGCCGGGTCGCCCCAGAGCCAGTGGCTCACCGCATTGACCGGCGTGAGGGCGGTGCGCGCCTGGCGGCGGCCCGCCCATATCAGGGCCAGCGTGGACAGCGCACTGGCCCAGCTGCCGGCTACGGCGCCTTCGCGCAGGGTGCGTTTCCAGTCGATGGGCATGGGCGGACTCCGGTGCGTGCAGGTGGGGAGTGAGGGTCGAGTCGGACCGCCGGGCCCGGCGCGATCCATCATCGGCGCGCGTGCGGGGCGGGCGTGTCGGAGGGCGCTGCGAACGCGCGCAGGAACGGTCAACAACGAAAGGGTTCGTCCATGGAGTATTTCGTCGCGAAGTGGCTGCACATCCTGTCTTCCACGGTGTTGTTCGGCACCGGCATCGGGACCGCTTTCTACCTGCTGGTCGCGATGCTGGGCCGGGACCTGCGCTTCATCGTGCCCATGACCCGCTGGGTGGTGCGCGCGGACTGGCTGTTCACGGGCACCACCGCCGTGCTGCAGCCGCTCAGCGGCTGGTGGCTGGTGCACCTGATGGGCCTGCCGTGGAGCACGCCGTGGCTCGCGCGATCGCTCGGCCTCTATGCGCTGGCGATGGCTTGCTGGCTGCCCGTGGTATGGATCCAGATGCGCATGCGCGACCACGCGGTGCGCGCGGAGGCCGGCCACCCCGGAGCCTGGGCGCAGCTGTGGCGCTTCTTCATCGCCTGGGTGGTGCTGGGTATTCCGGCACTGGTGGCGTTCCTCATGGTCTTCTGGCTGATGGTGCGCAAATCCGTGGGAGGGTGAGGGGCCGGCGCATCGTGATAGGCATGTAGCAACGTCTTTATTGGTAATACCAATTGAGTGACGGCTTTGAAAATTGACGGGGAATATGGGGTTTTCCCGGAGAGTTGGTGGGATGATGCTCTCGCAGAATGCGCGCTGCTTCGTTGATTGGTTGAAATTGGTAATACCAATTTGGTGCATTCACGCACCCAGCGGCAACGGAGTTGTTTCCCCCAGGTTCGGGCCGTCGCCCGCTTCCGGGGGCGCTGCCCGGGCGCCTGCCGCCCTTCACCACAGTCCGACCTTCGCCATGCAACCCCTTTGGCAGCAGAACTACGACCCCGCCGGAAACATCTGGATTTCCGCGCTGGTGGCGCTCATTCCCATCGTCTTTTTCTTTCTGGCTCTGACGCGGCTGCGGCTCAAGGGCTACCAGGCCGGCACCATCACCGTGCTGCTGTCCCTGGGCGTGGCGCTGCTCTTCTACCGCATGCCCGTGAGCGCCGCGCTGGCTTCGGCCGTGTACGGCTTCTTCTACGGCCTGTGGCCGATCGCCTGGATCATCGTGGCCGCCGTGTTCCTCTACAAGATTTCGGTGGCGACGGGGCAGTTCGACGTCATCCGCTCGTCGATCCTGTCGGTCACGCCCGACCAGCGGCTGCAGCTCATCCTGGTGGGCTTCTGCTTCGGCGCGTTCCTGGAGGGCGCGGCGGGCTTCGGCGCGCCGGTGGCCATCACCGCCGCGCTGCTGGTGGGGCTGGGCTTCAAGCCGCTGTACGCGGCCGGGCTCTGCCTGATCGCCAACACGGCGCCGGTGGCGTTCGGCGCCATGGGCATTCCGATCATCGTGGCGGGTCAGGTGTCGGGCGTGGATGCGTTCGCCATCGGCCAGATGGCCGGCCGGCAACTGCCGTTCATGACGGTGATCGTGCTGTTCTGGCTCATGGCGATCATGGACGGCTGGCGCGGCGTGAAGGAGACTTGGCCCGCCGTGCTGGTGGGCGGCGGATCGTTCGCGGTGATGCAGTTCCTCACGGCCAACTACATCGGCCCCGAGCTGCCCGACATCACCTCGGCCATCGTGTCGCTGGTGGTGCTGACACTGTTCCTGAGAGTCTGGCAGCCCCGGCGCATCTTCCGCTTCGAGCCGGAGGCCGAGGCCTCCGGTGCCGCCACCCGGGGCGCGGCCCGCGCGCCCGCCGGCGATGGCGCCGCGCGCGTGTCCGGCGGCGTGCCGCTCACGGCCGGTGCGGTGTTCAAGGCATGGTCGCCCTTCATCATCCTCACCGCCGTGGTGACGCTGTGGAGCCTCAAGCCCTTCAAGGCGCTGTTCGCGGCGCAGGGCGCGCTGGCCTCCACGGTCGTCAACCTGCCCGTGCCCTTCCTGCACAACCTGATCGAGAAGACGCCGCCGGTCGTGGCCTCCGCCGTGCCCTACGGCGCGGTGTATTCGTTCAACTGGCTGTCCGCCACGGGCACGGCCATCCTGATCGCCGCCCTCGTCACCATCGCCTCCACGCGCCTGTCCTCCGCGAAGGCCGTGGCCACGCTGGGCGAGACGTTCAAGGAACTGGCCGTGCCGATCTACTCCATCGGCATGGTGCTGGCGTTCGCGTTCGTCGCCAACTATTCCGGCCTCTCCGCCACGCTGGCGCTGGCCCTGGCGCACACCGGCCAGGCATTCACCTTCTTCTCGCCGTTCCTCGGCTGGATCGGCGTGTTCCTGACGGGCTCCGACACGTCGGCCAACGCGCTGTTCGCCGCGCTGCAGGCCACCACGGCGCAGCAGCTGGGCCTGCCGCAGGTGCTGACGGTGGCGGCCAACACCACGGGCGGCGTCACCGGCAAGATGATCTCGCCGCAGTCCATCGCCATTGCCTGCGCGGCCGTGGGGCTGGCCGGGCGCGAATCCGACCTGTTCCGCTTCACGGTGAAGCACAGCCTGGTCTTCGCGGCGATCATCGGGGTGATGACGACGCTGCAGGCCTATGTGTTTCCGTGGATGATCCCGGGGCAGTGATGGAACACCCCCCTGAGCGGCTGCGCCGCTTCCCCCCCGCTCTCGCCGCGCTGCGCACGGCGGGCAGGGGGACGACGCCGGTGGCCCGGCGAAGCCGGTTCCACGGCGTCCGCTGGCCTGGCCTGCTCCGCGGCCATCGGTCCGGTGGGGCCGTGCGGGTTGCATGCGCTGTGCGTGGTGCCTGGCGCCACGGCAACGACCCCCTGATTTATTGAGGACCCCTGCGATGCGCCTGGCCGATCATGTCGTCGAAAAACTGCTGGCACTCGTGCAGTCGCGCGGGCTGCAGGCCGGGCAGCGTCTGCCGGCTGAACGGCAGCTCGCGGAGGAATTGGGCGTGTCGCGCACCTCGGTCCGCGAGGCGATCCAGAAGCTCGTGAGCCAGGGCGTGCTGGCCAGCCGGCGCGGCGACGGTACGTACCTGCAGGCGGCTGGTGCCGACGCCAGCGCCGAGTGGCTGCGGCCGGCCGTGGCGCCGCTGGCCCGGCTCATCGATTCCGACCCGCATTACCGCTACGACGTGCTGGAGACGCGCCACGCGCTGGAGAGCAGCACCGCGTGGCTGGCCGCGCAGCGCGCCACGGCCCAGGACAAGGAGCGCCTGCGGCGGTGCTTCGACGTGATGATGCAGCACCAGCAAAGCGGCAACGCCGAGCTGGCCGCGCGTGCCGATGCGCAGTTCCACCTGGCGATCGCCGAGGCCTCGCACAACCTGGTGCTGGTGCAGGTGATGCACAGCCTCTTCACGATGGTGCTGTCCACCGTGGAGCGCAACCGGCACGACATGTTCCGCCTCAGCGCGCCGCAGACCCTGCAGGAGCTGACCGAGCAGCACCAGGGCCTCATGCAGGCCATCCTGGACGGCGACCCGCAGCGTGCGCGCCAATGCATCGGCGACCACCTGGAGCACGTCCGCACCACCATCCAGCGGCTGGACGAAGACCGCGCCCGCCGCGAGCGCTCCACGCGGATGCCCCAGGGCGGGGCGCCCGCACCGCTGCTGCCCCCCCATTGACGAGACACAACACCATGATCATTTCCTCCACGGCCGACTACCGCGAAGCCGCGCGCAAGCGCCTCCCCCCCTTCCTCTTCCACTACATCGACGGCGGCGCCTACGGCGAGCAGACCCTGCGGCGCAACGTCGAGGACCTGTCCGCGGTGGCCCTGCGCCAGCGCGTGCTCAAGGACATGAGCCGGCTCGACACCCGCATCGAGCTGTTCGGCGAGCAGCTCTCGATCCCCGTGGCACTGGCGCCCGTGGGGCTCACCGGCATGTTCGCGCGGCGCGGCGAGGTGCAGGCCGCGCGCGCGGCCGATGCGCACGGCATTCCGTTCACCATGTCGAGCGTGTCGGTGTGCCCCATCGAAGAGGTGGCCCCGAAGCTGAAGCGGCCCATGTGGTTCCAGCTCTACGTGCTCAAGGACCGCGGCTTCATGAAGAACGCGCTGGAGCGCGCCCAGGCCGCCGGCTGCACGGCGCTGGTCTTCACCGTGGACATGCCCGTGCCCGGCGCGCGCTACCGCGACGCGCACTCCGGCATGAGCGGCCCCAACGCCGAGCTGCGCCGCTACTGGCAGGCCTTCACGCACCCGCGCTGGGCCTGGGACGTGGGCGCGCTGGGCCGCCCGCACGACCTGGGCAACATCTCGGCCTACCTCGGCAAGCCCACGGGCCTGGCCGACTACATGGGCTACCTGGGCGCGAACTTCGATGCATCGATCTCGTGGAAGGACCTGGAGTGGATCCGCGCCTTCTGGAAGGGCCCGATGCTCATCAAGGGCATCCTGGACCCCGAAGACGCCAAGGACGCCGTGCGCTTCGGCGCGGACGGCATCATCGTCTCCAACCACGGCGGGCGCCAGCTCGACGGCGTGCTCTCGTCGGCGCACGCGCTGCCGGCCATCGCCGACGCGGTGAAGGGTCAGATCAAGATCCTGGCCGACTCGGGCATCCGCAACGGCCTGGACGTGGTGCGCACCATCGCGCTCGGCGCCGACGCCGCGATGATCGGCCGCGCCTTCATCTACGCGCTGGCCGCGGCCGGCGAGGCGGGCGTGAAGCACCTGCTGGAGCTGCTCGAAAAAGAGATGCGCGTGGCGATGACGCTCACCAGCGTCTCGAAGGTCTCGGACATCACGGGCGACCTGCTGGTCAAGGCCTGACGGCCCGCACGGGCCCGCTCACCGCCACTGCCACCGCTGCCGTCCTGGCCGGGCCGGCGGCGGGGCGTTGCGCTGCACGAAGGATTTCTCGCATGAACGCTCCCCCTCCATTCCCTCCTGCTGCCGTGCCGCGCGAGGCGCTGCTCGCGCAACTGCGCGCCGCCGTGGGCGCGGCCCACGTGCTCACCGGTGCCCAGGCCACGCGCCGCTTCCGCCGCGGGCACCGCACCGGTGAGGGCCCGGTGCTGGCCGTGGTGCGGCCCGGCACGCTGCTGGAGCAGTGGCAGGTGCTCGAGGCCGCCGTGGCGGCGGGCCGCATCGTCATCCTGCAGGCCGCCAACACGGGCCTGACGGGCGGCTCCACGCCGGACGGCGACCGGTACGACCGCGAGATCGTGCTCGTGAACACGTTGCGCATCACCGGCGTGCAGGTGCTGGGCGGCGGCGAGCAGGTGGTCTGCCTGCCCGGCGCCACGCTGGACCGGCTGGAGCAGGTGCTGGCACCGCTCGGGCGCGAGCCGCATTCGGTGATCGGTTCGTCGTGCATCGGCGCCTCGGTGCTGGGCGGCATCTGCAACAACTCGGGCGGGGCGCTCGTGCGGCGCGGGCCGGCCTACACCGAATTGGCGCTCTATGCCCAGGTGCGCGAGGACGGTTCGCTGCAACTGGTCAACCACCTGGGCATCGCGCTGGGCCGCACGCCGCAGGAGATCCTCACGCGGCTGCAAAACGGCGACTACGCCGCCGCCGACGTGGCGCACGACCCTGAACGCGCCGCCTCCGACCCGCGCTACGCCGACCATGTGCGCGCCGTGGACGCCGACACGCCCGCGCGCTTCAATGCCGACCCGTCGCGCCTCTTCGAGGCCTCGGGCTCGGCCGGCAAGCTGTGCCTGTTCGCCGTGCGGCTGGACACCTTCCCCAAGGAGGCCAGCACGGTGTTCTACGTGGGCAGCAACGCGCCGGACGACCTCACCGAAGTGCGCCGCCACCTGCTCACGCGCCTGCCGCGCCTGCCCATCGCGGGCGAGTACATCCACCGCACGGCCTACGACATCGGCGAGCGCTACGGCAAGGACACCTTCCTGCTGATCGACCGCTTCGGCACGTCCCGCGTGCCGGCCGCCTTCGCGCTCAAGAGCCGCATCGACGGCTTCTTCGAGCGCTTCGGATGGCGGGGCGTGGCCGACCGCGCGATCCAGGCGATCACGGACCTGCTGCCCAGCCACCTGCCGCCGCGCATGCGGCAGATGCGGGAGCGCTACGAGCACCACCTGCTCGTGCGCGTCTCGGACGACACGGCGCAGGCCACGCGGGAATTCCTGGCGAAGCATTTCGGCGGCAGCGCCACCGGGGGCTTCTTCGAGTGCGATGCCGAAGAGGGGCGCAAAGCCTTCCTGCACCGCTTCGCCATCGCGGGCGCCGCGATCCGCTACCGCGAGTCGCACCGCGCCGGCGTGGAGGACATCGTCGCGCTCGACGTGGCGCTGCGCCGCAACGACCGTGAATGGGTCGAGCGGTTGCCGGCGGACGTGGAGGCCGACGTGGTCCACAAGCTCTACTACGGCCACTTCTTCTGCCACGTCTTCCACCAGGACTACATCGTGAGGAAGGGCGTGGACCCGCTCGCCATGGAGCACCGCATGTGGGCGCTGCTGGACGCGCGCCGTGCCGAGTACCCGGCGGAGCACAACGTGGGCCACCTCTACGTGGCCAAGCCCGCGCTGGCCGATTTCTACCGCCGGCTGGACCCCACGAACACCTTCAACCCCGGCATCGGCCACACGCCCCGCCTGCGCGGCTGGGAGCCGGCCTGCTGCGACGCGCCGCCCGCGTGGCCGGCGGGGTATTCGGAGCCGGTGCCGCCGCAGTGAGCCGCGGCGGCGCGGCCCGCAAGGGCGCTGCAGGAGCGCGGGTGGGTCCAGGAGGGCAGCGGTGGGCCGAGCGGTACGGAGTGCGCGCAGTTCAGGGGGCCCGCCCGGCGGGGATGCCATGGCGGGCGTGGAGCAAGCAGTTCAGGTGTTTCAGGCTCCATGCCGCCGGATCCATTGAATAGTTTGCTATTGATTAAATAGCAGACTGCGGTGGGCGCAGGGCGATCGCATCCAAATCTTCGGCCATCTTCACGGCTTGGTATTGGGGCAGCCCGGTATCTGCGCCGCTTCCGTGCATTCCGGCGGGATGTTCTCGAAGAGCACATCACGGCCTACGCGTACGCGGTTCATGTCAACGGGCGGGTCCAAATACCAGTGGATTTCACCGTTCAGCCAGAGATCGACCACTGCACTCTGGCCCAGCAAGGTCTTGGGCTCGATGCGGTAGAGCCGCACCACGTAGGGCATCTTGAAGCGCGGGTGGGTGACGCGCTGCAGAAAGGATGCTTTGTGGAACTCCAGGCGGTACACCCGGTGCGGGCTGTTTTCGGCATCGACGAAGGTCGGCGTCGCCAGAGCCCATCCCGCCAGGAATAGCGCGTTCAGGCCGAGGCACCAGACGATGCAGGGCACGTTCTTGAGGTCGGAAAGCTTCATCACCACTCCAGTGGGATCGGGGCCGGATGGCGCGCGTAGCGCAATCCGAGGCGATCACGCTGGAGGCTTGGTATTTGGGCAGCCCGGTATCTGTTCAGCCTCTATGCATTCCGGTGGGATGTTCTCGAAAAGCGCGTCACGACCAACACGGACCCGGCCCATGTCCATCGGGGGATCCAAATACCAGCCAATTTCGCTTCCAGACCAAAGATCGACCACCTTGCTTTCTCGCAGTAGTTCTCTGGGATCAACCCGGTGCAGACGGACTATGGATGGGGCTTTCTGGTCGTAGTGCACGATGCGCTGCCACAGAGAAGCGTGATAAATCTCCAGCCGATAGACATAGTGGGGGCTGTTGTAACTGTTGAAGAGCGTCGGCGTGGTCGCATACCAGCCCAGCACCACACAGGCATTCAATGCCAAGCACCATACGATGCAAGGCACGTTCTTGAGGTTGGAAAATTTCATTACCACTCCAGTTGGATCGGAAAAGGGAGGCGTATGCGATGCACGTCGGAGACAACCATGAAATCCCCGCCTCTGCCATGCAGTGCGCGCCATTGCCTGAAATGCTGGTTCTGCACGAGATAGCTCTGGTGGCTTGCCTCGATGGCATCGGCATACATCCACTGCGCATCGATGGGGATGTCCAGGGCGGACCGGGGTGTGCGCCTCACGCCACGCGGTCCCCAGAAGCCCAGCGGCTGCGACAGGAAGGAATCGTCGTTGAAGTCATAGGCGTCGCGCAGGTAGAAGGCCAGCTCGTCGATTGCGATGGCGACGTTGCCGCGCCCCTTGGACGTCACGATGCCCGACACCGCGATCTTGAGCGTGGCCTCGCCCATGGCGCCGTAGAAATCGTCCATGGGGTCGCCGAATCGGCCCACGTCCAGGAAATTTACCTGGCAGGTGGCGTTTAAGACTTTGGCCGGCTGGTTCAAATTTCCAAAGCGCCAGGATCGAATCTGACCTAGTCCCTGTTGTTTGACCCGCTCTTGTAGCTGCGCTATTCCGGCCGGGCTATTCCATTGCGCCTGCAATCTCGAAACCGCAGCCTGCACACGTGCAAAGCCCAATGCCCATTGCATCGTGACCGTGTTTTCATCCAGTTGCGAGGCAGGCAATCGATGTAGCTGCTTGGGCGGTAGGCTGTGCTTGATCGGCAGAGTGATCGCAAACCCCGCCCCCCTGAACCACCGATCCATCAACGCCGCCGCCACCGGCCATCCCAGGCGCGAGCGCATCACGCCCGGAATGTCATCGAGCTGGAAGCGCCGGGTCTTGGGCGGTAGTTTCTTTTCGAGTTCCGCGCGCGTGCGCTCCCTGTCCACATGGACAATATCGTTCACTGGCCTCTCCCCCCGCTTGGGTTTTCTCGTTTTTACGGGACCGGATTCTCAGGGGAAAGGCGGCCAGGGGAGAGAAAAGTCACGGATTTTTGGTGACTACGGGTAACGTTGGGGCCGATGGAGCGGGCGCCTGCGAGCAGCCCTGCGCTGCGCCGGGGTGGAGGGAATGCCGGGCGATCGCACTGCATCCCCGGCCCGCGAGCGATGAGAGGTGTGGCCCCAGCCAGGGGCCCGCGTTGCCCCATGGCCTTGCTGGAGGACTTGCGAAGCATGCCCCCAGGCCGGTCGGGAGGTCGGTCAATCCCGGAGCCGCCTGCCTGGCCATGCGCCGGCACACCCGGCACACCCGGCACACCCGGCACACCCGGGGCGGATGCGATTGCCCCGCGGTGGGGCGGTCACATGCCCAGCGATTTGAGCAGGTCGTCCGTGTCGCTGTCGGTGCTGCTGGCGGCGGGGGCCGGGGCGTCGGCGCCGTCCTTGCCGGCCTGGGCCAGCAGCGCGTCGGGGTCCGGGGCTTCCTGGGGTTCGAAGTCGTAGAGCTTCACGAACTCGGTGCGGTCGATGGCGAGTTCCAGGTAGAAGATGTGGTTCTTGGCCGTGTAGAAGGTCACGCGGCGCGCCTCGGGCTGGTCGAGGTTGGCATCCACGCTCAGCATCACCTGCTTGTTCAGCACCAGCATCTTGGGCTGGTTCTGCGTGATGTGGGTCTGCAGCTCGCGGCGCACCTTGCCGGTGAAGTCGCCCACCACCTGGTTCATCAGCTCGCCCATCACGTTGGCCACCTCGTCGGAGGTGTAGGAGGTGGCGAGGTCTTCCTGCGACATGCCCATGCTGAGCAGGTAGGTCTGGTAGATCTCCATCGCCGCCTCTTTCGAGAGGTTGATGATGACCAGGCCCGAGAAGCCGCCGTCGAACAGCACGAAGCAGCCGATGTCGGGGCGCAGGCAGGTCTTGCTGATGCGCTGGACCATGCCGGAGTAGTGCAGCTGCGTCTGCGTGGCCACGCTCAGCACGCGGGTCACGGAGTTGCACAGGCTGATCAGCAGGTCTTCGGTGCCGTAGGTGGCGGTCTTGTCGTGCATGCTCATGGGGGGCGGCGGTGAGGGCGGAAGGTGGGCGGGGAGCGGGGCCGTATGCCCCGGCCGCAGTGTAGCGCGCGAGGTGCCGTCTCCAGACCCCCGGACAAGCCCGCGCCCGCCGCGCCGGCGCGCAGATCCCACGGGCCCGCGATGGAGACTCCCGGCCGGTCCCGGGCGGCTAGCGGATGCCGCGCTCCAGGCCCGCGTCCGAGATGCGGCGCGCATACACGGCCAGCACGATGCGCTCGGAATTCACCAGGTATTCGTTCAGCGCCTGGGCCGCGTCCTGCGGCTTGCCGGCCTCGAACAGCGCCAGGATGCGCGCGTTCATGTCCACGTAGGGCGCGTGCAGGAACTCCGGGTCGTTCAGCAGCCCGAAGGCGAGCCGCAGCTCGGCCAGCACATGGGAGAACATGGTGTTGAGCCGTTCGCTGTCGGCCAGCTCGACCACGGCCATGTGGAACTCCATGTTGGCCGTGCCCACGCCCTGCCAGTCGCCCGCGTCGCGGCAGCGCAGCGCCTCGTCCACGGCGTCGCGCAGGTGCCGCTTGGCCGGGTGGCGCGGGTAGGCCTGGGCGAGCGCCTGGCATTCGATGAGCCGGCGCACGCGGTAGATGTCGATGATCGACGCGATGCTGGGCACGGCCACCGACACGCCGCGGTTGGGCTCGTGCTTGACCAGCCCTTCCTGCGTGAGCATGCGGAACACCTCGCGCAGCGTGTTGCGCGAGATCTCCAGGCTTTCGCTCAGGGCGGCCTCGGAGAGGCGCTGCCCCGGGGAGTATTCCCCCTTCACGATCTTCTGGCGGATCAGCTCGGCAATGCGTTCGTTGAGCGTCTGTGCGTTGGCGGGAAGGACGTTGGTCATGCCGGGAGCGGGGGAAGAAGAGGGGGAGCGGAAGGGGCGAGGGCGGCGGAGCGGAGCAGGGCGGCCCGGGCGCGCCGGCCGGGGAAAGACGACCGCTTTGTAGCAGATTCCCGCCGCGCTCCCGCCGGGCTGCCGTCGCACCGCAGCCCGGCGGGTGCCGCGCCGCCCCGGCCCGCCGGCAGCCGGAAACGCTGCTCCCCTTCGCCCACGGGGCGCGTCCGTCCGCCCCCGCCGGCGCCTGCCGCCCTCCTTCCGCCGGACGGAAAGCGCCATGGATATCCGCCGCACTAAGGGTTTACGTGGGGATTTGCCTGCACTTTCGTTGGGCAAAATTTATGAATCGTGAGACAAGTTGATTGTCTTTGTGCTTTGTTGGTGCATTGATTGTTCAACAAAACAATAAAACATGGCGATCAATATGAACTGTAGTGTTCATCGATTGGCATGCGAATTGCGTGTCGTCTCGCGTCGCCGACGGCCCGCGCAGGCAGGCACGGCGGCAAGGAGAAAAGTCCCGCCGGAGGCGGCGGGGCCGTGGTCGTCAGCCCCCCAAGGATCAACATGCCCAACACCGTCAACCTGTGGCCGCTCATCGGAGTGGCCATCATCATTGCGGGATTCATCCTGCGCTTTAACCCCATGCTGGTCGTGATCGCCACGGCCATCGCCACGGCCTTCGCGGCCGGGTTCCCGATCGACAAGATCCTGGCGACCATCGGCACGGGCTTCATCAAGACGCGCAACCTGCCGCTCATCATCCTGCTGCCGCTCGCGGTGATCGGGCTGCTGGAGCGCCACGGCCTGCGCCAGCACGCGCAGAACTGGATCGGCAGCATCCGCTCCGCCACGGCCGGCCGCCTGCTGATCGTGTACCTGGCCGCGCGCCAGCTCACGGCGGCCATCGGACTCACCAGCCTGGGCGGCCACCCGCAGATGGTGCGTCCGCTGATCGCCCCCATGGCCGAAGGCGCCACCGAGGCGCGCCACGGCCCGCTGCCCGAGCGCATCCGCCACAAGCTGCGCGCCTTCTCGGCCGCCACCGACAACGTGGGCCTGTTCTTCGGCGAAGACATCTTCGTGGCCTTCGGCGCCATCGTGCTGATGACCACCTTCCTGCGCGAGGCCGGCATCGAGGTCGAGCCGCTGCACGTCGCGCTGTGGGGCATCCCGACCGCCGTCTGCGCCTTCTGCATCCACGCCTGGCGCCTGCGCCGCCTGGACCGCACCCTGGAGCGCGAGCTGGCCGCCGAGAACCGTGCCGCCGCCGCTGTAACCGCCGCCCCCGCTTCCTCCCACACCGCCCACGGAGCCTGACCATGACGCTCACGATCCAGCACCTCTACCTCCTGGTGGGCGCCATCCTGGCGGTCACCGCGGCGATGACGCTCGCCGACCGCACTCACCCCAAGCGCTATTCCAGCGCGCTGTTCTGGGCGCTCTATGCGGCGGTCTTCCTGATCGGCGACCTGCTGCCGCCCCTCTGGGTGGGCGTGGGCGCCGTGGCCATGGCGCTGATCGCCGGCTTCGGCGGCGTGGGCGCGGGCCGGCACGAGCCGCGCAGCGCGGCCGACTACGTGGCGAGCGCGCGCCGCCTGGGCCACAAGCTCTTCATCCCGGCGCTGGCCATTCCGCTGGTCACGATGATCGGCACGCTCTCGGCCAAGCACCTGTCCCTGGGCGGCGTGCCGCTGCTCGACCCCAAGAACACCACGCTGGTGAGCCTGGGCGTGGGCTGCGTGCTGTCGCTGGCGCTGGCCTGCTGGCTGACGCGCGAAACCCCCGCGCAGGGCATCCGCGAATCGCGCCGCCTCACCGACGCGCTGGGCTGGGCCCTGGTGCTGCCGCAGATGCTGGGCATGCTGGGCCTGGTGTTCTCCGACGCCGGCGTCGGCAAGGCCGTGGCGCACGTGACCACCACCTATATCAACATGGACCTGCGCTTCGTCGCCGTGGCGGTGTACGTGGTCGGCATGGCGCTCTTCACCATCATCATGGGCAACGGCTTCGCGGCCTTCCCGGTGATGACCGGCGGCGTGGGCGTGCCAATCCTGGTGGGCGTGTACCACGGCGATCCGGCCGTGATGGCGGCCATCGGCATGCTCTCGGGCTACTGCGGCACGCTGCTCACGCCCATGGCGGCCAACTTCAACATCGTGCCCGCCGCGCTGCTGGAGCTGCCGGACAAGAACGCCGTGATCCGCGCGCAGGTGCCCACCGCGCTGCTGCTGCTGGCGGCCAACGTGGTGCTGCTCAACTTCCTCATGTTCCGCTGACCGCGGGCTCCCGCCTCCTCCCCACGACCCTCGACCCGGGGCCCCGGCCCCGCAAAGGACACGCCATGCAAATGGACCTCAACAGCGACCTCGGCGAAAGCCTGGGCGCCTGGCGCATGGGCGACGACGCCGCCATGCTGGACATCGTGAGCAGCGCCAACGTGGCCTGCGGCTTCCATGCGGGCGATGCCGCCGGCATCCTGCGCACGCTGCGCGCCGCCGCCGGGCGCGGCGTGGCGGTGGGGGCCCACGTGGCCTACCCCGACCTCGCCGGCTTCGGCCGCCGCAACATGGATGTGGAGAGCGCCGACCTGCAGGCCGACGTGATCTACCAGATCGGCGCGCTGCAAGCCCTGGCGCGCGTGGCCGGCACCACGGTGCGCTACGTGAAGCCGCACGGCGCGCTCTACAACACCATCGCCCACGACCGCCGCCAGGCGGACGACGTGATCGCCGCCGTGCGCGCCGCCGATCCGTCCCTAGTGCTGGTGGCGCTGGCCGGCTCGCCGCTGATCGGCTGGGCGCGGGACGCCGGCCTGCGCGTGGTGGCCGAGGCCTTCGCCGACCGCGCCTACACGCCGGCCGGCGCGCTGGTCTCGCGCCGCGAGCAGGGCGCCGTGCTGCACGACCCGGCGCTGATCGCCGAGCGCATGCTGCGGCTCGTCTCGGAGGGCACGCTGGAGGCCATCGACGGCAGCACCGTGCGCATCGGCGCCGACTCCATCTGCGTGCACGGCGACAGCCCCGGCGCGGTGGCCATCGCGCGCGGGGTGCGCGCGCACCTCGAAAAGTCCGGCGTGGCCATTGCGCCGTTCGCCGGTGCGCAGTGATGATGCGCAGCACTGCCTGAGGCTGCCGGAGACCCCACCGCCATGACCATGCGTTTTCTTCCCGCCAACCTCGACGCGCTGATCGTCGAACAGGACGGCCTGGAGCCCACCCTGGCGCTGCTCGAATCGCTGCGGCGCGAGCCCATCGCCGGCATCGAGGAAATGGTGCCGGCCGCGCGCACGCTGCTGATCCGCTTCCGCCCCGCCGCGTGCAGCATGGCGGCGCTGGTGGCCGCCATCGCGCGGCGCGACGTGAGCGGCCGCGCCGCGCGGGGCAACACCCTGATCGAGATCCCCGTGCGCTACGACGGCGAGGACCTGGCCGAGGTGGCGCAGATCCTGGGCACCACGCCCGAGGAAGTGGTGCGCCGCCACACGGGCAGCGAATACACCGTGGCCTTCACCGGCTTCGCGCCGGGCTTCGCCTACCTGACCGGCGGGCACCCGAGCTTCGACGTGCCGCGCCGCGCCACGCCGCGCACCCGCATCCCCGCGGGCGCCGTGGGGCTGGCGGGCACCTTCAGCGGCATCTACCCGCAGGCCAGCCCCGGCGGCTGGCAGATCCTGGGCACCACGCCGCTCGCGATGTGGGACCTGGCGCGCGAGGTGCCGGCCCTGCTGCAGCCCGGCTTCCGCGTGAAGTTCGTCGATGTTGCTACTGTTTCTGTAGCAAACAATCCAATGGAATCGGCGGCATCGGCGCAAAAACACCCCGAATCCACGCCTGCGGCCTCCGTGGACGGCCCGGCGCTGCGCGTGCGCGCCGCGGGGCTGCAGACGCTCTTCCAGGACCTGGGCCGCCACGGCCACGCGGGGCAGGGCGTCTCGGCCTCCGGCGCCATGGACCAGGGCGCCTGCCGCGCGGCCAACCGCCTCGTGGGCAACCCCTCCGGCGCCGCCTGCCTGGAGACCGTCAACGGCGGCCTGCGGCTGCGCAGCCAGGGCGACACGGTGGTCGCCGTGACCGGCGCCGACGCGCCGCTGGAGGTCACGTCGGCGGACGGCCGCCGCTGGACAGCGCCGCGCTACGCGCCCCTGGCCCTGGCCGACGGCGACGAGATCGCCATCGGCGAGCCCGTGGCCGGCACGCGCTGCTACGTCGCCGTGCGCGGGGGCTTCGGCGTGGCGCCCGTGCTGGGCAGCTGCTCCACCGACACGCTGGCGCGCGTCGGCCCGCCCGCCGTGGCCGCCGGCGATGTGCTGGCGGTGCGCGCGCCTTCCCCGTCCCGCGGCCTGCCCGCCGTGGGCACCCCGGAGCTGCCGCCCGGTGGCCTGCCCGTGCCGGGCGAGGACGTGGTGCTCGACGTCGTGCCCGGCCCGCGCACCGACTGGTTCACGCCCGAGGCCGTGGAGCGCCTGGCCGCCCAGCGCTGGCAGGTCACGCCGCAATCCAACCGCGTGGGCCTGCGCCTGGCCGGCGAAGTACCGCTCGCGCGCGCCGTGCAGGGCGAATTGCCGAGCGAAGGCACCGTGGCCGGCGCCCTCCAGGTGCCCCCGAGCGGCCAGCCCGTGCTGTTCCTGGCCGACCACCCGCTCACCGGTGGCTACCCCGTGATCGGCGCCATCGCCCCCTACCACCTGGACCGCGCGGGCCAGATTCCCGTGAACGCCTGGGTGCGCTTGCGGCCGGTGGGCGCCTTCGCACCGCTGCAGCCGCCCAGCGCCGTGTGAATCCATGCACTGAATTTCAGAAAGCTTCACCCATGAAAAAAGTCCTGATTGCCAACCGCGGAGAAAACGGCTGCGGAGCAGGCGTTTCACCACATCGCCGGGCCTGCGCAGCAGGCGGCGGCGATCTCGCCGCGCCCCGGGCAACCGTTTCCAGCATGAGGTCCTGAGCACCATGAAAAAAGTCCTGATTGCCAATCGAGGCGAGATCGCCGTCCGCGTGGCGCGCGCCTGCGCCGACTACGGCCTCGGTTCCGTCGCCGTCTATGCCGATGCCGACATCGATGCGCTGCACGTGCGCATGGCCGACGAGGCGTACGGCCTGGGCGGCGACCGCCCGGCCGACACCTACCTGCACATCGACAAGCTGCTCGATGTCGCCCGCAAGAGCGGCGCAGACGCCGTGCACCCCGGCTACGGCTTCCTGTCGGAGAACGCGGGCTTCGCGCGCGCCGTGATCGGCGCGGGCCTCACCTGGATCGGCCCCCCGCCCGACGCCATCGAGCGGCTGGGCGACAAGGTGCAGGCGCGCAAGATCGCCCTGCAGGTGGGCGCGCCGCTGGTGCAGGGCACGGCCGACCCCGTGAAGGACGTGTCCGAGGTGCTAGCCTTCGCCGAGCAGCACGGCCTGCCGATCATCATCAAGGCCGCCTTCGGCGGCGGCGGCCGGGGCATGAAGATCGCGTGGCGCCTGGACGAGGTGGAAGACCTCTACGCCTCCGCCGTGCGCGAGGCCACGGCCGCCTTCGGCCGCGGGGAGTGCTTCGTGGAGCAGTTCCTCGACCGGCCGCGCCACATCGAGGCGCAGGTGCTGGCCGACACGCACGGCAACGTCGTGGTGCTGGGCACGCGCGACTGCTCGCTGCAGCGGCGCAACCAGAAGCTGGTCGAGGAAGCCCCCGCGCCCTTCCTCACGCCGGAGCAGCGCGAGCGCATCCACACCTCCGCGCGCGACATCTGCGCGGCGGCCGGCTACACCAACGCGGGCACGGTGGAATTCCTGCTTTCGGGCTCGGGCGCGATCTCGTTCCTGGAGGTGAACACGCGCCTGCAGGTCGAGCACCCGGTGACCGAGCAGACCACGGGCATCGACCTCGTCGTGGAGCAGTTCCGCGTGGCCGAAGGGCTGCCGCTGCGCACCACGCAGACCCCCGAGCCGCTGGGCCATTCCATCGAATTCCGCATCAACGCAGAAGACGTGGGCCGCGGCTTCCTGCCCACGCCGGGCGGCGTGACCGCGTTCGAGCCGCCCTCGGGCCCGGGCGTTCGGCTCGACACCGGCGTGCAGGCCGGCTCCATCGTACCGGGCACCTTCGACTCGCTGATGGCCAAGCTCATCGTCAGCGGTGCCACGCGCGCCCAGGCGATCGCCCGCGCGCGCCGCGCGCTGCGCGAATTCCGCATCGGCGGCGTGGCCTCGGTGCTGCCCTTCCACCGCGCGGTGATGGAGCACGAGGACTTCATCAACGGCGAGACCCTGCGCGTGCACACCCGCTGGATCGAAACCGACTTCGCCGACACCCTGGCCGCCGCCGCGCGGGCCGAGCCGCTGCCCGATACCGCCCTCGTGCGCACCGCCATCGAGATCGACGGCCGCCGCGTGGCCCTGGGGTTGCCGGCCGTGCTGCTGCAGGGCCTGCAGGCCGCCGGCGCGGGCAATGCGCCGGCCGCGGGCGCAGCCCCGCAGGCCGCCGCCGCTGCGCAAGAGGGCGCCGTGCCCGCCCCCGTGGCGGGCACCGTGCAGGCCTGGAAGGTGGCCGAGGGCGACACCGTCGCCGAAGGCGACCTGATCGCCGTGATGGAAGCCATGAAGATGGAAATGCAGGTCACCGCGCCGCGTGCCGGGCGCATCGCCGGGCTGGTGGCGGTGGGCAGCTACCAGGCCGTGGGGGCCGTGCTGGCGCGCATCGACAAGGCGGGCTGACGGGCAGGGCGGTGGCGGCCGGCGCCGCGGGGCATGGGGTGGAGCGGGCAAAAATGCCCGCCGGCATCCGTTACGTGTTGAAACAGGGCGGCATAATCCTGGCCCACTGCCGCGTTGTGTCGCGTTGCGGTCGGAAGGCATGCGGCGCTCTGCCCAGCGCCTTCCGTTCTCCCTGTTCCAAGCTCTACCCCACAATGAAAACCAACTACAACATCGCCGTGGTGGCGATTTCCGCCCTGGTGCTGACCGGCTGCGCTTCCGTCAACATGGCCAGCCAGGCGGATTCCGACAAGGCCAAGCAATTCAGCGAGCCGGCCCCCGGAAATGCCGGCCTGTACGTCTACCGCAACAGTGTCATCGGCAAGGCCGTCAAGAAAGACATCAAGGTCGATGGCAAGTGCCTGGGCGAAAGCGCGCCCGACGTGTTCTTCTACACGCAGGTCGAAGGCGGCAAGAAGCACACCATCGAAACGGAATCGGAGTTCTCGCCGAACGTCCTGGAAGTGTTCATGGAAGCCGGCAAGAACTACTTCATCCGGCAATACATCAAGTTCGGTGCGTTGATGGGCGGAGCGGACGTGGAGCCGATCGCGGAAGAGCAAGGCAAGGCCGATGTCGCCAAGCTCGCCATGGCCCAGCCAGGCACCTGCAGCAAGTAACGGCCATCGGCGGAGGGCGGCCGCAGGGTGCGCCGCCCCCATGCCCGCTGCCGCTGCGGGCGATCCGCGATGAATGGACCGGCAAGACGGAAAGAACGAGGACCCAGATGAAAGCGCTTCTGCCCATGGTCGCCGCCGCACTGCTGGCGGGCTGCGGCACCACTTCCGGGCGGCTCGGCCCACTTCCTGACATCTCCGACGCTTCGGCCTCCGCCACCGTGACCGTCGTCAGGGTGAGCAGCATGGTCGGTGCCGCCAACGGATACACCATCGCATTGGACGGCAAGGACATCTTGGGCATCGGCTCCGGCGAGCATGCCGAGTTTCCCGTGGCGCCGGGCGAGCATTACCTCGGCGTGAAGTGCTTTGGCGGCTTTTCTCCCACGTGGAAGGAGGATGCGCTCCGGTTCACCGCAAAGCCGTTGTCATCCAACTATTTCATCGTGCGCCCGAGCATGGGCTGCGCTGCGGTGATGAGCGCCGATGAAGCCGAAGCCCGGGCGCTCTTGCCGAAGAGCAAGGCCGTCGATCTGGGCAAGGCGGCAGGCACCCCGTAATTCACGCGCCCGGCGGTACAGGCCGGTGTCGCGGTGCTGTGGCACGGCGCGCGCCGCATCGACGGCGACGGCGACGGCGACGGGTGCTACTGGTTTCTTCACCCGTGGTTTACCCGAGTTCAGCGGACGACCGGCAGATACGCGACGGTGAAGCGTGCGGAGATCCTGCGCGCCATCGACCGGTTCCAGGCGTTGCTGGACGAGGCGAAGGTGTCGCGGAAAACCCTGGCGTTCCGAGGCGACTGAAGGCTCGGGAATCCACGCGCCGGCTGGCGGAGTCGGCCCCGGGCAGGAAACCTTTCGCCATGTTCGGCGCACTCACGCCGTATCCGTGCGCAGGCGTCCCCTGCGTGCAGTCAATTCACAAAAATTGAATCACTGCATCAATTTCATTGAAACTTCGCGCAGGTTCACCACTCTAGACTGCGGCGCAACCCACTGCTGCGTTGCAGCAACCCATCGATACACACCACGCTTTCGCCTCCAATGACCACGCCCCGTACCGCCCGCTACAGCGGCACCGCCATCGCCCTGCACTGGATCCTCGGGGTGGCGCTCGTGGCCATTTTCGGGTTCGGGATCTACATGACGGGGCTTCCGTTCTCGCCCCAGCGGCTCAAGTTCTACAACTGGCACAAGTGGGCGGGCGTGACCATCCTGGCGCTGTCGGTCCTGCGGGTTCTGTGGCGCCTCACGCACCGGCCCCCTGCGCTGCCCGCGGCCGTTGAGTCGGCCATGCCGGCCTGGCAGCGCGTGGCGCACCATGGCACGCACCACCTCATGTACGCGCTCTTCTTCATCGTGCCGCTGGTGGGCTGGGCCTACAGTTCTGCGGCGGGGTTCCCGATCGTGTTCCTGGGCCTGTTGCCGCTGCCCAGCTTCGTGCCCGTGAGCCCCGAGCTGGCCGAGGCGATCAAGCCCTGGCACGAGATCACCGCCTATGCGCTGGCCGTGCTGGTCGTGCTGCACGTGGCCGCCGCGCTCAAGCACCAGTTCATCGACCGCGACGGCCTCATCGGCCGCATGTTGCCGGGCCGCGGCTGAACGCGGCGCGCCGGCGGCCGTCTCTGTTGCTGGCGCTTTTTCTTTTCTTTCATTCCCCTTCGACCGATCCACCCGAACGGAGCCCCCATGAAGTTTTCCTCGACCACTTTCGCCGGCCTGGCGCTGGCTTCCGCGGCCGTGCTGGCGGGTGCCCCCGCGTTCGCACAGCAAAAGCTCGTGCCCGAGCAGAGCGAGATCACCTTCGTGAGCAAGCAGATGGGCGTGCCCGTCGAAGGCAAGTTCAGGAAGTTCGATGCCCAGGTGGCGTTCGATCCCGCCAAGCTGGCCACCAGCAAGATCACCATCACGGTGGACACCGGCAGCGCCACGCTGGGCGTGAAGGAGACCGATGCCGAGCTGCCCAAGCCCACGTGGTTCAACGTGCCCAAGTTCCCGCAGGCTGCGTTCCAGTCCACGGCGATCAAGTCCACCGGCCCCGGCAAGTTCGAGGTGGCCGGCAAGCTGAGCGTCAAGGGCGCCACGCAGGATGTCGTCGCCCCGGTCACGCTCACGCAGACCGGCGCCACCACCGTTGCCACGGGCAGCTTCGCCATCAAGCGGCTGGCCTTCAAGATCGGCGAGAACGAGTGGGCCGACACCTCCATGGTGGCCGACGAGGTGCAGGTGAAGTTCAAGCTCGCGCTCACGGGCGTGGGCAAGCTGTGAGCGCGGCCTGACCGCGCCCCGCCTTTCCCGTCCGCTGCTTTCTTTTCCGCTTTTCCCCCTGTCTTTTTCAACCGGAGATATCGACATGCGTAAATCCCTCTTCGCCCTGGCCGCCGCGGCCACCCTGTTCGCCGGCGCCGCCCAGGCCCAGACCGCCACGTATGCCGTGGAGCCGACGCACACCTTCGCCACGTTCGAGATCAGCCACTTCGGCGCCAGCGTGAACCGCGGCCGCTTCGACAAGAAGGAAGGCACGATCGAGCTGGACAAGGCCGCCAAGACCGGCAAGGTGGACATCACCTTCCAGATCGCTTCGATCAACACCGGCACGCCCCCCTTCGACAAGCACCTGCAGAGCGCCGACATCTTCGACGCCTCCAAGTACCCCACCGCCAAGTTCGTGGGCGACAAGTTCACCTTCGACGGCGACAAGCTCACCTCCGTGGCCGGCAGCCTGACCCTGAAGGGCCAGACGCACCCCGTGACCTTCAAGGCCAACCAGTTCGCCTGCTACCAGAGCCCGATGCTCAAGCGCGAAGTGTGCGGCGGCGACTTCGAGACCACCATCGACCGCACCCAGTTCGGCCTGGACTACGGCGTGCAGTACGGCTTCCCCAAGAACGTGCGCATCGTGGCGCAGATCGAAGCCGTGAAGCAGTAACTGCGCTTCCGGTTCCCACCCGCCGTGCAGCGGCGCGGGGGCTTTCTTGCAAGCGGCTTTGCACGGCGATCGTGCAGGCCGCTTTTTTCCATTCCGCCGGCCCGGCGGAATGGACGGGCCGCAGGTGATGATCAGGCTCAGGCGTCGCTGCCGCGCCATTCGGACCAGCTCAACGGCTGGCCGCGCGGATTCTCCCGGGCATAGGCATGGAATTCTTGGAGAAAGTCCAGCCGGTCCGCATGGAAGGCCCGTTTGCTTTCCTTGACCGCGCCGGTGTCCGCCAGGTTGTAGTCGTATCCCAGTGACGATTGGCGCGCGATGATGGACGCCGCATCTACCACGCGCGCGTTCTGCAGCATGTCGTAGAGCGCCATGAAGGTCGTGGTCCGGCCGCGGCCCCCGTTGCAGTGCACATGCAAAGCCGTGCCCTCGGGAAGCGATCGCACGAGCGCGATGAACCGGTCCACGTCTTCGCGGGCAGGCCGCACATGGTCGCTCACCGCGATGCGGCTGTAGGCGGCACCGGCCGCCTCCACGATCTCCTGTTCCGAGCGCACTTCGGCAGTGTCCAGTCGCTTCGCGGCGGGATCGGCGGTTTTCCCTTTGACTTGGTCGGCGTGCAGTGCGGTGGCGCTTCGCTGCAGGCGTAGCGCCTCAATCTGTTGCGCTTCCAGTTCCAGGACGGCGTCCGTCTTCAATCCCACGTTGGCCCAGTCCATGGCCCCCCGCCAAGTCAGGGGGTGCTTCTGTGCCACCGCATGGGACTCCTGCCGCAGATCCACCACCACCAGGGGCACATCGCCGAAGTGCCTGCGGATCTCCTTCACCTGGTCGACCGAAGAGATGCGTTCGCTGCCAGCCAGCAGCAGCGTGTCCAGTCCCTGTGTATTGATGGATGGCGGCAGGTGCTGGGTCTGCCCCGTGTGCCGGAAGAATGCCATCGCTTCAGGAGGCTGCAGGGGCGGGGTGTCGTAGACGAGCACGGCATCGGATTCGCGTTCGGGTTCGCGAAAACGCAGCACCGTCCGGTGCCTGCCGATGGGACCTGAGTGGTTGGATGCATCGGGCGGCGCGTCCGGTGGCGACGCATCGGGGACGCTCTGCTTTGCGGGTGCGGCGCCGCGGCGAAGTGTCGGTATGCCGATGAAGCGCGAGGCATCCAGGCATTTGCTGCTGGTCCGCGGCTGTTCTTCGGCGGGTGGAGATATGTCCTTTTCCTTCGGTGGAAGGCAGGATTTGAGCAATCCGCGGTGAAACACGATGTGTGGCATGGGTTTTCTCCCTCTTCCTCTATGGCGTCGAAGCAGGAAATCTCGGGCCATGAACCGCAGCAAAACAGGCAGAGAGCGAAGGGGTTGGCATGGCGGCGAAGCAAGTGCGGGGGGCGATGGTCGCGTGTATGCGACACGCATGAAAAAGGCCGGCGGATGCCGGCCTCGTCGCTTGCAGCGTTGGGGCTCAGTGCCTGCCCGACGTGTCCATGCGTTCGGTCTTGCCGTCCAGGATCGCCTCGGGCTCCTGCGCGGCGACCCAGTCGGGGTTGTCCAGGCGGTTGCGGAGCTGCTCGGTGTCGAGGTCGCCCGTCCACTTGGCCACGACGATGGTGGCCACGCCGTTGCCCACGAGGTTGGTGAGCGCGCGCGCCTCCGACATGAAGCGGTCGATGCCCAGGATCAGCGCCAGGCCCGCCACCGGCACGTGGCCCACGGCCGAGAGCGTTGCCGCCAGCACGATGAAGCCGCTGCCCGTGATGCCGGCCGCGCCCTTGGAGGTGAGCAGCAGCACCAGCAGCAGCGTGATCTGGTGCGTGATGTCCAGCGGGGTGTTGGTGGCCTGGGCGATGAACACCGCGGCCATGGTGAGGTAGATGGAGGTGCCGTCCAGGTTGAACGAATAGCCGGTGGGGATCACGAGGCCCACGGTGGTCTTCTTGGCGCCCAGGTTCTCCATCTTTTCCATCATGCGCGGCAGCACCGATTCGCTGGACGAGGTGCCCAGCACGATGAGCAGTTCTTCCTTGATGTACTTCACGAACTTCCAGATCGAGAAGCCGTGGAAGCGCGCGATCAGGCCCAGCACGATGAACACGAACAGCAGGCAGGTGAGGTAGAACGAACCCATGAGCTTGCCCAGCGAGAGCAGCGAGCCCACGCCGTACTTGCCGATGGTGAAGGCCATGGCGCCGAACGCGCCGATCGGGGCCACCTTCATGATGTAGCCCACGATGGTGAACAGCACGTGCGAGGTCTTCTCGATGAAATCGAACACCAGCGTGCCGCGGCCGCCGAAGCGGTGCAGCGCGAAGCCGAACATCACGGCGATCAGCAGCACCTGCAGGATCTCGCCCTTGGCGAAGGCATCCACCACGGTGGTGGGGATGATGTTCATGAAGAAGTCGGTGGTGGTGCCCATCTTGCCGGGCGCCGTGTAGGCCGCGATGGACTTGGTGTCGATGGCCGCGGCATCGACGTTCATGCCCGCGCCGGGCTTGAGCACGTTCACCACGATGAGCCCGATGATGAGGGCGATGGTGCTCACGATCTCGAAGTACAGCAGCGCCAGCCCGCCCGTGCGGCCCACCTTCTTCATGTCCTCCATGCCGGCGATGCCGACCACCACGGTGCAGAAGATGATGGGCGCGATGATCATCTTGATCAGCTTGATGAAGCCGTCGCCCAGGGGCTTCATCTTCTCGCCCAGCTCGGGGTAGAAGTGCCCGAGCAGCACGCCCACGACCACGGCGAAGAGCACCTGGACGTAGAGCGATCGGTAGATCGGGAGTTTGGCGGGGATCCGTACGGTTGCGGTCATGCAGGCCTCTTGGGTCAGAAGGAAAACAGGGCAGGGCGCGCTTGTCCCGGCGCCGCCGCAGCGAAAAGGTGAGGCACTGTAAAGCAGGGTTTTCTCCCGGCCATTGTGGGAAACCACATCGTTGATCCCACTCCGTGGGAGTCCGGGGCCACTGGAACGGAGCGGGTGCGGGCCGGGCGCAGAAAGGGACGGGCAGGCGATGCGGCGGGTGCGGCGGGGGCGGCACCGGCCGGCATACGCCCGTTGGCGTATTTCCCGCGCCGGGCCGGCTCTCCAGAATCGGGCCCATCGATCCACTGCGCTGGCTTGATTTCCCCCTCCTCCCGCGTTTCCCTTACCCACTTTCCCGGAGCCCACCATGCAACGTCGCTTCACTCTCCAGGCGCTGTGCGCCGCAGCCGCCCTGGCCGGCCTCTCCGCACTGCCCGCGCAGGCGGCCGACACCATCAAGGTCGGTGTGCTGCACAGCCTCTCGGGCACCATGGCCATCTCCGAGACCGTGCTGAAAGACACGGTGCTGATGGCGATCGACGAGATCAACGCCTCGGGCGGCGTGCTCGGCAAGAAACTCGAACCCGTGGTGGTGGACCCGGCCTCCAATTGGCCGCTGTTCGCCGAGAAGACCAAGCAGCTGCTGGGCCAGGACAAGGTCTCGGTGATCTTCGGCTGCTGGACCTCGGTGAGCCGAAAGTCGGTGCTGCCGGTGGTCGAGGAGATGAACGGCCTGCTCTTCTACCCCGTGCAGTACGAGGGCGAGGAGCTTTCCAAGAACGTGTTCTACACGGGCGCCGCGCCCAACCAGCAGGCCATCCCCGCGGTGGACTACCTCATGGGCAAGGACGGCGGCGCCGCCAAGCGCTGGGTGCTGCTGGGCACCGACTACGTGTACCCGCGCACCACCAACAAGATCCTGCGCGCCTACCTGAAGTCCAAGGGCGTGAAGGATTCCGACATCGACGAGAAGTACACCCCCTTCGGCCACAGCGACTACCAGACCATCGTGGCCGACATCAAGAAGTTCAGCCAGGGCGGCAAGACCGCCGTGGTCTCCACCATCAACGGCGACTCCAACGTGCCCTTCTACAAGGAACTGGGCAACGCGGGCCTGAAGGCCAAGGACGTGCCGGTCGTGGCCTTCAGCGTGGGCGAAGAGGAACTGCGCGGCGTGGACACCAAGCCGCTCGTGGGCCACCTGGCCGCCTGGAACTACTTCATGTCGATCAAGAACCCCGAGAACACGGCATTCATCAAGAAGTGGAGCGACTACGCGAAGGCCAAGAACATCCCCGGCCACAAGGACAAGCCGCTCACGAACGACCCGATGGAGGCCACCTACATCGGCATCCACATGTGGAAGCAGGCCGTGGAGAAGGCCAAGAGCACGGATGTGGACAAGGTGACCGCCGCCATGGCCGGCCAGACCTTCAAGGCGCCCAGCGGCATCGTCAGCAAGATGGACGAGAAAAACCACCACCTGCACAAGAGCGTGTTCATCGGCGAGATCCGCGCCGACGGCCAGTTCAACGTGGTGTGGAAGACGCCGGGCCCGGTGAAGGCCAAGCCCTGGAGCCCGTACATCGAAGGCAACGACAAGAAGAAGGACGAACCCGAGAAGAAGTGAACACCCCCCTGAGGCCCTTCGGGCCTTCCCCCCTCTCTCACGCTGCGCGTAGGAGGGGGGACGACGCCAGCGGCCCGGCGGAGCCGGTTCCGCGGCGTCTGCTGGCCTGGGCCGCGCGATGGCTTGCGCCACGCGCTTTCGCAAAGGTGGCCGGGCTACGCCATTCCGTCCGTTGATTTCTCTCTTCACATGTCCATCACCTTTTTCCACCGCCTGATCGCCTGCCTGCTGCTGCTGTGTGCGGCGGTGCAGGCGCATGCGCTCACGGCCGAGGCGGCGCGGGCCATGGCTGCGGGCGAGACCGACGAGCGCATCGCCGCGCTGCAGCAGGCCATCGCCACGCCGGACGAGGCCACGGTGGCTTTCATCCGGGCCATGGCCGGCGATGCGGTGAAGATCGCCGGCAGCCGCGCCATCGTGGTGAAGGACGGCCGGGGCACGGACCCGGTCACGGGCGCGGAGGTGGCCGTGCCATCGGATGCGGAGGACATCGTCAACAACAACCGCATGCGCGGCGAGTTCGATACCGCGCTCGCGTCGCTGCAGTTGCTGTCGGCCGATGCGGCGCAGCGCCGCGCGGCCATCGATGCGCTGAAGGACGAGGCGGACGAGGCGCGCCTGCCGCTGATCGACAAGGCGCTGGCGGCCGAGCGCGAGCCGGGCCTGAAGGCACGGCTCGAAGCCATCCGCGCGCGCATCCTGCTCTCGGGCAGCGACGCGGCGCAGCGCCAGCTCGCCGCGCAGGCCCTGGCATCGAGCGGCGACCCCGCCACGCGCACGGTGCTGCTGCAGCAACTGCGCGAAGAGCAGGACCCGAAGGCGAAGGCCGCCATCGCGGCGGCGCTGAAGTCGGTGGAGGATCGGCTGCAGTGGGGCGAGCGCCTGGGCGCGCTGTTCTCGGGCATCAGCCTGGGATCCATCCTGCTGCTGGTGGCGCTGGGCCTGGCGATCACCTACGGCCTCATGGGCGTGATCAACATGGCGCACGGCGAGCTGATGATGATCGGCGCCTATGCCACCTACGTGGTGCAGGGCCTGTTCCAGCGCTACCTGCCGGGCGCGTTCGACGCCTACCTGATCGCGGCGGTGCCGGTGGCCTTCCTGGCCTCGGCGCTCATGGGCGCGCTGCTGGAGCGCGGCGTGATCCGCTTCCTCTACGGCCGTCCGCTGGAGACGCTGCTGGCCACCTGGGGCATCAGCCTGATGCTGCAGCAGCTCGTGCGCACGGTGTTCGGCGCGCAGAACGTGGGCGTGGAGAACCCCGCCTGGATGAGCGGCGGCGTGCAGGTGCTGCAGAACCTGCAACTGCCGTGGAACCGGCTGGTGATCGTGGGCTTCGCTTTCGCGGTGCTGGGCGGCGTGGCCTTCCTCATCGGCCGCACGCGCCTGGGCCTGTTCGTGCGCGGCGTGACGCAGAACCGGCCCATCGCCTCGTGCATGGGCGTGAACACCGCGCGCATCGACACCTATGCCTTCGCGCTGGGCTCGGGCATCGCCGGGCTGGCCGGCTGTGCGTTGAGCCAGGTGGGCAACGTGGGCCCCGACCTGGGGCAGGGCTACATCGTGGATTCGTTCATGGTGGTGGTGCTGGGCGGCGTGGGCCAGCTCGCGGGCACCGTGTACGCCGCGCTGGGCCTGGGCGTGCTGAACAAGTTCCTCGAAGGCTGGGCGGGTGCCGTGCTGGCCAAGATCGCCGTGCTGGTGCTCATCATCGTCTTCATCCAGAAGCGGCCGCAGGGCATCTTCGCCATCAAGGGGCGGACGGCCGACTGATATGGAACACCTCCCTGCGTCGCTTCGCTCCTCCCCCCTTCTTCTGCGGCAGGGAGGGCGCCGCCAGCGCGGCGGTGCGGACCTCGCGCGGCGGCCGTTGGTGCGGGCCGCGGCGGTTGCTGCGGCCGCCGGCGATGCGAAACGTTGAAAAATATGACCACTCCGACCCCTATCCAACTGCCCGCCCCGGCACCCCTGCTCACGCGCGGCGGCTGGTCGGCCTTCATCGTCGCGCTGATCGCGGTCTGCGCGGTGGCGCCGGCGCTGAACCTGCTCGTGCCGGCCGGCAGCGCCTTCCACCTCTCCGACTACGCCGTGGCGCTGCTGGGCAAGATCATGTGCTACGCGATCTGCGCGCTGGCCATGGACCTCATCTGGGGCTACACGGGCATCCTGAGCCTGGGCCACGGCCTGTTCTTCGCGCTGGGCGGCTACGTGATGGGCATGTACCTCATGCGCCAGATCGGCCGCGACGGCAATTACAAGAGCGACCTGCCCGACTTCATGGTGTTCCTCGACTGGAAGGAGCTGCCCTGGCACTGGGCGCTCTCGGACAGCTTCATCGCCACGCTGGTGCTGGTCGTGGCCGTGCCCGGGCTGGTGGCCTTCGTGTTCGGCTACTTCGCCTTCCGCTCGCGCATCAAGGGCGTGTATTTCTCGATCATCACGCAGGCCATGACCTTCGCGGCCATGCTGCTCTTCTTCCGCAACGAGACCGGCTTCGGCGGCAACAACGGCTTCACCGATTTCAAGCGCATCCTGGGCCAGCCGCTGGCGACTCCGACCATGCGCATGCTGCTGTTCGTGCTCACGGGGCTCGCGCTGCTCGGCTTCTTCCTCCTGGGGCGCTGGCTGGTGCGCTCCAAGTTCGGCCGCGTGCTGCAGGCCATCCGCGACGCCGAGAGCCGCGTGATGTTCTCGGGCTACTCGCCGCTGCCCTACAAGCTCGCCATCTGGACCGTGAGCGCCATGATGTGCGGCGTGGCCGGCGCGCTCTACGTGCCGCAGGTGGGCATCATCAACCCCGGCGAGATGAGCGCCGCCAACTCCATCGAGATCGCCGTCTGGGCGGCCGTGGGCGGGCGCGCCACGCTCATCGGGCCCATCGTGGGCGCCTTCCTCGTCAACGGCGCCAAGAGCTGGCTCACCGTCACGGCGCCCGAGTTCTGGCTGTATTTCCTCGGGGCGCTGTTCATCGCCGTCACGCTGTTCCTGCCGCAGGGCGTGGTGGGGCTGCTGCGCTCGCCGGGCGGCTGGCGCGGGCGCATCGCGAAGGCCCTGCGCAAGGAAGAAGGAGGCGCTGCGCGATGACCCCCGATCTCATGGAAGAAGGCGCGCGCCGCATCGGGCGCACGGAGGCCACGCCGCCGGGCGCCGGCCTGACCGAATCCGGCGGCCGTGCCGCGGGCTTCTCGCGCGTGGCCGTGCCGGGCGAAGTGGACGTGGCCCACGGCCGCATCCTCTACCTGGAGGACGTGCACGTCGCCTTCGACGGCTTCAAGGCCATCAACGGCCTGAACCTCGACATCGCCCCGGGCGAGCTGCGCTGCGTCATCGGCCCCAACGGCGCCGGCAAGACCACGATGATGGACATCATCACCGGCAAGACCCGACCCGACCGCGGCACGGTGTTCTTCGGCTCCACCATCGACCTGCTGCGCCACAACGAGCCGGGCATCGCGCAACTGGGCATCGGCCGCAAGTTCCAGAAGCCCACCGTGTTCGAGCAGCTCAGCGTGTTCGAGAACCTCGAACTCGCGCTCAAGACCCACAAGGGCGTGGGCTCCTCCCTGTTCTTCCGCCTCGATTCGGCGCAGAAGGACCGCCTGGCGGAGGTGCTGCACACCATCCACCTCGCCCACCAGCCCGCGCGCCGCGCCGGCGAACTGAGCCACGGCCAGAAACAGTGGCTGGAGATCGGCATGCTGCTCATGCAGGACCCCAGGCTGCTGCTGCTCGACGAGCCCGTGGCGGGCATGACCGACGAGGAGACGGCGCGGACGGCGGAGCTGTTCCTCTCGCTGAAAGGCAAGCATTCGCTGATGGTGGTGGAGCACGACATGTCGTTCATCCGCACGATTTCGGAGAAGGTGACGGTGCTGTGCGATGGGGCGGTGCTGGCGGAGGGGACGCTGGATGAGGTGCAGGGGGATGAGCGGGTGATCGAGGTTTATTTGGGGCGGTGATGTTTTTTTGGCTTTGTTCTGGGTTTGTTTCCCGGGGCCGGGTCTCGGCCCGGCGGCCGAGGCACTTTTCTTTGCTTCGCCAAAGAAAAGGCCCCAAAAGAAAGGCGACCCTGCTGGCTGCGTCCCCCTTCGCCCGGAGGGCGAAGGGGGCAACCTGCGGTGCTCGGTCACGGGGCGCGGCTGCGAAACTCGCTACGCGCTGGCGCGCTGCGCTCGGACATCGCAGCCAGTCAGTTCACGAAG
>NZ_FOMQ01000012.1:161737-163492 GCF_900112675.1 Paracidovorax konjaci | reverse complement strand
CCGTGCGCTTCGACCTGCGGTATCCGGGGCAGGTGTGGGATGAAGAGACGGGGTTGAACTACAACCTGCACCGGTATTACGACCCGGCGACGGGGAGATATCTGCAGGCCGACCCGATTGGGTTGGCGGGTGGGTGGAATCGGTTCTTGTATGTGGATGCCTCGCCATTAATGTTTGCCGATCCGATGGGACTACGCTCAACTGGGTGGCCATGGTTGGACCGTATGCTTACGCCATATGACACCAGCCGCTGTGCTACTGCAGAATGTGCAGCAGGTTTTAGGAATACCGAACCTGCTGGCAATAGCACATCTACTGAAGGAATCACTTGCACAGCGCGTGTAGGCGTCGGTGTTGGAATTACGGCGTCCTATAACACCTCCCGTGGTCTCACTTATTTGGGCGCTGGCCCGCAGGCTGGTTTAAGTGTCTCGATTACAGGTGGAGGAAAAACGTTAACGACAGGCGCGGGCGGAAAAGGTCTTGTAGTTCAGGCTTCGGGCGCATTTGGCAATGGAGTCGTAGGTGTCAGTGGTAACACAGCACTCGGCACCGAGGGAACCACGTCCACGGTGTCTCCAGGTGTAGGAACCATTGGCGTTTCAGTGGGTGTAACTATGGGGTACAGAAGATGAACGAAATTCCTTCCAGCATTTGGATTGGTGTAATCATGGCACTAACTCACATGGCGCTTTGCCAAGTGCTAATGACAAGATTAAAACGAGAGAACGTTAGCAAATTTGAGGAAATTGGTGCTTTTCACATTTTCCAAAACAATACTCCACATAGCACTTGGCTACTCTGGAAATGGCTGTGCAGCTCAGGACCAAATAGCTTCAGCATGGGCACTCGCATCCTAGTATGGTGTATTCGTTTGCTGACATTATTTTTCCTAGTTTGGTTTTTTCTCCAAATATCATCCATTTTTTAGATTGGAAACGAGAAATTCAAACGACGTTATTCAAAGGTTTTTGATACCAAAAAGAAAAGCCTATTTGCATAACGCGGATGGCTGAGTCGTCAAAACGCTACTCAGCCATCAGTCAACGCTCTCGCATCGATGCCCATGTCTTCCATTGATGCGAGCCAATTGAATGTTGAGCGAAATTCAGCAGGAAACTATCAAATCAATAGCAAACTATCCAATGAATCCGGCGGCATGGACGTTAAAACACTTCAAGAATCCATGCCGGCCCTCCGTCACCCGCCTTTCTCCCCATCGACGTGTCCTTGGGCCGACGAAGACTCATTGCGGAAGGACAACCGCGGTGCCACGGCCCGCCTGGCCTACGACGGCTTCGGCAACACCACCCTCACGGAGATCGCCGACGCCGGCGGCGCCGTGGTCTGGCGCCAGCAGCGGCGGTACAACGCGCTCAACCAGCTCCAGTCGGTGCAGACCGGGGAACTGAAGGACACCTTCACCTACGGCCCCAACGGCGAGCTGACCGCGCGGACCAACGCCGCCCGCCAGACCACCACCTACGAGCGCAACGCCTTCGGCCAGCCCACGCGCATCACCGACCCCGCCGGCCAATCCGCCTCCCTGGCCTATGACGGCCTGGGCGCCTTGCGCTCGGCCACCGACTTCGCCGGTGTCTCCACCACCTACGCCAACGACGTGCGCGGCAACCCCACCCGCGAGACCACGCCGGACGCCGGCGCCACCGACACCCGCTACGACGCCATGGGCCGCCCCGTCCAGTGGACCGACGCCCTGGGCCGCACCACCAAGGCCACGCGCGACGCCCTGGG
>NZ_FOMQ01000012.1:0-160782 GCF_900112675.1 Paracidovorax konjaci | reverse complement strand
GCTGGAGCGCGTCTACCAACCCGTCACCGGCACCAACCGGCCCAAGGGCTTCACCGAAACCTACACGCCCGCGGGCGCCGCCGCGCGCCGCACCGACGTGGTCTATGTGCAGGACGCCACCGGCGCCCTCACGAAGAAGGGCGACACGTATCTGCACTACGGCGCCGATGGCCGCATCGCCAAGGCGGGTGCGAGCAGCGACCCCGCCAACGCCCTGGCCGTCAGCTACACCACCAATGCCCATGGTCAGCGCGTGCTCAAGAGCGATGCGCGCGTTGCCGGCACCAACGCCGCCAGCGCCATCACCCTGCAAACGGTCTACGCCGAGGACGGCATCGGCAGCACCGTCCTGGGCCAGTACGGCAACCGCCGCAGCAACAACAGCGCCGCACCCGCCAGTGAAATGGACAGCACCGAGGTGATCTGGCTGCCCACCGCATCCGGCCCGCTGCCCGTGGCCGCGCAGATCAACGGGCGGCTGTACGCCATCGACGCGGACAACCTGAACACGCCACGGCGCTTGACCAACACCCAGGGCCAGGTGGTGTGGCAGTGGCTCATCACCGGCTTCGGCGAGGCCAACCCCACCACCGGCGCCACGGGCTATGCGCAGAGCGGCCAAGCCAGCGGCCGCAGCTACGGCGAGGCCGTGCGCTTCGACCTGCGGTATCCGGGGCAGGTGTGGGATGAAGAGACGGGGTTGAACTACAACCTGCACCGGTATTACGACCCGGCGACCGGGAGGTATATGCAGGCCGATCCGATCGGGTTGGCGGGGGGATGGAACCGGTTTGGGTATGCAAATGCAAATCCACTGTCAAAAATAGACCCCACTGGTCTTTGTCCATGGTGCCTCATCCCTGCATTACCTTACGTCGGTGAAATTGCCATTATCGGCGGTGCTTGGTGGGCGAGTCAAAACACCTACCAGGACAAAACTCCAAATAGAGGTAACCCAGGAGAATGGCACACCAACCCAGGTAGCGGACAAGAAAGGTTATATGGACCCGACGGAAGGCCTGCCGTCGACATTGACTGGGATCATGATCATGGGCAAGGTCGTCCGCATCCACATAACTGGGTTTCTCCTCAAGGACCAAGGGAAGTTCCTGAAAATGGATTTTCACCTTGGCCACGGGGACGAAAAAATCCTGCCGGCTGCAATTAAGAAGGCTTCACAATGACAAACACAGTTGCCATTTTAATGAATGGAGAGGTAAAAGCATTGAGAGAAGCTCTAGCCCCTTGCATGCCCGTTTGGATTCCAGATATTTTCAAGGAATCAATATTGAAAAATGAAAATCAGAATGAAGATCTGACTTATCAGACGACATGGTTTCCTTTAAGAGAAGGAGAAACAAGAGATAGCGCAGCGGCGCGAATCAGCTTTTCTCTAGATGATCATTACAACGAAGAAAGTCAAACAAATGGCTATCGATGCCTAATGATTTTTGGCGTGGCCTTTGATAGGACGAATTTTGCGGATTATAAAAAGCTTGGTTTCAGAAATTTTTATGCTACAGATTTTGGATTCATAGCTATGAAATGATATTTCTTTCAACACCTTGGGCAGGCTCAACTCTGAAACGCAACCCTAAAGATTTGAGCCCGCCCAGCAATCGCTATCAAAACAATAGCAAACTATTCAATGAAATCGGCGGCATGGACGTTAAAACACTTCAGAAATCCCTGCCCGCGTATTCCCATCCCCCTTTCGCCAACCCACCACCGGCGCCACCGGCTAAGCGCAGGGCGTGCAGGCCAGCGGTCGCAGCTATGGCGAGGCCGTGCGCTTGGACCTGCGGTATCCGGGGCAGGAGTGGGATGAAGAGACGGGGCTGAACTACAACCTGCACCGGTATTACGACCCGGCGACCGGCAGGTACATGCAGGCCGATCCGATCGGGTTGGCGGGTGGGTGGAATCCGTTTATTTATACAGGAGGAAATCCGACCTCCTTTATCGACCCGACTGGATTAGCCAGCGTAATGCTAGGAGGACAACCTTGGGAATCCCCCATGGTTAATAGCGGGTCGAGTCGCTCGCCAATGATTCCGCACCTCAGATAGACGACAGCGGATGTTTTTCCACGGACGGCGGGACGAGCATTTGCTCGGGGCCAAGACCTAGGTTCTGGGCCACTAAGCAGCTTATCCGAAGAACAATTGAAAGCGTTGATCGGCCCCTATCAAACACGACTACTCAGAGATATTTTTGGCTCAGGCACAGCAGGAGCAAACAATTCTCTTAATAATCTATCTCGCCCTGCCGGATTAACAGATCAATCGCTGTCCGCATATAAGGAATTAGCCAACCGTGCGATAAGCTCTTACGAGCAGACTGGCAGTACTGCTGGCGCTGCTCTACAGCGGCTTCGTCTAGACATATTGAACAGGATCGGAAAATGAGCTATTTATTAATTCCCAAGATCCCAGGCCAATCATCTATTGCAGACATTGATTCTGCTTGGACCACCTCGGCCGATATAACGCTCGATGGCTTTTTTTACGATCACCTCCTCACTACGGATGGCGCCTTTGCTGGCGTTCGTTATTGGATAGAGCCGGGTACGGTATTTGACAAACATCCAGTTTTTAGTTCTTTTCTAGAAGACGAACGGTTTCAATTCAATTCACAAAAAGGCTATGTTGATATTGTTTTCGACAGCGAAAATATTAAAAATCTCAGGATGGGCATGCTGAAAGTCCATACCGTTCAGGATTTTGGTGGTGAAAGCGTTGTAAAAAAAAGAAATCTAATCGGCATAGCCTTTGATCTGTAATTCAATGGGCTGAACTTCGCTGCCGTCCGGCGGACATCGCCGCAGGTTTGGTGAATCATTGCTGGCTTAAAACAGATACGACCGAAGCCAGCATGACTGAGCAAGCAGGTTGTTCCAGGGCTGGTAATGATGCAAGCGGGCTTCCTTTCCAGCATGTTGTTGTATCGGACCATGGATGCGATAAACCCACAATCGTTAAACCATTACCGAATGTCAATGAGGCCTGCGTAAATAATGAACTGCAAATTGTCAAACCATTAGGACGCTTCGCACCTCCATTTAATTCCTGCCAGACATTCACGCAAGATGTGATAGATCGGTGTTCACCAAGTGAAGTTAGCAAACCTTATGTTGGCTACCCTAGAGCCAGGAAATAAGCATCATGAAATTTTGGAAACTGCTGCTTTTGACCTTCATCCTGTGCTTGATCTCAGGAATTTTCTTGATGTGGTCACTGCAAACCGCATGGCTCGGGTCTTTCCCTGGAAAAGACAAAAATCTGTATTTAACATGGACAATATTACAGTTAGGCGCTGCTTTGGTAGCGATTGCAGCCAACATCACTCTTTGGGTGAAATATTGGCGTGGCAAAAAATAAAGTAAGAGCACGCAAATAATAAAGGGCGCTAAAAAAATACAACACCAAATGGCAAACTGTATTAATCATTTAAATCTTGCCAAATGAATCGAACAACGTTTTCATGCACAAGTCAGCCGCTATAATGGAATCCCTGAGAGGCCTACAAATGGAAACCAACCATTTTTGCTGCGAAAACCTGAAGAAACACGCCCTCTCTAGCGACATATTTTTAACGTATGTAGAGAAATTTCGCGAATATGGAATAGATTATCGTGACGAAGGAAGCTACCAAACGATAACCCATTGCCCTTGGTGCGGCACCAAACTTCCAAGTTCTTTAAGGGAGGAATGGTTTGAAGTTCTTGATGAAATTTCACTAGAACCAGAAGACTGTATCCCAGAAGAAATGCACAGTTCAAAATGGTGGAAAGCGAAAAATCTCTGATGCAAATAGATATGCACGATGTTGAGATTTTTTCTATAGAAATATCAGAAGATAAGAGTAGCGCCTCAATTAGATTTTCATCATTAGCGGGAGATAAAACTATTAAATTAATTGGATTAGTTGCCCTGAGGATTGAGGACTTCACCATGCAAAACATCGTGGAGCGAACACTCTCTTTTTCAAAGGGTGACTATGACGATAATTCAACCAATTACTGGTTGAATTGGGCAACGAGTCTTTCAGATGCGCATTCTTGGCTTTCTCATGAGATTAAAGAGAAATGGAAGGATCAATTAAAAACAAAGGTTCTTGATATGTGGGTTTTTATTCCCTCTACAGGTGCACAAATTGCAGCCGTCTGTACAGAATTAACTGTCAGTGAAAGATGATCTGCCCTTTGGTCAAGTGGTGGCGCCCTCAACTCTGACGTAACCGAGATTTCAGCCTGCCTGGCAATTGCTATCAAAAAAAGAGCAAGCTATTCAATGAATTCGGCGGCATGAACGTCAAAACACTTCAAAAATCCATGCCCGCTTCCTCCCGCCTCCCCTTTCGCCAATCCCACCACCGGCGCCACCGGCTACGCGCAGAGCGGGCAGGCCAGCGGCCGCAGCTATGGCGAGGCCGTGCGCTTCGATCTGCAGTATCCAGGGCAGGTGTGGGATGAAGAGACGAGGCTGAACTACCTAATGCCCCTCAAAACAGAGGCGCGCACTTTAATGACCAATGCGGTAGCCACTTCGATTGCCAAGATGATTCAAAATTTTGAACAAGCGGGTTGGAATAGCTCAATCCTTTCAAATTTGAAAAAACACGAACTCAAAGGATTAGAGTGCTCTTCCATCAATATGGACGTGTATGCATCAGCAAATTCGGCATGCAGGTGGATTCGTGGAATGTTTCCGCATAAAGAAAGCTTTGTACTCTATGGAAACGACGCTTGGCAACCAAACACAAGAATCTCCAACCATAAAAAATTCTGGGGCCTCTTTGATCCCAAACACAAACCGAAAAATGAATTTTCATGGAGCGAGCAATCCGAAGATGGAATGAAATTTTACGGACTTGCGCCCATAACAGAAAACGAATGGCTCCTAAGATCTTCCATACTGGAGAGAGAAAATACCTGGATACTTCTAGGACAATTTAACACTCAACTTTTGGAGAAATATTTCCCCTCAGGCTGGAGTCTCTCCTCAGGAGAAGTTATCCCAGCCAATCTTTTAGCCTTCTCCAAAGAAACAAACACTTTTCTTCTAAGATTTTTCGGCCCCGCAAACGACCTAAAACAAGGCACGGTCATTATCGGAAATCAATTGTCCATCGATGACCTCAGCATTTATATAAAGGCCAGTCAACGCATTTGATTAACTAGCACCTCTTGAAACCATCCATTCGGCGACATGGACGCTGGAAATTCACAAATCCATGTGAGCGTGCACCGCCCAACATGCTCACGTTTCAGGCCTGAAGAAATGCGTTCAAGTTGACTCTTAAGTTACATCTTGGTTACCCAAAACCACATTAAGAATCGCTGCCTCCATTACATCAGAGAGGGACGCTATGAGAGTGCGGGCAATTCTATTTACATTGATCGCCACAGGTACGGCACCAGCATTTGCCTGGACGCCGAATGACCCCTATTTCAAACCGGTGCCGGTGTCCGACGCAAACCCGGTTGTGCCGCGCAGGCAATGGGGTCTGTCGGTAATGAACTTCGATTGGGCTTGGAACACGACCCGGGGCAACGCTTACGTGGGTGTGCTGGACGCGGGCATGCCTGGCAATCTCAAAGTGGTTGGGATGCGCGAGAACGGCTTGAAAATTGTGTCATTTGAGCCGCACGAGGATCTCATCGCCAATGTTCGTACGCAGTTTTCCAGGACACCCTATGTGCAAAACGTGGACACGTCCCGCCCGCTCGCCGAGGACAGGAGTTGGCATGCAACCCACGTGGCAGGGATTATCGGTGCTTCGGCAAACAATGGTATTGGCATAGCCGGTGGGTGCCCAACTTGCAGCATTGCCGCATTTCCAATCGCCCATACTTGAGAAGGACTGTACTTGCAACCCTTGGAAGGTGAATTCGGCGCTTACAGCGAGGCCCTCACCCGCGCAGTCTATTCAGGGATGCAAGTCATTAATTGGAGCGGCGAACTGCCCAACGACGACAACCATACCAATCACAACTGCAATGTGCCTACCGCGAATTTGAGTCCAGTATGCACCGCAGTTCAATTGCTCAAGGACAGAGACGTCCTGCTGATTCAGGCAACGGGTAATTTCTCCAAAACACGCTCACCGTTTCCAAGCAACATTCAGGAGAACCAATCCACCATATTGGCAGTCGGGGGCACCTCTTCCAGAGAACCTGGTCCTTCAATGGGCGGACTCAGCCCAGGCGCGTTGTGGCGGCTGAATGCCACCGAAGGATCCAGTTGGACAGGTTTTGACGGCGTGGTAGCACCTGCAGATGGGATAGTTTCTACGGTTCCGCGATATCCCGGTTCAACCGCTGATTACTATCCGGCTTACAAATGCGGTGACTTTGCCAACGACAGGTCTGCCGAAGGAAATTTCTCCCGAATCGGGGACGGCTACGGGTCATGCTCAGGTACCTCCATGGCTGCTCCACATGTGAGCGCCTTGGCTGGTTTGATTCGTTCTGTCAATCCGCTGCTGTCGGCACAAGCGGTACGAAGCATCATTCAAAATAGCGGAAACAATGCTTCCAACCGGATGGAGCAAATAGGCTATGGGCTGCCAAACGCTGGGCTTGCACTGGTGAAGGCGTCTACGACGAACCCCTCGAAACTGACACCGCTTTTCTCCTTTTACAGCGTCGAGCGTGTCGATTCCTTTTATACGACTGTCCCGCAGATGGCCAGCGCTGCGTTGACAGGCACATTGGAGCCGCGGCAACACTGCCCTTTGAGCGCTGCACAATGTGATTTGGAAACGACGTTCAAAAGCTATGACTCCGCATACGGCGCTGGAATTACTGATTGGGGAAATTCATACGGACCTTATACGAAGTTCCCAGGCGTCGGGAATGGCAGCACGAAAGCGCCTCAGGCAGAAGTCTGGGTATTTACTACCCCCGCAAATCCCAAGTCTGCTGCAATCCCCTTGGCCCCTTTGGTTCGAATGAGTTGGATTTGCCCGAGCGCACAGGCCAATACGGTTTGCCAATCCACGAACGGGCACCATGCCGATACGACCTACACCACCGATGACGATGGAATCGCGGCCTATATCGGCGTCGGCTACAAGGTTGATGGCATCGAAGGATACATATACCCGAAGAGCCTGCCCCAGCCAGCAGGTACGGTTCGCCTGATGCGGAAATACAACCCGACAAGAGACGATCACGCGATATTCCCAGAAACCAAGGCTGGCTATATGGCCGGGCTCGGCTATACAGTGGACTCGGGCGCTGAATGGTTAGGCTATGTATACCCGAATAATGGCCCTGTTCCCTTTATTCAATAAACGGTAGATCAGATCAATGGCCCGCAACAGCGGGCCTTTCTTTTTAGTTCTGCATTCTGAAAACCAGTTGGGTGGTTGAGGGGAACATTTCACAACCCATCCCAGCCTCCGCGGCCCAGGCCGCCTGAGCCACACCCAGCGGGGAACCTCCAAAAACCATCGAAGTCGGGAGTTCGAGCGCCATCACCCGTTGATTGGCAAGGACGCTGAATCGGGTTGCGTAGCCTCACTGGTCCTCAAAAAGATCCCGCATCACCCCCGCCCCTCCCGAGCGCCCGGCCGCAGGCGCTGCCCTCGCCTCCTCCTCCGTCAGCAGATTCCCCACGCGCACGCCGAGCAGGCGCAGGCGCTTGTCCAGCGGTACGCGTTTTAGGCATTCCCCCGCCGCGCGGCGGATCGTTGCGGCGTCCTGGGTGAAGGTGGCGATGGTCTGGTCGCGCGTGGCGATCTTGAAGTCGTCGTAGCGCAGCTTGATGCCGATGGTCTTGCCCATGTAGCCCTTGCGGCGCAGGTCTTCGGCCACGCGTTCGCACAGGTCGGTGAAGATGCGGCCGAGTTCGGCGCGGTCGCGCACGGCGTGCAGGTCGCGGTCGAAGGTGGTTTCGCGGCTCATGGAGACGGGCTCGCTCTCGGTCACCACGGCGCGGTCGTCGCGGCCCCAGGCGGCCTCGTGCAGCCAGGCCCCGTAGGCCTTGCCGAAGGTGCGCACCAGCCAGTCGCGCGGGCGCGCGGCGAGGTCGCCGATGGTGTGGATACCGAAGGTCTGCAGCTTGGCGTCGGCCTTGGGGCCGATGCCGTTGATCTTGCGGCAGGCCAGCGGCCAGATGGCGGGCTCCAGGTCCTGGGCGTGGACGATGGAGATGCCGTTGGGTTTGTTGAATTCGCTCGCCATCTTGGCGATGAGCTTGTTGGGCGCCACGCCGATCGAGCAGGTGAGGCCCGTGGCGTCGAAGATGCTCTTCTGGATGAGCCGGGCCAGCGCGCGGCCGCCGTCGCGCTGGCCGCCGGGCACGTGGGTGAAGTCGATGTACACCTCGTCCACGCCGCGGTCTTCCATGACCGGGGCGATGGTGAGGATGATGTCCTTGAACTGGCGCGAGAAACGGCGGTACGACGCGAAGTCCACCGGCAGCAGGATGGCCTGGGGGCACAGCCGCGCGGCCTTCATGAGCCCCATGGCGGAGCCCACGCCGAATTGCCGCGCCGCATAGGTGGCGGTGGTGATGACGCCGCGGCCCGCGTAGTCGCGCAGCAGCGGGAAGGCGGCGATGGGGATCTCGGCCTCGCGGCCCGCGTAGGCCTGGGCGAGCGCGTCGTCCTCGTGGCGGCGCCCTCCGCCGATCACCGCGGGCAGGCCCTTGAGCTGCGGATAGCGCAGCAGCTCGACCGAGGCGTAGAACGCGTCCATGTCCAGGTGCGCGATGCGGCGCGGCAGCAGTCCGGCAGCGGCGGCTGGTTCGGGCGCGGCCGGTCCGGACGCAGCCGCCCCGGGCGCGGCAGGCACGGCGGGCAGGAAGGACGGGTCGGGGGGAGCGCTCACGCACCGCATTGTGCCGCGCGCCCCGCGCCCGCACGTCGAGGGCAAAAATGCCCCCATGCCGCCGGATCCATTGAAAAGATTGCTATCAGATCAATAGCAACCGTGCCGCAGGGGCCGGGCGCTGCGTTCAGCGCACGGTGATGACGTCGCGGTGCATCGGGGCCAGCAGCGCCAGCAGGCGGCTCTGCTGGGTGAACGGCACGCCCTCGGCGTCCATGGCGGCCTGCAGCAGTTCCACGAGCGCGTTGAAGTCGCTCTTGCGGATGGTGAGGTCGGCGTGCGCGGCCTTCATGTCCGCGCCCTCGTACACGCAGGGCCCGCCGGTGAGCACGCAGATCTGGTCGGTGAGGCTTTCCTTGAGGGCCTGCGGCTTGGTTTCCTTGAAGATCGGGCCGATGCGGGGGTCGCGGAATGCCGTGTCCACGAGGCGGTCCATGATGCGCGCGATGCCCTCCTTGCGGCCGAGCGCGTCGTACAGGCCCGCGGGGATGCCGCCGGCCGGTACGCTGGCCGAGACGCGCGGGCCGGAAGCCGGGGCCGGCTGGGCCGCCGCCGGCAGCGGCGCGGCCAGGGCCGCGAGGGCGCCGGCCACCGCGATGCCGCGCCATGCGCGGCGGGCCGTGGAAGCAAGGTGGAAGGCGTTGGCCATGGTGCTGCGCTCCGGTGCCGTCATCGTCGTCATCGTCGTCGTTGCCATCAGTACGCCGCCTGCAGCGACACATAGGCCCCGCGCTGGCGGCGGAAGGCCGTCACGCCCGGCACGACGCGGCCCAGGTCCACGTAGGCCAGGGTGACCGAGAGGTGCTTGCTGGGCGCCCAGACGATGAAGACGTCGCGCCAGTCGTCCTCGCGCAGGGCATCGCCCAGGCCCGCGGCACGGCCCAGCGCGCGCAGGTTGTCGGGCTTGAAGCGCCACTCCGCGCCGATCGCGAGGTCGCGGCGCAGCAGGTAAGCGACGGAGAACTCGGGCTGCAGCGTGCGGGCCGACTTGCCCGGCCCGCGCGCGCCGAAGCCCAGCAGGCCGTTCTGGTTGGCGTTGGTGGAGCGCAGCGTGGCATGCACGAGCAGGTTGCGGTCGAGCAGCAGCTTGGTGGCGCTCAGGTAGACATCGGTGCCTTCGGTGTCGGCCCCCAGGAACTGGATCACGCCGCCGGCCGATGCGGGGTGCAGGCGCTTGTGCTCCACGCCCACGGCGATCTGCGGCATGGGCGAGTCGCTGTCGAGGATCGCATCGCCGAGCAGCCGCACCTTGGCGCCGACGATGTCCATCTTGAGATGCAGGGCGGGCTCGATGCCGAAAGGCGCCACGCCGTTGAGCGCCACGGCGGGCGCGGCGTCGAAATCCTGCTTGGCGACGGACAGCTCCACACGGTCGTAGAGGCCGACCGCCAGGCCGGAGCTGGTGAGCCCGAAATCCCGCGTGCGCAGCCGTGTGGTGAAGGCGCTGACGCCGATCTCGCCCTCGGTGGCATTGGTGCCGATCACGGCCCAGGGCGTGAGCCCCCCGCCGGCGGCGCCCGAGATGGAACTCACCCCGCCCGTCAGGGGCAGCTTGCCCGTGTCGGCCACGGCGGCGACGGAGAACGCCAGGCCCCAGCAGGCCAGAGCCGGCGCGCGGAATGCTCGCTCAGCGAGCCTGCGGCGAAACGTCATGGACCAAACCTCCCGCGGCGAAGTATGCCAGCGCCGGTGCGTTTTCGGACCCGTGGTTTCCTGGAAACGGGCCGCGCCGACGCGTGGGCGGTCACGTCATGCGTTCGATGAGTGCGCCCTTGAAGAGCACCGGCCCGGTGGGTCCGCGCTCGCTCGGCACGCCGCCCTGGGGTTCCAGGCTGATCGCGAGGGCCGGCACGCCGTGCACCGCGCTTTCGGGCGCGGGCAGGGTGAGCACGGCCTGGCCGCCGAGCACGCCGAGCGAGCGCGGGCCGCCGCCGGGCGGCAGCGCCCACAGCTGCAGCGATTTATCACTGGCTTCTCGGTAGCCGCCCACGCGCTGCAGCACCAGGGCATTCTTCTGCGCGTCGAAGGTCACGAGCATCGAGGGCGCGGCCTGGTCGTCGGCCAGCACGGCCACGTAGCGCACCTGCGGCGTGGCTTCGAGCTGGCGGCGCAGCTCGGCGATGTGCGCGCCGCTCTCGGCGCGCAGCCGCTCCTGCAGGCCCGCGCCCACCACCAGGGCGGCCACGGTGGCCACGGCGCCTGCCAGCGCGGCACCGCGCCACAGCGCCAGGCTGCGCAGCCAGCCGCCTTCGGAGGGTGCGGCCGGCGGGCGGGCGGCGGAGCGCTGGGCCCGCACCGCCTCGCGGGCCTTCTCGGCCTCGATGAGGTTCTGGATGCGCAGCCACACGGCCGGCGGCGGGGTCTCGGCCGCCTGCAGTTCGGTCAGGCCGGCCCAGCGGCCCTGCCATACCAGCACGGCCGCGCGCACCGTGGCGTGGTCGCGCGCCAGGGTCTCGAAGCGGCGCCGTGCGCCGCCGCGCAGGGTGCCCAGCGCATAGGCCGCGGCCAGGCGCTCCAGCAATTCAGGGTGGCGATTCAGGTCCATGGACGTCCTGCCTTCACGCGTAGCGCGCCATGCATTCGCGCAGCTTTTCGAGGCTGCGCCGGATCCAGGTCTTCACCGTGCCCAGGGGCAGGTGCAGCTGCTCGGCAAGCTCGCCATGGCTCATGTCGCGCAGGTAGGCCAGGCTCACCACCTCGCGCTGGCGGCTCTCCAGCCGGCCCAGGCACTGGTGCAGCGCGGCGGCCTCCTGGCTGGCCTGGGTGATGTCGGCGGGGGTGGGGTCGCCATCCTTCAGCGTCTGGGCGACCTCGTCGTCGAACTCCTGGGTGAGCTGCGCGCGCTCGGAGGAGCGGCGGCGCAGGTGGTCGAGCGCCCGGCTGCGCACGATCAGGCCCATCCAGGCGAGCGGCGGGCTCAGGGTCTCGCGGTAGGTGCCGGCCACGCGCCAGATGGTGATGAAGGCCTCCTGCAGCACGTCCTCGGCCGCATCGCGCCGGCCCACCACCCTCAGGGCCAGGCCGAACAGCCGCGACGACGTGTGGTCGTAGAGGCGCTTGAGGGCGGTGTCGTCCCTCCGCGCTACGCATTCGATGAGTTCCATCAGTTCCTGGTCCGTGCAAGGCGTGCTCATCCGCCCATTGTGATCGAAGGACCCGGCGTTTCCACCCGGCCCCAGCCCATGCACGGCAATACGGAAACCACCTGCCGGTGGATCCAAACCCCTGGCCCCTCCGGGAAATCCCGCAGGCGTGAATCCATTCGGGCCGGGCTATCGTAAAGGGCGCTACGGCTCCCACAAAACCAGAACACCAGCGCCAGGGAGCCCGCGCCGGACTTGCAGCGGCGCGGTCGGATCGGAGGCTCTCCACCGCACGTACTCACCTTTCGTTTTGTCTGATCGTTCCATTCCAACCACCAAGGAGTTCCCTATGCGAGTCCACCTTCCCCTTGCCATCGCCGCCACCCTGGGCCTGGCCGCCTGCAGCCACATGGGCGGGGCTTCGATGACGTCCTTCTCCCAATCCGGGCTGCCCGCTCCCGTGCAGGTGCCCGCCGGCCACAAGGTGGCCATGGAAACCGTGGGCAAGGGCGACATCACCTACGAATGCCGCGCCAAGAAGGACATGCCGTCCGACTACGAATGGGTGTTCGTCGGCCCCGATGCGCAGCTGTGGGACCGCAAGGGCACCGCGGTGGGCCGCTACTGGGGCCCGCCCGCCACCTGGGAGAACAAGGACGGCTCCAAGGTGACCGCCACGCAGGTGGCCGTGGCCCCGGCGGGCACGGGCAACATTCCGCTGCAGCTGGTCAAGGCCAACCCCGCCATGGGCGCGGGCGCCATGCAGGGCGTGACCTACATCCAGCGCGTGGCCACGCAGGGCGGCGTCGCTCCTGCCATGGCCTGCGCGGCCGGCAATGCGGGCCAGAAGCAGGTGGTGAAGTACCAGGCCGACTACATCTTCTACAAGATGGGGTGACGAGAGGGGCCGCCCTTCGAGGCGCCCTGCCATGTGCGGCAACGCGCGGCACGTGCAGAAAACCGAAAGCCCCGGCGGCGCCAAGCGCTGCCGGGGCTTTTTGATTGGGGCTCGCGTCCGGAGGAGCCGCGTCAGCCGTTGCGGGAGAGGCGGAACATCGCCACGGTGTCCACGAGCTGCTGGGCCTGGGACTTGAGGCTGCCGGCCGCGGCGGCGCTTTCCTCGACCAGCGCGGCGTTCTGCTGCGTGGCGGTGTCTATCTGGCTCACGGCCTCGCCCACCTGGGCCACGCCGGCGCTCTGCTCGGCGGTGGCGGAGCTGATCTCGCCCACGATGCCGCTCACCTTGCGGATGGATTCGACGATCTCGTCCATGGTCGATCCGGCCTGGTCCACCAGCGCGGTGCCATTGGCGACCTGCGACACGCTGGCCGTGATGAGTTCCTTGATCTCCTTGGCGGCGGAGGCGCTGCGCTGCGCGAGGCTGCGCACCTCGCCGGCCACCACCGCGAAGCCGCGGCCCTGCTCGCCGGCCCGTGCGGCTTCCACCGCGGCATTGAGCGCCAGGATGTTGGTCTGGAACGCGATGCCGTCGATCACGCCGATGATGTCGCTGATGCGCGAGGAGCTGACGTGGATGCCGCGCATCGTCTCGACCACCTGCTGCACCACGGTGCCGCCCTGCATCGCCACGCCGGCCGCGCCGCGGGCGAGTTCGTCGGCCTGGCGCGCGCTGTCGGCGTTCTGGCGCACGGTCGATCCCAGCTCTTCCATCGAAGCCGCGGTCTCCTCCAGCGCGCTGGCCTGGCTCTCGGTGCGCTGGCTCAGGTCGGCATTGCCCTGGGCGATCTGCACGCTGGCGCTGGCCACGCTCTCGGCATTGAGGCGCACGGTGCCCACCACCGCGCTGAGCTTGGCGGTCATCGCCGCCAGCGCATTCAGCAGGCGGGCCACTTCATCGCGGCCACGGGCCTCGACGCGGCTGGTCAGGTCGCCGTCGGCCACCGCTTCGGCCAGCCGCACGGCCTCGTCGATGGATTGCGTGGTGGAGCGGGTGATCATCACCATGACCCACAGCGCCACGGCCGCGAGGCCCGCCAGCACGGCGCCCAGCACCACCATGCCCTGGCGCAGTTGCGCGATCTGCTTGTCGAGGGAGTCCTGCAGCACCTCGAAGGCCGTGCCCACGAGCATGAACTGCGTGTCGATGATGCGGGTCATGCGCGCCACCCACTCGGGCGAAGGCATGCTCAGCGTTTCGGCGCGGATGATGTTGTCGTCGGCCAGCTTGAAGCCCTCTTCGGCCGCGGCGATCGCGGCATCGCGGGCCTTCTCGACCGACGCCGGCAGGTTGCCGCCAGCGGCCAGCTCGAGCGACTTGCGCGCATCGCCGTAGTACTTGCGCACACGGTCGGACAGGCTCTCGATGCGGGCGCGCTCTTCGGGTGCCACTTCACCACGGGCCAGCACCAGCGCGCCGCGGGCCCGCATCTGCCCCAGCGATTCGGTCAGTTGCGGCAGGTAGGCCAGCACGGCCTTCTGCAGGTAATGGGTGCGCATGTCGGTGTCGCGCGCCAGGCCCGAGCTGTTGGCCACGTCGTCGATCAGGCTGAGCTGCCGTTCGATGAGGGCGGCATGCTGCACGTTGCTGTCGGCGCCGCGGATCGTCTTGCCCGACACGGCCGACGACAGCGTGCGCCAGTCGCCGCGCACGCGCTCCAGCCGCTGCCCCAGCGCTTCGTCCTGCAGGCCGGCCAGCGCGTCCTTCACGCGCCCCAGCGAGGCATCGACCTCCGCCTGCTTGGCCTGCCGCGGAGCGGAGGCCGTTTCCGCGCCGCCCAGGAAGGAGGCCGACAGGCCCCGGTGCTGCTGCGTGAGCTGCAGCAGAAGCAGCATTTCCTTGGCGGGGGCCAGGCCCGCGCGTTCGCGCACGGCCGTGTCTACCTGGGCGAGCGTGCCGCGCATGAGCAGCACGGTGGGCAGCAGGAACATGGCGAACGCGATGAGCCCGATCAGTACGAACTTGCGTGAGAACTTCAGATTTCCGATCCACGTGGTCATTTTTTTGCAACCTTGAGTAACGTGATCGCACTTTTCCGATACGGCAAAAATGGATGCACGCGCAGCAGAAAGCCCCATAAATGTGACAAAACGCCCCACGATGGGGCGCATATGCACCAATTTTAGGCTGTCCAGATAAAAATCTGATGTAGGTCAACCGCCTGCCGCCGGCTACGCAGGGTCAAATAAGATACTTTTTGTTGCTTTCGAGCGAAAACTGGCAGGGTGCGCCACTGCCGGGCCGGGTGCGCCAGCCGGCGAGGCCCCACCCCGCGGGGTGGGGCGCTTCCTCACTGCGCGAAGGTGCCGGGCAGCAGGATGGACCGGTCCACGCGGTGGATGTCGGTGTGGCCGCAGAAGGCCATGGTGATGTCCAGCTCTTTGTGCAGGATCTGCAGCGCACGGGTCACCCCGGCCTCGCCGTAGGCGCCCAGCCCGTAGAGGAAGCTGCGCCCGATGAGCGTGCCGCGCGCGCCCAGGGCCCAGGCTTTCAGCACGTCCTGCCCGCCGCGGATGCCGCCGTCCATCCAGACCTCGATGCCGCCGCCCACGGCGTCCACGATGCCGGGCAGCGCGTGGATCGACGACGGCGCCCCGTCGAGCTGCCGCCCGCCATGGTTGCTCACGATGAGCGCATCGGCACCGCTCGCCACGGCCAGGCGCGCGTCTTCCGCGTCCATGATGCCCTTGAGGATCAGCTTGCCGCCCCAGCGCTTCTTGATCCATTCGATGTCGTGCCAGTTGAGCCGCGGATCGAACTGCTCGGCCGTCCACGCGGCCAGCGACGACATGTCGCCCACGCCCCGGGCATGGCCCACGATGTTGCCGAAGCTGCGCCGCTTCGTGCCCAGCATGCCGAGGCACCACCGCGGCCTGGTCGCCAGGTCGAGCAGATTGGCCAGCGTGGGCCGGGGCGGGGTGGAGAGGCCGTTCTTGATGTCCTTGTGGCGCTGGCCCAGGATCTGCAGGTCCAGGGTGATCTGCAGCGCCGAGACGCCGGCCGCCTTGGCGCGGTCGATCAGGCGTTCGACGAAATCGCGGTCGCGCATCACGTACACCTGGAACCAGAAGCCCGGCCCCGCGTGCTGCGCCACGTCCTCGATGGAGCAGATGCTCATGGTGGAGAGCGTGAACGGCACGCCGAAGGCCCGCGCCGCGCGGGCGCCCAGGATCTCGCCGTCGGCATGCTGCATGCCCGTGAGCCCGGTGGGCGCGATCGCCACGGGCATCGCCACCGGCTGCCCGACCATGGTGGTGCGCGTGGTGCGGTTCTCCATGTTGACGGCCACGCGCTGGCGCAGCCGGATCTTCTGGAAGTCTTCCGAATTGGCGCGGTAGGTGCTCTCGGTGTAGGAGCCCGAATCGGCATAGTCGTAGAACATGCGCGGCACGCGGCGCTGCGCGACGGCGCGCAGGTCTTCGATGCAGGTGATGCGGGACAGATCGGTCACGGGAAACGCTCCTGGGTCATTGTTCTGGTGCGGGCGTGCGGATCCGCCGGCGCGAACGCACGGGGCATCGTACCGGCGGCCCCCCGGGGCCGGTGCTGAAGACTTTTCCGCGCGGCTGAGACTTTTTGCACGCGCCCCGTTTCCGCCCCCGGGTTCGCACCACGGCGAAGGCTTTCGCCCCGCGCCCCGGGCGCCGAGTCTTCCTTTCTTAAATTCCCTCCAATGGAAAGCACAACGATCTCCGACAAGCTTCCACGGCACCCCACCGCCATCCACCGAAGAAAGCCGGTCATGAAAAAACAAGACACCAACACCATGAAGAAGATGCTCTCCTCCAGCCTGGTCGCCCTGGCGATCTTCGCCGCCGCGCCCATGCCCTCCGCGCACGCCCGGGTCATCGGCACCGTGAACGTCGGGTTCACCCTCAAAACGAACCACGAACCCACGCCCCAGGAGATCTGGAACGCGACCTAGGGCCGGGCCTGGACGCTGTGCCGCCAGCACTCCCTGGACACCAAGTCCCTGAGCCTCAACGGCACGGTCGGCGCCTGGGCCCTTCAGAGCAACGGCTTCTCCAACACTGCCTCCTGGAACTGCCACAACACCGTCGTTCCGTCGTAATCCTCCCTATCGCCGTGCGAGCGCCACGCCCGCGATGGCCACGGCGAACCCCGCGATCTGCAGGCCCGTGAGCGTCTCGCCGAAGAGGGCCCAGGCCTGCACGGCCGACAGCGGCGGCACGGCCAGCACCAGGGCCGCCGTGCGCGTGGCCTCGCCATGGCGCATCAGCCAGATGAGCAGCGTCGCGCCGCCGATGGACAGCACCAGCACGGCGTACGCGAGGTAGCCCCACAGCAGCGGTGAGCCGTCCCAGCGCGGCGTGCCGAAGACCAGGGCCAGCGGCACCAGCACCGCGATGGCGCCCAGGTTCTGCACGGCGCTCGCGCTGCGCAGGTCGCCCGCGGCCAGGGGCGATTTCTGCACCATCGACCCCACCGTGAGCGCCAGGATGCTGCCTGCCGCCGCCAGCAGCACGGGCAGCGAAAGCCCCGCCGCGCCGGCGCTCACGGCCAGGCGCGGCCACAGGACCATGGCCACGCCGCCGAAGCCCAGGACCAGGCCCGCCCAGGTGGCCGGCTTCAACCGGCCCTGCAGCACCGTGACCGCGATGAGCGCCGTGAAGAGCGGCTGCAGCGCCCCGATGAGCGCCATCACGCCGGCCGGCAGCCCCTGCGACATGGCCCACCAGCTCGGCCCCACGTAGAGGCCGCTCATGAGCGCGCCGGCCGCCAGGTGCAAGGCGATGCGCCGCGGCCCGCGCGGCCAGGCCACGCGCGCCCAGAGCGCCGCGGCGCCGAACAGCACGGCCACGCCCACGAAGCGCGCAGCCAGGAACCAGAAGGGATCGGCATGCGCCGAGACGCCCCGGCCCACCAGGAAGCCCGTGGACCAGATGACGACGAAAAGCAGGGGAGCGAGGGCGTTCATGGGATCACCGGCATGTCGCGCGCGGGGTTGCGCTGCGCGGCAGACAAAGAAAGGACAAGGCAGGGCGCGGGGCCGCGCATCGCGGGCGCGCGCGTCACCGCTTCAACCCCGCGCCGCGCACCTCGAAGCTGATCGTATCGAGCACCCGCCCGGCACCGTCCACGAGTTCCACCCGGTGGCGGCCGGGCCACGGCAGCCAGGCCCACTGCATGCCGCGGCCCTGCACGCGGCCGTCGATGCGCCAGCGCAGGTCGGCGCGCTCGCCGGCCGCCGTGGCGGCGAACTGCAGGCGCTGGTGGGTGGGCGGGATGTCGGGGTCCAGCGCCACGATGGTGCCCGGCGCGGGCGCGAGGATGCGCGGCGCGGGGGCCTGCAGGCCCTCTCCGGCATCTGCAGGCCCCCCTGGCGCAGATTGGAAAGGTTTTTGGCCGGATGCCGCCGATTCCATTGAATTCTTTGCTACTGAATCTATAGCAAACAAGGTCTGTTGCGTACCCGCGATGAACCACTCCTGCCGGGCGCTCTCCAGCAGGCGCGTGCCCCCCGGCTCGGGGCCGAAGCGCACGGCGGCCTGCACCAGCCCCGGCGGCGGCGCGGGCGCGCGGCTGCGCACGCCGGCGCGCCCGGCGCCGGCGCCGTGCAGCCAGCCCATCACCTCGGCCCAGATGGGCGCCGCGCCGCTGGTGCCGCTCACGTCGTGCATGGGCGCGCCGCTGGCGTTGCCCACCCACACGCCCACGGTGTAGCGCTGCGACCAGCCCAGCGCCCAGTTGTCGCGCATGTCCTTGCTGGTGCCGGTCTTCACGGCGCTCCAGAAGCGCGTGGCGAGCACGCTGTCGGTGCCGAAGGTGCGCGCCCGGGCGTTGCCGTCCGAGAGGATGTCGCCCACGATGAAGGCAGCGCGCGCATCCAGCGCCGGGGCGGCCGCCGGCGCGCGCGCAGCGGTCGCGCCGGCACCGGCGGCGGCGGGACGCAGTGCCACCGGCCCGGCCCGGCCGCCGTTGGCGAGCGCCCGGTAGGCGTTGGTGAGGTGCAGCAGCGGCACCTCCGCGCTGCCCAGGGCGAGGCTGAAGCCGTAGTAGTCGCCTGTCTCGCGCAGCGGCAGGCCCAGCGCCCGCAACTGGCGGAAGAACGCATCGGGCGTGACCATGGCCAGTGTGCGCACCGCCGGCACGTTGAGCGAGGCGGCCAGCGCCGTGCGCGCCGACACCCAGCCCTTGAACTGCCGGTCGTAGTTCTGCGGGATGTAGAGGCCCGAGGCCGTGGGGATGTGGGCGGGCGAGTCCTCGATCAGCGAAGCCGCGGTGAGGCGGCGCTGCGCGATCGCCTGCGCGTAGAGGAAGGGCTTGAGCGTGGAGCCGGGCTGGCGCGCCGCCAGCACGCCGTCCACCTCGCCCGCCTGGCTGAGCAGGCCCGAAGACCCCACCCAGGCCAGCACCTCGCCGGTGGCGTTGTCGAGCACCACCACGGCGCCGTCCTCGACGTTGCGGCCGGACAGCTCCCGCAGGTGCTGGTGCAGCGACTGCACGGCCACGCGCTGCAGCGGCGCGCTGACGCTGGAGCGCACCGTGGCCGGCACGGGCCCCTCCTGCCGCGCGAGCAGATAGCGCGCGAAATGCGGCGCCATGCCCTCGCTGGCGGCGTAGTCGCGGCGCTGCAGGGCCGCGGTGACGAACAATTCGAGCGCATCGCACTCGCCGGGCGCCGGGGCGGCGGCGCCCGCCCGCGGGCCTGCGCCCAGGGCCCGCAGCACCCCGCAGGCGCGCTGCGCCACGAGTGCCGGCCGGGCATTGGGCGCGCGCACCAGGGCCGCGGCCACGGCCGCCTCGCGGTCGTCCAGGCCGTGCGGCGCCTTGCCGAACAGCGTGCGGGAGAGCGCGTCGATGCCCACCAGCTCGCCGCGGAAGGGCACGAGGTTGAGGTACGCCTCCAGGATCTGGTCCTTGCGCCAGCGCCGCTCCAGCACCTGGGCCGCCACGGTCTGGCCGACCTTCTGCACCACCGTGCGCCCGCCGGGGCCCTGGCGCCAGTCGCCGTCGAGCAGGCCCGCGAGCTGCATGGTCAGCGTGGATGCGCCGCGCGTGCGCTGGTTCCAGAGGTTGCCCCAGGCCGCGGCCGATACCGCGCGCCAGTCCACGCCGCTGTGCTCGTAGAAGCGCCGGTCCTCGCTCAGGACCAGCGCCGTGCGCAGCGCGGGCGAGACGTCGTCCAGGCCCGTCCAGGGGCCGCGCCGCACGGTGGCATCGGTGCGCAGGCGCTGCAGCACCTCCCCCTCGCGCGACAGCACCAGCGTGTCGGATGGGCGGTGGTCGGCACGCACCTCGGCATAGTCCGGCACGGCGCGTGCCGGCAGTGGCGCGGCGAGGGCCAGGCACAGCAGCAGCAACCCGCCGCCAGCGCGCGTGGCAGGCCGCCCCGCGGACGAAAAACGGGTCGCAAGGGCAGAAAGGAATCGGCAAGGCATGGGGGAGCGCAGGCTACCACCGTGCGCGCCGGCCACGCGGTCCCCGGGCGGATACCGGGTCACGCCGCGCCGCCCCAGCGGCGCCATGCCCACAGGCCCAGGCCCGTGGCGGCCGCGAGCCATACGGCGACGAACAGCACCGCCATCGCCACGCTGCGCGGCCGCTGCGCCGCCTCCTGCGCGCGCTGGCGGGCCCGCGCCCGCACGGCCGGCGGCAACAGCCGCATCACCAGCGCCAGGCCCAGGGGCACCAGGATCACGTCGTCCAGATAGCCCAGCACGGGGATGAAGTCCGGAATCAGGTCGATGGGGCTCAGCGCATAGGCGGCTACGCCGAGCGCCAGCAGCCGCACGGCCCAGGGGGTCTCGGCATCGCGCGCGGCGAAATAGACGGTCAGGGTCTCGGTCTTGAGCCGACGGGCCCACTGGCGCAGGGTGGCGATGGCGGACATGGAAAAACCGCTGCGCGCGGGCGCAGCGGTGCAAGGGACTGGGGGAGAAGCCCCGATTCTGGCGCAGCGGCGGTCAGAAGGACTCCCAGTCGCCCTGCGCGCCGGGCACGGCCAGGGCCGCCGGCGGCATGAAGCCCGGCTGCGCCGGCGCGGCGGCGGGACGCCGTGCCGGCGACGCTGCGGCCGTCACCCGCGGCCGGGGCGCCTTCGCGGGCACCGCCGTGCGTGCCGGGGCCGCTGCCACCGCGGGCGCGGCGGCAGCCATGGGTACGGCCGTGGCGGAGGCGGAGGAAGCCACGGCCAGCCCCGCCTGCAGCCGGAACACGCCCACGGCCTGCACGAGGTCCTGCGCCTGGCCCTGCAGGCTGGACGCGGCTGCGGCGATCTCCTCGACCAGCGCGGCGTTCTGCTGCGTGGCCTGGTCCATCTGCACGACGGCCTCGCCCACCTGGGACACGCCCGCGCTCTGCTCGCTGCTCGCCGCGCTGATCTCGCCCATGATGTCCGTCACGCGGCGGATGCTGCCCACCACTTCGGCCATGGTGCTGCCGGCCTGGTCGGCCAGTTGCGCGCCGGCCTCCACGCGCTGCACGCTGGCCGTGATCAGGGCCGCGATCTCCTTGGCGGCCGAGGCGCTGCGCTGCGCGAGGCTGCGCACCTCGCTGGCGACCACCGCGAAGCCGCGGCCCTGCTCGCCGGCCCGTGCGGCTTCCACCGCGGCATTGAGCGCCAGGATGTTGGTCTGGAACGCGATGCCGTCGATCACGCCGATGATCTCCCCGATGCGCCGCGAGCTGTCGGTGATGCCCTTCATCGTGTCCACCACCTGCGCCACGACCACACCGCCCTGCTCCGCCACGCTGCTGGCCGCCTGCGCGAGCTGGTTCGCCTGGCGGGCGCTGTCGGCGTTCTGCGTGACCGCGGAGCCCAGCTCCTCCATCGAGGCCGCCGTCTCCTCCAGCGCGCTGGCCTGGCTCTCGGTGCGGGAGGACAGGTCGGAATTGCCCTGCGCGATCTGCGTGCTGGCCGATGCCACGGATTCGCTGCCCTGGCGCACGCGGGAGACCACGCGCTGCAGGGAGTCGTTCATCTCGCGCAGGCTCTCCAGCAGCAGGCCCACCTCGTCGCGGGACTGCACCTCGATGCGCTGGGTGAGGTCGCCGGCGGCAACGGCACGGGCCACTTCCACCGCGCGGGCCACCGGGCGGGTAATGGATCGCGTGACCCAGACGCCCAGCAGCAGCGCCACCACGAGCGCGAGCGCGGAGCCGCCCAGCTCCACCACCAGGGTGGTGGTGCGCGCCGCATCGGCATCGGCCATGCGCGTTGCGAGCAGCGCCTGCTCGGCGCGCGAGAAATCCGCCTGCAGGCCACGGAACGCGTCCATCGCCGCCTTGTCGCGGGCCCGGCGGAATTCCGCCACGAATGCCTCCAGGGGCATGGTGCCGGCGTCCACGTCGCGGCGCTGCGCCTGCAGCGACTGCATCACGGCCACGAAGTCCGCGTGGCGCGCCTGCAGCTCGTCCAGCCGCCGCTGCTGGGCCGGGTTGTCGGATGTGAGCGTGCGCAGTTCCTTCCACGCGGCGGCATAGGCCTCGCGGCCTTCGTTCCACGGCCCGAGGAAGGCCGTTTCGCCGGACAGCAGGTAGCCGCGCGCGCCGGTTTCCATGTTGACCATGGCCAGCAGCATCTGCTGGGCACCATCCAGCACCCGGTAGGTGTGGGTGTTCATGGTCTCCGCGTCCTTGAGGCGGTTCTGGCTGCTGACCGCCACGCCGATGACAAGCAGAAAAATGCCGATCACGCCGCCGAAGGCGAGCGCGAGGCGGCGGGCCAGGGGCCACTGGGATGGGTTCATCGATTCACTCCGGTGTGTTGATTCCGCCCCCCCGGCCGCTCCGAACGCCGTGACCGCGCCCACGGGAGCGATCCGCAACATTCAGGTACCGGAGGCACTAGAGTGATACTAGATTTACAAAAAAACGCGCCTTGTCAGCAAAAGGCGCACGCGGCTGTGGCGCAACCGGCCGCCGCGCCCCCACTCGGGCGGCAGCCGGGTGCTCTCCGTCAATTCTTGGTGGCAGGATCCCAGTGCTCGGCGATGCGGCCGTTCTGCAGCCGGAACATGTCGAACCATGTGGAGGTGTAGGTTTTCGAGGCGTCCTGCGGGTCGGGCAACTGGCGCGCGAACACCAGCGTGACGATGTCGCCCTCGGCCAGGATGCGCACCAGGGGTGCCCGCACGCGGGGCTGGATGGGGGTGCGGGGGACCACTTGGGCGAGGAAGGCCTTGAAGGGCTCGCGCCCTGTCGCCACCAAGGGGTTGTGCTGGATGTAGTCCTCGGCCATGTAGCGGTCGGCCAACTCCACCTGCCCCGATTCGAAGACTTCGCGCCAGAAGTCGTATACGAAGCGCTTGTTGTGGGCAAGCACCGGGTTGTGCGACCACAGCAGCTTTTCATGGTTCGGCTCCTCGGTCACCGGCACTTGCGCATGGGCGGCCAGGGGAAGGACGGCGGCGATGGACAGCACCACGCCGGACAGCAGTTTCTTGAGCGACATCGGCAAACTCCCTGCAATGAATGGGCTGCCGTTATAAATGGAATTCCGCAGATCGGAACGATTCCAGCCGGAAACAAACGTGAAGACATGCAGGCCTCGGACGGCCCGATCCCCAGTTTTGATCCGCCTCAACGCCTGCGAACAAGCGGCCGGGCACACTGGCCGCCACCCCCTTCCGGCCTTCGCGCCATGCAACGGAAATTCCCAGACCACCCCGCCCACCCCGAGAGAATCTGCTGGGGCTGCGACCGCTACTGCCCCGCCGGATCGATGGCTTGCGGCAACGGATCGGACCGCACCCCGCATCCGGTGGAGCTGTTCGGTGACGACTGGCGCGATTGGAAAGGCGGCCGCCCTGCGGGGCCCGCCGCGACTGCAGGGCACGCCGAAGCCATCACCGCACACCCTGCCGCCTGAACCGCCCCGGCCGACCGGCGATCACGCGTTGGGCCGGTCTCCGCGGATGTGGAAGTAGCGGTGCGTGTCCTGCCGCCGCACCCAGCCCATGCGCTCCCAGAAGGCCAGGCCCACCGCGTTGGTGCGGTAGATGTCGATGTTCGACTTGAAGATGCCTTCACGCTCCAGGGCATCCAGGCAGTGCTCCACCAGCGCCTTCGCAATACCCTGGCGGCGGTGCTCCGGCACCACCAGCAGGTGCTGCAGAGAGCCGCGCCGACCGTCGTGACCTGCCATGAGGCACCCCACGATGCGGCCCTGCGCCTCGGCAACGAAGCTCAGGCCCGGATTGCGCGCCAAGTAGCGCGCCGTGGCCTCGCGCGAATCGGCCTCCCGGACCGAGACGCCGGGCGTGGCCTGCATGAGCGCGAGGACCGGCGCGTGGTCGTCGAGAGCCATGGGACGGATGGAAGGCCTGTGGGGCATGGGTGCGGTCGCTTGCGAAGGATGGCAGGGGGTGGTCGAGCCCGTTCAGTCCGTTGCGCCGGTGCCGGGCTGGCGCGCAGGCTCCAGCGCATAGCGGTTTTCCCGGGGCACGCCCCGCTCTCGGCGCCAGAGCACCCACAGCAGCGCCACCACCATGCCGCCGAACGTCGCGGCCCTGGCTTGCGCGGCCGGGAGCTGGAACTGCGCCAGCAACAGGAGGGCATACAGCCCTCCGATTTCCCAAGGCGAAACCCGGGACCGCATGCGGTCCCGCAGCACGGCGCGGCAGTGCGGGCAGCGTAGCCGGACTCCCTGGGGCATGAACCAGCGCGCGTTCTCGGGCCAGGGGCTCTGCATGGCCGCATCGAAACGCGCCGCGCAGCCCGGGCACAGGAAGGCGCCGCGCGTGGGGTCCGGCACGGGTGGCGCCAGCAGGCGGTCGCACTCCGGGCACACCGCCTGCGAGGCCGCCAGCCGCCGGCCGCAGCTCGCGCACACGGTCATTTGGCCGCCTGCACCTTCATGCGCGCATTCGGCGTCTCGCCGAACATCTCGGGCGCGTACATGGCCTCCACGCGCGTGGGCGGCAGGGAGAACTCGCCCACGTTGTTCAGGCGCACGGTGTATTCGGCCGTCACCGAGCCCTTGGGCAGGTACTCGTAGTAGCCGCGCCAAGCTTCGAAGCTGCGCTCCTCGAAAGCCAGCCAGCCGCTGCCGCCGCGCCGTTCGCCCTGGGTGGCGATCTCCGAATCGCGGCCCAGGCCGCCGCCCAGGATGGTGGCCCCGCCCGGAACGGGGTCGGTCAGGGCCACCCAGGTCATGTCGGCGCTCGCGGTCACTTCCAGCTTCACGCGCAGCACGTCGCCGCGCGTGTACTGGCCGGCCACCGCCTGCTCGACCGGGGTGATGGTCTTCTTGACGGTGTAGCCCGCGGAGAACGGCGCCTTGAGCTGGATGGCCGCCACCGACTGCAGCGTGAGCCAGGGCTTGCCCGGCCCCTGGTGGGTGACGGACAGGCTTTCCTTGCCGCCCGCGGCGCTCCACGGCAGGAACATGCCGTTGTGGGTCAGGTTGCCGGGCGAAGCCGGTGCGCCGAACCAGGTGGTCTGGTGCGGTGCGCCCGCGGCATCGGTGGATGCCACGCGGCCGACCTTGCTCCAGTCCACGCTGGCGGTGCCCTGGCCCATGGCCGCGCGGGTGGTGCCGCTGACCGGCGTGGCCTCGAACTTGGCGCTGAACTTCTCCAGCGCCAACCCGCCCCAGAGGTTGGCCGTGGTGGTATGCCACGCCCCGCCCTGCTGGCGCGCGATGAAGCCGTTGGCCAGGCGGCCCATGTCGTCCTTCCAGGCCGGGTCGTCCATCACGGCCAGCATGAGGCGGGCCGTGTTCACGTCGCCGTTCTGCATGAGCCACCACCAGTAGTCGTCCTGCTCCGAGCTGAACACCAGCTTGGTGCCCTGGTAGGACAGGCGCGCCTTCAGGATCTGCGTGGCCTCGGCGATGCGCTGCTCGCGCTGCGGCGCATCGGGTACGCGGCGCAGCACGTTCAGCCAGTCGATCACGCTGTGGGTGGGCCACTGGTTGGGTGCTACGGTGATGGACGAGAGCATGCGGCCCGTGGCCTTGCCATAGCGCGAGAGCGCTTCGATGGCGGCGAGCTTGCGCATGTCCAGGTCCTTGCGCGGGCTCCAGAAGTCGCGCTGGATGCGGCCCTCCACGAAGGCCGTCAGGCCGCGCTCCATGGGAGCGCGCACTTCCGGAGACAACGCGAAGGCCGGATCAATGGACGAGGCTTCGTGCGTGGCCGCCAGCAGGTAGGCCGTGAGCGTGTCGCTGCCGCGGTTGGCGCTGCCCGCCTGCGGCGGGAAGTAGCTGGCCAGCCCGTCGCTGTCGAGGTAGGTGGGCAACTGGCCCACCACGGTCTGCCAGAGCTTGCCGTCGCGCAGGCCCACGGCCTTGCTGGTCTTTTGCTCCAGGCAGGCGAACGGATAGTTGGCGAACCAGTCGCGCACGCCCGGCAGGCCCTCGGCGAGCTTGGGTTGCAGCGACATCTTCAGGCCGCCGCGCCCCGCGATGGCGTCCGCCGGCGGCTTCACGTCGAGGCTGAAGCTGCCGTCCACCTGCACGAGCGTGGCCTGCTGCACGGTGAGCGGCACCGCGGGCACGAGCCGCTGCGTGGCCTTGAGCGCATCGCGCGCGCCGCCGGCCCCCGCGGTGGTGTCCCGCGCTTCGATCTCCCAGAGGATGGCCTCGGCCCGCGTCTGCGCGAGCTGCGGCGGGGCGGTGACGTTCCAGGCCACTTCGCGCGCTTCGCCGGCCGGGATATCCACGGTCTGCTTCTCCAGCGTGAGCAGGGTGGCGCGGGGCGCGACCTCGACCCTCATGGCCGCCTTGGTGGTGTTGCGCAGCGTGAACTGCGCGCGGAACTGGTCGTCCTCGCGCACCAGCGGCGGCAGGCCGCTGATGATCTGCAGGTCCTGCGTGGCACGGATGCTGGTGGAGCCGGTCCCGAACAGGCCCGTGCCCGCATCGGCGACGGCCACGATCTTGAAGGTGGTGAGCGCATCGTTGAGCGGCACCGTCACCTGCGCCCGGCCGTTCGCATCCAGCCGCAGCGCCGGCTGCCACAGCAGCAGCGTGTCGAGCAGTTCGCGCGTCTGCGCGCGGCCGCCGCCGCCGCCCGCGGGCACGGCCTTGCGGCCATAGTGGCGCCGGCCGATGATTTCCATCTGGGCGGTGGAAGTCTCCACGCCCCAGGCGCGGCGCTGCAGCATCGCATCCAGCAGATTCCAACTGGTGTTGGGCATCAGCTCCAGCAGCGCCTGGTCCACCGCGGCCAGGGCCACTTCGGCATTGGCGGCGGGCTTGCCGTCGGGCAGCGTGGCGGTGATGGTCACCTGCGCCTTGCCGCGCACGGGGTAGCTTTCCTTGTCGGCCGCCACCTTCACGTCGATGCGGTGGGCCTTGGCACCCACGTTGAGTTCGGCCAAGCCCAATCGGTAGGCGGGCTTGGAGAGGTCCACCATGGCCGTGGGCGCGACGTATTCCTTGCCCTCGTACCAGAAGGCGCTCCACCACTCGCGCGGGGCCGTGAAGCCCCAGGTGAAGAAGCTGTACCACGGCACCTCGCGCAGGCGGCCCCGCACCGCCAGCACGCTCACGTAGACGTTGGGGCCCCAGCCTTCCTCGATCTTGAGCTGCACCGTGGGGTCCTGCCCCTTCAACTGCACCACGCGCGTGTCGATGATGCCCTCGCGCTCCACGCTTACGAGCGCGGTGGCGTGGCGGAACGGCATGCGCACCTGCAGCTTGGCGGTCTCGCCGGGCTGGTAGCTCTTCTTCTCGGGCAGCAGGTCGATGCGGTCGTGGTCCTCGCCGCCGAACCACAGCTCGCCCTGGCGCGTGACCCAGACGGACGCAGCGGCTTCCGCCTGGTTGCCGTCCTTGTCGCGGGCCGTGGCCACCAGTTCCACTTCGCCGGCCTCGTCGAGCTTGGCCTCGCACAGCAGCAGGCCGCGGCTGTCGCTCTTGCCCGTGCAGACCGTGCCCAGGTCCTTGGTCTCGGTCTTGTTGTCGTAGCTGTAGAAGCCGCCCACCATGCGCTTGCGGCTGGTGGTGGTGATGCGCGCGATGGCCTGCACCTGCAGCGGCACGCCTTCCTGCACCTTGCCGTCCAGGCCCAATGCCAGGGCCTGGAAGCGGATCTTCTGCGCGGCCGACACCCAGCCCTCGGTCTTGATGCCCGCCACCACGGCCGCGGGCCACAGGGTCTGCGTGCTGCGCAGGGTCTGCACCTCGCCGTTGGGGTCGGAATACGTGGCCTCGAGCACCAGGTCCTGCGCGCGGCGCGCGGCGGGCACGTTATCGATCGCGATCTTGCCAGCTCCGTTGCGGTCCAGCGTGAGCGGCAGTTTGTCGGCGACCACGCGCGCATCGTCGCTGGCGGTGGCCTCCTCGTCGTCGCCGCGCGACGCATTGGGCAGCGCGCCCTTCTGGCGGGGCGGCTCGAAGCTGAAGGCATCGAAATCCGGGAACTGCAGCGCCTTGCCCCGCACCAGTGCGGACACACGCACCGGCAGGTTCGCCGCGCCGCCACCCGCCACGTAGTTGATCTGCACATCGGTGGGCACGGACCGCGCGCGCACCAGCGGCTTCTTCTCGGCGGGAGCGATGCGGCCCTCCAGGACCGGCAGCCGGAACTCTTCCACGCGGAACTCGCCGGAGGCCATGCTGCGGCCGCGGCTCTCGTCGCTCCCGCCGCGCAGCTCCACCGAATACACGCCCAGCTTGGCGGCAGGAGGGAGCGCGAGGCTGCTCTCCGCACTGAGCCCGCCCGTGGGCGTGCGACGCCACTGCAGCGGCTGCGTGAACTGCTGCCCGCTGCCCACGTGCGTGATGACCAGCGTGTGCGGCTGCGCATCGGGCAGACCGAAACCCTGGCGGTTCTGCGTGCGCACGAGGTGCTTCATCGACACGGTTTCTCCCGCACGGAAAAGGGTGCGGTCGAAGATGGTGTGAACGACCTGGTCGGCCTCGGGCTGGCTGCTCGTGGGCACGTTGAAGCGCCAGGGCTCGATGCCGCGCTGCCAGTCGCTCCAGGTGAAGGCCATGTCCTGCACGCCGTCCGCGCCCTGTGCGCGCGCACTCACGAAGTACGCGTGCATGCCCTCCATGCCGTCGCGCGCGGAGCACGACGGGGGCTGGGGCGAGAGTCCCTCGAACCGCGCGATGCCCTGCGCATCGGTGGTGGCCGTGGCCAGTTCGCGGCCATCGCAGCCCGACACGCGCACCACGGCGCCCGGAACCACCTGGCCCTTGTCGAGGGTGGTCACCCAGGCCGCAGCGTTCTCGCGGCCCAGCTTGAAATGCACGCCCAGGTTGGTCACCAGGGCGGATGTGCGCACGTACATCGTGCGGGCCGCGCCATGGCGTTCGTCCAGCAGCGACTGCCCCAGCATGGGAGACGCGATCTCGACCACGTGGAAGCCCGGCGGCAGCGGAATGCCCACCACCTCGAAGGGGCGCGGGTCGCCGCTGGCGGGCTTGGGCAGGTCCAGCGCCTTGGCGCGCGGCTGGCCGCCCAGCAGCGACACCATGCGCGACTGCACATAGTTCTTGTCATCGTCCTGCAGGACCTGGGGCAGCGGGGCCTTGGTGTCGCGGCGGGCCTCCGCGCGTGGCACCGCGTAGTCGTCATAGCGGCGCACGCGGCGGTACCAGGCGATGATGTCCGCGTCGCTCGTGGGCTGCAGGGTGCTGACCTTTCCTGCGGGGGCCGATGCGGGTACGGCCGGCGGACTGCCGGCCTCCAGCCCCTGCACGCGCAGTGCGGACTCGACGTTGCGCAGCGTCACCGGCAGCAGCGCCGGGCCCTTGGCGCCTTCGGCGAAGCGCTCCACCACGCCGAAGGGCGAGGCGGCGAATTTGGCCAGCGGCGGCAGCGCGCCCGTGCCCACCTTGAGCGGGAAGCTGTCCGCGTTGACGAGCGGGCGGCCGGCTGCGTCCTTGAAATCTTTCGGCAGCTCGACCCGGAACGCCGTCTGCGCCGAGAACGGGGGCATGAACTGCACGCCGTTGACTACCGTATCGCCGTCGCCCTCGCCATCCAGCCGCGGCTTGAGCGTCTCTTTGTCGGACTTCAGGCGGATCGCCTCTGCGAGCTTGCGGGGCACGGGTGCGTTGAACGACAGGCGCATCGGCCGGATCGGCAGGCACGCGGCCTGTGCGTTCTCGCGCTCGCAGCTGAAATCGGCGCTAAAGGGCTCACGCACCGTGTAGCCATAGCGGCGCTCCACCGAATTCGCCACCCCGCTGGGCGTGGCCACGCCCTTGCCGAACACGAGCTGCACCTTGGCGCCGGAGGTCAGGCGGCGGTTGCAGGTCAGCGTGGCGTAACGCAACGGTTCCTGCCTGGCCGACGCTTCCAGCCCCAGGGACTGCAATATCGAGGTGCGCTCGGCACCGTCGATGAGCCGCACGGGAATGCGCTCGCCCATGCCTTCGGCCACGCACCAGACATTGGCCTTCACGCTCTCCAGGGTGGCCGGTCCGTTGAACTGGAGCAGGAAGAACTGCTCCTCGTCGATGCGCTGGTAGGTGCCCGGCCGGACACTTTGCACGAACGGTCCGCCGGTATTGAACAGGTAGCGGGCCGTGCCCGTGAGCGCCGCGCCCGCAGCCGACTTGAACCCGGGGACGGCCGTGGCCGTGCAGCGCGTGCCGGGCGGCAGATCGGCCGAGAAATCGAAGACCCATTCACGCTCGCCCGTCCATCGCCCCGTGCCCTTGGCAGCATCGGCACCTTCGCAGCCCACCGAGAACGGCGCCGGTGCCTTCGGATCGCCGAAATTCACCGCCGCCGCATCGAACTTGACCACCACCTGCCGGATGCGCGCCACCTCTCCCTGCGGAGAAAAGCTGGAGACCGACAGGGCCTGAGCGGCACCGGCCGAAGCCAGGCCCAGAAGCGCAGCGAAGGCCGCGCGAACGAAATGCTTTGTTGTCATGGGTATGCGAACGATGGCGCGGCGGCCGGCGCGAACGGCGCACGGCCGCCGCGGGGCCCCTCCGGGAGACGCACCGGCGCCGTGCCCTGGGCGGCGGCGGGAACGTCGAACCCCGGGAGCGTAGCCCATCAGCAAGTGCCCCACCACCGCCCCCGGCGCTGAGTTGTAAATGGCCTACACGGCGAGCCGCCGGCGCGCCCGCACAATGGGCCGGCGCGTCCGCGCTGCCCTCCCCCCATGCCCAACACCCCCTCCACCCGCCGCTGGGAGATCGACGCCGTCCGGGGCCTCATGCTGGTCCTGATGACGGTGACCCATCTGCCCACGCGCATCACGATGCCGCTCGGCCAGCCGTTCGGCTTCGTCTCGGCCGCGGAGGGGTTCGTCCTGCTCTCGGCCTACATGGCCGGCATGGTGTACGGGCGCGTGGCCGTCCGGCGCGGCGTGGCGGACATGCGCCGGGCCTTCTGGCGGAGGGCACTCAAGATCTACGCGTGCCAGGCCGCCACGCTGCTTTTCCTGTTCACCGTCATCACCTTCATCGGCATCCAGGCCGACGAGCCCGCGATCAAGGGCCTGCTCACGTTCTATCTGGCCAAGCCGCTGGAAGCGCTGATCGGCGGGCTATTGCTCGTCTATGAGCCGCCGCTGCTGGACATCCTGCCGATCTACGTGCTGTTCATGCTGGCCAGCCCCTGGGTGATGGCGAGCGGGCTGCGCCACGGGTGGGCACCCGTGCTGGGGACCAGCGTGCTGCTGTGGTTCCTCGCGCAGTTCGGCCTCTCGCAGTGGTTCTACGACCTGATGAACGCCGTGGTGCAGAACCCCATTCCCTTCCACGAAACGGGCACGTTCTCGATGTGGGGCTGGCAGTTCCTGTGGGTGCTGGGTCTGTGGATGGGGGCTTCGCGCAACGACCCGCAGGCCCCGGCCTTCCACTTCCCACGCTGGGCGGTCGCGGTGGCCGTGGCGCTGGCGGTGGTGGGCTTCGTGTGGCGCCACGCCATCGGGCAGGTGCCTTTCGGCGATGCGAATCCGCAGTGGAACCTGTTCTTCGACAAATGGCAGCTGGGGCCCTTCAGGGTGCTGAATCTGTTCGCGCTGCTGGTGCTGGCCATCCGCTTCGGGCCGGCCCTGGCGGCCTGGCTGCCACGCCAGCGCTGGCTGGAGACGCTGGGTGCGGCGTCCTTGCCGGTGTTCTGCGCCCACCTCGTCGTGGTGCTGCTCGCGATCAGCCTGATGGGGGCCAACTACGAACGCCCGTGGTGGCAGGACATCGCCCTGCTCATCGTGTGCTTCGGCACGCTGCATGCGGTGGCCCGCATCAGCCTCTGGATGGACCAGGGGCCCGAGGACGATCCGCCGCATGCCCGGCGCAAACTGTTCCGGCTGCGCCGGCCGTTACCGCCCGCGCTGTAGCAGCCCAGCAGGCTCCGTTCAGGGGCGCGCGGCGGTCTTCGCCACGCCGTCCACCACCGGATCGGCCGTGCGCGCGCCACCGGCTGCACGGGCGCCCTCGCCCACATAGCCGCTGATGACGCTGCGCCACAGGTCGTAGCCCGCATCGTTCATGTGCAGGTGGTCGGCGCCGAACAGTTCGGCGCGCGGAATGCCGTCCGCGCCGAGCATGGGCGTGAAGATGTCGATGAAATCGCTGTTGGGAACCGTACGCACGTACTGCGCGAGCAGCGTGTTGGCTTCGCGCATGCGCGGCAGCAGGGTGAGCCGCAGGGGGCTGGGCTTGATGGAGATGTAGCTGATGCGCGTCTCGGGCAACGCCTCGCGCACCGAGCGGACGAAGGACTGGAAGCTCTCGAGCACCTGCTGTGGGCTGCGGCCCTCGGCCAGATCGTTGTCTCCGGCATACACCATCACGTGGCGCGGCTGGTACTGGAGCACCAGATTCTTCACGAAATACTGGCAGTCGGCCATGGTCGAGCCGCCGAAGCCGCGGTTGATGACCACGGGAAGCTGCCGGAAGTCCTCGCGCAGGTCGGTCCAGAGGCGGATGGTGGAGCTGCCCACGAAAAGCACCCCGCCCGTCTGGGGCAACCCGGTCTTGTCCGCTGCCGCGAAGGCTTCCATGCTCGACTGCCAGCGCGCATAAGGGGCCGGCAGAGCGGTCGCCTCCGCTGCCGTCACCAGGGGCGCCGGAGTGCCCTGCAGCGCACTGGCGGGCAACGCCACGGCAGCGCACAGCAGTGCTGCGGCACCGCGGCCCAGGCAGAAGGAGCGGAAGAAAGACAGGGGCATCGGAAGCTCTCCACAGGAAGTGCAGCTGCGTGAGAGCGATTGTGGGCCTGTGCATTCCCTCCAGAACACAATTTTTACAATTTCAACGCCGCCATTTACAAATCGGACTGAACCATTCCGCGGTACGGCAGAGCTGTGCACTCTTCAATCGCTGCTCCAGCCCAGCCATTCCCTCAGCGCTGCGGTCACTTCGTCCGGCACTTCCATGGCGGGCAGGTGGCCGCAGTCTTCGAACACCCGCCACCGCGACGACGGGATGGCAAGGTGGATCGCCATGGCTTCGGACACCGGTGTGAGCACATCCCCGTCCCCGACCGCCACCAGCGTTGGAACGCGGATGCCCGGCAGTAGGGGACGCGCATCCGGCCGGTCGACGATCGCCTGCTGCTGGCGCAGGAAAGCAGCGCCGCCCACGCGGGACGCCATGGCCTTGACGTCGCGGCCGACCGGCCCGTCGGTGCGCGATGCATGGATGAGCTGCGGCAGCAGTCGGTCGGTCACACCTGCGAAACGGCCGAACCGCATCGATGAGATGCCCGCCTGCCGGCGGGCGGCCCGCGAAGGGCTGTCGACGGATGCGGTGGTATCGAACAGTGCCAGGCGCGTGACGCGTTCGGGTGCCTGCCGCAGGATCTCGAACGCGACGTAGCCGCCCATCGAGAGCGCGGCGAGCGCGAACCGTGCGGGAGCGCTCTCCAGCGTGCGGCGCGCCATGGCGGCGACGCTGTCGTCGCGCGTGAGGTCTGCGGTCATCGGCTCGGCAATATCCGACAGGCCCAGCGCCTGGTCTCGCCACAGCCGCTCGTCGCACAGCAGCCCCGGCAGAAACACGAGCGGTTGCCGACTCACGCGGCCCCCCCGCGCTCCAAAGAGTCTCGGCTGGCCGCCCAGCACGCGCCTGCCAGTGCGATGGCGCCCGTGAGGCCCGCGATCGCCCACCAGCCACCATGCAGCCAGAACCATCCGCCCACGGAGCCGATGACGCTGGACCCCAGGTAATAGAACAGGAGGTAGAGCGATGCAGCATGCCCCTTGGCCTCCCCGGCCAGCGGCCCGATCGAGCCGCTGGCCACCGAATGGCCGATGAAGAAGCCGGTGGTGACCAGCACGATGCCCGCCACGATGGCCACGAGCGACGACAGCACGGTGAGTGCCACCCCCGCCAGCATCAGGCCGAAACCGGTGACCAGCAGTGCGCGCCGCCCAAAACGGCCGGCCAGGCCACCGGCCACGGAAGACGAGACAATGCCGAAGCCGAAAGCGAGGAAGATCAGGCTGACCTGCGTCTGGCCCAGATGGTAGGGCGCGGCGGACACCCGGAAAGTGGCGTAGTTGAACAGTGTGACGAAGACGCTGGTAAGCATGAAGCCCACGGCATATAGGCGCAGTAGCGCCGGGTTGCGCAGATGGCGGCCCCACGTGCGCAGGTGGTATGCGGCATTGATGCCGGGGCGCCGTACGAAATTGCGCGAGCGTGGCAGCAACGCCAGGAACCCCACGGCCGCGAGCAGGCACAACAGGCCCTGCGCACCGAGCGCCACCCGCCAGGAAGCGAACTCGGTCACGAGGCCCATGCCGACGCGACCCACCATGCCGCCGAACGCGGTGCCGCCCACGTACAGGCCCATGGTGCGACCCAGGCTTGCCGGTTCGATCTCCTCCGCCAGCCACGCCATGGCCACGGCGGGCACGCCGCCCAGCACCAGTCCTTCGAGCGCCCGCGCCAGTACCAAACCATGCCAGGTCGGCGCGACTGCCGCGCCGATCTGCAGCAGGGCCGCCAGCGCCATGGAGGCGAACATCAGCCCCCGCCGCCCCAGCGCCTGCGAAAACGCTCCCGCGAGCACGATGGAAAACGCCAGCCAGCCGGTCGTGAGCGACAAGGCGAGCGAACTCTCCGCCGGAGTCAGCCCGAAGCTCGCGGCAAAAGCCGGTAGCAGCGGCTGCACCGAATAGATCAAAGAAAAGCTCGCGAAACCGAGGAGGAAAAGAGCCACGCCCGCACGGAAATATTCCGGCGTTCCCCGGCGAACCCAGAGGGCGGCAGGCCCGGAGCCGCGCAGCGTCGTGCCGTCGCCGACCAGCCGCGCAGCGAGAGACAAGCAGGAGGGAGACCGGGAAAGGGATGCGGCGGAGTCGCAGGAAACGGATGCGGATCGAGAGGGCATGGCGGTAGGGGACGTAATGGCGGCCAATTTACCGAGCGCAGACCCATCCGTCCAATATATGGCAGTGCAGTTTTTCATATGTAGTACAAATGGCCATGGAACTGCGACACATCCGTTATTTCCTCGCGGTGGCTGAGGAAGGCAATTTCACGCGGGCCGCCGCACGATTGGGGATTGGACAACCCCCGCTCAGCCTGCAAATCAAGGACCTGGAAGCCGAGGTGGGAGCGCAGCTCTTCCACCGCGTGCCCCACGGCGCCGAACTGACCGAGGCCGGGCAGGCGTTTCTGGAGGGTGTGCAGCTCCTACCCGGCCGGGCGGCGCAGGCGGCGCACGCTGCCCGGCGAGCTGCGCGCGGTGAAACCGGCCAATTGAACCTGGGCTTCACCGGTACCGCGGCGCTCAACCCGCTCGTGCCCGCCAGCATCCGGGCGTTCCGCCATGCCTATCCGCAGGTCGAGTTGACGCTGGTGGAGGCGAATTCGGTGGCTTTGGCTGCCGGGCTGCTGGAAGACCGGCTGGACGCCGCGATCCTCCGCCCCTCCGCATCCGATCGCGATGCACTGGCAGTGCAGTCCCTGTTGGAGGAGCCCCTGGTGGCTGCGCTGCCCGCAGAGCACGCTGCCGCGCGGGGCCGCGGTGCATTGGCGCTGCCTGCGCTGCGAAATGAGCCGTTCATCCTGACGCCGCGCGCAATCGGCATGAGCCTGCATGATGCCGTGCTGGACGCATGCCGTGCCGCCGGATTCGAGCCGGCCCTGGGTCAGCCCGCGCCACAGATCGCCTCGATCCTTTCGCTCGTGTCAGCGGAGATAGGCGTGTCGCTCGTGCCCGCCTGCATGCGCCAGCTCAGCGTGCAGGGAGTGGCGTTCCGGGCGCTGCGCGCACCAGTGCCGAGCGTGGAGCTGGCGGTGGCCCACCGCCGGGCACGACCGCCTGGCCTGGCGATCAATTTCGCGGCGATCGCGCGCCATGCCGCCGGGCACCCGGAGGCATGAGCGTACCGCCAGGAACCCGCCTCACAGCGGCTGGAAGCCGCTCGACCGGATGATGCGGGTCCACGCCTGTGTGTAGGCCCGCTCGCGCGCGGTGAGCTGCTGCGGGGTCATCGGGGTCACCGTCAGTCCCAGGGCGACGAGGTGGGCATGCACTTCCCGCTGTGCGATCACCTTCGCCAGCGCGTCCGAGAACTGCTGCACGAAGCGCGCCGGCGTGCCGGCAGGCGCATAGAAGCCGTAATACGGCAGGTCTTCGAAGCCCTTCAGGCCCAGTTCACCGAAGGTGGGCACGTCGGGCAACGCGCCCTGGCGCTTATCGCCCAGCACGGCCACGATGCGCAGCTTGCCGGCCTTGTGGTTTTCCAGGAAATCGGGCACCGAGCCCACGCCGGCCGCGATCTGGTTGCCCAGCATGTCGCCGATCATCGGCGCGCTGCCCCGGTACGGCGCGGACACCAGATCGATGCGGTAGCGCTCGCCCAGGAGCTTCACCAGGAATTCCGGCGTGGAGGCGGGCGCCGGAATGCCGACGGCGCTCTTGCCGCCACCCTGCTGCTTCACCCACGCCACATAGTCGTCGAAGCTGCGGGCCGGCGTGCCACCGGAAACCGCGAAGGCGTTCACGAACGTGGCGACGCCGCCCACACCTACGAAGTCGCGCTCGGGATCGAAGCCCGGGTTCTTCACCACCTGCGGCAGGATCGAGATGGTGTGGTCGTGCGTAAGGAACACCGTGGTGCCGTCCGCCGGCGCGGCCTTGAGGGCCTGCGCCGCGATCTGCCCGCCTGCCCCGGGCCGGTTCTCCACGATCACCGACACGCCGAGCACGTCCTTGAGCTTGTCGGCCAGCAGGCGCGCGATCGCATCGGTGCCTCCGCCGGGCGGAAAGCCCACCAGGATGCGCACCGGCTTGCCGCCGTCGGCCCAGGCCCGCCCCACGGGCAGGCCCGCCGCGAGCGCGGCGCCGGCAAGGGTGGCATGGGAGAGCAGGCGGCGGCGGTTCAAGATCATGGCAGTACCGTGAGGGCAGGAAGGAAGTGGGCGGAAGGGGCGAGGACGTCGGAAGACGGGCGACGGATAAGAAAAGAAGGGCGCTCAGCCCAGCCGGGCGCGGTGCCGGGCCAGTTGCGTGCGCACCTGGGCCGGCGCGGTACCGCCCAGCGTGTTGCGCGCCTCCAGCGATCCCCGCAGGCTCAACGCGTCGAACACGTCCTTCTCGATCGAGGGATGGAAGCCCTGCAGCACGGCCAGCGGGAGTTCCGACAGGTCCACCGCGTGCGACGTGGCGGCCTTCACGGCATGCGCCACGGTTTCGTGTGCGTCGCGGAAGGGCAGGCCCTTCTTCACCAGGTAATCGGCCAGGTCGGTCGCGGTGGCGTAGCCCTTCTGCGCGGCCTGCTCCATGGCCTGGGCATTGACCGTGAGACCGCCCTGCTTCTTGCCGGTGGCGGGATCGGGCTGGCCGCCCACCATCTCCGCGAAGATGCGCAGCGTGTCCTTCAGCGTGTCGACGGTGTCGAACAGCGGCTCCTTGTCTTCCTGGTTGTCCTTGTTGTAGGCCAGGGGCTGGCCCTTCATCAGCGTGATGAGGCCCATCAGGTGGCCCACCACGCGGCCCGTCTTGCCACGCGCCAGCTCGGGCACATCGGGGTTCTTTTTCTGCGGCATGATCGACGAGCCCGTGGTGAAGCGGTCGGCGATGCGGATGAAGCCGAAGTTCTGGCTCATCCAGATGATGAGTTCTTCCGACAGGCGGCTCACGTGCACCATGCAGAGGCTCGCGGCGGCCGTGAACTCGATGGCGAAATCGCGGTCGCTCACGGCGTCCAGGCTGTTCTGGCACACGCCCTCCATGCCCAGCGTGCGCGCCACGCGCTCGCGGTCCAGCGGGTAGGTGGTGCCGGCCAGCGCCGCGCTGCCCAGCGGCAGCACGTTGACGCGGCGGCGCACGTCCTGCATGCGCTCGGCGTCGCGCGCGAACATCTCCACGTAGGCCAGCATGTGGTGGGCAAAGCTCACGGGCTGGGCCACCTGCAGGTGGGTGAAGCCCGGCAGGATCACTTCCACGTTCTGCTCGGCCACGTCCACCAGCGACACCTGCAGTTCTTTCAGCAGATCGGCGATCAGGTCGATCTCGCCGCGCAGCCACAGGCGCACGTCGGTAGCCACCTGGTCGTTGCGGCTGCGGCCGGTGTGCAGCCGCTTGCCGGCATCGCCTACCAGCTGGGTGAGGCGGGCCTCGATGTTGAGGTGCACGTCCTCGAGGTCGAGCTTCCATTCGAAGCTGCCGGCTTCGATCTCCTGCGTGATCTGGGCCATGCCGCGCTGGATGGCCGCATGGTCCTCGGAGGCGATGACGCCTTGCGCGGCCAGCATCTCGGCGTGGGCCAGGCTGCCGGCGATGTCGGCCTGCCACAGGCGCTTGTCGAAGAACACGCTCGACGTGTAGCGCTTGACCAGATCGCTCATGGGTTCGGAAAAGAGTGCCGACCAGGCCTGGGCCTTGGTGGCGAGCTGGTCATGGGAGGGTTGCGCGGAGGAGCTGGAGGACATGGAGGGCAATAATCCGGAGGTTTCGGTCACCCGGAACGTCCGGATGCCGCGATGCAAGAGACCCAAATTTTATCGACCCGGCCCCAGCCCCTGCCCGAGCCCCCTTCCGAGGGGCTCGGGCGGCGTGCGCTCGTCTTCGACGCCTGCCATGTCGGGGTGGTGCTGCGCGCCGTGCTTTTCGTGGAAGCGGTGCTCGGCGTGGGGGCGCTGTTCGGGGCCGAAAGCCCCATGCAATGGCTGGCGCGGCTCTCGCTGCTGACCGGCGGCGCGCTGCCCGCCACCCTGGCCTGGCTGGTGACGGCCTGCAGTCTCAAGACCGTGCTGCAGGGCCTGCCGGTCGCGCTGCAGTATGCGGCAGGCGTGGCGCTCGGGGCGGTATCGGGCGTTTATGCCTGCGGCATGCTGGCGCTGGTCGGGGTGGCCACGGACCCGCCCTGGATCGCCAGCACGGCCAGCGGCGCGCTGCTGTCGGCCGCGCTGGTGGCGGCCCTGGTGCTGCGCGCCCGCGCCCGCACGCCGGCGGCCACCACCGCGCGGCTCAGCGAGTTGCAGTCGCGCATCCGGCCGCACTTTCTGTTCAACACGCTCAACAGCGCCATCGCACTGGTGCGCGACGAGCCGGCCAAGGCCGAAGCGCTGCTGGAGGACCTGAGCGACCTCTTCCGCCACGCGCTGGTGGAGCAAGGGGAAGCCTCCACGCTGGCCGAGGAGATCACGCTGGCCCGGCGCTACCTTGCGATCGAGCAGGTGCGTTTCGAGCAGCGGCTGCGCGTGCAGTGGGTGCTCGACGCCCGCACGGATGCCGCGCGGCTGCCGCCGCTGCTGCTGCAGCCGCTGGTGGAAAACGCCGTCAAGCATGGCGTGGAGCCCTGTGCGCAGGGCGGCAAGCTGCGCGTGACGACCGAATTGCGCGGTAGCCGCGCGGTAATCACCATCACCAACACCGTGCCGGCGGCCGACCTGCGCACGGCCGCCAGCACACAGGGGCACGGCATCGCGCTGGCCAACGTGCGGGACCGGTTGCGGCTGCTGCACGACATGCAGTGCGACTTCTCGGCAGGCATGCACAATGGGCTGTACAGGGTGCGCATCTCGCTGCCGGCGCGGCCCTGACGGCTGCGCGCGCCGCAACCCGCCCTTTTCCCCCAGACGGCCACCCACCCATGCACATCCTCATCGTCGATGACGAAGCCCTGGCGCGCAGCCGCCTGCGCACCCTGCTGGCCGATTGCGGCGGGCACACGGTGTCCGAGGCAGCCAATGCCGCCGAAGCGCTCCAGCAGTTGCGGGCGACCGCCGGCCGCGCCTGCGACGCGGTGCTGCTGGACATCCACATGCCGGGCCAGGACGGACTGGCGCTTGCCCACACGCTGCGGGCGTTGGCGTGGCCGCCCGCCATCGTCTTCGTCACGGCGCACGCCGACCATGCCGTGAGCGCCTTCGAGCTGGACGCGGTGGACTACCTCACCAAGCCCGTGCGGCTGGAACGGCTGCAGCAGGCGCTGGCCAAAGTGCAGCGCACCGTGGCCCAGCCCGCGCCCCGGCCGCTGCCCTCGCCGGGCGCGGCAGACGGCGAAGTGCTGCTGATCCAGGACCGGGGCCGCACCGAACGCGTGCCGCTGGACGAAGTGCTCTACATCAAGGCCGAACTCAAGTACCTCACGGTGCGTACCGGCACGCGCAGCTATGTCCTCGAGGGCGCGCTGAGCGAACTGGAGGCGCGCCACCCGGCCCGCTTCCTGCGCGTGCACCGCAATGCGCTGGTGGCGCGCCGCGCGCTACGGGCCATCGAAAAGCATTACGACCCCGAAGAGGGCGAAGGCTGGGCCGTGCGCATGCATGGCCTGCCGGAGCTGCTGGCGGTGTCGCGCCGGCAGGTGGCCGCCGTCCGCGAAGCCCTGGCGGGCTGACGCCCGAAGCACCGCACCGCGCGCCGAACCCCACACCCTACCGGCCCCTTGCCCGCGCCGGCACCCAGAACCAATCCCAGAAAAGGAGACATCCATGGCAATCGCCTCGAAAACCCCCTCGCTGCCCCGCGCCCTGCACGCCATCGCCTGCGCCGCCGCGCTCTGCGCGGCCGGTACGGTGGCCGCACAGACGGCCACGCCGGCGCCCGCTCCCGCGGCCCCGGCCACCGCCGCACCGCCCTCCCCGCCTGCGGCCGCCAGCGCGGCGCCCCGGCGCGACGAGTTCTTCTGGCTCGGAGAAATCAACAAGGCGTCCGCCGTCATCAACACCGACGAAGGCCTGCTCGACAAATCCTTCGCACCGCTGGCCCATGCCGGCATCAGCAAGGTGCTGGCCGACGGCAACCGGCCCGGCGGCAAGCGCCCCGGCCTGGTGATCACCTTCGAACCCCTGTTGATCGAAGCCGCGGGCCCGCAGATCACGCTGCTGCATGCCGGCCGGTCCAGCCAGGACATGCTTTCCACCGTGCGGTCGGCCCTGCTGCGCGAAGAGATGCTCAAACTGGCCGAGGCCCTCCACAAGACCACCGCCACGATGGTCCGGCTGGCCGACAAACACCGGGCCACCGTGGTGCCGAACTACACCAACGGCGTGGCGGCCCAGCCCAACAGCTATGGGCATTACCTGCTGGGGTTGGCCAGCGGGCTGGACCGCGATGCACAGCGCATCCGCGAAGCCTACGCGCGCATCGACCGCTCGCCCATGGGGACCACGGTGCTCAACGGCACGAGCTGGCCGCTCGACCGCCAGCGCATGGCCGATTACCTGGGCTTTGCCGCCACCGTGGACAACGCCTACGACGCCGCGCAGGTGTCCGCCGTGGATCAGCCCGTCGAGGCGGGCGCCATCGTCATGGCCATCGCGCTGCACGCCGGCACCTTCATCGAAGACGTGATGACGCAGTACGCGCAGGCGCGGCCCTGGATCCTGCTGCAGGAGGGCGACGGCAACACCTACGTCTCCAGCGCCATGCCGCAAAAGCGCAATCCGGGGCTGCTCAACAGCACGCGGCGCGACGCTTCGCAGGCGCTCACGCTGGGCATGGGCGCCGCCATCCAGGCACACAACATCCCGCCCGGCATGCAGGACCCCAAGGAGACGCGCAACAACGTCGGCATGGTGCAGAGCGCCATCGTGGTGCTGAACCAGTGGGACCGTATCCTGAACGCGCTGGTCATCGATCCGCAGCGCGCGCTGGAAGAACTCAACAGCGACTGGACCGCCTCCCAGGAACTGGCGGACGTGCTGATGCGCAAGTACAAGCTGCCGTTCCGGGTAGGCCACCATTTCGCGTCCGAGGTCGTCGGCTACGCGAAGGCCAAGGACATCAAGCCGCTGGACTTCCCCTACCGGGAAGCGCGGCGCATCTACGCGGAATCGGTGCACGGATCGGAATTCCCGGCGCAATTGCCGATGAGCGAGGCCGAGTTCCGCGCCACGCTGGACCCGGTGGCCATCATCCAGCACCGCGCGACGGCAGGTGGCCCCCAGCCGGCGGAGATGGCGCGCATGCTGGCCGACGCCCGCAGCCGTCTGGACCAGCAGGCGGCCTGGACGCGCGACCGGCGCGCGCGCATCAATGGCAGCCTGGCGCGCCTGGACCAGGACTTCGAACGGCTGGCGCAGCCCCGGTAAACGCTGCCCGCTGCACGCGCGGGCGCGGGGCTGCGGCTCAGTGCGAGTGCGCCAGGCCGCTCACCAGCGTGACCACCGTCATGCCCGCGGCCAGCCACGCGATCTGGGCGAACGTCTGCAGGGCGGTCAGGCGCTTCTGCAACTGGGGGATCAGGTCGGCCAGCGCCACATAAACGAAGCTGCTGGAGGCGATGGCCAGGAAATACGGCAGCCAGTCCTGCAACTCGCCCACGAGGAAATAGCCCGTGATACCGCCCAGCGCCGTCACGGCGCCGGCCAGCGACACCTTGACGAGCGCCCCGCGGCGGTTGCCGCTGGACTGGCGCAGCACGACGAGGTCGCCCATGTGGTGGGGCACCTCGTGCGCCAGCACCGCCAGCGCGGCGATGGCGCCCAGCCGGATGTCCGCCAGGAAGGCGGAGGCGATCAGGATGCCGTCGCCGAAGCAGTGCACGCTGTCGCCGGTGAGCAGCGCCCAGCCGCCGGACGACCGGGAGCCGTGCCCGTGCCCGTGCCCGTGCCCATGGCTGTGAGCGTGGGCCGCGTCATTTCCGTGGCCGTGGCCGTGGCCATGTTCATGGTCATGGACCGGCCCCACGCCGTGCTCGTGGCCGTGGTGCCAAAGCTCGGCCTTGTCGAGCAGGAAGAAGAAGACCAGCCCGACCAGCAGCGTGGCGAACAGCTCATGCGCACCCGCCTGGCTTTCGAAGGCTTCGGGCAGAAGGTGCATGAACGCCGTGGCCAGCAGAGCGCCGGCGGCGAAGCTCAGCAGATGCTGTGGGCCGATGCCCGTGCGGCCGTCGCCCCAGCCGGCCCGCATGAGCAGCGCAGCCACCCACACGCTGCCAATGCCCGCGGCCAGGGTGGCCAGGATGACTGCTATTAAAACCATAGCTAAAAATGTCCTATTTTCGCCGACATGGAGCCAATTTCATTGTTATGGCGGCTGCATCGGCATGGCGGAAACGAAAAAAGCCCCGAAGGGCTTTGCTGCGGACGGCACGCCGGTGGAGCGCGCCATCAGCCCACGCCGTGCGTCTTGAACCACGCCAGCGCGCGCTTCCATCCATCCTCGGCGGCTTCCTCGCGGTAGCTGGGCCGGTAGTCGGCGTGGAAGGCGTGCGGCGCATCCGGGTACACGACGAACTCCGATGCCTTGGCGGCGGCGGAGCCGGTCTTGAGGGCCGCTTTCATCTTATCAACCGTGTCAAGGGGGATGCCGGTGTCTTTTTCTCCGTAGAGGCCGAGCACCGGCGCCTTCAGGATGGGCGCGATGTCCACCGGGTGCTTGGGCGTCAGGTCGCTGGCCTGGCCCACGAGGCGCCCGTACCACGCGACGCCGGCCTTGACCGGCCCGTGCGCGGCGTAGAGCCAGGTGATGCGGCCCCCCCAGCAGAAGCCCGTGATGCCCACCTTCGACAGGTCGCCGCCATGGGCGCCGGCCCACTTCACGGTCGCATCGAGGTCGGCCAGCACCTGGGCATCGGGCACCTTGGAGACGATCTCGCTCATGAGCTTGGCGACTTCGGTGTATTGCGACGGGTCGCCCTGGCGCACGTACATGTCGGGCGCGATCGCCAGGTAGCCCGCCTTCGCGAAGCGGCGGCAGGTGTCGGCGATGTATTCGTGCACGCCGAAGATCTCCTGGATCACCAGCACCACCGGCAGGCCGGTCTTGCCCGCCGGCGCGGCCCGATAGGCCGGCACCTTGAAGCCGTTCACGTCGATCTCGACCTTGCCGGCCGTGAGGCCGTCGGACGGCGTCTGGATGGCCGTCTGCGCCATGATCGGCATGGCCGCGGCGGCGTAGCCCACGCCGAAGCCCGCGCCCAGCGCCACCCGCATGGCGGTGCGGCGGCTGGCGCCGGCTTCGGTGGACTGGCCGGGCAGCAGGGCGTCGAAATCTTTCTTGAGGTCGTCATGCAGCATGGAAGGCTCCTGTGAAAGTGTCGGGTGGGTGCCGGGCGGAATCGCCCGGAGGCCGGCAGCAGTCTAGGGCCTCCCGCGCGCAGGTGGTCGGCGCAGGCCTAAAACCCGCGGACTCGGCCGTGGTCCTGTCCATTGAATTGGCTCTTTCAAGCGATAATTTCTGTATTGACAGAAATTTATGAAGCCATAGACTGCGCCCATGCAACTTACCGACACCGCCCGCCGTTTCGTCGTCCACTGGGGCGAGATGGGCACCGCCTGGGGCGTCAACCGCACTGTCGCGCAGATCCATGCGCTGCTCTTCTTCCACGGCCGCCCGCTGCATGCGGAGGAGATCTGCGACACGCTGGCCGTCGCACGCTCCAACGTGAGCAACAGCCTCAAGGAATTGCTGAACTGGAACCTCATCCGCGTGACGCATGTGCTGGGCGACCGGCGCGACTATTTCGAAACCTCCACCGACGTATGGGAGCTGTTCCGCACCGTCGTGCGCGAACGCAAGGAGCGGGAGTTCGAGCCCACCGTGCGCATGCTGCGCGAACTGGTCGCCCGCCCCGAACTGGCCGCAGAATCCCCCGACGCGCAGGACCGCGTGCGCGAGACGCTGCGGCTCATGGAGTCGCTGGGCCTGTGGACCGACGAGATGCTGCGGCTCACGCCCTCCACGCTCGAAAAGGTGCTGCGCCTCGGGGCCAGCGTCCAGAAGTTCGTGCGGGGCGACGACAGCCAGGCGCGCGCGGCCAAAGCGCCGCCATCTTCCTGAGACAACCCGACACGTAGCCGGCTCTTTTTTGACCAAGAATTTCTTTTTCTACAGAAACCCTGGAAATGCCGAGCCGCCGATCCACCCCCTTCTGACTGAACGGTTTCACAGGAGCCTGCCATGACCGCCGATGCCCCCGCCCTCTATCCGCTGACCCTCTACTACGACTCGCGCTGCGCCCTGTGCAGCACCGAGATGGGCAACCTGATGCGCCGCGACCGTGCGGGCCTGCTGAGGTTCGAGGACATCTGGGCGCCCGGGTTCGAGGGGCCGCCCCCCGGCACCACCCGGGAGGACCTGCTCACCCTGATCCACGCCCGCGCGGCGGACGGGCGGGTGCTGCGCGGCGTGGAAGTGTTCCGCCGCGCCTATGAGGCCGTGGGCCTGGGCTGGGTCACGGCCGCCACGCGGCTGCCGGTGCTGGGGCCGCTGGCGGACCGGCTCTACCCGGTGCTGGCGCGCAACCGCTACCGCCTGCCGCGCTGGCTCGTCAGCGGCCTGTTCGAGCGCGCCAGCCAGCGCGCGGCACGGCAGCGCTGCGGCCCCGACGGCCCGTGCCGCCTGTGACGCGGCAGCACGCTGTCTGCCCTGTTTGCCCCACCTTTTTGCTCCATCCACCAAGGCGATCCACCATGCAGATTCTCCTGACCGGTGCGACCGGGTTCATAGGCCGCCACCTGACCCAGCGGCTGCGCGCGGACGGACACACGGTGTTCGAGGGCGTCTCCCCCCGCCATGCACGCCCCGCCGCCGGGCAGGTGGCCATGGACTTCGCCCGCGACATCGCGGCCCGCGACTGGCTGCCGCGGCTATCAGGCATCGACGCGGTGGTGAACGCCGTGGGCGTGCTGCGCGACAGCCCCTCGCGCCCCATCGATGCGCTGCACCGTGACACTCCGAAGGCGCTGTTCGATGCCTGCGCGCAGGCCGGCGTGCGGCGCGTGGTGCAGATCTCCGCCCTGGGCGTGGACCGCAGCGAAACGCGGTACGCCCGCACCAAGCGCGCGGCCGACACCCATCTGCTGGGCCTGGCCGGCGAACCCGGTGCCACCCTGGCAGCCTGCGTGCTGCGCCCGAGCATCGTCTTCGGGCGGGGCGGCGCGAGCAGCGCGCTCTTCATGAACCTCGCGCGGCTGCCGGTGGTGGTCTTGCCCCGCCCGGTGCTGCGCGCCGGCGTGCAGCCCGTGGCGGTGCATGATCTGGCCGATGCCGTGGCCGCACTGCTGGGCCCGTCGCTGGACCGGCAGGGCACCATCGAATGCGCGGGGCCCGAGGCCGTCTCCATGGCCGGGCTGATCGCCAGCCTGCGGACGCAGTCCGGCCACGGCCCGGCGCATGTGGCCCCGCTGCCCGATCTGCTCAGCCGCTGGAGCGCACGGCTGGGCGACCAGGTGCCGGCATCGCCCTGGTGCAGCGAAAGCCTGGAACTGCTGGGCAGCGACAACACCGCCGATGCCGCGCCGCTGCAAGGCCTCATCGGGCACCCGGCGGTGCATTACCGCGATCTGGTCGCCCGCGCCTGGAGGCAGCCATGACGCCGCGCCCGGGACCGCAGGGCGGCGCCGCCGCTCTGGGCTGGCTGCGGGCGAGCCTCGTGGCCGTCTGGCTGGGCACCGCCGCGGCCAGCCTGGCGGAGTTCCACGGGCAGAGCCGCGAACTGCTGGTGGCCGCCGGTCTGGAGAACGGCGCCTGGATGCAGGCCATCATCGCGGCCGGCATCGTAGCGGACCTCGCGGTCGGCCTCTGGCTATGGTGGCGGCCGGGGCGCCCGGCCTACGCCACAGCCTTGCTGCTCATGGCGGCGATGACCGCCATCGCGACGGTCCTGCTGCCGGGCCTCTGGCTCGACCCACTCGGCCGGTTGCTCAAGAACCTCCCCATTGCCGCCATCCTGCTCGTGCTGTGGCGCTCCGAAGAAAAAAGACAGCCATGAACACCTACCTCGTCCTCAAGTGGATTCACATCCTCTCCAGCATGCTGCTGGTGGGCACCGGCTTCGGCTCGGCGTTCTATCTGTTCTTCGCCAACCGCAGCGGCAGCGTGGCGGCGCAGGCCGTGGTCGCGCGCCTCGTGGTGCGTGCCGACACCTGGTTCACCACGCCGGCCGGCATCGTGCAACCCGTGAGCGGCGTGGCGCTGGCCCACATGGCGGGCTGGCCCCTGTCCACCCCGTGGATCGCGGCATCGCTGGGGCTCTACGTGCTGGCAGGGCTGTGCTGGCTGCCGGTGCTGTGGCTGCAATGGCGCATGGCGGACATGGCACGCACCGCCGTGGCGCGCGGCACGGAGCTGCCCGCCCGGTACCGGCACCACGCGCGCTGGTGGGAAGCGTTGGGCTACCCGGCGTTTGCCGCGATGCTCGCGATCTACTACCTGATGGTCTCCAAGCCCGCGCTCTGGGGCTGAGAGGCTGAGAGGTGCGCGCCTCAGCGAATGCCGGCAGCGCAGGGCGCGTAGGCCTCGCGCGCGAGCGCATCGGCCAGCACGCGGGCCGGATTCAGCAGCGCAATGCCCACGTCGGCTTCGCCCAGGGCCAGCGGGATCTCGGTACAGCCCATGACGATCACCTGCGCGCCTGCGCCGGAGTGCAGGCTTTGCGCCACCTCGGCAAAACAGCGGCGGGCCAGCTCCAGGTCGCCGGCCTTCACGCCTTCGTAGATGCCCTGCATGAGCCGTTCGCGGCCCGCCTCGGGGGGCTCCAGGCACTCGATGCCTTCGCGCTGCAACTCGGTCCGGTAGAGACCCGCGCGGTAGGTGCCCTGCGTGGCCAGCAGGCCCACGCGCTGCACGCCCTGCAGCCGCAGCAGCGCCGCCACTTCGCGCACCGCATGCAGCACGGTGATCTGCGGAAAGCGTTCCTGCAGCAGGCCGTGCCACGCATGGGCGGTGTTGCAGGCGATGGCGACCGAGCGCGCGCCCAGCGCGGCCAGCCGACCCGTGGCCTGCAGGAGCGCATCGCCCGGCTGGTGCGCTCCGGGGCTGCGGTCTTGCAGCGCCGCGGTGCGGTCGGGCACCGGAACCTGGGCCAGCCAGTGTTCCGGATAGCCCTGGTCGTGCACGGGAAGGTGCAGCGCCTGCAGCCGCTCGGTGCACGACTGCACGAAAAGCCGCACGAAGTCCGCTCCCGCGGCCGGGCCCATGCCGCCCAGGATGCCGACCGTGTGCGGCACCGCGTGCGCTGCCCCGTCCATCGCGTGCGCTGCAGCCGCCATCACACCGCCGGCTTGTCGCTCTGCGCCGTGAGGTTGTCGCGCAGTTCCTTGGACATCGGCAGGCCGAGCGACTGGTTCTTGGGCGCGATGGGCGAGAGGAACCACTTGGTGTAGAGCTTCTCGAATTCGCCCGACTTCATCATGCCGCCGATCACGCCGTTCACGAGGGCCTGGAACTGCGGGTCGTCGCGGCGCAGCATGCAGGCATAGGGCTCGACCTGCAGCGAATCGCCCACCACGTCCCAGTCGGCCGGATTGCTCGCATTGGCCTTCAGGCCGAAGAGCAGGATGTCGTCCATGGCGAACGCCAGCGCGCGCCCGGTGTCGACCAGCAGCATGGAATCGTTGTGGTCCTTGCCCAGGACCAGGTCCATGTCGAGGTTGTTGTCGCGGTTGTATTTGCGGATCACCTGGGCATTCGTGGTGCCCGTGGTGCTGGCCACGGTCTTCTTCGCGAGGTCCGCGTAGTTCTTGACGCCCGACGACTTCTTCACCAGCAGGCGGGTGCCCGTGTAGAAGTAGTTGATGGCGAACTGCACGTCCTTGGCGCGCGCGGTGTTGTTGGTGGTGGAGCCGCACTCCAGGTCCACGGTGCCGTTGGTGATGAGCGGGATGCGGTTCTGCGAGGTCACGGCCTGCAGTTCCACCTTGATGTCCGGCTTGTTCAGCTTCTTCTTCACCGCATCGACCACCGCGTTGGAGATGTCCACCGAGAAGCCGATCGGCGCGCCCGCGCCGGCGAGGTAGCTGAAGGGCACCGACGATTCGCGGTAGGCCAGCGTGATCTTGCCGCTGTCCGCGATCTTCTTGAGGGTGTCGGCCTGCGCGGCGGCGCCGGCCAGCATGCCGCAGGCCAGCAGCACGGCGGAGCAGAGGGTGGATTTCATGGGAATTCCTTCACGGTTGGGGGGATGGCGGAACCGGCACCGGCGCAGCGCGGCGGTGCAGGCACTGTAGGAAAACAGCCTCGGCTTGAACAATTCATTCCACGGACAATGCCATGCCGAAAAGTTATGCCATGGCCGGGTCTACCTTAAGCTTTAGCAAGAGATGCGCCAACCGTCGGCGCGCCAGTCCACGCTCCTGTGGTCCATCGCGGTGCATAACCTGGCGGCATGGGCGGGGAGGCGAACGGCATTGTTCAAGCGCCGAATGCGGTCCTACAGTGCCCGCTGGCCCGGCTCCACGGGCCGGCTCTCTTGGCTTTTTGCGGATGCCCGCACACGGATCGGAATCGATATGCATGCATGTGTCTTGGGTGCCGGCATCGTGGGCCTGGCCACGGCCTACGCGCTGCAGCGGCAGGGTTGGCGCGTCACGGTCATCGATCAAGGCCCGGTGGGCGGCGGCGCGAGCGGCGGCAACGGCGCGCAGCTGAGCTACAGCTACGTGCAGCCGCTGGCCGACGCATCGGTCTGGGCGCAGCTGCCCAAGCTGCTCTTCTCGCCGGATTCGCCGCTCAAGCTGCGGCCGCAGTGGAGCATTCACCAATGGCGCTGGGGCGCGGCTTTCCTGGCGGCCTGCAATGACGGCACCTCCCGGCGCACCACCGGCGCGCTGCTCGCGCTCGCGGCCCGCAGCCGGCTGGCGTTCGATGCGCTGCTGGAACGCGAGGGCCTGGCCTGCGACTTCACGCAGACCGGCAAGCTGGTGGTGTACCGGTCCCGCGCAGCCCTGGCCGCGGCGGAGCGCCAGATGGCGCTGCAGCGCGAATGGGGTTCCGAGCAGGAATCGGTGTCCGCCGCGCGCTGCGTGGAGCTGGAACCCGCGCTCGCGCACGATGCCTCCGGCATCGCGGGCGCCATCCACACGCCGAGCGAATGCGCGGCCGACTGCCGCAAGGTGTGCGAGGGCCTGCATGCCCTGCTGGCGGCGCGCGGCGTGCAGTTCGTCCTGGGTGCGCAAGTGAGCGGCTTCTCGCGCGATGCGCACGGCGCGATCTCCGCCGTGCGCGTGCGCCGCGGCGCGGGTACCGAAGCGCTGCCCGTGGAGGCCGACCACTTCGTGCTGGCTCTGGGCAGCGACAGCGCCGCGTGGGCCGCGCGTTTGGGCGTGCGGGTGCCCGTGTATCCGCTCAAGGGCTACAGCATCACGCTGGACGCCCCGGCCGGCGCCGCATGGGCACCGCACGTGAACGTGACCGATGCAGCGCGCAAGGTGGTGTTCGCGCGCATCGGCGACCGGCTGCGCGTGGCGGGCATGGCCGAACTCGTGGGCGACGACCGGAGCATTCCGCCGGACCGCATCGCGCGCCTTCGCGCCACGGTGGCCACCGTGTTCGGGCACGAACCGGGCGACGGCGCGGACCTGCGCCCCTGGACCGGCATGCGCCCGGCCACGCCCACGGGCCTGCCCATCGTCGGGCGGCAGCCCGGCGGGCCGGCCAATCTCTGGCTGCATACGGGCCATGGCGCGCTGGGCTTCACGCTCTCGTTCGGTACGGCGGAGCAGCTCGCCGATGCCCTGGCGCAGGAACTGCGTCCACACGGCGCGCTGGCGGGCTGAAGCGTCGCGGGTCAGCCTGCCGGCGCCCGGCCCTGCAGCGTCTGCAGAACCGCGTCGCGCATGCAGCGCGTCATCGCATCGGCCAGCAGCGAGGACGGTCGGTGCGGCATGCGCAGCGCCTTCACCGGCACCGCGATGCGCGGCATCAGCTCCAGTACGTCCACCTTGCCCGGGTCTGCGGAGGCGGCCGTGCAGGCATCCACGATCGCCACGGCCAGGCCATGGTGCGCCAGCGCCAGCGCGGCATGGTAGGTCTGCACCGTGAGCGTGGACTGCAGCCCCACCTCGGCTTCGCGGCACGCATGGTTCACCATGCTGCCGAGCGGATCGTTCACGCCCAGGCGCACCACGGGCACCTGCGCCAGATCGGCCAGATGCACCGCCCCCGAACGCACCAGCGCCGCATCGATCAGCCCGTGCGGTGCAACGCAGACCATGCGCCCCTCGGCCAGCGTCTCCTGCTCCAGCGAGGGGTGGGCCAGCGCGGTGAACACGAACCCCACGTCGGCCTCCTGCAGCACCAGGGCCGAGACGATCTGCGCCGAATGCAGCGCATCGATGGTGACCTGCACATCCGGATGCAGGGCGCGGAAGGCCCGCAGCGCACGCGGCAGCACCTCGTAGCTCAACGCCAGCACGCTCAGGATGTGCAACTCGCCCTCGCGCTGCTGTCCGCGCAGGCTGCTGGCCAGGCGCTGCACCTCGTCGAGCTGCGTGAACAGCCGCTCGATGTGCGGGTACAGCGTCTGGGCCTCGCGGGTGGGCACCAGCCGGCCCTTGTGGCGGTGGAACAAGGCAAAGCCCAGTTGCAGCTCCGCATGCGCGAGGATGCGGCTCACGGCAGGCTGCGTCACGTTGATGAGGCGCGCGGCGGCGCTCACGCTGCCCGTGAGCATCACGGCGTTGAAGACTTCGATATGGCGCAGGCGCATGGAAAAAGAGCGATATTCGGAAAAGGTGCTGTCACGCCCATGCTATTGCATCGAAACGTTTCCGAAGCCGCTCCATACCGGCAATTGGAAACAAACGCCACGGCGATGGCGCCTTGCACCGCTACAGTCCCCCAGCCGGGGCGCACCGGCCGTGTCGTGCCCTGTTGCTGGCCCGACTTCGACCTGCACGCCGGCCGCCGGCATGTCGAGCGCCCTTTTCTTCACACCAAAGGCTTACCGACGAAAGTTCATGCATGGCAGAGTTGAGCGGCAGCGCATGGGTGGCGAAATTCCCCACCAGCACCCAAACCAGCGACCTCACTTCAAGCTCAACGGCGAATCGCAAAGCGTCTTCAAGTGCGGTTCCTCCTCCTTCCCAGCCTTTTCGGGCAACGGCGGGCACACCGGCTCGCGCGGATCCACGGGGCCGGAAATGCCGAACAGGTGGCCGATCTGGAGAGTCTTCCGGGCCTGGCCCTGAGCATCCCCGTGGTGGCCTTGGCGACATCCCCGCCCACCTGTTGGCCCCACGAAAAAGCCGGAGATAACGTCCCATCGGCACACCCCCTGCCGATGAACGCAGAATTCCGGACCCCCAGCAACCCCAGGATCACAGCGACTTCATTCCCCCGACGATGGCCACAGAACAACGCAACCGCAACCGCAACCGCAACCGATCCCGCACCGCGACCTTCCTCCTGCTCGCAATGTGCCTGGTCCTCTCCGCAGGCGAGGCGCCCGCGAAACCCAAGACCACGAACAAACCAAAGGCGGCTGCAAAGGCCCGGAAAGCCACCAAGCCTGCGGCCCCCGTGGCAAAGCCTGCCAGCCCGGAAACGCTCCTGTCCACCCGCATCGGCGTGGTGGACGCCAGCGCTCCCGGCGCGGCCCTCGTCGCCATGGCGTCCGCGGGCCAGCCGGCGTCCGCGGAGGGATGGCACTACCTGCCGCTGTCCCCCGCCGCCAAGGCCCCGGATTGCTGCATCCGCCCCCAGGCCGCCGTGCCAGCCCGGGACATTGCCATCCTGCGATTCGACGGCGACGACGCGCAGCTCGCGGCCGAGCACTCCGCGCAGTTCACACGCGCGCCGGACGAGGCCTTCCTGGGGCTGGCACTGCAGGGCAAGGCCACGGTGACGCGGGCCACCGAGCAGCGGCTTTTCCTGCAATGGCCGGACCGCAAGGTCTCGGTGCGCGTGGACCACTGCTTCTCCGCCGAGGGGATGCACGTGCGCATCGCCGACAGCGCAGGCCCGGGCAAATGGCAGCCGGCGGCCTACTACTACCTGCCGCTGAAGGCCGAAGTGCAGCCCGACTGCCCGCTGGAGGAATGACAGGATCGCGCGCCGGGGCACGCCGCCCTCAGCGCGGATGCAGCACGGGCCGGGTGCGCGGCACCATCACGCCGGCATCGGTCTTCACCAGCACGGGCCACGCCGTGCCGGGCAGCCAGTACACCGTCGCGGCCACGGTGCCCGGGGCCGGAATCCAGCCCTGGGGCAGGAATTCCACGCGCCAGAGGCCCTCGGCGCACGGCACGAGCACATGGCAGGTGTCCTTGCCCGCGAGCCGGCCGGCCTCGATGCCGACCTCCACCACCTCGCGGCGCCCCGAGGCCTCCGCGCGCAGCGCTGCATCGAGGTGGCGCGCCGTCTGCCGCGCCACCACGGCCAGCAGCGCTGCGATGAACGCGCCCATGCCGTAGGCGCCCTGCCCCGTGCGCAGCGCCGCGACCACGAGCGCGACGGCCCCGACCGCCAGCACGACCTGCAGCCACATCGGCATGCGCCGCTGGGCCAGGGCGTGCAGCGCGCCGAGCTGCAGGTCTCCCGGTGTGATGTCGCTCATCGGGGCGTCCCCGTGCCGCTCCTCGCGGCCGGGCTCCATCCGGGGCTCAATGGGCCTTCTCCCAGTTCGGGCCCATGCCCACTTCGGCCAGCAGCGGCACCTTCAGGTCGGCCACGCCGGCCATGAGGCGCGGGATCTCGGTGCGCAGCCAGCCGGCTTCTTCCTCGGGCAGTTCGAACACCAGTTCGTCGTGCACCTGCATGACCATCAACACGCCGGGCTTCTCGGCATCCAGCACGGCCTGCACGGCCACCATCGCCTTCTTGATGAGGTCGGCGGCCGTTCCCTGCATGGGGGCGTTGATGGCCGCGCGCTCGGCTGCGCCGCGGCGCGGACCGTTAGGGGAGTTGATCTCGGGCAGGTAGAGCCTGCGGCCGAACACCGTCTCGACATAGCCGCGCGCCTTGGCGGAAGCCTTGGTCTCGTCCATGTATTCCTTCACGCCGGGGTAGCGCTGGAAGTAGCGGTCGATGTAGGCCGCCGCGGCCTTGTTGTCGATGCCCAGGTTGCGTGCGAGGCCGAAGCTGCTCATGCCGTAGATGAGGCCGAAGTTGATGACCTTGGCGTAGCGGCGCTGCTCGCTGCTCACCTGGTCCACCGACACGCCGAACACCTCCGCCGCGGTGGCGCGGTGCACGTCCAGCCCTTCGGTGAAGGCGCGCAGCAGCGCGTCGTCATCGCTCAGGTGGGCCATGATGCGCAGCTCGATCTGGCTGTAGTCGGCGCTGGCGATCAGGCGGCCCGGCGGCGCCACGAAGGCCTCGCGCACACGTCGGCCTTCGGCGGTGCGGATGGGGATGTTCTGCAGGTTGGGGTCGTTGCTGGACAGGCGCCCCGTCACCGCCACGGCCTGCGCGTAATGCGTGTGCACGCGGCCCGTGCGCGGATCGGCGAGCTGGCCGAGCTTGTCGGTGTAGGTGCCCTTGAGCTTCGAGAGGCTGCGGTGCTCCAGGATCTTGGCGGGCAGCGGATAGTCCTCGGCCAGTTTCTCCAGCACTTCTTCGTCGGTGCTGCGCGCGCCCGTGGCGGTTTTCTTCACGGCCGGCAGGCCGAGCTTGTCGAAGAAGATCTCCCCGAGCTGCTTGGGACTGCCGAGGTTGAACGGCTGCCCGGCGATGTCGTAGGCCTCCTGCTCCAGCTTGAGGATGCGCTGGCCCAGGTCGTGGCTCTGCTGCTGCAGCGTGGCCAGGTCGATCAGCACGCCATTGCGCTCGATGCGGAACAGCGCCTCGCTGCTGGCCATCTCCAGCGCGTAGATGCCGCTCAGTTTCTCGTCGGCCTCTATGAGCGGCCACAGCACGCGGTGCACGTCGAGCGTCTGGTCGGAGTCCTCGCACGAATAGGCCGCGGCCTGGTCGACGGGCACCTGGGCGAACGGAATCTGCTTGGCGCCCTTGCCGCACAGGTCTTCGTAGCTGATGCCGCTGCGGCCCGTGTGGCGCTCGGCCAGGCTCGCGAGGTTGTGCGGCTTGTGCACTTCGAGCACGTAGCTCTGCAGCATGGTGTCGTGCACGTAGCCGCGCACGTCGATGCCGTGGTTGGCGAACACATGGCGGTCGTATTTCACGTGCTGGCCGAGCTTCGGGGCCGAGGCGTCCTCCAGCCAGGGCTTCAGGCGCTCGAGCACGGCGTCCAGCGGCAGTTGCTCGGGCGCGTCGGGGCCCGCGTGGCGCAGCGGGACGTACGCGGCCGCGCCCGGCTCCACGCTGAAGCTCAGGCCCACGATCTCGGCGCGCAGTTCATCGAGCGAGGTGGTTTCGGTGTCGAGCGCCACCAGGTCGGCGGCCTGGATGCGGCCGAGCCAGCGGTCGAAATCCTCCCAGGCCAGCACGGTTTCGTAGGCCACGTCCCGGCCCTGCGCCGCCTCGGCCACGAAGGTCGGGCCGCTGTCGGCAAACAGGTCGCCGCTCGCCCCCGGGGGCAGCGCAGCGGGGGTCGGCGCAGGCGCGCCCTCCTGCAGGGCACGCGCCAGGCCCTTGAAGCCGAACTTGGTATAAAACTCGCGCAATGCCGCCGTATCCATTGGATTCATTGCTATTGAATCCATAGCAGGCAAGCCTTCCACGTGACCGGCCATGTCGCAGTCGGTGCGGATCGTGACCAGCTCGCGCCCCTTGGGCAGCCATTCGAGCGCGCCGCGCAGGTTCTCGCCGGCCACGCCCTTGATCTCGCCCGCGCGGGCGATCAACGCGTCGAGCGAGCCGTATTCGCCCAGCCACTTGGCGGCGGTCTTGGGGCCGACCTTGGGCACGCCGGGCACGTTGTCCACCGCATCTCCGACCAGCGTCTGGTAATCGACCATCAGCGCGGGCGGCACGCCGAACTCGGCCGTGACGCCGGCGATGTCGCGGCGCTTTCCGCTCATGGTGTCGATGATGGTGATGCGCTCGTCGACCAGCTGCGACAGGTCCTTGTCGCCGCTGGAGACGATCACCTCCACGCCCTGGCGCGACGCGCAGGCCGCGAGCGTGCCGATGACGTCGTCGGCCTCCACGCCGGGCACGCAGACCACGGGCCAGCCCAGCAGGCGCACCACCTCGTGGATGGGCTCGATCTGCGTGCGCAGGTCGTCGGGCATGGGCGCGCGGTGCGCCTTGTATTCCGGGTAGAGCGTGTCGCGGAAGGTGGGGCCGCTCGCATCGAACACGCAGGCGGCGTAGTCGGCGGGGTATTCCCTCTGCAGCGCCTGCAGCATGTTGATCATGCCGCGGATGGCTCCCGTGGCGGGGCTTTCCGGGTCGCCGGGAACGGCCCGCAGGTCGGGCATGGCGTGGAAGGCGCGGTAGAGGTAGCTGGAGCCGTCCACCAGCACCAGGGTCTTGGGTTTGCTCATGGCCCGGGATTGTGCCCGCCGCCGGGGGCCGGCGCCCGCCCGCGCCTACAATCCGCCCCATGCGCGCCGCCCACACCCTCCTCCTGCTGGCACTGGCTTCCAGCCCCACCTTCGCCCAGACTCCCGCCCCCGCTCCGCAGGCCGCGCCCGCCGCGGGCGAGCAGGCCCCTGCCGCGGATGCCCAACCGGGCCGCGGCAACCAGCGCGTCGAGCGCATCCGCATCGAGGACGAAGGCAGCCGGGTGGACGAATTGCGTGTCGGCGGGCAGACGCAGAGCATCACGGTGCAGCCCAAGACCGGCGAGATGCCCGAATACGAAGTGCAGCCCGCGGACGGCGTGCGCGCCCGCCCCGGCAGCCGCAACGGCGCGGAAACCATCACCGCCCCCCGCGTCTGGAACGTGATGAAGTTCTGAACCGGGTCCGGCCTCTCCCGGGTCGCACCGCACCGCCGGTACCCCGCCGGGATGATGCCGGCCCCGCCTCCTTTCCTCTCTCCCCGACCGTTTCCGTCGCCCAGCAATGGCCGTTTTCACTGAAGTCTCCAAGAAAGAGGCGCGCGATCTGCTGCGCCGTTTGCAGCTGGGTACGCTCGTGTCGCTGCGCGGCATCGAGGGCGGGATCGAGAACACCAACTATTTCCTCACCAGCGACCAGGGCGAATACGTGCTCACGCTGTTCGAGCGCCTCACCGCCGAGCAGTTGCCGTTCTACTTGCACCTGATGAAGCACCTGGCGCACGCGGGCATCCCCGTGCCCGACCCGCGCGGCGACCGCCATGGCGACATCCTGCACACGGTGGCCGGCAAGCCCGCTGCCGTGGTGAGCAAGCTGCAGGGCAGGAGCCAGCTCGCGCCCGAGGCGGTGCACTGCGCTGCCGTGGGCGACATGCTCGCGCGCATGCACCTGGCTGGCCGCGATTACGAGCGGCAGCAGCCCAACCTGCGCGGCCTGGCCTGGTGGAACGAGACCGTGCCGGTGGTTTTGCCCCACATCGGCGAAGCCCAGCGCACGCTGCTGCGCTCCGAGCTGGCCTACCAGAACCATGTGGCGGCGTCCGCCGGCTACGGCGCGCTGCCGCGCGGCCCGGTGCATGCCGACCTGTTCCGCGATAACGCGATGTTCGACGGCGAGACACTGACAGGCTTCTTCGACTTCTACTTCGCGGGCGTGGACACCTGGCTGTTCGACCTGTCGGTGTGCCTGAACGACTGGTGCATCGACTGGGCCACCGGCACCCACGCGCCGCTGCGCGCGGCCGCCATGCTGGACGCCTACCAGGCGGTGAGGCCCCTCACCGCCCAGGAGCGCGCGCTGCTGCCGGCCATGCTGCGTGCCGGTGCGCTGCGTTTCTGGATCTCGCGGCTCTGGGATTTCCACCTGCCGCGCGAGGCCAGCCTGCTCACGCCGCACGACCCCACCCATTTCGAGCGCGTGTTGCGCGGCCGCGTGGCCGAGCCGCTGCACGTGGGTGCGGCCGGCGGCTTCGCGCACTGAACCGGACCTGGCCGCCCGCCCGCCGCTGTGGCTGCGCCGCCACCATGAACCCCGCCTGCCCGCCGGAAATCGCGCGCCCGCACCGCCCTGGCCTGCCATCGGCGCGACAATGCCTGCGGCCTTGCGATCGGGGCATGCCGCTTGCCCGCTGCATGCCGACGCGATCGCTCCCTCTGCGAACCGCCCTGCTCCCGCCCCCCGGGCGAACCACGCACACTGCACCGCCATGAAACTGCACATCGTCCCCGCCCGCGCCGGCCTGGAATGGGTCCGCCTCGGCATCCGCGTGTTCTGGCGCCAGCCCATGGCGCTGGCTGCGCTCTTCTTCCTGACCATGGCGGCCATGTCCATCGCCACGCTGCTGCCCCTCGTCGGCCCGGCCGTGGCGCTGGCGCTGCTGCCGGCGGCCACGCTGGCCATGATGGTGGCCGCGGGCGATGCCACGCAGGGGCGCTTTCCCACGCCCGCGCTGCTGCTGGTCGCTTTCCGCACCGGCCGCCAGCGGCTCAATGCCATGCTGGTGCTGGGCGCGCTCTATGCGCTCGGTTTCCTGGCGGTGATGGGCATCTCGTCCCTCATGGACGGCGGGCAGTTCGCCCGGGTGTACCTGGGCGGCGAAGAGCTCACGCGCGAAGTGGCCGAGCTGCCGCAGTTCCAGGCGGCGATGTGGCTCTCGCTGGCGCTCTACCTGCCGCTGTCGCTGCTGTTCTGGCATGCGCCGGGCCTCGTGCACTGGCACGGCGTGCCGCCGCTGAAGGCGCTGTTCTTCAGCATCGTCGCCTGCCTGCGCAACTTCGGCGCCTTCGCCGTGTATGGCCTGGCCTGGACGGGCGTGTTCCTGGGCGCGGGCATCGCGGCCAGCGTGGCGGTGACGCTGCTGGCCTTCATGGGGCTGGGCGCCGCCTTCGCGGCGGGCATCATGGTGGGCACCGCCATGCTGCTGGCAGCCATGTTCTTCACCTCCGTGGTGTTCTCGTTCCGCGACTGCTTCGAGCCGCCCGAGCGCATGCCCACCCTGGAAGACAGCCACAGCGCGGCCTGAAGCGCCCCCGGCCGCCCGCGCTGCCCGGCCCCGCTGGCCGGCCCGCAGCGCAAGCGGCCGCCCCCGGTGCCGCTGCGCACCGTGCGGGCACCGTCACCGGACCGTCACGCAACGGTCAAATGCGTGTCATGGCGGATTCCTAGCATCCCGGACCGGAGGCAGGCCCGGGATTCCCGGCCGGCCCGATCGAAGAGGCCCGCGCCCGCCCGCATCCGCGGACCGGCAGCGGCCACACCGCAGACCGACCCATCCGGAATCCACGATGTCCCACACCCCGATGCCCTCCCGCCGCAAGGCCCTGCAATTCCTGGCCGGCGTGCCGCTGCTGCCCCTGGGCGCCAGCGCATCCGCCGCGTCCCTGCTGGCTGCCTGCGGCGGCGGCAGCGATGCGCCGAGCTTCGTCTCGGCCAGCTTCAGCCCGATGGCCGCGCCCTCGCTCGCCAACCCCGCGGCGATGGCCACCACCACCGTGGGCTCCACGCTGAACGTGAAGTTCAGCAACGACTCCGTGCAGAGCTACCAGCTCGCCTACCAGCCCTTCTTCATCACCGGCGACCGCGTGTCCAACGGCAACGGCGGCACCATCCTGGCCGGCGGCTACGTGGACATCAACAACCAGCCCATCACCGACACGACCGTGGCCGGCAAGGAGCGCCAGTTCTTCTCCGACTCGCCCGACGGCACGTCGCTGCTCACCGTGGCCAATGCCAAGGTGGACGGCGTCAAGGGCAACCCGGTGTTCGCCGTCGTGCAGTTCGAATACACCACCTGGGCCCAGGACGGCAAGACCGACATGTACGGCAAGCTGCCCTCGCCCATCGCCGTGCTCTCGCTCGACCAGGACCCCGCCACGGGCAAGCTGTCGCTCGTGAAGTACCACAACGTGGACACCTCCAAGGTGCACGGCCTGTGGATCACCTGCGGTGCGAGCCTCTCGCCCTGGGGCACCCACCTGTCCAGCGAAGAGTACGAGCCCGATGCCTTCACCGCCGCATCGAACGCACAGTTCAAGGCCTACAGCAAGAACCTCTACGGCAGCGAGACGGCGGCCAACCCCTACCACTACGGCCACATGCCCGAAGTGACGGTGAACCCCGACGGCACCGCCTCCATCAAGAAGCATTTCTGCATGGGCCGCATCTCGCACGAACTGGTGCAGGTGATGCCCGACCAGCGCACCGCGCTCATGGGCGACGACGCCACCAACAGCGGCTACTTCGTCTTCGTGGCCGACAAGGAGAAGGACCTGTCCTCCGGCACGCTGTACGCCGCCAAGGTGGGCTCGGGCTTCTCGATCGACCCGGCCGCCAACTCCGCCGCGGCGCTCACCTGGATCAAGCTCGGCTCGGCCACCAGCGCCGAGATCGAGAAGCTCGCCAACACGCTCAAGCCCACCGACATCATGACCGTGGCCAGCGCCGACCCCAAGGACGCGGCGTACACGAAGATCGTCGCCAACGGCAAGACCGAGTGGATCAAGATCAACGCCGGCATGGAAAAGGCCGCCGCATTCCTGGAGACGCACCGCTACGCCGCCTTCGTCGGCGCCAGCATGGGCTTCACCAAGATGGAAGGCACCACGGTCAACGCCCGCGACAAGATCGCCTACTCGGCGCTGCAGAACGTGCAGACCTCGATGGTGGCCGGCAATGCCGCCAACGTGCCGGGCAACGGCATCTCGGTGCCCAAGCAACTCGTCGCCGGCGTGGTGATGGCGCTCAACCTGCGCGGCGGCCTGAAGGACACCCAGGGCGGCACCATCAACAGCGACTGGATGCCCGTGGACACCAAGGCCCTGCTGGCCGGCGAGGACATCGCCTCGGACGCGCTGGGCAACACCGCCAACCCCAACAACATCGCCAACCCGGACAACCTGAAGTTCTCCGAGAAGCTGCGCACGCTGTTCATCGGCGAGGACAGCAGCCAGCACGTGAACAACTTCCTGTGGGCCTACAACGTCGACACCAAGCAGCTCTCGCGCGTGATGTCGGTGCCCGCCGGCGGCGAATCCACGGGCCTGCACGCGGTGGACGAGATCAACGGCTTCACCTACATCATGAGCAACTTCCAGCACGTGGGCGACTGGGGCAGCATCCACTCCAAGGTGAAGGACACGCTCGACCCGCTGGTGCGCGCCAACTACAAGGACAAGTTCGGCTCCGCCGTGGGCTATCTGACGGGCACGCCCCAGCAGATGAAGCTGCACGCCTGACACGGCAGGGCACGCCGCGCAGGGCCCCGCCAGGGGACTTTCGCGGCGGTGGCCGGATCATCCAGCGAGGCTTCATGCCTCGCTTTTTTATTGGGCCGGCGCAGCGGGCCCGCGGCAGGCCAGCAGGTATGGCAAAAATCCCTTCCATGCCGTTGTCCCTGCTGAATAATTTGCTATTTTTTCGATAGCAATAGAGCCAGAGCAGGCCCGTATTCCGAACGGGACCGGGGACGGCAGGCAGCCCCGGAACGGCCTGAGCGGAGATGATAATTAATCTCATTCTTATAATGCCTCGGCTCGTCGCGTCGCGCGGCGGTGCGGACCGGGAGGGGTCTGCTCCGCGCGGGACGCCGGGCGCGCCGGGGCACGCCATGCGCCCCGGACCTTCTGCACCGTCCGCCACGGCGCGCACCGCGCCGCCCCGGCCGCACGGATGGTGCGGGGAACCCGTTTCCCGCGCCGCTCTGTCCCCATTCATTTCAGGAGATGCCATGACCACCGCCTCGTTCAAGACCACCGTTCTCGCCGGATTGCTGGCCGCCGCCGCACTCGGCACCACGGGGGTGGTCCAGGCACAGGCTCCGCAGGGCGCGGGCGCATCCGCCGCCGCGCCCGCCTCCAGCGCCGCCGCGACGCCGGCCGCCGTGGCGGCGCAGTACGCCGTGCTGGCGCATGCGAACTACGAGGACACGCTGACCGCCGCGCGCACCATGCAGGCGGCCATCAAGGCCTTCACGGCCAAGCCGTCGGCCGAGGCGCTGGCCGAAGCCCGCAAGACCTGGCTGGCCGCGCGCGAGTTCTACGGCCAGACCGAGGCCTTCCGCTTCTACGGCGGCCCCATCGACGACGAGAAGGGCCCCGAAGGGCAGATCAACGCCTGGCCCATGGACGAGTCGTACGTCGACAGCGTGGAGGGCAAGCCCGATGCCGGCCTGGTCAACAACCGCAAGTTCGCCATCACCAAGAAGAACCTGGCTGCCCAGAACGAGCGTGGCGGCGAAGAGAACATCGCCACCGGCTGGCACGCCATCGAATTCTTCCTGTGGGGCCAGGACCTCTCCGAGACCGGCCCGGGCGACCGCAACTTCGAGGATTTCGTGGACGGCAAGGCGAAGAACGCCGACCGCCGCCGCCAGTACCTGAACGTGGTCACCGACCTGCTCATCGACGACCTGAGCTTCCTCGTGAAGGCCTGGGCGCCGAAATCGGCCAACAACTACCGCGCGAAGTTCGTGCGCGGCGGCACGGAATCGGTGCGCAAGATGCTGGTCGGCCTGGGCTCGCTTTCGCGCGGCGAACTCGCGGGCGAGCGGCTCGAGGTGGCGCTCAACAGCCAGGACCAGGAAGACGAGCACTCCTGCTTCTCCGACAACACCCACCGCGATGCGGTGACGAACGCGCAGGGCATCCAGAACGTCTGGCTCGGCGAGTACAAGCGCGCCGACGGCAGCACCGTCAAGGGGGCTTCGCTGCGCGACCTGGTCGCCGCCAAGGACGCCGCGCTGGCCGAGCGCACCACGCAGCAGATCGCCGCCTCCGTGAAGGCGGCCGAAGGCATCCAGGCGCCATTCGACCGCGAGATCATCGGCGGCAAGGATGCCCCGGGCCGCCAGCGCATCCAGAAGACCATCGACAGCCTCACGCAGCAGAGCAAGGATCTGGTGGAGGCCGCCAACGCCATCGGCATCACCAAGCTGACCCTCGTGCAACCGTGAAGGCCGCGCGCGACATGATCCGTTCGCAGACGACGCCGCGCCGGCGCGCGCTCTGGTCCGCCGCCGCGCTGGCCGGCACGGGCCTGGCCGCCGCCGGGGCGCTGCTCTCGGCCGGCGGCGCCACCGCCGCCGACCCGCCCGATCCGCAGGGCGAGAAGACCGGCGGCGCCACCACGGTGTACGCCACCGGCCGCAACGCCTTCTCGTTCCCGGCCGCCAACCTGGACGATGCCGAACGCACGCGCTTCGTGATCGGCAACTCGTTCTTCAAGCGCAACTGGGTGGAGGCCGGCGCGTCCACCAAGGCGCGCGACGGCCTGGGCCCGCATTTCATCGCGCGCTCGTGCGGCGGCTGCCACGTGCAGGACGGCCGCGGCGAGCCGCCGGAGATCTTCAACCGCCTCGGCGAAACGCGCGACCCGACCGTCGCGCTGCTCATCCGCCTGTCCATCCCCGGCGCCGACCCGCACGGCGGCCCGAACCCGGAGCCCATCTACGGCGACCAGCTCAACACCGCGGCCGTGCACGGCGTGAAGCCCGAGGGCACGGTCACGCTGCGCTACGACACGGTCAAGGGCCGCTTCGCCGACGGCACGCCCTACGCGCTGCTCAAGCCCCACTACGGCGTGCGCAACCTCGGCTACGGCCCGCTGCACGCCAAGACCATGCTGAGCCCGCGCATCGCGCCGCAGATCATCGGCGTGGGCCTGCTGGAGGCGATCGCCGAGGCCGACATCCTCGCCAACGCCGCCGACCAGGCCGCCACGCCCGGCCCGATCAAGGGCATTCCCAACCACGTGTGGGACGCGCCCTCGGGCCGCAAGATGCTCGGCCGTTTCGGCTGGAAGGCCAACGTGGCCACCATCTCGCACCAGACGGGCGGCGCCTTCATCGGCGACATGGGCATCACCTCGCGCGACTTCCCCAGCGAGAACTGCACCACCACGCAGGTGGACTGCGGCGAATCGCCCAGCGGCCGCAGCGCCGGCGCACGCGGGCAGGCGGGCGTGGAAATCGACGACAAGACCTTCGACGACGTGGTCTTCTACCAGGCCACGCTGGCCCCGCCCGCGCGCCGCGACGTGAACGACGCCGCCGTGCTGCGCGGCCAGGCGCTCTTCGCCCAGGCCCAGTGCGCGGCCTGCCACCGCCCGAGCTACGTGACCAAGGAAGGCCCCTTCCCGCACCTGACGAGCAAGGCGCTCTCGGGCCAGCGCATCTGGCCCTACACCGACATGCTGCTGCACGACATGGGCGAAGGCCTGGCCGACGGGCGCCCCGACTTCCTGGCCAGCGGCCGGCAGTGGAAGACGCCGCCGCTCTGGGGCATCGGCCTCATCAAGGACGTGAACGGCCATACGCGCCTGCTGCACGACGGCCGCGCGCGCGGCGTGCTCGAAGCCATCCTGTGGCACGGCGGCGAGGCGGAAGACGCCCGCCAGAACGTGCTCAAGATGGACAAGGCCGACCGGGAGGCCCTCGTGAAATTCGTGGAATCGCTATGACACACCGCACCCTCCTCGCGCGCCGCTCCGTGCTGGCCGCATCCCTGGTGCTCGCGCTCGCGGGCGGCACGGCCGCGCAGACACGCGCTGCCGCCCCCGCCACGCCGGCCTGGCAGCACGATGCCGTGCCGTTCTACGACACCACCCATGCGCTGCAGAGCCTGTACGCGCACTGGGCGCTGCCGCGTTCGCGCGAATTCGCCGCCGCGGCGCAGGCCCTGCCGGTCGCCCTGCGGTCGCTGTGCGAGGCGCCCGCCGCCGCCGGCGCGGGGGCGCCGCCCGCGCTGGAGCCCGCGCGCACCGCCTGGCGCACCGCGATGCTCGCGTGGGAGCGCCTGGGCGCCGTGGCCGTGGGCCCGGTGATCGCGCGGCGCACGCAGCGGCAGATCGATTTCGCCCCCACCCGGCCGCAGCTCATCGAGCGGGCCATCAAGGCACAACCGCAGGGCGCACAGGCCTTCGAGCGCATCGGCACGCCCGCCAAGGGCCTGCCCGCGCTCGAATGGCTGCTCTGGACCCAGCCCGCCGCACCGCGCAGCCCCGCCTGCGCCTATGCGGTCGAAGTGGCGCTGGACGTGGAGCGCGAGGCGGTGGCGCTGCAATCGGCCTTCGAGGGCGCCGCCGGCACCGACTGGGGCGCCGAGGAAGAACAGGAGCGATCCACCCAGGCCATGGGCGAATTCATCAACCAGTGGGTGGGTGGCATCGAACGCCTGCGCTGGGCCCACATGGAAAAGCCGCTGCGCGCCGCGCAGGGCACGCGTGCGCCCGACTACCCGCGCATGGCGAGCGGCCAGGCCGCCACCGCCTGGGCGGCCGAATGGGCGGCCCTGCGCGCGCTCACGGTACAGGCGACCGGCACGCCGCTGGCGGCCCCGGGCCAGGGCCTGGTGCCGCTGGAGACCTACCTGCGCGGCCGCGGGCTCAACCCCCTGGCCGACCAGTTGCGTGCCACCGCGCTGCGCATCGACGCCGCGATGGCGGCCGCCGAAAAGGCAGGCCCCGCCCAGGGCGGCCCGCAGGTGCTGCAGGCGGCCAGGGAACTGAGCGCGCTCAAGCGCCTGGCAGAAGCCGAGGTGGCGCCGGCGCTGCAGGTGAGCATCGGCTTCTCCGATGCCGACGGGGACTGACACCATGGCCGCAGAGCGCCTGGATGCAGGCACCCCGGCAGCGCGGCTGCGCCTCTCGCGCCGGCAGGTGCTGCGCCTCGGCGCAGGGTGGGGGCTGGCAGTGCCGCTGTCCGCCGCATGGGCCGGCGGACCGGCATCGCCTGCCGGCGCCCTGCGCCTGGCGGCCGCCTGGCAGCAGGAGGACGGCAGCTACCGCATCGGCGTGCTGGAGACCTCCGCGGGCCGCGACACGCCGCTGCGTGCGGTGCATGCGCTGGACATCCCCACGCGCGCGCACGGCCTCTGCCCCCTGCCCGACGGCAGCGTGGTCGCGGCCTCGCGCAGGCCCGGCGACTGGCTGGTGCGCTGGTGGCCGGGCACCGCACGCGCGCCCGTCTGGCAATGGTCGGACGGCAGCCGCTCCTTCAATGGCCACGTGATCGCCTCGCCCGACGGCAGCCGTCTCTACACCACCGAAACCGATGCCGACTCGGGCCGCAGCTTCGTGGTCCAGCGCGACCTGGAGCGCCTGAACACCGTGCGCGAGTGGTCCACGCAAGGCATCGACGCGCACGAGCTCATCTGGGACCGGCGCCACCCGGCCGATGGCATGCCCACGCTGCTGGTGGCCAACGGCGGCGTGCCCACCGCACCGGAAACCGGCCGGGTGAAGCGCGCGCTGGACACCATGGATTCGTCCATCGTGCGCCTGCATGGCCGCACCGGGGAAGTGATGGGCCAATGGCGCCTGGACGACCGCCGGCTCAGCCTGCGGCACCTGGCGTGGAACCCGCAGGGCACCGTGCTGGGCATCGCGCTGCAGGCGGAACACGCGGACCCGCAGGCGCGCGATGCCGCGCCCGTGCTGGCGCTGTTCGACGGCTCGGCGCTGCGGCCGGCTTCGCCCGCGCCCGACGCGCTGCCCGGCGGCCTGCGGGGGTACGGCGGCAGCATCGCCGCCACCCCGGCCGGCTGGGCCGTGAGCTGCCCACGCGCGCAGGGCCTCGCCACGTTCGGCGCGCAGGGCGAGTGGCGCGCCCTGGTGCCCCTGGCGGAGGTATGCGCGCTGGCCGTGAGAGAAAACGCACTCTGGGCCGCGGGGCTCGATCGCACGCTGGAAGATGCCCACGGCGCCGCGCCCCAGGCGCACCCGCACCGCGGAACGCTGGCCGGAGCGCGCATCGACAACCACTGGTACCCCGCGCCGCGCCGCGGCTAGCCGATGCCTCCGATGCGGGACCGCATGGAAACGCCAAGTCCCGACCGGCGTGCATTTCATAACGCACAGCCGGGTTACATCGAATCACAATCCAAAAAAAAGTAATACAAGACATTACAAGACGTGGGCTTTTGTGAGGCTTTTCCTTACACTCCGGCGATTCTTCCGGGGCCTCCATGTTTTTCCTTCCTCCGCAACGCAAACACCTGATCGCGGCCCTGTGCGCCGGCGCACTGCACTACCATGCCGTCCTTGCGGCGGACATCGTGCTGGCCCCGCCTCCCAACGGCGGCTTCTCGGTCACCAGCAGCGACAAGACGCAGATCCGGCTGCGCGTGGACGAAGCCTCGGGCGCGGTGACGGTCCCCGGCCTGGCATCGGCACCCCAGCAGGGCACGCCGGTGTGCCACGGCCCGGGCGGCGTGCTGGGCCACTGTGCGGCCGTGGTGGGTGCCACCGGCGCGACCGGTGCCACGGGGGCCACGGGTGCGACCGGTCCGGCCGGCGCCACGGGGGCCACCGGCAGCGCGGGTCCCACGGGAGCCACGGGCGTGGCCGGCCCGACAGGGGCCACGGGCCCGTCGGGCGCCACCGGGGCGACAGGCACCGCCGGCCCCACGGGTGCGACGGGCGTTGCGGGTCCCACGGGCGCCACCGGATCGACGGGCGTCCTCGGCCCCACGGGGGGAACCGGGGCCATGGGCCCCGCAGGCCCGACGGGCGCCACGGGGTCCACCGGCGCGACAGGCGCCACCGGCAGCACCGGCGCCACGGGCGCGACCGGCGCCGCGGGGTCCCTGAGCGCCGGCGTCACGGTCCGGGAAATCACGCAGTCGCCGGTGAACGCCCAGGTCTGTGCGGTCACTGCGTGCTGCAACGCGGGCGAGAAGGTGCTGGGCGGCGGCCACGCCGCGAGCACGGGCCAGGCCGACCCCGAAGATGCCGGCGTGTACCTGGGCGAAAGCCGTCCGGTGGCGAACTGCGGCGGCAACGCCGGCACATTCGGCTGGTCGGTGCGCGCCCTCAATTCGTATCGCTCGAACCTGCAGAGTTGCTCGGCCTACGCCATCTGCGCGCAGTGATGCCCGCCGCAGCCTGCCCACGGCTCCTCCTTCCATGACCGCCCCGCTCCCCACGGACACCGTGCCGCCCGTCGCGTTTCCGCACGCCCGGCGGCTGGCGCACGGCGTGGCCGGAACGGCGGCGGCGCTGCAGGAGGTGCTCGCGCTGCCGGACACCACCTGGGGCCCCCATTTCAATCTGGCGAAGCACAACGGCGGCTGGCACGTAGCGGCGCTGCGCAGCACGCCGCGTTCGCCGCTGCCCGCCGCACCGGGCGAGTTCGCGGCCGATCTGTTCCAGGACGAAGGCGCGATGGCGCAGTGCCCGGCCGTGCGGGCCCTGGTGGCCGGCATCGCGGGCGACGCGCCGCTCAAATCGGTGCGCGTGCTGCGCCTCGTGCCCGGCGGAGCCATCCGGGAACACACCGACGCGGGCGTGGGCCTGCGCGACGGCGAGGTCCGCCTGCACCTGCCGCTGCTGACGCACGGCGAAGTGTTCTTCCACGTGGATGGGCAGCGCGTGCCCATGCGCGCGGCCGAGTGGTGGTATGCGGATTTCTCCCTGCCGCACCGGGTGACCAACCAGGGCACCGCCGAGCGGCTGCACCTCGTGCTGGATTGCGAAGCCACGCCCCGGCTGCGCGCGGCCATCGCCGCGGGCGATGCGGGGCAGCCCTATCCGCACGCCCAGGACCCGCAATGGCGGTTCGCGCAGTTCCGCGAGCAGGTCTTCGGCGATCCGGCACTGCAGGACCAGCTGCTGGGCATCTACTCGCGCGAGGACTTCGCGCAGGCCTGCATCGCGCTCGGCGGCGCGCGGGGATGGGCCTTCACCGAGGCGGAGGTGGTCTCCGCCATGGCCTCCGGGCGCCAAGCGTGGATGCAGCAATGGGTGGTCTGAATTACGAGGGCTGGTCGCCCATCCGCGTCTATGCAGGGGCCGGCGGCGAACCGCTGGTGGACTGGATGCGCGCGCCCCCCGGAGTCACGCGCGCGCCGTTCTTCGCGGACGGCGTGCAGGACGCGCTGTTCCACCCGTTCCACCAGGCCTTCCGCCGCCAGACGCCGCTGTCCGACCTGCTGGACTGGGCCGAGGCCTCGCCGGGGCTCGCGCCATCGGGCATCGTCTTCCACGTCTCGCGCTGCGGCTCCACGCTGGTCGCCCAGGCCTTCGCGGCGATCGACGGCCACGTGGCGCTCTCGGAAGCACCGCTGCTGGACGACCTGCTGCGCGCGCAAGCGATGCTGCCCACGCTGGACGCGGCGCTGGCGATCCCCGCCGCGCGGGCGGTGGCCAGCGCCTGGGCGCAGCCGCCGCGGCCGGGGCAGCTCACCGGCGCCCGCCATCTGGTGGTCAAGTGCGACTGCTGGGCCACGGGGTATGCCGAACGCATCGCGCAGGCCTGGCCCGACGCACCCTGGCTTTTTCTCTACCGCGATCCGGTCGAGGTGCTGGTGTCGCAGCTCCAGCAGCGCGCGGCGTACCTCATCCCCGGCGGGCCGCTCGGCGTCGATCCGGCCGGCATCGCGTTCGACGACGCCCTGCGCATGGGACCCGAGGCCTACTGCGCACGCAGCCTGGGCGGCATCTACGAGGCCATGGTGCGGCAGTTCCGCCCGGAGCGGACGCTGCTGCTCGACTACCGGCAACTGCCCTCGGCCATCCTGTCCGCCGTCGCCCCGCATTTCGGCATGGTCCCCGGCCCGGAGGCCGCCCTGCAGATCGAATCCACGTTCGCGGTGCATGCCAAGCACCCGAACCACCCTTTCGCTCCCGACGCGCAGCGCAAGCGCCAGCAGGCATCGCCCCGCGTGCTGGAACTCGCGGCGCAATGGATCGCTCCCCATTACGACACGCTGGAAGCCCTGCGCGCAGCGACCGGCAACGCACCCGTGCACGCCACCGGTTCCCGTTCCGAGGCTTTTGAAGCCGGGTGACAACGCCATGACCTTTTCAACCTCCACCACCGTGCAACTCGGCCGGCGCGGCTTCCTGGGCACCTCGGTGTCCACGGCGGCCACCGTGGCCTGCACCGCCACGGTACCGGCGCTGGCAGCGCAGGTGCCGCAACGCAGCGCCGCGCGCACCGTCGGCGTCCTGCTGCCCGAATCGTCCCGCTACCCGGCCCTGGCGGCGGAATTCCTGGCCGGGCTGGACGCGGGCACCGAAGCCTCCGGCCTGCCTCCGCCGGCGTGGCTGCCGATGCCCTACGGGCGCAGCCCCCAGGCCGCGCTGCGGCAGGCGCGGGCCGCCGTGGAATCGGGCTCCGTGGGCGCGCTCGCCGGGTGGTTGCCGGTGCAGACCGCACGGGAACTGGTGCCGCTGCTGGAGTCGCGCCAGGTACCGTTCCTGGCGAGCGACACCGGTGCCGACCGGGTGCCGGAGCACCGCTTCACCCCGTCGCCCTGGCTCATCCCGCACACGCTAGAGCTGTGGCAGTCCTGTGCCGTGCTGGGGCGCGAAGCCCCGCGGCGCTGGGGCCACCGGGCCGTGCTGTGCATGGGTTTCCTGGAAAGTGGGTACGACTTTCCGCACGCATTCCGCCGCGCCTTCGAAGCGGCCGGCGGCACGGTGTCCGCCGTGCACGTATCGGGCCTGCCGGACGGCTCCGAAGAGTTCGCCGGCCTGCGCACGGCGTTGCATGGCGCGCGCGCGGACTTCGTGGTGGCCCTGTACTCGGGCCAGCAGGCCCTGCGCTTCCAGCGCCAGTGGAGCCGGTGGCAGCCGGCCGGCCGGCTTCCGCTGGCGGGATCGCTCTTCTCGCAGGGGCCTGCAGGCAGCGGCGCGCCACCGCCTCCCGGCTGGGCCAGCGTGGCCTCGTGGAATGCCGGCTCGGACGCATGCCGCTCGATCGCCGAGCGCTGCGCGCCGCGCGGCGCCGGCGCCGGCGCGGCACACGCGGACCTGAGCGGCCCCGCCCTGCTGGGCTTCGAGGCCGGCCAGCGCTTCGCGCGGTGGCACCACAGCGGCCCGGGCGCCGACCGGCTGGCCCTGCTGCACACCGACCCGGACAATGCCCCCCGCGGAGCACGGCACCGCGACCCGGCCAACGGCGAGCGCAACGGCACCCACTGGCTTCGCGGCAGCGCGCTACCGGCGGCCTCCAGCAACGGGCTGGCCCTGGCGCAGCCCGCCCCATCCTGCCTGCGGGGCACCTCCGGCTGCAGCGGCTGGAACACCCCTTATCTCGTGACTTAACTGGAAGACCCTCATGGCCGCAGATCCATTCATCGGTGAAATCTCCCTGTTCGCAGGCAACTACGCCCCCCGGAACTGGGCTTTCTGCTGGGGGCAGCAGCTCGCGATCTCCAGCAACACCGCGCTGTTTTCGATCCTGGGCACCACCTACGGCGGCAACGGTGTCTCCACCTTCGCCCTGCCCGATCTGCGCGGGCGCGTGCCGTTGGGAACGGGCCAGTTGCTGGGCGGAAGCTTCTACACCCAGGGGCAACTGGGCGGGCAGGAGAGCGTCACGCTCAACATCAGCAACATGCCGATGCACAACCACACCACGACAGTGCCGGTCAGCAGCACTGCCGGCAACTCCGGAACGCCCAACGGCAGGTACCTGGCCACATCCGACCGGCGCGACAACCAGTACACCAACCAGGCGCCCGACGGCAGCCTGGCCGGGGTCATGACGGGGCTGGCCGGGAGCAATGCTGCCCACGAGAACATGCAGCCCTACCTGAGCCTCAACTTCATCATCGCGCTGGTGGGAACCTTCCCGTCCCGCAACTGAGGCGTGCCGGAGCGGGCAGCGGCGCGGCGCCGCCACCCGCCCCCCTGTCAATCCACCACGGTGAGCTTGGCCACCGACAGTGCCAGCCATTTGGTGCCGTGCCGCGGGAAATTCACCTGGGCGCGCGCGTCGTCGCCCGCCCCTTCGAGCGCCAGCACCTTGCCCTCGCCGAACTTGGTGTGGAACACGGCCAGGCCCACGCGCAGGCCGTGCGCGGGCGGCGCCTTCTGCGGCGGCACGGGTGGGCTGGCAAAGCTCTCGGACTTGGAGCCAAAACCACCCCATGCCGCCGGATTCATTGAATTCTTTGCTCCTGAATTAGGAGCAAAACTACCAAATCCCTGGTTCCTGGGCGTGATCCACTTGAGCGCAGCCTCGGGCAGTTCCTCGAAGAACCGGCTCTTGATGTTGTAGCGGGTCTGGCCGTGCAGCAGGCGCGTCTGCGAATGGCTGAGGTACAGCCGCTTGCGGGCGCGCGTGATGGCCACGTACATCAGGCGCCGCTCTTCCTCCAGCCCCTCGCGGTCGCTCATGGCGTTCTCGTGCGGAAAGAGGCCCTCCTCCATGCCGCCGATGAACACGCCGTCGAACTCCAGCCCCTTGGACGCATGCACCGTCATGAGCTGGACGGCGTCCTGCCCGGCCTGGGCCTGGTTGTCGCCGGCCTCCAGCGCCGCGTGGGTGAGGAAGGCCACCAGCGGCGAGAGCGTCTCGCCCGTGTCGGCATCCACGTCGCCCGGCAGCGGGGCGAGGGGCTCGTCGATCACGGGGCTGCGGGTGTCGATACCCTGGCTCGCCGGGCTCTGGCGCAGGCTGGCCCCGTGCTCGTCCACGGGCAGCGCCACGGCATCGCGGCCGAAGCCCTCCTGCGTCACGAAGCTCTCGGCCGCGTTGACCAGCTCGTCCAGGTTCTCCAGCCGGTCGGCGCCCTCCTTCTCGGCACGGTAGTGCTCCACGAGGCCGCTGGCTTCGAGCATCTGCGAAATGATGCCGCGCAGCGTCTGGCCCTGCGTCTGCTCGCGCATCACGTCCACCAGGGCCACGAACGCGCCGAGGTTCGCACCCGCCTTGCCCGGCACGGCCGTCACGGCATCGTGCAGCGAACAGCCCGCGCTGCGGGCCGCATCCTGCAGCACCTCGACCGTGCGCGCCCCGATGCCGCGCGGCGGGAAATTCACCACGCGCAGGAAGCTCGTGTCGTCGTTCGGGTTCTCCAGCAGGCGCAAGTAGGCGAGCGCATGCTTGACCTCGGCCCGCTCGAAGAACCGCAGGCCGCCATACACGCGGTAGGGCACGGCGGCGTTGAACAGCGCCGACTCGATCACCCGGCTCTGCGCGTTGCTGCGGTAGAGCACGGCGATCTCGCGGCGCTCGAAGCCGTCGTTGCGCACCAGTTGGCGGATCTCGTCCACCATCCACTGGGCCTCGGCCAGGTCGGTGGGCGCCTCGTACACGCGCACCGGCTCGCCGGGGCCCTGCGTGGTGCGCAGGTTCTTGCCCAGCCGGCGGCTGTTGTGGCTGATGAGGGCGTTGGCCGAATCGAGGATGTTGCTGAAACTGCGGTAGTTCTGCTCCAGCTTGATCTGGTGGCGCACATCGAACTCGCGCACGAAATCCTGCATGTTGCCCACGCGCGCACCGCGGAAGGCGTAGATGCTCTGGTCGTCGTCGCCCACCGCCAGCACGCTGCCCTGCGTGACGAGGCGCCCGCCCTCCATGTCGCCCGCGAGCTGCTTGAGCCAGGCGTACTGCAGCTTGTTGGTGTCCTGGAACTCGTCCACCAGGATGTGCTGGAAGCGCCGCTGGTAGTGCGCCCGGATCGGATCGTTGTCGCGCAGGACCTCGTAGCTGCGCAGCATCAGCTCGCCGAAGTCCACCACGCCTTCGCGCTGGCACTGCTCTTCATAGAGCTGGTAGAGCTCGACCTTCTTGCGCCCGTCGGCATCGCGCGCGTCCACGTCGCCGGGGCGCAGCCCCTCTTCCTTGCAGCCGCTGATGAAGTAGGCCATCTGCTTGGGCGGGAAGCGCTCCTCGTCGATGTTGAACTGCTTGCACAGCCGCTTCACGGCCGAGAGCTGGTCCTGCGTGTCGAGGATCTGGAAGGTGGACGGCAGGCCCGCCAGCTTGTGGTGCGCGCGCAGCAGCCGGTTGCACAGGCCGTGGAACGTGCCGATCCACATGCCGCGCACATTCACCGGCAGCATGGCCGAGAGCCGCGCCGTCATCTCCTTGGCCGCCTTGTTGGTGAAGGTGACGGCCAGGATGCCGCCCGGCGTGGCATAGCCGTTCTGCAGCAGCCAGGCGATGCGGGTGGTGAGCACACGGGTCTTGCCGGAGCCGGCCCCCGCCAGGATCAGGGCATGGCCGGCCGGCAACGTGACCGCCGCCAGTTGCTCATGGTTGAGGTTCTGCAGCAGCGGGGACTGCGCGGCGTCGTGCGGAGTGCGTTGCGGTCCGGCATCGCCGGCACCGAAGGGGCCAGCACCGGCAGGCGCTGGCGCGCCGGAAAACAGGTCTTGGGGAAGCATGGCGCCATTGTAGGAAGCCCGCCTTTGCGCAGCCGGCGCCTCCGGTCTTTCAGGAGTGCGCGCGGGGTCAGAGACGCAGGCCGTCGAGCGCGTCGGACTCGAAGCGCTTCCACAGCGCATCGCGGCGTTCGAGCGCCTGCCCCACCTCGCTGCGGCGCAGTTGGGCCACCGCGGACACCAGCGCATTGTCCAGGAAGAACGCCGCGGTGTAGGAGTCGAAGGGCGAGGCATTCGCGGTGTGCACCACCAGGCTGTGGTGCGCATGCGGCACGATGGGAGCGACTGGGCTGTCGGTCACGGCCAGCACCGTCGCACCGCGTTCCCGGAAATGCCGCGCCGCCAGCAGCGCGCCGTTCGAATAGCGCCGGACCGTGAAGACCAGCAGCACGTCGGCGGGCTCGATCCACAGCATGCGGTCCACCGCGAAGGGCGCGCCGCTGCCCAGCTCGTGCACCTGCGGGCGGCACATGTTGAGGTGGATCGCGAGATAGCCGGACACCGGCATGCTGTTCTTCTCGGCCATGACGAAGACCCGCCCCGGGCTCTCCGCCAGCACCCGGGCCACGGCCTCGAAGGTGGGCATGTCGAGCCCCCGCCGCGTGGCGGCGAGGTTGTGCTGGTCGTGCAGCAAGGCGTCCTCCAGGCACTCCTCCAGGCTGCGCGTGCCGCCGAGGGTGGCCGGTGCGCGCTGCGCCGCCGTCTGCAAGCGCGAGGTGACGACCGACCGCGCCTCCCGGCGCACCTCCGCCAGGCTGCCGTACCCCAGCTTGGCGAACATCCGCACCACCGTGGAAGCGCTGGTGCCCGTGCGCGCGGCAATGGCACTTGCGGAGTCGAGCAACCCGTCGGGATAGTGGCGCAGCAGGTCATCGGCCAGGGCCCGCTCGCTGGCGGTGAGCGTGGAGGCCTGGGCGGCGAGCCGTTCGGTCAGGAGCATGGGGAATCCGTTGATTCAAGAAAAAGCGCGCGGTGGGTGGCCCGCAGGCGCAACGCCGGCCCGTTCCGCCGGGCCTGCAGCATAGACGGGTGTGGGCCATGGGCCGCCGCATCCCGGCGCAGCGCGTCGCCGGATTGCAATGTACGTTTCATAACCATATGATTATTGAAATTTTCATTTCATTCCCATGCACACCTCTCCTTCTTCCCTCGCGCCGGCGGACGGCACCCGCCCGATGCTGGACTGGCTGGCATCGCAACAGGACGCGATGGCCGATCTCCTGCGGCAGGTGGTGAACACCGACAGCGGCAGCGGGCACGCCGAGGGCGTGGTCCGCGTGGCCGCACTGCTGCGTGCACGCCTCGAATCGGCAGGCATCGCGGTGGAGACCCGGCCCGAGCCCGGCTGGGGTGAATGCCTGTTCGCGCGCATTCCCGGCCAGGGCACGGCGACCGGTGGGCATCTGCAGCTAATGGGCCACATGGACACCGTCTTCCCCCTGGGAACGGCGGCCGAGCGCCCGTGGCGCGTGGAAGGGGGCAAGGCCTACGGCCCCGGTGTGGCCGACATGAAATCCGGCCTGGTGATGAACGTGTTCGTGGCCGAGGCCCTGGCGCGTTTCGGCGGCAACGCCTCGCCCGTGCACCTGTTCTTCACCTGCGACGAAGAGGTGGGCTCACCCGCCTGCCGCACGGCGATCCGCGAGATCTCGCAGGGCGCGCGCGCCGTGCTCAACGCCGAGCCCGGCCGCATCAGCGGCAACGTGGTCACCGAACGCAAGGGTTCCTACCGCATCGACTTCGAGGTCCAGGGCGTGGCGGCGCATGCCGGAATCAACCCTGCACAGGGCGCCAGCGCCATCGAAGCCCTGGCGCACAAGGTGCTGGCGCTGCATGCGCTGAACGGCACCGAGCCCGGCGTCACGGTCAATGTCGGCTTCATCCAGGGCGGCATGGCATCGAACGTGGTGGCCCCGCTCGCCAAGGCCCACGTGGACCTGCGCTACACCGCACAGAACGACCTGCAGGCCCTGCTGGCCCGCATCCATGCCATCGTCGCGCAAGAGTCCGTGCCCCGCACCAGCGGCCGCGTCACGGCCCAGACCGGCACCCTGCCGATGGCGCCCACGCCACCGGACCTGCTCGCGGCCTACCAGCACAGCGCGGCCCAGGTGGGCTTCGCGGTCGAAGGCGAATTCACGGGCGGCGCTGCGGACAGCGGCATCACCTCGTCCATGGGCATCCCCACGCTGTGCGCGCTGGGCCCCGTGGGCGGCTATGCACACAGCGAGCGCGAATTCTGCGACCTCGCCACCTTCGTGCCCCGCGCGCAGGCGCTCGCCCTCACTCTGGTCGCGCTGGGCTGAACCGCCTCAGCCCGACCGTCCACGCGTCTCCATCCATCCTTTCCCGACTCCTGCCATGCAATCTTCCGACCCTTCCGCCCCCGCTTCCAGCCTGAACCGCCGCCAGCTCCTTGCCGCGGGCGCGGCCGCCGGCCTGGGCCTTGCGGGCCTGCCCGCCATGGCTGCCGCAGAAAAATACCCGTCCCGACCGATCACCCTCGTGGTGCCGTTCCCGCCCGGCGGCTCGGTGGACGTGATGGCGCGCCAGTATTCGGACGCGCTGGCACGCACGCTCGGCGCCACGCTGGTGATCGACAACAAGCCCGGCGCGGGCGGCTCCATCGGCGCACAGTTCGTGGCCCGCTCCAAGGCCGACGGCTACACCCTGGTGGCCTCATCGCAGAGCAGCCACCTCGCCAATCCGCTGGTGCAGCCCAACCTGGGCTACGACCCCGTGAAGGACTTCGACAACATCGCGATCCTCGGCCGCCAGCCGAACGTCCTGGTCACGCACCCCAGCGTGCCCGCGACCACCTTCGCGCAATTCGTGGACTATGTGAAAGCCCGGCCGGGCGAGCTCAACTTCTGCAGCGCGGGGTCGGGCAGCATGGGCCAGCTCAATGTCGAGATGATGCAGATGGTCGTGGGCACCAAGGCCGTCCACGTCCCCTACCGCGGCGGCTCCCCGCTCATCACGGCGGTGCTGGGCAACGAGGTGCAGTTCACGCTCGACAACCTGGTGATCTTCCTGCCCCACATCCAGGCCGGCAAGCTGCGGGCCCTGGCGGTCGCCTCCCCCACCCGCCTGCCGCAACTGCCCGACGTTCCGACCTTCGCGGAATTGGGCTACCCGCAGCTCAACCAGACCTCCTGGACGGGCATCGCCGCGCCGGCGGGCACGCCGCCGGCCGTCGTCGCCACGCTCCACCAGGCCATCCGCAAGGTGGCCACATCCCCCGCCATGGTGGAAAACCTGAAGGCGCGCGGCGTGATTCCCCCCGAGGACATGACACCTGCCGCCTTCGAGAAAATGATGGGCGAGCGCCTCGTCACCTATGCCGAGGTCGTGCGCCGCGCCAACATCAAGCCCGAGTAACGGGGTTTCCCCGCGCTCAGCACCTGCCCACGTCGCAGGAGATGTGGGAACATGGCCTGTCATCCGTACGGACCTCCCGCCATGTTCTTTGCCCGCCCGCGCCGCAGCGCCCTTCAGCCCCGATCCGCCCGGCACGCCGTCCCTGCGGCGTGCTGGATCGCCGGCATCCTCCTGGGCTCCGCCGCGGGTGCGGCCCTGGCGCAGAGCAGTTGCAGCAGCGACGGCACGCCCGTGCCCCCGGTGCTGTACGAACGCTTCCTGAACGCCGACTGCGAGGCCTGCTGGGCCGGTGCGCCACGCCATGCTCCGTCGCCCTCTGCACTCGTTCTGGACTGGATCACCCCAGGCAGCCGGGGTGATGAGGCGCCGCTGTCCGCGGCCGCCATTCCGGAAGCGCTGGAGCGCCTGCGGCAGCTCGGCCGCCCGGCTCCGCAAGGCTCCGACACGCATGTGGCCGAGCTGGCGCCGAACGCTGCCGGCAGCCGCGCGCGGGGCCTGCGCGTGGCCCATGGGCTGCCGCTGAACGACTACATCGGCGTATCGCTGTCGCTGCGCAAAAACCCTTCGCTGCCGGCCGGCCCCTACCGGTACACGCTGGTGCTCGCCGAGACCCTCCCCTCAGGCACCGAGCGGTCGCCCGTCGAGCGCTCGGTGGTCCGCGGCATGCTGCAGGGGACCTGGGAAGCCCCTGCCAACCGCTCGGCATCCGCCCAGCCTTTGCAGGAATTGCGGTCGATGCGCCTGCCCGAGGGCGCGCAAGCCGAACGGTTGTTCGTCGCCGCCTGGGTCGAAGATGCGTCGGGGCGCATCGCCCTGGCCGCGCGATCGCAGTGCGGATCCTTGCCGTGAAGAGGGATATTCCCACTGACCGGTAAAATCAGACACCGGGCCCAAGTTTTTTGTCGCCCGGTTTTTTGCGCCTGCGCACTGCAGGGTTCGGAGCCGCCCACGCGACGTGCGGCGTCTCCCGCAAGGCCGGCAGGGCAAGCCAAGCGCCCACCGCGTCGGAAATCCTTCCGTCGCGTCCCTCGATGGAGCTTGGAACTCATGGAAATCTTCGATTACGACAACGTCCTGCTGCTGCCGCGCAAATGCCGCGTGGAAAGCCGGTCCGAATGCGACACCAGCGTCACCCTCGGCGAGCGGAGCTTCCGCCTGCCCGCAGTGCCGGCCAACATGAAGACCGTGGTGGACGAGAAGATCTGCCGCTGGCTTGCCGGCAACGGATATTTCTACGTCATGCACCGCTTCGACCTGGACAACGTGCAGTTCGTCCGCGACATGCATGCCGCCGGCTGCTTCGCATCCATCTCCCTGGGCGTGAAGCGCAGCGACTACGACACCGTCGACCGGCTGGTGGCGGAAGGCCTTGCGCCCGAGTACATCACCATCGATATCGCCCATGGCCACGCAGACACCGTGAAGGCCATGATTGCCTACCTGAAGGAACATTTGCCGCAATCCTTCGTGATCGCAGGCAACGTCGGTACGCCCGAGGCGGTCATCGACCTCGAGAACTGGGGCGCGGACGCGACCAAGGTCGGCATCGGCCCCGGCAAGGTGTGCATCACCAAACTGAAAACGGGCTTCGGCACGGGCGGATGGCAACTCTCGGCGCTCAAGTGGTGTGCGCGCGTGGCCACCAAACCCATCATTGCGGACGGCGGCATCCGGGACCATGGCGACATCGCCAAGAGCGTCCGCTTCGGCGCCACCATGGTGATGATCGGCTCACTGTTTGCAGGCCATGAGGAATCGCCCGGCCAGACGGTGGAGGTGGACGGCCAATTGTTCAAGGAGTACTACGGTTCCGCGAGCGACTTCAACAAGGGCGAATACCGCCACGTGGAAGGCAAGCGGATCCTCGAACCGATCAAGGGCCGCCTTGCCGACACGCTGGTCGAGATGGAGCAGGACGTTCAAAGCTCCGTCAGCTACGCCGGCGGCAGGAAACTCATGGACATCCGCAAGGTGAACTACGTGATCCTGGGCGGAGACAACGCCGGCGAGCACCTGTTGATGTGATCGGCAGAGATTTTTCTCTGCCAGTCTTGCAGACAACAGAAAAGCTGGTGCATAATTCGAGGCTCTGCTGCAACGCAGACACAGTTTAAAGCTGTGGGTTCTTAGCTCAGTTGGTAGAGCAGCGGACTCTTAATCCGTAGGTCGAGTGTTCGAGTCACTCAGGACCCACCACCATTGAAAGCGCTACAGTCGATCGGCTGTAGCGCTTTTTCTTTTGTCCAGCCACCGTTGAACAAGGGCCGCGATCTTTTCAATGGGCTCTCAGGTCGCGAGCGATTTTTACCGCAAGAATTCCCAACGGTCAGTCGGTCAGTCCCGTGCACTCAGCGCCGAATACCTCCCAGCCCGGCCCACCCGTCACCCCATAAAAAAGGCCCGCCAAAGGCGGGCCTGGATTGCGACACCTCTTCAGGGATTCGCGCTGGCAGCGGCATTGTCTGCGGACGCGGCCGACTTGCGGTGGCTTTTTCGCCCCGCTTCCCTCGCCTCTTCAGACGTGAATTGGTGGGCGTTGCCGCTGGCATGTGCCGCCCTGCCGCCCAAGGATGCAATCTCGCGCTGACGCGCCGGATCCATGCCAGCGAATCCCCGCCGAGCAGGTCCAGTCCGGCGAGCCCCTGATTTCAATGCATCGTCTGCCCGTACATCCTTGCCCGTATCGCGTTCGTTCGTTGGGGTGTTGGCCATGTGCCGCTCCTCTCAAGAAATAGGAAATGGATGGAAAAATGCAGCCCGGCCTTTTGCCGGGGCCACGCTTGAGTTAGGGCAAACGGCGTGCCCGGCCTCCCGGCAAAAAAAACCCGCTGCGAAGCGGGTTTAAAAGGGGAATGCCTGGCGGGGCTGCCAGGCACCATCGACAGTGCAAACGGTATGCCGCGGGCACGCGGCAACCCCTGCCCGCATCAGCGAGGCGATGAATCGGTCGCGGCCGTACTCTCGTAAGCCTTGAGTTTGTTGTAGAGCGTCTTGAGGCTGACACCGAGCGCGGCTGCCGCCCGCTCCTTGTGGTTATCGAAATGGCGAAGCGTGCGCAGGATGAGCTGCTGCTCCACATCTGCGATCGACGTACCGACATCCACGCGCAGCTGAGATGGCGAGTCGGTGCCCCCCTCCTCCTGCGGCGAACGACCCGTGCGGGGATCCTGGGCAGAGGTAGCGTTTTCGACCCCATTGGTCGGCAGCCACTGCGCCGTGATAGTGTCGCCCTCGGCCATCACATAGGCCCGCTGGAGCACATTGCGCAATTCACGCACATTGCCGGGCCAGCGATACCGCTCCAATCGCTCGATCGCCTGAGGCTCCATGCGCTTTGCCCGCCCCTCCTTCTGGCCAATGGCAGCAAGAAAGTGGGCGCTGAGCAGAGAGATGTCTTCGGAACGCTCTCTCAACGGCGGAAGTTCGATCGGGAAAACATTCAGGCGGTAGAAAAGATCTTCACGCAAGGCCCCTCCTGCCACCGCAGACAGCGGGTCCCGGTTGGTCGCCGCGACGATCCGCACATCCGTCGCACGCTCCACCGTCGAGCCGACGCGCATGAAAGTACCGGTCTCCAGCACCCTCAGCAGCTTGACCTGCAGTTCCATCGGCATTTCGGTGACTTCATCGAGGAACAGCGTGCCTCCGTGGGCACGCTCGAAAAATCCCTGGTGCTGGCGCTCCGCGCCGGTGAAGCTGCCCTTTTCGTGGCCGAATATCTCGCTCTCCATGAGATGGGGCGAAATGGCACCGCAATTGATCGCTAGAAACGGTTGCGACCGTCTCCGGCTCAGATCGTGCACCGTACGGGCCACCAGTTCCTTGCCGGTCCCACTATCCCCCGTCACAAACACGGTCACGGACGTACCGGCCACTCGCGCAATCTGTTCATAAACCTGCCGCATGCCCGCGGAACGCCCCACCAGATGGCCGAACCGCCCGGTTTCATCCACCGTCTTGCGCCAGGACTCGATTTCCGCAGCGATGACCGAAGGCGGCATGACGCGGGACAGCACGCCGCGCAACTGCGACAGACTGACCGGCTTCACCAAATAGTCGGCCGCGCCCAGCCGCAGGGCCTGGATCGATGTTTCGAGGGTGGCGTGTCCTGTCACGAGAACCACCTGCGTGTTGGAACGCAGCGACTGCTCGCTCATGAACGACAAACCGTTTCCGTCAGGCAAATGCAGATCCAGCAGCACCACGTCGGGAGGTTGCAGGACCATCTTCTTGCGCGCTTCTTCCAGGGTGTGCGCCGTGGCTGCATGGTAGCCCTCGGCACTGCACAATGCCGCCAGCATGTCTGCTGCATCGGCATCGTCATCCACGATCAAAGCCAACCCCATGGGACCTCCGAAATGCACCGCCGCAACGTGGCTGTTGGATTAACCGACTCCGCCTTGCGGCGCGGGCACGAGTGAATAAACATTTTCAAGGTGTTCTGTCCATTGCAGCCTGCAATTGCTCCATCGTGATGGGTTTGACCAGGTAATCGTCAAATCCGGTCTTGTAGGCCTTGGCGATGTCCTCTGCCTGTCCATACCCCGACACGGCCACCATCCGCCCGGCATAGCCCGCGGTTCTTGCCCGCAAAGCGATTTCATACCCATCGACCCCTGGGAGGCCGATATCGACGATCGCGACATCGGGCCGCTCCGCAATGATCAGGACCAAGCCGTCGAGCCCGTTCTCGGCGGTGTGCACCGCATGGCCCTTGCCCGTGAGATAGGCCCCCACGGAGCGGAGCATGTCTGCATTGTCTTCCACGACGACGATGCGGCGCGAAGGGCCCCGCGGTCGCGCTTGTAGCTCGACCGCAGACGCAATGTCGACCGGCGCCACACGCGGCCAGCGTACGGTAAAGGCCGTTCCGGCGTCCGAGGTCGCCACATTGATCGTGCCTCCGTGCTGCTCCACGAGATGCTGGACCAATGTGAGTCCGACCCCCAGACCGCCATCCTGGCGATCGAGCATCCGCTCACCCTGCATGAACAGATCAAAGATATGCGGGAGCAACGCCGCATCGATGCCATCGCCGGCGTCCGCCACGCAAAGGATTGCCGCGTCGTCCGAGCAGGACACCGTCACGTCGATTTTTCGACCCTCCGGAGTGTATTTGATAGCGTTCTGCAGCAGGTTCACGACGATCTGCTCGATGCGTGTCGCATCCCCACTGATCCATGCCGGCTGCAAATCGAACGACCATGCATGCCTGCGCATCTCGCCACCCACGGAAAGCGATTCACGCACGCTGCGGACCCGCTCCGACAGATCGGTGGGCCTGCGCGAAAGCACCGCATTTCCCCGCAGCACCCGGCCTACATCCAGCAGGTCGCGCATCATGCTGGCCAGATGTTGCGTCTGGCGCTGGATGATGACGAGCGCTTGATCTGCCGTGTCGGGGCCGCCGGAGCCCGACGAGAGCACATCCGAGGCTGCGGCAATGGCCGCCAGAGGATTGCGCAGTTCATGACTCAACATCGTGAGGAACTCATCCTTGGCGCGGTTGGCAGCCTCGGCCTGCTGCCGGGCCGCCTGCTCCTGCTGAGATTGCAGCGCTCTGCGCTGCTCCGCATTTTTCTGCTCCGTGACGTCGACGGTGATTCCTACCAGCCGCTCGGGTTTGCCTCGCACCCCATAGCGCAGCAGGAGCCTGCTGGACAACCACCTGGGGGCATCCGAGGGTGCCGCTGCGACGCGATATTCCAGATGGACCCGGGGCTGCCGCGCACGAAGCGAGCGAGCGAGCACCTGGCGCAGCGCTGCCCGATCGTCCTCGTGTACCAGCGAAATCCAGGCGTTCAAGCCGCGCGGCGCTCGCACATCACCCGAGCCACTCACGAGATCGCGGCCAAACAACCCCTCCTGCCCGGCGGTCCAGACCATCTCGGAGGGGCTGAACCTGTACTCGAAGAAACCGACATATCCCTCCTGGCAAGCGAGATCGATGAGGCTCTGCTTTTCTTGGCGTTTCCGATCCGCGGCCAGCCACAGCGCCATCACTTGCAACAGTTCCGTGATGTCGGTCACGGCACTGATCGCACCGCGCGGTCTTCCACCTTCATCCAGCAGGGGGACCGCGCTGGCAACCACAGAGAGCGGCGGACGGCCCGGCACGCGGATCTCCAACTCCATCGGGCCGACGGCTTGCGCCAACCGGCAAGCGCGTTGCAGCGGTTGCTCTTCTGCGGACAGCAACTTTCCGCCACGAAAGATCTGCGCGGGAACGTCCCGGCAGTCCTCCTCATCGGCAACACCCAACAACCCACGCATCACAGGGTTGTAGACCACCTGTCCGCAATCGGCTCCATCAGCAAATGCGAGGCCGATGGGGGTGTTTTCGAACAAGGCCTCGAATTCCGCCGCCTTGGCATGCAGACGCTGGTGCGCCGTGGCATCGCGCCGCTGAGCCGCCCAGAGAGCATCCCGCAAAAGCGCGATCTCGCGCACGGGAATACGTTGGGAAGGCGGCAACCGCTGGGCCCGAGCCAACAACTGCAGAGGTTGCGCGATGCGGCCAGCCACCAGCAACGCCAATGTCACTCCCACGAGCAGGCAGGTACCCATCGTGGCAAGCGCAGACAACACCGCATGGCGCTCTGCCGCCTCGATAGGCGCCGCCGGCATGCCCGCACTAATGTGCCAGTCGGAGTTGGCGACCGGCCGCCATGCTGCGATGGCGGGCTCAGCCATGCTGGCGTCGCCCATGCGCGCGAGGGCACGCCCCGCACCGGTAGGAAGGAGTTGCCGACCCTGCGACAGACCACCAGAGGCTGCCAGAACATTCTGGCGTGCATCGATCAGAGCGATGAACCCTCCGTCAGGAGGCGACGCGGTCGTCAAAAGACGCTGCCACACACCCGCCTCCAACCTCGCACCCAGCACATACCCTTCCTTGCCGCCCACCTTGATGGGAACTGCGATGCCTGTCATGGCCTGCTCCCCCGCCAACCAGACGGCTTCGGACACCACGGCATGGCCGGCACCGAGCGCCTTTCGCGCCAATACGGCGGCATACTCATCCGGCTTTGCCTTGGCGTCGGGGTCCTGCGCCGTATCGAACACGAGGTGACCATCGATGCCCACAAGGAACACGCTGCGCCATTGAGGCCGAATGAGTGGCCGCTGATGCAGCCAGCGCTCGAGCCATGCGACCTGTCCGCTCCGAAGGGCGTCTGTGTTGGCCAGAGCGAACAACGAATCGACGGTGGAACCCATTTCAACGCCCACTGCCTGGGCTGAACTGGACGCGCTGTGAGCCAGCGCAGAATCAAGGCGATGGCGAGAAACCATCAGCTCTGCAGCAACTTTGTAAGTCAGCAACAGACCGATGGGCAACGTGGCCACCAGGATCATCACGACCAGATAAGTCCGCAGGGAAGCAGACGGCCACGCCCTTCCGAACCACTGACCGAATCGAGAGCTCCGCCCTTCGCGCACCCGTTCCATCGCTCCGCCACTTGGGTTGGAGGCGTGATCGGTGTGAGAAGCTGGGTCGCCCATGCAATAGTTTCCGCAATTAATTCAGGGTGCCGTCCCGTTTCCCGATCTGCTGGCAGTTCTGTATCCAGCTCGAACGTGGATCTGGCAATCCAGCCTCCCAGCGAAACGCGGCCACTGCAACGCCTTGGCACTACCGCGGGCGATCAATTGTTGCAAAAGTATCCACCCGTTCACTGTCGGACAAACACGGCACAGTGATTGCAACCTTGGAAGCCAGTCCACGCATTGTGGTCTCCACCAGGAGCACTCCAACCCATGTCATCACTCGCCCTTGGAGTCCGGCAGGTCCAGACCAACCACCTCTCTCCCCGCCTGCAGAAAGCCGTGCAATTACTGCAGATGCCTACCGCAGAGTTCATCCAGAACGTGATGAATGCGATGGATGAAAATCCCTTCCTTGAAGAGGACGAAGCCGCAATTCAGCCAGGCTCCATGGTTCCAGGCGACCTTCCGGCCTGGCCTGCGGGCCCTGGCACCAAGTCACTGCACGACGCCGCGGGTGATGGCATCTCCATGCTCGAGAAGGAGCCTGCCACGACAACACTGCATGCCCATCTGCATGCGCAATTGCGCATGCTGCGCTTGCCGGATCGTGTCTTTCTGCTGTGCAGCCTGATCGTTGAGGAATTGACTGAAGACGGCTATTTAGACTGTGCCATCGAGTCGATTTGCCAAGACTACGGCATCGAGCCCGAAGCCACACCGGAAGAGTTGCAGACAGCTTTGCTCCACGTTCAATCGCTGGAGCCCGCTGGGGTTGGGGCGAGAAACCTCCAGGAATGCTTACGCTTGCAATTGCCGGCTGTCGACTGCCCGCTGCAGCGCGCCTTGTGTGAGGCCGTTCTTGAAAAAGCAGCCCAAGGCGCTGCCCCTCAAGCCATGCGGCAACTATCGACTCGCCTGGACGTTCCTGCCCATGCGGTGCGCGAAGCCCTGGAACGATTGCGGCACCTCGACCCCCATCCCGGCTGGCGCTATGGCTCTCAGCCTGTGCAGTACATCGTCCCCGACGTTATCGTGCACAAGACACGCGGCGGTTGGACCACCTCTCTGAATGAGGCGATCATTCCTCGCGTTCGCGTCAATAGACAGTACCAGCAGCTCATGCAGCCGAAACAAGGCCCATCGACAGCTACGGAAAGTATTGCGGCTGATGAAGTTCCCGGAGAACCATCGCGCGCACTGGCAACGCAGCTGGCCGAGGCTCGGTGGACCGTTCGGAACGTACAGCAACGTTTTTCGACTGTTCTGGATGTCGCGCGTGCCATCCTGCGGCGCCAACCGCATTTCTTGGAGTACGGGCCGGTTGGAATGCGGCCTTTGGCTTTGAAGGACGTTGCCGAAGACGTTGGAGTGCATGTTTCGACGGTTTCGCGCGTGACGAACAACAAATACCTGCAGACGCCATTCGGTCTGTTCGAGCTGAAGTACTTTTTCTCGAGGGCAATGACCACCCCGGCAGGCCACGACAGCTCACCGACCGCAATCCGTGGATTGGTTCAGGAAATTCTGGCGGCAGACAACGGGTTGCAGCCGCTCTCCGATGTGGATATCGCAAGGCAGCTGGAACGGCAAGGAATCCGCATTGCGCGACGTACGGTGACCAAATACCGGCAGCAGTTGCGCATCCCACCCGCGGAGCAGCGGGCTGCATTGCGATCCTGACTGCGGCACGTCGCGTGCAACCGGAGGGTTTGATGGAACCAGCGAGGGTCTTTGGCGCCAGGGCCATAATCAAGGCCGCACACCATGCCGTTCCTGCGCCGCGCCACTGCACTTCACCGTCTCGTGCTCGCATGCTTCATGTGGGCGCTTGCTGCATCCGTGCTGGCGCCGGTTGCAGGTGCGGCACCTTCTTTCGAACAGGTCTGTACTGCAGAAGGCCGATCGCAATGGGTTCTGCGTGAGTCGCCAGAGCGTGGCACGGATTCAGATGGACACCACGCGCTGGACTGTCCGGCCTGCTTACCGGCGGGCCTGCTGCCTGACGACACCCGCCCCAGCCACTACACCCCTCCAGTCACCCGGCGAGCGCAGGCACTAGGGCGGGAAAATATCCTCCCCATCCCATCATTCGAGGCTCATCTTCCCGCGAGAGGTCCCCCGGCAGATCAGCTCTGACGAAGATCGCCCTGCATGCATGCATGCATGCGGGCGGCCGACTTTTCACTGACCCTCGATTTCGAGGGTTAGCGCTCATCTTTCGGATTGACCCTCATGAACAAACTGCTCACCACTTCCGCCTTTTTCCTTTCAAGTCTTATTTCCATCGCCGCACAGAGCCAGACCGCTTCGGCACAAGACGCTTGGATCCGTGCCACTGTTCCCCAACAGAAAGCGACAGGTGCATTCATGAAACTCACGGCAGATCAGCCCATGCGGCTCATTGGCGTCACTTCGCCCGTTGCCCCTGTAGCGGAAATCCACGAAATGCGGCTTCAGGACAATGTCATGAAAATGAGACGGGTCACCGGGATCGATCTGCCAGCCGGGCAGACTGTCGAATTGAAGCCCGGCGGCTACCATGTCATGCTCATGGACTTGCAGCAGCCGATGAAGGCTGGAGATTCCGTGCCCCTCCAGCTTGTGCTTGAAACAGCGGCAGGCCAACGCCGTACGCTGGACATCCAGGTACCTGTACGAAGCCTCAACACACCTGCAGGCCCATCCAATCCAGCCCCTGGACCACACATGGGACACGGCACCTCCCACCACTGAGCGCAGCCGGTTACACGCACCGGTCCTGGAAAAGACCGGTGCGGCACACCCATAGGCACACCCATAATGAGACGGTTCTCCCGCAGCCCATCTACGAGCGCCGGGCCTGGCAACAGGGCGCCTCATCCCATACTTCCTCCATGAATCCAGATGCCCACCACCTCTGGCGCGCACCGCGCTGGGCCCTCGCCGTCCTGTTGGCGGTTTTGGGCATGCTCGGACCGTTCTCCATAGATACCTACATACCTGCGTTTGCGGGCATCGCTTCCGCACTGGGCGCTACGCCCGTTCAGATGCAGCAGACGCTTTCAGCGTATCTGTTCGGGTTTGCTTTCATGACGCTTTTTCATGGCGCACTTTCCGACAGCATTGGCCGCAGGCCGGTTGTCCTGTGGGGCATTGCCGTGTTCACCGTCGCCTCTGCCGGATGCGCCCTTGCGCAAAGCATCGGGCAACTCGTTTTTTTCAGAGCACTTCAAGGCCTCTCCGCCGGGGCTGGGATCGTGGTTTCACGTGCAGTGATCCGCGACATGTTCCCTCCCGCACAGGCACAGCAGGTGATGAGCCAGGTCACCATCTATTTTGGCGTTGCACCGGCCGTCGCCCCGATTGTGGGCGGGTGGCTGTTCGTTCACGCCGGCTGGCACAGCGTGTTCTGGTTTCTTACGGCCGTCGGTGCCGTTCTGTGGATCGCGAACTACCGACTGCTGCCCGAGACGCTGCATGCGCAATATCGCCAGCCATTCAACGCACGCCATCTGCTGCAGGGATATTGGGAATTGGGATCCAGTCCGCGCTTCTTGCTGCTGGCGCTTGCAAGCGGAGTGCCATTCAACGGCATGTTCCTCTATGTTTTGTCCGCGCCCGCGTTCCTGGGTGACCATCTGCACTTGGCTCCCACGCAGTTTTTCTGGTTCTTCATCTTCACCATCTCCGGAATCATGGGGGGTGCATGGCTGAGTGGCCGGCTCGCAGGACGGATTGCTCCGAAGCGGCAGATACGACATGGCTTCGTGATCATGTTCCTCATGTCTGTGGTCAACGTCGTAGCCAACAGCCTATTTACTGCCCACGTCTCCTGGGCTCTGGCACCGATCGCCGTTTTTGCTTTCGGATGGGCTCTGATGGTGCCTGTCGTCACTTTGCTAGTACTCGACCTGCACCCGGAGCGCAGGGGCATGGCGTCCTCCCTCCAGGCTTTCGTTGGCTCCACGGCCAACGGCATCGTTGCGGGCATCGTTGCGCCGCTGGTCATGCACTCCACCGTGCTTCTTGCCTGCGCATCGCTGGCAATGATGTTGGTCGGCACGCTTTCCTGGATCTATCTGCACCACCGATGGCCAGACATTGGCCGCACGGTCAGCCTGGACTAACCACCGGGGCGCAGAAACGCCCAATGTCTTCATCAGGCCCCACGTACGGATCAGACCACACGTCTAAATTTTTTGCTTCAGCAAAAACAAAGGCCCGCATTGCGGGCCTTTGTCATCTATGTGTGCAGATTACCGTGGCGCACGCGCCGGACGCTTCCTTGGATCGTGGGGCGTGAATGGCTTCGGACCGAAACCACTGCCGCTCGGCTTCGAGAAAGAACCGCCACGGCGATCCCCTTGAACTCCGCGAGGGGCTCCACCGGCGCCGGCTCCACCACGGGGCCCACCCATCGACGGATCACGCCCTGCGTCACCAAAACCAGGCTTGCGGCCATAACCGTCCGAATCCCGTTGCCCACCGAAGGCATTGCCGCGATCGGCCCTCATGCCACCTGCATGGTGCGCCGCATCACGACCGCCGCCGAACCCGCCGCGTGCAGGACGGTCGCCGAAACCACCGCGGCCCCCTCCATTACCACCCTTGCGATCGCGCGAGAAGCCTTCGCTTCGGCCACCACGCCCGGGGCTGAAATCGGCACGTGCTTGCGGGAAGCGCTGCTGCGGCTCCAAACCCGGAATCACATCCGCTTTGAAGGGCTGCTTGCTGTAGCCTTCGATATCGAAGATCTTGCGGCGATCGCGGAATTCCGCAAACGTCACGGCCAATCCGTCACGCCCGGCGCGTCCGGTACGCCCGATCCGGTGCGTGTAATCCTCGGCCTTCATCGGCAGACCGAAGTTGAACACGTGGGTGATCGTGGGCACATCGATGCCTCGGGCCGCAACATCGGTCGCCACCAGAATCTGCACCTGCCCATTGCGCAACGCCATCAGCCGGCGGTTGCGCAGGCCCTGGCTCAAGGCACCATGCAAAGCCACCGCAGAGAAACCCTCCTGCTGCAGATCATTGGCCAAGCCATCGCATTCCACTTGCGTACTGGCAAACACAACTGCCTGGTTGATGGAGGTGTCGCGCAACCAGTGGTCCAGCATCTTCCGCTTGTGCTGCGCGTTGTCTGCCCAGAACAGCATCTGCTTGATGTTTGCGTGCTTTTCCTGGGGAGAATCGATCTGCACCTTCTTCACCGAAGCGCCACCATCGTGCATCACGCGCATGGCCAGTTGCTGAATGCGTGGAGCGAAGGTAGCGCTGAACATCATCGTCTGCTTGCGCTGACTCGTGAGTTCGTTGATTTCAGCCAGATCATCGGAGAACCCGAGATCCAGCATCCGATCGGCTTCGTCCACCACCAGAAATTGCACCTGGTCGAGCTTGATTTGCATGGAACGTTGCAGATCCAGAAGGCGGCCTGGCGTCGCCACGACCAAATTTGCATTCTGCAATTTGGCGATCTGAATCTGATAGGGCATGCCGCCCACCACGTTGGCAACACGCAGACCGCGGCAGTGGCGCACGAGTTCGATGGCGTCGTGCGCGACTTGCTGGGCCAATTCCCGCGTGGGGCACAGAATCAAGGCACCTGGCGTAGCGGCTTTGAAATGCCGGGGATTGGTAGGGTCCTTGCGCTTGGCGCGCTTTGGCAACGGCTCGCCGCGTGCAGCGGCTTCTGCAGCAGCAGCATCGTGCTCAGCGCGTGCAGCAGCTTCCTGCTCAGCCTGCTGCTGGATCAGCGTGTGCAGCACAGGCAGCAAGAAAGCAGCCGTTTTTCCGCTGCCCGTCTGGCTGGAAACCATCAGGTCAATGAACTTGCCAGCGCCATCACCTGCACCCATGGCCAGGGGAATGGCACGTTCCTGCACACCGGTAGGCTGGGTGTAGCCCAGGTCAGCCACGGCCTGGACGAGTTCCGGGGCCAGCCCCAGTTGCACGAACCCATTGGGCGTTGCAGTGGTGGAGATCGCAGCTTCGGCGATGTCGGTCACGGCCACGAAAGAAGAATCTGCAGGCGCGCAATCGCCCTGCACTTGCAAAGTGTCGGTCATGTCTATCTATGTTTCTCACACAAAGACGCACGCAGGCGGGAGCCTGCGAGGGCTTCGTGAATGGTTAAAAAACATCAACCATTCAGCGAAACCAGCGCCCGCGGTAGCGGGGCAGGTGGGCATTGGTGCGGAAAGTCCATGCTGCGCTCATCGCAGCAGTCCGCGGCCCGGTGTGAAGGGGAGATGTGCAACTGCGCGGACAAGCTGCCGAGGATCGGACAACAAAATTTTCCGCGCAAGCCGGCGATTGTCGCACGACTGGGGTTTTCCCGCAATGCCCGATGAAAACAGGGCACCAACCCGGCTCAGAGTGCCAGCAGATGCTTCCGGTAATGCGCCAGTTCGTCGATGGACTCATGCACATCCGCCATGGCGGTGTGTTTTTGCGCTTTCTTGAAGCTGGTATACACCTCTGGCTTCCACCGCTTGGACAATTCCTTCAGCGTGCTCACATCCACATTGCGGTAGTGGAAAAAAGCCTCCAGCCGCGGCATGTATCTGACCAGGAATCGACGGTCCTGCCCGATGCTGTTGCCGCACAAAGGCGCTACGCCCTTGCGCACATAACGCGCCAAGAACTCCAGAATGGCTTGTTCCGCCTCTGCCTCCGTCACGGTGGAGGTTCGCACTTTCTCGATGAGTCCGCTCCGTCCATGGGTGCCTTTGTTCCAGGCATCCATCCCGTTCAGCAATGCATCCGATTGGTGGATGGCGAAGACAGGGCCCTCGACGCGAGGCTCCAGGTCCGGGCCTGTCACCACCACGGCAATTTCAAGCAATCGATCCGTCTCGGGATTGAGCCCGGTCATTTCGCAGTCGAGCCAGACAAAATTCTGGTCGGATTTGGCCAGGACAGGGCCGGGAGAGGCAATAACGGAAATTTCAGACATGGAGGGATTGTCTCCGAAGGGCCAGCGCACGCGCAGGGCCCCAGACCACGTGCGCACACCCATTGCCCTAAACTCCCCGCACATGCTTCAGCCTCCTGCTCCCGCTTCTTATTTCGAAACGCCCCCCGGCTTTTTTACCGCCGCATTCGCTGCATTGCTGATCGGGGGATTGCTGGTCCGCTTTTGGCTGGCCTCCCGGCAAATCAAGTATGTGGCACGCCACCGGGATGCCGTGCCGGCGCCGTTCGCGACACGCATTTCGCTCTCTGCACATCAGAAAGCAGCGGACTACACCATCGCCAAGAGCCGGCTGGGTTTGCTTGAAACGGCACTGGCAGCCGCTGTGCTTCTGGGCTGGACACTTCTGGGCGGCTTGAACGCGCTCAACCAGGCATTGTTATCACTTCTGGGAGGAGGCATGGCCCAGCAATTGGCGTTGATCGGCGGATTCGCGCTGATCAGCGGGTTGATCGATCTGCCGATGGCTCTCTACCAGACATTCGTCCTTGAAGAGCGTTTCGGATTCAACAAGACGACGCTGCGCCTGTGGCTCGGTGACCTTGCCAGATCCACGGCCATGTCGACTGCCATCGGCTTGCCGCTGGTCGCTTTGATCCTCTGGTTGATGGGTGTTGCCGGGTCGCTCTGGTGGTTATGGGCCTGGGGCGCCTGGGTCGCATTCAGCCTCGTGCTGATGGTTGTCTATCCGCTGTTCATAGCCCCGCTCTACAACCGGTTCCAGCCTCTGGAAGATGAAACGCTCAAGGAACGGGTCACATCGCTCATACAGCGCTGCGGCTTTGCGTCCAAGGGATTGTTCGTCATGGATGGAAGCCGACGCAGCGCGCATGCGAATGCCTATTTCACCGGCTTCGGCTCAGCCAAGCGGGTGGTGTTCTACGACACCCTGCTGCGACAACTCAAGCCGAACGAAGTCGAGGCAGTACTGGCGCATGAGCTGGGGCATTTCAAGCACCGGCACATCGCAAAGCGCATGGTGGGCGTCTTTTCCCTGGCCTTGCTGGGGTTCGCCCTGCTGGGCTGGCTGTCGGGCGAGGCATGGTTCTACACGGGCCTGGGCGTGCAACCCAACCTTTCGCTTTCGGGCGTGCAAGGCAGCGCGCCCAATGATGCCCTGGCATTGCTGTTGTTTCTGATGACCGTGCCGCTGTTCACTTTTTTCGTTTCTCCCGTTTTTGCGCAACTGTCACGCCGCGATGAATTCGAGGCAGATGCGTATGCCATGGCACAAGCGGAAGGAAGTGCTCTGGCATCTGCGCTGCTCAAGCTCTACGAGGACAATGCGTCCACGCTGACCCCTGACCCGGTTTACGCCAGGTTCTACTACTCCCATCCGCCGGCCAGCGAACGGCTGGCCCGCATGCCCCTGCCAACGCCAACGCCCTCCACATGACCTCCTCCATGCTCACCAAGAAAGACTGGTCCACCGCCACCCGCCGCGCGCTCAATCCGACGGAGATCGTCACGCGCCTCGCAGAACTGCAGGGCTGGTCTATGAGCGGCGACGGATCCTCTGTCGCCATCAAGAAAACGTACCGGTTTGCGAACTACTACGAAACCATGTCGTTCGTGAATGCGGTGGCGTTCATCGCCAACGCGCAGGACCACCATCCCGATCTGTCGGTGCACTACGATCGCTGCGTGGTCAGCCTGAACACCCATGATGTACAGGGCATCTCCACGACGGACTTCGAATGCGCGTTGCGGTTCGATGCGCTGCTGACGGCTTCCGAGTGAAAGGCGACAGGCGCGGCATGGCTGAACGCATTGCACCCAGCGAAGGCCTGGTGGTTGCCAGCCATGGGCGGCATTGCCTGGTGGAAAGCCCCGATGGAAGCCGGCGCATCTGTCATCCCCGGGGCAAGAAAAGCCAGGCCGTTGTCGGTGACCGCGTCCTGTGGCAATCCCCTCCTGCGGGCCAGGGCGACGAAGGCACCATCGAGAAGGTGCAGCAGCGCCGCAATCTCTTCTACCGACAGGACGAGATTCGCACGAAGTCGTTTGCCGCGAACCTGGACCAGGTACTGATCCTCATTGCCGCGGAACCCGTGTTCTCCGAAAGCCAATTGGCCCGCGCCCTGATCGCAGCGGAAGCGGAGGGGATCACGCCACTCATAGCGCTCAACAAGAGCGATCTGGTCGAACCCTTCGAGCGGGCCTGGGAGAGGTTATGGCCTTACCGGCACATGTGCGGGGAAGGCGAAGAGCGACACCACTACCGGGTGCTGCCGTTGTCGCTTACCCATTCCGGGGAGGTGGACAAGTCGGAACTGTGGGAGCACTTGCGCGGCAAAACGACCTTGGTCCTCGGCCCCTCCGGATCAGGGAAAAGCACGCTCATCAACCTGCTGGTTCCCCATGCGTCTGCCGTGACGGGCGAAATATCCCAGGCGCTCAATTCAGGCAAGCACACGACAACCACGACCACGTGGTACTGGGTGGATCCTGCAGAGCGCACGACCGCACTCATCGACTCTCCGGGATTCCAGGAATTCGGGCTTCACCATATTGCCGCGACAGACTTGCCCAGACTCATGCCCGACATCGGGCAATACGCGGACCAATGCAAGTTCTACAACTGCACCCATCTGCATGAACCGGGCTGTGCGGTGATGGCGCATGTGCAGGAATCTCCTGCGCAAACCAGCGCATGCCGCGATGTAATCTACGCAAATCGCTATCAAATTTATAGCAATCTATTTGCCGAACTGAGCGAGCACCGCCACTGGTGAAAAACGGGTCCGGGCATGCTCCCGGATGGTTTGTGCGCGCCGGATCAGCCCAGCAGCCGTGCGAGGGTCAATAGCGCCAGCAGCAGCATCCATACGACCACCGACCGCCAGACCAGGCCCACCACGCTGCGCAGATGGGCGACGTCCGGCTCACGGCCTGGAGTGCTGTCCCCGCCAAGTTCCTGCACATCCGGATGCAGCGCGCCTTCGGCAAGGAGATCGGACCGCGTCTGCAGCACCTCACCACCCAGGCGCACGTTGATGGCTCCTGCGGTGGCAGCCAGGATCACCCCGTCGTTGTCGTTGGGGAAGTGCTGCGCGTGGAACCGCCAGCCGTCGATGGCTTCTTCGAAGCTGCCTACCACGGCGAAGCTGAGGGCCGTGAGGCGTGCGGGCAACCAATCCACCACGGTCCAGGCCTGTGCGGATGCCCGCTGCAACGGCAGGCTTCCAGGGTGGGCCACACTCGCGCCGCGCCCTCCCATCTTCCAATAACGCGACACGAATTCGGAAAGGCGGTAGAAGACGGCCCCTGCGGGACCGAGCCCCAACGCAGCCAGCACGGAAAACCAGGCCAGCACACCGAACACGTGCCGGTGCGCCGCGATCACCGAGTACTCGATCACATGCCGCACGATCTCGCTTCTGGGCAGCAATCCGACATCGACCTGCTGCCACGCGGCCAGCCGCGCCCGGGCCGCATCTTCGTCACGCTCTTCAAGCGCGTCGCGGATGTTGGTGAAATGGTGGCTGAATTGCCGGAAGCCCAGGGTGACATACAGCACCGCGATCCCCCACACCACGGCTGCCGGCCATCCGATGGTGACCATGAGCAGCCAGTGCACGCCCAGCACGGCCAGCGAAGGCACGCAGACGGCCAATATCCAGGCCACCCAGCCGTGGTGCGGCTTGCCCGCGTCGAAGTTGCGGCTCACGGAGAGGGCCCATGCGCGCACGCCGGCGTGGATCGGGTTGCTGCGCGCCAGCGGTCGGGCCTGCTCGATCAGCAACGCCATCAGGATGGCAAAGAAACTCATGCAGCAATCATACTGGGCTGTATTGCAGGGATGAAGGCACGGCGGCCGCTGCTTGCGCAGGCTTCACCACCCGCGACAAGGCCGTTGAATGCAGGTGCATGTGCACATGCCCCCTCACGCCAGCATGAATCGGTAGAGGTTTCTCAGCATGCCGGCCGTCGCGCCCCAGATGAAGTGCGACGCCCCCGTTTGGGGATCGACGTAGGGAATGGACAGCCATTCCCTACGCACCCCGCCCAGTTCGAATGCGTGGTGCCGATGGTTGGCGGGATCCAGCAGGAAGGCCAGGGGCACTTCGAACATCGCAGCCACCTCGTAGGGATTGGGCTTGAGCTCTCCTTGCGGGTCTATCAGCGCCACGACCGGCGTGACCATGAATGCCGTCCCTGTCGCATAGACGGGCAGAACGCCCAACACCTCCACACGCCGGCTTTCGAGCCCGACCTCTTCCCACGCTTCCCTCAATGCGGCGGCAACCGCATCGGCATCTTCCGGATCGATTCGCCCCCCTGGAAACGCCACCTGCCCCGAGTGCGTGGACAAGTGGGCCGTACGCTCCGTCAACAGCACGGTGGGCTCGCTGCGCAACATGATGGGCACCAGAACGGCCGCATCCCGCGGGGCTTTTTCGGTCAGTGATTTTTCACGCAGCACCTCGGGAGTCCATGGTGGAGGGGCGGCAAACCGCCGTCTCAGCGCTTCCGGGGTCTGGGCCTGCCGCGGCACCGGGGGCAGGTGGTCATCCACGGCCAGCACCGGTGCCTGCCGTGGGTTGAAGCCCGGCAGTGCCGTCAACGGTCCGCTGGTTGGAGCGCTCCCTTCCTGGGAAAGCGATGGTCCGGAGGCGGCAGATGAAGAGGATGGCATGGTCACAGTGACAATCTCGGCTTGGCGGCACCGCCGAAACCATGAAAAAAGCCGCTACAGGACTCTGTAGCGGCTTTGGAAGCCAGGGCGATGGAAAGCCTCAAGCTGCAGGCGTTGCCACCTTCACGCGCGAAGGCAGCTTTTCCTTGATACGTGCCGACTTGCCCGAACGGTCGCGCAGGTAGTACAGCTTGGCGCGGCGAACATCACCACGGCGCTTCACTTCGATGTTGGCGATCAGCGGGCTGTAGGTCTGGAAGGTACGCTCCACGCCTTCGCCGCTGGAGATCTTGCGCACCGTGAAGCCGCTGTTGAGGCCGCGGTTGCGCTTGGCGATCACCACGCCTTCGTAAGCCTGCACACGCTTGCGGGTGCCTTCGACGACGTTCACGCTGACGATGACCGTGTCGCCAGGAGCGAACTGGGGAATGGTCTTGTTCAAGCGGGCGATTTCTTCCTGCTCGAGGATCTGGATCAGATTCATTTGATGTATCCAACGATCATGACCGCGCCAGGATTGGCAGGCGTCGGGATTGACGCGTGGTGCTGGGGCAGCCCCCAGGAATGGAAGCCATGGCCCTGCAGCGGCCGGACAGAGGATCGAAAAGCCCGCGATTATAGCAAGCCTGGCGACTTGGCCAAAACAGCTTCGTCGGCACGATCCAGGCAGCCGGAAAGGCGCGCCGCATCGATCAGGTCAGGTCGGTGCCGCGCCGTCACCAGCAGGCGCTGGTCACGCCGCCAGCGCTCGATCTGCGCATGGTGTCCCGTCAGCAAAGGTGCGGGGACCGCCTGGCCCTTCCATTCCTCGGGCCGTGTGTAGTGCGGGCAATCCAGCAGCCCGTCCAGCGCCGCATTGAAGCTGTCGGCCTGGTGGCTTCCTTCGTCATTCAATACACCGGGTTGCAGCCGTGCCACCGCATCCAGCAGCGCCATGGCGGGGATCTCCCCTCCCGACAGGACGAAGTCGCCCAGGCTCAACTGGACATCGACATGCGCATCGATGAAACGCTGGTCCACGCCTTCGTAGCGACCACAAAGAAGAATGGCCCCCGTGCCTCCTGCCCATCCCACCACCTGGGCATGGTCGATCCTCCGCCCGATCGGGGAAAACATCACCAAGGGTGCCGCTGTGCCCGGCAACTCGCCGCGCTCCGCACGAATGGCCGCAAGGCAGCGTTCGAGCGGCTCGGCCATCATGACCATGCCGGGGCCGCCGCCGAAGGGCCGGTCGTCCACGCGCCGGTAATTCCCTTCTGCATGGTCCCGCAGATTCCAGAGACGCACATCCACCAGCCTGGAGGCGTAGGCCCGCCGGGTGACGCCACTGGTCAGGAAGGGAGCAAACAGCTCCGGAAACAGGGTGATGACGTCAAAGCGCATGGAAAGACCGCGCTCAGTAATCGGGCTGCCAGTCCACCACGATGCGGCGCGCTTCCATGTCCACCCGGTCCACGAAAGCCGACACGAACGGAATCATGCGTTCCTGCAGCTTGCCATCGCGCATCTCGGACAACACCAGCGTCGTCTGCGGGCCTGTCGCGAACAATTCACGCACTGTGCCGAGAGACAGCCCTTCGCGATTGACCACATCGAGACCGATCAGGTCCACCCAGTAGTACTCGTCTTCCGCCGCCGTGGGAAAGCTCGACCGGGGAACGAAAATGCGCGCGCCCTTCAAGGCTTCGGCGGCATCGCGATCGTCCACGCCCTGGGCCTGCGCCACGATGGAGTCCGAATGCTCCTTTGCCTGCCGGATCGGCAAGAGAACCGTGCCGGTGAAAAAGCTCTTGGCACCCTTTTCGCTGGGCTGCAGGTACCAGCGCTTGGAGGAGAAAAGCGCTTCGGGGTCGGCGCTGTACGGCAGCACCTTGAACCAGCCCTTCACACCCCAGGCATCCGCGATGCGCCCCACCTCCACCGCATCGGGAGGCAGTTCGGCAGGATCGAGCAGGGGCAGGCTGGGCATGGTCAAAAATTCTTCTTGCAATGAAAAACGGGCTCCGTACGCATTGCAACGGAGCCCGCCTTGTTCCGGGCGCGAAGTCCCGGGTCCATCCAGCGAATCAGGCAGCAGCCTTCTTGGCGGCTTGCTTGATCAGACGGTCAACGGTTTCGGACGTCTGGGCGCCAACGCCCTTCCAGTACGTCAGGCGATCCTGGGCGATGCGCAGGCCTTCTTCGCCTTCCTTGGCCGTGGGGTTGTAGAAACCCAGGCGCTCAATGAAACGACCATCGCGGCGAACGCGCTTGTCGGCCACGACGATGTTGAAGAACGGACGACCTTTGGAGCCGCCGCGGGAGAGTCGAATGACGACCATAATGAATCCTTCGGGTGGGACAGCAAAACGCTGCCGAGGTTTTGCGGCGTTTGAGACACGCGACTTGGCCACCCGGCCAGCGACACGCTGCAAAGCCCGCGATTATAGCCACATCCCCTACTTATGCCGACCATCCGCCCCAGCCGCGACGAAGACATTCCTGCCATCACTGCGATTTACGCCCACCACGTGCTGCACGGCACGGGCACTTTCGAGATCGATCCCCCCAGCGCCACGGACATGGCCAGCCGCCGCGCCGACGTCCTGGCGCGCAACCTCCCCTACCTCGTGGCCGAGGAGCAGGGCGAAGTGCTGGGGTTCGCCTACGCCAACTGGTTCAAGCCCCGGCCGGCCTACCGGTTCTCAGCCGAAGACTCGATCTACATGGCGGATGCCGCACGCGGCAAAGGGCTGGGCCGGCAGCTGCTGGATGCCTTGTGCGACGCCGCGCAAGCGTCAGGGGTGCGCAAGCTGCTGGCGGTCATCGGGGATTCGGCCAATGCAGGCTCCATCGGCGTGCACCGCGCTGCCGGCTTCACGGAAATCGGCGTGATGCGCTCGGTCGGGTGGAAATTCGGCGCATGGCGCGACATCGTGCTGATGGAAAAGCCGCTGGGTGCCGCAGACTCCACGGCCCCGGAATGACCCGCCCCACAGCCATGGCCCGCAGCAGGAACAAGACGGTGGCCGCCTGGCTCGCCTTTCTGGGCGGCCCCCTCGGACTGCACCGTTTCTACCTGCACGGGTTCGGGGACCTGCTCGGCTGGATGCTGCCGATTCCGACGGCGCTGGGCGTGCACGGCATCCTGCGCGTACAACAGTGGGGACAGGATGACCACCTCAGCTGGATCCTGATTCCACTGCTGGGCTTCACCATCGCAGGGTGCGCCTTGCGGGCCATCCTCTACGGCCTGATGACCCCGGAGCGCTGGAACGCCCGCTTCAATCCCGCAGCGGCACCCGACGCACCGGCAGGGCGCACCCATTGGTTCACCGTCTTCGCCATTGCACTGTCGCTCATGCTCGGGACGGCGGTGCTCATGGCCAGCCTGGCGTTCAGCTTCCAGCGGTACTTCGAATACCAGATCGAAGAAGCCAGGAAGATTTCTCAATAATGGTCAAAACACCTTCATGCCGCCGTATCCATTGGATTTATTGCTCCTAATGTAGGAGCAATAAATCCAAAAACAGGGCACCGCCATGCCAGCGCCTCAATACAGCTGCAGGCTGATCCAGTAGGCGATGGATGCCACGAACGCGCTGGCGGGAATGGTCAGGATCCAGGCCCACACGATGTTGCCCGCCACGCCCCAACGCACGGCGCTCGCGCGCTGGGTGGACCCGACCCCGACGATGGCGCCGGTGATCGTGTGCGTGGTGGACACCGGAATGCCCAGCGCCGTGGCCAGGAACAGCGTCATCGCGCCGCCCGTTTCCGCGCAGAAGCCGCCTACGGGCTTGAGCTTGGTGATCTTCTGCCCCATCGTCTTCACGATGCGCCAGCCGCCAAACATCGTGCCCAGGCCGATGGCGAGGTAACAGGCGACGATGGACCAGGTCGGAGGCGCCGTATCGGTGCTCGACGCGTAGCCGGTGGCGATGAGCAGCAGCCAGATGATGCCGATGGTCTTCTGCGCATCGTTGCCTCCGTGCCCGAGGCTGTACGCCCCTGCGGAAACCAGCTGCAGCCGGCGGAACCACTTGTCCACCTTGCTGGGCCGCGCGCGGCGGAAGATCCAGGCCACGGCCACCATCATCAGCGAGCCGAGCAGGAAACCCAGCAGCGGCGATATGAAGATGAACGCCACGGTCTTCAGGATGCCCGACGAAATGAGCGCGCCCGCGCCCGCCTTGGCGATCACCGCACCGACGATGCCGCCGATCAAGGCATGCGAGGAGCTGCTGGGGATGCCGTAGTACCAGGTGATGACGTTCCAGGTGATGGCGCCGACGAGAGCGCCGAAGATCACGTGGGTATCGACCACACCCGGCTGCACGATCCCCTTGCCGATCGTCGCGGCGACGCTCAGATGGAAGACGAAGATGGCCACGAAGTTGAAGAACGCGGCGAAGACGACGGCCTGCGTGGGCTTGAGCACCCCGGTGGAGACGACGGTCGCGATGGAATTGGCGGCGTCGTGGAACCCGTTCATGAAATCGAACAGGATGGCCAGCGCGACCAGGAGAACGACGACCCACAGGGCGGTTTGTACGGTTTCCATGCTTTTTCGAGCTTGCGTCCGCCGGCGGATCAGGAGTTCTCGAGGATGATGCCCTCGATGTGGTTGGCCACGTCTTCGCACTTGTCGGTGATGGTTTCCAACAGCTCGTAGATGGCCTTGAGCTTGAGCACCTCGCGCACATCCGGCTCTTCACGGAAGAGCTTGCTCATGGCGCTGCGCATCACGCGGTCGGCATCCCCTTCCAGCCGATCGATTTCCTCGCAGGTCTTGATGGCGGCCTCGGCCACGGCCGGGTCGGCGATCTTGTCGAGCATCTTGATGGCGTCGCGCACACGCTCGCAGCACTTGAGGCTGAGGTCCGTCAGGCGCGAGATCTCGTCCGTCATGTGGCGCACGTCGTAGAGCGCCATCGTTTCGGCCGAATCCTGGATGAGGTCCGCCACGTCATCCATGGTGTTGATCAGCGAATGGATCTGTTCGCGGTCGATCGGGGTGATGAATGTCTTGTGCAACGCGCGGTTCACGTCGTGGGTGACGCGGTCGGCAGCGCGCTCGGCGTTGTCGACGTCCTGGTTGTACTTGTCACGCAGATGGGGATCGTTGTAGTTGGCCACCAGCTGAGAGAAAGCGCGGGCCGCCTCCACGATGCGGTCCGCGTGCTGGTTGAACATCTCGAAAAAATTGCCCTCGCGGGGCAACAGCTTTCCAAACAACATGGGGGAGACTCCTGGTCTGCTGACAGGCATGCGCCACAAACGGCACTGCCGGGTTTGTGACGAAAAGATGACGGTTTCAAGAAAGGCGCGAGTTTAACCGCGCCGATGCAGGCAGCGCCCGATCCCTCGACATGCCTGCAGATCCCGCACATTGAAGGAGGCCGGCCCCACTCCTGTCGGAAAAATCCCACAGGCAACGGATGCGAGCCCCCACAAACCCCGGCAACCTCGCGGCTTCCAATGGAATGGCACGGCGCTGACGGGCCGACGCCCCACCCCAGTGACTTCTTCGACATCGCAAGGCCTGACATCCCAAAGGATCTTCCATGCACACATCTACACGCTCCCTCCGGCTTTTCTCCTGCGCCATCGCGCTGGCCTGCGGCTCCATGGCAGTGCAGGCCCAGACGGCCCGGCAGGGCAACTCGTTCATTCCCAGCACCCAGCAGGGGTACATCGGCTTGAGCGGCGGGCAATCCAAGTACGACCTGCGCAGCGGCACCGGCAACTTCAATTTCGATGACAACGACACCGCCTGGAAACTCTCCACGGGGGGTTATTTCAACCCCAATTTCGGCGTCGAATTCAGCTACCTCAACTTCGGCAATGCCAGCCGCATCGGGGGAGAAACCAAGGCCCAGGGCCTGAACCTCAGTTTGGTGGGGCGCGCTCCGCTGGGCGAGCAGTTCGACGTCTTCGGCAAGGTCGGTACGACCTATGGCCGCACGCGGACGTCGGGCAACCCCGGCTTCGGGGTGGCCACCGGCAAGGACAACGGTTTCGGCCTGTCCTACGGCGGCGGCGTGCGGTGGGCGTTCAATCCGCAGTGGGCCGCGGTGCTGGAGTGGGAGCGCCATCGCCTGCACTTCGCCGACGGCAAGTCGGATGCGGACATGACCACGGTGGGCCTGCAATACCGCTACTGAGCCCGGGCACGGCGCGCTCCCGACAGGCCGCGCCTCGAAAGCACAAAGGCCCCTCGAGAGGGGCCTTTGTCTTGGCGTTCGGTCAGCGGGCTTTCGAAAAGACCGCCCCGCCGGTCATTCGCCCAGGTAGGCGGCCCGCACACGCGGGTCGTTCAGCAGTTGCGATCCCGGCCCCGTCATGGTGATGAGGCCGGACTCCATCACATAGCCACGGTCTGCGAGCGCCAGGGCCCGGCTGGCGTTCTGCTCCACCAGGACGACGGTCACGCCCAGCGCATAGACATCGCGCACGACCTCGAAGATCTTGTCCACCATGATGGGCGACAGACCCATGGACGGCTCGTCCAGCAGCAGCACCTTGGGCTGGCTCATGAGCGCGCGGCCCATCGCGAGCATCTGCTGCTCCCCGCCGGACATGGTGCCCGCGAGCTGGTCCTTGCGTTCGCGCAGGCGCGGGAAAATGTTGAACATCTTCTCGACGTCGGCATCGATTCCCGCCTTGTCGTTGCGCGTATAGGCGCCCATCAGCAGGTTCTCGGTGATGGTCATGCGCGCGAACACGCCCCGGCCTTCGGGCACCATCACCAGCCCCTTCTTCACGAGGTCCCAGGCGCCCTTGCCCCGGATGCTCTCGCCCAGGTATTCGATGTCGCCGTCGTTCATCGCCAGCGTGCCGGTGATGGCCTTCATCGTCGTGGTCTTGCCGGCGCCGTTGGAGCCGATGAGCGAGACCAGCTCGCCCTCTCGCACTTCGAAGTCCACGCCCTTCACGGCCTGGATGCCGCCGTAGGCCACTTTCAGGCCCTTGACGGACAGCAGTACGTTGTTGGATTTCTCGGCCATGCTCAGTGTCCTCCGGTGCCCAGGTAGGCCTCAATCACTTTTTCATTTCTCTGCACATCGGCAGGCGTGCCTTCGGCGATCTGCTTGCCGTAGTCGAGCACGGTCACGCGGTCGCACAGGCCCATCACCAGCTTCACATCGTGCTCGATGAGCAGGATGGTGCGGTTGTCCTTGCGGATGCGGTCGATCAGTTCGCGCAGCTGCACTTTCTCGGTCGCGTTCATGCCGGCGGCCGGCTCGTCGAGCGCGATCAGCTGCGGATCGGTGGCCAGGGCACGGGCGATCTCCAGGCGGCGCTGGTCGCCGTAGGACAGCGTGCGCGCCTTGAAATCGGCATATTTGCCGATGCCGACGTAGTCCAGCAGTTCCTGGGCCCGCTTGGCGATCGCAGCCTCTTCCTCCTTGAAGCCCTTGGTGCGGAACACCGCGCCGACCAGGCCGGACTTGGTGCGGATGTGGCGCCCCACCATCACGTTCTCGATCGCCGTCATTTCGGCGAAGAGGCGGATGTTCTGGAAAGTGCGGGCGATCCCGGCCTTGGCGACCTCGTGCACCGCCGTGGGTTCATAAGGCCGGCCGGCCAGCTCGAAGGTCCCGCTGTCGGGGGTATAGAGCCCCGTGATGACGTTGAAGAAAGTGGTCTTGCCGGCGCCATTGGGCCCGATCAGGCCGTACACCTGGCCGCGGCCGATGGTGATGCCGACATCGGAGAGGGCTTGCAGCCCCCCGAAACGCTTGGAAATTCCGGCGACCTTCAGCACCACTTCGTTGGTTGTTTCTGCCATGTTCATTGCTCTCGAAGGGTGTTCTCAGGACTTCTGCACCAAGCTCTTGCCGTGTTCAGGCGAAGGCCAGAGGCCCCGCGGGCGCAGCAGCATGATGATGATCATGGCCAGCGCGATCAGCAGCTGGCGCAGGATGGCGGAGTCCAGGCGGCCATCCGTCATGGCCTGCAGCGGACCCGCCACGTAGCGCAGCACTTCCGGCAGGGCGGACAGCAGCACGGCACCCAGGATCACGCCAGGGATGTGGCCGATGCCGCCCAGCACCACCATCGCGACGATCATCACCGACTCCATCAGGCTGAACGATTCGGGCGACACGAAGCCCTGGAATGCGCCGAACATGGCACCGGACACGCCGCCGAAGGAAGCGCCCATGCCGAAGGCCAGCAGCTTCAGGTTGCGGGTGTTGATGCCCATGGCCTTGGCGGCGATTTCGTCTTCGCGGATGGCCATCCAGGCGCGGCCGATGCGAGAGTCCTGCAGGCGGTAGCAGATGATGACGCTCAGGATGACCAGCACCAGGAACAGGTAGTAGTAGAGCGTGACGGAGTTGATGTCGTAGCCGAACACCTCCAGGCGCCGGCCGAGGTCGAGGCCGAACACCTTGACCGAGTCGATCTGGCCGATGCCCTTGGGGCCGTTGGTCAGGTTGACGGGGTGGTCGAGGTTGTTCAGGAAGATGCGGATGATCTCGCCGAAGCCCAGCGTCACGATGGCGAGGTAGTCACCGCGCAGCTTCAGGGTGGGAGCCCCCAGCAACGCGCCGAAGATCGCGGCGACCAGCGCGGCCAGCGGTATCACGAGCCACAGCGAGGTATGCAGGCCGTTGGGGAACATGGCCGCGAAGCTCGCGAAGGTGTCGGACAGGTGGGGCGATGCCATGAGGCCGAACAGATAGGCGCCCACGGCGTAGAAGGCCACGTACCCCAGGTCCAGCAGGCCGGCATAGCCGACCACGATGTTCAGCCCGAGGGCCAGCATCACATAGAGCAGTGCGAGGTCGGCGATGCGCACCCAGGCGTTGCCGAAGAATTGCAGGATCAGCGGCAGCACCAGCAGCGCGATGGCGCCGACGATCCATTGGGCTTTGTTGTTCTTCATGATGTGCTCTCCTCAGGCACGGTCCGCCACACGCTCGCCCAGCAGGCCCGAGGGGCGCAGCGTCAGGACAATGATGAGCACGATGAAAGCGAAGATGTCGGTGTAGTGGCTGCCCAGCAGGCCCCCCGTGAGGGTGCCGATGTAGCCGGAGCCGATGGCTTCGATGAGGCCAAGCAGGATGCCGCCCACCACCGCGCCGGCCAGGTTGCCGATGCCGCCGAAGACGGCCGCCGTGAAAGCCTTGAGCCCCGGCAGGAAGCCCATGGTGTGCTGGGCGGTGCCGTAGTTGGACGCATACATGATGCCGGCGATGGCGGCCAGTACCGCGCCGATGATGAACGTGGCGGAAATCACCATGTCGGGCTTCACGCCCATCAGCGCGGCGACGCGCGGGTTTTCCGCGGTGGCGCGCATGGCGCGGCCCAGTTTCGTGTAGTTGACCAGGTAGACCAGCGAGGCCAGCGCGATGGCCGTGACGGCCAGGATCAGCACTTGCGTGGACGTGATCACCGCGCCGCCGAGTTGGAAGGGCGTGGTGGGCAGCAGCGTGGGATACGGCTTGTAGTTGGGCTTCCAGATGATCATCGCCAGCGTCTGCAGCAGGATGGACATGCCGATGGCGGTGATCAGGGGCGCCAGGCGAGGGCTGCTGCGCAGCGGCCGGTAGGCCACTTTCTCGATGACGAAGTTGAGCGCGGCGGCGACCACGCAGGCAATGACGGTGGCCAGCAAAAGGATCAACCAGCCCGGCGCCCCGGGCATGGCCTCTTGCATCAGGCCGATGCAGCTCCAACTGGTGAGAGCGCCGATCATCAGCACTTCCCCGTGGGCGAAATTGATCAGTTGAATGATGCCGTACACCATCGTATAGCCCAGGGCTATCAAGGCGTACATGCTGCCGAGGACCAGACCGTTGATGATCTGCTGCAGCAAAATGTCCATAAAAAAAGTCCTTCGTTTGTGACGTCCCACCCGTACCGGGCCGGGAATCGGTTCAGCCTTATGGGCCCGATTGCCATGTAGCAAAAAACCCGCCAGGACGGGTGCCACGCGGGTTTGGTGCGGGATTGTAGCCAGATGCATTGCGCCCGCCTTACCATGGCCCGACGGGGTTTTCCCGAGGATTTCGTTGCCATCAGCAGCGCATGGGCGCCATTAGGAAGACTGATCCGATGCGGCTGCGGCATGGCCATTGCAGCGGCCGGATGCCCGGGGAATGCCGGTCAGTCGTCAGCGGACAGCGGATCGCTGCCGTCACCGTGCGCCGCAGCGTCCAGCCGCCGAAGGTGGGCGAGCTTTTCGGCGATTTTGGCTTCGAGCCCGCGCGGCACGGGCGCATACCAGCCAGGTTCGGCCATCCCTTCGGGCAGGTAGGTTTCGCCCGCCGCGTAACCCTCTGGCTCGTCATGGGCGTAACGGTAGGCCTTCCCATGACCCAGTTCCTTCATGAGCCGGGTCGGTGCATTGCGCAGATGCACTGGCACTTCCCGGGATTTGTCTTTCTTGATATGGGCCTTGGCCTGGTTGTAGGCCATGTATCCGGCATTGCTCTTGGGTGCGGCGGCCAGGTAGATCACCGCCTGCGCCAGGGCGAGCTCTCCTTCCGGCGATCCCAGCCGCTCGTACGTGGAAGCCGCATCGTTGGCGATCTGCAAGGCGCGGGGGTCGGCCAGCCCGATGTCTTCCCAGGCCATGCGGACGATGCGGCGCGAAAGGTACTTGGCATCTGCACCGCCGTCGAGCATGCGGCAGAGCCAATAGAGTGCCGCATCGGGATGGGAGCCGCGCACGGATTTGTGCAGCGCAGAGATCTGGTCGTAGAAATGGTCGCCCCCCTTGTCGAACCGCCGTGCATTGAGCGTGAGCGCGCTTTGCAGGAATGCGGCGTCGACCTTCGCCACCCCGGCCGCCTGCGCTGCCGTGTCGGTCTGCTCCACCAGGTTGAGCAGCCGGCGCGCATCGCCGTCGGCATAGCCCACCAGGGTGCTCACGGCCGCGGCATCCAGCTCCAGGTGCGTGAGCACCTTGGTTTGCGCGCGCTCCACGAGCTGCCGCAGTTCGTCCTCGTCCAGCGCTTGCAGCACGTAGACCTGCGCACGGGAAAGCAACGCGGAATTGACCTCGAAGGACGGATTCTCCGTCGTGGCCCCGACAAAGGTCACGAGCCCGGACTCCACGAAGGGCAACAACCCATCCTGCTGGCTCTTGTTGAAACGGTGGATCTCGTCCACGAACAGAATGGTCTTTTTTCCGAGCGCCAGGTTGTGCTCGGCCTGTTCCATCGAAGCGCGGATTTCCTTCACGCCCGAGAAAACCGCCGACAGAGCGATGAACTCGTAGCCGAAAGCACGTGCGGTGAGCCGCGCCAGCGTGGTCTTGCCCACCCCCGGCGGCCCCCAGAGAATCATCGAATGCGGCTTGCCGGACTCGAAGGCGAGCCGCAGTGGCTTTCCGGGTCCGATGAGGTGCGACTGCCCGATCACCTCATCCAGGCTGGCCGGACGCAAGGCTTCGGCCAGAGGAGCAGCGGGGGATGCGGAGAACAGATCGGCCATGGGCAGCAGTGTGAGAAGGTGGGAGTGGAGGTGTACAGCAGTGAAACCCGGGCCGCGGACCCGGCCCGGCCAGACCACCGTGCAGGGAACAAGGCAGCTAGCTGTCCATTATTCCTGCCGCCGTTATCCTGCACCAAACCGGGGCATCCTCCACGCCCGGCCCTGCACGAAGCTTCCAGACTTTTCCGTTCTCGCCCCTCCGATGTCTGATCTGCCCATCCTGCTCGACCGCATCCGGCATTGCACGCTCTGCGCGCCCTCTCTGCCCCTCGGACCCCGTCCCGTGCTCCAGGCCGCGGCCGGCGCGCGGATCCTCGTGGCGGGGCAGGCACCGGGGCGGAAGGTGCACGCCAGCGGCATTCCTTTCGACGACGCCAGCGGCGAACGGCTGCGCGAATGGATGGGCGTGGACCGGGCCACGTTCTACGACGCCGAGCGCATCGCGATCGTGCCCATGGGCTTCTGCTACCCCGGCACGGGGCGCTCGGGCGATCTGCCACCCCGCCCCGAATGCGCGGTCACCTGGCGGGCCCCGCTGCTGGAGAATCTGCCGGGCATCGAACTCACCATCGTGCTGGGGGCCCATGCCGCAGCCTGGCACCGACCCGGGACGCCGGCACTCTCCCTGACGGATGGCGTACGGCACTGGCGCCGGAACGCCCCGCGGTTCTGGCTGCTGCCGCACCCCAGCCCGCGGAACAACGGGTGGCTGAAGCGCAATCCGTGGTTTGCCGAAGAAGTGCTTCCCGCGTTGCGCCAGCAGGTGGCCTCGACGCTGGCCCGGCGGGTGACCTGAGACAGCGCCGAAGCAGGCGATCCGCGCCGCGGTGCCTTTGCCCGGCAGACCAGCCCCCTTCCCCCCGGCCCCGGGCCTGTCCGCCATGTGTCGCGCCGCTGCGGTCGAGTCGCGCACAATGCGCGGCGGCCAGCGACCGGCCGCAACCCATCCAACAATCCATCGGTCTGCCTGGAGGAACCCGCCCATGTCTTTTGCCGCCCAAGCCGTCGTCGCTTTGATCGCCGTGCTGCACGTCTACATCCTCGTGCTGGAAATGTTCCTCTGGGAGAAGCCCGCCGGCCTGCGGGCCTTCCGGCAGACCCCGGAGCGGGCAGCAGCCACCAAGGTACTGGCCGCAAACCAGGGCCTCTACAACGGATTCCTGGCCGCAGGGCTTTTCTGGGGCCTGTGGCTCGGCGGCCCGCATGGCCGCGCGGTCATGACCTTCTTCCTGCTGTGCGTCCTGGTGGCCGGGCTCTATGGGGCCGCCACCGCAGCCCGCAAGATCCTGTTCATCCAGTCCGTGCCGGCGGTCGTCGGCCTGGCGCTGCTGTGGCTCGCCCGGTAAGGCGGGCACTTCACGGCACAGGCTACTGCCGCACCACGTCCGCGCCCGGTGGCGGCTTGAATTCGAAGGTGGAGGCCGGGAGCGAAGCGCTGGCCTGCAGGTTGTTGAACCGGATCACCGAGCGCTGGCCAAAGCTGTCGAGGATGTCCAGCGCTGCCAGTTGATCCCCCTGGAAGCCCACGCGCACGCTCTTGAGCTGGCCATCCTTGGCGCGGGGCGTGGCCTGCACCCACTGCAGCCCCTCCTGATCGGGGGCGGATTCGAGCGTGAAATCCTTGCGCAGCGCCTGCAGATCGGGCGAGGACGCCAGCAGGGCCGCTGGCGTGGTGCCCAAGGCCTGCGACTGCGCACGCTGCGTGACCTGGTTCAGGTCCGCATCGTAGAGCCACAGCGTCTTGCCGTCCGCCACGATCGTCTGCTCGAACGGCTTCACGTAGGCAAACCTGAAGCGCCCGGGCCGGTGGAATTCGAAGGTGCCGCTGGAGGTCTTGGTGCGTGCGGCCTGCCCCTCCTTGGGTGGCGAAGTCACCGTCTGGGTGAAATCCGCGCGCCCGGCCTGGGCGCCCTTCATGAAGGATTCCAGGCTCTTCATGCCGTCTGCCGCTGCATTCTGGACGCCCGCAGCTATCAAAACAATAGCAAACCAGTGTTTCATCATTCCATCCTTGTCGTCGGGGACCGGCGCACCGCGGTCATTCGCCGCGGTGCGGAACCAGCACTTCGCGCTGGCCGCTGGCCGTGAGCGCACTCACGAGGCCCGCCGTTTCCATGTCTTCCAGCAGGCGGGCGGACCGGTTGTAGCCGATGCGCAGCTTGCGCTGCACATACGAGATGCTGGCCTTGCGGTCCTTGAGCACCACTTCCACCGCCTGGTCGTACATGGGGTCCTTTTCGCCGCCTTCACCCCCCCCTCCCTCGCCGAGCGGCCCATCGTCGCCATCGACCGTCCCGCCTTCGAGCACGCCCTCGATGTAGTCGGGCTCGCCCTGGGACTTCAGATAGCTCACCACGCGGTGGACCTCTTCATCGGAGACGAAAGCACCATGCACGCGGATGGGCAGTCCGGTGCCGCTGGCCATGTAGAGCATGTCGCCCATGCCCAGCAGCGCCTCGGCGCCCATCTGGTCCAGGATGGTGCGGCTGTCGATCTTGGAGCCGACCGAAAAGGCGATCCGGGTCGGGATGTTGGCCTTGATCAGGCCGGTGATCACGTCCACGCTCGGCCGCTGCGTGGCCAGGATGAGGTGGATACCTGCGGCGCGCGCCTTCTGGGCCAGCCGGGCGATCAGCTCTTCGATCTTCTTGCCCACCACCATCATGAGGTCGGCCAGTTCGTCGATGATCACGACGATGTGCGGCAGCCGCTGCAGAGGCTCGGGCTCTTCCGGCGTCAGGCTGAACGGGTTGTAGATGAATTCCTCGCGCGCCTTGGCGTCGTCGATCTTTACGTTGTAGCCCGCGAGATTGCGCACGCCCAGCTTGGACATGAGCTTGTAGCGGCGCTCCATCTCGGCCACGCACCAGTTGAGGCCGTGCGCAGCCTGCTTCATATCGGTGACCACCGGCGCCAGCAGATGCGGGATACCTTCGTAGACCGACATTTCCAGCATCTTGGGGTCGATCATCAGCAGGCGCACGTCGCGCGCCTCGGCCTTGTAGAGCAGCGAGAGGATCATCGCGTTGATCCCCACCGACTTGCCCGAACCCGTGGTTCCCGCCACCAGCACATGGGGCATCTTGGCGAGGTCCGCCACCACCGGATTGCCCACGATGTCCTTGCCCAGGCCCATGGTGAGCATGCTCTTGGCATCGTGGTAGATCTGGGAGCCGAGGATCTCCGACAGCCGGATCGACTGGCGCTTGGCGTTGGGCAACTCCAGCGCCATGTAGTTCTTGCCCGGGATGGTCTCGATCACGCGGATGGAGACGAGCGAGAGCGAGCGCGCCAGGTCCTTGGCGAGATTGACCACCTGCGAGCCCTTCACCCCCGTGGCGGGTTCGATCTCGTAGCGGGTGATCACCGGCCCCGGCATGGCGGCGACGACACGCACTTCCACGCCGAAGTCCTTGAGCTTCTTCTCGATGAGCCGGCTGGTCATCTCGAGCGTCTCGGGAGCCACCGTCTCCTGCCGCGCCTGGGCACCGTCGAGCAGGTCGACCTGCGGCAGGCGGCTGTCGGGCATCTCCGTGAACAGCGGCTTCTGCCGCTCCTTCACCACGCGGGCGCTGGGCGGCGCATCGGCGGCCAGCACCGGCTCGATGATCTGCACGGGCTGCGGGTGGTGCTCCTGGATCTCATGGCGCTCTTCCTGCACCACTTCTTCACGCTCACGGGCCGCACGCTTGCCCGCAGCCAGATCACGCGCCTTCTCGCGCCGGGCGCGGCCGCCCTGCACCAGCGCGTCGATGCGGCCACCCAGCCGTTCGGCCAACTGGCCCCAGGAAAAGCGGAATACGAGTGCAGCCCCGGCCACGACAGCGATGATCGCCACCAGGCCGGAGCCGGTGAACCCCAGCCACTTCACGCCCGCAGGTCCCGTAAGGTAGCCGAGCACGCCGCCCGCATGGCCCGGCAGCAGCGGCTCCAGGCGGTAGAGGCGCGACCATTCCAGTGCGGTGCTGGCGCACAGCAGCAATGCCAGGCCGAACCAGAACATGAGGCGGCGCGCCAGCACGCTCTGCCCCGGCGTGGCGGCCTCGCCGCCGCGCATCCAGCGCGCGAGTGATGCGATCCAGGCGCGCACACCGGCCGCCACGCACCACCAGACGGAAAAGCCGAGTGCGAAATAACTGCTGTCGGCCAGCCAGGCGCCCAGGCGCCCCGCCCAGTTGGCCATCAGCCGCCCTTCGTGGGCACCCGAAGTGGACCAGGCGGCATCCTGCGCCGAGTAGCTTGCCAGGGCCAGCAGCCAGAAGATGAGCGCCAGCAGTCCGAGCACCAGGCCGATTTCATGGCCGAAGCGTGCCGCCATGCTGCGCGGCGCCGATTTGCCCCCGGCAGAAGCATTGAGGGTATTGAGGGAGTACGTCATAGGTCGAAGAGCGCGGCAAGCTTACCCCATGCACCACGCTGCGCATGGTGGACCCGCCCCCGCCCGGTGTCCCCGCAACCCGCCGGTTTCTGGTGGCTTCTTACAATCGGCGCGATTGAAAACCCCGCACCCGCGTGGCGCGGCCCCGGATGGATACTCGCCGGGCTGCCCGCATCTGCGGAGTGCGCCTGCCGCGCCGCGGCACAAACTCTTACCTTTCACCATGTCCACTACGCAACACGCCAAAGTCCTGATCCTGGGTTCCGGCCCCGCCGGTTATACGGCCGCCGTGTACGCCGCGCGCGCTAACCTGAATCCCGTCCTGATCACGGGCATTGCCCAGGGCGGCCAGTTGATGACGACGACCGAGGTGGACAACTGGCCCGCAGACGTGCACGGCGTGCAGGGCCCGGACCTGATGCAGCGCTTCCTGGAACATGCCGAACGCTTCAAGACGCAGGTGGTGTTCGACCACATCAACCAGGTGGACCTGTCCAAGCGCCCCTTCACGCTCACGGGCGACAGCGGCACCTACACCTGCGATGCACTCATCATCGCCACCGGCGCCTCGGCCAAGTACCTGGGCCTGCCCTCCGAGGAGGCCTTCATGGGCCGCGGAGTCTCGGGCTGCGCGACCTGCGACGGCTTCTTCTACCGCGAGCAGGACGTGTGCGTGGTGGGCGGCGGCAACACCGCCGTGGAAGAGGCGCTGTACCTGTCCAACATCGCCCGCAAGGTGACCCTCGTGCACCGGCGTGACAAGTTCAAGGCCGAGCCCATCCTCGTGGACAAGCTCAACGACAAGGTCGCTTCGGGCAAGATCGAACTCAAGGTGTTCCATACGCTCGACGAAGTGCTGGGCAACGACGGCGGCGTGACGGGCATCCGCATCAAGAGCACCCAGGACGGCAGCACCGAAGAGATCGCCCTGCAGGGGTGTTTCATCGCCATCGGCCATTCGCCCAACACCGGCATCTTCGAAGGGCAGCTCGCCACCGAGAACGGCTACATCGTGACGCAGGGCGGGCTCAAGGGCTTCGCCACGCAGACCAGCGTGCCTGGAGTGTTCGCCGCCGGCGACGTGCAGGACCATGTGTACCGCCAGGCCATCACCAGCGCAGGCACGGGCTGCATGGCCGCCCTGGACGCGCAGCGCTTCCTGGAGCAGGAAAGCGTGATCTGATCACGAAGGGGCTGGACGCATTCCCGGGCCGGGCTATAATGCGCGGCTTTGCTGCACCTTGCACCCCGGTTTTTTCCGGAGTGCGCCGCCCCCAAAGGGCTCACCAGGGCAGCAGATACCCCCGGGCTACCGCCACCCTATCTGGCGAGGTGAGGCCGCAGGGCAGGCTCCGCAATCACGCGGAGCGTGCATGTCCAGCGGCTGTAATTGAAAAATCGGAGTGTCCTCATGGCACGCGTCTGCGACGTAACGGGCAAGAAGCCCATGGTCGGGAACAACGTTTCCCACGCCAACAACAAAACCAAGCGCCGGTTCCTCCCGAACCTGCAATACCGCCGTTTCTGGGTCGAGAGCGAAAACCGCTGGGTGCGCCTGCGTGTTTCCAGCGCTGCCCTGCGTCTGATCGACAAGAACGGTATCGATTCCGTGCTCGCCGACCTGCGTGCACGCGGCCAAGCTTAAGGAGTAGCACCATGGCAACCAAAGGCGGACGCGACAAGATCAAGCTGGAATCCACCGCAGGAACCGGCCACTTCTACACCACGACCAAGAACAAGAAGACGATGCCTGAAAAGATGTTGATCATCAAGTTCGACCCCAAGGCTCGCAAGCACGTCGAGTACAAGGAAATGAAGCTGAAGTAAGGCCTGCGCCCCTTCCGCGAATTCCCCGAAGAAGCCGCCCCACCGAGGGCGGCTTTTTCATGCCCGCACGGCAGACGCTTCAGGTGCGCCGGCGCGGCAATTCCACGGCAGAAGCCAAAGAATCGGGCACGGCTGCCGGCACTCGCCCACCCGGGGTGACGGCATGCGCCCCAGGCCATAGGCCAATGCGCGGGTCTTCTTCCGGTGCAAAGGGCGCGTGGGCCGCCTGGACCTCAGGCCGCGGCGCGCAGGCACCCGGGCGCCGCACGCGCGCCATCGCGCTGGCGCGCGAGAAGCTCGCCGAGCATGCGGTAGCCCTCCTCCACGGCCGGCGTGAACGGCATGCCGCAGCTCAGCCGCAGGAAATGCTCGTAGCGCCCGGTGTTCGAGAACATGGGGCCGGGAGCGACACGGATTCCCTGCGCCAGCGCCTCGTCGTACAGGCGCGTGGACGACAGGCCCGCCGGCAGTTCGAGCCAGAGGCTGATGCCCCCGGGCGGCAGGCTCAGCCGCGTTCCCATGGGGAAATGCCTCGCCACCGCACGGGCCGATTGCTCGCGCTGCTCCTTCAGATGGCCGCGCATGCGGCGCAGGTGGCGCTCGTAGGCGGGAGAGCCGACGGTCCGGGCCGCCAGCAGTTGCGACCAGGTCTGCATGTTGCGCGTGCGGGCGAACTTGAGCATCTGCACGCGCGCATGCCAGCGGCCCGCGCTCATCCAGCCCTGGCGCAACCCGGGCGCGAAGCTCTTGCTGAGCGAGGCGCAGTAGATCACCTGCCCCGCGTCGCCGGGCCGATCCCAGGCCTTGGCGGGCCGCAGCGGCTGGGGCGACTCGACAAACTCCCGGTAGATGTCGTCCTCGATGAGGGCCAGGCCGTATTCCACGCAGAGGGCGACGAGCCGTTCCTTGTGTGCGTCGGGCATCACGCTGCCCTGGGGCATCTGCAGGTGGGGCACCACCACCACGGCCTTGAGCCGGGGCTCGTTGCGGGCGGCCAGTTCCAGTGCCTCGAGCGACAGGCCCGTGTGCGGGCTGCAGGGTATCTCCAGAGCGCGCAGGCCGCGCACTTCGATGGCCTGCAGTATGCCGAAGAAGGTGGGGGACTCCACGGCGATCACGTCGCCCGGTTCCGCCACCGCATCGAGGGCCAGGTTCACCGCCTCGGAATTGCCGTGCGTGGCACCGATGTCGTCCGGAGCCAGGCTGAGGCCGAAGCTCAGCGCATGGTGCGCCATGGCCCGCTGGAACTCGGGATGGGTGGAAGGCGCCGAAGGTCCGTACACCAGGATGTCGGGCTGCTCTCGCAGCAGCCGGATGGCGAGCCGGTTGAGCGCGTCGGCATCGAACAACGCAGGCGCCGGCATGGCACTGCCGAGATCCAGCACCAGGGGCCCGGCGCGGCGGGCCTTTTCCAGAAAGAGCGAGATGCGTTCGTTGATACCGGCGAACAGTTGGGGATCGGGCGAGAGCGGTTCGTGCAGTTCCGGCTCGCGTGCGGCCGGCAGCGAGGCGATGCGGCCCGGCACCGCGGCAAAGTACCCCACCCGTTCGCGGGCCTGTGCGAATCCCTGGGCTTCCAGGTGCCGCAATACCTGCAGCGCGGTGGTGAGGCTCACGCCGTGCCGCTGGCACAGCTCGCGCACGGAAGGCAGGCGCATGCCCGGCTGCAGGCTGCCCGCGGCGATGGCCTGCTCGTACAGGCCCGCCAGTTGGCGATAACGCGGCTGGCCCCCGGGGGGCGCGCCGGGCACGGCAGAGGGTTCGGCAACGGAATCGGACATGGCGGAACACCGGGATGCGGCGAAAACGAAGAAGGGCAGCGGCAACGCTCCGAGCGAGCGCGAACCATCATGCCCGAGGCAAAAACGCCCGGACAGATACAGGCAGCGCCGTGCTGGACCATAACAGAGGCATGGAAATCTGCACTGTTCCACTCACAGCACGGGGCCCCTGTGTCTGCCCTGTCATCAGGGTTCTCCCTAACCTTGGAGGCCTGTTCTGCTCCACTTGCCTGAGGAAACACCATGCCCTCCAACACCCACCTGCACGATGCCCGGACCGGGCACCCTGGCACGCCCACGGCGTCGCACCTGTCGCTGCGCCCTGGAGAGAAGGTTCTGTTCTGCCTGCCGCCCGGGGGCTCGCTGACGGTCGAGCGCGGCCGCCTCGCACTGCGCGGCGGCCCGACGGTGTGGGGCCAGGTGATGGTGTCCCAGGCCGAACTGGGTTCGCTGGGCGCAGGACAGTGCCGCGTCGGCCTCGAAGGCGCTCCGGCCGAATGGATCGAGCTGTGCAACCCTGGCACCGAAACGGCACATGCCGTGCTGCTGGAGCCCGTGCCGGTGCTGTCGCAGTTGGGCGTGCGCGTGGCCGAATTCCTGCACACCCTGGCGGACGCGGGACGGATCCTCTCGGGTGCAGCGCGTGTGCTGCTCCAGATGGCACGCCTGCGTGCGGCGGCCCGGCACTCGGTGCACGGCCCGGAGACCACGACGGCCCCCTGAGCAGCACCGGGCGGCGGCCGTCCCCGGTCGCGGCCGTGCGCGCGCCACGAGAGCGCGCGCAGCCCATCACGGATTTCAGGCCTGCGCGGCCCGCAGCCTGAGCGAGAACTCGCGCAGCGCCGCCACGCCGCTCTCCTCGGCCCGGCGGCACCAGGCCTGCAGGTCGGCGGTGAGCTGCTCGCGCGATTGGGAAGTGTTCATCCAGAGCTGGCGCAGTTCCTCGCGCATGGTGACCATCTTGTCGAGCACCGGATGGGCCTCGCGCGCGCGGGCCAGCTGCGCCTGGGCACGTGCGGGCACTTTCTCGGCATCGCGGTGCAGCCAGCGGCGGGCGGTGCGCAGCACGGACACATCGGCATTGCGGGCCTTGAGCGCGGCGATCTCGTCGCGGCAGGCGCGCCGCACGCCCCGCGCGTAGCCGGCCATGACCTCGTAGCGGTTGGCGATGAGCGCCTCCAGCGTGGCTTCGTCCGCCACCGGCCTGACGGCACCCAGGCGCAGCTTGGGCGGCATTTTCTTGACCGTGGCCCAGCCCAGCCGGCGCATCGCGCTGATGTAGAGCCAGCCCACGTCGAATTCATAGGGCTTGACGGAGAACTTGGCCGAGGTCGGGTAGGTGTGGTGGTTGTTGTGCAGTTCCTCGCCCCCGATCACCAGGCCCCAGGGCACGAGGTTGGTGCTGGCGTCCTGCGCCTCGAAGTTGCGGTAGCCCCAGAAGTGGCCGATGCCGTTGACCACGCCGGCCGCCCAGAACGGGATCCAGAGCATCTGCACGGCCCACACGGTGGCGCCCAGCGCACCGAAGAGCAGCACATTGAGGATGAGCATCAGCCCCACGCCCTGCCAGGCGAAGCGGCTGTAGACGTTGCGCTCGACCCAGTCGTCCGGCGTGCCGTGGCCGAACTTGGCGACCGTCTCGGCGTTGCCGGCCTCGCTGCGGTACAGCTCGGCGCCGCGCCACATCACGGTGTCCAGGCCGCGGGTCTGCGGGCTGTGCGGATCGTCGGGAGTTTCGCACTTCGCGTGGTGCTTGCGGTGCACCGCCACCCATTCCCTGGTGACCATGCCGGTGCCGATCCAGAGCCAGAAACGGAAGAAATGCGAGGGCACGGCGCCCAGGTCCACCGAGCGGTGGGCCTGCGAGCGGTGCAGGAAGATGGTCACGGCCGCGATGGTGATGTGCGTGGTCGCGAGCGTGTAGAGGACGATCTGCCACCAGGACAGGTCCAGCAGGCCGTTGGCCAGCCAGTCGAGGGCGGCATCGAGAACGGGCCAGTCGGGAAAGTACATGGGGAAGCCTTTGGCAGAAAGCGGAGGGAAACGAGGGGCCGCCCGCACCCCGGGCCGCTCCACGGATTCTAGGAGGCGCAACGCGCCGGAAGGGCCCCATAACCGCGCCCCGCGCGGTGTCTTGGCGGTGCGCGGCGCGGCGGGCCTGCGGAATCAGTCCTTGCGGGTCCAGACGGCCGCGAAGAAGCCGTCCGTACGGTGCAGATGGGGCCAGAGGCGCAGATAGCCAGTGCCGCTGGCGCCGCCGCTGCACAGATGCTGGGGGTTCTCCACCTTGAGCTGGGCCAGCAGGCCGCCCACGTCCTCGGCGATGAAGTCCGGGTGTGCGGCGCTGAAGGCCTCGGCGATGCCCTCGTTTTCCTCGGGCAGGATGCTGCAGGTGGCATACACCAGCCGGCCGCCCGGCTTGAGCAGGCGCGCCGCGCTCTCCAGGATGGCGGTCTGCTTGGCGACCAGCTCTTGCACGCCCTGGGGCGACTGGCGCCATTTCAGGTCGGGGTTGCGGCGCAGGGTGCCCAGGCCCGAGCACGGCGCATCGACCAGCACGCGGTCGATCTTGCCGGCCAGGCGCTTGATGCGCTCGTCGCGCTCGTGCGCGATGGCGGCGGGGTGCACGTTGGAGAGGCCGCTGCGCGCCAGGCGCGGCTTGAGCGCATCGAGGCGGTGGGCCGACACGTCGAACGCGTAGAGCCGCCCGGTGCTGCGCATGGCGGCCCCGATGGCCAGCGTCTTGCCGCCCGCGCCCGCGCAGAAATCCACCACCATCTCGCCGCGCCGGGCCTGCAGCAGCAGCGCGAGGAGCTGGGAGCCTTCGTCCTGCACCTCGATGGCGCCGCGCACGAAGGCGTCCAGCTTGGTGAGCGCCGGCTTCCCTTCCACGCGCAGGCCCCAGGGCGAGTACGGCGTGGGAACCGCAGGGATGCCGGCCTTGGCCAGTTCCTTCTGCACGTCGGCGCGCTTGGCGTTCAGGTCGTTCACGCGCAGGTCGAGCGGCGCGGCCTGCGACAGGCTGTCGGCCAGGGCCCAGAAGCCCTGCCCCACCTGCTGCTTGAGCGGCTGCACGAGCCATTCGGGCAGGTTGTGGCGGTGCGGCTCCAGGAGGTCGGCCGGGGCGACCGAATCGCACTGGTCGAGCCAGCTCTTCTCGGTGTCGTTGAGTGCGCTCTTGAGGAAATCGCGCGGGCCGTGGAAGCCGAGGATGGCGAGACGCCGCTCCCGGGGGCCGGAGCCCGAGCGTGCGAGCTGCTCGAAGAGCAGCTTCTTGCGCAGCACGGTGTAGGCCGTCTCGGCCAGCGTGGCCCGCTCGCGCGGGCCGAAGGAGCGGTGGTCGCGGAAAAAGCGCGAGACCACGCCATCGGCGGGATGTTCGAAGTTGAGTGTGAGCCTGACGAGTTCGGCGCAGGCGTCCAGAAGGGCTTTCGGGTGCATGGGCGGATTGTCCCATCCCCGCCGCCGCACCGGCCCGCCCGCACAATGCGCGCATGCACTCTCCCCAGCACCCCGATGGCGATCTGCCGCCCGTGCCCGAAACGCCGGCGGGCCTGTACCGGCACTACAAAGGCATGCTCTACGAGGTGGTCGGCACCGCGCGGCACAGCGAAACGCTGGAGCCGATGACCGTGTACCGGGCGCTCTACGGCGAGCACGGGCTGTGGGTGCGCCCCGCGGCCATGTTCGCCGAAACGGTGGCGATCGACGGGCGAGAGCGCCCGCGCTTCGAATTCATCGGCACCGACAGGGCTTGAGAAGAAAAGCGGCCCATGCCGTGATATCCATTCGATTTTCAGCTATCAATTAGATAGCAAACAAGGCACTACACCCAACGCCGGGGGCCGCCGCTCATGCGCCCCGGGCGCCTTCGTCCGGCGTGCGCGGCAGCACCAGCGTGGCCCGCAGGCCGCCGCCGGGCGCGTTGTCCAGCGCCAGGGTTCCGCCGTGCCGCTGGGCGATGTCGTTCGCGATGGACAGGCCCAGCCCCACGCCGCCGGAATGGCGGTTGCGCGATGCCTCCACGCGGTAGAAGGGTTCGACCACGCGGCCGAGTTCCGCCGCGGGCAGGCCGGGCCCGTGGTCGCGCACGTGGATGCGCACCGCGTCGGGCCCGTCCTCCAGCGTGATCTCCGCGCCGCCGCCGTAGCGCACGGCGTTGCCCACGAGGTTGTCCAGGCAGCGGCGCAGCGCGCCGGCTCGGGCCGGCAACGGGCGGCAGTCGCCGGTGCTCGCCACGTCGTGGCCGCAGGCCTGCTCGTCGTCCACCAGGCTGTCGATCAGGGCGCGCAGGTCCAGCGGCGCGAGCGGCTCGGCCCCGGCCACGCCGCGCAGGTGGTCCAGCGTGGCGGTGATCATGGCGTCCATCTCGGCGATGTCGCGCGCGAAGGCGGTGCGGTCGGCCTCGGCCTCCAGGCATTCCGCGCGCAGCCGCAGGCGCGTGAGCGGCGTGCGCAGATCGTGGGAGACGGCCGCCACGAAGCGGTCGCGCTCGGAGAGCTGGCGCCGGATGCGCGCCTGCATCTGGTTGAAGACGCGGCTGGCTTCGCGGCATTCCGCCGTGCCGTCCTCGGGCAGCGGCGGGCGCTGGATGTCCGCGCCGAGCTGGCGCGCGGCGGTGGCCAGGCGGCCCAGCGGCTGGGCCAGCCAGCGCGCGCCCCACCAGGCGGCCAGCATCAGCGCGGCCAGGCGCACGCCGATGTCCAGCAGCAGGCCCGGGTGCCACCAGCCGCCCCCGTGCGGCGGGCGTGGCGGCGGCGGGTTCCAGATGGCCGCGCTCTCAGGCCCCTGGAATGCCGGAGGGCCCATGCCCATGCCCGCGCCGGGGCCCGCTGCCATGGCCGGCCCCGGGCCGGGCGGCGGGCCCGGGCGCAGCTCGAACATCAGCGTGAGCGCCAGCACGTGGCTCGACAGCACCGCCACGAACAGCAGCAGCGCAAGGCGGCCGAAGAGGGAGTCGGGCAGGCAGCGCGCGAGGATGGCGCGCCAGCGCGGGCCCGCGGGCGGCGCAGGGGCCGCGCCCTCGGGGCCGCCCTCCGGCGGCAGCGGTACGGGCACGGCGCGCATGCCCTAGGCGCGGGCCCCGAGGCCCTGCACGGTCTGGATGTTGAAGAGGTAGCCCGAGCCGCGCACGGTCTTGATGAGCGACGGCGCGCGCGGATCGTCGGAGAGCTTGTGGCGCAGGCGCGAGACCAGCAGGTCGATGCTGCGCTCGAAGGATTCCATCGACCGGCCGCGCGCGTGCTCCATGAGCTGGTCGCGGCTGCACACGCGGCGCGGCATGCGCAGGAAGGTGCACAGCAGGCGGTATTCGGCGTTGGAGAGCGGCACGGTCACGCCGTCCGGCGTGACGAGGTGGCGCTCCACGCTGTGCAGCGACCAGCCGTCGAACCGCACCACGTCGGCCGCGCCGCCGGGCACGGGCGGCGCGGTGCGCACCGGCGCGGCGGCACGGCGCAGCACGCTGTGGATGCGCGCCACCAGCTCGCGCGGCTCGAAGGGCTTGGTCATGTAGTCGTCGGCGCCCAGTTCCAGGCCCAGCACGCGGTCGTAGGCGTCGGCGCGGGCGGTGAGCATGATGATGGGCACGGCGGAGCGGGTGCGCAGCTCGCGCGCCAGGGCCATGCCGTCGGTGCCGGGCAGCATGAGGTCCAGCACCACGAGGTCCATGGAGCGCTCCGCCATGCGGGCGCGCATCGCGGCACCGTCGCGCGCGGCGTGGGCAGCGTAGCCGAAACGGCCCAGGTACTGGGTCAGCAGGTCGGTGATGTCGTCGTCGTCGTCGACCACGAGGATGTTTTGCATGGCGCGGACGCAGGTGCGGGCTGGAGCGGAAGGGATGGCCGAGGGGCCGCTGCCGGAGTGTAGGCAGCGCCCGCCCCCCTGGTCCGGCCGAACAGGGCGGTTTTCGCCCGGCTGTTCCGCCCTTGGACCGGCCGCTTGTACCAGCGCCGGTACAAACGGGACAAAACGCCGTTACCCGCGCCCCCAAGAATGCACCGCAGGCCGCAGCACCCGGCCACCGCGCCCGCAGGGGCCCGGCGCGGGGTTGCCGGGGCCGCCAACCCAACAGGAATCGAAAGGAACGACGATGACGACCATCAGTAGTGTCGGCAGCAGCGCATGGTCCTCCGCGGCGGCCATGCAGCGCACGCAGCCCCAGCGCCGCGGCCCCTCCCCGGAGGAACTGCTGTCCAAGCTCGACAGCGACGGCAGCGGCGGCGTGAGCGGCACCGAATTGCAGGGCCTGCTCGACAAGGTGGCGAAGAAGGGCGGGGCCGACGGCACCGCCCAGAGCGCCACCGACCTCGTGACGCAGTACGACAGCGATGGCGACGGCAACCTGAACGCGCAGGAGCTGGGCAAGACGCTCGAATCGCTCATGCCGCAGCGCTCGACCATGGACTTCGCACAGGCCCGGGGCACGGGCTCCGCGAGCGGGGCCACCGGCCAGGCGGGCGACGACCTGTTCGGCAAGGTGGACGAGGACGGCGACGGCAGCGTGAGCCAGACCGAGCTGCAGTCGCTGCTGGAGAAGATGTCCGGCGGCGCGGCCAGCGCCACGGGCACGAGCAGCGACGAGCTGTTCGGCCAGCTCGACAGCGACGGCGACGGCAAGCTCTCGCAGGCCGAGTTCGATGCGGGCCGGCCTTCGGACGGCGCGCAGGGCGAGTCGGCCGGCGGGGCCGGCGGCATGCGCATGGCGGGCGGGATGCCGCCGCCACCGCCGGGTGGCCCCGGTGGGCCCGGCGGCGCGGGTGGCGCGCAGGGTGCGAACGCCTCGGCGTCTTCCGGCAACAGCACCAGCTACGACCCGCTGGACACCAACGAGGACGGCACGGTGTCGGCCGCCGAGCGCGCGGCCGGGGCCATCGCCGCAGCCAGCGGCGGCACCAGCGGCAGCAGCGAAACCGACGCCGTCACCGCCCTCTTCAATGCCATCGACTCCGATGGCGACAAGAAGGTGAGCGACAGCGAGGCGCAGAGCTTCATCGCGCAACTGACGAGCCAGTACGCCGCGGCGACCTCGGCCAGCGGCGCGTCGGCAGCGTCTGCGTCCTCGTCGTCTTCCTCGTCCGGCACCGAGGGCGGAACCGGCCGGCAGGGCAGCGGGCGGCTCGATCTCGCGCAGCTCGCCGGCTTCGCGCGCCGGCAGTACGAGTCCGCCGCCAGCGGCTGGGCGGACACCCGCAGCAGCCATAGCGGCGCCGTCAGCGCCCTCGCCTGACGCGCGGGCTGCCTCGCCCGGTCGCGCTGGCCGGGCGGGGCGCACCGGTTGCCAGACCTCCGCAGTGCTGCGAAGCCCGTCAGTGGACGAGCTGCGGAGGCCGGCGCCTTCGGGTCCCCTGCCTCGATTCCGGCGCTCCGCGCCTGCGGTTTCCTGCCCGCATGCAGGGCGCGTGCTTCGGCGCCCCGCGGCATGCGTCCTACAGCCCGCGAACGGCCCCGGACCTACCTTGTGGACATCCGCAGCGCCGGCGCAGCGGCCGCCGTTTCCCCGGCCGCCGCACCGCCCGGCGCCTGCGCCTTCGCCCCCTCCGGGGCCGAACCCGACACAAGGAGCTTGACGTGGACCATCTGATGCAGGGAATGTTCGGCGAGAGATCGCTCACCAAGGTGGCCGGCATCTACACGGAGCGGGACCAGGCCGAGGCCATGGTCGGCCGCGCGCTGCGGCTGCCCGGCATGCAGCGCACGCAGGTGCGGCTGCTCGGCCCGCAGGACGCGCGCGCCTCGCGGCGCGACCTGTTCGGCCGCCAGCTGGAGCCCGAGCAGGCGGGCATCTGGCGCACCATCGTCCGCTCGCACGTGGTGACCGGGCTGGCCGGCGCGGTCGCGGGGGTGCTGTTCCATGCCTGGCTGCTGCGCGGCGGCCAGCCGATGGTGGCCAGCAGCCCGCTGCTGGCGTTCATCGCCATCGTGGGCTTCGCGACCACCTTCGGGCTGCTGTTCGGCGGGCTGGTGTCGCTGCGGCCGGACCACATCCGGCTGATCTCGCACGTGCGCTCGGCGCTGCGGGCCGGGCACTGGGCCGTGGTGGTGCACCCGACCGATTCGCACCAGGCCCTGGTGTCGCAGGACCTGCTGGAAGGCAGCGGGGCCGCGCAGGTGGTCTCCACCCTGTGAATCCGCTGCCCGCGCATTCAGAGCCAAACCCCCTCCATGCCGCCGGATCCATTCGATAGTTTGCTATTTATTCGATAGCAACCACTGCTGCACCGCCGCAGGGTAGATGGCGTGCTCCTGTGCCAGCACGCGCGCGGAGAGGTCCGCCGCCGTGTCGCCCGGCAGCACGGGCACCACGCCCTGGGCGAGGATCGGGCCCGAGTCCAGTTCGGGGGTGACGAGGTGCACCGTGGCGCCCGCCACCTTGCAGCCCGCATCGATGGCGCGCTGGTGGGTGTGCAGCCCGGGGAAGGCCGGCAGCAGCGAAGGGTGGATGTTCACCAAGCGCCCCGCGTAGTGCGCCACGAAGCCGGGCGTGAGGATGCGCATGAAGCCCGCCAGCACCACCAGGGCGGGGGCGTGCGTGTCGATCTGCTGCGCCAGCGCCTCGTCGAACGCCTCGCGCGAGGGGTAGGCCTTGTGGTCGAGCGCGCCGGTGGCGATGCCCTGCTGCCGCGCCCAGGCCAGGCCCGCCGCGTCGGCCCTGTTGCTCAGCACGGCCGCCACCTGCGCGCCGTGGCGGCCGGCCCAGTCCTGCGCACGGGCCGCCCGGACGATGGCCGCCATGTTGGAGCCGCCGCCCGAGATCAAAATCACGATGTTCTTCATGGGGCGCGGATTATCGCCGCGTCCTCCCCGCCCTCCCGCCCGACAGCCCCCCGAGCCCGCCATGCCCTTCGATCCCCGACTGACCCCCCTCTCCCCCGCCGAAGCCCGCGTGCTCGGCACCCTGATGGAAAAGGCCCGCACCGTGCCCGACAGCTACCCGCTCACGCTCAATGCCGTGGTCACGGGCTGCAACCAGAAGTCGAGCCGCGACCCGGTGATGGCCCTCGTGGACGCACAGGCCCAGGAAGCGCTGGACAGCCTGCGCCACCGCGCCATGGTGGTGGAGATCGGCGGCCAGCGCGCCACGCGCTGGGAGCACAACTTCCCGCGCGCGGCCGGCGTGCCCGACCAATCCGCCGCCCTGCTGGGCCTGCTCATGCTGCGCGGCCCGCAGACGGCCGGCGAGCTGCGCATCAACGCCGAGCGCTGGCACCGCTTCGCCGACATCTCCTCGGTCGAGGCCTTCCTGGACGAGCTGCAATCGCGCAGCGACGAGAAAGGGGGCCCGCTCGTCGCGTTGCTGCCGCGCGCCCCGGGCGCCCGCGAATCCCGCTGGACGCACCTGCTCTGCGGCCCGCTCTCGGCCGACGAGCTGGCCGCGCAGGCGGCCCAGGCCGCGGCGCCCTCGCCCGCCGCGGCGCGCTCGGCCGACCCGGCCCTGGCCGAACGCGTGGCCGCGCTGGAGTCCGAAGTGGCCGCGCTGCGCCAGTCGCTGGCCTCGCTGTGCGCGCAGCTCGGGGTGTCGCTCCCCGGACAGGAATAAAAAGCACGACCGTGCTACAACCGGCGGACCGCATGGCGCGCCACCGGCCGGCCGCCCCGCACGCCCCTATTACGGAGACACCGCATGGACCTTGCATTCACCCCCGAAGAGCAGGCCTTCCGCGAAGAGATTCGCGCATGGGTCCGCAGCCACCTGCCCCCCGAGACCGCGCACAAGGTGCACAACGCGCTGCGCCTGTCCCGTGACGATCTGCAGGGCTGGGCGAAGATCCTGGGCAAGAAGGGCTGGCTGGGCTTCGGCTGGCCCCAGGAATTCGGCGGCCCGGGCTGGACCGCCGTGCAGAAGCACCTGTTCGAGGAGGAATGCGCCCTGGCCGGCGCACCGCGCATCGTGCCCTTCGGCCCGGTGATGGTGGCGCCCGTCATCATGGCCTTCGGCTCGCCCGAGCAGCACCGGCGCTTCCTGCCGGGCATCGCGAGCGGCGAGGTCTGGTGGAGCCAGGGCTACAGCGAACCGGGCTCGGGCTCGGACCTGGCCAGCCTCAAGACGCGCGCCGAGCGCCGGGGCGACAAATACATCGTCAACGGCCAGAAGACCTGGACCACCCTCGGCCAGTACGGCGACTGGATGTTCAACCTCGTGCGCACCAGCACCGAGGGCAAGCCCCAGACCGGCATCTCGTTCCTGCTGCTGGACATGAAGTCGCCCGGCGTCACCGTGCGGCCCATCAAGCTGCTGGACGGCGAATGCGAGGTCAACGAGGTCTTCTTCGACAACGTGGAAGTGCCCGCCGAGAACCTCATCGGCGAGGAGAACAAGGGCTGGACCTACGCCAAGCACCTGCTCTCCCACGAGCGCACCAACATCGCCGACGTGAACCGCAGCAAGCGCGAGCTGGAGCGCCTGAAGCGCATCGCCAAGGCCGAGGGCGTGTGGGACGACCTGCGCTTTCGCGACCAGATCGCGCTGCTGGAGGTGGACATCGTCGCGCTGGAGATGCTGGTGCTGCGCGTGCTCTCGGCCGAGAAGTCGGGCAAGAACTCGCTGGACATCGCGGGCCTGCTCAAGATCCGCGGCAGCGAGATCCAGCAGCGCTATGCCGAACTGATGATGCTCGCGGCCGGCCCCTACGCGCTGCCCTTCATCGAGGAGGCCATGGAGGCGGGCTGGCAGGGCGATGCGGCCCTGGGCGCGCTCGGCGGCTTCCCGGGCGGCACGGCGGCCAACGCGCCGCTGGCGTCCACGTACTTCAACCTGCGCAAGACCACGATCTACGGCGGCAGCAACGAAGTGCAGCGGAACATCGTCGCGCAGACCGTGCTGGGCTGACGCCCTGCACGGTCCGCGCGATGCGCGACAGGACTGCTCCCCCCGGCCCCCTCCGCGAGGGGGTTCCGGCATGAGCTTCGCTGATCTTTGAGGGGTGGCGCGAGCGCCCTGCCCATCGGCTTTTGGAGACGACCATGGATTTCGATTTTTCCGACGACCAGCAATCCCTGCGCGACGCGGTGCGGCGCTGGGTGGACAAGGGCTACACGTTCGAGCGGCGCCGCGGCATCGTGGCGGCGGGCGGGTTCGACCGCGCCGCGTACGGCGAGCTGGCGGAGCTGGGCCTCGCGGCGCTCACCGTGCCCGAGGCGCAGGGCGGCCTGGGCCAGGGCGCCGTCGATGCGATGGTGGCCATGGAGGAGCTGGGCCGCGGCATCGTGCTGGAGCCGCTCGCGCAGACCTTCATCGCCACCGGCGTGCTGTCGCAGTGCGCACCCGAGGCCGTGCAGGCCGAATGGCTGCCGCGCATCGCGAGCGGCGAGGCGCTGGTGGTGCTGGCCCACCAGGAGCGCAAGGCGCGCTACCGCCTGGATGTCTGCGAGGCAAAAGCATCCGATGCCGCCGGAAACATTACGATCTCTGCTATCAAAAGCATAGTACCCGCGGGCGACCGGGCCGATGCCTTCCTGGTGCCGGCGCAGTGGCAGGGCCGCATCGCGCTCTTCCTGGTCGAGCGCACCGCGCAGGGCGTGGCCACGCGCGGCTACCTCACGCAGGACGGCAGCCGCGCGGCGGAGGTGCAGCTCACCGATGCGCCTGCCACGCTGGTGGCCGAAGACGGCCTCGCCGCGCTGGAGCTGGCCGTGGACATCGGCATCGCCGCGGCCTGCGCCGAGGCCGTGGGCGTGATGGAGCAGACCGTCGCGCTAACCGTCGATTACATGAACCAGCGCAAGCAGTTCGGCGTGCCGATCGCGAGCTTCCAGGCGCTGCGCCACCGCGTGGCCGACATGAAGATGCAGCTGGAGCTGGCCCGCTCGATGAGCTACTACGCCAGCCTCAAGCTCGGTGCCCCGGCCGATGAGCGCCGCCGAGCCCTGGCTCGCGCCAAGGTGCAGCTCGGGCAGTCGATGCGCTTCGTGGGCCAGCAATCGGTGCAACTGCACGGCGGCATCGGCGTGACCGACGAATACATCGGCAGCCACTACTTCAAGAAGCTCACGCAGCTGGAGATGGCCTGGGGCGACACCCTGCACCACCTGGGCGAGGTGTCGGCGCACATGCAGGACACGGCGGGCGTGTTCGCCTGAACGGAAGCGACAACCCCCTGTGGCGCTTCGCGCCTTCCCCCTTCCCTCACAGCGCTGCGCGCTGTGGAAGGAGGACAACGCCGGTGGCCGGGCAAAGCCCGCTCCACGGCGTTTGCTGGCATGGCCTGCTCCGCGGCCTTCAGACGGGTGGCGCAGGGCCAGTGGCGGGTGCCACAGTCAAAGCGCGACACGGTGAGGAAGCGAGGAGGCGGCCCATGGATCGCGAGCGGTGCAGTGCCTCGATGAAATGGAGCAACGGAAGCGCCCCTGCCGCGCGGTGAACGGGCGCCTATTCCGACACCACCTCGAACGCCAGGAACTGGGTGACCTGGGTGTCGCTGAAGTTGTTGTCGGACACCAGCACGAGGCTGCGGCGGCCGTTGGCGAGGCGGGGGCCCCAGGCCATGCCTTCGATGTTGTCCACGGTGGGCAGGCCCAGGCGGTTGAGGTGGGCCACGAGGCGCTTGCGCACCGGCGTGAACGGGGCCGACGCGAGCGACGCGATGCCGGCCACGTCGCTCGCGCCGCGCGTGTCCACCTCATAGAGGCGGATGTCCATGCGGTAGCGGTCGTCGCTGCCCTGCACCCCCGAGCGCTCCAGCACGAGGAAGCGGTCACCGTCCACGGCCAGCATTTCCGAGAGGCCGTTGTCCCCGTTCTTGCCTGGCGCCGGCGTGCCCTGGATGGGGTCGAGCGGGTAGGCCAGTTGCCGCAGCACGGCCCCGGAGCGGCTGTACTGCAGCAGGCGCGCGGTGGCGCCGGCCGTGGGGGTGGGCAGCGGGCCGTCCTGGTAGAGCGGCGCCTCCATGCCGGCCCAGAGGGTTTCGCCGTCGGCCGACAGCGTGAGCCCCTCGAAAGCGGCGTTGTTGCGCGTGCCGGTCTGCGCGGTGGGCGACACCTTGAAAGCCGGCGGCAGGGGCAGCGCCGCGATGGCGCGGCCGCCCGCGTCCGCATGCATCACGAAGGGGTCCAGGCCCAGGTTGCGGTCGCCCTCGCTGGTCCACCACAGGCTGCCGTCGCGCGGATCGACGCGCACGGCTTCCGGGTCCGGCACCGTCTGGCCGGCGGCGGCGGTGGAACGGCCGGGGTAGGTGCCGCCATCGGCCTGCCGCAGCGCGGTGCCGCGCACGAACTCCACAGGCCCGAAGGACGACAGGTCGTATTGCAGGCGGGCGGTATAGAAGCGCGCCGGGTTCTTGTCGGAGCGGTCGTCGCTCAGCAACACCCAGGTGTTGGCGCGGGGATCGAAGTCGATGCCCGAGAGACCGCCCACCAGGGTGCCGTCCACCTGCAGGGTGTTGGCCACCCGCTGCTCCCCGATGAGGCGCACCTGGATGTCGCGGGTGCCGCCATCGCTGCCGCCGCAGGCGGGCAGCAGCAGGGCCAGGGCAAGTGCGCCGATGGCGCCGAGATGTCGGAACATGGTGGGTCTGGTGGATGGAGCGGGAGGCCGACCTTAAATCGGCCGTGTGACACTTCCGCTGCAGCCAACCCGCGGTGCCCTGCCCTGCAGCGTGCATTCCCCCGGGCCGCCATGCGCCCCTGCGCACATCCCCCGCACTGCCGCATCGCCTGCAAGCGGGACGGCGGCCGGGCGGCTCACCAAACCGCCACCCTCACCATTGCATGCATGGCGCTGCATTGACGCGGCGGTGCCCCCCGCCGAGAGTGCGATGCCCTACACACCGAAGAGGAGCACCGCACATGACGTCCCCCTGGACCCGCACACTGGGCATCGCCTGCCTGGCCTTCATGGCCACCCCTGCCTGGAGCGAGGCGGCCGCGCCGCACGCCCGGCAGCGCCCGGCCTCCGCGGCCGCAGCCCATGCCGCCGGCACGCTTCCCGCGCGCGAGGTGGTGGGGTACTTCACGTCCTGGGGCATCTACGCGCGCGGCTACACCGCCAAGAGCCTGGCCACCCAGGGCGCGCTGCCCTACCTCACCACGCTGAACTACGCCTTCGGCAACGTGCAGCCCGCGCAGGCGGACGGCACCGGCCCCATCGGCTGCCAGCTCGGCGATGCCTGGGCGGACGTGCAGCGCCCCTGGACCGCCGCGGAGAGCGTGGACGGCGCGGAGGTGGACGGCACGCAGGCGCTGCGCGGCAACTTCCAGCAATTGCGCGTGCTCAAGCGCCAGCACCCGCAGCTCAAGGTGCTGGTGTCGCTGGGCGGCTGGAACGGGTCGAAGTGGTTCTCCGACGCGGCCCTCACGGCCGCATCGCGCAGCGCGCTCGCGAAATCGTGCATCGATCTCTTCATCCGCGGCCGCATCGGCGGCGAGACGGAAGGCAACGGCGCGGGCGCCGGGGTGTTCGACGGCTTCGACATCGACTGGGAATACCCGGCCGCAGAAGGTGCGCCCGGCAACACCGTGCGGCCCGAGGACACCGCGAACTTCACGCTGCTGCTGCAGGAATTCCGCCGCCAGCTCGATGCGGTCAACCCCGCGCTGCGGCTGACCATCGCCGCGCCCGCGGGGCCGCAGAAGAGCGCGAAGCTCGACCTCGCCGCGGTGGCGAAGACGGTGGATTTCATCAACCTCATGGCCTACGACCTGCACGGATCCTGGGAGAGCCGCACCAACCACCAGGCCGCGCTCGCGCCCAGCCCGCGCGACCCCGACCGCGCGCAGGAACTCTCGGTGGCCGAGGCGGTGGCCCGCTACCTGCAGGCCGGCGTGCCGCCTCGCAAGATCGTGGTGGGCGCACCGCTCTACTCGCGCGGCTGGAGCGGCGTGGGCACGGCGGGCGACGGCCTCTACCAGGCGGCCACGGGCCTGCCCGCCGGCACGTTCGAAGCCGGCATCGAAGACTTCAAGACCGTGCGCGCCAAGCCCGGCTTCACGCGCCACTGGGACGCCTGGGCCCGCTCGGCCTGGCTCTTCGACGGCAGCACGTTCTGGACCTTCGACGACGAACCGGTGGTGCGCGAGAAGGCACGCGCCGTGCGGCTCACGGGGCTGCGCGGCCTGATGTTCTGGGAACTGTCGGGCGACGGGGGCGAGCTGGTGCGCGCGGCTGGCGACGAACTGTCACGTTCGCGCTGAGGCCGGCCCCGGGCGGCCGGGGCGAATCCGGGATAATCCCGCGATATCCCAGCCGCCGGGCCCCGTGCCCGGCGCTCCACTTTCTGCACGAGACATGAGCGCCACCGCCACCTCCACCGACCCCAATCGCCAACACCTCGAAACCGCGCGCGAGCAGATCTCGCGCGGTGACCTCCAGCAGGCCGCGCTCACCTTGAACAAGGCGCAGAAGGCCCTTCCGAACGACCCGCGCGTGTTCCTGCTGGCCGGCCTCATGGCCGAGAAGGCCTCCAACATTCCCAAGGCCTTCGAGGCGCTGAACCGCGCCGTGACCCTCGCCCCGGACTGGGGCCCGGCACAGCTCGAACTGGCCCTGCTGCACGCCCGCCAGAACCAGTTGCACGAGGCCGTGCAACTGGCCGAGAAAGTGGCCCTGCGCGAGCCGCGCAACCTCATCGTGCTGGCCGGCGTGGTCGACATCGCGCACCGCTCGGGCAACCTCGAGATGGCCGTGCGCCACCTGCGCCGCGGCCTGGAGATGGTGCCCGGCGACGTGCAGCTGCGCCGCCTGCTCGCACGCGACCTGAGCGACCAGGGCAACCACGCCGAGGCGCTGCAGACCTGGGGTGCGCTCATCGACGAGAACCCGCAGGACACCGAAGCCCGCCTGGGCCGCGTGAAGACCTACATCGCCGCCGGCACCCCGGCGCGCGCCGTGGCCGACACCACCGCCCTGCTGGAGATCGTGCCCGGCGACTCCGTGGTGGCCTACTACACGGCGATCGCCCACGGCGTGACGCCGCCGCACCAGCCGCCGGAGCTGCAGCGCGGCCTCTTCGACAGCCTGGCGAGCCTCTACGACCGCCACATGGTCGCGGGCCTCAAGTACAAGCTGCCGAAGATCGCGGGCGAGAAGATCCTGGCGCGCTTCCCCGACAAGCACCTCAACCTGCTCGACCTGGGCTGCGGCACCGGGCTGCTGGGCGTGTGCCTGGGCCGCATCGACGGCTTCCTCATCGGCGTGGACATCTCGCTGAAGATGATCGAGCAGGCCGCGCGCCACAACGTGTACGACCGCTTCCACCACGCGAACCTGCTCGATGCGCTGCGCGACACGCCCGCCAACACCTACGACGTGGTGGCCGCGCTCGACGTGTTCATCTACGCGGGCGACTTGGCCGACACCGTGCCCGATGCGCACCGCCTGCTGGTGGCGCACGGCGATTTCATGTTCTCGTGCGAGACCGCGCCCGAAGACGGCCCCGACCTGGTGCTGCAGGCCAGCGGTCGCTACGCGCACAAGCGCAGCCATGCCAAGGCCGTCTGCCAGGCCGCGGGTTTCAAGACCATCGAAATCGAAGACCTCGTGCTGCGCTACGAGAACAACGAGCCCGTGCAGGGCTTCCTGGTGACGGCACGCAAGAGCGCCTGAGACGCAGGCCAGTCATTGGTCGCCGCCAGTCTGCGCATGAGCGAACGGCGGGCTCAGAGGCACAGGGCAGCGCCCTCCTGGAGCGCCTGCCGGGAAGGCGCAGACCGCGGTCGGGCGCGGATGAAGAAGCGAAATGCACTGATTAACCATCACTGCATTCGCAGAAAGATGGGTGGGCCCTACGATGCAGCCGCTCGCCGCGTCCACAGGGCTTCATGGTGAAGGTTCTGGCAGTTTCGCTCCCTGTGGGCCGAAGCAATCACAACGTCCTGCTTCACGCCACATGACCACGAAACACAGCCGCAGGCCCACCCGGCATTCCCGGCACCGGCAGTCCGCCCACCCCACTGGCATCGTTCCCGCCAGCGTCCAGGAGGCCTTGAAAGAGGCGATGCGCGCAGAAAAAGTCCCCGAGGGGGACTTCGACGATCTGTTGTGGATCATGGCGCAGGAGTCCAGCGGCGTCGTCGGCACGCGCAATCCGAAATCCACAGCCCGCGGACTCTTCCAGCTCCTGCAAGCACAGTACGGCTTGAACCCGAACGGAGAGCGGTCCTTCGGCAACGCCGTCGAGGAATGCCAAGGAGGCATCCGCTATATCTACGGGCGCTACCACTCTGCCAAGCGCGCCCGGATCTTCTGGGAAAAGCACCACTGGTATTGACCATGAGAAAAGCATTTGCGCTGTTCGTCATCGCGATGGCCCCCGTCGCCATGCCCTGGGCCGCAGATACCAGCACGCCGGCGTTCGCGGATTGCCCCGTGGCCGTTTCCCCGCCTGCACGGCGCGCGCCGGTGGATCTGGCCAACGCCGAGAGCCGCGCCTATGCCACCCAGCTCAGACGTGCCGCCAAGGAGCCCGTGAACTTCGCAGGGCACTACGTACTGGCCTCCTGGGGCTGCGGCGCAGGCTGCGTCACGGGAGGCGTCATCGATGCCCGCACCGGCAGCGTCACCCTTCTGCCCTTCACGGTGTCCGACTGGCCCCTCGACGTGACCGAGCCCCTGGCCTTCCGCAAGAACAGTTGCATCCTGGTGGTTCAAGGCAGCAGGAACGAAACGGGCGGCGGCACGCATTTCTACGCCTTTCGCCAGGGCGAATTCCAATGGCTGAAATCCCTTCCGCGGTAATCGGAAACCCCGGGGCCGCCTGCCACGTGCGGCCGCCGGTGCGCCCCGTCCACCGGCTCGCCATGGCCCGCCGCCGCGGGCACTGCTGAGCCCCGCCCCACCCTTCGTCACCGGCGCTCAGAAACCCAGCGCGTGCGGCAGCCAGGTGGAGATCGCGGGCACGAAGGTGAGCAGTGCCAGCACGATCAGGTGCGCCGCCAGGAACGGCGGCAGTTCGCGCGTGAGCGCGGCCAGCGGCACCTTGGTGGCGACCGAGGTCACGAAGAGCAGGCCGCCCACGGGCGGGGTGATCATGCCCAGCGTGAGGTTGACGATCACCACCATCGCGAAGTGGATCGGGTCGATGCCGAGCGCACTCGCGATGGGCGCGAGAATGGGCACGAGGATCATCACGCCCGGCAGCGGTTCCATGAAGATGCCGAAGAGCAGCAGCAGGATGTTGACCGCGATGAGGAAGGTGACGGGCGAGAGGTCCCAGCCCACGATCGTCTGCGCGAGCTGCTGCGGAATGCCCTCGATGGTGAGCACCCAGGCAAAGGCGGCCGACGCCGCCACGACCAGCAGCACCGAGGCCGTGAGCAGGGCCGAGCGCGCCGCGATGTGCGGCAGCGCCTTCCACTCCAGCGTGCGGTAGATCCACTTGCCGCACACGAGCGCGTAGAAGACCGCCACCACCGAGGCCTCGGTGGGCGTGAAGATGCCGAAACGGATGCCCACGAGGATCAGCACCACCAGCATGAGCGCGGGAATGGCGCGCACGCTGTTGGAGAGCATCTCGCGGCCCGTGGGGCGGGGCTCGCGCGAGCGGTAATCGCGGCGCACGCAGACGCGCCAGTTGACCACCGCCATGGCCAGCGCGATGAGGATGCCGGGCGCGAAGCCCGCGATGAAGAGCGCGCCCACCGAGACCTGCTCGTCCTGCAGCGCGTAGATGATCATGATGATCGAGGGCGGGATGATCGGCCCCACGATGGCCGTGCTGGCCGTGAGCGCGGCCGCGTAGGCGCGCGAGTAGCCCGCCTTGTCCATCATCTTCACCATCATCGAGCCCGGGCCGGCCGCATCGGCCAGGGCCGATCCGGAGATGCCCGAGAACAGCGTGAGCGAGAGGATGTTGGCGTGCCCGAGGCCGCCGCGCAGGTGGCCCACGAACTGTGCCGCGAAACGCAGCAGCACCACGGTGAGCGCTCCGCCCGACATGATCTCGGCCGCGAGGATGAAGAACGGCACGGCCATGAGCGGAAAGCTGTCGATGCCCGTGAACATCTCCTTGAAGACGATCAGCTGCGGATAGCGCCCGCCCACGAAGACGGCGATGGATGCCGACATCGCCAGCGCGAAGGCGACGGGAAAGCCCAGCGCCATCAGCACGATGGCGGAAACGAAAAGGGTGATGGCCATGGTGTCAGGTCCTTGTGCCGGCCATCAGAGCGAGGCCGCCGATTCGGCGTCCATCTCGTCGGATTCCACGTAGCGTCCGTCCCGCACATAGCCGCGGGCCATGAACACCAAGTGCACGAAGAGCAGCAGGAAGCCCGCGGGCATGGCCGAGTAGATCCAGGCGAACGGAATATCGGTGGCCGGCGTGGTCTGGAAGCGCGTGGCCCAGACGTACTGCACCGAGAACCATGCCATGGCGAGGAAGAACACGCCCAGCGCCGCCACGATGAGGCCACGCAGCACGCGCGCACCGCGCTCGCCCAGCACGTGGTGCAGGTTGTCGATCGCCACATGCCCGCCGAAGCGCAGCACCAGCCCCGCGCCGAGGAAGGTGCCCCAGATCATCAGGTGCCGTGCCACCTCTTCGGCCCAGACGATGGAGTCTCCCGTGGTGTAGCGCAGCACCACGTTGGCGAAGACGATGCAGGCCATGGCCAGCAGCAGGAAGATCAGCAGCCAGCGGTTGCAGGCCACCAGTGCGCGCTCGAAGCGTCGGAACATGGATGTGTGGTGCGAAGGGAAAAGGTGCGGTGCATCGGGAAGCGGCGATGCCCGGGCGGGCCGGGCATCGATCGCATCGGCCCTGCGGCGCCGCACTGCGCGGCGGCCGCGGGGCCGTGGCCGGGCTTACTTGGCGCCGGTGATCTGGTCCAGCGTCTTCTGGCCGAACTTGGCGGCGTACTGCTTGTAGGCGGGCTCCAGCGCCTTCTGGAACGCGGCCTTGTCCACCGATTCCACCACCTGCATGCCGGCGGCGTTGACCTCGGCAAGGCCCTTCTGCTCGACGTCGTCCACGAACTTGCGCGACGCCTGCGCGCCGGCCTTGGCGCCCTGCGTGAAGGCGGCCTTCTGCGCGTCGTTCAGGCCCGACCAGAAGTTGGGCGAGACGATGAGCGCCATCGGCGCGTAGACGTGGCCGGTGAGCGAGAGGTACTTCTGCACCTGGGGCAGCTTGGCGGAGACGATCACCGACATCGGGTTCTCCTGGCCGTCGATCGTGCCCTGCTGCAGCGCACCGATCACCTCGGGCCACGACATCGGCGTGGGCGATGCGCCCAGCGTGCGGAAGGCGGTGATGTGCACGGGGTTTTCCGTCACGCGGATCTTGAGCCCCTTCAAGTCGGCCGGGGCCTTCACCGGGTGCTTGTTGTTCGTGAGGTGGCGAAAGCCCTGTTCACCCCAGGCCAGCGCGATCAGCCCGCGCGCCTTGAACTTGCCCAGCAGTTCCTGGCCGAAAGCGCCGTCGAGCACGCCGCGCGCATGGGCCGTGTCGCGGAACAGGAAGGGAATGTCCACCACGCCCACGTCGGGCACGAAGTTGCTCAGGGCGCCCGTGGAGACGATCACGGCCTCCACCGTGCCGAGCTGCAGGCCTTCGATGAGCTCGCGCTCGCCGCCCAGCGCGCTGGAGGGGAACTGCTTGAACTTGAAGGCACCGTTCGTGCCCTTCTCCACTGTGTCCGCCCAGGCCTGGGCTGCCGCGCCATAGTGCGAATTCACAGCCAGGGCATAGCCGAGCTTCACTTCCTTGGCCTGCTGTGCATGGGCTGCGCCCGCCGGCAAGCCTGCCAGGGCAGCGACCGCCGCAGCGGCCACCAGGCAGTGCCGGCGGCGGGTACCCGGGGCAACAGCCACCGGCAGGGAGCAAGACACGGAAGGGGCGAGAGCGGATTCGGCAGCGATGCGCATGGTGCAGTCCGGTGAAGAAAGGGTGAGGGCCCGGGGCGGGCGAGAAGGCATGGAGCGCCCGGAGGCGGCCGGCGATTATGGCCACCGCAGCACCTTCGCCGAAAGCGGGAATGCCCTGAATGCGCCCTTTCCGCACAGGCCGCACCGCATCGTGGGACGCAGCGAGGCCGGCCGCCGCCCCCTCAATCCATACTGACCTTCGCTTCTTTCACCAATGCGGCGAACCGCGCCGTTTCCGCACGGATCTTCTGTGCCAGTTGCTCGCTGCTGCCCGGCGTGGGCTCGGCGCCGACGTCCTCCATGCGCTTGCGGAAGTCGGCCGACTGGATGATCCGGACCATCTCGGTGTTGAGCCGCGCCACCACGTCGGCGGGCGTGCCGGCCGGTGCCAGCACGCCGAACCAGGTGCCGATGTCAAAGCCCTTCAGCCCCGCCTCGTCCAGCGTGGGCACATCCGGCAGCGCGGTGGAGCGCTGCGCCGTGGTGACCGCCAGCGCGCGCAGCTTGCCCGCGCGGATGTGCTGCAGCACGGGCGTGACGGTGTCGAATGACAGGGTGATCTGCCCGCTCAGCAGGTCCACCGCCATCGGGCCGCTGCCTTTGTAGGGCACGTGCGTCATCGACGTGCCGGTGAGGTGGGAGAACTGCGTGCCGATGAGGTGCTGGGCCGTGCCGTTGCCGTTCGAGCCGTAGGTGAGCTTGCCGGGCTGGGCCTTCATCAGCGCCACCAGCTCGGTCACGCTGGTGGCCGGCACCGCGGGATGGACCACCAGCACGTTGGGCACGGTGGCGATGGCGCCCACCGCCACCAGGTCGCGCTGGAAGTCGTAGGGCAGCTTGCGGTAGACGCTGCCCGCGATGGTGTGGTGCACGGCGCCGATCAGCAGCGTATGGCCATCGGGCCGGGCCTTGGCCACGTAGTCGGCGCCGAGCGTGGCCCCGGCGCCCGGTTTGTTCTCGACGATGACCGCCTGGCCCAGCACCTGCGACAGCCGGTCGCCGAGCGCGCGGGCCAGCACGTCCGTGGTGCCGCCGGCCGGGAACGGCACGATCAGGCTGACGGGGCGGGACGGCCAGGACTGCGCCGCGGCGGTGCCCGGCAGGGCCTGCGTGCAGGCCAGGGCTGCCAGGATTGCCAGGGCCGGGCGGCGCCGGAGCGGGAGTGCGGGAAGGTGGGCCATGCGTGTCTCCTTGGGGTCGTTGTCGTTGCTTCGTCTGCGGCCGCATGCCTGGCGGGCCGATTCCCATCGCTGCATCGCTGCATCGCCCGGCCGCTCAGGAGCGTGCAGCGGGGTGCGATGCGCAAGGCCGGCCCAGGCCCCGCCGCGGCATCGCGCAGCCAGCGCCTGGGCTGTCGCGCCCCGCGCGCCGCGGCTTGGCCTGGCATGGCCTGGGGGGAGGTGCTCAGGCCGCGCGGCGCAGCGCTCCGGCCCGCAGCCGTTCGCACACGGCGGCCGTCACCTGCGCGGTGGTGGCGCTGCCGCCCAGGTCGCGCGTGTGCAGGGAGGGGTCGGCCGTCACCTGCTCCACGGCGGCCATGAGCCGCGCGGCCGCTGCGGCTTCGCCCAGGTGCTCCAGCAGCATCACGCAGGACCAGAACGTGCCGACCGGGTTGGCCAGCCCCTGCCCCATGATGTCGAAGGCCGAGCCGTGGATGGGCTCGAACATCGAGGGGTAGCGCCGCTCCGGGTCGATGTTGCCCGTGGGCGCGATGCCCAGGCTGCCCGCCAGCGCCGCGGCCAAGTCGCTCAGGATGTCGGCGTGCAGGTTCGTGGCCACGATAGTGTCGAGCGTGCTCGGGCGGTTGACCATGCGGGCGGTGGCGGCATCCACGAGTTCCTTGTCCCACGACACCTCGGGGAACTCGCGCGAGACCTCCTGGGCGATCTCGTCCCACATCACCATGGCGTGGCGCTGTGCATTGCTCTTGGTGACCACGGTGAGCTGCCGGCGGGGCCGCGACCGGGCGAGCTGGAAGGCAAAGCGCATGATGCGCTCCACGCCCGCGCGGGTCATCATCGAGACATCGGTGGCCGCTTCGAGCGGATGGCCCTGGTGCACGCGCCCGCCCACGCCGGCGTACTCGCCCTCGGAATTCTCGCGAACGATCACCCAGTCCAGGTCGGCGGGCCCGCAGCGCTTGAGCGGCGCGTCGATGCCCGGCAGGATGCGCGTGGGCCGCACGTTGGCGTACTGGTCGAACCCCTGGCAGATCTTGAGGCGCAGCCCCCAGAGCGTGACGTGGTCGGGGATGTGCGGATCGCCCGCCGACCCGAAAAGGATCGCGTCCTGCCCCTTCAGCGCCGCGAGCCCGTCGGCGGGCATCATCTCGCCATGGGCGCGGTACCAGTCGCCGCCCCAGCCGAAATCCTCGAACGCGAAGCGGAACGCTTCGCCGGAAGCGGCCAGCGCCTCCAGCACCTGCCGGCCCGCGGGCACGACCTCCTTGCCGATGCCGTCTCCGGGAATGGTGGCGATTCTGTAGGTTTTCATGCGGGGCTCCGGCTCCAGTGCAATGCGAATGCGGTGTGCGATGGAGCGCACTCTATGGCGCCCGGCGCTCCGCCTTCCGGTGCGAAACTCAAGCCATTGTTGAATACAGGTTAACGATGAAAACCACTGGCGCCACCGGCATCCAGCCCGCAGAACTGGGCTTTTTCTCGACCCTCGCGGGCAGCGGATCGCTCAGCGCGGCGGCGCGTGAACTGGGCATCTCCACGGCCGCCGTGAGCAAGCGGCTGTCGCAGATGGAAGCCCGCACGGGCGTCGCGCTGGTCAGCCGCAGCACGCGGCGCATGGGCCTCACCCCCGAGGGCGAGGTGTTCCTGGAGCACGCGCGCCGCATCCTCGCGGACATCGACGGGCTCAACGAACTGCTGGGCCAGGCGCGCAGCAGCCCGCGCGGACTGCTGCGCGTGAACGCGACGCTGGGTTTCGGCCGCATGCACATCGCGCCGCTGATCTCCCGCTTCGCGCGCCGGCATCCCGGCGTGGAGATCCAGCTGCAGCTTTCGGTGCATCCGCCCGCGCTCACCGAGGATGCCTACGACGTCTGCATCCGCTTCGGCGAGCCGCCCGAGGCGCGCGTGATCGCACGCCGCCTGGCGGTCAACCGGCGCATCCTCTGCGCGGCGCCGGCCTACCTGCGGCAGCACGGCACGCCCCGCACCCCGCGCGATCTGGAACAGCACCAATGCATCGGCATCCGGCAGGGCGACGAAGCCTACGGCCTGTGGCGCCTGAGCACGGGCCGCGGCGCGCGCCTGCGCACCGAAGCCGTGAAGACCCACGGCCCGCTCGCCACCAACGACGGCGAGATCGCCGTGCGCTGGGCACTGGACGGGCACGGCATCCTGCTGCGCGCCGAGTGGGACGTGAACCGCTACCTGCACAGCGGCCGCCTCGTGCAGGTGCTGCCGCAGTACGACACCCCGGCGGCCGACATCTACGCGGTCTATCCGCAGCGCCACCGGCTCTCCAGCCGCGTGCGCACCTTCGTGGACCACCTGGCCGATGCCTTCGGGCAGGCAGGGGACGCACTGCGCGCCCCGGCGGGCGCCGGCTGAGGCGAGGGTGCCAGGCGCGTCCACGCCGCCCTGCCGCACCCTGCCTGCACGGCCGGGCCGGGCACGCCGCGGTTCAGCTCACCAGCCGCGACGACTTCGGCACGTGGGCGATGAGGAACTCCATCTGGTCGGCCAGGATGCGCCGGTTGCGCAGGATGAAGTCTTCCCAGAGGCTGGGCACGTAGGGCGTGTAGAGCAGCGGCATGTGCGCCTGCTCGGGGGTGCGCGGGCCCTTGCGGTGGTTGCAGGCGCGGCAGGCAGTGACCACGTTCATCCAGTGGTCCACGCCGTTGCGCGCGAACGGCACGATGTGCTCGCGCGTGAGGTCTTCTTCGTGAAAGTGCCCGCCGCAGTAGGCACAGACGTTGCGGTCGCGTGCGAAGAGCTTGCTGTTGGTGAGCGCGGGCTTCAGCTCGAAGGGGTTGATATTGGGAACGCCCTTGGTGCCGACGATGCTGTTGACCTCGATCACCGACTGCTCGCCCGTGAGCGCGTTGTGGCCGCCGCGGAATACGGCGATGGGCGCACCGGACTCCCAGCGCACCTCGCCCGCTGCATAGTGGGTGACCGCCTGTTCGAGCGAAATCCAGGATTGCGGCAGCCCTTGGGCCGACAGCTTCAAGACCTTCACAACATCCTCCTGCAACGCGACAAGATTCGGAACGCTGATGTCTCGCGGGCGGCTGGGGGCCTCCCGTGCCGCACAATATACTCCCATTTCATGACAGATTGGCGTCCAGCGCTTGATGCACCTGCGCTGCGCGCTATCAAAAAAATAGCAATCCGATGAAGATCTTCCGAGGCCTCCACCACCCCGGCATCGCTGCGGCCTGCGCGGTCACCATCGGCAACTTCGACGGGGTGCACCGCGGGCACCAGGCCATGCTGGCCCTGCTGCGCAGTGAAGCCGCGCACCGCGGCGTGGAGAGCTGCGTGCTCACCTTCGAGCCGCATCCGCGCGACTATTTCGCCGGCGCGCTGCGGCGCCCCGAACTCGCGCCCGCGCGCATCGGCACGCTGCGCGACAAGCTGGAAGAGCTGGCCCGCTGCGGTGTGCAGCAGACGGTGGTGCTGCCGTTCAACGAGCGGCTCGCGCGCCAGGCGCCGCAGGCCTTCATCGACGATGTGCTGGTGGGGGGCCTGAACGCCCGCTACGTGCTGGTGGGCGACGACTTCCGTTTCGGTGCGCAGCGCGCGGGCGACTACGCCATGCTCGATGCCGCGGGCCGCACGCGGGGCTTCGACGTCGCACGCATGAACAGCTATGAAGTCCATGGCCTGCGCGTTTCCAGCTCGGCCGTGCGCGAAGCCCTCGCCCGGGGCGACATGGGCGGCGCGGCCGCCCTGCTGGGCCGGCCCTACGCCATCAGCGGGCATGTGGTGCACGGGCGCAAGCTCGGCCGTGCGCTGGGCGCGAGCGCCGATGGCGCGGGCGACGGCTTCCGCACGCTCAATCTGCGCTTCGCGCACTGGAAACCCGCTGCCAGCGGCATCTTCGCCGTGCACGTGCACGGCCTGTCGCAGCAGCCCCTGCCGGGCGTGGCCAACCTGGGCGTGCGCCCCTCGCTCGACCCTTCCGACGTGAACGGCGGCCGTGTTCTGCTGGAGACGCACTGCCTGGAGTGGCCCGTCCACCTGGGGGCCGAAGGGGCCTACGGTAAAATCGTCCGCGTGGAACTCCTGCACAAACTGCACGACGAGCTGAAATACGACAGCCTCGACGCCCTCACCGCCGGCATCGCCAGGGATTGCGACGACGCGCGGGCATTCTTCGCGTCCACCCCGGCCGCCAGCTACACGGAAACCCGTCGCCAGACCACGCGCGACCGAATTTGACGCGGCGCGGGCCCGGCGCCCGCACTGGCCGCCGTCCCTCCCCACCGCTCCGCGCGCCGCCCGGCGCAGCCCCGTTCCCACCCATCCCGTCCTGGCGGCCCCGGCCCCTCGCCGGCAGCCCTGTACCCTAGCCCAGCCATGTCCGACACCACGAATTCCGCCACCGAATCCAGCCCAGGCACCGACTACCGCGCCACGCTCAACCTGCCCGACACCCCCTTCCCCATGCGCGGCGACCTGCCCAAGCGCGAGCCGGGCTGGGTGAAGGAATGGGAAGACAAGGGCCTGTACAAGCGCCTGCGCGACGCACGCTGCGGCGCGCCGAAGTTCATCCTGCACGACGGCCCGCCCTACGCCAACGGCCAGATCCACATGGGCCATGCGGTGAACAAGATCCTGAAGGACATGATCACCAAGGCACGGCAGCTCGAAGGCTTCGACGCGCTCTACGTGCCGGGCTGGGACTGCCACGGCCTGCCGATCGAGAACGCCATCGAGAAGAAGCACGGCCGCAGCCTCTCGCGCGACGACATGCAGGCCAGGAGCCGCGCCTACGCCACGGAGCAGATCGCGCAGCAGATGGGCGACTTCCAGCGCCTGGGCGTGCTCGGCGAATGGGACAACCCCTACAAGACGATGAACTTCGCCAACGAGGCGGGCGAGATCCGCGCGTTCAAGCAGGTGATCGAGCGCGGCTTCGTGTACCGCGGCCTCAAGCCCGTGTACTGGTGCTTCGACTGCGGCTCGTCGCTGGCCGAGTTCGAGATCGAGTACCAGGACAAGAAGAGCACCACGCTGGACGTGGCCTTCAAGGCCCACGACCCGGCGGCGCTGGCCGCCGCCTTCGGCCTGCCGGCGCTGGCGCGCGATGCCTTCGTGGTGATCTGGACCACCACGGCCTGGACCATCCCCGCCAACCAGGCGCTGAACCTGAACCCCGCAATCCGCTTCGCGCTGGTGGAGACCGAGCGTGGCCTGCTGGTGCTGGCCGAGCCGCTGGTCGAGGCGTGCCTGCAGCGCTGGGGCCTGGAAGGCCGCGTGCTCGCCACCACGCCCGGAGAAAAGCTGGGCGGGCTGGAGTTCGAGCATCCCCTCCACAACGTGCATGAAGGCTACCGACGCCTCTCGCCCGTGTTCCTGGCCGACTACGCCACGGCGGACGACGGCACCGGCATCGTGCACTCCTCCCCTGCCTACGGGCTGGAGGATTTCAACTCCTGCCGCGCCAACGGCATGGCGTTGGACGACATCCTGAACCCGGTGCAGGGCAACGGCACCTATGCGGCCGACTTCCCGCTCTTCGGCGGCCAGCACATCTGGAAGGCCGTGCCGGTCATCATCGAGGCGCTGCGGGATGCCGGCCGCCTGATGGCCACGAAGGACATCGTCCACAGCTATCCGCACTGCTGGCGCCACAAGACGCCCGTGATCTACCGCGCGGCCGCGCAGTGGTTCATCCGCATGGACGAGGGCGAAGGCGTGTTCACCAAGGACAAGGCGCCCAAGACGCTCCGGCAGACGGCGCTGGAGGCCATCGAGCACACGGGCTTCTACCCCGAGAACGGCAAGGCGCGCCTGCACGACATGATCGCCAACCGGCCCGACTGGTGCATCTCGCGCCAGCGCAGCTGGGGCGTGCCAATACCGTTCTTCCTGCACAAGGACTCGGGCGAACTGCACCCGCGCACGATGGAGATCCTCGACCAGGCCGCGGACATCGTCGAGCGCGGCGGCATCGAGGCCTGGAGCCGCGTGACGCCCGAGGAGATCCTCGGCGCCGAGGACGCTGCCTGCTACACCAAGAGCACCGATATCCTGGAGGTGTGGTTCGACTCCGGCTCCACCTTCTTCCACGTGCTGCGCGGCACCCACTCCGGCGTGCACCACGACAGCGGCCCCGAGGCCGACCTCTACCTCGAAGGCCACGACCAGCACCGCGGCTGGTTCCATTCGTCGCTGCTGCTGGCCTGCGCGCTCTACGGCCGCGCACCGTACAAGGGCCTGCTCACGCACGGCTTCACGGTGGACAGCCAGGGCCGCAAGATGAGCAAGTCGCTCGGCAATGGCATCGATCCGCAGGAGATCAACAAGAAGCTGGGCGCCGAGATCATCCGCCTGTGGGTGGCCGCCAGCGACTACTCGGGCGACATCGCGGGCGACGACAAGATCCTGGCCCGCGTGGTCGATGCCTACCGCCGCATCCGCAACACGCTGCGCTTCCTGCTGGCCAATGTGAGCGACTTCGACCCCGCCCGCGATGCCGTGCCGTTCGACCAGATGCTGGAGATCGACCGCTACGCCCTCACGCGCGCCGCGCAGTTCCAGGCCGAGGTGCTCGCCCACTACCAGGTCTACGAATTCCACCCGGTGGTGGCCAAGCTGCAGCTCTACTGCTCGGAAGACCTGGGCGGCTTCTACCTCGACGTGCTCAAGGACCGGCTCTACACCACCGCTCCCAAGAGCCTCGCGCGGCGCAGCGCGCAGACCGCGCTGCACCAGATCACGCACGCCATGCTGCGCTGGATGGCGCCGTTCCTCTCGTTCACCGCCGAAGAGGCGTGGAAGGTCTTCGGCGCGTCCGAGAGCATCTTCCTGGAAACCTACGCCACGATCCCGAGTGGCGACGAGGGCCTGGGCGCCAAGTGGGCGCGCATCCGCGAACTGCGCGATGCCGTCAACAAGGAGATCGAAACCCTGCGTGCGGCGGGCCAGGTGGGCTCGTCGCTGCAGGCGGTCGTCACGCTGACGGTGCCGCCCGAGGACCACGCGCTGCTGGCGAGCCTGGGTGACGACCTGAAGTTCGTCTTCATCACATCCGCTATCGAATTAGTAGCAGGAAATTCAATGGATATCGCGGCAAGGCCCAGTTCCGACACCAAATGCGAGCGCTGCTGGCATTACCGCGCGGACGTCGGCCACGATGCGGCGCATCCCACGCTGTGCGGCCGCTGCACCAGCAACCTGTTCGGTACCGGCGAGCACCGGGAGCACGCATGATGGCGGCGCGCGGCAACAGCCTGTCGTCCCGCGGCGGCGCTCTCTGGCCGTGGCTGGCCTGGGCCCTGCTGATCCTGGTGGCCGACCAGTTCACCAAGACGCTGATCCTGGGCTACTACCGGCTGGGCGATGCGACCTACGTCACCAGCTTCTTCAACATCGTGCGCGCCCACAACACCGGTGCCGCGTTCTCGTTCCTGGCGGATGCGGGCGGCTGGCAGCGCTGGGTGTTCACGGGCATCGGCGTGGCGGCCGCGCTTTTCATCGTGTGGCAACTGCGGGCGCACCCCGGGCAGCGGCTCTTCTGCTTCTCGCTCTCCAGCATCCTGGGCGGCGCGATCGGCAACGTGGTCGACCGCATGATGCACGGCTACGTGGTGGACTTCCTCGACTTCCATGCCCGGGGCTGGCACTTCCCGGCCTTCAACCTGGCGGATTCGGCGATCACCATCGGGGCGGTGTGCCTGATCCTCGACGAGCTGCTGCGGGTGCGCAAAACCTCCTGAGTGCCGGGGCGCTCAGCCCACGGAACGCAGGGCACTCGCCTCCGCCACGGTGCGCTTCGCCTGCCGGGCCCGCTCGCGGATGCCGGCAGGCGGGCCCAGTTCGGCCACCACGCCCATCGCCAGCACCTCGTTGAGCAGCCGCCGCTGGCGCAGCATGGCCTGGGGCGTGGCGATCCACGCCGTCTCGGGAGAGCGCTGCAACCGGGCCGCATCCACGGGCTGCGCCATTTTTTCCTGGACCCGGCGCTCGAATTTCCGGCTCACGACGGACATGGGCCGGTAGAGAGATTCCGGCGCGGCCCTGAACGTGTCCGGAATTCCCCGCCGGGCTGTTTGGAATTCCTCGGCGAGGGCCGCACCGCTTTCGAGCAGCAGGCCATCGAGCGCATCGCGCTGCACCGGGCCGGAGATGCCGTCGAGAGACAGCCGGGTCCTCACGAGCCTGGGCTGGTCCGACATCTGTCCGTCCACCGCGAAGACGACCGGCCCCCGCAGCCAGGAGTCGATGACCACGGCGTGCTTCGGCCCGCGGCCATCGCGCAGTTCGGTCCACGCATGGCTGATGACTTCGGTCGTCACCAGGCTCAGCGACTCGCCCGCCTTCAGGCGATCGGCATGCAGCATCTGCCCGACCGCCGACTGCTCCCCGCAGTTTCCGGCGCCGGCCATCAGGGCGCTGGCGCCGTACGCACAGCTCCACGGCCACTTCGCCTGGCTCAAGCCGTCCGCAAGCACCCTGGCGGCTTCCACGAGGCGCGTGCTTTCTCCCCCTGTGCGCTGCACGTCCGGCAGGACATTGCCCTTGCCGTCGGGGAGCAGGCTGGCGGTCTGCTCGCGGGTAAAGCCCGCCCTGCGCAACCGGAGCAGGTCCGGGCCCGTCGCAGGCCGGCCATCCACGGCAAGGGCCAGGAGATAGCCGCGCAGTTTGGCGTCGGCCAGGCGCTGCAGGTCCTGCCGCGGCGGAAGGCCTCCCTGCGTGGGGTGCGCCTGTTTTCTCGCCGCCGCCCGCGAGACCAGGCCGCTGGAGGGCATCGGCACGGATTCGGGCGGCGGGCCGGCAGGCTGCGCCATCGGCTCCGACGTCGCGGCGGCGCCGCGCGGGGCGGCGGTGGCACGGAGACTCGAAAGGGGCGGGTTCATGGCAAGCCTCCGGCGTAAGGGGTCAGGGATGGCGCCCGGCCGACCGGGGCCGCCCGCATCCGGGCGTGGTCGGTCGATGTTCGGGCCGCAGGGAGCGGTCCGTGCGAAGGCTAGCCACGGCCCCGCTCCTTGAGCCGTGTGTGGCGAAGCCGGTCCGGCGAATCCGAAGCCTGAAGCCCGCACACCACCGCAGACCGCGGCTGCGGGTTGTCATCGCCCCGTCACGCCGCTCGGCTCCAATGCCATGAAATCGATTACATGGCACACCGCGCTCCCCCCACCATGACCATCCAGGACGTCGCCCGCGAAGCCGGGGTTTCGGTCGCCACCGTCTCCCGGGCCTTCAACCTGCCGGACAAGGTGATGCCCGCCACGCGTGCCCTGGTGGCCGAGGCCGCCGACCGGCTGGGCTATGCGCCCAATGCCAGCGCGCGGACGCTGCGCACGCAACGCAGCCGCGTGATCGGCGTAGTGCTGCCCACGCTGCTCAACCCGGTGTTCGCGGAATGCCTGGAGGGCATCGCACGGGCCGCGGCGATGGCGGGCTACGCGATCCTGCCGTTCACCACCGACTACGCGCTGGCACAGGAAGAGCGCGCGGTGCACCTGCTGCTGGCAGGCAATGTGGACGGAATGATCCTGGTCGTCTCCCAGCCCGAATCCTCCGCGGCGCTCGCGCGGCTCGCCTCCGCGGGTCTTCCGTATGTGCTGGCCTACAACCGGCATGCCGCCCACCCCTGCGTGTCGGTGGACAGCGAAGGCGCGGTGGCCGATCTGGTGGTGCGCCTCGCGGGGCTCGGGCACCGGCGCATCGCCATGGTGAGCGGGCAGCTCGCGGCCTCCGACCGCGCGCAGCAGCGCTGCCGGGGCTTTCGCCGCGGCATGGCCGGCGCGGGCCTCGATCCGGCGCCGGTGGTGGAAGTGCCGTTCGTCGAGACCGCCGTCGAGGAAGTGGCGCGGCTGCTGCGCGGGGCCCTGCGGCCGACTGCGCTGGTGTGCTCCAACGACCTCATCGCCATCCGCTGCCTGCGCGCAGCGCACCGGACCGGCCTGGCCGTGCCGCGCGATCTCAGCGTGGTGGGCTTCGACGGCATCGCGCTGGGGCGGGACCTCACGCCCGTGCTGGGCACCGTGGCCCAGCCCAATGCAGACATCGGCCGCTGCAGCGTGGAACTGCTGGTGCAGGCCATGGCCGCGGGCGCGCCGCTCTCGCCCCAGGCCAGCCTCACCCTGCCCCACGACTTCCGCGCCGGGGAGTCATGCGCAGGCATCTGAGCCCGCGCTGCCCTTGCGTGCCCAACCCGTTGTCCCATTCCACCGTTTCCCCTTCCCACCCTTTCGCCACAGGAGTCTCCATGCGATCCGCCTTCCAGAAAATCGCCCGTGCCGCCGCCGTCGCCATCGGCCTGGCTGCCACCGGCAGCGCCTTCGCGCAGGCCGCCATCTGCTACAACTGCCCGCCCGAATGGGCCGACTGGGGCAGCCAGATCCGCGCCATCAAGGCACGCACCGGCGTGGCCGTGCCGCCGGACAACAAGAACTCCGGCCAGTCGCTCGCGCAGCTGGTGGCCGAGCGGGCCCGCCCGGTGGCCGACGTGACCTACCTGGGCGTCACCTTCGCCATCCAGGCGCAGAAGGACGGCGTGGTCGCGCCCTACCAGCCCGCCGGCTGGAAAGACATCCCCGACGGCCTGAAGGACCCGGCCGGCCACTGGTTCACGATCCACTCCGGCACGCTGGGCTTCATGGTCAACGTGGATGCGCTCAAGGGCAAGCCCGTGCCCACGTCCTGGGCCGATCTGCTCAAGCCCGACTACAAGGGCCTGATCGGCTACCTGGACCCGGCCTCGGCCTTCGTGGGCTACGTGGGTGCGGTGGCGGCCAACCAGGCGCGCGGCGGCTCGCTGGACGACTTCGGCCCCGGCATCGACTACTTCAAGGCACTGCAGAAGAACGAGCCCATCGTGCCCAAGCAGACCGCCTACGCACGCGTGCTGTCGGGCGAGATCGCGATCCTGCTCGACTACGACTTCAACGCCTACCGCGCCCGCTACAAGGACCAGGCCAACGTGCGCTTCGTGATCCCTGCCGAAGGCACGGTGGTGGTGCCCTACGTCATGAGCCTCGTGGCTGGCGCGCCGCACGCCGCCGAGGCGAAGAAGGTGCTGGATTTCGTGCTCTCCGACGAGGGCCAGGCGATCTGGGCCAACGCCTACCTGCGGCCGGTGCGCGCCGCGGCCATGCCGGCCGAGGTGCAGGCCCGCTTCCTGCCCGCGAGCGACTATGCCCGCGCGAAGACGGTGGACTATGCGCGCATGGCTGCCGTGCAGAAGGCGTTCTCCGACCGCTACGTGAAGGACGTGCGGTAAGCCGCGCCGTCCCATCCGCACCGACGACCGACCCACCGCCATGGCTTCCGGCTTCGCTCCTTCCCGCGCCCTGCTGCTGGCCTGCGCCGCACCGGCAGCGGCGTTCTTCGCCGCGTTCTGGCTGCTGCCCGTGGCGCAACTGCTCGTGCTGCCGGCCCGCAGCGGCTGGGAGACCTATTTCGTCGTGCTCACCGATGCGCGCTACCTGCGCAGCCTGCTGCAGACGCTGGGACTCTCGCTCGCCGTCACGCTGGCCACGCTGGCGCTGGGTGCGCTCGTCGGCATCACGCTGGCCCGGCAGCGCTTCCCGGGGCGGCGGCTGCTGCTGTCGCTGCTCACGCTGCCCCTGTCGTTCCCGGGCGTGATCGTGGGCTTCTTCATGATCCTGCTGGGCGGTCGCCAGGGCGTCGTGGCCGATCTGACCGATGCCCTGGGCCTGGGCCGCGCCACCTTCGCGTACGGCCTCACGGGGCTGTTCCTCGCCTACCTGTACTTCTCGCTGCCGCGCGCCATCGCGGCCTACACGGCGGCCGCCAGCGCGATGGACCCGCAACGCGAAGAAGCCGCGCGTTCGCTGGGCGCCGCGCGCTGGCGCGTGGCGTGCGACGTGTGGGCCCCCGAGCTGGCCCCGGCCACGCTGGCCTGCGGCTCGGTGGTGTTCGCCACCGCCATGGGCGCTTTTGGCACCGCGTTCACGCTCTCGGCGAAATACGAAGTGCTGCCCATCACCATCTACAACGAATTCACCAACTACGCCAACTTCGCGCTGGCCGCGAGCCTGTCGATCGCGCTCGGGCTCATCACGGGGCTCGTGCTCTGGGGAGCGCGCCGATGGGGCGGCCCCGCGGCGCTTTGATGATGCCCACGGACCCGCGCCACCGCGCAGTGGAAGACAAGAACAGAAAGAAGGAAAGGAAGCACGCAATGCGCAATGCACGCCAGGCCCCGCTGCCGCTGGTGGCCCTCACCGCGCTGGTGTCGGTCTTCATGCTGGCCCCGATCGCGCTCTCCGTCGCCGCGGGCCTCGTGGGCAACTATGCGGTGGGCCTTCAAAGCGGCTTCACCACCCGCTGGCTGTCCGAAGTGTGGGAACTGTACGGAGGCACCGTCGGCGCGTCGCTGCTGATCGGATTGCTGTGCGTTGCCGGCAATGTGCTGCTGGGCGTTCCGTGCGCCTATGCGCTGGCACGCAGCCGGTCGCGCGCGGCCGGCGGCTTCGAAGAACTGTTGACCCTGCCCGTGGCCGTGCCGGGCCTGGCGAGCGCGCTGGCGCTGATCCTGGCCTACGGCACGCTTTCGGGCTTCCGCCAGAGCTTCGCGTTCATCCTCGTGGGGCACATGGTGTTCACGCTGCCCTTCATGGTGCGCACCGTGGCAGCGGCGCTGCGCCGCGATGAACTGCGCTCGCTCGAAGAAGCCGCGCGCTCGCTGGGCGCGTCGTTCCTGCAGCGCTTCCTCGGCGTGCTGGTGCCTGCCGTGCTCCCGGCCATCGTGGCCGGCAGCCTGATGGTGTTCACGCTGTCGGTGGGCGAATTCAACCTCACCTGGATGCTGCACACGCCGCTCACGCGCACGCTGCCCGTGGGGCTGGCCGACAGCTACGCGTCGATGCGCATCGCAATCGGATCGGCCTACACCCTCGTCTTCCTGATCGTCATCCTGCCGGTGCTGTGGGGCCTGCAGGCCCTGGGCGGCCTCATCGAGAAACACCATGGAACTTGAACGCACGCGCGTGGATATCGTCCAGTGCGCAAAAACCTATGCAGACGGCACCCGCGGCCTGCAGCCCACCGACCTGGCCGTGGAGCCGGGCGAAGTGCTGGCGCTGCTGGGCCCTTCGGGCTGCGGCAAGACGACGCTGCTGCGCCTGATCGCCGGGCTGGAGTCGGCCGATGCGGGCGGCCGCATCGCCTTCGGCGGCACCGACGTGACCCGCATGCCGATCGAGCGGCGCGGCATCGGCATGGTCTTCCAGCACTACGCGCTCTTCCCGCAGATGACGGTGGAAGCCAACATCGGCTACGGCCTGCGGATCCGCGGCGTGGCCGAGGCCGAGCGCCGCCGTGCGGTGGGAGAGCTGATCGACCTGGTGCGCCTGGGCGGCCTGGAGAAGAAGCGCCCCGCCGAACTCTCGGGTGGCCAGCGCCAGCGCGTGGCCCTGGCCCGCGCGGTGGCGTCCCGGCCGCGCGTGCTGCTGCTCGACGAGCCGCTCACCGCGCTCGACGCCAAGCTCAAGGAATCGCTGCGCGACGAACTGGCCGAGCTGCTGCGCCGCCTGCACATCACCGCCATCCACGTCACGCACGACCAGCAGGAAGCCCTGGCCATCGCCGACCGGCTGGCGGTGATGCAGGCCGGGCGCATCGTGCAGGTGGGCGATGGCGAAACGCTCTACCGTGCCCCCGTCCACCCGTTCGTGGCCACGTTCCTGGGCCGCGTGAACCGTGTATCGCCGGGCATGGATCTGCAGGCCGCGCGGCAGCAGGCCTACCTCACCGCGCTGTCGCCGCAAGCCCCGCCGGCCCGCGGTGCGCAGGAACCGCTGTTCGTGCGGCCCGAAGACGTCGAAGTGGGCCCCGCCGGGGCCGGCTGGTGCGCTGCCGACGTGGCGCGCCGCAGCTTCCTGGGCGAGCGCGTGCAACTCACGCTGGCCGTCCCCGGTCACGCGCCGATCGTGGCGGACGTGCACCGCGACCACCCTGCGCGCGAAGGCGAGCGGGTGGGCTTCCGCATCGCCACCGGCCGCCTGATGGCCGTCTCAGAGAGCGCCCCCGCATGACCTCCCGAACGACCACGCAAACGACCACCCTGCTCCTGCAGCTCTCGGACCTGCACATCCGCGAACCCGGCCGGCTCGCCTATGGGCGGCTGGACACCGCCCCCTACCTGCGGCAGGCCGTGGACACCGTGCTGCGCATGCCCCAGCGCCCCGACGCCATCGTGGTCACGGGCGACCTGACCGACTTCGGCCGGCCGGCCGAATATGCCCACCTGCGCGAGCTGCTCGCGCCGCTCGGGGCCCTGCCGCTCTACCTGCTGCCCGGCAACCACGACGACCGCGGCGCACTGCGTGCGGGCTTTCCGGAACACACCTACCTGGGTCGGGAGGGATTCGTGCAATACAGCGTGGCCGTGGGCGCGCTGCAGCTCATCGCGCTCGATACGGTGGTGCCGGGCGCCAGCGACGGCGGCCTGTGCGCCGAGCGGCTGGACTGGCTCGCACACCAGCTGGAGATGCACCGCGAGCGGCCCGTGGTGATCGCCATGCACCACCCGCCCTTCCGCACCCTCATCGGGCACATGGACGCCATCGGGCTGCGGGCAGGCGCCGGCCCGCTGGAGGCCCTCGTGGCGCGGCACCCCAACGTGGAGCGCGTGATCTGCGGCCACCTGCACCGCAGCATCCAGGTGCGCTTCGGCGGCACCATCGCCGCCACGGTCCCCTCGCCCGCGCACCAGATGTGCCTGGACCTGGCGCCCGATGCCGCATCGGCCTGGACGCTGGAGCCGCCCGGCTTCGCGGTGCACGCGCTGCCGGCCGGCGGGCGGCTGGTGAGCCACCTGGCGGCCAGCGGGCGGTACGAGGGGCCGTATCCGTTCCACGACGGGGGGCAGCTCATCGATTGAGGAGTTCATCGGCCGGCGCTTCCTCGTTGGAAGGCCGCCTGCCGGTGCGGCTGCGCTCGTCAATATTTCTTGAAGATCTCAGCCTTCCTGTAGCCCTCTTTCCAGACCAGATGTTCCACACCCCGGTTCATGCTGGCCTGGATGTCGCGGATCGACGCCGCCAGCTCATCGAACTTTTTCTCGGGCCTCATTTCTGCCGCCGCCCGCCACCGCTTGAACTGCGGCCACTCCAGCCGGGCTGGCAGATCGGGGTCGGCCAGTTGCTTCTTGAGATCGGCATGGCCCTGCAGCATCTCTTCCTTTTGCGCGAGCAACTCCTTCAAGTCTTCGATGCGCCTGTCCATCGCGCGCACGTTTCCGAGGAGGTCTCGCGCTCCACTGATGAAAAAGCCCATGTTCATGGTGTTGAGCTGCAGGAGATCGCGGGCCATGCCATCGCGCAGGGCATTCTGGGCGCTCTCGGAAAGCTTCGGGGTCGACTCGGTCGCGGCAGGGCCGGCGGCGTGGTCGCTGGAGACCCCAGTGGCGTCCACCGAGGCGTCCTGATCCGCGGGCGGGGTCGGAGTGTCCGTTTCGCCGGCACGGGGGCGGGCCGCTGCCTCCGGTGGCCCGGACCGGACCTGCACAGCATCCGTATCCTTGTCCGTGTCCGCAGCGAACTCATCCAGCGCGTCCACGAACACCTCCGGCTCGGAGCCATGCAGCTCGGCCTCCGCGCTGGCCTTCTGGAACACGGTCTCCAGATCCACCGATGCCGCCTGGGCCCACTTCCCGTAGCGCGCCGGTTCGGAGTGCCCATCCACCCCATTCATCTGCTGGCGGAGTTCCGCCTGGAACTGGAAAACGTCCGGTTTGAGGTCCTGCATCCCCTGCAGATGCCGGATCCGCTGCTCCAGCGACATGGTGCTGTCGGCCACCGGCTGGCCTGCCCCCCCGACAAACCCATGCATCTTCAGGATGACGTGGGCCGCCCAGTCGCGCCATTCGGGGGTGTTCGCCTCGGGCTGCCGCGCAGGTCCTGCAGGGCGCGCAGGTGCGGCCCCGGCCTTTGCCTTTGCCTTGCCGGCCTGCACATCGGAGCGTGGCGTGGCCGCCTTCGGCGGCTCTCCCATGCCGGACGCGGAGGACTTGGCACGCGGCAGGGTTTTCGACCGGGGCGGGCTCAAGCGCGGCGCCGGACGGGTAGGCTGAGCCCCGGAATCCTCGGGGTTCGTCTGCAGCGTGACGGACCTGCCTTCCAGCGTAATCGTCGTCCCGGGCTTGGCACTCGACGCGCGCGCCTGTACCTGTTGCTGGGGTTCCGGAGCAGAACGGGCGGCCTGCCTGCGAGACCCGTTATTGACTTGACCGATCATGGCTTCTCCCCTGGCTTCGATGCATGAGTTGAAAAGCCGAGCGTAGGAAGGGACATTTACCGGCGCGCCGCCACAACCGAAGCCGCTGTGCGGAATGCGAACCGGCGCGGCGCCGCCCGGTGCGCCCATGCAACCCGGCAGCGCTCGCGGTTGCTGCCGGACTGCTATGGATTCAGGAGTATGCTGTCACCCCCGGAAGGCGGCGCGGGCCACAGCGCAGCCCCTGTCCGGCGAGACACCCGACGAACCTTCCATGAAGCACCTGTTGAATCTGCTGGCCGCCGTGGCCCTGCTGGTCTGGGGTACGCACCTCGTGCGTACCGGGGTGCTGCGCGTGTTCGGCGCCAACCTGCGCACGCTGCTGGCCCGCAGCATGGGCAACCGCTTCTCCGCGGCGCTCTCGGGCATCGGGGTCACGGCGCTGGTGCAGTCGAGCACGGCCACCTCGCTCATGACTTCCTCGTTCGTGGGCCAGGGGCTCATCACGCTGCCGGCCGCGCTCGCGGTGATGCGGGGGGCCGATATCGGCACCGCGCTCATGTCGGTGCTGTTCTCCACCGACCTGTCCTGGCTTTCGCCGCTCTTCATCTTCGTGGGCGTGGTGCTGTTCATTTCGCGGCAGGCCAGCACGGCCGGGCGCGTGGGGCGCGTGCTCATCGGCCTGGGCCTGATGCTGCTCGCGCTGGAGATGGTCGTGCAGGCGAGCGGCCCCATGCTGGCCTCGCCCGTCATCCGCGCCATGCTCGGCTCGCTCAACAGCGACCTCGTGCTGGAGGTGGTCATGGGCGCGGTGCTGGCGGTGATCGCCTATTCCAGCCTGGCCATCGTGCTGCTGATCTCGGCCATGGCGGCGTCCCACGTGGTGCCGCTGGACGTGGCGCTCGGCCTGGTGCTGGGCGCCAACCTCGGCAGCGGCCTGCTGGCCGTGCTCACCACCGCCAAGTCGGCCGTGGAGGTGCGGCAGGTCACCGTGGGCAACCTGATGTTCAAGCTGATGGGCGTGGCACTGGTGGCTCCCTTCACGGGCCTGTGGCTGCAGCACGTGCAGCCCCACATGCCGGGCGCGGCCCAGGGGGTGGTGCTGTTCCACCTGGCCTTCAATGTGCTCATCAGCCTGGGCTTCATCGCGTTCACGCAGTGGGTGGCCGTGGCCGTCACGCGTTTGCTGCCCAAGCCCGAAGGCCCGCAGAGCCGCAGGCCGCAGCACCTCGACCCCTCCGCCCTCTCCACGCCGTCGCTAGCCATCTCCTGCGCGGCACGCGAAGCGCTCTACCAGGCGGACGTGGTGGAAACCATGCTGCTGGGCGTGCTCGACGTGATCCGCAAGAACGACCTGCAGCTGGCCGAGCGCCTGCGCAAGATGGACGACGAGGTGGACGAGCTGTATTCGTCCATCAAGTACTACCTCACCAAGATCTCCCGCGAGGCGCTGGGCGAGGAAGAGAGCCGGCGCTGGACCGACATCATCAGCTTCACGATCAACATGGAGCAGGTGGGCGACATCATCGAGCGCGTGCTCACCGACATCGAGGACAAGAAGATCAAGAAGGGCCGGCAGTTCTCCGAAGCCGGCATGGCCGAGATCGCCGAACTGCACGGCCGGCTCGTCAACAACCTGCGCCTGGGCATGAGCGTGTTCCTGAACGGCAACGTGCGCGATGCGCAGCGCCTGCTGGAAGAAAAGGCACGCTTCCGCGACCTGGAGCGCGCGTACGCGGCCACCCACCTGGTGCGCCTGTCCGACAAGACCGTGCAGAGCATGGAGACCAGCTCGCTGCACATCGACCTCATCAGCGACCTGAAGCGCGTCAACTCGCACATCTGCTCCATCGCCTACCCCATCCTCGACTCGGCAGGCGCGCTGGCCCCGAGCCGGCTGCGCAGCGCGCAAGAGGTCCCGGGCGGCGAGGCCGGCCGGAGCTGACCGGCATCGGCGGCGGCCATGCAGCCCGATAGCGCCGGCCCGTAAGCCCCCGGGTTTGCCATGCCGGCGCCAAGCCCCTACCCTGGCGGACCCGATGGCCTTCCTGCCATCCCTCTCACCCACCGACGAGGAGCGCCCATGCCCAGCACACCACGCAAGCCCGCCAGCGACGAACCGGAAGTCACCCAGGAAAACGACGTACCGCTGGACGGCACCGATCCGGACGGCGAGGCGATGATGAAGGAAGTCCGCAACGACCGCCTGGAGGTGCCACCCGGCGAGGAAGAAAAAGACGAAGGCAAAAAGCAGCAGCAACAGCAGTAGAAGCAGCAGCAAAGGCGTTCAGCCGAAGTCCGCCACGAGCATCTGGCGGGCGCTCTGCACGAACGCAGATTCGCCCGGGCGCGGCGGCAGCACCATGAAGCGTGCCTGCGGCAGGGCGGGCAGCCCCCGCGCGGCGGGCACCACCTGCACGCCGTCGCACAGGGCCGATGCGTTCAGGCACGCCACGCCCAGCCCGGCAGCCAGCGCGGACTGCAGCCCGGCAACCCCCGACGCGGCCAGCACGACGGCAAACGGAATGCGGCGGCGCCGCAGCAGCGCCACGGTGAACTGGTGCAGCGCGCAGGTGTCCGGCAAGGCCAACAGGCGCAGGGGTGCATCGCCGGCAGGCGGCGGCGCCTGCGGCAGCGCGGCAGCGCCCATCCACTGCAGCGGCTCGCGCCGCAGCACGTGGCCACGGGCCGCCGCGCCGCGGCCCCCGCCGGTGCCGGAAGGCAGGCGCATCGTCAGGCCGACGTCGAACTCGCCGCGGGCATAGCCGGCTTCGATGTCGCCGCTCTTTTGCACCGCCACCTGCAGGCGCACGCCCGGGTGGCGGGCCTGCATGCGGGCCAGCAGGCCCGCCACCTCCGCTGGCCGGAAATAGTCGGTCACCCCCAGCCGCAACGTGCCCTGCAGCGCCGCGCCGCGCAGGTCCAGCCAGGCCGCCTCGCTCAGCGCCAGCAGTTGCCGCGCATGCTGCAACAGGCGCAGCCCGGCCACCGTGGGTGCCACGCCCGCCTTGGATCGCACCAGCAGCGCCTGGCCGGCGTGCTGCTCCAGCTTGCGCAACTGCTCGCTCACGGCGGATTGCGACAGGAAGACCTGCGGCGCACCCGCCGCCAGGCTGCCCGCATCGGCCACCGCGACGAAGGTCCTGAGCTGCTCCAGGTTGAAAGGGCGCATGGCTTTTTATCCAACGGTTTCATCGATGCATGACTGCCGATCATCCTGCTTTTCCGATGGCATGGAAAGCCGAAGAATCAGCGCATCGCTTTTTCTTGCCCCTTCTCTTTCTTCCTCAGGAGACCGCCATGCCCCACACCGTGATCCACCTCAGCGGCGAACCCGATGCGCTGCTGGCCCGCCGCGCGGCCGATACCGTCGCGGAACTCACCCAGCGCGTGCTGGGCAAGCAATTGCCCGTGATCGCCACCACCGTGCAGTTCATCCCGGCCGCGCAGTGGTTCGTGGGCGGCGCATCGCTGGCGGAACTGGGCCAGAGCGCCTTCCACCTCGACATCAGCATCACCGACGAGACCAACACCAAGGCCGAGAAAGCGCTCTACGTGCGCGAGGTCCATGCCGCCTTCTCCGCCCTGCTGGAGCGGCTGCACCCCGTGAGCTACATCCACCTCATCGACGCACGCGCGGCCGCCTACGGCTACGGCGGGCGCACGCAGGAGTGGCGCCACCAGCAGGCGGGCGTGTAAGGGGAGGAAAAAACACGCCAGAGAAGACCGGGTGCGGCCGGTGGTCGAACGCGGCATGGCCGGCAGTTCCGCCGGCCATCCGCTATGGTCTGGGGTCTTCCCACTCCCTCTGTCCCCTCACGCCATGACCACCACCGTCCTCGCCTACGGCGCACAGTCCGCCACCACCCCGCTCGCACCGCTCACCATCGAGCGGCGCACCCCGGGCGACCTCGACGTCGCCATCGACATCCTGTATTGCGGCGTCTGCCATTCCGACCTGCACACCGCGCGCGGCGAATGGGCGGGCACCCGCTTCCCCAGCGTGCCGGGCCACGAGATCGTGGGCCGCGTGACCGCCGTGGGCCCGCTGGTGAGCAAGTTCCGCGCGGGCGACCTCGTCGGCGTGGGCTGCATGGTGGACAGCTGCCAGCACTGCGCACCCTGCGCGGAAGGCCTGGAGCAGTACTGCGACAACGGCTTCACCGGCACCTACAACGGCCCCGAGCAGGGCACCGGCGCCAACACCTTCGGCGGCTATTCGGCCCAGGTCGTCGTGCGCGAGAACTTCGTGCTCAAGATCACGCACGCCGCAGACTCCCTGGCCGCCGTGGCGCCGCTGCTGTGCGCGGGCATCACCACCTACTCGCCGCTGCGCCAGTGGAATGCCGGCCCGGGCAAGAAGGTGGGCATCGTCGGCCTGGGCGGGCTGGGCCACATGGGCGTGAAGATCGCCGCCGCCATGGGCGCGCACGTGGTGCTGTTCACCACCTCCGACTCCAAGCGCGACGATGCGAAGCGCCTGGGCGCGCACGAAGTGGTGGTATCGAAGAACGCCGGTGAAATGGCCGCCCACGCCAACAGCTTCGACCTCATCGTGAACACCGTCGCGGCCCCGCACGACCTGGAAGCCTTCCTAGGCCTGCTCAAGCTGGACGGCACCATGGCCCTCGTGGGCGCGCCCGCCAGCCCGCACCCCTCGCCCAACGTGTTCAGCCTCATCATGAAGCGCCGCCGCCTGGCAGGATCGCTCATCGGCGGCATCCGCGAAACCCAGGAAATGCTCGACTTCTGCGCCGAGCACGGCATCGTCTCGGACATCGAGACCATCCGCATGGACGAGATCAACGAAGCCTACGACCGCATGCTCAAGAGCGACGTGCGCTACCGCTTCGTGATCGACATGGGCACGCTGCAAGCGGCCGCCTGAGCCGGCTTTCTTGCGGCACTTCGGCGCCCCGGCACCGGGGCGGCCTGCGGCAGGCACGGAGTGCGGCGCCTGCGACCGCGGCAGGCGCTGCCCCGTGCCGGGCCTCTTTGCTGGCATCGGCTGCAGGCAGCGCACATCGCCGAACGCACCGCACGGACGAAGCAAGCAAGCGAATGAATGAATCAATGAATGAATAGACGACCATGGAACTCGGCACCGTCATCCTCTACGCGAAGGACATGCAACGCACCGCCCGCTTCTACAGCGAACATTTCGGCTACGAAACCAGCGGCGAAGTGCATGAAGGACTCATCGAACTCCGCCCGGCCGCGGGAGGGGCCGAGATCCTGATCCACCAGGCGGCCAAGAGCCTGAAGCCGGGATCTGCCGCCATCAAGCTGTCGTTCTCGGTGCGCGACGTGCCGCAGTTCGTGGAAGCGGCGAGGGAACGTGGACTCGTTTTCGGTGTTTTGCACCAGGCGAATGGATATGCCTTCGCCAATACCAAAGACCCGGATGGGAATTCCGTCAGTGTTTCTAGTCGGAGGTTTCGTGGGTGATGTATTGGGGCTCAACGCAAATGCTGGACTTGCTCTTACGCATGTCTGGTCAAGGCTGAAGGCCGAAGTTCACTGACGGCTGCTTCGCAACACCTCAGCCATGGGCGATGAGTCAAACGGGCTGAGAACCGCGTCGCGACCCATCCGTAGTACGGGGCCCATCGCACCTGTGCCTCGGGCGACACACATCTCTCAAAGGCCCATGGACCGGCTTTTAGCGAGCTGTTGCCGTGGCCAAAAGCGGCTAGGCCCGGCTGAGTTCGGAAACTTCCTACTAGACATCCAATTCGACGCGCTATGGAAGCACGGCGCCAACACGTGAGCGTCGCGCTGGCACACGTCTAGTTCCGTTCTCTGGGTAATCCGCAGAGCTATATGTGTGTCGTATGGCTATGATTCCTGCATCGGTAGAACCTGTAGACCCAGGACATGGGCATCAGACGCCCATGATTGGTTGAGGGGAAGCAAGGGGGACCAAGTGTCAAAAAATACAGACAAGTACGCCGCGGGCGAGCAGGGCCTAGGCTATGTCTATCAAATTCGCTTTGCGCTTGCTCACCTTATGAAGCAGGACGAGAGCGAAGCACTGCTCATCGAGGCAGACGACGACGTCGAACTGCGCGACGTTGACGGCAAGAAGACGCTGATTTCGTTGAAGCATAAGCAGGTTGGCGAGACCGTCGGCACGCTGTCGACCGACTTCTGGAAGTCCGTCCGCATTTGGCTCGACCGATACATCCGGGATGGCAACCTCGCCTGCGACCACTCGTACTGTATGGCAACGACGGCGCGCGTCGGTCCCTCCTCTCTGCTTCGGTTCTTCCTCGACGGTGCCGACGCTAAGCCTGCCGGCTTCGCCAAACAGCTAGTGGTCGAGCTCAAGCGCTCGAAGTCTGCGCTGAGTGCACAAATTGAGACCACGTTCAGCACCCTGGCCGCGACCCAACAGGATGACTTCCTGGCTCGCATCGTGATTGCCGACAGTTCGCTGCGCATCAAGGAGCTAGACGCGGCCTTCGCCCCGCTGTTGCGGTCGGTAGCGTCGAAATTTCGCATCGATGTTCGCGAACGAATGGAAGGTTGGTGGCTCAGGGAAGCCATTGAGCTTATCCAGGGCGAGCGAAAGCCCATCACTGGCGCTGAGGTCTGGGCGAAGTTCGCGCAGGTCAACAGCGAGTACTACGACGAGCGTCTGCCAATCACCTTCGACGAGGCGTACCCCGACGACGAAATCGACGCGATGAAGGACACGCGGCAGTTCGTCGAGCAGCTGCGATTAAAAGCGGCTAACAAAACCATGTCATCGCAAATCGAGCGAAGAGCGTTTGGTGATGCATGAGTCGAAACAAGAAAAAAGAGATAAGCGC
>NZ_FOMQ01000011.1 GCF_900112675.1 Paracidovorax konjaci | reverse complement strand
CTGGGTGTGGAAGCGCAGTAATGCGTTAAGCTAACCAGTACTAATTGCTCGTGCGGCTTGACCCTATAACTTTGACACACCGTCAAGTTGTTATGCCAAGACGTAGTCAAATTACCGCTGACAAGACTCTATGAATTCGCCGCCTTGATCAACAATCAAGGTAGCAACCCTTTATGCCTGATGACCATAGCAAGTTGGCCCCACTCCTTCCCATCCCGAACAGGACAGTGAAACGACTTTGCGCCGATGATAGTGCGGATACCCGTGTGAAAGTAGGTCATCGTCAGGCTCCTACAGCCCAAATCGCCCTCAGATCAACTCGGTCTGAGGGCGTTTTGCTTTGGAATTCAGCATCCGAAATTCGGACTGGAGACGCAAAGATTGCTTCACGCTGCGCTTGATGCATCGCTACGTCGTCTCACCGAGCTGAGTAATTACATGCACGTTTCAAACCAATTGAGGATGGCGTGGATGAGGTGAATGTTTGTTGATTGGTATTATTTTTTTGTATAAACCGCGGGCTGCTTGAATATGCAATTGCAGGAGTTGTTATATTCCCAGGGGTTTGGTACCCGCAGGATTTGCGCCGGTCTCGTTCAGCAAGGTTTTGTACAGCTGCGTGAAGCTGGGCAAAGTCAAATGACTACTCGTTTAGATGCAGCGCAAGTTATAGTTGCAGAGCAAGCTCAATTCTCTGTCAATGGGGTTGTATGGCCTTTCCATTCAAAGGCTTACATCATGTTAAATAAGCCCCCCGCAACAGAGTGCTCACAAAAACCATCTACTTATCCGAGCGTCTATACGCTACTCCCCTCCCCATTAAGGCAAAGACCGAGCAAGGGAGCGGTGGCTGGTGTCCAAGCGGTGGGACGGCTTGATCAAGATACAACGGGGCTGCTCTTATTTAGTGATGATGGCCATTTTATTCATCGTATGAGTTCGCCAAAAAAGCACTTGGCTAAGGTCTACAGGGTTGCAACTAAGCATCAAATTACAAGCAATCAGATAGAGCAGTTGTTAGCGGGTGTTGTTCTTGATGACGATCCGAAGCCAGTTCGCGCAAGTCAGTGTATTCAGCTAGACGATCGAAATCTCGATCTCACGTTGACTGAAGGTAAGTATCACCAAGTCAAACGCATGGTGGCTGCAGTGAGCAATCGAGTCGAGGGGCTTAAGCGGATACGGATCGGTGGACTCGCTTTGCCAGGCGATCTTTTGCCTGGACAGTGGCGTTGGCTCAGTGATAGTGATCTGACCTTGCTCGGTTGAAATTTTGGGAACCTTCGCCTATGTCCGGTACCAATGGTGCAAGCAGGTCTTGCTGTCTTTGCTGCGCGTGCTGCGGCGTAATTGAGCTTGTATTCAGCTGCCGAGCAAATCGCCTACTCTAGAAAGTGTCTTGTGAATTTCTTGCCATTCCGCCGTTGGCGCAGTGCTTTCTTATCGATTTTGGTGTTTGGAAGTGCTTATGCAGCCGAGCTGCCACCTCCAGTTTTTGTCCTGAATTCTCTTGAGGCGGACATCAGCGTAATCGATCCGACGACATGGACTGAGACTGCGCGTATTCCTACCGGCAAGGAGCCTCACCACATGTATCTCACACCAGATGAGAAATCTTTGGTTGTGGCCAACGCGCTGGGGGATTCACTGACTTTCGTCGATCCTCGCACAGCACAGGTGCAGCGTACTGTTCGAGGTATCGTGGATCCTTACCACTTGCGGTTTTCTCCTGATATGAAATGGCTGGTGACGGCAGCCAATCGTTTGAATCATGTTGATTTTTATCGTTGGGATGGCAAGGACTTGACGCTTCTCCAAAGAGTGGCCACCAGCAAAACGCCTAGCCATCTTTGGATAGACAGCCAAAGTCGCACGGTTTATTCGACCATGCAAGACAGTGATGAGCTAGTGGCCATTGATATGGGAACCCAAAAGATCAAGTGGCGTATCAAAACAGGGCCGATGCCTGCCGACATTTATGGTGGGCCTGACGATCGGCACCTCTTCGTTGGGCTGACTGGCGGAGACAGCGTGGAGGTATTCGATGTCTCCGGACCTCAGCCACGCAGCATACAGCGCATTAAAACTGGAGAGGGCGCGCATGCATTTCGTGCCGCAGGAGATCGGCGCCATCTATTTGTAAGCAACCGCGTCGCAAACACGATCAGCAAGATTGACATGCTTACCCACCAAGTCGTAGATAGCTATGCTGCGCCAGGCGGTCCTGATTGCATGGATGTCTCTCCAGATGGGCGGTGGATCTATGTAAGTGCTCGCTGGGCCCGCAAAATGCTTGTGATTGATACCCAAGAGCGCAAGGTCGTACGCAAGGTGACCGTGGGCAAGTCACCTCATGGCGTTTGGACTTTGCGCCATGCTGGCCGCTAACGAGGTTGAACGTCATGCCTCGGTTCATTACCACGATGCTGAAGACCGCGCTGCTGGTCGTGGGGGCCGCAGCTACGGTTCAGGCAGATGCGGAAGCAGCGAACGCCTGCATAAAGCCGGTGTATCTGACATTCGACACCGGACACATGGGTATCGCTGACTTGGTTGCCGATGTGCTTTCTCGTCAGCATGTCAAGGTAACCTTTTTCGCAGCCAACGAGCGTACCCAAGTCGGAGATGGTAGCTTGGGCGAGTATTGGGCACCCTGGTGGCGGGCCAGGGCGCTAGAAGGCCATGAGTTTGCTTCCCACACCATGGATCATGCTTATTGGCGCGGAGACCTTGGAACGCTCTCCGCTCCCGTTTTCCGTATCCAGCCATCTGCCGGGCCACGGGCGGGGCATCAGTTTTCCGTGACTTCCCATGAATACTGCGAAGAAATCACGCGGGCAGCGCGTCGATTGCAGCAGGTCACTGGCAAGCCGCCCTTGCCGCTTTTTCGCGCACCTGGCGGGAAGACTTCAGCTCGTCTGCTGTCCTCTGCACGGAATTGCGGTTATGCCCATGTAGGTTGGTCACCCGCGGGTTTCTTGGGCGATGAGTTGCCCAGCGAGCGGGCTAGCAACTCTGTACTGCTGAAGCAGGCTTTGCAGAATATTCGATCAGGCGACATTTTGCTGGCTCACTTGGGGATTGGGTCTCGGAAAGACCCGTGGGCACCGGCGGTGCTAGAGCCATTGATAGTCGGGTTGAAAGAAAAAGGTTTTTGCTTCCAGACCTTGCGAGAGCACCCCGATTACCAAGAATGGCTGCGCAATCCCAAACATTGACGATTGATAGCAGGCTGTCTTGATATGAAGCCTTTTAGGGATCATCGATATGGACGTTTTGTCTAGCTACTTCGCTGCACTGCAGCAAGGGCTTTTTGAAGCTGTTGTGCAGCCAGCCATGTTTTCGCTTGGTCTCGCCAATTTTTTGGAAGACGGTTACGACGCCACTGGATGGCTTTTGGTAGGGGGGCTGCAATTGTTGATCATGCTCCTCGTCATCGCTCCCCTTCAACGGTGGAGGCCTGTAGAACCGATTACCGACCGTCATGCTGTCCGGGTGGACATGATCTACACGCTGATCCACCGCTTGGGACTGTTTCGATTGGCGCTGTTCTTTTCTTTGACGCCACTGTGGGATTCTCTGTGGGGCGCTTTGCGAATGAGCGGCGTAAGCACTTTCCATCTGGATGATCTTTGGCCAGGCGTTACCGATCTGCCTTTGGTCAGCCTGGCCATCTACTTGGTCGTATTTGACTGCCTGGAATATTGGATTCACAGGGGGCAGCACCATTTCGAATGGTGGTGGAAACTGCATTCGTTGCACCATTCGCAGCGACAGATGACGATGTGGAGCGACAACCGAAATCATCTGCTGGATGACGTCTTGCATGACGTGCTCGTAGTGACCGTTGCTCAACTTATCGGTGTGGCGCCGGGTCAGTTTGTCGCAATTGTGGCGATCACCCAGTTGAGCGAGAACTTCCATCATGCCAATGTGCGTATTTGGTTTGGACGCATCGGAGAGCGATTGTGGGTGAGTCCGCGATTCCATCGGCTGCACCATGCTATCGGGATCGGCCATGAATCTGTGGTGCTCCAAAAAGCTGCACCGGGCGAATCCTCGCAACATCACGCAACGATGCCCATCTTGGGCGGGCACAATTTCGGCGTACTTCTGCCCTGGTGGGACATGCTTTTTCGCACTGCCAATTTCGAACTCCGTTACGACCCCACTGGGGTGCGTGACCAAGTGGAACCAGGCCCGGACGGGCGTGTTAGAGATTATGGGCGGGGATTCTGGTCACAGCAGTGGCAGGGGCTGCAGAGACTGTTGGGTAGGGCCTGACCCGTATAGCGATCCAGCTTGGGACTATGCTCGGCACATGGGACTGCTGATCGATTCTTTTTGGCGTGCTGCTGCCTACTGCGCTCGTCCACGCGTTATTGCGTTGTCGCTCCTCCCTCTTTTGCTGATTGCCCTGATGGCTTGGGGCGCGGGGCATTTCTGGTGGGCTGAAGCTGTAGCGGGTGTGCAAAATGCCCTGCAGGCATCCGATTGGCTTGCGCTGCTGTGGAGCGGCCTGCGAGCGATCGGCATGGACGATGCACCCGCAGCCATTGCCCCATTGTTGGTGGTCATCGGTGCGACGCCCATCATCGTGATCATCGCCGTGATGGCGGTTGCCATGCTGATGACACCGGCGTTGGTGCGGATGGTGGCAGGGCGACGCTTCCCTGCACTTGCCCAGAAGAAGGGCGGATCGTTCTTCGCGAGCCTGGCATGGTCTCTCGGATCCATGTTCGCTGCCTTCTTGGCGTTGCTGTTGTCTGTGCCACTCTGGTTGGTGCCGCCGCTGGTTCTGGTACTGCCTCCGCTGATATGGGGATGGCTGACATACCGTGTGATGGCGTTCGATGCGTTGGCTGAGCATGCCAGCAAGGAAGAGCGCATTGCTATTTTCCAGCGCCATCGCATGCGCCTGCTGGGCATGGGAATACTGTGCGGCTATCTGGGCGCGGCGCCGGGAATCGTTTGGGCATCGGGCGTGTTGTTTGCCGCAGCGTTCGTCGTTCTGGTGCCGGTAGCGATTTGGATCTACACCCTGGTCTTCGCTTTCTCTTCCCTGTGGTTCACGCACTACGCACTGGCTGCGTTGGAGCAGCTTCGAAATGAGCGTGGTGACCGGTGGGGAGAGGGTGACTTCGCAGCAGCACCTGCAAGCCCAGCGTCACTGCCGCAGCCCGCTTCTCTACCTCCTACCGCAACATGATTCCTTCTTTCGGCTTGATCATCGTCGGCGACGAAATATTGTCTGGCAAGCGTGCCGACAAGCATTTGGCCAAGGCCATAGAACTGCTTTCCGCTCGTGGCCTGCAATTGGCCTATGCCGAATACGTGGGCGACGATCCATCGCGCATCACGGCCACCTTGGCACGGGCGTTCGCGTCGGCCGATGTGGTGTTTTCCTGCGGCGGCATCGGGGCCACGCCGGATGACCATACCCGGCAGTGCGCTGCAAGCGCTCTTGGCTTGCCTCTCGTGCTACACCCTGAGGCGGAGGCGCTGATCCGCGAGCGCATGCAGGACACCGCGCGTGAACAAGGCCTCGTGTATGAGCCCGACAGGGCGGACAACATCCACCGCTTGAACATGGGAGTGTTTCCGCAGGGCGCGCGCATCATTCCGAATCCCTACAACAAGATTCCAGGTTTTTCCTGCGATGGTGCAGGCGGCTCGACCGTGCACTTCCTGCCGGGGTTTCCCGTCATGGCCTGGCCCATGATCGAGTGGGTGCTCGACCTGCAATACAACCAGTGGTTCAATCGCAATCCGCAGACCGAGCATTCCATCGTGGTGTACGGGGCCATGGAAGCGAGCCTGACACCGTTGATGGAAACCGTCGAACGTGATCATCCTGCGGTGCGGGTGTTCAGCCTCCCGAGCGTGGACCACCCCGTGCACGGGCGCCATATCGAGCTGGGGGTCAAAGGGCCAGCAGAATTGGTTCCGTCAGCCTGGAGCGCACTGCATTCTGCTTTGCACAAGTATGGTGCGAAATTCGGCCCTGAAATGGTGCGATCCTCTTGAATTCTTTATTTTGATCTGAATGTGCACCAGTTTGGTTTGCTTTTGGTGCAATGCTGGCGGGCTGTCATGTCCATGCTCCGCCTTAGTGCATGGATGCCTGCCCTTGGCACGCAACCTGCTTTTATTTCCGTGTTTTCAACAAGCGCTTAAATCCTGGAGATCCTGATGGCCAAGACCGTTGCAGACGTGATGAAGATCGTGAAGGAAAACGAAGTCAAGTTCGTGGACTTCCGCTTCACCGATACCCGTGGCAAGGAACAGCACGTGACCGTGCCAGTGTCCCACTTCGACGAAGACAAGTTCACGTCGGGCCACGCCTTTGACGGATCGTCGGTGGCCGGCTGGAAGGGCATCGAGGCTTCGGACATGCAGCTCATGCCCGATCCGAACACGGCCAATATCGATCCGTTCTTTGAAGAAACCACGCTGTTCTTGCAGTGCGACGTGATCGAGCCGGGCGATGGCAAGGCCTACGATCGTGACCCGCGTTCCATTGCCAAGCGTGCTGAAGCCTATCTGAAGGCGTCTGGTTTGGGCGACACGGCTTTCTTCGGTCCAGAGCCTGAATTCTTCATCTTCGACGGCGTGCGCTGGTCCAACGAGCCCGGCAAGGTCATGTTCGAGATCGAAGAGTACGAAGCCCCCTGGAACTCGGGCGCCAAGCTCGAAGGCGGCAACCGCGGCCACCGTCCCACGGTCAAGGGCGGCTACTTCCCCGTGCCCCCGGTCGACAGCACGCAGGACATGCGTGCCGAGATGGCCCTGATCCTCGAATCCCTGGGCATTCCGGTCGAAGTGTTCCACCACGAAGTGGCGGGCGCCGGCCAGAATGAAATCGGCACCAAGTTCAGCACGCTGGTCGAGCGCGCCGACTGGACTCAAGTCCTGAAGTATGTGGTCTGGAACGTGGCCAACGCCTATGGCAAGACCGCCACCTTCATGCCCAAGCCCTACGCTGGCGACAACGGCTCCGGCATGCACGTGCACCAGTCCATCTGGAAGGATGGCAAGAACCTGTTCGCTGGCGACGGCTATGCGGGCCTGAGCGATTTCGCCCTGTACTACATCGGCGGCATCATCAAGCACGCACGTGCCCTGAACGCCATCACCAACCCCGGCACGAACAGCTACAAGCGCCTGGTGCCCGGCTTCGAAGCTCCTGTGAAGCTGGCCTACTCGGCCCGCAACCGTTCGGCTTCGATCCGCATTCCCTACGTTGCGAACCCCAAGGGCCGCCGTATCGAGGCGCGCTTCCCCGATCCATCGGCCAACCCGTACCTGTGCTTCTCGGCGCTGATGATGGCCGGCCTGGACGGCGTGGAAAACAAGATCCATCCCGGCGAAGCCGCCACGAAGGACCTGTACCACCTGCCGCCCGAAGAGGACAAGCTGGTTCCCACGGTGTGCCACAGCCTGGACCAGGCGCTGGAGTACCTGGACAAGGACCGCGGCTTCCTGACCAAGGGCGGCGTGTTTTCCGATTCGATGCTCGATGCCTACATCGAACTCAAGATGCAGGAAGTCACCCGTTTCCGGATGGCTCCTCATCCGGTCGAGTACGACATGTACTACTCGCTGTAAACCAGCACAAGCCCGTGGCCGTTGCCATCGGGCTGTCCCTTGAAAGGCGGCTTTGGCCGCCTTTTCCTTTTGGTGCTGCCACGTTGCGCTGCCGAAGACCCTGCGCTGCCGCAGGTCCGTGGCAGCGGCAGGGTGGATTGGGGGATACTTCCAGGGCATCTTCCGCGTGCCGCTGGCATGCATTGCGAGGACTCTGAATGATGAAATCTCTCTCCGTGCTCCTGGCGCTCGCCGCCATGGCACCAGCGGCCTGGTCCCAGGATCGCATCTATCGTTGCGGTAACGAATACACCAACAACACTGCCCAGGCCCGTGAAAAGGGTTGCAAGCTCGTCGAGGGCGGCAATGTCACGGTGGTCCAGGGCACCCGTGCGCCGGCTGTAAACAGTGCTTCTTCGGGCAGCGGCGGTGGTGGTACATCGGCGCCTTCGGCGTCTCCGTCGAACGCGCCGCGTGTGGATGCCAACGACCAGCGCGCCCGCGATTCCGATGCCCGCTCCATTCTGGAAGCGGAATTGCGCAAGGCAGAAGCCCGCCTTGCCGACCTGAGCAAGGAATACAACAACGGAGAGCCCCAGCGTACGGCGCTGGAGCTGCGCAACCCGCAGGTGTACATCGAACGCACGGCCGAACTCAAGGCGGCCGTGTCGCGCGCAGAGAGCGATGTCGCCGGCATCAAGCGCGAACTCGCTCGGCTGCCCGCCGCGGCCGGCCGGTGAGCGTGGCGCCGGGTTCTTCCCCGCGGGCAACCGAGCGTTACCTCGCGCTGGATCTGGTTTCGACGCTCGTGGCCGTACTGCATCAGGACGGCTCGGTGATGTTCGCGAATGCGGCCCTCGAAAACATGCTGGGCCTGTCGCGCCGCACGCTCGAATCCACCGATTTCTCCACCTTCTTCACCGACCCCGCGCTGCTGCAGACGGCCCTGGCCGGCGCCCGTGGGCAGGACTTCGCCGCGTTGCGGTTCGAGGCCGGGCTCCGGCGGGGCGCCCTTCAGGAGCAGGTGCCTGTCCACGTGAATGTGGCGGTGGCGGAGCATACGGGCGAGATCCTGGTCGAGATGTGGCCGTTGGAAGCGCAGGCGCGACAGGACCGGGAAGAGCGGCTGCGCGAGCAGGCCCTGGCCAACAAAGAACTGATCCGCAACCTCGCACATGAGATCAAGAACCCGCTGGGGGGGATCCGCGGCGCTGCGCAGCTCCTGGAAATGGAGCTCGACAATCCCGAGCTCACCGAATACACGCAGGTCATCATCCACGAGGCCGATCGCCTGCAAAGCCTCGTGGACCGCCTGCTGGCGCCGCACCGGCACCCGCACCTGGTCGGCGACGTCAACATCCACGAGGTGTGCGAGCGCGTGCGGTCGCTGATCCTTGTCGAGTACCCCCAGGGCCTGCGCGTGCAGCGCGATTACGACATTTCCATTCCGGAGTTCCGTGGGGACCGGGCACAGCTCATCCAGGCGCTGCTGAACATCGTGCAGAACGCGGCCCAGGTGCTGACGGAGCGCATCGCTGCAGGCGACGCTCTGATCACACTCCGCACGCGCGTGGCGCGCCAGGTCACCTTCGGACGGCAGAGGTACCGGTTGGCACTGGAATTGCATGTCATCGACAACGGACCGGGCGTCCCCGAAGCGATCAAGGAGCGGATTTTCTATCCGCTGGTCACGGGGCGTGATGGAGGGTCGGGGCTGGGGTTGACGCTCGCACAGACCTTTGTGCAGCGCCACCACGGTTTGGTCGAATGCGACAGCGTGCCGGGTCGCACCGACTTCCGCATCCTCATTCCCTTGCCTTGAGGTCCCGAGACATTCCCTTCCCGAGAACAAGGTAGAACCATCACATGAAGCCGATCTGGATAGTAGACGACGACCCCTCGATCCGCTTCGTCCTGGAAAAGGCGCTGGCCCGCGAGAACCTGCCGACGCGCAGCTTTACCCACCCGCGTGAAGTGCTCGATGCGCTGGCCGAAGTCGCTGCCGGCGATGCGGCCCGACAGGGGCCCCAGGTGCTCGTGAGCGATATCCGCATGCCCGGAGGTTCGGGCTTGCAGCTGCTGGAGCAGGTGCGCCAGCAGCAGCCGGGGTTGCCGGTCATCATCATGACCGCGTATTCCGACCTCGACAGCGCCGTCTCGGCCTTCCAGCGGGGCGCGTTCGAATACTTGCCCAAGCCATTCGATCTGCCCAAGGCCGTGGAGTTGATCCGCCGGGCGGTCGAAGAGAGCCAGCGCGAAGAGGTCACCGAAGAGCGCCAGACGGCCACTCCCGAGATGCTGGGCCAGGCACCGGCGATGCAGGATGTGTTCCGTGCGATCGGGCGGCTGAGCCAAAGCCAGGTGACGGTGCTCATCACCGGCGAATCGGGCTCGGGCAAGGAACTGGTCGCCCGGGCGCTGCACAAGCACTCGCCGGTGGCCGAGGGACCCTTCGTGGCCATCAACACCGCGGCCATCCCCAAGGATCTGCTGGAGAGCGAGTTGTTCGGCCATGAGCGCGGTGCGTTCACCGGCGCCCAGACACAGCGGCGCGGCCGTTTCGAACAGGCCGAGGGCGGCACGCTGTTCTTGGACGAAATCGGCGACATGCCGTTCGACCTGCAGACCCGCCTGCTGCGCGTGCTCTCCGACGGGCAGTTCTACCGGGTCGGTGGCCATGCCGCCGTGAAAGCCCACGTGCGCGTGATTGCCGCCACGCACCAGAACCTGGAGCAGCGCGTCAAGGACGGCGCTTTCCGAGAGGATCTGTTCCACCGCCTCAACGTGATCCGCCTGCGCCTGCCCGCGCTGCGCGAGCGGCACGAGGATGTGCCCATGCTCACGCGGCACTTCCTGCAGCAGAGTGCGCGGCAGCTCGGCGTCGAACCCAAGCGCATTTCCGATGCGGCCTTGGCACGGCTCGGGCAGTTCTCGTTCCCCGGCAACGTGCGGCAGTTGGAGAACATCTGCCACTGGCTCACGGTGATGGCGCCGGCCCAGGTCATCTCCCAGCAGGACCTGCCGCCCGAGGTGCTGGAGGGCCCCGTGGAGGTGCTGCAACCCCATGCGGCGCCTGCCGTGGCGGACACGCGCAGCGATACTTCGGGCGCGCTCGCCTCGGTGCCGGACACCATTGCCCCCGCCTCCGCGCCCTCGGTGCCTCGTCCGGAGCGCATGGCGGGCATCGGCGGCTGGCCTGCCGGACTCATGGGCGCGGGCTCCGTTGCGGCGCCGTCGCTCGGAGCATCCGCTGCGACGGGTTCGGTCGCAGGCTCGGCGGGCTCCGGCAGCTCCGCCCCTTCCGAATTCGCGGGGTGGGAACACGCGCTCGAAACCGAAGCCCAGCGTCTGCTGGCCGCCGGGCAGACCGAGGTCTGGGATGCCCTCACGCGCAGGTTCGAGTCGCGGCTGATCCGCACGGCACTCACGGCCACGCATGGCCGTCGCATGGAGGCCGCGCAGCGGCTGGGCATCGGCCGCAACACGATCACCCGCAAGATCCAGGAACTGGGCCTGGATGCTGCCGAGGATGCGGGCGGATAAGGGATCGCAGCGTCCCTGCGGTTGCATAGTTTGCTATTGATTAAATAGCAAAAAGATGAGCTGTGGCGCGGCTGCAGCTCATCCATGGGACTGGAGCACGTCCTACAGTCCTGCAGTGCGAAGACCGACCCTCCGGAAAAACCGTGGCTTCCAGAATGAAGCCATTGTTCAACCAACCGGAGCGAATTCATGTCGGATTTCAACGATGCAAACCGCGACCCTCTGACCAACGAACCCGGCGCGCATCCCGTGGGTACCGGGGTCGGCGCCGCAGGAGGCGCCATGGCCGGAGCGGCAGCGGGTTCGTTCGGCGGGCCGATCGGCGCTGCCGTGGGTGGCGTGGCCGGCGCTGTCGTCGGTGGGCTGGCGGGCAAGGCCGCAGCCGAGTCGGTCAACCCGACGGTCGAAGACGCCTACTGGCGCGAAAGCTACCAGCGCGAACCCTACTACCGCAGCGGCCGCACCTACGATGAATACCGCCCCGCCTACGAGTTGGGCTGGAGTTCGGTGGGCCGCTACGACGGCGATTTCGATACCGTCGAACCCCACCTGGCACGCGACTGGGGCCAAGCCCGCGGCACGAGCGGCATGGAGTGGGACGAGGCCCGTCCTGCGACGCGAGCCGCCTGGGACCGCGCCGGAAACACCGGTGCAGGCGCAGCGGTGGGCAGCATGACGCAATCCACGACCGGCGACACCGCACTGGTGGACAACGACGACGTGGTCGATGTGCTGGACGACCTGCTCGAATCCTGCCGCGATGGGGAGTACGGCTTCCGCGCTTCCGCCGAGCATGCCGAGTCTCCCGAACTGAAGGGCATCCTGCTGCGTCACGCCAGCGAATGCGCCTCCGCCGCTGCGGAACTGGAGCGCGAAATCCGCAACCACGGCGGCGAGCCGTCCAGCGGTGGCTCGATGACCGGCGCGCTGCACCGCGGCTGGGTGTCGGTGAAGACGGCCCTCAGCACCAGCGACGACAAGGCCGTGCTGGAAGAGTGCGAACGGGGCGAGGACGCCGCCGTGGCGCGCTACCGCAAGGCCCTGAAGGCATCGCTGCCCACCAACGTGCGTGCCATCGTCGAGCGCCAGGCCGAAGGTGCCCAGCGCAACCATGACGAAGTCCGCGATCTGCGCGACCGCTACAAGGCGGCGCCCTGAGGGCACAAGTCGATCCCTCCAGGGTCACCGGGGTTCCCCGGTCGCGGGGCGGTGTAAGCGGCCGCCTCGCCCACGCCGTGGCAATGCCACGGCGTTTTTGTTCGCCCGCGCGCTTCTTGCCCGCCGATGCCGGCGGTGCGTGCTGCCCTTTCAGTCCAGCGTCACCACCACCGGGGCGTGGTCGCTGGGCTGCGGGTTCTTGCGCGGCAGGCGGTCCACCGTGCAGGCGGTGACGCGGCTCCGCAGCGCGTCGCTCACGAGGATGTGGTCGATGCGCAGGCCACGGTTCTTCTGGAAGCCCAGCATGCGGTAGTCCCACCACGAGAAGCTCTTCTCGGGATGCTCGAAAAGACGGAACGCGTCGGTGAGCCCGAGCTTCAGCAGATCCTGGAAATGCGTGCGCTCTTCGACGGTGTGGTGAATGGTGTCTTTCAAGCCCACCGGATCGAACGAATCGCGGTCCTCGGGCGCCACGTTGAAATCTCCCAGCAACACCAGACGGGGATGCGCCAGGAGTTCTTCGCGCAGCCAGCGGTGCAGGGCCGCCAGCCAGAGCATCTTGTAGGCGAACTTTTCCGAACCTGGCGCCTGCCCGTTGACGAAGTAGCAGTTGACCACGCGCAGCGGGCCGTCCGGCGTGTCCAGCGTCGCTGCGATCACGCGCGCCTGCGCGTCGTCATGGCCCGGGATATTGCGCACCACGTCGCGCAACGGCGTGCGGCTCAGCAGGGCGACGCCGTTGTACGTTTTCTGGCCAAAGCTGACGGCGTGGTAGCCCGCGGCCTCGAACGCGTCGTGCGGAAACTTCTCGTCCACCAGCTTGAGTTCCTGCAGGCCGATGGCATCCACCGGGTTGTCGGCCAGCCATGCCAGTACCTGCGGCAGGCGCACGGAGAGGGAGTTGATGTTCCAGGTGGCTAGCTTCATGGCAGGGTTCTCGCAGAAGAAAGGGAAGGGTCGGCAGGGGCTGCCGGTGTGGCAGGCAGGCAGGCGCTAGCGGCGCCGGTAGCTCACGAAGGCGAAGGGCAGGCCGCCGTGTGCCGATGGCCGTGTCTCGGTGCGTGCCGTTTCCTGCCATTCGGGCCCCAGCGTGGGGGCATGGGCGTCGCCGTCGAAATCCTGCTGGATCTCCGTCACCTCGACGGCATCGGCCAGCGGCAGGGCCTGTGCATAGATCTGCGCACCGCCGATGATCCACACGGCGTCGCTGTGCGTGCGGGCCAGGGCGATGGCTTCTTCCAGCCCGGCGGCGCGCAGGGCGCCGTGGGCATGCCAGTCTGCCTGGCGCGTGACCACGACGTTGGTGCGGCCGGGCAGGGGGCGGAAGCGCTCGGGCAGCGACTCCCAGGTCTTGCGGCCCATCACCACGGCCCCGCCGTGCGTGAGCTGCTTGAAATGGGCCAGGTCTTCGGGCAGGTGCCAGGGCATGGCGTTGTCCCGGCCGATCACGCCGTTGGCGGCGCGCGCGTAGATGAGTTGCAGTGGCATCGTCGTGCTTCCTGGCGCCCGGGCATGGGTGCCGGAGGTGGATCGGATCAGATATGGAAGAACGCCAGCGCGCCCACCACCAGCCCGATGCCGGCCACGCCGAACATGCCCCATTCCAGCCACTTGCGGCGCGTGAGCAGCGCAATGGCGGCCAGGGCGATGGCCACCTGCAGAGCGGTGGTGGCCTGGGCCCAGCGGTGGTGCTGGTGCATCTGCGCCTCGCTTTGCCGGTCGAGGTCCAGGGATTGCGCTTCCAGCGCCTCGGCGGCCTTCTTGATGTCGTTCTTCTCGAGCTCGTAGCGCTCCAGGCGTGACTGCAGCTCGGGCTTGCGGGCCTCGGGGGCCAGGTCGCGCGCGAGTTCGGTCAGCGACTGCTTGGTGCTCTTGGACTGGTAGTAGGCCCACTGGTTGGCCGCCTCGGTCTTGCGGATGGCCGCATCGTTCTTGATGAGGCCCGCGTTGGCCTGCGTGGCGCCACCCATGTACGAGAAGATCGCGCCCACCGTGGCGATGATCGCGGTGGCCATGGCGATCTGGCTGGTCATGCCGCCGTGGCCGGCGTCGGAAGGGGCGTGCTGGGTGGCGTGCTCGACGGCGTGGTCGTGCGGCCCATGGACATGGAAGCCGTGGGAGGACATGGTGTTGTCGTTGGAGTGGAAAGCGGGAAGGCGGAGAAAACAGGGCGGCGTCGCAGCGTGCCGTTCACACGGCCACGGGGGCCTTGATGGCCGGGTGGTGCTCGTAGCCCACCACCTCGAAATCGTCGTACTCGTAGTCGAACAGGCTGGCGGGCCGGCGGCGCAGGTGCAGCACCGGGTAGGGGAGCGGCGCACGCGTGAGCTGCAGCGCCACCTGCTCGGAGTGGTTGTCGTAGATGTGTTTTCGGAACCAAAACAAAAGTGTCAACACTGAAACCTCTCCCCAGGGCGCTGCTGGCTTTCCGTATCTTGACAGATTTTTAGTGAGAACCAAAAATTCGATCAAACTGCCAGGGTGCCTAGATGAGTGTTCAGCCGAAGAAACATGCAGAGTTGCACGTTCGTCAGCCCCTGTGGCGGATGCATCCTGAGCTCCAATCCCGCCTGAACTGCGCAACGATCCCAGCCGGTACGCCCCGCTTCCGATTGCAGTCTTCAGGCGATGAAGTTGAGCTCTCCCCCCGGGTGGTCGCCAGCAAGAACTTCACGGTCACCGATGGCAAAGGTGTCATTGTACGGACTGCCTCAAGCTGGCTTCGCAAAATCCAATCCGAGGTAGGCCACTCATACGCGGACGGCACTGTTCCTCAGTATGGCCGCATCCTGACATATTTGGTTCGCTCGCTTGAAGAATCTCCTTCAAGCTTCAAATCTTCAATTGACGAACGGATTCTTCGCTTCAATCGCAATGATTTGGTTACCTGGCTCACCCACATGAAGGAGCTTGGTATCAAGCGTTCTACGCGTCAAGGGCGTGAAGCTTGCCTGAAAGAGTTTTTTCTGTGGCTTTGCACTGAAGAAGGCGGCAGACTTCGGGATGAGGATTATCTTCCGTGGGGACGGGTCGGAATGACCAAGAACGTCACCAAGCGTTCAAATGCGAAGAGTCCGAAGTTTATTGAAACGTCTCATGTTACCGATCTGCTGCTGAAGTTGCATAACGAGTGCGAGCGCGTGATGTTTCATGCCCAGTACGACATGGGTTTGAGAATCGCTGAACTCGTTGGATTGAAGCGTAAAGACCTTCCCGATGAAAGAAGTTATGCGGCCGGGTATGAATTGATACCGATTTGCATCAATGGAGTTAAGGGTCGAGCCGGCCAAGGCAAAGAACGTATTACGCTGATTTCGCGAGCCGTTTTGCGGCGCATTAAGGCCTATCACGCGACCATCGAGTACAAGCTTGCGCCGGATTGGGATGTGGCCGACCCCAATAAGCCGGTTTTTCTCACAATTAATCAGTTGGTTTGGAGTGTGCGTAATGCGAGCAAGCAGTTCAAAAATGCTGTTCGCAGGGCCGGACTCCATGATGATTTCTGCACTCACTGGCTTCGCCATGGGACTGCATTCTCTGTTCTTCGTTCAGATGTGGGGGAAGAGTACACCGACCGGATGTTGATCGTTCAGAAGATGTTGGGCCACAATGAACTGAGTACCACGGAGATATATACCCAAATATCCCCACACATGCTCGATAAGCTGACCAAGAAAGGCCGGCAGATCAATCGCCTTGAAGAAGCCGAAGATATACGTTTCAGGACGTATATAGGTAGTCTTCAACACAAGGAAAAACGAGGTCATCGGCATGCAAAACGTCATTCAGATAACTCGCCCGCCCGAGCCAACTCTGCATAATCCACACGCACAAGTAGTTTGGGCCTTCTATCAGGTTGAGCGTGAAAACGAGGAGCCAACCGCTGCGACGTTCAGGTACGCGAAGAACAAGTACATCGAGTACCTTGAAGAAACCCAGGCAAGTTACGCGGAGCTGAAAGACAACCCACGCTTCTACTTGCATAAACATTGGGAGACCGACGCCCTCATCAGGTTCTGCAAGTGGTTGGAGGGCCGGCTCACCAGCAAGACTCGTTACAACATCTACAAGGCGGTTAGGCAGGTGATGGACTTCACCTACGCACTGCGCATCATCGACAACGTGGTGTACCCGCCGCCGGTCTTCAAAGGCGTTCGCGAGACGGACTTCCGCGCTGCGTACGACGAGGAGGCGCAGGAAGTCATCAACGCTGCCCTCGCTCGCTGGGTTGGTCTCGCCACGAGCATGCTGCGTGGGTACACACCCACAGGCATGGGCATCCCCTACAAGCGCAGCACCCTTATCGAGTCAATAACGCTAGATGGTCGTGGCGTGTCTGTCGCAGACGCCGCCCTCATCTACGGCGTACCTCACGCACTCATCACCAGCCGCATTAAAAAGGGCTGGACTGCCCGCGAGGCTGTTGGTTTGGATGCCCGGGTGCGTACCGCAAATGGCATCTCGCGAGATGTTGTTGTTGAAGGCGTCATCTACACAAGTCTTGCGGCAGCTGGCCGGGCGTACAACGTCTCGCAGCGGGCAATAGCTCACAAGCTCCAGCGCGGGTGCACCCCCGAACAAGCCGTTGGGTTGGTTCCCATCTCAGTTCAGCAGTCGGACGAACGCGCGTTGCTTTGGGCGTTCGAGAACAACTACGGTTGCGACCCGCTGGCCATGCTCGCCGACTTCCGTATTCGCAGGCTTGCCGTGGTTTGCCCTGAGAAGCGGATGCGAATGCTGTTTCATCGCTGGGGCGTATGGCCATTCATCGACGACCGACTCATCATGCCACTGACGACTGAGCTAGGCGTGCTGGCAGGTCTTAACGTGGAATCGCTGAAGCTTCTGGAAATCGACTCATTCCAGGACGAGCATGGCCTTACGGGCGAGCCCGCAATTGTCTTCCGGAAGGGGCGTTCTGGCAGCGGGCGCCGGTCCGACGAGCAGGCCCTGCACCTGAGCCTCTTGGAGCTTGAAGAGGTCTTTCTTCCTGGTCACGTGGTGAAGCAGGTGAAGACGCTTTTCAACATCATCCTCGCGCTCACCTCGAGGATTCGTCACAACGCGCCATCCGAGGTTGCCCGCCGTTTGGTCATATTTGAGGACGTGGAGGCAACTCGCCGAGAAGGACAGCAAGTCATTGTGGGCCTCGATCCGAGGGGGAAGGCGGGAAGTTGGTACGCGCGATTCAAGCGCGAGGAGGGGCTGACGGAGAGCCTGGGTAAGGACTTCAGTTTCAACATCTCCCGTTGCAGGCCCACTCTGGTGACAAACATGGTGCTTGCAGGAGCATCCCTGTTGGAATTGCAAACTGTTCTGTGCCACGCAGACATTGCAACCAGCATCACTTACCTTGACGAGCATCAGCTGCAACCGGCGTTCCACCGCGAAGTGTCGGGCGCGATGGACAGGATGGTGCGCCGATCCAAGGAGCATCAGCAGGCCGCTGCGAAGATGCCTAGGAAATACCCTGCACCTCTCGACACTGGTTTCACCGAAACCCTGTCCGGTTGCGATTGCCGCGATCCTTGCGCGCCAAGCGAGAACGTTCGCATCGCCACGAAACACGTTGAGGGGACCGTGTGCAAGTTCTGGAACATGTGCTTGTTCTGCGACCAAGCCATCGTCACGGAAGCGTCACTGCCGCGGATCATGGTTTACCACCAGCGGGTGAATTCAGCCCTTGAATCGAACTCGCCTGCGATCCGACCGCGCGAGAAGCTCTTCAAGGACGTGGTGACCCTCATCGACGGGATCATCAAGGAGGACGTCATTTTCCCGCGAGATGTTATTGAAGAGGCCAGGTGCAAATCTGTTGCGCTCGACGACGTGCTTGTCGACCAACTCATCTATCAGGGGATTTGACATGGCTGCGAGCACTCTCCCGTCCCTCAATGCCTTGATGGCCGGCATCGCCAGATTTCCAGAAGACATGCCCATTTGGGAGACAACGTTTGGAGCCATGGTGTGGCCCTTTCTTAAGACGACCGATCCTTTGTACCGTGGCGAATCGACAAGCTCAATCGTGTGGAATGACTTCATTCATGGCCGTGGTGCGACCTTCGGACACGCCAATTCAACACATAGGGCGCGATATGCTTACTGCATCACTCCGGAAATGGTCCGCGACCTGAAAGTGGCCGCGGTGATTCACAGTAACTATCCAGCGCTAATCAAGAATGCGCGGGTCGCGCAAGACGCTGTGGACCCCAAAACAGCCAAAGCGCGGATCGAAGAATTAGCTAAAATATTCTCGGCTGCGGTGAAGAAGGCATCGAAGCGGGGAGCACCGGTGTCTCGGCTTCAGGACATCTCGTTTTCGTTGCTCAAAGAGGTCATCGCAGAGCACCCGGGACGTGGTGCCCACCTGAAGCGGGCGTTGAAGCTCATCTCTGCACCTTACATTCAGAAGAACCTTTCTGGTCCTCTTCAGTGGCAACTGGTTGACATCGAGAAGTCGTCTATTCGCTGGCCGGAATCAAATGACGGTGGCGGTATTGAGCCGTTGCCCGACGTGTACTTTCTGGCGATTCAGGGCTACTGCATAGCCGCCGTTCGGGACTTCAAGGTGGCTGCCGGTCTACCTTTGCTCTGCACCGAGGTGCCAAAGCTGGGCAGCCTCGCCCATGATGATGACCTGCTCAAACTCCAGGCGGCTATCGAAGCCGTGCTGCGGGAACAACCGAAGGGCCAAGATGAGTGCGCGAAGTTTCGCAGCAACTTCGGTTGCACGGTAGACGGAATCGAAGAGTTGATCGCTGATGCCCAGTGCGCTGCAATCATGATTCTGCTGATCTTCACTGGGATGCGCGAGACAGAAACCAAGTTCGTCCTCGATGGTTCCCTCTCTTATGAGCGTGGGTATTGGTTCATAAAATCAAAGGTGGTGAAACAGAAGAAGAAGGACTCTCCGATTAGCGAGGGGTGGCTGGCTATCGACCTTGTTCGCGATGCCTATGAGGTGCTCTCGTATTTCTGTCTCTTCACAAAGAACAAGTATCTGTTCTCTAGTCCCTTTGGGCGGTTTGCCGTAAAGCATCGTGGATATTCGCTCGGCACGTTGAATATTAAACTGTCCCGTTGGCTCAAGCGCGTCAAGGTCGAGGAAAAATATACCTCGTGGAAATTCTCTGTGCACCAGTGTCGGGAGACGCTAGTGGCTCAGCTTGCAAACCAGCAAGTGAAGTTGCCGTTCATCAGCATCCAGTTGAAGCATTTCCATAGTCGGTTCAACAGCATGCCGAACGAAGTCACCGCTGGGTATGGGAATTACCGGACGCAACTGATGACGAGCGTTGCGACTAGGCTTCCGAAGGCCCGCGAGTTCATGGTGAAGGACATGTACGGCGAGAACGCAAAGTTCGCTGGCGGTGGCGGTGACACTCACAAAGTGCGGGTTGATGCGTTCTTCGCAGGCGGGGGCATGTACGGTGAGGCACGCGAGCGATACCTTGAAATGCTGGCGAGGCGCAGTGCTCGGTTTCAGCCGACCAGCATCGGCGGTTGTGTCAAGAACTTTGACCTTCCCATTCAGGACGAGGCCCCGCCCTGCTACGGGGACTACGAATGCGATCCTGACTGCCAGAGCCACGTCATCACGGAGCGTGGTGGGCTGGCTCTCAGGGCGCGCCGTGCGCACGCACTGGGCAAGGCCCAAAATGAAAGCAACCCGCAGTTCAAGGTCATCTGGATGGGCTTGGCCGACAAGCTGGGCCGGCACGTGGCTAAGTTGGACGGAGGACAGCATGCCGAATGAACTCACACTCGCGCTTTGCGCTGACCTCGTCGAGGTTCGGGCGCTCAAGACGCTTCGCGAGCCGGCCGAACGAGCGCGCAGCGTGCTGAGCTCTGCTGGTCGGTCGCTATGCCAGCCCCCGCAGACTTCTGCGCCACTGGAGCTGCAAAATGGGCACTGAGAACGCTATACCGCTTGAGAAGGAAGGGGCGCGCGAGCAAAACGACAAGCTGATCTTGAGTGCGCTCGAGACGCTCCGTGACCCGACCAAGCGCGCGAAGCTGAAGTTGAAATGCACCGTGCCTGCAGTGTGCAAGCTCACCAAGCTGTCGACCAACACCATAAGGTCGCGGTCGTGGGCAGTTGCCGCGCTGAAGGACATGAAGGCTGCGGCCAAGCGCAAGGCGACTGAGGTTGAGGCTGGAGAGACGGTTCCTCCTGCCGTCAGCCTCGTCGACGCGTTGCGTGGCCGGGTCGCGTTGTTGCTCGAGCAAAACTCGCTACTCTTTGACGAGATACTTCTCCTCCGAGAGCAGGTAAAAGCGAGAGAATTGCGAATCGAAGAATTGCAAGGGAAGCGCCTTGCGGCGATTTGATCGCCCAACCGGAATTTGAAATGAAACAGTACCTTGAACTTTTGACTGATATTCTTGAAAACGGCGTGACCAAAGGTGATCGGACGGGCACCGGGACCACCTCGGTGTTCGGTCGCCAGATTCGGCACAACCTGGCGCATGGCTTCCCGCTCTTGACTACAAAGAAACTCCACTTCAAGAGCATTGCCAACGAGCTGATCTGGTTTTTGAATGGCGACACCAACGTTAAGTGGCTCAAAGAGCATGGCGTCAGCATCTGGAATGAGTGGGCCACGGAGGAAGGTGAACTGGGGCCCGTTTATGGTAAGCAGTGGACTGCTTGGCCTACAAAGGACGGCGGTACCATCAACCAGATTGACTACGTAGTCAACGCTCTAAAAAACAATCCCAACAGCCGGCGCATTCTCTTTCACGGGTGGAACCCTGAGTACCTTCCCGACGAAAAGCTAAGCCCGGTTGATAACGCACGCGCGGGAAAAATGGCGCTGCCCCCATGCCATTTGCTCTACCAGTTCTACGTTGCGAATGGGAGGCTGTCGGCACAACTTTATATCCGGAGCTCGGATAGTTTCTTGGGGCTGCCCTACAACATCGCTTCGCTAGCCCTCTTGACGCATATGCTGGCTCAGCAGTGCGACTTGGTTCCGCATGAAATTATTGTCAGTATTGGCGACCTTCATGCGTATTCGAATCACACGGATCAGATTCAGACGCAGCTGAAGCGTGAAACTCGATCTCTTCCGAAAATGACTATTGTGCGCCGCCCCAATTCCATTTACGGCTACAAATTTGAGGACTTTTTGATCGAAGGGTACGATCCACACCCGTCAATTGCGGCCCCCATCGCCGTTTGATATACGAGTCATTAGTGCGAAAAAATCTTTAAAGTCCTCGCTCGGTTGACCTCGGTGCATTAGAAATTTTGGCAGGTTATTGCCGCGAATTTGCCAATCGGTGCAGCGAAAACATAGGCGGTGTTTGGGGCGAGAAGAAAGTGGGTCCCTGGGCCGATTTCGTATCGTATATGCATCGTATAGGTACGGTACAAATACATTACCAAAAAAGCAATTGGCTGCTGCGTATGCCGGCGCAGAAGGGTGCGCTGGCCCCACCGGCACCCGTCAGCGCGCGCCGGACCATGTTCGTGCTCGCGTTCGCGGTAACGTGGTGCGGCGAGGGCTGCTGCTCGATATTGTCCAGGTGTCATCAAGCATTCTGGTGGACGCAAGCATCCTTTGTCCCTATCGCGCTTCCAAGTTAACTTCGCCGGCCGCTTAGGTGGCTGTTGAACACCGGCAAGAGTTACGCAGAGCAAGCACCTTGCCGCACGACATAGGCAACGTGCCTGGACGGGCAGAAAGCAGATCGGCATGCCTCTTCAGCGCTACGGACGGCTCAGGCATCTAGCCGCTGGCACTTCGCGCGGCACTGGCGACTTCGCCTTACGCAGTAGGCTCGTCGTCGGTCGGCTCTGCGGCTACGACCTCAGGCACCGAGGCAGAAAGCTCGAACAGGGACTTGTCCAGGACCGTCTTCCTGCCGACGACGGCGCTCAGGAACTCTTCGTACATCGTCTTCGACTTCCCGAGCACCTCGGCCTTTACCTCTTTGGTGAGGTCTGCCTCATCAATACGATTCTCCAGACAGTACGCCGCCAGCCTGCGGCGATACAGCGATTGGGCCACGGCGGACCGGGCTCGAGCCCTGTCTTCGTCGATAAGCGCCTTGAGCTCGGGCGCGGCGGGCTTCCACAGCTCAAGAATCAGGTAGCGGTATTTGGGCCACTCCGCCGGCTGCAGCTCGCCTGGAAGGACCACCTCTCGGAACGTTGGACCGCCAGCCTTGAGCTTTACTTCCGGCTCAACCACCAACTCGCCCTCGAAGGCGTGCAGCAGTGCCTTCAACTCGCTGATGGTCTTGGGCTTGAGCAGGCCGTTCACGGCCTCGACGTACTCATCGAGCAGCTCGGCGGTCGAATGCTGAACGCCGCCGAAGGCGATCTGGATAGCCTCGGCGTACGTACACACCACGGCCGTCTGGAACGCGACCGTGGAGAACACATCGCTGAAGAGGCGGTCGATGGCATCGCGCACCGGCTTCGCCACGGCACCATCGGTGATGACCTGCTTTTTGGCGCCGCTCGACATGGCGTCCAGCATGAAGAGCGCACGAGTCGCCTTCATGGACTCAACGGTAGTCTTTCGGCTAGCCAGTACACCATTGACCCGGTTCAGCGTCTCGCGAATTTCGGGGGTCGTCCAGTTGGGCTCCTTGTCTTGGACTCGGCGGTTGAGCCCCTCGCGGAAATCGTCGAACGTACGAGAGGTGGCTTGGCCATCGAATAGCATCTTCTCGAGTTCGGCATCGCGGCGGCTTTCGAGCGCCTCCTTCAGGTTAATCGTGGCTCGCGCAAACGCGGCGTACGGGTGAACCTTGCCGAAGACACGGTCGACAATCGGAACGTACAACTCAGTCCACTTCCTACGGAAGACTTCGGCTATCTCATCGGAGTAGTTGGTGCGGGTGTTGACCGTACGCTGGTCCGAGGTCAGTTCGTCCTTCAGCCCCAGGCGGTCGTAGGCGTCATCCAAACGCTTGCGAGGGGCACCGACTTTCCCGCGGGCCTCGATGCCACGTGCATGGCCGAGCATCAGCAACTGCTCCGTAACGTGGTAGAGATGGCTGACCCCGCTGAATGCCGCATCGCTGACGATCTTGACGCGGTCGCCCTCTTGGTCAAGCTCCACGTTCCAGATACGCAGGCCGGTGTCATCTTTGGCATCTAGTGCCTTGATGTACGACAGCGTCGTCCGCAGACACTCGGCAACGATGTCCTGGTCGTTGAGAAGCTTGTTGCGCGAGTCGGAGACCTTCTTCGCTGTCTTGTTCAAGGTGAGGAACACACGTCGGGCCGCTCGCACCACGTCGATGTCCTGCGCCAATGACCCGTCGAGTTGCGGGAACGCGCAGATGAGGACCGGCAGCTGCAGCTCGCTCAGGTTGTAGGTACGGATTTCCTTTTCCGGCCAGACTTTGTAATAGCCCTCGTAAGGACTGCGGCGAGCGTCCGACCAGCCGCCAGTGAGGTTTCGGTACAGGGCGAGCAACGCCATGGCCCGGTGCTGCCCGTCGACAATTGCCAGCGTGCAGTTGTCGCGTGCCAGGCTAAGGCGCGCACCTTCGGCGAGCGGTGCGTCATTGCGATAGTGCTGGAAGAACTCGAACTGCTCCTCGCCTACAAAGCCTGCCGTGATACGGTCATCTTTGATGCCTTTGTGTTCCGGTGAGTCGACCCGCGTGCGGTCCACCTTACGGTAGTTGGCGTCAGGGACCCGACTGTTCGGCTTTAGAGGGAGCGCCACTGCGACGATGGGCGGGAAGAGCTTGATAAGCCCCGAGGTCGAGGTGTCAAGCAGATATGGGATCAATTCGAGCGATACCCGCGCGTCGTCGATGTCGCGCTGCATGATTTCGTCGAAGCCGAGCTGCTTCAGATCGAAGACTTCGCGCACTGGAGCCAGCATGCTGAGCAACTGCGCTTGGCCCTGCTTTTCCGACAGGGTGACGTGAGTGAGGAGATAGCGCACCTCGACCCCGGCCGACTTCCCGTCTTCTGTACTGACGCGGAAGGTGCCGATGGTTCCATTGAGGTGTACGTCGAGCGCGCTTTTGCCTCCGCTAATCAAGGTGGCCATGGTCAATTCCTTCCGAAGATGGGGTAGTTAATTCGATTGAGAATGTTCTCGAGGTCGTTGTGCTCGCCGGTGTCAACGTCAACCTCGGCGATGTGAACGAACAAGTTGGTGGGATCGAAGTTGCGCGCGACCACCTGGTTCGCGAAGCCAGCCTCCGCGGCATCGTCAATGGATGCGATCCCCTGTAGGTCTCGCAGCTCAACGATCTTGTTGCGGTGTTGCTTGAGCCTACTGCGTAGGTTGATCGCCATGCCGATGTAAAGCGGCGCGGTGAACCAGGGGGCTGCTGACTTCAGCACTTCGGAGACTGTGCGGAACCGCTCCGGGTTTGAAGCCAGACGACCAATGAGCGAGTCCGACTTGCTAGGCTCATGAAGCACTTCGCCGCTGAACTTAGGTTTAAGCTGACCGCGTAGCGCAACCTGGTATGGCGTCTCACGGTACGGGCTGAAAATGAAACGGTCCAGCGCTTCCTCAACCTCTATGCGTGCTTTGGCTTCGCTCTCTTGACGCGCCATTTGTACACGCTTGACGATGTCGTCAATGTCAGCTTTAGAGATGACAAGGCGGGAGTACCACGCATACACGCCAGGCGTTTCAGGTGCGAGGTCAATCTCTGACCAAGTCAGGGCGCGCCCTGCTGGCACCTTCATTTGTGGCAGACAAGGCAGGCACCGCCGCCCTCATCTTCTAGGTACAAGTCGTCGATGTCGACTGGCTCTATGGGAATCACGCGTAGTGGGTTGGGCTTGCGACGGGCAAGCTCTCGCTGCTTCCTGGCCTCGAAATCCGTCATGATTTCGGCGACGCGCTCAGGTCGCTCAAGGTCGGCCAGCGGTTCACCTTGACTCCAAGTAAACGGTGAGCCGTGCTCAAGCGCATTTTTCTCATAGGCCTTAGCAGCCTCAAACGCCTCAGGGTGGTTCTCTTTCAAGCGAACCCATTCAACCTTCTGCTGGAAGAAGCAGAAGGTACATCCCGAGCGCGACCGCCAGTCGTAATACTTGGGCAACCCCAGGCCCGAACCTTCCAGAAGCTCGAACACACCTGGTTTGTCGATGCCGTGTTCGCGGAACGGCATCCGCACGATGAGGTTATCGTGTTGGGCGACCATGCCTTCACGGTGCTCCTCGTCCGCACGAATCGCCACGTAGCTGTAGACCTTGTCACCAGCGTCCAGCGACGGCTTGATCCACTGCTTGAACGGCTCCAGTTTGAGTTTGCGCGTGCACCAGCGGGTTTTGGGCGACGGCAGGTAATTGTTGTAGGTCCTCAACCAAAAGTCGAAGTCGCGGTGCGGATTCAGGAAATGAATCTTGCGACCAACAAACCCTTCCAACTTGCCCAGAAACTCATAGACCTCAGGCAGCTCCTTGCCGGTGTCCGTGAAGAAGTATTCCAGGGGAATCTCTGGATGATGCAAGCTCATGTAGACCGCGAGCGCGGCGCTGTCCTTACCACCAGACAGGCCCAACACATGACGTTCAGCCATTCCTGTTTCCTTTGCCCTGTTGCTTGACCATCATGGCTCCCGCCTCTGCGAGGGCCGCCAGGATGACCTCCTTGCTTTCTCCCTGGGCTTCAGCCAGGAACTGCTTGACCAGTCGGTCAACCGCAGGCGTATCCGTGTCTGAGATGTCCACGAAACCGGTAGCGTCCTGGCCATGACTCGCGCCGAAGACAACACCGATCACACGACGGGTTGACGGTCGGCCACGCAGGGGCGCCATGGTCTCTGCCTTGCGGAACTCCACTGCCCACTCTGCGAGCTTCGCCATCGCGGCGTCGATGTCCCGGTCCACCCACGCAGCCTGCGGCTTGTCGATTGCCAAGCTGATGAGGGACTCGACATTCTCGTCAGCCTGGTCGTACGTCTCCAAACGCGTTGCAAAGGCATCGAGTTTGAAGTCGCCGGTCATCCCCTTCACGGTGCCTGCTCGCTTACGTAGCTCCTCCAGCGGTCGTGTCCCATGGTCGAGCGCGTCGAGCAGATGGCCTTGCACGTTCGCCAGCATGACGTGATACGCACCCGAAAGCTCATCGGTGACTGCTTGCAGCCGAGCGTTCAGCGTGGCCGGGTCCTGGGCTTCCAGCAAAGTTGGCAGGTCCGAAAACAATACTCGCAAAGGATCGCTGGCCTTCAACAGCATCGCTCGCACTTGCTGTGCTCTTGACGACACGGTGGTGGTCCGCTTCGTCCAACCGGGGAGTCCGACAACGAGTCCGACCAGGCCACGCGCCACATCAAGTGGTGCCGCGCCAACCTCCGCGTTCGACCTGTCTGATACGGTCTTAGCCAGCGCGTTAACCAGCTTGGCCTTGTCCCTCGATGCCTCCACATGCTGGAAGCGGATGCGGCTGGGGTCCAGAGTCCACTCGTCGACCACCGCGTCCGTCAAATCCGGCGTGAAGATGCCGTTGACATACAGGGCCAGTGAGGATCGGTTGGCCAGATAGAACGCAAGCGAGAGCACAGGCATGACGCCTGCTCGGACCCCAAACGGTGGCTGGCTCCAAGCAGCGTAAAGGTCTTTCAGCGTGACCGATTTACCATCTGTGAGGAACTCACCTTTGGTCCGCCACCAGAAGGTTTCGTAGGACCTTCCACGGGTGTTTAAGTTCGGATCGCCAAAGTCCGCTTCACCTTCATCGCGAACACGATGCAGACCGGGGTCGCTCAACACGGTGTAATACAACCCCGCGTCTGCCGGGAACCCTTCGTAGCCGAGCTTGGGCAAATGCGCATGGGTGACCATGCGGTTCATTAAATCCTTGCGTGCCTTGACAGAGTTGCTTGACGGGTCTTCGCGATTGATGAGTTCGCTGAAGATGAACGGGGCCTTGTCGTAGACCTGCTCGACGATGTCTGAGGCAATGATGGACAGAGCAGTGCCGCCCTTGGCCTCAATTGCTTCGCCTTGGCTGTACCACTTTGAAAGTTCGAAAGCGTCTGCCAGCTCCTCTTCGAGCGAACCCCGTACCGCCTCGATCCGACCGACCACTTCACGGCGTGCGACCGAGTCTCCATGCAGCTCCGGCCGGGTATTCATCACTCGCTGGGACGCTGCCAACTCGAGGCTCAGTTCGATGATGCGCTCGGCGTTCCTCGGAGTACCAAGCAGTAGCGTCCCTACCCCAGCGGATGCGCTCGCGTGGCGCACACGATGCTCTGCGGAGCGGACGGTTTGTCCTGGAGGCGGCAGGCAGAGAAGGAACGCACCTGCGCTCGCGCCTTTGAGGTCGAACTTCTCAACGACGGTCTCAATATCGCCTATCCGGACGATTCCGCGAGTGAACCACCGCATGGTTCCAGTCTTCTGGTAATGACGCTTGGCCAAAACTGGTTGAAGGTCACTCAGCGTAGAGATATGGCCGAGGTCAGGCTCACCGATTTCGCCGCGGGCGACATTGATGGCGCCCTCGATGTCGAAGTCCGATCCCGCGTAGATGCCCCATGCCCCTAGGTGCTTGCGTTCGATGAGCACCTTCCAGTCCGCGAGCTCCTCGAGTGCTTTGCAAATCTGGTCTTCATCCACGCCCGGGGTGGATACGGCAAGGACAGGCCCCTCCGCTACGAGACCTGATCCGTTGCGGAACATCTCGATAAGTGCGATGGTCTTCGTCAGCTTGACATGGATGTCCGTGCCCTTGGCTTCGGCGCGCTCGACAGCATCGCAGCAGAGCGCCCAGCGATGGCCGTCTGGCGAAGCGATGATTGCCGGCTCGAGGTTGGCTCGCAGGTAGTCCCAGTAGGCCGCTGGGCCGTACATCGTGAACCACTGCGCCTCATAGCCGTTGAGGAACTCGACGAACCCCAAGGGTTCACGCGAGGCCAAGAACCCGAACGTGCTACGTTCGTTCTGCCCAAAGCGACGCCTCGAGATGGGCCCCAGCAGAGCCGCAGTGACCGGATGGAGCGGCCAGCATGCGCGTAGAGAATCGGCGAGCGTCGCGGGCGTACCAGGGCGACGGGTGCGGATTGCCGCCGCGATCTTCTCTGCAAGATGCGCCGCTTCCACCGGCAGCGTCGAGTCCTCGACGTTGATGGCCTTGCCCACCAGCTCGATGACCTCGTCCGCGGCCGCAACTAACGGGATGTCGACGAAACGTCCCTGAACTTTGGCCCACTCATCGCGAGACTGGCGCCCTAGTCGCGAAGCGTAAGCCTCGAAGGCTTGGTGAAGGATGCCAACGATAACCAGCTTGCCGGAGCAGCGGCTTGCCGCCTCGGCAAGCTCCTGGAAGAAGTAAATGTCGCCACCGTCCTGTGCAGACGCCTCAAGCAACTTGCCCAGTTCGTCGATTACGACCAGCACCCCCTGCGGATGACGCTCTGCAGCTTCAACCAGTTCACCAACAACGTCAGGCTGCTTCTTGCGGTTCGGCAGCAGTCCTTGAGCCTTCGCGAGCGCGGCACCAAGTTCCTGAACTACATCAGCTCGCTTGCCCACCACGGGGACGACAAGCCAACCGTCACCCTTGGCTTCGAACGCCTTGTGGACAAGGCTGCCTTCGGGAATGTCCAGCAGTTGTCGTGCCTTCGCACGCACTTTCGTCTGCGCACCCACCAGCGAGCAAAGCATCAGGGCAAGAGATGATTTACCTCCACCGTATGGGCCGGTCCAGGTGAAGGCACGTTGCCGAGTCTCGCTGATCTGCCGAGCCATACTCTCAAGTAAGGAACTCGCGGTGCCTTGGCAGATATAGCCCGACAGGGCGTCATCGCGCCCCACGTCGGTGTCAATACGGACCGAGCGCAGAAATTGCCGGGAAATGGTAACAACATCCGACAGCATGCGCTTCTCAGCGCCGGACGAACGGGTGGGCTTACGCATAGGCGCTTTCCAGTAGCTTGTACTTGTAGTCGCCCAGGCTATTCAGCGCAGACTCCCGCCGCGTCACTTGCCGGATGCCGGCCTGCTCAGTCCATTGAATCTGTCCGCGTGTCAGGTCTTCCAATGCCATCAGCCTGTCGGCAACGGCGTTCTCATCGAGCTTGAATACGCGACCGGGTGATCCATAGTCGTAGGCCACGCGGTCGAACGCCATGACCGACCCGGCGTGAGGCATGCGCTCCCAGTAGTCGAGCAGTGCGTACGCGAACACCCCGTCAGGCAACGAGCGCTTCGATCCGCGCCGAAACTCGAAGGCACCCTTGGCGTTTTGCTGAATGAGGCCGAGTTCGCCGAGCAGCGGCTCGCTCATCTCTTCAGGCGAGTCGCCACCAAGGCGGGGGACGTAGCTGCGAATGCAGCATTCAACGTCCCGCTTGAGCGTGGCCATTGAGATGCGCAGCTTGTGTTCGGCAACTAATCCTGACAGCGACGCCACGATGAAATCGCGGTCGAACACTTGATGAGCAACATGGTTAAAGAGGAACCACCAAGTAGTGGTCTTCTCATGCGTGCTTGCGGCCTGCCAATGCATCAACCACGTCGTGGCCGTGCGTTCACAGTATTCGTCTAAGCCGTTCTTACTGTTGAAAAGGAGATTGCCGAGGCGTGTTGGGCTATATCCACCGTCGTCTTCGATGATCCCGCAGGCGGTTGCCCAAAACCTGATGGACATAGCCATGTTTTTACCGACGCCGAAGCGCACGATGGCTTCTTCATCAGCGAAGACCGAACGGGGAGCGGGCTCGTCAAACTGAGTGACGGCGTCGTACGCCTTGCGGAGCCAAAGCTGACGCAAGGGAAAAGTTTCATGCCCCGAAAACTGTGGAGGGGCCTCTGACGGTAGCTGAATCATTGCAGGTAGTGTAACTGGACGACTTCGCCAGTCCGGCCCGGTCGGTGCCGGCCGGCCACGCCTACGTTCCGCCGCGCTCGGTGCGCACTGACTATCAGACCCGCCCTGTCGATGTTGTATCGTCTGTACAAAATCACAGTGTGCGGCTTTGCGACTGTTTTTGCAACAGCAACTCGCGCTCGGGCCACAGACCTTGTTGGCGCGGCACTTCCCCCTTGACGCGCTCTTCCACCTTCCGTACAGTACGTTCCGCTAACCGGGTTGCTCTACCGTAGGGTGGGGTAGCAGAAACAGGTAAGCAATCAGTCGAGTAAGGCGTGGCTGCACCCACTAGGGGCGGTTGTGCACACAAAGGCGAACCATGACCATCTCCTTGTCTGAGGCGCAATCGCGCGCCATCGCGTCCTTTCAGGTGCTTCTCTCGAAGCACCAGCCTGAATCCTCCCCGTACCGAATTGCTGAGCGTGCTTTGGACCTCGTGTTCAACGGCAGGTCCGTGCTCGACGACTTCGACGCCCAAGAGCTGTTGACGGAAGCCGAACAGCTCATTGCGAAGCAGGTGCAAGCGAGACTCCTGGTACAGCGTCCCACCCCCGATTCCGAGCCAGCGCAGCCCATCGCGCGTGGCTTGCGTCGTATGGTGTGGAGCGGCCGGGTGCGTGCCTCCATGCACATCGAGCTGTGGCTGACCGAGCATCGCGGGGGTGGCCATGCCTTCGCATGCTGAACTCGAGTTCGGGGATCACGCGCGATTCGCTTTCATCGCAACGCCTGGGGTGCTGCGCGCCCTGATCGTTCCGGGCTGGCCAGGCGCCTACACGCTGCTTCAGATGGGACTGCCCATCTATGTCGGCAGGTCGGACCACTGCCTCCAAACCAGGTTGGCCGGGCATCCCCTCCTGCCATTGGCGACCCATGTTGCGTGGCACGCATGTGCGACCCCGCTGCAGGCCTATCGACTCGAGGCAGCGTGGTTTCACGCGCTGCATGCAGCCCCAAGCCTCATCAACAAAATCCATCCCGCTCGACCAGCTGGAGCGGAACTGAATTGCCCCTTTTGCAGCACGAGGGACGATCTGGCCTGGGCGCACTTGATGCGTCCGCGCCCAGAAGATAGTGCTGTGCCCATGGTGGCCGCCGAACAAATTTGACGGCCGCAAAAACAGAGGAAATACACATGAACGCCAAGACACAAAAGATTGACATCGAAATCCCGATGATCCAAACCGGACAGGCCCTGCTGTCCCTGCGCGACTCCGGTCACAGCCTGCCTACGGCTTTGGGCGAGGTCATCGACAACAGCATCGAGGCAAGCGCGAACAACATCGCCGTTTTGCTGGAGCAAAGCGAGGAGCGCGGAAAAAAGCGTGTTCACCGCATTGCGATCAGCGATGACGGCGCTGGCATGCCAGCGGCCATCCTGCACCGCTACTTGGTGCTGGGTTACTCGTCTCGCTACATGCGGTCGGACACCATCGGCAAGTACGGTGTTGGCGCGAAGCTGGCCGCGCTGAACTTCGGGCGTCGCATCGACGTCTGGAGTCGCGACACAGCGGGCGCTGACTGGCTGCACGTCCATTTTGACCTCGATGAGGCGCTCAAGGAAGAAGCCGCCGGTAAGTCAGTGGTGCTCAGCGCGCCGGCGCCCGCAGAGCCGCCTGCCGACCTCAAGCTCGAGTTTCCCAATGAGACCGGCACTGTGGTGCTCTGGTCTCGCGTGGACAGGCTCGAAGAGGGCCGCGCTGCGCGCGATTTCAACGAACTCCGGCAGGAGCTTGAGAAGGAGCTGTCGCGCATCTTCCGGCACTTCCTCGATGGAGGCATCAAGATTTCGATCAATGGGCAGGGCCTTGTGCCGCACGATCCCCTAATGCTGTTGGAACGAACCTGGGCCGACGTGCAACTCAACAAGGAGTACAAGCGGGACGACCTCAAGAGAGGCGCGCTGCACCATTACCGCGCAACAACCATCGGCGAAGATTTGGTGAAGGTCGGAGAACATACCGCGCGCCTGCGGGTGACCCTGTACCCAAAAGAAGTGTTGCGTAGCCGAGGAAAGGGTGGCGACGCACTGGCGAGGACTTTGCGTGTTCCAGAGAACGAGGGGGCACTCAGCTTCGTTCGCAAAAACCGCGAGGTCGCCTATTCGAACGTGCCGCGCATCTTGCCTGGCGGCGTGAAGGACACGGACCGCTTCATCGGCATCGAGGTCTCGTTCGACCCGGAGTTGGATGACTACTTTGGCATCCGGAACGTCAAACGAGGGGTCGAGCCGCACGGCGAACTGCGCGAGAAGCTGCGCGAGTTGCTTAAGAAGCACATCCCGACCGCTCGCAAGCTGATTGACGACGTGTGGGGCGAGGCATCTCGACAACAGCACGAGGCCTCGGGGGAGCACGGTGCGATCCTGGATGCCGTGAAGGGCGTCGATGCGACCATGCCGAAGCCGAGAGCGGAGCCGCAGCCCGGCACACCCGGGCCTGAGGATGCACTCAAGGAGCTGGCGGAAGACGCCGGCTTCACAAAGCCGGAGGAGCAACAGAAGTACGTCGAAGACAAGCGCAAGCTGCCATTCGTCATCGAGTCGGTGAGCTTCCCCGGCAACGTCTTCTTGAGCACCACGCACGTCGCCGACCAGGTCATCATCCGCCTGAACACACGTCACCCCTTCTACCGAGAGATGTGGGAGCCCTTGAAGGCCATTTCTCAGCGAGACCCGGGAACTGTTTCCGGCGACGAGGCGGTCAAGGCAGCACGTCGGAGCATCGAGGCAATGTCGCTCTTGCTCGTCGCATATGGAAAGGCGGAGTCCATGCATCCGAATCCGGTCGATCAGTATCAAGACCTGACCCAGTTCTGGGGCCAGTTCCTCGGGACGCTGCTGAATAAGGTCAAGGACGTTCTGTGATCCGGCCGGCGCGGCCTTTTGGGATCGCGCCGGTGAAACGGTAGGCGGCAATCCGGCAACGCTAGGACATGCGGTGCGGATTGTCGCTGGCGACACCCGGCATTACCTTCGCCGTGGCATCCGCCCACGTCGCCAGTCTTGATAGCCGTTGGTCCACCACTTTGCGCGTCTGCGGCCCGAACAAGAACCGATGTGCCACCACGCCTTCGAGATGCTGGAGTACATCTTCCCTGTCGTCGATGAAGTGTGTGATTCCCAGCTCGCGGCAGTGGTCGGCTTTCTGCGGACGCTCCCTACAGAAGCGAATGTTGCCCGGTTGGATGCCGGTACGCTCATAGAACTTGTGGTGGGCCAACCAACGGATTGTTCTCTCCTGGACCCGTCGCCCGGCCTTGGATACCAGCCATACCTCTCCCTGAAACCGCTTCACAAGTACAGGAACATGCTCAAACATGCCTGGGTAGGCTGGGGTGGCAAGCGCGTCGGTCATGGAGCCTCCGATGAAAGATGTGTCCTCGGTCCCTGGTTGCTCAGACGCAATCAGTACGCGGCCCACGTCGAGTCCGAGCCGCGGAATGATGTCGTTCACATGCATGCTGTAGCCAACCCTAAGTCCCGTGTGGATCGCCTCGGGCGCTCCATTGGTTGTGTACTGGGACGATTGCAGGCTGAATCGTGCAGCCGGCAGGGGCATCTTCACGGCAGGCTAAAACAAAGTCCTGCGCGCTGGCCTGGCACCGGAAGCACCGCTGATACACCACAAGGCTCGCAGCGGGCGACTCGCCGCTGGCAGCGCTGTCGCGGTTCGCCTCATCTGCCCAACTCTGGGCCTGCGCCTTGGTCACGCCGGCATGCCCCCATCCGCAACGCACGCACTTGAGTTCAATCATTAGACAGCCCCTCCATCGACGGCTTCGGCCCCATGTACGGCCATGAATCTAGCGCGCAGCGCCAGGGCGTCGGCCAAGGCGTGGTGACGACGAAGTCCGCGAGTCCTTTCCAGCTCCATCCAACATGCATCTGCTGCGCGAATGCCGGCCTCATCTTCGATCAGGTAGCTCACTGGACAGGCGTCGTACCGGATTTCCATCAATGGATCGGCCTGCTGCAGTAGGTTTTCCAGGGCCATACGATCCACATGCCAGTCATAGCAGACTTCCAGGGCTTGGCCCTCAAACTGATGCAGCCACGCGACGAGGGCAATGCCCATGTGTGTCGAGGTGAGTGCCTTCGCACTCCCGCTGCGAAGCTGCGGTAGGACGAACCCCGCAACGAAGTCGTTGGGCCGCTCGCAGGGCATCTCGACGTTCTCAACGTAGAACTCCTGACCGTCTATGGGGCCGCACAGTCCCAGGCTGAAGATGTGCGCGCTGCCGTCCGCCAGCATCATGAACTCGCTGTCCAAGAAGATGTACGTGCTAAGCGCCGGCATTGAGAATGATTTGCTCAAGCCGAGCTGTGACCAGCGAGCGGGCACCGGGTTGCGTGACAAGGGCAATGGGGCGCGCACCGAGCCCTATGTCAGGCTGCCTCAACCATTCCACGAGCCACGGGCCGCCGTAGTCGAATGTGCGTCGCCCAGCAAGGCGCCGTGCCAATTCCTTGAACTCAAGCGTGACAATGAAATCATGGACAAGCCTTAGCTCTGCGTACTCCGACTCAATAAAAGCCTGCGCCTGAAGCGCGATGTGGTTCTCCTGTTTGGGCGCTGCGTTCAGTTTCTCGATGGCTTCGTCGACGACCGTTTTCACTGGCCCAACCTGTCGTACTACAGGCGGCGCTGCGTGTAACATGAGGTCTAGCGCAAGCACAGAAGAAACTCTACAGAGCGCGCCGACAGAAGCGATCCTCGAACCAGCGAGAAGCTGTTCAACCATCGAGAGCTTGACGTTCGCGTACCGCGAAAGCTGCCATTCGCCCCAGCCGGAACGTTCCAGCGCATCGCTAAGACGAGCAGCTGTTTGAAGCTCATTCATGGTTTTCAGGTGCCACGTCAATTGGCGACTGCACTTCAGTGCAAGCATCAGATGTCAAAGTGGCGGTACCAGTTGACGTGTAGGACCTTGCGACGGCGCGTGACATCGCAAGGCTCAACTTCGGGCGAGTCGAAGCAATACTCGCCGCGGCTCGCTACTGTGTAGACCAAGACCTCTGTGCCGTTGTGCTCGCCGCGCTCGACCATGTCTACTTTGAAGCGAGACCACTGTCCGGCAGCAGACCATCTCGGCGGGGCCATCACGAGCAAATGGGCCAGCTGAGGATTGGGTGCGGTCCTCAGGTGCAGGATAAGCTCTTTGATGGACTGTGCACAAGCAGTGACCCATGCCCCTGCACCGTCATCATGCGTGAGGTAGGTGAGGCTGAACCAAGGCAAATGAGTTCGCTGAGCCGCTTTGTGAAGAAGTTCGGACATTCCAGGCGAATTTGCCTGATGTGCGTGGATGAACTCAGGCGAACGAGCTGTCGTTGGCATGAAGGTCCGCGGTACCCGCGTCTGTATAGCTCCAGCAGCGCCATCCCTGTACGTGATGGCGTGAGGAGTTGTTGTCTAATTGATAAATGCACACTATAGAGGATTTATTGCGTTTTGCGTCTTAGGAAGACTCGAAGCCTCTCTACAGCTTCGGGTACATGGCTTCTTCAGCAGATTGGGATACGGTCGTTGGGCTAACCATTGCGGTTAAGCGCCGTTCCTTGAACATGACCCAGGAAGCTTTGGCGAGCGCGGCGCTCGTGCATCGGAACTACCTTGCCGACGTGGAGCGGGGACTGAAGAGTCCAACGGTGAGAATTCTGTACAACCTAGCAGTGGGCCTGCAGACGACGCCCGACAAACTGCTCAAGCAGGCATTGAGCTACCTAGATGACGAGGCGAAAAGGCTGGCTGCAGTGGCGCTGCTGCCAGAGCGCAAGCCGGGGCGGCCACCGAAACAGGTGGAGTAGGCCCGCTGTGGACGGGGGGGCTGCTTGAGGTGCTGAGCTGGGCTCAGTCAGGCGCGAGCAGATGGCGGAAATCGAGAAAAGTGCAGCGTTAAATCAACTTAAGTTGTTGATTTTTAATGAATCTGCACGTTTTTTGGTTCCACAAACACGTGGCAGTCGCCGCCGGTCCAGATGAAGTCGCCCACGTCGAGGTCGCACTGCTGCGCCACCATGTGCGTGAGCAGCGCGTAGCTGGCGATGTTGAAGGGCACGCCCAGGAAGATGTCGGCACTGCGCTGGTAGAGCTGGCACGAGAGCTTGCCGCGGCCCCCGGGCTCCTGCGCGGGTGCGACGTAGAACTGGAACAGCGCATGGCAGGGCATGAGCGCCATCTGGTCGAGCTCGGCCACGTTCCAGGCGCTCACGAGGATGCGGCGCGAATCCGGGTTGCGGCGCAGGGTCTCGACCACCTGCGCGATCTGGTCGATGTGCCCGCCATCCGCGGTGGGCCAGTTGCGCCACTGCACGCCGTACACGGGGCCCAGGTCGCCGTCCTCGCGCGCCCATTCGTCCCAGATGGTGCAGCCGCGCTCCTGCAGCCAGCGCACGTTGCGGTCGCCGCGCAGGAACCACAGCAGTTCCAGGATGATGGATTTCAGGTGGACCTTCTTGGTGGTCACCAGCGGGAAGCCTTCGTTCAGGTCGAACCGCATCTGGTGCCCGAAGACGCTGCGGGTGCCGGTGCCCGTGCGGTCGCCCTTGGCTACGCCGTGCGTGGCCACGTGGCGCATGAAGTCTTCGTACTGGTGGCGGATGGGGCGGTCGGTCATGGCGTTCCGGAGGGGCTGCTAGGCGGCTGCCGGATGGCAGCGCCGGGCGAAAGGGCAGCCCGCGATTCTAGGCCGGGCGTGCGGCGCCTGCGCACGGGCTTCGGTGCGCCCCGGCCGCCGCGGGGGCCATGGCGCAGGATTTGAAGCGAAATATGCTCCATGCCGCCGGATCCATTGAATAGTTTGCTATCTTTAATATAGCAATCGGCGTGGCGGCATTGGAGCGCCGCGGGCGCTCCGGGATTCGCGTCAGGGGCGCCGTGCCAGAACGCGGCCCGGATTGAGCAGCCCGCGCGGGTCCAGCGCCTGCTTGATCGCCCGCATCATCGTCAGCGCGACGGGCGATTGGTAGGCCTCCAGCGTGTCCACCTTCAATTCGCCGATGCCGTGCTCCGCCGAGAACGAGCCGCCGAACCGGGCGACGGCTTCGTACACGAGGTGGTTCACGCGCTTTTCCTCATCGCGCAGGAAGGCCTTGGCATCGCCCTCGGCGGGGGCCTGCACGTTGTAGTGCAGGTTGCCGTCGCCCAGGTGCCCGAAGTTGACCAGCCGCACGCCCGGCACCTCGCGCGCCAGCAGCGCGTCGGCGTATTCGACGAAGGCGGGGATGCGCGAGATCGGCACGGAGATGTCGTGCTTGATGTTGAGGCCTTCCTCGGCCTGCGCGAGCGGGATGTTCTCGCGGATGTGCCAGAGCTGCTGCGCCTGGGACAGGTTCTCGGCCACCACGGCATCGCTCACGCAGCCGTCTTCGAACGCGGTCTCCAGCAGCGCCTCGAAGCGCGCGCGCGCATGCGCTTCGGATTCGCTGTCGGCGTTTTCGAGCAGCACTCCGTAGGGCACGTCCTCCTGGTCGATGAAGGGCACGCGCAACTGCGGCATGTGCCGCGCGACGAGGCCGAGCGCGAAGCGGCCCATCACCTCGAAGCCCGTGAGGCTGGCTCCCAGGTGCTGGTGCGCCATGCCCAGCAGGCGCACGGCGGCTTCCATCGAGGGCACGGCGGCCCAGGCCGTGAGGCTCGCGGCGGGGCGCGGGTAGAGCTTCAGCGTGGCCGCGGTGATGATGCCCAGCGTTCCTTCGCTGCCGATGAACAGGTCGCGCAGGTCGTAGCCGGTGTTGTCCTTGCGCAGGCCCTTCAGGCCTTCCCAGACCTCGCCATGGGGCGTCACCACCTCCAGGCCCAGGCAGAGATCGCGCGTGTTGCCGTAGCGCACGACCTGCGTGCCGCCGGCGTTGGTGGCCAGGTTGCCGCCGATGGTGCAACTGCCCTCGGCCGCGAGGCTCAGGGGGAACAGCAGGCCGGCCTTCTCGGCGACGTCCTGCAGGTTCTGCAGCACGCAGCCGGCCTCGACCGTCATCGTGAGGTTGTCGGCATCGACCGCGCGCACGGCCGCCATGCGCGTGAGGCTCAACACCACCTGCGTGCCGGAGGCATCGGGAATCGAGCCCACGGCCAGCCCGGTGTTGCCGCCCTGCGGCACGATGGGCGCGCCCGCATCGGCGCAGGCCCGCACCACCGCCGCCACCTCGGCCGTGGAGCCGGGGCGCACCACGGCGCGCGCCTTGCCGCGCGAGCGGCGGCGCCAGTCCTGCTCCCAGGCGGTGAGGTCGCCTTCGGTGAGCACGTGGGCATCGCCAACGATCTGGCGCAGGGTATCGATCAGGAAGGTGGACATGGCGGTCGGTCTCGCGGAAACGGGGACGGTAGGGTGAGCGGAGGCGGGCGTCGAAGGGACGGCGGTGGGGGCAGGGCGCACGATCGATCAGCGGTGCGGCGACGGGATAGCGGGCTCCGGGGGGGCCGCCGCCACTGCGGCTGCGCTGCGGGCGCGTGCCTGCCGCTGGCGCAGCCGCACGTGCATCGCGCAGGCCGTGAACAGGCCCAGGCACAGCGCGATCTCGGCCAGCGCCAGCCAGCGGCCCGGCGGTGCATCGCTCCAGGCGCGCACCACGCCCTCGGTGAAGTACAGCCACACCACGAGGCTGACCCAGCGGTAGGTGTACATGCGGTGCTTGAGCAGCCCGGCGAGCGGCAGCGCGAGGGGCAGGGCCTTGAGGGCCAGCCACGATCCGCCGGGCCGCAGCGGTGCGAGCCACAGCTCCCACGCGAGGGACAGCACGATGAGGCCCATCAGGCTCCCCACGGCGAGCCAGCGGGTGGCGGCGATCGAGGGTTCGGGCGGTGTCACGGCAGGGGTCGGGGTCATCGGGGTGGCATCATATCGACCATGCCTTTCGCCCACCTCGCACAGCGCTTCGAAGCCCTGCTCTCGGACCTGTCGCACTTCCCCTGGCGCACCACCGCGCAGACGCTGCGTGAACGCTTCCGGGAAGACCGCCTGGGCCTCACGGCCAGCAGCCTCACCTTCACGACGCTGCTCGCGCTGGTGCCGTTCTTCACCGTGGCGCTGGCGATCTTCACGGCCTTCCCGATCTTCGGAACGCTGCAGACGGGGCTGCAGCGCTGGCTGGTCGACAGCCTGGTGCCCGACAGCATCTCCCGCCAGGTGCTGGGCTACCTGACGCAGTTCGCGGCCAAGGCGAGCGGTCTGGGGGTGGCGGGCTTCTCGATCCTGCTCGCCACCGCCCTGGCGCTCATCCTCACCATCGACCGCACGCTCAACAACATCTGGCGCGTGCCCCGGCTGCGCCCGCTCGGCCAGCGCGTGCTGATCTACTGGGCCGTCATCACGCTCGGGCCGCTGGTGCTGGCGGCCAGCCTCGCGCTGACCACTTCGGTGGCGTCCAGCGCCTCGCGGGGGCTGAATGCCGCGCTGCCCGACAGCGCGCGGCTGCTTTTCGATTCGATCGAATTCATGCTGCTGGCGGGTGGCACCGCGGCGCTGTACCGCTACGTGCCCAACACGCAGGTCCGCTGGCGGCACGCATGGTCGGGCGGGGTTTTCGTCTCCGTGGGCATCGAGGTCGCCAAGAAGGTGCTGGGGCTGTACCTTGCGTCCGTGCCGACCTATTCGGTGCTGTACGGCGCCTTCGCCACGCTGCCGATCCTGCTGGTCTGGATCTACGTGGCCTGGGTCATCGTGCTGCTGGGCGCGGTGGTGGCCGCCTATCTGCCGAGCCTGCTGACCGGCGTGGCACGCACTGCCGGCCAGCAGGGCTGGAGCTTCCAGCTGGCCATCGAAGTGCTGCAGCAGCTGCATGAAGCCCGCGGCACCCGCCGTCGCGGTCTTCCCGCGGGCGAGCTGGCCCAGGCCCTGCGCGTGGATGCGTTGCAGCTCGAACCCGTGCTGGAGGTGCTGGTGGGGCTGGACTGGGTCGTGCAGGTCAACGAGGCCGCCCATGGCGCCGAGGAGGCCGAAGAACCGCGTTACCTGCTGGTGGCGGAAGCCACCACCACGGCGCTGGAGCCGCTCGTGCATCGCTTGCTCATCGAGCGCGGAGAGAGCCTGGAGCGCTTCTGGGGCAACACCGGCCTGGCCGTGCTCAAGCTGGCGGATGTCCTTCCCTGGCCGGGCCGTGGCGCACAAGCGGGCGCCGCGGTAGTTTGATTTGCTATATTTTTAATAGCAAACTATGACCAGATCACAGCGGCATGGAGCGGGTTTGATCCAAAACCTGCTGGCCCGCTGCGGTGCCTGAAAGCACCGCACCCTCCAGCGTGGCGGGGTAGGGGCCTTCCACATAGTCGCCGCAGGCCTGCAGCCCTGGGGCGATCGCTCGCCTGGGGCGTTGCAGGGCGGGCAGGCACGCAAACGTGGCGCGCTTTTCCACCACGGTCTGCACGATCTGCAGGCCCGCTAGCCCGAGCTGGCGCGCCGCCTGCCCGACGACGGCCTGTTCCAGTGCGGCGCGCTCTCCCTCGAAAGCGCTCACCACGAAGGCGAGCAACCCGGGGCTGGCACCCAACCGGCCCCGGTCGAACACGAACTGCGCCGGAGCGCCTGGCCCGTTGCGCAGTGCCACCATCGGGCTAGGCCAGGGCGTGGCAGGGCCTGGCTGGCCGGCCGGCAGCCGGGCATAGACCGTGGCAATGGCGGTGAACGGCAGTGCGCCGGCCGTGGCGGCCCAGGCGCGCAGCGGCGCGGCCTCCGCAGGGGGCAGCGCCTGCGCGGCACCCTCCACGAGCCGCGAGGCTTCCGTGCTGGACGCCGCCAGCACCACGGCGTCGAAAGCTTCGCCGTCCACCTTCCATGGCCCTCCAGCGCCGGATTGGCTGCGTTCCAGGCGCTGTATGCGCCGCCCAGTCTGCACGGGGTGTCCGCGGCCCCGCAACCAATCGGCGGCGGCCTCCGGCCAAAGCGCGCCCAGGTCGCGCCGCGGCAGCAGCAGGTGGGAGCCTCCACGGCCGCTGAAAAGGCTGTCGCGCAGCACCCGCAGGAACACCGTGCCGCTGGCCACGTCGCAAGGCGTGTTCAGCGCGGACACGCACAGCGGATCGATGAATTCACGCATCAGCCGGGCCGGAAGCCCTTCGCAGAGCTGCGCCACGGTGGCCTGGGGGGCGCAGCGAAAGCCGGAGAGCCGCCAGCGTGCCGCGCGGCCCAGCAAAGCGGCGCGCTCCGATACGCTCCAGCCCCGTGCGCTGGCGATTCCCCACAGGGCATCCCAGGGAGGCGGCACATCGGGAAAACGCAGTCCTGAACCGTCGGGGAACACCAGGGCGAGCGGCATGCGCAGCAGGGCCTCGTCCGGATCCACTCCCACCCAGTGCATGAGCCGCAGGCATTCCGCATAGGCGCCGATGAGGATGTGCTGGCCGTTGTCGAGCCGGTGCGGAGCCTGCGCCGCCGCAGGCTCCCCACCCGGGGGCATGGCCCGGCCCCGCCCGCCCAGCATCCGGGCGGATTCATAGACCGAGACGGCATGGCCCGCCTGTGCGGCCGCGATGGCCGCAGCCAAACCGGCCCAGCCGGCGCCGATGACGGCCATCCGGGACACCGCGCTTCAGCCTTCCCGGCGGCCGGAGAAGGGGGTGGAAGCCACGCCATGGACCGCCGTGCGGCGCGGCATCACATGCGCCCCAGCGCCTGCATCTTCCACGCCAGCCACAGCTTGCGCAGCGGCGTGAGCGCGATACGCTGGTGCAATACCTGGAACTGGTCGCGCTCGATTTCGCGCAGCAGCGTGCGGTAGATGCTGGCCATCATCAGCCCGGGCTTCTGCGCCCGCCGTTGCTCCGGCGGAAGCAGCGCCAGCGCCTGGTCGTAGAGGTCGTGGGCGCGTTCGGCCTGGAAGCGCATGAGGGCGGTGAAGCGGTCTGAATACTGGCGCTTGAGGATCTCGTGCGCCTTCACGTCGAACTGCTGGAGTTCGGCCACCGGCAGGTAGATGCGGCCCATCATCGCGTCTTCGCCCACGTCGCGGATGATGTTCGTCAACTGGAATGCGAGGCCGAGCGTGTGGGCGTACTCCACCGTGCGTTCGTCGGCCGGCCCGAATATGCGCGCCGCCACTTCGCCCACGATGCCCGCCACCTGGTGGCAGTACCGCGTAAGCCCCGGGAAATCCAGGTACCGGGTCTGCTCCAGATCCATTTGGCAGCCGTCGATCACCGCCTGCAGGTGCCGCTCCTCGATGCCGTACAGCCCCGTGTGCGGCATGACCGCTTGCATCACCGGGTGCGTGGGGGGCTGGCCGGCGAACGACTTGGCCACTTCGGCCTGCCACCAAGCCAGCTTGGTGCGTGCAACGCCGGCATCGGACACCTCGTCCACCACATCGTCCACCTCGCGGCAGAACGCGTAGAACGCCGTGATGGCCGCCCGCCTGGGAGGCGGAAGAAAGAGAAATGCGTAGTAGAAACTGCTGCCGGAAGCTGCGGCTTTTTGTTGGACGTACTGTTCCGGTGTCATGGAGGGCGATTGTCCCATGCGGCGCTGCGGTCTTGCGCGGGGCCGCGGCTGAGAAGAGGGCGGTTGGAGTCCGGCGACGGGAGCGCGGCCCGGGAAAGTCTGGCGACGCTGGCCTGAGAAAAGACGTTTGCCGCCGACAAAAAGAAAAAGGCCCTTTCGGGCCTTTTTGAATTGAACATCGCTGTTGCGTGTCCAAATGATTGGAGCGGGAAAAGAGTCTCGAACTCTCGACCTCAACCTTGGCAAGGTTGCGCTCTACCAACTGAGCTATTCCCGCATTGCTCGCTGTTCATTGCTAAACAACAAGCCTCAAATTGTAGCACCATTTTTTGATGCTTTTGCCAATTTTTGGCTGCCCATCGAAAGAGCAGGCCACTTCAGTATCTGGAGGCGCGGGCCGGAGTCGAACCGACCTACACGGATTTGCAATCCGGTGCATAACCGCTTTGCTACCGCGCCGAAGATGCTTTCCTTGGCAAAAAGGGGAAGCTTCGGCTTCCCCTTTTTTGGAGTTTGGAGCGGGAAAAGAGTCTCGAACTCTCGACCTCAACCTTGGCAAGGTTGCGCTCTACCAACTGAGCTATTCCCGCATTTACCGAAGCCTTGCATTCTACAACGTTTGGCATCGATGGGATGAATTGTAGCGCACTTTTCTGGTGGTCCAGAAAAAGTTTGCCTCAATGCTTCACCGACGCCCCTGCCGCGGCCGATGCCTCCCGGTTCTCACGCGCCGTGATGGCCGCTGCGATCTCTTCTTCGGTCAGCGCAATGGGCTTGCGCTCCAGCGCCACCTCGAGCACCTTGTCGATCCATTTCACCGGGACGATCTCCAGCCCGCTCTTCACGTTGTCGGGGATCTCCTGCAGATCCTTGACGTTTTCTTCCGGGATGAGCACGGTCTTGATGCCGCCGCGCAGCGCGGCCAGCAGCTTTTCCTTCAGGCCGCCAATGGCGGTGACTTCCCCGCGCAGGGTGATCTCGCCGGTCATGGCCACGTCGCCGCGCACCGGAATGCCCGTCAATGCGGAGACGAATGCAGTTGTCATCGCGGCACCCGCGCTCGGACCATCCTTCGGTGTCGCGCCGTCCGGCACGTGAATGTGAATGTCGCGTTTCTCGAAGGCCTCATCCTTGATGCCGAGAAGGTGCGCACGGCTGCGCACGACCGTGCGCGCGGCTTCCACCGATTCCTTCATCACATCCCCGAGCGATCCGGTACGGGTGATCACGCCCTTGCCCGGCATCGTGGCCGCTTCGATGGTCAGCAGGTCGCCGCCGACTTCCGTCCAGGCCAGGCCCACGACCTGGCCGACCTGGTTCTGCTGCTCGGCACGGCCATAGGTGTATTTGCGGACGCCCAGATAGTCCGGAAGGTTGTCGGCAGTCACCACGACCTGGGGTTGCAACTGCTTGAGTTGCAGACCCTTCACCACCTTGCGGCAGATTTTGGAAAGCTCCCGCTCCAGCGACCGAACACCCGCTTCCCGCGTGTAGTAGCGGACGACATCGCGCACCGCACTTTCCGTAACCTGCAACTCCTCGTCCTTGACGCCGTTGTTGCCCATCTGCTTGGTCAGCAGATACTTGATGGCGATGTTCGTTTTTTCGTCTTCCGTGTAACCGGACAGGCGAATCACTTCCATCCGGTCCAGCAGGGCCGGCGGAATGTTCATCGAATTGGAGGTGGCCACGAACATCACGTCGCTGAGGTCGAAATCCACCTCGACATAGTGATCGCCGAATTTATGGTTCTGCTCGGGATCCAGCACCTCCAGCAAAGCGCTGGAAGGATCGCCGCGAAAATCCGTGCCCAGCTTGTCGATCTCGTCCAGCAGGAAGAGCGGATTGCGGGTGCCGACCTTGTTGAGGCTCTGCAGCACCTTGCCTGGCATGGCTCCGATATAGGTGCGGCGGTGGCCGCGGATCTCTGCTTCGTCGCGCATGCCGCCGAGCGCCATCCGCACGTACTTGCGCCCCGTCGCCTTGGCGATCGACTGACCCAGCGAGGTCTTGCCCACGCCAGGGGGGCCCACCAGACAGAGGATGGGGGCCTTCACCTTGTCCACGCGTTGTTGCACCGCAAGGTATTCAAGGATGCGGTCCTTCACCTTGTCCAGGCCGTAGTGGTCCTCGTTCAGCACCCCTTCGGCATTGGCCAGGTCGTGCTTGATCTTCGTGCGCTTGCTCCACGGCAGGCCGGTGAGCACTTCGATGTAGTTGCGCACCACCGTGGCTTCCGCCGACATGGGCGACATCAGCTTGAGTTTCTTGAGCTCGGCGTCGGCTTTCTTCCGGGCCTCCGCGGGCATTTTGGCGGCCTTGATCTTTTTCTCGATCTCCTCGATATCGGCGCCTTCTTCGCCTTCGCCCAGTTCCTTCTGGATCGCCTTGACCTGCTCGTTCAGGTAGAAGTCGCGCTGGTTCTTTTCCATCTGTCGCTTGACCCTGCCGCGGATCTTCTTGTCGACATTCAGAATGTCCACTTCGCGGTCGAGCTGCTCGAAGAGGTTCTCAAGACGGCTCTTCACATCGGCCAGATCCAGCACCGCCTGCTTGTTCTCGAGCTTGAGCGGCAAATGTGCCGCGATGGTGTCGGCCAGCCGGCCTGGATCGTCGATGCTGGCGATGGACGTCAGGATTTCCGGCGGGATTTTCTTGTTCAGTTTGACGTACTGATCGAACTGTTGCATCACCGCCCGGCGCAAGGCCTCGATTTCACTCGGCTTGTGCTCTCCCTCGGTGGCCTCCACTGGCGTCACCGTGGCGGTGAAGTGCGTCTCGTGGTCTTCGATCGAGGTCACGCCCGCCCGTTGCTGCCCCTCCACCAGCACCTTCACCGTGCCGTCCGGGAGTTTGAGCATCTGCAGGATCGTGGAAACGCAGCCCACGTCGAACATGTCGGAAACCAGCGGCTCGTCCTTCGCCGCCGTCTTCTGCGCCACGAGCATGATTCGGCGGTCGGCATCCATGGCCAGTTCCAGTGCCTTGATGCTCTTGGGGCGGCCGACGAAGAGCGGTATCACCATGTGTGGAAACACCACCACATCGCGCAAGGGGAGCAAGGGAAGGTCGAGTGGAGTGGCGGGCAGGGGGGTATGTCCGGACATGGGAATCCTCATAAAGCTGAGTGGAATATGGTCCACTCGCCGATATTTTCAACCCGCAGCGCACCATCTTCGGCGCTGCGGTTGCCTCGGCCAGCCCCGCAGGCTGGCGGCCACACGATGCACCCCTGCGATACGGGGTGAGAGACGGGCTGGATTCAGGCCTTCTTCGCCGCTTCGCGATAGACGAGCAGCGGGGCCTTGTTCTCTTCGATGGTGGACTCATCCACCACGACCTTTTCCACATTGCTGGCGTTGGGAAGGTCGAACATGGTGCCGATCAGGGATTGCTCCAGGATCGACCGAAGTCCGCGGGCGCCGGTCTTGCGGGCCAGGGCCTTGCGGGCGATCGCCTTGAGAGCCGCCGGGCGGATTTCCAATTCCACGCCTTCCATTGCCAGCAGCTTGCTGTACTGCTTGACGAGCGCATTCTTGGGCTCCGTGAGGATCTGGACCAGCGCGTCTTCGCTGAGTTCAGCGAGAGCGGTGACCACAGGCATGCGGCCGACCAGTTCGGGAATGAGACCGAACTTGATGAGGTCTTCGGGTTCGATTTCGGTGAAAACCTCGGTGAGCGAACGCTGCTTCTTGCTCTTCACCGCGGCACCGAAACCGATGCCAGATGCTTCCGTGCGGTTCTCGATCACCTTTTCGAGGCCTGCAAATGCGCCTCCGCAGATGAACAGGATGTTGGTCGTGTCGATCTGCAGAAAATCCTGGTTGGGGTGCTTGCGGCCGCCCTGGGGTGGAACGCTCGCCATCGTTCCCTCGATCAGCTTCAGCAGGGCCTGTTGCACACCTTCGCCCGACACGTCGCGCGTGATGGACGGGTTGTCGGACTTTCTGGAGATCTTGTCGATCTCGTCGATGTACACGATGCCCCGTTGCGCGCGCTCGACTTCGTAATTGCAGCTCTGCAGCAGCTTCTGCACGATGTTCTCGACGTCTTCGCCCACGTAGCCGGCTTCCGTCAGGGTCGTGGCGTCCGCCATCACGAAGGGCACATCCAGCATGCGCGCCAACGTTTGCGCCAGCAGTGTCTTGCCCGAACCCGTGGGGCCGATCAGCAGGATGTTGCTCTTCGCCAGTTCCACCTCGTCCTTGCCGGCCTTGTCCTTGTGGCGCAACCGCTTGTAGTGGTTGTAGACCGCCACAGCGAGGGTGCGCTTGGCAAATTCCTGCCCGATGACGTAGTTGTCGAGGTTCGACTTGATTTCCGACGGCGTGGGCAGATCGCCACGGGCGTCCCGTGCCCCTTCGGCGGCTGGAAGCTCGTCACGAATGATTTCATTGCACAGGTCGATGCACTCGTCGCAAATAAAAACCGACGGGCCGGCGATCAGCTTTTTCACTTCGTGCTGGCTCTTGCCGCAGAAGGAGCAATAGAGGGTTTTTTCGCTGGAAGAGCCTTTTTTCTCGGCCATGTGGGCATTGCCTCGTGTTGCAGAAACGATTGGCGGGATGATAACGAAATAGAAAGCGGCGTCTTCCCGGGGGGAAAACGCCGCCCGGTAGCCCGTTTCGCGTCAGGGCCGCTTGGCGACCACCTGATCGACGAGGCCGTAATCCTTGGCTTCGTCGGCGGTCAGGAAGTAGTCGCGTTCCGTGTCCGCCTTGACCTTGTCCAGTGGCTGCCCCGTGCGGTCGGCCAGGATGCGGTTCATCTGGTCCTTGGTACGCAGGATGTCGCGCGCATGGATCTCGATATCCGTGGCTTGGCCCCGGGCGCCGCCCAGCACCTGGTGGATCATGATCTTCGAATTGGGCAACGAGAACCGCTTGCCCTTGGCGCCAGCCGCAAGCAGGAAGGCACCCATGCTGGCTGCGAAGCCGAGGCACATCGTGGAAACGTCCGGCTTGATGAACTGCATCGTGTCGTAGATGGCCATGCCGGCCGTGACGCTGCCGCCCGGAGAGTTGATGTAGAAGGAAATGTCCTTGTCGGGGTTTTCACTCTCGAGGAACAGCAACTGCGCCACCACCAGATTGGCGGTCTGGTCATTGACCTCACCGATCAGGAAGACGATCCGCTCCTTGAGCAGGCGTGAATAGATGTCGTAGGACCGCTCGCCGCGTCCCGACTGTTCGATGACCATGGGAATCATGCCCAGGGCCTGTGTTTCCAGTGCGCTCATGTGATCTCCAGTCATGCAGATACTGTACCGAGAAATGAATTGGGGCCTGTGCTCGCCAGCACAAGCCCCATATTGCCGGGATGGTCCGGCCGGCGGGCGGCGGCATCCTGTGCCGCCGTGGCATCAGCCCTGGCCCATCAGGTCGTCGAAGGCAATGGCCTTGTCGGTCACCTTGGCTTTGCCCAGCACGAAATCGGTCACGTTGTTCTCGATGACGACGGCCTCGACTTCGGCCAGGCGCTGGCGGTCGCCGAAGTACCAGCGGACCACGTCCTCGGGCTTCTCGTAGCTGGCGGCCAGTTCGTCGACATGGGCCTTGAGCTGCTCGGGCTTGGCGTGGAGTTCGTTGGCGCGCACCAGTTCGGCCACCACGAGGCCCAGCCGCACGCGGCGCTCGGCCTGTGGACGGAACACGTCTTCGGGAATCTCGGCCTTGTCGGCATCCTTCACGCCGCGCTGCTTCAGGTCGGCGCGGGCACCTTCCAGAAGGCGTGCGATTTCGGACTGCACGCTGGCGTTGGGCAGATCCAGCTCGGCCTTCGAGACCAGCGCTTCCATCACGGCCTGCTTGTTGCGAGCCAGCAGTCGGAACTTGACTTCCCGCTCGAGGTTCTTCTTGATGTCGGCGCGCAGGCCTTCCACGGTGCCGTCGGCAATGCCCAGCGACTTTGCCAGCTGTTCATTCACTTCGGGCAGGTGGGCGGCTTCGATCTTCTTCACGGTGACGAGGAAGTCGGCCGTCTTGCCTGCGACATCCTTGCCGTGATAGTCCTCGGGGAAGGCCAGCGGGAAGGTCTTGCTTTCGCCGGCCTTCATGCCACGAGCGGCGTCCTCGAATTCCTTGAGCATCTGGCCTTCGCCCACCAGGAACTGGAAGTCTTCGGCCTTGCCGCCGGAGAAGGTCTCTCCGTCGATCTTGCCTTCGAAGTCCACGGTAACGCGATCGCCGTCTTCTGCTGCCGTGCCTTGTGCGCGCTGTGCGAAGGTACGGCGCTGCTTGCGCAGGATGTCGATCGTCTTGTCGATGGCGGCGTCCGTCACTTCGGCAGAGAGCTTGTCGATCTCGGCCGTGGCCAGGTCGCCGATCTTCACTTCCGGGAACACTTCGAAGATGGCGTCGAAGGTGATCTGCCCTTCGGGAGCGCCGTCCTTTTCGGTGATGCGGGGCTGACCGGCCACGCGCAGGTTGGCTTCGTTGGCGGCCTGGGCAAAGGCTTCACCCACCTTGTCGTTCAGCACTTCGTACTGCACGGAGTAGCCATAGCGCTGTGCAACGACATTCATCGGCACTTTGCCCGGACGGAACCCGTCCATCTTCACCGTGCGGGCTAGGCGCTTGAGGCGCGAGTCCACTTCCGTCTGGATGGTGGTCAGGGGCAGGCTCAGCGTGATCTTGCGCTCGAGCTTTTCAAGGGTTTCAACAGTAACGGCCATGGCTCTTCCTCTATGAAATGGGACCGTGACAGCCGTCCCGTGCTGTGTGCTGGGACTGCCTCACCGTGTTGTTCGTGGTGCGCGGGGGGGGACTCGAACCCCCACACCATTGCTGGCGTCAGGACCTAAACCTGGTGCGTCTACCAATTTCGCCACCCGCGCTTCTTTTTCAACTCGCTGTTTCCAGCTGGCTACCGATAAAAAGCGGCGGATCCAGAGGACCGCCGCTTCGTGAAATTGGTCAACCTTCGATTTTACCCTGTCCCCGGACGCGTTCCGGATTAGGCAGTCTACGGGTGCTCCCGTTCAGGTCGCCGGACCCGGAACCAGGCCGCATACATGGCGGGAAGCGCCAGCAGCGTGAGCACGGTCGCCACGATGAGTCCTCCCATGATGGCCACGGCCATCGGGCCCCAGAAAACGCTGCGCGACAGCGGAATCATGGCCAGTACGGCAGCCGCGGCGGTAAGCACGATCGGGCGAAGACGGCGTACCGCGGACTCCACGATCGCGTCCCAGGCCGGTATGCCGCGCGAGCGGTCGCTCTCGATCTGGTCGATGAGGATCACGGAATTGCGCTGGATCATGCCCATGAGCGCGATCACCCCGAGGAGTGCCACGAAGCCGAACGGCCGGCCCAGCAGCAGCAGCGCCCCCGCCACGCCCGCGATGCCGAGCGGACCTGTGAGGAAGACCAGCACGGCGCGGCTGAAACTGTGCAACTGGAGCATCAGCAGCGTGAACGTGATGAACAGCATGATCGGCACGCCGGCTGCGATGGAGGCGGAGCCCTTCGAGCTTTCCTCGACGGCACCCGCTACATCGATCCGGTAGCCCGTGTCTCCCGCCGCGTGCCACTTCGCTTCCAGTTGCCGCAGGCCGGGCAGCAGTGCTTCCGTGACCGTGGCGCCCTGCAGGCCTTCGACGACGTCGCCCTGCACGGTGATGGCGTACTCGCGATTGTGCCGCCACATGACGCCCGGCTCCCAGGCGAATATGGGCCTGGCGATCTGCGTCAACGGGATCGCCTGTCCGGAGGCCGTGGGCAGGTAGGCATTGGCGATGTCCGTGATCGCCCGGCGCTCGTCGGCCGGCTGGCGGAAGACGATGTCGATGAGCCGGTCGCCTTCCCGGTACTGGCCCACGGTCGTTCCGGTGAAAACCGTGCGGGCTGCCTGTGCGATGGACTGGCTGGTCACGCCCAGCGCGCGCGCCTTGTCCTGGTCGATTTCGAGTCGCATGGTCTTCACGGACTCGTTCCAGTTGTCGTTGACCCCCTGCATCTGCGGATGCTCGCGCAGGACGGCCCGGACTTCGTCGGCATGCACGCGCAGCCGGTTCGGATTGCTGCCGACGATGCGGAACTGCACGGGGTAGGCCACCGGCGGCCCGTTGGGCAGCAGCTTGACGCGGGCCCGGATCTCGGGGAACTCCTGCGCCAGCATCGCGGGCAGGGCGTGGCGCAGCGATTCACGGCGGGCGAGGTCGTCCGGCAGCAGGATGATCTGCGACACGTTGGTCTGCGGAAACACCTGGTCCAGCGGTAGGTAGAACCGGGGCACGCCCGAGCCGACCCACGTGCTCACCGAAGCCACGCCGGGCTCCGCCAGGAGCCGTTTTTCGACGCGCCGCAGGACCTCTTCGTTCGCGGCGAACGAAGTGCCCTCCGGGAACCACGCGTCGACCAGGATCTCCGGCCGGCTCGAATCGGGAAAGAATTGCTGCTGCACGCGCCCCATGCCCACGATCCCCAGCACGAACAGCAGCAGCGTGATCCCGATGGTGAGCCAGCGGTGCTCCACGCACGCGTCCACCGTGCGGCGGAAAGCGTTGTAGAAGGGGCTGTCGAAAACTTCATGGGGACCGCCGGCGTTGGCTTCTCCGGGGCTGGCGTGCGTTTCCGCCAGGGGATGCGCGGGCACCTTGAGCAACAGCGTGCCCAGGTAGGGCACGAAGTACACCGAGACGAACCACGACAGTACGAGCGCGATCACGGTGACCGCGAAGATCGCGAACGTGTATTCGCCCGTGACCGATTTGGCGAGTCCGATCGGCAGGAAGCCCGCGGCGGTGATGAGCGTGCCGGTGAGCATCGGCATGGCCGTGATCTCGTAGGCGAAGGTGGCCGCGCGCACCTTGTCGTAGCCTTCCTCCATCTTCCGCACCATCATTTCGACCGCGATGATCGCGTCGTCCACGAGCAGCCCGAGCGCGATGATCAGCGATCCGAGGGAGATCTTGTGCAGGCCGATGTTCCAGTACGACATCGCCAGGAAGGTCACGGCCAGCACCAGGGGAATCGTGATGCCCACCACGAGGCCCGGGCGGACGTCGAGCGTCCAGCGCCGCCACAGCGGGTGGTTGCCGGGGCGCTTGTGCAGGCCCAGGCTCAAGAAGCTCACGGCCAGCACGATCACCACCGCCTCGATCAGCACCTTGACGAATTCGCTGACCGACGATGCCACGGCGCGGGGCTGGTCCTGGACGTTCACGAGCCGCACACCGGCGGGCAGCGTCTGCTCGATGCGGCGTGTCGCTTCGTGCAGGGCTGCGCCGAGCCGGACGATGTCGCCGCCCTTGGCCATCGACACGCCCAGCGCGACGACCTCCTGCCCCTGGTGCCTCACCTTGATGCTCGGCGGCTCCACGTAGCCGCGCCGTACTTCGGCGATATCGCCCAGGCGCAACTGCGCGCCCGACGCGCCGCGGATCGGCATGGCGCGCAGTTCGTCCACCGCACGGAACTGGCCCGCCACGCGCACCTGCACCTGGTCCTGGGGTGTCTGGACGGTGCCCGCGCTCTCGACGGCGTTCTGCTGCCCGAGCTGGTTCAGCACCTGGTTCATGTCCAGGCCCAACTGTGCGAGACGTTTCTGCGAGATCTCGATGTAGATCTTCTCGTCCTGGATGCCGAACTGCTCGACCTTGGCCACGTCCTTCACGCGCAGCAGTTGCTGGCGCACGTCGTCCGCGAACGTCTTCAGTTCCGCGGGAGTGAAGCCCTCTGCTTCGAGTGCGTAGATCACTCCATAGACATCGCCGAACTCATCGTTGAAGAAAGGGCCCTGGATGCCCTGGGGCAGGGTGCCTCGCATGTCGCCGATCTTCTTGCGCACCGTGTACCAGACGCCCGCGACATCGCCGGGCGGCGACGAGTCCTTGATCTCGAAGATGATCTGCGACTCCCCAGGCTTGGAATAGCTGCGCATGCGGTCGGCATAGGGCACTTCCTGCAGTGTGCGTTCGAGCTTGTCGGTGACCTGTTCGGCCACCTGCTGCGCGGTGGCGCCCGGCCAATAGGTGCGCACCACCATCGCTCGGAACGTGAAGGGCGGGTCTTCGTCCTGCCCCAACTGGAAGTAGGCTGCGATGCCCAGCACCATGAGCACCACCATCAGGTAGCGCGTCAGGGCAGGGTGGTCCAGCGCCCACTTGGAAAGGTTGAAACCCTCGGAGGGTTGCGGCTTCTTGTCGTGCTCCATGGTTCGCCTTCAGCGGGTCGGTGCCGAAGCGGCGGACGGTGGTGCGGATGCCACGGGTTTTGCTATGTTATTTGTAGCAATATTTCCAGTGTTTGTGGCGGCATCGGGCTGTTTTGGTTGATAGACCTGCACCTTCTGCCCTGGCGACAGCACATGCACGCCCGCGGCGACCACCTGCATGCCGGGCGCAAGCCCTGCGCCCACGACGGCTTCGTTGCCGTCGGCGCGCGCGATCTGGATGGCTTGCGAGCGCACCGTGCCGCTCGCGGCGTCATACACCCAGACGGCGGTCTGCTGGCCCTCCTGGCGCAATGCGCTGGTCGGCAGCTTGATGGCTTGCGGGGTTTCGCTGCCTGCCGATGCGGGAATGACGTAAGCCGTCGATCCGAGGGGGGGCGGAGTCTCCGAATCGATGGCGACCTTGACCAGGAAGGTCCGGGTCACCGCATCGGCGCTGGCCGCCACTTCGCGCACCCGCCCGGGCAAGGCCTCGCCACCCGACCAAGTGCGTACGGACACGGCCTGCCCTGCGCGCATGCGGGAAACCCTGTCCTCAGGCACGGAAAACACCACGTCGCGCGGGCCGTCCTGCGCGATGCGGACCACCGGGGTGCCGGCGGCAACGACCTGGCCCGGCTCCGCATCGATGCCCGTCACCACGCCTGCCGTGTCGGCCACCAGCCGCGTGTAAGTGGCCTGGTTGCCTTGAGAGGCGAGTTGCGCACGGGCCTGATCCAGCGAGGCTTCGGCGGCCTTCAGCGTGGCGGACCGGCGGTCCAGTTCCGCGCCGCTGATGAAGTTCTGCGCCTTCAGTGCAGAAAAGCGCTGGTAGTCCGCGGCCGCCAGGTCCCGCTGCGTCTGGGCGGATGCCACCTGCGCGCGTGCCGCATCCGCGGACAACTGGTAGTCGCGCGGATCGATCTGGGCAAGCACTTGCCCTGCCTGCACCCGCTGCCCCAGTTCCGCCTGCCGCTGAACGATCTTTCCCGCCACCCTGAAGCCGACGCGCGACTCGACGCGGGCCCGGACATCGCCCGCGTATTCGAATTGGGTGTGCAGCGGCGATGCGCCCACGGTCAGCAGCTTGACCGCACGGATGGGCTCCGGCGGCGGCTCGGCCCGTGAGCAGGCGGCCAGCACAGCCACGGCCCCGGCAGCGGCGGCCCATCGCCATCCCGACAGCAGGTTCCATGAAAAAGCCCCGGGGAGGGGCTGGGGCGTACTGGAAAGCGTAACGTTCCGGAGCGGCGCAAGGGGCGGCATGGTGGTGTCCCGGTGAAAGGGATGGAGTGTTAATGACTGATTGGTTAGTAATCTAGGTGAAAGGCTCGGCGACTGTCAAGCGACAATCGCGCCGTGTCCAAGCTTCCCGCCCCCCCGCCGCATTCCGCTCCCGACGTGTCCGGGCAAACCGGCTCCCCCGTGCCGATGCATCAGCCTCGGGACACTGCGCCTGACGCGGTTGCTTCTCCTGTCGAGCATTACGAAAATTTCCCGGTTGCCTCGTGGCTCTGTCCTCCTGCACTGCGCGCGCCGATCACGGCGATCTATGCGTTTGCCAGGACGGCCGACGACTTGGCCGATGAAGGCGATGCCACCGCCGATGAACGTCTGGAAGCCTTGGCCGAATACACGCGGGAGTTGCACCGGATCGCCGCTGGTCAGCCGCCGCAGGGGCGTTGGAAGCCGGTGTTCGGGCCGCTGCAGAGCGCCATGCGCACCCATTCGCTTCCTGTGGAGCCGCTGGCGGACCTTTTGAGCGCCTTCGTTCAGGATGTGGTCAGGACGTCCGCGGGTATGGCCTATGCCGACCGGGACGCGCTGCTGGACTACTGCCGCCGATCCGCCAACCCGGTGGGGCGGCTGCTGCTGCATCTTTATGGAGTCGGTGACGCCCTCGCGCTTCGCCGCAGCGATGCCATCTGCACTGCGCTGCAGCTCATCAATTTCTGGCAGGACCTGAGCGTGGATCTGCCGCGGGGACGGCACTACCTCACGGATGCCGATCTGGCCCGCTTCCATATCGATCGTGCGTCACTCCAGCGGCAGCCGCTGACGCCCGAGGCACGCGCCTTGGTGGCCGACAACGCCCACTGGGCGCGGGCGCTCATGAACGAAGGAGCACCGCTCGTGCACCAGTTGCCCGGCCGGGCGGGATGGGAGTTGCGCCTGGTCGTCCAGGGAGGTCTGCGCATTCTCGACAAGGTGGATGCCCTGCGCGGAGAAAGCCTTGTGCGCCGCCCCGTACTCGGGGTTTGGGATTGGATGCGGATGGCAGCCCGCGCTGTGGCGATGTGAGTTCGGCGAAGTAGTGTGCGCACCCTCGGGCAGGTATGGGGCGCCTCGACATTTTCACCACGCGCCAATGGTGATCCCGGCATGGTCCCCCTGGAGGAGAAGAGAAGGCCTTGTCTTCCGCCTCGGAGGTCCATGCACGGGTTGGAAAAACCCTTATCGGGGCGAAGCGGATACCGTGTAGAGACCCGCAGATGAGCGGGGCGGGTGCACGACGATGTTGTTGTATCCCCGGTAAGACCCGTTCTTCAATTCATCCGTTACCCAAACGATCAGGTCCTGCTTCTTGCCCTTGCCCTGGTCGATGATGCCGACCACCTCCAATCGGAAGAATTGGTCCGGGGTTTCCACCTGGACAGCGTTGCCTTTGGATTGGGCGGTGCCTGGAAGCAGCGTCTTCAACGTGTGATGCTTGCCATCGGCGCGGTTGCGCAAGGACGAGGGGAAGGACCGCAGGTCCAGCTTTGCGTGCAGGGTCTTGGCCAGGCGGCCCGCGGTCGATGCCTTGCCAGCCACGAAGGGCTTGTCGGCAACCAGGCGCATGCTGTCGCAAAGCAGGTATTCGCTTCGGATTTCGAAATTGCGCGTCGACTCGACGGGCTTAGTTTTGGCCAGAAGCTCCGAGTATTCGGCGCAATTCTTGGCTGACGAACCATTCTCGAATGCCAGCGGAGACCGCTCTGCGGTTTGGGATGCCTTGGGGTTTTGCAGTGCCGACAGCAATTCCGGGTTGGTGATCTGCACGACACCGGCCTCTTTGTCCGCGGCCTGCAGGGAGCCGGACACAATCACGGCAATGGCTAGGGCGATCCAGCGTTTCATTTGATTTTCTCCAGCAAGGCGGCTTCCTTGCCGCGGCGGGTGGGATACACATCCCCGAAGTTCTTGAGCAGCTTGGTGGCCTCCGTCCAGTCCTGTTCGGTGACAGCTTTCCAGAACTTGGGTGTGGCGGAGTTCAAGTTCACGCCGTATTGGAAAGACACCGAAGCGATGACAGTCTGCGCTTCGGCTGGCAGGTCGATGAAACTCTTCTTGGGCGACGCCGTGTCGTACTTCAGCTTGACACTGGCAATGTGGCTGGCCTTGGTGGCCTTGTCGATGGATTCCGCCTCGGCCGCGCTGATCGTCAATGGAGTTTTTTCGATCAGCTTCTTGGCATCGGCGCCCTTGCTGGTGAGGTAAGGCTTGAGCTTCTCGATCAGGTGGCTGCCCAGCCCCAGATTCTTCAGATCGTTTTCGGACCGTTGGCCCAGGTCGAACCCGGTCGCGATGGTCACGCCGCTCTTGCTGACGTTCGCAGCGGGCACATAACCGGTGGTCTGAGAGCCGCCCTCCAGGGCACTCAAGAATGAATAGTCGATTTGTTCTGGCATTTTCTGGATAAAGGTGGTCGGTGGCTGCCGTACCTGCGGAGTGAATGCCCTGGATGGGCAATGGGCGCCGCCGGAATCACAAGCCCGCACGTTCCGAAGGCGCTGGATTGCGCCGCGATATGGGGCTGGGGATTGGATTGGCGAGCCGCAGTTATCGGGGAGATTCTCCGCTCGAGGCGTGAATACCCGATGGACTGACTGGCATTGTTTTCACGGTTCTCGGGTAAACGGAATCCCGATATGGCGGTGAAATCGGCTACGCGGTAATTTGCCGGGAATCTTAGCAATTCCATCATTTGGATAATGTGAAATCATCAAATCCACGGCAATAAAAAAGCCGGAGCCTTGTACGGAACTCCGGCTTTGCAAGAAAAAGGGAAGCTTAGGCTTCCTTGTTTTCCTTGATGTTGAAGCCCATTTGGCTCTCGGCGCCCTTGCCGCCCTGGTTCGTCTGCTCCCAGTACTGGGTCTTGATTTTGGCTGCCTGGAAAGCGTAATCCACGAGGACGGCATCGCTGCCATCGGTACCGCTGACGGTCACGCTGGTCACCAGCACATCGGTCAGCGTGATCTTGCCGAACTCGATCTGCGTACCGCCGGCCTTGCACAGCGAGATTTCCACTTGGCCCAAGTGCTTGCCGGTGGCGCAATGCTTCAGAACTGCCGGATAGGCCTTGTCCACCTTGGCGACGACGTTCAGATCATGGAAGGTCACCTTGCCGGCGCCGGCGCCGCTGCCAGTGGCCATGGAGTTCGGCTGGGTTGCACCCCAGGTGAAGGAGCGGATGTCAGTCCAGCTCTTGTGGTTGGAGTCCTGCGACTCACCACTGGCGCCTTCGACCTTCATGAACATATCGACTGACATGGAGTGTTTCCTTTTAATTGACTGCGCATTGGCGCATGAAGAAATGAAAATGGACCAATTTGCTCTCGATGCGGCATAAGTGGCCCGTGACGAACGGGGCGCTCGTGGAGATTGCCAGTTGCCATAATCACCTTCTGCGTTTCCCCCCTCCCGAGAGTTACGCGAATGTGCCGGCCGGCGGCTTTCCCGAATGCCTAGTTGCGCCGGCGATCATAGGGGCCGGCTAAGGCGTTTGGAAATACTCCAAGTTTCAACATTGTCTTGCGGTGGGAAACAAAGGAAACAATTTGTCTTTTTTCTCGACGATGTGACGGTTATCTAGGGTCTGTCACATGTTCCCGTTACACTTGCGCGTTTCCGTGGGAGGCCGGCTGGCTCGCACGGCAGGAAACGATAAAACGGCGGATGGCAGGTATCTTGCGCATCTCTACACAGTAAAAACAGCCGCCCGGGAGTGATGCCTTGACTTTGGTGCTCTATGTGCAGGAAGAGCCGAGGATCCTTAGGGAGGTAGCGGACACGGCCGATGATTTTCGTGCCTGCCGTGGTGCTTAGAAGCGTGACTCATGCACAAGGAATTCAGTGGTTCTGCGAACTGTCTAGGCCCTGGCGCACACGTCGGCGAGTACCGGCTGAGTGACGTTGTCGGCGAAGGTGGATTCGGCATCGTCTACAAGGCGCGCGACCTGAGCCTCGACCGCGTCGTCGCCATCAAGGAATACATGCCCGCAACGCTTGCGGGACGCAAGGAGGGCAACGAAGTCCACGTGCGCTCGCAGCACCGCGGGGCTTTCGATGCGGGCCTGCGCAGCTTCATCAACGAAGCGCGCCTGCTGGCCAAGTTCTCTCATCCTGCGCTGGTTCACGTCTATCGGTTCTTCGAGGCCAATGGGACTGCATACATGGTCATGCAGTACTACGAAGGCCAGACATTCCGGGCGTTTCTGGGCCAGCAGCACACGATGGACGAGCAGTGGCTGTCTGCCATCCTCGTTCCCATCCTGGATGTGCTGGAGATGCTGCACGCGGCCGATTGCTACCACCGCGACATTGCGCCGGACAACATCTTTCTCCAGGAGTCCGGCATGCCGGTGCTGCTGGATTTCGGAGCCGCGCGCCGCATCATCGGAGACATGACCCAGGCGCTGACCATGGTGCTCAAGCCCGGCTTCGCCCCGATCGAGCAGTACGTGGACGACGGCGCCATGCCCCAGGGCGCATGGACCGATATCTACCAGTTGGGCGCGGTGCTGTACCAGGCGATCACGGGCCGCCCTCCGGCGACGTCGGTGGCGCGCATGATCAATGATCCGCTGACCACGTTGACCCCCGAGAGCTGTCCTGGCTTCAGCGCGCAATTCCTGTATGGAGTCCAGCGCGCCTTGTCGGTAAAGCCCCAGGATCGGCCCCAGAGCATTGCCGAATTGCGGCACTTGCTGGGCCTCAAGACCGTGACCATTTCCTGGCCGCATGCGTCGGCGGCTGCGGCGGGAGCCGAAGTGGCTGTGCGGACTGCAGAGGCCGGTGCGGAGGCTGGATTCGCGGCCGCGGCAGTCACCAAGCGGCCCGTCGAAGCGGTGGCGTCCATCATCCCGTCTCATCTGCCCCAGCCTTCTTCCGCCAGCGTCAGTGCCTTTGGCGGAGCAGTGGCCGAGGGCGCGGATGTCGACGCCGGAATGGCGCCAACACAGCCCATGCCTTTGTCGGAGATTCCGCCACCCAGCGCGAACACGCGTGTCGCGCCGGGCTCCTCTGTTCCGCAGGAAGAGGTCCACGCAGCGAGCGCACCCCCTCCTGCATCGGCGCCTTCAAAACCCAAGGCGCCTTCCTTGGGCCGTGAGGCCGCTTCGCGGCCGGCCTGGCTTGTTCCGGTTCTGGCTCTGGTCGTGGTGCTGCTCATCGGTGGGGTGTGGTGGACGGTGCAGGCTTCCAGTGAGGCTGCAGCACGCGAAAAAATGGAAGTGCAGGAGGCGAGCCAGTGGGAGTTGGCTTCACGGCTGAATACAGTGGACTCCGTACAGGCCTATCTGAGTGCTTTTCCGAACGGTGCTCACCGGATGCAGGCCGAAGAAGCGCTTACGCGGTTGACTGCTCGCTCGCTGCAGGCTTCATCGGCCCCGACAGAAAATGCTTCGGCTCCCGCGGCCATGCCTCCGGCGGCGGTATCCACGCCCGTGGCTGTGGCGGAGCCGCCGGTGGCGCGTGCCAGCGCTGCGATCGCCGCAGTGTCTGCCCCCATACCGGTGCAGCCTGCTGCGCCGCTGCCTGCGGCCTCGGTGCCTCCCGCGGAAGATCCCTCGCGGGCACAACGTGCAGCCGCTCGAGGGAGCGAGGCGGAAAGCACGGGTCGGGTCATCCTGAGAATCATGCCGTGGGGCAATGTCACGGTCGACAGAATTCCGGCAGGCACTACACCACCCCTGACGCAATTGACTCTGGCCGAGGGCTTTCACCGGATCGAGATTTCCAATCCGGCGTCGGAGACGATCGTCCGAATGGTTCAGGTACGGAGGGGTGAATCCGTGGTGGTGACCCACAAGTTCGAGTGATAGGTGCCAGTTGCATCTCTGCGGAGTGCAACTGTCGCATGTGGAATAGACCCGTGGTCTGCTGCGCCCCCACCTCGGTGGCGGGACGGGCAGCCACCATTTTTTTGACGAGGAGAGCATGGCAACAAAACTGAAGCTCATTGGGGGAGCGTGTCTGCTGGGTGTGCTGCTTAGCGGTTGCCAGACGACACCGCCTGGCACGGCGGGGGCTGCAGGCCAGGCATCTTCGGAGGCGGCTGCGGGCACGGAGTCGAAAGAGGCGGCCAAACCCAAAGATCCGGCCACCTTGAAAGAGGAAGCGCTGGCGCAGGCGTTGGATATCTATGCCGATGGCAGGTACGACGAAGCCATTGCTGCCCTGACGCCGCTCAGCACTGCACCGGAGTTGGTGCCGGCGTCACAGGTCAAAGCCTTCAAGTTCATCGCATTCAGCCACTGCGCACAGGGGCGGCTTCGTCAATGCCGCCAGAATTTCGAGACTGCGCTGCAGCAAGATCCCAATTTTCAGCTGAGCGATGTGGAAAAAGGGCACCCGGTCTGGGGCAAGGAATTCAACGCAGCGCGGGCTGCCGTCGCGGCGCGCAACAAGCGCACCGGGAAGAAGGCGCCATGATCTGCATGGGTGACACCCGAAATGGATAAGGTCGAACTCAGGGTAATCCGAGATGCGGATGGCGGCGTAGGCCGTCTGTGGACTGCAGTTTTCGGCGTCGCCGGGGGAACCATCGGCCGCGGTGGGCAGAACAAGCTCGTATTGCCTGATGGTGATGCCGGGGTGGCCAGGGTGCATGCGATGGTGCGCATGGAATCTGAAGCCGCCTATATCGCCAATCTCTGCGAGCGGCGTTCCATCTTTGTCGCGGGAGCGGAGGTGCGCTCCGGCGAAGAGGTCCGCCTTTCTGTAGACGATGAAGTCCGGATCGGCCCCTACACGCTTCGTTCAGTGGTCCCGGGCGCGCCCCTGGAAGTCGTTCCCCCATCGGTACAGGCGGTGTCAACTCCGACCGCCGTGGATGCGGTACCCCAGTCTGATATGGCGCTGCTTCGGGCGCCTGCACCAGTGCAAGAGGTGGCCTCGTCTGCTGCGATGGATCCTCTGGCCGTCGGAGTGCCTTCGGATGATTCCGGTGACAACCCGTTCGCGATGCTGGGGCGTGTTCCGTCGCCAGGGGAAGCAACTGCTGCACCATCTGTCCCTGCGGCGCCTGTGGTTGGGTTGCCCGTACAGAATGTTCCTGTTCAGCCACCTTCAGCGCCCCCTCCGGTGGAAGGATCCAGCCCAAACCACGGATTCCCGGCCCAGGTTCCGGTCGCAGCTACCAACAAGCAAGCCGGCCATCGGGCACTTGTCATCCCCGAAGATTTCGATCTGTTTGCAGCGGATGTGCGCCGCAATGACGAGAAAAAGGACGTGTGGACCGGTGGGGCGCAGTCCAAGAGCCTCTCCGAGATCGCCAACCTCCGCCATGACGAATTACTGCAGTCGCTTCCCAAAGATGGGGAAAAGTTTGCACACGGCATGGACAACCCAGCGCATGCGGGGTTGCCCAAAGGTCTGGATCCCCGCAATGAACTGGACCCGATGCGGCTGTTCGGCGGCAGTTCCGGAGGCAGTCCTTCGTTGATGGACGATGCGCGCGCGTCGGTGGCTCTGGGTTCGGACCTGTCCCAAGCGTTCAGCATGCCAAAAAGCGTGCAGGAGCAACAGGCTGAAAGGTCCGATGTGCCATCGGGTTCCGCTCTGGTACTCGGCGGGCTGTTGCCTGCCGGAATGTCTGCGCTGCCCGGTGGGGATTCCACGTCCGAGAAGTCTACGGTGCCCACTGGCGTGACTGGCCCCGCTCCTTTCGCCTCAACGCCCGCTGCCGTACCACTCGAAGGCTTGCAACGCGTGGAGGGGCTTGATCTGGGCGCCTTCGGTTCTTTGCCCGCTTCGTCCAGCCCTTTGGATTGGCCGCAGAAGGATGCTGATGCACACCCGGCCCCGATTTCCGGCCCGGACTCGTCGAAGAGCGCAGCCGTGCCTCAGGACATCCTCTCAGGCATGAAGCTCCAGAGCGTGCCTGTCATTGCTTCGGTGCCGCTCTCTTCGGCTGCAACCGAAGGCTCCGTGGTTTCGCAAGCGGTTGTTCCTCCCGCTGCGCAGGCAGTGACCTCTGCGCCAGCCATTGAACAGCAACGGAGCGTCAAGACATCCGAGCCCACGGTTTCGCCGCTTGCCCCGGTGCTTCCTGATCTCGAGTCCGCCTCTCCGGCGGAACTGCAGTTGTTGATCACCGCGTTTCTGGAAGGGGCGGGTGTTTTGCCCAAGAAGGTCGAGGCGCGCAAGCTCAGCCCGGAATTCATGCGCTCTTTCGGAGAAGCATTCCGCGTCGCTGTGCAGGGAACCATCGATCTGTTGGCTGCGCGCTCCGAGATCAAGCGGGAATTCAGGGCCGGCGTGACGATCATTTCGTCCGGTGCCAACAATCCGTTGAAGTTTCTTCCCACCCCGGAGGGGGTGATCATGCAGATGATCGGGCAGAACTTTCCGGGTTTCATGAAGCCGATTCCCGCGATGGAAGAAGCTTATGACGACCTGCGCGTGCACCAGCTCGCTCTCATGGCAGGTCTGCGTGCCGCCTATGCCGAGGCGCTCGCACGCTTCGATCCGACGGAACTGGAGCAGCGTACGGATGTGACGGGGGGTGTTTTCGGGATGCTGTCGTCAGCAGGCCGCAAAGCTGCTCTGTGGGACGAGTACAAGAAGAGCTTCGCCGAGATTCGCCGGGGGGCCGAGGACGATCTGGCCGCCTTTTCGGGACAGGCTTTCCTCGAGGCCTACGAAAGCGCCGAAGCCGCAGCGAAGGCCAAAAAGTGATTTTTCATATAGCGGGCGAGGAGTTCCGATTCCGGGTCATGGCGGCCTCGATGTCGGAAAAGGGAGGCAGAGAGGTCAACGAGGACTTTTTGGGTCTGGTGGACGTCGGTCATCGCGGCCTGTGCTGCGTATTGGCCGATGGCGCCGGAGGACATGGGCATGGCGGGCTGGCAGCACGCATGACCGTGAATGCCGTTCTGGAGGGGTTCAGCCACAACCCGCTGTTCGCCCCGGCAGGGCTGGCTTCACTCATTTCGCTGGCGGAGCATGCCGTTGCAGGCGCTCAGCCCTTGTCGGTGTCCCGCAAGCATATGAGTGCTACGGTGGTATTGCTTTGCATCGATCGCAAGACGGGGCGGGCGCTTTGGGCCCATTGGGGAGATTCTCGCCTTTACTGGTTTCGGGACCAGAAGGTGCGGCAGATCACTGAAGACCACAGCGTGGTCCAGCAGCTCCTGCACGCGGGCGTATATCGAAACGAAGATCCTCGGCGGCTTCCCAACCGGAGCGTATTGGCAGGTGCCATCGGCGCTGAATCGCAGATTCCGCCGACCGTGTTGCCCCGGCCGATCGAAGTGGCAGCCGGTGATGCCTTTCTGCTGTGTTCGGACGGTCTCTGGGAGGGGCTGCATGAGGAGCAGATGGAGAGCGCCTTGCGGCACAGCCAGTCTCCTCAGGAATGGTTGGAACAGATGGAGGCCGCTGTGCGTGCGCAGGCCAGGTCGTACCAGGACAACTTCAGCGCGCTCGCCGTGTGGATCGCGGCCAGCGAAGATGGGGCGTGAACTGCGGCTGGCGATGTGTTTTCTCGGATTAAGGGAGTCGAATATGCATGGTGATGTGGCGACGCGTGGTGGATTGGCAAAGTTGGGTTCGGTGGCGGCCGCGATGGGGATTCTTCTGTCCGGTTGCGGCGTGATCAGCAATCTGAACCGTCCACAGGAAACCCCCACCGCGGTCCCTCCTGCGGCATTCGAAATCGTCGCCGACAGCGGCATCAACCCCGATATCCACGGAAAACCCAAGCCCATCCTGGTGAGGCTGTACGAGCTGCGTGCGACCGCCGCGTTCGATCGAGCGAGCTACCTGGATCTCCAGGACAAGGATGAAACGCAGCTGGGTGCCGATTTCGTGCGGCGCGAAGAAATTCTTCTGCAGCCCGGCGAGCGGCGCACGATCGAACGCAAGGGAAGTTCCGACGTTCGCACGTTTGCCGTGTTCGCGGGTTACCGTGATCTGGAACGCAGTACATGGCGTGCGACCATCGGTGCACCGAATTCCGTTGAAATGCGCCGTCGGTGGTGGGGCCTCGGCGAAACGGAGCGGCTGAAGCCTGTCCAGTACCGGATCACGGTGGGCAAGGACGCGGTCAAGATCCAATCTCCATAAGAACGAAAGCCAGAAGTCACATCATGGTTTGGCAGCGCAAGGTCGTCTGGGCAGAAGGCATGTTCCTTCGTCCGCAGCATTTTCAGCAACAGGACCGCTTTACCGATTTCCTGATTCAGTCCCGAACCCTACCCGCACAGTTTTTCTTCTGGGGGTTCTCCAAGCTGGTGCTCGACACAGAGTTGCTGGGCTTGGGGAAGGTCGGGCTGTTGTCCGCGGAGGGGGTGTTGCCGGACGGAACGCCGTTCAGTTTTCCGCACCATGACGAGATACCGGCAGCGCTGGCTATCGGCAAGGATGTGAAAGACACGGTGATCCACCTTGCATTGCCCATGCGTCGCAGAGCGGGTGCCGAGGTGACGTTGGGTGGAGCAGGGGGGGCTTCGGTCCGCTTCGCCGCAGAGGTGGCGGAAGTGTCCGACGTCAATGATGTCGGTGCGCAGCCCGCGGAGGTCCAGGTCGGGCAGATCCAGTTGTCTCTCCGAACCGCGCAGGACGTGACCGATGGCTGGGTCAGCCTGCCTGTCGCCCAGGTGGTGGAACGCAGGGCCGATGGCTCGCTGCTGCTCGATCCGTCTTTCATACCGACGGTGGTGAACAACTCCGAAATCTCCGGACTGGCCGTGTTTTGCCGGGAATTGTTCGGCTTGCTGCGTCAGCGGGGCGCCGCGCTGGAGGAGCGCCTCAGCCAGCCTGGCCGAGGCGGCGTAGGCGAAGTGGGCGACTTTTTGATGCTGCAGTTCCTGAACCGCTGGGAACCGGCAGTCGAGCACTGGGTGCGTGTGCGTGCCATACATCCGGAGCGGTTGTTCGACGACATGCTGAAGATGGCCGGTGAGTTGGCCACCTTCACCCGTGAACAACGCCGACCTGCGGCGATGCCCAGTTATGACCACGACGATCTGCGCAGCAGTTTCCTTCCGTTGATGCTCGAATTGCGCCGCGGCCTTTCCTCGGTGCTCGAGCAGAACGCGATCCAGATCGAGTTGCAGGAGCGGCAATACGGTGTGCACGTGGCGTTGATTCCCAGCACGGAACTGCTGACCAGTTGCGAGTTCGTGCTGGCAGTGCATGCGCAGACCGCTGTGGAATTCCTGCGCGCGCACTTTCCCACGCAGATCAAGATGGGGCCGGTGGAGCGTATCCGCGATCTGGTGAATCTTCATTTGCCGGGAGTGCCCCTGCGCTCGTTGCCTGTCGCACCGCGCGAGATTCCATACCACGCCGGCTACTCCTATTTCGAGCTGGACACGGGCCATGACCTATGGCGCCAATTGCAGAATTCGGGGGGGCTTGCACTGCACGTCTCGGGAGGTTTCCCTGAACTGCAGCTTGAGATGTGGGCCATCCGGCGCTGAGAGCGAAGACTTCCATGCAAAATTCCGTCAACGTCTTCGCTGCTGAAAACTATGGGCAGCGGCCTGGTCCGGCGCCATCTGCGGCGCCTTCCGGCAGCTCCGGTCCGGGGCCATCCGAAGGATTGCACAAGGCTTCCGGACTCCCGGATGTCGTGAGCGGCGGCAATCCTCTCGTGGCAGCAGCCAATACCCTGCTGAACCTGATTCCGCAGATCCGGCGGATGGCCACCAACCCGGACCCCGCAGCATTCCAGCATTATCTGCTGGAGTGCATCCGGCAATTCGAGAGTCGCGCGGGCAGTTCGGGCGTACCGATGGAAACCATCATCGGGGCGCGCTACTGCATCTGTACGGCCATCGACGAAGCTGCCGCGCAGACGCCGTGGGGTGGCTCCGGCGTCTGGCCACAGTACAGCCTTCTGGTGGCGCTCCACAACGAGACATGGGGCGGGGAGAAGTTCTTCCAGTTGCTCTCAAAGCTGGTTCAGACACCGCAACAGCACATCGACCTCATCGAGTTGATGTACTTCTGCCTCATGCTCGGGTTCGAAGGGCGCTACCACGTCATCGACAACGGACGCAGCCAGTTGGAGAGCCTCAAGGCGCGCTTGTTGCAGGTGATCGAGAGCACCCGCGGAGACCGCAGCGGGGCGCTGTCCATTCATTGGAAAGGCGTCCAGCGCGCGGCTGTGCCGCCGTGGAGCCTGGTCCCTTTCTGGGTGGCCGCAGTACTGACTTTGCTGATCGCATTCCTCATCTTTCTCTGGTTCAACTACCGATTGGCTTCCCGTTCGGATGAGTTGTTTGCTGCCATCAACGGGATACGGCTCCCCAAGATGCCCACGGTGGTTGCGGTTGCCGCGCCGAAGCCGCGCCTTCGCCAATTCTTGGAGCCAGAGATCCGAGAGGGCCTGGTGGAAGTCAATGACCAGGCCGATCGGAGCATCGTTACCTTGCGTGGAGATGGTCTGTTCGATCCCGCATCCACCGAGGTCAAGCCGCGGTACGTTGCGGTGATCCAGCGTATCGCCACGGCACTCAATGAAGTCTCCGGAAAGGTGGTCGTCAACGGTTACAGCGACAACACGCCGATCCGCACGGCGCGGTTCCCCTCCAATTGGCACCTTTCGCAGGAGCGGGCGCTGGCCGTGTCGGCCATGCTTCAGCGCACCATCACCGAGGGGCAGCGGTTGAGGTCGGAGGGCCGGGCCGAGAGTGATCCGATAGCACCCAATACCACGCCCGAGGGCAGGGCGCTGAACCGCCGCGTGGAGATCGTGTTGCTGGTTCCGCCCCAGTCGCGCGATGCCGAATTGCAGTTGACGCCGGGCCCGGCGCCCGCTAGCTCGCCTGCCAGGAACAGCACTCCGAAGAACTAAAACATGCTGCGCAAGATCTTTTCCTTTTTCTTCAACCGGTTCACGCTGGTTCTTTGCGGGTTGGTACTGCTCAGCCTGCTGATCTGGTTTGTCGGGCCGCTGGTCTACATCAAGCCTTACCAGCCGCTCGAAAGCGAAGCGGTGCGTGCCTGGATCATTGCCGCGATCTTCTGCGTCTGGTTCCTGAAACTGTTCATCCAGTGGTGGCGGGCCAAGGAAATGAACGCGCGGCTGTTGAATCAATTGGCGCGATTCGGTGCCTCCGACACCGTGGCAACTGAAGCAGGCCCCGGCAAGGAAGAGGTTGCCGAGTTGGAGAAGCGTTTCAAGGAAGCGATCGGCGTTCTGGGCAAGACGCGGTTCGGACAGACCGAGCAAGGCTGGTTCGGCCGCCTCACCCGACGGTATGTCTATCAGCTGCCGTGGTACCTCATCATCGGCTCTCCCGGCTCAGGCAAGACGACAGCGCTGGTGAATTCCGGTCTGGATTTCCCTCTGGCGGCCCAATTCGGCAAGGCGTCCATTCGTGGCGTTGGCGGCACACGCAACTGCGATTGGTGGTTCACGGACCAAGCGGTGCTTTTGGACACGGCAGGGCGGTACACCACGCAGGAAAGCGATGCAGCCCAGGACGGAGCGGCGTGGTCGGGATTCCTTGAATTGCTGCGTCGTTTCCGGGGCCGCCAACCCATCAACGGCGTGCTGGTCACTCTCAGTGTCCAGGAGCTGTTGAGTGCCGGCGATGCGGAGCGCGAGCGCCTGGCACGCTTGATCGGGTTGCGCCTGGCAGAGCTTTGCGAGGGCCTGTCGATCAAGTTTCCGGTGTACGTCCTTGTCACCAAGACGGATCTGCTTGCGGGATTCAACGAATTCTTTGGAAGCATGACCCGTGAAGAGCGGGCCCAGGTCTGGGGCTTCACCAACACGTACGTCGAGGGCCAGGTCCAGGAAGATCCGGGGCTGCAGTTCAAGCAGGAATTCGGAGAACTGACTGATCAGATCAACCGACTCCTACCGCAGCGATTGCTGGTGGAGCCCGATCTCGCGAGGCGAGGTTTGATCTATGGCTTGCCGCAGCAGTTCGTCGGCCTCCGGGACGTCGTTCAGCAGACGCTGTCGACCATTTTCGCGTCGTCCCGGTTCAAGGAAAAACCTCTGTTCCGAGGCGTCTACTTCACGAGCGGCACCCAGGAGGGCATGCCTTTCGATCGTGTACTCTCCGCGCTGTCGCGGCGCTTCTCCGTATCGTCGCCCGCATCGCAGGCGGCCGAACCGCGTTCGGGAAAGAGCTACTTCATCGAGACGCTGCTCAAGGGTGTCATCTTCAATGAGGCGGGGCTTACGGGCCGCAACGCAAAGAAGGAGCGACAACTGCGGCTGCTCCAGGCGGCGGGTTTTCTTGCACTGGTGCTTGGCTTGGTCGGTGCCACGCTTGCATGGACGGTGAGCCACGGCAACAACCAGAAGTACCTGGACGAAGTGCAGTCCAAGGTGCCTGCGCTTCGGCAGGCTGTAGAAGAGTCGCGTGATGCCGACCCCGAAAACATGGTGGCGCTCCTGCCCTTGTTGAACCATGCGGAAACCTTGGCTGTGAGTCAGCGCTACACGGACGACTCTCCGCCGCTCAACTGGCGATACGGTTTGCTTCAGGTGCCCAAGGTCCAGACGGCGGCCGACGCTACCTACATGCGGCTTCTGGAAGACGCATGGTTGCCGCGTCTTGCGCGGCATCTGCGCAATTCACTGCAGCAGGCATCTACCGCCAATCCGGAGGCGAGCTACGAAGCGCTGAAGGTGTATTTGATGCTCTACGAGCCGGAGCGCTTCAATCCCCGTGTGGTGAAGGCCTGGATGCTGAACGAGTGGGAGTCCACGCTCCCGCCTGCGCTGGTCCAGTCCGGCATGGTGGACCAGTTGGCCCACCACCTCGATCGGCTCATGGAAGACCGTGCGCTCGTGTCGCCGATCCCGATGGATCAGCAACTGGTGGCGGAAGTGCGCCAGCGCCTGGCGCAGCTGTCACCTGCGCAGCGGGCTTACAGCCGCTTGAAGCAGCTGCTCACCAGTGGGACATCGTTGCCTCCTGATTTCACCGTGGTGCGTGCGAGTGGCCCCGAGGCGCCACAAGTGTTCACACGGCGCAGCGGGAAACCGCTGACGCAGGGCATTTCCGGGCTCTTCACGTACGACGGTTACTACGGGGTCTTTTCGCACGAACTGCCGAAGGTCACCTCGCTGCTGGCCCAGGAGGAGACGTGGGTGCTCGGCAAGGCGGAAGGACAGCGCAGTGTCGCCAACGAGGTCATGACGGGCCAGCTCGCGCTGGAGGTCAAGCGCCTCTATCTCATGGAGTACGCGAAGGTCTGGGAGGACTATCTGGCGGATGTGCGGCCGGTGCGGGTCGCCTCGCTCGATCAGGCGGGAGAGCAGGCAAGACTCTATTCTTCCGCCAACTCCAGCCTGGAGCAGTTCATCCGAGCCGTGGCGAAAGAGACCACGTTGGCGCAGAAACCCGGAACGGGAGGCGGCACCAGCAGTTGGCTGGGCGACAAGATCAACCGCATCAAGGAAGAGCAGGAGCAGCTCAGCCGTCTCACGGGCAAACGTGTGAATGTGGGTGGCCTTGCCACCAGCACGACGCTGGAAGCGGATCTGGTGGATTTCCGGTTCAGGGAATACCGGCGGCTTGCGGCCTCCAATGGGTCAGGGCCCGCGCCCATCACTGCCAGCTTGCAGGTGTTGAATGAAGCCGCGGCCGTCATTTCTTCCGCCAAGCAGCAGATCAGTGCCGGCGGCGCTGTACCTCCTTCGCTGTCACCGGCTTTGGAGCGGGTGCGCATGGAGGCCAAGCGTGTGCCACCTCCGCTCAACAGCATGTACGAAGAACTCGCGTCCTCGACGTCCGCGTTGGTGGGGCGTGATGTGCGGGCCACCGTGGGGGGGAATCTCAACGCCACGATCGGAACGTTTTGCCGGCGTGCGATCGGGGGGCGATATCCCTTCACCAAAGGCTCCAGCAGCGACGTGACGACGGACGATTTCGCCAGTCTGTTCGCCGCGGGCGGGATGATGGATGAATTCTTCCGCAACAACCTGCAATCCATGGTGGACATCTCCACCACGCCCTGGCGGTTCCGACAAGGGGTGGACGGTACACCGGTGGGTGGCTCGGCCGCGCTGGCTTCTTTCCAGCGCGCAGCCACGATCCGTGACGTGTATTTCCGCGCCGGCGGGAAGATGCCCTCCATTCGCATGGACATCAAACCTCTGGAAATGGACGCCACGATTTCCCAGATGGTGCTCGACATCGATGGTGAAGTGCTGCGCTACCAGCACGGCCCGCAGATACCGAAGTCCATGACCTGGCCCGGCACGCGGGGAACCGGTCAGGTCCGACTTCAGATCACGACCGGAGGAACGGAAAATACAGGCTTGGTGACCGAAGGACCTTGGGCCCTGCATCGGTTTTTCGACCGGGCCCAAGTGCTGCCTGGCAACACACCAGAGCGCTTCGTCGCTGCTTTCGACATCGGGGGACGCAAGATGCGCTTCGAAGTCACATCAGGGAGCGTGCTCAATCCTTTCCGTCTGAAAGCCATGGAGGAATTCGAGTGTCCTGGCAATCTTTGATGCCATGGTCGCGGGCCCGACCCCGGGTAGCGTGGTTTGGAAAGCTGCCCGGGCAGGGGGATTTCGTCGGGCGCCGGATGCCCCGTGCCGTGAGCGGGCCATGGGACGACTGGCTCAGCCATGGCCTGGGGCATCTCAAGTCCACGGCGCATGGCAACTGGGAGCAGGCTTTCACGCAGTCTCCTCTGTGGTCCTTCGTGGTGTGCGGAAGCAAAGGGAGTGCACCTTCCTGCGGAGTGCTGGCTCCGAGCATCGATCGTGTGGGGCGCTGCTACCCCTTGACGGTGGTGGCGGTGGGAGACATGCCCCAGCAGGCGCTCGAAGCCGATGACGTGCTTGGGCGTTTCTTCGACGAGGCCTGCAAGGCCGTGATCGATGCCCGGAGGCTGGCTCTGCCCGCAGACGCACTGGACAGCCGGTTGTCCAGCCTGCCGTGGCCATTCGCTGCGGCGCCTGCCGTTCAGCAGCCCGGCGCCATGGCCGACATCCTTTCCGACCTGGGAATGGGGACGGGGGCAGGGCGGGGCGAGGCGATGTTTGCCCGGGGGCGGGAAATTCTGCGTGCAGGCCAGGCCGCCAGTTTCTGGTGGTCTTACCAGCCTGGAGCCGCGGGCCGGAGTTGCGAGCACTGGGGGGATCCCAATGAGAGCCTGTTCCTGAGGCTGTTTGGAAGCTCTGGCAATGCATAGCGATGTTCCCGCCGAGGCGGCGGGCAATGGAACGACGAAATGATCGATATCGAAGCGCTTCTCCAACCAACGGCAGATACACCGCCCAGCGGGCAGGATCTCACCTACGACGCTGAATTTCTCGCGCTCGAGAATGCTGCCAACGGAAAGCCGGAACAGCAGTTCGGCGATACCGTGATTCCTGCGGAGCCGCCGGATTGGCGCGATGTGGAACGTCGCGCCGAAGCGCTGCTGGTGCGGACCAAGGATGTCCGTATCGTGGCGTTGCTGTGCCGGGCATTGACCAATACGCAGGGCGTGCGCGGTATGTCTGCGGGCGTCCAATTGATGGCCGGGATGTTCGCTCGGTATTGGGACGATCTGCATCCCTTGCCGGAGGACGGCGACCATTTCATGCGCATGAACGCGGTGGCTTCCTTGAACGAGATTACCGGGCAACTGCGTGATCTGCGGCAACAGGATTTCGTGAAGCTGCCGGCAGGTGCAATCAGCGTGAGGGATGCCGAGTCCGTAGCGCGGGGAACGACCAGCGATGGCGGGATCAAGGTTTCTCTGGACCAATTGCGCATAGCGCTGGCCCAGGCATGGCAGCAGGGCGATGAATCGCTGCGCGCCTGGAACGCCGCCTGCGAAGCTGTGCGAAGCCTGCAGACGACCTTGCGAGACCAGCTGGGTTCTTCCCAGTTGCCTGACATGGACCAATTCCAGTCGTTGCTGGTGGCGCTCAATGATCTGGTGCCGCATGCGCCCGTGGGCGTGGCGGAAACCGCCGACGCGTCGGGCCAGGATGACGAGGCGGGGCAGGTAGCCGGTGCCGAGACAGGCATGGCCGGCAGTGCCGCAGGTACGCATACCGCCAAACCGGCAGGGCTGAGAACCCGCGCGGATGCCATGGCCCAACTGCTGGAGGTCGCCGCGTTCCTCGAACGCACCGAGCCTACCAATCCCGCGCCGCTTCTGATCCGCCGTGCGGCGAAGTTGATGGGGTTGAATTTCCTCGACATCCTGCGCGAACTTTCGCCCGACAGCGTGCAGCAGGTCGAGACGATCACCGGGGGGCAGCAAGCCCCGTGATTTTGGAAAACGAAATGTAACAGCGGTGTTGTGTTGCTGGCGGATACTCGTCCGGTAGCCAGGGGAGGCGGTGGAGGGCCCGCGTGCGGGAGCCCAGGCGGTGGATGCCGGCCGATCTCTGTTTTTAGCCTTATGAGAGAGAAGAGTTCAACATGGTGACCTTAAGCAAGACCGGTAAAAGCGGTCAGAAGTTCATTGCCCGCAATCGTGCCCCCCGGGTGCAGATCGAATACGACGTCGAAATCTACGGCTCCGAAAAGAAGGTCCAGATTCCTTTCGTCATGGGTGTGATGGCCGATCTCTCCGGCAAACCGGTGGAGGCATTGCCCGAAATCGCAGACCGCAAGTTCCTCGACATCGACATCGACAATTTCGATGCGCGCATGAAGTCGGTCAAGCCGCGTGTTTCCTTCAACGTGCCCAATACGCTGACTGGCGATGGCCGTCTCCATATCGACCTGACGTTCGAGAGCATGGATGACTTTTCCCCTGCGGCGATTGCCCGCAAGGTGGGCGCTCTCAATTCCATGCTGGAGGCGCGTACCCAACTGCACAACCTGCTCTCTTACATGGACGGCAAGCAAGGTGCCGAGGAACTGATCACCAAGGTCCTGAAAGACCCGTCGTTGCTGAAGTCGCTCGCAGCGATGCCCAACAAGCCGGCGGATAACGCGGCCCAGAAAACCAACGACGCTCAGTGAAAGGGGCTTCCGCATGAACACGACGACCTCCCTGGACGCGGGACAGCAGGGCACGCAGGTGCTGGAAGGCAACGAATTCACAGCGTTGCTTCAAAAGGAATTCAAGCCGAAGACCGACCAGGCCCGCGAGGCGGTGGAATCTGCCGTCCAGACGCTGGCGCAGCAGGCGCTGGCGGCATCGACCACGCTGTCGGACGATGCTTATCAGACGGTCCAGGCCATCATTGCGGAGATCGACCGCAAGCTGTCCGAGCAGATCAATCTGATCATCCACCACAACGAGTTCCAGCAACTCGAAGGCGCATGGCGCGGCCTCCACCACCTCGTGCACAACACCGAAGTGGACGAGATGCTGAAGATCCGCGTGATGAACATCTCCAAGAAGGAGCTGCACCGCAACATGCGCCGCTACAAGGGCGTGGGCTGGGACCAGAGCCCGATCTTCAAGAAGGTGTACGAAGAAGAATACGGACAGTTCGGCGGCGAGCCGTTCGGGTGCCTGGTGGGCGACTATTACTTCGACCACAGCCCGCCGGACGTGGAACTCCTGGGCGAGATGGCCAAGGTTTCCGCGGCGGCCCACTGCCCGTTCATTGCTGGCGCGTCGCCGGCCATGATGCAGATGGACTCGTGGCAGGAGCTTGCCAACCCCCGCGACCTGACCAAGATCTTCACCAACACCGAGTACGCCGCGTGGCGCAGCCTTCGCGACTCCGATGACTCCAAGTACATCGGACTTGCGATGCCGCGCTTCCTGGCACGCTTGCCCTACGGCGCGAAGACCAACCCGGTGGACGAGTTCGATTTCGAAGAGGAAACCGCTGGCGGCGACCACAGCAAGTACGCCTGGGCCAATTCCGCCTACGCGATGGCTGTGAACATCAACCGGTCCTTCAAGTACTACGGCTGGTGCACGTCCATCCGTGGGGTGGAATCCGGTGGAGCGGTGGACAATCTGCCTGCGCACACGTTCCCCACGGACGACGGCGGCGTCGACATGAAGTGCCCCACCGAGATCGCCATCAGCGACCGCCGCGAGGCTGAATTGGCCAAGAACGGCTTCATGCCGCTGGTCCACCGCAAGAATTCCGACGTCGCGGCCTTCATTGGTGCCCAATCGCTGCACAAGCCCGCCGAGTATTACGACGCGGATGCAACGGCCAATGCCAACCTGTCGGCGCGCCTGCCCTACATGTTCGCCTGCTGCCGTTTCGCCCATTACCTCAAGTGCATCGTTCGCGACAAGATCGGTTCGTTCAAGGAGCGCTCCGACATGGAGCTGTGGCTGAACGACTGGATCATGAACTACGTGGACGGCGACCCGGCCAACTCGTCACAGGAAACCAAGGCACGCAAGCCGCTGGCTGCTGCCGAGGTGCAGGTGGCTGAAGTGGAAGGAAACCCGGGGTACTACACCTCCAAGTTCTTCCTGCGTCCCCACTACCAGTTGGAAGGCCTCACGGTTTCTCTGCGCCTGGTGTCCAAGCTGCCTTCGGTGAAGCAGGCTGGCAATTGAACCTGCGGGCGCGCGGCACCATGTGCCGTGGCGCCTCGCTTGGCAGGGCGGCGTGGCAGGGCGCCTCCCTGTGCGTCTGCCTCCGGCACGCGGCGCACGCCGCGGTGCGTGATCCATAACGATTTTGCGGACCACCGCATCTACCCATGAATTTCGATTTCAAGCGCCCGCTGGACCGCCAATTGGCCGAGCTCAAGGACGCATTGCGAGCCAACCCGCAGGACTCCGCCTTGCGCGTGTTCTATTTCCAGGTCCTGGCGGTGCATGGCGAATGGCAGAAAGCGCTCGACCAGTTGCAGATCTGCGCCCAGCTGGACCGCAAGGCCGAGACCATGGCGCGCGCTTACCGCGAGGTGATCCTCTGCGAAGTGGCGCGCCGCGATGTGTTCGCCGGCGAGCGCACTCCCAATATCCTGGGCCAGCCTCCGGAATGGCTGGGCTGGTTGCTCGAAGCGTTGCAGTGCCTGGCTAAGGGCCGCACCGAGCAGGCTGCCGAGTTGCGCAACGCCGCGTTCGAGCAGGCTCCCGCCTCCGCCGGCGAAATCGATGGCGAGCCTTTCGATTGGATCGCCGATTCCGATGCCCGGATCGGACCGGTATGCGAGCTGTATGCCAACGGCAGCTACTACTGGGTGCCTTTTGAAAGTATTTCCCAGATCAGTTTCGAGAAGCCGCAGGATCTTCGCGACCTGGTGTGGTCGGCCTGCGAGGTCACGTTGCTGAATGGAGGTGTGATGCACGGCTTCATCCCCACCCGGTACCCCGGATCCGAGGCCGTAGACCGCGACGAGATCCGCCTCTCGCGCGCTTCCGAGTGGCGCGACCTGGGCGGCGACCAGGCCTTCGGGCTGGGCCAGCGTGTCTGGGTCACCGATCGCGCGGATGCGGCGCTGCTGGATGTGCGGCGCGTGAAGTTCGCCGAGTGAGCGGGCCGGGGAGAGTATGGCGACGCAGAGCAAGGAGAGCTATGGGCACGGGAAGGACCGTCTGCAGCCTGCGCTGCTGGACCGCCTGACCGACCATGAGCCGTCAAAGCGCACGGAACGGGCGGATGCGGTTTTCGTGACAGAGCCTCGCCTGCGGCAGGCTCTGCTGCGGGATCTCAACTGGTTGCTCAATGCCTCGGACGCGTCGTCGCACATCGACTTCGAGGGCCTGCCGGCAGCGGAGCGGTCGGTACTCAACTTCGGCATGAAGCCTCTGGCGGGCCAGCTCCTGTCCGAGCTGGATTGGAAGGATGTCGAGGCTGCCATCCGCAAGTCGATCCTGCTGCACGAGCCCCGCATACTGCCTCAGACCCTGACCGTGGCTCTGGCACCCTCCAGCAAGCTGTTCAGCCACCACAATACCTTGCAGTTCGAAATCCGCTGCCAGTTCTGGTCTTCGCCTTATCCCCTGGAACTGCTGCTCAAGACGAGTCTCGATCTGGAAACGGGGCAGGTCTCCGTGTCCGACCAGCGGTAATGGACGCCGCTGTCCGACGCCTTGGGCGGACCTGTGTGATTGCCGCCCTGGCGCGGTCTGGAGCTTTTCCGATATGAATCCGCGGCTGGTCGAGTACTACAACCGGGAACTGAGCTATCTGCGCGAATTGGGCGCGGAATTCGCTGCTGCTTTTCCGAAGGTGGCCGGACGCCTTTCTCTGCGCGAACTGGAGGTGGCCGATCCGTATGTGGAACGGTTGCTGGAAGGCTTCAGCTTCCTGACGGCCCGCATCCAGATGAAGATGGATGCGGAGTTCCCGCGCCTGTCCCAGCGCATCCTGGAAATGGTGTGCCCCCACTATCTCGCGCCCACGCCGTCCATGGTGGTCGTGCAGATGGAGCCCAGCGGCACCGAAGGCAGTCTCCTGGATGGATACACGCTGGAAGCGGGCAGTGTGATCCGTGGCCGCAAGACGGCAGAAGACCAGACGCCCTGCGATTTCCGAACCGGCCACGCGGTCACGCTGTGGCCCATCGATCTGACCCAGGCCCGTCTCGGAGGGCCACCGCTCGACCTGCCGCTCTCGCGCTTCGGCCTGCCGGAAGAAGCGGCGGGGCACCTGCGCTTCACGCTATCGACACGGGGCGCGGCCCAGTGGCAGGGCCTGCGCATGGACCGGCTCGATCTGCATATTTCTGCGGCGGACACCGTGGCGTCGCATTTGCAGGAATTGATCCATGAGTCGGTGATGGGGGTGGTCGTGCACGACGTGCAGGACGCCTCGCGTGTCTGGGCCCAGTTGCCCGCGGAATCGGTGCAGGCCGAAGGCTACGAGCAGTCGCAGGCTTTGCTGCCCTACACCCACCGCAGTTTCCAGGGCCACCGCCTGTTGCACGAGTACTTTGCGTTTCCTGCGCGGTTCCGGTTCTTCTCGATCCGTGGGCTACGCGAGGCGCTTGCGCGCGTCCCCGGAGGGCAGGTCGGCATCACGCTGCTGCTTCGCCGTGCCCAGCCATCGCTGGAGGCGCAGGTGGACCGCAGCAAGTTCCTGCTGCATTGCGTACCGGCGATCAACCTGTTCGAAAGGTCGGCGGACCGCATCCATGTGTCCACCGGGGTCAACGAATACCACGTGGTTCCCGACCGCACCCGGCCGCGCGATTTCGAGATCTACAGCATTCTGGGTGTCACGGGGCACCGTGAGGGGCAACTCAAGGACCAGGACTTCCTGCCGCTGTACGCATCCATCCACGGCATCCGTGCGAGCGAGCAGGCGTACTTCGCCATGCGCCGCGAGCCGCGCCTGTTCTCGGACCACGCCAAGCGTTTCGGCCCGCGCACGCAGTACCTGGGCAGCGAAGTCTTCATTTCGTTGGTCGACCAACGAGAGGCCCCGTTCTCCGACGACCTCAAGCAACTCAGCGTGCGGACGCTTTGCACCAACCGCGACCTGCCCCTGCTCATGGGAGGGCGGGATGGACAGAGCGACTTCACGCTCGTCGAGTCGGCCCCCGTCGAGTCGGTACGGACGGTGGCCGGGCCTACGCGTCCCACCTCCAGCATTGCCGAGAACGAGATCACCTGGCGGCTGATTTCCCATCTGTCCATCAACTACCTCGCGATGAACGACCTCTCGGAAGAGGAAGGCGCGGCGACCCTGCGCGACCTGCTGCGGCTGTACCTCGATCTCGGGGATCGTGATCTCTCCGGGCAGATCGCAGCGATCCGCTCGGTGGGGATCGCTCCGGTCACGCGGCGCCTGCCACAGCACGGGCAGCTCGTCTATGGGCGGGGCGTGGGCGTGAACGTTGGAGTGGACGAGGGCCCGCTCGCAGGCGTGAGCCCATGGCCACTGGTCGCCATCCTGGAGCGCTTCTTCGCCCGCCATGTCGGGATCAACAGCTACACCGAACTGTCGCTGCGCTCGCGGCAGCGCGGCGCCATTGCACGCTGGCGCGTACGGCCCGGCCAAAGGCCCAACACGTGAGCGATCGCCTGCCTGTCGAGCCCGGCGAAATGCCGCCGGTGCAGGAGCCGGGCGCGTCCAGGGATCTGGACGTGGCCCGCTTCTGGCAGCGGTTGCGCCAGAACCCGCACCAGTTCGACCTGTTCTTTGCCTTGCGCATCCTCCAGGCGCGTGGCCGCGGACACCCGCGTTTCGGCAAGGCTCTGCGGCCGCGCGACGAGCCTTTGCGCCTGGGACAGGACCCTTCGCTGGCGTTCGCGCCCGCCACGATCGCGGAGATCCTGCCCGCCAAGGCCGGGCAGCCCGAGCGCATGACGGTATGGAACTTCGGCCTGTACGGGCCGAATGGTCCCATGCCCACGCATCTGACCGAATACGTGCGCGAGCGTCTGCGGCAGTACGACGATCCGACGCTGGCCCGCTTCTCGGACATCTTCCACCACCGGTTGCTGATGCTGTTCTTTCGGGCATGGTCCGATCCGCAGCCGACCACCTCGCTCGACCGTCCGGAACACGATCTCTTCGGCCGGCACATGCGCAGCCTGATCGGCTACGGCGAGCGCACGCATTGCGACCGCGATGCCGTGCCAGAGCATGCAAAGCAGTACTTGGCGGGCCATCTCACCCGCTGGACGCGCAACCCCGAGGGGCTGACCTCGGCCCTTCGGCTGTATTTCCAGGTGCCGGTGGAGTTGATCGAGTTCACGCTGCACTATCTCGTGCTCGACCCGGACCAGCAGACCGCGCTGTCGCGCATACCGCGCAATGCACGGCTCGGCGTGGATACGGTGGTGGGCAGCCGCGTACCGGATGCGCAAGGCAAATTCCGGCTGCGCATCGGGCCGTTGCCCCTGGCGCAGTACGAGCGCTTCCTGCCCGGGGGGGCGGACTTCCAGGCCCTGGTGGACTGGGTGCGCAACTACGTCGGTATCGAGTTCGCCTGGGATTTCGAGTTGGTCCTGCGCCGGGAAGACGTACCTGCCTGCCAGCTCGGCGGGGCCGTGCGTCTGGGCTGGACCACGTGGTCTTTCTCGGGCCCCGCGCAGCACGATCCCGACGATTTCCGGCTCGATGCCGAGCTTTGGCTGGCATCGCGCAAGACCCGCTCGCGGCGCTCGGCTGCGGCCACGGCCACGGTGCCGCCCGCCCATTCCTGAGCCCGTTTTCGTTTTACGTGTCCTTTTCCCGAACCCCGCATTTATCTACGAGGTCCCATGTCTGAAATCAGCCGGCAAGCCCTTTTTGGCAAGCTCAACCCTCTGCTCTTCAAGTCGCTCGAAAGCGCGACCGTGTTCTGCAAGCTGCGCGGCAATCCCTATGTGGAACTGGTGCACTGGATGCATCAGCTGCTGCAGGAGACCGATTCCGACATGGTCCGGCTGCTGCGCCATTTCGACGTCGATGCGGACCGGCTGGCGGCCGATGTGCTGCAAAGCCTCGACCGCCTGCCACGGGGTGCCACCTCGATCAGCGACTTTTCGGCGCAGATCGAGACTTCCATCGAGCGCAGCTGGGTCTATGCCACGCTGATGTACGGCGAGTCGCAGATCCGCAGTGCCTACTGGCTCTCGGGCATGCTGCGCACCCGGGCGCTGGCCAACGAGTTGCGTGCGATTTCCTCCGAGTTCGGCAAGCTCGGCGAGCCGGCGTTGAGCGATGCCTTCGGGCGGTTGCTGCCCGATTCGCCCGAGTCCCGGCTGCGGGCCGCGGACGGTTCCGGCCTGGGCGGTGTGCCCGGCGAAGCCAGCGGCGCAACGTCCGCCGAAGCGGGGCGCGGCGAGGCCCTGCAGCGCTACACGGTGGACCTCACCGAGCGCGCACGGCTGCAGGAACTCGACCCGGTCACCGGCCGCGATGAGGAAGTGCGCCAGATGGTGGACATCCTCATGCGCCGCCGCCAGAACAACCCGATCCTGGTCGGCGAGGCCGGCGTGGGCAAGACGGCCGTGGTGGAGGAGCTGGCATTGCGCATCGCCGCCGGCGATGTGCCGCCGCCCTTGAAGGACGTGCAATTGCGCGTGGTCGACATCGGCCTGCTGCAGGCCGGCGCGAGCATGAAGGGCGAATTCGAAAACCGGCTGCGGGCGCTGCTCGACGAGGTGCAGGCCAGCACGGCGCCGATCGTGCTGTTCATCGACGAGGTGCACACCCTCATCGGCGCCGGCGGCCAGGCCGGCACGGGCGATGCGGCCAACCTGCTGAAGCCCGCGTTGGCGCGTGGCGTGCTGCGCACCATCGGCGCGACGACGTGGGCCGAATACAAGAAATACATCGAGAAGGACCCGGCGCTGACGCGGCGCTTCCAACTGGTGCAAATCCACGAGCCGGACGAGCCCAAGGCCGTCCACATGCTGCGCGGCGTCGCGGCGAAGTTGGAGGCACACCACAAGGTGCGCATCGGCGAGGACGCCGTCTCTGCGGCGGTGACGCTCTCGCACCGGTACATCCCTTCACGCCAGCTGCCCGACAAGGCGGTGAGCCTGCTCGACACCGCGTGCTCGCGCGTGGCGCTGGGCCTGCACGCCACGCCGGCACGGCTCGAGGCCGTGGTCCGCCAGCTCGAAGCGCTGACGGTCGAGAAGGACATCGTGCAGCGCGAACTGAACCTGGGCGTGGGCGACGCTGCCCGCTTCGCCGATATCGGTGCATCGATCGAGCGTTTGAACGCCGAAAAGGCCGATTTGCAGGAGCGTTTCGAGCGCGAGAAGCTGCTGGTGCAGCAGATCGTGGAGGCGGAAGCCGGGCTGCTGAAGCAGCGTCCGGCGACCGATGCGGCGGCGGTGAGCGATACCGACGCGGCGACCGAAGCGGGCGCGTCGGTAGCCCCGGCGGCACCGGAATCCGCTGCGTCCGCCCAGGCGCTGGGCGCCTTGCGTGAAGAGCTGCTGCGCATGCAGGGCGAGGACCCGCTGCTGCAGCCCGTGGTGGACGCCAGCGTGGTGGCCGCGGTGGTGGCGGAATGGACGGGCATTCCTGTCGGGCGCATGGTGCGCGACGAGGTGCAATCCGTGCTCTCGCTGGCGGACACGCTGGAAAAGCGCGTGATCGGTCAGCGCCATGGCCTGGAAGCCATCACGCGCCGCATCCAGACCGCGCGCGCGCAGCTCGACAACCCCGGCAAGCCGATCGGCGTGTTCCTGCTGGCCGGCCCGTCCGGCGTCGGCAAGACGGAAACGGCGCTTTCGCTGGCCGAAGCCCTCTACGGCGGTGAGCAGAACCTCATCACCATCAACATGAGCGAATACCAGGAGGCGCACACGGTCTCCACCCTCAAGGGCGCTCCCCCGGGCTATGTCGGTTATGGCGAGGGGGGTGTCCTGACGGAGGCGGTGCGCCGCCGTCCCTACAGCGTGGTGCTGCTCGATGAGATCGAGAAGGCCCATGCCGATGTGCACGAGCTTTTCTTCCAGGTGTTCGACAAGGGCTGGATGGAAGACGGCGAAGGCCGCTACATCGACTTCAAGAACACCGTGATCATCCTGACCTCCAACGTGGGGTCGGAGCTGATCGCGGGCATGTGCCGCGACCCGGAACTGGTGCCCGGCCCCGAGGCGCTGGCCAAGGCCGTGCGGCAGCCCTTGCTCGACAAGTTCCCTGCGGCGCTGCTGGGCCGGCTCGTGGTGGTGCCTTACTACCCCATCTCGGACGCCATGCTGGAGCAGATCATCCGCCTGCAACTCCAGCGCATCCAGGCGCGCATCGCCGAACGCCATGGCGCGGTGCTCGAGTTCGACGATTCGGCCGTGCAACTCATCCGCCAGCGGTGCACGGAGGTGGAATCCGGCGCGCGCATGGTCGATGGGATCATCACGCAGAACCTGCTGCCGCGGCTGGCCATGCGCTTCCTGCAGACCTCGGTGGAATCGAAGTCCATCCGCCGCATCCAGCTCGGTGCGGCGGACAGCGATTTTGCGATCACCTACGAGGAAGCCTGAAACCGGCCAAGCCGGCACTTGTAAGCCGTTGAATGAAGGATAACGGCTGAATTGGTACATAATCGGCCCTTTCCGCGGCTCGGGCTTCGGCCTTCAAGCCCGGATCGCTGGCCGGGAACACTCGGAATTCCCGCTCCATTCGACAAAGGGAAGCTGCGGCTTCCCTTTTTTATTGCTGTGCAGGCATCGCCTGATGGCTTCCCGGCAGTCCGGGCGGGCATTGCGCGGTCCCCTGTCCGGGGTTACGCTGCGATGCGGAACCCGGGCGGCGCAGCCGGCGCCCCGATGGTGAAATTGGTAGACACTGCGGACTTAAAATCCGCCGCTTCCTGAGAAGGGGCGTGCCGGTTCGATCCCGGCTCGGGGCACCACTACGATTCGATCATGTCAAGTTACAACGCTCCTTTTGAAATCCATGTCCACGGTCAGGTGCAGTTGCTTGCCGACACCACGTTCGAGCAACTGCAGGACGCGCTGAAGCCGCTCTGGAAGTACGCGGGCGCCCGTTCGCTGGCGGATGGCGCTGCCAGCGCCTACGAGGAGGAGCCCGGCATCCAGTTCGATACCAAGGAGCATGCGCTGAACATCTGCTGGACCGTGCACGGCGACGAGGACTTCCGCCAATCCCTCGACGAGATGTGCATGAGCCTCAACGAGCTGTCTGCGCAGGGTGCCGCGATCGAGGTCACCTTCTACGACACCGAATTCGACGAAGATGAAGAAGACGACGGCACCGAGGCGCGCGACGACTTCGTGATGCTCTTCGTCGGCCCCACGCCTGCGGCGATCATGCAGGTCCAGCGCGACCTGCTGGTGCAGGACGTGGTGCACATGATGGAGCGCCACTTCGACGGGGCCGAACTCGGCGGCGTGGTGTCCGAGATCGACAAGCTCTTTTCCCAGCGCTTCGACGCCCTCGTGAACTCCCTCGAAATCGGCAAGCCGCCCCGGGGTGCCGGCGGTCCCGGCGCGGGAGGCCATGGCGGCGGCGGTGGCCGGCGGCCTCGCCACCTCCATTGAACGGGCCGGGCGCTCCTTTCCTTTTCTTTTCTTATCCGCCCGCCGACGCCGCCGCGCTCTGGCGTGGCCGGGCCTCCGGGCGCGCAGCCTTCGATGGCTTTACCGAATTCTCCCCATCCACTGCCGTACCTGCAGGGCTATCCCGAGTCCCTGCTCGCGCAGGTCCGCACGCTCGCCCAGGCGTCCGAGCTGGGCGGCACGCTGTTGCGCCGCTATCCGCAGGCGCATGCCATGCGGGACGACAAATCCCTCTACCGCTACGCGGCCGATCTGAAGGCGCGGCACCTGCGCAATGCGCCTCCGGTGAACAAGGTGGTGTTCGACAGCAAGATCCATGTCATGCGGCACGCGCTGGGGCTGCACACGGCGTCGTCGCGCGTGCAGGGCGGCCGGCTGGCCGCGCGCCACGAGATCCGCGTGGCATCGATGTTCAAGCAGGTTCCCGAAGAGTTCCTGCGCATGATCGTCGTGCATGAATTGGCCCATCTGCGGGAGAAGGACCACGACAAAGCGTTCTACCAGCTCTGCCAGACCATGGAGCCGCGCTACCACCAGTACGAATTCGACACCCGCGTATACCTCACGCACCTGGAGCACGGCGGCGCGCCCCTCTGGCGGGGGTGATCGCGGACTCTGGCCGCCGGGCCGGGCGGGGGGCGGTTGCCGGTGCGCCGCCTCCGGAGCCTGATTGGCGCGGATCGGGAATTCAGGAAGCCGCGGTGGCCGGGGCGGGCACGATGGCAGGTGCGCTCTCCGGGGCTTCTTCCATCGTCGGCAACGGCACCAGCGCACAGGCCTGGGGCGGCAGGTCCAGCCAGCGCCGGGCAGCGGCCTGCAGCAGGGGCAGCTCTCCGGTGGTGAACAGGCGAACGGGATCGGCGAGCGGCGCCCCGTGGGCCGGGGCCAGCGCACCGGCAGCCTCCAGCAGACGGCGGGTCTGCCGCGCCACGGGTTCCCCCGTCTCGACCAGCCGCACCTCCGGGCCGATGCGGGACCGCAGCGCGGCCTCGGCGAAGACATAGTGCGTGCAGCCCAGCACCAGCGTGTCGATGCTGCCGGGTTCGGTGCCGAATCGGCCCAATGCCGCTGTATATCGTTCGCAGAGTGCTCTTATTTCGATAGTGGCAGGATCGGTGTCCCGCGTGTCGGCCGTGCTGCGCTCGATGGCATAGGCCAGGCCATCGCAGGGCTGCGCCACGAACTCCACCGGGCCTTCCAGCGATGCCAGCAGGCGCTGGAACTTCGCGCTGGCCAGTGTGCCGCGCGTGGCGATCACGCCCACACGGCCGGTGCGCGTGAGCGCGACGGCCGGCTTGAGCGCCGGCTCGACGCCCACGAGCGGCAGGTCCGGGTGCTGGCTGCGGACCTCGTGGATCGCGGCCGCGGTGGCGGTATTGCAGGCCACGACCAATGCCTTGATGCCATGCACCTGCCGCAGGTGCCGCGCGATGGTCCGCGTGCGGGCTGCGACATAGCCGTCGCCACGCTCACCGTACGGCGCGTGCGCGCTGTCGGCCAGGTACACGAAGCGTTCGTGGGGCAGGGCGGCGCGCAGGGCCCTCAGCACGCTCAGGCCCCCGACGCCGCTGTCGAAGACGCCGATGGGTGCGGCGAGGCCGGTGTCGGAGGGCTCGAGCATGGCGGGCTGGGAGGCGCGGGCCGCTTTCAGGCGGCCACGAGGTCGATGGACTTGAACTCGCCGGTGGCGATGCGCTGGCTCCATTCGGCCGGGCCGGTGATGTGCTTGCTGGTGCCGCCGGAGTCCACCGCCACGGTGACGGGCATGTCCACCACGTCGAACTCGTAGATGGCCTCCATGCCGAGGTCTTCGAAGCCCACCACCTTGGCGGTCTTGATGGCCTTGGAGACGAGGTACGCCGCGCCGCCCACGGCCATGAGATAGGCCGAGCGGTGCTTCTTGATGGCCTCGATGGCGACCGGGCCGCGCTCGGACTTGCCGATCATGGCGATCAGGCCGGTCTCGGCCAGCATCATGTCGGTGAACTTGTCCATGCGCGTGGCGGTGGTCGGGCCGGCAGGGCCCACGGCTTCGTCCTTGACCGGGTCCACCGGGCCCACGTAGTAGATGACGCGGTTGGCGAAGTCGACCGGCAGCGGCTCGCCCTTGGCCAGCATGTCCTGGATGCGCTTGTGCGCGGCATCGCGGCCCGTGAGCATCTTGCCGTTCAGCAGCAGCGTGTCGCCCGGCTTCCAGGCCGCCACTTCCTCGCGCGTGAGGGTGTCGAGGTTGACGCGGCGGCTCCGGTTGTAGTCGGGCGCCCAGTCGATCCTGGGCCACAGGTCCAGCGAGGGCGCTTCGAGGTACACGGGGCCGGAGCCGTCGAGCACGAAGTGCGCGTGGCGCGTGGCGGCGCAATTGGGGATCATCGCCACCGGCTTGGAGGCCGCGTGCGTGGGGTACATCTTGATCTTGATGTCGAGCACCGTGGTCAGGCCGCCCAACCCCTGGGCACCGATGCCCAGCGCGTTGACCTTCTCGAACAGCTCCAGGCGCAGTTCTTCCACCTGGTCGAGCTTCTCGCCGCGCGCGGCCTTGGCCTGCAGCTCGTACATGTCCAGGTCGTCCATCAGGCTTTCCTTGGCCAGCAGCACGGCTTTTTCTGCCGTACCGCCGATGCCGATGCCCAGCATGCCGGGCGGGCACCAGCCGGCACCCATGGTGGGCACGGTCTTCAGCACCCAGTCCACCAGGTTGTCGCTGGGATTCATCATGACCATCTTGGACTTGTTCTCGCTGCCGCCGCCCTTGGCCGCGACGGTGATGTCCACGGTGTTGCCGGGCACGATCTGCGTGAAGATCACGGCCGGCGTGTTGTCCTTGGTGTTCTTGCGGGCGAACTGCGGGTCGGCCACCACGCTGGCGCGCAGGGTGTTGTCCGGGTGGTTGTAGCCGCGGCGCACGCCTTCGTTGATGGCGTCCTCCAGACCCGCCGGGAAGCCTTCCCAGCGCACGTCCATGCCGATCTTCAGGAACACGTTGACGATGCCGGTGTCCTGGCAGATGGGGCGCTGGCCGGTGGCGCTCATCTTGCTGTTGGTGAGGATCTGGGCCATTGCGTCCTTCGCGGCCGGGCTCTGCTCGCGTTCGTAGGCGCGGGCCAGGTGGGCGATGAAGTCGGCGGGGTGGTAGTAGCTGATGTACTGCAGGGACGCGGCAATGGATTCCACGAGGTCGTGGTACCGGATGGTGGTGGTCATGGTGGGGTGTTTTGTGGGTATGGACTGACGCCCGCGATTATCGCGCCGAGCCCCCGTGCCGACCTGGGCAAGGGTTTGGCGGCCGCGGGCGCCGTGGGGCGGACGCCGCCTTCCGCGCGCGTGCTCAGGCCGGCGTGGCGGCGGACATCTCGGTGAGGGGCCCGACCACCGAGGGGCTGAAATCCGCCGCGCCGTCGGGCTTGTCGCCCAGCGCCCAGGCGAGCAGGGTGGCGGCCGGCATCGGCCGAGCGAAGTAGTAGCCCTGCAGTTCGTCGCAGTGCATCGCGACCAGGATGTCGCGCTGCCCGATGGTCTCCACGCCCTCGGCCACCACGCGCAGGCCCAGCGCATGCGCGAGCCGCACCACCGCGTCCACCACGGCGCGCGCGTCGTCCTGCTCTTCGAGGTCGCGCACGAAGCTGCGGTCGATCTTGAGCTGGCGCGCCGGCAGCCGGCGCAGGTAGTTGAGGCTCGAATACCCGGTGCCGAAGTCGTCGATGGCGAGGTAGACGCCGATGCGGGCCAGCTCCTCGAAGGTGCGCTGCGTGGCGCGCGTATCTTCCATGGCCACCGATTCGGTGATCTCGCACAGCAGGTGCGAGGCCGGCACGCCGTGGCGCTGCAGGGCTTCGCGGATGCGGTCCGCCAGCCCGCTCTCGCGCAACTGGTAGGCCGAGAGGTTGATGGCCACGCGCATGCGCATCCCGTCCCAGCTCCAGGCGGCCATCTGCCGGCAGGCTTCTTCGATCACCCAGTTGCCGAGCTGGGCGATGATGCCGAAGCGCTCGGCCACCGGGATGAAGTCCACCGGGCTCACCATGCCGCGCTCGGGATGCCGCCAGCGCAGCAGGGCCTCCACGCCGTTGATGCGGCCGCGGCGTGCGTCGATCTTGGGCTGGTAGTGCAGCGACAGCTCGCCGCGCGCGATGGCCTGCCGCAGGTCGTGCTGCAGCGCGAGCTGTTCGGTGGCGTCGGAGCCCATGTGCGATTCGAACAGCGCCCAGCCGTTGCCGCCCGCGCGCTTGGCGGCGTACATGGCCGCGTCGGCATTGGCGACGAGCTTGTCGCGTTCGCCGTGGTCCGGGTAGACCACGATGCCGATGGAGCACGCGATCTGCACCGTCTTGCCGGCCACCTCGAACGGCTGGCCCAGGGCATTCAGCAGCCGCTGCGCCACGGCCAGGCAGTCGCTGGGGCCGTTCACGTCTTCGAGCAGCAGCAGGAACTCGTCGCCGCCCACGCGCGCCACGGTGTCGCTCTCGCGGGCCTGCTGGCGCAGGCGCTCGGCGGCGCTGCGCAGGATGGCGTCGCCCGCCGCATGGCCGAACGAGTCATTGATGGGCTTGAAGCCGTCCAGGTCGACGAACATCACCGCCAGGCGCTGGCCGGTGTCGCGGCGGCGTGACCGGTCCAGCCGCAGCAGGGCGTGGAAGAGCCGGTCTTCGAACAGCAGCCGGTTGGGTAGGGCGGTGAGCGGGTCGGCGAAGGCCTGCTTCTGCAGTTGGGCGTTGGCGGCCGTCAGGCGGGCATTGCTTTCCTGCAGCGACGCGTTGAGTTGCTTCGCCGTGGTCTGCAGGCGCGTATCGAGGATGGCGGTGAAGAGCGTGCTGAGCAGCAGCATGCCCGTGGCCATCAGCACCATCGCCGTGAGGCCGTGGCCGCCCAGGCCGTTGGCGCTCAGGCAGACCGAGCCTTCAGGGAAGGAGGCGGCCGCCATGCCCGTGTAGTGCATGCCGCAGATGGCCACGGCCATCACCACCGCCGCGGCGCCCTGGTAGGGCAGCCGGCGGCGCCCCGGCACGCGCAGCAACCACTGGAAGATCACCAGCGCCGTGGCCGATGCCAGCACCGCCACGGCGACCGACAGCGCGACCAGCGCGGGGTTCCAGACGATGTCGATCGACATCACCATGGCCCGCATGCCGATGTAGTGCATGCCGCTGATGCCCGCGCCCATGGCCGATGCGCCCGCCACCAGGTGCCAGACGCGGAAATGCGGCAGGCCCGCCAGCCCCAGCGCCACGGCCGAGGCCGATACCGCCGCCAGCCAGGAGAGCAGCGTGAGCCCGCCGGTGAAGCCGAGCGCCACGGGCAGCTCGAACGCCTGCATGCCCAGGAAGTGCATGGCCCAGATCCCCGTGCCCATCACCAGCGACCCGGCGGTCCACCAGATGGCGCCGATGGAGCGCTGCGAGGCGTGCACCCGCCGGGCCAGGTCCAGCGTGACGTAGCTCGCCAGCAGGGCGATGGCGAAGGAGGCCGCCACCACCCACGGGTCATGGCGCGAGGGCATGAACACGGCGAGGCCGAGGCTGGAATCGGGGGGCATGGTTGGAGGTGGATACGGCCCGGTGGCCGTTCGGGATTCAGTGTATCGATTCGTTACAAACCTTGCCCGTGCCAGGGACACCGCTGCGGCAGCCAGATGAGAATCGTTCCGGTTGGCGTATGCTGCGGACCCTGGCTTTGCCGGCCTGCCTGCGTCGAACGCGCGGGCCGGCGCCGGGGTGCACCCCGCAGCGGGTGCCTTCTTTTCATCCAGCGGAATCCGACAAATGACCACCCGTACCGAGCGCGACACCTTCGGCCCCATCGAAGTCCCAGCCCACCAGTTGTGGGGCGCGCAGACGCAGCGCTCGCTGCAGAACTTCGACATCTCCGGCGAGCAGCAGCCGCGCGAGATCATCAAGGCGCTGGCGCAGGTCAAGCGCGCGTCGGCCCGGGTGAACCATGCACTGGGCCTGCAGGACGAGAAAAAGACCGAGGCCATCGTGGCCGCGGCCGACGAGGTGATCGCCGGCCGGCACCCGACCGAATTCCCGCTGGTCGTATGGCAGACGGGCTCGGGCACCCAGTCCAACATGAACGTGAACGAGGTGCTCGCCAACCGCGCGAGCGAGATCCTCGGCGGCGAGCGCGGCGAAGGCCGGCTCGTGCACCCCAACGACGACGTGAACCGCAGCCAGTCGAGCAACGACGTGTTCCCCACGGCGATGCACGTGGCTGCCGTGGAGGCGCTCACGCACCGCCTGCTGCCGGCCATCGCCAAGCTGCGCGCCACGCTGGAAGCGAAGGCGAAGGCGTTCGACGGCATCGTGAAGATCGGCCGCACCCACCTGCAGGACGCCACGCCCCTCACGCTGGGCCAGGAGATCTCCGGCTGGGTGGCACAGCTCGCGCACGGCGAGAAGCACGTTCAGGGCGCGCTGCCGCACCTCTATGAACTGGCGCTGGGCGGCACGGCCGTGGGCACCGGGCTGAACGCGCCCAAGGGCTACGCCGAGGGGGTGGCGAAGGAGCTGGCGCAGACCACGGGCCTGCCCTTCGTCACATCGCCCAACAAGTTCGAAGCGCTGGCCTCCTGCGATGCGCTGGTGCACGCGCACGGCGCGCTCAAGACGCTGGCGGCCAGCATGATGAAGATCGCCAACGACGTGCGCTGGCTCGCGAGCGGCCCGCGCAGCGGCATCGGCGAGATCTCGATCCCCGAGAACGAGCCGGGCTCTTCGATCATGCCGGGCAAGGTGAATCCCACCCAGAGCGAGGCCGTGACGATGCTGGCCGCGCAGGTCTTCGGCAACGACGTGGCGATCAACTTCGGCGGCGCATCGGGCAACTTCGAGCTGAACGTGTTCCGCCCCATGGTGGCCCACAACTTCCTGCAGAGCGTGCGCCTGCTGGCCGACGGCATGGTGAGCTTCAACGACCACTGCGCCGTGGGCATCGAGCCCAACCGCGAGCGCATCGGCGAACTGGTGGAGCGCTCGCTCATGCTGGTGACGGCGCTCAACACGCACATCGGCTACGACAAGGCCGCATTCATCGCCAAGAAGGCGCACAAGGAAGGCTCGTCGCTGCGCGAGGCGGCCATCGCCTCCGGCCACGTCACCGGCGAGCAGTTCGACCAGTGGGTGGTGCCGGGCAACATGGTCGGCCGCTGAGGACCGGCGCTCCCAGCCGCGCCCACTTGGGTTGAACGCGGCGGGCAGGCCCCGCCCGGGCGTCCGCCTCCGGGGCGATGCGCCGGTGGATGGGCTGGGCAGAAGACTGCGCATCCGGTCCAGGGCGCGCCGTGCCGTCAGCGCGCCGGGGCTGTGGCGGGGCGCGGGGACGTTTTGGCGGCCTTGCTCCGGCCCGTGCCCGTACGGGCGACGGCACGCCGGGAGGCGCGCTGGTGCTCGCGCAGGAAGCCCAGCAGCCGGCGCTCCGCCGCGCTGAGCCCGCGGGGCGACGCCCCGCCGCCGCCGATGCGGTCCCACACGCGCTGCATGCCGGGGCCGGCGTCGGAGGCGAGGCGGGCGCCGAGGTCCAGCACGGCCGGGTGCACGTACGACTTCTTGCACACCGCCGGCGTGTTGCCGAGCTGCTTCGCCACGTCGGTGAGGATCTGCTTGGCGTTGTAGGCGGTCGCGCCCGTCTCGCCCGTACAGGCCAGGCGCGTGAGTTCGAGCGCCTGGGCCGTGCCGTGCCAGGTGCGGAAATCCTTGGCCGTGAAGTGCAGGTCGTCGTCCTGGCCGCCGCGGCCCGCGGGCTTCTGCGTGATCTCGCGCAGGTAGTCGTTCACGTCGCTCGACCCCACGGCGTGGCGCGTGCCGTCCTCGTCCTCGTACTGGAAGAGTTCCTGCCCCGGCAGTTGCTGGCAGCGGCGCACCACGCGCGCCACGCGCGGATCGTCGAGCGTGGCCTGCTGCTCCACGCCGCTCTTGCCGCGAAAGCGCAGCGTGAGCTGGCTGCCGCGCACGCCGGCATGGCGGTTGCGCAGCGTGGTGAGGCCGTAGGAGCGGTTGGCGGCGGCATATTCCTCGTTGCCCACCCGCAGGAAGGTGGTGTCCAGCAGCCGCACGATGGTGGCCAGCACCACGGCGCGCGAGAGCGTGGGCTCGCCGCGGCGTGGCTTCAGGTCGCGCGCCACGCGGGCCCGGATGCGCGGCAGCGCGCGGCCGAAGGCCTGCATGCGCTCGAACTTGGCCTCGTCGCGCTGCTGGCGCCATTCGGGGTGATAGCGGTATTGGCGGCGGCCGCGCGCGTCCAGGCCCGTGGCCTGCAGGTGCCCGTCGGGCAGCGGGCAGATCCAGACCTGCGTGTAGGCCGGCGGAATCGCCAGCTTGCGGATGCGCGCGATCTCGTCCTCATCGGTCACCCACTGGCCGTCGGGCCGGCGGAAGCGGTAGTGCTGGCCCCGCAGTTCGCGCGTCAGGCCGGGCAGTGCGTCGGGGCTCACGTAGCGCAGGCCGCCCGGCAGGCGGGCGGGCGGCGCGGCGGCCGGGCGGGGCGCGGGGGGTAAGGATCCGGCGCTGCGCGCAGGGGCCCTGCGGCGCGCAGCACCGGAGGGGGCGGTGCCGCGGGCGCGGGGGGGCTGCGCGGTGCGTGCGGTGCGGGAAGGTGCGGCGGCGGCAGTGGCTGGCATGGGCGGTGGCGTGCAGTCGATCGGTGTCTGCATGCATCACACCCGGCCCGGCGCGCGGGCGGTGTAGGAACAGGCGGGGCCTGCGGGTCGGAAATCGGCGCCCGTGCAGGGGCGGGCGACTCGTTGAGAGCCCCGGAGGCTCCATGCCGCCGGATTCATTGAATAGTTTGCTATTAAAGATATAGCAAACAGTTTTCCGGGCGCACGCGGCACGGCCCGTTCAGGCGGCCGGCGGGTCGTAGGAGAACCCGACGCCGTAGACGGACCGGATCCATTCGTGCTCGCTGCCGTCGGCGGAGCGCAGTTTGCGGCGCAGGTTCTTGATGTGGCTGTCGATCGCGCGCTCGTTCACGTCCAGCGTGTCGTCGTAGGCCATGTCGAGCAGCTGGGCGCGCGAGAAGATGCGGCCGCTGTGCCGCACCAGTGCCTGCAGCAGGCGGAATTCGCGCGGTGTCAGCGCCACGGGCGTGCCGCGCAGCAGCACCTGCCAGAGCGCTTCGTCCAGCACCAGCGGCCCTTCGGGCACGCCGCCGGCGGTGCCGTCGGCGGCGGCGCTGGCCGTGCTGCGGCGCAGCACGGTGCGCACGCGCGCCACCACCTCGCGCGGGGAGAACGGCTTGCAGATGTAGTCGTCGGCGCCCAGTTCCAGGCCGATGAGGCGGTCCACCTCCTCGACGCGCGCGGTGAGCATGATCACCGGGGTGTCGGTGTGGCGGCGCGCGCGGCGCAGCACTTCGAGCCCGTCGATGCCCGGCAGCATGATGTCCAGCAGGGCGAGGTCGGGCGGCCGGGGGCCGGTGAGGTGCTCCAGCGCGGCGTGGCCGTCCGCGGCGTGCTCGGCCTCGAAGCCGGAGTGGCGCAGGTAGTCGAGCACGATGTCGGCGATGTCGGTTTCGTCCTCGACCACGAGGATGCGGTGGGGATCGGTCATGGGGCGGGGTTCTCCAGCAAGGGCAGGGTCAGAAGGATGCGCAGGCCGCCCAGCGGCGAGGCCTCGGCCACGATGCGGCCGCCGTGCGCCTGCACGATGGCGCGGCAGATCGCCAGGCCCAGGCCCGAGCCGCCGGTGTCGCCCTCGGCGCGCGTGCGCGAGGCCTCGGCGCGGTAGAGGCGGTCGAAGATGCGCGCCAGTTCGTGGGCGGCCACGCCGGGCGCGGTGTCGTCCCACTGCACCACCAGCTGCGCACCGTCGCCCGGAGTGCGCACGGTGCGGGCGGCGATGCACAGGCGCCCGCCGGTGTCGGTGTAGCGCAGGCTGTTTTCCAGCAGGTTCAGGAACACGCGGTGCAATTGGGGCGCGTCGCCGCGCACCACGGGCGGGTGCGGCCCGCCCGCGAGTGGCGCGAGCGCCGTGGTGTCGAGCGCCAGCCCGGCCTTGTCGAAGCGCGCCTGCATCGACAGCACCGCCTCGGCCAGCAACGCGAGCGGGTGCACGGGCACCAGCGCCGAGGGCGTGCCCGCGCCGTCCGCATCGAGGCTGGCGCGCAGGTCGCCCACGAGCTGGATCAGCCGCATCACCTGCCGGTGCAGGCGCAGGGCCGTCCTGTCGTCGAAGGGGCGCACGCCGTCCTGTACGGCCTCGATCTCGGCGCGCATGGCGGCCAGCGGCGTGCGCAGCTCGTGCGCCACGTCGCCGATCCACTGGCGGCGCGAGGCCTCCAGCCCGCCGAGCTGCTCGGCCATGTCGTTGAAGGTGCGCGCGAGCCGGGCGAGTTCGTCGTCGCCCTCCACCGGCACGCGCGTGTCCAGCCGGCCACCGGCCACGCGCCGCGCGCCGTCCACCAGCGCGCCGATGGGGGCCAGCCAGCGCCGCGCCAGCCACCACGACAGCCACAGCGCGAGCGCCAGGCCCACGGCGCCCGTCCACGCGACGAACACCAGTTGCTGGCGCAGGAAGGCGCGGTCGGCCTCAGTGTCCACGCCCGCGGGCGGCGAGAGCACCAGTTGGCCGATGGCCTCGCCCTTGGGGCCGCGCAGCACGCGGTGCGCCGCGCCGGGCTGCGCGCGCGCGCCGGCCACGAGGTTCTGCCCGCCGTCGATCAGGCCCAGGCGCTGCGACAGCGCATGGCCCGCGGGCTCGGGCGGCGGCGGGCGGAAGGTGCGCTCCTGCCCGCCGGAGGGGGGCTGCTGCATGTCGGGGGGCGGTGAGCGGTCGCCGTCCGGGTCGCGGCCGAAGCCGCGGCTGCGATCGGGGTCCCGGTCCGGATCGCCGCCGCGGTACGGGGGCGGCTGCTCCGTGCCGTCGCCCGCACGGCGGGTGACACGGGGGTCCCGCGGGTCGAAGGCATTGCCCGCCAGGCCCGGCGGGGGCATGTCGCCCGGGCGGTGCATCTGGCGCCACAGCCCGGGCTGCGTGCGCAGTGTCTGCCAGCCCCCGTGCAGCACGTAGATGCGCTCCAGCCGCGCCGCGAGCCAGTCCAGGCGGCCCAGCTCGATCTCGGCCACATAGGGCCCCAGGCCGCGCTGCAGCCCCAGGCGCGAGAACCCCACGAAGATCACCAGCAGCACGGCCAGCAGGATGCTGAGTGCGAGGAAGGCTTTGCTCTGGAGGGTGAGGCGGGGCATCGTCGGCGGTGGGGGCGAAAGGCGCTGCGGCGTGTGCGGTCAGCGGGCGGGCGGCGGGCCGCCGGCGCCCGGCGGGCCGCCCGCGGGCATGGCCACGAGGGTGCCGTTCATTGTGCGGCATGTGCCCTGCAGGGACTTGCCGTCGGGCATCGTGAGCGTCACGGTGGCTCCTTCGGTCTTGCCCTGGCAGGCCGTGTAGGCCTCGGGCGGCGGCGCGGGCGGCTGGTGGCCGGCGTGCGAGGGCTGCGCCATCGCGCAGGCCGCGGACAGCAGGGCGGCCACGGCGAGGGCGGCCGAGATGAGGGGCAGGGGAGTGCGTATCAGGGTCATGGTGCGTCGGGTCCGGTTGGGGGATGGAGGTGGTGGGGCGAGGGGGCGTGCGGGCACGCGGGTGGGGAATAAAAAAGAGGGCGGCGGACCGCCCCCGAAGGGGTGAGGTGGATGGGCAGGGGCGCCGGCGAATGCGCCGCGGGGGTGGGGCGCTTCAGGCCGCGATGGAGATCGTGGCCTTCGCGGTGTAGCCGCCGTTGCCGTCGCTGGCCATGGTGGTCATCTGCAGGTCCACGCCGTCGCTGAACACGTTGTCGGTGGCGAAGGTGATGTTGGCCAGGTTGCGCACGCTGGCGCTGTAGCCGCTGTTGGCGGTGTAGATGGCGCGCAGCGTCTCGGTGGGGAAAGCGAGCTGCGTGGTCTTGACCTTGTTGCTGGCGGTGGTGGCCACCGCGAGGCTGGGGTAGATCTCCAGGTGCATGTGCGGCATGCGCCCCGCGTAGCAGCCCGGCACCACGGTGGTGAAGGTGACGGTGCCGCTGGCATCGGTGGACTGCACGCCGCGCAGGTAGTTGGCGGCGATGCTGTTCTCGGTGTAGACGGAGTAGTCGCCCTCCTGCGAGCAGTGCCACAGGTAGACGGCGTAGCCGGCCAGCGCCGCGCAGTTCGAGCGCGTGTTGGTGATCGTGATGGCGATGGTGAGCGGCACGCCGCCGACGTTGCTGGTGGCGCCGATGCTCTTGCGGATGTCGGCGCGCACGATGCCGCTCAGCGCCAGTACGTTGTAGCTGGCATTGCTGGCGTTGGAGCCGTCTGCGGGATAGGGGCCGGCGGTCTCTTCGGGAACGACGGAGCAGGCCTGCGTGCCGGTATCGGTGCCCGTGCCCGTGCCCGTTCCGGTGCCGGTGCCGGTGCCGGTCCCCGTGCCGGTCCCCGTACCGGTCGTATCGGTGGTGGTGGTCGTCGTCCCGTCGGAGCCGCCTCCGCAGCCCAGCAGGCCGGCCAGGCCCAGGCTGCCCAGCGATCCCAGGGTGCCGAGCGCCAGGCGGCGCCGGGTGGTGTCCGTGCTGCCGGCGGCGGCGGTGTCGTGCGTCAAGGTCTGTGCCATGGTTTCCTCCTTCGTTGTGGGAAGGCCCGACTGTGCGGGCCAATCCAGGAGAAAAATGGGCGGTGGCCCGGCCGCCCCGCGCACGCTGCGCGCCGGTGCCGGTCAGCTCGCCGCGGTGGCGGCCTGCGCCGCGTGGGCGCGGGCGATGTCCTGCGTGGCGCGCAGGAAGCGGTCCACTTCGTCCGGGGTCTGGCAGTGCAGCGGCGACACGCGCACCGCGCCTTCGATGCCGAACGATTCGAGCATGCGGCGCGAATAGATGCTGGCCGTGCTGCGCTCGTACACCGTGATGCCGCGCTGCGCGTAGGCGCGGACGGCGTCGGTGCAGTCGAGGTGGTCGAAGCCGATGGCGATGATGAGGTCGCGCCTGGCGAGGTCGTCGTGGTCGAGGAACACGCGCACGCCGTCCTGCGCCCGCAGGCCCGGTGCACCGCCGGCCTCGCCGCCGCCCGCGAGCAGGCGCCACAGCAGCGCACGCTCGTGCAGCGCGATGCAGCCGATGCCCGCCGCGAAGCGCTCGCGCCGCGGGGCATTTGCCGGCGCGGCGCCGCCCTCCGGGTGCGTGCCGAGCCAGCACACGTAGTCCACGATCTCGGTCAGCACCGCGAACTGCCACGGCGAGGCGCTGCCCAGGTCCCAGAACCCTGGCGCCTTGCCCGCGAGCTTGTGGTGCGGCAGCTCGGCCGCGCGCTCCGACAGCCAGGCGAGGCCCGAGCCGCGGCAGCCGAAGAATTTATAGGGCGCGATGGTGATGCCGTCCACCGGCGCGGCCTGCAGGTCGATGAGCCCGTGCGGCGCGTGCTGCACGGCATCCACGAGGATGTAGAGGTCGGGCTTGATGGCGCGCGCGGCGCGCACGATGGCCGGCAGGTCGAGCTTGGCGCCCGAGATGTTGGACGCATGGATCACGTTGAGCACGCAGGTGTCCGCGTCGATCAGCCGCGCGATGGCCTCCACGTCCACGCCGCCCGTGGCCGGGTTGCTGGGCGCCACGCGCAGCTCGCGGCCGGTCTGGCGCGCGTAGCGGTCCATCGCGTCGTAGGCCGAAGGGTGCTCCAGCACCGTGGTCACCATGTTGGTGCCGGGCACGTTCTCGGCCACGGCGCGCACCAGGTCGAACATCGCGCCGGAGGCCGTGAGCGCGGCGTACACGCTGCCGCCCCGGGCATTGAGCAGCATGCGCAGATCGTCCGCACCGCGCGCCTGCACCCCCTGCAACTCGCGCGCGGTGTCGTGGATGCGCTCGGTGTTGTCGGGCACCGCGTCCACCTCGGCGAAGCGCTCCACCGCGGCGCGCAGCCGCAGGGAGCCGCCTGCGTTGTCGAAGTAGATGCGCTCGCGGCCCTGGTGGTCGCGCTCCACGTGCAGGAAGCGTTCGCGTACCGCGGCCATCAATGCGGGGCCGAAGAGGCGGCCGTGCGGGTGAGGGGCCGCGCTCATTGCACGCCCTTGCTGCTGGGGTTGCGGTAGGCCTCGCGCACGGCGTCGGTCATGGGGAAATTCAGGTTCGCCTGGGTGGGCGGGATGGGCTGCGTGAACCAGCGCGCATAGAGCCGCTCCATTTCGCCCGACTGCATCAGCTGCACCACGGTCTGGTCCACCAGCGCCTGGAAGGCGGGGTCGTTCTTGCGCAGCATGATGCCGTAGGGCTCCTGGCGCAGCACCACGTCCTTCAGGATGCGGAAGTCGCCGGGGTTGGGCGAGGTGGCGATCAGGCCCGCGAGCTGCACGTCGTCCAGCACGTAGGCGTCGGCGCGGCCGTTGGCCAGCAGCAGGAAGGCATCGGCCGTGTCTTTGCCCGAGAGTTCCTGCACGTCCACCTTCTCGGTGCGGCGCAGGTTGCGCAGCAGCTGGATCGAGGTGCTGCCCGCCACGGTGGCCACCGTCTTGCCGCCCAGGTCGGCCAGCGACTGGATGCCCGAATCCTTCTTCACGGCCACGGTGATGTTGGTCACGAAATGGCTGGGCGCGAACGCCACCTGCTGCTGGCGCGCGACCGAATTGGTGGTGGTGGCGCAGTCGATGTCCACCGTGCCGTTCTGCATCAGCGGGATGCGGTTGGTGGAGGTGAGCAGCGTGTACTGCACCCGCAGCGCGGGCAGGCCCAGCCTGGCCTTCACCGCATCGACGATCTTCAGGCAGATGTCGTTCGAGAAGCCCACGGGATCGCCGCTGCCCGTGGGTTTGTACGAGAACGGGATGGAGCTGTCGCGGCTGCCGATCACGATCGTGCCGCGCTCCTGGATCTTGCGCAGCGTGTCGATGTCCTGCGCTGCGGCGGTTTGCGCGGCGAGCGCGGCCGCTGCGGCGGCAAATGTGGCGCACAGCGCGGGCAGGAAGGCGCGGCGGGGCAGGCGGCGAAGGGACATGTCAGGTCTCCGAAGGGGTGGATCGGGTGGGGGATGCGCCCATTCTGGAAGTCTACCCAATGAGAAAAAAGCGATTTTTTGTGCTGAAATCGCATGAGAAAAATCGATTGATCGCCTGCCGGTGCAACCGGGGCCTGAAGACGCGGCCATGATGACTTTCAAGCAACTCGAAGCGCTGTACTGGATCGTCCAGCTCGGCGGCTTCGGCCCCGCGGCCCACAAGCTGCACACCACCCAGTCCGCCATTTCCAAGCGCGTGCAGGAGCTGGAGCAGCTCTTCGACACGCCGCTCTTCGACCGCAGCCTGCGCGCCGCGCGCCTGACCGAGAAGGGCGAAGAGATGTTCGTCATCGCGCGCAAGCTGCTGCAGCAGCGCGATGCGGCGGTCGAGCAGTTCGGCAAGCCCGGCGTGATCGAACGGCGCCTGCGCCTGGGCGTGACCGAACTCACCGCCATGACCTGGCTGCCGCGCCTCGTCGCGCTGGTGCGCGCGCACTACCCCAAGGTGATCCTGGAGCCCGATGTCGATGGCAGCCTGCCGCTGCGCGACAAGCTGCTGGCCGACGAGCTGGACCTGGTGATCGTGCCCGACGCTTTCGCCGACACGCGCCTCGCCACCACCGAGATCGGCCGCGTGGGCAGCGCCTGGATGGCGCAGCCGGGGCTGGTGGCCGGTGCGGCGCAGGGCCCCGTGCGGCTGCACGAGCTGGCGCGCCACCGCATGCTGGTGCAGGGCAGCAGCTCCGGCACCGGCCGCATCTACGACGCGTGGATGGCCGAGCGCGGCGTGGAGCCCGCCGATTCGATCGTGGTGAGCAACCTCGTGGCGCTCACGGGGCTCACCGTGTCGGGCCTGGGCGTGGCCTACCTGCCGCGCGAGTGCCTCGCGCCGCTCGTCGCGGCGGGCATGCTGGAAGTGATCGAGGTCGAGCCCGCGCTGCCGCCCGTGCCCTACGTGGCCATGCACAAGGGCGAGCACCGCAGTGCGCTGGTCGCCTCCATCGTCATGCTGGCGCAGGCGTGCTGCGATTTCTCGCGGGCGTTCCAGAAGGACGGGGCCGCGGCCTGAAGGGCCGGGCCCCGGGGCGATGTCAACGCGCGGCGGCGGCCGTCGCCTGCTGCAGCCAGCCGTCGAAGGTCTTCTGGTGCGCACGGATCCAGCCGTCCGCGTGGCGCTCGATGTCGGCCTGCTTGCCCTGGCCGTTCTTCATGGCGAGGTTCTGCGCATTGATGTCGGCCACCGGCAGTTGCATCACCTCGAAGAGGCGGGCGGCGGCGGGGTTCTTCTCGGCGAAGGCCTTGTTGGCCACGATGCGCTGGGTGTTGAGCACGAAGCCGTAGTTCTTGCCATCGGGCAACCGGGTGTCCTGGCCCGCCTGCTCGCCGGGCAGCGAGGAGCGCGGCACCTGCAGCCAGACCACCTCCTGGCCCGGGCGCAGCACGCCGCTCACCCAGTAGGGCGTCCAGGTGTAGTAGAGGATGGGCTTGCCCTCCTTGAAGCGCGCGATGGTGTCGGCCATCAGTGCCGCATAGCTGCCCTGCACGTGCGTCACCGTGCCCGAGAGGCCGAAGTCCTTCATCTGGTGTTCGATCACCGCCTCGCATCCCCAGCCCGGATTGCAGCCCGTGAGGTCGGCGCGGCCGTCGCCGTTGGTGTCGAAGAGCTTCGCGAGCTTCGGGTCCTTCAGCTGGTCGATGTGCGTGATCTTGTACTGCTCTGCGGTCTTGCGGTCGATCAGGTAGCCCTGCGCGGCGTTGGCCGAATAGGCACCCTTGCGCCACAGCTTGGCGTCGCCGCCCGCGTTCTTGTAGAAGTCGGCATGCAGCGGATCCCAGTGGTCGGCCATGAGGGTCGCGTCGCCGTTGGCGATCGCCACGTGGGCCGTGGCGTACTCGATCTCCTTGATGGGCTGCACGTCGTAGCCGAGCTTCTGCAGCCCGCGCGAGACCAGCAGCGTCTGGAAGGTTTCCTCGGCGTTCGAGCTTTGCAGCGGCTGCACTTTCACGCCCTTGCCGGGCAGGTCCTGCGCGCCGGCCGGCAGCGCGGCCAGGGCCAGTGCGCCAGCCAGGGCGCAGGCGGCCGCGCTGGCCGGGCCTTGCCAGGCCGAACGGGGGCGGAGCAGGGAGTGTGCGATGGAGATGTGCATGGGACGTTTCCTGAAATAAATGTCGATGGGAGGCGCGGTGCGCGGTGCGTTCTCAGCGGCCCGCGCCTGCGAGCGCAGGCCCTTCGCCGGACGCCATCGCGGCGGGCGGCACGGCCGCGGGCCGCTGCGCCGCAGGGCCGGCGGCATCCGCGGCGGTGGCGGGAGCCGGGCGGCGCAGGAAGCCGGCGGCCAGGCGCGTGGCCAGGCCCACGGGCCCCGTATGCCACCAGTGGCGCGCGCCGCGCCGGGGCTGGCCCAGCGCCTGCGTGAGCCGGTCGAGCGTGATCGCGAGCAGCACGATGCCGAGCCCGCCCACGGCGGCCAGGCCCATGTCGAGCCGGCCGATGCCGCGCAGCACCATCTGGCCCAGGCCGCCCACGGCGATCATCGAGGCGATCACCACCATCGAGAGCGAGAGCATCAGCGCCTGGTTGATGCCGGCCATGATGGACGGCAGGGCCAGCGGCAGCTGCACCTTCCACAGCAACTGGAAGGGCGAGGCACCGTAGGCGCGCGCGGCCTCCACGAGGTCGGGCCGCACCTGCCGCAGGCCCAGGTTGGTCAGGCGCACGAGCGGCGGCAGAGCGAAGACGATGGTCACCACCACGCCCGGCACATTGCCGATGCCGAACAGCATCACCACCGGCACGAGGTACACGAAGGCCGGGGTGGTCTGCATCGCGTCGAGCGCCGGGCGCAGCAGGCGCTGCGCGCGGTCGCTGCTGGCCAGCAGGATGCCCAGCGGCAGGCCCAGCACCAGGCAGAACGCGAGCGAGGTCAGCACCAGCGACAGCGTCACCATCGCTTCCGGCCAGATGCCGAGCAGGGCCACCAGCAGCAGCGAGACCACCGTGCCCAGCGCCAGCATGCGGCCCGCGAATTGCCAGGCGAGCAGACCGATGAGCGCGACCATGGCGAGCGTGGGCAGGCCCGTGAGCAGTGCGTGCACGCCGCCCAGCGTGGCGTCCACGGGAGCGCGGACCGTCTGGAAGGCGGGGCGGAAGTGGTCCACCGTCCAGGTGAGGCCCTGGTTGATCCAGTGCTCCACGGGCAGCGAACCGTCCCAGAGCTGCGAGAGGTGCAGGCCGCCCGCGGCCTGCGCGGGGTCGGCCGCGCCCGCCAGCGCGTCGGCGGGCAGGGCGGCGGAGCCCGCGTCCGGCGCGGCGCTCAGCCAGTCCGTGCCGCCCGCGCCCGCATCGCCGGTGGAGGTGGCGGTGGAGGCCGCCCACGGGTCCGGCGCGGCCGGTGCGGCGTCGGGCGTGGCCGCGGGGGTGTCGTAGGGCGAGACGGCCGCGGGGCCCTCGCCTGCGGTGGCCCAGGGGTTGGCGTCCGGTGCGGGCAGGGAGTGCGCTGCCGCGGTGTCTGCGGAATGGGCGGGTGTCGCGATGGTGGTTTCGTTCATGCGGGGCTCCGTTCGGACATGGGGGACGCAGTGGGGGCGGGTGCGGTGGGCGGCACGGGCGGGGTGTCGCGGTCCAGGAAGCGCAGCAGCGTGGTCTTGCTGATCACGCCGCGCAACCGGCCGCCGTCCTCCACCACGGGCAGCGCGCACGGCGCCTGCGCCACCTGGCCGAAGAGATCGGCCACGGACGCGTCGGCCGCGATGGGCCCCACGCTGGCCAGGTAGGCGTGGTGCAGCCCCAGCGGCCCCACGTGGCCGTCGAGCGCGCCGCGCAGCGAGTCGGCCGACACGGTGCCCAGGTACTGCCGCGCGGGGTTCACCACGTAGGCGAAATCGCGGTCCTGGTCCTGCAGCATCTGCAGCGCCGCGCGCGCGCCGCGGTCGCGGTGCTCGGACACCACCGTGAGCGGGCGCCGCGCGATGTCGCCGGCCTTGAACACCGCCGCCGCGTCCACGCCGCGCACGAAGTTGCGCACATAGTCGTCGGCGGGGTTGCGCAGGATCTCGTCGGGCGTGCCCACCTGCACCACCTGGCCGTCCTTCATGATCGCGATGCGGTCGCCGATGCGCATGGCTTCGTCGAGGTCGTGCGAGATGAAGACGATGGTGCGCCGCTGGATCTGCTGCAGCCGCAGCAGCTCGCTCTGCATCTCGGTGCGGATGATCGGGTCCAGCGCCGAGAAGGCCTCGTCCATCAGCAGGATCGAGGGGTCCGACGCCAGCGCGCGCGCCAGCCCCACGCGCTGCTGCATGCCGCCCGAGAGTTCGTCCGGATAGCTCTGCGCCCAGGCGCCCAGGCCCACCTGTTCCAGCGCCGCAGCGGCCTGCCGCTGGCGCTCGGCGCGGTCCACGCCGGCCAGCTCCAGGCCGAAGGCGGTGTTGTCCAGCACGGTCATGTGCGGCATCAGCGCGAACGACTGGAACACCATGCTGATGTCCTTGCGGCGCAGCGCGCGCAGCGCCCGGTCGGAGAGCGCATTGATGTCCGCGCCTTCGATCAGGATGCGTCCGGCGGTGGGCTCGACGAGCCAGTTGAGCATGCGCACCAGCGTGGACTTGCCGGAGCCCGACAGCCCCATCACGACGAAGATCTCGCCGGCCTCGATGGTGAAGGTGGCGTCGAACACGCCGATGGAATGCCCGGTGCGCTCCATGATTTCCTGCTTGCTGCAGCCCTGGCGCACGAGTTCGAGCGCCGTCTCCGGCGCGTCGCCGAATACCTTGAATACATGGTCGATGGTGATTTGCTTGGCCACGTCGTGGGTCCTCCCTCGGTCTGGAACGGGTTGGCGAACACGCCCGGGCGAACGCTCCGACAAGGGAGCGCCTGCCCGGGCACGGGGCCGGTCCTGCGGCAAAGCCTGATGCGGCGGCCCCGCGCGGTGCCACGGCGGGGCACCGGCGTTGCCGGAAGGAGGTGGGCACGGAACTCGGCCCGGGTTTGGCCCGCATGGCACGCGATGGGTGCGCAAGGGCAGGGGGCGCGCGCGGGAGAGGTCGGGTTGCGAGGACTCCACGGGCGCCCCGCGAAGGGGCATCAGGGCCGGGAACCGGCCGTGGCGTCGGCGGCTGCAGGCAGGCTGCGGCGGCGACCGACGGGGATCCGGACCGCTCGAGGGGCCGGATTACCTGCGCTGCAGGTTGTAAAACACCGCGAAAGTGTATGCATTCGGTGTTTTTGAGTCAAAACACCGGTTTTTGATGGATGTGTTATTCGCGGGTGCGAAAACGACCGTGCATGATGCATTTGCTATTAAATTAATAGCAAACAATCGAATGGATCCAACGGCATGGGCCCTGAAACACCCTCAAAAGAGGAGTTTCAGGGCCCATGCGACCCGAGGAGCGGGCGTGGCCGGAGGGCGGGTGCTCAGTGCTTCTCGTGCGAGACGTTCAGCAGCTTGTCGGTATACGCCACCGCGATGGCGCTGCCCAGGAACGCGACGTGGATGATCGTCTGCCACATCAGCACCTTGGTGTCGTAGTTGGCCGCGTTGATGAAGGTTTTGAGCAGGTGGATCGAGCTGATGCCGATGATCGACAGCCCCAGCTTCACCTTCAGCACCGACGCGTTCACGTGGCCCAACCACTCGGGCTGGTCGGGGTGGGTGTGCAGGTTCAGGCGGCTCACGAAGGTCTCGTAGCCGCCCACGATGACCATGATCAGCAGGTTGGAGATCATCACCACGTCGATGAGCGCCAGCACCACGAGCATGATGACCGTCTCGTTGAGGGCCGTGATCTCCACGCCGGGCTTGTAGCCGATGCTGGTCACCAGGGTCTGCAGCGCCGCCTGGTTGCCGAAGGCGGCTTCCACGAGGTGCCAGAGTTCCAGCAGGAAGTGCCATACGTACACGCCCTGGGCGACGATGAGGCCCAGGTACAGCGGCACCTGCAGCCACCGGCTGGCGAAGATGATCGTGGCGAGGGGGCCCATGGAGGCGCCTGGCGTGCGTGGGATGGGGTCTTTCGGGGAGGCCATGGTGGGGTGGGAAATCCGTGGTGGGCGGGAGTGCGGCGCGATTCTAGGGCCGTTTCGGGGCGGTTCCCGGCGGCCCTGCGGGACATCCCGGTGGGCCGCCGGACGGGGTCTGTGGTAGGCGTAGCATGTGGCCCGTGCCGGGGCGGACGGCGCGCCCGGATGCGCCTGGCAGCGTGCGTCAGTGGCCTGTAAGTGCGCCCCCTGAAAGTACCGCCGAAAACCTGTTCCAACGACTCCCAGGAGACAAAGCAAATGAGTGCGTCATCGTCCACGATCGAATCCGTGCTGGTGGAAAACCGCGTGTTTCCGCCCCCCGAGGCCTGCGAGAAAGCCGCGCGCATCTCGGGCATGGCCGGCTACGAAGCCCTGCAGGCCGAGGCCGATCGCGATTTCGAAGGCTTCTGGGCGCGCCTGGCCCGCGAGAACGTGCAGTGGACCCAGCCCTTCACGCGCACGCTCGACGAATCCAACGCGCCGTTCTTCCAGTGGTTCGCCGACGGTGAACTCAACGCCAGCGCCAACTGCCTGGACCGCCACATCGGCACGCCCACCGAGCACAAGACGGCCATCATCTTCGAGGCCGACGACGGCGCGGTGACGAAGGTCACTTACCGGGAACTGCTGGAGCGCGTGGGCCGCTTCGCCAACGCGCTCAAGGCCGAGGGCGTGAAGAAGGGCGACCGCGTCCTCATCTACATGCCCATGACCATCGAAGGCGTGGTCGCCATGCAGGCCTGCGCGCGCATCGGCGCCACGCACAGCGTGGTGTTCGGCGGCTTCTCGGCCAAGGCGCTGCAGGAGCGCATCATCGACGCGGGCGCGGTGGCCGTGGTCACCGCCAACTACCAGATGCGCGGCGGCAAGGAGCTGCCGCTCAAGGCCATCGTGGACGAAGCGCTGGCCATGGGCGGCTGCGACACCATCCGCTCCATCCTGGTGTACCAGCGCACGGCCACGGCCTGCGCCATGGTGGAAGGCCGCGACAAGACGTTCGGCGATGCGCTGGCGGGCCAGCCGGCCGAATGCGCGCCCGAGCCCGTGGGCGCCGAACACCCGCTCTTCATCCTCTACACCAGCGGTTCCACGGGCAAGCCCAAGGGGGTGCAGCACGCCACCGGCGGCTACCTGCTGTGGGCCAAGCTCACGATGGACTGGACGTTCGACCTCCGGCCTGACGACGTCTTCTGGTGCACGGCCGACATCGGCTGGATCACCGGCCACACCTACGTGGCCTACGGCCCGCTGGCCGCCGGCGCCACGCAGGTGGTGTTCGAGGGCATTCCCACCTATCCCAATGCCGGGCGTTTCTGGCAGATGATCGAGCGCCACAAGGTGTCGATCTTCTACACCGCGCCCACGGCCATCCGCTCGCTCATCAAGGCGGCCGATGCCGACCAGGCGGTGCACCCCTCCAGCTCCGACCTGTCGAGCCTGCGCATCCTCGGCAGCGTGGGCGAGCCCATCAACCCCGAAGCGTGGATGTGGTACCACCGGAACGTGGGCGGCGAGCGCTGCCCCATCGTGGACACGTTCTGGCAGACCGAGACCGGCGGGCACGTCATCACCCCGCTGCCGGGCGCCACGCCGCTGGTGCCGGGCTCGTGCACGCTGCCGCTGCCGGGCATCGCCGCGGCCATCGTGGACGAGGCGGGCAACGACATCGCCAACGGCACGGGCGGCATCCTGGTCATCAAGCGCCCGTGGCCGAGCATGATCCGCACCATCTGGAACGACCCGGAGCGGTTCAAGAAGAGCTACTTCCCCGAGGAACTCAAGGGCTACTACCTCGCGGGCGACGGCGCGGTGCGCTCGGCCGACCGGGGCTACTTCCGCATCACCGGCCGCATCGACGACGTGCTGAACGTCTCGGGCCACCGCATGGGCACGATGGAGATCGAATCCGCGCTCGTCTCCAAGACCGACCTGGTGGCCGAGGCCGCCGTGGTGGGCCGCCCCGACGACGTGACGGGCGAGGCCATCTGCGCCTTCGTGGTCCTGAAGCGCCCGCGCCCCACGGGCGACGAGGCCAAGGCCATCGCCAAGGAACTGCGCGACTGGGTGGCCAAGAAGATCGGGCCCATCGCCAAGCCGAAGGACATCCGCTTCGGCGACAACCTGCCCAAGACCCGCAGCGGCAAGATCATGCGGCGCCTGCTGCGCTCCATCGCCAAGGGCGAGCCGATCACGCAGGACACCAGCACGCTGGAGAACCCCGCGATCCTGGACCAGTTGGCGCAGGCCAACTGATCCGTGGGAGGACGCCGCAGGGCGCCCTCCGGTCTCCTGTAGGACGGTACCGGTTTCGCCCCGCGCGGGCCTGCCGGAACGCCAATGCCGGGTTACAACCGCCGGCAAGCCGCCGCGGCCCCTTCCGGCCCGGCGTTCGGCATCCCTACAGGAGATCTCCCATGGCCTTCCGATCCATCGTCCTTTTGATCATCGTCGCGGCCATCGCCGTGCTCGCCGCGCTCAACTGGGGCACCCTCGCCACGCCCTCGGTCATCTCGCTGGGCTTCACCTCGTTCCAGGCGCCGCTGGGCCTGCTGATGCTGGGGCTCACCACGCTGCTGGGCGTCTTCTTCATCGCCTACGTGCTGTCGCTGCAGGGCTCGGTGCTGCTGGAGACGCGGCGCCACACCAAGGAGATGCAGGCCCAGCGCGAGCTGGCCGACCGGGCCGAAGCCTCGCGCTTCACCGAACTGCGCGCCTTCCTGGAATCGCAGCAGCAGCAGGGCCACGCGGCGGTGATGGCCCGCATGGATGCGCTCGAAGCGCGCCTCGCGGCCCGCGTGCAGGAGTCCGACAACACCACCGCTGCCTATGTCGGCCAACTCGAAGACCAGTTGCGCACGCGGCGCGACCCGGTGCTCTGACACCCGAAGCCCAGGCAGAAAGCAAAAAAAAGCCGCCTCGCATGCGGGCGGCTTCCGTGGCAAAGGAGCGGGCGCTGGTGGTGCGCCCCGAGCCCTGGCCGTCGCGGTCACTGGAGCGTCAGGATCCAGGCGGCCAGCTTCTTCGCATCGGCCTCGTTCACCTGGGCGTTGGCCGGCATCGGCACCGGCCCCCATACGCCCGAGCCGCCCTTCATGATCTTGGCGGCCAGCTTGTCCACGGCATCCTTCTGGCCTGCGTACTTCGCCGCCACATCCTTGTAGGACGGCCCCACGAGCTTCTTGTCCACGGCATGGCAGGCCATGCAGTTCTTCGCGGTGGCCAGCGCCTGGTCGGCGAGGGCGGGCGTGGCGGTTGCGAAGGCCAGCAGGAGGAGGGGGAGCGTGCGCTTCATCGGGGACTTTCGTGTGGGTTAGTATGCGACTCAATGAAATTGTAGTAGGCGGGGTTGACGGCGCGCAGACCCGATCAGGGCCCTCGGCGGCCCGCCCGCCCACGGCGCAGCGCAGGAGGTCGCCACCATCATGTATACCCTGGGTCTCGGCATTCTTCTGGTGCTCCTCAAGTACCTTGAAATCGGACCGGTCGCCCAATGGAGCTGGTGGTGGGTGCTCTCTCCCTTCGCGGTCACCGCAGCCTGGTGGGCCTGGGCCGACGCCTCGGGCTACAGCAAGCGCAAGGCCATGGAAAAGATGGACCAGCGGCGGCAGGACCGCATCAACAAGCACAAGGAAGCCATGGGCGTGAAGCCCCGCCGGCCGCGGTAGGCGCCGGCCCCTCGATCCGCTCGCGGCGCCGTTGTCCGGAGAGGCCGGCCCCCGGCCCCCATGGCCTTTCGGCTTTTATCCCCGTGATTGCGCAGTACCGCCCCGGGGCCTGCGCAGCCGCCGTGCAAGGGCATGCCGCACGGCGGGAGAAAAGCGCTGGAGGATAATCCCGTGTCGCCCTGGCGCGACCGCTCCCCCAACCGATCCTCCCCGACCCACGATGCCCGCATACCGTTCCAAGACCTCCACCGCCGGACGCAACATGGCCGGTGCCCGCTCCCTGTGGCGCGCCACCGGCATGAAGGACGAAGACTTCAGCAAGCCGATCATCGCCGTGGTGAATTCGTTCACGCAGTTCGTTCCCGGCCACGTGCACCTGAAGGACCTGGGCCAGCTCGTCGCTCGCGAGATCGAAGCCGCGGGCGGCGTGGCCAAGGAGTTCAACACCATCGCCGTGGACGACGGCATCGCCATGGGCCATGACGGCATGCTGTACTCGCTGCCCAGCCGCGACATCATCGCGGACTCGGTCGAGTACATGGTCAATGCCCATTGCGCCGACGCGATGGTCTGCATCTCCAACTGCGACAAGATCACCCCAGGCATGCTCATGGCCGCCATGCGGCTGAACATCCCCGTGGTGTTCGTCTCCGGCGGCCCGATGGAGGCCGGCAAGACGCGCCTGGCCAACCCCGTCACCAAGACCATCGAGTTCAAGAAGCTCGACCTGGTCGATGCCATGGTGATCGCCGCCGACGAGAAGTATTCCGACGCCGACGTGGCCGAGGTGGAGCGCTCCGCCTGCCCCACCTGTGGATCGTGTTCCGGCATGTTCACGGCCAACTCCATGAACTGCCTCACCGAGGCGCTGGGCCTTTCCCTGCCCGGCAACGGCACCGTGGTGGCCACGCACGCCGACCGCGAGCAGCTGTTCAAGCGCGCCGGCCGCCGCATCGTGGAACTGGCACGCCAGTACTACGAGCAGGACGAAGAGCGCATCCTGCCGCGCTCGGTGGGCTTCAAGGCCTTCGAGAACGCGATGACGCTGGACATCGCCATGGGCGGCTCCACCAACACCATCCTGCACCTGCTGGCCATCGCGCGCGAGGCGGGCATCGACTTCACGATGGCCGACATCGACCGCCTCTCGCGCACCGTGCCGCAGCTGTGCAAGGTGGCGCCCAACACCAACAAGTACCACATCGAGGACGTGCACCGCGCCGGCGGCATCATGGCCATCCTGGGCGAGCTGGAGCGGGCCGGCAAGCTGCACACCGACGTGCCCACCGTGCACGCCCCCACGCTGGGCGACGCGCTGAACCAGTGGGACATCGTGCGCACGCAGGACGAGGCCGTGCGCCATTTCTACATGGCCGGCCCCGCGGGCGTTCCCACCCAGGTGGCCTTCAGCCAGAACACGCGCTGGCCCAGCCTGGACCTGGACCGCGCCGAGGGCTGCATCCGCTCCTACGACCATGCTTTCTCCAAGGAGGGCGGCCTGGCGGTGCTGCGCGGCAACATCGCGCTCGACGGTTGCGTCGTGAAGACCGCGGGCGTCGACGAATCGATCCACGTGTTCGAGGGCTCGGCCCACGTCACCGAATCGCAGGACGAGGCGGTGGAGAACATCCTCGCGGGCAAGGTGAAGGCCGGCGACGTGGTGATCGTGCGCTACGAAGGCCCCAAGGGCGGCCCCGGCATGCAGGAAATGCTCTACCCGACCAGCTACATCAAGTCCAAGGGCCTGGGCAAGGACTGCGCGTTGCTGACCGACGGGCGCTTCTCGGGCGGCACCTCCGGCCTCTCGATCGGCCACTGCTCGCCCGAGGCGGCGGCCGGCGGGGCGATCGGCCTCGTGCGCGATGGCGACCGCATCCGCATCGACATCCCCAACCGCACCATCGACGTGCTGGTGAGCGACGAGGAACTGGCCCGCCGCCGTGCCGAGCAGGACGCGCGGGGCTGGAAGCCCGTGAAGCCGCGCCCGCGCAAGGTGTCGGCGGCGCTCAAGGCGTATGCCAAGCTCGTCATGTCCGCCGACAAGGGCGCCGTGCGCGACCTTTCCCTGCTGGACGACTGACACCCCCCGGGGCCCGTGCGCGGGCCGGCGCCGGCGCTCCCCGCACAGGGTGGAGCAAAAAAAAGCCGCACCGTCGCCGGTGCGGCTTTTGCTATTTTTTCGATAGCTATCCGTGCAGGAAAGACGGCGGCATGGAGTTCAAGGCGTGCCGGATGCCGTCTGCGATTGCAGGTAGTTCTGCAGGCCCACGCGCTCGATCAGTCCCAATTGCTTTTCGAGCCAGTAGGCGTGGTCTTCCTCGGTGTCGCGCAACTGGGCCAGCAGGATGTCGCGACTCACGTAATCGCGTGCGCCTTCGCACAGGTGCACGCCGTTCTGCAGGGCTGCGCGCACTTCGTATTCGGTGTCCAGGTCCTTGCGCAGCATCTCGGGCACCGTGGTGCCCGGCGTGAACTCGCGCGGGCGCATGTCCGGCAGCCCGCCCAGGAAGAGGATGCGCCGCAGCAGCGCGTCGGCATGCTGGGTCTCTTCTTCCATCTCGTGGTTCAACCGCTCGTAGAGCTTCACGAAGCCCTGGTCTTCATAGATCCGCGAGTGGATGAAGTACTGGTCGCGCGCAGCCAGCTCGCCGCGCAGCAGATCCTTGAAGTAGTCGATAACTTGTGGGTTGCCCTGCATGGGATGCTCTTTTCCTTGTTTTTGTGAGGCAGGGAGTATGGCTCCGCCACGTGACTTTGTCGCTCAAAGCCCCCGGGCAGGCGGTTTGCATGCGTACGGGGATCAGAAGCGTTCGCGTTGGGAGGCAACAGCGCACTTGGCGTACGCATGCCGCTTCTGTAACTTTGACTTACATTCTTTGGAAAATGCCTGATAATTCCCGGTCGCTGTTATGTATTGGGACTTGAATGTATTGCCCTGGCTGTGCCGCCGAGAATATGAATACCAGTTTGCGCTGCATCCGATGCGGTCATTTGCTGACTTCGTCCCTCGATGGAACGGAGGCTTATAGAAAGAGTGCCAAAAAACTGGACACTTATCTTTATGGAAAAGTGGCAGGAACCGCTGGAGGCGCACTGGGATTTGCTTTGCACCGATTTGTTCTTCCGGAAATGGGTGTGGACCGGCAATGGTCTTCGATGCTGTGGTTCGTATTGGGGGCGGCCGGTTTTGCCTTGGGGCAATATATTGCGAAGAAGAAATACCTGGATTGACGGTTTGAGGTCGTCAATGGGTATTTGATTATCTTGTTGAGAAAGAATAACGTAAAACAATGGCTTCCTGTGCTTATTGCAATTCAACCATCCTCCTGGGAGGAAAACGCGATGGCGAACTTCGGTTCTGCAATGCCGCGTGTTGGAAGAAGGGTGCTGTGCTTCGCGTCGCCCGCCAGATACCTCAGGCAGAGGTCGACTGCCATGTGCACGCCGTGCACCGTGGTGCCTGTCCTCGGTGCAGTGGCCCCGGGCCCATCGATGTCCATACCTCCTACCGAGTCTGGTCGTGCATCTTCATGACGTCATCTTCCAGCCGGCCTCTCGTGTGCTGCCAGGCGTGCGGCACCAAGCACAAGCTCGGCGACACGGTGTTTTCGCTGCTGTTGGGTTGGTGGGGCCTGCCTTGGGGCGTGTTGATGACCCCCGTGCAATTGGTTCGGAACATTCATTCGCTGACGAGAAGAACGAATCCGTCCGTTCCCTCGCCAGCGCTCGAGAAATTGCTGCGCCAGCACATGGCGGCGCACGGCCTGGATTCGGCGCGGAGCGAGGGTAAAAGCGTGTGATCTCTTCATCGCGCTGGCGAAAGGCAGCGCGATGGATCTGGGAGACAGGCGACCCGGTCGCCGGACGGACCCGGTCCGGGACGCATCCCGTCATGATTCACATCTCTACCGCTGCCCAATGCCCATGCCGATCCGCCCCCTGCACCTGTTGGCTGGATGCTTTCTTGCCGGCCTGGGCCTGCACGCTTCGGGTGGGACTGGCGCCTACCGCCTGGATTGGCCCCACCCCGGCGAGGTGCTCACGTACCGCTCCTGCGGCTGCGCCGATGCCTGCTGGGTTGCCGAAGTCCGGCACCGGCGCACGCAGGCCCTTCAGGCCCGGCTGCGGTGCGACTGCGAAACGCTCTTCTACGAGCAGCCCTCCGCGCCGGCGCGAACGGGGCCGCTGGGAAGCTGCGAGCCCATCCACCTCGGCGGGCGCAAGCCCGAAGCGATCCGGGAGCGGCTGGAGCAATTCCTGCACCCCCGTGCGGGCGGAGCGCCAGGGGCCGCACGCCCCTAGGCTCAGGGGGCTCTCGTGGGCCTCAGAAATCCACCGACGCCGACAGCATCAGCGTGCGCGGTGCGCCCACGGTCACGTAGTTGCTGACCACCCAGTAGTTCTTGTCGAACGCGTTCTCCAGGCTCGCGCGGAAGACGACCGGCTTGCCGGAGACCCGGGTGGCGTAGCGGGCGCCGATGTCCAGGCGGGTCCAGTTGCCCACGCGCAGGCGGTTGGCGGCGTCCGCGTAGACCGGCGAGGTGTGGATGACGCGGCCGTTGAGGCTCAGGCCCGCCACCCAGGGCGTGTCCCAGTCGAGGCCCAGGTTGAAGGTGCGGTCGGGCACGCCCGCGGCGTCGTTGCCCTGGTTCACGCCACCGGCGGTGCGCGTGACCTTGGCGTCGTTGAAGGCGGCGCTGGCCATGAGGCGCAGGCCGCGCTGGATCTCGCCGTAGGCCGTCAGCTCCAGGCCGCGGTTGCGCTGTTCGCCGCCGAAGCTGTAGAGGTTGGTGACGGGGTCGGTGATGGCGCTGGGGCGCTTGATCTGGTAGAGGGCGGCCTGCGTGGTCACCTGGCCCCAGTCCACCTTCACGCCCACTTCGTGCTGCTTGGATTTCTGCGGCGCGAAGGTCTCGCCGGCGTTGGCGGTGTCCACGCCGGCCGTGGCGCCGCGCGTGAGGCCGGCGGTGTAGTTGGTGTAGACCGAGATGTTCTTCGCGGGCTTGAACACGAGGCCGGCGAGCGGCGTGACGGCGCTCTTCTTGTAGTGGCTCGTGGCGGCGCCGCTGGCCGGGTTGTAGTTGTCCTGCTGCATGGTCTGGTCGCGCAGGCCCAGGGTGACCAGGAAGCGGTCGTTCGCGAACGACACCGTGTCGGCGATGGCGATGCTGTGCTGCCGGGTGACGGAACTCTTGCCCGGTGCGCCGCGTGCCACGGTCATGGGCGGCAGCGGGGCGGGGTTGTAGAGGCTCGAAGGGCTGGAAGTGGCCGAGGTGGCATAGAAGTAGCCCGTTTCCTGGTCCAGGTAGTTCACGCCCAGCGCGAGCGTGTGCTTCACGCCGCCCGTGGCGAAGCGCGTGCGCAGGCCGGCGTCGGCGGCCTTGGATCGGGTGTATTGGTCGTAGTAGGCGTTCGACACGTTGAAGGCCCCGGCGGCGTTCGGGCGGCCGCTCGGGAAGGTCTGTTCGTAGTCGAGGTCGGTGTAGCCCACGCTGCCGTAGACGGTGGTGCTGTCGTTCAGGTCGTGCTCCAGGCGCGACATGACGGTCTTCACGTTGTCCTGCAGCTTCGTGCCGGGGTAGAAGTTGAGCCGCGCGTCGGGCACGGCAGGCACCGCGGTCGCCGTGCCGGCGAAGCTGGTCTGGGGACGGAATTCCTTGGTTTCGCCGCGCGTCGCGAAGGCGTCCAGCGACCAGCGCGTGCGGGTGCCCGCGTAGTCCAGGCCGAGGGAGCCGAGCGCCAGGTCCTGCTTGCCGCCGTCGATGTTGCCTTCGCCGCCGCGCACGAGGCCGTTGACGCGCACGCCCCACTGGTTGTCTTCGCCGAAGCGGCGGCCCACGTCCAGATGGGTGCCGAATTCGGCCTTGCCCATGTAGGTGGCGGTCAGGCGCGTGAGCGGGGTGTCGGCCGCGCGCTTGGTGACCACGTTGATGCTGCCGCCCACGCTGCCGCCGGGGCCCACGCCGTTGGCCAGCGCGCCCGGGCCCTTGAGCACTTCCACGCGCTCGATCATTTCCAGCGGCACGCGCGTGGAAGGGGCCAGGCCGAACAGGCCGTTCATGCTGATGTCGCTGTTGGAGACGGTGAAGCCGCGGATCTGGAAGTCGTCGCCGAAGCCGCCGCGCGAGGTGAGCGTGCGCACCGAGGCGTCGTTCATCACCACGTCGGCCACGCTCAACGCCTGCTGGTTCTGGATCAGCTCGGACGTGTAGTTGGTGGTGCTGAAGGGCACGTTCATCAGGTCGGTCGTGCCGAGGATGCCCAGGCTGCCGCCGCGCGCGAACTGGCCGCCCGAGTAGGTCTTCTGCAGCCCGCCGATGGCCTCGGCCTGCTCGGAGACGACCACTTCGTCCAGCGCCGTGCGGCCGGTGGACTGAGCGGCCGCGCCGGCGGCGGCGATGGCCAGGCTGGCGCCGAGGCAGCTGCGCAGCACGCGGGCGAGCGGGGTGGGCGCGAAGCGCGGCGCCGTGCGGGGGGAAGAGCGGTGCATGGTGTTCATGGCTGGTGGTTTTGAGGAGAAAAGAAGCAGGAAGGGAAAGCGGAACCGGTGGCGGGGGCCGGCACGGCCCCCGCGGCAGGGCCTCGCATGCGCATCAGAAGGTGGCGCGCAGCGAGAGCCCGACGTTGCGCGGGTCGCCGTAGTAGTTGTTGAAGTAGGTGCTGTTGGGCGAGAACTTGGCGTAGTAGGTCTTGTCCAGAAGGTTGTTCACGTTGAGCTGCACGGCATACGTGCGGTCGATGCGCCAGGCCAGCATCGCGTCGAAGACCGCATGGCCGCCCTGGCGTGCGATGGCGCTGCCCACGCTGGCGTAGGCATCGCTCTGGATGCGGGCGCCGCCGCCCACGGTCCAGCCCCGGAGCGGCCCCTGCAGGCGGTGGGTGGCGAACACCCGCAGGGCATGGCGCGGATCGACGCTGCGCAGCGGCTGGCCGGCCACCGCGGGATCGGTGCCCCGCAGGATCCGCGTGCGCGTTTGGGTGTAGCCGGCCACGAGCTGCCAGCGCGGGGCGGGTTCGCCCGCCACCTCCAGCTCCCAGCCCTCGCTGCGGCTCCTGCCGCCGGCGCGATAGCACACGCTGGTGCCGGAGGCGGGCACGCACGTGCTGCCGGCGCCCGTGTCCTCCTCGGCCCGGCCGACCTGGTGGATGCGGAACGCCGAGAGCGTGGCCTGCAGCCGCCCGCCCAGGAATTCGCCTTTCAGCCCGGCCTCGAAGTCCTCCCCGCGCACCGGCGCGATGGCGCGGCCGGAGGCGTCGCGGTCGTTCTGCGGCGCGAAGATCTCGCTGTAGCTCGCATAGGCGCTCACGCCGTCCGCGAAGTCCGCCACCAGGCCGGCATACGGCGTGGCCTTGCGGCTCACGCCGTAGCGGGCGGCCGGGTCGGCGGGCAGTGCGTGCGTCCACCAGGTCAAACGGGTGCCGAGGATGGCGGTGAGCGGGTCGGCGAGCGACAGGCGCGCCATGGCGTAGGCCCCGTGCTGCCGCGTGCGCGACGCCTGGGCCGTGAACGGGTTGCCGGTGCCGTCGTCCGCGGGCTCGGGGTAGCTCGCGGCGGGGTCCCAGCCGCGCAGGTCGATGCCGGTGAGCGGGCCCACGCCCCAGCGGCCGCTCGGGCCATCGGTCCGCAGCCGCAGGGTGTCGGCGCCCAGGGCCAGCGTGTGCTGCCGCCCGAGTAGCTCGAACGGGCCGCTGGCAGCCAGGGCGATGGCGTTCTGTGTGCTGGCATCGCCGCCGTAGATGGAGGTGCTGACGTTGACGAGGTACGGATCGGTGGCGCTGGCGCTGGAGAACGAGGTCTGCTTGAAACCGTCGGTGCGCAGGCGCGTGTGCGCGGCGGCCAGGCGCGCGTTCCAGCCGTTGCTCCAGCGGTGCGACAGTTCGGCGAAGGCCTGCTGGTTGTGGCGGTCCCACCGGTTCCAGCCGGTGCCCAGGTAGGTGCCGCGCGGCAGGTGCAGCGGGCTACCGTCGGTGTTCGCCGGCAGGCCGCCCCAGGCGCCGGTGGCGTCCAGCGCGGTGTGCTGCAGGCTGGCGGTGAACGTGGTGCCGGGCGCCAGATCGGCTTCGAGCACGCCGTAGAGCCCCTGGCGCTGCTCCGAGCGGGCCTGCTGGAAAAAATGCCGGTCGTCCGCCACCGCGACGACGCGGCCGCGCACCGCGCCGGAGGCACCGAGGGGGCCGGAGACATCGGCCTGCAGGCGCTGCCGGTCCCACGAGCCCAGCGACAGTTCGGCCGAGGCCTGGAAATCCGCGGTGGGGCGCTTGCGCACCAGGTTCACGGTGGCCGACGGGTTGCCCGCGCCGCGCAGCATGCCCGCGGCGCCGCGCAGGACCTCCACGCGGTCGAGCGCCGCCGCATCGGGCTGGATGAAGACGGAGGCGGAGGCGTTCTGGCTCAGCGGCAGGCCGTCCACCTGCAGCATGTCGATCTGGTGGCCGCGCGACCAGTACGTCACGCGCTCGCTGTCGGTGTAGTCCACCGCGATGCCCGGCGTTTGCCGCAGCACGTCGTGCAGGTCGCGCAGGGCCCGGTCGTCCATGAGCTGGCGCGTGGCCACCGCCACGGGCTGCGGAATGCCGCGGGCGGCCTGCAGTCCCGGGAACAGCGCCACGGCAGCGGCCGCGTACGAGCCCGAATGCTCGGTGGCGGCGGTTGTTCCGGCCGCGCCCGGGGCGGGCGCGCTCACGGTGACGGTGGAGAGCGTGGCTGCGGCGCCCGTGGCGTCCGGGGCGAGCGCGCCGCGCACCGGGGCCAGGGCCCGGAGCGTGTAGGTGCCCTGCGCGCCGCGCACGGCCTGCAGGCCGGAGCCTTCCAGCACCCGCGCGAAGCCCGCGTCCACGCTGTAGCGGCCCTGCAGCCCGGGCGAGCGCAGCGCGGCCAGCGGCGCGGCATCGAACGAGATCGTCACCCCGGCCGCGTGCGCGGTCTGGGCCACCACCTGGGCCAGCGGGCCGGCCGGGACCGAGAACGCCACGGATTCCCGGGCGGCTTCTGCGGCCGGCGCCGGCAGGGCCGGCGCGGCGGGCAGGGCGATCAGCGCCGCGGCTGCGCAACGCAGCAGCGCAGCGCGGCCAGCCCGCGGCGGGTGCGGCGCAGGCACGGCGGGCGCAGGCGCGAAGGCGGCGCGGCGGCGGGTCGGACGGGGCATGGGTTCGGGAACCGGCAGGTGGGCGGGGGAAGGGTGGCGTCGGCGATGGGGCGGTGCAGTGGTTTCACCCGGTAAGCCGTACGAGCGGGGCCGAACCTGCAAGGCGATCCGGATTTTTTTCGGGCCGGTCCAGCGGGTTCATGGGTGTTTTTGCCTCCATGCCGCCGGATCCATTCAATAGTTTGCTATCTATTTAATAGCAAAAGAGTCGGGGTCAAGCGGGTTCCACGCGCACCCAGTAGCGCGTCCGGTAGCGCACCTGCACCGGGAAGGATGCCGCCAGCGCCGCCAGGGCGCGATCGGTGTCGTCCAGCGGGAAGGCGCCGGACACGCGCAGCGCGGCGACTTCCGGCGCGCAGAGCAGCAGGCCGGGCCGGTAGCGGGCCAGCTCGTCCACCAGCCGGCCCAGCGGCATGTCGAGCGCGATCAGTCCGCCGTCGCGCCAACTGGCCGCCGACAGGTCCGCGGGCGCGGCGGGGCCGGCCCCCATGGCGGTGAACGTGGCCTGCTGGCCGGCGCCCAGTTCGGCGGGCGCGCCGTGCGCGGGCAGCAGGCGCACCGCCTTCTCCTGCACGGCCACGCGCGTCGTGCCGCCATCGGCCTGCACGGAAAAGCGCGTGCCCAGCGCCAGCACCTCGCCCTGCGGCGTGCGCACGCGGAACGGGCGGCGCATCGGGTCGGCATGCGTCGCCACGAGGATGCGGCCCGCATGCAGGCGCAGCTCCCGGGCCTCGGCATCGAAGGCGACGTCCACCGCGGTGGCCGTGTCCAGCGCCAGCTCGGAGCCGTCGGGCAGGGGCAGCGCGCGGCGCTCGCCGCGGGCCGTGCGGTGCGTGGCCTGCCACTCGCGCCAGGGCAGGGCGCTCCAGCCCACCCAGGCCGCGGCGCCCGCGCCCAGCACGGCGCCCGTGCCGCGCAGCAGGCTGCGCCGCGCGCCGTCGGCCACGGCGGGCGTGCCCAGTGCCTGCCGCGCGAGCGGCGCGGGGATCCGCGCCAGTTGCGCGCTCACGGCCTGCACGCGCTCCCAGGCGCGCTGGTGCGCGGGGTGGGCGGCATGCCAGCGCTGCCATTCCCGCGTGTCGGCGGGGCCGGCGCCTTCGCGCAGGCGCGTGTGCCAGGCAGCCGCCTCGCGCAGCGCACGGCGGTCGTCGGTGCCGTGGTCCGGGGGCGTGGCGGGTTCCGGCGGAGGAGGGGTCACGCCAGGGCCAGGCAGCAATGTTCCATGGCCCGCGTTAGGTAGTTGCTCACCGTGCGCAGCGACACGCCCAGGCGCTCGGCGATCTCGGGATAGGTCAGCTCTTCGTAGTGCGCCAGCACGAACGCGGCGCGCACCTTGGGCGGCAGGCCGTGCAGGGTGCGGTCGAGCGCGCAGAGCGCCTGCTGGTGCTGGGCCTGCTCCTCGGGCGAGGGGGCCAGCGCTTCGGGTAGCGTGGTCAGGTAGTCGAGGTAGGCCTGCTCCAGCGTGCGGCGCCGGAAGAAATCGGCCACCAGGCCCCGCGCCACCGTGGCCAGGTAATGCTGCGGCTCGCGGATGTCCTCCAGCGGCACGGACGAGCGCAGCACCCGCACGAACGTGTCCTGCGCCAGGTCGGCCGCATCGTCGCGGTTGCCCACGCGCTTGCGGAGCAGGCTTTGCAGCCAGGGATGGTGGTCCTGGTAGAGGGTATGCACGGGTGGGTGGAGGGAAAGAGAACGGTTCCGGAAAAATAATGAGAACCGTTATCAATTATGCCGTCCCTGTGCTGCCCGGGGTGCGCCGTGTGCGGGCGTTCCAGTTTTTTGTAGCAGGCACGGGGTTGCGTCGCCGCGCTCGCCCCGTCCCGGTTCGGCGCTGGCCTGCGGCGCCGCAGGGCCCGGCGGTCAGTGTCCGTGCCGGTGGTGGATGTCCGGGTAGTGCGGGTGCCGGTGCGTCAGCCTCGCGTGCCGGTGCGGGTGGCTGTGCGGCCCATCGCCTGCGGGGGCGACGGCATGTGGGTGCTGGTGGTGTTCGTCGTGCACGTGCCGGTGGCTGTGATCGAGTTCCTCGTGGGTGTGCTCGTGCTCGTGCCGCTCGCGCAGGTGCAGCCAGAGGCCCAGTGCCATCAGGAGGGCGGCGGCCCAGAAGGTGGCGGTCGGGGCCTCTCGCCAGATCGCCAGGGAGATCGCCACGCCCAGCAGCGGAGCCACCGAGAAATAGGCGCCCGTTCGCGCGGTCCCCAACGTGCGCAGCCCGACCACGAACAGCGTCAGGCTGAGCCCGTAGCCGATGAAGCCGACCCCCATGCTGGCGCCGACGGCGCTCCACGCCGGCAGGTCGCTTCCCATGGACAGGGCCAAGGCCGTGTTGCACAAGCCTGCCAGCAATCCCTTGCAGCAGGCGATGAATGCCGCGTCGTGCGTCGATACCTTCCGCGTCAGGTTGTTGTCGATACCCCAGCACAGGCACGCGGCCACCACCAGCAGGGCGCCCGCCGATGCAGTGGCGCCGCCGGGCTCCCACGACAGCAGGACCCCGCCGGCGACGATGGCCGCCATGCCCAGCACCACGTCGCGGTCGGCGTTCTCCTTGAAGACCCACCATGCGATCACGGCCGTCATCACCCCCTCGACATTGAGCAGCAGCGACGCGGTCGCGCCCGAAGTCCGGGCCAGCCCTGCCATCAGCAGGGCCGGGCCGAGCATGCCGCCGAAGAGGATGGCCCCGGCCAGCCACGGCCACTCTGGCGCCGGGACGGCCATCGCCGAGCGCGCCTCCGGACCGCCGCGCGCCACGCGCAGGCACAGGATCACGCCCAGCCCGAGGCCGCTGCCGAGGTACAGCAGCCCCGCGAGCAGCAGGGGCGGCATGTCGCCGACCAGCAGTTTCGCGAGGGGCGTGCTGGCGCCGAACAGCAAGGCAGCGAGCAGTGCGGGGGAAGCGGCGCGCAAGGACATGGATGGCCTCTCTGGGTTGGGGCGAAGGGCGGGGCAGGGGCATGGTATGCCGGGTCGGGCGGCGGTCTGCGCATCCGGAGCCTCCACGCACTGGCCTGCGCTCCGGCCGGTGCCCGCGCGGCGGGCACAATACCGGCCACCATGCTCGTCTATCCCCAAATCGATCCCGTCGCCCTGCAAATCGGGCCGCTGGCCATCCACTGGTACGGCCTCACGTACTTGGCCGCGTTCGGCCTCTTCATGTTCCTGGGCACGCGCCGGCTGCGGCACGAGCCCTATGCCTCGCTCACCGGGGCGCAGGCCTGGAGCCGAAAGGACGTGGAGGACATCCTCTTCCTGGGCGTGCTGGGCGTGGTGGCGGGCGGGCGCCTGGGCTACTGCCTGTTCTACAAGCCGGGCTACTACCTCTCGCACCCGCTGGAGATCTTCTACATCTGGCAAGGCGGCATGAGCTTCCACGGCGGCCTGCTGGGCGTGATCCTGTCGATGGTGTGGTTCGCGCGGTCGCGCCGCCGGCCGTGGCTGCAGGTGGCGGATTTCGTGGCGCCCTGCGTGCCCACCGGCCTGGCGGCCGGGCGTGTGGGCAACTTCATCAACGGCGAGCTGTGGGGGCGTTTCTCCGACCCGTCGCTGCCCTGGGGCATGGTGTTTCCGCAAAGCGGCTCGATGCTGCCGCGCCATCCCTCGCAGGTCTACCAGTTCCTGATGGAAGGCCTGCTGCTCTTCGTGCTGCTGTGGCTCTATGCGCGCCGCGAGCGCCGGCAGGGCGAGGTGGCCGCCGCGTTCCTCGTGGGCTATGGCGTGTTCCGCTTCATCGCGGAATATTTCCGCGAGCCCGATGCCTTCCTGGGCATCCTGTCGCTGGGCATGAGCATGGGCCAGTGGCTCTGCGTGCCCATGATCGTGGCAGGGGCGCTGCTCTGGGCCTGGGCGCGGCGCCAGCCGCCGGCGCCGGTGCTGTCGCGGTAGGCCCACGGGCCTGGTTCCGCCCCCCGTGGCCGGCTGCCCCGGGGCGGGGCTGCGCGACGATTTGCCGCCGGAGATGCCCGGCCGCGGCGGTGCCGGATCGCCCGTGCGTTGCACGCCCGCATCCGGCATCCCTGCTGCGCCGCCGCGCAGATGCCGCGCGAAAACCAGGCTTCCGAGGGCCACCCGGTAAAACCCCGATCTCCGTTATGGCTTGCAGGTCTTCATAATTACAGAAAATTATGCAATGCCATGGGTCTTCGTGGCTTGCATCGTTCCTTCCCCGCGGTTCGCAGAAAGGCAGGCCGGCCCCTCATGCGCGTTCCCACTGTTTCGCTGCACGCCAATGTGGCCGAGCGCCTGCGCGAATCGATCTTCGCGGGCGAATGGGCCCCCGGCAGCCTGCTGGACGAGGCGGCGCTGTGCGAGCGGCTCTCGATCTCGCGCACGCCGTTGCGCGAGGCGCTCAAGGTGCTGGTGGCCGAGGGCCTGCTGCGCCACGAACCGCGCCGCGGCTGCTTCGTGGCCGAGGTGACCGAGCGCGACCTCGACGACATCTTTCCGGTGATCGCGCTGCTCGAAGGCCGCGCCGCGCACGAGGCGACCGAGCGCGCCGGCATGGCCGACGTGGCCGCGCTGGAGGTGCTCCACCAGCGCCTGCGCGAGCACGCCGCCGCGGGACGCATCGCCGAGTACTACGCCGCCAACCACGCCATCCATGAGGCCTTCATCGTGCTGGCCGACAACCGCTGGCTCGCCCAGGCGATCGGCGACCTGCGCAAGATCCTGCGGCTCGCGCGGCTGCAGCAGCTGCACAAGCCGGGCCGGCTGCAGCAGAGCCTGGCCGAGCACCTGGCCGTGTTCGCGGCGCTGCAGCGCGGCGATGCCGAGGCCGCCGAGCAGGCCATGCGTTCCCACCTTCTCGCGCAGCGCGTGGCGCTGCGCGACATCGCCCGCCACCAACACTCCAGGATCGCCCCATGAATGCCGCTTCCGGATGGATCACGCGCAGCGTCTCGCGACTGCGCCCTGCCGACACGCAGAACCTTGATGCCGCAGGCGATCCCGGCGGCGGGGCCAAGCCCGCGGCACCGGCCGCCGCCGCAGCGCCCAAGCCGGCGCCGCCGCGCTCCACGCACGAGCGGCTGGCCGCCACGCTGCGGCGCGGCAAGGAGGCCCTGTCGCCGCGCGCGCTGCGCCGCCTGCTGGCCGACCTGCAGGAAGTGGCGGCCACCCAGGTGAGCGAGGTCGAGGGCGGGCGCCGCGCCGAGGCCGTGGCGGCCTGGTATGCCGCGGCCGAGCCGGAAGAGCGCCGCGACATGTGGCTGCTCATGTGCGAGCAGTTCGCGCCCGACGCCACCCGCTTCAAGTCGGCCCAGAAGCGCTACGAGGCGGCGGCCGGCACCGCCGACGAAGCCCATGCCGAAGTGCATCTGCGGCGCGCGCTGTCCTCGCCGCGCACGCGGCTGCTGCAGCGCTTCGCGGTGTTCCCGCAGGGCATGCGCTTTCTCGTGGACATGCGGGCCGAGCTGCTGCCGCTGCTCAAGGGCGACAAGCGGCTGCTGCCGCTCGACGCGGAACTGGAGCAGCTCTTTTCCACCTGGTTCGACGTGGCCTTCCTGGAGCTGCAGCGGCTGTCGTGGGACTCGCCCGCCTCGCTGCTGGAAAAGCTCATCAAGTACGAGGCCGTGCACGACATCCGAAGCTGGTCCGACCTGAAGAACCGGGTGCGCAGCGACCGCCGCTGCTACGGCTTCTTCCATCCGCGCCTGCCGGGCGAGCCGCTCATCTTCGTGGAAGTGGCGCTCGTGAACGAGATCTCCGGCAGCATCACGCCGCTGCTCGACGAGAGCGCCGAGCCGCTGGACATCGAGCGCGCCAACACGGCGATCTTCTATTCGATCAGCAACACGCAGACGGGCCTGCGCGGAGTGAGCTTCGGCGATTCGCTCATCAAGCACGTCGCGGAGACGCTCTCTGCCGAGTTCCCGCGGCTGCGGACCTTCGCCACGCTCTCGCCCATACCGGGTTTCCGCGCATGGTTCGGCAAGCACTGCGCGGGCATGCTCGATGCCCTGGACGACAAGCGCCGCGCCGAACTCGGCCGTGCCGTGGGCTTCGAGCCCCCGCAGGCCACGCACGTGCTGGCCGCCGCCGAGAAGGCGCTGGACCTGCCCGTGAAATCGCCGCTGCGCCAGTGGCTGCTGCAGTGCGCGGCGCGCTACCTGGGCCGCGAGCTGCAGGAGGGCCGGCCGGTGGACGCGGTGGCGCGCTTTCACCTCGGCAACGGCGCGCGCGTGGAGCGGCTCAACTGGGCGGGCGACCCTTCCTCGAAGGGGCAGAAGCAGTCCTTCGGCCTCATGGTGAATTACCTCTACGACCTGAAGCGCATCGACAAGCACCGGGGCCTGCTGGCCCAGGGCCGCGTGCCGGTGTCGGGAGACATCGAGAGCCTGTGCCGCGATTGAGCGGCGGGGCGCGGCGGGCGGGCGGGCAGGCGTGCGGCAGGGCCCCGGCGGCCACGGCCCGCGCAGGAAGTTCGGAACCGGAATAAACCAGAGTGTCCCCGGCGGCGCGCTGCCCAGGCGGTGCGCAATGCCACTTCACCACAACGACGACAGGAGACAAGACCGATGCCTTTCCACTTCGACAGCAGCCCCCACGGCGAATGGCTGCGCCGGCGCGCCATGCTGCGCGGCGCCGCCGCCACGGGCCTTGCGCTCGCCACCGGCCGCGCCTTCGCCAACGACCCGTGGCCCGCCAAGCCGGTGACGCTGGTGGTGCCGTTCCCGGCCGGCGGCGGCACCGATGCGTTCGCGCGGCCGTTCGCGGCGCAGTTCGCCAAATCCACCGGCAAGACGCTGGTGATCGACAACCGCGGCGGCGCGGGCGGCACGGTGGGCGCGAGCTTCGCGGCCAAGGCCGCGCCCGACGGCTACACGCTCTTCATGGGCGGCACGCACCACGTGATCGCGCCCTCGATGTACCCGCGGCTGGACTACGACCTCGAGCGCGACTTCGTCCCGCTCGCCCTGCTGGCCAACGTGCCGCAGGTGCTGGTGGTGAACCCGCGCACCGTGCAGGCGCCCGCGTTCCCGCAGTTCCTCGACCACGTGCGCCGCAACCCGGCCAAGCTGAACTACGCCTCGGCCGGCTCCGGCACCTCGCACCACCTCGCGGGCGAGCTGTTCAAGCTGCAGACCAACACCTTCATCACGCACATCCCCTACCGCGGCGCGGGCCCCGCGCTGCAGGACCTCATCGGCGGCAATGTGGACATGATGTTCGACGGCCTGGGTTCGTCGGCCGCGCACATCAAGGGCGGCCGCATCAAGGCGCTGATGGTCTCGGGCGCGCGCCGCAACCCGGCCTTTCCCGACGTACCCTGCGCGGCCGAGGTGGGCCTGCCGGACTACACCGTGACCACGTGGTATGGCCTCTGGGCGCCCAAGGGCACCCCGCCGGAGATGCAGGCCCGCATCGTCGAGGAGGTGCGCCGCATCGGCGCGGCCGACGAGATCAAGGCGGTCTGGGCGAAGAATGGCGCCGACTACGGCGGGCTTACGCAGGCGCAGTTCGGCACCATGGTGGGCTCGGAGGTGAAGCGCTGGGCGCAGGTGGTGAAGGCTTCGGGAGCAAAGCTGGAGTAAACCCCCCTGAGGCGCTGCGCGCCTTTCCCCCTTTTCTCGCGCTTCGCGCGGGAGGGGGGGGACGACGCCGGTGGCCCGGCGGAGCCGGTTCCACGGCGTCTGCGGGCTTGGCCTGCTCCGCGGCCATCGGACGGGTGGCGCCATGGCAGTTCACGCTTCTGCTGGCGTGGCGGTTGGTTATAAGAGAGTGGTGGTTTGGGATGGTGCAGGAAAGGACTTTGCATGGCGGGGGGTGAGATCGGGGTGGCCTGGCCGGAGAGCGGGGGAGACGGCATCGTGCGGGTCACGCTGCGGCATCCGGGGCGGCTCAATGCGATGTCGCGCGGGATGTGGCGGGATCTGCGCGCGGTGTTCCAGCGCATCCATGCGAGCCCGGCGGCGCGCTGCGTGCTGGTCGCGGGCGAGGGCGAGGCCTTCTGCGCGGGCGGCGACATTTCCGAGTACCCGGGCTTCCGGTTCGACCCTGCCAGCCTGCGCGACTTCCATGAGAACGACGTGTGGGGCGGCCTGTCGGCGATGCTCGAATGCGACGTGCCCATCGTGGCGGCCATCCGCGGCGCCTGCATGGGGGCGGGCGTGGAGATCGCGGCCTGCTGCGACGTGCGCTTCGCCGCGGCGTCGGCGCGCTTCGGGGCGCCCATCGCGCGGCTGGGTTTCCCGATGGCCCCGCGCGAGGCCGCGCTGGTCGCGCAGGCGGTGGGCGATGCGCTGGCGCGGCGCATGCTGCTGGAGGCCGCCACCGTGGGCGCCGAAGCGCTCGCGGCCCAGGGCTTCCTCGCGCAGGCGGTGCCGGACGACCAACTGGCCGATGCGGCCGCCGCCAGTGCCGCGCGCATCACGGCGCTGGCCCCGCAGGCCGCGCGCCTGAACAAGCAGACCCTGCGCGCCTGCCAGCGCATTTCAGTGCCTTTTGGCCTCCATGCCGCCGAATCCATTGAAAAGTTTGCTATAGATAATGTAGCAAACCGGGCGGCGCCCGGTTTCGATCCGTATGGCTATGCCCGCAGCGCGGAGCACCGCGAGGGCATCGCCGCCTTTCTGGAGAAGCGGCCCCCGCGGTTCTGACGCGGCGCTGCCCTCCGGTCCTTTCCATTTCCATTTCCATTGCCTGACGATCCCGATATGTCCACCCAGCCCTCCCACGCGCTCGCCCCAACCCCCGGCCTGGCCTCCGGCCCGGCCCCGGCGGAATCCGTGAACCTCTACAGCGCCCTGCGCGCGGCCTTCCCGGCCGACCTGGACGCCACGGCCGTCGAGACCTCCGCGCCCGACGGCACGCCGCTGCACTACCGCTGGGCCGATCTGGAGCACGCCAGCGCGCGCATCGCCAACCTGCTGGCCTCGCTGCACCTGCCCGAGGGCAGCCGCATTGCCGTGCAGGTGGAGAAGTCGGTCGAAGCCATGCTGCTCTACCTCGCCACGCTGCGCGCGGGCTTCGTCTTCCTGCCGCTCAACACGGCCTACCAGAGCGCCGAGATCGAATACTTCATCGGCAATGCCGAGCCGGCGGTGGTGGTGTGCACGCCGGCCAACTTCGGCTGGGTCTCCAAGATCGCCTTCACGGCCGGCACCACGCACGTGTTCACGCTGGGCGACGACCGCACGGGCACGCTGCTGGAGCGCGCGACGCACCACTCCAGCGTGCACGAGCCCGTGGAGCGCACCGCGGGCGACCTGGCCGCCATCCTCTACACGAGCGGCACCACGGGCCGCAGCAAGGGCGCCATGCTCACGCACGGCAACCTGCTGTCGAATGCGCGGGTGCTCAAGGACTACTGGGGCTGGAAGCCCGGCGACGTGCTGATCCATGCGCTGCCCATCTTCCACGTGCACGGCCTGTTCGTGGCGATCCACGGCGCGCTCATCAACGGCAGCCCGATGGTCTGGTTCTCGAAGTTCGACCCGAAGGCCGTGCTCGCGGCCATGCCGCGCGCCACCGTGTTCATGGGCGTGCCCACGCTCTACGTGCGGCTGCTGGCCGAGCCCGCGCTGAACCGCGAGACCACGGCCCGCATGCGCCTCTTCGTGGCCGGCTCCGCGCCGCTGCTGATCGAGACCTTCAAGGAATGGCAGGAGCGCACGGGCCACACCATCCTGGAGCGCTACGGCATGAGCGAGACGATCATGCTCACCTCCAACCCGTACGCCGCCGATGCGCGGCACGGCGGCCAGGACGAGCGCCGCGGCGGCACCGTCGGCTTCCCGCTGCCCGGCGTGGGCCTGCGCGTGGTGGACGATGCCGGCGAGCCCGTTCCCGCCGAGGAGATCGGCAACATCCAGGTGCAGGGGCCGAACGTGTTCCAGGGCTACTGGCGCATGCCCGAGAAGACGAAGGAGGAGTTCGCCACCGACGCGCAGGGCGGCCGCTGGTTCAAGACCGGCGACGTGGGCCGCACCGATGCGCGCGGCTACGTGCACATCGTGGGGCGCAGCAAGGACCTCATCATCTCGGGCGGCTACAACGTCTACCCGGCCGAGGTGGAGGGCTACATCAACGACATGCCCGGCGTGGCGGAAAGCGCGCTGGTGGGCGTGCCGCACCCGGACTTCGGCGAGGTGGGCGTGGCGGTGGTCATCCCCAAGCCGGGCGCGCAGCTCGACGGCGATGCGATCGTCGCCGCGCTCAAGGCGCGGCTCGCCAACTTCAAGGTGCCCAAGCGCTGCTTCGTCACCCCCGAGCTGCCGCGCAACACCATGGGCAAGGTGCAGAAGAACCTGCTGCGCGACCAGCACAAGGGGCTGTTCGGCTGAGCCTGCAGCCCCTGGCGGCTCGGGGGCGAGGCGCCTTCGAGCGAAGGGGTGGCCCTGATTGCGAATCGCGCGACGGGCCTGAAGGCCGCGTTCAATGCGCCCCCGGCGGCCAGTCTGCGCAGAAGATGCAGCCGGCCGCAGGCGCTGCGCCCACGCCCGGATCGGTGCCCGCCGCATGGTTGCAGCAGTGCTCCAGCCAGCCGCTCACCAAGCGGTACACCGAGAGATTGGTGCGGGCGGTGGGCGCGCACAGGTAGTAGCCCAGCGGGCTTTCGAACCGCCGCCCGAGCGGCTCCACCAACGAGCCGGCCTGCAGTTCGTCTTCCACGAGGCAGGTGGGGACGATGCCCACGCCGAAGCCCGACACCGCCGCGCGGATGATGAGCGAATAGAGGTTGAAGCCCGGCCCGAAGCGGCTGCCGCTGGTGTCGCACTGGTGCGCCTGCATCCAGTCGTGCCAGGCGAGCGGCACCTCGATGTGCTGCAGCAAGGTGGCGTGCTGCAAATCCTGCGGGGTGCGCAGCGGCAGCGCATCGCGCAGCTGCGGGCTGCAGACGATGCTGGTTTCCTTGCCGATCAGGTAGCGCGCGTTGGCGCTGGGCCAGTTGCCGTACCCGTACTGGATGGCCGCGTCGAACTCGTGCGGCACCGCGAAATCGTGCGCGTGCTGGTAGCGGACGAAGTTGAGCGACACCTGCGGCAGCGTGCGCTTGAAGTGCCCCAGCCGGGGGAACAGCCACTGCGCCGCGAAGGTGGGCGGCACCGAGAAGTTGAGCGCGCCGCCGCTGCCCCCATAGGACATGAGCTGCGCGGTGGCCGATTCCAGCGCCGCCATCGCCGGCCGCGTGGCGTTCAGGTAGGTGGCGCCCGCATCGGTCAGCTCCAGTCCGTTCGCCTTGCGGATGAAGAGCTTCTGGCCCAGGTAGTCCTCCAGCGATGCGATATGGCGGCTGATGGCGCTCTGCGTCACGCACAGTTCGCGCGCGGCCATCGTGAACGCGAGGTGTTTTGCCGCGGAGTGGAAAGCGTTCAATTCGGAAATCGTGGGACAGAGGCGGCGCATAGGAGGTATGAGCACTGGTCATGGGATGGTGAGATTTTAGGCATTGCGGCAGGACAGGATTGGCCCGATAAATGCACTCGATGACACCCGTAAGTCAGTTTTCTCGCTCGGAAACGGTGCCGTGCACCGAATCCGGGACGGGGTTGCCCGCAGCACAGCGCTGCAGCCAACCCCATGAGTATTTAAGAACCGCCGCCTCGTTCCAACGCCCTGCCGCATGACCTCCCTGCTGATCGAAAACAGCCACGTCCTGGACGTGCACACGCTCACCCTGCGCCCCGGCCTCTCGGTCCTGGTGGAGGGCGGGCGCATCGCCGCCGTGGGCGCCGGACTGCAGGCGCCCGAGGGTGCCACGTCGATCGACGCGAAGGGCATGACGCTCATGCCCGGCCTGATCGATTGCCACGTGCACGTGGTGGCGTCGTCGTTCAACCTGGGCACGGTGGCGAAGATGCCGAACGTGTTCACCATGCTGCGCTCGCTGCCCATCATGCGGGGCATGCTCGACCGGGGCTTCACCTCGGTGCGCGATGCGGGTGGGGCGGACTGGTCGCTCGCCGAAGCGGTGCGCACGGGACTGGTGCAGGGCCCGCGCATCTTCCCCGCGGGCAAGGCGCTGTCGCAGACCGGCGGCCATGCGGACTTCCGCCAGCGCAACGACGACCTGGACGTGTGTTCGTGCGCCTACAAGCTGGGCAACATCGGCCGCGTGGTCGATGGCGTGGATGCCTGCCGCCTGGCGGTGCGCGAGGAAATCCTCAAGGGCGCGACGCAGATCAAGGTCATGGCCTCCGGTGGCGTGGCCTCGCCCAACGACCCGATCAACAACCTGGGCTATTCCGAGGCCGAGCTGCGCGCCATCGTCGAGGAAGCCTCCAACGCCAACACCTACGTGATGGCGCATGCCTACACGCCGCGCGCCATCGCCCGCGCGGTGCGCTGCGGTGTGCGCACCATCGAGCACGGCAACCTGGTGGATGCTGCGACGGCCGACCTGATGGCCGAGGCCGGCGCCTTCATGGTGCCCACGCTCATCACCTACGAGGGCCTGGCCAGCGAGGGCGAGCGCTACGGCCTGCCGGCCGTCTCCATCGCCAAGATCGAGTCGGTGCGCGGGCAGGGCCGGCAGGCCATCGAGATCCTGGCCAAGGCCGGCGTGAAGATGGGCCTGGGCAGCGACCTGCTGGCCGAAACCCACTACCTGCAGGCCGACGAACTGCGCCTGCGCGCGGACGTGCTGGGCAACGGGCCGGTGCTGCAGCAGGCCACGCTGATCGGTGCGGAGATCCTGGGCCAGCAGGGCCAGCTGGGCGAAATCACGCCCGGCGCCATCGCCGATCTGCTGCTGGTGGACGGCAACCCGCTCACCGACATCGCCTGCCTGCTGAACCAGGGCGAGCGCATCCGCGCCATCGTCAAGGACGGCGCCTTCGTGAAAAACACGCTCTGATATCCACCCCCCCCCCCCTCGACCTGACCTGATCTGACCGGAGACCACCATGCAACGTAGAAATTTCGTCAAGCTCGGCGGCGCCGCAGCGGCCCTGCAGTGCCTTCCCTCCATCGGCTTCAGCCAGCAGGGCGAGGTGTTCCGCATCGGCTCGCTCACGCCCATCACCGGCGCGGGAAGCCCCTACGGCCCGGGCATGCAACAGGCCATCCGCCTCGCGGTGGACGAAGTGAATGCGGCCGGCGGCGCGGGCGGGCGCAAGCTCGAACTCTTCACCGAGGACGACCAGACCAAGCCCGATGCGGCGGTGCTGGCCGCCAAGAAGCTCATCGAGGTGAACAAGGTGCAGGCCGTGCTGGGCACCTGGGCCTCGGGCGTGACGCTCGCCGTGATGCCGCTCACCGACGCGGCGGGCATCATCCAGATGAACGTCTCGGGTGCGCCGGCCATCTCCACGCTGGACACCAAGGACCTGGTGTGGCGCTTCCAGGCCACCAACGACCGCTTCGGCGCGGCGTTCGCCGAGATCTGCACCAAGCGCGGCTTCAAGCGCCCGGCCACCATGGCGTTCAACAACGCCTCGGGCCTGGGCAACGTGGAAGGCTTCACGCGGGTGTGGGAGAAGCGCGGCGGCAAGGTGGCGGCGCACGTCACGTACGAGCCCAGCCGCCCGAGCTACCGCAGCGAACTGCAGAAGATCCTGGCGGCCAAGCCCGACGTGATCGTGATGGGCTCCTACCTGCCCGACACCACCATCATCCTGCGCGAATGGTTCCAGTCCGGTGCGGACAACAAGTGGGTCATCCCCGGCTGGGCCGCCAATCCCGATCTGGTGAAGGCCCTGGGCCCGGAGGTGTGCGAGGGCATCATCTCGGTGGAGACCGTCTCCAACGAGAAGAGCACCTCGTATGCGCAGTTCGACGCGGCCTTCACCAAGGCCACCGGCAAGCCGGCCTCCACCAACATCTATGCCGCCATGGCCTACGACATGGTGATCTCGCTCGCGCTGGCCATGGAAGCGGCCGGCCCCAAGGCCACGGTGGAGCAGGTCAACGCCAAGCTGCGCGAAGTCTCCAACGCGCCCGGCACCGCCGTGTATTCGTTCGCCGAGGGCAAGGCGCAGCTCGGCAAGAAGGCCAAGGTGAACTACGAGGGCGCCTCCAGCAAGCTGGACTTCGACAAGTTCGGCGACGCCACGCCCGATTTCGGCGTGTTCGTCATCGAGAAGGGCCAGCTGGTGCGCCGCGACGTGGTGTCGATCACGATGTGATCGCGCATGCCGAGGGCGGCCGCGGTGGCGGCGCCTTCGGCCTTCATTTGCCAAGGCGGGACCTGCACGAGATGACGCAATGACCTGGATCGATTTCGCAAACCTGTTGATCAATGGATTGATCGAAGGCCTGGTGGTGGCGTTGCCCGCGCTGGCCATGACGCTGGTGATGGGCGTCAACCGCTTCCCCAATGCGGCCACCGGCGACCTGCTCACCACCGGCGCCTATGCGGCCGTGGCCGTGCAGATGCTGGGCGGCGTGCCGCTCTGGCTGGCGGCGCTGGCGAGCGTGGCCGTCACGGCCGCCGTTTCGGCCGGGTCGTACCAGCTGATCTTCCGCAAGCTGGTGGGGCGGCCCATGGTGGCCTCCATGCTGGCGGCCATCGGGCTGGGCTTCCTGTTGCGCAGCCTGATCTCGTTCTTTGCCGGGCACGACCAGCGCACCTTCGACATGCCGCTGGTGCGCGCGTGGAACTTCGGCGGCATCCGCATCCTGCCCACCGACCTGCTCATCGCGGCCATCGCTGCGGCCTGCCTCGCGGTGGTGTTCGTGCTGATCTACCGCACCAGCTTCGGCCGCCAGCTGCGGGCCGTGGCCGACAGCGCCGACCTGGCGCGCGCCAGCGGCATCCGCGCCGGGGGTCTCATGCTGTGCCTGTGGCTGCTGGTGGGCGCGCTGTCTTCCATCGGCGGGGTGCTGCTGGGGATGAAAGCCATCGTCACGCCCGAGATGGGATGGGAGAGCCTGATCCCCGCATTCGCCGCGATGGTGCTGGGGGGCATCGGCAGCCCGCTGGGGGCGGTGCTGGGCGCGTTGCTGCTGTGCGTGGTGCAGGAGCTGTCGGTGCCGCTGCTCGGGCCGTCGTACAAGCTCGTGCTGTCGTTCGTGGTGCTGGCGCTGGTGCTGCTGTTGCGCCCTGCCGGCATCCTGGGCCGCGTGCAACTGGTGCGCTGAAGGGGGCCGATCCATGATTGCTTATCTCTGTGCCATCGGCATCGTCGCGCTCATCTACTGCCTGCTGGCGCTGGGGCTGAACCTGCAGTTCGGGTTGACCCGGCTCGTGAATTTCGGCGTGGTGGCGTTCTTCGCGGTGGGTGCCTACACCTCGGGGCTGCTGTCGCTCCAGGGCGTTCCGCTGGTGGTGTGCTTCATCGCGGCGGGCGTGCTGTCGGGCCTGCTGGCGCTGCCCATCGGCCTGCTGTCGCTGCGGCTGCGCGACGACTACCTGGCCATCGTCACGCTCGGCTTCTCCGAGGCGGTGCGCATCACCATCCAGCAGGAAAGCTGGCTGACGAAGGGCGTGCAGGGCCTGCCGGGCCTGCCGAAGCTGTTCGCGGGGTGGGGCGGCGGCATGTCCGACGTGGCCATCTTCACGGTGCTGGCCGTGATCGTGGGCGGGGTGTGCTGGGGCACGGTGCGGCTCACGCGCAGCCCCTTCGGCCGCCTGCTCAAGGCCATCGGCGACGACGAGGCCGCGCTGTCGGCGCTGGGCAAGGACCCGGCGCGCTTCAAGGTGCAGGTGTTCATGCTGGGGGCGGCGCTGGCCGGCGTGGCGGGCGCGTTCTACGCGCACTTCATCACGTTCATCACGCCGGAGCAGTTCATACCGCTCATCACCTTCTATGTGTGGATGGGGCTCGTCATGGGCGGGTCGGGCTCGGTGCGCGGCGCCATGTTCGGCTCGCTGCTGCTGATGGTCTTCCTCGAAGGCTCGCGCTTCGCCAAGGACTGGGTGCCCGGCGTGTCGGAGGTGGGCATGGCGAGCCTGCGGCTGGCGGCCGTGGGGCTGGCGCTGATCCTGGTGACGCTCTACCGGCCCCATGGCCTGTTCGGAGGCAAGGCGAAATGAGCATGCTCAAAGTGGAAGCCGTGACCCGGCTGTTCGGCGGCTTCAAGGCCGTGGACGGCGTCTCGCTGCAACTGGCCGAACGGGAGATCCTGGGCATCGCCGGCACCAACGGCGCAGGCAAGAGCACGCTGTTCGCGGCCATCGCGGGCCAGCAGCCGGCCGACCTCGGGCGCATCACGTTCGATGGGCAGGACATCACCCGCATGCCGCCGTACCGGCGCGCGCGCATGGGCCTCGTGCGCACCTTCCAGATCCCGCGGGAGTTCAAGAGCCTGACGGTGCACGAGAACCTCATGGCCGCAGCCGCCAACCCGCAAGGCGAACGGCTGGTGAACGCCTTCTTCCAGACCCGCGGCCTGCGCGCGCACGAGCCGCAGTTGGCCGCCAAGGCCGACGGCATCCTGCAGTTCCTGAACCTGGCGCGCGTGCGCGACGTGCCGGCCGGCGGGTTGTCGGGCGGCCAGAAGAAGCTGGTGGAACTGGGCCGCGTGCTCATGCTCGACCCGCGCTGCATCCTGCTGGACGAACCCTTCGCGGGCGTGAACCCCGTGCTGATCGAAGAAATCTGCGACCGCGTGCGCGAACTGCAGGGCCGGGGCATCGCCTTCATCGTGATCGAACACCACCTGCAGGCGCTCAAGGCGCTGTCGCACCGGATGATCGTGATGGACCGGGGCCGCATCCTGGCCGAGGGCGACCCGCACGGTGTGCTGGACGACCCGCGCGTGCAGGAAGCCTACATGGGAGGAGTGGTATGAGCGAAGCAGGCAACCTGCTGCAGATCGGGCAATTGCGCGGAGGGTACTCGGACGTGGACATCATCCACGGCATCGACCTGTCCGTGGCGCCGGGGCAGATCGTCACGATTGCCGGCACCAACGGCGCGGGCAAGTCCACGCTGGTGAAGGCGCTGCTGGGCCTGCTGCCGCGCGTGGAGGGCCGCATCCACCTGGACGGGCGCGACATCACCCGCCTGTCGGCCGAGGACCGCTTCGACGCGGGCCTGGCCTATGTGCCGCAGGTGGCCAACGTCTTTCCCTCGCTCACCGTGCGCGAGAACCTGCTGGTGGTGCGCGGCGTGCCCCACGTCAGACGCCGCATGGACGAGGTGCTGGCCGACTTTCCCGCACTGGTGGAGCGCCTGCCGCAGCCCGCCAGCAACCTCTCGGGCGGGGAACGCCAGCAGCTGGCTTTTGCCCGCGCGCTGATGCCGTCGCCACGCATCATGGTGCTGGACGAGCCCACGGCCGCGCTGGCGCCGTCGCTGGTGGGCAAGGTGTTCGACATGGTGCAGACGCTGCCAGCGGCCGGCGTGGCGGTGCTCATGGTGGAGCAGCGCGCGCGGCAGGCGCTCACCATCAGCCAGCAGGGCTACATCCTGGACCAGGGGCGCTGCGTGCTGAGCGGGCCCGCGCGCGGCCTGCTGGAAGACCAGCGCATGGCGCAGCTCTATCTGGGCAACCATTGAGATGTTGGAGGGGCGACTGACGAGGAATGACGCGTTTGCTCAGTCATGGAGGTTCATCGACATGTTCGAATTCCTGCAGGCCGGCCAGCGCGCAGGGGGTGAAATCGCCGTGCGAAACGTGCTCTCTGATTCGGATTCAGTGACGGTGTTTCGCATGTGCGTTGCGGGGCTGCAGAAGTTCTTCGAGCATCGCTCACAGGTTTCTCTGGCTTTTCGCAAGTCGCATCGCTGTGCCAAGGCTTTCCATGCCCCGAACTGTTTTGTCCGTCCATGCCACCTTCCAAAATATGCAGCCGTTTGGGGCAGGCGATGATTCGCCATCGCCCGGCAGCCGAAAGACCGGGCAGGAAATGCCCAAAAATCAACGACTGGATGGTTTGGCGCCGCGTTCAACCAAAGCACTGATGCCGTCAGTGGCAAGCGAGCGGCAAGTGAACGCTTCTGCTCGCGAGTTTGCAATGTTTCATGCCTTGCAGCCAGGACCAGCCGACATGTCTCCGGGTGACTTGGGAGCGCGAATCGGCTCAGGCAGTCAAAAGGATGTGTTTCTCCTGAGAGGTCGGCCTGGTGCTTGTGTTGCACTGATCCGCCAGGAGGCAATCGGGCATTTCGATACCCCGCTCTCGCATGCGCAACGAGAGATGGGAGCGCTCTTGCATTTGAAATCGCGGGGATTTAGAACTGTGGAGGTCTATTCACTTGTGCGCGTCGGCGGCAAGATCGGAATCGAGCAGGCCTATTTGCCCCGTGTGAAGAACTCAGCAGATATCGTGGCGTCTGGGGGCGTGGTGCCAGAGGGCAGATATCTCACGGCAGTGACTGTGAGTGACTGCGATGCCAATATATCGACGCTCCGGGAAACCAACACCGTAGTGGATGATCTGCAGTTCTTGGTCGAAGAGTCGGGGTCCATGCACATTACGGATCCGCGTGCGGTTTTCACTGGGGACCCATCCAAGAGCGTGGGATCCGTCAAGGCTCTGCGGGGCTTGGCCCTGTCCGCTATTCTTCCCTCGGACGACGAGAGCGATTGACCATTTTCATGGGGGAACGTGGCTGGCCGCAGGTGGCCGTCGTTCGACTGCGTATGCATGCCGGCTCATGGGCGAGCCTACTTCAAGTCTGGGAGTCAGATGGGTTGCTGGACGGGCCTACGGCCGCGCTCGCGTCTTCGTTCGTGGGCAGGGTCTTCTGCACGATGTAGAAGATTTCGGCCGCTGGCTTGGCGATGCTCATGGTGAAACAGCGTGCGTGCCATGCGTTCATGCGCAGCCAGCAGGGCCATATTTGTATGCTTCAGTTCTGTCTGGGTAACCATTGAGGGCGTTTCCCAGGGAGGCATCCTGCTCTCTGTGCAAATGCGCGCTATGGCCGCCACGGGCGGCGCGTCAGCGCAGCACGAGCACCGGCACCTGCGAATGCGTCAGCACATGCTGCGTCTCGCTGCCCAGCAGCAGGCGCTTGAGGCCCTTGCGGCCGTGCGACGCCATCACGATCAGATCGCACCGCTGCTTGGTGGCCGCCGCGATGATGGCTTCGGCCACCAGGTCCGACTTGGCGACCAGCGCCTTCACCTTCACGCCCTGGGCTGCGCCCTGCGCACGGATGCCGTCCACGAGCGCCTGGGCCTGCGCGGCCCACTCGCCTTCGATGCGGCGCGCCTCGGCGGCATCCACGGGCGACCCGCCCTCGAAATAGCTGCGCGGATAGCGCGGCACGACCTTGAGCACCATGGCCTGGCCACCCGCGAGCCGGGCGAGGCAGAGCCCGTGCTCCACCGCCTTGGCGGACAGATCGGAACCATCGGTGGCAATGAGAATGCGCTGGTAGGGCATCGGTAACCTCCTCGGGGATTGGGGTGTCGGGGGCCGCCTGTCGCAACCGGGCGTTGGCGGTGCCGGCAGGGTAGGGCGACGCCGCGGCCGATGTCTTGACATGGGTCAATGTGGGCCGGGGCGATGCGCCCTAGCCTCCAGGCCATGATGTCCGAAACCTCCGCGCCCCTGCCACCGGTCGATCCCGGGGCAGTGTCCGCGCTGCTCGACGATCCGCAGGAATGGCCCGCCTTCGGCCGGCCCCGACCCGCGCAGGAGGGCGTGCCCGGCAGTGCCGCGGAAGACGCGGCAGCCGGCATCTGGGAATCGCATGTAGTGCTGGGCGGCATGCACTGCGCAGCGTGCGCGCTCACCGTGGAAGACGCGCTGCGCGGCGTGCCCGGCGTGCTGCAGGCGGACGTGAGCGCGGCCACCCACCGCGCGCGCGTGGTGTGGGATGCGCGGCGGGTCCGCCCGTCGGGCTGGATGGCCGCCGTGGCGGGCGCGGGCTATCCTGCGCTGCCGGCCCTGGACGCCTTCGCACGCGAGCAGCGCCAGCGCGGGCAGCGCCGCGCGCTCTGGCGCTGGCTGGTGGCGGGCTTTTGCATGATGCAGGTGATGATGTACGCGTGGCCCGCGTACGTGGCGCAGCCCGGGGATCTTTCCGCCGAGATGGAGCGGCTGCTGCGCTGGGCGTCGTGGGTCATCACGCTGCCGATGATGATCTTCTCGTGCGGGCCGTTCTTTTCGAGCGCGCTGCGCGATCTGCGGCTGCGCCGCGTGAGCATGGACCTGCCCGTGGCGCTGGGCATGGGCATCACCTTCGTCGTCAGCACGGCGGGCACCTTCGAGCCGTCCGGCGTCTTCGGGCGCGAGGTCTACTACGACTCGCTCACCATGTTCGTGTTCTTCCTGCTCACGGGGCGGTGGCTGGAAGGGCGCCTGCGCGACCGTACGGCAGGGGCGCTCGAAGCGGTGATGAACCGGTTGCCCGACAGCGTGGAGCGCTGCGGCGAGGACGGTGCCTTCACGCGCGTGGCCGTGCGCCGGCTGGCCGCGGGCGACCGCATCCGCGTGCTGCCGGGCGAGGCCTTCCCGGCCGATGGCCGCATCGAGCGCGGCAGCACGCAGGTGGACGAGGCGCTGCTCACGGGCGAATCGACGCCGTTGCCCCGGGCCGAAGGCGACGCGGTGGCCGCAGGCAGCTACAACCTGCGCTCGCCGGTGGAGGTGTGCGTGGAGCGCGTGGGCGGCACCACCCGCTTTGCCGAGATCGTGGCCCTGATGGAGGCGGCCTCCGCGCAGAAGCCCCGCCTCGCGCAGCTGGCGGACCGCATCGCGCGGCCCTTCCTCGTCGGCGTGCTCATGGCTGCGGTGCTGGCCGCCGCCTGGTGGTGGCCGCGCGACCCCGAACACGCGCTCATGGTCGCGGTGGCCGTGCTCATCGTGACCTGCCCCTGCGCACTGTCGCTGGCCACGCCGGTGGCCATGCTCACGGCCGCGGGTGCACTGGCCCGCGAAGGCGTGCTGGTGCGCAACCTGCAAGGCCTGGAAGCGCTCGCCGCGGTGGACACGGTGGTGTTCGACAAGACCGGCACGCTCACGCGCGACGGCATCGAGATCTCCGCGGTGCACCCGGCAGAGGGCTTCTCGCACGCGGAGGCCCTGGCGCTGGCCGCGGCGCTGGCGCGGCATTCGCTGCACCCGCTCTCTCGCGCGCTCGTGGATGCGGCCGGTGCCTTGCCAGACACGGCTGTGCGGTGGCGGCTGAGCGACGTGCGCGAGGTGGCCGGCCAGGGGCTGGTGGCCCGCGTGGTCGATGGCGAGGGCCGGCACGCACCGGCCACGCTGCGGCTGGGCAAGCCGCACGGCGCGGCGGACTCCGGCGTCCAGCAGATCGCGCTGTGCGCCGACCCGGTGGAGGAGGGCGGCATCGGCGCGGCAGGTACCGGCTGGCCGGCCGAAGTGGCGCGTTTTGATTGGCGCGAAGACCTGCGGGCCGACGCCGCGGGCGTGGTGCGCCGCCTGCGCGCGGCCGGCGTCGCGGTCGAGCTGCTGTCTGGAGACCGGCCCGAGGCCGTGGCGCGTGTGGCCGAGAGCGCGGGCATCGATGCCGCGCGCGGCGACTGCTCTCCGCAGGACAAGCTCGCGCGCATGCGGGCCTTGCAGGCCGAGGGCCGCCGCGTGGCGATGGTGGGCGACGGGCTCAACGATGGGCCCGTGCTCGCAGGAGCGCACGTGTCGTTCGCGTTCGGGCGCGCGGTGCCGCTGGCACGGTCGCGTTCGGACTTCGTGGTGATGGGCGACCGGTTGGCACTGGTGGAGCGCAGCGTGCAACTGGCGCGCCGCACGCTGCGCGTGGTGCGACAGAACCTTGCCTGGGCCGCCGCCTACAACGCGCTGTGCGTGCCGCTGGCCGTGGTGGGCTGGATGCCCGCGTGGCTGGCCGGCCTGGGGATGGCGCTCAGCTCCCTGCTGGTGGTGGCGAACGCCGCCCGGCTCGCGCGCGCCCCGCGCACCACCGTGCCTGAGGGGCCTGCAGCCCCTGCCGCGCAGCCCTACCTGGGAGCCGTGTGATGGACATCCTGTACCTGCTGATTCCGCTCTCGGTGGTGCTCGTGCTGCTCATCCTCGTCGGGCTCTGGTGGGCCATCGACCGGGGGCAATTCGAGAACGTCGAGCAAGAAGGCGAACGCATTCTTCGGGACGATTGACGCTCGTCAAAGGCTTCCCGATCCCCCCTCGTCAAAATTTGTAAGCAATATAAAGAGGTGCCCGATGGATTCTTCTGTCTCGAATGCCGCGCACTACAACGACACGGTCGTGCGGCAGTTTTCAATCATGGCCGTCGTGTGGGGCGTGGTCGGCATGCTGGTGGGCGTGATCATCGCCGCGCAGCTCGCCTGGCCCGAACTCAACTTCGGTATCCCATGGCTCAGCTATGGCCGCCTGCGGCCGCTGCACACCAACGCGGTGATCTTCGCGTTCGGCGGCTGCGCGCTGTTCGCCACCAGCTACTACGTGGTGCAGCGCACGGGGCAGGTCCGTCTCTTCGCGGGCCGGCTCGCGTCGTTCACGTTCTGGGGATGGCAGGCGGTCATCGTGGCCGCGGCCATCAGCCTGCCGCTGGGCTACACCACCGGCAAGGAATACGCCGAGCTGGAATGGCCCATCGACATCCTGATCACGCTGGTGTGGGTGTCCTATGCCATCGTGTTCTTCGGCACGGTGGGCAAGCGCCGCGTGCGGCACATCTACGTGGCCAACTGGTTCTTCGGCGGCTTCATCCTTGCGGTGGCGCTACTGCACGTGGTCAACAGCGCGGAAGTGCCCGCGGGCTGGATGAAGAGCTACTCGGCCTATGCGGGCGTGCAGGACGCCATGGTCCAGTGGTGGTACGGCCACAATGCCGTGGGCTTCTTTCTCACGGCCGGGTTCCTGGGAATGATGTACTACTTCATCCCGAAGCAGGCCGGCCGTCCGGTGTATTCGTACCGCCTGTCGATCGTGCACTTCTGGGCGCTGATCTTCACCTACATGTGGGCCGGCCCCCACCACCTGCACTACACCGCGCTGCCCGACTGGACGCAGTCCGTGGGCATGGTGTTCTCCCTGATCCTGCTGGCCCCCAGCTGGGGCGGGATGATCAACGGCGTGATGACGCTCTCGGGCGCCTGGCACAAGCTGCGTGAAGACCCCATCCTGCGCTTCCTGATCGTGTCGCTGTCGTTCTACGGCATGGCCACGTTCGAAGGCCCGATGATGTCCATCAAGACGGTCAACGCGCTGAGCCACTACACGGACTGGACCGTGGGCCATGTGCACGCCGGCGCGCTCGGCTGGGTCGGCCTCATCACCATGGGCTCGCTCTACTACCTCGTGCCGCGCCTGTTCGGCCGCGAAAAGATGCACTCCATCAAGGCGATCGAGCTGCATTTCTGGCTGTCCACCATCGGCATCGTGCTCTACATCGCCGCGATGTGGATCGCCGGCGTCATGCAGGGCCTGATGTGGCGCGCGGTCAATGCCGACGGCACGCTCACCTACACCTTCGTGGAGAGCGTGAAGGCCACCTATCCGTTCTACGTCATCCGTTTCTCCGGCGGGCTGCTGTACCTGGGCGGCATGCTGGTGATGGCCTGGAACGTCTGGAAGACCGCCATGGCCGGCCGCTCGGTCAAGGTGCAGATCCCGGTCGTGAGCCCGGCCCACGCCTGAAACCCGAGGAGCGCATTCCATGTCCGACAACACCAAAGCTTCCACCGGTTTCTCCCACGAGAAGATCGAGACCAACAACTTCCTCATGATCGTGCTGATCGTGCTGGTGGTTGCCGTGGGCGGTCTCGCGGAGATCGTTCCGCTGTTCTTCCAGAAGTCCACCACCGAGCCGGTGAACGGCGTGCAGCCGTACACGGCGACGCAACTGCTCGGCCGCGACATCTATCTGCGCGAGGGCTGCTACAACTGCCATTCGCAGATGATCCGGCCCTTCCGCGCCGAGACGCTGCGCTATGGCCACTACTCGGTGGCCGGCGAGTTCGTCTACGACCACCCGTTCCAGTGGGGCAGCAAGCGCACGGGTCCCGACCTGCACCGCGTGGGCGGAAAGTACAGCGACGAGTGGCACCGCATCCACCTGAACAACCCGCGCGACGTGGTGCCCGAGTCCAACATGCCTGCCTACCCCTGGCTGGAGAAGACCGCGGTGGACCCCGCCGTTGCGGCACCCCGCATGAAGGCGCTGCGCACCGTCGGCGTGCCCTACACCGACGAGCAGATCGACGGTGCGGCCGCCGAAGTCAAGGGCAAGACCGAGATGGACGTGCTCGTGGCCTATCTGCAGGTCATGGGGCGTGCGCTCAAGTAACGGGAGACGGCCATGGACATCACCACGGTGCGCATCATCGCCACGCTGGTCTCCTTCGCCTGCTTCATCGGGATCCTGGTCTGGGCGTTCTCGCGCCGCAACCGGGCCCGCTTCGACGAAGCGGCGCAACTGCCGTTCGCCGAGCAGGACGCTCCCCTGAACTCTTTCAAGAACGAGAAGAACCATGAGTGACTTCACCCACAATTTCTGGTCGGTGTACGTCGCCGGACTGACCATCGTCGGCATCGTCGGGTGCCTCCTCCTGCTGTGGATCACGTCGCGCAAGAAGGCCGTGCCGCGCGCGGACAACACGACGGGCCACGTCTGGGACGGCGACCTCACCGAGATGGACAACCCCATGCCGCGCTGGTGGATGTGGCTGTTCGTCATCACCATCGTGTTCGGCCTGGGCTACCTGGCCGCCTATCCGGGCCTGGGCCGCTTCACCGGGCAGCTCGGCTGGTCGCAGCACGGCGAGTACGAGGCCGAGATGGCCAAAGCCAAGGCGGAACTGGAGCCCCTCTATGCGCGCTTTGCCGCGATGACCACCGAGCAGGCAGCCGCCGACCCCGAGGCCATGGCCATCGGCGAGCGCCTCTTCATGAACAACTGCGCGCAGTGCCACGGCTCCGACGCACGCGGCAGCAAGGGATTTCCCAACCTGGCCGACAACGACTGGCTGCACGGCGGTGCGCCGGCCAACATCCGCGAGACGCTGGAGAAGGGCCGCATCGGCACCATGCCTCCGATGGCGGCTGCAGTGGGTACGCCGGAAGAGGTGCGCAACCTCGCGCACTACGTGCTGAGCCTTTCGGGCAGCCCGCACGACTCGCTGCGGGCCTCGCTGGGCAAGACGAAGTTCACGGCCTGCGCGGCCTGCCACGGCATGGACGGCAAGGGCAACACCGCCTTGGGCGCGCCCAACCTGACCGACGACATCTGGCTGCACGGCTGGGGCGAGGCCGCCATCGTGTCCATGATCAACAACGGCAAGGTGAACCAGATGCCGGCCCAGGCCGACAAGCTGACCGAAGCGCAGATCGGCGTGCTCGCCGCCTACGTCTGGGGACTGTCCAACAAGCCGGGCGCCACCGGCACGGCGGTGCGCTGAACCGCTGAACGTATCCCGCGGGGCGGTGCCGGCCGGCGCGCCGCCCCAGCGGAGGATCTTTCGACAAGACGACCGGCCAGCGACAAAGCAGACCCACCATGAAGCCACCTGACGGGAAGCCACGCAAGGTCATTCCGATCTCACCCGTGCCGGCGGACGGCGCATCGGCCCAGGCCGAAGTCGTCTCGCTCTACGAGGCCCAGAAGAAGATCTACCCGCGGTCCATCTCCGGCGTGTTCGCGCGCTGGCGGTGGGCCATGGTCTTTCTCACGCAACTGGTCTTCTACGGCCTGCCCTGGCTGGAGTGGGGCCAGCGGCAGATGGTGCTGTTCGACCTGGGCGCGCGGCGCTTCTACATCTTCGGACTGGTGCTCTACCCGCAGGATTTCATCTACCTGACGGGCCTGCTGATCATCTCGGCCCTCTCGCTGTTCCTCTTCACGGCCGTGGCCGGCCGGCTGTGGTGCGGCTTCGCCTGCCCGCAGACCGTCTACACCGAGATGTTCATGTGGATCGAGCACAAGGTCGAAGGCGACCGGAGTGCCCGCCTGCGGCTGGACAACGGCCCGTGGACGTTCGAGAAGGTGCGCAAGAAGAGCCTCAAGCAGTTCCTCTGGATCGCGGTGTCGGCCTGGACGGGGTTCACCTTCGTCGGGTACTTCGTGCCCATCCGTGAGCTGGGTGCCGAGCTGCTCGCGCTGCAGGGCTCCTGGCAACTCTTCTGGGTGGTCTTCTACGGCTTCGCCACCTATGGCAACGCAGGCTTCCTGCGCGAGCAGGTCTGCAAATACATGTGCCCGTATGCGCGCTTCCAGAGCGCCATGTTCGACAAGGACACCCTGGTCGTCACCTACGACGAGCTGCGCGGCGAGCCGCGCGGCCCGCGCAACAAATCGGTGGACCACCGTGCCAAGGGCCTGGGCGACTGCATCGATTGCACGCTGTGCGTGCAGGTCTGCCCGGTGGGCATCGACATCCGCAACGGTTTGCAGTACGAATGCATCGGCTGCGGCCTCTGCGTGGATGCCTGCAACACCGTGATGGACAAGATGAAGTACCCGCGCGGCCTCATCCGCTACTCCACGCAGAACGGCGTGGCGAACCGCTGGACCCAGTCGCAGATGCTGCGGCGCGTGCTGCGCCCGCGCGTCCTGATCTACACGGCGGTGCTGGTGGCGCTGTGCGTGGGCATGCTCGCGAGCCTCATGGTGCGCACACCGCTCAAGGTGGACGTGGTGCGCGACCGCGCGGCGCTGTCGCGCATCGTGGCCGGCGGTCGGCTGGAGAACGTCTATCGCCTGCAGATCATGAATGCCACCGAGGCGCCGCAGCGGTACCGCATCTCGGCCTCCGGCCTCGACGGTGTCGCCGTGGCTTCCGAGCCCGAGGTGGACATCGCCGCCGCGCAGTCGCGCTGGGTGGCCGTGCGCCTGCAGATCCCCTATGGATCGGCCCCTCCGGGATCGCACACGGTGGCGTTCGATATCGAGGCGCTGGAAGCCGGCGCCCACGTCCGGGAGAAATCGATCTTCCTCGTGCCGCGGTGACGCGGCGCCGGTTGGTGTTATTCAGTATGGTGTGCCCCATCGCCGCATGGTGTGATGGGGCCGTGATGACGAAACGAAGGAGTTCGTGATGACACAGCAATCCTCCCCATCGGCCGTCGTGGCCCCGCAGCCCTGGTGGAAATTCGGCCACGTGTGGCTCGTGATCGCCGGCCCGGCCGTGGTGGTCGTGGCGGGCCTCGCCACCGCGTGGCTGGCGGTCAGCAAGCCCGATCCCGTGCTGGCGGAGGACTATTACCGCCGCGGTATCGAGATCAACCGAACCCTGGAGCGCGCGGGCAACGACGGCATGGCGCCAGCGATGAAGGCCCGCAACCACGCCGCCACGCCGGCGCAGGACCAGCCGCGCTGAAGGGGTCGCCAGGGGGCGGGCCGCCTCGCGGGGCGGTGCCGCCCTGGGCCTCCCGGGGGGGCTTCTGCCGTTCGCGGTGCCCCCCGCACAGACAGTCAGCCAAGGAGCAGATCGCAATGAGGACTCAACGCTTGATGTGGATCGCCTGGCCCGCCTTCCTGGTGGCCGGCCTGATCGAGATGGTGGTGTTCGCCTTCGTGGACCCCGAGGCGCTTCACTGGTTCGACCAGCCGCTCACGCTGTCGCGCGACGGCGTGTACACGGTGGCGTTCTTCGTTTTCTGGGCGCTCACGATGCTGTCGGGCGCGCTGACCACGCTGCTGTCGATGTCGCCGTTCGAGCTCAACCGCTGCCCGGTGCCCACGGGCGAAAGGCCGCTCGAGTGCGGCAAGTTCTCGCAATGAACGTTTTCTGAATGCTGCCTGTCCCGCCAAGGCGTTCGAAACCGGCGCGGCCAGAAGACCAGCAGACGCCGTGGAACCGGCTTTGCCGGGCCACTGGCGTCGCCCCCCCTTCCTGCGAAGCGCAGCGCCGCGAGAGGGGGGGGGAGCGGCGCAAGCCGCTCGGGGGGATGCTCTTTTCTAGTGGCAGGCTTGGCTGTTCACGATGCGCTTGAGGGCGTCGGGGTCCAGGATGCGCACGTGGCGCTGCTTCACTTCCACGGTGCCTTCTTCCACGAACTTCGAGAAGGTGCGGCTCACGGTTTCCAGCTTGAGTCCGAGGTAGCTGCCGATTTCTTCGCGCGTCATGCGCAGGACCAGTTCCGATTGCGAGAAGCCGCGCGCATGCAGGCGCTGGACCAGGTTGAGCAGGAAGGCCGCGAGGCGTTCTTCGGCGCGCATGCTGCCCAGCAGCAGCATGACGCCGTGTTCGCGCACGATCTCCCGGCTCATGATCTTATGGACATGGTGCTGCAGGGCCGTGACTTCGCGCGACAGCTCTTCGATGCGGTCGAAAGGCATCACGCACACCTCGGCATCTTCCAGCGCCACCGCATCGCAGGTGTGGTGGTCGCTCACGATGCCGTCCAGGCCGATGATCTCGCCTGCCATCTGAAAGCCCGTGACCTGGTCGCGTCCATCCTCGGTGGCCACGCAGGTCTTGAAGAAGCCCGTGCGGATGGCGAAGAGCGACGTGAAGGCCTCCCCGTTGCGGAACAGCGTCCCGCCGCGCTTGACCTTGCGGCGCGTGGCGACGATGTCGTCGATGCGCTGCAACTGCTGCTCGTTCAGGCCCAAGGGCATGCAGAGTTCGCGCAGATTGCAGTTGGAGCATGCAACCTTGATGGTGTGCGGATTCATGGATGAGCGGCCTTCCGTTTCAAGCGCGCCGGCCGTGGCCTGCCCGTGGTTCGAAGGGGAAGTGGGCACGGGCAAATGGCTGGCAACTGTCATGGGTCAATTGTGGCAGCGCTGCGCGGCCGAAAGCTTGACGCACGTCAAGGACGGGGCGGTGGCACCTGGGGCACATTGTGGTTCGAGAAGGAATTCCGCACCATGAATGCTGTGACACCCGAGCTTTTGCGCCGCTTCGACGTGCCAGGGCCCCGCTACACCTCCTACCCGACCGCGGACCGGTTCGTGGAGGCCTTCGGCCCGGACGAGTATGTGCTGGCGCTCCAGCAGCGCAGGCTCGGCTCGGCGGCCAAGGCCGTGCCGCTCTCGCTCTACGTGCACATCCCGTTCTGCGAATCGCTTTGCTACTACTGCGCTTGCAACAAGATCATCACGCGCCACCCGGAGCGGGCCGACGTCTACCTGCGCTACCTGAGCCGCGAGATCGATCTGCACATGGCCCACTGCGCTCCCGGGCAGGCGGTGAGCCAGTTGCACATCGGCGGCGGGAGCCCCACCTTCCTGAGCGACGATGGCCTCCAGGAACTCATGGGCATGCTGCGGCGCAGCTTCACGCTGGTGCCGGGCGGCGAATATTCGATCGAGATCGACCCGCGCACGGTGGATGCGGGCCGGCTCGCACGGCTGGCGGAGATGGGCTTCAACCGGCTCAGCTTCGGTGTGCAGGATTTCGACCCCGAGGTCCAGAAGGCGGTGCACCGCGTGCAGCCCGCCGAGCAGGTGTTCGCTCTCATGCACGAAGCGCGCCGCCTGGGTTTCGAATCCATCAACGTGGACCTGATCTACGGCCTGCCGCGGCAGACGCCGGAATCGTTCGACCGCACGCTCGCGCAGGTGAGTGAATTGCGGCCCGACCGGATCGCGCTGTATGCCTATGCCCATCTGCCGGAGCGCTTCAAGCCCCAGCGGCGCATCGTCGCGGCCGAGCTGCCGATGGCATCGGCCAAGGTGTCGATGCTGTCGCGTTCGCTCAATGCATTCCAGGAAGCCGGCTATGTGTACGTGGGCATGGACCACTTCGCATTGCCCGAGGACGCGCTGGCCGTGGCCAAGCGGCAGGGGCGGCTGCACCGCAACTTCCAGGGCTACAGCACCCAGCCCGACTGCGACCTGATCGGCCTGGGGGTATCGGCCATCGGGCGCGTGGGCGCGACCTACAGCCAGAACGCCAAGACCCTCGACGAGTACTACGACTTCATCAACCAGGGGCGCCTGCCCGTGGTGCGCGGGCTCGCGCTCACGCGCGACGACCTCGTGCGCCGCTCGGTCATCATGGCCCTCATGTGCCAGGGCGAAGTGCTGTTCGAGCCCATGGAGCAGTCCTGGCTCATCGACTTCCGCCGGTATTTCGCCGCGGAGATGGAGGTGCTGGAAGGCATGGCGGAGCAGGGGCTCGTCACCGTGGGAGACGACGGCATCTCGGTGACCAGCATGGGCTGGTTCTTTGTGCGCGGCGTGGCCATGGTGTTCGACCGCTACCTGCAGGCCGACCGCAACCGCGTGCGGTTCTCCCGCATCATCTGAACGGGATCCACCCATGCCCGATGCCCTGGTCTGGACCGCCTTCGCCATGGGGCTGGCCGGCGGCCCCCATTGCCTGGCCATGTGCGCGGCACCCTGCGCCGCGCTCATCGGCGGTACGGGAAGGCCCGCTGCCGCCGCCACGGAAGGTGCTCCGGTGCAGTGGGTGGCCATGCCGGTGGGAGGCGGGGGATCGGCCCGCGCTGCGCTGCCGCCGGTCGGGGCGCCGTCGGCCACCGCCGTGCGCACGGCCTGCTTTCACCTGGCGCGGCTCGCAGGCTATGCGACGGCCGGGGCGGTCGCGGCGTTGGCCATGGACCGCCTCGCGTGGCTCACGCAGCAGTCCGCGGCGCTGCGGCCTGCCTGGACACTGATGCACGTCGGCATGCTGGCCTGGGGCCTGCTCATGGCGTTGCAGGCCCGCCAGCCCGCGTGGGTGGAACGGGCGGGCCGTGCCGTGTGGGCGCGGATCGGCCCGAGAGTCCGCGCGCCCGGGGGCGTGGCGGCCGCCGGAATGGCCTGGGCGCTGATGCCTTGCGGGCTGCTGTATTCGGCGCTGCTGGTGGCCGCCCTGGGGGGCAGCCCCTGGCGGGGTGCGGTGGCGATGGCGGCCTTCGGCGTCGGGGGCATGCTCTGGCTGGTGGGCGGTGCCTGGGCCTGGCGGCGGCTGCGCAGCCACGTGGACGCTGCCCGCGCCACCTGGGGTACGCGCGCCGCGGGGGCGCTGCTGGTGGCCGTGGCGGGCTGGGCGCTCTGGATGGACGTCTGGCGCCACCCTATGGAAATGTGGTGCCGATAGGGTTTGAAATTTTGCCCGGCGACCGAAACGGGTGCTTATGAAGTAGTGATAATGGTTACGAACGAGAGGTGTTTCCACACGACCTCCCGTACCCTCGCTACAGAAAGTGAACCACTCCCTCCTCATCGACGTTGGCCGGCTGCGCGTGGGCATGTACATCCAGCTGGAGCTGGGTTGGATGAACCATCCGTTTCCGGTCAGCAGCTTCCGCATCGCGTCGGGTGAGCAGATCGGCACCCTGGTGTCCCTCGGGTTGGGGCAGGTCCGCTGGGTCCCTGGCAAGAGCGACCCGGGGTTGCAGGAAGCCCTGGCATCGGAAGACAGCCGCCGCGAAGCCGCGGCGGCCGGCACCGCGGAAGGCGCAGGCGCAGGCGCAGGGGCGCCGGCCCCGCTGCCGCACGCCGAGCCGGCCGATTCGCTCCAGGCGCGGCTGGAGGCCCAGAGGCGGTCCCTGGCCCAGTGCGACGAGCGCTTCGCCCGGGCCACCCGCATCTACGAACGCCTCGCGCTCCATGCCGAGCAGGATCCTGCCGAGGCGCGCAAGGCCACCGAGTCCCTGATCACCGGCTGCGTGGACGAACTCATGGCCAATGGCGATTCGGCCATCCGCCTGCTGTCCGAGCGGGCCGGCACGCGTGCCGCGCTGCACTCCGTGAACGTGACCGTGCTCGGTCTGCTGCTCGGCAAGGCCCTGGGACTGCAGGGCGACGACCTGAACAACCTCGGCGTCGCGGCCCTGCTGCACGATCTGGGAAAGATCACGCTGCCCCCGCACGTGGCCCAGCCCAGCGCCGTACTCGGCCCGGCCGACCAGGCCCTCTACGAGGCGCACGTGGGCGAGTCCGTGGTGCTGGCGCAGCGCATGGGCCTGGGCCGGGCCGTGGTCTCGGCCATCGCCCAGCACCACGAGATGGCCGACGGCAGCGGTTTCCCGCTCGGGCTGAAGGCAGGCGACCTGGGCCGTGCGGGCCAGGTGCTCGCCCTGGTCAACCATTACGACCGCATGTGCAACCCACTGCGCGGCGCGGCGCCCCTCACGCCGCACGAGGCGCTGTCGGTGCTGTTCGCGCAGCACAAGGCGCGGTTCGATCCCAAGGTGCTGCAGGCGTTCATCCGGCTCATGGGGGTCTATCCCGCGGGGTCGATCGTGCAACTGACCAACGACCGCTATGCGATCGTCGTCTCGGTCGATTCGAGCCGGCCCCTGCGGCCGCTGCTGATCGTGCACGACGGCGCGGTGCCCAAGGAAGAAGCCCTCGTCGTGGACCTGGAGCGCCTGCCCGACCTCGGCATCCGCCGCAGCCTGCGGCCCGCCCAGCTCCCGCGCGATGCGCTGGACTATCTTTCGCCCCGCAAGCGCATCTGCTACTTTTTCGAGCGCGCCGTGGACATCGGCCCGGACGGGGTGGCTTCGTGAGCGGCGCACCCATCGATATTGCCTGGCGCTCCGTCTTCCAGGGGTTGCCCGAGGCGCTCTGGCTGGTCGATGCCCAATCGCTCAACGTCGTCTTCTGCAACCAGGCCGCGGCCGACCTGGCCGGCCGGCCCGCCGAGGCCATGGAAGCGATGCCGGTGCACGCGCTGGCCTGCACGCCCGAAGACCTCGCGTTCTGGTCGCAGGACATGGCCGGCCTGATGGCGGGCATCCATTCGCACTCCAACATGCTGCGCAGCGACGGGCAACTGGTGCCCGTGGACCGCCGCGTGGCCGCGGTCGCCTCGCCCGCGGGCATGCCGCTGCTGGTGCTGGGCATGGTGGACCGCAGCGAACAGGCGTCCACGCAGCGCGAGCTGGAACGCCTGCTGTCCGAACTGCGCGCCACGCTCGATTCGGCTGCCGACGGCATGCTCGTGTGCGACATGGCCGGCCGCGTGCGGGCGTTCAACCAGCGCCTGGCGTTGCTCTGGAACATGCCCGACACCCTGCTGGTCGAGCGCAACGACGCGGCCGTGGAGGCGCACATGGCGGGGCAGGTCGCCGATGCCGATGCCTACCGCGCGCGCCTGCTCGGCATCGCGCAGTTCCCCGACGAGGAAACCACCGACATCCTGCAGTTGCGCAACGGCACGGTGATCGAGCGCCGGTCGGTCCCGCAGCTGAGCCACGGCCGTCCGATGGGCCGGGTGTATTCCTTCCGCGACCTCACGCTCCAGCACGCGGCCCAGAAACGCATCGAACAACTCGCCTACAGCGACGTGCTCACCGGCCTGCCGAACCGCCTGCTGCTGTCGCGCCGCGTCGCGTCGGCCATCGAGTCCGCGCGTGTCCAGGGCGGTGGATTCGCGATCCTGTTCATCGACCTGGACCGCTTCAAGATCATCAACGACTCCCTGGGGCATCTCTTCGGCGACCGCGTGCTGCAGCTGGTCGCGCAGCGCCTGCAGAGCTGCCTGCGGCAGACCGACATGCTGTGCCGGCTCGGGGGCGACGAGTTCGTCATTTACCTGCATTCCGGCGCCACCGACGTGGCGGAAGGCGTGGCGCGCCGCATCCTTGAGGAGATGCGCCAGCCCTTCATGCTCGACGGCATGGGTTTTTCGATCCAGTGCAGCATCGGTATCGCCCTCCACCCGCAGGACGGCGAGACGCTGGACGACCTCATCAAGCAGGCCGACACGGCCATGTACCGCGTGAAGGAGCGGGGCCGCGGCAGCTACGGCTTCTACCAGCCGCAGATGAATGCGGACCTGCTCTCGCGCATGAAGCTCGAGCACGCGATGCGGCAGGCGCTGGACCGGGGGCACATGGCCGTGCACTACCAGCCCCAGATCGCCATGGCGACCGGGCGCGTCGTGGGGGCCGAGGCACTGCTTCGCTGGACCGATCCCGAGCTGGGCGCGATCTCTCCGGGCGTGTTCATCCCGCTGGCCGAGGAGTCGGGCTACATCGTCACGCTGGGTGCGTGGGTGCTGGAGCAGTCGATCCGCGAGGCGGCCGAATGGATGCGCGCCGGCTCTCCGCTCATGGTGGCGGTGAACGTGTCCGCGCTGGAGTTCCGGCAACCCGACTTCGTCGAGCGCCTGGTCGTGCTGCTGCAGCGCCACGGCCTGCCGGCCACGCTGCTGGAGCTGGAACTCACCGAGACCATCCTGCTGCAGGATGCGCAGGAGATGGAGCAGCGCCTCGCCGCGCTGGCCGAGCTGGGGGTGGGACTGGCCATCGACGATTTCGGCACGGGCTATTCCAGCCTGGCCTACCTCAAGAAGCTGGCGATCCACAAGCTCAAGATCGACCAGTCCTTCGTGCGCGGATTGCCGGGCGACGAAGGCGACCGCGCCATCATCCACGCGATCGTGCACATGGGCCGCGCGCTGCGCATCGAAGTCGTCGCCGAAGGGGTGGAGACGCCCGCGCAGCGCCTGGCGCTGGAGCAGATGGAGTGCCATTACTTCCAGGGTTTCCTGTGCGCGCCGGGGTTGCCGGCCGAGGCCTTCCGGGCGCTCATCACGGGTGGCCAGGCCTATGTGTGGGAGCCTGTCCCCGAGCCCACCTGATGGGGCGTGGTCCGGTGCCCGGCGCACCCGTTCGCCGGGGGGCGGGCCTGCGGGCCCGGGGGCGAAATCTGGGGGCGGGGGGCTGCCCCGCCTGTGCATGCGCTTTCGGCCACGGCTTCCTGCCTGCCGCTTACCGGATAGCCGGTGGAATGCAGGCACGCTTTCAGGTGCAAGGGCCCGCCAGGCCCTGAACGAAAAAGCGCCGCGGGGTTGGGCCGCGGCGCTGGGAATGGGTGTCTGCAGTATCCACCGGACCCTCATCCTGAACCGGGGGTTCAGGGGGGCGAGGGCAGCCAGGCGTTGGGCTCATCTGACGCGAGATGATCACGCTCACCGGGCAATGTACCAAGCCCGTGCTCAATGAGCATTGGTTCAAGGAAATATAAAGCCCGGCGGCACTGCAGACGCCTCCATTGTAGGCGCGCAAAACGCCCTTTGGAAGCGCAGGGTCAGAGGTGCCGGTGATCGTCGCCGAGCGCCTGGTCCAGGCGGCGCAGCAGCGCGTCGAGCGCATCGCCACCGGGCGCGCCGGACTCCGCGGTGTCGGCCAGCAGGCTGGCCTGCGAGGGCACCGGCGCGGGCGCCGGCGATGGCTCCAGCGGCGCGGCGGCCGGCGGAGGCAACGGGGCCGATGCATCGAATGCCGGGCCGGCCGGCTCCGCCGCACTGGCAGCGCCCTGGGCCGCAGCCTCGGCACGGTCGGCCAGTTCGAAGGCGAGGTTGAGGGCCGCCAGCACGGCAATGCGCTCGCGGGCGCGGACCTTGCCTGCATCGCGGATGCGGGTCATGGCCGAGTCCACGCGCTCGACGGCCTGCAGCAACCGCTCCTGCTGCCCTTCGGGGCAGGCGAGGCGGTAGCTCTGCTGCATGATCTGCACTTCGATCTGGTTCATTCAGGCGTCCTTGGGCAGGTCGGTCGGGTTGGCCGGTGCATCGTCCTCATCGGGGGGCAGCTTTTCCAGCAGCGCATCCACGCGTATGCGGGCGGTATTGAGGCGCGACCGGAGCGAATCACGCTCCTGCGTGAGCGCGAGCACCTGGGAGGTGAGCAGCGCATTGACGCGCTGCAGCTCGGCATGGCGCGCGAGAAGCCGCTCCACGCGCTCGGTGATCTGGTCGATGGGAGGGGGGGAAACCATCCGGGGATTGTAGGGTTGGCAGTCTCGAAGTGAGACTTCGCGCCGGGTAAGCACCTGTGTGCGGGCCGGCGCACGGGCGCCATTCCGGCATGCGGAGCGCCGCGACGCGGGGGTTGGCTAGAATCCCCGCCGTTGGTGCCTGCGGTCCTGGTTCACAGGCCGCGGTTCAACGGGAAGCAGGGAGGCGCCGTCCGCCATGGGCGCGCCGTGCCTGCGCTGCCCCCGCAACGGTCAGTGGACGAAAGCCGCCGCCCCGGCCCGGCTTTCCCCTCCTTCACAAGCCACTGGGCGCCTTGAACAAGCGCCTGGGAAGGCGTCGGAGGGCGTGGTTCCACCAGCCCGGATACCGGCCAACACGGAGGCCGTGCGCCCCGGCCCACCAGGCCCGGGGCGCACGGCCGTGTCACCCAATGCCGGCGGGGAGGCCGGCGCGGGTCCGCTCTCTGCCGATCGTTTCCATGCATTCACCATTTCCCCGTGTCCGCGGCGCCGCTGGCGTGCGCTCCTTCCCGTCCCTGCACGTTCCCGCCGCCGTGGCGCTGGCCGCAGGCCTCGCCCTCGCGGCCGGCGCCCACGCCGCACCGGCCGCGCAGCTCGGCGATACCGTGGTCACCGCCACGCGCACGCCCCAGCCGCTGTCCGACCTCGTGGCCGACGTGTCCATCGTGGACCGCGAAACGATCGAATCGAGCGGCGCGACGGGCGTGGCCGACGTGCTGGCCCGCGTGCCGGGGGTGGAGATCTCGCGCAACGGCGGGCCCGGCACGACGACCAGCGTGTACCTGCGCGGCGCCGAGCAGCGTTTCACGGCCGTGTTCATCGACGGCGTGCGCATGGATTCGCAGACCACGGGCGGCGCACCCTGGGAGGCGATCCCGCTGGGCCTGATCGACCGCATCGAGGTGCTGCGCGGCCCCGCCGCGGCGGTGTACGGCTCCGACGCCGTCGGCGGCGTGATCCAGATCTTCACGCGCAAGGGCGAAGGCCCGGCGCAGCCCTACGTGGGCGTGGGCGCCGGCAGCCACGGCACCTACAAGGCCGAGGCCGGCGTGAGCGGCTCGGCGGGCGAGGGCCGTGCGGTGGACTACGCGTTGGGTTTCGAGCGCGAGATCAGCGACGGCTTCAATGCCCGGACCATCGCCGGCCAGAACCCCGACAAGGACGGCCTGCGCCATTCGTCCGTGAACGCGCGCGTGGGCCTGCAGATCGACCCGCGCCAGCGGCTCGAAGGCACGCTGGCCGCGGCCGACACCAATGCCGGCTACGACACCACGCCGCTGGGCAACGACGACCGCGCGCTGCACCGCATGCACGCGCTGGGCCTGAACTGGCGCGCGCAGTGGAGCGACCGCTACACCACCCGCGTGTCGGTCACCGATTCGCGCGACCGCTACGAGACACGGCCTTCGCCCTACCTCACCGACACGCGCCTGCGCGGCTACCTGTTCCAGAACGAGTGGCGCGAGGGCGGCCACCTCTTCACTGCCGCGCTCGAGCGCCGCGAGGACGAACTGCGCAACGGCACCATCGACGGCGACCGCTCGCAGGACGCGCTGGCGCTGGGCTACGGATTCACGTCGGGCCCGCACGCGCTGCAGTTCAACGCGCGCCACGACTCCGACAGCGAGTTCGGCGGCCACAGCACCGGCAGCATCGCCTACGGCTACGCGATCACCCCGCAATGGCGCGCGACGGCCTCGGCGGGCACCTCGTTCCGCGCGCCCACGCTCTACCAGCGCTTCAGCCAGTACGGCGTTGCCTCGCTCAAGCCCGAGGAAGGCCGCAACACCGAGGTGGGGCTGCGCTGGGCGCAGGGCGCGAGCAGCGCCTCCGTCGTGGCCTACCGCAACCGTGTGAAGAACCTCATCGTGTTCGGCGCGGCGGGGCCGTGCCAGGATGCGTTCGGCTGCTACGCCAACGCGGGCCGCGCCCGGTACCAGGGCGTGACGCTGTCGGCCCAGCATGCGCTCGGAGGCGTGCAGCTGCGCGCATCGCTGGACCTGCAGAACCACCGCGACGAGGACACCGGCCGCCAGCTCGCCCGCCGCGCCAAGCGCCATGCCACGCTGGGCGCCGACACGCGCATCGCGGGCTGGACGGTGGGCTCGGAGGTGCAGGCCTCGGGCCGCCGCTTCGACAACGCCGCCAACACCTTCGTGCTGGGCGGCTACACGCTGGTGAACCTCTACGCCAGCACGCGCGTGGGCCAGGACACGACCCTGCTGGCGCGCGTGGACAACGTCACCGACAAGGACTACCAGACCGCGCGCACCTACGCACAGGCCGGCCGCACGTTCTATGTGGGCCTGAAGTGGGCGCCGCGTTGAGCGCCTTCGCGGTGCCGGCGGGCAGCGGCACGGTCCGCTGCCCGGCCATCGCCATCGCCGCGCCGTCGTCGGGGCAGGGCAAGACCACGGTGACCGCCGCGCTGGCGCGCCTGCACGCGCGCCAGGGGCGGCACGTGCGGGTGTTCAAGTGCGGCCCGGATTTCCTCGATCCGTGCTGGCACGAACTCGCGAGCGGCGCGCCCGTGCACGCCATCGACCTCTGGATGACCGGCGAGGCCGACGCCGCCGCGCGCCTGCATGCCGCGGCCGTCGAGGCCGACCTGGTGCTCGTCGAGGGCGTGATGGGCCTGTTCGACGGCACGCCGAGCCTGGCCGATCTCGCGCAGCGCTTCGGCCTGCCGGTGCTGGCGGTGGTGGATGCCTCCGCCATGGCGGGTACCTTCGGCGCGCTGGCCTGGGGCCTGCGCCATTACCGGCCGGGCCTGCCCTGGGCGGGCGTGCTGGCCAACCGCGTGGGCAGCGAGCGCCACGCGGGCATGCTGCAGGGCAGCCTCGCGGACGCGCAGGACTGGCTGGGCGCACTGCCGCGCGTGGTGCCCGCGCAGGACGCTGGAGCGGCCCCGCAGCCGGCCCGCCAGCGCGCGGGCCTGCTGCCCGAACGGCACCTGGGCCTGGTGGCGGCGCACGAGCTGGCCGACGGCCTGGCGCGCATCGACCAGGCCGCCGACGCGCTCGCGCAGACGCCGCTGGGCCGCCTGTCGATCGAGGACTGGCGGCAGCGCTTTTCCGTGGACTTCGAGGCGCCCGCGCCGCAGGCCGCGGTGCCGCCGCTGCTGGCGGGGCGCACGGTGGCGGTGGCGGACGATGCCGCCTTCTGCTTCATCTACCGCGCCAACCTGGACACGCTGCAGGCGCTGGGCGCGCGCGTGGTGCGCTTCTCGCCGCTGGCCGATGCGCAGCTGCCCGGCTGCGATGCGGTGTGGCTGCCGGGCGGCTACCCCGAGCTGCATGCCGAGCGGCTGGCCGCCAACACGGGTATGCAGGCCAGCCTGCGCGCGCACGTGGCGGCGGGCCGGGCGGTATGGGCAGAATGCGGCGGCATGATGGTGCTCTTCGAATCGATCACCCTGGCCGACGGCGCCACGCGCCAGCCGCTCTGGGGGCTGCTGCCGGGCCACGTGGCCATGCAGCGGCGGCTGGCGGCCCTGGGGCCGCAGCAGCTGGACCTCGGCGGCCATGTGCTGCGCGGCCACACCTTCCACTACTCGACCTGCGACAGCCGCGCCGACGTGCGCACGCACACCACGCGGCCCGAGGCGGGCAGCGGGCCTTGCGAGGCGCTCTACCGGCACGGCAGCATCCATGCGAGCTATTTCCACGCGTGGTTCCCCTCCAGCCCGCGCGCGGTGGCGGCGCTGTTCGGGGCCGAGGGCGCGCTGCAGGCGGAGCCCGGCGCGCACGGGGACGTGGCATGACGCAGGCGCCGTCGATCGCGCGCAGCGAACTCATCCTGGGCGGGCAGAAGAGCGGCAAATCGCGCCGAGCCGAAGCGCTGGCGCGCGCCTGGCTGGACCGGTCGCCCGCGCACCGGGCCGTGCTGATCGCCACCGGCCAGGCCTGGGATGCCGAGATGCGCGAGCGCATCGCGCGCCACCAGCGCGAACGCGCCGAGCGCGTGCCGGGCATGGCCACGGTGGAGGAGCCGCGCGACGTGGCCGGCGCGCTCGCGCGCTGCAGCACGCCGCAGACGCTGGTGGTGGTCGATTGCCTCACGCTCTGGCTCACGCAGTGGCTGATGCCGCTGCAGGCGGAGGCTTCTGAACCAGACAGTACCCATGCCGCCGGATTCATTGAACAGTCTGCTATGTTTTTAGGAGCAATCCGGCAGGCGCCGGGCCCGGTGGTGGTGGTGGGCAATGAGATCGGCCTGGGCGTGATCCCGATGGGGCGCGAGGTGCGCGGCTTCGTCGATGCGCTGGGCGTGCTCAACCAGCGCACCGCCGAGGCCTGCGAGCGCGTCACGCTCGTGGCCGCCGGGCTGCCGCTCACGCTCAAGGAGCCCGTGCCATGAGGTGGCCCGGCCTGCGGGGTCGCACCGTACCGCTGGCGCTGGCCGCCGCGCTGGTGCTGGGCGTGGCGGGTGCCGCCGGGTGGGGGCCCGCGCATGCGCAGGCTCCGTCCGGGCCGGCGGCGCCGTCGGCTTCTCCGGCGCCGGTCCCCATCGCGATCACTGACGCGCGCGGGCGCCGCGTGGTGTTCCAGAAGCCGCCGCAGCGCATCGTGAGCCTGCTGCCCTCGCTGACCGAATCGGTGTGCGAGCTGCAGCAGTGCGCGCGCCTCGTCGGCGTGGACCGCTATTCCAACTGGCCCGACGCCGTGCGCCGGCTGCCGCAATTGGGCGGCGGCATCGACCCCAACATAGAAGCCATCGTGGCGCAGCGGCCCGACGTGGTACTGCTGGCCGCCAGCTCCCGCGCGAGCGACCGGCTGGAGGCGCTCGGCATTCCCGTCGTGGCGCTGGAGCCCAAGACGCATGCCGACGTGCGCGCGGTGCTGGGCACGCTCGGCACGCTGCTCGGCGTGCCGGCGGAGCAGGGCGCGGAGCGCGTCTGGCGCGTGATCGACGCCGGCGTGCAGGCCGCCGCGCAGTCGCTGCCCCCGCGCGCCCGGGGAGCGCGCGTGTATTTCGAGGTGAGCCGCGGCCCCTATGCGGCCGGCACGGTGTCGTTCATCGGCGAGACGCTCGCGCGCCTGGGCGCGCGCAACGTGGTGCCGCCCGCGCTGGGCCCGTTCCCGCGGCTGAACCCGGAGTTCGTCGTGCGGGCGGCGCCCGACGTGCTCATGGTGGGCAACAGCAGCATGCAGGCGCTGGTGCCGTACCCGGGCTGGGAGAGCCTGCGCGCCGTGCGCGAGCAGCGCGTGTGCGTGTTCGCGCCGGGCGAGGCCGACGTGGTGGTGCGCCCGGGCCCGCGCATGGCCGATGCAGCGCGCATCATGGCGCGCTGCCTTGCGGACAAGGCGCCATGAGCGTGCCGCACGGGCCCGGTGCCGCGCCCCCAGCCCCACCCGATGCGGTGGCCTGCGATGCCGCCGGCCCGCACGGCGTCCGCCGCTCCGCGTGGCTGGCCGCCGGGCTGCTGATCGCCAGCGCCGTGCTGGTATTGCTGGGCGCGGGCGTGGGCAGCACCGGCATCGGCTTCGCCTGGGGCGCGGACGCCGATCCCGTGGCGCGACAGATTTTGTGGGACATCCGCCTGCCGCGCACGCTGGGCGCATGGCTGGCTGGCGCGCTGCTGGGCCTGGCCGGCGCGGTGGCGCAGGGGCTCTTCCGCAACCCGCTGGCCGATCCGTACCTGCTGGGCAGCGCGTCGGGCGCCGCGCTCGGCGGGGCGCTGGCGATGGCGTTCTTCGGCCTGTCGCCCACGGCGGCGCAGTGGCTCGCGCGGCTGGGCGTCACGGGCATGGCGTTCCTGGGCGCGGTGGCGGCGGTGCTGCTCACGCTGGTGCTGGCGCGGGGTGTGCAGCACACGCTGCGGCTGCTGCTGGCCGGCGTGATCGTGGGCGTGGTGCTGGGGGCCGCGCGCGACCTGGTGGAACTGGCCTCGCCCGACATCCTGCAGGCCATGCAGGCCTTCACGCTCGGCAGCACCAGCTTCGTGGGCTGGATCGCCTGCGGCCTGATGGCGGGCGCCTGGGCCCTGAGCGCGGGCGCCGCCTTTGTGCTGGCGCGCGCGCTCGACGGCCTGGTGCTCGGCGAATCCACGGCCGCCAGCCTGGGCCTGCCGCTCGCGCCGATGCGCGCCGGGCTCGTGGCCGCGATGGCGCTCGCCACCGGCACGGCCGTGGCGCAGACCGGGCTGATCGCCTTCGTGGGCCTGGCCGCGCCGCACCTCGTGCGCTCGATCGCGCCGTGCACGCACCAGCGCCACGTGGTGCTGGCCAGCCTGATGGGCGCGGTGCTGCTGCTGGCGGCCGACATCCTCGCGCGCTGGATCCTCGCGCCGCAGGAGCTGCCCGTGGGCGTGCTCACGGCGGCGCTCGGCGGCAGCTACCTGCTGTGGCTCATGCACCGCCGCACGCAGCTCGGCCGTGGCTTATAGTTGCTATGAAAAACATAGCAATCTCTTCAATGGATCTGGCGGCATCCCTCGGAAATGCCTCCATATTGCACGGCGTGGACCTGCAGTTGCCCGCCGGCTCCTGGACCAGCGTGGTCGGCCCGAACGGCGCGGGCAAGTCCACGCTGCTGAAGGCGCTGGCCGGCCTGCTGCCGCGCGGCGCGGTGCGCGGGCAGGTGGAGCTGCTCGGCCGCCCGCTCGCGCACTGGGGCGCCCGCGAGCGGGCGCGGCACCTCGCCTGGCTCGGCCAGGGCGAGCCCGGCGGCGACGACATGCCGGCCTACGAGGTGGCCATGCTCGGCCGCCTGCCGCACCGGCCGTGGCTCGCGCCGCCGGGCCCGGCCGACCATGCCGCGGTGCGCGCGGCGCTGGAGTCCACCCAGGCCTGGGAATGGCGCGACCGGCCGCTCGCGCGGCTGTCGGGCGGTGAGCGCCAGCGCGTGCTGCTGGCGCGCGCGCTCGCCGTGCAGGCGCGCGTGCTGCTCATGGACGAGCCGCTCGCCCACCTCGACCCGCCGCACCAGGCCGACTGGCTGCGCACCGTGCGCGGGCTAGCGCGGCAGGGCTGCGCGGTGGTGAGCGTGCTGCACGAGGTATCGTTTGCGCTGCAGGCCGATGCGCTGGTCATCCTGGCCGCGGGCCGCGTGTTCCACCATGGCCCGTGCGCCGATCCGGCCACCCACGCCGCGCTGGAGGCCGTCTTCGGCCACCGCATCCGCGTGCACGCGGTGGACGGCCTGCACGTGGCCGTGCCGCGCGTGCAAGGGCCGCCGCCCGCGGCGTGAGGCGCGCGGTCCGCTTCTGTTTGTCTGCTTCTCTTTTTCTGCTTCTTCCTTTCGTCGTCTTCCCAACCCGCCATGCAGATCGAATCCCCTCCCACCGAGCGCCGCTCGGACAAACCCGAAGGCGAGCGCCGCGGCCTCGTGCTGGTGAACACCGGCGACGGCAAGGGCAAGAGCACGGCCGCCTTCGGGCTCGCGCTGCGCGCCCACGGCCGCGGCAAGGCGGTGAAGATCTTCCAGTTCATGAAGGTGCCGAGCGCGCGCTTCGGCGAGCACCGCATGTTCGAGCAGCTCGGCATCCCCATCGAGGGCCTGGGCGACGGATTCAGCTGGAAGAGCCGCGACCTGGAGCATTCGGCCGCGCTCGCCCGCGCGGGCTGGGAGCGTGCGCGCGCCGCCATCCTGGGCGGCGAATACTTCCTCGTGGTGCTCGACGAGGTGACCTACCCGCTCATCTATGGCTGGCTGCCGCTCGCCGAGGTGCTGCAGGCGCTGCGCGAGCGCCCGCGCGACGTGCACGTGGTGCTCACCGGCCGCCGCTGCCCGCAGGAGCTGATCGACGTGGCCGACACGGTCACCGAGATGGCGCTCGTCAAGCATGCCTTCCAGGCCGGCGTGCCCGCGCAGCGCGGGATCGAGGATTGATGGAACACCCCCCTGGGCGGCTGCGCCGCTTCTCCCCGCTCTCGCCGCACCGCTTGCGGCGGGCAGGGGGAGGGCGACAGTGGCCCGGCAAGGCCGGTTCCGCGGCGTCTGCCGGCATGGCCTGCTCCGCGGCCATCGGACCGGCGAAGGCCGCGCCGCACGGCGCCAGGGGCCGCGAACAGGAAAGCAGCACACCGTGATGCCTGAAGAAGAATCCGCCGGCCAGGGCATGGGCCGGCCCTACAGCGACGCGGAGCGCGACGCCGTCTACCGCGCCATCCACGAGCGGCGCGACATGCGCCACTTCGCGGGCGGCAGCGTGGCGCCCGGCGTGCTGGCCCGGCTGCTGCGCGCGGCGCACCACGGGCCCAGCGTGGGCTTCATGCAGCCCTGGCGCTTCATCCGCGTGACCGATGCGGCGCTGCGCGCGCGCCTGCACGCCTGCGTGCAGGCCGAGCGCGAGCGCACGGCCGGTGTGCTGGGGGACGGCGCGCAGGTAGAGGGCGCGGGCCGGCGGGACGAGTTCCTGCGGCTCAAGCTGGAGGGCATCCTCGATGCGGCCGAGCTGATCGCCGTGGCGCTGGCCGACGGGCGCGAGGCCCACGTCTTCGGCCGCCGCACGATGCCGCACATGGACATCGCCTCGGTGGGCTGCGCCATCGAGAACCTGTGGCTGGCCGCGCGGGCCGAGGGGCTGGGCCTGGGCTGGGTGTCGATCTTCGACCCGGCCGAGGTGGCGGCCCTGCTGGGCCTGCCGCCCGGCGCCGAGGCCGTGGCGCTGCTGTGCCTGGGGCCCGTGCACGATTTCTACCCCGCGCCGATGCTGGAGCGCGAGCGCTGGGCGCGCCGCGCGCCGCTCGCCTCGGTGGTGTTCGACGATGCCTGGGGCCGGCCCGCACGGTGGCTTCCGGACGCCGGGGCGGAGGAGGGCGCCATGCCGGGGCAGCGCGATGGCTGAGCTGGCCGCCGTGCTGATGCAGGCGGCGGGAGACGCACTGCCCGGGGCGCTGGCCCTGGTGCTGGCGCTCGCGATCGACCGGTGGTGGGGCGAGCCGCCCGCGGCCCTGCACCCCGTCGTCTGGATGGGCCGGGCGCTGCACTGGTGCGGCGCGCGCATCGCGCCCGCGCGGCCGCGCGCGGACGACCGGCGCGCCTTCGCGCTGGGCGCGGGGGCGTGGCTGCTGCTGGCCGCGCTGGTGGCCGGCGCGGCCTGGGCGCTGGAGCGCTCCACGCTGGAGCTGCCGCTGCTGCTCGCCGTGCCCGTGCTGGCGCTGCTGTTCAAGCCGCTTTTCGCGTGGCGCATGCTGCGGGGGGAGGTGCTGGCGGTGGAGTCGGCGCTGTCCCAGTCGCTGCCGGCCGGGCGGGAGCGGCTCGCGCGGCTCGTGAGCCGCGACGTGCATGCGCTGCAGGCCGTGCAGGTGCGCGAATCGGCCATCGAGTCGCTGGCCGAGAACCTGAACGATTCGGTGGTGGCGCCGCTCTTCTGGTTCGTGCTGCTGGGGCTGCCGGGCGCGGCGCTCTACCGCTTCGCCAACACCGCCGATGCCATGTGGGGCTACCCCGGCATGCGCGGCGGCCGCTACTGGCAATGGGCCGGCAAGTGGGCCGCGCGCGCGGACGACGTGCTCTCCTGGGTGCCGGCGCGCCTCACCGCGGCGCTGCTGTTGCTGGGCGCGCGCGGCGTGCGCTGGGCGGCCGTGGCCCGGCAGGCGCGCAAGACCCCGTCGCCCAACAGCGGCTGGCCCATGGCCGCCATGGCGCTGGCGCTCGGCGTGCGCCTGGCCAAGCCGGGCGTCTACACGCTGCACCGGCGCGGCCGCCGCGCCGCGCCGCTGCACACGCGCCGCGCCGCCACGCTGGCGGGCGAGGCCGTGCTGCTGTGCGTGCCGCTCGCGCTGGCGGCGCTGTGGCTGCGCGAACTGCTGCACATGGCGCTGGCGGCAGGGTGGAGCGCATGAGGCCGCCGGGGCCTTCTCTGCCCGTGCACGGCGGGCCCGATGCGCTGGGCGTGCCGCTGCACGACTTCTCCACCAACGCGAACGCCTGCGGCCCGTGCCCGGCGGCGCTGGCGGCCGTGCAGGGCGCCGACGCCGCCCGCTATCCGGACCCGGCCTACACCGCGCTGCGCGAGGCCCTGGGCGCATGGCACGGCGTGGCGCCCGCGCGCATCGTGGTCGCGGCGAGCGCGAGCGAATTCATCCACCGCCTGGCCGCCTGGGCCGCGCGGCGCGGCCTGGCCGGCGTGGCCGTGCCCGCGCACGGCTACGGCGACTATGCGCGCGCCGCGGCGGCCTGGGGCTTGCCGGTGCGCCGGTTCCCGGACGTCGGGCCCGCGCCGGTGCTCCACTGGGCCTGCGACCCCGCAAGCCCGCTGGGCACGCCCGACCCGGCCCTGGCCGCGTGGCGCGCACAGGAGCGAGACGGCTGTGCGGGGCCGGACGGCGGCCTGCGCATCGTCGATTGCGCCTATGCGCCGCTGCGGCTGGAGCCGGCCGGTGCCGGCGAGTCGCTGCCCGCGGACGCCTGGCAGCTCTGGACGCCCAACAAGGCCCTCGGCCTCACGGGCGTGCGCGCGGCCTATGCCGTCGCCCCCCTCCACGCATCGCCGGACGCGGTCGCCGCGCTGCAGTCGCTGGCGCCGTCCTGGCCCGTGGGCGCGCACGGCGTGGCGATGCTGTCGGCCTGGGTGGCGCCGGAAGTGCAGCGCTGGCTGGCCGGCACGCTGGACACGCTGCGCGCGTGGAAGGCGGCGCAGCAGGCGCTGTGCGAGTCCCTGGACTGGCGTGTACTGCCCGGCAGCCAAGCCAATTACTTCGTTGCGAAGCCCCCTGCTGCAGACCTGGCGCAGCGGCTGCGCGCGCTGCGCGATGGGGGTGTCAAGCTTCGGGATTGCACTTCCTTCGGGCTGCCGGGGTGGGTGAGGCTTGGTGTGCTCGGCTCTGAAGGAAGGAAGACGCTGGAGCAGGCTTGGCGCGCGTCAAGCGTCTGCGTAGCCCGAAGCTGAGCTGTCTTCAGCGCTTTCTGTAGATGCTCTCTTTGCTGTTGCTGCCTTGGCGGATGTCCTCAAAGAGCGCACGGCATAATCGATCGTCGCGGGTTTCGAAGACCATGAGGTTCTCGTTCGAGCGATAGTGGGATTGGCCGTCGAGGTTATAGGAGCCTGTCATGACGACGCAGGTGCCATCGGCCCGGGTGAGCAGGTAATTCTTCGCGTGCAGCACGAGTTCGCTATCCATGTTGATCCGAAGCGTTTGCGCCCACTGCGGCTCCGGGGCGTAATGCTTGATTGTCAGTGTTCCCACAGGAGGATTAGTCGTGCGCCGGTAAAGTTGCGTCGCGGCCAGATCCGCGATCTTCCTGCTGGACACGTCCACCAGAATATTGACGTCGCAACCTCTGGCGAGCGCTTTGCCGATCAATGCGAACGCCTCTGTTCCCAACTTTTTGCCTGCAATGTCCAGCCTGTCTCCGGAACCGGCGCTACCGAAGATTTTCGCCAATGCGAAGCCGATGGGTTTGCCTTCGATGCGACCTCCCGTGGAGAACATGTTCCGGTAGCCGTTGGAGGGGTTCTGCATCCAAAGAACCTTGTGTTTGCCGCCGCGAAAAGCTATGCCGGTGTTGTCAAATGCATCGAGCATGCGTTCTTGATCTGCGACCCGGCTATCGGAGCCGAAGGGAGACCGGATCTGCACCTGCTTCAGCGCTTTGAAAGTGTCCGCTGGTCGAGCCAACGGCTGCATTGCAGCCTCGTCGCCATTGCAGAGCAACCGTCCGCACGAGATGGCATGGTTGCCGATCAACTCATCGACGAAATAGTCGCGTTGGCTGCGAGCCAGACCACTGCCGATGGCTATGCATCCGCCATCCAGCCAGCCATCCTTGGTCTTGTTGGCGATGCTGGCCCCGAGCGTCGCCGCGATACCCCTGTCGTTGATCGCGAACTTATTGTGATGGGAGCCTGCTGCGCCACGGGCTTTGGCCGAGACGAAGTAAATGCGGCATCTCACATTGCCGAGGCGGAGATGTTCGTCGGTCTGCTGGCGGTTGTATGCGCGCACGACTTCGGGCCATGTCGTCGTGCCTGGAAGACGGCTTTCTGTCTTGAGCGACATATTGGCCGTGACGTTCTGGCCGACCACGGCGGCAACGAGGGCGTTCCGCTGGAGTTTGTTGTCGTTGTACAGCAATATGAATGTGAAGTCCGCGTCATGTTGCCGCTTGGCCAGAGATTCCAGCATGGCGAAGGTGGTGCCGGAGACTTGCCCCGGAACGTGGTCTTTGGCCGGATTGACACTGAAAGAGGTCATGATGGCCAGCCTGTCTGCGGATTCGATGGTGAGACGTATGAGTCTTTTCTGGCGGTCTTCGCTGGATGGCACCGTATCCAGCACGAGGGTGGAGGGGTCGAGATGGAAAAAGCGTGGTGGCATGCGACTGGAAAGTTCAGCATGCAACTCTCCCACCAGGTCACCATCGGCGCGAGCCGATGGCGCCGCTGTCGATGCTTCTGCCTGGGGAAAGGGGCTTTCAGCAGACGCGATGCCCGCTATGTCCACGGCGCCCCCGTTGCCGAGAAGCGCTGCGGGGCCGGCGCCGCGCGGTGGAAGGGAGGCTGTCTGGGTCCGCGAGCCCTGCACAGGAAATGACAATGCCTGCGTTCTGGCGGTCGCGGTGCGCTCGCTGGCGGTCGGAGAGCGCTGAACGTAGGCATCGCGCCCCGGCCTGGCAAGACGGTTGGCTGGTGAGGAAATCATGTCGTTTTCAATCCTCGCGCCGCGCCGTTAAAGGATCCCAAAGAGAGATGCGGTGCGACGAGCCCAAGCCGAAAATGCTGGCGGCGGATGCTTGAGCCGGCTTGGTTCGGTCGGCTGTGTCGTTCTGCGAATCCATCGCGCGCTGCAACAGAGAAGCGGCGCCCGTGTTGCAGTTGCCGACCATGTCGGAGGCGTGCGGTGGCAGGCGCTGGAAACGCGGAGTGGAAGCGGACAGGGCATGGCGCTGTTCGGTATCCGCGATGGGCGGCCGCTCTTCGGACGGAACACCGGACCCATCGCGGCCCATCAGTTCGTCCTGGTAGAGCTGATGCAGCAGGAATTGCTGCCGAGCATGCATCAAGTCGAGACTGCCGGCGCCGGTGATTTCCTTGAAGTAGGCCTTGCGCCCAAGTTCCTTGGGCGGACTCTCGAAAGCGCGAAGATCTCTTTCTGGCGCGGGGGGCTTCTCCACCCTGAAATCCCCGCTTTTCTTCGGCCAAAGTTCCATGGTGTGCATGGGAAGAAGCCGGTAGATCGACATCACCTCCTTGTGGATGTCGGCCGGATCGACCGTTTCACCGCGAGCGAGGCGATAGGCCGTATAGAAGTCCTCGCGACTGGCGAACCGCTCTCTTGCGAGTTGCGCGACCACCTGCCGGACATGCTCTGGATAGCGTTGGTCGCCGGCTTGGCGCATTTTGGACAGAAGACGCTTCATCGAGGTTTCGTCCAGAGCCACGGGCCCGCGCAGAGGATCCCCTCCAACCCCATAGAGCACCGCGCCGCTCTTGCGGCCCTTGCCCGGGTCGCCCGCCACCACGTAACCATGCGTCGGGACGGCATAGCCTCGGGTATTGCGATTGACGTAATAGACCGGAATTTTGCGCAGTGATTCGGCGCCGCGGGATCGCATTTCTTCGAGCACTGCAGAAAAGGCTTCGTGTTCCTTGCCGGACGGCAGACCTGGAAACTTGGGCGGTAGCCGGACATCGACGATGGTGCCATCGTGATCCCGGCGCAACTCCATCACGGCGGTCTTGCCCGCGACGCGTTGGGTGCAACGCGTCCAGCCATCGCCGAGATCCAGTTGCGACGAGTCCGGGCCGCCGGATGTCCTCGCCATGAAACGAATGAAGTCTGTGGCTTGGTCTTGGGCAGTTCGCGACCCGATGAACTGGCGAACCTTGCTTGCCGCCTTTTCCAGAATACCTTGGCCCTGCGTCCAGCCCAAACGGGATCGTGCCCTGACGATGGACTCTGTGTCCCGCAGCGCGTGAGGATCGATGCGATGTTCCGCGGCAACAGGGTTGTCCCGCCTGCGATCGGAAGTATTCCCGGCTCCGGCACTGCGTGGCGCCAGATCGGGCGGACGGTGCAGGGCCGGATGGCTGGAACTGCTGCCCGCCGCTTCGTCGCTCCGCGGCATTTCTGAAGCAGGCAGGCGAGACGACGCAGAGGCTGCTGACCGATGCAAGCCCCGGGTGTTGGACATAGTCATTTGGTGAATCTTTGGAAATGGCCGAAAACTAACCGTTGTGCAATATTTTTCTAGCACTCTGCACCGGTTGCCAGCGTGCATCCGCAGCGTGGCGAAAACACTCTTCGGAAAAAGAAGTTCTTGCTGGCTCGAATCATTGCCTCGGTGCGTGGGGTATTTGCCTACATCGATGAGGGGCTGGTGGGAAGCATGTTCGCGTGCATCGACTGGGACAATCGCCGCTTTGTAAGCAATGGAGAAGCCATGCTCGACAACCAACTCGGATCTCGGGGCGCGCCTTTTGCCCGCTTCGCCGGCAAGGTCGTGATCGTCACCGGCGCGGGCTCCGGCATCGGCGCCGCCACCGCGCGCCGCTTCTCGGAAGAAGGCGCGATGGTCGCCATCGCCGACCTGAGTGACGAGAAACTCGCCGCCACCCGCGCCGACCTGCCCGCCGACCGCACGCTCGCGCACCCGGCCGACGTGTCCCTGTTCGACGAGGTGCAGGAACTCGTCGATGCCACCGTGGAGCGCTTCGGCCGGCTCGACGTCATGGTCAACAACGCCGGCATCGCCGTGCAGGGCAAGGTCACCGAAGCGAGCCTGGAAGACTGGCACCGCGTCCTGGCCACCAACGTCTCCGGCGTCTTCCACGGCGCACGCTCCGCCATGCCGCACCTGATCAAGAGCCGGGGCTGCATCGTCAACACCTCGTCCGTCTCGGGCCTGGGCGGCGATTGGGACATGAGCTTCTACAACACCTCCAAGGGGGCCATCTCCAACTTCACGCGCGCGCTGGCGCTCGACCACGGCCGCGACGGCGTGCGCGTGAACGCGGTGGCGCCCAGCCTCACCTTCACGGGCATGACCGAAGACATCAAGGGCAACCCCGAACTGCTCGCCAAGTTCGCCGAACGCATCCCGCTCGGCCGCGGCGCCGAACCCGAAGAGATCGCCTCCGTGATCGCCTTCCTCGCGAGCCCGGACGCGGGTTTCGTCACGGGGGTGGTGCTGCCGGTGGATGGCGGGGTGTCGGCATCCAACGGGCAACCGGCGCAGGGATGAGGGCAGGGCCGGTCCGCCTGCGGCCCGCACGTTGCGGTCCGGCGACCGGCCCAGTGCCTTGGCGATGCAGGCCAGTTCCCACCACAAACTCTGATAAGTTCAGCACCGCCGAAAAAAGCGCGTGAAAAAATTCGCCATGCCGGCTCACCGGGGCTACCCGGGGCTGCCCAGGCCGTGGCGGCAAGATCAAATCAGGGAGGGATTGTGATGGTGGAATCGCCGGTGGCCGAGTGGGCGCTCGATGGCGTGCTGGCCGAAATGGCAAACATCCATGCCTCGATGAAGGACCGGCAATTCGCCTTCATCCTGGGTTCGGGTGCATCGTTCACTTCGGGCATTCCTACCGGCCATCATCTGGCCGAGCGCTGGATCAAGGACCTGCACCTGCGGGAGTGCCTGGATTCACGCCCGCTGGAGGAGTGGATCGCCAGCTGCGGCATCGGAGGCGGCCAGCTCACCCTGGAGACGGTGGCCGAGCACTACCCGCAAATCTTCGAACGGCGCTTCGAAGGTGACCGCGAGGCGGGCTATGCCGAACTGGAAGCTGCGATGGAGGGCAAGTCGCCCAGCCTGGGCTATTCGCTGCTGGCGGAGATCATCGAACGGACGCGGCACAAGGTCGTCGTCACGACCAACTTCGACAACCTCGTGGCCGATGCCCTGGCCATGCACGCCCACCAGTCGCCCCTGGTGGTGGCCCATGAATCGCTCGCGGGCTTCGTGCGTCCTCAACTGAGGCGACCGCTGGTGGCAAAGATCCACCGCGATCTTTTCCTGCACCCCATCAATGACACGGTGGGCGTTTCCACCCTGGAGCAGGGGTGGAGGATCGCGCTGAAGAAGTTGTTCCAGTACTTCACCCCGGTCGTGGTGGGCTACGGTGGAAACGACGGCAGTCTCATGGACATGCTGTTGGAATTGGAAGAAGGGGACATCGCCGGGCGGATGCTGTGGTGTTACCGCGAGGGCGCGAGGCCGCCGGAAAAGGCGTTGCAGGTGCTGCGCAAGCACAAGGGCCTGATGGTGAAGATTGCCGGCTTCGACGAGTTCATGCTGCAGTTGGCTGCGAAATTGGTGGAGGATTTCGACGTTGCCGCCATTGCCGAACGCACCGCCAAACTCGGACAGGACCGTGCGGAGCGTTATCGCAAGCAGGCGAGTGAACTGCGCGAAACCTCATCGCGAGGCTCAGTTGAAAAGCAGAAGGCGGGAGCTGTTCTTAGCGAATCTGTGCGCTCCGGTAAGAGTTGGTGGGCCTGGGAACTGCAAGCACAGGCTGCGGTGGACTTGGACGAACGCAACCGGATTTATAAGCAGGGACTCAGACTGTTCCCGCGTAGCGCTGGGCTCATTGGTAACTACGCTAACTTCCTGGGGGACCAGCGGAAGGACTACGTCGCGGCTGAAGCGATGTATAGAAAAGCGCTTGAAATCGACCCCGACCACGCGAACAACACTGGCAATTACGCTAACTTCCTGGCGGATCAGCGGAAGGACGACGCGGCTGAGGCGATGTACAACAAGGCGCTTGGGCTCGCCCCCACTGACGTCGACTTCCTAGCGAACTTCGCATCGGCGCTGCTGACCCGGGGGGACGATGCATCGGTCAAAGCCGTTGTCCCCTTGGTGCAACGCCTGCTCAAACTTTGGCAACCAGACTTGTCCCAGGCAGTCGCTGAAGGGCTGCTCTATGGAGCCTTGGTGCATGAAATAGCGCCAGACGCGGAGCTTGCCGACATGCTGGGGCGGCTCAAGGGCGTCTTGCTCGCCGGTTACCCCAAAGGAGACTGGGACTTCTCTCCGGTGTCCGATTCCATCCTGCCGCGCTTGCCGGAGCCGCGCCGCCAGCTGTTCTCCGCGTTGATGGAAGCCATCCTGGACAAGGAACGCCTGCCCGCCCTGGATTCCATCGAATCCTGGCGCGAGTTGGAGGCCATCGATCCGTTTGCCGGCTGACGGTATTCCGGGTGGGGCCGTTCGCCGGTACGGCCTGCCCCGCAGCGCTCCAGCATGGCCCGCAGTGTGGCGGCCCGATCGGCGGGCAGCGCAGGAGACAATACGGCTCCCCCGCCATCCCCGCGACTGCCGTGCATCCTCCGTCTTCCGGATTCCATACCGTTCCCCACAGCTCTCCGCGCAGCGGGCAGGCTGCATCCCGCCGGCGCAGCTTTCCATGACCGCCCGCTGCATCATGGTCCTCGGCACCTCCAGCGGTGCCGGCAAGAGCTGGCTCGCGACGGCGCTGTGCCGGTGGTTCAGCGACCAGGGGCTGCGCGTGGCGCCGTTCAAGGCGCAGAACATGAGCAACAACGCGCGCGTGGTGGAGGCGCCCGGGGGCGGGCAGGGGGAGATCGGCAGCGCGCAGTATTTCCAGGCGCTGGCCGCGCGGGCCGAGCCCGAGGTGCGCATGAACCCGGTGCTGCTCAAGCCCGAAGCTGATACGCGCAGCCAGGTGGTGCTGATGGGGCAGGTGAGCGATGAACTCACGCGCATGCCCTGGCGCGGGCGCAGCGCGCAGGTGTGGCCGCACGTGGCCGGCGCGCTCGATGCGCTGCGCGCCGAGAACGACATCGTGGTGATCGAGGGCGCGGGCTCACCGGCCGAGATCAACCTGCACGCGAGCGACATCGTCAACATGCGCGTGGCGCGGCATGCGGGTGCGCACGGGCTGCTGGTGACCGACATCGACCGCGGCGGCGCCTTCGCGCACCTCTACGGCACCTGGGCGCTGTTGCCCGAGGGCGAGCGCGCGCTGATCCGGGGGTTCGTGCTCAACAAGTTCCGCGGCGATGCCGCATTGCTCGCGCCCGCGCCCGAGATGCTGCGCGAGCGCACGGGCGTGCCCACGGTGGCCACCATCCCCATGCAGTGGCGCCACGGCCTGCCCGAGGAAGACGGCGTGTTCGACGATGCCGGCCACGTGCGCGCGGGCGCGGGCGGCGCGGTGCACACCACGGTGGCCGTGGTGGCGTACCCGCGCATCAGCAACCTCGACGAATTCCAGCCGCTCAAGGGCGTGCCGGGCCTGCGCCTCGTGTGGGCGCGCAGCCCGGCCGAGGTGGCCGCGGCCGACTGGATCGTGCTGCCCGGCTCCAAGGCCACCGCGGCCGACCTGGCCTGGCTGCGCGCGCAGGGGCTGGATGCGGCCATCGCCGCGCACGCGGCGCGCGGCGGCCGCGTGCTGGGCATCTGCGGCGGGCTGCAGATGCTGGGCGAGGCATTGATCGACACCCACGGCGTGGACGGCAACGCGCCGGGCCTGGGCCTGCTGCCGCTGGTGACGGCCTTCGAGCCCGCCAAGACGGTGCGCCGCACGCAGACCGCCTTCGGCACGCTGGAAGGCGCCTGGAGCGCGCTGTCCGGCGCGGCGGTGCGGGGCTACGAGATCCACCACGGCCGCACCGCGCAGCACCCGGCCATGGCCGCCGCGGGCGACGTGGCGCGCGAGGTGATTCCCGGCCTGGCGTGGCAGAACGCGCGCGGCAACGTGCTGGGCGTGTACCTGCACGGCCTGTTCGAGGATGCGGCCGCGCTGCGCGCGCTCTTCGGCGCCGATGTGCCCACGCTCGACGCGGTGTTCGACCGCCTGGCGCGCGGCGTGGACGAATGGTTCGATGCGGCGTGGCGCGATGCGCAGCGCCGTGGATGAGCGAGCGCATGCCCCTGGGCGCGCGCTCGCCCGCAACGCTTTTTCCTGGAACATGAAGCAATGACCCCCATCGCCGCCGCTGCCAGTCCCTGGCCCGAGATCGCCCCCCTGCCGGACGAAGGGCTCGCCGCCCGCCTGCGGCACCGCATCGACCACAAGACCAAGCCGCTCGGCGCGCTGGGCCGGCTGGAATCGCTGGCCGTGCGCATCGGCCGCATCCTGGGCACCGAGGCGCCGGAACTGCGCGAGCCGCAGATGCTGGTGTGCGCGGCCGACCACGGCATCGCGGCGCGCGGCGTGTCGGCGTTCCCCAGCGAAGTGACGGCGCAGATGGTGGAGAACTTCCTGGCGGGCGGAGCGGCCGTGAGCGTGCTCGCGCGCCAGCACGGCCTGGCGCTGACGGTAGCCGACTGCGGCGTGGCCACGGGTGTGCCCCCGCGCGCGGGCGTGCCGGGCCGGCCGCGGCTGCTGGGCGACTGCCGCGTGGCGGCCGGCACGGCCGATGCGTCGGTGGGCCCCGCGATGGCTGCGGACCAATGCGCACAGGCCATCGCGAACGGCCGCGCGATCGTGCGGGCCCTGCCGGGCAACGCGCTGCTGCTGGGCGAGATGGGCATCGGCAACACCTCGGTGGCGAGCCTGCTGCTGGCGCGCCTGTGCGGCGTGGCGCTGGAGGACTGCACGGGCGCCGGCACGGGCCTGGACGCCGAGGGCATCGCGCGCAAGCGCGCCGTGCTGCGGCAGGCGCTGCAGGCCAATGCCGGTGCCACCGCGCCGCTCGACGCGCTGGCCGCGTTGGGCGGGCTGGAGGTGGCGACGCTCGTGGGCGCCGTGCTGCAGGCCGCCGCCGAGCGCCGCGTGGTCGTGGTGGACGGCTTCATCACCAGCGCTGCGGTACTGGTGGCCAGCCGCCTCGCGCCGGCGGTGCTGGAGCGCTGCGTGTTCTCCCACCGCTCGGGCGAGCCGGGGCACGCGCTCATGCTCGACGCCCTGGGCGCAGAACCTTTGCTGGACCTGGGCCTGCGCCTGGGCGAGGGCTCGGGCGCCGCGCTGGCATGGCCGCTGCTCACCTCGGCCTGCGCCATCCTGCGGGAGATGGCTAGCTTCGAGGAAGCCGGCGTGGCGCAGAAGGCTGACTGAGCGGCAGCGTCGGCGCCGGTGCCAGTGCCAGCGCTCCACGGCGGTGCCGGAAGGTCCGTTGGTCCGGATTGCACTGAAAAGTGCTCCATGCCGCCTAATTCATTGAATAGTTTGCTATTGAAAATGTAGCAAATGGGTTGTCCGTGCGGGCCCGGACCGAAGCGTGTGGCCCGGGGCGGGGCGGTGCGGTCAGGCCGCTGCCGCCGCACCGTCCTTCGCGGCGATGTCCTTCAGCAGTGCCAACAGCGGATCGTTCGGGTCGGGCCGGTGCGTCTCGGGCAGCGCGGGGTCCCAGTCGGGGTTGTGGCGGTTCAGCCAGGCGCCGGTGACGATGTGGCGGGCGATGTCCTGGCGGCGCTGGGCGGCGGCCTCGTCGTCGGCACCCTCGCCGGACTCCGGGGCGCCCGCGGCGGCGGCCATGTCGGCATCGGCGGCGCGCAGCGTCTGCTCCACCTCGGCCACGGCGTTCTCGAAATCGCGCAGCACGTAGTGCGCCAGCAGGGCGCGCTCGTCGAAGGGTTCGCCGGGGTTGCCTGGGGGCAGGGCCGGTGCGGCGAGGGGGCGGGCGGGGGCCTCGGCGGGGGTGTCGGTGCTCATGTCGGGCGCCTTTCAGGGGCTCGGGGTCAGAAGTAGGGGCGGTACGGCGCGTAGTGCTGTGCCGTGGCGTAGGGGTCGAAGCTGGCCGCGTAGTGCTGGAAGGCCGCCGCCGGGTACTGCACCGCGTGGTACACGTTGGCGGCCGTGTGGGCTGCGTGGTGCATCGCCGCGCTGGCCCCGTAGGCCGCTGCGGCCACGCCGCCCAGGCCGGCCATGGCGCCATAGGCCACCTGGTTCAGCTTGTAGTGGCCGTAGGCCGCGGCCTGGTGCGCGAGGTGGTGCGGGTTGAAGTGGTGGATCGCCGGCATCACCGTGGCGGCGGCGTGGTACACGCCCGCGGCCATGCCGTACTGCGCGGTATGCGAGATGGCATGCATGTGGCTGTGCGCGCTGCCGAAGGAATAGCGCGCGGCCTGCTGGTGGTAGTGCTTTTCGTATTTATGGGCCTGCGCCTCGTAGCGGAAACCCATTTTCTTGAACATGTCGGCCTTGAACCCGCTGACCTTGGCTTGGTATTTGTGGTGCATGCCCTGGGCCGCGCCGTGCATGGCGGCCCCGGCGTGGTAGCCCATGCCCGCGAAGGTGTTGGACAGGATGCCGCGCGGGCGGGAGGGCAGCGCGGAGCGCGGCGACATCGTGGGCTCCTGGTGCGGCATGCCGCCGCGCCCGTGCAGGCCGGTGTGGCTGTGCAGCAGCGACCGCGACCGCGCGGGCGCCGGGCCCGCGGGGGCGTGTTGGTCCGGTGCCGCGGGCTGCGGCACGCCGTGTGTTCTGTTGAACTTGACCTCGTTCATGGCGACTCCAGTGGTTCGGCCGGCACGGCACGGGGCCGCGCTTCGGTGATGCCGATGGTGGCGCGGACCGGCGCGTTGCCATGCCGCGCATGCGAAGCCGTGGGCGCCGTCGCGAAAGCACCGGCGGGGCACGGGATGGCGCACCGGCATGTGCCCGCGCCCCCGGCGGCGCGGACCGGCCCTGCATGCCCCGGGGTGGAGCGCCGGCACGGGCCGGGGTGGGGGCCGCGCTCCGCCAGGTTGGTGCAGCACGCGCCGCGTGCACCGTGGCGCGGCAATTCTGTATACAAAATGGTGCGCAAACGGTATGCGATGCTGGCACGCCGCTTGCGTACCGCCGGGGCATGGATGCCAACTCCTCCCTCTCCCCGGCCCCGGCCGCCATCGAGATCGTGGCGCTGACCAAGCGCTATGCCACGGGCCAGCCCGCGGTCGACGGCATCGACCTGCGCATCGCAAGCGGCAGCTACTGCTGCCTGCTGGGGCCCTCGGGCTGCGGCAAGAGCACCACGCTGAGCATGATCGCGGGGCACGAGTCGGTGACCAGCGGCGACGTGCTGCTGGACAACCGCAACATCACCGACCTGCCGGCCGCCGCGCGCGGCACGGCGATGATGTTCCAGAGCTTCGCGCTGTTCCCGCACCTCACGGCGCTGGACAACGTGGCCTTCAGCCTCAAGATGCAGGGCGTGGCGCGCGCGGAGCGGCACCGCCGCGCGCAGGACCTGCTGGAGCGCGTGGCCATGGGCCACCTCGCGCAGCGCAAGCCGGCGGAGCTGTCGGGCGGGCAGCAGCAGCGCGTGGCGCTGGCCCGCGCGCTCATCACCGAGCCGCGCGTGCTGCTGCTCGACGAGCCGCTCTCGGCGCTCGACCCGTTCCTGCGCGTACAGATGCGCGCGGAGCTGCGCCGCTGGCAGAAGGAGCTGGGGCTGACCTTCATCCACGTCACGCACTCGCAGGAAGAGGCGATGGCGCTGGCCGACACGATGGTGGTGATGAACCACGGCCGCATCGAGCAGGTGGGATCGCCGCACGCGGTCTACAACCGCCCGGCCAGCGAATTCGTGGCGCGCTTCATGGGCGGGCACAACGTGCTGGCCACGGCCGAAGGCCCCGTGGGCGTGCGCACCGACCGCATCCGCATCGACCCGCCCGGCACCCCGCTGCCGGAGGGCAGCGCGCAGCGCCCCGCGGTGGTGACCGACGTCGAATACCAGGGCACGCACGTGCTCGTGGGCCTGCAGGACGGCCAGGCGGGCGCGCCGGCCGCCACGGCCACAGCCGCCTATTCGGCCATGGTCTCCGAAGCCGCCTTCGCGGCCCGCCCCTGGAGCGTGGGCGACGCGGCCCTCGTGCACTGGACCCGCGACATCGCGCACCCGCTGGGGCGGCCGGCGGCCTGAGCGCCTTCGCTTACGCCTTCGCCGACCTGATCCTTCTCTGTCCGTTTCCCTTCACCGTTCACCGTCCCCCCTGTCCTTCATCCCAACCAGGAGCCGATCCATGTCCGACGTGATTTCCGATTCCCCGTCCCCCGCCCACGGCCTGCAGCGCCGCTCGCTGCTCCAGGGCACGGCGGGCATTCTGGCCGCGGGCCTGTTCCCGGCCATCCATGCGCAGGAGAAGATCGTGCTGCGCTACCTGGGCACCGCGGTGAACCAGGACAAGGCCATCGCCGAGAAGTTCAAGGCCGACACGGGCATCGAGATCCAGTACGTGGCCGTGACCACCGACGACGTTACCAAGCGCGCGGTGACGGCGCCCAACAGCTTCGACCTGATCGACACCGAGTACTTCTCGCTCAAGAAGATCGTGCCCACCGGCAACCTCAAGGGCATCGACACGAAGCGCATCAAGAACGCCGACAAGATCACCCCGCTGTTCACGCAGGGCACCGTGGCCGGCAAGGCCGTGGGCGAGCAGGGCACGGCACCCAAGAAGGTGATGTTCCTCGAAGGCGAGAAGAGCAAGGTCTTCGCGAAGTCGCCCACGCAGTTCATGTCGCTGATCCCCACCGTGTACAACGCCGACACGCTGGGTATTCGGCCCGACCTCATCAAGCGACCGATCGATTCCTGGGCCGAGCTGCTGAACCCCGAGTTCAAGGGCAAGACGGCGATCCTGAACATCCCGTCGATCGGCATCATGGACGCGGCCATGGTGGTGGAGGCCATGGGCCTCTACAAGTACCCCGACAAGGGGAACATGACCAAGAAGGAGATCGACCTCACGATCAAGACGCTGATCGAAGCCAAGAAGGCTGGCCAGTTCCGCGCGCTCTGGAAAGACTTCAACGAGAGCGTGAACCTGATGGCCTCCGGCGAGGTGGTGATCCAGTCGATGTGGAGCCCCGCCGTCACCGCCGTGCGCTCGAAGGGCGTGGCCTGCAACTTCCAGCCGCTCAAGGAAGGCTACCGCGCGTGGGCCGCGGGCTTCGGCGTGCCGGCCACGCTTTCGGGCCGCAAGCTCGACGGCGCCTACGAGTTCATCAACTGGTTCCTCGACGGCTGGGCCGGTGCGTACCTCAACCGCCAGGGCTACTACAGCGCCGTGCTGGACACCGCCAAGGCCAAGATGGAAGCCTATGAATGGGCCTACTGGATGGAAGGCAAGCCCGCCGAAAAAGACATCAAGGGCCCGCAGGGCCAGGTGCTCGCCAAGGCCGGCTCGGTGCGCGACGGCGGCAGCTACGAAGCGCGCATGGGCGCCATCGCCTGCTGGAACGCGGTGATGGACGAGAACAACTACATGGTGCAGAAGTGGAATGAGTTCGTGGCTGCATGAGGGCTACCCCCTGAGCGGCTGACGCCGCTTCCCCCTTCTCTCGCCGCGCTGGGCGCGGCGGGAAGGGGGACCACGCCGGCGGCCGGGCGAAGCCCGTTCCACGGCGTGTGCTGGCTTGGCCTGCTCCGCGGCCTTCTGACGGGTGGCGCACTGCCTGTCCAAGAGCCCGCGCCCATTGCGTGCGATTTGATCTGTCAGCGACTCAGGTGTTGTGATGAATGCTTCTGTCTCGTCCCCTCCGACCCGCATGCCGGCGAAGCAGGGTGTTGCCGCCTGGTGGCAGGCGGCGCCGCTCACGCTGGTGTTCGTGCTGTTCTTCCTCGTGCCGCTGGCGCTGGTGCTGATGGTGAGCTTCTGGGATTTCAGCGAATACGAGCTATTACCGGGGTTCACGTTCAAGAACTATGTGGCGATCTTCGAGGGGTGCGCCGATCTCGCGCAGCCGTGCGTGACTCTGAGCACGTATCTGTCCACGCTCAAGTTCAGCCTGCTGGTGTGGGGCATCACGCTGGTGCTGGGGTTCGCGGTGGCGTATTTCCTGGCGTTCCATGTGCGCTCGCCGGGCATGCAGACGCTGCTGTTCGTGCTGTGCACCGTGCCGTTCTGGACGTCGAACGTGATCCGCATGGTCTCCTGGGTGCCGCTGCTCGGGCGCAACGGGCTGGTGAACCAGACGCTGGCCGATCTGCGCCTGATCGATACGCCCATCGAGTGGCTGCTGTTCTCCGATTTCTCGGTGGTGCTCGCGTTCGTGCACCTCTACACGATGTTCATGATCGTGCCGATCTTCAACAGCATGATGCGCATCGACCGCAGCCTGCTCGAGGCGGCCAGCGACGCCGGCGCGAGCGGCTGGCAGACGCTCTGGAACGTGGTGGTGCCGCTGTCGCGCACGGGCATCGTGATCGGCTCGATCTTCGTGCTCACCATCGTGATGGGTGATTTCGTGACCATCGGCGTGATGGGCGGGCAGCAGATTGCGTCGGTGGGCAAGATCATCCAGGTGCAGACTTCGTACCTTCAGTTCCCGCTCGCGGCGGCCAATGCCGTGATCCTGCTGGCCATCGTGCTGATGGTCATCTGGGGCCTGACGCGCCTCGTGGACCTCCGAAAGGAACTGTGATGCCGCGCACCCTCCGTGTCCGCGAACCCCGCCCGGCGAGCTTCTGGGCGCTGGCCTGCGTCTTCGCGCTGTTCGTGCTCTTCATGTACGGGCCGATGCTCGTGATCTTCATCCTGAGCTTCCAGGGCCCCGAGGGCGGGCTCACGTTTCCGCTGCGGGGGCTGTCGCTGCACTGGTTCCGCCAGCTCGCCGAAGGCCTGGGCGTGGTGGACATCGGCGCGGCGCTGCGGCGCTCATTGGCGCTGGGCCTCGCGGTGATGGCCTGCACGGTGGCGTTCTCGGTGCTGGCGGGCCTGGCGTTCCGCAAGCGGCTCGCGGGCGGCAATCTGCTGTTCTTCATCGTCGTGGCCAGCCTCATCATGCCGTCCATCATCGTCTCGCTGGGCATCGGGCTGGAGTTCCGGCTCATCGACACGGGCGTGAAGGCCGTGCTGGAGCGCCTGGGCTGGCAGGAGGCGCTGGAGGGCTACGGCACGTCGCTGGGCCTCTTCACCTCCGCGCTGGGCGCGCACCTCACGTGGACGCTGCCCTTCGGGCTGCTCATCATGTTCGCGGTGTTCAACCGCTTCAATCCGGCCTACGAAGAGGCCGCGCGCGATCTGGGCGCCACGCAGTGGCAGACCTTCCGGCACGTGGTGCTGCCGCTGATCGCGCCCTCGGTGGTGGGCATCGGCATGTTCGGCTTCACGCTGAGCTGGGACGAGATCGCGCGCACCTCGCAGGCCATCGGCGATGTGAACACGCTGCCGCTCGAACTGCAGGGGCTCACCTCCACCGTCACCACGCCGGCCATCTACGCGCTGGGCACCGTGACCACGGTGGTGTCGTTCGCGGTGATGGGCTGCACGATCGCCCTGGTGTGGCTGCTCGGGCGCCGCAAGGCGGGCGCGCGGTGAGCGGCGCGGCGACCCCGCGGCGTGCGGCGCCGCCCCGGCCGCGCGCGCGGCGCTCCTCCGGGCCGGCTTCGGCCCCGGGCGTGTCCGCTGCGGCCGTTCCACCGGGCGAGGCTGGCGGCGTGGACGAGGAGGGCGCCGAGGGCCTCAGCGACCACGCGATGTATGAACGCATGATCTCCGCCATCCTGGACCACCGGCTGCCGCCGGGCACCAAGCTGGTGGAGGACAAGCTGGCGCTGGCCTTCGGCGTCTCGCGCACGCGCGTGCGGCCCGTGCTGGTGCGGCTCGCGGGCGAGCAGGTGGTCACGCTCACGCCGCGGCGCGGCGCGTCCATCGCCCAGCCCACGGTGGACGAGGCGCGCGAGGTGTTCGAGGCGCGCCGCCTCATCGAGCCGCGGCTCGTGGCGCTTTTCGTGCAGCGCGCCACGGCGCAGGACCTGCGCGGCCTGGTGGACACGGTGGCGCAGGAAGAGGCCGCGCGTGGGGCCGGCGACATGCGCCGCGCGATCCGCCTGTCGGGCGACTTCCACCTGCACATCGCGCAGGCCGCGGGCCACCGGACGCTGGGGCGCATCCTGCGCGAGCTGGTCTCGCGCACCTCGCTGATCCTCATGGCCTACAGCCCGGGCCATGCGCAGGCGCGCGAGGAAGCTACGGCCTGCGGCTGCCGCGAGCACCGCGCGCTGATCGATGCGATCCGCCTGCGCGATGGGCCGGAGGCCGGCCGGCGCATGCTGGACCACCTGGCCCGCATCGAATCTGAACTGGAGTTCGCGCCCCCGGCCGCCAGCGCGCCGGACCTGGTCCAGCTCCTGGGCGGTGCCGCATGAGCGCGGCTTCGGCCGCCAGAGCGGCCGAGGGCGGCACGGCGCCGACTGTGCGCCGGCTGCTGGTCATCAACCCCAACACGTCTGTGGCGGTGAGTGCGCTGCTGCAGCGCCACGTGCAGGCGGCTGCGGGGCCGCAGGTGGCCGTGCGCACCGTGACGGCGCGGTTCGGCGCCCCCTACATCGCCTGTGAGGCCAGCTACGCCGTGGCGGGGCACGCCGTGCTCGACGCCTGGGCCGCTGCGCTCGCGGACGCCACGCCGCCGGGCGGGGCGCCGCCCGGGGCGCAGGAGCACGGCGCGCCCGACGCGGTGCTGATCGGCTGCTTCGGCGACCCGGGCCTGCTGGCGCTGCGCGAATGCAGCCCGGTGCCGGTCACGGGGCTGGCCGAGGCCGCGTTCATCGCCGCGGCGCGCCACGGGCGCTTCGGCATCGTCACGGGCGGCGAGCGCTGGGGGCCCATGCTGCAGCGCCTGGCGCACGCGCTCGGCCATGCGCCAGCGCTCGCGGGCATCCACACCGTGGCGCCCAGCGGCGCGCAGCTCGCGGCCGACCCGGTGGCCGCGCAGGCCCTGCTGGCGCGGGCGTGCCAGGGCATGGCGCGGCAGCCCGGGGTGCGGGCCGTGGTGCTGGGGGGCGCGGGCCTGGCCGGCATGGCGCAGGCCGTGCAGCCGGAGGTGGACGTGCCCGTGATCGACAGCGTGGCCGCGGGCGCCGGGTGGGCGCTGCAGGCGCCGGCACCGGCCGCCGCGCGTGCCTTGCGGAGCGCGGCGGGGTGCGATGCGGTGTGGGAAGGCCTCTCGCCGGAACTGGCGGGGCTCGGCCGGGCGCGGGGCCCGCACGGCGGGCCGGGCGGCTGAAGCCCGCCAGGTGCCACGCACCGCCCGCGGGCAGGAGCCGTGCGGTGCGCAGGGCGCAGCAGGTGCTGCCGCGCCCCGCGCCAGGTGCCGTCAGTTGCCCTGGAGCGGCGTCACCGTGATGCTGCCGTAGCGGATCTCCGACTGGCGCGGCGTGGCGCCTTCCACGTCGGAGGGCACGATCGTTACGGTGATGGAGGGCGCGTCCTGCAGGATGGCTGCGAGGTCTTCGTCGATCGGGAACGAATAGCGCACGCCGCCGTGGTGCGCGTGCCCGAAAGCCTCGCCGCGCGCCTTGGCCACGCGCGAGATGAAGCCCACGAACTGCGGCGTCTCGGTGCTGGTCTCGGCGTTGGCGTTGGGCAGGTTGACGAACACCTTGGCGCTCACGCTGCGGTTCGGCGCAGACGACACGTCGTTGATGTTCAGCACGTAGAGCCGGGGCGAGGCGTTTGCAGCCAGTGCCCTGAGGGGCTGGCGCAGCGTGGGCGGGATGCTCACCGAATGCGTCACCGGCGCCGTGCGCAGCACGCGCTGCTGCGGCGCGGCGAGCACCAGCGGCCGGGGCGCGGGCGCGGCTGCCATGGTGGCTGCCTTCGGCCCGGAGGATTCGGCCACCGCGGCGCGGCTGCGCAGGCGGCCCACCGGGGGCGCCTTGGCGAGCGAATCGTAGGCGTAGCCCAGCGCTTCGGACTTCAGGACATCCTGCACCTTGATGGAGGTCCACACGCCGTTCTCGTCGTAGAAGCTCCACGAGTGGCCCAGCCACGAGGCATCCGTGGGGTTGGCGTTGCGCGGCGACGTGGCGAGCCAGCTCGGCCACATGCGGTCCACGTTGGCGTGGTGGCAGAAGAACACCGGGTCCCGCGCGGCCGTGGCGAGCACGCCCATGTCGGAGCCGTAGTTGGGTGCGAGGTTCTGATCAGTGCCCGTCCACACGTGGACCTTGTTGTGCGGAATGCGCTCGAGCTGACCGGGGCTGCCGCCGTTGGGGCCTGCCGGGTTGTCCCCGCCGAACAGCGCGAACGTGGGCGCGCCCAGCACCAGGTACATCGCGCGCGGGCCGACGGCTTCCAGCGGCATCTGCGCGCCGGGCTTCACGTGCGCGGGGTCGCGCAGCGGGTTGTAGAGCGCGCTCGCGGGGTTGGCGTAGATCTGCGGGAAGGTCTGCGTCGCCGCGCCCTGCGTGCTCCAGTCCCAGTAGGGCAGCCGCAGGTCGGGATCGCCGGAGGCCTTGACCAGCGCGCGCTCCACGAAGAACAGGTAGGCGCGGTGCCAGGGCAGGAACCACCAGCTGTCGTGGATCTCCTCGCCCTGCTGGCCGTCGGTGCCGCCGCCGCAGGCCCAGCAGTGCACGTAGCTCTGGCGCAGCCAGCCGATGGGGTTGTCGGGGTTCTGCTGGCTCAGGGCCTTGAGGTTCTGCCAGCCCCGCGTGAGGCTGGCGATCTCCGCGTCGGTGAGTGCGAAGGCGCTCTTGCGCGGCCTGACGGCGATCTGCCCGCCCACGAAGGGGCGGGCCGGGGCCGTGGGCTTGGGCGGTGCGCAGTTCTGGGGATTGTCGGCAGGAAGGTTGTCGGCCCATGCCGAACCTGCCGTGAAAAAGCTGGCCGTGAGGCCGGCGAGCTGGAGAAGTGCGTCCCTGCGGGACGTGTCCGATCGATGCATTGCGCATTCCCTCCGATGGTTGTTATGGATGGCCCAAGGGCCCGCAAGGATCACGGGTGCGATCCGCGCAGGCCAATGTATCCCGGAGCGTGGAATTGGGCAATGCCGCGCGCGGCACGGCCGGGTCCTTTCCCGTCCTCTCAGTGGTCGTGGTGCAGGTAGCTCGCCTGCCGCGGCAGGCGCAGGCTGACGAAGAAGGCCACCACCATCATCGCGGTCACGTACCAGAAGAAGGCCGACTCGTGGCCGAGCGATTTGAGGCCCAGCGCCACGTACTCGGCCGAGCCGCCGAAGATCGCGTTGGCCACCGCATAGGCCAGGCCCACGCCCAGCGCGCGCACTTCGGGAGGGAACATCTCGGCCTTCACGATGCCGCTGATGGACGTGTAGAAGCTCACGATGGCCAGCGCCACTGCGATGAGCGCGAACGCCGCCACCGGGTTCGTCACATGCTGCAGCGCCGTCAGGATCGGCACCGTGCCGAGGGCGCCCAGCGCGCCGAACAGCAGCATGTTGTTGCGCCGGCCGATGCGGTCCGACAGCGCGCCGAAGAGCGGCTGCATGCACATGTAGAGGAACAGCGCCCCGGTCATCACGTAGCTCGTGGTCTTGATGGGCAGACCCACCGTGTTCACGAGGTACTTCTGCATGTAGGTGGTGAAGGTGTAGAAGATCAGCGAGCCGCCGGCCGTGTAGCCCAGCACGGTGAAGAAGGCCGCCTTGTGGTGGCGGAAGAGGCCCGCCATGGTGCCGGCCTCTTCGTTCTTCCTGGCTGCGTCGGTCTGGGTCTCGTGCAGCGTGCGGCGCAGCATCAGCGCCACCACGGCGGAGATGGCACCGATCACGAACGGGATGCGCCAGCCCCAGGCCTTGAGTTCGGCCTCGGACAGCACCGTCTCCAGGACCACGATCACCAACACGGCCAGCAGCTGACCGCCGATCAGCGTCACGTACTGGAACGACGAGAAGAAGCCGCGCTGGCCGCGCAGCGCCACCTCGCTCATGTAGGTGGCCGTGGTGCCGTACTCGCCGCCCACGGAGAGCCCCTGGAACAGCCGGCAGACCAGCAGCAGGAACGGCGCCCACGCGCCGATGGCGGCATACGTGGGCAGGCAGGCGATGACCAGCGAGCCCGCGCACATCATGGTCACCGAGATCAGCATCGAGGTCTTGCGGCCGTAGCGGTCCGCGATGCGGCCGAACAGCCAGCCGCCGATGGGCCGCATCAGAAAGCCCGCCGCGAACACGCCCGCCGTGTTCAGCAACTGCGCGGTGGGGTCGGATTTGGGAAAGAACGCCGGCGCGAAATACAGCGCCGCGAAGGCATAGACATAGAAGTCGAACCACTCCACGAGGTTGCCCGAGGAGGCCGCCATGATCGAGAAGACGCGGTGGCGTTTCTCTTCGGACGTGTAGGCGCGGGGAGGGGATTGCGGCGCATCGGCCGCGACGGGGGGAGTCGTGCTCATTCCTGGGATGCCTTTCTGGCCGGGCGCGCCGCCGGGGCGGCGCGCAGCGTGTGTGTGAGTTGTTCTGGCCGGCGGGGATTTTGCGCCCCGGCTGCGCACCCTTGATGTCAGTCAACCTCCCAACTGCGCCTGTCCGCAGGCCTCCGTACAACCATGTTTGCTATTATTTTCATAGCAAACTATTCAATGGATACGGCGGCATAAAGCCCGTGGGGCTTGAAGTGCCCGCTGCGGGGGCGGGAACCAACGGCTGTCGGGTAGGCTCCTTCCGGGGCCTTACTTTCCATCGACCCGTCACCGACAAGGATCTTTTGCATGCAGCCTGACCAGACCCGCGCCGTCATGACCCTCGCCCTCATGGCCGCCTTCGCCGACGAGCACAAGGACGAGCGCGAGCGGGAGCACATCCGCGAGATGGCCGAATCCCTGGGCGCCGCCAGCGGCACCGACCTCATGAAGACCTACCAGGACGTGCTCCTGGGCCGCGCCAGCCTGGAGGGCGCCGTGGCCGCGCTGGACACCCCCGGCCTGCGCCAGCTCGCCTTCGAGATGGCCGTGGGCGTGTGCGATGCCGACGGCGTCTGCAATGCGCGCGAAAAGGCCTTCCTGGAGCGGCTGCGCGCCGCGCTCGGCATCGCCCCCGCGGAAGCCGGCGCCATCACCGAGCAGGCCGATGCGCTCGCGGGCGCACCCGTGCGGGCCGCGCCGGTCGAGGGCGAGAGCGTGCCCCCCGCCGCGCTGGCCGTGGCCGCAGCGCCCGTCGCCGCGGCGGCCTCGGCCCCCGGTGCTGCCACCGCCGCCCAGCGCCCCGCATCGGTCAGCGACGCCGAGATCGACTCCATGGTGCTGAACGCCGCCATCCTCAACGGCGCGCTCGAACTCCTGCCGCAATCGCTGGCCTCCATGGCCATCATCCCGCTGCAGACACGCCTGGTGTACCGCATCGGCAAGGTCTACGGCTACGAGCTGGACAGGGGCCACATCACCGACTTCCTCGCCACCGTGGGCGTGGGCCTCACCTCGCAATACGTCGAACAGTTCGGCCGCAAGCTCGTGGGCGGCCTGCTCGGCAAGGTCATGGGCGGCATGGGCCGCGCGGTGGGCAGCGCCGCCACCGGATCGGCCTTCTCGTTCGCCACCACCTACGCCCTGGGCAAGGTGGCCCAGCGCTACTACGCTGGCGGCCGCACCCTTGGCACGGACGCACTCAAAAGCGCCTTCACCCGCACGGCCGAGGAAGCCAAGGGCCTGCAGCAGCGCTACGCCCCGCAGATCCAGGAGCGGGCGAAGGGGCTGGATGTGGGGAAATTGTTGAAGGAATTGCGGGCGTGAGGCGAGGGGAGGAGGGGGGGCGGGCCCTCCTTTTCTTCGCTTGTCTGCCACTGTTCCCGTCCGCCCTGCGGCAGGTGAGGTATGCCGGGCAGTCTGCGCGCGCCCGATTTGGGAGATGCCGATCTGCGAGACATCCGAGGCGACGACCCTGGGGTTCAATGACGCGCCCAGGTGTGGCGCGATGCCTACGACCCTTGGTTCGTTTGCTACCTGTCTTGTACAGCTTCGTTTGAAGCAATCCCCCAGAACTTCCCCGCATCATTTAGAGCGGCTAACAAAACGGTGCGAGATGGCGAATGCAAATGACGCAGCAAGCCAGAGAAAGCAGCGCGACATGAATATCGATGCGACGTTCGAAGCGAGTGCGCAACTTGCCGAAGGCAGCCAACCAAGCGTGGGTGCGCTCCACCACCCAGCGATGACGCCCGAGCCGGTCATTGCGCTCGATACCACGCCGGGCAATACGCGCCGTGATGCCCAGCTTGCGCAGGTGGGCTCGGCAACGCGCAAAGTCATAGCCCTTGTCGGCATGCAACTTGTGGGGCCAACGTCTGGGCCGGCCACGACAGCCTCTCACCGTGGGCAAGGCATCGAC
>NZ_FOMQ01000017.1 GCF_900112675.1 Paracidovorax konjaci | reverse complement strand
GGGTGCTCACGGGCGGCAGGCGGCTGCCCGAGCTGGGCGCGCACTACTACGCGCCCACGGTGCTGGAGAACGCGGACGCCACCATGGCGTGCGCGTGCGAGGAGACCTTCGGGCCGGTGGCGCCGCTCACGCGCTTTGGCAGCGAGGCGGAGGTGATCGCGGCGGCCAACGACACGCCCTTCGGGCTGGCGGCGTACTTCTACAGCCAGGACGTGCGGCGGATCTGGCGCGTGGCGGGGCTGCTGGAGACGGGCATCGTGGGCATCAACGAAGGGGCGCTGGCGGCCGAGGCCGCGCCCTTCGGCGGGGTGAAGGAGTCGGGCTACGGCCGCGAGGGCTCCACCCACGGGCTGGAGGACTACCTGCACACCAAGTACCTCTGCCAGGGCGGGCTCGACTGATTTCTCCGGCCCCCGACACAGGCAACCCACCGGAAAACCCATGCACCACTGAATCGATTCCCCCTTCCGGCACGGTGCGCGTGGGCGCCGTGCCGGCCTTTGTCCGTCCACCGCCAGAAAAACCTATACCAACACCAGGAGACAACCATGGTTCCCATCGCTTCACCTTCCGGCGCCCGCACCCGCGCGGCCCGCCGCGGCGTGCTGCTCTCGGCCGCGCTCGCGCTCTGCGGCCTGGCCGCGCCGCTCTCGGCCGTGCAGGCGGCCGATGCCTATCCGTCCAAGCCCGTCACGCTGCTGGTGCCCTACCCGGCCGGCGGCGCCAACGATGCCGTGGCGCGGCTGGTCGGGCAGAAGCTGGGGGATGCGCTCAAGCAGCCGGTGGTGATCGACAACCGCCCCGGGGCCGGCACGACCATCGGCACCACCGCGGCGGCCAAGGCCGCGCCCGACGGCTACACGCTGGTGCTGGGCTCGCTCGCCAGCCACGCCGTGAGCCCGCACCTGTATGCCAGGCCCGGCTACGACGCGGTGGCGGATTTCGCGCCCATCGGCCTGATCGGCGTGGTGCCGATGGTGCTCGTGGTGGCCCAGGACTCGCCCTACGCCAGCGTGCGCGCGCTGGTGGACGCCGCGCGCAAGCAGCCCGGCACGCTCAACTACGGTTCATCGGGCAACGGCTCGCCGCTGCACCTCTCGGCCGAACTGTTCAAGCAGGCCGCGCAGGTGCAGATCAACCACGTGCCCTACAAGGGCGGCAACGCGCACACCATGGACCTCATGGGCGGCCGGCTCGACATGATCCTGGACACGCTCACGAGCGCTTCGCCGCTCATCAAGGGCGGCAAGGTGCGTGCGCTCGCCGTGGCCGCGTCCGCGCGCCTGCCCGAGCTGCCCGACGTGCCCACCTTCGCCGAGGCCGGCTACCCCGGCTTCGAGGTCAACGCCTGGTATGCGCTCTACGCGCCCGCCAAGACCGGCAAGGAGGTGCTGGCCACGCTCAACACCGCGCTGAACGCCGTGCTGCGCCAGCCCGAGGTGCTCGAACGCCTGGGCGCGCTCGGCGTGCGCCCGCAGCCGGGCACACCGCAGGCGCTGGCGCGCTTCACGCAGGACGAATGGAACCGCTACGGCAAGGTCATCCAGTCCAACGGCATCAAGATCGACTGATGCGCCCGTGCCTGCCTCCACGCCTGTCGACCCTCCACCCGACCGCTCCATGAACGATCCATCCACGCCGTCCCCCCGGGAATCCGCAGCGCCAGCCCCCTTCGACGTCCTCGTCACCGCCGCGCATTGGTCGGAGGGCGCGCAAGATCTCGTGCGCACCGCCGGCGGGCGCGTGCACTGCATGGAGGGCCCCGTGACCGAGGAAACGCTGGCCGCGCAGCTGTCGGCCACGGGCGCGCAGGCGCTCGTGGTGCGCGGCTCGCCGCCCGTGACCGGGCGCGTGCTGGCCGCGGCGCCCGCACTGCGCATCGTGGCCAAGAACGGCGCGGGCGTGGACAGCGTGGACCGCGGCGCCGCCCGGCAGCGCGGCGTGGCGGTGGCCGTGGCGCTGGGCGCCAATGCCGGCGCGGTGGCCGAGCATGCGCTGGCGCTGATGCTCGCGCTCACGCGCCAGTTGCCGGAGCTGGACCGCCGCGTGCGCGCGGGCGGCTGGGCCGGCAGCCAATGGCAGGGGCGCGATTTCCGGGGTTCGGTGGTCGGCATCGTGGGCTACGGCAGCATCGGCCGCGCCACCGCGCGCCTGGCCGCGGCCCTGGGCGCGCAGGTGCTGGTGCTGCGCCCCGCGGGCGGGGCCGACGGCTTCGATGCCGAGCCCGATCTGGAGCGCTTTCTCTCGCGCGTGGACACCTTGAGCCTGCACTGCCCGCTGACCGAGCGCACGCGCGGCCTCATCGGCGCGCGCGAGCTGGGCTGGATGCGGCCCGGCGGCCTGCTCATCAATACCGCCCGCGGCCCCGTGGTGGACGAAGCGGCGCTCATCGCGGCGCTGCAGAGCGGCTACCTCGCCGGCGCGGGGCTGGACACCTTCGACACCGAGCCGCTGCCCGCGCAGCACCCGCTCGCAGCCCTGCCCCAGGTGCTGCTGACGCCCCACGTGGCCGGGGTGACCCGCGATGCCGCGCTGCGCGTGGCGGTGGCGACAGCGCGCAATATCCTCGACCATCTCCAGGGGCGGCCGCTGCAGCCCGGGCACCTGCTGCCGGCCGGCTGACCGCCCGGGGCCAGCGCCTTCCCGACTTTCGCCGACGATCCACCTCCTTCCCCCTCCGTCCCACGCCATGCCCGCACACAACCCCTTCCAATCCGCCCTCGCCGCCTGCCGGCCCCAGATCGGCCTGTGGCTTTCCATGGCCGACCCCTACCTGGCCGAGGCTGCCGCCACCACGGGCTACGACTGGCTGCTGATCGACGGCGAACATGCGCCCAACGACGTGCGCAGCACGCTCGCCACGCTGCAGGCCGTGGCGCCCCACTCCGCGCAACCCGTGGTGCGCGTGGTGGAAGGCAGCACCGCGCTCATCAAGCAGATGCTGGACATCGGCGCGCGCACGCTGCTCGTGCCCATGGTCGATACGGCCGAGCAGGCCCGTGCCATCGCCGCGGCCACGCAGTACCCGCCGCGCGGCATCCGCGGCGTGGGCAGCGCCGTGGGGCGCGTGTCGCAATGGAGCGGCCGCGCCGATTACCTTGCCGTGGCCGATGACGAGGTCTGCCTGCTCGTGCAGGCCGAGACCGTGACCGCGCTGCAGAACCTGCCGGCCATCTGCGCGGTGGAGGGCGTGCACGGCGTCTTCATCGGCCCGGCCGACCTGGCCGCCTCCATGGGGCACCGCGGCAACCCCGGCCATCCCGAGGTGCAGGCCGCCATCGAGGACGCCATGCGGACCATCATCGCCAGCGGCAAGGCCGCGGGCACGCTCACGTCCGATCCCGCGCTCGCGCAGCGCTACCTCGACCTGGGCTGCACCTTCGTGGCCGTGGGGGTGGACGTGTTGATGTTCGTCAACGCGGCGCGGCGGCTGCGCGCGCAGTTCGGGGGCGCGGCGGAGGTGCCGGCACCGAAACCGGGCGCCGCCTATTGAAGTGTGGCTGAGCTGCCACCCCGAAGGCGGTTTCAGCGAATACACTGTCGACCCGGTAACAATTTGCTAACAACTGGAGGTGATGGTGAAAAAAATCCTATTGGGCTTGGTGGCAGCAGTGGCTGCCGGTACGTCGTTCGGCGCTACGGTCAACGTCAACAGCACGGGCAACTACGCGACCATCCAGAACTACACGAACTGCACCTCGGTGCCCGCCAGCCTGTGCGCGAACTTCCTGACTTCGCACAATGTGTCGGGCACGTTCACCACCACCGGCGCCCTGCCGGCCAACGCCAGCAACGTGGAGATCGGCTCCACGGTCACCTCCTACAGCTTCTCCAGCGGCCTGGACACCGTGGCCTCGACCGATACCAACGCACGGCTCAATTCGCTGCGCATTTCCACCGACGCCTCCGGCAACATCACCTCGGTGAACCTGCTGCAGGCCGTGCTCTGGATGACCGGAGCGGCACCGCACACCACGGCGGACCGCTTCATCGCAATCGTCGTATCGGGCGCCAACGGCACGGCCACCCACAATTCCGGTTGCCAGACGACCGGTACGGGCAACAGCGGCGTGACCGATACCTGCCTCGTCTCGACGGTGTCCGACACCTCCCGCAGCACGGCCAACAGCTCGCCTGTGAGCTATGCCATGGCCCAGGCCCCGGTGGCCACGACGGCCGCGATCCCCACCCTGTCCGAATGGGGCCTGATCCTCATTGCATCGCTGCTGGGCATGTTCAGCATCGCACGGCTGCGCCGTCAGCGCTGATCTGCGCGCGGGGCTCACCCCTCTCACGAAAAAACCCGCCGATGGCGGGTTTTTTTGCAGGTGCGGTGTCCGTAGCGATCAGCTGCCGGCCACCTTCATGCGGTTGACCAGGATGGATCCCACGGTCTTGGCACCATAGTTGTAGGCGTCGGCGCCCACGGCCTCGATGCCCTGCAGCATGTCCTTCATGTTGGACGCGATGGTGATCTCGTGGACCGGGAAGGCGATCTCGCCGTTCTCCACCCAGAAGCCGCTCGCGCCGCGCGAGTAGTCGCCGGTGACGTAGTTCACGCCCTGGCCCATGAGTTCGATCACGAACAGGCCCGTGCCGAGCTTCTTCAGCATGGCGTCCAGATCGTCCTCGGGCCGCGTGAGGCGCGACGTTAGCACCAGGTTGTGCGAGCCGCCGGCATTGCCCGTGGTCTGCATGCCGAGCTTGCGGGCCGAGTAGCTGCTGAGGAAGTAACCCTGCACCTCGCCGGCATCCACCACCTTGCGGGGCGACACGCGCACGCCCTCTTCGTCGAAGGGCGAACTGCCCTTGCCACGCGCGATGAAGGGGTCTTCGTCGATGTGGATGTGCTCGGGGAAGACGCGCTGGCCCATCGAGTCGAGCAGGAACGTGCTCTTGCGGTAGAGCGCGCCGCCGCTCACCGCCTGCGTGAAGGCGCCCAGCAGGCCGGCGGCCAGGGGCGACTCGAACAGCACCGGGCATTCGGTGGTGGGGATCTTGCGGCTGCCCAGGCGGCTCAGCGCGCGCTCGGCCGCATAGCGGCCCACGGCGGCGGGCGAGGACAGCGCTTCGGCGCTGCGCATGGAGGTGTACCAGGCGTCGCGCTGCATCTCGGCATTGCGGCCGGGCATCGAGGCGATGGGCGCCACCGACAGGCTGTGCCGGGAGCTGGCGTAGCCGCCCCGGAAGCCCCGGGTGTGGGCGCTGAAGAAATGGCTTTGCTGCGCCGACACCGAGGCGCCTTCGCTGTTGGTGATGCGCTTGTGGGTGCGCAGCGCGGCCTCTTCGCATTCGAGGGCGATGCGCGCGGCGTCTTCGCTGGTGATCGACCAGGGATGGAAAAGATCCAGGTCGCGGTGCGTGCCGGGCGCAGCCACGTCGGCCTCGTCGGGCAGGCCGGCCACGGGGTCTTCGGCCGTGAACCGCGCGATGTCGTAGGCCGCCTGCACGGTCTGCTCGATGGCGCGGGTGGAGAAGTCGGACGTGCTCGCATTGCCCCGGCGGTGGCCGATGTAGACCGTCACGCCCAGGGACTTGTCACGGTTGCGCTCCACGGTTTCCAGCTCGCCCTTGCGCACGCTCACCGACAGGCCGCAGCCTTCGGAGGCCTCGGCGCCGGCATCGGTCGCGCCGAGCTTGCGGGCATGGGCGAGGGCCCGGTCCACGAGTTCCTCGAACACGCCGCGGCTGTAGCTGAAGCCGTTGCCGGGTGCGGACCCGGACACGGCAGGCGCGGGGGAGACGGAGCGGGTGGTGGGTGCAGCGGCAGGGGCTGCGGCGCGGGAGCGGGGTGTCGTCATATCGGCGGCTATGATACTTGCCGCCCCATGCCTCCGCAGAGGCACCTCCATTCCCCCTCTCCATGTCCCGTAAACCCAAAAAAGGCTATTACGTGAAGGGCCATTTCGTTGCCGAAGGCAGCGAGCTGGACCTGCAACTCAAGGCCGAGCTCAAAGGCACGTCCGAGGCCAGCCGCACCGATCTCAAGCGCGAAAGCGACGCCCTGCAACAGCTCGGCCAGGACCTGCTGACCCTGCGCAACGACCTGATGGAGCGCCTGCAGCTGCCCGAGAAGCTGCGGGACGCGCTGGCCGAGGCCCGCCGCATCACCAACTTCGAGGGCAAGCGCCGGCAGATGCAGTACGTGGGCAAGCTCATGCGCCAGCTCGATCCGGCCGTGGCCATCGCGGCGCGCGCCGCCCTCGACGAGCAGCACAACGGCTCGGCCACCGAGAAGCTCGCGTTGCACGAAGCCGAACACTGGCGCGACCGCCTCATCGGCGACGACGGCGCCCTGCCGCTCTGGATGGAGCGCTTTCCGCGCACCGACACCCAGCAGCTGCGCGCGTTGATCCGCCAGGCCCGCAAGGACGCCCCGGAAGGCAAGGAAGCGAACGTGCAGGTCTCCCAGGGCCTGGCGCCCCGCAAGGGCCGCGCCTACCGCGAACTGTTCCAACTGGTGCGCGAGCAGATGGACGACGCGGGCACCCAGGCCCGCCACGAAGGCACCGAGCACGATGCCTGAGGCCACCGCGGCACTGCCGCCGCCCGAACCGGTACGCATCGGCATCGTCTCGGTGAGCGACCGCGCGAGCAGCGGCGTCTATGAAGACAAGGGCCTGCCCGCGCTGCGCGACTGGCTGACCCGCGCCCTGCACAACCCGCTGCATTTCGAGCCGCGGCTCATCCCCGACGAACGCGAGCGCATCGCGGCCACCCTCACCGAACTGGTCGACGCCGCAGGTTGCCACCTCGTGCTGACCACGGGCGGCACCGGTCCGGCCCCGCGCGACGTCACGCCCGATGCCACGCTGGACGTGGCGCACCGCGAGATGCCGGGCTTCGGCGAGCAGATGCGGCAGATCGGCCTGCGCTTCGTGCCCACGGCCATCCTGTCCCGGCAGGTCGCGGTGGTGCGGCACGGCTGCCTGATCGTCAATCTGCCGGGCCAGCCCAAGGCCATCGCGGAGACGCTCGAAGGCCTGAAGGATGCCGGGGGCCACGCGGTCGTTCCGGGCATCTTCGCGGCCGTTCCGTACTGCATCGATCTCATCGGCGGGCCGTACCTCGAGACGCGCGACGCGGTCTGCCAGGCGTTCCGCCCCAAGGATGCCCGCCGCCCGGCACGGCCGGAGTGACCCCCGGCCGCGCGGTTCCCCGGGCTGCCGGCGGGCTGGCGCCATGCTTTTTGCGCATGCGCGATGCGCAGGCCCGGCCTTTGCAAGGAAGGCGTAAGCCTGAGACGCCATAAAGCGCGGCCGTGCGCTTCCGCCGGCCTTTTTGCCCCTGCCCTTCGCACCCCATGTCCCTGCTCCTGTCCGCCCTCGCCCACTTGGTCATCCTGGCCGTCATGCTCCTCCTGTTCTTCCGGTACCGGGGCATGAAACGGCGCCAGGACTCTCTGGTCCGGAGCCTCAAGGGCCGCCGCTTCTGGCGCATCAACGTGGCACGGCCGCGGTTCTTCAAGCGCTGGTTCCGCCTGCTGGCCTTCGAAGGCAAGGGCGTGCTGATCGCCGAGGGCGAAGACAGCGTGCGCATCAAGGGTTTCTGGAACAAGGACGGACGGCCGTTCGACGTGCTGATCGACCTGCGCCAGAGCCGCGCGGAGTGGCTGGGCAACCGCACGATGCGCTCCGGCAACCTGCACTGGGCGCAACTGACGACACCGCGCGGCGAAATTCTCTTCACGGCCGACACGGGCATGAATGCGCTGCTGTCGCGCGAAGCCCTGGCGGACATCTTCCATGCGGTCTTCACGGAGCAGGAACTGACCGAAGAGCAGACGAAGGATTTCGCCCTGGAGAAGAACCCGCGCAGCCGGGTGGTGATGGCGCTCTTCTTCGCGCTGCTGTTCTTCGCGCTCATCGACACCTTCGTGGTCTCGCGCTTCGAGCTGACCGACGCGCAGATCGTCCGCATCCTGCGCCATCCGCTCACCTGGGCCGGCACGCTGGCCGCCGGGGTGCTCGCCTGGCTGCTGACCTACCGGCACCTGCTGGGCGGCGGCGTGCCGGCACGCGAATCGCAGGCGCTCACGGGGCTGCTGGTGACCGTGCTCCTGCTGAGCGCGCTGCCGGTCGCCAAGCGCATCGACCAGGTGCTGGCGGATTCACCGGCGAAGGACTACGACTACCGCATCACCGGAGTGGCCCGCCTGGAGCCGGCCGATCCCCGGCTGGGGCTGCCGCCGATGACCTTCCCGCGCGCGAAGGAGTTCTGGTCGCAGTACCCCACCGGCTCGACCTACCCCATTCCGTACCTGCGCGGGCCCATGGGCCTGTGGCAGCTCGACCATGAGGCGTTCGACGCGCCGATCCGCGCGTTCTACGAAAAGCGCTGAGACCAGGGAGACGCAGGGGCCGGGCTACTTGCCCACCAGGGCGTTGAGCTTCTCGGCCTCGAACTGCTCGTTGCGCGTGGCATCGCAGGGCACGCAGTCGCGGGCCTGCGGCGCGGCGTGCGAGAGCTTTTCGATGGCGGCCCAGAGCAGTGCGATCTGACGCTCCTGCGAGGAGGCGTTGTCGATCAGGCCGCGCATGGCCTGCGACAGCGGATCGTCCTCCTGGGTGACGCCGTAGGCCGAGAACGGCCGCGGCGGCTGCGGGCCCGCCTCGGTCACGTCGGCGCTCTGGCCCGCGCGCGAGGGAATGATGCGCGCTGGAATGCCCACGGCCGTGGCGCCGGCAGGCACGGGCTTGATGACCACGGCGTTGCTGCCGATCTTGGCGCCGTCGCCCACCACGAAACCGCCCAGCACCTTCGCGCCCGCACTGACCACCACGTCGCGGCCGAGCGTGGGATGCCGCTTGGCGCCCTTGTAGAGCGAGGTGCCGCCCAGCGTGACCCCCTGGTAGATGGTGCAGCCGTCACCGATCTCGGCGGTTTCGCCCACGACCACGCCCATGGCGTGGTCGAAGAAAACGCGGTTGCCGATCTTCGCGCCGGGGTGGATCTCGATGCCCGTGAACCAGCGCGCGAAGTGCGAGATGAAGCGCCCGGGCCATTTCAGGCCGTGCGTCCAGCACCAGTGCGCGGGCCGGTGCAGCCAGATCGCGTGCAGGCCCGGGTAACAGGTGACCACCTCCCAGGTGCTGCGGGCCGCGGGGTCGCGGTCGAGGATGCACTGGATGTCGGAGCGCAGGCGGGCAAGCATGGGAAGGCGGTGGGCTTACGGGGGAATAAGCACGTAACGGAAAGAGCCGTGCAGTCTATCGCTTCGCCCGCGCGGCTTCCGTCATCGCCTTGGCGACACCGCGCAGGATGTGGATTTCCTCGGGGCTGGGTTGCGCGCGGTTGAAAAGCTGGTTGAGCCGGGGCATGAGCTTCTTGGGCGCCGCCGGATCGAGGAAGCCGATGTCCACCAGCGCGCGCTCCCAGTGCGCCAGCATGCCCGCCACCTGCGCCGCGTCGGCCCGGTCGGCCGCGGGCGCCGCATCGCGCACGGGAAAGCCGCCCAGCGCCAGCCGCCATTCGTAGGCGATCACCTGGATGGCCGCGCCCAGGTTGAGCGAGCCGAAGCCGGGGTTGGTGGGGATGGAAAGCGCCACATGGCAGCGGTAGACGTCCTCGTTGGCCATGCCGAAGCGCTCGGAGCCGAACAGGAAGGCCACGCCGGTCTCGGGGGCCGGCGCCTCCTCTGCCGGACCGGGTACCATCGGCAAGCCGCCTTCCAGCGCCAGATCGGCCAGATGCCGCCGGGAACATTCATTTGTTTGCTCTCTTTTTAATAGCAAATCGAAGTGCTCGCGCGGCGTGCGCGTGGGGGGGCCGAAGTCGCGCGGGGTCATCGCGGTGGCGCAGAGGTGGCTGATGCCATCCAGCGCCTCGTCCAGCGTTTCGACGATGCGCGCGTTCTCCAGCACGTCGAGCGCACCGCTCGCGCGCTGGATGGTTTCCTCGCGGCGCAGCACGTTGGCCCAGCGCGGGGCCACCAGCACCAGGTCGCCGAAACCCATGGTCTTCATGGCGCGCGCGGCGGCGCCCACGTTGCCGGCATGGCTGGTCTGGATGAGGATGAAGCGGGTTTTCATGGCGGAAGGCGGCAAGCGGAGCAACCGGCGATTGTCGCCGCTGGGCCGTGCCGGGCCCGTCGTGTAGCATTCGCGCCCTTCCGCCATGCCCCACATCGTCGCCCGCCAATTGCAAAAGTCCTACCGCATCCACGAGCGCGACCCTGGCGTGCTCGGCGCGCTGCGGGCGCTGGTGCGCCCGCGCCACCGCACGGTGGAGGCACTCGGGGGCGTGTCGTTCGCGCTGCAGCGCGGCGAGATGCTGGGATTCATCGGCCCGAACGGCGCGGGCAAATCGACCACCATCAAGATCCTGGCCGGCATCCTGCGGCCCGACGGCGGCAGCGTCGAGATCGACGGGCGCGACCCCTTCCTCGACCGCGAGCGGCACGTGGGCCGCATCGGCGTGGTGTTCGGGCAGCGCACCCAGCTGTGGTGGGACCTCCCGGTGGGCGACGGCTTCGCGCTGCTGCGCGACATCTACCGTGTGGCCCCGGATCGCTTCGCCCGCACACGCGACGAACTGGTGGCGCTGCTGGGCCTGGAGCGGGTGCTGGAGCAGCCGGTGCGCCAGCTTTCGCTGGGCCAGCGCATGCGCGCCGAGATCGCCGCCGCGCTGCTGCACGAGCCCGACATCCTGTTCCTCGACGAGCCCACCATCGGCCTGGACGCCCCCTCCAAGCTGGCCGTGCGCGACTTCGTGCGGCGGGCCAACCGCGAACGCGGCACCACGGTGCTGCTCACCACGCACGACATGCACGACGTCGAGGCGCTCGCCGGGCGTGTGATCGTGATCGGCCACGGCCGCGTGCTGGCCGACGGCCCCGTGGAGGCGCTGCGGGCGCAGGTCGCCGCGGCGCGGGGCGCGGACGGCGCCCTGCACGGGCAGGACGGGGCGGACGACCTGACCATCGAAGCCGTCATCGCGCGCTTCTATGCGCTGCACGGCGCGTCGGAATCCTGAAGGCCCGCCGGGATGACCGCACGCGAACTCCTGCGCCCCTACACGGCGGCCTTCGCCTCGCGCTTTCTCGTCATGCTGCAGTACCGCACGGCCGCTTGGGCGGGCTTCATCACGCAGTGCTGGTGGGGCGGCATCAAGGCCATGGTGCTGACCGCCTTCTATGGCGGAGCGGCCGCTGCCGCCGGCACACCCCTTTCGCTGGAGCAGGCCATCACCTATGTCTGGCTGGCGCAGGGGCTGTTCGCCCTGCTGCCCTGGGCGAGCGATCCGGAGATCGCGCAGGCGGTGCGCACCGGCGCCGTGGCCTACGACCGGCTGCGGCCCGTCGATGCCTATGCGCTGTGGTTCGTGCGCTCGGCCGGGTGGACCGCCGCGCGCGTGCTGCCCCGCCTCGCGCTGATGGCGGCCTTCACCGGCGTGGCCCTGCCGCTGGCGGGCCTGGGCCACTGGGCCCTGCAGCCGCCGGCAGCACCCGCGGCGGCGCTGGGCTTTGCGGTGTCGGTGCTGCTGGCACTGCTGCTGTCCACCGCGCTGGTGATGCTGCTCAACATCGCCACGGCGGCCGCGCTGAACGAGCGCGGCATCAACACGCTGGCCGGCCCGCTGGTCATCGTGCTGTCGGGCAACCTGCTGCCGCTGGCCCTGCTGCCGGACGCATGGCAGCTCGCGCTGCTGCTGCAGCCGCTGGCGGGCGTGGTGGACATCCCTGCCCGCATCTACTTCGGCCGCATGGCCGGCCAGGACGCACTGGCGGGGCTGGGCCTGCAGTGCCTCTGGCTACTGCTGCTCGTGGCACTGGGCCGCGCCTGCATGGGGCGCACCCTGCGCCGCCTCGAGGTGCAGGGCGGATGACACGGCCGATGGGATCGCTGGCCCTGTTCTGCCGCCTCGCGCTGGCCTCGCTGAGCGGGCAGGCGCGCTACCCGGCCTCGGCGCTGATGCTGACCGCCGGGCAGTTCCTGGTCACGGGCATCGAGGCGATCTCCGTGTGGGCGCTGTTCCACCGCTTCGGCGACGTGCAGGGCTGGCGCATCGGCGAAGTGGCCGTGTTCTACGGGCTCGTGAACTGCATGTTCGCGATCGCGGACGCGCTGGGGCGCGGCTTCGACGTGCTGGGCACGCAGTTCCTGCGCACCGGCGCCTTCGACAGACTGCTGCTGCGCCCCCGCCCGGTGTGGCTGCAGCTGATAGGCCACGACGTGCGCTTCAGCCGGCTGGGCCGGCTGCTGCAGGGCCTGGCGGTGCTGTGGTTCGGCACCGTCCAGGCCGGCGTCGCCTGGACCGCGGAATCGGCGGCACTGGCGGTGTTCGCGGTGGCGGGCGGCGTGGCGCTCTTCCTCGGCATCCTGGTGCTGCAGGGCGCGCTGTCTTTCTGGACCGTGGAGAGCCTGGAGGTGGCCAACGTGCTGACCTACGGCGGCGTGGAGGCCGGGCAATACCCGCTCGCGCTGTACGCGCAATGGTTCCGCCGCCTGCTGACGTTCGCGGTGCCCCTGGCCTGCGTGGCCTACTACCCCGTGCTGCCCATCCTGGGCAAGGCCGATCCGCTGGGCGCGCCCGCGTGGGTGGGCTGGGTGTCGCCGCTGGCGGGCTTCGCCTTCCTGGCGGCCGCGTCGCTCTTCTGGCGGCTGGGGGTGCGCCGCTACGCCTCCACCGGCAGCTGAGCCCGACCTGCCGCGGCGAGAGCGCCCCTGGCGGGAAAGCCGGTATCCGCCAGCGGCGCTAAAATGCCCGGTTTCCACGCCCGCATCGCCGGGCGCACTCCCCGGCCCCGCCGGCCGCAGCTCCTTCTTCACAATTTATGTCGTCCAATCTGCATCCCATGCTCAACGTGGCCATCAAGGCCGCACGCGCCGCCGGCGCCATCATCAACCGCGCGGCGCTCGACGTGGAATCGGTGCGCATCTCCCAGAAGCAGATCAACGACTTCGTGACCGAAGTGGACCATGCGAGCGAGCAGGCCATCATCGAGACGCTGCTCACGGCCTACCCCGGCCACGGCATCCTGGCGGAAGAATCCGGCAACCAGCACGGCGCCAAGGATTCCGAATTCATCTGGGTCATCGACCCGCTGGACGGCACCACCAACTTCATCCACGGCTTCCCCGTCTATTGCGTGAGCATCGCGCTCATGGTGCGCGGCAAGGTCGAGCAGGCCGTGATCTACGACCCGACGCGCAACGACCTGTTCACCGCCACCAAGGGCCGCGGCGCCTACCTGAACGAGCGCCGCATCCGGGTCTCCAAGCGCACGCAGCTCAAGGAAAGCCTGCTCTCCACCGGCTTTCCGTTCCGCCCGGGCGACAACTTCAAGACCTACCTGCACATCATGTCCGACGTGATGCAGCGCACGGCCGGCCTGCGCCGCCCCGGCGCGGCCGCGCTGGACCTGGCCTATGTCGCGGCCGGCTTCACCGAAGGCTTCTTCGAGACCGGCCTTTCGATCTGGGACGTGGCCGCCGGCTCGCTGCTGGTGACCGAGGCCGGCGGCCTGGTGGGCAATTTCACGGGCGAGGCCGACTTCCTGGAGCAGCGCGAGTGCCTGGCCGCCACGCCGCGCATCTACGGGCAACTGGTGCCGATCCTCACCAAGTACAGCAAGTTCGCCAGCGCGGGCGACAAGGCGTCCGTGCGCCAGGCCGTGCAGGCGCATGGCGACGATGTGCCCGCCGCGGCCGACGATGCCGCTGCAGCCGCGGAGCCCGCCGCCCCGGAAGCGGACGACAGCGAAGACGCTCCGCGCGCGCCCTTCTGACCTGTCCGGAGGCGCTGCCCCCAGGGCATGGGGCCGGTGGCGCCTCGCCCCCCGTGGGCGGCAACGCCCGCCCTGCCCCAGGCCCGAGTGGCCGGCGCCACGGGCCCGAGGAGCGTGCGCCACCGGGCAGTGCCCGGAGGCACGCGGCGCTGCCGGGCGGTGCTCCGGATCACTCCGGATCGGGGTATTTGAGCGCGATGCGGCGGAAATCTTCCGCCAGGTCCACGAAGGCATCCACCATGTCGGGATCGAAGTGGGAGCCCCGGCCTTTCACGATGGTGGTGCATGCCTGCTCGTGCGAGAAAGCGGGCTTGTAGACACGGCGGCTGATGAGCGCGTCGTACACGTCGGCCACGGCCATGAGCCGCGCCGACACCGGGATCGCATCGCCCGCGAGCCCCACCGGGTAGCCGGTGCCGTCCCACTTCTCCTGGTGGCTGTAGGCGATTTCCTTGGACACGCTCAGGAACGCCACGCGCATGCCCAGCCGGCGCTCCGCATCCTCGATGGCGTCGCGCCCGAGGGTGGTGTGGGTTTTCATGACCTCGAACTCCTCCGCCGTGAGCTTGCCGGGCTTCAGCAGGATGCTGTCGGGAATGCCGATCTTGCCGATGTCGTGCAGGGGTGCGGACTTGTAGAGCAGGTCGATCATGCGCTCGTTGAGCGCGCCCTCGAAGCGCGGGTGGCGCGAGAGGCGCTCGGCCAGGGCCTTCACGTAGAGCTGCGTGCGGCGGATGTGGTTGCCGGTCTCGTTGTCGCGCGTCTCCGCGAGCGAGGTCATGGCCATGATGGTCACGTCCTGGATGGCCTGCACTTCCAGCGTGCGCAATGCCACCTCGCGCTCCAGGTAGGCGCTCTTGTCGCGCAGGAAATCGGCCGTGGCCTTGAGCGTCAGGTGGGTGTGCACGCGCGCCAGCAGGATGGGCGGGCTGATGGGCTTGGTGATGTAGTCCACCGCGCCCGCGGCCAGCCCGCGGCGCTCGTCCTCCGGCGTGCAGCGCGCGGTGAGGAAGATGACCGGGATGTCGCGCGAGCCCGCATGCGCCTTGAGCTGCCGGCAGACCTCGTAGCCGTCGAGCCCCGGCATCATGATGTCCAGCAGGATCAGGTCGGGGGGCGCCTCCGACTGCGCGATGCGCAGCGCCTTCTCGCCGTGGGTCGCCACCTTCACGAGGTAGTGGTCGCGCAGCAGCGTGGCCATGAGCGTCAGGTTGTCGGGCGTGTCGTCCACCACCAGCACCGTGGCGATCGACTTGTCCTGGAACGCGTGGTCATCGGAAATCGGTAGGGTGTCCATGGTCTCTTCTGCCTCATCTCTGTCGGAGGGTCTGCGGAGGAAGGTTCTGGGGGTTGGCATGGCGGCCCTCGCCTCCGCTCAGCCGCTGTCGGCCTGCCCTCCGGCAGGCTCCTGCAGGAGAGGCTCCACGATGGCCAGCGCCTGCTCGAAATCGAAACAGCGGATGTGCGCCTGCGCCACGTCGAAGTCCGCACCCAGCACCCGGCGCAGCAACGCGGCCTGCTGCTGCAGGCATTCCACCGCCGCGGGGTCGTCGCTGCGCAGCAGCCCGCAGAGGCGCTCCACGGCGCCCTGGATTTCCTCCGCGGAAGGCTCGGGCCCTTCGCCCCCTGGCGCAGCGGAACCCGGCGGCGGCGCGTCCACGCTGCGCCGCCATGCCTCGAGCCCATGCAGCGACGCGGAGAGCCGCTCTCCGACCGCCTGCGCGTGGACCGGCACCGCATCGTCCTGCGGGCCGGCGCGCAGGGCCTGCTCCAGCAGATGCGCGGCGTGCGACAGCGGCTGGGCGCCGATGTTGGCCGCCACCGATTTGAGCGTGTGCGCGAGCCGCTCGGCCGCGCCATGGTCTCCGGTGCGCAGCGCGGTGTCCAGCGTGCCCACCGCACCGCGCTGGCCTTCCAGGAAGCGGCACAGCAGGTCGGCATAGAGCGCAGGCCGGCCGAGGGCGCGCTGCAGGCCCACCGCCGTGTCCAGGCCCGGCAGATCGGCCGGCAGCGGCAGCGGCAGCGCCGCCTCCGCAGGGCCGGTGCGAACGGGCCAGGCCTCCGCCGGCACACCGGGCACGGCCATGCCGATGCCCTGGCGGGGACGCACCCAGCGCGCCAGGGCGCGCCACAGCGCTCCCGGCTCGATGGGCTTGGAGACGTGGTCGTTCATGCCGGCATCGAAGCAGCGCTGCCGGTCGGCCTCCATCGCATTGGCGGTCATCGCGATGATCGGCAGCTGGGCATGGTGCGGATCGGCGCGCAGCCGGCGGGTGGCGGTCTCGCCGTCCATCACGGGCATCTGCATGTCCATGAGGACCACGTCGTAGTCGTTGCGTGCCACGCTGTCCAGGGCCGCCTGGCCGTGCGCCGCCACGTCGACGATGAAGCCGGCATCGCGCAGCAGTTCCACCGCCACGAGCTGGTTCAGTTCGTTGTCCTCGACCAGCAGCACCGAGGCGCCGCGCAGCTGCGGCGGGGGCTGCTCGTCGCCGGGCTTGGCGAGGTGCGCGTGGGCGGGCAGCCAGCCATGGGCGAGCGGCTGCGCGAGCGTGTCGTAGAGCACCGACGCGCTCACCGGCTTGACCAGCACCGTCTCAATGCCCTGGTCGCGCGCAGCGCGCATCACCTCGTCGCGACCGTAGGCCGTCACCATCAACATCTGCGGCGCCTGGTCCAGGCCCAGTTCGTGGATGCGCCTCGCGAGTTCGATGCCGTCCATTCCCGGCATGCGCCAATCGATGAGCAGCAGGCCGTAGGGCTGGCCGCCGCGCGCGGCGTCGCGCAGCATCTCCAGGGCCTGCGCGCCCGAGTACGACTCGGCCGTCTCGAAGCCCATGGCCCGCAGCATTTCCGAGAGCACCATGGCGGCGGTCTGGTTGTCGTCCACGATGAGCACGCGCCCGTTGCGCAGCGCGGGCGGCAACGGCAGGCCGGGCGGCGCGGCATCGGCGCATTCGAGCGGCAGCGTCGCCCAGAAGGTCGAGCCCTCGCCCACGGTGCTTTCGGCGCCCACTTCGCCGCCCATCAGTTCGGCCAGGTTCTTGCAGATGGCCAAGCCCAGGCCGCTGCCGCCGAAGCGCCGCGTGGTGGAGGCATCGGCCTGCTGGAAGCTCTGGAACAGCCGCCCCATCTGCTCGGGTGCCATGCCGATGCCCGTGTCCCGCACCTCGAAGCGCAGCAGCACGCGCCGGCCCTGGCTTTCGAGCACCCGCACGCGCACGTGGATCTCGCCGCGCTCGGTGAACTTGATCGCGTTGTTGGCGAAGTTGATGAGGATCTGCCCCAGCCGCAGTGCATCGCCCACCAGGCTCGGCGGCACGTCGGAGGCCACGTCCAGCACCAGCTCCAGGCCCTTCACGCCGGCCTTGTAGCCCACCACGTCGGCCATGCCCTCGAGCACGCGGTCGAGCATGAAGGGCTGCTTCTCCACGATGAGCTTGCCGGCCTCGATGCGAGAGAAGTCCAGGATGTCGTTGATCACGCCCAGCAGGTGCTGGCCGGCCTGCTGGATCTTGGAGACGTAGTCCGCCTGCCGCGGCGTCAGGCCCGATTTGAGCGCCAGGTGCGACATGCCGATGATGGCGTTCATCGGCGTGCGGATCTCGTGGCTCATGTTGGCCAGGAAATTCGACTTGAGCGCGGTGGTTTCCTCGGCCAGTTCCTTGGCGCGGCGCAGTTCGCGCTCGGCGCGCTGCCGGTCGGTGATGTCCACCAGGGTGGCGATGGAGCCGCCCGGCGATCCGTCGGGCCGCTGGAAGCCATGCATCCAGAACAGCGTGTGGTGGGTCTCGCCGTCGGCGTAGGTCAGGTCCACCTCCTTGTGGATGGGCGGGCCGCCGCCCCGGATGGCGCGCACGTCCGCATCGAACGCCGCACGGTCGGCTTCGGTCAGGAAACCCGCCTCCAGCACGGTCTTGCCCACGAAGGCCTCGCGCCGGATGCCGAATGCCTCTTCATAGGCGCGGTTGAATCCCAGGTACCGGCCATCGCTGTCCTTGTGGAAAAGCGGGATGGGAATGGCATCGACCAGCGCCTGCTGGAACGCCAACTGGTCTTCCAGGCGTGCTTCGAGCTGCTTTTGCTCGTGCACGTCCACCTGCACGCCGATGAGCCGGCGGGCCCGGCCGTCGGCATCGCGCTCGATGCGGGCTGCGCACAGCAGCCAGCGCTCGCTGCCGTCGGGCCGCACCACGCGCCAGGAGTCCTGCAGGCCGGCGGACGTGCCGGCCAGCGCTTCCTGCAGCCGCGCCTGCGCGCGTCCGCGATCGTCGGGATGCAGGCTGTCCATCCAGTCGCGCAACTGCCGGCCTTCGGGGCGGTGCGGCTGGCCGTAGAGCGCTTCGAGCTTGTCGCTGAAGACGAGGCGGTCGCGCACGAGGTCGAGGTCGAACACGCCCACCCGGCCCGCCTCCTGGGCGAGCACCAGGCGCTCGTTGACCTCGCGCATCGCGGCTTCGGCCAGGCGCGCTTCGGTGACATCCTCGATCACCCAGATGCAGGCGTGCGCATACCCCTGCAGCGGCAGCATGCGGCCGGACAACCGCGCCTCGAAGGACGAGCCGTCGTCGCGCAGCAGGGTGGCCACCTCGCGCACGGCTTCGCCGGCCTCCAGGCGGGATCCGATGCGCTCCATGAAGTGCCGGTGGGCCTCGGCACCGCCGAACATGCCTTCCACGGCACGCCCGTCCATCTGCTCCGGCACGCCCGCCAGCAGTTCGGCGAAGGCCGGGTTGAAGCGCCGGATCAGGCCATCGGCCACCAGCAGCACGGGCGGGGCGTTGTCGAAGATGGCGGTCTGCTGCGCCAGCGCCTCGTTGAGCTGGCGTTCGCGCAGCTGCAGCGCCTGGTGCGCCGTGATGCGTTCGGTGACGTTCTCGTGCAGGCCCACGATGGCGATGCGCCGGCCCCGGTCATCGAACACGGGCGACAGCGTCGCCTCGTCGTGGTAATGGCTGCCGTCCTTGCGCTGGTTGATGAATTCGCCGCGCCAGGGCAGTCCGGCGATCAGGCGCGCCCACATCTGGCGGTAGGTCTCGGGCGGCGTGCGTCCGGAGGCCACCAGCGAAGGCTTGCGCCCGCGCACTTCGTCCAGGCTGTAGCCGGTGTTGGCCTCGTATTGCGTGTTCACCCAGTCGATGCGGCCGTCCGCGTCGGTGATGACCACGGCCACGGGGCTGGACTGCAGCGCCGCACCCAGCACGCGGAAACGCTCCATGGCAAGCGCCATGCGGGCGCGGTGGCGCAGCATGTCCAGCAGCATGCCGCCCAGCACCATCAGCAGCGCAAACACGCCCCCGCCGATCTGCCAGCGCTGCGAGGCCGGCACGAGCGCCTGCAGGTCGTCGAGCATCACGAGCTGCCAGGGGCCGTCGGGGTCATGCCATTCGAGCGGACGGCGCTCCACGGCGTAGCGCACGCCGTCCACCACCGCTTCGCGGGCGTCCGGCCGGAACGGCAGGGCCTGCGCCACGCCGTTGTCGAACAGGGCCCCGAACTGGCGCTGCTGCCGCACGGCATCGATGCGCTCCTGCGTGAGCGGAGGCGCCATCGCATAGCGCCATTCCGGCCGCGTCGCCGCGAACGCCACGCCCTGCGGCGACAGCAGCAGCATGGGAAAGCCCGAGCGCTCCATCTGCGTCTCGAACGGCTCGAAGGACATCTTCACCAGCACCACGCCCACGATGGCGCTCGCGGGCGTATCGCCTTCGTAGAGCGGCGCCGCGTAGTACATGCCACGCTCCTGCGAGTTGCCGCCGAGCGCCGGGTACACGTTGACCGCGCCGCGCATGGCCTGGTGGAAGTACGGGCGGTGGGAGAGGTCCATGCCGAGCGCGGCCGGGCCCGGTGTCTCGTGGGCCACGACCTTGCCGTCACGCCCCAGGACATAGACGCCGCTCACCAGGAAACGGCCCCTCGCCACGGCCATGCGGGCCAGGGCCTGCGGCGCGTTGGGAGGCAGCGTGCCGAGCGCCACCGCCTTCAGCGTGGGCTCGCTCAGGCCCAGCAGGGTGACCGCGCCCAGCAGCGGGCTGCCCGCGGTCTGGTTGAGCAGCACGTCGGCCGTGTGCGTCAGAAGGCCCGCGCGCTCCGCGGACCGGGCCGCCGCGCGCCATTGCGACACCGCCTCCACCGCCAGCCACGCACCGCCCAGCGACAGCACCACCACTACGGCCCAGCCCTGCAGCCAGCGGCCGTCGCGCAGCGCCACCTTGTCGAACAGCGCGGTCAGGCTGCCCAGGCGCGGGCTCATGCGCATGGGCGCTCCGTACCGAGGCACGCACGGCGGGCCATCGCATGCGGCAGCACGCGCGCCATGCGCGCGGCCCGCCGCAGGGCAGTGGGAGGAATGGAAGAGGCATGGACAACCACAGTCGCTTTGAACCTTCGCAAACGGCAAGAAACACACTGGGCAGGCATGCGCGGCAGCGCATGGCCCCCACAGTATGGCAAAAGGTAACAAACTATGGATCTTTTTACACGCCTCTCTCCCTGGGTCGCCACAGCGGTCGCTGCGCTGGTCGCCGTGACCGCCGCGGCGATCGTGCACCGGATCGCCGCGCTCCTCGCCCTGCGTGCCACGCGCGGGCTGCCCGTGCTGCACACGGTGGTGAGGGCCTGCGTGCCGGTGGTGCGGGTGCTGCTACCGCTGGTGGCGCTGCAGGTGGTGTGGGTGGCGGCAAGCAACGATCAGGCGCACATCGGCATGGTGCGCCACGCCGGTGGCCTGGCGCTCATCGCGGCAGCGGCCTGGCTGCTGATCGCCGCGATCGGCGGCCTGGCGGACGGCGTGATCGCTCGCCATCCGGCGGACGTGGAGGACAACCTCATGGCGCGCCGCATCGCCACGCAGGCCCGCGTGCTGTCGCGCACGGCCATGACGGGCGTGCTGATGGCCGCGCTCTCGCTGATGCTCATGACCTTCCCGGGCGCACGGCAGGTGGGCGCCAGCCTGTTGGCTTCCGCGGGCGTGGTCGGCATCGTGGCAGGTATCGCGGCCCGGCCGGTGTTCAGCAACATCATCGCCGGCCTGCAGATCGCGCTGGCCCAGCCGATCCGGATCGACGACGTGCTCATCGTCGAGGGCGAATGGGGCCGCGTGGAGGAGATCACCGGCACCTACGTGGTGCTGCGCATCTGGGACGAGCGCCGGCTCATCATCCCGCTGCAGTGGTTCATCGAGAACCCGTTCCAGAACTGGACCCGCACCAGTTCGGCCATCCTGGGCACCGTGTTCCTCTACACCGACTACCGCATGCCGCTGGAGCCGTTGCGCGAGGAACTCGACCGCGTGCTGGCCACGGCCCCCGAATGGGACCAGCGCGTGAAGGTGCTGCAGCTCACCGACGTGACCGAGCGCACGATCCAGATCCGCGTACTCGTCTCGGCGCGCTCCTCGGGGCTCGCGTTCGATCTGCGCTGCCGCGTGCGCGAGGCGCTGGTCTCCTTCATCCAGCGCGAATACCCGGACTGCCTGCCGCAGACCCGGGCGCAGCTCTCCGGGAGCGAGGCCACCCCAGGCCCTGCCCGGCCGGAGGCGCCCCTGCCCGGCGTACCGGGCTGACGCCCCACCCCTTCCGGCGGCAGGGCGCGCCGCAATTCAACTGCCGGAGCCTTCCTTGCCGGAGCGCGTGCCAGAGGCCGCGGCGCCGCCCGACTTCTGGCCTGTCTCTGCCGTGCTGCCCGTGCCGCCCGTGCCGCTGCCGGAGCTGCCCGAACTGCCGGACTGGCCGGCGCGCTGGGTGCGCCAGCTGTTGAAGTCGTCCGAGAACTTGCGGTAGCGCTCGCTGCGCCAGCTTTCGTAGTCGCTGTCGAGATTGCGCAACTGCTCCTCGCGCCACTGGTGGTAGTCGGGATCGTGGTGGCCGCCGTGCTGACGGCCCTGGGGCGCGTATCCCTCCTGCTGGTCGTAGCCGCCGCCCCAGCCGCTCTGCTGGCCCCGGCCTCCCTGGCCGCCACCGTAGCCGCTGCCAGAGCCGCCACTGCCGTAACCGCCGCCGTGCCCATAGTCGCTCTGGCGGCCGCCACCACCGAACGACTCTCCCTGTGCCTGCTGCCGCCAGCCGCCGCGGTCGTCCTGCGACTGCTGGCCGCCATAGCCGCCGTAGCCGCCACCCTGGCCACTGCCATACCGGCTACCGCCGCCGTAGCCGCCAGAGAAGTCCCCGCCGCGGCCATAGCCGCCGCCCACACCCCCGTGGCTCTCGGGGTAGCCCTCGCCCTGCTGCCCCCAACGGGCACGGCCGCCATCGCCATCCCAGGCCTGCTGCTGGCCGCCATATCCGCCACCGCCATGGCTTCCCTGTTCGGGGTAACTGCCCTGGTGTTGCCGGCCACCACCGTACTGGCCATAGCCTTCGCTCTGCCCGCCGCCGTGGCGGCCCGAGCGATCGTCGTCCTGGTCGCGCCCCTGGTTGCGGCGCTGGTAGTCCCCGTAGTCACGTGAAGCCATTTGATCTCTCCAGAGTTCGTTCAAAGGTGGTGGGCTCGACGACGCGTCGCACCCGCTGCCCGGGCCGTCTGGGGCCGCGGTGCTTTCACTCTGCGCCCCGGCCGTGCTCCGCCGCGTCGGCTTTCGCCTACCCCACCCGCACAGCCGTGTCCAAATGCATTTGCGAAGGCAAGCCGTAAGCATCCGCCCGTACCGGAAACCATTCGGAGCGTCCTGTTACCGATGCCTCCGGGTGCGCTGCGCAGCGCCTACAACCGCCGGCGGAGCCCACGGCCCACACTGGTTCTCTCCCCCCTTTGGCGTCTCTTCCACGGTCCAGACCGCCTCCCACCCTGCTGAAAGGAGCTTTTTGATGCCGAACGTTTCCGATGTGATGACCCGCGGCGTGCGCACCATGGCACCCGGCGATTCGATGGTGCTGGCTGCCCAGGCCATGCGCGAATTGAATGTGGGCGCGATCCCCGTCTGCGACGGCGAGCGCCTCGTGGGCATGGTGACCGACCGCGACATCGTGATCCGCGGTGTGGCGCAGGAGCGGCACGATGCACGCCTCACCGAGGTGATGTCGCCCGAGCCCATCTACTGCTACGAGGACGATCCGGTGGACATGGCGCTGCAGGCCATGCGCGGCGAACAGATCCGCCGCCTTCCCGTGGTGGACCGCGACAAACGCCTGGTGGGCGTGGTGTCGTTCGGCGACATGGCGACCGATGGCGACGAGCGGCAGACTGGCGCGGCCCTGCGCGAGATCACCACGCCCTCCGAGCCCGATCGTTCGGGCAATTCGGCCGCCGCCGGCAACGCGGCGGGAGGCCAGACGCGCTGACGGCGTGGCAGGTCGCGGCGCGCGGCTTTAAGAAGCCCGGGATCGGAGGCGCCGCGAGGAGCCGCCTCGCTGCGCTGTCCGGCCCGCACGGGCGCAGCGGCCTGCCGCACGCCAATAATCGGCAGTGTTGCACCCGGACACACTGCATGACTGACTTCTGGCTCCTGCCGCTCTTCCCGCTCGTTTGGTTCGCCGCCAGCCACATGATCGCCACGCATTCGGGCTGGCGCGCACTCGCCGCACGGTTTCCCCAGGATGCGGCGCCACCCTCGGGGCAGCGATTCCGGTTCGTCTCCGGGCGCATGGGACGGGTCCACGGCATGCCCATCCACTACGCCCATTGCCTCACGGTCACCGTCGGGCCGGAGAGCCTGTCGATGTCGATGGTCTGGTTCCTGCGCCTGCACAGCCCGGCGTTCAGCCTGCCCTGGTCGCAGGTGGAAGCGGTGGAGCCGATCGCAGGCGGCCAGGACGCCCTGTTCCGCCTGCGGGGCGGCGGGGCGCCGACGGAGTTCGTGCTGGAGGGCCGGGCCGCGCAGGCCGCGCTGGCGGCGTTCGATGCCGCGCGCGGCATGCGGGCACAGCCACCGGGCCACGGCCGGGCCGGTGGCGGCACCGGTCCATAATCCCCTCCCCCGCACCGGGGGCGAAGCCGGCGGCCCGCTCCGCGCGGCGGCGCATTTCCCGAATTTGAGCAAAGGCACGAATGCAGCAGGCAGACGCTGGCACTCCCGACCCCCGCAACGCCCCTTCCTCCGCCGCACCGCCGGCGGCAGCGCCGACGGCGGCCGACTTTCCCCAGCACACGCCCATGATGGCGCAGTACCTCGCGCTCAAGGCAGGGCACCCGGAGACGCTGCTCTTCTACCGCATGGGGGATTTCTACGAGGTGTTCTGGGACGACGCCGAGAAGGCGGCGCGGCTGCTGGACATCACGCTCACGCAGCGCGGCCAGTCCGCCGGCCGGCCCGTGGTGATGGCGGGCGTGCCCTTCCACGCGCTGGAGAACTACCTGGCGCGGCTCATCAAGATGGGTGAATCGGTCGCCATCTGCGAGCAGGTGGGCGAAGTGGGCGCCGCCAAGGGGCCCGTGGAGCGCAAGGTGGTGCGCGTGGTCACCCCCGGCACGCTCACCGACAGCGAACTGCTCCCGGACAAGTCCGAGTCCATGCTGCTGGCCGTGCACCAGGCCGCGCGTGCGCGCTGCGGGCTGGCCTGGCTGAGCGTCACCCAGGGCGTGGTGCACCTGGCCGAATGCGCGCACGACGAAGTGGGCGCATGGATCGCCCGCATCGCCCCCAGCGAGGTCCTCTACAGCGCCGGCGTGACCGAGCGCTTCGAGCAGCAACTGCAGGCGCTGCGTCAGAACGGCGTGCTGACCTGCCCCTTGAGCCTGCGTCCCGACTGGCAGTTCGACACGGCTTTGGGCGCCCGCAAGCTGCTCGAACACCTGGGCGCCGCGAGCCTCAACGCCTGGGAGGCGCAGGACCTCGCCCATGCGCACGCGGCCAGCGCGGCGCTGCTCTCGTACGCCGAACACACCCAGGGCCGCGCGCTCACGCACATCCACGCCGTGCGCGTGCAGAAGAACGATGAGCTGATCGCCCTGCCCGCCGCCACCCGGCGCAACCTCGAACTCACGCGCACCCTGCGCGGCGAAGAGGCGCCCACGCTTTTCTCGCTGCTGGACACCTGCATGACGGGTATGGGCAGCCGGCTGCTCAAGGCCTGGCTGCTGGAGCCCCGGCGCGACCGGACCGAGGCGCGCCAGCGGCTCGCCGCCACGGCCGCCCTGCGCGGCGATGCGGAGGCCGGCGGCCAGGGCGACGGGCCGGCCCTGCGCGCCGCGCTGCGCGGCGTGAGCGACGTGGAGCGCATCACCGCACGCATCGCGCTGCGCCAGGTGCGCCCCCGGGAACTGGTCGCGCTCTGCAAGACGCTACAAAAAGCAGAGCAACTTTCTCAACAGAATCGGCGGCATGAGCCACTTTTGGCTCAGATTTTCGAGCACCTGCAGGCGCCCCCCGCCTGCGGCGCGCTGCTGGGCTGCTCGATCCTCGAGGAGCCCGCCGCGCTGGTGCGCGACGGCGGCGTGATCGCGGACGGCTTCGATGCCGAACTGGACGAGCTGCGCGGCATCCAGAACCACTGCGACGACTTCCTGCTGGCGCTCGAAACCCGCGAGAAGGCCCGCACCGGCATCCCCAACCTGCGCGTGCAATTCAACAAGGTGCACGGCTTCTACATCGAAGTCACCAGCAGCCATCTGGACCGCATCCCGGACGACTACCGCCGCCGCCAGACGCTCAAGAACGCCGAGCGCTTCATCACGCCCGAACTGAAGGCCTTCGAGGACAAGGCCCTGTCGGCGCAGGAGCGTGCCCTGGCGCGCGAGAAATGGCTCTACGAGCAGGTGCTGGACCAGCTGCAGCCGCACGTGCCGGCGCTCACGCGCACCGCGCACGCCATCGCCACGCTGGACGCGCTCTGCGCGCTGGCCGAGCGCTCGCTCACGCTGGGCTGGTGCGCGCCGCAGTTCGTGCCGGAGCCCTGCATCGAGATCGAGGGCGGCCGCCACCCGGTGGTGGAGGCGCGGCTGGCGGAGACCTCGTCGGGCGCGTTCATCCCGAACCACACGCGCCTCAACGCCAACACGCGCATGCAGATCATCACCGGTCCCAACATGGGCGGTAAATCGACCTACATGCGGCAGGTGGCCCTCATCGTGCTGCTGGCCAGCATGGGCAGCCACGTGCCGGCCGCGCGCTGCCGGCTCGGCCCGATCGATGCGATCCACACGCGCATCGGCGCGGCCGACGACCTCGCCAACGCGCAGTCCACCTTCATGATGGAGATGACCGAGGCCGCGCAGATCCTGCACGCGGCCACGCCGCATTCGCTGGTGCTCATGGACGAGATCGGCCGTGGCACCAGCACCTTCGACGGCCTGGCGCTGGCCAGCGGCATCGCCACCCACCTGCACGACCGCACCCGCGCCTTCGCCCTCTTCGCCACGCACTATTTCGAGCTGACCGAACTCGCCGCGCGCCACGCGCATGCGGTGAACGTGCACGTGGGTGCCACGGAATCGGGCTCGGACATCGTCTTCCTGCACGAGATCCAGCCCGGCCCGGCCAGCCGCAGCTACGGCATCCACGTCGCGCGGCTGGCCGGCGTGCCCGCTCCGGTGCTCAACCATGCGCGCCACGCGCTGGCAGCCCTGGAAGAGCGCGCCAGCGAGGGCGAGCGGCAGGTGGACCTGTTCGCGCCACCGCCCGAAAGCGAGGCGCCCGGCGCCAGCGCCGTGGAGGCCGCGCTGCAGGACATCCACCCCGACAGCCTGAGCCCGCGCGAGGCGCTGGACGCGCTCTACCAGCTCAAGCGGCTGGCGCAGCCGGGCTGAACGACCCCCGCGGCGGCCCGGGCGGGGGCAGCCGCCCCCGCACCGCTGCGGGAATGTCCCCCGGGTTAAGATCCGGCCGCGCTCCGGGGTGCACACCTGTGCTGAGATCCACACCCGCGAACTTGAACCGGGTCATTCCGGCGGAAGAAGAGCCACCGTCCCCACGCGGCCCCGCGCGGGCGCGGGACACCTTCGGAGCCTCGTGCCACAGGTCGAGAAGGAAACCCATGCATTCGGTCGCTCCGCTGATCGCGGAAGTTCTCTCATTCATCGCGCAGGACGGCTGCACCGATGCGCAGTTCGACGCACTCGCGCTGCGGCTGTTCGCGCACCAGTACGCCGCCAACGGGGCCTACCGCGCCTTCTGCCAGGGCCGCGGCACCACGCCGAGGAGCGTGCGGGCCTGGAGCGACATCCCGCCCGTGCCCATCGACGCCTTCAAGGCGCAGGAACTGCGCTGCGAACCCGCCGCGCCCGGGGAGCGCGTCTTCATGACCAGCGGCACCACGCGCGGGGACACGCGCGGCCGGCACTTCCACCCTCGGCTGGACGTATACGACCTGTCGATGGAACGCAACTTCGCGCGGCGCTTCATGCACGGACAGGCGCGCATGCCGATGGGCATCCTGTTCCCGGACGAGGACGCGATGCCGAACTCATCGCTCGCGCACTACCTCGCGCTGGCGAAGTCCACCTTCGGCGCGCCCGGCAGCCGCTATTTTCTGGGCCCGCAGGGCACCGACTGGGACGGCCTGTGGGAGGCGCTGCAATCCGCCGAGCGCACCGGCACGCCCTATGCGCTGCTGGGCGCGAGCTACAGCTTCGTTCACCTGATGGATGCGCTGCGCGCGCAGGGCCGCACTTTCCGCCTGCCGCCGGGCAGCCGCCTGCTCGATACCGGCGGCTACAAGGGCCAGTCGCGCGAATTGCCGCTGGAGGCGTTCTACGCGGAGCTGTCGCAGGCGCTGGGCGTGCCGCGGGAGCACTGCATCAACATGTACGGCATGACCGAGCTCAGTACGCAGTTCTACGACGGCGGCAATGCCGTGGTGCCTTCGGTCAAGTCGGGGCCGCACTGGATCCGCTCGCGGCTGGTGGACCCGGCCACGGGCCGCGACGTGCCGGCGGGCGAGCGCGGCATCCTCGTGCACTGCGACCTCGCCAACGTCAATTCCGTCACCACCATCCTCACGGAAGACGTGGGCCTGTGGGCCGAGGGCGGCTTCCTGCTGCTCGGGCGGGCCGAGGGCGCGCAGGCCAAGGGCTGCTCGCTGGCGGTGGACGAATTCATGCGGGCCACGGCCGCATGACGGCTGCGCAGAAGGCACTGCGGGCCGGCTACCTGCCAGGGATCGATCCGCAGGACGTCGCCTGGGAGGTGCTGCCGTTCACGCAGGGCCGCACCCGCGTGGACGTGGCCGTGCCGGTGCTCTCCGCCGCGCAGATGGCGGCGCTCGCCGACCGCGTGCGGCAAGCGGCCGCACGGCACCTCCAGACGATGACGGTGGCGCAGATCATCGCGGTGGTCGACCGTGCCGTCGCGCGCCTGCTCGACCGCGCCGACCCGTTCCGCCGCCAGGCCGAGGCGCTGCTGCCCGTGGTGAGCGGCTACGACGCCGAGATGGTGCGCCTGGGGCTGACGGGGTTCTTCAAGACCTTCCGAGCGCCGCAGCTGCGCCGCTTCGTGGCGGAGGATTTCGCCAACCCGCTGGTGCTCGACGGCTTCCAGCCCGCCCCCAAGGGCGGCGCGGTGCGGGCCGTGGGCCCCGGCCTGCTGGTGCACAGCTGGGCCGGCAACGTGCCGGCGCTGCCGCTCTGGAGCCTGGTGTGCGGCCTGCTGGTCAAGGCCGGCAGCATCGGCAAGGTGCCGAGCGCCGAGCCGCTGTTCGCCGGGTGGTTCGCGCAGTTGCTCGCCGAGGTGCATCCGCCGCTCGCCGATTGCCTCGCCGTGGTGTGGTGGCGCGGCGCGGGCGCGGACGACGCATCCGCGCTCTACGCCCGCGCCGACACGGTGCTGGCTTACGGCGGCAACGCATCGCTGGATGCGATCCGGCGCCGCCTGCCCGTCACCACGCGGTTTCTGCCGCACGGGCACAAGCTGGGCTTCGGTCTGGTGGCCGCCGCGGCGCTCGACGCGCTCGAAGGCCCCGCGCTCGCGCGCCGTGCCGCCTGGGACGTGATGCGCTACGACCAGCAGGGCTGCTATTCGCCGCACGTGTTCTACGTGGAGCGCGGCGGCGCCATTGCGCCGCGCGATTTCGCCGGGCGGCTGGCAGGCGAACTCGCCCAGCTGCAGCGGCGCTTTCCGCGGCGGGCGCTGGCGGTGGAAGACGCGGCCGCCCTCGCCCACTGGCGCCAGGGCGTGGAATGGCGGTCGATCCCGGGCGCTTCCGGCGAGGCCTGCGAACAGCTCATCGGCACGCTGGACGATGCCTGGTGCGTGGCCTTCGCCGACGGGCCGCGCGCCCTCTCGCCCACCGCGCTGCAGCGCACGGTGCAGGTGGTGGCTGTCGATGCGCTGGAAGACGCGGTCGCCGCCGTCGCCGCGCAGAAGGATTACCTGCAGACCGCCGGCCTGGCCGCGCCACCCGAAGCGCTCTACCGCCTGGCTTCGCTGCTGGGCGACGCCGGCGTGAGCCGCGTCTGCGCCATCGGCGCGATGAGCACGCCCGAGGCCGGCTGGCACCACGACGGGCGCTTCAACCTGCTCGACCTCGTGCGCATGGTGGAGATCGAGCCCTCCGCCGAAACCGCCGCCGAACCGTTCGCCCCCTATGCCGACTGATCCGCAGGCACAGGTCCCACAGGTGCAGGCACGTGCGGATGCCGTGCCCTCCTCCGCACCCTTCCTGGAGATCGACGGGGCCACGTTCGCCTACCCGGGCCGGCCGCCGGCCGTGGACGGCGTGCGCTGGCGCGTGGGCGCCGGGGAGCTGCACTGCCTCGTCGGCCGCAGCGGCTGCGGCAAGACCACGCTGCTGCAACTCGCCGCCGGGCTGCTGCGGCCGCAGTCGGGCACGGTGCGCCTGCAGGGCGGGCCGGTGCCTGCACCGGGGCCGTGGCTCGGTTTCATGTTCCAGGCCCCCACGCTGCTCGACTGGCGCAGCGTGATCGACAACGTGCTGCTGCCCGTGTCGCTGCAGCGCCGGCCGCAGCCACGCGACGTGGAGCGCGCGAGCGCCCTGCTGGAGCAGCTCGGGCTGGCCGGCCATGCGCACCACCATCCGCGCCAACTCTCGGGCGGCCAGCAGAGCCGGGTCGCGCTGGCGCGCGCGATGGTGCTGGAGCCCGCCCTGCTGCTGCTGGACGAGCCGTTCGCGGCGCTGGACGCGATCACCCGCGCCGACCAGCAGGACGACCTGCTGCGCACCTGCCGCCGGCACGGCACCACCGTGCTCTTCGTCACGCACGACATCACCGAAGCCGTGTATCTGGGCGACCGCATCGCCGTGATGCACGCCGGGCGCGTGGCGGCCGACATTCGGGTGGATCTGCCCGCGCCGCGCACCCAGGCGATGCGCCACGAGGCACCTTTCAACCACCTGTGCGCACGCGTGCGGGCCGCCATGGACGGCGTGGACGGCATGGGAGCTGCCGCATGACGCCCGCCTCTTCTTCGCTTCCCGGCTCCCCCTGGGGACACCGGGCCCTGGGCGCCGCACTGCTGCTGACACTGCTGGCCGCCTGGGAGTGGACGGCGCGGCACGCAGGCCTCTCGGCCCTGGTGCTGCCCGCGCCCTCGGCGGTGGCGGCCGCGCTGTGGACAGGGCTGCGCTCCGGCTACTTTCTGCCCCACGTGGGCGCCACGCTGCATGCACTGGGGCTGGGCCTGGCCGGCGGCGGCGCGGCGGGCCTGCTGACCGGCGCGGCGCTGGCCGAATCGCCCCTGCTGGAGCGCGTGCTGCGCCCCTACGTGGTGGTGAGCCAGGTGGTGCCCAAGCTGGCGCTCGCGCCGCTCTTCGTGCTGTGGTTCGGCTTCGGCATCACCTCCACCGCGCTCATCACCGGCCTGATCTGCTTCTTCCCGCTGATGGAGAACACGCTCACCGGGTTGCGCCAGGCCGATCCGCAGCGGCTGCAGCTCTTTCGCATGCTGGGCGCCACGCGCTGGCAGACCCTGCTGCGGCTGAAGCTGCCGATCGCGCTGCCGACCATCCTCGCCGGGCTGCGCATGGCCGTGGTGCTGGCATTGGTCGGCGCGGTGGTGGGCGAATTCATCGGCGCGAGCCGCGGCCTGGGCGCGGTCATCATCGCCGCGCAGGGAATGATGGACACCACCCTGATGTTCGCCGCGCTGGTGCTCATCGCCGCGATCGGGCTGCTGCTCTACCAGGTGGCGCTGCTCGTCGAGCGGTGGCTGCTGCGCGCCCATGCGGGCACCGACTGACCTTTTTCACGACTTCCACGGCAACGACCATGTCCACATCCCGCAGTCTCTCCCGCCGCGCCCTGCTCGCGGCCTCCGCCGGCATCGCCGCCGCGCCCTGGGCCGGCACGGCCCTGGCCCAGTCCGCACAGCCGCCGATGCGCGGCAAGGTGACCGTGGCCGGATGGAGCAAGCCGATCAGCGAGATCACCAACCTGCTCGCCGAACCCGACAAGGGCTTCTTCCGCGCCCAGGGCGTGGAGCTCGCCTATCTGCCGGGCGCGGGCGGCGGGGACGCGCTGCGCAACACGCTCAGCGGCCAGGGCGACGTGGCCTTCACCGACCCGGGCTCGTTCTTCATGGCGCTGGACAAGGGCGAGCGCCTCACCGCCATCTACGACATCTATCCGCAGAACGTGTTCAACGTGGTATCGCTGCAATCGGCCGGCATCCGCACGCCGGCCGACCTGAAGGGCAAGCGCATCGGCGTCTACAGCCTCTCCAGCGGCACGCGGCAGAACCTGCTGGTGCTGCTGCACCAAGCCGGGCTCAAGGAATCCGACGTCACCATCGTGGTCACCGGCCTGCTCAATTTCGCGCCGTTGCTGCAGGGGCAGGTGGACGCCACCGCCGCCACCGACACCGGCCTCGCCGTCGGCCGGCGCCGGGGGCTCGGCCCGGTGAACGTGATGCAGGTGCGCGACCACCTCAACGTCTCCAGCGACCTGTTCGTGGTCCGGCAGGACGTGCTGTCGCAGAAGAAACCGTTGCTGCAGGCCTTCCTGAAAGGCTACCGCGACAGCGCGGCCTGGATGATCGCCCAACCCGACGAGGCCGCCGGCGTGGCCGTGAAACACGCGATCGACGGCACGCAGCCGGACGTCAATCTGGAAGTGATCCGCCTGCGCAATGCCGCCGCGCAGCCCTCGCTGCCGGGCCAGCCCCTGGGTGCGTTCAACCTCGCGTCGCTGCAGCAGGCGGCCGACGCGTACCGTGCGCTCGGCCTGGTGCAGCGCGGCATCCGCGTTGCCGACGTGGTCGACGCCAGCCTGCTGCCGGCCGCATGAGCAAAAAGAAGGAGCGATGACCATGCAGTTCAAAGGCCAGGTCGTGCTGGTGACGGGCGCGGGACGGGGCATCGGCGCCGCCATCGCCCGGGCCTTCGCGCAGGAAGGCGCCACCGTGGCGGTGAACCATCTGTCGAACGACGCGGCCGCGGCCGACACCGTCGCGGCCTGCCGGGCCGCGGGCGGCGATGCCTGGGCCGCGCGGGCCGACGTGGGCGACGCGGCGGCGGCGCAGGCCCTGGTGGAAGGGGTGCTGCTGGAGGCCGGCCGCATCGACGTGGTCGTCAACAATGCCTTCCGCCCCTACACGTTCGACCCGCGCCGCCGTGCGCTGTTCGACAGCCTGCAGTGGAGCGACTACCAGGCCCAGTTCGACGGCGCGGCGGGCAGCGCCTTCCACGTCTGCCGTGCGGTGCTGCCGCACCTGCGCCAGCGCGCGCGCGGCAGCATCGTGAACATCGCCACCAACCTGGTGGAGCATCCCGTCGTGCCCTACCACGACTACACCACCGCCAAGGCCGCGCTCATCGCCTTCAGCCGCAACCTCGCGGCAGAAGTCGGGCCGCAAGGCATCCGCGTGAACTGCGTGGCCCCGGGCCTCGTCTACCCCACGCAGGCCAGCCAGGCCACGCCCGAGGCGCTGCGCGAATCGATCACCGCCGCCACGCCGCTGCGGCGCATCGCCAGGCCCGAGGACGTGGCCGGGCCGGTGCTGTTCCTTGCCTCGGAGTGGAGCGGTTTCATGACCGGGCAGGTGCTGTACGTGGACGGCGGCCTCGTCATGCGCTGAGCGGCGCGCGGGGACGCCCCGAGGCTTGCGGTTCCCGCACGCCGGCACGGCATGTCCGCTGGGCGAATGCGGCCCCGCGCCGGCCCCACTACACTCGACCCCTTCGCCTTTCCCTTCCCTACCGTTCTCCATGACGTACTGCGTCGCCATCAAGCTCAACGCCGGACTGGTCTTCCTGTCCGATTCCCGCACCAACGCCGGCCTGGACCAGATCAGTTCGTTCCGAAAGATGATGATCTACGAGCGCCCCGGCGACCGCTTCATGGTCCTGCTGTCGGCCGGCAACCTCAGCATCTCGCAGTCGGTGCGCGAAATCCTGCAATCCGAACAACTCGTGGACCGCGACCGCGACGGCAGCGATCCGATCACCATCTGGAACGCCAAGAGCATGTTCGATGCCGCGCGCGTGCTCGGCTCGGCCGTACGCCATGTGTACGAACGCGACGGTGCCGCGCTCAAGCGCTCGGGCGTGGATTTCAACGTGTCGCTGGTTTTCGGCGGGCAGATCCGGGGCGAAGGCATGCGCCTTTTCCAGGTCTACTCGGCCGGCAACTTCATCGAGGCCACCACCGAGACGCCGTACTTCCAGGTGGGTGAATCGAAATACGGCAAGCCCGTGCTGGACCGTGTGCTCACGCCCGACACGCCGCTGGACGAGGCCGCCAAGTGCGCGCTGGTGTCGATGGACAGCACGCTCAAATCCAACCTCTCGGTGGGCCTGCCGCTGGACCTCGTCGTCTACGAGGCCGGCCGGCTCTCCACCGACAAGATCGTCTGCATCGACGAGCAGAACCCCTATTTCCGCATGCTGCACAGCACCTGGGGCGAGCGGCTGCGCCAGGTGTTCGACAGCATCGAGGACCCGGCCTGGAACGGCGGGGCCACCGACGTGCCGATCAAGGTCGAGCCGTCGCGCAGCCGGCCGCTCAAGAAGATCAACACGCCCGACGAAAAGCTCATCTGAGCCTGGCCCACCCGCCCCGCCCGCCATGACGCCGCTGGTCTTCTCCCACGCGAACAGCTTTCCGGCGGATACCTACCGCGTGCTCTTCGGGCACCTGCGCGGGCGCGGATTCGGGGTGAGCGCGGTGGACCGCTTCGGACACGACCCGCGTTACCCCGTCACGAGCAACTGGCCTGCGCTGGTGCAGCAACTGGCCGATTTCGCACGCGAGCAGGCCGAGCGCGCCGGCGGGCCTGTATTCCTGGTGGGGCACTCGCTCGGCGGATTCCTGAGCGTGATGACCGCGGCGCGGCACCCGGAAATCGCGCGCGGAGTGGTCATGGTGGACTCGCCGCTCATCGGTGGCTGGCGCGCGGGCGCGCTCGGCATGGCCAAGCACACGCAGGTCGTCGGAGCGGTGTCGCCCGGCAAGATCAGCCGGGCCCGCCGCAACCGCTGGGAGAGCGCCGATGAAGCGCTGGAGCACTTCCGGCGCAAGAAGGCGTTCGCACGCTGGGACGAGGCGGTGCTGCGCGACTATGTGACCCATGGGCTGCACCCGCACGCCGACGGCGGCGTGGCGCTGCATTTCGAGCGCGAGGTCGAGACCGCCATCTACAACACGCTGCCCCACAACCTGGGCCGGCTGCTGGCGGCACACCCGCTGCGCTGCCCGGCCGCCTTCATCGGCGGGCTGGCCTCGGACGAATTGCGCCAGGTGGGCCTGGACTTGACACGGCGCGTGACGCAGGGGCGCATCACCATGCTGGACGGCAGCCACCTCTTCCCGATGGAGCAACCGCGCGCCACCGCCGCGGCCATCGAGGCCGCGGTGTTGAACCTGGACGGAGCGGCGGCCCGCTGATCCTGCCGGACGAGGCCGGCACGGCCGGGTTGCACGTGCCCGGCAGGTGTCCCGGGACGCCGGCAGGCGCGGCGCTCGGCATTCTCGGCAGAAAGCTCTGCAGCGGGGAAAACCCGGGCCGGCAACCTGCGGGAAACCTGCGCAAATGCGCTGGATTCCCATAAACTGGCCGCACCGTTACATATCGTGACAGCCATGCCGCACGCACCGCTCTGCCGCTCCCACCCCTCCACCCTCGGCCTCACCAAGGCCCGGCACGGCCCCGCCGGCTGACACGCGCCCGTCACCGCTGCGCCCAAGAATCGTGCGCAGCGGCGTCGCATTCCGGTTACCACCCGGGTCACCGCAGCCCTGGCTCCTGCCGACCCGGACACCCCCGAGCCTGTTCTCGAAAAAATCCTGAGGGAGAACCCACCGCCATGGCCCATCGCAAGAGTCCCGCCCGCCGCGCCAAAGACCAGCGCATCGCCCACCTCCACGCGCTCTCCGCGGCCAACACGGAGGTCGGGTTCCCCTGGGACGCACTGATCCAGCTCGAAAAAGCCCTGGTCGGCCACATCGTTCTCCCGCTCAGCCCCTCGTACAACGATGCGCGCCAGGAATCGAACCACGCCTTCCAGGCCTATCCCGCGCTCATCGCCTACTGCGAATGCGAGAACGACGTGCTCGTCTGCCTGCAGTTCGCGCAGACCTATGAGGCCTGGGTGGCGGTGCGCTGCGGCGGCCACAGCACGGCCGGCTATTCGGTCAACAACCGCGGCATGGTCGTGGACCTGAAGGGCCTCTCCGGCGTCACGCTCGACCCGCAGGCACAGCGCGTGCATGTGCTCCCGGGAACGGACTTCGACCATTTCAACGGCGCGATGGGCGCCACCGGCTGGCATGTGCCCACGGGCGCCTGCGGCAACGTGTGCGTGGGCGGCTTCGTGCAGGGCGGCGGCTACGGCTACACCTCGCGCCAGTTCGGCATTCAGAGCGACATGGTGGAATCGATGCGGGTGGCGCTCGCCGACGGCAAGACCATCGTGACCGCCAGCGCCACCGAGAACCCGCTGCTCTACTGGGCCCTGCGCGGCGGCACGGGCGGCAACTTCGGCGTGCTCCTGCAGGTGACCTACCGCATGGTGCAGCTGCCCCAGGTGTGGGCCTGGTCCATCAGCTGGGATGCCGCGAATGCCGCGGATGTGCTGGTAATGCTGCAAAAGGACTTCATGCGCACCGGCGCGCCCGACGCCCTCGGCTACATGATGAACCTGGGCTACCAGAACGGGGAGCCCGTCTTCATGATCCAGGGCATGTACTGCGGCACGCGCGACCAAGGCATGGCGGCCGTGAAATCCCTGCTGGACGTGCCCAGCGCGCAGCTGCTCGTGGACTGTTCTGGCACCTACCCGGAAATGAACGCCTGGCTGGAAGACCATCCCTACGACCTGCCGCAGAACCTCACCGCGAACGTCTGCGAGACCAAGTCGAGCGGCTACATCAATCAGACGCTGACCAAGGCGCAATGGCAGGCCGTGATCGACTACTTCGCCACGTCGCCCAACACCTGGTCGCTGGCCTACCTGGAGCCCTACGGCGGCGCGATCCAGCGCTACCCCGTGGAAGACAGCGCCTTCATCCACCGTGACGCGGATGCCGATCTGGTCGTGGATGTGTTCTGGACCACGGCCGAGGAGCGGCGCCAGACGGAGACATGGCTCGCGGGCTTCATGGACCTGATGCGCCCCTTCCTGAGCGGCGAGGTGTACCAGAACTACCCCGACGGCTCCCTGGACGACTTCGCCCAGGCCTACTGGGGCCCGGCCTACCCGAAGCTCCAGCAGGCCAAGCTGCAGTACGACCCCGGCAACTTCTTCCACTTCGCGCAGAGCGTGGCGCTGCCTGGATGAGGGGCATCCCCCCTGCGGCTTGCGCCGCTCCCCCCTTCTCTCGCTGCGCTGCGCTTCGCGGGAAGGGGGGGTGAGGACCGCGGCTCCGTGCCCGCCTGCGCGGGCACGGACGGGCCGAACGCCCCTTGTCTCTGGCAAGGGGCTTCACGCCGGTGGCCGGGCAAAGCCGGATCCACGGCGTCTGCTGGCCTGGCCTGCTCCGCGGCCATCGGACGGGTGAGATCTAAAGCAACTCGTACGACGCGCCCTCAGCACATGCGCCTTGATCCCGAAGAACAACTGCCGCAGTGGGTGCGTCAGCCCGAGCCGGCGTAGCGCACGCACCCCGGGCCGGCGCGCTTGGCGGCGTACATCGCCTGGTCGGCGCGGGCCATGAGCAGTTCGATGTCGCCCTCCAGCGGGGGGTGCATGGCCACGCCGATGCTCGCGCCCACGCGCACCGCATGGCCCGCGACCTCCATGGGCTCGGAGAGCGCATCGATGATGCGCGCGCCGATGTGCTCGGGCAACGCCGCCTGCACGTCGGTATCCAGCATGACCAGGAATTCGTCGCCGCCGAGCCGTGCCACGGTGTCGTGCCCGCGCACGGCATGGGCGAGTCGCCGGGCCACGTAGCGCAGCACCTCGTCGCCGACCTTGTGGCCATGGCCGTCGTTGATCTTCTTGAAGCCGTCGAGGTCGATGAAGAGCAGCGCCACCGCCCCGCCCTGCGCACGGACTTCGGCCAGCGAGCGCTCGAAGCGGTTCTGGAAAGCCGAGCGGTTCTGCAGCCCGGTGAGCGAGTCGTGGTTGGCCAGGTAGTGCTGCTGGCGCGATATCTCGATCTTGGCCGAGATGTCCTGCACCAGCGACATGATCGAGGTCACGCGCCCCGCGTCGTCGGTGAGTGCCGAGTTGAACCACTCGCAGTGCACTTCCGAGCCATCGACCCGTTGCAGGCACGATTCGGTACGGTTGCGCGTGGCCCGGCCCGACCGCAGGTCGGCCAGCGCATCGGCCAGGTGGTGGTCCATGGCCGAGGTCACGGGCAATTCGAGCAGGCTGCGCGATTCGATCTGCACCAGGTCCTGCCAGCCCATGAGTTCGATCGCGCGGCGGGAGCAGCGCAGCACGCGCAACTGGTCGTCCATTTCCAGTACGGCCAGCGGGCTGTTGTCCATGTGGGACGACAGCCGCTGGTTGGCCGCCCGCAGCGCTTCCATGGCCACTTGCAGCTCATCCACATCGAGCGCGGACGTCACGAAACCGAGGATGTCGCCGCCCGGGCCGCGCCAGGGCGACAGGCAGATGGTGCGCCAGGACTCGTAGCCTTCGGGGTTCAGCACCAGGCGCTGGTAGCTCACGCGTTCGCCGCGCAGCACGCGCTGCACGAAGGGGGTGAACTGGGTGTAGTTGAATTCGCCGTAGAGGTCCATCAGCGACTTGCCCACCAGCGCCGAGGGCGGCATGCGGAACCAGCGCGCGTATTCGTCGTTCACGTAGACGACGCGTTGCGCGCGGTTCACCACGGCCACGGTCGCGCCCACGTTGCGCGTGAGCAGATCCAGCATCCCCGGGTCGGCCGGTCCGGGCGCGAGCCCCCCGGCGGGCCATGCGCCGCCATCCAACGGCAATTCGTTCGGCGTCATACGGACAGCAATCCCTCGTACCCGTCCGGAGCCACCGCCGCATGCGCGCAGTGCGGTCGAAGGCCTGGAAGCGGCTGCTTTCATCTCCCCTGCGGTGGCGGCGCAGCCTAAGGGGTGCTATTTCGGCCGCAGCTTATCACTTTCTTTTTTTAATAGAAGCCCTTGAGATGCTGCACCGCGGTGCTTCCCACGCACTGGGACGGCATGGGTTGGAGGCCACGCCCGTGACGACGGCTTCAACCCGACCAGTTCACCCAGCCCGTCCAGGCCGTGATGAGCACCACGACGCCGAACGCGATGCGGTAGTAGGCGAACGGCACGAAGCTGTGCGTGCTGATGTAGCGCAGCAGCCAGCGCACGCAGAGCCAGGCGCTGACGAACGAGAACACCAAGCCCACGGCGAAGAGCGGCAGGTCGGCCATCGAAAGCAGATGGCGTTCCTTGTAGAGGCTGTAGACGCCCGCCCCGATCAACGTCGGGATCGCGAGGAAGAAGGAGAAATCCGTGGCAGCCTTGCGCGACAGGCCCAGCAGCATCCCGCCGATGATGGTGGCGCCGCTGCGGCTGGTGCCGGGCACCATGGCCAGGCACTGCACCAGGCCCACCTTGAGTGCATCCAGCGGCGTCATGTCGTCCACCGACACCACGCGCACCGCGCGCGGCGCGCGGCGCTCGGCCCAGAGGATCACGAAGCCCCCCAGGATGAAGGTGGTGGCCACGACCACCGGGGTGAACAGGTGCGCCTTGATCGCCTTGCCGAAGATGAGGGCCAGCACCACCGCGGGCAGGAAGCCGATGAGGACGTTGAGCGTGAAGCGCTGCGCCTGCCGCTGGGTGGGCAACGCGACCAGCGTTTCCCGGATCTTCTGCCAATAGACGAGGATCACCGCGAAGATCGCCCCCGTCTGGATGGCGATGTCGAACACCTTGGCCTTTTCGTCGTCGAAGCCGAGCAGCGCGCCGGCCAGGATCAGGTGGCCGGTGGAAGAGATGGGAAGGAACTCGGTCAGGCCCTCGACCACGCCCATGATGGCGGCCTTGGCCAGCAAGATGAAATCCACGGAAATCCTTTGTACTGGAGCAGGAACAGCCGCGGATTATCGGGGCGCGGCAGCCGCGGCCGGCGCACCGGCCGTACCGTCCATCCAGGAGGCCTGCCAGCCGCCGCCCAGGGCCTGCACCAGCGAGGCCACGGCCAGTTGCCGGTTCACCTGCAACTGCAGCAGCGACCGCTGCGCGGAGAGCGCAGCCACCTGCGCGGTGACCACCTCGGTGTAGCCCACCTGCCCGGCACGGTAGCGGTTGAGCAGTTGCTCCTCGGTGCGCTGCGCGGCCGAGACGGCCTCCTGCCGCAGCGGCTCCTGCGCCTGCAGCGTGCGCAGGGCGGTGAGCTGGTCTTCCACGGCCTGGAAGGCGCCCAGCACCGTCTGGCGGTAATTGGCCACGCGCGCCTCGCGGGCGGCACGGGCCTGCTCCACGCGCGCGGCGATGGCACCGCCGTCGAACACCGTCTGCGCCGCCGACAGCCCCAGCGACCAGAGCGCGCCCGAGGCGCTGAAGAGGTCGCCCAGGCCGGTGCCGGAACGGCCGAGCGATGCCGACAGGCTCACGCTCGGGAAATACGCGGAGCGCTGCACCCCGATCTGCGCATTGGCGGCGGCCACGGCCCGCTCGGCCGCGGCGATGTCGGGCCGCCGCTCCAGCAGCGTGGAGGGCAGCCCCGGCGGAACGTCGGGCACGCGCGCCACCCACGGGCCCTGCGGCAGGGCGAATGCGGCGGGCGGCTGCCCCACCAGCACCGCGATGGCGTGCTCGTAGCCGGCACGGCTGCGCTGCACGGTGGCGAGGTCGGCGCGCGCGTTGGCCAGTTGGGTGCGTGCCTGCAGCACGTCGGATTGCGCGGCCACGCCTGCGTCGTAGCGGTTCTGGGCGATGCGCAGGCTGCGCTCGTACGCCTGGACGGTCGCGCCCAGCAGGCTCGCCTCGGCGTCGGCCTCGCGCAACTGGAAGTACGCGGCCACCAGGGACCCCACGGCCGACAGCCGCGCCGAAGCCAGGTCGGCCTCGCTGGCCTGCGCATTGGCCTGGGCGCTGTCCACTGCGCTGCCGAGCCGGCCCCACAGGTCGGGCTCCCAGCTGGCGCCCAGGGCGGCCTGCGTGGTGGTGCCGCGGCGCGCGGAGCCTTCGCCGCCCGCACGCGTGCCGCTGGCCGAGAGGTTCACGCCGGGCAGGAAACCGGCGCGCTGCTCGCGCACCAGTGCCTGTGCCTGGGCATAGGCCGCCACGGCGGCGGCGATGTTCTGGTTGGACACCTGCACCTGCGCGGCGAGGCGGTTCAAGTCGTCGTCGCCGAACAGCGTCCACCAATCGCCGCGGGGCTCGGCATCGGCAGGCGCGGCGGGCTGCCAGAGCGCGCCGGCCTCCTTGAATGCGGCAGGCACCGGCGTGGCGAGCACGGGCGGCTCGTACACCGGCGCCACCGAACACGCGGTGAGCCACACCGGCAGCAGCGCCGCCATGCAGGCATGCCGCGCTGCGCAGGCGACGAAGGAGCGCGCCGGGCGGCGGGAGGAAGAGAGGACGAGGGTCATGGTCGTTGCGCGGGAGCAGGCAGCGCCGCGGTGCCGGCGGCGCGGCTGAGTTGTCGTTCGTTGTCCGAGGGGCGGCGGAGCCGGTCGAGCAGCACATAGACCACGGGCGTGGTCAGCAGCGTGAGCAACTGGCTGGCGATGAGACCGCCGATGATGGCGACGCCCAGGGGCTGGCGCAGCTCCGACCCCTGCCCGAAGCCGATGGCGAGCGGCAGCGCACCCAGCGCGGCGGCCAGCGTGGTCATCAGGATCGGGCGAAGGCGCAGCATACAGGCCTCGCGCACCGCGTCGGTGGCCGAGAGGCCCCGCGCGCGCTCGGCCTCCAGCGCGAAGTCGATGATGAGGATGGCGTTCTTCTTCACGATGCCGATGAGCAGGAACACGCCGATGAGCGCGATGATGGTGAACTGCATGTTGAACAGCAGCAGCGCCAGCACCGCGCCCACGCCGGCCGAAGGCAGCGTGGTCAGCACCGTGACCGGATGGATCAGGCTCTCGTAGAGCACGCCGAGCACGATGTAGATCACCACGATCGCCGCCAGGATGAGGAAGAGCTGCTGCCCCTGCGTCTGCTGGAAGCTGCGCGCCGTGCCCTGGAAGCTGCCGCGCACGTTGGTGGGCATGGCGATGTCGGCCTCGGCCTGCTCGATGATCTGCCGCGCCTGTCCCAGCGAGGTGTTGCCGTCCAGGTTGAACGAGATGGTGGTCGCCAGCTCCGCGTCCTGGTGGTTGATCGAGGTGGGCGCCGCGCGCTCCACCACCTTCGCGATGGCGCTGAGCGGCACCATGCTCTCGGCGGTGTTGGCCAGCACCTGCCCCGTCGATGCGCCGCGCTGGCCGGGGTTGGCGGAGGTGCCGGCCGCATTGGTGGGGTTGGCCGCGACGAAGATGTCCGAGAGCGCCGGGGGGCCGCGCGTGTATTCCGGCGCCCATTCCATGATCACCGAATACTGGTTCAGCTCCCCGTAGATCGTGGCGACGGACCGCTGCCCGAAAGCGTTGTAGAGCGCCGCATCGACGGCGGACGCGCTCACGCCCAGCCGCGCCGCACTGTCGCGGTCCACCTGCACGTAGGTCTCCGAGCCGTTGTCGGCCTGGTCGGTGTCCACGTCGGTCAGCAGCTCTTCCTGCTTGAGCCGGTCGGCCAGGCGACGCGCCCACAGGCGCATGTCGGCCATGTTGTCGCTCTTGAGCGTGTACTGGTAGGTCGAGTTGCTGGAGCGCCCGCCCATGCGCAGATCCTGCACGGGGCTCAGGAACACCTGCAGGCCCGTGATGCGCGCGAGCTGCGGGCGCAGCCGTGCCACGGCGGCCATGCTGGGCTCGCTGCGCTCCGACACGGGCTTGAGGTTCACGAACATGAAGCCGCCGCCCGCGCGCCCGCCGCCGGAGAAGCCCACCACGGTGTCCACCGCCGGGTCCTGGCGGATGATCTCCAGCGCCTGCCGCAGCTTGCCCGACAGCGCCTCCGACGAGATGCTCTGGTCCGCGCGCAGGCCGCCCGCGAGCTGGCCGTTGTCCTGCTGCGGGAAAAAGCCCTTCGGGATATGGCTGAAGAGGTAGACGTTGAGGCCGATGACGGCCACCAGCACGAGCATGACGAGCAGCTTGCTCGCCAGCGCCCAGTCGAGCGCATGGCCGTAGCCGCGCAGCACGGCGGCCTGGCCCTGCTCGGCCCACCGGGCGAGCCGCCCTGGCGCACGGGGAGGCCCGCCGCGCAGGCGCGCCTCTTCGCGTTCGGAACGCAGCAGCCACGCGCACATCATGGGCGTGGTGGTGAGCGAGATCACCAGCGAAATCATCACGGCCACCGACAGCGTGATGGCGAATTCGCGGAACAGGCGCCCCACCTGCCCGTCCATGAACAGCAGCGGAATGAACACCGCCACCAGCGACAGGCTGATGGAGAGCACCGTGAAGCCGACCTCTCGCGCGCCCTGCAGCGCCGCTGCCATGCGGTCCATGCCGTCCTCGATGTGGCGGCTGGTGTTCTCCAGCACCACGATGGCATCGTCGACCACGAAACCCGTGGCGACGGTGAGCGCCATGAGGCTCAGGTTGTTGAGGCTGAACCCCAGCAGGTACATGATGCCGAAGGTGCCCAGCAGCGACACCACGGTGGCCACGGCCGGGATCACGGTGGCGCGCGCCTTGCGCAGGAAAAGGCCCACCACCAGCACCACCAGCGCGATCGAGGCCATCAGCGTGAACTCGATCTCGCGCAGCGAAGCCCGGATCGAATTGGTGCTGTCGGAGGCCACGGCGATGCGGATGTCCGGCGGCAATTGCGCCTGCAGGGCGGGCAGCAGCGCGCGCACGCCGTCCACCGTCTCGATGATGTTGGCCCCCGGCTGCCGCGTGATGAGCACGATGATCGCCGGCTCGGCATTGAAGAGCCCGAGCGTGCGCGTGTTCTCGACCCCGTCGATGACCTTGGCCACGTCGCCCAGGCGCACGGGCGCGCCGTTGCGCCAGGCGATCACCAGGTCGGCGTAGTCGGCCGCGCGCCGCGACGGCGAAGGCGTGTAGATCTGCAGCCGGCGCCCGTCCTGCTCGATGGCGCCCTTGGGTCGGTTCGCGTTGGAGGCCTGGATCGCGGCGCGCACGTCCTCGGTGCCGATGCCGTAGCGGTTGAGCGCGAACGGCAGCAGCTCCACCCGCACGGCGGGCAGCGAGCCGCCGCCGATCTCCACGTCGCCCACGCCGTCCACCTGCGAGATGCGCTGGCTCACCACGTTGGAGACGGCGTCGTAGATCTCGCCCGGCGTGCGCGACTTGGAGGTGAGCGCCAGGATGATGACCGGCGCATCGGCCGGGTTCATCTTGCGGTAGGTGGGGTTGCTGCGCAGCGTGGCCGGCAGGTCGGCGCGTGCGGCGTTGATGGCCGCCTGCACCTCGCGGGCCGCGCTGTCGATCTTGCGATTCAGGTCGAACTGCAGGTTGATGCGGGCGGAGCCGTTGGAACTGCTGGACGTGATCTCGTTCAGGCCTGCGATCACGCCCAGGCGCCGCTCCAGCGGCGTGGCCACGCTGGTGGCCATGGTTTCCGGACTGGCGCCGGGCAGGCTGGCCGAAACGGAGATCGCCGGGTAGTCCACCTGCGGCAGCGGCGCCACCGGCAGCATGAAGAACGCGCCGATGCCCGCCAGCGCCACGCCGATGGTCAGCAGCACCGTGGCCACCGGCCGCTCGACGAAGGGGCGCGACAGGTTCACGGCCGGCCCTCCGCGGCGGATGCCGGCACCTCGGGCGCCGCGGCGGTGCCGCGCCCCGTCCAGCGGCGGCCCACGCGGTCGAAGGCCAGGTAGATCACCGGCGTGGTGAAGAGCGTGAGCAACTGGCTCAGCACCAGCCCGCCGAAGATCGCCAGGCCCAGCGGGCGCCGCAACTCGGCGCCCTCGCCCCAGCCCAGCATCAGCGGCAGCGCGGCGAACAGCGCGGCCAGCGTGGTCATGAGGATGGGCCGGAACCGCAGCAGCGCCGCCTGGTGGATGGCCTCGTGCGGCGCCAGGCCCTGGTTGCGCTCGGCATCGATGGCGAAGTCGATCATCATGATCGCGTTCTTCTTCACGATGCCGATCAGCAGGATGATCCCGATGATGCCGATCACCCCCAGGTCGTTGCCCGTGACCATGAGGGCGAGCAGCGCCCCCACGCCCGCGGAGGGCAGCGTCGAGAGGATGGTGAGCGGATGCACGTAGCTCTCGTAGAGCACGCCCAGCACGATGTACACGCACACCATCGCCGCCAGGATCAGCCACAGCTGGCTGGTAAGCGACTTCTCGTAGGCCCCCGCCGCGCCCTGGAACTGCAGGGAGAGGCTAGCGGGCATGCCGATCTCCTGCGCGGCCGCGCGGATGGCATCCACCGCCCCGCCGAGCGACGTACCCTCGGCCTTGTCGAAGCCCAGCGTGGCGGCCGGGTACTGCGCCACGCGCGTGACCTGCAGCGGCGCGGGCTGCTCGCGGATCGTCGCCAGCGCCGAAAGCGGCGTGGGCGTGCCCCCGCCGGTGCGCAACTGCAGCGTGCCCAGCGCCTCGGGGCTCGCGAGCCCTTCCTGCTGCGCCTCGAGGATCACGCGGTACTGGTTGGTCTCGGTGAAGATGGTGGAGACGATGCGCTGGCCGAAGGCGCTGTAGAGCGTGTCGTCCACCGAACTTGCGGTGACCGACAGGCGCGAGGCCGTGGCCCGGTCGATATCGACGAAGGCCGAGAGGCCCTGCGCCCCCGCATCGGTGGTGGCGTTGCGCACCTGCGGCACGGTGCGCAGGCGCTCCACGAGCTTGTTCGTCCAGGCGTTCACCTCGGCGGAATCGACCCCGCCGATGGTGGCGCGGTATTCCGTGGGGCCCGTCTCCGCGTCGATGGTCAGGTCCTGCGTGGGCTGCAGGTACAGCGTCACGCCCGCCACCCCTTGAACGCGCTCGCGCAGCCGCTGCATCACGGCCTCCTGGCCGTCTCGCCCATCCTTCAGGTTGATGAGCATGCGGCCGGAATTCAGCATGGTGTTGTTGGCGCCGTCCACGCCCACGAACGAGCTGAGCGAGGCGACGTCGGGGTCCTGCAGGATGGCGCGCGCCGCGGACTGCTGCAGCTCGCTCATGCGCGCGAACGACACGTCCTGCGCGGCGATCACGCGCGCCTGCAGCTGGCCCGTGTCCTGCGTGGGGAACAAGCCCTTGGGGATGAGCACGTACAGCAGCGCTGTGAGCGCCAGCGTGAGCAGGGCCACCAGCAGCGTGGCGCCCTGGTGGCGCAGCACCCACTGCAGCCAGCCGTCGTAGCGCACCACCACGCGGTCGAAGCCGCGCTGGATGGCCCCGCCCACGCCGCGCGGCGGCGTGTCGGGCACGGCCCGCAGCCAGCGCGCCGCCATCATGGGCACCAGCGTGAGCGAGACCACGGCCGAAATCAGGATGGTGAGCGCCAGCGTCACCGCGAACTCGCGGAACAGCCGGCCCACCACGTCGCTCATGAACAGCAGCGGAATCAGCACCGCGATGAGCGATACGGTGAGCGAGATGATGGTGAAGCCGATCTGCGTGGCCCCCTTGAGCGCGGCCTGGAACGGCGGCTCGCCCTCCTCGATGTAGCGCGCGATGTTCTCGATCATCACGATGGCATCGTCCACCACGAACCCCGTGGCGATGGTGAGCGCCATCAGGCTCAGGTTGTTCAGGCTGTAGCCCAGCAGGTACATCACGCCGCAGGTGCCGATGAGCGAGATCGGCACCGCCAGGCTGGCGATCACCGTGGCGCGCAGGCTGTGCAGGAAGAAGAAGATCACCAGCACCACCATCAGCACGGCCAGCACCAGTTCCATCTCCACGTGGTGCACCGATGCGCGGATGCCGGTGGTGCGGTCCGAGAGCACCTGCACGTCCAGGCTGGCCGGCAGCCCGGCCTGCAGCTCGGGCAACTGGCGCTGGATGCTGTCCACCGTGGAGATGACGTTCGCGCCCGGCTGGCGCTGCACGTTCAGGATGATGGCAGAGGTCAATGAGGCCCCCACGCTCCCGGCTTCGCCTGGTTCGCTGCCCCCCGAGGGGGCGCTCGCCGCCTTGGGGCGGCCCGGCTGCGGCTCGGTGGCCCCCACGCTCCCGGCTTCGCCTGGTTCGCTGCCCCCCGGGGGGGCGTTCGCCGCCTTGGGGCGGCCCTGCAGCGGCTCGGTGGCGCGCACGCCGGCCCAGGCGCGCAGGCGGTCGTTCTCGGCGCCGTTCACCACGCGTGCCACGTCGATCATGCGCACCGGCGCGCCGTTCTTCCACGACACGATGAGGTTGCGGTAATCGTCGACCGTGAGGAGCTGGTCGTTGGCGTTGATGGTGTAGGCGCGTTGCGGGCCGTCGAAACTGCCCTTGGCGCTGTTGGCGTTGGCCGAAGTGATGGCCGTGCGCAGCGTGTCGAGCCCGATGCCGTAGGAGGCCAGCGCCTTGGTGTCGGCCTGGATGCGCACCGCCGGCCGCTGGCCGCCCGCGAGCGTGACGAGGCCCACGCCCGGCACCTGGCTGATCTTCTGCGCCAGCCGCGTGTTGACGAGGTTCTGCACCTCGGTGAGCGGCAGCGTGTCCGAGCTGATCGCCAGCGTGAGCACCGGCGCGTCGGCCGGGTTCACCTTGGCGTAGACGGGCGGCGCCGGCAGGTCGGTGGGCAGCAGCGAGGTGCCCGCGTTGATGGCGGCCTGCACTTCCTGCTCGGCCACGTCCAGGGCCAGGCCCAGGTCGAACTGCAGCGTGACGATGGAGACGCCGGCGGCGCTGGTGGAGGCCATGCGGGCCAGCCCCGGCATCTGCCCGAACTGCCGCTCCAGCGGCGCGGTGACATTGCGGCTCATGACCTCCGGGCTCGCGCCCGGGTAGAGCGTCTGGACCTGGATGGTCGGGTAGTCCACCTGCGGCAGGGCCGACAGGGGCAGGAAGCGGAAACCCACCAGCCCCGCCAGCACGATGGCCAGCATGAGGAGCGCAGTGGCGACGGGCCGCTCGATGAAGGGACGCGACGGGCTCATGGGCGGACGGCGCGGCGGATCACGGTTGCCCGGCGCCACGCGCGCCGGATGCAGGCGCCGTGCCCGGCCCGGCCGGAGCGGAAGCCGCCCCCTCGGCGGCAGGCCGCGGGCCGTGGCGCCGGCCGCCTTCGCCCTCGCCCCCCGCGGGCCACGACGCACCGGACGCGCGCTGGCGCCGCCCCGGCGCGCCGGCCGCACCGCTGGCGCCGCCGCGCGGACCGCTGGCGCCCTGCGCCGGCCCCTGCAGTTGCACGCGGGCGCCATCGCGCAGGCGGTCGCCGCCCTCGGTCACCACGCGGTCGCCGGCCTGCAGTCCGTCGGTGATCGCGATCCACTCCACCGTGGCCTGGCCGCGGCGCACCTTGCGCATCGTCACCGTGCGGTCTTCGTTGATCACGTAGACGAAATCCCCGTTGGCGCCCGTGCGCACCGCCGTCACGGGCACCACCAGCGCCGGCACCTCGCGCAGCTGCAGCCGCACGTTGACGAACTGGTTGGGAAAGAGCCTGCCGTCCGCGTTCTCGAAACGCGCCTTGCCCTTGACCGTGCCGGTGGTGGTGTCCACCAGGTTGTCCAGCGTGGAGAACCGTCCCCGGGCCAGCTCGGTGGTGCGCGTGCGGTCGCTCGCGGCCACCGCCAGGCCGGCGGCCGCAGCGGCATCGGCGGCGCCCTGCACGTCGGCCACGCGGTCCTGCGGGATGGAGAACTGCACGTCGATGGGTGCCGTCTGCGTGATGGTGGCGATGCCCGCGGTGTCGCCCGTGGTCACGTAGTTGCCGGCGTCCACCGTGCGCAGGCCGATGCGGCCGCTCGATGGCGCGGTGACGCGCGTGTAGTCGAGGTTCAGGCGCGCGGTGCGCTCCTGGGCCCGGTCGGTCATCACCGTGCCTTCTAGCTGCTTGACCAGCGCGGCCTGGGTGTCCACGTCCTGCCGCGCGATGGAATCCTGCGACAGCAGCGTGCGGTAGCGCTCCAGCGTGATGCGCGCGTTCTCCAGTTGCGCCTCGTCGCGGCGGCGCGTGCCTTCGGCCTGCATCAGCGCCTGCTCATAGGGCCGCGGGTCGATCTGCGCCAGCACCTGGCCCTTGCGCACCGTCTGCCCTTCCGTGAACAGCACCTGGGTGAGCACCCCCGCGACCTGGGGCCGCAGCGTGACCGTCGCCACGGAGGTCACCGTTCCCAGCGCATCCAGCGTGACCGGCAGGCTGGCCATGCGCGCCGTGGCTTCCCCCACGGTCACCTGGGCGCGGCCGCCGCCGCCACCTCCCGGGCCGGGACCGGCAGGCCCTGCGGGTCCGCCCGGGCCGCCCACCGCCGGGAACCCCGCCCCGCCCACGGGGGCCTTGGAGCGCTGCACCAGCCACCACGCCCCACCGCACAGCAGGGCCACCACCAGCAGCGCCACCGCGGACCCCAGCCACCGGGCGCGCCGCCCGGGGCGCCGCGCGGCCCCTTCGGGGTAGGCGGTGGGGGCGGCGGGCGGAGCGGCGTTCGGATCGTGTGGACTCATGGTGTCGGGCAAGGCGGAATCATTCGGAAGGGACACGTCCCGGCGCACGGGTGATGGCCATGCGGTGCGGGCGCTCCATCGTAGAAGCTCAAAGTTAGCGGTTTTTCCAATGCCGTGCGAAGAAACGTAAATCCCCTACATCCGTGCCGCCCCCTCCGTTGGCGGCGCGGTGCGCGCAACTCGCGGCGCCCGGGCGGCATCCCGTCGCCCGGCGCTGGTCCGGGCGGCGGCAGAGCCTGACAGTGCGCTCCAGGCCGGCGCACCGCCCCGGCCCGCCCACCCGCCATCCCCCTTGCCGGAGACCCGCCATGCCCTTCGAACCGCACACTTCCTCCTGCCCCGGACACCTTCACGGGCAGGAACGCCTGGCCCATCGCCGCGTGCGTGCCAAGCTGGGCTGGCTGCTGCACGCCAGCGTCTATGTCTGCGTGAACCTGGGCCTGGCCGCGCTGGCGGCATGGCAGGGGCGGCACTGGGCGGTGTTTCCCGCGCTCGGGTGGGGCATCGGCCTGCTGGCGCACGGCATCGCAGTCGCGCTGGGCGGCCGCGGCGCCGGCCTGTACCAGCACCTGCTGGAACGCGAGCGCGCCGCGCTGGTCCGCCTGGGCCGGCCCTGACCGCCACGCCGCCGGGCGCACAATTGCGTCGCCCCGCCGGTTCTCCCTGCGCACCGCACCGCCACACGCCATGCAGCACTTCCAATTGCGCCTGTTCCTACGCCACGGCCTGGTCATCGCCGCCTTCAGCACGGCGATCGCCGGGCTGCAGGTGGCCTATGGCCGGGGTCCCTGGCACGTGCAGCTCGTGTATTCGCTCGGCATCGGCATGAGCAGCTGGCTGCTGATCGACCTGGGCCGGATCTGGCTGGCGCGCAACAGCCCCATCCCCTGGCCGCTGGGATGGCGCGGCTGGGCGCTGGTGGCCGTGGGCGGCTCCATCGGCTTCCATGCCGGCTCGGCCATCGGCGACGCCTATGCCCGCGCCGTGCTGCCCGGCTTCGCGCCCACGGGGGCCTCGGCCGGGCCCAGCTCGGCCATGGTCACCACCGTGCTCGCCTGCCTGGCGATCTCGTTCTTCTTCTATGCGCAGGGCAAGGCGCGGTACCTGGAAGGCCGTATCGCCGAGGCCCAGCGCGACGCGGCCGAGGCCCGGCTCAAGCTGCTGCAGAGCCAGCTCGAACCGCACATGATGTTCAACACGCTGGCCAACCTGCGCGTGCTCATCGCCACCGACCCGCAGCGCGCCCAGGCCATGCTGGACCACTTCATCGCCTACCTGCGCGCCACCCTCGGCGCCTCGCGCACGGCCCTGCACCCCCTGGCCGACGAGTTCGCGCTGCTGCGCGACTACCTGGAAATCATGGCCGTGCGCATGGGCCCCCGCCTCGCCTACACGCTCGACCTGCCCGAGGCACTGCGCGGCCTGCCCGTGCCGCCGCTGCTGCTGCAGCCGCTCGTGGAGAACGCCATCCGCCACGGGCTCGAGCCGCAGGTCCAGGGCGGCCGCATCGCGGTGTCGGCCCGCCTGCACGCTGGCGCGCCTGCCTGCCTGCACCTGGCCGTGCTCGACACGGGCGCGGGCCTGTCGCCCGCGTCCGCCCTCTCCCCGGCGGTACAGCAGGGCGCGCAGGCCGAGCCCGCCGGCACGCGCTTCGGGCTCGCCCAGGTGCGGGAACGGCTCGCCACGCTGGGCGGCGCCGCTGCCGCGCTGGAACTGGGCCCCGGCGAGGCCGGCGGTACGCGCGCGCTCGTCATCCTTCCACTGCCCACGCCCGCGCCCCAGGCCGCGGTCGAACCGCCATGCCCCCTCCAAGCGCCCTGATCGCCGAAGACGAACCCCTGCTCGCCGAGGCGCTGCGCCAGGAACTGGCCCGCGCCTGGCCCGAACTGCGGATCGCCGCCACCGTGGGCGACGGCCACGGCGCCGTGCAGCGGGCGCTGGAGCTGCGCCCGGACGTGCTGTGGTTCGACATCCGCATGCCCGGCCAGACCGGCCTCGAAGCCGCGCTGGAGCTGGCCGATGCCTGGCCGCTGGACGAGGCGCCCTTCCCCGCGCTGGTCTTCGTCACCGCTTACGACCAGTACGCCGTGCAGGCGTTCGAAGCCCAGGCTCTGGACTACCTACTCAAGCCCGTGGAAGGCCCGCGCCTGCGCAAGACCGTGCAGAAGGTACAGGCCGCGCTCGCGGGCCGCGACCGTGCGCAGGCCCCGGTACCCGCACCCCACGCCGAGGCCCAGTTGCAGACCCTGCTGGAGCGGCTGCGCGGGCTGGCTCCGCCGCTCCCCCCGGAGAACGCGCCGCCGGCGGCCGCCCCGCTCACCGTCATCCAGGCCAGCAGTGGCGCGCGCATCCACTTCGTACCGGTGGCGGACGTGCTGGTGTTCGAAGCGGCCGACAAATACGTGCGCGTGCTCACCGCCGCGCAGGAATACCTGATCCGCACGCCGCTCAAGGAACTGGCCGCGCAGCTGGAACCCGAGGTGTTCTGGCAGATCCACCGCGGCACGCTGGTGCGCGCGACGGGCATCGAATCGGTGGAGCGCGACGAATCCGGCCGGCTGCACCTGCGGCTGCGCGACCGTGCGGACCGCCTGCCCGTCAGCCGGCTGCACGCGCACCGCTTCAAGGCGATGTGAGCTGCGCGCCACCGGTGCGGCCGCGCGGCAGTCCGGGCGGCGGCTTACCGGTTGGCCGCCAGCAGCAGCCCGCCCGCACCCATGAAGAAGCCGCCCGTGGCCTTGTTGAGCCGCACCACGCCGCGCTGCGACCGGATCACGCGGCGGATCTGCCGGCCGCAGGAGGCGTAGACGGCCGTGGAGACGAACTCGGCCAGCAGGTACACCGAACCCAGCACCAGGAACTGGCGCGCGGCCGGCTGCGCCGGATCGATGAACTGCGGAAACACCGCCGCGAACAGGATGATCGCCTTGGGGTTGGTGATGCCCAGCAGGAACTCCTGCGCGATGAGCGCGCGCCACTTCGGGGCGGCAGCACTGCCGGGCGCGGCCGGCGCGGCGCCCTCGCCCTCCACCAGGTCCAGCCCGCCGAACTCACGGCTGTTCCAGGCGCGCCAGCCCAGCCAGAAGAGATACGCCGCCCCCACCCACTTCACGGCCGTGAAGGCCGCCTCGGACGCCAGCAGCATCGCGCCCAGGCCCACCGCCGAAACCGTGAGGAAGATCGCGAACGAGGCCACGCGCCCGAGCGTGGCCACCATGGCGGCCCCCACGCCGGCACGGATGCCGTTGTTCAGGCCGCAGAAATTGTTGGGGCCGGGCGTGAGCGCGATGGCCACGGCGACGGGGGCGAACAGCAGGGCGTCCATGGTGCGGGTTCCTGGAAAGAAAAGGGTCGGCGGGAAGAAAAGCCTGCCGATGTTACGGCGGCGCGCGCCGTTTGCCACGCAAGCCAAGCCGCTGCCACCAGCGCCCAGGCGCTCGCCCCGAACGCGGCCTGTTTGCCACCAGTGTCGAACGGCACTCCGCAGACGACCGGTCAGCAGCAGCCAGAACCGCCGGTACAGCCACGACCTGCCGCCGCCCGGGCGTCGCGTGGCGCGGGGAGCAACGAGGCAGGTCAGTCCCCCAGCTCCACCACCTGCCCCCAGGGCACACCGCCCAGCGTGTCGTAGTGCGCCACCACCACGGCCTGCCCGTGCCCCGGACCGACCGCCGCCGCCTCCGCCGACACGCCCATGAGCACTTCGCGCAGGTAATCCACCGAGGCCCGGTCCAGCGCCGCCACCGGCTCGTCCACCAGCAGCACCTGCGCCCCGCTCGCGAAGCCCGCGGCCAGCAGCACCTTGCGGCGGGTGCCGGTGGAGAGCTGCTCCATGCGCTTGCCGGCGTGCTCGCCCAGGCCGAAACCGGCCACGTGCGCGGCCAGGGCCGGGCCGCTCCAGCGCGGCCACCGGGGGGCCTGCGCGTCCCACCACGCGGCCGGGGTCTGCTGCTCGCCGGGCAGATCGGCGCCCTCGCCCTCGCCCGCAGGGCGGTCGGCCACCAGCCGCCGCGGGTCCTTCCAGAAGACCGTGCCGGCGCCTGCCGCGGCGGTGCCGGCCTGGGGGCGCAGCTCACCCGCGATGAGCCGCAGCAGCGTGGTCTTGCCCCGGCCGTCGCCGCCGCGCAGCAGCGTGGTGCCCGGCAGGATCCGGAGGTCGAGCCCGTCGAACAGCGGCGCGCTCGCCCCCGGCGGCACGTGGCGCAGGCCGCGGCATTCCCACAGCGGGGGCGAGGGGGGCAGGGGCCGCAGGGCGTCGGGGGTGGCGTCGGTCATGGCATCGGGCAAAGAAAAGCGCAAGCGCAGGCAGCATCGGACACAGAGCGGCGTGGCCAAGTCGGCGCCGCACGGCAGGGGCAGAAGGCCGGTGCGCCCAGGGGGGCACACATTCTGTGGCAAAACCTCCGCTGCGCTGGCCGACAATGGTCCGCTCGGCTCCCATTTCCCCCACCCCCTTCTGGACAGGACGGCACATGACCCTGCGTTACCTCGATTTCGACTACAGCGAAGACGGCGAAGGCTGCGGCACCTGGGACGCGATGGCGAGCGTCGGGGCCGCCCAGTTGCAGGCGCTGCACGACGAGATCGCGGCCGTGCTGGACTGGGCCCATGCCCAGTTCGCCGAAGCGCAGGGCCCCATCGAGGACGGCGGGCTGTGGGACTACGACCTGCAGGCCGTCGAGGAAGTCTCCACCGTGCAGACGCTGCGTTTCGACCAGGGCACGCGCCGCCTGGTGGCCGAATCGGGCGTGGCCGCCGCGCCGCGCCACACCGTGACCCTGTCGTTGAGCGGCACCGAAGCCTTCTGCACCGCCTTCCGCGAGCACTTCGGCTTGGCCTGAGCACACCGCGCGGGCGGGGCCCGCATCCAGGCATCGGGATGTTTTCGGCCCCATGCCGCCGGATCCATTCAATAGTTTGCTACTTAATTAATAGCAAAACACGCCCCTGCGCCCGCCAGGGCGGCGGCGATCAGCCGCCCTCCACGACGGCCAGCACCACGGCGGATTCGTCCACCGACAGCACCACGCGCCGGCCCGCGCGCAGGCCCGAGCCGGGCGGCGCGAAGCCCACCATGCGCACGCCGGCCTCCAGCCCGGCCGAGACCTCGTCACCCGCCGCGCCGCCGCGCGACACCCGCGACGCGCGGCCGGGCCAGGCATTCGCGCCGGATGCGTGGCCGTCTCCGCCTGCCGCAGCAGGACCGCCACGCGCAGCGCTTTCGGTGGCCGCCGCCACCCGCACCGCCGTCGCCTTGCACAGCGCCAGCACGGGGGTGCCAGGGCGCAGCCCCAGCAGTTCGGCGCTTTCGCGCGTGATGCGGGCGGCTAGGCGGAGCCCGCGCTCCGAGGCCCGTGCGGCGGCCGCAGGCTTTTCATCGTCCCCGGCCTCCGGCTCACCCGCACCGAGCAGGCGCACACGCACCACTGGCCCGAGGGGTTCCAGCGCCTGCACGATGCAGGGCCACTGGTTGCGCATGCTCGTGCGCAGCGCCAGCCGCGCGGCGGGCGGCGCTCCCTCCCCGTGGCCTGCCGAGGCCAGCACCCCCGCGCGGGCCTGCTCCAGCGCCTGCGCAGCCTGCAGCAGCGCCGCGCCGGCAGCGGTCAGCCGCGCGCCGCCGCCGCCCGCCCCGCCCACCGCCCGCTCCACCAGCGGCACGCCGGCCAGGTTCGTGAGCGTGTCCACCGCCTGCCAGGCAGCCTTGTAGCTCACGCCCACCGCCCGCGCGGCCTGCGAGATGGAGCCCCCCGCCCCGATCTCCCGCAGGACCGCCACCCGGCGATCGGCCGGCCCGTGGGCCAGCGCCTCCGAGAACGCGATGGGCGGAGGCGTGGCAGGGGACTCTGGCAGTGGAGCGGACGGCGGGCAGGCAGGACGACTCGGGCGGGGCGTGCGGGGCATCCGCGGATGATGCCGCAGCGGCCGGCACGCCCGCCGCCACCGGGCACGCTTACACGGCGACACAAAATGTTTTCGCGCCATGGGATGCGCCACGGCCGAGTTCCTCCTAGCATCCCGCCCCAACTGAAAACCATCGATCGGGCGCCAGCGATAGCTTTTGCTACAGCGCCGCAGACAGGGCCCGGAACCCGTGTGGGGCACCGGAATGCACCCGATCGCAAGACAACGAGGGAGGGAAAACACATGAGCGGCAAACCGGCAGCGCGCCAGGGCGACTTGACCCAGAAAGGCGGGCCCATCGTCCAGGGCTCGGCCACCGTGCTGATCGGCTCGGCCGGCGGCATCGCGTGCTCGGTTTGCCCCGGCGGCATCACGGAGGGGCACCCGGTGAACCCGCTGCTGGGCGCCAAGGTGCTGCCGGGCGAAGAGGATTTCGCGCTGCCCGGCCCGCTGCCGTTCTCGCTGGTCCGTTCGTACTCCAGCCACCAGAGCCCCCGGCCGGCGCCCGTCGGCCTGCTGGGCCCCGGCTGGTGGCTGCCCGGCGAGACCAGCCTCTCGCATGCGCCCTCCGGCAGCGGCACGCCCGGCGGCGTGCTGCGCCTGCACGACGGCCGCGGGCGCTGCATCGCCTTCGAGCCGCTGGCGCCCGGCGAAATCGCCCACAGCGCCAGCGAGGGGCTCTGGCTCGTGCGGTGCGGCACGCGGCATCTGCCGGGCATCCCGGGTACGGGTGCGGGACCGGGCTCGGTCGGCCACGCCGAGCGCCTCGCCCGGCTGTGGAGCGCCCTGCCCGCCGCCGTGCGGGCCGATGCGCGCATCACCGTGGCCACCGCCTCGCCGCTGGGGCCCTGGTGGGTCTTCGCACCAGGGCGGGCATCGCCCGCGCAGGCGCCGGACGGCGACGCCACCGCCCGCCACGACGTGCTCCACGGCCTCTGCGACCGCTTCGGGCGCGTGCAGCGCCACGAACGGCATGCGGACGGTCCGTTCGCCGGCCACCTGCGGTCCGTGACCGACGGCGCCGGCCGCCGCTACACCTTCGATCTGGAGCGCGTCGCCCCGGCCGCGCCCGCGGCCCACGGCTGGGGGCCGGACGGCGGCGTGCGCCTCACGGCCGTGCGGCTGGAAGCCGACCCCTACCAGGCCCACGCAGCGCTGCCCGAGCCGCTCGCCCTGGTACGTTATGCCTACACCGACCGGGGCGAACTGGCCCGTGTGACCGACCGCACGGGCCGCACCGTGCGCCGCTTCGAATACGGCGACGCGGCGCACCCCGGCCGCATGACCGGCCACGCCCACGCCGGCCGCCCCACCACCCGCTACACCTACGACGCGCAGGGCCGCGTGGTGGCCCAGGCCACCCCGGACGGCCTGGACCTGCGCTTCGACTACACCCCGCTGCCCGCCGCCCCCCTGGCCAGCCCGCCCCGGCCCGCGCGCGCCAGCACCCTGGTCACCGACGGCCTGGGCCGCCAGCGCCGCTACGTCTTCGCCGGCGAAGCGGGCCTGGCCCGCGTGGCAGAGCGCATCGAGGCCGACGGCGCCCGGTCCACCTGGACGCACGACAGCGCCGGCCGCCTGCTGGCCCACACCGACCCGCTGGGCCGCACCGCGCGCCGCGAGATCGACGCGGCCACCGGACTCGTCGTGGGCATGACCGATGCGGCCGGGCGCACCCACCGCATCGCGCACGATGCGCTGGGCCTGCCCCTGCGCCACCTGGCCCCCGCGCCGGAAGGCCCGGCCGGCGAGCCGCTCGCCACCACCTGGGAGCACGACGCCTGGGGCCGCCTCGTGCGCCACACCGACCCGCTGGGCCGGACCACGCATTACCGCTACCCCGAGATACCGCCCAGGAGCGATACCGGTGCTGGCGCCGATCTGGATGCGGATGCGGAGCCCCTGCCACTGCACCCCGACCTGCCCATCGCCGTCACCGATGCGCGCGGCGGCACCTCCACCCTGCAGTGGAACGCCCTGGGCCTGCTCGCCTGCCGCACCGACTGCAGCGGGCGCGCCACCCGCTTCGCCTACGACGGCTGGGGCCGCACGGTCCGCGTGCAGGGCGAGGAAGGGCTGGCGCTGCGCACCACCTATGACGCCCTGGGCCGCCCTGCCGAAAGCACCGACGCGCTGGGCCGCACCACCCGCTGGCGCCACGCGCCGGACAGCGGCGACCTCATCGCCATCGACCACCCCGGCGGCCTGCGCGAGCGCTTCGCCCACGATGCCTGGGGCCGTGTCATACGCTATGAATACGATAGCAATGAATCCAATGGATCCGGCGGCATGGAGCATGAAACAGCCCTAAAACACGCCCAGCACTACCGCTACGACCCCGCGGGGCGCCTGGTGGAGCTGCACAACGAGAATGCGCGTGCCCACCGCTTCGCCTACGACGTGCGCGACCGGCTCACCGAAGAAACCGGCTTCGACGGCCGCACCACCCGCCACGCCTACGACCTGGGCGGCCAGCGCATCCGCACCGAGGACGCGCGCCACGCCATCGCCTACCAGTGGAGCGACGCGGGCCAGCTCACCGCGCGCGTCATCGTTCCAACCGCCGCCGGGGCCAACGCTCCGGACATGGCGCCGCAGGCGGGCGCCGGCAACAACGCAGATGCCTGGAACACAGAACAGGAAGGCCCGGCCCGCGCACCGGCCTGGCCCGGCACCACCGCAGGCGGCGACGCATCGTCCCTCATCGAATGGTTCGACCACGACGGCGCCGGCCGGCTCGTGGCGGCCCACCACCACACCGCCCTGCAACGCCACCGCGTGAGCGTGCACCTGCGGCGCGACCGGCTCGGCCGCATCCTGGGCGAACGCCAGGAGATGCATTCGGTCGAGGGCGCGCTGCTCTGGAGCCACGAAAGCACGCACACCCTGGACGAGGGCGGCGCCCCCGCCGGCGCCGACCTGCCCGGCCTGCCGCCGCTGCAATGGCTCACCTACGGCTCCGGCCACGTGCACGGCCTGCTGCTGGGCGGCGAGCCCCTGCTGCACATCGAGCGCGACGGCCTGCACCGGCCCGAGGCGCTGGACTTCGGCGCCAGCCAGACCCGCTGGCGCCGCGATGCGCTCTCGCGCCTGCAGGCGCTCTCCGTGCAGCGCAGCACCGAAAGCCCGGCGGACCCGGGCGCGCCCGGCCCGGCCCTCTCGTCCCTCGCGCGCCAGCACCACTACGACGGCGCGGGCCGCCTCGCGCGCATCGACACCCCGCGCGGCACCATCCACCACGCCTACGACGCGGCCGGCCGGCTGGCCGCCACCCACCTGCCCGGGCGCGAGCCGCTTCACTACCGCTACGACCCCGCCGGCAACCCCTGGATGCCCTCGCCCGGGCAGCCCCAGGGCGCGCGCGAGGACTGGGCCGGCGAGGTGCGCAGCCACTGGCACGACCCGGCCTTCGACCTGCTGCGCCAGGACGGCCCGCCCCTGCCCGGCCACGCCCACGACCGCTGGCCCGACAACCGCGTGCACGCGCACGGCCCCTGGCGCTACCACTGGGGGCCGTGTGGCAACCTGCTGGAAAAAACCCACACCGACGGCCAGCAGACCCACCGCCTGCACTGGGACCACGCCCATCGCCTCATCGCCCACGAACAGCACCACCGCGCCACCGGCGAGCGCATCCGCCGCACCCACCACTACGACGTCTTCGGCCGCCGCATCGCCAGCCGCATCGAGCGCTCATCGCCGGCAGGCCAGGCCACCACCGAGCAGCGCTGCCACGGCTGGCAGGGCGACACCTTGACCCTCACCGAACTGCGCGATCCGCGCAGGCCGCAGCACGCCCAGCGCATCCACACGCTCTACGCCCCGGGCTCCTTCGTGCCGCTGCTGCGCATCCAGACCCGCGCCGGCGCCGAGCCCCCGACCCTGGCGCAGCTGCTGGGCGCCGCCGATCCCGGCGACCGCGAACAACCCTCGCCCCTGCAAGCCCTGCAGGGGGAATTGCTCCACGGCACCGCCAGCGACCACACCCGCCGCCACCTCCAATCGATGGGCCTGGATGTGCAGCGCCTGCAGCAGCAGCTACGCGGCGAAGGCGCCGAGATCGTCCACCTGCACCTCTACCACTGCGATCACCTGGGCACCTCCGCTCGCGCTCAGGACCCGCACCGCGCTGAGCTGCATCTGAGCGCACGATCTGCCACCACCCCCAGTGACGGAAGGTGCCAAAAAATCAAGCCCGTCACCGCATCTGGTGACCATCCAGTTCGCCACCCTGGGGCAATGCGCGCGCCGGCACACCGCACAGTGCCGCCCCCCGCCCACCCTCGATTTCAATCAATCGCATAACCGGAATTTCCGCTTATGCGAGGAAGAACGTCGCGCGCCGGCCGGGGATGCGCGCTGCGGGCCGGATGGGCCCATAGTCCGGCGCAGGCAGCGTCGACACTTCCACACACCCTTTCCACAACCCTTTTTGCAGATCTCAACATGCAGCACTCTTTCGCTCTGAAATCTCTTTGGCTGGGTATTCCTGCGCTGTCCCTGGCGTTCTCGGCGGTGGCCGATGAGCCTGCGCCGCTGACGTTGCCGCTCGGTCCCGCCGTGTCGGCCTATCTGGCCAGTTCGGGCACGCAGGCCGTCTCGGGCAGCGGCACGGTGAACAACCAGGCGGGCACGGGCACCGGCACCGCCGTGCGCGATGCCGCCGTCACCGTGACGTTCGAAGGCCAGCCCGCGCTGCGCAAGAGCACGGTGATCACGCTGAACTTCACGACGAGCAGCGGTTCGTCGACGGTCGACAGCACGCTGATCAACTACTACGACGCCGGCTACACGGTCCCGCGCGGCGCGGTGATCAGCGGCCTGTATTCGGTCACGAACACCGCCACGCCGCTGCCGGCCACGGCCAAGGCGGGCGACTCGGGCTCGTGGTACACGCTGAGGGTCTACAGCGATTCCGGCAAGTGGCTGCAACTGGGCACGGCGACGGTGAACTACTCGGTCAAGGCCGATACCGATTCCACGCTGCTGCTGTCCGTCGTGACGACGGCCACGCCGGTGCTGGGCACGCCCATCGTCAACACCTCCACCTACCGCCTCGCCGCGACGGGCGCCGCGGTGCCCCTGACCGAGAGCGCGACCAGCTCCGGCACAGACCTGCAGATCACCTACGAGTGATGCCCCGGGGAGGGGCCCCTGCGGGGCGCACGGCACGCGGCCCCGGGGCACATCCCCCCTCCCTCCTTTTCCCTTTCCCCGCTGCGTCGTCGCCGTGCACCGCCAGCGGAGCAGCGCACACTCAGCCATGCATTGGGCACGGCTCATCTGTGCGGCCTGCCTGCGCGGCGCGCCCATCCGCACGCGACGGAGGGTTCCCAGGCGCGATCCCCCCGCAGCCGGGCGCGCTGCCCGACCTGCCTATACTCTGGCGCTATTCCATTAATGAATAGCGCCATGCCCTGCACTCTTCCTACCCCTTCCACGCCTTCGCCGCGGGCCCTGCGGCTGCTGCCGGGCCTGTGCCTCTGCGCCCTGTCGTCCGCCTGGGCGGGCGAGGTGCCTGTCGCCGTGGCCGCGAATTTCACCGCGCCCATGCAGAAGATCGCCGCCGCGTTCGAACAGGACACGGGCCACAAGGCGGTGCTGTCGTCCGGGGCCACGGGCAAGTTCTACGCGCAGATTCGCAACGGGGCGCCGTTCCAGGTGTTCCTGGCGGCCGACGATACGACGCCCGAACGCGTGGAGCGCGAGGGGCTGGCCGTGGCGGGCTCGCGTTTCACCTATGCGGTGGGCCAACTGGTGCTGTGGAGCCCGCGCGAGAACTATGTGGACGGCCAGGGCCAGGTACTGCGCACGGGCGATTTCACGCACCTCTCGGTCGCCAACCCCAAGCTCGCGCCCTACGGGCTGGCTGCCGTGCAGACCCTGGAAAAGCTGGGCCTGGCCGATGCGCTCAAGCCGCGCCTGGTGACGGGCGAGAACATCGCGCAGGCCTACCAGTTCGTGGCCAGCGGCAATGCGCAGCTGGGTTTCGTGGCGCTGTCGCAGGTGATGGAGGACGGGCGCATCGCCAAGGGATCGGCGTGGCAGGTGCCGGCCGCGATGCACGAGCCGATCCGCCAGGATGCCGTGCTGCTGGCCACGGGCAAGGACAACGCGGCCGCCACGGCGCTGATGCAGTACCTGCGCGGCGACAAGGCGCGCGCGATCATCCGCAGCTACGGCTACGGGTTCTGACGCGCCGGGCATGCCTTTCTCGGCGGACGACCTCGCGGCCATCGGCCTCACGCTGCGGCTCGCGGGGCTGACCACGCTGCTGTTGCTGGTGCTGTGCACGCCGCTGGCCTGGTGGCTGGCGCGCACGCCCTCGCGCTGGCGCGGGCCGGTGTCGGCCGTGGTGGCGCTGCCGCTGGTGCTGCCGCCGACGGTGATCGGCTTCTACCTGCTGCTGCTGATGGGCCCGCACGGCGCAGTGGGGCGCTTCATGCAGTCGCTGGGCCTCGCCACGCTGCCGTTCACGTTCGGCGGGCTGCTGGTGGGGTCGCTGGTGTATTCGCTGCCGTTCGCGGTGCAGCCGCTGCAGCGCGCCTTCGAGTCGGTGGGCGAGCGGCCGCTGGAGGTGGCCGCGCTGCTGGGCGCGGGGCCGCTGGACCGGTTCTTCACCGTGGCGCTGCCGATGGCGCGGCCGGGCTTTCTCACCGCCGGGGTGCTGAGCTTCGCGCACACCGTGGGCGAGTTCGGCGTGGTGCTCATGCTGGGCGGCAACATCCCGGGCGTGACGCGCGTGGTGTCGGTGCAGATCTACGACCATGTCGAGGCGCTCGAATACGTGCAGGCGCACTGGCTCGCGGGCACGATGGTGGTGTTTTCGTTCGCGGTGCTGCTGGCGCTGCACTGGCTGCAGCCGGCGAGGGGGCGCGCATGACGGCGCACATGACGGCCGACACGCGCGCGGACGCCGCGGCGCCGGCCATCGGCGTGCGGCTGCAGTTGCCGCGCCCCGGGCGGTTCACGCTCGACGTGGACCTGTGCCTGCCGGGCCAGGGCATCACGGCGGTGTTCGGGCCGTCCGGCTGCGGCAAGACCAGCCTGCTGCGCGCCATGGCCGGGCTGGAGCGCGGCGCGGGCCGCGTCGCCGTGCCGGGCGATGTGTGGCAGGACGACGCCCGGGGCGTGTGGCGCCCGCCGCACGAACGCGCGCTGGGCTACGTGTTCCAGGAGCCCGGCCTGTTCACGCACCTGGACGTGCGCGGCAACCTCGCCTACGGCCTGCGGCGCACGCCGGCCGCGCGGCGCCGCGTGTCCCTGGAGCAGGCGGTGGAGCTGCTGGGCATCGGCCCGCTGCTGGCGCGGCGCACCGAAGCCCTCTCCGGCGGCGAGCGCCAGCGCGTGGCGATCGCACGGGCGCTGGCGGCCAGCCCGCGCGTGCTGTTCATGGACGAGCCGCTCGCGGCGCTGGACGCCGAGCGCAAGGCCGAGGTCATGCCCTACCTGGAGCGGCTGCAGCGCGGCCTCGACATTCCCGTGCTCTACGTGAGCCACGCGCACGACGAGGTCGCGCGCCTGGCATCGCACCTCGTGCTGCTGCGCGAAGGCCGCGTGCTGGCCAGCGGCCCCATCGCGCAACTGATGGCGCGGCCCGACCTGCCGCTCGCCCACGGCGAACTGGCGGCCACGCTGGCCGAGGGCGTGGCCGAGCACCACGATGCAGCCGACCAGATCGCCACGGTGCGGCTGCCGGGCGGACAGGCGCTCTACCTGGCGGCGGAGCGCGCACTGCCGCCCGGCACCCCGGTGCGGCTGCGCGTGCAGGCGCGCGACGTCAGCATCGCGCTGGCGCCGCCGGCCGACAGCAGCGTGCTCAACGTGCTGCCGGCGCGCATCGTGGAGCTGCGCGAGGACCGCGCCGGCCAGGTGCTGGTGGTGCTGGATGCCGGCGGCACCCCGCTGCTGGCGCGCATCACGCGCCGTTCGGCCCGCCTGCTGGCGCTGGCGCCGGGGCTGGCGGTGCATGCCCAGGTGAAGGGCGTGGCGCTGCTGGGCTGAGCCGGTGCGCGGCCCGCACGGCCGGGCGGTCCGCAGGGCCGCCCCGCCCCGTACGACGGCCTGCGCGGGCCGGGGACGCCGCGCCGCGCAGGCGCACCCGACATGCTATTTATTTGATAGCAAACTATCGAATGGAATCGGCGGCATGGAGCCGAAATGACCCATGCAATGCGCACCGGCACGGCTCGACCGTTGCCGGCATCGGCTGACAGACCCGGGCCGCGTCCGTCACCACACTGCCCGGATGCCGATTTCTCCGCCGTCCCCGCCTTCCTCCCCGCCGCCGTCCCCTCCGCCGTCCGCCCCCTCTCCCACCCCCGCGGCGGGCTCGCCGTTCACCCGCGCCTGGCACGCGGCGCGCAGCAACCTGCAGCTCACCGTCTCGGCCGGGGTGATCGCGCTCATCGTGCTCTGGGGGCTGGCCTCGCCGGCCACGCTGGGCACCTTCTTCGGCACGCTGCTGGCCAGCATCACGCGCAATTTCGGGTGGCTGTACCTGTGGGTGGTGCTGGGGCTGGTGGGGCTGGCGCTCTTCCTGGCGCTCAGCCGCTACGGCGACCTGAAACTGGGCGACGAGGACGAGGAGCCCGAGTTCTCCACCGCCACCTGGTTCGCGATGCTGTTCGCTGCGGGCATGGGCATCGGGCTGGTGTTCTGGGGCGTGGCGGAGCCGGTGTCGCATTACGGCCTGCCGCCGCCGGGCGTGGCCGCGCAGACGCCGGAGGCCGCGGGCGCGGCGATGCGCTATGCCTTCTTCCACTGGGGGCTGCACCCCTGGGCGATCTACGGGGTGGTGGGGCTGGCGATCGCGTTCTTCCAGTTCCGCCGGCAGGCCCCGGCGCTGGTCAGCTCGGCCACCGAATCGCTGCCCTGGCGCGGCATGCGCCATCTGTCGCCGCTCGTGAACGTGCTGGCGGTGGTGGCCACGGCCTTCGGCGTGGCGGCCTCGCTGGGCATGGGCGCCGCGCAGATCAACGGCGGGCTGCAGGCCGTCTTCGGCATCCCGGTGGGGCCCTGGCCGCAGGCCGCGATCATCGTCGTCACCACGGCGATGTTCATCACCTCGGCCGTGAGCGGGGTGGACCGGGGCATCAAGTGGCTCTCCAGCGCCAACCTGCTGCTGGCGGCGCTGCTGGCGCTGGCGGTGTTCCTGATCGGCCCCACGGTGTCGCTGGTGAACACCTTCACCAACACGCTGGGGGCCTACCTGAGCGAGTTCGTACGCACCAGCCTGCGCATGTCGCCGTTCCGGGACAGCTCCTGGGTGGGCGACTGGACGATCTTCTACTGGTCGTGGTGGATCGCGTGGTCGCCGTTCGTGGGCCTGTTCATCGCGCGCGTCTCGCGCGGGCGCACGATCCGCGAGTTCGTGCTGGGCACGGTGATCGCGCCCAGCCTCGTGGGCTTCATGTGGTTCTCGATCTTCGGCGGCACCGCGCTGCACCTGGAGATCTTCCAGCAGGTGCCGCTCTCGGCCGCGGCGCAGGCCGATCCGGCCACGGCGATGTTCGCGATGTTCTCGGCCATGCCGCTCGGGATGGCGATGTCCATCGTGGCGACGGTGCTGGTGGTGGTGTTCTTCGTCACCTCGGGCGATTCGGCCACGCTGGTGCTGGGCACCATGAGCACGCGCGGCGACCCGGATCCTTCCGCCCGCGTGAAGATCGCCTGGGGCCTGCTGGTGGCCGGCATCGCGCTGTCGCTGCTGTTCGCGGGCGGGCTGCAGGCCGTGCAGACGGCCACCATCGTGTTCGCCCTGCCCTTCGCGCTGGTGCTCGTGCTGATGGCCGTGGCGCTGCTGCGCGCCGTGCGCGAGGACCACGAGGCCGAGCGCCTGCGCGAACGCGCGCTGCGCCGCCGCATGCGGGAGATGGTGATGCGCGAGTGACCCGCTCCGGGCCGGCGCCCAAGCGGCGCCGTCCTACAGACCCAGTCGCCACTGCCGCGCGAGCTCGACCGCGGCATGCGTGCGCCAATGGTCCCTTGCCGACGGGGTCGTGCAGGCAGCCGTTGTTCCTCCTCCGCCTTGCTTTCGTTTTTCCACGACCATTTTCAGGATCTCCACCGTGCCGTCCAACGCTTCCCCCCTGCTGACCGCCCACGACGCCTACCTGATGCGCGAAGGCACGCATGCGCGCCTCTACCAGTCCCTGGGCTGCCACTTGCGGGGCTCCGGCGGCGGCGCCGGGGCGCAGGACGCGCGCGGCGCGGACTTCGCCGTATGGGCGCCGAACGCGGCCTCGGTCTCCGTGATCGGCGACTGGAACGGCTGGAACCCCGACGCCGACCACCTCGCCCGCCGCACCGACGACAGCGGCGTGTGGGAAGGCTACGTACCCCACGCCGCGCACGGGCAGGCGTACAAGTACCGCATCGTCTCGAACCACGGCGGCCGCGTGCTGGAGAAGGCCGACCCCTTCGCCACCTGCGCGGAGCTGCCACCGGCCACGGCGTCCCGCGTGTGGGCGCTGGAGGGCTACGCATGGCAGGACGCCGAGTGGATGGCCACGCGCGGGCCGCGCAACGCGCTGGACGCGCCCATGTCCATCTACGAGGTGCATGCCGGCTCCTGGCGCCGCAAGGACGGCCAATTCATGAACTACCGCGAGCTGGCCCACGCGCTCGCCGACTACGTGCACTCCATGGGCTTCACGCACGTGGAGCTGATGCCCATCACCGAGCACCCGTTCTACGGCTCCTGGGGCTACCAGACCACGGGCTACTTCGCGCCCACGTCGCGCTACGGCACGCCGCAGGATTTCATGTACTTCGTGGACCACCTGCACCAGCGCGGCATCGGGGTGCTGCTGGACTGGGTGCCCTCGCACTTTCCGGTGGACGGCCACGGGCTGGCCGAATTCGACGGCACGCACCTCTTCGAGCATTCCGACCCGCGCCAGGGGTTCCACCCCGAATGGAGTTCGGCCATCTTCAACTACGGCCGGCACGAGGTGCGCAGCTTCCTGATCTCGTCGGGGCTCTTCTGGCTGGACAAGTACCACCTGGACGGCCTGCGCGTGGACGCGGTGGCCTCGATGCTCTACCTCGACTACGCGCGCAAGCACGGCGAATGGATCCCCAACCGCCACGGCGGGCGGGAGAACCTGGAGGCGATCGAGTTCCTGCAGTTGCTGAACCGCGCCGTGTACCGCGACCACCCGGACACGGTGAGCATCGCGGAGGAATCCACGGCCTGGCCGATGGTCTCGCGGCCCGTGGAGATGAACGGCCTGGGCTTCGGCATGAAATGGAACATGGGCTGGATGAACGACACGCTGTCGTACCTGAAGGAAGACCCCATCAACCGCCGCCACCACCACCACAAGCTGACGTTCTCGCTGGTGTACGCGTTCAACGAGAACTTCGTGCTGCCGCTCTCGCACGACGAGGTGGTGTACGGCAAGGGATCGCTCGTCAACAAGATGCCGGGCGACGAGTGGCAGCAGTTCGCCAACCTGCGCGCGCTGTTCGGCCTCATGTGGGCCCACCCGGGCAAGAAGCTGCTCTTCATGGGCGGCGAATTCGGCCAGCGCCGCGAATGGACGCACGAGGGCGAACTCGAATGGTGGGTCTGCGACGGCCCGCTGCACGGCGGCGTGCAGCGCCTGGTGCGCGAATTGAACCGCGTGCTGCGCAGCGAGCCCGCGCTGCACGACGTCGATTTCTCGGGCGACGGCTTCCAGTGGGTGCAGGCCGACGATGCCAACCAGAGCGTGATCGCCTTCCTGCGCAAGCCCGGCGAGCGCTCCCGCCAGCAGGGCGCCGGCCCCGTGCTGGTGGTCTGCAACATGACGCCGGTGCCGCGCGAGAACTACCTCGTCGGCGTACCCGGCGACGGCTACTGGCGCGAGGTGGTCAACACCGATGCGCGCGAATTCGGCGGTGCCGGCTGGGGGAACCTGGGCGGCGTAGAGGCCGCTCCCGTGCGCTCGCACCACTGGGCGCAGTCGATCTGCCTCACGCTGCCGCCGCTCTCCACCCTCATCCTTCGACAGGAGCCTGCACGCCATGCCCTCACCGCCTGACTCCGCGCCCTCGTCCCGCGCCGCGCAGCCCGCGCCGGCCACCGCCCCTTCCTCCACAGCCCCGCAGGCCGCTGGCAGCGGCCGGCAGTTCCCCGTGGCCACCGCGCCGCGCGCCGCGGGGGCCGTACCGGCTTCCACGCTGCCGCCCGGCGACGCGGGCCGCGCGCGCGCGGTGATCGATGCCGTGCTGCCCGCCGTGGACGGCGGCCGCTTCGCGGTCAAGCGCGTCGCGGGCGAGCCCGTGCGCGTCACCGCGCACTGCTTCACCGATGGGCACGACGTGCCGCGCGCGATGCTGCAGTGGTGGCGCGACGATGGCGATGGGGCCGCCCCCGCTGGCGGCACCGCGCCCGCCGAGGTGCCCATGCACCCCGAGCCGAACGACGAATGGTGGGCCGAGTTCACGCCGCCCGAGCCGGGCCTCTACCGCTACACCGTGGTGGCCTGGGTGGACGGCTTCGAGTCGTGGCGCCGCGACATGGAGCGCCGCGTGGACGCGGCCGACATCCGCGTGGCAGCCCGCGTGGGCGCGGCCGAGGCACGGGCCGCCGCCATGCGCGCCGCCGCCCGCTCCGCGCCCGCCGATGCGCGCCTGCTGGAGGGATGGGCCGACACGCTCGAGCGCGAGGCGCTGGGCCAGGACAACGCGCAAGCGCTCAAGGCGCTGGCGCTGCAGGAGGCCGCGGCCGAGGCGATGCGCCGGCACCCCGACCGCACCCTGGAGGCGCGCTACGCCGCCGCGCTGCCGCTGCGCGCGGACCGCGAGCGCGCGCGCTATAGCACCTGGTACGAACTGTTCCCGCGCTCCACGGCCCCGGTGGCCGGCATGCACGGCACCCTGCGCGACGTGGAATCGCGCCTGCCGGCCATCGCGGAGATGGGTTTCGACGTGCTGTACTTCCCGCCGATCCACCCGATCGGCCGCGTGCAGCGCAAGGGCCGCAACAACACGCTCACGCCCGAGCCCGGCGACGTGGGCAGCCCCTGGGCGATCGGCGCCGACGAGGGCGGGCACAAGTCGATCCTGCCCGAGCTGGGCACGGCCGAGGACTTCCGCCACCTGGTGGCCCGCGCGCGCGAGCACGGCATCGAGATCGCGCTGGACATCGCCTTCCAGTGCGCGCCCGACCACCCCTACGTGCGCGAGCACCCCGACTGGTTCCGCTGGCGGCCCGACGGCACCGTGCAGTACGCCGAGAACCCGCCCAAGAAGTACCAGGACATCTACCCCTTCCACTTCGAATGCGAGGACTGGCAGGCCCTGTGGCAGGAACTGCGCAGCGTGTTCGCGCACTGGATCGGCGAGGGCGTGCGCATCTTCCGCGTGGACAACCCGCACACCAAGGCCTTCGGCTTCTGGGAATGGGTGATCGCGGACATCCAGCGCGAATACCCCGACACGGTCTTCCTGGCCGAGGCCTTCACGCGGCCCAAGGTGATGCACGGCCTGGCCAAGCGCGGCTTCACGCAGTCCTACACCTACTTCACCTGGCGCAACAGCAAGCAGGAACTGGCCGACTACTTCACCGAGCTGAACACCGCGCCGGGCCGCGATTACTTCCGCCCCAACGCCTGGCCCAACACGCCGGACATCCTGCACGAGCAGCTGCAGAGCGGCCAGCCCGCGATGTTCGCGCTGCGCTTCGTGCTGGCGGCCACGCTCTCGGCCAACTACGGCGTCTACGGCCCGGCCTACGAGCTGCTGGAGCACGTGCCGCGCGAGCCCGGCAGCGAGGAATACCGCGACTCCGAGAAGTACCAGCTGCGCCACTGGGACCTGGACCGCCCCGGCCACCTGCGCCCGCTCATCACCCGCGTGAACCGCATCCGCCGCGAGAACCCGGCCCTGCAGGCCGACCACAGCCTGCGTTTCCTGCCGGTGGACAACGACATGCTGCTGGCCTACCTCAAGCGCTCGCCCGATGGGCGCGACGTGGTGGTGACGGTGGTGAACCTCGACCCGCACCACGCGCAGTCGGGCTGGATGCGCCTCACGCCGGCCGACATCGCCATCGCGGCCGGCGATCCGCCCGCCGCCGACTGGCTGATGCACGACCTGCTGAGCCAGCAGCGCTTCGTCTGGCAGGGCGAGCACCACTACATCCTGCTCGACCCGTACCGCGCGCCCGCGCACATCTTCGCCGTGCGGCGCCGCATCGCGGGTGCCGGCGACACCGATCCCTTCCAGTGAGCGAAGAATCCCTCCATGAACGCCCCCCTGCTCCACCAGACCACGCCCGCCGCGCCCGCCCTGGCGCAGGCGCATGACCCCGCCCTGCCCGAGCCCGGCCCGGCCGTGATGCCCGAGACGCCGGAGATCGACACGCAGGGCGATCCGCAGTGGTACCGCGACGCGGTCATCTACCAGTTGAACGTGAAGGCGTTCTTCGACAGCAACAATGACGGTTACGGCGACTTCAAGGGCGTGACGGCCAAGCTCGACTACGTGAAGGACCTGGGCGTCAACACGATCTGGCTGATGCCGTTCTACCCCTCGCCGCTGCGCGACGACGGCTACGACATCTCCGACTACGAGAACGTGCACCCGCAGTACGGCACCCTCGCGGACTTCAAGGAGATGCTGGACGCCGCGCACGAGCGCGGCCTGCGCGTGATCACCGAGCTGGTCATCAACCACACGTCGTCCGAACACCCGTGGTTCCAGCGCGCGCGGCGCGCGCCGCCGGGCTCGCCCGAGCGCGACTTCTACGTCTGGAGCGACACCGACCAGATCTACCAGGGCACGCGCATCATCTTCACGGACACCGAGACCTCCAACTGGGCCTGGGACCCGATCGCGAAGGCCTACTACTGGCACCGCTTCTTCAGCCACCAGCCGGACCTGAACTTCGACAACCCGCTGGTGATGGAGACCGTGCTCAAGACCATGCGCTTCTGGCTCGACATGGGCGTGGACGGCTTCCGGCTCGACGCCATCCCCTACCTGATCGAGCGCGACGGCACCAGCACCGAGAACCTGCCCGAAACGCACGCCGTCATCAAGCGGCTGCGCGCGGCCATCGACGCCGAATACAAGAACCGCTTCCTGCTGGCCGAGGCCAACATGTGGCCGGAAGACGTGCGCGAATACTTCGGCGACGGCGACGAGTGCCACATGGCCTACCACTTCCCGCTGATGCCGCGCATGTACATGGCCATCGCCCAGGAAGACCGCCACCCCATCGTCGAGATCCTGCAGCAGACGCCCGACATCCCCGACGGCTGCCAGTGGGCGATCTTCCTGCGCAACCACGACGAGCTGACGCTGGAGATGGTGACCAGCCGCGAGCGCGACTACATGTACAGCATGTACGCGGCCGACATGCGCGCGCGCATCAACCTGGGCATCCGCCGGCGGCTGTCGCCGCTCATGGAAAACGACGTGGACCGCGTCAAGCTCATGAACGGCATGCTGCTCTCGATGCCGGGCTCGCCCATCATCTACTACGGCGACGAGATCGGCATGGGCGACAACGTGTTCGTGGGCGACCGCAACGGCGTGCGCACGCCCATGCAGTGGAGCCCCGACCGCAACGCCGGCTTCTCGCGCGCGGACCCGCAGCGGCTCTACCTGCAGCCCATCATGGACGCGGTGTACGGCTACGAGGCGCTGAACGTCGAGGCCCAGTCCGGCGACCAAAGCTCCCTGCTGCACTGGACGCGCCGCATGCTGGCCGTGCGCAAGACCAGCCGCGCCTTCGGCCGCGGGCGCCGCACCTTCCTCAAGCCCGGCAACCGCAAGATCCTGGCCTATGTGAGCGAGCACGAGGACGACGTGATCCTGACGGTGTTCAACCTCTCGCGCGCGGCCCAGCCGGTGGAGCTGGACCTCTCGGCCTACCGCGGCCGCACGCCCATCGAGATGCTCGGGCGCGTCACCTTCCCGCCCATCGGCGACCTGCCCTACCTGCTCACGCTGCACTCCTTCGGCTTCTACTGGTTCCGCCTCTCCAACGAGGCGCCCGTGCCGTCCTGGCACCAGGAGGGGCTCGACCTGCAGGAGCGGCCCGTGCTGGTGCTGTTCGACGGCTGGACGAGCTTCTTCCGCGAGCAGGTCATGCCCTGGCGCATCGGCATGGCCGAGCGCATGCGCGCGCAGCTCGAATCCGACACGCTGCCGCGCTTCATCGAACTGCAGCGCTGGTACGCGGGCAAGGGCACGGCCATCGACGGCGCGCGCATCCTCGACCACACCGTGTGGACCTTCGGCGGCGATTGCGAGTGGATGCTGCCGCTGCTGGGCGTGGAAGCCGGCGGCGCGCCGGCCGCACCGTATTTCGTGCCGCTGGCCCTCGCCTGGGAAGAAGGCAGCGAGGAACGCATGCGCCGCATCTCCCCCGCGGGCGTGGCGCGCGTGCGGCAGCAGGCGCAGGTGGGCGTGATGGGCGATGCCTTCCACGACGAATCGTTCTGCCGCGCCGTGGTGCGCGCCATGGCGGCCGGCACCGAGCTGGCCACGGCGCGCGGCGGCATGGTGCGCTTCCGGCGCACCACGGCCTTCGATGCGATGGTGCCCGAGCTGGACGGCCTGCCCGTGGCGCGCCCCGGCGCGCAGAGCAGCAACACCGTGGTCGCCCTGGGCGAGGCGCTCTTCCTCAAGGGCTACCGGCGGCTGCGCGAAGGCGTGAACCCCGAGCTGGAGGTGGGCCGCTTCCTCACGGAGGTGGCGCGCTTCCCGCACTGCGTGCCGGTGGGCGGCGCGGTGGAATACACCGGCCCCGATGGCGCCACCATGACGCTCGCGCTGGTGCAGGCCTACGTCTCCAACCAGGGCGACGGCTGGGACTACACGCTGGGCTACCTGGAACGCTTCCTGGAAGACGCGCGCATGGCGCAGGGCGTGCCCCAGCCCGACGCGCACGGCGGCTTCCTCGCGCTGGCGGCCACGCTGGGCCAGCGCACAGCGGAGCTGCACCAGGCGCTCTCGCTGCGCACGGGCGACCCGGCGTTCGACCCCGAGCCCGTCACCGCCGCCGACGTCTCGGCCTTCCACGAGCGGGCCCGCGCCGAGGCCGAGGACACCATGGCCCTGCTGGAGCGGCGCCTGCACGATCTGCCCCCGGCCGCCCAGACCGACGCGCAGGCCGTGCTCGCGCGGCGCGGCGCCATCCTCGAGCGGCTGGCCGCCAGCGGCGCCGGCACCCCCACGGGGCACAAGATCCGCTACCACGGCGACTACCACCTGGGCCAGGTGCTGGTGACCGGCAACGACTTCGTCATCATCGACTTCGAGGGCGAACCCGGCCGCAGCTTCGAGCAGCGCCGCGCCAAGAGTTCGCCACTGCGCGACGTGGCCGGCATGCTGCGCTCGTTCAACTACGCGCGCTGGGCCGCCCTCAAGCACATGACGCAGTCCACCGAGGAAATGCTGCGCCTGGACGAGGCCGCCCGCGACTGGGAGCACCAGTGCCGCGATGCCTTCCTGGGCGCCTACGCCGCCGCGGGCACCACCCGCCCGGACCTGCAACTCGTCGCGCTCTTCGAGCTGGAGAAGGCGCTCTACGAACTGCGCTACGAACTGGGCAACCGCGTGGACTGGGCCCAGGTGCCCCTGCAGGGCATCCTCGCGCTGATCGGCGCGGCGGCCGCGCCCACGCCCACCCCGGCGATCCCGGCCCATCCGCCCGCGGGCACCGCCACGCCCCCGGAGGCGCCGTGACGGCGCCCCGGCCCCCGGCCGCCCTGCACCCGCTGCCCGCCCGCGGGCCCCACCCCACACGAGGAGGTTTCACCCCATGGACAACTTAGCCATCCACCTGGAGCCGGCGCGCGCCATGCTGTTCCAGCTCGGCGCGTACCTGCCGCGCATCCTGGTCGCCCTGCTCGTCATCGCAGGCGGCTGGCTGGTCGCCAAGGCGGCGCGCTTCGCCGTCACGCGCGGCCTGCGCGCCATCAACTTCCAGGTGCTGACCGAGCGCGCGGGCCTGGACGGCTTCCTGCGCCAGGCCGGCGCGCGCGGCGACACCACGGCCCTCTTCGGCCTGCTGGCCTATGGGCTGGTGCTGCTGGCCGCGCTGCTGATCGCCTTCAACGGGCTGGGCCTGTCCTACGTGACCGCGCTGCTGAGCCGCGTGCTCTGGTTCATCCCCAACCTGTTCATCGCGCTGCTGATCCTGGCGCTGGGCACGTATTTCGCGCGCTTCGTGGGCGACATGGTGTCGGCCTACTGCCGGCGCGCCGGCATGGCCGACACGGTGCTGCTGGGCAAGGCGGCGCAGTACGCCATCGTGCTGTTCTCCGTGCTGATCGCGCTCGACCAGCTGCGCATCGGCGGCGACATCGTGCGCCAGAGCTTCCTGATCGTGCTGGGCGGCATCGTGTTCGCGCTGGCCCTGGCCTTCGGCCTGGGCGGGCGCGACCGGGCGGCCGAGTGCATTGAGGAATGGTGGCCGCGCAAGCGCCCCGCCACGCCGCCACCGCACATTCCGCCCGCCCACACCCCGGGGGCGCACACGCCGCCGGCCGCCGGCCACCGCCCGCCGCCGCGCCATCCCCTGCCGTAGGGCGGAATCTCCGCAGGGGCCGGCGGCCCCCATGCCCTGCCGCCGCCCCTGCGCACGGGAAAACCCCACCCCCGTGCGTCAGCCTTTTCTCAGCCCAGGCGCCGTACGATCCGCTTTAATCCCGGGCGGACGCGGCGCCATGGTTTTCTGCCGCGCGCTCCCCACGAACGACAGGAGACAGCAAGCGTGACAGGACTTCTCCAACTGGCCAGCGGCATGGACTGGATTTCCACCAAGCTCAGCAAGGTCGCGGCCTGGGCCGTACTGGCCGCCGCATTGATTTCCGCAGGCAACGCGCTCACGCGCTACGGCCTGGACCTCAGCTCCAACGCGTGGCTCGAGATCCAGTGGTATCTCTTCGGCACCACCGTGATGCTGGGCGCCCCGCTGGTGCTCAAGCTCAACGAGCACGTGCGCGTGGACATCATCTACGGCAAGCTGCGCGGCCGCGGCCCGGTCTTCGTGGACCTGTTCGGCCTCATCTTCTTCCTGCTGCCCGTGATGGGCCTGCTCACCTGGCTCACCTGGCCCTTCTTCTGGAACATGTTCGTGACCAAGGAGATGTCGGGCAACATCGGCGGCCTGATCCGCTGGCCCGCGGCGCTGCTGCTGCCCGTGGGCTTCGGCGCGGTCTTCCTGCAGGGCGTGGCGGAGATCATCAAGCGCGTGGCCTACCTCACGGGGCACGTCAAGACCAGCCCCCATTACGAGAAGCCGGTGCAATAAGGGCGCGCAGCGCCCGAGCCCGCCGCCCGCCACCCCGACTTCTCCAGGAAGACACCCCCCATGCACATGGAAAACTTCGCCCCGATCATGTTCGCGGGGCTGATCGTGATCATGCTGATCGGCTTTCCGGTCGCGTTCTCGCTCTCGGCCCTGGGCCTGTTCTGCGGCTTCTTCGCCATCGAGATGGGCTGGTTCCCGGCCAACTTCATGGCCAACCTGCCGATCAACATGTTCGGCATCCTCTCCAACGACCTGCTGCTGGCCATTCCGTTCTTCACGCTGATGGGCGCGGTGCTCGAGAAATGCGGCCTGGCCGAGGACATGCTCGACTCCATGGGCCAGCTCTTCGGCCCCGTGCGCGGCGGCCTGGGCTACTCGGTCATCATCGTGGGCTTCATCCTGGGCGCCATCACCGGCACCGTGGCCGGCCAGGTGATCGCCATGGCCATGATCTCGCTGCCGGTGATGATGCGCTACGGCTACAACATGCGCTATTCGACCGGCGTGCTGGCGGCCTCGGGCACCATCACGCAACTCGTGCCGCCCTCGCTGGTGCTGATCGTCATGGCCGACCAGCTCGGCCGCTCGGTGGGCGACATGTACAAGGGCGCCTGGGGCCCGGCCATCCTGCAGGTGCTGATCTTTGCGGTCTACACCTTCCTGCTCGGGCGCTTCCGCCCCGAATACGTGCCCGGCCTGCCCCGCACGGCGCGCACGCTGCACGGCTGGGCGCTCTGGGGCAAGTGCCTGCGCGGCATCATTCCGTCGGCCATCCTGATCTTCGCGGTGCTGGGCTCCATGGGCGGCCTGCCCTTCATGGACCACGCCATCGCCACGCCCACCGAAGCCGGCGCCATGGGCGCCGTGGGCTCGCTGATCCTGGCGGCCATCCACAAGCGCCTGACCTGGTCGCTCATCAAGGAGGCCATGGACGGCACCATGCGCCTCACGGCCATGGTGGTGTTCATCCTGATCGGCTCGCGCGTGTTCTCGCTGGTGTTCCAGGGCGTCGATGGCGCGATCTGGATCGAGCACCTGCTGTCCGACCTGCCGGGCGGCCAGGTCGGCTTCCTGATCGTGGTGAACATCTTCATCTTCTTCCTGGCGTTCTTCCTCGACTTCTTCGAGATCGCCTTCATCATCCTGCCGCTGCTGGGCCCCGTGGCGCACAAGCTGGGCATCGACCTGGTCTGGTTCGGCGTGCTGCTGTGCGTGAACATGCAGACCAGCTTCATGCACCCGCCCTTCGGCTTCGCGCTCTTCTACCTGCGCGGCATCTCCGACACGCTCTTCAAGGAGAAACGCATCGACCGGCCCGTCAAATCGAGCGACATCTACATGGGCTCGATCCCGTGGGTGGTGATGCAGCTGATCCTGGTGGCGATCGTGATCTTCTTCCCGCAGACGGTGACCGTCTTCCTGGACAAGGAGCAGGTGGTCGACGTGGACAAGGTGCAGCTCGAAATGCCGGCCGACCCCTCCGCCTCCGAGCCCAGCATCAACATGGACGACCCGTTCGGCACCGGCGAGAAACCCGCCGAGGGCAGCAGCAACCCCGCACCGGGCGCCGAACCCGCCATGCCGGTCCCCGAGGCCGCGACGCCCATGCCCGAGCCACAGCCCGCCCCGCCCGCCGACGGCGCGGCCAGCACCCCGCAATGACCATGACGGCGGCCCCGGGCGACAGCGGCCATGGCCACGGCCGGGGCGGCGAGAGCGGCAACGGCGGGCCCTCCGCGCTCGAAAGCGCCGCCTTCCCGCCCCTGGTGCGTGCACTCGCCGTGGTGATCGTCGCCGGCCTGGCGGCGTTCGCGCTCTGGTCCCTGCCCGCGCTGCAGGGCGCGCAGTGGACCTTCGCCAGCCTCGCCACCTTCGGCCTCGCCGGCGTGCTCATCGCCTGGGTGGGCTGGTGGATGGTGTTCAGCCGCACCCGGTTCATCGCGGCCGACGGGCTGCTGGTGCAGACCTGGCTGTGGGACAAGCGCGTGCGGGCGGCGGACGTGGCGAGCTTCAAGATCGTGCACTGGCCGTGGCTCTCGGGCGTGATCGCGCCGCGGATCCTGCTGCGCCGGCGCGGCGGGGGGATCACGTGGGTGCATGCGGCGGATGCGGGGTTGTTGGTGGGGTTTGGGGAGTGTGTGGTGAGGCAGGGGGCGGGGGTTGCCCCGGGTGAACCGCGTTGATGCTTTTTGATCCTTTGGCGCCTCATGCCGGCGGATTCATTGGATAGTTTGCTATTGTTTTTGTAGTGGATTGATGGGATTTTGGGCTCTGCGGCTCTCTGTGCTGTGGCGGGGTTTTGTTTTTTGTTTGTTTCCCGGGGCCGGGTCTCGGCCCGGCGGCCGAGGCACTTTTCTTTGCTTCGCCAAAGAAAAGTACCCAAAAGAAAGG
>NZ_FOMQ01000006.1 GCF_900112675.1 Paracidovorax konjaci | reverse complement strand
GCGTTCGGCGAGACGGCGTTCATCTGGGAGGGCATGCGGCTCATCGAGGAGCGGCGCGGCGCGCAGGTGGCGAGCTATGTGTACGAGCCGGGCAGCTACGTGCCGCTCGCGCGCATCGATGCCGATGGGAACCGGCTTGCGGAGCCGGGGCCGCCGGCCGCGCAGGCACCGACATCCGCACCGACGGCTTCATCGCCCACCGCCGCAGGCATCAGCTACTTCCACACCGACCCGTCCGGGCTGCCCGAGGAAGTGACCGACGAAGGCGGCCAGGTGCGCTGGCGCGCGAGCTACCGCACCTGGGGCAGCGCCATCGAAGAGCGCTGGGACGCCGTGCGCGTGGACGGCAGCCCGGTGGCCGCCGCCCAGCAGCACGCCCCATCCGAGGCCCTGGACTTCCGCTACTACGACCCGGACATGGGGCGGTTCATCAGCCCCGATCCGATCGGGCTCGCGGGTGGGTTGAATCTGCAGCGATATGCACCTAACCCCATCTCATGGATCGATCCATTTGGATATAGCAGCTTTGATCCATTCTCCGTTGGAGAAATAACGCCTTTCCCATCTGACATCCATTTCGGACAGGACAGAATCGCCCCGAATTTCAGCACCATTGGTTCACAAGCTAACGACTCGATCGTAGGCAGACCAGTACTGGACGTTGGCGCAGACATTAAATCAGGGCGTATTCACCCCAATGAATTTGTCATTTCTTACACCATAGACCCCAACAGTGGGAAAGCAGTGTCCTTGAACAACCGTGGACTAGCCGCCCTGGCAGAAGGAGGAAAAATGCCTTCACATGCAGTTTTTGTTCCTTATGACAAGGTACCGCCCCATCTAGTCTCTGACATTAAGAACCGCCCTCCTTCCAAGACAATATCCATAACCATGAACAAAGATGGCAGTGGTTTGATAAAGAAGGTCTCTTGCTAGCATGATTCAACTCACACCTGAAACATTAGATTTCCAGATAAATACCACCGGAGTTGATATTTCATACTCTGAGATGGAGGGCCTTATAATAAGGACCAGCATTTTAAAGGATGGCGCAACCATAAGCGCAAAAATACTTTTCCCCATAGTGGCCGAATTTGAATGCATAGGCATGAATTTCTATGAACTACAGCATGGAAATATAGCCATATCCCTCCCCAACGGGGTCACAGAAGATTCTGCATTTTATAAAAACACAAACAAAAGCTCGTACTCCGAAAAGATAAAAAAATACGACCCAAGAAACAGGCTTGATCTGAATGAATATTACATCCCAGGAAATGATTCTTACATCAGAATATTATCAACAAAATACCAATTAGCCATTGAATCCAGCAGGAACAATAATAATTTCCGAAATAGCAAATTACCAATAAAAAAACTCACCAGAACCAAAAAATCGCCGGCTTTATTAAAAAACATGCAAATACAACCCACTTCAATGTTGACAAAAATAAACCACCAACAATACAGCTCCAAATGGCAATTCCGGTTTAACTTCTTTGATACACATGGTGAACCGAAATCGCCTGATTTCAAGGAAGCGATGAAGCAGTTGTCCCTCAAGCAGAAACTGCTCATCAACATCAACTGGTACGCCATCTGCTTCGGCTTCATTTATTTCTTCATCCTCGGGCTTTGGCGCAAGGCATTGAGCCTACTGGGGGGCATTCTGGTTCTGGCATTTACGCTGGGCACGATCTCCGATGGTTTGGCCAATGGCATCGGCATTGCTTTTTCCCTGCTAGCCGGCATGACGGCCAACTACGCTTACTACCTGAAGGAAACCAAAGGAAGCAATGGCTGGAATCCCTTCGAAGGCATGCGCTGGTAGCGTGGTGATCCGAGAGCAAACATCCTGCACCCGCGCTATTCACCATTCGCTATATAAAACATAGCAATCTATTGAATGAAGGCGGCGGCATCGGACCGATTTCGCTCCCACGGGCGATCCCTCCGACCTGTCCGAGGAGGTGACCGACAAAGGCTCCCACGTGCGCTGGCGCGCGAGCTACCGCACCTGGGGCAGCGCCATCGAAGAGCGCTGGGACGCCGTGCGCGTGGACGGCAGCCCGGTGGCCGCCGCCCAGCAGCACGCCCCATCCGAGGCCCTGGCGCAGAACCTGCGGCTGCAGGGCCAGTACCTGGACCGCGAGACCGGGCTGCACTACAACACCTTCCGGTACTACGACCCGGACATGGGGCGGTTCATCAGCCCCGATCCGATCGGGCTCGCGGGTGGATTGAATCTGCAGCAGTACGCGGTGAATCCGCTGTCCTGGATCGATCCCTGGGGCCTCAATGCCCAACCCGAAACAGCAGCGCAATTCGAAGAAAGAATATCCAGAATGCCCCCCTCAGAGCGAGTAGGAGCAGTAAGAGGAAAAGTCGCGAAGGTTGCGCGTAAAAATGGATGGGAATTTGATTCAAAAATAAGCAGGGCCAATAACAGAGATGTTTATAGAACGCCAGAAGGAGATCTAAGAGCAGCCGATACACAGCATGGAAGAATAGAACACACAGATAGCAAAGGCAGGCATATGGGAGAATTTGATATTGAAGGAAAACAAACCAAGATTCCAGACAAATCAGGAAAACATAATCTACGCTGCTGACATGACAGAGAAAATCAATTTAGCAAACCATCAAGAAAACCTAGAGCGCGGATGTATATTGCGCTGCGAAAGCAACGTTGACAATCAAGTCGACGCTGTTGACTTAATGATCATCGAGCTCAATATAAACAAAGAAAGAGAATACGCCTTACTCATAATAACAGGCTATAAAGCAGGCCTAATCTATACAATCCTTCCAAAGGAATCATTTCCAAGCACCGAGGAAGGACACGTTATAGACATAGAATGGTTGAGATCGAATTGGAATAAGTGGGGGTATCTAGGGTTTGCAGAAAAAGACGTTTATGTAATAAAAAATGCATGATAGGAGGACGGCAGCAAATTCTCTCCACATTTAATAGCAGCCAGGGAATTCACCTAATGAATAGTGCATACACGCATGAATGGAAATACGATGCGAGAGTCTTCTATAAAGGTGACAACACATTGCTATTGAAATTAGCTGCCGCCACATTAGGTATCTTGACAGAGCTTGATAGAGTGCTTTCGCAATTCGATTGCTTCATTTCAGAAGACGGGGACGAAAGCTACCAAAGCACCACTGGCTTCATAAACAACCATCGATTAAAAATCACTTAATGTTGACGAACGCAAACCATCAACAATATAGCCCTAAATGGCAATTCCGCTTCAACTTCTTCGATACATTCGGTGAACCGAAATCGCCTGAATTCAAGGAGGCAATGAAGCAACTGCCTCTCAAACAAAAACTGCTCATCAACATCAACTGGTACGCCATCTGTTTTGGTTTCATCTATTTCTTTATCCTCGGGCTCTGGCGCAAGGCCTTGAGCCTGCTGGGGGGCATTCTGGTTCTGGCCTTCACGCTGGGCGCCGTCTCCGATGGTTTGGCCAATGGCATCGGGATTGCTTTCTCCCTGTTGGCCGGCATGACGGCCAACTACGCTTATTACCTCAAGGAAACCAAAGGAAACAACGGCTGGAATCCCTTTGAAGGCATGCGCTGGTAGCGCGGTGATCCGAGAGCAGGCATCCTGCGTTCGCGCTATTTGCTATACAAAATATAGCAATCTATTGAATAAAGATGGCGGCATCGGACCGATTTCGCCCCCACGGGCGATCCCTCCGGCCCGAGAAGGTGACCGACGAAGGCGGTCAAGTGCGCTGGCGTGCGAGCTACCGCACCTGGGGCGGCGCCATCGAAGAACGCTGGGACGCCCATCGCAGTGGGGGAAGATAACTTCTAGCGTGGACGGTTGGCTATCGAACCCCGCAAACAGAGCAAAAATTTCCAATACCGCAGAAGCAGCAAGAAAGGCTTTTCCATAAAAAGGCAGAATTTTCTTGTTTAAAAAGCTCAAGAAAAAATCATGCCGATAAGAAATTTTATCGAATCCATCAATATTAAAAATTATTTAACAAAGGGTGGATTTAAAAATCTGATAAACAAAAGCGATCTGGACTATCATTCATTGCGCAAGGAAGCCGATGAATTTTGGAAAAGCGGTAAACAAACAGTCATTACATTCGACTATGAAGGCTCGTCAGCGAATTTTACATTCTCCGCGGACGAAGAATTAATTTTTGAAACTATCGATATATTCACACGAGAAGGGATATGGAGCGCCATCCATAATTCAAATGACGCCAGCTCATTATTTAAATTGCTAGAAATAGGTTTCGAGAAATATTCTTTGCACGAAGAACTCGTTATCCTTTTGCACAGCGAATTATCACTCCACTATGCAGAGGCTGGTGACTCATTCGAATTGAGAAAGATCGCACCAACTTTGCCAAACCTTGAGAAAATGAGAGAGTTTCTGAATAAAAATCGACTGAGCCAGTAACTTGATAGAGATAATCTCCATGATACACGTGGCGCCTGAAAATATATCTCTCCAAATCTCCACCACTGGCATGGAAATCTCATATTCAGAATTAGAGGGCCTCTCCATTAACCTCACCGTGAAAAATAACAGCGGCATCCTCGCAAGGGCCACAATATTATTTCCCTTAGTCGCAGAATTCGAATGCATCAGCATGAATTTCTACGAGCTCCATCATGGAGTTCTGAAAATCGACTTGACAGAGAACGCGTCAGCAGTGGATTCACATTTCTACCGAAATATCGACCCACATTCCTACAGAAAAAAGCTGGCAACCTATGACCCACACGCACGATTCGGGCTCGCCGAGTACTTCATACCCGGCAATGATTCCTACCTGAGAGTCATTGGGTCGAAATACCAGATCACAGAAACAGCCTGATCTCAGGCCATGATGTTCTTCCGGGCCAGATCGGCCTACCCCGCGGGCGGCCCGCCACTCCGCGCCGCCTGCATCCCCGCCAGAAACGCCCGGAACTGCCGGGCCTGGCGCTTGAGCTGGTAGTCCATTTCGGCGAGGCCGTGCACCACCTTCTGCGCCATGCGCGACTGCAGGCCGGCCGGGGGCAGTTCCAGGTATGCCTCCGATTCCGAACCGTCGCGGCGCACCACGGCGCCGGCGTTGCGGGCGATGCGCAGCATGGCGGTGTTTTCGCTGAGCGCGTGGATAAATACCATCTGCACGTCGCGGTTGCGGGCGTGCATCACGGCGCGTTCGAAAAGGCGGGCGCCGAATTTGCGGCCGCGTGCCTGGGCGAGCACCGAGACGCCGAATTCGGCACAGGCCCGGTGTTCGGGCTGGCCGCCGTAGGCCAAATGCGCCACGGCGATGAGTTCGAGCCGGCGGTTGTAGATGCCGAAGACTTCGTCGCGCACGAAATCGAGCTGCTGGACGTAGCGCAGCACCTGTTCGTCCGAGGCCGCGTAGCCGAAGCGCAGGTAGCGGTCGGCGGGTGCGAGGCGCAGCAGGTGCACGGCGATGCGCCCGCGGTGCTCGGGCCCCAGCGAGCGGATCGGCACCACGACGGGCACGCCGCGCCGCGGGGCGGCAGGGCCTGGCGGGGCGGCGGGCTCGGTGGCGGAGGCGGACATGGCGCGAATTCTAGGGTTTGCCCTAGGTTTGGCCGCAGGGCGTTGTTCGCGTGTCACGCATGGGTTTCGCTACCGGTTCTTGAATGAAAACGCATCCATGCCGCCGATTCCATTCAATAGTTTGCTACATATTTAATAGCAAACCGATGTCGCCAAGGTGTCAGACGGGCACGGCGGTGGTGCTTTTGACGCGGTCGAGCACGAAGCTGGTCTTGCAGTCCTGAACGCTCGGGTGCTTGAGCAGGGTGTCCATGATGAAGCGGCTGTAGTGCGCCATGTCGGCCACCACCACGCGCAGCAGGTAGTCCATCTCGCCGGTAAGGGCCGAGCATTCGACCACCTCGGGCCAGGTCTGCACGCTGGCGCGGAAGAGGTCCATGGGGTTGCGCTTGTGGCTTTCGGTGTGCTTTTCCAGGCGCACGTTCAGGTAGGCGGTGAGCCCCAGGCCCACGGCTTCCGGCCGCACCAGGGCCACGTAGCGGTCGATCACGCCGGTGTCCTCCAGGCGCTTGGCGCGCCGCAGCACCGCACTGGGCGACAGGCCCACCTGCTCGCCGATGACGTCGTAGGTTTCGCGGCCATTGTCCTGAAGGCAGCGCAGGATGGCCCGATCGAGCCGGTCAAGTGCGTGGGAAGCGCTCATGGCACAGGATTCTATGAACCCCCGGCGGCGCTGGGCGGCCTTGGCGCGGCCTACGCGGGTTTGTCCCCGTGGAATGGGCCGACCGGCGTCGAATAATGAAATTCGCAAAATAGAACGACCGTTCTTTTTGCGGACATACCCATAACGACGGAGACAAGCACCATGAACGGATCCCTGCGCGGCCTCGGCCGCCGGCGGGTGGCGGCGGCCTGGGCTGCCCTCTCACTCGCCCTCGCCTTCACCCTGGCCATGGCAAGCCCTGCCGCCCGCGCCGAGAGCGCCGGCTACACGCAGACGCGCTACCCGATCGTGCTCGTGCACGGCCTGTTCGGATTCGATTCGGCGCTGGGGGTCGATTATTTCTACGGCATTCCCGATGCGCTGCGCCGGGGCGGCGCGCAGGTGTTCGTGGCGCAGGTGTCGGCCACGAACAGTACCGAGGTGCGCGGCGAGCAGTTGCTCGCGCAGGCCCGGCAGGTGCTGGCGATCACGGGCGCCGCGAAGGTGAACCTGATCGGCCATTCGCACGGCGGCCCGACCATCCGCTACGTGGCCGGCGTGGCGCCGGGCCTGGTGGCCTCCGTCACGTCGGTCGGCGGTGTCAACAAGGGATCGCGCGTGGCGGACGTGGTGCGCGGGGCGCTGCCACCGGGGTCGGTGTCGGAGTCGGCCGCCAGTGCCGCGTTCGGTGCCCTGGCGCGGGTGATCGGCGCGGCATCGGGCGGATCGGGCCTGCCCCAGAAGCCGACGGCCGCGCTCGATTCGCTGACCAGCGCCGGCGCGGCGGACTTCAACCGCCGCTTTCCCCAAGGCCTGGCCAGCGGCTGCGGCAGCGGCGCCGACGTGGTGAACGGCGTGCGCTATTACTCCTGGACGGGCACGCAGCCAGTGACCAATGTGTTAGACCCGAGCGATGCCGGCCTGGCGCTGCTGGCCCCGCTGCACGGCGAGGCCAACGACGGGCTGGTGTCGGCCTGCGCGTCGCGCCTGGGCCGGCACCTGGGTGACTACCGGCAGAACCACCTGGACGAGATCAACCAGTTGGTGGGCCTGCGGGATCTGTTCTCGCCCGACCCGGTGACGCTCTACCGCCAGCACGCCAACCGCCTGAAGGCGCAGGGGCTCTGAGGCCATGGCTTCCGGCAGGCAGGTGGGCGCGGCGCTTTGCGCCGCAGCGGCGCTGGGGGTGGCCGGATGGCTGGCCGCCGGCACGCCCGCGGGCGGCCAGGGCACCGCGGGATCGAGCGGCTCTCCGGGCTCGCTCGGGGCAGGCACCCCGGCGCCGCGGCCGCCCGCCGGCCCCGACCCGCGGTTCCTGGCACCCCGCTCCGCGGCCGAGCTGGCCCTGCCGCAGGCCGACCCGTTGCTGGGCCCCACGCTGCGCGACGATCTCGAAGCCCTGCTGCAGGAGGCGCTGGAAGCCGGCGCGACCGTCGATCCGGCAGCGCTCAAGCGCCGGCTGCCGGGCCTGGTGGACCGGCATTTCGCGGCCGGCCTGCGCGAGCGGGCCCTGCTGCTCGCGGGCCGTTATGTGGATTACCGGGCGGCCCTGGGGGGCCTGCAGCCGCCCGCGGACCTGAACGATCCGCAGGCGCTGCGCGCCTCCATGGACGCGCGCGACCGGCTGCGGCGCGCGTGCTTCGAGCCGGCCGAGTACGAGGCCCTGTTCGCGGGCGAGGCCGAACTCGACCGCCACACGCTGGCCCGCCTGGAAATCCTGCAGGGCAGTGCGTCCACGCGCGGCGAGAAGGCGCAGGCCCTGCGCGCCGCAGAAGCCTCCCTGCCCGAGGCGATGCGCGCCGCCCGCGCGTCGTATGCGGCGCCCCTTGCGGTGGCGGAGCAGACCGCAGCGCTCGATGCGCGCCAGGCGGACGATGCCACCCGCCACGCCGAGCGCAGCGCCCGCTACGGCGAGGCGGCCGCCCAGGCCCTGGCCCGGCTGGACGGCGAGGAACGGCAGTGGCAACAGCGGCTGGACCAGTACCAGCAGGCCCTGGCCACCCAGGGCGACGGGCCGGCGCTGCAGCAGTTGCAACAGCAGCTCTTCACCCCGCAGGAGCGCATGCGGCTGGAAGGCGCGCTGGCGCTTCGGGCCGCGCGCCCCGTGCCCGCCACCGCGGCGGCCGGCCACTGAAGCGGCAGCCACCGCAGTCCACCGGGGCGCACGCACCAGTGCCGGCGCCGGGCACAGAGTTTTCGCAAGATTCCTGCGCGAGGTAGCCATGGGCGCGCTGTTTTCGCCAGAAATCTGAGCCTGCGTGCGCCTACAGTGCCATGACGCAGATCAATGCGCCAACCCGGAGACAAACACATGAACACCCCACTGCCCCAGCAAGCAGCCCAGGAAACCGCCGCGTGGGAGAACCCCATGGGCACGGACGGCTTCGAATTCATCGAGTACGCCGCACCGGATCCGCAGGCCATGGGCCGGGTGTTCGAAGGCATGGGCTTCAAGCCCGTGGCCCGCCACCGCCACAAGAACGTGACGCTCTACCGGCAGGGCGAGATCAACTTCATCATCAATGCCGAGCCCGACAGCTTCGCCCAGCGCTTCGCGCGCCTGCACGGCCCGAGCGTGTGCGCCATCGCCTTCCGCGTGCACGATGCCAAGGCCGCCTACGAGCGCGCGCTGAACCTGGGTGCGTGGGGCTACGCCGGCCAGGCCGGCCCGGGCGAGCTGAACATCCCCGCCATCAAGGGCATCGGCGACAGCCTGATCTATCTCGTGGACCGGTGGCGCGGCAAGAACGGCGCGAAGCCCGGCGACATCGGCAACATCGGTTTCTTCGACGTGGACTTCGAGCCCCTGCCGGGCGTGAGCGCCGAGGAAGCCCTGAACCCCAAGGGCCACGGCCTGACCTACATCGACCACCTGACGCACAACGTGCACCGGGGCCGCATGATCGAATGGGCGAACTTCTACGAGCGCCTGTTCAACTTCCGCGAGATCCGCTACTTCGACATCGAAGGCCAAGTCACCGGCGTCAAGAGCAAGGCCATGACCAGCCCCTGCGGCAAGATCCGCATCCCGATCAACGAAGAGGGCAAGGAAAAGGCCGGCCAGATCCAGGAGTACCTGGACATGTACAACGGCGAAGGCATCCAGCACATCGCCATGGGCTCGGACGACCTCTACGCCACGGTGGACCGCCTGCGCGGCAGCGGCGTGCGCCTGCTGGACACCATCGACACCTACTACGAACTGGTGGACCAGCGCATCCCAGGGCACGGCGAGAGCGTGGCCGAACTGCACCGGCGCAAGATTCTGATCGACGGCAAGAAGGACGCGATCCTGCTGCAGATCTTCAGCGAGAACCAGCTCGGCCCGATCTTCTTCGAGTTCATCCAGCGAAAGGGCGACGATGGCTTCGGCAACGGCAATTTCAAGGCGCTGTTCGAGAGCATCGAACTCGACCAGATGCGCCGGGGCGTGTTGAAGGACGCCTAAAGACACGGTCTGGTCGATTGATGTAACCAACTGCTGCACCGCAATACCCGTCTCTATACTGCGCCCTCCCCATCAAGCCCGGAGAGAGACACCCATGTTGCGTCGCAGTTACCTTTTGGCTGTTCTGATGGCTGGCGCGGCATGTGCCGCGCAGGCACAGAACGCTTCCGCACCGCTCACGATCGTCGTGCCCTACCCGGCCGGCGGTCCGCTGGACACGTCTGCCCGCATCCTCGCGGACGGCGTGCGCGGCACGCTGGGCACGGTGGAAGTGCAGAACAAGCCCGGGGCCGGCGGCAACACCGGGGCCGACCTGGTGGCCAAGGCCCCGAAGGACGGCAACCTGCTGGTGATGGGCGCGGTGGCGACGCATGCGGTGAACCCCTGGCTCTACAAGAGCTTTCCGTACGACCCGCTGCGCGACTTCAAACCCATCGCCCTGGTGGCACGCACGCCCAACGTGCTGGTGATGGGCGCGGAGCAGGCCAAGGCGCTGAACATCGAGACGACCACCGACCTGGTGCAGTACCTCAAGAAGCACCCGGACCAGCTCAAGTACGGCTCGGGCGGCAACGGCAGCATCGGCCACATCGCGGCCGAGATGTTCAAGTCGCTCACCAACACGCGCATCGCGCATGTGCCGTTCCAGGGCTCGGCGCCGGCGCTGAAGGCGCTGCAGGCGCAGGAAGTGGCCTTCGTGTTCGACAACCTCGCCTCGTCGCTGCCGCTCATCAAGGCCGGCAAGCTCAAGGCGCTGGGCGTGACCACGCTGGGCCGCGACGACGAGCTGCCGCAGGTGCGCAGCATCAACGACGAGGTGCCCGGCTTCAACGTGGTGACGTGGTTCGGCCTGTTCGCGCCGGCCGCCCTGCCCGACGCCGCGGCCCGCAAGTACGCCAGCGCCTTCACCGCCGCGATGCAGGCGCCCGCGAGCGCCGAGAAGCTCAAGAAGATGGGCCTCGACGCCGAGGACCTGACGCTGGAATCGTTCGGCCAGTTCGTGCGCTCGGAGCACGCCAAGTACGGTTTTCTGATCAAGGCCGCAAAGATCAAGATGGACTGAGCGCGGGCCGGCCCTGGCATGGGCAGTCCCGCGCAATCAAAAGAAGGAGACATGCCATGGGACAAGCCCCCGTCGTCTACGGTCAATCCGACCGCCCCCCTCGCGGCGACTATGCCCGCGCCGGCACCGACTACACCTGCGCGCAGGACTACGCGGCCTACACGCCGCAGGACCACGACACCTACCGGCGACTCTACGAGCGCCAGTCCGCGCTGCTGCCGGGCCGCGCGAGCGAGGCCTTCATCGCCGCGCTCCCCTCGCTGGGCGCGAGCGACCGCATCCCGCGCTTCGACGAGGTCAACGAGCGCCTGCAGCGCGCCACCGGCTGGGAGATCGTGGGCGTGCCGGGGCTGATCCCCGAAGTGCCGTTCTTCACGCTGCTCGCGAACCGCAAGTTCCCGGTGACCGACTGGATCCGCACGCCCGAAGAGTTCGACTACATCGTCGAGCCGGACATCTTCCACGACCTCTTCGGCCACGTGCCGCTGCTCTTCAACCCGGTGTTCGCCGACTACGTGCAGCGCTACGGCCAGGGCGGGCTGAAGGCGCACGGACTGGGCGCGTGCGAGATGCTCTCGCGCCTGTACTGGTACACGATCGAGTTCGGCCTGATCCGCGAGCAGGACGGCCTGCGTGCCTACGGCGCGGGCATCCTCAGCTCGTCGGGCGAGCTGGAGTACGCGGTGCGCAGCCCCGAGCCGCAGCGCCTGCCGCTGCAACTGGAGCGCACCATGCGCACGCGCTACAAGATCGACACCTACCAGCAGACGTATTTCGTCATCGACAGCATCGAGCAGCTCTTCGAGATGACCGAACCCGACTTCGGCCCGGTCTACGAGCGCCTGCGCGGCCAGCCCGAGTTCGCCGCCGACGAGCGCGAGGCCGTGGCGGCCTGAGCGCCGCAGGTAGCCTGGTTCAGATGGGACAAAAAAGGCCGATGGCCCCGGTGGACGCTCGATTCGGCAGCGAAGGGAGCGCCACCCCAAGCACACCGCCATCGGGCGAGGGGTTTCGCGTAGCGCGAGCTACGCCATGCCTGCTTATGGGCCGGATAAACGGATGGGCAACGAATATCCATCCATTCGATCACTCGCCGGCCTAGCATGAAGGATTCCATTCCATTGATGTCCCATGCAGGAAAACCAGGAAGATACCGACGCGCAAAAAGCGGCACTGAGGGAAATGATCGACTCCTTTTTCAGATTTGCGCAGACACCCGTTCCCTGGAATGGCGTGGTCAATGACGGCGTTGCGACAGTCTTTCACAACATGCTGACCGAAACCGCAAAATGCTCCCGGGCGCTCTCGTTCGTTCCTCGGCCGTCCGGAGGACCCGCCTCGGTGGTGTGGCTGGCCGCACAACTCGCAGGCGTGGGATACCGGAATATCCAGAAGAAGATGAGCATCACCTGCGCAAAGAAAGCCGTGCAGAATTTTCGCTCCGACTTCCAGTTGGCATCCATGGGCGCTGCCGCTTTGCAGTTCGCGCGACGGGTATGAAGCAAGCCGTTGTCGGCGCATTTTTCGGACTGTTCAGCCTCGCGGCCCCATGCGCCGACCTGACCGCCCGGCCCTGGCCCCCGGAGTCGCACTGCTCCGATTGCTCCACGCTGCAATTCGGGGGACTGGAGATGCGGTTTTCTCCCGGGATGGTCGGTCGGTTCTTCGTTCCAGCCAGCGGCCAGCCCTTCGTGACGCTGGTTCCTTCGGACCAGGCACTTCCCCAGGGTCCGGTGCTCCAGGCGATGGAGGGCCAAGCTCTTCGCAAGCGCTACCAGCGTCTTCGGATCTTCGAGCAGCACCGCATCGGCACGCCCTTGGCCTTCTATGAATTGCTCGGCGATAGTTCCCACAAGCACCCGAGCCTGGACATCGCTCGGAAAGCGGAATCCATCGTGGATGCGGTCGCCTACGAGAGGTTCGAAAAGGGAGCGCTCACGGTCGTCCGCATCCGGCACGCCGATCCCCGGTTGAACATCGCCTACCTTTTCACCGACAGGCCGGACACCTATTACATGATCTCGGGCGACATGCCGGAGAGCGTGTGGAACCAGTGGCTCTCTACGCTCAGAAGCGCAAGCATTCCGTAGCCGCGCCTCTGCCCCAGAGCGGGGACTTCGTGTGGACGAGACCGGGAGAATCCAGGCACGTAGCCGCGTGAGAGGCTCCAAGAATCCTCTTTGATGACGGCATGCAGTTTCTGACCGGGGTCGTACACCGGGCGCGGCGTGGACGCTTCGCATGCCGCTGCGTGATTTCGTGCCGGAAAAGTCAGTACAAGGGTCGGGATCTGAACATGGCGCCATACCGCCCTGCCCTCCCGTTGGCCGAATGCCCTTCCGGAGCCTTGCGATGCGTCCAGGAATCTGCCAGGCAATGCCCTGCGCATCAGCGGCTCCGGCCAGGGCAGCGCTGTCGACTTCAAAGCCGGCACGGGCCCATATCCCAGAAAGGACGCGACCCCATGACCAGTGTTTCCCGCATCAGCACGCTTGCTCGCATCCTGGGAGCACCCACAGCAGACTCCCTTTCGGGAGGCGTGGCGCGCGTTGCGCCCGTCAAACCCCGGCACAGCGCTTCCACCCAGCCCACATTGCCGGGCACCGAGCGGCGCACGTCGAACGCGGCCTCGATGGCACCCCGCGCGGATTTCGGCTTACTCGCAGGCGTGCCGCTGCGCAAGCCACGTGAGGCAACCCCGGCCTCGGCCCTGACCCCGCCCGGCACCTTCGCGCAGCGCCCGACGATGTCCCATCCCTCGCGGGCCCCAGGTAGCCTGCTCGCACCGCATGCCTACATTCAGCCGCTGCGCACCGCGCGGGCGTCTGCAGAGGCGCTGCTGGCAGCACGCTCGGGCACGCTGCTGCGGCACCCGGAGGCCCGGCGCGCCGCGGCCTGATGCGCGGCTGATACGCCGGCAGGCCAGGCATCGCCTCACGGCTCCCCAAGAATCTCCAGGCAGGCGCCCACCACGGCCGGGTGGAACGCCATCTGGACATGGGCCGTGCCCGGCACGAAGCGGTTGTCCGCGCCCTCCAGCGTGGCGGTGGTGGCGGGGTACACCACGTTGTCGCAATCGGAATAGAAGCAGGTGAAGCGGGCGCGGCCCGCGGGCGCCTCGGCACCGGCCAGGGCCTGCAGCCAGGGATGGCCCGGCAGCATCTGCACACCGTTCTCCGAGCGGCTGAACCGCGCGGCCCAGGTGCCCGCGTGCGGCGAGCCGAGCGTGACCACGCGGTGCACGCGGGCCGTGCCGGCTTCGCCGCAGGCCTTCAGCCACGCCCGCACGGCAAGCCCCCCCATGCTGTGGCCGACCACCAGCGGCGGGCGGCCCGTGGACTCGGCCACGCGCCGCACGGCCGCGTCGATGGTGCCGGCGTAGCCGTCGATGGAGCCGAAGGGCGGCTCCAGCGTGACCGCCACGAAGGCGTGGCCACGGCGGCGCAGCAGCGCGAACCAGGGCGTCCAGAATCCCCGGTTGCAGAGAAAGCCGTGCACCAACACCACGCCGCGCGGCGCGGCGGGCGCGCCCACGGGGGGAGGCGGCGGCAGCCAGTCCGGGACGGCCGCATGCCGGAAGGGCTGCCACCAGCCGAACACCCAGGTGGCCCACTGCGTTTCCGCCCACCAGGCACGCAGGACGCGCCCGGCCGGCGGCCGGGGCACCGGGTCGGCGCGGTTGTAATGCAGCATGAGCGCGAACTGCAGGCCCAGCCAGAGCCGCGGCCCCGCGAGCCAGGCGGCCGCGCCGCCCACCGCCCAGCCGCGCGAATGCGGCCAGAGCCAAGCCACCCAGCCCACCGCGATGGCGAGCTGCGCCGCCACCATCCATTGCTGCCACCGTGCATTCGTCAAAGCCCGTTCCTCCTGCTGCGCGGCGGCCACCCTGGGCCGCGCTGCGCGGATCATGTCACGCAGGAGACGAAAAACCCCGCCGCCCCGCCCTGCCCTGGGAGTGACCCGATGGACAGGCGCCCGGCGCTTTCCACAATCGGCGGCGGCGCCCCCCGATTCCATCGGCCCCGGCTGCGCCCGCCCCTGCCTTTGCCCCTGCACCCACCGCCCGCCCTCCCGCGGAGCGCGAAAGGAACCACTCCATGGACCGGATCTGGCTGAAGAATTACCCGCCCGGCGTGCCCCACGAGGTCGATCCCGAGCGCTACCGCTCGGTGGCGCACCTGCTGGAGGAATCGCTGCAGCGCCACGCGGCCCAGCCGTTCTCGGTGTGCATGGAGCAATGGATGGGCTACGCCGAGCTGGACCGCCTGAGCACGCACCTGGGTGCCTGGCTGCAGGCCCAGGGCCTGGCGCAGGGCGCGCGGGTGGCGATCATGCTGCCCAACGTGCCGCAGTTCGCCGTGGCGATGGCGGCCGTGCTGCGCGCGGGCTACACCTGCGTGAACGTGAACCCCCTCTACACACCGCGCGAACTGGAGCACCAGTTGCGCGACTCGGGCGCGGAGGCCATCGTCATCCTGGAGAACTTCGCGCGCACGCTCTCCGAGGTGGTGGAGCGCACCGCCGTGCGGCACGTGGCGATCACGGCGCTGGGCGACCTGCTCGGGCCCGTGCGCGGGCGCTGGATCAACTTCGCCGTGCGCCACCTCGCCAAGATGGTGCCCGCCTTCGACCTGCCGCTCTCGGACGGGCGGCGCGTGACGCCGCTGGGCACGGCCCTCGCCGAAGGCGCGCGGCTCACCCTCGCGCCCAGCACGGCCACACTCGATTCCACCGCGTTCCTGCAGTACACGGGCGGCACCACCGGCCTCTCGAAGGGGGCGGTGCTCACGCACCGCAACATCGTGGCCGCCACGCTGCAGGCCGAGGCCTGGTTCACGCCCGCGCTCTCGCGCATCGGCGACGTGCGGCAGGCCAACAGCATCGCGGCGCTGCCGCTCTACCACATCTTCGCGCTCACGCTGTGCCTGCTGGCGATCCGGCAGGGCTCGCACCTCACGCTGATTCCCAACCCGCGCGACATCCCCAAGCTCGTGGCCGTGCTGAAGAAGCGGCCCTTCCACATGCTGCCCGCGGTGAACACGCTGTTCAACGCGCTGCTGCAGAACGCGGACTTCCGCGCGCTGGATTTCTCGCACCTGTGCGTCTCCCAGGCTGGCGGCATGGCGGCGGCGGAGGGCACCGCGCGCCAGTGGCAGAAGGCGACGGGCAGCACCATGATCGAAGGCTGGGGCATGAGCGAGACCTGCGCCATCGGCACCAACAACCCCGTGGACAACGCGGAGTTCAGCGGCACCATCGGCCTGCCGCTGCCGGGCATCGACATCGCGATCAAGGACGACGCGGGCCAGAGCCTGCCCCTGGGCCAGTCCGGCGAGATCTGCATCCGTGGCCCCAACGTGATGGCCGGCTACTACCAGCAGCCCGAGGAGAACGCACGCGCCTTCACGGCCGACGGTTTCCTGCGCACGGGCGACATCGGCGTGATGGACACGGCCGGCCACACGCGCATCATCGACCGCAAGAAGGACATGATCCTCGTGTCCGGCTTCAACGTGTTCCCCAACGAGCTGGAGCAGGTCATCTCGCTATGCCCCGGCGTGCTCGAGTGCGCGGCGATCGGCGTGCCCGACGAGAAGCAGGGCGAGGCGATCAAGGTGTTCGTCGTGCGCAGCGACCCCTCCCTCACCGAGGATGCCGTGGCCCGCTACTGCCACGAACACCTGACGGGCTACAAATGCCCGCGCCACATCGAGTTCCGCGACGCGCTGCCCAAGACCAACGTGGGCAAGATCCTGCGGCGCGAACTGCGCGGCCCGGCGGCCTGACCCCCCACCGCGGAGGGATTGACAGACATCGGGCGGGGTGACGACAGTCGCGGTCCATTCAAACACCAGGGAGATCTTCATGGGCACCATCCGCCCCCGTTCCTTCAACCCACTGATCGCGGCCTGCACGCTGCTCGCCGCGGCCATGCCCGCGCTGGCGCAGAGCACGTTCACTCCGCCGGTGGAGCCGGAGCCCGGCATGTGGGCCTTCGACGGGGAGCTGAACGGCAAGCCCGGTCGCAGCCTGCAGATCGACATGCAGAACGGCCGGGCGATGATCGTGTCGTACCTGGGCTATCGCGGCGACGGCAGCTCCGTCTTCCTGCAGGCCAGCGGGCTGCGCGCCACCGATTCTTCGGCCTTCCAGGGAACGCTACAGGAGTTCCGCAACGGCCCCGCGATCGGCGCGGGCGGCAGCGCAGGCGCCGGGGAACTCGCGGCCAACACGGGGCCGATCCAGATCACCTTCGACTCGGCCACCACCGGGACGGTGACGCTGCCCGGCGACGTGCCGCGCCGCATCTCGCGCTTCCACTACGAGGAGTACCCCATCCGCTTCAGCAACCAGTTCGCGGTATATGGGAACTTCGACCGCTTCGTGGGCGCCATCGTGCCGGTCACGCTCGACATCAAGGCAGAGAACGGCGTGTTCACGATGAAGTACATCCACACGGGAACGGCGCAGTGCGATTTCAGCGGCACCTACCGGCTGCTGGGCGGCGGCCTGCAGTCCGAGGGCAAGGTGGCCTGCAACAGCGGCCTGGCCGGCCCGACGGACGGCACCTACCGGATCGAGCGGCTCACGGTGGACCGCGCCGGCATGATCACGGGACGGATGTACATGGCGCGTGACACGCAACTGTATGCGCGCGTGGACTTCGCGGGGGCGTGCCTCAATTCCCGCGCGGCGGTCTTCGCGGCAGGCGGCCGCCCTGGCTGCGGCTCCAGCGATCTGGGCCTGGCACCCTGAAGAGCGGGCTCTCACCGCGGCCAGCGCGCCCCTTCCGGGCATACGGCCGGAATGGGCAGCGCCATCCGCCCGGGGCCGGTCCGTGGACCGGGCCCCTTTTTTTGCGGCCATATGTAAGCAATACCGCGTTTTCGGCGGGAAGCGGACAAGTAACTCCTTGCCCAATGGATGGGCGCAAACGTTTGCGCAAACGTTTTCTTTGATTAACATAGCGGCCGCCGCGCCCGCCCGCGTGAAGCAGGGAGCGCCGACAGCCGACTTATTCTCTTTTTCCGCCCATTACAACCAGGAGACATCCATGCCCTTGAACCGCCGCACCCTCCAGACCGCCGCCGTGCTCGCCCTTGCCGGCGGCCTGTTCGCGCAACCGGCTTTCGCGCAGGACAAGCCCAAGGTGGCGCTGGTGATGAAGTCCCTCGCCAACGAGTTCTTCCGCACGATGGAAGACGGCGCCAAGGCGCACCAGAAGGCGCATGCGGGCGAATACACGCTCATCGCCAACGGCATCAAGAACGAGACCGACACCGCCGCGCAGATCAAGATGATCGAGCAGGCCGTGGCCCAGAAGGTGAGCGCCATCGTGCTCGCACCGGCCGACTCCAAGGCGCTGGTGCCGGCCGTGAAGGCCGCGGTGGACAAGGGCATCCTGGTGGTCAACATCGACAACCGCCTGGACACCGACGCGCTCAAGGAAAAGAGCCTGAACGTGCCCTTCGTCGGCCCCGACAACCGCCTGGGCGCCAAGCTCGTGGGCGACCACCTCGCCAAGTCGCTGAAGGCTGGCGACAAGGTGGGGATCATCGAAGGCGTGTCCACCACCTTCAATGCGCAGCAGCGCACGCTGGGCTTCCAGGACGCGATGAAGGCCGCGAACATCACCGTGGTGGGCGTGCAGTCCGGCCAGTGGGAGATCGAGAAGGGCAACACCGTGGCCGCGGGCATGCTGCGCGAGCACCCCGACCTGGTGGCGCTGCTGGCCGGCAACGACAGCATGGCGCTGGGCGCCGTGGCCGCCGTGAAGGCCGCCGGCAAGGCCGGCAAGGTGCAGGTGGTGGGCTACGACAACATCAACGCCATCAAGCCCATGCTGGCCGATGGCCGCGTGCTCGCCACGGCCGACCAGTACGCCGCCAAGCAGGCAGTGTTCGGCATCGAGATGGCCCTGAAGGCGCTGTCCGCCAAGACGCCGCAGGCCCAGCTGCCCGCCGAGGTCAAGACCGACGTGGTGCTGGTCACCAAGGGCTCCGCCGCCAAGTGACCGGGCCAGCGGGCGGGCTGCGGGCGGCACGCTCCGGCGCCGCCCGCCCCGGCCTGCCGCTGCCCTTTTCCCACTTCTCCCCGCTTTTCCCGCTTTCCGCACCGCCGCGCGCCGTGCGGCCCCCTCCTTCCTCCGGGCTTAGCTCACCGTGGCCGACCTCCCTCCGCACACCGCCGCTCCCACGCCCGTGCCCCCGCCCCTGCTCGAGATGCTGGGCGTGGGCAAGGACTACCACACCACCACCGTGCTGCACGGCGTGACGCTGTCGCTGCACGCCGGCGAGGTGCTCGCGCTCACCGGCGAGAACGGGGCGGGCAAGAGCACGCTCTCCAAGATCCTCTGCGGGCTGGAGCCGGCCACGCGCGGCGGCCTGCGCCTGGCGGGCGAGCCCTACGCCCCCCTGTCGCGCCGCGACGCGGAGCGCCAGGGCGTGCGCATGGTCATGCAGGAGCTGGGCCTCGTGCCCACGCTGACCGTGGCCGAGAACCTCTTCATGGGCCGGCTGCCGCACCGCCTGGGCTGGCTGCGCCGCAACGCGCTGCACGGCGCGGCGCGCGCGCAGCTCGCCAAGATCGGTCTCACCGGCATCGACCCCGCCACGCCGGTGGCGCGGCTGGGCATCGGCCAGCAGCAGATGGTGGAGATCGCGCGCAACCTGCAGGACGACACACGCATCCTCGTGCTGGACGAGCCCACGGCCATGCTCACGCCGCGCGAGACGAACTATCTCTTCGAGCAGATCGCGCGGCTCACGGCGCGCGGCGTGGCGATCATCTACGTATCGCACCGGCTCGAAGAGCTGCGCCGCATCGCCGACCGCGTGGCCGTGCTGCGCGACGGCGCGCTCGTGGATGCGCGCCCCATGGCCGGGCTCACCGAGGCCGACCTCGTGCAGCGCATGGTGGGCCGCGCCGTGAGCGACCTGGAGCACCGCCCGCGCCGCGCGGCCGGCCCCGTGGTGATGCGCGTGGACGGCATCGGCCGCGGCACCGCCGTGCAGGACGTGAGCCTCACGCTGCGCGCGGGCGAGGTGTTTGGCATCGCGGGGCTGGTGGGCTCGGGCCGCACCGAGCTGCTGCGCCTGCTGTTCGGCGCCGACCGCGCCGACCGGGGCAGCCTGACGCTGGCGAACGATTCCGAGCCCCAGGGGCTCCATGCCGCCGGATCCATTGAAAAGATTGCTACAAAAACAATATCAAACCAACACCCCGGCAGCACCGGCGGCCGCACCTACGCGCGCGGCTTCCGCTCGCCGCTGGCGGCCATCGCCGCCGGCATCGGCCTGGTGAGCGAGGACCGCAAATCGCAGGGCCTGCTGCTCACCCAGCCGATCCGCGTGAACGCCACGCTCTCCGATCTCTCGGCCGTCTCGCGCGGCGGCTGGCTGCGCCGCGCGCACGAGAGCGCCGTGGTGCAGGGCTTCATCCGCACGCTGCGCGTGCGCTGCCGCGGCCCGGAGCAGCCCGTGGGCCAGCTCTCGGGCGGCAACCAGCAGAAGGTGGTGTTCGCACGGTGGCTGCACCGCGACGGCCGCGTGCTGCTGCTGGACGAGCCCACGCGCGGCGTGGACGTGGGCGCGCGCGCCGACCTGTATGCCGAACTCGACCGCATGGCCGCCGAAGGCCGCGCGCTGCTGATGGTGTCGTCCGACCTGCGCGAACTCATGGCCATGGCCGACCGCATCGGCGTGATGAGCGGCGGCCGGCTGGTCGCCGTGTTCGAGCGCGGCGAATGGACCGAGCAGTCGCTGCTGGCCGCCGCGTTCTCCGACACGGATCCCGCCGCCGCCGGTTCCGCCCCCACTTCTTCTTCCGCCCCCGCATGACCACCGCCCAACCCACCCCCCATCCCACCGCCCCCGCCGCGCCCGCCGCGCCGCTCTGGCGCACGCAGCTGGGCACCTACCTGGGCCTCGCCGCCGTGCTGATCGGCATGGTGGCGCTGTTCTCGTGGCTCTCCGAATATTTCTGGAGCGTGGACACCTTCGTCACCATCGCCAACGAGATCCCCGCGCTGGCCGTGATGGCGGTGGGCATGACCTTCGTGCTCATCATCGCGGGCATCGACCTGTCGGTGGGTTCGGTGATGGCGCTGGCGGCCGCCACCTCGGCCGCGGCCATCCTGCAGTGGGGCTGGAGCGTGCCCGCCGCCGCGGCGCTGGCGCTGGCCACCGGCCTCGTCTGCGGCACCATCACGGGCGCCGTATCGGTGGCATGGCGGCTGCCCTCGTTCATCGTCTCGCTGGGCATGCTGGAGGCCGTGCGCGGCAGCGCCTACCTGGTGACGGATTCGCGCACCCAGTACGTGGGCGATGCGATCTCCTGGCTGGCCGCGCCCGTGGTGGCCGGCGTGTCGGTGGCGTTCGGCGTGGCGCTGCTCATCGTGGTGGTGGCGCAGCTGGTGCTTTCGCGGTCGGTGTTCGGGCGCTGCATGGTCGGCATCGGCACCAACGAGGAAGCCATGCGCCTGGCCGGCGTGGACCCGCGCCCCATCCGCATCGCGGTGTTCGCCCTCACCGGCCTGCTGGCCGGCCTGGCGGGCCTCATGCAGTCGGCGCGCCTCGAGGCGGCCGACCCCAATGCCGGCGCCGGCATGGAGCTGCAGGTGATCGCCGCCGTGGTGATCGGCGGCACCAGCCTCATGGGCGGACGCGGCTCGGTGGTGAACACGGCCTTCGGGGTGCTCATCATCGCCGTGCTCGAAGCGGGCCTCGCGCAGATCGGCGCGAGCGAGCCGAGCAAGCGCATCATCACCGGCTGCGTGATCGTGGCCGCCGTCATCATCGACACGCTGCGGCAGCGCCGCGCGGCCGTCTGACGCCGGCGCCCCAAGCATGGCGACCATCAAGGACGTGGCCCGGCAGGCGGGTGTCTCCGTCACCACCGTCTCCCATGTGATCAACGGCACGCGCCACGTGAGCGACGAGGGCCGCGCCCGCGTGGAGGCGGCCGTGCGCGACCTGGGCTACGTGCCCAGCGCGATCGCCCGCAGCCTCAAGAGCAACCACACGCGCACGCTGGGGATGCTGATCCCCAACAGCTCCAACCCGTATTTCGCGGAAGTGGTGCACAGCGTCGAGAACCGCTGCTTCGGCGCGGGCTACAACCTGATCCTGTGCAACACGCACGACGAGGCGCACCGCCAGGGCTCGTACCTGCAGGTGCTGGCCGAGCGGCGCATCGACGGGCTGATCGTCGTCTCCACGGGGCAGGACGCCACCCTGGCGCGGCAGCTCGAAGGCCTGGGCGTGCCCACCGTGCTGGTGGACCGCGAGATCGAGGTGCCCGAGCAGCCCTGCGACCTGGTAGAGACCGCGCACCGCCAGGGCGGCATGCTCGCCACGCGGCACCTGCTGTGGCTGGGCCATCGGCGCATCGCCTGCATCGGCGGGCCCGCGGGCCTGGCGCCCAGCGAACAGCGCATCGCCGGCTGGCGCGATGCGCTGGCCGAGGCCGGCGTGGGCGCGGACGGCCTGCTCTGGCACGGCGACTTCACCAGCCAGGGCGGCTACGAGGCCATGCAGGCCGTGCTGGCTTCTGCCCGGGCGCCCACGGCGGTGTTCGTGGGCAACGACCTCATGGCCATCGGTGCGCTCTGCGCGGCCCACGAACGCGGGGTGCGCGTGCCCGAGGCGCTGTCGGTCGTGGGCTTCGACGACATCGAACTCGCCGCCTTCACCAGCCCGCCGCTCACCACCGTGTCCCAGCCCAAGCAACAGATCGGCGCGCTCGCCGTGGACATGTTGCTCGAACGCATCGACGGCGCGCGGCGCGAGCAGCGCCAGGTGCTGCTGCAGCCCGAGCTGAGGCTGCGTGCCTCCACCGCGGTCTTCGCGACCGCCGGTGCCCCCCCGGCGGCCGCGCGCGGCCGCCCCCTTCCCCCGATTCCCGCATGACCGAACCGCACGCCTTTTCCGCCCCCACCGCTTCCGCGGACGCTCCGCGCATCGCCGTGGTGGGCAGCCTCAACATGGACATCGTGCTGCGCGTGGCGCGCGCCCCCGGCGCGGGCGAGACCGTGATGGCCGAATCGCTGGACCACATCCCCGGCGGCAAGGGCGGCAACCAGGCCGTGGCCTGCGCCCGCCAGGGAGCCCGCGTGCAGCTGCTGGGCCGCGTGGGCAACGACGCGCACGGCCAGGCACTGCGCGCTGCGCTGGAGGCCGACGGCATCGGCCACGCCGAAGTGCAGACCGACCCCGCCGCGCCCACCGGCGTGGCCGCCATCACGGTGGACGCCACGGCGCAGAACCGCATCGTCGTGGTGGCCGGCGCCAACGGCCGCTTCCAGCTCGACAGCGCGGCCCTGGGCGCGGTGCTGCAGGGCGCCAGCAACCTGCTGCTGCAGTTCGAGGTGCCGCTCGCCCAGGTGGTGGCCGCCGCCGGGCTGGCGCAGCGGCTGGCCTGCCCCGTGGTGCTCAACCCCTCGCCCATGCAGCCCATGCCGGACGCGCTCTGGCCGCTGGTGGACACGCTCGTGGCCAACGAGGTCGAGGCCGCGCTGTTCGCCGGCTGCGACGTGGAGACGCCCGACGACGCCGCCCACGCGGCCCGGCTGCTGCGCGCGCGCGGCCCGCGCCGCGTGGTCGTGACGCTCGGCGCCGCCGGCGCCGTGGCCAGCGACAGCGACGGCTGCCGCCACCACCCGGGCCTGCGCGTGCAGGCCGTGGACACCACCGCCGCGGGCGACACCTTCCTGGGCGCGCTCACCGTGGCGCTGGCGCGCGGCGAATCGCTCGACCTGGCCGTGCAGACGGGCATCCGCGCCGCCGCGCTGTGCGTCACGCGCCCGGGCGCGCAGCCCTCCATCCCCACGCTCGCCGAAACCCTTGCCAGCCCCCTGCCCCCCGACTGGAGCCGCACCGCATGAAACGCACCGCCCTGCTGCACGCCGAACTCTCCCACGCCATCGCCACGCTCGGCCATGGCGACATGCTCGTCATCGGCGACGCCGGCCTGCCCATCCCCGAGGGCCCGCGCCGCATCGACCTGGCCGTCACCCCCGGCCTGCCGGCGGTGGCCGACGTGCTGCGCGCCGTGCTCTCGGAGATGCAGGTGGAGCGGGCGCTCGTCGCCACCGAGGCGATGGAGCGCGCGGGCGGGGCCCTGCCCGCGTGGGCCGCCGCGCTGCCCGTGGCGCCACAGGCCCTGTCCCACGAGGAATTCAAGCGCCTCACCCGCGGTGCGCGCGCCGTGGTGCGGACCGGCGAGTGCACGCCCTATGCGAACGTCATCCTCTGCGCGGGCGTGACGTTCTGACCCCCCCTCAGGCCCCGTCCGGTAGCGCGCCGCCGCGCGCGGACCGCCACAGGTCCCACAGGTGCAGCGCCCGTCCCGCGCTGACCCCCGTGAAGATGCCGTAGAGCAGGCTGGTCGCGGTGGCGAACACCGGGTGGTGCGCCATCGCCGGCTGCAAGGCCAGCACCACGGCCACGGTGTACTTGGTGCAGAAGATGCCGAGCATCAGCAGCAGCGGCCGGAAACTCCCGGGCCCGTGGAAGACCGCGTCCGCCGGGTCGAAGCGGAGGCCGGCGGGCGCGGGCCGCGACAGCACGGCGGCCGCGGCGGCCACCGCCGCGACGGCCCAGGCGGCCCAGGCGGCGGGCTGCCCGCGGTGGGCCACCGCCATCCCGTACAGAGAGAAAGCCGCCAGGAAAGCCGGCAGCAGCAGGGCCCGCCACAGGGGCGTGCGGAACGGGCGCGCCTGCCGCAGGCCCAGCCCGGTCAGCACGGCCAGCAAGACGAAGACCCAGGCAGGCGTGGCCCGGAGCATGGAGACGACGAAGGTCATGGGATTTCCTGGTGAAGCGCAACGACGCGGCAGGCCACTGTCGCGTTCCCGGGCCCTGCGGGCCAGCGCCGGGCGACGGGCTGCGCCGCCAGGGCGCGAAGGGTTGCGCCGGATGGATGGACGGCGGTAGCCGGTGCCATACTTTGCGCCATGAGCGCGGAGCCCCCCGGCCCACGGCGGCCCTGCCAGGGCCGGGCGGGCGCGGCGGCAGGAACGTCTTCCCATGCACATCCCCCCACCCCAACCCGTCGGCACCGCCGCGCCGCGCCTGCCGCCGGGCACCGTGGTGCTGGAGCGCGGCTGGCTCTCCGCCAACAACATCCTCTGCCTGGGCGTGGACGGTGACGGTGACAGGGACGGCGCCGCGATCGTCGATACGGGCTACTGCGCCCACGCACCGCAGACGGTGGCGCTGGTGGGCGCGGCGCTGGCGGGCCGGCCGCTCTCTCTGATCGCCAACACCCACCTGCACAGCGACCATTGCGGGGGCAACGCGGCGCTGCAGCAGGCGTGGCCCGCGGCGCGCACGCTCGTCCCGCCCGGGCAGGCTGCGCACGTGCGCACGTGGAACCCCGAAGCCCTCAGCTACACCCCCACCGGGCAGGACTGCCCGCCTTTCCGCATGGACGGCGTGCTCGCGCCCGGCAGCACCGTGCGCCTGGGCGCGCACGACTGGCAGGTGCATGCCGCGCCCGGCCACGACACGCACTCCGTGGTGCTGTTCGAGCCGGAATACCGCGTGCTGCTCTCGGCCGATGCGCTCTGGGAGAACGGCTTCGGCGTGGTCTTCCCGGAGTTGGAGGGCGAGCACGCCTTCGACGACGTGGCCGCCACGCTGGACCTGATCTCCGCCCTCGCGCCGCGCACCGTGGTGCCGGGGCACGGCGGGGTGTTCACGGACGTCGGCCGCGCGCTGGACACCGCGCGCCGCCGCCTCGACGGCTACGTGCGCGACCCGGCACGGCACGCGCTCTACGCCGCGAAGGTGCTGCTCAAGTACAAGCTGCTCGAATGGCAGAGCGTGCCGCTGGACCGGCTCCACGCCTGGGCGCTGGCCACGCCCTATTTCGGCACGCTGCACGCGGGCCATTTCGCCGGCCAGCCCCGCGCGGACTGGCAGGACGCCCTGGTGCAGGACCTGCTGCGCAGCGGGGCCGCCACGCGCGACGGCGACATGCTGCACAACGCCTGAGCTGCACCGGCCCCGGCCCCGCGCGGGCCTGCCAGGCCCCGAGAACGCCCGGGCCCGCGCCAGCCGGCCCCGATGGCCGGCGCAATCTTTCCGCACTGAAGAATGTGTTGCGCAGAGCCGACAGGACAGCGCTCGACAGGGGGCGATGCGGATCACTTTCCGCAGGCATGGCAACTGAACAAGAGTGATTCGCATCAATAATTGCGACCGTTTTTTGCCATCCACACAATATGAAACACACCAGCGCGATCAAGAAACCCCGCAGCCTGCGCCTCGGCGAAGGCATGGCTGCCGCCGGCCTGTCCACCATGGCGCTGCTGCCGCTGGCCGCGCTGGCACAGACGGCCCCCGCCGCCGACACCCGCACCATGCCCACGGTGACCGTGCAGGAACAGGCCATCGACCCGAATCCCAATGCCGAAGTCGGCGCGCCCTACAAGGCCAAGACTTCCGCCGACGTGCGCCACACGCGTCCGCTGGCGGAAACGCCCCAGACCATCTCGGTGGTGACCAAGGCCGCCATCGACGACTCCGGCTTCACCGACTTGAAGCAGATCCTCGCGGCCCAGCCCGGCATCACGCTGGGCACGGGCGAGAACGGCAACGCCTTCGGCGACCGCTACATCATCCGCGGCCAGGAAGCGCGCAGCGACGTGTTCGTGGACGGCCTGCGCGACCCCGGCATGACCACGCGCGAGAGCTTCGCCATCGAGCAGCTCGAGATCACCAAGGGCCCGAACTCCACGTTCGCGGGCCGCGGCTCGGCCGGCGGCGCGATCAACGCGATCACCAAGCAGGCCACGCTCGACTACGACTTCTCGCGCATCTCCGTGGGTGCGGGCACCGACCACTACCGCCGCGCCACGCTGGACGTGAACAAGGGCTTCACCGACCAGTTCGCGCTGCGCGCCAACGCACTGACCAGCAACGAAGGCGTGCCGGACCGCGACCCCTCCAAGCGCCGCCGCGACGGCCTCGCGCTGTCGGGCCTGTGGGAAGTGGACCCCACCCTGTCGGTGACGCTCGACTACTACGGCCTGCGCGCCAAGGACAAGCACCCCGACCTCGGCAGCTACCTCGTGGGCACCGTGCCCAACCGCTTCCCGGCCAACGGCGTGCCGGTCTACGCGCAGGACCAGGACTTCCAGAACTCCGACGTGGACGCGCTCACCGCCCGCATCAAGTGGAAGATCGCCCCGGACAAGACCCTCACCAGCCTCACGCGCTACGGCCAGTCGGAGAACGGCTACGTGGTCACCGGCGCCTCGGGCGGCACGCGCTACACCAGCACGGGCGCGCCGTTCGCGAGCGCCTCGCTCAGCACGCACAACGGCTGGCAGGAAGTGAAGTACTTCGCGCACCAGACCAACCTGCGGTGGGACACGCAGATCGCCGGCAAGAAGAACGAATTCATCTTCGGGCTCGAATACACCGACCACCAGGTCAAGCGCGGCAACTACGCCGTCACCAACACGGGCGCGTTCAACTGCCGCACCCAGGCCGGCGCGGGCGCCAACACGGCGTTCTGCCTGTCGGGCCCCACGGGCGCCATCACCCCGGGCCTGAACTCGGTCATGGGCCGCCGCATCGCGCAGACGCAGTGGGCCAACGACTGGCAGGTCAAGAGCTTCGCGCTCAGCGCCATGGACACCGTGGACCTGACGGACAAGTGGACCGTGTTCGGCGGCGTGCGCGCCGACTACACCGACTTCAGCCTCGTCACGCGCAACGCCACCACGGCCGCGCAGACCGGCAATTACAGCTACACCGACACGCTGCTGAACGGCCACCTGGGCATCTCCTACAAGATCAACCCGATGGGCATGGTCTACGCGAGCTTCGGCTCCGCGCAGGACATCAACGGCGGCGAATCCGACACCGGCACCAGCAGCGGCTACGGCGGCCTCGTGGTCTACAACGGCAACGCCGCGGGCGCCAAGCCCGAGACCTCGCGCAACTTCGAGATCGGCACCAAATGGAACCTGCTGGACGACAAGCTGCTGTTCACGGCCGCCGCGTTCCAGACCACCAAGTCCGACGTGATGGAAGGCGCCAACTACGACTCCGTGGGCACCTTCAACACCGGCAAGAACCGCGTGCGCGGCGTCGAATTCGGCCTCGTGGGCAACGTGACGAGCCAGTTCACCGTGCAGGCCGGCATGGCCTTCATGAAGTCCAAGGTGCTGAAGTCCGCCACGGCCACGAACGTGGGCCTGCCGCTGTCCAACTTCGCCGACCGTTCGTTCTCGGTGCAGGGCAAGTACCAGATCACGCCGGCCATCGCCCTCGGCGCCACCGCGCGCCGCGAGAGCAAGCGCTGCGGCGGCCAGCCCGACACGGGCGCGGGCTACAGCAACGGCGTCTGCTCGCAGCCGGTGCCGTCGTTCACGGTGTACGACCTGTTCGCGTCCTACCGCATCAACAAGCACGCCGACGTCCGCCTGAACGTGCTGAACGCCACCGACAAGGACTACTACACGGCCGTCTACCGCTCGGGCTCGTTCCTCTACAAGGGCGACGGCCGCGCGGTGCGCGTCACGCTCGACTACGAGTTCTGATGCCGGCGCTGGCAACGGCGACCGCGGTCTGATCCAATGCCGGGCTCTGCCCGGCATTCGCTTTTTCCGCGGCGCGCCCACGCCCCCCAGACATCCATCGATGAGCCCCGCCCCTTCCCCCTCCGCACCGGAGCGCATCCCGCCCGGCGTGCACAACGCGATCGACTATGCGCTGCTCGCGCCGCGCCACCTGGACGCGGCCCGGCTCGCCTACGTGGCGGGCGGCAGCGGGCACGACCTGACCGTGGCCGCCAATGCCCGCGCCTTCGCGGCCTGGGCCGTGCCGCAGCGGCTGCTGCGCGACGTGCGCCACGGGCACCTGCGCGCCACCGTGGGCGGCGAGGCCTGGGAGCACCCGATCGCGCTCGCGCCCGTGGCCTTCCAGCGGCTCGCCCATCCGCTGGGCGAGCTGGGCACCGCGCGCGCGGCCGGCGCCACGGGCACCTGCCTCATCGCGAGCACGCTCTCGTCGCAGCCGCTGGAGGCCATCGCGCAGTCCTGCGGGCCCGCGCCGCGCTGGTTCCAGCTCTACTTCCAGCCCCGGCGGGACGACACGCTCGGCCTGCTGAGGCGTGCCGAGGCCGCGGGCTACCGCGCCATCGTCGTCACGCTGGACGCCGCCATCCAGACCGCGAGCCGCCGCGCGCTGGAGGCGGGCTTCTGCATGCCGGCCGACTGCACCGCCGCGAACCTCGCCGGCTGCGCGCCCACCGAGCTGCCGCCGCCTGCGCCGGGCCAGGGCCGCGTTTTCCACGCCATGCACGCCGCCCCCACCTGGGACGACCTGGACTGGCTGCTCGCGCAGTCGCGCCTGCCCGTGTGGGTCAAGGGCGTGCAGCACCCGGACGACGCCCGCGCGCTGCAGGCACGCGGCGCGGCCGGCATCGTCGTCTCCAACCACGGCGGCCGCGGGCTCGACGGCGCGCCCGCCACGCTGCAGATGCTGCCGGCCGTGCGCGCAGCCGTGGGCGCCGCGTTCCCCGTGCTGTTCGATGGCGGCATCCGCAGCGGCACCGACGTTTTCAAGGCGCTGGCGCTGGGCGCCGATGCCGTGCTCGTGGGCCGGCTGCAGGTCTATGCGCTGGCGGTGGCCGGCGCGCTCGGCGTGGCCCACATGCTGCAACTGCTGGCCGAGGAACTGCAGGCCTGCATGGCCCTGGCCGGTTGCGCCACGGTGGCCGACATCGGGCCCGGCGCGCTGGTGGCCCAGCCGCCGCCTTTCTTCCTTTTCCCTTCCGACGACACGCCATGCTGATCACCATCGACCGCCTCCTGGACAAGGACGAAGTGCGCCATTTCCGCGAGCGGCTCGACGCCGCGGCCTGGCAGGGCGGCGCCGCCACGGCCGGCACGCTGGCACGGGCCGTGAAGCAGAACCAGCAGTTGGAGGACGGCAGCCCCCTCGCCGTGGAGCTGGGCCACCGCATCCTGCGCGCGCTGGGGCAGCACCCGACCTTCGTCTCCGCCGCGCTGCCGCGCACGATCTACCCCCCGAAGTTCAACCGCTATGCCGACGGCGGCACCTACGGCGCCCATGTGGACAGCGCCGTCATGCACCTGCCCGGCACGCTGCAGCCCATGCGCACCGACGTCTCGGCCACGCTCTTCCTGGCCGAGCCCGGCGAATACGACGGCGGCGAGCTGGAGATCGAAGGCCCCTTCGGCGTACAGAGCGTGAAGCTCGAAGCCGGCGACCTGGTGCTCTACCCCTCCACCAGCCTGCACCGCGTGACGCCCGTCACGCGCGGCGCGCGCATCGCCTCCTTCCTCTGGATCGAAAGCCTCGTGGCGGACGAAGGCGAGCGCACCCTGCTGTTCGACCTGGACCAGTCCATCCAGCGCCTCACCCCCCTGGTGGAGGCTTCCGACCCACGCCTGCTGCAGCTCACGGGCGTGTACCACAACCTGCTGCGCCGCTGGGCGCGCACCTGAGCCGCCGCGCCGTCCTTCTTTTCCTTTTCTTCCCAACCCTTCCAAGGAGCCCCCATGAGACCACTCCCCCTGCTGCGCGCGGCCACGGCCGCGATCCTCGCCCTGGCCGCCTCCGGCGCCTGGGCCCACGGCGACGTGCAGTGCCCCGCGCGCGAGAAGGCCGAATGGCGCCCGCACACCGAGCTGCACGAGAAGCTCACCAAGGAAGGCTGGACCGTGCGCCGCATGGAAAAGACCACCACCTGCTACGAGGTCTACGGCAAGGACCCGCAGGGCAAGCGCGTGGAAGCCTTCTTCGATCCCAAGACGCTGGAACGCGTTGAAGAAAAATAAGCCCCCCGAGGCGCCGCCGCCGGCCCCGGGGCTGCGCATCTGGGATGCGGCCGTGCGGCTGCTGCATTGGTCGCTGGTGGCCGCCGTGGCCGCGGCCTGGATCACGCGCAGCCGGCTGGGCCCGCTGCACGAGAACCTCGGCTATGCGGCGCTGGCCATCGCCGTGGCGCGCACGGCCTGGGGCTTCGCGGGCGGGCGGTACGCGCGCTTCGCGCAGTTCGTGCGGGGCCCGCGCGCCACCTGGGCCTATGCGCGCGCCGTGGGCCAGGGCCGGGCGCCGCGCCACCTGGGCCACAACCCCCTGGGCGGCTGGATGGTGGTGGCGCTGCTGGCCTGCATCGCCCTACTGGGCTTCACGGGCTGGCTCTACACCACCGACATGTTCTGGGGCTACGGCTGGCTCGCGCTGCTGCACGAAGGCCTGGGCTGGACGCTGCTGGGCCTGGCCGCCCTGCACGTGGCCGGTGTGGCCTGGACCAGCCTGGAACAGCGCGAGAACCTCGTGCGGGCCATGCTCACCGGGCGCAAGGCGCCGCCGCGGGGCGATGACGTCGCCTGACGGGGCATCGGATCCTGGCTTGGAGCCATATCGGCTCCATGCCGCCGGATCCATTGAATAGTTCGCTATTATTTTCATAGCAATCTATACCCCGCCACAGGGCAATCGCATCCACATCCAACCCGATGGCCCCCTAGAGCAGCCAGACAGGCTCGGGCACGGCGCCGCGCAGGGCTCCCCGCCGGCGCCCGCCTCATCGGCTCAAACGTTACCCGTAGTCACCAAAAAACCGTGACTTCTCTCCGTGCCCGGCCGCTTTTCCCTTGAGAATCCGGTCCCGTAAAAACGAGGAAACCCAAGCGGGGGGAGAGGCCAGTGAACGATATCGTCCATGTGGACAGGGAGCGCACGCGCGCGGAACTCGAAAAGAAATTGCCGCCCAAGACCCGGCGCTTCCAGCTCGATGACATTCCGGGCGTGATGCGCTCGCGCCTGGGGTGGCCGGTGGCGGCAGCGTTGATGGACCGGTGGTTCAGAGGGGCGGGGTTCGCGATCAGTCGGCCGATAAAGCGCAGCCAGTCGCCAAACGAGCTACACCAACTGCCTGCGTGGCAACTGGAAGAAAACACGGTCACCATGGGATGGGCATTGGGCTTTGCCCGTGTGCAGGCCGCGGTGTCGAGATTGCAGGCGCAATGGCACAGTCCTGCCGCAATGGTGGAGCTGCAGAGTAAGGTCACACGACAAACAGGGGGACGTGCCCGGCCCTGGCGTTTCGGCAACCTGGACCAGCCGGCCAAGGTCTTGGACGACACCTGCCAAGTGAATTTTCTGAACGTAGGCCGCTTCACCGACCCCATGGACGACTTCTATGGCGCCATGGGCGAGGCGACGCTCAAGATCGCGGTGTCGGGCCTGGTGACGCCCAAGGGGCCATACAGGGCCGCCATCGCAATCGACGAGTTGGGCTTCTACCTGCGCGACTCCTATGACTTCAACGACGATTCCTTCCTGTCGCAGCCGCTGGGCTTCTGGGGACCGCGTGGTGTGAAGCGCAGCCCTCGGTCCGCCCTGGACATCCCCATCGATGCGCAATGGATGTACGCCGACGCCGACGAGGCAAGCCGCCAGAGTTATTTGGTGCAGAACCAGCATTTCAGGCAATGGCGTGCGCTGCATGGCCGAGGCGGGGATTTCATGGTCGTCTCCGACGTACACCGCCTGCGCCTTCCTTTTCCGATCAAGTTGGAGTGGTGATGAAACTGTCCGATCTCAAGAACGTGCCCTGCATCGTCTGGTGCCTGGCATTGAATGCCTGCGTGGTGTTGGGCTGGCATGCGACCAGGCCAACGCTTTTCATGACCTACAACAGCCCCCACTCTGTCTATCGGCTGGAGATCTACGATGCATCGCTATGGCAGCGCATCGTGCATTACGACCAGAGGGATCCAGCCATCGTCCGCCTGTACCGGGTGGACCCCAAAGAGTTGCTTGGGGAAAGCAAGGTGGTCGATCTTTCGGGCGGCAGCGGAATCGACTGGCAACTCGACCCGCCCGTGCAAGCCAACAAGGTCTATGTCAGCCCGGGGATCGTCTTTGAAAACATCCCATCGGAATGCACGGAAGCGGCGCAGATACCGGGCTGCCCCACCACCAAGCCCTGAAGATCGCGCCCGGCAAAGGGCGGTGCCCCAGTCCGGCATGCATTGGGCTGGATATCGGCAATCCAGTGGTTTCGCCTCCATGCCGGCGGAAAACCTCGTTTATTTGCTATCAAATAAATAGCGAATCACTGGGCTGTCCAGGCCATCGCATCCCACCCCTTCGTGGCGGCGGGTGCGCTGCTGGAGTTTCTCTCATTGCTTGCGGGCCGAGGATTCGGATGCGATCGCCCTGCGCCCCACTCCCCGGGGCATGGACTTCACGGCAGCTCGCGGCTCGGGTCCGGCGTGGCGGCGTCGCGCGGGCCCACCGTGCCCAGGCGCGATTTGAGCGACTGGGGCTGGCCCGTGAGGATGGCCGCGTACATCGTGGTGTTGGAGAGCACCTTCTTCACGTAGTCGCGCGTTTCGGCGAACGGGATGTTCTCGGCCCAGATCGCGGCATCGAGCACCGGCCCGTTGCGCCAGTTGCGCGGCCGGCCGGGCCCCGCGTTGTAGGCCGCGGCGGCCATGGGCATGGAGCCGTCGAAATCGTCGAGCGCGAGCTTCAGGTAGGCCGTGCCGATGGCGATGTTGGTGTCGCGGTCGTTGATCTGCTCGGGCGTGAAGCCGGTCATGCCGATCTTGCGCGCCGTCCAGCGCGCCGTGGCGGGCATGACCTGCATCAGCCCCGAGGCCCCCACGCCCGAGCGGGCGTCCATGATGAAGCGGCTCTCCTGCCGGATGAGGCCGTACACGTAGGCCGGGTCCAGCCCGATGGACTGCGCGCGTGCCACGACGGCGCTGCGGAACGGCATCGGGAAGCGCTGCGACATGTCGGCAACGGCCCTGGTGCGCTCGCTGGTGTTGATGCAGCGGTCCCAGATCTCGCGCTGGCAGGCGAGGTCGGCGGCGGCCAGCAGCTCGCGGTCGCCCAGGCCGCCCGGCGTGTGCAGGTTGGCGGTGTAGTTCCACTCGCGCACGCCCTCGTGCCGCAGCCCCAGCCCGATGGCGTAGAGGCTGCGCACGAAGCCCGGGTTGGCGCGCGCCGCCGCCTTCTCTTCCGCCGTGGGCGGCAGGGGCGCGAGCGGAGCGGTGACACGCTGGCCCAGTTCCTCCAGCGCCAGCTGCTCGTAGAAGCCGCCGGGGCCGGCGATGCGCTCGAGCAGTTCGCGTGCCTTGGCGCGGTCTTCGTCGCCCGGGCGGTTGGAGAGGTGGACCCGGGCGCGCCAGTAGGTCCAGGTGCTGTCCTGGCGGGCCGCCGGGCCCATGGCGTCGATGGCGCGGGCCACCACCTTCCACTGGCCGGCGCGCAGAGCGGCGCGCACCTTCCAGCCCAGCATGTCGTCGTTCAGGTCGCCATCCTTGGTGACGTTGCCGAAATACCCCATGGCGTCCGGCGAGAGCGCGATGGCCGCCTGCTTGCCGATCACGCCCCAGACCCAGTTGCGCTCCTCGGGGCTGAGCTGCACGCCCCACTTGGCATCCAGCAGCCGCGCGGCGGCGGCATGGTCGGCCATCGCCATCTTGATGAGGGCCAGCACCACCAGCTCCTGCCGCACGCGGCCCGGCGCCGTGGCACGGCCGGCGAGGAACTTGACCGGCGCATCGAACACCTCGCGCAGCATCGGCAGCGCATCGGGCGCCACGATCTCCACCGCATTGCGGGTCACGCGCGCCCGGTTGGCCTCGGCGGCCAGCCGCGCCTTGCGCCACACGTCCATGGCGTTGATGCGCTTGTCGGCCAGGAATTCGGCCGCGGCATGCGTGCAGCCGTCGTCGGCCTCGCGCAGCGCATACCAGTTGCGCAGCACCTCGTCGGCCGCGCCGGCCGGGGCGCTGCCCTTGATCTGGTCCACCAGCAGCGCGTAGCAGCGCACCTCGCGGTCGTCGTTCATGCGGTAGAGGGGGTGCAGCTCGCTGAACTGCGCCCAGTCGCGCCGCTGGCCGAGCAGCAGCAGCCAGTCGTTGCGCAGCCGGTCTTCCTGGTAGGTGCCCGCGAAGCGCTGCAGGAAGGCCGCCACCTCCTGCGGGGTGGCCTGGTCGAGGCGCGCGCGCAGTTCCCAGTAGGCGCCCCACGGCTCCAGCACGTGGCCGCGCAGGTCGGGCAGCAGCTGGGCGAGCCGCGCGCGGTCGCCCTTGCGGTAGGCCTGCTGCATCTGCAGCAGGGCGTCGTCGCCCCGGTTTTGTTGCGCCAAGGCAGGCGGCGTGGCGACCGCGAACACGGCGGCGGCCACCAGCGGTGTCAGAATCGTGAGCAATTGCATTGGGGAATTATGTGATGGACAAAGCAGCCCTGCGACGCGCATTGATCGAGGAACGCCTGAACCTGCCGGACCGCCTACAGCGGGCCGACCTGCTGCAGCGCGTGATGCGCATTTGGCTGGTGGACCGGCCGGACATCTCCATCGGCGCCTATTGGCCGATCAAGGGCGAGTTCGATCCCCTGCCCGCCCTGCACCGCTGGAAGGAAGATGGCGAACTGCTGGACGAACCCCAGCGCCGCCGCATCGGCCTGCCCGTGGTCAACAAGGAACACAAGACCCTCACCTTCCATGTCTGGTACCCCGGCTGCCCCATGGAGGAAGACGCCTACGGCATCCCCAAGCCCAAGGACACCGAGGTCATCGTGCCCACCCTGCTCTTCGTGCCCTGCGTGGGCTACGGTCCCGGCGGCTACCGCCTAGGGTATGGCGGCGGCTTCTACGACCGCACGCTGGCCACGCTGCAGCCGCAGCCCACCACCGTGGGCCTGGGCTTCACGCACGGCTTCCTGGAGGATTTCGACCCCGAGCCGCACGACCTGCCGCTGGACGCGATCCTGAACGACAACGGGGTGGTCTGGCCGGTGAAGTGAGATCCCCCCTGAGTCGCCTTCGGCGCCTTCCCCCCAGGGGGACGACGCCAGCGGCCCGGCGGAGCCGGTTCCGCGGCGTCTGCTGGCGTGGCCTGCTCCGCGGCCCTCTGACGGGTGAAACCCTGCGCTGGCCCGGAAGCGCTCGCCCCGCCATCGCTCTCGGAATTTGACCGCTTCGGCGTTTTCCCCCCAGGGGGACGACGCCAGCGGCCCGGCGGAGCCGGTTCCGCGGCGTCAGCTGGCGTGGCCTGCTCCGCGGCCCTCTGACGGGTGAAGCCCTGCGCTGGCCCGGGAGCGCTCGCCCCGCCATCGCTCTTGACCCCGAATCGCCTCAGACTTCAAGGACACCGGCAATGCGGCGGCGCCAGGTCGCTCGCGAAGGCGAAGGATTCGGCGCGGTCGGCCGGGCCCCGGCGCTTGCTGGCGTACATGGCGGTGTCGGCGGCGCGCAGCAGCGCTTCCAGGGTGTGGCCGTCGTCCGGGGTGCGGGCGATGCCCACGCTGAGGCCCACGGACAGGCTGCGGCCTTCGAAGTCGAGCGGCACGGCCACGGCCTGGGCCATGGCGCGGGCCTTGGCCGCGAGCGCCGCGCGCGGGGGAGCGCCGGCCAGCAGCACGGCGAACTCGTCGCCGCCCAGGCGCGCCACGAGGTCATCGGCGCGCAGCGTGGCACGCAGGCGCTGCACCAGGGCCACCAGCACCGCATCGCCGGCCGCGTGGCCGTGGGTGTCGTTCACGGCCTTGAAGCCGTCGAGGTCGAGCAGCATGAGCGCGAACGGCTGGCCCGCCTCCAGCGCCGCGCCGGCACGCCGCGCCAGGCCCGCGCGGTTGGCGGCGCCGGTGAGCGCATCGGTGCCCAGCACCTCGACCAGCTCGCGCGTGCGCTGGCCCAGGGCCTGCTCCGACACGCGCAGCATGCGCACCCGCGAGGCCATCGCGGCCGCGAACACCACCGATTCGGCCACGAGCGCGGCCTGCGTCAGGTCCATCTGGCCGGGGGTCCACACCACCCAGCCCCAGCTTGCGACGATGATGGCGCAGATCCCCAGCAGCAGCACCACGATGCCGATGCAATAGAACACGGCCGGCCAGTAGCGCCGCCGCATCGCGATCAGCGCCCCTGCGGCCAGCACCACGGTGGAGACCATCACCGACGCCTGCACCGCACGGAACAGCCACAGCGGATGCGAGCCGGCGAACCCGTACACCGTGGCCGCCGCCAGGGCGGCGACCAGCGCCAGCACCAGCCGGTCCAGGCGCGGCGCATAGTGCGCAAGGCGCAGCAAATGGCGCCCGAACATCAGCTTGGAGATCGCCCAGAGGGGCGGCGCGAGCGCGTAGGTCAGCCCCGCCGCGGCCGGCCAGTGCGCGAACGGGTAGCGCAGCGTGTGCCCGTTGAAGCCGGCCAGGGCCAGCAGCGCGCACAGGCACGAGAGCGAATACCACGCATAGATCCCCTCGCGGAACACCAGCAGCATCGCGAGGCTGAACACCAGCAGCCCCGCCAGCAGGCCGTAGCAGGCGCCGTCGAACATGCGCTTGTCCTGCGTGCCCTCCAGGTAGGCCGCGAGGTCCCAGGCCCTCGCGGCGTAGAAGCGGGCGAAGGTGGATTCCACCCGGAAATACGCCGTGTAGGTCTGCGCGTCCGGCAGGCGGAAGCGCCAGGCCATCTGCTCGGAGCCCGCCGGCCGCGTCGCCCACGGGTGGCGCATGCCCGTGACCACGGGGGGCGCCAGTGCGCGCCCGTCGGCGCCGAACGGTCCGTAGAAGCGCAGTTCATGCGTGGAGACAGTGGGCACGACCAGCAGCCATTCGCGCGCGGCATCCGCCGGGTCGGCCAGGCGCATCTGCACGCGGAACCACAGCACGCGGTCGGCCTCGGCGCCCTGCAGCGGGTTCTCGGGGTGTGTGAACCGGCCCGCCGGCCCTGGCGCGCGGACATCGTCGATCCCCCACTGGCGGCCGGCATCCTCCAGCACCTCCATGTGCGGGACAAGATCGACCCCGCCATCCCGCAGGGCGAGCACCGCCGGCACGGTGCCCGAAGCCGCAGCGGCGGTGGCCAGCGCCAGGGTCGGCCACAGCAGGCACGACAGGACGCACAGCAGCACGAGGCGCAGGGCCCGGGCGGGCCCGGAAAATGGCGCAGAAAAGGCGGAAGACACCGGCGGCACGGCGCGCCCTCGCAAGGGCGCAGACAACAGGAGGAAACGGCGGGAAGAAAAAGGGGGCGCGGGGCCGCGGCGGATTGTGCCGCACCCACCTGCCCGCACCACGCCCCGCGTGGCGGCGTTCCATTTCCGCATTGATGCGCTCCGCGTATCAATGCAGGGGCCAGACGGCATTGGCAGGCGGCGCCGGCTCCCCTAGCATCGGCATCCCTTCTGTTCCCTCCAGCGGTCTGCACCATGCTCCAGCTCTACATCGGCAACAAGAATTACTCGTCCTGGTCCATGCGCCCGTGGGTGCTGCTGCGCGAAGCCGGCATCCCGTTCGAAGAGGTGCGCGTGCGCTTCGACAGCTTCGAGCCCGGCTCGCGCTTCAAGCAGACCCTGCAGCCGGTGAGCCCCACCGGCAAGGTGCCCGTGCTGGTGGATGGCGGAATCACCGTCTGGGACACGCTCGCCATTGCCGAGTACGCGGCGGAAACGCACCCGGACAAGGGCCTGTGGCCGCAGGACCCTGCCGCCCGCGCCTGTGCGCGCAGCATCGCCGCCGAGATGCACAGCGGGTTCACCGCCCTGCGCGGCGCCTGCCCCATGAACATCGAGGCCCACCTGCCCGACGTGGGCGCCCTGCTCTGGCGCGACCGCGCCGACGTGCGCGCCGACGTGCAGCGCCTGGTGGACATGTGGGGCGGGCTGCTGCGCCAGCACGGCGGGCCGCTGCTCTTCGGCACGCAGTTCACCATCGCCGACGCATTCTTCGCGCCCGTGTGCATGCGCCTGCACACCTACGCCCTGCCGCTGCCCGAACCCATCGCCGCCTACGTGCAGACGGTGCGCGCACGTCCCGGCGTGAAGGCGTGGATCGACGACGCCCTGGCCGAGCAGGACTTCCTGGATTTCGAAGAACCCTACCGGCTGCGCCGCTGAGCCCGGCGGGCGGATGCTCAGCCCGGCCGGAACTGCTTGCGCAGGAACGGCCGGTGCCGCGCGATGTGCGCCATTTGCGCTGGGGCGATGGAGCCGCCCAGGTCTTCGTCCTCGGTATTGAGCACCTGGTTGGCGCGCGCCAGCGCACGCGCCACAACCGTCTCCTCGGCCACGCCCTGCGCCGCGGCCAGTTCCATGGCCACGTGGCGCATGGCGCGCTGCGACAGCACCCACATCGCGGCGAAGGCATCCCACGCGGCCGCCGTCTCCTTGAAACGGTCGCGCTCGGCCAGGATCTCGCTGAGCGGCTTGTCCAGCACCTCCTGCAGCGCCTGCATGCGCTCCGTCAGCGCCTCCACCGCCTCCTCGCGCCGCAGCGCCTCCACGGCCGCGTTGGCCGCGGCATCCGGCGACTCGGGCACCGGCACGCTGCCGTCGGGGTTCATCTGGGCGATCGTGAGCGAGGAGGAGAGGGACATTGAGAGGGTGATAGGAAAAGCGCTGACGACTATACGCCCCAGGCTACTACGCTTGTGTCGGCATACGCGACCTCGAGGATTTGCCTAGGTCATAGGCCGACTCGATGTTCGAACCTGCCCGCAGCGGACCCAGCCGGGAGCCCCCAAACCTAGCCACCAAAGGCCGCCGGCTCCAGTCCTGGCAGACACCGCACAGCAGCTTGTAGAAACCACCAGCTCACTCGTACGTTCAGATCGCTGAGGTGCCGTCTAGAGCATTTTTCGGCCTTCCAAAACAGCGTCTACCCAATTCTTATCGGTAGGCAGAACGAAGCCCTCTGGTGGATTGCCTACCAGTTTGCCGGCCTTTTCCCACTTCACCATCTTTGAGGCGAACTCCTTTGGATACTCCCTGGCACTGCACGCGATATTGCACCAGGGATCGCAGACATAAACGTCCGGATGCCAAGTCGTCATGTCCGCAGGCAAAGGATTCGAAGCCGGGCCGATGATGGCGACTTCGTGTACCGCGTCCTCTTCGTCTCCGCCAAGAAGGAGGCTTTGGGCTTCCAGCCCACGCTCCTTCAGGTGATGCATCGCCAGAAGCGTCAACTCTCCACATTGGTGCGCCTTGCCCGCCATGGTGGCAGCGAGTTCATCCTCTTCGTCACGAATCCGCTCAACCTCTTTTGTCGCCAACATCTGACGACGTTCCTCAGCAGGTCCACCTTCGGCCTTCACCTTGTTGCCCGACTTCAGATTGGGTTTGTAATAGGTTTCCCGCACAAACTTGAGGACGTCTGTGACCGCCTGCCGCATTTCAGGCGCGTTGCCTCGCCGTGTCAGCAGTAGCGCTGAAGTCTGCTGCCGCTGAGGACTCGCAGCCCCGGTGCCAGGATGTTCGGGCCTGCTGCGGCTTAAATTGCTTAAATATCCGAGATGCGCATCGGCATGGGTGTCTGCACGCTTCGATGGCGAACGCTCAAATGGCACGCTTGAACTCCCCGGGGAGTCTGATCTACGGACAGTGACATTGGAATGTCCATCCAATTTCGAAGAACTTGAGCCCATGATTGGCTACCTACCTTAATGCAGACTTCCTGTAGCATGGCTGCCAGCACGGCGTTGACAACGAAGCAGAGCGAAAAGGTCCGCATCTGCACGAACCGACGCCGCCGTTTCCCACACTGACCCGTCGGGCAGGCTGCTCGGCAGGCCGACCCGCCCCCCGATCCGGCCATCACCATGGCAGCAACGGGACTACCGGACCCGCAGCCAGCGAACAGCCTCCCAACGTACACTGCCCCGCATGCAGATCTACATGGTGGGCGGCGCCGTGCGCGACCGGCTTCTGGGCCGCCCGGTGAACGACCGCGACTGGGTGGTGGTGGGCGCCACGCCGGACGCGATGGTGGCGCGCGGCTTCCTGCCCGTGGGGCGCGATTTCCCGGTGTTCCTCCACCCCGAGACGCGCGAGGAATACGCCCTGGCGCGCACCGAGCGCAAGAGCGGCCGCGGCTACCGTGGCTTCGTGGTGGACGCCGATCCCGGCGTGACGCTGGAGCAGGATCTCTCGCGCCGCGACCTCACTATCAATTCAATAGCAGCAATCCCAATGGATTCGGCGGCATGGGAGCTTTTTGACCCCTATGGCGGCGAGCGCGACCTGCAGGCGCGCGTGCTGCGCCACGTGACCGATGCGTTCCGCGAGGACCCCGTGCGCATCCTGCGCGTGGCGCGCTTCGCCGCGCGCTTCACCGATTTCACGGTCGCGCCCGAGACGATGGCACTGATGCGCGAAATGGTGGAGGCCGGCGAGGCGTCCGACCTCGTGCCCGAGCGCGTCTGGCAGGAGATCGCCCGGGGGCTCATGGAGGCCGCGCCGTCGCGCATGTTCGGCGTGCTGCGCGACTGCGGCGCTCTGGCCGTGCTGCTGCCCGAGGTGGACCGCCTCTGGGGCGTGCCGCAACGCGCCGAATACCACCCCGAGGTGGACACCGGTGTGCACGTGATGATGGTGCTGGACATGGCCGCGCGCCTGCGGGCTCCGCTCGCCGTGCGCTTCGCCTGCCTGGCCCATGACCTCGGCAAGGGCACCACGCCCGCCGACGTGCTGCCGCGCCACATCGGCCACGAGCAGCGCAGTGCCGATCTGCTGGCCGGGGTCTGCGAACGCCTGCGCGTGCCGGCCGAATGCCGGGAGACCGCCGACGTGGTGGCGCGCGAGCACGGCAACATCCACCGCAGCGGCGAGCTGAACGCCGCCGCCCTGGTGCGACTGCTGGAGCGCTGCGACGCGCTGCGCAAGCCGGCGCGCTTCGCCGACGTGCTGCTCGCCTGCGAGTGCGACGCGCGCGGCCGGCTCGGATTCGAGGAGCGCCCCTACCCTGCGCGCGAGCGCCTGCTGCGCGTGCTGGAGGCCGCGCGCTCGGTGGACACCGCCAGCGTGGCCGCGCAGGCACAGGCGCGCGGCGCAGCAGGGCCGCAGGTCGGCGAATGGATACGCCGCGCGCGCACCGAGGCGGTGGGCGCCTTGCCCGCTTCGGTGTGAAGGCCGGCCTGCCGGGCTGCGGCTACTGCCCGCCGCCCATCGAACGCACCCAGCGCGCGATGTCGGCCGCGCCCATCGCCCCCGACGCGCGGCCCACCTCCTGCCCCTGGCGGAACATCACCATCGTCGGGATGCTGCGGATCGCGTAGCGCGTGCCGATGCCGGGGTACGCCTCGGTATCGAGCTTGGCGAGCCGCACCGCGGGCTCCAGCGCGCGGGCGGCCTGCGCGAAGGCGGGCGCCATCGTGCGGCAGGGCCCGCACCATGGCGCCCAGAAGTCCACCACCACCGGGATGTGGCTGCGCTCCACGTGGCGCGCGAACGAAGCGTCGTCCAGCGCCACGGGCTCGCCGGTGAAGAGCGGCCGGTGGCACTGACCGCAGTCGGCCTGCAGCGTGCCCGGTGGCGCAGCCAGGCGTTCGGCTGCGATGCGGTTGGTGGTGTGGCAATGCGGACAGACGATGTGCAGGGATTCGGCCATGCCCGCACATGCAGCGCCGCAGGGCGGTTTTCAAGGCGCTCGGCGCTGCCTACGGCCCGCCGGCCTTGCGGCCTACAGGCTCTGCAATGCCATCTGGTAAGGTACGTGCCAATGCAAAAGCCCCCGTTGCTGACCGCGCGACACGCGCTGTTTCTCGACTTCGACGGCACGCTTGCCGACATCGCACCGCACCCCGACGCGGTGCAGGTTCACCCGGGCGTCGTGCCGGCCCTGCAGGCCCTGCACAGCCGCCTGGACGGTGCCCTGGCCATCGCCACGGGCCGCACGCAAGCCGACATCGACCATTTCCTCAGCCCCCTGAAGCTGCCCCTGGCCAGCGAGCACGGCGCCCAGTACCGCCTGGGCAGCGGCGTCGCCGGCGGCGTGCCCCCGCCCGATCTCTCGCCCGTGGTGCGCGTGGTGCAGCCGCTGCTCGACCGCTACCCTGCGCTCGTGCTGGAACGCAAGAGCGCGGGCATGGCGCTGCACTACCGCCAGGCGGTGGAGCTGGAGCCGCTGTGCCGCGCGGCGCTCGAGCACGCCATCGCCCAGGCCCCGGGCCTGGAACTCATGCAAGGCAAGTGCGTGCTGGAGGTCAAGCCGTCCGGCCCCAACAAGGGCCGCGCCATCGCCGACTTCATGCAGCACGCGCCGTTCGCCGGCCGCATACCCGTGTTCGCGGGCGACGACGTGACCGACGAGCACGGTTTCGTGGCGGCCCAGGCGCTCGGCGGCATCGGCATCAAGGTCGGCCCCGGAGACAGCAGCGCGCTGGCCCGCTGCGAGGACACCACCATGCTGCGCGAGTGGCTCTTCCAGATGGCATCGCCGGAAGGATTTCCTGTATGAGCCACAGCGAATCCATGGCCCGGGCCAGTGCCGCCGCCGCGCCCCCGTACGCCGATGGCCACCGCGGCCTGTCGCGCGAGCCGTTCCCGCGGCCACCGGGGTTCGCGGAGCCGGGAGAGTCCTCGCTCGCGCTGGGCATGATCGGAAACTGCGCGGTCAGTGCGCTGGTGGATGCCAATGCGCACATCGTCTGGTGCTGCCTGCCCCGCTTCGACGGCGACCCGGTCTTCAACGCGCTCATCCAGCCCGGAGAACAGGGCAGCCGCTTCGCCATCGAGCTGGAGGACCAGGTCGAAAGCCGGCAGTGGTACGAGCCCAATACCGCCGTGCTGCGCACGCGGCTCACCGACCGCTCGGGCAACAGCATCGAGGTCACCGATTTCGCGCCGCGCTTCTATGCCCGCTCGCGCTTCTTCCGGCCGATGCTGCTCGTGCGCCGCATCCGGCCCGTGCAGGGCTCGCCGCGCATCCGCGTCACCGCGAACGTGCGGTTCGGATGGGGCAGCGAAAAGCCCGAGATCACGCAGGGCAGCAACCATGTGCGCTTCGTGGGCGCCGACCTCACGCTGCGCCTGAACACCGACGCGCCGCTGTCGCACGTGCTCTCGGGCCAGCCCTTCGTGCTGTCGCGGGAGTACAGCTTCCTGCTGGGCGCCGACGAGTCGCTGCCGGGTGGCATCGCGGACACCGCGCGCTCCTACGAGCAGGAAACCGTCGCCTACTGGCGGCAATGGACGCAGCGCCTCGCCGTGCCGCTGGAATGGCAGGAGGCCGTGATCCGCGCGGCCATCACGCTCAAGCTCTCGCTCTACGAGGACACGGGCGCGATCGTCGCGGCCATGACCACGAGCATCCCCGAATCCGCGCACAGCGGCCGCAACTGGGACTACCGCTATTGCTGGCTGCGCGACGCGTTCTTCGTCGTGCGGGCGCTCAACAGCCTGTCCGAGACCGCCACGATGGAAGACTACCTGCGCTGGCTCAGCAACGTGGTGGTGGAAGCGAGCGGCGGTCATATCCAGCCGCTCTACGGCATCGGCCTGGAGCGCGAGCTGCCCGAGTTCTTCGTGCCGCAGCTCGCCGGCTACCGGGGCATGGGCCCCGTGCGCGTGGGCAACCAGGCGGCGGAGCACTTCCAGCACGACGTGTACGGCAACATCATCCTCGGCGCGGCGCAGGCATTCCACGACAAGCGCCTGCTGCACGTGGGCGGCCCGGCCGAATTCGCGCGCATGGAGCAGATCGGCGAGCTGGCGGTGAAGGTCTATGGCACGCCCGATGCGGGCATGTGGGAGCTGCGCACGCGCGCCCGGGTGCACACTTCTTCGGCGCTGATGAGCTGGGCCGCCTGCGACCGCCTGGCCAAGATCGCCGATGCATTGCAGATCGCCGACCGCGCGGCCTACTGGTACGACCATGCCCGGCGCATGCAGAGCGAGATCCTGGAGAAGTCATGGAGCGACAAGCGCCAGGCCTTCGCCGAGAGCTTCGGCGGGCACGAGCTGGACGCCAGCGTGCTGCTGATGGCCGAGGTCGGTCTCATCGATCCGCGCGATCCGCGCTTCGTGAGCACCGTGGACGCCATGGAGGTCACGCTCTGCGATGGACCGTACATGCGGCGCTACGAGGCGGCCGACGATTTCGGCAAGCCCGACACGGCCTTCAACATCTGCACGTTCTGGCGCATCGATGCGCTGGCGCGCATCGGCCGCCGCGCGCAGGCGCGCGAAATCTTCGAATCCATGCTCGCGGCCCGCAACCCGCTGGGGCTGCTCTCCGAAGACACGCATGCGCAGACCGGAGAGATGTGGGGCAACTTCCCGCAGACCTACTCCATGGTCGGCATCATCAATGCCGCGATGCGCCTTTCGGCGCCTTGGGACAGCGTGATATGAAGGGGCATCCCCCTGAGGCGCTGCGCGTCGTCCCCCTTCTCTCGCCGCGCTGCGCGCGGCGGGAAGGGAGACGACGCCGGTGGCCCGGCGAAGCCGGTTCCAAGGCGTCCGCTGGCGTGGCCTGCTCCGCGGCCTTCGGAAGGGATGCGCCGGGGTCGATCGACCGGCAGCGCGTGTCGCCTTCTCCCTGCCCCGCGGTTCTCGGAGCGGGTGTACCGGCGCGGTACCTGCGGGCCGTGCCCCGCTGAATCGAATAACCCAGGAATCCCCATGAGCCGCCTCGTCGTCATTTCCAATCGCATTGCCGATCCCCGCAAGCCCGCGGCAGGTGGGCTGGCCGTCGCCCTGGGCGAAACCCTGAACCGCACCGGCGGCATGTGGTTCGGCTGGAGCGGCACCATCGCGGAGGACGGCGTGCCGGGCGAAGGCAAGCTGCAGACGCGCCAGGCCGGTGCGGTCACGCTCGCCACGGTGGACCTGTGCCGCGAGGACCACGACACCTACTACGGCGGCTACAGCAACAGCGTGCTGTGGCCGGTCTTCCACTACCGGCTTGACCTGGCCGACTTCAACGCGGGCTACATCGCGGGCTACCGCCGCGTGAACCAGATGTTCGCGCGCAAGCTGCTGCCGCTGCTGAAAGAGGACGACATCCTCTGGGTGCACGACTACCACCTGATCCCGCTCGCAGCCGAGCTGCGGGCGCTGGGCTGCCGCCAGCGCATCGGCTTCTTCCTGCACATCCCCGTGCCGCCGCCGCTCATCATGGCGGCCATCCCGCAGCACGAATGGCTCATGCGCTCGCTGTTCGCCTACGACCTCGTGGGCCTGCAGAGCGAGGCCGACGTCTCGCATTTCACGCAGTACCTGCGCACCGAGGGCGGTGCCGAGAGCGTGGGGCCGCAGCGCCTGCGCGCCTTCGGCGGCACCGTGCAGGTGGGGGCTTTCCCCATCGGCATCGACGTGGACGAATTCACGCGCCTCGCCAGCGCCCCCGAAGCGGTGCAGACCCACGAAGCGATGAAGAACGAGTATTCGCGCCGGCGGCTGCTCATGGGCATCGACCGGCTCGACTATTCCAAGGGCATTCCGCAGCGGGTGCGCGCCTTCCGCGAGCTGCTGGCGCGCTACCCCGAAAACCAGCACAGCGCCACGCTCATCATGATCGCCTCGCCCACGCGCGACAGCGTGGATGCGTACGCCGACCTGCGCCACGAACTCGAAGGCCTGTGCGGCGCCATCAACGGCGACCACGGCGACCTCGACTGGATGCCCGTGCGCTACATCCACCGCACCGTGGCACGCAAGCGCGTGCCCGGGCTGTGCCGCGCGGCGGCCGTGGGCCTCGTCACCCCGCTGCGCGACGGCATGAACCTGGTGGCCAAGGAATACGTGGTGGCGCAGGACCCCGAAGACCCGGGCGTGCTGGTGCTGTCGCGCTTCGCGGGGGCGGCAGAGCAGCTCAAGGAGGCCCTGCTCGTGAACCCCTACGACACCCAGGGCATGGCCGACTGCATCCAGACGGCCCTGCGCATGCCGCTGGAAGAGCGCCAGCAGCGCCACCGCGCGCTCATGGACCGCATCCGCAGCCAGGACATCCACTGGTGGCGGCGCACCTTCCTCGAAGCGCTGGAAAAGGCGCAGGACTGACGCTCCGGCACTGCACAATCCGCCGATGGCTCAAGGCAAACGCATCTCCGTGGACATTGCAGACAGTGCGCTCGAAGCGATCAAGGCGCTGGGCGCTGCGGCAAAGCAGGCCCGCCTGGCGTCGGGCGAGGGGCAGGCCGCCGCGGCGACACGCCTGGGCGTGCATGTGCAGACCATCGCCCGCATCGAATCCGGCGAGCCCGGCGTGGCCATCGGGCATGTGCTGGGCCTTCTGGCGCTCTACGGGGTCACGGTGGAAAGCTCAGGCCCCGCAGCACCGGCGTGAACGGGCCGCGCCGCCCTCAGCTGGCGACGGCCAGCGCAGCGTAGTCACCGACCCGGTGCCCCAGCCCCGCAGGCACCACCTGCACCCCTGACGTGAGCGAGGGCAGGTGGCCCGACACCTCGGCCTGCAGCCGGGGCAGCAGGAATTCCTGGTGGTGCAGGAACACGCTGCCGCCCACGCTGATGCGCTGCAGATCCAGCGTGGCCACCAGGTTGTAGAGCATGCGGCCGAGCACGCGGCACATCTGCGCGACGGCGTCGTCCGCCGCGGCCTCTCCGGCGCGCGCGGCACCGACGAGATCGCTCGCATCGCGGCCCCAGCGGCGCGGGATGGCGTTGCCGGCCACCAGCGATTCGACATCGCCCACGTTGCCGCAGCCGCACCTCGCATCGGGCGGCCCGTCGCTGGAAAAACTGTGGCCGGCATGGCCGGCGTTGCCGTTCTTGCCACGCAGCACGCGGCCATCCACGCACAGGCCCACCCCCACGCCCGTGCTCCAGGTGACATACGCACAGTGGTCCAGCCCCTGCAGCGCACCCCAGCGGCGCTCGGCCACCAGGGCCGCCACGGCGTCGTTTTGCACATGCACGGTGCCCAGCGCCTCGGCCAGCGGCGCCTGCAGGGGGATGCGCGTCCAGTCGTTGGGCAGCAGGCTCCGGTCCGCCCCGGGAAGGCCGCCGCAGATATTGGGGGTGGAGACTTCGACGAACCCGTCCTGCAGCGCGAACGGTCCGCAGCACGCCACTCCGGTGGACTGCAACTGCGCGCGCGATATGCCGGCTTCGGCGCAGGCCGCATCCACCATGCGCAGGGCCTGGCGCGCCAGGGCGTCGGGCGGGCCCTCCTTCACGGTCGCCTCGCTGCGGCGCGCCACCAACTCCGCCAGGTCGGTCCCGCCGGGGGCCAGCGCCACCGCGATCTTCGTGCCCCCTATGTCGATACAAGCTCTCATCGCCACCTCGGTCGTTCAGGATGGGCGGAGCGCAGCGGGGCGCACCGCAAAAACAACGAGCCGACAGTATGGGCGGCCCGGCCCGGGGGTCCGTGTAGGCCGGGGGCGCTGACGGGTCAGGCGCGCGTCAGAGCGAGTAGCCCAGCATCATGGCCACGCCGGCTTCCTTGTTGGGGCGGCTGAAGCTCTCGCGCGTGAGGCGGCCCACCGGGATCGTGATCTGCCCGGTGGCGAACCACTTCTTGTAGAACTGGTCGATCTCGCGGCTCGCGTAGAGCTTGCCCAGGGCCTTGTCGACCACGCCCATGAGCGCCGTATCGTTCTTGCGCATCATGATGGCGTAGGGCTCGACGGAGAGTGCGAAGTTGCCGAGCACGAGGGCGTCCTGCGCCTTGTTGCGGGCCACCAGCCCGAGCAGCAGCGAATCGTCCTGCGCGAAGGCCTTCACCGTGCCGGCCCGCAGCGCCTTGAAGGCCTCGTCGTTGTTCTCGAACACCTTCACGGTGGCCTTCACTTCGCTCACGGTGAGCTGGGTGAGCAGCTTCTCGGAGGTGGATCCCTTGCTCACGGCCACCGTCATGCCTGCCAGGTCCTGCACCGTCTCGGCCTTGGTGCCCTTGGGCACCAGCACGCGGATGCCCGCCACGAACATCGTCGGGCCGAAGGCCACGCGGTCCTGCCGGGCCTTGGTGTTGGTGGTGGAGCCGCATTCGAGGTCGATCTCGCCCGATTCGAGCTTCGGTATGCGCTCGGAAGCGCTCACCGTGCGGTACTTGACGTCCAGCTCCTTGAGCTTGAGCGTGCTCTTGATCTCTTCGACGGCCGCAAGGCACAGGTCGACCGAATAGCCCGCAGGCTTGCCGGCATTCTGCGCATCCACGAACGAGAACGGCCAGGCCGACTCGCGCACCCCGAGGGTGATCGTGTGCGTCTGCTGGATGCGGGCCAGCGTGTCGGCAGGCGCCTGGGCCAGCACAGGGGTGGAGAGGGCGGCGAAGGCCGTGGCGAGCGCCAGCAGCCGGAAGGAACGGCGGATCATGGGGGCAACCGGGAGGTGTAGGTAGGGTGGGGAAGTGAGGCAATCACCGTGCCAGGAGGGAAGGCCGGGCATGTGACGGGCCGGTTCATAGCCACTTGGCGATGAGGCCCGCGGCGGCGCTGAGCAGCAGGGTGCTGCCCAGCGGCAGGTTCCATTCGCGCCCGAAAAAGCGGAAATGGAAGTCGCCCGGCAGGCGCCCCACACCCAGGCGCTGCAGGAACGGCGCGAGCCCCTGGATCAGCAGCAGGGCCAGGACAACGACGATCAGCCAGCGCAACATGCCGCGAGTGTAGGTGCAGACCCCTCTTTTCCCATACCCCCACGGGGCCGTGGGCCGCCCCGTCCCGGCGTGCATTCCGCGTGCGGGAACGCCAGGGCCGCTCCACGGTGCGGATTCCGTGCGAAGCATCCTGCACCCTTCGGTCCCGGAGGGCCCGGTGCCCCGGGACCCGGTGGAGCCCCGCTCAGACCGCGAAGCGCAGCCGGCCGTCGCCCACGAAAGGCGCCCAGGGCGCCCTCACGTCGCTGCCCGCGGCCCCGGCCGCCTCGCGCTGCTGCGCATGTGCGCCCAGGAACGCCGTGATGCCGTCGCGGTCGAGCGGCCGGCTGAAGTAGTAACCCTGCACCCCATCGCATTCGAGGTGGTGCAGGTACTGGAGCTGCTCGCCCTCCTCCACCCCCTCGGCCACCACCGCCAGCCCCAGCCGCCGAGCCATCCCGACGATGGCGCCCAGGATCACCTGCACGCTATGGTCGTGTTCCACGCCCTGGATGAACGTGCGGTCGATCTTGATCTTGTCCACCGGCAGGCGGCTGAGCAGGCTCAGCGAGGAATAGCCGGTACCGAAATCGTCGATGGAGAACCGTACCCCGCGCTCGCGGCAGCCGTGCATGAAGGCCAGCACCACATCGGGGTGCCGCATCATCGTGCTTTCGGTGATCTCCCATTCCAGGCAATGCGCGGGCACGCCGCTGGCGTCCACCAGAGACAGGAAGCGCGCGAGGAAATTCTGCTCCTGCAGCTGCCGCAGCGAAAGATTCAAGGCCACGGGCACCCACGACTGGCCGAGGGCCTTCCAGTGAAGGATGTCGCGGCAGGCCTGCGCGATGATCCACCGACCCAGCGGCTGGATCAGCCGCGACCTCTCCATGGCGGGGATGAACGCCGCCGGGGGCACCAGGCCGCGCTGGGGATGCTGCCAGCGGATCAGCGCTTCCACGCCGCCCACACGGCCGTTGCGCAGGTCGATCTGCGGCTGGTAGTGCAGCACGAACTGCCCCGTCTCCAGCGCGTGGCGCAATTCGTTTTCGAGCGCATAGGGGTGCTCGATGCGGCTCGCCATGCCGGCATCGAAGAAGCGGTGGCCGCGCCCGGACTCCTTGGCGTGGTACATGGCGGCATCCGCGTTGCGCGTGAGCGCCATGCGGTCCGCGCCGTCTTCCGGGTACACGCTGATGCCGATGCTCGCCTGCACGGAAAGCAGCTCGCCTTCGATCTCGAACGGCTCGTCGACCAGACGCCCCACCTTCTGCGCCACATGGGCGGCCGCCGCACGCCCCGCGCCGGGCAGGACGATGATGAACTCGTCCCCGCCCAGGCGACCGACGGTGTCGCTCTCCCGCACGCCCTGCTGCAGGCGCTGCGCCAGCTGGCGCAGCAGCAGGTCGCCCATCGCATGACCGAGCGAATCGTTGATGTGCTTGAAGTCGTTCAAATCGACGAACAGCACGGCCACATGTCCCCGCACGAGCCGGGCCTGGGCGATGGACTGGTCGATGCGCTGCTGCACCAGCACGCGGTTGGGCAGATCGGTCAGTGCGTCGTAGTGCGCCAGGCGGTGAATCTGGCGCTGCGAGCGCACGCGCGCCGTGATGTCGAGCAGCGTCACCACCACTTCGCGCACGCGGCCCGTCCACTCCAGGTCCGGGAAGGCATTGACGATGACCCAGGCCGGCTCCTCGCCGGGCGCGCGGCGCATGCCCAGCGTCTGGTTCTCCAGCACGCGGCGCTCGCGCACCACCACGGTCGGCGGCCAGGCATCGGCCGGCAGCGGCGCTCCGTCCTCGTCCAGCCACAGGCTGTGCAGGCTGCCGGGCTCCTGCGCGGCCAGCACCTGCGCGGACCGCCCCAGCAGGGCCTCGGCCTGCCGGTTGGCATAGCCGATGCGGCCATCGGCCGTGTAGACCAGCACACCGGCATTGATGTGGTCGAGCAGAAAGCGGTGCTTGGCTTCGCTGTTGCGCAGCGTTTCCTCGGCGCCGATCAGCTCGGTGATGTCGTTCCAGGAACCGACGATCTCCTCGTTGCCGTCCGCACCCACGCGCCGCGCGCGCTCGCGGATCCACTTCCAGCTGCCGTCCGCGCAGCGCATGCGGTACTTGCGCAGCAGCAGATCGCCGGGCGCCAGTGCACGGCGTTCGGCCACGATGTCGTCCCGGTCCTCCGGATGGAGATGGGCCATCCAGAAATCCGGCTGGGCCAGGAAGGCCGAGGGCGCATGCCCCAGGAGTTCGGTGACGGTGGCCGACACGAAGGCCAGCGCGAACATGCCGCCCGGTCGGCAGACGAACAGCGTGACGGGCGCCTGCGCCAGCAGATCGGCCAGCGGCCGCAGGCCGACCTCGTCAGGCAGAGGAGGTGCCATGGATGTCAACGCTGCACGCCCCAGCGGCGCACGGTCAGCCGCTCCAGCGTGTGGAAGCCCAGGCTTTCGACCAGCAGGCCGATGATGATGACCAGCGCCAGACCGGCGAACACCTTGTCGGTGTAGAGCTCATTGCGGTTCTGGAAGATGTACCAGCCCAGCCCGCCCTTGCCCGAGGACGCGCCGAACACCAGCTCCGCCGCGATGAGCGTGCGCCACGCGAAGGCCCACCCGATCTTCAGCCCCGACAGGATGGACGGCAGCGCGGCCGGCACCAGGATCTGCAGCACGTAGCGGATGCCCGTGAGCCCGTAGTTGCGCCCGGCCATGCGCAGGGTCTCCGGCACGGCCTGGAAGCCGGCGTAGGTGTTCAGCGCCAGCGGCCACAGCACGGAATGGATCAGCACGAAGACCAGGCTCCCCTGCCCCAGCCCGAACCACAACAGCGCCAGCGGCAACAGCGCGATGGCCGGCAGTGGATTGAACATGGAGGTGAGCGTGGAGAGCAAATCGCGGCCGAACTGCGTGGACACGGCCAGCGTGGTCAGCACGAAGGCGCCCGCGATGCCGGCGATGTAGCCCTTCAGCAGCACGGACAGCGAGATGGCCGTCTTCGCCAGCAGCTCTCCCGACGCCAGGCCTTCGCCGAGCGCACGCGCGGTCTGCAGGAAAGTGGGCAGCAGCAGGTCGTTGTCCTGCCAGCGGGCCAGCGCCTCCCACAGCAGGGCCAGCACGGCCAGGATGGCGAAGCGGCGCACGGTGCCCACCTGCCACGCGCGCGCCGTCCAGGGCAGCGCCTGTTCGGGGGCGAAGCCGGTGAGCGGCGGCAGAGTGTGCTCGACGTCGGGGCGCACGGGCGGCACGCGAGGCGCAGGCAGGGCGGTTGCAGGCAGGGCGGTTGCAGGCACGGCGGAGGCAGAGGGTAGGCTCATATGGCGATCCGGAAAGGCAAGGCGGCAGCGGGGCGCTGCGCCAACGCGGCGGCATCGGCCGCGACGGAGCCAGGCGCGCCGGGCGCACTGCCATCCGCGGCGGGCTCGTCGAACAGCAGCCGGTGGATGCGCTGGGCGGTGGACTGGAATTCCGCCCCGCCCAGGCTGTGCAGCCCGAACTGGTGGCTGTTGATCTCCGCGCGCAGCCGGCCCGGATGGGGCGACAGAATGGCCACGCGGTTGCCCACCACGAGCGCCTCTTCGATGGAATGGGTGACGAAGATCAGCGTGAAGCGGAACTCGTCCCAAAGCGCCAGCAGCTCCTCCTGCATGCGCCGGCGGGTGAGCGCGTCGAGGGCGGCGAACGGCTCGTCCATCAGCAGCACGCGCGGCTGCATGGCCAGCGCCCTCGCAATGGCCACGCGCTGTTTCATACCGCCCGAGAGCTGGTGCGGATGCACGTCGGCGAAAGGCGCCAGCCCCACCTTGTCCAGATACAGGGCCGCGCGCTCGGCGGCCTCGGCGCGGCCCACGCGGCGCGAGGCGAGCAGCGGGAACATCACGTTCTCGCGCACCGTCTTCCAGGGCGGCAGTTGGTCGAACTCCTGGAACACGACCACGCGATCGGGCCCCGGCCGGGTGACGGCACGGCCATCCAGCAGGATGCGCCCCTCGGTCGGAGGGATGAACCCGGCGATGGATTTGAGCAGCGTGGACTTGCCGCAGCCCGATGCACCCAGCAGCACCAGCCGGTCGGCCTCGTGCACGTCGAAACCCACGCGGTGCGTGGCGCGCACGGAGCGCTGCGGTGTGCGGTAGTCGATGCTCACGCCATCCACGCGCAGCAGCGGCGGCGGCACGAAGGCCGCGCCGGGAGCACGCGGCACGGCCGGTGCGGCTGCGGCTGGATCGCCGCGGCCCGGGTTGCCCCACAACGCCTCGCCGCCGGTTTCCTCGTCCACGCGGTCCAGCAGCACGCTGGCCATCGGGCCGAGCCGCAGGGTCAGGTCTCCGTTGCGTGCCATGGTCAGCTCCCCGCCCCGCCGTGCGCCTCGGGGAAGAAATAGTCCTTCCACGAAGCAGCCGGATGCTGCAGGACACCCAGGTGGTGCAACTCCCGCGCATACACGAAGGTGCGGTGCGGCACGATGGTGAAATCATTTTCCGGGTCGTCCAGAATCCTGCGGACGAAATCCGGCGACAGTTTGGACTGCTGCACCCGGATGAAGGTCTCTGCGGCCTGCGCCTTGTTGGCACGGATCCATTGCGCCGCCTCGTCCAGCGCGCGATAGAACGCCTGGTAGGTCTTGGGGTTCCCGTCGTGGAACTTGCGCGTGGTGTAGAGCACGTTGAACGTCGCCGGCCCGCCCAGGATGTCGTACGAGCTGATCACCTTGTGCACCGCGGGGTTGGCCTGCAGCGCCTGGTAGTAGAACGGCGCGCTGGAGAAATGCGTGTTCACCTCGGTGCCGCCCGAGATCAGCGCGGCCGTGGCATCCGGATGCGGCATGCTGACCGAGAGGGCGTCGAAGCGCTTGAACTCCGCGCGCCCGAACACCTTGGCCGTCTCGATCTGCAGGGTGCGCGACTGGAAGCCCACCCCGGCCGCCGGCACGGCGATGCGATCCCTGGGCCCCAGGTCCTTGAGCGTCTTCACGGCCGGATTCGTCGTGATGAGGTAGTTGGGCAGCGAGCCCAGCGCGGCCACGGCCTTCACGTCCTGCTTCCCGCGGGTGCGGTCCCACAGCGTGAGCAGCGGCGGCACGCCGGCCGACACCACGTCGATGGCGCCGGCAAGAAGCGCTTCATTCATGGCCGTGGCACCCGAGATGCTGGCCCACTCGACGGCCACGGGCTGGCCCAGCGCCTGCGCATGCTTTTCGATCAGTTGCTGATCGCGCACCACGTCGAGGATCAGGTAGGCGATACCGAACTGCTGCGCGATGCGGATACGCCCCTCGGCATGGGCGAGCGGCGCCTGGACGAATGCGGCCGCCGCGGCGAGCGCCGCGACGGCGCGGCGCAGCCGCGGGCCGCGCGGGGAAGTGGCAGTGGGGAGGGACGGCATGGCGTGGGCAGGCAGGTGGAGAACGCGATCAGCTGCCGCGCGCGGTCAACGCATCGTCGAAGAAGTAGTCCTTGAGGGACTCCGGCTTGTTCTTGATCGCACCCACGCGGTGCAGGAACTGGCCCAGCCCCAGCGTGTTCTCGGGCTGCACCTTGAACTGCACTTCGGGGTTCTTGATGATCTGCAGCAGCAGGGCGCGATCGGTCTTCGCGCCCGTCACCTTGAGGTAGAAGTCGGCCGCCTTCTCGGGCTGTGCGGTGACGAATTGCGCCGCCTCGTTCAACCCGTCGACGAACGCCTTGTAGGTCTTGGGGCTTTCGTTCCTGAACTTCTCGGTGGCGTAGAGCACCGTGGCCGACGAAGGGCCGCCCAGCACGTCGTAGGACCTGAGCACGATGCGCGCATTGGGGTTGCCGGCCAACTCCTGCTCCTGGAACGGCGGGTTGCCGAAATGGCCGGTGATCTCGGTACCGCCCTTGATGATGGCCGCCGCCGCATCGGGGTGCGGAACGGCGACCTGGATCTTGTCGAGCCGGTTGAATTCCTTGTCGCCCCACAGCTTGGCGGATGCGAACTGCAGCACGCGCGATTGCACCGAGACACCCACGGCCGGCAACGCGATGCGGTCCTTGTCGGTGAAGTCGGCGATGGTCTTCACCGCCGGGTTGTTGCTGACCAGGTAGTACGGGAAGTTGCCGAGCGAAGCCACGCCCTTCACGTTCTGGCGGCCCCGGGTGCGGTCCCACAGCGTGAAGAGCGGGCCCACGCCGGCACCGGCGATGTCGATGTTGCCCGACAGCAGCGCATCGTTCACGGCGGACCCGCCTGACAACTGCAGGTACTCGACCTGGATGTCCACGCCCGCGGCCTTGCCGTGCTTCTCGATCAGTTTCTGTTCCTGCGCCACGTTGAGCAGCAGGTAGACGATGCCGAACTGCTGAGCGATGCGCAGCCGGCCCTCCTCGGCCCGCGCCATGCCCGGCAGGGCCCACCCTGCTGCGAGCAGGCCGGTGGCCGTGGCCAGCGAGGCAGCCTTTCGCAGCAGGGAGCGGCGCAGGAAAGGGATGGCGGTGGCGTGGACAGAGCGCGGCATGGGCGGGGGCTTTCGGGAAAGTTCGGGAAAGGTGACGTGGGGCTGGAGGCGGCCGGACGCGGGCAGCGGCACGGCGAATGGCTGGGCGGGGAGCAGGCTGCGGACCCGCCCCTTTTCAGAGCGGCAGATCGCCCTCGACGGTGGTGCGGTAGAGCTTGCGGCGCTGCGTATCGGGCGTGCCGGCGGCCAGGTGCTGCACCGAACGGTTGTCCCAGAAGACCAGATCATGCGGCCGCCAGGCATGGCGGTAGACGAACTCCGGCCGCACGCTGGCGGCGAACAGCTCCTGCAGCAACTGCTGGCTCTCGTCCTCGGGCAGGTCGACGATGCGGGTGGTGAAGTGCTCGTTCACGAAGAGCGCGCGGCGGCCGGTCTCCGGATGGGTGCGCACGACAGGGTGCACGGCAGGCGCCACCTCGGCGATCTGCGCGGGAGTGAGTTTGGGCCGCCAGGGGCTGCGCGCGCGCAGTTCCTCGTATTTGGCAAGGTAGCTGTGCTCGGCGCGCAGCGGCGCGATGTTCTTCTTCAGTGCTTCGGGCAGCGCGTCATAGGCGGCATGCTGGTCGGCAAACAGCGTATCCCCCCCTTCGGAAGGCAGCTCCTGCGCGTGCAGCAGCGACCCCAGGCTCGGGCGCTCCTTGTAGGAGAGGTCGGAGTGCCAGAAGTGGCCCGCATCTCCCAGGCCCACGGGCTCGCCGTCCGCGTTCTTGATGTTCGACACGATGAGGATTTCAGGATGGCCCGCGAGCTGGAAGTTCTTCAGCACATGGATCTGCAGCGGTCCGAAGCGGCGGCTGAACTCCACATGCTGGTGCGGCGTGATGCGCTGGTCCCGGAAAACGACCACATGGTGCTCCAGGTGCGCGCGGTGCAGCCGCGCGAAGTCGGCATCGCCCAAGGGCCGCGACAAATCCAGCCCCAGCACCTCCGCGCCCAGCGCGGCACCGGGCAAGGGACGAATCTCGAAATCTTGCAGGGGCACTGCGGCGGGGGACAGGACTGCGGACATGGCGAGGGATCTCCGGGTGGCTGGCGCCGGGCTCGCCCATCGGGCCGCAGACGCGTGAGATCGCACTCTATGCAGCACGCTTCATACCGGGAACGAATGATTTTTCAGTTGTTAACTACGAAAACAGCTAAAAGCGGCTGGCAAGACGCAGCGAGGCGGTTCTGGCCAGACGTCGCTCGCAGGCAGTACGGGCAGTGCGACAAGACGCGGCAACAACGCCAGAAGAGTTTTGTCAGCTCGCTCCGAGCAACGCTTTTCCGCGCGCTTCGGATATTTGCCGCATGTGCTTGTGCACACACGTTCTTCGCGCATGCATGGCCGGAAAACGCGCTTCCCGCCGCAGGCACGGACTTCCAGAATCCGCCGGACATTCCCCTCTTCTGGAGACTTCCGTGAGCCTTGCTTCCGACGATTCGATTGACACCTCCTTCGGCGATCTGCGCATCCGCCGCGTGGCCGGCGCGCTCGGGGGCGAGGTGCAGGACCTGCAGTTGTCCGAGAGCCTGGACGACACCACGGTCGCCCACCTCACCGCCGCGCTGGTGCGCCACAAGGTACTGTTCTTCCGCGGCCAGGACCATCTGGACGATGCCCGCCACCAGGCATTCGGCGAGCGCCTGGGCAGGACGGTGGCCCACCCGACGGTGCCGGCACGCGAGGGCACGCGCATCTTCGAGCTGGACGCGTCCAAGGGCGGCGGACGGGCCGATTCGTGGCACACCGACGTGACCTTTCTCGATGCCTTCCCCAAATACGGCATCCTGCGCGCCGTCACGGTGCCGGCCTATGGGGGCGACACGGTCTGGGCCAATACGGCAGCGGCGTATGCCCGCCTGCCAGAAGATCTGAAACGCCTGGCCGACAGCCTCTGGGCCGTGCACAGCAACAACTACGACTACGGCGCCGACCGCCTGGTGGTGGAGGAATCGCGCCTCAGCCACCACCGCGATGTCTTCGCCTCGGCGGTCTACGAGGCCGAACACCCGCTGGTGCACGTGCACCCGGTGTCGGGCGAACGGGCACTGCTGCTGGGCCACTTCATCCAGCGCATCCAGGGTTTTTCCAGCACCGAATCGGCACGCCTTTTCGAGTTGCTGCAGAACCGCGTCACGCGGCTGGAGAACACCGTGCGCTGGAGCTGGCGCCAGAACGACGTGGCCATCTGGGACAACCGCGCCACGCAGCACATCGCCATCAACGACTACGGGCAGCAACCCCGCGTGGTGCGCCGCGTCACCGTGCACGGCGACGCGGCCGTGGCGGTCGACGGGCGGCGCAGCCGCACCCGCCGCCGGCCCGAGGCGACGAACGACGCGCACATCGACACGCTCATCGCCACCACGGCCTGACGCCTTTACTCTCCCGCTCCACCGCTCCAACGACTGCCTCCGCACCCATGACGCAACGCCGCCACCTTCTGCAAGCCGCCACCGGCATCGGTGCTTCCCTGCTGCTGCCGGGCCTGGCCTCCGCCCAGGCGGGGGGCGCCCGCAGGTTCCAGGGTGTCACGCTGAACGTGTCCACCTTCAGCGCCGCCTACCCCAAGCTGCTGCAGCAGTGGCTGCCCGAGTTCGAGGCGCAGACGGGCGCCAAGGTCAACTTCGACGCGCCGTCCTTCCCCGTCTACAACCAGCGCGCGGACCTGGAGCTGTCCACCAAGGGCTCGGCCTACGACGTGGTGAACGTGACGTTCATCTACTCCAGCCGCTGGATCAACTCCGGCTGGCTCACACCCCTGGACGAATTCATCGCCAACCCGCAGCTCACCGCGGCCGACTGGGACGTGAACGATTTCCTGGGCGGCGCGCGCGCCCCCGAAACCGGCCGCGACGGCAAGCTCTACGGCATTCCGTGGACGGCCGAGGCGCTGCTGTCGGTGTCGTCGCGCTTCGATCTCGTGCAGCAGGCGGGGCTGGAGTTTCCCGATACCACCGACGACCTGGTCAAGGTGCTGCGCGCCGTGAACAAGAAGGAACGCGTGGCCGGCTTCGTGTCCGACAGCCACTACGGCTGGACTTTCGTGCCCTACCTGCATGCCTTCGGCGGCGATGTGTTCCGCAAGGCGCCCGACGACCTCTTTCCCACGCTGGACACGCCCGAGGCCATTGCCGCAGCCGACTACTACGCCCAGCTGATCCGCGAGTTCGGCCCTGATGGCGCCGTGACCTACCAGCCGGACCAGGTCACGCAGGCGCTGAAGCTCGGGCGCGTCAACTTCTCCGACGCGGGCCAGTTGCACCTCGCCCAGCTGGGCGATGCGGCCACCAGCAAGACCTTGAAGACGGTGAAGTTCGGCTTCGTCCCCAAGGGCCCGGCCGGGCGCTTTCCGGGCACCGCCGTGCACGGGCTGGGCATTCCTGCCGGCTCGCGCAACAAGGAAGCCGCGTGGGCATTCATCCAGTGGGCGCTGTCCAAGCAGACCACGCGGCGCGCCGTGGCGGCCGGCTATGGCTCGCCCTCGCGGCGATCCGACATCGATTCGGCGGAATTCCGCAGCCGCCAGCGCATCAACGGCAGCGACCTCGCGCAGTTGTCGCTCGACACCATCACCCAGGCGGAGCGCACGGGCCACATGAAGTACCGCACCGTGTCGGTCTACCCGCAGGTGGACCAGCAGCTCAACAAGGCCATCGCGCTCATCGCCACAGGCCAGGCCAACGCGCGGCAGGCGATGCAGCAGGCGCAGGCGCAGTCCATCGCCGAGCTGCGCCGCGCAGGCCAGAAGATCTGAGCCACCCATGGCCGATGCCACCGTGCTCGCCCCGCCCGCATCGCAAGGTTGGCAGGCCACCCGGCGCCGCGCCTTCGCGCTCGGGCTGGCGCCGTCGCTCATCGTGCTGCTGGCGATCACCCTGGTGCCCGCAGCGGCCCTGCTGGTGGCCAGCTTCACGCCGCTGAGCCTGACCGACCCGGCAGGCACCTTCCACTTCCGCGACCCGCTGGGCAACTACCGGCACCTGCTGGAGGACGCGCGCTTCCTCGGCTCCATCGCCACGCAGCTGAAACTGTCGGCTGCCAGCGTGGCGCTGCAGCTGGCCGTGGGGCTGGGCCTGGCGCTGCTGCTCAACGGGCCGTCGCGCGTGCTGGGCGCGGCGCGGGGCGGGTTCCTCATCCCGATGGTGCTGCCGCCCATCGTCGTGGCGCTGATCTGGAAGATCATGTTCACGCCCGACGTGAGCCCGCTGCACCGGGCGCTCGATGCGGTCGGCTGGCCGGTGCGCTCGGTCATCGCCAACCCCGACACCGCCCTCTGGGCCATCGCCTTCGCCGATACCTGGCAGTGGTTTCCGTTCACCATGCTCATGGTGCTGGCCGCGCTGCAGATGATGCCCGCCGACCCGATCGAAGCCGCCAGCCTGGACGGCGCCGACCGCTGGCAGCTCTTTCGCTACATCGTGTTCCCGCACATCCGCCCCGTGCTGGTGGTGTGCGGCCTCTTCCGGCTCATCGACAGCTTCAAGGCCTTCCCGCTGATCTTCGTGCTGACCGACGGCGGGCCGGGCACGGTGACCGAGGTCACCAACTACTACGGCTTCATCCAGGCCTTCAACTTCTCCTACTGGGGCTACGCCAGCGCGATTGCCATGGTGATCCTGGCAGGCGTTTTCACGCTGAGCTGGCTGGTGGGGCGACTGGGATGGAACGATCATGACAAGCGCTGACGCCGCACTGCCCGCCCGCACCCTGGAGGCCGCCCCCGCGGCACACCATCGCGCGCCGCGCCGGCCTTCCTTCGTGCGGCGCCATGGGCGCGCCATCGCCGCACTGGCGCTGCTGGCGGTGGTGATGTTCCCGTTCCTCTGGCTGGTGCACCTGGCCTTCAAGCCGGCGGCCGACCTGTTCGAGGACAGCCTGCTGTTCACCCCCACGCTGGACGGCTTCCGCGCGCTGCTGCAGGGCAACTTCCTGCGCTCGTTCCTCAACAGCCTGGCGGTGAGCACGCTCTCCACCGGCCTGTCGCTCGCCATCGGCGTGCCGGCGGCCTATGCACTCACGCGCTGGCGCTTTCCGGGCCGCAGGCACGTGGCGCTGTGGATCCTGGTGACGCGCATGGCGCCGCCCATCGCGTTCACCATTCCGTTCTTCCTGGCCTACCGGTGGCTGGGGCTGCAGGACACCATCCTCGGCCTGGCGCTGGTCTATCTCACCTTCAACCTCGCCATCGTCATCTGGCTCATGCAGACCTTCTTCGAGGCCGTGCCCACGGCGCTGGAAGAGGCCGCCTACATCGACGGCTGCGGCGTGTGGCAGGCGTTCTGGCGCATCACGCTGCCGCTGGCCGCGCCGGGCGTGGCCGCCACGGCGGTGCTCTGCTTCATCTTCGCGTGGAACGACTTCTTCTACGCCCTCATCCTCACCCGCACGCAGGCGGTGACGGCCCCGGTGGCCATCGTCAACTTCCTGCAGTACGAGGGCTGGGAGTGGTCCAAGATCGCCGCCGCCGGAACGCTGGTGATGCTGCCGGTGGTGGTGTTCACCGTGCTCGTGCGCAAGTACCTCGTGCGCGGCCTCACGGCCGGCGGTGTCAAGGACTGAACCCTTTTCCCCCCAAAGAACCATGGCCGCCCTCACCCTGCACCAGATCACCAAGCACTACGGCGACACCCCGGTCATCCACGGCGTGGACATCGGCATCCAGGACGGCGAGTTCGTCGCGCTGGTCGGCCCGTCGGGCTGCGGAAAATCCACGCTGCTGCGCATGATCGCGGGCCTGGAGGCGGTGACCGGCGGCGAGATCCGCCTGGGCGGCCGCACCATCAACGACACGCCGCCGCGCGAGCGCAACATCGCCATGGTGTTCCAGAACTACGCGCTGTACCCGCACATGACCGTGGCCGAGAACCTGGGCTTCGCGCTCAAGCTGCAGGGCCAGCCGAAAGACGCCATCCAGCGCCGCGTGGGCGAGGTGGCGGACATCCTGGGCCTGGGCCCGCTGCTCTCGCGCACCCCGCGCCAGCTCTCCGGCGGCCAGCGCCAGCGCGTGGCCATGGGCCGCGCCATCGTGCGCCAGCCCGATGCCTTCCTCTTCGACGAGCCGCTCTCCAACCTGGACGCCCAGCTGCGCGTGCAGGTGCGCACCGAGATCAAGGCGTTGCACCAGCGGCTGGGCACCACCACCGTCTACGTGACCCACGACCAGGTCGAGGCCATGACGCTGGCCGACCGCATCGTGGTGCTGAAGGACGGCCGCGTGGAACAGGCCGGCTCGCCCCTGGAGCTGTACGACCGCCCGCACAACGCCTTCGTGGCCGGCTTCATCGGCTCGCCATCGATGAACTTCATCCCCGGCCGGCTGGAGCTGGAAGGCGGCCCCCGTGTCGTGACCGACGACGGGCTGCACCTGCCGCTGGTGCAGCCCCCGCGCGCACGCCAGGGCGACCGCGTGCTGTACGGCACCCGGCCCGAGCACTTCGCGCTGGCGGACGGCCAGGACGGCGCGCTGCCCGCCCGCGTGGTGGTGGTGGAACCCACCGGCGCCGAAACCCAGGTGGCGCTGTCGGTGGGCGGCAGCGGCGGCAGCAACGGGCACGGTGTGCTGGCCGCTTTCCGCGACCGCATCGCGGTGCGGCCCGGCGAGGCGCTGTGGCTGCGGCCGCAGGCGGCGCAGGCGCACCTGTTCGACGCGGCGAGCGGCGCCCGGTTGAACTGACGCAAAGGCAGCTACAGCCGGTGCGTGCGGTCCCCGCGCGCGAAGCCCATGGGCGCCCAGGCCTCGGGGCCCGTGCCCACGGCCAGCACCTTGAAAAGCTCGCCCATTTCGTGCTCCATCATCAGCTTGGCCGCCTGGGCCCGCTCTGCCTGGGGCAGCGGCTCCAGCAGCGACAACAGGCCGCAGTTGATGAGGAAGTGCGCCTGCGTGGTGTAGCCCAGCACCTGCAGGCCGGCCTCCTGCGCCGCCAGCGCCATGGCGGTGAAGTTCACGTGGGCGGTGATGTCCTTGGCCCCCACGTCCGCCAGCGGATCGGAATCGACCTGGTGGGCCCGGTGGCAGACCAGGGTGCCCATGTGGCGCTGCGGGTGGTAGTACTCCGCCTCGGGAAAGCCGTAGTCGATGAGGAAGGCGGCGCCGCGTGCCAGGCGCTGCGCCAGCATGCGCAGGAAGCCTTCGCCCTGCGCATGGATCTCGGTCAGGTAGTCCTGCGGGCCTTCGGGCTCCACCGGCGGGCGCAGCAGGGTGGGACGGTCGGCCCACCCGAATTGCGGAGCCTCCCCGGTGGATGCCGGCCGGGCCACCACCACGCCGCGCTCGTGCCACACGCCGTCCGCGGCACCGCCATGGCGGGCCAGCAGTTGCACGGGCATCGCATCCAGCACCTCGTTGCCCACCACCACGCCCTCGAAGCGCTCCGGCAGGGACTGGGCCCACTGCACGCGCGCCCCCCATGGGGCGAGCCGTTCCCGCTGGCGTTCGCGCAGGCTGCCGGACAGATCCACGATGGTGTAGCGCCGCACGCGGTCGCCCAGGGCTTCGAGCAGTTGCGCGGCCAGTGCGCCCGAGCCCGCGCCGAATTCCCACACGTCGTGCGTGCCGGTCACGTCCAGGGCCTCGGCCACCTGCCGCGCCAGTGCACGGCCAAAGACCGGCGAGAGCTCCGGGGCCGTCACGAAGTCGCTGCCCGATTGCGGGAGGGTGCCGAATTTCGGCGATGCATTGGCGTAGTAGCCAAGGCCGGGTGCATAGAGCGCCCATTCCATGAACCGGTCGAAACCGACCCATCCTCCGGCGCCGGCGATGCCGTCCGCCACCTGCTGCGCCAGGGCGCTCGATAAACTGGGGTGCTGTTCTGTCGTCGTCACCGCCCGATTGTCCCCCATGCCCCTTCCCGCCCCTCCCCGCACCGTGCTGGTCACCGGCGCCGCCCGGCGCCTTGGCCGCGAAATCGCCCTGGCACTCGCCGCAGCGGGCTGGCAGGTGGCCGTGCACTACCGCGGCTCGCGCGAAGACGCTATGAAAACAGTAGCAGATTGTTCAATGTTTACGGCGGCATGCGCGGCATTCGATGCCGATTTCCAGGACGAGGCCGCCGTACGGGGCCTGCTGCCGCGCGTGGCGGCGCACTTCGGTTCGGTGGATGCGGTGGTGAACAGCGCCTCGCTCTTCGAGCACGACGACGCGGCCAGCTTCGGCTTCGCGGCGCTCGAGAGGCACCTGCGCAGCAACACGGCCGCGCCCATCCTGCTCGCGCAGGCGCTGCATGCGCACCTCGCCTCGCGCAGCGACGGTCCCGATGGCGGCGGCAGCACGGTGGGGCCGGAGCCCCAGGGCGCCGTCGTGAACCTGCTGGACCAGAAGCTCTGGAACCCGAACCCCGACTTCCTCAGCTACACGCTGTCGAAGGCAGCGCTGGAATCGGCCACCACCCTGCTCGCCCAGGCGCTCGCGCCGCGCGTGCGCGTGGTGGGCGTGGCGCCAGGACTCACGCTCACGAGCCACATGCTCTCGGACGAGAAATTCCGCGAACTCCACAGGCAGAGTCCCCTGGGCCGTTCCTCCACTCCGGAGGACGTGGCGGCCACCGTGCGTTTCGCGCTGGAGAACCGCTCGATCACGGGCACGACCTTGCTCGTGGACGGCGGCCAGCACCTCATGCGGTTCGAGCGCGATTTCTCGCTCATGTAGGGCGCCGTCGCCGCGCCCCCTCCACCCCTTTTCCCCCTTACGTTCTTTTCCCTGCCCGATGCAAATGCACCACGACGGCGGCCTCCAGATCCTCACGCTCACCGGTTTGCGCTTCGACGCCAACCTGGGCATCCTCGACCATGAGAAGGCCGCGCCCCAGCCCATCCAGGTCGATGCCGAACTCAACCAGGGCCGCCAGCCGCTGCTGCCGCATGACGACGACATCGGCCACGTGCTCGACTACCGCAAAGTGCGCCAGATCATCATCGACGAATGCACGGCCGAGCACGTGAACCTGCTCGAGAGCCTGATCGGCAAGCTCACCCGGCGGCTGATGCAGCTGCCCGGCGTGATCGGCGTGCGCGTGAAAATCGCCAAGCTGGAGATCTTCAGCGACTGCGAGGTGGCGATCCGGATGGAATGCGGGGAGTGGTGAGGCGTGCCCTGGAGACTGGACAGGCCGCCCGCCGATGGTGCCGTGGCGCAATCAGCAGCCCGGATGGCACGCCGTGCGAGCCCGCCGCCGAAACCGGGCGCCTACACTGCCTTCCCATGCCCGGCTGAGCAGATCGCCGGAGAAGGACAGCGATTGGAGACCCGATGACGAGCAACAAGACCTTTTTGCTGTCCATGGGCTGGCAGACCCTCCTGAAGGATTTCGGCCTCCGGCCCGACCATGTGCTGCGCCGCGCAGGGCTGCCGGAAGACCTGCTGACGCGCGCGGAGCACGGCCTGCGCACCGACGAGTATTTCCGCTTCTGGCGCGGTCTGGAAGCAGAAGCCGCCGATCCGTTGTTCCCCTTGCGCATCGTCGAGACGGTATCTGCCGAGTCGTTCGATCCGCCGCTCTTCGCGGCCCTGTGCAGTGCCCACCTCATGCAGGCCGTGCAGCGCCTCGCGAAGTACAAGCAGCTCATGGCGCCGGTGCGTCTGGACGTGTCCGTCGGAGCCGGGGGCGAGCTTTCCGTGTCCCCCCAGTGGCTGCAGGCGCGCAACGATGTCCCGTATTCGCTGCAGGTGGCCGAAATCGCCTTCTTCCTGCGGTTGGCGCGGCTTGCCACGCGGGAGCCCGTCCAGGCCCTGCGCGTGGCCCTGCCGCAATTGCCGCCCGCATCCTGCGCAAAGCGGTACGAGGACTTCTTCGGCGTGCCGGTGCAGCAGGCGCCTGCGCCCTGCATCGCATTCAGCGCGGCCGACGCCCTGCGCCCGTTCCTCACGGTGAATGAAAGCATGTGGCACGTCTTCGAACCCGTATTGCGCCGCCGGCTGAGCGAACTCGATGCCACGGCGAGCACCGCGGAGCGCGTGCGCGCCCTGCTGCTGGAAATGCTGCCCGGCAACGCCGCCACCATCGACAGCGTCGCCGGCCGGCTGGCATTGAGCCGGCGCACGCTGCAGCGCCGGCTGGAAAGCGAAGGAGAGAGCTTCCGCACGCTGGTCAATAGCACGCGCGAGGGCCTGGCGCGGCATTACCTGGAAAACACCACGATCTCCGGGGGGGAGATCGCCTTCCTGCTGGGCTTTGAAGACCCCAACTCCTTTTACCGGGCCTTTCAGGACTGGACCGGTCAGACCCCCGACAGCGCGCGGCATGCCATGCGCCTGAATTGACGGGGCTTTCGCCGCAATGGCGCATTTCGCCTGGACGGTGGCACCCATTGCCAGAGCCCTGGCGCCCTTCGCTCCCTACAGTAAAGGCCAGCCCGGACGGGTCTGTCACCCAGCACCGTCCGCCGCTCCCACCCACCACTGAAGGACCATTCCATGAACGCCAAGACCGCTCTCGTGACAGGCGCGTCATCGGGCATCGGCGAAGCCGCCGCGCTCAAACTGAAAGCCCTCGGCTACACCGTGTACGCCGCCGCACGCCGCACCGACCGGATGCGCCACCTGGCGAATGCCGGCATCCACGTCCTCGCGATGGACGTGACCGACGACGAATCGATGCAGGCCGGCATCCAACGGATCGTCGCCCTTTCGGGCCGGATCGACGTCCTGGTCAACAACGCGGGATATGGCTCGTATGGGGCCGTGGAGGATGTGTCCCTCGATGAAGCCCGGGCCCAGTTCGACGTCAATGTGTTCGGCGCCGCGCGCCTCATCCAGCTGGTACTGCCGCACATGCGCAGGCAGGCCTCGGGCACCATCGTCAACATCACCTCGATGGGCGGCAAGATCCACACGCCGCTGGGTGCCTGGTACCACGGCACCAAGTTCGCGCTGGAGGCGATCAGCGACTGCCTGCGCATGGAGGTGGAGCCCTTCGGCATCGATGTGGTGGTGATCGAGCCGGGCGGCATCAAGACCGAATGGGCCGGCATCGCAGCCGACAAGCTGCGTGCCGTCTCCGGCCACGGACCCTATGCCGCCCAGGCCCGGGCCATGGCACAGTCGATGGACGGCGAGGCCAGCCGCAAGCGCCAGTCGCCGCCCGAATTGATCGCGGAGACCATCGCGCGGGCCGTCACTGCCCGCCGTCCGAAAACACGCTATGCCGCCGGGTTCGGCGCCAAGCCCATAATTTTCCTGCGCGGCTGGATGTCCGACCGCGTCTTCGACGGCTTCATGCGCATGGCCACCGGCATGTCGCGCCAAAAATCCTGAAAGGTGCGGACCGGCGGGGCGCCGCATCAGCAGCAGCGCCCGATCCGCCCCTTGCCGCCGTACCGCGCGTCATGCCGCTCGCGGAAGAATTCGGCATAGCTCATGACCGGTTCCCCGGGATGCGTGCGTTCCTGGTGGGTCAGGTAGGTATCGTAGTCGGGCAGGCCCACCATGAGGCGCAGCGACTGCGCGAGGTAGCGACCGCCCGTGGCGACGGCCTGCACGGCCCCGCGGGCGGCCTGCAGCGGGCGGCCTGCGCGGCTGCCGCCGTCGCCATCGGTGACCGCTTCCTTCACCGCGCGCCCTCCGGCAGCGCCTCGAACGGCGTTTCCTGCGCCGTGGGGCGGTTCGCCGCGCGGGCCTGCAGGCAGGCGCGCACGCTGTAGGCCAGCACGCTCAGCACCACGAAGATGAACAGCGCGCACAGGCCGGCGTTGATGCGGTCGTTGAGGACGATGCGCGACATGGCTTCGGCCGTCTTGGCGGGTGCGATCACCGTGCCCTGGGCCAGGCCCTCGGCGTATTTCGCGGCGTGCGACAGGAAGCCGATCTTCGGGTCGGCCGAGAAGATCTTCTGCCAGCCGGCCGTGAGCGTGCAGGCCAGCAGCCAGGCGGCCGGGGCGATGGTGACCCAGGCGAAGCGCTCGCGCTTCATGCGGAACAGCACCACGGTGCCCAGCATCAGCGCCACGGCGGCGAGCATCTGGTTGGAGATGCCGAAGAGCGGCCACAGCGTGTTGATGCCGCCCAGCGGATCGACCACGCCCTGGTAGAGGAAGTAGCCCCACGCCCCCACGCAAAGCGCCGTCGCGATCAGGTTGGCGGGCAGCGAATCGGTGCGCTTGAGCGCGGGCACGAAGCTGCCCAGCAGGTCCTGCAGCATGAAGCGGCCCGCGCGCGTTCCGGCATCGACCGCGGTGAGGATGAAGAGTGCCTCGAACAGGATCGCGAAGTGGTACCAGAAGGCCATCATGGCCGGCCCGCCCACCACCTGGTGGAGGATGTGGGCCATGCCGACGGCCAGCGTCGGCGCGCCGCCGGCGCGGCCCAGGATGGTGGATTCGCCCACGTCCCTGGCGGTCTGCACCAGCATCTCGGGGGTGACCACGAAGCCCCAGGTGGAGAGCGTCTGGGCCACGGCTTCGGGCGTGGTGCCCACGAGGGCCGCCGGGCTGTTCATCGCGAAGTAGATCCCGGGATTGATGCACGAGGCCGCCACCAGCGCCATCACCGCCACGAACGATTCGGCCAGCATGCCGCCGTAGCCGATGTAGCGCGCGTGGGTTTCGTTCTCCAGCATCTTGGGCGTGGTGCCCGAGGAGATCAGCGCGTGGAAGCCCGACACCGCGCCGCAGGCGATGGTGATGAAGAGGAACGGGAACAGGCTGCCCGACCACACCGGGCCGTTGCCCTGCGCGAATTGCGTGATGGGTGGCATCTCCAGCGTGGGCGCCACGAACACGATGCCGACGGCCAGCGCCACGATGGTGCCGATCTTCAGGAAGGTGGAGAGGTAGTCGCGCGGCGCGAGCAGCAGCCACACCGGCAGCGATGCGGCCACGAAGCCGTAGCCGATCAGCATCCAGGTGAGCGTGGTGCCCGAGAAGGTGAAGGCCGGACCCCAGGTGGGGTGCGCGGCCACGGCCTGCCCGCCGAAGATGGCGGCCATCAGCAGCACGAAGCCGATGATGGACACCTCGGCGATGCGCCCGGGTCGCAGGAACCGCAGGTACACGCCCATGAAGAGCGCCACCGGGATGGTGGCCGCCACGGTGAATGCGCCCCAGGGCGATTCGGCCAGGGCCTTCACCACGATCAGGGCCAGCACCGCCAGGATGATGATCATGATCATGAAGGTGCCGAAGAGCGCGATCAGGCCCGGCACGGTGCCCATCTCCTGCTTGACGAGATCGCCCAGCGAGCGGCCGTCGCGCCGCGTGGAGATGAACAGCACGATGAAATCCTGCACCGCACCGGCGAACACCACGCCCGCCAGCAGCCACAGCAGCCCCGGCACGTAGCCCATCTGCGCGGCCAGCACCGGCCCCACCAGCGGCCCCGCGCCCGCGATGGCGGCGAAGTGGTGGCCGAAGAGCACGTGCTTGTTGGTGGGCACGTAGTCCAGCCCGTCGTTGTGGCGCCACGCGGGGGTGGAGCGCCGGGCATCGAGCCCCAGCACCCGCTGGGCGATGAACAGGCTGTAGTACCGGTAGGCGATGAGGTACACGCAGACCGCCGCGACGACGATCCAGAGCGCGCTGATGGCCTCGCCGCGGCTGAGCGCGACGGTGCCGAGCGCCCAGGCACCGAGCAGGGCGATGCAGAACCACACGAGGTGGCGGCGGATGATGGACATGGTTTTTTGTCTCCTGGCTGGATGCATGGTCGCCCCCAGGGCCCGGGGGTGGGCCAGTATCCCGGCGCGCGGGGCGGCGCGCATCCGTCGCGCCACGTAGGCACCGCGGGTGGCATTTCGTAAGGGACAACCCTCTCGGTATTTACCCGGAGCGACCGGCCGACGCGGCCAGCACGCAGCGGTGCGCGCTCAGCGGCCGGCGTCGAACCCGTTCGCGTGCTCGACCGCGTAGCGGATCAGCTCGGCCAGGCTGCCCAGCTCCAGGCGCCGCCGGATGTTCTGCCGGTGGGCCTCCACCGTGCGCACACTCAGGCCCAGTTCGGCGGCGATCTGCTTGCTCGATGCGCCACGGCCCAGGGCGGCGAGGATCTCGCTCTCGCGGGGTGTGAGCAGCGGCTTGGGCGCCTGGTTGCGAAAGAGCCGCTGGGAGACGGCCGGGCTCAGGAAGGTCCCGCCGGCCGCCACCGCTTCCAGCGCCGCGACCAGTTCGGAGGCGGGCGCATCCTTGAGCACATAGCCGCGCGCGCCCACCTGCAGGGCCCGCTGCACGTATTCGGGGTTGTCGTACATGCTCAGCATGAGCACCCGCAGGTCGGGATGGCGCGCCAGCAGCCGTGCGGCGAAGTCCAGGCCGTTCACGTCCTTCATGCCGACATCCATGAGGACCACGCCGGGCGCGAGCCGGGCCAGCGGTGCCTCGGCCTCGGCCGCGCCGGAGGCCTCGCCGACCACGTCCACCCAGTCGAGGCTGCCCAGGCGGGCGCGCAGCCCGTCGCGCACGAGCGCGTGGTCGTCCACGAGGAAGAGTCGGACGGGGCGGTCCAGCGGGGCGAAGGCGGCGGTCATGCGGAAGGCATCCTATCGCCTGGCACCTCCGCCACGACGCGCGTGCCCCCGGGGCCGGAGCGCACCTGCAGGCGGCCACCGATGGCTTCCATGCGTTCATGCATGTTGCGCAGCCCGATGCCGCGGTGCGGATCGTGCTGCAGCGCGGCCGGGTCGAAGCCGCGGCCGTCGTCGCGCACCTCCAGCTGCACGCCCCCGCCCACGCATTCGAGCGTCACATGCACGTTCCGCGCATGGGCATGCTTGCGCACGTTGGTGAGCGCTTCCTGCGCCACGCGGAACAGCGCGGTGGTCACGTCCCGGGGCAGCGGCTGCGGCGGCTGGGCCACGTCCGCGGCGGCGGCCACGGGGCCGTGCTCGCCGAACGCGCGTGCCAAGTGCTCCAGCGCCGCGGGCAGGCCCAGCGTGTCCAGCAGCGCGGGCCGCAGTTCGTGCGAGAGGCGCCGCACCTCGCCGAGCGCTTCGTTCAGGTGCTGCAGCGCGGTGCCCAGGGTGGCGGGCGCCGGGCGCTCGCGCTCGATGTCTTCCACGGCCGATTCGATGAGCAGCTTGGCGGAAACCAGCGTCTGGCTGGTGCCGTCGTGCAGCTCGCGCGCCAGGTGGCCGCGCTCCTCCTCCTGCGACTGCACCACGCGCCGCGCGAGCAGGCGCATGCGCGCCTCCGCCGTGCGGTGCTCGCTGAGGTTGAGCAGCAGCCCGCAGGCGCTGATCGCCCCGAGCCCCAGCGCCGCGAAGCCCGCGATCCACCACATGGTGGCGCCCACGTTGGCGCCCACTTGGCGCTCCAGGCCGGCCTGCGTGGCTTCGATGTCGTCGAGGTACAGGCCCGTGCCGACCATCCAGTTCCAGTGCGGCAGCGCGATCACGTAGCCCAGCTTGGGCGCGAGACGGCCGCCGCCGGACGGCTTGGGCCAGGCGTATTCCACGAAGCCGCCGCCCGCGTTCGCCCGCTCGATCAGTTGCTGGATCGTAGGCCGCCCCTGCGGATCGCGCAGGTCCCAGAGCAGCTGCCCCACGAGTTCGGGCTGGCGCGAATGCATGAGGGAGCGGCCCTGCAGGTCGTAGACGAAAAAATAGCCGTCGCTGCCGTAGTCCAGCGCGGCCAGCCGGCGCATGGCCTCTTCGCGCAGCTGCGGGTCGTCCCGCCCGCTCTCGTAGAGGGGGCGCACCGTGCTCACGGCCAGCTCCACGTAGCTGCGCAGCTCGCTGCGGCGCTGCTCCAGGTACGACTGCTCCACCAGGGCCCGCTCGCGCTGCGCGAGGTCGTGGGCCTGGTAGCGCACCACGGCCGTCACCAGGGCCAGCGTGATGAGCAGCGGCACCACGGCCAGCGCCACGATCTTCGTGCGCAGGCGCGCCGCGGCGTCGGCGCCCTGGCCGCCCTGCGGCGGTGCGCCCGCTGCGCCTGCCGTGGCCCCGAAGGGCGGTGATGCCTTGTCTGTCGCCATGCGCTTTTGTCCGAATCCATTCCCGGGCCGGGGCGGTCAGCCCGCCGGACCCGGCGATCCACTAAAATCCGCGGTCCTCCGGACCTTTCCCGCCCCAGCGCCGCCGCACGTGCCGCGGCGCCCGCGCGGGCCAGGAGGCGCGCCGCCGGCCTGCCTTCCCTCCACCGCACGGACCCGATTGTCCCCCGCTTCCATGACCGCCCTGCCCCAAGACACCGACTGGACCGCCGACGCCGCGCGCCCCGCACAGGCCAAGATCGAGCGCGAGGCGCACAAGCTGGAAAAGCGCCTGTGCCGCGAGACGGGCCGCGCCATCGTGGACTACCGCATGATCGAAGAAGGCGACAAGGTCATGGTGTGCATGTCCGGCGGCAAGGACAGCTACACCCTGCTGGACATCCTCATCAAGCTGCAAAAGCGCGCCCCCATCCATTTCGACCTGGTGGCCGTGAACCTCGACCAGAAGCAGCCCGGCTTCCCGGAACACATCCTGCCCGAATACCTGAAATCCACGGGCGTGCCGTTCCACATCGAGAACCAGGACACCTACAGCATCGTCCGCCGCGTGGTGCCCGAGGGCAAGACCACCTGCGGCCTGTGCAGCCGGCTGCGCCGCGGCATCCTCTACCGCGTGGCCGACGAACTGGGCTGCACCAAGATCGCGCTGGGCCACCACCGCGACGACATCCTGCAGACGCTGCTGCTCAACATGTTCTTCGGCGGCAAGCTGAAGGCCATGCCCCCGAAGCTCGTCAGCGATGACGGCCGCCACGTGGTGATCCGCCCGCTGGCCTACGTGACCGAGAAGGACACCACGCGCTGGGCTCAGCAGCAACAGTTCCCGATCATTCCGTGCAACCTCTGCGGCAGCCAGGAGAACCTGCAGCGCAAGCAGGTCGGCGAGATGCTGCGCGACTGGGACAAGCGCTTCCCCGGCCGCGTGGACAACATGTTCAATGCCCTGCAGAACATCGTCCCCTCCCACCTGCTCGATGGAACGCTGCACGACTTCCAGCATCTGAAGGCCACGGGCACCCCCAGCGAAGACGGCGACAAGGCTTTCGACACCGAGGAGTTCCCGGCGGCGCCTGCCCTGCCGGGCCTGCAGGTGGTGCAGATCTCCTGACACTCCGCGGCCCTCCGAGCGACCCGTGAAGCCCATCCCTTCGAACCGGATTCCAGGAGACCGCCCATGAACGCCACCCCCGCCGGATTCCCCCGGTACCTGCGCTGCCTCTGGCTGCTGCTTGCCGCCGCCCTGCTGGCGGGCTGTGCCACCACCCGCACGGTGGACAGCACCGTGTCCACCTTCTCCACGCTGCCCGGACTGCCGTCGCCGCCCACCTACCGGCTGGAGCGCCTGCCCTCGCAGCAGGCGTACGCCGCGCAGTTCGCGCCCATCGAGGCGCTGGCCCAGCAGTCGCTCGCGCGCGTGGGCCTGCAGCGCGACGACGCCAACGCCCGGCTGGTGCTGCAGATCGGTGCCAGCGCCAGCACCACATGGCCCTCTTCCTGGCCTTACTACGGCGCTGCCTACCCCGGTTGGGGTTGGGGGCTCGGCTGGGGCGGCCGCGGCGGCTGGGGATGGGGCGTGGGCGGCAGCTGGATGGTGGACCGCCCCCCGACGCTCTACCGGCGCGAGGCCAGCCTGGTGCTGCGCGATGCCGGCACGCAGCAGATCGTCTACGAAACCTCCGCGGTGTACGAAGACATCCGGGCCGACGACCCGGCCATCTTCGGCATCCTCTTCGACGCGGCCCTCACCGGATTCCCGCAGCCGCCGGCCGGGCCGCGGCAGGTCCGCACCACGCTCACTCCGGTGCCCTGACGGCCGGACGCCCCACCCTCCCCCATGGACGCCACCCGCATCATCGCCATCCGCCACGGAGAGACCGCCTGGAACGTGGACACGCGCATCCAGGGCCACCTCGACATCCCCCTCAACGACACGGGCCTCTGGCAGGCGCGGCAGTTGGGGCAGGCCCTGGCGGACGAGCCGGTGGCGGCCATCTACGCCAGCGACCTGCTGCGTGCCCGCGCCACGGCCCAGGCCGTGGCCGATGCCACGGGTGCGCCCCTGGCTACCGACACCCGGCTGCGCGAGCGCGCCTTCGGGCAGATGGAGGGCCGCACCTTCCGCGAGATCGAGGCCGAGCTGCCCGAGCAGGCCCGCCGCTGGCGGCAGCGCGACCCGCATTTCGAGCCCGAGGGCGGCGAATCGCTCATCGCCTTCCGCGAGCGCATCACGCAGGCCACCCATGCCATCGCCCGCAACCACCCCGGCGAGCTGATCGCGCTGGTGGCGCACGGCGGCGTGATGGACGTGCTCTACCGTGCCGCGACAGGCCAGGAACTGCAGGCCCCGCGCACGTGGCTCCTGGCCAACGCGGCCATCAACCGACTCCTCTGGACCGAAGACGGGCTCACCCTGGTGGGATGGGCCGACACGCAGCACCTCGAAGACGCCTCCCGCGATGAAAAACATGCCTGACCCCGCCACCGCACTGCACGCCACCATCGGCCAGCGCGTGGACCTGATCGACACCCCCGCGCCCGTCGTGGACCTCGATGCCATGGACCGCAACATCCAGCGCATGGCCGACTTCGCGCGCAAGCACCAGGTGCGCTGGCGCCCGCACGCGAAGATGCACAAGTGCGCCGAGCTGGCGCTGCGGCTGCAGCAGTCCGGTGCCGGTGGCGCCTGCGTGCAGAAGGTCTCCGAGGCCGAGGCGCTCGCCGCCGGCGGCGTGACCGACATCTACATCAGCAACGAAGTCATCGCGCCGGCCAAGCTGGCGCGGGTGGCGCGCCTGGCGCAGCAGCTGGCCGTGCGCGGCGGCCGCCTGGCCATCGCGGTCGACAGCCTGGAGGGCATCACGCGCCTGGCCGAGGCCATGGAGAGCGCGATGAGCGATGCCGGCATCGACGTGTTCGTGGAGATCGATGTGGGGCAGGGCCGCTGCGGCGTGCTGCCGGGCGAGCCCGCGGTGGCCCTCGCCCAGGCGGTCACCCAGCATGCGCGGCTGCATTTCGCGGGGCTGCATGCCTACCATGGCCGGGCCCAGCATCTGCGCGGCGCCGCCGAGCGGCGCGAGGCCATCGCCGTGGCCGTGCTGGCCGCGCGCGCCACGCGCGACGCCCTGCTGGTAGCCGGGTTGCCCGTGCCGCTGGTCACCGGCGCCGGCACGGGCACGCTGGTACACGAAGCAGCGAGCGGCATCTACGGCGAACTGCAGGCGGGCTCGTTCCTCTTCATGGATGCCGACTACGCCTCCAACGAACGCGAGCCCGCGCAGCCCGCGTTCGAGCATGCGCTGTTCATCAAGACCCAGGTGATCTCGTGCCGTGACACGCATGCCGTCTGCGACGCAGGCCACAAGAGCCACGCCATCGATTCCGGGCTGCCCCAGGTGGCCTTCCTGCCGCCCGACCGGGCGCTGCGCTACGCCAATGGCGGCGACGAACATGGCCTGCTTTTCACCGACAGCCCCAAGGCGCGGTTGCCGTCCATCGGCCGCATGCTCTGGCTGATTCCGGGGCACTGCGACCCGACGGTGAACCTGCATGGCCACCTCATCGGCGTGCGCGGCGGGCTGGCCCACGGGGTGGTGGAGCGCATCCTGCGCGTGGACGCGCGCGGCGCGCTCACCTGACGGGGCGCCGGGCCCGCCGGGCCGCGGCACCCCCCGGTGACGTCAGTCCGGACGGGGCGGGAACAGCCCCTGCACGCAGATGATGAAACTCACCGTCAGCGAAGGCTGGATGGTGTTCATCGTGCCGGACACCGCCACCGGCAGGGTCAGCGGCTGCTGCGCCGTGGCGGGCACCGTGACGGCTGCGTCGAACGGCTTGAGGTTCGCATTGGCCGCGTCGCTGGTGTAGATCTTGGCGCCGAAGTTGCTGCCCGTGCCCTTGTCCTGCACGACCGCGGGACCGGGCGTGTCGGTGATGTTCGCGGCCGTCGGGGCGTTGTTCGCCGGAATCTGCAGGGACACCTTGCCGTTCACCGCCGGCAGCTGGTTGGCCGAGAGCATGCCCGCGGCCGTGCCGGTGATCACCACGGGGTGCGATGCCGCACCCGTTGCCCCGGGGGCCTGCGTTACCGAGGCGAGCCCCATCGGTACGCGGTTGCGCAGGTCAGGGAGCTGGAAGGTGGTGCGGCCGTCGCCCCCGTAGCGGGTGCCCAGGATCGCGAAGAGCGCCGGGTTCTGCGTGATGTTGAGCAGCGAGCCGTCGCACAGCGCCCATCCGCGCGGCACGAAGCTTGCGGTCCACAGGAGGATCGTGCCGATATAGCATTCATCCATCGTTTTCTCCTTCGCTTCAGGGACGGTCCGGGTACAGGCCCAGCAGGCAGATGATGAAGTTCACCGTCATGGAAGGCTGGATGGTGCTCACCGTGCCGGACACCGAAACCGGCAGCGACAGCGGCTGCTGCGCCGAGGTCTGGGCGATCGTGACGGGCGCGTCGAAGGGCTTGAGGTTGGTGTTCGCGGCATCGCTCGTGTAGATTTTCGCGCTGAAGTTGCCGGCCACGCCCTTGGCCAGCACACCGGTGGGGCCCGGGACGTCGGTCAGGTTCGCGGCGACCGGTGCGTTGTTCGCGGGAATCGACACGGATGCCTTGCCGCTCAGCGGGGGCAGCTGGTTGGCCGCGATCATGCCGGTCACCGCGCCCCCCAAGGTCAGGGTCTGGGAGGCCGCGCCCGTGGCGCCCGGCGCCTGCGAGGCCACCTGCAGGCCCATCGGCACGCGGTTGCGCAGGTCCGGCAGGTTGAACGTGGTGCGGGCGTCGCCGCCATAGCGCACCCCGATGAGCGAGTACAGCGCCTGGTAGTCCATGATCTTGAGCTGCGTGCCGTCGCACAGCGCCCAGTTCCGGGGCACCCAGCTGCCCCCCCACATCAGAATTGTGCCGATATACGCTTCATCCATGATTCACCTCTCACGTCGTTGAATGTCTGTCGTCTGCGCCGCCACGGAGCGGTGAACGGCGCGAAGGGGCCACGCACGGATGGCTGAAGAAGCAGCTTGCAAGCATCTGCCGCACGTCACCCATGCACGGCCCGGGAATGGCATCGCCTGGCGGTCCGGAAGCCGCCAGCCAGTTGTGTGAACCCAGTTGCGGCGGTCGATGGAAAACCCGCGCGCCCGATGCATCGGGATGCGCCCAGGCACCAGCCCACCTCCGGCGCGTCAACGAACGCGCCAGGGGCCGTCTGGGCCGGGACGGATCGCCTCGCACCGGCGCGCTCCACGCACCGCGCGCGCTGCGGCGAAACGCCGGCCGCTCAGGCGCGGGACGGGAAGATGCCCTGCACGCAGATGATGTAGTTCATCTGCAGCGACGGCTGGATGGTGCTCACGGACACGGGCACGCTCACCTGGACGGGAAGGGGCTGCGCGCTGGAGCCCGTGCCGGTGATGGTCACAGGGGCGTTGAACGGCTTGAGGGTCGTGTTCGCGGCATCCGTGCTGTAGATCTTGGCCGGGAAGTTGCCGGCCGCGCCCTTGGCCTGCACCAGCGTCACACCGGGGGTGTCGCTGAGGTTGGCCGCAGTGGGTGCGCTGGACACGGGGATGGCCACGCTGGCGGTGGCGGAGAGCGGCGGCAGGTTGGCGGCACCGATGGTCACGGCACCCGCGCCCACGGCATTGACCTGGGCGGTGGCGGCACCGGTGACAGCCGGGGGCTGGACCACCGAGGTGGTGCCCATCGGCACACGGTTGCGCAGGTCGGGCAGGTTGAAGGTGTTCACGCCATCGCCGCCGAAGCGCGTGCCCAGCAGCGCAAACAGGGCCTGGTTCTGATTGATGCTCAGTGCGGTGCCATCGCACAGGGCCCAGCCCTGCGGAATGAACGGCACGGCCCAAAGAATGACTTGCCCGAGATAACCTTCCATTGCAATTCCCTCTCAAAAAACTGTTGATACGTCGCCGCACCAGAGGGGAGGTTGACAGCCCCGCAAGCACTGGCCGAGAGAAGTAAACAACAGAAACAAGAAGTCACCACCCTAGTGTTTACCCTGATGGACTTGGCCGCGAGAATAGAAAACGCCAATGAACTGAACCGTGGGCGAACAATGTGCCTACTGCCTCGAAGGTGCAGGCCATTCCCCTCCCCGCGGGGCCTCCGGAAACGCCCGGAAAACCGACCCGGGGGGCCGTGCGGTCAGCCTGCGGCGCCGCCGAAGAGGTCGGTATGCTGGCGCGTGGGCGCCACGCCCAGGTGCCGGAAAGCCGCCAGGGTGGCGATGCGGCCGCGCGGCGTGCGCTGCAGGTAGCCCTGCTGGATGAGGTAGGGCTCGATCACGTCTTCGATGGTGCCGGGCTCCTCGCCGATGCTCGCGGCGATGTTGTCCAGCCCCACCGGCCCGCCGTCGAAACGGTGGATGACGGCTTCGAGCAATTTGCGGTCCATGACGTCGAAGCCCTGCGGGTCCACGTCCAGCATGGCCAGGGCGCGCTGGGCGATGTCCTCGGTGATGTGGCCGTCGCCCTTCACGTCGGCGTAGTCGCGCACGCGGCGCAGCAGGCGGTTGGCGATGCGGGGCGTGCCGCGCGAGCGGCGGGCGATCTCGAAGCCGCCCTCCGCGTCGATGGGCGCATTGAGCAGGCCGGCGCTGCGCATCACGATGCGCGCCAGTTCCTGCGGGGTGTAGAACTCCAGCCGCGCGACGATGCCGAAGCGGTCGCGCAGCGGGTTGGTGAGCATGCCCGCCCGCGTGGTGGCGCCCACCAGCGTGAAGGGCTGCAGGTCGAGCTTGATGCTGCGCGCGGCCGGCCCTTCGCCGATCATGATGTCGATCTGGTAGTCCTCCAGCGCGGGGTAGAGGATTTCCTCCACCACGGGCGAGAGGCGGTGGATCTCGTCGATGAAGAGGACGTCGTTGCGCTCCAGGTTGGTGAGCAGCGCCGCGAGGTCCTTGGGTTTTTCGAGCACCGGGCCGCTGGTCTGCCGCAGATTCACCCCCAGTTCGGCCGCGATGATGTGGCTGAGCGTGGTCTTGCCCAGGCCCGGCGGCCCGAAGAGCAGGACGTGGTCCAGCGCTTCCTCGCGCTTGCGCGCCGCGCCGATGAAGATCTCCAGCTGCTCGCGCGCCTTGGCCTGGCCCACGTACTCCTGCAGCGCCTTGGGCCGCAGCGCGCGCTCCAGCGCCTCCTCCTGCGGGGAGCTGGGGGCGGCGGACACCACGCGCTTGGGCGGTGCGGGCACGAAATCGTCGGTCTGGATGCTCATGGGCGCGCGGCTGCGGAAAAGTGCATGGGAGGCGGGGCCGGTCAGTTGGTCCAGGCGTAGTACACCGCGCCCTCGTACTGGAAGACCGGGTAGGTGGCGATCACGAAATCGCGCTCGCCCTGGCTGATCGTGTAGAAGTGCGTGCCCGTGCTCCGGTTGAAGAAGCGGTACATGGCGGTGGCACCGTTGCCTGCGGCCGTCTGCGCGTACCACGCGGGGCCCTCATACTGGAACGCGGGGTAAGTAGCCCGCACGAAATCGCGCTCGCCCGCGTCGATCGTGTAGAAGTGCGCGCCGTTGCCCGTGTTGAAGAAGCGGTACACCGCGCTCTGGCCGGCCGTGGCGTTGGCATACGCATAGAAGGCCACGCCCTCATAGCTGAAGGCCGGGTAGGTCTGCTGCACGAAATCGCGCTCGGCGGCGTTCGACGTGTAGAAATGCGCGCCCGTGCTGCCGTTGAAGAAGCGGTAGATCGCGGCGCGCCCGCTGGCGCTGGCGGCCGGCGAGAGCCACTGCTGCAGCGCGGCGTTGTAGGCCACGTCGAAGCGGCCGTAATAGTCGGAGCCGGTGCGCGCGGTGCAGGTGACGCTGCCGCCATAGAGCGTGCCCACCAGCGCGCCGTTCACGAAGACGCCCGAGCCGCTGCTGCCGCCCTCGGTCACGCCCTGGGTCCAGTTCACGCGGTAGTAGTTGCCCGACGTTCCGCTGCAGGAGAAGGTGGTGCTGGAGCCGGTCAGGGCGCTGCAGGAGCTCAGCGCGGCGATGTTGCCGAACGCGATTTTCTGCAGGTCGCCGCGCGGGTGGTGGATGCCCGCCGCCGCCGTGCCCAGGGCCTGGGAACCGGCGTTCCAGGCGGCGAACACCGCGCCGGCCGGCGGCGTTTCGTTCAGGCGCAGGAACAGCGTGTCGGAATTGGTGCTGGCGTACAGCAGCGTGGCACCACCGTTGCGGGCCACGGTGCTGGCCGACAGGGTCCGGCTGTTGCAGCTAGGCGAGCGGTAGAACCAGTCTGTGCGCAGCGTGGAGGCCACCGTCTGCGTGGAGAAGCAGTGGTTGGCCGAGATGAAGTACGGCGTGCGGCTGCCGTCGCGGTCGTTCAGCAGCGTGCCAGTGCACACGTAGGCGTTGCCATCGTCGCGCACGAAGACCATGCGCGCCACGGCGTTGCGCTGGCTGGCGTAGTCGTCATAGCAGGTGGAGTCCAGGTTGCAGGAGCCGGACTCGTTGATCTTCACCTGCTCGGCTTCCTCGGCCGTCGGCAGCGAGAGGTCGGCATAGATGTGCGAGAGGCGCGGGACCGAGACCTGCAGCGCGCCGGCAGGCGTGCCGGGCGGCAGCTCGATCTCCAGCGTGGCTTCGTTGCCCCCGGTGTCGGGCGTCCACCACGTGTGCGCCGCATCGGACGTGTCGCCGGAGGCGACGTTGCGGTCGATGGACTGCAGCACTTCCTGCCCCGATATCTCGAGCACCGCCGACGGGCTCGCCTGGCTGTAGACGCGCAGCATCGCACCGCCCGGCAGCGCCTTCACCAGCACGCCCAGGCGCAGGCCATGCGCATCCTCGGCGGCAAAGCTGATCGCCGCCACCAGCCCGCCGGCCGGCGTGGCCGTCCAGCGCAGGCGCTGGGCCGTGCCGGCGACCGTGTCGGTGTCGCCCACCTGGCGCACGCTCCCGATCTGGCGCGCGCCAGGCCCCGAGGCCGCGGCGGCATCCTTCTGCTGGACCAGCGGGCCCAGCGCCACGCGCGCGGGCACCACCGCGGCGCGCGCGGCCATGTCCTTCACCCGCACCGTGTCCTGCACGGCGTCGGCGGGCTGCTGGAGCGACGCCACCTGGGTGACCACCGCCCGCGCCTGGGCCGCCGCCGGCGCGGCCGAGGCCGCCTGTGCGGCATCGCTGCCGCCGCCACCACCGCAGGCCGCCAGAAGCGCTGCCGCCCCCAGCAGGACCATCGACCGAATCCCCGTTGTGCCGAATGTCATGGATCGTTTCCCCGTCATTGCATTTTTCGGGCGGGCACCCCGCACCGCCCTTGCCGACTACTGTGCCACGGCGCGGTGAAAGCACGCCGGGCACGCCCCTGGATGCCCGCCCGTGGCGCGCGCTGCGGCACAGCCGCCGCCGCGCGCGCCCGGCCGGGCCCTGTCATTTCGCCAGCGCCTTGAGCGCCAGCTTGATCCCCTCGCTCACCCCCACGTCCTTCGGCAGGGCCTTGAGCGCGGCGGCGGCTTCCTTGTCGTTGTAGCCCAGCGCGAGCAGGGCCTGCAGGATGTCAGCCTGCGCGTCGCTCGCGGCCTCGGGCCGCACGCCGATGTCGGCGCCGAGCTTGCCCTTGAGTTCCAGCAGCAGGCGCTCGGCCGTCTTCTTGCCGATGCCGGGCACCTTCACGAGGCGGCCGGCCTCCTGCAGCGACACCGCCTGCGCCAGGTCGTCCACCCCCATGCCCGAGAGGATGGAGAGCGCCGTGCGCGGCCCCACGCCCGAGATCTTGATGAGTTCGCGGAACGCCTGACGCTCCGGCGCGCTGCCGAAGCCGTAGAGCAGCTGCGCGTCTTCGCGCACGATGAACTGCGTGAGCAGCTGCACGCGCTCGCCCACGGCGGGCAGGTTGTAGAAGGTGCTCATGGGCACCTGCACCTCGTAGCCCACGCCGTGGCAGTCCACCAGCACCTCGGGCGGGTTTTTCTCCAGCAGCATGCCGGTGAGTTTGCCTATCATCGTTGTCCTGTTTCTGTCCCACGTCTGTCCAACCGGAATTATCCGCGTGATCCTGCGCCACACCTTCTCCCCACTCAACAACACCCGGCTCGCGCACCTGTGCGGCCCGGCCGACGCCCACCTGCGCACCATCGAGGCCGCCCTCTCCGTGGGCATCGCGCACCGGCACGAGCAGTTCAAGGTGGACGGCCCGAAGGCGCGCGCGACCCAGGCGATGGAGCTGCTGCAGGCGATCTACGAGATCGCGGACCGCCCCGTGAGCGAAGAGAACGTGCAGCTCATGCTGGCCGGCGACGGGTCCATGCGCGAGGCGCCGGAAGGCGCCGCCGTGCTGGCCACGCGCCGCGCCGACCTGCGCGCGCGCACGCCCACGCAGGGCGTGTACCTGGACAACATCGCCAGCCACGACATCACCTTCGGCATCGGCCCGGCCGGCACCGGCAAGACCTACCTGGCCGTGGCCTGCGCCGTCGATGCGCTGGAGCGCAGCGCCGTGCAGCGCATCGTGCTCACGCGCCCGGCCGTGGAAGCCGGCGAGCGCCTGGGCTTCCTGCCGGGCGACCTCGCGCAGAAGGTCGATCCCTACCTGCGGCCGCTCTACGACGCGCTCTACGAGCTGATGGGCTACGAGCGCGTGATGAAGGCGTTCGAGCGCAACGCGCTCGAGATCGCGCCGCTCGCCTTCATGCGCGGGCGCACGCTCAACAATGCCTTCGTGATCCTCGACGAGGCGCAGAACACCACGCCCGAGCAGATGAAGATGTTCCTCACGCGGATTGGCTTCGGCGCCCGCGCCGTGGTGACCGGCGACGTGAGCCAGATCGACCTGCCCAAGGGCGCGATGAGCGGGCTCATCGACGCCGAGCGCGTGCTCAAGCGCGTGAAGGGCATCGCCGTGACGCGCTTCACCAGCGCCGACGTGGTGCGCCACCCGCTCGTCGCGCGCATCGTGGACGCCTACGACGCGCAGCGCAGCAGCCGGTCCGGCGCGGCATGACGCCTTCCGTTTGCTATGCTTTCAATAGCAAACTATTCAATGAATCCGACGGTATGAAGCCCAAATGGCCCTGAACCAGCTTTCCCTTTCCCTGCAGTTCGCCCGGTTCGCCGGGGTGCAGGCCCACCGCGACGCCCTGCCCCGCCATGCCGTGGCCCGCTGGATCCGCCACGCGCTCGCCACCGACGCCGAGATCACCGTGCGCATCGTCGATGCCGACGAGGGCCAGGCGCTCAACCGCGAGTACCGCCAGAAGGACTACGCCACCAACGTGCTCACCTTCGACTACGCGCAGGAGCCCGTGGTGGCGGCCGACCTCGTGCTCTGCGCCCCCGTGGTCGAGCGCGAGGCGCGCGAGCAGAACAAGGACCTGCGCGAGCACTACGCCCACCTGCTCGTGCACGGCACGCTGCACGCCCAGGGCTGGGACCACGAGACCAGCGCCGAGGACGCCGACGAGATGGAGGCCTACGAGACGGCCATCCTGCAGGAACTGGGGTTCCCGGACCCGTACGCGGACTGAAGGCGCAGACCCGCAGGCCCGGGGGCCCCTCTGCGCCGGCATCCAGGGTGTTTCATGCCCCATGCCGCCGTATCCATTCGATAGTTTGCTATGTTTTTGGTAGCAAATCGGCTGCCGGCTTCGGCTCGATCCGCAGCGGGATCGTCACCGGCCCGTCGTTGACCAGATGCACCTGCATCTCGGCCGCGAAGCGGCCGGTGGCCACCTGCGGGTGCAGCGCGCGGGCGCGGGCCACGAAATGGTCGTAGAGGCGCCGGCCCTCGTCGGGCGCGGCCGCCTGGGTGAAGCTCGGGCGGTTGCCGCCGCGCGTATCGGCCGCCAGCGTGAACTGGCTCACCAGCAGCAGGCCGCCGCCGATGTCCTGCACGCTGCGGTTCATCTTGCCGGCCTCGTCCTGGAAGATGCGCAGCTTGAGCAGCTTGTCCAGCAGGCGGTCGGCCTCGGCCTCGCTGTCGCCGCGCTCGGCGCACACCAGCACGAGCAGGCCCGCGCCGATGCGGCCCGCGATCTCGCCATCGATCTCCACGCGCGCCTCGCGCACGCGCTGCAGCACGCTCATCATGTCCGGGAGTCCTGGTGGTTGGGGGGATGCCGTGGCCCTGGGCGGGGCCGTGTTCGCTGGTGTGTGCGCTTTCGCTCCCGCCGCCGGGCCCGTCTTCCGCCATGGGGGTGGCCACGGCCTCCATGCCGGTGGGCAGCAGTTCGATGGTGGCGCGCAGGCCGGGCACGGCACCCACCAGCGCGTGCTCCACGGCGGCCCGCAGACGCGCGGCCTCCGAGAGGCTCCAGTCGCCGGGGACGTGCAGGTGCAGCGCCACATGGCGGCGCTGGCCCGCGCGGCGCGTGGCCACATGGTCGAAGCGCACGCGGGGCTGCCGCCGTGCGAAAGCCGCCAGCGCGCCGTCGATGGCCGCGCGCTCGGTGGGCTCCAGCGCCTCGTCCATGAGGCCCTGCGAGGCCCGCCAGACGAGCCGCCCGCCCTCGCGCGCGATGTTCAGCGCCACCAGGATGGCCACCGCCGGGTCGAGCCAGAGCCAGCCCGTGGCCATCACGCCCAGAATGCCCACCACCACGCCGGCCGAGGTCCACACGTCGGTGAGCAGGTGCCGCGCATCGCCCTCCAGCGCCGCCGAGCGGTACACGCGCGCCGAGCGCAGCATGAGCCAGGCGAGCAGGCCATTGAGCGCCGAGCTGGCCACCGACAGCGCCAGCCCCCAGCCCAGCTGCGAGATGGGAGCGGGCGCGAACAGGCGGTGCACCGACGCCCAGAGGATCGCCAGCGCCGCGCCCAGCACCAGGATGCCCTCGAAGCCCGACGAGAAATACTCCGCCTTGTGGTGGCCGAACGGGTGGCCGCCGTCGGCCGGGCGCTGCGCCACCGTGACCATCATCAGCGCGAAGACCGCGCCCGCCAGGTTCACGAACGACTCCAGCGCATCCGACAGCAGCCCCACCGAACCGGTGAGGTACCAGGCCGATCCCTTGAGGAAGATGGTGACCACCGCCACGGCGACGGAGATCCACAGCAGCGTGCGCGGCGGCAGCGGCGTCATGCGCAGCCCTCCACGGCCCAGCGGCGGGCAGGGCAGGCACGGCAGGTGGTGACGAGACAGCGGGCGGATCGGGCGGAGTGGGTCGGGGGCATGGCCGGCGCGGAAGAGTCTGCGGCGATTCTGCCCCACGGGCACCCGGGGCCGGTGCCGGGAACCCGCGCCGCGCGGCCCCGTCAGACGCGGTCAGGCATAGAGCGACGCGGCGCGGCGCGCGGCGGCGTCGGCCGCGGCCTCGCCGAGCGCGGTCACCACGGGGTCCCACACCGCCGCATAGGCCGGCTGCGCCCCTTCGGCAAAGGAGGTGTGCGGCCAGTCGGAGCCCCACACCACGCGCTCGGGCAGGCAGCGCGCCACGCGCTCGATATGCGGCCCCAGCAGGCCGTAGGGCAGCGGCGCGCGCAGGCGGTACCAGCCCGAGAGCTTGACCCAGGCGCCCAGCCCCGCCAGCCGTTCGAGGTGGCCCCAGGCGGCATCGCCGGCCGGCAGCTCCGCGTGCAGGCCGGCCAGGTGGTCGAGCACGCAGCCCACCCCGCTGCCCGCGTGCCAGGCCGCGATGCGCTCCAGGTGTTCTGGCGCGGCGTACCACTGCACGTGCCAGCCGCGCTCGCGCAGCCGCGGCGCCAGCGCATCCAGGTCCGCGGGGCCGTTGCCCACGGGCGAGACGAGGTTGAAGCGGATGCCGCGCACGCCCAGCGCGTGCATGCGGTCCAGCTCCGCGTCGCCGATGCCCGGGTCCACCACGGCGATCCCGCGGTGCACGCCGGGGCGCTCGGCCAGCGCGCGCAGCATCACCGCGTTGTCGGTGCCATAGACGCTCGGCTGCACCAGCACCAGGCGGCCCACGCCGTGCGCCGCCGCCAGCGCCTCGATGCGCGCGAGCGGCTGGTGCGCGGGGCGGTAGTGCCCTGGCTGCGTGGGCGCCGCGCCGTCGAACACGTGCACGTGCGCATCCCAGCGTGCCGGCATGCCCGCCGATGGCGTTGCGGCAGAGGAATCCGCCATGCGCGTCAGCCCACGGAGATGTTGCGCTCGCGGACCACCTTGGCCCACTGCGCCTGCTGGGCCTGGATGAACCTGCCGGCGCTGGCCTGCGAGGCATCGGAGAACACGTCGCCGCCCAGGGCGCGCACGCGGGACAGCACTTCGGGATCGGCCAGCGCCTTGCGGATGGCGCCCACCAGCAGCACGCGCGTCTCGGGCGGCAGGCCGGCCGGGGCCATCACGGGGTTCCACTCCAGCACCTCGTACTGCTTCACGCCGGCCTCGGCCATGGTGGGCACGTCGGGCAGCGAGCGCGCCCGCAGCGGCGCCGTCACGGCCAGCGCCCGCAGCTTGCCCGACTGGATGTGCCCCAGCGCCGACGCCACGTTGGCGAAGAACAGCGGAACCTGCCCGCCCATCACGTCGTTCATGGCCGGGCCGCCGCCGCGGTAGGGGATGTGCACCAGGTTCACGCCCGCGCGCTCCTCGAACAGCGCGCCCGCGAGGTGCTGCGCCGAGCCGTTGCCCGACGACGCGTAGGCGATGTTGCCCGGCTTCTCCCGCGCCATGCGGATCACGTCCTCCACCGTGCGCGCGGGAAAGCCCGCGGAACACACGAGCACGTTCGGGAAGGTGGCCAGCACCGCCAGCGGCGTGAACGCCTTCTGGGTGTCGTAGGCCATCTTGGGGTAGAGCGACGGGTTCACCGCGAACGACGAAGCGTCCAGCAGCAGCGTGGTGCCGTCCGGCACGGCGCGCGCCACGAACGCACCGGCGATCTGGCCGCTCGCGCCGGGCTTGTTGTCCACCACCACGCCCTGGCCCAGCGCCTCGCCCAGGCGCGGCGCGAGGATGCGGGCCATCAGGTCGGCGCCGCCGCCGGCAGGGTAGGAGACCACCAGCGTGACCGGGCGGCCGCCCGCGACCGGTGTGGCCGCACGGGCCGCCCCTGCGGCCGCAGACAGGGCCGCGGCCGCGGTGCCCAGCACGAAGCCGCGGCGCGAGAGGAAAGTGCTGCCGGGCAGGCGCATCGGTTCGGTCATGGGAAGAACTCCTTCAGGTCAGGGTGACGGTGTAGTGGAAGGCGTGCGCATCGCCGCGCGTGGCGCGCCATTCGATGCAGCGGCCGGCCAGGTCCATGGCACGGCGCGTGACGAGCGCGCAGGGGTGGCCCGCCTGCAGCTCCAGCGCGCGCGCCTGCGGAGCGGTGAGCGTGCCGAAGCCGATGTCGTCGATGGCGCGCTGCACGCGCACGCCGAAGCGGCTCGCATAGAACGGGTAGAGCAGATCGCCCCAGGTGCGCGGGTCGTCCTGCTCCAGCGCGCCGAACAGGTCCAGCGGCAGCCAGATCTGCTCCAGCAGGCAGGGCTCGCCATCGACCAGGCGCAGGCGCTGCAGGCGCAGCGCGCTCTCGCCCGCGGCCAGCCCCAGCGCCTGGGCCGCGGCGGGCGGTGGGGCCGCGCGCTGGCGCGAGAGGATGCGCGAGGTGGGCTCCTGGCCCTGCGCCTCGCCGAAGCGGAAGAACCGCAGCATCGATGCGCCCGCGATGCCATTGCGCACGAAGGTGCCGCGCCCATGGATGCGCTCGATCAGCCCCTGCTCCACCAGCAGCTCCAGCGCGCGCCGCAGCGTGCCCAGCGCCACGCCGTGCTCCGCGGCCAGCGCCTGCTCGGCCGGCAGCGCCGCGCCGGGTGGCCATTCGCCGCGCACCACGCGGTGGCGCAAGGCCTCGGCCAACGCCGCATAGCGCGCCAGCCCGGGGCGCTCGGCCTCGGCAGCCAGGGCAATCACTTTCGGCATCAGATCTACTCCTCTAGATGACTTTGGAGTCTAGCCGAGCGCGCGGCGCAGATGGCCGGAAAGCAGGGCCCTCTCCGGGAAAGTCCTGAGAACGTGTTCACGATCTCCCGGGGGTCGCGCAGTGGAGTGTGCGGGATGGGATGCAAGGCGCGGTGCGCCGCCAATAGCTCGGCTATTGGCAAGCGCCGCAACGCCGCAGACCGCCCGCACACTCCACTGCCCTTCGGGTTGGAGCGAAATCGGGCGATTGGACGCCCCGGCTGCTTGCATGGGCACAGGCCCATGCGGCGCATCCGAAGCATCCACTCATCCCGATTGCGCTCCAACGCGACCCCTGCGAGATCGTGAACACGTTCTGAGGCCGGGCAGCGCCCCGCCGAGGCGGCCGGGCCCGTTCAGCCGCGCGGCATGCGCCCGCCCAGGCACGGCCGGCGCACCACCACCGCCGCCAGCGGCGGCAGTGCGCGGCACCGCGTCACTCGTCGTCTTCGACCAGCCGCGCCTTCACGGTCTTGCCCTTCACGCGGCCGGCCGAGAGGCGCTGCGCCACCTGGCGTGCGATGCCGCGCTCCACGGCCACATAGGTGGAGAACTCGTTCACGTTGATCTTGCCCACCTGCTCGCGCGTGAAGCCCATCTCGCCCGTGAGCGCGCCTAGCACGTCGCCGGCGCGGATTTTTTCCTTGCGCCCGCCGACGATCTGGATGGTGGCCATCGGCGGCACCAGCGGCCCGCCGGGCGCGGGGGCCAGCTCGGCCAGCGGGAACCACTCCGACGGGCGGCCCTGCAGCACCTCGATCATGCCCACGTTGCCCATCTCGGGCAGGCTCGCGAGGCTGAGCGCCAGGCCTTCGGCGTCGGCGCGGCCCGTGCGGCCGATGCGGTGGATGTGCACCTCCGGGTCGGGCGTCACGTCCACGTTGACCACGGCCTGCAGCTGCGCGATGTCGATGCCGCGCGCGGCCACGTCGGTGGCCACCAGCACGCTGCAACTGCGGTTGGCGAACTGCACCAGCACCTGGTCGCGCTCGCGCTGCTCCAGCTCGCCGTAGAGCGCCAGCGCGCTGAAGCCCTGCGCGCGCAGCACCTGCACCAGGTCGCGGCACTGCTGCTTGGTGTTGCAGAAGGCGATGGTGGACTCGGGCCGGAAATGGTTCAGCAGCTGCGAGACGGCATGCAGGCGCTGGCGCTCCTCCACCTCGTACCAGCGCTGCACGATCTTGGCCGCGCCGTGCTGGGCCTGCACGGCGATGCGCTGGGGCTCCTTCATGAACTGCCGCGCGATGCGCTCGATGCCCTCGGGGTAGGTGGCCGAGAACAGCAGCGTCTGCCGCGCGGCCGGGCAGCGGCGCGCCACCTGGGCGATGTCGTCGAAGAAGCCCATGTCGAGCATGCGGTCGGCCTCGTCGAGCACGAAGGTGCCGAGCGCGTCGAGCGAGAGCGTGCCGCGCTCCAGGTGGTCCATCACGCGGCCGGGGGTGCCCACGACCACGTGCGCGCCGTGCTCCAGGCTCGCGGCCTGCCCGCGCAGCGGCACGCCGCCGCACAGCGTGACCACCTTGATGTTTTCCTGCGCGCGGGCCAGGCGGCGGATCTCGGCCGTGACCTGGTCGGCCAGTTCGCGCGTGGGGCACAGCACCAGCGCCTGCACCGCGAAGCGGCGCGGGTTCAGGCGCTCCAGCAGGGCGAGGCCGAAGGCCGCCGTCTTGCCGCTGCCGGTGCTGGCCTGGGCGATCAGGTCGCGGCCCAGCAGGGCGGGCGGCAGGCTGGCCGCCTGGATGGGCGTCATGCGGTCATAGCCGAGCTGCCGCAGGTTGGCCAGCGATTCGGGGGCGAGCCCGAGCGCGTCGAAACCGGCGGGCGCGGCCGAAGCGGCGGCCTGGGAGGGGGAAGAGGATTGCATGGGCGCGATTATCCCGGCCCGGCCGCCGCGGCCACTGCCACGCGGGGCGTGGACAATACGCCCATGGCCCAGATACCCGAATTCACCGAGCCCACCTTCCACACCGACCCCGCCGACGCCCTGGCCCAGGTGCAGCGCATCTACCAGCAGCAGATCGGCCACCTGCGCGAGGCCATGCAGCGCTTCGTGTCGGGCGAGACGCCGAACGGCCATGTGCGGGCCTTCTACCCCTTCGTGCGGGTGCAGACCAGCACCGTGGCGCGCGCGGCCACGCAGCTCGCCTACGGCTTCGTCGAAGGCCCCGGCCGCTACGAGACCACGCTCACCCGGCCCGACCTGTTCGCGCGCTACTACGCCGAGCAGTTCCGCCTGCTGCGCGCCAGCCACAACGTCGAACTGGAGGTGGGCATCAGCAACCAGCCCATCCCGATCCACTTCTCGTTCGCCGAGCACGACCACATCGAGGGATCGCTCTCCGCCCAGCGCCGCATGCTCATGCGCGACGTGTTCGACCTGCCCGACCTGGCCGCCATGGACGACGGCATCGCCAACGGCACCTGGAGCCCGCGCCCGGGCGAGGCGCAGCCGCTGTCGCTCTTCACCGCGCCGCGCGTGGACTATTCGCTGCACCGTCTGCGCCACTACACGGGCACGGCGCCCGAGTGGTTCCAGAACTTCGTGCTGTTCACCAACTACCAGTTCTACATCGACGAATTCGTGCGCCTGGGCCATGCCGAGATGGCCAGGCCCGACAGCGAATACATCGCCTTCATCGAGCCCGGCAACGTCGTCACGCGCCGCACGGGCCTGCCTCCGCAGGCCGGCGACGAACTCGGCCTGCCGCCCCCCCGGCTGCCGCAGATGCCCGCCTACCACCTGGTGCGCGCGGACCGCAGCGGCACCACCATGGTCAACATCGGCGTGGGGCCGTCCAACGCCAAGACCATCACCGACCACATCGCCGTGCTGCGCCCGCATGCCTGGATGATGCTGGGCCACTGCGCGGGCCTGCGCAACAGCCAGCAACTGGGCGACTACGTGCTGGCCCACGCCTACGTGCGCGAGGACCACGTGCTCGACGAGGAACTGCCGCTGTGGGTGCCCATCCCGGCGCTGGCCGAGATCCAGCTCGCGCTGCAGCAGGCCGTGGCCGACGTCACCCAGGTGCCCGAGGCCGACCTCAAGCGCTTCATGCGCACCGGCACCGTGGCCAGCACCGACAACCGCAACTGGGAGCTGCTGCCCGACAACATGCCCCAGCGCCGCTTCAGCCAGAGCCGCGCCGTGGCGCTGGACATGGAAAGCGCCACCATCGCGGCCAACGGCTTCCGCTTCCGCGTGCCCTACGGCACCCTGCTGTGCGTGTCCGACAAGCCCCTGCACGGCGAGATCAAGCTGCCCGGCATGGCCAACCACTTCTACCGCGAGCGCGTGGACCAGCACCTGCGCATCGGCATGCGCGCCATCGACATCCTGCGCGCGGGCGGCGTGAGCCGGCTGCACAGCCGCAAGCTGCGCAGCTTCGCGGAAGTGGCTTTCCAATAACCCCAGCGGCGCGCGGCCGCACCGTTGGTGCGCGCCCCCGCCCCGCACACCCGCCCGGCCCCATGGCGCTGGATTTCGTCACGCTGCTGGCCGTCACGGCCACCAACCTGCTCATGCTCTCGCTGGCGCTGCCGCTCATCATGGGCCGCGGCGTGAGCCGGGCCGCGCGCTGCGCGCAGGCCAGCATCGGGCTGCAGGCGCTGTCGTGGGCGGCCATCATCGCCTCCTCGCATGCCTGGGACCGGGCGCTCTCCACGCTTTCCATCGCCTGCACGGCCGCGGCCCAGTGGGCACTGTTCGCGGCGCTGTCCGAATGGCTGGGGCCGCGCCCCGGACGACGCTGGCTGCCCTGGCTGGCGGCCGCGATCCCGCTGGGCTACACGCTCGGGTTCGGGCACTACGCCTTCCGCGTGGGCTGGTCCAACCTGCTGCTGGCCGTGCTGATCGCCACCGTGGCCCGCGCCACCCTCGCGCCGCTGCGGCCCTCGCCGCTGCGCTGGCGGCTGCTGCTGTGCGCCTGCCTGGTCACCATGGCCGGCTTCACCGCGGCGCGCGGCGTGCTGGGCGCTTTCACCGATGCCTACCCGAGCTTTCGCACGCCCCATCCGGTGAACATCGGCGCCGCCCTCGCGGCCAACGTCACGCTGGTGCTCGGCATGGTCGCGCTGCTCGTGGCCTGGCGCACCGAAGCCGAGGAAAAGCTGCGCGCCCTGGCCACCACCGATGCGCTCACGGCCCTGCTGAACCGCCGCGGCTTCGACAGCCAGGGCCGCGCGATGCTCGCCCATGCGCTGCGCCAGCGCCAGCCGCTCACCGCGCTCATGGTGGACGTGGACCATTTCAAGCAGGTCAACGATGCGCACGGCCATGCCGCGGGCGACCGTGCGCTGGTGCTGTTCGCGCGGCTGCTGCGCGAGACGGCGCGCGCCAGCGACATCGTGGCGCGCATGGGCGGCGAGGAGTTCGGCGTGCTGCTCTCGCACGAACCCGGCGTGGACGCGGCCTGGCATTTCGACCGCCGCCTGCGGGCACGCCTGGCCGCCGAAGGCCCCGAGACCCTGGGTTTCACCATCGGCTACAGCGCGGGCGCCACCACGCTGGATTGGCACGCGCCCACGCCTGCCGCCACCCACCTGTCGGACGTGATGGCGCGCGCCGACGCCGCCCTGTACGAAGCCAAGCGCCGCGGGCGCGGGTGCCTGTGCCGGCTGGACGCGCCGGACGCATGACCCTGGCGGGGTGGACAGGCCCCCGGCGACCTCAGGCCGCCGCGGCCGCCGGCAGTTTCTTCTTGAACAGCCCCAGTGCCAGCGCCGTCACCACCGAGCCGGCCGCGATCGCGGCCGCGTAGAGCAGCACGTGGTTGACCGCGTTCGGGATGGCCAGCACGAAGACGCCGCCGTGCGGCGCCTGCAGGCCGATGTTCCAGGCCATCGAGAGGCCGCCCGCCACGGCCGAGCCCAGCACGCAGGCCGGGATCACGCGCAGCGGATCGCGCGCCACGAAGGGGATGGCGCCTTCGGTGATGAAGGCCAGCCCCAGCACGGCCGAGGCCTTGGAGGCCTCGCGCTCCTCGGCCGAGAAGCGGGTCCGGAACAGCCAGCAGGCGATGGCGATGCCCAGTGGCGGCGTCATGCCGGCCGCCATGGTGGCGGCCATGGGGTTGGCCACGCCGCTCGCGATGAGCGTGGTCGAGAACACGTAGGCCGCCTTGTTGACCGGCCCGCCCATGTCCACGGCCATCATGCCGCCGAGCACGATGCCCAGCAGCACCGCGCTGCCGGTCTGCAGGCCCTTGAGCCATTCGGTAAGCGCGCCCATCACCGCGGCCATGGGCGTGCCGATCACCATCATCATGAGCACGCCCACGATGGCCGCGCCCAGCAGCGGCAGGATGAGCACGGGCTTGAGGCCCTCCAGCCCGCGCGGCAGCCGGATGAAGCGGTTGAGCCAGTGCACCGCATAGCCTGCGATGAACCCCGCCGCGATGGCGCCCAGGAAGCCCGCGCCCACGGTGCCCGCGAGCAGGCCGCCGATCATGCCGGGCGCGATGCCGGGCCGGTCGGCGATGGAGTAGGCGATGTAGCCCGCCAGCGCCGGCAGCATGAGCGCGAAGCCCGCCTTGGCGCCCACCTGGAACAGCACCCAGCCGAGCGTGCCCTTGTGCGCGTCGTCGTACACGTAGATGCCGCCGAGCGCGAAGGCCAGCGCGATCAGCAGGCCGCCCGCCACCACGAAGGGCAGCATGAACGACACGCCCGTCATCAGGTGCTTGTAGGCGCCTGCGGCTTCGCGCCGCGCGGGTGCAGGGGCCGCCGCCGCGTCGGTGGCGGTGCGGCCGCCCCAGACGGCGGCGCTCGCGCGCGCCTCGGCGATCACGGCGGCCGCGTCGTGGATGGCGGCCTTGGTGCCCGTGGCGTGCAGCCGCTTGCCCGCGAAGCGGTCGCGGTTGACCTGGGTGTCGGCCGCGATCACGACGAGGTCGGCCGCGGCGATGTCTTCGGGCGTGAGCGCGTTCTGCGCGCCCACGGAGCCCTGCGTCTCCACCTTGATCGCATGGCCCAGCGCGCGGGCGCCCTGCTCCAGCGCCTCGGCCGCCATGAAGGTGTGCGCCACGCCCGTGGGGCAGGAGGTGATGGCGACGATGCGCAGCGGCCCGCCGGACGCCCCGCCCGCACCGGTGGAGGGGGCCGGGGCAGCCGCATTCGCGGGCACGGCGGCCGGCCCGCCCGCGCGCGCCAGCGCGCCGCGCACCACGCGCTCCGCATCGGCCAGCACGTCGGCCGGGGAGGCCTCGTGCACGGGCGCGGTGGCGGTGCCCAGCAGGTCCTGGCGGTCCACCGCCATGTCGGCGGCGACGATGACCACCGCGGCGCCCGCCAGTTCGGTGTCGCTGAATCCGCCCTGCGTGCCCAGGCTGCTGTGCACGCTGAGCGCGATGCGGTGGCCGAGCGCCCCTGCGGCGGCGCGCAGCGCTTCGGCCACCAGGAAGCTGTGCGCCGGGCCGGAGCGGCTGGCGGCGATGGCGATGAGTTGGGCCATGGGAATGTCTCCTGTGTTGCTTTACAGCGGCGTGGCCGCGATGGCGGCCGCCAGCGCATCGACCTCGGCGCGCGGCGGCAGGCCCGGCGCGATGCGCTGGATGCGCGCGGCCGCGCAGGCCATGCCGAAGGTGGCGGCGCCGGGCATGGCCTGCCCCCGCGACAGGGCGGCGAGCGTGCCGGCCACGAGCGCATCGCCCGCGCCCACCGTGGTGGCGACGGGCACGCGCGGCGCGGCGGCATGCCAGCAGCCGGTGGCGGTGGCGATCACCGCGCCCTCGCCGCCCAGCGACACGGCCACCTGCCGCACGCCGTGGTCGCGGCAGAGTGCGCGCGCGGCACCGGCCACATCGGCGAGCGTGGGCAGCGCGCGGCCGGCCAGCTCTTCCAGTTCGGCCCGGTTGGGTTTGATGAAGGCCACCGGCACCACGGCGCCCCGCGCCGGGTCGGCCAGCGCGCGCAGCAGTTGCCCGAGCACCGCGCCGCCCGTGTCGATGGCCAGGTGCGCGCCGCGCGCGGCCAGGGCGCGCGCCAGGCGCTCCCACACCGCCGCATCGGCGCCGGGCGGCAGGCTGCCGGCCAGCTCGCACCAGTCGCCCGCGCGCACCTGCGCCTGCAGCCGCGCGCACAGGTCGGCCTCGGCACGCGCCAGGGCTTCGGGCTCCAGCGCCAGGCCCGGCAGGTTGATGTCGGTGGAGTCGCCGCGCCCGGCATCGGCGATCTTGATGTTGGTGCGCGTGGCGCCCGGCAGGCGCAGCATGCCGTCGGCGATGCCGCGCGCGGCGAAGGCGGCGGCGAACACGGCATCGTTGTCCGCGCCCAGCCAACCGGTGGCCGTGGCGGGCACACCCAGCGCCGCCAGCACGGCCGCCACGCCCACGCCCTTGCCGCCGGCCTCCACCTGCTGGCCCAGAGCGCGGTGCACGCTGCCCGGCACCAGCGCAGGCACGCGCACCGTGTGGTCGATGGCCGGGTTGAGCGTGACGGTGAAGACGCGCGGGATGGATGGCTCAGCCATGGCACACCTCCGCAAGATCGGAATGAAAAACGGCGCATGCCGCCGATTCCATTGAATAGTTAGCTATGATTTTTATAGCGATTGACATACAACCTCCGGTCATTGGGCGGCGGGGTGCAACTCCGCGCCCAGCGCGCGCACTTCGTCGGCGGTGTCCACTTCCAGCGCGCGGCGCGCCAGGCCCTGCAGTTCGGCCAGCGAGTGGCGGCGCAGCAGCGCCTTGACGGTGCCGATGTCGCCGGTGCTCATGCTCAGCTCCTGGACGCCCAGGCCCGTGAGCAGCGCGGCTCCCAGCGGTTCGCCCGCGAGCCCGCCGCACACGCCCACCCAGCGCCCGTGCAGCCGCGCGCCGGCCACCGTGCGCTCCACGAGGCGCAGCACCGCCGGGTGCAGGCTGTCGGCCATGCCGGCCAGCTCGGGGTGCTGGCGGTCCACGGCCAGCACGTACTGGGTGAGGTCGTTGGTGCCGATCGAGAAGAAGTCCACGTGCGCCGCGAGCCGGTCGGCGATCAGCGCGGCGGAGGGCACCTCGATCATGATGCCCACCGGCACGGCGGGCGCCCGCAGCTCGGCGCGCACGGCTTCCATGCGCGCGCGCAGCGTGCGCACTTCCTCCACGGTGCTGATCATCGGGAACATCACCTGCAGCGGGCCGTGGCGCGCGGCGCGGTAGAGCGCGCGCAGCTGCGGCACCAGCAGATCGTCGCGCCGCAGCGCGAGGCGTGCGCCGCGCACGCCGAGGAAGGGGTTGTCCTCCACCGGCAGGTCGAGGTGCGGCACGCGCTTGTCGCCGCCGATGTCGAGCGTGCGCACCACCAGCGGCCGGCCCTGCAGGGCCTCCACCATGGCGCGGTAGGCCTCGTACTGGTCGTCCTCGTCCGGCACGGTGTCGCGTTCGAGAAAGAGGAACTCGGTGCGCATCAGGCCCACGCCCTCGGCGCCGGCCTCCAGCGCTTTCGTGGCCTGGTCGGCGCGGTTCACGTTGGCGGCGATCTCCACCGTGTGGCCGTCGGTGGTGGTGGCGGGCTCGCGGCGCGTGCGCGCCTCTTCCTCCTGCCGCCGCGCGAGGCGCTCCATGCGCTCGCGCGCCTCGACCAGCGCCGTCTCGCTGGGCGCCACGTACAGGCGCCCGCGGTAGCCGTCCAGGATGGCCACCGCGCCGGCCAGGGCCGGGCCCGCGGCGCCTCCCTGCGCGGGCAGCACGCCCGGGCCGGCGGCCACCACGGCCGGCAGGCCGAGCGCGCGCGCCAGGATGGCGGTGTGCGCCGTGGGGCCGCCGCGCGCGGTGCAGAAGCCGCGCACGCGCGTGGTGTCGATCTGCGCAGCCACCGAGGGCGAGATGTCGTCGGCCAGCAGGATGGCATCGTCGGGCCAGGCGTCGCCGTCGCCCGCACGGCCTTCGTCGCCGCGGCCCAGCAGGTGGCGCAGCACGCGTTCGCCCACGTCCTGCAGGTCGGCCGCGCGCGCGGCCAGCGTGGCGTCGGGCAGCGCGCGCTGCGCGGCCACGCGCTCGTTCAGCGCATGGCGCCACGCCCAGGCGGCGCCGTGGCGCTGCACCACCGCGCGGCTCACGGCCTGCAGCAGCTCGGCGTCCTGCAGCAGGCCCTGGTGCGCGCCGAAGATGCCCGCCTGTTCGGCCCGGCCCGCGCCGCGCGCGTCGGCGGCCAGTTGTTCCAGTTGCGCCTGCGCGGCGGCGAGCGCGCGGTCCAGCGCGCCGGCCTCGGCCGCCACCGAGGCGAAGCGGTCTTCCACCTCCAGCGCGGTCTCGCCCGCGAGCACCAGCGTGCCCACCACGAGGCCCGGGCTGGCCGCGATGCCCGTGAACGTGTGCCGCGCCGCGGGCTGCCAGTCGCCCAGTTCGCGCCCCAGGCCCTGCGCCTGGGCCTGCCGCGCGGCCGACAGCTCGGCCTGCCGCGCCTCTTCGTCGCCCAGCCGCACGATGGTGGCGTGCAGCGTGGAGAGCGCCGCCGACGCATCGGGCCCCTGTGCCGACAGCCGCAGCTGCGCGCCGCGCCCCGCGCCCAGGCCCAGCAGCGCGGCCACGCTCTTGGCATCGGCCACGGTGTCGCCGCAGCGCACGTGCACGCGCGCCTGGAAGCGGCCGGCCACGCGCGCCCATTCGCCGGCCGGCCGCGCATGCAGCCCGCTCGGGTAGTTGAGGGACAGCTCGCGCCCCAGCGGAAAGTCTTCGAGCGCCGTGCCCTGCGCACCGCCGCCCGGCTCGCCGGCCGGCGCATCGGCGGTGAGGGCGCGCACGATGTCCTGCGCGTCGCCCGTGGTCGCCAGCCGCTGCATGAGCGCGCCGTCGCGCATCACGCGCGTGAGCCGGCGCAGCACCTGGATGTGCTCGTCGGAGGCCGCGGCGATCGCCACCACCAGCCGCGCCTGCTTGGCGTCGTCGCCCCAGCGCACGCCCGCGGGCACCTGCAGCACCGCCAGGCCCGTGCGGCGCACGAGGTGCTTGTCCTCCACCATGCCGTGCGGAATGGCCAGCCCCTCGCCGAGGAAGGTGTTGGCCACCTTCTCGCGCTGCAGCAGGCTGTCGACATAGGCGGGCTGGATGTGGCCGGCCTGCGCCAGCAGCGCGCCGGCGGCGCGCACCGCGTCCTCGCGGTTGTGCGGGGCCGCTCCCAGGCGGACCTCGACCGGAATGGTGGACATGGGCACTGTCTCCTGAAGTTTTGGTATCGATTCCAAGCCCGATTATGAAATGGTGATCCGCCACCGGGCAAGCCGGCCGCCGGCCTTTCCCCCAGGAGTGATCGGGAAAACACCTATGAAATGGCATGTTCCGCGCCATGGATCGCGCCGCCGGGACGGCATCCCACGCCGCACTCGCCGTTCTCCCCACCCCGGGAATGCGCGACTTGCCCGCTCGCGGCTGGAATCGTTACCATGCCTGCAAAGGATCCGGTGCGGGACATCGCCCTGCCCCGCCGGCCCCGCTTTTTTTCTTTGTTCTTCGTTTCCATCCCAGGAGCCCGGATTGGCCAGCATCAAGGATGTCGCGCAGCATGCCGGCGTGTCCACCACCACCGTCTCGCGCGTGCTCACCACGCCGGGCGCCGTGCGCGCCCCGCTGCGCGAGCGCGTGGAACGCGCCATCGCCGAACTGGCCTACCGCCCCAACCTCGCGGCGCGCCGGCTGCGCCAGCGCCGCGCCTCGCTCGTGGGGCTGATCGTCTCGGACATCCGCAGCCCCTTCTTCACCGACGTGGGCCGCGCCGTGGAAGACATGGCCTACCGCCACGGCCTGCGCCTGATCCTGTGCAACAGCGACGAGAACCCCGCCAAGGAGCAGTCGTACCTGGAGCTGATGGCCGACGAACAGGCGAGCGGCGTGATCCTCTCGCCCACGATGGAGGGCCTGCAGCGCCTGCGCCCCGAGGCTTGGCCCTTCCCCCTCGTCCTGGTGGACCGCGCGCTGGACGGCACGCGCGTGGACCGCGTGGTGCTGGACAACCATGCCGCCGCGCGCCGCGCCACCGAGCACCTGCTGCAGTCGGGCTACGAGCGCATCGCGCTGCTGGCAGGCACGCACAGCACCACCGGCCAGCAGCGCCACGCGGGCTATGCCGAGGCGCTGGCCGCGCGCGGGATCGCGCCGCAACCGCTCTGGGTGGAGCCCACGCGCGACGCGGGCGAACGCACCACGGCGCACCTGCTGTCGGCACGGCCGGCAGAGCGCCCCGATGCGCTGCTCGCCACCAACGGCCTGCTGCTGCTCGGCGCCCTGCAGGCCGTGCAGGCCGCGGGCCTGCGCACACCGCAGGACATCGGCATCGCCGGTTTCGACAACAACGACTGGACCGCGCTGCCGGCCCTCGACGTGACCACGGTCGCCCAGCCCACCTACGACATCGGCCGAACGGCGGCGGAGCTGCTGCTGCAGCGCATGCAGGACCCCGCGCGGCCGGCGCGGCGGGTGGTGCTGGAGGGGGAACTGGTGGTGCGGGGGTCGAGCGCGGGGCGGCAGCACATCGCGCGGCGCTGAGTGCGCGGCGCCTGGCCGCACGCGTTCGATCCCGGCCGATGCCCTTCACGCTCCGCCGATCCGATGTTCCCCTGCGCACCTGCCCGCGCATGGCTCTCCGCTAAGACAGGCACTGGTGGATCGCATGCGCCGGCGGCCTACCGGCCATGCCACCGATCCAACGCATTCTTTCTTATCGCACTTTTGTACCGCGGCCCCATCCGCGAGCCCGAAGCCATGGCACCGGCCGGCACGGCCCGGGCGAAAGCCAACGACATGGCTGAAATGCGGGCCCGGGCGCTTCTCGGTGGGTGGGAGATCGACCACTTGCCGAAACAATGAAGCCGGCGGCGGGCGGCGGGAAAGCCGGCCACCGCCGTCTCATCAGGGCCGGTAGCGCAGTGCCATCGCCCGCGCCACCGCCAGGTCGGCGTTGACGAAGCCGTAGCCCGAGCGCAGGTCATAGCCCGGCCCGCTCAGCGGATCGCTGAAATCCACCATGTCTCGCGCGGTCTCGCGCAGCGCCGGTGCCACCTCGGCGGCACGCATCTTCATCCCGGAAGCCTGCAGCATCAGCGCGGCGACGCCCGCCAGGTGCGGGGAAGCCGCGGAGGTGCCGAGGAAGTTGGGCCAGCCGTTGCCGTCGATGTCGAAGCCGAAGAACGACGTGTCCACGCCGTCGGGCGCGCACAGGTCGGGCTTGTGCGTATCGAGCGGCCGGGGCAGCAGGTTGCCGTCCGCATCGCGCGTGCGGGCGAAGCCGCCCGTGGAGGAGAACGGCTCTGCCACCGGGCCGCGCGGCGTGTTCACCTGCGAGTAGCGCACGGCGCAGGCGATGATGGCGCCCTCGGAAGCGTTGTGGCCCACGGCGGTGGCCGAATGGAAGGCCGCATCGCGCGGCCAGTCCACCACGCCCATGTCGTTGGGTTCCGCGATCAGCTTGAACCGGCCCGGCAGGCTTCCGACGCCTTCGGGCATGCCAACGCCGATGTGGATGGTGAAGGTCTCATCGGTGGCATCCGGGTTCAGGAACGCGAAGACGTACTCGACGGGATCGCCGCCCACATTGCGCGCTGCCGAGAGGAAGGCGATGTTGCTGCCCTGCGCTTCGGTGAAGGCGAACAGGTCGAGGTCGGACGCCGAACCCGCGCGCGACGGGGTGAACGACGCGAAGGGCTCGTCCCACTGCATCACGATGCGCACGCGGCCGCCGCGGTGCACGGTGACCGGGAACGTGGTTTTCCCACCGCCCCAGTCGTGCAGTTGCCAGCGGCCCGCGGCGAAGCCGCGCACCGTGAGGTCGCGCGCGGGCAGCGGACGGAAGTTGCCTTCGGCGGACCAGTCGCCGAGGTTGGCCGCGGCATTGATCGAAACGACGTTCTGCCGGGCCAGGATCTCGCGGTGGGCGACGCCGATGGGGCTTTCCTGGAACCAGGGATCGTTGGTCCAGAGCATGTCGTCGCTGATGACGTTCGCGCCGGCCCGGGCCAGGGCGCGCAGGCCGTCGGCATGATCCTGCACGTTCTCCGGGATGTAGACCGCCAGCGACGCGCCGGGCGCGACGTCGTGGATGATCTGCGCCATCGCGCGGCCTTCGTCGCTGTCCGGGCCGTTGCGGTCCTTCAGCACGCGCACGGGCTGCAGGCGGCCGTTCGGGTTGCCGGGGCCGGGAAGGTCGCCGCGCGCCACGTCGGCGGCGGCGCCGCCCTGCGTGTCGTAGCCCGTGGAGGTCACACCCACCACGACGCCGGAGCCGTCGAGGCCGAGGAAGCGGCGCACGCGCTCGCTGCCCTGCACGGCATCGCCCTGGGAGGTGACGGAGCCCACGCTGCCGAACGGCTCGGGAGCGGGGCGCACGAAGCGCGCCGTGCGCAACGACCGCAGCGCGCCCAGTCCGCCGACAGCGATGCGGCCCAGCACCAGATTGCCCTGTTGCCGCACGTCGGTCGCGCCCAGGCGCTTCAGGTCGGCCACCAGCGCGGCGTCGTCGCCCGTGGACATGGCCTCGATGCGGACCACGCCGTCCACCACCTTGGGTCCGATGAAGCCCTTCGCATCGGTGTCCGCGGGCGCGGCCAGATTGCCGCCGCGGCGCAGGTACTCCGTCCAGAGTATCTTCAGTTGCGGATCGATGAAGGACTGCCCGTCCATCGCGGCACCGACGCTGTCGGGCTGGACCACCACGCCGCCGGCGGGGTCCGGCGCGGCGAGCGCAGCGCTGGTGCCGAGGGCGCACAACGCCCCCACACCCCACGCCAGCAACTGCTTATTGTATTGAATTTGCAGCATTCGAAAAAAAACCTCTCTGGCGCACCGCGCCAAGACTATCGCCTTCATCAAATCGCCCACGAGCGGATGTGAGTGTCCATGCCGCTTTCGATGGACGACACCTTGCATCCATGCGAAACGGCACGGATAGCCCCGCATTAGTACCAAATTCTTTTCGAATCGACTCTCATTTTTTGCAAAATTAACATTTATTTAATATTGAGAGAGCCGCATGGCTGCGCATTCGGTTGCAGCACACGCGCTTCGCGCCAGCGCCGTGAGCGGCCGGCGGCCGGCACTACGCTGCGTTGGTCGCCCCTCTTTTTTTCATGGAAGCGCCTTCACCCGCGCACGGACCCGTGAACCCTCTCAACCGCCTCTCGCCCTTTCGCCAACGGCCGAACACGCCGTCGCAGCAACCGCTGGAGCAGGCCCCGCCCCGCTTGACTCCGCCCTCCCCGGAAAGCCTGGACGGCCCACATCTGGCGCGCCGGCGGCGCAACCACGCCTCGCCCGAGCGCGGGGCCGAGCCCAGGAGCCCGGAAACCATCCGCCCGCGCGGCAACTTCCTGGGGCGCCTGCTGCGCACCGGGCCCGCATCTCAGGCGCACTCGCAGGAGGCGGCGGCCGCTGCATCCGCGTCCACCTCGGCCACGCGCCAGCCGGCCAGCGTGGGGCAGGAGATCGACCAATGGCTGGCGCAGAACCGCCCAAGCGCGCAGAGCGTGCGCACGGGCCTCAATTTCCACGACGGCACGGAAGACACCTCTCGGCAAATATTGGACAGCGTGGCCGCAGCGATGCAACGTGCCGCTGCGACGAACGGCACCAGACTCGAACTGGAATTCGGATTACCTGCCACTTCGCTGCCCGAGGCCCTGGGCCGCATCCAATCGCTGCAGCAAATCACGCTGCGCAGCACGGGCCTGCAGTCCCTGCCCGAGAGCCTGGGACAGTTGAGCCAGCTCAACCATCTGGAGATTTCTTCGAGCCAGGCCCTGCGGCGACTGCCCGCATCGCTGACGCAACTGCCGTCCCTGAAAACGCTCACTTTGGCGACGCTGCCGCTGCACGAACTGCCCGCGGACATCGGCCGCCTGCAAAGCCTGCGCAAACTCACGCTGAACAGCGGCGAATACTCCCGCCTGCCAGCGAGCGTCACGCAACTGACCGGGCTGCGGGAGCTCCAACTGAGCCACTCGTCCCATCTGCAAGGCCTGCCCGATGACATCGGCCGCATGGCAGGACTCCAGACCTTGACGGTGTCGTCGCAGACGCATCTGAGCCAGCTCCCGGCCAGTCTGACCGATTTGGCGCGACTGCAGAGCCTGCAGCTCGAAGGCAACCGGCAACTGCGGGCTTTGCCGGACGACTTGGGCCGGCTCGACAACCTGACTTCGCTGTCGCTCAGGAATTGCAGCGCGCTCACGCAACTGCCCGATAGCGTGGGAAACCTGCGGCATCTGCGCCGGCTGGATCTCACCGGCACCGGATTGCAGAGCCTTCCGCCCTCGCTGGCGAGACTGCCGGCGCAGTGCGAGATTCTCGTGCCGGACTCTTTGAGACGGCAACTGCGCGAGCTGCGCAATCCGCAGGCGGCGCAGGCGCCCCGCCGCCAGAGAGCGGACCAGCCCGGCCCCTCGCGCAGCGCGGGTGCGGGCCCGTCCACCCGCAGGCCACAGCTCCCTCGGGCCGTACCGACGCCGCTTTCCAATCGCCTGGCTGCACTTGCGCAGGGGCTTGATCGCACCGATAGGGAGCTGGCGGCAGATTTCCGCAAATGGACGAACTTCCTTTCCCAACGGGCTGCACTGCTGCACCACCCGGTTTCCGAGACGGACCTGCGGTTGCTCGACAAGGTGGTGGCAGAAGCCGTCTCCTCCGAGACGTTCCGAAGCAGCTTTTCCGAATTCCTGCAGGCCAACACGCCCAGAAGGCTCAATGAAGAGGGCGCCACCCAGGTGCTGCGCGGACAAGACATGTACCGTGGCGTCGACGTGCGCACGGCCTACGCACATCTCCTGGAACATAAGCTCATGCGCATGCCGGATGCGAAGAACGCCGAGACGTTTCTCCGGGCCTCGATCCAGGAGCTGGGAATGGGCCACCGTGAACTGCTGAGAGGGCTCAACCCGCTCACCGGCCGGGCCCAGATCTGGCCGCCGCTGCGCGCCTATGTCGCCATGCAGGACGAACTGGGCATGGCCGCGCAGGAAGCCGCCACCACCTGGGCCATGGCGCAGGCCGATGAAGCAGAGCAAGGCGTCATCGGAGAGGGAGAAGCCATGCAACAGGCCGAGCACGCCCAGGTGAATGCGAACTCTTTCATCGACCAGCGCGCCCGCGAACTGCTGGCTGAGTGGAACATCGCCCGCTGAGGACGGACATCCCACCCGGATCCCGGGCGGCTGCCGCGGAAGCGCCCGACGGCCCCGCGCGGCTCACGCCTTGCGCGGCTTCACCCTGCCCGCGGCGAGCTGGGCCCGCTCGCGCGCCACGTCCACACTGGCGTTGAACGCCACCGCCACGCCCATGCGGCGCTTGGCGAAGCTCTCGGGCTTGCCGAACAGGCGCAGGTCGGTGTTAGGGACCCGCAGCGCCTCGTCCACGCCGTCGAAAGCGATGCCCTGGGCTTCCATGCCGCCGTAGATCACGGCGCTCGCACCCGGGCTGCGCAGCGTGGTGTCCACAGGCAGGCCGAGGATGGCGCGCGCATGCAGCTCGAACTCGCTCTGGTGCTGCGTAGCCAGCGTGACCAGGCCCGTGTCGTGCGGGCGCGGGCTCACCTCGCTGAACCACACCTCGTCGCCCTTCACGAACAGCTCCACCCCGAAGAGGCCCTGCCCGCCGAGGTCGTCGGTCACGGCCTTGGCGATGGCGCGGGCGCGCTCCAGCGCCGCGGTGCGCATCGGCTGGGGCTGCCAACTCTCCACGTAGTCGCCGCTCACCTGCACGTGGCCGATGGGCTCGCAGAAGTGCGTCTCCACCTGCCCGTTCTCGCCGAGCGCGCGCACGGTGAGCTGGGTGATCTCGTAGTCGAAGTCGATGAAGCCCTCGACGATCACGCGGCCGTGGCTCACGCGGCCGCCGGCCATGGCGCAGTCCCAGGCCTTGCGCACGTCGGCGGGGCCGTCGATCTTGCTCTGGCCCTTGCCGGAGCTGCTCATCACGGGCTTGACGATGCAGGGGTAGCCGATGCCGGCGTCGATCGCGGCCTGCAGCTCTTCCAGCGAGTCGCAGAAGCGGTAGGGGCTGGTGGGCAGGCCGAGCGTCTCGGCGGCCAGGCGGCGGATGCCCTCGCGGTCCATGGTGAGGCGCGCGGCGCGGGCCGTGGGGATCACGCGCACAGTGCCGGCGGCCTCCAGCTCTTCGAGCATGGGCGTGGCGATGGCCTCGATCTCGGGCACGACGAGGTGGGGGCGCTCGGCCTCGATGAGGCTTTTGAGCTGCGCCGGGTCGCTCATGGCGATGGTGCGCGCATGGTGGGCCACCTGCTGGCCGGGCGCGTTGTCGTAGCGGTCCACGGCGATGGTTTCCACGCCCAGGCGCTGCAGGGCGATGAGCACTTCCTTGCCCAGCTCGCCGGAGCCGAGCAGCATGACTTTGGTGGCGGAAGGCGAGAGGGGGGTGCCGAGGGTGATGGGCATGGCAGGTCAGGAAAGGTGTTGCGGCGCGAAAAAAGCCGCCCCCGTGGCGCGCCGTACGGGGCTCTGCACAGTGGGGCGGGGCGGAGCCCGCCATCATAGGCGCCGCCCGCACCGCCACGGCCTGCGCCCCCGGGCTGTTCAACGCCCGGCTTCGCGGGCGGCCCGGTCGATCAGGTCCGCCACGGCCCGCGGGTGCGACACGAACGACAGGTGGCTCGACGGCAGCGAGGCCACGCGCGCGCCGATGTGGTCCGCGATGGTCCGCTGGACCGCGGGCGCCAGGGCGCGGTCCCGCCCGGTCACCAGGTACCACGTGGGCCGGTCGCGCCAGGCCGCAGCGGCCACCGGTTCCCTGAACGCACCGGCCGACATCGGCGGCTGCGCTGCGGCCAGCAGCCGGACCGCCGCCATCGGCACGTCGGCCGCCATCATGCGGCGGTAGGCCTCGGGGCCGTCCAGCCAGACGAAGCCGTCCGCATCGGGCGCCAGCCCTTCCATGGGGGCCTGCAGGCGCGACAGCAGCCCCGCCACGGATTCGCCGGCATCCGGCACCAGCGCGGACAGATAGACGATGCCTTTCACCGCGGCGTCGTTGCCGGCTTCGGTCACCACGGCACCGCCCCAGGAATGGCCCACGAGCAGGACGGGGCCTTTCTGCCGGCGCAGCACGCGGCGCGTGGCGGCCACGTCGTCGGCCAGCGAGGTCAGCGGGTTCTGCACCGCGGCGACGCGATAGCCCCGCTGCTGCAGGATGCGCATGACCTGCGACCACGAGGACCCGTCCGCGAACGCTCCATGCACCAGCACGATGTCGCGCACGCCCGCGCCCGGCCCGGCGCCCCGGGCCGGCGCGGGCTGGGCCATCTGCGGCAGGGCCGCGCCGATGGCGAGCGCGGCCACGGCCCAGCGGCGCAGGCGCCCGCGGGCCTTGCAGGGCCCGCTCATGGCGCCTTGCTTCCAGGCGCCCAATCGGCGGGGAACGCCGCCGCGCGCAGCGCCGGCTCGAAGGCGCGCACCTCGCGATCGACCAGGCCGTGGAGGTGGAACGAATCCAGCGCCAGCACCTGGTCCAGCTCGGCCCGGCTGCTGCAGCGCAGCAGGACCAGGCCGCCGACGCGCGGCTCCAGCGGGCCCGCCGCGAGGATGTGGCCGGATCGGATGTGCTGCAGCAGCCAGTCGCGGTGGGTGCCGAGGTGCGCATCGATGTCTTCGGCGGGGCGGATGTAGGTGAGGGTGACGGCGTAGAGCATGGGAGGGGCCTCGGAGGTGGGGAATGTCGGGGGATGGCGGGCGGGCGCTTCAGGCGGCCAATGCCCAGCGGGCCAGGGACAGGGCCTCGCCGCGCGCCGCCTCCAGCGCCTGGCGGCGCAGTTCCGGGCCGCGGGACAGCAGCTCGGCACGCACGGTCCGGACTTCGCGGATGCCCATGAAGCCCAGGACGGCCCGCAGATAGGCTTCCTGGAAGTCCATGGGATGGGGCGTGGGCTCCGAATACAGTCCGCCGCGGGTGGAGACGACGATGGCGCGCTTGCCCTGGGTCAGCCCGATGGGGCCGGTCTCGGTGTAGCGGAAGGTGCGCCCCGGCTGGGTGACGCGGTCGACCCAGGCCTTGAGCTGCGTGGGCACCGAGAAGTTGTACATCGGCGCGCCGATCACGATCACGTCGCTGTCCAGCAGCTCGCCCACCAGCGCACTGGAGCGGTCGTGCTCGGCCAGGACCGCGGCGCCGAACGCCTGCGGGTCCTGCGAGCGGAACCCCGCGGCGATGGGGCCGGTGAGGTGGGCAATGGGGTCCGCGGCGAGGTCGCGGTAGACGGTGCGCGCGGCGGGGTGCTGCTGCAGCAGGGCGTCCACGGTGTGGCGGGTGAGTTCGCGCGATGCGGAGGCGTCGCCGAGCACGCTGGAATCGAGGTGGAGGATTTGCATGGAGGGGGTCCTGTGGATGGGATGCCTCTACGGTAGAGATGGGCGGACTGTCCTGCTAGACGGTCTTTTCAGGACGCTTTGTCCTATCCATAGAATGCCGGCTCGTCTGTTCCAGGAGATGTCCATGCAGGACCTGAACGATCTGGGCCTGTACGCGGCCGTGGTGACCCATGGCAGCTTCTCGGCCGCCGCGCGCGCGCTCGGGCTGCCGAAATCGAAGGTGAGCCGCCGCGTCGCCGAACTGGAGCAGCGCCTGGGCGTGCGCCTGCTGCAGCGCTCCACGCGGGCGGTGAGCGTGACCGAGGTGGGCGCCGCCTTCTTCAAGCACTGCGAGGCGGTCACGCAGGCCGCGCAGGCCGCCTTCGACGTGGCCGAGCGCGCCACCGACCGGCCCGCGGGCCGCATCCGCGTGAGCAGCCCCGTGGGCGTGGCGCACATGTTCCTCGCCCCGCTGCTGCCCGCGTTCCTCAGGCAGCACCCGGGCGTGCAGGTGGACCTGGACCTGACCAGCCGGCGCGTGGACGTGATCGCCGAGGGCTACGACGTGGCGCTGCGCATCCGCTCCGCCCTGGACGATTCGGACCTGGTGGTGCGGATGCTGGGCTCCAGCCCGCAGGTCCTGGTGGCCGCTCCTGCGCTGCTGGCGGGGCATGCGCCGCCCGGCACGCTCGCGCAGTTGGTCGGCGCACCCGGCCTGGGACCGCGGGGCACCGGCGGCGCCGCGCCGCGCTGGCGCATCCAGCCGCCCGGCGGCGACTGGGCCGAGGTGGAGTACCGGCCCGTGCTGGTGAGCGACGACGTCCACCTGCTGCACACCGCGGCGCTGGCCGGCTCGGGCATCGCGCAACTGCCGGCCCACATGTGCGCGGACGACATCGCGCAGGGCCGCCTGCAGCCGTTGCTGCCGGACCACGCGCTGCCCACCCACCAGCTGCATGCCGTGTATCCGTCGCGCAAGGGCGTGGTGCCGGCCGTGCGGGCGTTCATCGACCACCTCGTGCACGCGCTGCCGGACACGCTGGCCATGGCGGGGGGCGCGCAGGGCGGCGCGGCGGGCCTGCCGCCGCTCCCCGGATGACCCCGCGGGCCCGATAGGATCGGGGCGGCACATTCCCACCCATCCCTTGTTTTTTCTTTCATCTTTCAGGAGGCATTCCCAATGACGATCAAGACCGTCGGCATCATCGGCGCGGGCACCATGGGCAACGGCATCGCGCAGGCCTGCGCGGTGGCCGGCATCGACGCGGTGATGGTGGACATCTCCGACGCGGCCGTGCAGAAGGGCCTCGCCACCGTGGCGGGCAGCCTGGACCGGCTCATCAAGAAGGAGAAGATCGGCGCGGCCGACAAGGACGCGGCGCTCGCGCGCATCAAGACCTCGACGGACTACGGCGACCTGAAGGTCGCGCAGCTCATCATCGAGGCGGCCACCGAGAACCATGCGCTCAAGGTGAAGATCCTGCAGCAGGTGGATGCGCTCGTGGGGCCCGAGGTGATCATCGCGTCGAACACCTCGTCGATCTCCATCACGCAGCTGGCCGCCGCCACCTCGCGGCCGGACCGCTTCATCGGCATGCACTTCTTCAACCCCGTGCCGATGATGGCGCTGGTGGAGATCATCCGCGGCCTGCAGACCAGCGACGCCACGCACGACGCCGTGAAGGCGCTGTCCGAGCGCCTGGGCAAGAGCCCCATCACCGTGAAGAACGCGCCGGGCTTCGTGGTGAACCGCATCCTGGTGCCGATGATCAACGAGGCGTTCTTCGTGCTGGCCGAGGGCCTGGCCACGCCCGAGGACATCGACGCGGGCATGAAGCTCGGCTGCAACCAGCCCATCGGCCCGCTCGCGCTGGCCGACATGATCGGCCTGGACGTGTGCCTGGCGGTGATGAACGTCTACCTCGAAGAGTTCGGCGACAGCAAGTACCGCCCCTGCCCGCTCCTCAAGGAAATGGTGGCCGCGGGCCGCCTGGGCCGCAAGACGGGCCAGGGCGTCTACCGCTACTGAAGGAGGTCCGCGCCGAGGCCGCGCGACTGCACCTCGTGGCCGATGGCCCGGGCCTGCGCGTGCATCGCCTGCACCACCTGCGGCAGGCGCGCTTCGGTCAGGCGCGAGGAGATCGCCGTGACCGCGATGCCCGCCACCGTGCGGCCGTCCGGCGTGCGCACCGGCACGGCCACCGCGCGCGTGCCGCGCACCACGCCCACGGGCGCGTAGGCATGGCCCAGGGCGCGCGCCTGCGCGCAACGCTCCAGCACGCCCGCGGCATCGAGCCGCAGGGCGCGCAGGCGCGCCGCGTTGCGCTGCAGGATGTCGGCCGCCTCCGCCGTGTCCAGCGCGGCGAGCAGCACCACGCCGCTCACCCCCACGCCCAGCAGCCGCCGCGCTCCCACCTCGATGGAGAGCACCTTGACCGGGTAGCTGCCGATGGCGCGGTCCAGGCACACCGAATCGTCGCCCTGGCGGATCGTGAGGAAGGCGGTCTCGCCGAGCGTCTCGCCCAGGTGCCGCAGGTGCGGCGCGGCGATCGCGCGCACCGGAAAGCCCGCGGGCCGTGCGAGCCCCATGAGCGAAACCTCGCGGCCGATGCGGTAGCGGCGCGTGGCCGCGTCCTGCTCCACCGCGCCCTCCTCCACCAGCGCGCGCAGCAGGCGGTGCGCCGTGGGCCGGTTGAGCCCCGTGGCGAGGGAGACGTCGATCAGGCGCACGCCGCCCTCCTGCCCGCCCGCGACGATGCGCAGCACCGCGATGGCGCGGCGCACGCTCTGCGCGCCGTCGCGCGGGCCGTCGGGGAGCGCGGGAGAACGGGACATGCGCGCCGCCCCGGGCTCACCGCGCCGTGGTCACGGTCTTGGCCGTCTGCGGCATCGAGCGCAGCGTGACCACGCGCCCCAGCGTGGCGTAGTTCGGCCCGCCGATGCGGCAGACGGGATCGAGCGCGAGGGTGTCGATCTTGCCGTCCCGCAGCAGGCCTTCGCGCACGTGAAAGCGCAGCACCTCGCCCACGAAGAACTCCGCGCCCGTGTCGCCGAACGGGATCACCTGCGACAGCCGGCACTCCATGGCCACGCCCGCCTCCGCCAGGCGCGGCACCGCGACGGCCTCGCCGGGCGCGGTGGCCAGGCCCAGCAGGGCGGCCTCGCTGACCTCGGGCGGGTGCTCGGCGCTGCTCTCGTGGATCTGCTGCAGTTGCCCGCCGTGGCCGATGTTCACCACGAACTCGCGCCGCGAGAGGATGTGGGCGCCCGTGTCCTTGCGCCGTCCGGCCTTGCGGCCGATGTTCACGCCCAGCAGCGGCGGCTTGTTCGAGACGAAGGTGAAGCACGAGAACGGCGCGAGGTTCACCACGCCCGTCTCGGACAGCGTGCTGATCCACGCGATGGGGCGCGGCACGACGATGCCGCTCAGCAGTCGGTAGGTGGCTTCGGGGCCGAGGTCGGCGGCGTCGAGGGTATCGGTCATGGCAGTGCGTCAGGGTCGAGGAAAGGGATCTGCCGGATTGTGGAAAGGGTAGCCGCTGGCGGCGCGTGCGAAACGCCGGTTTGTTCCACATCGCGGACTCTTGCGATGCGGGCGCATTGCCGCGGCCGCAGCCGCTTCCTACGATGGATCCAACGGCTGCGAAGACCTCTCGACGGCACCGGCCGCCCAACGAGACAGGAGACAAAACCCATGCACAGACGCCTCATCCTGCGTTGCGCGGGCGGCCTCGCAGCCGCCACCGCCGCGCTGCTGGCGGGCCCCGCAGCGGCCCAGCCCGGCCACTGGCCCGACAAACCCGTGAAACTCGTGCTGCCCTACCCGCCCGGCGGCAACGTGGACGGCGCGGCACGCATCGTGAGCGAGCAGCTGCAGACCCGGCTCGGCCAGCCGTTCATCGTGGACAACCGCCCCGGCGCGGGCGGGCTCATCGCGGGCGAGGCCGTCGCCAAGGCCGCGCCCGACGGCTACACCTTCTTCATGGGCGCGAACGGGCCGATCCTGTTCTCGCCGCTCATCTTCCGCCGCAACGCCTACGACTGGAAGAAGGATTTCGTGCCCGTAAGCTCGGTCTCCTTCACGCCGCTGGTGCTGCAGGTGCACCCGTCCACGCCGTACCGGTCGCTGCGCGAGCTGCTCGCCGCGGCGCGCGCGGGGGGCCAGAACATCACCATGGCCTCGCCGGGGGCGGGCACCACCAACCACCTGGTCAGCGAATACCTGCAGCGCGAGAGCGGCGCGAAGTGGCTCACGGTGCACTACAAGGGCAACGCCCCGGCCACCACCGATCTGCTCGGCGGGCAGGTGCAGTTCAACTTCGACCAGATCTCGGTGGCCCAGCCTTTCATCCAGGCGGGCCGCACCCGCGCGCTGGCCGTCACCTCGCGCGAGCGGCTGCCGCAGCTGCCCGACGTGCCGACGCTGCGCGAATCGGGATTCGCGGACTTCAGCGCCGAGACCTTCACCGGGGTGCTCGCGCCGCGCGGCACCCCGCAGGCCGTGGTGGACCGGTTCTCGGAAGCGCTGCGCGCCGTGCTCGCCGAGCCCGCCGTGCAGGAGAAATTCCGCGTGCTCGGCTCCGACGCCCGCGGCAGCACGCCCCAGCAATTCACCCAGTACCTCACCCAGGAAGACCAGCGATGGACACCGATCATCCGGCAGGCCGGCATCACGGCGGAATGACGACCGCCCCCGCGCCAGCCCCGGCGCGCACGAGCATCTACGTCGAGGGCTTCAGCCACAAGAACCCCATCCCCGCGGCCTGCCGCATCGGGCCGCTCGTGGAAAGCGGCAGCGTGCTCGGCACCGACCCGGCCACGGGCGCGGTGGCGCCCACGATCGAGGCGCAATGCCGCTTCATGCTGGACAACCTGCGCCGCATCGTGGAGGCCGCGGGCGGCAGTACGGCCGACGTCGTGAAAGTCACGGTATGGATGAAGGACCGCAGCCAGCGCCCCGCGCTCAACGCGCCCTGGCTGGAAATGTTCCCCGACCCGGCCTCGCGCCCCGCGCGCCACGCCATCCACGCGCCCGACCTCGACATGGGCAAGCTCATCGAGTGCAGTTTCACCGCCTACATCGCCTGAGAGCGGCTCACACCGCCGCTCCGCGCCCTGGCCCTCTCAACGCTCAACGCTCAACGCTCAACGCTCAACGCTCCATCTTCCACCGCATTGAAAGCGACCGGATGCCCGACTACCTTCCCTTCGACCCCCATCCCCGCGCGCCGGTGCCGCTGCCGCCGCCGCACGCCTGCGACAGCCAGTTCCACGTGTTCGGCCCGCGCGACCGCTATCCCGTGCGCGCCGGCGCGGCCTACGAGATGCCCACCGCCACGTGGGAGGTCGCGCAGCGGCTGCACGCCACGCTGGGCATCGCGCGCGGCGTGATCGTGCAGGCCACCACCTACGGCGCCGACCATGCGGTGGTGCTGGACGCGCTCGCCGCCCTCAATGCGGGCGGGCCGCGCCGGTACATGGGCTGCGCCAACGCGGCCGTGCTGCTGGAGCGCGACGACGCCTACCTGCAGACGCTGCACGACGCCGGCGTGCGCGGCGCGCGCTTCACGCGCGGCGGCCTCGGCATCCAGTTCACGGCCGACCAGATGGACCGCGCCCTGGCGCGCGTGCGCGAACTCGGCTGGTACGTGAAGGTGCAGCCCGAGCCCTCGGGCATCGCGGCGCAGATGCGCGCCTTCGACGCGCTGCGGGACGTGCAGGTCGTCATGGACCACATGGGCCGCGCCGACCCGGCGCTCGGCGACGCCGACCCGAACCTCGCCGCCGTGCAGGAGCTGCTCGCGCGCGGCAACTACTGGGTGATGCTCTCGCTCTCCGAAAAACTCTCCCACGACGGCCCGCCGTGGAACGACGTGGTCCCGCTCGCGCAGCGGCTGATCGACGCCGCGCCCGGCCGCTGCATCTGGGGCAGCGACTGGCCGCACCCGGTCTCCGTCAAGCAGCCGCCCAACGAAGGGGACCTGCTGGAACTGCTCTACCGCTTCGCGCCCGACGCCGCCGTGCGCGAGCGCATCCTCGTCGCCAACCCGGCGCAGCTCTTCGGATTCGACACGCCATGAAGCTCCTCTCCTTTCTCACGGGCGGCCAGGCGCGCTGGGGCGCGGCCACGGCGGACGGCATCGTCGATCTGGGCCGGCGCCTTCCCGCGTACGGCAGCGTGCTCGCGCTGCTGGAGGGCGGCGAGGCGGCCCTGGCGCAGGCGCGCGAGGCGCTCGCCGGCGCGGCACCCGACCATGCCACGGACAGCGTGGCGCTGCTGCCGCCCATCCCCGCGCCGCGCAAGATCTTCTGCATCGGCGTGAACTACGCGCACCGCAATGCCGAGTACCGCGACGGCAGCGACCTGCCGCGCTACCCGAGCATCTTCCTGCGCGTGCCGGATTCGTTCGTCGGCCACGGCCAGCCGCTGCTGCAGCCGCGCGAGTCGCGGCAGCTCGACTACGAGGGCGAGATCGGCCTGGTGATCGGCCGCGGCGGGCGGCGCATCGCGCGCGAGGACGCGCTCGGCCACATCGCGGGGCTCACGTGCGTGAACGAAGGCACGGTGCGCGACTGGGTGCACCACGCCAAGTTCAACGTCACGCAGGGCAAGAATTTCCACGCCTCGGGCGCGATGGGCCCGTGGATCGCCACGGCCGACGAGTTCCCGCAGGGCTACGGCCGGCTGCGCGTGCGCACGCGTGTCAACGGCGAGCCGCGGCAGGACGACACGACCGAGCACCTGATGTTCGACTTCGCGCAGCTCATCCACTACCTCTCCACCTTCACCACGCTGGAGCCGGGCGACGTGGTCGTGACCGGCACGCCCACGGGCGCGGGCATCCGCTTCGATCCGCCGCGCTTCCTGCAGCCCGGCGACGTGGTCGAGGTGGAGGTGGACGGCGTGGGCGTGCTGCGCAACGCCGTGGAGGCCGAGGCATGAGCGACGCCCCCGCACTCACCCTGTCGCCCGCGCAGCTCGCGGAAGCCGCGCGGCAGCTCGACGAGGCCGAGCGCACGCGCGTGCCCTGCGCGCAGTTCTCGCAGCAGCATCCGGGCATGGGCATCGACGACGCCTACGCGGTCCAGGCCGCGTGGATGCAGCGCAAGCAGGCCCAGGGGCGACGCGTCATCGGCCACAAGATCGGCCTCACGTCCAAGGCAATGCAGCGCGCGGTGAACATCGCGGAGCCCGATTTCGGCACGCTGCTGGACGACATGCTGTTCCGCGACGGCGCGAGCCTGCCGGCCGACCGCTTCCTGCAGCTGCGCATCGAGGCCGAACTCGCCTTCGTGCTCGCGCGGCCGCTCGCAGGCCCGCACTGCACGCTCTACGACGTGCTCGACGCCACGGCCTACGTGACCCCGGCGCTGGAGATCCTGGACGCCCGCATCCAGCGCGTGGACCCGGAGACCGGCCGCACGCGCACCGTGATCGACACCATCTCCGACAACGCGGCCAACGCGGCGCTCGTGCTCGGCGGGCGGCCCTTCAAGCCCGCGCTGCTCGACGCGGACCTGCGGCGCATCGGCGCCATCGTCACGCGCAACGGCGACGTGGAGGAGACCGGGCTCGCGGCGGGCGTGCTGAACCACCCGGCCAACGGCGTGGCCTGGCTCGCCAACCGGCTGCACCGCCACGGCATCGCGCTGCAGGCCGGCGAGGTGGTGCTGGCGGGCTCGTTCATCCGGCCCATCGACGTGGCGCGCGGCGATACCATCGTGGCGGACTACGGCGAATTCGGCACCGTCGCGTGCCATTTCGGCTGAGCCACTTCCTACCTCCTCCACAGCGCCTTCGCCCCCCATGCCCCAGCCCAACCGCTTCAAGCGCGCGCTCGCCGCCGGCCAGCCGCAGATCGGCCTCTGGTCCACCCTGGCCTCGCCCTACGCGGGCGAGCTGCTCGCGGGTTCGGGCTTCGACTGGATGCTGCTGGACACCGAGCATTCGCCCAGCGACGTGCCGCACATGCTGCAGCAACTGCAGGCCGTGGCCGCCGAGCGCGAGGGGCATACGGCCGCGGTCGTGCGGCCCGCGTGGAACGACCCGGTGCTCATCAAGCGCTACCTCGACATCGGCGCGCAGAGCCTGCTGCTGCCCTTCGTGCAGGACGCGGACGAGGCACGCGCCGCCGTGGCCGCGATGCGGTATGCGCCGCGCGGCATCCGCGGCATGGGCGGCTCGGTGCGCGCCACGCGCTTCGGGCGCGACACGCACTACCTCGCGCAGGCCGAGAGCGAGCTGTGCCTGCTCGTGCAGGTGGAGACGGCCGAGGCGCTGGAGCGCATCGAGGCCATCGCCGCGGTCGATGGCGTGGACGGCATCTTCATCGGCCCCGCCGACCTCTCGGCCAGCATGGGGCACGCGGGGCAGCCGCAGCACCCCGAGGTGCGCGCGGCCATCGACGGCGCGATCCGGCGCATCCGCGCCTGCGGCAAGGCGCCCGGCATCCTGATGGCCGACGAGGCCCGCGCGCGCGAATGCCTGGACCTCGGCGCCCTCTTCGTGGCCGTGGCGATCGACATGCTGCTGCTGCGCCAGGGCGCCGACGCCGCGGCCGCACGGTTCCGCGGCGGCGCGGCCACCACCACCCCCTACTGAACCGAGCCGCGGCCTCCCGCCCCGCCGCTTGCCCCCACCGGCGGCAGGGTCGCCCGGCTGATTCAATTGCACACAATTCAATTGACATCAACAATACGCCCCATGCCTTCCCGCACCGCCCCAGCCGCAGCCCCGGTACCCGCCCTCCAGCGGCTGGACAACCAGGTCTGCTTCGCGCTGTATTCGGCGTCGCTGGCGATGACCAAGCTCTACAAGCCGCTGCTCGACGGCATCGGACTCACCTACCCGCAGTACATCGCCATGCTCGCGCTCTGGGAGCGCGACGGCGTCACCGTCTCCGAGCTGGGCGAGCGCCTGTGCCTCGACTCGGGCACGCTCACCCCGCTGCTCAAGCGCATGCAGACCTCCGGGCTCGTGGTCCGCGAGCGCGATGCGCAGGACGAGCGGCGCGTGCGCATCACGCTCACGGCCGAAGGGCGCGCGCTGCGCGGCCGGGCAGAGGCGATCCCGCATTGCGTGCTGGAGCGCAGCCAATGCACCATTCCCGAGCTGCAGGCGCTCACCTCGCAGCTCACCGGGCTGCGCGAGCGGCTCTCACGGTCCCCGGGCTGACGGGCCCGCCCGGCCAGCCCCCTTTCCGATCTTTCCCGTCCACCAACCCAAGGAGTCCACCATGACCACGCTCGAAAAAGTCCTCTACACCGCCCGCGCCCACACCACCGGCGGCCGCGATGGCGCCTCGCGCACCGACGACGGCCGCCTGGATGTGAAGCTGTCCTCCCCCGGCACCAGCGGCACGGGCACGAACCCCGAGCAGCTCTTCGCCGCCGGCTACTCGGCCTGCTTCATCGGCGCCCTGAAGGCCGTCGGCGGCAAGCTGGGCATCGCCGTGCCGCAGGACGTCTCGGTCGACGCCGAAGTCGATCTGGGCCCGATCCCCAACGCCTACGGCATCGCCGCGCGCCTGACGGTGACGCTGCCGGGCCTGGACCGCGAAAAGGCCCAGCAACTGGTGGACGCCGCGCACCAGGTGTGCCCGTACTCCAACGCCACCCGCGGCAACATCGACGTGACGATCACGCTGGCCTGACCTTCCCGGTCCGGCACGCCCCCGGCTGCGCTGCCGCGCGCCCGGGGGCGTTTTGCTTTCTGCGCCGCCGGCCGCGGGCGGGCGCCGGATGCACGGGGGTTCGCGGCCCCACCGTCCGGGCTAGAGGCCTTTCATGCTCCATGCCGCCGGTTCCATTGAATAGTTTGCTATATAAAACATAGCAGCAACCTTCCCCCAGGCACAGCGTGACTTTCGACACGAACGCAGGCGTCCGCCAGGCATCGCACCTTGTGAAGCAGCCCTGGCTGCATGGCAGATAACGGCCCGTTCTCTCCCCTATAAATATCGACATTCCGACACACAACATTTCCCCAGGAGCCCTTCCCTGGCCTTGGCGCCATGCCTATCATCGCGGCCGTTACCACTTGACTCTGCAGCAACCTCCTGGGAACTGCACCCACCACAATGACACGCCGCGTCACCATCCAAACGCCCCTGGGAGAGCAGTTGCAGTTCCGGCAATTGCGGGGCCGCGAGGATCTGAGCCAGCTTTTCTCGTTCGACATCGATCTGCTCTCCGAGAGCCGCGACATCGAACCCAAGGCGTTGCTGGGCAAGAACGCCACGGTCGTGGTGGAGACCGAAGGCGGGGGCAGACGCTACCTCGACGGCATCGTCACCCGCTTCGGCATGCAGGGACAGGACCACCGTTTTTATTCCTACCACCTGCGCCTGCAGCCCTGGCTGTGGATCGCCACCCGCAAGCAGGACTTCCGCATATTTCAATTCAAGAGCGTCCCGCAGATCGTGCAGGAAGTCCTGGCGCCCTACGGCTTCCCCCTGCAGCAGAAGCTCACGCGCAGCTACCGCACCTGGGACTACTGCGTGCAGTACGACGAGAGCGATTTCACCTTCGTCTCGCGGCTGATGGAGCATGAAGGCATCTACTACTACCACCAGCACGCCGCCGGCCAGCACACGCTGACGCTCGCCGACGACATCGTGGCCTCGCACGAGCCGCTGGCGGGGGCGGCGGTGATTCCGTTCTACCCGCCGGAGAAGGCGGCGGCGGCGGACCGGGAGAACATCCACGCGTGGGAGCTGTCCGAGGAGATCAAGTCGGGGCGGTACTACAACGACGACTACGACTTCCGGAAGCCGCGCTCGGACCTGTCGAACATGCGCCAGCAGCCGCCCGGGCACAGCCACGACGCCTACGAGACCTATGAATGGCCGGGCGGCTACGTGCAGCATGGCGACGGCGAGACTTATGCCCGCGTGCGGCTGCAGGAAAACCTGAGCGGGCAAAGCGTCGTGCAGGGCGAATCCCGCCACCGCTCGCTCGCTACGGGCTACACCTTCACTTTGGAGAACTACCCGCGCGGCGACCAGAACCGGCAATATCTCATCACCGGGCTGGCGTACCACTTCAAGGAAAACCCCCGCGTCAGTGCGATCAGCGCCATCGCCGCGAGCACGCCGGGCGCCGAGCAGGAGGAAGGCTCGTTCCAGAAATTCAGCCTCTCCGCCCAGCCCACGAGCCTGCCCTATACCCCGGCCCGGACGACCCCGAAGCCCCGCACCACCGGCCCGCAGACCGCCGTCGTGGTGGGGCCGTCCGGCGAGGAAATCTGGACCGACGAATACGGGCGCATCAAGGTGCAGTTCCACTGGGACCGCCTCGGCGCCATGGACGAGAACTCCAGTTGCTGGGTGCGCGTGTCCACCAGTTGGGCCGGGCCGGGCTTCGGGGCCATCGCCATCCCCCGCATCGGCCACGAGGTGGTCATAGACTTCCTGAACGGCGATCCGGATTACCCCATCGTCACGGGCAGCGTCTACAACGCCGCCAACATGCCGCCGTGGGCGCTGCCGGGCAACGCCACGCAATCCGGTATCAAGACGAAATCCAGCAAGGGCGGTGCGGCAGGCGACGGACTGAAGAGCGGCGCGGGCGATGCGAACGCGCTGCGCTTCGAGGACAAAAGGGGCGCCGAGCAACTATGGCTGCACGCACAGAAGGATCAGCTCACCGAGGTCGAGAACGACGAGGACAAGTGGGTCGGCCAGGACCGGCGCAAAACTATCGACCGGGACGAGACCACCATCGTCCACCGCGACCGGACAGAGACAGTCGATAGGGATGAAAAAATCACGGTCCACAACAATCGCACGGAGCGGGTCGATCACGACGAGAAGATCAGCATCGGCGACAACCGCCGCGAAGACGTCGGCATCGACGAAACCGTCTCCATCGGCAAGAACCGGACAAAAACGATAGGTCGCAATGAGAAGGACAAGATCGGCAAAAACTGGTCGATCAATGTCGGCAGGTTCAAGACCGAAACCATCGGCATCGCCTATCTCCAGAATGTCGGTTTGGCCAAGATGATGAACATTGGTGCGGCCTACAACGTCAATGTCGGGGCGGCCATGATCGTCAACGTGGCATTCACGCAGTCCACCAACGTGCTCCAGAGCCGGTCCGTCACGGTCGGGAAGGACCAGGACACCAAGGTGGGAGACAACTGGAACCAGACCACCGGCAAGACCATCCGCATCCAGGCCGGCGATGCGATCGAACTGGTGTGCGGCGAATCCATCCTGCGGATGGACAAGGACGGGCAGATCTCGATCAACGGCAACAACATCGATGTCGTTGGAGCGACGCATATCGGCTTGGATGCCAAGCGCATCGATGTGAACTGAGCAGCCATGGCGCGCCCGTCCCATGCCCTGCCCTCCCCCCTACGTTCCGCCGCGGTTCCCGAGGTTGCGAACCACACCCAGTGGCCCAGCCAGTATTTCCAGCACGTGGACCCGCTTGGGGACATCTATCACGTCATGGTCAGCCGCACCTCCTATTCCATGCTGGATCTGGAGAAAACCGACAGGGGAATGGTGCCCCGGCTGCTGCCGGCGCAAGAGCAGTCACCGCTATGCGAAGCCGATCAATTCCTGGGCGAGCCCAACGAAACCAGTACCCTGCAGGAAAGTGACTTCGCGCCCTACAAGCCGAAGTGCGACGTGCTGCTGGTGAATGCCACGGCACACTCCCCCACGGGCCAGCCGATGCAGCGCTGGCCCGCGGGCTTCCGCTTCGGCAATGCCATCGAGAAGCGCTTCCACGTCACGGGCCCGCGGCGGTTCGCACGCTCCATCGGAACGCTCGGCACGCTGCAACTGACCGAGCCGGAGCCCGTGAAGCATGTTCCGTTGCGCTACGAGCTGGCGTTCGGCGGTCCGAATGTCATCCGGCAAGAGCAATTGCTGCAGGCCCATGCGGACGGAACAATCGCCGGGCTGACCGACCAGCAGCGCACGCAGGCCCGTGACGCCCATGTCAGGCTGCCGGCGTTTTTTGCGCCCAATCCCATCGGGTGCGGTCGCTTGCCCGATGCCATTCCCGATGCTGGCGCAGCGCTCGACAGGTTCTCCGCTGGTGATCCCGCCCGGGCCACGGCGGATTCCTTGCGCCCCGCTCCGCAAATCGAGGCGTTCGATCACCCCTACGATGGCCAGCGCGACTATCCGGTGATCGGGGTCGGGTCGGTCGGGCGCTGGTGGGCGCCGCGCGTCGGGCTCGCCGGAAAGCACGACGAACGCTGGAAACAGACGCAATGGCCGAAGAGCCCGCGCGATCACGACTACCGATACTGGAACTGCGCGCCCGAAGACCAGCAGATCGACTATCCCCAGGGTGGCGAGGAAATCGTGCTGGTGCATTTCACATCGGCCGCACACCACCCAGGGCCTTACCGCTTTCTCCTGCCGCGCCAGGATCTGCAATTGCTGGTGCGTTTGCATGTCGGGGTGCTGGCGCTCGCCCCCATGAACATCGATACGGTGATCCTCGACATGGGCACCGGCATCCTCAGCATCGTGCGCCGCGCCGTCGTCAGCGGCAAGACAGGCGTGCGGCGGCTGGAACTGGGCACCTGGCCCCCCGGCACGGCCATGGAACTCGATGAGGAAATGATGCAGGCCGCTCGCGCGAAGGCCGCGGAAAGAAACAGCCGTGGCCAGTGAATCCATCACCGCCAAGGACGCCCGTTTCAAGGTCATTTGCATGGCGCCGGACGTGTGCCTGACGCCCGGCAAAAACGGTGTGCCGGTGCCCTATCCCATCGTTCACATGATGGACCAGAGCATGCACTGCTCGCCGAATGTCTTCATCGCCAGCAAGCCTGCCTACCTGCATAACCAGAGCTACGTCGATAACGTCAAAGGCGATGAGGCGGGCGGGGGCAAAGGTGTCGTCAGCCAGACGCACATGAAGATCAGCCACGACATAGACTACAGTAAATCGGTCTTCATCAACGGCCGCGCCATCGTCCGGACCGGCGACAAGATGTGGATGAACTGGACAGAGCCCGGGGGAGGTGCGGCCGGCAAGGCCGGCCCATCCACCGGCCTTGGCAAGGGGATGGACGATCTCGTGGCCAAGTCGCCCACGCTGCAACAGGATCTGGAAAAGCTGCAGCAGGACGGCTGGAAGATCGAGTATGGGAAAGAAGGCGGCGGCAGCTTTGCCAACCAGGGCACGAAGACCATCACGCTCGACGGCAACCTCAAGAACGATCCGACGGCCGCGACACGCGTCCTGTCGCATGAAGTCGGTCACGCGACCTACTCCTACCAGGCCGATTTTTCATCCCGGTCAGCCTACGTGAATGGGCAGTTGGCGGATGAAGGCGCGGCGGCTATGAAGAACATCGAGGTCCAGCGTGAAATCATCAAGAACGGCGGTCCGGACATCGGCATCGCCGGCAACAGCGCGAACCACGGCGCCTACAACGGTGCATTCGACCAGTACGTGAAGGACGGCAACGCCGCTGCGGCGCGCGACAGCATGGGGAAAGTGTTTGGCCAGGGCGAGATCACATCGACCACGAAGCAACCCTATGCGGACTATTACGGTGACTGGTACGACCAGAACATAGCGGGCAAAAAGAAATGAAGGCAACGATGATGCAAACCTTGTGGGCTCTGATCGAAATCCTTGCTGCGCCAGCGGGCGGGCAGGATGCCGCTGCCATCGCGCGCGTATCGGGCATCGAACTGCGCCAGGCCAGCGAGAACGCCTACGTGGTGTTCTTTGAAAGTACGGGGCCGCTGAAGCTGCAGGATGGCGTTGTCGTCGGCGTGGCCGACGTGCGCGAGTTCAAGACACAGAACAAGCCGCCGTTTGTCGTGCTGCGCGAATTGCAGGGCGCATGCGTGGACGTGGCGGCGATCGAGCGCCACCTGGGCCCGGTCAGCCCGCCCACCCCGCCCTCCAATCCGGTGCCCGACGCGCTTGTCACCCGCGAGGTGACCTTCAAGGGGCAGCGCATTTCGCTGGGCTTCAAATGGTCCAAGCCCGATTGCCTGTCGTCTGTCTCGTTCAAGGGCTGACGGACACAGCTCCAATGCCCACCTCCTGCGGACCTGACGCTGCGGATGGTGGATGAATTGATCCAACCTCCATTGCTGTATGGCAACCAGAAAACGCGGGCCGGATGACGACCCGTCCGATGCTGCGCAGCCGCGAGCGGCGCGCATCAAACCCAACAGTTGGTCGTCGCCCGGTCCCATCGGCAACACGACCGGGCTGGTGGTGCCGGAAACGGCTCCCAATCCCCACTTCGCCAGTGCGCCTGCGATCAAGCCGACCGAAACCGAAAAGGGCTGGTGGGCGAGCTGGGGCAGCGATGTACTGCACACCGGGCTGGATGTCGTCGGGCTGGTGCCCGGCTTCGGAGAGGTGGCGGATGGCGCCAACGCCCTGATCTACCTCGCCGAGGGTGACAAGGTGAATGCGGCCATCAGTGCCGCGGCCATGATCCCGGGCCTTGGCGCTGGCGCCACCGCCACCAAGTACGGCAAGAAAGCTGCGGAAATGGGTGCCGAGGCCCTGGGCAAGACGGCGGGGCGCGAGGCGGCCGAAGCGGCGGGTCAAAAAACGGCACGAGAGGCCGAGGAAGCCGCAGCGAAGAAATCTACCGACAACGGCAATCCCCAGGGGGGAAATTCAAAAGGAAACCCAAGGTGCATATTGCGCCCTTACAAGCCCGATACATGCAAAGCTGAAGGCCGCACGGGACATCATGTGGTGCCGGATAGGGTTTTCCGCACGGGCGCACGCGGCAGCTCTCATCCCTTTGGAGTCTCAGAAGACGATGGCCTCGTCATTTGTGTCGATGGCGCAAACCTGAACAGTTCGAAAGAGCACGGAAAAATACACAAAATATATGACCAGGCAGAGCGGGCGCTGGGGAAGGCTGGTAAACCACCCGGGACAGCGCCGCTAGGGTTATTGGAGGCGACTGGCGCGTTGGCTGTGGGAAAGGTCACCGGCTGCAATCCTCTACTTTTGGAAGCACAACTTCGCGCCTATCACGAGCTTAAAGGCTTGGGCCCTGGGACGATTGTCAGAGCCGATCCTTCTGGTAAATTGCCTATCGATTTTTCAAACATTGGCGTTGGAAATACGACTCCAAACCTACCGCGAAAATAAGGTGTTCTGTGTCAAAAGTTCCTGTTTCATTTTTGAAGTGTAAAGTCATCGAGAAAAATTATTATTTCTTTGCTGCAAGACCGGATGACCTCGATGAGGATGCCGAGTTTTCACGAATATTTTTCTACGATGACGAGGATCATGGAAATAAATGGCGACATCTCGATTTGCCGCACATTACGGTGGAGTCTTTGTGTGTAGTAATCACTGCGATAGACGGGCACCGCTGCTATGCCGCCCTATCTAAAGAGGGAAGCGTTTCGTTCATCAGAACCGATAGGCGCTGGCTGGAGAAAGTTGGAGACTCTGGAGTTAAGACCAGGGATGTTCTCCCGATTTACGGGTATCTCAATGCGCTCAAAGAGATTTCCGGAGAACTCTACGCTTGTGGAGGTGGGGGGCAAATCTATCGAAGGAACTCCGGGGAATGGGTTGATATTGCTGGAGATTTGCGAAAAAGCACACCAGATTTAACGCAGCCTATTCCACTCAATCAAATAAAACTCGGAGAAGATATTTCGGACATTGATGGATACGCGAATGACGATATTTACGCTGCGGGAATGGATGGAATCTATCACTACAACGGTGTTTCTTGGACTGCATGCGACAATCCAACCGATGAAATATTGACGAGCGTCTTATGCCTCCCGGGGCGCAAGGTTTTCGCTTGTGGTTTTAATGGAACCATCTTATCCGGTAACGCCAGGCAGGGCTTCAAAGATATCAGTCACTACGATGACAACATGATACTCACGAAGGTCGTAGAGTTTCAGGGCGACCTTTATTTCTCGTCGAACGCCGGCCTGTTTTCTATGAATAAGGGTGAAGCTGGAAGCAGATTACAAAAGATACAAGAGGTGGATGACTGCGAGGATATCTCAGTCCTTGATGACGTTCTCCTTTGCGTTGGTTGGAAGACGATCCAAATTTTTCAATCTGGTCGCTGGAAGCAATTGCTGCATCCTGACAATGATTAATTAGCGTGAGAGCAGGCGGGCGATGGATCGCCCGCTCCATCCTTGCTGGACCAGCGAGGACAGCGTGAGGCGCTCTTCGGGCTGCAAGTGCGTGTATCGCGAAGTCATCTGTGCAAGTTACCTGAGGTTCAGGTGTCGCACTTCAGGTTTGAGACCGCCGATCATATTTTTCGAAAACCGGCCTTTTTGTTTATGCCCTCCCGTTTCGCCCCCTGCCCGACATGCTGCTGCGCAACCTCGGCCGCTACATCCTCCCGTCCGCGACCTGCACCAGGGCCAGGACCAGGGCGCGGACCCCTACTACGTGGGCGTGAAAAGCCTGGGGCTGGACCTGATGCTGCAGTGCATGGACCCCGGCCTGCCCGCTCAGGAGCAACTGTGGGGGGTGCATGCGCTGACCTTCCACGCCCCCTTGTCCCAGCCGGCGAATCCCTGGAAAGGAGAGTGGCCCCAAGGGCTCGACGCCGCCACGGCCACCTCGCGCGACATCATGGCCCTGCTGGCGGAGCAGGACGACGAGGCGGTGCTGGAACTGCCCACGATGGCATGCTTTCTGGTGCCGGGCTTCGATGGGCAGACCTGGGCCGTGCAGTGCGCCTTCGGTGGGCCGGGCAAAACGCTGAAGCCCCTGAGCCTCGTGCGCACCGGGGCTTGGGTGGGTGCCTCCTGGCTTCCTGCGGGCAGCGCCTGGTCGTCCCATCCGGATGGGACCATGCAGTGAGATCGACCGGCCTTCCGCTGCACGCTTGAAGCCTTTCATGCTCCATGCCGCCGTTTTCATTGAATAGTTTGCTATACAAAACATAGCAAACGTGCTGCCACGGACCTGCGCGGTGCCGGGCGGGGGGCGCTGCGCTGCGATTGCGACTTTTTCGCACTCCGCGCACACTCACGCCGGTCAGAGGCAGCATTCGGGGCCATCATCGCGGGTGCCCCGGCGCCCGCCGCCTGCATTGCGCTGCCCCGGCGCCTCCCCTCCGTTCCCGCCCCCTTCGCGCCTTCCACACGCGCCCGCCATGAAGATCGCCCTGCTCTCCGACATCCATGCCAACCGCCAGGCCCTGGACGCCTGCCTGGCGCATGCGCGTGCCCAGGGCGCCGAGCAGTTCGCGCTGCTGGGCGATCTGGTCGGCTACGGCGGCGACCCGGTGCACGCGATGGACTGCGTGATGCAGCTCGCCGCGCAGGGGGCGCCGTGCGTGCTCGGCAACCACGACGCCGCGGCGCTGGACCCGCCCGTCGATTCGCCGCTGCTGGGCGAGCAGAGCGCGCAGTGGACGCACGCCCAACTCGCGCCGCGCCACCTCGAATTCCTCGCGGGGCTGCCGCTCACGCGCCGGCTGGGCGCCTCCGCGCTGCTGGTGCATGCGAGCGTGGACGGCCCCGGGCAATGGCACTACGTGCACGACGCGGGCGCGGCCGAGCGCAGCATGGCGGCCGCGAGCGCCATCGACCCGGCGATCCGCTACGTCTTCTGCGGCCACGTGCACGAGCAGGCGCTCTACTTCCTCACGCCCACGGCCAAGCTCATGCGCTTCGTGCCGCAGCCCGGCGTGCCCGTGCCCGTGCCGCCGCACCGCCAGTGGCTGGCGGTGGTGGGCTCGGTGGGCCAGCCGCGCGACCGCGACGTGCGCGCGATGTATGCGCTCTTCGACGACGGTGCGGCCACGATCACCTTCCACCGCGTGCCCTACGACCATACGGCCGCCGCCACCGCGGTGCGCGCCGCGGGCCTGCCCGCCTTCTTCGCCGACCGGCTCGAAGAAGGGCGCTGACGGCGCGCCCGGGCCGACCACGACCACCCCCGATGAAGCTGCTCTCCCCCGGCACCGCTGTGGACGGATTCCTGGTGCACGAATGCCTGCACGCGGGCGGCATGGCCCATATCTACCGCGTGGCCTGCGCCGATCCCACGCACGACCCGGGCTTTCCGCTCGTGATGAAGGTGCCGCGCATGACCGCGGGCGACGGCGCCGAGAACATCGTGGGCTTCGAGGTGGAGCTGCAGATCCTGCCCGCGCTGCAGGGCCCGCACGCGCCGCGCTTCGTGGCGGCGGGCGACCTCGCGCGGCTGCCCTACCTGGTGATGGAGTACATCGAGGGCGACACGCTGCAGCACCGGCTGGAGGCCGGCGCGCCGCCGGGCGCCGCCGCCATCGCGCGGCTGGGCGCGGCCATGGCGCTGGCCGCGCACAGCCTGCACCAGCAGAACGTCTGCCACCTCGACCTGAAGCCCGCCAACGTACTGCTGCGCCCGGACGGCAGCGCGGTGCTGCTGGATTTCGGGCTCTCGTTCCACGCGCACTACCCCGACCTGCTGGCCGAGGAGATGCGCGAGGCCGTGGGCTCGCCCGCCTGGATCGCGCCCGAGCAGGTGGTGGGCGTGCGCGGCGACCTGCGCAGCGACGTGTTCGCGCTGGGCGTGATGCTTTATGAACTCGCGACCGGCGAGCTGCCCTTCGGCGCGCCGGCCACGCGCGGCGGCCTGCGCCAGCGCCTCTGGATGACGCCGCGCCCGCCGCGCCAGCACCGCGCGGGCGTGCCGCCCTGGCTGCAGGAGGTGATCCTGCGCTGCCTGGAGCCCGAGGCCGCGCAGCGCTACCCCTCGGCCGCGCACCTGGCCTTCGACCTCGCCAACCCCGGGCAGGTGCCGCTCACCGAGCGCGCGCACCGGCTGCGCGGGCCGGGCGTGCGCGCACACCTGCGCCGCTGGCTGCGAGCGGCGGGCATGCACTACCAGCCGAGCCCGCTGCCCGCGCGGCTCATCGAGGCCGCGCCCATCCTCATGGTGGCGCTGCCCGGGGAGGATGCGAGCGACGCCACGCTGCAGTCGCTGCGCGAGGCCGCCACGCGTTCGCTGGGTATCCGGCCTGGCGCGCGGCTGGCCTGCGTGACCGTGGTCTCGCCCTCGGACAGCAGCGCCACCGACCCCGACCGCAGCGAGACCACGCTGCACCGCCGCCACCTGGTGCGGCTGCGCCAGTGGGCGGCGGGGCTCGACCTGCGCAGCCACGGCGCGAGCTTCCACGTGCTCGAAGCGAGCGACGTGGCCCAGGCGCTGGTGCGCTACGCGGCGGGCAACCGGGTGGGCGTGATGATCCTGGGCGCGGCCACGCACGGCACGACGCTGCAGCGCTTCGTCGACACGATCCCGCTGCGCGTGGTGCGCGACGCGCCCTGCACGGTCATCCTCGTGAAGCCGCCGCAGGTCCCGGCGCCGGCGCCCCCCGGCGACAATGCCGGCCATGCCCTCCCCCACAGCGCCTGACGGCGACGCTCCGCCCCACCCCTACGCCCCGCTCACGCCCGACCTCGTGCTGGACGCGCTCGCGGCCATCGGCCTGCACGGCGACGGCCGCCTGATGGCCCTGGGCTCCTACGAGAACCGCGTGTACCAGGCCCATCTGGAAGACGGCGCGCGCGTGGTGGCCAAGTTCTACCGGCCGGGCCGCTGGAGCGATGCGCAGATCCTCGAGGAGCACGCCTTCTCCGCCGAACTGGCCGCGGCCGAGGTGCCCGTGGTGGCGCCGCTCGTGGTGGACGGCCGCACGCTGCACGCGCACGCGGGCTTCGCGTTCTCGGTCAGCCCCTGGCGCGGCGGGCGCACGCCCGACCTGGACGATTTCGAGACGCTGGAGTGGATCGGCCGCTTCCTCGCGCGCATCCACACCGTGGGCGCCGCGCAGCCGTTCGTGCACCGCCCCGCGCTGGACGTGCGCAGCTTCGCCGCCGAGCCGCGCGATGCGCTGCGCACCACCCGGGCGATCCCGCTGGACCAGGAATCCGCCTGGCTCGCAGCCTGCGAGGACGCTATTGAATTAATAGCAGAAAAGCTAATGGAATCGGCGGCATCGGGCACTTCCGGCACATACAGGCCGGCCACGCTGCGCCTGCACGGCGACTGCCACCCCGGCAACGTGCTGTGGACGCCCGCCGACCTGCCCGGCGGCGGACCGCACTTCGTGGACCTGGACGACGCGCGCACGGGCCCGGCCGTGCAGGACCTGTGGATGCTGCTGTCGGGCGACCGCCGCCAGCGCACGCAGCAGCTCTCGGCGCTGCTGGACGGCTACGAGCAGTTCCGCGACTTCGACCGGCGCGAGCTGGCGCTGATCGAGCCGCTGCGCACGCTGCGGCTCATCCATTACAGCGCCTGGCTGGCGCGGCGCTGGAGCGACCCGATCTTCCCGATCAACTTCCCGTGGTTCGGCAGCAGCGACTATTGGCGCGGCCAGGTGGACATGCTGCGCGAGCAGATCGAGGCCATGCAGGAAGAGCCGCTGGCCGCCTGAGGAAGTGTGCGCGGCAACCCACAGACGCGCCGACCGAACGCAAACAATTGTGAAATTCCATGCAGGGCGCGAACGCGGCGTTAGCTTCTTGCGCGCTGCGCTTTCCTGAACGGACGGCAGGCATTCCCTCGTTTTCCCAACCGGCCTCGCCATGCGCATCGCAGTCCTCGACGACGATTTCATCCTGCTCGAACTCATCCAGGCCGCCGCCGCGAAGGCCGGCCACGCCTGCCACCTCTTCCAGGAAGGACGCGACCTGCTGAAGGCGCTGCGCTCGGAGACCTACGACCTGCTGGTGGTGGACTGGCACCTGCCCGATATGGAGGGCATCGAGGTGATCCGCGCCGTGCGCGCGGGGCCCGTGCCGGCGCTGCCGATCCTGTTCGTGACGCGGCGCAACGCCGAGCAGGACCTGGTGGCCGCGCTGGAGAGCGGCGCGGACGACTTCATGACCAAGCCCCTGCGCATGGGCGAATTCATGGCGCGCTGCGGCGCGTTGCTGCGCCGCGCCTACCCGCAGGCGGTGTCGGGCGCGCTCGCGTTCGGCCGCTACCGCTTCGACCCGGAGCAGCGCAGCCTGCAGGTGGCCGGCGAAACGGTCGGGCTGAAGAACAAGGAGTACGAGCTGGCGCTCTTCCTGTTCCAGAACGCAGGCCGGCTGCTCTCGCGCGAGCACCTGCGCGAGGTGGTGTGGGGCGACATCCACGACGCGCCCTCGCGCTCGCTGGACACCCACATCTCGCGGCTGCGCGCCAAGCTGGCGCTGGCGCCGGACCACGGCTACGTGATCAATGCGGTCTACGGGGTGGGTTACCGGCTGGAGGCTGTGGCGCCCCCCTGAGTCGCCTGCGGCGCATTCCCCCCTTGAAGGCGGGACGCCGCCGTGGCCTGCTCCGCGGCCATTCGACGGGACCGGTCGCGCGGGAGCGAGGGCAGCGGGCCGTCAGCAGAATGTGGCACCCAGGGACCTGGCGGCCCCTGGTTCACTTCACTTCACATCACCGTCCGCGCCGCGAGCCCGGCGTGGACTGGCGCAGCGCCAGCAAGCCGAGCAGGCACGACAGCACGATCAGGCCCCACTGCGACAGCGTCGGGATCGCCGAGAGCTGGTCCGGCGGGGGCTGCACGGTGGTCGTCTTGGACGCGCTGTTGTTGCCGGGGTTGGTGTCTCCCGGCGCGTCCAGCGTGGCCGTGTTCACGAGCGGACGGGCGCCGTTGTAGGGCGAGTCGAGCCGGGCCTTGAAGCGGAAGTCGCGGCTGGCGCCGGACAGCAGTTCGCCGACCGTGCAGTTCACCGCGCCGCCCGCGAACGTGCAATCGGTGGACGAGACGAACGACAGCCCCGCGGGCAGCGTGTCCAGGGCCTGCGCGCCCTGGCTCGTGAGCGGGCCGAGGTTGCGCACGGTGAGCACGTAGTCCACGTCCGCGCCGGGCGCGAGCGGGCCGTCCGGGCCGTTCTTCGTGATCGACAGGTCGGTGGCGATCGGGTCGCGCTTGGTCGATGTCTGGTCGTAGGTGGTGTTGTTCACCAGCACGTCCTGCCCGCCGCGCAGGAATTCCGTCTCGCGCACCGTCACCACGGCCTTGTGGAACACGGTGCCGGATTCGGCGCCCGCCGGCAGGCTCAGGGCCTTCATGCGGAACGTGATGGTGGCGATCTCGTCCTTGGCGAGCCCGGGGAAGGTGCAGACCACGCTGCCCGCCGTCGCGCCCACGGCAGGCTGCGTGCAGGTGCCGTTCTGGTCCACCGTCAGGTTGCCGGTGTAGCCGAAGGTGGCCGACGTGGCGCCGTTGGTGGGGTGCGTGACCGGGAAGGTGTCGGTCATCACCACGTTCGTGCCGAACGACGGGCCCGAGTTCTTCACCGTGATGGTGTAGGTGGTCTCGGTGCCGAGCGCGATGGCATCGGCGCTGTGCGCCATCGACACCAGCACGTCCAGCTCGGGCTGCGTCAGCTCGACCTGCGCCTGCGCCTTGTTGTTGGACTGGTTGGGCTCGTCGGTCGCGGTGCCGATCTCCACCTCGTTGTTCAGCATCTGGCCGGCCGTCCACGCGGTGGTCGGGCGCAGGCGGTAGGTGACCTCGTACTGGCCGCCATTGGCCAGCAGGAGGCTCGCGCCCGTGGTGCCCCAGCGGCAGTTGAGCGTGCCGCCGTTGCCCACGGGGTCGCAGGTGCCGCCGCCCGTGGCGGTGGGCGTGCCGATCAGCACCGTGCCGGCCGGCAGCGTGTCGCGCAGCCAGACGTTCTCGGCCGACGACGGGCCGTCGTTGCGCGCGCGCACCGTGTAGGTGATGGGTTCGCCGGAGATGGCGCGCGGCGTGGGCGACACGGTCTTGGAGGCGACCAGGTCCACGCGCGCCGTGACTTCGCTCTGCACGGGCGAGGTGTTGTTGCCCAGCACCGGGTCCACCACGTCCGCGGAGAACGCGGTGGCGGTGTTGGTGCGCTGGCCCGTGGTGGCCACCGTCGGCCGCACGGCCACGGTCACCGTGGCGCTGGCGCCGCTCGCGAGCGTGCCGAGCTGGCACACCAGCGTGGCCGAGGTGCCGGCCGTCGCGCCCGAGGGGGTGCAGGAGCCGGCCGTGGTGTTCACCGACGCCAGGCCCGGCGCGCCGGTCTTCGACACGAGGCTGCCCAGCGCATCGCGCAGGCTCACGTTGGTGGCGGTGCTCGGGCCCAGGTTGGTCACCACCATGGTGTAGGTGAGCAGTTCGCCGGCCGGCACGGAGGGCTGGTCCACCGTCTTCACCACGCGCACGTCGGCGGAGACTTCGCTGCCCGGCGTCTGGCTGGAGGCGCCCACGCCGATGCCCTGGCAGTTGATGCCGTGGGCGGAGTCGTTCAGCCACGGGTCCACGCGCGTGCCGCCGCTGGCAGGGTTGAAGTTCACGCAGGCGTTGTTGGTGACCGAGCCCGCGGTGGTGCGCACGGCATCCACCACGATGTCGGGGGCATTGGCGTTCACCGCCAGGCCCGCGCTGCGCTCGCAGCTGAAGGTGCCGGGGCCCACGATCGGCAGCGCGCTGCAGCTCCAGCCGGCGCCCGTGCCCGCATTCATCGCGGTGAGCGTCACGCCCGCAGGCACCGAGTCGGCCACCACCATGCTGGGGTGCTGCGGCGTGGCGACCGAGGTCGCCGGCACGGCCAGCGGCCCGAGGTTGCGCACGCGCAGCCGGTACTGGTAGGTCTGGCCGATCGCCACCGCCACGCCCTGACCGTTCTGGTAGTTGGACGCCGTCTTGGTGATCTGCAGGTCGGCCACGTTGGTGGCGGTGATGAAGACGTCGGGCGTGGTGTCGTTGTTGGTGTTCGGGTCCGTGCGGCCCGTGAGCGCCACCGTGGCGCTGTTGGCCAGCGTGCCGATCTGCTGCACCTGCGCCCGCACGGTGATCACCGGCAGGTTGGTGTAGTTGGCGGCATTGGCGGCGGGCAGGTCGCACGTGATCGCCTGGCCCGCGGCGCTGCAGGTCCAGCCAGAGCCCGCGGCGGAGACGAACGACAGCCCCGTGCCCAGCGTGTCCACCACGCGCACCGGCACGCCGTCGAGCGGCGTGCCGCCGTTCATGCGGGGCGTGAGCGTGTAGGCCACTTCATCGCCGATGGCGTAGGTGGTGCCGCCGCTCACCGCCTTGGCGAGGGAGACATCGGACGCCGTGCCGGCCACGTTGACCTCGGCCGTGTCGGTGTTGTTGTTCAACTGGCCGTCGGGCATCTCGGCGGAGCCGTCCTTGTAGCCCTTGACCGAGAACGAGGTGGTGATGGAGCCCTGCACGTTGGGCGCGGCTTCCACGCGCAGCTGCGGCAGCGTGCCTCCGCTGGCGAGCGCGCCGAAACGCGTGCAGGTCACCACCGTGGCGGGCGCCGGCGCGCCGGGCGAGACCAGCGGCGAGGCGTTGGAGGCCGTGGGCGAGCAGGTCCAGCCGTTGGTGCCGCCCGCGCGCGTCACCGCGGCGCCGGAGGGCACGCTGAAGGACACCTGCACCCGGCCGGCGGCCGGGATGTCGATGGGGCCGAGGTTGCCCACGTCCACCAGGTAGGCATACGGCTGCCCGGGAGCGATGGGGCTGCCGGGCGGCGCGAGCGGGTCGGTCGCCACCGACAGCGACAGGTCCGCCGCTTCGGTGGTGGTGATGCGGCGGTCCAGCGCGTCGTTGCTGGGATCGGAGTCGGTCTCGTTGCGCGTGACGCGCGCGGTGTTGATCCAGTTGGTGGAGACCGACGGCAGCACCAGTTCGAAATCCACCGTCTTGATGGCGTTCACGGCCAGCGTGCCGAGATCGCACTGCACGGTGCGGTTGGCGTTCGTGATGGCCGTGCCCGGCGCGATGGCGGGCAGGCAGGAGGCGCCTGCCGGGCTGGTGGTCACCGAACGGAACACCGCGCCCACGGGCAGCGTGTCGGTCAGCCGCACGCCCGTGGCGGCGCTGCCGGTGTTGTGCCGCACCTTGACCACGTAATGGAAGGTACCGCCCGCCGGGCCCGAGGCCGATGCCGGGACCGCGTCCTGGTTGACGAGCACATCCGTGGTCTGGGCGAATGCCGCGCCGCCGGCCGCCAGGCCTGCCGCGAACAACGCGTGGCGGACGCCGCGCACCGCTGCCGCGGAGAGCGCACGGCTGCCGCCGGGCGGCGCGGATGCGCCGGCCCATCGGGCCAAAGTGAGAAACATACCGGTCTCCTGGATTGAAAACGATCGGGAACCGGCCACGCCGCAACGGCACGTCGGCACCTGCGCGGTGCGCTTGGGAATCGATGCGGGCCCAGACGCCTGTCTCCGGCAGCTGGGCAGTGGCTGGAGAGTTGGCGAAATCTATTGGATGGATCACATCGATTGCGGAATGCCACAATTGTTGACAATCTCCGCTCTACCGTGCGTTCCGCACCACAGCACACTCCGGGTCCGGCCGCAGCACTGCCGTGCACACCGCGGGTGTGCCCGCCGCCGTTCCATTTCCTGTTGCCTGCCTGCTCTCCGCTCCCGTCCGCATGTTCCTGCCCGCCGCCCCTCCGACACCCCGTTCCTGCCCGTTCCCGGCCGCGCCCGTGGCCCCCCGGCGGGGCCGGGTCCTGCGTGCCCTCCATGCGCTGCGGGCGGGCGCCCTGGCGGCGGGCCTGGCGGGCACGGCGCATGCGCAGCCGGCGGGCGTGTCGGTGATGCACTGGTGGGTCTCGGGCGGCGAGCGCGCGAGCATGGACACGGTCCGCGACTTCGCCCTGGCGCGCGGCATCGGCTGGTCCGAGAGTTCATCACCCGGCAGCGGCACCGCGCGCTACACCGACGTGCTCGCCACCCGCGTGCGCGCCGGGCAGGTGCCCTCGGCCGCGCAGATGATCGGCTACGAGATCCATGAGTGGGCGCGCCGCGGACTGCTGGACAACCTGGACGACATCGCCGCGCGCGAGGAATGGGACGAGGTGGTACCCGACGAGATACAGCGCATCTCCAAGTGGCAGGGCCACTGGGTCGCCGCGCCGTTCAACGCGCACTCCACCAACTGGCTCTGGGTGAACCGGGCCCTGGCCGCCCGCCTGGGCGCCACGCGCCCGCCCGACACCTGGGACGACCTGATCGCCCTGCTCGACCGCGCACGCGCCGCGGGCATCGCGCCCATCGCGGTGGGCCACGAGGCCTGGGAGCACACGCTGCTGTTCGAATCGGTCGCGGCGGGCACGGGCGGCGCGGCGTTCTACCGGCGCGCGTTCGTCGATCTCGACCCCGAGGCGATCACCGGCCCCGTGGCGACCGCGATCTTCGAGCGCATGCGCAAGCTCTCGGACTACCTCGACCCGGGCTTCATGCGCCGCCGCTGGGACGAGGCCACCGTGCGCGTGGCGCGCGGCCAGGCGCTGATGCAGATCCAGGGCTCGTGGGTGGATGGCGAATTCCGCGTGCGCGGCCTGTACGCGGGCGTGGACTACCAGTGCTGGCGCTTCCCGGACACGCAGGGCATGGTGCTGTTCAACAGCGACCAGTTCATCTTCTTCCGGCGGCCCGCGCGCGAGCGCGAGGCCCAGCTGCACCTCGCCTCCATCCTCCTGGACCGCGACCTGCAGACCGCCGTCAACCTGCGCACCGGCGCGGCACCCGCCCGCGTGGACGTGCGCGAGGCGCCCTTCAACACCTGCGGCCGCCAGGCCATCGCCGAGCTGCGCGGGGCCAACATGCGCCGCACGCTGCTCGGCTCCATCGGCATGGGCAATGCCCATCCGTCGGCCGTGAAGGTCGCCATCTACGACGTGGTCACGCGGCACCTGCAGCGCCAGATCGACACCCCCACCGCGGTGGCGGCGCTGCGCGAGGCCATCGCGCGCAACCGCTGAACGCGCCGCCGCCCTTTTTTTCCATCCATCGCATCCGGAGCCGCCGCATGGACCGTGCACGCCAGCTATCGCACCTCCCGCTCACCGCCAAGGTGGTGTTCCTCGTCGCCCTTATGGGCGTGATCTCGATCGCCACGGCGGTCTACACCACGGTGACGATGCGCGGCATCACCGACGACTACAAGGCCCTGATCGACCGCGAGGCCCAGAGCGCGCTGCACGTGAGCGACGCGGCGCTGCTGCTGGGCGAATCGAGCCGGCTGGTCTACGCTGTGCTCACCGAGCAGAACGAGAACACCATGCGCGGCGCGCTCGTGAGCCTGGAGCGGCTGCAGGCGCAGTTCCAGGCGCAGATCGAGACCACGGAGCGGCTCGTGCCCGGCGATGCCGGCGCGCTGCGGTCCATCCGCGAGCAGGCCGCGCAATCGTTCGCGCTGGCCGCGCGCATCGTGGACGCCGCCTCCCGATGGCGCGGCGACCGGGCGCTGCAGATCATCCACGGCGAATTCGAGCCCACGCTGCGCGCGCTGCAGCAGGCCATGAACCGCCAGCGCGACGAATCGACCAACCGCTTCCAGACCGCCTCGGCCCGGCTCGGGCAGCTCACGAGCAGCACCATCCTCAATACCGCGCTGGCCGTGGCGGGCGGCCTGGCCGTGGTGATCGCGCTCTCGACCTGGGTGGCCATCTCGCAGATCTCGCGGCCCATCATGCTGCTCACGCGGCACATGGAGCGCCTCACCGACCGCAACTACGGCGACGCCATCACCGGCACCGGCCGCCGCGACGAGGTGGGCACCATGGCCAAGGCCCTGCAGGTGTTCCGCGACAGCATGCAGCGCGAAGACCGGCTGGCCGTGGAGGTGGCGGCCAGCGCCGAGGCGCGGCGCCTGTCGGAGCAGCTCGTCGACCTGACCGGCGCCATCCCCGGCGCGGTGTTCCAGTTGCGCATGGACGCGGACGGCGGGCACCGGTTCCTCTTCGCGAGCGAGAAGGCCGAGGACCTGCAGGGCCTGCCCGCGCACGAGCTGCTGGGCCTGCAGGGCCCGCTGCACGCCGCCTACGGCCTGCCCGAGGCGGGCCAGGAACCGCTGCGGGAGGCCTTCGCCCACAGCCTGCGCACCCTGGAGCCGCTGGATTTCGACGTGGAGGTGCAACGCGGCGAGCGCACGCGCTGGATCAAGACGCTGGCCACCGCGCGCGCCCTGCCGGGCAACGCCGTGCTGTTCAACGGCGTGTGGCTCGATGTCACCGAGCAGCGCAACCAGGCGCGCGCGCTCGCGCAGGTGGCCGAGGAGAAGGCCACCTTCCTCGCGGTGATGAGCCACGAGATCCGCACACCGCTCAACGCGAGCCTGGGCCTGGCCCAGCTCGCGCTGAAGGAGCCGTTGCCGCCCGCGCAGCAGGACCGCGTCGAGAAGATGTTCCAGGCCGGGCGGCGGCTGCTGGGCATCGTGAACGACACGCTGGATTTCTCGAAGATCGACGGCGGGCACCTCGTGCTGGAGGACGTGCCCTTCGACGTGGAACGACTGCTGGACGACCTCTCCGACCTGTTCGTGCACCAGGCCCGCGAAAAGGGCCTGACGCTGCGCATCGGCATGCCGGACACGGTGCCCCGGCACCTGGTGGGCGACCCGCACCGCATCGCGCAGATCCTCACGAACTTCGTGAACAACGCCCTCAAGTTCACCCAGGCCGGCGAAGTGGCCGTGGCGCTGGATGCCATCGCCCAGGACGGCGACGGGCTGCTGCTGCGCGGCACCGTGCGCGACACCGGCATCGGCCTGACCGCGGCGCAGCGGGACCACCTGTTCCAGGCCTTCCACCAGGCGGATGCCACCATCACGCGGCGCTTCGGCGGCACGGGCCTGGGGCTGGCCATCTCGCGCCAGCTGGCCCAGCGCATGGGCGGCGAGACCGGCGTGGAGAGCGCGCCCGGCCTGGGCAGCACCTTCTGGTTCACGGCGCGCGTGCGGCGCGCGGACACCGCCGCGCAGGAGGGGCTCGCGGCCCGCGCCGGCGCGGACGGTGCCCGTGCGGCCCCGCGCCGCGCGCCGGCCGCGCTGGCCGGCCGCCGCGTGCTGCTGGTGGACGACAACGAACTCAACCGCCTCGTCGCCACGGGCCTGCTGGAAGCGGGGGGGCTGCGCGTGGACACCGCCAACGACGGCGTACAGGCGATCGACCAGCTGGTCCGCGCGCCGGACGGCACCTACGACGCCGTGCTCATGGACATGCAGATGCCGGTCATGGACGGCCTGACCGCCACGCGCCGCCTGCGCGCGCAGGCGCGCTTCGCCACGCTGCCGGTGATCGCCATGACCGCCAACGCCGCCCCGCAGGACATCGAGCGCACGCGCAGCGCGGGCATGGACGACCACCTCTCCAAGCCGGTGCTGGAAGGCGCGCTGTGGGCGGTGCTCACGCGCTGGCTGGCGCCGGAAGCCGCCACGGCACCCGCCGCCACGGCCGCGCCCCGGGCGCCCGAGCCCGTGCCGGACGCCCAGGCCGTGGCCGCGCTGCCGGCCTTCGACGCGGCCGCCGTGCGGGAGCTGCAGGACCTGCTGCCCGCGGACCGCCTGGCAGCACTGCGCGAGCGCTTCATCCAGGACAGCGAGGCGCGCATGCGGCGCACCGCGCAGGCCTGCGCGCAAGCCGACTGGACCGCGCTGCGCGAAGAAGCGCACGAGTGGGGCGGCACCGCGGGCCTCTTCGGCCTGCAGCGCCTGGGCGCGCTCACGCGCGTGCTGGAAGACGCCGCGCTGCAGGCCCTGGCGGCAACGCGCCCGCAGGCAGCCGGCAGCCACGGCGAGGCCGGTACGGACGCCGATGCCGGCGGCCCGCCCGCCGCGGTGCTGGACGCCACGCGCACGGCCCTGGCCGAGGGCGTGGCGCAATTGCGGGCGCATGCCCTGGCGGCCACCGGAACGGCCTCCCGTGCGGCGGGGCCCCAGGCCTAGCCGGCCGGGGCCGTCAGAACTCGGCGTGCAGCCGCACCGAGAAGATGTCCACCGGCCCGCGGTCGCGGTTGTAGCCCGGGTGCACGATGTGCTGCGCACCCAGCGACACGGCCGTCTGCAGCGGGCCTGCCGCCGTCTGCGCGGGCGGCAGCACGAGGCGGTAATACGCCTCCCACACGCGCTCGCTGCCGTAGCGCAGCGCACCGTCGCCCAGGAAGGCGCCCTGCCCGCCCGCGGCCAGGTAGTCGCGGTGGCTGGCCGACAGCGCATTCACCGCCAGCGCAGCGCCCATGCGGTCTGCCGGGCGGCCCCAGGCCGCACCCGACCATTGCCCGCCCACAGACACCTGGCGGTCGATCTCGGTGAACGCATAGGTCTCCTGGCGGCCGCCGCTGCGGCCCGCGCGCGCGAACAGGCCGGCGTCCGGGCCCAGCGGAACCTCCAGCGTCAGCGCCCAGCCGCTCTTGGTCTGCAGGCGCCGCACGTCCGCCACGCTGGGCACGCCGCCCGCGGCCCGGCCTGCCGCCAGCGCATCGCCGAAGCCGCCCATCACCGCACGGTTGCGGAACAGCAGCACCCGGCCGCGCAGCGGGCCCGCGGGCAGGGCCACGGGCAGGTCGGACTCGGCCTCGATCTGGTCGCCGTAGTGGCGCTGCCAGTCGCGGTCGAGCTTGGGGCCGTTGGACTCGCGCGGCTGCAGCGCGCGCCCGCCGCGCACCGCCCACTGCGGCGTGCGGTACTCGAGGATGCCCGCCCAGGTGTAGCCGCGCGCGTCGGCCGCATAGTCCCAGGCGCCCGGCGTGAGAAACGACCAGTTGAAGAACTGCTCGCGCGGGTCCTTGGCGTAGGGGTTCGGATCGAAGTAGTCGAGCAGCGACACGTTGCCCGCCACCAGCGTCCACCGGCGCGCGGTGGAGGTGCCGCCCATCTCGTTGAAATCGGGTTCGATGCGCTCGGCCTCGCCGCCCGCGTCCCAGCGCTGCAGCAGGAAGAAGCGCGCGCGGTAGGCCTTCAGCCGCGCGCCCGAGGAGCGTGCCAGTTCACCGTTGGAGAGCCCGCCCGCCCCCGCCAGGTGCGACAGCGGAATGCCCTGCGCGGCCTCCGGGTTGAAATGCCACTGCGCGCCGTCCCAGGCGCGCAGCGCCAGATCGGCCGTCGCGGTGAAGGAGTACGAGCGCTCCCGTGTGGGCACGAGGCTGTTGGGGCCGGTGTAGGCGGCATCGAAGGCCGGCTTGCGCTGCCAGATGTAGGTGGTCTGGGCATGCAGCGCCACGCGCGGCGGCTCCTCCGGATCCCCCGGGGCGGGCACGTCCGGCGCGGCGCGGGCCGGGGTGGCGGCAGCCAGGGCCAGCCAGGCCGCGGCAGACAGGAAGGTGGCGGCGCAGGGGCGGCGAGGCGCCAGCGGGCGCACGGAACGGAGGCGGGGAAGCGTGGACATGGGGCGGCATTCTGGCAGCGCCCGGCGGCACGGTCGTGTCGAACCGCCCGGTGTGACGCGCGCGCCACACCGGCCGTGCAGTCGCCTCAGCGCAGGGGCCGGCGCGGCGGCAGCCCGGCCGCGGTGCTCGACGAGACCGGCACGCCCCCGATGGCGGGCTCCGGTGCCGGCGCCGAGGCGGCCGCGGGCGCGGGAGCGGCGCCTTGCTGCGTGCCATCGGCGGCTGCAGCGGCCGGTGCCGTGCCCCCCGGCGCCGGGGATGCGCCGGCCGCCACCACCGGCGCGGCCACCGGACCCCGCGCAGGCAGCGAACGCCGCCAGGCGCCGATCACCACCTCGTTCACGAAGGCGCGGTCGAGCCACAGCCACACCACGATCGGCGCGAGCGTGGGCACCACCAGCGACCCCAGCTGGTAGCCGTAGACCAGCGCCTCCATCTGCCACTGCTCGACGCGCAGTGCGCGCACGTCGAACTGCGCCGTGAGCAGCAGCTGCATGAGCAATTGCATGGCCAGGCTGAAGGCCTGCAGCGGCACCAGCAGCGCAAAGCCCGCCAGCGCGCGCACCGCACGGCCCGGCCCGCGCGCGGCCAGCAGCAGCGCCAGGAAGATCGGCAGCCCGTAGGCATAGCGGCCCGGATCGGATTCGAGGGTGATCTCGACCATGCGGTTGCCGGTCTGCTGCGTGGCGATCGCCACCGAGGTGTCCACTTCGAGGCGGCCCGGCGCAAGGCGCGACTCGCGCACCCAGCCGGGCGCCGTGTGCTCCATCGCCACCGCCGCGACCATGCCGACGGGGTAGGAAGTCCATGGCGACACCCGGGTCCACGCGAGCGTGAGCACCACGACCCCCACGAAGAGGCCGATGACGAATGCCTTCAGGCTGGCAGCGCGGCGCATCGCGGCACGCGCCTTCAGGCCAGGGCCGCGGCCGGCGGCGTGGCGGGCGGCTCGCCGGATTCGGGCGGCTGCGCGCCGCGGCTGCCCGCGCGCACCCACAGCAGCCAGACGATGAGCACGTCCACCATGATGAGCGCCTGCCAGAGGTATTCGTGCGCGAAATTGAACACCGGGGTGCTCCACTGCCCCAGGTAGAACAGACTGATCACCCGCACGATGTTGAGCGCCTGCACCGCCACGAAACCCGCCACCAGCCCGATGAGCTTGTGCCGCCACGTGGAAGGAAACGCCATCACCGCGGCGAACAGCACGATGCACGCCTCGATGCCGTTGCAGCCCGCCTCGATCGACACGCCGAACCCCGTCTCGTGGTTCCAGAGCACCTTGCCCGCCGCTGCGGCCGAGCTGTCGAACCACATCACCAGCGTTGCGCAGATCCGCGCGAGCAGCGCCGTCCACGGCAGGACGAGGTGCTGCTGCACCCAGTTGAGCATGTTGATGCCGAAGAGGGAGAGCTGAAGCGTGAGGAAGATGAGGAAGAAGCGCAACATGGCCGGGAAAGCTCCGCGAGGGCGGTGGAAAGACCGCTGCATATTATCGAGGCCGCCCACCCACGCCTACCCGGGGAAAAGCCTGCGGATCGGCGGTCAACTCCGGGGCAACGTGCTCCCCCACGGTCTGGCCGCCAATGCTGTTGCCGCATCAGCAATTAGCTGCGTTTTTTTAACGGATGCACAAAAGAGCCGCAACAACCAGTCACCAAATCAAAAGAGGCACGGCCTGATCGATCACTATGATTCCGCGCTTGGCACAGTCGGGAGGGGCTATGCCAGTGATCCTTACATAGAGCAGGGAAAACATGCTGCACATTGATCTACAAGGCATGCTCACGACATCACGAGTGCAACCGCGCCGATTCACCATGATCGAGCGTTCGCCGATGAAAACCATTTCAGGAATCGTCGTTCATCAGACCGGATCAGCCAACGAGCAAAGCGTTTTTGCAAGCTACCGGGCTGGAGGAAACGGTGCCCATTTCCTTATCGGGAAGAACGGCGTCATCTATCAAACCGCTTCCGTGAATCATCGAACCAACCACGTGGGTCCTCTGAAAGCACGGTGTCTTGCCGAACACCGATGCACTGCTGCCGCTTTTCAGAAATCAAAGGAATTTCCGCAGGGAAGCGCGGTTGAGCGCATGAACAAAATCGAGATGACCAAGGCTGTTCCGGTCCGGTACCCCAGCAATGTGGATTCGATAGGTATCGAAATAGTGGGAATGTCCTCACTGCCCCCGAATGTGAGGATGCCTGCGGGACTGAGCAAAGCCCAGCAAGATGCGTTTTTGGGCGAAAAATCGGTGTACGAGCCTGTCAATGCTGTGCAAAACGACTCCTTGCGGTGGCTCATCAATGGATTGACCGACACGCTTCGCATCAGTTCATCGGAAATTCATCGACATCCGGATGTAAGCCGGAAAAACGTCACCGAAGCGAGCACTGCATCATGGCGCTGAAAAACCGCGCTATTGCTGCACTGTGTTTTGTTGTTCACACCCATGTGATTTCTGCACAGGAATCCCAAGGGAGGCAACCCTTGCCAAGACTGCCCCCCTTGGGCACGGTTTCGTCCATTCAAATCACCCGGGCCACTGCGGAAAATGCCGTGGGGGAGAAAGCCCCCTGCACGGGCATGCGGCCTTTGGCGGAGCGTGACGTCCGCCACTTCCTGGGCCATGCGCGCCCGATCAGCCGGCGCGCCGCTCTGCACGACCATTTCCTCACAGGCGACTGCTACACGGAGGCCAGGCTCACATTCAAGGATGGGCGCGTGGCAACGCTGGGCATCGCCAACGATGCGGGTACTGCCCGGCTCACGCCTGTGGTGCAGGGCAAGGAGCAGGAGCATGGGCACCATTTGCGCTGCGCGCAATGCGCGGGGTTGCTCGATCTGCCGGGCCGGCTCCCGCCGCAGTGACGGGGCTTGCCCATCCCCTCGGGCCGCCAGGCAATAAAAAAGGCCGCGCGAGCGTTGCAGACGCTCCCGCGGCCCCGGCCCCGGGTGGGGGCCTGCGCGCCGGGACGGTTTACGCCAGCAGCGCGTTGACGCGCTTCACATAGGCCGCCGGGTCTTCCGGCAGGCCGCCTTCGGCCAGCAGGGCCTGGTCGAAGAGGATGTGCGCCAGGTCGTGGAAGTGGACGCTGCCGTCCAGCTTCTTCACCAGCGCATGCTCGGGGTTCACCTCCAGCACGGGCCGGGTTTCGGGCAGGGACTGGCCGGCCTGCTTCATGAGGCGCGCGAGCTGCGTGCTCATGCCGTCTTCCTGCACCACGAGGCAGGCCGGCGAATCGACGAGGCGGGTGGTCACGCGCACGTCGCCGGCCTTGTCCTTGAGGGCTTCCTTCAGCTGGGCGAGCATGGGCTTGAAGGCTTCGGCCGCCTCTTCGGCCGCCTTCTTTTCGGCCTCGTCCTGCAGCTTGCCCAGATCCACCGCGCCCTTGGCGACGGACTGCAGCGGCGTGCCGTCGAAGTCGTGCAGGTAGTTGAGCGCCCACTCGTCCACGCGGTCCGTCATGAGCAGCACCTCGATGCCCTTCTTCTTGAAGACTTCGAGCTGCGGGCTGTTCTTGGCGGCGGCCAGGGTGTCGGCGGTGATGTAGTAGATGGCCTCCTGGCCTTCCTTCATGCGGGCCTTGTAGTCGGCCAGCGAGACGGTCACCGTGTCGGTGGTGGTGGAGGCGAAACGCAGCAGCTTGGCCAGCCGGTCGCGGTTGCCGAAGTCCTCGCCCAGGCCTTCCTTCAGCACGGCGCCGAACTCGGCATAGAACTGCGTGTACTTGCCTTCCTTGGCCTTGTCCTCGTCGCTCACCACGTCGGTGACGCCGTCGTCTCCCTCGCCGGCCGCCGCCGCGTGGCGGCCATGGCGGGCCAGGTCTTCGAGCATGGAGAGCACGCGCTTGGTGGAGCCTTCGCGGATGGCGCGCACGTCGCGGCTTTCCTGCAGCAGCTCGCGGCTCACGTTGAGCGGCAGGTCGCTGGAGTCGATCACGCCCTTCACGAAGCGCAGGTAGGTGGGCATCAGCGCCTCGGCCTCGTCCATGATGAAGACGCGCTTCACGTAGAGCTTCACGCCGGCCTTCTTGTCGCGGTTCCAGAGGTCGAACGGCGCCTTGGCGGGGATGTAGAGCAGTTGCGTGTATTCGGTGTTGCCCTCGACGCGGTTGTGGCTCCAGGTGAGCGGGTCCTCGTGGTCGTGGCTGATGGCCTTGTAGAACTCGCGGTACTGCTCGTCGGTGATGTCCTTCTTGGCGCGCGACCAGAGGGCGCTGGCCTTGTTGACGGGCTCCCATTCGCCGGTCTGGACCATCTGGCCGGGGTCGCCCTCCTTCTCGCCGTCCTTCCACTCTTCCTTTTCCATGAGGATGGGCAGGCTGATGTGGTCGGAATACTTGGCGATGACGGACTTGAGCTTCCAGGCGTTCAGGAACTCCTCGGCCTCGTCCCGCAGGTGCAGGATGATGCTGGTGCCGCGCTGCGCGCGCGTGATGGCCTCCACCTCGAAGTCGCCCGTGCCCGCGCTGGTCCAGCGCACGCCCTGCTCGGGCGGCACGCCCGCGCGGCGCGATTCCACGGTGATCCTGTCGGCGACGATGAAGCCCGAGTAGAAGCCCACGCCGAACTGGCCGATGAGCTGGGCGTCCTGCTTCTGGTCGCCCGAGAGGCGGCTCATGAAGTCCTTGGTGCCGCTCTTGGCGATGGTGCCCAGGTGGTCGATGGCCTCCTGCTCGCTCATGCCGATGCCGTTGTCGGTGATGGTGAGCGTCTTGGCGGCCTTGTCGAAGGACACGCGCACTTCGAGGTTGGGTGCGTCTTCGTACAGGCCGGCATTGTTCAGGGCCTCGAAGCGCAGCTTGTCGCAGGCGTCGGACGCATTGGAGATCAGCTCGCGGAGGAAGATCTCCTGGTTGGAGTACAGCGAATGGGTGACCAGGTGCAGCAGTTGCGAGACTTCGGCCTGGAAGGAATGGGTGTGCTTGCTCATGGTTGGTGGTGTGCTCTTGTGAGAGGTTCGCAACGAAAGGGGAACGCCCCGCCAACTGGGGGCCGGGCGCGGATTATCAAGGATCGTCCCCGCGCGGCGCCTTCGGTGCCCGGCGCGCCCCTGCAGCGAAAGCTCCAGGGCATTTTGCCCCCATGCCGCCGGATCCATTCAATAGTTTGCTATTAAATATATAGCAAACAAACTTGTGAATGCGGGGGCCGCCCGGCGGGGCCGGGCGCGCCACCCATGCCGGGCACGGCCAGCGGCGCCGGATCAGAACCGTTCGTTCGGCCCCAGGTAGCGCCACTGCCCCGCGGGCAGGTTGCCGAGCACCACGCGGCCGATGCGGATGCGCTTCAGGCCCACCACCTTGAGGCCCACCAGTTCGCACATGCGGCGGATCTGGCGCTTCTTGCCCTCGGTCAGCACGAAGCGCAGTTGCTCGGGGTTCTGCCAGTCCACGCGGGCGGGCTTGAGCGCCTGGCCGTCCAGCGAGAGGCCGTGGCAGAGCCGCGCGAGCTGGTCGGGCGGGAAGGCGGCCTGCACGTCGGTGGCCACGTCGCCGTAGTGCACGCGCACGAGGTACTCCTTCTCCATGCCGGAGTCCTCGCCGATCAGTTGCCGTGCGATGCGCCCGTCCTGCGTGAGCACCAGCAGCCCCACCGAGTCGATGTCGAGCCGGCCGCAGGGCGCGATGCCGCGCAGTTGCGGGGGAGAGAAGCGCTGGCGGCTCGGGTCCTCGCGCCAGTGCGTGCGCGGGTTGATGAGCGCGACCGCGGGCGTGTGGCCGTCCTCGGCCTGCCCGCTGACGTAGCCCATGGGCTTGTGCAGCAGGATGGTCACCTGCCGCTCCTGCTGGCCCTGGGCTGCGGGGTCCACTTCGATGCGGTCGAGCGGCGTTACCTGCAGCCCCATCGGCGCCACCTGGCCGTTCACGCGCACCCAGCCCTGCTCGATCCAGGCATCGGCCTCGCGGCGTGAGCACAGGCCCAGCTCGGCCATGCGCTTGTTGAGGCGCGCGGTCCCTGCCGGGCCCTCTGCCCGCGCCACGCTGCCGATGTGCCCCGGGCCGGCGGGGGCCCGGTCCGGGCGCGCCGGTGCCGGCGCGCGCACGGCGGCGGGGCCACCGGCCGCCCGCGGGGCCGGCGGCGGCGCGGCGCTCCGGACCGCGGGGGCCGCGGCGGCCTCGGTCGAGCGCAGGGTGAACCGCCCCGGAGGCCGTGCGCCACCCTTGCGGGGCGGGGAGGAAGGCGCACCGGGCGCGGAAGAAGACGCGGGCTGGCCGGCACGGGCGCCGCCCGGGGGCAGCGACAGGCGGGAACGGGAAGACGGATCGGACATGGCGCTATTTTGGCGCGGCGGCCGTGGCCTGCCATCCGAGGAAGTCGTCGGCGGGCATGGGCCGGCCGATGTGGTAGCCCTGCGCCTCGTCGCAGTACAGGGCCCGCAGCCGGTCCAGGATGGTGCCGGACTCCACGCCTTCGGCCACCACCGACAGGCCCAGGTTGTGCGCGAGATCGATGGTGGAGCGCACGATCTGCTCGTCGCCGTGGTCCACCACCATGCCCATGACGAAGGACTTGTCGATCTTCAATTCATCCACGGGCAGCCGCTTGAGGTAGGCCAGCGAGGAATAGCCCGTGCCGAAATCGTCGATGGAGAGCTTGAAGCCCTGGGCGGACAGGCGGTTGAGCGTGGCCTCGGCGCGCTCCGGATCGTCCATGATGGCGCTTTCGGTGATCTCCAGGCAGAAGGCGCCGGCGGCCACGCCGTGGCGCGCCATGATGGCTTCCAGCCGCGTGCTCAGCTCCGGGTCCATCAGGTCGCGCGTGGAGAGGTTGACCGAGATGCGCAGCCCCAGCGGGCGCACCTGCGGCCGCGCCAGGTAGGCCGCGGCCTCCTCGAACACCCAGAGCGTGAGCTGGCGCACGAAGCCCGTCTGCTCGGCGAACGGGATGAACTGCATGGGCGGCACCAGGCCGCGCGCGGGGTGCTGCCAGCGCACCAGCGCCTCGGCGCCGCAGCCCGACTGCCCGTTCAGGCCCAGCTTGGGCTGCAGGAACAGGCGCAGCTCGCCCGCCTCGACCGCATGGCGCAGTTCGGAGAGCAGCGACAGGCCTCCCGCGCTGGAGGACTCCATCGAAGGGTCGTAGAGCAGCGCACCGTTCAAGCGCCGCTTGGCCGCGTACATGGCGATCTCGGCGTGGCTCAGCAGCGTGTCGGCATCGCCGGCCGGGCCGGGCCAGCAGGCGATGCCGATGCCCGCGCTCAAGTCGACCATCTGGTCGTCGAACGCCAGCGGCGACTCGAACGCGCGCGTGATGCGCTGCGCCATGTCCACCGCGGCGGCCATGTCGGCGGCGGGCATCAGCAGCGCGAATTCGTTGCCCCCCAGCCGCGCGACCAGATCGTGCGGCGAGCGCAGGTGCGCGCCGATGCGGGCCACCACGGCCTGCAGCAGCCGGTCGCCCAGCGCATAGCCCAGCACGTCGTTGACGTGCTTGAAGCGGTCGAGGTCGAGCGCGATGACGGCCAGCGGCTCGCCCAGGCGCTCCCCGTGCTGCAGGGCTTCCATCAGCATGCGGCGGAAGCGCTCCCGGTTGGGCACGCCGGTGAGCCGGTCGGTGTCGGCCAGGCGGCGGATCTCCCCCTGCTGGGTCGCGATGTCGATGCGCATGCGGTCGAACGACCGCGCGAGGTTGCCGATCTCGTCCCGGCGGCGCGTGTGCTCGATCGGCACTTCGTAGTCGCCGCGCGAGATGCGCTGCGTGGCGGCCACCACCGAACGCAGCGGCGTCGCCACGCGCCGCGCCATGATGGCGAAGCCCAGCGCGAAGAGCACCACGCCGCCCAGCGTGATCGCGCCCAGCAGCAACTGCAGCTGGCGATAGGGGTCGAGCACCTCGTCGAGCGAGCGCAGCAGCAGCGCCCGGCTGTCGCCGTTGACGCTCTCCATCCCCACCGTGCGGACCAGCATGGTGCCGGCGCCCATGCGAACCTCGCTTTCGCCCTGCAGCGCGGCCAGCACCTCCCGGTCTCCCGCGGGCAGCGTGCTCACGGGCACGGCGACGCTGCCCTCCGCGCGCCGCACGACGATGGCCACGTCCACCGCCTGCAGCTGCTGCATCTCCGTCGCCAGCGTCTCGTCGATCGGAAAGCCCATGAGCACCCAGCCGATCACGAGCGGCGCGCGCATCGGCACCATGACGAACTGGTAGGGCATGCCGCCCACCACCGCGATCTGGCTCCCCTGCGGATGCGCGGTGAGCGCGGGCACCACGCCGCGTAGCGCAGCGCGGTGGTCGCCCGGAATGTGCGAGATGGTGGAGATCACCAGCTGCATGCGCGTGTCGAGCAGCGCGGCAACGGCCGCGCCGATGCGCCCGCCATGGTTCTCCAGCACGGATTCGATGGTTTCCGCGTCGCCCGAATTCACGGCGGAGCGGAACCCGTAGTCGGCCGCCAGCAGCGCGGAGGCCTGCTGCAGCCGCTCGGCGTTCTGGTTGATGAGGCGCCGCCAGACACGCTCGTCCGAATCCAGCCCCCGGGCGATCTGCACGCGCGCATTGCGCTCGATGGAGGCGCGCACCACCGCGAAACCTGCTGCCTGCACGATCAGCAGCAACAGCAGCGAGATGGCCGCCAGCCGGAACATCAGGCTGCGGCCCAGGGCGCTCCAGGTCACGGCACCACCCCCGCCAGCCGCACGGCCACCGGCGCGCCACCGGGCTCGGCCACCACGAGCGGCACCGCCTGTGCCGGCGCGCCGACCGGCAGGCCCGGGTGCCATACGCGCAGCGTGTATTCGCCGGGCGGCACCTTGTCGATGCGCGCGCCGCCCGAGGCCTCGGAGCGCGCGAAATAAGGGGTCTCGACCACCAGCACCCAGCCCACCATCTGGTCGTGGATGTTGCAGCCCAGCACCACGACGCCGGGCTGGTCGAACAGCACGGGATTGGCGGGCACGCCGGAGTAGAGCTTCAGCTCGAACTTCTTGGCCGGCGAGAACGAATAGACGTGGTGGCGCACCGTGTCGTGGTTGGGGAACTGAACCGACGTGCCCGCCGTCACCACCAGGACATCGGGCACGAAGCGCCGCTTCTCCTGGGCCACTTCGGCAGCCGCGAGGGGTTTGGCCTGCCGCTTGGCCTGCACCGAATCGAGGAACGCGACAGCGCCCGGCAGCGGCTTGCCCGCACCATCCTGGATCTGCACCTGGACCAGCGCCGCCGAGGCCCCTCCGCCCCAGAGGGACATGGCCAGCGCCGCCGCCAACGCCGTCACACCTGTTTTCATCACGTCACCTCAGCACGCATATGTAACAAAATCGCCGCTTTCCGGCGTAGCCGGTCAGGAGTCTGGCAGGATAAGCAAAGTCTTCAAACAAGCTATGAATTCAATAGCTAGAACCGATGGCAGAAGCTGGAAATGGAGTGCTCCAATGAAACCACCGAACCCTGTCTCAACAGTGCGGAGCATGCCAGCGAAGCGCGCGGCATGTGCCGGCTATTTGTAACAACACCAGAGTCTCCATTGGCACTCATCTTGCAGTGAACTCGTCGACGATGGGCCGATCGGTCCGGGAAAACACCATGCAGGCTGTCTCATTCCTCCGCTCCCTCTCCATTTCGCGCCGCCTCTTTCTGGGATTCGGCTGCATGCTGGCCCTCGTGGTCGCCGTCGCCGTCCTGGGGCACCTGTCGACCTCGGGCATGAACCGGCAACTGCAGCAGATCACCGGCGTGGGCGCCGCCAAGGCGCGGCTGGCCAACGACATGTTGCAGACCGTGAGCGCCACCGGCCTGCATGCGCGTTCTGCCGCCATGCTGGGCGACATCGACCCCAAGAATGCCGAGGACCAGGCGCGCAAGGCCTCCGGGATCCTGCAGCGCTACGGCAAGCAGGAATCCGAGCTGACGGCGCTGCTGGACAGCAGCGGCGCCACCTCCGACGAGCGCCAGTTGCTGGCCGACGTGCAGGCCCAGGCCCGCAAGACCCGCCCCGAACTGGAAGGCGCGCTCAAGCTGGTGACGGACGGCGACACGGTGAGCGCCACGCTGGGCCTCATGACCCGGGTGGCGCCGCCCGAGGCCGTCTGGCGGGAAAAGCTCGTCCAATTGGTCGAGTTGCAGAACACCCTCAACGCCGAGGCCGCTGCCGCGGCCGAGCAGACGCAGACCCGCTCGCGCGTGACGGGCGGTGCACTCGTGGCGCTGGCCATCGCCCTGGGCCTGCTGATCGCGTGGCGCACCACGGCCACCATCACCCAGCCCATCGGCCGCGCCGTGGTCGTGGCCGAGCGCATCGCGCGGGGCGACCTCACCTCGCGGGTGGAAGTACGCATCCAGGACGAGACGGGCCGGCTGCTGGAGGCCATCGCCGCCATGCAGGAGCGCCTGCGCTCCCTGGTCGGGCACATCAGCACCACGGCCGATTCGATCCTGCTGGCCAGCTCCGAGGTGGCCTCGGGCAACCTCGACCTGAGCCACCGGACCGAGCAGACCTCCAGCAACCTGCAGGAGGCCGCCTCCGCACTGGAGGACCTGACCCACACCGTGCACCAGGGGGCCGACGCCGCGCGCCAGGCCAACCAGATGACGGCCTCGGCCGCGCAGGTCGCCGCGCGCGGCGGCGAAGTGGTGTCGCAGGTCGTGCGCACCATGGACGTCATCAGCGCCAGCTCGCGCAAGATCGCCGACATCATCGGCGTGATCGACGGCATCGCCTTCCAGACCAACATCCTGGCGCTGAACGCGGCCGTGGAAGCGGCCCGCGCGGGCGAGCAGGGCCGCGGCTTCGCCGTGGTGGCGGGCGAAGTGCGCGCCCTGGCGGGGCGCAGCGCCGAAGCCGCACGGGAGATCAAGGCCCTGATCCTCGCGAGCGCGGGCCAGGTACAGGAAGGCACGGCGCTGGTCGGCCAGGCCGGCACCACCATCGGGGAGCTTGTGCAATCGGTGCAACAGGTGTCCTCCATCATGGGTGAGATCACCACCGCGGCCCACGAACAGAGCGACCGCCTCGGCCAGGTCAGCCAGTCGGTGAGCGCGCTCGAGACGATGACGCAGCAGAACGCCGCCCTCGTCGAGGAAAGCAGCGCCGCCGCGGGCAGCCTGAAGGAGCAGGCCGGGCGCCTCACGGAAATGGTGGGCGCCTTCCGGCTACAGCGCACCCCCGGCGAAGTGTCCTCCACGCTGGCCACGCCCGCGCTGCCCGGCTGACGGGCCGGGCCGGGTGGCCGGGGCCCTGTCAGGCCCCGGCGGCGGCCGGGCTCTCGCCGCCCTGCGCCCCTCCTCCGGTCGCGGCGGCAAACACGTTCTCCCGCAGGGCGCGCAGGTCCAGCACGCGCAGCCCCCCGTATTCCACGCGGATCGCCCCCTGTGCCTGCAGCGCGGACAGCGCCTCGTTCACGCGCTGGCGCGACAGGCCCACCAGGTAGGCCAGCTCCTGCTGCGTGATCCGCAGCACTTCACCCACGCCGGGATACAGCAGCGGGTTGAACAAGGCCGCCAGCCCGCGCGCCACCCGCACATCGGGGCTGCCCAGGCGCTCGATCTCCCGCGCCGCGATGAACTGGCCGAGGCGCTCGTTGAGCTGCTGCATCACGAAACGGTTGAACCCGAGGGAATGGTCGAGCAGCCAGTGGAAGGTGTCGATCGGCAGACCCGCCACCACGCTGCGGCGCAGCGCCTGGATGTCGTAGCGGTAGGGCTCGCGCTTCACGGCCGTCCCCTCGCCGAACCAGCCGCCCGGCGGTACCCCGGCGAAGGTCATGGTCTGGCCCTGCGCGTTGTCGGTGCTCATCTTGAGCAGCCCCTCGACCACGCCGAACCAGTAGGTGACCGGCCGGCCCCGGCGGCACACGAAATCGCCCACCTGCGCATCCCCCACCGTCAACGCCTGCGCCGCACGCTCCCGCTCGGCAGAGGTCAGCGACGACAGCCAGGGAATCCCCTGCAGCTCGGCCTCCGTCGGGCGGCGGCGGCGCTGGTGGAGGGGCAGGTCATCGTGCATGCGCCGAGCATGGCGGAGAGCGCGAGCGCCCTGGCAGCGGGTAAACCACGAGGCGCCCGGGCGCCCGGCCCCGCCCGGCCCCGCCCGGCGGGCATTCACCGCGACGGCATCGACACCGCGTAGCCCCTGAACTGCCAGACCATGCGGTCCGGCTCGATGCGGTCCAGCACCAGTCCCGCCACCGGCGCATCGCCCTCGTGCAGGACCTGCCCATTGACGATGGCCATGCGGTAGAGCGGATTGGACGAATAGGTGACCCCGCTGATCTGCAGGGCCGGAAACTGCTCGCGCACGCCCGCGGGCAGATCGCGCAAGGCCACCGTCGCGGGCCGGACGGATGCCTCCGGCGCGGCCGGCTGCACCGCCGGGGCGGCGGGCACGGCCGCCCCGCCCGGAGAAGAGGCAGCCTTCGCGGGCGCGGGTGCCGGGGCTTTCGGCACGGCGGCAACCCTTGGTGCTGGTGCTGGTGCTGGTGCTGGTGCTGGTGCTGGTGCTGGTGCTGGTGCTGGTGCTGGTGCTGGTCGCGGCGCGGGCGCGGCGGCGGCCGGGGGCGTGCCGGCCGATGCCGGCACCGCAGGCGCCGTGCCGGCCGCGGAAGACGCGATGGGTGCCGCAGGCCTGGGCAGGGCCGCAGCGCCGGGGCTTTCGCCGGTGCCCGGCAGCGCAGCGGTCCGCTCGCCCGGGGTGCGCGGGGACGTCGCGGCCCACCAGGCCGCCGCGGCGGCGCCGCCGGCCAGCAGCACCGCCATGGCCACGAACAGGGCCGTGCGGCGGTGCCGGCCGGGGGCCGCGGCCGGGGGCCAGGCGCCCGCCGGGGGCGGCGCAGGGGTGTGCAGGCCGGGAACGGCGCCACGGCCACGCTCGGCTTCGGCGCGCCGCAGGGCATCGAGGATGTAGGACATACGAAGATCGGATCCGGGTCAGGGAGTGTGCAGGCGCGGTTCGTCCACGCCGGCGGCGCGGTTGAGCAGCATGAGCGTGAGCGGGCCGGCGCGCCCGTCGGGCACCAGGCCCTGGGCCATCTGGAAGCGGTGGATGCGTGCACGCCGCTGCGTGGCGGCGTTGCCGGCGGCCAGCGCGGCGGCGGGCTCGGGCGGCGCCACGGAACGCGCGAGCTGCGCGTCCAGCCAGGCCAGCGCCGCCGGAGACGCGGCCACGTTGCCCCCGCCCGGCGGCAACCCGGGCAGGGCGCGCCACAGCGTCGCGAACTCGCCGCGCCAGGCCTGCGCAAGATCGGCGGCGGACACCTCCAGGCGCCGCCCGCCGCTCTCCAGCACCGCGATCTGCCGCGCGGCGTCGAAACGCGAGAGAACCACGGGCACGGCTTCGTCCGCGGCGGTGTAGAGGGTCAGCAGGCCCGGGCGGTCCAGTTGGCGCAGCAGCGCCAGTCCTGCCCGGCGCTGGCGGTAGCAGCGCAGGCCCTGGCGCTGCACGGCCTCGCAGGCATCGCCGCCGTCCTGGCCGTCGCGCACGCCCCAGGCGCCCGCGAGCGCGCGCCAGGCCGCATCCTCGGGTGCCGGCAGCGCCGCCCGCAGAAAGCCCTGCAGCGGCGACAGCGCCGCAGGCGCGCGCGCATCGGCCGCCGGCTGCGCCGCGTCAGAGCCGGCCGATGCCGGCGCGCTCGCGGGCGCCTGCACGGCCACCGACGCTCCGGCCGGCTGGCTGCGCGCCGCGGGCGCCGCGCCACCGCTGCCACCGCGGGTCTGCGGCCCCCAGCCCTGGCTCCAGCCCACGCCCGCGATGACCGCCGCGCCGGCCAGCGCCCCGGCGCCCGCCACCGCCCAGCGCGGCCAGCGCCCCGCGCGTGCCGCGGCGGCAGGAGCCGGCGGGGTGGCGTCGAACACTTCCTGCGCCGCGCGCTCCACGATGGCCTCGTCCACTTCGCGCACGCCGCCCGCATAGGCGCCCAGCAGCGCACGGTCGCACAGCAGGTTGATGCGCCGCGGCACGCCCCGCGCGCGCTGGTGGATGCGCTCCAGCGCACGCGCGCTGAACGGCAGCGGGCCCTTCAGCCCCGCCACGGCCAGCCGGTGCGCGATGTACTGGCGGGTCTCGTCCGGCGTGAGCGCCCCCAGGTGGAAGCGCGCGATCACGCGCTGGGCGAGCTGCTCCAGCGCCGGATCGGCCACCATGGTGCGCAGCTCGGGCTGGCCGATCAGCACGATCTGCAGCAGCTTGCGCTCGCTGGTCTCCAGGTTGGTCAGCAGCCGCAACTGCTCCAGCACCTCGGGCGCGAGGCTCTGGGCCTCGTCGATGATGAGCACGTTGTTGCGTCCGGCCGCATGCTCGCGCAGCAGGAAGGCGTTGAGCGGGTCGAGGCAGTCCTTGACGGTTTCCGCGCCCGGCACCGCGGGGGCATGGACCACGCCGAACTCGTCGCAGATGGAGCGCAGCAACTCGCCCACGGTGAGCTTGGGGTTGAACACATAGGCCACGTTGCAGTGCGCCGGGATCTGCTCCAGGAAGCAGCGGCACACCGTGGTCTTGCCCGTGCCGATCTCGCCCGTGAGCAGCACGAAGCCGCCGCCCGCCTCCAGTCCGTAGAGCAGATGCGCGAGCGCCTCGCGGTGGCGGTCGCTCATGAACAGGTAGCGCGGATCGGGCGCGATGGAAAACGGCGCGTGCTCTAGGCCGAAAAACGGGGCGTACATGGGGCGAGGATACCGCCCGCGCAAAAGCGACCGGCCACGCGCGGCCCCGGCACGCCGGGCAGGGTTACACCCGTCAGGAGTTTCCCCGAAATTGTCGTCGGCAAGACAAGCCGGCGTCAAAGCGGTTCCTACCATCCGTGGCATTCCCTGCGGATGCGGGCCTGCCGAAAGCGCAGCCCCCGCCCCCGCTCCCCTCCACCATCGGCAGGAACCGGCATGAGCGATACCTTTCCCCGACTGCTGCTGCGCCACGCGGCCGAGCGCCCCCAGGCGGCTGCGCTGCGCGAGAAGGAATACGGCATCTGGCAGACCACCCCGTGGGCGCGGCTCGCGCAGATGGTCGAGCGGCTGGCGGCCGGGCTGGATGCCGCGGGCCTCGCCCGCGGCGAGCACCTGGTGGTGATCGGCGCGAACCGCCCGCGGCTCTACGCCACCATGCTCGCGGCGCAGTCGCTGGGCGCGATCCCCGTGCCGCTCTACCAGGACGCCGTGGCCGCCGAGTGCGTGTTCCCGCTCACCAATGCCGAGGTGCGCTTTTGCGTGGTGGAGGACCAGGAGCAGGTCGACAAGCTGCTGGAGATCCGCGCGCAGTGCCCGGCCATCGCGCAGATCTACTACGACGACCCGCGCGGCCTGCGCAACTACGGCGAGCCGGGCCTCGGCTCGATCGACGGCCTGCTCGAAGCGGGCGCCCGCATCGCCGACGCCGCGCCGGGCTGGCTCGCCCGGCGCGCCGACACCGTGCAGCCGGACGACGTGGCCGCGATGTTCTTCACCTCGGGCACCACGGGCAACCCCAAGGGCGTGGTGCACACGCACGCCACGCTGCTCGACCGCGCCACGGCCGGCGCCGAGTTCGACCGGCTCACCGCCGCCGAGGACGTGCTGGCCTACCTGCCGCCCGCGTGGATCGGGCAGAACATCTTCAGCTATGCGCAGTGGCTGGCCTGCGGCTACGTGGTCAACTGCCCGGAATCGGCGGCCACGGTGTCGATCGACCTCAAGGAGATCGGGCCCACCTATTACTTCGCGCCGCCGCGCATCTTCGAAGGCCTGCTCACGAGCGTCACCATCCGCATGGAGGATGCGGGCGCCTTCAAGCGCTGGCTGTTCGGCACCTGCATGGCGCTGGCGCGCCGCGTGGGCCCGGCGCTGCAGAGCGGCCAGCGCGTGGGCTGGTGGGACCGGCTGCGCTATGCCGCGGGCGACCTGCTGGTTTATGGCCCGCTGCGCAACACGCTGGGCCTGTCGCGCGTGCGGGTGGCCTACACGGCCGGCGAGGCGATCGGCCCCGACCTCTTCGCCTTCTACCGCTCGATCGGCATCAACCTCAAGCAGCTCTACGGCTCCACCGAGACGGCCGTGTTCGTCTGCCTGCAGCCCGACGACGCCGTGCATGCCGACACCGTGGGCGTGCCGATCCGCGGCGTGGAGATCAAGGTGGCGGACAACGGCGAGATCCTCGTGAAGTCCGCGGGCCTGCTGCGCGGCTACTACAAGAACCCCGAGGCCACGGCCGAGGTGCTCACGGAAGACGGCTGGTACCGCACCAGCGACGCGGGCTTCCTGGATGCGAGCGGCCAGCTCAAGATCATCGACCGCGTGAAGGACGTGGGCCGCCTGGCCGGCGGCGCGCACGACGGCGCGATGTTCGCGCCCAAGTACGTGGAGAACAAGCTCAAGTTCTTCCCGCACATCAAGGAGGCGGTGGCGCTGGGCCATGGCCGCGACAAGGCCTGCGCGCTGATCAACATCGATTTCGAGGCCGTGGGCAACTGGGCCGAGCGGCAGAACCTGCCCTATGCGGGCTACACCGACCTCGCGGCCAAGCCCGAAGTGCTGGCGCTGATCCGCGACTGCGTGGAGAAGGTGAACGCCGACCTCGCGGCCGATGGCCTGCTGGCGGGCAGCCAGGTGCACCGCTTCCTCGTGCTGCACAAGGAGCTGGACGCCGACGACGGCGAACTCACGCGCACCAACAAGGTCCGCCGCGGATTCATCGCCGACAAATACGCCCCCCTGGTCGATGCGCTCTACGCGGGCCGCACCGAGCAGTACATCGAGACGCAGGTGAAGTTCGAGGACGGGCGCACGGGCCGCGTGAGCGCCACCCTGCGCATCGAGGACGCGAAGACCTTCCCGCCCGTGCGGCAGGCCGCCTGAGGCCCGCGCCCGCACCCGCCGCCGCGAACCGGACAACGCCATGACGACCCCCTCCAAGAAGATCGGCGACGTGATCCTCGACGTGCGCAACATCAGCCTGCGCTTCGGCGGGGTGAAGGCGCTCACCGACATCTCGTTCGACGTGCGCGAGCACGAGATCCGCTCCATCATCGGCCCGAACGGCGCCGGCAAGAGTTCGATGCTCAACTGCATCAACGGCGTCTATGCGCCGCAGGAAGGCTCCATCACCTTCCGCGGCAAGACCTTCGCGCACATGAACTCGCGCCAGGTGGCCGAGATGGGCGTGGCGCGCACCTTCCAGAACCTCGCGCTCTTCAAGGGCATGAGCGTGCTCGACAACATCATGTCGGGCCGCAACCTGAAGATCAAAAGCAACCTGCTGATGCAGGCGCTGCGCATCGGCCCGGCGGTGGCCGAGGAGATCCGCCACCGCGAGGTGGTCGAGCGCATCATCGATTTCCTGGAGATCCAGGCCTGGCGCAAGGCCCCCGTGGGCCAGCTGCCCTACGGCCTGCAAAAGCGCGTGGACCTGGGCCGCGCGCTCGCCATGGAGCCGCAGGTGCTGCTGCTCGACGAGCCCATGGCCGGCATGAACGTGGAGGAGAAGCAGGACATGTGCCGCTTCATCCTCGACGTAAACGACGAGTTCGGCACCACCATCGTGCTGATCGAGCACGACATGGGCGTGGTGATGGACATCTCCGACCGTGTCGTGGTGCTGGACTACGGCAAGAAGATCGGCGACGGCACGCCGCAATCGGTGCGCGAGAACGAAGACGTCATCCGCGCCTACCTCGGCGCCACAGCATGAAACACCCCCTGAGTCACCTGCGGTGCCTTCCCCCTCCAGGGGGACGACGCCCGTGGCCCGGCGAAGCCGGTTCCACGGCGTCCGCTGGCATGGCCTGCTCCGCGGCCTTCGGGCGGATGAGGCCATGGCGGTTTCGCAGGCCCCGCATGGCGGTCCACGCCATCAATGACTGATACCAGGAGCCAACATGGGATTTTTTCTCGAAACGGTGTTCGGCGGCCTGATGGCCGGCATGCTCTACGCGCTCGTGGCGCTGGGGTTCGTGCTGATCTTCAAGGCCTCGGGCGTGTTCAATTTCGCGCAGGGCGCGATGGTGCTGTTCGCGGCGCTCGCGATGGCGCGCTTCGCGGAATGGCTGCCGCGCTGGCTGGGCTTCGACAGCCTACTGCTGGCCAACCTGCTGGCCTTCTGCGCGGCGGTGGCATGCATGGTGGGCGTGGCCTGGCTCGTGGAGCGGCTCGCGCTGCGCCACCTGGTCAACCAGGAGCCCATCGCGCTCCTGATGGCCACGCTGGGCATCACCTACTTCCTGGACGGCGCGGGCCAGCTCATCTTCGGCAGCAGCACCTACAAGATCGACGTGGGCATGCCCAAGGACCCGCTGATCGTGCTGGAGAACACCTTCGAGGGCGGCCTGCTGCTCTCCAAGGAAGACCTCTACGCCGCCCTGGTGGCCGCCGCGCTCGTGGGGCTGCTCTCGCTCTTTTTCCAGAAGACGCGCACCGGCCGCGCGCTGCGCGCGGTGGCCGACGACCACCAGGCCGCGCAGTCCATCGGCATCCCGCTCTCGCGCATCTGGGTGATCGTGTGGTCGGTGGGCGGCATCGTGGCGCTCGTGGCCGGGATCATCTGGGGCAGCAAGCTCGGCGTGCAGTTCTCGATCTCGCTCGTCGCGCTCAAGGCCTTCCCGGTGGTGATCCTCGGTGGCCTCACCTCGGTGCCCGGCGCCATCGTGGGCGGCCTGCTGATCGGCGTGGGCGAGAAGGTCTCGGAGATCTACCTCGGGCCCTTCCTGGGAGGCGGCATCGAGAACTGGTTCGCCTACGTGCTCGCGCTGGGCTTTCTCCTCATCCGGCCGCAAGGTTTGTTTGGGGACAAAATTATTGATCGCGTATGAAGTGCGCGACCAATAATTTTGCGAAGTCGGCACCGGGTTCGCGCCGCGAATCCGGGCAGTGCGGCCATCGGCTGCACTGTGCGGGCGCAGCCCGCGCCCACGTGTACAAGATCATCGACCGCGTGTAACCGGTAGAAGGAGCCAAGCACCATGTTCTACCGTGAGAACGGCCAGTTCAAGACCAGCTACCAGGCCGACCTGGCGCTGTTTCCCGTCGCGCAGGACCGCTGGGCGCTGCTGCTGCTGCTGGCCTTCGCCTTCGTCGGCGTGCCGCTGCTGGGCAGCGACTATTTCTTCCGCGCCATCGCGGTGCCGTTCCTGATCCTGTCGCTCGCGGCGATCGGGCTCAACATCCTGGTGGGCTACTGCGGGCAGATCTCGCTGGGCACCGGCGCCTTCATGGCCGTGGGCGCCTACGCGGCCTACAACCTGCAGGTGCGCATCGAGGGCATGCCGCTGCTGCTCGCGCTGCTGGGCGGCGGGCTCTGCGCCACCGTGTTCGGCGTGCTCTTCGGCATCCCGAGCCTGCGCATCCGGGGCCTGTACCTGGCCGTCGCCACGCTGGCCGCGCAGTTCTTCACCGACTGGTTCACCAACCGCGTGAAGTGGGTCACCAACGATTCGTCGTCGGGCTCGGTGAGCGTGGGCCCGCTGCAGATCCTGGGCTACGGCATCGACACGCCCGTGCAGAAATACCTGCTGTGCCTGGCGTTCGTCGCGGTGTTCGCGCTGCTGGCCAAAAACCTCGTGCGCGGCGCGGTGGGCCGCGAGTGGATGGCCATGCGCGACATGGACGTGGCCGCCGCGGTGATCGGCATCCGCCCGGTGTACGCCAAGCTCAGCGCGTTCGCGGTGAGCAGCTTCATCGTGGGCGTGGCGGGCGGGCTCTGGGGCTTCGTGCACCTGGGCTCGTGGGAGCCCGCGGCCTTCGGCATCGACCGCTCGTTCCAACTGCTCTTCATGATCATCATCGGCGGGCTCGGCTCCATCGCGGGCAGCCTGTTCGGCGCGGCCTTTATCGTGCTGCTGCCGCTGCTGCTCAACTACGTGCCGCACTGGCTGGGGCTGCCGATCTCGACCGGCACCGCCACGCACCTGGAGCACATGATCTTCGGCGCGCTGATCGTGTTCTTCCTCATCGTGGAGCCGCACGGCCTCGCGCGGCTGTGGTCCACCGCGCGGCAGAAGCTGCGCATCTGGCCGTTCCCGCACTGACGCCCTGCGCGCCCCGACCCACCCGTTCCCCCAACGCACCACCCGAGTGCCCCATCACCCAAGGAGACATGCCATGCAACCCAGGAAGATCGCATTGATCGCCGCCGCCATCGCGACCGGCCTCTCGGCGCTCGCCACCGCGCCGCTGGCCCAGGCGCAAGGCGCGGGCGAGCAGTTCGTGCCGCTGCTCGTCTACCGCACGGGCCAGTTCGCGCCGCTCGGCATTCCGTGGGCGGATGGCAAGCAGGACTACCTCAAGCTCGTGAACGCGCGCGACGGCGGCGTGAACGGCGTCAAGCTCGCCTTCGAGGAATGCGAGACCGCCTACGACGCCGCCAAGGGCGTGGAGTGCTACGAGCGCCTGAAGGGCAAGGGCGGCGGCGCGGCCGGCTTCGACACGCAGTCCACCGGCATCACCTTCGCCGTCACCGACAAGGCCATCGCGGACAAGATCGTGGTCGAGACCCCCGGCTACGGCCTGTCGCAATCGGCCGACGGCACGGTGTTCGAGTGGAACTTCCCGCTGCTGGGTACCTACTGGACCGCCGCCGACGTGATGCTGCAGGACATCGCCAAGAAGGAAAAGGGCAGCCTGAAAGGCAAGAAGATCGCCCTCGTCTACCACGACAGCCCCTACGGCAAGGAGCCCATCCCGCTGCTGCAAAAGCGCGCCGAGGCCGACGGCTTCACGCTCAGCACCTTCCCCGTCACGCCGCCCGGCGTGGAGCAGAAATCCACCTGGCTGCAGATCCGCCAGCAAAGGCCCGACTACGTCCTGTTCTGGTCGGCCGGCGTGATGACGCCCGCCGGCATCCGCGAGGCGCAGGCGAGCGGCTACCCGCGCGAGAAGATCTACGGCATCTGGTGGGCCGGCTCCGACCACGACGTGAAGGACATCGGCGCGGGCGCCAAGGGCTACAACGCGATCACCATCCACAACAGCGCCGCGAAGGACAAGGTGCACGACGACCTGAAGAAGTTCGTCTACGACAAGGGCCAGGGCACGGGCGCGCCCACCGGTGTCGGCACGCTGGCGCACACGCGCGGGATGATGATCTCGATGCTGCAGGTGGAGGCCATCCGCGCCGCGCAGGAGAAGTACGGCAAGGGCAAGGTGCTCACGCCCGAGCAGATCCGCTGGGGCTTCGAGAACCTCGACCTCACGGCCGACAAGCTCAAGGCGCTGGGTTTCGGCGAAGTGATGCGCCCGGTGAAGACCTCGTGCCAGAACCACATGGGCACCGACTGGGCGCGCATCGTGCAGTGGGACGGGGCGAAGTGGAACATCCAGCCCGACTGGTACCAGGCCGACAAGACCCACATCGATCCGCTGGTCAAGGAGTACGCGGCCAAGTACGCCAAGGACAAGAACATCAAGCCGAGAAGCTGCGGGTAACTACCCCCTGAGCGGCCGCGCCGCTTCCCCCTTCTCTCGGCCCGCTGCGCGTTCCGGGAAGGGGGACGACACCCTCGGTGCGGGGCGGCCCTTCCTCGGTGTCCCTCGTACCCCATGCCCGAGGCAGCGCCGCACTCCACTATGCGCCACGCCTCGGAGCGCACAGCCAATTCACACCATGCCCATGGAGCCAGCCATGACCACAGCCCCGCCATCCGCCAGTGAACCGCTGCTCGTCGTCAACGGCATCGAGGTGATCTACCACCACGTGATCCTGGTGCTCAAGGGCGTGTCGCTCTCGGTGCCCGAAGGCGCGGTCGTGGCGCTGCTGGGCGGCAACGGCGCGGGCAAGACCACCACGCTGCGCGCCGTCTCCAACCTGCTCGCGGGCGAGCGCGGCGAGGTCACCAAGGGCAGCATCGAGCTGCGCGGCGAGCGCATCGAGCGGCTCTCGCCCGCCGCGCTCGTGGACCGCGGCGTGGTGCAGGTGATGGAGGGCCGCCACTGTTTCGCTCACCTCACCATCGAGGAGAACCTGCTCACCGGCGCCTACACGCGGCGCGACCGCGGCGAGGTGGCGGCCAACCTGGAGAAGGTGTATGCCTACTTCCCGCGGCTGAAGACGCGGCGCACGAGCCAGGCCGCCTACACCTCGGGCGGCGAGCAGCAGATGTGCGCCATCGGCCGCGCGCTGATGGCCAACCCGCGCATGGTGCTGCTGGACGAACCCTCCATGGGCCTCGCGCCGCAGATCGTGGAGGAGGTCTTCCACATCGTGCGCGACCTGAACGCCCGCGAAAAGGTCACCTTCCTGCTGGCCGAGCAGAACACGCACATGGCGCTGAAATATGCCGACTACGGCTACATCCTGGAGAACGGCCGCGTCGTGATGGACGGCGCCGCCAGCGACCTCGCCAGCAACGAGGACGTGAAGGAGTTCTACCTCGGCATGGGCGGCGGGGAGCGCAAGAGCTTCAAGGACGCCAAGAGCTACAAGCGGCGCAAGCGCTGGCTGGCCTGATATGGAGGTCACCCCCCTGAGCGGCTGCGCCGCTTCCCCCCGCTCTCGCCGTACTGCGTACGGCGGGCAGGGGGACGCCGCCGGTGGCCTGGCGAAGCCCGTTCCACGGCGTCTGCTGGCCTGGCCTGCTCCGCGGCCATTCGACGGGTGGCGCCATGGCGGTTTCCGGGGTCGCGCGCAAGGTGCGCAGCGGGACAGCACGCCGGCCTGTGCAGCCGCAGCGTATGACGATTGATTGCACAACCGCATGGATGAAGGCATGAGCATGATGGATTCCTACGACGCCCTCGAAACCCGTTCGCCCGAGGAGCGCGAGGCCGCGCTGATGGCGGCGCTGCCCGCGCAGATCGCGCATGCGCGGTCGGCGACGGCGGCTTTCGGGGACATCCTCGCGCAGGTGGATCCGCAGGCGATCGCCAGCCGCGCCGCGCTCGCCACCCTGCCCGTCACGCGCAAGCACGAATTGCTGGAGCGGCAGCAGGCCGGGCGCGCTGCGGATCCGTTTGGCGGGTTCAGCGCGCTGCGCTTCGGGGCGGCCATGCCGCGCGTCTTCGCGAGCCCGGGCACGCTCTACGAGCCCGAGGGCCGGCGGGCGGACTACTGGCGCATGGCACGTGCGATCCATGCGGCCGGGTTCCGGCCGGGCGAGCTGGCGCACAACTGCTTCAGCTACCACTTCGTGCCCGCGGGCGCCATGATGGAAGGCGGCGCGCAGGCCGTGGGCTGCACCGTGTTCGCGGGCGGCACGGGCCAGACCGAGCAGCAGGTGCAGGCCATGGCCGAGCTGCGGCCGGCGGGCTACATCGGCACGCCGAGCTTCCTGCGCATCCTGCTGGAGAAGGCGGCCGAGATGGGCATCGCGCTGCCGCACCTGTCCAAGGCGCTGGTGTCGGGCGAGGCGCTGCCGCCGTCGCTGCGCGACTGGTTCGCCGGGCGCGGCGTGGCGGCCTTCCAGTGCTATGCCACGGCCGACCTGGGCCTGATCGCCTACGAGACCGCCGCGCGCGAGGGCCTCGTGCTCGGCGAGGACGTGATCGTGGAGATCGTGCGCCCCGGCACCGGCGACCCCGTGCCCGACGGCGAGGTCGGCGAGGTGGTGGTGACCACCCTCAACCCCGACTACCCGCTGGTGCGCTTCGGCACCGGCGACCTCTCCGCCGTGCTGCCCGGCCCCTGCCCCACGGGCCGCACCAACCGGCGCATCCGCGGCTGGCTGGGCCGTGCCGACCAGACCACCAAGGTGCGCGGCATGTTCGTGCACCCGGGCCAGGTGGCCGAGGTGGCGCGGCGCTTTCCGCAGGTGGCGCGCGCGCGCCTGGTGGTGGGCGGGGAGATGGCCAACGACACGCTCGTGCTGCGCGTGGAGACCACCGAGACCGCGGGCGGCCTGGCCGACCGGCTGGCCGCCGCGGTGCGCGAGGTGACCAAGCTGCGCGCCGACATCGAGATGCTCGCGCCGGGGGCCCTGCCCAACGATGGCCGCGTGATCGAGGACGCCCGCAGTTACCGTTGACGGCCCCTGCCACGGTGGCATTGCACGGAGCTTACACTCACTTTTTGATAGCAACAAAGCCAATGGATACGGCGGCATCCGTGCCAAAAAGCTTAAAACCCTGGGATCCGCAGCCTCAGTGATTACCTTGATGTGACACCGAAAGGCCGTGACTATCATGGCGCGTCTTCAAGTCAAGGATCGCCATGAAAACCATAGTCAAGACCGCGCTGCTGGCTGCTGCCGCAGCCGCCGTGTTCGGTGCCCAGGCCCAGCAGGCCTTCCCCTCCAAGGACAAGACGGTGACCATCGTCGTGCCCTTCGCGGCCGGCGGCCCCACCGACCGCGTGGCCCGCGATCTGGCCGAAGCCATGCGCAAGCCGCTGGGCGGCGTGAGCGTGGTGATCGACAACGCTGCCGGCGCCGGCAGCAGCATCGGCACCGCCAAGGTGGCCCGCGCCGCACCCGACGGCTACACGCTGCTGCTCAACCACATCGCCATGGCGACGATGCCGGCGCTCTACCGCAAGCTGCCCTTCAGCGTGCCCAACGACTTCGAGTACCTGGGCGTCGTGAACGACGTGCCCATGACGCTCATCGGCCGCCCCTCGCTGCCGGCCAACAACTACAAGGAACTCGCGACCTGGATCGAGCAGAACAAGGGCAAGATCAACCTCGGCCACGCGGGCCTGGGCGCGGCCTCGCACCTGTGCGGCCTGCTCTACCAGAGCGCGGTCAAGGTCGAGATGACCACCGTCGCGTACAAGGGCACGGCACCGGCCATCACCGACCTGATCGGCGGCCAGATCGACCTGCTGTGCGACCAGACCACCAACACCACCTCGCAGATCGAGGCCAAGAAGGTCAAGTCGTATGCCGTCACCACGGCCAAGCGCCTGAGCACGCCCTCGCTGAAAGACCTGCCCACGCTGGCCGAGTCCGGCGTGAAGGACTTCCAGGTCACGATCTGGCACGGCCTCTACGCGCCCAAGGGCACGCCCGCCGAGGTGGTGAAGAAGCTCAACGACGCCCTCAAGGCCGCCCTGAAGGACCCCGACTTCATCAAGAAGCAGGAAGGCCTGGGCGCCGTCGTGGCCGCCGACCAGCGCGTCGAGCCCGCCGAGCACAAGAAGTTCGTGCAGGCCGAGATCGACAAGTGGGGCCCGATCATCAAGGCCGCGGGCACCTACGCCGACTGATACGCGCAGGCTTCGCTCCCCTCCAGTCCACGAGAACGCCCCGCGGCTTGCGCCGCGGGGCGTTTTTTCTGGCGGGCCCGCGGCATCACTGCGGGCATTCCGCGGCGATGCGGGTTATCCACCTGCCGCCGCGCCGGCCCACGCGCCTACAACGGAGCCATCGCTCCTCTGCCTGCGCTAACGCACGGGCCGGGCCTCCGATCCACGGCTTCCGAAAGGACCTTCTCCATGCCGACCCCGCAGACGCCTGCCGATGCCCTGTCCTCCCGCCGGTCCGGCGCCGCTGCCGCCGTGCGGCACGCCCCCGCCCGCCGCCGCCGCGCCATCGCCCTGGGCAGCGCGCTGCTGCTGGGCGCCGCGCTGGTGGCCTGGAATGCGCCCGCACGCGCCGACACCTGGCCGTCCAAGCCCGTGCGCATCGTCGTGCCCTTCGCACCGGGCGGCACGACGGACATCCTCGCGCGGGCCGTGGCGCCGGAACTCGGCCGGGCTTTCGGCCAGCAGTTCATCGTGGACAACCGCGCGGGCGCAGGCGGCAACATCGGCGCGGAGATCGTCGCCAAATCGCCGGCCGACGGGTACACGCTGCTCATGGGCACCGTGGGCACGCACGGCATCAACCGGGCGCTCTACGCCAAACTGCCGTACGACCCCATCAAGGATTTCGTTCCCATCACGCTCGTGGCCGCGGTGCCGAACGTGATGGTGCTCAACGCCGAGAAGGCGCGCACGCAGGGCATCGCGAGCGTGCAGGACTTCATCCGCTATGCCAAGGCCCACCCGGGCCAGCTCAACATGGCGTCGAGCGGCAACGGCACGTCGATCCACCTCGCGGGCGAGCTGTTCAAGAGCATGACCGGCACCTACATGCTGCACATGCCCTACCGCGGCTCGGGCCCGGCGCTGCTGGACCTCGTGGGCGGCAACATGGACGTGATGTTCGACAACCTGCCCTCGTCCATGGCGCAGATCAAGGCGGGCAAGCTCAAGGCCTTGGCGGTGACGAGCGCCACCCGCTCGCAGGCCCTGCCGGACGTGCCCACGGTGGAAGAGGCCGGCGGCCCGGCGCTCAAGGGCTATGAAGCGAGTTCGTGGTTCGGCCTGCTCGCGCCCGCGGGCACGCCGGCCGACATCGTGCAACGCATCCAGCAGGAGACGGCCAAGGCGCTGGCCTCGCCCGCAGTGAAGGAGCGCATGCTCGCGCAGGGCGCGATTCCCGGCGGCAACACGCCGGCCGAGTTCGCGCGGCACATCGAGGCCGAACACGCCAAGTGGTCGCGCGTGGTCCAGGCCTCGGGCGCCAAGGTGGATTGAAGCGGAGGCGCGTTCAGCGCAGAGGCCGCATCGCGGCCCCGCCGCGAACTACCAGGTGACTTCCTTGCCCTCGGCGGCGCTGCGGCGCAGCATGTCGATGAAGGGCGCCGCGCGCTGGCGCAGCCGCACGGCCTCGGCGGGCTCGCCGCGGCCGTCCTGGTCCTCATCGGCAGGGGCATCGCCGGCCTCCGCCTGGCGGGCCTCGTCGGCCGCGATCGCGGCTTCCAGCGACTGCAGCGCAGCGGGGATCTGCTCGGGCGTGATGATGCCGTGCGCCTCGTCCGGAGACTTGCCGATGGCCTGGAGGATCTGGCGGCCGTGGGCCTGCAGCATGATGATGTCGGCCGTGGCGCGGGACTTGAATTTGTAGAGCATGGATCGAGGGTTCAGGGAGTGGGAAAAAGGTAGAGAGCTGGAGTCACAGAAAAATGGCACCGGGCCCGCGGTGTCAGGCCGCGCACGGCATGCCCGCACCGGCGTACATGTAGCTGCGCTGGAATGGATAGTCGGATTGCGCGCCCGGCAGGCTTCCCGCGCCGACACGGCCGTCCGGCAGGGCGGCCAGCATCTGGTGCAGCGCCATCCAGCCGCGCTCGAAGCCCATGGCGCTGCCGGCCAGGTAGAGACGGTAGGCGCGCAGGGCCTTGGCGCCGCGCTCGGCGCCCGCCTCCTCCGCCAGGATCGCCTCGGCTTCTGGCAGGCGCGCCTCCAGCGCATCGGACCAGGCCCAGAGCGTGCGGGCGTAATGGGGGCGCAGGTTCTCTGTGTCCACCATCTCCAGGCCGGCGCCGGCCATGTCGTGCAGCACCGCGCTGGCATGCACCAGTTCGCCGCCCGGGAAGATGTATTTCTCGATGAAGTCGCCCATGCCCGCGCCGAGCTGCGCGTTGTCCACCCCGCCCGCCGTGATGCCGTGGTTGAGCAGCAGGCCGCCGGGCCGCAGCAGGCGCCGCACGCACCCGAAATACGCCGGCAGATGGGCCCGGCCCACGTGCTCGAACATGCCCACCGAGGCGATCTTGTCGAAAGGCTGCCGCTCGGTGCGCGGCAGGTCGCGGTAGTCGCACAGCCGCACCCGCACGCGGTGCCCCAGCCCCTGCTGCGCGATGAGCCGCTCCACATGAGCGTGCTGGTTGCGCGACAGCGTGATGCCGGTGGCATCCACGCCGTAGTGCTCGGCGGCCCAGAGCAGCAGCCCGCCCCAGCCCGCGCCGATGTCGAGGAAGCGGTCGCCGGGCGCGAGCCTGAGCTTGCGGCAGATGTGGTCGAGCTTGGCTTCCTGCGCCTGCGCGAGCGACAGGCCGGCGTGGTGGTAGTACGCGCACGAATACACGCGGCGCGGATCGAGCCACAGCGAGTAGAAGCGGTCGGAGAGGTCGTAATGGAACTGGATCTGCCGCGCGTCGCGGCGCAGCGTGTGCAGACCGCGCGAACGGGCCCGCTGCCACAGCGGCCGCCACCAGCCGCCCGCATCGCGCACCGGGTCGCCGCGCAGCACCGCCCCGCCGGCCGCCATGAGATCGCGCACGCGGCCTTCCATGGCCACGCGGCCCTCCACGATGGCTGCGGCCACATCCCCCACTTTGCCGCGCGCGAGCGCTCCCAGGGCCATCGCATCGCGGAACCGCAGCACCACGCGGGCGTCCCGCCCGCCGATCCGCTCGCCGCCGGGCAACTCCAGCGCGAGGCCGACCGGGGAGTCGGCCATCCGTGCCTCGAGCATGCGCAGCAGGTGTTTCATGGCGGGATTGTTGGACCGCGCCCCGGCGACCGTCAATGGCAACTGTCTTACACACCGCCCCACCCCCGGGGCCGGCTGCGGAAGGGGCCGAAGGGCGGTCCGGCGCGGCCGGGGGCCCGGTGTATGGCTTAATAGCGGGTTTTCACCGTCCGTTCCAGCAGGAGTCAAACACCATGGGCAACAAGATCGTTACCGAAGCCGACCGCAAGCGCACCCCTCCCCCGAAGCCCCTGCCCGGCGTGTCCCTGCCCACGGCCGGCCGCGGCCAGCGCGTGAGCCTGGAGCGTGGCGTCGCCACCCGCAGCAAGAAGAACCCCGGCAAGCGTTCCAAGAAGGGCGGCTGAAGCCCCCTCCCGAGCGAAGCCCCCGAGGCTTCGCCCGTGCCTGCCAAGCCCTCCTGCGCGAGGGCTTTTTTCATGCCCGCGCGGCCGGGCACAATGGCGCATCGCCACCGTTGCCGGAGCCCCCATGCCCTCCTCCGCCCTCTCCCCCCACGATGCCGGCACGCTCTATGCCGCGCTGCAGGCGGGCCCGCTGGCCGGCAGCGCCGTCACCGTGCTGCGCATCGGGGCGGCGCATTCGTCCATCGCCAGCGGTACCGGCCCGCAGCCGCACCTGCTGCGCACGCTGGACGTGGGCTCCTATGCCACCGCTGCCGCCTGCCTGCGGCACCAGCCGCCCACGGGCGCCGAGATGGAGAGCGCCATCGCCACCGTGGAAGACGCCGTGATGCCCCTGCGCTCCGCGCTGGCCGAAGGGTCGGCCCTCTACACGGCCGACGCGGGCATCCGCCAGATCGCGCTGCAGGCGGGCATCGCCGCGCAGCCGGACATGGAGCTGCCGCTCGAGGCGGTGGAGCGCGTCTTCCAGCGCGTGGCCGCGCGGGCGCTGGGCGCGCAGGCCGCGCAGCCGCAGGATCCCGAGGACGACCCTGCCTTCGTGGCCACGCTGCTGATCCTGCGCGAGTGCCTGCAGCACCTGGGCTTCGGCCACATCGCCATCCGCCCGGAATCGGCATACTGACCGGCTGCAGCGGGGGCCCGCCTCACCGCGCGGGCGCGCCCGGCGGCTGGAACGCCGCCCGCGCGGCCTGCGCCGCAGCGCGCGTGCCGCAGCCTTCGATGTGGTCGTTCACCAGGCCCATCGCCTGCATGAAGGCATACATCGTGGTGGGCCCCACGAAGCCGAAACCGCGCTTCTTGAGGTCTTTCGACAGGGCTACGGCCGCAGGCGCCGTGGTGAGGGCGCGCGCGGCGTCCAGCGTGAGCCGTTCGGGACGGCCCTCGGCCGCCTGCGGCGCGAAGCGCCAGACGTAGTGCGCCAGCGAGCCGAACTCGCGCCGCACCTCCAGCACCTGCCGCGCATTGCGGATGGCCGATTCGATCTTGCCGCGGTGGCGCACGATGCCGGCATCGGCCAGCAGGCGCTCGACGTCGGCGGCGCCGAAGTCGGCCATGCGCTCGGCGTCGAACCCCGCGAAGGCGGCGCGGAACGCCTCGCGCTTATTGAGGATGGTGATCCAGCTCAGGCCCGCCTGGAAGCCCTCCAGGCACAGCTTCTCGAACAGCCGCCGGTCGTCGCTGACCGGAAAGCCCCATTCGTGGTCGTGGTAGTGGCGGTAGAGCGGGGTCGCCCGGCACCAGAAGCAGCGCGGCGGCTCTCCGGGCGCGTCGGCGAACAGGCCCTCGGGCAGCGGCGCGGGATCGGCGGGGCCGGGGGCGGAAGGGGTTTTGGCGTTCGGCATGGGGCCATTCTAGGAAGGGGCCGCGCGCGAAGCTCCGTACACTGCGGGGCGTTCCGCACCGGCCTTTTTTGCGCCCTCTCCCGCATCCTCCGCATGCCCCTGCCCTCCTTTTCCGCCGCTGCCGCACGCCGCACCGCCATGGCCCTGCTGGGCGCGCTGCTGGCCGGCTGCGCGCACACCGGCGACACCCTCGGCTACTACTGGCAATCGGTGCGCGGGCACCTGCAGATCATGCAGGCCGCCGCGCCCGTGGACGACTGGCTGGCCCGCCCCGGCACCGCGGCGCCGCTGCGCGAACGGCTGGAACTGGCGCGCCAGGCCCGCGCCTTCGCCGTGGCCGAGCTGCACCTGCCCGACAACGCCAGCTACCGCCGCTATGCGGACCTGGGCCGCCGCGCCGCCGTGTGGAACGTGGTGGCCGCGCCGCCCGATGCGCTCACGCTGCACACCTGGTGCTTCCCCATCACCGGCTGCATCGGCTACCGCGGCTACTTTGCCGAGGCCGACGCACGCGCCGAGGCCGCGCGGCTGGCCGGCCAGGGCCTGGAGGTGGCCGTCTACGGCGTGCCAGCCTATTCCACGCTGGGCTACACGAACTGGATGGGCGGCGACCCGCTGCTCAACACCTTCATCGCCTGGCCCGAAGGGGAGTTCGTGCGGCTGCTGTTCCACGAGCTGGCGCACCAGGTCGTCTACGCGAACGGCGACACGATGTTCAACGAGTCGTTCGCCACCGCCGTCGAGCGGCTCGGCGTGGCGCGCTGGCTGGCCACGCGGGCCACGCCCCGGGCACGTGCCGAATACGAGCAAGGCGATGCCCGGCGCACGGCGTTCCGCGCGCTCACCCGCTCCGCGCGGGAGCGGCTCTCTGCGGTGTATGGCTCGGCATCAAAACCACCCCATGCCGCCGTATCCATTGAATTGTTTGCTACTAAAAATATAGCAATAGATCAATTCCGCGGCGACTATGCCGCGCTGCGGGCGCGCTGGCTGGCCGGAGGAACCACGCCTGAGCAGATCGCCGGCTACGACCGCTGGGTGGCCGATGCCAACAACGCGGCCTTCGGCGCGCAGGCGGCCTATGACGAACTGGTGCCGGCCTTCGAGGCGCTCTTCGAACACGAAGGCGGCGATTGGCCGAAGTTCTATGCCGCCGTGCGCGCGCTGGCAGCGCAGCCGGCCCGGGAACGGCAAGAGCACCTGCGGGCCCTGGCGCCGCGGCCCCCGGCACCAGGCGCGGCGGCCGACTGAGCGCCACGGCACCGGGGCGCCGGCACGGTGGTGGACGCGCGGCCGGCGCCCGATTCAGCGCCGATGGGCCCGGCTCAGCTCAGTTCCTGGATCAGGTCGATGTACTGCTGGCGGGCAGCGTCGCCGGACGTGCCCTTGAGCTTCGTCCACGCATCCCACTTGGCGCGGCCCACGAAATCCGAAAAGCTCGGCTTCGGCTCGGCGTTGTCGCCCGCCGTGGCCTGCTTGTAGAGCGCGTAGATCTTCAGCAGGGTCGGGTTGTCGGGGCGCTCGCTGAGGTTCTTGGAATGGGCGACGGCGGCCTCGAAAGCGGCATTCAGATCGGACATGGGGAACGTGTCTCCGGACGGGGATGGAAGAAGTGCGGGAGCAGGCCCGTCAGGCGGCTCCTGCGGCCCTCGCCCGGCTATCTTACGGGGGCGTCCGGCACGCCCCGGCCGGCTAGCACCGCTTTCGGTGTCAGAACATTTCCCAGTCGTCCGAAGCGCCGCCGGCCTTCGCCGGTGCGGTTGCCGGTGCGGCCGGGGCCGGCGGAGCGGCCTTTTTCGCCGCCGCCGGTGCATGGCCGAGCCGGGGCGAGGCCGGCTGCGCGGCGGGCGGCACCGCAGGCCGGCGCACCGGCGCGGCCACGGGGCGCGGCACGGCAGGCGCCGGGGCCGCCCGGTGCTGCTGCTGCGGAGGCGGCGATGGCGGAACCGGAGCAGCGCGCGCGGCCAACGCATCCGCCTGCGCGTCCAGCTGGAACACCGCCACGGCACGCACCAGTTCGGCGGCCTGCGTGCTCAGGCTGCTCGCGGCCGCGGCCATCTGCTCGACCAGCGCGGCGTTTTGCTGCGTGGCCTGGTCCACGTGGGTGATGGCCTCGGCGATCTGGTCCACGCCCTGGCTCTGCTCGGAGCTGGAGGCGCTGATCTCGCCCATGAGGTCGGTGGCGCGGCGGATCGAGGCCACCACCTCCGTCATCGTCACGCCCGCCTGGTCCACGAGCGCGCTGCCACGGCCGACACGCTCCACGCTCGCGGTGATGAGCGCCTTGATCTCCTTGGCCGCCGTCGCACTGCGCTGCGCCAGCGTGCGCACCTCGGCCGCCACGACGGCGAAGCCGCGGCCCTGCTCGCCCGCGCGCGCGGCCTCCACAGCGGCATTGAGCGCCAGGATGTTGGTCTGGAAGGCGATGCCGTCGATCACGCCGATGATGTCGTTGATCTGGTGGCTGCTGTCCTGAATGCCCTTCATCGTGTCCACCACCTGCGCCACCACGGCGCCGCCGTCCGCCGCCACGTTCGACGCGGCCTGCGCCAATTCGTTGGCGCGGCGCGCGCTGTCGGCGTTCTGCCGCACGGTGGAGCCAAGCTCTTCCATCGAGGCCGCAGTCTGCTGCAGCGCCGAAGCCTGCCGCTCGGTGCGCGATGACAGGTCGTGGTTGCCGGCCGCGATTTCTCCGCTCGCGGCGGAAACGCTGTCGGCGCTGGAACGCACCACCGTCACCACGGATGCGAGCCGCTCGCGCATGGTGGACAGGCCCGCCATGATGCTGGACGCGTCGTTCGGGCGCACCGGCACGCGCACGCCCAGGTCGCCGCCCGCCACGGCGAGCGCCACGCGGCGGAGTTCGGGCGGGTCGCCGCCGAGCTGCCGCACCACCGAGCGCAGGTACCAGCCCAGCCCCGCCAGGCAGAGCACCACCGCCAGCATCGCGAGCGTGGCGACGTTGCGGTCGGTCGTCGCCAGGGACTGGACCTCGTTGATGCGAAAGGACAGCCGCTCGCCCTGGCGCAGCTTCTCCGCGCCCAGCGGCGCCAGCAGCCGGTTGCGCGCAGGGATGGTGCGGTCCACCAGGAAGGCGAAGGCCTCTTCCTTGCGGCCCGCCTGGATCAGCTGGAGGTTCTCGCCGCCCACGGCCCAGAATTCCTGCATGAGCGCCGGCAGCGGCGCATAGGCCTGCTTGCCATCGTCCGAGATCATGCCGTCGCCGAACGCCTGCAGCGTCTTCTGCAGCAGCGCGCGCTTTTCGCCGATGTCGGCCAGCGTGCTGTTCAGTTCTTCGGGGGTGCGCGAGAGGATCGCATGCCGCAGTTGCAGCGATACCCGGGTGACGTTCAGTTCCAGCTCTGCGATGCGCTGCAGCTGCGGCACGTTGTAGGCCCGGACGATTTCGGCATCGCGGCTCAACTGTTCCATCATGAGCCAGATCGCTGCGGTGACCGCTGCCAGCAGCACGAAAACGACCGCATTAATCGCGATCAAGCGCTGCGCCAGTGTCCAACCCCTTCGTTGAGACGCCATCGGTGCCCTCCCTTCACGAGTGAACGGCCGCATCCTGTGGCATGCCCTCCCGCCACGGTCACCGCCGATATTGGTTTGCTTTGCTTCGGTGGTGACATTGTTTGCAATAAACCGCGAAAACGCCAGCAGCAGAACGGTCGAGTTCATGGCTGCGGGAGGGCCCACGCAGCCGCAGCATTCCCGAAATTTGGGAAACGGGGGAGCGCTTCGGCCGGTGCCGCCCGAACGTCAGGCCAGGGCGGCCAGCCCGTCCACCGCCTGGAACATCGCTTCGCGCGCCTGCTCGACGATGCGCTGCTTCCACGCATCGGTGTCGGTGTAGAACGCGGCCCGCACCTGCTGGCGGATGCCCTCGGCCTGCGCCGCGGGCGCCTCGGGGTGCAGGTGCAGCCAGTGGTCGGCGCGCAGGGCCTGCAGCACGTCCAGGACCGGCACGGTGCCGTACTCGAGCGCGATGCCGGTGATGCCGGCGCGGGGGCATTCGTCGTACACGCTGTTCCACATGAGGCCCGTGAGAAAGGCCGAGGTGGAGGAGCCGTCGTAGATCGAAGTCACCGGCGTGGCGCCGCCACCGTCCCACCAGCGCCGTGCCCGCCGGACCGCATCGGCATCGTCGTGGCCCGCGTAGATGCGCTCGCCGTGGCCGTTCGGGCCCAGGCCCGTGTGCAGATCGATCCAGGCGATGTGGTCCGCCGCCGCGCCATGCGCCCGCAGCACCTGCCGCAGGGTGCGGTTGCTCCAGGTGGCCTCGGTGCCGCCGAAGAACAGGCCCTCCGGAAACTCGTGTTGGCCGCGCGTGATGGCGGCCTGCCATGCGGCCTCGCCGTTCGCAGCGATGAAAGCGCCCACGGCGCGCTCGTTCTCGGGCGTCGGTGGCCATTGCTCGGGCAGCAGCAGCGCTGCGATCTCGCGGTAGGCCGCGTTGGTGGGCAGCGGTTGGCGGAAATCGTGGAAGTTTCGGTTGAGGTCCACGTTCTCGTGCGTGACGCGGCGCGTGTGCGAGAAGCCGTGCGGATTGAGCGCGTGCAGGTAGAGCACGGCCACGCCGGCGCCCCGCGCCTTCGCGCGCCACGCCTCGTCGTGCAGCGCGAACACCTGCACGCCACTGCCGCAGTGGCCTTCGACGCCATGGCAGGCGCTGCTCACGATGAGCAGGTGCCGCGCATCGGCCGGGCCGTCCCGCACCACATCCAGGGCCAGGGCCTCGCCCTCACGGCCCGGCAGGGGGTGGGGGTGCGATTCCACGGCCAGGCCCGCTGCCGCCGCGGCCTGCAGAAACTGCGCGCGGGCCTGCGCATAACGGGAAGAAAACGCTTGCGCGGTACCGATCATCCTCGGGCGCTCCTGAGAAAAGAAATGAGAGACAGACAGCCCACCATGGACGCGCAGCGCGCGCCAACGGCCCGCGGCGCACAGGGCGCCGCGGGCGGGCAAAAGAGCGATGCAGGCGCGCGGGCCGTCAGGCTGCGGCAGGCCGCGGCGCGGCGAGCCACTGCTGCGCCAACTCCACCCAGTAGGTGGCGCCCAGCGGCAGCAGGTCGTCGTTGAAGTCGTAGCTCGGGTTGTGCAGCGTGCACGGGCCGCCGCCATGGCCGATGGCGCGGTGGTCGCCGTCGCCGTTGGCGATGAAGCAGTAGGCGCCGGGCTTGGCCTGCAGCATGAAGGCGAAGTCTTCCGCGCCCATGGTGGGCTCCTGCGGCACCACGTTGGCTTCGCCCACGATGCCCTGCATGACCTTGCGCGCGAAGGCGGCCTCGGCCGGGGAATTCACCGTGGGCGGGTAGTTGCGCACGAACTCGAACTCGCAGGTGGCTTCGTTGGCCGCGCAGGTGTGCTCGGCCACCTGCTTCATGCGGCGCTCGATCATGTCGAGAACCTCGATGGTGAAAGTCCGCACCGTGCCCTGCAGCTCGCAGCTGTCGGGCACCACGTTGGTGGCCTCGCCCGTGTGGATCATGGTGACCGAGATCACGCCCGCATCCACCGGCTTCTTGTTGCGGCTGATGATGTTCTGGAAGGCCTGCACCATCTGGCAGGCCACGGGCACGGGATCGATGCCCATGTGCGGCATGGCGGCATGGCTGCCCTTGCCGCGGATGACGATCTTGAACTCGTTCGAAGACGCCATCACCGGGCCCGCGCTCACGGCGAACTGGCCGGCCTTCATGCCGGGCCAGTTGTGCATGCCGAAGACGGCTTCGACGGGGAATTGCGTGAACAGGCCGTCTTCGATCATCACGCGGGCCCCGCCGCCGCCCTCTTCCGCCGGCTGGAAGATGAGGTAGACGGTGCCGTCGAAATCGCGGTGCCGCGCGAAATGCTGGGCCGCCCCCAGCAGCATGGCCGTGTGGCCGTCATGGCCGCAGGCGTGCATCTTGCCGGGGTGGGTGCTCGCATGCGCGAAGGTGTTGAACTCGGTGATGGGCAGCGCATCCATGTCGGCCCGCAGGCCCACGGCACGGCCCGAAGCGCCGCCGTCGCGGCCGTGCACGATGCCCACCACGCCGGTCTTGCCCAGGCCGCGGTGGACGGGAATGCCCCACTCGGCGAGCTTGGCCGCCACGACGTCCGCGGTGCGGACTTCCTCGAAGCAGAGTTCAGGGTGGGCATGGATGTCGCGGCGCACGGCGGCGATACCCGCGGCCTCGGTGACGATCGAATCGATGAGTTTCATAATGGATGTCTTCCTTGGTTCACAGAGTCTAGCCCTGCCTCCGCACGCGCACCAGACAGGGTTATTCCACGCAGCACGATGATCTCCGACCACGCCCTCTCGCTCGCCCAGACCCTCGTGCGCATGAACACGGTGAGCCACCGCTCCAACCTCGAACTCATCGATTTCGTGCGGTCCGAACTGGCGCGGCTCGGCGTGAAGTGCCGGCTGACCCACGATGCAAGCAAGACCAAGGCCAATCTCTTCGCCACGCTGGGCGAGGGCAAGCCCGCCGGCATCATCCTCTCGGGCCATACCGACACCGTTCCGTGGGACGGCCAGGACTGGAGCATGGACCCGCTCTCGGCCACCGTGCAGGACGGGCGCCTCTACGGCCGCGGCAGCGCCGACATGAAGGCCTTCATCGCCATCGCGCTCTCGCAGGCGCAGCGCTTCCTGGAAAGCGATGCGCCCTTCGCCATCCATTACGCCTTCAGCTACGACGAGGAAGTGGGCTGCTTCGGCGCACGCGAACTCATCGCCGACCTGCGCGATGCCGGCGTACGGCCGCTCGCCTGCATCGTGGGCGAGCCCACCAGCATGGTCCCGGCCATCGCGCACAAGGGCGTTTACCGGTACCGCTGCTGCGTGCGCGGCAAGGAGGCGCACTCCTCGCTCACTCCGCACTCGGTGAACGCCATCGAGATGGCCGCGCGCGTGGTGGGTCGCGTGCGCGACATGGCCGAGGGCTTCGAGCGCGAGGAGCCGCGCTTCGAGGGCTTCGATGTGCCCTTCTCCACGGCCAGCGTGGGCCAGTTCCACGGCGGCATCGCCGACAACGTGGTGCCGCGCGACGCCGAGTTCCGCTATGAATTCCGCGACCTGCCCACCGCCGATGCCGCGCGCATGCAGTCCGAGGTCGTGGCCTATGCGCGCTCGCTGGAGCCCGCGATGCAGGCCGTGGCGCCCCAGGCGGGCTTCACCTTCGACACCATCTGCGAGATCCCGAGTTTCCTGGGCGACGCACGGGACCCGGTCACGCAGCTGGCCCAGCGCCTGGCCGGCGAGGCCGGCACCACGCTGGTGGCCTTCGGCACCGAAGCCGGGCTCTTCAAGAACGCCGGCATCTCCACCGTGGTCTGCGGCCCCGGCAGCATCCGCCAGGCCCACCAGCCCGACGAATACGTGAGCCTGGAGCAGCTCGCGCGCTGCGAGGCCTTCATGCGCGGGCTGGCCGATACCCGGGAGTTCGGCGGCCTCTGAGCGCTCTGCGCGGAGCCGCTGCCCGCCTCAGGCGAGGATCGCCGCCTCGGCAAGAAAGCTCTCGGCCTGCGCCCGCATGCCCGCCGAGATCGGGGCCCAGATGTGCTCCGGAAAATCCGCCGGCAACCGCGCCTCGACGGTATCCAGGGCTGGCGCCACATGCGCCGCCATGCCCAGCATCGCGTCCCAGACTGTGGATCCGCCGTTCCGCAGCGCCAGATCGCGCCAGTGGCGGGCGCGGATGGTATGCAGCCCATAGTGCGCATTCTTCGATCGCTGCGCCATGGCGAGGCGCACGTCGCGCAAGTGCAACTGCCCCCGCCCCTTGCCCACGTAGGGCCACACGGAAAGCACGTCGTACAGGGGCGCCATTTCAAAGGTGCCAGCCTGGCGCAGGAAGAGCGAGAAATTCTTGGCATGCCCGTCCGGCGCGGCCATGAGCCAGAAGGCGAACTGGGCGAGCTGGAATGCGAGCCTGTCCGTTGGCGCGTCGACACTGCCGGCCAACAGCGCCAGGCCGGCAGCCACGGACGGGCCGCCGTCGCTTTCGTACTTCAGCCGCGGAGACAGCCCCAGCGCCTGGCAGAAATCTTCCTGGGGAAGCCGGGCAATCCATGCCCCGCCGTCCATCCACTGCCGGTCGAAACGCTCCACCACCAGAGCGCGCTGATCGCCGAACGTGGCGACCCACGTGCGCGCGGACGGCAGGCCGAGCGCCTGGATGAGCTGCGAGCAAAGCCACTCGTTCTCGACCGAATCGAACATCTCCACCCGGCTGGTGTTGGCGATCAATCCCAGCGGGAGCTTGAAGATGTGGGTGCTCGGCGTGGCGCCCAAGGGCCGGCACCATTGGCCCCGGGACAAGACGAAAGCGGTCTTTTCCTGTGCCCCGGCCAGCGAGATCCGGAATACCGGGGAATCGTCCGATGCGCGGGCGGCGGGGTCGGCGGGCACGGCGCGCAGCGCATCCGCCACCTGCTCCTGCGTGAGAGGCTCGCATTCCACACGGTCCCATCCGTCCGGCTCCGTTCCCTCGGGAAGCAATTGCACGGCGCCCACGCAATCGCGGCCGATGGCCTCCAGCAGAGCGAAGGCATCGAGTGTCCTGGTCTTGAACCGCCGGCCGATGCGCTCGCGGATCCGATCGTTGTCGGGCAGCAGGTTGTCGAAATAGTTCGCGACCACCTCGCCCTTGATCTCCCGGGTACGGGTCAGCGGCAGGGACAGGGACAGCGGCCGAAACTTTGCAGACTCCAACCATGTCCTGGCGTACGAGAAGCTGTGGGCTCCGCGATCGACCTGCCAGGTGCCGACGAACTCGCCGTTCATCCATGCGTTGAGCACGGCCCCCATTACCAGGAACCCCTCTTGGAAGGGATGACGTAATTGCGTGCGGAGCGGGGTGCCGCATCCGCAGCCGGATCGGGCTCCCGCACCGTGCGCACCTCCGACGGGGTTTGCGCACCGCTGCGGCTGGCCACTGCCTTTTCTGGGGCGGGCCTGCGGCCGTAAGCCGAAAGCGGCACGGATCGCCCCGCCGCAGCGGCAGCCTCCGTCCCCGGCCGGTCGGCAGCGCTCGCTTCGGGTCCGGCGTCGCGCAACACCATTCCCACTTGCAGCGCCGAGAGCACCTTCATCAACTGCTCGACGCTCACGGCACCCGGATTGCCCTCGATCTCGGCGATGCGGGCCTGCCCCACGCCCAGCAACTGCCCGAGCGCAGCCTGGGTGAGGCCCCGCGCCTTTCTCAGCGCACGCAGGTGCTCGCGCAGTTGGCCGCTGAGGTGGATGGGAAAGTCCATGGAATGCCCTCTTATCGGAAAAAGCCAATATATTTGCAAAGACAAATATCTACAACATACTGGCTTTGGCAGATAAAAGGAAAATATCGGAAATTTGCGATATTTTCCAAAGCGCGTGATGTCGGCTACCGGCCAACCACGGCCCCGGTCAGGTCACACCCTTACCCGGCCATCCCCCGTGAGCATCGACATTTCGACGAAGCGCGACCCGCTGTGGCTGCTGGCACTGAAGCTGATCGGGTAGCCCGACACCGGCGCCGTGCCGATGGCTTCCAGCCCGGAGATGAGCGCGTCGCGCGTGGCCTTGCCGCCCCCCTGGCGCAGGCCTTCGGCGAATACGCGGGCGGCCACGTAGCCCTCCATGCTGGAGTAGTTGGCCTGCACCTTGCTCCCACCCTTCTTGATCGCGTCCTGGAATTCGCGCGCGATCTGCCGGGTCGTCTGGAACGGCGACGGCATCACCTGGGAGATGACCACGCCCGCCGCGTCCTTGCCCAGCTCGTCGGCCAGGGCCTGGGTCCCCACGAAGGACAGGTTGTAGAAAGTCCCGCCATAGCCGGCCTTGCGCGCGGCGCGCACGAAGGCCGCGCCGGCCGCGTACGTGGTGACCATCACGATGGACTCCGGCTTGGCGGCCACCAGCTTCTGCACGGCGGCGGCCACATCGGTGGAATTGCGCGCCACGGTCGCGCTGGCATGCGTCTTCAGCTTTTCCTCGGCCAGGGCGAGCGACACCCCATCGAGCCCGGCCTTGCCATAGGCATCGTCCTGGTGCAGGACCGCGATCCGGCTCAGGCCCAGGTGGGTGAGCTGGCGCACGATGACGGCCGTCTCGTCGTTGTAGGACGCCCGCACGTGGAAGATCAGGCGGTTGAACGGCTGGCGCAGGGCTTCCGCGCCGGTGAACGGCGCGAAGAAGGGCACCTTGGCCTGGGAGAAGAGCGGCAACGCCGCGAGGCTCGTGGGCGTGCCCACGTAGCCGAACAGGGCCAGCACATCCTGTTCGATGAACTTGCGCGTGTTGGCCGCGCAGCGGTCGGGCTCGTAGCCGTCGTCGAGCGTCCTCAGCTCCACCAGCCGCCGGCCGATGCCGCCCTGGGCGTTGAGCGCGTCGAAATACAGCTTCGCGCCCGCATGGAACTGCACTCCCAGTTGGGCGGCGGGCCCCGAGAACGGTGCGGACTGCCCCAGGACGATGGTGCCTTCGGACTGCGCGCGCGCCAGCCCGAACCCCGCGATGGCCGATACCCCAAGGCCGATGGAAAACCGTCTGCGCCCCAACGCCGCTTGCTTCATGGTGAAATCCCCCCGCTTGGCCTGACATGCCGCCCCCGAAAAGGGGCGGCTCCGATTGGAAATTCTGAATGGGGCCGGGCAGGCGCCTGCCCGGCCGTTTGGGGGCGCAGTGTATCGACCGATCCCGCCCGATGTCCATGATGGAAACCATTTCCCACATTCCCGCGCCAGCCGCCGCCCCCCTGCAGGTACGCGGCGCCTGCCCCCACGACTGCCCCGACACCTGCGCCCTCGTCACCACCGTGGAGGACGGCGTGGCCGTGCGCGTGCAAGGCAACCCGGCCCATCCGCACACCGCTGGCGTGCTCTGCGCGAAGGTCTCGCGCTACGCCGAACGCACCAACCACCCCGAGCGCATCCTGACACCGCTGCGGCGCACGGGCCCCAAGGGCAGCGGGCAGTTCGAGCCCGTGGGCTGGGACGAGGCGCTGCGCGACATCGCCGCCCGCCTGGGCGCCATCGCCGCGCGCGACCCGCAGGCCATCCTGCCCTACAGCTACGCCGGCACCATGGGCCTCGTGCAGGGCGAGAGCATGGACCGGCGCTTCTTCCACCGCCTGGGCGCCTCGCTGCTGGGGCGCACCATCTGCGCCGCGGCCGGCGGCGAGGGGCTGAACCAGACGCTGGGCGGCAAGGTGGGCATGAAGGTGGAGCACTTCGCCGAATCGCAGCTGATCATCGTCTGGGGCAGCAACTCCATCGGCAGCAACCTGCATTTCTGGCGCTATGCGCAACAGGCCAAGCGCGAGGGCGCGCGGCTGGTGTGCATCGATCCGCGCAAGACCGAGACCGCGGACAAGTGCCACGAGCACCTGCAGCTGCTGCCCGGCACCGATGCGGCGCTGGCGTTCGCGCTCATGCACGAGCTGATCGCGAACGACTGGCTGGACCACGATTACATCGCGCAGTACACGGTGGGCTGGGAGGGCCTGCGCGAGCGCGCGCTCGCCTGGCCGCCCGAACGCGCCGCCGCCGTGTGCGGCCTGCCCGTGGAGCAGATCCGCCAGCTCGCGCGCGACTACGGCACCACGCGGCCCGCGGCCATCCGCCTCAACTACGGCATGCAGCGCGCGCGCGGCGGCGGCAACGCCACGCGCGCCGTGGCCTGCCTGCCTGCGCTGGTGGGCGCCTGGCGGCACCGCGCGGGCGGGCTGCTGCTCTCCAGCTCGGGGCACTTCCCGGTGCAGCGGCCCGCGCTGCAGCGGCCCGACCTGGTGCCCGCCGGCCTGCAGCCGCGCACGGTCAACATGTCCACCATCGGCGACGACCTGCTGCGCGGCGCCTCGCCCGGCTTCGGCCCGCGCATCGATGCCGTGGTGGTCTACAACAGCAACCCCGTCGCCGTGGCGCCCGAATCGGCCAAGGTGGTGCGCGGCTTCGCCCGGGAAGACCTGTTCACCGTGGTGCTGGAACACTTCCAGACCGACACGGCCGACTACGCCGATTACGTGCTGCCAGCCACCACGCAGCTGGAGCACTGGGACGTGCAGGTGGCCTACGGCCACACCGACGTGATGCTCAACCGCCCGGCCGTCGCGCCGGTGGGCCAATCGAAGCCGAACACCCAGGTGTTCCGCGAACTCGCCGCGCACATGGGCTTTGCCGAGCCCTGCTTCGCCGAGACCGACGAGGACCTGTGCCGACAGGCCTATGGCGCGCATGTCGATTTCCAGCAGTTGCTGGACACGGGCTTCGCCACGCTGTCCATTCCCGATGCGCCTTTCGCCGAAGGTGGCTTTCCGACGCCCTCGGGCCGCTGCGAATTCCACAGCGCCCGGCTGGCAGCGCAGGGCCTCGATCCGCTGCCCGACTACCTGCCCAACCGCGAGCCCGCGCAGCCCGGCGGCCGCTACCCGCTCGCGATGATCTCGCCGCCCGCGCGCAATTTCCTCAACTCGACCTTCGTGAACGTGAAGAGCCTGCGCCAGATCGAGACCGAGCCGCTGCTGGAGATGCACCCCGAGGATGCCGCCGCGCGCGGCATCGCCGACGGCGCCGCGGTGCGCGTGTTCAACGACCGGGGCAGCTATGCCTGCCGCGCCGCGCTCAACGGCCGCGCGCGCTCGGGCGTGGTCCACGGCCTGGGCATCTGGTGGCGCAAGTACGGCCTGCAGGGCACCAACGTGAACGAAGTCACGGGCCAGGCCCTCACCGACCTGGGTGCCGCGCCCACGTTCTACGACTGCGCGGTGCAGGTGGAGCCGCTGTCGGGCTGAGCCCCCTTCAGCGCAGGATCACTCCGGCCGCTCCGGGTCCGGCCGAACACGCACGACCTTGCCTGCGCGCACGACGATCAAATCCGTGCCGGTCTGCTGTGCAAGCTGCCGGGCGCGCTGCGCGGCGCGGCGTATGGCTGCCTGTGCTCCCTTGAAATCGACGTTGTCGCTCGCCGGGACCAGACTGCTGGCAGAGGCTTGCTCATTCGCTGGGTGAGGGATGGTCATGGTTTACCGCTCCAGTCGATCAATTGGGGATCATCCCCCGCGTTGTCATACACCGTCCACTGGTCCACCAGGGGTTGGTACACGGTGCGCAACATCTCCAGCCCCGAAGCGAAACGGCGGCGGATCGTGGCTTCGGGGATATGGTGCCCACCTTGGCGTACCCGTTCGGCCACCCGTTGCACCGCCATGTCAGCGTGGGGCAAGCTCAAAAAGAACAGCTCCACGAGATAGCCCGCCTTCCGCCATTGCGGTATCTGCCGCGCGTACGTCCGCCCCGACAGCGTGGTTTCGAAGGCAAAACTCTCCCGCCGCTCCACATGCTGGGCAATCGCCGCCAACATCAGGCGCCCCGCCTGAATGGCGGCCAGTTCCGGGGCAAAAGGCGACAGCCCCGCAGCGATCAGGTCGGCATTCACGAACACCGGGCATGCCGCCTCGTTCGGCAGGAATTCGCGGGCAAACGTGGTTTTCCCTGCCCCGTTGGGGCCCGCAATGATGATGATCTTGGGTGGAGTGGCCGGCATCGTCATTCCGCTCTCCAGCCCTGCAGGCCGCCACCGACGCGGCGGCCGGGGGATCGGGACGGTAAGGTGTGATGGGTTGGCAAAGCGGTCTGTTCCCTGGCGATCAGGGATTATGGAACCCCTGCTGCCGGACAGTTCGGCCCACGGCCCACGAACCCAGGACATTTCGCCCACGGCCTGGGCATCTGGTGGCGCAAGTACGGCCTGCAGGGCACCACCATGAACGAGGTCGGGCCGGGCCCTCCCCGACCTAGGTGCCGCACCCACGTTCTACGACTGCGCGGTGCAGGTGGAGCCGCTGTCGGGCTGAGCCCCCTTCAGCACAGGATCACTCCGGCCGCTCCGGGTCCGGCCGAACCCGCACGACCTTGCCTGCGCGCACGACGATCAAATTCCCGTTGTGCAGGATGAGGTGGGGGCGCCGGGCGTGGCGGCAGCGACGGGGCGGGTGGCGGCGGCGGCGTGGTTCATGGCAAAGCTCCTGGATCGGCAAGAAAAGAACAATGAAAGAGACGGTCGATTGCGGGGGGACGAAGCGGCGCTCGCTCAGTGCGGCATCTCGGGCAGCTCCTGGGGCCGCAGGTCGAACACCAGCACTTCGGCGCCTTCGCCGGCGGAGAACGTGAGCGGACCGGCCTGCCGGACCCGGGCGCCGTCGCCTTCCGAGAGGCGCTCGCCGTTCACCTCGACGCTGCCGCGGGCCACATGCACATAGACGTTGCGGTCGGGGCCCACGTCCAGCGTGGCGGACTCACCGGCGCCGTCGAACAGCCCCGCATAGACCCGGGCGTCCTGGTGCACGCCCAGGGATTCCTCCTGGCCTTCGGGCGAGATGATCAGCCGCAGCCGGCCGCGCTTTTCGGCATCGGTGAAATGGCGCTGCTGGTAGCGGGTTTCGGCGCCGCGCAGGCCGGGCACGATCCAGATCTGCAGGAAATGCACGGGCTCGTCGCCGGAGGGGTTGAACTCGCTGTGGCGCACGCCGGTGCCGGCGCTCATCATCTGCACGTCGCCGGGGCGGATCACCGAGCCCGTGCCCATGGAGTCCTTGTGCTCGAGCGCGCCTTCCAGCACGTAGGAGAAGATTTCCATGTCGCGGTGCGGATGGGTGCCGAAGCCCTGGCCCGGCGCCACGCGGTCGTCGTTGATCACCAGCAGGTCCGAGAAGCCCTGCTGCGCCGGATCGTGGTAGTGGCCGAACGAGAAAGTGTGGCGGGACTGGAGCCAGCCGTGGTTGGCGTGGCCGCGCTGGGAAGCCTTGCGGATGTCGAGCATGGTGGGTTTCCTTTCATGGATTTTCGATGGAATTCACACTGTCTTTCGCTAGGCCGTCCCAGGTATTTCCTCGGTGGGCCGGTCGCTTCCAGTGCGTCGATGGAGAAAGTATCGGCCGCCTTGATGCCCGTCAGGTTGAAACGTTTCAGCCCCCATCATCGATAATTTCGATGATCTGGATCAAGGACAGGAAACCCATGCTCAGACTCTCCCTGGAAGCCATCGAACTGGTGGACGCCATCGCCCGCCACGGCTCGTTCGCGGGGGCCTCGGAACAGTTGCACAAGGTGCCGTCCACCATCTCCTATGCCGTCGCCAAGCTCGAGGAGCAGCTGGGCATCGCGCTCTTCACGCGCAACGGGCCCCGCGTGGCGCTCACGCCCGCCGGGCAGGAGATGCTCAAGGAGGGCCGCTGGCTGCTGGCCGCCGCGCGGCAGCTCGAATCGCGGCTGCGGCAGGTGGCGACGGGCTTCGAGACCGAGTTGCGGCTGGTGCACGACTCGCTCATCCCCACAAGCGCGTTCGCCGAAGACATCCGCGCCTTCGAGGCGCTGCAGTGCGGCACGCGCCTGCGCATCGGCTGCGAAGCGCTCACCGGCACCTGGGAGGCGCTGCGCGACGGGCGCGCCGACATCGTGGTGGCGGCCGGCGAAGGCCCTTCGGGCGGCGGCTACAAGGCGGTGGCCGTGGGCAGCCTCGAATTCGTCTTCTGCGTGGCGCCCACCCACCCGCTGGCCCGCCCCGGCCGGCCGCTCGCGCGCAGCGAACTGCTGGAGCACACCGCCATCGTGGTGGGCGACGGTGCCCGCGCGCTGGGCGACCGCACCGTGGGCCTGAACGTGGGGCAGCACCGCATCACCGTGCCCTCGATGCCGGCCAAGATCGCCTGCCAGGTGGACGGCCTGGGCCACGGCTTCGTGCCGCGGGCCAGCGTGCGCGGCGAACTGGCGCGCGGGCTGCTCGTGGAATGCGCGGTGGAGGAGCCCCGGCCCGAAGAGACCTTCTGGCTCGCCTGGAAGCCCGAGGGCCGCGGCCGCGCGCTGCAGTGGTGGCGCGAGCGGCTCGCCCGCCCCCTGCTGCCGGGCATCCTGCCCACATAGCTGCGGGGCCGCCGATTGCTATTATTTATATAGCAATCTTTTCAATGGATCCGGCGGCATGGAGCGCAAAAGACTCCCAACCGCTCCCGGCCGGCCGGATTCATGGCTTCAGCAGGGCCAGCAGCGCCTTCGCCGCCGGCTCGGAAGACGCCGGGTTCTGCCCGGTCACCAGCGTGCCGTCGGTGACCACGTGGGGCGCCCAGTCCGCGCCGCGTTCGTAGTGGCCGCCGTTCTCCTTGAGCACGTCTTCCACGAGGAACGGCACCACGGCCGTGAGCTGCACGCCCTCTTCCTCGCTGTTGGTGAAGCCCGTCACGCGGCGGCCGCTCACCAGCGGCTCGCCGCCCGGAGCCTTGGTGCGGCGCAGCGCGCCGGGCGCATGGCACACGAGCGCCAGGGGCCGGCCGGCCGCGAAGGTCTGCTCGATCAGCGCGATGGACTGCGCGTCTTCCGCCAGGTCCCACAGCGGGCCGTGGCCGCCGGGGTAGAACACGGCGTCGAAATCGCCCGCCTGGACACTGTCCAGCCGCACGGTGGAGGCCAGGGCCTTCCGGGCTTCGGCGTCGGCCTTGAAGCGGCGCGTGGCATCGGTCTGGGCGTCCTCGTCGTCGCTCTTGGGGTCCAGCGGCGGCTGGCCGCCCAGCGGAGAGGCCAGCGTGAGCTGCGCGCCGGCGTCCTTGAACACGTAGTACGGGGCGGCGAACTCCTCGAGCCAGAAGCCGGTCTTCTTGCCGGTATCGCCCAGGCGGTCGTGCGAGGTCAGGACGAGGAGGATGCGGGGAGGCGTGGAAGTCGCGGGCATGTCGGTTTCCTGCAGAAGGGTTGGCGGATGCGCGGGCCGCTGCGGCCGCGCTGGCAGCCCGGCAGTGTGGCAACGCCCCGCGCCGGCAGCGGTAGGACGCGGCCGTGATCCCCTCGACTCGCGGGGGCCGGGCACCGGCCCTGCCCCCTGCCGCAGGACCGCGCCGTCAATCCAGCTTCACGCCGGCCGCCTGGATGATCGCGCCCCAGCGCCGCGCCTCGTTGCGCGCAAGGGTGCGGAACTGCTCGGGCGTGCCGGGCAGTGCCTCCATGCCGAAATCCTGCATGCGCCGGACCACGGGCGGGCTGGCCAGGGCCTTGTTGATCTCCGCGTTGAGGCGGCTGGTGATCGCGGGCGGCAGGCCGGCCGGGCCGAGCACGCCCTGGAAGGCATACACCTCGGCATCGGCCACGCCCACGTCGGCCAGCGTGGGCACATCGGGCAGGTTGGGCACGCGCCGGGCCGAGCCGATCGCCAGCGCCCGCACCTTGCCCGCCTGGATGACCGGCAGGCCCGCGGCCAGGTCGAGGAACATGCACGGCACCTGCCCGCCCATCACGTCCTGCAGCGCGGGCGCGGCGCCGCGGTACGGGATGTGCGTGAGGAAGGTCTTGGTGCGGTTCTTGAACATCTCCATCGCGAGGTGGTGCGGCGATCCGTTGCCCGGCGAGGCGTAGTTGAGCTTGCCGGGGTTGGCGCGCGCATAGGCCAGGAAGTCCTTGAACGTGCGCGCCTCGAAGCCCGGATGCACCACCAGCGCGAGCGGGAAGCGCGACAGGCCGCCCACGTACGTGAAATCCTTTTCCGGGCTGAAGGGCAGCTTGGAGAACAGGTGCTCGTTGTAGGCCAGCAAGGCGTTGTCGGCCGACATCAGCGTGTAGCCGTCGGCCTTGGCGGTGGCGACCTGCTGTGCGCCGATGTTGGTGGAGGCGCCCGGCCGGTTGTCCACCACGATCTGCTGGCCCAGCGGGGCGCGCAGCGCCTCGGCCACCGTGCGCGCGAGCACGTCGGTGCCGCCGCCCGCGGGGTACGGCACGACCCAGCGGATGGGCTGGTTCGGGTAGTCGGACTGAGCGCGAGCGAAGGGGTGTGCGGCCAGGGCGGCCGCGGCGGCGGCGGTGCCCAGCAGGGTTCTGCGGTGCATGGTTTGTCTCCTTGGGGATGGTCGTTATGGGGTGGTGGTCACGGGGTGGTCGATCGCGTCGCCGCCCTGCCGGCGCCACCGGGGCCGGCAGGGCGGGCACGGGCGCCACAGGCGCCCGGCCGGTGTTCAGCGGGACGGTGGGGCGCTGCGCGCGGGAGCGGCAGCCGGGCCGGCCGGCCACTGCACCCGCTCGACCCGGAAGCCCTGCCGCGCCAGCAATGCCGGCAGGCCTTGCGGCCCGACCATGTGCAGCGCGCCCACGGCCGCGAACACGCGGTGCCCGGCGCGGTGCTGGGCCGCGATGGAGCGCGCCAGTCCCGGGTTGCGGCCCACGACGAGCCGCTCGAAGCCCTCGCGCTCCTCGCGGGTGTGCAGGCAGTCGCACCACTGGCCGTAGCTCTCCAGAAGGTTCGCGCGGCCGTCGGCCCAGGCGCGGGCCAGCGTGGTCAGGGCGTCGCGGGCGGCGCTGCCCTCGAGCTGCTCCAGGCCCGAGGCCACGGCCGCGGCGGTTTCGCGCGGATCGTCGGAGGCCAGCGCGCGCACCTGCAGCTCGACCGATTCGAGCGACACCACGGGCTTGCGCAGCCCGCGCGCCAGGCCCGCCAGTACCAGGTCGATGCCATAGGCCGGGTCGATTCCATCGCGCCGCGCGGCCATCACCACGAGCGAGGCCACCTGCAGCTCGGGCCGCAGCGCGGCCAGGCCCGGGTCGGCGCAGGCGGCGTCGATCTGCGCCGCGAGCCGGCGCGCCAGGTCGGGCGGCAGCGGCGCGGCACCGGGCGGGTTGCGCATCGCCGCCTGCAGCGCCGCGCCCACGGCGGGGTCGAGCAGGTCCAGCTCCAGCGCGATGCGGTCGCTGCCCTGCACGGCGGCGAGCACCGTGGGGCCGGGCAGCATCCAGTCGCGGCGCGCGGCATGCAGCGTGCCGTAGAGCCAGCTCGTGCGGCCGCCCTGCTCCACGCGCCACAGCAGGCCGTGGTCGCGCGCCTCGCGCAGGGCCTGCGGGATGGCCGCGGGGTCGATCGGCGTGGCCACTGGCGGGCAGTCGGCACGGCGGGGCGCCGGCTCGGCCGGCACGGCAGCGGGCTGGGCCAGCACGGGAGCGGCCAGCAGCCACAGGCAGGCCGCGGCACGGCGGCCCAGGACGGCAGCGCGCGCCATGGCCATCACCCCGCAGGGCCCGCGATGGTCTGGTCGATCGCGCCGAACAGGCTCTGGCCGGCCTTGTTCTTCATCTCGATGCGGATGGTGTCGCCGAACTTCATGAACTCGGTGGAGGGCTTGCCATCCTGGATGGTCTCGATGCAGCGCTTCTCGGCGATGCAGCTGTAGCCCTTGGGCCATTCGGTGCGGCCGTTCTGCTCCACGCCCTTGTTGCTGACGGTGCCGCTGCCCACGATGGAGCCGGCGCGCACGTTGCGGGTCTTGCAGATGTGGGCGATGAGCTGGCCGAAGTGGAAGGTCATCTCGGGGCCGGCATCGCACATGCCGACCTTGCGGCCGTTCCAGGTGGACTGCAGCGTGAGGTTCACGCGGCCGCCGCTCCAGGCGTCGCCCAGCTCGTCGAGCGTCACGGCCACGGGGCTGAACGCGGTGGCGGGCTTGGACTGGAAGAAGCCGAAGCCCTTCGCCAGCTCGGCCGGGATCAGGTTGCGCAGGGACACGTCGTTAGCGATCATCACCAGGCGGATGCCGTCCAGCGCCTGGTCGGGCGTGGTGCCCATCTTCACGTCGCCGGTGATGACCGCGATCTCGGCCTCGAAATCGATGCCCATGGCCTCGCTGGGCACCACCACGTCGTCGCGCGGCCCCAGGAAATCGTCGCTGCCGCCCTGGTACATGAGCGGGTCGGTGTAGAAGCTCTCCGGCACCTCGGAGTTGCGAGCCTTTCGGACCAGTTCGACGTGGTTGATGTAGGCAGAGCCGTCCGCCCACTGGTAGGCGCGGGGCAGCGGGGCCATGCAGCGCTCGGGCTCGAAGGGGAAGGCATGCGGCGCGCGGCCGGCGTTGAGCTGGTCGTAGAGGTCCTGGAGCTGCGGCGCGAGGAAGCCCCAGTCGTCCAGTACCTGCTGCAGGCGGCTCGCGATGCCGGTCGCATAATGGGCCGTGCCCAGGTCGCGGGAGACGACGACCAGCTGGCCGTCGCGGGAACCATCCTTGTAGGTGGCGAGTTTCATGGGCTCAGACCTCTTTGTCTCCGAACCGCGCCAGCATGCCGCCTGGCACGAATTACGAATGGTTAAATTGATTTAACTAAACAAAACTCCAGGAATTCTATTGCAGATGGACAAGGAACGGGCGGGCATTCAATCGGTGGAGGTCGGCTTCTCGCTGCTCGACGGCCTTACGCGCAGCCGGGGGCCCTTGATGCTCAAGGACCTGGCCGCGGCCGCCGGCATGAGCGCCGCCAAGGCGCACCGCTACCTGGTGAGCTTCCAGCGCATGGGCCTCGTGGCCCAGGACGCGCGCACCGCCCGCTATGACCTGGGCCCCGCCGCGCTCAAGCTGGGGCTGGCGTCGCTGGCCCGGCTGGACGCCGTCCGGCTCGCCCGCGAACGGCTGCCCGACCTCATGGAAGACATCCAGCAGACCCTGGCGGTGGCCGTCTGGGGCAACCGGGGGCCCACCATCGTGCACTGGGAGGAATCGCACCAGTCCGTCACCGCCAACCTGCGGCTGGGCGACGTGATGCCGCTGCTCAGTTCCGCCACCGGCCGCTGCTTCGCGGCCCACCTGGCGCCCGACGTGACGGCCGCGCTCATCGAGGACGAACTGGCCGAGGCCGTGCGCCGCGACCGCAGGGACATCCCCACCGACCCCGCAGCCCTGCAGGCGATGCTGGCCGAAGTGCGCGAGCGCGGCTCCGCGCGCGTGGTGGACACGCTGCTGCCCGGCATCGTGGCCTTCTGCGCGCCGGTCTTCGACGCCGACGGGCACCTCGCGCTGGGCGTGACCACGCTGGGCTCGGTCGCCACCTTCGACCCGGGCTGGGGCGGCGCGATCGATGCGCCCCTGCGCGCCATGGCCGACCGGCTCTCCAGCGACCTGGGATACGGCCAGGCATGAAGCCGGAGTGAGGAAGCCGGCATGAAGCAGCCCGTTGCCGCCTGCCCTGGCGCAGGCCACGCCGCCTCCCGGGCCGGAGGGCGCCGCTGATGCCGCGCCGCGCCCTGGCGGTGCTCACCGCGCTGGTGATCGCCCTGCATGCCCTGGCACTGCTGGGCCTGCCCCACTGGAGCGGAGGCACCGGCCGCGGCACACCCGAGCGCATGGCCTTCCACACCCGCATGGTGGTGCCCGAGGCACCCCCACCACCGCCGCCCGAGCCTGCGGCCGCGCCCGCAGCACCTGCCGCCCCCGCGGCGGAGCCCGCGCCCGCGCCGCGCAAGCGCCCTGCGCCGGTCCGCAAAGCGCGTCCGGCGCCAGCGCCGGCGCCCGCTCCGGCCGAGGAGCCGGCGCCCACGCCCGCCCCCACGGCGGATGCGGCCCCGGCGGGCGATGCCGACGCTCCGGCGATGGCCGCCGCCGCGCCCGCGCCCGAGGAGCCGGTGCCCAGCGCGTCCATCGCGGCGGCTGCGGCGGCCCAGGCCGCGGCGCAGGCGGCATCGGCCGTGGCCAGCGCTCCGGCCACCGCCGCGACCACGCCCCCCGAGCCGGCCGCCAGCCAGCCCGACGACATGCGCTCGGCCGGCGTGGACATCCGCCCCCCCGGCGGCACGGCCGCGGCGGCCGACACCACGCCGCCGCCCGTGCGCCTGCCCGCGCCGGTGCGGCTCACGTTCGACGTGAGCGGGCAGGCCAAGAAGTTCGACTACCGCGCCAGCGCCACCCTGGCCTGGCGGCACGACGGCGCCCGCTACGAGGCGCGGCAGGAGGTCAAGGCCTTTCTGATCGGCTCGCGCTCGCAGACCAGCACCGGCCTCGTCACGCCCACGGGCCTGCAGCCCGAGCGCTTCGGCGACAAGGCCCGCAGCGAGCAGGCGGCGCATTTCGATTTCGCCGCGGGCCGCGCCACCTTCAGCGCCAACACGCCGCCGGCCGCCATCGCCGCCGGGGCGCAGGACCGGCTCAGCGTGTTCATCCAGCTCGGCGCGCTGCTGTCCGCCGCGCCCGAACGCTATCCCGATGGCACGCACATCACGCTCACCACCGTCGGCGCGCGCAATGCCGACCGCTGGACCTTCACCATCGAAGGCACCGACACCCTGGACCTGCCCATCGGCCCCACGCCCGCCTTGAGGCTGCAGCGGCTGCCCCGCCGCGACTACGACCAGAAGGCCGAACTGTGGCTGGCCCCGTCGCTGGGCTTCCTGCCCGCGCGCATCCGCATCACCCAGTCCAACGGCGACTACGTGGACCTGCGCCTCGCGGGCCGCGAAAACCCCTGATCCGCAAGGCCATTCCTTCGCCAAAGGCATTGGCCGTGCCGTATCCCGCGCTGCGGAAGGCCATCGCCGCGAAGCGCGCCAATGGCGGGCCCGGACAGCCGCCGCGCCGGGGGAATGTGCGGTTTCACCCACAGCTTCGTGGGACGCCGGCCTGACTTCACCCCCTGGCCGGCGGGACCTGTCTTTTCATGAAATACTGGTCCCACGCATCCGGAGCATGCGGTCCAGCCCCAAGCTGGCACGCAGGATGCATGGGCCGGGTCTTGAACTTTGCGACCCGGGTGGCCATCTGACCGTAGAAACACCGAATCGACAGGGGAACACCATGCACATGCTTTACGACTCAGACTCCTTCGCGGTGGTCCACATGCAGCCCGACACCAGCGAAGCCGAGGCGCCGATCGGCGTGCCGCCGGCACACCAGCTGGTGCGGCACGGCTTCGAGATCGTCGACAAGCGCTCGGGCAAGGAGGTCTACCTCGACGGATCCTGGGCCGAGATGTTCCAGCAGCAGATCCTCGCGTGGCAGCGCGATACTCCCACCCAGGAAGAAGTGGACGACACGCTCGACGGGTACGTGGGGCTCGCGCAGAACCCGGTGGTCGTGCACTGACCTGCCGGCCCCGGCGCCCAGCGAGCGCCGTACCGCCCAAACCGAGAAACGCACCCGTGGGTGCGTTTTTTCATGGCCGGCGCAACATGGCCTTGGGGCGGCAGTCGGTTGCCCTGGGGCCACCCGTTCACCGGCAGGGCGCCGCGCCACCGGAGGACGCCAGGGTCGCCATCACTTGCGCGAAGGCCGCATCCCAGGCCAAGACCGGCCGCAACTGCGGGTCGGCCACGGGCCGCCGCTGGGGCCCGAAAAGAAAGCGATGCGGCACCACTCCCTCCAGGTGCCGCAGCACATCCTCACGGTCGTCGATGAAATGGGTGATGCCCAGCGCGCGGCAATGGTCTGCCTTCTGTGGGCGTTCCCGGCAAAAGCGCACATGCGACTCCGGAATGCCGGTGCGCCCATGGAAGTGGTGGTGCTCCAGCCAGCGCAACGTCTTTTCCTGGACGCGGGGCCCCGCCTTGGAAACCAGCCAGACCCGGCCCTGGAAGCGGTCCACCAGTACAGGCACATGCTCGAACATGCCTTCGCAGGGCGGCGTGGCGAGCGCGTCGTCCAGCGATCCTCCGATGAAAGACGTGTCGCCCCCGTCAGCGCCGTCGGGCGCGATCAGCACGCGCCCGATGTCGATGCCCAGGCGGGGAAGCAGAAAATTCGTTGGCATTGCAGAACTCCTTGTATCGAAGTGCCGAATGCTAGGAATTCATTCCATCATCCAGAACTACTGTTTTTCAACTGCCTATCCATAGAATGGATAGATGAACGCCATACCCGCCGCCCATCTGGAAGCGCTGCAATCGTTTGCCATCTTTGCGGATACGCTGAATCTCAGCGAATCCGCCCGGCGACTGCATATCAGCCAACCGGCACTGCATGCCAAGTTCAGAAAGCTGGGCGAGCAGTTGCGTGTACCGCTCTACGTGCGGCAGGGGCGCCAGCTCCATCTCACGGCCGAGGGCCTCGAAGTGGCTCGCCATGCCCGCGAGCTGCTCGCGCTCAACCAGCGGTTGGTGCAGCGCATGTCGGGCGCGCCCGCGCAGGATTCGGTGTCTCTGGTGGCCGGCGAAGGCGCCTACCTCCATTTGCTGGGAAAGGCGCTTTCCCGCTTCCGGTCCCCGTCGAAGCCCGCGGTGCTGAGGCTGCTGGCAGGAGACCGGGAACGCGCCGTCGCAGCCGTGGAGCAGGGCGAGGCCGAGCTGGGCGTTGCCCCGCTCGGCGAGGCGGCCGGCCGGTTCGACAGCCAGGCACTGACCTCGGTGGGCCAGGTGCTCATCGTGCCGAAGTCCCACCCTCTGGCCCAGCGGCGCTTCGCATCGCTCAAGGACCTGAAGGACCAGTCGCTGATCGTGCCGCCGGTGGGCCGACCCCACCGCGAATTGCTGGGCCAGTTGCTCGCCGCCAAGGGGATCGGGTGGCAGGTGGCTGTCGAGGCGAATGGTTGGGCGCTCATGCAGCAGTTTGCCGCCTGGGGCGTGGGGCTGGCCGTCGTGAATGCGTTCTGCCCCGCTCCGCGCGGCACCGTCGCCGTCCCACTCAAAGGCTACCCACCCTTGGTCTACCACGTCTTTCAGCGATCGGGCCACAGGCTCGGACCTGCGGCCTCCCGCCTGCGCGATGGCATCCTGACCCACGCCGAGCAATGGCGCACGGACCTGGCGCTGCCCCAGTGGAGCTGACATGGACGCCAGCGCCGAGAAGACCAGCAGATTCCTCGCGTTCGTCCTGCGCCACCAGCCGGAGTCCATCGGGCTGCAGCTCGACCGGGAGGGTTGGGCACCGATCTCCGCACTGGTCGCGCGGGCGCAGGCCGCCGGCCACGCACTGGACGCGGCCGAAGTGCTGCGAGCGGCCCACGCAGGCACCAAGCGCCGCTACGAGCTGTCGGCGGATGGCCGGGACATCCGTGCCATCCAGGGGCACTCGACAGCGCAGGTCCAGCGGCATCTGCATCCGGCCACGCCCCCGGAGTGGCTGCTCCATGGGACCGCCCAGCGTTTCGTGGCCAGCATCCAGGCGCAGGGCCTGGTACCCGGGCCGCGGCACCACGTGCATCTGTCTGCCGACCTCGCCACGGCCCTGCAGGTCGGCTGCCGCCATGGAAAACCGGCGGTGTTCAAGGTGCATGCGCAGCGCATGCAGGCGGCCGGCCATGCGTTCTATCGGGCGGAGAACGGGGTATGGCTGACGGCTGCGGTGCCCGCGGGGTTTCTATCGCTCGAAGCGGTGTGACGTGCCCGATCAAGCCACGTCGGCGCTGCGGCCGTCCGCCCGGCGGGGCAGCAGGTAATGCAGCGCCGCGGCCCCGGCCGCGGCCGCGGCGACGGCAACTGCCACGGCGACGGCCCATGTGGATGCGGTGGCAGACGCCAGCCCCAGCACCGAGGTGGGGTCATCCATCGCGCTGATGGCCACCATGGAGGCGTTGACGGCGGCATGCAGGGCGATGCAGGGAATGAGCGAGCGCGAGCGCTCGTAGATCCACCCCAGCAGCAGGCCCATGAAGAAGGCAAGGAAGAACTGGTAGACGTTCATGTGGGCTGCACCGAAGTACAGCGCCGAATAGCCGATCGCCAGGCCCCTCGGATGCCGGGCAAGAAACGCCCTGAGCAGGATGCCGCGGAACAGCATTTCCTCGAAGAGCGGGGCCAGCACGCAGGTGGCGACCACCGACGCCAGGGTGGGTGCGAGCATGCTCTCGAAGGCCTGCTGCTCCCACGCCGACAGGGGCAGCAATGCCGCGAGGATGGCGTTGAGCACCCCATCGAGCAGCAGCACCAGGGGCAGCAGCAGCAGAATCGGCGGCACCAGCAGCATGAAGGTCGCTGCGGGAGAGGCCTTGGCCGGATGCGCGATGTCGCGGTAGCCCAACCCGAGAAAATGCGCCAGCAAGGCGATCAGGATGCCGTTGGACAGCAGCATCCCCATGGCCATGATCTGCTCGCCCGTCAATCCGAGGACCCCGCGGGCATCGTAGAGGGCCAGGTCGATCAGGTGCCTCAGCAGAAAGCCGAACAGCAGCAGCACCGCTGCCTGCGGCACGGACGGGAACTGGGTTTGCTTCGATTCCATGGTTGTTATAGGTATGGTTTCCGACCCGATGCCAGACGGCCGCAGGGGCGGGCGCTCACTGGGCGTGCCGCGCACTATATCTGCGCCCCGCGCCGCTGCGCCCCCTCCCCCGCCCCCTGCCGGCAGGATGCGCGCCGGCCACGCTGCGCGGTCCCCACCGCGCGGGCCGCCCGGCCCCGCCGGAACGCACCCCGTGCGTGCAGGCCATCCGCAGGCCGGGCCCCATCCCCTACCGCAGCGGCATGAAGCCAAAGGGCCTCCATGCCGCCGGTTCCATTCAATAGTTTGCTATATATTTAATAGCATCAAACCCCGCCCCGCCGGCGCGCCATTTCCTGCCCCATGGGCGCCTGCGCCTCGGGCGGCAGCAAGGCCCGGGCCGCGGGATAGGCGGCGTCTTCTTCGCGGCGGAGGTGCCCGGCATACAGGTGGGCGAAGGTTCGCAGGGCCGCCTCCTGCGCCGGCGCCAGGGCCGTCGCAGCCCCTTCGGCGATCGCCGCCAGCGGCGGGCGGGCGGCCGCCCACTGCGCGGCCATGGCGGCATGGTCGGCCTGCAGCGCCCGCACCAGCGCCACGGTCTCCGCGCTGCCCGCGGCGAGCAGCGGCGGGAAGATGTGCAGTTCCTCGTCCTCGTGGTGCAGCGGCGCGGCGATGTCGAAATAGCGCAGCACGTCGCGCGCGGCCTCGCGGGCCATGGCGTCGCAGCCGCGCGTGCGCAGGTGCTCGCACAGCCGCTCCAGCAGCCCCAGCGTGCGCTGCACGCGTTCATGGCAGGCATGCAGCATCTCGAACGGCTGGTCAAAGCCGGCCGCGGGGCTGCGCAGGCCGGGAACGGCCTCCGGGCGGCCGGAGGGCCGGGGCGGGAAGGGAACGGCGGAGCGTGTCATCGGAGGGCGCTCAGGAAGCGAAGGGGGTTCCGGGATTGTCCCCACAAGCCACCGCTGCGCCGCTGCAGCCCCTGCCGCCTCCATTGATCTGCGGCAAAGCCCGCGCCAGACTTCCAGGCCCGTCCGTCCCCGGCGCGGCGGGCCGCGCAAGCGCCCGGAGCGCGCCGTCCAGCGTGGGGTGCCGGAAGGCATAGCCGCTGGCGAGGGCGCGCACCGGCACGGCGCGCTGGCCGTACAGCAGCAGCTCCGACATCTCGCCCAGAGCCATGCGCAGCGGCCACGCGGGCAGCCGCAGGCGGACCACCCGGCCGAACGATGCGGCCAGCGCCGCGGCGAAGGCGCGCTGCGACGGCACCGCCGGCGCCACGGCGTTCACCGCGCCGGACAGCCGCGGCTGCCGGCACGCATGCAGGATGAGCCCCACCGCGTCGTCGCGGTGGATCCACGGCACCGGCTGGCGGCCGTGGCCCAGCACGGCCCCCAGGCCCCAGCGCGCGGCCAGGGCCTGCGCCGGGTAGGCGCCACCGTCCGCGCCCAGCACGATCCCCAGCCGCAGGCAGACCACGCGCACGCCCAGTGCTTCGGCGCGCAGGGCCTCCTGCTCGATGCGCGCGCACAGCTCCGACTGGAAGCGCCCCGGCTGCGGCCCGCAGCGCTCGTCCAGGAAGTCGCCGCCCACGGGCAAACCGTAGAAACCCACCGCGGATGCACCCACCAGAACCCGGGGGCGCCGGTGCAGCCGCGCGATGAGGTCCCGCAGCGCCCGGGTGGTCTCCACCCGGCTGTCCACGAGCTGCCGGCGGCGGCGCGCCGACCAGGGCAGGCCCAGGATGGGCGCGCCGGCCAGATGCACCACGGCACCAATGGCGGTTTCGGAGGGGATGTCGTCCAGCCGGTCCACGGCCCAGACGCCCGGCCCGAAGGCCGCGCGCGCCTGCAGCGGATCGCGCGTGGCCACGATCACGCGGTGGCCTTCCTGCCGCAGCCGTTGCACCAGCGCCGAGCCGACGAACCCCGTGCCGCCGGTCACCAGGACCGCGGGCCCCCGGGCCGGCGGCGCCGGCGTGGCGGACGCTGCGGCCTCGGCCCGCGCCACGCCGCGCAGCCGGTGGACGGCCAGCGCGTTGCGCACGCTCCAGGCCAGCACCACGGTGCCTGCCAAGGTGAAGAGCAGGGACCACGCGCCGTGCCCCGCCACCACCACGGCGGTGGGCAGCGCCGCCTGCGCGGCGAACAGCGGCGCGATCACGCCCACCAGCACGCCGTAGCTGACGGTCAGCAAGGTGTGCAGCACACGCTCGGCCGGCGGCAGGCGGCGGCTGCGGTCTTCTTCCAGGAAATCCGCCGCGGTGATGGCGATCTCCACGGCCAGCAGGGTGGCGGGCAGCAGCACCCACGCGCCCTGCCACTGCACCCAGGCGAAGCCGAGGAACAGCAGGCCGTAGATCGCCTCGCGCAGGGCGTGCAGCAGCAGTTCGTGGCGCGCGGAGGCGCGTTGCGGCAGGCGCGCCTGCCATTCGTGGTGCCAGAGGTTGTCGAAGGCGCCCATCAGGGCCTGGACGGTCAGGACGATGAAAACGGCAGTCATGGCAGAAGCTCCTCGGGGTCGGCGAACACGCCGGTCTGGTGGAAGGTGCGGCCCCACAGCGGGTGGCGCATTTCCAGGGTGAAAGCGAAGCGGCCCGCGCCCAGGTCGCGGTGCTCGACGCGACAGGTGCCCGGCGTGAGCACGGCCGGGATGGGCAGGCGCAGCGGCCCCACGGCCAGGAAGTACCGGCGGCTCAGGAACACCAGGGCCCCGGCTTCCTCGCGCACTTCCAGCACCATCGACAGGCCGCCGTCCGTGCGTTCCTGCACGTGCCCATCCGCGCCGAGCGACTTGGTGGACCGCACCACATGCACCGCGGCGCCGGGCACCTGCAGGTGCCGCTCCCAGACCACGCCGCCGCGGCCATCGCCGTGCACGCGGACCTGGACGGGCACGCCCGCTCGGCACAGCGGCGCGAGCGGGCTCTTCAGGCAGCGCGCGAGCCATGCGAAGCCGCGGCCCACCGGCGAGCAGCGCAACGCCATGGAGCCTTCGTAGACGGCCGCCGGGTGCCCGGCCGCGAAGCGGCGCCGGACGGCGGGGTCCAGGCGCGACCAGCCGGCGGGCCCCAGGAGGGCGGCCAGGTCCAGCGCAGGGGGCTGCGCCGCGGCGCCGGTGGAGGGGTGGGTGGATGAGGTGCTCATGCCCTGTCTGGATGCACACCGCATACCAGAACGCAAGCCATTGATTTCATTGGATATTTTTCGCAATCTGTCAACGCGGTATACAGGCTGCGGGGCCCGCCTGCCCACTGCGTTTACAGTCCGCCGATGGCCATCCACATCGCACTCGCCCTGGCACTGATCGAGACGCTCGCGCTCTCCGCGGCGCTGCTCGCCTGGGCCCGGCAGGTGGAAGGCGCGCGGCTGCTGTCGGTGTTCCTGCTCGGTGTCGCGCTGTGGATCGTGGGCAACGAGCTGCCCAACTGGGCCGGCATCCGGACCGCGCCCTGGGCCATGGCGCTGCTGGCCAGCGTGCCGCTCACGTCGGCCGCCTTCATGCACTTCTGCGCGCTCTTCACGGGCTGGCGGCCTGGGCCGCGGGTGCTGGCCGCGATCTACGGGCTGGCCGCGGCGGCGGTGCTGCTGTCGCTGAACCGCTCGCCCGGGGAGTTCCGGCACTTTCCGGCGTTCACGGGGCTGGAATGGGTGGTGGTGCCCAATCGCACGGGCTGGACCACCAGCCTGGTCTGGGCGGGCCTGGCGACCGGCGGGCTGCTGTTGCTGGCGCGCGGCTTCTGGCGCAGCCGTTCGGCCGCCAAGCGCCGACAGATCGCCGCCGTGGCGGTGTCGTGCGGCTGGGGGCTCATGTGCATCTCGGGCTTCGGCTTCGCCGCGCTCGGCATCGCGCAGTACCCCTGGCAGGTGCTCGCGTTTCCCGCCTATCCCGTGATCCTGGTGTACGGCATCCTGCGCTACCGCGTCTTCATGGCCAACGTCTGGGCACGCCGGGCCCTGGCCTGGGCCCTGCTGACCGGCCTGGGGCTGCTGGCGGTGCCGCTGTCGCTGCTGCTGCCCGTCGAATCGCGCTGGGTGACGGCGGCCGTGGTGGCGGCCGTCTGCCTGTCGCTCGGCGGGCCGGCGCGGCGGCTGGCCGAGCGCATCGTCTATCCCGGCGGCACGCCCACGGCCGAAGACCTGCACCGGTGGCGCGGCGCGCTCTCTGCCGCCGAATCGCTGGAGCAGCTCGCGCAGGAGGCCGCCGCCCTGCTCTCGGGCCGCATGGGGCTGGCGGTGCAGGTGCGCGTGGGGAACGGCGGCCCGGCCGCCGACCCGCAGGCGCCCGCGCTGCGCTGCCACCGCGCTGGCGGTGCCGGCTGGCGCACCGAGCTTGAGGGGTTCGAGCAGGCGCCGCCCGGCCCGCAGCACCTCGCGGAGCTGTTCGGCACGGTGCTGGCCGACGCCGCCGCGCAGGTGGAGCGCGCCGCCGCCGCCGGCCAGCGCGAGCGCGAACGCCAGACACAGGCGCGCCTGGCCGAGCTGGGTGCACTGGCCGCCACCGTGGCCCACGACGTGCGCAACCCGCTCAACATCATCGCCATGGCCGCGGCGTTCTCCGCGCCCGACACCCGGCAGGAGATCCAGGCGCAGATCGCTCGCATCTCCCGCCTCGCGGACGACCTGCTGGACTATGCCCGGCCCTGGCAGATCCGCCCCGAGCCGATGGACCTGAGCGCCTGGCTGCGCGACATGCTGCGGCACCTGCCCGACGTGGAACGCGGCCCCGGGCTGGGCGTGCCGATCGCCCTCACCGCCGACCCCGCACGGCTGGACCAGGCCGTGACCAACCTGCTCGCCAACGCACGCTCCGCCGCCGCCGGCCGGCGCGTCCATATCGATGCCGAGCGCACCGCCGCCGGCGTGCAGATCCATGTCTGCGACGACGGCCCCGGCGTGCCGGCCGACCTGCGCGAACGCCTCTTCCAGCCTTTCGCGTCGCGCAGCCCGGGGGGCACCGGGCTGGGCCTGCCCATCGTGGCCCGCACCATGGCCGCGCACGGCGGCTCCGTGGCGCTCACGGAGCGCGCCCCCTGGTCCACCTGCTTCACCCTGACCTTCCCCGATCCCGCATGACCTCTCGCCCCGCCATCGGACACATCCTGCTCGTGGACGACGAGCCCGCCTACCAGCGGCTCGGCAGCTCCTTCCTGCGCGAACTGGGGCACCGCGTCAGCGTGGCCGGGGACGCGGACGGGGCGATCCGCACCTTCGAGGAAGACCCCGCCCACGTGGTGCTGCTGGACCTGGCCATGCCGCCCCGCATGGACCCCGAGGCGGGGCTGGACCTCATCGCCCGCTTCGCGAACGCCGTGGTCGTCGTGGTCAGCGGCCACGGGGAGCGGGCGCTGGCCCTGCGGGCCGCGGAGCGCGGCGCCTGGGACTTCCTCACCAAGCCCATCGACCCGGACATGCTCCGCTTCGTCGTGTCGCGCGCCCTGCACAAGGCCCGGCTGGACGCCGAACTGCGCGAGCTGCGCACCCGCGGCGCTCCCGGCGAGGACCTGGGCATCGTGGGCCAGACACCGGCCGCGCAGCAGTTGCGAGCCATGGTGCGCCGCGTGGCCGGCACATCGGTCAACGTGATGGTGCTGGGCCCGACGGGCACCGGCAAGGAGCTGGTGGCGCGCGCGCTGCACCAATGCAGCGGCCGCAGCGCGGGCCCGCTGGCCGTGATCCACTGCGGGGCGCTCTCGGCGGAGTTGCTGGAGAGCGAGCTGTTCGGCCACCTCAAGGGCAGCTTCACCGGCGCGCACCGCGACCAGCCCGGGCTGCTGGAGACCGCACACGGCGGCACGCTGTTCCTCGACGAAGTGGGCGAGATGCCGCTGCCGATGCAGGTGAAGCTGCTGCGCTTCCTGCAGGAGGGCACGTTCGTGCCGGTCGGCGGCCGCGAGACGAAGCGCGCCGACGTGCGCGTGGTGTCGGCCACGCACCGCGACCTCGAAGGCATGGCGCGCGACGGCGGCTTCCGCGAAGACCTGTTCTACCGGCTCAAGGGCGTGGTGCTGCGGCTGCCCGCGCTGGCCGAGCGCGCGGCCGACGTGCCGCTGCTGGCCGCGCACTTTCTGCACCGCGCGGAGCCGGGCGCGGCGTTCACCGCCGATGCGCAGGCCTGGCTGGCCGCAGCGGTGTGGCCGGGCAACGTACGGCAACTGCGCGCGGTGGTGGAATCCGCGGCCGCGCTGATTGCGCCGGGCTCGGCCCGTGTCGATGCCGGCCTGCTGCGGTTCGCGAGCGGCGAGAGCCAGGAGCTGCCGGAGCCTGAGCCGGACGCGGGGCCGGACGCCGCACCGGGCCACGGCGCCTCCCCCTCCCCGGGCGCGCTGGACGCCGCCATCCAGGAACTGGAAACGCGCATGCTGCGGGATACGCTGCAGGCCTGCGGCGGCAACCAGTCCGAGGCCGCACGGCGCCTGGGCATCTCGCGCGTGGGCCTCATCAAGAAGCTCGCACGGCTCGGGCTGCGATAGCAGCGCACCGCCTGCCGCAGCACCGCTCCGGACACCCCTTCTCACCCGCCAGAAAGGACATTGGAATGATCGACCACACCGGCATCGCCGTCTCCGACTTCGAGACCAGCAAGGCGTTCTACACCCAGGCGCTCGCGCCGCTCGGCTACCGCCTGCTCATGGAAGTGAGCGCCGCCATGACGGGCAGCACCGACATGGCCGGCTTCGGCGAGCCGCCGAAGACCGATTTCTGGATCGGCAGCGGCGGCCCGAACCGCCCCACCATCCACGTGGCCTTCCGCGCCGCCAGCCGCGCCGCGGTGGACGCGTTCCATGCCGCGGCGCTGGCCGCGGGCGGTACCGACAACGGCGCACCGGGCTTGCGGCCGCACTACCACCCGAATTACTACGGTGCGTTCGTGCGCGACCCGGACGGGCACAACATCGAAGCGGTGTGCCACGCGGCGGAGTGAGCCGGAGCCGCGCGGCCCCGGCATGGCGGCGCGAGAAGCCGCATTCGCCGGCTCAGGACCGCCAGTGCTCACGGCCCTGGTGCATCGCGGACTGTTGGGCGCGCATGGTCTGCTCCATCATCCGCAGTGCTTCATCGGTCGCCTGTGTCACCGAATTGCGGCTGTGGCCGTGAGCGGCCGGCGCATGCCAGGGAGGCAGCGCTGCGCCGTACTGCGGCGAGTGCGGGGGCGATGCGTACAAGCCCCCGGCCGGCAGCGGCGGTGCTCCGTACGTCAGGCCCACATCCTGACGCCAGGCAAAGTGCGCGACCGATTCGGTGCCCAAGAGATCGCGACCGAAGGCCTTTTGCATGGCCCAGTCGGCCACCGATTCCGTGCCTGAGAGATCGCGGCCGAATTCCTTCTGCAGGGCCCAGTCGCCTACCGACTCCGTGCCCGACAGGTCCCGGCCCCAGTCTTTCTCGGCGAGCCAGTCGTCCAGGCTTTCTTTCTCCAGATGGTCCGTCCAGTGCGGCTCCCGTGGCTGCGGAAGCGGGGCCCCGTGCAGGTCCGGTGGCGCCGGGTTCCATGGCGGAGCCGATGGAGCCCAAGGCCCGCCCGCACGGGGGCTGTGCGGCGGCGTCGAGTGGGCGTGCGGCGACATGCCCGGCTGCCCCCGGGCGCCATCTTTCTTGGCAAACCAGTCGTCCAGGCTTTCTTTCTTCAGACTGTCCGTCCAGTGCGGCGCGGGCTGCGGCAGCCCTGCACCTATCGGGTGGTGGGCCGATGGATACGGTGCATGGCTTTCGAAAGTCCCGGACGGATGCGGCGTGTTGCCCCAGGAGGGACGCAGTGCGTGGTCCGCCGATGCCGAGTGGGCCGGGTGGTACAGGGCCCCCGCAAAAGCGTCCCGCCCGGGGTGGGAATGTGCATGGTGTGGCTGTCCATAGCGGTCGCCGTGGACAGGCCCCTGCCCACTGCCCTGCCCGTGCAGGGAGAAGCGTGAGAAGGAATCTTCGATGGACCCGGGCATGGCCGGTCCCGGCGGCGCATGGGTGAACAGAGATCCACCGCCGCGGGACATTGGCGTCGGGCTCTCGGGGCCGTGGCGGTGGGCCGGCAGTTGCGCCCTCGGCTGCTGCCGCATCGAAGCCGGCATGTGGTGCCCTGCCGCGTCGCTGCCGGGCCGGCCGGACGGCGCACGCTGCCGCTGGGGCGACGTCAGGCCGCTCAGTCGGCCATCGCCCTGGAGCATGCCCCCGTGGCGCGGCGTGGGTGTGCCGGTGCCCGGCCGGGCCTCGCCCTGGGCCGGAGGCCGATCGGCGGGAACGAAGCGTTGCGCGCCGATCTTTCCGTTGTTCGAGAACATGCGTGGGGTCCTTACAGATACCGGAGCGCAGCACGCCCGTCGATCCACTTTAGGTCCCCTCCGAAAGCCGGGCCGACAGCTTGCGAAGCGGTTCGCGCGCCATGCGAAGCAACTGCTGCCGCCTCCATGGAGCGCATCCCAAGGTGACGGCGCGGCCCCGGGCTGCGCAACTCCGCAGCGCAAGCCCCCCCGGCCGCAGCCGCCTCAGCGCGCGGCGGCAGGCTCCATGCCGGTGCTGCGCACGATGGACGCCGCCGCCGGCGCCGCCAGGAAGCGGATCAGGTGGCGCGCCGCCTCGGGCTCCTGCGCGCCCACGGCCACGCCGGCCGAGAAGAACACGCGCTGCTGCACTTCGTCGGGCAACGGGCCCACGAACACCAGTTCCTTGAAGGGCAGCAGTTCGCTGACCTGCTGGAAGCCGATCTCGGCATCGCCACGCAGCACCACGGCACCCACGCGCTCGCTGAGGATCCTGGTGGCCTTGCCCTTCATCTGCTCCGCCACACCCAGCCGCTGGAACAGCTCGCCCGAGAGGTAGGTGCCGCTGGCACTGGCGGAATAGGCGATGGACTTCGCGTTCAGCAGCGTCTGCCGCAGGGCGTCCACGCTGCTGATGTCGGGCACGGGCGTGCCCTTGCGCACGCTCATGCCGATCATCGACCGGGCCAGGTCCACGCGGCTGCCCGCCTCGACCTTGCCCTGGGCGGTCAGCGCATCGAGGCCCGTGTCGGCCAGGATGACCACGTCGAAACGCTCGCCCCGGGCCATGCGGCTGGGGATGGAGTCGGATGCATTGCCCATCGACGCGCCGCGCGCGGTGACCACCTTGTGCCCCGTGGCCTGCTCGTACAGCGGCACCAGCTGGTCGTAGGCGGCGGAGAACCCTCCGGAGGTGATGACGCGGATTTCCGCCGCCTGGGCAGTGGATTGCGCGGGGCCGCCCCAGGCCAGGGCCAGTCCGAGGGCGGTGCCCAGCAGGGTTCCGAGGAAGCGGCGGCGCAGGGCCGGAGCGGCGGTGGGTGCGGCGGCGCAAGCCGGTGCGGAAGGCTGCATTCGATGTCTCCTGGTGCTTTTCGTGGTGTGCTGCAGCACGGGCGCATCAGTCCGCGGTGATCTTGCGCTCGCGGATGATGCGGCCCCATTTCTCGTACTCGGCCGCGATGAACCTGCCCAGTTCCTCGCGGGTGCCGGGCGTGGCGGTCTGGCCGTGCTTGAGCAGGTTGTCCCGCACTTCCGGCGTGTTGAGCACCTTGACGAGTTCGGTGTTCCAGCGGTCCAGCAGCGGCTTGGGCGTCTTGGCCGATGCCACGAAGGCATACCAATTGGTGGCATTGAAGCCCGGGTAGGTCTCGGCCACCGTGGGCACGTTGGGCAGGTACGACGGCCGCGCCAGACCGGTGGTGGCCAGCGGCACGAGCTTGCCCGCTTCGATGTGCGGCAGGGCCGTCGGCGGAGCCGCGTAGAAGGACGCCAGGCGCCCGCCCAGTACGTCCTGCAGCGCCGGTGCGCCGCCCTTGTAGGGCACGTGCACCGTGTCGATCTTGGCCACGTCGTTGAGCAGTTCGCCCGCAAGATGGGCGGCCGATCCGGGGCCCGTGGATGCGAAGTCCAGCTTGCCGGGTTCGCGCTTGGCCTTGGCCACGAATTCACCCAGCGTCTTGATGCCGGTGCTGGCGGGCACCACGAGCACATTGGGGAAGCTCACGCCCATCGTGATGGGCGCCAGGTCCTTGAGCGGGTCGTAGCCGACCTTCATGAAGTGGGGCGAGATGCTCAGGGGCCCGATGGAGCCGAACAGCAGCACCGATCCGTCGGCCGGGCCGTTGGCCACCTGCGCATGGGCCAGGTTGCCGCCCGCTCCGGGCTTGTTGTCCACCACGACGCTTTGCCCGATGTTCTCGCCCAGCTTCTTGGCGATGATGCGGGCAGCGATGTCTGCCGAGCCCCCCGCGGCGAAGCCAACCACCATCGTCACGGGCTTCTTGGGGGGAAAGTCCTGGGCCTGCGCGGCGGTGGAGGCCAGGGAAAGGCTGGCCAGGACGGCGGCAGCCACGATCAGGGGGCGTCTTTGCATGTTGTCTCCGGAAGCGGCCGAAACTGGGGTCGGCTCTGCAGAAAGTCGCATCCTAGGCAGGCCGTAATAATCTGTGAATTGCAATTTCCGGCGAGACTCTTGCGTGCAGCGCATCAAATTCGACATGGGAGAGCTGCTGGCGTTCGTGGCCACGGCCGAAAAGTCCAGCTTCCGGCTGGCGGCGGAAGCCCTGTGCCTGTCGGCGCCGGCCCTGAGCCGGCGCGTGGAGCGCCTGGAAGCCGCGCTGGGAGCCCGGCTGCTGGACCGCACGACACGGCGCGTGGAACTGACAGCCGTGGGCCAGGAGTTCCTGACCGAGGCGCGCGCCGCCCTGGCGGGCCTGGATGAGGCCGCCCAGCGAGTGGGCGACCAGGCCCGGCTGCGCCGCGGGCGCGTGACCGTCGCGTGCATCCCATCGGTGGCCAACCACCTGCTGCCCCGCGTCCTGCGCGCGTTTGCCGTGGCGCAGCCCGAGGTGCAGGTGCACGTGATCGACGAAAACGCCCGCCAGGTGCTGGACGCGGTCCTGCGGGGCGACGCGGATTTCGGGCTCAGCTTCACCGGCAGCCAGGAACCGGCCCTCCGATTCGAGACACTGACGCGCGAACGCTACGTGCTGGCCATGCCCCGCAGCCACCGCTGGGCGGACCGCAAGGAAATCGCCTGGGCGGAACTGGCGGGGCAGCGCCTGGTGTCGGTGTCGCACCACAGCAGCAACCGCCTGCTGCTGGACCAGGTCATGGCGGAGCTGCCCGAACGCCCCCTGGCCTGGTACGAATGCAACCACGTGACCGGCGCGCTGGCGTTGGTGGAGGCGGGCCTGGGCATGGCGGTGATCCCGCAGTTGGCTCTGCCACAGGCCCATCCGCAGGTCTGCGGTGTGCCGCTCACGGCGCCTGCGCCGTGGCGCACCCTGGGCCTGCTGCAGCGTCGGGACCGCGTGCTGGGCCCCACGGCCGATGCGCTGCGGCAGCGCCTGATCCAGGCGCATGCCAACCCCGATGCGCCCTGAGCCTGCCCGGCAACCCGCAGGTTGCCGGCCCGGGCATCAACCGCAGCTGCCCAGGTGTCCGCATTGCGTGCAGTAATCGCAGCCATCCTTGCGGATCACGGCGTGCGCGCCGCATTCGGGGCATTTGCGGCCGGCCATCGCGGGCGGCAGGCCGGCTGCCACGGCGGGTGCATCCAGCGGAAGCTCCTGCTGGTGCATGGGCCCGGCCACTGCGGCGGCGCGCTGCGCCAGGATGTTCTGCACCGCATAGCCCAGCGCAGCCACCTCGGAGTCGTGCCACAGCGGCACGCGGGCGCCGTCGGCCCGCAGGTGCGTTCCCAGCCGCACGGGGCCGCGGTCCCACGCCACCTTGCGCATGTCGCTGAGCGCACGCTCCAGGAACCCGCCGCGGGCGGCGAGCGAAAGCAGCCGCATGCTGGAAGTGATCCACTGCTGCGATTCGCCACTCTGGCCCACCGGCATGAAGAATTCGATCGCGCGGTCCACCGTCCCGTGGCCATCCGCCTGCGGGACGGGCAGGAACGAGACGACGAGGTAGAGCGTCTTGTGGCCTTCCTGCGTCCAGTACTCGACCTTCTCGGCCACGGCCGACAGGGCGCCCTTGGGGCGGCTCTCGATGACCGTGCGCATGGGGTCCGCGGCGGGCGCTGCCGGCGCGGCGGCCGCACTGGCTGCTTCGGCGGGCGCAGGCGCCGGCACGGGCGCGGCGGCTTCCAGCACCGCGCCCAGGATCGCATTGGGCCGGTAGGTGGCCAGCCCCTTGAGCCGTGCCCGCCAGGCGTGCAGGTAGAGGTTCTTGAAATCCTCGTAGGGGTAGTCGGCCGGCACGTTCACGGTCTTGGAGATGGCCGTGTCGATGAACGGCTGCACGGTCTCCATCATCGCGATGTGCTCGCCGGCCGGCATTTGCAGCGCGCTCACGAAATAGTCGGGCAGCGCGTCCACATCGCCGCCCAGTGCGCGGTAGAGGCGCCATGCATGGTCTTCCACCGCGTACTGGCTCGTGCTGCCATCGGCCTCGCGCTTCCTGCGCGTGTAGGTCCATGAGAACGGCGGCTCGATGCCATTGGAAGCGTTGTCGGCGAAGGCCAGGCTCACGGTGCCCGTGGGCGCGATGGACAGCAGGTGGCTGTTGCGGATGCCATGCGAGCGGATCTCCGCCTGCAGGGCCGCGGGCAGGCGGCTGGCGAAAGTGCCCGGTGCCAGATAGCCGTCCGCATCGAACTTCGGGAAGGCCCCCTTCTCCTGCGCCAGAGCCACCGAGGCCGCGTAGGCCGCGTCGCGCATGCATTCGGCAATGCGCGCGGCGAATGCGCGGCCCGCATCGCTGTCGTAGCGCAGGCACAGCATGCTCAGCGTGTTGCCCAGCCCCGTGAAGCCCACGCCGATGCGCCGCTTGGCCGCCGACTCCGCCCGCTGCTGCGGCAGCGGCCAGAAGGTGACATCCAGCACGTTGTCGAGCGCGCGCACCTGCGTGGCAACGCTGGCCTCGAAAGCCTCGAAGTCGAACACCGGCGCACCGGCCAACCCGAACGGGTGGCGCACGAAGCGCGGCAGGATGATGGGGCCGAGGTCGCAGCAGCCGTAGGAGGGGAGCGGTTGCTCGCCGCAGGGGTTCGTGGCGGCAATGCTCTCGCAGTACGCCAGGTTGTTGTCGGTGTTGACGCGGTCGAGAAAGAGGATGCCCGGCTCGGCGAAGTCGTAGGCCGATCGCATGATGGTGTCCCACAGTTCGCGCGCGGGCAGCGTGCGGTAGACCCACTGGCCATCGGCACGCTGCCGGGCGCCCTCCTCGCGCAGGGCGGCGCCGGGGCGTGCGGGGTGGACGAGGTCCCAGGGGGCATCGTCCAGCACGGCCTGCACGAAGGCGTCCGGCACGCCGACGGAGACATTGAAGTTGTTCCAGCGGCCCGGCGTGCGCTTGGCGGTGATGAAGTCCAGCACGTCCGGGTGGTCGATGCGCAGCACACCCATCTGTGCGCCCCGGCGCGCGCCCGCGCTCTCCACCGTGGCGCAGGACTGGTCGAACACGTTGATGTAGCTGCACGGGCCCGAGGCCATCGAGGCCGTGCCCTTCACCTCCGCGCCCCGCGGCCGGATGCGCGAGAAGTCGTAGCCCACCCCGCCGCCGCGGCGCATGGTTTCCGCGGCCTCGCGCAGGGCCTCGTAGATGCCCGGGTAGCCCCCTTCGTCGAATCCCTGGATGCAGTCGCCCACCGGCTGCACGAAGCAGTTGATGAGCGTGGCCTGGATGTCGGTGCCTGCGGCGCTCATGATGCGGCCCGCGCCGATGGCGCCCGCACGCAGGTTGTCGAGGAAGCGGGCCTCGATGCCCTCGCGCAGCTCCGGCGCCTCCACCGAGGCCAGGGCGCGCGCCACGCGGCGGTAGAGCGTCTCGGCGTCGGTCTCGCCGGGCTTGAGGTATTTCTCGCGCAGCACGTCGAGGCTGATCGGCTGCTCGGGCAGGGACGGCGCCGCACCGGGCGCAAGGGAGGCAATCGGGTCGCGTTGCATGGGTTTCCAGGCTTCCTGAGGAGGGCGCGCACAAGCGCCGGAGCACGGCGAAACCGCCTTTTTACTCCTCCGCCGGACCACCGCCCTGGGCTATGTCAACTCCGTCGCAAAGGACTTGGCCGTCGTGTTCGACGTAGGGCGCATAGGGCCCGGTTCCGCTGTGGTCTGCGCTGGAAGCGGCCACGAAACCGGCTTGCTCCAGGTCGAAGACATGCACTTCGCCCTCTTCGATCACGTAGTGCCAGCCATGCAGGCTCAATGCGCCGGCCTGCACGCGCCGCCGCACCATCGGGTAGTCCATGAGCCGTTCGAGCTGCAGCACCACGGCGCGCTGCTCGGTGCGGCGCATCGCTTCGGGCGTGGGCTGCACCGGCAGCACGGCCTCCCGGCCGAGTTCGAGCCAGCGCTGCAGGTTGAGGGCCTCGGCAGGCACCTCGCCATAGAGCGCCTTGACGGCGCCGCAGTGGCTATGCCCGCAGACGACGATGCGGCGCACCTCCAGGCCCAGCACCGCGTATTCGATGGCCGCGGCCGTGCCGTGGTGGCCGCGCGAGCCGTCGTAGGGCGGCACGAAGGCACCCACGTTGCGCACGAGGAACAACTCCCCCGGCCCCGCGCCGGTGAGCAGGTGCGGTACGAGGCGCGAGTCGGAGCAGCCGATGAAGAGCGTGGTCGGCCGCTGCCCCTGCGCCACCAGGTCCTGGAACCGCTGGCGGTAGCGCGGGAACGCATCGTCGTGAAAACGCCGCAGGCGCTGCAGCAGCTCGTCGGGCATGGCAGTGAAGGCCGTTCCGGAATAACGCTATTGCACGAGCGGCGTGGACGCGCCGTCCAGCGCGACACCTTCCAGCACGGCGTCGCCTGCGAGCACCTGGAGGTACTGCCGCAGCGCATTCACCCAGGCCTGCTGGCGCAGTGCCGACGCGACCGCTGCGCGCACTTCGCCGAAACCGCGCTGGCGGCCGGCATCGCGCGACACCACTTCGACCACATGCAGCCCGAACCGGCTGTGCACGAGGCGCGGCAGCACGCCGACCTCCTGCGCGCCGAAGACCTCGCGGGCGAACTCGGGCGCGCAGTCCTCGCGGCCCAGCCAGCCCAGGTCGCCACCCTCCACGCCGGTGGGGCAGTTGGACGACTCCCGGGCAGCCCGCGCGAACGACTCGCCGCCATCATGCGCGCAGCGCAGTCGCAGCAATGTCTCCTCGGCGCGCCCGCGCAGGCGCTGCACATCCACGCCAGGGGTTACCGCATAGAGCACATGGCGCAGGTGCACACGCTCGCCGTCGCGGTAGCGCCCGGTGTGCGCGCCATAGTGGCGGCGGCATGCCTCGTCGGACGGCTCGGGCACGGCCAGCGCCTGCTCCAGCAGTGATTCGATCGCCTGCGTCGCGGCTTCGGACGTGGTGCCGTCGTCGGCAGGCAGGTCATCGGCCGGCAGCAGGCCGGCGCGCTGCGCTGCCTGGCGGAGCAGCTCGGTGCAGGCGCGCTGGCGCAGGACATCGGCGTCAGGTACATCGGTGGGGCGGTTGAGTGCGATGCCGTTGACCGATGCGACCGGCCCTTCGACCGCAGGCGCCGGACAACCCGACCCGGCGCCGAAGTTGGGCTCCAGGCCGGACTCGAACCCGGAATCCAGGCTGGCGCCGGAGCCGCAGCATCCGCTGGACTGCGGGGAATCTTGGCAGGTACAGGACATGGGAACCTCCGGGATCGTTGCGTTCAGCGCGTGGCGCGCGGGTTGTCGATGGCACGGGCCACGTCGGGCGACGGCACGGCACTGGGCTGGCCCGGCAAGTTCTGGCCTGCCGGCACGTTCAGGCGCCGGGCCCGCACGATCTGCGGCGACCGGAACAGGTAGGCCACGGCGCCGAAGCCGCTCCACACATGCACCAGTCTGCTGAACGGAAAGAGCAGGAAGATCGTCATGCCGAACACGATGTGAAAGAGGAACGGCCACGGCAGCCCCGCCAGGGCGGAAGCATCCACAGGCCGCAGCGTGACGATGCGCTGCGCCCAGTCGGCCAGGATCAGCATCACGCTGCCGTCCGTGTGGTGCAGCGAGTACGGCAGCGTGACGAGCCCGACGACCAGTTGCACCCACAGCACCACGAGCACCGCGATATCGGTCGCATGGCTCGTGTGGCGGATGCGCGGATCGAACAGCCGGCGCCACAGCAGCATGGTGAGGCCGGCGAAGCACATCGCGCCTGCCACGCCACCGGCCGAAACGGCCAGCATCTGCTTGGTGGAGGCGCTCATGAAGACCCCGTACACGCTGTGCGGCGTGAACAGCCCCACCATGTGGCCGAAGAAAAGGAACAGCACGCCGAAGTGGAACAGGTTGCTGCCCCAGCGCAGCAGGCCAGAGCGCAGCATCTGCGAGGAATCGCTCTTCCACGAATACTGGTTCTGGTCGAAGCGGACCAGGCTCCCCACCACGAAGACGGTGAAGCAGACATAGGGGTACACCTGGAAGAGGAAGTCGTGCAGGGCGGCGCTCATGGTTTCGCTCCTTGGGATGCGCCTGCGGCATGGGCCGGTCCGGCGCGGACGATGCGAATGGGCTGGGGTTGGCCCGCCCGGGCCTGGCCGAGGTTCGAGCAGCCGTCGAATGCGGCGGGCTCGGTCCAGCTTTCGTCGATGCCGGGCTCGGCGGGATTTGCTGCGTGCGGCGCGGGTGCATCGGGGACGGGGCGCCCGGCAAGCTCCAGCAGCGCCGCGAACACGGCGGCGTAGGCCTGCGTATAAGGCGCTGCCTGCGCACTGCCGCGCTGGACCAGCGCGGCGTGGATGGCGGCCAGCAGATGCGCGATCTCGCGGAGGAAAGAGCGGGCTTCGCGCGGCGGCTGGGTGGAGACGAACTCCAGCACCGCCGGCAGATAGTCGGGCAACTCGTCCTCACGCAGCAGCAGCCCGGCGCGCGCATAGGTCTCGCCCAGGTCGATCATGGCCGGTCCGCGGTCGCGGGAGTCGCCATGCACGTGCTCGAAGAGGTGCAGCGAGGTGGCACGGCCACGGTCGAACAGCTCCACATAGGCGGTTTCTGCATCCAGCGGGTCGCCTTGCGAGAGCAGGTCCAGCAGGCGGCCGATCTGCGCGCGGCGCGGCGCGGCCAGCACGGCGTCGGCCGCGAGCAGCTGGGGCAGCTCCGCAAGGTGGCTGCGCAGCGCGCTGCCGGGGTAATCCAGCAGGGCGGCGAGTATGCGCAGCGTGGCGCTGCCCGGGTGGCGCCCGCGCACAGCGGCGGGGGCGGTCGGCCCGGTGCGAGAGTCGGTGGTGGTGGTACCCATGTCAGACCCCCGCCTTGATCGGAATGGTGCGCTTCTTCTCGGCACCGAACAGGCTCACGTCGCTCACGCCATCCGAACATCCGTTGCCGAAACTGAAGCCGCAGCCGCCGCGCACGTTGAAGGCGTTTTCGGCGTATTCGCGGTGCGTGGTGGGAATGACGAAGCGGTCTTCATAGTTGGCGATGGCCATGGTCTGGTACATGTCTTCCACCTCGGCCTGCGTGAGGCCGACCTGGGCGAGCACGTCGAGGTCGATGCGGTGCTCCACGTGCCTGGCGCGCTGGAAGGCGCGCATGGCCAGCATGCGTTCGAGCGCGCGCACCACGGGCGCCGTGTCACCGGCGGTGAGCAGGTTGGCGAGGTACTGCACCGGGATGCGCAGTTGCCCCACGTCGGGAATCAGCCCGTTGGCGCCCACATGCCCGGCGTTGGCGGCGGCGCTGATGGGCGACAGCGGCGGCACGTACCAGACCATCGGCAGCGTGCGGTACTCGGGGTGCAGCGGCAGGGCCACCTTCCAGTCCACGGCCATCTTGTAGACCGGGCTGCGGCGGGCGGCTTCCATCCAGGCATCGGGGATGCCGTCGATGCGTGCCTGCGCGATCACCTCGGGGTCGTTCGGGTCCAGGAAGATGTCGAGCTGTGCGCGGTAGAGATCGCGGTCGCGCTCGACGCTGGCGGCCTCGGCGATGCGGTCCGCGTCGTACAGCAGCACGCCCAGGTAGCGGATGCGGCCCACGCAGGTCTCGGAGCACACCGTCGGCTGCCCCGATTCGATGCGCGGGTAGCAGAAGATGCACTTCTCGGCCTTGCCGCTCTTCCAGTTGTAGTAGATCTTCTTGTAGGGGCAGCCCGAGACGCACATGCGCCAGCCGCGGCACTTGTCCTGGTCGATGAGGACGATGCCGTCTTCCTCGCGCTTGTAGATCGATCCCGAAGGACACGAGGCCACGCACGCCGGGTTGAGGCAGTGCTCGCACAGGCGCGGCAAATACATCATGAAGGTGTTCTCGAACTGCGCGTACATGTCCTTCTGGATGTCGTCGAAGTTCTTGTCCTTGCTGCGCTTGGAGAACTCGCCGCCCAGGATTTCCTCCCAGTTCGGCCCCCAGACGATCTTGTCCATCTGCTGCCCGGTGATGAGGCTGCGCGGGCGCGCCGTGGGCGCGGCCTTCATCTCGGGCGCGGACTGCAGGTGCGCATAGTCGTAGGTGAAGGGTTCGTAGTAGTCGTCGATCTCCGGCAGGTGGGGGTTGGCGAAGATCTTCATCAGCAGCTTCCACTTCGCGCCCTGGCGCGGAGCGATGGAGCCATCGGCGCGGCGCACCCAGCCACCGTTCCAGCGGTCCTGGTTCTCCCAATCCTTGGGGTAGCCGATGCCGGGCTTGGACTCGACGTTGTTGAACCAGGCGTACTCCATGCCGGGACGGCTGGTCCACACGTTCTTGCAGGTGACGGAACAGGTATGGCAGCCGATGCACTTGTCCAGGTTGAGCACCATGCCGATCTGTGCGCGGACTTTCATGCGGCCTCCTTGCCGCCGGCTCCGTGGCCGGCCGTGGTCTTCTTCATCGTGGGGGTGGGGGTCATGCGGTTTCTCCCTGGTCCAGCGTGGGGCGGACGAGCTGGTCCGCGACGGGGGTGTCGAGCCAGTCCACGCGGTTCATCTTGCGCAGCACGATGAACTCGTCGCGGTTGGTGCCGATCGTTCCGTAGTAGTTGAAGCCGTAGCTCAGCTGCGCATAGCCGCCGATCATGTGGGTGGGCTTGAGCACAACGCGGGTCACCGAGTTGTGGATGCCGCCACGCGTGCCGGTCACTTCCGAACCCGGGGTGTTCACGATCTTTTCCTGCGCGTGGTACATCATCACCATGCCGGGCTTCACGCGCTGGCTCACCACCGCGCGGGCGGTGAGCGCGCCGTTGGCGTTGAAGAGTTCGATCCAGTCGTTGTCCTCGATCTGCGCGCGCTTCGCATCGTCCTCGCTGATCCACACGCAGGGCCCGCCACGGCTCAGCGTGAGCATGAGCAGGTTGTCGGTGTACGTGGAGTGGATGCCCCACTTCTGGTGCGGCGTGATGAAGTTCAGTGCGATTTCCGGGTTGCCATTGGGCTTGCGGCCTTGCACCTCGGCAGTGGCCTTCAGGTCCACCGGGGGGCGGTAGCTGCTGAAGCCCTCGCCGAACGCGAGCATCCACGGGTGGTCGATGTAGAAGTGCTGGCGGCCCGTCAGGGTGCGCCATGGGATCAGCTCATGCACGTTCGTGTAGCCGGCGTTGTAGCTGACCTTCTCGCTCTCCAGCCCGCTCCAGGTGGGCGAGCTGATGATCTTGCGCGGCTGCGCCTGCACGTCGCGGAAGCGGATCTTCTCGTCCTCGCGGTGCAGTGCCAGATGGGTATGGTCACGGCCCGTCTGCCGGCCCAGCGCGTCCCAGGCCTTCACGGCCACGTGGCCATTGGTCTCGGGCGCGAGCTGCAGGATCACCTCGCAGGCGTCGATGTCGGATTCGACGCGCGGCATGCCCTGCGTCGGCCCGGGCGCGGCCACGGCACCATTGAGTTCGCGCAGCTGTTGCACCTCGTCCTTCGTATCCCAGCCGATGCCCTTGCCGCCGTTGCCCACCTTCTCCATCAGGGGCCCCAGCGCGGTGAAGCGGCGATACAGGTTGGGGTAGTCGCGCTCCACCACACCCATCTGCGGACCGGTCTTGCCGGGCACGAGATCGCATTCGCCGCGTGTCCAGTCGGCAACGCCGAAGGGCTGGGCCAGTTCGCCGGGCGTGTCGTGCGCGATCGGCGTGAGCACCAGATCGCGCTCCACGCCCAGGTGGCCCGGCGCCAGCGCGCTGAAGGTGCGGGCAAAGCCCTTGTAGATATCCCAGTCGCTGCGCGACTGCCAGGCCGGGTCCACCGCCGTGGAGAGCGGATGGATGAAGGGATGCATGTCGCTGGTGTTGAGATCGTTCTTCTCGTACCAGGTGGCCGTCGGCAGAACGATGTCCGAATAGAGGCAGGTCGTGCTCATGCGGAAGTCGAGCGTGACCAGCAGGTCCAGCTTGCCCTCGGGCGCCTGCGCATGCCACGCCACCTCACTGGGCTTGGCATCGCCTGCGCCCAGGTCCTTGCCCTGCACGCCGTTGCGCGTGCCCAGCAAGTGCTTGAGGAAGTATTCATGCCCCTTGCCCGACGATCCCAGGATGTTCGACCGCCACACGAACATGTTGCGCGGCCAGTTGTCGGGGTGGTCCGGGTCGGTGCAGCTCATCTTGAGCTGGCCGCTCTTCAGGGCCTGCACGGCGTAGGCTTTCGGATCCATGCCCGCGGCCTCGGCATCGCGCACCACCTGCAGCGGGTTGGTCTTCAGTTGCGGCGCCGAAGGCAGCCAGCCCATGCGTTCGGCACGCACGTTGTAGTCGATCATGCTGCCGCCGAACTGCGCGCGGTCGGCCAGGGGCGACAGCACCTCCTCCACGCCGAGCTTCTCGTAGCGCCACTGGTCGGTGTGCGCATAGAAAAAGCTGGTGGAGTTCTGCTGGCGCGGCGGGCGAATCCAGTCCAGCGCGAAGGCCAGGGCCGTCCAGCCCGTCTGAGGGCGCAGCTTTTCCTGGCCCACGTAGTGCGCCCAGCCACCACCGCTCTGGCCGATGCAGCCGCACATCATGAGCATGTTGATGATGCCCCGGTAGTTCATGTCGCAGTGGTACCAGTGGTTCATCGCCGCACCGATGATGACCATCGAGCGCCCGCGGGTCTGGTGCGCGTTCTCGGCGAACTGGCGCGCCACCGCGATCACCTGCGCGCGCGGCGTGCCGGTGATCTTCTCTTGCCACGCGGGCGTGTAGGGGGTGTCGTCGTCGTAGCTGGCGGCCGCGTTCTCGCCGGGCAATCCGCGCGCAACGCCGTAATGCGCCACCTGCAGGTCGAACACGGTGGCCACCAGCAGCTCACGCGCCGTGCCATCGGCATCCACGGTGGACAGCCGCCGCACGGGCACGGTGCGCGCGATCACATCGGACTGCACGTTGGAAGGGAAATGCGCACTGGCAATGCCGCCGAAGTAAGGAAAACCGACCTGCGCCGTCTCCCAGCCCTGCGCCTCCTGCGGGCCGGCCTCCATCAGCGACAGCCGCAGCCGCACGGGGGCGCCGGTGCGCGCGTCCTTGTCTTCCAGGTTCCATTGGCCCTGGTCTGCACGCCCGTCCGGCCCCCAGCGGAACCCGATGGCGCCCTGGGGACACACCGCGCCGCCGTGCTCATCGAACGCGACCGTCTTCCAGTCGGGGTGGTTGTCCTGCCCCAGCCGGTCCGCGAAATCGCTGGCGCGCACATAGCGGTCGGGCACCCGCACCACGCTGCCGTCTGCAAGCGTGTGCTCGCGCAAGGTCACGAGCATGGGCATGTCGGTGTAGCGGCGCACGTATTCGTCGAAGTAGGCGCTGCGCTCGCCCTGCTCGGGGAAGTAGAACTCCCGCAGGATCACGTGGCCCATGGCCATGGCCACGGCCGCGTCGGTGCCCTGCTTGGGGTTCATCCAGATGTCGGCCAGCTTGGCGACCTCGGAATAATCGGGCGTGACGGCCACCGTCTTCGTGCCCTTGTAGCGCACCTCGGTGAAGAAGTGGGCGTCCGGCGTGCGCGTCTGCGGAACGTTGGAGCCCCAGGCGATGATGTAGCCGGCGTTGTACCAGTCGGCCGATTCGGGCACGTCGGTCTGCTCGCCCCAGACCTGCGGGCTGGAGGGCGGCAGGTCGCAGTACCAGTCGTAGAAGCTCATGCACACGCCGCCGATCAGGCTCAGATAGCGCGATCCGGCCGCGTAGCTCACCATCGACATCGCGGGAATGGGCGAGAAGCCGATGATGCGGTCGGGCCCGTGGCGCTGGATGGTATGGATGTTGGACGCCGCCACGATCTCGTTGACCTCGTCCCAGGTCGAGCGCGCGAAGCCGCCCAGGCCGCGCATGCGCTGGTAGCTCTGGCGCGTGGCCTCGTTGCCGACGATGGAGGCCCAGGCCTCCACGGGCGCGAGCGTGGCGCGTGCCTCGCGCCAGGCCTGCAGCAGCCGTGCGCGCACCATGGGGTATTTCACGCGGTTGGCGCTGTAGAGGTACCAGCTGTAGCTTGCGCCCCGCGCGCAGCCCCGCGGCTCGTGGTTGGGCATGTCCCAGCGCGTCCGCGGGTAGTCGGTCTGTTGGGTTTCCCAGGTGACGATCCCGCCCTTGACGTAGATCTTCCACGAGCAGGAGCCCGTGCAGTTCACGCCGTGGGTGGAGCGCACGGTCTTGTCGTGCGCCCAGCGGTTGCGGTAGGCGTCTTCCCAGGTGCGGTCTTCGCCGTTGACCTGGCCATGGCCATCGGCGAACGATTCGCGCGGCTGGCTGAAGTACGTGAGGCGGTCGAGAAAGTGACTCATCGTGGTTCCTTGAAATGCATTTGCGTTATCCGGTGATCCATCGCACCGGCCGTCTCCACAGCGGGTAAAACCGGCGCGGCCAAAGCCAGGGCACCCGTGGAACTGGCTTGCCAGGCCACCGGGTGCGTCCCCCTCCCGCAGGAGAGGGGGAAGGCGCCAAAGGCGGCTCAGGGGGTGCGTTCCTTGCTCTAGCAGGGCATTTCTGCATGGCGGCGCGCGTAGTACCACCAGGTGATGCCGATACACAGCGCGTAGAACGCGGCGAATGTCCAGAGCGCCAGCTCCGGTCCGCCCGTCGCGGCGATCGAGCTGCCGTAGCTCTTGGGGATGAAGAAGCCGCCGTAGGCGCCCAGCGCGCCCGCGAAGCCCAGGGCTGCGGCGCCTTCGGTGTTGCCCTCGCGGGTGGCCTGGGCGCGGGCCTCGGCACTGCCCGTGCGCACTTCGGCGAGGCGCAGGTTCAGGAAGATCACGGGGATCATCCGGAACGTGGATCCATTGCCGATGCCGGTGGTGAGGAACAGCACCATGAACATCGCGAAGAAACCCGCGAAGCTGCCCTCCGCCGGCCCGAAGGCGAGCGCGTAGTCGCCCGTTCCCTTGGGCAAAAAGGCCAGCACGCCCCCGACGGCCAGGGCCATCACGGCGAAGTTCCAGAGCGTCACCCGGGCCCCGCCCAGCTTGTCGGAGAGCCATCCGCCCACGGGCCGGATCAGCGCGCCCACCAACGGGCCCAGCCATGCGTAGGCGAGCGGGTTCACGTCGGGGAACTGGCTCTTGATGAGCAGAGGAAAGCCCGCGGAAAAACCGATGAACGAGCCGAAGGTGCCCAGGTACAGCACGCACATGATCCAGTTGTGCTTGCGGCGGAAGATCGCGGCCTGCGCCGCGAACGAAGCGCGCGCGTCCGCGATGTCGTTCATGCCGAACCAGGCGGCCAGTGACGCGAGCGCGATCCAGGGCACCCAGACGAAGGCCGCGTTCTGCGCCCACACCTGCTGCGCCTGACCGTTCTTTACCATGGTCTGCGCATCGCCGCCCAGCACGCCGAACACGCCGGCCGTGATCACGAGCGGGCTCAGGAACTGCACCACCGAGACCCCCAGGTTGCCCAGCCCCGCGTTCACGCCCAGCGCCGACCCCTTGCGCTCCTTCGGAAAGAAGAAGCTGATGTTGGCCATGCTGGAGCTGAAATTGCCGCCACCCAGGCCGCACAGCAGCGCGAGCGCCAGCATGGTGGGATAGCCGGTGGTGTTGTCCTGCACGGCATGGCCGATGCCCAGTGCCGGCACCAGCAGCGAGGCGGTGGAGATGGCGGTCCAGCGGCGCCCGCCGAACACCGGCACCATGAACGAGTAGAAGATGCGCAGCGTGGCACCCGACAGCGCGGGCGCGGCGGCCAGCCAGAAAAGCTGGTTGGTCGAATAGCGGAAGCCCAGCGCGGGCAGGCTCACGGCAACCACGCTCCACACCTGCCAGATGGCGAAGGCGAGGAACAGCGCGGGCACCGAGATCCAGAGGTTGAGGCGCGCGACGGCCTCGCCCTCGCGTTCCCAGAAGGCTTTGTCCTCGGGGGTCCAGAGCGTGAGCAGCCGGCCCTGCCGGGCGGTGTGTCCAGAAGAAGTCGCAGGCATGGAAATCCTCTCTTCGTGTTGCGCGTTCACCGAGCCACCGCTTCGCCGCGCGCGTCCATCACGTCGGTGCGCCGCACTTCGGTGAAATACATCCAGACCAGCGACACCCAGACCACGCCGTACATCAGCATGAAGGCGCTCGACCGCACGCCCGTCCAATCCATGAGAACGCCGAAAAGAATGGGCAGGACGAAGCCGCCCAGCCCGCCGGCCAGGCCCACGATGCCGCTGATCGCGCCGATGTTGGCGGGGTAGTCGTCGCTGATGTACTTGAAGACGCTGGCCTTGCCGAAGGCCATCGCGATGCCCAGCACGAACATGAGCCCGGTGAACGCATACACGTTCAGGCCGATGTGGAAGCTGCGCGGCCCGTCCACGGCGAGCACCGTGAAATCGGTCTGCGGATACGACAGCAGGAAGAGGCACACCCAGCAGACCCACAGCACCCACCAGGTCACGCTGTGCGCGCCGTACTTGTCGCTGAGCGCGCCGCCGATCGCGCGCAGCACGCCGCCGGGCAGCGAGAAGCACGCGGCCAGCAGCGCGGCCACGCGGATGTCCAGGCCGTATTCGCCCACGTAGTACTGCACCATCCAGAGCGACAGCGCCACGTAGCCGCCGAACACGATGCTGTAGTACTGGCAGTACTTCAGCACGCGCGGATCCTTCAAGGCCTGCAACTGGTCGATGAAGGTCACATGGCTGGGAACCCGGTGCGACGGGTCGCTGTGGCTGAAGAGCCAGAAGAGCGCCAGCGTGCCGAGCATGATGGCCGCGTACGCGTGCGGCACCGCCGCCCATCCGAAGGCGACGAGGATCGCCGGCGCCACGAACTTGTTCACGGCGGCACCGGAGTTTCCCGCCCCGTAGATTCCCATGGCCGTGCCTTGGCGCGCCTTGGGGAACCAGCGCGCCACATAGGGCGTGCCCACCGAGAACGAGCCACCCGCCAACCCCACGAAAAGGCCGATGGTGAGGAAATGCCAGTATTGCGTGGCATAGCCCATCATCCAGATGGCCGGCACGGTGGCGGCCATCAGGCAGGCCATCACGATGCGGCCGCCGTAGCGGTCGGTCCAGATGCCGAGCGGCACGCGCACCAGCGAGCCGGTCAGCACCGGCATGGCCGTGAGCAGCCCGAACTGCGTGGCGTTCAGGTTCAGCATCTTCTTGATCGGGATGCCGATGACGCCGAACATCATCCACACCATGAAGCACACGGTGAACGCCAGCGTGCTCACGGCGAGCACCGCCCAGGCCTGGTGCGCTGGCCGGGCTGCGGATTCGGAGACGGGAAGGGGGCTGCTGCCGCCCTGGGCATGGGCTGTGGCGCGTGCGTGGGCCATGGCGTTCGTCCTTGGGAAAGCCCCGCAGTGGGTCCGCAGGGCATGGACGCATGGTCCCGCGAACGGCATGGGCTGCACATCCTCCGCTGGAGGGGGCGGGCCGCTGCGGAAGGAGGATGCGCTGCCGCCACCGCATCCTCCGAAAGAACTATGCACAAGGCACGCACCTGCCATGCCCCATGCCTCCTGCGCTAGCACAGGGGTGGCCGCGCGGCCGTGCATACCGATATCCGGATTCCTCCAATGTCGCCCGCGGCGCGCTTCCTATCATCGGCAGCCAGGGCTTCGGCGCCGCCACGGCGGAACGCTGCAGGCCCTCAGACACCACAGAACCTGTACTCCGGGAGGACCCATCCAATGATCCGAATCCAGCTCCAGAAACTCCCTCGCAACGCCGTGCTGCTCGCAGCCCTGGCCGCCGTATCCACCCTGTCCTGGGCCGACCGCCTGGGCGACATCAAGAAGGCCGGCGTGGTGCGCGTGGCCGCCTTCGACGCCAACCCACCGTTCGGCCAGGTCGATCCCAAGACCCGCAAGATCGTCGGGCTGGACGTGGACGTGGCGGCGGAACTCGCCAAGGCGCTCGGCGTGAAGCTGGAGATCGTTCCGACCAACCCGGCCAACCGCATCCCGCTACTCACCTCCGGCAAGGTGGACCTGGTGCTGGCCAACTTCACCATCACCGAAGAGCGCGCCAAGGTCGTGAACTTCAGCACGCCCTATTTCGCCTCTGGCACCCAGTTCATCGCCAAGAAGGGCACGCTCAAGTCGCCCGACCAGTTGAATGCGCTGCGCATCGGCGTGGACAAGGGCACCACCAACGAGATCCAGTTGCGCCAGAAGTACCCGCAGGCCACGCTGGTGGCCTACGACGACACGCCTTTCGCATTCGCGGCGCTGCGCAACGGCAACGTGCAGGCCATCTCGCAGGACGGACCCAAGCTCATCGGCCTGCTGTCCACCGTGCCAGACCGCGACAAGTACGAGATCCCGCCCTTCGCGATCTCGCAGGACTACATCGGCGTGGGCATACCCAAGGGCGAAACCGCGCTCACCGATACCGTGAACACAGCGCTGCGCGCCATCGAAGCCGACGGCCGTGCGCAGAAGATCCACGATGCTTGGTTCGGCCCCAGCACGGCCACGCCGCTGCAGCGCATCTTCAAGATCGGCGATCCTTCCTGAAGGCTGGCGCGCCATGGGGCGCGCACCGCTGGCATCCAACGCTTCTTCCAGCCGCCACGGCCGCGCCCTACCGGACCCGGCCGTCGCGGCCCATGGCCGATGACCGACCTTTCCTTCTCGGCGCTGCAGGAACTGCTGCTCGCGCCACGCTACCTGGGCTGGCTGCTCGACGGCTGGCTGATGACGCTGTGGTCCTCGCTGCTGGTGATCGCCGCCTCCACCGTGCTCGGTGCGGCACTCGCGGCAGCACGCGAGAGCGGCCGCGCGTCACTCGTGCGCGTCACGGGAATCTACCTCTCCCTGGTGCGCAACACACCGCTGCTCGTGCAGTTGCTGTTCTGGTACTTCGGACTGCCGTCGCTGCTGCCCGAGGGCGTGCTCGCGTGGCTGAACGGCGCGCATGCGCTGACTCTGTTCGGTACGGTGGTGGCGCGATGGCCTTCGTTCGAGTTCCTCGCGGCCTTGGCCGGGCTGGTGCTGTATTCGGCCGCCTATGTGGGCGAGGACATCCGCTCGGGCCTGCGCGGCGTGCCGAGCGGCCAGCGCGCTGCCGCCCTCGCACTGGGCTTTACGCCGGGCCAGGCCTTGCGCCACGTGGTGCTGCCGCAGGCCCTGCGGATCGCCGCGCCGCCGCTCATCGGCCAGGCCATGAACATCCTCAAGAACACCTCGCTGGGCATGGCCATCGGCCTGATGGAGCTGTCGTACCGCGCCCGCCAGGTGGAAGCCGAGACCTGGAAGACCTTCCAGGTCTACGGCATCGCCACCCTGCTCTACATCCTCGCCATTGCGCTGCTGGGGGCCGCCGGCCGCCTCGCGGAGCGGCGGGCCTCGGGCACCCGGCACAGGGCGGCATGATGGACTTCTCGTTTCTGCACAACGACCTCGGCTACCTGCTCTGGGGCACGTTTCCCGAGGGGCCGCCCGGCGGCGCACTGCTCACGCTGCTGCTCAGCGCCGGTTCGGGCATCGCCTCGGCCGCGCTCGGCCTGGGCCTGGGCATCCTGCTGGTGCTGCTGCGTGGCCCGGCACTCCACCTGCTGGTGGCGGTGCTGGGTTTCCTGCGTGCCATTCCGGTGCTGATGCTGATCTTCTGGACCTACTTCCTGCTGCCGTTGTGGCTGGGCATCGACGTGCCGGGCGTGCTGTCGGTGATGGCCGCACTGGCACTGGTGAGCGGCGCCTACCTGGCCCACGGCGTGGCGGCAGGCATCCGCGGCGTGGGCAACGGGCAGTGGACGGCAGGGCTGGCGATGGGCTTCACCCGCTGGGGAGCGCTGCGCTACGTGGTGCTGCCGCAGGCGCTGCGCATGATGCTGCCGTCCTTCATCAACCAGTGGGTCACGCTCATCAAGGACAGCTCGCTCGCCTACATCGTCGGCGTGAACGAGCTTTCGTTCCTCGCCACGCAGGTCAATGCTCGGGTAATGATCGCCCCGGCGGAGATCTTCTGCTTCGTCGCCCTGCTCTACTGGCTGCTGTGCAGCGCGCTCGACCTGGGTGCGCGTGCCGCGGCCGCGCGCGGTGCGGCGCCGGCCATGCGCTGACCGCCGGCCCAGCCGCTTTGCCAGACAGGGCTCACGCCACGCGCTGTCGGTCCGACGCGTACACGGCCGCCTGTACGCGCGAACTGAGGCCCAGCTTGCGCAGGATGTGTTGCACGTGGATCTTGACCGTCGTCTCCGCAATGTCGAGCGCGCGCGCGATCTCCTTGTTGCTCGCGCCGCGTGCGATTTCCCGCAGCACGTCCTCCTCGCGCGGAGAAAGCGGGCTCGCAGGCTCGGCAGCTTCGGGCTGGTGGGTGGCGTCCGGCGGCGGCGCGCCCGGTGCCTCGGTTACCGCATCGGATGGCGGACCGCCTTGCGCCTGGAAGGCCGCCACGAGCTTGCCCATCAGTTCGGCGCTCACCACGGGCTCGCCACGGGCCGCCCGGGCGATTGCATCGGCCAGCAGATCGCCTTCGATGGTCTTGAGAAGGTAGCCCTGCGCACCCTGACGCAGGGCCTGCGCGAGGTCTTCTCCGTCTTCGCTCACCGTGAGCATGAGCACCCGCGCCTGCGGCATCGCCTCGCGCAGCCCGCGGATCGCGTCGATGCCACGCACTCCCGGCAGGTGGTGGTCCAGCAGAACCACCTGGGGAGCGAGCGGCGGCGCCAGCCGCAGCGCCTCGCCCGCATCGCCGGCCTCGCCCACCACGCGCAAGGCCGGGTACTGGGCCAGCAAGGCGATCAGGCCGCGGCGGAAGAGCGTGTGGTCGTCCACCACGAAAACGCGCAGCGGTTCGGCCGCGGCGCAGCGCAGCGCATCGGAAGGCGACGCGGTCACAGGCGTGTCGGAGAGCGGCATGGCGGCCGGATCAGCAAGCGAGCGGCGCGAACGCCGGGACCGGACGCGCCGCTCGCGCGGCAGGCGCCGGCCCGGCATCGGCGGGGCTGGCGGGATGGGTCGGCAGTTCGATGCAGACCTGCGTGCCGCGGCCGGCGGTGGCACCGATGCGCACCTGCGCGCCGACGCGATCGGCCCGCTCGCGCATGATGCCCAGGCCCACGTGCAGCGAATCCGGCGGCACGGCGGCCGGGTCGAACCCGCAGCCGTCGTCCTCCACCTCGAAGCGCCAGTGCGGATGGCGCTGCACGCGCACGTCGACGCGGCGCGCGCCCGAGTGCTTGCGCACGTTCGAGAGCGCCTCCTGCACCATGTGCAGCACCTGGATCTGCACATCCGGGGCCAGCGGCAGCCCGTGCCCTGCCATGGAGAGCGTGTGCGCGATGCCGGTCTGGTGGCCGAACTTGGAGAGCGTGGCACGCAGCGCGGCCTCGATGTCCTCCTCGCTGGTGCGCGTGCGGAAATGCACGAGCAATTCACGCACGTCGGCATAGCAGCCGCGCACGCCCACATCCAGTTCCCCCATGCTGCGGTCGCGGGCGCCGGTATCGCCACGGCCGACCGCGTCCCGCAGCAGTTGCGTCTGGATCTTGAGAAAGGCCAGCGACTGCGCGATCGAGTCGTGCAGCTCACGTGCGATGAAGGACCGCTCCTGCGCCACGGCGGCCTCGCGTTCGAGCGCGGTGGCGCGCAGCCCTTCCATCGCCGTGGCCAGATGGCTCGCCATGGCCTCCAGCATTTCGCGCATGCCGGGCTCCACCTCCGTGGCCGCCCGGAAGAAGAGGTTGACCTCGCCCAGCACGCGTTGCTGGGTGCGCACGGGCACCAGCACCAGCGTCTGGTAGCCCGCGTCGCCGCAGTGCGGCATGCCGGGCCGCGCGCTGGGCAGGATGGGGATGACGCGCAGCCGGGCGGAGGACTCGGGCTGCCCGCAGTGGCACGCCCCGGTGGGCAGGCAATGCTCGCCCTGCGCCATCGACTCGGGCAGGCCGTGGCCCGCCAGCAGCATGTAGCGCTCGTTGGCCTCGTCGGACCAGCGCACGGCGGCGGCATCGGCGTGCGCGATCTCCCGCACGCGCTCCACGAACCCCCGGGCCAATGCGTCGAGGCTGCCGGCCTCGGAGACCTGGGCGCTCACCGCGTAGAGCGACGCAAGGCGCGCGTTGCGCTCCTCCAGCCGGCAGGTCTTCTCCGCCACCTTGCGCTCCAGGTCCTGGTGCGAGGATTGCAGCGCATTCGCCATCAGGTTGAAGCCGGTGGCCACCTGCCCGAATTCGTCCTGCGACTCCACGGGCAGGCGCGTGCGCAGATCGCCCTGCCCCATGCGCGCGAGTGCCTGCTGCAGACGCGCCAGCGGAGCGAGCACCAGCCAGTGGCTCACGGCCATGAAGGCCACGGCCGCGGCAATGGCCACGGCCACCATCGCGAGCTGGAAGAGGTGCAGCGCCGCGGTCCACCGCGCCATCTGCTGCTCGATCGCATCCACGAAGCCATCCACCTGCTGCACGAAGGCATCGGCCTGCGGCACCGTGGGCGCACCCGGGCCATCGCGCAGGGCATGCCACGCTCCACGGATGCCGTCGAAACGCGCCAGCGTGTCCGGGTTCCAGGGCACGAAGAGAGGCCTCCCGGGATCGCCCTGCCGCAACAGGGCCAGGCTGGCATCGAACCGTTCCGACAGAGGCGCCACGGCTTGCGGCGACTCCAGTTGCCCTGCGAGCGCCATGCGCATCATGGTCATGCGCAGGCGGCCCGCTTCGTTGACGGCTGCGGCACCGCCTTCGAGCCGCCAGGTGATCCAGAGCGTCAGCGCAATGGACAGCAGGGCCACGGCCAGGAAGCCGCCGCCGATGGCCAGCAGGCGGGTGGTCAGCGTGAGGGGTCTGCGCATGGCCGCAGTGTAGGAACGGCCCGGCGCACCGGGCTTGATGCACGTCAAGCCGCGCGGCATGCAGCGGATAACCCGGCGCCTGTCCCTGGTTTGCGCGCAGCCGGGTCCGGCGGGCCCGTAGCATCACCCGCCCCGAGCCACGCTTTCGCACGACCGAAAGGCCTGCCGCATGACCACCCTTCCCACCGCCCTGCCGACCGCCGCACGCGCCGCCGTGCTCGCACTGGCCCTGCTGGCCGCCGCCTGCAGCCACTCCCCGCGCACGCCTGCGGACAACGCACCATGGGACGGCCTGACGCCCGCCGAGGTGCTGCTGATCGGCGAACAGCACGATGCACCCGACCACCAGCGCCTGCAGCGCGAGGCAGCCGCCGCGCTGGCCAGCCATGGCCGCCTCGCGGCCCTGGTGATGGAGATGGCCGAGGCCGGGCGCAGCACCTCCCGCCTGCCGCGCGGCGCGTCCGAAGCCGATGTGCGCGAAGCGCTCGCCTGGAACGATGCGGCATGGCCCTGGGCAAGCTATGGCCCCGTGGCCATGGAGGCCGTGCGTGCGGGCGTTCCCGTGCTGGGCGGCAACCTGCCCCGGGCGCAGATGCGCGAAGCCATGCGCGACACCGCGTGGGATGCCCGCGTGCCGCCGGCGGTGCTCCGCCGGCAGATCGCAGCCATGGAGGAAGGCCACTGCGGTCTGCTGCCCGCGTCGCAGTGGCCCGGCATGGCGCGCATCCAGATCGCGCGCGATGCCAGCCTGGCGCAAACGGCGGCCGGTGCGCGCCGCCCTGGCCAGACCGTGCTGCTCGTGGCAGGAGCCGGCCATGTGCGGCGCGACCTCGGCATTCCGCTGCATTGGGAGCACGACCTGCGCGCCAAGGTCGTCATCGCGCAGGCGCGCCAGGAGGGCCCACCCCTGCCGGCCGCTGCCGCGGACCGCATCGTGCAGACGCCTGCCGTCCCGCCGAAGGACCACTGCGCAGGCCTGCGGCAGCACTCCGGAACCGCCCGGTGAGGGATACGGCGGTGGCATGGGTCCGCTCCGGATGCGGCGCGGGCCATGCCGCAGGGCAGCGTGGCAGATCTCCCGCGCTACGGCGCGCCTGAGGGCCCGCCGCCCGCCTGGCGTGCCAGGAGCGCAGCGAAGTCCTCCGCCGGCACGGGCCGGCAGCACAGATAGCCCTGGAAGCGGTCGCAGCCCCGCGCGTGCAGAAACCCCAGCTGCTCCGGCGTTTCGACGCCTTCGGCCAGCACGGCCAGGCCCAGGCTATGCCCCATGGCGATGATGGCGGCGCAGATGGCCATGTCGTCCACGCTCTGCGGCAGATCGCGGATGAAGCCCTTGTCGATCTTGAGCACGTCGATCGGAAAGCGCTTGAGGTGCGCCAGCGACGAGTAGCCCGTTCCGAAATCATCGATGGCCAGCCGCAGTCCCAGGCTCCGCAGCCGCAGCAGCACCTGTCGGGCCTCCTCCGGCCGCTCGGCAAGCGCGCCTTCGGTGATTTCCACTTCCAGCAGCGTCGATGGGAAACCCGAGTCCGCGAGCGCGAGCGCCGCGCAGCCCGCCAGGTCGGTGAGGTGGAACTGCCGCGGCGAGATGTTCACGGCCATCGTCACCTCGGGCAGGCCGGCATCGCGCCAGCGCTGGGCTTGCCGGCAGGCCTCGTGCATCACCCACTCGCCCAGCGGGGCGATCACGCCCGTGCGCTCGGCCACGGGAATGAAGCGATCGGGCGCGATGAAGCCTTCCACGGGATCGTTCCAGCGCACGAGCGCCTCCGCGCCGATGATGCGCCCGGAAGCGATGTCGACCTGCGGCTGGTAGTGCAGTTGCAACTGGCCCTGCGCAAGCGCGGTGCGCAGCCGCGCTTCGAGCGCCAGCCGCTCGCGCGCGGCCTGCGTGAGGCTTTCGTCGAAGAAGTGCCAGGCGCCGTGCCCGTGCTCGCGCGCGCCGTACACCGCCGCGTGCGCGCCCTGCAGCAGCGCATCAGCGCTGTCGCCATGGTCGGGAAACAAACAGATGCCCACGCTGGCCGAGGCCACCACCTCGAAGCCGTCGGGCGACCGCCAGGGCTCGGCCAGCGCGGCCAACAGGCTGCGGGCGGTGGCGACCGCCCCTGACGCGCCATCCACGCGGCGGGCGATCACGCCGATCTCGTCGCCCGCCAGCCGCCCGGCCAGATCACCGGCGCGCAGCGCGCCCTGCACGCGCGCGGCGATGTGGCGCAGCACCTCGTCGCCCACGGCATGGCCGTAGCTGTCGTTCACGTCCTTGAAACGGTCGAGGTTGACCAGCAGTACCGCCAGCGGCTCGCCCTGGGCCCGCGCGTCGGTCATGGCCTCGTCGAGCTGCTGTGCGAAGAAGGTGCGGTTGGGCAGGCCCGTGAGCGGGTCGGTGTGCGCCATCACCTCCAGCCGCCGGCGCTGCTCGTGCTCCTGGGAGATGTCGGTGAAAAGGCACACGTAGTGCGTGACCTCGCCCTGCGCATTGCGCACGCTGGAGAGCGACATGCGCTCAGGAAACACCTCGCCGTTCTTGCGGCGGTTCCAGATCTCGCCCTGCCAGTGGCCCGTGCGGCCCAGCTCGCGCCACATGGCTTCGTAGAAGGCGCGCCCGTGCCGGCCCGACTTGAAAAGCCGCGGCGTGCGACCCAGCATTTCCGACTCGCTATAGCCCATCAGCCGCGTGAACGCCGCGTTCACCGACAGGATGCGGCTCTCGGCGTCGGTCACCACCATGCCCTCGGCCGCGTTGTCCACCACGGTGGCGGCCAGGCGCTGGCGCTCGTCGGCCTGCCGGGCACCGCGCGCCAGGACGGCGATCTCCCGGCCGCGCGCGCGCCAGCGGCGCAAGGCCCACACGCCGCAGGCCGCGGGCGCCAGCACGAAGGCCGCTTCCAGCACGGTGCGCCAGAAGCTGCCGGGCGGCAGCAGCGCCTGTGCGCCCGCCACCCACGCAAGACCGGCCGCCGCATAGATGAGCAGCGCGGCGGGCAATCGCCAGCCAGCCGATTCCCCGGGGGCACTGCGGGGTCCGGCCCCCTCCTCCTCGTCCATCAAATTCCTTGCTCCGCGTTGCTGCGGGCCGTGCTGCGACAATCGCCCCGCTATGACCCAAGCCTATATTCTCACCCTGTCCTGCCCCGACAAGCTCGGGCTGGTGCATGCGGTTTCCGGTTTCCTGCTCGAGCACGGCGGCAATATCGAAGAGGCCGCCCAGTACAACGACCACGCCACGGGCCTGTTCTTCATGCGCGTGCGCTTCGCCTGCGACACCCATGACCAGGCCGGGCTGCGCGCGCGGCTCACGGCCTTCGCCGAGCCGCACCGCATGCACTGGAGCCTGCATGCCGCGAGCGAGCCCATGAAGACCGTCATCATGGTCAGCCGCGAGGGCCACTGCCTGAACGACCTGCTGTTCCGCTGGAAGTCGGGCCTGCTGCCGGTGCACATCTGCGCCATCGTCAGCAACCACCGCGATTTCTACCAGTTGGCCGCCAGCTACAACGTGCCCTTCCACCACATCCCGGTCACGAAGGACAACAAGCCCCAGGCCGAGGCACGCCAGTACGAGATCATCGAGCAGGAAGGCGCCGAGCTGGTGGTGCTCGCCCGCTACATGCAGGTGCTCTCCGACGACCTGTGCCGCAAGCTCGAAGGCCGCGCCATCAACATCCACCACAGCTTCCTGCCCAGCTTCAAGGGCGCCAAGCCCTACTACCAGGCGCATGACCGCGGCGTGAAGCTGATCGGCGCCACGGCCCACTACGTGACGGCCGACCTGGACGAAGGCCCGATCATCGAGCAGGACGTGGCCCGCGCCGACCACACCGACACGGTGGAAGACCTCACCGCCCGAGGGCGGGACACCGAAAGCCAGGTGCTCGCGCGCGCGGTGAAGTGGCACACCGAGCACCGCGTGCTGCTGAACGGCCACAAGACCGTGATCTTCCGCTGACCAGGCCGCCCCCGCGCCTCGCCCATGAGCGCCCGCGACCCCGGCCCCGCGCCCCTGGGCGCGCGCCGCATCCCACCCATCCAGTGCCTCGTCACCTTCGAGGCGCTGGCGCGCCTGCGCAGCGTGACCCAGACGGCCGACGAGCTGTGCGTCACGCCCAGCGCCGTGAGCCACCGCGTGCGGCAGCTCGAGCAGATCCTGGGCGCGCGGCTCTTCGGGCGGGCCGACTTCTCGCTCACCACCGAGGGCAGCGCCTACCTCGCCCATGTGCGCGAGGGCCTGGGCGCGCTGCAGCGCTTTCCGGGCGCAGCGGCCGCGCCGGGCAAGCGCCGGCTCAAGCTCGCCGTCACGCCCACCTTCGCACGCGCGATCCTCATCCCGCGCCTGCGGCAATTCACCGAGGCGTATCCCGAGATCGACCTTGCCCTGCAGGTCTCCATCCCGCTGCTCGACGTAGTGGCGGAGGATGCCGACCTGGTGGTGCGCTTCGGGCCCGGACACTACGCCGACATGGAGCACGTCGAGCTGGCGCGCGATGTCGTCACGCCGCTGGCCTCGCCCGCCTTCCTGCGCGAACACGGCCCCTTCGAGCGGCCCGCCGACCTGGAGGGCACCCCTTTGCTGCGCAGCCCGCTGGAGCCCTGGCGCAGCTGGTTCTCGGCTGCGGCGCTCGACTGGCAGGAGCCCTCGGAGGGTTCGCAGTTCAACGACATCGGCCTCATGTGCGACGCCGCGTCCGCCGGCATGGGCGTGGCGCTGGTGCGCCTCAAGCTCGGCGCCCCCTGGCTGGAGAACGGCACCCTGGTACGCCTGTTTCCGCTCGACGCGCCCAGCCCCCACGCGCACTACCTCTGCTGGCGCACCGGCACCATGGACCGCTGGGAATGCGCCGCTTTTGCCGAATGGCTGCGCCGGGCCATGGGCTGAGCGGACAAGCACCAAAAGTGCCCCATGCCGCCGTATCCATTCAATAGTTAGCTATTATTTTTGTAGCAACCCGGTGAATTGGGGCCGTACCCTTCCAGCACGTTCGGGGCTTGCCGGGATGGCGCCCGCCGCGCAGGCCACCGACAATGCCGGGATGCGGGCACTGCCGTCCGCCACCGGACCCATGCCATGACAGCCCCCCTTCCCGACAACGAGGCCGAGCGCCTGCGGGCCCTGCACGACCTCATGCTCCTGGACACCTCGCCCGAGGAGCGCTTCGACCGCGTGGTGCGGTTCGCGGCCGAACAGCTGGACGCCCCCATCGCGCTCGTCAGCCTGGTGGACGAGCACCGCCAGTGGTTCAAGTCGCGCCTGGGCCTGGAGCCGTCCGAGACCGCGCGCGACGTTTCCTTCTGCGCGCATGCCATCCTGCAACCCGACCTGCTCGTCGTCGAGGATGCCCGCCGGGACCCTCGCTTCGCCGACAACCCGTTCGTGACCGGCGACGCGCACATCCGGTTCTATGCGGGTGCGCCGCTGAGCGCTCCCGGCGGCGAGCGCATCGGCACGCTGTGCGTGCTGGACACCGAGCCGCGCACCTTGGGCGGTACGGAAATGGCAGTGCTCAAGGCGCTGCGCGAACTCGTCAATGAAGCCATCGCGGGCAAGGAGGACGACGCATGAGCCCCGGCCGCGCCGCCTCTCCGCTGCCCATCCTCCTGGTGGAACCCCAGTTCGTGCTGCGCCGCACCATCGTGGCGGTGGCCCGCGAACTGGCGCAGGTCGAATTCCATGAGACCACGAGCGCCGAGCGCGCGCTGCCGGTACTCGGCGTGCGGCCGTTCTCCGGGCTAGTGCTCGACTGTGATGACCATGCCGTGGCGGCGGATCTGCTGGGCCGCCTGCGGGACGGCGCCTTCGCCAGCCCGCCGCGCATTCCCGTGGTGGCCATCACCTCGCTGCACGACCCCGACCGCGACGCGTGGCGCCAGTCGATGGGCGTGATCGGCACCCTGCACAAGCCGTTCAAGATCGGCGCACTGCTCGAACGGGTGCAGGCCATGCTCGGCTCGCCGCAGGCATGGGCGGGCACGGACGGCAGCGCGCGCTCGGCCTTGCCGCCCCACCCATGAACGTGCAGCACGACACCCGCTGGCGCAAGCACTACCCGACGCTCGAACAGAACCGCGCTCTCAACGCGACCGCGAACACGGTGCTGGTCAGCGCCCTCGCGGGGACGGGAAAGACCACCACGCTGGCCATCAAGGCCGCGGACCTGATCCGCCACCGGGGCGCCGGCCGCATCCTGATGCTCGCGTATTCGGAGTCCGGGCTCGCCGCGATAGAGCAGCGCCTCGGCAACATCGCCCCGGCGCTTCCGCGGCAGGTTCAGATCATGACGGTGGAGCAGCTGTGCGCCCAACTGCTCTCGGAGCAGGGCGACGCGCTGGTGCGCATCACCGAGCCCCTGCAGCGCCAACTGCTGGTGCGGCAGGCCTGCAGCGCGCTCGAGCACGACCCGCGCCGCGGCGACGCTCCCGGGCTCGGCGATGCCCTCTCCTTCGGGCTGGACGTGCAGGCCTTCCTGGATTTCGAGGCCCGGGCCAAGCAGCAGATGCTGCTGCGCGACCGGGAGCAGTCCGGCCTGGGTGCCGGGGAGTACTGCCGCGAGCACGAGCTGGACCCTGGGCTCTACCAGTTGCTGGTGCGCTACGAACGGCTGCGGCGCGGCTTGAACGGCGAGCCGCTGTTCTACGCCCCGGGGGACTGCACCTACGAGATCGCGACGCAGCTCGATGCCCTCGATTTCGAGGAGGTCTTCGCGCCGCTGGAGGGCCGCTTCGACGCGGTCCTGTTCGATGAATTGCAGGACCTGGACAACGCCGCCATGCTCGTGCTGCGCCACCTCGTGCGCGGCGGCAACGGCCTGTTCATGGGCGCGGGCGACTTCAACCAGCACATCCGGCCAGGGGCCTTCTCGGTGTTCGGCGACAACCTCTCCCGCATCCGGCAGGAACTGCCCGCGGACACGCAGGTGGAAGAGATCCGCACCACCTACCGCTTCGGCGATGCCATCTGCCGCGGGCTCAACCCCCTGTTCGGGGTCGAGTTCGCGCCGTTCTATCGCGACAAGGCCGCGTGGTTCGAGCGCCGGGCCTACACCGACGACGGCGACTGCGCGCAGCAGTTGCTGGCGATCCACGGCCTCGTGCGCCGCCAGCCCCCGCGGGAGCCCGGCGGTCCCCCGCCGTGCCTGCACGTGATCGTGCGCTCGCCGGAGGATTCGATCCTGCTCGAATGGATGGCCATCCAGGAGGGCGTGCACTACGCCTGCAAGGGCATGAAGCACTTCTACCAGCGCCGCGAGGTCGCGCTGCTGCTCACCCTCATGTGGGCCATGCAGGGCTGCCATGACGGCATCCGGCTCACGCAGGGCATCGTGAGCAACGCCATCGAAGGGCTGCTGCGGTACGTGCGGCGCGCCAGCGAGCCCGATCCGGATGTGCTGGCCAACGGCTTCTTCGACATGGATGCGCTGGAGCAGGACTCTCCGGTGGAAGTGAACACCCGGGCCGTGGCGGTGGACCTCGTCGGCCAGAAGGCGCTGGTGCGCCATTTCCTGGTCCGCGCAAGCTTCGACAAGGACGCTCCCGTGGCCTCCGCCCCCTGCGAGCAGCTGCTGGAGCTGCCCCCCGAGGCCTGCGCGGATGCCGGGCAGCTCTGCAGGCACCCGCTGGTGCGCCAGTTCTTCGCCCAGGCCCCCATCAGCCCGGAGGAGCTGCGCGCCTGCCAGGGCAGCCTGCGGGCGCTGGCCCGCATCTGCGCGGGGCTGTCCGTCGATGAGTTCCTGGGCCGGCTCGCCCCCCTGGTGAACGCCAGCATCGACCAGCACCGGAGGCAGGAGGCACCCAGCCTGCAACTGCTCACGGTGGAGCGCTGCAAGGGGCACGAATACGAGTACGTGGCCGTCCCCTTCGTGGAACGGGGGCGCTTTCCGCGCAGCGCCGCCGGGGCGGACGCCCAGCGCGAGCGCAACATGCTCTACGTGGCCATGACGCGCAGCAGCCGGCGCCTGTGGCTCCTGGAAAGCCGCGACCGCCCCGTCAGCCCCGGCCCGGTCTGACCCACGCCACCGGCCATGCCGGAGGCCCCGCCCCGGCATTTCACGGCACCGTGCAAGAAAACTCACGCACCGCCGCGCAGCCTTCCCCTACAGTGGCGGGCATGAGCGCAGCCCTTCCTTCTGCACCCGCCTCCCCCGCTTCGCTGGCCGGCACCCCGGAACCCGCCGCCCTGCAGGCGGCGATCGTCCAGGCGCTCGGCGCCCACCTGCCGGCCCATGCGCTGCTCTGGCACGCGGAGGACACCACGCCCTATGAGTGCGACGGCCTCACGGCCTACCGCCAGCGCCCGCTGGTGGTGGCCCTGCCCGAGACCGAGGCGCAGGTGCAGGCCGTGCTGCGCACCTGCCATGCGCTGGGCGTGCCGGTGGTGGCGCGCGGCGCGGGCACGGGCCTCTCGGGCGGGGCCATGCCGCATGCGCGCGGCGTGACGCTCTCGCTGGCCCGGTTCAACCGCATCCTCGGCGTGGACCCCGTGGCGCGCACCGCGCGCGTGCAGTGCGGCGTGCGCAACCTGGCCATCAGCGAGGCCGCCGCGCCGCACGGGCTCTACTACGCACCCGACCCCAGCAGCCAGATCGCCTGCACCATCGGCGGCAACGTCGCCGAGAACTCGGGCGGGGTGCACTGCCTGAAATACGGCCTCACCGTGCACAACGTGCTGCGCGTGCGCGGATTCACCGCCGAAGGCGACCCCGTCACCTTCGGCAGCGAGGCGCTCGACAGTCCGGGCTACGACCTGCTGGCCGCCGTGATCGGCAGCGAAGGCATGCTGGCCATCGCACTGGAAGTCACCGTGCGGCTGATCCCCAAGCCGCAGCTCGCGCGCTGCATCATGGCCAGTTTCGACGACGTGCGCCGCGCGGGCGACGCCGTGGCCGCGGTGATCGCGGCCGGCATCATCCCGGCAGGCCTCGAAATGATGGACCGCCCGATGACGGCCGCCGTCGAGGATTTCGTGCATGCGGGCTACGACCTCACGGCCGAGGCCATCCTGCTGTGCGAATCCGACGGCACGCCCGAGGAAGTCGAGGAAGAGATCGGCCGCATGAGCGAAGTGCTGCGCGCCTCGGGCGCCACCGCGATCACGGTCAGCCAGGACGAGGCCGAGCGCCTGCGCTTCTGGAGCGGCCGCAAGAACGCTTTCCCCGCGTCGGGCCGCATGAGTCCCGACTACATGTGCATGGACTCCACCATCCCGCGCAAGCGCCTGGCCGATATCCTGCTGGCCATCCAGGCGATGGAGAAGCAATACGGCCTGCGGTGCGCCAACGTCTTCCACGCGGGCGACGGCAACCTCCACCCGCTGATCCTCTTCGATGCGAACGACCCCGACCAGCTGCACCGCTGCGAACTCTTCGGGGCCGACATCCTGGAGACCAGCGTGGCCATGGGCGGCACCGTGACCGGCGAGCACGGCGTGGGCGTGGAGAAGCTCAACTCCATGTGCACGCAATTCACCACCGAGGAAAACGAACAGATGTTCGGGCTCAAGGCCGCGTTCGATCCTGCCGGCCTGCTCAATCCGGGCAAGGTGGTCCCGACCCTGAACCGCTGCGCCGAATACGGAAAGATGCTCGTGCGCGGCGGCAGCATCGCCCATCCGGACCTGCCCCGATTCTGAGCGCTGGCGCCGCACGGTCTGCTGCTGCCGGCCGCCGGCTTGTCGCACACGGGCAGGCAGGACTCAACCCTGCGCGAGCAGCAGCCTCCGCATGCTGGCGACCGTCTCGCCACTCTGCCGCGTCAACCGCCCCGAGTCGTCCAGCACACGCACGGTCGCCGTCCGGTAGAAGGCTCCGCCCCAGGAGGCGAACCGCGCCAACGCTTCGCGCTCGCGCGGGAACATCTCCGTCGCCCTGGGGGCAGGTGCCGCCGCGGGCATCGCGTCCACGCCGGCCGGCGGGGCGGCCGGAGCGGCGCGGGCTTCCACCATGCAGAGCGCCAGCCCGGCATGGTGCGCGGCCGGCCCCAACCGCATGTCGAGCCGGCCCAGCAGCCAGGTGACTTCCTGCACGCGCAGGTCCAGCGCATCCAGCGCGGCCACGGCACATTCCACCTGCTCGGCCGCGTCCTGCAGCGATGCGGAGTGCGTCCGGGCAATGGCGAGCGCTTCGTCCACGCGGCCTTCCGCGCTGGCACGCAGTGCGCGCAGCACCGCCGGATCGATCGCGCCGTCGAGCACGGGAGAAGCCCACTGCGCGCCGGCGCCGGCGATGGCACCGCTGCCCAGCCAGGCGACGGTCGGGTTCTCCGCCGCCATCCCCAGGCTGGCGACACCATGGCCCACCGCCCAGGCCGCCACCGCGCTGGCCGACAGGCCCCTCCAACCATAGGCGAGCAACTCTGCCGCGCGGGACACCGTCGCCACCAGGTCTTCCAGCCGCGGCGCCCCCTGCTCCAGCGTGCCGCCCAAACCTGCGCCGCGCGTGGGGGAAAGGCTGCGCGGCAGTCGACGCGCCAACGCGAGCACCGGCTGGAGGCCCCGGGCCTGGGCCTCCAGCCGCGCCATGCCGAGCGCAGCCAGCCGGTCCGATACGTCCCTGCGGCGCTCCTCCAATGCCAGTGCCAGTTCACGGAAGGGCCACTCGGCCGAAGCGATCCAGCGGTCCGCAGGGCTGTCCGGGTCGTTCGCGCACCACGCGAGCCGCAACCGTGCGATGGCCGCCTCGACCATGTCCTCGCCCACGCCCAGCTCCCGCGGCGGGGGCAACGGGCCATAGGCTGCCTCGTTCGGCGCAGCGTCCGGGCCTGCCGGCCCGCACGGCGCCGTGCGCGCCATGCCGGCGCTGTCCGCGATCTGTTCGACTTCTTCGACGTAATGCATTCCTGCCCTCCTGCTGCTGCATGGCCCGCGGTGCCGCATCCGAGGTGCCGCCCGCCCGGAGCGCGGAAACTCGCAGCATCCCGGGTGACAACGGCCCAGCCTGCACCCACCATGGGCGCTCTGCGCAACCTGAACCTCTTCCACCTGCCCACGCGGAGCCGTGGCGCCATTCCGGCACCTTCCTGAACCGACCCATGTCCTGCCGCGGGACCTCTTCCCAGTGGCAACGTAACCATGAATCACGCATTTTTGGTGACTATATATCCGAATCACGCCACTTCTCTGCCAGCTGCCTAGCGTGACTGCATGCAGGATGCAAAGCAAAATTTTGCCGAGAAGTTACGAAACGCTATGGAGAAGGCCGGCTATGAAGCCCGGCCCTCGGTTCTGGAGCGGGAATTCAACACCCGGCACTGGGGCAAACCCATGAGCCTGCATGGCGTGCGGCGGTGGCTGCGCGGCGAAACCCTGCCCGATCCGCGCAAACTGGCCACCCTGTCGCAATGGCTGCAAGTGCCGCTGCAGGACTTCATCGGGGCGGTGGAACCCAAGGTTTCACCGCGTGCCGCCGAGTCTCCGGGGGTTTGGCACTCTGGCATGGGGTATGACGACCGCAAGCTTTTCGATATCTATCTGCGGTTGCCCGTCCCCCAGCGGCGGACCGTGCGTGACGTGATTCTGGCCATCGCGCGGGCGCATGCCGCAGACGAGGAACGGCGCCAAAATGGCTGAACCCGGGACTGAACGCGCAGTCCACTGAACCAGGGATCACGCCCATCACGTAACTCGTTTTGCGAGTCACACCACTCGGCCGGCCGATGCCTAGCGTGCCCGGCATGCAGGATGAAGCAAAACAAAAATTCGCCCGGAAGTTGCGGGAGGCAATGGAAAAGGCAGGCTACGAAGCCAAGCCCTCGGTGTTGGAACGCGAGTTCAACACACGCCATTGGGGCAAGCCCATGACGCTGCACGGTGTGCGTCGCTGGCTGCTCGGGGAAACCATGCCAGGGCCGCGCAAGCTCACCACGCTGGCGCAGTGGCTGCGGGTGCCGATGGAAGACTTCGTGGACGCGGGCAACGGCGCCGTCCTTCGCGCCACGGGCGAACCCACACACCGCTGGCATGCCGGGCTGGGCTACGACGACCGCGAGCTGTTCGACATCTACCTCAAGCTGCCGGTGCCGCAACGCCGGCTGGCGCGGGACGTGATCCTGGCCATCGCCCGGGCCCATGAAGCCGGCGAGCACCCCCGCAAGGATTGACAGCCCAGCGTCCCCCGCGCTGCCGCCACGCGGTCTGGGCAGGTGTCGGCAGTGCGCAGGAGAGCGCTTCAGCCCCCCGCCCAGTTCTGTACGCCCTGGGCCAGTTCCTGGGCGTGCGACAGGGCGAAGAGCACGAGCCCGATCAGGCCGCCGACGACGGTGCCGTTGATGCGGATGTATTGGAGGTCGCTGCCGATGTGCAGTTCGACCAGCCGCGCCATTTCCTTGGCATCCCAGCGGTCCACCGTGTTGCGGATGTGCTCGGCCACGAATTGCGAGAGGTCGGGGGCCACCTGCGTGGCCCACAGCTGCAGCCGAACGTTCAGGCGCACGCGCAGCGCCGGGTCGCCCGCCAGCGCCATCCCGAGCCACTGGCCCATGGCTGCCACCTTGCGGGACACCTCGGAATCCTCGTTGGCCAGATCATCCTGCAGCCGTTCGCGCAGGTTCGTCCAGAGATCCTGTACGTAGCGCCCCAGGGTTTCGTCGTTCTGCAGGTATTCGCGCAATTCCAGGCCGCGCCGCTCCCATTCGGGATCGGTCTGGAGACGCACGATGAGGCGCTGGACGGCTGCGTCGAGCGCCGTTCGCAACTGGTGATCGGGGTCGCTCGCCACCTCGGCCAGCAGGCTGTCGATGGCCTGGGCAATGGCGCCCGCCCCCTTGCCGCTGAGCCAGTCGGTGGGGAGCACTTTCTCCTTGAGGGGATGTTCGCGCTTGATCCACTGCACGATGGCCTCAGCGATGAAAGTGCGCGTCTCGGGCGAGCGGAGCAGCACCGTCACGCGGGAGAGCACATCGTCCAGCAGCACCTGATGGCGGCCGCCGTGCGTGAGCGTTTCCAACGCTGCGGCCATCGTGCGGGAGAGATCGAGCTGGCCCACGAGCGCACGCGCAGCCTGGTTCATGAAGCGCTGGATCCGCGCGTCTTCCACCGTGTCGAGCGCCGCCAGCGCCAGGCGCGCCACCTGCCGGCCCAGCAACTGGGCGTTGCCGGACGAGGTGAGCCACTGTGCCAGCATATCGGCGGGATCGTGGCGCTGGATCAGCGTGACCAGGGAAGGCGCGTCGAGGAACTTGTCGCGCACGAATGCGGCCAGGTTGCCGCCGATGCGGTCCTTGTTGCGGGCGATGATGTTGGTGTGCCGCTGCACCCAGGGCAGCGGAATGCGCCGGAACAGCGCCGACACCGCGAACCAGTCGGCCAGCGCGCCCACCATGGCGGCCTCGGCCATGGCCCGGATGCATTCCACCAGCAGGCTGGGGGGAAACGCATAGGTCGCCGCGAAAACCGCCGTCACGGCCAACAGCAGGCCGGAGGCCAGCCACTTCGAGTGTGCCAGCGCGAGCGCGCGCTCGGTGGCTGCCGGGGAAGCGGCAAAGCCCTCGTCCGCAGGCAGGCCCGCCATGAAGGTCCCGGCGGCACCCAACGCCCCGGAACCCGGGCGGGGGCCGGCCTCGCCAGCGCTGCTGTTGCGACTGCTGCTGTCCATCCCCCCGAGAATAGCCCGGCAAGCGGTTCACGGGGCGTAAGAGACTGTTGCCCGCACGGGCATGGCGGGTAACCGCTGGTCCGGTATCCGTGTCCGGCGCGCCGGGCGCCCAGGTGCTCGCTATCCCTGGCGCGGAGCCACGCGGTCCAGCGCCGCCGCGAGATGGCCTACGGTGCGGTCCACGTTCTGCCACTTGTCCAGCCCGAAGAGGCCGATGCGGAAGGTCTGGAAATCCGGCCCTTCGCCGCACTGCAGCGGCACTCCTGCGGCCGTCTGCAAACCCGCTTCGAGAAACTTCCGGCCGTTCTGCAGACCGGGGTCGGAGGTGTAGCTCACGACCACGCCCGGGGCTTTCCAGCCGTCGGCAGCCACGCTCGGGAAGCCTCGGGACTCCAGCAGCGCGCGCACTTTGCTGCCCAACTCCACCTGCCCCGCGCGGACCTGCTCGAACCCCTGTTCACGCGTCTCCACCATGACGTCACGCAGCCGCACCAGCGCGTCGGTCGGCATGGTCGTGTGGTAGGCATGCTGGCCCTTCTCGTAGCCCTCGGCGATCTGCATCCACTTTTTGAGGTCGCAGGAAAAGCTGGAGCTCTGGGTGCCCTCGATGGCCTGGCGCGCCCGCTCGCCGAGCATCACCATGGCGCAGCATGGGGAGCCGCTCCAGCCCTTCTGCGGCGCCGAGATCAGCACATCCACGCCCGTGGCCTGCATGTCGACCCAGATCGCACCCGAAGCGACGCAATCGAGCACGAACAGCGCGCCGACGGCATGCGCCGCCTCGGCCACGGTGCGGAGGTAGGCATCGGACAGGAGGATGCCGCTTGCCGTCTCGACATGCGGGGCGAAGACCACCTTGGGGCGCTCCGCCAGGATGGCTGCCGCCACCTCTTGCGCCGGGCACGGCGCCCAGGGCGCCTGCGCGCCTTCACCCTGCCGGCGCGCCTGGCAGACCACCGCTCCGCCTCCGAGGCCGCCCGCATCGAATATCTGGCTCCAGCGGTAGCTGAACCAGCCGTTGCGCACGATCAGCACCTTCTCGCGGTTGGCGAACTGGCGGGCCACAGCCTCCATCCCGAAGGTGCCGCTGCCGGGAACCAGCACCGCGGTGTGGGCTCCGTACACCGTCTTGAGCGTGGCAAGAATGTCCTGCATCACTCCGGTGAAGCGCCGGGACATGTGGTTGAGAGCACGGTCGGTGTACACCACCGAGAACTCCAGCAAACCATCGGGATCGACATCAGGCAACAGACCGGGCATGGCAGGGCAACTCCTTGAAAAACGTTCTGGACGATCTTCCACGCGGGAAAAAGCTTTGGCGGCTGCATATCCGGAAACCGCCGCGCACGCAAGGCGTTGCAGCTTACACCGCAGCACGGCACCGGCCAGTGCACGGAAAAGCGACGACAGGCGCACGGCCAGGCCCAGCCGCGGCTACCATCGACAGCCAACGCTGCCCGTGCCCGCATCTGCACCTGACTGCTCCGCATCCGCTGTTACCGCTTCCTGCGCCTCCCGACATTTCCACGTACCCGATATCTCCTGGAGCCCGCCCCGATGCATGACTTTCGCAGCGATACCGTTACCCAGCCCACACTCCTGATGCGCGAGGCCATGCAGGCCGCGCCGCTCGGCGACGATGTTTTCGGCGACGATCCCTCCGTCAACGCGCTGCAGGAGCACGCGGCCGAAATGCTCGGGTTCGATGCCGCGCTGTTCGCGCCCAGCGGCACGCAGGCCAATCTGATCGCCCTCATGGGCCATTGCCAGCGCGGCGACGAGGCCATCGTCGGACAGACGTGGCACACCTACCGCTGGGAAGGCGGCGGCATGGCAGCCCTGGGCTCCATCCAGCCGCAGCCCATCGAGAACCGCAGCGATGGCACGCTTTGCCTGCGGGACATTGCCGCCGCCATCAAGCCCGACGACCCGCACTTCGCGCGCACCCGCCTCGTGGTGCTGGAGAACACGGCCGGCGGCCAGGTGCTCCCCAACCCCTACATCGCCGATGTGGCGCAACTCGCGCGCAGCCGGCACCTTGCCATGCACCTCGATGGCGCGCGCCTCTTCAATGCCGCCGCAGCCAATGCCACAGCCCACGGCACCGACGTGTACGACGAAGCACGCGCCATCTGCTCGCATTTCGACTCTGCCTCGGTCTGCCTGAGCAAGGGCCTGGGTGCACCGGTGGGCTCGCTGCTGCTCGGTTCGCACGACTTCATCGCGCATGCACGCCGGACCCGCAAGATGCTGGGCGGCTCCATGCGCCAGGTGGGCATGCTGGCCGCCGCGGGGCACTACGCGCTGGACCACCATGTCCGCCGCATGGCGGAAGACCATGCCCTGCTGCGCACGCTGGCCGAAGGCCTCGCGGAAGTGGGCCGCAGCCATCCTGTGCTGCGCAGGCGCCTCAGCGTGGCCTCCGCGCATACCAACATCCTCTTCACCGACGTGCATTCCGACATCGCACCGGCCCTGATGGCCTGGCTGGCCCAGCACGGCGTCTGCGTGACGCGCAGCCTGTGCGGAGGCCAGATCCGGCTGCGCTGGGTCACCCACATCGACGTCGGACCCGACGATGTGGCCCATACGCTCGCGTGCGTGGAACGGTTCAGCGGCTAGGCAAGCCTTCCTGCGCTGCCGCTGGCGGGGCCGCGTAGGTGCGGCCCCCAAAGATGCCGCTGCCCACGCGAACCAGGGTGCTGCCCGCGTGGATGGCGGCCTCCAGGTCGCCGGTCATCCCGAGCGAAAGCGTATCGAAAGCATCCAGACCTTCGAAGCCGGCGGCACGCAGCCGATCGAACAGGCTCCGCGCCTGGGCATGCACCGCGTATTGGGCAGCGAAGTCGGGCGCGGGATCGGGTATGCCCATCAGGCCACGCAGCCGCAGCCGTGGCAGGCGCGCCACAGCCCGCGCCAGCTCCAGCGCCTGCGCAGGTGTGGCGCCCGCCTTCGTCGGCCCGCCGTCCACATTCACCTGGATGCACACCTGCAGCGGCGGCAGGTGCGGCGGCCTTTGCTGCGACAGGCGCTCGGCGGTCTTGAGACGGTCCACGGTGTGGATCCAGTCGAAGTGCTCGGCAACCAGGCGCGTCTTGTTGCTCTGCACGGGGCCGATGCAGTGCCATTCGAGCGGCCCGGTGGCGGCCGCACCCACTTCCTGCAGCGTGGCGATCTTCTGCACACCCTCCTGCAGGTAGTTTTCGCCGAATGCGCGCTGCCCTGCCTGCACGGCTTCCCGCACGGCGTCCGCGTTGAAGGTCTTGGAAACGGCAAGGAGCCGCACGCTGGAAGGGTCGCGGCCGCATGCCGCGCAGGCCCGGGCGATGCGGGCCAAAACCCCTTGGATGTTGTTACCAATGGTCGTCATAATGTTCGCTCTCAAGCGTACCAAACGACCAAGGGCTCCCGTGGATATCACCCAACTGCTCGCCTTCAGCGTGAAGAACAAGGCCTCCGACCTGCACCTGTCCGCAGGCCTTCCGCCGATGATCCGGGTCCACGGCGATGTGCGGCGCATCAACGTCGATGCGCTCGACCACAAGACGGTGCATGCCATGGCGTACGACATCATGAGCGACGCCCAGCGCAAGGTGTACGAAGAATTCCTCGAAGTGGACTTTTCCTTCGAGATCGAAGGACTCGCACGTTTCCGGGTCAATGCGTTCAACCAGAACCGCGGTGCGGCCGCCGTGTTCCGGACCATCCCGAGCAAGATCCTCACGCTGGAACAGCTGAACGCCCCCAAGATCTTCGGCGACCTCGCACTCAAGCCGCGCGGGCTCGTGCTCGTGACCGGCCCCACGGGTTCGGGCAAGTCGACCACGCTGGCGGCCATGGTCAACCACCTCAACGAAACCGAATACGGACACATCCTGACCGTGGAGGATCCGATCGAATTCGTGCACGAGTCCAAGAAGTGCCTGATCAACCAGCGGGAGGTCGGGCCGATGACGCTGTCGTTCGCCGCCGCGCTGAAGTCGGCCCTGCGTGAAGACCCGGACGCGATCCTCGTGGGCGAAATGCGCGACCTGGAAACCATCCGCCTCGCGATGACTGCGGCGGAGACGGGCCACCTTGTGTTCGGCACGCTGCACACCTCCAGCGCGGCCAAGACCATCGACCGGATCATCGACGTCTTCCCCGCGGAAGAAAAGGAGATGGTGCGCGCGATGCTGTCCGAATCGCTGCAGGCCGTGATCTCTCAAACCCTGTGCAAGACCAAGGACGGCCAGGGCCGCGTGGCGGCCCATGAAATCATGCTGGGCACCAGCGCCATCCGCAACCTGATCCGGGAAGCCAAGGTGGCGCAGATGTACTCCACCATCCAGACGAGCAACAGCGTCGGCATGCAGACGCTGGACCAGAACCTCACCGACCTCGTGCGGCGCAACATCATCAGCCCGGCCGAAGCCCGCGGCAAAGCCAAGATCCCCGAAAACTTCCCGGGCTGACACCACGGCACCGCGCTGCACCACCTGCCCTTGTTCGATATTCAGCGCGGCCTGCGACCGACCCGCCGCGCGCACCGGAGCACCCCATGAAAGGCATCCTCGGCCTCCTCAAGGCCAAGACCCGCAACACCAAGCCCGGCGCCGAAAGCGGCAGCGACTCGGTGTTCTTCACCACGGCCTTCGCCGGCCAGGGCGTTGACACCTCCATGCTCGTTCCCTGGGAAGCACGCGCCGTGGAAATCACCGCGGCACGCCTGCCGGTGAGCCGGGGCGGCAAGCTGCTGCAGGCGCTCTGGTCCAAGGACCGCTACATGGCGCACCTGGATGCGAGCGCGGTCGAACGCATGGAGCGCTTCTTCCAGTTCGCGGCGGTTCCGGCCAGCCGCGACGTCATCCGCCAGGACGAGTACGGCAACTTCATGGTCGTACTGCTCACCGGCACCATCGCCGTGGACCGCATCCAGCCCTGGGGCGAGCACCTCCGCCTGGCCGAGACACGGCCGGGGGACATCCTGGGAGAAATGTCGCTGCTCGACAGCGGCATCCGCTTCTCGGCCTGCACCACGCTCACGGACTGCGAGATCGCCGTGCTGAGCGCCGAAGCCCTGGACGACATGATGGCGAAGGATCCCCAACTGGCAGCGAGCCTCGTCGCGCTGCTGGCCCGCAAACTCTCGCAGCGCCTGCGCGTGGTGAGTGCGCGGCTGAGTGACAATCAACGGTAGACGGCCCCAGCGGACCGACCGGAGTAGCGCATGGAACGCGATCAGGCCAGCAAATTCATCAACGACCTGCTGAAGCTCATGGTGAGCCGCGGCGGCAGCGACCTGTTCATCACGGCGGAGTTCCCGCCGGCCATCAAGGTGGACGGCAAGGTCACCAAAGTCTCCCCCCAACCGCTCACGCCTGCGCACACGCTCACCCTGGCGCGCGCCATCATGAGCGACAAGCAGGTGGCGGATTTCGAGCGCACCAAGGAGTGCAATTTCGCGATCTCCCCTGCCGCCATCGGGCGCTTCCGCGTGAATGCGTTCATCCAGCAGGGGCGCGTCGGCATGGTGCTGCGGACCATCCCTCTCACGCTGCCCACCATCGACGGCCTGGGCGTTCCGCAGGTGCTCAAGGAGGTCTCGATGTCCAAGCGGGGGCTGTGCATCCTCGTGGGCGCGACCGGCTCGGGCAAGTCGACCACGCTTGCCGCCATGGTGGACTGGCGCAACGAGAACTCCTTCGGCCACATCATCACGGTGGAGGATCCGATCGAGTTCGTGCACCCGCACAAGAACTGCGTGATCACGCAACGCGAGGTGGGGCTGGACACCGACAGCTGGGAGGCTGCCCTCAAGAACACGCTGCGCCAGGCCCCCGACGTGATCCTCATGGGCGAGATCCGCGACCGCGAAACCATGGAACATGCCGTGGCCTTCTCGGAGACCGGCCACCTGTGCCTGGCCACGCTGCACGCCAACAGCGCCAACCAGGCGCTGGACCGCATCATCAACTTCTTTCCGGAAGAGCGCCGCGCCCAGCTGCTCATGGACCTGTCGCTCAACCTGCGTGCCATGGTCTCGCAGCGGCTCATTCCGAAGCAGGACAGCAAAGGCCGTGCCGCAGCGGTGGAGATCATGCTCAACACCCCCCTCATCGCCGATCTGATCTTCAAGGGCGAAGTGGCCGAGATCAAGGAGATCATGAAGAAGAGCCGCAACCTGGGCATGCAGACCTTCGACCAGTCGCTCTTCGACCTGTTCGAGGCCAACGTCATCAGCTACGAAGACGCCCTGCGCAATGCGGATTCGCTCAACGACCTCCGGCTGCAGATCAAGCTCGGCAGCCAACGCGCGAAGAGCAGCGACCTGGCCTCGGGTACCGAGCACTTCGCTATCGTCTGACGCCCTTTCGCCTTGCCACCCGCCGCGACCCGGCGGGTTTTCTTTTTTCCCAGCGTTTCACCGGACACAGGAGACCCCATGCCATCCAGCACCAATCCACGCAGCTACGACGCCACCCCATCGCGCAAGGTCGCCTTCCTGGGTCTGGGTGTCATGGGCTACCCCATGGCCGGCCATTTGGCACTCGCCGGCCACCAGGTCACCGTCTACAACCGGACCGCTACGAAATCCATAGCATGGTGTGAAGAATTCACGGCGGCATCAGGCATAAAACATGCCCCGACTCCGCGCGACGCGGCCCAGGGCGCAGAGATCGTGTTCTGCTGTGTCGGCAATGACGACGATCTGCGCTCCGTGGTGCTGGGCGCGGATGGCGCCTTTGCCGGAATGCAGCAGGGCGCCGTCTTCGTCGACCACACCACCGCGTCCGCCGAAGTCGCACGTGAACTTGCTCAGGCTGCGCGCACGCTCGGCCTGCGCTTCATCGACGCCCCGGTGTCGGGCGGGCAGGCGGGGGCGCAGAACGGGCAGCTCACCGTCATGTGCGGCGGCGAAACAGAGGCCTTCGACGGCGTGCGGCCTGTGGCAATGGCGTTTTCGCGCGCGTTCACGCGTGTCGGCGACAGCGGCGCCGGCCAACTCGCCAAGATGGTCAATCAGATCTGCATTGCCGGCGTGGTGCAGGGGCTGTCGGAAGCCATCGCCTTTGGTCAGCATGCGGGGTTGGACATGCCGCTGGTGCTCGACGTCATCGGCAAGGGAGCGGCGCAGAGCTGGCAAATGGACAACCGCGGCAAGACCATGGTGGAAGGCCGCTTCGACTTCGGCTTTGCCGTGGACTGGATGCGCAAGGACCTGGGCCTCGTGCTGGATGAGGCCCACCGCAACGGCGCGCGGCTCCCGCTGACCGCACTGGTGGATCAGTTCTATGCCGACGTGCAGCAGGCCGGCGGCAAGCGCTGGGACACCTCGAGCCTCATCACCCGCCTGGCACCCAAAAAACAAGGCAGCTGAACCCCAAGGCCCCAGGTGCCTCCTCGGGTGCCGGGGCCCCGCCGGGGTCCGGCGCCTGCGCGGCTCAGCGGGGCTGGGTCGTTGCCGGATCGGATGTGACGGGGGCAGGACGCGAAGGTTGCCGTGCAAAACCCCGCTCCAGTTCTTCCTGCGAAATGATCTCGAACACACGCACCACCTTGCGCACATCGTTCACGCCACGCGCGATGTCGGTGGCGCGATCGGCTTCACGCTGGGTGACACGGCCCAGCAGATAGACCGTGTTGCGCTCCGTCACCACCTTGAAAGCCGTTGCGAACAGGTCCTTGGCATCCACGAGGCTCGCACGCACCTTGCCGGTGATGAGCGTGTCATTGGAGCGCTGCGTGAATGTGGTGGCCGACATCACCGCCAGATCATTCACCACCGAACGCACGTTCTCGACGGCCAGCACCGCCTGCTCCACGCGCTCCTTGTCCTGCTGCGAAGGCACCTCGCCGGTCAACAGGACTTGCCGGTTGTAACTCGTGATGTTGACGTGGACGCGGTCTCCGAACGAATCGCGCAGCCGATTGCCTGCGCGCAATTCGATGCCTTCGTCTTCCACCTGCGTTCCTGTGGTGCGGCGATCGGCGGCCATCAGCGTACCCATCGCGGCCCCGCCCAGCACCAGCGGGGCGCACGCGGAAAGCATGGTTCCGAGCGCCACGGCGGCCAGTAAGGCCCCCCCTGTGCGAGTCATCTTCTGAAGAGTCATAGCGGTATCTCCTGTTCACCAAGTAATTGGGCGTCCACCCCATCGCACAGGCAGTGAAGCACCAGCGCATGCACCTCTCGGACCCGGGCTGCGCGATCGTGCGGCACGCTGATCAACACGTCGGTTTCACGCAGCAGTCCGGCCAACGCGCCGCCGGCACGGCCGGTCAAGGCGATCACGGTCATGTCCCGCTCGTGGGCGGCCTGCGCGGCATCGATCAGGACGGCATCGGTGCCTGCACTGCCGTCCGTCACGGCCAGCAGCACGTCGCCCGCTTGCCCCAGCGCACGCACCTGCCGGGCGAGCACCTGCGCATCGCCTCCCGGGATGCCGGGAGAGGCCCAAAGGGCATCGGGCTCCAAGGCCACCGCGGCCAGTTCGGGCCGATCGCGCTCGAACCCTGCCACGCAGAGTGCAGCAAACTGGCGCGCCTGCGCCGACGCTGCGCCGCTACCGCAGGCCAGCACCTTGGCGCCACTGGTAACGCACGCCAGGATGGCCTGAACGGCCAAGCCGATGGGTTGGCTGAGAAGTTGCGCGGCCTGGTACTTGAGATCCGCGCTGTCGATGAAATGCTGTTGGATGCGTTGCTCGAGCATGGACCGCCGATGATACCCGCCGGGTGTTATCGCTTTTGTAGCAAAGGGTTGGCCTGCGGCGCAGGTGCGCAAGGAAATGGACAGGTCGGATGGCGGCTCGGGTCTTTGGCACTTTTGCGCTGCGCGTAGCGCTCTTGTCTGCTACTCAGCGTCGAATGCCGCTTTCAACCATTGGGCCCCATTGTCATCAATGAGCACGGCGTCGAACCTGCAGGGAGGCGGCGAAGGCCAGCGCATCAGATAGTGCCGTGCTGCAAATACGATGCGCCGCTGCTTGGTGGAGCCGATACTGGCGGCCGCCCCGCCGAAGGTGCCGCTGGCGCGCCGTCGCACTTCGACGAACACCAGCGTTCCGTCCCGGTCGCGCAGTATCAGATCGATCTCGCCGCCGCCGCGGCCCGGCGTTCGATAATTGCGGGCCAACAGCTTCAGCCCGGCAGCCTGCAGATGCGCCAAGGCGAGATCTTCTGCCACCATGCCCACGGCGCGGGTCGTTGTTTGTGTCGCCGCGCCGGTACTGGCCGGCCTTTTCCCAAGGATTCCCATTGAGCGCCTCTTTCGCAACCGCCTTGTCCGCTGCACGCGATGCAGCCGCAGCGCAGCATTATCCGCAGGGTGCGTTGTACGTGGTGGCAACGCCGATCGGCAATCTGGCCGACATCACGCTGCGCGCACTGCATGTTCTGCAGCTGGCGGATGCGGTCGCCTGCGAAGATACACGGCATACCCAGGCCCTCCTTCGGGCTTACGGCATCGACAAATCTGCGCAGCAATGGATGGCAGTGCATCAGCACAACGAAGCAGAAGCCGCACACAACGTGGTTCAGCGACTGCAACGCGGTGATCGTGTGGCCTATGTGAGTGACGCGGGCACCCCAGGGGTCAGCGATCCCGGCGCCCGCCTTGTCTCGGCAGTGCAGGCGGCCGGCTTGCGCGCATTGCCACTGCCAGGCGCCAGCAGTGTGACGGCCGCCATCAGCGTGGCAGGCGCACTGGGCAGAAGCGCTGGCGCCAGCGCGCCATTGGCCGGCGGCTTTGTTTTCGCCGGCTTTCTTCCAACCCGCACCACCGAGCGCAACGCTGCAGTGCAAGCTTTGACAGCGGAGCCGAGATGTACCGTATTGCTGGAAGCCCCCCATCGCATCGAGGATCTCGCAGCCGCATTGGGCGTACTTTCAGACCGGCAGGTCACGCTTGCCAGAGAGATCAGCAAACAGTTCGAAGAAATCGCCACCATGCCGGCGCATGCCTTGGCTGACTGGCTGGGAGGCGGTGCTTCGCGCTCCCGAGGGGAGTTTGTGATCGTCGTTCACCCGGCCCCTCAACTGGCTGAAGAGAATGCTTCCCTGACGGAAACAGAACTGCGCACCCTGCGATTGCTCACTGCAGAAGTGCCCTTGAAAACGGCTGTGCGCTTGGCTGCCGAACTGACCGGTGCCGCACGCAATGCACTCTATGAAGCAGCGCTCGCCCTGAAGAATGAACCGAAGTCCGGCGGCTGATCAGACGAATCCAGCACCGTGGCAATGCGGCAGCAGGTCTGCGAACAACAGCTTGGTGTGCGCCACCACCCGTGATCGATCAGGGCCGGATCGTATAAGCGAGACCTGCGGCAACCCCGCCGAACAGATCCCCTTCAAGCTGGGGAATGCCGGGGAACTCGCTGGCCAGCACTTCGCGCAACGGTCTCAAAGCGGACGATCCACCCGTCAAATACAAAGCATCCACGCCCCTCGAACCCAGGTCGGCTTCGAGGAGGCAACCACGCGCACATCGCACAATGTCTTGCAGAGGCGCCTGCAGATCCTCTGCCAGCGCTTCAGGGCTGACACTTGTCTGAAGATCTTTTTCGAGCCAGTCCAACGCCAACAGCGCCTGCACACTGCGGCTCGAAACCTCGATCTTTGCCTGCTCCACGCTTTCCGCCAGACGGTGGCCCCATCGCTCCGTAAGAACAGTCATCAGGCGATCATGCAAGCCTGGGTCGCGATAGTTGGACCTCAGCTCGCGGGCTTCAGCCAATGACTTCGGCGTGTACAGCCATTGGATCATGTGCCATGTGGAAAGATCAAAGAACACGCGGCTTGGCACCTCACGCCCCGATGGCCCATGGTGTCTCAACCCCAGCAAAGGCATGACATGGGCTCGGCTCAAACGCTGATCGAAATCGGTTCCGCCCAGATGGATACCCGCTGTGGCCAGAATGTCAGCGCTACGGTCGGCGTTCTTGGCACGCTCCGGCCCCAACCGGACCACCGTGAAATCAGAGGTCCCGCCGCCGATATCGACCACGAGTACCCGGGTTTCACGATCCACGCGTTGCTCGTAATCCAGCGCCGCGGCGATTGGCTCCAACTGAAACGCTATGTCCTGGAAACCAGCATCTTCTGCGGCCTTGCGCAAGGCATCTTCGGCCATGGCGTCGCGCTGAGGATTCCCGTCGACGAAATGGACGGGTCGCCCCAGCACCACTCTGGCGGGTTCGCTCCCCACTACTGCACGAGCTCGATCGGACAGCAGCTTGAAAAACAAGGCAATCACTTCCTGGTAACTCATCAGAGTTCCATGAACCGCTGTTTTCTCTTCGAGCAAAGCGCTTCCCAGCAAGCTTTTCAGCGATCGCATCAGCCGTCCTTCCGTGCCTGACAGGTAATGCGCGATCGCCTCGCGTCCTGCATGCGTGCGTCCTTCTTCGGCATTGAAGAACAGGGCTGTCGGCAACGTGGGAAACGCCCCCTCCACGGGAATCATCTGAGCTTTGCCTCCAAGCTGTCTGACAGCCATTGCGGAATTGGAGGTACCGAAATCGATGCCGAGTGTCAGAAGACTCATGGAGAGGTGAGCGTTACGGGAAAAAGAGAAAGAGCAGCAAGTTCAGCGTTTGCAAACACGCCAACGCCATTACCGAGCAAAAACAAAAACGCCCACTAAAAAGTGGGCGTTTTAAAGTGCATCAACACTTGTGTTGGTTGCGCGAGAAGGATTTGAACCTCCGACCTTTGGGTTATGAGCCCAACGAGCTACCAGACTGCTCCATCGCGCGGCAAGAATAAATTATAACTTACTTTGCAGCTGCTGCAGAAGAATCCACTGCATTTTCTGCAACTTCCGAACGATCCACGAATTCAACGAAAGCCATGGGTGCATTGTCGCCCACGCGGAAGCCCATCTTCAAAATACGCGTGTAACCACCAGGACGGGTCTTGAACAGAGGACCCAGCACGTTGAAAAGCTTGGTGACGCTGTCACGATCACGCAGGCGGTTGAACGCCAGACGACGATTTGCAAGCGAGTCTTCCTTTGCCAAGGTGATCATGGGTTCGATCACGCGACGCAGTTCCTTTGCCTTGGGAACCGTGGTCTTGATGGCCTCGTGCTGGATCAACGAGTTCATCATGTTTTGCAGCATCGCGAGACGGTGCGAGCTGGTGCGATTGAGTTTACGAAGGCCGTGACGGTGGCGCATGGTGCTTTCCTTTTGATAATTTGATCGGGCAGCCGTATCAGGTACTACCCGAAGCACTGGCCCTTAAAAGGGCCACTTATGGATCGCAGGTTCGAAAACCGACGATTAACGCTTGTCCAAGCCAGCAGGCGGCCAATTCTCAAGCTTCATGCCCAAGGTCAGACCGCGAGAGGCAAGGACTTCCTTGATCTCGTTGAGCGACTTACGCCCCAAATTCGGGGTCTTCAGCAGCTCGTTTTCAGTGCGCTGAATCAGGTCGCCAATGTAGTAAATATTCTCTGCCTTGAGGCAGTTCGCGGACCGGACGGTGAGTTCCAGCTCATCCACCGGGCGCAGGAGAATCGGGTCAAACGTTGCACTGCCGCGTGGACCAGCCGGCGCATCGAATGCGGCAAGTTCGCCACCTTCGAGCTGTGCGAAAACAGCCAGTTGTTCAACCAAGATCTTGGCCGACGCGCGCACTGCATCTTCAGCAGTGATTGCACCATTGGTCTCGATCTCGACAACGAGCTTGTCCAGATCCGTACGCTGCTCGACGCGAGCGCTCTCCACGGTGTAGCTCACACGCTTCACAGGAGAGAAAGAGGCATCCAGAACGATGCGCCCAATCGATTTCGTCGATTCATCCGCATAACGGCGAAGATTGCCAGGCACATAACCACGGCCCTTCTCCACCTTGATCTGCATGTCCAGCTTGCCGCCTTGCGACAGATGGGCAATCACATGATCCGGATTGACGATCTCGACATCATGGGGCGTCTGGATGTCACGGGCAGTGACGACTCCTTCACCATCCTTACGCAGACTCAGGGTAACCTCGTCGCGATTGTGAAGCTTGAACACAACGCCTTTGAGATTCAGAAGAATGTTCACAACATCCTCTTGAACACCATCGATGGACGAGTACTCATGGAGCACTCCAGCGATCGTGACTTCCGTTGCTGCGTAACCCACCATGGACGACAGCAGTACACGCCGGATAGCATTGCCAAGCGTATGCCCATAGCCACGCTCGAAGGGCTCCAGCGCTACTTTTGCGCGATTGTGGCCCAGCTGCTCGACGTTGATCGTCTTGGGTTTCAGCAAATTGGTTTGCATTCAGACTTCCTCTCAATACCCCCAGCTCGTTACACCGGTAAGGCTGGTGAAGCACCTATACCGCGATGCCTCGCGGTATAGGAAACAATTGCTATTGGTGAACGATCAGATTTAGCGCGAGTACAACTCAACGATCAGGGATTCGTTGATGTCCGCACCAAATTCATCGCGATCAGGAACCTTCTTGAAGGTGCCTTCTGCCTTGTCGGCATTGACTTCCACCCAAGCGGGCATACCGACTTGCTGGGCCAGTTGAAGGGCCTCTGCGATACGGGCTTGCTTCTTGGACTTCTCACGCACTGCAACGATGTCACCAGGCTTCACCAGGTAGGAAGCGATGTTGACAGACTGACCGTTGACGGTGATGGCCTTGTGAGACACCAACTGACGAGCTTCCGCGCGAGTCGAACCGAAACCCATGCGATACACCACGTTATCCAGGCGAGACTCGAGCAGGGACAGCAGATTCGCGCCCGTGTTGCCCTTGCGGCCATCGGCGGTTTCGAAGTAACGGCGGAATTGCTTTTCAAGCACACCGTACATGCGCTTGACCTTTTGCTTTTCACGCAACTGCAGACCATAGTCAGAAGTACGTGCGCCCGACGTACGACCATGCTGACCCGGCTTGGAGTCAAATTTGGCCTTGTCCGCAATCGAACGGCGAGCGCTCTTCAGGAACAGGTCCGTACCTTCACGGCGGGAGAGTTTGGCCTTGGGGCCGAGATAACGTGCCACTTGAGCTTCCTTGAAATGTCATCTACCGCGCCACACAGCGCGGGAGCCACCCACCATGCTTGATGCATGCAGTTGGGTGGCGGTGGGCTTACGAAAAAACTTAGATGCGACGACGCTTTTGAGGGCGGCAGCCGTTGTGTGGCACTGGTGTCACATCAGAAATCGAGGTGATCCGAATGCCAAGGGCGCCCAAAGCGCGAACGGAAGATTCACGACCTGGACCAGGACCCTTGATTTCAACGTCAAGGTTCTTGATGCCTTGCTCAATCGCTGCACGGCCAGCCACTTCAGAAGCAACCTGCGCGGCAAAAGGCGTGGACTTGCGCGAACCCTTGAAGCCCTGGCCACCAGAAGATGCCCAGGAAAGTGCATTTCCCTGGCGATCGGTGATGGTGATGATCGTGTTGTTGAACGAAGCGTGCACGTGCGCAATGCCGTCGGAGACGTTCTTGCGTACCTTCTTGCGAACACGCTGCGCTGCGTTATTGACGGGAGACTTTGCCATGTTGATCTTTCAATCTGCTTATTTTTTGAGCGCTGCAGCACCCTTGCGCGGACCCTTCCGAGTGCGTGCATTGGTGCGGGTGCGCTGACCGCGCATCGGCAGACCGCGACGATGGCGGAATCCCCGATAGCAGCCGATGTCCATCAAACGCTTGATGTTCATCGTGGTTTCGCGGCGCAGATCCCCTTCAATGGTGAACTGAGCGATCTGGTCGCGGATTTTCTCGAGATCGCCATCCGTCAGATCCTTGATCTTCTTGGAGTAAGCGATGCCACAGCCTTCGCAGATCTTGCGAGCGCGGGTGCGACCGATGCCATAGATAGCCGTCAGGCCAATTTCAGCATGCTGATGCGGCGGAATGTTGATGCCAGCGATACGTGCCATTTGCGTCCTCTAAACTTTCAATCAACCTTGGCGCTGCTTATGGCGCATGTCGGTGCAGATGACCCGCACGACACCCTTGCGGCGGATGATCTTGCAGTTGCGGCAGATTTTTTTGACCGAAGCCGAAACTCTCATTTCACTCTCCTAAAACTGTTCCATTCGTTCCGGCCACGCGGAACACACTTACGTGCCCGCGATGGTTCGAAGGGCATCGTTAACCGTCACATCTGGAGGCGAACCCGCGACTATAGCGCATCCGCATCCAACCCACCAGACCTCAGGTGCCCGGCGTTGCTTTGAAGTTGGCCTTTTTCAACAACGACTCGTACTGCTGGGACATCATGTAGTTCTGCACCTGGGCCATAAAGTCCATGGTCACAACGACAATGATCAACAGTGACGTACCGCCGAAATAGAAGGGCACGTTGTATTTCAGGATCAGGAATTCGGGCAACAAGCAGACGAAGGTGATGTACACCGCGCCAGCCAACGTCAGCCGCACCAAGATCTTGTCGATATAACGGGCAGTTTGCTCACCTGGACGAATCCCGGGAATGAACGCACCGCTTTTCTTCAAGTTATCTGCAGTTTCACGGCTGTTGAAGACCAACGCCGTATAAAAGAAGCAGAAGAACACGATCGCAGCAGCATAGAACATCACATAGATGGGTTGACCAGGTGTCAACGCTCCAGAGATGTCACGCAACCACCGCATCGGCTCGCCAGCACTGAACCAATTCACCACGGTTGCAGGCAACAGGATGATTGACGAAGCAAAAATGGGAGGGATCACTCCAGCCATGTTCAGTTTCAGTGGCAGATGTGACGACTGTCCGCCATACACCTTGTTACCCACTTGGCGGCGCGCGTAATTCACGAGAATTTTGCGTTGGCCGCGTTCTACGAACACGACGAAGTAGGTCACCAATGCAACCACGATCACGATGAAGATGGCGGCCAATATGCTCATCGCACCCGTGCGGACAAGCTCAAGCAAACCACCGATCGAACTCGGCAAGCCAGCGGCGATACCCGAGAAGATCAAAATGGAAATGCCGTTACCCAAACCGCGTTCAGTGATCTGCTCACCCAACCACATCAGAAACATGGTGCCGGCCGTGAGGCTGATGACAGCAGTCAGGCGGAAACCGAAGCCAGGGCTCAAGACCAGTCCCGCAGAGCTCTCCAGTGCTACGGCAATGCCAAGAGATTGGAAAATAGCCAATCCAAGCGTTCCGTAACGCGTGTATTGGGTAATCTTCCGCCGTCCAGCCTCACCTTCCTTCTTCAACTGCTCGAACGTGGGGATCACGTAGGTCATCAGCTGCATGATGATCGATGCCGATATGTAAGGCATGATCCCCAATGCGAACACCGTGAACCGGGAAAGCGCCCCCCCGGAGAACATATTGAACAGGTTGAGAATTCCGCCCTGCTGACCACTGAACAGCTGCTGCAACTGGGCAGGATCAATGCCTGGCACCGGAATGTGTGCTCCGATGCGATAGACGATCAAAGCCAGCAGCAGAAAAACCAGGCGGCGACGAAGATCGCCGAATTTTCCGGTTTTCGCAATTGACGCTGCACTAGTAGCCACTGATGCGTTCCTTCTTCAGTCTGCAATCAGGCCAAGCTGCCGCCGGCTGCTTCGATCGCTGCTTTCGCACCAGCCGTCGCACCGACACCGTTCAACTTCACGGCTTTGGTGATCTCGCCACTCTTGATGACCTTGACCACCTTGACCATTTCGCCCACCAGACCGGCACGCTTCAGAGCGAGGACATCGACGTCTGCAAGATCGAGCTGTTGCAACGCACTCAGCGTCACTTCAGCGTTGAACTTGAGCAAATGCGACTTGAAACCACGCTTGGGCAGGCGACGTTGCAGAGGCATTTGACCGCCTTCGAAACCCACCTTGTGATAACCGCCCGAACGAGACTTTTGACCTTTGTGACCCCGGCCAGCGGTCTTTCCGAGACCGGAACCGATACCACGGCCGACCCGGCGCTTGGCATGCTTTGCGCCTTCCGCGGGCTTGATGCTATTGAGTTCCATCATCAACCTCTCAGAGGACCTTGACCAGATAACTGATCTTGTTAATCATGCCGCGAACTTCAGGCGAGTCCTTCAGTTCACTGACACTGTTGAGCTTGCGCAGACCCAGACCACGCACGGTGGCGCGGTGGGATTCTTTGGTGCCAATGGGGCTGCGCACCAGTTGCACCTTGATGGTTTGTTGCGTTGTCATTGCACGACTCCGATCAGGCGGTGAAGAGTTCTTCGACCGTCTTGCCACGCTTGGCAGCCACTTCGCTGGGCGTGGTGGAATTGGTCAATGCGTCGAACGTTGCACGGACCATGTTGTAAGGGTTCGACGAGCCATGGCTCTTGGCCACGATGTCGGTGATACCCATCACTTCGAACACGGCACGCATTGGGCCGCCAGCAATGATGCCGGTACCCTTGGGAGCGGGAGCCATCATCACGACTGCTGCACCATGGTGTCCAGTGACACCGTGATGAATGGTTCCGCTCTTCAGGGAAACCTTCACCATGTTGCGACGCGCTTCTTCCATGGCCTTCTGCACAGCAGCAGGGACTTCCTTGGATTTGCCCTTGCCCATGCCCACACGGCCATCGCCATCACCGACCACCGTCAGTGCGGCAAAGCCGAGAATACGGCCACCCTTCACGACTTTGGTCACGCGGTTGACCGCGATCATTTTTTCGCGCAGACCGTCGTCACGACCTTCGTCTTGCACTTTGGGTTGAAATTTCGCCATTTTTAATTCCGTTCCGCTTAGAACTGCAGGCCGGCTTCACGCGCGGCTTCTGCCAAGGCCTTCACACGGCCGTGATATGCGAATCCAGCGCGATCGAATGCGACTTTCTCGACGCCGGCAGCCTTGGCCTTCTCGGCAATACGCTTGCCGATCAGCTGGGCTGCATTGGCATTGCCGCCCTTCCCGGAGCCGCCCAATTCCTTGCGGACTTCGGCTTCTGCGGTAGATGCACTGGCAATCACGCGGCTGCCGTCGTCGGAAATGACGCTGGCGTAGATGTGGAGGTTCGTACGGTTCACCGTCAAACGAACCACGCCTTGCTGCGCAATGCGAATGCGCGTCTGACGCGAACGACGAAGACGCTGCTCTTTCTTGGTCAACATGTTGCAGCTCCTTACTTCTTCTTGGTCTCTTTGATCGTGACTTTTTCGTCCGCATAGCGAATGCCCTTGCCCTTGTAGGGCTCAGGAGGACGAACAGCACGGATTTCAGCAGCCAGCTGGCCGACACGCTGACGATCGGCACCCTTGATCACGATTTCCGTCGGAGACGGCGTGGCCACGGTGATGCCAGCAGGCATGTCGAAGTTCACAGGATGGGAGTAGCCGACGTTCAGATTCAGCTTGGCGCCCGAGGCCTGGGCCTTGTACCCCACACCGATCAGGTTCAGCTTCTTCTCGAAACCCTTGCTCACGCCCAGCACCATGTTGTTCACGAGCTGGCGGATGGTGCCGCTCATGGCATTGGCTTCACGCGAATCGTTGACAGGCTCGAAGCTGAGCTTGCCGTCTTTGTTGGTGATCTTGACCAGGCGGTTCTGGGCAACGAACAGCGTGCCGCCCGTACCTTTCACGCTGATTTGGTCTTCAGTGATGGACACATCCACCCCATTGGGGATGGCCACCGGCATTTTTCCTACGCGGGACATTTCAGTTTCTCCTCAATGCCACGTTAAGCGACGTAGCAAAGCACTTCGCCGCCGACACCGGTAGCGCGCGCCTTGCGATCCGTCATCACGCCCTTCGGGGTGGTAACGATTGCCACACCCAGACCGTTCATGACGTTCGGAATGGAGTCACGGCCCTTGTAGACACGCAGCCCAGGGCGACTCACGCGCTCGATGCGCTCGATCACCGGACGGCCTGCGTAGTACTTCAGGGAAATTTCGAGTTCGGACTTGTTGCCGTCGGCCTTCACTTGGAAGCCGTCGATATAACCCTCGTCCTTCAGCACCTGCACAATGGCGATCTTCACTTTGGAAGACGGCACGGACACAGTGGCCTTGGACACCATTTGCGCGTTGCGAATGCGGGTCAGCAAGTCAGCGATGGGATCACTCATGCTCATGTTGTATCTCTCCTGCCTGCTTACCAGCTGGCCTTGGTGACACCCGGGATGTCACCAGCAAACGCCAGTTCACGGATCTTGGCGCGGGCCAGACCGAATTGACGGAATGTTCCGCGGGGACGACCAGTGATTTCGCAGCGATTGCGCTGGCGCGTCGGGTTGGCATTGCGGGGAAGCTTCTGCAGACCGAGGCGGGCCGCTTCGCGCTCCTCGTCACTGCGCTTCGCATCACCGGCAATGGCCTTCAGCTCCGCATATTTAGCGGCGTACTTGGCTGCCAGTTTTTCGCGCTTCAGTTCGCGCTGGATCAAAGCTACTTTAGCCATACGCTGCCTCAGTTCTTGAAGGGGAAACGGAAGCCAGCGAGAAGCGCCTTGGCTTCTTCGTCGGACTTGGCCGTCGTGGTGATGCTGATATTCAGGCCGCGCAGTGCATCCACCTTGTCGTATTCGATTTCGGGGAAGATGATCTGTTCTTTGACGCCGATGTTGTAGTTGCCCCGACCGTCGAAAGCACGGCCAGAGATACCACGGAAGTCGCGTACACGCGGCAGAGCGACCGTCACGAAACGGTCCAGAAATTCATACATCTGGACGCCACGCAGCGTGACCATGCAGCCGATGGCCTGGCCTTCGCGGATCTTGAAGCCCGCAATGGCTTTCTTCGCCTTGGTGACCACAGGCTTCTGGCCGGCAATCTTGGTCAGGTCGGCAACAGCGTTGTCCATGACCTTCTTGTCGGAAACCGCTTCACTCACGCCCATGTTCAGGGTGATCTTCGTGAGGCGCGGAACTTCCATGGGCGAGCTGTAGCCGAACTGCTTGGTGAGTTCGGGAACGATTTTTTCGCGGTAGTGTTGTTGCAGTCGTGCCATGTTGACTCCTTAGGCCGCCTTGATTTCAGCGCCGCTGGACTTGAACACGCGAACGCGCGAACCATCCGCCTGCACCTTGACGCCCACCCGATCGGCCTTGCCGGTGGCGACATTGAAGATGGCCACATTGGACTGGTGAATCGGCATTGCCTTTTCCACGATGCCGCCGGTCGTACCCTTCATGGGGTTAGGCTTCACGTGCTTCTTGACCAAATTGATGCCGTCGATGACCAGGAAAGAGTCATCCTTGCGCAGCGACACCGTGCCGCGCTTGCCTTTGTCGCGCCCGGTAAGCACGATCACTTCGTCGCCCTTGCGAATCTTGTTCATGGCGCGTCCTCAGAGAACTTCAGGAGCCAGGGACACGATCTTCATGAAGCGCTCCGTACGCAGTTCACGCGTCACGGGGCCGAAGATGCGGGTGCCGATGGGCTCCAGCTTTGCATTGAGCAACACTGCTGCGTTGCCATCGAATTTGACGAGCGAGCCATCACCGCGGCGGATGCCCTTGGCGGTACGAACCACCACTGCGCTGTAGACCTCGCCCTTCTTGACGCGGCCGCGCGGAGCAGCTTCCTTGATGCTCACCTTGATGATGTCGCCCACGCTGGCATAGCGACGCTTGGAACCACCCAGCACCTTGATGCACAGGACGGACTTCGCGCCGGTATTGTCGGCAACGTCTAACCGAGTTTCTGTCTGGATCATTTCAATATTCCCAACTTGCACCAGAAGATCAACGGCCCTGAAAACCTCTCAGGGCCGCGCATCAGCCAGTCAGTCTTGGGCCCGTCGTCCGCAGTGCAAACCATTTGCACCGCTTCCCGCTGGGCAGAAATCCGCGTAGAGAAACGCGAAGCCCTCGATTCTTTCAAAAAAGAGCGAGGGAGTCAATACTTATTGAGGTATGGAGAGGTATTGCGCCGCCAAAGCCTCGAAGTTGGTGAGCTGCGGGTCGATCCCCAGCTCTTCCTGCAGGATCCCGGCGACCGCTGGAGCCAGGCTGCGGGCCAGCCTGGCGTCCAGAAACAGCAGTCGGCTGCGGCGGGCCAGCATGTCTTCCACCGTACGGGCATATTCGTGGCGTGCCGCAAAGCGGACCATCGCCTCCGACAGTCCCGGAGCCAGCCACCGCTGCGCTCCGGGCAGAGCGTCCAGCAGTTCCGACTCGCTGCCGTAGGAATGCGGCCCCTGGGCCTCGTCCATCCCATGCGGTACAGGACCGCTCGGAGCCCCCACGACGGCCAGGCGCTGCGTCACACCCGCGGGGCGCTCCGCCAGCAGACCGGTGGAGAAGCATTTTTGCAACACATCTTCCGCCATGGCCCGATAAGTGGTCCATTTGCCACCCGTCACGGTCACCAGGCCGCTGGCGCTGGCCAGCACGGTGTGCTCACGGCTGATGCTTTTGGTGTTGCCGCCTTCGTCATCCGGGGGGCGTACCAGGGGACGAAGGCCCACCCAGATGCTGCGCACGTCGGCAACCGCCGGCGCGCGCGTCAGGTAGCGGGCCGACTCTTTCAGGATGAATGCCGCCTCTTCCTTGAACGGCAAAGGCTCGCGCTCCAGATCCCGCCGAGGGCTGTCGGTGGTGCCCAGGATGATCTTGCCCAGCCACGGCACGGCAAAGAGAACCCGGCCATCGGCCGTCTTGGGCACCATCAAGGCGTGATCGGAAGGCAGGAACTCGCGGTCCACCACCATGTGGACGCCCTGGCTGGGTGCGACGATGGGCCGGGCCGGGCGGCCGAGCGCCTCGGCATCCTGTTGCCGCAAGCCATCGACCCACACGCCGGTGGCGTTGACGACGCAGCGCGCACGGACGGTGTAACGCGCACCCGTCTCTGCGTCCTCGCAGGTGAAACCAGCCACCTTGCCCTGGTCGTGGATGAGCTCACGGGCGGGGCAGTAGTTGACCAGCAACGCCCCCCGGAGCGCGGCCGTGCGAGCCAGGGCCAGCGCCAGCCGGGCGTCGTCGAACTGTCCGTCCCAGTATTTGACACCTCCCTTGAGGCCTTCGCGGCGCACCGTAGGAAGCAAGCGGAGCGTGCCGTCACGCCCGAGGAATTCGGTGGCCCCCAGCCCGGCCTTGCCCGCCAGCAGGTCATAGGCCTTCAGGCCCAGGCCGTAGAACGGCGTTTCCCAGTGGTGGTAGGACGGCATGACGAAGGGCAGCGGCTGGGCCAGGTGGGGCGCATTGCCGAGCAGCGTGGTCCGTTCGTGCAAGGCTTCGCGCACGAGCGATATGTTGCCCTGGGCCAGATAGCGGACTCCGCCGTGCACCAGCTTGGTGGCACGCGAGGACGTTCCTTTGGCGAAGTCGTGCGACTCCACCAGCACGACGCTGAAACCGCGGGCGGCGGCATCGAGGGCCACGCCCAGCCCCGTCGCACCGCCGCCGATGACTGCCAGGTCGTAGTGCCGGGGCTCGGCAAGCCGCACCAGGAGTTGGGCACGCACGGTAGGCAGGGGCACTTGGGGGGAAGTGGTCATGGGTGTGAATTGTCCATCCAACGGAGGAATACCCTAGGGTTTACCCCAGGATCTCCCTACAAAAGCAGGTTTCCCGCTCCATCCCTTTTGAACAGGGCCGGGCGGGAAACCGTCGGGGTCAGCAGCGGCCCGAGGGCCGCTGACGGTCAGCGCACCTTGCCATCCTTCCAGGCCTGCAGCAGGCGGTCATAGGCGATGGTTTCGCCCTTCGGCTTTTCGTTGGCCAGCTTCTTCCAGGGGGCGTGCTGGTCGCTCAGCCACTTGTTCGGATCGCCCTTGGGGTTGAGCTTGGGCGCGCAGCGGGCCATGCCGGCGCGCTCCAGGCGTGCCATCACCTGGTCCATTTCGTCGGCCAGCGTGTCCATGGCGCCCTGCGGCGTCTTCTCGCCCGTGACCGCCTGGGCCACGTTCTTCCACCACAGCTGTGCCAGCTTTGGATAGTCGGGCACGTTCGTGCCGGTGGGCGACCACGCCACGCGTGCGGGGCTGCGGTAGAACTCGACGAGCCCACCCAGCTTGGGGGCGAGGTCGGTCATGGCCTTGGACTGGATATCGCTTTCGCGGATCGGGGTCAGGCCCACGACGGTTTTCTTGAGCGACACGCTCTTAGCCGTGACGAACTGGGCGTACAGCCAGGCGGCCGCCGTCCGGTTGGCGTCATGTCCGCTGAAGAACGACCAGGAGCCCACGTCCTGGTAGCCGTTCTGCATGCCGGGCTTCCAGTAAGGACCGTTGGGGCCGGGAGCCATGCGCCACTTGGGGGTGCCATCGGCGTTGACCACGGGCAGGCCGGGTTTGATCATGTCTGCGGTGAACGCCGTGTACCAGAACACCTGTTGCGCGATCTGGCCCTGCGCCGGCACGGGACCGGACTCGGTGAAGGTCATGCCCAGGGCTTCCTTGGGCGCGTACTTCTTCATCCAGTCCACGTATTTCGTGAGGGCGTAGACGGCAGCGGGCGAGTTGGTGGCGCCGCCACGGGAGACCGATGCGCCTACCGGAGTGCACTTGTCGTCGGCGACGCGGATGCCCCATTCGTCGATCGGCAGGCCGTTCGGCGTGCCGATGTCGGCGGAACCGGCCATCGACAACCAGGCGTCGGTGAAGCGCCAGCCCAGCGAGGGGTCCTTCTTGCCGTAGTCCATGTGGCCGTAGATGGGCTTGCCGTCGATGGTCTTGACGTCGTTGGAGAAGAACTCCGCGATGTCCTCATACGCGCTCCAGTTGAGCGGCACGCCGAGTTCGTAGCCGTATTTGGCCTTGAACTTGTCCTTCAAGTCCTTGCGCTCGAACAGGTCGGCACGGAACCAGTACAGGTTGGCGAACTGCTGGTCCGGGAGCTGGTAGAGCTTTCCGTCGGGCGCCGTGGTGAACTTCGTGCCGATGAAGTCCTTCAGGTCCAGGCCCGGGTTCGTGAATTCCTTGCCCGCACCGGCCATGTAGTCGGTGAGGTTCATCATCTTGCCGTAGCGGTAGTGCGTGCCGATCAGGTCCGAATCGCTGATCCAGCCGTCGTAGATCGACTTGCCGGACTGCATCGAGGTCTGCAGCTTCTCGACGACGTCGCCTTCCTGGATGAGGTCGTGCTTGACCGTGATGCCGGTGATCTCGGCAAAGGCCTTGGCCAGGGTCTTGGACTCGTACTCGTGCGTGGTGAGTGTTTCGGAGACCACCGAGATTTCCTTCACACCCTTGGCCTGCAGCTTCTTGGCCGCCTCGATGAACCACTTCATCTCGGCCATCTGCTGGTCCTTGCCCAGCGTGGAGGGCTGGAACTCGGTGTCGACCCACTTCTTGGCCTCCGCCTCGCCGGCCCATGCCGCCTGGCCGATCATCAGGGCCGTGGCAGCGAACGCCAGGGCGGTCAAACGCATCTTCATGACTGTCTCCTCATTTGGTGGTGTCCCCTGCTGTCATTTGCAACCGGCCGCCGGCCCCGGGGATCGGGGGACCGCTCGGCCAACGAAACACAATCCGCCGCCTCAGCCCTTGCGCAGGACAAGCCCGAGCACGAGCATCGAAAGCACGAAGCTGATCCACACGGTCGGCTCCTGCTCCAGCTTCATCCACTCGGTGATGCGCCCGGACAGGCCGACGAAGGTGAGGTTGATGTAGGCCGCCGTCAGCAGCCCGATGAAGAGCCGGTCGCCGCGCGTGGTGGCGATGGGCAGGAAGCCCTTGCGCAGCGTGGTGGGGGACTTGATCTCCCACACGGTCATGCCCGCGAGCATGAGCACGATGCAGATGAAAAATACCGCCACCGGGGTGGTCCAGGCCATCCACTCAAACATGTTCGGAGCCTTTCAGCAGAATTTGAAGCGACACGGGTGCGCAGGCACGCACCCCTGGCAATCGGTGCGGCGTCGCCCCCCCCGGCCCAACATGCGCAGCACGGCGAGAGCGGGAGGCGGCCTCGAAGCCGCGCAGGGGGTGTCTCATACTCTCCCCATCGCGAAGCCTTTGGCGATGTAGTGGCGCACGAACCAGATCACGATGGCGCCGGGCACGATGGTCAGCACGCCCGCCGCGGCCAGCGTGGCCCAGTCCATGCCCGATGCGCTCACGGTGCGCGTCATGGTGGCCACGATGGGCTTGGCGTTCACGCTGGTGAGCGTGCGCGCCAGCAGCAGCTCGACCCAGCTGAACATGAAGCAGAAGAACGCCGCCACGCCCACGCCGGCCTTGATGAGCGGCAGGAAGATCGTGAGGAAGAACCGCGGAAAGCTGTAGCCGTCGATGTAGGCCGTCTCATCGATCTCGCGCGGAATGCCGCTCATGAAGCCTTCGAGGATCCAGACCGCTAGCGGCACGTTGAAGAGCAGGTGCGCGAGCGCCACCGCGATGTGCGTATCCATCAGCCCCACGGTGGTGTAGAGCTGGAAGAAGGGCAGCAGGAACACCGCGGGCGGCGTCATGCGGTTGGTCAGCAGCCAGAAGAAGATGTGCTTGTCGCCCAGGAACTGGTAGCGCGAGAAGGCATAGGCCGCCGGCAGCGCCACGGTGATCGAGATCACCGTGTTGATGGCCACGTAGATCAGGCTGTTGATGTAGCCCGAATACCAGGATTCGTCCGTGAAGATGGTCTTGTAGTTGTCCCAGGTGAAATGCTGCGGAACGAACGAGAAGGTGGACAGGATCTCCGCGTTCGTCTTGAAGCTCATGTTCACCATCCAGTAGATGGGCAGGAGCGCGAAGACCAGGTAGGCGATCAGGAACAGGTTGCGTTTGCGGAAGCGGTTCTCATGCATGGCCGTCCTCCGGGGCGGTGTCGGTGCCCACGCGCTGCATCCAGTTGTAGAGGATGAAGCACAGCAGCAGGATGATGAGGAAGTAGATCAGCGAGAAGGCGGCCGCCGGCCCGAGGTCGAACTGGCCCACGGCCTTCTGCGTGAGGTACTGGCTGAGGAAGGTGGTGGCATTGCCCGGCCCGCCGCCGGTGAGCACGAACGGCTCGGTGTAGATCATGAAGCTGTCCATGAAGCGCAACAGCACCGCGATCATCAGCACGCCGCGCATCTTGGGCAGCTGGATGTAGCGGAACACCGCCCACTTGCTCGCACCGTCGATGCGCGCGGCCTGGTAGTAGGCATCGGGGATCGACCGCAGCCCGGCGAAGCACAGCAGGGCGACCAGCGGCGTCCAGTGCCACACGTCCATCGCGAGCACCGTGAGCCAGGCGTGCGTGGCGTTGCCGGTGTAGCTGTAGTCGATGCCCGCGTACTGCAGCGCCGCGCCCAGCAGGCCGATGTCCGCGCGCCCGTAGATCTGCCAGATGGTGCCCACGACGTTCCACGGGATCAGCAGGGACAGCGCCACGGTGACCAGCACCGCGGAGGACTTCCACCCCTGCGCCGGCATGGAGAGCGCCAGGCAGATGCCCAGCGGGATTTCCACCGCCAGCACGGCCAGCGAGAAGCCGAGCTGCCGCAGCAGGGCGCCGTGCAGCTCTTCGTCGCGCATGACCTGGGCGAACCATTCGGTGCCCACGAAGACGCGCCGCTCGGGCGAGATGATGTCCTGCACCGAATAGTTCACCACCGTCATGAGCGGCAGGATGGCCGAGAAGGCCACGCAGAGGATCACGGGCAGGATGAGGAACCAGGCTTTCTGGTTCACGGGCTTGGTCGTGGCGCTCATGGCAGCAGCTCCTCGTTCCGATAGAAGCAGGTGTGGGGGCCCAGCACCTGGAGCCAGACGGTGCCGCCGGCGGGCGGGAGCGCCTCGGCCGGGGAGACACGGGCCTTGAGCACCTGATCGCCCAGGCGGGCGGTCAGCAGCTGGTAGGTGCCGATGTCCTGCACCTTCTCCACGCGGCACGGCAGGGCGCCGGCCGCACCGTTGCCCGACACCGCGAGGTATTCGGGCCGCACGCCCAGCTGCAAGGCACCGTCGGGCAGCGCCAGGCCCGGGGGCCTGGGCAGTGGCTGGCCGCCGATGCGCAGGCCGCCACCTTCTAACTGCGCGGGCAGGAAGTTCATGCCGGGCGATCCGATGAAGTGGCCCACGAACACGTGCTGCGGCCGCTCGAAGAGCGCGTCCGCCGTGCCCACCTGCACGGCGCGGCCGCGCGTCATCACCACCACCTCTTCGGCGAAGGTGAGGGCTTCCACCTGGTCATGGGTGACGTAGATGAGCGTGAGCTTCAGTTCGTGGTGGATCTGCTTGAGCTTGCGCCGCAGCTGCCACTTGAGGTGCGGATCGATCACGGTGAGCGGCTCGTCGAACAGCACGGCCGAGACATCCGAGCGCACGAGCCCCCGGCCCAGCGAGATCTTCTGCTTCTGGTCGGCCGACAGGCCCGCGGCGCGCATGTCGAGCTGGTGGCTCATCTCCAGCATCTCCGCGATCTGGCCCACGCGCTGCCGGATCTGGGCCTCGGGCACCTTGCGGTTCTTGAGCGGGAAGGCCAGGTTCTCGGCCACCGTCATGGTGTCGTAGATGACCGGGAACTGGAACACCTGCGCGATGTTGCGCTCCTGCGGGCTCGCGCGGGTGACGTCGCGGCCGTCGAAGAGCACGCGGCCCTGCGAGGGCACGAGCAGCCCCGAGATGATGTTGAGCAGCGTGGTCTTGCCGCAGCCCGAGGGGCCGAGCAGCGCATAGGCGCCGCCGTCGCGGAATTCCATCGACAGCGGCAGCAGCGCGTAATCGCTGTCCTGCTGCGGATTCGGCTTGTACGAATGCGCCAGTTCGAGCTGGATGCGGGCCATGTCAGCGCCCTCCCCGGCGCGCGGGTGCGCGCAGCAAGGCGCCGTCGGCGCCGAAGACATACACATCGCCGGGCTGCAGGTGCAGCGTGATCGCGGCGCCGAGCGCGAAATCATGGACGCCCGTGAACTGCGCGACCATTCCGCCCCAGGGCGTCTCGGCATGCACGAAGGTGTCGGAGCCGGCGATCTCCGCCAGCTCCACCGTGCCGGGCACGGCCACGTCGCCGGGCCGCGCGGCGAGCCGCAGCGCGCTGGCGCGCACTCCGACGGTGAGCCCGCCGGCCGCGCCGGCAGGCAGCGGTTGCGGCAGTGCCAGTACCTCGCGGCTGGCCACGCGAACGCCCTGCTCCACCGCCTCGGCAGGCAGCAGATTCATCGGAGGGTCGCTGAAGGCACGCGCCACGCGCAGCGAGCTGGGCGTGTGGAAGACCTCGGCCGTGGGGCCGTATTGCAGCAGCTCGCCCTCGTGCAGCACGGCGGTGTAGCCGCCCAGCAGCAGGGCCTCTCCGGGCTCGGTGGTGGCATACACCACCGTCGAATCGCCCGCGGCGAAGAGCTGCGTGAGTTCGTCGCGCAGTTCCTCGCGCAGCTTGTAGTCGAGGTTGACAAGGGGCTCGTCCAGCAGCATGAGCGGCGCGCCCTTGGCCAGCGCGCGCGCCAGGGCCACGCGCTGCTGCTGCCCGCCCGAGAGTTCGGCCGGGTGGCGGGCCAGGAACATGTCGATGTGCAGGCGCTCGGCCAGCGCGCGGACGCGCTCCTGCACGTTCTTCTCGCCGCGCAGCCGCAGCGGCGAGGCGATGTTGTCCGCCACCGTCATCGAGGGGTAGTTGATGAACTGCTGGTACACCATGGCCACGTTGCGCTCGCGCACGGGCATGCCCGTCACGTCCACGCCGTCCACGCGCACGCGCCCTTCGGTCGGGGCATCGAGCCCGGCCATGATGCGCATGAGGCTGGTCTTGCCGGCCTGGGTCGCGCCCAGGAGCACGGTCACGGCCCCGGGCTGGAGCGCCATGTCCATGCCGTGCAGCCAGGTCTGCGCACCCACCTTCTTGCCGATGCGCTCAAGGTCCAGCTGCATCCCACGCCCTTTCCTGTTGTATGGAGTCGCCACGCATGCCCGGTCGGGGCCAGCGTTTCGGTTGAGTTCATTTTTGTTCTTTTCTGTTCGCTTTGAATCAAGGTTTACCCTCGGATTGTTCCTTTTCGTTCGTTTTAAAGTGAGGCCTCTCGTCCTTGCGCCCCTCTCTTTTCCTTTCCTTCCATTGGCCCGTCGTCCCGCGTGAACACCAATCCCCGCCAGCTCCTGCTCCTCGAAGAAGTCCGCGCCCGCCGCTCCGCCACCGTCGAACACCTGGCCGAAACGCTGGGCGTGACCCTGCAGACCGTGCGCCGCGACATCCAGCGGCTGGCCGACAACGGATTGCTGCTGCGCTTCCACGGCGGCGTGCGCGTGCCCAGCTCCACCACCGAGAACCTCGCCCACACCCAGCGCGAGACGCTGCACGCCGACGGCAAGGCGCGCATCGCGCGCGCCGTGGCGCAGGCGGTGCCGCACAACTGCTCGCTGATCCTGAACATCGGCACCACCACCGAGGCGATCGCGCGCGCGCTGCTGCACCACCAGGGGCTGCGCGTGATCACCAACAACCTGAACGTGGCGGCGATCCTGGCCGGCAACCCGGACTGCGAGCTGATCGTGGCCGGCGGCGTGGTGCGTGCGCGCGACCGCGGCATCGTGGGCGAGGCGGCGGTGGATTTCATCCGCCAGTTCAAGGTGGACATCGCGCTCATCGGCATCTCCGGCATCGAGCCCGACGGCTCGCTGCGCGATTTCGACCTGCGCGAGGTGAAGGTGGCGCAGACCATCATTGCCCAGTCCCGCGAGGTCTGGCTCGCTGCCGACCACAGCAAGTTCGACCGCCCGGCCATGGTGCAGGTGGCGAAACTGGCCCAGATCGACCGCCTGTTCACCGATGCCGCCCCGCCCGAACCCTTCCCCGCGCTGCTGCGCGAGGCGGGCGTGGAACTCGATGTGGCAGAGTGACCGGCCCGCGGCCCGCACACCCCGCCCACGGACCCGCGCGCGCACCGCGGCCCCCACTTCTTCCTTCCAACGCACCGCTTTTTCTTTCGGACCGCCATGACCTACCTGCTCGCACTCGACCAAGGGACCTCCAGCTCGCGCAGCATCGTGTTCGATGAGCGCGGCCACATCGTCGCCCAGGCGCAGCAGGAGCTGCCGCAGATCTACCCGCAGCCCGGATGGGTCGAGCACGACCCGCTGGAGATCTGGCGCACGCAACTCGCCACGGCACGGCAGGCGCTCGCGCAGGCGGGCCTGCAGGCCGGCGACGTGCGCGCCCTGGGCATCACCAACCAGCGCGAGACCACCGTGCTCTGGAACCGGCGCACCGGCCAGCCCGTGCACCACGCCATCGTGTGGCAGGACCGCCGCGCCGAGCCCCTGTGCGCCGAACTGCGCGAGCAGGGCCACGAGGCCGCCATCCAGGCCAGGACGGGGCTGCGCATCGATGCCTACTTCTCGGCCACCAAGCTGCGCTGGCTGCTGGACAACGTGCCCCGCGCGCGCGAGGCGGCCGAGGCCGGCGACCTCGCCTTCGGCACAGTGGACAGCTGGCTCATCTGGCAGCTCACGGGCGGCAAGGTGCACGTGACCGACGTGACCAACGCCGCGCGCACCATGCTCTTCAACGTGCACACCAACGAGTGGGACGATGACCTGCTGGCGCTGCTGCGCGTGCCCCGCGCCCTGCTGCCGCGCGTGCAGCCCTCGGCCAGCGATTTCGGCGCGACCGATGCGGCGCTGCTGGGCGGCGCCATTCCCATCGGCGGCGTGGCGGGCGACCAGCAGAGCGCGCTGTTCGGCCAGGCCTGCTTCTCGGCGGGCATGGCCAAGAACACCTACGGCACGGGCTGCTTCATGCTCATGCACACGGGCGACGCGTTCCAGACCTCTGGCAACGGCCTCATCACCACCAGCGCGGCACAAGTGGGCTCCACGCTGTCCGGCCCGGGGGGGCCCGGCGCCCGGCCCCAGTACGCGATGGAAGGCAGCGTGTTCGTGGGCGGTGCCGTGGTGCAGTGGCTGCGCGACGGCCTGCGCGCCATCCCGTCGAGCAGCGAGGTGCAATCGCTCGCCGAGAGCGTGCCGGACTCGGGCGGCGTGATGATGGTGCCGGCCTTCACCGGGCTGGGCGCGCCCTACTGGAAGCCCGATGCGCGCGGCACCATCACCGGCCTCACGCGCGGCACCACGCTGGCCCACATCGCCCGCGCCGCGCTGGAGAGCATCGCCTACCAGAGCGCCGCGCTGCTGCAGGCCATGGGCCGCGACGCCGTGGCCGCCGGCGGGGCGCCCGTGAGCGAGCTGCGCGTGGACGGCGGCGCCTGCGTGAACGACCTGCTCATGCAGTTCCAGGCCGACCTGCTGGGCATCCCCGTGGTGCGGCCCGCGGTGATCGAGACCACGGCGCTCGGCGCGGCCTATCTGGCGGGGCTGTCCTGCGGGGTCTACGGCAGCACCGAGGCGCTGTCCTCGCTCTGGCGCGCAGACCGCCGCTTCCTGCCCACGCTGAGCCCGGCGCGCGCGCAGGAACGCATGGCCCGCTGGGAGCATGCGGTGCGCCAGGCCTCACTGGACTGACGCCGCCGCCCCTTCGGGGCACGGCATTACAGCGACATTTCCACGGCATCTCCACGGCCCGCGCGCGGCATCGGCGCGCCGCGCCGTGGCCGTTGCGGCCGCCGGTTCCGGCGGCTTTTCCGTTTCCCTGGCATCGCTTCGCGTGCGGGCGGACCGGGGCGGGCGCGGCTTCCGATGATCGCGAGCGGCAGCGTTCCACTGCCATGACTCCCGGCTCGACCCCCGAGACCGCTTCCTCCCCCCCTCCGGCAGGGGGGACGGGCCTGGAAATCCGTCTCCGCTGTCTGACGAGAGCAGACCCATGAGCACGATGGTCACTGGCTATTCCGCCTCAATCAGCATCCGTGTCGGCATCGCGCGGACCGGCACCACCGCCGGCAACGCCGCCGCACAGACCCGGCAGGCCTCCGCCGCGCTGGAGAAACACATGCAGCAACGCGGCATCGACGCGCTGACGCCCAACCTGCTGTCGCAGCTGGCACGCAACGCGTCGGGCGACACGCCGGACGGCGTGTCCGAAGCGGCCGCCTTCCTGCTGCGCAACCCCGACATCTACGCGCTGCTGGAGACGCACGACGTGGCCGGGCGCGACGGCATCACCGGTGCCTCCAACCTGGGCTTCGCCGCGCGCGGCGGCTATGACGCCCTATTGCAGGACGCGCTCCCGTCCACCGCCCAGGCCGCGGTGACCGAGCAGGAAGCCGCGGGCGCCATCGCCGCCTTCCGGCAGCAGCACCCTTCCGCGCAGATCGACGCCAACACGCTCTACCGGCTGGCCATGCGCCCGAACGGCGACACCTCGCCGGCGGCGTCGGCTGCGGCGCGGTTCCTGCTGCAGAACCCCGAGGCGCTCGACCGGATCGCCGCGAAGAACGCGGGCAGCGGCGCTGCCGATGCGCCGCCCCAGGGCCCGGCCCAGGGCGCCACGGCGCTGCCGGGCCAGGACCGCGTGGCGCCCGTGCAGGCCCGCCCGGGCCGGGGCTCCGGCGACACCGCCCAGACCCTGGACGCGCAGAGCGCGGCGCGCATCCTGGCCGACCACATGCTGCACGGGAAACCCAAGGCGCTGGCCGGCCTCTTCGGCACCCAGGCCATGACGGTCGATCGGCTCCACCGCCTCGCCGAGGGCGGCAAGGCCTCGCCCGAAGTGGCCGCCGCCGCCCGGTTCATGCTGCAGAACCCCGACATCTACCGTGCCATCGAAACCCACGACGTGCCCGGCGCCGATGGCAAGTCGGGCGTGGGCAACCTGCTGGCCGCCGCCCGCGGCGATATCCCCGGCGTGGGCGGCAAGGCCTCCGGCGCGGCGAACAGCGTGCTGCAACTGCTGCTGCAGCTGCTGCGGGCGCTGAACGGCACGGCCTCGGCGGCCGGCGCGGTGCACACGCCCGCGGCGCAGCCGCTGGACGCGCAGAGCGCCTCGCGCATCCTGGCCGACCACATGGTCTCGGAGGCCGGCGGCGCCCGCCACCTGTTCGGCAAGCGCTTCCTGCCCCAGACCGCTCCGATGACGGCCGAACGCCTCTACCAGCTGAGCCAGGGCCAGGGCCCCGTGGCCGATGCCGCGAAGTTCATGCTGCAGAACCCGGACATCTACCGCGCCATCGAAACCCACGACGTGCCTGGCGCCGACGGCAAGTCCGGCCTGGGCAACCTGCTGGCCGCCGCGCGCGGCGAAGTGCCCGGCGCCGGTGGCGGCGTGCAGGGCCGCCTCGGCGACCTGCTGCAGCAACTGCAGTTGCTCCTGCAACTGCTCCAGTCGTTCTCGCAGGCCGCCCAGCCGGCCTCGCAGAAGCAGCCGCTGGACGCGCAGAGCGCCGCGCGCACCCTGGCCGACCACATGGTGGCCGAGGGCGGCGGCGTGAAGAACCTCTTCGGCAAGCACTTCCTTCCCCGGACGCGGCCGATGACCATCGAGCGCCTGCAGCAGCTGAGCCAGGGCCAGGGCCCCGTGGCCGATGCCGCGAAGTTCATGCTGCAGAACCCCGACATCTACCGCGCCATCGAGACCCACGACGTGCGCGGCGCCGACGGCAAATCCGGCCTGGGCAACCTGCTGGCGGCCGCGCGCGGCGAGGTGCCGGGCGTGAGCGGGCAGGCCGGCCAGTTGCTGCAGCAGCTCCAGCAACTGCTGCAGGTGCTGCGCGCGCTGATGCCGCAGGTGCAGGGCACCGCCGGCACGCAGGCACCGCTGGACGGCCAGAGCGCCGCGCGCGTGCTGGCCGACCACCTGCTCGCGCAGGCCGGCCCGCCGCGCCGGCTGCTGGGCCGCCAGCTCATCGACGCCTCCAAGGTCGAGACGCTGACGCCCGACCGCCTCTACCAGCTGAGCCAGGGCCAGGGCCCCGTGGCCAATGCCGCGAAATTCATGCTGCAGAACCCCGACATCTACCGCGCCATCGACACCCACGACGTGCCCGGCGCCGACGGCGAATCCAGCATCGGCAACCTGCTGGCCGCGGCCAACGGCAAGGTGCCCGGCGTGCAGGGGGGCGCGGCCAGCCGGCTCGCCGGCACCAGCCGCTCGGTGCAGGACGTGCTCCAGCAGATCCTGCCGGTGCTGCCGGGCTCCAACGGCGCGCAGACCACGGCCATGGCCCGGGCCCTGGACGGACAGAGCGCCGCGCGCACCCTGGCCGACCACATGCTGAAGATCAGCGCGAGCGAACTCGCCCGCGTGTTCGAGCCCGGCGACATGTCGCCCGACCGCCTCTACAAGCTGGCCGAGAGCGGTACCGCGCCGCCCGAGGTCGAGGCCGCGGCGAAGTTCATGATGCAGAACCCGGACATCTACCGCGCCATCGAAACGCACGACGCGCCGGGCGCCGACGGCCGGTCCGCCGTGGGCAACCTGCTGGCCGCCGCGCGCGGCGAGGTGCCGGGCGTGAACGGCCCCGCCCTGGCGGCCGGCGGCACGCCGGGCACGAACGGCACCAGTGGCACCGGCGGCGCGACCACCGTGCAGGGCGGCAACCCGTTGGCCGCCATCCGCGAACTGCTGGGCCGGGCGCTGGAAGGCCTGCAGACGCGCGAGCAGCACCGCGTGGCGCAGATCGAGATCCAGATCAGCATCCGCACGCAAGTCACCGTGGTGGCGTGACCCCGGCGCTGCCCGGGCGCCGGCCTGCCGGCCCCGGGCGCGCTACCATGCGGACCACCCGGCCCGCTGCGGCATGTCCGCAGCGGGCCTTTTTCTTTCCGCGACCGCCTTCGCCCGCCCTCCGCACGCCATGACCCTCGACACCGCCTCCCCCGCATCCGCCCCGGCTTCCACCGCCGAGCACCACCCCGCCATCGCCTTCATCGGCGGCGGCAACATGGCCAGCGCCATCATCGGCGGCCTGCTCCGCCAGGGCACGCCGGCCTCGCAGATCGAAGTGGTGGAGCCCTGGGAAGAAGCGCGCGCCGCGCTGCGCGCCCACCACGGCATCGAGGCCCACCCCGAAGCCGGCACGGCGCTGGAGCGCGCGGGCGTGGTCGTCTGGGCGGTCAAGCCCCAGACCTTCAAGGAGGCCGCGCGGCAGGCGCGCCCCTACACGGCCAATGCGGTCCACCTGAGCGTGGCCGCCGGCATCCGCTCGGGCAGCATCGCCGCCTGGCTGGGTCTGGAATGCGTGGTGCGCGCCATGCCCAACACGCCGGCCCTGATCGCGCGCGGCATGACGGCGCTCTATGCACGGCCGCAGGTCAGTTCGGCCCAGCGCGCCGCCGTGCAGCACGTGCTCTCGTCCACGGGCGAGCTGCTCTGGGTGGAGGAAGAGTCCCAGCTCGACGCGGTGACGGCGCTCTCCGGCTCCGGCCCGGCCTACGTCTTCCTCTTCCTGGAGGCGATGGCCCGCGCGGGCGTGGAGATGGGCCTGGCCCCCGAGCAGGCGCACCAGCTCGCCGTGGGCACCTTCACCGGCGCCTCCGAACTCGCGCGCCGCTCCGACGAGTCGCCCGCCGTGCTGCGCCAGCGCGTGACCTCCAAGGGCGGCACCACCTTCGCCGCCGTGCAGTCGATGGAGCAGGCCGACGTGCCGGGCCACTTCATCCGCGCGATGAAGGCCGCCCAGGCACGGGCGCGCGAACTGGGGGACGAATTCGGCAAGTGAGCGCGCCGCTCCCTGCCCGCTGCGCTGCCGCGCCCGCGGCCAGGGACACCCACCCCGATTCGGGATGTTTTTGGCTCCATGCCGCCGTATCCATTGAATAGTTTGCTATTTAATTAATAGCAAGAGAAACATCGATTCCGTTCCCTGCCGGCACACCCCGCCGCGGCCACGCCGGCGAAAATAGGCGCCCACCGCCCCTGCGACCGAAAGCCCCCCGCATGACGCTCACCCACTGGCTCCTTTTCTGCGGCGTCTCGCTGCTCATGTGCTTCACCCCCGGCCCGGCCGTGCTGCTCGCGGTGTCGAACTCGGTCGATGTGGGCGCCAGGCGCACGGCGTTCAGTTCGGTGGGCAGCTCGGCGGGCATCTTCATCGTCTCCGGCCTGGCGATGATCGGCATGGGGGCCATCCTCAGCCTGTCGGCGCACGCATTCCTGGCGATGAAAGTGGTCGGCGCGATGTACCTGGTCTGGCTGGGCATCAAGCGCTGGCGCAGCCGGGACGCGCTGATCGGCGGCGATGCGGGCGCGGCCCCCGCCGCGCGGCGCGTGCGCAGCAACGGGCAATTGGTGGCGCAGGGGCTCGGCGTGTCGCTGACCAACCCCAAGTCCATCCTCTTCTTCTCGGCACTGTTCCCGCAGTTCATCGTGCCCGGCGAGCCGCTCTTCACCCAGTACCTGCTGCTGACCGGCACCTTCGCGGTCTGCGCGCTGATCTCGCATGCGTTCTACGTGGCGCTCATCTCCCTGGTGAAGGGCCACATCGCGGCCCACGCGAAGCTGTTCAACCGCCTCGTCGGCGGCACGTTCATCGCCCTGGGGCTGGGCCTGCTGAAGACGCGGCACAAGCTGGGCTGACGGCCGGGGCGACCCTGCCAGGCCAGGCATCAGGGTCTTTTTGCCCCCATGCCGCCGTATCCATTCAATAGTTTGCTATTAAAAATATAGCAAACGCATCACTGCAGCGCGAACCCCGCCACGATGCCCGCGAACAGCGTGAAGCCCATCCAGTGGTTCAGCGTGAACGCGCGGAAGCACCCTTCGCGCGTGCGGTGGCGGATCAGCCGCCACTGCCAGGCCACCTGCGCGAGCACCGCCGCCAGGGCCAGCGCCAGGGGCGCGCCGAGCCCGAACGGCGCGAGCGCCCAGGCCCACACGGCCACGAACACCGCGTAGAACGCCATCACCGCGGCCACGTCGTGGCGGCCCAGCGTGATGGCCGAGGTCTTCATGCCGATCTTCAGGTCGTCGTCGCGGTCGACCATGGCGTATTCGGTGTCGTAGGCCAGCACCCAGCACAGGTTGCCCAGCACCAGCCAGAGCGCGAGCCACGGCACGCGGCCGTCCACGGCCGCGAACGCCATCGGGATGCCCATGCTGAAGGCCACGCCCAGCACCGCCTGCGGCATGGAGACGAAGCGCTTGGCGAACGGGTAGGCGATGGTCACGGCCAGCGCGGGCAGCGACCAAGCGATGGTGGGGGCGTTGGTGGTGAGCACCAGGCCGAACGACACCAGCGCCAGCGCCGCGCCCAGGCCCAGCGCCTCGCGCACCGAGACGGCGCCGCTCGTCACCGGGCGACGCGCCGTGCGCTTGACGTGCCGGTCGAAATCGCGGTCGGCCACGTCGTTCACGCAGCAGCCCGCGCTGCGCATGAGCACCGTGCCCAGCGTGAACACGGCCAGCAGGTGCCAGCCCGGGAAGCCCCCCGCGGCCACCCACAGCGCCGACAGCGTGGGCCAGAGCAGCAGCAGCCAGCCGGCCGGCCGGCTCCAGCGGATCAGGTCGAGGTACAGCGACAGGCGCGACGGCGGGGAGGGAGGCGGCGGTGCGGTGCTCTGCATGGCGGGCGGCGAATGAAAAACACCCGCATCGGCGGGCAGGAGAGAAGGCGGGCGGGCCGCCGGGGCATGGGCCTGGGCCGGCCCCCGGCGCCGCGGGGATCAGTCTTCGAGCAGGGAGCGCAGCATCCAGGCGGTCTGCTCGTGCACGGTGAGGCGCTGCGTGAGCAGGTCGGCCGTGGGCTCGTCGCTGGCCTTGTCGGCCACGGGGAACAGCTCGCGCGCCGTGCGGGCCACGGCCTCATGGCCCTGGACCAGGATGCGCACCATCTCCAGCGCGGCGGGCGGCGTGCCGGGCGCGTCGGCCAGCGAGGTCAGGCGGCCGAACTCGGCATAGGAGCCGGGCGCGGGGTGGCCCAGCGAGCGGATGCGCTCGGCGATCGGATCGACGGCGTTCCACAGCTCGGTGTACTGGCCCATGAACATCGCGTGCAGCGAGTTGAACATCGGCCCGGTCACGTTCCAGTGGAAGTTGTGCGTGGTCAGGTAGAGGGTGTAGGTGTCGGCGAGCAGGCGCGACAGGCCCTGCGCGATGGCGGCACGGTCCTTGTCGTTGATGCCGATGTTGATGCGCGGCGCGGTGGCGCTGGCGGCCAGGGCGGCGGTCTTGGGGGAAGCGGATTTGCCGGAGGCTTTGGCCATGGGAAATACTCCTTCGGAAGGGGGGTGGGAACGGAAAGCGGGAAGAGACGGGGAAGAAAGACCGCGGCGGCGGCGGCGGGCCGCCTTGGCGGAACACTTTAGCGCAAGCGCATGGCCCCTGCGCCCGTCCGGCTCACTGCATCGAGGGCAGGTTGCCGATGCGCACCAGCATCTCGGTGAACATCTGCATGTCGGCGTCGAGGTCGGCCACTTCCTTGAATTCCCTGGCGTTGTGCGCCGTGTATTTCTTGCCGGGCATGGCGGGGCCGAAGTTGATCGCGTTGGGCATCAGCTTGGCCGTGGTGCTGCCCGCCGTGGAGACCGGCTGCGCAGGCAGGCCGGTGGTGGCGCCGAAGGTGTCGAGCAGGGTGCCGAGCCACGCGCCCCGGGGGTCGCGCGCCATCCAGTTGCCCTGCTGGTGGTCCACCTCGACGGCGATGCCGGCCTGCGCGCCCCAGACCTGGATCTTCGCGGTGGTCGCCTGCGCCAGCGCCTGGGGCGTGCTCCCCCGCGGCATGCGCACGTTCACGAGCACGTCCACCTTGCCGTCCTTCTCGCGCACGAGGTTGGGCGAGAGCGTGAGCGGGCCCATGAAGTCGTCGCTGTAGGCCAGCCCCATCGGGCGGCCCAGGTAGTCGAGGCCGTACAGGTCCACGAGGTAGCGCACGGCCTGGCCGTAGCCGTTGGCGGCCAGCGGCACGCCCGACTCGCTCAGGAAGAGCGCCAGCCGCGGCAGCGGGTTGACGCCTTCCTCCGGCCGCGAGCCGTGGGCCGAAGCGCCGGTCACCGTGACCGCCACCGTCCCGCCCTCGGGCTGGATGGCGATGCGGAACGGCCCGCCCTGCCCCGTGTATTTGGCGATGAAGCCCTCGCGCGCGGATTCGAGGCGGGCGGCCAGCGCCTGCGCGTCGGCGGCCTGCAGGCGTGCCGTCGCGGTCTGCGGCACGGCGTTGGTGGAGGCGGCGCCGGCCATCGCGGTGACCGTGGCCGCTTCGGCCGCGGCCGGCACGCCCGGCTGCAGCGCGAAGCTGGCGCGCAGCGCGCCGGAGCCCTTCTCGGCCACCACGGCGGGATACTTGGAGTCCAGCACGATGTTGTACTCGGGCAGCGCGGTCTTGGCGCGGTAGTACTTCATGGCGTCGCCACCGGTCTCCTCGGTGGTCTCGATCATGAGGCGGATGCCGCGCGCGAGCGGCAGGCCGCTCTCCTTCACGGTGCGCATGGCATACAGCACGGCGGCGATGGAGCCCTTGTCGTCGATGGAGCCGCGCCCGTAGAGGTTGCCGCCCACGCGCGTGAGCTTGAACGGATCGAGCCGCGTGCCGTCCTCCAGCACCCATTCGGCGGCCACCACGGGCACCACGTCGGCGTGCGTGAGGATGCCGAATTCCTCCGGGCCGGTGCCGGGCAGCCGGACCTCGAAGATGCGGTTGTCCACGTTGCGGTACTGCAGGCCAAAGTCGCGCGCCAGGCCTTCCACCAGCGCGCCGAACGCGATGATGGCCGGGTCTTCGTGCGGTGCGGTCTTCTCGGAACGAACGGTGGGGATGGCGACCATGCGCGCCGTGGTGTCGATGACGGCCTGCTGGTGGCGCAGCCGGTTGTACAGGCCCAGCAGCCGGGCCACCTGCACGAGGTCGGCCTGCGACATCGGCACCTTGCCGCCATAGGCGGCCACGGCCGACTGCAGCGCGGGATAGGCCTTCGCCGCGCGGCCCAGGAAGGCCGGGAAATCCTGCGGCGGCGCGGCCGATTCGGCCACCACGATGCGGTCCAGGTCGGGCTTCTTCAGGGGCCCCGCGAGCGGTGCGGGTTCGGGGGTGGGCACGCTGGCGCAGCCGGCCAGGCCCAGGGCGGCGGCAGCGGCCCAGAGGTGCTTCTTCATGGTGTTCGTCTCCTTGGAATCCCCGGCGATGCCCGCGGGCGCGCCGCAGTGTAGCGGGGGCGCGGGCCCGCCCGGCACCGCTGCACGGAACCCCGCGCACCACCGCGATCCGCGCGGGCGGCGGGTGCCCACCCCAAAAAAAGCGCCGCTCGGTGAGCGGCGCGCAGTGCGAAAGAGGGGAGCGGCCGGGGCCGCCCTGTCAGGACAGCCGCGTGACGCCCGGCAGCTCGCAGGCGTACACGGCGTTGCGCAGGGCCGCGATGGCCTCGTAGCGCGTGAAGCTGCGCCGCCACGCCAGCACCACCCGGCGCATCGGCGGCGGGCCGCCATCGGGCTCCTCGATGGGCAGGTAGCGGATGTGCGTGTCGTCGCTCTTGCGGCGCTTGGAGCCCGTGTGCAGCGCGTCGCGCGGCACCGAGAGGCGCGGCACCAGCGTCACGCCCATGCCGGCCGAGACCATGTGCTTGATGGTCTCCAGCGACGAGCCTTCGAAGGTGCGGCGGATGCCCTCGGCATTGCTCGCGTAGCGCGCGAACTCGGGGCACACCTCCAGCACGTGGTCGCGGAAGCAGTGGCCGGCGCCCAGCAGCAGCATGGTCTCGCTCTTGAGCTCGTTCGCGGAAATGCTCTTTTGCTGGGCCAGCGGGTGCGTGGCCGGCACGGCGGCCATGAAGGGCTCGTCGTAGAGCGGCGCCATCGCCAGGCCCGTGTCGGGGAAGGGCTCGGCCATGATGGCGCAGTCGATCTCGCCGGTGCGCAGCATCTCCAGCAGCTTCACGGTGAAGTTCTCCTGCAGCATGAGCGGCATCTGCGGGGTGCGCGCGATGGCGTGGCGCACCAGCTCGGGCAGCAGGTAGGGGCCGATGGTGTAGATCACGCCCAGCGTGAGCGCACCGGCCAGCGGGTCCTTGCCGCGCTTGGCGATCTCCTTGATGGCGGCGGCCTGCTCCAGCACGCTTTGCGCCTGGCGCACGATCTCCTCGCCCAGCGGCGTGACGGACACCTCGCCCGCGCTGCGCTCGAAGAGCTTGACCTCCAGCTCGTCTTCGAGCTTCTTGATGGCCACCGACAGCGTCGGTTGCGAGACGTAGCAGGCGTCCGCCGCGCGGCCGAAGTGCTTCTCCCGTGCAACGGCGACGATGTATTTGAGTTCTGTGAGAGTCATTGGCTGAAGGGCGGCAGAGCGGGGGAAGGTGCGATTGTGCGCCGGGATGCGGCGCCGCGGGGCAATGCACGCAGCCCCGTCCGCGGCGGGCCGCCAAGTCTGCCACGGTTGCGGGGCCGTGGCGGGCTGGCGGCGCGGATCACGCCTTCAGGTAATCGGCCTTGCCCCCGAGCCAGCGGCCCACGTGGCGCTGCGCCTGCACGGGGTGGGCGTCGAGCATGCGCGGAGCGGTCTCCCGAGCCCACTCCAGCAGCAGCGTGTCGGTGGCGAGGTCGGCGAAGCGCAGCATCGGCGCGCCGGACTGGCGCGCGCCCAGGAACTCGCCCGGGCCGCGGATCTCCAGGTCGCGCCGCGCGATCTCGAAGCCGTCGTTCGTCTCGGCCATGGCCCGGAGCCGGTCGCGCGCGGTCTCGCCCAGCCGGCCGCTGTCGCCGGTGGAATAGAGCAGCACGCAGGCCGAGGCCGCGGCCCCGCGGCCCACGCGCCCGCGCAGCTGGTGCAGCTGCGAGAGGCCGAAGCGCTCGGAATGCTCGATCACCATGAGCGACGCATTGGGCACGTCCACGCCCACTTCGATCACCGTGGTGGAGACCAGCACACCCATGGTGCCGGCCGTGAAGAGCGCCATCACGGCCTTCTTCTCGGCCGGCGGCATGCGCGAATGCAGCAGGCCCACCATGGTGCCGGGCAGCGCCTCGGAGAGATCCACGTGCGTGGCCGTGGCGTTGGAGAGGTCCAGCGCCTCGCTCTCCTCGATCAGCGGGCACACCCAGTAGACCTGCCGGCCGGCGGCCACCTGGGCGCCGATGCGTTCGATCACCTCGTCCTTGCGGCTGTCGGCGATGAGCTTGGTGACGATGGGCGTGCGGCCCGGCGGCAGCTCGTCGATGGTGGAGACGTCGAGGTCGGCGTAGTAGCTCATGGCGAGCGTGCGCGGGATCGGCGTGGCGCTCATCATGAGCAGGTGCGGCTCCATGCCCTGGTGGGCCAGCTTGCGGCGCAGGGCCAGGCGCTGCGCCACCCCGAAGCGGTGCTGCTCGTCGATCACGGCGAGCGCCAGGTTGCGAAAGCGCACCTGTTCCTGGATCACCGCGTGCGTGCCCACCACCAGCGCGGCCTCGCCGGTCTCGATGAGCGCCAGCATGGCCGCGCGCTCCTTTTTCTTCTGGCCGCCCACCAGCCACGCCACGCGCCGCCCGCTCGCGGCGAGCAGCGGCTCCAGCCAGCCGATCAGCTTGCGGAAATGCTGCTCCGCCAGGATCTCGGTGGGGGCCATGAGCGCGCACTGCCAGCCCGCGTCCATGCAGATCGTCGCCGACAGCGCCGCCACCACGGTCTTGCCCGAGCCCACGTCGCCCTGCAGCAGCCGGTGCATGGGCACGGGGCGCGCCAGGTCGGCCGCGATCTCGGCGCACACGCGCCGCTGCGCCGCCGTCAGGTCGAAGGGCAGTGCCGCCAGCAGGCGCTCGTGAAGGGCCAGGCCGGCGCCGGCCTCGGCCTGCGGCTGCAGCACGGGCGCGCGCAGCCGGTCGCGCTCGCGCTTGGCCTCCAGTTGCGAGAGCTGCTGCGCGAGCAGCTCCTCGGCCTTCAGCCGCTGCCAGGCCGGGTGGCTGTGGTCCTCCAGCGTGGCCAGGGCCACGTCGGGCGTGGGGTGATGCAGGAAGACGAGCGCGTCGCGCAGCGTCCACCACGGCGCATCGCCTCCCCCGGCGCCCAGGAAGCGCGGGATGGGCGGCTCCAGGCCGGACGGTACGGTCTCCGACAGGTCCACGCGCTGCAGCGCGCTCACCACGGCGCGGCGCAGGTAGGGCTGCGGCAGCCCCGCGGTGGTGGGGTACACGGGCGTCAGGGCCGCGGGCAGCTCGCCGCCGGCCAGGCGGAAGGCCGGGTGCAGCATCTGCCGCCCCCAGAAGCCGCCCTTGACCTCCCCGCGGATGCGCAGCCGCGCGCCCACCGCCAGGGTCTTCTGGTGCGACGGGTAGAAGCTGAAGAACCGCAGCTCGCAGGTGCCCGTGCCGTCGTCCACCGTCACCAGCAACTGGCGGCGCGGGCGCAACTGCACCTCGCTGGCCGTCACCGTGGCCTCGATCTGCGCGGTGTCGCCGTCGCGCACGTTGCGCAGCGGGGTGATGCGGGTCTCGTCCTCGTAGCGCAGCGGCAGGTGCAGCGCCAGATCGATGTCGCGCGACAGGCCCATCTTCTGCAGGGCTTTCTGGGCGGGACTGGGCGCGGGGGCGGGCATGGAGGGCGGGGACGGCGGCAGCGACAGGGAAGGCCCGGCAAGTGGCGCGGAGGGATTTTGCCGGACAGAAATGGCAGAAACCGCCATTCCTGCAAAAATGGAAACGGCGTCCCGTCTGGCTCCGCAGGGGGGCGCGAGAGGCTAACATGCCCGAAGCCCGACAGTTCCTCCCCGTACACGCCTTCAGTTTTCCATGCTCAAGCGAATCAGCGTCCAGCATCTCAGCCTGGGCATGTACCTGCACCAGTTCTGCGGCTCGTGGATGGACCACCCCTTCTGGCGCACCGGCTTCGTGCTCCAGGACCCCGCCGATCTGGCCCGCATCCACGGCACCGCCATCGAGGAGGTCTGGATCGACGTCTCCAAGGGGCGCGACGTGGACGCCGGCGTGCAGACCGTCTCCCCCGAGCAGGCCGAGGCCCGCCGCGAAACCGATTTCCAGAACCTGCAGGAAATGCCCGCGCTCAAGGTGGCCGCGGCCCCGCCCGCCCCCGCGGCGGCCCCCGCCCGGCGCAACACGGCCCCCACCAGCATGGCCGAGGAACTGGCGCATGCCGCCGCCCTCACCAACCATGCCCGCCAGACGATGACCTCGATGTTCACCGAGGCGCGCATGGGCCGGGTCGTCGATTCGAGCGAGGCGCGCAGCCTGGTGGAGGAAATCTCCGATTCGGTCACGCGCAACCCGTCCGCCCTCATCAGCCTCGCGCGGCTCAAGACCGCGGACGACTACACCTACATGCACTCGGTGGCCGTATGCGCGCTCATGGTGGCGCTGGGCCGGCAGGTCGGCCTCGAAGGCGATCGCCTGCGCGTGGCCGGCATGGCCGGGCTGATGCACGACATCGGCAAGGCGCGCATCCCGCTGTCGGTGCTCAACAAGCCCGGCAAGCTCACCGACGACGAGTTCGACGTGATCCGCAGCCATTCCGAGCACGGCCACCGCATGCTGCTGGCCTGCGGCGGCGTGGACGACGAGGTGCTCGACGCCTGCCTGCACCACCACGAGAAGATGGACGGCACGGGCTACCCGCACAAGCTCGCGGGCGAGGACATCGGGCTCATCGCGCGCATGACCGCCATCTGCGACGTGTACGACGCCATCACCTCCGACCGGCCCTACAAGCGCGGCTGGGATCCGGCCGAATCGCTGCGCCGCATGGCCGAATGGACGCATGGGCATTTCGACGCGCGGCTCTTCCAGGGCTTCGTCAAGAGCATCGGCATCTACCCCGTGGGCTCGCTGGTGCGGCTCGCCTCGGGGCGCATCGGCGTCGTGATGGAGCAGTCGGCCTCGCTCGTCTCGCCGCGCGTGAAGGTGTTCTTCTCCACCCGATCCGACCTGCGCATCCCGCCCGAAGTGATCGATCTCTCGCAGCCCGGCAGCGGCGACAAGATCGTCGCGCGCGAAGACCCCGACAAGTGGCGCTTCCCCGACCTCGTCGAGCTGTGGGCCAAGCCGGGAAGCGCCGGCCGATGAGCGGAGGGCCGGGGGCCGTGCGCACCTACGCGATGGTGGAGCGCTCCCGCCACCTCGACTTCGACATCCGCGACCAGAGCGGCCGCGCGCCGCTCACGCAGCCGCACAAGCATGAGTATTTCCAGATCCAGGCCAACCTCGCGGGCGCCACGCAGCACCACGTGGGCGGCACGGTGCGGCCCTTCGTGCCGGGCACGCTGAGCTTCGTGCTGCCGCACCGCATGCACCTCGTGCCGCACCCGCCGGGCACGCGGTGGCTGGTGGTCAACTTCAGCCAGCGCTTCCTGTGGCCGGCCCTGCAGGTGGACCCGCTCGACCTGGAAGACGTGCCCCTGGCGCTGGCGCCCGAGCTGGCGCCGTTCCAGTTCCAGGAGCACCTCGACTTCACCTTCGACGGCGACGACTGGCAGGCCGTGCTGGGCCTGCTGGCCATGCTCCAGCACGAGAACACCGCGCGGCGCCTGGCCTCGCTCGCCCGCATCCGCGGCGGCCTGCTCGACATCCTCGCGCGCACCTGCCAGCGCTGGGAAGGCGAGTTGCGCGGCCTGGCCGCCCACCAGGCCCAGCGCGGCAGCCGGCGCGCCGCCCTGGCCCGCGTACTGCGCTACCTGCGGGACGAACTCGCGGGCGAGCCCACGCTCGCGAGCGCGGCCGAGGCCGCCTGCCTCTCGCCCAACTACCTCGCCCACCTCATCAAGAAGGAAACCGGCCGCACCTTCACCGAACTGCTCACCGAGCGCCGCCTGGCCCTCGCGCAGGAACTGCTGCTGGCCACCGGCGAGCGCATCGGCGAGATCGCGCGGCGCTGCGGATTCGCCGACGAGGCCTACTTCGCGCGGCGCTTCCGCCAGTGGCACGGCCAGAGCCCGCGCGACTGGCGCGCCGGGCGGCTGCGCGAACTGCAGGGCCCGGGCGGCCCCGGCGGCGCGGGCCCGGACGCCGTGCCGGCCGCTCCGCGCGATCGCGTCCAAGTCTTGCGCTGAATCGTCCGCATGCGCCGCCGCCGCGGCGCCTAAAGTGGCTGGCACCGGCCCGCCAGAGGCCGCCCGCGCCCCGGGCGCACCGCACAGGAGACATTCCATGCAACGCAGAGACATCCTCATGAACACCACCGCCACCCTCGGCGGCGCCCTGGCCGCCGGTTGCGCCAGCGTCGCCGCCACGCCCGCCGCGCCTTCGCCCTTCACCCTCGCCGTGCCCACCGTGCCGATCGCGGGCGGCGGCGAGGTCTTCCCCGTGCACCGCATCTACTGCATCGGCCGCAACTACGCCGCCCACGCCCGCGAGATGGGCTCGGACCCCACGCGCGAGCCGCCGTTCTTCTTCCAGAAGCCGAACGACGCCATCCAGTTCGTGCCGCCCGCGCAGACCGTGGACCACCCCTACCCCGCCCTCACGCGCAACTACCACTACGAGGTGGAACTGGTCGCCGCCCTGCACAGCGGCGGACGCAACATCCCGGTGGCGCAGGCGCTGCAGCACGTCTTCGGCTACGCCGTGGGTCTGGACATGACGCGCCGCGACCTGCAGAGCGACATGAAGGACCAGAAGAAGCCCTGGGAGATCGGCAAGAGCTTCGACCTCTCGGCGCCCATCGGCCCCATCCACCGCGCCGCGCAGACCGGCCACTTCCCCCGCGGCGCCATCACCCTGTCGGTGAACGGCACCGTCAAGCAGAAGGCCGACCTCGACCAGATGATCTGGAGCGTGGCCGAACAGATCGCCAAGCTCTCCGAAGCCTTCGAGCTGAAGGCCGGCGACCTGATCTACAGCGGCACGCCCGAGAACGTGGGTGCCGTCGTGAAGGGGGATGTGATGGTGGCGCATGTGGACGGGCTGCCGGACCTGTCGCTGAAAGTGGTGTGAGTGCGAGGCAGGCCCACTGCGCAGCATGTGCAGCGGGCCCGGAGCCGGTACCCCGGCTCAGATGCTGCGAAGTGGGCATTTCCGGCGCGCCGCGAGATAAAGGCAGCGCATGCAGCGAAGAAAAAAAGACACTGCGGCTGCGGAAAAGCCGCCTCTAGACTTGCCGGCCTCGATGACTTTCGCGGTAAGCCCAGGTACATGAAAAGGACCATCAAGGTAGAGGAAGATCAACTTCGCAACGCACTTCTGGACAAGATCGCCAAACCTGGAAGTGGAGGAATTTCCCAGTTGCGCGACATCCCGAAAGTCATGAGAAGCCGACTTGGCTGGCCTGTCGCCGCGCAACTGATGGACCGATGGTTCAACAGTCCATTCTTCAGAATGCCTGTGCCGATGAAATTCAGCCAGGCGCCCTACCGGCTGAGTCAACTCCATCCCGCGCATATCGATGAACGCATCGTGACAATGCGGTGGGCACTGGGATTCTCCAGGGTGCGCCATTCGATGGCAGCCCTGCAGAACGGATGGGCCACGCCCGCCGGGCTCGATGAACTCAGGGCCAAGGTCAAAAGATCCGCTTCCATGTGCCACCGCAGGCCATGGAGATTCGGCGACCTGGGCCTTCCTGCAAAAATACTCGACGACACCTGCCAGACGAACATCGTCGGCGTCGGCAGGATCAGCGATCCAAAGGACGATTTCTACGGCGCCATCGGCAGGGCGTCATTGAAGGTTGCCGTGTCAGGCGTGGTGACACATCGTCCTGACGGAACCTCTTTCATCACGGTGGACGAACTGGGGTTCTACTTGCGTGACAGCTATGAATTCAACGATAACGGGTCATTCATCTCGCAGTTTCTCGGATTCTGGGGATTCAATGGAGTTGACACCATGCCCCAGTTGCGTGGCCAGATTCAGGTGGAAGACACCCAGTCGGACCTGACTGAGAAAGAACTCGCACTTCTCAAGTACAGAGTCCAAAACAGCGACTTCGACCGCTGGCGCCAGAAGCACGCAGCAGGCGGCGATTTCATGCTCGTCTCGGATGTCCATCGACATCGCCTGCCCAAGCCTTTGGCATTCCAGATCAGCTAGTGGGCTTGTGCATGCAGCAGCAGAGACGTTTACTTTTTGCCCTCTTTCTCATCGCAGCGCTACTTGCGTTGGCATGGCCTCTTCTCACGCCGAAGCTCCTGCGCAGCGAGTTCAGCCCAGGGCATTCTTATCGCGTGGACATCTACGTTGCCTCCCCTGTCCAGAGGTTCATCCATTCGGATCTCGAGTTGCCGGGTTTTGCTCGGCTCACCAAAACCAGCACTCGGAAAAAAATGGATGAAAGCGGGATCATGGACCTCGCGCAGGAAAGCGATGTGCGTTGGTACATCGACGCATCCAACGAAATAGCGGTGGGCACGAACACCCGATTCAAAGGCATCGCACCTGAGCCCAATCCTTAAGTGCAATGGGTCGCCACCAAAAAGACATCTCCACGTGCTCACGAGGTGTTGCCCTCCCTGGACTGCTCCTGCTCTGCGGCTGGCTCTGGATCGGCTTCGATCGGTATGTTGGCGACCATGAAGTGGGGGCCTTCTGGGAGCCGGTCCTCAAGGCGCAACCCACGTTCACGGTGTTGTTCCGCAATCCTGCGCAACGGGCCCTGGACCGGGAGCCCTACGACTCGCTGGATGCCGCCCGGCAGCAGGCTTTCCGGACGTATCGCAGCATCCGGTACGCCATGACCGATCCCCAGCAGTGCGAAAAAGCCATCGAAGACCGCCGGCTCTGACGGCATGGCCGAGGAAGCCGCCGAGCGGCAGCCCGTGCGTTGACCCCGGTGCGCCGCCTGAACGCTGAAGGCGGAAGGTTGAACCCATGGGAAAATCCCGCGCTTCCGGCCTCCGGCCTTCCCCCCTTTCTCTTGGAACGGGCCCGTCCGGCCCTCAAGCCCCTCCATGCCCGACAGCCAGCCGCACCGCACTTTCACCCTCAGCGACTTCGACTTCTCGCTGCCCCCCGATCTCATCGCACAGCATCCCGCGCCCGAGCGCAGCGCCTCGCGCCTGCTCGACGGCCGCGCCGGTGCGCCCGTGGACCGCATCTTCCGCGAGTTGCCCGGTCTGCTGCAGCCGGGCGACCTGCTGGTGTTCAACGACACGCGCGTGGTCAAGGCGCGGGTGTTCGGCGAGAAGGAGAGCGGCGGCAAGGTCGAGCTGCTGATCGAGCGGGTGCTGGTGGCGGACGGCGACGGCAAGGCCGCGGGCAACGAGGTCGTGGCCCACATGAAGGTGAGCAAGAAGCCCGCCGTGGGCGCCACGCTGCAGATGGCCGGCGGCCCCGCGCGCGGCGGTTTCGGTGCCACGCTGCTGGGCCGGTGGCCCGATGAGAACGGGCCGCTGTTCCGCTTCGCGCTCTCCAGCCCCGATGGCGCCGGTCCCCATGCGCTGATGGAGCGCCATGGACACATGCCGCTGCCTCCCTACATCGAGCGCCACCAGGACGGCGCGGACGACCCCGATGCCGCCGAGGATGCCGAGCGCTACCAGACGGTGTTCGCGCGGGCGCCCGGCGCGGTGGCCGCGCCCACGGCGGCGCTGCATTTCGACGATGCGGTGCTGGCGGCGCTGGCGGCGCACGGTGTGGAGCGCGCCAGCGTCACGCTGCACGTGGGCGCGGGCACCTTCCAGCCCGTGAAGACCGAGAGCCTGGCCGACCACCGCATGCACAGCGAGTGGTACGAGGTGCCGCTCGCCACGCTGGCCGCGCTGGAGCGCTGCCGCCAGCGCGGCGGCCGCGTGGTCGCCGTGGGCACGACCACGGTGCGCACGCTCGAATCCTGGGCGCGCAGCGGGCAGGCCACGGGCGATACCGACATCTTCATCACGCCGGGCTTCGCCTTCCAGGTGGTGGACCTGCTGGTCACCAATTTCCACCTGCCCAAGAGCACGCTGATGATGCTCATCAGCGCCTTCACGGGCTACGAACACGCGATGGCGCTCTACCGCCATGCGATCGGGCAGCGCTACCGGTTCTTCAGCTACGGCGACGCGATGCTGCTGGCGCGCCGCTAGGGGCCGCGCGATGGCACGGCCCGCGCACGCCCCCGCCACTGCCGCTGCTGGTGCGGCTTCCGGGCACGGCCGCACCGACCTGCGCCGGGCGCTGGGCGGCATCGCGCTCACGGTGGCGGCCTGCGCGTGCTTCGCGGTGCTGGACGCCACCAGCAAGCACGTGGCGCTGGCGGGCATGCCGCTCGTCATGGCGCTGTGGCTGCGCTATGTGTGCCAGGCCGTGCTCACCACGGCCTATGTGCTGCACCGCGAGGGCCGCGGTGCGCTGCGCACCACGCAGCCGCGCTTCCAGGCGCTGCGCGCGGTGCTGTTCGCGGCGACGAGCTTCTTCGGCTACCAGAGCCTGCGCTTCATGCCGCTCGCGGAGTTCACCGCCATCGTCGCGACCACGCCGCTGTGCGTCACGCTGGTGGCCGCGTTCTGGCTGCGCCAGCGCGTGAGCCCCGCGCGCTGGGTGCTGGTGGCGGCGGGCTTGGCCGGGGCGGTGCTCATCGTCCGGCCGGGGGGCGCGGTGTTCACCTGGGCGCTGCTGCTGCCGCTCGCGATGCTGGCCTGCGGCACGGGCTACCAGGTCATCAGCAGCACGATGGCCGGTCGCGAGAGCCCCGCCACCACGCAGCTCTACACCGGCTGGCTGGCCACCGCGCTGGTCTCGCTGGCCGTGCCCTTCGCCTGGGCCGCCGTGCCCGATCCGTGGCTCTGGGCGGGCACGTTCGTGATGGGCCTGGCCAGCGCGCTCGGGCACCTGATGCTGCTCAACGCCTATGCGCGCGCCACGCCGCCCACCATCGCGCCGTTCCTCTACAGCCAGATCGCCTTCGCGATGCTCGCGGGCTGGTGGGTGTACGGCCATGTGCCCGACGGGGTGTCGATGCTCGGCATGGCGGCGATCGCCGCGAGCGGGGTGGCGGGGGCCTGGCTCACCGTGCGCGAGGCGCGCTGAGCCACAGGCTGAAGCGTTTCACCCTCCATACCGCCGTATCCATTGAATAGTTTGCTATTGATTCAATAGCAAATCAGTAGGCGACCGCCTGCCCGTCCTTGCGCGGGTCGGATCCCGCGGCGTAACCGCCGCCGTCCAGCCGCAGCACGAGCTGGGCGCCGCCGAACGCGAACACGCCGTCGCCCGCCTCCACCTCCACGAGGTGGCCGCGCGCGCGCAGCGCCTCCACCACGGCCGGGTCGAACGAGGGCTCCACGGCCACGCCGCGGCCACCCGTCACGCGCCAGCGCGGCGCATCGGCGGCGGCCTGGGGGTTCTGGCCGTAGCGCAGCACGCGCAGGGCCATCTGCACGTGGCCCTGCGACTGCATCGGCCCGCCCATGACGCCGAAGGCCATGCGCGGCGCGCCATCGGCATCCATCGCGAAGGCCGGGATGATGGTGTGCGACGGGCGCTTGCGCGGTCCCACTTCGTTGGCGTGGCCGCCCTCGGCGGTGAAGCAGTGGCCGCGGTTCTGCAGGCTGATGCCCGTGCCCGGCACCACCACGCCCGAGCCGAAGCCCATGTAGTTGGACTGGATGAACGAGACCATCATCCCGCTCTCGTCCGCGGCCGCGAGGTACACGGTGCCGCCCGGGCGCGGCGTGCCGTGGCCGGGATCGCCCGCGCGGGCCGGGTCGATGAGCGCGGCCCGCTCCCGCAGGTAGGCACCGGCGAGCAGGTCGCGCGGGGCCACGCGCATGGCATCGGCATCGGCGTTGTGGCGGTAGAGGTCGGCCAGCGCGAGCTTCATGGCTTCGAGGCTGGCATGCACGGTGTCCACATGGTCCACCGGCTGCGTGCCGATGCCGTGCGCATCGAGCATGCCCAGCGCCATGAGCGCGGCGATGCCCTGGCCGTTGGGCGGGATCTCGTGGATCACCGTGTCGCCGAAGCGCTGGCTCACCGTGCCCACCCAGTCGGCCTGGTGCGCGGCGAGGTCTTCCTCGGTCATCGCGCCACCGTTCGCGCGGGCGTGCGCGGCCATCTGCTCGGCCAGCTCGCCGCGGTAGAACGCCTCGCCCTCGGTGGCGGCGATGCGCTCCAGCGTGCGCGCATGGGCTTCGCTGCGGAAGATCTCGCCCGGCTGCGGCGCGCGGCCGCCGGGCAGGAAGCACTCGGCGAAGCCCGGCTGGCTGCCCAGCTTGGCGGTGCCCAGCGCCCACTGCCGCGCGATGGTGGGCGAGACGGGAAAGCCCCGCCGCGCGCAGTCGATCGCCGGCTGCGCCAGTTGCGCGAAGGGCAGGCGCCCCAGGCGCCGCGACAGCGCCACCCAGCCCGAGACGGCGCCGGGCACGGTGACGGCGTTCCAACCCGTTTCGGGGATGCCGCCGCGCTCGGCGAAATACGCGGGCGTCCAGGCGGCCGGCGCGCGGCCCGAGGCGTTGAGGCCGTGCAGTTCCTTGCCGTCCCACACGATGGCGAAGGCATCGCTGCCGATGCCGCAGCCCGTGGGCTCGACCACGGTGAGCACCATCGCGGCGGCGATGGCGGCGTCCACCGCATTGCCGCCGGCCTGCAGCATCCGCAGCCCGGCCTGCGCCGCCAGCGGCTGCGAAGTGGACACGACGTTGCGGCCCATGACCGCGCTGCGGCAGGAAGCGTAGGGCAGGGTCCAGTCGGTGGTGCGGGCGTTGCGGGGCTCGGTCATGCGGTGTCTCCTTCAGGGGTGCGTGAAGATGGGACATGCATTCTTGCAGGCGCCGAAGGCCTGCCCGCGCGGCGCCCCCTGGCCGCAGGCGTCAGCCGCGCCCCATGCGCTCCTGCAGCAACTTCAGCGCCGCGGCGTCGAGGGGGCCGCGGTGCACGCTGTCCAGCGCATTGTTGAGCGCTTCCCAGGTGCGACCCTTTCCGCGCTGGTCCGCATTCTTCACGTGGACGGCATCCAGGTCGTCGAATGCGATGCTGCGGCAGGCCTCGGCCGTGACCGGCTCCTTGGTGTGCAGGTGCACGTAGAGCGGCGGCGCGGGTCGGCCGCTCGAGAGTTTGCCCGGGGTCAGCTCCACTTCGAAGACGGTGCCGCGGTGCGCGTCCGGGTCGCCCTGCGAAGCCAGCTTCCTGGGCGCTCCGATCTTCATGGCCTGGCCCTGCGCATCGGCCTTCATCAGGTATTCCACATGCTTGAGCCGGGGATGTGCAAAGGTCTTGACCCGGTCCAGTTCCAGGGCATCGATCTGCGCATGGAGTTGCTGCAGCGGCGCGATCCGCTCTTTCTCGAACCGCTGCACGAGGTCTCCGGCCGCCCCCTTGCCCTCCGCTTCCTGCGATGCCTGCAGTTGCCCTCCGAGGGACTCCCAGCGGTCGGTACGGCCGAACCAGCCGTCGAGGGCCCGGCGCATCTGGTTGCCCGTTTCGAGCGGATCGCTGCCTTCGTGGCGGTAGGCCTCCAGGGCCGATGTGTTCTTGTGCAGCGATGCGCCCATCGCGATCATGTCATCCAGGCTGCCCACGCGGGGTTTTTCCGGCGGGCGCTTGAATCCGCCCAGGCGCTCGCGCGCCAGTTGCAGCAGGGGGCCGTTCTGGGGGGCCTGCGCGGCGGCGGAAGAAGACCCGCTGCCACCCTCCTGCGCCCTGGGCTTGCGCAACCTGGCCTGTGCCTTGGCCTTTTGCCGCGGGGGGGCCGCAGAGGCCCGCGCCTCGGGAGAGGGCTCGGCCTTCTCGGGCAGGTCCGCGCTGTCGTCCGGGTTGAGCGGTGCGTCCTGCAGTTCGGTGGCCTGCTCCAGGTACGTCATCCCTTGTACATGCCGGACCGCGGACGGCGGCAGCTTGTAGGCCCCCAGAGCGTCCTCCATTTCACCGGCGACGCGCGCGACGGAATGCAGGATGTGCTGCGCCACGCGCACCGCCGTGCCGGGCGGCCCATCGGCATCGGAGGGGAACTGCGCGCCGGCCGCCTCGACGAACGCCCGCGCGGCACCCAGCAACGCGTCCAGTTGGCCCTGCAGTTGGGCCACCTTCTCCGGAGCCGCCGGCACGCGGGCGTCCATCAACAGATCCAGGACCCTCATGAGTTCCACGGGATCGGCGATGCGGGCTTTCAGCGCAGCCAGCGCGGCACCGGCGGGCGTGCCGGACAGGCTGGATTCCATGTCCAGCCGCTGGATGCAGAGCTCGATCCCGCCGAGATGCCTCTCGATGCGCTTCAACCGCATTCCCGTGAGGCCGACCACGGCACTCTGGATGGAGTAGATCATCGCCGGGTCGGATTTGATGTCCGGCATGTCGCCCAGGGCCTTGATCGATGACGCCGCGGCGGCCATCCAGGGTTCGAGCGTCTTCAGCGTGCCGTCCAGGCCTTCCAGGTGCGCATCGAGTTCCCGGTCGAATTCCGGCATGAGGTTCATCCCGATCTCCTGGTCCGCCTGCATGCGCCACATGAGCGCGCTGCCGGCGTCTTTCTCATCCAGCGCGCAGATCGCGCCGTCTGCCAGATCGCAGGCCAGCGCCGCCTGCTGCTTCAGCAGATACCGGAGGTTGAATTGACCCACTCCGCTCCTGAGCTGGAAGATGTTCATGTACTGGAAGGCGTCCAGCGCGCGCTGGGCCATGGCGAACGCGATGGGCAGCGCGCGGAGGTTGTCTTCCGGGGGGATCGCCGGGTTCTTCAGTGAGGCCTCGAACCGCTTGAAATACTCCATGGTCTTGTCCGCCACCGTGCCCGCGGCCGTATCGCTCATGCGCGGCGGCGAGGTGCGTGCCAGCGCGGGCAGGGACGCCCTGGGTTGCCGGCCCTGCGCGACCGTTCCGGCCGACGGTCCGGCCCCCGCCGCGCGCGGGGCGATATGCGCCGCGGCGCCGCCCTGGGACGCCGACGTGCCGGCGCGCCGGCCTGGACCGCCCGTGCCGGTGGTTTCGTGCGGGGTGGAGCCGCCGCGCTGGGCGCGGTGGCTCCGGTTCACATTGCCTGTTTCCATGGTGGGCCGCCTGACGATGAATCCACGGTGGCGGACCGCGCGGGCCTGCGCGGCCCATCCGCCGACAGGACTGCATCCTGCGCCCTCGCAGGCGGCCTCCCCGCCGCGCTGCGAAGCCATGCGCCGGTGCGCGAAGCAGCGGCCCGGGAGCAGGCAGCGCTGGCGCCGCGCCCGTCGGCCCGCTACCTGGCTGCCTGCTGCTCGCGGAACTCCCGCGCGCGGCCGAAGTGGCCGCAGCCGATGAAGGGCACGGGCGGGCGCAGCGCGGACAGCGGCGAGGGGTGGTTGGCCGTGAGCACGAGATGCCTGTCGGCATCGATGAGGGGGCGCTTGGACTGGGCGTGCGAGCCCCAGAGCATGAAGACGGCGGGCCGGCCGCCCTCGCCCACCTTGCGGATCACCGCGTCGGTGAGCTGCTCCCAGCCCTTGCCCGCATGGCTCGCGGGCTGGGCCTCTTCCACCGTGAGGCAGGTGTTGAGCAGCAGCACGCCGTTCTTCGCCCACTTGGCCAGACTGCCGCCCGGATCGGGCCAGGCGGGAAACGGGGTACCCAGGTCGCGCTGCAGTTCCTTGAAGATGTTGCGCAGCGATGGCGGCAGGGCCACGCCGGGCGCGACCGAGAACGCCAGGCCCTCGGCCTGGCCCCGCCCGTGGTAGGGGTCCTGCCCGAGGATCACCACGCGCACGTCTTCGGGCGGCGTGAGTTCGAGCGCGCGCAGCGGCCGCGGCGGGAAGACCACCGCACCCGCCTCCAGCCGCTGGCGCAGGAAGGTGCACAGCGCCTGGCCGCGCGCGCTGGCGAAGAAGTCGTCCACCAGCGGCTGCCAGCCCGGCGCCACGGGCCAGTCGGCCGGATCGGCGCTCTGCAACTGGGTGGGTGGGGCGGAGGGATCTTGCACAGCAGGGTTCATGGTCAAAGGGGCCTCATGCCGCCGTATTCATTACGATTTATGCTATTAAAACAATAGCAAATTCAGACTCAGGCAAACAGGCGGGCCAGTGCCGTGCCGGGGTCCTTGGCGCGCATGAAGGCTTCGCCCACCAGGAAGGCATGCACGTCGGCGTCGCGCAGGGTCTTCACGTCCTCGGGGGCGAGGATGCCCGATTCGGCCACCAGCAGGCGGTCGGACGGCACCGCGCCGCGCAGCGAGAGCGTGGTCTCCAGCGACACCTCGAAGGTGCGCAGGTTGCGGTTGTTGATGCCGATGAGCGGGGTCTTGAGCTTCAGCGCCCGGTCCAGCTCGGCACCGTCGTGCACCTCGACCAGCACGGCCATGTCGAGCCCGCGCGCGATCGCCTCGAAGTCGGCCATCTCGGCATCCGAGAGGCAGGCCGCGATCAGCAGGATGGCGTCGGCGCCCATCGCCCGCGATTCGTAGATCTGGTACGCATCGACCATGAAGTCCTTGCGCAGCACCGGCAGCGGGCAGCTCGCGCGGGCCTGCTTGAGGTAGTCGGGCTGGCCCTGGAAGAACTGCCGGTCGGTCAGCACCGAGAGGCAGGCCGCGCTGGTCTTGCCGTCGCCGTCGGCATAGCTCTGCGCGATGTCGGCCGGCACGAAGTCCTCGCGCAGCACTCCCTTGCTGGGGCTGGCCTTCTTGACCTCGGCGATCACGGCGGCCTGCCCGCGGGCGATCTTGGCGCGCAGCGCGCCCTCGAAGTCGCGGGTGAGCACGCGGCTCTCGGCGTCGGCGCGCATGGCGGCCAGCGGCATCTTCGTCTGCGCCGCCGCGATCTCTTCGCGCTTGACGGCCACGATCTTGTTCAGGATGTCACTCATGGTCTGGGGCTTTCGCTGGGGCGCCCGCTTCGGGGGCGCCCGTTTTCAGGATACGGAGGAAGACGCGGTGCATCACGATGCCCACGGCGATGAAAAGCAGGGACACCCCCAGGGCGATCCAGGTACCGCTGTCGCGCCACATGCGGCACCCGCTCAGGCGGCCACGGAGGCGGAGGCCGCCAGCGCGTGCGTGCGCGCCGCGAGCTGCTCCAGCTTGGCGAGCGCCGCGCCGGCATCGAGCGCGGCGCGCGCGCGGGCGATGCCGTCGGCCATGGAGCCCGCCACGTCCGCCGCGTAGAGCGCCACGCCGGCGTTCAGGCACACGATCTCACGCGCGGGGCCGGGCTCGCCGCGCAGCACGGACAGCAGCATCTCGCGCGACTGTTCCGGCGTCTCCACCTTGAGCGTGCGGTTGCTCGCCATGGCCAGGCCGAAGTCCTCGGGGTGGATTTCGTATTCGGTGATCTCGCCGTTCTTCAGCTCGCCCACCATGGTGGCCGCGCCCAGGCTCACTTCGTCCATGCCGTCGCGGCCATAGACCACGATCGCGTGCTCTGCGCCCAGGCGCTGCAGCGCGCGCACCTGGATGCCCACGAGGTCGGGGTGGAACACGCCCATGAGGATGTTCGGCGCGCCGGCCGGGTTGGTGAGCGGGCCCAGGATGTTGAAGAGCGTGCGCACGCCCAGTTCCTTGCGCACCGGCGCCACGTTCTTCATGGCCGGGTGGTGGTTGGGCGCGAACATGAAGCCGATGCCCACCTCCTGGATGCAGCGCGCGATGGCCTCGGGCGGCAGGTCGATGTGCACGCCGAGCGACTCCATCACGTCGGCGCTGCCGCTCTTGCTCGACACGCCGCGGCCGCCGTGCTTGGCCGTCTTGGCGCCGGCCGCCGCCGCCACGAACATCGCGCAGGTGGAGATGTTGAAGGTGTTGGCGCCGTCGCCGCCCGTGCCCACGATGTCCACGAGGTGCGTGGTGTCGGCCACGGCCACCTTGCGGGAGAACTCGCGCATCACCTGCGCGGCGGCCGTGATCTCGCCGATGGTTTCCTTCTTCACGCGCAGGCCGGTGGCGATGGCCGCGGTCATCACGGGCGACAGCTCGCCGCGCATGATCATGCGCATGAGGTGCAGCATCTCGTCGTGGAAGATCTCGCGGTGCTCGATGGTGCGCTGCAGCGCTTCCTGGGGAGTGATGGACATGCGGGAAAACCTTTCGGGAATCGGGAGTCAGGGGCCGGGCCGCTCGGACAGCGCGAGCTTGATGCCGAAGCCGACGAACATCGCGCCGGCGGCGCGGTCGAGCCAGTGCATGCGGCGCTGCACCAGGCCCACGCGCCGCGCCATCCAGGCCGCGGCCAGGGCCCAGCCGATGTTGACGGGGATGGCGTTGAGGTTGAACAGCGTGCCCAGCAGCACGAAGGCGAGCGCCTTGTGGTCGGTGCCCGGCGCGATGAACTGCGGCACGAAGGCCAGGAAGAAGATGGCCACCTTGGGGTTGAGCACATTGGTCCAGAACCCGCCCAGGAAGACCTGGCGCAGCGGCGTGGCCGGCGTGCCGCCGGCCTGCGCACCGGTGCCGGCGGCACTGGCCACGGCCGCCAGCCCCCCGCCCGGGCGCGCCCGCAGCATGCGCACGCCCATCCACAGCAGGTAGGCCGCGCCCACCCACTTCAGCACGGTGAACGCGGTGGCCGAGGTGGCCAGCAGCGCGCCCACGCCGAGCGCGGCGGCCGCGACGTGGACGAAGCACCCGGCCGTGATGCCCAGCCCCGCCACGATGCCGGCGCGTGCGCCCGAGCGCAGCGCGTGCGTGACGATATAGAACACATCGGGGCCGGGCGTGAGGTTCAGCAGCCAGCCGGCGGCGATGAACAGGAGGAGGTGCTGGAAATCGGGCATGGCGTGGCTACCGGAGAGGAAGGGCTGGGTCCGCGTCGTGCGTCATGCCTCGCGCCCGAGGAAGTTCTTCAGCATGGCGTGGCCATGCTCGGTGAGGATGCTCTCCGGGTGGAACTGCACGCCTTCGATGGGCAGCTCCCTGTGGCGCACGCCCATGATCTCGCCGTCGTCGGTCCAGGCCGTCACCTCCAGCACGTCGGGGCAGCTCTCGCGCTCGATGGACAGCGAGTGGTAGCGGTTGACCGTGAACTGCTCGGGCAGGCCGGCGAACACGCCCTGGCGCGTGGTGGTGATGGTGCTGGTCTTGCCGTGCATCAGCTCGCGGGCCCGCACGATGCGGCCGCCGAAGGCCGCGCCGATGGCCTGGTGGCCCAGGCACACGCCCAGGATGGGCAGCCTGCCGGCGAAGTGCCGGATGGCCGCGACGGACACGCCGGCCTCGGCGGGGGAACAGGGCCCGGGCGAGATCACGAGGTGCCGGGGCTGGCGGGCCTCGATCTCCTCCAGGGTGATCTCGTCGTTGCGGTGCACCTGCACGTCGGCGCCCAGCTCTCCGAAGTACTGGACGATGTTGTAGGTGAAGCTGTCGTAGTTGTCGATCATCAGCAGCATGGGGCTCTTCCTCTGGGGGCGGGGCGGGACCCGCGGGGGTCCGTCGGCCCCTGAATGGACGGTGCCGGCGCCCCCGGGTGCGCAGCGCGGCGCGGGGGCTCTCCGGACGGACGGGGTCATCGAGGGGATGCGCCCGTGGCGGGCGCGAGGGGGGAGTCAGTGCGCAGGCTTGCGCCAACGCCCGACCGGGAAGGCCGCCTGCCAGGGGTGGGGAGGGAACACGCGCGGACACAGCATGCGCGGCATTATGACCCGGCGCCGGGAGCGGATCGCAGCCCCCGGGTTCCACCCGCCGCCGGCCGCGCCGCGGCCCCCGGCCGGCTTGCTTCGCATCGCCACACACCCCATCGCACCGCGGGCCCGCCGCGCCCACCCCGCCCGCCACAGTGGGAACCTGCGTCGGTCCCCCGTCCCACGATCCCGCTCAATGGTGAAAGTGCCTGGGTGCGTCCGGTGCTTCTTCCACCTCAACCACAAGGAGTACACCCATGGGTGCCATCAAGAAAGCCTTCCAGGCGATAGGAAAGGGGATCGAAAAAGCCGTCAACAGCGTCGGCCAGATTGCCAAAGGACTCGCGACGCTGAACCTCAAGGCCGCCGCCGCGGGCCTCAAGGGCCTGGCCAGTGCCGGCATGGACATCGCCCGGGGGGCGATGAACCTCATGCCGGCGGCGATGGCGGCGAACACCTTACTGGACGGGGCGCTCGACAAGGCGCTCCGGAAAGTACAGAACGCCGCCCAGAAGGTCGCCGATTCGGTCGTCGACAGCGTGGAAGGCGGCCTCAGCAACATCAAGGACGGCGTGGTGAACACGGCCAAGGGCATCGCAAAAGGCAACCTCTCGAAAGCCCTCAAGGGCCTGACGCAGCTGGCCATGGGCGCGATGGAGACCGCGTCCAACTTCGGCCCCGGCGGCGTGGCCAAGAACATGGCGCGCATGGCCGTGGACGCCACCATCGACCTCGCCGCGCAGGAAGCCACGAAGGTGGCGGCCAAGGTGCTCGATCCGAACGGCACGTCCCGCCTGGGCGGCTTCGCCACCGACATGGTGGGCGCGGCGGTGACGGGCGGCCTGGGCAGCACGCGCGCAGGACGCTACGCGGGCCACGACACGGGCTCGGTCGGCTTCCGCCAGGGGGCGCAGGACGCCATGGGGTACACCGCGCGCGACGCGGCATCGAACTTCGCGCAGGAGCAGATCTCCTCGCTCACGTTCAAGCTGGAATCGACGGTCACCTCCGGCAGCGGCTCCAGCCTGCTGGGCGGCGCCGTCGGCGACGCGGCCCAGAGCGCCACCGACGCAGCCGTTCAGGAAGCCCTGGCGGGCCGCCGCCGCCATGCCGACGGCAGCCGCGCCTCGGCGAACGAGCAGCGCCGCGCGATCCAGGAGGCCGCTGGCGACGCGGCGATGCAGAGCGTGCAATTCACCGTGCAGAGCACGGTGTCGAGCGTCATCTACGACAAGGTGGGCGCACTGGGCGGCACGGGCACCGGCCCGGCCTCGCAGTTCGCCGATGCCGCCACGGACACGGTCGCCAGCGCCGCGGACGCGGCCATCGCGCAGGCCTTCGCGGGCCGCCGCCGCAATGCCGACGGCACCCGGCTCTCGGGCGCCGAGCAGCGCCAGGAGATCCTGCAGGCCACGAAGGACGCGGCGTCGCTCTCGGCACAGAGCGCCATCCACCAGGCGGTGGACCAGTTCGTGCAGCAGGTGGTCGCACGCACCATCCTCGACGCCATCCACTCCAGCCTGGAGCAGCTGTCGCCGCAATCGCTCAAGGGCCTGGCTGCGCTCTCGAACGCGCCTGGCGACGACGGCAGCCCGCTCCCGGGCGTGGGCAACAACCCCGCCCGCCAGCTGGCCGGTGCGCTCAAGCAGCAGATGGCCCTCTCGATCGAGCTGGCCGTCGGCCAGGCCACCACGCAGGCCACCAGCGCCATCACCGACCGCCTGGTGCAGGGCGTGCAGGGCCGCCTGGGCGGCGGCAACCCACTGCAGCCTGCGTCCCTGCGCTCGGAACTCGCGGCCATCACCCGCGAAGCGGCCACCCAGCCCATCCGCGAGGCCTCGGGCACCGTGTTCGATGCGGTGCAGGGCGCCATCCGGCAGACGGCGCTGCAGGCCGTCGAACAGGGCCTGCAAGACAAGTTCCCGCTGCCCCCGGGCGGCGGGGCCGCCGTGGCAGCGCAGGTACAGATCGAAGCGCGCTTCAGCCAGTACCAGATCCGCGCCTGACCGCGCGGGCCCAACGGCGGGGCCGGCGGCATCGCTGCCGGCGGCTCCGCCCCCAACCACCCCAACCTGAAAAGGCTCGATTGATATGGACGAATCCCAACTGCCCGATGATCCCGTCGCAGCCCTGGCCGTGCGCCTGGTGGACGCCATCCGCGACGATCGCCTCGACGAGGCCGAGGCGCTGCTCGAAGAGCTGAACACGCTCAGCCCGGAGACGGAGGAATACCTGATCTTCCCCGTGCTGATCGCCATCCAGCGCGGCTTCATCACCGAAGCCCTGCAATACCTCAACTCCCTCGGCGAGGACACGGCCCCGGAACTGAAGGCCCTGTGCCTCAACATCCTGGGCGACCCGACCTGGCACTACCACGCGCAGCAATGCCTGGAGAGCGACGACGCGCACGTGCGCAAGGCGATGCGCCAGCTGCTGCAGATCGAGCCCGAGGAAGAAGACCACCTGGCGGTGGCCTGAGCGGCACCGCCATGTTCCGGAGGAATTCCACATGCTGAGGCTGACCGACCGCGTGGACCTGGGCGTGTTCTACGACGCCGACGCCCTGCGCTATGGCGCCCGGGGCTATGCCGATGCCGTGACGCGCGAGCGGTTCGCGGGCTTCTATGCCGACTGCCCTTCGATCGGCTTCGAGGCCGATGGGCGGGCCATCGGCGGCATCCTGTTCGACGGCGAGGAGGCGCACATCGCCGTCCTGCCGGACTACCACGGCCGCTGGGCCATCCTGCTCAAACCCGCGCTGCAGTGGCTCTTCACCCTGCAGCCCGAGATCACCGTCGCCGTGGAGCGCGACAACGCCCGCTGCCTGCGCTTTCTCGACCGGCACGGCTGGCCGCGCACGGGCGAACGCGACGACGACATCCTCTACCGCCTGGCGCCCCAGGGAGGCTCGCGCAAGACCGCCTACCCCTTCCGCCGCCGCGCGCACATCCCCGTTTCCTCCCCCGAAAAGGTGCCGCCATGCACGCTTCCACACTGACCCCTCCCTCCCCGTCCCCTGCCGCTCCGGTGGCGTGGCGGTCCGGCGCGAGCCGGCTCGTCTCGCGCGCCGGGCTGCCGGGCGTGCAGCTGCAGCTGCTCTCGCTCGTGGACCCGCCGGTCCTGCTCGACGACGGGTTTCCGCAGACCTCCGGCCTGTGGGTGTCCTCGCACCTGCGGTTCACGGGCGGTGCGGCCTCGCTCACGCGGCTGCACCTCGCGCTGCAGGGCCTGCTGCTGCGCCTGGAGACGCTGGCGGGCCCCGGCTGTACGGCAATGAACCACACGCTGCGCATGCTGGTGGACAACCGGCTCACGCACGTCTACGCCAGCACCGCGGACTTCCAACGACTGATCGGCCAGTACGAACCCGCGCCATCGCGCGAGCCCCAGCTCGTGAGCATCGATGTCGCGCACGACTGGCTCGTGGTGGATGCGCAGCAGAGCTTCGAGAACGCCTCGCCGTCCGCGGCCCTGATCGCGGCGCTGGTGCGCCTGGCGGAAGTGCCCGGCGCGGCGCGCCGCCGGCTCGCGGTGCCCGGTGAAACCCTCGAATCCGCCCAGGGCGCGAACCGGTCGCTGATGCTGGAGACGGCCCGCGCGCTCGCGCAGCGCGGACTGGGCGACAGCGCCGCGGCCCTGTCGAACCCGGCCTCGGCGCTGGCATCGCAGCTCGGCCACGGGTCCCTGGTGCAGTGGCTGCTCACCGACCTGCCGATCCCCGTTCCGGATTCGGTGCCCTCGCTCGTCTGCGGCGTGGAGGTGTACGGAGAGGCGGCCCACGCCTGCCTGCAGTGATGCGATTCCCCCGGCCTCGGTCCCCGGACCGCAGGCAATTGACGGTGGCGGGCCAGGTGCCCGCCATCTTTTTTGCCGGTCGGGTTGAAAGGAAAAATGGCGCCGAAGGCGCCCGAGCGGACCACAACGCCTGCGCGGCAGGGCAGCGTTCCGGCGCCCGCAGGCGCAGGGATCAGCGTGCCGCGACGGGGGGATAGAGGTCGAGCACCTTGCGTACGTAGTCGCGGGTCTCGCGGTACGGGGGCACGCGGTAGCCATGGCGGATGACCGCGCCCTCGCCCGCGTTGTAGGCCGCCAGGACCAGGTCGGTGCGCCCGCCGAAGCGGTCGGCCAGGAACCGGAGATAGCGCACGCCCACGTCCACGTTCACGGCCGGGCTGAAGATCTCGTCCTCGGTGGCGGCGCCGAAACGGGCCGCCGTGGTGGGCATGAGCTGCATGAGGCCGATCGCGCCCTTGGGCGACCGGGCGCGGGGCGAATACGCCGATTCCACCTGGATCACCGCGCGCACCAGGTGCGGATCGATGGCGTGGCGCCGCGCGGCCGACTCGATGATGGGCGAGAGCGCCTCGGCTTTCATGCTGATGCCGGGCCCGCGCCCCGAGCCCCCCTCCTGCCAGCGCATGCCCTGTGCCACGGCGCCGCCCAGGGGGGCCTGGATCTCGCGCGGCGCAGGTGCGCGGATCACGCGCACTTCGGAACCCGCGGCGCTGGCCACGCTGCCGACGGGGGCCGGGTCTTGCGGGGGCGACCAGAGCGCCACGCGGCAGGCGCTGCCGATCGACGGGAAACGCTGCGCCAGATCGGCGCCCACCACCAGCACGGCGGCCCCGCCGGGCAACTGGCAGTCGAACGCGCCGGCCGCCAGGGCCGTGCCGGCGGACAGCCCGAGGTACAGCGCAGCGGCCCGCGAGGCCCGGCGCATGCGGTGCGGAGGCCGGACCATCACAGCACCTCCAGCCGGCGCAGCAGGGGCGCGCGCCGGTCGAGGTAGCGTTGCGCGCTGGCGGCCATGGCATCGAAATCCTGAACCTCCGGACCGCCCATGGCGTCCACCATCTCCCGGGCGATGGCCTGCGGGTCGCCGGCATGCCGCTGCGCGGCGCGGATCTGCCACAGCGCGGGAGCGGACCACTCCACGGCCAGCCCGGACGCACCGGAAACCAGATGCCGCGTGCCATCGCTGCCGCCACGCGCCAGCACCGCGGCATTGAACGCCTGGACCGGCGCGCGCGCGGCGGCGCGCAGCGCTGCCGGCAGCGCGGGCATTACCACGTCGCTGCTCGCGAGCAGCATCAGCGCTTCGTGCAACGCGGCGCTGTCCAGGCCGCCCAGGGCGGGGCGGGACAGCAGATCGCGTACGCGGGCCGGGGCGGCCGCGAGCGCATCCAGCACATCGTTCAATGCGCCTTCGCCCAGGCGCTGGGCCACCAGATCGCGGGCGGCGCACTGCGGCACGGCCTCGCGCTGCACGGCGAGGACCCATTCGCGCTCCAGGAGGCGGGCCGCCCGATCGGCCGGGGAGAGCGCCGCGGCGCCGCGCACGAACAGATCCCGCCGGAAGGAGCGGTCCAGGCCGTAGTCGCGCAGGGTTTCCCGCAGTACGGGGTCGGGGGTCGATGCCAGGAGATCGCGCAACCCCTCGGACAGGCAGGCCGAATCCACCTGCTCGGCCAGCACCGCCGGGGCGGCGAAGGCGAGGCCCAGGGGGGCGAATTCGCTCGCCACCTGGTGGAAGTAGAGCGGGTGCGAATCCGGCCCCACGTATTCGTGCAGGGCGTAGTGGGGGCCTTCGGCCTGCGCGTGCCGCAGCCGCTCCTGCACGGCCGGGTGGGATTGCAGGTAGCCCTGGCCGCAGGCGGAGAGGGCGTGGATGAAATCCAGCGCGCCCTGCAACTGCCCGGCCGCATCGGCATCGGGTGCGGCCACATGCGCGGCATGCAGATGGAACAACTCGCGCAGGGGCAGCAGCGGCGCCCAGCCGGGCAGCGCGTTGTAGCTCACGTACACCACGCCGCCGGGCTTCAGGCGGCGCTCGACGAACCGCACGATCGCCTGGCGCAGCGCGGGCGAAACCCATGAATACACCCCGTGCATCACGATGATGTCCATGGCGGGCAGGTCGCGGTCGAGCAGTTCCTCGAAGCCGTCTTCGAAAACGTCCACGTTGCCGAGCCCGGCATCGCGGGCCAGGTCGCGCGCATAGGCCACGTGGGCCGGGTTGAAGTCGTTTCCGAAGAAGCGCATGTGCGGAAAGCTGGCCGCATTGGCGAGCAGCGAAACCCCGAAGCCCATGCCCAGCTCGAAGTAGCACAGCGGCGCCTGCAGGTCCGGGGCGCGCAACCCGCGCGATTCGAGCGCGGTTGCGATCACGCCGGGCGACAGGGCCGCGTAGTAGCCATGGGTATAGACCAGCTCATTCGGCGCGGTGCGGGGGAGTGACATCGTTTTCCTTTCGGGACGGGGCTCCGGCCGCTCACCGCGGCCGAAAGGGGACAAACGCACCCCGGCGCGCAGGTGCGGCGGACGGGGATGCACACGCACCCGATTCCAACCGGCACCCCGGCGATGGCGCCACGGGCGGTCGAAGCGATGGCCCGAAAGGCGAAGCGACGCACGGCCCTGCAGGCCGAACAAGGCACCTTCGCAAGCGCTCGTACGGCTTCGCATCCCGGTGCGCGGCGAACGACCCCGGCTCCTAAGCTCCCCCCAACGACGACACAACCGGAGCGCGCCAGTGAAGCCCACCCACCCAGCCCCTCGACCACGGCACGCGATCGCCGGCTTGCCGGGCAACGTGCTGGCCGCCGCAGCGATCTCCCTGGGCCTCGCCTCCCTGCCCCTCAGCGGCACCGCCGCACAGGGGATGCCGCTCAAGCTGAGCGCCAGCCTCTCCACGCTGCCTTCCGCAGACGCGAGCGTGGCGGTCATCGTCCCGGCGGTGGACACGCCTTCGGCCGCGGCACAGGCGGCGCCGGCGGAAACCTCGCGCAAGCCGGGCACCAAGCGCATGTCCTACCACGCGATGGCCGCCTCCTCGTTCTCATCCGCAGGCGCCATGCCCGCGGCGGCGGGCAGCAATCCGCCGGCGGCCTGGATCCCACCGGTGGCTTCGCCCATCGCGGTGCCGCCCTCCATCGTCCCGAGGACACTCGAAACGCTGACGCCGGTGTCCCGCGCGGCGGAAGCGAACTGGGGCCGCGGCCGCTTCGTGTACCGCGCGGAGAGCAAGCGGCTCGCGGATGTCCTGCAGGACTTCGCCGCCAGCCAGGGCATTCCGGCCGTGGTGGCCGATGGCGTGGACGGCATCGTCAACGCCAACTTCGACGCCAAGCCGCGCGAGTTCCTGGACAGCGTGGCGCGCGCCTACAACATGCTCTGGTACCACGATGGATCGGCGCTGTACTTCTATCCGGGCCGCGCGATCCAGAGCCGCATGTTCCGCATCAAGGGGTTCAGCCGCGAGCAGCTCATGGGCATGCTGCAGTCGCTGGACGTGGGCGACAAGCGCTACCCCATCCGCTTCGACGCCGCGAGCAGCACCATCTATGTCTCCGGGCCCCCGCGCCACGTCGAACTGGTGAGCTCCGCCCTGGAAGCCCTGGATGCCGGGGTGACCGAAAGCGCCGAGCGCACGGTGCGCGTCTATCCCCTGCAGTTCGCATCGGCCAGCGACCGCGCGATGGGCGACTCCACGGTGCCCGGCGTGGCGGCGACGCTGCGCAAGCTCTACGGCAAGGACGACGGGGACGGCCTGGCCGCCTCCCGGGCCACCACCGCCGACACGATCGAGAAGATCCAGCAGCAGACGCGCAAGAAGATGAGCGCGTACGTGCCGGTTCCCTCGGCCAACCAGTTCCTGCCCCCGCTGCCCCGCGCCAACCCGGCCGAAGGGCAGCGCCCGCCGGAAGCGGTGTCCAGCCCCGGAGCCGGGGCCTCGCAGAAGCCCGAAGACGCGCCGCCCCGGTTCGAGGCCGACGAGGGCACGAACTCGGTGGTGGTCTACGGCCGCGCCGACCGCATGGACGAATACGAGGCCCTCATCCGCCGGCTCGACCAGCGGCCGCAGCTCGTCGAACTGGAGGCCACCATCATCGAGGTGAATTCCGACAGCGTGGACGCCCTGGGCGTGAACTGGTCGATGCGCGCCGGCACCAGCACGCTGAGCACCAACTTGCCGGGCCCCTCCACCCCCGCGGCGCTCGGCACCATCGTGCTCGACGCAGGCCGCCATCTGCTGGCCAACGTCAACGCCCTGCAGGCGCAGGGCAAGGCACGGATCCTGTCCAAGCCGTCAGTGCTGGGCGTCGCCAACCGGGCGGCGGTCATGCGTGAAAAGCGCGTGGCCACCGTGCGGGTCGCGGGCAACCTCGAAGCCAACCTGTTCCAGATCGAGGCCGGGACCCTGCTGCAGATGACACCGCAGGTCACCGCCATCGACGGCACCAACAACATCAAGCTGACGCTCTACATCGAAGACGGTGCGTTCGAGACGAACGTGGTGGACCAGATCCCCGTCGTCAAGAAAACCGAGATACGCACCGAGGCCCATGTGCGCGAGGGCGAGAGCCTGCTGATCGGCGGCATCACCGTCGAGACGGAGAACACGCAGGACAACGCCGTTCCGGGCCTCTCCAAGCTGCCTGTCGTGGGCGCCGCTTTCCGCAATACCGAGCGTCTCTCCCGCCGCACCGAGCGCCTGTTCCTCATCACGCCCCGTGTGCTCGCACAGAACGCTCCGAGCACCGTTTCTTCGATCTCTCAAGAGGTTCGCAAGCCATGAAGCAACTTCGTATCCTGACGGGCCGCCATGCCGGCGCGCAAATAGATTTGACTCCAACGCGCTACCACATCAGCGCGGACGACGCGGCAGATATCCAGTTGCTCGACTGGACCGCCGCCCCGGTGGTGATCGACGCTGGAGACGACGGCATGGTCCACATCGCTATGGCTTCCCAGGGCCCCGCCGCAGCGGCGGGCACGCTGGAAGATTTCGCCCCCCGGCGCTTCGGTGACGTGGTGCTGTGCGCCGGCCCCGCCGGAGCCCCCTGGCCCGCCGACGCCGACCTGATCGGCCGGCTGGCCCAACCCGCGGTCGCCGCCGTGCAAACGGTGACCGTCAAGGCCAAGGCAGTGTGGCCGCGTGTCACGTCCGCGGTGGTGGGCACGGCACTGATGACCGCCGCGCTCAGCGCCGCCGTGGCACCGCTGGGGCAGAACGAGGCAGAGCGCAAGGCGCTGACCTCGGTGCTCCCGCCGGAACCCCTCAAGATGCGCGTGGACCGCGCGCTGGCGGAGACCTCCGTGGCGGGCTACGAGGTGGTGCAACAGGGCGATGGCGTTCTGGTGCGCGGCCTGCTGCGCCAGCCCGCCGACGCCGACGCGCTGCGCCAGCGGCTGTCGTCCTTCCAGGGCGACCGCATCGTGCAGTCGTTCGCATCGGCCACCGAAGTCGCGCAGAGCATCGCCGATGCCCTGGGCCAGCCGGGCCTGCGCATCGCGCACCACGGCAATGGCCTCTTCACGCTCACCGGGGAGGTGGCGAACCTGACCGCCTTGCGCCAGAACGCCGCCCGCGTGGCCACCGACCTGGCACCGCTGGTGCGCGGCATCGATGTCGCCGCCACGGAACGCCCCCCCGCCGCCCATCCCGCAATGAGCGCGCTGATGGACGTCGACGGCCTGCAGTACATGCAGACGCGCGACGGCGTGAAGCACCTCTCCCTCGTTTCCGGACCGCGGCTCGCCTCGGCCGACCGGACGACCTCCATCCGCTAACCCTCCAAGACGTTTCAGACCATGACCGCATCCATCGAATCCACCATCTTCAGCGATCTGGAAAATCTCGAACAGGCCCTGAGCGAAGACCTCAGCGGGGACCGAGCGCGCGCCATGATCCGCTACTTCTCCGAAGTGTCGCGTGAAAGCGGCACGATGAAGATCCAGGCCCAGGTCGACGCCGAGCGCCAGCTCATCGGCCAACTGGTCGATGCCTTCAATGCCTCGCAGCGCGTGATCAAGAAGATCTGGGAAACGCTGCACGGCACGACGCTGGCCGTCTGAGCGCGAGGAGACCACCATGATCCACTCCGCGCCTTCCAAAGCCAACGCCGCCCTGGCGCCCTCCGTGCCCTACCCGGTGATCTACCGCAACCTGATGAGCGTCGCGCTGCTGGGCACCGTGTACCGCGTCGGCAGCGATGCAGACACCATCAGCCAGGCCGTCGAGGCCACGCTGGAGGATTCCAGCAGCTACCTGCTCTACCGCAACATCGTCCTGGCCATGGCCGGGCAGCGGGGACAGGAGCGCGACCAACTGCTGCACCACGTGGAGAACCACCCCGAAGACGGCGTGAGCAAGGTCGCCCTGGCCCTCACCCTGCTGTTCGAGGGCGACCCGGGGTGGCGCCACTGGATCGACAACGTCCTCGCGACCAGCATGGACCAGCCGGTCCGGCATGCGGCGCAGGGCATCCTGCATTTCCTGGGCAAGGCGCCCAGGCCCGTCCTGCACTGACGGGTACCAGGTAGCGGCGCAACGGCTCCGGCCGGCGCGCCAAACACTGAAGACCGCATGGTGCGGCCTTCTCAGACCGCGGGTGACCGCAACTTTCTATCAAAGGAGTCCCACATGTCCGTTAAAGATGCAGATGCAGCAACCAAGCGTTCCATCCAGCTGCAAGAGCAGAACATGAAGAACCAGGAGGAGCTGACCGATGCCAGCACCAAGAACATGGCCAAGCAGGCCCTGCTCAATTTCCAGAAGGAAATGGCGGAAATGAACGCCAAGACCTTGGGCGCCATGGGCAAGGGCCTGTCCGGCCTCTCGCCGTCCTGATGCGCATCGCGCCCTGCGCGGCTGCGGCCGTGCATGGGCCGGCGTGAAACCCGTTCCCGCAATCCATTTCTTAACTTCCCAAGGAGTCTCCAATGTCCACATCCGGCGCAGATGCAGCAACCAAGCGTTCCATCCAGCTGCAAGAGCAGAACATGAAGAACCAGGAGGAGCTGACCGAGGCCAGCACCAAGAACATGGCCAAGCAGGCCCTGCTCAACTTCCAGAAGGAAATGGCGGAAATGAACGCCAAGACCATCGCGGCCATGGGCAAGGGCCTGTCCGGCCTCGCACCCTCCTGATGCGCATCGCGCCATGTGCGGCTGCGGCCGTGCATGGGCTGGCGTGAAACCCGTTCCCCAAAACCACTCATTACATTCCCAAGGAGCTCCAAATGTCCGTTTCCGGCGCAGACCAAGCAACCAAGCGTTCCATCCAGCTGCAAGAGCAGAACATGAAGAACCAGGAGGAGCTGACCGAGGCCAGCACCAAGAACATGGCCAAGCAGGCCCTGCTCAACTTCCAGAAGGAAATGGCGGAAATGAACGCCAAGACCATCGCGGCCATGGGCAAGGGCCTGTCCGGCCTCGCACCCTCCTGATGGCCGTCAGGCACCGCACGAGAGACGTCCCATCCCCAGGAACAAGCATGCCGTACGCCGTTTTCCTGGCCATGGCCACGCTCTCGTGTGCCGCCTATGTCATTCAGGTGGATGCCGGCACCGCAGCGGCCGCGCAACCCGCGCCCAGCGAGCCGGCATCGCTCACCAGGGCCGACACCGTCGCCCCTCCCCTATTCCAACCATCCACCAGGGAGACCCATCCATGACCCCCCAGCTCTCACGGCGAGAAGTGGTGGCAGGCCTCATCCAGTTGGCAACGAAAGCCATCGAGCATCTGCACACCGACGATGCGGCCGACATCCTCCAAGGAGCACGCATCCTGCGCCCGCGCATGGTCGAACTGGATCTCGTGGAAGGATGGATCTGCATTCAGCGAGGCGAAGTCCACGAATGCCTCCGCCTCATGCGCAACGTGGAAAACAGCCCCACGCACTGGGGCATGGCCAAGGCCCTGATGGCCCAGTGCCAGTTCTTCCTGAAAGACCCCGCGTGGGAAGCCAGCGCCGATGAAGTCCTGGCGGGGTGCAAGGACCCGACCGCGCTCTACCTCATCCAGCGGCTGAACGCACGGCGCCCCGGCAGCACCGCCCTCGCCGCCGAAGAAACCGCACCGCCAGCGGCCGTGGCCGAGGTCCCGGCCCCGCAGCCCGAGCTGCAGCGGCGCAAGTTCCAGCCGGTCGACCCCCTGACCAACCCCTTCGTATTCCAGTTGCGCGCCTGAGCCCGGCGCGCAGCTTCTCCCCCAGCCCACAGGACATCGCCATGAACGCCCTCCAACTGCCCGTCTTTCCGACCCCGGCCATCGAAACCGGCGCGTCTTCGGCCTCCCCCATGAGCGCACTGGCGGAGAAGTTCGCTCGCATGATGGAAGGCTCGCAAGGCACGCAGCAGGCACCGCTGTCCGAAATGTCTCCGGACTCCACCGTCGGCAATGCCCTGCTCCACCAGGACGAGTCGATGCGCAAGACCCTGCAGGACATGCATGCGCTCGCCCATGCGCAGAAGGACGGGTCGCTGAACGACATCGACCTCACGTCCCGCCAGGTCGAACTGATGTACCGGGTGTCCGGCATGCAGTTCCAGTTCCATGCGATGGTCTACCTCGCGCAGAGCAGCAAGAGCGGCATCCAGACGCTCATGCGCAACCAATGACGGGCATGCCATGACTTCCGCCCTGATCCCCCTCCCATCCTTGCGCGCCACGCTGCCTCTGCACCGCTGGCTGGCAGCTTTGCTCGTGCTGCTGGCCCTCACGGGCTGCAAGTCCGACCTCTACACGAAGCAGACCGAGAGCGACGCCAACGACATGGTGGCGGCCCTGCTCGAGAGCGGCATCGACGCCGGCAAGGCGACGTCCGACGCCGGCAAGACCTGGAACGTGCAGGTCGACAAGGACAACGTCGTGAGGTCGCTGGCCGTGCTGCGCTCCTACGGCCTGCCGCGCGAGCGCCACGTCACGCTGGGTGAAATGTTCAAGAAGGAAGGCCTGATCTCCACGCCGACGGAAGAGCGCGTGCGCTTCATCTACGGCGTAGCGCAGCAGTTGGAGGCCACGCTCTCGCAGATCGACGGCGTGGTCACCGCGCGCGTGCACATCGTGCTGCCCAACAACGACCCGCTCGCGTCGACCGTGAAGCCTGCGAGCGCATCGGTCTTCATCAAGTACCGGGAAAGCGCCAACCTGGCCGGCCTGACCGCCGGCATCAAGAACATGGTGGCCCGCAGCGTGGAAGGTCTGGCCTACGAGAACGTGACGGTCACGCTGGTTCCCGGGATGCCCATCGCTCCGGCACCTCCACCAGAGGCTTCGCGCGCAGGCCTGTGGGCCGCGCTGGCTGCGGCCTTGCTGCTGGCCCTGGGCGGCGCAGGGGGCTGGATTGCATGGAAGCGCCCGGATTGGCTGCCGGCCGCGCTGCGGCGCAAGGACGCCACCGCAGGCGCAACCCCGCCCACCGCGGCATTGCCCGCCACGGCGGCCGTGCCGGAAGGGCTGGCCGGATGAGCCGCGCGCACACACTCGCGCAGCTGGCCCGCGAACTCCAGGCCCGCATCGACGCCCTGCCGGCCCACATCGACCCCAGCTGGCGCGTGCCTGCCGGCCTGGCGGGCGCGGGCACGGGCGCGGGCACGACGACGGATGCCGCAGACCTGCCGCTCCAGGTACGCGGGGCCTTCTCGCACGCCTGGTACGCACAGCACTGCGGTCCCCTGCCTGCGCTGGAACACCTGGAAGGCGGCGGTGCGCGGCTGGCCTTGCTGGACCGCAACGCGCTCCTGGCCCAGCTCTGCGCGCTGGCACTGCTGGGCCGCCCGGGCGTATTGCGGTGTTGCGTACAGCGCAGCGCCCGCACGGCTCTGCAGCAGACGCTGGGCCCTGCCTATGCCCCCCTGCGGGCCCGCGACGGCGGCCCCGCGGTGCCCGCCGAGGTGGCCAGCTGGCCTCCGATCGCATGGTCATGGGTGGGCTACCGGGAACTGGTCCGCGCAGGCGCCTGGCCGCACCGCGGACTGCGCCGCATGGTGAGGCTCGCGCTGCCCGCCTCGCGCGCCAGCGCCCCTGCATCGCGGCAGGTGCCTCGGGCAACGGCGGCCGCCCATGAGCGCCTGAAGACACTCGAAACGCTGTTCTCCAGGGGGATCGCATGCTGATCTGGTCATCACCCCGGGGCGCCAGCCTGCAGGCGGCTGCAGGCATTCTGCGCGCCCATGAATTCGACACCGCCACCGAAGCCGTGGCCGTGCTGGAAAGCGCGCGCACGGAGTGCGAGGGGCTCTTCGCACGGGCCCAGCTCGAAGCCGCCGATCTGCTCGAAGCCGCGCGCACCGAGGCGGAGGCAATCCAGGCACGGGCCACCAACGCAGCGCACGATCTGCTGGAACAGGCGCGCGAAGAGGCGGTTGCACTGGCCGAACGCGCCCATGCGGAGGCTTCGCAAGAGGCAGCGAGTGCGTGGCACGCGCGGTTCGCCGAACTCCAGGCCTCGCACGGGGAAGCCATGGCAGGCATGGAACGCCGGCTTGCGCTGGTGGTGGCCACCGCGGTGGAGCGGATGGTCCATGCCGAACCGCGCGAGGCGCTGCTGCGCCGCGCGCTCTCGACCATGCGCGACACGCTCCGCGATGCCGGCACAGCCAGGCTGCGCGTCCATCCGGCAGATCTGGCAGCGGCCCGCTCCGCCCTCACGGTGCTCGACGGCGACACCGAAGCACCCCGCGTGCAGGTGGAGGCCGACCCCGGCCTGGCCCCCGGCAGCAGCGTGTTCGATGCCGACATCGGCCGCCTCGACACCAGCCTGGCGGTACAGCTGGCGGGCCTGCGCGGCGCGCTCGAACGTGCGGTCCGCCACGCGCTCGACGCCCCGCCGTCGGACGAGGACGATGGCGAGGACGACGGCCTGTATGGCGAGGAACATGGGTCCGCGGCAGATGCCGCGCCGGAGAACCACGATGGCCAGGGCGACGGCACGGACGCAGAGGTGACCGTGGCCTATGCCAGGCGCCTCGGTGGCGAAGACGCGGCAACTTCCACGGAACACGACGATGACTGAACTCTCCCGGATCGCGAAGTGGATGGAGCGCGAAGTCGCCTCCGCACCACTCGTTCGCCGCAGCGGCAAGGTGGTGGAGGTGATCGGTACGCTGATGCGCGTGACCGGCCTGGATGCCAAGCTGGGCGAACTCTGCCATGTGCTCGACGAGCATGGCGACCTGCTGCAGGCCGCGGAAGTCGTGGGCTTCGCCAACGGCCAGAGCATCCTTTCTCCGTTCGGCTCCATCCTGGGGGTGCGCGGCGGATCGGCTGTCGTGGGGTTGGGTGAGGTGCTTTCCGTGCCTGTCGGGCCGCGCCTGCTGGGCCGCGTGATCGACAGCCTGGGTCAGCCCATCGACGGCAAGGGCCCCCTGAACTGCACGGAGACACGGCCCGTTTTCGCCCTCCCGCCCACGCCCATGGAGCGCGAGATGATCGAACACCCCCTGCCCACCGGTGTGAAGGCCATCGATGGACTGCTCACCCTCGGCGAAGGGCAACGCATGGGCATCTTCGCGCCGGCCGGCGTCGGCAAGAGTACCTTGATGGGCATGCTGGCGCGCGGCACGCAGTGCGACATCAGCGTGATCGCGCTCATCGGCGAACGCGGCCGAGAAGTGCGGGAGTTCGTGGAGTTCATCCTCGGTGAGGAGGGCATGGCCCGGTCGGTGGTCGTGTGTGCCACATCGGACCGGTCGTCCAGCGAGCGCGCCAAGGCCGCCCACGTAGCCACTGCCGTGGCCGAGTACTACCGCGACCAGGGCCTGAAAGTGCTTTTGATGATGGATTCGCTCACCCGCTTTGCACGGGCGCAGCGCGAGATCGGGCTGGCGGCCGGAGAACCCCCGGCACGCCGCGGCTTTCCGCCTTCGGTGTTCGCCGAGATCCCCCGGCTGCTCGAACGCGCCGGCATGGGAGCGCGCGGCTCCATCACCGCGCTCTACACCGTGCTGTACGAGGACGAGAGCGGCAACGACCCCATTTCCGAAGAAGTGCGAGGGATCCTGGACGGCCACATGATCCTGTCGCGCAAGATCGCGGCGCGCAACCAGTACCCCGCCATCGATGTGCTCGGCAGCCTGTCGCGTGTCATGTCGCAGATCGTCCCCAAGGACCACCAGCAGGCCGGTGGCCGGCTCCGCCAGCTGATGGCCAAGTACGAAGAGATCGAACCCCTCGTGCAGATGGGCGAATACAAGCCTGGCAACGATCCGCTGGCCGACGAGGCCATGGAGAAGTACGAGGAGATCCGGGCTTTTCTCAACCAATCCACCGCGGACCTGTGGGAGTTCGACCGGTCCGTCGACACGCTGGCCGGCATCTCTGGCTGAACCTCGCATCCGGTACCGCGGCGGCTGCGGCCGCCCGCAGGTGCGTCTTCTCTCCGCCGCTGTCTCTGCACGAGCCCGGGCATGTCCTCCCAGGCTGATCCACGGGCATCCCCGTTTTCAATGGGGCGGCGCTTCCCGTATCGGCCGCAGCGACACCGCCACGGCATCCCTTCGCACAAAGAAGAAAGCCTCCAACCGGGGGGCCGGCGGAGGCTTCTCGGTGCGAGGACCGCTGTCAGGCTTCGCGTCGGGCGGCCATGCCGCCGCAGGCCTCATGCGCCGGACTGAAGAGCCTCACATAGGACACATAGACCCCGGAACGTGTGAAGTCGTCGGCCACGAAGGCCTGGTACTTGGCGCGCAGCCACTCGCCCGAGGTCGATCCGCCACGGCGCAGTTGCGCGAGGATGTCGCCGCGCAGCTCGTCGATGTCGGCTTCGGTCATGCCACCCCTGCGCAACGCGACCAGCGCCTCGTCGCGCGGCAGGCCGAGAATGGACACCCGCCGCTCACCGACCGGCTCGGGCCGCAGGAGGATGCCCACCACGGCAGCCGTGCGCTCCACGATCACCTCGCGCAGCTCCGCTTCGCTGAAGGCGGCGCGCAAAGCCTTCCAGTTGGCCGAAGCGGTGCGGTGCGCAGGGCCTTGCCCCGGCCGCCGAGAAACTCCACCACTTGCCGCATCTGGCTGCGCTGCATGGCATCCAGCTCGGAGAACTGGAACCGGTCCATCAGTTGCCGGGCCGGCGATGGCGCGAGGCCATCGCAGACATCGGCGTTTCCGGCCGGCGCGGGCCGGGCCGTGGGCCCGAAGCGCACCATGGGACTGGCGCGCCGCAAGGCCGCCGCGAGCGGAAGCGGCAGGCGCGGCGCCCGCCGCGGCGCGCCCACCAGCGGCCGGGCACCCCGCACGCGGCGATCGCTGCCGGCGCGGGCCATGGAGATGTCTGACAGCATGGACATGGCAGAGATCTCCTCGGTCCTCAGGCGTTTTCAGGGCCGCGGGGCTCGGCCCTTGGGCGGTCTTCCGCAGCACGTACCGCGCCATCGGCTTGCCAGGTGCTGCCGATGCTCTTGTAGTTGACTGCGGCCCAGGCCCCCACGGCGCCGTTGGTGAGCAGCGCACTGGCGGCAGGCGGAAAGTCCTTGGTCACGAATCCCACCAGGTCGCCCACCGAGTTCGCGCTGTCGATGAAGGCCACGCGCGCAGCCACATGGTCTTTCAGCCGGCCGAAGTCGTTGTCCTTGATGTGCGGGGCCAGTTTCTGGAGCGTGTGCGACTGCTGGGCCTCGTGCTCGGTGACGGAGAACCAGTCGGCCGTCTCCAGCACGGTGTTGATGGCCGCCTTCACAGCGATCATCTTGGCGGTGGACGCCGCCGCGTCTCCCAGAGAGAGGCCTTCGACAGGCACGCCACGCAGGACATCCCTCACGTTGGCCGAGGTCACGCCCTTGGGCAGCGTGAGCCCCGGCAAGCCGCCCCAGGCATACCCCGCGGCCATATTGGCACCGCCGTAGAACAGGCCCGCGCTGACGATGTGGCTGCCGCTCACGCCGTTGCTCCGGCCTTCGGGTGTGAGCTTGACCATCCCGAACTTGGACTGGATCCCGTCGCGCATCATCGAATAGACGAGCACCTTGGCTTCACTGGCGATCGTGGCCGCCGCGAAGGAGTTGTCGTCCTTCGCGTAGCCATGTATCGCGAAACCCACATTGACCGCCAGAGAAGCCAGCTGCATGGCAAGCACCAGGTCGGAATGCACCGTCTGCTCTTTTTTCAGTTCGGCTTTTTCTTCGGGCGTCTTCCGGGCCCACTCATCCACGCTCAGTGCATGGAAGCCCCGTGCGGCTTCGTCCGGATTGCGGCGCTCGCGCGCCTGGCGGAGCACCTGCAGCCCCATGTTGGTCACGCCCATGCCGACCTCGATGCCCAGCAGTGCCCCGGCAGGTAGGTGCCTCAGTCCCGCCTGCAAAGCCTCGGCGCCGACCTCCCGAACCGCGGTGGTGACACCCACCGCCACGCTCTGATGGGTCAGGTGGCCGGCAATGGCGCCCACGATCCTCGGATTGGGCGTGAGCAGGTGCTTTGCCACGGGCAGCAGGCCGCTCGCCGATCGCCCGGTATGGTGCAGGGCGGCGCTTGCGCCATCCTTGGCACGCGACATGACGTGGAGCGCGCCGTAGCCCGCGGCTGCGGCGGTGTTGGTCAGGACGCCGCCCACGGCGCTGGCCGCCGTGCGAGCGTCCGCTCCCACTTTCGCCAGCGAGTCTCTCGCCATGGCGCGCCAGCTTTGCTGCTCGGGCACCGGCACATAAGGAGTTTCGTCGCGCGGACCCAGATCGATATTGTCAAACTCGGGAATCTCCCTCTCGTCGGAAAAATCGAAATGCGCCGACTGGAACCGGATGTCCTCCGAACGCAGACTCGATCCCACGCGGAGGGGCGCTGCGTCATGCGTAGGGGACCTATCGGTAATAGGCAAAGGCGTCCTGCGCCGAGAAGACGTCGACATGGTGTCTGTCGACGCGCTGGGATGGCGTTGGGGCGGGCCTCCCGCTGAAGTCTGGTCGTGCCGACGGCTTCGGCCTGCGGAAACCTGTGATGTCTGGGTGCTGGTGCCGGCAGCGTGATCGTCGCTCTGCACGGAAGTCCTCGGCGCGGGACGGGAGCTGTTGTTGGTGGAATTGATCATGGTTCACTCCTGACTTGCCTGGGCAACGGCCACCGGGGTGGCAAGAGGGCTGGCGGCAGCTGACGTGCTCGGCACGCCGAAACCCTGCGCCAGCGCACCCATCTGGCGCACGCCGTTGGCGAGGTGGTCCGCATCGGTGGCAGGCCAGCGGCCGACCAGCACCGAGCCCCGCAGGCCCCGCGCGAACACGACGCCGGCCTTCACGAAAAGATGCATGTTGGCGATCAGACCTGCGCGTGCGCGCGCCGGATCGGCAAAGTAGGCATCGCCCAGTTCGATGGACAGCAAGAGCGTGTCCTCATCTGCATTGGGAACCACGCCCACGCGGTGGCTCTCCAGCTCGAAGAGGCCGGTGCGTGCCGCCTCGCGGCTCTGCTCGGGTGTGGCGCCGAGCTTCAGTGCGGCATCGCGCACCAGGGCCTGCACGGCGGCGGATGCCTCGAACTCCTGCACGGGAGAGGGGGGCTGCGGGAAATCGATGCGTGCATTCATGCTGCAGCCTCCTGTGGGTGGGCCGCCTGCGCCACGGCTTCGGCACCGGCTGCCACCGCTGCGCAGAGAGACAACATACCGTCGAAGTTGGCCGAGAGCATGCGCGGATCGTGCAGATCGGCATCGAGCGGCAGCAGCAGGACGGCATCGCCACCTTCTTCCAGGCTGAAGGCCCAGTTGGCTAGCAGGATCGCCTGACCGTTCGCCAGCAGCAGCGCCTCGGCCCAGCGGGCTTCGGACACGCTCGCCGGGCGACGCACCAGGGCGGTGGCGAGCAAGCGTCCGTCGTCGCGTTCCGACAGCGACGAGACACCCAGCAGGATGCCGTCGGCCATGACCATGCCCTGCTCGCTGAACGCGCGCACGGACGCATCGTCGGCACCCATCAGGCGCACGGCGGCTTCCAGGCACGCTCGGCGCGTGGGTGAAAGATGGAGTCGCGGGGTCGAAGCCGCCTCCGCGATTTCGGGAGTGGTAGTCATCATGCTCCTCCAGCACGTTTTTCGAAGGCCCACCATGTGCAAGTCCGGGTGGCCGGCGGATCAGCGCGCGTGCCGCGCTGCGGCAGTCCGGACAAGGGGGCTGTCGGCTGCTGGAATCCATCCTAGGAACAGCGCCCCACCGCGCGGCGCCGGGTGCGAAGCGCCGTGCCCTGCTGCGAAACGCGGCCGCTCGCCCGCGGCCTGAGGGGCCCATCGCCTTCCAACCGGTCTCTTCGCCCGGGATCGGAGATTCCGCGCGTGGCGGCCTACCCTGGCTCCCTCGACGATTACGCACGCACGATCCCATGATCTCCATTGCCCACGCCGCTTCCGAGGAAGCTTCCACTTGCGAAGAACGTACTGTCCGCGACGTCCGCGGCCTGATCGCGCTGTGCCAGGGAGAAGTCCGGAACCTGCGGAGACTGGCGCTGCGCGGAGCCTTCTGCGACGAAGATCTCCGCCTGCTTCCGGCCACGTTGAGAACACTGGAGCTGGCAGACTGCCCGGCCGTCAGCTCACGGGGGCTGGCCCTGCTGCACGGGCTGCCGCTCGAAACGCTGGTGCTGCGGCGCGTTCCCCTGGATGCGCAAGGCGCAGACCTCCTGGCCCGCCATGCGTCTCTGACCACGCTGCACCTGGAGCATGTCCCGGTCGATGCAACCTGTGCGCAGGCGCTGGCGCGTTCCGGCACTCTCACGGCGCTGCACCTGAACCAGTGCGCACTGACACCGGGCTGCATCGCCGCGCTGGCAGAGAGCCCGCGGCTTTCGCATCTGCAGGCGCGCGGCAACGCACTGGGCCCCGAGGCAGGCGCCGCTTTGCTCGCCTGCCGCACCTTGAAGGTACTCGACCTGAACGACAACCGGCTGGGTCCCCAGGGCACCGCGATGATCGCGCGCATGCGCGGCCTGCAGTCGCTTTCGCTGAATCACAACGCCATCGGCGATCCGGGGGCCCAGGCACTGGCGGAGCTGCCTGGCCTCCATACTTTCATGGCCCATGGCAACCTGATCGGTGAGGCGGGCGCCGGCGCTCTGGCGCAGAGCACTGCATTGCGATCCCTCGGGCTGCACCGCAACCGTCTCGGCGATGCCGGCACCCGCGCCCTGGCAGCCTCGGGGGGACTGGAACACCTCAGCCTCTCCCGCAACGGCATCGGTGTTGCGGGCGCGGCGGCGCTGGCACACATGCCCACGCTGGCGACGCTGGTGGTGGCGCACAACCCCTTGGGCGATGCAGGCGCCACGGCGCTGGCCACCTCGGTCTCCCTGCGCTTCCTCGATGCCGGGGATTGCCAGATCGGTGACTCTGGCGCGGCTGCACTGGCCTGCTGTGCCCGCCTGATGGCGCTTGTCTTGAACAACACGTCATCGGACACGGTGCGCATCGGAGAGCGCGGCGCGCTCGCGCTGGCAGCCAGCCCTTCCCTGGAGGAAATCGACCTCGAAGGGCAGGCCGTCGGCTCGGCGGGCGCGCGCGCATTCGCCGCCAACTTGCGGCTGCGATGCCTCAGCCTCGCGCGCAATGAAGTGGGCAATGCGGGGGCCCACGCGCTGGTGCGCAACGCCACGCTGGCCAGCCTGGATCTTTGGAACAACCGCGTGACCGATGCGACGCTCGACTGCCCATCGGCCCCCTGGATCCGTCGACGAGGCACCGCTTCGCGGTCGGTCGGCCGCGTGTCCGGCTGACCTCTGCGCCCACCCCTTTCTGCGGCGGTCGGGCGACTGGCGGAACCATGCGGGAAAAGCCCGCGGGCTGAGTCTGCGCGGCTTCCTGCGGCTTTCACAGGTGCGCACCGCTTCCTGCTTCACTCCATATCCCGGCACGGACTGCAACCGTCCAGCGCGCTGGCACGCTCCACCGTCCACACCCGGCGGTTCGGAAGCGGTCCCGCTCTCGACCGGGCAAGCCCCTCGCGCAGACGCCTTGCCCCGAGAAGGTCTCTTCACCGTGCCCATCAGGTGTTCCCGGCAGAGGTCTGACCCGCTGCCGCAGCCTCCCAAGAAAAAACGCCCGGGGCACGTTACCGTGCCACCAGGCGTTGCGGGTGTGCAGGATTGCGCAGGCAGCTTGCATGCCACGCGCATCCGGCCGGGGCATCAGCCCGTGTAGTTCTTCCAGCCGCGGTTCTGCGCCCCTTCGACCTGCGCGGCCTTCGGAGCGATCACGTCGTAGGGCGTATCGGTGATGGTGTTGCCACTCAGATGGATCTTCGCCTGGGTGGCGTCCGAACGGACCACGGCTTCCTTGCCGTTCGTGAACGACGAGTTGGTCACCGAGATGTCGATCGGGAAATCCTTTCCGCCATTCGTGCGAACAGCCTTGCCGAAGGTGTCGGCCGTGAAGCCGTCCAGCTTGAAGGATCCACCGGCGTTGAGCTGGAAGATCTTGTCGTTGGCATTGAAAGCGCCGCCGCCGTTCACCTCCACGTTGCCGGGGCCCTTCATGGTGAAAGCGTCCTCGCCCACGTCGCGCCACCAGACATTGTCCAGCTTGGCATCGCCCTTGGCATGAATGCCGTCCGCACCGGAGAGCTGGACGTTCTTGATGCTCGCGCCGGGCTCCAGCAGGAACACAGGCTTCTGGCCCTCGGCTTGGCCGCCGTCTCCCAGCGCCGGGCCCGCCTGGAAGTGCTTGCCGCCGCCGTCGAAGACTTCTCCGGCCTTGACCACGATGGTTTCATTGACCGTTACCTCGCCAGTGGCTGCAGGCAGTGCCTGGGCTTTGCCGGTACCCGCAGTTCCGGAAGGTTTGGTTCCAGCACTGCCCTCCACGCCATCGGTGCCCTTGGAGCCGCTGCTTCCGCCGCCAGAGCCTTCCACGCCCTTGCCGCCGCCACTGCCGCCGCCACCGCCGCCAGAGCCTTCGACGCCCTTGCCGCCGCCGCTGCCGCCGCCACCGCCGCCAGAGCCTTCGACGCCCTTGCCACCGCCACTGCCGCCGCCACCGCCGCTGCCATTGCTGCCCTGGGTGTTTTCATCTCCAGGCTTCTTGCCGGTCAGCATTTCGATGAGCTTCATCAGCAACTCGAGGATCTGCTGCAGTTGTTCCTGACCCTGGGCGCCTTTGCCGCCCAGGCTGTCGACGCCGCTCGTATCGCCATTGATGAAGTTGTCCAGCAGCTGCTTGATCTGATCGCCCGGGCTGGCGCCCGTGGCGCCGCCGGTGCCACCTGCGCCACCGCTGCCACCACCGGTACCGCCCGCGCCGCCTGCGCCACCCGCGTTGCCGCCGCCACCGCCGGCCGCAGCGCCGCCGGCAGCCCCACCGCCATTGCCCCCCTTGAGGGCAAGTCCCAGCAGTTCGGTGAACGACTTCAGCACATCGAGCAATTGCTCAAGGGAGTTCCCGCCGCTGCCGCCCTGGCCTGCCTTGCCGTTCAGCAGGCGCTCCAGCGCCTTGGGATCGCCGCTGAGCAATGCCTCGATCAGCTGCTTCACCAGATCGCCCGTCCCGTCGCCCCCGCCCTGGCTGCCGCCCACACCGCCGGCATAGCCGCTTCCGCCCACGTTACCGCCGCCGCCCGATGCGCCGCCGTTGGAGAGCGACTCGAGGTTCTGCAGCAGGTTCTTGGCGGTGTCGTTGAAGCTGCCGTTCACCGCGCCATCGTCCAGTTGGTCGAGCGTCTTGCTGTCGGTTCCCAACGCGTTCGCAAGCTTCTGCGCAAAGGCGTTGGCCTTCTGGTCGGCGAGCGACTTCTCCAGCGCTTCGGTGAAGCTCTTGAGCAATTCCGTAAAACGCTGCAGCACACCCTCTGGCCCGGACCCGCCGCTGCCCTGGGTGCTGCCGGAGCCGGAAGCGGGATCCTTGCCGCCGACATTGGAGCCTTCCTTGCCGAGCTTGTCCTGAACCGCCTTGAGCACCTGTTCGAGAATCTGCAGGATGATCTGCTGGAGCGGGTTGCTCCCGTTGCCACTGTTGCCGAGGGAGTTCGAAGAACTGCTGGAAAAGCTCAGGGACGAGGCCTGAAATTGCGTCTGGAGAGAGACGGACATGAATGGGACTCCTGTGAAACGTTGAAACAAAACCTCCACCTTGCGGTGAAGCCAGAGCAGGCCCAAGGGGTTGCAGTCCCCCCGGCCCACCTCCCGAGCGATGGGTAGCCAGCCGAGCGCGGGCCGCGACGGGGCGGGCTCCTGCGCAGCGCGCGCATGCGACACATCCCGACTTAGCGCCCCCGTTTGGACGTCCCGTGGCAGCCACGGAGACAGCCCGTACCGAAACGCGGAAGTCGTTCCTGCACGTTACGGGGAGGTTCCGGAGAAAAGAGGCGGTGGCACGAATCGGGGGCCAGGCATGCGAACCGACTGGTCTGCGCAGACTTTCCGCGTGGGACCGGCCTTCCCCGGTGTGCGCTGCCGGCGGAAGGCGTTCCGCCATGGCCGCCCCCGAGCCATGGCGCAAGGCGCACGGGCCCCATGGGCCCGCGTGCATCAACGGCGGGTGCCGTTGCCCGCAGGCTGCGGTGCCGGGGCAGGAGTGGGCGCCGGTGGTTGCGTGTTGTTCTGCTCCGGGGCCGGAGTTTTCTGCGTTTCAGGAACCGGCGGAGGAGGAGGCGCTTCGGTATCTTCAGGGTTCACTGGCTCGGGCCGGGTAGAGGCGGTGTCCTGGAATTCGCGGCCATCGGTCACCGGGGCGGCGGGTGGAGGGCTGGACTGGGTGCCCGTGCTCGCAGGCGCTGCGGGGCTGGGGCTGGGGCTTGCGCCTCCGGCGCCCTGGGGAGCCGGGCTTCCGCTGCCGCCGCCTGCACCTTGTGGCGCAGGGGTTCCACCGGAGCCGCTGCCGGAACCACCGCCCGCCTGCCTGGAATCCTCGCCGCCTTGCTTTTTGCCCATCAGCGCTTCGATCAGCTTCATGAGCACTTCAAGAATCTGCTTGAGTTGCTCTTGCCCTTTCTCACCCTGGCCGTTGAGCATGTTGTCCACGCCACTGGTGTTGCCCTTGGTGAAATCGTCCAGCAGCTGCTTGATCTGGTCGCCGGGGCTGGCGTTTCCGGCAGAACCGCCGTCGGCACCGCCGGTACCGCCCGCACCCGAGCCGGCGCCGCCCGAACCCGAGGCGCCACCGCTTCCTTGCGCGCCACCGCCCCCTCCTGTGCCTTCTGCACCGCCCGTTCCCCCGGAGCCGTCTGCGCCGCCGGAGCCTCCGGCGCCACTGGAGCTGCCGCCCTCACCGCCGGCAGACTTGTTGCCGGACTGGAGCGCCATTTCGAGCAACTGAATGAACTGCTTGAGCACTTCCATGAGCTTGTCGAGCGAGGCGTCGCCCTTGTCGCCCTTGCCATCCGCACCGCCGACATCGTTCTTGCCGCCCAGAAGGTCTTCCACGCCCTTGGAGTCGCCCTTGAGCAGGCCATCCACCAGTTGCTTGGCCAGATCACCGACGCTGCCAGCCCCACTACCGGCGCTGCTGCCTCCACCGCTTCCGCCGCCCACGCCGTCGGTGCTACCGCCACCACCGCCGCTGCCGCCGCCCTGTACATCGCCGCTGCCTCCCGCGCCGCTACCGCCGGACAGGGATTCCAAACTCTTCATGAAATCCTTGGCGAACTCTTCAAAGCTCCCGTTGCTTTGGCCATCGTCCATCTGGTCCAGCGTCTTGCTGTCGGTGCCCAGGGCATCTGCCAGCTTCTGGGCGAAATCATTCGCTTTCGTGCCACCTTGCGAAGAATCCAGAGCCTCGCTGAGGCCCTTGAACATATCGGCGAACTTCTGCATGGCCCCTTGGGGACCGGCGCCACCACTTCCCTTGGAGCCCCCGCCGGAAGCCGCATCGGAGCCACCGACAGCATTGTTCTTGTCGTCCTGTCCCGATTGGTTCTGCAGCGCCTTGATGACCTGCTCGAGGATGAGCATCAGGATCTGCTGCAGGGGATTTTCCGAACTGCTGCTGCCCGATGAATTTCCCGAAGAGTCTGAGAAGCCCAGGGATGATGGTTGAAGCTGCGTTTGAAGAGAGATTGCCATGGATGAACTCCTGTGAAGTGTTGGAAGACAGCGGCCTCCCCGAGGCGAACGCCGGAGCAGCCCCGGCCCCGATGGATATTCCGGCCGCTGCTGCGATAGCGACGGACAGCCCGCACGGGCGCCCGACCCGACCCCTCATCCCGGCACCGCGCCGCCCTGCCGCACACGCGCAGACGCGGGCGCAAGCCATCGGCTCCGGCGCCAAGGAAGGCAGGAGATCGTCCTTTCAAGGTAAAAGGCACGTCCGGTGCCACCGCCGCGGCATGCGAAACGAGCACCGCGCAAGCGAACGCCCGAGAGACCGGAGTTCACGGGCCTGCGCCGGGCGGCAAGGCCGTCAGCGCGCCGGATCGGTGGGGGTGCCAGCCCCTGCGCGACCACCCCCCGGCGCCGGAGCTGGGCTTGGCGCTGTCGCCGCTGACGGCGCCGGAGATCCCATGTCGCCCTGGCCGAAAATGCGCTCCAGGCGTTGCGCCACGGGGCGCAGGGTGAGCTGGGCACGGACCTGGTGGAAGAACACCCCCACCAGCAAGACCAGCAACAGCATGGTGGCGGCCCCCTTGACGGGTTGTGCCAGGCTGCCTGGCTCGAGCTTTTCCGCGGCCTTGCTGAGCAACCCCATCCCCAGGTCGATGAGCATCAGGGTCACGAGCACCGGGCCGGCGATCTTGAGCACCGTCTGCGCGTAGCTGGTGATTTCATCGGGGAAGAACCGCTCCATGAGCACGGGCCAGCTCGGCATCATTCCGCTGAGCGGCCACCAGTCGTAGCTGTCGAACAGCAGCCCGACAAACACCAGCATCCCGCCCAGCATGTAGAAACCCACGATGGCGAGCTGCATGAGCAGGTTGCCCACCGGTGTGCTCTGCTGGCCGCTGAGCGGATTGGTCTGCTGGATGTTGTTGTAGCCCGCCTGGTTGTCGATGAGCATGCCCACGCCTTCCGCCACCCAGAACACCAGCGACACGGCGAACCCGATCAGCATGCCGATGACGGCCTCCTTCAACGCGAGCGCGAGAAACAGCAGAGGGCCGGTCGAGGCGAGCAGACCCGGCGGCTGCCCCCAGGCGATGAAGCCGCCAAGGATGAGAACGGTGCCGTTGCGCACGCGCCCCATCAGCAACTGGTCATTGGTGGCGGGCAGCACCAGCATGGCCGCATAGAAACGCGTGCAACAGAGCGCGAGCAGGCCGAGCATGCCCTTGAAATCCGCCCCAAGCTGGAAGAGCGCCAGGGCATTGTTGACATAGCCGTCCATTGCGTTTCAAGCCCTTGCAGAACGCGATTCCCGGCCCACTGAAGCAGACCGGCGACGCCCACGCACGGCCGCCAACATGCGTGCGACGGCCGTCTCTTCGGCCTCTTCGTCCTGAGCGTCTTCCTGTGCCTTCTCGGCTTCAGCGATGGCGGCGGAGAGCCGGTCCCGCGTCGCCTCGAGCTGTTGCTGCGCGCGGCGCACTGCCACCTCGCAGCGCCGCATCTGGTCGCGGGCGGCCTCGACGCGGCCATTCGCTTGCGCAATCTGCTGTGCAGCCTCTGCGCTCCGGCCTTCCGCCTCGGTAATCAGCATCTGCAGCGTGATCGCATCGCTGCCCAGAAAGCGGCGGCCCTGCTCCGTCGCTGCGGACAGCCGATCACGGCATCCGCGCTCGGCGTCCCGTGTCTGGGCTTCGGCCGCCTGGGCCTGCGCATGGGCCTGCTGTTCGTCCTGCAATGCGCGGACGCTGTTCTGCAAGGCGGCCTCCGCCTGCTCCGAGCGACGGGCCTTGAGGCGCACGAGGGTGCGCAAGCCTTTGATCGTGCTCACTGGTTCTCCATCGGCCAACCCCCGCCGGCCTGCTGCACGCCAGCCTAGGGAAAGGTGCGGCGGCCGAAACCGCAGGGGCCGAAGTGGCAACACGCCATGCGAAGCCGCATGTTCGCGCCGCAAGGCGTTTTCGCACCGCTTCGCACTTGGCGGAACCGCTTCGCGCGGTAGCCGTGCCCGCGCCTCAAGGGCTCCTAGATTGGCGCATGCCGTGCATTCCGCGCGTCGCTTCAACGGTGCCCCATGTCGGAAAAAACCGAAGAACCCACAGCCAAGAAACTCAAGGATGCCCGCAAGAAAGGGCAGACTGCCAAGAGCCAGGACCTCGTGGCAGCCGCTGTCCTGGGCGCAGCCTTGCTGGTGCTGGTCGGGGCCGGTCCGCTGCTCTACGACCGCATGCAGCGCATCGTGTCGACCGCCCTGGAGCAGGGGATGCAGGCACAGAGCACGCAGGATCTTCTAGCCCTGCTCTCCTCCATGGCGCTCGACGGCATGGTGGTGGCCTTCGGCATGGTGATCGTCTCGGTGCTGGTGGCAGCCCTGGCGCTGCTGCCGCAGGTCGGCTTCGCGATCACGTTCGAACCCCTGACGCCCAAGTTCGACAGCCTGAACCCGGCGGAAGGCCTCAAGAAGATGTTCAACGCGCGCTCCCTCGTCGAGTTCGCCAAATCGGTCCTGAAGGCCGTCGTGCTGGGGGCCGTGCTCTGGAAGATCGTGATCGGGCTGGTGCCGCTGCTGGTGGGCTCCGTGTACCTCACACCGGAGGCCAGCGGAAAGATCGCATGGAGTGCCCTCCTGCATCTCTTCTCGTTCGCATTTCTGGTCTTTCTCGTGATCGGGCCCGTCGATTTCGGCCTGCAGCGCTGGCTTTTCATGCGCGACCAGAAGATGAGCAAGGACGACGTCAAGCGCGAGAACAAGGACAGCGAAGGGGATCCGCACCTCAAGGGCCACCTCAAGTCCCTGCGGGAGGAGATGGCGACCAGCCCGCCGCAGGAACGCGTTCCCGGCGCGACCGTGGTCGTGACCAATCCTACGCACTACGCCGTGGCACTGCGCTATGAAGCCGGCGTGACACCGCTGCCCATCGTGGTGGCCAAGGGCATGGACGAACAGGCCGCCGTCATCCGCGGCCTGGCCACCATGCACCACATCCCGCTCATCGCGAATCCGCCGCTGGCACGGGCGCTGCACAAGCTGCCCCTCGATCAACCGATCCCCGAAGAACTGTTCGAAGCCGTTTCCGTGGTTTTGCGCTGGGTGGCCGAACTCGAGCGGCTCGGCGGCGGCGCACCGAACTGACGTCTCCTTTCCATTCCCTGTCCCGTATCGAGAAAGCAAACCATGGCCAAACGATTCGACTCCACCCTCGTCAATGACCTGACGATGGCCGGCTTTCTCGTCGGTGTCATCGCGCTGATGATCCTGCCGCTGCCCACGCTGCTGATCGACACCCTGCTCGCCATCAACCTGAGCATCAGCGTGCTGCTGCTGATGACCACGCTCTTCATTCCGGATGCGGTGTCGCTCTCCACCTTTCCGTCGCTGCTGCTCTTCACCACGCTGTTCCGGCTGTCGCTCAACATCGCATCGACCAAGGCCATCCTGCTGCATGCGGATGCGGGCCACCTGATCGAAAGCTTCGGGCAGTTGGTGGTGGGCGGCAATCTGGTCGTGGGGATCGTCGTGTTCCTGGTGATCACCATCGTGCAGTTCATCGTGATCGCCAAGGGATCGGAGCGGGTGGCGGAGGTCGGTGCGCGGTTCACCCTCGATGCCCTGCCCGGCAAACAGATGAGCATCGACGCCGACCTGCGGGCCGGCCTGCTCACCGCCGACGAGGCCAAGGCCAAGCGGGCACGCCTCAGCATGGAAAGCATGCTGCACGGCGGTATGGACGGCGCCATGAAGTTCGTGAAGGGCGATGCGGTCGCAGGCCTGATCATCACCCTGGTGAACATCCTGGCGGGCGTGGTGGTCGGCATCATGTACCACAACATGACCGCGGGCGAAGCGGCCAACCGCTTCGCGGTGCTGTCCATCGGCGACGCGATGGTGTCGCAGATCCCGGCGCTCTTCATCTGTATGGCCGCCGGTATCCTGACCACGCGCGTGGCGGACGAACACCGCAAGAAGCCCACATCGCTGGGCGAGGACATGACCGAGCAGCTCACGCGCAACACGCGCTCCATGTATCTCGCTGGCGCGCTCACGCTGGGCTTCGCGGCCATCCCGGGATTTCCGGCACTGCCCTTCTGCCTCCTCGCGGCAGGGCTGGTGGGCGGCGGGCAATGGCTCTCGCGCCAGCGCAAGGCGGACAGCGGGAAGACCCATTCGAAACCCATCGCTGCCTTGCTGCGCGAAGGCGGCAAGGGCGAGGGGTCTGCCATCCAGCACCGCGCTCCCGAATTCGCCAAGCCCCTGTCGATCCGGCTGTCCGACCCGCTGGCGAAACTCATCAACGCCGAGCGGCTGAACCAGGCACTGAACAAGGAGCGTGAAGGGCTGCAGACGCGGTTGGGCCTGCCGTTCCCGGGCGCTGCCATGTGGGTGCTGGACGAGTTGCAGGACATGCGCTTCGAAATCCTCATCAACGACGTGCCGGTGGCGCAGCCGCAATTGCCCGGCGACATGCTGCTGCTGCTCGATCCGCAGTCGCCCCTCGCCGCGCAGGCACAGCGCCATGGCCCGCTGCTCGGCATGGTGGAGTCCCTCTGGCTGCCCCAGACCGCGGTTCCGCCGGCCCAGCGTGCAGGCACCTTGCTGGAAGTGGAGCAGGTGATCGCCCGGGAGGTGGTGGAGACCCTGCAGCGCCACGCGCACCTGTTCATGGGCGTGCAGGAAGTGCAGTGGATCATCGAGCGGGCCACGCCCGAATATCCCGGACTGGTTGCCGAAGTGCAGAAGGTCATGCCGCTGCAGCGCATGGCCGAGGTGCTGCGCCGTTTGCTGGAGGAGCAGGTTCCCATCCGCAACATCCGCAGCATCTTCGAAAGCCTCATCACGTGGGCTCCCAAAGAGAAGGATCTGCTGCTGCTCACGGAGTACGTGCGGTCCGACCTCGGCCGCTACCTGGCGCACGAAGCCGGCGGTGGACAGAAGCACCTCTCCGCCATCCTGCTGGCGCCCGAGATCGAACAGGCCATCCGGGGGTGCATCAAGCCCACCCCGGCAGGCAACTACCTGGCCATGTCGCCAGACGATGCACGTGACCTCACGGACCGGATTGCCGCCGTCGCGGGCTCCGCATCCCATGCCGGCGTGGCGCTGGTCACCTCGATGGACATCCGCCGGTACGTCAAGAAAATGATCGAAGGCCGGCTCGAATGGCTGCGCGTGTACTCCTTCCAGGAACTGGGCAGCCTGATCGAACTGCGTCCGATCGGCCGCGTGGCCTGAGGCCGAGCCATGGAGCGCACCGATCTTCTTTCGCGCCAGCGCATGCCCGGCATGCCGTCCGGAACGTTCGCGGATGCAAGCCTGGCAGCAGTGTCCGCGGCCGGGCGCTTCCAGCGCCAACTCTTCCAGGCGGACGACACTCCAGACGGTCCTGCATTCCTGCGCACTGAACGCACAAGACCGTATGGGGCGGGAAAAAACGAGGATTCGGAGAACGCAGCCAGCGATGCCGGCAACCCCTCCTCCGAGGCCTCGCACCTTGCCAGCAGCTTCACGGCCATGCCCTGCATCGCGCAGCAGCGGTTGCTGCCCTCTGACGCAGGACGCGATGGCATCGGATTGGACGAGGACCAGGCTGCCGCAGACCGTGAGGCCGACGCTGTGCCACCCGCCGATGCACAGGCCGGATCGGCTGTGCACGACGCCGCCGCGCCGCCCCCGTCCACGCAGCCCCCTGCATGCCGCGACACCGCCAGCCTTTCCCGGGAAAGGCAGGGCAGCCAGGAATCGGAGGATTCGCCAGCGGATGCCGCATCGCGTGTGAATGCCGCTCCGCAAGCCCCACCCGCGTGGTTGCAGGACACGGTACAGCGCATCGCCTGGCTTTGCGCCCAGGCAGACCCGGCCTTTCAGTCCTGGTCGGTCACGGTGCCAATGGACCCGGCCGTGCTGCCTGAATGCGAACTCGGCCTATCGCTTTCGCCCTATGCGATGAGCCTTCGGTTCCGAACCAGCTCTTCAGAGTCGGCACGCCTAATCTCACTCCATCGCGATCCCCTGCGCGCACAGCTCGAGGCATTGGGCCCGAGCCCACGCGGCATCGACATCGAACTGGAAGCATCGACGTGAACGCCTCAGCGCCCGTACCGACCATGACCGACGAACTGGCTGACCGCCTGCCGAAAGTAATGCCGGGCGAGGCGCACCTGGCACGGATTGCCTTCGACCGGCGTTTCGCCCGGTGGGCTGCCCAGGCATGCCAGGAAGACTCCGGCCGTATCGCAACAGCCAGACCTGGAACCCGGCGCGATGCCGTGGTCCTGGACTTCTCTTGCGTGCACGGCCGCCTGCAGGCCTCCGTGCCGCTCTCTGCATGGCCGGCCCTCGAAATGGCCGCCCGGCTGACCGACGCTTCGCTGGCCCGCGATGTGGCGGATTCATTGCTGGCCGCACCGCTGGCTGCCATGGCCCCCGTATTGACCGGGCTGACGCTGACGGGACTCTCCCTGCGCCCGGCACAGGCCGTGCCATTGGAATGGATATGCGGTGGAGTCCGGCTGGGCCTGCATTCCATCGACGAAGGCGTGGCCGTTCAGCTGCACTCCTGCCTCTCCCGTTCCGGCCAGGCAGACGGTGCCCCCTTGTCGGGCCTGCAATTGCCCGGCCGCGCACGCATTGCGATCCGCAGGATCGCCTCCCCGGATCTCGCGTCCCTGGCGCCCGGCGATGTCGTGCTGTGCGGTTCGCTCATCGCCGGCGCCCGGCGCCTCTGCCACCTTTCCTTCGGACTGGGAAACACCATGCAAATACCCGCAGAACTCGACCTGGACTCCTCGGAGCTGACGCTGGGGGCTGCGCCGCGTTCGGACGCTGGCGATACCGTGAGCCTCACCGCCTTCGCACAGCTCTCTCCCGGCAGGGCCGCGCCGGTACACGGTGCATTCGCAGCATCGGTGCCCGCGGAAGATGGCGGGGACGATGACTTTGGTGCGGAGCCCGAGGAGACCCCTCTGCCGCTGACGGACATCGGCGGACTCTCCGTGCCGGTGGCCTTCGAGATCGACACGGCACGCATTCGCCTCGACGACCTCGCAGCGCTCGGCGCTGGCTCGGTGGTTCCCCTGAACGTCGCGGTACGCGACGCCACGGTCCGCCTCGTCTGCCATGAACAGGTCGTGGGCACGGGCCGGCTGGTCGTCATCGGCGACAGCCTCGGCGTCCGTATCTCGCGCATGTCGCTGCCCTTCTCCAATACCTCAGCGGCCACGCCATGACGCCGATCTCGGGACTCGATCCCGTCTCGCTCGCGCTCTCGCTGCTGCTGCTGGCGGTTCTGCCATTCGCCGCGATGATCGTCACGTCCTATACCAAGGTGGTGGTGGTCCTCGGACTGCTGCGCAATGCGCTCGGCGTGCAGCAGGTGCCACCCAATATGGTGCTCAACGGCATCGCCATCATCATCTCGGTCTATGTGATGGCACCGATCGCCATGGAGGCCTCCGAGCGCATGCAGATGGCACCGCCCGCGGCGCAAAGCTCCAACACCCAGCAACTGCTCACGGCCGCTTCCGCTGCGCGCGAGCCGTTCAGGAAATTCCTGGGCAAGCATGCCGACCCTGCGGAGAAGGCTTTCTTCCTGAAATCGGCCCAGGCACTCTGGCCCGAGGAGCGCGCCAAGGCGCTGCAGCCCGACGATCTGATCGTCCTGGCTCCCGCGTTCCTGCTCACCGAGCTGACTGCCGCTTTCCGCATCGGCTTTCTCCTCTATCTGGCGTTCATCATCGTTGAGCTGGTCATCGCCAACGTCCTCCTCGCCATGGGCCTTTCCCAGGTGTCGCCCACCAACATCGCCATCCCGTTCAAGCTGCTGCTGTTCGTCGTGCTGGACGGCTGGTCGCAGGTGATGCATGGGCTCGTGATGACTTACCGCTGACGCAGCGCCGCATGCCATGAACCACGACAACATCGTCCAGCTCACGTCCGAGGCACTGATGCTGTGCCTGCTGCTGTCCCTGCCTGCGGTGGCGGTGGCCGCCATCGTGGGGCTGCTGGTGGCACTGGTGCAGGCAGTCACATCGCTACAGGACCAGGCGATCTCGCAGGGCATCAAGCTCATCTGCGTGACCGTGACGGTGGCCGTGAGCGCTCCGTGGGTCGGCAGCACGGTTCTGCAGTTTTCGCAGCGTCTTCTCACCGCCGTGTTCGCGCCATGATCCCAAACCCTTTCTCTGCACAGAAGCAGTTGCAACGGACACGGCTGCTGCGCAACCGCCAGCAACTGCAACAGAACCACATCAAGCAGGAGCACCTGCGGGACCAGGTCACGCAGCAGAACTTGCGGCGCCAGAGCACGGGAAGCTTCAACAACTACGTCTTCAAGACGCTCGGCCGCCCGCCTCCGCCACCGCCTCCCCGGCAAAGCCACCTGCCGGGCCAGGGCAGCGAGCAGGCGCCGGAGGGCGAACGCACGCCGCTCGACTATCAAGCCGACTTCGAGCGGGCAAAGGAGACCGGCGAGGCGGCGCGCAGCGAGCATGCGGGCCACGAAACCGAGAGCCACAAATCCGCCCACGAGCGCGAACACGAGCGGGCGGCGGCACACCGCGAGCAAGAGGTGCTCGATCCGTACGCGCAGGACGTCTTCCTCCAGCCGGGGGGCAATGCGACACAACAGGACAACCGCGACGGCGACACGGGCTCCGGCAGCCAGTCCGGCGGTCATCAGCCCGGCAGCGATTCAGGCGGCCAAAGCCGCAATCCGCAGAGCCGGGCTCTCGCCGGCAGGGCGAAGTCCGCCGCGCCGACGCTGGACAAGGCGCTCCAGGACGCGATCGAAACCGGGCTGGCCAGCAGCGATACGTCAGTACAGGTGGCAACGCTGGTGAGCGTGCTCGGACAGATCGTGCTGGCCGGGAACCGTCTCGACAACCGGAGGCAGACCACCCTGCTCAGCCTCATCGGCAGGCACATTGCCGAACACAAGGACAACAAGGCATTCGCCATGGCATTCGCCACCGTGGGCACTATCCGCGCGGCGCTGATAGCGGCAGGGTTCGATGTCGCGCAGCAGGCCCCTGCCGACCGCCTCGCACTGCTGCCGCTGCAGCTCCTCAACCTCAGCCGCCCTCGCACGCCCTCCCAGAGCAGTCTGACGACGGAGCGGCTGGCGAATGCCGATCAGTGGCTCCTGTCCCGCGCCTGAAGACCATGAGCTTTCAACAATACGAACAATTGGTGACCGACCTGTGCTCTGCCATCGATCTGCCCGACACAGGGGCAGTGCTGGAGCGGGGCTGGGTCGAAGTGGAAGGCTTCGAGGTCCAGCTCACCCACTACGAGAACGACGTGGGTGCGATGTACCTGAACTTCCACTTCGGCATCGTCACGGCAGGACGGACGCTGTCGGTCTACCGCCTGCTGCTGGAAGCCAATCTCACCGTGTACGCCCAGGACCAGGCCCAGGCGGGCATCAATCCGGACACCGGAGGCATCATCCTGATCGTGCGCGTCCCCATGACGCCGGACATCAGCGGTACCTGGCTCGCGGAGACCATGACGCACTATGCGGAACACGGCCGATATTGGGGCGACAACATCCTCAGCTCGACCGACGAAGCCTTCATGGGCATCTGCTCCGGGAACTATCTGTGGATCAAGGTGTGAAAGCCGTGACAGTCCATCCCGGGCGCTCCGTGCGGAGCCCGCGCTTGAAGCCGAGCGTGGCTTGCTCAGCTTCCCAGCGGCGGCATGGGCGGAATGGCCATTGCCGGCATGGCGGCCCGGGTACGGGGTGCATGCACGTGCGCGCAGGTCTGGTGCGACACCGGGCCCGGCTCCACCCCGCTGGCCGACAGCAGGCGATAGCCCCGGCCATAGGCCGCCTGCACACGCAGGCTGCACCCGGTCTGGCGCAGCTTGTTGCGCAATTTGTAGATGTGCTGCTCGAGAGTGCGCTTGTTCGATTCCACGGACCGTCCCCACACGCGCGCCACGATGGTGGGAGAAGAGACGACCTGGTTCGGGCGCGAAAACAGCAGCCATGCCAACTCGCATTCGCGGTGGGTCAACTCGACCACCTTGCCGCCGTGGACGATGCACTGGCGTGCCGGGTCCAGTTGGCAGCCGTCCACCGCGATCGCGTGGGATGCCTCCAGGGCATACGCTTCCACGTGGCCGCGGATGCGCGCCTTGAGTTCGTCGTGCCCCACCCGGGACAGATTGATGTAATCGACGGCGCCGCACGCCAGAGCGGTGCCGAAACCCGCCTGCAACTCGGAACCGGCGACGAGCACCGGCACATGGGCAGAGATGCAGCTGCGGATCAGCCCGAGATCCTCGGCGAGGGTGCCTCCGCAATCCTCCAGGATCACCGCATCCGGCGACTGTTTGCGCGCCTGCATGCGGAAGGCCGCGATGCTGACTTGCAAAATGGCTTGGATTCCCCCCCGGGCGAGTAAATCCACCAGGAATTGGTTGACCGCCGAACGGCGCGACAGCAATGCGACTTGCATGAAGTTCCCCATACGCAAACGTTTTCGTTGATATAGCCATGGCTGTTAAAGCCACGTGATCGCCACCAATGCATTCACAAAGTTTTTCACTTATTGCAAATGACTGTGCGTGAGTGACGACAGGCGCAAGCTTAGTTCATTCCGGATTACACCAGGCCATTAATCATTTCCAAAACGCCGATAGTCAGGGGCAATCTCAGAGGAGAAATTGTTTCTTTCCAGCCTTATTTTTCACATTTTGTTAATCAGTTGTTCCTTCATCTGTCAATCAGAAAGGTCGGCTGACTGTTTCAAAACACGGTCCTACCGAACAAGCACTGGACATCGGCAAAAAGCGATAAGACCGCAATGGAGGGGCCTGGCCACCCTGCCGACAATTGCCGGTGGGCAAAGTTGAGGATTGGCCAGAAAGTCGCTGAGGTTTGTTTCGGCCCGGATTCCTAGCATCAAGTCGTCATCAATCACGAGGCGCGGCGGGGGCCGCGACGACAACATGCTCATCTCTCTGCTCTCTCTTTCGTGCCAACGCGTCGGCCACCACGCTCCGGTGCTCACCCAACTGCTGCGCAACCTGCAGATCAAGGAGGCAGCTGCCATGGGGCGCCGCCGACTCGAACGGGGGCGGCTGCGCGACGCGAGCCCGATGGAAGAAGGTGCCCTCCTGGGCCGCGCCCTGCTGGTGATCGGCCAGGAGGAACTGGCGAGCGACGTGTTTCACCACCAGTTGAAGGCCTACGACGCGATCTCGCGCAGCACGGTGCGCTGGCACTCGGCACTGGACCAGGCCTGGATGTTCCAGCACCTGCACAAGCCGTCACGTGCAGCGGCCTGCTGGGCACTCGTTTCCAACGACCACGACGCCCCCGCACCGCTGCGTGTGGAGGCCTGCTGCGGTCTCGCGCTTTCGCTGCAGACCCAAGGCCAGCATGCCTCTGCGCTCGTGGCGACACAACGGGCCCTGGCCCTGTGCGAAGCGCAAGACACGAGCTACCTTGCATTGCATGCCGAAGCCATCCGCCTGGAGGTTCTGGCACGCGTGGAGCTGCTGCACAGCGAGGAATTGTCAGACCATGCCTTCGCCGAGTCGGCTCTGGAAATGGGCCGCGACCGCACGCCCGGAGAGGCGCTGGCAACAGAGCTTCGCCACCTGGAATCCCATTCCGGCACCCCGCCGCTGCTGCAGGCGCGTCTCGGCTACCTCGCGGGCATGCTGGCGAGCCACGGGGCGGCACGCCAGGAATCGGTATCGATCTTCTCGCGCTGGCTGCGCCAGCACGGACTTGCGGGGATCGAAGGCGAAGCCCGTGTCGAAGGGTGCCTGGCATTGCTGGCCAGCCGCGCCGTGCCGGCCGCCCGCGAAGTCATCATGCCGCTGGCGGGCGGCGAGCGGGAAATCGAGCACCATCCACTCGCCTCGGACATCCAGTATTGCCTGTCGAAAATCCACATGAATGAAGGCCGCCTCGGCGAATCGCTGCGCCAGTACAAGCGGCATGTGGCACAGGCCATGCGTGTGGTCCACCACGCGGCATTGCAACGCATGGATGCGGGGACCGCGCCCCAGGCCGGTACGTCGCAGGACACGGTGGGACTGCGCCTGCCCCCCCGCTATCGGGCGGCCTACCGCTACATCATCGAGCACCTGCACGATCCCAACCTGTCGGTGCGAGAGATCGCGGGCCGCCTCGGCGTCACCGAGCGCGCTCTGCAACTGGCATTCCGCAACCACCTCGGCATGACGCCCGCCGAATTGATCCGCCGCGAGCGCGTGCGGCGCATCGAAGGCGAAATGGAAGAGGCCAGCGCCACCGGCGGCCGCGTACACATGCTCGATGTCGCCTCGCGCTGGGGCATCAGCAATCGCTCCACGCTGGCCAACGCGTTCAAGCTTTCGTCGATGCGGCATTGACATGGCGCCGCATCCCAGCCGGCACCCGCGAAGCGCGGGGCCGGCCGCAACGGTCCCTGTGCCCCCGGCGATCCACAGCGGAGCCGCCGCCCCCTTTCAGGGCGCCGCGCCGGAGCCCTTCCGCTCCTGGGCCACCGCCTCCAGCCGCGCGAATTCCCGGTGCTCGTAGGCGATGTAGGCCTCCATCATGCTGCGGTAGATCGCCTCGATCACATCGGGCTCGCCCCCCTCGGCCAGCGCACGTTGGCGCACCCTGTCCACGATGAACTCGATACGCCCCTCGTCGCGCACCTGGGATGCGTCGCGCTTGTTGCGGGCTGCCTGGGTCATGTAGCCGCCGCGCTCGACGAGCAGCGGCACGAGGATGTCGTCGAGCGCGTCGATGCGCGCGCGCACCTCGGCCATGCTGCTGCACTGCTGGGTTCGTTCAATGGCGCGGGTCATTCCAGTCCTTCTTCCACCAGTTCGGCGGCACGCAACAGCGCGCGGGCCTTGTGCTCTGTTTCCTTCCACTCCAGTTCGGGCACCGAATCGGCCACCACGCCGGCAGCCGCCTGCACATAGAGGGTTCCATCCTTCACGATGCCGGTGCGGATGGCGATGGCCACATCCATGTCCCCCGCATAGCTCAGATATCCGCAGGCGCCGCCATACAGCCCCCGTTTCGTCGGTTCGAGCCGGTCGATGAGTTCCATCGCGTGCACTTTCGGCGCACCGGTGAGGGTACCTGCCGGGAAAGTGGCCTTGAGCACGTCCATGCTGGTCATGCCATCGTTCAGCAGGCCCTCGACATTGCTGACGATGTGCATCACGTGGCTGTAGCGTTCCACGACGAAGGCCTCGGTCACCTTCACCGAACCGGTGCGTGCGATGCGGCCGATGTCGTTGCGCGCGAGATCGATGAGCATCACGTGCTCCGCGCGCTCCTTCGGGTCGTTGACCAGCTCCACCTCGGCAGCCTTGTCCTTCTCGGGCGTGGCCCCACGCGGGCGCGTGCCGGCGAGCGGCCGGATGGTGATCTTCTGGCCTTCGTCCGTGCGCTCCTGCCGCACGAGGATCTCCGGGCTCGCCCCCACCACGTGGGCATCGCCGAAATGGTAGTAATACATGTAGGGCGACGGGTTGAGCGAACGCAGCGCGCGGTACAGCGACAGCGGCGACTCCGTATAGCGCTTGTGGATGCGCTGCCCCACCTGCACCTGCATGAAATCGCCCGCGGCGATCAGTTCCTTGGCACGTTCCACGGCAGCCAGGTACTCGGTTTTCGAGAAATCGCGCTGTGGTGGATGGCTCTCGGTCGGCTTCACCTGCGGTGCGGCGACGGAGTACTTCAGCTGCTCCTTCAGTTCGCGCAGCCGCTTCTTGCCGCGCGCGTACGCTTCCGGCTGGGAAGGGTCGGCGTAGACGATGAGGTAGAGCTTGCCCGAGAGGTTGTCGATGACGGCCAGCTCTTCGCATTGCAGCAGGAGGATGTCGGGCATCCCCAGCGCGTCGGGCGGGCAGCTGGCTTCGAGCTTCTTCTCGATGTAGCGCACGGCGTCGTAACCGAAATACCCGGCGAGGCCACCGCAGAAACGCGGCAGGCCGGGCCGCAGCGCCACCTTGAATCGCTTCTGGTACTCCGCGATGAAGTCCAGCGGGTTGCCTTGCGCGGTTTCGACCACCTGCCCGTCGGTCACCACCTCGGCGCGGGCCTGCGCACCGAAGCCGCTGGCCCGCAGCAGCGTGCGTGCCGGCAGGCCGATGAAGCTGTAGCGCCCGAAACGCTCGCCACCCACCACGGATTCGAGCAGGAAGCTGTAGCGCCCGCCATCGCGGGCATGGGCCAGCTTGAGGTAGAGGGATAGGGGGGTTTCCAGGTCCGCGAATGCCTCGGCGATGAGGGGGATGCGGTTGTAGCCTTCGCTGGCCAGGCTTTTGAATTCGAGTTCGGTGATCACGGAAAGATCGCTCCAGATCGGTCGGCAGGAACGGGCGCGTTGCCCGGCTGCCACCCAGGTTCATTGCATTCGGCCCCGCGGGGGCCACGGTGGCGCGCCGGGGGAATGGCCCGGCAGCCTTCAGCGGTTCGATGCGGCAGGCTTGCGCCAGGGCCAAGCTCCCCGGTCGCTACAACCTGTGATGACCACGTGGTGAATGAACATGGGCGCAAAGTGTAGCAAAGCCCCCTGCGCGAAAACCCTGTTGTGCACGACACCTGCCGTTGGGGAAAATCCCAAAAAGAACGATCGTTCGTTTTTTCAGGAGACGCTATGACATTGCGGCATCGGGGTGCAGCCTGGGCCATCGCAGGCATCCTGGCCGGGGCCGCCATGTGCGCTTCCGCCCAGCCCGTCACCACGGCCGCGGGCGTCGCCTACGAGCCCGCCATCACCCTGGACAACGTGCCGCTCGTACTCAACGGCGCGGGGGTGCGGTACAAGGCCGTTTTCCAGGTATACGCGGCAGGGCTGTACCTCGAACGCAAGGTTTCCACCGCCGAGGAAGCGATGGCGCTGCAGGGCCGCAAGCGCGTGTCCATCACGATGCTGCGGGACATCGATTCGACGGAACTGGGCAAGCTGTTTTCGCGCGGCATCGAGGACAACCTCGACAAGGCCACGTTCTCACGGCTCGTGCCGGGCGTGCTGCGCATGGGCCAGATCTTCTCGGCCCACCGCAAGCTCTCGGCCGGCGACAGGTTCACGGTGGACTGGATTCCGGGTACCGGCACGGTCATCACGGTCAAGGGCTCGGCGCAGGGCGAGCCCTTCCGCGAGCCCGAGTTCTTCAGCGCGCTGCTGGGCATCTGGCTGGGGCCGCAACCGGCCGACTGGAAGCTCAAGGAGGCCCTGCTGGGGCACGCCCGCTGACTTTCCGAGCACACTTCGGCTGCATTGGAAACACGGGATTCCTCTACCGGCCGCCAGCACGGCCGCGGCTATCTTGGCGCAAATTCAGCCACAGGCCAGAGAGAAAGAGGAGCCGCCATGGCATTGCACCACCTCAAGGTCGGCACGCGCCTTGCGCTGTCGTTCGGCGTCGTACTGGCCATCACGGCGGCCATAGCGGCCATCGGTGTCTGGCGGCTGCAGGCGCTGGAAGACACGACCCAGCAGCTCACGATGGAGGACAACGAGAAACTCCGCATGGCCTGGCAGTGGCGGCAGTCCGTCGAGCTGAACTGGGTGCGGACGCGCGCTGCAGTGCTGGACTCGGACACGTCCCGCCTCGGCACGTGGCAGTCGGAGATGGACAAGACCTCCGAAATGACCGTGGCCTCCCGCAACCGCCTGCAGGCGCTGGTCACCACCGAAGAAGGCAAGCGCCTCATCGCCCAGGCCGACGCGGCGCGTGACGCCTACCGCGGCCCCCGCTCCGCCCTGCTCAAGCGCCGGCAGGCCGGTGAAGATGTGTCCGCATCGCTGGGCCGCGACATCCAGCCGCTGGCCGAACGCTACATCGCTGCGATCCTGCAGCTGGAGCGGCGCCAGCAGGCCCTTTACGACGCATCCGTCCGCGAGGCGGAAGATGCCGCCGCCGTGGGCCGCTGGACGCTGATCGGCGGAGGGATCGCCGCCGTGCTGCTGGGGGCGTTGGCTGCGGCGCTTCTGAGCCGTTCGATCACAGGCCCCTTGCGCCTGGCAGCCACGCGTGCGGGCCAGATCGCCGGGGGCGATCTCACCCAGCCCATCGATGCGCGGGGCAGCGACGAGGCGGCCGAACTGCTCCATGCCCTGCGGCACATGCAAGAGAACCTATCCCACGTGGTGGCGGGCGTGCGCGGCAATGCGGAGAACGTCTCCACCGCCAGCGTCGAGATCGCCCAGGGCAACAACGATCTTTCCGCACGCACCGAGCAACAGGCCAGTGCCCTCGAGGAAACCGCTGCCTCGATGGAAGAGATGACCGCCACCGTGCGCCAGAACGCCGACAACGCGCGGCAGGCCAACCAACTCGCCACCAGTGCCAGCGCGGTCGCTACCCGCGGCGGCGACGTGGTGACGGAGGTGGTGGACACGATGAAAGGCATCAACGACAGCAGCCGCAGGATCGTGGACATCATCGGCGTGATCGACTCCATCGCCTTCCAGACCAACATCCTCGCGCTCAACGCCGCCGTCGAGGCCGCCCGTGCCGGCGAGCAGGGCCGGGGGTTCGCCGTCGTCGCCGCCGAGGTGCGCACCCTTGCACAGCGCAGCGCCGAAGCGGCCAAGGAGATCAAGGCCCTCATCAACGCCAGCGTGGAACGCGTGGAACAGGGCACGCAACTGGTGGACAAGGCGGGCGCGACGATGACGGAAGTGGTGCAGGCGATCCGGCGTGTCACCGACATCGTGGGCGAGATCACCGCCGCCAGCCAGGAACAGAGCCAGGGAGTCGCGCAGGTCGGCGAAGCCATCATGCAGATGGACCACGCCACGCAGCAGAACGCGGCCCTGGTGGAGCAAAGCGCCGCGGCCGCCGACAGCCTGCGCACCCAGGCCGCGCAGATGGTGGACGCGGTCGCGGTATTCCGGTTGCCTCAAAAAGGCGGAGCGGCACCCCGGCCCGCGCCGCCCTCTCCCGCCAGGGCCGCAGCCGCTCCACCGGCAGCCGCAATCACACGCGTGCCGCAAGCGCCGCGCAAGCCGGCGACAACCTTGCCGGTGCCTGCCGCCACCGCGTCGCCGCCCCAGGCGCTGCCTTCCACACCGCAGCCATCCGCGCCGCCAGCCCGTGGGAACAGCGACGACTGGGAGACCTTCTGAGACCGCAGCACTGCGGCATACCGCCGCAGGCGGGCATCAGACCGGAGGACTCAGCTCTTCCAGGCTGTCCACGTGGGCATCCGCCTCGACCGACCGGGCGGGCTCGCCATGGTTGTAGCCATAGGTCACCAGCACCACCGGGCACCCGGCGGCGCGGGCGGCCCGTGCATCGTTGACCGAATCGCCGATGGCCAGCGTGCGGGCAGGCGCCGTGCCCAGCGCCTCGCAGGCCTTCAGCAACGGCAGCGGATCGGGCTTCTTGCGCTCGAAGGCATCGCCGCCGAACACATGGTCGAAAAAGCCGGCCAGTCCCTTGGCCTCGAGCAGGGGAATGGCGAAGGCCGTGGGCTTGTTGGTGACGCATGCCAGCCGCAAACCTGCGCCGCGCAGGGCTTCAAGGCCTTCGGCCACGCCGTCGAACACGCGCGAGCAGCTCCCATTGATGGCGAGGTAGTGGCGTTCGTAGGCGGCCCAGGCCGCGGGATAGCGTGCATCGACTTCCGCTGCGCGCCGGGAGGGCTCCAGCGCCTGCAGCACATGGGCGAGCACCGAGCGCAGCAGATGCTCCGAGCCCTTGCCCACCATGCGCTCGATGTCCAGTGCCGCAATGGCCGGCAGGGACAGCTCGGCGAGCATGCGGTTGATCGCCTCCGCAAAATCGCCCAGGGTATCGACCATGGTGCCGTCCAGGTCCACGATCGCCGCATCGGCACGCGCCGTCAGCGCTGCCACGGAAGTTTCGGCCATGCCGTCCTCTTCGTCTGGTTGAGGCGCCCCCGAGGGGTGGCGCCGGGAAGCCGGCACGCCGCGTGCCAGCCGGGCCCGCAGTGTAGGACGTGCGGGATCGGCCACACCCGTTGTCTGGCCCGTCCGACAGACCCCCTGGCCGCCCGCGCCTACGCTGGGGGCACCCGTTTTCGCTCGACCGTAGCGCGCCGTACCGCGAAAACGCAGCCCCGGATGCCGGCCACCCAGGTGCCGGCCCGCCCCCAACCCATGAAACCGGAGGTCTCCTGCCATGACGAATCGCTTTGCCCTTGCTCCCCGCATCCTCTCTGCCGCCTGTCTGCTGGCCGCCTGCGCCGCCGTGCAGGCCGCGCCCGACGCGTCTGCGCGCGACCGCTACCAGCAGGACCGCCAGGCCTGCATGAGCGGAGACACCGCGCAGAGCCGCGAAACCTGCCTGCGCGAAGCCGGTGCCGCGCTGCAAGCGTCCCGCACCGGCCAATTGGCCAGCCAGGACGCCACCGACGGCTATGCCCGCAACGCCGCACAGCGCTGCGAAGTGTTCAAGACCGATGAAGACCGCCGCGCCTGCATCGGGCGCGTGCAGTCGGGCACGGCCGAAGGCTCCGTGGCCGGTGGCGGCGTGCTGCGCGAAGGCACGATGCAGGTCCAGGTGCCGCCTCCCGGCACCGGCGCTCCGCGCACGCTGAGCCAGTAAGGACAGCACCTGCGCGACGCCCCTGGCAGCCGCCGCTGCGGGGGGTGTGGGCCCGTAGGGTCCGGGCTCAGGCCAGGGCGGCGCGCATCGCGTCGATCACGGCGCGGTAGTCGGGCTTGCCGAAGATCGCGCTGCCGGCCACGAACGTGTCGGCGCCCGCATCCGCCGCACGGCGGATGTTGTCCACCTTGATGCCGCCATCCACCTCCAGCCGGATATCCTTGCCGCTGGCGTCGATGCGTTTGCGCAATGCCTCGATCTTGCGCAGGGCGGAATCGATGAAACTCTGACCGCCGAAGCCGGGGTTCACGCTCATCACGAGGATCAGATCGACGTCCTCGATCACCCAGTCCAGCACGTCGATCGGCGATGCCGGGTTGAACACGAGGCCCGGCTTCACGCCCTTGGAGCGGATGGCCTGGATGCTGCGGTGCACGTGCGCCGAGGCATCGGGGTGGAAGCTGATGTAGTCGGCGCCGGCCTCGGCGAACGCGGCGGCGATGGCATCCACGGGCTCCACCATCAGGTGCACGTCGATGGGTGCCGGGCGGCCGTCGGGCGTGACGACATGGGGCTTCAGTGCCTGGCAGACCATGGGGCCGAACGTCAGGTTCGGCACGTAGTGGTTGTCCATGACGTCGAAGTGCACCCAGTCGGCGCCGGAGGCGATGACGTTCTTCACTTCCTCGCCCAGGCGGGCGAAATCGGCGGACAGGATCGAGGGGGCGATTCGGAATTGGCGTGTCATGCCGGAATTGTCGCAGCAGCCGCCATTACTATTGCGCCCATGCCGAAGTACCAGTTCCAGGCCGAGGTGCAGCCCCAGTACCTGCCAGAGCAGTCCACGCCCGAAGACGGCGTCTACAGCTTTGCCTACACGATCACCGTCACCAATACCGGCGACCTGCCGGCGCAGCTCATCTCCCGGCACTGGACCATCAGCGACTCGCGCGGCCATACCGAAGAGGTCAAGGGCCTCGGCGTGGTCGGCCAGCAACCGCTGCTGCGGCCGGGCGAAGCCTTCCAGTACACCAGCGGATGCCGGCTGCGCACCCCCAGCGGAAGCATGCACGGCACCTACTTCTGCGTGGCTGAAGATGGCGAGCGTTTCGAGTGCCCCGTGCCGCTGTTCTTGCTGGAAGCCCTCTCCGGGGGCGGCTCCGGCGGCGCCCCGCTGTCCGGCCGGGTGCTCCATTGAGCCCGCGGCTGCGCGACGCCTCGCCGCAATCCCTGCTGGCCAGCCTCGATCCCTCGGCGCCGCTCGCGCGGCGGCATCTGTGGCTGATCGGTTTCCTGGCATGGGTGCGGGGCGACCGCCGATCGGTCGATGACGCCCTGGCCCGCCTGCAGCGCTTCGTGGAGGCGGCGGAAGGCGATGCCCAGGCCCGCGCCCGGCTGCAGGCGTGGTGGACCACGCTGGTGGGTACGGTGGACATCACCACGCTGCTGGCGGATTTCGGGTTCGCGCCGCGCACGGCCCTGGCCAGCGAAATGGCCGAGCGGCTGCGCTACAAGCTGCTGCCCGGCAGCCCCGAAACGATCGACGCCTCGGAACTCTTCATGCTGGCGCTGCCGACCGATTTCGACGCGCAGTGGCTGGCGGCGCTGGACGAGCCTCTGCTCGAACGGCTCCTCGCCCTGCTCGCACCGGGCGACGGAACCGGTGGCACCACCCGGTGGCAGCAGTCGCTGCTGGACGCGATCACCTATTGCGCGGGGCAGATCCTCTCGACCGGCTTCGCGCCCGAACTGCGCCTGCGCATGGCCGGGGCCGCGCGCGATGCGCAGCCCTTCCATGCGCTGATCCGCGACGTGGAGAGCCTGCGGGTCGAGGTGCTGCACCAGTTGCGCACCACCGACCGCCTCGATGACGCCGTGCTGCGCCTGCGCGAGCGCCTCGAAGCGTGCCGCGCGGCGGCGGCCACCGTGTATGCGCACTTCGAGGACAACGGCATCTCGGTCGGCCTCGTGTTCCGGCTGCGCCAGCTGCGCGAACGCATCCTGCGCGTGCGCGACCTGCTGGACTGCCTGCTCTCGCCCACGCCGGCCACGAGCGCCGCGCGGCTGATGGCACGGCTCGTGACCGTGGGGCGCGAGCGGCGCAGCCTGCGCGCCCTCATCGCCTCCAATTCGTCGCTGCTCGCGGCCAAGGTGGCCGAACGCAGCGCCGAGACGGGTGAGCACTACATCACGCGCACGGGGGCCGAGTACGGCGCCATGGTGGCGAAGGCGGCCGGCGGTGGGTTCGTGATGGCATTCACCACGCTCATGAAGTTCGGCATCGCCGCCCTGGCGCTCTCCAGCTTCTGGGGCGGCTTCTGGGCGGGCGTCAACTATTCGGTGAGCTTCGTGCTGGTCATGCTGCTGCATTGCACGGTGGCGACCAAGCAGCCCGCGATGACGGCCCCGGCCATGGCGGCGAAGCTCAAGGAGCTGCAGACGCCCGATGCGATCGAATTGTTCGTGGACGAGGTCACGCACCTCGTGCGCTCGCAGGTGGCCGCGGTGCTCGGCAATGTGCTGGTGGTCTTTCCCGCCGTGGTGGGCATCACCATGGGCATCGCCTGGGTATCGGGCGCACCGGCCATCAGCCCGGCCGAGGCGCGGCACGTGCTGCATTCGCTGCAGCTCTTCGGCCCCTCGCTGCTGTTCGCGGCGTTCACCGGGGTGCTGCTGTTCGCTTCGAGCATCATCGCGGGCTGGGCGGAGAACTGGTTCGTGCTGCACCGCCTCGATTCGGCGATGCAATACAACCCGCGCATCACCCGCTGGCTCGGCACGGAGCGCGCGGCGCGCTGGGCGCGGTTCTGGCGCGACAACCTCTCGGGCTTCGCGGCCAACGTCTCGCTGGGCTTCATGCTCGGCCTGGTGCCGGCGTTCGCCGCGTTCTTCGGCCTGGGGCTGGATGTGCGGCACGTCACGCTCTCCACGGGGCAAATGGGTGCCGCGCTCACCGCGCTCGGCACCTCCACGCTGCACCAGCCCGCGTTCTGGTGGGCCGCCGCCACCCTTCCGCTCATCGGGGCGCTCAACGTGTCGGTGAGCTTCTATCTGGCGTTCCGGCTGGCGCTGCGCGCGCACAGCGTGACGCGCGTCGAGCGGGCCCGCATCACCACGGCCCTGCGCTCGCGGCTGCGCCGCGCGCCGATGCAATTCTTCGTGCCCCGCCGCGCCGCCTGATACCCCTTTGCCCGGGGTGCCCGTCCTACAGAGGCCCTCCGGATCAGCAGGTACATTCGGTCGGCCCCGGCCGGGGGACGCGCGGACCCACGCGCGGATCGGGCGGGTAGCGGGCACCCGCCCGCGAGAAGCGAAGGATTACAACAATGGATGAAATCATGGGTTTCTGGGCGCAGTGGTTGCGCCCATCGGCCGGGCTGCCCACCGTGCAGTGGTCGCTGCTGCTCGCAGTGGCCGCCGTTTCGGGCTATCTCTTCCAGCGCCACATCGGCCTGCCCAAGGTGGTGGGCTACACGCTCGTGGGCACCGTCGCGGGCCTGCTGGGCTTCAGCGGCGCGGTGTGGCCCCTGCAGGGCATCAGCCTGTTCCTGCTGGAGCTGGGCATCGCCATCGTGCTGTTCGAGGCGGGCGGCCGCATCCCGCTGCGCTGGTTCCGGCACAACCCGATGGTGCTCGCGCAGAGCATCATGGAATCGGCCCTCACGTACTTCGCCGTGTACTACGCCATGCTCTGGTTCGACGTGCCCGAGCGCGCCGCCGGACCGCTGGCGCTGGTGGCGCTCGCCGCATCGCCGGCCGTGCTGACGCGCGTGGTGGCAGACACCCGTGCCGCCGGCCCGGTGACCGACCGCTCCATCGTGCTCGCCACGCTCTCCACGCTCTATGCGCTCACGCTGGGCAGCGCGACGGCCGAACTGATCAACCGCCCCGCCGCACGCATCATGGACACGGTCTACCCCGTGATGGTGGTGCTCGGCGTGTCCGTCATCGTGGGCGCGGTGCTCGCGCTGGTGCTGCGCATGGCCTTGCGCTTCATGAGCCCCACGAGCGAGAACACCGCATTCCTGCTGCTCACGCTGATCGCCGCGGGCACCGCCGTGGCCGCACACATGGGCGGCTCCGCACCGCTCGCCGCGCTGCTGGCCGGCATGCTGCTCAAGCAGCTCAACCCGCGGCCATGGGCCGTGCCGCGCCAGTTGGGCACGGCGGCCTCGCTGCTCACCATGCTGATGTTCGTGCTGGTCTCCACGGTGGCCGCACAGGCCGACTGGAGCGGCCCGGTGGCCGGCGTGGTGCTGGCGCTCATCGTGGTGCGTCTGCTGGCCAAGGCCCTGGGCGTGGCGCTCGGCAACGTGGGCAGCGGCGCCAGCTGGCGCCAGGCCCTCTGGGTGGGCTGCGCGATGACGCCGATGTCGTCCATCGCCCTGCTGATCGCTTCGCAGTTCGTGGTGGCCTCGGCCTCCACCGGGCAGCTCATCGCGCGCGTCGCGCTCCCCACCATCCTGCTCATGGAAGTGCTGGGCGCCGTGATCGCCACGGTGGCCATCTACCGCGCCGGAGAGAGTTCCAAACCCTGGGCGCCGGCCACGCGCGCCGCCAACGCAGAGCGGGAGCCGCAACCATGAGCCTCGAAGCCTTCCACCATTCCGAGCCGCTGACGCTCGGCGTCGAGCTGGAACTTCAGCTCGTCAACACGCACAACTACGACCTCGCTCCCTACGCCGAGGACATGCTGCGCCTCATGGAAAAGCAGCCGCTGCCCGGCAGCGTGGTGCCCGAGATGACCAACAGCATGATCGAGATCTCGACGGGCGTTTGCCATTCGGGCAGCGAGGTGCTGGGCCAGCTCACGCAGATCCGCGATGCGCTCGTGAAGAGCGCCGACAAGCTCAACATCGCCGTGGCCGGCGGGGGCACGCACCCGTTCCAGCAGTGGCACGAGCGCCGCATCTACGACAAGCCGCGCTTCCAGGAGCTGTCGCAGCTCTACGGCTACCTCTCCAAGCAGTTCACGATCTTCGGCCAGCACGTGCACATCGGCTGCCCCGATGCCGATGCCGCGCTGCTGATGCTGCACCGCATGTCGCGCTACATCCCGCACTTCATCGCGATGTCGGCCTCCAGCCCGTACGTGCAGGGGCAGGATACGGCGTTCGACTCGGCGCGGCTCAACTCGGTGTTCGCGTTCCCGCTGTCGGGCCGCGCGCCCATGGTGCTCACCTGGAAGGACTTCGAGGGCTACTTCGACAAGATGACGCGCACGGGCGTGGTCAAGAGCATGAAGGACTTCTACTGGGACATCCGCCCCAAGCCCGAGTTCGGCACCATCGAGATCCGCGTGTTCGACACCCCGCTCACCATCGAGCGGGCGGCCGCGCTGGCCGGCTACGTGCAGGCCCTCGGCGCCTGGTTCCTGGCCGAGCAGCCGTTCACCCCCACCGAGGACGACTACCTGGTCTACACCTACAACCGCTTCCAGGCCTGCCGCTTCGGCATGGACGCGGTGTACGTGGACCCGGCCACCGGCGAGCACATGCCGCTGCGCGACCACATCCTGCAGACCATCGACCACATCGCGCGCCACGCGGCGGTGACCGGCGCGTCGGGCGCCCTGCACCTGCTGCGCAGCGAGGCGGCCGCGGGCCAGAACGATGCCCGCTGGCTGCGCGAGCGCCAGCGCAACGAGCAGTTGCTGGGCGAGGTGAGCCGGCAGGCCGCGCTGCGCTTCCGGGGCGCTCCCGCCTGACGGAGCGTTGCCTTCGCGGCCCTCGGCAGGCCGCAGACCTGCCGATGCGGATGTTCAGCGGCGCGCCCCGGCGAACCCCGGGGGCAGCGAAAAATCCACGCACTGCTGCACCAGCGCGCGCATCGCCCCGATAAGCGCACGCGTGTCACCACGCTTCCACTGGAAGGCATAGTGCAAGGGTGCCAGGGGCACGCGGGCGCGGGCCGCGCGCAGGCCCATGGCCTCCACCCACGGGCCCGGCAGGATGCCCGTGCCCACCCCCAGCCGGAGCATGCCCGCCACGGCGCCCCAGCTGTTGCAGGCGATGCGCTCGTGCACCGAAGCGCCATTGGCCAGCAGCCAGTCGTCCAGCAACCGGGTGGTGCCGGCGCCTTCGGGCAGCGTGACGAGGGGGTAGGCCTTCAACAGGGCCGCGGCATCCGGAGCGGATGCACCGGCCAAGCCGGGCGCCACGCTCCATCGGAAATGCACGGCGCCTACGGGCTGCGAGAGGAGTTCGCTGCGCGAAGAGCGACCGGCGATCACGGCGAAGTCCAGCTCGCCATCCGAGAGGCGACGCTCCAGCGCGCCGCCGACATCCACGACGGGCTCGAGGCCCAGCTGTGGGTGCGCCGCCCGCGCCGCCGCCACGAAGCCCGGCATCCAGGTGAGCGCCGAGAGGTCCCCCACACCGAAGCGGCACGATCCCGCGAGCGCTGCGCCGGCATCCATCGATTCGTGCAGCGCAGCCATCGCATTGAGCACGTCCAGCGCACGGGGAAGCATCCGGCGGCCCGCATCGTTCAATACCGCGCGATGCCCGCTCCGGTCGAAAAGCGGTTGCCCCAGCGCCGCTTCGAGTTCGGCGATGCGCTTCGACAACGAGGACACGGAAAGGTGCACACGCTCGGCCGCCGTGGCGAAGTTGGCACTGGTCGCGGCCCACCAGAAGGCCTCGAGCTGTTTGACGGTGGGCATGGGGACAGCGGCTTTATTTCCATTTGGCGAACAAATGCATTCTAGATAAGTCGCTTTTATTCAAGTGGATGTCCCCTTAGATTCGCGCCATCCCCCGACCCGCGAGCGCGTTCCACCATGGCATCCTACGCAGAGCCCTCCTCCGAAAAGCTCCCCGCCGCCCTGCGCGGCCTGCTGGCGCTGCACGACTTCGAGCCGGCCGCGCGCCGGCGGTTGCCGCGGCCCATCTTCGGCTACATCGCCGGCGCCGCCGAAGACAATGCATCGCTGCGCGACAACCGCGCGGTCTTCGACGAATACGCCTTTTCCACCCGCGTGCTGTGCGACGTGTCGCAGCGGTCGCAGGCGGTGGAGCTGTTCGGGCAGCGCTACAGCAGCCCGTTCGGCATCGCCCCCATGGGCATCGCGGCGCTGTCGGTCTACCGGGGCGACCTCGCGCTCGCCCGGGCGGCACGGCAGGCCGGCATCGTGTCGGTCATGAGCGGCACCTCGCTGGTCCCGATGGAGGAGGTGGCCCAGGAGTGCCCCGGCACCTGGTTCCAGGCGTACATCCCGGGCGACCAGGCGCGCATCGACGCACTGGTCGACCGGGTGTCCAGGGCCGGCTTCGGCACGCTGGTGGTCACCGTGGACATTCCCGTCTCCGCCAACCGGGAGAACAACATCCGGACCGGCTTCTCCACGCCGCTGCGTCCCGGCCTGCGCCTCGCGTGGGATGGCATGGCCCGGCCCCGCTGGGTGGCCGGCACTTTCCTGCGGACCCTGATGCGCCATGGCATGCCGCATTTCGAGAACTCGTTCGCCACGCGCGGCGCCCCCATCCTGTCGTCCAGCGTGCTGCGCGACTTTTCCGCGCGCGACCACCTCGGCTGGACGCACATCGAGGCGATCCGCCAGCGCTGGAAGGGGCGGCTCGTGATCAAGGGGCTGCTCAGCGTGGAGGATGCCCTGCGGGCGCAGGGCGCCGGCGCGGATGGCATCGTGCTGTCCAACCACGGCGGGCGCCAGCTCGACGGCGCAGCCTCGCCGATGCGCGTGCTCGAAGCCGTCGTGGCCGCGCTGGGGCCCGATTACCCAGTGCTCATCGACAGCGGCTTCCGCCGCGGATCCGACGTACTGAAGGCGCTGGCCCTGGGTGCACGCATGGTGCTGGTGGGACGCCCTTTCAACTATGCCGCCGCCGTGGCGGGCGAGGCCGGAGTCGCCCACGCCATCGGCCTGCTGCGCGATGAAATCGACCGCAATCTGGCCATGCTGGGAGCGACGTGCTGCGCGGATATCGGTCCCCGCCACATCGTCCGCCGCCGCCCCTGAGCGGCACGGGCGGCATCGCCCGCATGCGGATGGGATGGCGCTGGAGTGCCGGCGCAAGGACCGCCGTGCCGCCAGGGCCCAGGTTTCAGGACCGTTTGACCAGCTCCACCCGCCGGTTCTTCGCCTTGCCTTCTGGCGTCCCGTTGTCCGCCACGGGGTCCGCGGCGCCGAAGCCGGCAGATGACAGGCGGGACGCATCGATGCCCTGGCCCGCCAGGGCCGCGACCACGGCCTTGGCGCGGCCGTCCGACAGGGCCTGGTTGTGCGCCGGGTCCCCCGTGTCGTCGGTGTAGCCGTTGACGGCCAGCTTCAGCGACGCGTCCTGCCGCAGCAGTTGCACCACCTGCCCGAGCTGCGGCTGCGAATCGGGCAGGATGTCGGTCTTGTCGGTGGCGAAGTTGACCTGCAGCGCCACCTTGCCGGTCCTGTCGATCTGCGCCTTCAGTGCGCTGGCCGGCAGCAGCCCGGCGGTGACCTGAAGGGGCCGGGTCTCCACGATGAGCAGCCCGCCGCCGAACGCGTGGCTGCACAGATGGATCCAGAGATCGCGGTCGGCGCGGTGCACGACGAACACCTGCGCGGGGTTGTTCCAGAGGTCGCCCAGGCCGCTGTTGTACTTCGTGGCCACATCGCGCGGCCATTCCTTGATCTGCTGGGCGGCGGCTTCCGGAATCCGGCCATCGAAGATCTTGGCGCCGCCCAGCGAGGCCACCACCGCCTCGATGTTGCGCACCAGCTCCAGGTCCGAGAAGGTCTTGCCCTGCGCGGCGGCGATGTTCGCCGACCAGACCCGGCCTTCCACCGGCTGCAGGCGGTCTCCCGTCCAGAACGGCACCTGATCGAAATCGGCGACGTCGGGCGTGGTTCCCGCGGCATAGCCAACGGGCAGCGCGATGTAGGGGAAGGCGCCCAGCGGTGCGTTCGAGACCGGCAGGCCGGACACATCGAACGCCTTGCCGGAGGAAGCAGCCAGCGCTGGCGATGGGGCCGCGGCGCTGGTGGCAGCGGCCGGAGCGGCCGGCGCAGAGGACTCGGGCCGGGCCGGGGCGCCGCCGGTTTTCTGCGCCGCATCCTGCTTGCCGCAGGCCCCCAGGCCCAGGGCCAGAACCAGCGCCACCGCCGCTGCTTTGTGCACAGACAGACTCCCGTTGAAAAGAGCGCCGCAGTGTAGCGGCGGGCCTGCACGGTCCGCCACCCCTCCGCGGTGGGGGTGGCGGGTATGCTCGCGGCCATGGGTGAATTCGATCTGATCGCGCGCTACTTCCAGCGCCCCGTGCGCCGCGCCGCGCTCGGCGTGGGCGACGACTGCGCGCTGCTCGCGCCCGGCGCCGGCATGCACCTGGCCGTCTCCAGCGACATGCTGGTGGAGGGCCGCCACTTCTTCCCCGACGTGTACCCCGCGCACCTGGGCCACAAGGCGCTGGCGGTGAACCTGTCGGACCTCGCGGCCTGCGGGGCGCGGCCGCTGGCCTTCACGCTGGCGCTGGCACTGCCCCGCGCGGACGAAGCGTGGCTGCAGGGCTTCTCCGAAGGGCTGCTGGCGCTGGCGGACGAGCATGGCTGCGAGCTGGTGGGCGGCGACACGACGCAGGGGCCGCTCAACATCTGCATCACCGTTTTCGGCGAGGTGCCCGCGGGGCAGGCGCTGCTGCGCAGCGGCGCGCACGCGGGCGACGATCTCTGGGTGAGCGGGCATTTGGGCGATGCACGCCTGGCGCTCGATGCGCTGCAGGGCCAGGTGCCCGTGCAGTTGCCGCCGCCCGTGCTGGCACAGGCGCGCGAGCGGCTGGAGCGCCCCACGCCGCGCGTGGCGCTGGGGCAGGCGCTGCGCGGCCTGGCCAGCAGCGCCATCGACGTGAGCGATGGCCTCGTGGGCGACCTGGGGCACATCCTGCGGGCCTCGGGCGTGGGGGCGCGCATCGACACCACGCTGGCCCCGCAGCTCATGGCGGCCTGCTCGGGCCACGCGCCCGAGAACCTGCCCTACGGCTGGGAGAACCTGCTGCGCTGCGTGTTCGCGGGCGGCGACGACTACGAGCTGCTGTTCACGGCCCCGCCCGCACGGCGCGCGGCGGTGGAGGCCGCGGCCCGCCAGGCGGGCACGCGCGTGACGCGCATCGGCGCCATGGAGGCCGAGCCCGGCCTGCGGCTGCTGGACGCCGGGGGCCAGCCCCTGTCCGCGCAGTACCTCGCCTTCGACCACTTCCGTTGAAGCGCCGCCACGCGTGCCGGCGCACGTGCTCGGCTCCGGTGGGCGGCCTTGCCACCGCGTGAAACCGCAAGGGTGCAGCCCCCTTGCCTCTGGGTCGAACCCGGCGCCCGCACCCCAAGTTGTACGACATCAAATCACTCGCGCAAATCGATAGCCACAGGCTTCGCGATTTTTCTGACTTCTCGTCACAAATTGGTGCGTTTCTCTGCGGGTAAACACGCAAACCCTTGCCGAACCGCCTCGCAACAATGCCGCCTGTTGTACGACATCATCTAACTAAGTACAACCCACAAGCCAGCCCGCCGCACCTGCGGCCGAGGCCGGCACGGCGGCGCCGGAGGGCGCTGCCGGCATCCGAAGAACCAGGAGAGGAGACATTCCCATGAAGAGAAGAGACTTTGCGCTGGCCGCGCTCGCCCCCATGGCGCCCGCGTGGCTCACGGCCTGCGGCGGCGGGGACGGCGATTCCGGCAGTCCGCGCGGGCAGGCCGTCGGCGCCATGCGGCGCGCTGCGGTGTACATGGACGAGGTGGTGTCGTACCGGGGCGGCTACGTGTGGTCGTACTCGCCGGACCTGAAGCAGACCTTCGGCGAGATGGAGGCCTACCGCACCATGTGCTGGATCCAGCCGCCCGGCACGCCGTCGGTGGGCCACGTGTACCTGGACGCCTACCACGCCACGGGCGACGAGCGCCACTACCAGGCGGCCGAGCGCACGGCGCTCGCGATCGTCGCCGCGCAGCACGCCTCGGGCGGCTGGAACTACATCCACGACTTCGCGGGCGAGGCCTCGCTGCGCCAGTGGTACGACACCATCGGCCGCAACGGCTGGCGGCTGGAGGAGTTCCAGCACTACTACGGCAACGCCACGTTCGACGATGCCGGCACGGCCGTGGCCTCGCAGTTGCTGCTGCGCATGTATTTGGAGAAACGCGATGCGCGCTTCCTCGCGCCGCTGCAGAAGGCCATCGGCTTCGTGCTCGACGCGCAGTTCGGGCCCGAATGGGGCATCGCCGACGGCGGCTGGCCGCAGCGCTTTCCGCACTTTCCCGGCGCCGTCTCCAGCATGCCGCCCACGCACCCCGAGCAGGTGCCGGCCGGCGCGCACGCGGGCATGGAGGACGGCGACTACACGCTGCACGTCACGTTCAACGACGACGTGATGGGCGAGAACATCAAGTTCCTCACGATGTGCGTGATCGCGCTGGGAGAGACCCGGCTCGTGCCGCCGATCCAGCGCGCGATGGAGTGCATGCGCCGCATGCAGCAGCCCGGCCCGCAGGCCGGCTGGAGCCTGCAGCACCTCTCGCGCGCCCAGGGCGGCCGCGCCGCGGGGGCCCCGGCCGGTGCGCGCAGCTACGAGCCGCGCTCGCTGGCCACGCACACCACGCAGACCAACATCCGCCAGCTGTTCAACTACTTCCAGCTCACCGGCGACCGCAAGTACCTGGCGCGCGTCCCCGAGGCCATCGCCTGGCTGCGCAGTTGCCCGCTGCCGGCCGAGGCGATCGCCAACAACGCGCTGCTGGGCGGCGGGCGCACACACCCGACCTTCGTCGAGCTGGGCACGAACGATCCGCTCTACGTGCACCGCTACGGCTCCAACATCCACAACGGCGGCTACTACGCCGACAAGAACTACCGCGACACCGTGAGCCACTATTCGGCCGGCCGCGCCATCGACATCGCGGGCCTGGAATCGACCTGGGCCAAGCTGAACGCGATGACCGACCGCGAGGTGGCCGACATGGCCGCGCGCTCGCCGCTCGCCGGCGGCCCGCAGCGCGCGCTGCCGCGGTACTTCTCGATCCGCGAGGTGGACTTCCCCGACCTCTTCGCAGGCGCCGCGATGCCCACGCCCAGCGTGCCCGAGAAGGAGGCGCAGCAGCTCGTGGACGAACTGGGCGACAAGCGCTACTGGACCTCGCCGGTGCCCGAGATCGTCAACCCCTACCTGGGCGACGGCCCCGCCGCGGCCTACACGGGCACGGCCTACCGCAGCCGGCACGTGGGCGACGTGTACGACACCTCGCCCTACCCGGCCGACAACCCGCCCGACGCCGCGCCCTACGTGAAGAAGGACAAGCCGCAGTTCATCGTCACCTCGGAATGGATCCGCCGCATGGGCCGGCTCATCGCGTACGTGGCGCCGACGAACTGAGCCGGGCTCCGGTGCGGCCGCCACGCGCAGTCTTTGGATGCTATTAATTCAATAGCAAACTATTGAATGGAATCGGCGGCATGGAGCACTTTTGGCTCCAGGCCTCCTGCACGGTGCCGCGGGCACCGGCGCTGCTAGCATTGCCCTCCCTGTCCACCCCGAGAGAGAAGGAGCGGAGATGCCCCTTGCACGCCCACGCCCGCCGGCCGCGGCCCGCCCGACCCCGATGCCCCGGCCCGCCGGCGCCACCGCGCTGCGCCGCGCCCTGCCGGTGCTGGCGGCCTGCGCGGCCTTCGGCGCGGCCGCGCAGGAGCCGCCGCCCGTGGCCTCGCGCATCACCCAGGTGACGGTGGCGCCCGGCATCGCCACGGTGGAGCGCAGCGCCCGCATCGCAGCGGGCGCGCGCGGCGCCACCTTCGCCTGCCTGCCGGCCAGCCTGGACGCGGACAGCCTGCAGATCGGCGCCGATGCCGGCGTGCGCGTGGGCGAATTCAAGGTCACCACCGAGGACCGCGACGTGGCCGCCGGCTGCGCGAGCCCGCTGGACGACCGCATCCATGCGCTGGAAGACCAGATCGCGAACGTGCAGGGCGAGATCGCCGCGCTGCGCCGCGTGGACCGCTACCTGAACCACGTCGCCGGCGGCGGCAACGGTGGCGCCAGCCCCGCCGCGCGCGACGGCCAGGGCGCTGCTGCGGCAGGCGCTTCCGCCGCGCCGCCTCCCGTCCCGGCCGCGCAGATCCCGGCCACGGCCGAGGCGCTGCGCAAGACCTCGGCCGATACGCTCGTGCGCCTGCCGCCGCTGCAGCGGCGCCAGGAAGCGCTGGAGCGCGAGTTGAAGCCTCTGCGCGCCGAGCGCGACCGCGCCGCGGGCGGCCCGCGCTCGAAGGTGGTGTCGGTGGCCGTCCACCTCGCCGCCGACCGCGAGGCCGAATTGCGCCTCACCTACCAGGTGCGCGGGCCCGGCTGGCAGCCCGGCTACCGCGCGCGGCTCGACACCGCCACGGGCGCCGTGGTGCTGGAGCGGCTGGCCGTGGTGGCGCAGCGCAGCGGCGAGGACTGGAGCAACGTGCGGCTGGCGCTCACCACGCAGGCCCCCGCGCGGGCCACGCAGGGGCCGCGCCCCGGCCCGTGGACGCTCGACGTGGCCGCCCCGCCGGAGCCGCAGCGCCGGCTGGAGCGCCTGTCGGCGCCGATGCCGGCGCCCGCGCCCGCGGCCCTGGCCGCCCCGGCCGGCATGGCGGAGGAGCCGCTGCCCGACTTCGACGTGGCGTCCCTGGAAGGCAGCTACGCCACGCGCTTCGAGGTGCCGCAGCGCCTCACCGTGCCCGCGAGCGGCCAGCGCACCACGCTGCTGCTGGGCACGCACAACGCATCGGCGCGCCTCGTCACGCGCACCCTGCCCGCGCAGCAGGAGACCGCCTACCTCGTGGCCGAGATCGCACCGCCCGCCGGCCCCTGGCCCGCGGGGCCCGTGGGCCTGTACCGCGACGGCGCCTTCGTGGGCCAGGGCCGGCTGGACTTCGCGGCCGCCGCGGCCGCACCTGCGGCAGCCGGCGCCGGGGGCGTGCAGGAAGCCCGCACCGTGCCGCTGTGGTTCGGCCCCGACGACCTCGTGCGCGTGCAGGCCGAGGCGCCGCAGCAGACCACCGGCACCGCCGGCCTCACGGGCTCGCGGGTGGAGCAGCGCACCGTGCTCGCCTACCGCATCGACAACCGCCACACCACGCCGATCACGCTGCAGGTGATCGACGCCGCCCCGGTGTCGCGCAACACGAAGATCGAGGTCGAATCGCGCTACACGCCCGCGCCGCTCACCACCGCATGGGAAGGCCGCGCCGGCACCACCGCCTGGCAGCAGACGCTCGCGCCCGGCGCCGGTGCGCGCTTCACGGCCGAGCACACGGTGCGCCACGCCAAGGACATCGAACTGAACGAAACCAAGCCATGAACGCGCTGCCCCCACTGCCTTCCGCCCCGTCCGCCGCCGCAGGCACCGCCGCCCGCCCCGGCCGCCGGCCGCCCGCCGCCACCGCCGCCTTCCTGCGCGCCCACCCGGCGCACTGGATCGCGCTGGGCTTCGGCTCGGGCCTCTCGCCACGCGCGCCCGGCACCGTGGGCACGGCCTGGGCGTGGCTCGCCTACCTGCTGCTGCAGCAGTGGCTCGCGCCGGCGCAGATCGGCCTCCTGATCCTGGCCGGCACGCTCGTGGGCTGGTGGGCGTGCACCACCACGGCGCGCCACCTCGGCGTGGCCGACCCGGGCTGCATCGTGTGGGACGAGATCGTGGCCTTCTGGTGCGTGCTCTGGCTCGCCATGCCCATGGGCTTCTGGGGCCAGTGCGCGGCCTTCGCGCTGTTCCGCTTCTTCGACGCCGCCAAGCCCGGCCCGGTCGCCTGGGCCGACAGCCTCTTCAAGGGCTTCGGCTGGCGCGGCGGCTGGGGCATCCTCTTCGACGACTTCGTGGCCGCCTTCTGCACGCTGTTCACGATCGCGCTCTGGAGGGTGCTGTGGTGAGCGGGCCCGGCGACGCGGCCGGCGGCACAGCCCGCGATCCGCTATCGAAAGATGAGCAAACTATCGAACAGAACCGGCGGCATGAGGCCGATCTGGCCCACATCGCACGCACGCTCACCGCGCGCGGCTGGATGCTGGCCACCGCCGAGAGCTGCACGGGCGGCCTGATCGCGGGCGCCTGCACCGACCTGGCCGGGTCGAGCCAGTGGTTCGAGCGCGGCTTCGTCACCTATTCCAACGCCGCCAAGACCGAGCTGCTGGGCGTGCCCGCCGCGCTCATCGCCGCGCACGGCGCCGTGAGCGGGCCCGTGGCCCGCGCCATGGCCGAGGGCGCCGTGCGCCACGCGCACGCCCAGGTGTCCGTGGCCGTCACCGGCGTGGCCGGCCCCTCCGGCGGCAGCGCCGACAAGCCCGTGGGCACCGTGTGGTTCGGCTGGTGCGTGGACGGGGCGGCGCACACCGAGGTGGTGCGCTTCCCGGGCGACCGCGCGGCCGTGCGGGCGGCGACGGTGCGGCACGCGCTGGCGCGGCTGGCGGAGCGGCTGCGCTAGCGGCGGCGGGGGCCGCCCTCACAGCGGGGCGTAATCCCCCAGGCCGTCGGGCCACGCCGTCAGCACCTCGTACCCGTCGGGGGTGACGGCCACCATGTGCTCCCACTGCGCGGAGAGCGAGCGGTCCTTCGTCACCACGGTCCAGCCATCGGCCAGCTGCTTCGTCTCGCGCCGCCCGGCATTCAGCATGGGCTCGATGGTGAACACCATGCCGGGCTCCAGCCGGACGCCCTCGCCCGGGCGGCCGTAGTGCAGCACGTTGGGCTCGTCGTGGTAGACCTGCCCGATGCCATGCCCGCAGTATTCGCGCACCACGCTGAAGTGCGCGCGCTCGGCGACCGTTTGGATGGCGTGGCCGACGTCGCCCAGCGTCGCGCCGGGGCGCACCTGCCGGATGCCCGCGCGCAGGGCTGCGTAGGTGGTCTCCACGAGGCGCCGCGCGAGCGGGCCGGGCGTGCCGACGAAGTACATGCGGCTGGTGTCGCCAAACCAGCCGTCCTTCTGCACGGCCACGTCGATGTTGACGATGTCGCCCTGCTTCAGGATGCAGTCCGGCGCGGGGATGCCGTGGCAGACCACGTGGTTGACCGAGGTGAGGATGGTCTTCGGATACCCCAGGTAGCCCACGTTGGCCGGCACGGCGCCCTGCACGCCCACGATGTGCTCGCGGCAGAGGCGGTCGAGCGCCTCGGTGCTGGCGCCGGGCACGACGTGCGGCGCGACCATGGCGAGCACCTCGGCAGCCAGTTGCGCCGCCCGCCGCGCCATCGCCAGTTCATCCGCGGTCCGCAGCGGAATGCCGTTGCGCGCCATCACTGCGCTTCCGCCGCCGCAGGCTTGGCCGGCGCGCCGACCGCCGTGGCCACGTCCAGGCCCCCCGCCAGTTCCGAGCGGACCAGCAGTTGGCAGATGGCGCGGTGGTCGAGGTCCGGGTACAGCTCGGTCAGCATGCCCACGCGCATCCAGTGCTCGGCCTGCGCGTTGATCGACCGGCTGAGCGCATTGCCGGCCACGCGCAGGTTTTCATGCATGAGGTCGGAAATCTTGACGATGCCCATCTGCAATCTCCATATGAAACGTATATGCATTGTATTCATTTCATATGCATCACGGGTTTCCCATGCCTGGGCCTGGCCCCAGGCCGGGCTGATCCAGGTGCGCCGCGACGTGACCGCCGGCACCAAGACCCTGCAGACTTCATCCCGCAGTTCAACCTGGGCAAGGGCAAGGCCCGCATGGACGGCTTCCGTGAACCGCTGGCCGCGCCGGACAAGAGCGAAACCGGCCTGCTGGCCGAGCGCACGCTGGCCCTGGCGGGTGCCGCGGGCCAGGACGACTGGACCGGTTTCCGAAACCCCCGGGGCCCCGGCCCTCGGGGCCGGCAGCTGAAAAATTGCTCCTGAAATCAGAGCAAACTGTTCAATGGATCCGGCGGCATGGGGCCCAGGGATACCGCTCAGCGCGCTCCCACCCGCCCCACCAGCCCCTCGCTCGCCGCGTTCATGCCCACCACCTCCACCGGGCATCCGTGGTGCTGCAGCCGCACCACCACCTTCTCCAGCGCGGCGACGGCGGTCACGTCCCAGAAGTGGGCGCGCGAGACGTCGATGCGCACCGGCCGGCCCTCGGCCGAGAGGATGTCGAAGGCGTCGATGAAGGCATCGGCCGAGGCGAAGAACACCTGCCCCGCCACGTGCCAGGTGCGCAGGCCCGTGGCGGCGTCGTCCTCGGCGCGCACGTCGAGCAGGCGGGCCACCTTGAATGCGAAGAACACGCCGCTCAGCACCACGCCCACGGCCACGCCGGCCGCGAGGTTGTGCGTGCCCAGCGTGACGGCCACGGTCGCCAGCATGACGGCGCTGGAGGTGCGCGGGTGCCGCACCAGCGTGCGCAGCGAAGCCCAGTCGAAGGTGGAGGCCGACACCATCACCATGATGGCCACCAGCGCGATCACCGGCACGCGCGACACCCAGTCCTTGAGCGCCACCATGAGGATGAGCAGGAACACGCCCGCGAACAGCGTGGAGAGCCGCCCCCGGCCGCCGTACTTCACGTTGCCCACGGCCTGGCCGATCATTCCGCAGCCCGCGATGCCGCCGAACAGGCTGGCCGCGATGTTGGCCAGGCCCAGGCCCGCGCACTCGCGGTTCTTGTCGCTGGGCGTGTCGGTCATCTCGTCCACCACGGCGGCCGTGAGCACCGATTCGAGCAGGCCCACGAAGGCGATGGCGAGCGCCGGCAGCGCGATGGTGCGCAGCGTCTCCAGCGTGAACGGCACGCCGGGCAGCGCGAAGGCCGGCAGCGCATCGGGCAGCGTGCCGAGATCGGCCACGGTGGGCAGCAGCAGCCCCATGCCGGAGGCCAGCGCGGTGAGCGCCACCACGCACACCAGCGGCGACGGAATGGCCGTGAGCGCGCGCCAGCCCAGCCAGGCGCCCAGGCGCGGCAGGCCGTAGATGATGGCCAGCCCCAGCGCCAGCATCGCCCAGGTCATGGCACTGGCGCCGCGCAGGTGCGGCCACTGCGCCGAGAAGATCAGCACGGCCAGCGCGTTCACGAAGCCCGTGCGCACCGAGCTGGAGACGAAGCGCACCAGCACCCCCATGCGCAGCAGCCCGAACGCCAGCTGCACCGCGCCGGCCAGCAGCCCCGCCGCGAACAGGTAGCCGATGCCGTGCGACTGCACGAGCGGCGCGGCCACCAGCGCCACCGAGCCCGCGGCCGCCGACACCATGGCCGGGCGCCCGCCCGCGAAGGCGATCACGAGGCTGATGACGAACGAGGCGAACAGCCCCACCGACGGATCGACGCCCGCGACGAACGAGAACGCGATCACCTCGGGAATCAGCGCGAAGGTGGCGACCGCGCCCGCGAGCAACTCGCGCGGGATGCTGGGCGCCCATTCGGCGCGCAGGCGCGCCAGGAAGGAAGGATTCATGTGGACAGGCGATGCCGGGGCGCCTCAGGGATAAGCCGTCAGGCTCCGCAGCACTTCTTGTACTTCTTGCCGCTGCCGCAGCTGCACGGATCGTTGCGGCCGGGGGTGTCTTCGCGGCGCACGGATTCGATGCGCGGGCCCATGCTCTTCCAGAGCTGGCGCAGGTCGTAGACGGCCCAGATCGACTCGCCGAACACTTCCAGCCGGTCCTCGCTCACGCTGGGCGGGCCGTCCTCGGCATACATGTTGTGTTCGGGGCGGCCGGTGTCGTCCTCGGTCAGCGCGACGATGTGGTCCAGGCCGCCGTCGAGCCACTGCGCGGCTTCCTTGTCGCGCGGGGCGGCCCATTCCTCGGGCCAGTTCTCCACGGCGAACATGAAGCCCAGCGCCCAGACCTGGCCGAACGAGGGCACGTCCTGGTCGGCCATCTCGGCACGCTCTTCCTCGGGCAGGCAGGCGATCGCGCCGCGCATGTCCATCACCTCGGGCTGGAAGGCCCGGTCGTCCTCGAGCGATTCCACCATGGTGTCGAGCTGGCCCGCCACCTCGTTCCAGCGGCGCGTCCAGAGTTCGACGAAGCGGGCCTGCTGCGCATCGTCCCGGAAGGCCGGCAGGCGCGGCAGCGCGGCGCCCTCGGCGGACAGCTCCAGCGGGCCGCCATCGTCCAGCAGCATCGGCAGGTACTCGGCCGGCGGGATGGCGCGGCGCGTACACACGAGCGCCGTGAGGAAACCGTCGCAGAACTCCCACTGGGGGATTTCCTCGGCGCGCGAGCGCAGGTCGTCGAGCAGCGCGTCCAGCTCGTCGAGGTCGTCGTTGCTGAGCGCGGGTTCGATGCCGGCGGGAGCGGCCTCGTCGGCGGGCGGGGTGGGGTGCTGGGAATCGGTCATGGGGGCTAGCTCCTGGCGCGGCGGGCGCGGGCAGTGTCGGGAGAAAAGGAAAAGGGCGGGTCGGGGAGGTCCGTGCGGGAGCGGCGGATGCGGCGGGCCGGGGCCGTTCACCCCGGGACCGCGCGGCGCGCGCCGGCCGGCCGCCGGGGCCGCCCGGCAGGAAGGCACCCTCTATGATGCCGCCGCGGCGGGCCGGGCCCGCATCGCGCTCCGAGGCGGCGAGTGTAGCCGCGCGCCCCGTTTTCCTCCTTTTTTCCGCCCATGCCCGCCCTGCCGCCCCCACCCGTTCCCGCCTCCGCGCCCGCACCTGCCGCCGCCTCCACCGACTGGGCGGCCTTCCTGCGCGAATGGCTGCCCGCGCAGACCGCCAACGTGCAGCGCTACACGCTGGAGGGCACCCAGGTCTGGCTCAAGCGCGCGGCCCCCGCGCGCGGGCCCGCACGGCACCGCGCCATGGCGCTGCTCGCGCGGCTGCTGCGCCTGCCGGTGCTGCGGCCCGTGCCCACGCCGGGCGGGGCCGAGGGCATCGCCACCGAAGTGCGGCGCCTGCGTGCGCTGGCGGCGCTGGGCCTGCGCGTGCCCGAGGTGCTGGCCGCGCGCGCGGACGGCTTTCTCATGCGCGACCTGGGCCGCCCGGGCGAGGAAACCCATTCGCTGGGCAACGAGATCGACCATGCCGTGGCGCAGGGCCCCGAGGCCGTGCTCGCGCTCTGGCGCCAGGGCCTGGCGGCCATTGCCGAAGTGCATGCGCGCGGCAACTGCCTGAGCCAGGCCTTCGCGCGCAATTTGGTGCGCTGCCCCGACGGCGTGGTGGGCTACCTCGACTTCGAGGACGACCCCGCCGCCGCCCTGCCCCTGCCCGCCTGCCAGGCCCGCGACCTGCTCTGCTACGCGCACTCCACCGCGCTCTACCTGCGCGACGCGGGCGCCCTGCCCGCCGCCCGCACCGAAACCGCCGCCTGGCTCGCCACGCGCGACCCCGCCCTGCGCACCGTGGTGGAGGGCTCAGTGCACCGCCTCGCCTGGCTGCGCCGCCTCCCCCAGGACCGCCGCTGGGGCCGCGACCTGCAGCGCGTGCGCGCTGCCTACGACCTACTGGCGCCGTAGCCCACGCAACCCGAGATCAACCAGCAGACTTTGCCATCCACCGAGAGGCGCGGCGGCCTGCGCGCCCCCTCGGCCTCAACCCATCAGAAGGCCGCGGAGCAGGCCAAGCCAGCACACGCCGTGGATCGGGCTCCGCCCGTCCACCGGCGTGGCCCCCCTTCCCGCAGTGCGCAGCACTGCGAGAGAAGGGGCTGAGGGCCGCGGCTCCAAGCCTGCCAATGCAGGCTTGGACGTGCCCGAAGGGCTGCCGCCTCCGGCGGCAGCACCGAGCGGCACAGCCGCTCCGGGGGGTTGTCACTCCTCACTCGTCCAGTCCACCTGCGCCCCCAGGCTGCGCAGGTTCTCCACGAAGCGCGGGTGCGCGCGCCGGATCGGCGCCGCATGGCGGATCTCCGAGCGGCCCGGGATACTGGCCGCCACCATGAAGAGCGCGATCGCCACGCGGATGATGTAGGGGCTCTCGACCACCGCGGGCGCGAGCGCCTGCCCGCCGAAGGTCACGATGCGGTGCGGATCGGACGAGAACACGTGCGCGCCGAATTTCGACAGCTCGCCGGTCCAGCCGAGCGCACCGTCGTAGACCTTGTTCCAGAACATCGCGTTGCCCTCGGCGCGCACGCCCAGGGCGATGAAGATGGGCAGCAGGTCCACCGGAAAGTACGGCCAGGGCGCCGCCTCCACCTTGGTGAGCGTGTTGCCCGTGAAGGGCTGCTGCACCGCGAGCGGACCCGCGCGGCGCACGCGCGACCAGCCGTCCTCGTGCGCGATCTCGACGCCGAACTTCGCGAACGTGCGGTCGATGAGCGGGAAGTTCTCGGGCGCGCTGTTGCGCACCACCACGTCGCCGCCCGTGATCGCGCCCAGCGCGAGGAACGTGGTGATCTCGTGGAAGTCCTCGTCGAAGCGGAATTCGCCCCCGCCGAGCGGCATGCCGCCTTCCACCGTGAGCCGCGAGGTGCCGATGCCCTCGATGCGCACGCCCAGCAGGCGCATGAAGCGGCAGAACTCCTGCACGTGCGGTTCGGAGGCCGCATTGGTGAGCGTGGAGCGGCCCGGCGCGCTGGCAGCGCACAGCACGAAGTTCTCGGTGGTGGTGACCGAGGCATAGTCGAGCCAGTGGTCGGTGGGCGCCAGGGCGCCGTCGCGCCGCACGAGCAGCGAGCCCTCGGCGCGCTCCACGCCGGCACCGAAGCGGCGGAACACGTCCACGTGCGGATCGATCTCGCGCACGCCCAGCGTGCAGCCCTTCACGTTGTCCTCCAGCCGCGCCACGCCGAAGCGCGCAAGCAGGGGCGGCACCAGCATGATCGACGAGCGCATCTCCTCGGGCAGCCGGTGCGAAGCCGCGTCGAAGACCGTGCCCTCGTGGTGCAGCTCCAGCGTGCCGGTGGCGTGGTCCATCTGCACCGTGCTGCCGAGCGCGCGGAAGATGTCGAGGATCTTGCGCACGTCGGTGATGTCGGGCACGCCCAGCAGCCGCAGGGGCTCGCGCGTGAGCAGCGTGGCACACAGCACGGGCAGCACCGCGTTCTTGTTGGCCGAGGGGGTGATGCGGCCGCGCAGGGGCGTGCCGCCGTGGACGATGAGGTTGGACATGGGGAAAAAGGGCAGGGCAGCGCAGCGGAAGAAGGGGCGCGATGGTGCGCGAAAACGGGCAGAAAACGTGCGTGAAGTGCGCGTGATGCACGGGAAGGAACCCGGCGCGGGAGACCGCGTGGGCACGGGCCAGGCGGCACTTTAGCGCCTGGCGGGCCGGTCGGCACGGCATTCCGCACGCCGGTGCGCGAGGGGTGTCGGGGGCGTTTCCGTAGACGGGCGTAGCCCGCGTCCGACAGCCGAGCCGCAACGCCCCGCCTATCGTGCCCTCAGCGGGCCTTCACCGTGTGCCCGAGAACAACGACTACATGCCCTCCACTGCCACCGCCGACGCCTCCTCCGGCCCCGCGCCCCGCGCGGAATCTCCTTCCACCGCCGACGACGCGCCCCGACGCGCGCCGGCCCTCTCCAAGGCCGCATGGCGGCAGTTCATGCATGTGGCCAAGCCCTATTGGCAGGGAGACAAGAAGGTCGCCGCGTGGTCGCTCCTGGGGCTGCTCGTGCTGCTGATGCTGTGCGAGACGCAACTGGCGGTGATGCTGATCGACCGCACGGGCGAGATGACCTCCGCGCTCGCCGCCAAGGACAGCGACCGCTTCTGGGGCGCCGTGCGCACCTGCCTGATCGTGCTGGCCTTCGCCGTGCCGGTCTACGCGTTCTACTACTACATGCGCGACGCCTTCGCCAACCACTGGCGGCGCTGGCTCACGCACCGCTTCCTCGACGGCTACCTGAGCGGGCGCCGCTACTACGACCTGACGGCCCAGGGCGTGATCGACAACCCCGACCAGCGCATCAGCGAAGACATCAACACCTTCACGGGCCGCTCCACGCACTTCCTGCTGATCTTCGTGGGCGCGCTCATGCAACTGGTGGCGTTCAGCGCGGTGCTGTGGTCGATCTCGCGCGTGCTGGTGGGTTTCCTGGCCGTGTACGCGCTGGTGGGCACGGTGGTGGCGCTGTATGTGTTCGGCGCGCCGCTGATCCGGCTGAACTTCTGGCAGCTGCGGCGCGAGGCGGACTTCCGCTTCGGGCTCATGCGGCTGCGCGAGAACGCCGAGTCGATCGCGTTCTACCGCGGCGAGGCGCAGGAGCGCGCGCAGCTCGACCACCGCTTCCAGGCCGTGTTCAACAACTACGCCCGGCTCATCAAGCGGCAGCGCTCGCTCAACCTCTTCCAGCGCGCGTTCAGCCAGCTCACGGTGGTGATCCCCAGCATCATCCTGGCCGATGCCGTGCTCTCGGGCGACATGGAGGTGGGCCGCGCGATCCAGGCGGGCGGCGCCTTCGCGGCCGTGCTGGCGGCGGTCTCGCTGATCGTGGACAACTTCGAGAGCCTGAGCCGGTTCGTGGCCGGCATCGGCCGGCTGGACACGCTGGGACAGGCGCTCCTGGGCGAGACCGGGCGCGAGGAGCCGCAGGAACCCGAGGCCGCCTCCGCGGCCCGCAAGCTGCGCCGCCGCCAGCGCCTGGAGCGCCTGCGCGCCCGCGCACGCGGCCAGTCCCGGGTGGCCGAGGCGGGCACCGAAGCCCCGGCACAGGACGCCGGCGCGGCAGGCCCCGAACGAGAAGCCGCCGGCACCGATGCCTCCGACCCGCCGGACCCCGGCACCGAGATCGAAGCGCGCGAAGGCGACCGCTTCGCGATCGAGGGGCTGACGCTCTACACGCCGCAGTTCGCGCGCCTGCTGGTGCGCGACCTTTCGCTGGACCTGCAGCCCGGCGACGCGCTGCTGATCACCGGCCCGAGCGGCTGCGGCAAAAGCTCGCTGCTGCGCGCCATCGCCGGCCTGTGGCGCACGGGCGAGGGCGTGGTCCACCACCCCCCGCTGGCGGAACTGTTCTTCCTGCCGCAGCGGCCCTACATGCAGGCCGGCACGCTGCGCAGCCAGATGCTCTACCCCGAGCGCGAGACCTCGCTCACCGACGACGAACTGCTGCAATTGCTGAGCGACGTGCACCTGCCCGATCTGGCCGACCGCGTGGGCGGGCTCGATGCCACGCGCGACTGGGAGAAGCAGCTGTCGATCGGCGAGCAGCAACGCCTGGCCTTCGCACGGGTGCTGGTGCGCCAGCCCCGCATCGTGATCCTGGACGAAGCCACCAGCGCGCTCGACAGCGCCAACGAGGCCGCCCTGTACGAGCGCGTGCGCGCCAGCGGGGCCTCGATCATCAGCATCGCCCACCGCCCCGCCGTGCTGGCGCACCACACGCACGTGCTGCTGCTCACGGGCGACGGCGGCTGGTCCGTGCACGCAGCAGAAGATTTCGAGTTCGCCGAATGAGTTGACGGGTGCGCCGGGCCGCGGGGCCGGCGCGCGTCAGGCGGGTTCGGGCTGCGGCGCCGCGGCGCCCGATTCCAGCACCAGGGCCGTCGCCACGTGCGCGTCCAGGGCCAGCAGGCGTTTGCGCATGCAGATCACGGCCTTGTCCTTGGAAAGCAGGATCGCGCGGTGCGCGGCGGCGAGGTCGATGAATTTCTGGTCGTCGGCGTCCTTGCAGACATACGCCACGCGCGGCGCGGTCTCCACCAGGCGGGTCTGCGCGTCGAAGGCGGCCAGCACACGCGCCGCGTCCACGCGGTAGTAGTCCATGCGCGCGACGATGTGCGGATAGGCCAGCACGCGCTCCAGTTCGCCCCGCATCACCTGCGTGGCGATCCAGTCGAGGCGCCCCTGGGCCAGCAGCGTCCGCAAGGGGGCCGTGGCGGGGTCGGAGAAGATCATCAGGTCCAGCGCCACGTTGGTGTCCACCACCACGGGACGCGGCGGCTCGCCGGGCGGGGCCGCGGCGGGCAGGCGCAGCTCAACCTTCATGGCTGCCGGCACCGTGCGCGGGTGGCGTGCGCTGCGCGGCCGGCGCGCGCTCCCGGGCCGTGCCCTGCACCATGTCGAAACGGAACAGCCTGCATTCGATGGGGCCGTTCCACATCGGCACGCGGCGCGACTCCTTCAGGCGCATGCGGCCGGGCAGCTTGAGGTCGGGCGTGAGCATCCAGGCCTGCCAGCCGGCGAAGTTCTTCTTCCAGTGCGTGGCGAGGCGGGTGAAGAACTCGCCACCGTCCTCGGTCTGCGCGGTTTCGCGGCCGGCGGCGCGCAAGGGCTCCGGCGGCTCGCCGGACCGTGCGCTGGCACGCGCCTGGGCATTCTGGCCGGCGCTGCCGGCGGCGGCGATGCGCTCGCCGTAGGGCGGGTTGAGCAGCAGGATGCCCGGCATCTCGCTGGGCGGCATGCGCTGCAGCGCGTCGCCGCCGCGCCACTGCACGGCCCCGGCCACGCCGGCGCGCTCGGCATTGCGCTGCGCGAAATCCACCATGCGGTGCGACACGTCGGAGCCGAACAGGCCCACGGCCGCAGGCCGGATGCCGGCCCGCGCGTCGCCGATCAGCGCCGTCCAGACGTGCGGCTGGTAGGGCAGCAGCTTCTCGAACGCGAAGCGCCGCGTGAGGCCCGGGGGGATGCGGCACGCCATCTGCGCGGCCTCGATGGGAATGGTGCCGCTGCCGCAGCAGGGGTCGTAGAGCGGCAGCGGCGCGTCGCCCAGCGGGTCCCAGCCCGTGGCGGCGATCATGGCCGCGGCCAGCGTTTCCTTGAGCGGCGCGTCGCCCTTGTCCTCGCGCCAGCCGCGCTTGAAGAGCGGCTCGCCCGACGTGTCGATGTAGACCGTGGCGCGGTCGGTGGTGAGGTGCAGGTGGATGCGCACGTCCGGGTGCTGCGTGTCCACGTCGGGCCGCACGCCGCCGGCCTTGGCGCGGAAGCGGTCGGCCACGGCATCCTTCACGCGCAGCGCGGCGAAGTTCAGGCTGTTGAGCGGGCTGTGCTGGGCAGTGACGTCGATGCGGAAGCTCTGGCGCGGCGTGAACCAGATCTCCCAGGCCACTTCGCTGGCGATGGCGTACAGGTCGTTCTCGGAGCGGTACATGCGCTCGGCGAGCTGCACCAGCACGCGCTGGGCCAGCCGGCTGTGCAGGTTGAGCCGCAGCGCGTCGCGCCACGAAGAGCGCACCTGCACGCCGCCGCGCCCGGTGAGCAGGTCGTGTCCGGTCAGGCCCGTGATGCCGTGGACCTCGTCGGCCAGGAAGCCCTCCACGCCAGCGGCGCAGGGCAGAAAGAGTTGCAATGAGTTCATAAGGCAGGGGTGAGGATACGCGCAGCCCGTGGCCCGAATCCCCTTCGAACGTCTTTCCATATACCGGAACGGCTGTATCAATGTGTTGATAATCCTCAGCAATCGACGATAACCAAGCGATCGCGCCTTTTTTCGGTTTCCATGGAGTCCCCCGATGTTCAACAGCCTGCGAGCCCGCCTCATCGGCATCTGCATCGCCATCACCACCCTCTCGCTGGTCGCGCTGGCGCTCGCGACGTTCTTCGTCGTGCGCGGCAACACCGTGTCGGGACTGGACGAGCGCATCGGCCAGCTCACGCGCGTGCACGCGGGCGAGCTGGCGGAGTGGGTCAGGGAAAAGCAGCGGATCACGTCCTCCCTGAAGGCCGCGGTCGGGCAGGCTGAGCCTGTGCCCTTCCTGCTCGCCGCCAAGCAGGCGGGCGCCTTCGACGACACCTACTTCGTGTACGCCGACCGGCGCAACGTGTTCTCCCACCCGATGCCGGACAACTACGACGGCACGGCGCGCCCCTGGTACAAGCAGGCGGTGCAGACCGGCGGCCCCGCGCTCACACCCGCCTACGTGGACGCGAGCACCGGCAAACTCACCATCAGCTTCGTCGAACCCGTCGGGCCCGCAGGCCAGCCGACCGCGGTGGTGGGCACCGACATGCATCTGGACACCGTGACCCGCAAGGTCAACGCGATCCACCCCATGGAAAAGAGCTTCGCCTTCCTGCTGGACGGCCAGTCCAACATCCTGGCCCATTCCAAGCCGGAACTGGCCCTCAAGCCCGTCACGGCCATCGCCCCCGCGCTCGACGCCGCCCTGCTGGCGCGCCTGGCCGCCGACGGCGGACGTGCCGATGTCTCCATCGACGGCGCGGACCAGATGCTCTACGCGGCCAAGGTGGAGGGCACGCCCTGGACCCTGGCCATCGCCATCGACCGCGCCGAGGCCACCCGCCCCGTGCGCGACCTGCTGCAGGTCGCCGCCCTCATCACCATCCTCTGCGTGGCCGTGGCCGTCGGCCTCGTCACCGTCGCCGTCAGCCGCCAGCTGCGCCGCCTCGCCGTCGTGCGCGACGCCCTGGAGGACATCGCCTCCGGCGAAGGCGACCTCACCCGCCGCCTCGAAACCCACGGCAGCGACGAGCTCACCCAGATCGCCCGCGCCTTCAACCACTTCGTCGACAAGATCGCCGCCGTGCTCGTGCGCATCCGCGAATCCTCCGAATCCGTGCGCCTGGCCACCAGCGAGATCGCCAGCGGCAACCAGGACCTCTCCGGCCGCACCGAGCAGCAGGCCAGCTCGCTGGAGGAAACCGCCGCCGCCATGGAGCAGCTCACCGCCACCGTCCAGCAGAACGCCGAGAACGCCCGCCAGGCCAACCACCTCGCCGCCAACGCCTCGCAGATCGCCGCCCACGGCGGCAGCGTCGTCGGCCAGGTCGTGCAGACCATGGGCGGCATCGATGCCTCCTCGCGCAAGATCGTGGACATCATCGGCGTCATCGACTCCATCGCCTTCCAGACCAACATCCTCGCGCTCAACGCCGCCGTCGAG
>NZ_FOMQ01000002.1 GCF_900112675.1 Paracidovorax konjaci | reverse complement strand
CCGCGCAACTCATCGAGCAACAGCAGATGCAGGCGATGCCACACTCCCACGGCCTGCCAGTCACGTAGACGCCGCCAGCAAGTCATGCCGCTGCCAAAGCCCAGTTCCTGGGGCAACTCTTCCCAAGGGATGCCGGTGCGCAAAACGAACAGGATGCCGTTGAGGGCCATCTCGTCGCTCACCCGCGGGCGACCGCCCTTGGCCGAGGCGGCGACTACCGGCAACAGCGGCGCAACCTTCTTGAACAGTGCTGCGCTTATCTCTTTTTTCTTGTTTCGACTCATGCATCACCAAACGCTCTTCGCTCGATTTGCGATGACATGGTTTTGTTAGCCGCTTTAAGCCTTGGAGCGCAGCCAGACCGTCGGTGTAACCACGATTAGGCAGAGCACCTGCGCGGATGCCCGCCCTGGCGATGAATGCGTCGAAGTCCTCAAGTTGGAAGGCGCCTTGGCCGACACGGCTGGCCACCTGCCACTCGACCAGCAGGGGCTGGCCTTTCCGGTTGGGAACCAGGCTCATCAGGATGAAGGCCTGCTCGTTCGGGGCCAGCTTCTGGCTTTGCAGCAATGGCGCCGTGTGGCGCCCGAAGTGGGTGAGCACGCGGTCGCCCAGCCATTCCATGATGGGGTGCTGCGGCCAGAGGTAGTGGAGCTGCGGCCAGGTGTCTTGCTCTCGGCGCGCTTGACGAGCTGTCTCTATGGCGGCGGCCATGCGCTTGGGGTCAGCACATAGAGAGTAATGGTCGTTGTCGGCCTGGACCTCTCGAGGAAGCTGCTTGAGGCGGTCCTGAAGGTCACGTGGCGCCGTGAGTGCGATGACCTTCTCGCCGTCGTGCGGGGTCCACTGGCACAGGGTCTGGCCCTGGTTCAGCTGGGTCAACGCGGTCTTGGCGTAGTGGTAATCGCCGTCGAATAGCGAGGCCGGCTCGTTGATTTGCTGCACGCTGCTGGGGGCAGCCGGCTCCGGCGCTGTGGCTGCGGCGTCGCCTCCACCGAAGAGCTGCATCAGCCAATCGACCCCGTTGTCCGATTCGTCGGCGGCGGCCTGTTCCAGCTTGGCCTCCACGGCCTCGGGGGCCATGCCTTGGGCCATGAAGTCCGAAACCTTCTCGGCTTCCTTCTCGGGGTCGTAGACGTTCAGGAATGCGGAGGGGTCCCCGAGATTCAGGTAGGCCTGCTCGTCCTTAGCTTGGAGGATTTCCAGGATGCGCAGGTCGCCGCGAATGCGGTCGGTCACCGTCTCGGTGAACAGATAGACGATTTCCGGTTGGTGCTTTTGGCCGTAGCGGTCCACACGGCCATTGCGCTGCTGGAACACCATCAGCTACCAGGGCAGGTCGAAGTGAACCAGCCGGTGGCAGAAGTAGTGGAGGTTCAGGCCTTCGCTGGCGACGTCGGAGCAGAGGAGGACGCGGATGGGGTCGTCGAGGCGGCCGAAGCGGTCGACCAACTCCTGCTGGTCGGTGTCAGACATCTGCCCGTGGAGGACCGCAACCTGGTTGGGCTTGAGCTTGAGGTCGGCGGTGAGTTGGCGCTCCAGCCAGCGCAGGGTCTCGATGCGTTCGGAGAACACGACGAGGCGGTCGGCTGGTTCCTGACGGGTCCAGCCGAACGCAGGGACACGGAGCTGCTCCAACAGGCGTTGGTACTTGCTGAAGGAGGCGGCTGAGGCGTCGCCAACGATGGCCTGCAAGGCTTCAGCGAAGACGCGCAGGCCATCCACCTCTTGCTGCTCTTCGGGCGTTGCGTTGGGCTTCTCGCTCAGCAGCTTGATGCGCTTCTGGGTCGACTCCAAGGCAGCAGCGGGGCTGGAGAACAGGGCTTTCTGCATGCCGACGCGCTGCAGTTCCTGCTGTCGGCCAGCCTTGTGCTGTCCACCCTGGGTGAAGGGAATCGCCAGCAAGGCGCGGTAGGCCGCTTCTTCGTGCGCGCTTGCAGGCTGGCGCAGGCGCACCGTGTTGCGCTCCTGAAAGTCGGACTGGACCTGGTCCTTGATGTCCTTCTTGAAGCGGCGGATGACCAGGCCCTTGTTACGGAAGTCGTCAGGGGTGTAGTGGTCGGGGTCGGAGATGGCCGTCGGGTCCAGCAGGCTCATCAAGGACGCAAAGCTGCGGGCCGAACCGTCGTGCGGGGTGGCCGACAGCAGCATCAGGGTGTCGGACCGGTTGGACAGCAGCCGCGCCAGGCGGGCGCGGCGCGATAGGCCGGATTCACCGGCGCGGGCCGCCACGTTGTGGCACTCGTCGATGACGATGATGTCCCACCAGGCGTTCTCAAGATAGTTCCTGTACTCCAGGTTGTTCTTAAGGGTGTCGATGGAGATGATGCTGCGGTCGAAGTAGTTGAAGGGGTTGTGGTTGGCAGGGATGCGGTTACGCACGCGTGCCAGCCCCACGGAGTCCAGCCGTACCAGCGGGATGGAGAAGCGGCTCCACCACTCCTTCTGGAACTGGGTGAGCATGGCCTTCTGCGTGACCACCAGGATGCGCTTGCCTCGGCCGCGCTGAATCAGCTCGGTGGCAAGGATGCCGGCCTCGAGCGTCTTACCCAGACCGACGGCATCAGCAATGAGGATGCGCGAGCGCGGCTGGCGCAAAGCCTGCAAGGCGGGGTCGAGCTGATAGGGCACGAGGTTCATGACCCCGCGATGGCCCAGGTGGATGCGCTCGTCATTGGCCACGCTGCGGCGGCGCATGCTCTCCAGAAACAGCACCGAGGCGTTGTAGGTCGGGCTAGTATCCAGCTCAAGCTTGGTCTTGGCAGGGTCCAGGACCTCGATGGCGTCTTCCAGCGAGGTCAGGAAGAGCGCCGTTTGGCCTCGAACCAGGTCGGATATGCCGTCACAGGTCAGCAACCAGCCACCATCGGTCGCTGGGTCTACACGGCGCACAAGCCATTCTTCATTTCGGATGACCGCTCGGGCACCCGGGGCGATGGGAAGCATTCTGTTGTTCTCCCTGTTCTTATTTCGTCTTGTTGGCGCCAGATGCCGAATCCAAGCTTGCAGATGAGCCGCCGGCCGTCAGACCGTGCTGCTGGCAGTAGTCGAGTATCAACACTTCCAGCATGTTCGAAAGCGTCCGGCGTTCGCGCTCAGCAGCGAGCCGCAGCAGTTCCTTCAGCTCAGGAGTCATGCGGAGATTGATGGCTTGGCTCTTACGCTGGCTCATGGGATTTCTACACAACGTCTGTACATCGTCTATCAATGTAACAGACCTTCGGCATCGGTTGAGAATGCGCCCGGAGCCCTTTATCGACGAATGGCGTGCGCTTTCTGACTCCATCTGAGCGATGGATATATGCCAAACCTGGACCTATATGCCGAGTTTCAAATCTCGGCGAACGATATCTACACGCAAGGCGAGCAAATTCTCGCCTTGCATGCGGACCCAAACGCATACCTGCACTCTCCAGCCCTTTCAACCAAAAAGGTGGCAATGAGGTAGTTGAAAAAACCCTTGGTTCTTCAACCACTTACAGAATTCGCAGGTATTTCGTTCCGTCGTCTTTACTTGCTCCGCAGACGGCCAAGTCCAGTGCAAAGGCTCGAAAGAAACCATTGCATCAGCTACCTCTCACCTACCAAACCCTCCTGCAGAACCAGGAGCAGCAAGTTCAGCTCGACCAAGTCAGCAAGCAAACTGCCGCCAACCGGGCCAGCGCTTTGCGCCTCTTTCTGAATGCCCACCACTTGACCGAGCAAGACGTCGTCGGATTTGAAATGCGCGCGGAGTTCTCGCTTGCACAAAAGAAGCTGTCCGAACAGCTCCACGCAGAGGGCCGCACGTCTCGAGCCATCACCAACATCCAGTCCATGCTGCGTCGCTTTCGCGAAATGGTGGTGGCGGAAGACAAGATGCGCGCAGCGGCTGCTGACGCCGATTCGCCCTTCCGGCAAGCCATCCGCTCGCTGATGGAAGGCCAGGCAGTCAAGCGGGTTGCGAAGCAGGCAGACATCAGCTCAGACATGATTTTCGGCTGGCTCAAAGGCAAGGAGCCTCGCCCCAGCAATGCGAAATTCATTCATCGGCTGGAGTCCTTCTTCGGCATCGAACAAGGTAGCTTGACAGTGCTGGCAGGCATCAAAGAAGGCAAGCGACCAGCACCGACGGTCGGTGAAGCACCGAAAAACGAGTATCGCGAACGGCTTCGAAGCCTTAAAGGAACGCGTCTACTTCTGACCGCCCCACCTGAGTCGCCAATGCGCCGCCAATGGGCTCATCTGATTGGCTACAAGGTTGCGCCAGTGCCGGTTTTGCAGCGTTCAGCGAAGGCCCGCTGGACGGTGTCACCGCTGCCTATCCGTGAGGAAACCCCAACAAACTGGTTTCAATTTCTTGACGGCAAAGAGGTACCGTCAGCTCACCCTAATTGGACTCAGGTTGCCGGGTACCTCGGCTGGCTTGGCCTTTCTGCTAACGAGGGAGGGCAAGGCATTCCAGAAGGCGAATTGCATACATTGGCATGGCTGGCCATTCCTGATTTTGTGGAGCGCTATATCGAATGGCGCAAAAAACGCACCGGTGGCATCGTGTCGAATTCGATAGCAACATTCTTGGGAATTCTGGCTTGGATGACGCACCCTGAGATGGGATATCTGACCCAGCAACCTCATCTGCAAAAGACGTTGCCTCTCGAATTCCAAGTCTCGGAGTGGAAAAGCCAATGTGTTCAGCAGTTCCGCTATTGCGCGCAACTCAAACAAGCTTATAGGGCGGAATTTCGCCCCTCGCGAGACCCATTTCAGGCTATACGACCAATTCTCGACCTGCCGCAGCCTATGGATGCCATCGTCGACATGATTCAACGTATGCGCGCCGCGCGACCGGTGGGCGGAGCTCCTGTCAACGAAGCGATTTGGTCCCGTAACATGGTGCTGATTAAGCTGTTGGTTTCTAACCCGCTGCGCATGCGCAACATCGCGTCATTGCGATGGTCCCCTTCAAACAAGGACGGGTTTCATCCACACACTGAGTGTTCGCTTTATCAGCGCTCTGACAAATCGTGGTGGATTTTTGTGCCCAAGCAGCTTCTGAAGAATCGCCGCGGACTTGCAGTGCGAGACTACGACGCACCTGTCCACGAGAGTGCTTGGCCTGACCTTGAACGGTATCTCTTCAAACATCGTCCTCTTCTCATGAGTTCTCCAACAGACCTCGTTCTGCTAACGGACAAGTCAAATAAGGGCGAGCCCCATAAACCTTTTTCCACACTGAGCAAAACGGTCAAATGGCTCACCAAGCGGTATCTCTGGAAGTGCCCCGGAATTTGTGCACATGCGTTCCGACACTTGGTGGCAAGCGCCATCCTGAAGTCTCCTATGGGCACCACCAAAATCGCAGCGTTGGTCCTAAACGACAAGGAGTCTACGGTCGAGGCGCACTATGCAGGCCTCCACAGTGGCGACGGTTCAGCAAGAATGGCTGAACTATTGGCGGAGAGCTTCAGCAAAATGTGAATCAGGGGTTGATGGTGCGGAAATGTAATGGGCACACTCACCATCGTGGATGGGCCGGCATGAAATCGTGGGCCCCTTCTTGCCCGCCCCTTTCCAAAAGGTCCCTACACGTTCTGCAGCATATGCTGCAGAAGGACCAAAATGAAAGACAGGCCACCACCGAGTACCGGGTCGCATACAGTGCGCCCGCCACCGCTGATTCAGATGCTTATTCAAGAAGCACACCTACGCGGCGATACGTTAGCTTCGCTCGCTCGCCAACTCGGCGTGAGCTACCGCCGCTTTGCACAATGGCAGAACGCGAGCGCCGACATCCGCACGGCACAGCCTGACGTGTTCACCAAAGCTGCCGGGTATCTCCAGTTGCCGCGCGTCACCGTACTAGCCTATGCCGGTGTACTTACGCTGCAGGACCTCGCACGGCCACAACCACTGGCGCGCGATATGTACCTGTATCGTGAGATGGAGAAGATGCGCCAGGACCCTGCCGTGGGTCCGTTCATGCCGCAGTCGCTGCCGGAAGTGTCGCGGGATGTTCAGACTTTTGTCGCATTTCTGTACAACGAAAGCAGACCTGGCGACTCTCCCGAGAGTGCGAACTGGTTTCGAGACTTGTTCGCCGCAGTGACGGTTGGCAGTGATGTGGGCAAGCCGTCAACCTCGAGCAACGAGTGATTCATGGAGCGCCTGACAAGGCGCTCCTTTTTTCGGGCGGCTGCACGCGCTTCGAGATAGTTGACTTGTTTCAGCTTCAAAAACCAGAACGACCACGCCAAAGTACACCAGCCTCCAACTCCCAATCGAGCGCGACAGCCAATTTTTCAATTATCCAGTCGATTTCCAAGCCACTCATACGCTGATGCCGCCGCGCCAACGAGCGTCCTGTATGTTCCAAGACCTTGCTGATTTTCCAGTCGGGATGGCGAGCATGCAGGTCTAAACAATACTCCGGAAGCACCTTTGTATATTCGAGACACACGGTATAGCGCATCTGCAACTCATAGAGCGATGGACCAACAACAAATCGACCATTTCGGTACTCGGCGTTAAGCTTTGGTTGCGCTCCAGGGAGAGTATTTTGCCCGCCAGACCTAGGGAAGTCATCGGGTACTTGAACGTGTGCGTAGCCCGCATCTCGCTTTCTTACATTAGAGTCTTGCATTTTCTGCCTGCGCGTTTTTCCTGCAAGGCACTATCAACGTAGCGCGCATGAAGCACCTCTGGCAAGACCATGAAGTCGTACTTCACTCCCAACCGTGGTAGTCACTACACGAAATTTTGTCATCAAAATTTGGGGGAAATCCGCATTAGTCTTAGAGACTCAATAGCCACAGGTTACGCAGCGATATCTCCTCCAACCTTACATTTCCTACAAGTCCAGATACGGCAAGACTCAAATTCTTAGTGCTTCAATAGCAGGAACTTTCGTCAACAGTCTATTTGATGGCTGGGAATTTCTAGAACTCCACCACCTACAGAATTGGCGTCGACACGATATGCAGCTACACGTCTTTTGACGTCAAAACTGGCGGCGACCCACCGTTGATGGGACGGCTATCAGCATCTGCTCCCAGGCATATCGACAGTTATTTGCGCCGACGCAGGTCGGTCCTGATTGCGGCCTTTTTTCCAAGTGACCGCAGCTTAAAAAGCACACTGCGCCGTAGCAGCCCTTGCGCGTGTAATGCCTCCGCAAATTCGAGGAGTTGCACCCCTGGAATTTCTTGGGCACGACGGCGTCGTACGGCCGGTGGTAGCTTGTGTCTGTTCACTTGAAGCATGACGGCATACCCATGTCCAGAGCCGCCCCTTTGAACCCCAATTTGCGCGCCATCGGTGTAGAGCCAGGTCTGGTCGCGGTCGGCGATGGGATGAAGCCTACTTCGACGTCGCATAGCCCCCTTGCCCGACACAGTTGGGGAGTGAGCCTCGCAGTTCGAAACCACGCAGAAAGGCATCAAGACTTTCCTTCGCGGCAGCGGTTGCGCCAATGGGTGCCGTACGGTTCAGCGGGGGCTCTAGGACTATCACGCGTCGCCCGCGTAGGGTCAGACGCTGTTGCCAATGTCTAGACGGCAACGGCAAAGAAGTTTTTAGCGCCGGCTCAACCGACGAGAGTGACTCGCGAGACGGGCCTCGAACCCGGGTTGCCGCAGGATGAGCCTCGAAGACATCTCCGCGAGTATCCAGCCGACCGTCATGTAACGCATTGCCCCCTCAGGTACCAGCATCTGCGCTTCCGCGCGCTCGGCCCCCGACAAACTTGCCACCCAGGTTTGGCTATCGATGGCCACGCGGACCTTGGCACCTTCTACTCCATCGAAGTCAGGCAACACCACCGAGGCGTTGCGCCACTCATTCGGCTGAACAAACGGTATGGTCGGAATGGCAGGCTCCGTAGCTGCCGCGAGGACCATCACGAAGGCGATGTCCCAGTTCGATGGAGGGCACGGCAGCAGCACCCGTTGCGGCAATACGGGTGCATGGTCCAAGCCCATGATGGCCTCGAACTGATGGCCGACTTGACCGGCCGGCAACAGTTGAATGGTCTCTTGGCGACCATCTACCGCGTTGATGGTGACGACGACGGGACGTGAGAACGCCGCAGCGTGTTGGTTCGATGAATTTCTTTCTTGCATGAAGGCCCCGCATTGAGAGCCACTATGCGACCACCCTTCATGAAGTCGGGCTTCACGTCTTGGGTATTGACAGTGCATATACATGACTGCTGCCTACCTACAACTCTGAACAACCAGGGGACTCCGCAGAATTCTCCACTCCCACAATCTTGGCACCCACGGGCGCGACGCGCCCCCGACGACTAACTTTTTAGAAATTTATAGCGAGCGAATTTAGCCTTTGGGAGGAAATCACGGCGCTTCCACGACCTTCGAGCAAGAATTCAGCGCAAATTTTCACACCGGGAGCACCGAGCGCTTAAACCAAACGTTTTAGAGGATGGCGGTCGTTGCTACACATTGCTCCAACCTCCTCTAGAGAACGTCATGCTCCCCATCACCAATATCGCTCACTCTTCAAACTCGGCATCGGAGTGCTGTCTCCGACCTATGTCTCGACTGGAAGTTTCAAAGATTCTGGACGTGAGCATCCGAACGCTAGAAAACTGGCAGAAGAGCGGGCGCATGCCGCATTCAGTCGACATCGGGGGTCGCGTCTACTGGCACTCTCAAGTTTTTTATGAATGGCTAGACCAAACACTTCGCCCGCCAGCAAATGGACTTCTCGCTTGCTCTGCAACGCCGACGGTCAAACAGCCCCGGCCGGCTCGACCTTCTAGGCATCTTTCAATTGCTGAGGATGCCATGTCTCGCAACAGGGGGAAACTGAACAAGATGCTTTCAGGCGGCTAGACCGGAAGTCAGAACACCCAAATTTCTATGAGCCAGCAAGGGCCTGGTACTTTTCTCATCTCCGTCCGAGCGGACTCACCAAGGCAAGCTGCGATACAGGGACACCACCCGACTCATCGCGTCGTCGAATGCTGGCAGGTCACCGTCCACATCGGAGGCCAAGTCTTGGTAGCCGCTGCGGGCCATGGTAACCACCGCATCGGCTTCCATGGATTCGGCGTTCGGGACAATTCCTTTTGAGCCACATGACGCCACCAACATTTCGTGAACCTTGGCAAGCTCTTCAGTACTAAGCGCAGGTCCCGACTCCAGCAATAGCCAGATGTCGTAAACATCTTGTCGGCGGTTTCTCTTTCGAATGGGCTGTTGAAGTAGTGAGCGCATCTTCTCAGCCAGTACGTTGTTCAAAGTGTAGGAATGAATGGTTGCGCCCCCATCCAGTTCCAGTACCTCCACATCAAAGACTGCCTCGTTGAAGCTGTAGTCGATTTCCACAACCTGTGGCGACGTCCCGGCCTCTAAACGGACCATGGCAGCCGCATTGCTGCGATTGGCGAACCCGATTTTCAGCGCCAAGCTGTGATGGGTCTTGTTTTCGCCCTTCGGCTGAACCTTGTGGGACTGAAGACGGCACGCCGTCGCATAAGGCAGGCGGTCCTCTGCAGAAACCAGCCCATCCGTCAGTTCCGCCAAAATCGCATCAGCACTTTCTGCCGTGTACCGTTCTCTGGTGGAAAAGTCGAGGTCACGGGTAAATCGAGAGCTGTCATAGCGGATAGCCAGTAGCAGGCCACCCTTCATCACCATCTTGGCACTCAGGTTCTGGGAGTGGCCAATGCTGTCGAGGATGGTGTGCACCGCTTCTCTGAAACCTTGCTGCCCCTGTGGGGCCTGTGCAACCCATGCTTCGATTTCTACTTCGTTCATAACGCATCAGACTCAAGTTGCGGACCGTCCAACGAAGGAACGTTGACCGATAGTGCCCACCGCTCCGAGAAAAATGGCGCGTATTCCGCTTGCGGGTCCAATTTTCGAGAGCCTCCCCGCTGAACCGTGGAAGCCCAACCATCAATCACTGGGTCAACCCTGCCGCATACCTTTTCCAACAAGTAGCCAGCCCGGGCCTTCTCAATCAACGTCCCATGCTTGCTCACTTCGTCAAGGATGAGTTTGAAATACTTACCTGCATATTCGCGATAGGTATCGACGACATGTAGCATGCCCCCGCACGATTCAGGCTCACGAAGCATGTCCAAGAAGGTTCGCCCGACCATTGCCACACGAATAGACGGAGACTTGATGGTCTTGAAGGCACCCCGATGCGAACGACGCATCAATTCAACCCGCACGCCACCGACACGCTCAAACTTTTGAAATCTCAACGCTGGCAGCTTGGCCGCTAGGTAGTCCTTTTTGAATTCTTTGAGGTCCTTGTCCATGCGTGCCTCTGCCTGCTCTTTCCATTCCTGGGCCGGCGGCGTGGACAGGTATAGGACCTTAGGAAACCGGTCTGTGATGCCGTGGTACTCCATGGCACTGAGATGGCTCACATAGGCAAACGGGTCAACCGAGCAGGCCACCTCCATGGGCAGCGGCTTGTTTCGCCCAAAAAGATGGAAGACCGAGCCCGGCTTGAATTCCTTTGCCGGTGAAATCAGCCCGAAGGACGTAAGCACGCGGACCAGTTCCGCGTACACATGCAGCGAAATGGCACGGTTTTCAGCATAGGTCGAGGCCAGAACACCCAGTTCGTACCCAGTTACAACGGGGCGCTCCCACGTCCCCAGCCGCTCCTGGATAGGCCTGACGAGCTCGGGGAGTATTGATTTTTCACTCACAGGTTAGCATCCGCGTCCTAAGGACGCGGATGCTAACCTGTGATGAGAGTTCTGTAAATTCCCGAAATTTGACAAGAATCCTGCTGTCGGCTATGATGCGTCCTTAGGACGCATCATAGCCGACAGCATAGGCATCAGCACTGGGTGAGAGGCGCACTATCCACTCGCATCTGGCCTGCTCTCGACCAAAAAAACGTCACCCAGCTCAAACGGCCCTTGCCGCACATGACCAGTTCAGCGCGGGTTGATAGGTTGCGGTACCTCCAAGTACCGTTGGAGCTGACGAAACCACCCCTCGAGTGACAACTCCACCATAAAGCATGGCTATCCCAGTCCGACAGCGAACTCCAGCCAAGGGCCGCCAACCGAACCAGAGCACGACCTGCATCGAGCAGCTCAACCACGATAACCTCGCATAGACGCTGGCCGCTCCTCACATGCAGTGACCGATGTCGCCGCAGCATTCCCACTGTCGCAGGCTGGCTCATATAAGCCGTATAGTCGGCGCTTACAAAAAGAAACGCCGCGTGCTGGTGGGGAAGGTCCAAAAGCACCGATGCGGCGGCAACCGGAGGTACAGATGAACGACAAGAACAAGTTCTCTGCTGGGGAGCAAGGGCTGGGCTACATCTACCAGCCTAGATTCGCGCTGCTCAAGATACTGCAGCTGCCCGAATCGACGGCCGTCCTTATAGAGAAGGACGACGACCTGGATTTCATTGATGCCGACGGCAAAAAGAGTCTGGGCTCCCTGAAGCACAAGGCTGAGGGTGAACGCCTCGCAGACCTTGGCGTCGACTTCTGGAAGTCAGTCCGCGTGTGGCTTGCAGCCTATAAACGCGAAGGTCGAATCACTTCAAATCTGAAGTTCTTCCTCTTCACCACAGCCACGATTTCGGCGTCGTCATTCCTCAGCCACTTCCGGCCGGGAGCTCCGACACTGCCCGTCGACCAATCGCTCCTGAAGCTCGCTGAAGACGCACTTGCGGAAACCACATCCGCCCTAATCCTAGGAATCGCAAAAGAGTTCGGTGAACTGCCAGAGAATGAGCGCACCGACTTCCTGTCGAGGATAAGCATCTTCGAGTCAAGCCCGCGAATTGAGGACTTGCCCCCGCTCATCATGGATTTGATGAGAGTGGTGAAACGAGAAAACCGTCAAGCGGTTTTTGAGCGCCTTGAAGGTTGGTGGAGCGACCTGACCATCAAGTTGCTCACGCGCGAACGAGAAACCGCCATCACAGGGTTCGAAGTCTCGGACAAGCTAGCCGCAATTAACAGCGAGTATCAAGAGGACAACCTTCCAATCACGTTCCGGAAGGCAGAGCCGGCTGGGGGTGTTTTGGTCGACACAGACTCCCGCATGTTTGTGCGCCAGCTTCGGGAGATTGGCATTGGCTCCGCGCGGATACGGAACGCCATCCTCGACTACTACCGTGCGTTTGAGCAGCGGTCATCCTGGGCGCGCGAGAGCTTGCTCATTTCCGGCGAGATTGAGGACTACGAAGAGCGTTTGGTGGATGAATGGTCCCGCTACAAGGACGTCGTGTTCGAAACCCTCGACGAAACAACTGCCGAAGATTTGCTGCAAGAGGCCGGGCGAGAGCTCTACAGATGGGCCGACTTGGAGAGCGGAAACATTGCCTCCTTACGCATCCGCGAGCGAGTCTCTGAGCCTTACGTCATTCGGGGAGGCTTCCACATATTGGCAAACTTCATGCCAAAACCAAAGGTTTGGTGGCACCCACGATTTCTAGACAGACTGGATGAAGCCTTGGGAGTTAAGCGTTGAAAGCGTGGAACCACCGCCCTGTAGAAATCCGCAACCTCTTCAACCCAGCGTTCTGCGGCCTACTCTTGCACAGAGCCATCACGGGCCATGGCGACCTCAGCCACGATGGTATGCCGTTCTCTCTCACGTTTCTCGTGTTGCCATTGTGCTTGCACAAGGAGACTCGCGAAACCCTGGCTGCGGGCAATCGCAGTCAGTTACTGCGCGTGATTGAGATGAACCAAGAGGTACTGGTGAATTTCCCCAAGAGAGCCTCTGATTTGGTCCCGTACACCCTGGAGGCCTTGGGCATGTTGCTGGAGAGGCAATGCATTGAGATAACGGATGCAGGCAGTTTTAGAGCTGTGCCTAACATGGTCCGAAAGTCTGACACCGGGACAACAGAGTCCGTTTCTTGCCAGAGAGTTTCGCGCTTTATTGGGAAAGAGTTCGCACGCATCGATGACCGCGTGACTGTTTACACAACATTGGGAGTCAGGCCTTGAAAATAAAATCGATACACCTGTACAGCAAGAACGGTGACAGGCGAGACCTGCCTTTTCACCTCAATGGGTTGAACGTCATCACCGGCCGGTCATCAACAGGCAAGTCCGCGCTGTCCGACATCATCGAGTACTGCATGGGCAGGTCGTCCTTCAACGTAGCCGAGGGCGTCATTCGGGACAAGGTTGCCTGGTACTCTGTTCTCTTCCAGTTTGAAAACGAACAGGTTTTCGTCGCCAAGCCGTCGCCTCCCCACGGCGGCGAGAGCTGCAGTATCGCGATGTACCGGCGTGGGGTCGCTATCGCCATTCCCGACTTTAACGAACTTCAACAGAATGCAGACGACGATGCAGTGGAGTCGTTGCTTACGCGCTTGCTTGGCATTCCGGAAAATCGCATTGACGTCCCGACCAATAACACGAGAGCAACTTACGACGCCAACGTAAAGCACACACTGTACTACCTCTTCCAGAAGCAAACGCTGGTTGCCAACAAAGACATCTTGCTCTATCGGCAAAACGAGCCGTTCCAGCCTCAGGCAATCAAGGACACCCTGCCAATTCTGCTGGGGGTATCGTCGCAAGACAGATACGAACTCGAAGCAAAACTCAGAGCTGTTCAACGCGATTTGAAGTTATCCAATAAGTTGTTGGAGCAGGCGAAAAACAACGTTGATACCTCGCAACAAAGAGCTATCAGCCTGTACTCCGAAGCTCAGGCGGTCAGCATCCTTGGGCAGCGACAGGATTCTGAATCCCCATCGGAAATCATCGATTCACTGCGCGGAGCGCTACGCTGGCGCCCCACCTCGGTGCCGGACGCAGATACGAGTCGGGTCGGAAGGCTTGAGAGTGAAATTCTGGACCTCCGCAAGGAACGTCGCGACGTCCAAGCAAGAACGGATGCGGCTCAACAGTACGCAAAGAAGGCCAACGGGTTCCAGAGCGAGGCCGCGGAGCAGCGCGACAGACTGGCATCCATTAAGGCGTTTCCCAAGAACCCCGCAACCGGGGAGTGGCAATGGCCGTTCTGCGAGGCCAATCTTTCGATGGAGTCACCGATTGCAACGGTTCTGCTGGCAGAACTGACAACCCTGGACAAGGAGTTGGATATCGTCCTTGGCGAACGGCCACAGCTCGACGCCTACATCGCCGAAAACGAACAGAAGGTTCGAGACCTTTCGGCAACCATCGAAACCAAAGAGGTGGAGCTTGCCGCCGCGATTTCGGCGAATGAACTCCTCGCCCAGATGGGCTCAAGAAACAACGCCGCTGCACGCGTCGTCGGCCGGGTTAGCTTGTTCTTGGAAGGGCTGACACCTGATTCTGAGTTGGAAAGCCTTCAGGCTGAGAACCGCAGGCTGCAGGCCAAGGTCGCGGACTTAGAGAGCAAAATTGATGCGGACAACAGCCAAGACCGACTTGATTCGATACTTAACAATATCTCGACGCAAGTCACCAAGTATATCGACAAGCTCGAAGGCGAGTTCAAGATATACCCCGCCCGGTTCGACTTGAAAAATCTAACCGTCACCTTCGACAGACTTGAACGCAGCATACCGATGAGCAAGTCTGGCGGTGGTGAAAACCATCTGGCCTACCACCTTTCCGCATTGCTCGCGCTGCATTGGTTCGCAGCCAAGAACGACCGGCCCATTCCGCGTTTCCTGCTGATTGACCAGCCCACGCAGGTCTACTTCCCGACAGTTGAGCTCTACAAGGCGGCAGGAGGCGATGTAGACAAAACCGAAGAAGACGCCGACGTTGTTGCAGTACGACGGCTCTTCAGTTTCCTGCTCGAGTTCACGCAGAAGGAGGCTCCGGGTTTCCAAATTATCGTCACCGAGCACGCCAACCTGCGCGAGGACTGGTTCCAGGCAGCGCTAGTCGAGGACCCGTGGCGAAAGCCGCCAGCCCTGGTTCCGGAAGATTGGCCAAACCTTAGCTGAGAGAGGAAGACAAAGGAGTTGCCAGCGCTCGTCTACCGGTGACATTCGTTGGCATATCAAGAGCGCCATAAGGTGCTTTTCGTACATGCCCAGAAAACACATCGTGAAAATCGCGTTGAGACTGTGATATCTAAAGTGCGGAGGTCATCGCTTCGGACGAGCAGTCAGATTCGTCGACCACCTTGGGGCAACTCCGGGTTGCATCCATTCCAGCTAGACTCTCGTGGTTCCTGATGGTGCACGATGCAGCCGTTGCCGGGTCCGGCATTGCGCCGCTTACGCAGTTGATTGCCCGGAACCAACTGACCCGAGCAGTACAGGTACAGCGGGGCTTCGTTAAAGCAGCGGATATCGGACTCTTACTTACTACACATCTCCAGACACCTACTGAAGCCGAAAGTGCGTGCGGTTATGGTGCCCACGTGCGGGATTTCCAGAAGAATCGCTCGTTTTGTTTGCCAAACTAGAGCCACGGCTGGCTATTGACATAGGGGCGTTTAAGGGCTTGTCGGGCCAGGTTCAGATGTCCCTCGTTCAACCCCTGGTCCACTTCACACAGTACAGCGCGGCCGCAGCCCTCGTGAAATGAGCCGATAAGGCTTTCGCCAGAAATCACGTCATCAAGAATGAGGACTGGCTGCCCCTCCTCGTGATACCGGGCGAGCCAGGCATCTATCGCTTCCACACGTGAAGTCCCTCTATTGCTAGGGGCGTCCCAGTGCGCGTGCAAGGCGTTCGCGACCCTCTGCAAACCCGTGCGGCAAAAAATCTCGATGAAGTCCTCACGCTCCAGCAGTGCAAGCCAACTCGTTGTCAGCACGATGCCGGGCTGAAACTCGTCGAGCAGCGTGTTCATGAAAGCGACCGCGCCCGGCGCGAACAGGCGCTCATAAAAGTCCGGCGGCGCGTTCCCAGGGACACGCACAGCCTGCCGCGCATGCAACCCACCGTAGGGGGCATTGAGACACAACGTGTCGTCTAGGTCCAAGAACAGCACGGGACGCACAGGAGCAGAACCTCGATGCGTCAAAGTGGGTTCGAATGGCACAGCCAAGCCTGGAGCGCCGGGCGGCCTGCAAATCCAGGTCGCCGCCGCACAAGGCGACCGCCGGTTACCGGTCGCTTGAATGTCGCGACCAGCGCTGAAGGGGGGCTTTGGGCTTGCATCTGCGGGCTCCACATTGAGAGCTCACTATGAAGCCACCTGGGGTGAAGCGTCGCTTCATGGATTGGCCGCACGACTTCAGGCATCGCCGATATGCAGCGCTTCTTCGCACGAGTCGGCCTACGAGGCATCAGCCAACCCGCACCGCATCCCCCCTTGACGCCGCCGGCCAGTCAAATCTGCTGGCGATACACCTCCATGGCGCGGAAAAAGAGCAGCCGAAATCTGTTCCAAATTTGTTCCAGCCACCTCTTCACCTACTTTCGTTCAGATGCGCTTGGAAGCAGGTTATGATTCGCCTCTCTAGAGGGAAGACCCCTCTGGAGCAGTCCCCTAAGGCGAGTGCCATGGCCTTCGGGACGTAGAGGCCGGAGGTTCGAATCCTCTCACCCCGACCAGTTTCAATTGAATCCACAGGCAGCGTGGTTTCCTTGCATCCACTCCACCCCTTGTAGCCTATTGCCCTAGCGCGATGATAGGATGGTTTCCTTTTCCATCCACAAGATTCTGCTGGTTACATGGCCGCTGTCGATACCGCCCTGCGAGAGGGAAACGTAATCGCTTTGCCCGGATTGGGGCGGGCATTGATGTCCGCGGGAAAGCTCAGTCAGCAGGCTGCAGAAGAGGTTTTTCGGAAATCTCGCGCCAACAAGACCAGTTTCATCGCCGAGCTCACCAGTTCCGGAGTGGTCTCCGCAGCGGATCTTGCCCACACGGTCTCCTCGGTATTCGGTGCGCCGCTGCTGGATCTCGACGCCATCGATGTTCAGCGGCTGCCCAAGGACCTGCTGGATGGAAAGATCTGCCAGGCCTACCGGGTGGTCGCGCTCAACAAGCGCAACAATCGCCTGATCGTCGCCACGGCGGATCCGACCGATCAGGAAGCCGCCGAAAAGATCAAATTCACCACGCAGATGGGGGTGGATTGGATCATTGCTGAATACGATAAGCTGAACCAATTGGTGGATGCCACGACGAAGTCGGTGGCGGAATCCATGGAGAACCTGTCCGGTGGTGCCGACTTCGAATTCGACGACGTTTCCGTACAGGAAGCTCCCGATCCAGCGGACTCGGGCACGAACGATGTCGAAGACGCTCCCATCGTCAAATTCCTGCACAAGATGCTGCTGGACGCGTTCAACATGCGCGCGTCCGACCTGCACTTCGAGCCTTACGAACACAACTATCGCGTCCGCTTCCGCATCGACGGCGAACTGAGGGAGATCGCGTCGCCTCCCGTCGCCATCAAGGAAAAGCTGGCCTCGCGCATCAAGGTGATCTCGCGGCTCGACATCTCCGAGAAACGCGTGCCCCAGGATGGGCGCATGAAGCTCAAGGTCGGTCCGGACCGGGTCATCGATTTCCGGGTCAGTACGCTGCCCACCCTGTTCGGCGAAAAGATCGTGATCCGTATCCTGGATCCGAGCAGCGCCAAGATGGGGATCGATGCCTTGGGCTACGACCCCGAGGAGAAAGAGCGACTGCTGCACGCCATCGGTCGGCCCTACGGAATGATTCTGGTGACGGGGCCCACCGGGTCCGGCAAGACCGTGTCGCTCTACACGTGCCTGAACCTGCTGAACAAAGCGGGCGTCAACATCGCCACGGCAGAGGATCCATCGGAAATCAACCTGCCCGGCGTCAACCAGGTCAACGTGAATGAAAAGGCGGGGCTGACCTTCGCTACCGCGCTGAAGTCTTTTCTGCGGCAGGATCCCGACATCATCATGGTGGGGGAAATCCGCGATCTGGAGACGGCGGACATCTCCATCAAGGCGGCCCAGACGGGTCACCTGGTGCTGTCCACGCTGCACACCAACGATGCCCCCACCACGCTCACGCGGATGCGGAACATGGGCATCGCGCCCTTCAATATCGCTTCGAGCGTGATCCTGATCACGGCGCAGCGGCTCGCGCGACGGTTGTGCCCCGCCTGCAAGGCGCCGGCGGACATTCCGCACGAAACCCTGCTGGAAGCCGGCTACAAGGACGAAGAGATCGACGGAACCTGGGTGACCTACCGGCCGGTAGGGTGCTCCGCCTGCAATAACGGATACAAGGGCCGGGTCGGTATCTACCAGGTCATGCCGATCACCGAAGAAATCCAACGCATCATCCTGCGCGACGGCAGCGCGCTGGAGATTGCGGCGCAGGCACGTGCGGAAGGCGTGCGGAGCCTGCGCGAATCAGGACTCCACAAGGCCAAGCAGGGCCTGACCTCCCTCGAAGAGGTGCTGGCCGTGACCAACGAATAACAAGCTGCAACCACCTCAAGAGGCCGCCATGGCAACCGCCGCATCCAGGGACATCAAGGATTTCGTTTTCGAGTGGGAAGGCAAGGACCGCCACGGCAAGATCGTCCGGGGCGAAGTGCGCGCCGTGGGCGAGAACCAGGTCCAGGCCACCCTGCGGCGCCAGGGCGTGCTCCCGACCAAGATCAAGAAGCGCCGCATGCGCAGCGGCAAGAAGATCAAGCCGAAGGACATCGCACTCTTCACGCGGCAAATGGCCACGATGATGAAGGCGGGCGTACCGTTGCTGCAGTCCTTCGACATCGTGGGACGGGGCAACACCAACGCCAGCGTCACCAAGCTGCTCAACGATATCCGGGCCGACGTGGAAACCGGAACCTCGCTCAACGCGGCCTTCCGCAAATACCCCCGGTATTTCGACAGCCTGTATTGCAACCTGGTCGAGGCCGGCGAAGCCGCCGGTATTCTCGAAGCGCTGCTCGACCGCCTGGCGCTCTACATGGAGAAGACCGAAGCCATCAAGTCCAAGATCCGTTCGGCGCTGATGTATCCGACGGCCGTGATCATCGTGGCCTTCGTCGTGGTGACGGTGATCATGATCTTCGTGATCCCGGCCTTCAAGGAAGTGTTCACCTCCTTCGGGGCCGATCTTCCGGCACCGACGCTGTTCGTGATGGCGGTCAGCGAGGTCTTCGTCAAATGGTGGTGGCTCATCTTCGGCGTCCTGGGCGGCGGGTTCTATTTCTTCCTGCAGGCGTGGCGCCGCAGCGAGAAGATGCAGATGTTCATGGACCGGGTGTTGCTGCGCCTGCCGGTCTTCGGCTCCCTGATCGACAAGTCCTGCGTGGCCCGCTGGACCCGGACGTTGTCCACGATGTTCGCGGCCGGCGTCCCGCTGGTGGAAGCGCTGGACTCCGTGGGCGGCGCCTCCGGCAATTCGGTCTATGCCCTTGCCACCGAGAAGATCCAGCAGGAAGTCTCCACGGGCACGAGCCTGACCGCGGCCATGGGCAACGCGAACGTGTTCCCGTCCATGGTGATCCAGATGTGCGCCATCGGCGAGGAATCCGGCTCGATCGACCACATGCTCGGCAAGGCGGCCGACTTCTACGAAGAAGAAGTCGATGAAATGGTCGCCGGTCTTTCGAGCCTCATGGAGCCGATCATCATCGTGTTCCTGGGAACCATCATCGGCGGCATCGTGGTGTCGATGTACCTGCCCATCTTCAAGCTGGGCCAGGTGGTCTGATGGGTTTCGAGCCCTGGCTGGAGGCCGCGGTGTTCGGCCTCGTCGGTCTGTTGATCGGCAGTTTCCTCAACGTCGTCATCCACCGCCTTCCGCGGATGATGGAGCGCCAGTGGGCGGCCGAGTGCGCGGATTACCTGCGCTCCCAATCCACTGCCGCGACCGGTGCTCCGCCCCCTCCTGAGCCCCCTGCGGACACCTTCAATCTCTGGACTCCGCGCTCGCGGTGCCCGGCATGCGGCCATGAGGTGCGGTGGTTCGAGAATATCCCGGTGCTGAGCTATATCGGGCTCCGGGGCCGGTGCGCTGCCTGCAAGGCCCGCATCAGCCCGCGCTACCCGGCGGTCGAACTCGCCACGGGTCTGCTGTTCGGCTTCTGTGCATGGCGGTGGGGCGCTACGCCGACGGCGGCGGCATGGTGCGGGTTTTCGGCGGCGCTGGTTGCCCTGGCGTTCATCGATTGGGACACCACGCTGCTGCCCGACGACATCACGTTGCCGTTGCTGTGGGCCGGCCTGCTGGCCGCGGCACTCCAGTGGACCGCCGTGCCCCTGCCCGACTCCCTCTTCGGAGCGGCGGCCGGATACCTGTCGCTGTGGGCGGTGTACTGGGGGTTCAAGCTGGCGACGGGCAAGGAAGGCATGGGATATGGCGATTTCAAGCTGTTCGCGGCGCTGGGCGCCTGGTTCGGCTGGCAGGCCCTCGTGCCCATCATCCTGATGGCGTCGGTGATCGGCGCGGTGATCGGCATCGGCATGAAGCTCGGCAAGGGCCTGCGCGAAGGCGGCTACATCCCCTTCGGCCCCTTCCTGGTGGGTGCCGGGCTGACCGCCATGCTGTTCGGGCCCGAAAACGTCATGCGGACCATCCTGGGAACGCTCGGGTTGTGACGTCCCCCAGCAGCCGCCTGCCCGCCCTGAGGCTGGGCCTCACGGGCGGCATCGGCAGCGGCAAGACGACGGTCGGCCAGTGGCTGGAAGGCTTCGGGGCCGCGCTGATCGATGCGGACCAGATGGCACGGGCCGCCACGGCCGCAGGTGGCATCGCCATTCCGGCCATCCGGGCCGCTTTCGGCGACAGCCTGATCGGTACCGACGGCGCCATGGATCGGGCCCGCATGCGCGAGCTGGCCTTCCGCGATGCAGGTGCGCGCCAGCGGCTGGAAGCCATCGTCCACCCGGTGGTCGGGCAGGCCATCCATGCCGCAGCGGAGCAGGCCGCGCTGGCGGGCGCGCGGGTGGTCGTTTTCGACATTCCATTGCTGGCCGAGTCCCCCCGCTGGCCTCCGGTGCTGGACCGTATCCTGGTGGTGGACTGCTCGGAAGCCACGCAGGTGGCCCGCGTGCAGGCCCGCAATGGCCTGGCGCGGGAGGTGGTGGAGTCCATCATCGCCTCGCAGGCACCGCGCGCCGTGCGGCGGTCCATCGCGGACCTGGTGTTGCACAACGATGGAATACCTCTTGAAACGCTGCGGACGGAGGTACGGCGAATCGCCGATGGCTTCGGGCTATGATGCAGGAGATATCGGACGCGCGAAGCTGGCAGCGCCAGCCGTGTGCCCCCAGGAACCCTGCAGCGTGATCCTTTACGAATACCCTTTCAACGAACGCCTCAGAACCTACCTGCGGCTGGAGCAGCTCTTCCGGCGCCTGGGCGAGCTGATTCCCCGCCCCCATCCTCTGGACCACCATTTCGCGCTGGTGACCCTGTTCGAGATCATGGATGTGGCGGCCCGGGCCGACCTGAAGACCGACGTTCTGAAGGACCTCGAAAAGCACCGCCACCAGCTCGACGGCTATCGCGGCAACCCCTCGATCTCCGAGGCCGTGCTCGACAGCGTCATCGCGCAGCTGGACCACTGTTTCTCCGCCCTCAATGCGCAGACCGGCAAGACGGGCCAGGCGCTCACGGAGAACGAATGGCTGATGAGCATCCGCAGCCGGGTGGGCATTCCCGGCGGCACCTGCGGCTTCGACCTGCCGGCGTACTACGCATGGCAGCACCACTCCCCCGACAAGCGCCAGCGTGACCTGGAAGGCTGGGCCAACCACCTCGCCCCGCTGGCCGAATCGCTCTACGTTCTGCTGAAGCTGCTGCGCGACTCCGGCGTGCCGCAGAAAGTGGCCGCCGACCATGGCCAGTTCCAGCAGACCCTGCCCCAGGGCCGTACCTTCCAGCTCCTGCGGTTGCGGATCGACCCGGCGTGGAACATGGTGCCGGAGATCAGCGGCAATCGCCTCATAGTTTCCGTGCGGCTCATGCGGCAGGAGACCGACGGCAAACTGCAGTCGGTGCAGGAAGACGCCGCGTTCGAACTCACGCTCTGCGCGTGAGGACGGCCGGAACCCACCGCTTCAGGAGTCCCATGCCGCCAAGCCAAGACGACGATCCCCGCCAGGAAGGGGCCGCTGCCCCGCACCGTGCGCTGTGGGTGGACTGCCCCACCTGCGGCGGCAAGAGCCTGTACGCGCCCGCCAACCCCTACCGCCCGTTCTGCAGCGATCGCTGCCAGCAGATCGATTTCGGGGCCTGGGCTTCCGAGGACTTCCGCATGCCTGCCGAGGCTCCCCCGGACGAGGACGGGTTCGGCGACCACCTCCAGCCACCGCCCCGGGAGCATTGAGCCCCCTCAACAGGCGGTTTGGGGTGTTTCATGCTCCATGCCGCCGGATTCATTGAATAGTTTGCTATTGTTTTTGTAGCAAATTGATATCGAATGGCAGGCCACGCTCTTCGGCCAGCCACTGCAGCACCGGATACGCCCCGGGCAACACCGGCGACACCTCCAGCGGCCACTGCTGCCACGCCATGGCCTGGCCTTCGCGCATCTCGAATTCACCGGTCCAGGCGTGCACCTTGCACCAGTGCAGCCGCACGAGCGCGTGCGGATAGTCGTGCTCGGTCACCTTCCAGACCGCAGCGGGGCCGATGGTGACGCCCAGCTCTTCGACCAGTTCCCGGCGCAGGGCCTGCTCGACGGTCTCCCCGGCCTCCAGCTTGCCGCCCGGGAACTCCCAGTATCCCGCGTACGGCTTGCCTGCCGGGCGGGTGGACAGCAGCATTGCGCCGTCGCCGCGGAACAGGATGCCCACGGCCACTTCGGTGTGCTTGCGCGGCGTGGCGCCGGCGGGCGCTTCGCGGGCCTCAGCCATGGGCACGGCCCGCGAAGTCGCGGGCGAACTGGTAGGCCACGCGCCCGCTGCGGGAGCCCCGCTCCAGCGCCCAGACCAGGGCCGCGGGCCGGGCTGCCTCGATGGCCTGCGCCGGCACGCCCAGCGCGGACAACCACTGCGCCACGATGGCCAGGTATTCCTGCTGGCTGAACGGATAGAAGCTGATCCAGAGGCCGAAGCGCTCGGACAGCGAGATCTTCTCCTCCACCACCTCGCCCGGATGGACCTCGCCATCCTCGGTGTGCGTGTAGCTGAGGTTTTCCTTCATGTACTCGGGCAGCAGGTGCCGCCGGTTGCTGGTGGCATACACCAGCACGTTCGGCGCCGAGGCGGACACGGAACCATCGAGGATCGACTTCAGCGCCTTGTAGCCCGATTCGCCTTCCTCGAAGCTCAGGTCGTCGCAGTAGATGATGAATTTCTCGGGCCGGCCGGCCACCACGTCCACGATGTCGGGCAGGTCGGTGAGATCCGCCTTGTCCACCTCGATGAGCCGCAGGCCGCGGCTAGCGTAGGTCTGGAGGCAGGCCTTGATGAGGGAGGATTTGCCGGTGCCGCGTGCGCCCGTCAGCAGCACGTTGTTGGCCGGCCGGCCCTCGACGAACTGCAGCGTGTTGCGCTCGATCTTTTCCTTCTGCGCGTCGATCTCCTTGAGGTCGTCCAGCGCGATGCCCGCGACGTGGCGCACGGGCTCCAGCGCGCCGTGGCCGCCGCCGCGCCGCCGGTAGCGCCAAGCCACGGAGGCGTTCCAGTCCGCGGGCGCTGCGAGGGGACGGGGCAGCACCGACTCGATGCGGTCGATGAGCTGCTCGGCGCGCAGCAGGAGGTGTTCGAATCGATCGTTCATGGGTTCGGAGGAAAGTCGCGCGCGGCCCGGCGGGCCCCGTTCAGGAGCGGTAGTCGGCGTTGATGGTCACGTAGTCGTGGCTCAGGTCGCAGGTCCACACGGTGTCGGCGGCCTCGCCGCGGCCCAGCCCCACGCGCACGGTGATCTCGCTCTGCTTCATCACGCGCTGGCCGTCTTCCTCGCGGTAGGCGGGGTGGCGTCCGCCCTGCACGGCCACGTGCACGTCGTCCAGGTGCAGGTCGATGCGGGTCTGGTCGAGATCGTCGATGCCCGCATAGCCCACGGCGGCCAGGATGCGGCCCAGGTTCGGATCGCTGGCGAAGAAGGCCGTCTTCACGAGCGGCGAATGCGCGATGGCATAGCCCACCTTGCGGCATTCCTCCGCCGTGCGGCCGCCCTCCACGCGGATGGCGATGAACTTGGTGGCGCCCTCGCCGTCGCGCACGATGGCCTGCGCGAGCTTCTGCGCCACTTCGCGCAGCGCCGCGCGCAGGGCCTGGCCCTCGGCGCTGTCCAGGGAATCGATCGCGGCATGGTCCGCGCGCTGCGTGGCCATCAGCACGAACGAATCGTTGGTGGACGTGTCGCCGTCGATGGTGATGCGGTTGAACGACTGCTCGGCGAGTTCGCGCACGAGCGGCTGCACCAGCTCCGGCGCGATGCGGGCATCGGTGGCCAGGAAGCCCAGCATGGTCGCCATGTTGGGGCGGATCATGCCCGCGCCCTTGGAAATACCGGTCACGGTGACGGTGGCTCCGCCGATCCGCACCTGCGTGCTGAAGGCCTTGGGCAGCGTGTCCGTGGTCATGATGCCTTCGGCGGCGCGCCCCCAGTGCGCAGGCTGCGCATCGGCGATCGCCGCCGGCAGGCCGGCGATGATGCGGTCGTGGGGCAGCGGCTCCATGATCACGCCCGTCGAGAACGGCAGGATCTGCGCGGCATCGACGCCCAGCTGCGCGGCCAGCGCATCGCAGGTCGCACGGGCCCGCGCGAGGCCGTCAGCCCCCGTGCCCGCATTGGCGTTGCCGGTGTTGACCACGATGGCACGGATCTGCGTGCCGCGGGCCAGATGCTCCCGGCACACCTGCACGGGCGCGGCGCAGAAGCGGTTCTGCGTGAAGACGCCGGCGACGGCGGCGCCTTCGTCCAGCAGGAACACGGTCACGTCCTTGCGCCCCACCTTGCGGACGCCGGCTTCGGCGACGCCGATGCGGACGCCGGCGACCGGGTGCAGATCGGAGGCAACGGGAGCGGAGAGGTTCACGGGCATGCGGAAATCCTTGGGTGAAAAGGGGCGCAGCGGTCGGGCCGCAACGCCGCCGGGACGTGGCATGGGCCGCATTGCGGCGGCCCATGCAGCGAAGACGCAGGCTTCAGCGCACCGTCAGGCGAGCTTGCCGTGGCACTGCTTGTACTTCTTGCCGCTGCCGCACGGGCAGGGGTCGTTGCGGCCCACACGCACGCCTTCGGGCAGGTTGAGGCCATCGTTGCCGCCTGCACCCGGCTGCGTCCGGGGGTCGAACGTGACCTCGGGTTCGCCGGTTTCGGTGGGCGCGGTGTAGGTCACGTTGGCGATCTGTTCCGCGCGGCTTTCCAGGGCTTCGGCGGCCTGGTCCAGCTCCGACGGCGACTGCACCTGCACGGTCAGCAGGATGCGCGTGACTTCGTTCTTCACCTGGTCGATCAGCTGGCGGAACAGCTCGAACGCCTCGCGCTTGTATTCCTGCTTGGGCTGCTTCTGCGCATAGCCGCGCAGGTGGATGCCCTGGCGCAGGTAGTCGAGTGCCGAAAGATGGTCGCGCCAGTTCGAATCGAAGCTCTGCAGCAGCACGGCGCGCTCGAACTGGTGGAAGTTCTCCTGGCCCACCAGATCCACCTTCGACTGGAACGCGGCATGGCCGGCGGCGACCACCTTGTCGAGGATCTCGTCGTCGGTGATGGCCTGGGCGCTTTCCACTTCCTGCTGCAGCGCGAGCCGGATCTGCCACTCGTCGGCCAGGGCCTTCTCGAGCGCAGGCAGGTCCCACTGCTCTTCCACCGATTCGGCGGGCACGTACTGGCGCACGATGTCGGTCAGGCAGGCTTCGCGCATGCCGGCGATCACGGCGGAGAGGTCCGCGGCGTCGAGGATCTCGTTGCGCTGCTGGTAGATCACCTTGCGCTGGTCGTTGGCCACGTCGTCATACTCGAGCAACTGCTTGCGCACGTCGAAGTTGCGCGCCTCGACCTTGCGCTGCGCGGATTCGATGCTGCGCGTGACGATGCCGGCCTCGATGGCCTCGCCATCGGGCATCTTGAGCCGCTCCATGATCGACTTCACGCGGTCGCCCGCGAAGATGCGCATGAGCGAATCGTCCAGGCTCAGGTAGAAGCGCGAGGAGCCGGGATCGCCCTGGCGGCCCGAGCGGCCGCGCAGCTGGTTGTCGATGCGGCGCGACTCGTGGCGTTCGGTGGCGATGATGCGCAGGCCGCCCAGGGCCTTGATCTTCTCGTTGTCCACGGCCCACTCTGCGCGCAGCGCGGCGATGCGGGCTTCCTTGGCCGCGTCGTCGATGGACTCGTCCTCTTCGATCGCCGTGACTTCCTTCTCGATGTTGCCGCCCAGCACGATGTCGGTGCCGCGGCCCGCCATGTTGGTGGCGATGGTGATCATGCCGGCACGGCCGGCCTGCGCCACGATGTCCGCCTCGCGGGCGTGCTGCTTGGCGTTGAGCACCTGGTGGGGCAGGCCTGCCTTCTGCAGCAGCTGGTCGATGATTTCCGAGTTCTCGATCGACGTCGTGCCCACCAGCACGGGCTGGCCGCGCTCGTGGCATTCGCGGATGTCCTGGATCGCGGCCTCGTACTTCTCGCGCGTGGTCTTGTAGACGCGGTCGAGCTGGTCGTCGCGCTTGCTGGGCCGGTTGGGCGGGATCACCACGGTCTCGAGCCCGTAGATTTCCTGGAATTCGTAGGCCTCGGTGTCGGCCGTACCCGTCATGCCCGAGAGCTTGCCGTAGAGGCGGAAGTAGTTCTGGAAGGTGATCGAGGCCAGGGTCTGGTTCTCGGCCTGGATCTCCACGCCTTCCTTGGCTTCCACGGCCTGGTGCAGACCTTCGCTCCAGCGGCGGCCGGCCATGAGGCGGCCGGTGAACTCGTCCACGATGACGATCTCGCCGTTCTGCACCACGTAATGCTGGTCGCGGTGGTAGAGGTGGTTGGCCCGCAGCGCCGCATACAGGTGGTGCATCAGCGTGATGTTGGCGGGATCGTAGAGCGAGGCGCCCTCGGCGATCAGGCCCTGGTCCGCGAGCACGCGCTCTGCCGTCTCGTGGCCCTGCTCGGTGAGGAAGACCTGGTGGGTCTTCTCGTCGAGCGTGAAGTCGCCCGGCTTGGTCACGCCCTCGCCCGTGCGGGGATCGGCTTCGCCTTCCTGGCGCACGAGCAGCGGCACGACCTTGTTCATGGCGACATACATCGCCGTGTGGTCTTCCGCCTGGCCGCTGATGATCAGCGGCGTGCGCGCCTCGTCGATCAGGATCGAGTCCACCTCGTCCACGATGGCGTAGTTCAGCACGCGCTGCACACGGTCACGTGCTTCGTAGACCATGTTGTCGCGCAGGTAGTCGAAGCCGTATTCGTTGTTGGTGCCGTAGGTGATGTCGGCGGCGTAGGCGGCCTGCTTTTCCTCGCGCGGCGCCTGCGGCAGGTTGATGCCGACGGTCAGGCCCAGGAAGTTGTAGAGCCGGCCCATCCAGCGCGCGTCGCGGCTGGCGAGGTAATCGTTCACGGTCACCACATGCACGCCCTTGCCGGCCAGCGCGTTCAGGTACACCGGCAGCGTCGCGGTGAGGGTCTTGCCCTCGCCCGTGCGCATTTCGGAGATCTTGCCGTGGTGCAGCGCCATGCCGCCCAGAAGCTGCACATCGAAGTGCCGCATCTTCATCACGCGCTTGGAGGCCTCGCGCACGACGGCGAAGGCCTCGGGCAGCAGATCGTCGAGCGCTTCGCCCTTGGCGACGCGGCCCTGGAACTCCCCCGTCTTGGCGCGCAGGGCTTCGTCGCTCAGCTTCTCGTAATCGGGCTCCATCGCATTGATGCGGGCCACCGTCTTGCGGTATTGCTTGAGGAGCCGGTCGTTGCGGCTGCCGAATAGTTTGGTGAGGAAGTTGGAGGCCATGCGAACAGGACCGCGACCTGCCCTGGGGCAGGTGCCGCGACCCGAATCCCTAATGATGAAGTGGGTTCAGATGGGGGCCACCGCCACCGCTTGCAAGTTATGCAACCAGGGGCAGCGATTCCGGAGCGCGCGATTTTACCTGCGAGGCGTGGCGGCCTTCGCCGCCACCCGCTGGTCCGCAGGGATGCCCGTCGTGCCGGCATGCAGGAATTTCTGCGGATCCTGCGGAACGCCCTGCACCAGCACCTCGAAATGCAGGTGCGGCCCGGTGGAACGGCCGGTGGTCCCGACCTCGGCGATCTTCTGCCCCCGGCGGACCAGATCGCCGCGCTTGACGAGCGTGCGGGAAGCATGCGCATACCGCGTGACCAACTGGTTGCCGTGGTCGACCTCGATCATGTTGCCGTAGGCCGGGTGGTATTCCTGCGCCACCACCACGCCGCCCGCGGCCGCCAAAATGGGGGTGCCCGTGTCGGCCTGGAAGTCCAGCCCGGTGTGCAGGGCCGACTGGCCCGTGAACGGGTCGATGCGCCAGCCGAAGGGCGACCCTGCGGACTTGCCGAGGACGGGTTCCTGGGTGGGCACCATGTTCTTGCGGATGTGCTGGTCGAACAGGCGCGATTCCACCACGGTCAGCAGGTCCACCCGGCGGTCGGTGAGCTGGGACAGGGCATCCAGCGTGCTCTGCAGTTCTTCCATGTCCATCGGGCGGCTGGAGACCAGCGCCCCGCCCTGCCCCGGCGGGCGGGTGAATTCAGCGGCCGGCATGCCTGCCAGGCCGGAAACCCGCTCGCCGAGCGATTCGAGCTGCAGCATGCGCGCTTGCATCTCGCCGACCTTGCGGGCCATCGCGTCGAGGTTCGCCCGCATGAACCGGTCGCGTTCGGCCATCTCGTCGCGCGCGGCCAGCCGCACCAGCGAACCGACCACCGGCCAGCCTTCGCGGGCCCCCTTCAGGAACACCCAGTGGTAGAGCAAGGCCGCCACCAGCATGACCAGCACCGAGAGCACCAGGCCGGCCACCGCCAGCCGCAGGCCCGAGAGATGGATGGCGCGGCTGCGCGCCAGCCAGGCGTCCGTGATAATCAACTGCACTTCGTTTCTCCGCGCCGCGCGGCGCATTTCCATGAACCGCCGTCACCACGCCGTCACGCTGCTGCAGGCCACCGAGGATTCCCCCACATTGGCCCGCCTGGCTGCCTTGACGCGCGACTCGAGCGAACGGCTCAAGGCCATCGAGTTGCTGATTCCCGCCACCTTGCGGCCCGCCATCCAGGCAGGGCCGATCGAGGGCACGACGTGGTGCCTGCTGGTCCGCAGCAATGCGGCGGCAGCCAAGGTGCGTCAGTTGCTGCCTGCCTTGCAGGCGCATCTGCGCGTTCGGGGGTGGGAGGTTAACGCCATTCGCCTGAAAATCCAAACCTGAGGCCCTGCGGCACGCTGGTGGCGAACGGGAAGAAAAAAGATGGTGCCGATTGTCGGGATCGAACTGACGACCTTCCGCTTACAAGGCGGGTGCTCTACCAACTGAGCTAAATCGGCGAAGCGCGCATTCTACCGCGCCACGCAGCCCCTTCGCAGGGGCCGGGCGCAGCCGGCGCCGGGATCACTTGACGCGTTTGAGCGAGGGACGGCCACCCGACGCAGCCGGACCGGGGCCGCGCGGAGGTTCGTCCGAAGGGGAGGAAGCACCACCCTCGGACGGAACGAGCTGCACCACGCGGTCGTCGCCTTCCGCAGGTTCGAGCGCACCTCCGGTGGGGGCGCCGCCGGCATCCAGCAGGCTGGACACCGCACCGGGCGGCAAGCCCCCCGGCGAGAGCACATCCACTGGCGGGGGGAATGCCATGCCCTGGCCGTTCTCGCGGGCATAGATCGCGATCACCCGCCCGATGGGCACCATGATGTCGCGCGGCTTGCCGCCGAAACGGGCCTTGAACTCGATGAAATCATTGCCCAGCTGCAGCGCGCTGGTGGCGTCGTAGCTGACGTTGAGCACGATCTCGCCATCCTTCACGTATTCGCGCGGCACCTGGACCGAATCGTCCACGCGCACCGCGATGTAGGGCGTGAAGCCATTGTCGGTGCACCACTCGTACAAGGCCCGGATCAGGTAGGGGCGCGTGGAAGTGGAGTCCTGGGCGTTCATCATGTCGGCGTTTCGGAAGGGAAGCGGGGAGGCAGGGTGCAGCAGCAGCGCTTACTTGCGCATGACTTTCTCGGAAGGCGTCAGCGCTTCGATGTAGGCCGGGCGCGAGAAGATGCGTTCGGCGTACTTCAGCAGCGGCGCGGCGTTCTTCGACAGCTCGATGCCATAGTAGTCCAGGCGCCAGAGCAGCGGCGCGATGGCGACGTCGAGCATCGAGAAATTCTCGCCCAGCATGTACTTGTTCTTGAGGAACACCGGGGCCAGCTGCGTGAGGCGGTCGCGGATGTGCGAGCGGGCCTTTTCGAGCGCCTTCTCGTTGCCCTTGGTGGCGCGCGACTCCAGCACGTTCACGTGGACGAACAGTTCCTTCTCGAAGTTGAGCAGGAACAGGCGCACGCGGGCACGGTCGACCGGGTCGCCAGGCATCAGCTGCGGGTGCGGGAAGCGCTCGTCGATGTACTCGTTGATGATGTTCGACTCATACAGGATGAGGTCGCGCTCGACCAGGATGGGCACCTGGCCATAGGGGTTCATCACGTTGATGTCTTCGGGCTTGTTGTACAGGTCCACATCGCGGATTTCGAAGTCCATGCCCTTTTCGAACAGGACGAAGCGGCAGCGATGGGAGAAAGGACAGGTCGTACCCGAATAAAGCACCATCATGGTGGGAAGCTCCTAAAAATCAAAAAGAGTGGGCGCGTGAAACGTCCACTCTGGAAAGCGAAATGCGCCGCACGAAGGCGACGCTGATGCTGCAGCGGAGGCCAAGCTTACTTGACGTCCTTCCAGAACGCCGCATTGAGGCGCCAGGCGATGACGGTGAAGATGCCGAGGAAGATCAGCACCCACACACCGACGCGAACCCGCGTATTTTGCGCCGGCTCGGCCATCCACTGCAGGTAGTTGACGAGATCACCCACGGTCTCGTCGTACTGGAGGGGCGACATGGTACCCGGAGTCAGTTGCTCCCAGCCTTTGAATACCTGGGTTTTGTGGCCGTGGCTCTCGTGTTCCTCGAAAACCGGACGGCGATCGCCCTGCAGTTGCCACAGCGCGTGCGGCATGCCCACGCTCGGGAAAGCGAGGTTGTTCCAGCCCGTGGCCTTGGTCTCGTCGCGGTAGAACGTGCGCAGGAAGGTGTAGAGGTAGTCCGCTCCGGTGCCGTTGTGCCCGGCGCGCGAACGCGCGATCACGGTGAGGTCCGGCGGGTTGGCGCCGAACCAGTCCTTGGCCTGCCGCGGATCGATGGTGGCCTTCATCGTCTCGCCGACCTTGTCGGTGGCGAAGAGCAGGTTGTCCTTGACCTGCTGGTCGGTGAGGCCAATGTCCTTCAGGCGGTTGTAGCGCATGAAGGCGGCGGAGTGGCAGCTCAGGCAGTAGTTGACGAAGATCTTGGCGCCGTTCTGCAGCGAGGCCGTGTCGTTCGTGCGCACCGGGGCCTTGTCCCAGGCGATGCCGCCTTCTGCGGCGTGCGCGCCCAGGGCGAACCCGAGCGAGGCAATCAGCGTGAGGATGATTTTTTTCATGGTCGTCGTTCCGGCCCGCTCAGTGCGCGGCGAAGGTCACGCGGTCAGGCACCGGCTTGGGCTCGCCGAGGCGGCTCCACCAGGGCATGAGCAGGAAGAAGCCGAAGTAGAACAGCGTGCCGACCTGCGAGACGCGTTCGCCGATCGGCGACGGGGGCTGCACGCCCAGGTATGCGAGGGCCACGAAGTTGATCACGAAGATGCCGTAAAGGTACTTGTGCCAACTCGGGCGGTAGCGGATGGACTTCACGGGGCTGTGGTCGAGCCACGGCAGGAAGAACAGGATGATCACGGCACCGCCCATCACCACCACGCCCCAGAACTTGGCGTCGATGGACAGCATGAGCGCGATGGCGACCACGGCCACGGCCACGATGGCGGCCTTGACGAAGGACGGCAGCCGGCCCTTGATCACGCCGAAGCCCGCGGCCAGCGCCACGCAGCCGATGAGCGCATACATCATCTCGCTCGTGATGGCGCGCAGCATCGAGTAGAACGGCGTGAAGTACCAGACGGGCGCGATGTGCGCGGGCGTCTTGAGCGGGTCGGCCGGAATGAAGTTGTTGTATTCCAGGAAGTAGCCGCCGAACTCGGGTGCGAAGAACACCACGGCCGAGAAGATGAACAGGAACACGCACACGCCGAAGATGTCGTGCACCGTGTAGTACGGGTGGAACGGGATGCCGTCCAGCGGATGGCCCTGCTCGTCGCGCGGGGCGTTGGGGCCCTTGATCTCGATGCCGTCGGGGTTGTTGGAACCCACGTCGTGCAGCGCCAGCAGGTGGGCGACCACGAGGCCCAGCAGCACGAGCGGCACGGCGATCACGTGGAAGCTGAAGAAGCGGTTCAGGGTGGCGTCGCCCACCACGTAGTCGCCGCGGATCAGCAGTGCCAGGTCGGGGCCGACGAAGGGGATGGCCGCGAACAGGTTCACGATCACCTGGGCGCCCCAGTACGACATCTGGCCCCAGGGCAGCAGGTAGCCCATGAAGGCCTCGGCCATGAGCGCGAGGAAGATCGCGCAGCCGAAGATCCAGACCAGTTCGCGCGGCTTGCGGTAGGAGCCGTAGAGCAGCCCGCGGAACATGTGCAGGTACACCACCACGAAGAACGCCGAGGCGCCCGTGGAGTGCATGTAGCGGATGAGCCAGCCCCAGGGCACGTCGCGCATGATGTACTCGACCGACTCGAATGCCTTGGCGGCGTCGGGCTTGTAGTGCATCACGAGGAAGATGCCGGTGACGATCTGGATCACCAGCACCAGCAGCGCCAGCGAGCCGAAGATGTACCAGAAGTTGAAGTTCTTCGGAGCGTAGTACTCCGACATGTGCACCCGGTAGGCGTCGAAGGCCGTCGGGAACCGGTTCTCGAACCAGTTCGTGACCTTGGCGCCCGTGGAGGCGTTCGGAGAGATGTCCTTGAATTCGTGGTGAGCCATGCGTTCTTCTCCCTCAGGCCTGCTTGTCTTCACCGATCAGGAGCTTGGTCTCCGACAGGTACATGTGGGGAGGCACTTCGAGGTTGTCGGGCGCGGGCTTGTTCTTGAAGACGCGGCCGGCCATGTCGAAGGTCGAGCCGTGGCAGGGGCAGAGGAAGCCGCCCTTCCAGTCGTCGGGCAGCGAGGGCTGCGCACCGGGGGCGAACTTGTCGCTGGGCGAGCAGCCGAGGTGCGTGCAGATGCCCACCGCCACGAGGATCTCGGGCTTGATAGAGCGGTTCTCGTTGCGCGCGTATTCGGGGGTGAGTTCGGACGGCTTGCGTTCGGACTTGGGATCGGCGAGCTGGCCGTCGAGGCCGGGAAGCGCGGCGAGCTGCTCGGGGGTGCGCTTGATGATCCACACCGGTTTGCCGCGCCACTCCACCGTGACTTTCTCGCCGGCTTTCAGGCCGGAGATGTCCACCTCGACCGCGGCCCCAGCGGCCTTGGCTTTTTCGGAGGGCTGGAACGTGCTCACGAACGGCACGGCCGTCGCCACGCCGCCCACCGCACCAGCACAGCCCGACGCAATGAGCCACGTCCTCTTGCTGGAGTCGATTGGGGTTTCACTCATGGGGGTCCTCGAAGGTCGTCGCTTTAGGATCAATCACAAATTGTAGCGGCGCGAGTAAGGTTAATTCCAGGGGTTATCACCCCTCCAACTCGGCAATACTGCAAGGGTTTTCAGCTATATCAAGGAGAGGCGAAATGGGTATTGCAAAAGAGTTCCGGGAGTTTGCGGTAAAGGGAAATGTGATAGACCTCGCCGTCGGCGTGATCATCGGCGGCGCCTTCGGGAAGATCGTCGATTCGCTGGTGAACGACGTCATCATGCCGGTGGTCGGCCTGGTATTCGGCCGGCTGGATTTCTCGAATCTGTTTCTCGTGCTCGGCAGTGTCCCGCCGGGTACCCCGGCCACGCTCGATGCGTTGCGCAAAGCCGGCGTTCCGGTGCTCGCTTATGGCAGCTTCATTACCGTCGCGGTGAATTTCCTGATTCTCGCTTTCATCATTTTCCTGATGGTCAAGCAAATCAACCGCCTGAAGCGCGAGGCACCACCCCCGGCACCGGCCGCACCCGCCACGCCGCCCGAGGACATCGTGCTGCTGCGCGAGATCCGCGACAGCCTGCGCCGCTGACCTGCCGGTAAAAAAGAGCGGAGCGGCGCGCCGCTCCCCGGTCACGGCCGCGCGAGGCGCCGTGCCATGCGCACGGCCTCGATCAGGCTCGAAGCATCGGCCGTGCCGCGGCCCGCGATGTCGAAGGCCGTGCCATGGTCCGGGCTGGTGCGCACCAGCGGCAGCCCGAGCGTGACGTTCACGCCTTTGTCCACGCCCAGATATTTCACGGGGATGAGGCCCTGGTCGTGGTACATCGCCAGCACCACGTCGAATTCGCCCGCGCGCTGCGGCGTGCTGCGCGCGCGCATGAACACCGTGTCGGGCGCGAAGGGGCCGTGCGCATCGATGCCCCGTGCGCGCGCGGCCGCGATGGCCGGCGCGATGGACTCCGCCTCTTCGTGCCCGAACAACCCGCCCTCGCCCGCGTGCGGGTTGAGGCCCGCCACGCCGATGCGCGGTGCGCGGCCGAGGCTGCGGCGCAGCGCCTCGTGGGTGATCTCCAGCGTGCGCAGCACGTTGTCCGGCGTGACGGCCGCGATCGCGTCGCGCAGCGACACGTGGATGCTGACCAGCACGGTGCGCAGTTCATCGCTCGCCAGCATCATGCGCACCGGCATGCCGGCCACGGGCACGCCGGCATGGCGGGCAGCCTCTGCCTGCAGCAGCTCGGTGTGACCCGGATAGTCCACGCCGGCGGCCGCCAGCGCCTCCTTGTGCAGCGGCGCCGTCACTAGGCCATCGACCTCGCCGCGCAGCGCGGCCCGCGCGGCCCAGACGACGCAATCCGCCGCGGCCCGTCCGGCCTCGGCGCTCACCGCGCCGAACGGTACCGGGCCGGGCAGCCCCGGCAGCGGCAGCACCGGCAGGCAGCGCGGCGGCGCGCCGCGGGCCTCGGCGGGCGATGCCAGCACGGCGACGGGCAGCGAAGGCTCGCCCGGCCGCGCAATGCAGCGCGCGGCGCGGCGCAGCGTCTCGACGTCGCCGGCCACGAAGCAGCCGCGCAGATCGCCGGGCGCATCGCGGAAGGCCCGCGCGACGATCTCCGGACCGATGCCGGCCGGGTCGCCCTGCGTGATCGCCAGCAGCGGCGGCAGCGGGGCCTCAGCGGCGCCCTGTACAAGAGGATTCACAGTGTTTTTGCCTCCATGCCGCCGGATTCATTCAATAGTTTACTATCTATTTAATAGCAATTACCGCGCATCGAGCACACCCGACACCAGGCGCACCATGCGGTCGCAGCGCGCCGCCAGCGCCTCGTCGTGGGTGACCATGACGAAGGCCGTGCCCTGCTCGCGCGCGAGCTGGAGCATCAACTGGAAGACGCTGTCGGCAGTAGCGCGGTCGAGGTTGCCCGTGGGCTCGTCGGCCAGCACGCAGGCGGGCCGGGTGACCAGGGCGCGGGCGATGGCAACGCGCTGGCGCTCGCCGCCGGAGAGTTCGGCGGGCCGGTGGTCCAGGCGCTGCGCAAGGCCCACGGCGGACAGCATGGCGTCGGCCCGCTCCAGGCAGTCGGCGTAGGCGTCGCGCCGGATGCGCAGCGGCATGGCGACGTTGTCGCGCGCGCTGAACTCCGGCAGCAGGTGGTGGAACTGGTAGATGAAGCCCAGGTGCGCGTTGCGCAGCCGCCCCTGCTGCTGGGGCGACAGCGTGTCGAACGCCGCACCCTGCAACTGCACGCTGCCCGCCGAGGGGGCGTCCAGCCCGCCCAGCAGGTGCAGCAGCGTGCTCTTGCCCGAGCCCGAGGCGCCCACGATGGCCAGGGTCTCGCCCACGTGCACGGACAGGTCCACGCCCTTGAGCACGGTGACGTCCAGCCGGCCTTCGGTGAAGCGCTTGGTGAGGCCGCGCGCCTGCAGCACCACCGGTGCTTCGGCGGCGCCCGCAGCACGGGCGAGGCCCCCCTCGGGGGGCAGCGAGGACACGTCGGTGCCGGGCGTGGGGATCTCATTACTCATAGCGAAGTGCCTCGGCGGGGTTCACGCGGCTGGCGCGCCAGCTCGGGTACAGCGTGGCCGCGAAGGCCAGGATGAGCGAGATCACCGCGATGGGCGCGATGTCGCTGGTCTGCGGGTCGCTCGGCATCTTGCTGATGAGGTAGATGTCCTTGGGGAGGAAGCTCGCGTTCAGGGCATGCTCGATGGCCGGCACGATGACGTCGATGTTGAACGCCACGAGCAGGCCCAGCGCCAGCCCGCACACCGTTCCGATCACGCCCACCATGGCCCCCTGCACGACGAACACCGCCATGATGCTGCGCGGGCTCGCGCCCAGCGTGCGCAGGATGGCGATGTCGGCGCGCTTGTCGGTCACCGTCATGACCAGCGTGGAGACGAGGTTGAACGCCGCCACCGCGACGATGAGCGTGAGGATGATGAACATCATGCGTTTTTCGAGCTGCACGGCCGCGAACCAGGTGCGGTTCTGCTGTGTCCAGTCGCGGATCAGCAGGTCGCCGGTGAGCGAGCGCGCCAATTGCATCGTGACCGCCGGGGCCTGGTGCAGGTCGCGCAGCTTGAGGCGGATGCCCGTCGGGCCTTCGAGGCGGAAGATGCGCTCGGCGTCCGAGTGGTGCAGCAGCACCAGCGCGGAGTCGTATTCGTAGTGGCCCGATTCGAAGAGGCCCGTGACGGTCATCTGCTTGAGGCGCGGCACGACGCCGGCCGGGGTGACCTGGCCGCCCGGCGCGATCAGCGTCACGGCGTCGCCGGGGCGCACGCCGAGCGAGCGCGCCAGCTCGGTGCCGAGCACCACGTGGAATTCACCCGGCACCAGGGTCTTCACCGCGCTGGCATTGCGCGCGGCCAGCTCGGTCACTTCGCCCTCGCTCGCCGGATCGATGCCGCGCACCAGGGCGCCCTTCATGTCCTCGCCGCGCGCCAGCAGCGCCTGCGACGCCACGAACGGCGCGGCACCCACCACCTCGGGATTGCGCCGCGCCTCGGCCATCGTGCGCTGCAGGTCGGGAAGCGCCGCGCCCTGCGGCGCGAAGATCTCGATGTGCGAGACCACGCTGAGCATGCGGTCGCGCACTTCCTTCTGGAAGCCGTTCATCACGCTCAGCACGATGATGAGGGCCGCCACGCCGAGCGCGATGCCGAGCATGGAGACGCCGGAGATGAACGAGATGAAGCCGTTGCGCCGCGTCGCGCGTCCGGCCCGGGTGTAGCGCCAGCCCAGGGCCAGTTCGTAGGGAAGTTGCATGTTGGGGAAGAAGCGGCCCCGCGCCGCGCCGGGAATGGCGGCACCGAAGCGGCGCAGATTGTGGCATCCCGGACAATACCCTCCATGTCGGAGATTCACCATTTGCTCATCCCCCTGGCGGCCAGCACGGCGCCCGGGTCCCGGCAGGTCCTGCAGGACCTCGGCCTGCCCCACCTCGACCGGCTGCTCGCACGCCTGTCGCCCGCCGGCACCGACGCCGGCGAGGAATCCGACTTCACGCCTCCCCACGAACGCGCGCTGGCCCGCCACCTGGGCCTCACCGCTCCGGGCGACGGCGCCCTGCCCTGGGCCGCGTGGTCGCAGCACGCGCAAACGCTTGGCGCCGACGAAGGCGCTGCCTGGGCCTGGGTGACGCCCTGCCGCTGGCAGGTCGGCGCGGACCAGGTCATGCTGGCGGACCCGGCCACGCTGGGGCTGGACGAAGCCGCCTCGCGCGAGGCGCTGGCAATCGTCGCGCCGTGGTTCGCCGAGGACGGCATCGCGCTCTCCTATGCCTCGCCCACGCGCTGGCTCGCCCGCTCGCCGGTGTTCGAAGGCCTTGCCACCGCGTCGCTCGACCGCGTGGTGCAGCGCGACGTGCGCGCCTGGATGCCCGATGCGGACCGGGCGCGGCTGCTGCACCGCCTGCACAGCGAGATGCAGATGCTGCTCTACACCCATCCCTTCAACGACGCCCGCGCCGAGCGTGGCCTGCCGCCCGTGAACGCGTTCTGGGTGCATGGCGCCGGCCGGCTGCCGGAGCACGTCCCGCCCGCAGCTCCCGTGCCGCAGATGCCCACGGACCTGCGCGACGCCGCCCTGCACGAGGATTGGCGTGCCTGGGCCCAGGCCTGGCGCGCACTCGACGCGGGCCCGGTGGCCGTGCTGGCCGACCGCGCCGCGGCAGGCGGCGCGGTGCGCCTCACGCTCTGCGGCGAACGCAGCGCGATGGCCTGGGAAAACCGGCCCCTGGGCCTGGTGGAGCGCCTGCGCCGCCGCCTGCGGCCGGAGCGCTTCGCGGACATCCACCCCCAGCTATGAAGATCATCGCCAGAGACATTCCGCCCCGCGCCGTGTGGGCGCTGGAACAGGCGGGCGTGCATCCGCTGCTCGCCCGGCTCTATGCCGCGCGCGGCGTGACCGCGCACGACGAACTCGACGACGCGCTCGCGCGGCTGCTGCCGCCACCGTCGCTGCACGGCGCGCGCGAGGCCGCGGCCCTGCTGGCCGATGCCATCGCACACGACCGGCGCATCGTCGTCGTGGCCGACTACGACTGCGACGGCGCCACCGCCTGCGCCGTGGCCGTGCGCGGGCTCAGGCTGCTGGGCGCGCGGCAGGTCGGCTACCTCGTTCCGGACCGCGTCATCGACGGCTACGGGCTCAGCCCCGCCATCGCGCGCCGCGTGCACGAGCGCGGCGCCGACCTGCTCGTCACCGTGGACAACGGCATCGCGAGCGTGGAGGGCGTGGCCGAAGCCAAGGCCCTGGGCCTCTCGGTGCTGGTCACCGACCACCACCTGCCCGGCCCGGCGCTGCCGGAGGCGGACGCCATCGTGAACCCCAACCAGCCCGGCTGTGCCTTCGAGAGCAAATCCATCGCCGGCGTGGGCGTGATGTTCTATGTGCTGATGGCCCTGCGCGCCGAACTGCGCGAGCGCGGCGTGTTCGACAAGGCCGGCCAGCCCAAGCTGGAGCCGTTGCTGCCGCTGGTGGCGCTGGGCACCGTCGCCGACGTGGTGCGGCTGGACGCGAACAACCGCCGCCTCGTCGCGCAGGGCCTCAAGCGCATCCGGGCCGGGTTCATGCCGGCCGGCATCGCGGCGCTCTTCGACACCGCGGGCCGCAAGGCGGCCGTGGCCACCACCTTCGATTTCGGCTTCGCGCTGGGGCCGCGCATCAACGCGGCCGGCCGGCTGGCGGACATGACGCTCGGCATCGAATGCCTGCTCACCGACGATCCGGGGCACGCGGCGGAACTGGCGCGCACGCTGGACGCCATCAACCGCGAACGGCGCGAGATCGAGGGCGGCATGCGCGAGCAGGCGCTGCTCATGGCCGAGAGCCTGTTCGGCGAGAACGACACGCCGCCCGCCGCCGTCAGCGTGTGGGACCCCGACTTCCATGAGGGCGTGGTGGGCATCGTGGCTTCACGCATCAAGGACCGGCTGCACCGGCCCACGTTCGTGTTCGCCACCAGCAGCGCGCCGGGCAAGGCGCACGAGCTGAAGGGCTCGGGCCGCTCCATTCCCGGCTTCCATCTGCGCGATGCGCTGGACCTCGTGGCCAAGCGCCACCCGGGCGTGATCCTGAAGTTCGGCGGCCATGCGATGGCGGCCGGCTGCACGGTGGCGCAGGAGCAGTTCGCGGTGTTCGAGCGCGCCTTCGCGCAGGTGGCGCAGGAATGGCTCGACGCCGCCACGCTCATGCGCCGGCTCGACACCGACGGCCCGCTCTCGCCCGAATACTGCCGCGCGGAGCTGGTGGACACGCTGCACCGCGAGGTCTGGGGACAGGGCTTCGCGCCGCCCACGTTCAGCGAAGAGGTGGAGATCGTGAGCCAGCGCCTCGTGGGCGAAGGCCGCAACCACCTTTCGCTCAAGCTGCTGCACCAGGGCCGTCCGGTGGACGGCATCTGGTTCGGCCACACCGACCCGCTGCCCGCGCGCGTGCTGCTCGCGTTCCGCCTCGACGTGAACGAATGGAAGGGCGAGCGGCGCGTGCAGTTCCTGGTGGAAGGCGCGCAGCTCTAGGCCGCTGCAACGCGAGGCCCGGCCTCCAGCGTCGGGCGCGGCGCCGTGCCGGTCAGAAGGTTTCCCAGTCGTCGTCCGCCGTGGTGGCCTTGGCAGGCTTGGCGGGTGTGCGCAGCGCCGACATCGGCGCGGTGGCCGGCGTGGCGGGCCTGGGCGCCGGTGCGGATGCGGCCGCTGCCACGGGGGCGGGCGCTGCAGCAGGAATGGCCTTGCGTGGTGCGGCGGGCAGTGCGCTGGCGGAGGCCGGGGCGGCGACCTTGCGCGCCGCCGCGCTCGGCGCTGCCGCCACCGCGCGGGGGACGCTGCCGCCCGCGCCAACCCCCTTCGGTGCAGGCACCGGCACGGGCCGCTGCGGCACCGCCTGCCCACCGACGTTGAATACGGACACCACTTCCGACAGCCGGCGGGCCTGGTCGCGCATGGCGCTGGCCGCGGCGCTGGACTGCTCCACGAGCGCGGCATTCTGCTGCGTCATCTGGTCGAGGTTGCTCACGGCCTGGTTGACCTGGGAGATGCCGTCGCGCTGCTCGGTGGACGAGGCGGTGATCTCCCCGATGAGGTCGGACACGCGGCGCACGCTGCCCACGATCTCCTGCATGCTCTGCCCCGCCTGGCTGACCTGCTGCGATCCGGACTCGACGTTCTGCACCGACGTGCCGATCAGCTGCTTGATCTCCTTGGCGGCCTCGGCCGAGCGCTGCGCGAGGCTGCGCACCTCGCCGGCCACCACGGCGAAGCCACGGCCCTGCTCACCCGCGCGGGCGGCCTCGACGGCTGCGTTGAGCGCGAGGATGTTCGTCTGGAACGCGATGCCGTCGATCACGCCGATGATGTCACCGATCTTGCGCGAACTGTCGGTGATCTGCTGCATGCTGGCCACCACCTGCCCCACGACCTCACCCCCGCGCTCGGCCGCCTGCGCGGCCGTGGCGGCGAGCTGGTTGGCCTGCCGCGCCGTGTCGACCGACTGCGTGACCGTGGCCGTGAGCTGTTCCATGCTGGCGGCGGTCTCCTCCAGGTTGGCCGCCGTCTGCTCGGTACGCGCGGAAAGGTCCTGGTTGCCGGTGGCGATCTCGTTGGAAGCGGAGGACACCGATTCCACGCCCGAGCGCACTTCGGTCACCACGCCGCGCAGCCGGGCCGACATGGCCGAGAGCGAGCGCAGCAGGTGGCCCAGCTCGTCACGCCGGTCGTCGTGCACGTCCACCGTGAGGTCGCCCTCGGCGATGGCGTCGGCCAGCCCCACGGCGCGGTCCAGCGGCCGGGTGATGGAGGCCACGACGAAGCGCGCCATGGCGACGGCCAGCACGCACACCAGCACGGCGAGCCCGAAGCCGATGGCCTGCGCCCTGCTGCGCTGCGCCTGCCCCTCGGCCTTCGCGCGCTCGCGCGCCTTCGCCTGCAATTCCACGAAAGCCTCCTGGGCGCCCGTGTAGCGCGCGGCCGCAGGGCGCATGCGCTGCTGCGCGATCTGCCGCGCACCCTCGATGTCGCCGGACGCGCGGGCCTTCTGCGCTTCCGCCACGACGGCCAGGATACTGGTGCGTTCCGCGGCGACGCGTTCGAGCTGCGCCTTGTCCTCGGGCGTGACGGCCCCCTCGACCACACGTTTCTGCACTTCCGACACGGCGGCGATGCCGGCCTTCACATCGGCCTGCAACTGGGCGGCCAGTGCGTCTTCGGAAGTGATCGCCCCGATGATGACCAGCTCCACATTGCGCTCGACCATGCCCTTCCAGCGCAGCGCATCGCTGATGCGGTCTTCCGATGCCTGCACGGCCCGGGCGGTTTCCGCGTCGACACGGGACACATGGGCCAGCAGCCCGCCCAGGAGGAGGAGCATGGTGACGAGCACGCCCAGGATGATGGCCCACAGCTTGCGGCCGACAGGCAGATGGTTCAAGGTCATAACAAGGAAGCAAGGAAGAGAGGACGGCGTGCGCTCGGCACACGAAAGGGAAGCCCCATCGGTAAAAGGGGCGCCGGGGGGCGCTGAAACATTTTTGTACATATTGGCATGGACGCCTCGGTGCCTAGCCAACCTATGTGACAAATACCGGTGCATGGCACTACGGTCGCGTTGCCGGAAGGCGTTTTCGTGGCGCGCGGCATACACCGCGAAAAACCCGGTCCTACAATGGCCCCGTGCCTACCCAGCCCAATGCCGACCTCCATTGCCACTCCGTGGTGTCCGACGGCACGCTCACGCCTGAAGCCCTCGCGGAGCGGGCGCGCGCCAACGGCGTCACGCTCTGGGCCCTGACCGACCACGACGAGGTCGGCGGCCAGCACCGCGCCATGGCTGCCGCTGCCGCCCAGGGCATGGCCTACCTGACCGGGGTGGAAATCTCCGTGACCTTCATCGGCACGACGGTGCACATCGTCGGCCTGGGGTTCGACCCGGACGACGCCCAATTGCGGCAGGGCCTGGCAGCCACGCGCGGCGGCCGCGGCGAACGCGCGCAGGAGATGGCGGAGCAACTCGCACGGGTGGGCATCCGCGACGCCTACGAGGGCGCGCTGCGCTACGTGGGCAACCCCGAACTCATCTCCCGCACGCATTTCGCGCGCTTCCTCGTGGAGACCGGCGTGTGCCGCGACACCTCCGAGGTGTTCCGCCGGTTCCTCACCGAGGGCAAGCCCGGCTATGTGCCCCACCGCTGGGCCGCTCTGGGCGATGCGGTGCGCTGGATCAACGAAGCCGGCGGCATGGCCGTCATCGCGCACCCCGCGCGCTACCGGTTCTCGGCCACCGAGGAATACGCGCTCTTCTCCGAATTCCGGCAGCACGGCGGCCGCGGGGTCGAAGTCGTCACGGGCAGCCACACGGCCGCCGAGTACATCACCTACGCCGGCGTGGCCCAGGAATTCGGGCTGGCCGCTTCACGCGGCAGCGACTTCCACAGCCCGCAGGAATCGCACACCGACCTGGGCGCCCTGCCACCGCTGCCCGGCACGCTCACCCCGGTCTGGGACCTGCTCGCCGACCGCGTCCGGCAGCCCGCCGCCTGAAAAACCGGCCCCGCGCGACACCCATGGCCCAGTACTTCGAAGTCCACCCCGACAATCCGCAGCCCCGGCTGCTCAAGCAGGCCGCCGCCCTGCTGGCGCGCGGCGCCGTGCTCGCCGTGCCCACCGATTCCAGCTACGCCCTGGTGTGCCAGCTCGACGACAAGGACGCCGTCGACCGGCTGCGCCGCATCCGGCAGGTCGATGAAAAGCACCACCTGACGCTGCTGTGCCGCGACCTCTCGGAGGTGTCCAACTACGCCCGCGTGGACAACCGGCAGTACCGCCTCGTCAAGCAGGCGACGCCCGGCCCCTACACCTTCATCCTCGATGCCACCAAGGAAGTGCCGCGCCGCGTGAGCCACCCGCAGCGCAAGACCATCGGCCTGCGCGTGCCCGACCGCAAGGGGCTGCAACTGCTGCTGGAGTTGCACGGCGCACCGCTGCTGGCCACCACGCTGATCCCGCCCGGCGAGACCGAGCCGATGAACGACCCCGCCGAAATCCGCTCGCGCTTCGAGCACCAGATCGACGCCGTGGTGGACGCCGGCGCCTGCCCCCTGGAGCCCACGACCGTCGTGGACCTGACCGACATGGCCAGCGGCGGCGAGCCGCGCGTGGTGCGCGAGGGGCGGGGCAGCCTGGCGACCTTGGGGCTCTGACGGGCCTGCCGGTGGCCGGGCCGCTCAGCGTGCCCCGGCTTCCTGCGGCTCCCCGTTGTCTTCGCCTGCCCCGCTGCCGGGCGCACCCGCCGCGCGGCCCGGACCGCGGTATTTCTCGAGCAGCGCATCCAGGATGGCGGCCGTTTCCGTGTCCGGCACCCCGTCGCAGCGCGCCGGCCGGAAGTGCATCTGGAACGCGATGACGGCCTGCCGCGTCCCCTCATCGAACAGGCCGGTCTGCGGCGTGTCGTAGCCGTAGGCCTGCAACCGCGACTGCAGCGATGCCATGTCGCCCGCAAAAGGCCGCAGCCGGGCGTGGCGCTCGACCGCCGCGGCATCGGGCCACGCGCCGATGCCGTGCTCGCGGTAGAGCCGCTCCCAGGGGAACAGCGGCCCCGGGTCGGATTTGCGCCCGGGCGCAATGTCGGAATGCCCGACCACCCGGGTCGGCCGGATGCCGTGCCGCGCGATGATGCCGGCCGCGAGCCGTGCCAGCACCTGGAACTGCGCCTCGCCGTAGGGGTGCCAGCGGCGCAGCATCGGTGGCAGCGCCTGGTCCTCGTCCGGAAAGCCGGGGTTGACGATCTCGATCCCGATCGAGCTGGCGTTGAGCATCCGCTCGCCCTGCCAGTAGCTCGGGCCGGCATGCCATGCCCGCCGGTCTTCCGGCACGAGCTGGTACACGGGCAGATCCTCGCCCTCGGGCACCAGGTAATGCGCGCTCACCCGGAAAGCCGCGTCGGTGAGCAGTTCCATCGAGCGCGCGAGCGGTGCGGCCGTGTAGTGCAGCACCAGGTGGCGCACGCGTGCATCCTGGCTCTCCGAGGACACGCTGCGGTCGATGCGCAGCGGAGGCGGCGATTGCAGGGGCCGCGCGCATGCGGCCACGGAGAGCGCCGCCACGCCCGCCGATGCGCGGGATGCGTGCCGGAAAAATGCCCTGCGCGTGCAGGGCGGCGCACCGTCGCCGATGCCGTCCATGGGGCCTGCCTTCCGTTCTCGGTCACCAACCAAAAGCCGCCGGGGGCCGGCGGCGCTGAAGGCAGTCTACGGCCCGCCCGGCCAACGGCCCCGTCAATCGAGCTTGAACGCCCCCACGGCGCGCTGCAGGTCGTGCGCCCTCTCGTTGAGCGCCGCGGCCGCGCGCGACGCCTGCTGCACCAGCGCGGCGTTCTGCTGGGTGGTGCCGTCCATCTGCGCGACGGACTGGTTCACGTGCGCGATGCCGTCGCTCTGCTCGTGCAGGGCATGGGAGATCTCGCCGAGCAGCGTGGTCACCTGCCCCACCGAGCGCACGATTTCTTCCATGGTGCGCCCGGCCTGCTCCACGAGGCCGGCACCGCTCTGCACCTGCTCCACCGAGGTGTCGATGAGGCCCTTGATCTCGCGCGCCGCCACGGCGCTGCGCTGCGCGAGGCTGCGCACTTCCGCGGCCACCACGGCGAAGCCCCGGCCCTGCTCGCCCGCGCGGGCCGCTTCCACCGCGGCGTTCAGCGCCAGGATGTTGGTCTGGAACGCGATGCCCTCGATCACCTGGATGATGTCCACGATCTTGTGCGAGCTGCCGCTGATGGCCTGCATGGTCTGCACCACCTGCCCCACCACCGTGCCGCCGCGCTCGGCCGTGCCGGAGGCCGCCACCGCCAGGCCGCTGGCCGAGCGCGCGCGGTCGGCGTTCTGGCGCACGGTGGCGGTGAGCTGCTCCATGCTCGCGGCGGTTTCGGCCAGCGACGCCACCTGTTCGTCCGTGCGGCGCGCCAGGTCGCCGTTGCCGGCGTCGATCTCGCCCGCGCTGGCGCCGATCGCGTCGGTGGACTGCTTGATGCGCGACACCAGTTCGGTGAGCGTGTCCTCCATGGTGCCCAACCCGCCCAGCAGGCGCCCGAAATCGCCCTGCAGGTCGGAACTGAATTCCTGGCTCAGGTCTCCGGCCGCCACGGTTTCCGCGATGAGGATGGCCTGGTCGAGCGGTGCCACGATGCCCCGCCGCAACAGCACGAAGGCGCCGAACGCCACGGCGAACACGGCGCATCCCAGGCCCAGCAGCCAGGCGCGCAGACCGGACAACTCGCCCTGCGCCTCGGCCACCGCGCGCTCGATGGGGGCACGCTGTGCCGCATCGGGCAAGGCGGCGGCGGCCTGCAGGACGGCGCGGTGCGCGTCCTGGGCGCGGCCGATGTCGGCGATGCCCACGCCCATCAGCACCGCGACCAGCAACGCCAGCACGCCGAACGCCAGCACCAGCCGCGTCCCGGTTCTCAAACCATCCCAAGCCATAGCCGCGTCTCCTGCCGTAGTGGTGCGCCGGGCCGGAGATGTCCGACCGCCCGCGTTGCATTTGGCAACAAATAAGCATGCTAACGCGGCGGGTAACCGGCGGACCCCAGGGGTTCCCCTGCCTGCGTGACCGGCGCGCAACGCGGCCTCTGAGACAATCGGCCGGTGGACTTCTCCAATCTCATCCAAACCGTTCTCATCTATGCCCTGCCGGTGCTCTTCGCGATCACCGTGCACGAAGCGGCCCACGGCTACGCCGCACGCTACTTCGGCGACAACACCGCGGCGATGATGGGGCGCATCACGCTCAATCCGCTGCGGCACATCGACCCGGTCGGCACGATCCTGATGCCGCTGCTGCTGTATTTCGCCACCTCGGGAGCGTTCCTGTTCGGCTATGCCAAGCCGGTGCCGGTGAATTTCGGGCACCTGCGCAACCCCAAGCGCGACATGATCTGGGTCGCGCTGGCGGGCCCGGCCTCCAATTTCGTTCAGGCGGTCCTGTGGGCGGTGCTGATGGTGGCGCTGGTGGCCTTCGAGGTGGACGAGCGCTTCTTCATGGAAATGGCGCGTGCCGGCGTGCTCGTGAACCTGGTCATGTGGGCCTTCAACCTGTTCCCGCTGCCGCCGCTCGATGGCGGGCGCATCCTGATGGGGCTGCTGCCCTGGCGGCAGGCGCACTGGCTTTCGCGCATCGAGCCCTACGGCTTCTTCATCGTGCTGGCCCTGGTGGTGGCGGGCATCGTGGGCACGGTGTGGCTGCGCCCGCTGATGTCGGTGGGTTATTCCGCGATCAACCTGCTGCTGACCCCGCTCACCGCGCTGCTGCGTTGACAGGCTCCACCACCCCGCCCTCACGCCCCATCCCGGAGCCACGCAGCGGGTTTCCGCCCCGGCTTTCCCCCGTCCTTCGCTTTCCGTTTCCGACCATGAGCACCACGCGCTTCCTCACCGGCATCACGACCACGGGCACGCCCCACCTGGGCAACTTCGTCGGCTCCATCCGCCCCTCGGTGGCGGCCAGCCTGCGGCCCGGGGTGCAGAGCTTCTACTTCCTGGCCGACTACCACGCGCTCATCAAGTGCGAAGACCCGGTGCGCATCCAGCGCTCCACGCTGGAGATCGCGGCCAGTTGGCTCGCGGCGGGCCTGGACCCGGAGCATGTGACGTTCTACCGCCAGTCCGACATCCCCGAAATCCCGGAGCTGAACTGGCTGCTGTCGTGCGTGACCGGCAAGGGCGTGCTCAACCGCGCGCATGCCTACAAGGCGTCGCAGGACAAGAACGAGGCCGCCGGGCGCGAGACGGACGACGGCGTGACGGCCGGCCTCTTCATGTACCCCGTGCTGATGGCCGCCGACATCCTGCTCTTCAAGGCGCACAAGGTGCCCGTGGGCCGCGACCAGGTGCAGCACATCGAGATGGCGCGCGACATCGCGGCGAGCTTCAACCACATGTACGGCGAGCACTTCGTGCCGCCCGAGGCCGCCATCGACGAGCATGTGGCCACGTTGCCGGGCCTGGACGGCCGCAAGATGAGCAAGAGCTACGACAACACGATCCCGCTCTTCAGCCCGCGCGAGCAACTGCGGCGGCTCATCGGCGGCATCCAGACCGATTCCCGCGCGCCCGGCGAGCCCAAGGAAGCCGAGGGCTCGGCGCTCTTCCAGATCTACCAGGCGTTCTCCACTGCCGCGGAGGCCGAAGCGCTGCGCCACCAGTATGCGGAGGGCATCGCCTGGGGCGACGCCAAGCAGGTTCTGTTCGAACGCGTGGACAGCGTGATCGGCCCGATGCGCGAGCGCTATGAATCGCTGATCGCCAACCCCGGCCGCATCGAAGACACGCTGCTGGCCGGCGCCGAACGCGCGCGCGCGCTGGCACAGCCGTTCATCCGCGAACTGCGCAGCGCCGTGGGCCTGCGCAGCCTTCGGAGCGGTGCTGCCGCGGCCGCCCGCCCGGCCGCAAGCGCCAGGCCCGCCGCCCTGCCCTCCTTCAAGCAGTACCGCGAGGCGGACGGCAAGTTCTATTTCAAGCTGGTGGCCGCGGACGGGCGCCTGCTGCTGCAAAGCACCGGTTTCGACGTTCCACGGGACGCGGGCCAGGCCATCGCGCGGCTGCAGCGGGAGCCCGGAGCGCTGGCCGCGCTGGCGGGGCACCTGGCGCCTGTCGAAGGCGTCGGCACGCAGGACGTGCAGGCGGCCCTGGACGCACTGGCGCGGGCAGCCGAGGCCTAAAGCCCGGGCGGGGAGCGCCTGCGGGAGGCGCTCGGCACCGTTGCGCTGCAGCCATCTTCCGCAAATAACGGCGGATGACCCGGAACCAACAAACGCCGCATGTGGAGTCGAACAAAGCAGTTGCGAAGCTTATATGGAGTCTTTTCGCTTCCATGCCGCTGAATACATTGAATAGTCAGCTATAAAAAACATAGCAAACCAACACATCAAAAGCTGTATCGCGCAACGTCCGTCTCCGCCGCGCGGCAGCCCGGAACGCGCGCTTCACCAGTCTGATTCGCCGGCATCGCAGGGCGCACCGAAATGCACAGAGCCTTCCCCCGCGGCATTTCCCTCAGCGGCCCCCTCCCGCCCTGGCGGTGCGCCAGCACCGCCAGCTCTCTTCCGCCAGCAGTCCCCCATTGCAGACCGCGATCGCCACTGCGTAGCCCGCAAGCACCGGCCAGGGCGGCAGGGATTCGCGTGGGAGCCAGCACCAGTCGAGAGTGCGTTCGCTCTCAGGGGCCTGCAGCCAGGCGGTGAGCGCGGGCTGGCACAGGAGCATGACGCCGGCGAGGGGCAGGATTTCCATGAAGCTGTGGACCATCTGCTCCAGGGGGGTGATGGTGCGCACGGGCGCGACCATGCGCAGTTCCAGCCAAGTGGCCACTTCGTGCAGGGCCCACATGGCGAGGAGGAAGGCGACGAGTGCGGCCGTGGGGCGCAGCAGCAGGGCCGCCAGCACGGCGGCGCCCATCTGCAGGAACAGCGCCCAGTGGAAGGCCGATTCGGCCAGGCCCGAGGTGGCTTCGATGTGCGTGCGGCGGTGGCACCACCAGTCCGTAACACCGGCCGCGATCCACAGCGCCATGAGGAGGCCGAGCAGGGTGAGGCTGGCGTCCTGCGTCATCGGGACGGCGGCGCGGCGGCCCCGGGCAGGCGGCCGCGCCCCCCGGCCGCGGTGCCGTCAGTGCGGCTTTTTTCCACTGTCGCCGGAGCCGTGGGTCGGCACGGCCTTGGTGCTGACCACCGAGACGGGGTCGCTGGCAGGGAAGGTTTCTTCCACGGCACTGTCGAGCGTGTCTTCCTCGACGGTTTGTACCTGGAGCCCGCTGGCCTGCGGAGGCGGCGCGGGGTGCGATTCGGCCGTGGGAAACGGCCAGGGGGTGCGGGTGACCTTGGGGGACGTCATGGGCGCTCCTTGCTGCAAGTTTGGCGATGCCCCGCTCCGTCTTGGCATGAAAAGGTGCTCATGCCGCCGTATTCATTGAATACTTTGCTATACAAGCAATAGCAACTAGCCGGTCGCGGAAGCTCCTGCCCTGCTCTGGGCAATCGGCGTTCCCCGCGGCCAGCCCAGGGGGTCCGACCAAGCCAGGGCGGCGGCATATCCCGCGGGCGCCGGCAAGGTGCATGCCTGCACGCCGAAGCCCTGCAGCGCGCCCTCCAGCCGGACCCGGAGGCAGCGGCCCGACGCCGGGGCATCCAGTGGTGGCCACCCGACTCCGCCTGCTCCTGCGTCTGCTGCCAAGTCCCGGGCCGGTGGCCACGGTGCGACCGGATCCTCTTCCAGGGAGACCGCGGCGAGGTGTTCCGCCACGCCGACACCCAGGCACTTGAGCACCGCCTCCTTCGCCGTCCAGACGGCAGGGAAGGGAAGGCGCACCGCAGGAGCGGCGCCCTGCTCGCGGCATGAGAGCACCAGCGCTTCGAGCGCGGCGCGGTCCACGGGCGTGCCTTGCAGGATGGCATCGGTGCGCTCGATGTCCACGCCCACGGCCAGTCCGCGCTCCGACAGGGCGATGAGCGCGCAGTCGCCCGAATGCGAGACATTGAAATCGGGCCCGGTGCCGCTGGCCAGCCGGGGCCGCCCCCAGGGGCCGGTGCCCAGGGGGACATCGGGCGCCGGCACGCCGAGCCGTTCACCCAGCAGCCGCCGCAGCGCTGCGCGCGTGCGCACGGCGCGCACGCCATCGGCGGGCTGGCGCAGGCGACGGGCCCGCGCCGCCTCGTCCGGGGAGAGCACGGCCCAGTCATCGGCTGGCGCCGGGCGGCCCAGGTCGAGCGGCACGCGCCACACGCTCAGGCCGGCCGGCACGGTGCCGGGCACAGGCCAGGGGACGGGGCACATCGCTGCGCTGGGGATCTGCATGGCGGGATTGTCGTGCGCTCGGCGTCCGCGCCCCCCCGCCCTGAGCACCGCCCTGAGCACCGCCCTGAGCACCGCCCTGAGCACCGCCCCGGGCGCCGCGACGCCGCGGGTCGCTCAGGCCACGCGCAGCCGATCGTCTTCGCGTGCGGCATCCGCCAGGGCCGGGGTGCCTGCGGAGCCTGGGCCGCGGGTGCGGATGGGGTCGCGCGCGGGCGGCAGCGCGGCGGCCAGCGCGTGGCCGATCTCTCCCGTGCGCACGGCGGTCACCGACAGCAGCGTGTCGCTCAGGCCGTGGCTGTCTTCGCATGCGCCTTGCAGGAAGACGGCGGGGCGGAAGTGCTCGGCCGTCTGCAGCCGGTACTGCCGGTCCACGGTGAAGTCGCCCAGGTAGGGCGCCAGCGGTTCCAGCAGCCCGCGGTGGGCCACGCGCTCGTAGCCCGTGGCCAGCACGACGGCGTCGTAGCGCACGGTCTGCTCCTCGCCCCGGTCGGCATCGAAGAAGGTCAGGAAGACGCCGGACGCATCGGCGCGCGTGGCCCGCACTTCGTGCTGGCGCAGCATGCGCAGCCGCTGGCTGCCGGCCACGCGCTGCTCGTAGAGAACCTTGTAGATCTGCTGGATCAGTTCGAGGTCGGCCACGGCGTAGTTGGTGCCGGCGTATTCGCGCAGCAGGGCTTCGCGGTCAGCGCCGTCGCGGCTGAACACGTAGTCGGTGAAATCGGCATTGAAGATTTCGTTGACGAACGGGCTGTCGTCCGAGGGCCGGATGGAGCGCGCGCGCATGGCCCAATCCACCTCGGGGGCGTGGGCGCGGCCCTGCAGATCCATGAAGATTTCGGCCGCGCTTTGGCCGGCACCGACGATGGCGATGCTGCGCGCCTCGCCCTGGCGCGCGATATCGCGCAGGTAGGTGCTGGAGTGGAAGACGCGCGGGTCGCCGTGCAGCCCGCGGAACACCTCGGGAATGCGCGCCGTGCCGCCCACGCCCACGATCAGGTTGCGCGCGACGCGCTCCTGCACGCGGCCCGCGGCGTTGCGCGAGCGCACGCGCAGCCGTTCCACGCTGCCGTCCGGTGCGGCTTCGGGCAGCACTTCGAAGACCTCTTCGCCGTAGGCGCATATTCCTTCGAACTGGCGGGCCGCCCAGCCGAGGTAGTCGTTGAACTCGTGGCGGCTCGGGAAGAAGCTCTTGAGGTTGATGAAGTCCGGCAGGCGGCCCTGCTCGTGCAGGTAGTTCAGGAAGGTGAAGCGGCTTTGCGGGTTGCGCAGCGTGGCCAGGTCCTTCAGGAACGAGATCTGCATGTGCGACTGGTCCAGCAGCATGTGCGGGTGCCATGCGAAGGCCGGCTGGCGCTCGATGAAGAAGGCCTGCGCCGCGCGGCCGTGGGCGTCGCGGCGCTCTTCCAGCGCGATGGCGAGCGCCACGTTGGAGGGGCCGAAGCCGATACCGATCAGGTCATGGATGTGCTGCATGGGATGACAACTCCTTGGAAACCTTGTGAGAAAGGGAGGGTGCGCCCCGGGAGGCGCGGGCGGTCCGTCAGGCGGCCAGGCTTTCGCGGTCCGCACGGACGCGGTTCTCGGCGATGCGGCCCGCACGCATGTGGACCACGCGGTCGGCCAGATGGAAATAGCGGTCGTCGTGCGAGATGACGATGAGCAGGTGGCCTTTGGCGCGCAGCTCGGGCAGCAGCTCGGTGTAGAAGAGGTGGCGGAAGGCGGGGTCCTGATCGGCGGCCCACTCGTCGAACACCAGCACCGGCCGGCCTTCGAGGTAGGCATGCACCAGCGCGAGGCGCTTGCGCTGGCCGGTGGACAGGTCCACGGTGCTGAAGGCGCCCTCCTTGACGCTCACCTTGTGCGCGATCTCCAGGCGCTCCAGGTAGGGCCGTGCGGCCTCGGGCAGCGCGGCCATGCCCGGGCCCGCCTCGGTGCCGCCGCCGGCCAGGTCTTCGAAGAGATAGAAATCCGAGAGCACGGTGGTGAAGAGCTGGCGGTAGTCGTCCCGCGCGGGGGCGTCCACCGCCACGCCGTCGATGCGCACCTCGCCGCCCTGGGGCGCGTAGAGGCCCAGCAGCAGCTTGATGAGCGTGGTCTTGCCCGAGCCGTTGTCGCCCACGATGAACACCATCTCGCCGCGCCGCAGATCCAGGTCGATGGGGCCGAGCACGAAGGGCTCGCCGCCGTCCGGCGGCGCATCGAAGGCATAGCGCACGCCGCTCAGCGCGATGCCCTCGTGCAGCACGGGCGCGGGGGACGGGCGGTCCAGGTGCAGGTGCGGCTCGGGCGTGGCGAAGCGGGCAGAAAGGTCGGCGATGCGCAGGAACGCCACCTTGGCACGGCCCATGTGCGGCAGCGTGGCGGCGATCTGGTCGATGGGCCCCTTGAGGAACAGCAGCACGAGCGCGAAGCCGCTCAGCACGGCGGGCTCGGTGGGTTGGAAGGCGGCCCAGCCCAGGATCATGGCGATGAGCAGGAAGAACAGTGCCGACCCGAAGGCCGTCGCCATGACGTAGGTGTTGATCGCGCGGCCGTTCACGTCGCGGATCTGCGCCACGATGCGCTCCACCTGCCCGCCCAGCATGCGGTTGCGGCGCTCGCGGTGCATGCGCAGCTCCTTGGCGCCTTCGCTGATGGCGCGGTAGGCCTTGTGCAGGCTGTCCTCGTGCTCGCGGGCCTTCCAGAAGCCCTTTTCTGCGCGCGTCTGCGCCACCACCTGCAGGCTGGCGCCGAGCACCAGCGCACCCAGCACGATCGCGAACAGCGGCACCGAGAGCCAGGCCATGTAGACGAGGCAGCCCACAGTGACCGCCGTGGCGATGAGCGCCGAGGAGAGCACGAAGGCGGCGTCGCTGATCATGTCCACGTCCTGCGAGAGCACGGGCATGAGGCGGTGGGTGCGGTAGCGCTCCAGCGCGTCGATGGGCGCCGAGAGGATCTTCTGCGCGAGGCTGATGCGCACCTGGGCGACGAGCTTCTGGCCCACGTAGTTGGTGGACACGTCCGCCAGCAGGCGCCCGAAGAGCGCCGCGGCGCACAGCGCCACGAAGGTCCAGAGCAGGCCGCCGGACATGCCGCCCTGGCGGTGCAGCACCTCGTTGACCGTGCGCAGCAGCAGCACCGTGGCGATGCCGGCGCCCACCCCGCACACCGTGGAGAGCGCGATCCACGGAAGAAACGGTCGAAGGAGTCGCGCCACCTCGGAAGCCGGGGCGCGCGGAGCTGTGACTGCTGTCATGCGCAAGATCTCTTTCCGCCCATCGAGGGCCTGGTTGCTGTGCAAAAGGGGAAGCGGCGGGCCCGTGGCCCGCCGGCCGGTGCGTGGCCGCAAGCCGCTCGGGGCAAGGCACGCGGCAGGTACCGGAGGAAAACCCGGGTGCCTGCAGCAAAGACGCAATCGGCCGCGCGATGTTCACGGCCGGCCGCCACCCGCCGCACCGCTGCGCGCCCGCCCTGAACATGCGGGGCGCAGGAACGTCTCCCAGGAATGCACTGCGCCCCTGCGCCCCCGACCGCCCATGGCACCGACCGGCTCGCCGGTCCCCCTGCCCCGTGATCCCGCTGCTGCAGCCCCTTTTCCAGGGCGCGCTGGCGCCGCTCGCGGAGCGCCTGCAGTGCGCGCCGGAGCCACCCGCGGATGCGCTGCCGGCATCGCAGCTGCTGGAGCCCGATGTCCTCGACGCCTTGCTGCGGCGCTACGCGGAGCGCGTGTGGCGCATCGACGTGGCGGCCCCCCGCGACCTGCGCGCACCCGCGTCGGCCTGGCTGCTGGATTACCTGGGTGCCCTGGTGCCGCCGGTGGCCGCGGCCGCCAGCGTGCTGGGCCATGCCTTTCCCGTGGCACTGGCAGAACTGCACGTGCGGCTGGACGCCGACGGGCGGTTGCGGGATTTCCACCTCGCCTCTGCGGGCACCCGCATGCCCGCCGGCAGCACCGCCGAGCGCTACGACGGGCTGGTATGGAGGCACTGGCACCCCCTCTTCGGCGCGCTGGAGCGCGTGGCGCGCGTTCCGCCCAAGGTACTGTGGAGCAATGCAGCGCGGCACCTCGAAGCGGTGCTGGAACAGGCCGCGCAGCTCGCACCGCAGGTGCCCACCATCGCACGTGATGCCGCCCTGTTGCTGCACACGCCCGACTGGCCCGGGCCGGCGCCGGACGCGGCGGCGGGGCCTGCCGGCCCGCCACGCACCAATCCGCTGTGCCGGCCCCGCCGCGTGGTGCCCATGGCCACGGCACAGGGCACCGTGCCCGTCGCGCTGCACCGCGAGTGCTGCCTGTACTACCTGCTGCCCGGCGAGGGTTATTGCGGCAGATGCCCGCTGGACCCGTGCCACCGCAGCCCCCGCACCCCACACGATGGGGAAGCGCATGCACACGCGCCTGCGCCTTCGCCCACGGCGCCGGAGGCCTCCGTGCCCTGACGGGCACGGCCACCCGGCTGCGCAGCCGCGCTCAGCCGCCCTTTTCTCCGTTCCCTTTTCCCTTTTCCGCTTCCCTCCACCCCTTCCGACCGTTTCCGTTCACCGACCATCCATGCCACAGGCCAAGCTCGTCTACATCCTGTCCCTGCGCAACGCGGCCGCCGACCAGGCCGGGCAGTTCATCGACTACCGCGGAGGAAGGCGCTACATGCCCTCCCCGCTCGAATACCTCGCGCACGCGCTCGACACCACGCCGCTCGGCGACGCGTATTCGCTGGAGGGCGTGCTCTTCGACGACGACCCGGGCTCGCCGCGCGACCGGGCCGCCCTGGGCGACTACGGCTTCGCATGCACGCCGGGCCGGCCCTGGATCTTTCCGCACGAACTCACCACGCAGGACCGCAAGCTGCGGGACCTGCTGCAGCCCGTGCCGTCCGAGTACCGGCGCCTGCCGCTGGGCGCGCCGGAACGCGCAGCCGGCAAGCAGGCCTTTGAAGACGCCCTGCTGGACGCGCTGCGGGGCCTGCAGGCCGATGTGGTGGTGCTCGACGGGCTGCTGGTCATCCTCGATGCGCTGGTGCGGCCCGGGGCGCCTTTCTACCGCCGCATCGTGAACATCCACCCCGGCATCACGCGGCTCGAATCGCCCTACCAGCGCCGCGGCGCCCGGGCCACGCTGGATGCGCTGCACGGCGCGCGCGGCGAACGCGTGACCGACTGGCAGACGCTGGCCACGGAGCGCATCGCGCCCGTGGAACGCACCGGCGCATCGCTCCATTACGTAGACAACGGCATCGATTCGGGCGAGGTGATCTTCGACGTGCTGGCCACCGACATCCAGCCGCAGGACAACATCCTGGAGCTGCGCTGGAACAACTTCCACCGCAGCTTGTTCCCGGCCCTCCACCAGGGCCTCGCGCTGCTGGCGCCGCACACCACCCCCGCCGCTTCGGCCCCCGCCACCCCCTCCCTCTGAGAACGAACAGGAGACACCATGAAATTCGCCACGCCCCATTCCAGCCCCGACACCGGAGCCGCCGCCACGAACGCCGGCGCGGAGGCGGCCCCGTTCATTTCCTACCCGGGCGGCGTGCTGCACACCGTGCATGCCGAGGGGCCCGAGCTGCGCGTGACCGATACCCGCACCGGCCACGCATCCGCATGGACGCTGGCGGCCCGCGGCGACGATCTGGCGATGTCGCACGGGGCCGGCGATGCACAGGCGGGCGGCACAGCGCATGCGCTGGCCGCGCTCGATGCGGCCTTTTCGCTCCACCTGGCACGGCGCGAGATCGTGCTGGCCGAGGCCGCATGGCTCGCGCCGCTGTCGGCTGCCGGCGTGCTCCTGCCGCACCCGGACGGCACGCTGCGGGCCTGCAAGGACACGCTCTGGCAGCACGAGGCCCTCTGGCTGCCCCAGGTGCCGCCGCCGATGGCCCAGCGCTTCGCGCTCACGAACGGCCGATACCACCCCCGCCGCGCGCCCAAGCAGCGCGGCGTGCTCTACCAGCGGTACATCCCGTGGCTGGACCGCACCTTCTCGTTCCGCAGCCTCGATACCGAGCAGGACCTGCCGCGCTTCCACCGCTGGATGAACGACCCCGACGTGGCCGTGATCTGGGAAGAGGAAGGCGATCTGGACCAGCACCGCGCCTACCTGCAGGGCATCGACCGCGATCCGCACATGCAGTCGATGATGGCCAGCCTGGACGGCGAGCCCTTCGCGTACTTCGAGTCCTACTGGACGAAGGAAAGCCGCATTTCGCCGTTCTACGACGCGCACGACTACGACCGCGGATGGCATGTGCTGGTGGGCGAGCCCGCCTTCCGCGGCAAGGCCTTCGCCACCGCCTGGCTCACCTCGATCTCGCACTACCTCTTCCTGTGCGATCCGCGCACGCAGCGCGTGCTGGGCGAGCCCCGCATCGACCACCACCAGCAGATCCGCAACCTCGACAAGTCGGGCTACGCGAAAGTGAAGGAGTTCGACCTGCCGCACAAGCGCGCGCAACTGGTCATGCTGCTGCGGGAACATTACTTCTACGACGGCCTCTGGCTCCCGCGTTCCTGAGAGCGGAACAAAAAAAGCAATGGCGCCGCATGAATAAGAAACATTCTCATTACAATTTCATGCATTCCGCAGTTTCCATCACGTTCCATTCTTCCAAGGGGAGTTTTCCGATGCGCCATTTTTCCGCCGCGAGACCCGCGCGCCAACGGCTGCTGCACGCCTCCATCACCGCGGCCTTCGGGACCGCGGCAGCGCTCACCGCCTCCGCGGTGGGCGCGCAGCAGGCAGCCGCCGATTCGTCCACGCTGCCCACGGTGACCGTGACGGGCGGCAACGAAGAGGGCGGCACCGGGCGGGTGAACGGCTACACGGCGCGCCGCAGCACCACGGCCTCCAAGACGGACACGCCCCTGATCGAAACGCCCCAGTCGATCTCGGTGATCCCGGCCGACCGCATGGAAGCGCAGGGCGCGAAGAACGTGAAGGAGGCGCTCAGCTATTCCCCGGGCGTGATTCCCACCCGCTTCGGCGCCGACTCGCGCTATGACTGGATCTCGCTGCGCGGCTTCGATGCGTATGCGCCGGGCTTCTACCTGGACGGCATGCCGCTACGCAACAACGGCAACTGGGGCATCTGGCCGATCGAGAGCTACGGCGCCGAGCGCATCGAACTGCTGCGCGGCCCGGCATCGGTGCTGTATGGCCAGAGCGGCCCCGGCGGCCTCGTGAACGCGGTGAGCAAGCGCCCGACGGCCGAGCCCCTGCGCGAGGTGCAGGTGCAGGTGGGCGACCACGGGCGCAAGCAGATCGCGGGCGACTTCTCCGGCCCGCTGCGCGAGGACGGCACCCTGCTCTACCGCCTCACCGCGCTCACGCGCGATGCCGAGCTGCCGGCCGGAGGCATGAAGGACGACCGCACGTTCATCGCGCCCTCGCTCACCTGGAAGCCATCGAGCGACACCAGCCTCACCCTGCTTTCGCAGTTCGGGCGCACCCGCGCGGGCGTGTTCTCGCGCACGCGCCCGGCCGTGGGCTCGCTCGTGCCGACGGCCATCGGCACGTTCATCCCGAGCGGGCTCTTCGCCAGCGATCCGACGCACAACCGGTTCGACCTCGACACCTCGATGGTCGGCACTCTGTTCGAGCACCGCATCAACGACGCCTTCACCGTGCGCCAGAACGCGCGCTACAGCCACCTCGACGTGGACTACAGCGCCGTCCAGGGCCGCAACTTCATCACCGTGAACCCCGCCAACCCGCGCGATCCGGCCAACTTCACGACGCTGCGCCGCACCGTGTCGGGCAGCAACGAGCGCATCCGCGCGCTGAACCTCGACAACCAGCTGGAGACGCGCCTGCGCTCGGGCGACGTGCAGCAGACGGTGCTCGTGGGCCTGGACTACCAGCGCACGCGCATCGACCAGACCAGCTACAGCGGCGGCTCGGCCAGCTCGCTCAACATCTACAACCCCGTGTACGGCGGCGCGGTGCAGATCCCGGCCCCGTGGTATGACGGCGTCGCCACGCTGGCGCAGACCGGCTTCTACGTGCAGGACCAGATCAAGTGGCGCGACCGCTGGCTGCTGACGCTGGGCGCGCGCTACGACCGCGCCAGCAGCGAGGTGGACAGCCGCCTGGACGGCAGCCATACCAAGATCTCGGAAAGCAAGGCCACCAAGCGGGCCGGCCTTACCTACCTGGCACCGAACGGCTGGGCGCCGTACGTGAGCTACACCGAATCCTTCGTGCCCACGGCCACGCGCAATCCCGCCACGGGCCAGCCGTTCAAGCCCGAGACCGGCCGCCAGTACGAAGCCGGCGTGCGCTACCAACCCGAAGGCGGCAAGCAGAGCTACAGCGCGGCGATCTTCGATCTGCGCCGCAAGAACTACCTGACCGCCGACGACAACTTCGTGCCGCGCCAGACCGGCGAGGTCCAGGTGCGCGGGCTCGAGCTGGAAGCCTCGGCCGAAGTGCTGCCCCGCCTGAACCTGGTGGGCTCCTACACCTACACGCCCACGGCCGAGATCACGGCCAGCAGCACCGCGCGCGAGATCGGCAAGCCGCTCACGGCCGTGTCGCGCAATGCCGCCGCGCTCTGGGCCGACTACCGCTTCCCGAACCGCATCAAGGTGGGACTGGGCGCCCGCTTCACGGGGTCGAACTACGGCGACCTGAACGCCGCGCCGGGCAAGGTTCCGTCCTTCACGGTGTTCGACGCGATGATCGGCTACGACATCGATCGCTGGACCTTCGCGCTGAACGTGCGCAACCTGACCGACAAGACCTACATCGGCAACTGCGACCAGTACGGCAACTGCTACTACGGCGACCAGCGCCGCGTGATCGCCACAGCGACCTATCGCTGGTAAGGGGGCCAGGCGCTCGCCGGCGGCGGGCGCCTCCGGCTACGCGGGGGAGCGGCAGGGCAGCCTGCCGCTCCCCTTTTTTCTGCGGTCAACCGGCGGCGGAATCCGCGGCACGCAGCGCGGTGCGCAGCAGATCGGTGAAGCCGGCGTTCCGGATGATGTCGAGGTGGCCAGCGCCCTCCACCACCTGCGTGCTGCGCACGTCTGCGAGCACCGACCAGTCCCGCAGCGCGCCGCCTTCGGCCACCGAGCGGCCGGCCTGGAACAGGTGCACCGGCACCCCGTCGGCCGACCAGGCATAGCGCTGCGCCTGCACGCGCTTGTCCAGCGTGGTCCAGAGCAGGTATTCATGGCAGTCCTCGCCGTCGCCATCGCGCGGGAAGGGCTGCTGCGCGTCCTGCAGAAGCTGCAGCACGCCATCGCGCTCCTGCGTGTCCATGCGCTGCAGCAGTTCGGTCCAGCGGTCGGCCATGGTGGAGCCGGCGACCCAGTCCGCGAGCCGGCCCTCGGCAACGGCACGCTCGGCCTCGGACAACGGGCGCGCCGCGCGCAGGGGCTCGGTCTCGTGCACATCCACCAGGCCGGTGAACGCCACCTCTACGCGGCCCCGCAGCCGGCGGGCGGTCTCGAAGGCGAGGTCCCCGCCCGACGACCAGCCCAGCAGCGCGCACCGCCCACCCACCGCGGTCGCTGCGATGAAATCCGCGTATTCGGCCGCCAGCGCTTCCAATGCGAAGCCGCGCCAGCGTTGGCGCGTGTAGACGTGGCTCACGAAGGCATGCACGCTGCGCTCGCCGCGCAGCGCCTCCGCCAGCGGCAGGAACTCGCGCGTGTTCACGATCATGCCGGGCAGGCAATAGAGGGGTGTACCGCTGCCCTGCCCGCTCAGGCAGACGGCATCGTGCGCGCTCTCGAAGCGCTCGCGCAGCCGACCGGCCAGATGGCCCAGGCTCGTGGCCTGCATCACGTCGGGCAGGCCGATCTGCGCACCGCCGGGCACCTGCTTGCGGATGCGCGCCACCAGCTTGAGGCTGAGGATGGAATCTCCGCCCAGGGCATGGAAATTGTCGCCACGCCCTACGCGCTCCACGCGCAGCACATCGCACCACACGCGTGCCAGCGCTTCTTCGAGGGGGCCGCGGGGTGCGTCGAAGCCCGCCGCACCGGCCTCGGGCCCCTGGGGCACCGGCAGTGCGCGGCGGTCCAGCTTGCCATTGGGAGTGAGCGGCAGGGCGCCGATCACGGCGATGTGCTCCGGCACCATCCAGGCGGGCAGCCCCGCCTGCAACTGCGCGCGCAGCGCATCCGCCGCGGGCGGCGACCCAGGGTGCCGGGCCACCACGTACGCGTGCAATGCCAGCGCGCCGGGGTCGGCGTCGGGGGCGCGCGCCACCACGACCGCATCGGCCACGCCGCTGCACTCGCGCAGGCGCTGAGCGACCTCTCCGGGCTCCACGCGCCAGCCGCGGATCTTGACCTGGTCGTCGGCACGGCCCAGGAACTCCAGCGCGCCGTCGTTCCGCAGGCGCACGCGATCGCCCGTGCGGTAGAGCCGCTCGCCCTGCCCGAAGGGCGAAGCCACGAAACGCTCGGCCGTGGCGCCCGGCCGTCCGCCATAGCCGCGCGCGAGGCCATGGCCCGACAGGTACAGCTCGCCCGCATTGCCGGGCTGCACCGGGTCCAGCCGGGCGTCCAGCACATGCGCCTGCGAGGCCGGCAGGGGCCGGCCCAAAGGCAGGGCCGTGAATGCCCGTGCCGCCGTCTCCAGGTCCTGCGCAGCGGTGTGGGTGAGGACCCCCACCGTGGTTTCGGTGGGGCCGTAGTGGTTGACGATGCGCAGGCCGGGGCGCAGTTGCCGGACGGTGCGCAGCAGCTCTTCGTCGGCAAGCTCGCCGCCCAGCACCAGCGTGTGCCGCGGCAACACGGCAGCAGGCTGCTGCGCGTTCAGCAGACCGCGCAGATGGCCCGGCACGATCTTGAGCACGTCGGCGCCATGCCGCTCCATGCTGGCGGCAAAGGCATCGGGATCGAATGCCTCCGCGCTCGTGAGCAGATGCAGGCAGCCGCCCGAACACAGCGCGCCGAAGAGCGACGTATGGCCCAGGTCGGCCCCTACGGTGGACACCATGGCGAAGCAGCGGCCCGGGCCGACGTCCAGCCGCGCGAGCACACCCTGCGCATAGTGGGCCAGGGCACCGTGCGAGACCACCACGCCCTTGGGGCGGCCCGTGGACCCCGAGGTGTAGATCACATAGGCCGCCTGTCCGGGGTGGACCGCGGCAGCGTCCGCCGCGGACATGGCCGCTCCGTCGCCGGCGGATTCGAAATCCATGCGCCACTGCGCGATGGCGGACGCATCGGCAGGCTCGGCGCAGACCAGCAGCACCGCGCCGCAGTCCTGCAGCAACCCATCGCGCCGCGCGGGGGGCAGCGAGGGATCCAGCGGCACGCAGGTGGCGCCGGCGCGCATCACTGCGAGCCAGGCAAGAACGAACTCCACCCCGCGCTCCAGGCACACGGCCACGCGGTCCTCGCGCCCGATACCATGGCGGCGCAGGCGCGCGGCCCATGCGGCCGAAGCGCGGTCGAGCTCGCCGTAGCGGATCACGCGGTCGCCCGATGCCAGCGCCACGGCCATCGGGGACTGCGCTGCGGCCTCCGCGAAGGCGTGCAGCACGGTGGAGGCAGGCCAGTCGCGGTCTTCGCCGCGCAGGGGCGGCGCCGGCGGCAGCGCGGCGGCTCCGATGGCCACGCCGTCGTCGGCTGCGGCCTGGCGCGCCAGTGCCTGCAGCCCCTCGGCCAGGCGCAGCACCGTGGAACGGTCGAAAAGATCGGCCGCGTAGGCGATCTCGAAGGACAACGCGTCCCCGGTATCCAGCAGGTCCACGCTGAGGTCGAAGTGCATCTCGTCCATGGCAATGCCGCTGGCCTGGCCCGCCGCGGGAGCCGATGCCGCCTGCTGCTGCGTGGACTTCACCTGGAACAGCGGGTGCAGGCCGGGCAGGCGCTCCACGGCCAATGCCTCGACGAGCATGTCGAGCGGGACGTCCTGGTGGGCCTTGGCTTCCAGGAAGCGGTCACGCACGTGCTGCAGCCAGCGCGCGAAGCCCCAGGCCGGATCGGCCTGCAGGCGCAGCACCAGCACATTGGTGAAATGGCCGACCACGCCCGCCAGCTCGGGCCGGTCGCGCGTGGTGGTGGGTACGCCGATGCAGAGGTCTTCGTCGCCCGCCTGGCGGTGGAGCCACTGCCCCAGCAGCGCCAGCGAAACCAGATACGGGGATGCCGCATGCGCACGGCCCAGCGCACGCAGGCGCTGCGACACCGCCGCGTCCAGCGCCATCGCCACCATGCCGCCCTGCGTGCCGCGCGGTGCGCGGCGGGGCCGGTCGAGCGGCAGCGCGGTGGCCAGGGGCGCGCCGTGCAGGCGTTCACGCCAGTGGCCGATCTGGCGCTGCAGCTCGCCGGCCTCCAGCCAATGGCGCTGCCACGCCGCATAGTCGGCATAGCCCACCGGCGGCCGATGGGCGGATTCCAGCCCGCGGCCCGCAAGCAATGCCTGCAGCTCGGCCATCAGCATGCCGATGGATTGCCCGTCGGCCGCGATGTGGTGCACGCACAGCATCAATTCGGGATCGCCTTCCGCGAAGACATGCAGGCAGGCGCGGAAGACGGGGCCGTTCTCCAGGTCGAAAGGCTGTTGCGCGAACGCCTTGGCGGCGCGGGACAACGCCTCTCCCTCCTCGGCCGCACGCGCGGTATTCCAGGTCTGCACAGACCATCCGAAGGGCCGCTGCGAGTCCACGCGCTGCACGGGTTCGCCATCGGCATCGGCCGAAAAACGCGTGTGCAGCACGGCGTGCCGCTCCACCAGTGCGGCCAGCGCACCGTGCACTCGCTGCGCATCGGTCCCGGAGGCCAGCGGCATGCGGCCCGCCAGGTTGTATGCCGGCGATCCGGGATCCCGCTGCCAGGCAAGCCACAGCGCCCGCTGCGCATAGGCCATGGGTGCGTCGCCCTCGGGCGTGCGTGGCACGACGGGCAGCGCTTCGAAGCCGATGCCGCTGTTGCGCAGGCGCTCCAGGAAGACCTGGCGCTTTTCGGGGGTGAGCGCCGCGAAGCGGCGCGAGAGCTCATGCATTTCGGTGGTCATGCGTTCAGGTCTTTCCGGTTCGGTGAGTCAGAGTTCCAATTCCCCCAGCAGGGCGTCGATGCGCCGTGCGGAGTCGCCCCCGCCGGCAATGGCCCCGCCCGGGGGCACCGCACCCTCCGCGGCCAGGCGCGCGGCCAGATCGGCCAGCACGGGTGTCTCGAATACCGTCCGCAGTGCCACTGCCCGCCCCCAGGCCCGCTGGATCGCGGCGATCAGTTGCACCGCCAGCAACGAATGCCCGCCGCGTTCGAAGAAATGGTCGTTGCGGCCCACCGCTTCGAGTTGCAGCACCTCGCACCAGAGCGCTGCCAGCGCGTGCTCCACACCCTCGCGCGGTGGCTCGCCGATTTCACCGGATGCCTGAGGCGCGTGCGCAGACGGCAGCGCCTTGCGGTCCACCTTGCCGTTGGGCGTGAGCGGCAGGCCGTCGGATACCAGCACCGCGGCGGGCACCATGTAATCGGGCATCGCATCGCCCAGGCGTTCGCGCAGCAGAGGCACGTCGATGCGCATCCCCGGCTGCGCGCTCACATGGGCGACCAGCCTGGCGCCGGCCGGGCCGTCCTCCGCAACGACGGTGGCCTCGCGCACCTCCGGCTGCGCCAGCAGTTGTGCCTCGATCTCACCCAGTTCGATGCGGAAGCCCCGCACCTTCACCTGGTGGTCGATGCGGCCGAGGTATTCGAGTTCGCCCGCAGCGGTCCAGCGCACGCGGTCTCCCGTGCGATAGAGCCGCTCGCCGGCATGCGCCGGCAGGGGGTGCGCGACGAAGCGCTGGGCCGTGAGCGCAGGCTGGTGCAGATAGCCCCGCGCGAGGCCCGCCCCGCTCACGAAGAGTTCGCCCGGCGCACCGGGCGGCACGGGCCGCAGGTCGCCGTCGAGGACGAACAGCCCCAGATCGCCGATGGCCGTTCCGACCGGGCTGCGTTGCGGTTGCAGGTCTGCGCGCGTGATGCGGCGCCATGTCACGTGCACCGTGGTTTCGGTGATGCCGTACATGTTGATCAGGGCCGGCCGGTCGTCGCCGAAATGCGCGATCCAGGGCCGCAGCCGTTGCGGGTCGAGCGCCTCGCCGCCGAAGATGACCACGCGCAGCGCCAAGTCCTGCGTGCCGTCCGCCGGCCCCTCGTAGGTGGCGGGCAGGCCCACCAATTGCCCGAAAGCCGAGGGCGTCTGGTTGAGCACGGTGACCTGCCGCTGCCGCAGCAACGCCAGGAAATCCTGCGGCGAGCGGCTCACCCAGTACGGCACCACCACCAGTTGGCCGCCGGTACACAGCGCCCCGAAGATTTCCCACACGGAGAAGTCGAAGGCGTACGAATGGAACAGGGTCCAGACATCCTCCGGGCCGAAATGGAACCAGTCGTCGGTGCCGCGCAGCAGGCGCACCACCTGCCGGTGGCACAGCTGCGCTCCCTTGGGCCGGCCGGTGGAGCCGGAGGTGTAGATGACGTAGGCCAGGTGATCGGGGTGCACGGCCACGTCCGGCGCGGTGCCGGGGAGACTGGAGAGATCGCAGGCGCCCAGGTCCACGACCGCCACGGTGTCCGGCAGGGGCGAGACGTCCCACAACCCGGCCTGGGTCACCACGCAGGCCATGCCGCTGTCGCGGGCCATATAGGCGATGCGGTCGGGCGGATAGTCCGGGTCCAGCGGTACGTACGCCGCCCCGGCCTTGAGCACGGCCAGCAGGGCCACCACCAGATCGGTGCCGCGGCCCAGCGCCACGCCCACCCGCGATTCGGGCCGCACGCCGAGCGTGGCCAAGTGGTGCGCGAGCCGGTTGGCCCGCCGGTCAAGATCGCCGTAGCACAACGTGTCTTCTTCGAAGCGCAGGGCGGTGGCACCGGGTCGCAGCGCCGCCTGCCGTTCGAACATCCGGTGCAGCGTGTCGGCGCCATCGACGGTGGCCACGGTGCGCCCCCGCTCTTCGACCTGCTGGATTTCCTTCGGTGACAGCATGTCCAGCGTGCCCAGGGCGCGCTCCGCATCTTCGGACAGCCACTGCAGGCAATGCGCAAGGTGGCCCATCAGCATGGCGGCCACCGCAGGGGCGACGCGCGCCGGGTCGTACCGCAGTTGCAGGGACAGCACGGGCTCCAGCAGGGCCAGCACCGTGAGCGGGTAATGCGTTTCCTCCCGCTGCGCGGTGACGCGGGCGCGCAGGCCGGCAGGCAATGCGCCCACGAGCGCGTCGTCCACAGGGTAGTTCTCAAACACGAGCAGCGTATCGAAGAAGCCCCCCGCCTCGGCACCAGCCCACCGCTGGATGTCATAGAGCGGCGTGTGCTCATGTTCGCGGGCCTGGAGCCCCTGGGCCTGCAGGGACCGCAGCCACTCGCCCGCCTGTGCATCGGGGCGCGGGGTACAGGCCAGCGGCAGCGTATTGATGAACAGGCCCACCATGTGCTCGACGCCGACCAGCTCCGCAGGGCGCCCGGCAACGGTGGTGCCGAACACGACGGTGTCCTGGCCGGTGTAGCGCTGCAGCAGCAGGGCCCAGGCACCCTGCACGAGCGTATTGAGGGTGATGCGCTCACGCCGGGCGAATTCCGTGAGGCGCGCCGTCGAAGGTTCGTCGAAAGCGTGCCGCGCTCGCCCCGCATCCGTGCCGAGGCTGTGCTCCTGCCCCTCGGCAGGCGGCAGTGCTTCGACCAGGCGCGTCGGGCCATCCACCGCATGCAGGGCGCCGAGCCAGTGCGCGCGGTCCGCTGCGGCATCGCGGCCCTGCAGCCAGCGAATGTAGTCGCCGTAGCGGCTGGCGGGCACGGGCTCTGCCGCACCGCCGTAGTGCCTGAGGACTTCGGCCATGAGCTGGGACGTGCTCCAGCCGTCCAGCAGCACATGGTGCACCGTCCAGATGAAATGGTGGCTGCGTTCACCGGTGCGCACCAGTACGAAGCGCGAGAGCGGGGGCGCCCAGTGGCCCAGGCCCTTCGCCAGCTCTTCCGAGGCCAGCGCATCCGTGCACCGGGCCGGATTGCGCTCGCCGCGCGCATCGATCTCGCGCCAGGGCAACTCCGCGCCCCGTGCCACCCACTGCAGTGGCCTGCTGCCGTGCGTCAGCACGCCGCTGCGCAATACGGCATGCCGTTCGAAAGCCGCGGCCCACGCGGCCCGCAAACGCCCTGCATCCAGGTCTTCGAAATCGATGCGCAACTGGTTGCGGTAGGCCGGCGCATCGGGATCGAGCAGCGTCTGAAAGACGAGCCCGGCCTGCATCGGCGACAGCGGGTAGAGGTCTTCCACATGCCGCCAGTCCAGCCCGAGTGCATCGATCCCGCCCTGGTCCAGTTCCGCCAGCGGAAAGTCGGATGGGGTCGCGCCCTGCGGTGCCTGGACGCAATGGGCGATGAGCGCACGCAGTTCGGCCTCGAAGTCCTGCATCCAGCCCCTGACCGTGGCGGCATCGTGGCGTGCTCCGCTGAAGAGGGCTTCGACCGAAAGCTCCCCCGCCAGCACGCGGCCGTTGAGCGCGAACTCGTGGGTGAGCGGCGCACCGGCGTCCACACTGGCGCCGGCCGGTTCGGGCGCCAGCGCCCAGCGTTGCCCCTCCTGCTGCGGACGGTCGTCGAACTGCCCCAGGTAATTGAAAACCACCTGTGCGCGCGGCAGCGCCTGCAGCGATGCCTGCTGAGCGGGGGTGCCGAAATGCCGCAGAGCGCCGTAGCCCACACCGCGGTGCGGCACGCGGCGCAGCGATTCCTTGACCCGCCGCACGGCCTCGGGCAGCGGGCCCTGTGCGTCCAGCGCCACGGGATAGAGCGAGGTGAACCAGCCCACCGTGCGGGACAGGTCCACGCCGGGATCGAGGTCCTCCCGGCCATGGCCTTCCACATCGACCAGGATGCGGGGCTGCCCGCTCCAGCGGCACAGCGCACGGCCCAGCGCTGCCAGCAGCAGATCGTTCGCCTGGGTGCGATAGGCCGCGGGCGCCTTGGCCAGGAATGCGTCCGTGGTTTCCCGATCCAGGCGGATGGAGACCGTCTGCTGGTGGGCCGCCGTGCCTGCAGCGCCGGGGCGGGCGCACGGCAAGGCCGAAGGACACCCGGCCAAGCGCTCCCAATGGTCGATTTCGCCAGGATGGTTCTGGCCATGGCGCTGGAGCACCTGCACCCAATCGCGCAGCCCGCTCGAGGCGGGAGGCAGTGCGGCCGGGCCACCCGCGAGGCTGTGCGCATAGGCCTGCTGCAAGTCCTCCAGCAGGATGCGCCAGGACACGCCATCGACGATCAGGTGGTGCGCCACGAGCAGCAGCCGCGCGTCGCCACCGGGCATGGTGATGGCAACGGCACGCAGCAGGGGGCCATGCTCCAGATCGAGGCTGCACTGCGCCTGCTCGCACAGCGCGCTGAGCTGGGCCGGGCCATCAGCGGCCTGCACCCAGAGCATGTCGTCCCACTGGGCGGGAGACACATCGGCATAGCGCTGCACCCAGTGGCCCTGCGGCTGCCGGGCGAAGCGCAGGCGCAGCGCATCATGGTGTCGGCCCACGGCGCGCAGCGCATGGCGCAGGGCCGCAGCATCCAGTGGCCCGGGGCTGCGCAGCAGCACCGCCTGGTTCCAATGGTGGCGCGCCGGCATCGGCATGGCAAAGAAATCGCGCTGGAACGGCAGCAGCGGCACCTCGCCACGCGCCGGCCCTGTGGAGGCGACGGCCCCCGTCGGCAGCGGCTCGGCCACGGCAGCGAGCTGCGCGATGGTCTGGCGTTCGAACAACTGGCGCGGCGTCACGCGCCAGCCTGCCAACCGCAGGCGAGCCACGATCTGCAGGCTCAGGATCGAGTCGCCCCCCAGTTCGAAGAAATTGTCGTCGCGCCCCACACGCTCGCGGCCGAGCACGTCGCTCCACACGCGTTCGAGGGCCTGCTCGGCGGCCCCCAGGGGAGCGCCGCCTGCCTCCGTCGGTGCAGGCTCCGCAGGCTCCGGCAGTGCCTTGCGATCGACCTTGCCGCCGGGGCCCATGGGCAGGCGCTCCAGCACGACAACGGCCGAGGGAACCATGTAATCGGGCAGGCTGCGCGCCAGATGCGCGCGCAGTGCATCGGGCTCCAGCGTGCCGCCGGCGCGCGGGGCCGCATAGGCGGCAAGTCGCGTGCCGCGGGGCGTCTCGCGCGCCACGACGACGGCCTCGCCCACGCCGGTGGCGGTGCGCAACACTGCTTCGATCTCACCGAGTTCGATGCGAAAGCCCCGCACCTTCACCTGGTGGTCCACACGGCCCAGGTATTCCAGCTGCCCGTCCTCGCGCCATCGCACCCAATCGCCGGTGCGGTAGAGCCGCCCGCCCCCAGCGCCGAACGGATCGGCCACGAACCGTTCCGCCGTGAGCCCTGCCCGGCCTCCGTAGCCGCGTGCGATACCCGAGCCGCCCAGGTACAGCTCACCGGGAACATGGCGGGGAACGGGCTGCAGGTGGGCATCCAGCACATAGGCCTTGCGCCCCGGCATCGGCTGCCCGATGGGCGCGTAGGCCTCGCTGAACGAGGCCAGCGAGTCCACCTTCCAGAGCATGGGGGTGACCACCGCTTCGGTCGGGCCATAGCCGTTGATGAGCAAGCGGGGCCGCAGGTGGCGCCGCACCGCATCGAAGCCATCCCGCGACATGGCCTCGCCGCCGAAGGAGATGAGGTCGAGCGCAGGGGCCTCCCCCGTGCGGCCGGCCCAGTCGGCCAGTTGCCCCAGGTAGGCCGGTGGAAATCCGGCATTGGTGATGCGGCGTACGCCCAAGGCCTGCAGCGTCTGCTCCGCGGTCCAGAGCTGGCCGTCGCGCAGCACCACCGCAGCGCCACAGGTGAGCGCGGTGAAGAGCCGCTCGTGTGCACCATCGAACGCGAACGATAGAAAGTGCAGCTCGCGCGATCCCGGTCCCATTTCATAGCATGCGGCGGTGTCGATGCAATGCGCGGCGAAGGGGCCGTGTTCCACCATCACGCCTTTCGGCAGGCCCGTGGAGCCCGAGGTGTAGATCATGTAGGCCAGGTGGTGCGGCCCCACGGCAGCAATCGGTGGCGAGTCGCTCTCTTCGTCCTGGGATTCCCAGGCAAGGCAGGGCACGCCGGGCGGCAAGGGAATGCGGTTGGCGAGCGCCGGTTCGGTCAGCAGCAGCGCCATGCCGCAGTCCCGTGCCATGTGGGCCAACCGGTCCGCGGGGTAGGCAGGGTCCAGCGGAACGAAGGCAGCACCGGTCTTGAGAATGGCGAGCAGGCCCGCCACGAATGCCGGGGACCGCTCCATGGCGATGCCGACGCGGCATTCGGGCCCCGCGCCCAGTGCGGCCAGGCGATGCGCGAGGTGGTTGGCGCGGCGATCCAGGTCGCGGTAGCTCCACGCGTGCCCGCCCAGTTCCACGGCCACGGCATCGGGCTGCCGGCAGGCCATGCGCTCGAAGCCCCGGTGCACCGGCTCTGCATGGGGCTCATCGCGGAGGCACTCACCCCATTCCCTCAATTGCCGGGCCTCCTCGTCCGCCAGCAGGCCGATGTCGCCCACGCAGGTCGCCGGTGCATTGGCCAGCGCCTGCAGCACCGCCTCGTAGTGGCGGGCCATGCGCAGGACGGTCGCCTCGCCGAACAGCTCCCGGGCGTAATGGAACTCCATGCGCAGCCCGCCCTGCCCGTCTTCCACCACGCCCAGCGTCAGTTCGAACTGGGCCGTCTGTCCCGGCAGGTCCCAGCGGACGAACTGCAGGCCCGGCAAGCCGTCGAGCGCCTGCCGGTCATGCTGCTGGTGGTTGAACATGACCTGGAAGAGCGGCGGCGCCGCGAGGCTGCGCTCGGGCTGCAGCGCCTCGACGAGCTGGTCGAAAGGCAGGTCCTGGTGCGCCTGCGCGCCCAGCGCTGCGTCCCGCACCGCAACCAGCACGTCGGCCAGCGGCATGCGCCCGTGCAGGCAGACCCGCAGCACCTGGGTGTTCACGAACAGTCCGACCAGCCCTTCGGTCTCGACACGTCCCCGGTTGGCCACCGGCACGCCCACGCGCACGTCGTCCTGGCCGCTCCATCGGTACAGGGCCACCTGGAAGGCGGCGAGCAGCGCCATGAACGGCGTGGCGCCCTGCGCCTGCGCGGCGGCGCGCACGGCGTGTGCGAGAGAAGGCGCCAGCGTCCATGCATGCAAGGCTGCGCGATAGCGGCCATCGGCCCGCCGCGGATGGTCGGCGGGCAGCTGCAGCACCGGATGCGCGGCACCCAGGCTCTCGCGCCAATAGGCGAGCTGACGATCCTTCTCGCCGGCCTCCATCCACTGGCGCTGCCAGTGGGCGTAATCCGCGTACTGCAATGCCAGCGGAGAAACGGATGCACGCGCCACGCCATCGTGGTGTGCCCGGTAGCGCTCGGCAAACGACTCGACCAGCACGCCCAGCGACCAGCCATCGGAAACGATATGGTGCATCGCCACCACCAGCCGGTGCTCGTGACCCTCCATGCCGATCAGCAGAACACGCAGCAGGGGGCCCGAACCCAGGTCGAACGGCGTCTCGCCGCAGGCGCGCGCCGCGGCCTCGGCACGGACGATGCGCTCGGGTTCCGGTAGCGAGGCAAGATCGAGCCGCTGCACGGAGAAGCCGGTGTGCGGGAGCACCGCCTGGGACACCTGGCCCTCGGCGTCTGCACGGAACACCGTCCGCAAGGCGGCATGCCGGCCGACCACGTCGCACCAGGCGGCCTCCAGCGCCGGGATGTCGAGCGCGCCCTGGAGCACGAAGGCCCCCGTGATGTGGTATGCCGAGCCCTGGGGCTCCATCTGCCACAGGAACCATTGGCGCATCTGGGCATAGGAAAGCAGGGCCTCCCCGTCCTGCGCCTCTCGCGGGAGGATGGGGAACTGCCCCATGGACAGGCCCTCTTCCCGCATGCGCGCGTACACCGCCTGGCGCTGCGCATCCGTCAGGCGCATGAAGCGCCGGGCCATCTGGGTCTGCTGGGTTTCCTGGTCAGGGGTATCGCTCATCGGGCGGTCTCCATGTCGTCGATGAAGGCATCGAGGCGCGAAAGCGCGTCGGCCACGGGGCGCTGCGGCAGGATTTCGTCCACCCGCCGCGCGAGGCTGGCGAGCACGGGGTGCAGGAAAACATCCCGTACCGACAGCTCGACCTGCAGCCCGGCCTGCACGCGGGCCACGAGTTGCATGGCCATCAGCGAGTGCCCGCCCAGTTCGAAAAAGTGATCGGTGCGGCCCACGCGCGGCAGGCCCAGCAGCTCGCACCACATGCCCGCCAGCGCCGCCTCCACTGCGCCTTGCGCAGGGACATGCACTGCGGGCTCGGCCGGGCGGAGCGCCGGGAGCGACTTGCGATCCACCTTGCCGTTCGCATTGAGCGGCAAGGTGTCCAGCACCACGATCTGCGCAGGCACCATGGCGTCGGGCAGATCGCTAGCGAGCCGCTCGCGCAGCGCCGCCACATCCAGAACCGCACCCACATGGGCACTGCAGTAGGCCGCCAGGGCCGTGCCCGAGGGCGTGGCGGCAGCCACCACCACGGCCTCCCGCACGCCGGGGCAGGCCAGCAGCCGCGCTTCGATCTCCCCGAGTTCGATGCGTTGGCCGCGGATCTTCACTTGGTGGTCCAGCCGGCCCAGGTACTCCAGGACACCGTCCTCTCGCCACCGCACGAGGTCTCCCGTGCGGTAGAGCCTCTGCCCGGCCTCGAAAGGGTCGGCCACGAAACGTTCTGCAGTAAGCCCCGGGCGCCGGACGTAGCCGCGCGCCAGCCCGATACCGCCAAGACACAGTTCACCCGTCGCCCCCAGGGGGACGGGCTGCAGTGCAGCGTCGAGCACCCGCGTGCTCAGGCCAGCGATGGGGCGGCCGATCGGCACCGCGCCCCGTTCCGCGGCGCCGCAGGTCCAGTGCGTCACGTCGATGGCTGCCTCGGTGGGGCCATAGAGGTTGTGCAGCCCCACGCCTGGAAGCAGCGCGAACACCCGCTGCCGTGCCTCGGCAGGAAGCGCCTCGCCACTGCAGACGATATGGCGCAGGCTGGCGCAGGCCGACGGCTCCGCCTGTGCCAGGAAGGCCTGCAGCATCGAAGGGACGAAGTGCACCGTGGTGACGGCATGGCGCATGAACAGGGCCTGCAACTGCCTGGGTTCCCGATGCGCGCCGGGCGGCGCAACCGCCAGCCGGGCGCCTGCGGCCAGAGGCCAGAAGAACTCCCACACCGACACATCGAAGCCGAACGGCGTCTTCTGCAGCACGGTGTCGCCGGGCCCGATGCCATAGGCCTGCTGCATCCAGTCAATGCGGTTGGCCAGCGCGCCATGGCGATTCGCCGCACCTTTGGGGCGGCCGGTGGAGCCGGAGGTGTAGATGACGTATGCGAGATCCTCGCCATGGAGTTCCACGAGCGGGTTGCCATCCAAACCGGCAATGCTCGTGCCCGCCCCAGGCTCGTCCAGAGGCAGAAGGACCACGGGTTGCGCTGGCCGGGCCGGCAACCGGCCCCGGCTGCCGGCATCTGCCAGCACGAGCGTTGGCATGCAATCGCCGAGCAGATAGGCCAGCCGATCCGGTGGCAGCTCCGGATCCAGCGGCACGTAGGCGGCGCCCGCCTTCATGACCGCGAGCAGCGCCTGCACCAGTTCCAGCCCGCGCGGCAGCGCGACGCCGACCAAGGTGCCGGGTCTGGCCCCCAGCGCACGCAGCCGATGGGCCAGTCGGTTGGCACGGTGATTGAGTTCCGCATAGCTCCACTGCCCGTCGCCGAAGACCAGCGCAGGCGCATCGGGACAGCGTGCAGCCTGGCGCTCGAACAGCCGATGCACAGGTACACCATCGCCTGCACGGCTGCCATTGACCGACCATCGCTCCAGGCAGGCGGCCTCGGCCTCACCCAGCATGGGCACTTCTCCGACCGGGCGAGAGGCATCGCCGGCCAGCGCCTGCAGCATGCACCGGTAATGCTCGGCCAGATGCTGCACGTGCTGCGCGCTCAGGCGACCCGCGTCATAGCGGAAAGCGGCGCGCAGCCCCCCACCGGCCCGCTCCATGGTTTCGAGCGTGAGCGCGAAGGGCGCGGCACGCAGCCCCAGGTCGACGCGCTGCACCTTCAGGCCCGGCCAGCCGCCCAACGGGCGATCGCCTTCGCCCAGGTGATTGAACATCACCTGGAACAATCCAGCGCCCTCCGCACCACGGTCCGGCCGCAGCACCTGCACGAGGTGCTCGAACGGCAGGTCTTCGTGTTCACGCGCTTCCAGCGCTGTCGCGTGCACCTGGGTCAGAAGTTCAGCCAGCGGCATCGACGGTGAAACACGCGCCTGCATCACCACGGTATTGATGAAGATGCCGGCCACACCGGCGGTTTCGGGTCGGTTCCGGCCCGCCACGGGCACCCCGACCCGCTGCAGTGCATGGCCAGCGTGGCGAAACAGTACCGCGTGGAACGATGCCAAGAGTGCGCAGAACAGCGTGGAGCCCTGGGCGCGCGCGCGCTTGCGCAAGCCATCCGCAAGCACAGGCTCCACATCGAGAATCCACTGTGCTGCGACCGACGCCGCGCCAGCATCGGAATCGGCCCGGCCGATCTGCAGCACGGGTGCCTCCTGCGCCAACTGCCGCTGCCAATAGGTGCTCTGCTGCTGCGCCTCTTCGCCCTGCAGCCATCCACGTTGCCAGGCGGCGAAGTCCACATAGCGCAGCTCCGGCAAGCTCGTCTGCACAGGCTGCGCCTCGCCCCGCAGCGCCGCGGCGTAACCCTGCGCCCATTCATCGAGGATGCGCTCCACCGTCCAGGCATCGGAAATGATGTGGTGCATCATGAGCAGCAGGCGATGCTCCTGCGGGGCCAGCTTCACGAGCATGCAGCGCAGCAGCGGCCCGGCACGCAGATCGAAAGGTGTCGCGCACACCTTCTGGGCAATCTCTTCCAGGCGGGAGGCGCGCTCGGCAGAAGGCAACGCAGAGAAATCGTCGCAGGCAAGATCGATCGACACGGCCGGCAGCACGCGCTGCCACGGCGTTCCGTCCGATGCCTCTCCGAACACGGTGCGCAGCGCCTCATGGCGTTGCAGCAGGCCTTGCAAGGCCGATTGCAGGCACCCCATGTCGAGAGCCCCCCCCAGGTCCAGTCCGCCCCCCACGTGGTACGCGGTGTTGCCGGGCTCCATGCGCCAGAGGAACCACTGGCCCTGCTGGGCCCAGGACATCGGCGCCTGCGCGCCATCGGGCAGGCCGCTGTGGGATATCCGCGCAGCGTCCGGCGTACGGATGGGGCCGGAGCCAGCATTGCCTTGGGGCGATGCACGCAGACGTTGCTGCAATTGCGCCAGTTGCGCAGAGGAGAGGCGCGCGCGGCGCTCGGAAAGAAGGCTATCGCTCATGGCCGGTAGGTCATCCGTTCATTCGGTCTGCAGGGTGGCGGCGCGGCCCTCGGGCTGCGAGGCGCCCGATGCCTCGCGCTCGATGTCTTCGATCAGGCGCAGCTCCACGAGCTGGGCCAGTTCCGACACGGTGGGCGCCTTGAAGAAAGAGGCTGGATGGATTTCCACGCCGTAGGTCTTGCGCACACGCGAGAGCAACCGGATCGCCAGCAGGGAGTCGCCTCCCAGCTCGAAGAGGTTGTCGTCCGCGCCGAGGCCGTCGATGCCCAGCGCTTCCGTCCACAAGGCCGCGAGATCCGACTCCACGCCCTCTTCCGGCGCGCGGTAGGGCGTCGAGAGCACCGGTCTCGGATGCCCTGCGTCCAGCGCGGGCCCGGCTTCCGGCACGTCCGGCATGGAATCCACCAGGCCGTCCAGCGGCTTCAACCGCTGTGCAAGGGGCGTGACCGACACCACCGTCTGTGGAACCGCGGGGCCGTTGACGATGCGCTCGAAGACTGCTGCACCGGTCTTCTCATCCAGGCCCAGGCCTTCGGGCACGTCCATGTCCACGGCGATGCCCACGTCGCGCCATGCGTCCCAATTGACGGAGAACACGGGCCATTCGTACTCGCGCCGGCAGAGGGTCGCAAATGCGTCCAGGTAGGCATTGGCCGCGGCGTAGTCGCTGCGGCCGAGCCCGCCGATGAGGCTGGCCACCGAAGAGCAAAGCAGCACGAAATCGAGCGGCTCGCCGCGCACCGCTTCCAGCAGGGCCTGCGTGCCCCGCACCTTGGGCGCGAATGCCGCTTCGGCCTGCTCACGGGTTCGGGTCGCAAGCATGCCGCGCCCCGGTTCCACCACGGCATGGATCACGCCGTTCACCGGTCCGAAGCGCGCGTGGATGGCGTCCAGTGCGGCCCGCCATTGCATGGGATCGGTGGTGTCGGCCGCCACATCCAGCCAGGCGATGCCCTGCGCATCCAGCGCCTGCAGTTGCTCCAAACGGCGGCGCTGGGCGGACGGCAGATCGCGCTGCGCGAGAAGTTGGGGCCATGTCGGGCGCGGAGGCAACGGAGTCCGGCCTGTGAGGACGAGCCGGGCACCATGCGTGCGGCCCAGGTAGCGTGCCAGTGCGAGGCCGACCCCACCGAGCCCCCCGGTGATCACCACCACGCTGCCGGGCCGCAGGCGTTGCGCGCTGACCGGCGGCGGCAACGTGGGTTCGTAGGCCTTGACCCAGCGGTGGGCGCCTCGCCACGCAACGAGAAAATCTTCTGCGGATCGGGTAGGCTCGTCCGCCAGCGCCCGGGCCAACTGCCCTTCCGCCACGCTGTCGGCGCGCGGCAGGATCACATCCACCACCCGGCAGGCCACATGTGGCATCTCCTGCCCCATTACTTTGGCAATGCCCAGCAGAGTCGCCTTCTCGGGCACCAATTCTTCGGTGCCTGCGACCTCGTCGATGCAATCGGTGACCACGGTCAGGGACAGAGCGCGCATTGCACCCGCATCCTCCAGGCCCTGGGCCAGCGCCATCAGGCTGAAGTACCCAAGCTCCCAAGCGGGCGACTGCGGGGGTGAGACGACCGGTTCGCCACCGCCGACGCCCCAAAAATGGAACACATGGGATATGGCGCCGGCATCGCGCCAGAGGGCGGCATGGTCAGCGCGGTGGTCGGGCCGCAGGCCATAGCTGTCGCTGCCCGTCCGCAGGAAGGCATCGGCCGCCTGTACGCGTACCACCCTGGCGCCGCGCTCCTTCAGTACCGCCGCAAGCCGGTCCGCCAGCGGCAGCCCGTTGCCTGCGTACATCAGTACGGTATCGCCGTGGGCAGGGCCGGCAGCGGCCGGATCGGCCTGAGCAGCGTTGCCACGGCGCCAGCAGGGTGCGTAATACATCCCGCCAGGAGCGGCATCGGCCTGCCCGGGATGCCGGACGGATGGATCCCGCGGACCCGCATCCACCCAGAACCGCTGGCGCTGGAACGGATAGGTCGGCAACGGCACGGACCGGCGTGGTGCGCCGTCGCGGAGTGCGCTCCAGCCGATGTCCACGCCGGCCATCCAGAGCCCCGCCACCGCATGCGCCAGCTGCTGGCCGTTGCGCTCCTGCTGCTGAGGATGGGCCTGGCTGGCCCATATCCCTGCCGCGGATGCAGCGGCGGCGTGCTGCCGCGCCAAGCCTGCCAGGGCCTCGCCCGGCCCGACTTCCAGCACCACACGGCCAGGCTGCGAGAGCACCGTATCCAGGCCGTCGCGGAACCGCACCGTTCCGCGGAGGTGACGCCCCCAGTACGCGGGGCTGGTAGCTTCTTCGGCCGTGACCCGCTTGCCGGTGACGTTGGAAATGAATGGCAGCCGAGGCACCTGGCGTGGTACCGAGGCGATGCGCCGCTCCAGCTCGGCCACGATGGGCTCCACGAGCCGGGAATGCGAGGCCACCGAGACATGCACCCTCCGCGGCAGATGGCCCTGCTCGCGCAACGCCTGCTCCGTGCGTTCGACGGCATCCGGCGTGCCGGCCAGCACGCAGACCGCATCGCCGTTCACGGCCGCAAGGTCGCACCCGTGCACGAGGAAAGGCGCGACCTCCGGCTCCGGCAGCGAGACCGAGGTCATGGCACCGGGCACCAGGGTGGCCATGAGTTGACCCCGCCAAGCCACGATGCGCATCGCATCTTCGAGGGAGAAGACACCTGCGATACAGGCTGCTACGTATTCCCCAAGGCTGTGGCCCAGCATCAGGTCAGGCTGCACACCGCATGACATCCACCATTGGGCCAGCGCGTATTCCACCGCGAACAGCGCGGGCTGGGACGCGTCGATGCGCGCCAGGCGCTCAGCAGCGGCGGCTTCTTCGCCAGCGGGGGGATGAATCAACGCGCACAGTTCCAGGCCGGTCTCTCGCCGCAGGATGTCGGCACATTCATCCAGTGACCGCCGAAACACGGCATGGCGGCGGTACAGGTCCCGGGCCATACCGACATGCTGCGAGCCCGCGCCCGGAAACAGGAAGACCACCTCCGCCGGCGTACCGGCAACACGCACGGGGGAAGGCAGCGGCGCTTGCAGGCGCTGCGCGGCGAGGCCGGGCTCGTGCGCAACCACGGCTGCACGCCAAGACCATGCACGGCGTCCGGATTGGAGCGTGTGGGCGACATCCGCAAGCTCTGCCACGGGTTGCTCCAGCAAATGCGCTGCCAGCTGGAGGCGGCTCTCCCGCAATGCAGGTTCGGTGCGGGCTGACACCGGCAGCACGTGCCACGCCCCCTCCATCGGTTCCACGGGAACCGTGTTTGCCTGTGCCTCTTCCAGCACCACGTGCACGTTCGTGCCACCGATGCCGAAGGAACTCACGCCCGCACGGCGCGGGAATGCCCCCTGGGGCCATGGCTTGGCCTCCGTGTTCACGTAGAACGGGCTCGCCGCGAAATCGATCTGCGGATGGGGCTTGCGCCAATGCAGGCTGGGTGGCAGTTGGCGGTGCTTCAGCGCCATTGCTGCCTTGATGAGCCCCGCGACCCCGGCCGCTGCGTCCAGGTGGCCGACATTGGTCTTGACCGAGCCGACCGCGCAGAAGCCGTGGCGCTCCGTGTCTGAACGGAAGGCCTGCGTGAGCGCCGCGATTTCGATGGGGTCGCCCAGTGCGGTTCCGGTTCCATGCGCCTCGATGTAGCCGATGGTGTCGGCCGACACGCCTGCAATGAGCTGGGCCGCGCGGATCACCTCGGCCTGCCCATCCACGCTGGGTGCCGTGAATCCGACCTTGGCCGATCCATCGTTGTTCGCTGCGCTTCCCTTGATGACGGCATGCACGGTGTCTCCATCGCGCAGGGCATCGTCCAGGCGCTTGAGTGCGACGGTCCCCGCGCCGCTGCCGACCACCGTGCCCGCAGCCTTCGCATCGAAGGCACGGCAGTGGCCATCCGGCGACAGGATGGCGCCAGCCTGGTAGCGGTAACCGCCCTGCTGCAGAAGATTGAGCCAGACCCCGCCTGCCAGCGCCATGTCGCATTCATGGCCGAGGAGTGCCTGGCATGCCATGTGAACGGCCATGAGCGACGTCGAACAGGCGGTCTGGACGGTGACCGCAGGGCCACGCAAGTCCAGCTTGTACGCTACGCGGGTACAGAGCGAACTGCCGGCATTGGCGCCCATGAGCCCCAGAACATCGGCGATGCCCGCACCGCCGTCCAGTCCGGACGATGGGAGCAGATGGCGCATGAGGTAGACGCTCGGGCCTTCGCCTCCATACACCCCGACCTTGCCTTGCCAGCGCGATGTGTCGCAGCCCGCATGCTCCAGGCATGCCCAGGCGCTTTCCAGAAAGAGCCGCTGCTGCGGATCGAGTTGTTCCGCCTCGCGTGGCGTGAAGCCGAAGAACTCGGCATCGAAGCGGTCGACCCCGTCGAGCGGCATGCCGGCTTTCACATAGTCTGGATCGTTGCGCAAGGACTCCGGCACCCCCAGTGCCGCGAGTTCCTCATCGGTGTAGTGCTTCACCGATTCCACGCCGTCCCGGATGCGTTGCCAGAAAGTGTCGATGTCGGGTGCGCCAGGAAAGCGGCCTGCCATACCGACGATGGCGATCTCCAGCCCCCCGGGCTCATGGGAAGACAGTGTGTTCATTCTTGGGTTCCTTGGAGAATGGCGCGGCGCTGCAGGAGCGCGGCGCGCTGGCGTCGGGCGCGATCGTCGGCCGGCGGGGATACGGGGGTGGTCGCCGCTTCGCCGCTCTTGCGATCGATGTGGCGCGCGAGCGATTCCACGGTCGGGTGCTGGAACAATTCCACGAGGGTCAGGGACAGGCCCCACTGGTCCTGCAGCAGCCGGTGCGCACGGATCAGCAGCAGCGAATGCCCGCCGAGGTCGAAGAAGTTGTCGGTCAAGGCCACTGCGCGGACACCCAGCAGTTCACTCCAGAGTGCCGCCAACCGCTGCGCGGTGCTGCCATCGGATATCTGCTGGGGGCCGGGAGGCTGCGCAGATTCGGGCGATGGCAGCGCTGCACGGTCCACCTTGCCGTTGGCATTGAGCGGCAGCGATTCCAGCACCACCACGGCGCGTGGGACCATGTAATCGGGCAACCGCAGCGCGAGCGCTGCACGCAATGCGGCAGGCTCTCCCGCCCCTGCCACGTAGGCCACCAGGGTTTCGCTGCCCGCGCGCCCCTGCACCACTGCGACGGCATCGCGGACACCTGCCTGCGCGCGCAGCGCGGATTCGATTTCGCCGAGCTCGATGCGCAGCCCGCGCAGCTTAATCTGGTGATCGACGCGGCCGAAGTATTCGATCTGCCCCTCAGCGTTCCATCGCACACGGTCGCCGGTGCGATAGAGCCGCTCGCCCACCGCCAACGGATGGGCGATGAAGCGCTCCGCAGTGAGTCCTGCCTGCCCCAGGTATCCCCGTGCCAGCAGTGCGCCGCCGATGTACAGCTCGCCCGCGACCCCCTGGGGTACGGGATTCAGGTCGGAGTCCAGCACCCAGCATTCGGTCTCACTGATGGGGCGGCCGATGGGTACCGGTCCATCCTCGTCCCGGCAGGTCCAGCGGGTGACGTGGATGGTGGTTTCCGTAGGGCCGTAGAGGTTCTGCAGCGTCGCGCCCGGCAGGCGGCGCAGGGCTTCGCGCTGCAGCGTTTCCGGCATCGCTTCGCCGCCGCAGATGACATGGCGCAGGCGCGTGCGATGCTCGATGCCTGGATGGTCCAGAAAGGCCTGCAACATCGACGGAACGAAGTTCAGCGTCGTCACCTGGTGCTGCTCGATAAGGCTCACCAATTGCTCCGGATCGCGATGCGCCCCTGGCGGAGCCACCAGCAACCGGGCGCCCGCAGTGAGCGGCCAGAAGATCTCCCAGCACGACACGTCGAATCCGAATGGAGCCTTGTGAAGCACAGTGTCCGCAGGAGCCAACCCGTAGGTGGATTGCATCCATGCCATGCAGGTATGCAGCGCTGCGTGGCGTACGGCCACACCTTTCGGCAGGCCGGTGGAGCCCGAGGTGTAGATCACATAGGCCAGCTGATCGGCATGTATCTCGATGCCGGGGTTCCTGGCGTCTTCCCCGGCCGCATCCAGCATCGCGCTGTCGATGTCCATGCGCTGTACACCCTGCAGTCTGGGCACGGCAGCCCGTGCGGCCCCATGGGTCAGCACAAGGCGCGCACCGCTGTGCCGCAGCATGTAGGCCAGGCGCTCGGCCGGGTACTCGGGGTCCAGGGGAAGGTACGCGCCGCCCGCCTTCATCACGGCCAGCATGCCTACCACCATTTCCGCCGAACGGTGCATCGCTATGCCAACCAGCGACTGCGGCGCGAGTCCCTGCCGCAGCAGGTGGTTCGCCAGCCGGTTGGCCCGCTCGTTCAACTCTGCATATCCAAGCGATACGCCATCGAACAGTAGCACGGTGGCCTCCGGCTGCCGCATGGCATGGACTTCCAGGCTGCGAATTACTGCGCGTGGCGCGCTTTCGCGGGAGGAATTGCGGCTCCAGTCCACCAGCCGACTCCACTCGCCAGGCAGAAGCAGATCCACGCTTGCCACGGGCGCCATGGGCTGCTCCGCCAGCGCCTTCAGCAGCGCCAGATAGTGCCCTGCCAGGCGCTCGATGGTGGCCGGCTCGAAAAGTTCTCCGGCATACAGCCATGCGAGGGAGAGCGTGCCATCCTTGCGTTCGCGTGCCTCCAGCACCAGTTCGAACTGCGCCTCGGGCCCCTGCAACGGCTCAGCCTGGACATGAAGCCCGGGAACGGAATGCAAGGCCTGCGTGTCCTCCGCGAGGTGATTGAGCATCACCTGGAACAGCGGGCTGAGGCTCGCGCTGCGCTCTGGCCGCAAGAATTCAACCAGTCGGTCGAACGGCAATTCCTGGTGCGCCTGCGCGCCCAGCATCAGTTCCCGCGCTTCGCGCAATATCGTCGCCAGAGAGGCCTGCCCTGTCACCGTTCCCGGCAGCACCAGGGTATTGACGAACAGACCGATCAGGCGCTCCACCTCGGGCCGGCCGCGCTGCGCAATGGCCGCACCGACGCGAACCTGCGATTGCCCGGTGTAGCGGTAGAGCAGGGCATGCAGCCCCGCCAGCAGGACCATGAAGGAAGTGACACTTTCGGAGGCCTGCAGCGCTTGCAAACCACGTGCCGTGGACTCCGGCACGGAAAAGGCATGGCGGCGCGCTGTGTAGAGTGCCCGGGCCGGGCGCGGATGGTCCGGGCGCAACTCGCTCAGCACCGGGTTCCCGCCCAGTCGCTCGCGCCACCAGGCCCACTGCCGATCGCTCTCGCCAGCCGCGAGCCGCTGCGTGGCCCACGCTGCGTAATCGATGTACTGGATGCCAGGCATCTCGCGCGGCAGTGCGGCGCCGCTCCTGCGGGAGCCATAAGCCTCCAGGCATTCGCTTGCCCACACCTGCATCGATGCCCCATCCGAGAGGATGTGGTGCATCACCACGGCCAGCACGTGGGTCTGCCCGCCGAGCTTCAGCAAAGCCACGCGCCAGGGAAACCCCTTCAGCAGATCGAACGGTCGGGCCTGCAGCATGCCCAGTTGCTCCCGTAGTGCCTCCTCGCGTTCCTCGGAAGAGATGCCGGCAATTTCCACGATGTCCAGCGACAGGTGGGGCCCGGCATCTTCGACACGCTGGAACGGCATGCCGTCGGCATGTTCCCCAAACACCGTCCGCAACGATGCGTGCCTTCGCACGACGTCGCCCAGCGCGGAGCGCAGCGACTGGGCATCGAGTTCTCCGGTGAGTCGAAGCGCCACGCCTACGTGGTATGCCGCCTGCGATGGCGCCATTTTCCAAAGGAACCATTGGCGCGCCTGCGCATGCGACAGCGGTTGTTCCGCACCGCGCGCCGAAGGCGGCAGCGGAACGACTTGCGATCCCGGAGTGGGTGGGGCGCCGGCTCCGCGGCCGATCGCCCCCTCCAGGGCGGCAGCGCACTGGTGCAGGCGCGGGTGATCGAAAAGCACACGCGGTGCAAAATCCACGCCCCAGCGCTGAGCGATGCGCACGGCCGCTTGCGTCGCCGCAAGGGAATTGCCGCCCAGCACGAAGAAGTGCGACTCGCGCTCCAGGGGCCGTGCTGCGTCCATGTGCAGTACCTGCCGCCAGACCTCGGCCACGCCAGCCTGCAAGGCGGTCAGCGGCTCAGCTCCGGCTTGAACCGCCTGAGCCGTGCCGCCGCGCACGAAATGGCCCCATTCGTAGATGGCATAGGCATCCGCGACACGGTCTTTCCAGGCGGCCCGGCATGCGCTGCGCTGCAACTTGCCGCTGGTGGTTTTCGGAAGGGTTCCAGGCTCCAGCAACAGCACGACCGACAGCGGCTCTCCCACGGTCTCGCTTACGGCTTCGCTCAGCGCATCCACCAGCGCTTGCGGTGACACCAGCTTCCGCATGCCGCGGGACACTTCCACGGCAGCGCCCATGCCTTCCGAATGCGCGCCCTGCACTGAAAAGACAGCCACACGCCCTTTGCGCACAGCCTCCACTTCCGCTTCGATCACGCGCTCCACATCCTGCGGATAGACGTTGTGCCCGCGCAGAATGATGAGGTCCTTCGTCCGGCCCGTCACCACGAGTTGGCCCTCGTGCAGGAAGCCGAGATCTCCGGTGCGCAGCCACCGCCGGCCGTCGCGTTCCACGAAGGTCTGCGCAGTTTCCGCCGCCTTGCCCCAATAGCCTGCCGCCACGCTCGGGCCGCTGGCCCATATCTCGCCGACACAGCCCGGATCTGCAGGGCGCAACGATGGTAGGTCCATGACGGCCACCGCATGGCCGGCAGCAGGCCCTCCGCAGCCGACCAGCACCGGGCCGGCACTGTCCGGTGCGGCAGCACCGACGGACAGCGCTTCCGCAGAGAACGCCCTGGACCACAAACCCGTCCCGCTTCGGGAGCCTGTGACATAGAGCGTTGCCTCGGCCAGCCCATAGCAGGCGTAGACCGCATTGGCATCGAAGCCATGGGCCGCGAAACGTTCGGCAAAGGCAGCCATGGTGTCTGCCCGCACTGGCTCCGCACCGCTATAGGCCACGCGCCATTGCGACAGATCCAGCCCTGCACATTGCGATTCGCCGATGCGCTCGAGGCACAGGCGGTAAGCGAAATCCGGCCCGCCACTGACGGTGCCACGGTAGCGGGACATGAGCTCCAGCCAGCGCGCGGGCCGCTCCAGGAAATAACGGGGGGAAACCAGCACGAGCGGCGCACCGCTGTAGAGCGGTTGCAGCAGGCCGCCGATCAAGCCCATGTCATGGAACAGCGGTGCCCAGGAGACGAATCGGTCCTGCGGACCCAATCCCATTCCCTCCTGGATCGCACGCTCATTGGCCATCAGATTGCCGTGGGTGACCATCACCCCCTTGGGCTGCCCGGTGGAGCCGGAGGTGTACTGCAGGAACGCCACGTCGTCTTCCCGTGGGCTGTATCGCTGCCAGGTCTCATGGCCCGATTCATCGACTGCGTCCACTGCGATGGCGGCCAAAGCACCGAAGCCGGAGCGGACCAGGTCCTGCAGGACCTGGGTCGTGAGCACGCAGGCAGCGCCGCTGTCCTGGGCAATCGCCTGCAGGCGTGCAAGGTGCTGCGGGCGCTGCGACTCCGGTGGAAACACCGGTACTGCAATGACGCCGCAATGGAAGCAGGCCAGCATGCTGATGGCGTAGTTCTCATCGTTGTCCTGGAGCACCAGCGCGCGGTCGCCCACGGCGAATTGCTGCTGCATCCGGGCGGCGAGAGACCGTACCTTGCGGCTGAACTCACCGTAGGTCAGCGTGATCTCACGGCAATGCCCCTGCGATTCGTCCACCACGGTCAACCAGGGAGCATCCGGCTGGCCAGCCACCAGGCGCTCCAACTGCTCTACGAAGTTACCCGGCGGCGGCTCTGCCGCGACAGTGTGTCCCGCTTCCTGCAACACCCAATCTTTGGCGCTCATGCTGGCACCTCCAGGTTGCCGTGTGGCTGCGCCATCGCCACGACCACTTTGCGCGCACCCTTGAAAGGCGAACGGGCATGGGCCGCAAGCATGTTGTCCAGCATCATCACGTCGCCTTCTTCCCATGGGAAAGAAACGGTTTCGGCATCGAGCACGGCGCGTACTTCATCCAGCACGGCGTCAGGCATGGGGGAGCCATCGGCAAAGAACGTGTTTCGCGGCACGTTCTCGATGCCCAGCACTTCCTCCAGCACCTCCCGTTCTTCCGCCTCACGAGCAGAAATGTGGAAAAGGTGCGCCTGGTTGAACCATACGGTCTCTCCGGTGGCAGGATGCACCTCGATCGCCTGGCAGAGCTGCCGCGTCCGGAGGCCGCCGTCCTCCTTCCATTCCCAGCCGATTCCCGAGCGGGTGCAGAACGCTTCCACTTCATCGCGCCGCTCGGTGTTGAACACTTTCTGCCAGGGCACGTCCATGTCTCCGAAATTGCGCACGTAGAGCACACCGGGCTCGAAGAGCTGGCGGATGCGTTCGGGCATGCGCCGATAGATGGCCCTGCTGTCCGCGATGGGCGTCTCGCCCCCCTCTGCCGAGGCCTTCACGCAGTGGAACCAGATCCGCATCGGCCATTCGCGTGTGTAGGCCTGCTCGTTGTGCAGGGGAATGCTCTGGTGCGCCGGATACTCGGTCGAGGTGTAGACGCCGGCACCCGTCGATGCCTCCACAGCCGAGCGCGGAGTGGAGGCGAACTCGTACTTCAGCAGCGGGTGGCCGAAGGACGCCGCAAACTGCTGGAATATCTCGACATCCGGAACGGCAAAACCCCGCAACAGCACACCGCCAACCTGCGGCAGCACCGCTTCGATGCGAGGGCGCAGCCTTGCGAGCGCGTCCAGCAATCCTTCGCCCGGTCGATGAGGCGTGATCAACAAGGGCAACTCGGATCCCTCGGGCGCGTGGCGCCTGAATTGCATCGGCATTTCATTCATGAAGAACTCCTTGTGCGCGCAAAGGCGCTGCCAGCCCGCCGCACGCACGCAGCGGGAAATCAGGAAAAGCAGGGGGAAAGGGAGGCCGCCTCAGGCGGCGGAGGCAACGGCCGGCTGGTTCCAGGCCACACGCAATGGCCTCAAACGCTGTTCCAGCGCACTCAGGAAAGCAGGCTCGCGGTCGCGCAGGTAGAAATGCCCACCGTCGAACCAATCCGTGGTGGCAGGGCCGCGCGTTTCATGCGCCCAGGCAAGCAACTCGGATTGGTGGATACGGTCATCCCTTCCCGCGAAGACGTGGACGGGGCAGCCCAGCGGAGTGGCCTTCTGGTCACGCTCGAAGCTGTAGCAAACGCGATAGTCCGCTCTCAGCACGTCCAGCGTGATGCGCAGAAGCTCGGGTTCAGTAAACACGGCTTCGGGAGTTCCGCCCTGGTCTCGCAAGTCCATGAGCAGCCGCTCATCGTCCAGCGGCTCGGCATAGCGCTCCGGGCTTCGCGCCAACGGAGCAGCGCAAGCCGATACGACCAATGCAGCGGGCTCTACCCCAAAATGCGTCTGTAAGTGCCGCGCTACGCCATAGGCCAGCAGCGCTCCCATGCTGTGCCCAAAGAGCACGAAAGGACGCCCGTTTGCGGCGCGCAGGCAAGGCCCGGCCAGCTGCTGCACGAGATCGACATAGCTCAGTGCAAACGGCTCGCCCATTCGAGCACCACGGCCGGGCAACTCCACCGGTGCCACTTCGACACCCTCGGGCAAACCCCTTCGCCAGCGCAGGTACATCGTGGCACTTGCACCCGCGCAAGGCAGGCAGACCAGCGGCAGAGCAGCGTCGCGCGCCATCGCCGTCAGGCTGCTGCAGTGGTTGAATCTTCAACCTGCGCCCCGGACTCCTGGCGCTGCATCCAGTCACGCAGCGACTGCGGCCGCATATCCGTCCAGACTTCGTCCACGTAGGCGACCACGGTCTTCTTGTCGCCACGCACGCCTTCGATGGACGTCCATCCATCAGGCACCGTCTTCCAGTGCGGCCAGATCGAATACTGTCCTTCGTGGTTGATCAGGACGATGAAGGTTTCGTCTTCGCGATCGAAGCAGCTCGTAGACATCGGTGCATCCCTTGTGCAGTTGAACATAGGGTCGCCACGTCTTTCCGTCCGAAGGAAGGAAGCCGGATGGCAGACCCACCTCCACAAGACGATTCGCGAGGCAATCTGTTCACCGCACAGCCAGCCGCAGATGCATTCCTTGGCAATTGCACCGGCTGTCGGGAGTGCAGCAAAGACATCAAGCGTCTTCTCGCTCTCCACCACCCGTTTGATTGCCGCTTCGGCGGGGAACCATGCCCGCCAGCAGCCAGAGATGGGCCGCCTCTTCATACCTGCGCCTGTGCAGCGGGTCTTCCAACAACCATGCCGTCATCTCGGCACGCGCTGCTTCGTCAAAAGTCTCTCGATCGAATTCGCGCTGGACCCAGGCCCAGGCGGTGTCCCAGACAGGATCGTCGTCGTACGGTGCATTCATGCGCCAAGCCTAGCGCATCCAGAAGCCACCCCCATCCGGTCCGCGGCAGATCGCGGCGGGAGCCGGCAAGCCGATCCGACGCTGGACGGATCACTGGCCGGGCATCATGTGCACGCGGCACCGGGCAACGGCCTTTGCGGCATCGGCAATCAGGCCGTTGACGAGCCCCAGCGCGCAACCCAGCCTTTCAGCGATCTGGCGCTGGGTCAGCCCTTCGATGCGGTAGAGCTCGAACACCATGCGAGTCCGTGGGGGCAGTTGCGAGAGCACCGTATCGATCGCATGGATCACCTGCTGCTCGCACATCATTCGGTCGGGCGACCGATGGCATGGGACGTCGATCGCCTCGACGTCCACGTCGAATGTGCGATAGCTGGCTTCGACTTTGTGTCGCCGGCAGTAGTCCAAAGCAAGGTTTCGCACCACCTGGCAGCAGTAGCCGATGGGCCGATCCGCCACCCTCGTACTCGGGCCTTCCGCCAGTTTGAGATAGGCATCCTGCACGACGTCGTCCGCAAGATCCCCGGTATTCACGATCTGCCGCGCCACACGCCACAGCTGTGCCCGGTGGGCAACGAACACATCGGCCAAGGAAGGTTCGGACAACGGCAAGGACATAGGCAACGCTTCCTGGAATTGCCGGCAACAGTTCCGGCTTATGGAAAGCGATGATACAAACAAAACAGCGAATGCGAATTATTTGTATTTATTAAACGTGAGTTGATCGTCGGAAATGTTTCCAGCCATCGGCCATGGCATGGCGATGAGAAAAGACGATGCGGGGAACGCGGCTGCCGTTCCCAAAGGCACAAATAAAAACGGGCCCCGAAGGGCCCGTTTGATCTTGCGCATTTGGCGGAGAGGGTGGGATTCGAACCCACGGTGATGTTGCCACCACGCCTGATTTCGAGTCAGGTACATTCGACCACTCTGCCACCTCTCCTGTGTCGAAGCGCGGATTCTAGCAGGAAGTTTGCGCTGCCAGAACGTTCGCGCCACGCCGCTCGTTTTTTCCTGCTCAGAACTTGCCCATGTAGTCGCGCTTGCCCAGCTCCACGCCGTTGTGGCGGGCAATCGCATAGGTCGCGTTCACGTGGAAGAAGAACTGCGGCAGGCCGTAGTGCAATACGTAGGTCTCGCCCACGAACTGCTTCTCACGCGGCGTGCCGGGCTGCAGCGTGATCTGGCGCGTTGCGGCTTGCTCGAACTGCGCCACCGGCAGGCTTTCGATGAAAGCCCGCACGGTGTCGATGCGGTCGTGCAATTCCACGAAGCCGGGGCGCTCCGCATCGGGGAACGAAGGCACTTCGGCGCCCGCCAGCCGCGCCGACACTCCCTTGGCGAAGTCGCACGCAACCAGCACCTGCCGCGCCATCGGAAACATGTCGGGGAACAGCCGGGCCTGCAGCAGCGCATCGGGCTCGATCTTGCGGGCCATGGCGTGGGCTTCGGTCTTGGACAGAATGTCTTTCAGCGAGCCCAGCATCTGGCGGAAGACGGGGATGCTGGCGTTGTAGAGGGGATAGGTCATGGTGGATGTTCTTCAGGATTTCAACACCGCCAGCCCGCCCAGATAAGGGCGCAGCACCTCGGGCACCGTCACGCTGCCATCGGCGTTCTGGTAGTTTTCCAGTACTGCCACCAAGGTTCGGCCCACGGCCAGCCCTGAGCCGTTCAGCGTGTGCAGGAGTTCGTTCTTGCCCTGGGCGTTCTTGAAGCGGGCCTGCAGGCGCCGCGCCTGGAAAGCCTCGCAATTGCTTACGGAGCTGATCTCGCGGTAGGTGTTCTGAGCGGGCAACCACACCTCGAGGTCATAGGTCTTGGCGGCGCCGAAACCCATGTCGCCCGTGCACAGCAGCACCACGCGGTACGGCAGGCCGAGCTTTTGCAGAACGGCCTCGGCATGGCGGGTCATCTCCTCCAGCGCCTCGTAGCTTTTGTCCGGGTGCACGATCTGCACCATCTCGACCTTGTCGAACTGGTGCTGCCGGATCATGCCGCGCGTGTCGCGGCCATAGCTTCCGGCCTCGGAGCGGAAACATGGAGTGTGCGCCGTGAGCTGGATGGGAAGCTCTGCCTCCGGCACGACCTGGTCGCGCACGAAGTTCGTCAGAGGCACCTCGCTGGTCGGAATGAGGTAGAGCGCCGCGTTGTCTGGCACCGGTTCCCCCTCCTGCCCGCCTTTCTTCGCGGCGAAGAGGTCGCCCTCGAACTTCGGCAGCTGCCCCGTGCCCTTGAGAGAGTCCGCGTTGACGGCGTAAGGCACATAGCACTCGGTGTATCCATGCTCCTGCGTCTGCACATCGAGCATGAACTGCGCCAATGCGCGGTGCAAGCGGGCGATGGGGCCCTTCATCACGGTGAAGCGTGAGCCGGAGAGCTTCACACCCATGTCGAAATCCAGGCCCAGGGGTTCGCCCAGGTCCACATGGTCCTTGGCCGGGAAATCGAAGGCCTGGGGTGCCTGGCCGTCCGGGCTCCAGCGACGGATCTCCACGTTGCCCGACTCATCGGAGCCGACCGGCACGCTCTCGTGCGGCAGATTGGGCACGGCCACCAGCAGCGCGTGCAGTTCGGCCTGGATCTGCTCCAGGCGCGCAGCGGAGGTTTCGAGTTCGATCTTGAGGCTGCCCACCTCGGCCATCACGCCGTCGGCGTTCTCGCCCTTGGACTTGAGTTGGCCGACCTGCTTGGAAAGCTGGTTGCGCCGGGCCTGCAGTTCCTCGGTCCGCGTTTGCAGCGTCTTGCGCTCGGACTCCAGGGACCGGAAGGTTTCCACCTCGAGGAAGCTCTGGGGCTTCTTGCGGGTTTCCAGCCGCGCGATGGCGGAATCGAGGTCTTTGCGAAGGAGGAGGATATCGAGCATAGCCCGCGATTTTACCGACCACCCCCCATGGGTTGTCAGGCATTGAATATCCGGGCCTCATCGCTTTAGGATGCATCCAACAGCACAGGAGGCGCGATGCAGATAGAACCGTATCTTTTCTTCGATGGCAATTGCGAAGAGGCGCTGGAGTTCTATGCACGGTGCCTGGGAGGGGCGGTCCAGTCCGTGCAGCGCTATGGAGGCTCTCCGCTCGAGAAACAGCTGCCCGCGCACTGGTGCGACAAGATCATGCATGCCACGCTGGAAGCGCCTGGCGGCCACCGCTTCATGGCCAGCGACCGCATGCCGGGCCAGCCGTTCGGTGGGCATGCGGGGTTTTCGATGTCGATCAATTGCCCTTCGGACGCGGCGCATGGCGAGCGCATTTTCCGCGGCCTGTCGGAAGGCGGGCTGGTGACCATGCCCTTTACCGTCACGTTCTGGGGCGCGCATTTCGGCACGCTGGTGGACCGCTTCGGTGTGGGCTGGATGGTCAACTGCGACGGAGCGAGCGCCGCCGAGTGTGGAACCGGCTGACCCTGTCGTTCAGGCCACCGCTGCGGGATCGCAGTTGGCCCCGCAGATGACCAGACCCACCGTCTCTTGCGGCCGCGGGCGGTACACGCCGCTCTGCAAGGCAGCGATGCCCAGGGCCGCTGCGGGCTCCACGGCCAGCTTGAGTTCATGCCAGAGCCACTGCTGAGCCGCGCGGATGGCTTCGTCGGGCAGCAGCAAGGCATCCTGGACATGGCGCTGCGACACCTGCCAGGCAATGTCGCCGATGCGCCGGGCACCCAGTGAGTCGGCGGCGATCCCGCCGACCGCCACGTCGACCGGTGCACCCGCCGCGCGTGCGCTGTGGAGGGTGGGTGCGCGCTCGGGCTCCAGAGCGACCACGCGCGCGCGCCCTTCGCACCACGCGGCGATGCCGGCGATCAGCCCGCCGCCGCCCACGCTCACGAGCACGCTGTCCGGCAGCCCTCCCGCCTGCTCTTCCATCTCGAGCGCAAGGGTTCCCGCACCCGCGGCCACCTCGGGCTGGTCATACGCATGGTGGAGCAAGGCGCCGGTTTCCTGCTGCCGCGCCAGGCAGGCCTGCAGGGCTTCTGCATAGGTGGCGCCGCCCACGACCACATGCGCCCCCAGGGCCCGCAGGCGCGCGCGCTTGGCCTCCGGCGAGACCTCGGGCACATAGACTTCGCAGCGAACGCCCAGCGAGCGGGCGGCAGCGGCCGTGGCGATGCCGGCATTGCCGCCGGACGCCACGATCACGCCACTGTCCGGAACGGGGTTGGCCAGCAGGCGGTACAGCATGCCCCGGGCCTTGAAGCTGCCGCCCACCTGCAGGTGCTCCAGCTTGAGCCACACCTCGGCGCAGCCGATGCCCAGCGAGCGGCCGGACAGCCGCATGAGCGGCGTCGTCCGCAGGAAGTCGGGGTGCGCGGCCAGGCGCAGCCGGGCAGAAGAAATGGCGGAGCGATCGATCATGGGGAAGCACGTGAAGAAGGGATGGATGAGAAGGCGGCACCCGGCCTTGACCGGAGCGGACCCTCGGAGTGTATGCAGCCCGGCCCCAGGCACGCGCCGTGCAGCGCCCGGCAAGCCCCGCACACCCGTCCAGCAGATGCCTGCCGCGCCCTGTGCCACGCGCCGCACCTGCCGATAACATGCCCATAGGCCGCGCTCCGCGGCTTTCCTCAGCAGGAGATGGCGCATGTTCTTCGTGTTCGGCCCTTTGGGGCAGATGTACCGCGGCGGTCCCGAGCAGCTGTCGCAGGTGTCGCCCGTGCGCCGCGTGCAGCGTCCCCAGGCCTTGCGCACCCGCGGCCCCGATGTTCCCGAGCCGGAGGTCGCGCCGCAACCGCCCGCTCCCGCCCCACCGCACGTGAACCTGCTTGCGCAGGTCGCAGTCAGCGCCTATGCGCAGACGGAGCAAGGGCCGCAGCAGGCCCGCCAACCCCTCATGCACGTGCGCGATGTGATGACTTCCGGATCGCTTTCAGTCCCGCCGGATGTCCGTGTGAACGACGCGTGGCAAACGCTGGCGCAGTACCACGTCGCGCAGGCGCCCGTGGTGGATGCGCAGGGCCACGTGGTCGGCCTGCTGCTGCGCGCCGACATGGCCCCGCTCGACCTGCTGCCCGAGCCGGGCAGCGTGAAAGCGGCGATCGACCTGGCACGCCGGCCGGTATCGGAAGTCATGGTGAGCCCGGTGCCCACGGTGGCGCCCGATACCGAACTGCGCCGCGTGGCGGGCGTGCTGCTGGACACGGGCCTGCCCGGCCTGCCCGTGACGGACGAATACGGCACGCTCGCCGGCTTCATCTCGCGCACGGACATCCTGCGTGCCGTGGCCGCCGATCCGCCGCTCGACCTCTGGAGCTGAGAGGAAAGAAGCCGCCCGGGCATTGCCGGGCAGCCTCCGGCGCCGTCGCCGGCGTCAATCGGCCAGGGCCGTCCCCTGGGCTTCCGCGATGGTCACGGCGGGCAGCGGGCTGGCCAGCACCTTGTCGATGGTCTTGCCATCCATGTCCACCACCTCGAATTGCCAGCCCTCCCATTGCACGGTGTCCGTCACCTTGGGCAGCTTGCCCGTCAGCAGCATCACCATGCCGCTCAGCGTGTGGTAGCGGCCCCGGTCTTCCTCCGGAACGGCGTCGAGATCCAGCCGGTCCTTGAGTTCCGGCACGGGAATGTGCCCGTCGAGCAGCCAACTGCCGTCTTCGCGCTGCACCGCCCAGGACGTGGCCGGGTCGCGCGCGTGGAATTCGCCGGTGATGGCTTCGACGAGGTCACGCAGCGTGACGATGCCCTGCACTTCACCGTATTCGTCGATGACGAAGGCCATCTGCAGGTCGGACTGGCGGAAATTGTCGAGCAGCTCCATGCCGGTGATCGTCTCGGGCACGTAGAGCGCCGTCTGCAGCGGCTGGGTGGCCAGATCGCGCACGTCTTCGCGCAGCGAGCGCGACAGCCACTGGCGGGCATTGAGCACGCCCAGCACGTTTTCCATGCCGCCGCGCACCACGGGGAAGCGGCCATGGTCGGAGGTTTCGATGCGCCGGACGTTGTCTTCGAAGCTGTCCTCGATGTCGAGCACCACCACGTCGGCACGCGGCACCATGAGCGAGCCGATCTGGCGATCGTCCAGGCGGAACACGTTGCGCACCATCTGGTGTTCGTGGGATTCGATCACGCCGGCGCTCGTGCCTTCTGCCAGCACGGCATGGATCTCGGCCTCGGTCACGGCGCTGGCGGTGTTTTCCTTCACGCCCAGCAGGCGCAGCAGGGCCTGCGTCGACACCGACAGCAGCCGCACGAAGGGTTTGGTGGCGAGCGCCAGCCAGTTGATCGGCCGGGCCACCAGCCGCGCCAGGGTTTCGGGGTAGCTCTGCCCCAGGCGCTTGGGCACGAGTTCGCCCACGACGATGGAGAAATAGGTGATGAGCACCACCACCAGGCCCGTCGCCGTGTAGCCGGCGTACTTCTCGGGCATGCCCACGGACAGCAGCCAGACCGCGAACGGCTCGGCCAAGGCGGCTTCGCCGACGATGCCGTTGAGCACGCCGATGGACGTGATGCCGATCTGGATGGTGGAGAGAAAACGCGTCGGGTCTTCGCCGAGCTTCATGGCGGCGATGGCGCCGCTATCGCCCTCATCGATCAGCTTCTGCAACCGGGTCTTGCGCGCTGAAACCAGCGCCAGCTCGGACATGGCAAAGAGGCCATTGAGAAGGATGAGGGCGAACAGTAATGCTATTTCCATAAGCAGGGAGTGAGGGCTCCCTCGGAGTGAATCGAGCGGAAATTGTAAGAAGTCCTACCGCCGGTGGGGATTTGGGGCAGGAAGGCGTGGGGGCTTTGCCCGGCGCCCTCCCGGAGCCGGCAGATACACCTTGGGCATGAAAATGCATCCATGCCGCCGGATTCATTGAATTGTTTGCTACAAAATAAATAGCATATCGGCGTCGTTTTCATTCCGCCGGGATTCGCTCAATGCCCCGCAGCGCCTGTTTCGGGTGTCCGCTCGCTGATCTCCAGCCCGGTGGCCGCATCGATCTTGAGCCCCTTGGGCAGCGGGAACTTCACCGTCTCTTCGATGCCATCCATCCTGCGCACCGCCACCGCGCCCAGCGCCCTGATGCGGTCGATCACCTGCCGAACCAGCACTTCAGGGGCCGACGCGCCCGCCGTGAGGCCCACGCGCTGCACGCCTTCGAACCATTCGGTGCGCAGCTCTTGCGCGCTGTCCACCATGTAGGCCGTGGTGCCCAGCCGCGCGGCCAGCTCGCGCAGGCGGTTGCTGTTGGAGCTGGTCGGGCTGCCCACCACGATGACCAGCTCCACCTGTCCGGCCAGCACCTTGACGGCGTCCTGCCGGTTTTGGGTGGCATAGCAGATGTCCTGCTGCTTGGGTTCGCGCACCTGCGGAAAGCGCGCGCGCACGGCGGCGGTGATCTCGGCGGCATCGTCCACGCTGAGCGTGGTCTGCGTGACGACGGCCAGTTTCTCGGTCTGCGCGGGCTGCACGCGGGCCACATCCGCCGTGTCCTCCACGAGGTGGATGCCGCGATCGAGCTGGCCCATGGTGCCCTCGACCTCGGGGTGGCCCTTGTGGCCGATCATGATGAACTCGTAGCCCTCCTTGGCGAGCTTGGCCACCTCCACGTGCACCTTGGTGACCAGCGGGCAGGTGGCATCGAAGATGCTGAAGCCGCGCGCCCGGGCCTCGGCCTGCACGGCCTTGCTCACGCCGTGGGCGCTGAAGACCAGCGTGGCGCCGGGCGGCACCTCGGCGAGGTCCTCGATGAAGATCGCGCCCTTGGCCTTGAGGTCGTTGACCACGTAGGTGTTGTGCACGATCTCGTGGCGCACGTAGATGGGCGCGCCGAACTTCTGCAGCGCGCGCTCCACGATCTCGATGGCGCGGTCCACGCCCGCGCAGAAGCCGCGCGGCTCGGCCAGAACGATTTCCTGGGGTGGGATGGACATGGCGTCAGAGCACTCCGATGAGCTGGACCTCGAAGGTCACCGGCTGCCCCGCCAGCGGGTGGTTGAAGTCGAAACGCACCGCGCCGTCCCCGCGCACCTCCAGCACCACGCCCGCGTAGCTGCCCAGGCCGTCGGGCGTGGGGAACTGCACCACGTCGCCCGTGGCGTACTGCTCGTCGGGGTCGCCCAGCTCGGCCAGGAGCCTGCGGGCCACCCACTGCTGCATCTCGGGATTGCGGTCGCCGAAGGCCTCGCCGGCCGGCAGCTCGAACGTGGCGCGCGTGCCCTCGGGCAGGCCGATCAGGCGCTGCTCCATCGCGGGCGACAGCTCGCCCGCGCCCAGCGACAACGTGGCCGGCTTGTCGCCGAAGGTGTTGATGACGTCGCCCGCCGGCCCGGCGAGGCGGTAGTGCAGTGTGAGGAAGGAGCCTTCCTGGACGGTGGGGGAAGAAGGCCCGGAGCGCTCGGACGAGGAGGCGATGGTGGTCATGGGGGATGCCGGTCTGCTGCAAATAGTGTATAAAAACCCAGTGCCCACACCTCGCCGGAGCGGGCACGCGGTCTGGTCCGATTGTCCGTCCTTCTTTCCAACCCCATGGCTCTCAAGACTCTGCCCATCGATGCACAACCCCGTGAACGGCTTCTGGCGCGTGGCCCCACCGCCCTTTCGGACGCCGAACTGCTGGCCATCCTCCTGCGTACCGGCATCGTGGGCAAGGGGGTGATGCAGATGGCACAGGAACTGCTCTCCCCCGCGCTGCCCGACCCCGCCACCGGCGCCCTCAGCGGCGGCTTCGGAGGCATCAGCGGGCTGCTGCACGCGAACGCGGACGAACTCAAACGCATCAAGGGCCTGGGCCCGGCCAAGCGTACCGCGCTCGTGGCGGTGCTGGAGCTGGCCCGCCGCGTGCTCGCACAGGCGCTGCCCAAGCGGGAAATGTTCACGTCGCCCCGGGCCGTGCGCGAGTACCTCCAGCTCTATCTCGGCAGCAAGCCGTACGAGGTGTTCACCGTCCTGTTCCTGGACAGCCAGAACGGGCTCATCGCCATGGAGGAGATGTTTCGCGGCACGCTGGCGCAGGCCAGCGTGTACCCGCGCGAGGTCGTGGTGCGCGCCCTTCACCACCAGGCCGCATCCGTGGTGCTGGTGCACAACCACCCGAGCGGGCATGTCCGGCCCAGCCGCGCGGACGAGGCCCTGACGCGCTCGCTCACCGACGCGCTGCGGCTCGTGGACGTGCGGGTGCTGGACCACATGATCGTCGCGCAGGGAACCTCCCTCTCCATGGCGGAAGAGGGATTGATGTGATGCACGGCCTTACGCTGCGCCACCGCGCCGCGCGCGGCGGCTGCCTCCTCGCCACCGCCGCGCTGGCCGGCCTGCTGGCCGCCTGCGCGCCAACGCCCACCATCCCGCTGGCCACCGCCCCGGAAGCGGGGGCGCCGGCCGCGCCCCGCCTGCGCTGGATCGGCACCGCCACCCTGCCCCATGCGATGGAGTTCCTGGGCAGCACGGTGGGCGGGCTCTCGGGGATCGACTACGACCCCGTGCACGACCAATGGGTGCTGCTGAGCGACGACCGCTCCAGCCTGCAGCCCGCACGCTTCTACACCGCGCGGCTGCGCTATCGCGCCGACGCGCTGGACACGCCGCAGCTCACCGGCATGGTCACCCTGCGGCAGGCGGACGGGCAGCCCTTTCCTTCGCCGCAGCAGGCACGCCGCGCGACACCCACCCCCGCCGAGGCGCCCGACCCCGAGGCCGTGCGCTGGCTGCCGGGCGGCCAATCGCTGCTGTGGACCAGCGAGGGCGATTTCGCCCGCGGCTTCGGCCCCGCGCTGCGCGAGAGCCGCGCCGATGGCTCGCAGGTGCGCCAGTTCGTGCTGCCGGCCCGCTTTGCGCCCCGAAGCGGCGGCACCTGGGGGCCCCGGGGCAATCGCACGCTCGAAGGGCTGGCCCTCTCGCCGGACGGCCGCACGGCCTGGCTCGCCATGGAAGCCGCCTGGTACCAGGACGGCCCCGAGCCCACGCTCCAGGCGCCCGGCGGCCCGCTGCGCATCACCGCGATCGACATCGCCAGCGGGCAGCCCCTGCGGCAGCTGACCTATGTGCCCGATGCCGTGCCGCGCGCGCGACGCCTGCCCTGGGGGCCACAGCTCAATGGCGTGAGCGAGATCCTCGCCGACGGGCCCGATCACCTCCTCGTGCTGGAGCGCGCCTACAGTGCGGGCGCAGGGTTCTCCGCGCGGCTCTACCGCATCGACATCCGCTCCGCGAGCGACACGCTCGCTCTGGAGCAGCTCCTGCCCGGCAACCACGTTCCCGCCCGCAAGTCCCTGGTGGCCGATTTCGCGGGCCCGGACCTGCCCGCAGTGGACAACCTGGAAGGCATGGCCTGGGGGCCGCCGCTGCCCGGCGGGCGCCGCGTGATCGTCTTCGTGAGCGACGACAACTTCAACCCGGCGCAGGCCACCCAGTTCATCGCCGCCGAGTACATCGCGGATGCGCCCTGAACCCCGGGCCAGCCCACCGGCCCCGTGGCCGCGGATCGCCCCCATCCCGCAGGGCGGGAGGGCGCTCGCGATCCACCGGAAACAGGCCCCGGGTTGCGGTACAACCGGGCGCATGAAAGCCAAGTCGCTCCAGGACCTCCAACCGCTGCGCAAGGCCCTGGCCCACGCGGCGGCGCGGGAGGCAGAGGCCCGGCAGGCGCGCATCGAGGCCGAGCGCCGTGCCCGCGCCGAGCGGATGCTTTTCCAGGATGCCGTGGGCCCCGTGCAGCCGCTGCGCGGCCAGCGCGACCGGCGCTGGCATGCCCCCGAGCTGCCCGAGCCCCTGCCCGTGCAGCGCACGCTGGACGAGGAACGCGTGCTGCACGAATCGATCAGCGACGAATTCGACGTGAGCACGCTGCTGGACGTGGACGACCAGTTGAGCTTCCGGCGGCCCGGCATCGGCACCGACGTGACGCGCCGCCTGCGCGCGGGGCACTGGAGCATCCAGCGCCAGCTCGACCTGCACGGCCTGCGCACCGACGAGGCGCGCGAGGCGCTCGGTGAATTCATCCGGCTGTCGCACCGCACCGGCCTGCGCTGCGTGCGCGTGGTCCACGGCAAGGGGCTGGGATCGCCGGGCCGGGCGCCGGTGCTCAAGGGCCGCGTGCAGCGCTGGCTGGTGCAGAAGAAGGAAGTGCTCGCCTTCGTGCAGGCCCGCCCCGCCGATGGAGGGGCCGGGGCGCTGGTGGTGCTGCTGCAGCCCAGCCGGCGCGGTGTTGCGCCGCTGGGCTAGTGCGCTCTCCCGACGCGCACACGCGAAGCAGCCCAAAGAACTCACCGAAGGTCTGCTCCACGCGGACCGAATTCGCCGATCCCATCCTCTCCTGGCTCAGGCGGTTTCTCGGGCGAACCCGAGGAGGAAGGCACCAGCGACCGCTTCGCACGCTGCCCGGATGCTTCGCCCCCCGGGCAATGATCTTCACCACCTCTGCCTAGGATCGAACTCGATGGCCAACAGTCATCGAATTCGAGTCGTCTTGCGACAGCCGCGTTCCCCATCGACCGTCGGCATCACCCCACCCACCAGCAGAGGAGTCATCAATGGGCAGTATCAAAAAAGTTCTGGAAGCACCCAAGAACATCAACGGCGAAAGGAGTTCACTGCCGGCGGACCGTGAACAGGCGGTTCGGCAGGCCAGCACCTCGCTGGCCAACCACCTGCGGTCCAGCGGACAGCAGACGCTCAATGTGAACGACCTCATGAAGCTCGCGCTCAACAAGGACGGCCAGACACCCGGCAACGTGTCCGACGCCGCCAGCTACATGCTGGCGAATCCAAAGCTCTTCTCCCAGCTGGAGTCGGCCGACGACGCGTCCGGCAAAGCCGATGGCATCGCCAGCGTGGATAGTTTCGATCGCGCCGCCAATGGCGCATTCGACGGCAAGGTGCCCCAAGGGCTCAGGGTACTCGTGGGCAACGGCGGCAGCTTGCAGCGCGCCATGCCGGACCACGAAGTCAAAGACGTGCTGAACACTTTCCGGGCAGGAACACCCGACAAGCAACTGGACGCGCAGGATCTTTACGAACTCTCGCAGAACCCGGCGCACGATGCCCCTCCGGCGCTGACCCAGGCCGCGAAGCGTGCGCTGGGCGACCCCAAGCTGCTCAAGGAACTCGGCCTGAGCGAAGGCCAGGGCGCCCCACGCAAAACGCCAGAGGTATCCGCCACGCCGATCGGGCAGCTCAACAACGTAGCGCTCAACGCCACGGCGCTGCGCGCCTGAGCCGCCGTTGCCTGCAGCAATGCAGAAAACACGCCACCGGACCGAAAGGGCGACCAGTTCCCTGGTCGCCCGGCAATCCGCACGGTAGGCAGGACGAGATTTCCCATGGCCCCCGATGGGGCCCGACAATCCAGCGCACGCGGCAGAGCATCGATCACGCCCATGGCATGGTCATCCAGGCCGTGGGCGGCCCGCGCCGCAGCCATGCCAGGGTTCTGCCCTTCAGTTCATCGGCACTCGAAGTGCATTCGGTGGAGCCTTCTTGGACAAGGCCCACACCGAAGTCGCCTGGGCACCGCCCCGTCATTCCGTGCGATGCCGCCTGGCCTGCATCAGTCCGCGCATCTCCAGCCACACACCCAGGCCGCGAAGATCGTCGCTTTTGCGCAGGTGCAGGTGGCCCCCATAGGCCTGTGCGATCTGGCTCGCGATCGCCAGGCCGAGCCCGCTGCCCTGCACCGATTCGTCAAACCGCACGCCACGCTGCCCGGCGGCCTGCAACTGCTCCGGCGTCATGCCCGGGCCATCGTCTTCAATATCCAGGCGCAGGCTGGCGTGCTCGGCATCCCCCGCCATGGAGAGCGTCAACCGCACCTGCGAAGCCGCCCACTTCCCCGCGTTGTCCAGCAGATTGCCCAGCACTTCCTCCAGGTCGGCCCGCTCCCCGCGCCACAGCAGGAGGCCTGCAGTGCGGTCTTTCAACGCCCAGTCCAGCGCCTGCGCGGCATGCAGCCGCTCCATCATGCGCAGCACCTGGGCCACGCACTCGCGCACGTCCACCGCCTGCCCCGTGGCACCGGGGTGGGCATGCAGCGCATCGCTCAGGGTGCGGGCCTGGTAGCGGTCCACCAGCTGGGCCATCGCCTCGACCTGGTGGCGCACCTCGCTGCTGGACACCTGGGGCTGCGCACTGGCCTGTGCGCTCAGCAGGGCCAGGGGCTTCTTGAGGGCGTGGTTCAGGTCCACCGCATGGGCACGCGCCCGGGCCACCACATGCGCGTTGTGCGCCAGCAGGCCGGCCAGTTCATTCTGCAGGGGCTGCAGATCCCTTCCCGTGGGAGCGGCCAGGTGTTGCGCCACATCGGGCCCCGCGCCGTTCGGCGCCCGCAGGGTGGCCAGCAGCGCTTCCAGGCGGCGCAGCGGCGCGAGGCCCACCCGCACCTGCAACCATGCCAGTACGCCGGCCAGCGCCATCAGCACCATTCCGGCCAGCACCAGGGTGCGGTCGATCTGCCGGATGCTGTCTTGCAGCTGGGCTGCCGGGCCATACACCGTCAGCGCCACCGGCACGGGTGGCTGGCCCAGGGCGATGGGCAGGGTCAGCGCCAGCAAGGGCTCCTGCAACGGGCCCGTGGCCGGGTGCAGCACGGCCGAGCCGCGCGTGGGCCGTGTGGCGACGGGCAGGCTGTCCATGTCCCACAGCGACCGCGAGCGCAGCACCTCGCCGCCCGCATTCGCACGCCAGTACCAACCGGCGTAGATGGCGCTGAATTCGTCCGCCCCGCCGGTGGCCTCGCGCAGCCCGCCCTGGGGACCGCGGTGCAGCCGCGCGCCCACTCGCTGGGCCTTGTCGCGCAGCACCTGCTCGAAGCCATCCAGCAGGCTCTGGTGCATCTGCCCGCGCAACCACAGCCCGCCCGCCGCCACCAGCAGCAGCATGGGAATCAGCGCCAGCAGCGCGATGCGCGTGGCCATGGGCCACTGGGCCAGCCTCAGCGCCCATGCGGAAAATCCCCGGGCCGGCTGCGCAGGAGGCTGTGGCGCAGAGGGTTCCGGCACCTCGTCGAAGCCGCTGCCGCCGTGCGTCATCGCGGCCCTTGCAATGCTTCAGCCCGGGGCATCGGAGGCCACCAGACGAAACCCTTGGCCGCGCTCGGTCACCAGCTGCGGCGCGCCGCCGAGCTTGCGGCGGATGCGGCCGATGAGTACATCCAGCGTGTTGGAGTCCGGATCGAGGTCGCGCGCATACACATGCTCGCTGATGTCGGTGCGCGTGAGCAGCCGGCCCGGGTGGTGCATGAAATAGGCCAGAATCTTGTGCTCCTGCGCGGTGAGCTGCAGACCCTGCCCCTGCAGCGAGAAGCGGCCCTGCACCACGTCGTACTCCAGCGGGCCCAGGCGCAACACCGCGGCGGCCGATCCGGCCGTGCGGCGCAGCATGGCCCTCAGCCGCAACACCACCTCGTCCATCAGGAACGGCTTGGTCAGGTAATCGTCGGCCCCCGCGTTGAAGCCGGCGACCTTGTCGCTCCAGCGGTTGCGGGCCGTGAGCACCAGCACGGGCCAGCCACGGCCGGCCTCGCGCCAGTCGTGCAGAACGCTCAGGCCGTCCTTGAGCGGCAAGCCCAGGTCCAGCACCGCGGCGCTGTAGGCCTCGGCGCTGCCGGCGAAGGATGCGGCCTCGCCATCGTGCTCCACATCCACCGCGAAACCCGCCGCCTCCAGGGCGCCGCGCAATTGCTGCGCCAGCGCCACGTCGTCTTCCACCACCAGGATGCGCATCAGTCGTCCACTTTCTGCCGTATCACTTCCAGGGTGACGGCATCGACTTCCAGCTCCAGCTTGAAGCCGTTGGGCTGCTGCAGCTCGACGCTGTAGTAAGGGCGGCGCCGGTGGTCGGTCTCCAGCTCCACTTCCAGCACCAGCCCGGAAAATCGGGGCCGCAGCGATTCCAGCATCACGGCCATGGATTTCGGGGGGGCCTGCGCGGCGGCCGGCTCGGGCGGATGCAGTACCTCGCCCGTGCGCACATCCACCAGCAGCTTCATGTCGCCGGCGGGGCGGTCCGAGAACTTGACCTCGTAGACCGCCTTGCCCTGGGCATCGCGCTCGAACTCGGCGTTCACCACGCGCGAGCCGTACCGCTGCTCCAGTTGCTTGATGTACCGCGCCATCTGCGCCAGCGAAACGGGTTGCGTGGGCCAGTCGCGCTCCTGCGCCACCACGGAGCCGGTGGCCGCGTCGACCAGCACTTCATGCTTGTCGCCCCGGGCATCGATGATCGTGATCTCGTAGCGGAGCTCGCCCTTGCGCCCGCGCTTGCTCTCCACATCGATGACACGGCCCGCGTACTGGCGGCTGATGTCCGAAATGATGCTGTTGAGTGGCTTGAGCTGGCCGGTGAGCACCCCGCGCCGCGCCGCATCCTGTTCGGCCGCAGGGACGTGGGCGCAGGCGAGCACCATCGCAGCGCACGCTGCCGCCCGCAAGAAATAGCCCGGTGTCCGTTGCTCCATCGCGCGATTATTGCGGGCGCCATTAAACGGCCCATGAATGGGCGCTTCATGGTGGGTTTAGGAAGGTTTGCACACACTGCCTCCAGATTCCAAACCATCGCAACACCGAAAGGAAGCAACCATGAAGAAGACCGTCATCACGCTGGCCATCGCCACCGCAGCCGCACTGCCGTCCCTCGCCCTGGCCTTGAATGCCCAGGAGGCGGTCCACGTGATGGCGCAGAACCATTACGTCGCGCCGCACGACCTCCAGAAGCAATATGGGTACTGGACGGCCGAGGCCGTCTCCCAGGACGGCGTGCGTGCCCACGTGCTGGTGAACGATGCCAACGGCAGCTTCACCGCCGTGCGCAAGAGCGACATCGGTACCACGCTGCCGAGCGCGGAGCAGGTGGCCCAGCGGCTGCGCGCCGGCGGCTACGCCGTGGTGTACGACGTGGAACTGGACGACGGCTTCTGGGAAGCGAAAGCCCGCAAATCGGTCCAGCAGCACGAGAAGGTGGAATTCGTGCTGCACCCCGTGACGCTCGAAGTGCTGAGCCAGGTGGGGCGCTCGGGCGGCACGCTCAACAACCAGCCCGTGCTCGGCGCCGAGCAGGTGGTGCAGGCACTGCAGCAGGCCGGCTACACCCATGTCCGCGGCATCGAATACGACGACGGGTTCTGGGAAGCCGAGGCCACCAACCGCGCCAACCAGGCCGTGGAATTGCGCGTGGAGCCCACCACCGGCCAGGTCCTGAGCGAACGCCTGGACGACTGACCCCGATGCAAGGGCCGGCATGCACCGACCCTTGCATCCGGCCGGCCGGCTTATTTCGACAAGTCGAGCCGGTACTTCGACGTGCCCTTGCCCGAGCCATCGTCGGCGGCGAGCAGCGAGATGTTCGCGAGGCCGGCAGCCTGCGCCACGGAAAGCGCATTGCCCCCCGAACTGAACACCACCGGCCCGGCCGTGGTGGCCTTGGCGAAACGCCAGCTCTTGGCCGCACCATTGGCCGTGCGGGTCACGCTGGGGTTCTTGCGGATGTAGTCGATCACCACGTCGCGGTTCGCATCGGGCGATGCCCAGATGGTGCCGGAGCCATCGAGCTTGTCGATGAAGCTCTTGCCGCTGGTGGCGCGGTAGTTGTTCGTGGCGATCACGAACTCCTGCGCGGTATTGATCGGCTGGCCCTTGTACGCGAGGTTCTTGATGCGGCTGCCGGTGGGCTGGGTGACATCGATCTCGTACTGCACGTCGGTGCTGGTGAACATGTCGAAGTTGTAGCCCGGGAAGGTGCTGATGAGCTGCTGCTCGGAGGTCTTCGCGGGGTCGATCTGGTTGAAGCGCTTGGCCGCGGCTTCCAGCCAGTTCTTGATGTCCGCGCCATTTACCTTCACCGCGTAGACGGTGTTCGGGTAGAGGTACAGGTCGGCCGCATTGAAGATCGCGAGCGGGCCGGTGGCCACATCGGTGTAGTCGGCACCGCCCTGGAAGCCGGACTTGAACGGCGCGCTCACCGACAGCACCGGCAGGTCCTTGTACTGGGGCAGGTTCGCCTGGATGTAGGCCGACACGTAGGCCTGCTGCGCCTGGTTCACGATCTGGATCGCGCCCGGGTCGCCCACGTCGGCGAACAGCGTGCTCATGCGGAAATCCGTGCTGCCGATGGGCGTCTTCACGTAGCCGATGGTGGCCTGGTGCTGCGACTCGACGAGCGGTGCGATGGTGGCATCGGCGCTCACGTACACGGCCTTGCCCGCCGCGTCCTTGCCGGTCTGGATGTTGCGCAACTCGCTCTTGCTCGCGGACCTGTCCACGCTCCAGGCCTTGCCGTCCCACTTCATCTTGAGGCTGATCACGCCGAGCGCCTTGCCCCACGAACTCGCCATCACGGCCGGCACGCCGTTGATGGTGCCCGCCTTGTTGTCCACGCCGGGCTGGCTGTAGGCCGGCGTGGCCGCCGTGTCGGGGAACACGCTGTGCTGGTGGCCCATGACCATGGCATCGATGCCCGGCACCTTGGAGAGGTACAGGCCCGGGTTTTCCATCGTGGGCGTGTACGCACCCGCGTCCAGGCCACCGTGGAGCAGCGCCACGACGATGTCCGCCCCTTTGGCGCGCAGCTCGGGCACGTACTTCGTCGCGGATTCCACGGCGCCTTCGGTGTACACCTTGCCGTCGAGGTAGCGCTTGTCCCAGTTCATGATGCCGGGCGTCGTGAAGCCGATCACGCCGACCTTGATCGGCAGCTTCACTTCCTTGCCGTCCGGGCCGGTGGCCACCAGCGTCTTTTCGATCAGCGTGTAAGGCTGCACGAGGGGCTGCCGCGTCTTGCTGCTGTACACGTTGGCCAGCACCGCGGGGTATCCCGAGCCCGCGCATTTCTGCTTGGCATCCACGCCCTCGACGTCCATGCCGCCGCCAAGCACCTGGTTGAGGAACGGCAGGCCGTAGTTGAACTCGTGGTTGCCCAGCGTTCCGGCATCGAAGCCGAGGGCGCCCATGGCCTTGTACATCGAGAGTTGCTGGTTGCAGGGGATCGCCTTCACCACGGCTTCGTAGTCGGCCAGCGCCGTACCCTGGATGGTGTCGCCGTTGTCCACGAGCAGCGTGTTGGCGAATTCCTTGCGGGCCTGGCGCACCAGCGTGGCGGTGCGCTCGAAGCCGTAGGACGGGTCGTCGGCCAGCTTGAAGTAGTCGTAGCTGCGCACATTGAAGTGCAGGTCGGTGGTTTCCAACACGGCCAGCGTGGCGGTGGCGCCGGCGTTGTCGCTGGCACCGTCGCTGCCGCCGCAGGCGGCCAGCAGCACGGCGGAAGCCGCACCCAGCGCGTGGAGCGGCCATGCGGCCCGGCCGGAGATCGTCAGAGGGGAGAGATGTGCAGGCATGCAAGGGTCCGTGGGTAACAAAACCTGCGAGTGTTGGCATCCCGTGTGACATCGCCATGACTTCATGCACAAAGCGCATCACCTCGCCAGCCGTTGCCTTCTGTTGCCATCCTGCGGCATCCCGGGAACATTTGGATGCAATGGCACGACAGTAACAGTGCGTTCGCACGTACCCCCGCCTCCATAATGCGGCCCAACAACAACGCCTGGAAACAGTTGATCGCATGACGAATCGTCGCGTAACAATTCAGACACCTTTGGGAGAGGCCCTGCAGTTCCGCCAGTTGCAGGGAGTGGAGGAACTCTCGGCCCTCTCGGCCCTGGAGATCGACCTGCTGTCCAAGGATTCGTCCATCGATCCCAAGGCCCTCCTGGGGCTCGGCACCACCGTCGTCGTGGAAACCGAAGGCCAGGGCCACCGCTATATCGACGGCATCGTCACCGGCTTCGGCATGCGCGGGCAGGACACCTCCGCGCAGTTCGCCTACCGCCTCACCCTCCAGCCCTGGCTCTGGCTCGCCACCCGCCGCACCGATTTCCGCATCTTCCAGGAGATGGACGTGCCGGCCATCGTCACGCAGGTGCTCTCGCGCTACGGCAAGCCCTTCGTGCAGCGCCTCACGCGCGGCTACCGCAGCCGGCCCTACACCGTGCAGTACCACGAGAGCGACTACCAGTTCATCTCCCGCCTGTGCGAGTCCGAAGGCATCTACTGGTTCGTCGAACACGCCAGCGGCAGCCACACCGTGGTCTTCGCCGACGACGTGGTCGGATCGCACGCCCCGCTGCCCGGCGGCGGCACCATCCCCTTCTACCCCCCGGGCAAGGCCGCCATCGCCGACCGCGAGCACATCTTCGCCTGGCACATGGGCCAGGGCGTCGCTCCCGGGCGCGCCTACCTGGACGATTACGACTTCAAGAAGCCGCGCGCCGACCTCTCCGAGATGCGCCAGGCGCCCCCCGGCCATGCGCAGGACAGCTACGAGCGCTACGAGTGGCCGGGCGGCTATACCGAGTTCGCCGACGGCGAGACCTACACCCGCCTGCACATGGAAGAGGGCATGGCCGGGCGCGAGCGCGCCCGGGCCGAGCTCAACAAGCGCAGCATCGCCCCCGGCTACACCATCGTGCTGGAGAACTACCCGCGCGGCGACCAGAACCGGCAGTACCTCGTCACACGCGTTCAATACCACCTGGAGGAGAACGTGCAGGCCTCCCAGGGCACGGGCGGCGTGGGCCAGACCCAGGGCGGATCGGTCCAGAAGTTCAACATGGAGGTGCATCCCACCTCCCAGCCCTACCGCCCGCAGGTGACCACCCCTCGCCCGCGCACCACCGGCCCGCAGACGGCGGTGGTGGTGGGCCCGGCCGGCGAAGAGATATGGACCGACGAATACGGCCGCGTCAAGGTGCAGTTCCACTGGGACCGGCTGGGTGCCATGGACGAGAACTCCAGCTGCTGGGTGCGCGTGTCCACCAGTTGGGCCGGCCCGAACTTCGGCGCCGTCTTCACGCCGCGCATCGGCATGGAAGTGATCGTCGACTTCCTGAACGGCGACCCCGACTACCCCATCATCCTGGGCTGCGTCTACAACGCGGCCAACATGCCGCCCTGGGGCCTGCCGGGCAATGCCACGCAGTCGGGCGTCAAGACCCGGTCGAGCAAGGGAGGCGCGGCGGGCGACGGCCTGAAGAACGGCGCGGGCGATGCGAACGCGCTGCGCTTCGAGGACAAGAAGGGCGCCGAGCAGCTCTGGCTGCACGCCCAGAAGGACCAGCTCACCGAGGTCGAGAACGACGAGGACAAGTGGGTCGGCCAGGACCGGCGCAAGACCATCGACCGCGATGAGACCAGCGTGATCCACCGCGACCGCACGGAGACCGTCGATCGGGATGAAAAAATCACCGTGCACAACAACCGCACCGAGCGTGTGGACCACGACGAGAAGATCAGCATCGGCGACAACCGCCGCGAGGACGTCGGCATCGACGAAACCATCGACATCGGCAAGAACCGCAGCAAGACCATCGGGCGCAACGAGAAGGACAAGATCGGCAACAACTGGTCGATCAAGGTGGGCAAGATCAAGACCGAGACCATCGGCATCGCCTCCATGCAGAACGTGGGCGTGGGCCGCATGGAAAACGTCGGCGTGGTCTACAACCTGAACGTGGGTGCCATCATGGCCACGATCGTTGGAAACAATCAGAGCACCACGGTGGGAAGCGACCGCAATGTCAAGGTCGGCTCCAACCAGAGCACGGTGGTGGGTACCAAGTACAGCCTCACCGTCGGTGGAGGTGGGGGCTCTGGTGCCGCGGGTGCGGGCGGCCCCCAGAACATCGTGGCATCTTCTCCATCGGGCGGCGGAGGCGGAGGCGGCTCGAGCATCACCATGGATGCGGAATCCATCACGCTCAAGGTCGGCTCCAGCAGCGTGATCTTGCAGGCTGACGGAACCATTACCGTCAATGGCCAGAGCATCCGGCTCATCGGCTCCAGCGATGTCACCACCACTTCCGGAGGCATCCATGAAAACTGATGCCCGCATGGTGCGCGGCCGCGATACCGGGGCGCTCTCCACCCCGTCGCCTGCAACTGCGGATGCGTTCGCGCTGCTTCCCGCCGAAGTCATGCGCGTGGAATCAGACGGCATGGCCCTGGTGTCGTGCCAGGGGCGCGAGATCCGCGCCGCACTCGCCTCGCAGGTGCCGGGCGTAGTGGCCGGGCAGCCCGTTCTGGCAGCGCTCGGCAGTGGAGCGGATGCGGCAGAACTACCCGCCCTGATCGTCGCCGCATGGCCGGTGCCGGGGTCTCCGGTATGCCCGCCTTGGCAATTTGACCGTGCCACTGGCAGCCTTGCGCTGGAAGTGGCACAGATCGACATGGCCGCGGTGAGTCAGGTGGTTCTGCGTTGCGGCGATGCCCGAATGCAGTTCACCAAGGTTGGTGCGTTGGAAACCCGTGCGCACCAGATCACCTCGGCAGCGGTCGAGACCCACCGCATCGAAGGCGGCTCGATCGAACTCAACTGATACCGGAGTGCATGCACCCCCCGTGGTGCTGGATGCGGCCATTTCGGCGATGTCCTGCATGCCGATCAGACCCATGCACACGACATGGACTCCTTTCCGACGATGACACCTTTCCGAACGAATGCTCCGCCTCCACTGCCAGGGATGCTGCCCACGCAGATGGACATCGCCATCCGGGCCTACGGGAGACGTGCCGGACTGCTGCGTGGCGGATACACCGTCCGCGCCCTGAAGGCCGTGGACCAACGTCTGGATGCGCTTGTGGCCGTCTGCCGCTACTACGGCCCGGCGTGTCAGGAAGCAGCTGCCGATGCATACGGACGGGCCAAGCCGTTCGACCGGCACAGCGCGGCCTTCGTGCGCGTGGCGCTTTCCGAGCACCACGAAACCGATGCCCCGAAACGCCTCGCGCTCATAGGTACCTTTCTGCAGCAACACGCCGGGGCTGTCCGGGATGCCCTGTGGTTCTACGGCGCGCCCGATACCTGCCAACACCTCCTCGCATCGACCACACCGGCGCTGCGCGACCTGGGGGTGGAACTCGCCGGCCGCCTGGCCTTGCCCGCGCACCTGGATGGCGTACACACGGCGGCCTGCAACGGGGCGAACCAAGACACCTGCCTGCTCGCGTGCGCGCTCATGGGTAAGCTGCCTCCGCGCACGCAGGAGCATTGGACCTCCGTGCTGAAGGGCCAGGACCTCGCGCGGCAGATCATCACGCTTCAAGCGCTGGGTGCGATCGGAGGGCACCTGCCGCTGCCCGAACTACGCTCCTATATCGGCCGCCTTACCGCGGCGGACGGGCCTTCCGAGGCTTCGCACCCCATCGGCTGGGCCGCTGCCGTGGATGCATCGATGGGGCTCTGGACAGCCAGGGAACCCGAAGCGGCACTGGAATCCGTCGTGGGAGGCCTGCGCATCCCGAACGAGACCGCCCTGCGTGTGGTGGCGGTGGCCGGCAAGATCCAGGGTTTGCTCCCTGTCCTCGATTTCATCGAGCGGCTGGACAGGCCGGTCGATCCTGCAGAGCGCGACGTGCTGCAACTGGTTTTCGGCCAGGTTCCTCCCGAATTGACTTCCACCCAGGCCGTGGACCCCTTGGTCCGCCAGGGCGCGCTTCGTGCCATGGCCTGCGACGTGTTCGCGGCCAACGGATGCACGGGGCTGGAGCCTGGCCACATCGCGGCATGGGCCGATCCGGTGACGAAAGACAGGCTGTGGGCCCTGGACGCCGTGCGCATCCGCGGAGCCTCGCCCCTCCACCCACGTACACGTCTCGAACAAGCTTTCGACGTGAGCCATGCGATGCGGGGCTGGCTCTACCACGAGCACGCGGCCGCCTCCGGACGGGCGTTTCCGGTGCTCACGGAAGATCTGGCGTCACGGCAGATGGGTGCCGTCGAGGCCGTGCAGCTGATCGCCGGGCTCGAAGACGACGGCGCATCGCCATGAACTGCGAAATCCTCAATCACACGCCGTTCCGCGCCCAGACCTTCGCGCACCGAGATCCGCAGGCAGGCAACATGCTGGTGATCGTCGTGAAAGGAACGTGGCTGCTGTCCGCACAAGCCCAGAGCCCTCCCCGCCTTGCACCTGCGGAACGGCAGGCGCCCATCGCACGCAGCGGGGTACTGCAGAGCCTCGGCAGCCTGCCGCTCGACGATGCGCAGGCAGCCGTCATCGAGGCCCGGCGCGGCGAATCCTGGGCTCGCGTCGAATCCGAGCATGTGCCACCCAAACCCTGCTTCGATCTGCTCGTGAACGCCTGGGCCGTGGCCCCGGGCGGACAACCTGCGCTGTCGATGGATGCCTCCGTGGACTACCTGGCACAGGGGTCCACGCGCCGCCTGCTCGATCTGCGCGCGTTTGCGCCGCGTTGCTGGATGGCCGATCTTGGTGGTCTGGGACGGCTGCGCGCGGCTGGTACGGGCCCGGTCTCCCGCATTCCGCTGTTGCGGCCGTTCGCCTTCGGCGGACAGGTCACTGACGCGAAAACCGGTGCGCACCAAGCGCTCGACAGCAATCCCGAAGGCATGGGCTGGTACCCCAGCGCCGCAGCCGCACAGAGTGCGCCGATGCCATGGGTGGAATCGGCCGAAACGGCGCTCGGCGGCTGGGATGATTCCGTTGCGCCCACAGCGCTCGGGCACGTTCCGCCCCACCACCTGCCTCGCCGGGCGTTGCAGGGAACCTTCGACGAACGGTGGCGAACGACACGCGCCCCCGATCTTCCGGAAGATTTCGATCCCCGCCACTACAACGCCGCCCCCGAGCCCCTGCAACTGCGCGAAAGCCCCAGGCCCGGTCACGGCCTGGTCCTGCAAGGCATGTCCGCGGAAGGCCCGCTGTTCTTCACCTGGCCCGAAATCACGCTGACCGCCCAGGCGGAAACCTCGGGCGGCACGCTGCTTGCGCCGCAGGAAATGCGCTGGGACACGGTGCTCGCGGATACCGAGGACCGGCATGCCTCGCTTCTCTGGCGCACCGCACTGGCCCTGCCTTCGCTGGAGAGCATCGGCCTCGTACACATCACGGCCCACGCCCGCGCGCCCTCCTTCGCGAAGTGCCCCCCCCACTCTGCGCCGGCCACGCAGCCCTGACGCCCGCTTTTTCTCCTCCCTGCCATGCCCTCCCCATCGACACCCCCTCCCGCGCCGCGCCTCTGGCGGATCGAGCACTGCGGTGCGGTCACCTCGGTCGGCACCCGCGCCTGGCAATCGGCCGCATCTTGGGTGGGCATGCAAAAGCGCTTCCGCAAGACGCTCCAGCCTCGCATTGCCGCCCGGCCCTTCACTACCGCGCCTTGCCCGGAAGTGACGGGCGGACTCGACGGCATCCCCCGCCTCGCGCGGCTGCTGGCTGCGGCTTTGGCGGACCTGTCGGAGGCATTGCCTGGAGCCCGGGACGCCAGCCATGCCGTGCCGGTGCCCGAGCCGGACCGTCTGGTGCTGGCCCTGCCCCTGCGCATCGAGGGCGAAGCCTGCGCGGAAGTCTGGCGCCAGGCCCTGGCCGAACTGGCCCGATGGGCCGGTCCGCAGGTGGCAGCGGCGTGGGTTGCACGGCCATGCCATTTCGTTCGCGGAGGGCATTCCGCCGGCTTCGCAGCGCTCGAAGCTCTAGGCAAGCTCGGCGAACACCAGGGTACTGCGCTGCTCATGGCCGTGGACAGCCTGCTCGACGAGTCGTCTCTTGCGCAGGCGCACGCACGCGGTGCTCTGCTGGCCGAAGCCACGCCCGATGGCTGCGTCGCCAGCGAAGCCGCCGCCTGCCTGTGGCTGACGGCTGTATCCGACACCCGCGCCTCCCACGCCCGTGGCCTCGTGTTGCACGCCCCTGCGCTCGCCGGCAACGCCACGGCGCACCGGCGCCCGCCCCAGGACCCCGATGCGGCAGCCCTGGAAGAGGTTCTGCGCACGGCACTGGCCCAGGCGGGCTGGGAAGGGGACAACGTGGGCTTCAGCCTGTCGGATTTCGACGGTTCCTCGTGGCGGGCCCTGGCCCAGGTCGCCGCGCGCGTGCGGGCGGCACGCTACCTGGACCCGACCGACTGGGAGCCGGCCGCCGTGATCGGTCAGGTGGGTGCTGCCACGGGCCCCGTGCATTGGGCTCTGGCCGCACAGCGCGTGCTCCACGACCTCCATCCCGCCAACTCGATCCTGTCATGGACGCTCGACGAGGGCACGGAAGCGGCGGCCGTGGCACTGGAGCGTACGTTGCAGCATCCGCGGGCACATACAGCGCAGGGACACGCCGCAGAGGCAGGCTCCCACCCCGAGCAGGTCCGCACCTATTCGGCCCGCTTCCTCCAGAACAACCAGAACATTGACCGATAGGGAGAAAACCCGAGCATGGGCACGCACATCTTCAGCGGGGGCCGCGGAGCGGTCACGCAGGTGGCCGATGGCTGGACCTTCGAGCCTGCCACGCCGGTCGAACTCAAGACCAAAGGCAACCCCGGCGTGGCATGGCACGCCAACAACAGCCGCACCATCCAGATCCCTCTGGGCACCATCCGCGAACACGGCACCCAGATGGCCAACCGCTATGGCGCAATGGACCAGGGCCGGCACGACCCCGTGCCCGTCAAGGTCGGCTGGTTCACCAAAGTGCGCGACAAGGTCAACCAGTACTCCACCTACGTCAAGGACGTGGCCCACGAAGCCGGGGAGATGGTCGTCGATGGCGTGACCACGCTCGCCAACGCCGTGCTGGTGCGCCTCTCGCCCCAGACGGCCAAGATGATCGACAACGCCGGCAAGGTGCTCGGCGGACTGGAGGCCAAGCACTTCGGCGATGCCGCGCAGGCGGAGATCGACCAAGTGCTCGAAGCCCTCAAGGACCCCTCCACCTACGCAGGCCTGGGCATCTCGATCGCCGCCACCGCTGTGCAGGGCGTGCCCGTGATCGGCCAGGCGGTGGGGGGCGCCGTGATGGTGGACCGCGCCATCGGCACGGGCCAGGCCGCCATGCAGGCCGCCGACGAGATCCGCGCCATCACCGCCACCTGGACCTCCGAGATGACACCCGCGCAGCTCGAAGAAGCGCGCCAGCGCCTGGCACGCTGGCTCGTGGGCAGCGGCGCCGCCCTGCTGTTCGCGCTGGCGGGCAAGCGCTTCAAGCGCAGCACCAAGAGCGAGGGCAAGAACGACACCAAGGCCACGCCCCAGCACAGCAACAACCAGCAGCCGCACGGCAAGGGCCCCTGCGAAACGTGCGCCATCGGCGGCCCCGTCCTCATCTCCAGCGGGCAGAAGCTCATGGACGAGACGGACTTCGCCCTGCCCGGCCCGGGTCCGCTGCTATCGCTCGCCTGGCGCCGCCGCTACCGCTCGGGCCTGGCCGAGGACGGCCCGTTCGGCCGCGGCTGGAGCCATTCGGTGGCACAGGAACTGCGCCTCTCCGCCGAGGGCATGGTGCTGCTGGACGATGCCGGCCGCCACGTGCCGCTGCCCCTGGTCGCCGAAGGCGCCGAGCACTTCGACCGCTACGAGAAGTTCACCGTGCGCCGGCCGGGCGCCGACCTGTGGATCGTCGAACACAAGAGCGGCCTGCAACACCACTTCCGCCGCCACGCACCCGGGCAATGGCGCCTGCCGCTGGCACGCCTCTCGGACCGCGACGGCAACTCCATCGCGCTGCACTGGGAACCGCTGGAACCTGGGGGCAACGGCACGCAAGAGGTGTTGACCTGGAGCGGCCGGCAAGAGCGCGAACGCCGCGCCCGCGAGGACGGCACGGACGCTGCTCCGCCCCCGACGGCCGCGGCAGACACTTTCGGCGCGGCGTTCCGTCCGCAGCGCCTCACGGGCCTGACCGATACCGCAGGGCGCCACCTGCGCCTCGCGTGGACGCGCGCCTCGGCGCCCGCGCCACAGGACGCGCTGCTCGGCGAGCGCATCGCCGCGGTGGAATGGCTCGTGCCCGGCCATGCGCCCACCGTGCTGGCGCGGTACGACTACGACGCGCACGGCCAGCTCATCGCATCCCACCATGGAGACACGCCCTACCGCCAGTACGCCTGGCGCACGGGCGTGCTGGTGGGCTACCGCAAGGCCAGCGGCCACCGCTACTTCGCCCAATACGACACCGAAGGCCCGCAGGGCCGCGTGCTGCGCTCCTGGTGCGCCGACACCCCGATCCCCGGCCAGGACGACGACCGCTTCGCCTACTTCCCCCAGGAGCGCATCACCCGCCACACCGATGCACTGGGCCGCGTCACCGCCTACCACTGGGATGCGCGCTTCAACATCGTCTCCACCGTCGTCGCCGAGGGCACCCCCGAGGCCACGCGCGAGGACACGCCCTTCGACGCCACCGGCACCCCGCGCGGGCGCATCGACCCCCTGGGCCGGCGCACCAGCCTGCGCCACGACGCACGCGGCAACATCGTGCAGATCGTCGATGCCCTGGGCCAATCCACCCAGCTGCAGTACAACCCGCTGGACCTCGTCACCGTGCTGCGCGATGCCCTGGGCCACGAATGGCGGCGCGAGTACGACGCGCGCGGGCATCTCGTGCAGTCCACCGATCCGCTCGGGCAGACCACGCGCACCGTCTACGACCTGGCCGGCCGGCCCGTGCAGACCACCGATGCCCGTGGCGGCACCCGGCGCCTGGCCTGGGACGAGGCCGGCAACCTCATCGCCGCCACCGACTGCTCCGGCCGCACCACGCGCTTCGCCTACGGCGCCCTGGGCCAGCTCCTGGCGCGCACCGATGCACTCGGGCAGACGACGCACTACACGTACGATGGCTCAGGCCGCCTCGTGCGCGTGACCGAGCCCGGCACGGGCAACGCAGAAGGACGCGGCACCCCCGCCGTCCACCAGTACGCCTGGAACGGCGAGGCCCAACTGCTCGCCTACACCGACCCGCTGGGCCACACCACCCGCTACACCTACGACGGTGCCGGCCGCCCCCTCACCCGCGTGGATGCGGCCGGCCGCACCCTCGCCTACCACTACGACCGCGCCGGCCGCCTCATCGCCCTCACCAACGAGAACCGCGCCCAGACCACCTTCCGCTACGACCTGCGCGACCAGCTCACCGACGAGATCGGCTTCGACGGCCGCTGGCAGCGCTACGTCTACAACGCCGCGGGCGAACTCACCCACGCGGTCGAGACCGGCGGCTGCGAGGCCGGGCCCGGCAAGGTCACGCGCTTCGAGCGCGACGCGCTGGGCCGGCTGCTCGCCAAGCGCTCGCACGGACACGGCGCCGCAGAAGCCGCACTGGAATCCACCTACCGCTACGACGCGCTGGGCCGCCTCACGCAGGCGAACAACGGTGCGGCGCACCTCGCCTTCGCCTATGACCCCGTGGGGCAACTGCTGGCCGAGACGCAGACGCTGATCGGGCAAGGGACCGGCACCGTGCGCAGCCGCCCGGGCCATCCGGTCTCCAACGATCTGGTGCGCACCCTCTCCCACGGCTACGACCCGCTGGGCAACCGCATCCGTACCGGCCTGCCCGACGGGCGCGCGCTGCACTGGCTCTTCTACGGCTCCGGGCACCTGCACCAGATCAACATCGCCCCGGCGGACGGCCAGGGCGCCCACGAGGTCATCACCGACATCGAACGCGACGCCTTGCACCGCGAGACGGAGCGCAGCCAGGGCGCCGCCACCAGCCACTACGGCTGGGACCCGGCCGGCCGCCTCGTGCGCCACCGCGCCAGCCTGCGCGGCAGCGGCAACGTGGCGACGGAGGCAGGGGCTGCCGTGCTGGAGCGCGCCTACGCCTATGACGCCACCGGCCAGCTCGTCGCCCGCGCCGACACCCTGCGCGGCCGCCAGGACTTCCGCTACGACCCCACCGGCCGCATCCTCGCCGCCCTGCCCGGCCACGGCAGCCGCCTCGCCAGGGAACTCTTCGCCTTCGATCCGGCCGGCAACCTGCTGGACGGCTCCGCCTCGCAGATCGAGCGCCAGCACGCCCAGGAGGGCCGTACCGAGCGCACCGGCCTGGGGGTCGTGGGCGACAACCGCCTGCGCTTCTACCAGGACCTGCACTTCGAGTACGACGAGCACGGCAACGTGACGAAGCGCACGCGCGGCAACCAGAAAGCGGGCACCCACGAGGTCATCGAACTGCGCTGGAACGCCGACCACCAGCTGGTCGAATCGACCACCAGCCGCCACGGCGTGACCCAGGCCACGCGCTATGCCTACGACGCCCTCGGACGGCGCGTGGCCAAGTCCGACCGCTTCGGCGCCACGCACTACCTCTGGGACGGCGACCTGCTGGTGCACAGCCAGCGCGGCGGGCGCGAGGCGCTGTTCGTCTACGAGCCGAACAGCTTCGTGCCGCTGGCCACCCTCCAGGGAACGCAGGATGATCGCCAGACCTACTGGTACCACTGCGACCAGATCGGCGCCCCGCTGGAGCTGACCGATGCGCGGGGCCACATCGCCTGGGCTGCGGATTACAAGGTCTGGGGCGAGGCCACGCTGCGGGCCGTGCCGAGAACGGCGACTGGAACGGACGGGCTGGCCGGCGAACGGCGCCGGGGGCATGGGCCGGGAATGGACTCGCACGACGCCAACGACAAGGCAGCCCGGCACACCGTGCCTCCGCTCATCGAACAGCCCTTCCGGTTCCAGGGGCAGCAGTTCGATGAGGAAACCGGGTTGCATTACAACCGGTTTAGGTATTACGACCCGGGGGTGGGGAGGTTTGTTTCTCAGGATCCTATCGGGTTAATGGGTGGTACAAACTTATTCACGTATGCACCCAACTCATCCGACTGGTTTGATCCTTTAGGACTCAGCCCGCAGAAAAGCAGTTCATCTAATAAGAACTGTCCTTGCGAAGAGAAAAAGAAGGATGACTGTCCCAACAGAAAGCATTTCAAAGATTATAACCAGGCCAGAAATGCCGCGTTGGCATGGTTAACAGCACGGGGTTTCTCAGCCAATACAGTAAACACAGGTAAATTTGGCTCTACAGCAGGACAGCCGGTTGGGATGACAACGGAAAACGGAAAAACTGGTTTTAGAGTTGAGCATGATTCAAGATGCGGAGGACATATCAATGTATTCAACGGCAAAGAAGAAGGCCCGCATTTCACCTTTGAAGGATCAAGCAAAACGGTAGAAAAGATACAAGGCAGCTTTAACTTACCATCAAAACCTTGGAGAGGCAGATGAACATTGAAGAAGAAATACTAGAGAAGATCGCTCCTTACACCATCAACAATCATTTGATCGTCGAGCACAATCAAGAAAAACTAATAAATCCCCTAAGCAAAAAATTTAGCTTTTCAGGTTCGAAAATAGATTGGGGAAAAACCCGAAACCACTGGCTATACAACTACAATCCAAGAAACAAAACCATCAACACGACAGAAAAGCTAGAAATCGTAGCAAATGAATTAGAAAATAAAAACTTCCAGTCCATCATTGATCAAAGTCCAAGAATATTTTATATCAATGACTCCTCATTGGATTTCGGCTTAATCATATCCAGAAATATTTTTTGGGATGTATTTAGATTGATTATAATTAATACTCCTCAACATCATTATTTCTTTCCCGAGGACGGCTCTTGGTGTCTCGCAATCACTATGGAGGGTTTTGTCGACTATGGAGAGTCTGTTAAATAGTAAGGCTGTCTCGAAACTGGAGTGCAACATGATCTTCATAGCCTCATCGCAGAGCCACGCGCTTACCCTCGCCCATTTGCTACGCCATTAATAGCAGCCTGTCCAATGATTTCAACGGAATGAGCGTGATGTCTCTCGAACGTTGCCAATTGTTCTGTCTGTCACCTTAATTCACCGGCACGAACACGCACCGTGGAGACGCGCCACGCTTCGCACTCGGGCGTGGTCTAGTGGGCTACCGCCACGGCGTGACCCAGGCCACGCGCTATGCCTACGACACCCTCGGACGGCGCGTGGCCAAGTCCGACCGCTTCGGAGTACCTCTACGAGCCGGGTAGCTTCGTGCCCCTGGCCAAGCTGGAGTCGGAGTGGAAAGGCGACGGAGCAGAGAAATCCGGACCAAACCCCCTCCACGCCGCCGATTTCATTGAAGAGCTTGCTATTGAAAATATAGCAAATACATCTGAGCGGCCGAAGACGTTTACCGCCTACTACTACCAGTGCGACCAGATCGGCGCGCCGCAGGAATTGACCGATGAGCAGGGCCGCATCGTCTGGGCAGCGAGCTACAAAGTCTGGGGGGAGACGCAGGCGCTGCAGGTTCTGAAAACCGGCACGGACGGTTCGGCGGTCTTCACGCATGCGGATCGGCCTTTGGCACTCGCTGCACAAGGCGATATCCAGGCCCTCTCCTTCGTCGAACAACCCCTGCGCTTCCAAGGGCAGTATGCCGATGGGGAAACCGGGTTGCATTACAACCGGTTCCGGTATTACGACCCGGTTATTGGCAGGTTCGTCCATCAGGATCCGGTTGGGTTGGAAGGCGGAGCCAACCTCTTCAGATATGGGATCAACCCAATTACATGGATAGACCCTCTCGGACTTAAATATCGCTCAGGGACACGCTCCCCACATGTCGTATCAGGTAAAGACAAGCCAAACAATTCCACACAACAATTATCAGAATGGCGAAGATCCGTTTGTATGCATGGTATTAAAGATGAAATGAAGAAATTTCTTGGGGATGAGTTTGTGAAAGTTGAAGAAGGAAAATGGCGAAGTATAGATGGCACTCGTCGATTCAGAGTAACACCTGGAGACTACTCTGGAGCCCATGGTATGGGCAGTCCCAACATCCCCAATACTCCTCACGTACATTTTGAGTTTTTCACCCCAAAACCGACAAGAAGGGCAACCCCACCGGCAATTTCACTGTCACAAAGAATGTCCATGTTCCAATAAAGAGGTGCCCATGATTAAATATTGGATAGGCCCTTACAGCAAAAAAGAACTATCCATATCATTCGATTACGGCAGTGCAAATTACTTCATTGAGGCACTAAAAAAATCAAAGCAACCAAACAATTCAACTCATTTCAAGCAAAATACAAGAAAGCCGCCTCCGAAATTCAGTCAGAGATAATCATAAGCATTACCGATGATGAAGCCCTTGAATTCATTGACATCAAAGAAAAACTTGTTCATATTGAGCTTTCAGAAGAATCCGTTGAGTATGCAATCTTCAAGATCAACAAATTTCTAATAGAAGGGGATTTCTCGCCTGCAGAATATTATTCATTATCCACAAAAGAGAAAAGAGGCAACATTCAAGTTTATTTCATCAAAGAATCACAATAAATCCGTTACTCTATCCAGGCATGTCGCCAGCAACCGACTTACCGTCTGCCAGGACCTGCGCTTCACCTACGACCTGCACGGCAACATCACCGAGCGCCGCATCGGCTGGCACACCGTCCAGCATTACCGCTACAGCCCCGAGCACCAGATCGTCGAGGCACGGGTCGTGCGGTACCGCGACCGACCTGCGGAAGGCCACGTGCAGCCCGCTGCCACCGAACAGGTCACCCGCTACCGCTACGACCCCCTGGGCCGGCGCATCGACAAGGCCGATGCCTTCGGGCACATCCGCTTCCTCTACGACGGCGATCTCCTCACCGGCGAATTGCGTGGATCGCGCCTGTCCGAGTACCTCTACGAGCCGGGCAGCTTCGTGCCCCTAGCCAAGCTGGAATCAGAGTGGAAAGGCGACGGAGCAGAGAAATCCGGACCAAAACTCCTCCATGCCGCCTATTTCATTGAATAGTTTGCTATCAAAAATATAGCAAATAAAGCAAAAATCCGAAGATCTTTGCCATCCACGACCAATACTGCGACCAGATCGGTGCGCCGCGGAAATCGACCAAGGGGCCAGGCCCCGTATGGACGGAAGCAGCATGGCCTGGGGAGATGCGGCCTTGAGAGGACGCCACACGGAAGCCATCCTGAATAGGGCATTTTCAGAGACCGCCCGGTTCAAGCCTACACGCGGGCCGCGCTCTCACCCGCCCCGGTTCCGCATCCAATCCGCCGTCCCCATGAAACTCTCCCGCAGCCGCGCCCGCAGGGCCTCAGGGACACCGCTCTCGCCCATGGCCTGGTCCATGCAAGCCACCCACTGGTCGCGTTCCTTGATGCCGATGGAGAACGGCATGTGCCGCATGCGCAGGCGGGGATGGCCGAAGCGTTCGATGTAGTGGTCCGGGCCGCCCAGCCAGCCGCAGAGGAACCAGAACAGCTTGTCGCGCGCATCGGCCAGGGTGGTGCCGTGGGCGGCGCGCAATTCCCGGTAGGCGGGCTCCAGGTCCATGAGGTCGTAGAAGCGGTCCACGAGGGTGCGCACGGCGGGTTCGCCGCCGATCCACTCGAAGGGAGTGGCAGCGGGCGTCGGCACGGCGGCTGGCGAAGGCAGGGAAGGGTCTGCAGGGGAGGTCATCGGTCGGTTCATCGATCAGGTCGGGGCCTTCGCGCGCAGCCGGTGCGCCGGCTGCGCTCCACCCATCACTCCGCGGCGCGGCGCAGGGTTTCCACCACGGGGCGGCGCAGCACTTCGCGCAGGCCCCACCAGCCGGCGGCCAGTGCCAGCACGGCGCCCGCGAGCGCGCCGGCCAGCGGCACCCAGGGCGTGGCAGTCCACTGGAAGTCGAAGACATAGCGCGCCAGGGCCCAGCCCACCGCCACGGCCACGGTGCTGGCGAGAAAGCCGGCCAGCAGGCCGATGCCTGCCAATTCGGCGCGCTGCACCTGCCGCAGCAGGCTGGCACGGGCGCCCACGGCGCGCATGATGGCGAATTCCCGGGCCCGTTCCTCGCGGGTGGCGGTGACCGCCGCGAAGAGCACGACGAGGCCGGCCGCCAACGTGAAGCCGAAGAGGAATTCGACCGCCCGGATCACCTGCCCCAGCACGCGCTGCACCTGGGCCAGGGTGGCACCCATGTCCACGTTGGTGATGTTGGGGAAGGCGCGCACGAGGGCGTTGTCGAAGCCCGGCGCGCCGGGCGCCCGGTAGGCGGCCAGGTAGGTGACGGGCAGCTCGGGCGGCATCTGCGCCGTGGTGTACATGACGAAGAAGTTGGCACGCAGCGAGCTCCAGTCCACCTTGCGCAGGCTGGTGACGCGTGCCTCGCTCGGGATGCCGCCGATGTCGAAGCGCAGCGTGTCGCCGAGCTTCAGGCCCAGGGTTTCGGCGATGCCGTCCTCCACGCTGATCTCGCCGGCGGCGCCGTCGGTCCAGCGGCCGGCCACGAGGGTGTTGTGGTCCGGCGCCTTCGCGGCGTTGGAGAGGTTGAATTCGCGGTCGACGAGGCGGCGCGCACGGTCGTCGGTGTAATCCTGCGGGCCGACGTCGCGTCCGTTGATGGCCACGAGCCGGCCGCGGATCATGGGGAACCAGTCGTAGCGCTGCACGCCCGCGTCGCGCAGCGTGGCCTGGAAGGCATCCGCCTGATCGGGCATGACGTTGATGACGAAGCGGTTGGGCGCATCGGCCGGCGTGGCGCGCTGCCAGCTGTCGATGAGGTCGGTGCGCAGCAGCACGAGCAGCACCAGCGCCAGCAGGCCCACGGCCAGGCTGCTGACCTGCACGACCGCGTAGACCGGCCGCGCGGAGATCTGCCGCGTGGCCAGCACCAGCCAGCGCGGCGCGGTGGCCTCGTTGACGCTGGCGCGCAGCAGCTTGACGGCGGCCCAGCTCAGGAGTGCGAAGAGCGCCACAGCCCCCGCAAATCCACCCACCGCGATGAGGCCCAGCTTGCGGTCGCTGCTCACGGCCAGCAGCAGCGCGGCAAAGCCCGCGATGCCCACCCCGAGCACGGCCAGGGAGGCCGGCTTGAGGCCGCCCAGGTCGCGGCGGATCACCCGCAGCGGCGGTACGCGGGCCAGTTGCAGCACGGGCGGCAGGCCGAAGGCGAACATCAGCGTGAGGCCCATTCCGAAACCGAACGCCACCGGCCAGAGGCTGGGCGCGGGCAGCGTGGCTTCGACCAGGCCCGCGAGCAGCAGCACGAAGACGTGGTGCACCGCGTAGCCCAGCGCCACGCCCACGGCGCTGGCGAACAGGCCGACGAGCGTGAACTCCACCACGTAGCCGCCGGCGATGCCGCGCTGGCTCTGGCCGAGCACGCGCAGCAGGGCCGCGGCGTCGAGGTGGTCGTTGGCGAAGCCACGCGCGGCCAGGGCGACGGCCACGGCGGACAGCAGTGCGGCCAGCAGGGCCACGAGGCTGAGGAATTTCTGGGCGCGGTCGAGCGTCTGGCGCATCTCGGGGCGGCCGCTGTCGAGCGACTCCACGCGCACGCCATGCACGGCGGGGTCCTGCAGTGCGCGGTTGGCCCAGGCGGTGAACTCCTGGACGGCAGCGGGCGAATCGCCCGCGACGGCGAAGCGGTAGGTGAGGCGACTGGCGGGCTGCACGAGACCGGTGGCGGGCAGGTCCTGCACGTTGACCATGGCGCGCGGCGCGAAGCTCATGAAGCCGGCGCCCCGGTCGGGCTCGATGGCGATGGTGCGCGCGATGCGCAGCTGCGCGTCGCCCAGCAGCAGCGGGTCGCCGATCTTCAGGCCCAGGGCTTCGAGCAGTGCGGGGTCCACCCAGACCTCGCCGCGCGCGGGCACGTCGCGCGTGGGCCCGGCGGGGGCACCGGAGCCGTCGGCGGTCTGCAGGCTACCGCGCAGGGGGTAGCCCGCCTCGACGCTCTTGAGCGCGACCAGGCGGCTGGCGCCGCCCTGCGCATCGCTCGCGCGGCCCATGGTGGGAAAGCCCAGCGTGGTCACGCCGCGCAATCCGAGCGCCCGGGCCTTGTCGGTGAAGGCGGCAGGGGTGGGCAGGTCGCTGGCGATGACCACGTCGCCCCCCAGCAGCTGCAGCGCGTCGCGCTCCAGGCCACCCTGCAGCCGGTCGGCAAAAAAGCCCACGGAGGTGAGCGCGGCCACGGCCAGCGCCACGGCGACGACGAGGAGGCGCAGGCCGCCGGCGCGCAGATCGCGCCAGAGAGTGCGCCAGCCCAGCAGGAAGAAGGACGGCATCATGGGCGGCACCTTAGCGCAAATGGCCCGTCCCTCCACGGCCGCGGGGCAACCCGGCCGCAGGGCGTTCGCAAGTCGCGGCTCCGCGCTTCAGGCGCCCCCGATGCCGACCGTGATGCGCCCGGTGCCCGCGCATTCGGCGCACGGCGCGCCCTCGCGGCGGCCGCTTCCGCCACAGGCCGGGCACAGGTCTTCGCCCGTGCCCGGCGTGCCAGGGGCCGCTTCGTCGCCGGGCGCCAGCGGCGGGCTGGCTTCGCGGGGTTCGCTGCCGCCGCGCGGCCCGGCCGGCTGGTCGGGGGCCCCGGGCCGCGGCGCTCCGGTGTCGTCGTTGTCGAAGGCGGCGCCGGGATCCTCTTCGCCGGCAACCGAAGCCCCGAAGGACAGGGGATCGCGGCCCGGCTTTCCGCCCACGGGAGAGTCACCGGAGGATGCGGGCGCGGACGAAGCGGCGGAGGTGGGCGGGAACGGTGCGGATGCCATGGATGGAGGTCTCCTGAAGGATGCGTTGCGGGGATGGGCTGCTGCCACTCGCCGGATGCCGGCGGCTTCGGGCCGGGCCGGCCGGGCGCCGGCCACGACCGATTGCCGGCAAATGGCGTGCCCACCCTTTCTCCGGCTGCAGGCCGGCCGAGGAAACCGTGGCTACGTCGGGCTCAGCCGGCGTAGCGCACGGCGCGCGGGGGCCGGCACAGGCCCCAGAGCACCATTCCGGCCTGCCCGGCCAGGTCCACGGCCAACGAGGTTGGCGCGGACACGGTGGCCAGCAGGGGGATGTCCCTGCGCGCGCATTTGCGGACCAGCTCGTAGCTGGCCCGGCTCGACATCACGACAAAGCCTTCTTCGCCCGATCGGCCCTGCGCGGCCAGGCGGCCGATGAGCTTGTCGAGCGCGTTGTGGCGGCCCACGTCTTCGAGCAGGTCGGTGAGTTCGCCGTCCGGCGTGGCCCAGGCCGCCGCATGCAATGCGCCCGCGGCCGCGTTGAGCACCTGCAGCGGCGGCATGGCGGCCACCGCGCGCAGCACGGCAGCGGCCGGCAGCGCCGCCACCCAGGGGCGCTGTGCAACCCGCTCGGGCACCAGGTCCAGCGCCTGCAGGCTGTCGATGCCGCACAGCCCGCAGCCGGTGCGGCCGGCGAGCGCACGGCGCCGCTCCTTCAGGCGTGCGAAGCAGCGGGGCGCGATGTCCAGGTGCACTTCGCAGGCCGCGCCCACACCGGCCTCTGCGCCGTCGCGGGAGAACACTTCGATGCCGCGGCAATCGGCGGGGGTGTCGATCAGGCCTTCGCTGAGCGCGAAACCCAGGGCGAATTCATCCAGATCGGACGGGGTGGCCATCATCACCGCGTGCGAGAGGCCGTTGAAGACCAGCGCCACGGGCACTTCGGCGGCCACCGCATCGTCCTGCCAGGCAGGCACCGGCAACGGCGAGGCCCCTGCATCCAGGCTCGCACCCGGCGCAGCGCCCGCGGCCGCATGCCGCTGCACCGCGCGCGCGACCACGGGGCCGGGCAGCGCGGCAGGTTCGTTGCGGGCGGGGTCGCCGGTGCCGGACTGCGCCGGAAGGCATGCCGCAGACGGCGCAGGAACGGCAGCACCCGCGCTTGCCTGCGCGCCGGCTTCGGTATCGCCCCCGGCCTCGGTGTCGGTACCCACCCCGGTGCCGGCCTGGGCGCGGCCGGCCTCCGTCAGCCGGACCATCCACCGCTCTCCGTCCTGCACCACCTGCACCCAGCCGGGGCCCGGTGTGCCCCCCAACCGGGCATCGCTGAACCAATGGAGGCGCCGCAGCAGCACGCTGCCCGAGAGACCCAGCCGCTTGGCGAGCCGGGGCAGCGAGACGCCTTGCGGACCGTCCAGTTCGGCCAGCGCCGACAGCAGCGCGGCCGTGAGGCCATCGGTTTCGTCCGCCACGCCCGCGTCAGGCCTCGGCTGCCACCATCACGACGGCAGCGGCAGTGTCCGCACTGGGCAGGAGCACCACGGGAATCGACTTGGACGTGGGAGTGCCGGCATTCAGCGCCACGGACGACAGCGGCACCAGCGGGTTCGTCTCGGGGTAATAGGCCGCGAGGTTGCCGCGCGGAATGTCGTAGCCCACCAGCTTGAAGCGGTCGGCGCGGCGCTCCTGGCCGTCGCTCCATACGGTGCGGATGTCCACCCAGTCGCCGTCCTTCAGGCCCAGCGCCCGGATGTCCTCGGGGTGGATGAAGACCACGCGGCGCTGCCCGTACACGCCGCGGTAGCGGTCGTCGTGCCCGTAGATGGTGGTGTTGTACTGGTCGTGCGAGCGCGTGGTGAGCAGCGTGAAGACCACCGTGTCGCGCGTGCGGGCGCGCGCCTGGTGCACGGGGGTGTCCTGCGGCACGGGATGCGGCACGAAACCGGCCTTGCGCGTGGCGGTGTTCCACACGCGCTCGCTGGCCGTGTTGCGCAGGCGGAAGCCGCCGGGCACGGCCACGCGCTGGTTGAAATCCTTGAAGTCCACGAACACCTGTTCGATCTTGTCGCGGATACGCGCGTAGTCTTCGATCAGCCAGAGCCAGGGGGTGCGGGTGCGTTCGCCCAGCGTGGCCGCCGCGAGCCGCGCGACGATGGCGGGCTCGGACAGCAGGTGCTCCGAAGCCGGCGGGTTGATGCCCGCCGAGATGTGCACCATGCTCATGGAATCCTCCACCGTCACGCCCTGCGGGCCCGTGGCCTGCATGTCGATCTCGGTGCGGCCCAGGCACGGCAGGATCAGCGCCTCGCGGCCATGCACGATGTGGCTGCGGTTGAGCTTGGTGGTCACGTGCACCGTGAGATCGCAGCGCCTGAGCGCCTTCCACGTCTCGTACGTGTCCGGTGTGGCGGCCGCGAAGTTGCCGCCCAGTGCGAAGAACACGCGGCCCCTGCCGTCCAGCATGGCGCGGATCGCCTCCACGGTGTCCACGCCGGGCTCGCGCGGCGGCTCGAAACCGAAGACTTCCTGCAGCCGGTCGAGCAACGCGGCGGGAGGCTTTTCCCAGATGCCCATGGTGCGGTCGCCCTGCACGTTGCTGTGCCCGCGCACCGGGCACGGGCCCGCGCCGGGGCGGCCGATGTTGCCGCGCAGCATCAGCCAGTCGACGATCACCTGGATGGTGGCCACCGAGTGCATGTGCTGGGTGATGCCCATGCCCCAGCAGGCGATCACGCGCTTGGCCTGCCGGTAGACCTCGGCCGCAGCGCGGATCTGCTCTTGCGAGAGCCCCGATTCCTGCTCGATCAGGCTCCACGATTCGGCGCGGACATCGGCCAGCAGCGCATCGACGCCGGTGGTGTGTTCCTGGATGAATTCGTGGTCGAGCACGCCGCCCTCGCGGTCCTCGATCTCCACGAGGTGCTTCATCATCCCCTTGACCGCCGCCAGGTCGCCCCCCACCCGCAACTGGAAGTAGTGCGTGCTGATGGGCGTGGAACCCAGGGTGGCCATTTCCATCTTGCTCTGCGGATCGGCAAACCGCTCGAGCCCCCGCTCGCGCAGCGGGTTGAAGCTCACGATCTGCGCGCCGCGCTTGTGGGCCGCGCGCAGCTCGCCCAGCATGCGCGGGTGGTTGGTGCCGGGGTTCTGGCCGAAGATGAAGATGGCGTCGGCCTCCTCGAAGTCCTGCAGCGTCACCGTGCCCTTGCCCACGCCGATCTGCGGGCGCATGGCGCTGCCGCTGGGCTCGTGGCACATGTTGGAGCAATCGGGAAAGTTGTTCGTGCCGTACTCGCGCACGAAGAGCTGGTAGAGGAACGCGGCCTCGTTGCTCGCGCGGCCCGAGGTGTAGAAGATGGCCTGGTTCGGGTCGGGCAGCGCCTGGAGGTGGCGCGCGATGATCCCGAACGCATCGTCCCAGGCGATGGGTACGTAGTGGTCGGTGCTCGCGTCGTAGACCATGGGGTGCGTGAGACGCCCCTGGTCTTCCAGCCAGAAATCGCTCTGCTCGGCCAGCTCGGCCACGGTGTGGCGCGCGAACAGCTCGGGCCCGGCACGCCGCGCGGTGGCCTCCGCCGCCACGGCCTTGGCGCCGTTCTCGCAGAACTCGAAGGTGGAGGCATGGTTGCGGTCGGGCCAGGCACAGCCCGGACAGTCGAAACCGTCGGGCTGGTTGGCCGACAGCAGCGTCTTGGCGCCTTTGATCGGGATGTCCTGCTGCCTGAGCGTCTTGCCGACGGAGCGCAGCGCGCCCCAGCCGCCGGCCGGGCCGTTGTAGAACTCGATTTTCTGTTCGCTCATCGTGGTCTCCTCAGACGGAAGCATTGCCGGATCGCGGGCGGCGCCCCGGGGCAGGAAGGCTACGCCGTTGCGCCGCCCCTTGGGGTCAGGGGGTTATGCGGGGCGGGCAGGTCAAGGGTGTGCATGGCCGGATGGTCGGTCGTGGTGGTGCTTTGCCGGAGGGGTCAGCCCGCGGTCTTGAACTTCGCCGTGGCATCGGCAAGACCGGCTGCCTGCTCGCGCATGCGCAGGGCGGCAGCGGCGGCCTCCTCGACCAGGGCGGCATTCTGCTGGGTCATCTGCTCGATGCGCTCCACGCTGTGGTGGATCCCTTCGATGCCGCTGCTCTGCTGGCCGCTCGCCGTGGCGATGCCTTCGATGAGCCGTGTCACCTCGGAGATCGATCCTGAAATACCCTGCATGGACACGCGGGCCGCATCGACCAGACCGCCACCCGCGTCAGCGCGGTCGACCGAGGCCGAGATCAGCGTGCGGATTTCCCGCGCCGCGCCCGAGGACCTCTGGGCCAGCGCCCGCACCTCGGACGCCACGACCGCGAAGCCCCTGCCCTGCTCGCCCGCGCGGGCCGCCTCCACCGCCGCGTTCAGCGCGAGGATGTTGGTCTGGAAGGCGATGCTGTCGATGATGCCGATGATGTCGCGGATGCGGTGCGCGTCGTCCCGCATCTCGGTCATGGTCGCCACCACGCGATCCACCGCCTCGCTGCTCTGCGCGGACGTGCGGGACACGGTCGCCATGAGGCCGTTGACCTGCTGCGCATGCCCGGCGTTCTGCGACACGGTGGCGGTGAGCTGCTCCAGCGCCGACGCGGCCGCGTTCACTTCGCCGGCCTGCTGCTCGGTGCGGTTCGCCAGGTCGCCGTTGCCCTCCGCGATCTCCCGGGTGGCCACGCGCAGCCCTTCGGCGCCCTGGCGCACCTGCGAGACCAGCCCCGTGAGGCCGACGCCGATGCCGTTGATCGCCTGCAGCATCTGGCCCACCTCGTCGCGGCGGGAGACGTGCATCTGCGTGGTCAGGTCGCCGGCTGCGATGCGCTGCGCCGCCGCGCAGCCCTCCGCGACCGGACCGGTGATGCCGCGCTGCGCCAGCGCATACACCAGCGCCGCCACGATCAGGGGCAAGGCGACCGATACCGCGAGCCAGGCAGGCTGCAGGGGCGGCAGCAGCAGCCATGCCAGCGCGCCCACCGCGTACTGGGCCGCCACCACCGACAGCGCGAGGCGCGCTGCAGCACCCAGGGCGGGGATGCCGCTCACGTCCAGCCCCACGTACAACACGCCCACGACCTGGCCCGCGGCATCGCGCACGGGGTCGTAACGTGTCATGTTCTGCCGGCCGAAGACCGTGGCGTAGCCCGCGTAGGGGCGCCCCGCCAGCAGAGCCCGGTAGGCCGGATGGGAGCGGTCGAGCAGCGTGCCGATGGCGCGCTCGCCGTCCTGCTTGCGCACCGAGGTGGCGATGCGCACGAAGTCCTCGCCCTGGCGGGCGAACACCGTGGCCCGCACGCCGGTCTGCTCCGTGAACCGGTCGATGGGGGCGAAATCGCCGTTCAGCACCTGCCCGCCGCAGCGCAGCAGCGGAGGCTGGCCGCCGGCGGCCGCTTCGAGGCTGAAGGCACCGGCATGCTCGGCGGCGAACCGCCGGGCCGCCGCGCCGATGCGGCGGGTCAGGGAGCCGGGCAACATGGCCGCGCCCTCCCGTTCAATGGAAGAACTTGGCTGCGCTCACCAGGGTCTTGTAGATACCCCAGGCCAGCGGGATGCCCACGGCCGCCCAGGCGAATGCCACCAATGCCGGGCTGGTGGACCCGCCGCCGCCCGAGCCCGCGCCGACCTCGGCCGCAGCGGCCTTCTCGTGGGCCAGCTTCTTCTCGTGCGCCAGTTCCTCGTCGCTCATGAACCATTTGTCCGCCAACGGGCGCACGAGCAGGTTGGCGATGAGCCCGATGACCAGCATGCCCACGAGGATGTACATGGTCTGGTTGTAGACCTGCTCGCGCGGAATGCCCAGGCCCAGTTGGTATTCGCGCATGTAGTTCACCACCACCGGCCCCAGGATGCCCGCCGTGGCCCAGGCCGTGAGCAGGCGGCCGTGGATGGCGCCCACGAACTGCGTGCCGAACAGGTCGGCCAGGTAAGCCGGAACCGTGGCGAAGCCGCCGCCGTACATCGAGAGGATGATGCAGAAGGCCCCCACGAACAGCAGCTTGCTGCCGGCGCTGGCCGAGCTGGGGATGCTGGCGTAGAGCAGGCCGCCCAGGACGAAGAACACCACATAGGTCATCTTGCGGCCGAGCTTGTCGGAGAGGCTGGCCCAGAAGAAGCGGCCGCCGATGTTGAAGAGCGACAGCAGTGCCGTGAAGCCGCCGGCCACCACGGCGATCGCGGCGAGCTGCTCGCGATTGAGGTCGCCGAACCTGGCGGGCACGTTGATGAGCGCACCCCCGAAGACCTCCTGCAGCATGGGCGACGCCATGCCGATCACGCCGATGCCGGCGCTCACGTTCATGCAGAGCACGACCCAGACGAGCCAGAACTGCGGAATGCCCCAGACGCGCTTCACGTGCACATGGCGCTGCGTGATCATCGCGTTGGCGCTGGGGGGCGGAGGCGTCCAGCCCTCGGGCTTCCAGCCGGTGGGCGGCACGCGGTAGCCCAGCGCACCGGCCATCATGAAGACGAAGTAGATCAGCGCCATCACCACGAATGTCTGCATCACGCCGACGTCGGTCGGGGTGGCAAAGGTCTTCATGAGGTCCACCGCGAGGGGCGAGCCGATCATCGCGCCGCCGCCGAAGCCCATGATGGCCATGCCCGTCGCCATGCCCCGGCGGTCCGGGAACCATTTGATCAGCGTGGACACCGGCGAGATGTAGCCGAGGCCGAGCCCGATGCCGCCGATGACGCCCGAGCCCAGAATCATGAGCCAGAACTGGTGCAGGTAGATGCCCAGGGCCGACAGCAGCATGCCGCCGCACCAGCACACCGCCGAGACCACGCCGGCCTTGCGCGGGCCCGAACGCTCCAGCCAGCCGCCCCAGATGGCCGCGGAGCAGCCCAGGAAGACGAAGAAGAGCGTGTACATCCAGCCCAGGGTGGCCACGCGCCAGTCGCAGCCGCTGGCGAACAGTTCCGCGAAGAAGCTCATGTCCTTGGGACAGGCCTGTCCCGTGCCGGCCTTGGACAGCGCCTGCGACAGCGGTAGCCAGAAGACGGAAAAGCCGTAGGCCATCCCGATGCACAGGTGAATGGCCAAAGCCGCCGGGGGCACGAGCCACCGGTTGAAGCCTGGCCCCGCGATGATCCGCTCTTTGTCCAGAAACCCTGGTTGTGTTCCCGCCATGCCCACTCCTCGCTATATTGGTTACTGTCTTCTGCCGCATGCCCATCCCGCCAAATGGAATGGATGGCGCAGTGTCAGCGCAGCAGTTGATACACGTCAATACATGTGACCGAGCAATGTGATTGGTTTTTCCAACACAAGCGGGCGGGGCGGGGCGCACACGCCCCTTCGGGGTGGCGTCAGGTGTCCTTGGTCACCGAGATGGTGGGGAATTTGGAGGAGAAGTCCCGGGCCTGCTGTGCCACCCTGACCGCCACCTCCCGTGCCACCTGGCGGTAGATGTCGGCCACCTCGCTGCCGGGATCGGCCACCACCGTGGGGGTGCCGCTGTCGGCCTGCAGGCGGATCTGCAGGTCCAGCGGCAGCGCGCCCAGGTATTCCATGCCGTATTCGGCCGCCATGCGGCGCCCGCCGCCCTCGCCGAAGATGTGCTCCACGTGGCCGCACTGGCTGCACACGTGGGCCGCCATGTTCTCGACGATGCCCAGGATGGGCACGCCCACCTTCTCGAACATCTTGATGCCCTTGCGTGCATCGAGCAGTGCGATGTCCTGCGGCGTGGTCACAATGACCGCGCCGGTGATCGGAACGCGCTGGGACAGCGTGAGCTGGATGTCGCCCGTGCCCGGGGGCATGTCCACGATCAGGTAGTCCAGATCCTGCCAGTTCGTCTGGCGCAGCAGCTGCTCCAGCGCCTGCGTGGCCATGGGGCCGCGCCAGATCATGGCCTGGTCGGGATCGACGAGAAAGCCGATCGACATCACCTGCACGCCGTGGTTGCGCAGCGGCTCCATGGTCTTGCCGTCGGTGCTTTCGGGCCGGCCTTCAATGCCCAGCATCATCGGCTGGCTGGGGCCGTAGATGTCGGCATCCAGCACGCCGACGCGCGCGCCCTCGGCCGCGAGCGCCAGCGCCAGGTTGGCGGCCGTGGTGCTCTTGCCCACACCGCCCTTGCCCGAAGCGACGGCGATGATGTTCTTCACTTGCGGCAAAAGTTGCACGCCGCGCTGCACCGCATGCGCGGTGACCTGGGTGGTGACCTGGACCGAGACACTCTCCACCCCGGGCACCGTGCGTGCGGCGGCCTCCAGGTCGCGGGCCAGCGCGGCTTCCAGGCTGCGGGCCGGGTAGCCCAGTTCCACGCCGAACGCCACGTTGCCGCCATCGATGCGCATGCCGCGCACCGCGCGCAGGGAAACGAAATCCTTGCCCGAGTGCGGATCGCGTACGCTCGCGAGCGCCGCGAGGAGCGCCTGTTCAGTCACTGCCATATCGGTAAATCTCCTTGGGGGCAGGTAGTCTATTCCCTGATCCGCGCCCCCGCCGCCCGCAGGACAATGCCGCGGCCGAGCCGCGCGAAAGCGCTCCGCGGCATCGGCCCGCCGTACTGCACACCCCTGTTCCCCTACCGCCCGAAGGACCGTTCCCCGTGAAATTGAAGATGGCCCCCAATTCGCTTTTCGCCGTGCTGCTGCGCTCTCCCTGGTGGGTGAGCTTTCTTGCGGCGGGAGCGATCGCGCTGGCTTGCGGTGCACTGCTGCCCTCGCACGTGGCGCCCTATGCCGCCGTGGGCGTGCTGCCGATCTTCGGCGTGGGCTGCGTGGCCGCGTGGCGGCAGTTGCGGGCCCCCAGTGCCACGCGCATGCAGGCCGCGCTGGACGAAGCCGGAGCCCTGCCCTGGCGGGCGTTGGCCGACCGGCTCGAAAGCGCCTGGCGGGCCGAGGGCCATACCGTGCACCGCCTGCCGGCCGGGCCGGCGGACTTCCGCATCGAGCGCGAAGGACGCTCCGCGCTGGTCAGCGCCCGCCGGTGGAAGGCCGGCGCCCATGGCGTGGAGCCGCTGCGCGACCTGCAGGCCGCGATGCGCGCGCAGGACGTGGCCTCCGGCGTGTACATCGCGCCGCAAGGGGCCGTGAGCGACGCGGCCCGCGATTTCGCGCGCGACCATGCCCTGGCCATCATGGACGGCCCGGCCCTGGCCACCTTGCTGCTCAAGGCGCCCGCCGCACCGGCTGCCCGCCGCTGAGCCTGCCGGATCCGCCGCCCATGGCCGCCCCGCTTGCGCACCGCTCCCGGCACGCAGCGCAGTCACGCCCGGCCGGGCTCGTGCTCACGGGCGGCGGCGCCCGCGCCGCCTACCAGGTCGGCGTGCTGGAGGCCATCTCCGACCTGCGCAAATCCTGCGGAGCCGGGCGCGATCCCAACCCCTTCCCGATCATCACCGGCACCTCGGCCGGCGCCATCAATGCGGCGGCCCTGGCCTGCGGCGCCGACCACTTCGACCGGGCCGTGCGCCGCATCGCTCACGTGTGGCGCGACTTCCACGCACCGCAGGTCTACCGCGCCGATTCGCTGAGCGTGATGCGCAGCGGTGCGCGCTGGCTGACCCTGCTCTCGCTGGGCTGGGCGGTGGCGCGCTGGCGGCGCATGCGCCCGCGGTCGCTGCTCGACAATGCGCCGCTGTCCGAACTGCTGGCGCGGCTGGTGCCGCTCTCGCGCCTGCCGCGCCTGATCCGCGACGGCCACCTCCAGGCGCTGGCCGTGACGGCCTCCAGCTACAGCTCGGGCGAGCACATCACCTTCTTCGAGGCGGCCGAGTCCCTGCAGCCCTGGGCGCGGCAGCAGCGCCGGGCGTCGCGCGGGCGCATCACGCACCCGCACCTGCTGGCCTCGTCCGCCATTCCCTTCGTGTTCCCGGCCACTGCGCTGGAGCTGGGCGGGCGCACCGAATTCTTCGGCGACGGCTCCATGCGCCAGTCCGCGCCGATCGCACCGGCGATCCACCTCGGGGCCGAGCGGGTGCTGGTGATCGGCGCGGGCCGCATGCACGAGCCCGCCGGCGACACCGCGGCCGAGCCTGCGCCCGCCTACCCCTCCCTGGCCCAGGTGGCCGGGCACGCGCTCTCCAACATCTTCCTGGATGCCCTGGCCGTGGACGTGGAACGCGCCCAGCGCATCAACCAGACGCTGGCCCTGATCCCGCCCGAAGCCCGCGCGAACAGTCCGCTGCGCCCGCTGGAACTGCTGGTGATCGCGCCCTCCCAGCGCCTCGATGCCCTCGCCGCACGGCACGTGGGCGACCTGCCCGCGCCGGTGCGCACGCTGCTGGGCGCGCTGGGCGTCACCACCAACGCCCGGGACGTGCGGGGCGCGGCCCTGGCGAGCTATCTGCTCTTCGAGCCCGCCTACACGCGCGAGCTGATGGCACTGGGCCGTGCCGATGCGCTCGCGCGCCGCGGGGAGATCTGCCGCTTCTTCGGCTGGCGCGACGCGGGGCACGCGCTGCGCGCGCCCACGCAGTAACGCGGCGCCGCCCGCCTCGCCCTAAAATCGCCGGCTCCGCCCGCGCACCGCGCGCGGGCGCACCGCCGCACCGAAAGACGCACCCCGATGTCCGCACGCAAGATCTTCGTCACCACCGCCCTGCCCTACGCCAACGGCAACTTCCACATCGGCCACATCATGGAATACATCCAGGCCGACATCTGGGTGCGGTTCCAGCGCATGCAGGGCGCCGCGGTGAACTTCGTCGGCGCGGACGACACGCACGGCGCGCCGATCATGATCGCGGCCGAAAAGGCGGGCAAGACGCCGCAGCAGTTCGTGGCCGACATCGCGGCCGGCCGCAAGCCCTACCTCGAGGGCTTCCACATCCGCTTCGACAACTGGCACAGCACCGACGCCCCCGAGAACCACGCGCTCGCCCGCGAAATCTATCGCGACCTGAAGGCCGCGGGCCTCATCGAGACGCGCACCATCGAGCAGTTCTTCGACCCCGAGAAGAACATGTTCCTGCCCGACCGCTTCATCAAGGGCGAATGCCCGCGCTGCCATGCCAAGGACCAGTACGGCGACAACTGCGAGAACTGCGGCGCCGTGTACGCGCCCACCGACCTCGTCGAGCCGTATTCCGCGCTCTCGGGCGCCAAGCCGGTGCTGAAGAGTTCCGACCATTTCTTCTTCCGGCTTTCCGACCCGCGCTGCGTGGAGTTCCTGCAGGAGTGGACGCAGGACGGCCGCCTGCAGCCCGAGGTGGCCAACAAGGTCAAGGAATGGTTCTCGGTGCGCACCAACCCCGACGGCACCACCAGCGAGGGCCTGGGCGACTGGGACATCAGCCGCGACGCGCCGTATTTCGGCATCGAGATCCCCGACGCGCCGGGCAAGTATTTCTACGTGTGGCTCGACGCGCCCGTGGGCTACCTCGCCTCGCTCAAGAACCTGCTCGAGAAGCGCGGCGAGAGCTACGACGCCTACATCGCCGACCCGCAGCTGGAGCAGTTCCACTTCATCGGCAAGGACATCGTGACCTTCCACACGCTGTTCTGGCCCGCGATGCTGAAGTTCAGCGGCCGCAAGACGCCGGACGCGGTCTTCGTGCACGGCTTTCTCACCGTGAACAACGGCGAGAAGATGAGCAAGAGCCGCGGCACCGGCCTCGACCCGCTCAAGTACCTGGGCCTGGGCATGAACGCCGAATGGCTGCGCTACTACCTCGCGGCCAAGCTCAACGGACGCAACGAGGACATCGACTTCAACGCCGAAGATTTCATGGCGCGGGTCAACAGCGACCTGATCGGCAAGTTCGTGAACATCGCGAGCCGCGCGGCGGGCTTCCTGACCAAGCGCTTCGGCGGACGCCTGGGCACGGCGGACGCCGAGGGCGCCGCGCTGCTGGAAGTGCTGCGCGCGCAGGCCGGCGCCATCGCCGAGGCCTACGACAAGCGCGATACGGCCCGTGCCGTGCGCGAAACCATGCTGCTGGCGGACCGCGTGAACGAGTACGTGGACGCACGCAAGCCCTGGGAACTCGCCAAGCAGGAAGGCCAGGAGGCGGCACTGCAGGCCGCCTGCACCACCTGCATCGAGGCCTTCCGCTGGCTCACGCTCTACCTCAAGCCCGTGCTGCCGGCGCTCGCCGCGCAGGTGGAGGCGTTCCTGAACATCGCGCCGCTCAGCTTCTCGGATGCGCCGGCGCTGCTCGGCGAGGGCCATGCCATCGGTGCCTACCAGCATCTCATGCAGCGCGTGGACGCCAAGCAGCTTGAAGCATTGTTCGAGCCCCATGCCGCCGCAGAACCTGAAAAGATTGCTACAGAAACCATAGCACCGGGCGGCGAGGAAATCGCGCCCACCATCACCATCGACGATTTCGCGAAGATCGACCTGCGCATCGCGCTCATCGTCCAGTGCGAGGCCGTGGAAGGATCGACCAAGCTGCTGCGCCTCACGCTCGACGTGGGCGAGGGCCGCACGCGCAACGTGTTCTCCGGCATCGCGAGCGCCTACCGGCCCGAGGACCTGGTGGGCAAGCTCACCGTGATGGTGGCCAACCTCGCGCCGCGCAAGATGAAGTTCGGCGTCTCCGAGGGCATGGTGCTGGCCGCGAGCCACAACGACGAGAAGGCGCACCCCGGCATCCACGTGCTGAACCCCTGGCCGGGCGCCACGCCCGGCATGCGCGTGCGCTGAAGGCTGCGGCCATGCCAAAAAAAGCCTTCCATCGGCGCACCCTGCCGGCCGCCGCCGCCCTGGCGGTGGTCCTGCACTGGCTCGCGGGCTGCACCGTGGTGACGGTGGCCAGCACGGCCGTGGGCGTCACCGCGAGTGCCGTCGGTCTGGCGGCGGACGCGGCCATTGGCACGGTCAAGATCGTGGGCAAGGGAGTGGGCATGGCGGCCGATGCGGTGACCGGCGGCAGCGGCGACACCAGCGGCATCCAGATCCGCGAATCCATCCGGCCCGCCGCCGCACCGGCCGGCACGCCCGCGGCGCCCTACTCCCCGACGTAGCGCCCCGGACGGTGGCTGACCCAGAGAAACAGGCTCATCACCACCGCCGCCAGCACCGAATAGGCCACCCGCTCCGGCGGCACTACGAAGAGCGCCAGCCCCAGCACCGTGCAGTCGATCGCCATCTGCACCTTGCCCGCGCGGATGCCGTGCCGGTTCTGCAGGTACAGCGCCACGATGGTCGCCCCGCCCAGGCTGGACTTGTGGCGCGCCAGGAACAGGCAGCCCGTGCCGAGCAGCAGCCCGCCCAGGACGGCGGCGAACAGCGGGTCCAGGTAATCCACGTGCATCACGTGCGGAAACATCTCCGTGAGTCCGGAGAGCATGGCCACGCTCAGGAAGGTCTTGATGGTGAATTCGCGGCCCATGCGCGTCCACGCGAACCAGTAGAACGGCAGGTTGACCGCGAAGAACAATTTGCCGAAAGAGACGTCCGTCAGGTAGTGCAGCAGGAATGCGATACCGGCCGTGCTGCCGATGAGCAGCCCCGCCTGCCCGAACAGCATCAGCGCCATGGCCACGAAGAGCGTGCCGGCGACCAGCGCCTGAACGTCCTCGTAGCGGCCGTGCCGCAGCGAGGGGACGGGAACGGGAATGGGATCGGGCGGTGCGTCGGACATGGCGGGGGGTGGGGTGGCAGGGCTGGCCGCGGGCATGCAAGCCGCGGGCCAGGCCGGGAGGGCCCGATTATTTCCCGTCGCGCATCATTTCCCGTCGCGCATCTCGAAGGCGCTGCCGCTGCGCAGCACCCGGCCCCGCAGGTCGAAGGTGGTGCTGAACACCATGGGCTGCGTGCCGCCGTCGTTCCAGCGCCAGTCCCAGACGGTTTCGCCCTGGCGCTCGAAGGTGGTCATCCTGGCCGGCTTGCCGAGGCGCCGCCGTACATCCTCCATGAGCATGCCGGGCACGATCTTCTCGAACACGTGGGACGCGAGCACCTGCCGCAGCGCGGTCATGCGGCCATCGGTGCCGATCGTGATCATGTAGTTCTGGTGCCCCTCGGGCTGGCGGTTGTATTCGAGCGTGCGCGCGCCGTCGGGCTCGTCCCACACGCGCTCGGGCTCGCCGAAGCGCGCGCGCACGTCCGCTTCGGTGGAGACGCCTTCCTCCAGTTCCCGGATGCGCTGCGGATCGCACGCATTCAGCAGCCACAGCGCCGCGACGGTGCCCACCGCCGTGGCGAGCAGGCGCCGCCGGTCGGGCGCGGAAGGGCCGTTGCGGGAGGCATCCGGCAAGGAGACGGGCAGGACGGAGAGCGTGCGAGAGGTCATCGGGGAAACGGGAAAAGCGCACTCGGCGCAGGGTGGGAGAAAGGGCCAGGCCGCGCGTCGCGCGGGAGCCGCAATGTAGCGCGACCGGGCGCCGGTAAAATCTCAGACTGTTTCCGAGCCCAACCACGACCATGTCCTTCTTCCGCCGCCCCGACTACCAATCCGACGCCACCCAGTTCATCGAGAAGCTCAAGTCCCAGAAGCCCGAGCTCGACGCCCAGCAGGTGGCCGGCCGCGCCCTCCTGTGGGACAAGCAGGTCGACCGCGACATCTGGCAGGAATACGACGACAGCCGCGTGGCGCAAAAGCCCTACGTGTACCAGACCCAGGGCTGACGCCTGGGCACCGAAATAGCGGTATGCCGGCGTCACATCTGCATACCTTGCTACCAAAATAACAGCATCGCATGAGCACCGAGGCCGTGGACGCGCCCCCGACCGCCGGTGATTCCCCAGCGGATGCCGCGCCTGCCGGGCCGGTGTCCGATGCCGTGGCCCGGCTCTACGGCGAGCCGCTTTTCGCGCTGCCGCAGGACCTCTACATCCCGCCCGATGCGCTGGAAGTGTTCCTCGAAGCCTTCGAAGGCCCGCTGGACCTGCTGCTCTACCTGATCCGCAAGCAGAACTTCAACATCCTCGACATTCCAATGCTCGACGTGACGCGGCAGTACCTGCGCTACGTGGACGAGATCCGCAGCCGCAACCTGGAGCTGGCGGCCGAGTACCTGCTCATGGCGGCCATGCTCATCGAGATCAAGTCGCGCATGCTGCTGCCGCCCAAGAAGCAGGAAGGCGCCCAGGAGGCCGAAGACCCGCGTGCCGAACTGGTGCGCCGCCTGCTCGAATACGAGCAGATCAAGCTCGCCGCCGCGGGCCTGGGGCGCGCGCCCCAGTACGGCCGGGACTTCCTGCGGGCGCAGGTCCACATCGAGCAGAGCCTGGTGCAGCGCTTTCCCGACGTGCACGTGGCCGAGCTGCAGGAGGCCTGGCGCGACATCATGAAGCGCGCGAAGCTCGTGCAGCACCACCGCATCACGCGCGAGGAACTGAGCGTGCGCGAGTACATGAGCGCCGTGCTCAAGACCCTGCAGGGCCGCCGGTTCGTGGAGTTCGAAGAACTGTTCGACCCCTCCAAGGGCTCCACGGTGCTCGTGGTGACCTTCATCGCGCTGCTGGAACTGGGCAAGGAAACCCTGATCGAGATCACACAGGCCGAGGCCTTCGCCCCCATCTACGTGCGGCTGGCCTACACCCCCGTGTAGGGCCGCTCCGCCGCCCGGGCGCGGCATTTCCCAGACCCCCGAACCGAAACGCATGGCCTCCTTCGATTTCGACATCCTCATCATCGGCAGCGGCCTCGCGGGCCTCTCGGCCGCCCTGCACCTGGCGCCCACGCACCGCGTGGCGGTGCTCACCAAGCGCGGCCTCGCCGACGGCGCGAGCGGCTGGGCGCAGGGCGGGATCGCCGCGGTGCTGGCCGAGGGCGACACGTTCGATGCCCATGTGCAGGACACCCTCGTGGCCGGCGCCGGCCTGTGCGACCTGGCCGCCACGCGCGCCGTCGTCGAAGGCGCGCCGCAGGCGATCCGCTGGCTGCAGACGCTGGGCGTGCCGTTCTCCGAAGAAGAGGCCGGCCGCCTGCACCTCACGCGCGAAGGCGGGCACGGGGCGCGGCGCATCGTGCACGCCACCGACGCCACGGGCGCGGCCGTGCAGCGCACGCTGCTGGAGCGCGTGCGGGCCACCCCCGGCATCACGCTGCTGGAGCAGCACACCCTGGTGGACCTGATCACCGCCCGCAAGCTGGGCCTGCCCGGCCCGCAACGCTGCCTGGGCCTCTACGCCTTCGACGAGGCGACCGACACGGTGCACACCTTCCGCGCACCGCATACCGTGCTGGCCACGGGCGGCGCGGGCAAGGTGTATCTCTACACCAGCAACCCCGACACCGCCACGGGCGACGGCATCGCCGCCGCCTGGCGCGCAGGCTGCCGCGCGCAGAACATGGAATTCATCCAGTTCCATCCCACCTGCCTCTACCACCCGCAGGCCAAGTCCTTCCTCATCAGCGAGGCCGTGCGCGGCGAGGGGGGGCGCCTGCTGCGGCCCGACGGCACGCGCTTCATGCCGATGCACGACGACCGCGCCGAACTCGCGCCGCGCGACGTGGTGGCCCGCGCCATCGACTTCGAGATGAAGACCCACGGGCTCGATTGCGTGCACCTGGACATCTCGCACCAGAGCCCGGAATTCCTGCAGGCGCATTTCCCGACCATCCTCGCGCGCTGCGCGGAGCTGGGCATCGACATCACGCGCCAGCCCATCCCCGTGGTGCCCGCGGCCCACTACACCTGCGGGGGCGTGCTGACCGATCTGGCCGGCCGCACCGACCTGGCCGGCCTCTACGCCATCGGCGAGACCGCCTGCACCGGCCTGCACGGCGCCAACCGCCTGGCCAGCAATTCGCTGGTCGAGTGCATGGTGTTCGCGCGGGCGGCGGCCGATGCGGTGCTCACGGCGCCCGGCACGGCGGCGCCGGCACCGGACCTGCCCGCATGGGACGACAGCCGCGTGACCGACGCCGACGAGCGCGTGGTCATCTCGCACAACTGGGACGAGCTGCGCCGCTTCATGTGGGACTACGTGGGCATCGTGCGCACCGACAAGCGGCTGGAGCGCGCCGCGCACCGCATCGCGCTGCTGCAGGCGGAGATCGCCGAGTTCTACGCCAACTTCCACGTCTGCCGCGACCTGCTGGAGCTGCGCAACCTCGTGCAGGTGGCCGAGCTGATCGTACGCTCGGCCCAGCAACGCCGCGAGAGCCGCGGACTGCACTACAGCCGCGACTGGCCCGAAATGGCCGCCCCCGCGGCGCCCACGCTGCTCGTGCCGTCCGCCCGCTGAGCCCGTCCGCGACCGATTCCCCACTTTCCCCGCCCTGCCCGCCCATGTTCCGCACCCTGCTGAAATCCAAGATCCACCGCGCCAGCGCCACGCACTGCGAGCTGCACTACGAAGGGTCCTGCGCCATCGACGAAGACCTGCTGGACGCCTCCGGCATCGCGGAGAACGAGCAGGTCCACATCTGGAACATCAACAATGGCGAGCGCTTCGTCACCTACGCCATCCGGGGCGAGCGCGGCAGCGGCATCGTCTCGGTGAACGGCTCGGCCGCGCGCCGCGCGAGCGTGGGCGACCTGCTCATCATCGCGGCCTTCGCCCAGGTGGACGAGGCCGACGTGGCCGCGCACCGGCCGCGCCTGGTGTTCGTGGACGCCGCCAACCGCCAGGTGGCGCTGCGCGAGCACGTGCCCACGCAGAAGGCCTGAGCCGCCGTGAACGCGCCGATGCCCGACCCCCTTGCCGCCCGCAGCCTTGCCAGCGTCTGGCACCCCTGCACGCAGATGAAGCGCCACGAGGCCGAGCCGCCGGTGGCCATCGCCCGCGCCGAAGGCCCCTGGCTGCACGGCACCGACGGCCGCCGATACCTGGACGGCATCAGCTCGTGGTGGGTGAATCTTTTCGGCCATGGCCACCCGCACATCCGCGCGGCGCTCACCGACCAGATCGCGCGGCTCGACCACGTCATGCTCGCGGGCTTCACGCACGCGCCGGTGGTGGAGCTGTCGGAGCGGCTCGCGGCGCTCACCGGGCTGGGGCATGCCTTCTATGGCAGCGACGGCGCGGCCGCCACGGAGATCGCGCTCAAGATGAGCGCCCATTACTGGCGCAACCAGGGCCGGCCCGAGAAATGCCGCTTCGTGGGCCTGGCCGGGGGCTACCACGGCGAAACTGTGGGAGCCCTGGCCGTGACCGACATCGGCCTCTTCCGCGAGGCGTATGCGCCGCTCGTGCGCCTGGGCGCCACCGTGCCCAGCCCCGATGCGCGCGGCACGCTGCCGGGCGAGGACGCAGCGGCCGTGGAAGGGCGCGCCGCCGCAGCGCTGGAGACCTGGCTCGCCGAACACCACGCCACCACCGCCGCGCTGATCCTGGAGCCGCTGGTGCAGTGCGCGAGCGGCATGGCGATGCACGGCCCGGGCTACCTGCGGCAGGCCCGCGCACTGTGCGACCGCTACGGGGTGCACCTGGTCGTGGACGAGATCGCCACCGGCTTCGGCCGCACCGGCACGATGTTCGCGCACCAGCAGGCGGGCATCCGCCCCGATTTCATCTGCCTCTCGAAGGGGCTCACGGGCGGCACGCTGCCGCTGTCGGCCGTGCTCACCACCGACGCGGTCTACGCCGCGTTCTACGACGACGACGTGGCGCGCGGCTTCCTGCATTCGCACTCCTACACCGGCAATCCGCTGGCCTGCCGCGCGGCGCTGGCCACGCTGGAGCTGTTCGAGCAGACCGGCGCGCTGGCACGCAACGCGCAGCGCGCGCCGCTCTTCCATGCGGCCTTCGCGCCGCTCACGGCGCACCCGCGCGTGCGCCATGCGCGCCACCTCGGCATGGTCTGGGCCTGGGACGTGGAAGGCTCGGCCCCGGACTTCGCGCGCCGCTACCACCGCCACGCCATGGCGCGCGGCCTGCTGCTGCGCCCCATCGGCCGCACGCTCTACGCCATGCCGCCCTACGTGCTGGACGATGGCGCCATCGCGCACCTGGGCCGCGAGGCCCTCGCGGCGCTGGACGCCACGCTCGCCGAGGAAACACCCGGCGCGCAAGACATCCCCGAGAGGAGCCTCCCATGATCGGCTGCTTCGTCACCGGCACGGACACCGGCGTGGGCAAGACGCTGGCGAGCGCGGGCCTGCTGCATGCGCTCGCGCGGCACCATGCGCGCGTGGTGGGCATGAAGGCCATCGCCGCGGGCGCGGAACCCATCGGCCCCGGCGGCGCGCTCGCCAACGAGGACGTGCTCGCGCTGCGGGCCGCTTCCACGCTCGAAGTGCCGCCCGCGCTGGACAACCCCGTGCTGCTGCCCGACCCGCTCTCGCCCCACATCGCCGCGCGGCGCGCCGGCACGGCCATCGACACCGGCGCCATCGTGCGCGCCTACCGCGCGCTTGCCGGCCTGGCCGATGCCGTGGTGGTCGAGGGCGCGGGCGGCTTCCACGTGCCGCTGTCGGATACGGCGACCGGCGCCGACCTGGCCCAGGCATTGGGCCTGCCGGTGGTGCTGGTCGTGGGCCTGCGGCTGGGTTGCCTCAGCCATGCGGCGCTCACGGCCGAGGCCATCCGCGCGCGCGGGCTGCCCCTGGCGGGCTGGATCGCGAGCCGCATCGACCCCGCCATGCAGGCTACGGAGGACAATATCGACTGGCTGCGCCAGCGCCTGGACGCCCCCCTGCTCGCGGACATCCCGCACCAGCGCGTGCCCGACCCGCGCGCCGCGCACTTCGCGCTGCCCGCTTCCTGGACCCTTTCTTCCGCATGACGACCACCACCGCCCCCGCACCGTCCTGGCTCGACGCGCTGCCCGCCCGCATCGCGGCGCTCGACGCCGCCCACCTGCGCCGCCGCCGCCGTGCCGTGCGCCCGCTGCAGGGTGCGCACCTGGACGTGGACGGACAGACCATGCTGGCCTTCTGCAGCAACGACTACCTGGGCCTGGCCGCCCACCCGGCCATCGCCGAGGCCGCCTGCGCGGGCGCGCGGGAATTCGGCGTGGGCTCGGGCGGCTCGCCGCTCGTGAGCGGCCACAGCACGGCCAATGCCGCGCTGGAAGCCGACCTCGCGCGCTTCGTGCAGTTGCCGCGCGCGCTCTACTTCTATGCGGGCTACGCCACCAACATCGGCATCGTTCCGGCCCTGGTGGGCGCGGGCGACGCCATCTTCTCGGACGCGCTCAACCACGCCTGCCTGATCGACGGCGCGCGCCTGTCGCGGGCCTCCATCCACCGGTATGCGCACGCCGACCTCGCGGAGCTGGAGAGCCAGCTCGCGGCCAGCCCGGCGCGCGCCAAGCTCGTGATCACCGACGCGGTGTTCAGCATGGACGGCGACGTGGCCGACATCGCCGCGCTGCATGCCCTGTGCGAGCGCTACGACGCCCTGCTGCTGCTCGACGACGCGCATGGCTTCGGCGTGCTCGGCCCGCAGGGCCGGGGCAGCCTGGCCGAAGCGGGCCTCACCGGCGCGCACGCCTCGCCCCGCGTGCTCTACATGGCCACGCTGGGCAAGGCCGCGGGCGCGGCCGGCGCCTTCGTGGCGGGCAGCGACGTGCTCGTCGAATGGCTGCTGCAGAAGACGCGCAGCTACATCTTCGCCACCGCCGCACCGGCGCTGCTGGCGCGTTCGCTGCAGGCCAGCCTGGGATTGATCGAACGCGGCGACGCGCTGCGCGCCCACCTGCAGGCCCGTATCGCGCAGTTGCGCAGCGGCCTCGCGCCGGTGCTGCGCGGCACGCGCTGGCAACTGGGCGATTCGCGCACGGCCGTGCAGGCGCTCGTCATCGGCGCCAACGGCGAGGCGCTGGCCGCGATGGAATTCCTGCGCGCCCGCGGCCTCTGGGTGCCGGCCATCCGCCCGCCCACGGTGCCCGAGGGCACGGCGCGCCTGCGCATCGCGCTCTCGGCCGCCCACACCGAGGCGGACGTGGCGCGGCTCCTGGACGCGCTGGCCGAACTCGCACAGACCCAGACCGCCGACATGGCGCAGGAGGCCGCCGCATGACCTACAGCGTCAAGGAAATCTTCTACACCCTGCAGGGCGAGGGCGGCCAGGCCGGCACGCCCGCCGTGTTCTGCCGCTTCGCGGGCTGCAACCTCTGGAGCGGCCGCGAGGAAGACCGCAGCAGCGCCGTCTGCCGCTTCTGCGACACCGATTTCGTGGGCACCGACGGCACGCTGGGCGGCAAGTACGCCACGGCCGATGCGCTGGCCGACGTGGTCGCCGCCCAGTGGCCCGCGCACGATGCCGACCACCGCCTCGTGGTCATCACGGGCGGCGAGCCGCTGCTGCAGCTCGACGCGCCCCTCATCGACGCACTGCATGCGCGGGGCCTGCGCATCGCCGTGGAGAGCAATGGCACCATCGCCGCACCGCCGGGCATCGACTGGCTCTGCATCAGCCCCAAGGCCGGCGCGCCCTGGGTGCAGCGCGAGGGGCAAGAGCTCAAGCTGGTGTGGCCCCAGCCTGGGTTCGATCTCGCCGCGCTGGAATCGCAGACGCGCTTCACCCACCGCTTCCTGCAGCCCATGGACGGGCCCGACCAGGCCGCCCACACCGCCCGCTGCATCGACGCCTGCCTGGAGCGCCCCGCCTGGCGCCTGAGCCTGCAGACCCACAAACTCACCGGCATCCGCTGAGCCGGCCCGCCCCCTTTTTTTTTCGACCATGTTGTTCACCGTCCACCAACGCTTCTTCTTCGATGCCGCGCACACGCTGCAGCGCGAGATCGAGGCCGAGGGCAGCCGCCGCATCCACGGCCACACCTACCACGCCGAGATCTCCGTCACCGGCCCGCGCCATCCCGCCACCGGCATGGTGATCGACCTGGGCCACCTGCGGGCGCGCTGCACGCAGCTGCGCGAACGGCTCGACCACCACCTCCTGGACGAGGTGCCTGGCCTGGGCCCCGCCACGCTGGAGAACCTGTGCGTGTTCATCGCCGACGCGCTCTCCGACCTCGACCCGCCGCCCAGCCGCGTGCGCGTGTGGCGCGAAGCCGTCGGCGACGGCTGCGTGCTGGACCTGGCCCGGCCGCGCGGCTGACGCCGCCCCGTGGCCCGCGCCGGCCTGCACGGCACACCGCTTTTTTCTGTCAGACCACCATCCACCCGCCCATCCACGGAGACGCCATGCCCCACCTCGTCATCGAATACACCGACAACCTGCGCCCCTTCCCGGAAGCCCGGATCCTCGAAGCCGTCAATGCCTCGCTCACCGCCAGCCCCGAGATCCTGGCCGAGTCCGACCTCAAGAGCCGCTACATCACCACCGACCGCTTCGCCATCGGCACGCAGCCCGAAGGCCGCGCCTTCGTGCATGCGCAGTTGCGCCTGCTCTCGGGCCGCTCGCCCGAAGCCAAGCAGGACCTCGCCGGCCGCGTGGGTGCCGTGCTGCGCGCGCACACGCCCAGGCCCGAAGGCCTGGCGGTGCAGCTCAGCGTGGAGATCGTGGACATGGACCGCGGCTCGTACGTGAAAGAAAAGCTCTGAAGCACGCTTGATCCCCGCGGCGCGGCAACGCGCGGTGACGGGCAGCAGGGACGGCCCGCGCGCTCCCCGGCGGGGCCGTGCCGTCAGTCCAGCGTGGCCGGCAGCCAGCCCCGCAGGCTGTTGAGGAACGCCCAGCCCTGCACGCGCGGCAGGTCTTCCACCCGCAGCACGGCCTCGGCGATGCGCCCTTCGCGCAGGGCCACCGCGCGGCCCACGCCGGGCAGCAGGCCGCAGGCGAGCGGCGGCGTGGTCCACTTCCCGTCGCGCAACGCGGCCAGGTTGCCGAAGGTGCCCTCGGTGACCTCGCCGGCCTCGTTCCAGAGCACCGTATCGAACACGCCGGGCACCGTGGGCGCGAAGGCCGCGTAGTGCGCACGGCGCGTGGTCTTGTGGCGCACGAATTCGCCGTGGGCGGCTTCGAAGGCGCGGTCGGCCAGCCGCAGGCGCACCGGGGTGGGGACCGCTGCGCAGGCGAGCGCCTCGGCGCGCGGCGCGCCCGCGGCGTCCAGCAGCAGGCGCGTGCGCCAGAGGCCCTCCGGGTGCCGGCGCGCCAGCGCGTCCAGGCAATCCTGCACGCGCGCCGCATCCCAGCCGAAGCCGAAATGCGCGGCCGAAGCGGCCATGCGCGCGAGGTGGTCGGCCAGATGGCGGAAGTGCCCGGCCTCCAGCGCCAGGGTTTCCAGCAGCTCGAACGGCTGGCTCGCACGCTCCACGAAGGCGCGCTTGTGGCGCCATTCGCTCCATTCGGCCGCCGCCTGCGCGTCGGAAGTGATGCCGCTGCCGATGCCGCAGGTGGCGGCCGCACCGTGCAGCACCACGGTGCGGATGGGCACGTTGAAGGTGGCGGCGATGCCGCCCGCGCCCGGGGGGCCGTCGGGCCGCACCACGCCGATGGCGCCGCAGTAAATGCCGCGCGGCGCAGCCTCCAGGTTGCGGATGGTGCGCATGGCCTGCACCTTGGGCGCGCCGGTGACCGAGCCGCACGGGAACAGCGCCGCGAACACGTCCCACAGGCTGAGCCCGGGGCGCGTGCGCGCGGTGACGTCGGAGGTCATCTGCCATACCGTGGGCAGCGCCTGGGTGTGGAAGAGCGTGGGCACGCGCACGCTGTGCGGCTCGGCGATGCGCGAGAGGTCGTTGCGCAGCAGGTCCACGATCATCACGTTCTCGGCGCGCTCCTTGGGCGCCGTGCGCAGGTGCTCCGCATGGGCCGCGTCGGCTTCGGGCGTGGCACCGCGCGGCGCAGTGCCCTTCATGGGCCGCGCGAGGATGGCGCCGCCCTGCTCACCAGCCGACCGCCAGTCGAAGAACAGCTCGGGCGACACCGACAGCACCTGCTCGCCCTCCGCTTCGATGTGGGCGGCGTACCCGCCCGGCTGCGCGCGCCGCAGGGCATCGAACAGCGCTGCGGGGCTCCCCTCGAAGCCGCCGCGCAGGGGCGCGGTGAAGTTGACCTGGTACAGCTCGCCGTCGCGGATGGCCTGCTGGATGCGGGCGAAGGCGGCATCGAAGGCCGCGCGCTCCAGGCCCGTCCAGCCCTCCACGCGCGCCAGGCCCTGCACCCCTCCAGCCGGCTCCGTGCCGGCCGGCCCCGGCCAGGGCTGCGGCGCGCCGTGCACCGCGAACCAGGCCAGCGGCCCCTCGGGCGCATGGGTGACGAGGGCCGCGTCGAAGGCCGCCGCCGCCTCGTAGCGCAGGTAGCCCACGCACCAGTCGCCCCGGGCCGCGGCCGCCTGCACGGCCTCCAGCACGCCGCGCACCTCGTCCGGCGACCGCGCCACCCACACCTCGCGCGGGGTGCCGAAGGCGTGGCGCAGGCGCGGCGCAGCCGGGTCCAGCGGGGTGGAAAAATCGATGCGGGATGCCATGGACGAAGCCCGGGCCGGTTCAGCGCGCCGCCGGCACGCGGCGGGGCCACCCGCCCGGCGACGGCAGGGCGCGGCATCCATTCCAGTCAAAAGTGCCTGATGCCGCCGATTTCATTGAATAGTTTGCTATTTATTTAGTAGCAAATATCAGGCAGCGCCGATGCGCGGCACCAGCGCGCCCGCGGGCTGACCGCCCTTGAGCGCAGCGGTGAACGCCAGCATGCGGTCGATGGGCTGCCGCGCGCGCGGGATCAGCGCCGGGTCCACATGGACGGCATTGGCGCCCGTCTCCAGCACCCGCGCCACATCGGCCAGGCCGTTCATCGCCATCCAGGGGCAGTGCGCGCAGCTCTTGCAGGTGGCGCTGTTGCCGGCCGTGGGCGCTTCGTGGAACACCTTGCCGGGGTTCAGGGCGCGCAGCTTGTGCAGCATGCCGTTGTCGGTGGCCACGATGAATTCGCGCGCATCCATCTCGCGCGCGGCCTTCAGGATCGCGCTGGTGGAGCCCACCGCGTCGGCGAGCGCCACCACCTCGGCCGGGCTCTCGGGGTGCACCAGCACCTTGGCCTGCGGGTGGTCGCGCATCAGCGCTTCCAGCTCGAACGCCTTGAACTCGTCGTGCACGATGCACGCGCCATTCCAGAACAGCATGTCCGCGCCGGTCTCGCGCTGGATGTAGGCGCCCAGGTGCCGGTCCGGCGCCCAGAGGATCTTGTGCCCCGCCGACTTGAGCGCGGAGACGATCTCCAGCGCGCAGCTCGACGTGACGAGCCAGTCGGCGCGCGCCTTCACGGCCGCGCTGGTGTTGGCATAGACCACGACGGTGCGGTCCGGGTGCTGGTCGCAGAAGGCGCTGAAGGCGTCCACCGGGCAACCCAGGTCCAGCGAGCAGGTCGCGTCGAGGTCGGGCATGAGCACAGTCTTCTCGGGCGAGAGGATCTTGGCCGTCTCGCCCATGAAGCGCACGCCGGAGACCACCAGCGTCTGCGCGGCATGGTCGCGGCCGAAGCGCGCCATCTCCAGCGAATCGCTCACGATGCCGCCGGTCTCCTCGGCCAGGTCCTGCAGGTCGGGGTGCACGTAGTAGTGCGACACCATCACGGCGTTCTTCTCGCGCAGCAGGCGGCGGATGCGGTCCAGCAGGGCCGCGCGCTCGGCCGGCGCGGGTTCGGCGGGCACGCGGGCCCAGGCATGGCGGGTGGCACAGGCGGCGCCGGGGGTGGTGCCCTCGGGCTGCTCGTATTCCACGTCCTTGATGGCGGTGGCGGTCATGGCGATCGGGTCGGGTGCGGCTCTCGGGCCGCTCGTGGGTTGTGGGGGGGCGTCGGTCCGGTCCGGACGCGATTGTCGCGCTGCCGAAGCCCCCCCGCAGTGGCAGGGCCATCGGCCGGCAGGTCCCGCCGTCAGGCGATGTCCTGCATGCGCATGGAAAAGTCCACGGCCCGCACATCCTTGGTGAGCGTACCGATGGAAATGCGGTCCACGCCGGTCTCTGCCAGCGCGCGCAGGCCATCCAGGGTGACACCGCCGGAGATCTCCAGCACCGCGCGGCCTGCAGCGATGCGCACGGCGTCCTGGAGCATGGGCAGGGGCATGTTGTCCAGCAGCAGCATGGACGCGCCGGCGGCGAGCGCCTCCTGCAACTGCTCCAGCGTCTCGACCTCGATCTGCACGAAGGCCGCGCGATCGGCCACGGCGCGCGCGGCCTGCAGCACGGCGGTGACGCCGCCGGCCGCGGCGATGTGGTTTTCCTTGATGAGCACGGCGTCGTGCAGCCCGATGCGGTGGTTGGTGCCGCCGCCCGCGCGCACCGCGTATTTCTGCGCGAGGCGCAGGCCCGGCAGCGTCTTGCGCGTATCGACGATGCGCGTGCCGGTGCCGCGCACGGCCTCGACGTAGGTGGCCGTCTTGGTCGCCACGGCGGAGAGCAGCTGCAGGAAGTTGAGGGCCGTGCGCTCGGCGCTCAGCAGCGCGCGGGCGCTGCCCTCCACCACCAGCACCACCTCGTCGGCCGCGCAGCGCTGGCCCTCGCCTACCTGCCATTCGATGCGCGCGCCGGGGTCCAGCGCGCGGATGGCGGCCTCCGCCCACGGCCCGCCGCAGATCACGGCGGATTCGCGCGCGAGCACCCGGGCCCGGACGCGGCGCCCGGCATCGACCAGGCCGGCCGTCAGATCGCCCTCGCCCACATCTTCCTGCAGCGCACGGGCCACATCGGCCTGCGCCAGGCGGTTCACGTATCCGGGGTCGGCGAAGAGGTCTCGGGAAAGGTCGCTTTTTTGCATGGGCGGCAAGCATAGCGGCATCGCATAGACTCCCGGCACTTTTTCGGGACGCCTTCCGCACCACACGCCCAATGACCACCGCCCACGCCGCATCCGCTGCCGCCCCCGGCACCCCCTACGGCACGCTGCCGCCCGCATCGCCCCTGCCCCAGCGCCGCCCCGTCAGCCTGCCGCGGCTCGCGCAGATGCGCGAGGCTGGCGAGAAGATCGCCATGCTCACCGCCTACGACGCCACCTTCGCGGCCGTGGCCGATGCGGCGGGCGTGGAATGCATCCTGGTGGGTGATTCGCTCGGCATGGTCTGCCAGGGCCTGCCCAGCACCGTGGGCGTGTCGCTCGACACGATGGCCTACCACACGGCCAGCGTGGCGCGCGGCCTGAACCGCGTGCAGGGCACCGCCTGGCTGGTGGCCGACCTGCCGTACGGCAGCTACGCCGAAAGCCGCGAGCAGGCCCTGCGCAGCGCCTGCGTGCTGATGCAGGCCGGCGCGCACATGGTGAAGCTCGAAGGCGGCGGCTGGACCGCGCCCACCGTGCAGTTCCTCGTGGAGCGCGGCATTCCGGTGTGCGCCCACCTCGGCTTCACACCGCAGACCGTGCATGCGCTCGGCGGCTACCGCGTGCAGGGCAAGGACGAGGACGCCGCGCGCCTGCTGCGCCAGCAGGCGCGCGAACTGCAGGATGCCGGCGCCTCCATGCTGGTGCTGGAAATGGTGCCCGCCGGTCTGGCGCGCGAGCTCACCGAGGCCCTGCCCCGCTGCCACACCATCGGCATCGGCGCGGGCAGCGGCACCGCGGGCCAGGTGCTGGTCCTGCACGACATGCTGGGCATGAACCTTGGCCGCATGCCGCGCTTCGTGCACGACTTCATGGCCGAAGCCGGCAACGTGCGCGGCGCCATCGAAGCCTATGTGGCGGCGGTCAAGGCCGGGCGCTTCCCCGACGATGCCGTGCATGCCTGGTGATGCCGGCCCATCCGGCCTTCCGACCACGAATCCCCCGCCTTCTTCCTTCTCTTCCATGCACATCGCCCATTCCATCGCGGAGCTGCGCACCGCCTTAGCCGGCCGCGGCCGCCCGGCCTTCGTGCCCACCATGGGCAACCTCCACGCCGGCCATCTCTCGCTCGTGCGGCAGGCCGTGCCGTTTGGCGATGTGACGGTCGCCAGCATCTTCGTGAACCGCCTGCAGTTCCTGCCCCACGAAGATTTCGACAGCTACCCCCGGACCTGGGACGCCGATCGCGCCCAACTGGAATCGGCGGGCTGCGACATCCTCTTCGCCCCGCGCGAGGCCGACCTGTACCCGGAACCGCAGACCTTCAAGGTGCAGCCCGACCCCCGCCTGGCCGACCTGCTGGAAGGCCAGTTCCGCCCCGGCTTCTTCACCGGCGTGTGCACCGTGGTGATGAAGCTCTTCGCCGCCGTGTTCGGCACCACGGGCGGCGGCACGGCCGTGTTCGGCAAGAAGGACTACCAGCAGTGGATGGTGATCCGGCGCATGGCCGAGCAGTTCGCGCTGCCCGTGGACGTGGTGGCCGGCGACACCTGCCGCGCGGAGGACGGCCTCGCGCTGAGTTCACGCAACGGCTACCTCGGCCCCGCCGAGCGGGCACAGGCCGCCGGGCTCTCGCAGGCGCTGCGCAGGCTGGCGGATGCGGCCCTCTCGCACCCCGTGGGCGACTGGCCCGCGCTGGAAGCCGCGGCCGCCGACACGCTGCGACGCGGGGGCTGGGCGCCCGACTACCTCGTGGTGCGCCGCCGCGCCGACCTGCAGCCTGCTGCTGCAGCGAGCGACGGCAACGGCCATCCGGCAGGCACGCTCGTGGCCCTCGGCGCAGCGCGTATCGGCTCCACGCGGCTCATCGACAACCTCGAGTTCTGACAACGGCCCCAAGGGCCCTGCCGACACCGCTGCCGCCGCCCTCCGTGCGGCCCGCACTGCCTGCGCGACAGCGCCCGGCCGTTCCCGCCTGAGGCCTGGCGGCCCTCGCACGCCCGACAGTGGACCGGGTCGCGCCGGCAGCGCCCCTGCGTCCGGCGATCCGGTGCGGCCGTCGCCTACGCGGGCAGGTGCCGCACGCGCACAATCCGCGCAGGGACGCGGTCTTAACGTGGAGGCATCGACAACCCACCTTTCAGGAGAAAGACCATGCCCATCATCCTTTGGCTCCTCGGCGTCCCACTGTCCCTCGTTCTGCTGCTCATGCTCTTCGGCGTGCTGTAAGCACCCGGGTCTTGCGCAGCGGGCCAAAGTACCGTTGCGATGGCAAGGACACTCCGGAAAGAAAAGGCCCGCATCGCGCGGGCCTTTTCTGCTTTTCAGCCGGGCAGCAGCGTTTCTGCCGCGGGGCCGCGGCCCATGAGCCGCGCCACCGCCTCGCGCGGGGTGGTGTGCCCGTCCAGCAACGACACCACCTCTTCGGCGATCGGCATGTCCACGCCCACGTGCCGGGCGCGCTGCACCACCGTGCGGGCGCTGTAGACCCCTTCGGCCACGTGGCCCAGCGATTGGACGGCCTGCTCCAGCGTCAGGCCCTGCGCCAGCGCCAGGCCCACGCGGCGGTTGCGGGACAGATCCCCGGTGGACGTGAGCACCAGATCGCCCAGACCGGAAAGGCCCATGAACGTATCGGGCCGCGCGCCCAATGCGAGGCCCAGTCGGGTCATCTCGGCAAGACCGCGGGTGATCAGCGCGGCACGGGCATTCAGCCCGAGGTCGAGGCCGTCGCACAGCCCCGTGGCGATGGCCAGCACATTCTTGACGGCGCCGCCGACTTCCACGCCCACGATGTCTTCGTTGGCATAGATGCGCAGCGTGGGCCCATGGAAGGCCTCCACCAGCAGTTCGCGCACGCCCGCGTCCGCGCTGGCCGCCACGAGGGCCGTGGGCCGGCCCTGGGCCGCCTCCTGCGCGAAGCTCGGGCCGCTGAGCGCGCCCGCGCGCAGCCGCGGCGCCGCGCGGGCACAGACCTCATGGGCCATCAGGCCGTACGGCGCATCCCCGGGACACGCAGCGCCGGCAGGCACCGCCTCGAACCCTTTGCAAAGCCAGGCCACGGGCACGGAGGCATCGCGCAGGTGCTCCAGCATGCTGCGCAGCCCGGACATGGGGGTGGCGATGATCGCCAGATCGGCCGCCGACGCGAGCGTGGCGATGCCGTCGCCACTGGCCAGGGCGACGGTTTCCGGAAAGGGAATGCCGGGGAGATAGCGGGGGTTCTCGCGGGCCGCACGCATGGCGGCCGCTTGCTGCCCGTCGCGCGCCCAGAGGGTCACGCCATGCCCGGCAGGGTGGGCAGCGGCGCTGAGCGCCATGGCGGTGCCCCAGGCCCCCGCACCCAACACGATGATCTTCATGGATGTCTGCGCTTGCGGAGCCAGGGCCCGGGGGACGTCGACCGGCCCTGCTCCGGCAGCGCCGCGGGGCGGCGCGATCGGCAAAGCCTGGGGATTACTGCGTGACGCCCGGCGTCGGGGCAGCGGAGGCGATCTGCGCCTGCTGCTGCTCGTACATGGCCTGGAAATTGATTTCGGCCAGGTGCACGGGCGGGAAGCCGGCGCGCGTGATCAGGTCGGCCACGTTGCCGCGCAGGTAGGGGTACACGATCTGCGGGCAGGCGATGCCCATGATCGGGCCCATCTGGTCTTCGGGAATGTTGCGGATCTCGAAGATGCCGGCCTGCTTGGCCTCGACCAGGAACACCGTCTTGTCCTTGATCTTGGTCTGCACGGTGGCCGTGACGGCCACTTCGAAGATGCCGTCCGCGACCGGAGCGGCTTCCACGCCCAGCTGGATGTCCACGTTGGGTTGTTCCTGCTCCAGGAGGATCTGCGGGGAGTTGGGTTGCTCCAGGGACAGGTCCTTCAGATACACGCGCTGGATCTGGAACACGGGATTTTCTTCAGACATGGTCGTCGGTCTTTCGGTTCGAAAACGGAATTTCGGCAAATAAAACAAAGCCCGCCAGGGGACGTCGCGGTCCCGCAGCGGGCACTTGGGGCCGCATTATGCAGCGCCCCGGAAGCGGTCTCAGGCGCCCAGCAGCGGCATGAGCCCGCCGCGGCCGTCGAGCGCCACCAGTTCGTCATGGCCACCCACGTGGGTATCGCCGATGAAGATCTGCGGCACCGTGCGGCGGCCGGTGATCTCCATCATGTGCGAGCGGGCCGTGGGATCGAGGTCGACGCGGACCTCTTCGATCTGTTCGACGCCCTTGGCCTTGAGGATTTGCTTGGCACGGATGCAGTACGGGCAGACGGCGGTCGTGTACATCTTGACGGGTTGCATGGGGCGGCCTCCTGTGCGGTTTCGTGGGATATGCGTGGCAGGTGAAGCCGCTTCAGGCCTTTTCAACCGGCATGCTCGCGTCCTTCCAGCCCTTCAGGCCGCCGGCGAGCGCCTGCGCGTTGTCATAGCCGAGCTTCCTGGCCACCGCCACGCCGCGCTGGGCGCGGTTGCCCTTGGCGCAGACGAGCACGAGCGGAATCGCCTTGTTCTTGACCACCTGGGGCAGGCGCTCCTCGAGCTGGCCCAGCGGGACGTTCTTTGCGCCACCCACGTGCCCCGCGGCGAACTCGTCGGGCTCGGAGACATCGATCACCACGGCCTTTTCGCGGTTGATCAGTTGCACCGCGCGCGCGGCGGTCAGCGACCCGCCCGTCGCATCGCGGAAGACGGGCAGCAGCAGCGCGGTGCCCGAGGCCAGTGCGGCGAGGACGAGATACCAGTTGTCGATGAAGAAATTCACGGAAGTCCTTGGGGAAAGCAAACCCCGCAATTTTAGAATGCGGCGTTTTGCCCCGCCCGTTTCTACAGCTTCTACCGAGCCAACATGCACAAACTCGTCCTGATCCGCCACGGCGAATCCACCTGGAACCTTGAAAACCGCTTCACCGGCTGGACCGACGTGGACCTGACCCCCACCGGGATCGAACAGGCGAAAGCAGCCGGCCGGCTGCTCAAGGCCGAGGGCTACGAGTTCGACGTGGCGTTCACCAGCGTGCTCAAGCGCGCTACGCGCACCCTCTGGCACGTGCTCGACGAGATGGACCGGACCTGGCTGCCGGTCGAGCACAGCTGGCGCCTCAACGAACGCCACTACGGCGCCCTGCAGGGGCTCAACAAGGCCGACATGGCCAAGCAGTACGGCGACGAGCAGGTGCTGGTCTGGCGGCGCAGCTACGACACTCCGCCGCCGGCCCTGGAAGCCGCCGATCCGCGCAGTGAGCGCGGCGATATCCGCTATGCCGGACTGCCGGCCGAGCAGATCCCCCTCACCGAATGCCTGAAGGACACGGTCGCCCGCGTGCTGCCCTACTGGAACGAGCGCATCGCCCCGGCCGTGCGATCCGGCCAGCGCGTGGTGATCGCGGCGCACGGCAATTCGATCCGCGCGCTGGTCAAATACCTGGATGGCATCTCCGATGGCGACATCGTGGGCCTCAACATCCCCAACGGCATCCCCCTGGTCTATGAGCTGGATGCCAGCCTGAAGCCGCTGCGCCACTACTACCTGGGCGATGCCGAGGCCGCCGCGAAAGCCGCCGCCGCCGTGGCGTCGCAAGGAAAGGCCTGAACTTCCCCCCGTTCCGGGGCAAAAGCCGGAAGAAGCCGGCAAAAAGCCCGTAAAAGCCCCGACGGGTGCGGAACTGCGCCGCACCTGCGCTTTCCAACGGGGTGTATATTGGACCTTGAACCGGCAAAGGTATTTGAATGGGCCACAAACTCAAAATCGCAGGATGGGTGTCGGTCGGCGTCATTGCCGGCGCCCTGACCACGGTTTCTCTGCAAACCGTCGCTCGCGGAGCCTTGGCTCCGCTTCCTCTCGAGGAAATCCAGCAGCTCTCCGCCGTCTTCGGCCTCGTCAAGACCGACTATGTCGAGCCGGTGGACGACAAGAAGCTCATCACCGATGCCATCTCCGGCATGGTGGCGAGCCTCGATCCGCACTCCCAGTATTTCGACAAGAAGTCGTTCAAGGAATTCCGCGAAGGGACCACGGGGCGCTTCGTGGGCGTCGGCATCGAGATCACCCAGGAAGACGGCTTGATCAAGGTCGTCTCACCCATCGAAGGCTCTCCCGCCTTCCGTGCAGGCCTCAAGACCAACGACCTCATCACCAAGATCGACGACACGGCCGTCAAGGGCCTGGCCCTCAGCGAGGCCGTGAAGAAGATGCGCGGGGAGCCCAGTACCCAGGTCACGCTGACGATCTTCCGCAAGGACGAAAGCCGCACCTTTCCGGTCACGATCACGCGCGAAGAGATCAAGACCCAGTCGGTGAAGGGCAAGGTGATCGAGCCCGGCTACGCATGGATCCGGCTCTCGCAGTTCCAGGAACGCACCGTCGACGACTTCGTGCGCAAGGTCGAGGAAGTCTATCGCCAGGATCCGCAGCTGAAGGGCATGGTGCTGGACCTCCGCAACGATCCGGGCGGCCTGCTGGACGCTGCCGTGGCCATCTCCGCGGCCTTCTTGCCCGAGAACGTCACCGTCGTGTCCACCAACGGCCAGTTGGCGGAAAGCAAGGCGGTCTACAAGGCGTCGCCCGAGTTCTATCAGCGGCGTGGCAGCGGCGACCCGCTCAAGCGCCTGCCTCCCGCGCTCAAGAATGTGCCGCTGGTCGTGCTGGTGAACGAAGGCTCTGCGTCGGCCAGCGAAATCGTGGCCGGCGCGCTGCAGGACCACAAGCGTGCCACGGTGATGGGCAGCCAGACCTTCGGCAAGGGGTCCGTGCAGACCGTGCGCCCCCTGGGCCCGGACACCGGCATCAAGCTCACCACGGCCCGCTACTACACGCCCACGGGCAAATCGATCCAGGCCAAGGGCATCGTGCCCGACGTGATGGTGGACGAGAGCCCCGAGGGAGACCTCTACGCAGCCTTGCGCATGCGCGAGGCCGACCTCGAAAAGCACCTGACCAGCGGCCAGGGGGAAGAGAAGAAGGACGAAGTCCGGGAAAAGGCCCGCGAGGAGGCTCGCAAGCGCCTTGAAGAGGAAGCCAAGAAGCCGGGATCCGAACGCAAGATGCCCGAGTTCGGATCCGAGAAGGACTTCCAGCTGATCCAGGCACTGAACCAGCTGAAGGGCCAGACCGTGGTCGTCAGCAAGACGCAGACCGAGCGCAAGGAAGAGAAGAAGGACAACTGATCGGCCGAGCCACATCGCGCTGCTCCGCACAGGCCGGGTCTCCGAAGGGAGCCCGGCTTTGCTTTTTCGAGGGGCGGACGAGGGTTACCCTCTCACCACATACCGCCCAGCCCTCTCGAAGGCCCCCCTATTCCATGAACGATGACCAGCTCCTGCGCTATTCCCGCCACATCCTGCTCGACGAGATCGGCATCGAAGGGCAGGAACGCCTGCTGGCCGCGCACGCCATCGTGATCGGCGCTGGCGGCCTGGGCTCGCCTGCCGCGCTGTTCCTGGCATCGGCAGGCGTCGGGCATCTGACCCTGGTCGATGCAGACACCGTGGACCTCACCAACCTGCAACGCCAGATCGCGCACACCACGGAGCGGATCGGGCAGGCCAAGGTGGCCTCGGCCGCGCAGGCGCTGTCGGCCCTCAATCCTGGCGCGCGCGTGGACTCCGTGCCGTCGCGCGCCGATGCAGAGTGGCTGGACACCCATGTCCCGCAGGCCAATGTCGTTCTGGACTGCACCGACAACTACGCTACACGGCAAGCAGTGAACGCTGCCTGCGTGCGGCACAGCGTGCCGCTGGTGGCGGGGGCCGCGATCCGTTTCGATGGGCAGATCACGGTCATCGATCCACGCGTGCCCGATGCCCCATGTTATGCCTGCCTTTTTCCGCCCGACGCCGCTTTCGAGGAAGTCCAGTGCTCTTCCATGGGAGTTTTCTCCCCGATGGTCGGCATCATCGGCGCGATGCAGGCTGCCGAGGCGCTGAAGCTGCTGACGGGAGCCGGGACGACTCTGGCCGGGCGCCTGCTCATGCTCGATGGCTTGCGGATGGAGTGGACGTCCATGCGCGCGCGGCGCGATCCTGCCTGCCAGGTGTGCGGCCAATGAGCGGGCATGCCGATGGCGCGCTTGGTGCGGTAGGAGAAATCCTACCGGGGTAACACCCTGCTGCTGGCAGAATGCCGGCTCTCTCCCTATAAAGTAGAGCCGTGATCAACCCCTCCCATCTGGCCCCTGATCCGGACCAGACCCCACAGTGAAACTGCGCACTTATATCGTTGAAGACAACGCCACGATCCGGGAGAACCTGATCGGCACGCTGGAGGAGTTGGCGGAGGTCGAAGCCGTGGGCGTCGCTGAAACCGAGGACGAGGGCAAGGAATGGCTTGCCAGCCATCCGGAGCAGTGGGATCTGGCCATCGTCGATCTCTTCCTCCGGCAGGGCAGTGGCCTGGGCATCCTCGCCGCCTGCAGGGACCGGACGGCACGCCAAAAGATGGTGGTCCTCAGCAACTATGCGACGCCCGATGTCCGCATGCGCTGCGCTCAGCTGGGTGTGGATGCCGTGTTCGACAAATCCAATGAAATCGATGCGCTGGTCGAATACTGCGTGGAGCATGGGGCACTGCGCAACACTGCCGGCAACGCTTGAAGCGCAATCGTTTTCCTCATCCTCTCTTTCACCAGAAACTTCGGATGCACGGCACGCCGGGCGCTGCGTCGTCGGCCTGGCTAATACGCGCCTGAATGCGCGGCAGCGCCGCCACTTCCAGATCCCCGCACTCACGACCATTGAACCGTGCATCAGACAAAAGGCCCCGGATGGCAAAACCATCCGGGGCCTTTTGCTTGAGTGCCTGCCGAACATGCATGCAGGGCCAACCACCCCGCATGCACCAACGCTGCAGGATCAATCGATCAGCTTGTTCTTCAGCGCGTAGTACGTGAGGTCGCTGTTGGACGACAGCGCCATCTTCTCCATGAGCCGCGTGCGGTAGGTACTCACCGTCTTCACGCTGAGCGAAAGCGACTTCGCGATGTCGCCGGCAGTTTCGCCCTTGGCAAGCTTCAGGAAGACCTGGAACTCACGCTCGGACAATTGCTCGTGCGGGGGCGCATCGTCCTTGCGGTTGAGCTGCTGTGCCAGCAGGTCCGCGACCGCAGGGGTGAGGTAGCGGCGCCCCAGCGAGATGGTGCGAATGGCTTCGACGATCTCTTTCGGATCGCACTCCTTGTTGAGATAGCCGCTCGCGCCTTGGCGGATGAGGTTGATGGCGTAGTGCTCCTCGGGATAGCCGCTCAGGATGAGGATGCCCATGTCCGGGGCCTTGGCGCGGAGCATGGCGAGCGCATCGAGTCCGCTCTGCCCCGGCATGGACAAGTCCATGAGCAGGACGTCGATCTCGTGGGTGCGTACGAGGTCGATGGCTTCGCGGCCGTTGGACGCTTCGCCGACGACGCGAAGGTCTACATGTTCTGACAGAAATTGTCGCAATCCCGAGCGGACAATCGCATGGTCATCCACAATGCCGATCTTGATCATTGAGAGTTCTTTCAAGAGCAGCATGGCTGCCCATCGTTGTTCAGGTGGCCCATCCACCGTTGCGGGAGCGTGCCTTCCGCTGTTGCGGCTGGCTGGTGACATTATCCAGAATTCACCCGCTTGTCTTTCGGAGAAACATACATATGCGCTGGTCCAATTTTCGCAAGATGGCCGTCAGCCTGCCGTTGGCGCTGCTGGCAGCCTCTGCGCTGGTTGGCATCAACGAAGCGGGCTATGCACGCTCCAACGATGCGGTGCACGCACTGTCGAGCACCTACACCACGCGTGCGGCGCTCAACCGCATGATGCAGAACATGCTCGATGCCGAAACCGGCCTGCGGGGCTATCTGCTGACCGGCGACGAGCGCTACCTGCAGCCCTACCAGAAGGCTGCAGCCACCATCGATACCAACCTGGAAGAGCTGCGCGGCATATACGTCTCTTCGCCCGAAGACCAGGAAGATTTCACCCAGCTGTCCCGGCAGATCTCCCGGAAGATGTCCGAGCTGGACCTGAGCCTGCGCCTGCGCCGGCAGAACAACGACGACGCATGGAAGTTCGTCCTGTCCACCGATGTGGGCAAGGAGAACATGGATGCCATCCGCACGCTCTCGGGCCGGCTCGTGCAGCGCAGCGTGGACCAATCCACGCACCACACCGACGAAATCCTCCACTCGCTCACGCTCTCGCGCATCGGCATCGCCACGGTGGTCGTGATCGGGCTGCTCGCGTTCTACATGTACCTGCGGCAGGCCAGTGCATTGCAGACCGCGCAGCAGCGCGAGCAGGACGCCCTCCAGCGCGAGCGTGACCGGTTGGAGATCGTCGTGCGCGAGCGCACGGCGTCATTGACCGAATTGGCGAACCACCTGCAGCAGGTGCGTGAAGACGAGCGTGGCCACCTGGCACGGGAGCTGCACGATGAACTGGGCGCGCTGCTCACGGCGGCCAAGCTGGATGTCGCACGGCTGAAATCGAAGGTGGATGCGCAGTCACCCGAGATCGCAGAGCGGCTCAAGCACCTGACCGAGACCCTCAACAGCGGCATCGCGCTCAAGCGGCGCATCATCGAAGACCTGCGGCCCTCGTCGCTCTTCAACCTGGGGCTGACGGCGTCGCTGGAGATCCTGGCGCGCGAGTTCGAACAGCGCAGCAGCATCGAGGTGGACCTGAACCTCGAATCGGTGGAGCTGCCCGAATCCGCACAGCTCACCATCTATCGCATGGTGCAGGAATCGCTCACCAACATCGGCAAGTACGCCAACGCCACCAAGGTGCTGGTGGCCGTGCACAACTACCCCACCCATGTCGCGGTGCAGATCCGCGACAACGGCGCCGGTTTCGACACCAGCAAAGTCCATGCTTCGGCCCACGGCCTGATGGGCATGCGCCACCGCGTGGAGGCAGCCGGAGGGCGGCTGACCGTGACCTCCGAAGCCGGCGAAGGCACGCTCGTGTCCGCCGTTCTACCCGTGATGCACTGAGCCCTGGCGACGCCCGCGGGCAGCACGTCCCGCGCTCCGCGGCGCCACGCTTTCTCCTCCGATTCCGACCAGTCCGGGCCGCGCTGCGCAAGTGCGGTCCGGCGGTCGGCTGCGTCCTACAGCGCAGCGCGCCAGGGACCGGCAGCCCCCACCATCGGCCAAACCTACAGTGGACCCCAGGCGCCAACACGACAGCGCCATCGACCAACCACCCACCGGTCCGCCGGTCCAAGAGGAGATGGATATGTTGCATTACGCAGTGGTTTTTCTGGTGATCGCCCTGATCGCCGCACTCTTCGGCTTTGGTGGGATCGCGGCAGGCGCCGTCGGCATCGCCAAGATCCTGTTCTTCGTGTTCGTGATCATGGCCGTCGTCACCTTCGTATTGAGCCTGCTCAAGCGCGGCTGACGAACCGAAGCCCGCCACAGACCACTCCACAACGAAGGAACAGACCATGGAACCCCAAAACCTCGCCAACAAGGCCGCCGACACCGCACACGACGTGGCTGACGACATGCTGGACTCCGCCAAGGATGCCGTGCAGTCCACGCGCAATGCTGCGAACAAGACGCTCGACAAGGCCGAACGCAAGGTGCGTGAACTGCAGGGTGACGTGGATCCGCTGATCGACGACCTGGCTGCCCGTGCGCAGGACCTCGCGTCCCGCGGCATCGCCTACTGCGCCGATACCAGCGAGCGCGCACGCCGCCAGCTGAACCAGGCCGCCGACGCCACCGCACGCTACGTGACGGAGCAACCCGGCAAGTCGCTCGCCCTGGCCGCTGCGGCCGGTGCCTTCGTGGCAACGCTGTGCATGCTGGCCCGCCGTCCGAGCCGCCGCGACTACTGAACCCGAGGGCCACCCCCGCAACAGATGGACAGAGGCCTGAAGCCGACACCAGCAGGAGGCCGGAATCCCATGAGGACTTCCGCCCTGCGGTCCGCCCACCGGCCCTTTTGAAACACCCCAACAACAACATACACGGGCGCTCCATGACTACCCCGACATCCCAGGCACCGGCAACTGCGAACGACACCCTCGCGCTGGACGAGAAAGCGCTGCAATACGCCGCGACGCAAGACCTCGACGACGGCGCTGTAACCCCGGCATACGGCCCGCACCGCGACGCGATCGTGAAGCTGCTGAACGACGCGCTGGCCACCGAGTTGGTGTGCGTGCTGCGCTACAAGCGCCACTACTTCACGGCAGACGGCCTGGAGTCTCCCGCGATCGCTGCCGAATTCCTCGTGCATGCGAACGAGGAAGCGGCGCACGCAGACCTGATCGCGCAGCGCATCGTTCAACTGGGCGGCGAGCCCGACTTCCGCCCACGCACGCTGGAAGAGCGCAGCCACGCCCAGTACGACGAGTCATCGGACCTGAAGGCGATGGTGCGTGCCAACCTCGTTGCCGAACGCATCGCTGTCGAAGCCTATCGCCAGATGATCTCGCTGATCGGCGACAAGGACCCGACCACGCGCCGCATGCTCGAGGGCATCCTCGCCGACGAGGAAGAGCATGCCGATGAACTCAAGGATTGGCTGCACCGCTGACGCGCAGCCGGCCCTGGTAGACAGTGCATCGGTCACGGAGGGTGCAACAGACCGATGGACTGAAGGATGTCCCCGCACCCGTGTTCTCTCAACCAAACCAAGGAAATAACCATGAAGTACGCTCGTGCCCTCGCTTTCGCAGCCCTCGCTGGCGCCACCATCGTCACCACCGGATGCTCGGTGGCACGCGACCAGCAGACCGTCGGCTCCTACGTGGACGACGCCGGCATCACCACGGCCGTGAAGGCCAAGATGGCGGAAGACAAGTCCGTGTCGGCCACGTCGATCAGCGTGGAAACGCTGAACGGCACGGTGCAGCTCTCGGGCTTCGCCAAGTCGCAGACCGAGAAGGACCGCGCTGAATCGATCGCCCGCAACACGAAGCACGTGCGCGACGTGCGCAATAGCATCGTCGTGCGCCCCTGAGGCACATCGGCAGGCGGGCTTCCGGGCCCTGCCTGCACCTTTCCAGACAGGCTCCATCGGAGCCTGTTTTCTTTGGCGATCCTCTCTCCCCAAGGGCTAAGCTCTGCGCCATGCAGGTTTTCAATTGCGACCAGTGCGGTCACCTCGTTTTCTTCGACAGCGTCCAGTGCCTGCACTGCGGTGCGAAGCTCGCCTTCCTCGCTGACCAGCTCGTGATGGCGGCCCTGGTGCCGGCCGTGTCCGGACTGCACTCGGACGGGGATCTGTGGGAGCGCGTGCCTTCGCGCCGCAAAGGCAGTGCGCCACCGCTCTACCGCCTCTGCCACAACCGCATCGCGCATGGCACCTGCAATTTCGCAGTGCCTGCCGACTCGCCGCAGCGGCTGTGCCCGTCCTGCCGGCAGACACGCATTCTTCCCGACCTCTCGGAACCCGCGAATCTGCGGCGCTGGAAGCAGATCGAGCATGCCAAGCGGCAGCTCTACTACACGCTGGCCCGCCTGGGCCTGCAGCCCGCGCCCGATGGCGCGAGCCCGGTGTTCGAGTTCCTGGCCGACCAACCGGGCCATCGCGTCATGACGGGCCACTCGGGCGGCACCATCACGCTGAACGTGGCCGAGGCCGATGACGACGAGCGGGCCCGGCTGAGGCTCGCCCTGCACGAGCCCTACCGCACCCTGCTGGGCCACCTGCGCCATGAATCGGGGCATTTCTACTGGGACCACCTGCTGCAGGGCTCCGACCGGGTCGAGCAGTTCCGCGCGGTCTTCGGCGATGAGCGGCAGGACTACGGCGCAGCGCTGCAGGCCTACTACGCGAGCAGCCCGCACCTGGGCGCATGGCGCGAGAACCACGTGAGCGCCTACGCCACGGCGCATCCCTGGGAGGACTGGGCCGAAACCTGGGCGCACTATCTGCACATGGTCGATCTGCTGGAAACCGCGTCCAGCTACCACACGGGCCTGCAGATCCCCCACGGCGACACCAGCGACAGCTACCGCGTGGGCAACCCCTTCGCGACGTCGGAACCCGATTTCGACACCATGGTCCGGGAATGGGTGCCGCTGACCCTGCTGCTCAACAGCCTGAACCGCAGCCTGGGCCAGCAGGATGCCTACCCCTTCGCGCTCTCCACCGGGGCACTGGCCAAGCTGCGGTTCGTGCACGACCTCGTGCAGTCCGCCTGAGCCTGCACGCCAGCCAGCGCGCGGAGTGACCGGGGCCGAATACGCAGCACCCGGCTTCGCACGGTCGATCGGCGCATCTCCCCGCCAGCCGCGGCGCCGGCCGATGGCAGCGCGGCGGCTCTTGCCTTCCGCCAGGCGGCAGGCGCCTCAGGACGAGGCGGGCAGCATCGCCCGCACCTTGCTGGCGAGCCGTTCGCACACGGGCACGGAGACGAACTTGTCCACCTCGCCGCCCAGCACGGCGATCTCGCGCACGAAAGTGCTGCTGATGAACTGGTACCGGTCGCTGGGCGTGAGGAAGACGGTCTCGACCTCGGGCATGAGGCTGCGGTTCATTCCGGCGAGCTGGAATTCGTAGTCGAAATCGGTCACCGCGCGCAGGCCGCGCACCATGGCCTTGCCGCCGCGCGCCACCACGAAGTCGCGCAGCAGCCCCGAGAAGCTTTCCACCTCGACCTGTGGATAGGCCTGCACGGCCTCGCGCACCATCTCGATGCGCTCCTCCAGGCTGAACAGGGTCTTCTTGTGGTGGCCCGCGGCCACGGCCACGGTCACGCGGCCGAACAGTTGCGTGGCACGGCGCACGACGTCCTCATGGCCCAGCGTGATGGGATCGAAGGTGCCGGGATAGATGGCGAGGACGTTCTGGGCCATGGCGGACGGTGCTCCTGTGCGTGGGCTGATGCGGGGGCCGCGCGCTCCCCGCGCGACGGCCGTGGGGCGGATTATTGCAGCGTGCCCCGCCCGCCCCTGTCGCTCCCGGCCCGGACTCGCGGGATCCGATGGAATCGACCCCATGCCTCCGATTCCATTGAATAGTTTGCTATCTAATTTATAGCAATCTATACCTTGCGCAGCAAGTGGGCATGCACGGCGCCCGCCCGCAGGTGCCGGTGCACGGCCAACCCGAAGGGCGCGAGCGCGGCATCGTCCCAGGCCTGCGGCGCTTCGAGGTAGACCCACCCGTCGTCGGCCAGGCTGGGGACGGCGGCGGCGAGCGCGGCTTCGAACAGCCCGCCCTCGAACGGCGGATCGAGCAGCACCAAATGCGTGGAGCGCGGGGCCCGCTGGCGCAGCGCGGCCAGGCCATCGCCGCGCTGCACGCGCACGGTCTTGGCGCCCAGCTTGTCGCACGACTTGCGCAACTGCTCGGCCAGCCCGGCATCGCCCTCGACGAGCAGTACCTCGGCCGCGCCGCGCGACGCGGCCTCCAGGCCCAGCACGCCGGTGCCGGCGAACGCATCGACGCAATGCCAGCCGGCGAGGTCCTGGCCCAGCCAGTTGAACAGGGTTTCGCGCACGCGGTCCGGCGTGGGCCGCAGCCCCGGCCGCTGCAGCACCGGCAGGCGCGTGCGCTTCCATTGGCCGCCGATGATCCGCACTTCGCCCGCGCCGCGGTGCGCGGGCTCCGGCGCGGCAGCGGGGCCGGCAGCGGCACGCGCAGAGCCCGCGTTCCTGGCCGCCGGGCGGGGTGCGGATGCACCGGGCCGTGCAGGGGCGCGGCTCATGGCGCGCTCCCGCCGACCACCACGGTCACCATGCGGTCCGGCTGCAGCTTGCGCGCCAGCGCGGCGCGGATGTCGGCCGCGGTGAGGGCCTCCACGCGGTCGGTCCAGTGCTCCAGGTAATCCAGCGGCAGGTCGTTCCAGGCGATGTTGACCACGTTGCCCAGCAGCTTGCGGTTGCTGTCGATGCGCAGCGCGAAGCCGCCGATGAGGTTGTCCTTGGCCGCGCGCAGCTCGGCGGCAGTCGGGCCCTCGGCGACGAAGCGGGCCAGCACCTCGCGCGAGACCTTCACGGCCTGCTCCGCCTGGTCCGGACGGGTCTGCAGGCCGATGGCGAAGGGCCCCGCATCCAGCCCCGGGGAGAACTGGCTGTAGACGCTGTAGCTCAGGCCCCGCTTTTCGCGCACCTCCTCGGTCAGCCGCGACGTGAACCCGCCGCCGCCCAGGATGTGGTTGCCCACCAGCAGCGCGAGGAAGTCCGGGTCCTTGCGGGGAAAGCTCGGCTGGCCGATCAGCACGTGCGCCTGCGCCGAAGCAAACGGAATCTTCTCTTCCACCGGCTTGTCCAGCGCCTGTACGCGCGGCACGGCGGGCAGCGGCGCGCAGCCGGTGGCATCCGATGCGGGCAGGCGCGCGAGCAGCGTCTGCGCCAGGGTCTGGGCCTGCGCGCGCGTGACGGCGCCCACGATGCTCACGCGGGCCCGGCAGGCCTGCAGGTAGCGCGTGTGGAAGGCCTGCAGGTCCGCCACCTCGATGCGCGCGAGCGTCTCGGGCGTGGTGCGCTGCCCGTAGGGATGGCTGCCGAAGACGGCCTGCGCGAACGCCTTGCCGGCCACCGTGCCGGGACGGGTCTCGGCCTCCTTCAGCGATGCGCTCCAGCGTGCGCGCTCGCGCTGCCAGACGTCCTGCGGGAAGGCGGGCTGGGCGATCTGCCGCGCGGCCAGCCGCGCGGCGCGGTCCAGCAGGCCGGCGTCGGTGAGCGACCTGAGCGAATAGCTCAGGCCATCGCGCTCGGCCGAGGCCGACAGGCTGGCACCCAGGTCGGCCCATGCCTCGCCCAGGGCGTTCTCGTCCATCGCGGGCTCGCCGCCTTCGCCGCCGCGCACGCCCTTGGACGCCATAGCCGCCGCGGCGGCCGCCAGGCCGGCCTGCGGCGCGGGGTCGCGCCGGGTGCCGGCGTCGAAATCGACCTGCACATCCACCATCGGGATGCCCGGGCTCTCGACCAGCCAGACGCGGGCGCCATTGGCCTCCGTCCAGTGCTGGATGGGCAGCAGCGCCCAGGCAGATTGCGTGGCCAGCAGGCCGCATGCCGCCGCAAACACTGCACGAGCAGCTACTTTTTTAATAGCAAAAGTCATCATCGGAAGTTCTTCTTTCCGGCGGCTGCGGACAGCCGCCTCGGTGATCCATCGCGCCGCTGGCACGCGCATTGGGAGGCGGGCTCAGCCGTCCGAGGGCCCTTGCCGCCGTCCGTGCCGCGCGAGCCCGCCGAAGGCCACGGAGGAGCGCGCAGCGCATCAGTGCATGCGCCCATCGGCATTCGCGGGCGCGGCCGGACGGCGGGTGCCGGGGGCCACGGGCTGGGGCAGCAGCGTCGCCACCGTGAGCTGATCGTCGCCGAAGTAGCGCGCGGCGACGGCCTGCACCTGGGCGGGCGTCACGGCGCGCAAGAGCGCGAGCAGGCGGGCGTCGGCGTCGGACGGCAGGCCCTGCACCCAGTTGCTGCCCAGGTCGCTCGCCTGCGCCTGCAGCGAATCGCGGGCATAGATGGTGGAGGCCGCCCACTGGGTCTTCACGCGGGAGAGTTCGGCATCGCCCACGCCGTCGCGCGCCACGCGCGCCACCTCGGCGCGCAGCGCGGCCTCGACCTCCTGCGCGGTCTTGCCGGCGGCCGGCACGCCCGTGAGCAGGAAAAGGCTGGGGCCCCGGCCCATGACCGAGGCACCGCTGTCCGCGCCGTCGGCCACGCGGTCGGCGCCCTGGCTCAGCGCGCGGTCCAGGCGCGCGCCGTCGTAGCCGCTCAGCACACCCGAAAGCACCATGAGCGCCAGCGCATCGCGGTCGGAATCGGCCAGGCCCTCCAGCCGCTCCACGCTGGGCACGCGGAAGGCCAGCGCCACGAAAGCCTGCTCGGCCGGTGCCTTGAAATCGATGCGGCGCAGGCCGCGCTGCGCGGGCTCGGTGCGCGGCTTGCGGGTGGGCACGGCCCGCACGGGGATGCGACCATAGGTCTGCTCGGCGAGCGCACGGACGGCATCCGGGTCCACATCGCCGGCCACCACCACGGCGGCATTGGCGGGCACATACCACTGGCGATGGAAGGCGCGCACGTCGTCGGGCGTCATCGCATCGAGATCGCTCATCCAGCCGACCACCGGGCGGCGGTACGGCGAGGACGTGAAGACCGCGGCATTCAATTGCTCGATCAGCGCCGCGCGGGGCTGGTCGTCGGTGCGCATGCGGCGCTCTTCCTTGATGACCTCGATCTCTTTCTTGAACTCCGCGTCCGGCCACTGGTTGTGGGCGAACCGATCCGATTCGAGGCGCATGACCTCCGCGAGCCGCCTGGCGGGGATCTGCTGGTAGTAGCCCGTGTAGTCGCGGTTGGTGAAGGCGTTCTCCTGCCCGCCCAGCGCGGCGACCCGGCGCGAGAACTGGCCGGGCGGCACGGTCTTCGTGCCCTTGAACATCATGTGCTCCAGCGCGTGGGCCACGCCGGAGGTGCCGTCCACCTCGTCCATCGAGCCCACGCGCACCCAGACCATGTGCACCGCCGTGGGGGCGCGCCGGTCGGGCTGCACGAACAGCTGCATGCCGTTGCGCAGCGTGTACTGGCGCACGCTGGGCGCCTGTGCGCCGGGCTGGGAGCCCTCCGCGGACGTGGGGGCAGGGACGGTCGTGGCGGCGGGGGATTGCGCCCCGGCATGCACGCAGGCCAACAGGCCCAGAAGGGTAAGTGCGCGTTTCATAGAATGGCTGCGATTCTAAGAACCCGCCGATGTTCAGTTTTTTCAAGAAAAAGCCCGCCCCACCGCCACCCGCCGAGGTGCCCTCCACCCCGCCGTCGGCCACACCCGGAACCGCTGCGCCCGAAGCGCCTGCGGCCGCACCCGCGCAGGTGCAGGCACCTGCACCCGTGCCCACCGCCGCGGCGGAGCCCCCTGCAGCCACCGGCGCACTCGGCTGGCTGCGCAACCAGTTCGCCAAGGCCCCCTCGCCGGCCACGCCGCCTGCCTCGCCTGCGCCTCAGCCGCCGGCCCCATTGCCCGCACCTCCGGTGGCCGTGCCGCCGCCCCCGGCACCGGCCATACCCCAGGTACCGGCGAATGCCCCGGTGCCCCCGGCCGTGCCCGCCGCGGCCCCTGCGCCCGTCGTTCCGACACCTGCGAATCCTGCACCTGCGCCGGTGCCGCCTGCGCATCTCCCGGCACCTGCGCCCCTGCCCGCTGCGGCCCCCGCACCGGTGCGTGCGCCCGTGCCGGTCCCGCCGCCTTCGCCTGCACCGCAACCCTTGCCGCCGGCTCCTGCAGCATCTCCCGCGCCCGTGCCGCCCCCCGCGCCCGAGGAGCGCAAAGGTTGGCTCGACCGGCTCAAGAACGGCCTGCGCAAGACCGGAGGAAGCATCGCCACCGTCTTCACCGGCACGCAGATCAGCGACGCGCTTTATGAAGAACTCGAAGAAGCCCTGCTGATGGCGGACACCGGCGTGAAGGCGACCGAACACTTGCTGCGCGACCTCAAGCGCCGCGTGAAGGAGGCCAAGGCCACCGATCCCGCGGCCGTGAAGGCGCTGCTGGCCGATGCACTGGCCGACCTGCTGCGCCCGCTCGAAAAGCCGCTGGAGATCGGGCGCCACACGCCCACCGTGATCATGGTGGCCGGTGTCAACGGCGCGGGCAAGACCACCTCCATCGGCAAGCTCACCAAGCACCTCGCCAACGAAGGCGCCGCCGTGCTGCTGGCCGCGGCCGACACGTTCCGCGCCGCCGCGCGCGAGCAGCTCGGCGTCTGGGCCGACCGCAATACAGTGGAGATCGTCAGCCAGGAAGGCGGCGACCCGGCGGCCGTGAGTTTCGATGCCGTCAGCGCCGGCAAGGCACGCGGCAAGGACGTGGTGCTGGTGGACACGGCCGGCCGCCTGCCCACGCAACTGCACCTCATGCAGGAGCTGCAGAAGATCAAGCGCGTGATCACCAAGGCCGATGGCACGGCGCCGCACGAGGTGTTGCTCGTGATCGACGGCAACACCGGGCAGAACGCCCTCGCCCAGGTGCGGGCCTTCGACGATGCGCTCCAGCTCACGGGCCTGATCGTCACCAAGCTCGATGGCACCGCCAAGGGCGGCGTGCTGGCGGCCATCGCCCAGGAACGGCCCGTGCCCGTGTATTTCGTCGGCGTGGGCGAGAAACTCGAAGACCTCGAAACCTTCGACGCACGCGAATTCGCGCAGGCGCTGCTCGCCTGACGGCGGCCCGGGCATGGGGCGTCTCGCCCCGTGCACCGCGGCATTCGAGACAATTGCCGGGAGATCTCGACAGGAGCCGGACGTATACCCCGAATCGCACTCGGAATACGGGAACACAGGCCGCCTTCCTACGGCGCCGCAAGAGGGCAAAAAGACAATGGAATTTCCCGACAACACCAAGGAAATACCATGCCCACGACCCCACGTTCCGCTCCCGACGCCTGCACCCTACTCGATGCCGACCACCGCAAGGTCAAGAAGATGTTCAAGGAATACGATGAACTGGTCGGCTCGAAAGCCAAGAGCGCTGCCGCCAAGAAGCTGGAATTGGCGCAGCAGATCTGCATCGAGTTGACGGTGCACGCGCAGATCGAAGAGGAAATCTTCTACCCCGCGCTCCGGGAAGCGCTCAAGGAAACCGACCTGCTCGACGAAGCCGAGGTGGAACATGCCAGCGCCAAGGACCTGATCGCCCAGATCCAGGGCGCCGATCTGGCCGACGACAAGTTCGACGCCAAGGTCACCGTGCTGGGCGAATACATCGACCACCACGTGAAGGAAGAGCGCAACGAGATCTTCGTCAAGGCCCGTGCCTCGCGGAAGCTGGACCTGGTCGCGATGCGCGAGACGCTCCAGGCCCGCAAGGAAGAACTTATGGCGGAGATGGTCGAAATGGCCTGAGGCCGGCGCTGCCGGGCGGGCGGGGAGGCGAACTCCCAGGACCGCCCCTGTGCCCGACGAAGGGCCATGGGGCGTCTTTCAGATCGTGAAAAACCGTGACCACCCCTTGGCCGAATGCCTTCGGACCGCATGCAATCCGTTCGCCCAGGCAGGGATGGTTTGAAGGAAATTCCGTCCAATGGAGGGAAATTTTGCTTTCCGGACAATGACTTGCAGCGCTCTGGTCGCGTTATGCACCGCTTGCGCACAATGCCCGCCGAGGCAACGCCCCCGTCCTACGCAGGGACAGGAACTTCGGTCTTAGCACTCTCTCAAAGAGACTGCTAAAGTGACTGCCATGGACGAAAGGACCTCTGGGATGACCATTCAATCTGGGACCGCCACGACCGCGCTTGCCCCGGCCAACGCCTGGGCACTCATCCCCCCGCTGGGCAATCTGGACGCCTACATCTCGGCTGTCAACCGCCTGCCCATGCTCACGGCCGAGGAGGAGCGCAACTATGCGCGCCGGCTGAAGGAAGACAACGATGTGGAAGCCGCCGGCCGCATGGTGATGTCGCACCTGCGCCTGGTGGTGTCGATTGCCCGGCAATACCTGGGCTATGGCCTGCCCCACGGCGATCTGATCCAGGAAGGCAACGTGGGCCTCATGAAGGCCGTGAAGCGGTTCGACCCCGACCAGAACGTGCGCTTGGTGAGCTACGCCATGCACTGGATCAAGGCGGAGATCCACGAATACATCCTGAAGAACTGGCGCATGGTGAAGGTGGCCACCACCAAGAGCCAGCGCAAGCTGTTCTTCAACCTGCGCTCGATGAAGCAGGGCTTCAAGGCGAATGCCGCCAACGCCGACGCCGGCACGCACCGGGAGACGCTCTCCGAGCAGGAGATCGATGTGGTGGCGCAGCACCTGAACGTGAAGCGAGAAGAAGTCATCGAGATGGAAACGCGCCTCTCCGGCGGCGACGTGATGCTCGACCCCTCCCCGTCCGACGATGGCGAGCAGGCCTACGGCCCCATCGCCTACCTGGCCGACGGAGCGCACGAGCCCACCGCCATGATCGAGTCGCGCCAGCGCGACGTGTTGGCCACCGACGGCATCGCCACCGCCCTGGCGGCGCTGGACGACCGCAGCCGCCGCATCGTGGAAGAGCGCTGGCTCAAGGTGAACGACGATGGTTCCGGGGGCATGACGCTGCACGAGCTGGCGGCGGTGTATGGCGTGAGTGCCGAGCGCATCCGCCAGATCGAAGTCGCCGCCATGAAGAAGATGAAGAAGGCCCTGGCGGAATACGCCTGAGCTGCCGGCGCAGGGCGCGGGAGCCCTGCCGCTTCGCGATAATCCGGGCGCGCAACCTTGCAAGGGTTGCGCGCCCTTTTTCTTTGGTCCCTGCCGGCCGCCCTGCACACCTGCCATGACCCGCCCTGTGAAACCCTCTCCTCGCCTCTCCCGCCGCCACGCGATGGCCGCTGGCCTCGTTGCCACCCTGCTTGCCGGCGGATGGGCGTCGGCGCAGCAGCAGCAGGTGCCCGCCGCATCGGCCACTCCGGGCTGGCCCGCCAAGCCGCTGCGCATCGTGGTGGGGTTCCCGGCCGGCTCATCGCCCGACCTCACGGCGCGCACCTTCTCGGAGCCGCTCGCCCAAGCGCTTGGCCAGCCCGTGATCGTCGAAAACAAGGTCGGGGCCGGGGGCAACATCGGCGCGGACACGGTCGCCAAGGCCACGGACGGGCACACGATCGGGCTGTTCATCAACGGCAACCTCACGATCGCCAAGCTCATCAACCCCGCGGTGCCGTACGACCCGCGCAAGGACCTCGCTCCGCTCAGCCTGGTGGGTGTCTCGCCGCTGGTGCTGACGGTGCCGGCCACCCAGGCCGGCGTGCCCGCGCATGCGGACGCCCGCACGTTCCTGGATGCGGCACGGCAGGCAGGCGACCGCTGGAGCTATGGCACACCCGGCGTGGGAACCGTGGGCCACCTGGGCACCGAACTGCTGAAGGCCCGCACCGGCATCGCGCCCGTGCACGTGCCCTACCCCGGCTACCCCCAGGTGGCCACGGGCATGCTGGGCGGGCAGTTGCAGATGGCCCTGCTGCCGCCCGCGCTGGCCCTGTCGCAGGAACGCACGGGCAAGCTCCGGCTGCTGGGCGTGACCTCGACCGGCCGCAGCACGCTCGTGCCCGGGGTTCCCAGCCTCAGCGAAGCGGGCGTGAAGGACTTCAACCTGGAGATCTGGAATGCGTTCGCAGCGCCGGCCGGCATGCCCGCGGCCGTGCGGGCCAGGCTGTCGGCGCTGATCGCGGAGATCGCCCGCACGCCGGACGTGCGCGACAAGCTCTTCCAGCAGGGCTGGCAGGTGGTGGGTACGTCGGCCGAGGGCCTCGCGCGCCGCATCGATGCGGACACCGCCCAGATGGACCGCGTGATCCGTTCGCAGAACATCCGCGCGGAGTAGCGCCGCCACCGGTGGCCGGGCCGGATTCGCACGGCGCCGGCCGGCGGCAGCAGCGCCGCCATTGATGTAGATCATGCCCGGCGGCGCCCCCCGCCCGCAGACTCCCGGTCATTGTTGAAACACCGGGAGAACCCTGCCATGCAAACATTCCGCATCGTCGTCATCGGTGCCGGCGAAACCGGCACGCCGCTGCTGCGGCACCTGCTCACGGCACCTTTCGTACAGATCCTGGGGGTGGCCGACCTGGACCTCTCCCTGCCCGGCATCGCACTCGCGCGGGACCATGGCGCCCCGGTGACGCAGGACTACATGGAGCTGCTCGAACACCACGGCCCGGCCGTGGACATCGTCATCGACGTCACCGGCCAGGCGTCCGTGCGGGAAGCGCTGCGCAAGCACATGGTGGAGACCGGCAACCAGAGCACCGTGATCCTCCACGAGCGGATCGCGCTGCTGATGATGTCGCTCTCCGCCGGCATGCTGGTTGCGGGGCGCCACGGCGAGGCCGCCTACGCCTGACGCTGCGGCGGAGGCGACGCCATCCGGAAAATCCTCCGGCCGGCCCGCACTGGATATTGCTATTAAATTAATAGCAAACTATTGAATGGATCCGGCGGCATGGATGCAATAGGACCCATGAACCCTGCTCTACCGGTCCTCCGCCCCGCCATGCGCAGCCCCCGCTCCAGCCACCCTCGGCGCGCTCCGCGCACCCGCCTCGATCGCTCTACCGAACGGCCTCCTCCATGCCCCTTCCCGAACCGGACCGCAAGACCTGCCACGACTGTTCGAGCCGCCACCAGTGCCTGATCGGCCGCCAGAGCGATGCGGCGCGCGCGCCCTGGGCCGCGATGGTCGAGGAACGCCGCTTCCGCAAGGGAGACGTGCTGCAGCACCAGGGCGAGACGGCCGGGGCCGTGGCCGTGATCAAGGTCGGGACGGCCCTCTTGCAGCGCGCTGGCGCAGACCAGGTGGCGCGGCCGGTGGCGATGGCGGGGTGCGGACAGGCCCTGGGCACCAGCGCCGTGCTGGGCACCCCGGAGGACCTGACCTGGGTGGCCGTGATGGAGGGCAGGCTGTGCGAGGTGCCTGCGTCCGCACTGCTGCGCGCGGGCGGCGGGGGCACCGAGTTCCTGCAGTCCCTGCTGCGCGAAGAGGTGCAAGCCCGTGCGCGACTCGCGGACTGGTCGGGACTGCTGCGGCTGCGCGGCGTGACGGCGCAGCTCGCCAGCGCGCTCCTGCAGCTCTCCCAATTGCAGCGCAGCACGCTGGTTCGCCTCCCGACGCACACCGTCTTGGCCTCGCTGCTGGCCACCACCCGGGAGACCGTCGCGCGCTCGCTCACACAGCTCGCCCTGCACGGCGCGGTGGTGCGGCACGATCGCTGGCACTGCGCGATCGTGCGCGGGCCGCTGATCGCCCTGCTCGAAGGCCGGGCCGTGAAAGTGCCGGCAGTGCCACCGGAAACGACTGCCGCGCCCGTGGCGGTTCCGGCGCTGGCGCCGGTATCGGCCCCGCTGCGGCGGCCCGTGGCGCTGCGGGAAGTCGGCATTCCGATCGCGCGGCCGTCCGCACGCACGGCGGCAGCGCCCACCAATGCGACGGCACCCCGGGCTGCGCAGGCCTGACCGCCCGAGGCCCGCCGCGCCGGGCCCAGCCGGGTCGGGCCCCGGTGGAACCGTGCTTCAGGCGGCCGGGGTTTGCAGCAGCGTCTTCACGTCGGCCGCGAGCGCCTGGGCGCCGCTACCGTAGCGGTGGTAGACGCGCAGGCGGCCGGCCGGGTCGTAGAGGTAGCTGCCGGCCGAGTGGTCCATCGTGTAGCTCGTCGGCGTCTTGCCGGGCACCTTCTTGTAGTAGATCTTGAAGTCCTTGGCGACGGCAGCCAGTTGCTCGGGCGAGCCGCGCAACGCCAGGAAGGTCGGATCGAAATTGGCCATGTAGGCCTTGAGCACTTCGGGCGTGTCGCGTTCCGGATCCACGGTGACGAAGAGCCCCTGCAGCCGATCGCCGTCCGGGCCCAGCGAGCGCTTCACCTCGGCCAGTTCGACCATGGAGGTGGGGCAGACGTCCGGGCACTGCGTGAAGCCGAAGAACACCACCACCACCTTGCCCGCGAAGTCCTTGAGGTGGCGTGGCTGGCCGTTGTGGTCGGGCAGCGGAAGGTCGCGCGCGTACTCGGCGCCGGTGAGGTCCACCCCCTGGAATGCGAGGGGCTTTTCCTTGGAGCATGCGGCCAGCCAACCGCCGGCGCCGGCGTACAGCGCGCAGGCGGCCACGCGTTTCAGCGCGATTCGTTTGTTCATTGCCATGGCGGTTCAAAGCACGTAGTGGTCCACCAGCAGGGCCGCGAACAGCAGGCTGAGGTGGATGAGGGAAAAGCGGAAGGTCTGCCGCGCGAGCGCGTCCGAATAGTTGCGCCACAGCCGGAAGGCATAGGCGCAGAAGCCCGCGCAGAGCACCACGGCCGCGCACAGGTAGATCCACGAACTCATGCCGTACACGAACGGCATGAGGCAGCCGGCGAAGAGGATCAGCGTGTAGAGAAAGATGTGCAGCCGCGTGAACTCGTTGCCGTGGGTGACGGGCAGCATCGGCAGGCCGGACTTGCGGTAATCCTCCACGCGGTAGAGCGCCAGCGCCCAGAAATGCGGCGGTGTCCAGAGGAAGATGATGAGAAAGAGGATCAGCGCCTCCGGCCCCACGTCGCCGGTCATGGACGACCAGCCCAGCACGGGCGGCATCGCGCCCGAGGCGCCGCCGATCACGATGTTCTGCGGCGTGCGCGGCTTGAGCACCACCGTGTAGATGACTGCATAGCCCACGAACGTGGCGAAGGTGAGCCACATCGTCAGCGGGTTGACCCCGAAGAACAGCACCGCGGAGCCGGCCATGCACAGCAGCGCCGAGAAGGCCAGCGTCTGGGCGTTGGAGAGTTCGCCCTTGGCCGTGGGACGCCACGCCGTGCGCTTCATCTTCGCGTCGATGTGCTGCTCCACGATGCAGTTGAAGGCGGCGGCGGCGCCGGCCACGAGCCAGATCCCCGCGCAGGCCACGCCCATGCGCAGCCACTGCCCCCAGCCCGGCAGTCCGGGCACCGCCAGCACCATGCCGATGAAGGCGCAGAAAACGATGAGCTGGACCACGCGCGGCTTGGTGAGCGCATAGAACTGCGAGAAGCGGGACGGCACCGCGTGGGGCGCGGCGGGAGCGGAAGCGGCACTCATGGGGTCGGAATTCTCGGGGCACCGGCGGCGGCCGGGGCCGGCCGGGGGATGGACATTTTGTCTCTGGCGTGCACGGACCGGCTCGCGGCAAGCGCCCAGGTGAGCACCACCACGAGCGCGGCGGCGCCGCCGGTATGGAGCACCGCGGCCACCAGCGGCCAGTCGAGCACCACGTTGGACAGGCCCGTGGCGAACTGCAGCAGGGCGAGGCCCGCCAGCCAGCGCGCCGGTGCCTGCAGCGCCTGCGCGCGCCGCAGGCGCCACACCAGCGCGGCGAGCGCGCCCAGCACGGCATAGGCGGCGAGCCGGTGCACGTAGTGGATGGCGGTGAGGCCGGCGAAGGTGATGTGGTTGCCGTCCTGCAGCAGCCCCAGCGGCCGCCAGATCTGGAAGCCCTCCCGGAACGCCATGTCGGGCCACCAGCTGCCCTGGCAGGTCGGAAAGGTGGTGCATGCCAGCACGGCATAGTTGGTGCTCACCCAGCCGCCCAGCACGATCTGCAGACCGACCAGGAGCGCCGTCGCGACCAGCCCTGCACGCAGGCCGCGCGGCAGCACGGCCGGCGCCTCGCTGCGGGAAGCCAGCGTCTGGCGCACCGCCTGCACGCACAGCAGTGCCAGCAGCACGAGGCCGCCGATGAGGTGCAGCGTGACGATGGCGGGAAAGAGCTTCATGGTCACCGTCCACGCGCCGAAGGCGCCCTGCAGGCAGACCCACACGAGCGTGGCGGTCGGCCACCAGGGGCTGACGGCGATCCGGTCGCGGGCGGCAGGCCCGTCGCGCTCCCCTCCGCCCCCGCTGGCGCGTGCGCGCCGCCATTGCGCCCAGGCACCGGCCGTGAGCACGATGATGAGCACGCCCACACCCGAGGCGAGGTAGCGGTGCACCATCTCCACCCAGGCCTTGCGGTGCGTGACGGGGCCGGTGGGCATGGCCTCCTGCGCGGCCGAGATCTCGGCATGCGCGCCCAGCGGGCTGGCGTTGCCGTAGCAGCCGGGCCAGTCGGGGCAACCCAGGCCGGAATCGGTGAGGCGGGTGAAGGCGCCGAACAGCACCAGGTCGAAGGTCAGGAACAGCGTGAGGATCGCCAGCGCCTGCCACCGGTGCACGGTCGTGCCGTGGCGGTTGCGCCAGGCCACCCACGCCAGGGGGCCGAGCGCGATGAGCACGCCGAGCAGCATCAGCTCGGCCAGCGGTGCGAGATCGTAGAGCGGTTGCGCGGCGGCGTTCACCGGGCAGGCCTCCGGCAGCGCACGGTGCGCCGGGCCGATGCGGCCGGGCAGGCGCGGATCATGGCTGCACTCCCGGCCGGCCGGGCTGGTCCCAGGACGCCGAAGCGCGCATGAGCCGCTCCAGATCGCGCTTGGCGCGGGCGGCGCCGGCAGCATCCAGGCGGGCGGGGAAACGCATCATCCAGTGGCCCATCGGGTCCACCACGAAAAGATGGTCGGAGAGCGCGTGGCCCTGCGCGGGAGCCAGCCAACCGGCCAGCGCCTGCGCATCGACGCGGCGCACGGTCGCGCCGCGCAGGCCCGGAGCGATCTCGGCCGGCGGCTCGGCCCCGTCGGTCACGAGCCACACCCAATCCATGCGGTCCTTGTCCTTGCCCAGGCCCTCCCGCAACTGGCGCTGCAGGTACAGGTGGTTGCGGCAGACCTCGTCGCACGCGCCCGGCGCCACGCTCACCAGCAGCCACTGGCCCTGGAGCTGGCCGAGGGTCCCCGGCCTGCCGTCGAGGGCGGGCGCCGCCAGGGCGGCCGGCAGCGGGCGCTGCGGCTCGATGAGTTCGCCATAGCTGCGCCGCGCCTCGGGGCGCACGACGTAGTAGGCGGTGTACGAGGCGATGACGGGCGCTGCGCACACCAGCAGCACGCCGAGCATCTTCCAGCGGCCCTGGCGCGAGCGCGTTTCCAGCGCGGCGATGGCCTCGCCCGTGGCGGGCAGGCCATGCACGCTCAGGCCCAGCGGATGGGCGGCATCGGACTCGCCCGCCTCAGGGGGACGGCTGGCGGCCTGGGCGAAGGAAGCGTCGGACGATTTGGAACCAGACATAGAGGATTGCCACGAGGGCGCAGAGCCCGAACCATTGGAAGGCGTAGCCGTAGTGTTTGGCGACCCCGGCATCGATGACCGGCCAGTCGCGCTGGAGCGTGCCCTCGGAACCGCCGGTCTGCAGCACCGTGAGCGGCGCGAGCCGCGCCAGCCCTGTTTCGGCACGGTAGGCCGCCATGTCGAGATTCTGCCGGATGCGGGAAGACCCCTCGGCACCTGCGGCGGCCCCGGCATGGCCCAGCTCATACAGGCGCGACGGCGGGGGCGCGATGCGGCCCCGCACTTCGACCTCGCCTGCGGGAGAAGGTACGTCGGGCAGTCGGGTGCGGTCCAGGAAATCGCGCGGAACCCATCCGCGCTGCACGAGCACCACCGCGCCCTCCGCCCCCGGCGCAGTGAGTTGCAGGGGCGTGAGCACGAAGAAGCCGGGGCGTCCGTGCATCTGCCGGTTGTCGAGGAACACGGTGTATTGCGACAGCCAACGGCCTTGCAGTGCTGCCGCTCGGTGCACGAGCGGGTCGTCCAGCGGGCCCGCACCAGCGGCGTCCTCCGGGGCCGCCGCCGGTCCGGAGGCCGGGGCCTCCGAAGGCAGCGCAGCCAGGGCCGCGGGCGCCACCGCGGGCCGGGCCTGCCGGGCCTCGACCGAGGCCTGCCATGCCTCCTTCTGCGCCGCGCGGGAGAGCTGCCAGCGGCCGAGCGCCGCCGTGGCAGCCATGGCCGCGATCGCCGCCACGGTGATGCACCAGAAGCGCCAGTCCGGCCGGAAACCGCTGGTTCGATCGGGGAGCTTGCGGATAATGGTCTCCATGAAATACGTCGTGGTGCTGGCCTTCCTGGCCATTCTGGCGAGCCTTGCGTCCGCGCTCTTCTTCATGATGCGCACCGGGCGCAACGACAAGGCCCGCGGCAGCCACATGGCGCGCGCCCTCGCCGTGCGCGTGGGGCTGTCGATTGTGCTCTTCCTGTGCCTGCTGGCCGCGTGGAAGCTGGGCTACATCCAGCCCACGGGCCTGCCGGTCGGCCGCTGACCGCAAGGCGAGGCTGCCCACGGCCCGGCCGGCAGCCTGCAGCGAACGCCGCACACGGCAAAAAAGCGCCTTGCGGCGCTTTTTTGCCAAGCCACCCCGCGGCCCGCAGGGTGTTCAGAACCAGTACACCAGAACGTACAGCCCCAGCCACACCACGTCGACGAAGTGCCAGTACCAGGCGGCGCCTTCGAAACCGAAGTGCCGCTCCGCCGTGAAATGGCCCTTCTGCAGGCGCAGCGTGATGAACAGCAACATGAGCATGCCCACGAACACGTGAAAGCCGTGGAACCCCGTGAGCATGAAGAACGTGGAGCCGAACACGCCCGAGCTGAGCTTGAGGTTCAGCTCGGTGTAGAGGTGGAAATACTCGTAGCCCTGCACGCAGAGGAACACGAAACCCAGGATCACCGTGGCCCACATGAAGCCGACCGCGCGGCTGCGGTGGTTCTCGCGCAGCGCATGGTGGGCGATGGTGAGCGTCACGCCCGAGGTCAGCAGCAGTGCCGTGTTGATCGTGGGCAGCCAGAACGGGCCCACGGTCTGGAAGGGCTCCACGATGCCGGCCGGCGAGGCCGTGGCGCCGGCCGCCAGACTGGGCCACACGGCCTTGAAATCGGGCCACAGCAGCGCGTTGTCGAGGCTGCCCAGGGCCGGCACGGAATGCGAGCGCGCCCACCACAGGGCGGTGAAGAATGCTCCGAAGAACATCACCTCCGAGAAGATGAACCAGCTCATGCTCCAGCGGTATGACAGGTCGATCTTGCGGCTGTAGAGCCCCCCTTCGCTCTCGCGGGCCGCATCGCGGAACCACTGGTACAGCACGAACAGCCACCATACGAGGCCGAAGAGCAGCGAAACCTTGCCCCAGTCGTGGCCGTTGACCCATTGCCCGGCGCCGAGGATCACGAAGAACAGGCCGGCCGCCGCCATGACCGGGTGGCGCGACTCGGCGGGAACGTAGTAGTACGGCGTGGCGCCCTGGGGGGTTGATGCACTCATTGCTGGCTCCTGTCTCTTTCCTTTTTATCGGTGGTCTCTCGTGGGTTCGCGGTCGGTGGCTACACCACCCAGTTCACGAGCGCGATGAGGCCGCCCACGATCAGCGCGATGGCGATGAGCCCCACCGCGATGATGTGCAGCGGATTGATGCGCTCCATGTCCTGCTGGTACTCGGCACCCTTGCGGATGCCCAGCAGCGACCAACCCACCGCGCGCACCGTGCGCCACAGCGAACCCTTGCGCGCGTGCGGCGCAGGAGCTGCGGCGCGGGGCGGCGGCGAAGCATCGTGGCGGGAGCCCGTCATGACCCCGCCTCCTCATGGGCCTGCGGTGCGGCGGACACGGTGGCCGGCGCCGCGGGGGTCTTGCCCCCGACCTCGAAGAAGGTGTACGAAAGCGTGATCGTGGTCACGTCCTTGGGCAGCCTCGGATCGACCACGAAGGCCACGGGCCACTCGCGCTTCTCTCCGGGCTCCAGCGTGTACTGGCTGAAGCAGAAGCACTCCAGCTTGTTGAAGTGCGCTGCGGCCTGCCGCGGCGCATAGCTCGGAATGGCCTGCGCCGCCATCCGGCGGTTCTGCACGTTCTGGAACTCATACATCACGGTCGCGAGTTCGCCGGGATGCACCTGCAGCGAATGCTTGGCGGGCCTGAAATCCCACGGCCCGCGGGCGTTGGCATCGAACTCGACCGTGATGGTGCGGCTCTTGTCCACCTGCGTGTTGGCGGGCAGCTTCACGTCGCGGCCCGCAACGCCGTTGCCGGGCACCTGCCGCTCCGACAGCGAGAGGATGTTGATCCCCGTCACCTCGCAGATGTGCTTGTAGATCGGTATGAGCACATAGCCGAACGCGAACATGCCCACCGAGATCACGGCCAGCTTGCCCACCATGCGGAAGTTTTCGCGCCGCAGGCTCATGCGACGTCTCCTTCGCCTGGCGCCACGGGCACGCCGCAGAAGACCGACATGGCCACACCCATCCGCTGGCCATGGAGCAGGCCACGCCGGCAGACGCCGTGGAACCGGCTTGGCCGGGCCACGGGCGGTGCCCCCCTGCGGAGGGAAGGCGCGAAGCGACTCATGCGGTGGCTCATAGCTTCCAGGCCATCTTGACCATGAAGCCCACGAAAAACGCCACCGCGATGCTCGCCAGGATGAGCCCCATGCGCAGGTTGGCTTTTTTCCGGTCGGGAGGGGTCATGCCGGGTTCTCGTGGTGTGGGTCGTCGCTGGGGTTCAGCCGATCACGCGGGTCGCGGAGGCATCGAGCTTGGGCGGGGTTTCGTAGGTGTGGAAAGGCGCGGGCGACGGCACTTCCCACTCCAGGCCCTCGGCCGCCTCCCAGGGGCGCTGCGGTGCCGGCTCGCCCTTGCCGCGCATCGCGGGCACCACGACGGCCAGGAAGAAATACACCTGCATCAGTCCGAAGCCGAAGGCACCGATCGAAGCGACCATGTTGAAGTCGGCGAACTGCATTGGGTAGTCTGCGTAGCGGCGCGGCATGCCCGCCAGGCCCAGGAAGTGCATCGGGAAGAAGGTGATGTTGAAGGTGATGAGCGAGCCCCAGAAGTGAATCTGGCCGCGCCGCTCGGAATACATCACGCCCGTCCACTTCGGCGCCCAGTAGTAATAGGCCGCGAACATCGAGAACAGCGAGCCGGCCACCAGCACGTAGTGGAAGTGGGCGACCACGTAGTAGGTGTCCTGCAGCTGGATGTCGATCGGGGCCATCGAGAGGATCAGGCCCGTGAAGCCGCCCATCGTGAACACGAAGATGAACCCGACGGCGAAGAGCATGGGCGTCTCGAAGGTCATCGAGCCGCGCCACATGGTGGCGATCCAGTTGAAGATCTTCACGGCCGTGGGCACCGAGATCAGCATGGTCGCGTACATGAAGAAGAGCTGGCCCGTGACCGGCATGCCCGTGGTGAACATGTGGTGGGCCCACACGATGAACGACAGGATGGCGATGGACGAGGTGGCATACACCATCGACGCGTAGCCGAAGAGCCTCTTGCGGCTGAAGGCGGGCACGATCTGGCTGATGATGCCGAAGGCCGGCAGGATCATGATGTAGACCTCGGGGTGGCCGAAGAACCAGAAGATGTGCTGGTACATCACCGGGTCGCCGCCGCCCGCGGGGTTGAAGAAGCTCGTGCCGAAATGGCGGTCGGTCAGGGTCATCGTGATCGCGCCGGCCAGCACGGGCATCACGGCGATCAGCAGGTAGGCGGTGATGAGCCAGGTCCAGCAGAACATGGGCATCTTCATCAGCGTCATGCCGGGCGCGCGCATGTTCAGGATGGTCACGATGATGTTGATCGAGCCCATGATCGACGAAGCGCCCAGGATGTGCATCGCGAAGATGCCGGCATCCATCGACGGACCCATCTGCAGCGTCAGCGGGGCATAGAGCGTCCAGCCCGCCGCCGGGGCACCGCCCGGCATGAGGAACGAGGTCACCAGCATGATGGCCGCGGGAATCATCAGCCAGAAGCTGAAGTTGTTCATGCGCGCGAAGGCCATGTCGGATGCGCCGATCTGCAGCGGGATCATCCAGTTCGCGAAGCCGACGAAGGCCGGCATGATGGCGCCGAACACCATGATGAGGCCGTGCATCGTGGTGAGCTGGTTGAACAGCTCGGGGTTCACGAGCTGCAGCCCCGGCTGGAACAGCTCCGCGCGGATCAGCAACGCGAGCACGCCGCCCACCATGAGCATGGTGAACGAGAACAGCAGGTACAGCGTGCCGATGTCCTTGTGGTTGGTGGCGAACACCCAGCGGCGCCAGCCCGTCGGGCCATGGTGCGCATGGTCATGGGGGTCGTGCGCGTGGCCGGCGCCATGCCCGGTGTTGTCGAGAACTGCGCTCATGTCGGATTCCTCAATGCTTTAGCTGTTCTGCTCAGGACGTGCGTGGAACGGTTGCCGCTCACTTGCCGCGCTGCGCCACGATTTCCGAAGGCTGGACGATCTGGCCGGTCTTGTTGGACCAGGCGTTCTTCGTGTAGCTCACCACGGCCGCGATGTCGGTGTCGCTCAGTTGCGCCCAGGACGGCATGGCGCCCCCGGCCGCACCCTTGAGCACGATCTGGATCTGCTTGGCGTGGTCTTCGTCCTTGACGATGGCCGAGCCGTCGAGCGGCTTGATGGGGCCGGCACCCTTGCCGTTGGCCTGGTGGCAGGCCGCGCAGTTGGCGGCGTAGACCTTCTCGCCGCGCGCCAGGATGTCGGGCAGGGTCCAGACCTTGTTCGGATCGTCCGCCTTGGCGGCGGCTTTCTTCTTCTCGCCGGCCACCCACTGCGTGTAGTCGGCCGCGGAGAGCACCTTCACGTGGATGGGCATGTAGGCATGCTCCTTGCCGCAAAGCTCGGCGCACTGGCCGTAGTAATCGCCCACCTTCTCCGCGCGGAACCACGTGTCGCGCACGAAGCCGGGGATCGCATCCTGCTTGATGCCGAAGGCCGGCACCATGAACGAATGGATCACGTCGTTGGCCGTGGTGATGACCCGCACCTTCTTGCCCACCGGCACGACCAGCGGGTTGTCCACCTTGAGCAGGTAGTCCACCGGCGCATCGGCGACCTTGCCGCTGTCGGAGAGCCGGCGGTGGCTGCTGTCGAGCGTGGAGATGTAGGCCAGCCCCTGCCCTTCGCCGGTGATGTAGTCGTAGCCCCACTTCCACTGGTAGCCGGTGACCTTCACCGTGAGGTCGGCGTTGGTGGTGTCCTTCTGCGCCACGAGCACCTTGGTGGCCGGCAGCGCCATGAGGATCACGATGATGAACGGAACGATGGTCCAGATCACTTCCACGGTGACCGACTCGTGGAAATTGGCGGGCTTGGCGCCCTTGGACTTGCGGTGCTTCCAGATGGAATAGAACATCACCGCGAACACGCCCACGAAGATCAGCGTGCAGATGATGAGCATCATCCAGTGCAGGTAGTGCTGCTCTTCGGCGATGCGCGTGACCGGAGGCGCGAGATTCAGCTGATTGACGGCAGGCCCGCCGGGGAGATCCTGCACGGCGTGCGCGGCACCACCCACCCATGCACCGCACAGCAGCAACAGGGAAGCCAGCGGGTTGGAAATGCTTTTCTTCATAGTTCTCACTTCTCAGCCTCAATTACCTTTCCCGGGGCTCGCCCGCGTGGGGTCGGGCGTGCCCTGGGGCATGCGGATTCCGACCACCGGGGCATGGCGGCGCGGGTCCGCAAGGCCCCGGGTTCCGCATGAACCCGGTCTCATCGAACGCGCGGCGCTCCGGGCGCCACGCGGGTGTCTCCTGTCCTGTTCTGCGGGCCTGCCGCCGGGGGGCGGGCAGGCCTGCACTGCGCAGCATGCCGTCCCCGTGGCGCGATTGCAATAGCGGAGGCGCCATCCACGGCCCGGCCCCGTACAAACCATGAGAGAGAAGGAGGCGGGGGTGCGACAGGCCGGCCGGCCCGTGCAGCGGAAGGCACCATGCGCCTTGCCACACGCAGGGCGCCAGGCCGTGCCGCGTGTGCGCGCCCTACCGTTGCGCAACGCACTGGCGGGCAGGCTCCATAGCCCGGAAATTGTAGCTTGCGGTTGATTCAGGTCACCCTCCGTGCCGCCCCGGGAAAACCCGCCGCCGTGCGACCCGCGCGCGCAGCCCGCACGGAGCACGAGGGGCGCTGGGCGGACCCGCCGGTCAGGGCGCGGGCTTGCGGCCCTGCAGAAGCATCGCGCGCATGTCCTGCAGCGACACCGCGCTGCTCTCGCTCACCTTCATGCGCGGGGCCGGCTTGAAGGCATGCCCATAGATGACCTCGAAGGTCAATGCCAGCTGGCCGCCATGCGCCGGGCTCGCGAGGCGGTCGCCCAGCGCCTGCTCCAGCCGTTCGCGCCAGCGCCGGCCCCGCAGCGCGGGAAACCGCGCAGGGTGCAGGTTGCGCCCGAGTTCGCGCAATTCCTGCAGCAAACGCCCGGGCGTGGCGAAGGTCAGGGTGATGTGCTCCATGTCCATCACCGGTTCGGCGAATCCGGCCTGCACCAGCATGTCGCCCCAGTCGTGCATGTCGGTCATCGCATGGCCGGCCGGGGGCCAGCCGAGGGCGGCATGCAGGCCGTGCAGTTCGCGCACGGTATCGGGGCCCAGGCACGAGAACATCAGGTAGCCGTCCACGGCCAAGGCGCGGTGCCACCGCGCGATCAGCGCCTGGGGGTCGGCGGCGAGGTGCAGCGCCATGTTGGCCCAGAGCATCTGCACGCCGCCATCGGAAGGCAGCCCGAAATGCGGGGCGCCTGCAGACCACCGCCCGGGGCTCCACCAGGGGCGTTCCAGCGCCTTGCGCGCCACGGGGAGGTGCTGCCCGGCCGTTTCCGCGACCCAGCAGGCCGCGCCCGGATAGCGCTGCGCCACGAGCGCATGGCCCTGGAGCCCGCCGCGCACCGGGTCCCAATGGGCCCACGAGGCCGGCGCCTGCCGGATCCACTGCAACCGGTCTTCCATGCGGCGGGCCACTTCTTCGTGCAGCCAGGGCGACTGCCCGGGCGCGGAGGCATGCCAGCGAGCGGCGGCCACCGGATCGATCGTGGGAGGAAGCTGGTGGTCGGAAGGCTCGGACATCGGCGCGGGGCGGAAAGCAGGTCGGGCAGTATATTGAGCCGATGTGGAAGCGGTGGATCTCAGGGATATCGGGCGGGCTGGCCTCCGCCGTGCAGGCCATGCCTAGCCAGTGCGCGGTCTGCCGCGCCTGGCCGGCGCGGCGCGTGTGCGATGCGTGCGCCGCGCGCTTCGCCCAGCCGCGCCACCGCTGCGCGACCTGCGCGCTCCCGGTTCCGGCCGATGTGCACCGGTGCGGGCAGTGCCTGCGGCACCCTCCGCCGCTCGCAGCCTGCGTGGCCGCGGTCGATTACGGCTATCCCTGGTCGGACGCGCTGGCCGACTTCAAATTCCGTGCCGACCCCGGGTGGGCCGGCAGCCTCGCCCTGCTGGTGCGCAGCGCGCCCTGGGCAGAGCCGCTGCTGGACGCCGCGGACGCCGTCATGCCCGTGCCCCTGGCCGCCGCGCGTCTGTGCGAGCGGGGCTTCAACCAGGCGGCGCTGCTCGCGAGCGCTCTGGCACCCGCGCGGGCCGATGCCCGTACCCTGCTGCGGCTGCGCGCCTCCCCGGCCCAGAGCAGCCTGCCGCGCGCGGAGCGCCTGCGCAACCTGCAAGGCGCCTTCGCGGTGGAGCCGGCGCGGGCCGAACGCGTCGCAGGCCGGCGCATCGTGCTGGTGGACGACGTGATGACCACGGGCGCCACGCTGCACGCCGCCGCGGCCGTGCTGCGCGAGGCCGGCGCGGCCGAGGTCAGCGCCATCGTGGTGGCACGCACGCCCTGAGAAGACCAAAGCGGCCCGCAATGCGAACCCGACGGTTGTAACTTTTCTTTACGAAGTGCCTTGAGAGGCCGCGCGGTGCCCCGGGGCCGCGGCACACAATAGCCGCCATGTTCCACATCGTTCTCGTCGAACCCGAAATCCCGCCCAACACCGGCAATGCCATCCGGCTGGCGGCCAATACGGGCTGTACCCTGCACCTCGTGGAGCCGCTCGGCTTTTCGATGGAAGACAAGCTCATGAAACGGGCGGGCCTCGATTACCACGAATACGCCGAGGTGCGCCTGCACGCCGGCTGGACCGCCTTCCTGCGGGATGCGCAACCGAACCCCGAACGCATCTTCGCGATGACCACGCACGGCGCGCACACGGTCTACGAGAGCACTTTCCAGGGGGGCGACTGGTTCGTTTTCGGTGCCGAGAGCCGGGGCCTGCCGCCGGAATTGCGCGATGCCTTTCCCCCCGCGCAGCGGCTGCGCCTGCCGATGGTGCCGGGGCAGCGCAGCCTCAACCTCTCCAACGCGGTGGCGGTGACGGTGTACGAGGCCTGGCGGCAGAACAGCTTCCTGCTGCCCGCACCGGTCTGATCCCCGTGGGCCGGTGGCCGCACCGCCGGGTCAGGCCATGGACGGCGCCTGCATGGCCTCTTCGATGGACCGACGCGTGCCCTGGCTCAGGAAATCGAGGAATGCCCGCGTGCGCGCCGGCATGAACTTGCGGCTCGGCAGCGCGGCGTAGAGGGTGAAGCGCCCCGTCGTCCAGGGCGCCAGCACGCGCACCAGCCGCCCGCTGCGCAGGTAGGGAGCGGCCAGGTCGAGCGGCTGCGGGCTGATGCCCGCGCCCCCCAGCGCCGCGTGCAGCAGCGTGTCGGTGTGGTTGGCCACGCAGACGGGCTGCACCGCCACCTCCACCACACGGCCGGCGTCACCCGGCTCGATCAGGCGCACCACGCCCGGCCGCACCTCGGCCCGGCGCCGCAGCAGGCACTGGTGGTGCTTCAGGTCCTCGGGCTCCTGCGGCACGCCGTGGACGCGCAGGTACTCGGGCGATGCGCACATCACGCCGTCGATGGAGATGATGGGCCGGGCGATGACGTTGGCGTTGAACCGCTCGTCCGCGCCGAGCAGCGTCACGTCGTAATCGCCGATCGGCGGGTCGAGCGAGGAATCCACGTGGATCTCCAGCGTGACGCGCGGATGGGCCTGCCGGAAGCCCGCCACGAGCGGTGCCAGGATGTGCACCGCCAGCGCCGGCGGCGCCAGCAGCCGCAGCACGCCGGCGATTTCCGAGGTGTGCGCCTGCGCCACGGCAAAGGCCTCGTCCACGTCGGAAAGGATGCTGCGCACCCGCAGCAGATAGGCCTCCCCGGCCTCGGTCAGCGACACCTTGCGCGTTGTGCGCTGCAGCAGCCGGGCGCCGATGTGGCCCTCCAGATCGGCCACCAGCCGCGTGACCGCCGCAGCCGATAGATCGAGCGCACGGGACGCGCCGGCAAAGCTGCCTTCGTCGGCCACGGCCTGGAACACGCGCATGGTGAGCAATCTATCCATGGCTGAAATGAAAAATGGCGATGAAGGCAGATTATTTCAATTTCGTGAATTAATCATTGCCTTGGGTGCTGTTTTTCTGGGGGTTAACCCTGCGTACAGTCGAACCCATCGATGAGCGACCCGTTGGGCTCACCGAGGCAGGACAAGACCGGCGCCTTCTCTCCCGAAAGCAAGCCGGCCTTGCCCGGACATTCCCCAACGACCCGGAACGACAGCCTAGAAAGGATCACACCATGAACCGCCATCCCATCGCACTCGCCGCCACCGCCGTCATCGCACTGAGCGCCTTCGCAGCCCAGGCCGACACCCGCGTGGAAGGCGACGGCTCCAACTACCCCGCCACCGCCAGCACCCCCAGCACGCTGACGCGCGAAGCCGTCATCGCCGACCTGGTGGCCTCCCGCAAGAACGGCACGCTGCCGCGCGGCGGCGACTGGAGCGACGTTCCCGCGCCGCTGGCACTGGGCAATGCCGACCGCGCACCGGTCGTGGCCCGCGAGCAGGTGCGTGCCGAAGCCGTGGCAGCCGCCCGCTCGAACGACATCCTGAGCGGCGACCACTGAGCCACGCGCCACCGGGGCGCACCGCGCTGGCGGCGGCCCCTCCGGAGAAAAAGCCCGCATGGAGCCATTCGTGCGGGCTTTTTCTCTGTGCGCGGGCTGGCTGCGTGCGGGCCCGGGATGGCGCTGCGGCGGGTCAGGGCGCCGCGCCGTAGCTGCGCGTGAGCGATTCGGCCACGCAGGCGGGCTTGTCGGCACCCTCCCGTTCGATGGTGGCCTGCCAGGTCATCTGCACTCCGTCGGGGGCCAGCGGCTCGCAGCCGAGCAGCGTGAGCCGGGCGCGCACCCGGCTGCCCACCGGCACGGGCGACATGAAGCGCACGCGGTTGAGGCCGTAGTTGACGCCCATGCGCGCGCCCTCGATGGCGAAGCACGACTCGAAGAACCGCGGCAGCAGCGACAGCGTGAGAAACCCGTGCGCGATCGGGCCGCCGAACGGGCCCTGCGCCGCGCGCTCGGGGTCCACATGGATCCACTGGTGGTCTCCCGTGGCCTCGGCGAACTGGTCCACCTGGGCCTGCGTGACGGGGATCCATTCGGACACCGCCACCTCGCTGCCCACGCAGGCTGCCAGCTCCGAATACGACTGGAAAGTCCGTTTCATGGCCGGCCTCCCCAGGGACGGAGAGCGCAGACCGCAGGGGCGGAGCCCCGGGGCGACGGGAGAGCGTGGAGGCCTTGTGTCATGCAGCGCACTGTAGTGCGCCGCCCGCCCCCCGGCTTGTCGGACAGGCGACAGCCGCGGCCGGCGCGCGCGCCGCGGGGAAGGCGGTCAGTCCTGCCCGAGCCACTCGCAGATGGGATGCCACTGCTCCAGGTCGCGCGCGACACGCCCGCGCGCCACGTCGAAGAGCGACAGCCCCTGCGCCGCCAGGTGGATGTAGTTCTGCGTGTCGCGCAGCATGCCCAGCACGGGCAGGCCCAGGCTTTCGACGAACTCCTGCAGCTTGTCGGCCGCGATGGTGCGCGCATCGACGCGCATGCCCACGATGCCGATCCGGGTGCGGGCGGCCTGCCGGTGGGCGGCCAGCTCGTCGAGGAAGCTGCGCGTGGCGTAGATGTCGAAGATGCTCGGCTGCAGCGGCACGACCACCTTGTCGGCCAGCTTCAGGACCTCCTTGAGCGATACGCCGTGCAGGCCGGCCGGGGTGTCGAGCACCGCATGCGTCGCACCCTGCGGCGGGCGCAGCCCGGTGCCCGCCGGGGTGTCCCAGTCGGCGATGGGCCGGGCGGCCGGCGGCCGCAGGCTGCGCCAGAGGCGGGAGGACTGCTGCGGGTCCAGGTCGCCCAGCGCGACGCTGTGGCCCTGGCTCGCGAAATAGCCGGCCACATTCATGGCGAGCGTGGATTTGCCGACTCCCCCCTTGGGGTTTGCCACTGCGATCACGGGCATGTGCGACTCCTCGAAAGCGGAACTCGATCGGTATGGAGCGCCGATGGTAGCGCCCCGTTGCGACGGCACAAGAGTTTGGAGCAAAAACCGCTCCATGCCGCCGGATTCATTCAATAGTTTGCTATTAAATATATAGCAAATCAGGCGGCATGCTGGCCGCCGCGCTTGACGAAGAACAGCCCCGCGCCCACGGCCATGAGCAGGCCGCCGAACACGCGGTTCTGGTTGCGCACGGCGCGCGGGCTCTTGAGCAGGCGGCGCAGCGCGCTGGCTCCGGCCGCGTAGCCGTGCATCACCGTGAGGTCCACCGCCACCATGGTGGCGCCCATCGCCAGCAGTTGCGTCCAGAGCGGGCGGGTTTCGGTGAGGAACTGCGGCAGCACCGCCACCATGAAGATGATCCCCTTGGGATTGGTGGCGTTGGTGAGGAAGCCCGTGGCGCAGCGCTTGCGCCACGAACCGGCCGGGGCGCCGGCGCCTTCGTCCAGCAGGGAGGCGCCGCCCGCGCGCCACTGCGTGAAGCCCAGGTAGATCAGGTAGCAGGCGCCCATCACCTTGACGGCGCTGAAGGCCGCCTCGGAGGCCAGCAGCAGCGAGCCCACGCCCGCCCCCGCGATCACCAGCACCAGGAGCAGGCCCAGTTGCAGGCCGAGGATGGTGGCGCCCGTGCGGCGCACGCCATAGGCGAGCCCGTGGCTCATGGACAGCACGGCACCCGAACCGGGCGAGAGGGCGATGAGGCAGGCGGCGGCCAGGAAGGCGAGCCAGGGTTGAAGGTCCATGGGTTGCTGCAGAAGGAAGGGAAAAGAAGGAAACGGAGGGGACGGGCGCACGGCGCGGCCGTGGAGGCTGGATGTTACCGGTGCACAATCGGCCGGAGCACGCCGGGCCGCACGCGGTCCGCACTTTTCCCCGGCCTGCAGCCCCGCTCCCGTCCGCCCCATCCCGTCCGACGCCACCACCGCGCCCATGGCCCACGCACCCACCTGGCTCACCTACGGTTTCCTCTACCTCGGCGCCGCCGTGCTGGCGGTGCCCATCGCACGCGCGCTCGGGCTGGGCGCGATCATCGGCTACCTCGCGGCGGGCATCGCCATCGGTCCCTGGGGACTGGGCCTCGTGAGCAATGTGCAGGACATCCTGCATTTCGCGGAATTCGGCGTGGTGCTGATGCTGTTCCTCGTGGGGCTGGAACTGCAGCCCAGCCGGCTCTGGAGCCTGCGCCGGCCCATCTTCGGCCTGGGCAGCGCGCAGGTGCTGGGCTGCGCCGCCCTGCTGTGGGCCGCTGCCTGGGCGTGCGGCCTGCCCTGGCGCATCGCGCTGGTGGGCGCGCTGGGGCTGGCGCTGTCGTCCACAGCGATCGCGCTGCAGGTGCTGGGCGAGCGCAACCTGATGCGCACGGACAGCGGACAGAAGGCGTTCTCGATCCTGCTCTTCCAGGACGTGGCGGCGATCCCGATCCTCGCGCTGCTGCCGCTGCTCGGCGCGGGCGCCGAAGGTGCGGCGGGTGCGGCCCAGCCGCACACGGCCAGCGGCCTCGCGCTGGAGGCGGCCAAGATCGTCGGCGTGGTGGGCGGCATCGTGCTGGGCGGGCGCCTGCTGCTGCGCCCGCTGCTGCGCTGGATCGCGCGCAGCCGCACGCCGGAGATCTTCACCGCCGCCGCGCTGCTGCTGGTGGTGGCCACGGCCATGCTAATGCTGGCCGTGGGGCTGTCGATGGCGCTGGGCGCCTTCCTTGCCGGCGTGCTGCTGGCCGAGAGCGAATACCGCCGCGAACTCGAAACCGACCTGGAGCCCTTCAAGGGCCTGCTGCTGGGCCTGTTCTTCATGGCCGTGGGCATGACCATCGACTTCGGCGTGCTGATGCGCTCGCCGTGGACCATGCTCGCATTGCTCTTCGGGTTTCTTGCCGTGAAGGGCGCGGTGATCTATGCGCTCGCGCGCGCCACCGGCATGGCCTACCAGGAGCGTCCGGTGTTCACGCTGCTGCTCGCGCAGGGCGGCGAATTCGCGTTCGTGGTGTTCCAGACCGGCGCGGGTGCCGGAGCGATTCCGGCCGAGACGGCTTCGCTGCTGATCGGGGCGGTGGCGCTGTCGATGCTGCTGAGCCCGCTGCTGCTCACCGCGCTCGACCGGGTGCTGCTGCGCCGCTATGCGCGCCTGAAGGACCGGGCACCCCCGGCGGTGGAAGAGATCTCGGAGCCGCAGGAGGCGCCGGTCATCATCGCGGGCTTCGGCCGCTACGGCCAGATCGTGGCGCGCATGATGCTGGCCCAGGGCGTGCCCGCCACCGTGCTGGACCACAGCGTGGAGATGCTGGAAGTGGCGCACACCTTCGGCTACCGGGTGTTCTACGGCGACGCGACGCGGCTCGACCTGCTGCGCATCGCCGGTGCCGCGCAGGCGCGCGTGCTGGTGGTGGCGGTGGACGACACCGAGCAGTCGCTCAAGATCGTGAAGACCGCGCGCAAGCACTTCCCGCAACTGGAGATCGTGGCCCGCGCGCGCGACGTGACGCACTGGAACGCGCTGCGCGACCTGGGCGTGGAGCGCGTGGAGCGCGAGGTGTTCGAGTCCAGCCTCAAAAGCGCGCGCACGGTGCTGGAACTGGTGGGCCTGCCCGCCGCCGAGGCCGAAGCGCTCGCGAACCGCTTCCGCAAGCACAACGTCGCGCTGGCCGACCGCATGTACCCGCACCACAAGGACCGCGCAAAAATGATCGCGGTGGCCAAGCAGGGCCGCCAGCAGCTGGTGGAGCAGATGGCCAAGGAGCGGCAGGAACGCGCCGCCGCCCCGGCGGACCTGCCCCTGGCGGGCGAGGATTCCGCCCCACCGGCGGGCAGCGCCTGAACCTCGCCGCGCCGCGCGCCGGCGGTCCTGGCGGACGCTCCGCAATACTGTGCTGCAATCGCGCCGTCCGGATTCCGATCGAGCCCTCCGCATGGCCCTGCCCCAACGCCCCGATGACGAAATCACGCTGCGCAAGCTGCACATCCTGCTGGCCTTCCTGGAGACCGGCAACCTGGCACGCGCCGCGGAGGGCCTGGACATCAGCGCGGTCAGCGTCCACCGGGCGCTGCATTCGCTGGAAGACTCGCTGCGCTGCCGGCTCTTTCGCCATGAAGGGCGCAACCTGCACCCCACGGATGCCGCGCACCACCTGGCCGAGGTGGCGCGCGAGCTGCTGGCCACGCTGGAGCGGGGCATCCGCGCCACGCGGGCCGTGGCCGGCTATGCCTCCGACAGGCTGCGCATCGGCTCGCTCTATTCGCTGACCAGCCGCACGGTGCCGGCCATCGTGGTGGGCACCCAGACCCGCCTGCCCGAGGTCCAGACCGACCTGGTGCTGGGCTCCAACGCCGACCTGCTGCGCAAGCTGCGCGAAGGCGCCATCGACGCCGCGCTGATGGCCTCCCCCGGCGACGCGCCCGACATCGAGTCGGAGCCGCTGTTCGAGGACGACATCTTCTTCGCCGCACCCGCGGACTCGTTCCATCCGCCCGGCGAGCCCGTCGATCTGGCGGCCTGCCGCCATGAGCGCTTCGTGAGCCTCACCGAAGGCTTCGCCACCTACCAGGGTTTCATGGAAACCTTCCGCATGGCCGGCTTCACCCCCGACGTGGTGATGCAGACCGGGGACATCTTCTCGCTGATGAACCTGGTGGGCGGCGGCGTGGGCTGCACCCTGCTGCCCGGGCGGGTGCGCGGCGCCCTGCCGCCCCACGTGAAACTCATTCCGCTGCAGCCGCGCTACCGCATGCGCCAGGCCATCGGCCTGCACTTCCTGCGCACCCGCGAGCGCGACCCGAACCTGCTCGCCCTGCTGGCCGTGTGCCGGGGTGCCAAGGTCACGCTGGCCTGAACCGCGCCCGGATCGTTTCAGCCAGCGGAAAGATCGCGCGCGCCCTGGCATTGATCGGGCCGGGGCAGTTCCCTATCGTCTCCAGCACAACAAACGGAGCGCCGATCAACGGCTCTTCCACCACGGCAGGAGACAAGGTTCCATGACTTCCCACTGGGTATCCATTAGCGTGCTCGCAGGCATGTTCATCGTCGCAACGGTACTGCCCGTCAACATGGGGGTGATCGCGTTCGTCGGCGCGTTCCTCGTGGGCACACTGGCGGCCGGCATGAACGCCAAGGCCATCCTGGGCGGCTTCCCGGCCGATCTGTTCCTCACGCTGGTGGGCATCACCTACCTGTTCGCGCTGGCGCAGAACAACGGCACCATCGACTGGCTGGTGCGGCTGGCGGTGCGCGCGGTGCGCGGGCGCATCGCAGCCATCCCGTGGATCATGTTCCTCATCGCCGCGGCGCTCACGTCGGTGGGCGCCGTGAGCCCGGCGGCCGTGGCCATCATCGCGCCCATCGCGCTGGGCTTCGCGGCGCGCTACCGCATCAACCCGCTACTCATGGGCCTCATGGTGATCCATGGCGCGCAGGGCGGAGGCTTCTCTCCGATCAGCATCTATGGCGGCATCACGAACAAGATCGTGGCCAAGGCCGGCCTGCCGCTCAACGAAATCGCCACCATGGCGGCGAGCTTCACCGTGAACCTGGCCGTGGCGCTGCTGCTGTTCTGCCTGATGGGCGGCATGCGGCTGATGCGCAAGCGGGCCGGCGCGGATGGCTCGGATGCGGCGTTCGGGCTGCCCCCGGTGGCCCACGGCCAGGGCGGCGCCCAGGCCTATGGCGATGCCGAGGGCGAGTCGCTGAGCGAGGAGCGCCGCACCGCCGACCGGCCGGGCGGCACCGGCGATTCCCTGATGGACGCGGCCTCCACCGAGCCCGGAGCGCAGGGCGCACGCTGGTACCAGGCCGCCACCGTGCTCGGACTGCTCGCGCTGGCCGTGCTGACGCTGTTCTTCCGGCAGGACATCGGCTTCGTCTCCATCACCATCGGCCTGCTGCTCACGCTCATGGCGCCCCAGTTGCAGAAACGCGCGCTGGGTCAGGTGTCGTGGCCCGAGATCATGCTCATCGTGGGCGTGAGCACCTACGTGGGCGTGATGGAGAAGATGGGCACCATCGATTTCGTGGGCCACAGCGTCGCGGGACTCACCTCGCCGCTGATGGCCGCGCTGCTGCTGTGCTTCGTGGGTGCCGTGGTGTCCGCCTTCGCATCGTCCACCGCGGTGCTGGGCTCGCTGATCCCGCTGGCCGTTCCCTTCCTGCAGGGCGACGGCGGTGTGGGGGCGGTCGGCTTCATCGCGGCCATGGCCGTGTCCTCCACCATCGTCGACGTGAGCCCCTTCTCGACCAACGGCGCCCTGGTGCTGGCCAATGCGCGCGGCATCGACCGCGACAGGTTCTTCCGGCAGCTCATGGTCTATGGCGCCGCCGTCACCCTCATCGCCCCCGTGGCGGTGTGGCTGCTGTTCGTGGTGCTGTAGCGCCCTGTCCGCCGCCCCGTTCTTCCACCCCTTCCCCTTTCATTCCACAGCCATGAACCCCAGAGACTGGAACACCCGCGCCGACGACCGCGCCGCCCGGCTCGCGCGGGCCGATCGCGCGCTGGCCGAGCGAGGCACGCCGCTGGCGGGCAAGCGGGTCGATGCGTCGGCCATCGGCACGCTGCTCGAAGCCGTGCTCGAACCCGGCGACCGCGTCTGCCTCGAAGGCAACAACCAGAAGCAGGCCGACTTCCTGGCCGACGCGCTGGTGTCGCTCGACCCCGAGCGCGTGCACCACCTGCACATGGTGCAGTCGGTGCTGGCGCTGCCGCAGCACCTGGACGTGTTCGAGAACGGCATCGCCTCGAAGCTCGACTTCAGCTTCTCGGGCCCACAGGGCGCGCGCATCGCGCGGCTGGCCTCGGCCGGGCGCATCGAGATCGGCGCCATCCACACCTACCTGGAACTGTTCTCGCGCTACTTCATCGACCTCACGCCCCGGGTGGCGCTGATCGCCGCGCAGGCCGCCGACGCCGAGGGCAACCTCTACACCGGGCCCAACACCGAGGACACGCCCGCCATCGTGGAGGCCACGGCCTTCTCGGGCGGCATCGTCATCGCACAGGTCAATGAAATGGTCGATGGGCGCAGCACCCCGCTGCCGCGGGTGGACATCCCGGCCGGCTGGGTGAGCTTCGTCGTGCAGGCGCCGCGCCCGCACTTCATCGAGCCGCTGTTCACGCGCGATCCGGCGCAGATCAGCGAGATCCAGGTGCTCATGGCGATGATGGCCATCAAGGGCATCTATGCCGGCTACGGCGTGCAGCGGCTGAACCACGGCATCGGCTTCGACACCGCCGCCATCGAGCTGCTGCTGCCCACCTACGGCGAATCGCTGGGCCTGAAAGGCCGGATCGCCAGGCACTGGGCGCTCAACCCGCATCCGGCGCTGATTCCGGCCATCGAGGCGGGCTGGGTGGAATCGGTGCACTCCTTCGGCTCCGAACTGGGCATGGAGGACTACATCCGCGCGCGCTCCGACGTGTTCTTCACCGGCCCCGACGGCAGCCTGCGCAGCCACCGCGCCTTCTGCCAAGCCGCCGGCCACTATGCCTGCGACCTGTTCATCGGCTCCACGCTGCAGATCGATCTGCACGGCAACAGCTCCACCGCCACACTGGGCCGGATCGCCGGCTTCGGCGGCGCGCCCAACATGGGCGCCGACGCGCGCGGGCGCCGGCACGCCAGCGCCGCCTGGCTGCAGGCCGGGCGCGAGGCGCGCGCGGGCCGCAGCGGCGCGGCCGGCACGCCGCGCGGGCAAAAACTCGTGGTGCAGATGGTGGAGACCTTCCGGGAGCACATGCAGCCCGCCTTCGTCGAACGGCTCGATGCCTGGACGCTGCAGGAGCAGACGGGCATGGACCTGCCGCCCATCATGATCTACGGCGAGGACGTGACCCACATCCTCACCGAGGAAGGCATCGCCAACCTGCTGCTGTGCCGCACGGACGAGGAGCGCGAGCAGGCCATCCGCGGCGTGGCCGGCTACACCGCCGTGGGCCTGGCGCGCGACAAGCGCGCGGTGGAGAACCTGCGCGACCGCGGCGTCATCCGCCGCCCCCAGGACCTGGGCATCGATCCGCGCGATGCCACGCGCAACCTGCTGGCCGCGCGCAGCATGCGCGACCTCGTGCGCGCCTCGGGCGGGCTCTACCAGCCGCCCCGGCGCTTCCGCAACTGGTAAGACCGTGTTCTCCCAAAAAACCACTGAACACGTTCCAAGGAGCCAAGAATGAGCGACATCCCCGCGGGGCTCGAAACCCTCGAATTCTCTTTCTCCGGCGGCCGGCCGGCCGGCGCCTTCTCGCCGGTGCTGGTCGGCGTGGTCGGCTCGGGCAACCTCGAAGTGCTGCTCGAATCCACCGGCGGCTCCGGGTGCGCCGTGCGCGTGGACACCTCGGCGCGCGGCTTCGGCCCCATCTGGCAGGCGGTGCTGGACGACTTCCACGCGCGCCACCCGCTGGCCGGCGTGCGCCTGTCCATCAACGACATGGGCGCCACGCCCGCCGTGGTGGGACTGCGGCTCGACCAGGCCGTGGCCGCCTTGCCGGGAGCACGGATATGGGCCTGAGCTATGCGGAATGCAGCGCGCGCGAGCGCCTGGCGCACCTGCTGGACGCCGGCAGTTTCCATGAATGGCTGCCGCCGGCCGAACGCCTGACCAGCCCGCACCTGGCGCAGCTGGGCGTGCCTTCGGCCTTCGACGACGGCGTGGCCATCGGCCGCGCCACGCTGGGGGGCCGGCCCGTCTTCGTGGCCGCGCAGGAGGGGGAGTTCATGGGCGGCGGCGTGGGCGAGGTGCACGGCGCCAAGCTCACGGGCCTGCTGCGGCGCGCGCTGCGCGACCGGCCCGCGGCCGTGCTGCTGCTGGCCGAATCGGGCGGAGTGCGGCTGCACGAGGCCAACGCGGGCCTGATCGCCGTGTCGGAGGTGATGCGCGCCGTGCTGGACGCGCGGGCCGCCGGCATCCCGGTGATCGTGCTCATCGGAGGCGCCAACGGCTGCTTCGGCGGCATGGGCATCGTGGCGCGCTGCGCCGACCACGTGGTGATGAGCGACGTGGGCCGGCTCGCCATGTCGGGCCCCGAGGTGATCGAGGCCTCGCACGGCGTGGAGGAGTACGACGCGCGCGACCGCGCCCTGGTCTGGCGCACCAGCGGCGGTAAGCACCGCTGGCTCACGGGCGACTGCGATGCGCTGGTCGAGGACGACGTGGCGGCTTTCCGCGCCGCCGCCATCGACGCCATGCGCGCTCCCGGCGGCGGCGCCCGGCCCGTGGACCGGCAGACCCTGGAGGCCGAGCATGCGCTGCTCGCCGCGCGCATGGCCGCCCTGGAGCACCTGCCGGACGGCGCACCGGCCGACGAGGCCACCGCGCTCTGGCAGGCCCTGGGCGTGGCCGATGCCGCCCGCGTGCCCGACCTGGACGTGGCCGCCGTGCAGGCGCTGCGCACCGCCTGACGACCGAACGAGGAATCCCCCATGCAATGGAATACCCTGGCCGAACAACTCTTCGGCCCCGGCCACGGCATCACGGCCGATGGCGACCTGCTCTCGGGCACGCCCGGTTTCGACGGCCGGACGCTGGCCGTGGTCGGCACCACGAACCATGCGCCCATCGGCGTGCGGCTGGCGCTGGCGCAGGCCCGCGTGGTGCTCGACACCGTGGCCCGCCATCCGGGCCGGCCCATCCTGCTGCTCATCGACACGCAGGGCCAGCAACTGCGGCGGCGCGACGAACTGCTCGGCATCAACCGCGCCATGGCGCACCTGGGACTGGCCATCGACTGCGCGCGGCGCCAGGGACACCGGGTGCTCGGGCTGGTCTATGACCAGGCGCTCTCGGGCGGCTTCATCACCTCGGGGCTGATCGCCGACGCCTGCGATGCGCTGCCCGAGGCCGAGATCCGCGTGATGCGCATTCCCGCGATGGCCCGCGTGACCAAGCTGCCCGAGGCGATGCTGTCGGAATTGTCGCAATCCAACCCCGTGTTCGCACCCGGCGTGGACAACTACGTGGCCATGGGCGGCGTGCGCTCGCTGTGGCGGGGGGACCTGCCTGCCGCGCTGCGCGAGGCCCTGGCGCAGGCTCCCACCGAGGACACGCGCGCCGGGGATGGCGCCGCGCGCGGCGGCCGCCGGCTGGCCGCCGCAGTGGCGCAGCGCGTGCTGGACGCCGTCTGAACGGGCCCGGTCGCGCCATGCCGCCCGCCACCGCGCCCCTGCAGCGCCACCAACTGGCCTACCTGTCCGACGCCGGCTGGCAGCGCCAGCTCGCCGGCGGACGGGATGCCGCCACGCACGACTGCCTGGCCCACTGGTCCGCCCGGCGCCTGCCGCTCGTCGTGGCCACCCAGCCGCCCGGGCACGCCGGCACCCTCGCGCTGGGATTGCCCGCACCCGGCCGCTGGGGCCGGTGCCGGCTGGCGCTGCGGGTCCCGCGCACGGACATCCTGTATTTCGACGCGTTTCCGCCCGCGACGCGCGCCCGGCCCCTGCTGCCGCCCGGCTCCCGCGACGCCTGGGACCGGCTGTGCGCCGACCTCGCCGACAGCGGCGCGCCCGCCCGCATCTACGGCAGCCACGGCTGGCAGCTCATCACCGGGCTGGACCACCTGCGCGCCGGCTCCGATACCGACCTGTGCATCGCCGTGTCCGGACCCGCGCAGGCCGATGCGGTGGCCGAGCGGCTGCTGGCCTTTCCGGAAACACCGCTGCGGCTCGACGGAGAAGTCATGTTCCCCGACGGCGCCGCCGTAGCCTGGCGCGAATGGAGCGCCTGGCGCACGGGGCGCACCGCTTCCTTGCTGGTCAAGCGCATCGGCGGCGCGCACATCGCGCACGGGGCGTTCTGGCCCGACCGGGAAGCCACCGCGGAGGCCGCGCCATGAGCGGCGCTGCGCGGCGGATCGCGCCCCTGCCCGGGCAGGCCTGCCTTGCGCCGCAGGGCATCGGCCGTGCCGCCACGCTCGCGCTCCACGACGAACTGGCCCTCTCGCCCAAGCCCGGGCTGGTGACGCTCACCGACAACGGCAGCCACGCCGACATGGACGCCAGCACTTTCCTTCGCAGCCTGTTCGCGCTGCGCGGCTACTTCGTGCGCATCGCGGCGCTGGGCCACGCCGATGCAGCGTTCCCCGCGCTGGAGCGCTGCGGCATTGACGCCGAGGCCCGCATGGCGGCGGCCACCGGCGGCGTGAACACCCACCGGGGCGCGATCTTCACGCTGGGCCTGCTGTGCGCGGCGGCCGGCGCCCTGGCGCGCGCTGGCGCTCCCCTGCGGCCCGAGGCCCTGCGCGCCATGCTCCGGGAGCGCTGGGGCGCGGCACTGGTCGCACGGGCACAGCGGGCACCACGGCTGCCGGGCGGCATCGCCGCGCGCCGCCACGGCCTGCGCGGCGCGGCCGAGGAGGCGGCGCTCGGCTTTCCGGTGCTGTTCGATACCGCGGTGCCGGCGCTGCGTGCCGCGCGGGCCCGCGGGCTCGGCGCCCAGGCCGCGCGGCTGGACACGCTGTTCGCCGTGATGGCCGTGCTGGACGACAGCAACCTCGCGCACCGGGGCGGCCTGCAGGGCCTGCGCCATGCCCAGGCCTGCGCGCGCGACTTCCTGGCCGCAGGCGGTGCGGCCCGGCCCGGCGGGCTGGAGGCGGCGCATGCCATCGGCCGCGATTTCGTCGCGCGCTGGCTCTCGCCCGGCGGTACGGCTGACCTGCTGGCCGCCGCCTGCTGGATCGAGCGCATCGCCCCGCCCGCGCGATGAGCTATGCCCTCGTGTTCTCCGGCCAGGGCCAGCAGCACCCCGGCATGCTGCCCTGGCTGGCCGACGACGGACTGGCCCGCGCGGTGAACCGGCGGCTCGGCGTGCCCGGCTGGCGGGAGGCGCTGCGCCAGGAAGACTGGGCCTCGCGCAACGCCCATGCCCAGGTGCTATTGACCGGGCTGGCCCTGGCCGCTTGGGAGCGGCTGGCCGCCCGGCTGCCCGCGCCCGCCGCCGTTGCCGGCTACAGCGTGGGCGAGCTGGCCGCCTTCAGTGCCGCAGGCGTGTTCGATGCGGACACGGCCCTGTCGCTGGCACAGTCCCGCGCGGAAGCGATGGACCGCTGCGCCGCCGGGCAACCCGGCGGTTTGCTGGGCGTGAGCCACCTGGCGCCCGCTGCGCTCGAGGCGCTGCTGCGGGCCACCGGCCTGGCGGTGGCGATCCGCAACGCACCGGACAGCGTGGTGCTCGGTGGGCCGCCACCCGCGCTGGAGCACGCAGAGGCGCTGGCAACGCAGCAGGGCGGCCGCTGCACGCGGCTGCGCGTGGGCCTGGCCTCGCACACGCCCGCCCTGCAACCCGCCGCCGAGGCCTTCCGCCAGGTACTGGAGGGCGTGGCCTTCGCCCGGCCACGCACCGCGCTGTTCAGCAATGCGGCGGACCGCATCGCCACCGCGCCGCAGGCCCGGGACGCGCTGGCCGCGCAGATCGCCCGCACCGTGCGCTGGGACGAATGCATGGAAAACCTGCAGGCACGCGGCGTGCGCTGCGTTCTGGAAGTGGGGCCGGGACAGGCGCTCGCCCGGATGTGGAACAGCCGCTACCCCGGCACCCCCGCCCGCGCGTGCGACGAATTCCGCAGCGCCGATGCCGTGACCGCGTGGGTCGCGGGCCATCGGGGCGACTGACCTGCCCGGTTGAAGCGCAGGCCCGTTCCGCGCAGCAATCGACGGGCGGGATCGCCGCCAACGTCTTTCGCTATTATTTGAACGCAAACCACTCTCAACCCATTCATGCATTTCTCTTCCACGGCCGGCCTCGATGCGTTGGCCGTCCGGCGGTTTTTCTCTCGCTTTCCCCAGAGCCCGACAACGCTTCGGCAGGGCCGCTCCGCGCGCCGCCTCCACCGCCGGCCCCTGTCCCTCCCCGGCCTGCCGCCCGCCGGCGCCTGACCCTTTTCCACCGGCTCCGCGGCCCCCGGGCCGCCGCCGGCACTTCCCCGAAAACCCGTTTGCGAAAGGACACCCGATTCCATGCGCCGTTTCGAACTCATCGAAGGAAACTCCAGCAAATTTTGGGAGATCGAGCCCGCCGGCTCCGACCTGAACATCCGGTGGGGCCGCATCGGCACGGCCGGCCAGAGCCAGACCAAATCCTTCGCCGACGCCGCGAAGGCAGCGGCCGCGCTGGCCAAGCTGGTGACCGAGAAAACGGGCAAGGGCTACACCGAGGTGGGCGTGGCGCCCGGCACGGCCATCGGCGCCACTCCGGCGCCTGCCAAGGCAGCGGCTCCTAAGGCGGCTCCTGCGGCGAAAAGGGCGGACGCCGGGGGGGCCGAGGCCGCCGCTGCAGCCCCCGCCCCTGCGCCCGCACCCGCCCCGGCGGAAAGCCTGGACGCGCAGTGCGACCGTGTCTTCGCCGCGTTCTGCGCGCAGTTGGCCGAGGGCACGGTGAAGGTGGAAGACGTGTTCTCGGCCGCGGTGCTGAAGCGCCAGCACGGCGTGAGCGAACAGGGCGCCTCGATGGCGTTCGAACGCCTGAAAGCCGAAGGCCTGCTGACGGGCTGGGGCACGACCGCGCAGGTCGGCAAGCACGCATCGGCCCTCGCGCAGGCCCAGCTTGCCGACGCGGCAGCGCGGGCCGCGGCGGCGGTGCAGCCGGCGGCCACCGCCACCAACGCCGACGCGGAGGCCGGCACGGTGCCGCCGTGGCTGGCCCAGGGCGACCCCGTGCGCCTGCTGCCCCAGATGGAACGCGAGGCCTACGCATCGCGCCGCTTCCCGCAGGAGGTGCAGGCCGTGGCGCTGCCGCAGGCGTGGGAGCGCGTGCGCAGCCAATGCAGCTTCAATATCGACGTGCCCGGCACCGACGCGGCCCTGCAGGGCCCGATGCAGCGCACCATCGACCGCCTCGCCCGGCCCCATGCCGGTGCCGACGCGGAGGCCGACACGGCCCTGCTCACGATGGCCCTGGGCAGTTCGAGCTACTACGGCGGCAATGAGCCCGCCGCCGCCATCGTGGACTACGTGGCGGCGCAGTATGGCCTGACGGGCGCGGTCGACATCCTGATCGCGTCGCAGCGGCTGGAGGCCACCAACAGCTACGACCCGCAGACCAAGACGCGCAGCACGCACCTGTCCGGCACGGTCACGCGCCCGATGAGCAACGGCTGGCGCGGGCCGCTGGGCCAGGGCGAAGAGGCCTTCCGCAACCACCTGGCGGCCGCGCCGCAGGCCGAGTGGGACACCTGCGCGGACCGCATCGAGGCCGCCCTGCCCTCCCTGCACCCGAGCCGCCAGCCCGCGATGGCGCTGCTGCTGCCCGACCGGCCCGCGCTCTCCGACGCGCTCGCGCACCGGCTGGCCGCGGACAAGGAGGCGACCGACACCCTGCACTGGCTGCTGCTGACGGCCACCGACCCCGCCGCGCTGGCGCTGGCCGCGAAGACGCGGCTGGGCTATTCCGAAGGCTTCTGGGGCAACACCCGCATGGTGGCCACCGCCGTGCGCGAGCGCGGCGCCGGCGCCGTGGACGTGTTGGAACGCGGGGCTGCCGAAGAAGCCGCCGGCGAGGCGCTGGCCACGCTGGGCACGCCGGAGGCCGTGCATGCCCTGGCCAAGGCCGCCAGCAGCTCCAAGGGCGCGCTGGCGCGCCTGTCCTTGGCGGCGGACCGCTGGCCGCTCGCGGCGATCGCCGCCCTCTCGCGGCTGGTGGCCGCGGACGGCAAGGATGCCGGCCTGCTCACGCCGATGCTCTCGCGCCTGCTGCGCGCGCACGGACAGAGCGTGCCGCTGCTGCGCCCGTGGCTGGATGCCGCCGCGCAGGCCGCCGTGGACCGGCAACTGGCCCTCATCACCGGCCCGGCCGAAGTGGCCGCCCGGGACGAATTGCCGGCCGTGCTCGCCGATCCGCCCTGGCTCGCCAAGACCGCGCGCAAGGCCGCGGCGGTGCTGTCCCTGGAGCCGCTGCCGCTGGCACCCGCCGAAGCATGGGCGCCCGGTGAACGCGAAGAGGCGCAGCGCCTCAATTCATGGCATGTGGGCCGCTATGCGAAGGCCGCGCAGGACGTGCTGGAGATGGTGGATCTGCTGGGCTTCGAAACGCACCGGAAAAAGCAGCTCGCCCCCCTGGCCGAGGACGCCGCGCGCGCCATCCGCACGCGGGACGCCTCGGCGCTCGTCACCGCCTGGCGCGCCATGCTGGCCGAGCGCAAGCGCGAGCGCTACTACTGGTACTCCTTCGACGCCGTGGCCATGGCCCACCTGCCGCCCGAGCTGGCCGTGCCGTTCTGGAACGCCGTGGCCGGCGAGGCCGAGGGCCACGGCGTCGGCCACGCCATCGCCAAGCTGGGCCTGCCGGCACTGCCGGCGCTCGCCGCCATGGTGCGCATGAAGCCGGCCGAGAACCTGGCGTGGGCGATGCACTACGGCGCGGTGGAGATCGCGCCGACGGCCGCGCGCGGCTTCGCCAAGCTCAAGACCGCGCGCGACACCGGCCGCGCCTGGCTGCTGAAATACCCCGAGCACGCGGCCTGCGCGCTCATCGCCCCGGCCCTGGGCAAGGCGGGCGAGGCGCGCGACTGCGCAGGCGCCGCGCTGCGCCTGTTGCAAGCGCAGGGCCACGGCGCGCTGCTGCTGGAGGTGGCCGGCCGCTACGGCGACGACACCGTGCTGCAGGCGCTGCGCACCGTGCTGGACGAAAGCCCGCTGGACCGCTTTCCCACCAAGCGCGCCAAACTGCCCGAGTTCTGGCAGCCGCGCGGCTGGCGGCGCCCGGTGCTGCAGGACGGCCCGGGCCGCGGCAAGGCGCTGCCCGACGACGCGCTCGACGCGCTCGGGCAGATGCTCGCCTTCCCGACCAGCGAAGAGGTGTATGCCGGCATCGCCGTGGTGCGCGAGGCCTGCACGCCCGATTCGCTGGCCGATTTCGCATGGGATGCGTTCGGCGCCTGGCTCGCCGCGGGCGGGCCTTCGAAGGACGGCTGGGCGCTGACCGCGCTGGGCCTGCTGGGCACCGACGACACCGCCCGCCGGCTCACGCCCTTCATCCGCGCGTGGCCGGGCGAATCGGCCCACGCGCGCGCCGTCACGGGCCTGGACGTGCTCGCGCAGATCGGCACCGACGTCGCGCTGATGCTGCTCAACGGCGTCGCGCAGAAGATCAAGTTCAAGGGCCTGCAGGACAAGGCGCGCGAGAAGATCGCCGCCATCGCCGAGGCCCGGGGCCTGAGCCCCGAGGAGCTGGAAGACCGCCTCGCGCCCGACCTGGGCCTGGACGCGCAGGGCACGCTGCGGCTCGACTTCGGCCCGCGCGCCTTCAAGGTGGGCTTCGACGAAACGCTCAAGCCCTACGTGCGCGAGGTTTCGGAGGACGGCACGGACGGCGCGCGCCTGCCCGACCTGCCCAAGCCCAAGAAGACCGACGACCCGGCGCTCTCGGCCGAGGCCGTGGAGCGCTTCAAGCTGCTCAAGAAGGACGCCCGCACCATCGCCAGCCAGCAGTTGCTGCGGCTCGAAGTGGCCATGTGCACGCGCCGGCGCTGGACGCCCGAAGTGTTCCGCACCTTCCTGGCCGGCCATCCGCTCGTGCGCCACATCGTGCAGCGGCTGATCTGGGGCATCTACGAGGTGGAGGGCGGCGGCAGCCACGGCGGCCGGCTCGCGGCCTGCTTCCGCGTGGCGGAGGACGGCAGCGCCACCACGGCCGAGGACGATCCGTTCGACATCCCCGAGGGCGCGCAGGTGCGCATCGGCGTGCCGCACGCGCTGGAGGTGTCGCCCGAGGATGCCGCGGCGTTCGGCCAGATCTTCGCGGACTACGAGCTGCTGCAGCCGTTCGCGCAGATCGGCCGCGACACCTACACCCTGACCGAGGACGAGAAGGGCGCGATCAAGCTCTCGCGCTGGGTCAAGGCGAAGGTACCCACGGGCCGCGTGCTGGGCCTCGTCAACAAGGGCTGGCGCCGCGGGCAGGCGCAGGACTCCGGCTGCATCTGGTACTTCAACAAGCCGCTGGGGGCCGACCGCGTGATCGAACTGCACCTGGACCCCGGCATCATCGTGGGCATGGTGGACGAATACCCCGAGCAGGAGCTGGGCGAGGTGCAGGTGGGCAAGCCCTCTACCTGGGGCGAACTGCAGGATGCCGAGCCCATCGGCCGGCTCGACCCCATCTCCGCCAGCGAGCTGATCCGCGACATGGAGGGGCTGCGCGCCTGACGCGCCCGGCCCCGGCGGCGCCCATGCCGCCGCCGGGGCCCGCCTCCACACACCGCCCTCCCTTCTTCCCCGTCTTTTCACACACCATGGCCGCCACCCGTCGATCAACCGCCCCCGGCAGCGCCGGCACACCGCTGCAGCGCGCGCCCGCCGAAATCCTCCACGCCGCCGAACTGGAGCGCCTGCGCGCGCAGGACGCCGACCCGCGCCCGCCCGGCTGGTCGATGGGCCTGCGCGCCGCGCGGTCCTTCATCCTCGGCGATGCGGCGCTGGGCATCGCGCCCAAGATCGTCGCGCCCGTGGCGGGCATCGAGCGCATGCTGGTGACGCTGGCCACCGGCCGCGGCCTGATGCTGGTGGGCGAGCCCGGCACCGCCAAGTCGCTGCTGTCGGAACTGCTCGCCACCGCGGTCTCGGGCGTCTCGACGCTGACGATCCAGGGCGGCGCATCGATCACCGAGGACCAGATCAAGTACGGCTGGAACTACGCGCTGCTCATCAACGAGGGCCCCAGCCCGCGCGCGCTGGTGCCCGCGCCGCTCTACCAGGGCATGCAGCAGGGCCGCATCGTGCGCTTCGAGGAAATCACGCGCGCGCCGCTGGAGGTACAGGACTGCCTGCTCGGCATGCTCTCCGACCGCGTGATGGCCGTGCCGGAGCTGGCGGGCGAACACGCCATGCTCTATGCGCGCGAGGGCTTCAACATCATCGCCACGGCCAACACGCGCGACCGCGGCGTGAACGAGATGAGCGCCGCGCTCAAGCGCCGGTTCGATTTCGAGACCGTCTTCCCGATCCTCGACTTCGACCGCGAACTGGCGCTCGTGCAGGACGCCAGCGCGCGGCTGCTCGCGCAGAGCGGCATTCCGCATGCCGTGCCGGCGCCGGTGCTGGAGCTGCTCGTGTCCACCTTCCGCGATCTGCGCGGCGCACCGGCCGACGGGCAGCGCGGTGCGCCGGCCGATGCCGCCATGGACCGGCTCAGCGCCGTGATGTCCACCGCCGAGGCCGTGAACGTGGCCCACGCGGTCGGCGTGCGCGCGTGGTTCCTGGAGCGGCGCGAGGGCTCGCCCGCCGATCTGGTGGACTGCATCGCAGGCACCATCGTCAAGGACAGCGCCGACGACCGCGCCAAGCTGCGCCGCTATTTCGAGCAGAAGGCCGCCAAGCGCACGGGCGGGCACTGGCGCGCGTACTACGAAGCGCGCCACCGGCTGCCGTGAAGGGCCGCACGGTGCCGCACGGCGACCCCGTCATCCTCGGCGTGCGCCACCACAGCCCCGCCTGCGCGCGGCTGGTGGCGGCGCGCATCCGGGCGCTGCGACCCGCGTTCGTGCTGATCGAGGGGCCGGCGGATTTCAACGGCCGGCTGGACGAGCTGTACCTGCCGCACCGGTTGCCGGTCGCGATCTACAGCTACCTTGCGCGCGGCGACGGGCACCGCGGGTCGTGGACGCCGTTCGCCGAGCATTCGCCCGAATGGCAGGCCCTGCAGGCCGGGCGCGAGGCCGGCGCGCAGGTGCGCTTCATCGACCTGCCGGCCTGGCACGGCGCCTTCGCCCACCTGGAGAACCGCTACGCCGACGCGGCCGATGCGCAGCACCAGGCGCGGGCCGAGGCCTATGAACGGGCGCTGGCGGAGAAGCTCGCGGTGCAGGGCCGCGACGCGCTCTGGGACCACCTCTTCGAAGACGGCGCGCCGGCCCCTGCGCAGGCCGGCGACGGGGGCGACGATGGCCTGGCGCTGCGCCTGTCCACCTACTTCGGCCACCTGCGCGGCGAAGACGAGGCCGGCTCCGCCGGCAACCAGGCGCGCGAGCGGATGATGGCGCGCTGGATCGCCTGGGCCATGGCGCAGGGCCGGGGCCCGGTGCTGGTGGTGTGCGGCGGCTACCACGCGCCCGCGCTCGCACGGCTCTGGCGCGAAATGCCCGGCGACGAGCCGGAAACACCGCAGCCCGGGGATGCCGACCTGCGCGGAGCAGACGGCACCGACGACACCGACGATTCCGCCGACGATCCTGACGCTATAAAAAACATAGCAAACTATTCAATGGATCCGGCGGCATCCGTGCGGTTCGGCTCTTATATCGTGCCCTATACCTTCCGGCGGCTCGATGCCTTCGCGGGCTATGCCTCGGGCATGCCGTCGCCGCAGTACTACCAGTGGCTCTGGGAGCACGGCGCCGAAGGCGCGGCCCGCGAGGCGCTGCGCAGCGTGGTGCAGCGGCTGCGCGAGCGCAAGCTGCCGGCCTCCACCGCCGACCTGATGGCCGTGCACGCGCGCGCGCTCGGGCTGGCGCGCCTGCGCGGGCACCACCAGCCGCTGCGTTCGGACTGGCTCGATGCGCTGGCCGGTGCGCTGGTGAAGGAGGCGCTCGACGCGCCCCTGCCCTGGACCTACCGCGGCCCGCTGCGCCCGGGCACCGACCCGGTACTGGTGCAGGCGATGGACGTGCTGGCCGGCAACACGGCGGGCCGCCTCGCGCCGGGCACGCCGCAGCCGCCGCTGGTCGCGGCCGTGCGGGCGGAGCTGGCCGCGCACGGCCTGCCGCCGCGCGGCACCGTCACGCTCGACCTGCTGCAGGAGGGCGACCGCGCCAGGAGCCGCGTGCTGCACCGGCTGGCATTGCTGGAGCTGCCGGGCGTGGCGCGCACGCGCGGCCCGGCGCTGGCGCTCTCGGGCGAGCGCGGCGAGGCCTGGAGCCTCAGCGAGCCGATGGAACAGCAGGCCGCGCTCATCGAGGCGGGCGCCTGGGGCGCCACGCTGGAGGACGCTGCGCGCGCCCGCCTGGAAGACAGCCTGCGGCAGGCGCGCGGGCGCATCGTGCCGCTGGCCGAAGGCCTCAACCGCGCTGCCTGGGCCGGCCTTTCCGCCCTGAGCGACGGGCTGCTGCGCGACATCGGCGATGCCATCGCCCAGGAGCCGCGGTTCGAGGCGCTGGCACCCGCGCTGGGGCTGCTGCACACGCTGCTGCGCCATGGTCAGATGCTCGGCATGGCCGGCGCGCCGGTGCTGCGCGTGGCGGTGGAGGCCGGTTTCGACCGCGCGCTCTGGCTGCTCGAAGCCCCGGCCGCGGTGGCGCCCGCCGACACCGAAGACCACTTGCGCGGCCACCGCGCGCTGCACCGGATCGTCGCCGACACGCTGGCCGACCGGCAGGACGGCGCGCCCGATCCGCTCGCGCTGGAGCCTGTGCGCGCGTTCGCGGTGTGGCAGCGCAAGGCGGCCGACCCACAGGCCGCGCCGATCAGCCGCGGCGCGGCGCTCGGTGCGGTGCTGGCACTCTCGGGCCGCCTGGACGCCAGCACGCCGTCCACCGGCGTGCAGGAAGCCATGGACCTGCTGGGCGCCATGACCGCCAGCACGCTGGGCGACGCGCTCGCCGGCCTGCTGGCGCTGGCGCGCGAGGCGCTCGCCACCGAACCCGCCTTCGCGGCCGGCATGGACCGCCGCGTGCGCGCGCTGGACGACGAGGCCTTCGTGCAGGCCCTGCCGGCGCTGCGCGCGGCCTTCGCCTGGCTGCCGCCGCGCGAACGCGGCGACCTCGCCGATCAGGTGCTGGCGCTGCACGGCGCGCAGCACCTGCCGCGCCGCACGCTCACGGCCGTGGGCCCCGGCAGCCTGCCTCCCGAAACCCTGGCCCGCGCGCGCGCCGGCGAAGCCGCGGCCGCCGCGCGGCTGGCCGCGTGGGGCATCGACGCCGGCACCGGAGCCCCGCCATGACACCGCTGACCATCCCCGACCCCCTGCAGCGCTGGCGCCTGTTGCTCGGCGAGCCGGCCGAGCCCGCGTGCGGCGCGCTCTGCGACGCCGCACAGGCCGCCGATGCGGCCCTCGAATGGCTCTATGGCCGCGACGGCGACCGCGCCGAGCGCGGCGAGCGCAGCGCGGGCCTGGGCCCCTCGGCGCTCTCCACGCCGGACTGGATCAACACCATCCACACGCTCTTTCCGAAAGAGGTGATCGAACGCCTGGAACGCGATGCGGTGGAGCGCTACGGCATCGACGAGGTGGTGACCAACCTGGAGGTGCTGGAGCGCATCGAGCCGTCCGAATCGCTGCTGCGCGCGGTGCTTCACACCAAGCACCTCATGAACCCCGAGGTGCTGGCCGCCGCGCGCCGGCTGGTGGCCGAGGTGGTGCGGCGCATCATGGAAAAGCTCGCCACCGAGGTGCGCCAGGCCTTCGGCGGCAGCCGCGACCGGCGCCGCCGATCGCGCATGAAGGTGGCGCGCAATTTCGATTTCCGGCGCACCCTGCTGGCCAACCTGCGGCGCTGGGACCCGGCCCGCGGCAAGCTCTACGTGGAGCAGCCCCTTTTCATCAGCCGCACGCGCCGGCATGCCGAGCCGTGGGACATCGTGCTGCTCATCGACCAGAGCGGCTCGATGGTGGACTCGGTCATCCACAGCGCGGTCATGGCCGCCTGCCTCTGGCAGTTGCCGGGCATGCGCACGCGGCTGGTGGCCTTCGATACGCAGGTGGTGGACCTCACGGCCGATGTCTCCGACCCGGTCGAGCTGCTCATGAAAGTGCAGCTCGGCGGCGGCACCGACATCGCCAAGGCCGTGGGCTACGCGCAGTCGCTCGTCGCCAACCCGGCCCGCACCATCGTCGTGCTGGTGAGCGATTTCTACGAAGGGGGCTCCCCGGCCGAACTGGTGCGCCGCGTCAAGGCGCTGACCGGGGCGGGCGCGAAGGTGCTGGGCCTGGCCGCGCTCGATGCGCAGGCCGAGCCCGCCTACGACCGCGAGATGGCCGCGCGCCTCGTGAAGGAAGGCGCGCAGGTGGGCGCCATGACGCCGGGCCAGCTCGCGGGCTGGCTGGCCGAGAAGGTGCAGGCATGAACGCGCCGGTGCGGGCCGACCTGCTCGAACTCACCCCCGAGGCACTGACCGCGCTGGCCAACGCGGGCTTCGTCAAGCGCGCGCAGAAGGACGTGGCGGCCGGCGTGCTGCCCCGGCTGGAGACCGAAGCCGACGGCACGGTCCGCGCGGATTTCGACGACGGCGTGCGCACCCGCCTGCCGCCCGGCCGCACGCTCCGCGATGCCGCCTGCACCTGCGCCGCCAGCGGCATGTGCCGCCACCGCGTGATGCTGGTGCTGGCCTACCAGCAGCGCAACGGCGCGGCGGGCGCCGCCGCCGTGCCCGATGCACCCGCCCCAGGAGCGCCCTCCGCCGAGCCCGGCGGCCCCTGGAACCCCGCGCATTTCGATGACGCGGCGGTGGCGGCCAGCGTGTCGCCCTCGGTGCTGGAGCAGGCCGCACGGCTGGCGGCCTCGCGCCCGGTGGTGGCCGTACAGCCGTGGCAGGGCCCGGCCGCACCGCCCATGGCCCGGCTGCCGATGTGCACCGTGCGGTTTTTCTCGCGCAGCTCGCTCGTGCATGCGCGCTGCGATTGCCAGCAGGGCAGCGGCTGCGCGCATGTCGTGGTGGCGCTGTGGGCCTTCCGCGCCGCGGGCGAGCTGCCTGCGGGCACCGAGGAAGCCATGGTGGAAGTGCCGCCCCGCACACACCCCGCGCAGGCCGGTGCCGGTGCCGGTGGCGCGGACTCGAACCCGGAGCCGCGCGCGGGCGAGGCCACGGCGGCGCCCGCGCACCTGCAGTCCCCCGAGGCGCAGCGCCTGCGCGAGTCGCTCGATGCGTTGCTGCTGTCCCTGTGGCTCGACGGCTCGGCCCAGCCCGCGATGGCCCTGGCCGCGCGCTTCGAGGCGCTGCGCGCGCAGGCGCAGGCCCTGGGCTGGCGCTGGGTGGACGACGGCCTTGCCGAGCTGTGGCTGCTGCTGCAGTCGCTCCAGGCCCGCAGCAGCCGCCACGATCCGCTGCGGCTGCTGTCGCTGGTGGCCGAGCTGTGGGCGCGCCCGCGCGCCGCGGCCCATGCCGAGACCACGGCCGGGGGCCCGGCCGGCAGCCCCCGCCCCGCGCTGCATGGCCGCCAGATCCTGGGCGTGGGCGTGAAGGGCGAGGTCGCGCTGGACCACCTCAAACTCGTCTCGCTGGGTGCCGCGCTCTGGTCCGATGAAACCGCCGAGGGCGCCAGCGTGCTTTTTGCCGATCCGGACACGCAGACCGTGACGGTGCTCGAACGCCAATGGCCCCGCGGCGAAGGCGCCAGCGGGCCCGCGCAGGCCCTCGCGGGGCGGCGCGTGGCGGGGTTTCCGCTGCGGCAGATCGCGGCCGGGCAGGTCATCACCAAGACCGCCACGCGCCGTGCCAACGGCCTCATCGACCTGACCGCCGGCGCACGCCAGACCGGGGTCATGCCCCTCTCGCCCACGGCCTGGGACGACCTCGCGCCCCCACTGCGGCAAGCCAGCGTCACGGCCCTGGTGGAGCGCCTGCGCGCGGCCCCGCCGGATTTCGTGCAGCCGCGCCAGGCGGCCTCGGGTGCCGCCAGCGGCGCCCCGGGCCTGCTGCACGTCGTGGCCTTCCACGGCATGGAAGTGCAGGACTGCGAATGGGACGCGGCCGCGCAGGTGCTGCACGCGCGCATCGTCTGCGCCGTAGAGGGCGGGGACGGTGCGCCGGAGGACGCGCCTTCGCCCGCGCTGCACCTGGCGCTGCCGCACCGGCCGGCCGCGCCCGGCGCGGTGGACGCACTGGCCCGCGCGCTGGCCGGCGAGTGGGGCGCGCTGCGCGCCGTGGCCGGGCCGGTGGCGCTGCGCAACGGCCAGGCCGTGATGCAACCACTGGCCCTGCTCACCCGGCAGCGCGCGGTGGTGCCGCACATCGAGCCGCCGGCCGCACAGCCGCTGGCGCTGCGCACCGCCATCGAAGCGCCCACGCCGGTGCAGGCCCTGCTGGACGAGACCCTGCAATCGCTCGCCCAGTGGCTGCGCCAGGGCCTGCGCCACCAGCCGGGCAGCCTGGAGATGCGCACCCAGGCGCAGGCTCAGACGCTGCGGCAGGCGGGCCTGGACCGCAGCGCCGCCCTGGTGGAAGGCCTTGGCGTCCAACTGCGGGCGCCCGACCGCCGCGCGCTGCTGCAGACGCTCTCCACCCTCGTCCTGCTGCTCGAAGCGCAGGGCCGCTGACGGCGCAGGCCAAAAAACAACGCCGGGCAGGCGGTGCGGGCCCCATCGGGCGGCCCGCACGCGAAACCCTGCTCGACAGTATTTGCATAAATTTAAATACGAATTATTCTCAAGAAAGTTAATAGATCTTCATTGCCGCACACGGGCCGCTCCCCTCACCGGGTTGCGGCCCCGTGCACCGGCGCTTTTTCCCTTCGCATCCCCATGGTCCCACCTCGTTCCGGCACGGCGGCTCCGCGCGCCACGGCCCCGGCTTTCCTGCGCCCTTCCCAAACCACCTCCTTCGGCCGCCGCGCCCGCCTGCTGCGCCGCAGCGCCCTGACGCCGCTGGCGCTGTGCCTCTCGCAGGCCGCCTTCGCGCAATCGGCCGCTCCCGCCCCTTCGGCCGACCCCGCCGCGCCCACGGTGCAACTGCAGGAAGTGCGCATCAACGCCAGCACCGAGAAGGACGTGGGCTTCGCCCCCACGGAGGCGCAGACCGCCGGCAAGGCGCCCATGCGCCGGCTGGAGACGCCGCAGTCGGTGAGCGTGGTCACGCGCGAGCAGATGGAGTCGCGCCAGATCACCAACCTGCAGCAGGCGCTGCAGACCGTGGCGGGCGTGAGCCCGGTCAACTTCGGGCGCCGCGGCTTCGACGACATCAACATCCGCGGCTTCCGCTCCACCGAATCCATCCTGATCGACGGCCTGGTGCAAAGCTCCGGCATGTGGACGCGCCTCACGCCCTATGGCTACGAGCGCTTCGAAGTGCTCAAGGGCGCGGCCTCGGTGCTGTACGGCCAGGTGCAGCCCGGCGGCATCGTCAACGCGGTCAGCAAACGGCCCAAGCGCGAGGCGCTGAGCGAAGTGGGCGCCGAGGTGGGCAGCTTCGGCCAGCGCACGCTGCAGGCCGACATCAACCGCCCGCTGAACGAATCGGGCAAGGCCGCGATCCGCATCAACGCGCAGGTCTCCAACAGCGACGACCCGACCGATTCCATCTACCGCCGCGACCGGTGGATCGCGCCGTCGCTGTCGCTCGACCTGGGCGCGCAGACCGACCTGGTGCTGTTCGCCAGTTACAGCCAGAGCAACTGGATGCGCCAGCAGGGCATCACCCCCTACGGCACGCTGCTGCCCAACCGCAACGGCACGGTGCGCCCCACGCTCTATACGGGCGACCCGAGCTTCGGCCACTACGACATCGAGAGCACCTCGGTCGGCTACGCGCTGGAGCACCGTTTCTCGCCGCAGCTCACGCTGCGCCAGAACGTGCGCTACGAGTCCGAGAAGGGCACGGGCAACTTCGTCTCCAACCAGACGCTGCAGTCCAACCAGCGCCTGCAGAACCGCCAGGCGACGCGCCAGTACCTGGAAGACGACATCCTCGCCACCGACACCTCGCTGCTGGCACAGTTCTCCGCGCTGGGCGTGCAGCACCGCCTGGTGACCGGGCTGGACGCGCGCACCGGGCACTCGTGGCAGGGCCAGCGGCGCTGCACCATCGGCGCGCTCGACCTGTTCAATCCGGTGTACGGCGTGGCCACCACCTGCCCGGTGGGCTACACGGCCAACGCCCCGGAGAAGCTCAGTGTGATGGGCCTCTACGCGCAGGACCAGATCAAGTTCGACCCGCAATGGACGGCGCTGGTCGGCATCCGCCGGGACTGGTCCGACAACAAGATCACCGACCACCTGGCCGGCCGGGCGACGCGGCAGAAGGATTCCGCCACCACGCTGTCGGCCGGGCTGGTGTACGAGTTCACGCCGGGCTGGGCAGCCTACGCCAGCTACGGCGAATCGTTCCTTCCGGTATCGGGCACCAGTTTCAGCGGCTCGCCCTTCGCCCCCGAGACAGGCAAGCAGTGGGAGACCGGCCTGAAATACGAGGCCCCGAACGGCGGCCTCACGGGCTCGCTGGCGCTGTTCGATCTCAAGCGCCGCAACGTCACCACGGCCGATCCGGCGAACACCGGCTTCAGCGTGCAGACCGGCGAGCAGCGCGCGCGCGGCCTGGAACTCGAAATGGGTGCCGAACTGCAGCGCAACCTGAAGCTGACGGGCGCCTACACCTATACCGATACCGAGGTCACGCGCGACAACAACGCCGCCATCGTCGGCAAGCCGCTCAACCTCACGCCGCGCCACACGCTGGCCGTCTGGGCCACCTACAAGTTGCCGCAGATGCCGCAGCTCACGCTGGGCGCGGGCCTGCGCCGCGTGAGCGAGCAGGTCGGCTCGTACCCGTTCACCCTGCCGGCCTACACCGTGGCCGATCTCTCCATCGGCTACTCCGGCACCAACTACCGCATCACGGCCGGTGTGAAGAACGTGTTCGACAAGGCCTATTACGACGGCGCGATCAACGCCAACGTGGTGTCGCCCGCCCTGCCGCGCAACTTCAGCCTCGGCCTGACCTACTTCTTCTGATGCACGGGGCGCCGCGCGCGCCCCGCCATCGGGAGGGCCCCCCCCGCCATGACCAGCCAGCGCACGCTCAGCCGCCTGCTCGCCCTGCATTCGTGGGCGGGCATCGTCACGGGCCTGCTGCTGTGCGTCGTGTGTTTCTCCGGCGCGGTGGTGGTGTTCAAGAACGAGATCGACCTGTGGGCGAACCCTTCGCTCGCGCAGCTCCCGCGCCCGCAGCAGCCCGCCCCGCTGGACACGGTACTGCAGCAGCTCCTGGCGCGCTACCCCGGCGCCACGGTGGAGGCGATCGCGCTGCCCGATGGCATCAACCCGGCCTACTTCGCCTTCGTGCGCGAAGCGGGCGCGCCCGCCGCACAGCGCACCAAGATCGCGCTGCGGCCCGACACCGGCGCCGTCATCGGCCCGGTGGACAGCCAGCTCGGCCAGTACCTGCGCATGCTGCACGTGTTCCTGTTCTTCGGGCCGCGCTGGATCGTGGGTTTCCTCGGCGTGGCGATGCTGGTGCTGATCGGCACGGGCATCGTGCTCCACCGCAAGATCCTGGCCGAGCTGTTCACGCAGCGCTGGAGCCGCAGCCTGCGCGTGGTGATGTCGGACCTGCACAAATCGGCGGGCATCTGGGGGTTGGGGTTCCACCTCCTGATCGCCACCACGGGTGCCTGGCTGGGGCTGGCCCCGCTGTTCGTGCAGGGTTGGGCCTACGTGGCCTCCGCGCCCGCCTCCACTCCCGCTTCCAAGCCCGCGCAGGCGCCACGGCCCCTGGCCCCGGCGCAACCCGCACCTTCGCTCGACGCCCTGCACGCGGCTGCCCTGCAGGCGGTGCCGGGCCTGCAGACACGCTACGTCTCGCTGCGGCGCTGGGGCACCGGCGCGGGCGAAGCCGGCTTCACCGGCGGGATCTCCGGGCACCTGGCCAGCAGCGCGCGGGTCGATTTCGACGGCGCGGGCCGATTGCGCAAGGCGTTCGATCCCCGCACCGCGGGGTTCTGGCCGCTGGTGGATGCGCTCATGGAGCCGCTGCATTTCGGCGATTTCGGCGGGCTCGCACTCAAGTGGCTCTACTTCATCCTGGGCATGACGCCGGCCTTCCTCTCGGTCTCGGGCACCCTGATCTGGCTCGACGCACGCCGCCAGCGCCAGCGCGCGGCCGGCCCGGCCACGCGGTCCTGAACGCACCACCGACCTCCGACCCACCCATCGCCATGGCCCGGTTCTACATCGCCCTGCATGCCGCCGTGCCCGCCGCCCTGGCGGCGGTGTTGCTGCTGCACCTGTTTCCGCCGGCCGGCCTGGAGCCGCTGGCACGCCGCCCGGCCTGGACCGTGTGGGCGCTGATCGGGGGCTGGCTGCTGCTGTCGGCACTGCTGGCGTTGCTGGGCGCCCGCGCCTCCACGCTGTGGCGCACGGCGCTGGCCCTGGCCGGCGCGTTGCTCGCCGTGGCAGGCGCCGCGGGCTGGGCGCTGGGCGCACCGCTGGCGCCGGCGATGCTCGCGGGGCTGGGCCTCTCGGGGCTGGCCTGCGCGGGCATCGCCGTCTTCATCGGCCCGGAGCGGGTGCAGGCGGAGCGGCCGGTGCGTGCCGCCGCAGCGCACCGCACGCCGCCGGACCGCGGCCGGCACGGCGGCGTGCGCCGGCATGCCATGCACCTGCCCTTCTGGCTGGCGGGCCTGCTGGCGGTGGAATCGTTCCGGCTGGCCCATGTGGCCGCGGCGGGCCCGGCCCGCCCGGCGGCCATGCTCGGGTTGCTGCTGGCCTGCCTGGTCGCACTGCCGGCCGCCACGCTGCGCCTGTGGCTGCCGCGCACCAGCACGGCGCTGTGGGGACTGGCGGCCCTGTCGTATGCGGCGCTGGCCGCCAGATCGGGGCTGGCCCAGGCCGGGCTGGCCGCCGGCCTGTGCGCAGCCGCCGCAGTGCATGCCGCGCGGGGGCGCAGGCACGGCGGCGCGCGATGAACGAGTGGCTGAGCGGCTGCGCCGCGCTGGCCTCCCTGGCGGCCCTCGGCCGGTGGGCGCGTGCCGTGCCCACGCGCGCCTGGGGCGAAGAGGCCGGCACGCCGCGCATGCGCCGGGCCACGCTGGCCGCCGTCCTCGCGACGCTGGCCCTGCAGTGCACCGCTGCCGCCCTGGCTGCCGGCCCGGCGGCGGCTGCTGCGCTGGTGCCCGCCGCGTGGATGGTGTTCGGCTGGGGCCTGACGCTGGCGATGAACCAGTGGCCGCAGGGCAGCCTGTGCTGGGCGCGGCGGCTGGGCGATGCCGGCCTGCTGGGGTGCGCCCTGGGGATCGGCGCGGCGCTGCTGGCGCGCTGAACGGCGCCGCCGGGGCGCCGTGCTGCGCGTGCCGGTGTCAGTCCACGCTCGCGCCAGACTCCCGCACCACCTTGCCCCACTTCACGCTTTCCTTCTGGATGAAGTCGGCAAACTGCGCCGGCGTTTCGCCATAGGCTTCGGCGCCCTGCTCGGCCAGCTTCTTCTTCGTTTCGAGCTGCGCCAGCACCTTGACGATGGCGGCGTTGAGCCTGGTCACCACAGGCGCGGGCGTGCCGGCCGGCGCAAACATGCCGAACCACGAGGTGGCCTCGTAGCCGGGCACGCCGGCTTCGGCGATGGTGGGCACGTCGGGCAGTTCGGGCGAGCGCTTGGCCGTGGTGACGGCCAGCGCGCGCAGCTTGCCCGAGCGCACGTGCTGGATGGCCGAGGGCATGTTGTCGAACATGATCGCGATCTGGTTGCCCAGCAGGTCGGTCACGGCCGGTGCGCTGCCTTTGTAGGGCACGTGCACCATGTCCACCTTGGCCAGGCTCTTGAACAGCTCGCCCGACAGGTGGATGGAACTGCCGCTGCCCGAGGAGCCGAAGTTCACCTGGCCCGGGTTCGCCTTGGCATAGGCGATCAGTTCCTGCACGCTCTTGTAGGGCTGCGCGGGGTTGGCGACCAGCAGGTTCGGCACGTTCGCCACGCGCGTGAGCGGCGCGAAGTCCTTGATCGGGTCGAAGGGCATCTTCTTGTAGAGGGCCGCGTTGATCGCGTGCGTGCCCACGGTGCCCATGAAGAGCGTGTAGCCGTCGGCGGGTGCGCGCGCGGCCACCTGGCCGCCGATGTTGCCGCCCGCGCCGGCGCGGTTGTCCACCACGACCGACTGGCCCAGCTCGGTGCCCAGGCCCTGCGCGATCACGCGCGCCAGGATGTCCGTGGTGCCGCCGGCCGCGAAGGGCACGATGATCGTGACGGGCTTGCTCGGGTAGGCCTGCGCGGCCGCCGTGCGCGGCAGCAGCGCGGCGGCCGTGCCGAGCGTGGCCAGGGCCAGCGCGCCCAGCGCGAAGGTGCGGCGGCGCGAGGCCGGCAGGGTCGGGGATACGGCGCGGGATGGCGTCATGGTGCTTGTCTCCTGGTTTCGTTTCGGATGCGGAAAGGGGAAATGCCGTGCCGGCACGCGCGCGGGGCCACGCCGCTCAGGGCGGGACCGGGCGCGGGAGCGGCGGGGCAGGTGCGCGCAGCGCGGTCAGACGGGCGCCACGCCCAGCGTGGTGCCTCCGCAGACGTACAGCACCTGGCCGGTGACGAAGCCGTTTTCGGGCGCGAGGAAGAACAGCGCGGCGCGCGCCACGTCCTCCGGCGTGCCCATGCGGCCCACGGCGATGCTCTTGAGGATGCGTTCGGTCTGCGGCGCGCCCTCGGGGTTGCTCTGCCGAAAGAGTTCGGTGGCGATGGGCCCGGGGCCGATGGCGTTCACGGTGATGCCGTCGGCACCCAGCTCCATGGCCAGCGTGCGCGTCATGCCGATCATTCCGGCCTTCGTGGCCGAATAGACCACCCGATCGCCCTTGCCCAGCGCCGCCCGCGACGACATGTTCACGATGCGCCCCTGCCCGCAGGCGCGCAGCGTGGGCAGGAAGGCCTGCACGAGCAGCATCGGCGCACGCAAGTGCAGGCCCACCACGTCGTCCAGTTGCGCGGTGGTGGCCGTGTCGATGGTGCCCGGGCGCGTGGCGCCCGCGTTGTTGACCAGCGCCGTCACATGGTGGCGTGCGGCGATCTCCAGCGCGGCCGCGCGCGTGGCAGCCTCGTCGGTGAGGTCGGCCTGGAAGGAAGTGAGCAGCGGGTGGCGCCATTCGGGCAGCACGTAGTCGAGGTTGACCACCGCGCGGTCCTGCGCCAGCAGCGCTTCGGCGATGGCGCGCCCGATGCCGCTGCTGGCGCCGGTGACCACGGTCACCGCGGGCATGGAGGTTCCGCTCATACGCGCTCCAGCACCACGGCGATGCCCTGGCCCACGCCGATGCACATGGTGGCGAGCGCATAGCGGCCGCCGGTGGCGTGCAGGCGGTTGACGGCCGTGGTGGCCAGGCGCGCGCCGCTGGCGCCCAGCGGGTGGCCCAGCGCGATGGCGCCGCCCCAGGCGTTCACGCGCGCATCGTCGTCCGCCAGGCCCAACTGGCGCAGCACGGCGAGGCCCTGCGCGGCGAAGGCTTCGTTCAGTTCGATCACGTCGAGCTGATCCAGCGCGAGGCCGGTGAGCTGCAGCACCTTCTGCGTGGCGGGCGCCGGGCCGATGCCCATCACGCGCGGCGCCACGCCGGCGGTGGCCATGCCGACCACGCGCGCCTTCGGGGTCAGGCCGTTCCTGGCGGCGGTGGCTTCGTCCGCCAGCAGCAGCGCGCAGGCACCGTCGTTCACGCCGCTGGCATTGCCGGCCGTCACGGTGCCGCCTTCGCGCACCACGCCCTTGAGCTTGGCCAGCGCCTCGAGGCTGGTCTCGCGCGGGTGCTCGTCCTGGTCCACGACGATGGCATCGCCCTTCTTCTGCGCGATGGTCACGGGCGTGATCTCGCGGGCCAGGTGGCCGGCACGCTGCGCGGCCACGGCCTTCTGCTGGCTGGCCAGGGCCATGCGGTCCTGCGCCTCCCGCTCGATGCCGTGGTCATCCGCCACGTTCTCGGCGGTTTCGGGCATGGAATCGACGCCGTACCGCGCCTTCATGAGTTTGTTGACGAAGCGCCAGCCGATGGTGGTGTCGTACACCGCATTGGCGCGGCTGAAGGCGGTCTCCGCCTTGGGCATCACGAACGGCGCGCGGCTCATACTCTCCACGCCGCCCGCGATCATCAGCCCCGCCTCGCCCGCCCGGATGGCGCGCGCCGCCGAACCCACGGCATCCAGCCCCGAGCCGCACAGCCGGTTGATGGTGGCGCCCGGCACCTCGATCGGCAGGCCGGCCAGCAGCGCGCTCATGCGCGCCACGTTGCGGTTGTCCTCGCCGGCCTGATTGGCGCAGCCGTAGAGCACGTCGGCGACTGCCGCCCAGTCCACATTCGGGTTGCGCGCCATGAGCGCCTGGATCGGGATCGCGCCCAGGTCGTCGGTGCGCACGCTGGAGAGCGCGCCGCCGTAGCGGCCGAAGGGGGTGCGGATGGCATCGCAGATGAAGGCTTGTGGGGAAGTCATTCGGGGAGTCTCCGGAGTCCTGGGATTGCAGGGAGGGCGCGGGCCGGTTCAGGCCGCGCGCAGTGGCAGGCCGACCAGGCGTTCGAGTTCGGCGGGGTCCAGGCCTGGCACCGCGTCGATCAGCAACAGCCCCTCGGGCGTGCATGCGAATGTGGCCAGGTCGGTATAGATGCGCTTCACGCAGCCGATGCCCGTGAGCGGATAGGTGCACTGCGCCACCACCTTGGACTGGCCCTGCTTGGTGAGCAGGTCCATCATCACCCAGGTCTGCTTGGCGCCGATGGCGAGGTCCATCGCCCCGCCCACGGCCGGAATGGCGCCCGGCTCACCCGTGCTCCAGTTGGCCAGATCGCCCGTGGCGGAGACCTGGAAGGCCCCCAGCACGCAGATGTCCAGGTGGCCGCCGCGCATCATCGCGAAGCTGTCGGCATGGTGGAAATAGGCGCCGCCCGGCAGCAGCGTGACGGGCTGCTTGCCGGCGTTGATGAGGTCGTAGTCCTCCTGGCCCGCGGCCGGCGCCGGGCCCATGCCCAGGATGCCGTTCTCGCTTTGCAGGATGACCTCGCGGCCCTCGGGAATGTGGTTGGCCACGAGCGTCGGCTGGCCGATGCCCAGGTTGACGGTGGCGCCGTCGTGGATGTCCTGCGCCACCCGGCGGGCCAGCTCTTCTTTGCTACGTTTTTGATAGCTAATCACGCAATGTTCTCCACGGCATGGAGCCGTTTTCATGCAGATTTCTTGAGGCCGCCGGCCTGCGTGGCCACGCGGTCGATCCGCACCACCCGGCTCACGTGGATGCCCGGCGTGACGATGGCTTCGGGGTCCAGCCCGCCGAGTTCCACCACCTCGTGCACGGTGGCCACGGTGTGCCGCGCGGCGGTGGCCATCACGGGCCCGAAATTGCGCGCCGACATGCGGTAGGTCAGGTTGCCCCAGCGGTCGCCCCGCTCGGCCTTGATGAGCGCCACGTCGCCGTGGATGGGGTACTCCAGCACGTAGTGCCGGCCGCCGATCTCGCGCGTCTCCTTGCCCCGGGCCAGTTCGGTGCCGTAGCCCGTGGGGCAGAAGAAGGCGCCGATGCCCGCGCCGGCCGCGCGCAGCCGCTCGGCCAGGTTGCCCTGGGGCACGAGTTCCAGTTCCAGTTGGCCGCTGCGGTAGAGCCCGTCGAAGACGTGGCTGTCCACCTGGCGGGGAAAGCTGCAGATGATCTTGCGCACGCGGCCGGCCTTGAGCAGCGCCGCCAGGCCCGTGTCGCCGTTGCCGGCGTTGTTGTTCACCACCGTGAGGTCGCGCGCGCCCTGGGCGATGAGCCCGTCGATCAGTTCGCCCGGAATGCCGGCCGTGCCGAATCCGCCGATCAGCACCGTGGCACCATCCTGCACACCCGCGAGGGCCTCGGCCACAGAGTCGGCCAGTTTGTCGATCATGGAGAGAGTCCTTTGCCTCAAACCCCGGCGCCACCGTTGCGCCGGCTTTTTGTTCGTATATAGAACAATTGTTCGCTAAAAGAATCATACTGCCGCAGCCATGGAAACCGATCCCCCTCTTATGGAAAACCCCGATGACCTCGCAGGCCCGGACGCGGGCGATAGCGCGGCCGCGCCGCGCCCCGGCGACAGCTACGTCCAGTCGTTCGCGCGCGGGCTGGCGGTGATCCGCTCGTTCAGCGCCGCCGCGCCGCAGCAGACCCTGAGCGAGGTGGCCGCCGCCGCCGGCCTTACCCGCGCGGGTGCGCGGCGCATCCTGCTCACCCTGCAGACGCTCGGGTACGTGGAGAGCGACGGGCGGCTGTTCCGCCTCACGCCGCGCATCCTGGAACTGGGCTTCGCCTACCTGTCGTCCATGCCCCTCTGGGACCTGGCCGAGCCCGCCATGGACGCGCTGGTGGACCAGGTGCACGAGTCCTGCTCCGCCGCCGTGCTGGATGGGCACGACATCGTCTACGTGCTGCGCGTGCACACCCACAAGATCATGAGCACCAACCTGGGCGTGGGCTCGCGCCTGCCGGCGTTCTGGACTTCGATGGGCCGCATGCTGCTCGCCGACCTGCCCGAGGAGGCGCTGGCCGCCCGGCTGCAGGACCTGCCGCGCAGGCGTTTCACGCCCCACACCCTGCTGGACGACGCAGCGCTGCTGGCCCGCGTGCGCGAGGCCCGCGCGCAGGGCTGGTGCCTCATCAACCAGGAGCTGGAGGAAGGCCTCATTTCCATCGCCGCCCCGCTGCGCAACCGGGTGGGGCGCACCGTGGCCGCACTCAACATCAGCGGCCAGGCCAACCGCACCAGCGCCGAGATGATGCAGCGCGACCTGCTGCCCGCGCTGCTGCGCACGGCCGAGACGATCTCGCGCATGCTCGGCACGCGGCGGGGCTGAGCCGCACGGTCCCGGGGCCGCCCGCGGCGCCGCGGGCCCGGTGCGCCCTGGCCGCCTCCTTCGCAGCCCTACCATGCGGCCGGGCTTCTTTCCGGGCCGGGCGGCGGTGCCCTTCGCACGCTGCCCCGTCCCTTCGTCCATCAGACGGCCATCGCCTAGGGTTATGCAAAAAATGGCATGAACCTCAACGCGAGACACCGCCATGGACACCAGCGCCACCCACCCCGAACCACCTTCCTACTCCCCCGCATCCGCCGCCTGGCTGCACGAAGCCGCCCTGGGCTTCACCGAGCCGGAGACCGCAGCGTCGTTCGCCCGGGCCGTGCCCATCCAGCAGGACGGCATCGCGATCTCGCCCCTGCTGGTCCAGGACCAGCCCGAAGAGCGCTGGGCCCTGGTGGCCTCCCTGCCCCGACCGATCGGCGTTTCCGAGCCCGTATGGACCACCCTGCTGCTGCACCTCAACGCAGCGGCGATGGGCATCGGCCCGCTCGGCATCGGCATGGAGGCGACCGGCAAGGCCATGGTCGTGTACGGCGTGCCCGGCGCCCACACCGGAGACGCCGCGGGGCTGGCCCGGGATCTCTTCCAGCTCAGCTACTTCAGCGGACTGCTGCGCGAGAGCGCCATGGCGGTCCAGGGCCACCTGCCCGAAATGCTGGATGCCCATGCCCGCCGCCAGGCGGATCCCCAGGGCAGCCCGCCGGCCGGCGACGCCGACGGCATGGCGCCGCTCCCGGCAGGGATGGCCGCCGCCGTGCAGTCGCACATCGATGCGGACTGGCACCAGCCCCTGCTGGAGCAGGCCTACGAGGAACTGGGGGTGGCCTCCGCCGATCGCCAGGGCCCGGCATTGAGCGACAGCGTGCGGATCGGCACGGCCCAGGTGCAGATCGTGGCCTGCGGCGACGGCCACACGCTGCTGCTGTCCGCCCTGGTGGACCGGCCGCTCGCCGACGGGACCACGCGGCTCGCGGCCCTGCAGGCCAATGTGGAGTTGATGCTCATCGCGGGCTGCAGCCTGAGCCTGACCCCGGAAGGCACCCTGCTGCAGACGCGCTGGGATGCCGCGGGCCTGGATGGCGCCGATCTGGCCACCCAGCTCGACGGCTTCGCCGCACTCGCCGCCAGCATGGACGCCAGCACCGCAGCGGCGCCCGCGTCCGTGCACTGAACCACCCATACCAGGAGCACCCCATGGTCCAAGGAACCTCGTCCAAGTCGACTACCTCCTCGCCGCAGCATCTGCTGTCCTCTCCCGGTGGAACCCGGATGCAGACCAGCAGCCAGCCGACGTCGCCCCTGCACACGCCCGGCAGCCAGCGCATGCCGGAGTCGGAACTGCAGATGAAGCAACTGTCGCGGCAAACCTCCACGCCCTCCGCATCGTCCAGCCGCCCGCCGCAAAACAGTGCGCCCCAGTCCAACACCGGCGAGATCTCGCTGCGGCACTGGAACCCCGAACCCGGCACCAGCGGCCGCCGCGGCTCCAGCGCCGATTCCAGCGCGCGATTCAGCATCCGGTTCGATTCCGCACGCATTCCGGAAACCCACGTCGACCTCGAAGCAGGCCATGGCACATCGACACAGGCCACGGACACCCCCGCGCCCGGCGCGGGCGCCCGGCTCTGGAAGAAAGGCAAGCAACTGGCCTCCGGCGCCAAGGATCTCGCCCAGGGGTCGATGACCCAGCTCAAGAACAGCGCCGTCGCGGGCGCAGCGTACGCCAAGGACAGCGCCGTCGCGGGTGCCGCCTATGCCAAGACCAGCGCTGCAGCCGGCGCGGCGTATGCCAAGGACAAGGCGGCCCAGGGATGGAACGTCACCAGCCATCTCGCGCAGCGCACCGCGCAGGATCTGGTCGGCGACCGGCTGCCCAGCCGCGCGGCGGCGGGCGCATTCGCGGGCCACACGCTGCAGCAGCTGCTGACCTGCGGGATTCCCACCTTCAGCCGCGAATACGCGATGCTGCAGATCTACTGGGCCGTGGTGAATTCGAAGTTCGCGCAGGACAACCCCTTCGCGATCGTCGGCATGCAAAGCGTCGTCTCGACGATGGCCGTCCTCGCGCACATGAAGATCCGGCATGCCCGCATGGACCGCGACCCCGAAGCGGCGGTCAAGGGCCACTTCGGGCTCACCGACCAGCAATGGGCGGAGACGCCCAACGCGACCAAGGACAAACTCATCGCGACGCAGCAGGCGGACTCGCGCCGCGTGACGGCCAACCAGGTCATGGCCGAGATGGGCTACCTCACCATGAGCACGGTCGCTGCCGCCGACGGCGATCCCACCGTGGCCGCCCGGGTGCTTGCCACCCAGGCGCGGAACATCGTCTATGCCGGCATGCGCGAGCTGATGCAGGCCAGCATCAAGTTCGTGGGCACCACCGGCGCCACCAGCGGCGTCAACAACGACAACATGAGTTCCATGGCGGCCGTATACACCCTGATGACCATGGGCGCGAGCGCGGCTTCGGACGGGGTGGTGAGCGCGGTGCTGGATGCCCGCTCCACGAACCTGAGCGGCCTGCAGTTCCAGGGCCTGGACTCGAACGTCCCCATCAACGACCCGCAACTGCAGAACGCCGCGCTGGTCGCGATGATCCGCGGGCTGTTCAACACCTCGGTCGAGGTCATCGACGCCGGCGTGGGCAAGCACTACGAGACGAAGCAGGCGGGCGTGCAGCAGGTGTGGAATTCCGGCGACAAGCTGCCCATGAAGGACCATGACCGCGTCCTGGACCACTCCATCGCACGGTTCTCCTGGAACCAGTTCGCCGGCATGGCCAACCTGGCGGTGCAGCAGATCGCCCGGGCCACGGGCCTGAGCGCCGCGGCGCCGGCCCTCAGTTCGTTCCTGGGCGTGGGCACGACGGCCGCGGCCTTCGGCCTGGCCTACCGCAACACCAACCAGACCTACCAGGCGCACGCCAAGGTCCGGGCCGCGGTGGCCAGTGCCGCGCAGCAGACCCCGGCCACGCCCGAAAGCGGCACCCAAGGCACGCAGGATGTGCAGTTGAACATCACGCAGGCCCAGCGCCGCGCCACACTGACGGAAATCACCGAGGAAGACTCCGCGGTGCAGCCACCGCCGCAGGAAGACCGCCGCACCGCCTGACGTCGCATACCGCTGGGCGGAACCCGCCAGGGGCGGCTGCGCCCCCAGCTTTACACGGCCGCCGGCAGAACGGCGGCCGCGACGCTTTGGCGGCCGCATTGCCGTGCTACCCTGCGCGGCATCATGTTCAACCCCTCGCAAGCCGATGTGCGGCGCTTCTTCTGCGCCGTGCATGCCAAGGCCCAGGCAGGCCAGCCGATGGAGGCCATCGAGACGCTCGCCAGCCTCTGGATCGCCGAACATCCCGAGTACCACGCCGATCTCTCCGACGTGGACGCGGCCCTTGCCCGCAACTACGACGAAACCCCCGGGCGCACCAACCCCTTCCTGCATCTGTCGATGCACCTCTCGATCAGCGAGCAGTGCAGCATCGACCAGCCGCGCGGCATCCGACAGGCCGTGGAACTGCTGGCGGCGCGGCTGGGCTCGCTCATGGACGCGCACCATGCCGCGATGGAATGCCTGGGCACCATGCTCTGGGAGAGCCAGCGGTCGGGGCGCCCGCCCGACGGCAATGCCTACGTGGCGTGCGTGCAGCGCCGCGCCACCCGCGACTGACGCCCGTTCCGGCAATGCACGCTAGCTATAATAACAATAGCAAACTATCCATTAACAGCAACGGCAGCGCCCCAAATGAACCCACTGCATCTGGCACGCTGGCACCCCCGTGAAGCGGGGCGGAACTGAAGTGCGGCGCCGCCGCCAGATATCGCTGCGCGCGGCCATCGCCGTGCCCTTCGCGGTGCTGTTCATCGGCACCGTGGCGCTGCAGGCCGTCACCCAGCACCGCCAGATCGACGCGCTGATCGACCAGGAGAGCGTGCGCCTGCTGGATGCGGTCACCCACACCGCCAGCGACCGGCTGGTGCATTTCCTGGCCACGCCCTTCCAGGTGCAGCGCAGCGTCGCCGACGCGATCGGGCGCCACGGCCTGCACCAGCCCGGCGACCTGCGCGCCGTCCATGAATACCTGCGCGCCGTGCTGGACGCGCTCTACAGCGAAGAGCGGCAGATCAGCCTGCTGGGTTTCGGCAGCCGCGACGGCGAATACGCGGGCATACGCCGCGACGACGACGGCCTGAAACTGGTGCTGCAGGACCGCAGCACGCAGGGCCGGCTGCAGGTGCACGGCGCGGGCGAGGCGCGCGACACGCTGTCCGCCTCCGTGACCGGCTACGACCCCCGGGTGCGCCCCTGGTATGCCCCCGTGGCGCGTTCGGGCCGCCCGCAGTGGTCGGACATCTACACCACGGCGGGCGAGCGCGGCGACGTGATCATCGCGGCATCCTCCCCGGTGGTGGCCGGCGGCCAGCTCGTGGGCGTGGTGCAGGCCGAGGTGCGGCTCGATACCCTGAACCGGTTCCTGCACCAGGAGCCGCTGCTGGGCCACGGACAGATCTTCGTGCTCGACGCGGAAGACCGGCTCGTCGCCCAATCGGCACCGGGCAGCGTGGTGCTGCCGGAGGTACCGGGCAACCAGCAACGCGACCGCGTGCTCGCCACCCAGAGCCCGAATGACGCCATCCGGGGCGCCGCGCAGGGCCTGCCCGCCGGTACGCACGACGGGGACGCCGCCGCGTTCTCGTACCGCACCGAGGGCGAACGCTATTTCGCCCGCGTGACGCCGTTCACCGGCGTGGCCGGCATCCACTGGCGCATCGTCGTCGCGCTTCCGGAATCGGACCTGCTGGGCGACACGCGCACGGCTTCGCGGCAGGTGCTGCTCGCTACGGCGCTGATGGCGGCCTTCGGGCTGCTGCTCGGCCTGTGGGCGATCCAGCGGATCGCCGCGCCGATTCTCATGACCGCCCGCGCCGCCCAGCGCATGGCGGGCGGCGACTGGGACACCGAACTGCGCATCTCCAGCCCGCTGCGCGAAACCACCGCGCTGGTGCAGGCCTTCAACGACATGGCCGGGCGGCTGCGCCACTCCTTCCAGCAACTGCGCGAACAGCTCCTGGGCGACCCGCTCACGGGCCTGCTCACGCGCCGCGGGCTGATCGAAAAAGCCGCATGGCCGCAGGCGCGCCGCGCCGTTCTCGCGCTGGCTGGGCTCGATGCCTTCCGGGCCGTGAACGACAGCATGGGCCTGGACACCGGCGACCGCCTGCTGCAGGCCATCGCGGAGCGCCTGCGCGCCACGCAGCCCGGCACGGTCCTGGCGGCGCGCCTGGGCGGCGACGAATTCGCCCTGCTGTACCTCGACGGCGATGCGCTGGCGCCGCAGGCCATCGGCCGGGCCGTGCAGGAGGTCTTCGCCACCCCGTTCTCCGTGGGCGAGGACGAAGTGCTGCTGCCCGCCTCCGTGGGCCTGGTGGCAGGCGCATTGACCAGCGAGCGCCTGGCGGAATGGCTGCGCAATGCCAGCATCGCGCTGGGCGAGGCCAAGCGCCTGGGCCGCAGCCAGTGCGTGGCGTTCGAGTCGGCCATGATGGAACGCTCCCGGGAACGCGCGCGCCTGGCCATCGAGCTGCGGCAGGCACTGGAGAAGCAGCAGTTCCTCGTGCACTACCAGCCCGTGGTGGACCTGCGCTCCGGCCGCATCATCGGCGCGGAAGCCCTGCTGCGCTGGAACAGCCCCAGCCGCGGCCTGGTACCGCCGGGCGTGTTCATCCCGGTGGCCGAAGAGTCCGACCTCATCCTCGGGCTGGGCGAATGGGTGCTGCGCACCGCCACGCATGCCATCGCGCACCGGTTGCCGCATCTGCCCGAGGATTTCGACATCCACGTGAATGTCTCTGCGCGGCAGCTCATCCAGTCGGACTTCCAGGAAACGCTGCACCGCATCCTCCAGGACAGCGGTCTGCCGCCCCGCCACCTCACGCTGGAACTCACCGAATCGGTGCTGCTGGAAGACGACGGCGTGACGGGCGCCCGGCTCGCGGCGATCCGCGCGCTGGGCGTGAAGATCGCCATCGATGATTTCGGCACCGGCTACTCGTCGCTCGCCTACCTGGGCCGCCTGCCCTTCGACTGCATCAAGGTGGACCAGCGCTTCGTGCGCAACCTGCTGCACTCGCCGCAGGACGAAGCCATCGTCACGGCCGTGCTCAGCATGGCCAAGGGCTTTGCCGTCACCGTGGTCGCGGAAGGCGTGGAGACCGCCGCCGAAGCCGCACGTCTGCGCGCCATGGGATGCACGCATGCGCAGGGATACCACTTCGGGCGGCCCGCGCCCCTGGACCAGATCAGCCTGTCGGACGGCACCTGAGGGCTGTGGGCACAGGGCGCGGCGCGGCCGAAGCGGCCCGCGCCATTGGCGCTCCATCCACGGCGCCTTTGCGGGCACGGAATCGCAGGCCACGGGGCGGCTGAACCGGGGCATTAACCGCCGGCTCACGCCGCGGCGGAGTTATCTGCCCAATATGGATATTTCCTAACCCGCAAACGCATATTCACCCATTTGAAAATGGGTGAATACCCTGGAATATGTCCAGGAGGCGGAGGGATTCAGCGGAAACGCGATTGCGGAACCACCTGCAATTCACCGTCGAGCGAACCCAGATAGCCCGACAGGGCCTTGAGTTCGGCATTCGAGAACTGCTTGGCGATGCCCGCCATGATGGCGTTGGAACGCCCGAGGGCCGGGTTCTTCTCGGCCTTGTAGGCCTTGAGCGCGACGAAGAGGTAATCGGGATGCTGGCCCGCGATCTTGGGGTACGACGGATCGATGGGCTTGGAGAAGTTCTCTCCGTGGCAGGACACGCAGGCGCCCTTCTGGAGCAGCTGCGCCACCTGGGCGCTCGGCTCGCGCGCCGGCTTCGCGGGCACACCGCCGGGGCGCACCTGGGCGGCATAGTAGGCCGCCACGTCGGCGATGTCCTGGTCGGAGAGCGAATCGGCGATGCCGCGCATGGTGGGGTGCCGGCGGTCGCCCTTGCGGTAGGACTCCAGCGCAGCGGCCAGATAGCGGCCGTTCTGCCCGGAGATCATGGGCACCTTGTGCACTTCGGGAAAGCTGGCCTGGTAGCCGGGAATGCCATGGCAGCCGATGCACATCGCGATCTTGCCCTCTCCGGCCTTGGCGTCTCCCTGGGTGCCCTGGGCGTGTGCCGCGGCGGTCACGCAAGCGACAGCGACGGCGAATATCGTGGACAACTTCTTGTTCATTTTGCGCGCACAATCCAATGGAGTTTGTCGGTGCTCGGGGGGCCAAAATGATTATAGCCAGCGCCCGTTCCGGCCATTTATCAACGATTACCCTCACCGCTTCACCAACGCCATGAAATTCCAAGGCTCCGAGAGTTATGTCGCCACGCCGGATCTGAAGCTCGCCGTGAATGCGGCCATCACGCTGCAGCGGCCCTTGCTGGTCAAGGGGGAGCCCGGCACCGGCAAGACGCTGCTGGCCGAGGAGGTGGCGCGCACGCTGGGCCTGCCGCTGCTGCAGTGGCACATCAAGTCCACCACGAAGGCGCAGCAGGGCCTCTATGAGTACGACGCCGTGAGCCGCCTGCGCGACAGCCAGCTGGGCGATGCCGAGAGCAGCGAGCGCGTGAAGGACATCCGCAACTACATCGTGCAGGGCGTGCTCTGGCAGGCGTTCACGGCCGATGCGCCCGTGGCGCTGCTGATCGACGAGATCGACAAGGCCGACATCGAATTCCCCAACGACCTGCTGCGCGAACTCGACCGCATGGAGTTCTACTGCTACGAGACGCGCGAACTCATCCGCGCCCGGCACCGGCCGCTGGTCTTCATCACCTCCAACAACGAGAAGGAACTGCCCGACGCGTTCCTGCGCCGCTGCTTCTTCCACTACATCCGGTTCCCCGAGGCCGAGACCATGCGCCAGATCGTGGCGGTGCACTTCCCCACGCTCAAGAGCGAACTGCTCTCCGCGGCGATGAAGACCTTCTACGACGTGCGCAACCTGCCGGGCCTGAAGAAGAAACCCTCCACGAGCGAGCTGATCGACTGGCTCAAGCTGCTGGTGGCCGAGGACATCCCGCTCTCCGCGCTGCAGAGCGGGGACGACAAGGTCGCGATCCCGCCGCTGGTGGGCGCCCTGCTCAAGAACGAGCAGGACGTGTCGCTTTTCGAGAAGCTGGTGTTCATGAACCAGCGCCACCGGTGATGCCCATGGCGGCCTCCCCTGCAAGACTGCTCGCCGAGGGCCTGGCCGATGCGGCCGGCTTCGTGCTGGGCGCGCTCGCCGGCTTCGGCCTGGCGCGCTGGCTGGGCTTCGACGTGTTCGCGCCCGGCTACGGCGCCGCCAGCCTGATCGGCATCGCCATGACCGGGCTGGGCGGCGGCCTGGGACTGCAACTGGCGCGCCGCGCACTGCGCCGGCGCGGCGCGCATACGGAGTGATGCATGGCCTCTTTCGTCGAACCCGTCACCTTGTCGGACCGCGGCGTGCGGCTGGAGCCCCTGGCCCTCTCGCATGAGCCCGGCCTGGCGGCCGCGGCCGCCGATGGCGAGCTGTGGACCCTGCGCATCACCTCCGTGCCGGAGCCCGGCGCCACGCGCGCCTACATCGAGGCCGCGCTCGAAGGCCGTGCCCAGGGCCACCGTTTCGCCTTCGCGGTGGTCGAGGAAGCCAGCGGCGACGTGCTGGGCACCACCAGCTTCCACGACATCCTGCCCGCGGTGAAGCGCGTGGAGATCGGCTACACGTGGTACGCGAAGCGCGTGCAGCGCACCCACGTCAACACCACGGCCAAGCTGCTCATGATGGGGCACGCGTTCGACGCCCTGGGCTGCCACGTCGTGGGCTGGCGCACCGACAACTTCAACTTCGCCTCGCAGCGCGCCATCGAGCGGCTGGGTGCGCGCAAGGACGGCGTGATCCGCGGGCACGCGCTGCGCCGCGACGGCACCATCCGCGACACGGTGATGTACAGCCTCAGGTCCGGCGAATGGCCCGAGACGAAGGCACAGTTGCTATACCTTTTAGAGCAACATCATCAATAAATCCGCCGACATAGAGCCCTTTTTTCCCGAACCGGAGCGCCCTGCATGCTGATCGACTTCTTCTACGCGCTGCGCGCCGGCCAGCTGCCGGTGTCGGTCAAGGAATACCTCGCGCTGCTCGAAGCCCTGCAGGCCGGCGTGGTGGGCCCCAAGTCCGAGGACGGCTGGAGCATCGACGACTTCTACCACCTCGCGCGCACCGTGCTCGTGAAGGACGAGAAGCACTTCGACAAGTACGACCGCGCGTTCGCCGCCTATTTCAAGGGCGTGGAACTGGTGGCCGACTTCCGCAAGGAGATCCCTGCCGACTGGCTGCGCCAGGTGCTCGAACGCGAACTGACGCCCGAGCAGAAGGCCGCGATCGAGAAGATGGGCTGGGACGAACTCATGGAGACGCTCAAGAAGCGCCTCGAAGAGCAGAAAGAACGGCACGAGGGCGGCAGCAAGTGGATCGGCACCGGCGGCACCAGCCCCTTCGGCCACGGCGGCACCAACCCGCAGGGCGTGCGCATCGGCGGTCAGGGCCGCAACAAGAGCGCCGTGAAGGTCTGGGACCAGCGCGCCTTCCGCGACTACGACGACACGCAGGAGCTGGGCACGCGCAACATCAAGGTGGCGCTGCGCCGCCTGCGCCGCTTCGCACGCGAAGGCAACGAGCTGGAGCTGGACCTTCCGGACACCATCCGCAGCACGGCGGCCAACGCGGGCTACCTCGACATCCGCATGGTGCCCGAGCGGCACAACAACGTGAAGGTATTGCTGCTCATGGACGTGGGCGGCACGATGGACGAGCATGTGCAGCGCGTCGAGGAGCTGTTCTCGGCCGTCAAGAGCGAGTTCAAGCACCTGGAGTTCTACTACTTCCACAACTGCGTGTACGACTACATGTGGAAGAACAACCGGCGCCGCTTCGCGGAGAAGTTCCCGACCTGGGACATCATCCGGAAGTACAACCGCGACTACAAGCTGATCTTCGTGGGCGACGCGACCATGAGCCCCTACGAGATCGTGCAGCCCGGCGGCAGCGTCGAATACAACAACGAAGAGCCCGGCGCGGAGTGGCTGCAGCGGCTCACGCACGCCTTCCCGAAACATGCCTGGATCAACCCGGAACCGCAGGGCGTCTGGCAGTATCGGCAAAGTATCGGCCTCATCCTACAGTTGATGGGGGGGCGGATGTACCCGCTGTCCCTCAAAGGGCTCGAAGAGACCATGCGGCGGCTGTCAAAATAAACCGCATGCCCAGCCTGACCACAGCGCCGGCCCATTGGCCGGCGTTGCTGCTTCTGAGTCTCGTGGCGCTCCAGGGCTGCAGCTTGCTGCCCGGCGCCCGCGACAAGGCGGACAGCGACGAGAACACCCCCACCCTCACTTCCGATGCCGGCGACGCCGGCACGGGGGCCGAGGCCTTCACGCTCGACGTGCGCGGCCCCGACGCCGTTCGCGACCTGCTCACGCGCCACATGGAGTTGCAGCGCTTTCGCAAGCTCCCGGACCTGCAGGCCAGCGAACTCTCGCGCCTGCTCGGCGCCGCCGAGGCCAATGCCCGCGAACTGCTCGCCACGATGGGCTATTTCAGCCCCACGCTGACCATCGCGCTCAAAGAGACGCCCGGTGCCTCCGCGCCGCGCTCCATCACGGTGGACGTGGAGCCCGGCCCGAGGACCATGGTGGCGAGCGCCGACATCGCTTTCACCGGCCCCGAGGCGGAATCGCCGGAGTTCGCCCGGCGCAAGGAACGCATCCAGCGCTCCTGGGCACTGCAGCCCGGCCAGCCCTTCACGCAGGACGCCTGGGACGGCGCCAAGGCCGACGGCCTGCGGCAGCTGCAGGCGCGCCGCTACCCCACCGCGCGCATCGACACCAGCCGCGCCGAGATCGACGCCGACCGCAGCGAGGCCCGGCTGGGCGTCACGTATGCCCCCGGCCCGCCCTACCGCTTCGGCGCGCTGCGCGTGCAGGGCAGCGAGCGCTACGACCCCGACGGCGCACGCCGCATCGCGCGGCTGCCCACGGGCGCGGAGTATTCCGAAAAGGACCTGCTCGACGCGCAGGCGCGCCTGGCCAGCAGCGGCTACTACGACGCGGTGTTCCTCGCGCTCGATCCCGACGCTGCCGACCCGCAGGCCGCGCCCGTCACCGCGCAGGTGCGCGAATCGCCGCTGCAGAAGGTGATCTTCGGCGTGGGCATCTCCACCGACAGCGGCGCGCGCCTGAGCCTGGACCACATCCACAACCGCATGCCCGGCCTGGGCTGGCGCGCGGTGAGCAAGATCTCCATCGACCAGAAGAACCGGCTGCTGTCCACCGAATGGACCGACCTGCCGGACGAGAACGGCTGGCGCTGGTTCACTGGCGGGCAACTGCAGCGCGAGGAGACCGGCAGCTACGACACCGACAGCGGCCGGCTGCGCGGCGGGCGCACCAAGAGCGCGGGCCACATCGACCGCAGCTACTTCCTGCAGTACGACACCGCCAAGAGCCGGGGCCCGGAGGCGCCGCCGTCGAGCAGCGCCATCAGCGCGAACTACGGCTGGACGGGCCGCTACTTCAACAACGACACCTCGCCCACGCGCGGCTACGGCATCGCCGCGGAACTGGGCGTGGGCACCACGCTGCGGCCCGAGCGCGACCCGTTCGTGCGCGCGCGGCTGCGCTGGCAGTCCTTCGTGCCCATGGGCCGGGTGGACATGGGCGAGGGCATCGCGCGCAACAGCCGGCTGTCGCTGCGGGCCGAGGGCGGCGCGGTGATCGCGCGCGAAGGCGCCGACATCCCCGTCACCCAGCTCTTCCTCACGGGCGGCGACACGACCGTGCGCGGCTACGGCTACCGCAAGATCGGCGCCCGCACCGACAACGACACGCTCTACGGCGGCCGCTACCTGGCCGTGGGCAGCGTGGAATGGCAGCGCCCGATCACGGTGCGCGGCAACCGCACCGATTTCGAGAGCGCCGTCTTCGTGGATGCCGGCGCCGTGGCCGACCGCGTGGGCGACCTGGACCCGCGCGTGGGCGTGGGTGCGGGCCTGCGCTGGCGCAGCCCCGTCGGTCCCCTGCAGGCCGACGTCGCCTATGGCGTCCAGGCCAAGGCGCTGCGGCTGCACCTGCGCCTGGGCTTCAGCTTCTGACAGGCGCCCGCCGCTCCCCGACCGTTTTCCTGCGCTCCGATGGCCACGCACCAGACACCCAATCCCTACGCCGCCGCTGCGGCCCCCCGCCCTCCCGCGCGCCGGCGCCGCGCCTGGCGCATCGTGCTCTGGACGCTCGTCGCCCTCTTCGCCCTGGTGGCGGCCCTGCTGGGCGCCGCCTGGTGGTGGAGCGGCACCGGCAGCTCGCTGGCCACCGCGCTGGCGCAGGCCGCCCGCTACCTGCCCGCCGGCCAGACGCTGGAAACCCGCGATGTCGAAGGCTCCGTGCGCGCGGGCGGCCGCATCGGCTGGCTGCGCTGGAGCAGCCCCACGCTGACCGTCGAAGTGCAGGATGCCCGCATCGGCTGGAGCCTGCCGCCGCTGCTGAAGCGCGAACTCGCACTCGGCGAAGTCCATGCCGCGCGCGTCGTCGCCACGCCGCGCAAGCCGGCCGAGCCGCAGCCCGACGAACCCCTCCAGCCGCTGGAGCAACTGGTGCTGCCCCTGCGCATCGACGTGCCGCTGCGCGTGGACGAGATCACCTGGGCCGCCGACAACCCCGTCACGGTGCGCAACCTCGCGGGGCGCTACCGCTTCGACGGAGAGCAGCACCGCGCCACGCTGGACAGCCTCGAACTCGCTCAGGGCCGCTACACCGCCAGCGCCACGCTGCAGGCCCTGGCGCCCATGGCGCTGGAGCTGACCGCCGACGGCACCGTGCGCACGCCGTCGCCGGGCGGCGGCGCCGACCTGGAAGCCACCGCCCACGCCGAAGTGCGCGGCACGCTGGCCACGGCCGCCGCGCGGCTGGACGCCACGGGCCGCCTGCAGGCCGTGGCGGCATCGGCCGCAGCATCGGCGCCGCAACCCGGTGCCTCGGCCCCGGCGCCCGCGGCCTCCGGCGCCGCACGCCGCAGCAACGGCGCATCCAAAGCCCCCGCAAGCGCCGCTGCGGCAGCCAAGGCGACACCCGCCGCCGAGCCCATGCAGGCCGATGTGCAGGCCCGCGTCGCTCCCTGGGCGCCGCAACCCCTGCTGCAGGCCCGGGCCGAGGTGCGGGCGCTGGACGTGGCCGCACTCTGGCCCCAGGCGCCGACGACGCGGCTGAGCGGCCGCCTGGCCGCCAACCCGGCGCCCGCGACGGGTCCGGCCGCCGCACCGCAGCCGTCCCTGCCGGCCTCCGCGGCCTCGGGGCCTGCCGCCGCCCCCTCCGTGCCGCCCACGGTGCAGCCCGCCACGGGCTGGGCCCTGTCGGCGCAGCTCGACAACGCCCTGCCCGGTCCGTGGGACCGCGGGCGCCTGCCGGTCGAATCCATCGACGCGCGCGCAGATTTCGACGGCAGCCGGTGGGCCGTGCCCCAGGCCACCGCGCGCGTGGGCGGCGGCACCGTCGTGCTCGAAGGCGCTTTCACGCCCGCCACGAAGGCGCTGCAGGGCGACCTGGAACTGCGCGGCGTGCGCCCCGACGCGGTGATGAGCACGCTGGACGCCACCCCGCTCGCCGGCCGGGCGCGCGCCCGCAGCGAGGGCTCGGCGCCCTCCGGCAGCGGCGGCGCTGCCACCGGCACTGCGGCGGCGGAACCACCGCCCCTCGTCCGCTTCTCGGCCGACATCCGCGCGGCGGGCGGTGCGGGCCGTGCGACGGCCTCCAAAGCAACCGGCGTGCCCCTGCGCATCGACCGCCTGGCCGCCGAGGGCACCTGGCAGGGCACGGTGCTCACCCTCGCCCAGTTGCAGCTCGAAGCACTGCAAGCGCAGGCCAGCGGACGCCAGTTGCGCATCGACACGGCCGCGCAGTCCGCCCAGGGCCAGTTGCAGGCCTCGGTGCCGGGCGCCACCGTGCAGGCGGACGGACGCATCGCGCCGCGCGCAGGCGCCGGCTCGCTCGACGCGCGGGTGGCCGACGCGCAGCGCGTGCAGCGCTGGATCGAATCCGTGCCCGGCCTGCGCACCGCGCTCGGCGGTGCCGCGCTGCAGGGCGAGGCCCGGCTCGGCGCACGCTGGAACGGCGGCTGGCAATCGCTGCAGGGCCAACTGCAGGCCGCGGGCCTGCTGGCGCGCCCCGCGGGTGCCGCGGCCACCGCGCCCGGGCCTTTCGATCTGAACGCGCAATTCACCACGCCCCGCTGGGAAGTCGCGCTGCCGCCCCGGCCCGGCACCGGCGCGGGCCCGGCCACCGTGCGGCTCACGGCCGTGCGCGCGGACATCGCCGGCTCCGTCCCCAACGCCACCCTGGCGCTCGACGGCGAGGCCCGCATGGACGAGCGCCGGCTGGACCTGCGCCTGCGCGGCTCCGCCGGTGCCCCGGCGGCGGGCCAGTGGCGCGCGCAGATCGACGAGTTGCGGCTGCAGGCGCGCGACGGCCAGCGGCCCGGCCCCTGGACCGTGCAGTTCGCGCAGCCGCTCACCGTGACGACGCGCACTGCGCCCGCCCTGCTGGTCGAGACCACGGGCGGCCAGGCGCGCGTTTCGGGCCCCGCCCCGGGCGAGGCCACCCTGCGCTGGGAGCCCGTGCGCTTCGCGCGCACCGAGGCCGGCGGCATGCAACTGCGCACGCGCGGCCAGCTGCAGGGCCTGCCCATGGCCTGGGCCGAAGCCTTCGCCCAGGGCAGCGACGCCCTGGACCGCATCGGCCTGCGGGGCAACCTGGTCTTCGATGGCGACTGGGACGTGGACGCAGGCGACACGCTGCGCGCCTCGGCCGGCCTGCGCCGCACCTCGGGCGACATCCGCCTGCTGACCGGCAGCGCGCCCACCGCCACCGTGGTGCGCAGCAGCGGCCCCAGCGCCGGCAGCACCTCGGGCACCAGCATGGGCCGCACGCAGGCCGCCAATGCCACGGCCACCGACACGCGCGAAGGCCCCGGCACCCCGGCCGGCGTGCGCGCCGCCGAGCTGCGCCTGCAGACCGAGGGCGAGACCGTGCGCGCGCGGCTGCAGTGGGACAGCGAACGCGCGGGCCAGGTCCAGGCCGAGGCCAGCACGCGCCTGGGCCGCGAAGGCGGCGGCTGGCAGTGGCCGGCCGATGCGCCCGTGGCGGCCACCGTGCGCGCGCGCCTGCCGGACGTCGGCGTGTGGTCCACGCTGGCGCCCCCGGGCTGGCGCGTGCAGGGCACGCTCGATGCCGACGTGGCGCTCTCGGGCACACGCACCGCGCCGCGCTGGAGCGGCACGCTGGCCGCCGACCAGCTCGCCGTGCGGTCGCTGCTGGACGGCGTCGATCTGCAGAACGGCCGCCTGCGCGCCGCGCTGCGCGGCGACCGGCTCGACATCACCGAATTCCGCGTGAACGGCGGCCCCGGCAGCAGCGCGCGCATCGCGGGCTTCAGCGGCAACCGCACCTCCGCGCCCAAGGATGGCGGCACCCTCTCGGGCACCGGCTCCGTGTCATGGGCGGGGCTGGGCCAGGGCGACGCCGCGGCGGGCGGCTCGGGCATCGCCATGGACTTCAATGCCGAAGCGCGCGCCCTGCAGGTGCTGGTGCGCGCGGACCGGCAGGTGAGCGTCTCGGGGCAGGTGCGCGCGCAACTGCGCCAGGGCCAGCTTTCGCTGCGCGGCAAGCTCACCGCTGACCGCGCCACCATCATCCTGCCGGAGGCCGGCGCGCCCAGCCTGGGCAGCGACGTCGTCGTGCGCTCGGCCGCCAAGGACCGCGCCACCGCCGAAGCCGCGCAGCGCGAAGGCGCCCGCGCCGGCCGCGTGGAAGCCGCGCGCCCACCCGACATCGCGCTCACGCTCAACCTCGGCGACGACTTCGCGCTGCAGGGCCACGGCATCACCACGCGCCTCACGGGCGAGCTGGAGATCCGCGGCGCCACCGTGGCCGGCGGCCCGCCGCGCGTGACCGGAGAGGTCCGCACCGTCGAAGGCCGCTACCGCGCCTGGGGCCAGTCGCTCAACGTCGAGACCGGCCTCGCGCGCTTCAACGGCCCCTACGACAACCCCGCGCTCGACGTGCTGGCCATCCGGCCGAACATCAGCGTGCGGGCCGGCGTGCAGGTCACCGGCTCGGCCAAGGCGCCGCGCGTGGCGCTCTACTCCGACCCCGAACTGCCCGACGCAGAGAAGCTCTCCTGGGTGGTGCTGGGCCGCAGCGCCGCGGCCGGCGGCGCCGAGGCCGCGCTGCTGCAGCAGGCCGCGCTCGCCCTGCTGGGCGGGGGCGGCGGCAACAGCGGCGCCGGCAACTTCGCCAACCGGTTGGGCCTCGACGAGATCGGCTTCCGCGGGCCCAACTCCGGCAGCTCCGGCGAAGACGCCTCGGGCGCCGCGCTCACCTTCGGCAAGCGGCTCTCCAAGGACCTGTACGTGACCTACGAGCGCAGCCTCTCGGGCGCACTGGGCACGCTCTACATCTTCTACGACCTGACCCAGCGCCTCACGCTGCGCGGGCAGACGGGCGTGCAGAGCGCGGTGGACCTGATCTACACGCTACGCTACGACTGACGGCGGCGGCGGCTGCCGGCGCCCTGCCCGCAGCCGCCGCGGCAGGCGCCTGAAGCCCGAAGGCCCTATTCAGGCATGAAAACCCATCCATGCCGCCGGAAACATTGATTTTTTTGCTATTAAAAATATAGCAAAACAGCCTGCAGGCATTCGGGGAAAGGGAGCACTCCCGCTTGCCTGCCTGCTTTCGCTTCAATGCCGCGAACCCGGCGCCAGCTGGATCGTGCCCACCGACGGCGACACCTCCAGCGCTGCACGCGGAGACAGCCAGTGCACCCAGAACCCGCGCATCCACGCCAGTGCATACAGCACCGACACGGCGAACACGCCCCACTGCCCCGTGCGCCAACTGGCCCAGAACCAGAACGGCTGCCCCAGCAGCCCGAACACGCAGGCCCACCGCCGCCACCGCACCGTGCGGGCCTGCGAGAGCCACACGGCAAGGGCACCGAAGCAGGCGATGGCGATCTGGTCGAAAGGCATGGGCGGAGCATACTGGATATACCAACAGTTCTCCAGCCGAATTTCGACCGGGCATGCGCGCGCTCCATGCGCCGCGGGGCGCCTTCCGCCCGGCCTTACAATCCGCGGTTCTCCTCGTAGTTCAATGGATAGAACGAGTGCCTCCTAAGCGCTAGATACAGGTTCGATTCCTGTCGAGGGGACCACGCATGCGTCCGGGGCGCCGCCGCCGCAAGCCCCTGGCAAGGCGCCATCGCTACATTCCCCGAATGATCGCCCTGCTTCGCCTCGCTCTTCTCACGGTGGCCTGCCTCTGGGCTGCCGGCGCCTCCGCCCAGGTCTACCGGTGCGGCAACTCGTACAGCCACGAGCCCTGCAAGGGCGCACGCGTGGTGGACACGTCGCCCCTGATCGAATCCGCGGGCCCGCAATCGCCGAAGCCCGTCACCCTCTATCTCTGCCAGAGCCAGGGCGGAGGCAGGTTCTGGTCCCAACGGCATTGCCAGCAGCACGGGGCGTGGATCGACCGCACCGAGACAGTGCCCGGCCACCTGGCCTGGGAACACCAGGTGGCCACGGCAGAAGCGCAGCGGAATGCCGCGCAAAGTCTCACGGCACCACCCGAGCGGTCGTACAACAGCAGCCAGGCCGCGCAGCCGTCGCGGCGCGGCGAATGCGAGGCGCTCGACCAGCAGGTGAAGGAACTCGACAGGATGGGCCGGGCCGGCAGCAGGTACTACGACCTGGACCGAATCCGGGACGAGCGCCGCGAGGCACGGGACCAGCAGTTCCGCCTGCGCTGCTGATCCGGCGTGCGGTCAGCGCGCCGTTCTCCGGTGCGCCCCCGGCGCGGGCAGTCTTCTTGCGGCGAAGAAGGCCTGTGGCACACCCCAACGCAAGCTTCTACGGGCGTAGCGGCTTGTCCCGGCCTTCCAGTTCCCAGCGGCTGCCATCCGCGAACCGAAGCTCCAGACGCGGGCCCGCGTCCACGCCCGTGGCCAACGCATAGCGCCGGACCTGGGGCAATTGACGGCCCACGCGCGCTTCCAGGTCCATCAGGCCTTGCACGCTGCACGCCGCCATGGTCTGCATGCGCCCGACCATCCGCATGCCGTCGTTGCCGGCCAATGCGTAGTCCAGGCTGATGAAGTTGCACACCATGGCGGTCACGTTGCCATGGCGATAGAACCCCATGCGCATGGCCGGCCCGCCATCCATGCCGGCCATCCGCCAGCCGGCCTGCTCGTGCCCTGCGTCGTCGTAGACCTTGGACAGGACCCACTCATGGGCCTCCAGTCGCCCGCGCACTTCGGCCGTCGCAGGGGGGGAGTCGGGTCCGGAGGCCGAGGCCAAGGCCGGTGGCGGCAAAGGCGCAGGCACCGCCGGGCCCTTCGCCGCGGAGACGCCGCACCATGACGCCGCCATGAGGGCCCCCGCGTACAGGGCGAGGCGTTCGGCGCCGCGGGGCCGGCTTGCCGGGAGAGGCCGTTCTGGTTCGGATCGCTGCATGGGCCGGCACCATAGCGCATCGCCCGCGCCGCGCACGAAAAAGCCCGCGCGGGGCGGGCTTCGGGGGATGGGGAGCGAGCGTCTTTACTCGGTGGATTTCTTCAGCGATTCCTTTGCCTTTTCCTTCGAGCGCTCGGACTGGTGCTGGTGGTAGTCGGCCTTCACGTTGTTGACGGCCTTGCCGACCGGCCCGCTTTTCTTCGCATCGCTCTCGGCGCGCTTCTGGTCGATCTTGTGCTCTGCGGAGTCCGCTGCCTCGGAGGCGGCCTTGCCGACCTGGGCGGTGGCAGTGCCTGCGGAGAGGACGGTGAATGCGGCTGCGGCGATGGCGACGATGGTTTTGTTCATGGAAACCTCCAGTGGTGACGTGGCTGGAGCATCGCCCGTGCCGCAGCCCGGCCGTGTCAGCCTGCAGCCCGTCGCGCTAGAGGTTTTTGCCGCACCCCACCTGTACCCCCGCAGCGCCCACGCCGCACCGCGCGCCTGTCCCACACGCCGCGGCATCGCCGCTTCCTAAAGTGGGCTGGCGCGGGTGCCTTTCCTTCGTGCCCCGCCATCGAATCGCGCACGTTTTCCCCCGTTCTCTCTCCTCTGCCTTTCCCTCCACTGCCTTTTTACTTTCTTCCAACCCAAGGACCTCCCCATGAGCGACGACGACCGCGGCCAGCCCAACCCCATCCTCAATGCCATCTCCAACGCGGTCGCCGCCGTGCGTGCGGACGACGACCAGCTGGCGCTGGCGCGCGCCCACGAAGCGCTGGGCCCCAAGGCCATCGAAAAGCTCGAAGTGGCCGAGGCGCGCCGCCAGCCCACCGCCGCGGACGCGGTGAACCACCTGCTGCGCGAGCAGGGGCGCCCCACCGACCCGGCGCAGCTGGTGCCGGGCATCGTGGCCACGCAGATCTCCGTGCAGGGTGCGGCAGGCCTGCTGCCCGCCACGCTCTACACACCGCAGAATGCCCCGGGGCCGCTGCCGGTGGTGCTGTACTTCCATGGCGGCGGCTGGGTGATCGCCAACAAGGAGGTGTATGACGGTGGCGCGCGCGGCCTCTCGCGCGAGGCCAATGCGATCGTGGTGTCGGTCGACTACCGCCAGGCACCGGAGCACCGCTTCCCCGCGGCCTGGGACGATGCGCTCGCCGCCTATGAATGGGTTGCCGACAACGCCGCCACCCTCGGCGGCGATCCGGCCCGGCTGGCGCTGGCCGGCGAGAGCGCTGGCGGCAACCTCGCCGTGGCGACCGCCATCGCGGCCCGCGACGCCGGCCTGCCCGCTCCGCGCCACGTGCTGAGCGTCTACCCCGTGGCGCAGACCAGCCTGAACACCGAGTCGTACCTCGAGAACGCCATCGCCAAGCCGCTCAACCGCGCGATGGTGAAGTGGTTCGTGGACCACCTGGTGCGCTCCGAAGAAGACCTGGCCGATCCGCGCCTGTCGCTCATCGATGCGCAGCTCAAGGGCCTGCCGCCGGTCACGATCATCAACGCCCGCATCGATCCGCTGCGCAGCGATGGCGCCAAGCTGGAAGACGCGCTCCGCGACGCGGGCGTGCCGGTGGAACGGCGCGACTACGAAGGCGTGGCGCACGAGTTCTTCGGCGCCGCGGCGGTGCTGGAGAAGGCCCGCCAGGCCCAGGCCTACGCGGGCGAGCGCCTGCGCGCCGCGTTCCGGCTCTGAGCCGGCCGCACGGCGGCGGACCGGAGCTGCGGCGGGATGCGGCGCTCCGGGGCCGTTAAACTTTCCCTTCTGGGTGCCCTTCCGGGGCCGGTGACCTCCACGGGGTCCACCGGCCGGAAGACGGCAGGTTCCTCGCGCTGGTCGGGCCGCCGCGCGGCATTGCCACGACCTCCTGCCCACCCATGGACACCTCATCCCTCGCCCAGACCGTTTCCGCCACGCTGTTCGCCGTGGCGCTGCTGCACACCTTTTCCGTCAAGCAATTCGAGCGGCTCTCCCACCGCTTCCCACGCCATGCCGGCCTCTTCCACCTGCTGGGCGAGGTCGAGGTGGTGTTCGGCTTCTGGGCCATGGTGCTCATCGCCGCGCTGGCGCTGCTGCAGGGCGGCGCCCCGGCGCTGGCCTATGCCGAGTCGCGCAACTACACCGAGCCGCTGTTCGTGTTCGTCGTGATGGTGGTGGCCGCGTCGCGCCCCATCCTGGAGACGGTGACCCGCACCGTCGGCGCGGTAGCACGGCGCGTGCCGGCGGCGCAGCCGGTGGCGCTCGCCTGGCTCGGGCTGGCGGCCGTCCCGCTGCTGGGCTCGCTCATCACCGAGCCCGCGGCGATGACCCTCGCGGCGCTGCTGCTCGCGCCCGTGGCCTTCCGGCCGGCCATTCCCGAACGCGTGAAATACGTGGCGCTCGGCGTGCTGCTGGTGAACGTCTCCATCGGCGGCACGCTCACCGCGTACGCCGCGCCGCCGGTGCTGATGGTGGCCGCCACCTGGCAGTGGGACAGCGCGTTCATGTTCACGCATTTCGGCTGGAAGGCGGCGCTGGCCGTGGTGTGCAACGCCAGCTTCGCGACCTGGATGCTGCGCCCGCACCTGCTGCAGGCCGCGCAGGGCGGCGCGGCGGCCCGGGGCGGCAGCGCCTCTGCGGACAACCACCCGCCCGTGCCGCCGCTGGTGGCCGCCATCCACATCGCGCTGCTGGCCGGCGTGGTGGTGTTCGCGCACCACCCGGTGGTCTTCCTCGCGCTGTTCCTGCTGTTCCTGGGCTTCACGCAGGCCTACGGAAAGCACCAGAGCCCGCTGATCCTCAAGGAGGCGCTGCTCGTGGCCTTCTTCCTTGCGGGGCTGGTGGTGCTGGGGGGCATGCAGCAGTGGTGGCTGCAGCCCATCGTCTCCGGGCTGCAGCCCCTGGCGCTGTTCTTCGGCGCGCTGGGCCTCACGGCGGTGACCGACAACGCGGCGCTCACGTACCTGGGCTCGCTGATCGCGGGCATCGGTCCGCAGAGCCAGTACATGCTGGTGGCCGGGGCCGTGGCCGGCGGCGGCCTGACGGTGATCGCCAACGCGCCCAACCCGGCCGGCGTGGCGCTGCTCAAGCGCGGCTTCGCCGACGAGACGGTGGGTGCGGGCGGGCTGCTGCTGGGTGCGCTGGTGCCCACGGCGGTGGCGGCGGGCGCGTTCCTCGTCCTCTGACTGCATCGCGCCACCGGCGGCTGGCGGCCCACCGCTTCGCCAGGGCGCGCATTGGTTCGCCCGCTGCGGCCCTCCGCGCACCGGAGGCCTGCAGACTGCAAGCCATCGCCCGACATCCCCCCATGACAACTTCTCCCCTCAGCTCTCAGGCCAGTGGATCGTCCCGCCAGCGGCACTCCCGTGAAGAGCCGGCCCCTGCCGGCCCGCATCCAGCGGCCCGGTCGTCGCGCCCGGCAGCCGCAACGCCGCTGCGTCCGCGGGACGGCAGCACGGCGTCCTCCGCGTCCGCGGATGAAAGCCCATCGCGCCCATTGGCACGCCAACGGCCGATCGTGCGACGCAATCCAGCGCCGATCCCGCTCGAAGATTTCGATGCGGCCATCGCGCACGGCACTTCCGGCAGCGGCAATCCTCCTGCATGGGCGGCCATCGCGCGCGACGATATCCCGGTGGACTACCGCTCGCAGTCGGCATCGCTCGCGGGCCACCGCCAGCTCGCATCGGGCCCCGCCATCGGCCGTGACAACATCCAGCTGGACTACCGCGCGACGGCCGGCGCGGAAGCCGCCTGGCAGGATCTCTTCGACCCCGACACGCGCCTGCTGCTGGGCCTCGACGGCGGGCTGGCGGAAGAAGAAAGCCATGCCGCATCCCCATGGACGTCGCCGCTGGGTGGCGACACCTCCCCGCAGCCATCGCCGCAGGCCCCCCCGCAGCCCCTGCCGAAGCGCATCGACCTGCGAAACGCCCCCCACGCCACGATCGCGTCCCTGCCGGAGCAGGACATCCGGGGGCTGGCAGTGGCCTGCAGGCTGCTGCCTCAGGGCGCACAGGCCGGAACCGAAGAGGTCGTGCACGCGCTGCGCGAACACCTGAAGCGCGTGGACTTCGGCGTCTTCTCGGAGTACGACCGGATGCACGTGCTCAACATGCCGCAGGACGCGCTGCTGCATGCCGCCCTGTCGTCATCGGACCGTGACTGGCTGGCAAGACTGGCCGAAAAGACGCACATGACCATCCGCCAGGAGCGGATCGAAGTGCCGGGGCGCGACGGGCCGCTGCACCGGATCGGCATCTATTTCGACGGGCTGCCGGACGAAGCACCGCAGCAGAGCGGCACGACGCTGAAAGGCGGGGTCGGGCGGGTGTACCGCCTGGCGTGCGAGGCTGCGGCGATGATCGCCAAGGCCCTCGCCGACCGGGACGATGTCGAGGTATCCCCCCTCTGCGGCCTCTCGCTGGGCGGCGGCAGCGCGCAGATGTTCGCCGCCACGCTGCAGGCCCACGCACCGCACCTGCCGCCGCCCGCGCTGACACTGCTCGATCCCATGCTGCTCAGCCGGGCCCAGATGGCCCATGCGGTCAAGGACGCCCCCCATGCCTACGACTTCAAGCAGCCACGCGGCATCGCGATCAGCCTGGACTACGCCGCGGCCCCGCGCAAATCCCTCATGGACCGCCTGCACGGGGTGGGCCTCTCCACCGCCGGACTGGTGCGGCTTCGGCTGGGGCTGACCGACCAGGACGGCCTGGACGGCACCCGGCCCAAACCCTACGGGCCCATTGGAACCGGCTACCACGCCAACCGCCACCACTACGACAAGGCGATGCAGCGCTTTCTCGGGCCCGACGTCCCTGCACGGCGCTGAGCCCCTCCTCGCCGGCGCGGATCGTCGCGGGCAGGCCATCCCCTAGAATCCGCACGCCCGATCCAGGGCGCACGCATCCCAGCACCCCCGTGGCCCTCCCCTACGCCCTGCTCCAGCCGACCGCCCGTGCGCTGCGCCGCTGGGTGCTGGGCTGCTTCGCGTGCGTGCTGCTGGCGGGCGTGCTCTCGCCGATGGTGCACCCGCGCGTGATGGAACTGGTGTGCTCCAGCATGGGCACCATCCAGCTCTACGTGCACACCGAAGACGGCCCCGTGGAGATGGGCGGCACCGCCATGGATTGCCCGCTGTGCCATCTGCCCGGCGCGCCGCCGCCGCCGGCCGCGGGCGCCTTCCTGCCGCATCCGCTGCCGCTGGGCCATGCGGTGCAGTCCATCCCGGCGGCGCGCATCGCCGCCGCCACCGCGGGCCCGCTGCCCGCGCGTGGCCCGCCGGCCCACGGCGCACGGGCCTGAGGCGCCGCTCCGGCGCCCGGCAGGCTCGCGTCCCTCGCTCCCTTTTTCCCGGTTTCCTTCCGTTCGTCCCTCCGGGGCGCGAATGCCGCATGGGTTCTGCCGCGCGCAGGGCTCCGCACGCCTTCCGTCGCGCGCCTTCCAAGGGCCGCCACCGGGAGCCGGCGGGCCGCACGCGCGGGGACGGCGGCGCGCGCGCCGGACCACCGCGCCCTGCCATGACCCGATCGTTCACCTTCTTCTCCTCCCAGGATCCCTCCCCCTGCGCGCCAGGCAGCCGGCCGCTGCGCTCCCTGGCCTGCGCGGCCCTGCTGCCGTGCGCCGCCTGGGCGCAGGGCGATGCGCCGCAGCCCGCCGCCGCGCCCACGCTCGCGCCCGTCACCGTGTCCGGCACGGCCGATGGCGAGCCGATGGGCCGGCTGCCGCTCGACACGCCGGTGGCCACCGGCAGCCGCCTGGGCCTCACGCCGCGCGAGACCCCCGCCGCCGTGACCGTGGTGGACCGCGCCACCATCGAGGCGCGCGGCGCGCAGGACACGCACGAGATCCTGCAGGCCATTCCCGGCGTCACGGTGCACAACGCGCCGGGCTCCATGGCCGCGAGCTACCGCGGCTTCAACGGCAACGCCGTCACGCAGCTCTACAACGGCATCACGGTGCAGTACGGCAGCGCTACGCGGGCGGTCGATAGCTGGATCTACGAACGCGTGGAGGCCATCGGCGGGCCGTCGAGCTTCCTCTACGGCGCGGGCGCGATCGGCGGATCGATCAACCACATCACCAAGACGCCCGAGCGCCACGATTTCGCCGAAGGCCGCGTGCGGCTCGGCTCCTATGGATTGAAGGAAGCCTCCGCCGGCATCAACCGCCGCATCGCGGGCGACGCCGCGCAGCCGGGCCCGCAGCACTTCGCGCGCATCGACCTCAGCCACCGCGATGCCGGCAGCTGGACACCCGGCACGCGCACGCGCGCCACGCAGCTCGCGGCCTCGCTGCTCACCGACCTGGGCGGCGGCCTCACGCACCTGCTGGCCTACGAACTGCAGAAGGACAACGTGCGCAGCCCCTACTGGGGCACGCCCGCGCTCAACCCCGCCACGGGCGCGCTGCGCATCGACCCCGGCACGCGCTTCGCCAACTACAACAGCATCGACGGCCTCTACCGCCACCGCGTGCAGTGGCTGCGCTCGGTGACCGAATGGCAGGCGGCCGGCAACCTGCAACTGCGCAACACGCTCTATGCGTACGACGCGCTGCGCGACTACCGCAACGTGGAGACCTACCAGTTCGACGCCGCCAACGCACGCGTCGTGCGCAGCGGCACCTACCTGCAGCGCCACGATCACCAGGTCATCGGCAACCGTGCCGAAGGCACCGCCCAGGGGCAGATCGCCGGGCGGCGCAGCGACTGGGCCTTCGGCGTGGACTTCAGCGTGAACCGGCAGACGCGCTTTCCAAATAGCCTGGCGGGCACGGTGGGCAGCGTGGACCCGTACGCGCCCGACACCGGCCGCTTCTTCGACACCCCCGGCATGGCGCCCGGTTTCCGGGCCGACCGCGACAACCGCGTGCGCACGCTGGCGCTCTACGCCGAGAACCGCACCGCCCTCGTGCCCACGGTGCACCTGGTGACCGCGCTGCGGCACGAACGCATCGACCTGGACGTGACCAACCGCCGCGCCGTGACCGACGCCAGCCCCGCCTTCTTCGAGCGCCGCTACCACCCCACCACGGGCCGGCTCGGCGTGGTCTGGGACGTGGCGCCGGGCGCGAGCCTCTACGCGCAGATGGCCACCGCGGGCGACCCGCCGTCGGGCTCGCTGTCCACCGCCTCGTTCGCCGACGTGCGCAACAACAGCGAGCTGACCACGGGCCGGCAGGCCGAGGCCGGCGGCAAGTTCGACTTCTGGCAGGGCCGCGGCACGGCCACGGTGTCGGTGTTCCGCATCACGCGCCGCAACATCGCCTCGCAGGACCCGGCGAACCCGCTCGCCACGCTGCTGGTGGGCGAGCAGTCCTCGCGCGGCTTGGAGCTGGCCACGGGCCTGCGGCTCACCGACCGGTGGCAGGCGCAGGCCCACCTGATGCACACGCGCGCACGCTACGAGAACTTCGTGCAGGGCGGCGTCTCGCTCGCGGGCCGCACGCCCATGAACACGCCCGAGACGGTGGCCAACCTCTGGCTGGCCTACGCCGTGTCGCCGCAGCTGCAGGCCAGCGCCGGACTGCGGCACGTGGGCCGCATCTATGCCGACGCCGCCAACACGCAGTGGGCCGGCGCGGCCACGCTGCTGGACCTGGGCCTGGCCTGGAAGCTCGCGCCGCACGCCACGCTCACGGGCCGCCTGCGCAACGCCACCGACCGCGTCTACGCGCAGGAGGCGCGCAGCGGCCAGCTCTACCTGGGCGCGCCGCGCACGCTGGACGTGTCGCTGCAGGTCGCGTTCTGACGCGCGCCGCACGGCACCGGCGCAGAAAGACCGCCATGGCACGCCTCCCCACGCCCCGCCGCGCCCTCTACCTCACCCACCGCTGGCTGGGCGTGGCGATGTGCGCCTTCTTCGCGATGTGGTTCGCCTCCGGCATGGTGATGATGTACGTGGGCTACCCGCAGCTCACCGATGCCGAACGCCTCGCCCACCTGCCGCCGCTGCGCGCGGACGCCGCGCTGCTGCCGCCCGCCGAGGCGCTGGCGCGCTCCGGGCTGGCGGGCCTGCACGACCTGGAAGAGCTGCGCCTGGCCGCCGCGAGCGGCGGCCGGCCGGTGTACCTGGCGCGGCGCGCGGGCGCCGCTTCCCGCGACGCCGCCACCGTGGTGGATGCCGCCACGGGCGAGGCGCTGCGTGCGGTGGACAAGGCCCGCGCGATGGCGAGCGCCCGGGCATGGAGCGGCCCCGGTGCGCCGCAACCGTCGTACGGCGGCACGGTGCAGGAAGACGCGTTCACCCACTCGCGCGCGCTCGATGCGCACCGTCCGCTGCACCGCGTACGGCTGGCGGACGCGGCCGGCACCGTGCTCTACGTCTCCGGCACCACCGGCGAAGTGGTGCGCGACGCGAGCCGTACCGAGCGCGTCTGGAACTACGCGGGCGCCTGGATCCACTGGCTGTACCCGCTGCGCGGCACGGCGCTGGACCCGTACTGGAGCACCGTGGTGGACACGCTCTCCATCGCGGGCGTGGCCGCGGCGCTGGCCGGCACCGTGGCCGGGCTGCTGCGCTGGCGCTTCCGCGGCCGCTACCGCAGCGGCGCGCGCTCGCCCTACGCGCCGGGCGCCATGCGCTGGCACCACGTGCTGGGCCTGCTGTTCGCGGCCGCCACGATCGCGTGGATCTTCAGCGGGCTCATGTCGATGAACCCCTGGCGCCTGTTCGACAGCGGCGCCCCGCCCCTGCGCACCGAGGCCTACCGGGGCGCCGCGCCGCCGCTGCCCGCGGCTGCCGCCGCACCGCTGCCCGTGCTGCTGGCGGGCGGCGGGCCCGGCCTGCGCGAGCTGCGCTGGGTGCGCGCGGCGGGCCGCACGCTGGTGCTGGCCTCCGGGGCGTCGCCGCAGTCCGTGCGCGTGGCCGACGCCGCCACCGGCGCGCCGGCCGTGCTGGAGGCCGGCGCGCTGCAGGCCGCCATCGCGCAGCTCGTCGCCGCGCCGCTGCTGCGCGTGGAGCGCATCGAGCGCTACGACCTCTACCACTACGCCCGCGCAGAACACACCATGACCGGCGGCCCGGCACGGCCGCTGCCGGTGCTGCGCGCGGTGTTCGGCGATGCGCACGCCACCTGGGTGCACGTGGACCCGGCCACCGGCCTCGTGCTGGGCCGGCTCGACGCGCACCGCCGCGCCAGCCGCTGGCTCTTCGCCCTGCTGCACAGCTGGGACTGGGCGCCGCTGCTGGAGCGGCGCCCGCTCTGGGACGCGCTGATGCTCGCAGGCAGCCTGGGGGGCCTGGCGCTCAGCGCCACGGGCGTGGCGATCGGCGTGCGCCGCCTGCGCCGCACGCAACGCAGTTCAAAGATAAATCGCCCTCATGCCGCCGTATTCATTGAATAGTTTGCTATATAAACAATAGCAAACGGCTTCACAGCTGGAACCCCACCGCCCGCACGATGCCCTCCGCGATGTCGCGCAGCCAGGAGGGCCGGCGGGCGTGGAAGCGCTGCGCGCGCGCGATCTGCGCATCGCACCAGCCGGCGAGCCACTGCACCTCGGCCGGCCCGTAGAAGGCCGTCATCGCCTCGTAGTTGAGGAACAGGCTGCGCGCATCGAGGTTGAGCGAGCCCGACAGCGCCAGGTCGCCGTCGATCACCACCGCCTTGGCGTGCACCATGCCGGGCGCAAGCCACACCTCGGCGCCGGCCTGTGCCAGCTCGCGCAGCGCCCGGGCGCGCGCCCAGTCGGCCAGCCGGTGGTTGGAGCGCGCGGGCACCAGCAGCCGCACGCGCACGCCGCGCCGGCAGGCCAGGCACCAGGCATCGAGCAGCGCATCGTCCGGCACGAAATACGGCGTCACCGCCACGATGCTCTCCTGCGCGTGGAAGGCGCCGGCCAGCAGCAGCGAATGCACCGTGTCGTCCGCATGGTCCGGCCCGCTGGGCACCCACTGCGCCGGGGCGCCGCCCGCCGGGCCGGCCGGCAGCGGGCGCGGCAGCACGGCACGCGCCATGCGCCCGCTCGCGGCCTGCCAGTCGGCGGCGAACTGCGCGGCGGCCTGCAGCGCGAGCGGCCCGTCGATCTCGTAGCTCAGATCTACCCAGGCCGGCAGGCGCGGCCGGTCCATGAAGTATTCGCAGGCCAGGTTGCGGCCCCCGCTCCAGAGGCGCTCGCCATCGGCCACCACCAGCTTGCGGTGGTTGCGCAGGTTGGTGTGGCCGCGCATCGGGTTGTGCAGCAGCGGCATGAAGCGGCGCACCTGCACGCCGCCGTCCTTCAGCGCGCGCCGCAGCCCGGCCGGCATGCCCAGGCTGCCCACCGCGTCCAGCAGCAGCCGCACGGCCACGCCCCGGGCTGCGGCGTCGCGCAGCGCCTGCGCCACGCGCTCGCCCACCGCGTCGTCGCCGAACACGAAGGTACACACATCCAGGCTGTGGCGCGCCGACGCGATGGTGGCCAGCAGCGCTTCCAGTGCCTGCGGTCCCTGGCCATGGAAGCCGATGCGCGCGTTGCGCACGGGCGGCGCCAGCTCCAGGCCCGCGAGCAGCCGCGTGGCCCAGGCCGGGCCCGGCACGGGCGTCGGCGCCCCGGCCGGTTCCACCGGCTCCGCCGCCAGCACGCTGACCGTGCGCCGCACGGGCCGCACGAACTTGCGCGAGCCGAACATCAGGAACAGCGGCACCGCCGCATACGGGAACGCCACGATCGCCAGCACCCAGGCCACCGCCGCGGAAGGATGGCGGCGCTGGCGGCCGATGCGCGTGCCCATCACGTAGATCAGCAACCCCACGGCCACGAACACCGCATGCCCGAGGCCCGAGAGGAGCGCGAAGCGCGTCAAGCGCCGGCCTCCGGCGCGGGCACGGGCGCGCCCGCGAGGGCCTGCGGCGGCGCCGCCGCGAACCGCACCGCCACGCGCAGCCCGCCCAGGCGCGGCGACGCATCCAGCGCCACCTCGGCGCCATGCAGCCGCGCGATCGACTGCACGATGGCCAGCCCCAGGCCGCTGCCCGCCACCGGTGCGGCGCCCTCGGCCGCGGGGGCGCGGTAGAAGCGGCCCAGCACGCGCTCGCGGTCGTCCTCGCCGATGCCCGGGCCGCTGTCTTCCACCACCAGTTCCACGGCGCCCGCGCCCTGCGCGCCGGCCAGGGCGCGCACGTGCACGTCCACCACGCCGCCCGCCGGCGTGTACTTGACCGCGTTGTCCACCAGGTTGCGCAACAGGATGCGCAGTGCCTCCGCATAGCCCTTCACCGGCGCGCCGTCGGCCGTGGCCAGCCCCAGATCGATGCCCTGCTGCTGCGCGGCCGGGGTGGCATCGGCCACGGCCTGCCGGGCCAGGTCGGCCAGCGCCACGGGCGCGGGCGGCGTGCCGGCGGCGGCGCTCGCCTCCTGGCGCGCCAGCGCCAGCAACTGCTCCACGAGCCGCGTGGCCCGGTCGATGCCGGCCGCCAGCCGCACCGCGGCCAGAGCGCGCGCCTCCTCGCTGCCCGCGCGCTGCAGGCCCTGCAATTGCAGCTTGAGCGCCGCCAGCGGCGAGCGCAGTTCGTGCGCGGCATCCGCCACGAAATGCTGCTGCGCCTCGAAGGCGCGGCGCACGCGCTCGAACAGCAGGTTCAGCTCGTCCACCATCGGCCGCACCTCGTCGGGCAGCGCGCCCGCGGTCACGGGCGAGAGGTCGTCCGCCTGCCGCTTCGCCAGTTGCCGGCGCACGCGCTCCACCGGCGCGAGCGAGCCGCTCACGGCCCACCAGACGGCCAGCGCCAGCAGCGGCGCCAGCAGTGCGATCGGCCCGGCCGTGCCCCAGGCCAGCCCGCGCGCCATCGCGCGGCGCGCGGCCATGTCCTGCGCGACCTGGATCACCTGCGAGCGCGTCTGCACCGAGAACACGCGGTAGGTCGTGCCGTGCGCGCGCACGTTCGAGAACCCCAGCACCGCGCGCTGCGGCAGCGCCGCGCCCACGGCCGACTCGAACACGCGCAGCCCGTCGGCCGACCAGATCTGCACCACGAATTCGGTGTTCTCGTCCTCGTGCACCAGCGGGCCGGGCGCCCCCTCGGGCACGGCGGGCACGCCCGGGCGCAGCGCCAGGGCCATCTGCTGCATGTGGTAGTCGAAGATCGCGTCGGACTCGGCCAGCGCGGAGCGGTAGGCGATGCCGAACTGCAGCACCGCCGCGCAGGCGATGGCGATCAGCAGGAAGCACAGCAGCCGCGCACGCAGCGAATGCGGCGCGCGCGCGGAAAGCCGGTCCATCCAGCGGTCCCAGCGGCGGCCCGGCGCGTGCGGCGGGGCCGCGGCGGCGCCCTCCGGCGCGCCGCCCTCTGGTTCGGGGACACCGGCCGCGCCGCTCATGCCTTGGGCACCATGTAGCCCACGCCGCGCACGTTCAGCACCAGCTCGGCGCCCAGCTTCTTGCGCAGGCCGTGGATGTAGACCTCGACCGCGTTGCTGCTGATCTCGTCCTTCCAGCCATAGAGCTTTTCTTCGAGCTGCGCGCGCGAGAGCACGCGGCCCGGCCGCGCGATGAGCGGCTCCAGCACGGCCCATTCGCGCGCGGACAGCACCACCGGCTCGCCGTTCACGGCCACCTCGCGCGTGGCGGGGTCGATGCTCACGCCCTTGTGCTCGTACACCGGCTCGGCGCGGCCCGCGGCGCGGCGTGCCAGGGCGCGGATGCGCGCGAGCAGCTCATCGAGGTCGTAGGGCTTGAGCACATAGTCGTCGGCGCCGGCATCCAGGCCCTGCACGCGCTCGGCCACCGCATCGCGCGCCGTGGCCACCAGCACGGGCGTGCGGTCCTTGCGCGTGCGCAGATCGCGCAGCACGGTGAGGCCGTCGCGGCGCGGCAGGCCCAGGTCCAGCAGCACCACGTCGTAGGTCTGCGTGCGCAGCGCCGTATCGGCCATCTCGCCGTCGCGCACCCAGTCCACCGCGTGGTGCTCGGCGCGCAGCAAATCGTGCACGGCCTCGCCGATCATCGTGTCGTCTTCCACCAGCAACAGGCGCATGGCATGGTCCTTCAGGCAACGCAATGGCAGCGCCGGCCCGCACAGGCGCTCGACCGGGAGAGCGCCACCGCGGGGCCGGCGAGCGATACGCAGGAAAAGAAAAAGAAAAATAAAAAGAAAGAGAAAGAGAAAGCGAAAGCGGAGCGGGGGTCTCTCGTCGGCATCCGCGAAGGATAGCGGCAGCCCCCGCCCGGCCCGCGTAGGAGCCGGCCGAACCGCGGGGGCATGGGCCCGCCCAATGCGGGCCGATGCCCCGCGGTCCGGCCGGGGGATTCCGGGGCGCGCAGGCGCCGCGGCGGGTCAGCCCAGCGGCACCGGCACGAAGATCTTGTCGCCGTCGCGCTGGATCAGCAGCGCCACCGACTTGCCGGCCTTGGCCATCGCGGCGCGCACCTGCTCCATGTTCTGCGCGGGCGAACCGTTGATCGACAGCAGCACGTCGCCCGGCTCCACGCCGGCCAGGGCCGCGGGGCCGCGCGCGGCCTCCACCACCAGGCCCGCGCTCACCCCAGCCTCGCTGCGCTCCTGCGGCTGCAGCGGACGCAGCGACAGGCCCAGTTGCCCCTTGCCCACCGCCTGCTCGGCGCGCGCCAGCTTCGCGGGCTTGTCGCTCGCATCGCCCAGCGTGGCCGTGATCTCCTCCTGCCTGCCGTGGCGCCACACGTCCATGCGCACGGTGCTGCCAGGGGCGGACTGTCCCACGAAGGCCGGCAGATCGCCCGAGGCCACGATGGGCTGGCCGTCGATGCGGCGGATCACGTCGCCCGACTTCAGCCCCGCCTTGTCGGCGGGCCCGCCGGGTTCCACGCCCGCGACCAGCGCACCCTCGGGCTTGTCGAGCTGGAACGAATCGGCGAACGCCTGGTTCACCTCCTGCACCGACACGCCGAGCCGCGCATGGCTGGCCTTGCCGGTGGCGACGATCTGGTCCTTCACCTTCGCGGCCACCTCGATCGGGATCGCGAACGACACGCCCTGGTAGCCGCCCGAGCGGCTGTAGATCTGCGAATTGATGCCCACCACCTCGCCCCGCGCATTGAACAGCGGGCCGCCCGAATTGCCGGGGTTCACCGCCACGTCGGTCTGGATGAACGGCACGAAGCTGTCGTCGGGCAGCGCGCGGCCCTTGGCGCTCACCACGCCCGCCGTCACGCTGTTCTCGAAGCCGAAGGGCGAACCGATGGCCAGCACCCACTCGCCCACGGCCAGGTTCCTGGTGCTGCCCAACTGCACCACGGGCAGGTCCTTCGCATCGATCTTCAGCACCGCCACGTCGGTCTTGGGATCGGAGCCCAGCACCTTGGCGCGGAACTCGCGGCGGTCGGTGAGCTTCACCGTGACCACGCTCGCGCCCTTCACCACGTGCGCGTTGGTCATGATGAGCCCGTCGTGGCTGACGATGAAGCCCGAGCCCTCGCCGCGCATCGGCACCTCGCGCTGGGGCACACGCCCACCCGCGCCGGGCATGCCGAAGCGGCGGAAGAATTCGAAGAATGGATCGTCCGGGTCCATGCCCTGCGCGCCGTGCTGCTGCTGGCGCTGCGTGGAGGGTGTGTCGTCATCGTCGTCGTCGCTGCCGCCCGCGCCGTTGAACGAAGTCTTGGTGGTGCCCGTCACGCTGATATTGACCACCGCCGCCCCGTTGCGCGCCGTGATCTGCGCGAAATCCGGCATCGCCACGCCCGCCACCGGCGCCGGCGCGGGGGAAGCCGTTGCCGTGGCCACGGGCCCCATGGCCGGTGCGGGCGCCTGCGCCGCATGGCTCGAATGCAGGTTGGTGACGAGCCCCGCGCCCGTCGCCCCCATGGCGCCAGCGACCACGAGGGCCAGGGTGAGTCGGCGGGGCGTGGAGAGGATCTTGTTCATGGCAAACCTTTCGTTGGGTTGTGGCATGGAGGGGAGTGTGGGGAGCGAGACTTAGGGCGGGCTTAGAGAAGGCTTAGGCGGGACTTAGGTACCTACGCTGGACGCAGGCGGCATGACCTGGGTCAGGGGATTCCCGCACGAAGCGCCTGCTACGGGTGACACCGGCTCATCCGTTGAGCACAATGCGGCGAAGCACCGCATCCGGCACGGCCGGGCAGAACGGTGCAACAGAAAACCATAGAGAGAGGGAATCCTTGTGAAAGATGACACGCCCGACGGCGGGCTTGCCTGCGCCCCGGCCGATTCCACGGCCTCGCCCCCTGCCGGCACGCCGGCACCGCCCACCGCCCCAGGCTTCTATGCGCATTCGGTGGACGGGAAGGCCGAAAGCCACTGGCAGACACTGCCCGACCACCTGCATGCCGTGGGCCGCATGGCGGGCGAGTCCGCCGCCGTGTTCAATGCCCAGGCACTGGGCCAGGCCATCGGATGGCTGCACGATCTGGGCAAATACACCCAGCCCTTCCAGGCAAGGCTGCGCGGCAGCCCCTTGCGCGTGGACCATTCCACCTGGGGAGCGCGCATTGCCCGGCAGCGGCTGGGACACATGGGGCAGCTGATGGCCTACGGCATCGCGGGCCACCACGCCGGGCTGGCCAATGGACGCGGCGAAGGAGAGCGCACTGCGCTGGCGGACCGACTTTCTGCAGACCTGCCAGCGCTGCACCCGGCATGGGAGCAGGACATCGCCCTGCCCGCTCGGCTGGGCGCACCGGCAGGCTTCAAGCCCTTCAGCCAGAACCGCCAGCAGGCGACGGACCGGCACCCGTTCCAGCTCGCCTTCCTGGCCCGCATGCTGTTCTCCTGCCTGGTGGATGCCGACTTCCTGGACACCGCACGCTTCTATCTCCAGGCCGAAGGCGGCACCGACCACCGCTCCGCAGGCGGGGCCTATCCGTCGCTGCACGCACTGCGCGAGCAGTTGGACGGCTACCTGGCCCGGCTCACCGCCAGGAGCGACCCCGAGATCGGCGTGAACCGCTTGCGTGCCGACATCCTGCGCCAGGTGCGCCAGCGCGCCGAATGCGACCCGGGCCTGTTTTCGCTCACGGTTCCGACGGGCGGCGGCAAGACACTGGCCTCGCTCGCCTTCGCGCTGGACCATGCCATCCGCCACGGGCTGCGGCGTGTGATCTTCGTGATTCCCTTCACCAGCATCGTCGAGCAGAACGCGGCCGTGTTCCGCGAGGCACTCGGCCCGCTCGGAGGAGCCGCCGTGCTGGAGCACCACAGTGCCTTCATCGAGCGCCAGCCGCCCCGGGGCGACCCGGAGAAATACCAATCGGCGCAGAAGCTGCGCCTGGCCATGGAGAACTGGGACGCGCCCATCGTCGTCACGACGGCCGTGCAGTTCTTCGAAAGCCTGTTCGCCGCGCGGCCGTCTCAGTGCCGCAAGCTGCACAACATCGCCGGCAGCGTGGTCGTGCTGGACGAGGCGCAGACCATGCCGCTGAGACTGCTCAAGCCCTGCGTCGCCACCATCGACGAACTGGCCCGCAACTACCGCACCAGCGTCGTGCTCTGCACGGCCACGCAGCCCGCGCTGGAGGCCCCTGCCTTCGACGGCGGCCTGACCGGAGTGCGCGAGCTGGCGCCGGAGCCCACGCAGCTCTTCCAACAACTGGAGCGGGTACGGGTGCGCCACATCGGCACGCTGGACGACGCGGCGCTGGCCGCCCACATGCGCTCGCGCGAACAGGTGCTGTGCATCGTCAACAACCGCCGCCATGCGCGGGCCGTCTATGAGGCCATGGCCGACCTGCCGGGGGCGCGGCACCTCACCACGCTGATGTGCGCCAAGCACCGCAGTGCGGTGCTCAATGAGGTGCGGCAGATGCTCAAGGACAAGGTTCCCTGCCGGGTCGTCAGCACCAGCCTGATCGAGGCGGGTGTGGATGTGGACTTTCCCACCGTTCTCCGCGCCGAGGCGGGCCTGGACTCCATCGCCCAGGCCGCTGGCCGCTGCAACCGTGAAGGCCGCAGAAGCCTCGATGCCAGCGAAGTGCTGGTGTTCGCCAATGCCAACGAAGACTGGTCACCGCCGCCCGAGCTGATGCAATACGCACAGGCCGCGCGCGAAGTGCTGCGCCAGTGCGCGGACAGCCCGCTTTCGCCCGAAGCCATCGCCCGCTATTTCGCGCTGCTGTACTGGCAAAAGGGCAGTGAGGAACTCGACGTACCCGATCTCATGGGCCTGCTCAAGGCCAGCCGCCCGGACAACCTGCCGATGGAAACCCTGGCGGCGAAGTTCCGCATGATCGACAGCGTGCAGATGCCGGTGATCGTGCCGTATGACGACGTGGCCCGGCAGGCACTGAAGGATCTGGAGTTTGCGGAGGGCAGCGTGGGTCTGGCGCGCAAGCTGCAGCCATACGTGGTGCAGTTGCCGCAACAAGGGTTCGATGCGCTGTTCAAGGCTGGGGCCATCGCGCCCGTGAAGCCGGAAAAGTGGGGGCAGCAATTCATGGAGCTAGTGAATCCAGACATCTACAGCAGGCGCTTTGGCTTGCACTGGGACGACCCTACTTTCATCCGAGGCGAACGCCTCAACTGGTAGGGCCACTGAGAGAGGCAGAAGATGAACGCAAACCGATACATGGAGGGGCCATGGCCTATGGAGTGAGATTGAGGATCTGGGGCGACCGTGCCTGCTTTACTCGACCTGAAATGAAAGTTGAACGGGTCTCGTACGACGCGATCACGCCGTCCGCCGCACGCGGCATCCTGGAGGCGATCCATTGGAAGCCCGCCCTGCGCTGGTCCGTCGACCGCATCCACGTACTCCACCCGATCCGCTTCGAGTCCATCCGGCGCAACGAGGTGGGAGGCAAGCTCTCCCCCGCCAGCGTGACCAAGGCCATGAAGGCCCGCACGCCCGCGGGCCTGGCGAACTACGTCGATGAAGACCGCCAGCAACGCGCGGCGACCATCCTGCGCGACGTGGCCTATGTGATCGAAGCGCATTTCGATCTGACGCCGAAGGCCGGCCCCGACGACTCGGTGGGCAAGCACCTCGACATCTTCAACCGCCGCGCGCGCAAAGGCCAGTGCTTCCAACAGCCTTGCATGGGCGTGCGGGAGTTTCCAGCCAGCTTCGAGCTGCTGGAGGATGGTGACCCGGTCCCGCCCGTGCATGAAAGCCTCATGGAACCGCGCGATTTGGGCTGGACGCTGCACGACATCGATTTCGACCACGGCATGGCGCCCCGGTTCTTCCGCGCACAGATGGTGGGCGGTGTGATCGAGGTGCCGCCATGGCAGAGCGAAGAGGTGAAGTCATGATCCTGCAGGCCCTCACCACCAATTACCAGCGCCTGCTGGCGCGCGGCGAAGAGGGACTCTCCCCCTTCGGCTACAGCCCTGAAAAGATCAGCTACGAGATCCTGTTGGCGCCGGACGGCCGCGTGGTGGACGTGAACGACATCCGCGACACCTCGGGAAAGAAGCCTTTGCCGCGCACATTGAACGTGCCCCAGCCGGAAAAGCGCACGGTGGGCATCAAATCCAATTTCCTTTGGGACAAGACCAGCTACGTGCTGGGCGCCAGCGCGACCAGCAAGCGCGCGGACAAGGAACACGAAGCCTTCAAGGCGCTGCACCAGGAATGCCTTGTGGACACGGACGATGCAGGGCTCAAGGCCTTTGTTGCCTTCCTTTCGACCTGGACCCCCGAGCGTTTTGCCACAGCGCCATTCACGGAAGAGATGCTCGACGCCAACATCGTCTTCCGCCTCGATGGCGAAAAGTCCTACCTGCACGAACGCCCCGCCGCACAGACTGCGCGTGCCCGCCTGCTGGCAGGCAGCGACGGCTCCGCGCCCGCACTGGCGGAATGCCTCGTGACCGGCGAGCGCATGCCCGTCGCCCGCCTGCACCCCGCCGTCAAGGGCGTGAACGGCGCACAAAGCTCGGGTGCCTCCATCGTCTCGTTCAACCTGGAATCGTTCACCTCCTACGGCAATAGCCAGGGAGAGAACGCGCCCGTTTCCGAACAGGCCGCGTTCGCCTACACCACCGTGCTCAACCACCTGCTGCGGCGCAGCGAGCACAACCACCAGCGTATCCAGATCGGCGATGCCAGCGTGGTGTTCTGGGCCGACACCGAGGATGCCGGCGAGGCCCAGGAAGCCGAGCTGACGTTCGAATCCCTGCTCGACGTTCCGCCCGACGACTCTAAGGAGGCCGCTCGCGTACGCGACGTGCTCGCGCAAGTGGCCAAAGGCCGCCCTCTGAGCGAGCTGGACCCGAAATTGAAAGACGGCACGCGCATGTACGTCCTGGGCCTCGCGCCGAATGCCTCGCGCATTTCCATCCGGTTCTGGGAAACCGGCACGCTGGGCGCTTTCGCCCGGCGACTGGCGCAGCACGCCCAGGATTTCGAGCTGGACCCTGTGCCCTGGAAAACCGCCCCGGCCGCGCGCCGCGTCGTGCTGGCGACGGTGCCCAACCGCGAGGGCGCCATGCCCAAGATGGACGACGCCTTCAACAACCTGGTGGGCGAATTCATGCGATCGGTGCTGAGCGGCCGACCCTATCCGCGCAGCCTGCTGGCGAACACCCTCATGCGCATCCGCTCCGACGGCAATCTCTCGGGCCTGCGCGCGGCGATCTGCAAAGGCATCCTGGCCCGGGAAAGGCGGCTGGGCATCAATATTCCAATCCACAAGGAGGAGGTTCCCGTGAGTCTCGACAAGCAATCCAACAATCCGGGCTACCGGCTGGGCCGCCTGTTCGCCGTGCTGGAGGCCGTGCAGCGCAGCGCGCTCGGCGGCCAGGTCAATGCGACCATCCGCGACCGCTACTACGGCGCGGCATCGGCCACGCCCGCATCGGTCTTTCCGGTGCTGCTGCGCAACACGCAGAACCACCTGGGCAAGCTGCGCAAGGACAAGCCGGGCCTGGCCGTGACCCTGGAAAAGGACATCCGGGAGATCGTCGATGGCCTGCCGGAGCAGTTCCCGCGCAGCCTGCGCATCGAAGACCAGGGCCGTTTCGCCATCGGCTACTACCACCAGTCGCAAAGCCGCTTCGTGAAGGGCGAGGCGGGCTCCGACCAGAACACCACCGCCAACGATTCCAACGCAGATACCACCGAGGGAGCCCCCGCATGACCGCCATCGCCCACCGCTACGAGTTCGTCTACCTGTTCGACATCACCAACGGCAATCCCAACGGCGACCCGGATGCGGGCAACCTGCCGCGTCTCGATCCCGAAACCAACCGGGGCCTCGTGACCGATGTGTGCCTGAAGCGCAAGATCCGTAACTTCGTGGGCCTGGACAAGGCGGATACCGCGGGCCACGCGATCTACATGCAGGAAAAGGCCATCCTCAACCAGCAGCACCAAAAGGCATGGGAGGCACTGGGCATTCCCCCCGATGCCAAGGAGCAGTTCAAGAAGCTGCCCAAGGACGAAGCCAAGGCCCGCGAGATCACCGCGTGGATGTGCGCCAACTTCTTCGACGTGCGCACCTTCGGCGCCGTGATGACCACGGGCGTCAACGCCGGGCAGGTGCGCGGCCCTGTGCAGATGGCGTTCGCCACGTCGATCGATCCGGTGGTTCCACTGGAGATTTCCATCACCCGCATGGCCGTCACCACCGAGAAAGAGGCCGAAGCCCAGAGCGGCGACAACCGCACCATGGGCCGCAAGCACATCATTCCCTACGGCCTCTACCGTGCCCATGGCTTCATCTCCGCCAAGCTGGCGGAACGCACGGGCTTCTCTGACGCGGATCTGGAACTGTTCTGGAATGCGCTGGCCAACATGTTCGAGCACGACCGCTCCGCCGCACGCGGCGAGATGGCTGCACGCAAGCTCATCGTCTTCCAGCACGAAAGCGCCATGGGCAACGCGCCGGCACACGTGCTGTTCGAAGCCGTGAAGATCTAACGCGCGCAGCCGGAAGACGAAGCCGCCGCGCCGCGCCGCTTCTCGGACTACCGCGTATCGATCGACCGATCCGCCATTCCGGCGGGCGTGGCAGTTCACGAGCGGCTCTGACGCAGCGCCTCCCGCCCCCCCTCAGCAGCCACTGCAGGAAAGCCATGGAAGCCGATGACGACTTTCTTCCCCTGTCCGCCCTGCAGCACTACCTCTACTGCCCGCGCCAGTGCGCACTCATCCACGTGGAGCAGCAGTGGGCAGAGAGCCGCCACACGGCCGAGGGACGGCTGCTGCACGAGCGGGCGGACCAACCTCGGGGTGAACGCCGCCGCGGCGTGCGCACGGTGACGGCGATGCCGCTGGCCAATCCGGCGCTGCGCATTGCCGGCATCGCAGACGTGGTGGAGTTCCACGACTCGCCGGGCAACGAACAGGAGCAGGCCGTGCCCGTCGAATACAAGCGCGGCCGCCCCAAGGCGCATCGGGCGGACGAGGTGCAACTGTGCGCACAGGCGCTGTGCCTGGAGGCCATGCTGGAGCAACCCGTTCCGGCCGGGGCGCTTTTCTACGGCGCCACGCGCCGCCGCAAGGAGGTGGCCTTCGATGCCACGCTGCGGCGCATCACGCTGGACACCATCGAAGCCACCCGGGCCATGCTGGACAGCGGCACCACGCCGGGTGCGGTCTACGAACCCCGGCGCTGCGACGCCTGTTCGCTCATCGACCTGTGCCAGCCCCGCTGGTTGGCGCGGGGCAGCAGCGTGAACGACTGGCTCGCGCGGCATCTGGCCCCGTCAGCCGCGCCGCCGTCCACCACCGACGGAGACACCACCGCATGCGCCGGCAACTGAACACGCTCTACGTCACCACCGAAGGCGCCTGGCTGCACAAGGATGGCGCCAATATCGTCATGGAAGTGGAGCAGGCGGTGCGCGCACGGCTGCCCGTGCACATGCTGGAAGGCCTGGTCTGCTTCGGCCGCGTGCTCGTCTCTCCGCCGCTGCTGGGTTACTGCGCGGAGCAGGGTATCACCACATCCTTCCTCAGCCCCCACGGCAAATTTTTGGCGCGGGTGGAAGGCCCTGTTTCCGGCAACGTGCTGCTGCGCCGGCAGCAATACCGCGTGAGCGACGACCCGGTGCGGTGCGCAGCCGTCGTGCGCAACCTGTTGCAGGGCAAGCTGCACAACCAGCGCGCCGTGCTGGGCCGCGCCCTGCGCGACCACGGCGGCAGGCTGCCGCCGGCCGACGAGAAGGCGCTTTCGCACGCGCACCTTCGGCTCGGCCGCATCACGGACCGTTTGGCCATGGAGGCATCGGTGGATCTGCTGCGCGGCAGCGAGGGCGAGGCGGCGCAGGCGTACTTTGGCGTGTTCGACCACCTGATCCGGGTGCCGGGCACGGCGATGCGCTTCCAGGGGCGCAGCCGCCGCCCGCCGCTGGATGCCGTCAACGCCCTGCTCTCCTTTCTCTACACGCTGGTCACGCACGACTGCCGCTCGGCCCTTGAAAGCGTGGGGCTCGATCCGGCCGTGGGCTTTCTGCACCGCGACCGGCCGGGCCGCCCGAGTCTCGCGCTGGACCTGCTGGAGGAGTTCCGTCCCCTGCTGGCCGACCGCCTGGCCCTGTCGCTCATCAACCTGCGGCAGATCGGTGAAGCGGATTTCCAGACGATGGACAACGGCGCCGTGCTGCTGCGCGAGGAGTCGCGCAAGACCGTGCTCACGGCCTACCAGGAACGCAAGCGCGAAGAACTGCGGCATGCCTTCCTGGAAGAAAAAGCCCCCATCGGGCTCTTCCCGTTCATTCAGGCCCAGCTCCTGGCCCGCCACCTGCGCGGCGACCTGGATGCCTATCCGCCCTTCCTGTGGAAATGACGAGCACGCACTTCGCCGGCCAAGGAGGCTCCGCACCATGATGGTCCTCGTCAGCTACGATGTCCGCTCCCAAGACAAGGCCGGCGCCAGACGTTTGCGGCACATCGCCAAGGCCTGCCTGGATTTCGGTCAACGCGTGCAGTTCTCGGTGTTCGAGATCGAAGTGGACGCGGCCCAGTGGACTGCACTCCAGGCCAGGCTGCTGCAGGCGATCGATCCGGCCCAGGACAGCCTGCGGTTCTACTACCTGGGCAACGACTGGCAGCGCAGGGTGGAGCACGTGGGCGCCAAGCCCGTCCTGGATCTGAACGGTCCGCTGGTGCTTTAGCACAGGGCACGCCGCCAATTCCCCGCTCTGCAGCCATGCGCCGCTGCGGGGCTCCATGTTTCTCAACCTCCTCGGCTGTCGCCAAGAACGAACGCCATTCCAGCTTGCGTGCGAACCGGAAGCGATCGTCCTTCCCCAGGGAGGTTCGCGTTCATGCAAGTGCCTGATATGGCAAGGCATTCCAGGTTTCAAATGGGTCCATCGCGCAGGTGAGGCCATACCCGCTGAGGGTTCGCAAAAAGTGCGGGAAAAACAGTGGAGCGACGCGCGGTTATAAAGACGGCGTCGCGCCCCACGTGGGCGCGTGGATTGAAACGCGAGTGCCGTCATCGGACCCGTCGCTGTCCTGTGTCGCGCCCCACGGGCGCGTGAATTCAAATTCTGTCCCTTAGAGAGCCTACCTCCCGGCGAAGATGTCCGACGCGCAGCCCATCGGCCTCCACCCACACTGCCCGCATGAAACCCGCACTCCTCGCACGCACCGCCCTCGCCGTTTGCCTCGCAGTGCCAGGCGTTGCTGCACTCGCCGACAGCAACCCGTTGTCCGCCGAGCGCTGGAACGCCCGCCCCGTCATCGTCGTCGTGCCTAGGGAAAGCGATCCTTTGCTCGCCCGCGTGCGGTCCGCGCTGAAAGAACCGGCCATGCGCGAAGGGTTTCGCGAACGCGACATGGCGCTCTTCACCGTGGTCGCGGGCCAGGGCATGCGCAACGATCGGCGGCTGGCACCCGCAAGTACCGCAGCCTTGCTGCAGGCGCTCGGCCTGGATGCGCGGGGGCCGGCGACCTTCGTCCTCGTGGGGAAAGACGGCGGCGTCAAGATGCGCGAAGGCGCCGATGTCGATCTGCAGGCGGTGTTTGCAGAAATCGACCGCATGCCGATGCGCCAGCAGCAGCAGCGTTGAAGGACAGGGTGGACAGGGTAGCTCCCGGGCCCGCAGGTCCTGGCCGCTGCGCCAGGGCCTCTATGGCCGCGCGCGCCCCAGTCCTCGCTTGAGTTCCTGCAGCAGCATCACGACCTGGCGCGATGCATGCCGGCAGCCCTTGAAGGCCTGCTGCGCCTGGGCGCCGTCCCCGGCTTCGGCCGACAGGACCAGCTCCGCGGCCTGCTGGTGGAAGTAGCGGTGGCGGCGGGCCATCATGTCGAACGCGGGGTAATGGCCCAGGGCCACGCGCCCGGGGCCTTCCAGCCACTGGCCCAGTTCGGAATTGAGGGGGTCCCGGATGGCTTCGGGCCGCATGTGTTCTGCGCGCGCGCCGTGCAGCACGACCTGCTCCAGCCAGGGCAGCCAGCGCTCATGGCTCGCGATGGCGTCGTCGATGTCGATCTCGGCCACGAGCTTGCGGGCCTCGTCGCCCATCAGGACCAGTTCGCTCGCATTGCTGTCGGGCAGAGAGGTCCAGTCTTCCGGTACGGGGCGGCCGTCGGCCCGGGCGGGGAACAGTCGGCTGAAAAATCCCATGGTCGAGGAAGAGGGAGCAGAGAAAAAGGAGATGCGGGGTCCGGAGCCTGCGGCTCTGTGCACGGCGATCGGGTGAAGAGCGCCAACCCCACACGAGAAAACGAGAAACAATGAGGGAAGACGGCGCCGGCAGCGCCTGCTGCGCTCCCGTGGCAGAAAGCGAAAGCGCCTTCGGACACCGCCGTGCCGGGCTGGCGCGGATTATCGGCGCGAACGGCCGGGCAGGCCAGCCGCTGCGCCTGCTGGTGGCCCCATCCGCTCGCCGGCCGGCTTGCCCGCAAGCGTGCAGCGGTTTTGGCACGCGCCGCACAATGGACCGCATGACGACGATGATCCCGCCCTCCCACGGCCCCTCCACCCCTTCCTCTCCCTTTGCAGCACCTCCCGCGGGCGACGGCACCCGCAGGCGGCCGGCGCTCTCCATGCTCGATCTCGTCGCGGTGCGCGAGGGCGGCAGCGTGGCGGATGCGCTGAAGGTGGCGCTGCGCACGGCGCAGCATGTGGAGTCGCTGGGATTCCAGCGCTACTGGCTGGCCGAGCACCACAACATGCCGGGCATCGCCAGTTCCGCCACGGCCGTGCTGGTGGGGCACATCGCGGGCGGCACGCGGTCGATCCGCGTGGGCTCGGGCGGCATCATGCTGCCCAACCATGCGCCGCTGGTCGTGGCCGAGGCGTTCGGCACGCTGGCCGAGCTGTACCCGGGCCGCATCGACCTGGGCCTGGGCCGCGCGCCCGGCACCGATGGGCCGACCATGCGCGCGCTGCGCCGCGACCGCGTGGAAACGGAAGAGGATTTCCCGCGCGACGTGGCCGAGCTGCAGCGGCTGCTCGGCCCCGCGCAACCGGGCCAGCGCATCGTGGCCGTGCCCGGTGCAGACACGCAGGTGCCGATCTGGCTGCTGGGCTCCAGCCTGTTCTCCGCGCAGTTGGCGGCAGAGCGCGGGCTGCCCTACGCCTTCGCCTCGCATTTCGCGCCGCGCCTGCTGCACCCGGCGCTCGATCTGTACCGCCGGCTGTTCCGGCCCTCGGCGGTGCTCGAGCGGCCCTACGTGGCGGTGGGCGTGCCCGTGATCGCCGCACCGACGGATGCCGAGGCCGAATACCTCGCAAGCAGCACCTACCAGCGCGTGCTGGGCATCCTGACCGGTCGGCGCGGCCTGCTGCAGCCCCCGGTGGAAGGCTACGCGGCCACGCTGTCGCCGCAGGAGCGCGCCGCCATCGGCGATTTCCTGGCGGCAGGCGTGGTGGGCGGCCCGGAGACGGTCCGCAGCGGCCTGCACGAACTGGCCGAGGCGACGCGCGCGGACGAATTCATGCTGGTGAGCGACGTGTACGACCCCGCGCTGCGGCTGCGCTCGCTGGAGATCGTCGCGCAGGCCAGCGCCGCCGCCTGACGGCGCGCCAGGGCAGGCGCACCGGCAGCGCGGGCGGCCCGACATCGGCAGCGGCTACCATCTCGCCCCAGGGTCCGCCGCGCCTGCGTGCAAGGCCCCTTCCTTCCGCCCGATCGACCGCACTCCTTCTCCTGACCGAGCCTCCGCATGCCCGCCTTTTCCTTCGAAGCCCTCGACGCGCAGGGGCAGACCCGCAAAGGCACCCTCGAAGCCGACAACGCCAAGGCCGCGCGCAGCCTGCTGCGGGCCCAGGCGCTGGTGCCGCTGGCCGTGGAGGCGCTGGGCGCCGGCACGGGCGTGGCGGTCGATGGCAACGTGTCGTTGGGGCAGCGGCTTTTCACGCGGCCGGTGTTCGGCGCCACGCGCCTCGCCATCTGGACGCGTCAGCTCGCGGGGCTGGTGTCCTCGGGGCTGCCGCTGGAGCGTGCGCTCACCGCGCTGGCCGAAGAGTCGGACGACGACCGCCAGCGCCACCTGCTGGCCACGCTGCGCGCCGAGGTGAATGCGGGCTCGACCTTCGCGCGGGCGCTGTCCGCCCATCCGCGCGAGTTCTCTTCCATCTACTGCGCGGTGATCGGCGCGGGCGAGTCCAGCGGGCACCTGGGCCTGGTGCTGGAGCGGCTGGCCGACGACCTGGAGGAGCGCCAGGCGCTGAAAGCCAAGCTCGTCGGGGCGGCCCTGTATCCCGCGATCGTCACGGCCGTGGCCATCGTGATCGTGCTCTTCCTGGTGGGCTACGTGGTGCCCCAGGTGGCCGCCGTGTTCGCGGGCGGCAAGCGCGCGCTGCCGTTCCTCACGGTGGCGATGATGGCCATCTCGGATGCCGTGCGCCATTACGGCTGGGCCGGGCTGGGCGTGCTGGTGGTGGCGGCCTTCGGGCTGCGCTCGGCGCTGGCGCAGCCCCGCCTGCGTGAGCGGTTCGATGCGGCCTGGCTGGGCCTGCCCGTGGTGGGCCGGCTCTCGCGCGGCTACAACGCAGCGCGCTTCACCGGCACGCTGTCGATGCTCGCGGGCGCGGGCGTGCCGATCCTGAAGGCCCTGCAGGCCGCCGCCGAAACGCTGAACAACACGGCCATGCGCGCCGATGCGCTGGATGCGCTGGTGCTGGTGCGCGAAGGCGCGCCGCTCGCCTCCGCGCTGGCGCAGAAAAAACGCTTCCCCGGGCTGGTGTCGATGTTCGCGCGTCTGGGCGAGCAGACGGGCCAGCTTCCCCTGATGTTGCAGCGCGCCGCAGCGCAGCTCTCGGCCGAAGTGCAGCGCCGCGCGATGCAGCTGGCCACCGTGCTGGAGCCGCTGCTCATCCTGGCGATGGGCGTGATCGTGATGCTCATCGTGCTGGCCGTGCTAATGCCCATCATCCAGCTCAACCAGTTCGTGAAATAGCGCGTCCGCACGCACCGCCGCGCCACCGTACCCTGCCGCGCCCACCACCATGCCGATCACGCTGGAAGACAAGCTCGTCGTCGCGATCTCCTCGCGCGCCCTGTTCGATTTCGAGGAAGAGAACCGCCTCTTCGACGCGGAGCACCCCCAGGCCTACATGCAGCTGCAGCTCGACCGGCTGGACGTGCCGGCGCGTCCGGGCGTGGCCTTCTCGCTCGTGAAGAAGCTGCTCGCGTTCAACGAGCCGGGCCACCAGCGCGTGGAGGTGGTGGTGCTCTCGCGCAACGACCCGGTGAGCGGCATGCGCATCTTCCGCTCGGCCAAGGCCGCCCGGGTATCGCTGGAGCGCGGCGTGTTCACGCAGGGGCGCGATCCGTTCCGCTACCTGCGCCCGCTGGGCGCGCACCTGTTCCTCTCGGCCAACGAGAAGGATGTGAGCGAGGCGCTGGCGCTGGGCTACCCGGCCGCGCGCGTGCTGACGGAATCGGTGCAGGCGAGCCATGCCAACCCCAACGAAGTGCGCATCGCCTTCGACGGCGACGCGGTGCTGTTCTCCGACGAGGCCGAGCGCGTCTTCCAGAGCGAAGGATTGGCCGCGTTCCAGCGGCACGAGACCGACAAGGTGGCGCAGCCGCTGCCCGACGGCCCGTTCAAGCCGCTGCTGGCCGCGCTGCACCGCCTCCAGCAGGCCGCCGCGGGCAGCGAGACGGGCATGCGCATCCGCACCGCGCTGGTCACGGCCCGCAGCGCGCCCGCGCACGAGCGCGCCATTCAGACGCTGATGAGCTGGAACATCGCGGTGGACGAGGCCATGTTCCTCGGCGGGCTCGAAAAAGGCGGCTTCCTGCGCGAGTTCGAACCGGATTTCTTCTTCGACGACCAAACGGGCCACGTGACCTCGGCCGCGCGCCATGTGCCGGCCGGCCACGTCACCAGCGGCATCTCCAACGTGCCGCGGGTATCTGCAGGGCCCACGGCCGGCACTTCGGTCCCCGCCGGTGCGGCAGGCCTGGCGCCGGTTCGTTGACGCCCGCGCAGGCCGGCAGGGGGCAAAGTTGTGCAAACCCCTGCAACCGTGCGTGAAAGCCTGCGCGCGCCGATTGCAAACCGCCGCCGCCGCGCCCATGTGTGACACCATGCCCCGCATGTACGACGCCATCCGCCACACCTTGCTGCCCCGCACCTCCACCGCCTTTTCTGCCGATGCCGTCTCCACGGCCGATGCATCCCGCCCTGCGCCACGCTCCCGTCGTCCGGCTGCCGGCCGCGAGCCGCACGTTCGGGCACTGACGGGCTGGCAGAGCAGCCCCCAGCACCAGGCCCTGGCGGCCCTGCTGGTCTCCGCGGGGGTGCTGTGCGCCCTGGTGGCGGCTGCGCCGGCCCACGCACAGGCGACGGCCTCACCGCGCGCGGCCGCTGCGCCCGCCTCGGCACCGGCTTCCGCCGCCAGCGCCCCGCTCTCGAAGGGCGAGATCAAGGCCATGCGCGAATTCAAGATGCTGGATTTCAACGGCGACAACAAGCTCAGCCGTTCGGAGGTGGCGCTGTTCCCGCGGCTGGCTGGGGCCTTCGACGATGCGGACACCGACCACGACGGCTATGTGTCGTACGAAGAGGTGCGGGCCTTCGCGATCAAGTACCGCGCCGAGCGCGACAAGGCCCGGGCTGCGGCTGCGGCGGCGGCGGCCTCCGCACCGGCCGCCACCCAGTGACGGGCGCTGCGGGCACGCCGCAGCATCCAGGGCAAAAACCCCTCCATGCCGCCGGATCCATTCAATAGTTTGCTATATTTTTTATAGCAAATCACTCTGCGGCATCACGAACCGCCGGTGCGCTTGATCTTGGGATCGGAATAGGTCAGCGGTTCGTTCTTGGCCTGCTGCGACATGCGCTCCTGCAGCGAGTTCTTGTTCACCTCCTGCGCCATGTCGATGGCCGTGCCGCTCGCGCGCCACATGGACTGGATGAACTCCAGGAGCTGCTTGTAGATGGGCTCCGGCGGCGGCTCCTTGGGCTCCTCGGCTTCTTCCTTCTTCTTGACCTCGGTCCAGTCGCGGTTGGAGGGGTCGGCGTCCGAGGGCTTCTCGGGCTCGCGGATGGTGACGCCCTCGCCCAGGCGGTCGGTGGATTCCACCGGCATCACCCCGTTCACGGGCCGGACCGGCACCGCGCCGGAAGCGCCGGTGGAGTACAAATCGGCGCCCTGAGGACGCCAGTGCGGCGATCGATCGACAGGTGGCATTTGCATGGCAGGTTCCGGTGGTTGCAGGGGTTCGGCCGGGGGGAGCTAACCCCGTCTCGTACATCCATAACGGCAAAAAGAAGGGTGAATTAAGCCCTTTTTTCACCTTTGCACCGATTTAAGGGTTTACCCCTATCTTCTGCCATTCCGCGCTGCCGCGGACAGCGCGGCGCCAGGCCACTACAGGAACCGCTCCAGCAGGCGCCGGGAGGCACGGTCGAGCGCGCCCACGTCCGGCACGCGGAACTGCACGCCGTCGGCCGCGGCGATCAGCAGCGCGCTGCGGCTGCCCAGGCGCCGGATGTCCTCCTCGGCCTTCAGCACCAGCCGTGCCGTGCCCCGGTCGGTTTCCACCGTCCAGGTGCTGGGCGTGGTGAATCCCGAGACGGCGGTGATCTGCGTGATAGTGGGTACGAACTCGCGCGCTGCCAGTTCTTCTTCGATCAGCGCGCGGGCCGGCGCATCGACCTGCTCCAGCCGGTCGATCCACAGCAGTTCATGGCCGTCCGGCCCGACGAGCGAGAGGCCTTCATGCGGCGCCGCGATGGGGAACGCCCGCACCGGGACGGCCTCGTGCACCGTGCCGTCGGCCTGCGTGAGCACGAGCCGGCCGTGGGCGTTGCGGGCCAGCGCCAGGGTGAGAGGGGTGAAGGATGGGGTCATCGGAATCCGCGGCGCACGGCGCCGGCCAGGAAAGGTGAACGGAGGAACGGCGTCATTGCTGGCCGGCGGGGTGCGAGGGGTGCAGCAGCGCGCTTTCGACCACGACGAGGCCCGACGCCTCGGCGTCTTCCTCGGCGCGGCGGGCCTGGGCCTCGTACAGGCGCCAGTAGGCGCCCTGCTTTTCCATGAGGGCATCGTGCGGGCCGACCTCGACGATCTCGCCGCGGTCCATGACCACGAGGCGGTCGGCCTTGCGCAACGTGGAGAGCCGGTGGGCAATGGCGATGGTGGTGCGCCCCTGCACGAGGTTGTCGAGCGCCTTCTGGATCTCCTTTTCGGTCTCGGTGTCCACGGCCGAGGTCGCCTCGTCGAGGATCAGGATGCGCGGGTCGATCAGCAGCGCGCGCGCGATGCTGATGCGCTGGCGCTCCCCGCCGGAGAGGCCCTGCCCGCGCTCGCCCACCAGCGAGTCGTAGCCGTGCGGCAGGCGCAGGATGAATTCGTGCGCATGGGCCGCGCGGGCGGCGGCGACGATCTCGTCGCGCGTGGCGTCGGGCTTGCCGTAGGCGATGTTCTCGGCGATGGTGCCGAAGAACAGGAAGGGCTCCTGCAGCACCAGGCCGATGTGGCGGCGGTAGTCGGCCACGCGCAGGCGGCGCACATCCACGCCGTCCACCTGGATCGAGCCCTCGGTCGCGTCGTAGAAGCGGCTGATGAGGTTCACCAGCGTGCTCTTGCCCGACCCGCTATGGCCCACGAGGCCGATCATCTCGCCGGGGCGGATGTCGAGGTTCAGCCCCTTGATGACCGAGCGGCTGCCGTAGCGGAAACCCAGGTTGCGCATGGCGATGGCGCCGCGCACGTGGTTCATCTCCACGGGCTGCACCGGATCGGGCACGTTGCTCACGTGGTCCAGGATGTCGAAGATGCGCTTCGCGCCCGCCGCGGCTTTCTGCGTGACGGAAACGATGCGGCTCATCGAATCGAGCCGTGTATAGAAACGGCCGATGTAGGCGATGAAGGCCGCCAGCACGCCCACCGTGATCTGGTTGTGCGCCACCAGCCAGATGCCGAAGCCCCACACCACCAGCAGGCCGATCTCGGTCATGAGCGAGACCGTGGGCGTGAACAGCGACCAAGTCTTGTTGAGCCGGTCGTTCACTTCCAGGTTGTGCTGGTTCGCGTCGCGGAAGCGCTGGGCTTCGCGTTTTTCCTGGGCGAAGGCCTTCACCACGCGGATGCCGGGAATGGTGTCGGCCAGCACGTTGGTCACCTCGGACCACACGCGGTCGATCTTCTCGAAGCCGGTGCGCAGCCGGTCGCGCACGTTGTGGATGAGCCAGGCGATGAACGGCAGCGGCACCAGCGTGACAAGGGCGAGCCAGGGGTTGATCGAGAACAGGATGCCCGCGGTCATGAGGATCATGAGCACGTCGGTCATGAAGTCGAGCGCATGCAGCGAAAGGAAAACGTTGATGCGGTCCGTTTCCGAGCCGATGCGCGCCATCAGGTCGCCCGTGCGCTTGCCGCCGAAGTAGTCGAGCGAGAGCCGCAGCAGGTGCTCGTAGGTGGTGGTGCGCAGGTCGGCGCCGATGCGTTCCGACACCAGCGCGAGGATGTAGGTGCGCGCCCAGCCCAGCCCCCAGGCCAGCAGCGCCGATAGCAGCAACCCGCCCAGGTACAGCGCCACGAGGTGCACCGGAATCTGCTGGCCGTTCTGGTAGGGGATGAGGATGTCATCCATCAGCGGGATCGTGAGGTAGGGCGGAACCAGCGTCGCGGCCGTGGAGGCCAGCGTGAGCGCGAAGCCGGTCGCGAGTTGCTTGCGGTACGGCCGCGCGAAGCGCCACAGCCGCAGCAGCACCCAGGTGGAGGTGGGCGGGGCCTGCGTGCGGGCGCAGGCCGGGCATTCGTCGCTGTCGGGCGGCAGGACGGCATGGCAGGTGGGGCAGCGCGGTTCTTCGTCGCCCTCCGGGGCCGTACCTTGCGCGCCGGGGCGCTCGAGGCGGGCGAGCTGCTGCTCGAACTTCTGCACGAGCCGCAGGGCCTGCGGATCGGCGCCGAGCGTGAACCGCCAGAGCGCGAGGCGCCGCTCGGAATCGTGCAGCTCGAGCGTGCCGACGCCGCCATGGTCGAGCAACCGCAGCGCCAGGCCCGGGGCCAGTGCCCATTGCTGCAGCGGGCCGCCGGACTCGCGGGAGAGCAGCCTCCGGTCGGTCAGCGCCAGCAGGCCGCTGGTGAACCGCAGGGAGGCGCTCAGGTCAACCTCCAGCGCCGCTGTTACGTTTTCGTCGGGAGCGAGTTCCGCCCGCAGTTCGTCCCCGGCAGGGGCCGTCAAGACACCGAAGGCGTCCACAGAATGGTGATTTTGCATTTTGGTTCGTGGTTCCGTCCCGGGTGGCCCGGGAAGCCCGCCCGTGTGCTGGCAGGCATTGTCCCCGAAGCATCGGGCAGCCGGTCGGCATCGGCGTCTAACGCAGCGGCGGTGCTCTCCGCTGACACCTCCCACCCCGCGGGACAGCCCGGCAGTTGAGCGCCCGAAGCTGGCGCACAATCCCCCGACTGTCCCTTCCGCTCGGCCCTGCCGGTCCCGTTTCCTTTACGCTGCAACCCATGGCGACGACATTCCCCGACATCCAACTGCTGCGCATCAACTACCTGCGCGGACCCAACATCTGGACGTACCGCCCGGTGCTCGAAGTCTGGCTGGACCTCGGCGCGCTGGAAGACCACCCGTCCAACGCACTTCCCGGCTTCAACGAGCGACTCACGCGCTGGCTGCCGGCCCTCATCGAACACCACTGCGGCGTGGGCGAGCGCGGCGGTTTCCTGCAGCGGCTGGAGAGCGGCACTTGGTGCGGCCACGTGCTGGAGCACATCGTGATCGAGCTGCTCAACCTCTCGGGCATGCCGACGGGCTTCGGGCAGACGCGCAGCACGAGCCAGCGCGGCGTGTACCGCATGGTGTTCCGCGCCCGCGACGAGCGCGTGGCCCGCGTGGCGCTGGACCAGGGCCACCGCCTCATCATGGCGGCCATCAACGACCAGCCCTTCGACGTCGCCGCGGCCGTGGCCCGCGTGCGCACCGAAGTGGACGACCAGTACCTCGGCCCCAGCACCGCCTGCATCGTGACCGCCGCCACCGATCGCGGCATCCCCCACATCCGCCTCAACGACGGCAACCTCGTGCAACTGGGCTACGGCGCCTCGCAGCGCCGCATCTGGACCGCCGAGAGCGAGTTCACGAGCGCCATCGCCGAAGGCATCGCGAGCGACAAGGACCTCACCAAGAGCCTGCTGCAGTCGTGCGGCGTGCCGGTGCCCGAGGGCCAGATCGTGAACAGCCCCGAAGAGGCCTGGGAGGCTGCCCAGGACATCGGCCTGCCCGTGGTGGTGAAGCCTTCGGACGGCAACCACGGCCGCGGCGTGACGCTGGACCTGCGCAAGAAGGAAGACATCGAAGCCGCCTACCACGCCGCCTATCCCGAGGGCAGCGACGTGATCGTGGAGCGCTTCATCCCCGGCGACGAGCACCGGCTGCTGGTGGTCGGAGGCCGCGTGGTGGCCGCCGCGCGCGGCGAGGTGGTGAGCATCACCGGCAACGGCCGCTCCACCGTGCAGGAACTCATCGACGCACAGCTCAATTCGGACCCGCGCCGGGGCTACGAGGAAGAGTACCCGCTCGAATTGATCGAGGTGGCTGACAACCCCGCCGTCCTGCTCGAGCTGAAGCGCCAGGACCTCGCGGCCGACTCCGTGCCCGAGGCCGGGCGGCAGGTCGTGGTGCAGCGCAACGGCAACGTGGCCGTGGACTGCACGGACGAAGTGCACCCCGACGTGGCCCACACGGCCGCGCTGGCGGCCAAGGTCGTGGGGCTGGACATCGCCGGCATCGACCTCGTGGCGCAGGACATCGCCCGGCCGCTGCAGGAGCAGGGCGGCGCGATCGTCGAGGTGAACGCCGGCCCCGGCCTGCTGATGCACCTGAAGCCCGCCATCGGCGCGCCCCGCCCCGTGGGCCAGGCGATCGCCGAGCACCTCTTCCCCGCGGCGGACGATGCGCCGGAGGGCACCATCGGCCGCATCCCGCTGGTGGGCGTGGCCGGCACGCGCGGCACCTCCACCATCGCCCGCGTGGTGGGATGGCTCATGCACCTGGGCGGCCGGCACACGGGCCTGGCCTGCCGCGAGGGGCTGTTCCTCGACCGCCGCTGCGTGGACACCACCGACAGCGCCCACTGGGAAGCGGCGCACCGACTGCTCATGAACCAGATGGTGCAGGCCGCCGTGATCGAGAACGATGCGCGCACCATCCTGCGCGACGGCCTCGCGTACGACCGCTGCCAGGTGGGCGTGGTCACCGACATGGACGGCAAGGACGACCTGGCCGAGTTCGACGTGCAGGACCAGGACCAGATGTACAAGGTGCTGCGCACGCAGGTGGACGTGGTGCTGCCCGGCGGCGCAGCGGTGCTCAATGCCGCCGAGCCGCAGGTGCTGGAGCTGGCCCCGCTCTCCGACGGCGCCGTTGTGCTCTACGCGCAGGACGGCACGCTGCCGGCCATCGCCGAGCACCGCGCCCAGGACGGCGGCCGGGCGGTGTTCGTGAAGAACGGCCGCGTGGTGCTGGCCACCGGTTCGGCCGAGCACGTGCTGGCGCCGCTGGCCGACCTCACCTTCGGCCGCCAGGCGGTGCAGACCGACCCCGACACGCTGCTGGCCATCGTGGCCACGGCCTGGGCACTGGACGTCGCGCCGGACCTCATCGGTGCCGGCATCAAGACCTTCGAGCCCGAGCCGCCCTGCCCGCCCGCACACGCCACGGCCCTGACCGGCGCCTGAACGCCCGCCGCCCGCCTTCCGACCGAGAAGAACCAAGAGAGCATTTTCCCCATGGACGTATCCCGCATCCGTGCTTTGCGCGGCCCCAATCTCTGGAGCCGCCACACCTCCATCGAGGCCATCGTGACCTGCGCCGAGAACGAACGCGCGATGGGCCAGATCGCCGGCTTCGAAGCCCGCCTGCGCGCCCTGTTCCCGGCCGTGGGCGTGCTGCACCCCGAAGGCGGCGACAGCGACATTTCGCTGGCGCACGTGCTGCAGTCCGCCGCGCTGGCGCTGCAGGCGCAGGCCGGCTGCCCCGTGAGCTTCAGCCGCACGTCGGCCACCCCCGACCCCGGCGTCTACCAGGTGGTGGTCGAGTACACCGAGGAAGCCGTGGGCCGGCAGGCCTTCGCCGACGCGCAGGCGCTGATCGAGGCGGCGCTGCAGCACGGCCCCTTCGATGCCGACGCCGCCATCGCCCGGCTGCGCGAGACCGACGAGGACGAGCGCCTGGGCCCGAGCACGGGCTCCATCGTCGATGCGGCGGTGGCGCGGGGCATCCCGTTTCGCCGCCTCACGCGCGGCAGCCTCGTGCAGTTCGGCTGGGGCTCCAGGCAGCGCCGCATCCAGGCGGCCGAGGTCGATTCGACCAGCGCGGTGGCCGAGTCCATCGCACAGGACAAGGACCTCACCAAACGCCTGCTGCATGCGGCCGGCGTGCCGGTGCCGCTCGGCAAGCCGGTCGAGACCCTGGACGAAGCCTGGGAAGTGGCCCTCAAGGTGGGCCTGCCGGTGGTCGTGAAGCCGCAGGACGGCAACCAGGGCAAGGGCGTGACGGTGAACATCACCGAACGCGCCCAGCTCGACGAGGCCTTCCGCACCGCGGCCGAATACGGCACCGTGATGGTCGAGCGCTTCCTGCCCGGCCACGACTTCCGCCTGCTCGTGGTGGGCGACCAGTTGGTGGCCGCCGCGCGGCGCGAGCCGCCCCAGGTGCTGGGCGACGGCGAGCGCACCGTGCGCGAGCTGGTGTACCTAGTCAACCTCGATCCACGGCGCGGCGAAGGCCACGCCACCTCGCTCACCAAGATCCGGCTGGACGACATCGCCGTGGCGCGGCTCGCGGCACAGGGCCTCACGCCCGACTCCGTGCCGGCCAAGGGCCAGCGCGTGATCCTGCGCAACAACGCGAACCTCTCCACCGGCGGCACCGCCACCGACGTGACCGACGACGTGCATCCCGACGTGGCGGCACGCGCCGTGGCCGCCGCGCAGATGGTGGGCCTGCACATCTGCGGCGTGGACATGGTGGCCGAGACGGTGCTGCGTCCGCTCGAAGAGCAGGGCGGCGGCTTCGTCGAAGTGAACGCCGCGCCCGGGCTGCGCATGCACCTCTCGCCCAGCTACGGCAAGCCGCGCAACGTGGGCCAGGCCATGGTGGACCGGCTGTTCGCCAACGGCCAGGACGGGCGCATTCCCGTGGTGGCCGTCACCGGCACCAACGGCAAGACCACCACCGCGCGCCTGATCGCGCACCTGTTCTCCGCGCAGGGCCTGCGCGTGGGGATGACCAATACCGACGGTGTCTACGTGAACGGACGCCAGATCGACAGCGGCGACTGCTCGGGCCCGCGCAGCGCGCGCAACGTGCTGCTGCATCCCGAGGTGGACGCCGCCGTGTTCGAGACCGCGCGCGGGGGCATCCTGCGCGAAGGGCTGGGCTTCGACCGCTGCTCGGTGGCGGTGGTCACCAACATCGGCGCGGGCGACCACCTGGGCCTGAACTACATCAGCACGGTGGAAGAACTGGCCGTGCTCAAGCGCGTCATCGTGCAGAACGTCTCGCCGGACGGCTATGCGGTGCTGAACGCCGCCGACCCGATCGTCGCCGCCATGGCCGCTTCCAGCCCCGGCAAGGTGATCTATTTCGCGAGCGACCGCCACCACCCCGTGATGGCCACGCACCGCGCGCAGGGGCACCGCTCGGTGTACGTGGACGGTGACTCCATCGTTGCGGCCGAAGGCTCCTGGCGCGAGACGGTGCACCTGCGCGACGTCCCCATCACGCGCAATGGCCGCATCGGCTTCCAGGTCGAGAACGTGATGGCCGCCGTGGCGGCCGCCTGGGGCGCGGGCCTGCCGTGGCAGACCATCCGCCGCGGGCTCTCGGGCTTCGTGAACGACAGCGACAACGCGCCCGGCCGCTTCAACGTGATGGATTTCCGCGGCGCGACGGTGATCGCCGATTACGGCCACAACCCCGACGCCATGCGCGCGCTGGTGGCCGCCGTGGACGCACTGCCCGGCAACCGGCGCAGCGTGGTGATCAGCGGTGCCGGCGACCGGCGCGACGAGGACATCCGCGAACAGACCGTCATCCTGGGCGCTGCGTTCGACGACGTGATCCTCTACCAGGACGCAGCCCAGCGCGGCCGCGCCGACGGCGAGGTGATGTCGCTGCTGCGCGAGGGGCTCTCCAACGCCGCACGCACGAAATACATCGACGAGATCCGAGGCGAATTCGTGGCGATCGATGCGGCACTCGACCGCCTGCAGCCCGGCGACCTCTGCCTGGTGCTCGTGGACCAGGTGGAAGAAGCGCTCGCCCACCTGGCCAGGCGCTGCGCCGAAGGCGACGGGGCCGCGGCATGACGGTGGCGCGCAGCGCGAGGCGCTTCGCCCGCCCCGCCATCGCATGCGCGCTGGCGGGGGCTGCCGTGCTCGCGTGGGCGGACGGCCAGAAGATCGGCACCGTCGATACGGCCTTCCAGTGGATCGGCCGCGACCACGACATCATCGTGGAGGCGTATGACGACCCCGCCGTCGCAGGCGTGACCTGCTACGTGTCGCGGGCCCGCAAGGGCGGCATCAAGGGCACGCTGGGCCTGGCGGAAGACCGGGCCGAGGCCTCCATCGCCTGCCGGCAGGTCGGCCCGATCAGCGTCCCCCAGCCGCTGAAGCCCCAGGAGGAAGTGTTCAGCGAACGCATGTCGCTCCTGTTCAAGCGGCTGCGCATCGTGCGCATGGTGGACGTGCAGCGCAACACGCTGGTCTACCTCACCTATTCCGACAAACTCATCGAGGGCTCGCCGCAGAACAGCGTGACGGCCGTGCCGGTGGACCGCGCCACGCCGATTCCCGTGCGCAAATGATCCGATCCGAGAGCCCCGTGGCGACGGGGCTCCCGGCCCACCTCCCCACACCCGCACTGGCTTTGCGGCCCGGCCCCGGGGGGCCCATGCCCCCCGCTCCGGAAACGGCAGGCAAAAAAATACCCGCCGAAGCGGGTGAAAAGCAGCCTTTCGTGGAGGAGGGAGGGAGAAGAGACAACGGCTGCTGAGCCCCCAATGTGCCAAAGCCGACTTAGGGGAGTCTTAAGTGGCCTCGGCCTTCCGCCGAGCAGTCGGCACCCCGGCCGGCGCCCCAATGCCGCAGCTTCGCCCCTCCAGACAACTGCCCCGGGGCAGTTGCCTGGCACACATCACTCCTGCGCCGCGATCTTGCGCAGGGCCTGCTCGAACACTTCCGGAGGCTGGCCGCCCTGGATCAGGTGGCGATCGTTGACGATGACCGCCGGCACCGAGTGGATGCCGTGCTGCTGGTAGAAGGCTTCGCGCTCGCGCACCGCATCGGCGTATTCGCCCGATTCCAGCACCTGCGCTGCGCGGCCGGCGTCCAGGCCCGCTTCGGCCGCCAGGCGCGCCAGCAGCGGGCGGTCGCCCGGGTCGTTGCCTTCGGTGAAGTAAGCGCGGAAGAGCGCCAGCTTGAGCGCCGATTGCGCCGCCGGGCTGCCCTCCTCGGCCGCCCAGTGCAGCAGGCGGTGCGCATCGAAGGTGTTGTAGATGCGGCTGCGGCGGTCCATGTTGAAGGTGAATCCGAGTGCGGCGCCCCGTTCGGCGATGGCGCGCTGCGTCTGGGCGGTCTGCTCGAGCGATGCGCCGTATTTCTCGGCCAGGTGTTCGCCGATGTCCTGCCCGCCCGGGCCCATCTGCGGGTTGAGTTCGAAGGGCTGGAAATGCACCGTGGCCTGGACGGTGTCGCCCAGCGCCTGCAGCGCACGGTCCAGCGACTGCAGGCCGATGGCGCACCAGGGGCAGGACACATCGGAGACGAAATCGATCTTGAGCGGTGCGGCGGCGGAAGGCGAAGCGGTGGTCATGGAAATTCTCCTCAAAAAGGGCACCGCAGAGCATGCCAGGGCCGACGAACCCTTGCAGGACCCCGGCGATGGCGCCATGTGGAAGACTGCCGCCCTCCGCACCGCCATGCCCCCCGATTTGTTCGACACCGACGACGACCCCGCTGCTCCCGCCGGGCGGCTGCCGCTCGGCCCCGGCGCGGTGCTGCTGCGCGGCTTCGCGCGGCCGCAGGCGCAGGCCCTGCGGGCCGACGTGCTGGCCGTCGCGCAAGCGGCGCCGTGGCGGCACATGGAGACGCCGGGAGGCCGTGCGATGTCGGTCGGCACCACCAGCTGCGGCGCGCTGGGCTGGGTGAGCGACCGGCGCGGCTACCGCTATGCACGCCACGACCCCGCCAGCGGGAAGCCGTGGCCCGCCATGCCAGCGCGCTTCGAGCAGCTCGCCCACGACGCAGCGGCCGCCGCCGGATTCGACGGCTTCCGGCCCGACGCCTGCCTCATCAACCGCTATGCGCCGGGCGCCCGCCTGTCCCTGCACCAGGACCGTGACGAAAGGGATCTGCAGGCGCCCATCGTCTCGGTATCGCTCGGGCTGGACGCGGTGTTTCTCTGGGGCGGATTCGAGCGTGCAGGCCCGGCAGCGCGCGTGGCGCTGCGGCACGGCGATGTGGTGGTATGGGGCGGTGTGGACCGCCTGCGCTTCCACGGCGTGATGCCGGTGCCGCAGGGAGAGCACCCGGACTGGGGCGCGGCCCGCGTGAACCTGACCTTCCGCAAGGCAGGCTGAAAGTCCTGCGCCACCGCCGGCCGCTGGCGCATTCAATTGCTATCTTATTTATAGCAAACTATTGAATGGATACGGCGGCATGGAGCACTTTTTATCTGCAGAACCGCAGAGAGGGGCCGGTGCGCCCCCTCCGGCGATTCAGAGGGCCATGGCGGCCGACGTGCGGCCCGACACTCCCGTGCGGCGCCCGTTGCGCACGGGCGCCACCGGGGCGCCCTGCCCGTGTCCGCGCGGCGCGTCGGTCGACAGGGCGAGCGAGGAATGGTGGGGCAGTTCGAACCCGCGCGCCGGATCCTGCACCGCCCACGCGCGGATCTTGGGCGCCTGCGACTGCACGCTGCCGAAGATCGTCGCGAAGGCCACGTCGGCGGCATCGCGGCCCGTGGCGAGCCGCACCATGCCCATGGGGATGGCCGTGCCCGACGGGTCGAAGACATACCAGCGGTCGCCGAGGAACGCTTCCACATAGGCATGGAAATCCGGCGGGCCCAGCGCAGGGTCGGCGCCGTAGTCGGTGCCGGTGGCGATGCGCGCAGGAATATTCAGCGCGCGGCACAGCGCGATCATGAGGTGCGCGAAATCCCGGCATACGCCGACGCGCTCCACGAAGGTGTCGATGGCGGAGGTGGCGGAATTGGACGTGTTGGAGCGGAAAGCCACATGGCCACGCACCCAGTCGCAGATGGCCTGCACACGGCTGTAGCCCTGCCACAGGTGGCCGAACTCGCGCGTGGCGAGCGTGATGAGCCGGTCCGACTGGCAATAGCGGCTCGGCAGGATGTAGGCCACCGCTTCGGGCGGCAGTTCGCGCACCGGCACTTCGGGAATGCGCGCCGGATCGGCGGTGTGGTGGTCCATGTCGATCGTGGCGGCATAGGCCACGGTGAGCGGGCCGGGGTCGGCATGCAGCCGCAGGCAGCGCGTTCCGGTGGCGACGTCCGTGTGCAATTGCGGCACGGCGGCAGGCTGGCTGATCTGCAGGCTCTCGTCCAGGACGTTCTGGCTCGCAGTCTGCGCAGCGTGGATGTTGAAGACGAAGTCCGCGCCCGGACCTTCGTTCACCAGGTACTCCAATTCGAGCTGGAGCTTGATTCGGATCATTGTGTAGTGGGCGATGGGGTAGGAAAAGTGCGCTGCCGGGTTGCTGCTGCGCGGGCCGCCTTGCAGGCCCCGCCAGCACGGTCTGCCTGCATGCGCAGCCAGTATCCCGAGCGCTCGGCAGCAGGACTGTCAGCCGACAGCGCGTCCACGCGCCAGTGTTTGCAGGGCGGCGTACCGTGCGCGGCAGCGGGTCCGGCAAAGCGCGCTTGTCCTACAGATCCGATACAGGCTGCGGGAAAAGATCCCTGTTCCCCACAACGGCGACCACCCCACGAGCGCCCACAAGGATCTCCCATGCCCAAGAATTCCACGGCCCCTTCTCCCCGCAAAGACGACTCCGGCGCTTCCCGGATGCCATGGCCCACATCCGCCGCGTCGGCCGGCGACAGCACGCGCGGACAGGGGGGCGAATTGCAGCAGCAGGCGGGCGGCGACCACCCGGTGCTCACCACGCAGCAGGGCATTCCCGTCGCGGACAACCAGAATTCGCTGCGGCCCACGGTGCGCGGCCCGACGCTGCTGGAAGACTTCATCCTGCGCGAGAAGATCACGCATTTCGACCACGAGCGCATCCCTGAACGCATCGTGCATGCGCGGGGCAGCGCTGCGCACGGCTTCTTCGAATTGACCGAGAGCCTGGAGCAGCACACGACGGCGCGCATCCTCACCGAGGTGGGCAAACAGACGCCCGTGTTCTGCCGCTTCTCCACCGTGGCCGGCGGTGCCGGCTCGGTGGACACCCCGCGCGACGTGCGCGGCTTCGCGGTGAAGTTCTACACCGACGAAGGCAACTGGGACCTCGTGGGCAACAACATCCCGGTGTTCTTCATCCAGGACGCGATGAAGTTCCCCGACCTCGTCCACGCCGTGAAGATGGAGCCCGACCGTGCCTTCCCGCAGGCCGCGAGCGCACACGACACGTTCTGGGATTTCATCTCGCTGATGCCCGAGAGCCTGCACATGATCATGTGGGCCATGAGCGACCGCACTATTCCGCGGAGCCTGCGCACCATCGAAGGCTTCGGCGTGCACTCCTTCCGGCTGGTGAACGCGAAGGGCGAAAGCACCTTCGTGAAGTTCCACTGGCGCCCGCGCCTGGGCATCCAGTCGACCGTCTGGGACGAGGCACTGAAGCTGCAGAGCGCCGACAACGATTTCCACCGGCGCGACCTGTTCGAGGCCATCCAGTCGGGCAACTTCCCCGAGTGGGACCTGGCCGTGCAGCTCTTCACCGAGGAGGAGGCCTCGCGCTTCCCGTTCGACCACCTCGACGCCACCAAGCTCGTGCCCGAAGAACTGGTGCCGCTCAAGACCATCGGTCGCATGGTGCTCAACCGCTGGCCCGACAACTTCTTCGCCGAGACCGAGCAGGTGGCCTATTGCCCCGCCAACCTGCCGCCGGGCATCGACTTCTCCAACGATCCGCTGCTGCAGGGCCGGCTGTTCTCGTACCTCGACACGCAGCTCTCCCGGCTGGGCAGCCCGAACTTCGTGCAGATCCCGGTCAACGCGCCGAAGTGCCCCTTCCACAACATGCAGCGCGACGGGCACATGCAGATGCAGGTGCCCAAGGGCCGCGTGGCCTATGAGCCCAGCAGCCTGCAGCCGGACACGCCGCGCGCCTCCGTGGCGCAGGGCTTCCGCCACTTCGCCGAACGGCTGGAGGACGACGGCGCCAAGGGCCGCCTGCGCCCCGAGAGCTTCGCGGACCACTACAGCCAGGCGCGCATGTTCTTCCGCAGCCAGAGCGTCGTCGAGCAGGCGCACATGGCTTCCGCGCTGGTGTTCGAGCTGTCGAAAGTGGAGACCGAGCGCGTGCGCATCGCCGTGCTCGCACAGCTGCTGAACGTCGATGCGTCGCTCGCGCAGCGCGTCGCCGACGGCCTGGGCGTGCCGGAACTGCCCGCACCCTTCCCCGCCGCCGCGCCCGTGCAGGACCTGCCGCTCTCGCCGGCACTGCGCATCATCGACCGCATGAAGCCCACGCTGGAAGGCCGCTGCGTCGGCATCCTCGTGGCCGACGGGTCTGCGCCGGGTCCGATCGCCGCGCTGCGCGCTGCGGTGGAAAAAGCCGGCGCCCAGGTCAAGATCGTGGCCCCCAAGGTGGGCGGCGCGCTGCTCGCAGACGGCACCCGGCTGCCCGCCGACGGGCAGCTCGCCGGAACGCCCTCGGTGGTGTTCGACGCCGTCGCCTCGGTGCTGTCGCCGCAGGCCGGCGCGCAGCTGGCCCGGGAGGCCGCGGCCGTGGACTGGTTCCGCGACGCCTTCGGCCACCTGAAGGCGATCGCGGCCTGCAAGGGCTCGCAGCCGATCATCGAGGCCGCCGGCATCGAAGCCGACGCCGGGGTGCTGGCGCCGGACGATACGGCCGCCTTCGTGAAGGCCGCGGCAACCCGCCAATGGGACCGCGAACCCAAGGTGCGGATGCTGGCATGATGCGCATCCCGAAGGCACCGGCCCGCCCGCTTTACCGCTCGCACAGCGACTCTCCGAAGGGAAACAAACCAGAATGACCCCCTTGCGCATCCTGTACGTGGAAGACAACGCCGAACTCCGGGAGACCATCGGCATGCTGATCGAAGGAGACGACCGCGAGGTCACCTCCTGCGCCACGGCGGAAGAGGCACTCGCGCTCGACGGGCCGCAGCCCTTCGACATCGTGGTGACCGATGTGAGCCTGCCCGGGATGTCCGGCACCGACCTGTGCCGGCGCCTGCTGCAGGCCGACCGGCAACGCTGGGTGGTGCTGTGCTCGGGCTACCAGTTCGGCCATGGGCTCGACACGCTGGGCCCCAACGTGCGCGCCCTGCTCAAACCTTTCGAGCTGGAAGACCTCGAAACCTTGATGGAGTCGATCCGCAGCGCCCTGCGCGGACCCCGGAGGGCCTGAACCGCAACGCCGAAACCCTGGCCGGCCAGCAACCGGGCCATGCGCCTTTGCGCCTGCGGCCCGCAGGGTTGACCGCGCCGCGCAAGGCTGTGGGCACGCCCGGGGTCCGCAGGCGGCGCCGTGGCATCCGCCCCCGGTTTGGTGGCGAATGCTTTGGGCTCGGTCAGTCTGCGCTGCGCAACGCGCAGGGCGGCGCCTCGCGGGGCAGCTCCACCCGGAACAGCGTGCGCCCCTCGCGCGAACAGACCCCGATCGATCCGCCATGCGCGGTCACGATCTGGTGGACGATGTAGAGCCCCAGCCCCAGCCCCTGGTGCCGCCCCGGCTCGCGCTCGCGCCCCCGGAACGGATCGAACAGCTGTGGAATCAGCGCGGCCGGGATCTCGCCGCCGTTGCGCACCGTCATCACCACACTGGCCGCGCCCTGCCCGTCCAGGTGCACCTCCACGGGCTGCTGCGGATCGCCGTGGTGGATGGCATTGCCCAGCAGATTGGCGGCGACCTGGTAGAGGCGCTCGGCGTCCCACTGGCCCGTCAGGTCGCCATCCCGCGTGACCGCGATGGTGCGGTCCGGATGGCTGGTGCGCCATTCGGCGGCCGTGCGCTGCACCAGCTCGCCGAGGTCGGCCGGCGCCGCGCGCACGGGCAGTCCTCCGAACTGGCGCGCACGCGTCACGTCCAGCAGGTCTTCGATCATGCGGCCCATGCGCTGCGCGCTGGTCTGCACCTTGTCCGCCATCGACAGCACCTTTTCGGGCTCCTGCGAGCGCTTGAGCACCATCGCGCTCGCCAGAATGGCACTCAGCGGCCCGCGCAGATCGTGGCTGAGCACGGCCATGAACATCTCGCTGAGCTGCAGGGCCTGCGTGCGGTCGCGCAGCTCGCAGGCCAGCGCGACCTTCTGCCGGTGCAGCTCGAAGAATACGTTGGCCTTGTTGACCAGCATGTGCGGATCGATGGGCTTGTAGAGAAAGTCCACCGCCCCGTTTTCATAGCCCTTGAACTGCCAGTTCTGATCGCGCGAGCCGGCGGTCATGAACATGAGCGGGATGTGGCGCGTGCGCTCGCTGCCGCGGATCAGCTCGGCCAGCTCGAAGCCGTTCATCTCGGGCATCTGCACATCGAGCATCGCCAGTGCGACATCGGTGTGCGCCAGCAGCAGCTCCAGCGCTTCGGGCCCCGAGGCGGCCTTGAGGATCTGCACGTCGTCCCGGCGCAGCAGCGCTTCCAGCGCGATCAGGTTCTCGGGAACGTCGTCCACCAGCAGGCATTTGACCGGCGCGGCGGCGCGCGGCGGCGGCGGCGGCGTGGCGGGCAGGGGGGGCATGGCGATCATCGGCGCGCTCCGTGCGGCAGCGCGGCCAGCCACTCGGCAATGCGCTGCGGCGAGAGGACATGGGTCGGCGTGCACAGCTGCAGTGCCGCTTCGGGCATGGTGGTCATGGGTGCGCTTTCAGGGTCTTGCACGATGGTGGTGCCGCCAGCGGCCTGCACGGCCGCGATGCCCTGCGCGCCGTCATGGTTGGCACCGGAGAGCAGGATGGCCAGCAGCCGCTCGCCATAGGCGTCGGCAGCGGATTCGAAAAGAATGTCGATGGAAGGCCGCGAGAAATGCACGGGGTCGTCGACGGACAGCGCCAGCACCGGCCCCCGGTCGATCAGCAGGTGGTAGTCGGGCGGAGCGAAATACACCGTCCCGGCTTCCACCGGCTCCTTGTCCTGGGCTTCGCGCAGCGGCAGTGCGCAGCGCGGCTGGAAGATGTCGCACAGCAGGCTGGGCCGGTCGCGGGGCAGGTGCAGCACCACGAACACCGCGGCGCGCTGGGCGGCCGGCAGCGCCGGCAGCAGGACCGCGAGCGCCTCCACGCTGCCGGCCGATCCGCCGACGACGATGGCGTCGAACGGGGCTGCCGTGCTCGCCGGATAGGGTCCGGGCCGGCTCATGCGCCTCCCCGCTTCTGGTAGATGCGTTCGGGCGCCACCAGCTCGTCGAAGGACTGTGCGTGGGCCGAAAAGCGCAGCGACTCCTTCGAGCCCAGCCCCAGGAAGCCCTTGCGGCACAGCGCCTCCTCGAACAGGCCGAGCGCGCGGTCCTGCAGGTCGCGGTCGAAATAGATGAGCACGTTGCGGCACGAGACGAGGTGCACCTCGGCGAACACGCTGTCGGTGGCCAGGCTGTGGTCGGAGAACACGATGTGCCGGCGCAGGCTCTTGTCGAACACCACGCGGCCGTAGGCGGCCGTGTAGTGCTCCGACAGCGAGCCCCGGCCGCCCGAGCGGGCATGGTTCTCGGTGAAGCCGGGCACCCGCTCGATCGCATACACGCCCGCCTCGGCCTTCTGCAGGGCATTGGCGTTGATGTCGGTGGCGTAGATGAGCGTGCGCTCCAGCAGGCCTTCCTCGCGCAGCAGGATGGCGAGCGAATACACCTCCTCGCCGGTGCTGCAGCCGGCCACCCAGATCTTGAGCGACGGGTAGGTGCGCAGGATCGGCACCACGGTTTCGCGCAGCGCACGGAAATAGCGGGGGTCGCGGAACATCTCGCTCACCTGCACCGTCAGGTATTCGAGCATCGCGGGGAACACATCGGGCTCGTGCAGCACCAGGTGCTGCAGCTGCGACAGCGAGCGGCAGTGGAACCGCGTGAGTGCCGTCTGCAGGCGGCGCTTGAGCGATGCCTGCGCATACCCCCGGAAGTCGTAGTGGTAGCGGCGGTAGATGGCCTCGACCAGCAGGTGCTGCTCGATGTCGAAGGTCTTTCGGCCCACGGCCGCGGCGGCGTCTTCGGCAGTGGTCACTTGGGCATCCACACCCGCACGAGCGAGAGCAGCTTCTCGACATCCAGCGGCTTGGCGATGTAGTCGTTGGCACCGGCCGCGAGGCACTTCTCCTGGTCGTCCTTCATAGCCTTGGCCGTGAGCGCGATGATGGGCAGGCGGCGCCATTCGGGCCGCTTGCGGATCTCGCTCATCGCGGTGAAGCCGTCCATCTCCGGCATCATGATGTCCATGAGCACGAGGTCCACGTGCGGCGCGTCGCCGGCCTGCGAGCGTTCGAGCGCCTCCAGCGCTTCACGGCCGTTGCGGGCGATCTGCACTTTCGCGCCCGTGGGCTCCAGCACGCTGGAGAGCGCGAAGATGTTGCGCACGTCGTCTTCCACCACGAGGATGCTGCGGCCATCGAAGGTCGATTCGCGGTCGCGCGCCAGGCGCAGCATCTGCTGCCGGTCCACGGGCAGGCTGGATTCCACCTGGTGCAGGAACAGGGTGACTTCGTCGAGCAGGCGCTCGGGCGAACGCGCGTCCTTGATGATGATCGACTTGGAGAACCGCCGCAGCCGCTGCTCTTCGTCCCGCGAGAGCGAGCGCCCGGTGTAGACGATCACCGGCGGGAACGCCACGTCCTCCTCTCCCGCCATCTGCTCGAGCAACTCGTAGCCGCTCAGGTCGGGCAGGTTCAGGTCCATCACCATGCAGTCGAAGGTGCTCTCGCGCAGCAGTTGCAGCGCACGCTGGGCCGTTTCCGCACCGATGATCTGCACGTCGCCATTGGCCAGCAGGTGCCGCATGCTCTCGCGCTGGCGGTCATCGTCTTCCACCACGAGCACGCGGCGCAGCGCCTGGGTGAACTTGGCTTCCATGCGCTGCAGGGCCTGCACGAGTTCATCGCGTTTCACGGGTTTGAGCGCGTAGCCGATCGCGCCGCGGCCCATGGCCTCCTGCGAATAGTCGGCCACCGAGACCACGTGCACGGGGATGTGCCGCGTGGCGGGGTTGCGCTTGAGCTGGTCGAGCACACCCAGGCCCGAGAAGTCCGGCAGGTTCATGTCCAGCACCACGGCGCTGGGCATGTAGTCGTTGGCCGCCGCCAGCCCCTCGCCCCCGCTGTGGGTGACGATGCACTGGAAGTCCATCTCATGGGCCAGATCCACGAGGATGCGCGCGAAGCGCACGTCGTCCTCCACCACCAGGATGGTGCGCTTGCCGGCCCGCAGGCCGTCGCGGTCATCGGCCACGGCGGATGCGGGGCGGCGCGGCGGCGCGGGCTGGGGGGCGAGGGCCGGCTGCTCGGCCGCTGGCGCGGACGGCGCGGACGGCGCGGACGGCGCGGACGGCGCGGGTGATGCGGGCGTGGCGCTGGCCGTGGCCACGGCGCGCTGCGGTGCAGCAGGCGGGGACTGCACCTGTGCCCCTTCCGCGGCGCTCTCGGGCGGCTGCGTGGGCAGCACCAGCGTGAACACGCTGCCCTGGCCCGGCGCGCTCTGCACCGACACGCTGCCGCCCAGCAACTGCGCGAGATCGCGCGAGATCGACAGGCCCAGCCCCGTGCCGCCGTACTTGCGGTGCGTGCTGCCGTCGGCCTGGCGGAAGGCCTCGAAGATCAGGCCCTGCTGGTCTTCCGAAATGCCGATGCCGGTGTCGCGCACCGAAAAGGCCAGTAGCCCGTCGGGCTGCGCGGCCACGCGCAGGGCCACTTCGCCGCGCTCGGTGAACTTGATCGCGTTGGAGAGCAGGTTCTTCAGGATCTGGCCCAGCCGCTGCGCATCGGTGCGCAGATGGCGGGGCACGCCAGGCTCCACGGTCACGCCGAAAGCCAGGTCTTTCTGCTGCGCCAGCGGACGCAAGGGCTCCGCGATCGCCTGCACGGTGCGCGCCAAATCCACGGTTTCGATCTCGACGGTGGCCTGGCCCGCCTCGATCTTCGCGAGGTCGAGGATGTCGTTGATGAGCAGCAGCAGGTCGTTGCCCGCACCGTGGATGGTTTCCGCATACCGCACCTGATCGGAGGTGAGGTTGCCGGCCTTGTTGTCGGCCAGCAGCTTGGCAAGGATCAGGCTCGAATTGAGCGGGGTCCGCAGCTCATGGCTCATGTTGGCCAGGAATTCGCTCTTGTACTGGCTCGCCTGCTCCAGGTCGCGCGCCTTGTCCGAAAGTGCGTCCTGCGCCCGCAGGAGCTGCTGTTTCTGGTATTCGAGCTGCTGGGTCTGCTCTTCCAGCTGCGCATTGCTCTGTTCGAGTTCCGTCTGCTGGGCTTCCATCTGCGCCTGGGATTCCTGCAGCACCCGGCTCTGCTGTTCGAGCTCCTCGTTGCTCACGCGCAGTTCTTCCTGCTGCGCCTGCAGTTCCTCGGCCTGCCGCTGCGTTTCCTCGAGCAGGGCTTCGAGCTGCGAACGGTCCGCCGCTGCGCGCACGGCAATGGCCAGTTGGTCGGAAGCGCGCGCCAGCAATTCGAGGTCGCTGTCGCGCACGGCCCGGAAGAAACCGAGTTCGATGACGACCTGGACCGCGCCGTTGTGTACGGCGGGCAGCACCACCAGTTCGCCCGGCGTGCTGCGCCCCACGCCCGACTGCACCGCCAAGTGCGGGGCCGGCACGGCCTTGGCATGGATGGTCTGCAGCGACTGGGCGGCCTGCCCCACCAGGCCCTGCCCGGCCGCGACGTGCTCGGCGCTCGCACCCGCGGCCAGCGCATAGCCCCCGAAGCGGCGGAACGAGCCGTGTCCTTCGGCAACGTAGGCCGCACCCACCTGCGCGCCGAGCCACCGCGCGAGGTAGGCCAGAACCCGCGGGCCCAGGTCCTCGAGACGCTGGTCGCCCTGGATCTCGTCCGACAGGCCCATCAACCCGCTGCGGATCCAGGCCTCGCGTGCCTTGGCGCGGTGGTCGGCCTCGGTCATCGCAGCCGAGGCCAGGATGAAAGCCAGCAGCACGAGCGCGCCGCCCCAGGTGAAATAGGCACCGAAGCTCGCCGCTTCGTCCCACATGCGGCGCCGCTCTTCCAGTTCCTCGCGCTCGGCCGCGACCATGTCGCGGACCAGCGTGCGGATGGCGTCCATCGTGGCGCGGCCGCGGTCGGTCTTGACCACCTCCATCGCGGCGTCTGCCTGCCCGGACTGGCGCAACTGGATGGTCTCGCGCAGCTCGGCCATTTTCTGGCGCGCGAGCGGCTGCAGTTGCTCGTAGCGGCGCAGCTGCCGTGGGGAATCGCTCACCAGCCGGCGCAGGCGATCGAGCTCCGGCTCCAGCGCTGCCTGCGCGGTCTCATACGGCGCGAGGTAGCGCGGCTCGCCGGTGAGCAGGTAGCCGCGCTGGCCCGTTTCGGCATCCTTCGCGAGCGACAGCACATATTGCATCTGCACGATCGACTCGACCGCCACGTTGATGCGCCGCACCGCGTCGGCACGGTCCTGCTGCGACAGGTACGTGAAGATCGCGATGACCGCCGTGGCGATGGCGGCAAGGACGAAACCGACGAGCAGGCGCAAGGGCATGCCGCGGTGGTTTTTTTCGGACTTGAGGGACTGGGAAGGCATGGCGGCGGCAAAAGGAAGGCGCCGATGATAGGGCGCCCCTTCACCCGGCCGCGTAGGCCGTATCCTGCAAAAGGAGGAGCAACCGTCCCGCGCGGGGCTTCAGCCCGCGGCCGACGCCCGCAGTCGCGCGATCTCCTGGCGCAAGGCTTCGTTTTCTGCGGTGAGTTCCGCCACCTGGCGGCGCAATGCGTGGACATCGCCGGGCGCTTCGGCACCCTCGTTCCCCCCAGCGGAATCCTCCGAGATCGGCTCTTGCGCAGGCGCATCGGCGCGCGGCTTGCGCCGCGCATCGCGCGCCCGTTTGGCGGCCTGGCGCAGCTCATCCTTGCCTGCCAGCGCTGCGGCGCGTTGCTCGTCCTCGGGCAGCGTGGCCACGGCCGCGGCCGCATTGATGGAGATCGAACCCGACCGTACCGCCGCCACCAGTTCGGGGGCCGCCTGCTTCTGGATCTTCTCGATCATCACCACCTGGCTGCTGCTGAGCCGCGCCGCGCGGGCGATGGCCTCGCGGCTGGTCAATGGCTCCGCGCCCGGCGCACCCGGCGGGCCGTCCTGCGATGGCGAGGGCACCGGAGCGGATGTGCCGTCCCCGAAGGCCTCCGCGGGAGCTTCCCAGGGGGCGTCGTCGCCCGCTGCAGCGGTATCGGCCGGGGCCGCTGAGCGCTGCGCGAGGATCTCGCGCTTGCGCAAGGCCAGCACGCCCCGCTGGAAATCCGAGACGCTGCGGCGCCCCAGGTGCTGGTCGATCATCCACAGGTGCACGTCTTCCATGGAGCGGAAATGCGGGTGCTGGATGGTGTTGAAGGGCAAGCCGTGCTTCTGGCAGATGCCATAGCGGTTGTGGCCGTCCACGAGCACGTCGCCCCAGAGGACGAGCGCGTCCCGGCAACCCTCCGCCAGGAGGCTGCGCTCCAGCGCAGCATGCTCCTCGGGCGTGAGCGGGTCGATGTAGGCCTTGAGTTCTTCCTTGACGATGATGGAGGACATGGGTTGGGGGTATAGCGCGGGCCGGAAAGGGGCGGGATTGTAGAGAGAAGCGCACACCGGCCGGACTGCACGGCGGAATCCCCCCATGCCTGCGGCCGAGCTGCCGGCCACAAGCGCGACAATGCGGCATGAACCCACTGCGCCGGTCCCCCGACCGCTCCCCCAGCCTGCGTGGCCAACTCACGCTGTGGTTCGGTGCGCTCGCGCTGGCCTGCGTGCTGGGCGTGGGTCTCTACCTCGGCCGCATCGCCACCCAGGACCTCGCTCGCTTCAGCGGAGAAATCCTGTACACCACGGCCCGCTCCGCGACCGATCTGCTCGCCACCAACCTGCGCGAGCGGGCCCTCGAAGTGGATCTGCTGCGGCAGTCGATCCTGATGACCCAGGGCGACCTGGGCAGCGAGGACATCCGCAAGGCGCTGGACCTGCGCAAGGCCGCGCACAACGAATACGCCTGGATCGGCGTCACCAGTGCCGAAGGCCGGGTCACCCAGGCCACCGGGGGCATCCTGGTAGGCGAGAAGGTGGACCACCGGGACTGGTTCCGGGAGGCCCGCAGCCGCCTGTTCGTGGGCGACGTCCACGAGGCCGTGCTGCTGGCCAAGAAGCTGCCCAACAAGCACCTGGACCAGCCCCTGCGCTTCATCGACTTCGCTGCCCCCATCATCGATTCCGGCGGGCAGCTGCGCGGCGTGATCGGCGCGCATGCGCACTGGTACTGGGTCACCGAGACGGTGGAAGCCGTGGTGGTCGACCGCACGGCCGGGCAGCAGATCGAGGTGCTGATCGCCGACAAGGCCGGCAATGTGCTGTATCCGTTCCGCCTTGCGGGGCAGCAGCAATTGCCGGCGGGCTCGAACCCGGCGCGGCGGTACGAGCGCCTGCGCTGGGCCGACGGCGCGCAGTATCTGACCAGCACCGTGGGGATGCCGGTGGTGGCGGGCAATGAACTGGGCTGGCGCATCGTCGTGCGGCAGCCGCTGGATGTGGCGCTGGCGCCGGCACGCACACTGCGCCAGCAGCTCGCCGGCCTGGGGATCGCCGCCGCCCTGCTGTGCGGCTTCGTCGCCTACCAGTTGGCCGCGCGTTTCAGCCGGCCGCTGGAGCTGCTGGCCCGCGCCGCGCGCACGATCGAACGGCGCGAAGGCGAGCCCCGGTACCCGGAGCGGACCTACACGCAGGAAGTCACCCAGTTGAACCGTTCCTTCCAGTCGATGACGGCATCGCTGCTGGAGCGCGAGCGTGAACTCTCGCGCCTCAATGCCTCGCTGGAGAACCAGGTCGAGGAGCGCACCCAGGCGCTGCACCGCGCCAACCAGGAGCTGGAGAACCTCGCCGTGCGCGATCCCCTCACCGGCCTCTACAACCGGCGCAGATTCGATGAAACGCTGCGGCACTTCATGGCGCAGTGCAACGCCACCGGCCAGCGTTTCGCACTGATGATCGTGGATGCGGACCATTTCAAGCGCGTCAACGACACCCATGGACACCAGACCGGCGATGCCGTGCTGCGCCACCTCGCAGGCGTCATCACGGGCTGTGTGCGCACCAGCGATTTCGTCGCCCGCTTCGGCGGTGAAGAATTCGTGGTGCTGCTGCCCGAACCCCGCGACCGGGAAGAAGGCCGGCTGGTGGCCGAGAAGATCCGCCTGGCGGTGGGCAAGGTGCAGTTCCCGGGCGTGGGGCTGCTCACGGTAAGCATCGGCCTCGCGTTCTGCCATGGCGGCGGCGAGCCGCTCGCGACGATCCTGGAGCGGGCCGACAAGGCGCTCTACCGCGCCAAGCAGGAAGGCCGGGACCGGGTCTGCGTGGCCGTGGCCGACGAATGACCCCCCGGGCCGGCGGCTGACGCCCCCGCGCGCCACCGGTCCCGTTCCGCGGGCCGCTATCATCCCGCGCTCCGGAAAACCCATGCACACCCCGCGCCGCTTCACGCTCTTCCTGCTGCTCGCCCTGTGGCTGAACGCCTGCCTGGGCTGGTCCTTGCATGAAGCGGAGCATCTGCGCCACGCGCTGGCACCGTCCACGCAGGCAGCGGTTCAAGAAGGCGCGGCCCTGGCAGCGCCACCGTCCGCCCCGGCGAATTCGCCCGCGGAACACAAAGGCTCCCCGGGCGGCCACGGCCTGTGCATCGGCTGCCTGGCATTCGCCCACCTGCACGGCGCTGCACCGCCGCCGGTGCCAGCCCTGCCGTGGGCCGAAGCCACGCCAGCCCTGCCGTGGGCCGAAGCCACGCCAGCCCTGGCCTGCCCTGCGGCCCGGCAAGCCCCGGACTGCGCGAGCGACGCGCCCCGCCCCTTCTCGGCCCGGGGCCCGCCGCCGGCCCGGTTCCTCTGAGCCTGCGGCAATCTGCTCTACTCTGCTCTGCTCTGAGCAGTGCCGCGCACGGCCCCGCTTCCGTTTCCCTCTCCTCCTTTTCGCCGCCCCGCGTGCTGCCCGCACGCAGGGCGGCCCGCAGGCGCGTGCGCCGCCCTGGCCTGCGGCCGGGCAGCGCACGGCCTGCCTTTTGCAAGAGTTTCTCCATGACCGTTCTTTCCCGTACCCCCGCCTTCAAGGCCCTGCCCCTCGCGGTGGCCGCAGCCACGCTGCTCGCGGGCGGCGCCCGTGCGCAATCCGGCGGCGACACCGCGCCGCGCAGCGAGGCCCAGTTGTCCACCATCGAGATCGTCGGCCGCACCGAGTCGGGCGCCTACCAGGCCCAGGAGGCCGCAGGCGCGAAGACCGATCTCCCGCTGCGGGAGCTGCCGCAGTCCGTGCGCGTCATCACGCGGCAGGCCATCGACGACCTCGGCGCGACGCGCCTGGACGAGGTGCTCGACTACGTCGGCGGCGTCTCGCGCCAGAACAACTTCGGCGGCCTGTGGGACAACGTCTCCATCCGCGGCCTGCCGGGCAACGAGAACACCGGTTCCGCCACCCTGCTGAACGGCTTCTCCGGCAACCGGGGGTTCAATGCCCCGCGCGACATGGCCGGCGTGGAACGCATCGAATTCCTCAAGGGGCCGGCAGCCGCGCTCTACGGCAGCAGCGAACCGGGCGGCACCCTGAACGTGGTCACCAAGCGCCCGCAGTGGAAGTCCGCCAACGCCGTGGAAGGCTATGCCGGCAGCCATGGCTACCGGCGCGCGGCGCTCGACAGCACCGGACCGCTGGGCGAGAACTTTGCCTACCGCCTCAACGTGGCCGCAGAAGACCGCGACGGCTTCCGCGACCACGTGGGATCGCAGCGGCAGGTGGTGGCGCCCGCCTTCACCTGGAAGCTGGGCAGCGGCACCGTGCTGGACTACAGCGGCGAATACCTGCGCCACCGCGCACCCCTGGACCGGGGCGTCGTCGCGGTGAACAACCAGCTCGGCGCCATACCGCGCAGCCGCTTCCTGGGAGAACCCGGCGACGGCGATGTGACCGTGGAGAACGTCACCCACCAGCTCGCGCTGCTGCACGAGTGGAATGCGCAATGGCGCAGCCGCTTCGCGGTGTCGTACCGCACGACCTCCCTGGAGGGCTTCTCCACCGAGGCCTCGGCCCTGCTCTCGGACGGCACGCTGCGGCGGCAGCGGCGCTACCGCGATTTCTCGTCGGACGACGCGGCCCTGCAGGCCGAGCTGATCGGCAACGTGCAATGGGGCGGTACGCCGCACGAACTGCTGATGGGCGTGGAAACCTACCGCTATACGCTGGATGCCCGCATGCTGCGCATCAACCCCACGGCCGCGGCGCCCTACGGCATCGACATCTTCAACCCCGTCTACGGCCAGGCGCGGCCCGTGCCAGGCCCCAACACCGATTTCAACGAACGCCAGCGCAACCTGGCCTTCTATGCGCAGGACGCCATCCAGATCGCGCCGCAGTGGCGCCTGCTGGCCGGCGCGCGCTTCGACCGCTACCGCCAGACCTACGACAACCACCGCACCGGCTCCACCGACGGCCAGGACCCCACCGCCGCCTCGCCGCGCGTGGGCGTGAGCTGGCTGCCCAACGCGCAATGGACGGTGTATGCCAACGCGGGGACGTCGTTCCGGCCCAACAGCGGCTTCACGTCCGCCGTGGGCCGTGGCGGCCTCGCGCTGGAGCCCGAGAAGGGCCGCGCGCTGGAGCTGGGCGTGAAGTGGGAAAGCGCAGACCAGCGCATGGGCGCCACGGCCGCCGTGTTCGACATCACCAAGCGCAACATGCTCACCACCGATCCGGTGGACAGCAGCTTCCAGATCACCGCCGGCAAGGTGCGCAGCCGGGGCGCGGAATTCGATCTGGCCGGGCAGCTCAGCACCCACTGGCGCCTCAACGCCAGCCTGGTCCTGAACGATGTCGAGGTGCTGCGCGACAACACGCTGGAAGTGGGCGGGCGGCTGCTCAACGTACCGCGCGTGAACGGAAGCGTGCTGGCCGTGTACGAGGATGCGCTCGCCAACGGCCAGCGCTACGGCGTGGGCGGCGGCATCACCCACGTGGGCAAGCGGCTGGGTGCGGCGCGCACGCAGGCCGAAGCCGCCGCCGGCACGCCGGCCTTCGACCTGCCCGCCTACACCACGGCCAAGCTGGTCGCCTACTGGCGCCTGACGCCCGCGGTGCGGCTCACGCTCGACGTGGACAACGTGTTCGACAAGACCTACTACACCACGTCGGTCAGCCGCCTGTGGGTCACGCCAGGCAGTGCACGGGCCGTGACGGTGGGCCTGCAGGCGCGCTTCTGATCCGCTCCGGCCAGGTCCCGCTCACTTTTCCCACCTTTACCGACGAGAGCCTCCATGACGGATTCCCCACCCACCGGCGCCCACGCCACCCGGCGCCGCGCCCTGCAAGCCCTGGCGGCCGGCGCCGCGGGAACGGTGGCACCGGGCTTGCGCGCGCAGACCGGTGCGGCGGCGGCTGCGGCCGGGCAGCGCGCACCGCTGCAGATCGTCGGCCCCTGGGAAATCAGCGGGTTGGCACCGGCCGCCAGCGGCCATGTCTTCACGCGCCTGCAGATCGCCGAAACGCTGGTGGACGCCGATGACGACGGCACGCTGCTGCCGGGCCTGGCGCAGCGGTTCGGGGTCTCCGCCGATGGGCGCACCTGGCGCTTCGCCCTCCGGCCGGGCGCGCGCTTCCACGACGGCACCGCCGTGCAGGCGAGCGCCGTGGTGCGGTGCCTGGAGGATGCGCGCAAGCCCCCGTCGCTGCTCAGCGCCGCGCCCATCCAGGCCATCGACGCGGAAGACGACGCCACCGTGCGCGTGCGGCTGTCCACGCCCCATGCCGCGCTGCCCGCGCTGCTGGCCCACAGCAGCACGCTGGTGCTGGCGCCGTCCAGCTACGGCGCCGACGGTTCGGTGCGGTCCATCGTCGGCAGCGGCCCGTACCGGATCACCACGCTTGCGGCGCCGCAGCGGGTCGAGACCGCGGCCTTCGACGGCCATGGCGGGCCGATTCCCGCCGTCGGGCGCGTGGCCTATCTGGCGGCCGGGCGATCCGAGACACGCGCGCTCATGGCGGAGGCCGGGCAGGCCGACCTGGCCTACGGGCTCGACCCGGCCAGTGTCGTGCGGCTGCGCCGGCGCGCGCGCGTGCGAGTGGAGTCGGTCACGCTGCCGCGCTCGGTGGCCATCAAGATCAACGCGGGCATGCCGGCGCTGCGCGATCCGCGCGTGCGGCGCGCCCTGAGCCTGTGCATCGACCGTGCCGGCATCGCCCGCGCCCTGCTGCGCGACCCTGGCCTGGCCGCAACGCAGCTCTTTCCGCCCACCCTGCGCGCCTGGCACGCGCCCGCGATCGAACCCCTTGCGCACGATCCCGGCGCAGCGGCCCGCCTGCTGGCGGAGGCCGGCTGGCGGCGCGGCGCCGGCGGCCTGCGGGATGCACAGGGCCAACCGCTGCGGCTGTCGCTGCGCACCTTTCCCGACCGGCCCGAACTGCCGCTCATCGCCACGGCGCTCCAGACCCAGTGGCGGGAGGCGGGCATCGCCGTGCGCGTGGACGTGGGCAACTCGGGCGACATTCCGCTCGGGCACCGCGACGGCAGCCTGCAGCTCGCCCTGATCGCCCGCAACTACGCCACCACGCCCGACCCCACCAGCACGCTGGCGCAGGACTTCGGCCCCGGCGGCGGCGACTGGGGGGCCATGGACTGGTCGGACGCCCGGGTGGCGCAGGCGCTCGCCGCGCTGCTGGCCGGCGGCCTGGATGCCGGGCGCGCAGCGGCGCTGCGCCTGCAGGTGGTGCAGGCACTGCAGGCAGATCTGCCGGTGATTCCGGTCGCGTGGTACCGGCAGGCCGTGGCGGTGAGCGCGCGCCTCGATGGCGTCCACCTCGACCCGCTGGAACGCTCGTACCGGCTCACGGCGATGGGGTGGCGCGCATGACCGGCCGTACCCCCACCATCGCGGCCTCCGCGGCGCGTGGCTGGGCAGGCATCCTGCTGCGCCGCGGCCTGCAGATCGTGGCGCTCGCCCTCATCGTGGGAACACTGTGCTTCGCCATGGCCCGTTCGCTGCCCGGCGACATGGCCACGCGCATCGCCGCGGGGCGGTACGGATACGACCTCGTGTCCAACGCAGCTGCTTCGGCGGTGCGCGGCGAACTGGGCCTGGACCGGCCGGTCTGGCAGGCCCTGCTCTCCTGGTGGGGCGACATCGCCCGGCTGGACCTGGGCACCTCGTTCGTCAGCGGCGATCCGGTCTGGCAGGAGATTGCCCACCAGCTCGGCGCCACGGTCGATCTGTCGGTCGCCGCGCTGCTGATCGCCATGGCGCTGGGGTTGCCGCTGGGCATCTGGTCGGGGCTGCATCCGGGCGGCCGCGTGGACCGCACGGCCGCGGCCCTGGCCGTGCTGCTGCGGGCCACTCCGCCCTTCCTGCTTGCCGTGCTGCTGATGCTGGCCGTGGCCGTGCACCTGGGCATGCTTCCCGTGGCAGGCGACGCGCATGCCGGCAGCCTGCTGCTGCCTGCGCTCACGCTGGGCCTGGGGCTCGCAGCCGGGCTGGCACGTGTGGCCGGCGCGGCCATGCGGCAGGCCGCCGCATCGCCATCGCTGGTCTTCGCGCGCGCCAAGGGCCTCACCGACCGGCAGGCGCTGTGGCGCCACGGCCTGCCGCAGGCGGCGCTGCCGGTCGTGGCCTACCTGGGTGTGCAGAGCGTGTTCCTGGTCGAAGGGGCCGTGGTGGTGGAGACGCTCTTCGCCTGGCCCGGCATCGGCCATGCGCTCGTGCACGCCGTGTTCGGCCGCGACGTGCCCATGGTCCAGGGCGCCGCACTCTGCATGGGCCTGCTCTTCGTTATGTTCAACCTGCTGGTGGATGCAGCCTGTGTGGCCATCGATCCCCGGCGCCGCACGGATACCAGCGCATGACCGCCTCCTCCCGCACGCGCCGCCGCGCCGGCCTCGCGATCCTCGGCCTGCTGGCGGTTTTCGCAGCGCTGGGGCCGGCCCTGGTGGGCACGGACCCCGCGCAGCAGGCCCTGGACCGGAGCCTGCTGCCCCCCGGCAGCACGCACTGGCTGGGCACCGATCTGTTCGGGCGCAGCACGCTCGCCCGGCTCGCCCATGCCGCGCAGCTCTCGCTGGGGCTGGCGCTGGTGGCATCGTTCAGCGCCGCCGTGCCCGGCGTCTTGCTCGGAGTGGCCGCCAGTTGGCGGGGCGGCACGGCCGAGCGGTGCCTCGTGCTGCTGGCCGATGCAGTGCTGGCCGTGCCCGGCCTGCTGCTGGTGCTGCTCTTCGCCGCGCTGGCCCCCGGCCGGCACTGGGCGCTCTACGTGGGCCTGTCGCTCTCGCTGTGGGTGGAGTATTTCCGCGTGGGCCGCGCCGCCAGCCGCCCCGTGCTGGCCGGCGATGCCGTCCAGGCCTCGCGGCTGCTGGGGTTCGGGCCCGTGTACGTGCTTCGCCGGCATGTGCTCCCGGCGCTGTCTCCCGTGCTGTCCACGCTGTTGCCTTTCAGTGCCGCACAGGCCGTGCTCGCACTCGCCGCGCTGGGTTTCATCGGCGTCGGCATCCAGCCGCCCACGGCCGAGCTGGGGCTGATGATGACCGAGGCACTGCCCCACTACGAAGAAGCCCCGTGGCTGATGGCCGCCCCCGTCGGGCTGCTGATGCTGCTGGTGCTGGGCATGGCCCTGGTGGCCGGAACGGGAGAGCGCGCATGAAACCCACGCAGCCCTCACGCCCTGGCAGCGCGCCGCACTGTGATGGGGTACTGCCATGAGTTCCGGCACACCGCTTCTCCAGGTGGACGATCTGGGCGTGCATGCCGGCCGCACGGCCTTGCTGCAAGGCATCTCGTTCGCGCTCCGCCCCGGAGAGGCCCTGTGCCTCGTCGGCGAAAGCGGCGCGGGCAAGTCGCTGCTGGCCCAGGCGGTGATGGGGCAGTTGCCACCCGCATTGCACGCATCGGGACGGATCGCCATCGATGGGCAGGGCAGCGCGGCCGCCCAAGGCAGCGCGCGGCGTCCGGTCTGGGGGCGCACGCTCGCGCTGCTGCCGCAGGAACCCATGCAGGCACTCAGCCCCCTCATGCGGATCGCTCCGCAACTCGCCGAAGTGCATGCGCTGGTGCGCGGAAGCCCCGCCGACGGCGCCCGGGCCGCCGCCCAGGCACAGCTGCAGGCCGTGGGCCTGGGCGCCGCCGCAGGGCAGCATGCATGGCAGCTCTCGGGGGGCATGGCGCAGCGCGCCGCGGGGGTGATCGCCTTGGCCGGTGGCGCGCGCATCCTGCTGGCGGACGAGCCCACCAAGGGCCTCGATGCCTTCTGGCGCGGACAGGCGATCGACGGCCTCAAGGAACTGCTGGCGGGCGGCGGCTGCGCCGTCGTCATCACGCACGACCTGGACCTGGCCCGCAGCCTGAACGGCGCGGTGATGGTGCTCCAGTCGGGCCAGGCCGTGGAAACCGGCCGCGCGCAGGAGGTGCTGGCCACGCCGCAGCACGCGTTCACGCGGCAGTTGCTGGCGGCGGACCCCTCGGCCTGGCCGCGCATGGCAGCACCGGCCGCGGGCGATACGGTGCTGCGCGCCACGGGGCTGGGCAAGGCCTTCGGCCACCAGACGCTGTTCCGCGGCGTGGACCTCGACCTGCGCCGGGGCGAGCGCACCGTGGTGCAGGGCGAGAGCGGCTCGGGCAAGAGCACGCTGGGCAACGTGCTGCTGGGGCTGCTCAAGGCCGACCAGGGCGAGGTGCGGCACGCCCCGTCGCTCGCGCCCACCGCGCTGCAGAAGCTCTACCAGGACCCGGCAGGCGCGTTTCCGCCCCAGGTGGACGTGGGTACCGCCCTGCGCGACGTGGCCCGGCGCTACGGCCATCCCTGGACCGTGCTGCAGGAGCGCCTGCACCGCCTCGGCCTGGACGCATCGCTGCTGCGCCGCAGGCCGGGCGAGGTGTCGGGCGGCGAACTGCAGCGCCTGGCACTGGCGCGCACGCTCATGGCCCGGCCCGCGCTGCTGTTCGCGGACGAGCCCACCTCGCGGCTGGACCCGCTCACGCAGCGCCACACCCTCGCGCTGCTGGCAGAGGTGATGAAGGAGACCGGGGCCTGCCTGCTGCTGGTCACGCACGACGACGCGCTGGCCCGAGCGGTCGGCACGCGCACGCTGCGGCTGCGCGGCGGCCTGCTGGAAGCCCTGGAGCACGCTCCCGGATGACACCCTGGGTAAGCGGCGTCCCACGCGCCGCAGGGCGGCTGCGCGCCAGCATAGGCACGGGCCTGTCCGCCATCGGGGCGGGCGGGCCCTGCAACGACCGATTGCCGCCATGCCCTCCTCCCCTTCCCCGGCCGCGCCCGCGCGTCCACGTCCACCCAGCCAGGCCCGCATCCAGGCGGCGCTGAAAAAGTCTTTTGGCCTGCGCGCCTTGCGCGCCGGGCAGCGCGAGGTCATCGACCGCGTGCTCCGCGGCGAGAACACGCTGGCCATCATGCCCACCGGCGCAGGCAAGTCGCTGTGCTACCAATTGCCCGCGCTGTTGCTGCAGGGCCGCACCGTCGTGGTCTCGCCGCTCATCGCGCTCATGCGCGACCAGTGCGATGCGCTGCGCGACCGAGGCGTGGCGGCCGTGCAACTCCACAGCGCGCTGGACGCCGAGGAAACCCGCGCGGCGGAGGCGGCCGTCGCGGACGGCAGCGCCCGCATCGTGCTCACCACGCCCGAACGGCTGTCCGACCCCGCCTTCCAGGCGCTGCTGGAGGCCGGCGGCCGCGTTGCGCTGCTGGCCGTGGACGAGGCGCATTGCATTTCGCAGTGGGGCCACGATTTCCGGCCGGCGTTCCTCGACATCGCGCAGGCCCTCCCGCGGCTGGGCAAACCGCCCGTGCTCGCACTCACCGCCACCGCGGCGGGCGCCGTGGCGCAGGACATCCGGCGCCAGCTCGGCATCCCCGCCGCCGGCGTGGTGGACACCGGCACCTTCCGGCCCAACCTGCATTACCGCGCCGAGCAGCTCGCGAGCGAGGCCGAGAAAAACGACCGCCTGCTGCGCACCGTGAAAGAGACGGCAGGCACCGGCATCGTCTATGCCGCCACCGTGAAGGCCGCCGAAGCCGCCCACGCGCTGCTGGCGGGTGCCGGCGAATCGGTGGGCCTCTACCACGGCCGCCTGCCGGCCGCCGAACGCGGGGACGCTCAGGACCGATTCATGCGCGGAGACCTCCGCGTGATGGTGGCCACCAATGCCTTCGGCCTGGGCATCGACAAGCAGGACGTCCGCTTCGTGGTGCACTACCAGATGCCCGGCGGCCTGGATGCCTACTACCAGGAATCCGGCCGCGCGGGCCGCGACGGGGAGCCGGCCGAATGCACGCTGCTGTTCCTGCGCAAGGACAAGGCGGTGCAGCAATTCTTCCTGGCCGGCCGCTACCCCACGACGGACGACCTGGACGCGCTCTACACCGCGCTGCAGTCGCCTCCACCGGGCGCGCACACGGCCTGGGACATGGACCTGCTGCACCAGTGGCTCGACCGGCCCCGCGCCAAGCTGCAGGTCGCGATGGGCCTGCTGCGGCGCCGCCGCATCGTCACCCAGAAGGCCGATGGCGGGCTGTCGCTGCGGCGCCCGGGCATGGACGGCGCGGCGCTGGCCGCCCTGCTGGAAGACTATGCCCAGAAACGCACGCAGGACCAGGACGCGCTGGAACGCATGGTGTTCTACGCACAAAGCGGCCGCTGCCGCTGGGAAGTGCTGCTGGACTATTTCGGCCATGCGCGCCAGGACGAGCGCTGCGGTACCTGCGACAACTGCCTGCGCATCGCCGCGCTGGATGCGCAGTCGGCGCAGCCAGCGGAACCCGCTGCAGCACCCTCCACCCGCCAGCAGCCTTCCTCACCGGTTGCGCCTCCCGGCCCGAGGCCCGGCTCCCCGGCCATCGTGGTCGCAGGCGGCGCCGCGCCCGCGCGGGCGCTTCCCCACCTGGCCTTCGCGCTGGGCATGCCGGTGCGCGTGAAACGGTATGGCGTAGGCACCGTGCGCGCCATCGAGTCGCAGTCCATCACCGTGGCCTTCGCCGACGGCAGCGAACGCTGCTTCCACCCGGAGTTCGTGAAAAAGGCGCGCCGCCGGGCAGCCGCTCCAGCAGCGAACGATCCGGCCCTGCTGCCGCTGCAGGCCAACCCCCTGGACACCGTGGAACTGCGCAGCGCCTGATCGCTCTGCATGCCGCATGCAAGAAGGCCCGCGGATCCGCGGGCCTTCTTGCTTTCCACCCTGCCTGCACGGCGCAGGCGTCGGCAGCCGATGCCGGTCAGGGGTGCGCGGCCACGAATCTCCGCGTGGCATAGAGCCCCACAGGGGTCCAGTGCTCGGAGGGCGACATCGCGTGCACCAGGGCATCGAACTGCGCCGCGGCATCCAGCGTGCGCAGCCGGTCCTTGAAGGCGACCAGGTCCGAATCGAGCACGTCTTCCGTGCCCGCCGGTCCGGCGTCTTCACGCCGCGCGCGATGCAGCGCGCGGAAAGTGGGCCGGCGGCGGGCTTCGTTGGCGGCAGCGGGCTCGAAATACGCCTGGCCGTCGGCGCTCGCCTCCGCACCGCGGATCCAGTCGTGGATCACCTGCAGTTCATAAGGGGAGAACACGCCGAACATCTCCGCGCGCGGCCCCTGCAGCAAGCCCCAGAAGCGGCTCTCGGCCACGGGGCGGCCCGGGCGGATCCAGTTGGCCTGCACGAGCGCCTCCAGGAACGCATCCATCCGCTCGGGCTCGGACAGCCACGCGTTCACGCTGCGCCCCGCCACGCGGCAGTAGTCCGAGTGCATGCCCTGGCCAGCGCCGCACTTGCCCTGGAAGATGCGCACCACTTCGGCCGCGATGTCGAAATCGGCGATCACGCGCGCCGTGCCGAGCCCCGCATCGCCCAGGCGCGCCCCTTCGCGCACCCGGTGCCAGAACGCGTCGGCATCCCCATGGCGCGGCAGCAGCTGCAGCACGGCATCGCAAGCCTGCCGGGCATGGCCCGTATCGGCGTTGTCCACGGTCACGTGCAGCGTGAAGTAGTAGGGATCGATGCCGAGTTCGTTGAGTTCGTAGGCCGTGATCAGCAGGTGCAGCGGCAGTTGCTCATAACCCAGGTTGAAGCCGATGACCTCGGGCAGGAAGTCCTCGGCATTCCAGGCCAGTGCGAGTTGCACCGCGCCCTGCTCGTGCAGCGCGTCCGGCAGCGCCGGGCCCTGGACCAGACCATAACGGGCCATGAGCTGGCGGTACAGCACCACGTGGTTCTTGTCGGGTGCGCCATCGCCCAGCTCCTCCAGGTAGGTGCGCACCAGTTCTTCGAGCCGGGGGTTGCGCGCGTGCCGCAGCAGGCCGTAGAGCCAGCTGCCATCCACCAGCTTGGTGGGAGCGACCGCGCGCAGGAAATAGAGCGCGTGCGCGCGGTTGGTGAAGTAGCGCCGGCCGGCGCCTTCGCGCCGGGCGGCGAGGTATTCCTCGTACTGCGCGGCCACGGCCGCATGGTTGCGCGCCATCCAGGCGTGCAGCTCGTTCGGATCCTCGGGCAATGTGGCGCCCGGCAGGTCGCCACGTGCGAGCGTGTCGCGCAGCAGGGCCGCGCCACGCTCGCGCGCTTCGGGCGTCGGGTCGGGCTGGTGCAGCGCGGTATGCAGGGACTGGAACGGGCCTTCCTGGAGTACCGGCCGCGACGCGGGTGCGCCGCTGCGCTGTGCGTTGAAGTCATCGGATGAATAGGCAGGCAGTGTGGAAGTTCGCATGGCAGGCACCGGAAAACAGATGCCTTCATGGTCACTGAGCGCCCTCCGCAGCTCCATCGGTGGTCCGCCCTGATGCCGGTCGGTCGGCTCCTACGGTCTCATCCGTGGCGCGCGGCGCACTGCCGCGCTGCGGTCTTCAGGCCGCGGCGCTGCCGCGCGGAGCCCATCCGCAGGCGCCGTTGCCGACGGCCGGGCCACCAGTCCGCGCGGCCTCGCTCATGCGTGCCGCAGCCGGCAGGGCAGCGCCATTCCTGGCCGCCAGCACCTCGGCCAGCACGCTCACCGCGATCTCCGGCGGAGTGCGGCTGCCGATGGCCAGGCCGATCGGCCCACGCAGCCTGGCCAGCGCGGCATCGCCGATGCCGAAATGCTCCTGCAGCCGCTGCCGGCGCGCGGCCGTGGTGGCGGCGGAGCCGATCGCTCCCACGTAGAAAGCATCGCTCTGCAAGGCCTCCAGCAACGCGAGGTCGTCCAGCTTGGGGTCGTGCGTGAGGGCGATGGCGCAGGTGCGTGCGTCCATGCCCATCGCCAGCACCGCATCGTCCGGCATGGCGGTCACCAACTCCACGCCGGGCAGGTGCCAGCCCTTGCGGTGCTCTTCGCGCGGGTCGCACACCGTCACCGCGAAACCGCACGGCAACGCCATCGCCGCGAGCGAACGGGCCAGCGCGCCGGCACCGATCAGCAGCATCCGGCAGGACGGGCCGAGCCGCTGCGCCACCGCATCGCCGCGGTCCACCAGCGCGGGCGCGGCATCGGCGGCAGATTGCCCGTCCGTGGACAGCGTCACCATGCCATCGGCGCAGCGCACATGCCGCCACACCACCCGGCGCTCCTGCAGCCATTGCGCGAGGCGGTGCAGCGCGTGCGGGTCGGGGTCGTATTCGAGCAGCAACTCCAGCGTTCCGCCGCAGGGCAGTCCGAAGCGGTGGGCCTCTTCGGCATCCATGCCGTAGCGCACGCGCTCGGGCGGCCGCCCCGCCCAGCCGCCGGAATCCTCCAGGCAGCGCCGCAACAGATCGTCTTCGATGCAGCCCCCGGACACCGAGCCTTCGATGCAGCCATCGTCCCGCAGCGCCATCCACGATCCCACCGGCCGTGGCGACGATCCCCAAGTGCGCAGCACCGTCGCCAGCACCGCATGGCGCCCCGCGGCGCGCCAGGCCTGCAGCGCCTGCGCCACCTGCAGTTCGGGCGATGCGGAGAGTGCGGCGCCTGCGATCACGACGGTTCGCCCATGGCCTGATGCGCCACCGCTGGCGGCACGTGTTCCATGGCCTGGGCAGGTGCATCGGGGGCGGGCCGCATGACCTTGTCGGGCGTCATCGGCGTGGAGCGCACGCGCCGGCCGGTGGCGTGGAAGATCGCGTTGCACACGGCCGCGGCCACGCCCACGATGCCGATCTCGCCCACGCCCTTGGCCCCCAGGCGGCTCACGATGCGGTCGTCCTCCTGCACGAAGATCACGTCGATGGGCGGCGTGTCGGCGTTGGAGGCGATGTGGTACTCGGCATAGTTGTGGTTCATGAAGCGGCCCAGGGCATGGTCGGTCTGCGTCTCTTCGTGCAGGGCCTGGCTGATGCCCCACACCACGCCGCCGGTGATTTGGCTGTGCGCCGTCTTGGCGCTCAGGATGCGGCCCGCCGCGATGGCGCTCACCACGCGGGTGACGCGCACGGTGCCCAGCTCTTCGTCCACCTTCACCTCGCAGAAAACGGCCGAGTGCGTGGCGCGCACGTATTTCTTCTGTTTCGGCACGTTGGGAAGCAGCAGGTGGCGCACCTCCACCTGCGAGCGCCCCTGGGCGGCCAGGATGTCGGCCAGCGCGATGCCGCGCTCCTGCGGCGGCGCGCCGCGGCGGCGCATGCGCCCGTCCACGAACTCCACATCCCGCAGCAGCGTGCGCTCGAAGCCCGAGCCGCGCGTGCGCCGGGCCAGCGCCCACAGCAGGCGCTGCAGCTTCTCGCAGGCACCTTCCACGGCCGACCCCACCGTCGCCACGTGCGAGGAACCCCCCTCGATGGGTGCCATCGGCAGTGTGGAATCGCCCAGGCGGAAGGTCACGCGCTCCAGCGGCAGGCCCATGGCCTCGGCGGCGATCATCGACATGACGGTGTACGTGCCGGTGCCGATGTCCGAGGCCGCGCTGCTCACTTCCAGGTGGCCGTCGGCGCGGAGGACCGCGCGCACCTTGGCGAACATCTGCATCGCATCCCAGGTGCCGGTGGCCATGCCCCAGCCCACGAGTTCCCGGCCTTCGCGCATGGAGCGCGGCGCCAGCGGCCGGCCGTCCCAGCCGAACCGCGCGGCGCCCAGGCCATAGCAGGCGCGCAGTTCCTTGGTGGAGAACGGCAAGTCCTGCGAGGCGTCGCGTTCGGCGTAGTTCTTGAGGCGGAGCGCGAGCGGGTCCATGCGCAGCGCATGGGCCAGCTCGTCCATGGCCACCTCCAGCGCATGCACGCCGTGCGCAGCGCCCGGCGCGCGCATGTCCATGGGGGTGTACTGGTCCAGGGGCACCAGGCGGTAGCCCAGCCGCACGTTGTCACAGCGGTAGAGCTGGCCCGACCAGTTCACCACCACTTCGACGTAATCCTCCATGCGCGAGGTTTCGGCGACGGCCTCGTGCACCACGGCGCGCAGCGTGCCGTCGCGCTCGGCCGCGAGCTTCACGCGCTGCCAGGTCTCGGGCCGGTGGCCGAAGGTGAACATCTGCTGGCGCGTGAGCACCACGCGCACCGAGCGCTGCAGGTGCAGCGCGGCCATCACCGCCAGCACCAGCTGGTACTGCGGCCGCAGCCCCGATCCGAACGCGCCGCCCACGAACGGGTTGCGCACCGTGACCTCGTCCTCGGCCAGACCGAACACGCGCGAGACCAGCCAGCGGCTGTTCTGCGGGCTCTGGGTCTTGTCGTAGATGGTCAGGTGCCCGTCGGCACCGCGCAGCACGGTGGAGGCGTGCATCTCCATGGGGTTGTGGTGCTCCACGCCGCTGTAGTACTCGGCCTCGATCTTCACCGGGGCGCGCGCGAAGGCGGCATCGGCATCGCCGCGCGGCTTCGGCGGCGGCGAGTAGCCGGCCTTCAGGCGGCTGGGCTCGCGCGCGCGGCCCAGGTGGCGCAGCAGGTGCGTTTCGTGCCGCTCCACCTCGTAGTCGATCTCCACCAGGGAGGCCGCGCAGCGCGCCGCCTCGAAGGTGCAGGCCACCACCAGCGCCACGGGCTGGCCGCTGTAGCGCACCACGCCGTCCAGCAGCGGCTTGAAGGGCGAACCGCCGGGGGCCGTCATGTCCTTGTAGAACAGGTCCATGGAGCGGACCTTGGGGCGGTTGTCGTGCGTGATGATGTCCAGCACGCCCGGCACCGCGCGGGCCCGGTCCAGCTTCATGCGCAGGATGCGGCCCTTCGCGATGCTGCTGTTGACCACCACGCCATAGGCGAGGTCGTCGGCCGGGTGTTCCGCGGCGTAACGCGCCTGCCCCGTCACCTTGAGGCGGCCATCCACGCGCGAGACGGGCATGCCCAGCTTGACCGGGCCGGTGCCCGGCGCGGCACGGGGTTGCTGGCCCTCGGGGGCGTGGTCCGCCACTTCGTTCGGTATCGATGCGTTCATGGCGCGATGTCCTGTGCATGGCCGGCGCCCAATTCGCCGGTCTGGGTGAGTTCTCCGTCGCGCGCCATCTCCAGCGCCCGCACGATGGCCCGCCGGGCCAGTTCGATCTTGAAGCGGTTGTCGCCCGGGCCGCCCGGTGCGCCGTGGCCGCGGGCGCCCTGCAGGAGCCGCTGCGCGGCCTCGCCGAAAGCCTGCGCCGTGGCTTCGCGGCCCGCGAGCAGCGCCTCGGCCGCGGGATCGCGCCACGGCTTGTGGGCCACGCCGCCCAGTGCGATGCGCGCCGTGCGGATGCGGCCTTGTTCGTCCAAGTCCAGCGCGGCTGCCACCGACACCAGCGCGAACGCATACGAGGCACGGTCGCGCAGCTTGAGGTAGGCGCTGTGCCGCGCGAAGCCCTGCGCGGGCAGTTCGATGTGCATGATGAGTTCGTCGCAGGCCAGCGTGGTGTCGCGGTCGGGCTCGCCGCCGGGCAGGCGGTGCAGGTCGGCGAATGCGATGTCCCGCTCCCCGACCGGCGAGCGCACGCGCACCACGGCCTCCAGCGCGGCCAGCGCCACGCACATGTCGGACGGGTGCGTGGCGATGCAGTGGTCGCTCGTGCCCAGGATGGCGAGCTGCCGCGCGAGCCCGTCGCGCGCGGGGCAGCCCGTGCCGGGCTCGCGCTTGTTGCAGGGCACGGCCACGTCGTAGAAGTAGTGGCAGCGCGTGCGCTGCAGCAGGTTGCCGCCGTTGGTGGCCATGTTGCGGATCTGCGGGGAGGCACCGGCCAGAATGGCCGCCGCCAGCACCGGGTAGCGCTCCAGCACGAGCGGGTGCTTCGCCGTGGCGGCATTGCGCGCGGTGGCGCCCAGCCGCAGCCCGCCGCCCTCGATGGCCTCGATGCCGGACAGCGGCAACCGCCCCACGTCGACCACGCGGCGCGGCCGCATCACGTTTTCCTTCATCAGGTCGATGAGGTTGGTGCCGCCCGCGATGAACTTGGCCGGCAGCGCGCGCTCGCTGGGGTGGTGCAGCGGCGACTGCGGCATCGCCGCGGTGGCTTCCTCCGCATCGCGGGCCGGCAGGTAGTCGAAGCCCCTCATGCGAGCGCCTCCCCTGCCGGTGCCGCCGGCACCGCAGCCTGCGCGCCGCGGCCGGCAGACGGCTGCGGGCCCCGCAGCGGCACGCCCGCCACTTCGGCCACGGCCTGCACGATCTGCGGGTAGGCCCCGCAACGGCAGAGGTTGCCGCTCATGCGCTCGCGGATGTCGTCGGCCGTGCACACGCCGCCTTCGTTCAGCAGGCCCACGGCCGAGCACAGCTGGCCCGGCGTGCAATAGCCGCACTGGAAGGCGTCGTGGTCGATGAAGGCCTGCTGCAGGGGGTGCAGCGCGCCGCCCTCCGCGGCGCCGCTGCCGCACAGCGCGGGCAGCCCTTCCACCGTGGTGATGTGCGCGCCGTCGTGCATGACGGCGAGCGTGAGGCAGGCATTGATGCGCTGCCCGTCCACGAGCACCGTGCAGGCGCCGCACTGACCGTGGTCGCAGCCTTTCTTGGTGCCCGTGAGGCCGAGCAGTTCGCGCAGCATGTCGAGCAGCGTCACCCAGCTGGGCAGGTCGAGGTGCTGTGCCGTGCCATTCACGTGCAGCTGCACGGCATGGGTCGACACGGCGGATTCGGCCGGTCCGCTGGCGCGGGCGACCGACGTGGGGTGGCTGGATTGCATCTGGCTTCCTTCACTGCCGGGGGAACGGCAAAGTGTCTGCGGCATGCCCGCAGAGGGCTGTAGGAAGACCGCGCGCACACGGCCGACTTCGCCACACGGCGTTTACGGCACGGCACCGCGCAGCGCCAGGGCCGGCGTATGCTGGGCCCATGCCCATCCCGCCCGCTGCTTCTCCCCCGCCGCCCTGCGTGGCCGGCATCGTTCTCGCCGCGGGCGCGGCCACGCGGTTCGGCAGCGACAAGCGGCAGGCCGTGGCGGTGGATGGCCAGCCCATGCTGGCCACCGTGGCGCAGCGTTTCGGCCAGGTGTTCGGGCGGGTAGCCGTCGTGCTGCCGCCGGGCGATGCGTTCGGGCAGGCGCTGTGCGCCCGCCTGGGCCTGGCGGCCGTGGTGAATGCACGCAGCCACGAAGGCCAGGGCACCTCGCTCGCAGCCGCCATGCAGTGGGCGCTCGCGCAGGAGGACATCGGCGCGGTGGTGGTCGGGCTGGCCGACATGCCCTGGGTGCGCACCGACACACTGCTGGCGCTGCGCACCGCGCTCGCGCAGGGCGCGGCCCCCACGCTGCCGGTGTTCCGCGGCCGCGCAGGCAACCCGCGCGGCCTTCCGCGCCATTGCTTCGCCGCGCTCGCACGGGCCACCGGCGCACAGGCCGGGGCGCAGCGCGTGGACTGGGGCCGGGCACGCACCGTCGAGGTGGATGACCCCGGCGTGCTGCGCGATGTGGATACGCCGGCCGATCTGCCCACGGCGCCATCCTGACGGGCCCACGGCCGGGCCCGTAGGACAAGGCCGTGATCGGCCGGCCCGGCCGTGCAGGCTCGGGTACGGTGCGGCCGATCGCTACCGCAAAGCGCCTTAGCAGCGCGCACCGCCGCCATGGTCCTGCCCTCTCACCGCCCTTCCCGGTCGCACCACCTGCGCACCGACGGCATCAACCTGCACTGCCTCGAATTCGCGATGGTGGCCGCGCGGCTGGACGGCGTGTACCCATCGGTGGGCGCCTACCGCGACACGGTGGTGCGCAGCGCGCCTTTCGTCGCGCCCTGGCATGCCGCGATGCAAGGCTTCGTGGAAGCGGACCTCGCCGCCATCGGCCCGGGCCTCTACACCACCTCGGCGCGCGCCGGCACCGCGCACCTCGCCTCCCTGCACGTGCAGAGCGTGACGCAGCGCCAATGGCGCGACTGCGCGGCGCGCGTGCAGGTGCCCGCCCTGCTGGCACAGGCCACGGAACCGTTCTGGATGGGCATGCCGATGCTGACGGACGAGGGGGCGGAGACCACTGCGCAGCTGCTGCGCACGCGTCCCGTGCGCATTCCGGGCAACCACTTCACCATGCTCTACGGCGGAGGCGCCGAGCGCATCGTGGCCGCGCTCCGGGCGTGGGGCGCAGACGCAGCCGCTGGCGCCGACGCCTGCGCCACGGCCGCGCAGTGATTCGTAAGCGTGCGCACGTCCTACACCGACAGACCCCGGGAAGTTCGCAAGATGGACCACAGGACGGGCTTCTCTCCCGCACCACCGGCTCTGACGAAAGGCAAGCGAACCCCATGCTGGCAATGAACTACCGCGGCCCCTACCGCGTGCGGGCATCGCACAAACAGGAACCCGACATCGAGCATCCCAACGATGCCATCGTGCGCGTCACGCGCTCGTGCATCTGCGGATCGGACCTGCACCTCTACCACGGCCTCGTGCCCGACACGCGCGTCGGCACCACCTTCGGCCATGAGTTCACGGGCACCGTGGTGGCCGTCGGGCCTTCGGTGCGCAATCTCAAGCCGGGCGACCACGTGCTCGTGCCGTTCAACATCTTCTGCGGCTCGTGCTACTTCTGCCAGAAGGAGCTGTACAGCAACTGCCACAACACCAACCCCGAGGCCACGGCCGTGGGCGGCATCTACGGCTACTCGCACACCACGGGCGGCTACGACGGCGGCCAGGCCGAGTACGTGCGCGTGCCCCTGGCCGACGTGGGGCCGCAGGTCATCCCCTCCGACCTCGATCTGGACGACGCCGTGCTGCTCACCGACGCGCTGCCCACGGGCTACCAGGCGGCGGAGATGGGCGGCATCCGCGAGGGCGACACCGTGGTGGTGTTCGGCGCCGGGCCGGTCGGCATCTTCGCAGCGCGGTGCGCGTGGCTGCTCGGCGCCGGGCGCGTGATCGTGGTGGACCACGTCGAGTACCGCCTGGATTTCGTCCGCGGCTACGCGCCCTGCGAAACGGTGGATTTCAAGAGCGTGCGGGACATGGCCGTGCACCTCAAGGGCATGACCGACGGCCTGGGGCCCGACGTCTGCATCGACGCGGTGGGTTGCGAGGCCGCGGGCTCCTTCGCTCAATCGCTCACGGGCGTGCGGCTGAAACTGCAGGGCGGCGCGGCCACCGTGCTGCACTGGTGCATCAACTCGGTGCGCAAAGGCGGCACGGTGTCCATCGTGGGCGTGTACGGGCCCACGTTCAACGCCGTGCCGATCGGCAACGCCGTCAACAAGGGTCTGACGCTGCGCATGAACCAGGCGAGCGTGAAGCGGCACCTGCCGCGCCTCATCGAACACATCCAGGCCGGGCGCATCCGCCCCCGCGAAATCATCACCCACCGCTTCGGGCTCGAGGACATCGCCGAGGCATACCACACGTTCTCGAGCAAGCTGGACGGCTGCATCAAGCCCGTGATCGTGCCCGCCGCAGCCTGAACGACTCCGACCCCGAAGCCCATCGCTCCGCCCCGAAAGGACACCGCATGACCACCGCCACCATCCACATCGACGCCACCCCGCCGGGCCCGCGCGCCCGCGCCGATGCCGGCAGCATCCCCGGCTGGGGGGCCGACCTGCGGCGCGAAGACCGCCCCGCCGTGCCGCGCGAACGCACGCCGCCGCGCATCGACGTGCCGTGGAAGCGGCCCGAGGCGCAGACACCCACCGTGGAGGTGCTGCATTCGATCGAGCGCCCGGGCCTCACGCCCGTGTTCGGCACCACGGTCCCGCCCTCGGGCGTGAGCGGAATGTTGCGCCGCCTGGCTTTCCAGACGAGCGAGAGCGATCTGCGCCATTGGCTGCTGCTGTTGCTGGCCGACCGCGTCAACGTGCTGGAAGGGCTGTTGTCCGACCTGCTGCACGGCCGGGTTCCCCAGGTGCTGCACGAGATGGGCCTGAACGCGCACTGGCGGGAACACCGCGAGCGGGCGCTGCGCGCCGTGGCGGCCCTGGCCGGCCTGGCGTTGGCGCTCATTGCGCTGCTGCGCCGGCTGTTCTGACCGGCCGCGCCGGAGGCAAGGCCCGGCGATGCGGGCAGGGTCGCCACCGGCGTTTGCTATTAAATATATAGCAAACTATTCAATGGATCCGGCGGCATGGAGGCGATTTCACCTCCGTGCCGGTAGCTGCGACGCCCTGGCGGGTCAGCGCACTTCGGAGACGAACTGTTCGCGCGGACGGCGCACTTTCTTGAGGTTGACGAGCCAGTCTTCCTCGGGCTGGCGGTACCCCAGCGGCAGCAGCGTCACGCTGCGCAGGCCGCGAGCGCGCAGGCCCAGGATCTCGTCCACCGCCTCGGGCTGGAAGCCCTCCATCGGCGTGCTGTCCACGCCCTCGGCGGCCGCGGCGATGAGCGCGGCGCCGAAGCCGATGTAGGCCTGCCGCGCGGCATGCTGGAAGTTCACCTCCGCGCCCCGCTGCGGGTACGAGCCGAGCAGCATGTTGCGGTAGTTCTCCCAGCCCTCGTTGCGGAAGCCCCGCACTTCGTTGGTGTAGTCGAACATCTGGTTGATGCGTTCGGTGGTGTAGTCGTCCCACGCGGCGAACACGAGCAGGTGCGAGCCGTCGGTCACCTGCGCCTGGTTCCAGGCCACTTCGCGGATGCGGGCCCGCACGTCGGCGCTGGTGACCACGATGATCTCGTAGGGCTGCAGTCCGCTGGAGGTCGGCGCCAGCCGGGCGGCCTCCAGGATGCGGTCCACGGTGTCCTGCGGCACGGCGCGGGAGGGGTCCATCTTCTTCGTGGCGTAGCGCCACTGCAGCACGTCGAGCAATTCCATGGTGTCGGTTCCTGTGTGTTGAGCGTTGGTGGAATCAGGAACGGCCGAGTCTAGGAGCCGCCGAGACACCGCGCTCGCACGGGGAATTGCGCGCCGTGGTATGGCGCGCCATACCGCCCCTTCCGGCGGACGGGGGCGGGCCGCCATGCCTGTCAGCCGAACAGGCCGCCTTCGTCCAGCAGCGCGAACGCGATCTCCGGGCGCCGCTCCATGCCCCGGCGGATGGCGGCCGCGATCGCCTGCCGGGTCTTGCGGCAGAGGCCGCGCTGCTCGTGCACCAGGATGGCGATGCCGCGCAGCGTGCGCACCTCGCTCGCCCCCTGCGCGATGTCGATGCGGATGCCGAGCTGCTGCTCCATGCGGCCCTCCAGGCGGCGCAGATCGGCCAGGCTCTCGATGTTCTCCAGGCGCTGCACGAGGCGCTTCTCCTCCTCGCGCGAGAGCAGCAGCACGCGCCGGTCCGCGTCCGGCGCCTGCAGCATGGCCTGCAGGTCGCAGGTGCAGGCGCCCGGCGGGCATTCGGCGCGGACCGGGACCGGGAAGGCGGGGGAAGAGGACGTGGGGGCGCCGGCAGACATCGTGGGGCGCATTCTAGGAACGGCGCCGGCAACCCGCCGGCTCACGCATTGAGACCCCGCGCCACCAGCGAGAGCGCGCGGCGGTACGGCGGCCGCAGCCGGTACACCTGCGCGGGCCGGTGCGCCGCGCCGGACTCCAGCACGCCCTCGATCGGCTCCAGCATGCCCAGCTCGTCGATCTTGCGGCGGAAGCTCACCTTGTTGACGGGCTCGCCGAGCACCGCCTCGTACACCGCCTGCAACTGCGGCAGCGTCATGCGCTCCCCGCAGAAATACACGGGCAGCGACGAATACTGGCTCTTGGATCGCACGCGCGACACCGCCAGCGCCACCATGTCCGCATGGTCGAAGGCCAGGGGCGGCAGGCGGTGCACGGGCGCCCGCTGCAGGCCCGGCGCGGACGCGGGCAGCATCTCGGCCGGCACGAGCGCGCAGTAGACGATCGACACCGACCAGCCGCGCGGGTCGCGCTCCGCGCCCGAATAGGTGGCGAGCTGCTCCAGGTAGGGGCTCGCGATGCCCACCTTGTGCCGCAGCACCCGGGCCGCGGCATCCCAGGCCGTGCCGTCCTCCTGGGCATGGATGTAGCCGCCCGGCAGCGCCCAGGCGCCCGCGCAGGGGCCGTGCGGGCGCTGCATCAGCACGGCGTGCAGTTCCTGCCGCTCCAGGGTGAGCAGCACCACGTCCACGGTGCACAGAATGGGCGTGAAATCGGTGTCCGGGGAAGAAGGGGCCATGGATCGGTCGGAGGCTTTCTCAAAAAACAGGCAGTGTGCCGCCCATTCTGCGCGGCCGCCGACACACGGGCCGCCGGAACTGCGCCATCGTCCAGCGTCAGCCATCCCACCAGGAGCCTCCCATGCCCGCCTTCGACGCGATCCAGCACGACATCACCCGCCTGGAGGTCGACGCCATCGTCAATGCCGCCAACACTTCGTTGCTGGGCGGCGCAGGCGTGGACGGCGCCATCCACCGCGCGGCCGGGCCCGACCTGCTGGCGGCCTGCCGGGCGCTGAACGGCTGCCGGGTCGGCCAGGCCAGGCTGACCCCGGGTTTCCGGCTGCCCGCGCGCCACGTGATCCACACCGTGGGGCCGGTCTGGCACGGCGGACGCCAGGGCGAACCTGCCCTGCTCGCCTCGTGCTACCGCGAAAGCATCGCGCTGGCGCTCGCGCACGGCATGCGCTCGATCGCATTCCCCTGCATCGGCACCGGCGCCTACGGCTACCCGGCGGATGCGGCGGCCGACATCGCCGTGGCCGCCACCCGGGAGGCCGTGGGCGATGCCCGGCTGCAGGTCACGTTCTGCTGCTTCGGCGCGCGCGATCTGGCGCTCTACCAGGCGCGGCTGCCGGCCGCCTGAACACCCGCACCGCGCGGGGCGCCATTCATCGCCCTGTCACGTGGCGCCGCAAGCATGCCTGCTTTGCAACGCTTTGTAGGAGACCCCGATGGCGGGAACGACGTGGAGAGAAGGTGGGCGCCGGCAAGCGGCACGTGCGGGCGGATGGCTGGCGATGACCGCCACGGCCCTGCTGTTGGCCGCCTGCGGCGGATCGGGCGGTGGTGGCGAACCCATGGAACTCACCATCCTGCACATCAACGACCACCACTCCACCCTGGAGCCGCGCTCGAAGACGCTGCAGCTCTCGGCCGGGGGCGCCGCTCCGGTGGCCGTGGCGGTCGATGCGGGCGGCTTCCCGCGCGTGACCGCGGCCATCGAGACGCTGGCGAAGCAGTCGCCCAACGTGCTCAAGCTGCATGCGGGCGACGCGCTCACCGGCACCCTGTACTTCAACCGTGCCGGCGCCGACGGCGAAGCCGACGCGGCCCTGATGAACACCGTCTGCTTCGATGCCTTCACGCTCGGCAACCACGAATTCGACAAGGGCGACTCCGGCCTGAAGTCCTTCCTGGACCTGCTGCGCAAGGGCAGTTGCAAGACGCCCGTGCTGAGTGCCAACGTGCGCTTCGGCGCCAATTCGGCGCTGAACGCGAACAAGGCGCCCGGCTACGTCAACCCGTCCACCGTGGTGGAACGCGGCGGCCAGAAGATCGGCATCGTGGGCCTCACCATCGCCGGCAAGACCAAGGCCTCCTCCAGCCCCGACCCGGACACCACGTTCGAGGACGAGGCCACGGCCGCCCAGCGCGAGATCGACCGCCTGCGCGCCCAGGGCATCAACAAAATCGTGCTGATGAGCCACATCGGCTACGACGCCGACCGGCAGATCGTGCCCCGGCTCTCGGGCGTGGACGTGGTGGTGGGCGGCGATTCGCACACGCTGCTCGGCCTCGACGGACTGCGCACCACGGGCGTGGGCACGCCGGGCGGCGCCTACCCCACGCGCACCGTGGACAAGGACGGCCACACCGTCTGCGTGGTGCAGGCCTGGGAATACGCGCAGGTGGTGGGCGAGCTGAAGGTGCAGTTCGACGGCGACGGCAACGTCACCCAGTGCGCCGGCACGCCGCACGTGCTGATCGGCGACAGCTTCACCATCGCCGGCAAGGCGCCCACCGACGCCGAGGCCCGCGCGCTGCAGGCCAGCGTGGCGGCCACCGGCTTCCTGCGCGTGACGCAGCCCTCGGCCGCCGCCACCGCGGCCCTGCAGCCCTTCAAGGACCGCGTGGCGGTGTTCAACCGCACGCAGGTGGCCTTCGTGCCCGAGGAACTGTGCTCGCGCCGCGTGCCCGGCGGGGCCGGCTCCGCCGACTACGGCCGCTCCAGCGCGGCCTGCAATGCCGAAGGCAGCGTGAGCGTGCGCGGCGGCGACATCCAGCAACTGGTGGCCCAGGCCTATCTCGACGTGGCCAAGGCGCAGTACGGCGGCGCCGACATCTCGCTGCAGAGCGGCGGCGGCGTGCGCATCCCGCTGCAGGGCACGGTCTCGGCCGCCCAGGTGATCCAGGTGCTGCCCTTCGGCAACATGCTCTTCCGCCTGGACGTGACGGGCGCCGAAGTGAAGGCCATGCTGGAAGACGGCCTGGAAGCCGTCTACGGCACGGGCGGCTCCACCGGCCCCTACCCGTACACGGGCGGCCTGCGCTTCGACGCCAATGCCGCCGCGGCCTTCGGCCAGCGCATCTCGGGCGCCGAGGTGCGCAACGCAGCGGGCGCCTGGGAGCCGCTCGATGCCACGAAGACCTACAAGCTCTTCGTGCTGAGCTTCAACGCCACCGGCGGCGATGGCTACAAGACCCTGGCCGCCGTGCCCGCATCGCGGCGACTGGACATCGGCGTGCTGGATGCCGACGTGTTCTTCAGCTACATCGAGCGCCAGGGCAAGGATGCGGCCAGCGGCCTGCCCGCGCTGCGCCGGCTGCCCCGCGACCTGTACAGCACGAAGACGTTCAAGGGGCCGGCCGGGCAGTGACCGCGCGGCGCTACGTGAGGTAGTCCCCCGTGGCCTCGGGCTGGTACTGCACGGCCGCGATCGTCGCCGCGCACGCTTCGCCCAGCGGGGTGGACCACCTGGCGACATCGCCCGCCCGCAGGCCCAGCAGGCTGCTCCCCACCGGGGACAGCACCGAGATGAAGCCCGCGGCGGGCTCCGCATCGCGCGGGTAGCACAGCGTCAGCACCTGGCGCCGGTGGGTCAGGGCATCCACCAGCTCCACGCGCGAATACATGGTGACCACATCCGCCTGGACGGAGCGGGAGCTGGTGACCTCGGCGGTGGCCAGCAGGTCGCAGAGGGTGGGCGGAAGCGGCTGGCCCGCCAGCCTGGACAGACGGGAAAAATCGAGATCGGTGAGCGTGCGCTCGCCACGGACCATTGCATGCATGCAAGCACTCCATCGGTGGCCGCCATCGCCTGCGCAGAGAGCGGCCGTGGGCGCGCGGAAGGTGGGGCCCGGCGGTGGAGGATTGCGCTGAAGAGAAGGGGGAGGGAGAGCGGACCGCCGGGCTCAGGAAGGTGCGGGCGTCGACGGGCGGTGGGCCCGTTCTGCCGCGGCCGCCAGCGCGCGCCCTGCCGCGTCTGCGTGCGACAGCGCGGCCGGAAAGGCGACGGCGTGGGCCAGGGAGGTCATGGGGCGAGTGTAGGCACGGCGCCGCCGCGGGCGCGCCATGCCCCCACCGCCCGTGCCGGATTGGCACGCGTGCGGCAGCGCCGGCCTCAGCGGGCGACGCGCGGATGCGCGAGAAAGAACCGGAGCATCTCCGCGCTGGCGTCCACGCCCTCCGGGGCCGTATAGCTTCCGCTGGCGCTGCCGCCCGACCAGGCATGGCCCGCCCCGTGCAATTGCCAGTATTCGAGCGTGTCGCGCCCGGACGCGTCCGTGTACACGCTGCGCGTGTGGTGCGCCCCCCGTGCCGAGCGGCCCCGGATCACGCGCGCGGCCGCCTGGCCGGCGCCGGCGGCAGGCGTGGGCCCGGCACCGAGCAAGGAATCGACGAGCACCTCGGCATTGCGGACGTGGACCGTGGGGTCCGCATCGCCGTGGAAAACGATGGTGGGGATGGCCTGCGCCCGGTTCTGCGGCGCCGCTGTCCCCTGGCCGCTGCGCATGGCGGCCAGCGCCGAAGCGACATCGGTCGCGCACCCCTGGGGCAACCCGGAATGCACCCCGACCGCCGCGAACACGTCCGGATAGCAGTGCCCGGCGATATCGGCCATCGCCCCGCCGGCGGACAGCCCCGCCACGTAGATCCGGGCCGGGTCCACCCGGTGCTCGGCCGCCACGGAGCGCGCGAGGGCCGCGATCACCGCGGGTTCGCCACGGCCACGCCGCTGGTGCTGCGGCTTGAACCAGTTCCAGCACTTCTGCGCATTGGCATGCTGCGTCTGCTCCGGGTAGAGCACCACCACGCCGAGATCGCGGGCGAGCAGGTTCATGCGCGTACCGGCGGCGAAATCCTCCGCGCTCTGCGTGCATCCGTGGAGCATGACCACCATCGGCCGCAACGCCGCGGCATCGGCCGTGCCGGGCGGCAGATACAGCCGGAACGCGAGCGTGCGGCCCTGGTGGGAAAAGCTGGCACGTTGCCAGCGCTCCTGCGTGCCGCCGTGCGGCGGGTCCGCCGGCCCGTCCGATGGACCGTGCCCCCGTCCATCGATCTCGCGGACCAGGCCGTCGAGCACCAGGGGATCGTCGGCGCCGCGGGGTGCCGGGCGGGGGGCGGCCGCAGGCGTCTCCGGCACCCCGCCCCGGGCGGCCGCGGCGGCTTCGCGCAGCGCCCGCTGGATGGTCTGGGTGGCTTCGCCGAGCTGGCCGCTGCGGGTGGATCGTGCCGCGTCGGCCATCCATTGCTGAAAGATTGTGTTCACGGAGACTTTCGTTGCGGGGTCAATGGATGCGTCCGGCCAGCGCGGTCTTCACGGCACGGCTGGCCTGCAGCGCTCCGAGCACGGTGATGGACTCGATGGTGGCCAGCGCCAGTTCGGGCGCCACGTCGGGGTCGATGGTGGCCAGCCCCAGCACGCGGATCTGCAGCTTCTGGCCTGCCGCACGTGCGGCCTCCAGGTCGGCCGACGAGAACCGCTGCAGGCCCAGCACCAGCATCTTGCGAGCCACCACCTGCCGCAGCGCATCGGAATGCACGGCCAACTGGTTGCGGATCGCCGTGCGGATGAAGTCGGTGCGGTTGCCGTAGAAGCTCTCGGCCACCAGCAGATCGATGTGGCCGAGATCGACATACCCCAGGTTGATGGTGATCTTTTCGGAATCGCCGGCCTTGGGCGGGCGCTGAACGGGCGTATCGGAGGTCATGCGCCATCCTATTACCATCCATATGGATGGTCAATGGATGTTTTTTGCAAGATTCGGAAAACATGCGGCGCGCGCTGCGGCCAATACCGGACCGCACCTACACGCCCGGCGCCGTCCACGGGCAATGCTGCGGATGAACCCTCCAAGGCACGATGAAACCCACCCTTCCCTCCCAAGAAACGCCCTTCGGCGGATTCATCTCCGTGCGCGGCGCGCGCGAGCACAACCTCAAGAACGTGGACGTCCGGATTCCGCGCAATGCGCTCGTGGTGTTCACCGGCGTTTCGGGTTCCGGCAAATCGTCGCTCGCCTTCGGCACGATCTATGCCGAGGCGCAGCGCCGGTACTTCGAGTCGGTCGCCCCGTATGCCCGGCGCCTGATCGACCAGGTGGGCGTGCCGCAGGTGGACGCCATCGAGGGCCTGCCGCCCGCGGTCGCGCTGCAGCAGCAGCGCGGCACGCCGAGCGCGCGGTCCTCCGTGGGCAGCGTCACCACCATTTCGAGCCTGGTGCGCATGCTCTACTCGCGCGCCGGAAGCTACCCGGCCCGCCAGCCGATGCTGTATGCAGAAGACTTCTCGCCCAACACGCCGCAGGGCGCCTGCCCGCACTGCCATGGGCTTGGCCGCGTCTACGAGGTGACGGAAGCCTCGATGGTGCCGGACGACTCGCTGACGCTGCGCGAACGCGCCGTGGCGGCGTGGCCCACCGCGTGGCAGGGCCAGAACCTGCGCGACATCCTCACCACCCTGGGCCACGACATCGACGTGCCCTGGCGCGATCTGCCGCGCAAGACGCGGGACTGGATCCTGTTCACGGACGAGCAGCCCACGGTGCCGGTCTATGCCGGGTTCAGCCGGCAGGAGGTGCGGCAGGCGCGCAAGAGCGGCCAGCCGCCCAGCTACATGGGCACCTTCACGGGTGCGCGGCGCTATGTGATGCAGACCTTCGCCACCAGCCAGAGCGCGATGATGAAACGCCGGGTGGCGCAGTTCATGGTGGGCCAGGCCTGCCCCGTCTGCCACGGCAAGCGCCTCAAGCCGGAAGCGCTGTCGGTGACGTTCTGCGGCATGGACATCGGCGAATTCACCCGCCTTCCCCTGGCCGCGCTGGCCGACGTGCTGCGCCCGGTGGCCGATGGCGCGCTGCAGTCCGCCGACGACGATGCCGAGAACCCGGCACCGACCGAATCCGCCCGTGCACGCGCGACGGCCCGGCGGGTCGCGGCCGGCGGGGCCGCGCATGCCGCCGCACCCGACATCCGCCGCACACCCAACCTCTCCGCGGAGAAGCGCCTGGCCGCGCAGCGCATCGCGCAGGAATTGCTCGCGCGGGTGGGGGCACTGGTCGGGCTGGGACTGGGCTATCTGTCGCTCGACCGCGCCACGCCCACGCTGTCGCCGGGCGAGCTTCAGCGGCTGCGCCTGGCGACCCAGTTGGCGTCCCAGTTGTTCGGCGTGGTCTACGTCCTCGACGAGCCATCGGCCGGCCTGCACCCGGCCGACGGGGAATCGCTGCTCGCGGCGCTGGACCGGCTCAAGGCCGCAGGCAACTCCATCCTCGTCGTGGAGCACGACGTGGCCACCATGCGCCGCGCCGACTGGCTCGTGGAAGTGGGCCCGGAGGCCGGCGAGCGCGGTGGCCGGGTGCTCTACAGCGGCCCGCCGCAGGGCCTGCGGGACGTGGCCGATTCGCGAACGCGGCAATACCTTTTCGACGACGGCGCCCGCGCCCGCAGGCACCGCCGCACTCCGCAGGCCTGGCTCCAGCTGGAAGATGTCCGGAGCCACAACCTCCAGGGCGTGCAGGCCGCCATCCCGCTGGGCTGCCTGACGGCGGTGACCGGGGTGTCGGGCTCCGGCAAATCCAGCCTCGTCAGCCACGCGCTGCTGACCCTGGTGGCGGACCACCTGGGGCAGGACGCATCGCCCGCGGACGGCGATGCGCTGCCCGAGACGGTCCTTCCCGATGCGGCGGACGACGACCCCGGCGCGGGCGCCGCGGAAGGCCCGGAGCAACGATCCACCGGCCGGCTGGGCGGCGCCACCGGCCAGATACGGCGGCTGGTGAACGTGGACCAGAAGCCGATCGGCAGGACCCCGCGCTCCAACCTCGCCACCTACACCGGCCTGTTCGACGCCATCCGGAAACTCTTCGCGGCCACGCCGGCCGCCCGCAGGACGCACTACGACGCCGGCCGGTTCTCGTTCAACGTCGCCAAGGGGCGCTGCCCCACCTGCCAGGGGGAAGGCTTCGTGAGCGTCGAGTTGCTTTTTCTTCCGAGTGCCTACGCGCCCTGCCCCACGTGCCACGGCTCGCGCTACAACCCGCAGACGCTTGCCGTCACCTGGAACGGCCTGACGATCGCCGACGTGCTGGGGTTGACCGTCGATGCGGCCTGCGAAGCGTTCGCCCACGAACCCGCCGTCCTGCGGCCGCTGCAGGTGCTCCGGAAGATCGGCCTGGGCTACCTGCGCCTGGGCCAGCCGGCCACCGAACTCTCGGGCGGCGAGGCCCAGCGCATCAAACTGGCCGCCGAGCTGCAGCGCACGCAGCGGGGCCATACGCTCTATGTGCTGGATGAGCCCACCACCGGCCTGCACCCCGCCGACGCGGACCGCCTGCTGGCGCACCTTGACGCGCTGGTGCAGGCCGGCCACACCGTCGTGGTGGTCGAACACGACATGCATTTCGTGGCAGCCTGCGACTGGGTGATCGACATCGGCCCCGGCGCCGGTCACGATGGAGGGCGCATCGTCGTGGCGGGAACGCCGCAGGACGTGGCCCGCTGCGCGGCCTCCCGCACGGCTCCCTACCTGGGCGCCGCGCTGGCATCGCACGCGAAGGACTGATGCCCGCGAACCACCTGGGACGCGCCCCGCCTTCCGCAAGCCCTCGCCGCACCGCCCACCATCCGATCAGAAACACCGCCCAACCCCCCACCCATTCCGGAAACGCCATGGAAATCGAGTTCAAGTTCCTCATCCCTTCGCACCGCCTGGAAGGCGTGCAGGCGGAGATGCAGCAGGGCCACTACACCGCACGCCGCATGGAGGCGCACTACTTCGATACCCCCGAGGGCGACCTGGCCCGCCAGGGGATCGCCTGGCGCGTCCGGGACGAAGGCGGTGCATGGGTGCAGACCGTCAAAACGCTGGGCGAAGGCCCGCTGGCGCGCGAAGAACACAACGCCGCCCTGCCGCGGCCTGCCGGTGCGGAGGGTGTTCCCCGGCCGGACCCGGCGCTGCATGCGGGCTCCGCGGCAGGTCGGCAACTGGCCCGGGCATTGGCCCACGCGAAAACATCGCCCGTGGAGACCTACGGCACCGGGTTCGAGCGGGTGACCCGCGACATTCCCTTCGACGGCGGAGGTGCCATGGAACTGGCGCTGGACACCGGGCGGGTCGTCGCCCACCGCGGCACCGCGGAAGAAGCCTCCGCACCGATCTGCGAACTGGAGCTGGAACTGAAAGACGGCCCGGTTTCCGCGCTCGTCGAGGCGGCACGCGCCTGGGCGGCAAGGCACGGGCTGGTCCTCAGCACCCTGTCGAAAGCCGAGCGCGGCGAGCGCCTGCGCGCGGGTGGCTCCGCAGGCCCCGCGGCCAAGGCCACGCCCATGCGCGCGAAGAACGGCCGCCTCCCTTCCGGGCAGCACCTGCAGCGGGTGGTCGTGGGCAACTGCTTGGAGCAGATCATGGCCAACGCGAGCGAGATCGCGCAGGGCCACGGCACCGAGAAACACGTGCACCAGTTGCGCGTGGGCATCCGCCGGTTGCGGACCGCCCTGCGCGAGCTGGACGGCCTGGCGCCCAACAGCTTCGACCCGGCATGGGAGGCGCCCTTGCGCACGGTGTTCCGCCGCCTGGGCGAACTGCGCGACAGCGGGCACGTGCTGGAGGCGATGAATGCGCAACTGCGCCAGGCCGGAGGACCGGAGGTGGCGCCCGACCCCGAGGCCGCGGTATCGCCCGAAGAGATCTTGTCCGATGGCGCCTTCCAGGCGGTGCTGATCGCGTTGATGGGCTTCACGGTCGCGCAGGACGGCACGCCGCCCGCGCAGGCCCAGGCCCTGGATGCCGAGGGAACACGGCGTGCGGTGGGCAAGGCCCTGCGCAAGCTCCATCGCGGCATCGGCAAAGACATCGCATCGTTTTCCGAACTGACCACCGAGCGCCAGCACCGCGTGCGTAAACGCATCAAGCGCCTGCGCTACCTCACGGAATTCCTGGCGCCCGTGCTGGAAGGCGGGGGCCGGAAATTCCTGAAGCGCCTCGCGCCTGCGCAAGCGTCCCTGGGCCGGCTCAATGACGAACAGGTGGCCGACCGGCTGTACCGCCAACGGGCGGCGCGGCACCCGCAAGCCTGGTTTGCCGTGGGCTGGCTGGCGGCGCGGCGCCGGCACACCCTGGAAAATTGCCAACGCGCGCTGCAGCGCATCGGCGACGGCCCGGAAGTCCGCAAAAGGGCGTTCCGGCCATAAGCCGTCCTGCCCTGCCTGGACAAGGTGGAATGGATGGCTAGGCCGAAACGGCCCGGCCCGGGGTCTGGCCCGCAGCGCGGGAAGGTGGCTCACCCTGGGCCTCTGCGGCCGCCGGCGTATCGTCCGCCCGGTCCCGCATCGACCCGAAGGTGCGCGCGTAGACCCAGGTGAACTCGGCCCCCATGAGGAAAATCTGCGCCGAGTAATACACCCACACGAAGATGACCGCGAGTGACCCGGCGGCGCCGAACCCGGAAGCCAGCGCCGTCTTGCCGATGTAGAGCCCGATGAGCATCCGGCCCACGGTGAACAGCACCGCCGTGATGGCCGCCCCCAGCCAGACGTCGTGCCAGCGAACGCTCACGCGGGGCATGACCTTGTAGATCATCGCGAACACCACGGTGGTGAAAGCGAAACCCACGGCCGCGTTGATGCCCTGCGCCAGCACCTCCCACCCGCCGAACGCTGGCGCCCACCATTTGCCGAGCGCCGACACCGCCGCGCTCATGACCAGCGAGACCATGAGCAGAAAAGCGATCCCCAGGATCATCCCGAACGACAGGAATCGGGCCCGCAACAGGCCCCACAGCCCGGTGGACCCTTCGCGCACCGGCGCGCGCCAGATGCGGTCCAGGGCATCCTGCAGTTCGCCGAACACCGTCGTCGCCCCGATCAGGAGCACCACCAGCCCGATCGCCGCGGACGTGATCCCCGTCGACGGCTTGGCAGCGGCATTGAGCAGTTCCTCCACGGCCGCGGCAGCGTCCGCTCCCATCAACCCGCTCAGTTGGGCGAACACCTCGCCGCGTGCGGCCTCTTCGCCGAACACCATGCCTGCGATGGCGATCACGATGACGAGCAGTGGTGCGAGCGAGAACACGCTGTAGTACGACAGCGCCGCCCCCATGCTGGGCGCGTAGTCATCGACCCACGAAGAAGCCGCCTGCTTGACGAGCGCCCATGTGTTCTTGAGGTTTTTTTCTGGCATGGGGCGAAGCTATCTGCGACCCGCGCAGGAGGCTGTAGGACGAGGCTTGATTCAGCGCCGCACGTTTTAACGCGGCCGGAGACAGCCGCGATTGAACTCGCCACGTGCCGGCCGGCTGTTCTGGCTGGTGTGGGCTTTTTTGTCTGTGACGGAGCTTGCAGCTACTGCGTGGGCGTGCCCGTCTGCTTCTGCTGGCGCGTTGATTCCGACTGTTCAACGCGCGGCTCAAGCCGTGCGCCGGATGTGCAGCCGCCCTATCCCCCGATCCAAGCCTCTACCGCGCAGGATTGGCATTGTCGTTTCGAGGCATTGGCTGTATTGGCTGTTCAGTACACAAAGCACGTGCCGCAAATTTTCCGTAATGACGCCAAGAAAATTGAATGAAGAGGAAAACTGCCTTCATGCCGCCGCAAACATTGAATAGTTCGCTCACATTTATATAGCAGAATATAGTTGTTTGATCTCTGGAAATCACTGCTCGCTGCGCTCAGCAACGCGATCTGCAGGCTGCGATGTTGATCGCATTGCCGCGCTGCTTGCCCAGGATGTCGTGCGCGCTCTAGAAAGCAACCCTAGGTGGGCACCCTGTTCGGATATTGTGCTGGTATTGCGCCATGCGATACATCCGCCTCACGAAATCCAAAGACGTTATCAGCCTAAAAGAACATTAGAAGAATTAGAAGCAAGAACATGACAATACAATACAGAAATATCTTTGGCCTTCCATTATTCCCTTTATTCTCCTTGATATTTATACTGAGAAAAAGAAATGCCAGTGACAGCACGAATATCAAACTCTGGACCAAGCCATTCATAACTAACCCTTGAAAAACGTTGGACGGCCTGTAGATGGATACTCTCATCTCGCAATTAATACAGGAATTCCAATAATAGTTTCATACAAATCAGAAATAGTACTATTAAAAGGTTTAGCCGAAACACTCTTCAAAAGCTGCGACATGACAACTAAAAAAGCAGAAGTTCAAGACAAACCAGAACCGAATCCTCCGTTATAGCATTAAACTTTTTCATCCGTCATACTCCGCAGGTTCAATTCAAGAACAACAAGATGAATTGCAATCAAAATAGCAGAAAGCAAGAGTGCAGCAAATAATCCACCCCATAACCTATTGAGCCAATCGCAGTACCTGCCAAGATTGAAACTATTCCTATGTAAGCAGCAACAGAAGCACCTTGCGCAAAACCTGCTCACCAAGCAAGCAGTGATATTGAAACTTAATTGTTTGTAGTTGGCCTTTAGCGTTTGGGGTCGTACAGCTGCGTGAAGCCGCCTGCCCTCGCAGGTTGTTGCCCATCGTGACCGCGCTGGTGCTTTGGGCACCACTTGTCTAGCTGATCGAGGGCAGTAAGTGCGCCGACAAGCGCTGCGTTATACCGCGTGAAGTAGGCGTTCAATGCGGCCAAGATTAATCACAAACCACGAGAATTTGTATATTTTCCGAGATAGAAAAATACATCAAATGTAGCAAGCAAAATAATCAAACTCGCCATTTCGTTTTCAGAAAATATCAAAAAATACAACGCAACAAAAAACATAATAACCGATACCGACAAATAAACAACCCTTAATATTGTCAGCCGCCTCAGATCACTCAGCGATCCTTTCTTCAGCTTGACCTCCAGCAAATAAACAACCAATGAAAGAACAACGAACGGAAAAACATATACAAAAAACAAATAATTCATCTACACACCCCACGGGAATCAAACCATCCAATTGCCGAACCGCCAACGCGTACAGAATTACTGTTAAGCAAAAGTTGCGTCCAATACCCAGCAATCTTTAGCGCGATCAAATCTGCAAGCAGCAAGGCTGCTGTTTGAGCTAGGATTTTTCCAATGGCGACTTCCAATCCTCTGGCTCATTATCATGAGCCAATGACAACGATCAACAACCCCACTAATTGATATTTTTCTTTTTAATTACCAGAAAAATAATCACCAACAACGTCAATGCAACAAAAAAGAAATTCATCCAGGCAACAACCAAATCATCGAATTTGTATACAAAGTTGTTTATCCACTGGAAAAACGAAAATCCCAGCAAAGGCTGCACCAGCAATCGTCCATCAATATTTCTTCTAACCCCAAGAAGATATATTATTAGAATTAATAAAAATACAACAACATTCCAAATGAACATAAATTACCTCTGCCAGTAAAAAGCTTTGCACTGCAATGCAGTGTTAGTAGGGATAAATATCCCTGGCAACATCCAGAATAAAAATCCCATCGTCAACCCAGTCAATACTCCTCCAGTCAAAACACCTGCAAGCAATGAAATCCCGCCCATTGCGAAAAAGAATCCACCCCAAAAGCAAGCGAGCTTTTCTTCATCCCCTTCGTAGAGGCTTAATGCGTGAGAAAATTCGCCAGCAAATGCAATTGAAAGGTACGCAGGGAATGCGGTACCTACTCCTGCGGGAATAGTGACGGCATATAAAGCTATCGTAATAGACAGCAAAATTGCCATTTGCGCCCCTACAGTGAACGCTCCATTACTTCCTCCTTCAATGGTGTAGGCCCCAGCCCCCGTAGCAGGATCAATTGCCGTGTACCCCGCCCCCATCCATCCGCTCTCAGCGATCGGGCTCTCATGAATCGTCACCTCATACCCCACATCCAGTGACTGCTGCACCCGGTTCTGCGTGTCGTAGCTATGTGCTGATAGCGCGCTGGTAACGATGCCCGGGTTTTGGCTGTAGACCTTTCTCGTGATGGTGTAGATCTTCTGCCCCTGCGCTGCCGCAATCCCCAAGGCTTTGACTGACGATATTCCCTGCGGGCATTCCGGCAAGCCTGCAATAGGGTTGGAGTTTCCCTGCAGATTGCACTTCTGCGGATCATTGAAGAACCGCTCAGGCACCGCGTGCTCCAGCGCACTCATGTACTGCCCCCTAAGCCGGTTGTAGCTCACCCATTTCTTATCGTCGTTGTCCTTCGCCCAACTCACATTCCGGATGTGCCCGATATCGATATTCACCCCAGGAAACGTCACCTGCCTCACCACGCCCCAGCTATAAATCGGTTGGGCTACTGCATGGAACAGGCCGTAGGAGAGCCCAGGGTTCTCGATCATCTGCGCCTGGTTCTGGGAGAGCCGGTTATGGCTTTCCGCCGCTGCGAACCAGCTCCAGATCACCGCCGTCAGCAGATCCCCACTGATCTGCTCCCCGGTCAGGTTCTGCAGGTTGTTGGCCTGTAGCTGAGTTTTGGTGTTCTCCAGCCTCGCCTTGAGGCTGTCCAGTTGCCTCGCGCTGATACCTCCCGCGCTGATGCCGATGGCCGTGGCCTGCCCCGCCACGTGGCTTTGGTCGGGCGTGATGTCCCATTGCGTGGGGTCGTACAGCTGCGTGAAGCCGCCCTGCCCCTGCAGGTCGCTGCCCATCGTGACCGCGCTGGCGCTTTGGGCCACCACCTGCCCATCCAGGCTGATTTGCGGTTTGAGCCGGATCAGGTAGCCCGGCAGGCTGGTGGGCAGTTCACCGGGCTGGATCGGGCTGCCGTCCGCGTGCGGCTTGGGCAGGAAGCTGGCGATCAGGTCCGACGTGGCCTGGTCGGCCGGCACATAGCTCAGGGTCAGGCGTTTGCCCGCCAGGCGGCTCGTTGGGGCTGTATAGCTCAGTAACTCATTGCCCCAGCCGTCGCTCAGTCGATAGGTGAACCGGTGCTGCAGACCCGCCGGGACCGTGGCGCTCTGCTGGCCCGCCTGGACCAGGGCCAGCGGCGTGACGCCGCCCAGCACGCTGTGCACGGTCTGCGGAATGATCTTCCTGCCGATGACGTCGCCCACGGTGGCGTCGGGCTTCTGGGTGTCGATGGCGGTCTTGAGGCGGGCCTGGTACGCGGTGAGCTGACTCTGGATGGCCGCCTGGTTCAGGTTCTGCACCCAGCCTTCCTGCTCATTGACCGTGGCCCCGCTCTGGGCGGCATTCAGCAGGGCCTGTGCGTCCAGCGGCACCGCGGTCTGCAGATCCATGCCCGCCGCGTAGCTGTACTGCTTCACGCTCGCGTCCAGCGCCACCCAGGCGTTCAGCGCCCCGTTGGGGTGGTTGTGCTGGGTCGGCGTGGCGTTGCGGGCTCCCCGACCAGGCGCCCAGTTCACATAGGCCTGCACCCACGCATGCTCGAAGCGGATGCTCTGCACCGTCCCGCCCTGCACGCTGCCCCGTGCCGCGATGCCGCCCTGGTTCATCAGCTGCAGCACCGCCTGGATGTGGCTCGCGCCTCCCACCCAGTTCATCGCCTGCGCGGCAGGGATCTCCACCGTCCCGAACTGGTAGCGCGCCGGGATGCCCGCTGCGCGCAGCAGCGCGATCTGCAGGCTGGCGATGTCGACCGCGTTGCCGCGCTGCTTGTCCAGCGTGTCCTGCGCGCTCTGGATCGCTCCCCATGTGGGCACCCATTCGATGGTGTTGCGCACCCAGTTCTGGATCGCCACGGGGTTGTTGCCCAGTTCCTGGGCCTTCGCGCGGATGGCGGCCGTGAGGGTGACTTCCGCCGTTTCCGCCAAGTCCTCGGGCATGGGCGCCTGCCCGGGCTCGGGCGGGATTGTGAACTGCAGGCCCAGGCCCAGGCCATTCCCCCCGCCCGCCTGCGCCACTTGCACCTGCTGCTTGCCATGCAGGTTCTGGAACCACGCGAGCCTGTTCTCCGCCGGCGGGCGCTGGTTGGGCTGCGGGTTTCTCCAGGGCAGTGGGCCGGGGGCCGCGGGTGCGCCGGCACGCGCTGCGGGGTACCGCGTGAAGTAGGCGTCCAGTGCGGCCAGGGTGGCCGCGCCCGGGGACTGCCGCCATGCACGGATCAGCCCGCGCAGTTCGCCGGCACGCTGGTCCAGCTCCGTCTGCGCCTGGTCGTGGCGGGCCAGGATCTCGGCGCCCACGCCCTGCGCCTGGAGCTGCTGGCGCATCGCGGCGAAGTCGGCCAGCACGGCATCGGTGTCGGCATCGATCGCGCCCAGCAGCGCGGTGATCTGCGCCTGATCGGCCTCGGCGGGCTCCGCGCCCGCCTGCGCTTTGGCCACGCGGGCAACGGGCCGTTCGTTTCGGGCCTTCACCTCCCTCAGCAACTCGTGCACCCGCGTGAGGTTGCGGCTGGTGCGCTCGGTCACCAGCGCACCCGGCGGCTGCGACGCGCGTGCCTGCTCCAGTTTGGCCGCCTCGATGCGCTGCTGCCACTGCGCCAGCCGCTGCATCTGCTGCTGCGCGGCGGCAGGGACGGCAGGCGTGCCTTCCTGGGCCAGCGCGCTCAGGGGCTGGAGCGCCAATGCCAGTTGCGCCGCCATCACGGTGCGGGCTACGGGGCGCAGCCAGGGGTGCCACGCGGCTCGGGTGTTGTGGGGTGCACTCATGCTCGGGATCGCGTGGTTCATGGTTTGCTTTGAAGGGGTGAGCGCGGGGACGGGCGGCGGCGCGCGCCGAAATGTGCGACTGCAGGCACCAGGAGAAGCAGCGCGAGCAGCCACCGCCCCTCGAGGGGCACGGGCCGGAACTCGACCGGTGGCTGCGCGGCCGAGGCGGTGAGCGTGACGGTGGCTTGCGCCAGGGGCTGCTCGCTGCCCGCGATCTCGATGGTGGCGGCCACTGGCAGCACGCTGCCCGCCGTGCCGGCAGCGACCCAGTTCCAGCTGTACTGGCCGCCCGTGCCTGCGGGCAATTGCACGCCGGTCTGGGTGAAGACGGCGATGGGGGTGCCGCTGCCGGGGTCCAGCACACGCACGCGCACCGTGGCGCCCGCTATGGCCGCATTGCCGTTGTTGAACACGCTCAGTTGCAGCGCCGAAGAGGCGCCGATGGCGACAGCGGCCGGGGCCGCACCGAGCTGGCCCGTGATGCCCACGGCACTTTGCAGCGAATCCTGGACCACGAAGCTGGCGGTGCTGGACGCCAGTTCCACGTCGCCAAGGCCTGCCCGGGCGCTCGACCTGGCGGCCAGGGCCGTTCGGCTCTGGTAGCTGGCCGAACCGAAGAGCTGGATGCGCACCTGGTAGGTGCCCGGCGCCAGGCTGCCGGCCGGGAGGTAGTAGCCGTACTTGCGCTGGCTGCGCGGAACGGCCTGGGCGATGTCCTCGGTCTGGACGAGCACGACCTGCCCGCCGGGCGCGATGACCTGCGTGACCGCTCGCAGGTTTTCCTGCAGCAGGTTGGCGCTGAGGTTGGCCACCCGCGAGTCGATGAACACGGTGTGCGCAGCGCTGTAGCGGCTGCGGTCGGTGCTCGCGCGGGCGCTGTTGAGGCTGTTGTCCGCAGCGCCGGCCACGGCGCCCGCCTTCACCGCGAAGGGCGCGCTTGCCGTGCCGTACACGAGGCCCTGCGGCGTGACGAGTTCTGCCCGCACCTGGTAGTCGCCGGCGAGCACGGCGGCCACCGACCACGGCGCCAGCACCTGGTCGCTGGCCGCCGGTTGCAGCGGGGCCGCGGTGCCGAGCGGCAAGACGTCCACGGACTTTCCGGCCGCATCCAGCACCGTCAGCCGAACGAGCGCGTTGCGGACAAAACTCCCCGCGTTGCGCACCGTCGCCGTGAAGCGGGCGGTGTCGGCTTCCGCGTAGGTCGGTTTGTCCGTGGCCACCGCGATGAGCAGGTGGTTGGCGATAGCGCCCAGATCGGCCGCGGCCACGTTGTTGCCGCGGTCGAAGTCGGCCAGGGTGTGGCGGCCCGTGCCGTCGTCGTCGGCGACGATCCACACGGTGCCCATGGCGCTGAGTTGCGCCAGCGCACGGGCGGGGACGATCGCCAGGTCTTCGAAGGCGCCCGTCGGCAGCACCTCCCGCGTGACGCCTTGCGCCACCAGGGCCTGCGCCGCAGGCGGGCCCAGGGCGGGGTCGGTGTTGTAGATGGCCACCGGGGTGCCTGCGGGCACCTTGTAGGAGCCGGCATTGCCTACGCGCACGATGATCTGCGAGGGCGTCTGCGCACCGCCATCCACCACGCGCACGTAGCTGGCCGTGACGTCCGCGATGGCCCGGGCGTCCGCATCCATGCGACGGTTCAGCCGGAAGGTGTTGTGGCTCTTCCAGCTGGGCTCGGGGTCGCGCGGAACGCTCAGGTCGTCGTTGATGTGGTTGATGCTGTACGCGTGCTGGTTCCAGACGCTGCGCGTGGGCACCCAGGCGTTGTTGACGTCCTCGAACGCCCGCACGCCATGGAAACGCTCCGTCGCGTTGATGAGCCAGCCGAAGTCGTTGGACACCACCAGCATGTCCGAATGCCCATCGGCATCCACATCGACCACCAACGGGTATTCGAGCGTGGTGTCCGACGTGTTGGGCTGCTCCCAGAGCACCTCGCCGGTCGGCCCCTTGAAGACGCGCAGCTTGATTTCATCGGCATAGAGCACTTCGGCCACGCCGTCGCCGTCGAAGTCGAACACGGTCGAACCCGTGATCTGCGAAGACCAGTCCTGCGAGGGCTTGCTCCACAGCAGCGACCCGTCGCCCCGGAACGCCGAGTACGCATTGGAGCCCGCCACACCGATTTCTGGGATGCCGTCGCCGTCCATGTCGGCAATGGTGGGCGGGCCACCGGTCCCGCCGCCGGGCAGCGCCGTCGTCCACCGGACCTGCCCGTCCGCACCGATCAGCGAGAGCTGGCCCGAATGGACGATGGCGATGGAAGGCTGCTGCTTGCCATCGAAGGATGCGACGGCGGTGTAGCCATCCATGGGGGCCTGCCACACCAGCGTTCCGTCGGCGGAATAGAGCGACCCGCCGAAGATCACGTTGGCATTGCCGCGCCCCTCGATGTCGGCCGCGACGGGGATCGAGAAGCCCCCGTTCCTTTCATAGGAGGTGCCGACGTTCGGTCCATTGGCGCGCCATTTGGTGGTGCCGTCGAAATTCAGCACGGTGAGGCCGAAAATGATTTCCGGCCGGCCGTCGCGGTCGATGTCCGCCACGTACGGCGCGCCCCACGGCGGGGAGCCCGAGCTGGCCACCATCACGTCGGAAACCCACCACTTGTCGCCGGTGTTGCGGAAGGCGACGACGCGGTAGTCGCGCGTGATGGCGATGATCTCCGGCTTGCCGTCGCCATCGAGGTCCGCCAGCGCGAGGTTGGCGATCGCGGAGATGGAGTCGTCCCGGATGGACAGCAGGTGCACCCCGGTCTTGCCATCGACCACGCGGATCGTGGCCGCGTTGTTGTATCCCAGCGAGGCGGAGAACGACGTGAACACCGCGACGGGCCTGTCGTCCGAGTCCAGCCGCCCGTCGCCGTTGGTATCGACGACGCGCCCGACCACCGGCGCCATCATCACCTGGTTGTAGTCGGGATACGGCGACTGGCTCCCGTCCCAGTGCCATTTGAGCTTGGGCGAGAACGCTGCGGCCGAGGGCGTGAACAGCACGTCCTGCGCACTGGACCGCACGTTGTTGGACTTGTCGCTCTCGGGAACCGCCCCTTCGGGATCGACGATCACGTGGATCGGCGCATCCCGGAACGGCAGCATGCCGGCCACCACGATCTCGAGGGTCTGGGACTGCTCGGACGCCAGTGCCGCGGACAACGTTGCCTGGCCGAGCACGGTGTCCGTGCCGGCGTCGTATCGGCCGTTGCTGTCCGTGTCGAGGAAGGCGAGCACCGGCACGTTCGCGGGGGCCGGCTGCGTGCCCGCGTTGCGCACCTGCACCTGCAGCGCCCCGAGAACGCGCAGTGTTTGCGGATCGGTCTGCAGGGTGTGGCGCCGGACGGCCTGCACCTGCAGGTCCACGGCCAGCGCCGCGGTCCGTGGGGGGCGCAGGCGCAGTTGTCCCAGGTCGATGTCCTGCGCAGGCTGCAGCAGGTAGCTGGCCGTGAAGCCCTCGTAGCCCGGGGCGGCGACCACGAGCTGCACGCTGGCGCCGTCCAGGCCACCGATCGCGAAGCGGCCGTCCGCCTGGCTCGTGGTGGTGCGCACGATGCCGGTGCTGGTCGTGGCGGACAGTTGCGCCGCGGCAATGGGCTGGTTGTTGCGGGCGTCCAGGACGATCCCGCTCAGGCTGGCACGGTTGGCATCCGGCGGGCTCTGGCTGCCTGCGTGGAGCCTGGGGGAGTATTGAACCGCCGTATCGCTCTGCGAACTGCAGGCGAGCCGGGTGTTGGCCTCGGCCGGGCCGTAGCCCGTCTGGCTGACGCTGATGCGCGTATCGCCCGAAACCAGGCCGGCCAGCACATACGCGCCATCGGCATCCGTGAGCACGTTGCCCGTGTTGGCGCCGCTCAGCGACACGGTGGCGCCCGCGATGGGCGAGGTGTCGGCGGCCTTGGTGACGCGGCCCAGGATGCGGCAGTCGGTCGCGCCGCCCGGGCCTGTGGCCGGGCTGCGCACCAGGGCGGGCGAGAAATCCAGCGTCTGCCCTGCCAGGACGTCCGCCTGGCCGGTGGCGTCGTAATACCCGGCCCTGCTGGCCACCAGGCCGACGGTGCCGGGCGCGACATCGCTGATCAGGTAGCGGCCGGCCGCGTCGGTGGTGGCGCTCAGCGATCGGCCCGCCACCGAGACGGTCACGGCGCCCAGGGGGGCTCCGCTGGCACTGTCCTTGATAGTGCCGGTGATGACCGCGCTGGTGCTGTTGCCCGGCACCAGCATCTGCAGCGTGCCCAGGTCGGTCACCACGCCGGCGCGCAAGGTGGCCGATGTCTGGACGGTGCGGTAGCCAGGGGTGCTGGCGGTGAGGGTGTAGGCGCCGGGTGGCAGCCCCGCCAGGCGGATCTGACCGGATGCGTCGCTCAGCCCCTGGATGCCGCTGCCTGCCGGGCCGGTGAGCTGGACCGCAGGGATGGGGTTGCCGTTGCGGGCGTCGATGAACTGCACGCGCAGTGCGGCCTGGGCGGGGTTGACGGCGGGGCGCTCCGCCAATGCCAATGCGCGCAGGGCCAGCGCCGTGGCCCAGGGATCGTTGCCGCCCCAGGCCCCGCTGGCGCCTTGCGCCGCCAGCAGCCAGGCCTTCACGGATGGGCCGATGTCCGGCAGAGCGCCGCTGTAAGGGTGCACGGCCTCATAGACGAGCGCGGTGATTCCGGCATCGGACTGCCAATGCCCCGCAGGATCGGCCTGGGACAGCAGGTAGGCCGCGGCTCTGTCGGCAATGGCAGCGGCGAGGGCCGAGCGCTGGCGGTGCTCCCGCAGGCCACGCAGCACGGTGGCCGTGCCCAGCAGATCGCCGCGGCCGCCCACGGTGAAGCTGCCATTGGCAGCCTGCTGCTGTTGCAGCCAGGCCAGGGTGGGCTCGGCCTGGGCGGCGCTCCATGCGCCCGCCAGTGCCTGCAAGGCCCAGCCGGTGTCCAGCGCGCTGGTCCCGCTGAGTTGGTCGTAGGTGGCAAAGCCGCCGGAGGCCGCGCGCCGGCCTTGGAGTTCCGAGGCGCGGGGGATCTGGCTCTGCTGCTGCTGCAACCACTGCGTGCATGCCAGCACTTCCGTCGCCGTCTCGGCCACGGGCGCCGCATCCAGCGCGGCGGTCAGCGAGGCGGCCCGGGCGGGATCGGAGAACTCCAGCAGCGTACGCGCGGCTTCGCATTGGCCCTGGGAGGCTGTGGCCGAGCCGGACGCGCTGGCCAGCCCACCCGTTGACTGCACCTGGGCCTGCAGCCACGCAAGGCCGCCGGCACTGTCCGCCCAGGCCAGGCCGGAACAGGCCCACAGCAGAACGAAGCACAACCACACCCGCACGGCCTGGGCCGCACGCTCGATTCCCGTCACACGCATTGGAGATCCTCTCGTCTCTCACCGTGCGCATGAAAAAGCGTCGTCGGCCGACCCTGAGTCGACCACCTCCCCCTAACCGCAGATGCAGAGTCGTTGCAATTTTTTGTTGGCGCGGATACTAGCGGTAACGGATGAACTCATCTGTGACAAATGTCGGTGGATGTTGATTGGCAGCAACTATCGAAATTTATCCTGGCAACCCATTGAGCTGCCGAAGCCTTTTTGGTACCTCACCGCCATCCCCCCGGGATTTCTGGCTTTTGCAAAAAGAAAGGAGCGCTCCTGCGAGCGCTCCTTTTCGGCAGCAACGATTGCAACGCCAGGGCAGAGAGGCGACGGATTCGCCCCTGCCCGACCCCTCTCACTCCACCGTCACGCTCTTCGCCAGGTTGCGCGGCTTGTCGACGTCCGTGCCGCGTGCGCAGGCGGTGTGGTAGGCCAGCAATTGCAGTGGCACCACGTGCAGGATGGGGCTGAGCGCGCCGTAGTTCTCGGGCATGCGGATCACGTGCATGCCGTCGGCGGTGTCGATGTTGGTCTTGGCATCGGCCAGCACATAGAGCACGCCGCCGCGCGCGCGCACTTCCTGGAGGTTGCTCTTGAGTTTTTCGAGCAGTTCGTCGTTGGGCGCCACGGTGACCACGGGCATGCTGCTAGTGACCAGTGCCAGGGGGCCGTGCTTGAGTTCTCCGGCCGGATAGGCCTCGGCGTGGATGTAGCTGATTTCCTTGAGCTTGAGCGCGCCTTCGAGGGCGATGGGATAGTGCATGCCGCGCCCCAGGAACAGGGCGTTTTCCATGCGCGCGAAGTCCTCGGCCCAGCTGATGATCTGGGGCTCCAGCGCCAGCACGCCCTGCAGGGCGACCGGCAGGTGGCGCATGGCCTGCAGGTGCCGGGCCTCCTGCTCTTCGGTGAGGCGGCCACGGGCCTGGGCCAGCGCCAGGGTGAGCAGGAACAACCCGGCGAGCTGGGTCGTGAAGGCCTTGGTGGAGGCCACGCCGATCTCCACGCCTGCGCGGGTGATGTAGGCCAGCTTGCATTCGCGCACCATGGCGCTCGTGGAGACGTTGCAGATGGTCAGCGTGTTCTGCATGCCCAGGCTCTGCGCATGGCGCAGCGCCGCCAGCGTGTCGGCGGTCTCCCCCGACTGGGTGATCGTGACCACCAGGGCGCGCGGGTTGGGCACGCTGGTTCGGTAGCGGTACTCGCTCGCCACCTCGACCTGGGTCGGTATGCCGGCGATGGATTCGAGCCAGTACTTGGCGGTGCAGCCGCTGTAGTAGCTCGTCCCGCACGCCAGGATCAGAACGGAGTCCACCTCCTTGAAGACACGCCAAGCGGCCGTGCCGTCGGCACCGTCGAAGAGTTCGGGCGCCACACCGCGCACCCCTTCGAGCGTGTCGCCGATGGCGCGCGGCTGCTCGAAGATCTCCTTCTGCATGTAGTGGCGGTAGGGACCCAGTTCGGCCGCGCCGCTGTGCGCCAGCACGGTGCGCACGGGGCGGCGGGTGGTATCGAGCGGCTGGCCGTCCTTGCCGGTGATCCAGTAGCGGCCCAGTTGCAGATCGACCAGATCGCCCTCTTCCAGGTACACGATCTGGTCGGTCACGCCTGCCAGGGCCATGGCGTCGCTGGCGAGGAAGTGCTCGCCCTCGCCAACGCCCAGGATGAGCGGCGATCCCGCGCGCGCGCCCACCACGCGGTGGGGCTCGTCCTTGTGGATCACGGCGATGGCATAGGCTCCGTGCAGCTCGGCCACGGCGGCCTGCACGGCCTGGAACAGGTCGCCGCCGTAGTGGCTGTCCACCAGGTGGGCGATCACCTCGGTGTCGGTCTGGCTGGTGAAGACATACCCGCGCGCCTGCAGCGACGCGCGCAGGGCTTCATGGTTTTCGATGATGCCGTTGTGCACCAGCGCGACCCGTCCCAGCCGCAGGGGCTCGTCGGGGCCGGAGCCATGGCTGAAGTGGGGATGCGCGTTGTGCACGGCAGGCGCGCCGTGCGTGGCCCAGCGGGTGTGCGCGATGCCCGTGGCACCTTCCACATGGTCGGTGTGGACCTGCTCCAGCAGCTCGGCCACGCGGGCCGTGCTGCGCGCGCGGCGCAGGCCGCCGGTGCGGGCGGGGTCCAGGCTGGCGTCGTGGATCGCCACGCCGCACGAGTCATACCCGCGGTACTCCAGGCGCTGCAGGCCTTGCACGAGGATGGGAACGATGTTGCGCGTGGAAACTGCGCCGACGATGCCGCACATGGCCTGCTCCTGTTTTGGAAGTGGTGTAGATGGGGGAAGAGAAATGCCCGGCCGTTGCCAGACAGCCGCGATGGTAGGCAGGGCACTGAGAAATTTCTCATCAATTTTTTGATTGCAGAAGAAATATGGTTTCACCCTCCATAATCCATGAAATAGATGTTCACGAGATCTCCATAAATGGAAGAATCCTTCCTGGATACCACTGACCTCCAGTTGCTGGAAGCGCTGCAGACCGATGCCACGCTGAGCAACCAGGCCCTCGCAGCGCTGGTGCGCGTATCGCCGCCCACGTGCCTGCGCCGCGTCAAGCGGCTTCGCGATGCGGGCCTGATCGAGCGTGAAATCGCCCTGGTGCAGCCCGATGCGCTGGCGCGGCACCTGGGGCACGGCCTGACGGCCATCGTCGAAGTGGCTCTGGACCGGCAGGATGCCGCGCAGATGGATGCGTTCGAGGCGCGCGTGGCCGACGAGGCGGCGGTGCAGCAGTGCTACCGCGTGTCGCCGGGCCCGGATTTCATCCTGATCGTGCATGCGCCCGACATGCCGGGCTACCTCGCCCTGGCGCAGCGGCTCTTCACCAGCGACAGCAATGTGCGCAACGTGAAGGCGTTCTTCAGCATCAAGCGCAGCAAGTTCGAGCCCCGCCTGCCCTGCCGCAAGGCCGGCGAGCAGGCCCCGGCCGCGGCGGTCCCCTCCGCCGTGCCGCGGCGCCCTGGCTGACCGGGCCGCACGCGGCCCACCACCCCCGCACCGCACCGCGCCGGGTCGGCCGTGCGCCGCACCCGCCGCCCCCCGCTTTTTCCCTGCAAGGCCCCGGGCCAGCCAACGGCCGGGCCTTCCCGTTTTTCGACATCCGGAGCAGCAGCATGTCCTTTCCCGCCCTCTTTCCACGCCGCCTCGCCATCGGGCTGCTGGCCCTGATCAGCTGCACGTTCGCGGCCAACCACGTCGCGGCGCGGCTGGCGTTCGACCACGGCACCGGCCTGCTGCTGGCGGTGCTGTGCCGCAGCGGCGCCACCGCGCTGGTGCTGGCCGCGCTGGTGGCGTGGCAGCGCCCGCGGCTGGCGATGGCCCCCGGCATGCTGCGCTGGCAACTGCTGCTGGGCGCGCTGGTGGCCACGCAGAGCCTGTGCCTCTACTCGGCCGTGGCCCGCATTCCGGTGGCACTGGCACTGCTGGTGTCGAACGTGTGCCCGGTGCTGCTCGCGCTGCTGACCTGGGGGCTGGGCGGGCCTCGCCCCACGCGCCGCGCGGCGGCGGTGATGGCCGTCGCACTCGGCGGGCTGCTGCTGGCGCTGGACGTTCCGGGACGCATCGCGCAACTGGGCCAGGACGGCAGCGATGCCTGGGTGGCCGGCATCGGGTTCGCCTTCACGGCGGCCTGCGTGTTCGCCGTGGCGCTGTGGATCACCGACCACAAGCTGAAAACCCTGCCCGGCATGTGGCGCAGCCTGATGACCGTGGGCACCGTGTTCGCGCTGATGGTGGCGGCCGGCGCGAGCGGGCTCGTGCCGGGCGGCATGCGGTGGCCCGAGGCCGCCCCCGGCTGGTGGGGCCTGGCGGCACTGGTGTTGCTCTACGGCACGGCCTTCACCGCGATGTTCGTGAGCCTGCCGCGGCTGGACATGGCCCGCAACGCGCCCGTGATGAACATCGAGCCCGTCGCCACGCTGCTGCTCGGCTGGTGGGTGCTGGACCAGACCCTGCAGCCCCTGCAGTTGCTGGGCGGCGCCGTGGTGCTGGCCGCGATCGTGATGCTCGGGCGCAAGGGGTGACCGGCGCGCCGCCGTACCGGGCAGCCCGGCGCGGCGGCTGCCTGCTCACGCACTGGGCAGCACGATGCGCACCTCGCAGCCCTGCCCCTCGGCGGAGCCGCCCGGCGGCGCGGGCACGGCATCGATGCCGATCCGGCCGCCCATGCGCTCCACGTAGCGCCGCGCGCGCGCGAGGCCCAGGCCCAGGCCCTTGAACTGGCTCACGGGGTGCAGGCGCTGGAAGACCCCGAAGAGTTGGTCCGCCCGCGCCGGAGCAAAGCCGACGCCGTTGTCGCGCACGCGGATTTCCGCCTGCCCGTCCGGCAACGGCCGCGCCGCCAGCACGATGCGCGGATGCGCCACGGGGCGCGAGAACTTGAGCGCGTTGTCCAGCACGGCCAGCAGCACGTCGCCCAGCAGCGCCGGATCGGCCTGCACGGCGAGCGCCGTTCCTGCGCCCTTCGCGCCTTCCTCGCTCTCCCCGTCGGGCCATTGCCACTGCACGGTGGACGGCCATGCGAAGGTCCCTTGCTCCGGCACGCCGCCTGCCGACGCCGCCGCCATCGCCGCGGCAGCGGCCGACCGCAGCGCGGCCTCGACCGGCACCGGCTGCGCCTGCAGCGGCACCAGCCCTGCGCGGCCCAGCAGGATGAGGCCGTCGATCATTTCGCCCAGTTGCTGCCCCGACTGCGCCATGGTGTCCAGGAACTCCAGCGCCTCGGTATCGGCATTGCTCTCCGCCACCAGTTCACGCACCAGCCGGCCGTAGGCCAGGATGTGGCGCAGGGGCGCGCGCAGGTCGTGCGACACCGCACGCAGGAAGGCTTCCTGCTCCTGCCGCACGGCCTGCAGTTCGGCGCGCAGCTGCGCGGCGTCGAGGCCTGGATCCGGGTCGCCCGTGGACATGGGGTGCGCTTCCTGCGTCAGTTGGCGGGCTTGGCGCCCTTGGCGGGCCGCTTCCAGTGCTCGATGTTCACCTGCCGCCCGCGCGAGACGCTCAGCACACCGGGCGGCGTGTTCTTGGTGATGGTGGAGCCGCCGCCCACGGTGCTGCCCGCGCCGATGGTCACCGGCGCCACCAGCACGCAGTTGCTGCCGATGTGCGCATCGGCCTCGATCACCGTGCGGTGCTTGTTCGCGCCGTCGTAGTTGGCGGTGATGCTGCCGGCGCCGTAGTTCACGCGCTCGCCCACGGTGGCATCGCCCAGGTAGGCCAGGTGGTTGGCCTTGGCACCATCGGCCAGCTGCGAGTTCTTCACTTCCACGAAGTTGCCGATGTGCACGTCGCGGCCCAGCCGGGCATCCGGGCGCAGCCGGGCGAACGGGCCGACCAGAGCGCCCTCGCCCACCTGCACGCCGGCCGGCTGCTCGCCGTCGATGTGGGTGTAGGGGTGGATCACGGCGCCTGCGGCGATGCGCGCGTTGGCAATGCTGCAGTGCGCGCCGATGCGCACACCCTCGCCCAGCTCCACGCGGCCCGCGAAGATGCAGTTCACGTCGATGTCCACGTCCTGGCCGCACGCGAGTTCGCCGCGCGCGCCCGTGCGCGGGTCGTCGCGCAGGTCGAACCGCGCGGGATCGGCCAGGCGCACACCCTGCTCCATGAGCGCGCGGGCCTGCGCCAGTTGGTGGGCCCGCTCCAGCTCGGCGAGCTGCAGCGGGCTGTTCACGCCGGCCACCTGCAGCGCGTCGGCGATGCGGTGCGCCACCACGGGCACGCCGTCGGCCACGGCCATGGCGACGATGTCGGTCAGGTAGTACTCGCCCTGCGCGTTGTCGTTCGTCAGCCGAGCGAGCCAGCCCGCCAGCAGCCGGGCGGGCACGGCCATGATGCCGCTGTAGACCTCGTCGATCGCGCGCTGCGCGTCGCTCGCGTCCTTGTGCTCCACGATGCCTCGCACCGCGCCGTGGGCATCGCGCACGATGCGGCCGTAGCCGGCCGGGTCCGGCAGCGTCACGGTGAGCAGCGCCAGGCGCTCGCCTGCGCCGGCAGCCACCAGGGCCTGCAGGGTTTCAGGGCGCGTGAGCGGCACGTCGCCCGACAGCACCACCACCGTGCCATCGCCCGCCAGGGCCGGCACGGCCTGCTGCACCGCATGGCCCGTGCCCAGCTGCGGTTCCTGCCGCACGCACTGCACGTCCAGCCCTGCGGCCGCCCCGGCGATGGCGGCCTCCACCTCGGCGGCGCCATGGCCCGTCACGACCACCGCGCGGCGCGCCTGCAGGCTGCGGGCCTGCCCGAGCACGTGGCCCAGCAGCGGTCTTCCCGCCAGGCGCTGTAGGACTTTCGGGATGCGGCTTTTCATGCGCGTGCCTTTGCCCGCGGCCATGATGATGATGTCCAGTGCTGTCATGAGAATCGAAGGGGTGGGTGACGGGAAAGGATGCGCAAGACCCGGCCGTCCTGCGGGAGAGGCCGATTATCCGCCGCCGGCGCCCTCCCGCCGCACCGCGGGCAAGCCCATCCATTTGCTACAAAAACAATAGCAAACTATTGAATGGATCCGGCGGCATGGGGCCTGAAACACCCCAAACTCCCTCACAGCAGCGGGACGGGCCGGGGAATGTTGTCGTAGTACTCCGCGATGCGCGCCAGGGCCCGGGGATTGACCAGCCGCAGCCGCCCGCCCGAGATCTCGTGCAGTCCCATGTCCGCCAGGCGCCGCAGCGTCTTGTTCGTGTGCACCAGCGACAGTCCCAGCGCGTCGGCGATGTGCTGCTGGTTGATGGGGAACTCCACCGAGCCCTCCCGCGCCAGCCCGAGCCGGTCCATGCGGCGGTGCAGGTGCACCAGCAGCACCGCCACGCGCTCGATCGCCGTGCGCCGGCCGGCGGTGAGCAGGTTGTCGTCCACCATTCCCTCGCCGCGTGCCGCGAGCCAGGTGATGCCGTACGCCAGCCGCGCATGCTCCCGGAACAGGGGCCAGAGGCTGTCGGTATCGAAAGCACAGAACGTGCTGTCGGTCACCGCTTCGACGCCGTGCAGGGCCGTGTCGGAAAACTCCTGCTGCAGGCCCACCAGGTCCCCGGGCAGGAGGAAGTTCAGGATCTGCCGGCGCCCGTCCGACAGGGTCTTGTAGCGGAAGGCCCAGCCGCTGTAGAGCGTGTAGAGCCTGCCGCCCGGCTGGCGCTCCCGGATCAGTGCCCCGCCCGCCGCGACCATCTCGGTGCCGCTGCGGCAGGATTCGATGAAGGCCAACTCCTCGGCCGTGACGGCAGTGAACGCCTGCGTGCCCCGGCGCAGACGGCAACTGCTGCAGTGGCGCGGAATCTCCGGGGAAGGCCATTGGGGGACGACGACATCGGTACTCATGAGGCCTGCGGAATGATAGAAATAATAGTAGTGGGCAGTCGATAACGCGGCGGCGATTCTAGGCACTGGCTGCAGGGTCGCGCTATGTCTTTTGACATTGCGATGCAACAGGGCCAGCCCTAGAGTGGGCGGTTCATGACCCTTTCTCATCTTCCGCTGGCGTCGCCCCTCCACGAGGTGCTCTACGTCAGCACCCTGGCTCCCGGGCAGCCCCTGGGCGTCGTCGCCACCATCGCCGCGCATGCCCGGCTCTCCAACACCCGCCAACGCATCACCGGACTGCTGGTCTTCGACGGGCAACGCTTCTGCCAGCAGCTAGAGGGTCCCCGCGAACCCCTGACCACGTTGCTGGAACGCATCCGCGGCGACGTGCGCCACACCGACATGGAAGTGCTGCACCAGGGGCCGCTCGCACAGCGCCGGTTCCAGCGTTTCAGCCTCGCCTTCAGCACCCTGGAAGACGAGGACGCACTCTCCCGCATGGAATCGATGCAAGGGTCCACCGCCATGGCGGCGTTCGAAGCCCTCGCCATCGACCTCGAGCTTTAGCGGTAGCTGGAGCCGCAGCGCTGGAACGGAGCGCGCAGACGTGGAAAAGCCGTGGGTGCTGGGAGGCACCCACGGCTTTTTTTCATGCGCACACCATCGAACGACAACCGGGCCGCAGCCCGCGCGAGGCCCGGGGCCTCAGGCGCAGCAGGCAGCGCCCTGAGCCGAGACGGTGCCGTGCGCCACGGTGTCGTCCTTCACGGCACGCGACGCACTGAACCGGTACTGCACCGCATCGCGGCCCAGCGATTCGATCACCGCGTGCTGGCCGGCAGCCACCCAGAGGCTCTGGCCGGCATGCAGGAAGACATCGCCCGCAACAGGCGCGCAGACATCCTTGGAGCCGCCCTGCAAGGTCACCCAGGCATGGCCCGAGGCAATGCGCAGGGCCATGGGCACACGCGGGCGCAGGCTGTGGGCCTTGCCGGCGTCGAGTTGGAAGACATCCTTGCCCGAAGAGCGATCGCGGACAGAAGATTGTTGAAAATTCAGAACATGTGATGCAGCCATGTGATGCTCCTGGTAAACCCTAAATATGGCGTTATTTTTCCTCTGAAGCAGGACCCTCGTCCAATGAATTGCGATTTGCACATCCATGCGCCGATCGCATCAATGCGCAAACCTCGGCCTTTCAATGCGGAAGACGCATCAATGGCCGCGCCGGCCATCGCACGGGCCGGTGGCCGCGCACCCGGCGACCTCCACGGCTGCTCGCGAGGCCAGCCAGGACACCAGTGCCTGCCCCAGGCCCACCATGGCCCGGGCCATCGCTGCGTGGGACCGCAGGGTTTCGTGGAAGGCCGTGGCGAAGGCTTGGCCGGCGGGCTGCACCCTGCCGGCCCACGCCCGCCGGCGCCGCGCAGAGGCGACAGGCTGCTCGGACCAGCGGAAAGCAGCGTCTCCCCTTTCGCCACCCGGCGCCCAAGGTTCCACCACTGCATGCTGCCCCGGCAGCAGCCGGCAGCCGTGCCCCGCCAGCAGGACACGGTCTTCCGCCACCGTGCCGGGCCCCGACACGGTGAGCCACACGCTTCCCTGCGCCACGGCCAGCCACCCTGCACGGCAGGGCTGCAGGCTGACCGCATGACCGCGCACCAGCCGCCAACTGCCCGCCGGATACGGCGCCGCGACCTGTTGACATTGTTGCGAATCCGGAACGTTGCAATCCTGCACAGCCAGCCCCCTTTCCAATCCAAACCGTTGATGGAAAAAGAGTTTCTGCTCTACCGACAGGTGCGGTCCAATGAAAAGGTCGCCATAATTTCATGCAGCCTCCTCATGAATGCCTTGCGCTCGCGCAATCCGACGCCATGAACCTCCCCGCCCCCGTCACCCATCTGCGAACCCGGCCCGTTGCGGTCGGACATTGGCGCGCGTTCCTGGCCGTGGCCCGCCACCTCAACTTCCGGGCGGCTGCCGAGGAACTGGCACTGACGCAGTCGGCCGTGAGCCGGCAGATCCAGGCCCTCGAAGACGAGGTCGGCGTGCCGCTGTTCCTGCGGCACACGCGGGCGGTGGAACTCACGGGAGCGGGGGCGCAACTGCATCGCGCCGTGGCGCCCGCCGTGGAACGGCTCGATGCCTCCGTGCGGCTCGTGCGGCAGACGGCGGGGCGCAAGAGCGTGGCGATCACCACCTGGGCGAGCTTCGCATCCATGTGGCTCATTCCGCGCATGGAGGCGTTCCAAAGGGACAATCCCGACATCGACATCCGCATCGACGCCACCGACGCCCCCGTGGACCTCGAAACGGCCGATGTCGATCTCGCGCTGCGCTACGCTGCGCCGGGCGCGCACGTGCAGGGAGCGCAGCGCCTCTACGGCGAGCAGCTTGCCGTGGTCGCGAGCCCCTGGCTCATCAAGAGCGGGCCGCCGATCCGCAACCCTGCCGATGTGGCGCAGTTCACGCTCATCGAGGCGGGCGACGCGCACCGCACCATGCACCTCGAATGGCTGACGTGGCGCCGCTGGTTCGAGCAGAACGGCCAGTCCAAGCTGCAGCCCAAGCGCTGGCTGTACTTCAATTACGCCCACCAGATCGTGCAGGCCGCCCTGACGGGCCAGGGGCTGGCACTGGCGCGCATGCCGCTCATCGCGGACAGCCTCGCCTCGGGCGACCTCGTCGAGGTCCTGCCCGGCTACCGGCTCGATTCGCCACTGGTGTACTGGTTGCTGGTGGGGCCGCGCAGCGGTCAGCGTCCGGAAATCAAGGCGTTCTGCGCCTGGCTGCTGCAGGAAGCGCAACTCACGCGCGAAGCCGTGGGCGAAGTGCCCGATCCCGACCTGAACGACAACCTCGATTGAATGCCGGGCAGCGCCTCGCCCGAGCGGTGAGGCGACGGGGCGCCCCGCCGCCGCAAGCCGTTCAGCCCAAAGCCACGCGGGCGAACTTGCGCCTGCCGACCTGGACCACGTAGGTGCCGGCTTCCAGCTTGAGCCCCCGGTCGCTCACCACGCTGCCGTCCACCCGCACACCGCCGCCATCGATGAGGCGGTTCGCCTCGCTCGTGGACGGTGCGAGGTTGGCCTGCTTCAGCAGCGCACCGATTCCCAGGGGAGCACCCTGCAGCGCGACCTCGGGAATCTCGTCCGGCACACCGCCCTTGCTGCGGTTCACGAAGTCGGCCTCGGCCGCCTCCGCCGCCGCGGCGCTGTGGAACCGGGTGGTGATTTCCTTCGCGAGCATCACCTTCGCATCCTTGGGATTGCGTCCGCCCTCGACTTCCTTCCGGAGCGCGGCAATCTCGGCCAGCGACTTGAAGGACAGCAGCGTGTACCAATCCCACATCAGCGTGTCGGAGATCGACAGCACCTTGGCGAACATCGTATTGGCGTCTTCGGTGATGCCGATGTAGTTGCCCTTCGACTTGGACATCTTGTCCACGCCGTCCAGGCCCACGAGCAGCGGCATGGTCAGGATGCACTGCGGCTCCTGTCCGTATTCCTGCTGCAGGTGGCGCCCCATCAGCAGATTGAATTTCTGGTCGGTGCCGCCGAGTTCCAGGTCGCTCTTGAGCGCGACCGAGTCGTACCCCTGCAGGAGCGGGTAGAGGAATTCGTGCAGGCTGATCGACTGCCCGCCCGTGAACCGCTTGTGGAAATCGTCGCGCTCCATCATGCGCGCCACGGTGTACTTGGCCGCGAGCTGGATCATGCCGGCCGCACCGAGCGGCTCGCTCCATTCGCTGTTGTAGCGGATCTCGGTCTTCGCGGGGTCCAGCACCATGCTGGCCTGGCGGTAATAGGTTTCGGCGTTGGCCTTGATCTGCTCGGGGGTGAGCGGCGGACGGGTGGAATTGCGCCCTGACGGATCGCCGATGAGCGTGGTGAAGTCTCCGATGAGAAAGATCACCTGGTGCCCCAGATCCTGGAGCTGCCGCATCTTGTTGAGCACCACCGTGTGGCCGATGTGGATGTCCGGCGCGGTCGGGTCGAGCCCCAGCTTGATGCGCAGCGGAACCCCCGTGGCCTCGGCCTTCGCCAGCTTCTTCGTCCACTCCTCCCGGGGCAGCAGTTCGTCAGCCCCGCGCAACGAAACCTCCAGCGCCTGTCCTACACCATCGGTGATCGGGAATGTTGTAACAGCGGATTGATTCATAAGGGTTTTGCAGGGTTCGGCGAGGGGGTCAGTGGCTATACTTCCGGCCACGTTTGCAGCGGCGGATTCTAGTGCGCCTGCCGGCCCCGGCTCTCCGGCCCGCCCCTCCCGTGCCGCTGCAACCCACAGACAGCCCGTGCATGCCGCCCATGGCCCGCATGCACCTCACCCTGGGGTACAGACTCTTGAACAACGGCTTGACATCCGCCGGCCTCGCTTTGCTGGACCGGCTATCGCGCATTGCCCGGAACCATCCCAAACGCATCACCGCAGCCGTGGCCGCCGTCCTGCTGACCGGCGGCGGTGGCGCTTTCGCCGTGGCGTCCTTCGCCCCCGATCCGGGCGACCTGCCGCGCAGCCTTGTCGAGTACCCGGTGGATTCGCTCGCGGGCGACCAGCCGTTGTCCGCACTGGTGGACATCCCCAGCTATTCGCTCTACCGCACCGACCAGACCCGCAGCAGCGACACGGCCGAGGCCATCCTGCAACGCCTGGGCGTGGCCGACCCTGAAGCCGCCGCGTTCCTGCGCGGCGACGGGCAGGTCCGGCAGACGCTGCTGGGCCGCGGCGGCCGCTCGGTCTCCGCGGAGACCACCGATGACCATCGCCTGCTGAAGCTCACCGCACGCTGGGTGCAGGACGACAGCGGCAATTTCCGCCGCCTCGTGGTCGAGCGCCAGGGCAACGCCTTCGCATCGCGCATCGAAACGGCCCCGTTGACCGTGGGCACCCGGCTGGCCGGCGGCGTCATCCGCAGTTCCCTCTTCGCCGCCACCGACGCCTCCAGCATTCCGGACGGCGTGGCCATCCAGCTGGCCGAAGTGTTCGCGAGCAACATCGATTTCCACCGGGCCCTGCGCAAGGACGACCGCTTTTCGGTGGTGTACGAAACCCTTGAGGCCGATGGCGAACCGCTGCGCAGCGGACGCGTGGTGAGTGCGGAGTTCCACAACAACGGCAAGACGTACGACGCCGTCTGGTTCCAGGAACCGGGAGCTGCCAAGGGGGCTTACTACACCCTCGAAGGCGAAAGCATGCGCCGCGCCTACCTCACCTCGCCCGTGGAGTTCTCGCGCGTCACCAGCGGCTTCAAGATGCGCTTCCACCCGATCCTGCAGAAGTGGCGCGCCCACCTTGGCACCGATTTCGCGGCGCCGACCGGGACGGCCGTGCGCACCGTCGGCGATGGCACGGTCGATTTCGCCGGCGTGCAGAACGGTTATGGCAACGTGGTCTACATCAAGCACCGCAACCAGCACGTGACCGTATATGCCCACCTGAGCCGCATCGACGTCCGGCAAGGCCAGTCGGTAGACCAGGGCCAGACGATCGGGGCCGTGGGCGCCACGGGCTGGGCAACGGGCCCGCATCTGCACTTCGAATTCCGTGTGAACGGACAGCACCAGGACCCGATGACCATTGCGCAGCAGAGCGAAGCCGCGCAGCCGGTCTCCGCCGCTTCGCGCGCCGCCTTCACCCGGCTGGCATCCAACATGCGCGTGCAGCTGTCCGCGGCGTCGCAGGTGCTCCAGGCCAGCGCGCAGTAAGCGCCTCCGACTGGGCGCTGTACGCGCCGCCCCCCTTCTTTCAGCTTTGTCGGTAAGGGGCGGCGCCACCGCCCGGCAGGACCGGGTTCAGCGGCACCTGCCGGCCCGGGCCGCGCCACCTTGAGGCAGCGTGCGGGTTTGGCGGCCCCGCCACCCTTTTTTTCGGGTTCCAGTTTTGACCTCTTCCGTAGCCACCGAACGCTGCATCGGCCTCATGTCAGGCACCTCGCTCGATGGGGTGGATGGCGCGCTGGTGGAGTTTTCGGGCACGGAGTTGCGCGTGGCCGGATTCCAGTCCGCGCCATTTGCTGCGGATCTCAAAGCCGAGTTGCTTGCGCTCAACACCGCCGGTTCCGATGAGCTGCACCGCGCCGCGCTGGCCGCCAACGCCCTGGCGCGCACGTACACCGACGTCGTTCAGCGGTTGCTCCAAGCCGCCGGCCTTGCCCCTGCCGACATCCGCGCCATCGGCGCACACGGGCAGACCGTGCGGCACCGGCCGCGCCTCTACGACGGAACGGGCTACACGATCCAGCTCAACAGTCCTGCCCTGCTCGCCGAGCGCACGGGCATCTCCGTGGTGGCCGATTTCCGAAGCCGTGACGTGGCGGCTGGCGGCCAGGGAGCGCCGCTGGTTCCGGCTTTCCACCAGGCCGTTTTCGGACGCGCCGGGACCACGACGTGCGTGCTGAACATCGGCGGCATCGCCAACCTCAGCGTGCTGGGCGCGGATGGCGGCGTGCTGGGTTTCGACTGCGGGCCGGGCAACGCGCTGATGGACCACTGGTGCGAGCGCCACACCGGCCAGCCCTACGATGCCGACGGCGCCTGGGCGGCACAGGGTCGGGTCATTCCCGCGCTGCTGGACCGTTTGCTGGCAGAGCCCTACCTGCACCAATCCCCCCCCAAGAGCACGGGCCGGGACCTGTTCCACGCCGAATGGCTCCACCGCCATCTGCAGGCGTTGCCTGCCGCGGCGCCGGTGGACGTGCAAGCCACCCTCACCGAGTTGACCGCGCGCGCGTGCGCGCTCGACGTCGAACGCCATGGCCGTGCCACCGGGCAGCTGGCGGTCTGCGGGGGCGGAGCACGCAACGGGCACCTGATGCGCCGTCTGGCGGCCCTGTTGCCCGCCGTGCAGGTGCAGGCGACCGACGCGCTGGGGTTGCCGTCCCAACAGGTCGAGGCCACTGCATTCGCCTGGCTCGCCCACCGCGCCCTGGGGCACCAGCCCGGCAATCTGCCCCAGGTAACGGGCGCCGCCGGCCCCCGGATCCTTGGCGCGATCTACCCTGCCTGACTCCGCCACGGCGCGGGCACAACACCAGCGACCACTAGCCCTGGCCGGACACCTCGGGCCCTTCCCGCGGCGGCACGCGGGCCTCCTGCGGCAACTGCCAGAACACCGCCGCCGAAGCCACGGTGATGAAACCCACCGTCAGGAAGGTGGACTGGAACGCATGCAACACCGCGCCCGGCACCTGCGCGCCACCGTACGCCTGACTCCACTCCGACAGCACCGCGCCAGCCACCGCCACACCCAGGCTCATGGCCAGCATCTGCACCATCGACAGCAGGCCGTTGCCGCTGCTGGCACTGGCCCCATCCAGGTCCTTGAGCGTGATGGTGTTCATGCCAGTGAACTGCAGCGAGTTCACGGCGCCGAAGGCAGCCAGTTGGAGAACCTGCCAGGCCAGTGGCCAGGCAGGATCGCGCAGAGCGAAACTCGCCATCAACAGCCCCAGTACGGCGGTGTTGCCGACCAGCACATTGCGGTAGCCATGACGCCGGATCAGCGGGGCCGCCGCACGCTTCATGGCCATGCCTGCCAGGGCCGCAGGCAGCATCATCAGGCCGGCATGCAGGGGCGAATACCCCAGCAACAGTTGCAGCGACACGGGGATCAGGAACGGCATGGCACCACTGCCCAGCCGGCAGAACAGATTGCCGAGCAGTCCCACCGACAGCGTGCGCACCCTGAATAGCTGCGGGGAGTACAGCGGCCGCTCGTGCCGGGCGGCATGCAGCCAATACACCACCAGCGCCACGAGCCCGCCGACGCCCAGCGCCGCGGCCCCGCCGCGCCCCACCACCCCGGCCGCCTCGATCGAGAGCGAGATCGACACCATGCCGAAAGCCAACAGCACATACCCGGCCAGATCGAAACCATCGACCTTCGGCGCCCGCACATTGGGCATGAACCGCGCGGTGGCCAGGAAACCGGCCACCCCCACCGGCAGGTTGATGAGGAACACCCAATGCCACGAAGCGCTCTGCACCAGCCAGCCGCCGAGCGTCGGCCCGAGCAACGGGCCGATCAACCCGGGAATGGCGACGAAGCTCATGGCTTCCAAGAATTCGCCGCGCGGAAAGGTGCGCAGCACCGCGAGCCGCCCCACGGGAAGCAGCAGCGCACCGCCCAACCCCTGCAGCACCCGCGCCGCCACCAGTTCTCCAAGGTGCCGCGATGCCGCGCACGCCAGCGAACCCAGCGAGAACACCGCGATGGCGAACAGGAACACCTTGCGCGTGCCGAAGCGGTCCGCCAGCCAGCCCGACGCAGGAATCAGCATGGCCATCGTGAGCGAATAGGCAACGATCACCGACTGCATGCGCAGCGGGCTTTCACCGAGGCTGGCGGCCATGGCCGGCAAGGCCGTGTTGACGATGGTCGCATCCAGGGTCTGCATGAAAAAACCCACGGCCACGATCCAGAGCAGGATGCGGCGCTCCGGGGCCTGGACAGGCGGTGGCACGGGCAATTCGGTATGGGCACTGGGCGACATGGACATGACCCTCATCCGCGAACAAAAAAGCCGCCCTCGGGCGGCTTGGATTACCTCGGCACGGATCAGGCCGAGAAGCTCGATCCACAACCACAGGTGGTAGTTGCATTGGGGTTCTTGATGACGAACTGCGCGCCCTGGAGGTCTTCCTTGTAGTCGATCTCGGCGCCCACCAGGTACTGGTAGCTCATGGCATCGATGAGCAGCGACACGCCGTTCTTGGTCATGGTCGTGTCGTCTTCGTTCGTGATCTCGTCGAACGTGAAGCCATACTGGAAGCCGGAGCAACCGCCGCCCTGCACGAAGACACGCAGCTTCAGATCGGGATTGCCTTCCTCGGCGATGAGGTCCGCCACCTTGGCGGCGGCACTGTCGGTGAAGACAATGGGGGCGGGCATTTCGGTCTGGACGTTATCGGCTACTGCACTCATGGGGGATGTCTCCGGTGGGGGAGGAAATGGCCTCCGATACTACTGCAAGGTCGTTTTCGTGACCGGTCAGCCGGCGTTTGACGCCAATTTGAGTGTGGGCTTTTCCTCGACCAGAACGGACGACGGGCTCATCTGCCCGGCGATGGTGGCGCCCTGGTGCATTTCCAGGGCCTTGTAATGCACGTTGCCCGTAATCCGCGCCTTGGGCTGCAGTTCGAGCAGTTCCGCCGCATGCACCGGGCCGATGACCGTGCCGTTGATGATCACGTGGGCGGCATGCACCGCACCTTCCACGCGCGCCGACTCCGACACCACGAGGATCGTGGGCTGCTCCCCGCTCTGGGCGCGGACATCCCCCGCGACCTCGCCATCGATGCGCAGTCCTTCGGCAAACACCACCTCGCCATTGATGCGGGTGCCATGGGCGATGAGGCTTTTGATGGGGGGCTGCTTCTTGCGGGAAAACATGGCTGAAATCTCCTGGTTGGATACCGGCCCGCCCTGTCCGCGCTCCCACGCGAGGGGTCCGGCGCCGACGGGCCGGCATGCAGGGTATGCGGCTCACTGCATAGGGAAATGGTGGGTGGCGCGCACCGCGTTGCCCTCCAGGACCCGGGCGGTCACGGTTTTTACCACGGCATTGGCAGGAATCTCCGACAGCCCCTCCACCCGCCGGTAGTGTTCGAACTGCAGGGCCTGGCTGCCACCCGGCAACGGCTGTGTCCACGGCTTGCCGTCCCGGGTTCCCTCGGCCTGCAGTTCCATCCGGCCCTTGAATTCGGGAGCATTGCGCACCGGCTGTATCACCAGGATCTGCCAGCGCAGCTGGCCCGCGCCGATGGCCTCGACCTGCAGTCCGCGGATGCTGATGCCATCCGCCTTGCCTGCAGGAATCAGCTTCTCGAAGAATCCGAGGTCATCGCGCAGCGTCCGGTTGTCGGCTTCCAACTGGCGGGTGCGTGCCATCACCCGCTCCAGTGCCGCCCGTTCGGCTGTCAGCAGGGAGCCTTCAGCGCTGGTCGCATCGTGGCGGACCCGCGTTTCCTCGCGCAGCCGGATCACCTCCCGCCTCAACTGGACCAATTCGTCGCGCGAGCGCGCATCCAGCCCCGCGATGCTCTTGCCGAACTCGAAGACCCACAGAGCGACGGCAGCGCACAGTCCGATGAAGGCCGCCAGAGCCATCCACCGCAAGGGCCAGGGCATGGCACTGCGGACCGAAACCCGCGCCGCACTGACCGTCAGCCGGCGCCGAAGCAGTTTGAGTCGCATGTCGATACCTCTCCTTCAGGGACAACGGTTCGCGCAAAGCAAAAAACCGCCGTGACGGCGGTTTTTCGTAGCCGACAGCATCCATGCGGAGTGCTGTGCGGCCGGTTGCAGGGCAACGAAGATCAGCGCTTCGAGAACTGCTTGGCGCGGCGTGCGGAATGCAGACCGACCTTCTTACGCTCGACTTCACGGGCATCGCGGGTCACGAAGCCGGCTTGGCTCAGTGCGGGCTTCAGGGATGCGTCGTAGTCGATCAGAGCGCGGGTGATGCCGTGGCGGGTAGCGCCGGCCTGGCCGGACTCACCGCCGCCGTGCACGTTGACCTGGATGTCGAACGTTTCGACATGGTTGGTCAGCGCGAGCGGCTGCTTGGCGATCATGATGGACGTCTCGCGGCCGAAATACTGCTGAATGTCTTTGCCATTCACAGTGATCTTGCCGGAGCCCTTCTTCAGAAACACACGAGCGACGCTGGACTTGCGACGGCCGGTGCCATTGTTCCATTCACCAATCATGTCGGCTCCTTAGATTTCCAGCGCCTTGGGCTGCTGAGCGGTGTGCGGGTGTTCCGCGCCGCCGTAGACCTTGAGCTTCTTGATCATGGCGTAGCCCAGGGGGCCCTTGGGCAGCATGCCCTTGACGGCCTTCTCGAGTGCGCGGCCGGGGTGCTTGGCCTGCAGATCGCGGAAGTTCGTCGCCGTGATGCCACCGGGATAGCCGGAATGGCGGTAGTACACCTTGTCCAGGGACTTGGTGCCGGTGACCTTGAGCTTGGAGGCGTTGATGATGACGATGAAATCGCCGGTATCGACGTGAGGCGTGTAAATGGCCTTGTGTTTGCCGCGCAGACGGAGAGCAACTTCGCTGGCTACTCGTCCGAGGACCTTGTCGGTCGCGTCAATCACAAACCACTCGTGCACGACCTCAGCGGGCTTTGCGCTGAACGTAGTCATGAGTTTCTCTTTTCGAGGGAGAGGGTTTGGCGGTCCTTTTCCACGGTCGGTGCTTCTCTGGGTGGAAGCCTCTTAGGTGGCTGTGAAACCTCGCCGCGGGACCTGGTATTCGCTGCGAAGCCCGCCATTATACGAAACCGTCTCACCAGGAGGCAAGCAGGCTCATTGCGACAGCATGAGCCTGCGGCGCTCCTCAGCCTCCAGGCGGCGGCGGTTCTCGACGCACAGGGGGTGATTCGCCACGGCAGGCCGCTGGCATTCCTGGTGGATGCACATGGGTTTTGCCAGGAAGCCCGCATCCGCGCAGGCCTCGTCGGGGCCCGCCACACGGGGCGCAGGGCGCGCGGCGGCCACGGGCGCAGCCGACTCCGCCGGGGCTGCTGGCGCGGACGGCGCAGCCGCAGCCGCCACTCCGGGCTCCGAGGCTTTGCGGGCCGGCGGACGGGCGCGTGGGGCCGAGGCTGCGGCCAGGGCAAGCCCGGGCGGCGCCGACACCGGCGACGATGCGGCGGGTGCCGCGCCTGCGGGCAGTGCATCGTCCACCACGGCCACCGCAGCGCCGGATGCCGCATCGGACGGCGCCCCGGCTGCAGGCGCCGGTTCGGCCGTCTCGACGATGATTTCCTCTTCGGGCGTACGCGGTGCAGCCACCGGCTTCGCCTCGGGTTGCTGCATCCACACGGCGGCGCCTGCCACCACGGCAAGGAGGGCCAGGGCCGCGGCGGCGAACCATGCGCGAGGCCATTTGCCGGGGGCGCGTTGGCGGGGGCCGCCTTCGGGCGCCTCGCTGGCTGCCGGGCGGTGCGCTCCGTGCACCACCGTGGGCTCGAACACCGAGTCTCCCGCATCCACCGCACTGTCGAGAAATACCGTGTCGCCCCCCGTGTCCTGGGCATGAACGGGTGCCGCAGGGGGTTCTGCGCTCCGCCTAGCCACCACGGTCGCCGCAGGCGCGGGAGTGGACAGGACGGCCGCCATGGGCGCCGGTATCGACACACCGGACATCGGCGCGGGCACCGACGTGATGTCGATCATCGGCACGGCGACGCCTGCCCCGCGGCGATCCGCCGGCTCGACCCAGATATCGCCCAGCTCGGCGCGGAAATCGAACTGTTCCATGCCTTCGGGCGGCACGGTCATGTCGATGGCGCGCAGGAATTCGTCGATGCTCTGTGGCCGCTCTTCCGGCTGCAGGGCGAGCGCCTGCGAGATCCCGGCGACGAACGGAGCGGAGTAATCGACACCGAACTGCCGGCGCACCGTCTTCGCGACGCGCGAAAAAGGGACCATCCGGTCGCGGATGGCGCGCAGCGTGGCCGGCAGCGGGGTGTCGTTGCACAGGCAGCCGTGCATCACCGCTCCCACGGAATACAGATCGCTCCAGGGCCCCTGCCGCAGGTCGTTGCCTTCGTCGTTGTACTGCTCGATGGGGGCGTAATTGACCTTGAGCACCGCCGTGAGCCGGTGCGAATGGTCGGTGATCGCATGCCGTGCGGCGCCGAGGTCGAGCAGCACGGGCGGCCCCGTGTCCTGCAGAAAGATGTTGTCCGGCGAGATGTCGCGGTGCAGCGTCTGCCCGTCGTGCAGCACGCGCAGGGCGCCCAGCACGGACCACAGCACCTTGCGCAGCCAGGCTTCGGGCGGTGGCGTCCGCATGTGGGCGCGTGCCTGCTTGAGGGTCATGCCCGTGTAGAGCGGCATGACCATGTAGGCGGTCTGGTTGGCCTCCCAGAACCGGAAGACCTTCACCAGGGACGGGTGGTCGAACTGCGCCAGCAGCCGCGCTTCGGCCACGAAGGAGGCCAGCCCGGCCTGGAACGACTGCTCGTGGGAGGACGAACGCACCCAGAGCGACTGCCCCTGCGCCCGGGCCGCGAGCGCCGTGGGCATGTATTCCTTGATGGCCACGAACCGCAGCAGCGAATGGTCGAAGGCCTTGTAGACCATGCCGAAGCCCCCGACACCGAGCAGCGACACCACCTCGAATTCGCCCAGGCGTGCCCCGGCCGACAAGGCATCCACGTGGTGGACATCGCCCGGAGGTTCGGTGACAAGGGATGGAGCGGACATAGGCAGCGGCAGAAAATCAGGAAACCGGGCAGCGCGGCGAGGCGGCGCCACCGCGCGCCGCGGGTTTCGGAGCGCACGAATGGCCGCCATCATGCAGCAACCGGACCCCGGACGGGCAACAAAGCGCATCCCGGCGAGCGCAAAGCGCCCGGCAATCTGCGTTCTTCGTCCGGTTTTCGCCACCCGGGACGCCCGGCGGGCTGGTTACCATCGGGGCTTATGTTCAGCTATCGCCACGCCTTCCATGCGGGCAACCATGCCGATGTGCTCAAGCACACGGTATTGATCGCCACCCTGCAACACCTGACGCAGAAAGACGCAGCACTGACCGTGCTGGATACCCATGCCGGCGCGGGCCTCTTCCGTCTGGACGGGGACTATGCCGCCACCAGCGGCGAAGCGGCCGAGGGCATCCTGCGCCTTGCGGCCTCTGCCCTGCCGCAGGGCACCGTTCTGGCCCCTGCGCTGCAGGCCTATGTGGACCTGGTGAAGGAGTTCAACACCGGCAGCGCCTCCAAGGTCTATCCGGGCTCGCCGTTCATCGCGCAGCGGCTGCTGCGCGGCCACGACAAGCTGAAGCTGTTCGAACTGCACCCGACGGACCTGCGCTCGCTGGCGGGCAATGTGGCCCAGCTCGAAGCCGGGCGGCAGGTGGCGGTGCTGCACGAAGACGGTTTCGAGGGCATCCGCAAGTTCCTGCCTCCGCCCTCACGGCGCGGTCTCGTGCTGTGCGATCCGAGCTATGAGATCAAGAGCGACTACGGGCGCGTGCAGGACATGCTGGCGGAGGCCCTGCGGCGCTTCGCCACGGGCACCTATGCCGTGTGGTACCCCATCATTCCGCGGCCGGAAGCCCACGATCTGCCCAAGCGCCTGAAGACCCTGGCGGTACGCGCCGGCAAGCCCTGGCTGCACGCCACCCTGACGGTGAAGTCCAGCAAGATGACGGCCGGTGCGGACGGTACGCAGCGGCGTCCCGGGCTGCCGGCCAGCGGGATGTTCCTGGTCAACCCACCCTTTACCCTGAAAGCCGCCCTGCAGCCGGCTCTGCCGCAGATGGCGGAACTGCTGGCGCAGGACGAGCACGCCACCCACACCCTCGAATCCGGCGGCTGAGCGGGAACGGCAGCGGGGCCGCAGCCCCGCAGGCTCACGAGCCCGGGCAGGGCTCGTCCGGGTCGGAGGGCGCCGGGCTCAGCACCACGGGCTTGATGCCCAGCCCCAGCAGGCCCAGCGACTGGGCCGCGGCCCGGCTGAGGTCCACGATGCGGCCGGGGGAATGCGGGCCGCGGTCGTTGATGCGCACCTGCACCGAGCGCCCCGTGACCAGGCTGCGCACGCACACACGGGTGCCGAAGGGCAGCGTGCGGTGGGCGGCGGTGAAATCGTTCATGTCGAAACGTTCGCCGCTCGCCGTGCGCCGGCTATGGAAGCGCGCGCCGTACCAGGAGGCCATGCCTTCTTCACCGAAGTCGGACAGATCGCCTTCCGGATCGCGAGCGGCGCCGGGCCGCTCGTCCGCAGGCGCCCGCTCCCTCGGCGGCAACTCCCGCTCAGGGGGCGTGCCGTCCTGCTCTTTGCCGGGCACGGCGCGCGGTGCCGCAGGGCGCGGCGAGCGGGGCGCGGGCTTCACGGCCCGGCCTTCCCCGGCAGCCTCCGGTTGCGCCGGAGCGGATGGCGGCACGGACTCGGGGACGGGCGTGGGCGCGACAGCGCAGGCCGTGAGCATGGCGCACAGCACGAAAGCCCCCAACCCGGCGCGATGCCGCAGCGGTTCAGCGCTGGCAGCGCGATGCAAAAGCCTCTTCAAAACGCGTCAAATCCTTTTTTTCACCTTCGGTGAGATCGGTGCGGGCACGCTTGGCCGCCAGGATGCGGCGCGACTCGGCGCACTGCTCCGCACGGCGGACGGTGTCCGCGCGCGCGACCTGCTCGGCCACCTCGGCCTGCCGGATCTCGTCGCGGCGCAATTGGCGGGCCTCGCGCTGTTCGCGGGAAAGCCGCATCGAGGCCTCGCTTTCATCCTCGCGGCAGTCGCGTTCGTATTCGCGGCGCATGCCGGTCAGCACGTCGTACGGCAGGCCGCGGGAGGGGCCCGTGCGGAGCGTGTCGTGCAGCGACCGGCACTGGGCACTCATGTACTTGCGGTAGTCCGGCCCGTCGGGCACGGCGGTCCGCACCGGCGCGGGTTCGTACCGCGGGGACGGCGCGGGCGGGGCCGCCACGGGGCCGCCACGGGGCCGGCCATGACCGCGGTGGTGACCGTGCCTGCGGGGCAGGGCCGGGAGAGCGAGAAGACGTTGCCCGCGCTGTCACGGCAGCTGTACCGGGCCTGGGCACTGGCAAAAGGTGAAAGCGTGGCGCACAGCACGGCGGCCACCAGCAGAGGAGCAAGAGCGGGAATCATGGAGCGGTCACGCTAAGGAGGCGCCATGTTACCCAAAGCACGGCCGAGCCGGCCGCGCCGCCCTGCCGCCTTCCCGCCGCCCTCGCCGGTCGCCGTTGCCGCCGCGTTCACAGGCCCAGCCGGCGGCAGAGTTCCAGCGTCGCCGCGCTCTGGTTCATGGTGTAGAAGTGCAGCGCGGGAACGCCGCCCGCGCGCAGCCGCTCGCAAAGCGCGCTCACCACGTCGAGCCCGAAGGCACGGATGCTGGCGGAATCGTCGCCGAAGCCCTGCAGCCGCAGGCGGATCCAACGCGGAATCTCCGCGCCGCACGCGTCCGAGAAACGCATGAGCTGCGTGGACCCGAGGATCGGCATGATCCCCGGCACCACGGGCACGTCCAGGCCCAAGGCGCGCACGTCGTCCACGAAGCGCCAATAGGCGTCGGCGTTGAAGAAATACTGGGTGATGGCCGAATGCGCGCCCGCCCGCACCTTGGCGGCAAAGGCCTGCAGGTCGGCTTCCGGGGATCGGGCCTGGGGATGGACTTCCGGGTAGGCCGCGACCTCGATGTGGAAATCATCGCCCGTCTCGGCGCGGATGAAGGCGACGAGATCGCTCGCGTACTGGAACTCGCCGCCCGCGCCGTAGCCGCTCGGCAGATCGCCGCGCAGGGCCACCAGGCGCGACACGCCCATGGCCTTGAGCTGCGCGAGCTGCGTGCGCACGCTTTCGCGCGTGGCGCCGATGCACGAGAAGTGCGATGCGGCCTGCACACCCTCCTCCAGGATCTCGCGCACGGTTCCGAAGGTGCCCTCCTGGGTGGAGCCGCCTGCGCCGTAGGTGACCGAGCAGAACTCGGGCTTGCGCACGTAGAGCTGCTGGCGCACGGCGCGCAGCTTGTCCGCGCCCTCAAGGGTCTTGGGCGGGAAGAATTCGAAACTGACCGGAAAGGCCGGCGACCCTGCGGAAAGGCTCATGCCGTCCTCCGTGCGTGGATGAAGAATTCGCGGTTGCCGTCGCCGCCCTCGATGGCGCTGCCGTGCCAGCCGAGCACGTCGAGTCCCAGCGCAGCGCAGCTCTCGCGCAGGCGCTGCTCCACCTGGGCGTAGAGCGCGGGGTCGCGCACGATGCCGCCCTTGCCCACCTGTCCGGGCTGCAGTTCGAACTGCGGCTTGACGAGCATCAACAGCGCGCCGCCGGCCGCCAGCAGCGGCACCACGGCCGGCAGGATCAGCGTGAGCGAGATGAAGGACACGTCGCCGGTGATGAAGTCGAAGACGGGCGTCACTTCCACGTTCTCCCGCCCCGGCCTGCGGCGGCGCACGGTGGGCAGGGCGCCATCGGCACGCGCACGCGCCCTGGCATCGCGCTCGGCCTTGAAGGCCTCCACCTCGTGCTCCTTGGCGTCGTCGCTGTCGTCGTATTCGTCATCGACCATGCCGCCGTTGCGCATCCAGCTATAGGGGGCGATGGGCTGGGTGTCGTTGTCCTCGGGGTCGCGCTCGACGCGTTCGGAGAGCGCTTCCTCGCAGGCTTCCTGCAGGTCGTGGGCGGTGAGCGAGCGGGCATTGATTCCTTCCACGCCCACCACGCGCGGGTCGTTGCGCAGGCGCTCGTGCAACTGGCCGTGCCCCACGTCCACGCCGATCACCTGGGCCGCGCCCTGCTGCAGCAGGCAGTCGGTGAAGCCGCCGGTGCTCTGGCCCACGTCCAGGCAGCGCCAGCCGGCCACCGACAGCCCCGTGGCCTGCAATGCCCCTTCGAGCTTGAGCCCGCCGCGCGAGAGGTATTTCGCCTCGGCCGCGTCGAGCAGCTGCACTTCGGCGCCCTCCGGGATGTCGTCGCCGTTCTTCGACACCTTGTGCCAGGGCATGGAGGGCGCGAAGCGCCACTGCACGCCGGCAGCCACCAGGCGCTGCGCCTGCGACCGGGTCGCGGCCTGGCCGCTTTCCACCAAAAACACATCCGCGCGCATGCGCCCGTCCTTTTCAAGTCAAACAAGCCGCATGCCGCCGGATCCATTGGCGAGTCAGCTATCAATTTAATAGCAAACGCCTGCCGGGCCGCACGGAGCGGCCGGCAGGGGCGCCGCTGCGCTTCAGTAGCGGTAGGTGTCGGGCTTGTACGGCCCTTCCTTCTTGACGCCGATGTAGGCGGCCTGGGTATCGGTCAGTTCGGTGAGCTGGGCGCCGACCTTCTTCAGGTGCAGGCGCGCGACCTTCTCGTCGAGGATCTTGGGCAGCACGTAGACCTTGCCGGCCTGGTAGGCATCCTGGCGGGTGAACAGCTCGATCTGGGCGATGGTCTGGTTCGCGAACGAGCTGGACATCACGAAGCTCGGATGGCCCGTGGCGCAGCCCAGGTTCACGAGGCGGCCCTTGGCCAGCAGCGTGATGCGCTTGCCGTCGGGGAAGATCACGTGGTCCACCTGGGGCTTCACTTCTTCCCACTGGTACTTCTCGATCGACGCGACATCGATCTCGTTGTCGAAGTGGCCGATGTTGCAGACGATGGCCTCGTTCTTCATCGCCACCATGTGCTCGTGGCGGATCACGTCCTTGTTGCCCGTGGTGGTCACGAAGATGTCGGCCTTGTCGGCGGCGTATTCCATGGTCACGACCTTGTAGCCTTCCATCGCGGCCTGCAGGGCGTTGATGGGGTCGATCTCGGTCACCCAGACCTGGGCGCGCAGGGCGGCCAGCGCCTGGGCGCAGCCCTTGCCCACGTCGCCGTAGCCGGCCACCAGGGCCACCTTGCCGGCGATCATCACGTCGGTGGCGCGCTTGATGCCGTCCACCAGCGACTCGCGGCAGCCGTACAGGTTGTCGAACTTGCTCTTGGTGACCGAGTCGTTCACGTTGATCGCGCGGAACAGCAGCGTGCCCTTGGCGGACATCTCGTTCAGGCGGTGCACGCCGGTGGTGGTTTCCTCGGTCACGCCGATGATCTCGGCCGACTTGCGGGTGTACCAGGTGGCGTCCTGGGCGATCTTGGCCTTGATGGCGGCGAACAGGATGCGTTCTTCCTCGCTGGTGGGGTTGGCCACCACGGACAGGTCCTTCTCGGCGCGCTGGCCCAGGTGCATCAGCAGCGTGGCATCGCCGCCGTCGTCCAGGATCATGTTCGGGCCTTCGCCGGGCGTGCCCTTGGCGCCGAATTCGAAGATGCGGTGGGTGTAGTCCCAGTAGTCTTCGAGCGACTCGCCCTTGATGGCGAACACCGGGGTGCCGCTCGCCGCGATGGCGGCAGCGGCATGGTCCTGCGTGGAGAAGATGTTGCACGAGGCCCAGCGCACGTCGGCGCCCAGGGCCTTGAGCGTCTCGATCAGCACGGCCGTCTGGATGGTCATGTGCAGCGAGCCGGTGATGCGGGCGCCCTTCAGGGGCTGGCTGGCCGCGAACTCTTCGCGGATGGCCATCAGGCCGGGCATCTCGGTTTCGGCGATGCGGATTTCCTTGTGGCCCCAATCGGCCAGGGAAATGTCGGCAATGGCCTGATCGGCCGAGGTCTTGAGAACTGCGCTCATGGTTTTCTCCATTCAAGGGGCAAAAACCACGCGTTCGAAGGGGAATGGAACACTCACCGCACCGGACAGCGTGGGCGAGCGTCGTTGCAAAGGGATGATTCCGAGCCTCGCGTCCCGCCAGGCGGGGGACGCTGCAACGCTCCTCGGAAAACATCGATTATAAAAGCAACCCTTCCCGGGCCGGAGTTCGGCCCGCCTTGCGGCGGCGTCCGCACGGCACCGTGATCCCCGTCCGCCGGTCCATTGGACGGCGCGGCCATTGCCCCTCCCGCACCATGTCTCCGACGCAACCCCGCAACCTGTTCGACGCGCTGCGCATCTGCGCGGCGGTGGCCGTGGTTTTCAGCCACCACTTCGCCCTCACGCGCACGGAGCCGCCCTCCTGGCTCCACTCCAGCATGGTGGGCGGCGTGGCCGTGATGACGTTCTTCACGATCAGCGGCTACCTCGTGACGCTGAGCTGGCTGCGCGAGCCGCGCGTGCTCGCCTTCCTGTGGAAACGCCTCCTGCGCATCTGGCCCGGCGTGCTGCTGGCCGTGCTGACCAACATCTTCGTGTTCGGGCTCGTGTTCACCCGGCTGCCGGCCGCGGAGTTCCTGTCGCACCCGGGCACGCTCGACTACTACCGCAACCTGCTGCTCTATCGGGAATACGTCAACCTGCCCGGCGTGTTCCTGTCCAACCCCTACCCGCAGGTGATGAACGGGCCGCTCTGGACCATCCCCATGGAGACGATGTGCTACGCCGTGCTCGCCGCCCTCGGCGTGCTGGGCATCCTGCGCTCGCGCCTCGCCGCCACGCTCGCGGGCCTGGCCTATCTCGGCTATTTCCTCGCCGCGCAGAATGCCGACTTCACCGGCGAGATGCGGCACTGGTTCGAATACTCGGCGTATTTCACCTGCGGAGCGCTGATCGCCCTGCACCGCGACGCCTTCCTCGCGCGGGCGCCGCAACTGCTGTGCATGCTCGCGCCGGTGGGGGTGCTGCTGTTCTTCGGGCTGGAGCTGGAGCATTCGGCCGGCCTGCTGGTGCTGCCGCCGCTGCTGCTCTACGTGGGCTCGCGCGAGACCGCTCCCCTGCCACTCGCACGGCGCGTGGGCGACCCGTCCTATGGCATCTACCTCTACGGCTTCCCGATCGCCCAGGCGGTCGTGGCGCTGTGGCCGGCCCTGCCGTTCGGCCCGAGCCTGCTGCTGACCACGGCGCTTGCGTTCGCCGCGGGCATGGCTTCGTGGCACCTCTTCGAATCCCCGGCGCTGCGGCTCAAGCGCTGGACGGGCGCGGCCTGGCCGCTGCGCACGGCCTGACACCCGCGGGATCCCGGCGCCGGCCGGGCCCGCCTTCGAGCCCTGCACGGCGGCAGCACTCTAGAATCGCGGGTTTTGCCGCGGCGCGGAGCAGGTCTCAGCCACCCGGCCACGCCCCCGGGGCCCCAGCCACCCGCCGGGGCCCGGCACTCCCACGACGGACGTGCCACGTTTTCCCACAGGACCCAGACGCCATGGCCACCGCCACCCCTTATGCCCCGCAAGTCGGGGTCCGCCGCACTTTCGCGATCATCTCCCACCCCGACGCGGGCAAGACCACGCTCACCGAAAAGCTGCTGCTGTTCTCGGGCGCGATCCAGATCGCGGGCGCGGTGAAGGGCCGCAAGGCGAGCCGCCACGCCACCTCCGACTGGATGGAGATCGAAAAGCAGCGCGGCATCTCGGTGGCCTCTTCGGTGATGCAGATGGCCTACCGCGACCATGTGGTGAATTTGCTCGACACGCCCGGCCACAAGGACTTCTCCGAAGACACCTACCGCGTGCTCACCGCCGTGGACTCGGCGCTGATGGTGATCGATGCGGCCAACGGGGTCGAGTCGCAGACGCGGCGGCTGATCGAGGTCTGCCGCCAGCGCGACACGCCGATCATCACCTTCGTCAACAAGATGGACCGCGAAGTGCGCGAGCCGCTGGACATCCTCGACGAAGTGGAGCGCGAGCTGGGCATGCCCTGCGTGCCCATGACCTGGCCCGTGGGCCAGGGCAAGAGCTTCGGCGGCATCATCAACCTGCGCACGCATGCCATGACGGTGTTCGAATCCGGCAGCGAACGCCGTCCGCAGGACTTCGAGGCCATTCCGCTCACCGACGCCGATGCCCTGCGCGCGCGCTTCGGCAGCACGTTCGACGAGGCGCTGGAGAGCATGGAGCTGGCCGTCGGCGCCTCTCCGGCCTGGGACCACGAGGCCTTCCTCGCCGGCAAGCAGACCCCCGTGTTCTTCGGCTCCGGCGTGAACAATTTCGGCGTGATGGAAGTGCTGGACGCCCTGGTGGACCTCGCGCCCCCGCCGCGCCCGCGCACCAGCAGCCTGGTGGTGAACAGGCAGGCGGTCGAGAAGACGGTGCTGCCCGAAGAAGCGGGCTTTGCCGGCGTGGTGTTCAAGGTGCAGGCCAACATGGATGCCAACCACCGCGACCGCATCGCCTTCGTGCGCGTGGCCTCCGGCAAGTACACGCCGGGCATGAAGCTCAAGGTGCAGCGCACGGCGAAGGAGCTGCGGCCCACTTCCGTCGTCACCTTCATGAGCCAGCGCCGGGAGGCGGTCGAGGAGGCCTATGCGGGCGACATCATCGGCTTCACGACGCACGGCGGGGTGCAGCTGGGCGACACCATCACCGACGGGGCCAGCCTGCAGTTCACGGGCCTGCCGTTCTTCGCGCCCGAGATGTTCATGACCGTGGTGCTGAAGAACCCGCTGCGCACCAAACAGCTGCAGCAGGGCCTCGCCCAGCTCGGCGAGGAAGGCGCGATCCAGGTCTTCAAGCCCGATGCCGGCGGCAACATGCTGCTGGGCGCCGTGGGCCAGCTGCAGTTCGAAGTGGTGCAGCACCGCCTGAAGGCCGAGTACGACTGCGACGTGCGGCTGGAGAGTTGCCAGTACACGGGCGCGCGCTGGATCACGGCCGACACCCCCGCCGAGCTGCGCGCGTTCACCGATGCCTACCCGCTGCGCATGGCGCACGACGCGGCCGACACGCTGGCCTACCTGTGCACCAGCCCCTACGACGTGCGGCTGGCGCAGGAGCGCTTCCCCAAGATCCACTTCCACCCGCTGCGCGAGCACGCGGGCCTGGCACTGCAGGCCGCGGGCTGACCGGTTCCCCGAGCGCCCATGTCCGCAACCCACCCGCCCTCCCCCGCCGCCACAGCACCGGCGCGCGCTGACGCTGCGTGGCGGGGCACCGCGTCCCCGCGGCGGGCAGGCGCGGTCTTTCTGGCGTTCTGGGCGGCGCTCGCCGCGGCCTACGGACTGTGGCTGCTGGCCTTCTGGCCCGGCATCCTCGGCGAGGACAGCGTGGCGATCCTGCTGGAGGTCGAGGGCGACGGCGCGTTCCGCTCCGGCAAGACGGTGTTCTGGTACTACGCCATCCGCCTGCTCTACGGCGGCACGCGGCTGGTCGAAGTGCCGGTGCTGGCGCTCATGCTGCTGTGCGCGCTGGTCCTGGCGCGCATGCTGGCCTGGAGCTGGAGCGCGGGCCTGCGCAAGACCAGCCTCTTCGGCCTCGTGTCCGTGGCGCTCGCGCCGCACATGATCGCCTTCACGGGCACGCTCTACCCCGATGCCATCTTCGCGGTGGCGTCCTGCGGACTGATGTTCGAGCTGTGGCTCGCCGTGCGCCGCCGCGGCATGGATGCCGCTTCGCTCGCGATGGTGGCGGTGGTGCTGCCCTTCGCAGCCTTCGGCCGGCCCAACGGGCTCGTGTTCCTGCTGCCGGTGGTGGCCGTGCTGCCGTTCGTGCGCGGCCGCGCCCGGCGGGTGCTCGGCGCCATCCTGCTGGCGTGGTGCGCGCTGATGGCCGCGGCGCACCGGGCGCACCCCGCGCAGACGCAGGAAGCCGTCTACCCCATGGCGGTGTTCGAGACCGTGAACTTCCTGCGGCCGCATGCGATGCACGACCTGTGGACGCAGTTCGCGCACATGAACGACCCCTGGGTGCTGGCCGAGCCGCGCGTCTCGCCGGCCACGCTGGAGCTGCTGCGCCGCCACCGGCCCATCGCGTCGATGAACGCCTATTCGGACCCCGCCTACTGGGACATGCTGGTGTTCCACCCCGAGGGGCCGCAACTGGGCGGCTTGCCCGGTGACGACCGCCGCACGCTCGTGCGGGAGTTCTTCCGCTACAACCTCTGGCACAACCTGCCCGTCTTCGCGGGCAGCCGGACCACGGTGTTCCTCACGGCGGCGCTCGCCGAGGGCGGCTTCCCCGCCGTGACCTACGCGACCCAGGTGCTCCCGCGCATCCATTCCGACTCGACCTACCGGCGGTTCGACCTCGAAGAGGTGGAACGCGGTTTCATCGCGCTCCAGAAGGCCAGCTACCACCTCCGCTGGCTGCTCTGGACGCCATGGGCCGGCTTCGCGCTGCTCGCCTGGGCGCTCGTGCGCGGCGTTCGGCGGCGGGACGCGGCCCTGCTGGTCGTCGCGCTGCCGATGGCGATACAGTGCGGTGCCATTTTCCTGCTTTCCACCGCAGGCGAGTACCGCTACCTGCTGCCCTTCTTCGTGCTGCCGCTCGCCCTGCTCCCGGCCTGGGTGCTGCGCCGCGAAGCGGCCGCGTTCGCCGCTCCCGCGCCGCAGCCCGTCCGTTGATTTCTTCCATCTTCTTCCAACCTTCCCGTCGCCCATGTCCCTGCTACTGACCTCCCTGACGCTCCTGTGCGTGTTCGGCATCTCCGTCGGGCAGCTGCTGTTCAAGAAGGCCGCGATGATGCTGCCGGCGCAGCCCGCGCTCACCGACTGGCTGTTCAACGGCTGGCTCATCGTGGCGCTGGCGCTGTACGGCGTCACCACGCTGCTCTGGATCTGGGTGCTGCGCAGCGCGCCCCTGCACCTGGCGTACCCGTTCATGGGCCTGGCGTTCCTGCTGGTGCCGGCCATGGGATGGTTCTTCCTGGACGAGCCCCTGCACCTGCAGACCTTCGCCGGCGGCGCGCTGATCCTCGTGGGCATCGCCGTGGCAGGGAGGGCCGGGGCATGAGCACGGCACAGCAGCGCGCGATGGCGATCGCGGTGGCGATCCCCTGCTACAAGGTGACGCAGCACGTGCTGGAGGTGATCCGCACGGTGCCGGCGTCGGTGACCCGCATCTACGCGGTGGACGATGCCTGCCCCGAGGGCAGCGGCGCGTTCATCCAGGCGAACTGCACCGATCCGCGCGTGCGCGTGCTGTTCAACCCCGAGAACCGGGGCGTGGGCGGCGCCGTGGTGACCGCCTACCACCAGGCCATCGCGGACGGCATGGACATCGTGGTGAAGATCGACGGCGACGGCCAGATGAACCCGCTGCTGCTGCCGCATTTCGTGCGGCCCATCCAGGCCGGGCGCGCCGACTACACCAAGGGCAACCGCTTCTTCCGGCCCGAATCGGTGCGCGGCATGCCGCCGGTGCGCCTCTTCGGCAACGCCGTGCTCTCGTTCATGACCAAGCTGAGCTGCGGCTACTGGCCCATCATGGACCCGACCAACGGCTACACCGCCATCCACACCAGCGTGCTGCGCGAGCTGCCGCTCGACAAGCTGGAACGCCGCTATTTCTTCGAGACGGACATGCTGTTCCGCCTCAACACGCTGCGCGCGGTGGTGCGCGACGTACCGATGGACTCGGTGTACGCCGACGAGGAATCGAACCTCAAGATCGGCCGCGTGCTGCCCGAATTCCTCAAGAAGCACGCGTCGCGGCTGCTGCGCCGCTACACCTACAGCTACTTCGTGCGCGACTTCAACGCCGGCTCGATCTACAGCATCTTCGGCCTGCTCCTGCTGGTCTGGGGCTGCGTGTTCGGGGCCGTGCGCTGGATCGGCAGCGCCGTCGGCGACCACCCCGCGACGAGCGGCACCGTGATGCTGGCCGCGCTGCCCGTGCTGGTGGGTATCCAGTTCCTGGTCGCCTTCCTGCACCACGACGTGAGCAGCGTGCCGACCGAGCCCCTGAGTCCGCAACTGGCGGACTACGATGTGGAGGAACCCGCCCCTGCCGCGCCGGCGGAGGCAGTGCAGTGAGCCGCCCGTTCCCCGCCCGCACGCCATACGACAGCGCGCCGCTGACCGCCACCTGGATGTTCTGGGGACTCGTCGTCCCCCTCATCTTCTACGCCGCCCGCATGGTCGATGTGCTGGCGCGCACCGACATCCCTTTCGACTCGCTCCACACGTACCTGCCGCTCGCGCGGCAACTGCTGGAGGATTCGTCGCGCCTCTTCAACCATCCCGATTCCTACAAGGTGGCACCGGGCGCGGTGGTGTACATGGCGCTCGCCGGGGCGAATCCGGTGGCCGTGAAGACCGCCAACCTCGCCATCTCGCTGACCGCGATGGTCCTCACGTTCGACGCGGCACGCCGCATGGGCGGCCGCGTGGCTGCCGTGGCGGCGGGCTGGCTGTACGCGCTGCCCCACATGCTGGTGGAGGCAGGAGCCACGCTGATGGGCGAATCCCCGTTCATCTTCCTGGTGGCGGTGTGGCTGTGGGCCACGAGCTGCGCGGCCCAGCCGCGGGCGGTGCCGGCCACGGCGGCCGGCAAGGCACCGCGCCCTTCCGCGGCCCGGATCGGTGCGGTGGTGCTGGCCGGCCTGGCCCTGGCTTCGGCGACGCTGACACGCGCGACCTACATGTACTGGCTCCCGTTCGCGGTGGTGGCCTTCCTCGTGGCAGCGTGGCGCCTGCGCGGCGATGCGCGCGGCGCGGCCGTGCGCATCGCCGTGATCCACCTCATCGCCGCGCTGCTCGTGGGCGCCTACATGGTGCGGCAGAACGAGGCCTTCGGCCGGCCCATGGTGGCGACGGGCAGCGGAGCGGCGCTGTACTTCGGCAGCAACCCCGTGCTGTCGGGCTACGAGCCGCCCTTCTTCGGGCTCGCGCACGACGAATCCACCATCGTGGGCGGAACGGCGGGGCACCTCTCGATGGAAGGCGACCGCCGGCTCATGGAGGTCGCCAAGACCATGCTGCGCGAGCTGCCCACCGGCGAGCTGATGAAGATGTACGTGCGCAAGCTCGGGGCCGTGCTGTTCTTCAGCCGCGCCCACCTCGAGTGGCACGTGATGAACGACCGCGCCTGGCGCGTGGTGCTCGTGCTGCTGGCGGTGCTCGGTTTCTGGGGCAGCCGCCGGCAGGTGATGGGCTGGGTGGTGGGGGGCGCCGCCGCCTACCAGTGCGCCGTGCACGTGCCGGTGCTCTACAACCCGCGCTATAGCATCAGCGCGCTGGACATCCTCTTCGTGCTGCTCGCGGCACAGGGCGTGGCCTGGCTCTGGAGCCGGCCGCGCCGCCGCGTGGCGTTGCCGTGCGCCTTCGCCGCCGTGGTGGCGGGCATCGCCATCGGTGCCTACCACCAGCGCCACAGCCGTGCCCTGCTGCCCGATTTCGCCCTGATCCCGCCACGGGCCGTGGCCATCGCGGACGGCAACGATCTGCACACCGAAGGCTGGGACGGCGATCCGTTCCGCGCCCCCGTGCGCATGGTGGGCGGCACCGCCACGGTGGAATGGGCCCCCGCGGAGCCCCCGCCGCAGGACATGATCTCGCTTGTGCACCTGGGCATGCCGCGCTTCGAGGGCCGATGCAGCCGCGCCTGGCTGTTCCAGCGACGCGCCGACGGCGCCGAGCGCTCGGCGCTCATCCGCCTGGAGGGCCTGCGCCAGGGCCAGGACATCAACTGGGGCATGCACCACGTGATCCTGCCCGAGGGCGGCGCGCGGCGCATGCTGCTGCGCTTCGAATGCGATCCCGGCACGCTCATGCAATTCGACGTGATGGGGCTCTACCAGGCCAGCCCCGGGCGGCACTTCCGCCAACAGGCCCTGGGCGAGTGAAGGCGGACCGGCCCATGCTCCGCAGCGCGCGCCCGGCCCGGCCGGCTTTCGGCCGCCGCCTGCGCACGGCCGCGGCGCTGCTGTGGCTGGCGGCCGGCCTGCCGCAGGCCTGGGCCGCCGCTCCGGCGCCTGCCGCGGCCGGCGCGGGCGCGCCCCGCCCACCCCTGATCCTGGCCCCGACGATCGTCGGCATGGAGGTCTGCGACGACGTGGCCTCCGACCCCGCGATCACCGATTTCGAAGCGGCCGCGGCGCGCTGCCGGCAGCTCGGACGCACCGGCGCACGCGCCGTGCGCGAACTGCTGGACACGCTCGAGCCCGGCGGCCCGGCCGGCGACGTGCAGGTCGGATTCACCGCCACTTTGCAGTTGCTCGGCCTCTACCGACGCACGCCGCGCGGATGGGAGATCGATCCGGCGCTGGTGGACAGCTACCTGCGCCTCATCACCGAGGTGCAGCGGCCCGTCGTCGTGTACCTGGCCGCCAACCACTTCGACGCCGTCGGCCCGCTCACGCGCGAGCTGTCGGAAGACCCGCGCAACCTGATGCTGCTGCCGGACGGCCGCGCGCCGGAGGTCGATTACTTCGGCCACCGCGTCGTGCCCTACACACTGCTCACCGATCCCGACATTCCCGTCAACCGCTACCGCTTCGAGGCGCTGCGCTACGTGGCGCGCCGCCTGCAGGCCCTGCCCGCGGCCGTGCAGGACCGCATCGTGGCCCTGACGCTGGCCGGAGAAGTGCACCAGTTCTTCCCCGATTTCGAGAACGGCATGGGCGACCACGGGGCGCAGAAGACCACCGATTACAGCGCCGCGTCCGTCGAGGGCTTCCGCCGCTACCTCGAACGCCGCTACGGCAGCCTCGCGGCACTGAACGAGCGCCTGGGTGCCCGTTTCTCGTCGTTCGCGCAGATCCAGGCACCGCGGCGCGATGCCCGGGCGGACCCGCAGGCCCCCGTGCTGGAGCACTACGACGCCGCGGCCGCCGGCACGCTGGCCGTGGCGGGCTGGCTGTGGGATCCGCGCGGGCGCATCGACGGGCTCGACCTCTACCTCGACGCGCGGCACGTGGGGCCGATCCCGCGCGAGCTGCACCGGCTGGACGTCTACCGGGCCCTGGAGGCCGTCGACACCCCGAACGTGGGCTTCCGGCTCGACCTGGACTACCGCGCGCTGCCCCCCGGCCGGCACCGCGCTCAGATCGTGGCCCGCAGCGGCCCGGCGCGCTACCGCGTGTTCGAAGTGCCCTTCACCGTGCTCCCGCGGGACCGCACCGCCGCCGTCCCGACGCGCCGCCCACCGGGCGTGTTCGGCATGGCGGACGCCGGCACGCTGCAAGGCCTGCTAGCGCACATCGACATGCCCATTCCCCACACCGAGCCCGCGGTGCTCTTCAACCCGCTGGCGCGCGACTGGAACGACTACCGCGCCGAGCAGGTCGCCGAGTGGCTCAAGGCGTTCCACGGCATCGCGCGGGACGCGGGCCTGCCGGCATCGAAGCTCTATTCGCACCAGATCCTGCCCGCCGTGAATTCGTCGTGGAACCCGCAGCTGTTCGCGGTCGAGGCCACGCTGGAGCGCACCGCGCCCTGGAAGCACGGCATCAACCTGTACGGCGGCGCGACGCAGAACGCCTGGGTGCAGCGTTTCCTGGCGGAGCGCGGCATCCAGGAATACGGCGTGCCGGAATTCCACCCCCAGCAGTGGAAGCGCGACGGCGTGGCGCTCTCCGCGCTGCAGTTCCAGCGTGCCAGCGGCGCGCGGTTCATCAGCCCCTACTTCTTCTCGGTGATCCCTGCACGGCTCAAGAAAAACACCGGGCAGGGCATCGACCGCATGGAGCTGTCGCCCGGCAACCCGCAGGACGGTTCCGACCGCTTCTACCGCGCCCTCATCGAATTCGCCCGCCAATGACGCCCGCCACGCTATCGCGCCCCGCTCCCAACCTGCAGCCGCTGGACCAGTGGCGTGCCCCAGCCGACCTGATCGGCGTGTTCACCGACATCGACGACACGCTGACCACCGAAGGCGCCATCACCACCGACGCGCTGCAGTCCCTGCAGTCCCTGCGCCACGCCGGCCTGGCGGTGATCCCCGTCACCGGCCGGCCGGCCGGCTGGAGCGAGCCCTTCGCCCTGGCATGGCCCGTGAACGCGATCGTGGCCGAGAACGGCGCCGTGGCGATGTCCCGCGAGCCCCTGGCAGCGGCCGCGGCCGCGTCGGGCGTGGGCGGTCCGCCGCAGTCCGCCGCGCTGCACAAGCTCTACCAGCAGGACGCCGCCACGCGCGCTGCGCAGTACGCGCGCATGCAGGAGGTGCTCGCGCGCATCGAGCGCGAAGTCCCCGGCGCGCGCCGGGCCACCGATTCTGCGGGCCGCGAGTGCGACATCGCCATCGACCACAGCGAGTTCACGCAGTTGCCGCAGGCCGCCATCGACGCGGTCGTGCAGCGCATGCTCGCCGAGGGCATGCACGCCACGGTGAGCAGCATCCACATCAACGGCTGGTACGGCGACCACGACAAGCTCGCCGGTGCGCGCTGGATCGTGCGCACGCTGTTCGGCCGCGCGCTGGACGCGGAGATCGGCCGCTGGGTCTACGTGGGTGATTCCACCAACGACCAGGCGATGTTCGAGGCCTTCCCGCACAGCGTGGGCGTGGCCAACATCGCGCGCTTCGTGCCGCAGCTTGCCCACCGGCCGCGCTTCGTCACGCGCGCGGAGCGCGGGGCGGGCTTTGCGGAGGTGGCGCAGGCCATCTTGAAGCCAAATCGCCTCCATGCCGCCGTATCCATTGAATAGTTTGCTATTAATTTAATAGCAAACTGCAGGCAGCGGCCTGCTGGCTATTGCGCTTTGGCCAGCCCCAGCTTGTCGATGACCGCCTTCTCGCGGGCGTAGGTGTCCTGGGCGAACTGCCGGTAGGCGGCGGTGTCCATGTAGATCGGCACCATGTCGTAGCGCGCGAGGGCGCTGCGGTAGCTCTCCTGGTCCATCGCGGCCTTGAACGCATCGTGCAGGCGGCGCACCACCTCCGGCGGCGTGCCCTTGGGCGCGCCGATGCCGAAGGGTGAGTTCTGCACGATGTCGATGCCCAGCTCCCGCAGCGTCGGGGCGTCGGGAAATTTCGCGAGCCGCTCGGCCCCCCAGGTGTTCAACACCCGCAGCTTGCCGGCCTCCACCTGCGGCGCGAAGCCCGTGGAATCGGCCGCGGCCATGATCTGCCCGCCGAGGATCGCCTGCATCAGGTCCGCGCTGCCCTTGTAGGGCACGTGCAGCAGCTGCAGGCCGAGCTGCTGGGCCGCGCGCTCCATGGTCAGGTGCGGGCTGGTCAGCGCGCCGGTCGAGCCATAGCTGAGCTTGCCCGGGTTGGCCTTGGCATAGGCCACGAAATCCGCCCAGGTCTTGAACGGCGAATCGGCCGGCACCACCACACCGAAGGCATAGCCGGTCACGTTGACGATGTAGCTGATGTCCTTGACCGGGTCCCAATTGATCTTGGTGGTGTAGGGCATGCGGAACACGCCCAGCGGGATCTGCGCCACGGTGTAGCCGTCGGCCGGGGACGACTGCAGCATCTGCGCCGGCAGCGTGCCGCCCGCACCGGGCTTGTTGTCGATGATGACCGGCTGGCCCAGCACCTTGGACGCGTTGTCGGCCAGCACCCGCATGGTGATGTCCGTGGGGCCGCCCGCGGGGAACGCGATCACGAGCTTCACCGGCCGTGCCGGAAAACCCTGGGCCCGGGCGGACAGGGTGGGCGCGAGGGCGGCGGCGGCCCCCCACTGGATCCAACGGCGTCGCTGCATGTACGTAACTCCTGATCGAGAAAGGAAAAGGCAATCCGGCCATTGCAGCGCGGCACCGGCCCGCTGCCAACGACGCAAACCCTGACCTCCTGTCGCGGGGGTGTCACGTGACCTGCGGCGGCGGCGCGGCGCTGCCGCGCTCGATACGGGTTACCGCCCATGCCCGGCAGCAAGCGCCGGGGGGGCCCTGCACACCGCGCATCCGGCATGGGCGTCCACGGCTCACCCGGGCGGCGGTTCGCCCCCGGGCGGCCGCACCGCCTCCAGCGGGAGCGCGTCGCACCCCCGCCCCGCGGCGATCCAGCGCAGCGACAGCGCCTTCAGCCAGCGCAGGGCCCAGGCATGGCGCCAGCCGGTGACACCGGCCGGATCCGCCACCATGCCGCATACGTAGCGCCCGCCCTGCCCCGGCCGCTCGGCGGGGCTCCAGCGCAATGCCACGCAGGCACCGGTGCGGCGGCGGGACACCAGCATGCCCAGCGGGCAGGGCTCGGCGAGGCAGCACAGCCCGCAGCCATTGCAGGGCGTCCCCATGGCCGGCTGCGCAGGGGCCTCCGGATGCCAGAGCACGACCTGCTCCCGCACACCACCGGGGCGCAACCGCGCATGCGGCGGCGGGCGCTGCGGTTCGGGAGCGGGGTCGGTCGGGCGCATGGGCAGGGCAAGGGAAGCGAAGCGGCGGCGTGCCGGAGGCCCCATGATCCGGCGCCATGGCTCCGGCGGCAAGCCGGGCGGAGATGCCGCGTGCCATGGTCGCCACCGACCATGCGCGGCCATCGCGGGACCGGCCGCGAAGGGAATCCGCAGGCCCGCGGGGCGGCTACCGATGCCGCCCGCCCAAAAAAGAAAGCGCCCGAAGGCGCTTTCCCAAGCGGAACAGCAAGGCCCACGGCCCGCGCGGCCCGAGGGTGCCGCGGCCAGGGCCCTGCCGGATGCCCCGGTCAGTGCTGCAGGATCTTGTTGAGGAAGTCCTTGGTGCGGGGCTGGCGTGCGTCGGCGTTGTTGAAGAAGTCGTCGCGCGAGCAATCCTCGAGGATCTTGCCACCCACGTCCATGAAGATGACGCGGTTGCTGACCTTGCGGGCAAAACCCATTTCGTGGGTCACGCACATCATGGTCATGCCTTCGTTGGCCAGGCTCACCATCACGTCGAGCACCTCGCCGACCATTTCCGGGTCCAGCGCAGAGGTGGGTTCGTCGAACAGCATCACGATGGGGTCCATCGACAGCGCGCGCGCGATGGCCACGCGCTGCTGCTGGCCGCCCGAGAGCTGGCCCGGGAACTTGTCCTTGTGCGCGGAAAGGCCCACCCGGTCGAGCATCTTGAGGCCGCGCTGGCGGGCTTCGTCGGTCTTGCGGCCGAGCACCTTGATCTGCGCGATCGTGAGGTTCTCCGTCACCGACAGGTGGGGGAACAGCTCGAAATGCTGGAACACCATGCCCACCTGGCTGCGCAGCTTGGGCAGGTTGGTCTTGGGGTCATGCACGGCCACGCCGTTCACGTAGATCTCGCCCTTCTGGATCGGCTCCAGCGCGTTGATGGTCTTGATCAGCGTGGACTTGCCCGATCCCGAGGGACCGCACACCACCACCACCTCACCCTTGCTGATGCGGGTGGAGCAGTCGTTGAGCACCTGGAAGCTGCCGTACCACTTGGAAACGTTTTTCAGTTCGATCATTTGGTTCATTCCTCAGAGCACATCAGCGAATGATGGCGATTTTCCGGTGCAGGCGCTTCACGGCCCAGGAAAGCGCGAAGCACATCACGAAATACACGACGGCCGCCAGCAGGTAGGCCTCGATGGGGCGGCCGTAGTTCTTGCCCGCGGTCTCGAAGCCCTTGAGCATGTCATAGGCGCCGATGGCATACACGAGCGAGGTGTCCTGGAACAGGATGATGGTCTGCGTGAGCAGCACCGGCAGCATGTTGCGGAACGCCTGCGGAAGGATCACGAGCTTCATGTTCTGCCCGTAGGTCATGCCCAGCGCCTGACCGGCGAACACCTGCCCGCGCGAGATCGACTGGATACCCGCACGCATGATCTCGCTGAAGTACGCGGCCTCGAAGGCGATGAACGTGATCACCGCAGACATCTCGGCCCCGATGGGCTTGCCCACCAGGAACGGCACCAGCAGGAAGAACCACAGGATCACCATGACCAGCGGAATGCTGCGCATGCCGTTGACGTAGATCGTTGCCGGCACGACGAGCCAGCTGCGGCCCGACAGGCGCATGAGCGCCAGCAACGTGCCGAACAGGATGCCGCCGAGCGTGGCCACGATCGTGAGCACGATGCTGAAGTAGAAACCCTTCAGCACGAACTTGCTGATGATGTCCCAGCTGTAGAAGGAGAAATCGAGCGACATCATGTCAGTGCCCCCCGCCGGCGCCACCCGCCACGATGAAGCCCGGCACGCGTGCACGTTTTTCGATGAAAGCCATGATCCGGTTGATCGCGAAAGCGGAAACCATGTAGAGCCCCGTGACGGCCAGGTAGATCTCGATGCCGCGCGAGGTTTCTTCCTGGGCCTGCATCGCGAACATGGTCAGTTCGGTGACCGACACGGCAAACGCCACGGACGAGTTCTTGAAGATGTTCATCGTCTCGCTCGTGAGCGGCGGGATGATGATCCGGAAAGCCATGGGCAGCAGCACGTAGCGGTAGTACTGCACCGTCGTGAAGCCCAGCGCCATGCCCGCATACCGCTGGCCGCGCGGCAATGCCTGGATGCCCGAGCGCACCTGCTCTGCGATCCGGGCGGATGTGAAGAATCCCAGCGCCAGCACCACGAGGATGAAGCCCGACACGTTCTTCATCACCGGGAAGATGGCCGGCACCACGTGGTACCAGAGAAAGATCTGTACCAGCAGGGGGATGTTGCGGAACAGCTCCACCCATGCGTTGCCGAAACCGACCAGCACCTTGTTGTCGGGCAGCGTGCGCAGCGTACCGACGACCGAGCCCGCCACGAGCGCAATCACCAGCGCCAGCAGGGCCACCGACACGGTCCACCCCCAAGCGGAGAGCATCCACTGGAGGTAGGTCGGATATTCGCCCCCCGGGTCCTGCAGGAAAACCTGCCAATCCCAATTCGATCCCATGGGAATTCCTTCTCAAATCGTCATACGTCCTGAAATCCAGCGGGTGCCCGCCCCTGCCGGAGCGACAAACAAACGCCCACCGTCAGGTGGGCGTTCGCAGGGACGGGCACGTCCGTTCGCATCAATCCTTGAGGGAGTACTCTTCCATCGGCTTGTCGTTGGGGTTCGCCCAGGCAGCCTTGGTCGCATCGCTGGCCGGCAGGCCCACCTTCACGTTGTTCGGCGGAATGGGTTGCAGGAACCACTTGTCGTACAGCTTGGCCATTTCGCCCGACTTCATCATGCCCTTGATGCTGTCGTCCACGGCCTTCTTGAAGCCTGCGTCGTCCTTGCGGATCATGATGGCGATGGGTTCCACGCTCAGCGTTTCACCGACGATCTTGAAATCGTTCGGAGCCTTGGACTTGGCGATGTTGGAAGCCAGGATGGAGCCGTCCATGATGAACGCGTCGGCACGGCCGGATTCGAGCAGCAGGAAGCTGTCGGAGTGGTCCTTGCCGAACACTTCCTTGAACGTCAGGCCATCGGCGCGCTTGTTCTTGCGCAGCGTCTGCACCGAGGTGGTGCCCGTCGTCGTGGCGATGGTCTTGCCGTTCAGGTCCTTGATGCCGGCGATGCCGGAATTGGCCTTGACGGCGATGCGCACTTCTTCCACGTAGGTGGTCACGGCGAAGGCCACGTCCTTCTGGCGGGCCTGGTTGTTGGTGGTCGAGCCGCACTCGATGTCCACCGTGCCGTTCTGCACCAGCGGAATGCGGTTCTGGGAAGTCACCGGCTGGTACTTCACTTCGAGCTTGGCCAGGCCCAGCTGCTTCTGGATGTCGGAGATCACGTGGGCGCACACGTCGTAGTGGAAGCCCGTGTACTTGCCGTCGCCCAGGGTGTAGGAGAGACCGGAAGACTCGCGCACGCCTTCGGTGATCGTGCCGGAAGCCTTGACCTTGGCCAGCGTGTCGTTCGCCTGGGCGAACACGCTGCCTGCAGCGAGGGCCGTCACGGCAACTGCCAACAAATGTTTCTTCATCAGAATCTCCTTAGCTTATGGATACAAGGGAAAGGCTCATTCTAGATAGACGCCTGCAAAGTACTTGCCGTTGCAGGGAATATCCCGAATGGGGGAAACACGCGTGCCGGAGGCACGGGGGTGTCAGAACGGAACCTGGTCGGAAGGGTATTTCCAGAATTCACGCAGCAGATAGCTCACAGGCAAGTTCAATGCCCGGTTGGCCGGCGGAATCGGCTGGTTGAACCATTTGTCGTAGATGGGATAGATCTCGCGGCTCGTGATGAGGCGCCGCATCTCGTCGTCGACGACCTTCTTGAACTCGGCATCGCCCTTGGGCAGCATGATCGCCAGGGCTTCGGCCGTGATGAATTTACCCACGACCTTGAGGGACTTCGGATCGGGGCGGCTCGCCGCCAGCGCAAACAGCAGCACGTCGTCCATCGCGAAGGCATCGGCCTCGCCCTTCTCCACCATCTCTACCGCATGCACGTCGTCCGGTGCTTCGAGAATGGTCATCTGCAAGGCCCGCTCGCGGTTGAGCTGCTGCACCGTCTTGAGCGGTGTCGTGCCTCGGGTGGATACCAGCTTCTTGCCGGTCATGTCCTCGATGCGGTCGATAGGGCTGGACGCCTTCACCAGCAGGCGGGAGCCCGTGATGAAGTGGGGGATGGTGAATGCGACGATCTGGCGCCGCTCGGCGTTGTTCGTCGTGGACCCGCATTCCAGGTCGGCCCGCCCCTTGCTGATGGCGTCCATGCGCGTGACCAGATCGACCGGCAGGTACTCGATCTCCATGTCCTTGCGGCCGGTCTTGCGGCGCACGGCTTCAGCGATCCGCTGGCACAGGTCGACCGCATAGCCTGCGGGCTGGCCCTTCGCGTCCTTGATCGAAAAAGGAATCGACGCATCACGGTACGCCACGACCAGCTTGCCACCCGAGGCAATGCGTTCGAGAACCCCCGCATGGGACGCCACAGCACAGCAGAAAGCAGCCGTGCCCAGCACGGCACGCCACAGGCGAACAGGATTCATGGTTTGTCTCGGCATGGAATACGAGCCAACGCAAAAACTGCGCCAGCCGGGCCTCTCTTTCAATGGCAGTTCAGTAACTACCACCCGGATGCCGGACCGGAATGTACGTCCTGTCACACCCGCTTTCCAATGCCGATTGCAGGCTTGCTTCATGCAATCGGCACATAACGCCGATAGCTTACGCTACAGCGGCTTGTCCGTGCCGTGGGCCTGGAGATAGCTCCACAAGGATTCCGCAGTGCCTTTGACGCGCTCCTTGGCCGAGGGCTTCTGCCGGTAGGCACGCACCTCCATGGCCATCTGCATGTCCTGCATGCCGTCGCGCACCGCGCTCACCAGCCGGCGCGAGCGCAGTTCCTTCTTGACCGCGCTGTGCGGCAGGAAGGCGATGCCGTGCCCTTCCAGTGCCATGGCTTTCAGGCCTTCGGCCATGTCGGTCTCATAGACGCGGTCCAGATGGATCGCGGTGCCGGATTGCTTGAGGATCAATTCCGTCACGCGGCCCAGGTAGGCCCCCGGTGCGTAGCCGAGGTAGGGCAGCGGCTGGCCCGGCTCGCCCGGCAGCGTGTAGAGCGGCCGGCCGTCGCTGTCGGCCCGCGAATAGGGGGAGAGGATCTCCTGCCCCAGCGTGACCATGTCGTACCGGTCGGAGTCGAGCTGAAGCGGCTGGGACGGGTGGTGGTAGGCGATCAGCAGATCGCAACCCCCTTCCACCAGGCGCAGGACGGCGTCATGGACGTTGAGGGCGATCAGCCGGCTCTTGACGGGCCCGAAACGCTCGCGCAGCCCGGACAGCCAGGCAGGAAAGAAGGTGAAGGCCAGCGTGTGCGGGACCGCGAACTCGACCATGTCCTTGTCGGCGCTGGTGTGCGCACGGAGCATGGCACGCGTGTTCTGCAGCGACTGCAGGACGTCCAGCGCCTCCTCGTACAGCGTCTTGCCCGCCGGCGTGAGCCGGGTGGGGTAGGAGCTTCGGTCCACGAGATCGGTCCCAGCCCAGGCTTCCAGCGCCTGGATGCGCCGCGAGAACGCGGGCTGGGTCACGTGCCGCAGCTGCGCCGACCGGCTGAAGCTGCGCGTCTCCGCGAGGCTGACAAAATCCTCGAGCCACTTGGTTTCCATGGCGCGCATTATCTGCGCGCCGGCCCGGCCGTTGCCGGAGCCACTTCGGGAAACCCTGCACCAGCTTCGCGCACATCCGGTTGCACAATGCCGGGGCGCCCCACCGGCGCCCATACCGTCCAGCCCGGGGCACACGACGCCACGGCCTCCGGACCGCCGATGCCGCCCTTCGCCCGTCCGCCGCCCGCTCCATGCCCGCCTCCTCTTCTCCCGGCCCCGACGCCGAAAACCGTGCCCCCGAATCCGCGCTCCCCGGCATGGCCCCCTCCCCCGAGAGCCCTCTTCCGCGATCGCTGCGCTTCGAAGACGCCATGACCGTGATCGTCATGGCGCTGCTCGCGCTCATCACGTTCGCCAATGTGCTCGTGCGCTACTTCACCAATTCGTCCTTCGCCTGGACCGAAGAGATTTCCGTCTTCCTCATGATCGTGCTGGCCCTCGTGGCAGGCTCGGCCGCCGTGGCGCGCGACGTGCACATCCGCATCGAATATTTCGCCGAGGGAGGCTCGCCAGAGCGCCGCCGCCGTCTGGCCCGCTTCGGGGCCCTGGCGGTCGCGTTGCTGTTCGCGGGGATCGCCATCCTGAGCGCCCGCGTCGCGTGGGACGACTGGCGCTTCGGCGAAACGTCGCCCGGCATCGGCGTACCGCAATGGTGGTATTCGGCCTGGCTGCCGGTGCTCTCGGCGCTGATCACCTTCCGCGCCATCGGACTGCTGCGCCGCCGCAGTGCCGCGGACGCCCCCCCACAGGACGCACGGCCATGATCGCGGCACTGCTGTTCGCGGTGTTCCTGGGCATGATGGCCGCCGGCGTGCCCATCGGGGCGGCGCTGGGGCTGGCCGGCACGGCCGCCATCGCCATCGCCAATGCCGACAGCCCCTGGTTCGGCCTGTTGGCCGTGCCGCAGAACTTCTATGCGGGGCTCGGCAAGTACCCGCTGCTGGCGATCCCCATGTTCGTCCTGGTGGGCTCGATCTTCGACCGCTCCGGCGTGGCCCTGCGCCTGGTGAACTTCGCGGTCGCCATCGTGGGCCGCGGGCCGGGCATGCTGCCGCTCGTCGCCATCGCCGTGGCGATGTTCCTCGGCGGCATCTCGGGATCGGGGCCCGCCAACGCGGCGGCCGTCGGCGGCGTGATGATCGCGGCCATGTCCCGCGCCGGCTATCCCGGCTCCTTCTCGGCGAGCGTGGTGGGCGCCGCCGCCGCCACGGACATCCTGATCCCGCCGTCGGTGGCGTTCATCATCTATTCGGTGCTGGTCCCCGGCGCGTCCGTGCCGGCCCTGTTCGCGGCCGGCATGGTGCCCGGCGTGCTGGCCGGCATCGCCCTCGTCGTGCCCGCGGTGTGGCTGGCGCGGCGCCACCGCATGGGCGCACTGGAAGCCACGATGCCGCGCCCCCCCTTCTGGAAAAGCCTGCGCGAAGCCGCCTGGGGCCTGGCAGCGCCGGTGCTGATCCTGGGCGGCATGCGCGCGGGATGGTTCACGCCGACCGAGGCGGCCGTCGTCGCCGTGTTCTATGGCCTTTTCGTGGGCATGTGCATCCACCGCACGATCGGTATCCGCGACCTCTTTCCGATCCTTCGCGAGGCGGGCGAGCTTTCGGCGGTGATCCTGCTGGTGGTATCGCTGGCCGGCATCTTCGCGTTCTCGCTGTCGACCCTGGGCGTGATCGATCCGATCGCCAACGCCATCGTGAACTCGGGCCTGGGCGAATGGGGCGTGCTGTCGCTGCTCATCCTGCTGCTGATCACCGTGGGGATGTTCCTGGACGGCATCTCGATCTTCCTGATCTTCGTGCCCCTGCTGCTGCCCATCATGCAGCACTACCAGTGGGATCCCGTGTGGTTCGGGGTGATCCTCACGCTCAAGGTGGCGCTGGGCCAGTTCACTCCACCGCTGGCGGTGAACCTCATGGTCTCGTGCCGCATCGCAGGCGTGCGCATGGAGTCCACCGTGCGCTGGGTGGGGCCGATGCTGCTGGCCATGTTCCTCGTGATGGTGGCCGTGATCGCCTTCCCGCAACTGGCCCTGTGGCTGCCGGCCCGCCTGGGCTACTGATACCGCGCTCCGACCGGCGCATCCCTTTCCGAACAAGACCCTGACAAGGAGACGACCCATGCAACTGCGCACCTTCCTCGCCACCGCCGTGGCGGCCGCCGCCACCCTCGCTTTCTCCGCGGCCCCGGCCTTCGCGCAGAACTACAAGAGCGAGTACCGCATGTCGCTGGTGCTGGGCACGGCCTTCCCCTGGGGCAAGGGCGGCGAACTCTGGGCCAACAAGGTGCGCGAGCGCACGCAGGGCCGCATCAACATCAAGCTCTACCCCGGTGTGTCGCTCATCCAGGGCGACCAGACCCGTGAATTCAGCGCGCTGCGCCAGGGTGTGATCGACATGGCCGTGGGCTCCACCATCAACTGGTCGCCACAGGTGAAGGCGCTCAATCTGTTCTCCCTGCCCTTTCTCTTCCCGGACTACGCGTCCGTGGATACCGTCACGCAGGGCGAGGTCGGCCAGAGCATCTTCCAGACCCTCGAAAAAGCGGGCGTGGTGCCGCTGGCCTGGGGCGAGAACGGCTATCGCGAGATCTCCAACTCCAAAAAACCCATCAAGAGCCCGGCCGACCTCAAGGGGATGAAGATCCGCGTCGTCGGCTCGCCGCTCTTCCTTGATACGTTCACGGCCCTGGGCGCGAATCCCACGCAGATGAGCTGGGCCGATGCACAGCCGGCCATGGCGAGCGGTGCGGTGGACGGCCAGGAGAATCCCGTGTCCGTGTACATGGCAGCCAAGCTCTACACCGTCGCGCAGAAGCACATCACGATGTGGGGCTACATGAACGATCCGTTGATCTTCGTGGTCAACAAGGAAATCTGGAACTCCTGGACGCCCGCGGACCGCGACATCGTCCGGCAGGCCGCGCTGGATGCCGGCAAGGAGCAGATCGCCATTGCGCGCAAGGGAATGATCGAAGCCGACAAGCCCCTGCTCAAGGAAATCGCCAGCCACGGTGTCACCGTGACGCAACTCAGCCCTGCGGAGCGCGAGGCCTTCGTCCAGGCGACCCGCCCGGTCTTCACGAAATGGAAAGGCCAGATCGGTGCCGACCTCGTGTCCGCCGCCGAAAAGGCCGTGGCTTCCCGCAAGCCTTGACGGGGCGCTCCTCAGGCCTCGTGCGCCTGCTGGCGCCACATGTCGGCATACCGCGAGCCCCTCGCCAGCAACTGCGCGTGGGTGCCCCGCTCCACGATGCGCCCGGAATCCATCACGAGGATTTCGTGCGCATCCACCACCGTGGAAAGCCGGTGCGCGATGACCAGCACCGTCTTGCCCTGCGCCGCACTGCGCAGCTCGGCCTGGATCGCCCGTTCATTGGCCGTGTCCAGCGCGGACGTGGCCTCGTCGAAAACGAGGACGGGCGGATTCTTCAGCAGCGTGCGGGCGATGGCCACACGCTGCTTCTCGCCCCCTGAAAGCTTCAGCCCCCGCTCCCCGACCTGCGCGGCATAGCCCGCCGGGATTCCAGCAATGAAATCGTGGATGCGGGCGGCGCGGGCGGCGGCCTCCACCTCGTCCTGGGATGCGCCAGGGCGCCCGTAGGCGATGTTGTAGGCGATCGTTTCGTTGAACAGCACCGTGTCCTGCGGCACCGCCCCGACGGCGCGGCGCAGGCTGTCCTGCGTGACATCGCGGATGTCCTGACCGCCGAATGCGATGCGCCCCTGCTGCACGTCGTAGAACCGGAACAGCAGCCGCGCCAGCGTGGACTTCCCCGAACCCGAGGGTCCCACCACCGCCACGGTCCTGCCCGATGGGATCTCGAAGTCGATGCCATGCAGGATGGGCCGCGCGGGCTCGTAGGCAAAGTGCACGTTCTCGAAACGCACGGCAGGCGGGTCATCGCCCAGGACCAGCGGCTGCGCGCCGGGTGCGTCGCGCACCTCCCGCTCACGGTCCATCAGGGTGAACATCTTGTCGAGATCGGTCAGGCTCTGCTTGATCTCCCGGTAGATCACGCCGAGGAAGTTGAGCGGAATGTAGAGCTGGATCATGAAAGCGTTGACCATGACCAGATCGCCCAGCGTCATCCGGCCGTCGGCCACGCCCTGCGCCGCGCGCCACAGCATCGCCACCAGCGCTGTGGCAATGATGAGTTGCTGGCCGGTGTTGAGCAGCGACAGCGAGGTCTGGCTCTTCAGGCGCGCGCGGCGCAGCCGCTCCAGGCTCTCGTCGTAGCGTTCCACCTCGAATGCTTCGTTGTTGAAGTACTTGACGGTTTCGTAGTTCAGCAGCGAATCCACCGCTTTCGTGTGGGCGGCGGAATCGAAGGCATTGGCCTCGTGGCGAAAGCGCGTGCGCCATTCCGTCAGCAGCACGGTGAAGAGGATGTAGAGCGCCAAGGCACCCAGGGTGATCCACGCGAACCACGCATCGAATTTCCCGCCGAGCACCGCCAGCACCAGGAACACTTCGATCAACGTGGCGCCGATGTTGAACAGCGTGAAAGAGATCAGCGACTCGATGCCACGCACGCCGCGTTCGATGTCGCGCGTCATGCCCCCGGTCTGCCGCTCCAGATGGAAGCGCAGGCTGAGCGCATGCAGGTGCTCGAAGGTCTGCAGCGCGATGCGGCGGGCCGCGCCCTGGGTTGCCTTGGCAAACACCAGTTCACGCAATTCCGTGAAGACCGACGTGCTCAGGCGCAGCAGCCCGTATGCCGCCAACAGGGAGACCGGCACCACGACCAGCGCGACAGCCGTTCCCGGCGACGGCGCCATGGCATCCACGATGCGCTTGAGCAGCAGCGGCACGCCGACATTGGCCAGCTTGGCCACCAGCACGAAAACCAGCGCAGCCAGCACGCGCCAGCGGTAATGGAGCAGGTAGGGGATGAGGCGGGCCAGCGTGGCCCGGTCGCTGCGGGGTGCAGCGGTGGCCTGAGCCGCCATGGAGGAAGGTATGGGGGAATCGCCGTGGGGGCGCATGGGGGACAATCCCGGTCGTTGTTCTTACCGAGAGATTGTGCCCATGACCTCCACTCCAGCTGCGCAGAGTGCCTTGCCCACGGACAAGGAGCTTGTCCTGAAAGTGATCCCGATGCCGGCGGACTGCAACGCCAATGGCGACATCTTCGGAGGATGGGTGATGGCGCAGGTGGATCTCGCGGGGTCCGTACTGCCTGCGCGCCATGTGCAAGGCCGCATGGCCACGGTCGCGGTCAACGAGTTCGTCTTCAAGCAACCCGTCCGGGTGGGAGACATCCTGTCGTTCTTCTCCACCGTCGCGCGCATCGGCCGCACGTCCGTGACGGTCGAGGTGGAGGTGTACGCCGAGCGGTTCGCGGCGCAGGGACGCTATGTGAAAGTGACGGAGGCCCGGCTCACCTACGTGGCCATCGATGCCTCCGGCCGGCCGCGCCCGATCCCTCGCGACGCGTCCACGCAGGCACAGCCCGGCGCGGAAAGCGGCAGCACCACGGCCTGACCAGGAAGCCTGCAGATACCGGGTCGCCGCGCGATGCACTGGCCGGCAGTGCTAGGCCGAAACCCTGCGGCCCGCCATCCAGAAGGCCGCAGAGCCTTGCCTCCGGGCCTTCTTTACGGAGCCCTGCGCCCCGGCTGTCCGCAGCGGTCAGGCCGCCAGTGGCTGGGCCTCGCCGCGGGACAGGTTGCCGTTGTTGCCCGCACTGCTGGTGCTGTGGGAGCGCAGCGCGCCCGACATGCCGGCTTCGATTTCGCCAGCGAGCTGGCCGCCTTCTTCGATCACGACCTTGCCGTAGCGGATCTTGCCGTTGACCTTGCCCGTGCTGTAGATGACCAGTTTCTGCCGTACCGTGAGCGTGCCGTCGAATTCGCCGTGGATCTCGGCGATGTCGATTTCAGCGGAGCCCCGGAAGGCGCCCTGCTCCGCGATCTGGATGACGCGCGAATCCATCGTGGCTTCGACCGTGCCCTCCACCACGAGCGTGTCGCAATCGGTGATCTCGACGCCCTTGAGCTTGATGTTGGGGCCGACGGTGAGCTTGCTGCCCGCGCCTTCGCCGGGGGGGGTTGTGGCAGTGGTGCCGGCCGCTGGCTTGCCGCTGCTCACGGAATGGGACGGGGCAGCGCTGGTACCGGCGCCGCTGGCGGCGCTTCCAGCGCCACCGAGCACCGAAGTGGGCTGGCGGGGCTGGAAGGAATCGGGTTCACGCTTGCCAAAGAAAGGGTTTTGCACGGCCATCAGATCTCCTTGGAAAAAGTTCACTGATGCTAGGAGCCACTCCGCACGGGAAATCCACGCGTTACGCAAGAACGGTAACGAAACCCTTCGATGGTTGCATGCACTTGCAGGGTTTGCAGCGTCATACAGCGCCGGCACATCGGGTCGGCATGCACCGCGGCGCGATGTCGGCCGATGCCTCTCAAGGCTGGAAGCCGGAGCGCCGCACCACAGGGGCCCATTGCGCGCGGTACGACGCCAGCATCTTCGCGGTCTGCTCACGCGAACTGGCCACCGGCACCATGTCCGCCGCTTCGAAACGGGCCTGCAGCCCCTTGTCGCCCATGGCCTGGACCACGGCATCGCCGATGCGGCGCGCCCGTGCGGCAGGCAGCCATGTCGGCGCATACAGAACGTTCCACCCCTGGGCAGAGAGGGCCAGCCCCGCTTCCTTGAAGGTGGGCACCATCGGCAAGCCGGGCGCGCGCTGCTCGTCTGAAATCGCAAGGATGCGCAGCTTTCCCGCCTTGTGGAGCGGCTCCAGTGTGTCCAGCGTATCGATGGCCAGCGGAACGTGCCCGCCCATGAGGTCATTGAGCAAAGGGGCCGAGCCCCGGTAGCCCACGACCGGCAGCGTCAGGCCCAATTGCTCGGCGAGCATGAGCGCGAAGAAGTGGGGCAGGCTGCCCGTGGCCGGCACCCCTGCGGAGAGCTTGTCCTGGTTGGCCAGCATCCAGGCGTGCAGGTGCGAAAACTCCCGGACCGGCACGCCCGCGGACACGGCCACACCGAACGCATAGCGCGTCACCTGCGAGAGCGCCACGTAATCCTTGTCGGGGTCGTAGCCGCTGTCCTTGAACACGAGGGGCGCAACCAGCATGGTGGCGGGGTTGGCCAGCAGCACCACGTTCTGGCCGGAGGTTTCCCGGTGCACCTGCTGCGCGGCGAGCCGGCCGCCGGCGCCCACACGGTTGTCCACGATCACCGGCACGCCCAGGCGGGGGGCGAGCGCATCGGCCAGCAGCCGGGCCGCGCGGTCGGACGATCCACCGGGAGGATAGGGCACCACCAACCGCACCGCACCGCCATCCAGCGGCGCAGCCTGGGGCTGGGACTGGGTCAGGGAGGGCAGCGCGGCCACCGCCGCACCGGCCAGCGGCCATTGCAGCCATGTCCGGCGTCGAAGAGAGAAGGAAGAGCAGGAAGAACCGGTCATCGCGGCAAGCCCATCAGTGAGACTGGCGTAACTTTAGCGCCGGCAGCACCGCACGGCAGATAGCGTTATTCCGGGTGCCGCCAGGCGGCGGACGTTCAGCGCGAGGACTTCGACCGAGATTCGTATCTCATGGATTCATAGCGGCGAATGGTCCGATCGATGCTTTCGCGCACGCTGCCCAGATAGCTCCGGGGATCCGTCCACTCGTCCAGTTCCTGCGGGGACACCGCTCGCGCCAGGCCGCCATGCCTCGCCATCGCCGAACGGAAATCCAGTTTCTGCGCCAAACCGTCCATGGAGGCCTCGTGCACCCAGGCGTGCGCCGTCTGCTTGCCCAGCCGTGGGCCGAGCGAAAGCATCACCCGCTCGGACAACAGATACCCCTGGCGCCTGTCCAGATTGCGCGACATCGCTTCGGCATCGACGGCCAATCCGCTCAGCAGTTGGACCGCCTGTTCCAGCATGGCCCCTGCCACCAGGCAGCACTCGGGCAGGGCCTTCCATTCGGTTTTCCAGGCCACGCCATCGCGCTCGTGCTCCTGCACCATGGCTTCCGTCATCATCGCGGCGCTGTACCGCACGCTCCGTGCCAGGCCAGCCAGGTTCTCAGCCGCAGCGGGATTGCGCTTGTGGGGCATGGTCGAGGAGCCGACCGCGCTTTCGGCACAGGCCTCGGCAAGTTCGCCCACCTCGTCCCGCTGCAGGTTGAACAACTCATTGCCGATCTTGGACAGCGTCGCCCCCAGCATCGCCAGCAGACCAGCATACTCGGCGAAACGGTCCCGGGCACTGGCCCAGCAGATGTCCGGCACGCCAAGCCCCAGGTCCTGCAGCACTCGCACCTCGACATCGCGCGCCTTCGGCCCCAGGCCGGCCTGCGTTCCGACCGCTCCGCCCAGCATGCCGACGAACACCCGGGATTCGCATTCCAACAGCCGGGCGCGGTGCCGCGACATCTCATCGAGCCAGACCGCACATTTGTGCCCGAAGGTGGTGGGCAGGGCGTGCATGCCGTGGGTGCGCCCCACCATGATGGTGTCGCAGTGCAGCCGCGCGAGCCGGATGAGTTGGTCTGCAACGCGGTCGATATCCCGCAGATAGACCCGGTGCGCCTGCCGCATCTGCAGCACCATGCCGGTATCGATCACGTCCTGCGTCGTGATGCCGTGGTGCAGCCACTCACCTTCTTCGCCGATGTGGCCCTGCAGCTGCCTCAGGAACGGTACCAGGGAGTGCCGCAGCGTGCGGATTCCGCTCGCCATGGATTCGATGTCCGGACAGAAATCGGCCGCTCCCTCCACGATGCGCCGGGCGGCCTGCGCAGGAATGATGCCCAGGCTGCCCTGGGCGCGCGCTACCGCGCTCTCGACCTTCAGCCATGCCCGTATGCGCTCTTCCTCCGAGAAGATGGTGCGCATTTCCGCGCTGCTCCACAAATGCTGGAGCGCGAGCATGTCGAAGACGGAAACGTTTTGGGCCATGGGCAATGCGTGAGGCCCCCGAAAAACGAAGATTCCTCATTGCGGAATTTTGATAGTCCGCATTCTCACATACCTACGCGATGCCTTGGCGTTCGCAACCTGTCGAGTTGCAGGGCGTTGCACATTCCTGGCTCTGAGCCGTTGGCGAGGTCAGGCGACGTTTTCGACAAAAACCTTCCGCCGGCCGCGCCGGCCGGCCCTGCGGGCCCCTGCCTTCAGCTGGCGCTGAAGTCAGGGCGGCGTTTTTCCATGAACGCGGTGAAGGCTTCGCGGGCGGCGGGTTCCTGGAGCATGCGGCCGAAGCTGGCGCCCTCTTCCGCCATGCGCTCCAGCACGGCAGCGGTCTGGTCCTTCTTCATGAGGCGCTTGGTCTCCACCAGCGACGACAGCGGCTTGGAGGCCAGCTTGCGGGCCTGGGTCTGCGCCACCATGTTGCATTCCGTCGGCGGCACGACGCGGTTGACCAGGCCCACTTCGAGCGCGGCCTCCGCCATGAACGGTTCGCCCAGCAACAGCGCTTCGGCTGCCCGGTGGTAACCCATCATGCGGGGTACGAGCAGACTGGAAGCGGCTTCGGGGCAGAGCCCCAGGTTCACGAACGGCATGGAGAAAGCCGCGTTGTCTCCGGCGTAGACCAGGTCGCAATGGAAGAGCATCGTCGTGCCGATGCCCACGGCCGGTCCGCACACCGCCGCCACCACCGGCTTCGGAAAGGTCGCGATGGCGCGCAGGAAGCGAAAGACCGGCGACTCCTGCGTGGAGGGCGGGTTGTTGAGGAAGTCCCCGATGTCGTTGCCGGCGCTGAAGATGGCCACGTCGCCCTGCAGCACCACCACGCGCACGGCAGCATCCTGGGCCACGGCCTCGAAAGCGTCGGCGAGCGCGGCATACATGGCGCGTGTGATGGAGTTCTTTTTCTCCACACGGTTGAAGGTGATGGTCGTCACGCCCGATTCGGTGTGTACGAGGATGTCCTGGTTTTCGGTCATGCGGGGCTCCTGCGGAACGGGAGAAAAAAGAAGAGGGAAAGAGCAAGATGGCGCGCCCACGGCACCGGCACCGTGCCTGGCCCGCCGGAGCGGCTCACTCTTTGTAGTAGACGATCTGGTGGCTGCTCGCGAGCATGGTGCCGCGCTGGTTCCAGAGCTGCGCCGTCTGGTCGAAAAAGCCGTTGCGGAACTCCTGCGCCCGCGCCTGCCCCAGCAGGTGGCCGCTGCCCGTGGCTGCCAGTTGCTCGCTGCTGGCATGGAAGTACACCGTGAGCGACACGGTTCCGGCGGGCACCTGGCGTGCGCGGCGCAGCCACACCCGCGGGAAGAATACATCGGCCAGGGCGGCGAGCGCGCAGAAGTCGAGCGGGCGCGCAGGCTCATCGCGCATCCAGAGCCGGCTCAGGCTGCTGTCGCCGCTGCCGCCGTCCCAATGCACGGGCAATGCTCCCGATACGGGCCGCAGGTCGTAGCGGTCCAGCCATTGCACGGGCATGCCGCGCGTGACACGCTCCAGCCCCTCGGGACCTTGCGTTTCCGGCATGGGCGTGTCCGGAAGGCTCCAGGTCTCGCGCCGCACCGCGGTCACGGCGGTGGCCGTGGTGGTCACGACCGGCGCACCGTCGGCTCCGGGTTGCAGGATGGACAGGGTCCAGTGCTGGGTCGAGCGGTTGGTGCGCACGGGCAACGCCTGCACGGTGAACTCGCCTTCGGCAATGGCGCCCGCGTAGTTCACGGTGAGCGACAGCGGATCGCCCAGCCGGTCCGGGTGCTGGAGCACGGCGCGCAGCAATGTGGCGGCCGTGATGCCGCCGAACGGTCCGACCATGTTCCAGTAGGCCGGCGACGTGCGTGCGGTGTACTGGCCCGGGGCCACGGCGCCGAGCACCAGCGCGTCGTCGAGCGGATGGGTGGGAGGGGAAGAGGCAGCAGCAGCAACGGTCATGGTGTGGGGCTCCAGTGTGCCGACGAACGCCGGGCCGGGCCGTCATGCAAGTGACGCGCCCGGCCCGGCGGGGGCTTTCTTTCTCGCTCAGACGCGCTCGAAGATGCCTGCAGCGCCCTGCCCCATGCCCACGCACATGGTCACCATGCCGCGCTTGAGGTTGTGGCGCCGCAGGGCATGCACCACCGTGGCCGAGCGGATGGCCCCCGTGGCGCCCAGCGGGTGGCCCAGCGCGATGGCGCCGCCCATCGGATTGACCCTGGAGGGGTCCAGGCCCAGCTGGCGCACCACGGCGAGCGACTGCGCCGCGAAGGCTTCGTTCAGCTCATACCAGTCGATGTCGTCCTGCTTCAGACCCGCATAGCGCAGCGCGGCCGGAATGGCCTCGATCGGTCCGATGCCCATGATGGCCGGCGGCACGCCCTTGCTGGCGTAGCTCACGAAGCGTGCGAGCGGGGTCAGGCCGAAGCGCTTCACCGCCGACTCGCTGGCCAGGATCAGCGCACCCGCCCCGTCGCTGGTCTGCGAGCTGTTGCCCGCCGTCACCGAGCCACGCGCCGCGAACACGGTCTTGAGCTTGGCGAGGCCTTCCAGGCTGGTGTCCGGGCGTGCGCCTTCATCGAGCGACACCGTGCGCGTCCTGGCGACGGACTCGCCCGTGGCCAGGTCGGCCGTGCGATCGGTCACCTCGATGGGCGTGATCTCGTCGGTGAACTCGCCGGCCTGCTGCGCCTTCAGCGCACGCTGGTGCGACTGCAGCGCGAACGCGTCCTGGTCTTCCCGAGAGACTTTCCACTGCTGCGCCACCTTCTCGGCCGTGAGGCCCATGCCGTAGGCGATGCCCACGTCGCCGTCCCGCGCGAAGATGCTCGGCGAGAGGCTGGGGCTGTTGCCCATCATGGGCACCATGCTCATGCTCTCCACGCCCGCGGCGATCATCACCTCGGCCTCGCCCACACGGATGCGGTCGGCGGCCATCTGTACCGCCGACAGGCCCGAGGCGCAGAAACGGTTCACGGTGATGCCGCCCACGCCCGTGGGCAGGCCCGCCAGCACGGCGGCGATGCGGGCCACGTTCAAGCCCTGCTGGGCTTCGGGAATGGCGCAGCCGCAGACGATGTCCTCGATGGCGGCCGGGTCCAGCCCGGGCACCTGGGCCAGCGCGCTTTTCAGGGTGGTGGCCAGCAGGTCGTCGGGCCGCATGTTGCGGAGGTAGCCCCGGTGCGACTTGCCGATGGGCGTGCGCGTAGCGGCGACGATGTATGCGTCTTGCACTTGCTTCATGATCGATGTCCTTATCTGTTGGTCCCGCAGCCGGCGCCGTGGCCGCGGCATCCACCGCGCTGCAGCGGCGGGCCGGCGAACGGCGCGAGGCGGCTCGGGGCTTGCATTCAATTGCGCAGCGGCTTGCCGGTGTTGAGCATGCCCAGGATGCGCTCCTGCGTCTTCGGATGCTGGATCAGGCTGCAGAACGCCTTGCGCTCCAGGGCCATCAGGTATTCCTCGCTCACCAGCGTGCCGGCATCCACGTCGCCGCCGCAGACGATCTCTGCGATCAGCGTGGCGATGTGCTGGTCGTGGTCGCTGATGAATCCGCCGTCGCGCATGTTCACCAGCGAGCCGCGGATGGTGGCGATGCCGCTGCGGCCCGCCACGGGGAACAGGCGCCGGTGCGGCGCGCGCCAGCCGCTCGCGGCCATGGCGCGGGCTTCGTTCAGCGCGACGAACAGCACCTCGTCCTTGTGCGGCACGACGACGTCGCTCTCCAGCAGGTAGCCGAGCTTGCGGGACTCCAGCGCGCTGGTGCCCACCTTGGCCATGGCCGCGGCGGTGAAGCCTTCGGTCAGGAACGGCAGCAGGTCCTTGCCCGTGGAGGCGGCCGCGTTCTCGGCTGCACGGCGGGCGATGTAGGTCAGTCCGCCGGCGCCCGGCACCAGACCCACGCCCACTTCGACGAGGCCGATGTAGCTCTCCATGTGCGCCACGCGGCGCGCCGAATAGACGGCCAGCTCGCAGCCGCCGCCCAGCGCCATGCCATGGATGGCGGACACCACGGGCACCTGGGCATAGCGCAGGCGCAGCATGAGGTTCTGCAGTTCCTGCTCCACGCCCTCGATGGCCGAGATGCCCGCGACCACGAAGGCCGGCATCGTGGCGGCCAGGTCGGCGCCCACGCTGAAGGGCGCGTCACCGGACCAGATCACCAGGCCGTCGTATTCGCGCTCGGCGGTATCGACGGCTTCGACGAGCCCTTCCATCACGTCGGGGCTGATCGCGTGCATCTTGCTCTTGATGCTCGCGATGAGGATCCGGCTGCCGGAGGGGCTCGCGTGCCCGTCGAGGGTCCAGGTGCGCAGCGCATCGGACTCGGCCACCGTGGTGCCAGCCTTGCGCCAGTCGGGCAGGCTTTCGCCAAGCAGCTTCTCGGGGAAGTGCTGGCGCCCATACACCGGCAACTGGCGGCGCGGCACGAACGCCCCCTTCGAGGCGCTCCACGAGCCTTCGGCCGTGTGGACCCCACCGGCTTCGGCCACCGGGCCCTTGAACACCCACTCGGGCAGCGGCGCCTTGCTGAGCGCCTTGCCGGCGTCGATGTCCTCCTGGATCATCTTCGCCACATCGAGCCAGCCGGCCTCCTGCCACAGCTCGAACGGGCCCTGCTTCATGCCGAAGCCCCAGCGCATGGCCTGGTCCACGTCGCGGGCGTTGTCGGCGATCGTGGCGAGGTGCACGGCGGCGTAGTGGAAGCTGTTGCGCAGGATGGCCCACAGGAAGCGGCCCTGCGCGCCCTCGGCGTTGCGCAGCAGCTTCAGGCGCTCGCCCGCGGGTTTCTTCAGCATGCGGCCATAGACCTCGTCGGCCTTCTGGCCGCCGGGTACGTACTCACCGCTTTCCAGGTCGAAGCGCAGGATGTCGCGGCCCACCTTCTTGTAGAAGCCGGCCTTGGATTTCTGGCCGAGGTTCTTCATCTCGATGAGCTTGGCCAACACTTCGGGCGTGCCGAAGCTGCCGTAGAACGGGTCGGTCTCCTCGGTCAGGTTGTCCTGCAGGGTCTTGATGACGTGGGCCATGGTGTCCAGGCCCACCACGTCGGCCGTGCGGAAGGTGCCGCTGCTGGCGCGGCCGAGCTTCTTGCCCGTGAGGTCGTCCACCACGTCGAAGGTGAGGCCGAAGTTCTCCACTTCCTTCATCGTCGCCAGCATGCCGGCGATGCCGACGCGATTGGCGATGAAGTTGGGCGTGTCGTGCGCGCGCACCACGCCCTTGCCCAGGCCGCTGGTCACGAAGGCTTCGAGCTGGTCGAGCACTTCGGGCCGTGTCGTGGGCGTGTCGATCAATTCCACCAGCGCCATGTAGCGCGGAGGGTTGAAGAAGTGGATGCCGCAGAAGCGCGGCTTGATGGCATCGGGCAGCGCCTCGCTGAGCTTCGTGATCGACAGCCCCGAGGTGTTGGACGCCACGATGGCGGTCGGCGCGACGAACGGAGCGATCTTCCGGTAGAGGTCGAGCTTCCAGTCCATGCGCTCCGCGATGGCCTCGATGATGAGGTCGCATTCGCGCAACTGCTCCAGATGCTCTTCGTAATTGGCCTGGCCGATGAGGGCGGCATCGTCCACCACGCCCAGCGGCGCGGGCTTGAGCTTCTTGAGCCCCTCGATGGCCTTGGTGACGATGCCGTTCTTCGGGCCTTCCTTGGCAGGCAGGTCGAACAGCACCACGGGAACCTTCACGTTGGCGAGGTGGGCGGCGATCTGCGCGCCCATCACGCCCGCGCCGAGCACGGCGACTTTCTTCACTTGGAATCGGGACATGGTGGATTTCTTGTGGATTGGTGGAGAGCGGTCGGCACGACGCGGCAAAGCGGTTCTGGCGGGGCTCCGCGCCGCAGGCAGCGCCGGTCGGTCAGCAACGCGCGGCAACGGCGCCGGAAGCGTTTTGCGGGCCGCGCCTACTGCACGCGCTGCCAGACCTGGGTGCGCCAGAACGGGCCCAGGTAGCCGCGCACTTCCAGCTTGGCGCCGCCCTCGATGGGCGTGAAGCTGGCGCGGTATTCCTTGCCGTTCTCGGGGTCGAGGATCTTGCCGCCCTCCCAGACGTCCTTGCCTTCGGCCTTCTTGCCGCCGCGGATGATCTCCAGGCCGGCGATGGGCTGGCCCTTGCGGTCGTCCGAGCATTCGGTGCAGGTGGCATCGGGCTTGGTGTCCTTCTTGAGCGACTTCTCGATGCGGCCCGACAGGGTGCCGTCCGCCTCGGCGATACGGATCTCTGCCTTGGCCTCGCCGCTCTTGTCATCGATGCTGCGCCAGGTCCCCACCGGGGAGACCTGGGCCCAGGACGGCAGCGCGGACGCTACCAAAACAATAGCAAACAATGTAGATTTCATGGCGACATCCGTGCGTTTTTGTTCAAACAAGGGCGGGAGGCTTCCGGCGTCAGGCCAGGGCCGCGTCGGTGTCCATGAGCGGCTTGGAGCCGGCGCGCGCCGTGCGCATCAGGGTGGCCGTCTCGGGGAACAGCTTGGCGAAATAGAAGCGTGCCGTCTGCAGCTTGGCCTGGTAGAACGGATCGGTGTCGCCGGCGGCGATCTTGCGCAGCGCCACCTGCGCCATGCGCGCGAACATGTAGCCGAACACGAGGTGGCCCGCCACGCGCAGGTAATCCACGGCGGCAGCGCCGACTTCGTCGGGGTTCTGGAATCCCTTGAAGCCGATCTCGGTGGTGAACTTGGTCATCTGGTCGCCCAGGTAGGCGATGGGGTTGATGAATTCGGCCATCTTCTCGTTCACGCCCTCCTCTTCGACCAGCTTGCCCACCAGCTTGCCGAACTTCTTGAGCGTCGCACCGTTGTTGCCCAGGATCTTGCGGCCCAGCAGGTCCAGCGACTGGATGGTGTTGGTGCCTTCGTAGATCATGTTGATGCGGTTGTCCCGCACGAACTGCTCCATGCCCCATTCCTTGATGAAGCCATGGCCGCCGAAGACCTGCATGCACGCGTTGGTGGCGATGTGGCCGTTGTCGGTGATGAAGGCCTTGACGATGGGCGTGAGCAGCGCGACGAGTTCGTCGCTGTCCTTGCGCACCTTCTCGTCGGGATGGCTGTGCGCCTTGTCCAGCAGCAGCGTGCAGTAGATCTGCAGCGCGCGCGCCCCCTCGGCATAGGCCTTGGCCGTGAGCAGCATCTTGCGCACGTCGGGATGCACGATGATCGGGTCGGCGTCCTTGTCCTTGGCCTTGGTGCCCGAGAGGCTGCGCATCTGCGTGCGGTCCTTCGCGTAGGCCAGCGCGTTCTGGAAGGCCACTTCCGTCAGGCCCAGCGACTGGTTGCCCACGCCCAGGCGCGCGGCGTTCATCATCACGAACATCGCGGCGAGGCCCTTGTGCGGCTGGCCCACCAGCGTGCCGATGGCACCGTCGATGGCGATCTGCGCCGTCGCGTTGCCGTGGATGCCCATCTTGTGCTCCAGGCCCGCGCAGAAGATCGGATTGCGCTCGCCCAGCGAGCCATCGGCGTTCACGTTGAACTTGGGCACGACGAACAGGCTGATGCCCTTGCTGCCCTTGGGCGCATCGGGCAGGCGGGCCAGCACCAGGTGCACGATGTTCTCGGTGAAGTCGTGCTCGCCCGCGCTGATGAAGATCTTGTTGCCGGTGATCTTGTAGGTGCCTTCGGGCGCGCCCGCCACGGGCTCGGCCTTGGTGCGCAGCAGTCCCAGGTCGGTGCCGCAGTGGGGCTCGGTCAGGCACATCGTGCCGGTCCACTCGCCGCTGGTCAGCTTGGGCAGGTAGAGCTTCTTCTGCTCGGGCGTGCCGTGCGCATGCAGGGCTTCGTACGCGCCATGCGACAGGCCGGGGTACATCGTCCAGGCCTGGTTGGCGCTGTTGAGCATTTCGTAGAGGCATTGGTTGAGCACGAACGGCAGGCCCTGTCCGCCGTACTCGGGCTCGCACGACAGCGCCGCCCAGCCGCCCTCCACGTACTGCCCGTAGGCCTCCTTGAAGCCTTTGGGCGTGGTGACTTCATGCGTCGCCTTGTCGAGGTGGCAGCCTTCCTCGTCGCCGCTGATGTTCAGCGGAAACGCCACGCCCGCAGCGAACTTGCCGGCCTCTTCCAGCACGGCATTGACCGTGTCGGCATCGACCTCCGCATGCCGGGGGATCGCCTTGAACTCCTCCGTGACCTGGAAGACCTCGTGGAGGACGAATTGCATGTCGCGCAGGGGGGGCGTGTAGATCGGCATGTGGGGGACTCCTTGGAACGGTGCTTTTGGATGGGTGGAAGCGGATGTCTGGGGAAAACGCGAAAACAGGAACTCAGCCGCCCGCGGGCCGGACGGCGCAGCGGGCGAGGATGTTGTCGAAGCCGGCGTTGGCGCGGTCGATGGAGCCGGGCGTCTGCAGGAAGCGCGCCTCGTAGTGGAGCGCGAGGATGAGGCCGTGGATCTCGAAGAGCATCTGGTCGGAATCCACGTCGGCGCGCACTTCGTCCAGCTCCTTGCACTGGTCGATGGCGCGGCGCATGGCGGCATGCCAGGTCAGCACGGAATTGGCGAGTGCGTCGCGCACGGGGCCCGTGCGGTCGTCGAACTCCACCGCGCCGCTGATGTAGATGCAACCCGAATCGATTTCGATGGACGTGCGCTTCATCCAGTTGTCGAAGAGCGCGCGCAGGCGCGGCAGGCCGCGCGACGCCGACATGGCGGGATAGAACACTTCCTGCTCGAAGCGCATGTGGTATTCGCGCACCACGGAGATCTGCAGCTCCTCGCGCGAGCCGAAGTGCGCGAAGACGCCCGACTTGCTCATGCCGGTCACGTCGGCCAGCGCGCCGATGGACAGCCCCTCCAGCCCGATGTGCGTGGCCAGCCCCAGCGCGGCATCGACGATGGCCGCCTTGGTCTGCTGGCCCTTCTGGAGCGCACGGCCTTCCCGCGTGGTGGCCGCTCGCGGGGTTTTGATGGAGATGGTGGACGACACAGGTAGCACGAAATAAAACGAACGATCGTGCTATTTTGCAGCAAAAGGAATCCCGCACGCCAGCCCCGGGCGGGCGGCTGGCCGGGTTTCAGGGTAAACACCGAGACATGCCCACGCACCCGCCTGCGCGCCTGCAGGGAGGCGCTACAGCAGCAGCGCGAGCGTGGCGTCGAGGTGTTCGGTGGGCACGCGGCGCAAGCCGGTGCGCGCGTAGCGCTGGAGCCGGCCGCGCACGAGGTCGCAGAGCGCGGCGGCGCGCAGATGGGCATCGGCCGTCGGCGTGGCAGAGCCCGCGGCCTCGGCGGCCGGGCGCAGGCACTGGCGCAGCGTGGATTCGATCCGGTCGAAGAACTGGTTCATGCGCTGTTGCAGGCGCTCGTGCTCGAAAACCAGCGCGTCGCCGACCATCACGCGCACCATGCCCGGGTTGCGCTCGCCGAACTGCAGCACCATGGCGACCACCCGGGCCGCGCGGCGCGCGCCGTCCGCAGGGACGGCATCTTCCGCTGCCGGGCCTTCGCGCTCCATGATCTGGCCGATCAGCGAGAACACCGACTGCTCGATGAAATCGATCAGTCCCTCGAACATCTGCGCCTTGCTGGCGAAGTGCCGGTACAGGGCGGCTTCGCTGACCTCCAGCCGGGCCGCCAGCGCGGCGGTGGTGATGCGGTCCGAGCCGGGCTGCTCCAGCATGGCGGCGAGCGCCTGCAGGATCTGCACCCGCCGCTCGCCGGGCTTGGGCCTGCGGCGGGGCGCCGGCGCGGGCCCGGAGGCCGTCGCGGCCTCGGCCACGGCGCTGTCGTCGGAAGGGGATGGAACGGTGTCTTGCATGGAGCAACAGCTGTGTGCAATTGATTCTCGCACAGGGTCCTGCTGCCTCTTTTTGCAGCACCCGCTAGGCCGACCCCGTGGGAATCGACACGGTGGCGAGCAGCCCGCGCCCCTGCGCCCCGGCGCCGAGTTGCAGCGCACCGCCATGCACCCGGGCGATCTCGTCGGCGATCGCCAGCCCCAGGCCCGTGCCCTCGCCGGCCGCCCCGGGCACACGGTAGAAGCGCTGCAGCACCCGGCCGCGCTCGGATTCGGCGATCCCGGGCCCATCGTCCTCGACCTGCAGGAAGGCGGCGCCACCGGCACCCAGGCCGCAGCGCAGGGTCACGCTCCCGCCCTCGGGCGTGTACTTGATGGCGTTGTCCACCAGGTTGGAGAGCAGCTCCCGCAGCAGCCAGCCATGGCCGCTCGCCTGGGCGGGGGCGACCTCCAGGCCAAGGTCCAGGCCCTTGGCGGTGGCGGCATCGAGGAACGCCTCCAGGATGCTTTCACACAGGGCCTTGAGGTCCACGCGCTGCATCGGCTGGCCGTCCAGCCCGCCCGCATCGGCACGCGAGAGGGCCAGCAACTGGTGAGCCAGCTTGGAGGTGCGGCGCGCTGCATGCCGGAGCTTTTCGATCTCCTCTGCTCCCAAAACAATAGCAGACTTTTCAATGGATCCGGCGGCATGGATGCCTTTTGACTCCAAACCCTGCACTGCCCCCTCCCGCACCCTGCCCGCCGCCCGCGCAGAAAGGGCCCAGGCCTCCACCTGCGCCTGCAGCCCGGCCAACGGGGTGCGCAGCTGGTGGGCGGCATCGGCCACGAAGCGTCGCTGGCCCTCGGTCTGCGCGTTCACCAGGGCGAACAGCCGGTTGAGCGAATTCACGAGGGGCCGCACTTCGGCTGGGGACGCTGCCTCGGAAATCGGGCTCAGGTCGCGCGGAGAGCGCCGCTCCACCGCCTCGGCCAAGTCCACCAGCGGCTTGAAGGCCCGCCGCACCGCCCAGTGGATGGCCAGACCCGCCGCCGCCACCAGCACGAGGTTGGGCAGCAGCACGCGCAGCAGCATCTGCTTGCCCCACTGCTGCCGCGGATCGGAGCCATCGGCCAGCGCCACCACCAGCTCGCCGGCCCCCGTCCGGGTGCGCTGCACCGCGATGCGGTACGTGACGCTGTCGTACTCGGCGCTGTGGAATTCCGGATCGTGCGTGGGCGGCACCGCGCTGTAGACCCAGTGGTCGCCCAGCAGGATGCGGCCCGACAGGTCCTGCACGCTGTAGCCCGCGTAGCCGGCGTTCTGGCGCAGGAACTCTTCCACCGGCGGGGCCAGCAGCAGCACCGGCGCCCCGCCGTCGCGCAGCGGGGGCGCCACGACCGAATCGGCCAGCGCGGGCAACAGGCGCATCAGCCGCTGGTCGTGGCGGCTGGCCGCCTCGTCCGCAGACCGGTAGTCCAGCCACGCCCCCACGAGGGCCAGCACGCACAGCGGCAGCACCAGCAGCAGCAGCAGGCGATTGCGCAGGGCGGACGTCATGGTGGGGGAATGGGCTGGAAAAAGGGCAGGCAGAGAAAAAAGTAGGGCAGCGGCTGCCGGAATGCCCGCGTGCCCGTTGCCGTGCAGAGCGCTCAGGCGGCCCCCGGCAGGCGCAGCTCCAGCCGGTAGCCGAAGCCCCGGATGGAGCGCAGCGCCACGCCGCTGGGCTCGAGCTTGCCGCGCAGCCGCGACACGTACACCTCCACGGCGTTCGGCGTGATCTCCTTGTCCCAGCCGGTCAGCGCCTGCACCAGCTTCTCCTTGCTGGCCGGCTTCGGGGCATGGATCATCAGGTACTCCAGCACCGTCCATTCGCGCGGGCCCAGCTCGATCGTCTGCCGCACGGCCAGCCCGCCCTCCGCCGCGGGGCCACGCACGCTCACGCTCCGGCCGGCGGTGTCCAGCTCCAGCGGCCCGAAGCTCAGCACCGCGGTGGTGGCCGCCTGCGAGCGGCGCAGCAACGCCCGCAGCCGGGCCAGCAGCTCGGGCAGTTCATAGGGCTTGACCATGTAGTCGTCGGCGCCCAGGTCCAGGCCCTGCACGCGGTCGTGCAAGGCATCGCGCGCAGTGAGGATCAGCACCGGCATCGACGGGTTGGCCATGTCCGGGCGGCGCAGGCAGCGGGTGAGTTCCAGGCCATCCATGCCGGGCAGGCCGATGTCGATGATCGCGGCGTCGAAGGTTTCGCCGCGCAGCACTTCCTCGGCGCGCTCGCCGCTGCCCACCCAGTCGACGGCATAGCCGGCATCGGTCAGGCCCAGCTTGATCCCGCTGGCCAGCATCACGTCGTCTTCGACCAGCAGGAGGCGCATCGCGTTCGCCGGCCCTATCCGTGGAGCCGGCGGGTCGGTCCCGGTCCGCCGGCAGCCACCGTGGAAGCCATGCCTATCAGTGGCTGCGGATCATGGTGCCGTACGCCTGTTCGGTCAGGATCTCCAGCAGCATGGCATGGGGTACGCGGCCATCCACGATGTGCACCGAATTGACGCCGCTCTTGGCCGCATCGATGGCGCCGGCCAGCTTGGGCAGCATGCCGCCCGAGATGGTGCCGTCGTCCACCAGTTCGTCGATCTCGCGGGCCGTGAGTTCGGTGATCAGCTCGCCCGCCTTGTTCAGCACGCCCGGGATGTTGGTGAGCATCATGAGCTTCTCGGCCTTGAGCACCGAGGCCAGCTTGCTGGCGACCACGTCGGCGTTGATGTTGAAGCTCTCGTTGTCCTCGCCGAAGCCCAGCGGGCTGATCACGGGGATGAAGGCATCGTCCTGCAGTGCCTTGACCACGCTGGGATCGATGGAGACGATGTCGCCCACCTGACCGATGTCGTGCTCCTTGGTCGGATCGTCCTTGTCGGCCAGCTTGAGCTTGCGCGCGCGGATCAGGCCGCCGTCGCGCCCCGTCAGGCCCACGGCCTTGCCGCCGGCCTGGTTGATCAGGCCCACGATGTCCTGCTGCACCTCGCCGGCCAGCACCCACTCGACCACTTCCATGGTTTCGGCATCGGTCACCCGCATGCCCTGGATGAAGTGGCCCTGCTTGCCCAGACGCTTGAGCGCGGTCTCGATCTGCGGGCCGCCGCCGTGCACCACCACGGGGTTCATGCCGACCAGCTTGAGGAGCACCACGTCCTCGGCGAAATCGGCCTGCAGCGCCGGGTCGGTCATGGCATTGCCGCCGTACTTGATGACGATGGTCTTGCCGTGGAACTTGCGGATGTAGGGCAGTGCCTGGGCCAGGATCTCGGCCTTGTCCCGGGGGGCGATGGATTGCAGATCGGTCATGGAGGAACGCTCGACGTGAAAAACAGGGGCTGCACGGGGGTTGGAAAAACCGCATTGTGCCCGCTCCACCCGCGGCGGCGTCGGGCGCGGCCACCCGCGCGGGTCGGGCGGGTGCCAGGCCCGGGGCTCAGTGCCGCAGCCAGGCTGGCACCTTGAATCGCACGATGGCCAGGTACGCCGTCACGTAGGTCAGGCCGAACAGGCCGCAGAACACCATCAGCATGGGCGTGTTGCTCCAGAAGAGCACGGCCGGCACCACGGTGAGCATGGTGAAACCCCACAGGTAGGGCGAGGTGCGGTTGTTGCGCATGAGCACGCGCCGCGATTCGTCGTCGTGGAAGACGCCGCGCACGATGCGGCGGTAGATCAACTGGTGGAAATGCAGCGCATCGGCGACGCCCGGCGACACCCCCCTCACCAGCTTGCGGTAGCTGGAGAACAGGGTCTCCCACACCGGATACATCAGCAGCAGCATCGGGAACCACGGAGAAACCTCGCGGTTGCGCTGCACCAGCGCGATGCTGCTGAGGGCGATCATCACCCCCCAGATATAGGCCCCGCTGTCGCCCGCGAACAGCATCCCCCGCGGGTAGTTCCATACCAGGAACCCCATGGTGGCGGCCGCCGTGCAGATCAGCAGCGATGCCAGCGCGCGGTCACCCACCTGCAGGCTCACGTGGGCCAGCGCCAGGCAGACGATGAGCGCCACCATCGCGGCCAGCCCGTTGTAGCCGTCGATGATATTGAACGCATGCGGAAGCCCCGCCACGGCCAACACCACGATGGCCATGCCCACCCAGGGCATCTCGACCAGATGGGCATCGAGCCAGGGCAGGCCCAGCCGGGGCAGGTTCATGTTGAGCACCATCAGCGCCACCCCACCGGACATCGCCGTGAGCAGCAGCCGGTAGCGCACCGTGAGCCGTTGCGTCATGTCTTCGAGCAGGCCGCCGATGGCCGCGGGCAGCAGGGACGCCAGCCACCAGCCCACCCAGGAGCCGAGCCGCAGCGAACCCGGGTCTCCCAGCCAGAGCGACTGGAACGCACCCAGCGCCCAGCTGACGCCCATGCCGGCCAGCAGCGCAGCGCCACCGAGCCGGGGCACATCGCCCAGATGGAAACGCTGCGGCATGGCCTCGCCATAATTCGCGGCGTGCCCCCGCCCCCAACGGACGATGCAGGCAGCGGTCAGGGCCGTCACCAGAAAGCTGACCAGAGACAACCAGATCATGGGGCGCCGATCCTACGCGGTTCGGCTGTATCCGCACGCAACAAAGCTCGCGCCTGGCGATACACCGGCGACGCCCACAGCCGGAAGAGGCTCCGGATATGCCAGGCAAGGTGCGCGCCGCGGCGGCGGCTCGCACGCTGCCCCACGTGGCCCACCCGCACGGGCACCTTCACCAGGGACAGGCCCTGCAGGCGCAGTCGCAGGCACAGATCCACATCCTCGCAATACATGAAATACCGCTCGTCGAAGCCACCGGCAGCCTTCCAGGCAGCCGTCGGGAAAAGCAGGAATGCCGCATTCACCCAGTCGCGCCGGCGGTCCGAACGCTTCAGCACGCGCCTGCGCCACAGCGCGGACGGGGTCGGCAGTTCACGCTCGGCATCCTGCACGGCGCCCTGCCCGTCCACCTGCTCGGGGTAGGCGCAACCGACGCCCGGCGCGGCAGCCGCGCGGCGCAGCGGGGCGAAGGGATCGTCATCGAGGAAGGCGATGTCCGGGTTCACGACGCCCACGTAGGGCTCGCCGGCTCCGGCCAAAGCGCGGTTGTGGTTGGCGCCGAAACCCAGCGGCGCGGGGTTGCTGCGCACCTCCAGGACGAAGGGCCATCCTGCTCCATCGGGCGGCGCAGGCACCGGCTCGGGGATGTTCAAGGTCAGCACCACACGGGTCACACTGCCCCGACAGCAGCGCGCCATGCCGTGGAGCATGTCGCGCAGAAGCGGGCCGTGGCCGTGGCTGACGACCGATACCGCCAGGCCGCCAGCCGTGTGGGAGTTTATTGTCATGAACCGGGTATTGTCGTCTCCCTCGGCCGACAGCCCTGTAGGAGGACGCTACGTATGCCCGGCAGGCGCACTTCATGCGCCCGTCATAATCCCGGGATGACCCAAACAATCGAGGATCTGCACGTCTATCTGCGCAGCATCCGACCCGATGAACGCACCTCCCTTTCCGTCCTGGCAGATCAGATCCACGAAGGCGCCACCGTGCTGGACCTGGGCTGCGGCAGCGGCGCCCTGGGGCAATATCTCAAGGAAACCCGCGGCGCGACCAGCGATGGCGTGACCTGGAGCGAAGCCGAAGCCGTCCACGCACGGCCCCACTACCGCCGCGTGGTGGTCGATGACCTCGAAACCTGCGACCTCGTTACCGTTTTTACCGGGCAACGCTACGACTACATCGTCTGCGCCGACGTGCTGGAACATCTGCGCCGCCCCGAGCAGGTCTTGGAGCAGTGCCGCCAGCTTCTGGCCCCGGCAGGCCGCCTGCTGATTTCCGTGCCCAACGCGGGCTATTGCGGCCTGGTGGCAGAACTGCTGCAAGGTGAATTCCGCTACCGCGAAGAAGGCCTGCTGGACCGCACCCATCTGCGCTTCTTCACCCGGCGTTCGCTGGCCCGTTTCCTGGGCGAAGAGCGGTGGGCACTCGACGGTATCGACACCATCCGGCGCGAAGTGCCCGAGTCTGAATTCGACGCCGCGTTCGACAAGCTGCCTCCCGCCGTGGCGCGGCACCTGCTGGCCGCCCCGGATGCCATGGCCTACCAGTTCATCGGCATCGCGCGGCCAGCGGACGAAGTGGTCGCCAACACTGCAGGCACGGATGCGGAGACCTCGCCCGCCCAGGCATTGTTCACGGCCCAGTTGTACTGGGGCACGCGCGACGGTTTCGCGGAAGACCACAAACTCACGGCCCGGGGAGTGATCGGATCGCACCGGCAAACCCTGCGGTTCGATCTGCCGGCATCCGCCGACCCCATCACGCAGCTGCGCCTGGATCCGGCCGACCGGCCGGGTTTCCTGCACCTGCACGGGCTCACGCTCCGCGCTCCGGATGGCAGCGCCGCATGGTCTTGGCAGGCCACGCCCGATGCCCGGCCGCTGCTCGCAAGCATGCCGCACCAGCAGATCGCCTGGGACCTCCAGGCCATGCCGGCGGCTTCCGCGGCAAGCCTGTTGCTGCTGACCGGTGAAGACCCCTGGATGCAGTTGCCCATTCCGGTCGATGCCTTTGGCAGTGCTGGCGAAGGCGCGAGCCTGGAGGTGGACCTGGGCTGGCCCATGTCGGCCGACTACGTCGCGCTCTCCGGCACCGTGCTGCCGCTTCAGGAACGCATTGCCGCCCTCCAGGACGAAAACCATGCGACGCAAGTGCGCCTGAATGCAGAGATGGATGCGATCCGGCAGGCATTGACCCAGGAGAAAAGTGCTGTCGAAGGCCAGAAACGCGCGGTGGAAGACCAGAAACGTGCAGTGGAAGAGCAGAAGAACGCGGTGGAAGAGCAGAAACGCCTGCTGGAATCGAATCATCTGGCATTGCAGCAGGAGTACGCCACCCTGCTGGAGCAGCGGTCCGCTCTGCAGTCCCGCGCGTCCCAGTACCAGCGCGACCTCACCCGGCTCCACCATGCGCTGGGTTGCATGCAACGCGACTTCGGCGCCCTGGCCCACCACCTGAGAACCATCGAAAGCTCCACAGTGTTCCGAGCGACACGCCCCATCGTCCACGCCAAGATGCGAATCGACCGGCTGCTGGGCCGCGCCCCGGGCCCGGTCCAGGCGGCTGCTCAGCATGTGCCGGTTCCTGTCACCCCGGCGGCACACCTGGTCGACGTCATCGTGCCCGTGTACCGAGGGCTGGCCGACACGCAGCTTTGCGTGGAATCGGTGCTCGCGAGTGCCTGTCGCACCCCTTATCGCCTCATCGTCATCAACGACGCGAGCCCTGAACCCGCAGTGACCGCCTGGTTGCGCGAACGCGCTGCGGGAGACCAGCGCATCCTGCTGCTGGAGAACGCCGAGAACCTGGGCTTCGTCGGCACGGTGAACCGCGGGATGGCCCTCAGCGACAGCAACGATGTGCTGCTGCTCAACAGCGACACGGAAGTCGCCAACGACTGGCTCGACCGCATCCGGCAAGCCGCCTATGGCGACGCGAAGGTAGCGTCGGTGACGCCCTTCTCCAACAACGCCACGATCTGCAGCTATCCGCTCTTCTGCAAGGACAATGGTCTGCCTCCAGGCTACGACACCGCCCGGCTGGATGCGCTGTGCGCGCGCACCAACCCCGGCGCGGTGGTCGACGTTCCAACGGGCGTGGGTTTCTGCATGTACATCCGCCGCGATTGCCTGGAGCAGGTGGGCTTGTTCGACACGGAACACTTCGGCAAGGGCTACGGCGAAGAGAACGATTTCTGCCAGCGCGCGCAGGCGGCGGGCTGGCGCAATCTGCATCTGCTGGATACCTTCGTGCTGCACACCGGAGGCGTGAGCTTCGGCGACAGCAAGAGCCCGCGTGAGCTCGCAGCCATGGAAACACTGCGCCGGCTGCACCCCAGCTATGACCGCGATGTGCACGCCTTCGTGCAGCGGGACCCCGCAAAGCCCCACCGCCTGGCCCTGGATGCGGCACGCATCGCAGAAGGCGGTCGGCCGGTGGTGCTGAACATCCTGCACGATCGCGCGGGTGGCACCGTACGGCATGTCCGGGAACTGGCGGCCCACCTGGCGGACAAGGCCCATTTCCTGACGCTCACGCCCGCACCGGGGCACAGCGTGCGGCTGCGCATGGCGCGCGAGGAGGAGGGGTTCGAACTGACCTTCCGCCTGCACGACCAGCAGGACGATCTGATCCACATGCTCCAGCGCCTCGGCGTGTGCCATGTGCACTTCCACCACCTGCTGGGGCACGGCCAGGAGGTACGCAACCTCCCTCACCTGCTGGACGTGGCCTACGACTTCACGGCACACGACTATTACAGCTACTGCACGCACATCTCCATGACCGGTACCGCCCACCGCTACGTCGGCGAAGCGGGACCGGGGCAGTGCCTCTGCTGCCCCCCCGACATGCAGGCACCGCTGGGCGGGTCGGTGGCGCAATGGCGGCATGCCAATGCGCTCCTTCTGAGTGGCGCCCGCCATGTGCTGGCACCAAGCCACGACACAGCGCAACGCATCGCGGCCTTCGCTCCCACCGCCAAGGTGTATGCGGTGCCCCATACCGACCTGCCGGACCGGCTGGCACTTCCTGCGCCCTCACCTCGCCCACTTCACGGTGGCCAGCGGCTGAAAGTGGTCGTTATCGGCGCACTCAGCGCCATCAAGGGAGCGGATCTGCTCGAGGCCGTTGCGGCGGAAGCGGCACGACGCGACGCACTGGTGGATTTCCACTTGATCGGCTATGGGTATCGAAGCCTGCAAACGCAGCCGCGGGCGCGGCTCACGGTGCATGGCGAATACGCCGAGAAAGACCTCCAGCGGTTGCTGGAATGGCTCGAGCCTGATTTGGTATGGTTCCCCGCCCAATGGCCGGAAACCTACAGCTATACGCTGAGCGCCGCGTTGCTGGCGGGCTTGCCGGTCGCCGTGCCTGACATCGGCGCATTCCGCGAACGGCTGACCGGACGTCCTTGGAGCTGGGTGCATGCCTGGGACGCTTCGGCGGCACAGTGGCTTGCGTGGTTCGACGATGTGCGTGAGCGGAATTTCGTTACCGGAGAAGCTCCCGCGCTGTCCGAATCGCAGCCTTCCGAACCACCTCGGTATGTGTCGCCTGCTTCCTTCCAATACGCAAGTGACTACCTCGCAGGCATGGTTGCAATCACGCAATCCCAACCCTGTTCTCCGGATGAGCTGCAACGCTTCCTGCCCCAGGAAACGCCTGTGGCCGCAGCGAAATCGGGATTGCTGTCGGCGGTCGTCTACCTTCGCTCACTGCCCGTTCTGCGTGGAGTGGCGCGAAGCATTCCCCCGCATTGGCAAAGGCGCGTGAAAAACTGGCTGCAGGCCTGACGCGGCATCGGGCATAAGGCCAGTGGCAGAGGCGGAAAGGGGCGGCATGCAGCGCACGCCTTCCCTACCAAATTCGCACCCCTTACTTGCCCAGGAGCAGAAATATCTCGTTGTTGAGCAGCAATTCTTCAGGGTACCGGTCACGCAGGGCTTCCGGGATGGCCATCTGCACATTGCGGCGCTCCTGCCGCACGACGTGGAATCCGGCCTCCGCAGTCAGCGCGACCAACTCATCCGCAGTCAGGCGGTTCAGCGCGCGATACTCGTTGAACACGAACCGCTTGTAGCCCTCCGGCCCGAAGTCGGCAAAACCGAAATCGGTTTCGGCGGCGTCGATCGGGCCTTCGTGGGTACGAATCACCTCCCACAGCGCCTCTTCATCCACCAGCAGGTGGTGCCACGGCACATCGTCGTACCGGCGCAAGTGCGAGCCGAAAGGTGAATAGAACAGCGGCTCGATCTGGATGAAGAAATATCCCCCAGGGCGCAGGCAGGCATGGAGGTCCTGCAGGATCGGCAGCAATTGCCCACGCTGCACATGCTCGAACGTGGACCAACTCATGATGCCGTCCACCAATGGACGCCGGCCCGCCAGCGGCGCACCGGGGGCAATGGTTTCGAACGTCAGCGCGGCCGGAAGGCGCGGCATTCCGAGCTGCTCCCGCGCGATCCGGGGCAGCTTCGCATATTCCTGGCGAATATCGATGCCATGGATACCCGTAGCTCCGTGCCGCAGGACCAACGCCAAGTCCGTGATGCCGTCGCCACAACCGAAATTCAGCAGGCGGGCCTCGCGGAGGTTCAGCACGTCGCCGACCCAATGGTTGACCACGTCAGCGGCGTATTCGAAATGCGCGCGGAACCATTCATCCGTGATCTGGCTGGCGTCCCAGTGGGGCAGGCCGACGAAACGCTCACGCAACTGATTCATCCAGTTCAAGAATTCACCGCCTTCTGAGTCATTGCATTCTCCCGGTCTTCGGGCCGCGCCCGGAAAAAGCGGGGGGCTTCGGTCCACAAGTGCCATGCCGCAGGCCGCTGCCTGAGCACCGCGTCGAAATGTTCGAACACTTTATCGGTCAGCAACTGCGGATCGTCGAACACCCCCAAGGGCGCGATCTTCAGACACCTGCGCCCCGAATCGGGGTCGATCCCCATGTGGAAAACCGTGGTGGGCAAGGAGCGCTCGACGGCGAGTTGAGGAAGGACGGCTGGCACGCTGACCGGCTCTCCCAGAATGGTCGCGATCCGCGTCACGTTCACCTGGTCTTCGGGTACATCGATCACCACGACGACCTGCTCCTGCCGCTGCAAGGCTTCGCGCAAGGTTGGCATGCCCCCCGGCACAAAAATCACCGGACGCTCCAACGCCATCCGCACGGACCGCATGCGTGAACGCACGTAGCGGCCGAAGATCCAGCGCCCATCGAAATCACGCCCGCCGGGAGCCGCCAGCACCATGTTGCCGCGCATTCCTGCTGCGTGTGCATGGCAGAGTGCCCACATTCCCGCACCCCAGTGGAAGGTGAGCAGCAATCCGGCGCCCCCCTGGCCCTCCCATGCGCCCTCCACATCGATGTGCCGGGCCATCCATCGCGCGGAACGGGTGCGAAAGAGATAGTGATCGGCGTGGTCGACCAACGTCACCAGCCTCCGCTCGGCCAGCCATTCCGCGGAACGCGCACCACTCCACCCTTTCGCCTGGGCCTGCACCAGAGCAGCATCGCAACTCTCCCGGTAGAGCCAGGCCCACTGCGCCATCCGCCGAAACAGCCGAAAGCACACAGGCCACGGCAGCAGTGCCGCAAGTCCCGGAAGCACCACCACCTCCACCGCATCCCGGCTTTCTCTCTTCCAACGCGACCAAGCGCGCTTCAGCAGCGTCGTCACCAGATCATTCCCAGCGATGCGGCAGGCGGACCAATCCAGGCAAGGGCTTGGGGAAAGAAAAGTGGAAGTGCAGGAATTGGAACCACTCGTCGTACACCACCAGCCCTGTTTCGTCGAAAAGGTAGGCGCTGATGACGTAGTCTCCGCTGTGCAGCGGCAAATCGGGAAATGTCAGAACCGACTGCCACGACCCGTCCTCGAGCCGCACGGGAATCGCTCCCTCCTCGTGGGTGGCCAACGAAGTGATACCCACCCCGCGAGACTGTTCAATCATGAACCCGATGTTCGGCCGCTCTTCACCGCGGCCGCGAACACGGATGGAAACGACCAAGTCATTGCTCTGCAGTACCCCGGGCCGATCTCCCTTGGGCTCGGCAAGGTCGCGAACATCCACAGCGAGAATACAGGCGCTGCCAGCGTCGGCCGCAGCAACTTTATGGCCCGCGACGGAAGCAACGGCGGCGGGTGCCTCGGATAGTGCAGAATCAACCGCAACAGCCTCATCAGGCAAGGCATAGCTTTCCTGCTCGCCATCACGCTGGCGGGTGTGCAGATCGTAGGCTGCAAGTACGGGTTCTGTTTCGCCGAACTGCTCTACCTGACCCCCCTTGAGCCATAAGGCAAGATCGCACAGGTGCCGGATATGGTAGGGGCTGTGGGAACAGAACAGGATCGTGCAACCTGCATCCCTGAAAGCCATGATCCGATCTACGCATTTCTTTTGGAAATGCTGATCGCCCACAGCAAGCGCTTCGTCGATGATGAGCACATCGGGCTGAACCGCCGTCACCAGCGCAAAAGCCAACCGAACGGCCATCCCCGACGAGTACGTCTTGACGGGCCGATCCAACGCCTCGCCCAATTCGCAGAACTCGACGATCTCGGGCTCCAGGCGCTGCATTTCCTCACGGTCGATCCCGATCAGGCTACCGCCGAAGTAGAGATTGTCCCGGCCACTGAAGTCCGGATGAAAACCCGCCCCCAGTTCAAGAATAGCCGTCACACGGCCCACTCGCTCAATCGAGCCTAAGGAAGGTTGCAGCGTACCGGCCAGCAATTTCAGCAGCGAGCTCTTGCCGGCTCCGTTGTCGCCGATGACTCCGATACATTGGCCGCGCCGCAATTCAAACGAAACGTCCTTCAATGCCCAGTGGCTGCGATGCTGGGATCGTCCCGTGATGAGGGATTTCAGCCGCTGGCGCGGGGATGCGTAGAGGCGATACTCTTTACTGACATTCCTCACTTGCAGCACGGTTTCAGAAGACGATTGCAACGCAGTCATAACCAATCCACCAATTGATCTCGGCTACGCTTCACCACCACGCTCAGAGCCGCTGCAACGACGAGCAGCCAGGCAGACCCTGCCACCCAAACGCTCAACGGCGGCCATTCCCCCAACAACAAAACCTGTTGATAGCCTATGACAAGGGCAGTCATCGGGTTGAGCCAGAGAACCCATCGCCAGTTCTCAGGGAACATGGTGAGCGGAAACAGGATGGGGGTGAGATAGATACCCACCGAAAGAAGAAAGCCCACGATCTGCACCGTATCGCGCAATGCAGCCGCGAGGATGGCCAGGAGATATCCGATAAAGAGGCTTAGCAGCAGCTGCAGTACTAGCAGAGGGCCCATGGCCAACATTGCCACACGAAAGCCGTGCAATGGCATGTAGACCAAGGCGACCAGAAGCAGCAGGGGAACGAAAATGACTCCACTGGCCAGCACGGCACGCGTGGTGAAGAGCACTGGCGGCAGAGGGTTCTTCTGCAACATGCCACCGGCCTCTATCAAGCTGTTCATTCCCCTCGACACCGCGTCGCAGAATGCCATCCACGGCAGGGCCCCCACCACCAGGAAGGTGCCTACGGCATGCGTTGGTGCTCCATTGCCCAAACGCATGGAGAACACGACGTCGAAAACCAAGTAATAGGCTGCAACGGTCAGCAGGGGCTGCAAATAGGGCCAGAGAATCCCGACGGCAGTGCCTGCGTGGCGCGCCGCCACCTCACGCAAAGTCAGAACCCATACCAAAGAGCGGGCGCTCCATACTGCGCGCCACTCGTTCCGCAAAGTCTGCATGTAGAAATCAATCCATGGCGGAGTACCCGCCAAACAAGACGCAAGGGTCTCCCCTTGCGCGCACCTGAAGCAATCTCAAAGCTTATGCGTTATGGAGCCGCTTTGGCTGGCTTGGGTGTGTACCCGGCTGCAAAAGTTTCGATGGCTTCTTTGTTGATCTTGGCTTCCTTCTGCAGAGCCTGCGCATCGGCTACCCGCGCTTCTTGCTGGGCATTGTTCCGCACTTCCTGGACCAATTCGTCCTTTGCCTCATCGAACGTCCGGGTCCTGGCCGGATGGCGTCCTTGGAGTTGGAGGATGTGATAACCGAATTTGCTCTGAACGATGTCACTGAGTTCGCCGGGCTTGGTCAACGCGAAGGCGGCCTTATCGAACTCAGGCACCATCTTGCCAGCCTCGAAGAAACCGAGGTCTCCCCCCTTGGTAGCGCTGCCCTTGTCCGCAGACCGTTCCTTTGCCAGCTGTGCAAAATCTGCACCCGTTTTGAGTTCTTGTTGGATCTTCTCGATTTGCGCTCGGGCGTCGGCATCACTTCCCGCAATCAAGATATGGCGCACCTGCACTTGCTCAGGGGACTTGAATCGCTCCGGCTTGGCTTTGTAGATGTTGCGTGCGATTCCCTCGGCAACCGAATCCGACAGCATCTTGTCCTTGTCCATTTTGGCAAGGTAGGCGTCTGAAAGCACCTTGTCGCGAGCGATTCGCAGTGCCGCTGCCACTTCCGAGTCTTTCTCCAAACCGCTGGCTTCGGCCCGCTGGGCCATTGCCCGGCGTGCATACAGATTAGAGGCAATCTGGGTCACTGTCTGGGGGCGAGACAGCACAGAATCCCGCATTTCCGGCGGCATACGCAGCGAGTCTGCGCGCATATCGCTACCGTCAATAGTGACATTGGGGCCTTGGATCAACGCGGGTTCTTGTGCATTGGCATACAGAGCCAGTACCGAAAGCATGGCACCAACGCAGAGACGGGATGGGAAACGTTTCATGTGTGAGTCAACCCTCAATGAAAATAAAAAAAGGCGGGGGAGACCCCCGCCTTTTTTGGATCACATTTCTGTGAAAAGTGCCGTAGCAACCTATCCGTTATTACTGAACGGAAGGACGCGTGAAGCGGTGGGGCCACGTGATACCGTAGGTACCGGACGTGCCAGCCGAAGCTTGCGGGTTCGTCAGCTTGATGAACGAAGAGCCCAGGATTGGCAGACCCAGGTTGTTGTTAGGCACAGCAACGCGGCTCCAGCCGTTCGTGAACGAACCGGTCGTCAGGTTTTGACGAGCAACGGAAGCCGACAGCACGGAGTTGCCAGCATCAGCGAAGCTCAGAACGCTGGTTTCACCGCAGAAGCGGGTTTGCGTCACGGAACCAGGCGAGAACACTGCACCGCTGGATTGCGTTTGCTCTTCACGATCGTAGAACGCTTGGCCAGTGGAGCTCACGCAGATCGCGCCGCCCGAAGCCAGCAGCGAGGTGTTGCTGGGGTTGAAACGCTCGGTAGCCACCGTGCCGTCAACGTTCAGGTCGGTGAACAGACGGATGTTGGCCGTGTCCACAGGGCTGGAGTTAGCAGCAGCGTAGTTGGCAACCACGTTGTAACGACGGGTAGGCATCGAGAACACCCAGTCAGTCTTGGCCGAGATGCTTGCATCGTTGGCGTACTGGTTGGAGATCGACGTCACGGCCAGAGCGTCCGTCAGGCGCGTGGCTTGCACCAGAGGCGACACAGCAACACCAGCAGCGGTGATGTAAGGCGTGGACATGTCGGGCAGGTCGTAGTTAGCGGCAGCGACCTTAGGCAGGCCCGTTGCAGCCACGTTCGACGCGTTGTACACGTTCAGCGTACGGAACAGCGGGTCAGCCGTGAAGTTGTCAGGCGTAGGAGCGTTCGTGGACAGCTGAGGGAAGTGCACGAAGTTACCGACGGCAGGAACGCCACCAGCGGTTTCAGCACGGATGGCCGTTGCACCACCGGAGAACGTCGTGGTTTGTGCGACGTTGATGATGTACCAGTCACCCACCAGACCCGTCGAAGGCGTGTCGAAGCCAGCAGCGGCCACGGCAGCAGGGGTCGTGAAGTTGTTCAGCGTTGCGTCCAGAGCGGTCTGGGTGCAAGGTGCCACGCCGTTCACGTGCTTGATAGCCGTGTACAGGGGGTTAACCGTAGCGGAACCAGCCAGCGTCGGAGGAATGTCAGCCATGTTGAAAATTTCAACGTAGCCTTCACGCGTGTTGTTGGCCTTGTCAGCCGTGGCGATGCCAGGGTTCAGACGGTCCAGAACGAACGGTTGGTTCACACCCTTGGACAGCTTGGGCAGCGTGCAGGTGCCGTCAGCGGTCACGATTTGAGCAACGCCGTCGGAACCAGCCGTCACTGCAGCAGTCCACACGTCACCAGGCGACATGAAGACTTGGAAGTCAAGAATGTCGTCAGAGTTCAGAGCGCCGCGGAAACGGACCTTCACGGCCTTGCCGCGGGAGGTGTCGGTGTTCACCACGTGCAGAACGGTCATGTTGCCGTTTTGCGCGTTGAAGTAAGGCACCAGCAGTGCATGGCCCACGCCACCTTCGGCGAACGACAGCTGCGTAGCAGTCGTAGCCGTCAGCGGAGCGGCGCCAACGACCACATCAGCGGATGCGGCGCCAGCGAAGCCCAGGCCACCAATCATGGCAGCAATGCTCAGGGCCAGAACATTTTTCTTCATATCGAGAACTCCAGTTAAAAAGTTGGTAAGCGCAACTACCACGATTGATTACGCCAAAGAATAGTAGCACAGCACATTCAAGGCCTGTACTGCGGAACATCTGCCAAACCTTCGGCTGTTGATGAAATGCAACAGTACAAAGACAGCTCGTTCGCGTACAGCCCACCCGAGCACGGCTGGGGATGAGCCCGACCATTCTTTGGGCAGGGCTTGTGGATGCGGAAGAGCCTGCGCTGAACGTGTGGCGAACAGCGGGTCTGCACTCTCCGACCTCTACAAACCTTGGGGCCGAACAATACCAAAAGAAGCCTGCATTCCCAAGCAAAAAATCCCGAATCCGTACACATTCGAGCATCTTGCCTGGGACTGGTGCATCCACACGGCGTGGACACGCCAGAAGTCGTCTCACTCACTTCAACAACCACTCCCTGTCGGGTTGCCGAGAAGAAAGACAGCTATGCCCCGCCATCACAGCAGGGCTGGCTGTTCAGATCAAAGATCCTGAAACCGCCACCATTGTCCGTCTTCTAAAATCCAGGCCTCATCAAGATACGTATCTATGGCATCCAGCTTGAGGCCAATGATAAAAGGCTTGGCGGTAAGCTTGATCTTGGCCGAGCATTTCTCCAGTTCGCATTGCACCCCCGTGACTTCGGCACTGATAACCGAAGCGGCAGTACCGAACTGACGCGCGAATTGCTCGCTCGTATATGCTTTCCGGTAGGAAGGGGGGGTCAGTGCATAAGACTTATCGTATTGCCCTGCGATGCGCGCTTTCCAGTACTCGGCAGCGCGCTGTTTCACTACCTGCTCTGGAGTTGCTGGGGACATGGATGCACATCCTGCCAAGACCACAGCGCACAAGGCAGCTCCGGTCCACTTAGCTTTGGAAAAGGTAGTCTTAAGAGTCATAGGAAAAATAGTAAAGAATTACTGTGGCTGCAAGGGCTGCACTGTGACCGGGGCACTTTGTGATGGGGAGCCGCCTCTCCCTGTTTCACGCAATTCAATCACCTGGAGTCCTTTCAGTCGATCTCGCAGTTCGTCACTGACTTCACGGATGTCGATGTCCGTCCGAACGACCTTGGGAGTAATGACTACCAGCAGCTCAGTACGGTTCCCTGTCTTGCCGTTATTGCTGAACAGGCTTCCAACGAGGGGAAGCTCTTGAAGAAGGGGCACGCCGGACTTCGACGCGTTGCTGGTGTCGCGAATCAATCCCCCGAGGACAATCGCCTCCCCTGAACGCACCGCCACTTTGCTTGTGATCTGCCGCTGTTGGAATACAGGCTGCAAGGAGACACTTCCAGAACTGTCAGCCACCGCGTCTGTCACGGATTGATCAATCTGCATCGTCACAAGATTGCCTGCATTCACTGAGGGCGTGACGGCCAGGCTCACACCGGTATCGCGGTATTGGATTGTGCTCGTGACGGAGTTCGAGTTGTCAGCGAAGGTTGTAGAAGCCGTTTGAACCGGCTGCTGATTACCTACGCTCATCATGGCCGTATGGTTATCCAGCACCATCAACGACGGGCTGGATATGACTTTCAGCAGCCTTTTGGTGGCCAAAGCATTCAAGACCACCCTGACCCTGCCCAGCGAATTTGCCAATGAGTACGTGAATCCCGAGGCAGCAGCGATAGGTATGGTCCCGATGACTCCGCTGGTATTGCTATTGGAGAGCAGTTGCCCAGTACCGCTGTATCCGGAAGGGCCGCTATTGTTGAAAGCCCATTGCAAACCATATTGCAGGGTGTCATCCAACGTCACTTCCACGATAGATGCTTCAATCAGCACTTGAGTGGGCGGCAAGTCGAGACGCTTGAGTGTTGCCTCGATTTTGGAGTATTCGGATTTTGTCCCCCAGATCAGCACCGAGTTGTTCAATTCATCTGCCATCACTCGGATACCGCCAATGTTGGCGCCCACCACACCAGGCGTCGTGCTGCCCTGCGCTTGCCCGGTACGATTGGTTTGCATGGAGCCGAAGCTGTTGCCACTCAAGCCGCTGCGATTGCCGAATCCACCTGAGGAGCCAAATCCAGAACTGTTGAAAGTGGAGTTGCCAAATGCCGAGTTCCCAAACCCGGAGCTGCCGCTACCAAAGTTTCCTTGCCCAAACGAGTTGGAGTAAGCACCACCAAGCCCCGGGGCAACGCCGCTGTTGGCGGTATTGCCCCCGCTCTGCCCACCGAAAATGCCTGCCAGCACGCCGGCAAGATGCTTGGCATTGCCATTCTGTACGTGGTAGATGAAAAGCTGAGGCTCGGCGCCATTGTCACTGGGCTGATCAAGTTTCTCGATCCAGCGACGCGCCTCATCCAGATACGATGCCCGTGGCGTAACCACCAAGAGACTGTTGATCCGTTCGATCGGCATTATGCGCAATGCCCCAAACAAGGGATTGCCCTCACCCAGCAACACCGGAGCGGCGCTTGCCTGGTTGGCGACAGCCGCCGCAGCAGAAGCAGATCCAGTAGCGGCGCCCGAAGATGGTGTCGGCCCAGCCCCACCACCGCTCACCACACGAAGCGCAGCCTCCACTTCTTTGATGGACGCATATTTGAGCGGAAACACCCCCACGGACATGCCTTTGAGCAAGTCCACATCGAAAGTGTTGACCAGATCCAGCCAGCTTTCAGCCTGAGTGCGGGTCCCGGAAAGAACCAACAGATTGCGCAAGTTATCCACACGCACTATGGCATCTGGAGCAACCATCGGCCTCAGAATGGACGCCATTTCTGCAGCGCCAATGTACTGTAGCGGGACGATGATCGCTCCGTTCCCGGGGGGCAACGGTTCTCCACTACGAACCTGACGCAAAGTTCCCCCAATCGCCCGCAATGCATCTGGACGCCCGACGTGATATGTCCCTCGGGCATCTCGCAGCATCCCCAAACCGTTGGCTTGCAAAGCGCTCTCCAGCAAGAACATTGCCTGGTCAGGCGGTATGGGGGTTCGCGTCGACAAGGTGACGGTGCCGTTCAGAGGCGGATGCAGCACGTAGTTGGCCTTGCCTATATCCCCCAGGATGGTACGCACCACCTCTGCAACGGGTGCTTCTTCAAAGCTGAACGACATGGGAGCCCCTGTGATTGGAGGCACAGATTTGGGGTCCGCCAGAACTCTGTCGTTGCCGCGCATGATGCGCGGCTGAATTGTGCGTTCCTCCTCCCCCTGGCCCACACCCGCATCAAGTCCGGTTTTGGCATCCATGGCATTGCCACCTTCTGGTGCCGCGGCGGCTCTAGTGCCTGTCGCCGCTGATTCGGTCGTGATGTTGGTTCCGGTCACGGCCTCGGGGCTGGGCGCTTGGGCCGCAGCCATCTGGCAAACGGCCAAGCTGATAGAAGTAAGAGCGTATCGATAAGAAATCATGACTACGTGCCCAGAAAACAGGGAAAGCGCATCAGCGTGCGCAATTCAAGGGGTTCGGCTACCACCAAAGGTGGCACGACGCGGAGGTGGCTGGGCCCCGCCGGCACCTCCTCCACCAGGCGGAGCGGCGGAAGGCTGTGCTCCCCTGCCGACAGAAGCAGGAAGAGGTGCGCCGGAATAGACAGTTACCGTGGCTCTCGGTAGCAATAGCGTGCGCACCTCGCCGCCCCTGCCAAAAGTGACGACTCGGTCCTGAATGGAGGTCAACACCCAACCATCAATGTTGTCGTTCAGCTTCAGGCGCCTCTGCTTTCCCGCCACCAGAATGATGACCCCTCCTTCACTACCTCCCGAATACACGCCCGACAAACGCGCAGAAGACAGATTGTCAGGTGGGGGCTCATTTGCAGAAGGTGGCGGAGGCGGAGGAGGTGGGCGACGGTTGCTGGAAAAAAGAGGTCTGTCCAGCATGGCTACGAAAGCCTGGGTATCTGCAGTGCCGACGACGGGCAATGCAGGAACCAAACCGCCAAGGTCGGCTTTGCGAGGCTCGGGCGGTATCCAACGGACATTGCGCAGAGTGCCATCTACGGATACCCACATCCATAGCAGAAGCAGCGCCAGGGCCACATTCAAGAACAGCAGGATATGCAGGGCGTATCTTTTCATGACCGCTCCCGCAAGATGCTCAAGCCGAAGGCGATAGACAACCTCGGTGCGTTTTTTGGATCCAGGTTTCCAAACGCTCCGATGACCTGGACGTCCAAGTCATTGATGAGAATGAGCGGAAGTTGGCTGTTCAACACGGCAAGCGCACTCTGCAGGGCCAGCATGTCCCCTTCGGCGCGGACGCTGAGCGGTATGCGATCAAAGCCTTTCTCTTCTTTGGCGGGCAAGACCTGGCTGCTGCTCACCTGAAGCCCGGCGGCGCTGAAAATGTCCCGAATCTTCTGCTGCGCCACGTTCCCGGTCTGATTGGCGTCTTGGCTGGCAGGATAGATGTATTGCGTCCGCGCTTCGCCCGCACTTGCCAACGCAACTTCGATCTCAGATTTCTGAGCCTCCAAACCCAATAGCCGTGCATAGCGGGGCTCTAATTGCTCAAGGCGCGCCTCCGCTTCCGTATGACGCTGTGCGACATACCATCCCATAGAGGCCAGAGGAATCAGGCCCAGCAAAAGGGTACCAGCAAGAATCAACTTCTCGCGATGAGGCATGCGTTTCATGGTTTGTCGCGCGTCACGGAAGCAGGAAAAGACGAAGCACTTTTAGTCACGCTTACAGTGGATGCTGCTGCCGTGCCTCCGAAAGTAGCCCCTCCCTGAGCGGCAGGTGGCCGAGGCACGGCAGCAGTAGCAGTAGCGGCACTTGCAGCCACCGAGGCTGCAGGCGAAGGCATGCTTTCAGCCCGTGGAGTAGAAGAAACGGATGCAGAGGGAGCTGACGCCATCGGCGCCAGTGCATTGGCACCCGGAACACCGGTCTTCGGCAGCATGCTGACAGGCGCGCCGAATACCTGGGGATCCAGCTGAAACTCAATGGAAAACGCTTCTTTGCCCGTATTCCCCATTCGGGTCGCCGCAGAGGGTGCCCGAACCTCTTTGAAACCTGCCTCATTTCCCAGCAATTGCATAAGCGCCGATGAATTGGACGTCATTCCGGCGATGGTGACCTTCGAGCCTTGCAGGCGAAAGCTTTGAAGGGCGGTATCGTCAGGCAGCAACTGGGTCAGTTTCTCGAGCACCTTCAAGGGCTCTATCCGTGTGGCTACCAATTCAGATAACAGAGTCAGCTTCTCTGCAGATTGCATGAGCAGCTCCCGCTGCCGCACTACGGGAGCAGTGCGCTTGGCAACGTCTGCATAGGACTGCGCCGCCTCCAATGCGCGAAAGCGCAATTGCAGACTCGGCGTGATCATTACCGCCAGAGACAAAAGACCTATCAGAACCAGAAGGGCATAACCCGCGCGCCGCCACCGCAAGGCATGGGCGTAGCGCAGACTCTCGCCATAACCCTCCAAAACTACCGGCTGTCCCTCGCCATTAAGGACCCAGACCTCAGGCTCGATATCTCCCAAGCCATCCAACCGCGTCGCCAGATACTGAGCGATCTGTCGGCGGGAGGCCAACACCACATCCGAGCGAACATTCCCACTGGACAGCCAGTGCGCTCGATGCCCCCAAGCCAGGTCATCATTGACAAAGGGGCTGATCGCCCGCGCTTCCAGCGCTGAGGCATTGGCGACATCCACAGCCGCCATCGCCGGCAAAGCCAGGGAGCGCCGCAACACCAACTCTTCCGGCAATTCAACAGCTACAAAAGGAGGCTTGCCAACTCCAGCCAAACCTCCCTGGCGTTCATCTCCCAGCCAAAAGGTCTGCTGCCCATCGGGGTGAAGCACGCGCACAGAGGCCGCAGGAGTCAGCCAAGCCAACGCAGGCCAGTCGTGCATTCGCAACCAAGGTTGACGAATCTCACGCCAAAGCGCACGTAGATCAACTCCCAGAAAACGGGCCTCGGAAGAAAGAGATGGCATGGTTGTCAGGGATTGCGGACGACCGGCTCCACGCTGGCGCCGGTACGGAAGGAATACCACGGTGCTCCGTCTCGGGCACGTACGGTCAGATCGACACTGCGCGAGACACGCAGCCACGTGCCATCCAGCATGGGCACACGTGCCTGCATGCGAATCCGACGCACCGAAGAGCTATCGAGGAATGCAGCTTCAAGCGCCGACGTATCAACGCCTTGGGCCCCTGTGTCACGTTTATCGGCCACGCTCTTGGCTGCAGCCACGTTTCCACCAGCCAATACGACAAGGACCTCGAGAGGAGCCGACATGGGATTCACAAGCCCCCGGCCTCGCAGGTCAGCGGTGATCAGAGGGAAAAGTCTAGCATAGAGGCTGTAATCGACTCCGGGCACTTTGAGGAGGTCTTCCTCGGCTTCGAAACGTTCTTGTGTCCCTGAGGCGCTTCGCTGTTCGCGCACCTGAACTGTTGCCTGAGCCAGGGTTTCGGCATCCCCAGGGCTTAGCCCGCCAGCAACGGTGTACATCTTGGCCAACAGAGGAACAGGGGCGCTGTTGATGTCAATCAACCCGTTCAATGGCATGGCGCGCACCTCCATCGCCACGCCACGGTACTGAAGCTGTGCAAGCAGCATACGGTTGATGGGCGTATTGCTGGCGACCATGGCCTGCAACGCCATCTGTATGACGGCATCACCAAGCGCCTGGGCCTGAACGCTCTGCCGTGCGAGCGCCATCGTGCGCGCCTCTTCGCGGATGGACCGCGTAACTCCCGTAACGATGATGCTCAGAGACGCAACGATCCAAAGCACGGCGATCAAGACCATGCCACTCGACTCCCGCTGAGCCAAGCGACCATGAGAATGCCTACTCATCGGTTACCCCCAAAAGTCGCACCGCCGATGGAAGGATCGCTGTTCGGCAGGGTTCGCATCGCCACGATGATGTCCGGCCACACATCGGTAGTGCTTCTTATCTGCAGCGCTACGCGTTGGGGCAATCGATCGGTCGGCGTCCAAGGAGCGCCCCACTGGGGCGGCTCCTGCGACGGATCTTCATAGCGAAGTTCGAATCCGGTCACAGCTGGTACGAGCACATAGCTTTCTGCCTGTCCCCAGTCAGGACCGCCACCACCATCCACGAAGGGAAGATATCTGAGTACCAGTGCTTTCCCAGAACTTCCATCCTCCAGCCCCAACCGGAAAAAATAGCGCCCCCCTGCCCCGTACCGGGCCGGCATGATTCCCACCCAGACCATTTCCTGGGGTCTTCCAAAAAAGAAATAAGGGCTCTCGTCTATCGCTACCGGCGGTGGTCTTTTCCGCAGGGATACCCGGCCCAGTACCGACCGCAGGAAACTATCCACTACGCGCAAATCGTCAATTTTTCGAAGCCGCGCATCGACGCGCTCCTCCGTCTGCGCAGTGGTTCTCAAAGCCGAGCCCATGGCCAGCATGACCAAAGAAAGCAGTGAGATAACGACCAACAACTCCACCAGGGTAAAGCCGCCAGCGTGGTCGTTTTTCCGAATCATGGGAAATGCCATCAGGAACGCCCCGGCTCAGGCAAGCGACGCTGAGGACGCAAGGTGCTGAGTTCAAAGCTGCGCAGCCGCGTGCCATCCGACCAAGAAATCGTGATGCTTACCTCGTGCAACGGCGGAATGTTCGGCCCGTTGAATTCGGTGGCATAGGGTGTGCTGGCGATGCGCCATTGGTATCCAGCAGAATCCCCCGTCTGATTCCAGCCCTGCTCCGGCACAGCATCGCGCAGCGCGAGCAGCGACTGCGCCAAGACCACGGCCCGCTGGTAACGGTCCACGTCGGCCACGCTGCGGGCACTGCCACCCATGGCGCGATACAACATGCCCAACGACAAGGCCATGATGGCGAATGCCACGAGCAACTCCAGCAGGGTCAACCCCCGCTGTGCACGGCCCTTACCCCGCCTCATCGCGTCAGAGCCTCTTGCGTTACACGACCGGAGAGCCAGTCCACCCGCAACCGCGTCCCTACGCCAGGGGCACGCAAGATTTCTATGCTTCCGCCGGTGGCGCCTCCGCTGGGTAAAAAACGGATGGCCGCCTGGCTTGGCGAACTCAATTCCGAGCCCGCCACTATCGCGCGCAGTTGCAACGGCTGGGGCAGCGGCTTCATCGCCGTATCTATGCCATAAGCACGATTTCTGAGGTCCACCGAGAAACGCACTTCTCGTCCTTCAGCCATCGCCCTCAGCCGGGCTGAACGCATCTGGCTGGTCATCGTGCGGACGGTATCGCGGTACGACGCCGCTTCACGCAACCGTTCGAACGCTATTGGAGCCAGCCCCACCACGAGCGCCATGATGGCAAAGACCACCAACAATTCAACCAGCGTGAAGCCGCGCTCGCGCCGCATGGCAGAACTGCAGAAAAGCGGAGGGATCAGGGCGTGTTGCGGATATCGCCCGCTTCACCCTCACCGCCAGGCGCACCATCGGAGCCCAGGGAGAGGATTTCGATGCCACCGTTCGGACCTGGATTGGCATAGCGGTACGGATGGCCCCAGGGATCCGAGGGGACGCCACCCTTGAGATAGGGGCCGGCCCAACCATTCGCAGAACCTGGACGTTTGACGAGAGCATCCAGGCCTTCTTCAGTGCTGGGGTAACGACCGACGTCCAGCTTGAACAACTCAAGGGCCTTGTCGAGATCCGCGATCTGGACGCCCGCTGTCTTGGATTTGGCACCGCCCAGCTGATTCAACACGCGTGGGCCAACCAGGCCCGCCAGCAGCGTGAGAATGGCCAGCACGACCAACAGTTCGATGAGGGTGAAGCCGCGAGCGGATTTGCGTTGCATGGAAATGCCACAGGAGCGGCCAGCACGGGAATGCGCCATGAGAGAGGACTCCTTGGACAAACGAAAATTATACGGCGAGGTCATTGATGGACAGGATCCCGAGAAGGATGGAAACAATGATGGCAGCGATAAGAATGCCCAACACCAGAATGAGCACCGGCTCGACCAGCGTGAGCAGCCGTTTGATCCCTGTTTCCACTTCCCGGTTCAATATGTTGGACAACTCGAGCATCATTTGTCCGATGCGCCCGGTCTCTTCGCCCACGCGGATCAGGTTCACCGCGATGGGTTCGAAAATACCGGTGGAGGCGATGGCCTGAACCACCTTGCCGCCTTCCTTCACCACCGGAGCCACTTTGGAGAGCGCCTGCCTGAGCACGGTATTGCCCACGGTCTCGGTCGCGATGTGCAGCGCAGTCAGCATAGGCACCCCATTGCCCAGCAAGGTTCCCAATGAACGGGAGAACAGGGTCAATTGGTATTTGAGGGCCAGCCGTCCCATGAGGGGCAGTTTCAGCAGACGCGATTGCCACCACAGTCGCCCAGAAGGCGAAGACGCCCAGCGACGCAGCAGAAACACGATTCCTGCTGCGGCAATTCCCATGAAAATTCCATACCGAGTGAAGGCATGCCCCAATGCCATCACCATCTGCGTGGGCATGGGGAGCGCATCGCCCATGTCGGTGAACAGCTTCTCGAACTGAGGCACCACAAAGCCCAGCATTGCAATCAGCGACAGCACGGCGACACCCAGCAGAATGGCCGGATAGATGGTGGCGGAGATCACGCTGTCCCTCAGCGCCCGCTGGCGCTCCATGTGTTCGACCAGTCGCTCCAGCACTGCCGACATCTGCCCGCTCGCCTCGCCCGAACGCACCATGTTGATGTAGAAATCACCAAACAACTCTCGGTGCTGCGACAGAGCCCGGCTGAGTGGCGTGCCCCCCTTCACCGCATCCAAAATGCCCTGCAGCAGCGATGCCATGCTGGGCTTGTGGCTCATGTCGATGAGGACACGCAGAGCGTTGTCGAGCGCCAGCCCGGCGCGCAGCATGATGGAAAGCTCCGAGGTCAGTGCCAGCACGTCTGCGGACTTCACAGGCCCCTTGCCGCCACGGCCTTTCGCCTCCGGGACCAAGCCCTTGACCCCGGCAGTGGCCGCGGCAGAGGGGGCCCGCGACGCGGGCGAAGCAGCGCCGGCGGCGCCGCCGCCGATGCTCAGCGGCGTCAACCCCTGCTCACGCAATTGCTTGAGCACGTGCGCCTCGCCGGGAGCACTCAAGAATCCCTCGACAACCTTGCCGCTTGCGGCGACGGCACGCCATGCGTAATCAGGCATCGCCCTGGTCCTGGGTGACGCGGGCAAGTTCGTCCAGCGTGGTCATCCCTGCAGCCACCTTGCGAAGGCCGTCCTCGTGCAGGTTGAGCATGCCGCCCTGCGCAGCGAGGGCATTGAGGGCATTGGCATCCTTGCCATCGATGATGGCGCGGCGCATGGGTTCGTCGAGCACGAACAGCTCGTGGATCCCCGTTCGCCCGCGATAGCCGGAGCCGCGGCAATGCTCGCAACCCACGGCCCGGAAGATCGCCTGCCCGAAACTGCTAAATCGCGCCAACCCAGTGCTTTGCCGCACTTCATCGCCCGGCTCATAGGGCTCCTTGCAATGGCTGCAGAGGGTTCTCACCAGCCGCTGCGCCAGCACACCGTTGACCGAGGAAGTGATCAGGTAGCCCTCCACCCCCATGTCTTTCATGCGGATGACCGCGCCCGCGGCAGTGTTCGTGTGCAGCGTGGAAAGCACCAGATGCCCGGTGAGGGCCGACTGCACCGCGATCTGCGCAGTTTCGCCGTCCCGCATTTCACCGATCATGATGATGTCCGGATCCTGCCGCAGGATGGAGCGAAGCGCATTGGCGAACGTGAGGTTGATCTGCGGATGGACCTGGATCTGGTTGATGCCTTCCAACTGGTACTCGACCGGGTCCTCCACGGTGATGATCTTGTTGGACTCCGCATCGATCTTGGACAGTGCTGCATACAGCGTGGTGGTCTTGCCGGAACCGGTCGGCCCCGTCACCAGCAGAATGCCGTGCGGCTTGGCCAGCAGCATGTTGAAGCGTTCCAGCGTGTCCTTCTCGAAACCCATGGTTTCCAGCTGAAGCCGAACGCTCGCACGGTCCAGCACCCGCATGACCACGCTTTCCCCGTGCACGGTCGGCACGGTGGACACGCGCAAGTCGAGTTCGCGGCCTTTGACGCGTGTCTTGATGCGTCCGTCCTGCGGCAGGCGCCGCTCCGCGATGTCGAGGTGGGCCAACAACTTCACCCGCGAGCTGACCGCGGCACTGAGGCGCGGGGGAACGAGTTCCCCTAGCTGGATGACGCCATCCACCCGATATCGCACGTGCAGTCCATCGTCAAAGGGCTCCAGGTGGATGTCGGAAGCGCGCAGGTCGATGACGCGGCCGATGATGGTGTTCACCAGCCGGATGACCGGCGCCTCGCTGGCAAGGTCCTTCAGATGCTCGACGAAGTCGCCCCCATCGGAGCCGTCGCCGAAACCGTCGTCCGTCTCGTCGTCCCCGGCCTGCTCCACAGGCTCTGCGAGCGCCTTCTCGATGTCGCTTTCGAGCGCCAGGCGGGGCACCACCACATGGCCCGTGGCAAGGTGGAGCGCCTTGACCACGAAGGGGTCCTGCGGCACGGCCATCGCCACGTGCAGGCGCCCCTCGCTGACATAAAGGGGATAGACGCTGTTGGCCTGCAGGAATTCCGGCAGCAAGCCTTCCACCTCCGGCATCAATTCAGGAAATTCAGCAGCGGCGATGAGCGGGATGTCCAGTTGCCGTGACAGCGCCTGGATGACATCCAGTTCGGACACCAATCCGAGGCGGACGAGCACACGGCCCAGCAGCCCGCCCATTTCCTGTTGGGCAGACAGGGCCCGCTCAAGATCCCGCGCGCTCAGCTTGCCCGAATGGACAAGCAATTCGCCCAGCGGAGGGCGCTGCACGGCGGTCGCGTCGGCTGTCGGCTCTGTACGGTCAGGGAGGGTAGTTATCGTCATGAAAACGTGCTGGGGATGCCCCGCTGGAGGCGGCGCCGAAAGGGAATGGCCCTCGTGGCGCCCGAAGCCGGCAAGTGTAGCCGCGCGGGTCGCGAAGCCTCCCTGGCAGCTCCGCTGTGTCGCTTACAGTCTCTGCCCGCACACCTTACGCCCGATGCACGCACCCATGTCCCGTCCTCCCCGCCTGAACCTTCTGCATTCCGCCCTGGGCCTCGCCGCGGCCGGTGTCCTGCTGGCCGGCGCAGGGGGCGCCAGGCTTCTGCACCAGATCGCACCCGCGTCGCAGCAGGCACCATCGACGCCCCTGCTGCTGGCACCGATGATCGGCGTGATCGAGCCATGCATCCTGTCCGAAACCAGCCTGCCAGAGGCCGTTGAAAGCCTGAGTGCCACCTGCACAGGCCCCCAAGGATCGGCAGCGGCACTCGTCGAATCCACGCTGAAGACTTTGCAACCGGCCGCACGGCCCGACCTTCCGGTCGAACTCGGCTACACGCTTCCAGTCCCGTTGCTGAAGCTATTCCGCCAGGAAGCGGATGGACGTTGGCAGATCGATGGAGACATGGTGAACCGACTGGTGCGCACCCTCCGAGATACACCGCGCCCAGCCATCCTGTATCTGTTCTCGACCCATTTCTCAGCCCACTCGCCCATCGAGGAAGCTCTGGCCGCCGACCCTGCGAACATGGGCCAGACCCGAGACGGCCCCATGGGCCAGGACGATTATTACGACACGAAGGTTTTCAACTGGACCTTTGCCACCACGCACAACGCGCTGACAGAACGCCGGGCCGAAGCCGTGCGCGCGGTCTTGGATGCGGCCTGCCAGCTGGACCCCAAGGAGCGGTCCAAGATTCGCGGCATCACCCTTCTGGGAGAACTGCACCATCTGTTTCCGAACTTTCAGGCCGGCATGGGATTCGATGGGCTCTACCGGGTGACCGATTACAGCCCCGCATCGGTTGCAGGATTCCGGGAGTACCTGCGCACTGCGTTCAAACGGGTCGATCAGTTCAACCGCGTGGTCGGAGCAGACTATGCATCGTTCGACGAAGTGATGCCGCCGTCGCGCGACATCCGCACCGAACCCCTGCGCCGATTCACCGAGCACATCGACGGATTCGCCCACGGCACCCTGCCCGTCTCGGGATGGGCCTATGCTCCGAAATCCAAGACCGGGCAGCCGCTGCGCATCCACGTGTACCGCAACGGCGAACCCATTGGTGAGACAGCCGTGCACTGGGGCCGGCAGGATGTGCTGGCCGCCAAACCCGAGTTCGGAGACGCCAATACCGGCTGGCGGATGGATCTGGACTTCCGGCGGTTGCCTGCCGGCCTTCACCGCCTGGATGTCTTTCTGGAAACCGCCCCCGGCAAGCTGACCCACCTCGGGCAGCGCGACATCGCCATCATGGATCGCCAGCAGAAAACGCCCCGCCTGCTCCCGCAACGGCCGCTGCCGGCGACGACGCCCGACGCAACGATCCAGGCGCACATCGATTTCCCGCAACCCGCCTCTTCCTACTACTTCAATCCGCTGGTGCCGTTGTGGCACGCATATCGCGGACAGCAGGTGGTCGACTACCTGCGCCATTTCGACGGTGTAGTGGAGGGGTCTTGCCTGTCGAACGTGCCACGCTACACGCACCAGATCATCCCCTTCACCAACCCGAGCTGGGATGCGAACAAGTTTGCCATCGAGGGCTCGCTGCGCCCGCTGAAGGGCATCCGCCTGGGCGTCAGCCTCTATGGAGAACCGACCTACGGCCAATCCTATTTCGACTGGTTGTCGGGAAGGGGCGCGTCACGCTATGGCATCACGGAGTTCCATCCGCTCAGGCCCATGGATGCGGCCGAAGTGCGACGCGTGATGGAGACCCATGCGCGGCATGGCGCGGAGTTCCTTTCTTTCTTCCTGGAGCCCCGGTGGAATGGCCACCTCGTGCCACGCGGGCACAACATTTTCTCGTTCGATCCCGACAACGCGCTGTTCGCCTCCGACCAGCTCTACCGCGCCACTCAGGAAGCCCTGGCGCCACCCGGACGGTGAGGCCGCTCACCGCCCGGGCGGGGGCTCAGGCGAACACTTCGGCTTTGCGAAGAGAGAGCCCTTTCACGTCCTTGGCGGACAGGCTGGGCTCCCCGCCGAACCGCCAGTCGATCGCGAGTTCAGGATCGTTCCAGGCGATGCAACGCTCGTGCTCCGGCGCGTAGTAATCGGTGGTCTTGTAGAGAAAGTCAGCGCTTTCGCTGAGCACTACAAAGCCATGGGCGAACCCTGGAGGCACCCACATCTGCCGCTGGTTCTCTTCGCTCAGTTCTTCCCCCACCCACTGGCCGAAAGTGGGCGAGCTTTTGCGCAGGTCGACCGCCACATCGAAGACCGTGCCTCGCACCACGCGCACGAGCTTTCCCTGGGGTTGCTGGATCTGGTAGTGCAGGCCGCGCAGCACGCCGCGGGTGCTGCGGCTGTGGTTGTCCTGCACGAATGCATGGCGGCTCCCCGTGGCTTCGTCGAAGGCGCGCTGGTTGAAACTCTCGAAGAAAAAGCCCCGTGCGTCGCCGAAGACCTTGGGCTCGATGACGACGACATCGGGGATGCGGGTGGGAATGGCGTTCATGGGTGTGGCAATCGGACGTTCAACAGGACTGGGGCGGACATACGGAAACAGGAAAGCAGGCATTGCATCGCCGGCACCCGCGCCGCGTCCGCCGCAGGCCGAAACCGGTCAACGAACAGGGCTCAGGCCCCCAGCAAGCGCAGCAGATAGGCGCCGTAGCCGCTCTTGGCCAACGGTGCGGCGAGGCGTTGAAGCTGCCCATCGTCGATGAGCCCGTTGCGCCACGCGATCTCCTCCGGGCAGGCGATCTTCAGGCCCTGGCGATGCTCCAGCGTGGCGATGAACTGTCCGGCCTCCAGCAGGCTTTCGTGCGTGCCGGTGTCGAGCCAGGCGTAGCCCCGCCCCATGATCTCCACATGCAGCGCGTCCCGCTCCAGATAGAGGCGGTTGAGATCGGTGATTTCGAGTTCGCCGCGCGCCGATGGCTTGAGGCTGGCGGCGAGTTCGACCACCTGCCGATCGTAGAAATACAGTCCCGTCACCGCGTAGCTCGACTTGGGTGCAGTAGGTTTTTCCTCAATGGAAAGCACCCGCCCGCGCCCGTCGAATTCGGCCACGCCATAACGCTCGGGGTCATGCACGTGGTATGCGAAGACGCTCGCGCCGTCGTCCCGGCCCATGGCGCTGCGCAGCAGATCCTCGAAATCGTGCCCGTGGAAGATGTTGTCGCCGAGCACCAGGGCGCTGGGGCTGCCGTCCAGGAACTTCTCGCCAATGAGAAAAGCCTGGGCCAGCCCATCGGGGCTGGGTTGAACGGCGTAGCTGAGCTGGATACCCCACTGGCTGCCATCGCCCAACAGCTGCTCGAACCGCGGTGTGTCCTGCGGCGTGCTGATGATGAGGATTTCCCGGATGCCCGCGAGCATCAGCGTGCTCAGCGGGTAGTAGATCATCGGCTTGTCATACACCGGCAGCAGTTGCTTGCTGATGGCGAGCGTCGCGGGGTGCAGGCGCGTGCCCGAGCCTCCGGCCAGGATGATGCCCTTGCGTGCGGTCATGGTGCTGTGTGAAAGAGGTTGCGTCTCAAAGGATTTCCGCGAGCATGCGGGCGATGCCTGCCTGCCAGTGCGGCAGCGTCAGGCCGAAAGCGGTCTGGAACCTGCGCGTGTCGAGCCGCGAGTTGTGCGGCCGCACCGCGGGCGTGGGGAAGGCGCTGGTGGGCACGGCGACCACGTCCCTGGCTGCAAGCTGGAGGCCCGGCTGCAGCCGCTTCGCTTCCTGCAATACATAGCTCGCATACGCATGCCAATGGGTCTCGCCGGCGGCCACGAGGTGGTAGAGGCCGGCGTCCTCGGGCCGCTGCTGCAGATGGCGTATCGCATGGGCGGTGGCATCGGCCAGCAGGTCGGCACCCGTCGGGGCGCCCCACTGGTCGTCGATCACGGTGAGGCGGTCGCGCTCCTGTGCCAGCCGCAGCATGGTCTTGGCGAAATTGCCGCCCCTGGCCCCGTACACCCAGCTCGTGCGAAGGATCAGGTGGCGCGCACCGCTGGCCTGGATGCGCCGCTCGCCTTCGAACTTGGTCCGGCCATACACCGACAACGGTGCGGGGGTATCGGATTCCACCCACGGCCGCGTGCCACTGCCGTCGAAAACGTAGTCGGTGCTGTAGTGCACCAGCCAGGCGCCCAGCCGCGCGGCCTCTTCGGCCAGCACGCCCGGCGTGGCGGCATTGAGGGTGTGCGCCAGCTCGGGCTCGCTCTCCGCCTTGTCCACCGCGGTATGGGCTGCGGCATTCACGATGACGTCAGGACGCACGGCCCGCACGGTGTCTGCGATATCGCCCGGCCGGGAAAAGTCGCCGCAATGGCCGGTGCTGTCGAAGTCCAGCGCCGTCACCGTGCCCAGCACGGAGAGGCTGCGCTGCAATTCCCAGCCCACCTGCCCGCCCTTGCCGAAGAGAAGGATGTTCATGCCGCGGCGGCTTCCTGAGCGGCAGGCTGCTGGTAGTGCTGATCGACCCAGTCCCGGTAGGCGCCGCTCGTCACGGCCTCGACCCAATCGCCATGGCGGAGATACCACTCCACGGTCTTGCGGATGCCGGTTTCGAAAGTCTCCGCCGGCTTCCAGCCCAGTTCGCGCTCGATCTTGCGTGCGTCGATCGCGTAGCGCCGGTCATGTCCGGGGCGATCCTTGACGTAGCTGATCTGGCCGCCGTAGCGCTGCCCGTCGGCACGCGGCCGAAGCTCGTCCAGCAGCGCGCAGATCGTCTGCACGATTTCGATGTTGGGTTTCTCGTTCCAGCCGCCCACGTTGTAGGTCTCGCCGGGCTGGCCGGCTTCCAGCACGCGGCGGATCGCGCTGCAATGGTCGCGCACGTAGAGCCAGTCGCGGATCTGCATGCCGTCGCCATACACCGGCAACGGCTTGCCGGCCAGCGCGTTCACGATCATGAGAGGGATCAGCTTTTCCGGGAAATGGAAGGGCCCGTAGTTGTTGCTGCAGTTGGTCGTGAGCACGGGCAGGCCGTAGGTGTGGTGCCATGCGCGCACGAGGTGGTCGCTGGCGGCCTTGCTCGCGGAGTACGGGCTGTTGGGCTCGCAGGCATGCGTTTCGGTGAAGGCGGGATCCTTCGGGCCGAGCGTTCCATACACCTCGTCCGTCGAAACGTGCAGGAATCGGAAGGCATCCCGCTCCTCCTGCGGCAGGCCCTGCCAATGCTGGCGCACCGACTCCAGGAGCCGGAAGGTGCCGACCACGTTGGTCTGGATGAAGTCCTCCGGGCCGTGGATGGACCGGTCCACATGCGATTCGGCCGCGAAGTTCACGACCGCGCGCGGACGGTGCTCGGCCAGCAGCCGGTCGATGAGGTCCTTGTCGCCGATGTCCCCCTGAACGAAGACATGCCGCCCATCGCCCTGCAACGAGGCGAGATTCTGCAGATTGCCCGCGTAGGTGAGCTTGTCGAGGTTGACCACGGGCTCATTGCCGCAGGCCAGCCAGTCGAGGACGAAATTGGCGCCTATGAAGCCCGCGCCGCCGGTGACCAGAATCATGGGTTTTTCTTGCAAAAGTGCCGTGTGGCAAAGCGGGTCATTATCCCATCGCGTTACAAACCGCCGTAACGAAGCGCAAAGGACGGGCGTAGAGTGTCGGGCGCACCGGAAAAGGAGCCCCGAAAATGATCCCTCGCCCTCCGCATGATGCCCCCCCTTCGCCGGCCGACGAGGCCGGCGGCAACGCTTCCGCCGCGGCGCGCTCGGCGCGCGACTCCGCCCAGCAGGTCTGGCTGGCAGGCCTGGGCGCCTTCGCGAAGGCGCAGCAGGAGGGCAGCAAGGTCTTTGAGGCGCTGGTCCAGGAGGGGCTGGCACTACAGCAACGCACCCAATCGACGGCACAGCAGCATCTGGCCGAAGCCGCCTCCCGCGTGGGCGGCGTTGCGAGCGAACTGGGAGCGCGCGCGGCCGGCCCCTGGCGCCAGCTGGAATCGGTCTTCGAAGACCGCGTGGCCCAGGCGCTCTCCCGCCTGGGCGTGCCGACGCGCCAGGAACTGCAGGCGCTTCACGACCGCATCGATGCACTCACCCGGGCATTGGAGGCGACGCAGGCAGGGAATGGCGGCCCATCCCCCTCCGCACCGCCTTCCGCGAAATCCTCCGCGGATTGACGATCCGCCCCCGGGCTGCGCCCCGAAGACCCCGCATGGTGCACTGCAAAAGAGCGGGCTCCGCGGGGTCGGTTAGAGTGAACGGCAGAGAGAGAGATAGAAAGAGAGAGAGAGGGCGATTCACAGCCCCCGGGCTTGGCGAGCGTGCAGGCCCTCGAACAACCACCCACGAGACAAGGGGAGGCAGAGATGGCCAAAAAAGCGCCGCGCCGCACCGCCGAGCGCATCCTGGAGACGACGCTGGAGCTGTTCAACCGCTTCGGCGAACCCAATGTGTCCACCACGGCCATTTCGGCAGAACTGCGCATCAGCCCCGGCAATCTCTACTACCACTATGCCGCGAAGGAAGAACTCGTCACGGCGCTCTATGCCCGCTATGAAGCGGAACTGGGCGAACTGCTGGCTGCCGCCGACGGCGTGCGCGACGTCGAAGACGCATGGTTTCTGCTGCACTCGCTGTTCGAGCGCATCTGGCAGTACCGCTTCCTCTACCGCGACCTGAACGACCTGCTCTCCCGCAACCGCCATCTGGAGACGCATTTCCAGGACCTGCTGGCGCGCAAGGCGCGCGCGGTACGTGCGATGCTCATCGGCATGGAGGGCTCGGGTGCCCTGCGCATTGCGCCCCGCGACCTCGACACGGTCGCCGAAAGCACCATGGTGGTGATCACCTACTGGCTGAGCTTCGAATACGTGCGCGATCCGCGGCACGCCCTGGAGCCCGGCAACGAACAGACCGCGCTGCTGCGCGGCGCACAGCAGGTGCTAGGCCTGCTGCTCCCCTATCTGGACGAAGGCCAGCGCACGCACCTGAAGGCACTGTCGGAAGGCTACGGCACACCCGCCGTCACCGGATGACCGCCGGCGCAGCGCCTCTTCGCCGCCCCTTACGAGACACCATGGAATCCTGGTCCCCCTTTCCCCACGCCGACGACTATCCCTTCACACCGGACGAGGTGCGCCGGCAGTGGAGCCGCCTGCACCAGGGCGATGCCGAACCCTGCCCGGAAGACCCCGCCGTGCTGCAGGCCTGGGCGCTGTTCCACAGCGGCCGGTTCGAGGAAGCCGCGCGCGCCGGACTGGCCGCCGGCGGTGCGGGCGTCACGGCTGCGAACAAGGCCACCATCGTGTATGCCACCTACCTCGAACCCAGCGAAGCCACGCGGCTGCAGTTGCTGGAAGAGGCCTCGCACCGCTCCCGGGCACAGGCGCAGGCCGAGCCCGGCAATGCGAACGCATGGTTCTGGCATGCCTACGCGCTGGGCCGCTACAGCCAGGGCATCAGCGTTGCGAAGGCGCTGGCGCAGGGGCTCCCGCGCGAAGTGCGCAGCGCGCTGGGCCGGGCCATCGATCTGAGCGACCGGCATGCCGACGCGCGGCTCGCGCTCGCGGTGTTCCACGCCGAAGTGATCGACAAGGTGGGCGAGATGGTGGGCAGCATCACGCACGGCGCGCGCCGTGAAGAAAGCCTGCGGCTGTTCGAGGAAGCGTTCGCGCTCAACCCGCATTCGGTGATCGGACGCATCGAGTACGCCAACGCCCTGGTCATGCTCGAAGGCGAGGGCCGCGGGGCCGAAGCCACGCGGCTCTACGAAGACGCCGCGCAGGCCGAGGCGGCCGATGCCGCCGAACGCCTGGCGGTGGAACTGGCGCGCCTCGAACTCGCCGACGGCTGAGGCACGCCCCGACGCGCGCACCGGGCAACCCGGGAACCGCCGCCTCAGCCTTCCGGAAAGCGTTCGGCGGCAATGGCGAGCAGGCCCTCGAAAATGAGGTTCTCGATGAGGTCGAACGGCCGCGTCATGCTGGGCGCCATCTTCCAGCCCGCACCGCCGGTCATCATGCACGCCGGCTCCGCGCCGCAGTGCTGCATGACGTGCTGCACCATGCGCTCCACCGCCCCCGCGATGGCATAGGTGCCACCGCTGGTGAGCGCATCGCTCGTGTTGGTGGGAAAGAGCGTCACCTCGCCCGTGGGCACGTGCAGGCCGGCCGTGCCGGACTCCAGCGCGCGCAGCATGATGCCGTGCCCCGGCAGGATCAGACCACCCAGGAAGCGGCCCTGCGCGTCGATCGCCTCCACCGTCACCGCCGTGCCGACCATCACCACCACCAGCGGCCGCGCGGGGCCCTCGCTCAGCAACCGGTGGCGTGCACCGATCATCGCCACCCAGCGGTCAGAGCCCAGGCGCGTCGGATGGTCGTAGCCGTTGACGAGCCCGGCCTCCTGCGCCGAAGGCACGACCCAATGCGCAGGCACGTCCCACCACTCCATCTGCTCTATCACACGGCGGCGCACCGCGTCACCCGCCACCACGCAGCCCAGCATGCGCGTGGGTGCGGGCAGCCCTGCCCATGCGGTATCGGCGAGGCGTTCGATGTGGTCGAGGAATTCGGCGCCATGGGCCAGGACGGCGGCACCTGGCTGGGGAGCGTCGTACATGGCCCATTTCAGGCGCGTGTTGCCGACGTCGATGGCCAGAAAAGTCATGCGGCGGATTATCACGAGTTTTACGAACGCGTCCCCTTCGCGCCGACACGCGAGGGACACCGCATCACACTCCCGGCCATGCACCGGCCCGCGGCGGGGTCGGGCCGATGTCCGACACGGCCCCCGCGGAGGCGGACGCTACATTGGTTGGCGCCGGCCGCTACCAGGCCGGTCTTCACCAGAGAAAAAGGAGCAATGCCATGGGTCTTTTCAGCTTCGTCAAGGAAGCCGGAGAAAAGCTGTTCGGCGGCAAGGAGGCGCACGCTGCGCCGGCCGCCACCCCCGCAGCCGCCGCACCGAGCCAGGATCAACTCAACGCCACGGCGGGCAAGGCGATCGAAACCTACATCGCCTCCCAGAACCTCGGCGTGCGCAATGTGCAGGTCACGTTCGCAGGCCCCGAGGGCAAGGTCACCGTCAAGGGCGAAGCGCCTTCGCAGGCCGTCAAGGAGAAGGTCACGCTGTGCTGCGGCAACGTCTCCGGTGTGACCAGCGTGGACAACCAGCTCGCCGTGGACACGCCCGAACCCGAGGGCCAGTACCACGACGTGGTGCGCGGCGACACGCTCTCGGCCATCGCCAAGAAGTACTACGGCGATGCCAACAAGTACCCCCGCATCTTCGAAGCCAACCAACCCATGCTGACGCACCCGGACAAGATCTATCCGGGGCAGAAGCTGCGGATTCCACCGCTCTGAAGAACGGTACGGATCGGCACCAAAGGGACCTTGCGGTCCCTTTTTTCATGCCGTCGCACGGTGGGACATCAGCCGCCGTGCACGTCCCGGCTACATTCCTGCTCGGCCGTCCGCCGCATGACGGCAACCCAAAAAGAAACGATACGAGAGGGAGGAATACATGCTGCGACGCATTCGCGCATGGCTGCTACGTGCCGCGCTGGGCGAGGCCGCACCGTCTGCCATGCCGCCATCCGGGGTCATGGACCGGTTGCGCGAGGCCCGCGCCGCCAATCAGTTGGCAGAGGCCGAGCTGCGCAGAGCCACCGCGGAGAAGGAGCGCAGGCAGGCGCTGGAGAGCCACTCGAAGCGGTTGACGGGATATATCGATACCGCGAAGACGGCCATTCCGCTCATCGCTGCGGGGTACGGCGTACTGGCCACGTTCCTGTATTGCTTCATGGCCATCCAATTCTTTCCCTCGGGGCTGTCGGTGGGGGACAACCTGCTCTTCGTGTTCGTGGCCCTGGGATTCGGGCTGCTGGCCCTGGTCCTGGCGGGGCTGGGGCTCGCCGCTTTCATCCCGTTCATGATCTTCGAGGCTGCGGAGAAGAGGAACGCGGCCAAAAAAGGCTGGCAGGGCCAGGCGGAGTTCTGGATCCTGGCCCCTGCGCTCTCCAAGGCTGCTTCGTTTTTGTTCCTCTGGACGCTCTACGCGTCACCGTTTGCGCCTTCGGATTCCGCCACTTCTGGACTCATTGCCAGCCATGCGTTCGCCGCCATGGCGCTGGGAGGCCTGATGGCAGGGTGCGCCTGGAGAAGCGGAACGGGCGCGGGCATCCTGAAGGGCTCCGAATGGATCTTCCTGGGCTGCTGCTACGGAGTCGTCGAACTGTGGCTGCTGCCCTGGCTCGGTGTGGTTCTGCCCCAGTATGCGTTCTATGTTCTCGTGTTTCCCTGGATCGCCGGTCTGCTGGCATGGGTGTTCATCTCGGCATGGACACGCCCCACCGGCGCCCTGAAAAAAGACACGGGCGGTGACGAACCCACACGCCGCCCACGCCCACCCGCGGCGATCGTCGCGCTCTTCCTTGGAGGCGTCGCGCTGATCCTGGCGATGGCTGCTGGCACGATGGCATGGCCGTTCGAGCCCGCGCCGGCACACGCAGACAACGGCACCACGCACGGATCCCTGGATTTCTGGTTTTCCTGCGCCGCACTCATGGCATTGTTCGGGGCTTTCTTTGCCCAGACGGTCTCCCGGCCGGAGAGCGCAGGCGCGTCCGACCGCCCTACCCACGCGCCGGAAAGCGGTGGAGCGACTCTCCCCGAGGCCATTGGTGAGCCTGTGGCAATGCCGCCCATCCAAAACGCCTATGCGCTGGAATCGCGGATCTATTTTTCCCTGCTGCTCCTGCTGGTGATCTATGGCACCGTACTCTGGGTGGACTCCCAGATCGATGGAAAGCTGAGCTCCGGAATCTTCCGCAGCCTGGGCCTGCGCGCCGAGCAGCAGACGCTGCGGCTGAAAGGCGAGGCGCTCGCGCTCGTGCGCTCGCAAGCCGACCATGCAGGGATCTTCCTCAGCTTCTGTGCGGAGCCCGGCGGTGCGGCACTGGTGACGCCCGTGGATGCGCTCTGGCACGGCATGGGTACGCGATCGCTGCTGCGGATCGGGAAAGAACCCGACGGCGGAAAAAAATCGGGCCGGGCAGACCCGCGCACCGACATCGAGGTGAGCAGCGAAGAGGTGAAGATCGTGCGCAACGCGCGTGCGCGGTGCCATGACATTGAACACGCCGTCTACTTCCAGTCGGACTCCGTGAAGGCCGTGAACAGCATCGACGACCTCGTCGACGAAGTGGCGCGCGTGCAGGAGTCGCTGTCGCCACTCGCGTCACCCGGCGACTCCCGCGGAAACGCATGGCGCCTCGACAAGGTGGTGGTCACCGGCCACTCGGACCCCCTGCCTCTGTCGGATGCGGGCAACCAGGGATTGTCCGAGCGCCGCGCGGCCTGCGTGGCCGAATGGGTGACCCGCAAGGCATTGAAAGGCACGCAGTTGACGGGCGACTACCGGCTCGAAACACCAGGCCGAGGAAGCCGCGACCTGTCGGCCGGGCAGTGTCCGCAGGAAGGCCGCACTGCGAATCTCCACGAATGCCACGAGAAGAACCGCAGAGTGACCGTGCGCCTGATCCTGGCCAGGAAGCCGCCCCTCTCCGACGATGTGCAGCATGCGCTGTTCAGGCAGGCCGAACGGGCATCTGCCGAGGCGGACAGGCCCGTGGCGTGCACGTCGAACAGGCGCAGCAGGCCCCGCTTCTGAAAGCGGGGCACAGCGGTCAGAGCCTCACCCCTGCCGCCAGGGCAACCCGCGGAACCGCCAGCCGCCCGTGCGGTTGCGGTGGCCGTCGGCGTCCGCGTCGCCCTCGAAGCCTTCGAGGATGTTGAAGGCCGTGAGGCCCAGTTCGGTGGCGCGCCGCGCCGCCGCCACCGAACGCACGCCGCTGCGGCACAGCAGCACGGCCCGGCCGCCCTCGGGCACGGCGGCGCGCAGCGCTTCGTCGAACCCGGGGTTCAGGGCCATGCCGGGATAGACCTTCCACGGGATGGCCACGGCGCCGGGCACGAAGCCGACCCAGTCGCGCTCGGCGTCGGTGCGCACGTCGATGAGCACGGCCTGCCCGCTCTGCACCCACTGCCAGGCGAGCGGAGGCGGGACGTCGCCGGCGTAGCCCTCGGCGGGAATGGCGGTGATGGAAGAAGAAGAGGAAGAGGAAGAGGAAGAGGAAGAAGCAGTCATGGCCGCATTCTGTGCCAATCCCGGCCGGCCGCTGGCGGCGTCCCGCGTCACTCCCAGCGCGGCGCCGGCTCGTCGCGCAGGCGGTCGCGCAGCGCGGCGTAGTCGGGCACCACGGTGGCGACGGTGTCCCAGAAGCGCGGGCTGTGGTCCATGTGGCGCAGGTGGGAGAGTTCGTGCGCGACCACGTAATCGATGATGGACGGCCGGTAGTGCAGCAGCCTCCAGTTGAGGCGGATCGATCCATCGGCGCGCGCGCTGCCCCAGCGCGTGTGGGCGCTGGACAGCCGCAGCGTGCGCCACTGCACGCCCAGCAGGGGCGCGTAGTGGTCGAGGCGGGCGATGAAGTGGCGGCGTGCATCGCGCATGAGCCAGGCCTGCACGGCGTCGCGCACCTGGGCCGGCGTGGCCGCGTGCGGCAGGCCGACGTGCAGGCAGCGCCCGCCGTCCGGGCCGGGCACCAGCGCCCCGCCCTGCCCCCGGAAACCGTGCGTGGGGTCGAGCACCACGGTGAGCGGCTCGCCCAGGTAGGGCAGCACGGCGCCGTCGCCCCAGGCGATGCGCGCATCTTCCTGGCGGCGCTGGCGCTCCTGCGCCTCGCCGAGCTTGCGCAGGATCCAGTCGGCCTTGCCGCGCACGGCCTCGTCCACGTTCGCGAGCGACACCCAGCCGGGCGCGCGCACCGCGAGCCCGTCCGGCCCTACGGTGAAGCCGATGGTGCGCCGCCGCGAGCGCTGCAGCGCGTAGGCGACCAGCGCCTCGCCCAGCAGCACCTCGCGGTTCGCGCGGGGGTGGCGGAACTGCGCCGGGGAAAGCAGCGTGTCCAGCGGCACGGCAGGCGCCGGCGCGTGCGGATTTGCTATTATTTCAGGAGCAAACTTTTCAATGGATCCGGCGGCATCCGTGCGTTTTGGCACAGAAACCCGCGGCGGCTTCGCCGGGGCCGCGGGTTCCGCCCCGCCGCCGAAGAAATCCAGCGCGAGCTGCACCAGCCGCTGCATCAGGGCCGCGCGCCGGGCGCTCCGTAGGCTTCGGGGTCCAGGCGGCGCATCTCGGCCTCGATCCAGGCCTCGGCCTCGGCCATGAGTTCGTCGGGCTTGCGCCCCGTGGAAGGGATCGGGCGGCCGATCGAGACATCCACCGTGCCGGGCCGCTTGACGAAGGCCTTGCGCGGCCAGACCTTCGCCGACGTGACGGCGATCGGCACCACGGGCACGCCGGCCTCGATGGCCAGCCGCGAGCCGCCGCTCTTGTACTCGCCCTTCTGGCCGCGCTCGATGCGCGTGCCCTCGGGGAACATGATGACCCACGTGCCCTGCGCCAGCAGCGCGCGGCCCTGCTGCAGCACCTTGACGAAGGCGCGCGCTCGCTGGCTGCGGTCGATGTGGATCATGTCCAGGCTGCCGATGGACCAGCCGAAGAACGGGATGTGCAGCAGCTCCTTCTTGAAGACGTAGGCCAGGGGGCGCGGCATGATCGCCGGCATCAGGAAGGTCTCGTAGGTGGACTGGTGCTTGACCAGCAGCACCACGCCCTGCTGGGGATCCTGCGGCAGGTGCTCCATGCCGGTGACGCGCGGGCGGATGCCCATGATGGCATTGGCCGCGTCCACGCTGAGCTTGAGCCACGCACGCGCGATGCGGTAGCGGGTGCGCGTGCGGGCTCCGCAGGCGCGCGCCACCAGGATGGCGAGCGTGTAGGGCACGACGGTGAGGGCCATCCAGAGCAGATGGGCGATGGAGCGGATCAGGGCCATGCGGATCGGAAAAGAGAGAGTTTCAGAGGTCTTTTTGCCTGCATGCCGCCGTATTCACTGGACATGCTGCTATTAAAAACATAGCGTATGCGCGCTGCGTCCGGGTCAGCCCCCGGCCGGCGGAAGCCGCGTGCCGCCCGCGAGCACGCGGTCGGCGAAGTCCGCGAGGCTGGCGTGGCGCTGCAGCCCGGGCCAGGCGGCGGGGTCGCCGAGGCCCTCGTGCGCGCCCGCGCCCACCGCATGCAGTTGCGCGCCGATGGCGGCGCCCGCCTGGAGGTGCTCCGCGCAGTTGCCGACCACGAGGATGTCCTCGCCCTCCATGCCGTAGCGGTCGCGGATCTGCTCCAGCAGGCCGGGCGCGGGCTTGCGGCAGGCGCAGCCTTCGTCGGGCGCGTGGGGGCAATAGAACACCGCGTCGATGCGCCCGCCCACCGCGGCGAGCAGGCGGTGCATGCGCGCGTGGACGGCATTGAGCGCCAGCACATCGAACAGACCGCGCCCCAGGCCCGGCTGGTTGGTGGCCACGGCCACGTGCCAGCCCGCATGGTTGAGCCGCGCGACCGCTTCGAGCGCCCCGGGCATGGGCACCCATTCGTCGGGCGTGGAGATGAAGCCCTCGCCCGTGGCGTTGAGCGTGCCGTCGCGGTCGAGGATGGCGAGTTTCATGCGCGCGATTATGGAAGATGCGGCGCCGCGGGCGCGGTGCCGCCCGCCGCCAGCGGCTGCCAGCCCGTGGCGTAGAGGCCGCCGAAGCGGCCCCGCGCCCACTGCAGCCGCAGTGCCTGGCCGGGCCGCCACGCGGCAGCGGCACTGCCGGGCAGCGTGGCCTGGCGCAGCACCGGCGCGGCACCCGCCTCCGGCGGTGTGCCTGGAGCCACCGGCGCGGACGGGTCGGCATCCTCCCAGCGCAGCACGACCTGCGTGCCGCCCGGGCCGCGCAGGCTGGGCGGCTGCACCCGGCTGCCGGCCACGGACACGCGGGCCTCCGGCAGCGGCTGCAGCCAGCGGGCATCCCAGTGGCGCGCGGCCATCGCCAGCGCGCCGCCCACGCAGGCCAGCACCCACAATCCGGCCGCCACGCGCCGTGCATGCGGGCGGCCCCGGCGGCGCGCCGTCCAGCGCAGCAGCACGCCCACCGCCGCGATGGCGGCGGCACCGGCACCCAGCGCGGCCAAGCCCAGCCCCGGATCGCGCGTGCCGGCGAACGGTGCCAGCGCCCAGGCATCCGGGCCGGGCCAGCGGTCGCCGTGCCACTCCAGCAGCCAGCGCAGGCCCATGAGGGCGGCCGGGGGCGCGAACAGCCACCACGCCGTGCGGGTGGCGCCCTCCGGGGCGCCCGGCAGGAGCGGGGCCGGCGGCGGGGTCATGGGCAGGAGGGAGCCGTCAGGCCGCGGCCAGGCGCGAGAGGTCGGCCACGCGGTTCATCGCCGCGTGCAGGCTCTGCAGCAGGCCCTGGCGGTTGAGCCGCAGGTCCAGCTCCTCGGCATTGACCATCACGTCGTCGAAGAACGCGTCCACCGGCGCGCGCAGCACGGCCAGCGTCTGCAGGCTGCCCGTGTAGTCGCCGCGGGCGAAGAGCGCGTCGGCCTCGGGCACGAAGCGCTGCAGGGCCGCGTACAGGTCCTTCTCGGCCTGCTCGCGCAGCAGCTCGGGGTTGACGTGCGCATCCACGTCCCCGGCCTTCTTGAGGATGTTGGTGACGCGCTTGTTGGCCGCGGCGAGCGCGGGCGCCTCGGGCAGCGCGGCGAAGGCGCGCACGGCGGCGAGCTGCTTCTCGACGAGCGCCAGGCGCTGCGGGCGCAGGGCCAGCACGGCATCGACCTCCTGGGCGCTGTAGCCCTGCTCGCGCAGGCTGCCGGCGAGGCGGTCGTAGATGAAATCGGCCAGCGCGGCGGTCGCGTCCTGCACCTTGTCGCCGAAGGCCGGCAAGGCGCTGTGCAGCAGGGTCTCCAGATCCAGCGGCAGGTCCTTCTCGACCAGCATGCGGATCACGCCCAGCGCGTGGCGGCGCAGCGCGAACGGATCGCGGTCGCCCGTGGGCAGGTTGCCGATGCCGAACATGCCCACCAGCGTCTCGAGCTTGTCGGCCAGCGCCACCACCACGCCCACATCACCGCGCGGCAGCGTGTCGCCCGCGAAGCGCGGCTTGTAGTGGTCCTCGATGGCGTCGGCCACAGCGGCGGGCAGGCCGTCGGCCTGGGCGTAGTAGCGGCCCATCGTGCCCTGCAGCTCGGGGAATTCGCCCACCATGTCGGTCACGAGATCGGCCTTGGCGAGCTGCGCGGCCTGGTCGGCGTGGCGCGACAGCTCCACGTCGCCGATCTGCTGGGCGATGGCGCGCGCGATGGCCCGCACGCGCTCCACGCGCTCGCCCTGCGTGCCGAGCTGGTTGTGGTAGACCACCTTGGCCAGCGAGGCCACGCGCGATTCGAGCGTCTTCTTGCGGTCCTGGTCGAAGAAGAACTTGGCGTCGGCCAGGCGCGGGCGCACCACACGCTCGTTGCCGCCCGTCACGGCGCTCGCATCGTCGGGGCGGATATTGCTCACCACGAGGAAGCGGTGCGTGAGCCGGCCCTCGGCATCGAGCAGCGGGAAATACTTCTGGTTGGCCTTCATCGTGAGGATGAGGCATTCCTGCGGCACATCCAGGAACTGCTTCTCGAACTCGCACACGAGCACGTTCGGCCGCTCGACCAGGGCCGTCACTTCGTCGAGCAGGGCGTCGTCGTCGATGGGGCGCACGCCGCCTCCCACGCGCTCGGCGGCGGCCTGCAGCTGGCGCACGATCTCGGCGCGGCGCTCGGCGAAGCCGGCGATCACGGCGCCCTCCTCGGCCAGCTGCTGCGCGTAGGTGTCGGCGCTGCGCACCACCACCGGGTCCACGGCGGCCTCGAAGCGGTGGCCGTGCGTGGCGTTGCCGGCCGTGAGGCCCAGCACCGAGACCGACAGCAGCACCTCGGTGCCGTGCAGCGCGACGAGGCCGTGCGCCGGGCGCACGAAGCTCACGCTGGTCCAGCCCGGCTGCTCGCAGCCCGATTCCAGCTGGTAGCGCATCACCTTGGGGATCGGCAGCTTCGCCACCGATTCCTGCAATGCCTTCTGCAGCCCTTCGGACAGCGTGGCGCCGCGCACCGTGCTGTCGTGGAACAGTGCCTCGGCCTTGCCGTCGGGCGCGCGGCGCAAGCCCGGCACGGCGGACGCATCGGCGCCCAGCGCAGCGAGCTTCTTGAGCAGCGCGGGCGTGGCATTGCCGGCCGCGTCCAGGCCCACGGTCACGGGCATGAGCTTCTGCGAAACGGCCTTGTCGGCGGCCTGCGGCGCGACTTCGGTGATGTGGGCCGCCAGCCGGCGCGGCGAGGCGTAGGCCGTCACGCGCGAGGCGGAGGATGCGAGGCCCTGGGCCTGCAGCTGCGACAGCAGCACGCCGGCAAACGCATCGCCGAGCTTCTGCAGCGCCTTCGGGGGCAGCTCTTCGACGAACAGTTCAACGAGAAGATTCGGATGGGTCATGGTGGTGGTGTCTCTCGGTCCGCGGGCGGCGCCTCAGGCGGCGTCCTTCTTCTGCTGCTGCTGTTGCTGCCCGGCCTTGGCGATCTCGGCCAGCACTTCGTCGGCCCAGGCCTTGGGCGCCATGGGGAAGCCCAGGCGCGCGCGGCTGTCCAGGTAGCTGCGGGCCACGGCGCGCGCCAGGTTGCGGATGCGGCCGATGTAGGCCGCCCGCTCCGTCACCGAGATGGCGCCCCGCGCGTCGAGCAGGTTGAAGCTGTGCGCGGCCTTGAGCACCTGCTCGTAGGCCGGCAGCGCCAGTTGCTGCTCCATGAGGTACTTGGCCTGCTTCTCATGCGCAGCGAAGGCGACGAAGAGGAAGTCGGCGTCCGAATGCTCGAAGTTGTAGGTGGACTGCTCCACCTCGTTCTGGTGGTAGACGTCGCCGTACTTGAGCGTGTCGGTCCAGGCGAGGTTGTAGACGTTGTCCACGCCCTGCAGGTACATCGCCAGGCGCTCCAGGCCGTAGGTGATCTCGCCTGTGGCGGGCTTGCAGTCGATGCCGCCCACCTGCTGGAAGTAGGTGAACTGCGTCACTTCCATGCCGTTCAGCCACACCTCCCAGCCCAGGCCCCAGGCGCCGAGCGTGGGGTTCTCCCAATCGTCCTCGACGAAGCGGATGTCGTTCTTCTTCAGGTCGAAGCCGAGGGCCTCCAGCGAACCCAGGTACAGCTCCAGGATGTTGGCCGGCGCCGGCTTGAGCACCACCTGGAACTGGTAGTAGTGCTGCAGGCGGTTCGGGTTCTCGCCGTAGCGGCCGTCCTTGGGGCGGCGGCTGGGCTGCACGTAGGCGGCCTTCCAGGGCTCGGGGCCCAGCGCGCGCAGGAACGTGGCGGTGTGCGAGGTGCCCGCGCCCACTTCCATGTCGTAGGGCTGCAGGAGCGCGCAGCCCTGGGCGTCCCAGTACGACTGCAGCTTCAGGATGATTTGCTGGAAGGTCAACATGCGTGTGTGTGTCCTGGCGCGCGGGACTGCATGGCCAGGGGCCCGGGCGCGGTCATGAGAATGGGCCGCGCCAAGCGCGGGACCGCAGATTCTACGGGGGCGGGCCGCAGGCCCTGGCAGCCTGCAGGGGGCGCGGCGCACCGCCCCGGCCCGGCCGGCAGGGCCCGCGGCGCACCGTGGTATTTGCGCATCGGCATCGAAAAATCCAACATTCCACCGTGCAGAATCCACGATCCGACCGGCGGATGCCCCGCAAGGCTCGGCCTTCCTCGAAAAAACCACAACCATGACACGCATGAAACGGGTGGGCGCACTGCCGCTTTTCCTCGGCCTCTGGACCTTCGCGCTCTCTGCGGGCGCCTTCGACATCGCGCCGCACCGGGTCGGCGATGCCCTGCCCACGCCGCAGGCACGCGCCCTGCTGGAGCGCTACGCGGCCCGCCCGCCCCAGCCCTGGCGCGAGCCCGATGCGGCGCGCATCCCGGAGGGGCCAGAGGGCGATGCGGTGCGCGAGGGCATCGACCTGCTGAACCGCACCGCGTCCCGCGTCGGCAAGCTCGCGCCCGATGCATCGAAGCGCATGGGCTGGAACAGCCTGAACTGCGTGCACTGCCACGCGGCAGGCCCGTCCGGCCTGCCCGGAACCAAGCCCTTCGCGCTGCCGCTGGTGAACGCCGTCAACGACTATCCGAAGTTCGACATCAAGTCCGGCAAGATCATTTCGCTGGAGCAGCGCGTGATCGGCATGTTCGGCCCCGGCAGCGTACCGGTCACGCCGGAATCGCCCGAAGTGAAATCCATCGTAGCCTACCTGCGCTGGCTGGCGCTGGGCACGCCGCCGCACTCGGCCATGGAGCGCACGGGCCTGCAGCCCCTGCCCGCCGTTGCGCGTGCGGCGGACCCCGTGCGCGGAGCGAAGCAGTTCGCTGCGCTGTGCAGCGCCTGCCATGGCGCGGACGCCGCCGGCCAGCGGCGCCCCGACTTCAACGCCGGGGGCGGGTACCTGTTCCCGCCGATCGCGGGCACCGATACCTACGACAACGCAGGCCACATGTTCGCGGTGCCGCTGCTCGCACGCTACATCCGCGCGTCCATGCCCCTGGGTACCACGCACGAGAGGCCCCAGCTCACGCCGGAGCAGGCGCTGGACATCGCGGCGTTCCTGAACGACGACGCGACGCCCCGCCTGCAGAACCCGAACCGCCAGCGCCTCTACCCGGACCCCGCGCTGCGCCCGCAGGGCTTCGCGATCCCGGAACACTTCCCGGGGCAGCCCGAGGCCTACCGCCGGGCGAAGTTCGGGCCGTTCCGCGACGTCAACGAGAACTACTGACCATCCCAGCGCCGCAGCACCAGGCTGGCGTTGGTGCCGCCAAAGCCGAAGCTGTTGGACAGCACGGTGCGCAGCGGCGCCTCGCGCGAGGCCGTCACCAGGGGCAGGTCGCCCACGGCGGGGTCGGGCGTCTCGACGTTGGCCGAGCCCGCGATGAAGCCGCCCTGGAGCATGTAGAGGCAGTAGATCGCTTCCTGCACGCCGGTCGCGCCCTGCGAATGCCCGGTGAGCGACTTGGTGCTGGAGAACGGGGGCACGGCATCGCCGAACACCTCGCGCAGCGCGCGCAGTTCGGGCAGGTCGCCCACGGGGGTCGAGGTGCCGTGCGTGTTCACATAGTCGATCGTGCCGCCGCCCGCTTCCGCGATGGCCTGGCGCATGCAGGCGATGGCCCCGTCGCCCGACGGCGCGACCATGTCCTCGCCGTCCGACGAGAGGCCGAAACCGACGATCTCGGCCAGGATGGTGGCGCCCCGGGCCTGCGCATGGTCGAGGCTTTCGAGCACCAGCGCGCCGCCGCCGCCGGCGATCACGAAACCGTCGCGCTCGGCGTCGTACGGGCGCGAGGCCTTCTCGGGCGTGCCGTTGAATTTGCTGGACATGGCGCCCATGCCGTCGAACAGCGTGGCCAGGCCCCAGGACAGCTCTTCGCCGCCGCCCGCGAACATCACGTCCTGCAGGCCGAAGGCGATCTGCTGCGCCGCCATGCCCACGCAGTGCGCGGAGGTGCTGCAGGCCGAGGTGATGGAGAAGTTGATGCCCTTGATGGCGAACGCGGTGGACAGGTTGGCCGACACGGTCGAGCCCATGCAGCGCGTCACCTGGTAGGGCCCGACGCGGCGGATGCCCTTGGAGCGCAGCGTGTCCGCCGCCTCGATCTGGTTGGCCGGCGAGCCGCCGCCCGAGCCCATGATGAGCCCGGTGCGCGGGTTCGAGACCTGTTCGGGCGCCAGGCCCGACTGCGCGATGGCGTCCTTCAGCGACAGGTAGGCATACGCCGCCGCATCGCCCATGAACCGGCGCTGCTTGCGGTCGATGACCGCGTCCAGGTCGATCTGGGGTGCGCCCGCCACCTGGCTGCGCAGGCCGAGTTCGGCGAACTCGGGCATCGCGCGGATGCCGGACTTGCCCTCGCGCAGCGAGGCGGTCACGGCCTGCTGGTCATTGCCGATGCACGAGACGATGCCCGCACCCGTGATGACGACGCGCTTCTTCGTGGTCATGCCTGTGCTCCCGCCGCGGGTGCGCCGTCCTTCCCGCCTTCGTCGCGCTTGAACAGGCCCACGCGCAGGTCCGATGCCACGTAGATTTCCTGGCCGTCGGCCAGCAGGCGGGCGTCGCCGATGGCCATCACGAGCTTGCGCTTGATGACGCGCTTGATGTCGATTTCATAGGTGACGAGCTTCACGCCCGGGCCCACCTCGCCCGTGAACTTGACCTCGCCGGCGCCCAGGGCACGGCCGCGGCCCGGCAGTTTCAGCCAGGTGAGGTAGAAGCCGATGAGCTGCCACATGGCATCCAGGCCCAGGCAGCCGGGCATGACGGGGTCGCCCTGGAAGTGGCAGTCGAAGAACCAGAGGTCGGGGCGAACGTCGAGTTCGGCGCGAATCTTTCCCAGCCCGTGTTCGCCGCCGTCGGCGTCGATGTGCGTGATGCGGTCGAACATCAGCATGGGCGGCAGCGGCAGTCGTCCGCTGTCAGGGGTGAACAGCCGGCCTTCACCCGAGGCGATCAGTTGTTCATAGGAAAAGGATTCAGCCATTGTCAGTCGTGCTCCAGATGGGCGCGGGCGCCGCGTTTCGTGTGCGCGCGAGCCGGTGGACCGGCGGTCGCAAACACGCATTATCCAGTCTGCGGAGAGTCCTCCCCCCTTGCCAATGCGACAAACCACGCGCCGCAGCCTCGCGGCGGATTCATGCGATGCAAAAAGAAAGGCCGCATGGAGCGGCCTGGAGGGGGTGGAAAGCGGCTTGGGGCCCCGGGCACGGCGGCCCGAAGCCGCCGCCCCGCGGGGCGCCATCACCGATCAGTATTGCCAGAAGATGCGCTGCAGTTCCTTGCTGGTCTGCGGCTTGGTCAGGGCCACGGCCGCCAGGATGCGGGCCTTCTGGGGGTTCAGGTCATGCGCCACCACCCAGTCGTACTTGTCGTCGGGCTGCTCGGCATTGCGCAGCACGAAGCCGTCGGCCACGCGGGCGGAACGCACGATCTGCACACCCTTGCCGCGCAGCTCCTGCAGGGAGGGGACGACGCGGTCGGCCACGGAGCCATTGCCGGTGCCGGCATGGATCAGCGCCTTCACGCCCGAGTTGCCCACGAAGTCGGGAATCGAACGGGGCACGTTGCCGTAGCCGTAGACGATGTCCACCGGAGCCAGCGCGGTGATTTCGTCGATGTTGAACTCCGACTGCATCGTGTGGCGTTTGACGGGGGCGCGGAACCAGTAGGTCTGGCCTTCCACGACCATGCCCAGCGGGCCCCACTGGCTGCGGAACGCCTGGGTCTTGATGTTCACGCCCTTGGTGACGTCGCGGCCGCTCTGGATCTCGTCGCTCATCGTCACGAGCACGCCCTTGCCGACCGCATCCTTGCTGGCGGCCACCGTAACGGCCTCCAGCAGGTTCAGCGCGCCATCGGCCGAGAGGGCCGTGCCGGGGCGCATGGAGCCCACGACCACGATGGGCTTGCTCGTGTGCACGACCAGGTTCAGGAAGTAGGCGGTCTCTTCGAGGGTGTCGGTGCCGTGGGTGACGACGATGCCGTCCACGTCGGACTGCTTGGACAGCGCGGAGACCCGCTTGCCCAGTTGCACCAGGTGGTCGTTGGTGAAGCTCTCGGAGGCGATCTGGAAGACCTGCTCACCCTTGACGGCAGCCACGTTGGCCAGCTCGGGCAGGCCTGCCAGGAGCTTGTCGACCGGCACCTTGGCCGCGGCGTACGAGGCGCTGTTGGCGGCCGTGGCGCCTGCGCCGGCGATGGTGCCGCCGGTGGCCAGCACCACGACGTTGGGCTTGGCCGGAGGCTGTTGGGCGGTCGTCTGCGCGCCGGCGACGAGGCCCCACGCGGCGAAGGCCGCTCCGGCCAGCAGGTGCTTGAAATTCAGTTGCGAGAACATGGCTTGGTCATCTCCTAGAGTACTTGTTACGCCCCGTTGCAGGGGTGCCGTATGGTAGGAAGGCGGCAACACGGCAGTGGGGAATAATCCGCCGCGAGGTATGAATGGAATTCATACCCTTCCGATCCCCCCTTTCCATGCCATGAACCTCCGGCAACTCGAAGTCTTCCAGGCCGTCATGCAGGCGGGCAACATGAGCGCCGCCGCCCGCCTGGTCAGCATCACGCCCTCGGCCGTCAGCAAGACCATCGCCCATGCGGAACTGCAGCTCGGCTACCCGCTCTTCAGCCGGGTGCGCGGGGCCCTGGTGCCCACCCCCGAAGCGCAGGCGCTGTTCGTGGCATCGGGCCAGATCCACCGCCAGCTCGACGAACTGCGCCGCACCGCCTTCAACCTGCGCCAGCCCGAGGGCGGGCAGGTGCGCCTCGGTGCGATCCCGTCCATCACGCACACCTTCCTGCCCACGGTGCTGGAACTGCATGCGCGCGAATCGCCGCGCGTGAAGGTGGAGGTGCGGACCCTGCACCCCGACCAGATGGCCCAGGCGCTGCTCACGCGCACGGTGGATTTCGCGCTGGGCTTCTACCCGCATCCGCACCCGCAGGTGGGCAGCGGCATGCTGGTGAGCGGGCCGCTCTCGATCGCCGTGGGCCGCGACATCTGGCAGCGCGCCGTGCGCGTGAACCGCAACGACCCGATCTCGTTCCTGGCCAACACGCCCATGATCCAGCTGCTGGGGGACGACCCCATGCGCGCTCCGATGACCGAGCTGGCCCGCAGCCTCGGGGTGCACACCGAGCTGGGCATCCAGGTCCAGACCTCGCAGCTGGCCGTCGAGCTGGTGCGGCGGGGCCTGGGCTGGACGGTGGTGGATTTCCTCACGGCCGGCAACCTGGACCCGGCCGCCGTGGTGGCCGTGCCGCTGCGCGACCTGGCGCCCATCCCGCTCTACGCCTACCACGCCGAACACCGCCCGCCCGACCGGCACGCAACGCGCATGCTGGGCCTGCTGCCAGGGCTCCTGCACGCCGTGCTCGCACGGCCGCAGCATGCCGACACGGGCGGGATGCCCGGCTGACGCGCCCGGTCAGCGCTGCCGGCGCCGGGCCGCCAGGAAGGCGCCCGCCACCACGAGCGCGCCCAGCGCCCAGAGCGGCCAGAGGCCCGCGCGGGCAGCCCACCATGCGAAGGGCGTGGGCGCGCCATCGCGGCCTTCCACCTCGCCCAGCAGGATGCCGCGCTCCAGGGACGCAAGCCGCCGCGTGACCACGCCGCGGTGGTCGATCAGCGCCGTCGCGCCGGTGTTGGTGGCGCGCACCATCGGCCGCTCGAACTCCAGCGCCCGCATGCGGCTGATCGACAGATGCTGGTCGATGGCCACCGAATCGCCGAACCAGGCGATGTTGCTCACGTTCACGAACACCGTGGGCGCGGCGGCCGGGTCGCGAAAGCGCGCCGCTAGTTCCTCGCCGAACAGATCCTCGTAGCAGATGTTGGGCGCGATGCGCTGGCCTGCCCATGCGAACGGCGCTTGCCCCACGGCGCCGCGGTTGAAGTCGCCCAGCGGGATGTTCATCAGCTCGGTGAACCAGCGAAAGAGCGGCGGGATGAATTCGCCGAACGGCACGAGGTGGTGCTTGTCGTACTGGTAGCGCACGGGCTGCCCCGGCGCGAAGCCGATGACCGAATTGGTGTAGCCCTGCTCCGCATCGCCCAGCGGAATGCCCAGCAGCGCCGCGCGCGGCGGGGCGCCGCCGCCCTCGCCTGCGCTGCCGGTGTAATGCGCCGCGATGGATTCGAGGTAACCCGGCATCAATTGCTGCGGCAGCAGCGGCACGGCCGTCTCCGGCGCCACCACCAGCGTGGCCTGCACGCTGCGCAGCGCGTCGCCGTACCAGCGCAGCGCCAGCGGCACGCCGCTGCCGGCCTGGAATTTCTCGTCCTGCGGGATGTTGCCCTGCAGCAGCGCCACGGACAGCTTCGCGGGCGCGCGCATCGGGGTGTGGCACAGCTCCACCGCGCAGTGGCGCTGCGCCGCGAGCCCGGTCCAGGCGACCGCGAGCGCGGCACCCGCCGCCCAGCACCGCGGCCGGCGCAGGTCTGCCCAGCGCAGTTGCACCGCCAGCATCGCCAGCCCGGCCGCGACGGCACCGATGCCGTACACGCCCACCCAGCGCGCCAGCACGGCGAACGGACCTTCCACGTGGGCATAGCCTCCGGCGCCCCAGGGGAAACCCGTCCACCACACGCCGCGCGCCAGCTCGGCCAGCAGCCACAACGCTCCGAAAATGATAGCTAGAAAGGTCCTGTTTCCGGCGGCATGGGCATGAAAACGCTGAAACGCCGCGGCGGCTGCCGCGTAGTAGCTGCCCAGGAAGGCCGCCAGGCCCAGCACCGCCAGCACGGCCAGCGGCGCGGCCAGCCCGCCGTAGGTGTGCATCGAGATGAACAGCCACCAGAACGTGCCCGCCAGCCAGGCCGTGGCGAAGGCTGCGCCGAACCCCGCCGCCTGCCAGGCCCCGCGCGCGGCGAGCAGGATGCGCGCGAAGGCGGCCAGCGATGCCAGTTGCAGCCACCAGAGCGGCTCGCCCCCCCAGGGCCAGGCGATGGAAGCCGCCTGGGCGAGCCCGGCCAGCACCGCGCCCGTCCACAGGAGCGCCGCGGGCGCACGGGAGGCGCGCCCGCCGAAAGCGTGAAGGGTGGACATGGTCAGTCGGCGTCCGGGCCCACGGCATCCGCCGGCACCGGCGACACCTTGAACCAGCGCACCGCCCCGCCCTTGGTGTGCAGCACCACGAAGCGCAGCCCGGCCAGGTCCAGCGATTCGCCGCGGCGCGGCGCGTGGCCCAGCTCGTGCGCGATCAGGCCGCCGATGGTCTCGAACTCCTCGTCGCGGTCGCTGCCCTCGATCGCGGGCACGTCGAAGGCCTCGGCCACGCGCTCCACGGGCGTGTCGCCGCTCACGCGGTAGGTGCGGTCGGCCAGCGCGAAGATGTCGCCCTCGTCCTCGGGGATGTCGAACTCGTCCTCGATCTCGCCCACGATCTGCTCCAGCACGTCCTCGATGGTGACCAGCCCGGCCACGCGGCCGAACTCATCGATCACCACCGCCATGTGGATGCGGTTCGCGCGGAACTCGCGCAGCAGGTCGTTGAGGCCCTTGCTCTCGGGCACGTACACCACCGTGCGCAGCAGCGCGCGCAGGTTCAGCTCGGGCGCCCGCTGCAGCTTGAGCAGGTCCTTCGCCATCAGGATGCCGATGATGTTCTCGCGCTCGCCCTGGTAGACCGGGAAACGCGAATGCGCCGTGTCGATGACGTGGTGCAGCAGCGCCTCGAACGGCGAATCGATGTCGATCAGGTCCATGCGCGTGGCCGGAACCATCACGTCGCTGGCCGTCATCTCGGCCATGCGCAGCACGCGTTCGAGCATCACGCGGGCATCGGCGTTGATCACGTCGTTGTCCTCGGCCTCGGCCAGGGTGGCGATCAGCTCATCCTTGGAATCGGGCCCGGGATGGATGAATTCGATGAGCCGCTGGAGGAACGTGCGCTTGTCTTCGCGTTCGGACGGGCGCGCGGGGTGGGGGTCGGACACGGTCTTGGTGCGCAGGACGTGCGGTGGTGGACAGGGCTCCAAGGATAGCGGATGCCCGCGGCGCCTCCCCCCGCCGGCATCCGCCGGGCCGCCCGCGGCGCCCGCCGTGCGCACCGCCCTGCCCTCCGACCCCTCACATTCGGACACAAACTTCCGCCCCCGGAAGGATGCGGAAAACCCGCAACGCTGCCTATGATCCCGGCCTTTTCCGGGTACGCCACAAGAGCACGGGAGGTTGCACACGCCATGACACGTCGAGTCACCATACAAACGCCGGTAGGGGATGCGCTGCATTTCCGGGAGATGCGGGGCCGTGAGGGGTTGAGCGAGGTGTACAGCCTGGAGATCGACCTGCAAAGCGAGAGCCGGGAGGTGGACCCGAAGGCGCTGTTGGGCAAGAACGCGACGGTGGTGGTGGAGACGGAGGGTGGTGGGCGGCGCTACATCGACGGGATCGTGACGCGGTTCGGGATGCAGGGTCAGGACCACCGGTACTACTCGTACCGGCTGAGGCTGCAGCCGTGGGTGTGGCTGGCGTCGCGCAAGAGCGACTTCCGGATATTCCAGAACAAGAGCGTGCCGCAGATCATCGAGGAGGTGCTGGGGGTCTACGGATATCCGCTGGACAAGAAACTCAGCCGCAGTTACCGCACGTGGGATTACTGCGTGCAATATGGGGAGAGCG
>NZ_FOMQ01000015.1 GCF_900112675.1 Paracidovorax konjaci | reverse complement strand
CGGCGCCCTTGCGCGAGTAGACCGATTCCTGGATCACGATCTCGCGGTCCGTGCCCTCGTACATGATGCCGCCCAGCGAGGTGTACTCGCCCTCGGTGTTCTCGCGCACCACGTAGTAGTCGATGTCGCCGGGCTTCCTGCCCGCCAGCGGGCACGGCACGCCCTCGAAGAGGCGCACGGGGCGCAGGTTGATGTACTGGTCGAACTCGCGGCGGAATTTCAGCAGCGAGCCCCACAGCGAGACGTGGTCGGGCACGGTGGCCGGCCAGCCGACGGCGCCGAAGAAGAGCGCGTCCATGCCCTTGAGCTGCTCCTTCCAGTCGGCCGGCATCATCTGGCCGTGGGCCTGGTAGTAGTCGCAGCTCGCCCATTCGAAGGTGTGCAGCTCCAGCGCGAAGCCGAAGCGCTCGGCCGCCGCCTGGATGGCCCGCAGGCCCTCGGGCATGACTTCCTTGCCGATGCCGTCTCCCGGCAGCACGGCGATGCGGAACGTGGTTTCCATGGTTCTCCTCCAGTGGTGGGATTCAGGCGGCCCGGGCCGTCGCGCGGGCCGCCGCGTCCTGCTCCTCCAGCCAGCCCTGGCGCAACTCGGGCACCGAGCGCGCGAGCAGTTCGTAGTACGGGTGGTGCGGCCCGCGGTCGAAGTCCGCGCGGGCCACCTGCGCCAGCTTGCGGCCGTGCTGCATGACGACGATCTCGTCGCACACGGCGCGCACGGTGTGCAGGTCGTGGCTGATGAAGAGGTACGACACGCCCAGGTCGCGCCGCAGCTCGGCCATCAGGTCGAGCACGGCCGCGCCCACCACGGTATCGAGCGCCGAGGTGACCTCGTCGCAGAGGATCAGGTCCGGGTCGGCCGCGAGCGCGCGGGCCAGGTTCACGCGCTGCTTCTGCCCGCCCGAGAGGCCGCCGGGCAGGCGGTCTTCCACGCTGTGCGGCAGCTTCACGAGGTCGAGCAGCTCGCGGATGCGCCGCTGCAGCGCCGGGCCGCGCAGCCCCTTGTAGAACTGCAGCGGCCGCGCCAGGATGCGCCCGATGGTGTGCGCCGGATTGAGCGCCGTATCGGCCATCTGGAACACGATCTGGATGCGCCGCAGCTCCTCGCGCTCGCGCCGGTCCAGCGTGGGCGCCAGCTCGCGCCCGCCGAACACCACGGTGCCGGCGTGCGCGGGGATCAGCCCCGCGATGGCGCGCGCGAGCGTGGTCTTGCCCGAGCCCGACTCGCCGATCACGCCGATGGCCTGTCCGCGCCGCACGGTCAGGCTCACGTCCTCCAGGATCAGGGCGGCCGGGCGGCCCTGCGCGTCCTTGAGGCCATAGCCGGCCGAGAGGTGGCGCACGTCGAGCAGCACGCTGCCCTCGTCCCCCGCCCCGCCCTCGCGCGGCACGGGCTTCGCCGCGGCCAGCAGGCTGCGCGTGTACGGGTGCTCGGGCGCTTCGAGGATGCGCGGCGTGGCGTTGATCTCCTGCATCTGCCCGCCCCGCAGCACCAGGATGTGGTCGGCCATCTGCGCCACCACGGCGAGGTCGTGGCTCACGTAGACGGCGGTGGCGCGGCGCTCGCGCACCACGCGGCGGAAGGCGCGCAGCACTTCGATCTGCGTGGTCACGTCCAGCGCCGTGGTGGGCTCGTCGAGGATCACCAGCTCCGGGTCGGTGATGAGCGCCATGGCGGCCATGATGCGCTGCAGCTGCCCGCCCGAGACCTGGTGCGAGTAGCGGCTGCCGATGGTGTCGGGGTCGGGCAGCGCCAGTTCGCGGAAGAGCTGCACGGCCTTTGCCTCGGCCTGCGCGCGCGGCAGGGTGCCGTGGATGCGCGCGGGCTCGATCACCTGGTCCATCAGCGTGCGCGACGGGTTGAACGAAGCCGCCGCGCTCTGAGCGATGTAGGCCACGGTGCGCCCGCGCAGCGCGCGCTGGCCGGCCGGCGGCAGGCCCAGCACGTCCACGTCGCCGATGCGCACGCTGCCGCCCGATATCTCGCAGCCATGCCGCGCATGGCCCATGAGCGCCAGCGCCGTGGTGGTCTTGCCGGAGCCGGATTCGCCGATGAGCGCCAGCACCTCGCCGGGCGCGATGGTGAAGCCCACCCGGTCCACGAGGGTCTGGCCCCCCGCGGTGACGAGCAGGTCCTGGACGGTGACGGATGCTCCCATCAGCGGGCTCCTCGTTCGCGGGCCGCGCGGCCCGGCAGGTGGTCGATGACGAGATTGACCGCGATGGTCAGGCTCGCGATGGCGAGGGCCGGCGCGATCACCGCGGCGGCGCCCTCGGGCAGTGCGCCGATGTTCTCGCGCACCAGCGATCCCCAGTCGGCCTCGGGCGGCTGGATGCCCAGGCCCAGGAAGCTCAGGCTCGCGAGCAGCAGCACCACGTAGACGAAGCGCAGGCCCAGGTCGGCCAGCATGGGGCCGACGATGTTGGGCAGGATCTCGCGCAGCATCACGTAGAGCGTGCCCTCGCCGCGCGTGCGGGCCACGGTGACGTAGTCGAGCGCGTTGATGTTCACGGCCAGCGAGCGCGCGATGCGGTAGGCGCCCGGCACGTAGATGACGGCCGCCGTGGCCACCAGCATGGCGACCGACGAGCCGAAGCCCGCCACCATGATGAGCGCGAACATCTTGCTCGGGATGGCGGTGAGCGTGTCCAGCACGCGGCTCAGCACCGCATCGAGCCGGCCGCCCACGGCGGCGGCCAGCAGCGCGAGGCCCGTGCCGGTGCCACTTGCGAGCAGCGTGGCCAGCAGCGCCACGCCCACGGTGTAGCGCGCGCCGTACACCACGCGCGCCAGCATGTCGCGGCCCAGGTAGTCGGTGCCCAGCCAGTGCGCGGCGCCGATGGGCGCGAACACGTCGGTGCCGCCGCCGGCCGAGGGCGCATCGGTCAGCAGCATCGGGCCGAACAGCGCCGCCAGCATCCAGAACAGCAGCACGGCCAGCGCCGCGAGGCCCAGGGGCCCGAGGCCGGCGAGCCAGCGCAGCGCGCGCGGGCCGGCCCGCCGCGCGGCAGGCGGCGCGGCGCCGGGGGAAGAAGAAACGGTGTCCATCGTGCGGAACTCCTTGAGCGGGAAGCAGGACCTCGGGGAGGTCAGCGGTGGCGCAGGCGCGGGTTGGCGACGATGCCGCACAGGTCGGCCAGCGTCACGAGGATCAGGTAGCCCGCGCAGAAGATCATGGCGCAGGCCTGCACCAGCGGCATGTCGCGCTGGGTCACGCCATCGACCATCAGCTTGGCGATGCCGGGATAGTTGAAGATGGTCTCGATGATGATCACGCCGCCCAGCAGGTACGACAGCGACAGCGCCACCGCGTTGGCGATGGGGCCCACCGCATTCGGCAGCGCATGCGCCATCACGGTGCGCAGCGGCGACGCGCCCTTGAGGCGCACCATCTCGATGTAGGGCGCTTCGAGCTGGTCGATCACGGCCGCGCGCGTCATGCGCAGCATCTGCGCCACGATTACGCAGCACAGGCTCAGCACCGGCATCGCGAAGGCGCGCAGCATCTGCCCCACCGATTCGATGTCGTTCACATAGGAAAGCGCGGGCAGCCAGCGCAGCTGCACCGCGAACACCAGCACCGCGAGCGTGGCCACCAGGAACTCCGGCACCGACACCACCGCCACCGCCCCGGTGGAGACCGTGCGGTCGAACCACGACCCGCGCCACACGGCCGAGGCGATGCCCAGCGCGAGCGCGATCGGCACCGAGAAGAGCGCCGTCACCGCGGCCAGCAGCAGCGAATTGGGCAGCCGGCTCGCGATCAGCTCACCCACGGCCATCTGCGTGGTGGCCGAGGTGCCCAGATCGCCACGCGCCACGCCGCCCAGCCAGCGCACGTAGCGCAGCGGCGCGGGCACATCCAGCCCCATCTGCGCACGCAGCGCCGCCAGCGCCTCGGGGGTGGCGTCCTGCCCGAGCTGTTCCTGCGCGGCATCGCCCGGCAGCACGGCCGTGATCGAAAACACGATCACCGACACCGCGAGCAGCGACAACAGCGCCAGCAGCACGCGCTGCACCAGCAGCTTGAGGATCACACGGTTCATGAAGGGCCCATATCCGTATCAGTTGTCCAAGAAGACTGTCTCTGCCATAAGCAATGCCATATGCCATATGCCATATGCCATCTGCCGGCCAGCGCGCGCGGCACATACACCCGCGCAGCCTCGCCCGTCAGAAGGCCGCGGAGCAGGCCAGGCCAGCAGGCGCCGTGGAACCGGCTTCGCCGGGCCACCGGCGTCGTCCCCCTTCCCGGCGAAGCCGAGAGAAGGGGCTGAGGGCCGCGGCTCCGAGCCTGCCTGCGCAGGCTTGGACGTGCCCGAAGGGCTGACGCCTCCGGCGTCCGCACGGAGCGGCGCAGCCGCTCAGGGGGTTGCCGTCAGGCCTCCAGCCACACATTCTCCGCAAACGAATAGCCCATGAGCCCGCCCAGCGGGATCGGCGACAGGCCCTTGAGCTTGGTCGAATGCCCGTCGATGCTCGCGAGGAACAGCGGGATGCCGATGCCCGCATCCTGGTGGATCATGGTCTGCATGTCGGCATACAGCTGCTTGCGCTTGTCCTGGTCGGTCTCGGCGCGCGAGGCCAGCAGCATCTGGTCGAACTGTGCGCTCTTCCAGCGCGACTCGTTCCACGCCGCATCCGATTTGAAGAACTGCGTGAGCAGCGTGTCGGCGCTCGGGCGCGGGTTCACGTTGCCGAAGCCCACCGGGTTGGTCAGCCAGTGGTTGGACCAGTAGCCGTCGGCCGGCATGCGCTTGACGTCCAGGTCCAGCCCGATGCGCTGGCCCGCCTGCTGCAGCAGCAGCGCGATCTCGGTGGAGTACATCGCGGCCGGCGAGGTGACCATCGGCACCTTGCCCGTGACGCCCGACTTCTGCAGGTGGAACTTCGCCTTCTCGGGGTCGAACGCGCGCTGCGGCAGGCCCGCGAAGTAGAAGCGATTGGTGGGGTCGATGGGCTGGTCGTTGCCCAGCACCGCGTAGTCGAGCGCGATGGTCTTCTTCATCTGCTCGCGGTCGAAGAGGTGCTTCATGGCCAGGATGAAATCCGGGTTCGCGCCCGGGCCCATGTCCTTGCGCAGGATCAGGTCGGTGTACTGGCCCGACTGCGTGGTGAAGATCGCGTAGCCGGGCGTGCCCTTCACGCGGGCCACGGCGCGCGGGTTCACCGAGGCCACCAGGTCCATGCCGCCCGAGAGCAACGCGTTCACACGGGCCGACTCGTCGCCGATGCCCACGAACTCGATCTCGTCGAGGTAGGGCTTGCCGGGCTTCCAGTAGGCGTCGTTGCGCACCACCAGCGAGCGCACGCCGGGCTTGAATTCCTTGAGCTTGTAGGGGCCCGTGCCGATGCCGGCGTTGAAGTCGGTCGTGCCGTCCTTGACGATGTGGAAATGGAAGGTGCCCAGGATCACGGGCAGGTCGGCGTTGGGCGCCGACAGCACGATGGTCACCTCGCCGGGACCGGAGGGCTTGACGCTCTCGATCTGGTCGGCCAGCACCTTGGCCTTGGAGGCCGTGGCCGGGTCCTTGTGGCGCATGAGCGAGAACACCACGTCCTCCGGCGCGAGCGCCTTGCCGTCGTGGAAGACCACGCCCTTGCGCAGCTTGAGCACCCAGGTCTTGGCATCGGCCGTGGAGAACGATTCGGCCAGCGCGGGCTGCGGCGAGAGGCTGCCGTCCAGCGTGAAGAGGCCGTTGTAGATCATGTTGCCGCGCGAGTAGTCGGTCTGGTTCGACTGCTTGGCGGGGTCCAGCGTGTCGGTGGCCGCGGCCGTGGCGCCGGCCACGCGGATGCGCCCTCCGCGGCGCGGGGTCTGCGCATGCGCGCTCACCGCCATGGTGGCCAGGCCGCCGGCCAGAGAGACCTGCATGCCGCCGGCCAGGAACATGGCCAGCACGTCGCGCCGTGACGCGCCCCGCCGCAGGGACTCCATCACGCGCTGGCTTTCTGCGGTGCCGACGAGGCCGTCGAGCTGGTGGTTGTTTACGCTCATGGTGGAACTCCTGTATGACCTGTTGGGAGGGGGAACGGGGGAAAGGGAAACGGGTGGACGGGGGAAACGTGTCTGGCAGGCAGCGGCGCCTAGGCGAGCCGGTCCTTGAGCCGGTAATAGAGGCCCACGGCCGGCAGGAACCACGGCGTGCCGAAGTGCCCCGGAATGGCGGGCCACTCGCGCCCCCGCCAGGGGTTGGCGGCCGCGTTGCCGGCCATCACCTCGGCCATGCACTGGCCCATGTGGACCGACATCTGCGTGCCGTGGCCGCTGTAGCCCAGCGCATGGAACACGCCATCGCGCTCGCCCGCGTGCGGCAGGCGGTCCTGCGTCATGTCGACGAGCCCGCCCCAGCAGTGGTCGATGCGCACGTCGCCGAGCTGCGGAAAGGTCTGCGCGAGCCCCGCACGCAGGATCTCGCCGCTGGCGGCGTCCTGCTGCGGGCTGGAGACCGCGAACTTCGCGCGCCCGCCGAACACCAGGCGGTGGTCGGCCGTGAGGCGGAAGTAGTGGTGGATGTTGGCGATGGTCACGTAGGTGCGCCGCCCGGCCAGCAGGGCCTGCGCGCGCTCCGCGCCCAGCGGCTCGGTGACCACGATGAAGCTGCCGATCGGCACGATGCGCCGGCGCAGCCAGCCGAAGGTGCCGTAGCTGCCGTGGCGCGATGCGCCCGTGGCCAGCAGCACCTGCCTGGCATCGACCGGGCCGCGCGCGGTGTGCACGCGGTGCGCCTGGCCCTGCAGGCGCTCCAGCCGGTCCACGCGGGTGTCCAGGTGGATCTGCGCGCCGTGGCGCACGGCAGCGCGGGCCAGCCCCTGGGCGAAGCGCCCCATGTGCATCTGGCCGCTGCGCCGGTAGAGCAGCCCGCCCACGAAGCGGTCGCTCTGCACCTCGGCGGCGACGCGGGCGGCATCGAACACGTCCACGTCGGTATCGACGCCATCGGCGATCAGGCGCTCGGCGCTGCGCCGCAGCGCGTCCAGGTGCTGCGGGCGCGTGGCCAGCTTGAGCTTGCCGTTGCGGTGGAAGTCGCAGTCGATGGCTTCCTCGCGCACCAGCCGGGCCACCGTGTCCACGGCGGCGTCGTAGGCGTGGTACCAGGCGCGGGCCTGCTGCACGCCGACGCGGGCCGCCACCTCGGCATAGTCCACGGCCAGGCCGTTGTTGACGTGGCCGCCGTTGCGCCCGGAGGCCTCGGGCGCCACGGTGGCGCCGGCCTCCAGCACGGCCACGCGCGCGCCCTGCCGGGCCAGTGCGTGCGCGGCCGACAGGCCCGTGAAGCCGCCCCCCACGATGGCCACGTCCACGCGCTCGGGCAGGCCCTGCGCGGGCACGCCCAGCGGGGGCAGCGAATCCAGCCAGTACGGTTCGAGCTTCATGGGATGCGGCTTCCGGAAGGTGGGCGGGTGAAAGGAGCCGGTCAGAGGCCGACGACGCCCGGCAGGCCGCCGATGTCCTTGATCTCGGTGTAGCGGTAGGCCGGGTTGCCCGGGCCGTGGCCGCGGTTCACGAACACCTTGTGGACGATGCCGATGTCGTCGGCCGACATCAGGTCGTAGCGCAGGCTGGAGGACACGTGCAGCACGTCCTCGGGGTTGCAGCCCAGCGAATCGAGCATGAACTCGAAGGCCTTCAGGCGCGGCTTGTAGGCCTGCGCCATCTGCGCCGTGTAGACGCGGTGGAACGGAGCGCCCAGCAGTTCCACGTTGCGGTGGATCTGGTCGTCGGAGGCGTTCGAGAGGATCACCAGCGGGATCTCGTGGGCGATCTTCGCGAGGCCGGCGGGCACGTCGGCATGCGGGTCCCAGGTGGGCACGGCGTCGTAGTAGCGCTGGGCCTCGTGGTCGAAATACTGCAGGTTCCACTTCTTGCACAGGCGGCGCACGGCGTTCTTCAGCACCTGCTCGTAGGGCTGCCAGTCACCCAGCACTTCGTCGAACCGGTAGGCCGTGAAGTCGGCGACGAATTGCTCCATGCGATCGGCCGGCACGCGGTCGGCGAACATCTCGCGGGCCATCTCCCCCATGCGAAAGCGCGTGAGCGTGCCGTAGCAGTCGAAGGTGATGTACTTGGGACGGAAGGTCATGGTCTCGGTTCCTGAAGTGCTCTCTCGGGTTCTGCCGGTCGCCGACCGGGGCGGGCCGCGCGGTGCTGCTTATGCCCGTTGCGCGACAGTGTCATTACGAAGTGATTGAAGCATGCGCATTCGCGGTCGTCGTTGGGAATTGCGGGGGTGGCACGCATGGAAGTTGCGGTTTGCGGGGGCCTTGGCGGCATGCTGTGCGGTGCGCACCGCGGGTGTGCAGCCCTGCACCGTTAGTGCGCCGCAGCAAGGCCGGCGGGCACGCTTTTGAAGCGCGCGGCGGCCTGCGCGGCGGGCCGCGCGGGCCCGCAGCCGCGCACCGGCGGGGCGCGCGCCGCCGGGGCATCGGCCCGTGGGTGCGGCCATCCGCCGGGGGTCGGTGAGAGAAGGCATGGGTCGTGGCCCGTGCACCCGCCGGTGGGCGGGCGCGCGGAGAAAAATGGGGGTGGATCGCCCTGACGATGCTAGGCAACATGCCCCGGCATTTGTGTCCGTAACGGGCGGAGCCGCCGCAGCGAATTGCAAAACCGCCCCGCGCGGCAGACGAAGCTTGCAAGTTGCGGGCAAACCCGCACAGCGCACTGGCACGGTGCGCGGATGTCGTCCAAGATGGCTGCCAATCACTCCTCGCGCCAAAGGACACCGCCCATGCTTTCCTCCCCTTCGCTCGCCGCCGGCCCCGTCGCCGACGACGGCGTGCTGATCCGCCCCATGACCGAAGCCGACCTGCCGCAGGCGCACGCGCTGTCGGCCGAACTGCGCTGGCCGCACCGGCCCAGCGACTGGGCGCAGATGTTCGCGCATGCCCAGGGCATCGTGGCCGAGCGCGACGGCCAGGTCGTCGCCACCGCGCAGCGCTGGCTGTGGGGCGAGCGGCACGCCACCATCGGCCTGGTGATCGTCTCGCCCGCCTGCCAGGGCCGGCGCATCGGCCACCGCCTGATGTCCACGCTGCTGGAGGGCCTGGAAGGCCGCACGGTGCTGCTGCATGCCACCGCCGAGGGCCGCGGCCTCTACGAACGCCTGGGCTTCGTGCGCACGGGCGAGGTGCGCCAGCACCAGGGCACGGCGCTGCCCACGCCGCTCATCGCGCTGCAGCCGGGCTGGCGCCTGCGCCCGGCCGGCGCCAACGAAGCACCGGCCCTGCGCCGCCTCGATGCCGAGGCCCGCGGCATGCCGCGCGATGCGCTCATCGACGACCTGCTGGACGCCGCCCAGGACTGCGTGGTGCTGGTGGACGAAGACGCCACACCGCGCGGCTTCGCGATGCTGCGGCGCTTCGGGCGCGGCCACCTCATCGGGCCCGTGGTGGCGCCCGACACCGAAAGCGCCAAGGCCCTCATCGCGCACCTGGCCGGCCTGAACGCCGGGCATTTCACGCGCATCGACATCGACTGGGACAGCGGCATCGCCGAATGGCTCGAGAGCATCGGGCTGCTGCGCGTGGACGCGCCCACCACCATGGTGCGCGGCGCCCCGCTGGCGCAACCCGGCGACGGCGGCGCGCGCCTGGTGGCCATCGCCACGCAGGCCATCGGCTGATCGATCGCGCCCGCCTCTTCTTCTTTTTTCCCCTTTGCCTTTCCCTTCCGCCCTTTCTTCGCCGCCCGACTCCATGCCTTCCGAGACCTTCCTCTACAAGTCCGATCCCGTGCGCGGCCGCCAGTGGGCCGAGGTGTTCCGCGCCCAGGCGCCGGAGATCGACTTCCGCATCTGGCCCGACACCGGCGACCCGGCGCGCGTGCGCTTCCTCGCCGCCTGGGAGCCGCCCGCGGACATCGCCACCGCCTTCCCGAACCTGCAGGTGCTCTTCTCCTCGGGAGCCGGGGTGGACCAGTTCGACATGGCGGCGCTGCCGGCCGCGCTGCCCGTGGTGCGCATGGTGGAGCCGGGCATCGTGCACGGCATGGTCGAGTACGCCTGCCATGCCGTGCTCGACCTGCACCGCGACATGCCCCAGTACCGCCGTCAGCAGCAGCGCGCCGAGTGGCGCGCCCTGCCGGTGCGCACGGCCGGCGAGCGCCGCGTGGGCGTGCTGGGCCTGGGATCGCTCGGGCAGGCCGTGCTCGCGCAGCTCACGGGCTTCGGCTTCGCCTGCGCGGGCTGGAGCCGCTCGCGCCACAGCGTGCCGGGCGTGCAGTGCTTCGCGGGCGAGGACGAGCTGCCCGCCTTCCTGGCGCGCACCGACATCCTCGTGTGCCTGCTGCCGCTCACCGATGCCACGCGCGGCTTCCTGAACGCCGCGCTCTTCGACCGCCTGCCGCACGGCGCCAGCCTGGTGCACGTGGGCCGCGGACCGCAGCTGGTAGACACCGACCTGCTGGCCGCCCTGGCCACGGGCCAGATCGCCGAGGCGGCGCTCGACGTGACCGACCCCGAGCCCCTGCCCGCCTCGCACGCCTTCTGGCGCCACCCGCGCGTGCGCCTCACGCCGCACATCGCGAGCATGACCCAGCCCCGCACCGCGGCCGCCGCGGTGATCGGCAACCTGCGCCGCTTCGCGGCCGGCGAGCCGATGCAAGGGCTGGTGGACCGCGCGCGCGGCTACTGAGAAGAGCGGCTGCGGGAACGGGCGCCGCACGATCTGCTGTCCGCGCCCGCACAACCGCAGCCTGCTGCGCGCGGCGCGGCCAATGCAGCACCACGCGGCGGGCAGGCGGCCCTAAGCTGAACGCATCGACCGCCTTGCCTTTTTTCCGCTCGTCCGACGATCCGCCCGTCCGCATCCCCGCCCTTGAAGGTGCCCCCGCATGAACCAGCTCGCCGACCTTTCCTCGCTCGCCTCGCTCGATGCCATCGACCGGGCGCACCTCATCCACCCCGTGTCGTCCTGGCGCGCGCACGAAGAGCGCGGCCCGATGGTGCTGTCCTCCGGCCGCGGCGCCTGGCTCACCGATGCGAAGGGCCACGAACTGCTCGACGCCTTCGCGGGCCTGTGGTGCGTGAACGTGGGCTACGGCCAGGAGAGCGTGGTGCAGGCCGCCGCCGAGCAGATGCGCCGCCTGCCCTATGCCACGGGCTATTTCCACTTCAGCAGCGAGCCCGCCATCCGGCTGGCCGAGAAGCTGGTGCAGATCGCGCCGCGCTCGCTCAACCACGTGTATTTCACGCTGGGCGGCTCCGATTCGGTGGACGCCGCCGTGCGCTTCATCGTGCAGTACTACAACGGCACGGGCCGGCCGTCCAAGAAGCACTGCATCGCGCTGGAGCGCGGCTACCACGGCTCGTCGTCCACGGGCGCGGGCCTCACGGCGCTGCCGGTGTTCCACCGCGGCTTCGATCTGCCGCTCGCCACGCAGCACTACATTCCCTCGCCCAACCCGTACCGGCACCCCGCGGGCGCCGACCCCGAGGCGTTGATCGCCGCCTCGGTGGCGGACCTGCGCGCCAAGGTGGCCGAACTGGGCGCCGAGAACGTGGCCGCCTTCTTCTGCGAGCCCATCCAGGGCTCGGGCGGGGTGATCGTCCCGCCCAAGGGCTGGCTCAAGGCCATGCAGGAAGCGGCCCACGCGCTGGACATCCTCTTCGTGGTGGACGAAGTCATCACCGGCTTCGGCCGCACCGGCCCGATGTTCGCCTGCGATGCCGAGGGCGTGGAGCCCGACCTGATGACCGTGGCCAAGGGCCTCACCGCCGGCTACGCGCCGATGGGCGCCACGCTGGTGAGCGACCGGGTCTATGCCGGCATCGCCGATGCCGCGCCCAAGGGCGCGCCCATCGGCCACGGTGCCACCTATTCGGCCCACCCCGTGAGCGCGGCGGTGGCCCTCGAAGTGCTGCGTCTCTACGAAGAAGGCGGCATCCTCGCGCAGGGGCAGCGCGGCGCGGCGCATTTCTCGGCCGGGCTGGACGCGCTGCGCGGCCACCCGCTGGTGGGCGATGCGCGCCACCGCGGCCTGCTGGGCGCGCTGGAGCTGGTGAGCAGCAAGGCCTCCAGGCGCGGCTTCGATCCCGCGCTGGGGCTGGCCGACCGCATCTTCGCGGCGGGCTACCGCCACGGCCTGGTGTTCCGCTCGTTCGGCGACCAGATCCTGGGCTTCGCGCCGGCGCTGGTCTTCACCGAGTCCGAGTACGCGCTGCTCTTCGAGCGCCTGCGCAAGACGCTCGACGAGGTGCTGGCGATGCCCGACGTGCGGAAAGCCCTGACGGACTGATGCCGCGCGGCGGCGCGAACCCGCCGCCGCGCGCACACTCCAAGCCTCCTTCCTGATTGCACTGCCGCCGCCATGAACGAAGCCTTCAAGATCGACCGACTGGACCTGCGCATCCTCGCGCAACTGCAGAAGAACGGGCGCATGACCAACGTGGACCTGGCCGACGCGGTGGGGCTCTCGCCCAGCCCGTGCCTGATCCGCGTGAAGCGCCTGGAGCAGGCCGGCTACATCGCCGGCTACGGCGCGCACCTGCGCCTGGAAAAGCTCGGCGACACGCTCACCGTGTTCACCGAGGTCACGCTCTCGGACCACCGCCGCGAGGATTTCGCGCGCTTCGAGGCGGCGCTGCGCGAGGTGGACGAGGTGCTCGAATGCCACCTCGTGAGCGGCGGCTACGACTACCTGCTGCGCTTCATCACGCGCGGCGTGAACCACTACCAGGAAGTGATCGAGGACCTGCTGGAGCGCAACATCGGCATCGCCAAGTACTTCAGCTACATCGTCATCAAGTCGCCGTTCATCAAGACGCACTGCCCCATCGAGCGGCTGTTCCCCCACCAGCGCTGACGCCCGCGCCCCTTCTCCCTTCTGCCCGCCATGGCCGACATTCCCCACCGCCCGCCGGCACGCTTCGTGCGCCTGGCCGAAACCGACCGGCCGCCGATCGCGCTCTCCATCGACGGCGAGCCCGCCGCCGCGCTCGCGGGCGACACGCTGCTCGTGGCGCTGCTGCAGCACGGCCGCCGCGTGCGCGACAGCGAGTTCGGCGACGGCCCGCGCGCGGGCTTCTGCCTGATGGGGGCCTGCCAGGACTGCTGGGTCTGGACGCCGGAGGGCGGCCGCGTGCGCGCCTGCACCACGCCCGCCGGGAACGGCATGGAAGTGCTCACGCGCCCGCCCGCCAGCCACTGGCCCATGACACCGGACCTGCAGGCCACGCTCGCGCGGGCCGACAAGGCCAGGGGCGCGGCATGAGCGGCGGCGCCTCCCCCCGCATCGTCATCGTGGGCACCGGCCCGGCCGGCGTGCGCGCGGCCCAGGCCGTGGTGCAGGCCGGCATCCGCCCCACCGTGGTGGACGAGGGCCGCCGCGACGGCGGGCAGATCTACCGCCGCCAGCCCGAAGGCTTCAGGCGCTCCTACGCCAGGCTGTACGGCACCGAAGCCGCCAAGGCCGAGGCGCTGCACCGCGATTTCGACGCGCTGCGCGCGCAGGTGGACTACCTGCCCGAGACGCTCGCCTGGAACGTGACCGCGGGCGAGCTGCACGTGGCCCACGGCGCCACGCCGCGCACCCTGCCCTTCGATGCGCTCATCGTCTGCGCGGGCGCCACCGACCGGCTCATGCCCGTACCGGGCTGGCACCGCGCCGGCTGCTACAGCCTGGGCGCCGCGCAGATCGCCCTCAAATCCCAGGCCTGCGCGATCGGCTCGCAGGTCGTCTTCCTCGGCAGCGGGCCGCTGCTGTACCTCGTGGCCTCGCAGTACCAGCAGGCCGGCGCGCGCGTGGCCGCGGTGCTGGACACGTCGCCCGCCTCCCGCGCGTGGAACGCCCTGGGCGGGCTGCTCGCGCGGCCGGGCCTCGCGCTGCGAGGCATGGCCCTGATGGGGCAATTGCGGCGCGCGGGCGTGCCGCTGCTGCAGGGCGTGGAGCCGGTCGCCATCGAAGGCGACGACGCGCTCGGCGTGCAGCGCGTCACCGTGCGCGACACGCGCGGACGCGAACACTTTTTCGACTGCGATGCCGTGGGCCTGGGCTGGCACCTGCGCGCCGAAACGCAACTGGCCGACCTCGCGCGCTGCGAGTTCGCCTTCGAGCCCGTGAGCCGCCAGTGGCTGCCGCGCATCGACGCGGACGGCCGCGCCAGCACGCCGGGCGTGTACCTGGCCGGCGACGGCGCGCGCATCCTGGGCGCCGACGGGGCCGAAGCCGCGGGCCGGCTGGCGGCGCTGGCCGCGCTGGCCGACCTCTCCCACGATGCCGGCCGCGACCGCCATGCGGCCGAGGCGCCCTCGCTGCGCCGCACGCTGCGCACCATGGACCGCTTCCGCGAAGGGCTGGCGCGCGCCTTCCCGTGGCCGCACCGGCAGGCCGCCCGCCTGCCCGACGAGGCCGTCGTCTGCCGCTGCGAGGCCGTCACCGCCGGCGAGCTGCGCCGCTGCGTGGCCGAGAAGGACAGCCGCGAGGTGAACCGCGCCAAGGCCTTCAGCCGCGTGGGCATGGGCCGCTGCCAGGGGCGCTTCTGCGGCCATGCCGCCGCCGAGATCGTCGCGCACGCCTGCCACATCCCCGTCGAAGCGGTGGGGCGGCTGCGCTCGCAGGCGCCCGTCAAGCCCCTGGCGATGGGCACGGGCGAGGTCGCACCATGACCGGCCCCGCCGCGAACCACAGCGACGTGCTCGTGCTCGGAGGCGGCCTGATGGGCACCACCACCGCCTTCTTCCTGCGCCGGCACGGCCTCTCCGTGACCCTGCTGGAGCGCGAATTGGTGGGCCGGCAAGCCAGCGGCACCAACTTCGGCAACGTGCGCCGCCAGGGCCGCGCGCTGCACCAGATGCTGCTGGCCAACCGCGCCCGCGCCGTCTGGGGCCGCGTGGGCGCTCTGCTCGGCGAAGACCTGGAGTTCGTGCCCCACGGCCACCTGCGCGTCTGCTACACCGACGCCCAGGCCGCCGCGATCGCGCAGCACGCGCGCGACGTGAGGCCCCTGGGGCTGGACCTGGAGATCCTTACCGCCGCCCAGTTGCGCGCGCGCTGGGGCATCTTTGCGCCCGGCATCGTCGCGGGCTCGCTCTCGCCCGATGACGGCCATGCCAACCCGCGGCTGGCCGGCCCGGCCTTCGCGCGCGCCGCGCGCCGCGCGGGTGCCCGCATCGTCGAGCATGCCGAAGTGCTGCGCGTGGAGCACGGCGGCGAGGGCTTCACCGCCCACACGGCCGACGGCCGCAGCTTCCGGGCGCCGCAGATGCTGGTGGCGTGCGGCGCATGGTCCAACCGCATGGCCGCGCAGTTCGGCGAGCCCGTGCCGGTGGAGGCGCGCGGCCCGCAGATGGGCGTGACCGAGCCCCTGCCCTACGCCATCGGCCCGTCCATCGGGCTCTCGTCGCCCATCGAGCACGAGGGCCTGTACTTCCGCCAGATCGCACGCGGCAACATCGTCTTCGGCGGCGGCCTCAAGGGCCCCGCCGACGCGCAGCACATCCGCGCCTACGTCAAGCCCGACAACATCCTGCGGCAGATGCGCGAGCTGCGCCGCTTCGTGCCGGCATTCGGCAACGTGCAGTTGATCCGCGTGTGGAGCGGGATCGAAGGCTATACGCCGGACTGGCAGCCCGTGATGGGGCCGAGCGCCCGGGTGCCGGGGCTGCACTATGCGTTCGGCTTCAACGGCGAGGGCTTCGCGATCAGCCCCGGCGTCGGGGAGACGATGGCGGAGCTACTGGCCACCGGCACCACGTCGATCCCGCTGGAGCCCTACGCGGTGGCGCGCTTCGCCGGGCAGGCCGCGCAGCCGTCCGCCCAGGCCGCCTGAGGGTGTTTGATGCTCCATGCCGCCGATTCCATTGAATAGTTTGCTACAAATTCAATAGCAAACCGGTTTGCACGGAGGGGCCGGCCTACCGCGCGGCGTTCAGGCCGAACTCCTGCGCCAGCGCGCGGTAGCGGGCGATCTGCTGCTGCACGTAGGCGTCCAGCTCCGGGCCCACCAGGGCCAGCGGGAACAGGCCGCGCTCGGTGCGCAGCCGGTCGTAGGCCGGCGTGGCCATCATCGCGGCGAAGGTCCTGCTCCAGGCCGCGTAATCGGCGTCGGAGACCTTCGGCCCCAGGTAGAAGCCGCGCACGATGGGCCATTCGATATCGGCGCCAGCCTCCTTCGCTGTGGGCACCTGGGCCAGGTCGCCGGGCAGCCGTTGGCCCGCCATCACGGCCAGCACGCGCACCGCCGCGCCGGCCTTTTGCTGCTGCCGGGTCTCGGCCACATCGCCCATGAAGACGTGGATGTGGCCGCCCTGCAGTGCGCGCATCGCCTCGCCGCCGCCCTCGAAGGCGACGAAGCGCATGCGCCGCGGGTGGACGCCGGCCGCGCGTGCCAGCAGCGCCGCCTTCATCCAGTCCTGGCTGCCGATGGTGCCGCCCGCGCCCAGCACCACGCGGGACGGGTCGGCCCGCAGCGCCTGCATGACGTCGGCCAGCGTGCGGTAGGGCGAGTGCTCGGAGACCACCACCGCGCCGTAGTCGGTGCCCACCGCGGCCAGCCAGCGCACCTCGTTCCCGGTATAGCGGCCGAACTTGCCCTGCGCCAGATTGAGCAGCGACCCGCCGGAGAAGGCGACCAGCGTGCTGCCCTGGCCGGGGCGCTGGGCGATGACGGTGTTGTACGCCACGGCCCCGATGCCGCCGGGCAGGTAGCCCACGCGCATCGGCTCCGCGAGGTAGCGGCCCTCCTGCAGCGCGGCCTGCGCGAGCTGGCAGGTCAGGTCGAACCCGCCGCCGGGCTTGGCGGGCGCGATGCATTCCGTGCGGTCCAGCGGGCCCGCGGATGCGGCGGATGCGGCCATCGGGCCCAGGGCGAAACCGCCGAGCAGCGCGAGGAAAAGGCCTGTCTTCATGGTGTCTCCTGCCATCGGGGGAAAAGCGCGGCGCCCGGCCGGCGGCCGCCCACCTAGGGTAAACAGGGGCCGCGCTGAAAGCCGTTTGAAAGGCCCGCCAGCGGATGATCATGCCTCCCAGAACAACCCAGTGGAGACGCGCGTGCCCTCATCTTCCATCACGGCGCAGGAGCGCCATTTCGCGATGCAGCGGCGCCAGTGGCTGCTGGCCGCGGGCGCAGGCGCGGCCGGCGCGGCGGGCCTGCTGCCGGGCCGGGCGAGCGCGCAGGCCGCATGGCCCTCGAAATCGGTGCGCTTCGTCGTGCCCTTCGCGCCGGGCGGCAGCTCCGAGATCGTCGCGCGCAGCACGGCGGTCGAGCTGTCCAAGACCCTGGGGCAGAACGTCTACGTGGACAACAAGCCGGGCGCGGCCGGCAACATCGCCATGTCCGAGGTCGCCCGCGCGGACGACCAGCACACCCTCATCCTGGGGCACATCGGCACGCTGGCGGTCAACCCCTACATCTTCGACAAGCTGCCCTGGAGCCCCAAGGACTTCAAGCCCGTGAGCCTGCTGGCGAAGGTGCCCAGCCTCTACGTGGTCCACCCCGACGTGCCCGCCAGGAACCTGCGCGAATTCATCGCGCACGCCAAGCGCAACCCGGGCAAGCTGAGCTACGGCTCGGCCGGCAACGGCAGCGCCGGGCACCTGGCCTTCGAGTACCTCAAGATGGCCGCGGACGTCTTCATGCTGCACGTGCCCTACAAGGGCACCGGGCCCATGCTCACCGACCTGATCTCCGGCCGCGTCGATGCCTCGGCGATCGGTGCGGCGGCCATCATCCCGTTCATCAAGTCCGGCAAGGTGCGCTGCATCGCCACCGGCTCTTCCCAGCGGCTGCCGCAGCTGCCCGACGTGCCCACGGTGGCCGAGCAGGGCTTTCCCGGCTTCGAGATGACGCAGTGGTACGGCATGCTGGCGCCGGCCAGCCTGCCCCAGGCCCACATCGACAAGCTGGCCGCCGAGACCATGAAGGCCGTCAAGGCCCCCGAGTCGCTGCGCAGGCTCACCGGCGACGCCGCCGAGGCCATCGGCGGCACGCCCGAGCAGTTCGGCCAGTTCATCGCCGTCGAGCAGGAGCGGTGGAAGAAGGTCATCGCCCGCGCGCAGATCAAGCCCGATTGAGCGGCGGCCGGGCGGACGGGCACCCCGGGCCGCGCGGGTTTTCTCCGGGCGGGAGGGCAGGCCGGCCGTCCGGGACAATCGCGATCGCCGGAGCCCTGCCCCTCCCCCTGGAACACCGAATGCGACTGCTGCTTGCCGAAGACGAATCCGACCTTGCCGGCTGGCTGGTGAAGGCGCTGGCGCAGGGCGGCAACCAGGTCGATTGGGTGGCGGACGGGCGGCTGGTGCGGCGCGCCCTGCGCGCGCAGCGCTACGACGCGCTGATCCTGGACCTGGGCCTGCCGGGCCTCTCGGGCGAGGCGGTGCTGCAGGGCCTGCGCGAAGACGACGACCCCGTCCCCATCCTGATCCTGACCGCCCGCGACACGCTGGCGCAGAAAGTGTCCACGCTGCGCGCCGGTGCCGACGACTTCCTGGCCAAGCCCTTCGAGGTGGAAGAGCTGGAGGCCCGCCTGCTGGCCCTGGTGCGCCGTGCGCGGGGCCGCGGGCCCGCGCGGTGGACCTGCGGCCGGCTGGCCTTCGATGCCGGCACGCGGCGGTTCGACGTGGACCGCGAGCCGCTCGCCCTCACGGCGCGCGAACATGCCGTGCTCAGCGCGCTGGTGCAGAGCGGCGGCGAGCCACTGGGCAAGCGGGACCTGGCCGAGCGCGTCTTCGCCGGGGACAGCGACGTCCACCCGGAGGCGATCGAGGTGCTGGTCCACCGCCTGCGCAAGCGCCTGGCCGGCACCGGCGCGCAGATCTCCACGCTGCGCGGCCTGGGCTACCTGCTGGAGGCGGCCGAGTGAACCTGGACGCGCTGCACCGCGTCAGCCTGCGCCGGATGCTGATCGCGGTGCTGCTGGCGGGGGTGCTGGCCGGCAGCCTGCTGCAGGTGGGGCTCACCTGGCACACGGCGCGAGCGGCCGTGAACGCGGCGTTCGACCGCTCGCTGTTCGGCGCCATCAAGGCCATCGACGCCAACGTCTCCACCGAAAGCGGCGGCCTGGCGGTGGAGCTGCCCTACGTGCTGTTCGAATTCTTCGAGCTGGCCGCCAGCGGGCAGGTGTACTACCGCGTCGCCACGCAGGACGGGCTGGTGGAGATCGGCAGCCCCGACCTGCCGCTGCCGCCGCAGCCGCTGCGCGACCGCCAGCCGCACTTCGACACGGTGGAGTACGCGGGCTCCAGCGTGCGCATCGGCACCTACGTGCGCCCGCTCGACCACCCCGTAGGCGGCAGCAGCGACCGCCGGCTGGTCATCCAGGTGGCCGAGCCCTTCGCGTCGCGCGACCAGTTCAGCCGGCAGTTCATCGTGGGCGCCGTGGTGCGCGACGCGCTGCTGGCCGCCCTGGCGGCGGGCATGACCGCCGCGGCGGTGGCCTGGTCGCTGCGGCCGCTGCGGCAACTGCGCCAGGAGGTGCAGTCGCGCGCGCCGGAAGACCTCTCGCCCATCGACACGCGCCGCGTGCCGCGGGACGTGCTGCCGCTGGTCGAGGCGATGAACGCGCACATCCTGCGCTACCGCGATCTGCTGCAGGCGCAGCGCCGCTTCGTGGACGACGCATCGCACCAGCTGCGCACGCCGCTCAGCACGCTGCTCACGCAGGTGGCCTTCGCCCAGCGCGCGCCCGACATGGACGGCATGCAGCAGGGCCTGGCCGCGCTGCGCGAGCAGTTGCGCCACACCGTGCGGCAGACCAACCAGATGCTCGCGCTCGCGCGCGCCGACACACTGGACGTGCCGCTGCAGCCCACCGACCTGGCCGCGCTGGCGCAGGACGTGGCCAAGCGCTGGTGGGCTCCGGCCCGCAGCCGCGGCATCGACCTGGGCTTCGAGATGCCGGCCGCCCCGCCGGCCGTGCACGCCCACCCGGGACTGCTGGAAGAGGCGCTCTCCAACCTGATCGACAACGCCCTGCGCCACGCGCCGGACGGCGGCCGCGTGACGGTGGCCGTCGGGCAACGCCAGGGCGCCGCCACCCTGTCGGTGAGCGACAACGGGCCCGGCATCCCGGCGGACGAACTGCCGCTGGCCACCGAGCGCTTCTTCCGGGCCAGCAACTCCCGGGGCACCGGCTCGGGGCTGGGCCTGGCGATCGTGCAGTCGATCGCCAGGCGCCACCACGGCAGCTTCGAGCTGCAGCGCGGCCCCGGCGGAAGCGGCCTGCTGGCCACGCTGGCGCTGCCGCTGCCCCCGCCGGTGCCTGGCGGGGATGCCGCAGATTTGCTACCAAATAAATAGCAAACTATTCAATGGATACGGCGGCATGGAGCACAAAACATTCGCAGTGCCGGCGGGTGCCCGCGGGCCCGACCTCGGCGTGCACCCGCTCCCGGTGGGTCAGCCCAGCGCGCGCCGCGCCACCTCGCAGAACCAGCGCACGCCCAGCGGCAGCGCATCGTCGTTGAAGTCGTAGCACGGGTGGTGCAGCGGCCGCTCGCCGTCGGGCCCGGGGTCGGCACGGCCCTGGCCCAGCCAGAGGTAGGCGCCGGGTTTCTCGCGCAGCATGAACGCGAAGTCCTCCGACGTGAACGCCGCGCGCGGCGCCGCCTCGGCGCGCAGCCCGATGGCGGCGGCGGCCTCCAGCGCCAGGGCGGCCTGCGCCGGGGTGTTGACCGTGGCCGGGTAGTAGCGCACGTAGTTCACCTCCACCGCCGTGCCGCTCGCGATCGCCACGCCCGCGCACGCGGCGCGCAGCGCGGCCTCGATGCGGTCCTGCGCCTCGGCGTCGAAGCTGCGCACCGTGCCGGTGATGCGCACCTCGGCCGGCAGCACGTTGTGGCTTTGCCCGCCCTCGATGCGCGTGACCGAGAGCACGGCCGATTCGCCGGGGTCGATGCGGCGCGACACGATGGTGTTGAGCTGCGCGACGAGCTGGCTCGCGGCCAGGATCGCGTCGGGCGTGTGGTGCGGCTGCGCGGCATGGCCGCCGCGCCCGCGCACCGTGAGGTCGAAGCGGTCGGCCGCGGCCATGATCGGGCCGGGCCGCGTGCGGGCCGTGCCCAGCGGCAAATCGGGCCAGTTGTGCAGCGCGTAGACGCTGTCGCACGGGAAGCGCTCGAACAGGCCGTCCTCGATCATGCGGCGCGCGCCGCCCTGCCCTTCCTCGGCGGGCTGGAAGATGAAGTGCACCGTGCCGTCGATCCCGCCCGCACGCACGAGCTGGCGGGCCGCGCCGACCAGCATGCTGGTGTGCCCGTCGTGGCCGCAGCCGTGGTGCGCGCCGGCATGGCGGCTCGCATGCGCCGCGCGGCCCAGCTCCACCATGGGCAGCGCGTCCATGTCGGCGCGCAGGCCCACGCTGCCCGTGCCCGGTCCCCGCCGCAGCGTGCCCACCACGCCGGTGCCGCCGATGCCCTCATGCACCTCCAGCCCGAGCAGGCGCAACGACTGCGCCACGATGCCGGCGGTGCGCCGCTCCTGGTAGGCCAGCTCGGGGTGGACATGCAGATCGCGCCGCAACGCGACCAGATCGGGCAGCAGGTCGGCCACGGGCCGGGCGATGGCCTCCAGTTCGCCGGCGGCCTGCAGGCTCACTGCCCGGCCTCCACCGCGTCGGCGAGTTGGGCCAGCGTGTGGAAGTGGTAATCGGGCACCGTGTGCTCGGATTCGATGGTGCCGCCCGAATCCTTCATGCCATGGCGCCGCTCGATCCAGCAGCTCGCGATGCCGAGCCGCCGCGCGATGCCGATGTCGTGGTACTGGCTCTGCGCCACGTGCAGGTTGTCCGACTGCCGGAAACCCCAGGCCGCCTCGAAGCGGCCGCGCGCATAGGCGAAGTAGCGCGCATCGGGCTTCTCGCACAGCGCATCGTCGGCGGAGAGCAGCAGGTCGAACGGCGAGCCCAGCGTGCGGTCGAAATGCGCGAGCGCCCAGGCCTGCGCGTTGGTCATGGTCACCAGCTTGAAATGCCGGCGCAGCCGCTGCAATGCCTCGGGCGCATCCGGGAACGCGGGCCACTGCGGCACCGAATCGCGGAACCCCTCCGCCAGCGCGTCGCTGTCCGGCAGGCCGAGCTGCGGCGCGATGGCGTGCCAGCAGCGCACGAGGTCGTCGGGATACGCATCGGTGTCGCCGCTCTTGCGGGCCGCGCGGTAGGCCGCCAGGAAGGCTTCGTCGGTCACGGGCGTGCCGGGCACGGCTTGGCGCAGGTAGGCCAGCATGCCGCCCTCGAAATCGATGAGGGTGCCGACGACGTCGAAGGTGAGCACTTTGAAATCACGCAGGGCCATGGGATCGAGACTCCTTGAAGCAGGGACAGGTGCGAAAGCGACAGCAGAAAGCGGATGCGCGGCGCGCGGACCGCGGGGCGGCGCATTTGCACGCCCAGGCTTCGAGCTTAGGAATTTCCGGCCCCGCTGCGCGGCCGAAACGCGCGGCGCAACCGCAGCAGATTGCGTTTTGGCGGCGGGCGCCGCAGATTGTTCTTGTGGGCAACGCCACGGCCCGTGCGCCCCTGCTTCGCACGAAGGCGCGGCACTTCGCGGAACGCCGCCGGTTCCATGCCGCCAGCCGCAGCATCCGGGCTCCCGTCCTCTCTGGACCGATCCCTCCATTTCATACCACGCCATGGTCTCCCCCCTCCGCACCGCACCATCGTCCGCTGCCGCCCGCCCCCATCCAGCCGCCGATGCCAAAGGAAAAAACGCCCCCGCGTCCACTCCGCGGCACAGCGCCAGCACATCCTTTTCCGGACCGATCTCCCCGCGCCAGGCCAGCGGCGGCGCCCGGCCCGCATCCGCACGGAAATCCCTGAAGGATGCGGGGGGCACGCAGCAGCAACAGCAGCAGCGCGGGCTGGAGAACGCCACCTCCGCGCGCACCTCGCCGGCCTTCGGCGACAGCCCCCTGTATGGCCAGGACGATGCGAGCATCGAGCAACTGCTCGAGGGCCTGCGGGATGACGGTGTCCTGCAAAAGCATTCGATTCCCAACGCGGATACCGGCCCGGCCCTCGCGCGCGAAGACTTCCTGAAGGAAGCGCCACGGCCCGCCGGCAAGGCGCCGGCCGGGGCGGACAACGGCTCCATCCGCTGGGCGCCCGATGCGAACCTGGCGTCGCTGACCTGGCAGCAGATCAGCCAGCGGCAGCGCTGGGACATGCGCGTGGCCTTCCTGCAGCAGAACGATGCGAAAGGTATGGAACTGTGGACGGCCTCCCGGGACGGCAACGCCACGGCCCAGATCGCGCTGGAGGACCATCTGCTCCTGAAGCAGTACGCCACAAAGCCCTTCCGGTTCCCCCCGAAGCCGCACCACCACGCCCGGGCCGCCGAAAACCGCCCACCCGAGCCGACCCCGGCATCGCTCGCGTCCTTCGAGGCCGACTTCCAGGAATACAAAAAAGGCACCGCCGGCCACCGGGGGCCCAGCTACATGGACCAGGTGATGTCCGGAAAAATCCAGCCACCCGCCCTGCCCCGCGGCGGCAGCGACGGCTCCGGGCCGTCCAGCCCCGCCCCGGCGGACACGCCCGCGGACACCCCGCGGCACCGCGGGGACTGAACGCACGCAGTGCCAGCGGCGCTGCCAGGCCCGCCCCGCTCCTTCCACCCCGCACGGCCGCTTCGCCGCACCGCACACCGCTTCGCACAGCCTTCGCCGCCCCATGCCGCACGAGCGAGGATGTGCAAGCCCCCTCCCGCCCCAACCCAGAGCCCGCCCATGAAGAGCACCCTCAGCCGAATCTTTCACCTCCACCGCCCCGGCACTTCCGCGGCACAGACCACAGCGTCCGCAGCGGGAGCAGGCTCTTCGTCCGGCGGCAGGACCTCCCGCTCGACGTCCAGCGATGGCTCCGGGCCGTCGTCCGCCCTGCGGGCCCGCCATTCCAATGCCGCCAGCGCGGGCGCGGCATCGCCCCGGCAGGCGTCGCCGAGCAGCGTGCGGGCCCACCGGGACGGCGACATCCTGGCAGCCATCGCGCACATGAACGGCGGCAACCCCTCGTCGCCAACGCCGGCCACGCCCAGCCGCAGCGAGCAGGCCCACCGGCAGGCCGACATCCAGAGCGCGATCGAGCACATGCAGGGCGGCGCCCCGAAGCCTCGCCAGCGCACCACGCTTCAGGATGCCTTCCGCCAGCAGGACGCCGCAGACGCCGCAGCCGGCAGCCAGCGCAGCGACAGCTTTTCCTTCCGCAACCCGGCCAGCGGGGGGGCCGACGAAGCATCGGCGGGCACATCGTCTTTCGACGCCCACCCTTTCGCAAACCGCTCGTCCGACACGGCGGGCACGCGCCGCCCGACGGACCCGGAGGACCGCGTGCCCGATTTCGACAACGAATCCCTCGACGATGACGAGATCGAGGCCCTCATCGCATCGCTGCGCCCCGAAGGCACCGCCGCATCGACCCCGAGCGAAGAGACCGATGCCGCCATCAGCAGCCGGCGCAGCGACACCTTTTCGTACCGCCGCTCGGATTCCGGCAGTTCCGGTAGTTCCGGCAAGGCATCGGCAGGAAGTTCGTCTTTCGAATATGCCCCCCACGCGGACCGGTTGTCCAACGCGGAAAGGGACACCATCAAGAAGCTCACGAAAAGCACCGCAGAGAAGCAGCAAGCCGCCGGAGCGGCTGGGCCATCGCAATCGGAACCGGCACACGACATCTCCTCCGAGCGCAGCGCCTCGATTGCCGAGTACCACCGCAGCGCCCTTCCGCCGCACCGGGAATCACCGCCGAAGAAGTTGCCTTCGATTCCGGAGTAGGCCCGGGCAGCCCGCGATGCCGCCCACACGGCCGGCACCCGCCAGCGGAGCGCCGGCCCTCCGCTGGCCGCAGCCGTGGGCGCCCATGCCTTGCGGAGTCCCGCGGCGCAGGTCAGAACAAACTCGCCTGCCCCCGCGCCAGCCCCGGCCGGTACTGCTCCATGTCCAGCTCGATGCGCTGGCGGTTCAGCCCCAGGCGCCGGCAGGCCGCCATGAACCGCTGGCGCAGCAGGTCGGCCCACAGGCCCGAGCCCTTCATGCGCGTGCTGAAGTCGCTGGCGTAGCTGCGCCCGGCCGCGCGCGCCTCGGCGCTGAGGCCGTGCAGGTCCTGGATGCGCGCCATCACGCGCTCGGCGCGCTGCGGGTAGTGCAACTGCAGCCATTCGCGCATCAGGCCGTCCAGTTCCCAGGGCAGGCGGATGGCCGTGTAGAACGCCGAGGTGGCGCCCGCGTCGCGCGCGGCCTCCAGCACCTGCTCCATGTCTTCGGTGATGAACGGGATCTGCGGCGCCACGCTCACGCCCACGGGGATGCCGGCCTCCACCAGCGTGCGGATGGTGCGCAGGCGGCGGTGCGGCGCGGCGGCGCGCGGCTCCAGGCAGCGGGCGAGCGCCGGATCGAGCGTGGTGACTGTGACGTAGACTGCCGCGAGGCGGCCGTGCGCGAGCGGCGCGAGCAGGTCGATATCGCGCTCCACGCCGCTCGACTTGGTGATAAGCGAGAACGGGTGCCGCACGTCGCGCAGCACCTCGATCACCGCGCGCGTGAGCCGCAACTCGCGTTCGACGGGCTGGTAGCAGTCGGTGGCCGAGCCGACGTTGAGCAGGTGCGGCACATGGCCCGGGCGCGCGAGTTCATCCCGCAGCACATCCGCGATGTTGTGCTTGGCGATGATGCGCGTCTCGAAATCCAGCCCCGGCGAGAGGTTGAGGTAGCTGTGGGTGGGCCGGGCGTAGCAGTAGACGCAGCCGTGCTCGCAGCCGCGGTAGGGGTTGACCGAGTGGTCGAAGAAGATGTCGGGCGAGTCATTGGCGCAGATCGCGCTGCGCGCGGTCTCGTGGATGACCTGCGTGGCCGGGGGCGCGGGCGCGCCGTCCGCGTCCACGGCGTCCAGGCCGCCCCAGCCGTCGTCGAATGCGCCGCGCTCGTCGCGCATGAACCGGTGCGGCGTACGCGCCGCGGTGCCGCGGCCCTTGATGGCCTGGAGCGGGACATGGACTTCGGTCATGGCGTGCCTTCGCAACAAAACTGTATGAATATACAGCCATCGGATACACTGCGCGTGGCACGAAGATTTCGCTCCGTGGCACAGTGCAACGTGGCCCGGGCGCCTGCCGCCAGCGCCTCGCCTTCCGTGACGAACCGCCTCCCCCGCCGCCCATGACCTCGCCCTCCAGCCCCACCGCCGATTCGCTGCCGCCCGCCCCCCTGGCGGACGCTGCCGCAGCGCCTGCCACCTTCCTGCAGGACGGCGCCGCGCGCGCGCAAGACGCTGCCGAACCGGCAGTCTCGGGCTGGTGCGCCACCACGCGCCGCTGGGGCCGGGGCGACTGGACCCCGGAATGGTTCTGCGCCTTCCTTGCGGGCAACCAGCGCGAGCAGAGCCGCTTCCGCAAGGAACTGGCCACCATGCGCGGCTCGGTGGTGTGGCTGCTGCGCCAGCGGCGCCAGGGCCACTGGAGCGCCGACGAGCGCGAGCGCCTGCGCGGGGTGATGCGGTCGGCCTCGTCGGTCAGCCCCTATCTCCTGGTCTGGGCCGTGCCCGGATCGATGCTGCTGCTGCCTTTCATGGCCTGGTTCATCGACCGCCGCCGCACCGCGCGCGAGCAGGCCACCATCGCGGTGATGCCGTTGCAGGGTGCGGTGCCCCCGGTTGCTGCCCCGCTCGTCTCCCCCGCGGAGCCTGCCGACCGGCCCGTGGGCACCCCGCTGCACTGACGCCCGCGAATGCGGCGGCGCGGTCGAATCGCGCTTGCGCCAGGTGGCACCCCTGGCAGGTGCAGCGGCGTCCTGACGGCGCGTCAGGCCCCGGGGGCTTCGGGAACGGTGCGTTGCGGCGGCCCGTCGTAACGCCAGATGTACTCGCGCGGGATGGGCCCCTTGTTGCGCCCGCCCTGCTGCGTCTGCTCCCAGGCGTGCGCCAGGATGCCAACCGAGCGCGACAGGCAGAACAGCCCGCGCGCGAGCGGCGCCGGAAAGCCCAGCTCGGCGTAGATGACGGCCGTGGCGCCATCGATGTTCATGGGGATGCGCCGGCCACCTTTGCCCGCGGCCAGCGCGTCCTCCACCGCCCGCGCGATGCGGGCGAAACGGCCACCCACGTGGCCCTGCGCGGCAGCCTCATCGACCAGTTCCAGCAGGCGCGGGGCGCGCGGGTCGAGCGGATGGAAGCGGTGCCCGAATCCCGATATGAACTTGCCGTGCCGCGCCACGGCCGCATCGAGCCCGGCGCGCACCGCCTCGGCCTCGCCTGCGCCCGCGTCGATGCGTGCGGCGATGTCCAGGTACATCTCCACGGCCTGCTCGCCCGCGCCGCCGTGCACATCGCCAAGCACGTTGAGCGCCGAGGCCATCGCATTGTTGAGACCGACGCCGCAGGTGGCCGCCATGCGGGCGATGCCGATGCTGGGCGCCTGGGGCCCGTGGTCCACGGCGGAGACGAGCGCCGCGTCCAGCAGCCGCGCCTGGCCTTCGCCCGGCAGTTCGCCGCGCGTCATGAGCCAGACCATCTGTGCGAAGCCCACGCGCCCGATGAGCTGCTCGATGGGGTAGCCGTGGTAGCGGATCTCGCCGGGGGCCATGTCGATGATGGAGGTGCGCCACCAGTCGCGCACGCCCTGCTGGACTTCTTCCACGGTCTTCGTCGTCATACGGCCTGCTCCTGTCTGAGGGATTCGATGTCCTGCGCGCTGAAACCCAGCTCGGCCAGGATCGCTGCGGTGTGTTGCCCGAGTTCGGGCGGGGGCGTGGCCACCGAGGGCGCCTCGCCGTTGAGCTTGAAGCCGGTGCGCACCAGGCGCACATCGCGGCCCACGCCGGGCACGTCCGGATAGGTGGCGACCATGCCGCGCTCCGCGATCTGCGGAATCTCCAGCGCCTGCGGGACCGAGTACACGGGCCCGGACGGCACGCCCGCCGCGTTGAGCGCCTGCCACCATTCCTGCGTCGAGCGGGCCTGCAGGGCCTGCTCCAGCAGCGCCGTGAGTTCGGCCCGGTGCGCGAGGCGCGCGAACCGGTCGGCGAAGCGGCCGTCGGCCATCCATTCTGGATGGCCCACCACCTGGCAGACCGCCTCGAACTGCTCCTGCTTGTTGGCGGCGATGTTGATGAGGCCGTCGCCGGTGCGGAAGGTGCCCGACGGGCTGGCTGTCACGTTGTCGTTGCCCATCGGCACGGGCTCGCGGCCCGCGACAAGGTAGTTGGAGACGGCCCAGCCCATGGTCGCCATGGTGGCCTCCAGCATGGAGACGTCGATGAAGACGCCCTCCGTGCGCCGGGTGTCTGCCAACGCCGCGGCGACGGCGAACGCGGCCGTCATGCCGCCGATGGTGTCGGCCACGGGATAGCCCACGCGCAGGGGCGCGCATTCCGCGTTGCCGGTGACGCCCATCACCCCGGACATGCCCTGGATGATCTGGTCGTACGCGGGCAGATCGCGCAGCGGCCCCGACTGGCCGAACCCCGAGATGGCGCAGTAGATGAGGCGCGGATGGTCTTCCAGCAGCGCGGCGTAGCCCAGTCCCAGGCGGTCCATCACACCGGGCCGGAAGTTCTCGACGACCACATCGGCCGTCTGCACCAGCCGGCGGAACACCTCCCTGGCGCGCGCGTTCTTGAGGTTCAGCGTGAGGGAGCGTTTGCCGGGGTTCTGCGCCAGGAACGACACGCCCATGTTGCGGCGGTTCAGCTCCACGTCGGCGCCGAGCTGCCGCGCGAGATCGCCGGTCAGCCGGGCCTCGACCTTGATCACGTCCGCGCCCATGTGCGCCAGCTGGTGGCAGCAGAACGGGCCCGCGAGCACGTTGGTGAGGTCGAGGACGCGCACGCCCTTCAGGGGTTGGTTGGCCATTCGTGTGTTTCCCCACTCATTCCGGACGGATGCCGGCCTGCCGGATGACGGCGGTCCAGCGCTGGATCTCGTTCTGCACGAACTGCGTCGCCTGCGCCGGCGTGCTGGCGACCACCGTCAGCCCCATGTCGGCGATTTTCTTCTTCGCCTCGGGCAGCGCGAGCGCCGCGTTGATGTCCCGGCCCAGCTTCTCGACCGTGGCGGGCGGCGTGCCGGCCGGCGCGGCGATGCCGATCCAGTAGTCGATGTCCATCGCGGGGATGCCCGACTCCTTCGCGCTGGGCACGTCGGGCAGCATGGCGTTGCGCTCCGCGCCCGTCACCATGAGGGCCTTCAGCTTGCCGCTGCGGATGTGCGGCAGTGCCGTGGGCACCGAGGTGATGAGGGCCTGGACCTGGTCGCCCATGAGGTCGGTGAGCACCGCGCCCGCGCCCTTGTAGGGCACGTGCACGAGGTCCACGCCGGTCGTGCTCTTGAACAGCTCTCCCGCGAGGTGGGTGTTCGTGCCATTGCCGCCCGAGCCGTAGTTGAGCTTGCCGGGCCGGGACTTCGCGAGCGCGATGAATTCCTGCACCGTCCGGGCCGGAACGGCCGGGTTCACCACCAGCACGTGCGGCACCTTGACCGCCGTCGTGATCGGCGTGAAGGCTTTCTTCGGATCGAACGGCAGGTTGGGCAGCAGCCCCGCCGCGATGGCGTATGACAGCTCCAGGGTCAGCAGGGTGCTGCCATCGGGGGCCGCGCGCGCGGCGGCGCTCCAGCCCACGATACCGCCGCCCCCCGTGCGGTTGTCCACGACCAGGGGCGCCCCCACGCCGGGCGCCGCGAACTGCGCGATGACCCGCGTCGCCAGATCGGCGCTGCCGCCCGGCGCATAGGGCACGATGAGGGTGATGGGCTTCTGGGCGAAGGCGGCGGCGCCTGCCAGGCAGGCGGTGCCGACGAGCAGCAGGCTGCGGCGTCGAAGGGTCGGCAGTGGCATGGTGTCGTGTCTTCCGTGTCTGTGGTCGGTCAGGGGCCGGGCGCCGCGTCAATCGACCGTGGCGCCGGATTCGCGCACGGCCACGCCCCAGCGGGCCTGCTCGCTCTGCATGAACCGGCCCAGCTCGGCCGGCGTGCCGCCGCGCGGCACGCTGCCCTCTTCCTTCAGCCGCGTGACGACCTCGGGGCGGGACAGCGCGGCATTCATCGACTGGTTGATCCGGGCGATCGCCGCGGCGGGCGTGCCGGCCGGTGCCACGACGGCCTTCCAGTCTTCCGCCACGAAGCCGGGATAGCCGGACTCGGCGACGGTGGGCACGTCGGGCAGGAGGTCGAGCCGCTTCGGGGACGTGACGGCGATGGCGCGCAGCTTGCCGGACTTCACCAGCCCCAGCACGGTGGGCGGCGTCGCGAAATAGAAGTCGGTCACGCCGCCCATGAGGTCGCTGGTCGCGGGGCCCGCGCCCTTGTAGGGCACGTGCATCATCCGCACGCCCGCGCGCTTGGAGAACATCTCGCCGCTGATATGGCCGACCGTGCCCGTTCCGGCGGAAGCCATCGTGAGCTGCCGTCCCTGGGACTGGTTCTTGAGGTCGGCCAGGGTCTTGACCGGGGACTCTGCGCGCACCACGAGGATCACCGGCTGCGAGGCCAGCAGGATCACGGGGGCGAAGTCCCTGGCCGCATCGAACGGCATCTTCGCGTAGAGCGTGGGGTTGATGGCGAGGTTCGCCGTCTGCCCGGTGCCCAGCGTGTAGCCGTCCTTGCGGGCCTTGGCCACGGCGTCCAGGCCGATGTTGCCGCCGGCCCCGGGCTTGTTCTCCACCACGAAGGTGATCTTTTCCTTCATCGCCACTTCGTTGGCGATGAGGCGCGAGAGCACGTCGGTGCCCCCGGCCGGCGGGAACGGCACCACGAGCCGCACGGGCTGGTCGGGGTAGGCGGCCTGGGCAAGCGCCCCGCCCGCCGACACCGCGCAGGCGAGCGCGAAAGCGCTCCGGGCGAGTAGTTTGCGGATCTGCATTGTCTGTCTCCTTGGGTCCATCGGTCGGTCATTGGGAATCGGTGGCCGCGCCGCGCGCGAGCCGGTAGACGCGGGTGGCCGTGCCTTCGAACAGGGCCCGGCGTTCTCCGGGTGCCGCGGAGGCCGTCATCGCCTTGAATGCGTTCCAGAGCGTGCGGTAGGAATACGAACCCTTGTCCACGGGGAAATTGCTCTCGAACATGCAGCGGTCGGCGCCGAAGGCCTCGATGCAGGTCTCCATCCACGGCCGCCAGGTCTCGGCCAAGTGCTCCGACGAGGGCGGCCGCTCGCCCTGCTCGAACCCGAAGCCGTTGATGCGCATGCCGAGGCCGCCGAGCTTCACGAACACATTGGGCAGTTCGGCGAGTTCCCGCATCGACCGCCGCCAGGCTCCGAAAGCCTCCGCGCGGTGCGCCGCGTAGGCGCCGATGCGCACCACGCCGCCGCAGTGGTTGACGATGACGGGCATGGCGGGGAAGGCCTTCGCCAGGTCCCGCAGTTCCGGCAGTTGCGTGAAGAACAGCCAGGCATCGAACGACAGCCCGAGAGCCGCCACGTGCGCGACGCCCTCGCGGTAGGCCCGATCCCCCAGCAGGCCCGGGGGCACGGCCGAGAGCGGATTGGTGAGCGTGGGATCGGCGTCCCAGGTCGTCAGGTGGCGCACGCCCCGGAAGCGGCCGCGGCCCGCTTCGAGGTGCGCCTCCAGCACGGGGCGGACGGCATCGCCCAGGCGCAGGTTGCCGTAGCCCACGATGCCGAGCGCGGCGTGCGTGCCGCCGGCGGGGCCCTGTCCGGTGGCCGCCACCACGAACTCCGTTTCTCCGACCGGTTTCAGGGCCTCGGGGCCTGCGGTGAGGTAGCGGGTGAGCGCCTGCATGTGGACGGAGGCGCGCACGTCGTGGCCGGAGCCGGTGTCGGCCGCGTAATCCGCGGCCAGGTAGGTCCAGCCCGGCCGGTCATAGAAGTGGTGGTGCGCATCGACGATGGGCAGTGCGGGCTCCCGCACGGGCTCCTGCGCCAGGGCCAGCCAGTCGTCTCTCACAGGCAGGTAGTTGCTCACGGTCGTACTCGTCGGGAAATGCGTTGTTGGCGGCTTTTGTTCTATCTGACAGAACCAATATTCATTGAATAGAACTTTAAATCCAACAGCGCAACGTCTGCACAGGGTTTTCCCGTGCAGCGCGCGGCCTGCCGCCCAGGCGCGCGCCAGGCCCGGCACATGCCACACTCGGCGGCTTCTTCCCAGCAACTCCACGCCCGACGCGCGATCCCTGGAACGCATGACTGAATCGGTTGACCCTTCTTCCCCGGCCGCGCCCGACTCCAGCGGCGTGGCCGTCCTCGACCGCGCCTTCGCGCTGCTCGCCGCCTTCGGCCCGGGCGATGACCGGCTGACCCTGACCGAACTCTCGCGCCGCACCGGGCTGTACAAAAGCACCGTGCTGCGCCTGCTGGGCGCGCTCGAACATGGCGGCTTCATCCGCAAGCTCGCGGACGGCCAGTACGCCGTGGGGCCGCAGCCGCTGCGCCTGGCGGCGATCTACCAGCGCTCCTTCCACGTGGGCCATGTGATCGAGCCGCTGCTCAAGGGCCTGAGCCAGTCGACAGGCGAGACGGCGTCGTTCTACGTGCGGCACGGCGAGGCGCGCATCGCCGTGTTCCGCACCGAGCCGACCCGCTCGGTGCGCGCCTCCGTGGCGGTCGGCCAGGAATACCCGATCGCCCAGGGCGCGTCGGGCAAGGTCCTGCGGGCCTTCGGCCACGCTTCGGGATCGGGGGCGAAGGCCCTGTCACCGCTCTGGGCGGTGTCGTATGGGGAGCGGGATCCGGACACGGCATCCGTGGCGGCGCCCGTGTTCTCCGTCACCGGGGAGCTGCAGGGCGCCATCGCGCTGTCGGGGCCCCGGCATCGGCTGGCGCCACCCGATGCCATGCTGGCCGCATGCCGCAGCGTCCTGAAGACCGCGGCCGAGGCCACCCGCAGCCTCGGCGGCGATGCGGCCCCCTATGAGGAAGGCATCGAGGCCCTCGCGCCGGGGCTCTTCGCCGAAGGCGCCCCCTGAACGCAGCGGAAAGCCGCCAGGCGCTACCCCAGCCGGCCGGCCGCGAGCACCACCACCACGCCTGCGCCCACAACGCCGGCCTGCCAGCGCAGTGCGAGCGTCCACGACGGCACGTGGCGCTCGACGCGTTCGTAGAGCAGTTTCCCGGCCATGACCGAGAGCGCCATCGCGCCGGCCATGCCCAGCGCGTTCATGCCCGGTGAATCGGGCCAGGCGGTGCTCACGGCCGCATTGACCAGCAGGCACACGGGGAAGTGCACCAGGAACACCGAGTACGACATGCGCCCCAGCCGCGCAGGCCAGGTGCGCCAGGCCAGCGGGCTCGGTGCCGTTGCGGGTGCCGGCGTGGCCGCGGCCTCGCCCGTTACGGCGCGGCCGGCCAGCCAGCGCAGCGCCACCACCAGCCACAGCGCCGTGCCCCAGGCCACGGCGATGCGCGTGCGGAATTCCAGCGCCAGCGCCACCGCGCCCCAGAGGCCGATGAGCACCAGCCAGCCGGCGGCCGCCGGGCTGCCGCGCGGCGCGCCCACAGCCCAGCGGGCCATCATGCCCAGGCCGTAGGCCCCGAAGAAGTAGAAGGCCCAGGCGTCCAGGCCCGGATGCCGGTTCAGCTCCCAGAGCGAGAGCGCCGCAGCCAGGGCTACGGCTGCGCGCGCGAGCGTCTGCGCCCCGGCCCAGGCCGGCAGGAAGGACGCCCGGGCACCGAGCCGCGCGGCCGCGAGCAGCAGCGCCGACAGCGCGAACAACTGGAAATCGATGGCCACGTACCAGACACCGGCCGAGAGCGCGTCCTCGCCCACGATGTCCTGCAGCATCAGCGCATTGGCCACCAGCTGCGGCAGGCTGGGGTCGCCGGGCACCGAGGGGTGGTCCAGCCAGGGCCGCACGGCGGCGGCGGCCAGCACGGCCAGCACCAGCGCCACTGCATAGGGCACGGCCAGCCGCACGAAGCGCCGGCCGATCTCCGGGCCCGCGCCGTTCCAGCGCGCACCGCCGGCGGCCGAGAACCGCGCCGCCGCCAGGTAGCCGCCCAGCACCAGGAACACCTGCACGGCCATGCGCCCATATTCGTAGAGCCAGGCGATGAGCCCCGGCATGAGGGGCTGGGCGACGTCCGACATGGGCCCGTAGAAGGCCAGATGGTGCGCCACGATGGTGGCGCAGGCGATGCCCTTGACCGAATCGATCAGCGTGCTGCGGGATGGCGAGGAAGGCATGGGACGGCGCCCGCCCGCCGCAGGAGATGGCGGCCGAAGGCGGGAAAAGCGTTTTCTTGGTGTTGTTGTGGGGGTGCAGGGCCTGTGCGCTGCGGCGGGCCGGGGGCCTGTCGCGGCCCGGCCCGGCGGCGACGCACGGCGCGGCGGGGCCGCATTGTGCCCCAGGCGCCCCGATCCGGGGCAGGCCCGGGATGGAAAGTGGCGCACCGGGCGCGGGGCCGCGCACGAATGCCCGCACAAAGCCGGGCCGGTGGCCCGGCGGCGCCGCGGCCCGTCAGCCCAGCGCCAGGCGCTCGCGGGCCGCGTGGTATTCGCGGCGCAGCCGCTCCACCATCTCGGCCGCGCCGGTCACCTCCGTCACCGCGCCGATGCCCTGGCCGCAGCCCCAGATGTCCTTCCAGGCCTTCTTGGCGTCGCCGCCGAAATTCATCTTGCTGGGGTCGGACACGGGCAGGTTGTCGGGGTCGAGGCCGGCCGCGCGGATCGAGGGCGCGAGGTAGTTGCCGTGCACGCCGGTGAAGAGGTTGCTGTAGACGATGTCGTCGGAATCGCCCGCCACGATGGCCTCCTTGTAGGCCTCCTGCGCGCGGGCCTCGTGCGTGGCGATGAAGGCCGAGCCGATGTAGGCGAAGTCGGCGCCCATGGCCTGCGCGGCCAGCACGGCGCCGCCCGAGGCGATGGAGCCCGACAGCGCCAGCGGGCCATCGAACCACTGCCGGATTTCCTGGATCAGCGCGAACGGGCTCTTGATGCCCGCATGGCCGCCCGCGCCGGCCGCCACGGCGATCAGGCCGTCGGCGCCCTTCTCGATGGCCTTGTGCGCGAACTTGTTGTTGATGATGTCGTGCAGCACCACGCCGCCCCAGCCGTGCACGGCCTGGTTGACGTCCTCGCGCGCGCCCAGGCTGGTGATGACGATCGGCACCTTGAACCGGGCGCACACCTCCATGTCGTGCTCCAGCCGGTCGTTGCTCTTGTGCACGATCTGGTTGATCGCGAACGGCGCCGAGGGCGATTCGGGGTGCGCGCGGTCCCAGGCCGCCAGCGTCTCGGTGATCTCGGCGAGCCAGTCCGCCAGCAGCTCGGCGGGGCGGGCATTGAGCGCGGGCATGGAGCCCACGATGCCGGCCTGGCACTGCGCGATCACCAGCTTGGGGTTGCTGATGATGAAAAGCGGCGAGCCGATGACCGGCAGCGACAGTTTCTGGAACACGGGGGGCAAGGTGCGCATGGCGGAGGTCTCCTGGTGGGCGGCGGCAGCGCCCCGGCCTGCAAGCCGGAATAGCCTCATGCCGCCGTATTCATTGAATAGTTTGCTATCTTTTTAATAGTAAATGGAGTCACTGGCGGTCAGAAGGACTCCAGCGCCAGCGCGGTCACGCTGGCCGCGCCGTCCACGATGGCGTCGCGCTGGGCCTGCGTGCGCACGAGGATGTGCTCCGCGTAGAACCGCGCCGTGGCCACCTTGGCCTGCAGGAAGGCGGCGTCCCCGCCGGCCGCGCCCTGCCCGGCCAGCAGCTCCTGCGCCTTGAGCAGGGCCCGGCCCATCTGCCAGCCCGCGACGAGGTTGCCGGCCAGCATGAGGTAGGGCACGCTGCCCGCGAAGGCGGCGTTGGGATCGGACTTGGCGCTGCCCGCGATGAAGCGCGCCGCGTCGTCGAAGGCGTCGCAGGCCTCGGCCAGGCGCCGGGCGACGGCCACGGCATCCGGCGTGCCGGACGCGCGCAGCGCGTCCGCCGTCCCGCGCGCCTGTGCTGAGATGGCGAGCGCCGTGGCCGCTCCGTCGCGCACCGTCTTGCGGCCCACGAGGTCGTTGGCCTGGATCGCCGTCGTGCCTTCGTAGATGGGCAGGATGCGCGCGTCGCGGTAGTGCTGCGCGGCGCCGGTTTCCTCGATGAAGCCCATGCCGCCGTGCACCTGCACGCCCAGGCTGGTCACCTCCAGGCTCATCTCGGTGCTGTAGCCCTTCACGAGCGGCACCATGAATTCGTAGAACGCCTGATTCTCCTTGCGCACCGCGGCATCGGTGTGGTGGTGCGCGGCGTCGTACGCCGCGGCGGCCACGGTCGCCATGGCGCGGCAGCCCTCGGTGAGCGCGCGCATGGTCATGAGCATGCGGCGCACGTCGGGGTGGTGGATGATCGGCGCGCTGCCCGGCAGGCTGCCGTCCACGGGGCGGCTCTGCACGCGGTCGCGCGCGTACTGCACGGCCTGCTGGTAGGCACGCTCGGCCACCGCGATGCCCTGCAGGCCCACGGCATAGCGCGCGGCGTTCATCATGATGAACATGTATTCCAGGCCGCGGTTCTCCTCGCCCACGAGGTAGCCCACCGCGCCGCCCGCATCACCGAACTGCAGCACTGCCGTCGGAGAAGCCTTGATGCCGAGCTTGTGCTCGATGGAAACGCACTGCACGTCGTTGCGCGCGCCCAGCGAGCCGCCAGCGTTCACCAGGAACTTCGGCACCACGAACAGGCTGATGCCCTTCACGCCCTCGGGCGCGCCGGCCACGCGGGCCAGCACCAGGTGCACGATGTTCTCCGCCATGTCGTGCTCGCCGTAGGTGATGAAGATCTTCGTGCCGAAGACCTTGTAGCTGCCGCCCTCCTGCGGTTCGGCGCGCGTGCGCACCAGGGCGAGGTCCGAGCCGGCCTGCGGCTCGGTCAGGTTCATCGAGCCCGTCCACTGGCCGGACACGAGCTTCTCGAGATAGGTGGCCTTGAGCGCATCGCTGCCGGCCGTGAGCAGCGCCTCGATGGCGCCGTCGGTGAGCAGCGGGCACAGCGCGAAGCTCATGTTGGCGCTGTTGAGCATCTCCGCGCAGGCCGCGCCGATGGTCTTGGGCAGGCCCTGGCCACCGAAATCCACGGGGTGCTGCAGGCCCTGCCAGCCGCCCTCGGCGTACTGGCGGAAGGCCTCCTTGAAGCCCGGGGTGGTCGTGACCTGCCCGTCCTTCCACGACGACGGGTTGCGGTCGCCCGCCACGTTCAGCGGCGCCACCACGCCCTCGTTGAAGCGCGCGCATTCCTCCAGCACCGCCTGCGCCGTGTCGAGGCCGGCGTCCTCGAAGCCCGGCAGCGCGGCCACCTGCGCGAGGCCCGCGAGGTGCTCGATGGCGAACAGCATGTCCTTGACGGGGGCGGTGTAGCTCATGGGAAAGTCCTCCAGAAAGTGTCGGAATGCGCCCGGCGGGCACGCTTCAGGCGCAAAAAAAGGGCACCGCATGCGATGCCCTGGGGGCTCGGACTGTCGCATGCAGTCCGCGAAACCGGCGCTGCGCCACCCTTCCGATGGTCGCGGAGCAGGCCGCGCCAGCGGACGCCGTGGAGCGGGCTCCGCCCGGCCACCGGCGTCGTCCCCCTTCCCGCGAAGCGAGAGAAGGGAGAAGGCGCGCAGCGCCTCAGGGGGCTGTCGCCCTGTTCACAGCGCCTTGACCAGTTCGGGCACGGCCGTGAACAGGTCCGCCTCCAGGCCGTAGTCGGCCACGCTGAAGATCGGCGCCTCGGCGTCCTTGTTGATCGCCACGATGACCTTGGAGTCCTTCATGCCGGCCAGATGCTGGATGGCGCCGGAGATGCCCGCGGCGACGTAGAGCTGCGGCGCCACGATCTTGCCGGTCTGGCCGACCTGCAGATCATTGGGCGCGTAGCCCGCATCCACCGCGGCGCGCGAGGCGCCGATGGCCGCGCCCAGCTTGTCGGCCAGCGGGGTCATGACCTCGTTGAACTTCTCGGCGCTGCCCAGGGCGCGGCCGCCCGAGACGATGATCTTGGCGGCCGTGAGTTCGGGCCGGTCGCTCTTGGTGACCTCGCGGCCCACGAAGCGGCTCTTGCCGCTGTCGGCCGCCACGTCGAGCGTGTCCACGGAGGCCGAGCCGCCCGTGGCGGGCGCGGCGTCGAAGCCGGTCGTGCGTACGGTGATCACCTTGGTGGCGTCGGCGCTCTGCACGGTGGCGATGGCGTTGCCGGCGTAGATCGGGCGCTCGAAGGTGTCGGGGCTGTCCACCTTGGTGATGTCGCTGATCTGCGCGACGTCGAGCTTGGCGGCCACGCGCGGCGCGACGTTCTTGCCGCTGGCCGTGGCGGGGAAGAGGATGTGGCTGTAGTTGCCGGCCACGGCCAGCACCTGTGCGGCCACGTTCTCGGCCAGTCCGTCGGCCAGGCTCGCGCCGTCGGCGTGCAGCACCTTGGAGACGCCGGCGATCTGCGCCGCGGCCTTGGCGGCCTCGGCCGCGTTCTGGCCGGCCACCAGCACGTGGACGTCGCCGCCGCAGGCCTTGGCGGCGGTAACGGCGTTCAGCGTGGCGGGCTTGATCGAAGCGTTGTCGTGTTCGGCAATGACGAGAGATGTCATAACAATTCCTTTTTCAGCTAGAGGCTGGAGCGGCGCCGGGCCGCCCCAAGCCGCGAAGGCCCCCCGGCGGGCAGCACAGCACGCGAAGCACGTGCAGCTGCCAGCATGGGGGCCCAGGTTCTTCAGATCACCTTGGCTTCGTTCTTGAGCTTGTCGACCAGCGCGGCGACATCGGGCACCTTCACGCCGGCGCCGCGCTTGGGCGGCTCCGTGACCTTGAGGGTCTTGAGGCGGGGCTTGACATCCACGCCCAGGTCCTCGGGCTTGACGGTGTCGAGCTGCTTCTTCTTCGCCTTCATGATGTTGGGCAGCGTGACGTAGCGCGGCTCGTTCAGGCGCAAGTCGGTGGTCACCACGGCGGGCAGCGTGAGGGCGATCGTTTCCAGGCCGCCATCGACCTCGCGGGTCACGTTCACGGCATCGCCGCTCACCTCGACCTTGGAGGCGAAGGTCGCCTGCGGCAGGTCGGCCAGCGCGGCCAGCATCTGGCCGGTCTGGTTGGAGTCGTCGTCGATGGCCTGCTTGCCGAGGATCACGAGCTGGGGCTGCTCCTTGTCGATCAGGGCCTTGAGGATCTTGGCCACGGCCAGCGGCTGCAGTTCCTCGGCGGTTTCGACGAGGATCGCGCGGTCGGCGCCGATGGCCATGGCCGTGCGCAGCGTTTCCTGGCATTGCGCGACGCCGCAGGAGACGGCGATCACCTCGGTGACCACGCCCTTTTCCTTCAGCCGAACGGCCTCCTCCACGGCGATCTCGTCAAACGGGTTCATGCTCATCTTGACGTTCGCGATGTCCACACCCGTGTTGTCCGACTTCACGCGGACCTTCACGTTGTAGTCCACCACGCGCTTGACGGGGACCAAGACCTTCATTGCTGCGGCTCCTAAAAGGTTGATTGATTGACGTAACGTAAACCGATCCATTCTATGCCCCGCCTCCGGGCGATCCTGCCCGGAAGCGGCGGCCACGCCGTCCATCCATAAAAAAGAACGATCGTGCTTTTTGGCGGAGTATATCCACTTCCGGTCACGCCACGGGCGGCGGCGACGACGCGTGCGTGACATGCATCGGGCCCGCGGGCGGCGGCGCATCGGCCTGCAGGCGCACCACGCGCTGCGGATACGGGATGTCGATGCCCTCGGCGCGCAGGCCATCGAGGATCGCGATGTTGATCGCCGAGCGCAGGTTGACCGTACCGGCGGAAGGGTCGCTCACCCAGAAATTGAGGCTGAACTCGAGCCCGTCGGGCGCGAAGTTGACGAGGTAGGCCACGGGCGCGGGATCGGCCAGCACGCGCAGTTGCGCGGCCGCCGCGGTGCAGAGGATGGCCTGCACGCGCGCCACCTCGCTGTCGTAGCCCACGGTGATGTTGGTGGTGATGTTGAACTTGCGGTCGGCGTCCGAGAGGTTCTCCACGCGCTGCGTGATGAGCGTCTCGTTGGGCACGATGGACTCGCGGCCGTTGCCCGCGCGGATCAGCGTGTAGCGCGTCTTGATGTCGGTGATGCGGCCCTCGAAGCCGTCCACGCGCACGTTGTCGCCGATGCGCAGCGAGCGCTCCAGCAGGATCACGAAGCCGCTCACGTAGTTGGAGGCGAGCTTCTGCAGCCCGAAGCCCAGGCCCACGCCCACCGCGCCGCCCAGCACCGAGAGCGCCGTCAGGTCCACGCCCACGGCCGAGAGCGCGAACAGCAGGCCGATGAGCAGCAGCACCGCGCGCGTGGCGTTGGCCGCCACCTTGCGCATCGAAAGATCCACGAACGCGCGGTCGAGCAGGCGGCGCTCGACCGTGGACGACATCCACAGCGCGAGCAGCATCACCACGGTGGCCGACAGCGATCCCTCGATGAGCGTGAGCGCGGTGACCTGCGACTTGCCGAAGTGGATGGCCACGCCCGACAGCTCCGCGCGCACGGCCGGCAGCAGGCCCACGATCCAGAGCACCGCCACGCCCCAGGCCAGCCACGAGACGATGCGCTCCACGAGCCGCATGGCGGCCGATTTCGGGAACGCGTTGGCGAGGATGCGCGCGAAGAACCGGATCAGCACCAGCGAGCTGAGCACCGGCACGGCCACGCGCAGCAGGAACACGGGCTGCACCAGCTCCACTGCCACGCGCCCCGCATAGACCAGCGCGAGCGCGAGCAGCGGGAACATGAGCCCATCGACCGTGCGGCGGCCGAACCACACCGAATCGGGCGGCTGCTGGCGACCCAGGATGCGGCTCGCGCCGTAGGCGAGCGCGAGGCACAGGGCCAGCACGGCGGCTTCCAGCCAGGTGCTGGACTGGCTGAAATCGCGGATCAGGGTGTCGAAGGATTCCATCGTCGGCAAGGGGTCGGACCGGGACCCCGATCGGGGTTGGCATGGGACAAGAAAGCAGGCCGCGGGCGCTGTGCCGTGCGGCCTGCCACGTTGGCTGGCGCGCGAGCGCCGGTCAGTGCGCGCTGCCCTGCTTCCAGGCCGGCACGCGTTTCTCGGCGAAGGCGCGGGCGCCCTCCTGCGCGGCCTCGTCCAGCATGTTCGTGGCCATGGCCTGGCCCGCCAGCTGGTAGGCCGCTTCCACGCCGAGTTCGCGCTGCTGGTAGAAGAGCGCCTTGCCCATGGCGACGGCGGCGCGGGGCTTCTCCAGGATGGAGCGCACGAGCGACTCGACCTCGGCATCGAGCGCTTCGGGCGCCGCCACGCGGTTCACGAGGCCCTGCGCCAGTGCCGTCCGCGCATCGATGAAGTCGCCGGTGAGCAGCATCTCCATGGCCTGCTTGGCCGGCACGTTGCGCACCAGTGGCACGCTGGGCGTGGCGCAGAAGAGGCCGTAGTGGATGCCGCTCGTGGCGAAGCGCGCGCCTTCGGCCGCCACGGCGAGGTCGCACTGCGCGACGAGCTGGCAGCCCGCCGCGGTGGCGATGCCCTGCACGCGCGCGATCACCGGCACGGGCAGGCGCTGGATCGACAGCATCACGCGGCTGCACTGCGCGAAGAGCCGGCGGTACCAGGCGCCGTCGGGGTGCGCGGCCATGTCCTTCAGGTCGTGGCCCGCGCAGAAGGCCTTGCCTTGCGCGGCCAGCACGACCACGCGGGCGCCCGCATCCTGCGCCACCGCGTCCAGCGCCTGCTGCAGCGCGGCCAGCATGCCGTCGCCCAGCGCATTGAGCCGCGCGGGGTCGGCCAGCGTGAGGGAGACCACGCCGCGCCCGTCGCGGGCGATGTCGAGCAGGGGGCCGGAGGCAGGAGGAGCGGTCATGGACGGAGATGCGGTCAAAAAAGAAGGGGGCGGAAGGTCAGAGGTCGGCCAGCACGCGCACGTGGGCCTCCACGCTGCGCGCGAGGGCGTCCATCACGTAGCCGCCTTCGAGGCACGAGACGATGCGGCCCTTGGCGTAGCGGCGCGCGATGTCCTTGATGCGCTGCGTGATCCAGGCGTAGTCCTGCTCGGTCAGGCCGAGCTGGCCCATGTCGTCGTCGCGGTGGCCGTCGAAGCCGGCCGAGACGAAGACCATCTCGGGCTTGAAGGCCTCCAGCCGCGGGATCCAGAGCATCTCGATGAGTTCGCGGATATCCATGCCGCGTGTGTACGCGGCCACGGGCACGTTGAGCATGTTGGGCGCCGGGTCCTGGTCGCCGCTGAACGGGTAGAACGGGTGCTGGAAGATGCCCACCATCAGCGCGCGCGGGTCGTTCGCGAGGATGTCCTCGGTGCCGTTGCCGTGGTGCACGTCGAAGTCGATCACCGCCACGCGCTGGAGCTTGTAGCGCTGCAGCGCGTACTTGGCCGCGATCGCCACGTTGTTGAAGAAGCAAAAGCCCATGGCCTTGGAGCGCGTGGCGTGGTGGCCCGGCGGGCGCACGCAGCAGAAGGCGTTCTCCAGTTCGCCGGCCATCACCGCGTCGGTGGCGGCGAGCGCCGCACCCGCCGCGCGCAGGGCGGCCGGCCAGGTGTGGGGGTTGATGGAGGTGTCGGGATCGACCTGCGCGTGCAGCGGGCCGCCGGCCAGGATCTCCTCGGCGAGCCGGTCGGAAAGGCCCCGCAGCGCGGCCACGTGCAGCCGGTCGTGGGCCAGCTCGATGTCGGCGAGCGAGGCCTCGGGCGCCTCGAAGCGTTCGAGCGCATCGGCCACGCCCGTGGCCAGCAGGCGGTCTTCGATCGCATCCAGCCGCCCGGGGCACTCCGGGTGGCCCGGCCCCATCTCGTGCTTCCAGCAATCGCGGTGCGTGAAATAGCCTGTGGCGCCCACCATGAATCCCTTGTCTCTCGGTTTTTTCGGATAACGTCGCATGCCATGAACACACAGCACAAGATCCAGTCGCTTCTGGACCAGCTTAACACGGTGATCGTGGGCAAAAAGGCCCAGGTCCAGGACTGCGTGGCCTGCCTGCTGGCCGGTGGCCACCTGCTGATCGAGGACGTTCCGGGCGTGGGCAAGACCACGCTCGCGCATGCGCTGTCGCGCACCTTCGGGCTGCAGTTCTCGCGTGTCCAGTTCACGGCCGACCTGATGCCCAGCGACCTCACGGGCGTGTCGGTCTACGAGCGCGGCCGCGAGTCCTTCGTGTTCCACCCGGGCCCCGTGTTCGCCCAGGTGCTGCTGGCCGACGAGATCAACCGCGCGAGCCCCAAGACCCAGAGCGCGCTGCTCGAAGCGATGGAGGAAAAGCAGGTCTCGGTCGAAGGCGAAACGCGCGAGCTGCCCCACCCCTTCTTCGTGATCGCCACCCAGAACCCGCACGACCAGCTCGGCACCTTCGCGCTGCCCGAGAGCCAGCTCGACCGCTTCCTCATGCGCATCTCGATCGGCTACCCCGACCGCGCGGCCGAGCGCCTGCTGCTGGCCGGCAGCGACCGCCGCGACATGGTGGACGGCCTGCCGCCGCTGCTCTCCGCGGGCGAACTCGAATCCCTGCAGCAGCAGGTGCTGGCGGTGCACACGGCCGAGCCGCTGCTCGACTACGTGCAGGACCTCGTCGCCGCCACGCGCTCGGGCCGCTGGTTCCTGCAGGGCCTGTCGCCGCGCGCGGCCATCGCGCTCATCCGCGCGGCCAAGGCGCAGGCGCTGATCGCCGGCCGCGACTATGTGGCGCCCGACGACGTGCAGGCCGTGCTGCCGCAGACCATCGCGCACCGCCTCGTGCCCGTGGGCGACGCGGGCCGCGGCGCCGTCGAGCAGGTGCTGGCCATGGTGGACGCCGTCCCGCTGAAGTGATGCTCCCCCCTGAGTCGCCTTCGGCGCCTTCCCCCCGGGGGGGACGGCGCCTGCAGCCCGGCGAAGCCGGTTCTGCGGCGCCCGCTGGTGTGGCCTGCTCCGCGGCCGTTCGATGGGCGGGCCCGCCCGGGACGCCGGCATCGCGCCCACAGCATGCGGTACAGGCAACGCCCCTTGCAGCGAGATCCTGACATGGTATCTACCACCAACCTTCCGCCCCGTCGCGCGGCTGCCGCATCGAACCCGCTGGCCTTCGTCCGCCGGCGCTTCCAGCGCTGGTGGCAGGCGCGCCTGCCGCGCACCGACACCACGGTGCTCACGCAGCGCAACGTCTACATCCTGCCCACGGGCGCGGGCTGGATGCTGGCGCTCACGCTGCTGGTGCTGCTGGTGGCGTCGATCAATTTCCAGCTCAACCTGGGCTACCTGCTCACCTTCCTGCTGGCCGGCAGCGCGGTGGTGGGCATGCACGTGTGCCATGCCACGCTGCGCGGGCTGACCCTGCACCTGCTGCCGCCGGAGCCGCGCTTCCTGGGGCAGAGCGTGGTGTTCGACATCCAGCTGACCAGCGAACGCGCCTCCGCGCGCCACGGCATCGCGCTGGCGGTGCACGGCGGCGGTGGCGATGGCGCCGGCACCACGCACTGGGCGTGGACCGACGTGCCCGCGCAGGGATCGGCCACGGTGCAGGTGGCGTTCCAGCCCGAGCGGCGCGGCCTGCACGAGGTGCCGCTGCTCACGGCCGAGACGCGCTTTCCGCTGGGCACCTTCCGCGTGTGGACGATCTGGCGCCCGGCCGCGCAGGTGCTGGTGTTTCCGCGCCCCGAGGTGCCGCCGCCGCCGCTGCCCGCGGGCGAGCCGCGCGGCGGCGGCGCCGGCAGCGCGCCGGCCCAGGGCATCGGCGAATTCGACGGCGTGCGCGCGTACCGGCGCGGCGACCCGCTCAAGCTGGTGGTCTGGAAGAAGGCCGCCAAGTCGCTCGCCACCGGCACCGACGACCTCGTGAGCCGCGATGCCCAGCAGGCCCAGCGGCAGGAACTGTGGCTCGACCCCGCCCTGGCCAGCCTGCCCGATCCGGAAGCCCGGCTCTCGCGCCTCACGTCGTGGGTGATCCAGGCCGAGCGGCTGGGCGTGGACTACGGCCTGCGCCTGCCTTCGGGCGAGATCGGCCAGGGCAGCGGCCCCGCGCACGAACGGCGCTGCCTGGAGGCACTGGCGCTGTGCTGACATCTCCCCTCCCCCACGCCGCTGCTCAGGCCCTTGAGGCCCTGGAGGCCCCATGCCGCCGGATCCATTGCCTTTTTAGCTATATTTTTGATAGCAAATCGGCACCCTGCCCCTTGCGCCCGGGCGCGGCGCCCCTGCCGCCGCCGGGCTTCCTTTCGCATTCCCTGCCATGACCCCGCTGCGCCACACCCTCGCGAACCTGCCGCGCGAAACGCGCGACACGCTGTTCCTCCTGGCCACCGTGGGCTGGGTGGTGCTGCCGCTGGTCGCCCACATCCCCGTGTGGACCAGCCTGCTCGCCGCGCTGCTGCTGGCCTGGCGCGGCACGCTGGCGCTGCGCGCGCAGCCGCTGCCCGGCCGCTGGACGCTGGGCCTGCTGCTGGCGCTGTCGGTCGCGCTCACGCTGGCCTCGCACCGCACCATCGTCGGGCGCGATGCGGGCGTGACGCTCATCGTGATGCTGCTGGCGCTCAAGACGCTGGAGCTGCGCGCGCGGCGCGACGCGATGGTGATCTTCTTCCTGGGCTTCTTCACGATGCTCAGCAACTTCTTCTTCTCGCAGTCGCTCGCCACGGCGGCGGCGATGCTGGTCGCGCTGCTGGGGCTGCTGGCGGCGCTGGTCAACGCGCACATGCCGGTGGGGCGGCCGCCGCTCTCCGAATCGCTGCGGCTCGCGGGCCGCATGGCACTGCTGGGCGCGCCGGTGATGCTGGCGCTGTTCGTGCTGTTCCCGCGCATGGCGCCGCTGTGGGGCATGCCCAACGACAACCCCTCGGGGCGCAGCGGGCTGTCCGGCAAGATGGTCGTGGGCAACGTGGCCTCGCTGGCGCTGGACGACGGCATCGCGCTGCGCGTGCGCTTCGACACGCCGAGCGGCGCGCCGCCGCCGCAGAGCGCGCTGTATTTCCGCGGGCCGGTGCTCTCGGCCTTCGACGGGCGCGAGTGGTTCGCCTTCGGCCAGCCCGGCGCGCCGGCCACGGCCTGGCGGCCGCCCACGGCGCCGGCGCTGGAAGTGCGCGGCGAGCCGCTGCGCTACGAGGTCACGCTGGAGGCGCTGCGCCTGCCCTGGCTGCTCACGCTCGACGCCGCGCCCGAATCGCCCGAGCTGCCGCCCGGACTGCGCGCGGGCATGGCGCCCGAACTCTCCTGGATCGCCAGCCGCCCGATCAACGAGGTGCTGCGCTACCGCGCCGTGAGCTACCCCGACTTCACGCACGGGCCGCAGCAGGACACCCCGCGGCTGCGCCCCTACCTGGAGCTGCCCGAGGGGTTCGATCCGCGCACGCGCGAGCTGGCGCGCCAACTGCAGGCCGACCCGGCCGTGGCCGCGGGCGGCGCTCCCGCCTTCGTGCAGGCCGCGCTGCAGCGCCTGCGCACGGGCGGCTACGCCTACACGCTGGAGCCGGGCGTGTACGGCCAGCACACGGCCGACGCCTTCTGGTTCGAGCAGAAGGCCGGCTTCTGCGAGCACATCGCCTCGGCCTTCGCGGTGCTGCTGCGCGCGGCCGGCATTCCGGTGCGCATCGTCACGGGCTACCAGGGCGGCGAGATGAACGGCATCGACGGCTACTGGACCCTGCGGCAGGCCGATGCCCACGCCTGGACCGAGGTCTGGCTGGAGGGCCGTGGCTGGGTGCGCGTGGACCCGACCGGCGCCGTGGCGCCCGCGCGCATCGGCGCCCTGCAGCGGCTGCAGGTGCCGCGCGGCGTGTTCGGCAACGCCGTGGACACCGTCATCGGCCGCGGCTTCATCGAGCGGGCCCGCGCCGTGTGGGAAGCCGTGAACAACCGCTGGAACCAGTGGGTGCTGAACTACACGCAGAGCCAGCAGCTCGACCTGCTCAAGTCGCTGGGCATCGAGTCGCCGAGCTGGCAGGACCTGGCGCGCGGACTGGGCGGGCTCGCCGCGGCCGCCGCGCTGGGCGGCGTGGCCTGGAGCCTCTGGGAGCGCCGCCGGCACGACCCCTGGCTGCGCCTGCTGGACCGCGCGCGGCGCCGGCTCGCGCGCGCCGGCCTGTCCTTGCCCGAGCACCTGCCGCCGCGCGCCATGGCGCAGCGGGTGCGCGACCACTTCGGCGAGCCCGCCGCCGCGCCCGTGGCCGCCTGGCTGCTGCGCCTGGAGCAGGCCCGCTACGCCCCCCGCCCCGCCGTGGCGCTGGCCGAACTGCAGCGCGAGCTGCGCGGCCTGCGCTGGCCCGTGCCGGCGGCGCCGGCCGCCGCCCGGCCCGCCGACGCGTGACCGGCCGGACCCACCCACCCTGAATGAACCGCGCACCGCCTTGCCTGCCCTGCCCCTCTCCCACTTTCCCCGCCGCACCGTTGCCGTCCGCATGCCTCCAGCCACCCGAATCGCTATATTTTTAATAGCAATCTTTTCAATGAATACGGCGGCATGGGCGCAAAAACCCTCGAAGAAGCAGGCCGCTGCGTCCGCGCCGGCGCCCGAGGTGCTCTACGCGCAGCGCCCGGAGGCCCTGCGCTTTGCCGACGACCTCGCCGAGCGCCGCGGCCTGGACCGCGAATGGGTGCGCCAGGCCATCGGGCAGGCGCGCTTCCTGCCGCAGGTGCCGCGCCTCATGCTGCCGGCCCCGCGCGGCACCGCCAAGAACTGGGCGGCCTACCGCTCGCGCTTCGTCGAGCCCGTGCGCATCCGCGCGGGCGTGCGCTTCTGGAACGACAACGCCGACACGCTGGCCCGCGCGGAGCGCGAGTACGGCGTGCCCGCCGAGATGATCGTCGGCATCCTCGGCGTGGAGACCATCTACGGCCAGCAGATGGGCAACTTCCGCGTGATGGACGCGCTCGCCACGCTGGCCTTCGACTTCCCCGCCGCCCACCCGCGCGCGCGCGAGCGGCAGGCCTACTTCCAGGGCGAGCTGGAGCAGTTCCTGAGCCTGGCCGACCGCACGGGCATCGACCCGTTCGTGCCGCGCGGCAGCTATGCCGGCGCCATGGGACTGGGCCAGTTCATGCCCACCAGCTGGTCGCGCTGGGCGGTGGACTTCGACGGCGACGGCCGCATCGACCTCTTCAAGAGCCCCGCCGACGCGATCGGCTCGGTCGCCAACTACTTCAAGGCCCACGGCTGGGTGACGGGCCTGCCCACGCACTATCCCGTGGCCTTCGACGAATCGCTGCTGCGCCTGCCCGAGCTGCTCGCGCCGGACATCCTGCCCAGTTTCACGGCGGACGAGATGGCCGCGCGCGGCGTGCGCCTGCTCGCGCCGGACGGCGCCGCGGCCGCGGCGGGCCCGCTCGCGCTGATCGAGCTGCAGAACGGCGGCGCACCCGCCAGCCACGTGGCCGGCACGCAGAACTTCTACGTGGTCACGCGCTACAACTGGTCGAGCTACTACGCCATGGCGGTGATCGACCTGGGCCGGGAAGTGGCCGCCGCGCGGTAGGGCACTGCCTGTCGCGCACGCCGCAAGGACGATTCACTATTCCACAGTGACGGCCAGCTTTTTGTGCCTGGGAACGGTGACGATGAGCGAGGCATTGCCGTCGCCGTCGTCGTAGAGCGATGTGGTGTCGAAATAAACCTCGCCTCCACCGAGCTTGCGAACATCGCCCAGAGTGAAGCTCACCAACTGGCGCCCCTCCTCCATATAGGCCAGGGCCGCATCCCTTGCTCCGCTGCCATGCATCACGTTCAACGTGGGGTCTTTCAGGTGCTTGGCTTGCATGCTGGCAGCACGATGGGGAGCGTCCTGCCTGACGACCTGGTGGTTCTCGATCCTTGCCAAGGATTCAGGATTGCCGGCAAGTTGCCCGTTTTTCAACCATTTCCTGTCGGTGACGCGATAGAAAACAGAGTTGTCATCGAGCTGCAGCGCCTGCACAGGATCGGACACGGCTTTCAACGCATTGCGGGTCTGTTCGGGAATCGAGTCCACTGACAGGTACTTCTGCCCCCCCAAAGTCACCGTCTTCGGCAGCGATGCCCGGTGGGAACTGCCACTGGAACTGGACGCCTGTTCCCTGGCCAGCCCGTCCAGCCCTCCTCGATCCAAGGTTCGGCTCGCGAAGTGGGCGGGTGAAGCGCTGGAACCGGGAGGTGCGCGCATGGCCGACGATGGCCTGGGATTACTCGCACCGGACACTGAACTCTTGGAACTGAAGCAGCCCATGAAATCAACCTTCCTGTCACTTTCATGGCCGACGTGGCCGTTGTCAGGATTGTTTCCGCCACGCTTGAACGGCTTCGCATCGCTGCGAACAAGTGCCGCCGGACGCGAACTTCGGTTGTGTTCCAGCCACAGATCCACGACTCTGCCCATTCACCGAATTTTTCTGCAGCCAGACTGCCAGGACACCCGCACTCCCTGAACCACCCGCAGGGTTTTCATCCGCGAGCGCTATCGTCTGGCCAACATCAAAGGCTGCGGACAAGAGTGACAGCCCGCCGCCGATTGAAGCACTGCCGCATCGCTCCCCAGTGCCCGCGGCACCCTGCCCCGGCGCCGCGAGTGCCTGGAGCAAGCCGCGCTGGGCGCCGCGCTCGCGCTCATCGTGGCGGGCGCCGCTGGCGCGCTGCATGCCTGGCGCTGGGCTCTGGCAGCCCTGGAAAACAGGCCGCGTGCCGCTGGTCTGGGTGCTGCACGCGGGCTATGCCTGGCCGCTGGCCCTGCCCGCGCACACCGTGCATGCGGTGCTGGTGTCGGCCACGCTGTGGTCGATGGGATTCGGCCTGTATGCGCTGCGTTACTGGCCCGTGCTCTCGCGGCCGCGACTGGACGGCCGGCCGGGGCGAGCGCGTGCCCGGCAGGGCACGCCGCGGGAAACACGGCCCGCCACCGCCCGCCGCTCGCCCCGCCTAGCGGAGCGCTCCGCAGCGGTGCGGGTCGCTCCGTGCGGCTGCGTCAAGGCACGCGGACGATGTGCGGGAAGGTCAGCCCGTAGTTGGCGGCCACGCCGGGCGTCGCGCCGGGATTGCTCAGCTTCACGAACGCGGCGCCGATGAGCGGCACGCCCCGGCCGTCCGGCACCTGCAGGTTGGCCCAGCCGTTCGGGAACGCGCCCAGGTACAGCGCCCGCCGGTTCACGGACGACGACAGCGCCGAGGGCACGTCGGCGCCCGCGCCCCCGAAGGACAGCACGGACACCGCGCCGCAGCTTTCATGCTTGGCGGAAGGGTCGAGCGGAGTCTGGCTGCTGACGACGGCGGCGTCGCGGTCGGCGATGCGCAGCGTCCAGGTGCCGGAGGTGCTGCACACGCTCTGGCCGGTTTCGGTGTTGCCCGAGTGGAAATACTGCTCGCCGCCGCCCACCGGCGGCACGACGGAGTAGACCCCCTGGTTGGAGCGGTCGGTCTGGCGGTAGTCGCGCGCCACGCTGTACCGCTTGGTGGGGGTGGCCACCACCCAGTCGGTGCGGGCCGAGATGGAGCTGTCCAGCACGTACTGGTTCTTGAATTCCCGCACCGACAGCAGCCGCGACAGATCGCCGGCCGCCACCCGCGCGCTGGCGGCGGTGCCCGGCAGGTAGATGGGGGTGGAGAGGTCGGGCAGGTCGTTGAAACGGGCCTTGATCACGGCGGCCGTCGTGGGCATGGAGGTGTTGCCCAGGATGTCCTTGTTGCGAGCCGCGAGGCCGCCGGACACCAGCAGCGGATCGGAGGTGAAGCGCTCGGGCTGCGGCACGTCCGCGTCCGTGGGCGGGAACACCATGAAGTTGCCGCGCGCCGGCAGGCCCGCGCTGTTGATGGCCTGGATCGCCGTGGCCGTGCCGGAGAACGTGGTGGAGCCCGGCACGTCGATGACGTACCACGTGGCGGCCACCTGCCCCGTCGGCGTTGCGAAGCCCTGGCGTGCGGCGATCAATTCGGTGCTGGTGTCTTCCAGCAGCGCCGCATTGAGGGCGGCGGGAGACGACGAGCAGGGCGCGACCCCCTTCACCTGCTGGATGGAAGTGAACAGCGACGAACGGCTCGCGCCGTCGGTGCCGTAGACCGCGGCCGAGGGCACGTCGGCCATCACGATGGCCTCGATGGAGCCCTCGCGCGTGTTGGCTGCGGTGACCTCGGAGGTCCATGCGGGGTCCAGCCGGTCGGTGGAGAACGGTTGCGGAACGCCGTGCGCCAGTTGCGGCAGCGTGCAGGTGTTGTCGCTCGTGGTCAGCTGCGCGATGCCGCCGGGGCCGGCCGTGACGGCGCCGGTCCACACGTCGCCGGGCGACAGCAGCACGTGCACGCTCAGCAGGCTGTCGCCGTTGTTGGCGCCGCGAAAGCGCACCTTCACGGCCTTGCCGTTCTCGAAGTCGGTGTTCACCAGGTGCAGCACGGACATCTGGCCGTTCTGCGCCGTGAAGTAGGGGACCATCAGCGCATGGCCCGTCTGCCCTTCGACCACCCGGACGTTGACGGCATCGGCCGCACCCAGTTGCACACCGGTGGGCGTGGCGCCGGTGCCGGCGATCACGCCCGCATGCGCGGTGCCGGCAACGGCCAGCGTGCCGAGCAGCGCGGCGGCTGCCCTGGAAATGGTCTTGAGTTTCACGGTTTCTCCTGTTCGGGATGGCGGGAAAAAGAAGTTCCAGGCCGCCCATGCGCCGGGGCCGAGAGGGCGTGGGCACTGCGGGAGGCGGCTGGATGGCGCGCGCGGCTGGAGGGCAGCGGAACGGCCGCGGATCCCCGCAGCGGGGCCGGAGAGGCTGGGGCGGGGGATGGACCGGTGTGTCCGGGTTCCGGGTCGTCGCGGCAGCAAAGACGCCGCCGCTTCTGCGCGCCCCGGATCTTATCCATGTGGCGGGCGGCGTCACCCCCTCTCGGGCAGGGCGGATGTAACCGTCGGTGTCCCGGTCACCGTACGGCCCTGCGCGCCGCAACCGCGCACGGGCCTCAGAACACGCCGTACCGGTAGGCGACAAACAGCGCCGCGAGCACGCCGACCACGGCCAGAAGGGTCATCACTCTTTGCATCCGGATCTCCGACAGGAAAATGCCTTGCACGGCGGCAGGCCGGGCCTGCGTTGGAAAAAACGAGGGGAACGGGCGACGACGCTCAAGGCCGGCGCATCTCGCAGCGCTGCGGCATCTCCGCCTGGTCCGCCGCGATCCGGCGCACCACGCGGAAGCCGTAGCCCGAGCCTTCCACGTCGAACGGCACGCCCGGCGTGCCCGCGCGCTCCATCACGCCCACAGCCAGCGGCTGCTGGAACTGGTGGTCGGCCGCGCGCATGGCGCCGCCCTGGCCGGCGAGCTGCACGCGCGACGTCTCCATGGCGCGCGCGACGGCGGTGGTGTCGGTGGTGCCGGCGCGCTCCATCGATTCGGCGAGCGATTCGACCATGAGCTGCATGCGCATGTGCACGTAGTCGTCGGCGGGGTTCGGGAAGCGCTGGCGGAAGGCGCGGTAGAAGGCCTCGCTCTCCTTCGTGGGCACGTTGGGCAGCCAGTCGGCCACGGCCACGACCTTGCCCACGCCCGCGTCGCCCAGGGCGGCGGGGGCGCCGAGCGCGTTGCCGTAGAAGGTGTAGAAGGTGCCGGCGTAGCCCACCTCGCGCGCGGCCTTCACGAGCAGGGTGAGGTCGTTGCCCCAGTTGCCCGTGACGACGGCCTGCGCGCCGCTCGCCTGGATCTTGACGGCATAGGGCGCGAAATCCTTCACGCGGCCCACGGGGTGGAGTTCTTCGCCCACCACCTTCACGTCGGGCCGCTGGGCGGCCAGCTGGCGTTTCGCCTCGCGCAGCACGGCCTGGCCGAAGCTGTAGTCCTGGCCGATGAGGTAGACGCCCTGCAGGCCCTTGTCCTCGCGGATCACCTGCATGAGCGCCGCCATGCGCATGTCGGCATGGGCGTCGAAGCGGAAGTGCCAGAAGCTGCACTTCTCGTTGGTGAGGATCGGATCGACGGCGGAGTAGTTGAGGAACAGCACGCGCCGCGCGGGGTCGCGCTCGTTGTGCTTGTTGATGGCCTCGATGAGCACGGCGGCCGTGGCCGACGAATTGCCCTGCAGCACCACGCGCACCCCCGCGTCGATGGCGGCGCGCAGCGCCGAGAGCGCTTCCTCGTTCTGCCCCTTGCTGTCGTAGCGCTCCAGCACCAGGGGCCGCGCGCCACCCGCCGACGCCGGCAGGCGCACGCCGCCGCGCGCGTTGACGCGCTCCACGGCCCAGAGCACGTTGCGGAACACGGCCTCGCCCGTGTTGGCGAAGGGGCCCGAGAGGCTTTCGACCAGCGCCACCTTCACGGGCGCCGCGGCCACGGCGCCGCGGGTGGTGGAAGGCGCGGCATCCGGTGCGGGGGACGCCGCGATGGCGCCCGGCGCAACGCCCAGGAAGGCGGCCGCCAGCCAGGCGGCCAGGGCGCCCCGGCGGGTAGCGCCTGCGGGTGCGGAGGCCGGCGCGGTGGCGCCGGCCCGGGGGGAGCGGAACGAGGTCAGGAAGGCGGTCATACGGACGGAGGAAGGAAACACCGCACGCGGCGCGGGCGGCCGCGGACACGGCGCGCCGCCGCTCCAGGGCGGGGGAAAGGCGCGGCAGTGTATCGGACGGCGCAACCGGCAGCGGCCCGCCGAGGGCCTGCGCGCCGAAGGGGCAAGGGCTCCCCCAACCGCCCTCCCCGGATCGCCCGATCGCTCCGCCGCCTCAGGGCGCCGATGCGGGCGCCACCGCCGCGGAGGCGGGCGTGGCCGGGAATGGCGGCGGATAGGGCAGCACCTGCGGCAGCGGATCGCTGGCCGCCGCGGCGGGCGACTGCGCCGGCAGCGCGGAGGTGGCCGGGGCACGGTACGGAGCCACGGGGGTGGCCGTGGCGGCGCCGGCCGCGGGGTCCTTCACCTCGCCCGATTCGCGGGCTTCGCGCACCATGTTGGCGGTGTCGGGCGTGAGCGGCACCTTGGGCGAGGCCTGCCCCACTTCCTGCGGCGCCTCGCGCGGCGGGATGAAGCGGTCGAAGACCTGGAAGAAGCGGTCGTAGAAGCGCGCGTCGGTCACCGTCTCGCTGCCCACCTTGACGAGGGTGTCGTCGCTGGCGGACACGGGCAGCGACACCGAGCCCAGCGCGCCCACGCCGAGCGAGGCGGAGTTGTTGATCTTCTTGATGACGTAGCGGTCCTGCAGCGCGCTGGCGAAGACGGCGGTGCGCTGCTTGTCGGGGCCCTCGGAGGCGCAGACCACGCGCATCTCGACCTGGTAGTGGATGTCGTTGGAGGGCTGGAAATACTTGCGGCCCGCGACCACCTCCGCGCTGGCCGTGCCCACGAGGTAGCCCTGGCTCAGCAGCGAGCGGCGCGCGCCCTCGCAGACGCGGGCCGGGGGCGCATCGATGTGGCGCGTGTAGATGCTGGCGTTGGTGTTGAAGTCGTCGGGGTCGAAGCGCGGCGCGTTCATGCCGGGCATGGAGGTGGGCACGCCCGTGCAGCCGGCGATCCCCAGGGCGGCCAGCGCCGCGCAGGTGGCGGCCAGCGCACGGCGGGCGCAGGCTCGGGGACGCGATGGGGCGGAGAGGCGGAAAGACATGGGCATGGCGGCGGATTCCTGAGACCGAGCATTGTGCTTGCTGCACTTTGGCGCACTGGCGAGGGGGTTGTAACCCGTGGCAACGAAACCCTGTGGGACAACGCCGCAGGGGCCGGGTTCCGCAGGGGCGGCGAGGCCTTCGAGCCCGGCGCGGCGCGCGATGCGGGCCCCGCAACGGCAACGCCGAAAAGGCCCTTGAAATGCGCTGCGGCATACGCATTTGTGATCCAAGCGGCGAACCCGGGCGCCGCCTCCACCCCTGTTCCAGGCGCTTTGGGCGCCCCTTTTTCACCAGGAGTTCCTGCCATGTTTTTCGCACCCGTCATCCGCCGCACCGCCTACGCCACCCGTCCCGCCGCTCCCGCGGATTTCGCGCTGCAGCGCTTCCTGCAAAGCACCCTCGCCAGCCAGGGCACCGCGGTCGCCCAGGACGAGAAAACGGTGACCCTGCAGATCGATGTTCCGGGCCTGGCCCGCGAGCAGCTCAACATCACCATCGAAGGCCAGCAGGTGCGCCTGTCCAGCGTCGAAGGCGCGCCCCGCCAGGTGAACCGCGCCTGGGAACTCGCCGACGAGATCGACGTGGCCGGCAGCTCGGCCAAGCTCGAGAACGGCGTGCTTACGCTGGTGCTGGCCAAGGTGGTGCCGCAAAGCCGCGCCACGCAGCTCTCGATCGGCTGATCCGCCCGGTCCAAGCGCTCTTGGGGCGGGCAGGCGCGGCGGCAGCCCTCTGCCGCGTGCCCTGCACCCCGCCTGCCACGGTTATCGCCCTTGCGCCCGCGCCCCACAGGCCGGGCGCTTTTTTGTGGGCACCCCGGGGCGCGGGCGGGGGCGTCAGGCGAGCAGGTCGAGCGGCCAGCGCGGCTTCACGTCGAAGGCGTAATCGCGGTTGGGCGCCTCGCGGCCGGCCTGCAGGCGCATGGCGGCGGCCATGGCGATCATGGCGCCGTTGTCGGTGCACAGGTGCAGCTCGGGGTAGTGCACGCGCACGCCGCGGCGCTCGCAGGCCGCGTTCAGTTGCGCGCGCAGCAGCCGGTTGGCGCCCACGCCGCCGGCCACGACGATGCGCGCCAGCCCCGTGCCGTCCAGGGCCGCCAGGGTCTTCTTCACGAGCACATCGACGATGGCGGCCTGTGTGCTGGCGGCCAGGTCGGCCTTGCGCGCCTCCAGGTCGGGCCCGAGCTTCTTCGCCTGCGTGAGAACGGCGGTCTTGAGGCCCGCGAACGAGAAATCGAGGTTGCCGCTGTGCAGCAGCGGCCGCGGCAGCTTGAAGGCGGCGGGGTCGCCCTGCTCGGCCAGCCGCGACAGCGCCGGCCCGCCGGGATAGCCCAGGCCCATGAGCTTGGCGGATTTGTCGAAGGCCTCGCCGGCCGCATCGTCGATGGTCTCGCCCAGCAGCTCGTAGCGGCCCACGCCGTCCACGCGCATGAGCTGGGTGTGGCCGCCCGAGACCAGCAGCGCGATGAACGGGAACTCCGGCGGGTCGGCGCTCATGAAGGGCGACAGCAAATGCCCTTCGAGGTGGTGCACGCCCAGCACGGGCCGCCCGAGCGCCGCGCCCAGGGCGCAGGCCACGCCCGCGCCCACCAGCAGCGCGCCGGCCAGGCCCGGGCCGCGCGTGTAGGCCACCACGTCCACCTCGGCGAGCGCGCAGCCGGCCTCGGCCAGCACGGCTTCGGTGAGCGGCAGCACGCGCCGGATGTGGTCGCGGCTCGCCAGCTCGGGCACCACGCCGCCGTAGGCCTGGTGCATGTCGATCTGGCTGTGCAGCGCGTGGGCGACCAGCGTGGGCACGCCGCCGCCCTGGGGGGCGCGCACCAGGGCCACGCCGGTTTCGTCGCAGGAGGATTCGATGCCGAGGATCAACTGACTGTTCATAGGCGCGCAAGTGTAGGCGCCCTGCCCCACCCCGGCCGGGCGGGCCCGCCGCCGGGCCTGCTTACCAGCGGTCGGAGCGCATGCGCAGCTCCCAGTTGCCGCCGCGCATGCCGTACACGCCCACGGCGCCGTAGCGCTGCTCGCCCTTGTCGTCCCACTTCATGGTGCCGGTGACGGGCGCATAGCCGTTGATGGTGTGCAGGGCCTTGGTGATCTCCTTCGGCTCGCCCGACTTGGCCTGCTGGATCGCGGCCGAGAGCACGTACGTGGCGTCGTAGCTGTAGTGCCCGCCATAGGCCGGCGCCTTCTTGTAGGCGGTGTTGTAGCGGTCGAGGAACTGCCGCCCGGTGACGAACTCGCGCGCCTCCAGCACGGGCGAGGTGGCATAGATGCCGTCCACCTTCTTGTCGGCCTTGAGCATGTCGGTGGTCTTGATGGTGTCGCCGCCCAGGATGTTCACCCGCCGGTAGTCCACCTGCACCAGCGCGTCGATGAGCGCCACCACCTGGAAGTCGTTGAGCGTGGTGACGATCACCTCCACGCGCGCGTCGCGCAGCTTCGCCGCCAGCGCCTTGAAATCGGTGGTCTTGTCGTCGAAGGATTCGCGCACGGCCACGGTGCGCTTCTCGGCGGCGATCTGCTTGGCGGCGCCGTCGGCCAGGCCCTTGCCGTAGGGCGTGCCGTCGTCGAGCACCGCATAGTGGGTGGCCGAGAGCTGCGTGGCCGCGAAGGACCCCATGGCGCGCGCCTGCAGCGTGTCGTTGGCCACCAGCCGGAAGGTGCCCGGCAGGCCCAGTTCGGTGAAGCGCGGGTTGGTGGAGATCGCCAGCTGCGGGATGCCCTTGGTGCCGTAGATCGGCGCCGCGTCGATGCTCACTCCGGAGTTGAGGTGGCCGACCACCGCGACCACGCCGGCATCCACCAGCTGCTGCGCGACGGTCTTGCCCGTGGCGGCATCGGCCCGGTCGTCCTGCGCCACCACCTCCAGCGTCACGCGCTTGCCGTCCACGGTGAAGCCGGACTGGTTCAGCTCGTCCACCGCCAGGCGCACGCCGTTGAGCATGTCCTGCCCCAGGGCCGAGAGCGGGCCGGAGAGCGGCTGCGCCACGCCGATCTTCAGGGTGTCGGGCACCCGGCTGCAGCCCGCCAGCCCAAGGGCCACGGCGCAGGCGCCCGCCAGCCCCGCCAACGCCGCCCGGCGCGGTCCCCGCGCCATTCCCTGCCTTGTCATCGCCATATCGCACGCTCCATCCATTGAATTCGGTTGATCCATGGGACCGGAGGTATATAAGACCCTGGCCCCGCACGCTATCGGGTTAGCCCGGCTTAATAGCAAGTTCCAATCCTGGAGCGCGCCGGGGTGACGCCGCCCGCGTGCGCCGCGGCCGCACTGCTGCAGTGCACCAATTTGGCGTGGTTCTTGCTTTAAGCTGGGGCATATGAACGAGTCGCTGCGCATCGTGGTGGTGGCCCCCGACCTGGAGGTGGCCGAAGAGGACGACGAGCACGCCCGCGTGCAGGCCGAGCGCTCGCGCGCGCTGCGCATCGGGCTGCTGGAGAACGGCTTCAACCTCGTCGCCACGCTGCCGGCCGACGTGTTCCTGGGCGAGCGCATCGCGCAGTTGCAGCCGGACATGGTGATCGTGGACGCCGAGAGCGCCGCCCGCGACGCGCTGGAGCACGTGGTGATGGCCACGCGCGAGGCGCCCCGCCCCATCGTGCTGTTCACCAACGACGAGGACACCTCCCACGTGAAGGACGCCGTGGCCGCGGGCGTCACCGCCTACATCGTGGCGGGCCTCGCGCCCCAGCGCATCCGCCCGATCCTGGACGTGGCGATGGCGCGCTTCCAGCACGAGCAGGCGCTGAAGGCCGAACTCGCCGACGCGCGCGGCGCGCTGCAGGACCGCAAGACCATCGACCGCGCCAAGGGCCTGCTCATGCAGCGCCAGGGCCTGACCGAACAGGTCGCCTACGACAAGCTGCGCAAGACCGCCATGGACAAGGGCATGCGGCTGGTGGACGTGGCCCAGCGCATGCTGGACGTGGCGGATTTGCTGGGGTGACATGCTCCCGGGCGGCTGCGCCGCTCGGTGGGTCCACAGGGCTTTTCGGCAACGCATGCGCACAACCTCCGCGCCGATCCGCACAACGGCAGTGCGGCGCGCACCAAGACGCACCGCGCCCCCCGCAGTCCCTGCCCGTGGACCAGAACGGCTCCATGCCGCCGGATCCATTGAATAGTTTGCTATCCAAACGATAGCAAATCGACCTCCACCCAGCGCTGGCACAGCGCTTGCAATGACACCGGCGGACCGATGGCGGTCCAGGCTGCGGACCTCCCAACGGCGGGCGGGACGCGGCAGCACCGGACAAAGGCGTCCCCACCCGCGCAGCGCGCGGCCCCGGCAGCCGATCCCCCTCCCCGAGGGATCGCCAGGGCCCGCACACCGCGGCGTGAGGACGCCTTTTTTTGTTTGTCGCCGGGCCGCACGCGGCCCGCACCGTTTCCAAGGAAAGCCTTCATGACCGACCTCTCGAAAACCAGCCTCCACCGCCGTACCGTCCTGCAGGCCGCCGCGGTGGGCGCCGTCGGCGTGAGCCCGGCGCTGCGCGCGCTCGTGCATGCCGCCGGCTCCGATGCCCCCGAGAAGAAGGAAGTGAAGATCGGCTTCATTCCCCTCACCGACTGCGCCAGCGTGGTGATGGCCTCGGTGCTGGGCATCGACGAGAAATACGGCGTGAAGATCATCCCCAGCAAGGAAGCGAGCTGGGCCGGCGTGCGCGACAAGCTCGTGAACGGCGAGCTGGACTTCGCGCACGTGCTCTACGGGCTGGTGTACGGCGTGCACCTGGGCCTGGGCGGCCCCAAGAAGGACATGGCCGTGCTCATGACCCTGAACAACAACGGCCAGGCCATCACGCTCAGCAAGAAGCTCGCCGACAAGGGCGCCGTGAACGGCGCATCGCTCGCCAAGCTCATGGCCACCGAAAAACGCGACTACACCTTCGCGCAGACCTTCCCCACGGGCACGCACGCCATGTGGCTCTACTACTGGCTGGCCGCCAACGGCATCGACCCGCTCAAGGGCGCCAAGGTCATCACCGTGCCGCCACCGCAGATGGTGGCCAACATGCGCGTGGGCAACATGGACGGCTTCTGCGTGGGCGAGCCCTGGAACCACCGCGCCATCATGGACGGCATCGGCATCACGGCCACCACCACCCAGGCGATCTGGAAGGACCACCCCGAGAAGGTGCTGGGCACGACCTCGGAGTTCGTGCAGAAATACCCCAACACCGCGCGCGCCGTGACCGCCGCCATCCTGGAGGCCAGCCGCTGGATCGACGAGAGCCTGGCCAACAAGAACAAGATGGCCGAGACCATCGCCGGCAAGGCCTACGTGAACACCGGCGTGGACGCCATCAACCAGCGCATCCTGGGCCGCTACCAGGACGGCCTGGGCAAGACCTGGGACGACCCCGACTACATGAAGTTCTACAACGACGGCGCGGTGAACTTCCCCTACCTGTCGGACGGCATGTGGTTCCTCACGCAGCACAAGCGCTGGGGCCTGCTGAAGGACCACCCCGACTACCTGGGCGTGGCGAAATCCATCAACCGCATCGACCTCTACAAGCAGGCCGCCACCGCCGCCAAGGCACCGCTCCCGAAGAGCGAAATGCGCACGAGCAAGCTGGTGGACGGCGTCGTCTGGGACGGCAAGGACCCCGCCAAATACGCGGACGGATTCAAGGTCCGGGCCTGATCCTCCGCACGGCACGCCCGCACGACCCCGCCCCGCACGACCCGTCCCGCCCCACTAACCGCATCGCAGCGAAGGAGCCCCCATGGTCAGCGCCGTCTTCCACGCCCCCGCGGAGCCTTCATCCGCATCCGCATCCGCATCCGCATCCGCCGCCCCATCCCAGCCCCACGGGGCTGCCGCCACCACCATGCCGCCACCCCTTGCCAAGACCCCCTCGCCCACCGCGGCCTCCGCGGCTTCTGCCGCTGCCGCCGCCGCCCCCACGACCCGGCCGCCGCGCGAACCCTCGGCCGCGCTGCGGCGCTTCTGGCTCGCGGTGCTGCCGCCGGCCTGCGGCATCGGCCTGCTGCTGGTGGTGTGGGCCGTCGTCTCGAGCACCACGGGCGGCAGCATCCCCAACCCGGCCGACACCTGGAAGCAGGCCGTGGAGCTGTTCAGCCACCCCTTCTACCGCAACGGCCCCAACGACCAGGGCGTGGGCTGGAACGTGCTGGCCTCGCTGGAGCGCGTGGCCGTGGGCTTCGGCCTCGCGGCCGTGGTGGGCATCCCGGCGGGCTTCGTGATTGGGCGCTTCACCTTCCTCTCGCGCATGTTCAACCCGCTCATCAGCCTGCTGCGCCCGGTCTCGCCGCTCGCGTGGCTGCCCATCGGCCTGCTGGTCTTCAAGGGCGCCAACCCGGCCGCCATCTGGACCATCTTCATCTGCTCCATCTGGCCCATGGTCATCAACACCGCCGTGGGCGTGCAGCGCGTGCCGCAGGACTACATGAACGTGGCCCGCGTGCTGAACCTCTCCGAATGGAAGATCGCCACCACCATCCTCTTCCCCTCGGTGCTGCCCTACATGCTCACCGGCGTGCGCCTGGCCGTGGGCACCGCCTGGCTCGTGATCGTCGCGGCAGAAATGCTGACCGGCGGCGTGGGCATCGGCTTCTGGGTGTGGGACGAGTGGAACAACCTGAACGTCAAGAACATCCTCATCGCCATCTTCGTGATCGGCATCGTCGGGCTGCTGCTCGAATACGCGCTCGTCAAGCTGGCCACGGCCTTCTCGTTCGAAGAAGTGAAGGCCTGATCCACGCCTGCCTGCGCCGCGCCACCCCGGTCAGGCACCGCTCCCCCCCTCCCCTCCGAAACATCCAGGAGTCCCTCCTCATGCAACCACCGTTCAACACCAAGTTCATCGAGATCCAGGGCGTGGAGCAGACCTTCCGCACCGCCAAGGGCAACTTCCCCGCGCTGCGCGGCATCGACCTCACGATCGCCAAAGGCGAATTCGTCTCGCTCATCGGCCACTCGGGCTGCGGCAAATCCACGCTGCTGAACCTCATCGCGGGCCTGACCACGCCCACCGCCGGCACGCTGATCTGCGCCAACAAGGAAATCAAGGGCCCCGGCCCGGACCGCGCCGTCGTCTTCCAGAACCACTCGCTGCTGCCCTGGCTCACCTGCGAGGGCAACGTCCACCTGGCCGTGGAGCGCGTCTTCGGCGCCACCGAATCGAAAGCGCGCCTCAAGGAACGCACCGCCGCCGCCCTGGCCCTGGTGGGCCTCACCCACGCCACGCACAAGCGCCCCGGCGAGATCTCCGGCGGCATGAAGCAGCGCGTGGGCATCGCCCGGGCGCTGTCGATGGAGCCGCAGGTGCTGCTCATGGACGAACCCTTCGGCGCCCTCGACGCCCTCACGCGCGCCAAGCTGCAGGACGAACTCCTGGACATCGTGGCGCGCACCCACAGCACCGTGGTGATGGTCACCCACGACGTGGACGAGGCCGTGCTGCTCTCCGACAAGATCGTGATGCTGACCAACGGACCGGCGGCGACCATCGGCGAGGTGCTGGCGGTGGAGATCCCGCGGCCGCGGAGCCGGGTGCAGTTGGCGGAGGACGCGGTGTATTTGCAGTGCAGGAAGGCGGTGATCGATTTTCTGTACACGCGGCAGGGGCATGTGGAGAAGGCGGCCTGAGGAGGTGGGGGCTGGTTTGGGGTGTTTTGGGCTCCATGCCGCCGGATTCATTGGATAGTTTGCTATTGTTTTTGCAGTTGGTGCTGGGTTGAGTTCCGGGGCCGGGTCTCGCCCCGGCGGGCGAGTCACTTTCTTTCGCTTCGCCGAAAGAAAGTAACCAAAGAAAGGGCGACCCTGCTGTCTGCGACCCCTTCGCTGCGCTGCGGAGCAACCTGGGGTGCTCGGTCGCGGGGTGCGCCGTGGAACTCGCTGCGCGCTGCGCGCTTCGCGCGGGCAACCACGGCGAGCCAGATCACGAAGCGGGTGTGTCCTGCGGCACACCCGCCACCCCGCGCCCTGCGCGCCCCAGGCGCATCCAGAAGGGGGTGGGGAGCACACGGGCCATCGCTTCGCTCGGCCCTGGCTGCGCGAGCGCTTCGCGCCGCGAAGATGGTGTGGCGGCCATACTTGCCGGAAGCGTGCTCGTCTTTTCCGAGTAAGACGCTCACCAGCGCGAGAGACATTTCCGCCACCGAAGCGTCAACAAAGTCAGCACGCTCCATGGGCCACAAGCCGGAGCAGCGACTACCATCGGCCGCAAACCTATATTCAGAACCTGAGACCGATCCTATGGATGCGCTGGTTGAATTGATTGCGATATTGGCAATTCATTGGCGCGTGGGGCTTCTCACCCTCATATCGCTGGTCATTGCAGTATTTTTGGCGGCGGCGCTCAGTTGGTTTACTGGGTGGTACGGCATCATGCTGGTGTTGCTTGGCCTTGGCGTAGGAATGTGCTGGGAGGACGCTCAGCGGTGAGGTAGTCGGCCATGATTGGCTGAAAGCTGATTGAATCGTAAGGCAGCAATCGGCTATGAGCCGCCGCTGGTGGGATCAAGAAAGCATTCAACGTAAAACTAACCGACCTCTCGCGACCTACCGCGAAAGGTCCGAGTTGAGTGGCCGGTTAAGCCTCGGAGGGAGGATCATCACCTGGGATTTCTATTCCATTGAAGTAATTTCCCTGGGTTTCTGATAAGTTCTGCCAGTCGGCAAGTTTGACTGAGAAACCATTTTTAGCGAACTCCTTCCCGACTAAGCGCAAGTACTCTATGTCAGGCTCGAATGAGCCTAGTTCGAGTACCTGCCTACCGACGGCCGTGAGCGTATAAATGTCGAAATCAAGCGTTTTCGAGGCGTCTTCGTGCTCCACGACTAGTGCCTTGCTGTGCGACACGAGTGCCCGGATGAATTTGCCTTCCACGACTGACTTGTAGGTCCTAGTAAGCCCTAGAGACTCGACGCCAGAGACAACCCCTATCTCTTGCATTTGTAGCAGCGTCGATAATGACAGGCCTTTGGATATTAGGTATTCCATTTGGCCGCTAGCGATGCACCCGTTTATGACATAGCTCGCTAACTTGCCAATCATTTCGGCTTCCACCTTAGAAAGCGCCTTCAGAAAATCCAGCGTCCGAATCGAATACTTACCAGGCGTCTTCACCTCACCTGCCAAAACACTGCCCCACAACCTTTGTAGATCCTCAGTAGACACCTTGCCAGCGTGCTCACGCCACACGAATAGCCAGTCTTCGTCCACATTCTGATCGGATGGAATCTGCGCGTCGTTTGCAAGTTGCTCTTCCGCAAATAGGATAGCCTTCGTTGCGTTAATTTCTGAACGAGCCACTGCCGCCGCGGCGGCCCTGCTGCCGTACTCAACCATGGTTGAGTACGCTAGCGTTGGTTCAATGCGCTCTTCAGCGGCAGGCGGAATACCCGCTGCGCCTGTGAGCAGTAAAGTGCCATCTGGACGAAGTTGCTTCTTGCCTGATCGGATATCAACAGCGTCCGTTTCTGCCTGCGCCAAGATGAGGATCTCATGTCGGCGGACCTCGTTTCTTGCCCGGCCTTCTCGGGTAGCTTGCCACGGCGAAAGCAATGCCCCGATTCCCTTCTCGGTCAGTGTTTCCCAGAGTTTGATCACTAGCTTTTCACCAGGGAAGTCCATGTCGTCTCTTGAGGTTTAACAAAGCATCTAAGCCGACGCTGCAAGCGGATCGGCTTGAGCGTCGGGTCAGAAAAAATTCTTATTTTTGCTGGACCGGATAAACCAGCAACTGCCACTTAATTTGACCGCTGGCTGGGTTGTGCTGACGATGATTTTGAGGCGGCAGAGTGTGTCCACCTGCAATGGCAATCTCGTCGCCGCAGGAAGTGCAACGATAGATTCCGGGGTGCGGAGCCGCCGTGCCGGGCGTGTGAGTTGAGTCAAACGCTGCGTCGCTCGATTGCGTCAAACGCTGACTGTATTTGTAAAGCGCCATTTCTCCTCCTTATGGGTTAATCGATTTCTAACGCAATGTAAACCGCACTAAGCCGCAGGTTATACCTAGCGCGTGCGGTCTAAGGGAATTTCTCAAAATCCATCCAATCGAAGCGATCCGCAACGGTGAGTGCATGCGGTACCTCCATTGGCAATTGCGCCAACACATGGGCCTTGGTGTAAATGCTGCCGGAACGGCCGAACTCCCGGAAGTCCTCGTGCAGGAGCGCGTCGAGCCGCGCGGCATCGCCGCGCACTGCGGGACGATGCAGTTCGGTTTCGAAGGCTTGCAGCAATGACAACAGGGAGGCGTTGGAGGTCATGGACATGGAAAACGGGCGGCAGCGCAGGAAGTTCTTTCTCTGGGCTTATCGCGCATGAGGGAGGTAGTTGCCGCACCGGCTGCTAGAAGTTCCCTGCCGTAGCTTTGCGCACCGCTGGCGTCAAGTCATAAACGCATTCGAGATAGGCAGATACCTCCGGCCAACCTGCCTTAGCTTGGCGCAACGCCACCAGGGCCCGACCCACGTCCACGACATCGGGCACCAGGCGGTTGTTCACAAACGCTGTACGGCTGTCTGCTTCGGCATGCCGGGAGGAATCCTGGTGGGTGTAGGAGTGAAACTCCTGGATCGGGCCTGGAGCACGATGCAGGCTCCCCGCGCATTTTTTTCCGGCAGCGGGCTCCATCCGATCCACGTGGCCCGCCGCAAAGCTGTCTTCGACCATGTGCAGCAGGCTTCCAAACGCGACATCGTCGAGGTGGCTTCTCAGGCTGGGATCGCCCAGGGCGAACAGATCCTGCACGCGCCAACCGCTCGTTCCGAAGAACTGCTCGATCACCGGCAGTTTGACGTCCTTGAGCCAAGTACCCAGTTCGTAGTCCCCCATCGCGACGCCCCAGGTGAACTCCGCCCAACCCAGAATTTTCCGGCGGGTTTCGATCGGATCCTCGTCATTGGCAGACGCCATCGAATGAATGAACTGCAGATCCCCAAAATGGGAGCGCAGAGGAAGCGCGGCTTGGCTGGCCGCGTCGAATGTTTTCTCAGGACTTGCCTTGATCTGCTTTTCTGCGGCAAGAAACAGTTCTCCCCAGCACCGTGGCTGGGTAATGAACCTGATGGTCACTGGACGCCCGTCAGGGTAAGTGGTTTTGCACGAGGTACCTTGCACCTGCTGAGACTTCATCTGGAACGGCGGATCATCGTTCCAGCGGACTCCGGCAATGACATACGGCGTTGCGTACTCGGCGTCCGGATTGCTGCAAATCCCGATGCCTTCGTAATTGCAATCGTGGGCGCGGTGCGTGATTTCCTCATGGACGGATTGCTTGAACTTCGGGAGGCCCCTTTCGGCCAACGAAGACAGAATCCCATCGAGCCGGGACGGTGCCCACGCCTTGACCGCGTCCCGGTCGAAGCGGGTTCCCTTGGGAGAAAGGTCGAAAGCCTGCGCCGTGAATGCGCTCCCTCCGAGCAATCCGGAAACCACTGTCCATTTGCAAAATTGCTGCAGCGATTTCTGTGATGAGACGCCGCTGAGCAAGCGGAACGCTCTGCTCAGTTTCTGAGCAACCTCTTTGACCGTCAAAGACGCTGGGCTGTGCAACTCCGCCGGGCAACTCAATACGCCCACTGTTTTCCAACATTTCATGCCGACTCCCCCTCTGCTTTTATGGCCGCCACGGTATCCGTACGGTCGAGCTTTGACAAGCAGATTGCGGAGCACATCGCGTAAACCCCGAGGCCTCGTGCGGCCTGGCCCCCTCCTCCCTTTTCACGGTCCCAGGCCGCCGCGTTGGCCCCTATGCCTCCCGCCGGTACGGGTTCTCGAAAATCGCCTCCACCGGCCGCCCGAACACCACGCTGATGCGGTAGGCCAGATCCAGCGACGGGTCGTGCTTTTCCACTTCCAGCGCGTTTACGGCCTGGCGCGAGACCCCCAGGTGCTCGGCGAGCTGGGCCTGGGTCCAGCCGGCCTCGGTGCGCAATGCGCGCAGTTGGTTCTTCATCGCGACGGGCTCAGCGGCTGGAACGCACGAAGGGCCACACCACGGCGGAGACGGCCCAGAAGAGCGGGAAGACCAGCCACGCCTTCAGGCCCGGCGCATTGGCATACGTCTCGCCGAAGCCCCAGGCCGTGCACACCACCAGCACGATGCCTGCGCTCAGGATCACGCGTTTGGCCCAGAGGACGCGCAGGTATTCGTCGCTGTCGGCGATGAGCCGCATGAGGGCCCAGACCTGCCCGGCGATGGGCAAGGCCACGGCCAGCGCCAGCAGCCAGCCGGCGGGCGTGCCGATCCAGGCGTCGAAGGCGCCGAAGATGGCAGCGATGTGGAAGAGCGAATAAGCGGCCATGAAAAGCGCGGTGCGCAAGGCGTAGCGCCGGCTGGGCGAGGAAGCAGGCGAAGACTGGGCTGAACGGGACGCGGCGGAAACGGACATCGGCAACTCCATGTAAGGTTTACATGACTTTATGGATGTCAGGTTTACTTGTCAATACGAGGGAGCCGCGCTGCGGGGTCCGGGCCTTGTGCTCGGTGACGCCGCCGCTGTTTTTCTTCCGGCGCACGCACCCGCCGGCTGCAGAATCCTGCTTTCTCTCGCGCGCTGCTCGCCCGTCCGATTCCCCATGCGTTTCACTCCCCGTGGTCTTCTTCTATCCCTTGCGGTGGCACTGTCCGCCGGTTGCGCCAGCCGTGGCGACGTGGCGGGCAATGCCAGCCTCACCGCACCCGTGAGCGAGGTCGCAATCGTCAAGGCCTACACCGGTTCCCAGGAGTTCCTGGTCGCCTTCGTCGATTACGGGGAAGGCGATGCGCTGGTCGCGCTCACCCAGGCCTACCACGCGCGGGAGCTTCGCCTGCGGCCGGGGCGCTATACGCTGCGCGTGCACTGCAGCACGCCCCGGGGGGTGGCCCAGCCTCGTGTCGCGGTGAGCGTGCTCGCAGGGCAGACCTACGAGGTGGGCTGCACTTTCGCGGGCCTGGGCCAACCCGCGGCCCGGGCCGGGGTGAAGGCCCTCTACCCCACCGCGGCAGCGCAGTAAACGCGGGCAGGGGCAGAGGGGCAGGGTCGGGAGGCCGCGCCTGCAGCCGGCGCACGGTGGCGGCCCGGGCGGCGGAGGGGCGTATGCGGGGGGTGTGGGCGAGCCGCGGCCTTTGCCAACGGGCGTGCTGCATGGCCGGCCATCCGGCGGGATGGCAGAACCACGACAAATCTTGGCAGATGCGCGCGAATCGGCCACGGGGCCAGGGCGTACGCTCTCGGATCGGTTGCCCTGCGCCCCGAGATTGGCAACCCGCTCCCTCCCCTCTTTTCCCGAAGCTTTCTCCGCCCCACCATGACCGCCGATACCGCGACCCTCGCCCCGCCCACGCTCGATGACCCGCCCTTGCCGCAGGCCGCCGCACCGCAGGGCTTCCTGCTGCCCATCGTCGGCGGCGCGGCGTTCGCGCACCTGCTCAACGACATGATCCAGGCGATGCTGCCGTCGATCTTCCCGATGCTGAAGGCGGGCTTCGCCCTGAGTTTCGGGCAGATCGGGATCATCGCGCTGGTCTACCAGGTGACGGCCTCGCTGCTGCAGCCGTGGATCGGGCTCTACACCGACAAGCATCCCAAGCCCTACCTGCTGCCTTCGGGCATGGGGATGACGCTGCTGGGCATCGCGCTGCTGGCCACGGCGCACAGCTATCCGATGCTGCTGCTCGCGGCGGCGGTGGTCGGCGTGGGGTCGGCCACGTTCCACCCCGAGGCCTCGCGGATCGCGCGGCTGGCCTCGGGCGGGCGGTTCGGCACGGCGCAGTCCACCTTCCAGGTGGGCGGCAACACGGGCACGGCCATCGGCCCGCTGCTCACTGCGGCCATCGTGGTCCCGCACGGCCAGACGGCGGTGGCGTGGTTCATGGTGGTGGCGCTGGTGGCCATCTTCGTGCTGTTCCGGCTCACCGGGTGGGTGCGCCAGCACGGCGCGGCGCAGGCCCGCGTGCTGGCCAAGGGCCGCGGCGAGGGGCTGGACCGCGCGGGCGTGGTGCGGGCCGTGGCCGTCATCTGCGTGCTGATGTTCGCCAAGTTCGTCTACATCGCCTCGTTCACCAACTACTTCACGTTCTACCTGATCGAGCGCTTCCACCTGGGCGTGCAGACCAGCCAGCTCTTTCTCTTCATGTTCCTCGCGGCGGTGGCCGCCGGCACGTTCGCGGGCGGACCCGTGGGCGACCGTATCGGGCGCAAGGCGGTGATCTGGATCTCGTTCCTCGGGGTGGCGCCGTTCGCGCTGGCGCTGCCGTACGTGGGCCTGGCGGGCACGGCCGTGCTGGCCGTCGTGATCGGGCTGGTGATGTCTTCGGCGTTCGCCGCGCTCGTGGTGTATGCGCAAGAGGCCGTGCCGGGCCGCGTCGGGCTGGTGTCGGGCCTGATGTTCGGGTTGATGTTCGGCATCGGCGGCATCGGCGCGGCCGCGCTGGGCGACCTCGCGGACGTGCACGGCATCGTCTGGGTGTATGGCGTGACATCGTTCCTGCCGCTGCTGGGGCTGGCGACCGCCTTCCTGCCGGACACGCGCAAGGCGAAGAAAAAGGTGGCGGCGGTGGCGCCCTCGCGCGGCTGACACGTCCGGTGCGGCTGGCTGCCGGTGGCCCGCATCCGCATCGGCCGGCAGAAGGCACGGAGCGAGGCGCCGGTCGCGCGCGGCGGACTGCGGCCTCCGGTTCAACCCCTGGCCGGCCCCAGCACCACCCATGCCGGCGCATGGTCGCTCGGCTGTGGCCGGCCGCGCACCTCGCGGTCCACGCCGGCCTCCTGCAGCCGGCGCGCGGCGGCCGGGTTGAGCAGCAGGTGGTCGATGCGCAGGCCGGCATCGCGCGGCCAGCGCTGGCGCAGGTAGTCCCAGAACGTGTAGACCGCTTGGCCCGGGTGCGTGGCGCGCAGCGCGTCGGTCCACCCGCTGCCGACCAGCGTGCGGAAGGCTTCGCGCACCTCGGGGCGGAACAGCGCGTCGTCCACCCAGGCGGCGGGTCGGTAGACGTCGAGTTCGGTGGGGATGATGTTGAAGTCGCCCGCCAGCACCACCGGCTCCTCGCGGCCATGCAACACCGCCGCGCGCGCGGCGAGCCGCTCGATCCAGGCGAGCTTGTAGTCGAACTTCGGGCCCGGCGCGGGGTTGCCGTTGGGCAGGTAGAGGCAGGCCACCAGCACGCCGCCCACGGCCGCCTCCAGGTAGCGGCTCTGGCTGTCGGCCGCATCGCCGGGCAGCCCGCGCTGCACTTCGATGGGCTCGGCGCCGCGCGCGAGGATGGCCACGCCGTTCCAGGCCTTCTGCCCGTGCCACAGCGCGCCGTAGCCCGCCGCGCGGATCGCCTCGGCCGGGAAGGCGTCGTCGGTGCATTTCAGCTCCTGCAGGCAGGCGACATCGGGCTGCGACTCCTGCAGCCACTGCAGCAGGGCCGGCAGCCGCGCCCGGACGCTGTTGACGTTGAAGGTGGCGATTTTCATGGGTGGGCCTGGGGAGGGAAAGGACACGCGGGCGCCGGGCGGCCCGCCGAAACCCCGAGCCTACGCGGCGGCGGCCCGCCGCCGGTAGGCGGGCACCCCGTCGTGCCGCCGGCACGCCAGCAATTTCACTATGAAAACAATAGCAAACTATCGAATGGATACGGCGGCATGGGGCCCAAACCGTTCTTCCCGCGCAGGCCAGGACCGCGGCATCCGCATGGTCCTCCACCGATCGAACGGGCCCGATCCATCGCCCACGATGCCGCACGGGCACGGGCACGGGCACGGGCACGGGCACGGGCACGGGCACGGCAGACGGGCGGACGCAACAGCGGAGTTGGCCGCGCATGGCGCGTCCTGCGATAAGGTCCGGCTTTCAACGAAACACCGCGCAGGCGCCAGCCCGACGCGGCCTGCACGGACTTCCGCTTTTGAGGACTCCATGGCAACTTGCGCTTACTGTGATGGCGACGGCACCCTGACCAGGGAACATGTCGTGCCCTCGTTTCTTTACGACCTGGTGGACAAGAATTTCGTCGGAGGGAAAAACGGATGGTTGGAGTCCAAGAAAGCGCGCATTCCGACCGATATCAAGGTCAAGGACGTCTGCTCCCACTGCAACAATGTTCTTTTGGGAGCGCTCGATGGGCACGGAAAGGAGTTCGTCCTCTCCAACGATCTCACCTCTCCCCTATTGGCCGATTCATTCACGCTGACATACAGCTACCACCTGCTGCGCCGGTGGCTCATGAAGATCCTGTTCAATTCCGCCAGGGCTTCTCAGGAGGCTTCGCATCCGGCCATGCATTACAGGGACTACATGCTCCATGGGCGCAACCCGCCGGCGGAAGAGCATGTGTTTCTGTTCGGCTGCCTGCTCTCCCCCCACGTCGTCACGTCGCCGGATTCCCCAGCGTTCGGCTGCAGCAACAGCGAAGGCCTGGCCAATCCGTTCTTCATCCGGCTGACCCGCTCGGTGCTCCCTCCTGGCGACGCGAAAAACCTGTTGATCGAGAGCGTGGGCTTCGGCGGGCTCTTCCTTTACGTGGGGTTCATTTCACCGGACATCAGACCGAAATTGGCGAAGAAAATCAGGGCCAGGGTGCTGCGTTCCGATCTGTTCACTCCCTTGCCATCCACGCAGGCGTCGGTTCACCTGCGGGCCTCGCCGCTGGATTTCGTGGATTTTTCCGCGCCCCAGCGCTACCGGGAATATAAATTGGCTTCATCGGGACGCGACCCGTTCAGATGAGGCGCGGAGCATCGCGGATGTCCTGGGCCGCAAGCCCGCGCGGGCGACGCGGCCCTGCCGGCCGCTGTGCGGTCGGCGATTTGCCTGTCCCCGGCGGAAGAACACCATGCCGACGAGCGGCCCCGGCACCCTGCAGGGCGCCGCTGCGGCCCAAGCTCAAATCACTACGAAAACAATAGCAAACTATTCAATGAATCCGGCGGCATGTAGCCCCAAAGGCTATGCATCCCCATGGGGTACGGCCCCAGCCATGAAGAATTCCACCGCCCGCTCCACAGTGCCGTGGATCTGCGCCGGAGACATGGGCACGGGGTCACGTTCGTAGATGCGGGCATCGATCTCCGCAGTGAGCAGCGACAGGAACTGGGTCGCGCGCAGGCGGGGATCGGCAGGCCGTACGCGTCCCGCCTCCATTTCGGATCGCATGAGCCGCGCGAGGGTGTCGATGCCCTGCCGCGGCCCGGCCTCGTGGAACAGGCGCCCGATGTCGGAGCGGCCCGCCTCGGCCAGCACCATGCGGTAGACGGCGATGGCGTGGCGGTCGTTGGCCAGCACCTGCAGCGCCGCGTCGCCGAAGCCGGTGAGCGCACCGCGCAACTCCGCGCCGGCGGCCATGGCCTCTTCGAGCCGCCGGGCGGCAAGCGCCAGATGCCCCGTGGCCACCTGCTCGACCACCGCCACCAGCAGTTGCTCCTTGGAGGGAAAGTAGCCGTACAGCGTGGCCTTGGAGCCCCCTACCCGCTTGGCGAGTTCGTTCATCGATGCGGCCTCGTAGCCGGCTTCTTCGAACAGCGCCACCGCCGCCTCCACGATCGCATCGCGCTTCGCCTGGGTTCTCACCCGCATCCGTTCTCCTGTCGCCAAAACTGAACAACCCTGTACTGTTTTCTTGACAGGGCACGGCGGCACGGGCAATACTAAACCGTACAGACCTGTTCAGTTTTAAGCCATGCCGTTGTCTGTGCGCCCTTCCGTTCCAGGGGCGGGCGCCTCGGGGCATGGTACAGGCTGCCTCCCGCCCGCCGGCGCACCCGTGCCCGGGCGGCTCCCGTCCCTTGTCCTGGAGACCGATCCGCATGCCGCTCCCCGTTCTTTCCACCCCCTTCGCGCGCGCCGTGCCCTGGCTCACCTGCGCTTTGCTCGCGGGCTGCGCCACCGCCACGCAGCCCGTGCCCTACACCGAGCTGCAGTCCTCGCAATGGCTGCGCCCCAACCCGCAGGACACCACGGGCCGCATCCCGTACCGCGCGGTGTCGGGCGCGCCGGCGCCGGACTGGCGCGGCTATTCCCGGCTGATCATCGACCCGGTGACGGTGTACCGCGGGCCTGACCAGCAGTTCGAGGACGTGCCGGAGACGGCCCGCTATGCGCTGGCCGACTACCTGCGCAACCAGTTCACCGCCCGGCTCGCCACGCGCTTCCGGATCGTGGACCGCCCCACGCCCGGCACCCTGCGGCTGCGCCTGACGCTGACCGGCGCGAAATCCACCACGCGGGGCCTCAGCACCGTGACGCGCTTCGACCTCGCGGGCGGACCCTACAACCTGGTGCAGGGGCTGCGCGGCAAGGAAGGCACGTTCACGGGCTCGGTGAGCTATGCGGTGGAGATCTTCGATGCGCCGAGCGGCGCGCTGCTCGATGCCTTCGTGACACGGCAATACCCGAACGCGCTGAACATCGCCGCGACGCTGGGCACGATGGACGCGGCGCAGGCCGGCATCGAAAAAGGCGCCGACGAACTGCTCGCGCAATTCCGCTGAAGGGCGGGCAGGCCCCCAAGGCCGCTCCCGTGCTTCCTGTTCTTCTTTTTCCCGATTCCACCGTTCCCACGCGCCGTGCCGGCGCCCGGGGCCACCACCACCGAGGCCTTCCATGAAACACCTTTCCCTGTGCCCGCGCGCCACCGCCGCCGCGCTGCTGGCCGCCTGCCTGCTGCCGTTGTCCGGGCATGCGGAACTGTTCACTTCGCTCGCGTCCAGCGCGGGCTCCTCCGCCTCCAGCGCGTCGGATTCCATCGGCCGCTCCAGCGGCGGCCCGGACCGCGGCCGGAAGCTGTCCGAGGGCGAGTACCGCGTCGTGCAGGTCGCCGAGGTGGCCGGCCAGCCGGACAAGGCGCGCCTCACACTGCGTGCCGCGGACGACGAATTCCTGCTCACCCTGCCGCGCGCGGCCCAGGGCGGGCGGGCGCTGGCCGTGGGCGACAGGGTGCGGGCGAGTTCCCGGCCGTACGGCGTGGAGTTCGCCCGCGCGGAGACGCGTGAGGCGTTCTTCCTCGTGCTGGACGATGCGTGGGCGAGCGGCCTGGACACCGCCGTGCCGCTCTGATGGCCGGCGCGAGGTGCCTGCGGCCGTTGCTTCGCCGGGCAGCCTTATCGGCGCTGGCGGCGGGCGCCGTCCTGGGCACTGCCGGCTCGCGCCCTGCCTACGCGGGCACCTGGGGCCTGTGTGAACGCCCGCAGGAGGCGGGGGTGGCCGAGCAGGACCGGCGCCTGCGCTTCGCCGCCGCGGTGCAGCAGGCGCTGGACGACTCGGGCCAGACGGTGGCGCTGATTGCCCGTTCCGGCATGGACCTGGGCCGATTCGGCGTGCTGTATTCGCACGCCGGCATCGCACTGCGGTCGCCAGAGACCGGCCGCTGGTCCGTGCGCCAACTCTATTACGCATGCGATGTCGCCCGCCCGCGCATCTACGACCAGGGGCTGCCGGGATTCGTGCTGGGCGCTGACGGCGTGCGCGCGGGCCACGTGGCCGTGGTGCTGCTGCCGGGGCCGGCCGGCGCCGCCCTGGAGCGCGTTGCGCGCGACCGGGACACGGCGCTCTCGCTGCTGGCGCAGGACTACAGCGCCAACGCCTATGCGTTCAGCACGCGCTACCAGAACTGCAACCAGTGGGTTGCGGAGATGCTGGCCCGCGCGTGGGCTCCGTGGGGCAGCGGGGAGAGCGCGGACCCACCGCTCACTCCCCGGGCGCAGGCCCAGCGCTGGCTGCGCGCACAGGGCTATGCACCGCAGCCGCTACCGGCAGGCTCGCACGCGCTGATGTTCGCGGCGCATTTCGCACCGCTCGTGCATGTGGACGACCACCCTCTGCAGGACATCCAGGCGCTGCGATGGCGCACGAGCCTGCCGCGCGACATCGAGGAATTCGCGCGGCGCCAGGTGCCCGGCGCGCAGCGCATCGGCCTCTGCCACGACACGCGGCGGGCCGTGGTGCACCGGGGCTGGACGCCGGACCGGCCGGAGCTGGTCACCCCTGCCGGCTGCGCGGCGGCCGAAGAAGACACGGTGGTGGCGCTGGACCGCTGACCGGCGCGCGCTTCAGCGGCCTGCGGCAGCGGCGCCCTGCGGGGCCGCGGGCGCCACTGGCCGTCGCCACACCGGATCGTCCAGCCAGCCCCGCACCACCCCGTTCGTCCACCCGAACCCGTCCTGCAGCGGGTATTCGCCGCCATCGCCGCCGACCGAGGTGTCCTGGTTGCGTTCGCACAGCGAGTATTTCTCCACGAGCTTGCCCTCGCGGGCATAGACATCGCGCACGGTGGTGAGCCAGCGCTCGCGGATGTCCCGGGCCAGCTCGCCGCAGGCCGGGTCTTGGGCGGCATAGCGCTGGAAGCCTTCGGCGCCCATCCACTGCAGCGGGGCCCAGCCGTTGGGCCGGTCCCACTGCTCGCCGCTGGCGGTCTCGGTGGTGGCGAGGCCGCCGCGCACCAGCAGGCGGCGGCGCACGGTGGCGGCCAGGGCGCGGGCCTGGGCGGGCGTGGCGGTGCCCGTGAAAAGCGGCACCACGGTGGCGGCGGTGAGCGCGGGGCGCGGGCGGGCGTTCTGCCAGTCGTAGTCGAGGAAGGCGCCGGCCTCGTCGTTCCACAGCACGCGCGCCATGGCGTCGGCGCGGCGCGCGGCGCGGGCGTCGAAGTCGCGCGCGGTGGCTTCGTCGCCCGCGCTGCGCGAGAGGCGCGCGATGGCGGCCTCGCTCGCGTGCAGCAGCGCGTTCAGGTCCACCGGCAGGATGCGCGTGGTGCAGATGCTGGCCAGGCCCGCGGTGCGCGTGGCCGCGCCGTGGCCGTCGTCCAGCCAGCGCGAGCTGAAGTCCCACCCCGATTCGGCGGCCGCGCGCAGGTCGCGGTACACCTCGGCGGCTGGGCGGCTGCAGGCGGCGGCGGTTTCGCGGTCCTCGCGCCAGGCTTCCTCGCGCGGGGAGTCGCGGTCGTCCCAGTAGCGGTTGAGCACGCTGCCGTCCGGCAGCGCCACCACGCGCCGGTGCGCCGTGCCCGCGGACAGGCCCTGGGCGCCGTCCATCCAGAAGGCGTATTCGCGCAGCATCTGCGGCAGGTAGCGCTGCTCGCCCTGGCCGTCGCAGGATTCGCAGAGCGCGGCCATGAGCGCGAACACGGGGGGCTGCGAGCGGCTCAGGTAGTAGGTGCGCGTGCCGTTGGGCACGTGGCCGTAGGTGTCGATCAGGTAGGCGAAGTTGTCGGTCATCGCGTGCAGCAGCCGCGGCCGGCCGCTGCGCGAGAGGCCCAGCATCGTGAAGTACGAATCCCAGTAGTACATCTCCACGAAGCGGCCGCCCGGCACGACGTAGGCGTGCGGCAGCTCCAGCAGGGAGCCGCGCGCGGGATGGTGCGCGGGGTGGCGGGCGAGTTCGTCCCAGAGCGCGTCGATGTGCGCGGCGAGCGGCAGGCCCGGCGGCGCGGTGGAGTGGTCGCAGCCCGGCGCCTGCGGCACGAAATGCCGGTGCACGAAGGCGCGCAGGTCGAAGCCGGCGTCGCCGCGCTCCGCGCGGTAGGCCGCGAGGATGGATTCGGGCGTGGCCTTGGGCGCGCAATCGACGAAGGTCTTGGAATCGCCGAACACGCGCTGGCGCTGCACTTCGACGAACAGCTCCTCGTAGCGGTCGGCCGGCGAGCGCGTGTCCGGCTGCGGCATGCGCATCGCCGCAGCGGTGCGCGCCGAGGGCGTGGCGTCGATGGGGCCCACGCCCTCGATGGGCGCCGGGGGCTCGGGCAGGTGCAGCGGGCGGGTCTCTGGCGAAGGCTGGGACGGGGGCTGGGGCTGGGCAGACATGCGCAAGGGTTCGTTCACGGTGGAAGGCGGCGGGGCGCGCCCGGCGCCTCACGGCCGAGCAGATGGCCCCATTGGACACCAGCCCCGCACCGCGCCCGATGCGACAAACCTGCCGGCGCTTCGTCGGACGGCGCCCCGCGCACGGTGCCCGCCGCCTTGCCGCGGGCACCTTCCAGATTGCTATCTAGAACATAGCAAACAATGCAATGGATCCGGCGGCATGGAGCCAAAACCACAGGAACCCATCCCCCGGCGGCATCACCCGCGCTGCTGCCCGGTGATGTACTGCTCCATCTGCTCGATGAGGAACTGCTGCTCGGAGATCACGTCCTTCACGAGGTCGCCGATGGAGATCAGGCCCGCCAGGGTGCCGTCCTCCTCGACCACGGGCAGGTGGCGCAGGCGGTTCTCGCTCATGAGGGCGAGGCACTGGCCGCTCGCCTGCGTGGGCCGCACGAAGCGCACGGCGCGCGTCATCACGTCGGCCACGCGGGTGTCGCCCGAGGTGCGGCCCAGCAGCGCCACCTTGCGGGCGTAGTCGCGCTCGGTGACGATGCCGGCGATGGCGCCGCCGTCCATCACGAGCAGCGCGCCGATGCCCTTGTCGGCCATGAGGCGCAGGGCGTCGAGCATCGAGTCCGACGGCGCGATGGTGAAGACCTCCTGGTGGGCCTTGGATCTGAGGATGTCTGCGACTGCGGTCATGGGGCCTCCCGTGCTGGTGGTGCGTTGCGATGCGTTCCGGTGCGGTGCGGGCCGGCGGGGGCGCCGCCGCCGCACCGCGCCAGTGTCGGCCCAAGCCGCGCCGCCCGCAACGTGCCGGGCGCCGCCACGGCCGGGGTGGATACACAGGGTTTCAAAAAACGGCCCCGCCGGGCCGGCAGCGGGTCCGGCGTGCCCGGCCCCTGCCCGCTTGCCCGCCTGCCCGGTCAGCGCGGCGCGGCCAGCGCGGGCGTGGCGGGCCGGGCCTGCGCGGCCGCGGCCTTGGCCGCGCGGCGCAGCGCCACCGCGTCGGGCGCGGGGGCCCGGCCGCCCGTGCCGCCTTCGAGCCGGAACACCTGCACCGCATCGGAGACGGTCTGCGCCTGCCGCTCCAGCTCCATCGCCAGGGCGGCGCTTTCCTCGACCAGCGCGGCGTTCTGCTGGGTGATGGTGTCCAGTTGCGCCACGGCGGCGTTCACCTGCGAGATGCCCGAGAGCTGCTCGCTGGAGGCGCCGTGGATCTCGCCGATGAGCGCGCCCACGCGGCGCACGAGGCCCAGCGACTCCTGCATGGTCTTGCGCGCGCTGTCGGTGCGCTGGTTGCCCTCGCCCACGCGCGCGGCCGATTCGTCGATCAGCCCGCGGATCTCCTTGGCGGCCTCCAGGGTGCGCTGCGAGAGGCTGCGCACCTCGGCCGCCACCACGGCGAAGCCCCGGCCGTGCTCGCCCGCGCGCGCGGCCTCCACGGCCGCGTTCAGCGCGAGGATGTTGGTCTGGAAGGCGATGGAGTCGATGAGCCGGGTGATCTCGCCGATGCGGCCGGACGACGCCTGGATCTCGCGCATGGTGGCGGCCACGTCGTCCACGGCGCCGCTCGTGCGCTCGGCCACGCCGGTGGCCTGCTGCGCGAGGTCGCTCGCCTGGCGCGCCGATTCGGCGGTCTGCTTGACGGTGCCGGTGATCTCCTCCATCGACGCGGCGGTCTGCTGCAGGTTGCTGGCCTGGTTCTCGGTGCGCGAGGACAGGTGCTGGTTGCCCTGCGCGATCTCGCGGCTCGACAGGCGCATCTTGTCGCTCTCCTGGCGGGCGTCGCGCACGATGGACAGCAGGTTCACGTTGAGCTGCGCCAGCGCCTGCTGCAGCTCGCCCATGAGGTCGGAGCGCGTGACGCGCAGGCTCTGCGTGAGGTCGCCGGCCGCCATGCGGTTGGCCGCGGTCACCAGGGCCGCCAGCGGCAGCACGGCCGCGCGCCGCACGTAGGCGAAGGCCACCGCCGCCACCGCGGCCGCCGCCAGCCAGGCCAGGGCCGAGAACGCGCCCTGCTCGCCGTCCACCAGCCCCGCCAGGAAGGCGGCGGCCCACGCCGCCGCGAAGGCCATGGCCACCTTGCCGCCCAGGCCGAAGTCCAGCGCACCGGCCAGGCGCCCGGCCCAGTTGCGGCGCACCAGCCGGCCGCGCCGCAGCACGTGCACGGGCCGCCCGGCCTGCTGCTCGGCACGCATGCGGCCGTAGAGCGCGTCGGCCCCTTCGATCTGCTCGCGCGTGGCCTCGGTGCGCACCGACATGTAGCCCACCGGGCGGCCGTCTTCCATCAGCGGCGTGACGTTGGCCATCACCCAGTAGTGGTCGCCGTCCTTGCGGCGGTTCTTCACGGCGGCCGACCAGGGCAGCCCGGCGGCGATGGTCTCCCACATGTCGCGGAAGGCCTCGGGCGGCATGTCGGGGTGGCGGATCATGTTGTGCGGCTGGCCGAGCAGCTCGGCATGCTCGTAGCCGCTCACCTCCACGAACATGGGGTTGCAGTAGAGGATGCGCCCCTGCAGGTCGGTGGTGGAGACCAGGGTTTCCCCGTGGGGGAACGGGTACTCGCGGGACGTGACGGGGTGGTTGACGCGCATGGAGCAAAGCCTTCCTTGGGAGAGGGTCGTGCGGAAATGCCGCGGTGCGGAACCGGGGCGGCACGCTGTTATGGCCGCTTCCTGGGATTGATGCAATTGGATACATTCATCGGGAAAATGTGTCACATAGCGTCCATCTTGCAAACGGCCCCGTGCCGTGGGGCTCCGGCCCCCCCCCGCGGGGGCTGCGCAGGGCCGGCCGTGCCGCACCGAGGCAGCCCCCGGCCGCCGGCATGGCGGCATGGGACACCCTTACGGCCGCCGTCCAGCTTCACAAGCCGTTTTCATTCGCCCGGCAGAATCCGCCCACACCCTGCAGCGCTCGCCATGAATCCCACGCACCCACGCCCCGAATTCCTCCGCCCTGCCTTCCCTGCCCTTCCCCGCTGCGCCGCCCCCGATCCGTCCCGCCCTGCCGCCGCCCCCGCCGCGCGGCGCCGCGGCGCTTGGGCGCTGGCCACGGCATTCGCCGCCGGGGCGCTGCTGCTGTCCGGCTGTTCGGACAAGGCGGCCAAGCCCGCGCCGCGCGGCCCGGTGGAAGTGGGCGTGGTCACGCTGCAGCCCGAGCGCCAGTCGGTGACGACCGAGCTGCCCGGCCGCACCAGCGCCTACCTGGTGGCCGAGATCCGCCCGCAGGTGGGGGGCATCGTGCAGAAGCGCCTCTTCACCGAGGGGGCCGACGTGAAGGCCGGCCAGGTGCTCTACCAGCTCGACCCCGCGCCCTTCGAGGCCGCCCTGGCAAGCGCCGAGGCCTCGCTGGGCCGCGCGCAGGCCACGGCCGGCTCGGCGGAATCGAACGCGCGGCGCAATGCCGAGCTGGCGAAGATCGAGGCCGTGAGCCGCCAGGTGGCCGACGACAGCCAGGCCACGGCCCAGCAGGCGCGCTCGGACGTGGCCGTGGCGCGCGCGGCCGTGGAGACGGCACGCATCAACCTGGGCTACACCCGCATCAAGGCGCCCATCTCGGGCCGCACCGCCATCTCCACGGTGACGCCGGGGGCGCTGGTCACGGCCAGCCAGACGACCGCGCTCACCACCGTCTCGCAGGTGGACACGCTCTATGTCGACGTCACGCAGTCCAGCACCGAAGTGCTGCGCTGGAAGAACGACCTCGCCCAGGGCCGCCTGCAGCGCGCCGGCGAGGGCCAGGCGCGTATCCGCCTCAAGCTGGAGGACGGCAGCACCTACGCGCAGCCGGGCCGGCTGCAGTTCAGCGGCGTGACCGTGAACCCGACCACGGGCGCGATCACGCTGCGCGGCGTGGTGCCCAACCCCGACGGGCTGCTGATGCCCGGCATGTACGTGCGCGCGGTGCTGGAGACGGGCGTGAACGAGCAGGCGCTGCTCGTGCCCCAGCAGGGCGTGACGCGCGACACCGCCGGCAACGCGAGCGTGCTGGTGGTGGGCGCGCAGGACAAGGTGGAGCGCCGCGGCATCCAGGTGGGCGCGGCCGTGGGCAACCGCTGGGCGGCAACGGCGGGCCTGGCCGCGGGCGACCGCATCGTGGTGGACGGGCTGCAGCGCATCAAGGTGGGCGACACGGTCAAGCCCGTGGAGGTGCAGATCAAGCCGCAGGGCGGCAGTGGCAGCAGCGGCGGCGCCGCCGCGCCAGGAACGCCGGCCGCTTCTTCTGCGGCCGCGGCAGCGCCGGCCTCCGTGCCCGCGTCTGCGTCGGCACCTGCCCCGGCCCCGGCGGCCTCGCGCTGAGGACGCCCCGCCATGGCCCAGTTCTTCATCAACCGACCCATCTTCGCGTGGGTCATCGCCATCGTCATCATGCTCGCGGGCGCGATGTCGATCCGCTCGCTGCCGCTGGAGCAGTACCCCGACATCGCGCCGCCGCGCGTGTCCATCAGCGCCACCTACACGGGCGCCTCGGCCAAGACGGTGGAGGAGTCGGTCACGCAGGTGATCGAGCAGCAGCTCAAGGGGCTGGACAACCTCATCTACATGGGCTCCACCAGCGACGCCTCGGGCGGCTCGCGCACCACGCTCACCTTCAACGCGGGCACCAACATCGACGTGGCCCAGGTGCAGGTGCAGAACAAGCTGCAGCAGGCCATGTCGCGCCTGCCGCCGGCCGTGCAGAGCCGCGGCGTGACGGTGACCAAGGGCGGCAACGACTACCTGATGATCATCACCTTCACCTCGCCCGACCCGTCGGTGACGCAGGTGGACATCGGCGACTACATCTCCAGCAACCTGGTGGACGTGATCAGCCGCATCGACGGCGTGGGCGACGTGGCCACGCTCGGCACGCCCTACGCCATGCGCGTGTGGATGGACCCGGCCAAGCTCGAGAAATTCGCGCTCATGCCCTCCGACGTGGGCAACGCCATCAACGCGCAGAACGCGCAGGTCTCGGCCGGGCAACTGGGCGCCCTGCCCGCCGTGGGCGAGCAGCAGCTCAACGCCACCATCACCGCGCGCAGCAAGCTGCAAAGCCGCGAGGAGTTCGAGAACATCGTGCTCAAGGTGGCCACCGACGGCTCGGTCGTGCGCCTGAAGGACGTGGCGCGCATCGAGCTGGGCGCCGAGAACCTCACCATCACCTCGCGCCTCAACGGCCAGCCCGGCGCGGGCATGGGCGTGGTGCTGGCCGACGGCGCCAACGCCATGGCGGTGGCCGAGGCGGTGAACGCCAAGATCGCTGAGCTGCGGCCGTTCTTCCCCTACCAGCTCAAGCCCTTCACGAGCTACGACACCACGCCCTTCGTGGACGCCTCCATCGACGAGGTGGTCAAGGCGCTGGCCGAGGCCATGCTGCTCGTGGTGCTGGTGATGTACCTGTTCCTGCAGAACTTCCGCGCCACGCTGATCCCCGCGATCGCCGTGCCCGTGGTGCTGCTGGGCACCTTCGGCGTGCTCTCGGCCGCGGGCTACTCGATCAACACGCTCACCATGTTCGCCATGGTGCTGGCCATCGGCCTGCTGGTGGACGACGCCATCGTGGTGGTGGAGAACGTCGAGCGCGTGATGAGCGAGGAAGGACTGCCCCCGAAGGAGGCCACGCGCAAGTCGATGGCCGAGATCACGCCCGCGCTGGTGGGCATCGCGCTCACGCTCTCGGCGGTGTTCATCCCCATGGCGTTCTTCGGCGGCTCCACGGGGGTGATCTACCGGCAGTTCTCGATCACCATCGTCTCGGCCATGGTGCTGTCGGTGCTGGTGGCGCTCACGCTCACGCCGGCGCTCTGCGCCACGCTGCTCAAACCCATCCCCAAGGGCCAGCACAGCCCGCACGGCGGCACGCCGCGGCGCGGGCCGCTGGGCTGGGTGGACCGCTTCTTCACGGGCTTCAACCACCGCTTCGACCGCACGGCCGACGGCTACCAGCGCGGCGTGGGCCGCACCGTGCGCCGCGGCGGCCGCATGATGCTCATCTACGCGCTGATCGTGGGCGGCATGGCGGTGCTGTTCATGCGCCTGCCCACGGCCTTCCTGCCCAACGAGGACCAGGGCGCCGTGCAGGTGCAGATCACGCTGCCCGCGGGCTCGTCCAACACGCGGCTGCAGGCGGTGATGGCCGAGGTGCAGAAATACTTCGCCGCGCAGCCCGACGTGGTGAGCTTCAACTCGATCACCGGCTCCAACGGCGACCAGAGTTCGGCGCGCGGCTTCGTGCGGCTGAAGGACTGGAGCGAGCGCCCGCTGGCCTCGCAGAGCGCCGACGCCATCGCGCGCAAGGCCACGGCCGACCTGCGCAAGATCCGCGATGCGCGCATCTTCGTGATCCTGCCTCCGGCCGTGCGCGGCCTGGGCGCCAACGCGGGCTTCAACTTCCACCTGAAGGACCTGAACGGCCTGGGCCACGACGCGCTCGTGGCCGCGCGCGACAAGGTGCTGCAGCTGGCCGGCCAGCATGCCGAGCTGTCGAACGTGCGCAGCAACAACCCCGACGACACCTCGCAACTGGGCGTGGCCATCGACGACGCCAAGGCCGGCGCGCTGGGCCTGGCCACGGCCGACATCAACAGTACGCTGTCGAGCGCCATCGGCGGCACCTACGTGAACGACTTCCTGAACAAGGGCCGCGTCAAGCGCGTGTACATGCAGGGCGACGCGCCCTACCGCATGCTGCCGCAGGACATCGGCCCCTGGACGGTGCGCAACAGCCTGGGCCAGATGGTGCCGTTCTCGTCGTTCTCCAGCACCAGCTGGACCTACGGCTCGCCGCAGCTGCAGCGCTACAACGGCAGCCCGAGCTACGAGTTCGTGGGCGACGCGGCCACCGGCGTCAGCTCCGGCGCGGCCATGGCGGCGGTGGACGACATCATGAAGGAGATGCCCCCCGGCATCGGCTACGAATGGACGGGCGCCTCGTTCCAGGAGCGGCTCTCGGGCTCGCAGGCGCCGGTGCTCTACGCGGTCTCGATCCTGTTCGTGTTCCTCTGCCTCGCGGCGCTGTACGAGAGCTGGTCGGTGCCGTTCTCGGTGATCCTGGTGGTGCCGCTGGGCATCGTGGGCGCGCTGCTGGGCATCGGCATCCGCGGGCTGTCGAACGACGTGTACTTCCAGGTGGGGCTGCTCACCACCGTGGGGCTGTCGTCCAAGAACGCGATCCTGATCGTGGAGTTCGCCACCCAGTTGCAGGCCCAGGGCAAGAGCGTGATCGACGCCACGCTGCAGGCCGTGCGCCTGCGGCTGCGGCCCATCCTGATGACCTCGCTGGCCTTCGGCTTCGGCGTGCTGCCGCTGGCCATCGGCACCGGCGCGGGCGCCGGCGGGCGGCAGGCCATCGGCACCGCGGTGCTGGGCGGCATGGTTTCCGCCACCGTGCTGGGCATCTTCTTCGTGCCGGTGTTCTTCGTGCTGATCCGCAGCTTCTTCGCCAACCGCGCGGCCCGCGCCGACGCGGCAACGCCCCCCGGCGATGCAGGCGGCACGCCGCCGCCCGCCGGCCCGGCCAGCCCCGCCCACGGAGCCTCCGCATGACGCGTCCAGCCCCCCCGATGCCCTTGCGCTTCACCGCCCCGTCCCTGCCCATGGCCCTGGCCGCCGCCCTGCTCGCGGCGGGCTGCGCCAACCTCGCGCCGCCCTACCAGGCGCCCGCGCCGGCCGTGCCCGCCACGCTGGACGGCGCCACCACGGCGCCCGCGCAGGCCTCCGACATCGGCAACGTACCGTGGGAATCGTTCATCACCGATCCCCGGCTGCGCGGCGTGGTCGCGCAGTCGCTGGAAGCCAACCGCGACCTGCGCGTGGCCGCGCTCGCCATCGAGCGCGCGCGGGCCCAGTACGGCGTGAGCCGTGCCGACCTCTTTCCCACGCTGAACGCCACCGGCGCGGGCACCCGCAGCCGCACGGCCGACGACCTCACCGCCGCGGGCCGCAGCAACACCAGCGCGCAGTACAGCGCGCAGATCGGCTTCGCGAGCTACGAGATCGACTTCTTCGGCCGCGTGCGCAACCTGAACGACGCCGCGCTGCAGGAATTCCTGCGCGTGGGCGAGAACGCGCGCAGCGTGCGCCTGTCCCTGATCGCCGACGTGGCCGGCGCCTGGCTCACGCTGGACGCCGACGCGCGCCGCCTGCTGCTCGCGCGCGAGACCCTGCGCACGCGCGAGCAGTCGCTGTCGCTCGCGCAGCGCAGCTACGAGCAGGGCGCCACCTCGGGCCTGACCCTCACGCAGACGCAGACCACCGTCGATTCCGCGCGCGCCGACATCGCCACCACCACCGCCCAGCTCGCCAAGGACCGCAACGCCCTGCACCTGCTGGCCGGCGGCCCCGTGGCCGACGCGCTGCTGCCGCCGGTCGCGCTGGAGGCCCTGGCGCCGCCGCCCCCGCCCGCCGCGCCCTCGCAGGCACAGGCACCGGCCCAGGGCGGCGCCCCCTCGCCCTCCGGCGCCGACCGCGCCGGCAGCCCCGACCCGGCACGCTGGCAGCGCGCGCCCGCCCGCGTGGCCCCGCTGCTGGCGGTGCCGGCCTCGCTGCCCTCCAGCACGCTGCTGCGCCGCCCCGACGTGCAGGCCGCCGAGCGCTCCTTGCAGGGCAGCTTCGCCAGCATCGGCGCCGCGCGCGCGGCGTTCTTCCCGTCGATCACGCTCACCACCAGCGTGGGCACCGCCAGCAACGAACTCTCGGGCCTCTTCGGCGCGGGCAACGGCACCTGGAGCTTCGCGCCGCAGATCCGCCTGCCGATCTTCGACGCCGGCCGCAACCAGGCCAACCTGCGCATCGCCGAGGTCGCGCGCGACACGGCCGTGGCCCAGTACGACAAAGCCGTGCAGACGGCCTTCCGCGAAGTGGCCGACGCGCTGGCCGAACGCGCCACGCTGCAGGACCGCGTGCAGGCGCAGCAGTCGCTGGTCTCCACCAGCCAGCGCGCGCTGGACCTCACGCTGGCGCGCTGGCGTCTGGGCGCCGACAGCTATCTGGCCGTGCTGGACGCGCAGCGGTCGCTGTACAGCGCGCAACTGGGTCTGATCGCAGTGCAACTGGCCGAGCAGAGCAACGGGGTGACGCTCTACAAGGTGCTGGGCGGAGGGTGAGGGAGTTTTCGGCTCCATGCCGCCGGATCCATTGAATAGTTTGCTATTTTTTTAATAGCAACCACGGGAGCCCGGCAGCCGGGCCCCGCGACAGGCCCGGCGCCTCAGGTCCGCCCCGCACGGGCAAGGCAAACATCGGCCAGCGCCTCCACCGCAGCGGGTTCGAGCCGCAGCCCCAGGTCCGGCTCGATCCGCCTCGGCGGGCAGCGCGGCGGGAATCGACCTGATGCTGCACATCGTGCGGCAGGACTACGGCTCCCGGGCCGCCAACAGCGTGGCCCGGCGCCTCGTGATGCCACCGCACCGCGGCGGAGGGCAGGCGCAGTTCATCGAACGCCCCGTGCCGCGCGACACCGGCCACCACATCGCGGCCGCCATCGAGGCCGTGCGCGCCGATCTCCGCGCGCCGTGGAACGTCGAGCGCATGGCAGGGGCTGCCGCGATGAGTCCGCGGACGTTCCTGCGGCGCTTCACCGAAGCCACGTCGCAGGCGCCGGGCCAGTGGCTGATCGACGAGCGGGTGGCCGAAGCCCAGCGGCTGCTCGAATCGAGCCGGCTGTCGATCGAAGGCGTCGCGGACGCGGCCGGCTTCGGCAGCGTGCAGTCGATGCGCCACCACTTCCAGGCGAAGCTGGCGGTGACGCCGGGCGCCTATCGGCGGATGTTCGCATTCACCCCCTCGGGGGCGGGCGGCCGCGCCCTGCCCGGGCTCCCGGCCGCCCGCTGATCGCCGACGGCAGGCGCACGGTGCGCCGGTGGCCGTACGCCTGGGGAACGCACCGCAGATCCGCTGCGGGAGCGGCGCCGGTCGCCTGGCCCCGGCTCCACGCCCCACCTGTCTTCAGGAAAAAACCGGCTCCCGCCGTAGAACCGGCTGCGGCGCCGTCCATCCCCGGGTTCTGCTCTCTCCCGCTCGCCGGCCGAAGCCGGAGTGGATACGGCGGCCGGCCGGCAGCCGGCCAGCAGGCCCCATGTCCTCGCATTTTCAGAACCCTGCCCGCAATTTAAGGATTTTTCAGGAATTATTCATATTGATACATTTTGTTAAATGCTAATCTTGCCCAGCCATCGATATTCAATGAAAACCATTTTCAACCTCCAATGGCGCTTCGGTGTTTTTGGAAAAATGATATTCATCGAATAATTTTCATCCACCCGCAGAGAATGAAAAACCATGACCTGGTCAGTGAACGTCATCAATAATACCGGCGGCCCGGTGATCAGCCCGGCCAATTCCACGCTGTATGTGCAGGGCACGCAGGCGGTCATATTCGTGCAGAGATTCGGGTATATCACCCTGCTGGATATCGGCCACCAGAATGGCGGGCCGCATTATTGGTGCGTGAGCGTGACCACGGGTGGCTACAACAACCGCTGGTGGTACGACGGCCAGGGGGCGTGCGATCTGGTGCTCAACCCGGACGGCACCTTCAACCTGTCGGGCCAGGGCCAGACGCTCCATGGCGTGATCGGCGGCGGGACCGATGCGCGCTTCTTCGATCTGCCCCCGTCGCACCGCGTCTACATCACCGGCGTGACCAACGCGCTCTGGAACCAGCGCGTGACCCTCACGGTCAACGGCGGCGGGCCGTCGATGCAATGGGTGGGCGCCGGAGAGGGCAACCGCGAACTGGCCCACCAGACCATCGACACGCCGCCCGGCCCCGCCGGGCAGAACAATGCCGCCGTGATCATGGAGCACGCCAACAACGGCAGCGGCGCGTGGGTCATGTCCAACATGAGCGGCGTCGGCAAGTACGGCCTGCTGGGCTACAACATGCGCATGGTCGTGTCCGAGGACGGCGCGGACCAGGACTACAACGACTCCGGCCTGGCGTGCCAGTGGTGGATGTTGCCCTGACGGCCGGACGGGACGCAGTCCATGCACGCAGCAGCTTCGTTGCGCGGCGGCGCGGTGGCGCCCCTGCCGTTTCCGCACCGCGTCATCGACGACTACCTGCCTCCGGCGGCACACCGGGCCTTCCGTGACCGGCTGGATGCGCTGCTCGCCGGGGGCCTGAGCGCGCACCGGAACCCCGAGCGCCTGGCCAAGATCGGCGGCTACGACTGCTTCCACTGGGTCATCCCGCCGGACGCGCCGGACGCGCTGCAGCACTTCTACCGGCGCGCCTTCAGCGACGACGTGTCGCAGGCCTTCGGCCTGGAGTTCACGCCCGAGGTCAATGCGCAGATCAACCACCACCCGGTCGGCTCGCGCAACGGCACCTGGCACAGCGACTACGTCCACTGCTTCCACAGCGAGGACCCCCTGTCCGCCGAAGGCATGCGCCCCTGGTACTTCGGCTGCGAGTACCAGGCCGGCACGCCGCTGGCCGGCGGCTCGCCCGCGCCCATCCTCAAGCGCGTGCGCACCGCCGCCTTCCTGTACTACCTGGACGGCGAGGGCTGGAGCGAAGGCGACGGCGGCGAGACGGGCCTGGGCTACGACAGCCCCTTCAACGACGGCATCCAGATCCACACGGCGGTGGCGCCGCGCCCCAACCGCCTGCTGGTCTTCGAATGCTGCCCGCACTCGTTCCACCGGGTGCTGGGCAACCGCCGGTGGCCGCGCAGCCTGGTGATCGGCTGGCTGCACAGCACCCCCGAATACGCCGAATCCAGGCACGGCGTGACCCCGACGTACTGGCCCGCACCCGCCGCGCTGGGCCAGTACAGCTACCACGAAGCGACCTGAGCGCTTCCGTTTCCCTGTTTCCCCGTACCACCAACCCAGCGAAAGGCAATCACCATGGCCAGCACTCTGACGACCACCATCTCCGGCACGATCGAGATCGGATCCATCCCGATCCCTATCAACACAGTCCTGCCGCCCGCCACCCCGGGGCAACTGAAGTTCACCTACGAGCTGCCTGCCAACCAGCCGCCGACCAGCTTCCTCTCGGTCGGCGAACTGGTCGACTGGGCGGCCACCAACCTGGGCAGCCCCATCACGAAGGCCGACCTGCCGACCAGCCTGACCACCCTGTCCGTGGCGGTCAACAACCTGTTGATCGACACCCAGGGAGAGTTCGAGCTGGGCATGCTGTTCGGCTCCGACACCGGCGGCAAGTGGAACCCGACGTGGACGCCGTTCGCCAGCATCGCCGTGCTGGACAAGCTGTCCCTGGCCAACGTCAAGATCGAGTTCGACTACGGCGCGCCCGCCCCCTGAGGGGCCTTCCGGGGCGCTTCGCTGCGCCGGGCGCCCCGCCTTCCCTCGGCCGGCCGGCCCTCCTCGCGCCGGCCCGCCTCTCCGTCCACCGCCCCACGGTTCAACCCGAGCCCCGCCCATGGCCCTCAAGACTTCGTTGAGTTCGCAGTTGCAGCTGGCGTCCGCGCGCTTTGAGCTGTCTGCGCAACTTCCCGGCCCCCAAGGGGGATTGAGCCTGCAGGGCGCGTTGCTGCCGGGGGCGCCGCTGGATTTCACGGAGATGGTGAACCAGCTGCTCGGCGCGGGCACCCTCCACGTGCCGGGCGACTTTCCGCTGCTGCGGTTCGACACGGCCACCTGCACCGTCGTCCCAGGCCAGAGCATCGCCTTCAGCGCCGCGTCCACGCAGACCTGGCACAACCCGTTCGGGATCCTCCAGGGCGTGGACATCCAGTCCTTCGCCCTCTCTTTTTCCAGCGGTTCCGGCGCGCCGACCCGCATCGCCTTCGACACCACCGCAAGCTTCGGCGGCCTCACGCAGCTGAAGGGCTACCTGCGCTTCGACGCCGGCACGCTCTCCGTGGTCGGGGTGTCGCTGGCCAGCACCTTCGCCGTGGCCGACCTGCTGACCGACATCGACGCGGGCATCGACTGGGGCACGCTGCTGCCGATCAGCTTCGGGCCGCAGTCCGCCAGCCAGCCCATGCGGCTGTACTACGCCCCCACCGCCACGCAGTCCGGCCAGGAGGCGTTCCAGGCGGGCTTCAACCTCGACCAATGCCGCATCGACATCCTGGGCTTCGCGGCCGATGTGTACCTGCAGGTCCAGGGCAGCCAGGGGGCGGGCGGCAGCCGCCTGAGCGTCGGGGGCAGCATTCCCTCCGAGATCGACATCGAGGGCATCCTGGCCATCGCCGACCAGAATTTCAGCGGCCAGGGGCCCGGCGTCCGGATCCAGCGCAGTGCGCAGCAATCGAGCTTCCTGCTGGAGGCCGGCTTCAGGTTCATGAAGGAGCCCTTCGCGGCGGGCAGCATCGGCATCGCGCAGGCCGCCGGCCAGAGCGGCTACCAGATGGCCGGCACGCTCACCTATCCGGGCACGGTGCTGGGCATCGACCATCCGAGCTTCGCATTCACCTGGAGCAAGTCCCAGGGCTTCCAGGTCAAGAACTGGCCCATCGACGACTTCCCCGGGCCCGTGCTGGACTTCCTGAACACCATCAAGTCGCTCAACAACGCCAATGTGTGCGGCAGTTTGGTCAACTTCGTGTTCAAGGAGGCGCTGACCGCCAAATTCGGCGTCAAGGTGTCGATGGGCAAATCCGGCGGCGGCGCGCTCAACATCCAGGTCCAGGTCAGCTACACGCTGAGCATCGCCAGCCAGGTCGATTTCCTGTCCGTGGACATGCCCGCGTTCGACGTTCCCATCGCCAAGCCGGAGACCATCAGCTTCAGCGGCCTGCTGCAGACCCTGGTGGACGCCGTCGGCAACGGCGCACTGAACATGATCAAGGCGGTGCTGGACGATCCGGAGAAGTCGGCCCTCTTCTTTTCCGTGGTGGTGGGCAAGCAGGTGCTCCAGCAGTTCGCCTCCACGCTGCTGTGCAACGGCTGGAACAGCGGCCCGAGCCCCTCGCCGAGCCCCAGCCCGAGCCCGTCGCCCAGTCCTTCCCCCAGCCCCTCCCCGGGCCCCGGTCCGGCGCCCGTTCCCGTCCCGGTTCCGACGCCCAGCCCCTCGCCCAGCCCCAGTCCCTCCCCCCCGCCGCCGCCGCCCGACAAGCCCGGCCCGACCACGATCACCTCGCTGGATTGCGCCGCGGGCACGGTCACCGCGGTCTGGACCGCATCGACCCACGCCACCCGCTACATGCTGGTGCTGACCCAGCAGGGCCAGCCCGCCGTCGGCACCGTCGCCGTCGATGCGCCGGCCCTGACCGGGTCCGTGCCCATTCCCGCTGATCTGGCGCCGGGCCGGTACCACGGCGCCGTGCAACCGTTCGACCAGAGCGTGCGGGGCGACTGGTCCCCGCTGTTCGCCATCGACAAGCCCGCCACGGCCGGTGCGCCCACCCTGGTGCTCGGCGATGCCATCGGCGCCACCTGGACGGCCGTGGCCGGCAATGGCGGCTACCGCCTCCAGCTCACCGAGGGCGGCACGGTGGTCGCCACCGGTTCCGCCGCGGCCGGCGCGACGCAGGCCAGCCTTCCCGCGCCGGGCCAGGCGGGCCGGTACGGCGTGGCGGTGCTCACGCTGGGCGGCCGCAGCGGGGACATCCCTGCGGACTGGGGCCCCGCCGCGCCCTTCCAGGTGCTGCCGGCCCCGGCCGGTCTGGCCGCCGCGCAGGCGGGCACCCGCCTGGCCGCGCAATGGCAGGCGGTGGCCGATGCCGCGGGCTATGCGGTCGAGATCGACGACGCGCAGGGCGCGCCCCTGCAGCCGCAGCCGGCCATCACCGTGAGCGGTGCCTCGGCCTCCATCGACAGCAGCGCCCTGCAGAACGCGCTCACCTACCGCCTGCGGGTGCGTGCACAGGGCGCGCAGGGGGCGCAGGCGATGGGCCTGTGGGCCGGCATCGCGCTCCCCTGGAACCCCATCGCGCCGGTGGGCGGCGTGGCGCTGCGCTTCGAGACGCTCGGGCAGCGCCTCGTCGTGGATTGGCAGGCCACCCCCAACGCCACGGGCTACGGCGTCGAGCTGCTGGATGCGCGGCAGGTGCCCGTATCGCCGCAGCCCGCCTTCACCGTCAGCGGCACGCAGGCCCGCGCCGACGGGGTCGCGCTGGCCGACGGCACCACCTACCAGGTGCAGGTGCGCGGCACCGCGGGCACGGCGCAGGGCGCCTGGAGCCCCGCGCTGACCTTCACGGCCCGCGACCTGCCGGCCCCCACGGCCCTGAAAGCGGCGCTGCAGAGCGACGCGGTCGTCGTGTCCTTCGCGCCCGTTCCCGCGGCGGCCGACTACCAGGTGCTCGTCGTCGATGCGCAGGGCCGGCCCCTGCCGGACCAGCCCCAGGTCGCCTTCGCCGCCACCGCGCAGCAGGTGGTGGCCACCCTCACCGGCCCCGCGCTGGCCAGCTACCAGAACCAGTCCGTCCGGGTGCAGGCGGGCAGCGGCGTCAACGTGGGCGCGCCCGCGCTCGCGGCCATCCAGTGGGCCACGCTGGCCGCACCCGCCATCGCCCAATATGCGTTCGACGAAGGCAGCAACGCGCTGAGCGTTTCCTGGACGGCCCCTGCCCCGGGCATGCTCGCCTACGAGGTCCAGTGGCTGGACGCCCAGGGGCAGCCCGTGTCGCCGCAGCCCGCTTTCGCCATCGACGGCCTGTCGGCCCGGGCGATCGCCGCCGGCGTGCAGGCCGGCCAGACCTATGGCCTGCGCGTGCGCGCATCGAGCGGTGTGCTGCGCAGCGACTGGTCGCCCGCCGTGCAGTGGCAGATCGTGCCCCTGGGCGCGCCGCAGCAGCTCAGCGCCCGGTACGCCGGGGGCCGGCTCACCGTCGGCTGGCAGGCGCCCGCCCCGGGCCAGGCGGTCGCGGGCTTCACGCTCCAGGATGCACAGGGCCGCACCATTCCGCCCGGCACCGCCACGCCCGGCACCGACCAGACCGTGATCGACTACCCGGGGCTGGACAGCGGCAGCAGCTACACGCTCACGGCCTACCTCACCGCGCCCCACCTGACCGGCGCCCCGGCGGGCGTGCGCGTGCAGTTCCCCCAGCCGGCGCCCTGGAGCGTCCAGTGGAGCGACGGCGCCAGCGCCCTGCGGGTGCCGTCCATCCCGGCCTACAACTTCGGCGGCACGGGAGACTTCACCTTCGCGCTGCAACTGCAGGCCGCCGCGGGCCTGATCCTGTCGCGGCTCGACACGGCCAACGGGCCGGGCTTCTACCTGCAGATCGACGGCCAAGGCACCGTCTGGCTCAGCAACATGAGCGGCCAGGGCCAGTCGCTGGACTACCAGGCCCTGAACGCCGTCTCGCTCTCCGGAGGGCCGCACGCGCTGGTGGTGCGCCGCCAGACCACCAACGGCATCGGCAACCTCACGGTGTGGGTGGACGGCAGCCAGCTGTCCAGCTTCCCCTCGGGGCAGGCGCCCATCGACATCAGCTCCACCGGCGGCCTGTTCGCGGGCGCCAACCCCGCGCTGCCCTCGATGCCCGGCATGCAGCAGAGCACGCTCCAGCTGCTGCGCGTCTGGAACCTCGCCCTGGCCGATGCCCAGGTGCCCCAGGCCATCGCCGCCCTGCCGCCCACGCCGTCGGCGCTGATCGGCCAATGGAACTTCCTGGACGGCAGCCTGCACGACACCACGGGCACCAACCCGGCCGATGCGCAACTGACCGGCCAGGCCCGGCTGGTGAACCCGGGCCCCTGACCGCGTCCCTTCCCTCTCTTCCCTTCTTCTTTCTTTTTCTCCACCAATGCACATCGACCTGTCCTCCCTGCGCGTCGTCATCGCGGGCGGCACCCGCGGCATCGGGCTGGCCATCGCGGAGCGCCTGGCCGACGAGGGCTGCTGCCACCTCGCGGTGTGCGGCCGCGAAGCGATGCAGCTCTCCCTGGCGCTCGGCCAGCTGCGGCGCCCCGGCCTGCAGGCGACCGGTGAGTCGCTGGACATCGCCGACACCCGCGCCGTGCGCGCCTGGGTGGCGCGCACGGCCGGGCAATGGGGCGGGCTGGACGTCTTCATCGGCAACGCCGCAGCCATGCTGGCGGGCCGCGACGACGCCGGCTGGCAGCAGGAACTGGCCGTGAGCCTGATCGGCCTCGTGGCGGGCGCGGACGCGGCCGTGCCCTTCCTCAAAGCCAGCCGCCGCGCCAGCATGGTGTTCATCAACTCGCTCTCCGGGCAGGAGATCGGCCCCCAGGCCACCGCCTACAACGCCGCCAAGGCCGGCCTGCTGGCCCACGCCAAGGGCCTCGCCCACGAATGCGGCCCCCACGGCATCCGCGTGAACACCGTGACCCCGGGCGCCATCTACGACCCCTACGGCCACTGGGGCCGCATGGAACAGCACCACCCCGCCCACTTCGCCCAGGTCCGCGACAGCAACCCCCTGCGCCGCCTGGGCACCCCCGCCGACATCGCCAAGGCCGTCGCCTTCCTGGTCAGCGACGCGGCCTCGTACATCAACGGCGCCAACCTGCTGGTGGACGGCGGCGCCAGCTGCCGCCCGGGTTAGGCCGCAGCCCCACCAGGCCGAGCGCAGCGGCATTTGGCGAAGCACAAGAAAGTCGGTGCGCCGCCGGGCGCACACCCCGGCCCCGGGAAGCAACCCAAAAACAAAACCCTGCCACCGCCATCAAAAGCCCGCCGCACCAGCCGCGAAGCCCCCGACAATTCACTACAAAAACAATAGCAAACTATCCAATGGATCCGGCGGCATGCGGCCAAAAACCCCAGAACAAAACCCCATCACACCAACTCCACCTCCACCACCTCTTCCAACCAAGCCATCACCGGCTCCCCCACCTCATCCGCCACGCCCTGCCCGAAGAACTGCGACGCGCACAGCACCTCCACATCCAGCCCCTCCAGGCTGTCGCGCACGATCACCGCGCCGATGTACGCCCCCCGCGCCCGCTCCACGACGCCCCAGACGAGGTCCGTGCCGGCAGCGCAGCGCATCTCGGCCAGGAACGCCTCCGCACGGGCACCGTCCGCGGACTTGTCGGGCATCCAGGGCAGTTGGGCGGCCAGCTTGCCGTCGCACAGCAGCACCCCCAGCAGGTCGCGCGCCTTGTCGGGCTGCAGCGGCAGGACCATGAAGCGGTCCGTGTCGAAGCGCGGCGGGTTGCGGGGCAGCGTGCCCCACTGGGCAGTAGCGTTCTGGGTACCAGTCATGGCCATGGAAAGATCCTCCGTTTGGGTATGCGTGCGGCTCGCACGGTGTTTGTCGAACGCACCCAGCTTCGGCGCGAGCCGCCGCCATCGCACCCTCGCCCCCGAAGCGGCATGCCACGGCGCGAAATACCGGCCCCAAAACCGTTCCGCCCTGCGGCATTGCGTGAAGACCGCCCCTCGGCGCCGGCAGCCCTTTCGATAACCAGAACTTAATCGCCGCATTAGAAAACGAAGGCGGCCGATGTTCAGCGGAACATTTCCAATACCAGCTTTCATCAAAATGAACGCAACAATGCCGCTGCAGGCACTGCCCGGCATTCAGAAAAGACCTGGAAGGAAAATCGAATGCTGATCGTGACCGGCGGCACCAATTTCGACTCCATCGCCATAGAGGTTGTCGGCGCCCCGGTGAATCGATCCTATCGCGAGCCAACGCATGCCCAGAATTCTTCTTCGAAATGGTTGACAGAAGAATTGCTGCTGACCTTGAATCTCACCCGCGAGCGAATCTACCCCCATGGCCTGATCGACCCTAGAAAACAGGAAAGCGAAGCAAGGCTGATCCGGTACTAGGCAATTCCATGAAGAATCCATTGAGAATCGCGATTTTCGTCCTGGCCACCTTGGGGATTTGCACTGCCATTTTCTTTACATGGTGGTCGATGCCGGTGGCCATCCAGGCGGCCGCCATCCAGAAGACCATGGACCCTGAAGCCAGGAATGAAGACACCATCAGGTTCTGCAATGCATTCACCATGACTCCGGAAGATTTCAAGGAATACTGGAGAAACGCAAAACCCATATTCGACTTCGAATTCCACGATTACTCCTTCGGCTCCTGCTATTTCAGCACCGTCGAGAACGGCAAAGAATACAGAGTTGGCATTGGCGGAGCGGGAATCGTCTCCAGCGTCCTGGGTGCAGACGAAGCATCCGTGCGTTATTACGTGAAAAAAGGCGCGAAATCGGATGCCGAATGGATGCAGGAAGAACTGAACAGCAAAGAAGCATCGCCCTGAGGGTTTCGATGCCAAAAAAGGCATGGATGGCGGCCCGCAACCCCGGGCCCAGCCCACAACCAGGCCTTGCCCCATTCCACGCGCGGCATGCACCAGCACGGACCGCCGCACCAAAGCAGTTCATCGCCACCGATGGCCGTTGCCGCCCGGCACGCGGCCCCTACAGCACCTCGCCCGCCCAGATGCTATTAAATCAATAGCAAACTATTCAATGGATCCGGCGGCATCAGGGCATTTTTTCTTGAAACCGGCAGGCACCACGCACTTGGCACGGGCATTGCAATAGCCCCCGCGTGGCCAAGGCTGGCCACGCGGCCTGCCCTCTTCCAATGGCGGAAACGGGGCTGAAGAGGCCAGGACGAAGGCGTCCCCACCCATGCAGCGGGCCCGCGAAAGCGGCCGGTGCGGGGTGTGGACGCCTTTTTTGTTTGTTGTGTTCTTCGTCCGCGAACGAACCGAACCGCCTGTGGGGTCACGATGAAAAAATCCAGATTGGTGATGGTGGGCAACGGCATGGCCGGTGTGCGCACGCTCGAGGAGCTGCTGAAGATCGCGCCCGATCTGTACGAGATCACCGTCTTCGGCGCCGAGCCGCACCCCAACTACAACCGCATCCTGCTCTCGCCCGTGCTGGCCGGCGAGCAGACGCTGGAGGAGATCGTCCTCAACGACTGGGCGTGGTACGAAGAGAACGGCATCACGCTGCACGCGGGCTGCACGGTGCGCGAGGTGGACCGCACGCGCCGCGTCGTGCGCGGCACCGATGCCCAGGGCCGCACGGTGGAGGCGCCCTACGACCGGCTCATCATCGCCACGGGCTCCAACCCGTTCATCCTGCCGATCCCCGGCAAGGAGCTGCAGGGCGTGCTGGCCTACCGCGACATCGCCGACACGCAGGCCATGATCGACGCGGCCGCCACCTACCGCGACGCGGTGGTGATCGGCGGCGGCCTGCTCGGGCTGGAGGCCGCCAACGGCCTCATGAAGCGCGGCATGCGCGTCACGGTGGTGCACGCGAGCGAGTGGCTCATGGAGCGCCAGCTCGACGACGTGGCCGGCCGCATGCTGCAGAAATCGCTGGTGGAGCGCGGCATGGGCTTTCTGATGAAGGCGCAGACGCAGGAGCTGGTGGGCGATGCCGCCACCGGCCGCGTGGCCGCCGTGCGCTTCAAGGACGGCACCGAGGTGCCCGCGCAGCTCGTGGTGATGGCCGTGGGCATCCGCCCCAGCACGCAGCTCGCCGAGAGCATGCGCTTGCACGTGAACCGCGGCATCGTGGTGAGCGATACGCTGCAGACCGTGACCGACCCGCGCATCTACGCCGTGGGCGAGTGCGCGGCGCACCGCGGCATCGCCTACGGCCTGGTGGCGCCGCTCTTCGAGCAGGGCAAGGTGCTGGCCAACCACCTGGCCGAACACGGCATCGGCCGCTACCAGGGCTCGCTCACCTCCACCAAGCTCAAGGTGACGGGCATCGATCTGTTCTCGGCCGGCAACTTCCAGGGCGGGGAAGGCACGGAGGAGATCGTGATGAGCGACCCATACGCGGCCGGCGGCGGCGTGTACAAGAAGCTCGTCATCCAGGACGACAAGCTCGTGGGCGCCTGCCTCTACGGCGACACGGTGGACGGCAGCTGGTACTTCAAGCTGCTGCGCGACGGCCGCACGGTGGCCGACATCCGCGACAAGCTCATGTTCGGCGAATCGAACATCGGCGATGCGGGCCACCAGGGCCACAGCAAAGCCGCCGCCATGGCGGACACCGACGAGGTCTGCGGCTGCAACGGCGTGACCAAGGGCGCCATCTGCAAGGCGATCAAGGAAAAGGGCCTGTTCACGCTCGACGACGTGAAGAAGCACACCAAGGCCAGCGCGAGCTGCGGCTCGTGCACGGGCCTGGTGGAGCAGATCATCATGTTCACGGCCGGCGGCGACTACTCCGCCACGCCGAAAACGAAGGCCGTGTGCGGCTGCACCGACCACGGCCACCAGGCCGTGCGCGACGCGATCCGCGCCAACAAGCTGCTGTCCATCGGCGACGTGTTCGCCTTCATGGAATGGAAGACGCCCAACGGCTGCGCCACCTGCCGCCCGGCCGTGAACTACTACGTGACCAGCACCTGGCCCAAGGAGGCGAAGGACGACCCGCAGAGCCGCGCCATCAACGAACGCAGCCACGCCAACATCCAGAAGGACGGCACGTACAGCGTGATCCCGCGCATGTGGGGCGGCGAGACCACCGCGGCCGAGCTGCGCCGCATCGCCGACGTGGTGGACAAGTACCAGATCCCCACGGTGAAGGTGACGGGCGGCCAGCGCATCGACCTGCTGGGCGTGAAGAAGGAAGACCTGCAGGCCGTGTGGAAGGACATCGGCATGCCCAGCGGCCACGCCTACGCCAAGGCGCTGCGCACGGTGAAGACCTGCGTGGGCAGCGAGTGGTGCCGCATGGGCACGCAGGACAGCACGCAGATGGGCAAGGACCTGGAGCGCGCGATGTGGCGCATGTACGCGCCGCACAAGGTCAAGTTCGCCGTGAGCGGCTGCCCGCGCAACTGCGCCGAGAGCGGCATCAAGGACGTGGGCATCATCGGCGTGGACTCGGGCTGGGAGATGTACATCGCCGGCAACGGCGGCATCAAGACGGAAGTGGCGCACTTCTTCACCAAGCTGAAAACCGCCGCGGAGGTGCTCGAATACACCGGCGCCTTCTGCGAGCTGTACCGCCAGGAAGGCTGGTACCTGGAGCGCACCGTGCACTACGTGAACCGCGTGGGCCTGGACCACGTGAAGCAGCGCATCCTCGAGGACCACGAGGGCCGCCGGGCGCTGTGGGAGCAACTGCAGTTCGCGCTCGACGGCGAACCCGACCCGTGGTTCGAGTTCGACAAGGCGGCGGTGGACACGCGGCAGTTCGTGCCCGTGATCCCCATCGTGCCGGTGCCCGCCGCGTGAGCGCGCCGCCGCCGCATCCCCTGCCATCCCATCCCCACACACCACACCATCGACAAGAGGCCCCCATGACCCACCAATGGATTTCCATCTGCCGCGTGGACGACATCCCCGTGCTCGGCTCCCGCCGCGTCGCCCGGCCGCGCGGCCTGGACGTGGCCGTCTTCCGCAACGGCGCGGACGAGGTGTTCGCGCTGCTCGACCGCTGCCCGCACAAGGGGGGGCCGCTGTCGCAGGGGATCGTGTTCGGGCGCAGCGTGGCGTGCCCGCTGCACAACTGGAGCATCGGGTTGTGCGATGGCCAGGCCGCGGCGCCGGACGAGGGGTGCACGCCGAAGTTCGCGGTGAAGGTGGAGGGAGGGGAGGTGTTTCTGGATGCCCTGGAGTTGGTGAGGCATGGGGTGGAGGAGGTGAGGCCGGTGGCGGGGCCGGCGCGGCGGTGTGCGCAGGTGGGTGCGTGATCTGCCAGCGGGCAACGGGCTCTGCTCTGCCATGAATGCTGTTTTTGGCTTTTCTTCCCGGGGCCGGGTCTCGGCCCGGCGGCCGAGGACCTTTTCTTTGCTTCGCCAAAGAAAAGGCCCCAAAAGAAAGGCGACCCTGCTGGCTGCGTCCCCCTTCGCCCGGTGGGCGAAGGGGGCAACCTGTGGTGCTCGGTCACGGGGCGCGGCTGCGAAACTCGCTGCGCGCTGGCGCGCTGCGCTCGGACATCGCAGCCAGTCAGACCACGTGGCGGATGTGTCCTTCGGCACATCCGCGCGCCCCGCGCCCTGTGCTCCTCGGCTCATCCAGAAGGGAAGCTGCCGCACACGGGCCATCGCTGCGCTCGACCTGGGATGCGCGAGTGCTGCGCACCGCGCACCATTCGTTGAGAGGGACGTAACGCTCCACCTTGACCGAGCGCAGCGACGGTCCTCCCAGGCCGAGCAACGCGATGGCCCGAGGGTCTTGCGCAGGCCGAGCGAAGCGACGGCCCGGAACGCCCCTTCTGGATGCGCCTGGGGCGCGCAGGGGGCGGGGTGGCGGGTGTGCCGAAGGACACACCCGCTTCAACATCTGGCTCGCCGCGGCTGTTTGAGCGGAGCGCGCCAGCGCGCAGCGAGTTCCGCGGCGCACCCCGCCACCGAGCACCCCAGGTCGCCCCGCAGCGCAGCGAAGGGGTCGCAGACAGCAGGGTCGCCTTTCTTTTGGGTACTTTTCTTTGGCGAAGCAAAGAAAAGTGCCTCGGCCGCCGGGCCGAGACCCGGCCCCGGGAAACAAACAAAAAAACAAAACTCCGCCACAGCGCAGAGCCGCAGAGCCGCAGAGCCGCAGAGCCGCAGCGCCGCAGAGCCCAACGTAACCACCAATCAACTACAAAAAAAATAGCAAACCACCCAATGAATCCGCCGGCATAACCCCCCAAACCACCCCACCCCGCCCGCCATGCACCAAGAAACAAAATCCACCTGCCCCTACTGCGGCACCGGCTGCGGCGTCATCATCGAATCCACCGCCGGCCAGATCACCGGCGTGCGCGGCGACCCCACCCACCCCGCCAACTTCGGCCGCCTCTGCACCAAGGGCTCCACCCTCCACCTCACGGCCGCCCAGCCCGTCACCCTGCAGACCCGCCTCCTCGCTCCCCGGCACCGCCCCGAGCGCGGGGCCGCCCCCCAGCCCATCGGCTGGGACGCCGCGCTGGACACGGCCGCGCGGAAGTTCGCCGCCATCGTCCGGGAGCACGGCCCCGACGCCGTCGGCTTCTACGTCTCCGGCCAGCTCCTCACCGAGGACTACTACGCCTTCAACAAGCTCGCCAAGGGCCTGCTGGGCACCAACAACATCGACACCAACTCGCGCCTGTGCATGAGCAGCGCGGTGGCGGGCTACAAGGCCACGCTGGGCGCCGATGCGCCCCCCGCGTGCTACGAAGACCTGGCGCTGGCGCAGTGCCTGTTCATCACGGGCAGCAACACGGCCTGGGCGCACCCGATCCTGTTCCGCCGCATCGAGGACGCGCGCGCGGCCAACCCGCACCTGAAGATCATCGTGGCCGACCCGCGCCGGACCGAGACGGCCGCGATGGCCGATCTGCACATGCCGATCCTGCCGGGCACCGACGTGATGCTCTGCCACGGCATGCTCCACCTGATGCTGTGGGAGGGCTGGGTGGATGCGGCCTACATCGCCGCGCACACCACGGGCTTCGAGGCGCTCAAGGCGCTGGTGCGCGACTGCACGCCCGCGCGCGTGGCGCAGACCTGCGGCATCACCGAGGCACAGCTCGCCACAGCCGCGCGCTGGTTCGCACTGGGCGGGGACAGCGGCAGCACGCCCGCGCGGCGTGCCCCCACGCTGAGCCTGTACTGCCAGGGCCTCAACCAGAGCACGAGCGGCACCGACAAGAACGCCGCGCTCATCCACCTGCACCTGGCCTGCGGGCAGATCGGGCGGCCGGGCGCGGGGCCGTTCTCGCTCACCGGGCAGCCCAACGCGATGGGCGGGCGCGAGGTGGGCGGGCTGGCCAACCTGCTCTCCGCGCACCGCGACCTCGCCAACCCCGCGCACCGCGCCGAGGTGGCCGCGCTCTGGGGCGTGCCCGAGGTGCCGGCCACCCCCGGCAAGACGGCCGTGGAGATGTTTCAGGCCGCGGCCGACGGCGAGATCCGCGCGCTCTGGATCGCCTGCACCAACCCCGCGCAGAGCCTGCCCGACCAGGCCACCGTGCGCCGGGCGCTGGAGCGTGCCGAGTTCGTCGTGGTGCAGGAGGCCTTCGCCACCACGGCCACCTGCGCGTATGCCGACCTGCTGCTGCCCGCCACCACCTGGGGCGAGAAGACCGGCACCGTCACCAACAGCGAACGCCGCATCTCGCGCGTGCGCCCGGCCGTGCCCGCGCCCGGCGAGGCGCGGCACGACTGGGCCATCGCCACGCAGTTCGCCCGGCGGCTCGAAGCGCTGCTGCGCCCCGGCCGCCCCACCCTCTTCCCCTACGACACCGACCGGCCCGAGGCCGGCGCCGAGGCGCTCTGGAACGAGCACCGCGAAAGCACGCGCGGGCGCGACCTGGACATCACCGGCCTCTCGTGGGCGCTGATCGACGCGCAGGGGCCGCAGCACTGGCCCTTTCCCGAAGGCGCGGCCGAGGGGCGCGCGCGCCTGTACGAGGACGGCGTCTTCCCCACGCCCGACGGCCGCGCGCGCTTCACCGCCGCGCCCTGGCGGCCGGTGGCCGAGCCGCGCAGCGCGCGCTACCCGTTCAGCCTCACCACGGGCCGGCTGCGCGACCAGTGGCACGGCATGAGCCGCACGGGCACGCTGGGGCGCCTGTCCGCCCACGCGCCGGAGCCCTGCGTGCAGTTGCACCCGCAGGACATGGAGCGCCGCCAGCTCGCCGAGGGCGACCTCGTGCACGTGACCAGCCCGCGCGGCTCGGTGATCGTGCCGGTGCAGGCCAGCGCCGACGTGGGCCTCGCCCAGGCCTTCATGGCCATGCACTGGGGCAGCGAGACGCTGGGCGGGCGCAGCAGCACGGGCGGCGCGGCGCTGGGCGTGAACGCGCTCACCACGCCGGCCTTCTGCCCCACATCGAAACAGCCCGAGCTGAAGCACACGCCCGTCAAGATCCTGAAGGCCGAGCTGCCCTGGCGCCTGCTGGGCATGGCGTGGCTGCCGGCCGGCGAGGCGCTCGCCGCGCGCGAGGGGCTGGCCGCGCTGATGGGCGAATTCCCGTTCGCGGCCTGCGTGCCGTTCAGCAACAACGCGCCGCTCTCTGAGCCCGGGCGCGAGCGCCACGGCGTGCTGCTGCGCGCCGCGGGCCACGAAGCCCCGCCCGACGCGCTGCTCGCGCGCATCGAGGCGCTGCTGGGCCTGGCCGGCGCCGAGACGCTGCGCTATGCCGACCGCCGCCGCGGCCAGCTCCGCGCGCTGCGGCTGGAGCGCACGGCGGCCACCGCCGCCCACCCCGCGGGCGACCTGCGCCTGGGCGCGCTGCTGCTGGGCGGCGACACCCGCGCCGAGGCCTGGCTGCGCACCCTGCTGCAGGAAGAGCAGTCCGCCCAGGGCTACGGGCGCCTGCTGCTGCTGCCCGGCGCCCAGGCCCCGTCCGGCGCGCTGGCCGTGCAGTCGCGCGGCAAGCCGGTGTGCACCTGCATGAACGTGACCGATGCCGCCATCCGCGCACAGCTCGGGCGCTGCCATGGCGCCGAGGCCGACCGGCTCGGGCAGCTCCAGGCGGCCCTGGGCTGCGGCACGCAGTGCGGATCGTGCGTGCCCGAACTCCGCCGCATGGTGCGCGCCACCGCCCCTGGCGCTACCGTGCCCGCAGAGGCCGCCATATAACCCAAAGTTCTCTGAAGTACGGGAGAATGCGCGTCCCCGCGGGGCGCACGCCCCCCTTTTTTCCCCCACGATCCGACCTCTTCTCCGCTCCCATGGGCAGCATCAGCCATTACCTCAAGGACCTCGGCCGCGGCGCGCGCGGCGCGCGGGCCATCGGCCGCGAACAGGCCGCCGACCTCTTCGGCCAGGTGCTCGACGGCCAGGTCACCGACTACGAAGTGGGCGCCTTCTGCATCGCCATGCGCATCAAGGGCGAGACCGCCGACGAGATGTGCGGCTTCCTGGACGCCACCCACGCGCGCCTGATGCCCATCGCGCCCGGCACGCGCCCCACGGTCGTGCTGCCCAGCTACAACGGCGCGCGCAAGCTGCCCGTGCTCACGCCGCTGCTCGCGCTGCTGTTGGCGCGCGAGGGCCTGCCCGTGCTGCTGCACGGCATGCGCACCGAGGCGCGCCGCGTCCTGGCGAGCGACGTGCTGCAGGCGCTGGGCATCGCGCCCGCGTTCTCCCCCGACCCCATCGCGCCCGGCAGCGTGGCGCACATCCACACGGGCCTGCTGTGCCCGGGCCTCGCCCGCCTGCTGGCCGTGCGCGAGGTGGTGGGCCTGCGCAACCCGGGCCACAGCGTGGTCAAGCTCATGAACCCGGTGCGCGGCCCCTCGCTGCTGGTCACCGCCTACACCCACCCCGAATACGTGGAGATGCTGCACGCCACCTTCGCCGCGCGCGGCATGGACGTGCTGCTCTCGCGCGGGCTTGAGGGCGAGGTAGCCGCCGACCCGCGCCGCACGCCCCGTTACGACGCCTTCGTGCAGGGCGCGCACCATGTGTGGGACGAGCAGCAGCCCGGCACCGCCAGCGAAGTGCCCGGCCTGCCGGCCGAGATCGATATCGAGGCCACCGCGCGCTACACGCAGCGCGTGCTCGCGGGCGAGCTGCCCGTGCCCGCGCCGCTCTCCCGTCAGGTGGAACACATCTTGCGTCTCGCCGGCCAGATCCCAATGGAGACAACCCCATGACCCGCATTCCCACGACCCCGCCGCCCACCGATGCCCCCGCCCTGCCGCGCGGCACCTGCACGCTCGTGGGTGCCGGCCCCGGCGATCCGGAGCTGCTCACCATCAAGGCGCTGAAGGCCATCCAGTCGGCCACGGTGCTGCTGGTGGACGACCTCGTGAGCGACGAGATCGTGGCCCTGGCCGCGCCCGGCGCGCGCGTGGTTCACGTGGGCAAGCGCGGCGGCTGCAAGAGCACGCCGCAGGCCTTCATCGAAAAGCTCATGGTGATGGCCGTGAACGAGGGCGAGAACGTGGTGCGCCTGAAGGGCGGCGACCCGTTCATCTTCGGGCGTGGCGGCGAAGAGGTCGAGCACCTGCGCGCCGCTGGCATCGCCGTCACCGTGGTCAACGGCATCACCGCGGGCCTGGCCGGCATGACGCTGCTGGGCACGCCGCTCACGCACCGCGAGCACGCGCACGGCGTGGTCTTCGTCACCGGCCATGCCAAGCCCGGCGACGGCGGCGTGGACTGGCGCCAGCTCGCCGCCACGGCGCGCGCCGCGCGCCTCACCCTGGTGATCTACATGGGCGTGAGCAGCGCCGCGCACATCCAGCAGGAGCTGCTCACCGGCCTGCCCGCCTGCACGCCCGTGGTGGTGATCCAGCACGTGAGCCTGCCCTGCCAGCGCCATGCGCTCACCACGCTGGGCGAGCTGCACGCCACCATCGAGCGCGAGCAGCTCGGCAGCCCTTCGGTCATCGTCGTGGGCGACGTGGCCGCCGGCGTGGAAGCCGCGGCCGGCAACGGCCTGGGCCAGCCCGTGCCGCTCGTGCCCCCGCCGCTGCGGCACGCCGGCTGACCGGGAGGCCGCGGCCCGCGCAACGCTTTCTCCACGCTGCCCCACGAGGTGCCCATGGCCGCCCTTCCGATCCCCTCGCCGCACACAGCGCCGGCACGGCACGCGCCGCTGCCGGGCACCGCGCCCCGGACCGGCGGCGCCGGTGCCGGCGGCGAAGACATCTCGCTCGTGAACCTCGCGGCACGCCAGCGCATGCTCTCGCAGCGCATCGTGCTGCAGACGGTGCTGGCCGTGCAGGGCCAAGCCGGCCAGGCGCAGGCCGCGCGCAAGACCCTGCAGCTCTTCGAGGCCAGCCAGGCGCGCCTGGTGCAGACGCCGCAGCACCTCGACGCGGGCCCGGCACGCGCCGTGCAGGCCGTCTACCAGGGCCCGCGCGGCGTGGGCGCCACCATCGACGCCTTCGCGCGGCAGGCCCGCGCGGCGCTCGATGCGGCCGACCAGGGCAGCGCCCGCGCCGCCGATGCGCTGGTCCCGCTCGTGGCCGCCACCGATGGCGTGTTGGAGGCGCTCAACGCCGCCACCACTGTCTTCGACCAGATCCATCGGCAGCAGTCCGACGCGATGATGCGCGAGCTGTCGGGCATCGTCGAATCCATCCAGACGGTCGCGCGCGAGGCCAAGGTGGTGAGCTTCAACGCCCAGGTCATGGCCGCGCGCGCCGCCGCGCACGGCCGCGAATTCGCGGTGGTGGCGAACGTGCTCTCGGGCATCACGACCGAGATCGACCGGCTCTCGCTGCAGGCCGTCTCGCTCGCCGGGCGCGGGCGGCAGGCCGCCTAGGCAAAAACGCGGAGAACCGCCCCGGTACGGATGCGGCACGGCAGGAATGCACGCGCCGCGGAGCGGTTGCCCGGTGGGCCACGCCTGCCGGCCTCGGCCTCCGAACATGCGTTTACAACCGCGCGGAATCGATACACCGCGCCCCACCTTCGGAAACCTATGATCCGCTCGGCCGTGCGCAGGGAAGGCACGGCCTCGCGCCGCGGGGGCGCCCGTGCCTGCGCGGTATCCACCCATGCTTTGTCATTGCATTGACACAGCGAACCCAAGGAGGGAGACGGACCATGGCAAACATCCGATCCGTATGGAGAAAACTCGCGCTCGCAGGCTGCCTGCTCGCATCCGGCAACATGGCCTGGAGCTATGGCATCGACAACGGCCAGGTGGTGAACGGCGCCGGCCAGCCGGTGCAACTGCGCGGCGTGAACTGGTTCGGCTTCGAGACCGGCAACCACGTGGTGCACGGCCTCTGGGCCCGCAACTGGAAGGACATGATCGGCCAGATGCAGCAGCAGGGCTTCAACGCCGTGCGCCTGCCCTTCTGCCCGCAGAGCCTGCGCGGCACCGCCCCGAACAGCATCGACTACGGGCGCAACCCCGACCTGCAGGGCCTGGGCTCGCAGCAGATCCTCGACAAGGTGGTGCAGGAGATCAGCGACCGCGGCATGTACGTGCTGCTGGACCACCACACGCCCGACTGCCAGAGCATCAGCGAACTCTGGTACACGCAGAGCTACAGCGAACAGCAGTGGATCGCCGATCTGGTGTTCGCGGCCGACCGTTACAAGGGCGTGCCCGGCGTGATCGGCATCGACCTCAAGAACGAGCCCCACGGCGCCGCCACCTGGGGCACCGGCAACAACGCCACCGACTGGAACCGCGCGGCCGAGCGCGCCGCCGCCGCCGTGCTGCAGGCCGCGCCGCAGTGGATCGTCGCGGTGGAGGGCATCGGCGAGAACCCGGGCTGCTCCAGCAGCGGCGGGCACTTCTGGGGCAGCAACCTGGAGCCGATGGCCTGCACGCCGCTGAACATCCCCGCCAACCGCCTGCTGCTGGCCCCGCACACCTACGGGCCCGACGTGTTCGTGCAGTCGTACTTCAACGCGGCCGACTTCCCGGCCAACATGCCGGCCATCTGGGAGCAGCACTTCGGCCGCTTCGTGCAGGAAGGCTACGCTGTGCTGCTGGGCGAATTCGGCGGCAAGTACGGCCGCGGCGACGCACGCGACGTGCAATGGCAGAACGCGCTCGTGAACTACCTCGTCGGCAAGGGCATCCGCAGCGGCTTCTACTGGTCGTGGAACCCCAACAGCGGCGACACCGGCGGCATCCTGGAAGACGACTGGAACACCGTGCGCACCGACAAGGTGCAGTTGCTGAACCAGCTGTGGGGCAGCGGCGGCACCACGCCGACACCCACTCCCACGCCAACCCCCACTCCGACTCCGACTCCGACTCCCACGCCCACGCCCACGCCCACGCCCGGCGCGAGCTTCAGCGTGAACCGCATCACCGACAGCGACTGGGGCGCGGGCTACTGCCAGCGCGTGCAGGTCACCAACGGCGGCGGCAGCAGCGGGAACTGGTCGGTGTCGCTGGCCGTGGAAGGCACCATCAACAACCTCTGGAATGCGGTGTGGACACAATCGGCCAGCACGCTGCAGGCGAGCGGCGTGGACTGGAACCGCACGCTCGCGCCCGGTGGCACGGCGGAGTTCGGCTTCTGCGGCGTGCGCTGAGCGCGCCCGCCGGGCGGGGCATGCAGGGGTGCAGCCCCGCGCCCGCCGCGGCGAAGGCTCAGCGGGCGCCGATCAGGCCCTGGATGCGGGCGGCCAGCATGTCCATCGCGAAGGGCTTGGTCAGCACCTCCATGCCCGGCTCCAGGTGGCCGTCGCCCATCACGCTGCCCTCGGCATAGCCCGTGATGAAGAGCACCTTCAGGCCCGGGCGCAGGTGCCTGCCGGCATCCGCCATCTGCCGGCCGTTCATGCCCCCGGGCAGTCCCACGTCGGTGACGAGCAGGTCGATGCGCACGCCCGACTGCAGAACCTTCAGGCCCTCCATGCTGTCCGCCGCCTCGATCGCGGTGTAGCCCAGGTCTTCCAGCACCTCGACCACCAGCATGCGCACGGAGGGCTCGTCGTCCACGACCAGCACCGTCTCGCCCGGAGCGGCGCGCTGCGCCGCGGCGGAGTCCGCGGTAGCGAGATCGCGGTCGGCCTCGCCATCGTGGCGCGGCAGGTAGAGCCAGACAGTGGTGCCCCGGCCCACTTCCGATTCGATGCGCACCTGGCCGCCCGACTGCTGCACGAAGCCGTGGATCATCGACAGCCCCAGCCCCGTGCCCTGCCCGATGGGCTTGGTGGTGAAGAAAGGCTCGAACACGCGCGCGATCACGTCGGGCGGCATGCCCGTGCCGGTATCGGTCACGCACAGGGCGAGGTACGGGCCGTGCGGAATGCCCAGGCCGCTGGCCGCCAGCCGGTCCAGCCATTCGTTGGACGTGGCGATGGTGATGCGGCCTCCGTCCGGCATGGCGTCGCGCGCGTTGAGGCAGAGGTTCAGCAGCGCGTTCTCCAGCTGGCTGGCATCGATCAGCGCCGGCCAGAGCCCGTCGGAGCCGGCCACCTCGAACGCGATTGCCGGCCCGATGGAGCGCCGGATCAGCTCTTCCATGCCCACGATCAGCCGGTTCACGTCGGTGGGCCGTGGCGTGAGCGTCTGCCGGCGGGAGAACGCCAGCAGGCGGTGCGTGAGCGCGGCGGCGCGCCGCGTCGCGCCCTGGGCCACGCCCATGTAGCGCTCCAGCTCGCCGAACTGGCCCCGCTTCATCTTGACCTGCATGAGCTGCAGCGATCCGGAAATGCCGGCCAGCAGGTTGTTGAAGTCGTGCGCGAGTCCGCCCGTCAACTGCCCCACCGCTTCCATCTTCTGCGACTGGCGCAATTGCTCCTCGGCGCGCATCAGCTCGGCCGTGCGCTCGGCCACGCGCAGCTCCAGCGTCTCGTTGAGGGCGCGCAGTTCGGCAGCGTTGCGGTCGCGTTCCTCGGCCACGGCGCGCCGCTCCTCCACGTCGATCAGCACCCCCGGGAACCGCGTGGGCGTGCCGTCCTCGGCATGGTCCACGCGTCCGTTGGCCTCGATCCAGTAATAGCGGCCATCGGCACGGCGCACGCGGTACTGGTGGGCATAGGGCCCACCGCGTCCGACGACCTCGTTGATCGCGGCCAGCAGCCCGGCCCGGTCGTCCGGGTGCACCGTCGCGATCACCTGCTCCAGGCTCAGGCCCTCGCGGCCCAGCGCCGGGTCGAGCCCGAACGCGTTGGCGAAACCCTGATCCACCGTGAACCGGTCGGTGGGCAGGTGCCAGTGCCAGGTGCCGATGATCGCGCCGGCCGCCAGCGCCAGTTGCACGCGCTCCACGTTCTCGCGGGCGATCGCCTCGCTCGCGCGCAGGCGCTCCTGCGCGTTGCGGCGCGCGGTGACGTCGTTGAAGAAGATGGCGATCTGCCGCTCGTGCGGCTCGCCGACACGGATCGCGCGCACGTCGAACCAGCGCTCGAACGCCTTCGCATAGCTCTCGAAGACGGCGGGCTCGCCGGTCCAGGCCACGTGCCCGTAGGTGTCGAACCAGAACTGCTCCAGGTCCGGCGCGAACTCGGTCACCCACTTGCCCTGCAGGTCCACGCCGGCCTGGCGCTCGAAGGCCGGGTTGGCCTCGATGAAACGGTAGTCCACCGGGCGGTCGGCGGCGTCGAACTTCACTTCGACGATGGCAAAGGCTGTCTCCACGGTTTCCAGCAGCGTCTTGAAGCGGTCCTGGCTTTCGCGAAAGCGCGGGCCGGCCTCCGCCTGGGGCGCCCGCTCGCGCACGATCCGCAGGTCACCCAGGTACGCGCCGCCGTCATCGCGCAGCGGCATCAGGTCCACCGAGGCCTGCAGCAGGCTGCCATCCCTGCGCAGCAATGTGCGGTCGCCGCGCAGGCTCCCGTGGGCCAGCGCCGCGCGCACGTCCTCGTGGGGGCGCCCCGCGGCACGGTCATCGGGCGTGAAGAGGCTTTCGACCGAGGCGCCCACGATCTCTTCGCTGCGCCAGGCCAGGAGCCTTTCGGCCCCGGCATTCCAGCGGGTGACGGTACCGTGCGGATCGGTGGCGATCGCCGCGAAGTCGATGGCTTGGTCCATGGCCTGCTGGAGGGAGGAGCGTGCAGTCATGGCGTCGGGGCGGGCCTTTGCGAACGGGGTGGGATGCGTGCGGCCGGGCGCGGCCGGAAAGCCTGGCGCATCGTACGGCCGGAGCACGCCGCGCATTATCGGTGACGGCCGGCTGCCGCGAGGCGCCAAAGCCATTCGCGGTGCAGGCGAGGCCGGCTCACCGCGCTCGATCGCGGCGTCCCAGCCCAGTTCGCCGGAAATGCGGGCTTCCTTGCCCGGCCACGCGCCGGCCCCGGCATCCTTCAGCGCGCCCTCCAGCAGGCTCGGGGGGCCCAGGCGGCGGGATTTGCCGCTGCCGGGGTCGAGCCCTTCCGGCTCCGCGTGCAGGCCGAGAGCAACGTGCCCGCAGGGCCGAAACCCGAAGCCCGGCGGCGCCGGGTCAGCCGTGCACCAGCGCCGCCTCGCGCTGGATCTGCGCGAAGCGCTCGGCCTGCTCCTTGCGCAGGCTCTTGCGCAGCAGCGCGGCCTCCCAGCGGCGGCGCTCGTCGGGCGTGGAGGGAGACAGCGTCGGCACGGGCGTGGGCTTGCGGGCCTCGTCCACCGCCACCATCGAGAAGAAGCAACTGTTCACGTGGCGCACGATCTGCGTGCGGATCTCCTCGGCCACCACCTTGATGCCGACTTCCATCGACGAAGTGCCGGTGTGGTTCACGCTGGCAAGGAAGGTGACCAGCTCGCCCACGTGGATGGGCTGCAGGAAGGTGACCTGGTCCACGCTCAGCGTGACCACGTAGCTGCCCGAATAGCGGGCGGCGCACGAATACGCCACCTGGTCGAGCAGCTTGAGGATCGCGCCCCCGTGCACATTGCCGGAGAAGTTGGCCATGTCCGGGGACATGAGCACGGTCATGCTGAGCTGGTGCGCGGGGAGGGGCGTCATATGCGGCGGCATTCTAGGGCCTGATTCCATGGCGCGCGCAGGCCGTGCGCGCCACGCCGCGCAGCCCCTGCAACCGCCGCCGCGTAACGGCGATCGGTAAACCCTGCAGCGGGCAGGTTTTACCGACAGCTTCCCCAGGAATACCGACGACAGGTTTGTAACCCCCTGCAAACCGTGCTGCATGCATGACGGGCATGTAACACGGTTCAAATTCCGCACACAGGAATCTTCGAGGCCGGTAGCCTAGAAATGTTGCATCGCAGCATTTTTCAGACACACACAGAGAAGGAGGACCCCCATGGACCTGAGTACCCGGCTTCTGCTCCAGAACCGCGCCTGGGCCGACGAGATGACGTCGCGCAACCCGGCATTCTTCGAGAACCTCGTCGGAGGCCAGCAGCCCCGCGCCTTCTGGATCGGCTGCGCCGACAGCCGCGTGCCGGCCGAGCGCATCACCAACGCCCTGCCGGGCGAGCTGTTCGTGCACCGCAGCGTCGCCAACCTGGTGCGGCCCGACGACAGCAACATCATGAGCGCCCTGCAGTACGCCATCGACGTGCTGCGCGTGCCGGCCGTGATCGTCTGCGGCCATGAGGCCTGCGGCGGCGTGCGGGCGGCGCTGCTGCAGTCCCGCGAGCGGGTGGGCGATCCGGAGGACGGCGACTACCTGGGGCAGCACATCCGTCCGCTGCGCGCGCTCTACCGCCGCCGCGTGCAGGAGATCGAGGCCGGCGACCGCCTGCCCGACGACGACCAGGACCTCAACGCGCGCGTGGACCGCTTCGTGGCGCTCAACGTGGCCGAGCAGGTGAACACCCTGGCCGCCACGGCCACCGTGCGCCAGGCCTGGGACCGCGGCCAGCCGTTGGCGTTGCTGGGCTGGGTGTATGCGCTGCGCGACGGGCGCCTGCGGCAGGTGCTGTCGCTGGACGCCGGCAGCCGCGAATGGGCCCAAGCGGCCTGAACGGAAGGAGACCAGCCATGAAGACCGCTCCTCAGCATCCTCCGCACGGCGCGCCCGCGCCTGCGGGCCCGGGCCCTGCCGCCCCCGCACAGCGCCCCGCGCGCGGCGGGCTCTTCAGCCACCTGCGGCAGGACCTGCCGGCCAGCCTGGTGGTGTTCCTCGTCGCGCTGCCGCTGTGCCTGGGCATCGCCCTCGCGAGCGGCGCGCCGCTCCTGGCCGGCCTCGTGTCGGGCATCGTGGGCGGCCTGGTGGTGGGCGCGCTCTCGGGATCGCACCTGAGCGTGAGCGGCCCGGCCGCCGGCCTCGTGGTGATCGTGGTCACCTCCATCGCCACGCTGGGCGGCTACGAGGCCTTCCTGGCGGCGGTGGTGATGGCCGGCGCGCTGCAGTGGCTGTTCGGCCGCCTGGGCGCGGGCAACATCGGTGCGTGCTTTCCCACGCCGGTCATCAAGGGCATGCTGGCGGCCATCGGCCTGCTGCTGATCATCAAGCAGCTGCCCGTGGCTTTCGGCTTCCAGTCCACCGAGCACGCGCTGCGCCTGCTGCCCTCGGCGGCGGACGGGTTCGACGCCGTGCGCCACCTCTCGGGCGCGGTCACCGTGAGCGCGGCCGTGACGGCGGCCGGCGCGCTCGCGATCCTCTTCGCGTGGGACACGGCCTTCGTCAAGCGCCTGCCGGTCATCGGCCGGCTGCCCGGGCCGCTGGTCGCCGTGCTCTGGGGCGTGGCCTACCACGCCGCCGCGCTGGCCACCGAACCCTCGGCCGCGCTCGCCGACGAGCAGCGCGTGGCCCTGCCGCAGGTGGACAGCCTGGCCGGCCTGTGGTCGCAGTTCGCCACGCCCGACTGGTCGGCGCTCTCCAACCCCGAGGTCTACACCGTCGCGGTGACGCTCGCCTTCGTCGCCAGCCTGGAGACGCTGCTGAGCCTGGAGGCGACCGACCGGCTCGACCCGCTCAAGCGCGTGGCCCCGCCCAACCGAGAACTGCGCGCGCAGGGCGTGGGCAACATGGTGGCCGGCCTGCTGGGCGGGCTGCCGATCACGGCGGTGATCGTGCGCAGCTCGGCCAACGTGCAGGCGGGGGCGCGCACCCGCCTCTCGGCCATCCTGCACGGCCTGCTGCTGCTCGCCAGCGTGCTGTTCCTCGCGCAGTTCCTGGAATGGATCCCGCTCGCCGCGCTGGCCGCCGTGCTGCTGCACACGGGCTACAAGCTCGCCAAGCCGTCGCTGGTGGCAGACACCTGGCGGCAGGGCTGGGGCGTGTTCATCCCGTTCGCGGTGACGGTGGCGGCGATCCTGGCCACCGACCTGCTCATCGGCATCCTGATCGGGCTGGCCAGCAGCATGCTGTTCGTGATCGAGTCGAACACGCGCGGCGCGCTCTCGATGGTGTCGGAGGGTTCCGTGCACCTGCTGCGGCTCAACAAGGACGTCTCCTTCTTCAGCCGCGCCACGCTGCGCGGCTACCTGGCCCGCGTGCAGGAAGGCGATGCGCTGGTGATCGACGGCAGCGACTGCCGCTTCCTGGACCGCGACATCCGCGAGACGCTGGAGGACTTCATCGCGCATGCCGGCGAACGCGGCGTGCAGGTGGAGCGCCGCTCGATGCCGGGGGCCACGCCCGACTCGGGGCTCTCCGGCGCGGTGGGCGTGTCGGGCCTCGTGGCCCTGCTGCGCCCCCGCGCGCGGGCAGCGGCAGCGGCAGCGGCGCGCTGAGGGCAGCGGGAGGGCCGGCCCGCCTCCCCACCGCGGGGGGGCTGGCCCGGCGGGCAGGCTTCGATACACTCGCGCCTCGCTCCACAGACACCGCGCCCTCCGCCGGTGCGCCGCCTCCCCCGGGCGCGCACCGGCCGCCCCGGCGCGACGCTCCCCATGCTCGACAAACTCAATGACTTCACGGCCAGCCACGGCGAACTGCGCCCGGGCCGCGGCCACATCTCCGGCGTCATCGCGCTCTCGCTCGGCATCCTGTGCCTGCTGGGCGTGCTGGCCTTCCACTTCCCCCAGTACCTCACCACGCCGCAGCTGCGCAAGGCCTACAACGTGGACGTGATCCGCATGGTCATGTTCGGGGCGCTGCTGGTGGCCGGCGGGCTCTCGCTGGTCAACATCCTCTTCAACCGCTCGCGCTGGCTTTCTTCCGCGGCGTTCCTGCTGGTGACCTCGGCCGCGCTGCTGGGCGGGCACAAGGTGCCGGTCAACGACTTCGCGGACAACACGCCCTACATCGGCCTGGACTGGTTCATCCTCGACCTGCTGGGCAGCGCGCTGATCTTCATCTTCATCGAGAAGCTCTTCGCGCTGCGCCGCGACCAGCCCATCTTCCGCGCCGAGTGGCAGTGCGACTTCCACCACTTCATCGTGAACCACATGGTGGTGGGCTTCGTGCTGCTGGCCACCAACCTGATGGTGCACAAGTTCTTCGGCTGGGCCGCGAGCGACGGCGTGCGCGGCTGGGTGCAGGGCCTGAACTTCTGGGTGGCGCTCTTCCTCATCATCCTGGTGGCCGACCTCGTGCAGTACTGGACGCACCGCGCCTACCACGAGGTGCCGGTGCTCTGGCGCCTGCACGCCGTGCACCACAGCGTGAAGAGCATGGACTGGATGGCCGGCTCGCGCCAGCACATCCTGGAGCTGCTCATCACCCGCACGCTGGTGCTGGCGCCCATCTACGTGCTGGGTTTCTCGAAGGAAGTGATCGATGCCTATATCGTCATCGTCGGCTTCCAGGCGGTGTTCAACCATGCGAACGTGAGCGTGCGCCTGGGGCCGCTGCGCTACGTGCTGGTCACGCCCAACTTCCACCACTGGCACCACAGCCAGGACCAGGAAGCGCTCGACAGGAACTATGCCGCGCACTTCGCCTTCCTCGACCACCTGTTCGGCACCGCCGTGAAGAGCGACCGCCTCTGGCCCGAGAAATACGGCGTGCTGGGCGACTACGTGCCGGGCGGCTTCATCAAGCAGCTGAAGTTCCCGTTCACCTGGAAGGGCTGATGGACAGCGCCCCGTTCTACGACGCGGTCGTCATCGGCGCCGGCGCGGCCGGCCTCTTCTGCGCCGCGCAGGCGGGCCAGCGCGGGCTGCGCGTGCTGCTCATCGACCATGCCGGGAAGGTGGCCGAGAAGATCCGCATCTCGGGCGGCGGTCGCTGCAACTTCACCAACCGCGAGCTCGACCCCGCCGCACCGCACCGCCACTTCGTGGGCCAGAACCCGCAGTTCAGCCGCTCCGCGCTCTCGCGCTACACGCCTGCCGACTTCATCGCCCTCGTGCAGAAGCACGGCATCGCCTTCCATGAAAAGCACAAGGGCCAGCTCTTCGCCGACCGCTCGGCCGAGGACCTCATCGCCATGCTGCTCGCCGAGTGCGAGGCCGGGCGCGTGGAGCGCTGGCAGCCCTGCAAAGTGCAGTCCGTGGCGTTTCCTGCTCCATGTCGCCGTGAAATGGACTTCGATTGCTATCAAATCAATAGCGATCGCGGGGCCGTGCACTGCCGCAGCCTCGTGATCGCCACGGGCGGGCTCTCGATCCCCAAGATCGGCGCCACCGACTTCGGCTACCGCGTGGCCCAGCAGTTCGGCATTCCGCTCGTGGAGCGCCGGCCGGGCCTCGTGCCGCTCACCTTCGACGGCGACGGCTGGGCGCCGTATGCTGGGCTCGCGGGCCTCGCCCTGCCCGTGGAAATCTCCACCGGCGTCCCCGACCACCCCCACGCTCCGCCGCTACGCGGGTCGCGGCCCCCCGAGGGGGCCGTTTCTGCATCGGGGCGGCCCAGCGGCAGAAAGAAAGCGCGCATGGCCTTCCACGAGGACCTGCTCTTCACGCACCGCGGCCTCTCGGGCCCGGCGGTGCTGCAGATCTCCAGCTATTGGGCGCCGGGCACGCCGCTCGCGCTCGACCTGGCCCCCGGCACTGACCTGGCCGCGGCCTTCACCCTGGCCAAGGCCCGCTCGAAGAAGCGCGTGGCCAACGAACTCGCCACGCTCGTGCCCACGCGGCTGGCGGACGCCTGGGTGGAGCGGCAGCCCGAACTGCAGCGGCCCATCAACGAAGCGCCCGACAAGGCGCTGGCCCGCCTGGCCGAGCAGCTCTCGCGCTGGGAACTGGTGCCCACCGGCACCGAAGGCTACAAAAAGGCCGAGGTCACCCTGGGCGGCATCGACACCCGCGCCCTCTCGCAGCAGACCATGGAAGCCAAGGCCCGGCCCGGCCTCTACTTCATCGGCGAGGTGGTGGACATCACGGGCTGGCTGGGCGGCTACAACTTCCAGTGGGCCTGGGCCAGCGCGCATGCCTGCGCGCAGGCGCTGCCGGCGGGCGGCTGAGCCGGCAGCCTGCCCCCACCGTCACCCTCCACTGACGCCGGCCACCCGCGCCCAGCGCTCCACGCCCAGCCAGTCCCGCAGCGCCCGCGCGCCCGCGGGCGTCACCGCCAGGGCGCGCGTGCCGCTGCCGCGCAGCAGCCAGCCGCGCTCCAGGCAATGCGCGCACAGCAGCGCTCCGAGGCGCCCGCCGACATGGGGCCGGCGTTCGCTCCAATCGAGGCACGGCCGGCAGAGCGCGCGGCGGCCGGGCGGCGCGGCCAGTGCGGCGCCGGCATCGATGCCCAGGGGCGAGAGCACGGCGTCCGCGCGGGCGGGCTCGATGCGGCCGGCACCTTCTGCGCCCAGGCCCTCGAACACGATGGCGCCCTCGGCCAGCAGGTGATCGGCCATCTCCACGGCGAGCCGGCCCGCCAGGTGGTCGTAGCAGGTGCGCGCCCAGCGCAGCGCCGCATCGCGCGGCCCGGTGGCGACGGAACGGGCCGGCGTGGCCCGGGGCTGCGCCACGGCGAACTGCATCAGGCCTTCGATCAGGCGCGCCACGTCGGGGGACGCGAGCCGGTGGTAGCGGTGGCGGCCCTGGCGCTCCATGGCGAGCAGGCCGGCTTCCAGCAGCAGGCCCAGGTGCCGGCTGGCCGTGGCCGGCGCGATGCGCGCGGCATCGGCCAGTTCGCGCGCGGTGAGCGCGCGGCCATCCATGAGCGCCAGCAGCATGCCGGTGCGCGCGGGCTCGCCGATCAGCGCGGCGACGTGGGCGACCTGGTTGGTGTGCATGGCGGCGAGTGTGCACGAGCCCGGCACGCCGATGCTTCGCTCCCGGGCGAAGCATCGCGCCCCGCAGGCGCGGCCCAATGCAGCCATCGCATCCACTTCCATTCCCCACCCGCCGAGGACACCATGGCCGCCACCGTCACCTGCTTCATCCGCTACGAGATCGACCCCTTCCAGGCCGAAGCCTTCCGCACCTATGCCGAGAACTGGGGCCGCATCATCCCGCGCTGCGGCGGCCACCTCGTGGGCTACTTCCTGCCGCACGAGGGCAGCAACCACGAGGCGTGGGGCCTGATCGCCTTCGACAGCCTCGCGGCCTACGAGGCCTACCGCGCGCGGCTGCGGGCCGACGCGGAAGGCCGCGCCAATTTCGACTGGGCGCAGCGCCAGCGCTTCATCCTGCGCGAGGAGCGAAGCTTCACGCTCGCCGTGCCCGGCACCTTCGGGCAGCCTGCGCTGCCGCTGGCCGCGCAGGGAAAGGCCGCGCCATGATCGCCGTGATCTTCGAGGCGCGGCCCTCAGCGGCCGGCCGCGCCGAATACCTGGAGCGCGCGGCGGCGCTGCACGCCGAGCTGCAGCACATCGACGGCTTCCTGGGCATAGAGCGCTTCGAGAGCCTCACGTCGCCCGGCAAGCTGCTGTCGCTCTCGTTCTGGCGCGACGAGGACGCCGTGGCGCAGTGGCGCCGCCACCCAGGCCACCGCAGCGCCCAGGACGCCGGCCGCGGCGGCGTGTTCGCGGACTACCGGCTGCGCGTGGCCCGGGTGCTGCGCGACTACGGCCTGCACGACCGGGCCGAAGCGCCGACCCGCCCCCCGGCGGCCTGACGCACCCGCGGCGGACGGCCCGCCACGCCACGCCACGCCACGCCGCGCCACGCCACGTCATTCCAGCGCCGGAGCGGCGTCCTCCCGGGGGGCGTGCCCCGCCCGCGCCACCGCCCAGCGCTGCAGCGCCTGCGGCGGCAATGCACGGCTGAAGTGGTAGCCCTGGACCTCGTCGCAGCCCAGGGTGTCCAGCACCTGCAGCGTGGCCGCGTCTTCCACGCCTTCGGCCACCACCTGCAGGCCCAGCGTGTGGCCCAGCGCGATGATGGCGCGCGTGATCGCCATGTCGGCCGGGCTCGTGCGCATGTCGCGGATGAACGATTTGTCCACCTTGAGCTTGTCGATCGCGAAGCGCTTGAGGTAGGCCAGGCTCGAATAACCGGTGCCGAAATCGTCGATGGAGAGCTGCACGCCCAGCTCTTTCAGGGCCGCGAGCTGCCGCTGCGCGGCGCCGGCGTTGTCCATGAGCTGCGATTCGGTGATCTCCAGCTCCAGGCTGCCGGCCGGCATGCCGTGCCGCGCGAGCAGCGCGCGGATGTCGGGCACGAGCGCCGGATCGGCGAGCTGCGCGGCCGAGAGGTTGACCGACACCGGCAGCCCCGGCAGCCCTTGCAGCGGCGGGGCCGCCTGCCAGAGCGCCCACTGCGCGCAGGCCTGCTCCAGCACCCAGGCGCCGATCGGCCGGATCAGCCCCGCCTCTTCGGCGATGGGAATGAACTCGCCCGGCAGCACTTCGCCCAGCGTGGGATGCCGCCAGCGCAGCAGCGCCTCCACGCCCGTGGTCCGGCCGCTGCGCGCGGCCACGCGCGGCTGGTAGTGCAAGGTGAACTCCTGGCGCTCCAGCGCGCGCCGCAGCGACTGCTCCAGCGCCTGGCGCGCCTGCACGCGCCGATCTGTCTCCAGCGAATAGATGCGCGCCATGTCGCGCCCGGCGGTCTTGGCCTCGTACATGGCGGCATCGGCGCGGCGCATCAGCTCGTCCAGGTCGGCGCCGTCCTCGGGGTGCACGGCGATGCCGACGCTGCACGACACGTTCAGCTCGTGGCCTTCCACGGGGTGGCTCTGGCGGATGAGCGGGATCAGCCGCTGCTCCACCGTGCGCAGCACCTCCTGCGCGCCGTCCACGTGGCGCATCACGATCACGAACTCGTCGCCGCCCAGGCGGCTCACGGTGTCCTGCGGGCGCACGGACTGCACCAGCCGGCCCGCCACCGAGCGCAGCAGGCCGTCGCCGATGTGGTGGCCCAGCGTGTCGTTGATGGCCTTGAAGCGGTCCAGGTCGATGAAGAGCACGGCCACGCGCTCGCCGGTCTGCGCCGCCTGCGCGAGCGCGGCCTGCAGGCGCTGCACGCACAGCGAGCGGTTCGGCAGCTCGGTGAGCACGTCGTGGTGCGCGAGGAAGCGGATGCGTTCCTCGTTGCGCTTGCGGTCGGTGATGTCGATGGCGATGCCGATGTGGTTGGTCACCGCGCCGGCCTTGCCGCCCTCGCGCACGGCCGACACCATGAGCCAGGCCGGGTAGGTCTCGCCCGAGCGCCGGCGAAAGCGCACCTCGCCCTGCCACGATTCCTTCTCGGCCAGCGTGCGGGCGATGGCGGCACCCGGCGTGGGCTCGTCGGGCGCATCGAGCAGCAGGCCCAACTGCTCGCCGATCACCTCGTAGAAGTCGTAGTGCGTGCTGCGGCAGAACGCCTGGTTCACGCTCAGGATGCGCTGCGCGGCATTCATGATGATGATGCCCTCGGACGACGCCTCGAACACCTTGGCCCACAGCTCCAGCCGCTGCTCCATCACCTTGAGCACGTTGATGGGCGCGAAGGCCGTGAGCATCGCGTCGCGCCCCTGGAAGCGCAGGCGCCGCGCCGAGAGCACGGCCCACGACGGCTCGGCCCCGCCCTTCCAGCGCACCTCGAATTCGTCCACCACGCCGTGGTCGGCCAGCCGCTGGAAGAAGCGCGCACGCACGCCGGGCTCCAGCCCCGCGCGCCACGGGTCGTGGGTGACGCCGCCCAGCCAGGGGCTCGCGGGCGCGTTGGAGTGCAGCACCTCGTGCTCGGGCACCGAGGTCACCACCATCGGGATCGGCAGTGCCTCGACCAGCTCGCGCTGGGCCTCGGCCGCGCGTGCGCTCGCCGCCAGTTCCTGCTGCAGCACGCGCTCGCGGTCGAGCTGCGCCAGCATGCCGTTGAAGGCCGTCACCAGCCGGCCGATCTCGTCGCCGCTGGTCCAGTGCGCGCGCAGCGTGTGGTCGCCGCTGCGGCGCACGTCGTCGGCCACGCGCGCGAGCTGCTGCAGCGGCTTGGCGATCTGCCGCGCCACCAGCGTGACCAGGCTCAGGATGCAGCCCAGCAGCAGCACGGCCGTGCCCAGGTGCAGCCACATGCGGGAAAAGAGATCGTGCACGCGCGCCTGCAGCAGGCCGTCCATCGCCTCGGTGCCGACCACCCAGGCGCCGCCCAGCGCCGCCAGCAGCGCCTGTTGCCGCCCGCGCAGCTCGGACGCGGCGGTGTCCGGCGCCGCCTCGCCCTGGGCCACCTGCTGCAGCAGCGATTGCAGCGCCTGGCCCGAGGCCAGCAGCGCGCCGCGCGTGCCGTCCAGGCGCTCGCGCAGGGCCGGCTGCCCCGCGATGAAGGCCTGCGTGAAATCCGATTCGATGCCCACGAGCACGGCATCCAGCCGCCCCACCAGCGTCATCAGCTCGGTCGCCCGGTGCGATCCGGGCACCGCCTGCGGCCGGGGCACCGGCCGGGCGTCCAGGAAACCCATCGTGTCGTGCACCACCTGCAGCAGCTCCGGGTAGCGCAGCATGGTGAGCGACATCACGTAGTAGCTGTCGAGGTCGGGGTCGAGGATCAGGTTGGACTGGTTCGCCACGGTGGTGAGCAGCTCCCGGCCCTCGCGCAGCAGCGCACCGCGCTCGGCCGGACTCTGGGGCGGCACCGCGCGGGCGCTGGCAGGTGCCTCGCGCCCGCCCTCCAGGAACGACGCGAAACGCCCCGCCATCTCGTCCGTGCGCAGCGCGGCATCGTGCGCGGACCGCGCTGCGGCCAGCCGGTCGAGCAGCCGGGCGCGCGCCACCGGGTCGTCGGCCATGAAGGAGCCCATCAGCCCGTCGCGCACCACGGCCGCGTAGGCGGTGCCCACGATCTCCTTGCGCGCGAAGTCGATGGCCAGGAACTTCTCGTGGATCAGGATCCCCGAGACGTAGATCACGGCCGTGAGGTCCAGCAGATAGATGAGCATGAGCTTGCGGCCCACGCTGAGCCGTCCCAGCCAGCGGCCGAGCCGGCCCGAGATGCGGTGCATGAATGCCATGGTGTGCTGCGGCGGACGGGCGCCCGCTGCCCTTGCTGCGTGAGGAAAAAGCCGGATGGAACCCGAACGGATTCGCCCCGGATTCATAGCAATTTCCAAGCCATGGACCGCGGCGCACAGGCGCGGCAGGCACCTCCGTGCACCCACGGGATCGACATCCTGCGATAAGACGCTACAATCTCGGGCTTTGCTGGCAAACCCCCGTCGGCCAATACTAGTTACAGACGGGGAAAACCGCTGCGAATGGCTGCAGGGCCCGATCTCCCTCGCAACCCGCTGGCAGCACATATTGGAAACATCACTGAATGACCACCATCCGTGTAAAAGAGAACGAACCCTTTGACGTGGCACTGCGCCGTTTCAAGCGCACCATCGAAAAGCTGGGCCTGCTGACCGACCTGCGCGCCCGTGAGTTCTACGAAAAGCCGACCTCCGAACGCAAGCGCAAGAAGGCAGCAGCCGTCAAGCGCCACTACAAGCGCGTTCGCAGCATGCAGCTGCCCAAGAAGCTGTACTGATCGGCCTGGCCGACAAGGCCGGCGTCACTGCATAAAAAACCCGCGCTAGGGACGCCGAGCGCGGGTTTTTGCTTTTTTGTTTTTTGCTTTCGGCGGCGATCTGGCGCGGCTGCCCGGCGGTGCCGGATGGCTGCCGCCAGCCCCGAGCCCTGCCCCCGACCCCCCTTTTTTGTTGTCGTTCCTCCCGGAGAGAAAAAACCATGAGCCTCAAGGACCAGATCACCGCAGACATGAAAGCCGCCATGCGCGCCAAGGACGCCGAGCGCGTGGGCACCATCCGTCTGCTGCAGGCCGCGATCAAACAGAAGGAAGTGGACGACCGCCCGACGAAGAAGGCGGACGAGTCGCTCGATATCGACGACGCGGGCATCGTGACCATCCTCGACAAGCTCATCAAGCAGCGCAAGGATTCGATCACCGCCTTCGAAGGCGCGGGCCGCCAGGATCTGGCCGACAAGGAAAAGTCGGAGATCACCGTGCTGCAGGCCTACCTGCCGCAGCGCCTGTCCGCTGAAGAAGTGGCCGTGGCGGTCAAGGCCATCGTGGCCGAGCTGGGCGCTTCGGGCCCCGGCGACATGGGCAAGGTGATGGCCGCCGCGAAGAGCCAGCTGGCGGGCAAGGCCGAAATGGGCCAGGTGTCCGCCGCGGTGAAGGCGGCACTCGCCGGCTGATCCAGGCCGGCGCCGGGCTCATCCCGGCGCCGCTCCGCCCGGGCGCGCGCCGCCCTGGCGGAAATGCTCTTCCAGGAATTCCACGCACACCCGTACCTTGGCGGAACGGTCCAGCCGCGTGGGGTACACGGCCCAGATGTTGGCCTCCTGCTGCCATTCGGGCAGCAGCCGCACCAGCCGGCCGGCCTCCAGCTCCGGCGCCACGTCCCAGAGAGAGCGCAGCACGATGCCGCGCCCATCCGCCGCCCACTGCACCGCCATCTCCCCGTTGTTGGCCGAGAGCGGGCCGCGCACCTTCACCGTCTCGTCCACCGCGCCGCTGCGCAGCCGCCAGACGCCGAACGGGTGGTCGCGCTCCTTGATCACCAAGCAATCGTGGCCCGCCAGATCGGCCACCGTGCGCGGCGTGCCCTTGCGCGCCAGGTAGGCGGGCGCGGCGCACAGCACGCGGTGGTTGTCCGCCAGCCTCCGCGCGATCAGGTGCGGGGCGATGTCGTCGCCCACGCGCACATCAAGGTCGAATCCCTCGCCGGCCACGTCCACGAGCCGGTCGAACACCTCGAGCCGCACCTGCAGACCCGGGTGCCGCTCCACCAGCCGCGACAGCGCCGGCGCCACGATCTGCCGCCCGAAGCCGAAGCTGCAGCTCACGCGCAGCAGGCCGCGCGGCTCCCGGCGCGTGACAGCCACTTCCTGCAGGAGCTGGTCCCAGTCGTCCAGGATGCGCTGCGCCCAATGGAAGACGCGCTCGCCCTCCTCCGTCACCACCACGCGGCGGGTCGTGCGGTGCAGCAGCTTCACGGCCAGGTCCTGCTCCAGCAGGCGGATGCGCTTGCTCACGTAGGCGGGCGAGGCGCCCAGCTCGACGGCGGCCTCCGCGAAGCTGGCCTTGCGCACCACGGCCACGAAAACACGCAGATCGTCGGAGGCAGGCGTTTTATGCACGATGTGTGAACAATGGAACCACGGGCGGCGGATTGTATTGCGGTGCGTGTTGCCGAAGAATCCCCCCATCCGCGAGCGCCGATGCGCGCTCGTTCCGTTCAGACCCTTCCATTCCGCAGGAGACGCCCATGCCCAACGCCACCACCACCAACACCTTCAAGATCGCCGTGCTGCCGGGAGACGGCATCGGCAAGGAAGTCATGCCCGAGGGCCTGCGGGCCATCCAGGCGGCGGCCGAGCGCTTCGGCTTCGCGCTGGAGCTGCACACCTTCGAGTGGGCGAGCTGCGACTACTACCAGGCCCACGGCCAGATGATGCCGGCCGGCTGGAAGGAGCAGCTCAAGGGCATGGACGCGCTCTTCTTCGGCGCCGTCGGCTGGCCGGCCACCGTGCCCGACCACGTCTCGCTGTGGGGCTCGCTGCTGAAGTTCCGCCGCGAGTTCGACCAGTACATCAACCTGCGCCCCGTGCGCCTCTTCGAGGGCGTGCCGTGCCCGCTGGCGGGCAGGAAGCCCGGCGACATCGACTACTACGTGGTGCGCGAGAACACCGAGGGCGAGTACACCTCGCTGGGCGGCATCATGTACGAGGGCACGGACCGCGAGATCGTGATCCAGGAATCGGTCTACTCGCGCAAGGGCGCCGAGCGGCTGCTGAAGTTCGCGTTCGACCTGGCGCAGAGCCGCCCGAAGAAGCACGTGACGCTGGCCACCAAGAGCAACGGCATCGCGATCAGCATGCCCTGGTGGGACCAGCGCGCCGAAGACGTGGCGAAGGGCTACCCGGAGATCACGCTGGACAAGCAGCACATCGACATCCTGACGGCGCGCTTCGTGCTGCAGCCCGGGCGCTTCGACGTGGTGGCGGCGACGAACCTGTTCGGAGACATCCTCTCGGACCTGGGCCCGGCGACGACGGGCACCATCGGGCTGGCGCCTTCGGCGAACCTGAACCCGGAGCGCACGTTCCCGAGCCTGTTCGAGCCGGTGCACGGCTCGGCGCCGGACATCTACGGCAAGAACATCGCCAACCCGATCGCGATGGTGTGGTCGGGGGCGCTGATGCTGGACTTCCTCACGCAGGGCCAGGGGGCCGGGCGGCAGGCGCACGACGCGATCGTGGCGGCCATCGAGGAGGTGATCCGGAGCGGCCCGCGCACGCCGGACCTGGGCGGCACGGCGAACACCACGCAGGTGGGCGA
>NZ_FOMQ01000028.1 GCF_900112675.1 Paracidovorax konjaci | reverse complement strand
ATTGGGTGCGCGGTGCGTAGCACTCGCGCATCCCAGGCCGAGCGCAGCGATGGCCCGGGTACTCCCCACCCTTCTGGATGCGCCGAGGAGCACAGGGCGCGGGGCGCGCGGGCGTGCCGAAGGACACGCACGCTTCGTGAACTGACTGGCTGCGATGTCCGAGCGCAGCGCGCCAGCGCGTAGCGAGTTTCGCAGCCGCGCCCCGTGACCGAGCACCGCAGGTTGCCCCCTTCGCCCCTCGGGCGAAGGGGGACGCAGCCAGCAGGGTCGCCTTTCTTTTGGGTACTTTTCTTTGGCGAAGCAAAGAAAAGTGCCTCGGCCGCCGGGCCGAGACCCGGCCCCGGGAAACAAACCAAAAACAAAACTCCGCCACAGCGCAGAGCCGCAGAGCCGCAAAGCCCAACGCAACCACCAATCAACTACAAAAACAATAGCAAACTATCCAATAAACCCGCCGGCATGAAGCTCCCAGGACCCAAAAAGAAAAAGGGCGACCGAGGCCGCCCTTGAAAGAACACGTTGCTTCTTCTTGTGAAGTGAAGATCAGAGCTTCTGCGCCTGCATGAACCGATCGAACGTCCCTTCCGTGAACCGGAACCACGCGTTCTGGTCCGCCAGGAACTTGGAATAGTCCGAATACACCTTCTTCCACTCCGGATTGGTGTTGTTCAGATCCGCATAGATCTGCTGCGCCGACTTGAACGCCGCGTTCATCACGTCCTGCGTGAACGGACGCAGCTTCGTGCCCGAACCCACCAGCTGCTTGATCGCCACCGGGTTGCGCGCGTCGTACTTCGCCAGCATGGAGATGTTGGCGTGCGAGGCCGAGGCCTCCACCACGGCCTTGTACTCGGCTGGCAGGCCTTCCCAGGCCTTGGTGTTGATGTAGAAGTCGAGCTGCGGGCCGCCTTCCCACCAGCCGGGGTAGTAGTAGAACGGCGCGACCTTGTTGAAGCCCAGCTTCTGGTCGTCGTACGGGCCGACCCATTCCAGCGCGTCGATGGTGCCCTTCTCCAGCGCGGGGTACAGGTCGGCGCCGGGGATGGATTGCGGGATCACGCCGAAGGGCTCGAGCACCTTGCCCGCGAAGGGGTTGGTGCGGAACTTCAGGCCCTTCAGGTCGGCGACGGACTTGATCTCCTTGCGGAACCAGCCGCCCATTTGCGCGCCCGTGTTGCCGCCCGGCAGGTTGATGATGTTGTACTTGGCGTAGAAGTCGCGCATGAGCTTCAGGCCGTTGCCTTCGTACATCCATGCGTTCATCTGCCGCGCGTTCAGGCCGAAGGGCACGGCGCAGCCCAGGCAGAACGTCGGGTCCTTGCCGTAGAAGTAGTAGGGCGCCGTGTGGGCCATCTCGACCGAGGCGTTCTGCACGCCGTCCACCACGCCGAAGGCGGGCATCAGCTCGCCGCCCGCATGCACCGAGATCTGGAACTTGCCGCCCGTGGCTTCGCTGACCTTCTTGGAGAACACTTCCGCCGTGCCGTAGATGGTGTCCAGCGACTTGGGGAAGCTGGATGCAAGGCGCCAGCGGATGCTGGCCTGGGCGTGCACAGCGGGGGCTGCGCCGGCCGCGAGCACGCCGGCGATGCCCGCGTGCTTGAGGATGGAACGACGATCCATGGACTTATCTCCGGTAATGATTGCTTCGCTCGAGAGCGCTCGTGTGCGGGCGGCTGGGAGGGCCCCGGATCACGGAGCCGAGCGGCCCGCACGGACTGTTTCAGCCGGAAACGATTGTAGGAACGGCCCTCCGGGGGCCGTTGGGGGTTTTCCCGCGAAAGGAAAGGCGGGTGGGCGCGGGGTTCAGGCTTCTGCAAGCTTCGGCGCCCCGGCCAGGGCCGGCAGAACGGCCAACACCGCCGTGCAGGCGCTGGCGCGAGCGCGAGCGCCCGCACGTGCCGCTCCGGCCTATTCGCCCACCGGTCCGAAGCGCGCGGTGATGGACCGCACGAGGCCTTCCGCATCCAGGCCCTGCAGCGCGAGCAGCTTCGCGGGATCGCCGTGTTCGATGAAGGTATCCGGCAGGCCGAGCTGCAGCAGCGGCCGGGACACGCCGGCCGCGTTGAGCGCCTCGCCCACGGCGCTGCCCGCGCCGCCCATCACGGCGCCCTCTTCCACCGTCACGATGGCATCGTGCGTGGCCGCGATCTCCAGCAGCAGGGCCGTGTCGAGCGGCTTGGCCCAGCGCATGTTGGCCACCGTGGCGTTCAGCGCCTCGCCGGCCTGCAGGGCCGGGTAGAGCAGCGTGCCGAACGCCAGGATCGCGATGCGCCGGCCCGTGCGGCGCACTTCGCCCTTGCCGAAGGGCAGGCCCTCCAGGCCGGGCAGCGGGGCCACGCCCGCGCCGCTGCCGCGCGGGTAGCGCACGGCGACGGGGTGGTTCTGCTCGAACGCGGTGGACAGCAGTTGCCGGCACTCGCGCTCGTCCGCGGGGCAGGCGATGCTCATGTTGGGGATGCAGCGCACGAACGGGATGTCGTAGGCGCCCGCATGCGTGGCGCCGTCCGCGCCGACGAGGCCCGCACGGTCGAGCGCGAACACCACCGGCAGGTTCTGCAGCGCCACGTCGTGGATGAGCTGGTCGTAGGCGCGCTGCAGGAAGGTGGAATAGATCGCCACCACCGGCTTCACGCCCTCGCAGGCCATGCCGGCCGCGAAGGTGACGGCGTGCTGCTCGGCGATGCCCACGTCGTAGTAGCGGCCGGGGAAGCGCTTTTCGAACTCCACCATGCCCGAGCCCTCGCGCATCGCGGGCGTGATGCCGACGAGGCGGTCGTCCTGCGCGGCCATGTCGCAGAGCCACTGGCCGAAGACGTGGGTGAAGGTCTGCTTCGGGGGCGTGGAGGGCGGCGTGATGCCCACGCTGGGGTCGAACTTGCCCGGGCCGTGGTAGGCCACGGGGTCGGCCTCGGCGAGCTTATAGCCCTGCCCCTTCTTCGTGACCACGTGCAGGAACTGCGGCCCCTTCAGGCCCTTGATGTTTTCCAGCGTGGGGATGAGCGAGTCGAGGTCGTGCCCGTCGATGGGGCCGATGTAGTTGAAGCCGAACTTCTCGAACAGCGTGGCCGGCACCACCATGCCCTTGGCCTGCTGCTCGAAGCGCTTGGCCAGCTCCAGCAGCGGCGGCACGGGCTTGAGCACCGTCTTGCCGACGTTCTTGGCGGCCGCGTAGAAATGGCCGCTCATGAGCTGCGCGAGGTAGCGGTTGAGCGCGCCCACGGGCGGGCTGATGCTCATGTCGTTGTCGTTCAGGACCACGAGCAGGTTGGCATCGGCCACGCCCGCGTTGTTGAGTGCCTCGAAGGCCATGCCGGCCGTCATGGCGCCGTCGCCGATGATGGCCACCGCATGCCGGTCCTCGCCGCGCTGGCGCGCGGCCAGCGCCATGCCGAGCGCCGCCGAGATGCTGGTGCTGGAGTGCGCGGTGCCGAAGGTGTCGTACTCGCTCTCGGTGCGCAGCGGGAAGCCCGAGAGCCCGCCCAGTTGGCGCAGCGTGGGCATGCGCTCGCGCCGGCCCGTGAGGATCTTGTGCGGGTAGGTCTGGTGGCCCACGTCCCACACGAGGCGGTCGCGCGGCGTATCGAACACCGCATGCAGCGCCACGGTGAGTTCCACCGTGCCGAGGTTGGAACTCAGGTGCCCGCCCGTCTTGGAGACGCTGTCCAGCACGAAGGCGCGCAGCTCCACGGCCAGGTCTTTCAACTGGGCGCGCGACATGCGGCGCAGGTCGGCCGGTTCGTTCACGGTCTGCAGGAGGGGAAAGGATGTCGTGGGCATATGCTCTGATTTTGATAGCTGCCGAGGTCCATCGGGCGACGGCATGGGGCCGGATCCACCGGATTCCGGCACCCGGGCGGCGGGAAGTCCGGCGCATCCGCCGGCGGAGCGGACAGGGCGACGGCGTGGCGCATGGGGGTTTGCATGCGCCGCCACGCCCGCCAGTGTCAGCGCGAGCGGTCGATGACCATGTCGGCCAAGTCCGCCAGCGCACGCGTGCGCGGCAGGCCGCTGCCGCACAAGGCGGCGTGCGCCTCGTCGCGCAGCGCGGCGGCGTAGGCGCGCGCTCGGTCCAGGCCCAGCAACGAGACGTAGGTGGGTTTGTCGCTGGCGGCATCCTTGCCGGCGGTCTTGCCGAGCGTGGCGGAATCGGCCACCACGTCGAGCACGTCGTCCACCACCTGGAAGGCCAGGCCCAGCGCCGCGCCGTAGCGCGACAGCGCCTCCCAAGCGGCCGGCGCCACGGGCCCGCAGGCCGCGCCCATGAGCACGCTGGCCTGCAGCAGCGCCCCGGTCTTGAGCCGGTGCATGCGGCGCAGCTCGTCCTCGGTGAGCGCCAGCCCCACGCTCGCGAGGTCGATCGCCTGGCCGCCGGCCATGCCGTCGGCGCCCGCGGCACGCGCAAGCAGGCGGCAGAGCTGCGCCTGCACGGCGTCCGGCACCACGGCTTCGGGCGTGAGCAGCTCGAACGCCAGGGCCTGCAGCGCGTCGCCCGCCAGCAGCGCCTGCGCCTGCCCGTACTGCACGTGCACCGTGGGCTTGCCGCGGCGCAGCACGTCGTTGTCCATACAGGGCATGTCGTCGTGCACGAGGGAATAGGCGTGGATCAGTTCGACCGAGCAGGCGGCGCGCAGCGCGGCCTCCACGTGCCCGCCCACCGCCTCGGAGGCGGCCAGCACCAGCAGCGGCCGCAGGCGCTTGCCGGCGCCCAGCACGGCGTAGCGCATGGCATCGCCCAGGCCGCCGGGCGCATCGGCGGGCACCCAGGCGCCGAGGGCATCCTCCACGCGCTGCAGTGCCTGGGCGCTCCACGCAGAGAGGTCGAAGCCCGCCTCTTCGGCGAGCAGGGAAAACGAAGCGGTGCCCATCAGTCTTGCGTCCACGGTTGCAGCGTGCCGTTCTCCAGCACCTTGATCTGGTCCTGCACGGCCTCCAGCCGGCCGCGGCAGAACACCAGCAGCTCCGCGCCGCGCTGGTAGCCGGCCAGCATCTGCTCCAGCGGCAACTGGCCCGACTCGATGCGGCCCACCAGCTGCTCCAGCTCTTCCAGCGCGGCTTCGTAGCTGGCGGGTTCGGCGGGCTGGGGGGCGGGAGCGGTGGGAGAAGCCTTGGGCATGGAGGGCGGCGCCGGACAGCGCAGGTAAAACGGGCCATTTTAGGCGCAGCCCCCGATGCCCCTGCCGCGCCCACCCGCGCCCCCTGTCCCGCACGCGGCTGCGCCTTCTCGCGCAATACACGCATGCGGGGCGCGGAAATAACCCCATTGGCTACAATCCCATTTCTTTCGTCGAACCGGCTGTGGGTAATTTGCTCGGCCGGTTTCGTTTTTTCCACGTCCCCCGTGCGCACGCGCACCCTCCCTGTGGGGAGTCTTTAGGTCAGGTCACCCATGTCTGATTTAAGTCTTCAACTGCAGCAGGCCGCAAGCCAACTACCAGTTTCAAGCTATTTCGATGATGCGCTGTTCCGGCGCGAGCTGGACACCATCTTTCAGCGCGGGCCCCGCTACGTGGGGCACCAGCTGAGCGTGCCCGAGCCGGGCGATTACTACGCGCTGCCGCAGGAAGGACAGGGCCGCGCCCTGGTGCGCAACGCGCAGGGCGGGGTCGAACTGGTCTCCAACGTGTGCCGCCACCGGCAGGCCGTGATGCTCCAGGGCAGCGGCAACCTGCGCGGCAGCGGCAAGGGCCATGCGGCGGGCAACATCGTGTGCCCCCTGCACCGCTGGACCTATTCGCCCCAGGGCGAACTGCTGGGCGCGCCGCACTTCTCGCACGACCCGTGCCTTGACCTGAACAACTACGCGCTGCGCGAGTGGAACGGCCTCCTCTTCGAGGACAACGGCCGCGACATCGCCGCCGACCTGGCCGGCATGGGCCCGGTGGCCGAGTTGTCGTTCGAGGGCTACGTGCGCGACAAGGTCGAGCTGCACGAGTGCAACTACAACTGGAAGACCTTCATCGAGGTCTATCTGGAGGACTACCACGTGGGCCCGTTCCATCCGGGCCTGGGCAACTTCGTCACCTGCGACGACCTGCGCTGGGAGTTCCAGAAGCACTACTCCGTGCAGACTGTGGGGGTGGCCTCCACCTTCGCCAAGCCGGGCTCGGATGTCTACCGCAAGTGGCACGAGGTGCTGCTGAACTACCGCGAAGGCCGCATGCCCGAGCGCGGCGCGATCTGGCTCACCTACTACCCCCACATCATGGTGGAGTGGTATCCGCACGTGCTCACGGTCTCCACGCTGCACCCGGTCAGCCCGACGAAGACGCTCAACATGGTGGAGTTCTACTACCCCGAGGAAATCGCGGCCTTCGAGCGCGAATTCGTCGAAGCGCAGCAGGCGGCCTACATGGAAACCTGCATCGAGGACGACGAGATCGGCGAGCGCATGGATGCCGGCCGCAAGGCGCTGCTGGAACGCGGCGACAACGAGGTCGGCCCCTACCAGAGCCCCATGGAGGACGGTATGCAGCACTTCCACGAGTGGTACCGCGACGCCATGGGAGACGCCGTACCGCAGCGCTGAAACAAGGGTTTCGACGCAGGGCCGCGCCGCCCTGCCCCATCATCCTGCCGAGCCGGCCCGGGAGTCCCTCCCCGGCCGGCTTTCTCATGCCCGCCGCATCTCCCTTGACCGCAAAACTGCGTACGCAAAGAACGCTTCCCCGCGCACCGCGGGCCATGCGGAGAATGAATGCGCCCTATAGCGGCCGATATTCGATCCCGGCATATATGACGCCGATGCATGGCCGACACATATTGGCGCATAACCAAAAATGACGCCATCCCATCGATAAACATACGCATGGGAAACTCCGGGGAAATACCCATGACCCCACCCTAGAATCGCCGGCAGCAATAAAAGAATATTGCGCGGCGATTATCGATTTCGCCCGCGTGCACCAGGAGACACCACCCACCATTCAAGGGAAATCCTCGTGCAACTGCAACGCCATATCGGCAGCCGCGAACTGCTGGCCTTCTATATCTCTTCCGTGGCCGGCGCCGGGGTGCTGATCATCCCGGGCATCGCAGCCCAGATCGCAGGCCCCGCCTCGGTGGTGGCCTGGGCCCTGCTGGCGCTCGTCACGGCCCCCGTGGCGGTCTGCTTCGCCAAAATGGCCATGCTGGCGCCCGAGAGCGGCGGCGTTCCCGCCTTCATCGAAAAATCGCTCCACCCGCGCCTCGGAAAAACCCTTTCGCTGCTGCTCACCCTCTCGATCGTGGTGAGCGATCCCATCATGGGATTGGCCGCGGCGCATTATCTCCATTCGCTGCTGCATTTCGACCGGCAATGGATTCCCCTGGTGGGTTATGTATTCCTGCTGGCCGCGTTGGGATTCAATGCCATGGGCATGAAAATCGGCGGAAAAATCCAATCCGCCGCGGTGTTCATTCTCGTGGCCGGGCTCATCGCGATCATCGCCATCGCCCTGCCCCAGGGCAGCGCCGACACCATGACGCCCTTCATGCCGCAGGGCTTCGCTTCCATCGGCAGCGCCATGGTGGTGTGCTTCTTCGCCTTCCTGGGGTGGGAGAACGTCTCCTCCATCGCCGGCGAGGTCCGCGACCCCGAGCGCACCTTCCGCCGCGTCATTCCCTGGGCCGTGCTGATCGTGAGCGGCCTCTACGGGTTGATCGCGCTGACCTACGTGTCCGTCGTGCCGGCGGCCGAACGCGCCACGGCGCCCACAGTCCTCACGCCCATCCTGCGCATCGCGGTGGGCGAGCCGGCAGCCGCAGTGGGCAGCGCGGTGGCGATCGTTCTGCTGCTCCTGGCGGTCAATTCGTGGGTGATGGGTGCTTCGCGGCAGATCTTCTCGCTGGCCCGCAAGGGCCTGCTGCCGAGCGCACTGGGCCGCTGGAGCGCACCGCAGGGCGCCCCGCGCAACGCGCTCGCCGTGCTGGCCGTCATCTATGGCGTGTTCACGCTGTGCCTCACGTTCTTCCACATCCCCGAAGAGGGCCTGATCCAGTTCGCCAATGCGAATTTCATCGTGATCTACCTATTCGCGTTCGGCACGGCGCTCAAGGTCTTCCGCTCGGCCCGCATGCGCGCCTGCGCCTGGATCGCCATCCTCGCGAGCGCCGCACTGGTGCCCCTGCTGGGCAAGATGGTGCTGATTTCACTCGGCATCGCCGCCGTGCTGTTCATCGGGCTGGCATGGCGCGAAAACCACCTGGCGCGCCGTCCACCTGCGGCCGCTGTCATGCCGAGGCTGCGCTAGGGCCGTCAGGAATTTCTTTGCGGTGTTTCCGGGCAATGGCCCGCCCTTGGCCTAACATCGGACGAGGCGCCCACCCGCTCCATGCCGGTATCCCTACCGGCACGCCAGGACCCGCAGGGTGCCGCGCTCCGGCACCGCAACCACCGATTCCCTTCTTCCGCTTTCGCCCTACGCCCCCATGCAAGCTCTCTGGATGGTCCTGGCCGCTTTTCTGTTCGCGACCATGGGAGTGTGCGTGAAGCTCGCTTCGGCCCATTTCAATGCCGCCGAACTGGTGTGCTACCGGGGCCTCATCGGCATGGCGATCCTCTGGGCGCTGGCACGGCGCCAGGGCGTGGGATTGGGCACCCGCTACCCCGGCATGCATGCATGGCGCAGCCTGATCGGCGTGGCGTCACTGGGCGCGTGGTTCTACGCCATCGCCCACCTGCCGCTCGCCACCGCCATGACGCTCAACTACATGAGCAGCGTCTGGATCGCCGCGTTCATCGTGGGCGGCGCGCTGCTGGCGTGGCGGCCCGCCGCGGGAGCGGTACGGCCGCCGCTGCAGGCCCCGCTGGTCATGGCCGTGCTCGCGGGCTTCGCGGGCGTGGTGATGATGCTGCGCCCCAGCCTGGACGCCAACCAGATGTTCGCCGGGCTCATCGGCCTGCTCTCGGGCCTGTCCGCCGCATTCGCGTACATGCAGGTGATGGCGCTGTCGCGCATCGGCGAGCCGGAGACGCGCACGGTGTTCTATTTCGCGGTGGGCTCGGCCGTGGCCGGCGGCGGGGCGATGCTGCTCACGGGCACGTCGCCCTGGCCGGGCTGGCCCGCGCTGTGGCTGCTGCCCATCGGCATCCTCGCGGCCGGCGGCCAGCTCTGCATGACCCGTGCCTATGCACGGGCCCGCACGCCGCGCGGCACGCTCGTGGTCGCCAACCTGCAGTACTCGGGCATCGTGTTCGCGGCGCTCTACAGCGTGCAGCTCTTCGGCGACGACATCCCCGCCATCGGCTGGGCGGGCATGGCGCTGATCGTGGGCAGCGGCATCGTGGCGACGGTGCTGCGCGCCCGCGCCGCGCCCGGAGCCCCGGCCGAGGAGCATTGAGAGACCGCGCTTGCGTCCTGCGGCATGCGCCGACGCCGCGGGCCCGCCCGTGCGCTGCACAATGGCCCCGCCGGCAACGCCCTGGAACGGCTTGCCGCGCGTCCGTCCCTTTGGCTTTCATTTCCCTGACCGCACCATGGCCTACACCACCCTCATCTCCGCCCAAGAACTGAAGGCATTGCGCGCGAGCGGCGCTCCCGTGATGGTCTTCGATTGCACCTTCGATCTGTCGCAGCCTTCGCGCGGCGCGCAGCAGTACCTCGAATCGCACATCCCCGGCGCGGTGTACGCGCACCTCGACGAGGCGCTGAGCGCCAAGCACGGCGCGCCCGGCGCGGGCGGCATGCTGGTAGCCACAGAAGGCGATGGCCCGGCCTCGGGCGGCCGCCACCCGCTGCCCAACCGCGAGCGCTTTGCCACCTGGCTCTCGTCCGTCGGTTTTTCGAACGGCATGCAGGCCGTGGTGTATGACCGCAATGGCGCCAATTACTGCGGCCGCCTCTGGTGGATGCTGCAGTGGGCCGGGCACGAAGCCGTGGCCGTGCTGGACGGCGGCCTGCAGGCCTGGGAGGAAGCCGGTGGCGAGGTCGCGACCGGCGAGGAGCCCGCGCACTTCCAGGCCAATTTCGCGGTGGGCGAGCCGCTGCAGCGCCTAGCCACCGCGGCCGACGTGCAGGCCGCCCTCGGCCAACCCGGCCAGACGGTGGTGGATGCCCGCGCCCCGGCGCGCTACCGCGGCGAGGTGGAGCCGCTCGACCCCGTGGCCGGCCACATCCCCGGCGCGCTCAACCGGCCCTTCACCGAGAACATCGGCCCCGATGGGCGCTTCAAGCCCGCCGCGCAGCTGCGCGCGGAGTTCGACGCCCTGCTCGCAGGCCGCGATCCCGCCACCGTGGTGCACCAGTGCGGCAGCGGCGTGAGCGCCGTGCCCAACCTGCTCGCGATGCAGCTCGCGGGGCTGGGCGGGAGCACGCTCTTCGCCGGCAGCTGGAGCGAATGGTGCAGCGACGCGGCGCGCCCGGTGGAACGCGGCTGAGGCGCGTGTCCCTGCCTGCGCCCGGTGCCCTGCGCGCCGCTCCGGCGCGCGCCCGGGCCACCGCCCCTCTCCGATGAAAACGGCATAACCTAGTCCGGAAATCTTCGATCCCACGGGGAAAACCCGTCGCCAGAATGGCTGCAGCACCGCCCGCCCTGCCCCCCGGCAGCACCGCGTGGCGGCACCCGCAGCCCGAGGATCGAACGATGACCGTCCCCCTTTCCCGCCGCCGCCTGATCGCGGCCGCAGCCACCGCCGCTTCGCTGGGCCTGGCCGCGCTCTCCCCGGCCCTCGCGGCCGACAAGCTGCGCATCGGCGTGGTGCCCGGCGCCTACGCCGATTCCGTCAACGTGGCCGCCAAGGAGGCGCGCGCGCAGGGCCTGCAGGTCGAGGTGATCGAGTTCACCGACTGGACCACGCCCAACGTGGCGCTGAACGCGGGCGACATCGACATCAATTACTTTCAGCACCAGCCCTTCCTGACCAACGCGATCAAGAAGCAGGGCTTCAAGCTCGCGAGCGCGGGCACCGGCATCCTCGCCAACGTGGGCCTCTACTCCCTCAAGCACAAGAAGGTCGAGGACGTGCCCACGGGCGGCAAGGTGGGCATCGCCAACGACCCGGTGAACCAGGGCCGCGGGCTGCTGCTCCTGCAGAAGGTGGGGCTCATCAAGCTGAAGCCGGACGTAGGCTACCTCGGCACGCTGAACGACATCGCAGAGAACCCCAAGAAGCTCACCTTCGTGGAGGTCGAAGGGCCGCAGCTCGTGCGCATCACGCCCGACGTGGACATCGCGCAGGGCTACCCGCATTTCATCGTGGCGGCCAAGGCCTTCGATCCGTCCAGCGGCCTCGCCTACTCGGGCATCGAGGACGCGCAGTTCGCGATCCAGTTCGTGGTGCGGCAGGACCGCGTGAACGACCCGCTGGTGCAGCGCTTCGTGCGCATCTACCAGAATTCGCAGGCCGTGAAGGGCGAGACGCGGCGCGCGTTCTCGAACGATGAGCGCCTCTACACGCTGGCCTGGACCCGTTCATGAAAGCGGATGCCCTGACGATGGCGGCACCCGCCTCCCCCGCACGGCGGCACCTGCTGCGCGGCGTCGCAGGCCTCGGGCTGGCCCTGGGCCTTGCGGCCGGCGCCCACGCGCAGAGCGTGGTGCGCGTGGCCTCCACGCCGGGCGTGACCTCCGATGCCGTGCAGGCGCTCGTCGAAGAGGGCCGGCGCAACGGGCTGGACATCCGGCTCGTGGAGTTCACCGACTGGACGCTCCCCAACGAAGCGGTGAACCACGGCGACGCCGACCTCAATTTCTTCCAGCACCAGGCGTTCCTGGACAACGCCATCAAGGAGCGCGGCTACCGGCTGCAGGTCATCGGCCTGGGCCTGCTGCAGAACATCGGCCTCTATTCGGACCGGCACGCCTCGATCGATGCGCTGCCGCGCGGCGCCAAGGTGTCCCTTCCCAACGACCCCGTGAACCAGGGGCGCGGGCTGCTGCTCCTGCAGAAGGCCGGGCTCGTCAAGCTGCGCCAGGGCACCGCCGCGGGCGCGCGGCTGGACGACGTGGTCGAGAACCCGAAGGGCCTGAAGTTCTTCGAGATCGAAGGGCCGCAGCTGATCCATTCGCTGCGCGACGTGGACCTGGCCGTCGTCTGGCCCAGCTACTTCGTCAACGCCGGGCGCAAGGAGCAGGCGGGCAAGGGGTTGCTGTACTCGGGCATCGACGACACCTTCTACGCCATGGGCTTCGTGGCCCGCACCGACCGGGCGCAGGACCCCGCGCTGCGCAAGTTCGTCACGCTGTTCCAGCAGTCGGCCACGGTGCGCCAGACGATCAGCGACCGCTTCGGCGGCAACCAGAACCTCTACACGCTGCCCTGGCAGCGCTGACCCCGGGAGTGCACCGCATGGCCTATTCCTCCGTGCTGCGCCGCAGTCCGGCCTCGCTGCCGCAGGCCCCTGCGGCAGCCCGCACCGCCGCGCCCCCCCGGCCGCAGCCTTCACACGGCACTGCGGCGCAAAGCCCCCTGCCGGCAGGCGCCGGCTCCGTCGCGCTGCGCGGCGTCGGCAAGGTGTACGCCTCGCCCGCGGGCGAGGTGGCCGCCCTGGAAGGCATCGACCTGGACATCCCGGCCGGCAGCATCTTCGGCATCATCGGCCGCAGCGGTGCCGGCAAGTCGAGCCTGCTGCGCACCATCAACCGGCTGGAGAACCCCACCAGCGGGCAGGTGCTGGTGGACGGCGTGGACATCGGCACGCTCGACGAAGACGCGCTGGTGGGCCTGCGCCGGCGCATCGGCATGATCTTCCAGCACTTCAACCTGCTGTCGGCCAAGACGGTGTTCGACAACATCGCGCTGCCGCTGCGCGTGGCGGGCGTCCGACCGGCGGAAGTCACGCAGCGGGTGCACGAACTGCTGGCGCTCGTGGGCCTGGAGGACAAGCACCGCGCGTACCCGGGCCGGCTCTCGGGCGGGCAGAAGCAGCGCGTGGGCATTGCCCGCGCGCTGGCCACGCACCCGGAGATCCTGCTGTGCGACGAGGCCACCTCGGCGCTCGATCCCGAGACCACGCATTCCATCCTGCAACTGCTGCGCGGCATCAACCGCCGCCTCGGGATCACGGTGATCCTCATCACCCACGAGATGAGCGTGATCCGGGAGATCGCCGACCAGGTGCTGGTGCTGGAGCAGGGCCGCATCGCGGAGCTGGGCCCCGTGTGGCAGGTGTTCGGCGCGCCCCGGCACGATGCCACGCGCGCCCTGCTGGCCCCGCTGCGCCAGGGTCTGCCCGACGACCTGCGCGCGCGGCTGCACGCGCAGCCGCCCGAAGGGGCGCACGAGCGCATCCTGCAACTGGGCTACAGCGGCGAAGGCGGCCTGGAGCCCGACCTGGCCCGCATCGCGCAGGCCCTGCCGCCCGGCGTGCGGCTGCTGCACGGCGGCGTGGACCGCATCCAGGGCCATGCGCAGGGCCACCTGCTGCTGGCGGTGGGCAGCGGCGGCCCGCTGCCCGACTTCGCCGCGCTGACGCACGGCCCCGGCGCCATCGCGCACTCCATCGAGGTGATCGGCCATGCCGCCGCCGAGGCGGCAGTGCCTCCCGACCTTCCAGACCACGCAACCGTATGAGCCTGAGCCTGTCCCTGTCCATTCCCCCCGAGCGCTACGGCCAGGCGCTGGCCGATACCCTGCTGATGGTGGGCGTCTCCGGCACGGCCGCCTTCCTGGCGGGCATTCCGCTCGCCGTGCTGCTGATCGTGACCGCGCCGGGCGGCTTCCTCGCGTCGCCGCGCGTGCACCGCGTGGCCGGCAGCGTGGTCAACGGCTTCCGGGCCACGCCCTTCATCGTGCTGCTGGTGGCGCTGATCCCGTTCACGCGCATCGTGGCGGGCACCACCATCGGCGTGTGGGCGGCCATCGTGCCGCTGTCCATCAGCGCCACGCCGTTCTTCGCGCGCATCGCCGAGGTCAGCCTGCGCGAGGTGGATAAGGGCCTCATCGAGGCCGCGCAGGCCATGGGCTGCCGCAAGTGGCACATCGTGCGGCACGTCTACCTGCCCGAGGCGCTGCCCGGCATCGTGGGCGGCTTCACGATCACGCTGGTGGCGCTGATCGGCGCCTCGGCCATGGCCGGCGCCGTGGGCGCGGGCGGCCTGGGCGACCTCGCGATCCGCTACGGCTACCAGCGCTTCGACACGCAGGTGATGGTGATCGTCATCGCGGTGCTGATCGCGCTGGTCACGGTGGTGCAGTCCACCGGCGACGCCTTCGTGCGCAGGCTGCGCTCCCGCTGATACCCCGCCCTGGCCCCGATCCCTCCCCCGCCGGACCCGCACCGCATGGCATCCCATCCCCTCGACGACCTTTCCGCCGGCGGCCGGCTCCCGCTGCCGCCGCGCCCGCCCCACCGCATCGCCAGCGAGGCCGAGGCACTGGACGTGGCGCGCGCCCTGGCCCGGGATTTCCGGCAGGAGGCGGCCGTGCGCGACCGCGAGCGCCGCCTGCCGTGGGACGAGATCGAGCGCCACACGGCCAGCGGCCTGGGCGCCATCAGCGTGCCGCGCGCCTATGGCGGGCTGGGCGCGTCGTTCCGCACGCTCATGGAGGTGTTCGCCATCCTGTGCGCGGCCGACGCCTCGCTCGGGCAGATCCCGCAGAACCACTACGCGCTGGTCCGGCACCTGGTGGAGTTCGGCAGCGAATCGCAGCGCCGGCGGTTCTTCGCCGACGTGCTGGCAGGCCACCGCCTGGGCAACGCCGGGCCGGAGCGCAAGGCGCGCGCCGCGCTGGTGAACCAGGCCACCGCGCGCGTCGAGCGCGATGCGCAGGGCGTGCTGCGCGCCAGCGGAACGCGCCACTACTCCACCGGCGCGATGTTCGCCCACTGGATGCCGTTCCGCGCCGTGGACGCGCTGGACCGGCCCGTGCAGGTCTGGGTGCGCCGCACGGCGCCCGGCGTGCGCGTGATCGACGACTGGGACGCCTTCGGCCAGCGCACCACCGCCAGCGGCAGCGTGGTGCTGGAGAACGTCCCCGTCGGCGACGACGACGTGGTCGCGCTGCACGCGGGACAGGACCGGCCGACGCTGGCCGGCCCGTTCTCGCAACTGCTGCAGGCCTCCATCGACCTGGGGATCGCCGAAGGCGCGCTGGACGATGCCCTGGCCTATGTGCGCGACAAGACCCGCCCCTGGATCGATTCGGGCCTGGAGCATGCCCACGACGACCCGCACATCCTGCACGAGGTGGGCGCGCTGGCCATCGACGTACACGCCGCGCGCGAGGTGCTGGCCGAAGCCGCGGACCTGCTGGATGCGCTCGCGCAGCGCCAGATCACGGATGCGGACAGTGCCGAGGCCTCGGTGGCGGTGGCGCGCGCCAAGGTGCTGACCACCGAAGCCGCGCTGCGCGCCGGCGAACACCTGCTGGAGCTGGCCGGCACCTCCTCGGTGCGCGCCGCGCACAACCTGGACCGCCACTGGCGCAACGCCCGCGTGCACACGCTGCACGACCCCGTGCGCTGGAAATACCACCTGATCGGCCGCTTCGTCCTGAACGGCGAGGCTCCGCGCCGCCACCAGTGGAATTAGCGCGCCCACCGGCTTGACGCACACCTGCACCCCGCACCGACGCCCCCGCCACCCCATGACCGCCAACAGTCCGCAAGAACAGCACTCCCTCCACCAGGCCCACGCGGCCCTGCCGACGCCCCCGCCGCCTCAGCCGGCACGGCGCCCGCCCGTGCTGGCCACGCCCGCGGCCACGCTCGCCGCCGCCCGCGCGCTGGCGGATGCCTGGGCCCCGCAGGCCCTGGTGCGCGACCGCGAGCGCCGGCTGCCCTGGGCCGAGATCGAGGACTACAGCGCCAGCGGCCTCTGGGGCATCACCGTGCCGCAGGCCCATGGCGGGCCGGGCGCGGACGCCTGGACGCTGGCCCAGGCCATCGCCACCGTCTCCGCGGCCGACGGTTCGCTGGGCCACATCCCGCAGAACCATTTCTATGCGCTCGAAGTGCTGCGCGTGGGCGGCAGCGCCGCGCAGCAGCGCTTCTTCTACGGCCGCGTGCTGGAGGGCGAACGCTTCGGCAACGCGCTCTCCGAGACCGGGCACCGCGACTACCGGCGCCGCACCCGCCTCGAACGCGCGGGTGGCGGCTGGGTGCTGCAGGGGCACAAGTTCTACTGCACCGGCGCGCTCTTCGCGCACTGGATTCCCACGCAGGCCATGCAGCAGCGGGACGACGGCAGCGAGGCGAGCGTCATCGTCTTCGTGCCGCGCGGCGCGCCGGGCGTGACGGTGGAGGACGACTGGGACGGCATGGGCCAGCGCGTGACCGGCAGCGGATCGGTGCGGCTGGAGGGCGTGCGCGTGGAGCCCGAGTGGATCGTGCCGTTCCAGGCCAGCTTCGACCGGCCCACCCCCATCGGCCCGTTCGCGCAGATCATGCACGCGGCCATCGACCTGGGGATCGGCGAAGGCGCGCTGCAGGCCACGCTGCCCTTCCTGCGCACCCGCGCGCGCCCCTGGATCGACGCGCAGGTCGAGCGTGCCGCCGACGATCCGCTCACGCTGCATGCCGTGGGCGACGTGGACGTGCGCCTGCACGCGGCCCGCGCGCTGCTGCGGCGCGCGGGCCGCTTCGTCGATGCCGCGCAGCAGGCGCCCGGTGAAGACTCCGTGGCCGCCGCCTCGGTGGCGGTGGCCGAGGCGCGCGCCCTCGCGCACCGCGCCGGCCTGCTGGCGGCCAACAAGCTGCTGGAGCTGGGCGGCACGTCGGCCACCACGGCCGAGCACGGGTTCGACCGGTACTGGCGCAACGTGCGCACGCACACCCTGCACGACCCCGTGCGCTGGAAGTACCACGCCGTGGGCAACTACGTGCTGAACGGCATCCGCCCGCCGCGGCACGGAGCGCTGTGATGGGCCGCCCGCCCCGCACCCGGCCCATCGTCCTCAACGCGTTCAACATGAACTCGGTGGGGCACATCAACCACGGCCTCTGGACGCACCCGCGCGACCGGTCGAGCCAATACCACACGCTGGAGTACTGGACCGACCTCTCGCGCGAGCTGGAGCGCGGCCTGTTCGACGGCCTCTTCATCGCCGACATCGTGGGCGTGTACGACACCTACCAGCAGTCGGCCGACGTGACCCTGCGCGAATCGGTGCAGTTGCCGATCAACGATCCGCTGCTGGTCGTGCCCGCCATGGCCGCCGTGACGCGGCACCTGGGCTTCGGCGTCACCGTCAACCTGAGCTACGAGCAGCCCTACCTGCTGGCACGGCGCTTCTCCACGCTGGACCACCTCACACGCGGGCGCGTGGGGTGGAACATCGTCACCGGCTACCTCGACTCGGCCGCGCGGGCCATGGGCGCCCCGCAGCAACTCGCGCACGACGAGCGCTACGACCGGGCCGACGAGTTCATGGAAGTGCTCTACCAGCTCTGGGAAGGCAGCTGGGAGGACGGCGCCGTGCTGCGCGACCGGGCGCGGCGCATCTATGCCGACCCGGCGCGCGTGCACCCGGTGCGCCACCACGGCCGCCACTACCGGGTGGAGGGCTACCACCTTGCCGAGCCCTCGCCGCAGCGCACGCCCGTGCTCTTCCAGGCCGGCAGCTCCGGTCGGGGGCTGCGCTTCGCCGCGCGCCACGCGGAGTGCGTGTTCATGTCCACCCAGGACAAGGCCGAGACGCGGGCCCTGGTGCGGGCGCTGCGGGAGGAGGTGGTGCGCGCCGGCCGCCAGCCGCACGACGTGCAGGTGCTGGTCGGCCTCACCGCCGTGGCCGGCGCCACGCGCCGCGAGGCCGAGGAGAAATACCAGGACTACTGCCGCCATGCCAGCCCCGAGGCGGCCCTCGCGCACCTGTCGGCCGGCTCGGGGATCGACTTCTCCACCTACCGGCGGGACACCCCGCTGGTCGGGCAGCACAAGAGCAACGGCATGGAGAACAGCCTGCGGCGCCTGACCAACGGCCGCCCGCACTACACGCTGGGCGACCTCGTCGAGGAACTGGCCCTGGGAGGGCGCTACGCGACCGTGGTCGGCACGCCGCAGAAGATCGCCGACGAGATGCAGTCGTGGGTGGACGAGGCGGACGTGGACGGCTTCAACCTCGCGCGCACGGTGGTGCCGGAGAGCTACACCGACTTCATCGACCTCGTCGTGCCCGAACTGCAGGAGCGCGGCCTGCACAAGACCGCCTACGCCGACGGCACGCTGCGCCACAAGCTGGCCGGCCGCGGCGACCGGCTGGCCCTGCCCCACCCCGGGGCCGGCTTCCAGCGCGCCGCCGGACAGGCGGCCTCGGTCCGGGCCGCCTGACGGCCTCGGAGGCCGCCCGGCCCGCCTTCGCGCGGCCGGGTGGCGCCATCCGGGCCCCGAGAACCCGGTTCAGCCCGTCCGGCGCAAAAGATTCCACTCCAGCAGACATCGCCCCGCCGTCCACAGCCGCGTTGCGTGCGCGCCGCCCGCGCAGCACGCTCCGCTGGGGAGGAGAGCCGCCCGCCTCTGGCGCGCTTGTAAGGCAAATTCCTACAAATGCGGCGTGCCGGCGAGACACGACGCACATCCAAACCCCGACTTAATTTCCGATTGGACCGAATTCACAATCCATTTCAACGGATCACGACACACCGGCAGAACGCCAGGGGCCTCGGGATCTGGTAATGGAAAAGGATTGCACCATGACCTCGGAACAACTTCTCGCCGAAATCCGCGAAGCCAACCTCACCTACCTGATGCTGGCCCAGACCCTGATCCGTCAGGACAAGGCCGAAGCCGTGTTCCGTCTGGGCATCAACGAAGACGCCGCCGACATCCTCGCGTCCCTCTCGGCCGCGCAGGTGCTCAAGCTGGCCTCCCGCAACACCCTGCTGTGCAGCTTCCGCGTGGACGACAACCTCGTCTGGAGCCTGCTCACCAACCACAACACCCCCAAGAAGGTCGGCAACGAAGCCACCAACACGCTGCACGCCAACATCCTGATGGCCAGCCGCGTCTCCGAAGTGCTCTGAGCGGCCGCCCGCCGCTCCCGCTTCCCGCCTTCTTCCCGTCCACCTGCCCCGAAAGACCGCCATGACCGCAGCCGCCGCCCCCGCCAAGAGCGTCCTCAACGAGTCCAAGCAGATCGAACGCGCCGCCATGCTGATCCAGATGGGCGCGCGCATGCAGGTGCTGGAATCGGAGACGACCCTCTCGTACGAGCGCCTGATCCGGCTCTACAAGGAAATCGCGGGCAAGTCGCCGTCCAAGGGCCAATTGCCCTTTTCGACCGACTGGTTCCTGACGTGGCAGGAAAACATCCACAGCTCGCTGTTCCTGAACATCTACGAATACCTCTCCAAGGGCGTGAGCCTGGATTCGGTGGAACTGCTGACCAAGGCCTACCGCCTCTACAGCGAACAGGTGGCCACCGCCGAGATCGAGCCGCTGCTGTCCTTCACGCGCGCCTGGCGCCTCATCAAGTTCGTGGACGCCGGCATGCTCACCCGCACCGAATGCTCCACCTGCGGCGGCCGCTTCGTGACCGAGCTATACGAGAACGCCCGCAACTACACCTGCGGCCTGTGCAACCCGCCCGCCCGCGCCGGCAAGAGCAAGTCGGCCGGCGCCCTGATGCTGCACTGATCCTGGACTCGGCATCGGATTGCCTCCATGCCGCCGCAAACATTGAATTCTTTGCTATATATTCAATAGCAAAAAACATCCCCCTTGCCCGGCCCCGTGCCGGGTCTTTTTTTTCCCCGGCACGCCGCGAGCCGCCCCTTGGCGCTCAGCGCATCGACAACAGGATGCGCACGTTGTCGTCCACCGGCAGCACGTAGTCGTGCGCGGCGATGACGGCGTTGCCTTCGGGCGCCACGAGCTTCAGGCCCACGAACACCGACTGCGCCGTGGCGGCATAGGTGCCCACGACCACGGCCTGCGCCGACTGCGCGCGGCTCGCCTCGCGCACCTCGCGCGTCAGCAGCAGCTCGCCCTGGCCCGGCACCATCGCCAGGCTCTGGCGCATCTTGAGTTCGGTCACGCGCACGCCGCGCTGCACCAGCCGCCCGGCGATCTGCTCGGAGCACAGCCGGCCCAGGCGCGACGATTCCTCCAGCCGGTCGATGTGCACCAGCGTGCCCACCAGCACGGGCTGGCGCGGGTCGAGCTGCGGCGCCTGCTGCAGCAGCGCGTCGGTGGCCGCGTAGTTGGCTTCCAGCAGGGCCTGCGCGGGCGAACTGCCCAGGCCCAGCGCGGCCAGCGCGCCGCCACCGCCGCCGGCCGGCGCGGCGGCCTGCCCGTAGTAGTAGCGCGCGCAGCCGGGCAGCAGCACGGCCGCCGCGCCCGCCAGGCCGGCGCGCAGCCAGGTGCGGCGGGGCGAAGCGGTTTCGGCCATCGGGATCGGGCCGCTCATGGGGATACCACCTGCCAGGTCTTCACCGCCACGGGCGGCGGGCCCACGGGCGCGGCCGGCGCGGGCAGGTAGAGCGCGGCATCGGCCTGGTCGATGAAATACACGTCGCTCGTGCGGGCCAGGTAGCGGTCTTCGCTTTCCAGCGAGGTCGTGACCAGGATCTCGGTACGGGCGGGCCCGCGTGCCAGCGCCTGCCGGCCCGGCACGGGGCGGCCGGCCTCGGCGGGGCTGGTGGCCGCGGCGGCGGGTGCCCACGCATAGTCGCCGTTTTCCATCGACGCATCGCGGGCCACCCTCACGCCCTCGCCCAGCAGCACGGGGCGCGCCCCGTCGCCCGGCGGCGCCACGTGCTGCACCACCTGCACGCCCACGGACAGCCGCACGCCCGTGGGCTGGGTGGCCAGGGTCAGGCCGCGTTCCACGAGGTGGGTGGCCAGCAGCGTGCGGAAGCCGGTGCCGAAGCCGCCGTCCTCGCCCGCCCCGGCGGCCGGCACGACGTGGATGGGGTGCGATCCCGCGGGCCATTCCCGCAGCTTGGCGGCCGTGCGGGCCGCCACGTCGGCGGCGAGCACGTCCCAGTGGTGGACGGCGCGCGCGGTCTTCTGCTCCGAAGGGGCGTGCGCCCGGGGCTGGGGCAGGTCCGGCGGCGCGGCGCAGCCCGCGAGGGCGGCAGCGCACAGCAGCGCGGCCGCCAGGGCCGGCCGGGGCCGGTGGACAGCAGGGGACGGCGGGGGTCCCGCATCGGTGGTCATGCGCGCGTGCCTTTCCTCGGATTGCATGGCCTGCATGCTAGCGGCCGGGCGCCGGCGGCATGGCCCGAACAGCGGCGGTTTCTCCATCTACTTGTGCGGCGGCAGCGCCGCACCGATGCGCGCGCCGGGTCCCCGCCTACGCGGAAAGGGGCACGCGCCGCGCCACAATCCGCGCATGCAGACTTCCGCCCCCCTCCTGGTTCCGCTCCCTCCCGCCTCCGCCGCACCGCCGGCGGCGGAGGCCCCACCTCCCCCTGCCGGCGATCCGCCGCCCGAGCCCGTGCCGGCCGGCGACCCGCCGCCCCCGGCCGAGCCGCCGGTGCGCGAGCCGCCCGCCCCGGCCCCCGCGCCGGCCGATCCGCCGCCCCCGCCCATGGAAGCCGCCGACATCCCGCGCGTGATCCTCCACATGCCGGTGGACGTGCGCAACGTCTCGCTCGCCCTGCTCGCCCTCTTCGCCGCCCTGGCGCTGCTGCACTGGGCGAGCGCGGTATTCATTCCCCTCATGCTGAGCGTGCTGCTCACCATGGCCCTGCAACCGCTCGTGACCGCACTGCGGCGCTGGTACATCCCGCGCTGGCTCGGTGCCGGCGTGCTGCTGATGGGCATCGTCGGCGGGCTCGGGGGCGCGGCCTGGTCGCTCTCCGACGGCGCGGCCGAACTGGTCGATTCCCTGCCCGTGGCCGCGCGCAAGGTGCGCGACGCCATGCGCCTCAACGCCCTCGGCCCCAGCCCCCTCGACACCATGCAGAAGGCCGCCAGCCAGATCGAGCAGGCCGCCACCGAGAGCATCCCCCCGCAGACACGGCGCGGCGTGCAGCGCGTGGTGATCGAGCGGCCCCCGTTCAACATCCGCGACTACGTGTGGACCGGCACCGTGGGCCTCGTCTCGGCCGCGGGCCAGCTCACCGTGGTCGTGTTCCTCACCTTCTTCTCGCTCGCCTCGGGCAACCTGTTCCGCCGCAAGCTCGTGCGCATCGCGGGCCAGAGCCTGGAGCGCCGCAAGATCACCATGGAAGTGCTGGACGACATCACCGCCCAGATCCAGCGCTACATGCTGGTGCAGGCCGGCACCAGCGTGCTGGTGGGGGTCGGCACCGGCATCGCCTACGCCCTGCTCGGCCTGGAGAACGCCATCGTCTGGGGCGTGGTGGCGGGCGTGCTCAACCTCGCGCCCTACATCGGCTCCATCGTCGTCACGGGCGCTTCGGCGCTCGTGGCCTTCCTGCAGTTCGGCACCGTGGACATGGCGCTGGCCATCGGCGGCGCATCGCTGCTGATCCACACCCTGGTGGGCAACCTGCTCACGCCCTGGCTCACCAGCCGCACGAGCCGCATGAGCCCCGTGGCGGTGTTCGTGAGCGTGCTCGCCTGGGGCTGGCTCTGGGGCCTGTGGGGCGTGCTGCTCGGCATCCCCGTGATGATGGTGGTCAAGGCCGTGTGCGACCGCGTGGAAGACCTGCGGCCCGTGGGAGAACTCCTGGGGGATTGAGCGAGCGGACGCCGCGCTACCCCAGCAACAGCGATTTCTCCCGAGCCGGCAGGGTGGATTGCTCGATGGCACTGCGGTAGGCGTGGAGGGCCTGCCGGGCGTCGTGTGACCGCGCTTGCGCCAGCAGTTCACCGGCCGGCAGCCCGGCCCCCAGCACGTAGGCCTTCTCTCGCGCATGCATGGGGGAGGCCAGCACCGCCTCGACATAGGCGGCCACCCGGTCCGCCGCGTTGTCCCGCAGGGCCTGGGCCAGGCACGGGCCACCGCCGTCATGCGGGGTACACAGCAGGACGCACCGCGTGCGGGAGGGCACGTCCAGTTGCGCGATCCGGTCCACCAGCACCTGGATGTTGTCCGCCCGGCCCGTGCGCATTCCCTGGCCCAGCGCCGTGCGGCCTTCCGCCCCACGGACACCCAGCAGCCCCGCCCGGTGGTGGTCATTCAGTTGGGGATGCCTGTCCAGCCCGTCGAGGTAGGCCTGCACCGTTTCGGGCTCGGCGGATCTAAGCGCCAGCGCCAGGCCCAGTTGGCCGTCGGCAAGCCGCGGCGTCAGCAGGCGCACCGTTGCCGCGAGAGGCAATGGGCTCGAGGCGACCAGATCGATGTACGCGCCCACCGCCGCGGCCGAGCTCCTTTCCAGGGCCTTGCTGATCCCCGAGAGCCCCATGCAGGAGCGCCCCTCCAGCACGCGCTCGGCCGCCTCGGGGTCGCGCCGGGCCAGTTGGGCGATCCGGGGCGCGATGTCGCGCAGCGTGCCCGCCATGTTGGTGGTCAGGAGCTGGTGGATCACCCCCGCATCCACGGGCGGTGTCGGTCCGGCCAACCGCCTTTGGGTGCCGCCGTGCGGGGCCGGAGGCAGCGCCTCCAGGTCGCCGGGCGGCAACGCGACCATCAGCACGGCGGACTCGTTGCCGAAGTAATGCTTGGCCAACGCATCTTCGACCAGGTCCTCCACCCGCAGGGCCTCCACATGGGCGAGGTCGTGGCTGGCCACCCGCTTGTGGTTCGCCGTGATGTTGGGGTCGTAGAAATTGGCGACAAAGCGCGGCCCCTCCGCCCCCTGCTTGACCTTGAGCTCCAGCGCCATGGCATGGCCGCCCGAGCAGAAGAGGAATTGCTTGGCCGCGGGCGCGCCGGCGGACGCCATCGCCTTCAATTGCCCGGCCGCGAATCGGCCGATATCCTCCAGCGCCGCCATGTGCACTTCGGGCGCGTGGGTCATCAGGATTTCGTAGAGCGCATTGGCCTGCGGCTGCACGCTCCTGGCGATCGCTGGCACCGAGCTGAAATCGGCATAGTCCGGCTTGCCGGCCCCGGCCGCCTGCATGACCCAGGTCAGCGCGAGATGGCGGCATTCGATCACCATGCCGGGCCACCCCCAACCGCTCGGGTAAGGCACCAAGAGATTGAGGCAGTCCAATGAACGGTCCGGTTTCTGCGAGTGGTAAGGCACCGGCTTGGGCATCGGGCGATGGGCCCCGGGCATCGGTGCACGGGGCGCACGGCCGCCGTTCGCCGGCACCCGGCCGGAAACCCGCTGCGCCAGGCCTGCCGGCCCCCTCGCGGACGGGGCCGACCCGGCTGCCGTGCCAGCGCCCGGGCCGCCGGTGTCCGGCGAAGGCTGCGGGCGTGCCGAAGCCGAATGGACGGGACGGTGGATTTTGAGTTCTGTCATGGGACTGCCTCCGGTGCCTTCCTGCGCAAAGCCTACGGATCCGATCGTGCCGTCCGCCGTCCCTGCAGGGCAGGTATGCGGGCGAACGGTCGTGGCGGTGTGCGAAGCGCGCAGACGCGGTGGGCCGTGCCTGCCGCCGAGCGCCGGGGGCGTTGTCTTGCAGCGGCAGCGGCGCGGCTTCTCGGATCTGAGGCCGATCGATTGATTTCGCGGTCTGGGCTCTGCGGCTCTGCGGCTCAGCGGCTCTGCGCTGTGGCGGAGTTTTGTTTTTTGTTTGTTTCCCGGGGCCGGGTCTCGGCCCGGCGGCCGAGGCACTTTTCTTTGCTTCGCCAAAGAAAAGTACCCAAAAGAAAGGCGACCCTGCTG
>NZ_FOMQ01000001.1 GCF_900112675.1 Paracidovorax konjaci | reverse complement strand
AAAGCACTAGTTCCGAAGAACTTGGCACTCGCCATCAAACGCCCACGCTTATCGGCTGTATATTTTTAAAGATCCCGAAGATCAGATTTCTCTTTTCTTCTTACTCCGCAGCGATCAGCAGAGCCTTGAATTCTAGCAGGCTTTTTAAAAACCTGTCAAACTTTGTGGTTATTCGCTTTTCTCAACCATCGCAACTTTCGTCGCAACCGCCTCAACCAGCGAAGCCTTGAATCATACACTAGTTTTTACCACCAGCGCAACTCTCAGCAATCTTTCTTCAACCACCCCCACCACAGAGAACCACCGCGCCTTCGTCTCCTCCAGCACTCTCAGCAATTCCTCGTAGCGAAGCCCGCTAGTATACACACGAACCCATGACTGTCAGGAAATTTCTAGTTCTTTCCACTAAGAGTGGCTAACACGACCATTCGAAGAAACACGAGCAGATGACGGCGGCAACCAGCGTGAGCAGCGCCCGATGAACGTCGAGCCCGCGCTCAAAGCGTATGCGCAGCCTGCCTAAGCCGGCAAACCACGCATGCGTTCTCTCCACCACCCAGCGATGCTTGGCCCAAGCGCTTGCTGCTTTCGATCCTTAGCTGCTGGTAATGCCATGGCTGCATAGATGCGCCCGGCATCTCGCGCAGTCGTAGCCGTTGTCGGCATGCAGCGTCGATGACCAGCGGCGCGGCTTGCCGCTCAGTCTCCTGACCGCCGGGAGTGCATCGCTGCACTTCTCGAACATGATGGAGTCGTGCCGATAGGCTCCACTCGCCAGCACCACCAAGGGAATGACTTGGGCGTCTACGACAATATGCTGCTTGCTCCCGAGCTTTCCGTAGTCCGTGGGGCTGGGACATGTTTCTTGACCCCCTTGGGCTTGGCACTGATGAGCCATCAATGCTGGCTCGGCTCCAATCAATCTGGTCGCGCTCGCGTAGACGCACCAGCATGGCCTGATGCAGTTTGTCCCACACACACCTGCAGCATTCCAGTCCCGCAAGCGTCGCCAGCAGGTCATGCCTCAACCCAGCGATCGAGGGAGGTCTTCCCAAGCAATGCCCGTGTGCAGCACGAACAAGATGCCGTTGAGGGCTGCTTTATCGCTGACCTTGAGGCTGCGTGGACCACCTTTGGAAGAAGGGCGAAGATCGGGATCAGTGGCTGGAGCTGTCTCCACAGCTCTTTGCCAGCAGGGCGTCTGGACATAAACCATCAAGCCTACCCAATGGAATGGACGCCCCTGCTTTACCGGAGCACAGTGGTCGCTCTGCCGCGAAGGTGGCTCAGCCCTCGTGAACTAGCCCCCCTGAATCTGCGGACACGCCCCATCGCTTATCTTCGAGATAGGCGTAGGACTGTGCATATGACTAGGCATACAGAGACGATTGAGCAACCGTCTTGGTTGTCAAGCGCTATGCAAAGTCGAATCCCATATCGAGCCATGTTTGGCTATGGCGTTGAGCATCGTCAGCAGCTTGCGCATTCAGGCGACGAGGGCGACCTTCTTGCGCTTGCCGGTAGCCAGCAGGCGCTCGTAGCAGGCCTCGAGCGCCGGGTTGTAGCGGTGGCCATGTACAAGGTCCTGCGCACGTCGGAGCACCCTCCCCAGATGCAGCGCTGTCCACGCATCTGGCCGGAGTCGCGATTCAAGGGAGCCACGCCCACCAGCGCGGCGATGCGGCGCCGATCAAGCTTGCCCAGTTCGGGCAATTCGGCCAGCAACACGGCCACGCTGGCAGCTCCTATGCCTGGAACGCTGGTCAGCGCCTGGGCCAACTGGGCGTGACGGCGCTGCACATGCGCGGCCACCTCGGCCTCGCTGTCTCCGAGTTCCTGCTTGAGGAATTCGATGACCCGTTCGATGTTCGGGCGTGCGGCCACATGTGCCAAGCGCAAGCGCTGGTGTTCGGCCGTCAGCATCTGCACCAGTTGGCGTCGGCGCAGCACCAGAGCCTGGAGTTTCTGCAGCTCGGCGTGGGCCAGCGGCTTGACGAAGCGTTCGCGCTCAGGGGTGCGGGTGCAGCACACGGGCCAAAGCCGCCAGCATGCGCGCATCCAGCGCGTCGGTCTTGGCCAGAGCGCCCATCGCACGGGCAAAGTCGCGCGCCGTGCGAGGGTTGACCACGGCCACTGCCAGGCCCGCGGCCTGCAGCGCACAGGCTGCCTCGAACTCATAGCCGCCGGTGGCTTTCAAGACCTCCAGCGCAGGCGCCAAAGCCGATGCCTGGCTGGCCAGTTGTTCGATGCCCCCCCGCGTCGTTGGCAAGCTGCCAGGTCTTGGCATGCGCGCTGCTGGCAACCTCCAGCGTCTGACTGGAGACGTCAAATCGCTAAAAACAGAGTCGAACCCGTCCTCTCACTCCCGTCCTTGTCTATACGAACTTCAAGTTCCTACAACCGTTCGGGCTGCAGAGAAGGACGGTTCGGCTCAGGCGCCCAGTGCTCAGTTGCGGGCTTCAAACATCACAGAGGCCGCTCGGGCTACCCGAGCCGGTCCGAGGCTTAAAGATACAAGGCCATCACCCTAGACCAGCGCAGGCTGCGCTGGTCGTTTGCCGAAAAGGCAGCCTTGGTTCGCAAGACGTATGAGCCGGGCATGAGCGTCTCGCTTGTGGGCCGCTAGGAGCGCGTGTCGGCGAGCTTGATATTCACTTGGCGGCGACTGGATTGCGAAGGCGCGGTAGTAGCCATGAGCGCTGGCGAAGCGGTTGTGCCGGCTTCGGAGTTGGCCGCCGCTCGCGCCGAGATCGCCAAGCTGCACTGCGGCGCCATATTGCCGAGCTGCCCAGCCATGGCTAGCGCCGCGCCGGCGCGCTGCTCAATCGAGAACGACGTTCGCAAGGTCAACAGGTGCTGAACCATAAGCGCATCTACCGGGCTATGGCGCAGCATCGATTGCTGTTGCCCAAGCGATGGCATTCGAGCCGCATCCACGATGATTAGGTCAGTATGCCGATGAACAACATGCGCTGGTGCTCTGACGGCTTTGAGATCAAGTGTCAGACCGGGGTCAGGACAGTCCGATTAAAGTGTAGTACTTGGAGTGCGCTTAACCGAGGGGACCTTGGCCAGCGAATTCCATCAGAGACCGTGAAGGGGTGCTGCTGCAAAAGTCCGGATATACGCGTGCAATTTTGATCTTTATGGCATCACGAACTAAAGGCTTGGCAAACCGGGGCGTCCACCTATGCTCCAACCATGTTCTTGGCAAGTCGTGTTAGGCACTTTAAGAGCCAAAACATAGACTGCAGCATGAGCAAGCGCAGTGAATACTGAGACAACGTGGCCATGGAGAACTCGACGCAGAAGACCGAGCCCTGCGCTCGCACGGCCTACTTTAAAAGGATCAGGCCAAGGCAGATGTCTTTGATTACATCAAGTAATTCTATAACCCGTTTGGGGAACGCTCACTGAACTACTTGCCCAGCTCAATTATAGGAAAGACATCATCTAAAGGGGCTACGCGAGCCTGAAGGACGCCCTTTTTAGCGCTTAGGCGCACGCTGCCTCGCCTTATACGAGGTACTACCTGAACCCCATCGTCCAAGCAGCCTTAGTGGAATTTACGGAAATAAATTTTCAAATAAGATCAGTGCAGTATTGTGGATGAATTTATATTCATATGCAACCAGCATTACACCGTCCATTTTTCAAGAAGTTTTTTTGGACTTGTATGATCGTAGCCTTCGAACGGCTGATGAATCCAAGGATTAGTTGGAAGAAACTCAACAAAATAATCAGGCGAGAAGGCAGAAATCGCCTTAACCCATAGAACTGCGCTGCGCAGCTCTGTTATTGGGGGGTAATTGTTTCTAAGCAATGAAATTACCGCCTTCAAAGTGTGGCCCGAATCAGCCAGATCATCAACGAGCAAGACCCGACCAGCAATTTCCCCTTTCGGTGTAGTAATAAACCGCGCAATATCCAAATGCCCTTGCACCGTTCCTGCTTCAGCTCTATAAGAACTGGTGGACATAATTGCCAATGGCTTTCCAAAAATTCTACTCAAAATATCGCCAGGCCTTAAGCCACCCCTAGCCAAGCAAAGAATCGTATCAAATTCCCAGCCAGATTGATAAATTTTCAGCGCCAATTTTTCAATCGCGCCATGATACTCATCATAACTTACATAAAGATGCGCACCATCTTCGGTCAACATTTTAATACCGCCATCAGTTGAATTATTTAATATATTATCAATGCGTACCGTACGGATCTTTTATCATAATTGTATGATCTCGATCGGGGCTGGTAGAAACCATTGCAATAGGTACGCCGGCAATTTCAGCAATACGCTCTAGGTATCGTCGCGCGTTGGCAGGCAACGCGGCATAATCCGTTACACCAACGGTGGATTCATGCCAGCCGGGCATCGCCTCATAAAGAGGTTTACAGCGGGAAATTTCTTCAGCCCCCAGAGGAAGCAAATCGATATATTCTCCATCAAGCTCATATGCAGTGCAAAGCTGAAGCTCCTCAATCCCATCTAAAACATCTAGCTTAGTGATACAAAGACCAGTCAATCCATTCACTTGAGCACTTCGCTTAAGTAATGCAGCATCAAACCAACCACATCGGCGACTTCTACCGGTCGTCACACCCTTTTCAGCCCCTACAGTACTCATATGGTATCCAGGCGTGCCGGGCACCTCCCAATCAAGCTCGGTGGGGAAGGGCCCGCCCCCAACACGGGTGCAATATGCCTTGGTTATCCCAAGAATATAATGAAGCAAGTTAGGCCCTACTCCCGCACCTGCGGAAGCATTACCTGCAACGCAATTGCTAGAAGTAACATATGGATAGGTGCCATGATCCACATCTAACAATGTACCTTGAGCGCCCTCAAAAAGCAGATTAGCACCAGCCCCATGGGCTGCGTTTAGTTCTTTTGAAACATCTGCAACCATTGGCCTCAATTTCTCTGCATGCAGCATTGCCTCTTGATACACCACATCGAATTGAATTTCTCCATTAGACATATATGGCGTCAGCACCTCACCAAAGTCAAGAGACTTAGAATTTAAGAAAGTTGTGAGATTGTGATTATGCAGCATCAACAACTCTTTGAGCTTTGCGGCAAAACGTTCTGGGTGGTTTAGATCTTGTACGCGGATGGCACGTCTAGCAATTTTGTCCTCATATGCCGGGCCTATACCCCTCCCAGTGGTTCCAATCTTTTCCCCCCCAGTGTGCTCACGGGCCATTTCCCGGGCCACATCCAAAGCAACATGAAAAGGCAAAATTAGGGGGCACGCCTCACTCACCCTCAATCGAGACTTCACCTCAATGCCAGCTTTTTCCAACCCTTCTATCTCTTGAAAAAGTTTTCCAACAGAAAGAACCACGCCATTGCCAATATAACATTTGACGCCTTCTCGCATAATTCCGCTGGGGATTAGGTGCAACGCTGTTTTTACCCCATTAATAACGAGCGTATGTCCAGCATTATGCCCCCCCTGAAAACGCACCACACCTTGAGCGCTTTCGGTCAACCAATCTACTAACTTACCCTTACCCTCATCTCCCCACTGAGTACCGACAACAACAACATTACGCCCTTTGATATTTTCCATATTTAACCTATTAATTACTTTAAAGAGCTTGAATAGCCCAGCCATCTTTTTCTCTGATCAGTGCACGATCAAAACAGAACTCCTGCACGTCGTCCTCATGACCAGGCAACAAGCACACAACATTTTCTCCAGCAGCGCGCAGCGAAGAGATCATTTCACGCAGTTTACTGCAACTATTCCAAGGAGCTTTTATAGCTGGTTTTGGAGCGCGACCAACATCAGAATTAACCAGTTGCTTTATATCCAAACTAAAACCAACCGCAGGTCGCACCCTCCCGAAAGCCGCCCCTACTTCATCGTATCGCCCACCACGCACCAACGCATCCGTCCACCCTTTAGCATACAAAGTGAATCTCGTACCGCTATAGTACGAATAGCCCCGCATATCTGAAAAATCAAAAGACACAGCATGTTCTTTCAATTGCGCCGCAATGGATCTTAAATTCTCCAGTACATCCATCGTCCCATCAAAAGGGATTAAAGCCTTCTGGATATCGTTAAAAACCAACTCGCCCCCATAAGAATGCAAGATTGCCAGCAATGCCTCTCTGACAGGGGCAGCCAACCCTGCAGATGCTGCGATTAACTCAGAGGCATTTTTTCTTGCCAATGCTCCATAAATATTATTATTAACTGATGGCTCTGCAGCCGCAGATTTGACAATCGACTGAACGATACGCACGTCTGTTAGATCAACACTGATATCCCCTATGCCTGCAGATTTTAGACAATCTAAAGCCAACATGAGAGATTCCAGATCCGCTTCTATTCCAGAGTGCCCATATATTTCCGCTCCAAATTGCAAGGGCTCTCTACTAGCACGGGGACGATCCGGGCGCGTATGAACTACAGGACCACAATAGCAAAGCCGAGTCACTCCCGATCGATTCAGTAAGTGAGCATCTATGCGTGCCACCTGTTGAGTTATATCTGCTCGAAGCCCCAAAGATCTACCAGACAGCTGATCAATCAATTTAAAGGTCTGAAGATCCAATGCTTCCCCTGTGCCGGACAAAAGCGACTCGAGGTGTTCTATCAGTGGAGGCATGACCAACTCGTAACCGTACCTCTCCGCCGTATCGATAAATCCTCTACGCAACTGTTCTATGTGCCGGGCCTCAGAAGGCAAGACATCAGCGATGTGATCCGGAAGAACCCAGGCAGACATAAGAAAGAAACCCGTGCTAAAAGCGTGATTCTACCGGCCTCGACACTCCAACAAGTGTTTGTCTTGGACTGCTTCCGTGCCGATGAGGTAGTGTTAGGCTGCGCCCCCTGGAACGGCGCTCTGAATCTGCGGACACAGTCACCCACCTAAGATAAAAGTTAGGCGTATGACTGTGTTGATGACTGAGACGAAGATGGAGAGCGCACTGGAGGCAGTCCGTCCCGAGCGGCGCCGACGCTGGTCGCTGCAGGACTAGCTGCAGATGGTGCGTGAGCTATGAGTTGGAACTCGGTGTCAATGGTGGCCCGGCGCCATGCGGTGAACCCGAACCAGCTGTTCCAGTGGCGCGAGCTGCACCAGGCAGGCACCCTGTCGGCCGTCTCCGCAGCCGAAGCCCTGGTACCCGCCTCCGAGCTGGCCAAGCGCTTCAGGAGATCAAGGCCCTGCATCGGGTGTTCGGCAAGAAGACGCTGGAGAAGGGGATCCTGAAGGAAGCGGTTGAATAGGCCAAACAAAGAACTGGATTGCGTGCTCTCCCTTGCTTCCGAAGGACGACAGATGAAGCCTATCTGTGACGTCCTCGGCAGAGCGCGCTCGACGCGAGCAATCGGCGCTGGTGTTCCGATGGCTTCGAGTTTCGATGCGAAAAAGCGAGCCGGTGCGTGCCACGTTCGCGCTGGACTGCTGTGATCGCGAGGCCATGACTTAGGCGGCAACTACCGGAGCGCAGACCGGCGACATCGTGCGTGACGTTATGCTGGCGGCGGTGGAGCACCGGTTTGGCATTCACTGCCCCGGAAGCCGATCGAATGGCCGACCGACAACGGTGCGCCCTACATCGCCTCCCACACGCATGCCTTCGCGTTGGATATCGGCCTGGAGCCACTGATGACGCCGGTATGCTGGCCTCAGCGCAACGGCATTGCCGAATCGTTCGTCACGACGATGAAGCGCGACTATATCGCTTCATGCTCAAGCTGGATGCGCGCACAGCCGTGCACAGCCTCGGACTCGCCTTCGAACACTACAACGGGCACCATCCGCGTAGCGTCCTGAGTACCGCTCCCGCGTGAGTTCCGGCAGCAAAGAGATTCTATAAGCCAAGGGTGATTCGGTGTCTGCAGATACGGAGTGCAGTCCATCGACAAAGCGCAAGGCGGATCAGCAGCTTGAGAGTCTTTCAAATAGCCTAAGTAACACTCCAAAACCTCAGGCCCAGCAACTCAACAATAGCACGGTAAAGGCGCAGGCCACTTTCATCAAGGATTGTTGCGATCGATGTGGAATGGTGGGCTTGATCAAGTATTTGACTAGCCAGTCAGTGCCCCGAAATGCTCATCGCAACCGTAAAGCGCCGCTCGGCAATGTAAAAGCAATCAGGCACGCCATGCACCCCAGCATTCAATTCCTTGCAGGGCTCGAAGCTGCCCCACGAAAGTTTTTAAAAAAATCAGTCGCCGATGGATCAACAATCACGACGTCACTCTTCTTACTCATGCTGGATTTATACGCCTCCAAACTTCGATAAAACTGAGCAAACTGAGGATCCCTTCCAAATGCTTCCGCATAAACACGTGCTGCTTCCGCATCACCCTCACCCTTAATCTTTTGTGCATCCCGGTACGCGTTGGCAATGGTTATTTCTCTTTGGCGATCGGCATCGGCACGGATTTTTTCACCTTCTGCCGCACCAGTCGAGCGCAACTCATTCGCTACGCGTTTACGCTCAGCCTCCATTCGCCTGTACACCGACTCAGTGATGGCTTCAACGTAATCAACCCGTGTGATGCGAACATCTACCACGTCCACGCCCCACGGCTTTGAACCTTTAACTACTTCAAGCACTTCTCGCTTAACGTCAGACATCAATGCATCACGTTTTAGAGAGAGGAGTTCTTTTACAGTCCTACGATTCACCTCTTCTTGAAAAGCGTTTCGCACAACGCGATTTAACTGCAAGGCACCAGAATTCTCATCCAATCCGACATTTCTAATATATTCAGACGGATCCGAAATTCTCCAGCGAACATACCAATCAATAACAACACGTTGCTTCTCAGCCGTCAGCATAGATTCAGTATCCGTGCTGTCAAGCGTAAGCAAACGCTTATCGATATATCTCACATTTTGAAATGGTGGAGGCAACTTAAAGTTCAAACCAGGCTCAGTAATAACCTCCTTGATCTGACCCAACTGATAAACAACACCGAACTGACGCTGATCTACAACGAACAATACCGAGCTCAGCAATGCAAGAACAATCAGCAGGGAAGATAAAATAAATCCAACTTTATTCATAAACTTCCCTCTCTTATCGAACTTCGCGATCTCGAGTACGACTCGTGTCGCGTGCTCGTGGGTCTACCGAAAATGGTTGCGCAACGCCGGAAGAGGCGGATGCAGGGGCCGTAGGAACAACCTCTGGTGCAGCAGCAATGCCGCCTTGAGCTACATTCTGCATAATCTTATCCAACGGAAGGTACAGCAAGTTTGAACCTTGCCGAGAATCGATCAAGACCTTAGTGACGTTCGAATAGATTTGCTGCATGGCCTCAATATACATACGATCACGTGTAACCTGAGGTGCTTTTTGATACTCAGAAAGTACCGAAGCAAAACGCTGCGCATCCCCTTGCGCTTGCGCCACAATCCGAGCCTTATACGCAGCGGCCTCCTCAGTCAATCTGGAGGCGGAGCCAACTGCGCGCGGCACTACATCATTGGCATAGGCTTGAGCCTCGTTTTTTGCCCGCTCTCGCTCTTGCCCTGCTTTTAAAACATCGTCAAAAGCAGCTTGAACTTGCTCGGGTGGTCTTACCCCGCCCTGCTGCAAATTAATTCCCACGACTTCTACACCCACTTTGTAGCGATCAAGTATCGTTTGCATCAGGGCGCGCACACGCGGCGCGATTTGATCACGCTCTTCTGCAAGAGCGGTGTCCATTCGCATCTTTCCCACAATTTCTCTAACAGCTGTTTCTGCAGCCTGAACCACTGCGTCAGCGGGATTGCGGCTTTCAAAAAGCCAAGCCCGCGCATCGCTCAACCGGTATTGCACAGCGAACTTGATTTCTACTATGTTCTCATCCTCGGTAAGCATGGCTGATTCACGTAGGCCCGTGCTTTTGATAACACTATCCCTACCAACGTCAGCTGAGCGTATCTGAGTTACGAATACGAGTTCATGACGTTGAATAGGATAAGGAAGTCGCCAATTAAACCCAGCATTGACGGTGCTTTTGTATCTACCGAACTGAGTAATAACGGCCTGCTGCCCCTCCTGCACTATAAAAAAACCAGAACCGAGCCAAATCAATAACGCCACGGCGGCAATCAACCCCACGCCTATTCCTGTGTTTTTCATGTCTGGTTGAAAACCTCCAGGAGTTCCATTTGATGGCCCCTTTCCTCCTCCATTACGCCCCCCGAAGAGCCCTGCCAGCTTCCGATTGAGATCTCGCCACAGCTCATCAAGATCTGGGGGCTGACTTTGGGACTCATTTCCCCGCCCGCCAGAGGGCTTAGCGGACTGATCAGGATCAGGGCGACTAGTACCGTCTGCCTTATCGTCACCACGACCCCAACGCGGATCATTCAAGTTGAATACTCCCTGCAAACGTTCAGGCAAAAACGCCCAACGCCGGGCTTTGAAAGGATGATTCATGCGATAGATCTCTTTTTCGCGAAAAAATGGACTCCCGACATTGTGCCTACTAGGTCCTAATATCGTGGGAATTCAAGTTCAGCACTAAGGGGTTTTCCAAAGCTTTCCTAGCATACGTCGCGGCGAGTGCCAATTGCTCTCGCAGGCCAGACAATCCGGTGCCATTACGTGCGCTGACTGATAATCGCACCCATTGCTGCCCATCCCGTTCATAGGTTTCCCGTAAGCTATTTGGATATTGGTCAATAGGTACGAGGTCCAGCTTATTGAAGACCAGGATCTGATCTATATGGTCAGCCCCGATTTCTTTTAAGACCTTTTCTACCTCAGCCATCTGCTCCGGAAAGGTTGGATTAGACGCATCTACCACATGCAGAAGCAGATCTGCATCAACTGCCTCTTGTAAAGTTGCCTGGAACGCATCCACCAATCCATGGGGGATGTCCCGGATAAAACCTACGGTGTCGGAGAGGGAGGCCATTCCTCCGGATTCACCTAAATAGAGTTGGCGCGTTGTAGTATCCAGCGTGGCAAACAGCTGATCGGCCGCATAAGTCCTAGCTTTAACCAAAGCATTAAACAACGTGGACTTGCCCGAGTTCGTGTATCCCACCAGCGAAATGTTGAAGGTATGCTTGCGTTCGCGTTGGCGCCGCTGAGTTAAGCGTTGACGTTTGACTTTTTGAAGTCGTTCTTTAGTTCGCTTGATGGAATCGCTAATCATCCGGCGATCCAACTCGATCTGGGTTTCGCCCGGCCCCCCTCGAGTTCCAATTCCTCCTCGTTGACGCTCCAAGTGAGACCAACGGCGAACTAATCGGGTACTGAGGTATTGCAAGCGCGCCAGATCAACTTGCAATTTTCCCTCGTGACTCCGAGCTCGTTGCGCAAATATTTCCAATATGAGCAACGTTCGGTCATTTACCGGCAACTGAAGATGGCGCTCAAGATTCCGTTGTTGCGCGGGACTAAGCGATTGGTCAAAGAGAACCTCTGCCGCACCATGCAACTGAGCAAGGGTGAGAATTTCATCGGCTTTTCCGCTGCCTACAAAAAGTGCCGCGTCGGGCGCCTTTCTTTTACAAGTCAGCCGAGCAACCGGGGACAGGCCAGCGGTTTCCGCAAGCAATCCAAGCTCATCCAGAGCCGCATCAAAATTTGGAAGGCCAAAATCCACCCCCACCAAAATGACGGGAGTGGAACGTTTGTCGAAATCTTCGAAAGAACTCAAGGCCGCGTCAGGCACAGCGTTGGTGCCACCCGGATGAATCTACACAAGTCTTAATTGCCAAGATCAGCGTCCGTTGATTCAACTGTTGAAAAATTAACAGCTCGCCCTGGAACTATGGTAGAGATAGCATGTTTATAGACCATCTGCGTCACAGTGTTTCGCAACAGAACTACGTACTGATCGAAAGATTCGATCTGTCCTTGCAGCTTGATGCCATTCACAAGGTAGATGGATACAGGCACATGCTCACGGCGCAGTGCGTTGAGGAAGGGATCTTGAAGAAGTTGGCCTTTGTTGCTCACGATATTCTCCGTGTTCAGGAATATTGTTGTAAAGCTGCACCTTACCACAGCCTTTAGTCAAGTTCGACAATGCAGGGAATTCATGAGGCATTGACCTACGGCTCAGCACCATCGGCAAAGGGGTTGCGCGAGGTCTTCATTTCAATACGTAAGGGAGTTCCGACAAGGTCGAACTCCTTGCGGAACCGGCCCTCGAGGAAACGTTTGTATGCATCCGTGACGTGCTCCAATGAATTGCCGTGCACAACAATCACAGGAGGATTCATCCCTCCTTGGTGGGCATATCTCATCTTCGGCCGAAACATTCCTGCACGTTTAGGCGCCTGGAACTGAACCGCCTCCAAAAGTAGGCGGGTAAGCACAGGAGTCGGCATCTTGCACGTTGCGGCCTTGTGAGCTTGAACTATGGAGGTCCATAGAGGACCAAGTCCTTGCCTCTTTTTAGCTGAAATGAAATGCAAAGATGCGAATTTGAGGAAAGACAGGCGTGTCTCTATAGACCGTTCAAGCAGTTGTCGTCCGTACTCATCTATGGCATCCCACTTGTTCACCGCGAGCACCACAGCTCGCCCGCTCTCAAGAATGTATCCAGCAATATGCGCGTCCTGGTCCGTCACGCCTTGAGTCGCGTCAAGCAGGAGCAGTACCACGTTAGCGGACTCGATAGCCTGGAGAGTTTTCACCACCGAGAACTTCTCAATGGCTTCAAACACCTTCCCCTTGCGGCGTAAGCCTGCCGTATCTATGAGTTCAAACCGCTGACCATTCCGCTCAAACGGAACAGAGATAGCGTCACGAGTGGTGCCCGGCATGTCAAAAGCGACCAACCGCTCTTCACCCAACCATGTGTTGATCAAGGTGGACTTGCCGACATTGGGCCTGCCAGCGACAGCCAACCTCACTGACTTGTCAGCCTGTACCGATTCATCTTCGGGTTCGGGCAGTTGCAGGCACTCGAGAGCCGCTTCTAGCAGACCCCGTATGCCTTGACCGTGAGCGGCCGACACAGGATAGATTTCACCCAGACCCAATTCGTAAAATTCCGCGAGTTGAGCCCCCTCCTGCATGCCTTCGGCCTTGTTCCCAACGAGAAGGCATGGCTTGCCCAACCGCCTCAAATAATTAGCTATGTCATGGTCTTGCGCAGACAGGCCCGCACGGGCATCAACCACGAAGATGACCACATCGGATTCCGCGACTGCCTGTTGAGTCTGCTTGGCCATCTCGCGATAAATGCCGGACGAAGCGTCAGGCTCGAAGCCACCAGTGTCGATGACGATGTATTCGTGCTTCCCAAGCCTGCCGTTACCGTAATGTCGATCTCTGGTAAGTCCTGCGAAATCGGCAACGATCGCATCGCGTGACTTCGTAAGTCGATTGAACAAGGTGGACTTCCCCACATTCGGGCGTCCTACCAAAGCGATGACTGGCTTCATGCCCAAACTTCCCTGCTTGACTTACTGCTGCTCATTCAGGCCGAAATCCGTAAATTCCGCCGTTGCGAGTCACTACCACCAACGTGTCTCCCACTGCTACGGGTGCAGTGGCCACACCCGAACTATCGGTCATCAACCTGTTAAGAAACGAGCCGTCATCACGCGACAGCAGGTGGACGAGCCCTGAGTCATCACCCACAACGACTGACCGCCCCAACAGCAACGGCGCCGTAAGCTTGCGATACCGCAACTTGTCGACTGTCCACACCTGCGCGCCATCGGCACGATTCCAGGCAATGACCGTACCGTTGCTTTCTGTGCCGAACAGCAGCGACCCATCCCCGTGGATGCCTTCAACTCCATTGGCTGGATGCGTCCACGCCACAGCCCCACGCGCTGTATTAACGCAGCCGACCGTAGCCAGGTAAGCACGAGCACAGATGCTGTCGCCGTCACGACTGGCGCGCCCCAGCAATTCAACCAAGCGTTCTACGTCATTGGTCCCCCGAGGACTCGCCAACGGGGCTTCCCAGCGCACAGTTCCGTTGTCGGGATTAAATCCAACCATCCTTCCCGACATACCGGCTATCAGCGTATCTCCCGCAGTGGTAAGCAATCCCTGCTGCCTCAACACGAGCGGCTCTCCAGGACGCTGCTGATTCCAAAGACGCATTCCATTCGCAGCGTCATACGCGGAAAGAGATCGATCGGCGGCCAGCACAAATATTCGATTACCGGCAACAAGAGGAGCTGTGTAAGCTTGTGCAGACAAGGGCTTCCGCCATATCTCGCGACCACCGGCATACACAGCCAAATGATTGGACTGCGTCACGACGGCCGTCCACTTGCCATCGCTTCCCACGCCGGCTGACAACGGTTCTCCGACCGTGGAACGCCAGATATCGCCACCTGTACGGGCATCAATCGCGGCAATTGCTCCAGCACCGGACGCCAGAGTCACCACGTTGCCGTTCACATGGACATCCAAAGGAAGGCGATCAATCTCACCAATCTTCGAGGCCCACGCCTGCCGTACACCGATCACTGGAACCACGGCGCCCAACTCCGCAGGCTTGGGTTTTGCTGGTCCACCCCAGAGCGAACAACCGCCAAGCAATACGGCAGTAGCAACCAACACCGTGACGCGCATTCGGCAACCAAAGAAAAAACGCCCATCCCCAGATGAAAAAATCTGCGACTTCACTTTACGGTCTCCGTGCCGGCATTCGACAAAACGCCCAGACTACCAAGTTTCACCTCGACCAGACGCCTGTATTCAGTTCCATCTTCAAGCCGTTGATAGGCCTTCTGATATTCGTTCACCGCTTCTGCCTTTTTCCCCTGCAAAACCAGAACGTCCCCCTTGCGGTCTGCGACCATGGCATCGAATTGCGCGGGGAACTTACCGGAAAGGCGAGACAATGCCTCGTCGTAGGCTTTCTGATCAATCAGTACGCCAGCGAGGCGAAGGGCTGCAACCGCCTTGTACCCATCATCCGAAGCATTGTCTGCCAGCCACTGCAAAACCGGCTTGGCCGCCTCCGCATTTCCGGAGTCCATCATTGCTTTCGCGGTCAGCAGCCCGGCTTGTGCGGCCTGCACGGTGCCGCCATACCGAGACTTGAGGTCATCAAAAACCTGCGTGGCGCGCGAGGGGTCGGACCCTAGCGCAGCAGCTTGCACCGCATCCGTCAATGCGGCAGCTTGCCCTGCCTGTCGGTTTTGCCAGTACTGGTAGCCATTCCATGCAGCGATGCCACCGAAAATTATGACCAATACTCCACTGATCAATGTTCCCCAGGCATTCCAGAAATGCTTGAGTTGGTCTATCTGCTCTTGTTCTTCGAGGTCGAGGTGTTTTGCCATGGATGGTTCGGGACGGAATTAGCGGGAGGATTGTAGGGTGGGGGCCCAAACAGAAATTTCGTCGAGGCGATGCTCCACTTGCGCCGCCCCCGCGTCTCGCAGTGGCTTCAAGGTGACTGCTCCCTTCGCCAGTTCATCGGACCCGAAGATCAACGCATAGGTAGCGCCACTGGAATCTGCACGCTTGAATTGAGACTTGAAGCTGCCTTGGCCATCTGAGCCTGCAGCGTGCATCTGGACGCGCACACCCATTTCGCGCAACAGCAGCAAAGTACGCAACACGACAGGAGCAGCTGCGGCGTCAGGCACCACGGCATAAACGTCCGGTACGTTTTCAGGAATAGGTACACCTTGTTCCTTCAACAATTCCAGAATACGCTCTACACCGATGGCCCACCCTACAGCAGGAGCAGGCTTTCCTCCCACCTGAGCGATCAGGTGATCGTATCGACCACCAGCGCACACAGTCCCTTGCGCTCCCAGCCGATCAGTGACGAATTCAAATACGGATAGGTTGTAGTAATCAAGACCGCGTACGAGCCGATGATTGATCGTGTACTCGACTCCATTGGCATCCAAGATAGCCTGAAGTCCGCGAAAATGCGCCAGTGATTCCTCTCCCAGGAAGCTCATCAACTGTGGAGCTGACTCCACCACCGCTTTCATCGCAGGATTTTTCGTATCCAGAATGCGGAGCGGGTTGGTGTAGAGGCGGCGCTTGGCGTCTTCGTCTAGAGCATCTAGGTGTTGCTCGAAGTGTGCAATCAGTTCTTGCCGATGTTTAGCGCGCTCAGAGGGTTGCCCAAGGCTATTGATCTCAAGACGAACGCCTGTCAATCCTATGGATTTCCAAAGGGCATTGGCCATCAGGATCAACTCTGCGTCCACATCAGGGCCTGCGAATCCCAAAGCCTCTGCACCTATCTGATGAAACTGCCGGAAGCGCCCTCTTTGTGGTTTCTCCCTGCGAAACATGGGCCCGATGTACCAAAGGCGCTTTGGGCCGTCATACAGCATGTTGTGCTCAATGGCAGCACGCACCACGCCCGCAGTATTTTCTGGCCGCAAGGCCAGATGGTCGTTGTCTCCATATTTGTCCGAACGGTCTTGGAAGGAATACATTTCCTTTTCCACGATGTCGGTCACCTCGCCAATGCCCCGCACGAATAACGCAGAATGTTCAAGGATGGGAGTACGCATATTTCGATATGCGTATTCGCCCATCAATGTCCGCACTTTGTGCTCCAGCCATTCCCAACGGGCTGAATCGGGCGGCATGATGTCATTCATGCCTTTGACCGCGGTCAGTTTGACAGGCTTGGAGGGGAGCTGCGGGCTGGCAGAAGAAGTACTTGCAGGCATAAGACTGAAGGGGCGATAAAAGCCCCAAATACGGCACGATCGACATCCGATAGGGATGCCATGTCAATACACAAAAAGAATCAGACTGCTTCGACAGAGTTGCCGAAGCGACGTGAAATATATTCTTCAACCACCTGCTGGAAATCGCGGGCAATGTCCTCCCCTCGCAAGGTCATTGCCTTCTCGCCGTCGATGAAAACCGGCGCGGATGGCGCTTCACCAGTTCCTGGAAGGCTGATTCCGATATCCGCATGCTTGCTCTCGCCGGGGCCATTCACGATACAGCCCATCACGGCTACCTTAATCTTCTCCACGCCGGGATAGCGAATTCGCCAAACCGGCATCTGCGAGCGAAGAAAATCGTCGATCTGCTTGGCAAGTTCTTGGAACGTGGTGCTGGTTGTCCGCCCACAGCCCGGGCACGCTGTGACACTAGGCACGAAGGTTCTCAGACCCAAAGCTTGCAGTATTTCTGAAGCCACGACCACTTCCTGGGTCCGTGCCTCACCGGGCTGCGGGGTCAGCGAGACACGGATCGTGTCACCAATCCCCTCCTGTAGCAGCACTGACAATGCGGCCGCGGAAGCCACCGTGCCCTTCGTGCCCATACCGGCTTCCGTAAGGCCTAGATGCAACGCGTAGTCACAACGCTGTGCCAGCGCACGGTACACAGAGATGAGGTCCTGCACGCCACTGACTTTGCAGGACAAAATAATCTGATTGCCATCGAGACCCATCGCTTCGGCACGCTGAGCCGATTCGATCGCAGACGTGATCAGAGCCTCATACATGACTTGGCGGGCATCCCATGGCACTGAACGGCGACTGTTGACATCCATCAGGCTTGCCAGCAATTCTTGGTCAAGGCTACCCCAATTCACACCGATGCGGACTGCCTTGTCCCAACGGGCGGCCGCTTCAATCATCTGACCAAACTGCCGATCCCGCTTATCCCCTTTGCCTACATTTCCTGGGTTGATACGGTATTTCGACAGGGCTTGGGCACAGTCAGGAAATTCAGTCAGCAGGCGGTGGCCGTTGTAGTGGAAATCACCCACCAGAGGAACTGTTTCCCCCATGCGGTCGAGTTGCTCTCGTATGTATGGGACCGCTGCTGCTGCCTCAGGAGTATTGACAGTTATCCGCACAAATTCGGACCCCGCCTGCGCCAACTCTTTGACTTGGATAGCAGTTGCGATTGCGTCAACGGTATCCGTATTCGTCATGGACTGCACACGCACCGGCGCATCGCCTCCGACGGTCACCACCCTATCACCCCACACCACGCGCGCCTGGCGTGACCGCCGCGGCTGCGCAAAAGCCATGGCAACAGGATTATCCGCTTCGATAGAGGTATGCAACACTATTTCACCTCGAACCGCGCAACGTTCTCGCGCGCTATGGCTTTGAGATCCATCGGTTTGCCCCGCACTGATACTTCAGTCGCATCCGCCTTACCGATGACCACAGTCCACGGAGGAGTTCCCGGAACGGTGACTGTCTCCCCGTTTGTCAGAACCCGCTGGAATACGGTGCCCGACGTAGAACTGCGGACCTGAACCCAGGACTCACCCCGCGCTCGAATCACCAGGGGATTGTGATCCACTGCAACAGCCTCGGATCCCGCCACCGCAGCCGGCGAAGCAATGGAAGCTGCCGCAGCCAATGCCGGAGCTATCGAAGGAACTGACCGAGCGCTACTGATTGCCTCCAAAGGCAATGCCGAGGCAGGTTCAGAGGCTGCGACAGCCGCGGTACCAGCGACGTCTGTTGAAATACTGGCTTGTGAACGCTCTGGAACAGGCTCACTGATCACCGTATTCGATGAAGGATTCGAAAGCCGCTCCAGCCAGTCTCTCGGAACAAAAATAAGAGCAACCGCAGCAACCAGCAGCACCAACACCGTTGCGACAACCTTGCGAGATCCTGAGGTGGAGGACGACGAGGCAAGCTTCGTTGCTCCAGGCTTGAATGATGCGTTGATACCGTCGTGCGAAGACAGGCGCGGCGTAGGGTTTTGCGGGAGCAATGCAAGAACCTGGGTCGGATCGATCTTGAGCGTGCGGCATACGCTGGATGCCAGGGCACGCACAAATACCGCATCCGGAAATACTTCAAGGTGCCCAGATTCGAGCGACTCCAGCTTGTGCACGGGCACTTTGAGGGCAACCGCCAATGCGGCAACATGCATGCCTGCCTGCTCTCGGCCCTGGCGCAGGATTTCGCCTGCCCTAACAGCATCGGCTAACGCCCGGTCCATCTCTGCGCTCATAGGTTGCGATTCTTGCGCCACCGGCTCACTCATTGAATGCCCCTCGGTCGAATGCGAGTACCTCTTTGGAATCGGGGAAACGCTTGTGCAGTTGCTCGCCCAATTGCCGCATTCCTGCAGCATTGCCCAAAGCTCGCTCTATCTTGATACCGAGCCAGAGCGACTCTGCGTTCGCCAATTCACTGTTGTTGAGGCGCCGACTGTAGAACTGGGCGCGTTGGGCATCTCCCCGACGAAATGCCATCGATGCGAGGTTGTAGCCCACGACAGGATTGCCGGCATCCAATTCATATGCCTTGGCCAGTGTCTTCTCTGCGTCGGCCACTTGGCCCGCCCGCTCTTGGCACAACCCCTGTGTCATGAGCGTTTTAGCTCGGGCTGTGTAAGCCGGAACAGCCAAAGCGCGTTCGAAATATTGGTTGGCTTCAGCATAGTTTTGCTGTTGGCATCGCAGCCAGCCAAAGTTGTGCAGCAAATACGGCTCGGAGGGGCTACTGGTCAACGCACGCCGAAAATTCTCATCCGCAGCAGCCAAGTCCCCCAGCCTCATGTGTACGAGACCACGCAAGTTGTAGGCGTCGCCAAACGAAGGATCGGTTGCAATGGCCTGTCTGACTTCATCAAGCGCAACGGAAGTCTGCCCCATCTCTAGATAGTTGGCGGCCAACTCCAAGCGGATACGCGCTCGACGCCGCAGATCGGCAGCTTCGGATGATGGATCGGCCTCGGGGTTCACAGCTGAAGTGCCTGCACCCGACCCAGGTGAGGTCGCGCATCCACCCAGAATCACGGCCAAACACAATGCACCGCCTGCCATGAAAGCACAGCGACTGGCGTACCACCAAAGCGAGCGAGGTTCCGTCATCTAAGCCTCCAGAGGGGCGGCCTAAGCCACCGGTTTGAGCACGATGGTGCGCTGCCTGGCCATGCGCTCGACAGCCCTCGTTCGGTCTTTGACATCGCCCGCCAGCTGTCCACATGCCGCATCAATGTCATCGCCGCGTGTTTTTCGCACCGTCGTAACGATACCCGCATCACTGAGCAATTTTGCGAAAACCGTGACCTGCTGGGCACTGGACCTGTGCAATCCGGAGGCTGGAAACGGATTGAAAGGAATAAGGTTGAACTTGCAACGGACACCCCCGGCTCCCGAGGGCTGCACAAGCTCGATGAGTTGCCTGGCATGCTCCGGCTGGTCGTTGACTCCGTCAAGCATGCAGTACTCAAACGTGATGAAGTCCCGCGGGGCATGCTCGAGATAACGAGCACATGCACCGATCAATTCGCTCAGGGGATATTTACGATTGAGCGGGACAAGTTGATCTCGCAAAGCGTCGTTGGGAGCATGCAGGGACACCGCCAAAGCGACGGCACAATCCTGCGACAGCCGGTCCATCATTGGAACGACACCTGAGGTGGATACCGTCAACCGCCTGCGCGAGAGGCCGTACCCATGGTCGTCAAGCATGGTGCGCAGGGCAGGCACCAGTGCAGAGTAGTTCTGCAGCGGTTCACCCATGCCCATCATGACCACGTTGGAAATCACCCGGTCCTGGCGTCCCAAACGAACACGCAGCGTGTGCTCAGCAAACCATAGCTGGGCGACGATCTCGCCACTGGTGAGATTGCGGCTGAAACCCTGATGCCCCGTAGAACAAAAACGGCACCCCACCGCACAACCGGCCTGGGATGAAATGCACAGCGTGCCGCGGTCATCTTCAGGAATGAACACGGATTCCACCGCATTGCCATCCCCTACATCAAAAAGCCACTTGATCGTGCCATCGGACGAAACATGCTCGCTGATGACTGGAAGGGCCGCCACATGGGCACAGCCTCCCAGCTTTTCGCGCAGCGACTTTGCCAAATCGCTCATTTGGGCAAAGTCGCTGGCGCCTCGCTGATGGATCCAGCGAAACAGCTGAGTCGCACGAAAGCGCTTCTCCCCGAGTTGCTCGCAAAACGCAGCAAGCCCGTCCAGATCGAAGTCGAGGAGATTGGTGGTCATGGGGGCGAAGATGCTTGTGCCGAGGCAGGCAAGCGACGAAAGAGCTCCAGCACCGCTTGCAGCAAAGGCTTAGCGAGCGTAGATATTCAGGCCAGCGAAGAAGAAAGAAACTTCGCCCTGGGCCGTTTCAGGGGCATCCGAGCCGTGCACGGCATTGGCATCGATGCTATCGGCGAAGTCAGCGCGAATGGTGCCAGGAGCAGCCTTCTTAGGGTCCGTAGCGCCCATCAGTTCACGGTTCTTCAGGATGGCGTTTTCGCCTTCGAGCACCTGGATCATCACGGGACCGGAGATCATGAAATCCACCAGGTCCTTGAAGAAGGGGCGCTCTTTGTGGACTGCGTAGAACTGTTCGGCTTCCTGGCGCGAAAGGTGGGCCATGCGAGCTGCAACGACCTTCAGACCGGCGGCTTCAAAGCGGGCGTAGATCTGGCCGATCACGTTCTTGGCCACTGCGTCAGGCTTGATGATGGAAAGAGTGCGTTCGATAGCCATGGTGTTTTCCTTAATGATGAGAAAGATTTTTGCCAGATAGACAAAGCCCTCGATTCTAATCGGCGGCCTTATCCACAATGTGGCAAGGCAGTGTCATCGGCTTCCACGCCGATTGGCGCCATTGCGTTTCTGTTTTTGCTTCTGCTCTTGCCGGTGGCGCGAAAGGCTGTCGCCGCCGATGTAGCCCACCGATGTCTTCATTGGGTCCGGCTGACCAGAGGGCGCAGGTCGCTGGCCTCGGCCGACCGGAGCCGATGCACCGAACTCCTTGCCGCCACGTTGTGGCGTGCCCCCAGGAGAACGCCTACCCTGGCCAGAGCCCTGATTTCCACGCGCGTTACCTCCTCTGCGGTCTGCTGCAGGCACAGCGGCGGCTGGGCGCGGCATGTCAGCACCTGCTGCCTGCACCAATGCGCGGATATCTCGCTCGTCCAGTTCCAACCAAGCGCCACGCTTGAGCCCGCGCGGCAACATCATGGAACCATAACGAATGCGAATGAGACGGCTGACGGCGTGCCCTACCGCCTCGAACATGCGCCGGACTTCGCGATTTCGCCCTTCCGAGATGGTGATGCGATACCAGCAATTAGAACCCTCACCGCCACCATCCTCGATGGAACCGAACGCCGCCATTCCATCGTCGAGCTGGACGCCATCCAGAAGTCGCTGCTTTTCTTCCTTGTTCAATGCACCCAGAACCCGCACAGCATATTCCCGCTCCAAGCCGAATCGGGGATGCATGAGGTTGTTCGCCAATTCACCGGCACTGGTGAAAAGCAGCAGCCCTTCCGTATTCAGGTCAAGCCGCCCCACCGACTGCCATTTTCCATGCATGAGGCGAGGCAGTTTCCTGAACACTGTGGGCCTGTTCTGCGGATCGTCGTGTGTGACGACCTCCCCCACAGGCTTGTGGTAAGCGATGACACGCGCCGGCGGCGGATCAATCCGGTAGCGGATCGGACGGCCATTGACCTTGACCTGATCCCCGAATTGCACGCGCTGGCCGATGTGGGCTGGTTCGTTATTGACGGAGATGCGCCCCTCCAGGATGAGCTGCTCCATTTCCAGCCGAGACCCAAGGCCTGCTTGCGCCAGAACCTTGTGCAATTTCGGCATCTCCACCTGCGGAGGCAATACCCGCTTGGCAGGGGCAACATCGGCACGTTCTTCGTCAGCGTCCAACTGCCCGGAAATCACATCATCGAAACGATAGCCGTCGCCTGCACCGAGGGATTGCGGCGCCTTGGGTTTGCCCGATCTGGAAGAAGCAGGGTTTTGGGGCGCAGCCGGCGCATCGACTGCCATCGGGCCGCTTCCTCCGGCACTATTTTCTTGAGCAGACGCAGCGCCTTGCTCCTGAACCGGCCTGGCTGAGCCCGACGAGCGGGCAGGCGACGTCACCGGCTCATTGCCACCTGCCGCACTTTTACGGGCAGGGCGCCGCGCCGACTTTTTCTCCGGAAGAGAGTCTCCGGTTTCAGCGGCGGAGTCGGGCAGAATGTTGGCGTTGTCTGGCGAGGATGCGTTCATGGCGTGCTTTCGGGAGGGTCCGACGGTTCGGAGCGAAGATGCCCAGACTCGCCATCGGCATTCGTCAAATGGTTTCTGGAGGCATCGAGCGCCTCCTCGATTGCGGGGGGGCGGCAGCCTGCCCTTCCCCCGCTGATGTTTCTTCGGCTGGGCTCTCCGCTCCTGCAGCCTGGAGATTGTTTTCTTGCACCGTCACTTTTTCCAGGGCTTCGAGTACCCCCGCCTGCATGGCAGGGCTCTCGAGCAAAGGCAGCTCATCAAGAGACTTCAGTCCTAGATCGTCCAGGAACTGACGCGTCGTAGCAAACAAGGCAGGACGACCGACGGTTTCCCGATGTCCGATTACCTCCACCCAGCCACGGTCCTCAAGTTGCTTGAGGATCAGGCTGTTGACGGTGACCCCACGGATCTCTTCAATGTCCCCGCGGGTGACAGGTTGCCGATACGCGATGATCGCCAGCGTTTCAAGCGTTGCCCGGGTGTAGCGCGGGGGCTTCTCGGGGTGGAGCCGATCCAGATATTCGCGCATTTCAGGCCTGCTCTGGAAACGCCATCCCGAAGCCACCTGGACAAGCTCCACGCCCCGCGATGCCCATTCCTGCTGCAAGTCGAGCAGCAATTGCTTGACCGTGTCAGACCCCAACGCGTCGTTGAAGAGCGTCCGCAATTCCCGCAGAGTCGCAGGTTGCGGCGCACAAATCAGCGCAGTTTCGAGGACCCGTTTGGCATCCACCGTGTTCATGGTTCAACGATTGAGGAGATGGGTCGGCGTCGCCGAGCGGCGGCAGACACGTGGGAGCAAGGCATGAAGCATGCGGCCGGAAGCGGCGAGGCGCTGATCAGGGATGCGCTACATACAGAGGGACCAGAGATGGTCAACGGCCGGCAGGCCGAATTCAGCGCGGATTGTAGCGTAGCCCCCAAATATCGAGGGCTCCGGCCATATCCTCCGGCAGGGGGGAATGGAAGACCATGTCCTGTGCAGTAACCGGATGCCTGAATGCCAACCGGCACGCGTGCAGTGCTTGCCGAGACATTCCTGCAGCGGGCTCTCCTCCATAGAGGACATCCGCGACGAGCGGATGTCGCAGCCATGCCATGTGCACCCGGATCTGGTGCGTGCGACCGGTATGCAAAGTGCAATGGACCAGGCTACCTCCATCGCAGGCATCCAGCACCGCAATGTCCGTGCGTGCCGGCTTGCCAGCCTGGTGTGACAGATCCACCGCCGCCATGCGCAGGCGGTTGCGCGGATCGCGGCCGATGGCTTCGGTCACGACCCGGTGGGCCGCCCCTTCCCAGCGGCGCAAAGCCAGGGCCAGATACTGCCGGCTGACTTCACGCGCCGCAATCATCCGGACCAGGGCATCCATCACCGCACGCTCGCGTGCCACGACCATCAGGCCACTGGTGTCCTTGTCGAGTCGATGGACAATGCCCGCGCGGGGAACGGCAGACGCTCGCGGATCCCGAGCCAGGAGCCCGTTGAGCAATGTGCCGCTCCAGTTGCCAGGTGCAGGATGGACCACCAGCCCGGCGGGCTTGTTGACGACCAGCAAATGGTCATCCTCATGCACGATGTCGAGCGCCATGTCCTCAGGCCGGAATGCCTGGCTCTGAGGGGTCGGCTTGAGTTCGACGGCCAGTGCATCACCGATGTGCACGCGCGCTGCAGGCTTGGTCGCCACGCGCCCGTTGACGAGCACCCCGCCTTCACCCAAAAGCTGCTGGAGATAGCTCCGGGAGAACTCGGGCACCAGCTCGGCCAGCGCCTTGTCCAGCCGGATGCCGTGCTGTGCGCGAGCTACCTCGACCGACCGCGTCTCTGCATGGTCCAGCCCCTCGACCTCGGCAGCATCCTCCGCAGCCATGGCATCGGATGCGGCTGCGGCTGTGGCATCTGCCCCGGCTTCGACGGAACGAGGATCTTGCGCGCTCAACGGGCAGGCAGGTAGCGGGCCGGATCCACGGGCTTGCCCTGGCGGCGAATTTCGAAGTGCAGCTTCACGCGGTCGGTATCGGAGCTGCCCATCTCGGCGATTTTCTGGCCGCGGCGCACGGACTGGTCCTCCTTGACCAGCAGCGTCTGGTTATGGGCATACGCCGTCAGGTAAGTGTTGTTGTGCTTCAGGATCACCAGATTCCCGTAGCCGCGCAGGCCGGCGCCCGCATAAACGACACGACCATCAGCGGCCGCCAGCACCGGGTCGCCGGACTTGCCAGAAATGTCGTACCCCTTGTTGCGGGATTCGTCGAAACCGGCGATCAGGGAGCCCGACGACGGCCAGATGAACGCCATGTCGTCATCTCCCCCCGAAGTGGCAGGCGCAGGCGCAGGAGCCGGGGCCGGTGCAGGGGCAGCCGCGACGGACGCCGCCGACATACCGCTGCGCGGCGCGCTCGCGGCGCCTGCAGGCGCCGGGGTCAGCGTGGTGGAAGTCACGGGGCGCGTGACGACGCCGGTGTCGGAAGCCACCTGCGCCGGCGGGGTACTGCCGGGAGGAGCCACACGCAGTACCTGGCCAACCTCGATCAGGTTGGGGTTGTCCAGGTTGTTCCAGCGGGCCAGGTCTTTCCAGCTCTGGCCGGACTCCAGCCCGATCCGGATCAGGGTGTCCCCAGGCTTCACGCTGTAATAACCAGGTTTGCCGGCATTTTCTGCCCCGGGCAGGGGCTTTACGGGAGCGCCGACGACCACTCCGGCCTGCGGGGACGTCGGAGAGGACGACGAGGCGGCAGTGCCGCGATCCTCCACCGGAGCCCTGTTGACCCGGGTTCCGCAGCCGGCCAGTACCAGGACCGCCAGCGCCACCGAACTCCAAGCCACAAGACCACGCGATACCAACATAAGCAATTTCCTTCAGGCAATCCCCGATTTTAGAGGGACAAAATGTACGGGCTCCAGCGCACTCTGCTGGAGCCCCTGCGGGGTCCGGTCGATGACGACCAGTACCTGCCGGCCGCCCGCGGCGGCCATGGGGGCGACAAGGCGCCCCCCCACGGCAAGCTGCTGCACCCAGGCATCGGGGATGGCGTCCCCGCCCGCGGCAGCGATGATGGCGGCGTAGGGTGCGCCCTTGGCATACCCGGCCATGCCGTCACCGAGGATCAGGTGCACGTTCGCCAACCGCCAGGGGCGCAGATTGTCGCGGGCCTTTTCGTGCAACGCACGCAGGCGCTCGATGGTGTACACCTCGCGGGCGACGCGGGCGAGTACCGCTGCCTGATAACCGCAGCCGGTGCCGATTTCCAGCACGCGGCCCAGTCCCGCGGTCCGGGCGCCCTCGGCGCCCAGCAGCAGCTCGGTCATGCGCGCCACGATACTGGGTTTGGAAATGGTCTGCCCCAGCCCGATGGGCAGACTCGTGTCTTCATAGGCCTGGTTGACCAGCGCGGTATCCACGAAACGATGCCGCTCCACCGCGCCCATCGCCTGGAGCACCGCCGGCGAAACGACGCCCCCCGTGGCGATGCGCTGCACCATGCGGGCGCGCACGGCTGCGGAATCCAGGCCCAGCCCGTGCGGTACCGGCGCCGGAGATCCGGCTCCCGGAACCCGGGCCGGCCCGCCCGCAGCGCGCGGTGCACCGGAGGCCGGCGGCAGGTCGAGTCGCGCAGGAAAACCGGGGCGGCGCTGCATCAGAGCGCTCCGGCAGCCTCGGGGCGGCTCTCGGCAGTGCCCGCGGATTCCGGTGCCAGCCGGCTGGCGGTGTCCGCCCAGTACGGCAATCCTTCGTGATCGGTCAGATCCACCTTGAGCGGCGTAAGGGCCACGTGCCCCAGTGCCGTGGCGTGGAAGTCCGTTCCTTCGGTGTCGTCCTTCGCCGCACCGGCCCCTCCGATCCAGTACATGCGTTCGCCGCGGGGGCTCTCCTGCTCGATCACGCGCTCGGCGGCGTGCCGGCGGCCCAGGCGGCACACCTTCACCGGCCGGAGCTGCGCGAAAGGCAGATTGGGAATATTCACGTTGAGCAGCCATGGAACCTCGCCCACGAGGTGCTGAGACTGCATCTGCTCGACCATCTCGCGCGCCTTGCGCGCGGCGGATTCGATCTCTCCCCAGCCTTTGTCCACCTGAGAAAACGCGATGGCGGGCACGCCGAAAAGGTATCCCTCCATGGCGGCGCCCACGGTTCCGGAGTAGATGGTGTCGTCGCCCATGTTCGCGCCATTGTTGATGCCCGACACCACCAGATCGGGCCGATAGCCCAGCAATCCGGTCAGGGCGATATGGACGCAATCGGCCGGGGTGCCGTTCACATACCGGAATCCGTTGGGGCTCTGGTGGACATACAGCGGCGAATGCAGCGTCAGCGCGTTGGACTTGGCGCTGTTGTTGTGCTCGGGCGCCACCACATCGACATCGACGCCGGGAATGCCCCGCAGCGCCTCGTGTAGCGCCACGATACCGGGCGCCTGGTAGCCGTCATCATTGGAAAGGAGGATCTTCATGGGTCCCTGAGGGCGGAGTGCGACGGATTGTAGGCCGCGTCCCACAGCCCGCCGGCGGCCGGGTCCGTCGCTCCTGGGACATCGGTGCTCCGGGGCCGGCGCCTATGATGCCCCGCGGAACTGACCGACAGGAGACCCCTCATGCATGCATGGCTTTGCACCCAGCCCACGGGCGTGGACAACCTCGCCTGGACCGAGCTGCCGACGCCCGCACCGAAGCGCGGCGAAGTGCTGATCGAGATCCGCGCCGCGAGCCTGAACTTTCCCGATCTGCTCATCGTGCAGAACAAGTACCAGATGAAGCCCGAACTGCCGTTCGTGCCCGGCTCCGAATATGCCGGAGTGGTGCAGGCGGTGGGCGAAGGGGTCGAGCATCTGCGCCCGGGCCAGAACGTGGCGTGCCTCACCGGGACCGGCGGCTTCGGCACCCATGCCATCGCGCCCGCTGCGCTCTGCATGCCGCTGCCGGAGGGGTTCTCGCACGTGGACGCGGCTGCATTCATCATGATCTACGCCACGTCGCACCACGCGCTGGTGGACCGCGCCCAACTGCGCGCGGGCGAGACGGTCCTGGTCCTCGGGGCGGCAGGGGGAGTGGGCACCGCGGCCATCCAGATCGCGAAGAAGGTCGGCGCACGCGTGATCGCAGCAGCGTCTTCCGAAGAAAAATGCGCCCTCTGCCTTTCGACGGGCGCCGATGCCGTGATCGACTACAGCGCCCAGAACCTGCGAGAAGCCATCAAGGGGCTGACCGACGGCAAGGGCCCCGACGTCATCTACGACCCTGTCGGCGGCGATTACACCGAGCAGGCGTTCCGCTCCATCGCCTGGCGCGGCCGCTACCTCGTGGTGGGCTTCGCCGCCGGCCCGATCCCGGCCCTTCCGCTGAACCTGGCCCTGCTCAAGGGCGCGTCGATCGTGGGTGTGTTCTGGGGCGAGTTTTCCCGTCGCGAACCGAAGGCCAACGCCGCCATGATGGCCGAGCTGGCCGGCTGGTACGCCGAAGGCGCGGTCAAGCCGGTGATCGACCGCACCATGCCGATGGCGCAGATCCATGCGGCCTACGAACGCATGGCATCGCGCGGGGTGATGGGCAAGCTGGTGCTCGTCAACTGACCCGGGCTCCGCGCCTCGGACGCCGGGCCGATCAGACGCAGCGCCTCCTGCGTCTACAGCGGCTCTGGCATCGGGGTTGCTGCGGGTACGCCGGTCAGCGCGCCATCGGAAAGACCGGCCAGGTGGCGGTGATACGGCCGCTCTCCGACACCGCGGGATCGCCGGATTGCTGCCCGGAACTCCAGACCAGTAAACCACGGCAGCCTGGCGAAAAAATAGTATTGACTATCAACCCCATGCCCATCGGCAAGGGCAATCCCAAATACTGCGAAACCGGTGCGGCGAGGCGAGGCGAGGGGGCACGATCCCGGCCATCAGGGGGCTCGTAGGCCCAGCGTGGGCTCACAAGGCTTCAGTGCGGCTGAAAGCGCCCGCGCGATGCGCGCTTTCCGCGCCGAGCTTCGTACTGTCCTGTTCAAGCCCCGCGCCGTCTGTCACACTCGGCCACCCTTATCCGCCGTGCATGCCCGATGGCCGACCGCCCCCCTTCAGAGATCGCGCGAGAAACCCTCAAACAACTGGCGGCCCGCCGCCTCGTGCCCACGCCTGACAACTACCAGGCGCTGTACGAGGAGATCGCCGGTGCGCGCACCGTGCCCGCCTTCCCCGACGGGCCGTTGCGCCACATCCTGCGCGTGCTGCCGGGCCAGACGCCCGGGCAGAAGCGCCTGCTGGGGCTGTTCGAGGCGGCGATCGACCAGGCCGACTGGGCGCAGTTGCAGAGCGTGTTCGTGGGCTACGCCAATCTGGGCCTGCACGCCGCTCCCGCCGAAAGCGCCGCGGCACCGGTGCCCGTGGCCACCGCCTCCGCGAGCCCGGCGCTGATCCCGAACGACGTGGCGGAACAGCTGGTCCGGCTGGTGGACAACACCCTGCCGGCGCTGGGCGAGGACGATGCCCGGGTGCACGAGCTGGCCGCGCAGCTCACGCAGTTCCTGCGCCAGCCGTCGCCGCCCGCCTCGACGCTGGCGCTGATGCTCAACAACTTCAGCTACCGCCTGTCCTTCGCCACGGAAGACCAGGCGGCGATCCGCACGGGGCTGCTCACGCTGCTGCACATGGTGTTCGAGAACATCGCCGTGCTGAGCCAGGACGACCAGTGGCTGCAGGGCCAGGCCGAGGCGCTCAAGGCCGCTTCCACGCCGCCGCTCACCCTGCGGCGGCTCGACGACGTGCAGCGCCGCCTGAAGGACGTGATCTTCAAGCAGACCGAGGCCAAGGAGCGCTCGGTCCAGGCGCAGCAGCAGATGATGGAGCTGCTGGCGATGTTCATCGAGCGGCTGGCGCAGATCACGGCCTCCAGCAGCACCTACCACGAGAAGATGGAGCGCTGCGCCGAGCAGATCGGGCAGGCCACGAGCCTGCAGGAGGTCGCGCCGCTGCTCGAAGAGGTGATGGGCGCGACACGCGCCATGGCCCTGGACACGCGCCTCACGCGCGACGAACTGCAGGAACTGCGCGAGCGCTCCGAGGCGCGCCATGCCGAGATCACCAAGCTGCAGGAGGAACTGGACCGCGCGAGCGCCCAGGCCCGGCACGATCCGCTCACGGGCTCGCTGAACCGCAAGGGCCTGGACGAGGCGCTGGAGCGCGAGCTGGCCCGCGCCGTGCGCAACGATGCGCCGCTGTGCGTGGCGCTGCTGGACCTCGACAACTTCAAGGCCATCAACGACCGCCTGGGGCACACCGGCGGCGACGAGGCGCTCAAGCACCTGGCCTCCGTGACGCGCGAGGTCATGCGCCCGCAGGACCAGCTCGCGCGCTACGGTGGCGAGGAGTTCGTCATCATCCTGCCCGACACGGCCCTGCCCCAGGGCGTGGACGCCATGGCCCGTCTGCAGCGCGAACTCACCACGCGCTACTTCCTCAAGGACCAGGAAAAGGTGCTCATCACCTTCAGCGCGGGCGTGGCGCAGCTCGCCCCCCAGGAAACCACCGCCGAGGCGATCCGCCGCGCGGACCAGGGCATGTACCTTGCCAAACGCTCGGGCAAGAACCGGGTGATGGCGGCCTGACCGACCGCTGCCCGCAGGCCGCGGCCCGCACTCCGTCCCCACAAGATGCTCGATCGCCGCGAACTGCTGCTCCGCGCCGCGGCCGTGGCCACGGCGGGCGCCCTGCCCCGCTGGGCCTGGGCCACGGCGGGATGGCGGCACGACCCGTTCACGCTCGGCGTGGCCAGCGGCGACCCGGCGCCCGACGGCGTGGTGCTCTGGACGCGGCTGCTGCCGCCCGGCCCCGGCGAGGCGGCCGGCCCCGTCTCCGTGCGCTGGGAAGTGGCGCACGACGAAGCGTTCCGCCGCATCGTGCAGCACGGCACCGCGACCGCCCTGCCCGAGCTTGCGCACAGCGTGCACGTCGAACTGCGCGGGCTGGAGGCGGGCCGCTGGTACTTCTACCGCTTCCTCCACGGCGACGCCATGAGCACCACCGGCCGCACGCGCACCGCCCCCGCCGCCACGGCGCTGGAATCCCGCCTGCGGATCGCCTTCGCCTCCTGCCAGCGATGGGAGCACGGCCACTACGCCGCCTGGGCCGACGTCTGCCGCCACTCGCCCGACCTGGTGCTCTTTCTGGGCGACTACATCTACGAGTACCCGAGCCCTGCCGACGCCGCCGGGCTCGCCCGGGTCCATGCACTGCGCCACGCCCGCACGCTGGCGGATTTCCGGGACCGCTATGCCCTGCACCGCAGCGACCCGGCCCTGCAGGCCGCCCACGCGGCCGCGCCCTGGGCCGTGACCTGGGACGACCATGAAGTGCAGAACGACTACGCCGGCCTGTCGGGGCGCGGCACCGACGCGCAGGAGTTCGCCGCCCTGCGTTCGGCGGGATACCAGGCGTTCTACGAACACATGCCGCTGCGCTCGGGCGTGCTGGCCGCGGGCGGCGGATTCGCCGGGTTGCAGCTGCACCGCCGGCTGGCTTGGGGACGGCTTGCGCGCATCCACCTGCTGGATGCACGCCAGTTCCGCAGCCGGCAGGCCTGCCGCAAGGACGGCGCCAGCGGCGCCGGCGCCGTGCAGCCGGGCCAATGCGCCGAGCTGGCCGACCCGTCGCGCAGCTTCCTCGGCACGGCCCAGGAGCGCTGGCTCGATGCGGGCCTCGCAGAGGATGCCCTGCCCCGCCGCGGCGACCCGGCGGGGATGCGCTGGAGCGTGATCGCGCAGCAGACGCTCTTCTCGCCGCGGCACTACCCCTCGGGGCTGCAATCGACCGACACCTGGGACGGCTACCCCGCGGCGCGGGACCGCCTGCTGGCCTCCATCGCCGGCCATGCCCCGCGCAACACGGTGCTGCTGGGCGGCGACATCCACCAGAACTACGTGTGCCAGGTGCGGGCCCCTGCGGCCAACGGAGCCCCCGGGGGCGCCATCGCGGCCAGCGAGTTCTGCGGCACCTCGATCAGCTCGCGCGCGGGGACCACCCAGGACCGGGTGGACGCGATCGCGCGGGTCAACCCCGACGTGCTCCTGGCGCGCTGCGACCTGCGCGGCTGGGGCCTGGCCGACATCACCCCCTCCCGCTGGACCACCGTGCTGCGCACCGTGGACGATCCGCTCAAGGCCGACAGCCCTTCCTCCACGCTCGCGCGCTTCGTGGTGGAGGACGGGCGGCCCGGCCCGGTGCGCGACTGATCGCCCGGCCCCGGCAGGGAAATGCATATTTGCTATATTTTTTATAGCAATATATTCAATGAATCCGGCGGCATGGAGGCAAAAACACCCAAACCCACCACCATGCACCGCGCCACCCGCCCATGCCGTCCGCTTGGTAGCTGCGTGTAACAAACCCGCCCCGCCCACGGCGCTGCCCGATAGGATGCGCGGCACTCCCGGGAACCATCCCGCCATCCCCACCACGACGAACGAAGCAGGAGTTCTCCGCATGATCGCCCTACCCGCCCGCCGCACCGCGCTGGCCCTGGCCGCCGCTGCCACCGCCCTGCTGGCCGCCTGCTCCACCGCCCCCCGCCTGGCCTACACCGTGCCGCAGCAGCCCGAGGGCTCTTCCGGCTACACCGAGAAACCCGGCTGGGCCACCACGAAATTCGCTGTCGCCGCCGCCAACCCGCTCGCCACCGATGCGGGCTATCAGGTGCTGAAGGCCGGCGGATCGGCGATCGACGCGGCCATCGCGGTGCAGATGGTGCTTTCGCTGGTGGAACCCCAATCGAGCGGCATCGGCGGCGGGGCCTTCCTGCTGCACGCCACGGGCAGCAAGGTCGAGGCCTACGACGGGCGCGAGACCGCGCCGGCCGCCGCCAACGAGAACCTCTTCCTCGGCGCCGACGGCAAGCCCGTGCCGTTCTACGACGGCGTGGTCGGCGGCCGCTCGGTGGGCGTGCCGGGCGCCGTGCGCATGCTGGAGCTGGCCCACAAGGAACACGGCGTGCTGCCGTGGGCGCAGCTTTTCGAGCCCGCCATCCGCCTGGCCGACAACGGTTTCAAGGTGAGCGCGCGCCTCCACACGCTGCTCGCCAACGAGAAGTACCTCGCCCAGGACCCTGCGGCGCGCGCCTACTTCTTCGACGCCTCCGGCAAGCCCTGGCCCGTGGGCCACGTCCTGCGCAACCCCGAGCTGGCCGGCGTGCTGCGCGCCATCGCGAAGGACGGCTCGAAGGCGCTGCTCGAAGGCGAAGTGGCGCAGGCCATCGTCGCCAAGGTGCAGGGCCATCCGACCAACCCGGGCCAGCTGGCCCTGGCCGACCTCGCGGGCTACCAGCCCAGGAAGCGCGAAGCGCTGTGCAGCGACTACACGGCGGCCGCGTCCAAGGCCTTCCGCCTGTGCGGCTTCCCGCCGCCGAGTTCCGGCGCGATCGCCGTGGGGCAGATCCTCGGGATCCTGCAGAACACACCCGCCGCCGCCCTGCCGCTGCAGGCCGGCCCGAAGGGCGCGCAGGACCTGCAACCCGGTGCCGACTGGCTCTACTACTACAACGAGGCGTCGCGCCTCGCCTTCGCCGACCGGGGGCTCTACGTGGCCGACCCCGACTTCGTGCAGCCGCCCGCCGGCAGCTGGTCGAGCCTGCTCGACCCCGCCTACCTCGCGCAGCGCGCGCGCCTCATCGGCCCGCAGAGCCTGAAGGTGGCCCAGCCCGGCACGCCCGGCGCCGTAAAGACCGGCTACGCGCCCATGCCCGACCAGATCGAGCACGGCACCAGCCACATCAGCATCGTGGACGCCAGGGGCAATGCCATCGCCATGACCACGACCATCGAGGACCAGTTCGGCTCGCGCCAGATGGTCAAGGGTTTCCTGCTGAACAACGAGCTGACCGACTTCAGCTTCGCCCCGAAGGACGCGAACGGCCAGCCCATCGCCAACCGCGTGGAGCCCGGCAAGCGCCCCCGCTCGTCGATGGCGCCCACGCTGGTGTTCGACAAGGCCACGAACCAGCTCGTGATGAGCGGCGGCAGCCCCGGCGGCGCACTCATCATCCACTACACGGCCAAGACACTCCACGGCATCTTCCACTGGGGCCTCACTCCGCAACAGGCCATCAACCTGCCCAATTTCGGCTCGCTGAACGGCCCCACCATGCTCGAAGAAAAGCGCTTCGCACCCGCCACCGTCGAACAACTGCGCACGCGTGGCGCCGAGGTGCGCGAGATGGACATGACCAGCGGCCTGCAGGCCATCACCCGCGCCAACGTCCATGGCCAGCCGATGTGGCTGGGCGGTGCCGACCCGCGCCGCGAGGGCGTGGTGATGGGGGACTGAACCCCACCCCAGCCGGCCTGCGCCGGCCCGACAAACCACCCACTGCCGCGCTATCACAGACGGCGGGGCCCGCCAAGCCCGGTGGCGACGCTGTGGTTTCGCCGTCTCCGGCTGCCGCGGAAATCGCTTGCCCGCCGAGGAAGCGCGCCCGGAGAATGCTCGACCATAGCCACGCGGCGTGCGCCTGTTGCACCCGTGTGCCGGCACCGAGAATTTTTCCAACAAACGGAGTACACATGCGCAAGCGTTTCTGGGCCGCGTTCGCGTCCGCACTGGTGGTGATGGCGGCGCCTGCCGCGGCACAGACGGCGCCGCCCTTGCGGGCTTGGAACACCCATCCGGATGGCTACCCGGTCACCGAGGCGATGAAGAGCTTCATCGCCGAAGTGGAGAGCGGGACCCAGGGCCGTTACACGATCAAGCTGTTCTCCGATGCGGTCCTCGGCGACCAGTCCAAGGCCGTGCAGATGCTCAAGGCCGGCGAGATCGACGTGGCCGAATTCAACCTGGGCCCGCTCGCCGAGGCGGTGCCGGCGCTGCAGGCCTTCAACCTGCCCTTCCTGTTCGGCGATGCCTCCCACATGTTCCGCTACCTGGACGGCGCGATGGGAGAGAGGCTCGCAGAGAAGCTCAAGGCCTCCGGCTACGTGGTGCTCGGCTGGTACAACGGCGGCTCACGCTCGTTCTACTGCGCCAACAAGCCCATCGCCCGGCGCGAAGACCTGGCCGGCCAGCGCATCCGCGTGCAGCAGGTCGATTCGCACATCGAGATGGTGAAGCTGCTGGGCGCCACGCCCGTGGTCGTGCCCTACCGCGAGGTGCTGGACGGGTTCCGCAACGGCACCATCGACTGTGCCGAGGGCAACCTGGTGTCCTATGAATCCACCGGCCATTACAAGGTGGCGAAATACATGCTGCTGGACCAGCACATGATCTCGCCCGAAGCCCTGGTGGTGTCCACCAAGCTCTGGGACAAGCTGAAGGCCGAAGACCGCCAGGTCTTCATGAACGCCGGCAAGAACTCTGCCGTGCTGATGCGCGGGCTGTGGGAAAAGCGCGTGCTCGCGGCCCGCACCGCGCTGGGCAAGGAAGGCGTGCAATTCGCGCCGGTGTCCGACTTCTCGCCCTACGTGCGGCGCATGGCTCCGCTCTACAAGAAGTACACCGACAACCCCGAGGTGCGCGGCGATCTGCTCACCATCATCTCCAACCAGTGAGCGCCGGCGGGGCGTCTTCCGGGCCGCCCCTGCCTGACGGTATCGCCCGCCATCAGGGCGCTGCACCGACGGCCTGCGCCGCCGGCCCCGGAGCATCCGGTCCCGTGCCTGCGGGCCACCGCACGGGCGGCAGGGCCTCCACCGCCGGGCGGGCGAACAGATAGCCCTGGAACAGGTGCACGCCCATGGCGCGCAGGGGCGTCAGTTCGTCTTCCGTCTCCACGCCCTCGGCAATCACCGCGATGCCGAGCGCGTCGCCCAGCGCCACCACGCTGCGCACGATCGCCTGCCGCACCGGGTCCGCGCCGATGCCGCGCACCAGCGCCATGTCGACCTTGAGCAGATCGGGCTGGAAATCGGCCAGCAGCCCCAGTCCGGCATAGCCCGCCCCGAAATCGTCGATGGCCGTGCAGAAGCCCTGGCGCCGGTAGGCACGCAGGATGCGGTTGAGGTGCTCGCGGTCGTGCGGGTTCTCGTGTTCCACCACTTCGAAGATGATGCGTTCGACCGGAAAACCACAGCGCCGCGCTGCCGCCAGAGTGGCCCGGATGCAGGCTTCGGGCTGGTAGACGGCATTGGGCAGGAAGTTGATGCTGAGCCGGCACTCCATGCCCAGCCGCGCCGCCAGCTCTACGGCGCGCACGCGGCAGGCCTGGTCGAAGGCGTAGCGGTTGGTGTCGTTCACCCGCCCCAACACCGACGCAGCCGAGGCGCCGTCCACGCCGCGCACCAGCGCCTCGTAGGCGAAGACGCGGCCTCCATGGCGCAGGTCCACGATGGGCTGAAAAGCCATGGTGAACTCGAAATCCAGCGCCTGGCCATCGCGGCAGGCGGAACAGGCGGGCGGCGTGGAGGATGGCGGGATCATGGCAGCGGCGGCTACCGCACGGGCGGCAAGAAGGACGATCGGCACAGCTTACGCCCATCGAAAGACCTTGCATGCCGGCACGCGGCACGCTCCTACGCCACGGCCGAGCGACGACGCCGGGGCCCGGCACACCGCACCGGGCCCCTCGCCGCGCTCTTCTTCTCCCTCTCTCCCTCTCTCTCCCTCTTGGTTCGTCGGCCGCAGGGGTCGCGGGAGTCCGCCGCGTCCTGCGGGCCAGGGGCCCTTCATCGCCAGGCAGGGGCAATGGCCAACGGCCGGCAGCAGTGCTCAGGACGGCCTGGTTCAGGTCTTGTCAGGCAGCAGCACGAGGTAGGCAGACCCTTCCGCACCGCCGATCCTGGCAGTGATGCGGACAGCCGTCGTCGATGCCGGAGACCTGGTCACCGTCACCATTCCCGCGCCGCTGATCTCCACACCTGCCTCGGCTGGCACGCACGACCACGCTGCCGTTTCCTGATCGACCACCGCGCCCGAATTCATCACCCCGCGGATATGCAGGCTGTAGGAGAACGGGTATTTCTTGGTGTCCTTCGTGGCGGGGGAGAGCAGCAGGCGCTTGAGCACGGGCAGCGGCGCGTCCTGGTTGCCGTAGAGCACCGCCGTGGCTTCGAGTTGTCCCGACTGGCCGGGCCGGTCAGACAGGTACCAGGGAAACTCTGCCTTGATGGTGTAGGCCCGCGGCTTGCGCTCCTTGCTGCGCAGCTGCACCAGGCCACTGGTCCCGTCGCCGTTGGACACGTGCACGTCCAACAGGTTGTCGCCCACCACGCTCCAGATGACGTCCTGGGTCACGTCTTTCCAATGGGTGCTGTCGGAGTAACGGACCCAGGCCCACCCCTGCGCGGTGTCCGCCGTGGGTTTGAAACCCTCGTAGAACTCCACCTTGAACTCCGCGGGAACCGCGGGACTGCGGACATAAAGCACCGGCATGGTCCACGGCTGGGGCGGCTGATTCACGCCGTACTGGGTCGTGCACCGGCCGTCGCCACGGCAGAACTTGATGCGGATGCTTTCCTGGTCGTTGTTGTAGAGGTTCATCACCAGCGTACGCAGCTCGTAGTCGTGCATACCCCAGTTGCGGTCCCGGCGCTTGTAGGCGTTGGAGCTGACGATGTAGCCCGGCCCGAGTATCTTGTAGGGCCTGGATCCGGCCGGCCCCAGGTCCGCAAAATGGCGGTATTGCTTCGTGCCCTTGTCCTGGACGGCCACCGGGCTGAAACCGAAGTGCCGCATGATCGCCGGCGGCGGAGACGATGACTCGGAGGACGGCAGCCGCGCGGTCACGGAGGCGGGCGGCTTCAGGCTCTGCAATTCTTCGATGGTGGGCAGGCGCCAGGGATTGCCGGCGCTGGCGGGATCGGCCATCAACCGCTCCAGGCCGTCGTATTCGAACATGTCCGACCTCCACAGCAGACCCGTGTCGCGGTCCAGGATGCTGCCATCGGCAAACGGCTTGAGCCCGTTGGGATACATCAGCCGCTGGCGCTTGATCTGGACGTGGTATTGGTCCAGGTACCGCTCCGCTGCGTCGATCTGCGGTGGATTGCTCGCATGGGCGGCTTCGATCTTCAGGTTGAGCGCCTGTGCCTGCAGTGCGCTCGCCTGGTTGAATGCGTTGAACAGGATGCTGTCGTACGCCGTGTCGGCATGTCCGGAATAGAACTTGTGGTGGTCGTCCAGCAGCAGGCGGATGAGCCCCTTCGCATCGGCACCGGAGCCCACCTGGTTGTTGTGGAGTTCGGTCAGCATGAGGCTGTCGTTCACCGGTTTCACGAACTCCTCGTAGAGCTGCTTCGCCGACAGAGGCGCATCTCCTGCGGCATCCTGCAGCGTCTCGGTTTTGGCCTTGACGGCGGCTCTCAAGGTCTCCAGGGCCGTCAGCCGTGCGAGGTAGGCCTGGGAGCGCGGCAAGGACTTGATCGCCTCGCTCAACCGCTGGATCTCGGCCGTCAGGGCCTCCAACTGCTTGGCCGTGGTGTTCTCGCCCTCGCTCAGGCCGAGTTCGCTCATGAAACCGTTGATTCCGCTGAGATTGATCAGCCAGCCCTTGATCTTGCCTCCCGCCCAGCCCTGGAAGTTGCCGGCCAACCCATCCACCAGCTCCTTGATGGCCGCCTCGGTGCTCTTGCCAGCGCCCGGCAGACTGGCCGTGCCCAAAACGCCGTCCTTGGCACGCGCTCCGGGGACCGCTTCCGCCATCTGGCGGGCCAGCGAGTCCACGCCACCGGCAACGTCCACCGCCTGGTAGAAGCGCTCGGTATCGAAGAGGTTGCGGTCCACGCTGCAGCCCAGTGTTCCGACCGGCAGGTCCGGCGGCAATGCCAGCGATTCCAGTACCTGGGCCTGCGCTTGCGCGAGGCCGATACCCGGATGGTTGGCGGCGTAGGCGTCCACCAGCGTGGAGAGCGGGGACAACACCACCGCCGTGCCCGAGCGGTAGTCCGCCACGCGGGCTGCCAGGCACCGGCCGCCCTCCATCTCCAGCACCAGCCGCAGATCGTTCTCCGCCGCATGGACCGAAACCGTGATGCTGCGGTCGAAGGCGGTCTGGGCCAGCGTCTCGCCGCTGGCACTGAAGACCGTGAGCATGCCCTGGCCAGGGCCGGCGGCATCGGCATGGACCGACACCTCCAGCCCGTGGGGCGCGGGGCCGAGGCCGCCTTCACCACAGCTTCGCACCAGATCGAGGTGCACGACGGGATCGATGGGGCTGTCCACAGGTTCCATGGGAGGTGGGCCGGCATGGCCGGTTCGTTGAGAAATGACGGGGGGTTCTTGCGTTGCCGGGGCGGCAGACCGCGCCGGCACCTGCGCATCGTGGCCTCCCGCCTCGGCTGCGGCAACCCATCCGTACGGCGGTTTTCAGCGGCTCCCCGGCCGCCCGGGCTTGCCGGGGCGGCGGCTGAGACGCGGCGCCTTGGCGATGCCTCCGGCATGAGACGGAGGGTCAAATGGCGCCAGCACGATCGCCTCGGTTTTTTTTCGCGGCATGTCGCGCGTGCACTACATTTCGCATGGAAACACACAGAAAGCAACAGACCACTTAGGGGTATTCATGGCAGACGAGGTCAGCCCGGATCCGGAAACCCACCCCCATCGCCCCCGCCATGCGGCGCTGGCCAGTGCGCATGCGCCGGGCACCCTGCTGGAGGTGGGCACGGACTCCATCCCATCCCGCGAGCGGCTCGACTTTTGGCGCGAGTCCGTGCTGAGCCGCATGCGCCCCGTGCCCGGCGCCCCGGGCGGGGCCGCCTTCGGAGGGCGCCTGCGGCGCATCGTCGGCCAGGGTGCCGATCTGGTCGAGCATGCGAGCGAGGCCGTGCACGCCGTGCGCACCGAGGCCATGTGCCGCCGGGACGGCGCGGACGACATCAGCCTTTCGCTGATGGCCGAATGCCAATGGGCCACGCACGAGAACCACGGGACGCAGCAGATCGCGGCCGGCACGCTCTATCTGGTGGACTACGCCCGGCCCGTGGAGGTGCGGCGCTCCCGCCACCGCGACCTGTCCATCTTCCTGTCGCGAAAGAAGATCCACGACGCGCTGGGCCCCGGCTTTGTAATGCCCACCGAATTGCCCCAGGCCCCAGGGCTGGGCAGCGTGCTGCAGACCCTGGTGGCCGCCACCTGGCGCGAGGCGCCGCGCATGGCGGCGGGCGAGCGCGCGGTGGTGCTGCAGGCCTGCACGGACATGGCCCTGGCGCTGCTGCAGACCTCGCAAAAGGCCGGGCTGGAGCCCGATTCCCGCCGCTTCGACGACAGCCTGTACCGCGCCGCCTGGGGCCTGGTACGCCGCCACTGCGGCGATCCGGCCTTCTGCGCGGAACGGCTGGCCGCTCTGCTGGAATGTTCCCGGGCATCGCTGTACCGGCTCTTCGCGCGCCATGGCGAAGGCGTGGCGGCGGCGATCTGGACCACACGGCTGGAGGCCGCATGGCAACAGGTCATCGGGGATGCCGGCGCCGATCCGGCCCGGCGGCCCAGCCTGTCGGAGGTCGCGCAGCGGTGCGGCTTCTCCGACCCGTCCACTTTCCAGCGGATGTTCAAGCGCCGCTTCGGCGTCACCCCGCGCGAGGCAAGGATGCAGGGACACTGACCCCCGGGCTTCCGGCCCGCGGCGGCCGGCCCGGGCGCGTTGGGGGACAATCGCCGGGTGTCCATCCCCCAGTCGTTCATCCAGGAATTGCTCGCCCGCGTCGATGTGGTCGACATCGTCGGCCGCTACGTGCAGCTCAAGAAAGGCGGTGCGAACTTCATGGGGCTGTGCCCCTTCCACGGGGAAAAATCGCCCTCCTTCAGCGTCAGCCCCTCCAAGCAGTTCTATCACTGCTTCGGCTGCGGCAAGAACGGCAACGCCATCAGCTTCCTGATGGAACACGCCGGCATGGGGTTCGTGGAGGCCGTCCAGGACCTGGCCCAGCAGGTGGGCCTGCAGGTGCCGGATGACGATGTCTCCCCGCAGGAGCGCGAGCGGGCCGCCGCCCAGCGGCAGAAGCAGGCCACGCTCACCGACGTGCTGGAAAAGGCCGGCGAGGCCTACCGCAAGCATCTGCGCGAATCGCCGCGGGCGGTGGCGTATTTCAAGGGGCGCGGGGTTTCCGGGGCCATCGCCAAGCGCTACGGACTGGGCTATGCGCCCGAAGGCTGGCGCTCGCTGGCGAGCGTCTTCCCCGAATACGACAGCCCCTTGCTGCACGAATCCGGCCTGGTGATCGTGAACGAAGAAGACGCCAAGCGCTACGACCGCTTCCGCGACCGGGTGATGTTCCCCATCCGCAACGTGAAGGGCGAATGCATCGGCTTCGGCGGCCGGGTGCTGGGCGACGACAAACCCAAGTACCTGAACTCGCCAGAGACCCCCGTCTTCCACAAGGGCCGTGAACTCTACGGCCTGTTCGAGGCGCGCACCGCGCTGCGCGAGCAGGGCTACGTGCTGGTCACCGAGGGCTACATGGACGTGGTGGCGCTCGCCCAGTTGGGCTTCCCCAACGCGGTCGCCACGCTGGGCACGGCCTGCACGCCCGAGCACGTACACAAGCTCTTCCGCTTCACCGACACGGTGGTGTTCAGCTTCGACGGCGATGCCGCGGGCCGGCGCGCGGCGCGCAAGGCGCTGGACGGCGCCCTGCCCTACGCCACGGACACGCGCAGCGTGAAGTTCCTCTTCCTGCCGGCCGAGCACGACCCCGACAGCTTCATCCGCGCGCACGGCACCGACGCCTTCGCGCGCCACGTGCGCGACGCCTTGCCCCTCAGCCGCTTCCTGGTGGAGGCCGCGAGCGACGGCTGCGATCTGGGCCAGACCGAGGGGCGCGCCCGCATGGCGGCCAATGCCCGCCCGCTCTGGAGCGCATTGCCCGACGGCGCGCTCAAGCGCCAGCTGCTGGGCGAACTGGCCGAGCTGGCCCAATTGGGCGCCAGCGACCTGTCGGACCTCTGGAGCCATGCCGCCGGCCAGGAACCGGGCCGCCCTGCGGGCCGGCCGGCGGCGCCACCGCCTTCCGCGCAGCCCGGCGGCCCTGCTGCCGACGAGCCGCCCTGGGGCGACCCGCAGGGCGGCGACTGGGCACCCGCGCGGGACGAGGGCTTCAGCCACGGCACAGGTGGCGGCGCCAAGCCCTGGCGCAAAGGAGGGGACTGGAAGGGCCGCTGGCGCGACCGCGACGAGCGCCCACCCCAGCCCCGCCTGCCCTCCACGCCGGCTGCGGGACGGGGCGACCATGCCGCCCGGCTGCTGCTCTCGCACATGGAATTCCTGGAAGAGCTCTCGCACGAGGACCACGCCACCCTGTGCGCGCAGCCGGCACCGCACGGGCCGCTCTTCACCTGGCTGGAGGGCCAGTGGCACGAGCGGGGCCCGCTCGCCTGGGCCGTGCTGCGCGAAAGCCTGCGCGAGCACGACTGCGAAGGCCTGGCCGTGCGCGTGATGACCGGCTCGCATGCCCAGACCGAAGGCGACGCCGCCGAACTGCGCGCCGAGCTGCGCGACCTGCTCGACCGCATGCTGATCGAGGACATCAAGCGCCAGCAGAACCTGCTCATCCTGCAGGCCGCGCGCGATCCGCAGGCCCTGGCGCAGTACCGCGTGCTGGAGCAGCGCCGGCAGGCACTGCAAGGGATCGCACCGCGCCAGCCTTGAAAAAACGGCGCGGGCTATAATTTAGGGTTAATCGGCAAGAGCGACAGCAGCACCTCCGGGCCCGGCAACCGTGACACACACGCACCACCGCCCCCATACCGCAAGGACTGCACACCAAATGTTCGCCCACACATCTTGCCCCTGAGGGCCCACCCCTCGAACCGCGAAGGCCTCCTGCCTTTGCCGTGCCACCCGCGCCGGTATCGATGGCGCTTGCGTTTCCTTTGTGTGTCCGTTTTTGAATCTGAGGTCGTCCATGCCCGCTCAAAAGTCCGCGAAGCCGCCCAAGTCCGCCCCCGATACTGCCGTGAAGGCCGCGTCCCCCTCGAAATCCGCTGCGGCCAAGGCCGCTCCGGCCGCCAAGAAAGCCCCATCCGTGCCCGTGAACAAGTCCGCCGACAAGCCCGAAGCCTCCGAAGACACCACCGCCAAGAAGGCCAGCCGCGCCAAGGCCGCCGCCCCTGCCGTGGCCGATGACGACGAAACGCCCAAGAAGCGCCCCGGCCGCCCGGCCAAGGCCGCAGCCACCACGACCGCCGCCGCGTCCAAGGCACCCGCCAAGCGCGGCCGCAAGCCCAAGGCCGCGGGAGAAGAATCCTCGGGCGACGATGCCGACCTGTCGGACATCGAGTCCGAACTCGAAGGCGAGGCCGAGCCTGCCGAGGCCGTCGAGGCCACGCCCACGGCCGAGAAGGTCAAGCCCCTGCGCATGAAGATCAGCAAGGCCAAGGAACGCGCCTTGATGAAGGAATTCGGCCTGGACGACACGGTCCTCTCCGAAGAAGACCTGGCCAAGCGCCGCTCGCGCCTGAAGGCCCTGATCACGCTCGGCAAGACCCGCGGCTACCTCACGCAGGTCGAGATCTCCGACCACTTGCCCGACAAGCTCGTCGATGCCGAGACCATGGAAGTCGTGGTCACCATGCTCAACGACATGGGCGTGGCCGTGTACGAGCAGACGCCCGATGCCGAGACGCTGTTCCAGAACAACGTGACGCCCACGGCCACCACCGTGGAAGAAGCCGAGGAAGAAGCCGAAGCCGCGCTCTCCACCGTGGACAGCGAATTCGGCCGCACCACCGACCCCGTCCGCATGTACATGCGCGAAATGGGCACGGTCGAGCTGCTCACGCGCGAAGGCGAGATCGAGATCGCCAAGCGCATCGAAGGCGGCCTGCAGGCCATGATGGAAGCCATCAGCGCATCGCCCGCCACCATCGCCGAGATCCTCTCGATGGGCGAGGAGATCCGTGAGGGCAAGGTCGTCATCTCCACCATCGTGGACGGCTTCTCCAATCCCAACGAGGCCGACGACTACGTGGCCGAAGAAGACTTCGACGAATTCGACGAAGAAGACGACGACGACGGCAAGGGCGGCTCCAAGGCCCTGACCAAGAAGCTCGAAGAGCTCAAGAACGAAGCCCTGCGCCGTTTCGACACGCTGCGCGAGCTGTTCGAGCGCATGCACAAGATCTACGACAAGGAAGGCTACGGAACGCCTTCCTACATGAAGGCGCAGCACTCCATCTCCTCCGAGCTGATGACCATCCGCTTCACGGCCAAGACCATCGAGAAGCTGTGCGACATGGTGCGCGCCCAGGTGGACGATGTGCGCAAGAAGGAACGCGAACTGCGCCGCATCATCGTGGACAAGTGCGGCATGCCCCAGGAAACCTTCATCAAGGACTTCCCGCCCAACCTGCTCAACCTGCAGTGGGTGGAGAAGCAGGCTTCCGCCGGCAAGCCCTGGAGCGCCGTGCTCGCGCGCAACATCCCGCCCGTGCAGGAACTGCAGCAGCGCCTGATGGACCTGCAATCGCGCGTGGTGGTGCCGCTCTCGGAGCTGAAGGACATCAACAAGCGCATGAACGAGGGCGAGACGGCCTCGCGCGACGCGAAGAAGGAAATGATCGAGGCCAACCTGCGCCTCGTGATCTCCATCGCCAAGAAGTACACCAACCGCGGCCTGCAGTTCCTCGACCTGATCCAGGAAGGCAACATCGGCCTGATGAAGGCGGTGGACAAGTTCGAATACCGCCGCGGCTACAAATTCTCGACCTACGCCACGTGGTGGATCCGCCAGGCCATCACGCGCTCGATCGCCGACCAGGCGCGCACCATCCGCATCCCGGTGCACATGATCGAGACCATCAACAAGATGAACCGCATCTCGCGCCAGCATCTGCAGGAGTTCGGCTTCGAACCCGACGCCTCGATCCTGGCCGCGAAGATGGAGATCCCGGAAGACAAGATCCGCAAGATCATGAAGATCGCCAAGGAGCCGATCTCCATGGAAACGCCGATCGGCGACGACGACGACAGCCACCTGGGCGACTTCATCGAGGATGGTGCCAACACCGCCCCGATCGATGCCGCCATGCAGGCCGGCCTGCGCGACGTGGTCAAGGACATCCTCGACGGCCTCACGCCGCGCGAAGCCAAGGTGCTGCGCATGCGCTTCGGCATCGAGATGTCCACCGACCACACGCTGGAAGAAGTGGGCAAGCAGTTCGACGTGACGCGCGAGCGCATCCGCCAGATCGAAGCCAAGGCGCTGCGCAAGCTCAAGCACCCGAGCCGCAGCGACAAGCTGCGCAGCTTCATCGATTCGCTGTAATCCAGCCCAGCCATCGCCCCGGCCGGACCATCCCCTCGCGATGGCCTCTCCCCGCGAAAGCCCCGCACCTCCCTGCGGGGCTTTTTTCATGGCACGGGGACTCCGGCCAGCGCGCCGGAAAGCCTCCTGCGAGCAACCATTCATCCATCCACCACCCAGGAGCCCCGATGTCCGACCCACTCTTCGCCCCCACGCCGCCGCTGCGCATCGCCGTGCTCGGTGCCGGCGCAGTCGGCTGCTACTTCGGCGCCCTGCTGGCGCGTGCCGGCCACGGCGTCACGCTGATCGGCCGCCAGGCGCACGTGCAGGCCGTGCAGGCGCACGGCCTGCGGCTGCAGACCGCCACGCTCGACGTGCACGTGCCGCTGGCCGCCAGCACCGACGCCAGCGCCGTGGCCGGCGCCGACGTGGTGCTGTTCTGCGTGAAATCCACCGACACCGAAGACGCCGCCCGCCAGATGCGCCCGCACCTGGGCCCGCACACGCTGGTGCTCACGCTGCAGAACGGCGTGGACAACGACGAGCGCGTGCGCGCCGTGCTGGCAGGCACGCCGTCCCCCGTGGCCGCCGCGGTGGTCTACGTGGCCACGGAAATGGCCGGCCCCGGCCACGTGCGCCACCACGGCCGCGGCGAGCTGGTAATCGCGCCCTCCCCCATGAGCGGCGCGGTGGTGCAGCAGTTCGGCGCAGCCGGCATCGCCACCGAAATCTCGGACAACGTGCGCGGCGCACTCTGGGCCAAGCTGGTGCTCAACTGCGCCTACAACGCGATCTCCGCCCTGTCGCAACAGCCGTACGGGCGGCTGGTGCAGGTGCCCGGCGTGACGGACGTCATCGCCGACGTGGTGGCCGAGTGCCTGGCGGTGGCCGGGGCAGACGGCATCCACATTCCGGGCGACGTGCAGGCCGCCGTCACCCGCATCGCGGCCACCATGCCGGGGCAGCTGTCGTCCACGGCGCAGGATCTGGCGCGGGGCAAGGCCAGCGAGATCGATCACCTCAATGGGTATGTGGTGAAGCGCGGGGAAGCGGTGGGGGTGGCAACGCCGTTGAATCGGGCGTTGCAGGTGTTGGTGAAACTGGTGGAGGCGGGCAAGGGCTGAGCGGACAGACATCCCGCGCCTTGGGATGCGCCGGGGTCGCCCGCGATCGTCTGGTCGTCAGCGGGAGAGTCCACCGAAGGAGTCATGGATGTCTGCAGCCAGCGCGCGCGGTTGTTCGACGGCGGCGAAATGGCCACCCTCCCGCATGACCGTCCAGCGCTTGACGTCGAAGACCCGCTCGACCCATTCGCGTGGCGGCGTGAGGATTTCGGCCGGAAACGCGGCATAGCTCAACGGCGCTTCGATCCGTTCGCCGTGCGCGAAGCTGAGCGGCGCGGCGGCGTTTTTTTTTCCTTGTACATGCGCAGCGTCGCGCCGACGTTGCGCGAGAACCAGTAGATGGAAACGTTGGCCAGCAGTTCGTCGAGTTCGAACTTCTCGCCCATTGCACCGTGGCCGTCGCTCCAGGCGTAGAACTTTTCCAGCAGCCAGGCAGCGAGTCCTGAGGGCGAGTCGACCAGCGCCTGGGCCAGCGTTCGGGGCTTGGTGGCGTGGATGTGGCTGTAGCCGCCTTCGGCTTGCATCCACTGCGCGCGCGAGGCGAGCCATTGCGCCTCCACCGCCGACAAAGGACGGTCTCCGTCGCCCAGGGGCGGCTGGTAGCCCGCGGAGATGAAGTTCAGGTGCAGCGCGCGCACCGATTCCGGATGGAGCCTGGCCAGCCACATGCTCACCCCCGAGCCGATGTCTCCGCCCTGTGCGAAGAAACTGGTGTAACCCAGGCCGTGCATCAGCGCATGCCACAGTGACGCAACCTTGCGGCTGCTCATACCGGGCTGGGTGGGCGCCGCAGAGAAGCCGAAGCCAGGCAGCGAAGGAACGACCACATCGAAAGAGCGACGACCGGGAAAGCCGTTCTGTTCCGGATGCGTGAGCAGGGGCAGGACCTTGTACATCTCCACGAAGGAGCCCGGCCAGCCGTGCGTGATGACCAGCGGCGCCGAGGCGCTGTCCGCGCCCTTGGCGTGCACATAGTGGACTGCATGGCCATCGACCTCGGCGATGAACTGCGGGAGCGCGTTGAGCCTGTGTTCCGCGGCGCGCCAGTCGAACTCTCGCCTCCAGTATTCGACGACATCCCGCAAGGCGCGGGTTGGCGTGCCGTCCTCCCACCCTGGTGCAGCGAAGTCGTCTGGCCAGCGCGTGCTGTCCAGGCGGCGATGCAGGTCTGTCAGCTCCTGCTCCGGGATGTCGATACGAAACGGTGTGATCTTCATTCAAACTCCTACGTCAACGTGTGGCGGCGGCCAGGAGGGCCTCGTTGTGTTGCTGAGCATCGTATGACGGAGCAGCACCCACGATGCGTCGATACGTACACAGCCCGCTGTCTGGCGCCCAAACGGCTATCGGAGCGTTCTCCGATGCGGATGGCTGCGCCAAACCGCTCCCCCACGATATCCGCCGTGCGGTCGGCGTACTCCTTCCGGAGCACGAAAACAAAAAATGGCCGCAATGCGGCCATCTCCAGATCCCCGGGCTGCCAGCGCTTTTGCGCCGGCACGTATGCGTCACTCCGCCAACGCCCGCATCTCCGCAATCAGATCCGACTTCCCCTCGAACCCGATCCCCGGCAATGCCGGCAGCGTCACGTAGCCGTTCTCCACCTTCACCCCATCCGGGAACCCGCCATACGGCTGGAACAGGTCCGGGTAGCTTTCGTTGCCGCCCAGTCCCAGCCCGGCCGCGATGGCCAGCGACATCTGGTGCCCGCCGTGCGGGATGCAGCGGCTCGGTGACCAGCCGTTCTCCTTGAGCATGTCGAGCGTGCGCAGGTATTCGACCAGGCCGTAGCTCAGGGCACAGTCGAACTGGAGCCAGTCGCGGTCGGGGCGCATGCCGCCGTGGCGGATGAGGTTGCGGGCATCCTGCATGGAGAACAGGTTTTCGCCGGTGGCCATGGGGCCCTGGTAGACCTCGCCGAGCTTGGCCTGCAATTCGTAGTCGAGCGGGTCGCCGGCTTCCTCGTACCAGAACAGCGGGTACTGCGACAGCGCGCGGCCATAGTCGATGGCCGTCTGCAGGTCGAAGCGGCCGTTGGCATCCACCGCGAGCTGCTGGCCGGGGCCCAGGATCTTCAGCACCGATTCGATGCGTTCGCAGTCTTCGGCCAGCGATGCGCCGCCGATCTTCATCTTCACGACCGAGTAGCCGCGCGCGAGGTAGCTCTCCATCTCTTTCCTGAGGCCGTCCAGGCCCTTGCCGGGGTAGTAGTAGCCGCCGGCCGCGTAGACGAAGACGCGCGGGTTGGGCGTGCCGGTGCCGTAGCGCTCGGCCAGCAGTTGGTAGAGCGGCTTGCCGGCGATTTTTGCCACGGCGTCCCACACGGCCATGTCGATGGTGCCCACGGCCACGGAGCGCTCGCCGTGGCCGCCCGGCTTCTCGTTAATCATCATGCGGGCCCAGACCTTGTGCGGGTCGAGGTTCTCGCCGGAATCATGAACCAGCGTGGCCGGGTCGGCTTCCAGCACGCGCGGGATGAAGCGGTCGCGCATCAGCGCGCCCTGGCCATAGCGGCCGTTGGAGTTGAAGCCGTAGCCGATCACGGGCTTGCCTTCGCGGACCACGTCGGTGACCACGGCGACCAAGCTCAGCGTCATCTTGGAAAAATCGATGTAGGCGTTGCGGATGTCCGACTTGATGGGGCGCGTGGATTCGCGGATGTCGACGATTTTCATGAGGGTCGTGTGGTTGGGGGATGGAACGGAAGAAAAGAGCAGGAAGGTCAGCGGGCGAGCGAAGAGCCCCCGCAGATGGCGATGTCCTGCCCGGTGATGGCGGCCGCCGCGGGTGACAGCAGGTAGCCCACCAGCGCGGCGATCTCGGCGGGCTCGATGAGGCGGCCGATGGGCGGCAGGCGCGGCGCGCTGCCGGCGCGCGCCGGGTCGTTCAGCATGACGGTGGCCGTGGCGGCGGGCGAGACGACGTTCACCGTCACGCCCTGCCTCGCCACTTCGGCCGCCCAGCTGCGCGCGAGCGCGATCAGCGCCGCCTTGGTGGCCGCGTACTGGCCGCGCCCGGGCATGCCCTGCGCCACGCGGCTGCCGATGAAGACGACACGGCCCCGCCCGCGCGCGGCCATGGCGGGCACGAGCGCGTCGGCCAGGCGCGTGGCGGCATCGACGTGCAGGCGCCACATGAGTTCGCCGCCCGACAGGTCGAGCTGGCCCAGCGTGCCCACGCGCAGCACGCCGGCGGCATGCACCAGCGCGTCCACGTCCTGCAGCGCTGCCGCCGCCTGCGCGATGGCCTCGCCGTCCGACAGGTCCGCCGGCACCGCGGTGAAGGCCGGGTGCGCGACGACCGGCGGCGCCACGTCCAGCCCGCTCACGCGCCAGCCGGCGGCCAGCAGCGACTGCGCGATGGCATGGCCGATGCCGCTGCTGCTGCCCGTCACCACGGCATGGGCCAACGGGTCCGGGACCACCGGGGTGGCGTCACTCGGCACGGATGTTGCCCTCGGTCACGATCTTCTGCGAGCGCTCCATGTCGGCGCGCTGGAACCTGGCGAAGTCTTCCACGCTGCCGGGCGTGACCAGCAGGCCCTGGTCCTTGAGCTTGGGGCCGATCTCGGCCAGGGCCTTGTTGACCTCGGCGTTCAGGCGCTGCACGAGCGCGGGGGGCGTCTTCGCGGGCGCCCACAGGCCGTACCAGCTGTAGAACTCGTAGCCGGGAATGGTCTCGGCCACGGTGGGCACGTCGGGCAGGTTGGGCACGCGCTGGGCGGAGGTCACGGCGACCACGCGCAGCATGCCGCTCTTGTGGTACTGCAAGGAGCCGAGGATGGGGTCGATGAAGCCGTCGATCTGCCCGCCGATCAGGTCCTGGAAGGCCGGCGCGGTGCCCTTGTAGGGGACGATGAGGTAGTCGATCTTGCCGGCGCGTTTGAGCAGTTCGGTGGAGAGGTGACCGGCCGAGCCGATGGAGCCCACCGCGAAGGTCATCTTGCCGGGGCGGGCCTGCGCGTAGGCCAGCAGCGACTTGATGTCGGTGATGGGCAGGTCCTTGTTGATGGCCACCGACAGCGGCGCCTTGGCCACCAGCGCCACGGGCAGGAAGTCCTGCGTGACGTTGTAGGGCACGGTCCTGAGCGTCATCGGCGCGGTGGTGTGGGTGGAGGCGCTGAACAGCAGCGTGTAGCCGTCCGCCGGGGCCTTGGCCACCGTGTCGCCGCCGATCACGCCGCTGCCGCCGGGCTTGTTGTCCACCACGAAGGACTGGCCCATTTGCTCGCCGAGCTTCTGGGCCAGCATGCGGCCCACGGCATCGAGGGTGCCGCCCGGCGGGAAGGGGATCACCATCCGCACCGGCTTGTTGGGATACGTCTGCGCGAAGCCACTGGCCGCCGCCACGAGGGCGGCGGCGCCCAGGGCGGCGCGGAGGAAATGTTGGCGTTGCATGGTGTCTTGTCTCCGTCGTTGTTTCTTGTGCGGGCACCCGATGGGCAGAGGCTTCATCCCCCTCTGCCCATCTCCTTTCAGCGCTTGAGCAGGCCGGCCTGCTTCACGGCGGCGCGCAGGGCGTCCACTTCCTGGGCATTGGGAGCCTCGGTGGGCGGGCGCACGGTGGCGTCGTCGATCACGCCGGCCAGGTACATGCCGCCCTTCATGCGGGCATGGGCCTCGCCCGTGGGCTCGCCGCCGCCGTAGACCGCGTCCTTGAGCGGCGTGATGACGGCCTGCACTTCCATGGCTTTTTTCAGGTCGCCGGCCTTCACGGCGTTCCACAGGTCGATGATGAGCTGCGGGATGAAGGTGGCGAAACCCACCAGCGCGCCGTCCACGCCCTGCACCATCGAAGCGAGCAGGTATTCGTCGTGGCAGGTCAGGATGGCCTTGGAGGCATCGGCCTCGCGGATCGCCTGGATGTCGCGGGCGTACTTGTTCATGTCGCGCTGGCCCACCTTGAAGGCCTGCAGGTAGGGCAGCCTGGCGAGGTCGGCCAGCAGTTGCGACGAGTACGAGGCGCGCGTCCAGGCGGGGTAGACGTGGCAGACCAGATCGGCCTCGGGGGCGGCCCGGTGGATGGCCTCGAAATACTGCAGCGCGTGGCCCGGCGTGAAGCCGAAGCGCAGCCAGTGGTGCGGGGGCATCACATCCAGCGCCACCGCGCCGGCACGGACGGCGGCGCGCGCATGGTCGGCCGCATCCGACAGACCTTCGCAGACGATGGACGAGATCACCGGCATGCGGCCCTTGAGTTCGTCGGCCACGATGCGCGTGACCTCGGCCCGCTCGGCCGGCGTGAGCGAGAACACCTCGCCCGTGTGGCCGTTGGTCATGATGGCCACCACGCCTTCGTGGCCGGCGAGCCAGGAGGCGAGCTTGCGCAGCGCGGGCTCGTCGATGCGGTGGTCGGGCGTGAAGGGACACGAGATGGCGGGAATGATCCCCCGATAATTCGCGATGGCAGGCATGCTGGGCAGTCTCCGTTCCGGGATGGTTTTGTGGATGGATCGATTGGCGGAGCGGATCATTTCCCGCGCCGGCCCGGCCGTCCAATACCCGAAACGCATACAACTATCCGACCCGAGGAGACGCATGGGCCCAGGCAACCGACCGCTGGATCTGGAATGGCTGGAGGATTTCCTCGCACTGGCCGAGAGCGGCAATTTCTCGCGCGCGGCCGAGGCCCGCGCCATCGCGCAGCCGGCCTTCAGCCGCCACATCCGCGCGCTGGAGGACTGGGTGGGCGCCGAGCTGTTCGACCGGAGCGCGCACCCGGCCACCCTCACGGCGGCGGGCCAGCGCTTCCAGCCGCTGCTCGAGGACGTGCTGGCCCGCCTGGAGGCCGCGCGCATCAAGGCGCGCGCCGCGCAGACCCAAGCGGCCGCCAGCCTGCGCTTCGCGGCCACGCACGTGCTCTCGCTCACCTTCTTCCCGCGCTGGCTGGGCAGCCTCGAATCGCAGCTGCGGCTGGGGCCGATCCAGACCATCTCCGACAGCTACCGCGCCTGCGAAGACCTCGCGCTGCAGCGCCGCGTGCAGTTCGTGCTGTGCCACGGCCATGCGGCCGTGCCGGGCCGGCTGGACGAAGCCGGCTACCCGGCAGCGCGGCTCGCGGACGACGTGCTGCAGCTCGTCTCGGCGCCGCGCGCGGGCGGCCACGCGCCGCTGCACGCGATTCCTGCGCCCGGGGCGCCCGCGCAGGCCCTGCCGCCGCTGCCCGTGCTGGCCTACAGCGACGCCTCGGGCCTGGGGCGGATCATGCGGGCGCTGCGCAAGGGCGTGTTCGACGGCGCGGGGATGCCGGGCCTGCCCGGCGAAGTGGCGGTGGTGTTCACCGCGCACCACGCGGCCCTGCTCAAGGCCATGGCCCTGGAGGGGCGCGGCATGGCGTGGCTGCCGCACAGCCTGATCGCCGAGGAACTGCGGGCCGGTACCCTGGTGCCGGCCGGCCCCGCCGACTGGGACGTGCCCGTGGAGATCCGGCTGTACCGCCAGCGCACGGAGATGTCCGATGCGGCAGAAACGCTCTGGCGCCTGGCAGCCTCTGCATGATTTCTCCCGCATGCCGCCGGATCCATTCAATAGTTTGCTATTAATTTAATAGCAAACCACTCCCGGCGCGCACACTGCGCCGGGGCGCCTGCGGGGCTCAGTCCTTGCGGAAGCGCGTGCCCTGGCCGATCGCGCAGCGGTAGGCCACGGCGGCCGTGCGCAAGTCGTAGCCCGGCAGGTTGAACATCGTGGTGGTGAAGTCCACCGTCTGGTCGGGGCGGATCTGGTAGCGCATGAACTGCACGATGGGCTGTCCGTCGCCCGCGACGGTGAAGTGCGAATCGCTGAACGAGAGCGTGCCGTCCGGCACGATGCGGTAGGACTCGATGCGGCGCCCGCCGCGGGTCTGCGACGGACCGGCGTTGCCCTGGGGCACGCATTGCGACAGGTCGATCGCCACCGAGACGCTGTCGCCCTCTTCCAGCGCATGCTGGATGGCGGCGAGGGTGGAGAGGTGGTCGCTGGCCCGCGCGGCCGGGGTGGCGGCGATCCAGAGCGCCGGGGCGAGGAGGAGACAGCCGATGCGGTATCGGTGCAGGCGGGTCATGGAAATCCTTTCTTGCGTTGCGGAGTGAGGGAAGCACCCGGCGCGCAGGTGCGCCGGGCCGCTGCATGGTAGGCAGGCACCGGCCGGGAAAACGTATCGATTTCCGACAAGCGGAATGCCCCGAACCATGCACCCGGGCCCTTTTTCCGGCCGGCCGGAATCGCCCGGGCCCTTGCTGCACAAGGCCTGCGGGCCGACCGGCGCGGCAGCCCGGGGGCACCGCGAAGGCCGACCTATGCCGATACGCCATGCACTGCATTAGCCGGGCGGCCGGTTGGCACACCGGGCACTGCGTGCCGCAGGGGCCCCCCGGGCCGCTTCGATAATCCGGCCCCATGCAAACAAAGAACCGCGCCACGCTCATCGGGCTCATCGCCATCGCCCTGTGGTCTTCGATCGTGGGACTCATCCGCAGCGTCAGCGAAGGCCTGGGTGCCACGGGCGGGGCCGCCATGATCTACACCATCGCCTCGCTGCTGCTGTGGGCGACGGTGGGTTTCACGCCGCTGCGCAGTTTTCCGCGGCGGTACCTGGCCTGGGGCAGCCTGCTGTTCGTCTCCTACGAACTCTGCCTGGCGCTGTCGATCGGCTATGCGGCCTCCGCGCGCCAGGCCATCGAGGTGGGCATGGTGAACTACCTGTGGCCCACCTTCACGATGGTGGCGGCCATCGCCTTCAACGGCCAGAAGGCGAACCTGCTGGTGGTGCCGGGGCTGGCGATCTCGCTGGCCGGGATCTGCACGGTGCTGGGCGGCGGCCGCGGGGTGGACCTGCCCGGCATGCTGGCGAACGTGCAGTCCAACCCGCTGAGCTACGGCCTGGCGTTCACCGGCGCGGTCATCTGGGCCGCGTACTGCACCGTCACGGCCCGCATCGCCGGGGGCAAGAACGGGATCACGATGTTCTTCATGCTGACCGCGCTGGTCCTGTGGGCCAAGTACCTCGCCACCGGCGCGGCGGACATGGACTGGAGCCTGCCCACCGCGGTGTCCCTGGCCTTCGCCGCCGCGGCGATGGGCTTCGGCTACGCCGCCTGGAACGTGGGCATCCTGCACGGCAACGTCACGCTGCTGGCGGGTGCGTCGTACTTCACGCCCGTGCTGTCGGCCGCGCTGGCGGCGGTGCTACTGCGGGTGCCGCTCACCACCGCCTTCTGGGCGGGCGCCTTCATGGTCTGCGGAGGCGCCATCCTGTGCTGGCTGGCGACCCGCGGCGCCCCGAAGGCCGGCAGCGCCGAAGCCGCTTCCTGAGGCGGCCGCCGCCGCCGCCCGCCCCCGGCCCGTCAGTCCATGGTCACGTGCGCGCTCTTCACCACCTGCGCCATGCGCGCGGCCTCGGTGCGGAAGAAGGCCGCGGCCGGCTCGGGCGGGGTGAGCTTGATCTCGTAGCCCTGGGCGATGAGCGCGTCGCGCGCCTCGGGCATCTCCATGGCGGCCTTGAAGCCGGCATAGAGGCGCGCGAGTTCGGCCCGGGGCAGGCCGGCCGGGCCCACGGGCGCGATCCAGCCGTCCAGCTCGAAGCCCGGCAGGCCCTGCTCGGCGATGGTCGGCACGCCCGGCAGCGTGGGCACGCGCGCCGCGGTGGTCACGCCCAGCGCCCGCAGGGCCCCGGACTTGATGTGCGGCGCGGCCGGCGCCGCCGCCACCACGCCGAGCTGCACCTGCCCGCCCAAGATGTCGTTCATCAGCGGCCCCATGCCCTTGTACGGGATGTGCTTGATGTCCAGCTTCGCCTGCTCCACGAACATGGCCGCGCCCAGGTGCAGGATGGTGCCGTTGCCGGACGATCCGTAATTGAGCACGCCGGGCCTGGAGCGCGCATAGGCGATCAGCTCCCGCACGTTGGCGGCCGGCACCGAGGGGTGCGCGACCAGCACGAACGGCGTGGCGCCCAGGATGGTGATGGGCGTGATGTCGGCCAGCGAATCGAACGGGATGTTCCTGTACACGCTCGGGTTCACCACGTGGTTGTTGGAGACCACGCCGATCACCGAGCCGTCCTTGGGCGCGCGCACGATCTGCGCCGTGCCGGTGATGCCGCCCGCGCCCGGCAGGTTCTCGATCACCACGGGCTGCCCCAGTGCCTTCGCGAGGCTGTTGCCGATGGCGCGGATGGCGCCGTCGGCGCCCGAGCCGGCCGACAGCGGCAGGATGATGCGCAGCGGCTTGTCCGGGTGGCCCTGGGCCCGGGCGGGCCGCAGGCCGCTCCAGGCGGCGGCGCCCAGGGCGGCGGCGGTCCAGGCCACCGCGGCGCGGCGGGTCAAGGCTGCGGCGGGACCGGGGACGGGATCGGCGCGGCCCGGGGCCGGCTGGGTCGGTGGCGAAATCGGCATGTGCATGTCTCCATCGTTGTGGTGGGCCGCGCGGACTGCGCCGCGTTCGGTGAAAGGCCCGGGGCAAAGGCGGTAGGTCAGGCCACGGCGCGGGCCTCCCGCAGCGCATCGATGGCACCGGGCGCGTAGCCCAGGCCCGCGAGCAGTTCGCGCGTGTGCTCGCCCAGGCGCGGCGGATCGGTGCGCACGGGCAGGCGCTCGCCGTCCAGGCGCAGCGGCATGAGGGTGACGCGCGCGCGCTCGCCCGCGCGCTCGCCGTCGGGCAGCGTGATCTCGGCCAGGCCGCCGGTGGCGTTCAGGTGCGGGTCGTCGAAGAGCTGTTCGGGCCGCAGGATGGGCGCGAACGGCAGGCCGTGGCGCTCGAAGACGGCGGCCAGCGCTTCGGCCGTGTGCTCCGCCAGGCGCCGGCGCAGCTCGGGCAGCAGCGTGGCGCGCGCGCGCACGCGGTCGTTGTTGAGGGCGAGGGCCGGGTCGGCCAGCAGGTCACCGTAGCCCATCGCGCCGCAGAAGGTGCGCCACTGCGCATCGCTCACGGCCGCGAGGAAGATCTGCCCGCCGTCCTTCACGCTGAAGACGTCGTACACCGCCCAGGAGGAGATGCGGTCCGGCATGGGCGCGGCGGGCTGGCCCGTCACGGCGTACTGCATCATGTGCTGGCCCACGAGGAACACGTTGTTCTCGAACAGCGCCGAATCGACCTCCTGGCCGCGGCCCGTGCGGGCGCGCTGCATCAGCGCCGCCATCGCCCCGATGGCGCCGAACATGCCGCCCATGATGTCGTTCACGCTGGTGCCCGCGCGCAGCGGATCGCCGGGGCGCCCGGTCATGTAGGCCAGGCCGCCCATCATCTGTACCACCTCGTCGAGCGCCGTGCGGTGCTCGTAGGGCCCGGGCAGGAAGCCCGTGTGGTTCACGTACACCAGCCGATCGTTCAGGCGCGAGAGCGCGGCGTAGTCGAGCCCGTACTTCGCCATCACGCCGGGCTTGAAGTTCTGCGCCACCACGTCGGCGGACGAGGCCAGGCGGATCGCCACCTCCAGCCCCTCGGGGCTGCGCAGGTCGATGGCGATGCTCTTCTTGTTGCGGTTGAACATCGGGAAGAAGCCCGCGCCCGCGCCCAGCAGGTGGCGCGTGCGGTCGCCGTCCACGGGCTCCACCTTGATGACCTCGGCCCCCAGGTCGGCCAGCACCATGCCGCAGGTAGGGCCCATGACCATGTGGGTGAACTCCACCACGCGCAGGCCCGCCAGCGGCAGGGAGCGGTCGTCGGGAGGCGCGGAGGGAGCGGTCGGAATCGTCATGGAGCGGTCGGAAGGCAGATGGGAGGAATCGAAAGCGGGGCAGGACCGGCACTGGCCCGGCGTTCAGGCCAGGGCCGGTACGGGCACGGGCGACTGCGGCACCAGGCCGCCCCGGGGCAGGCCGGCGCGCCAGAGTGTCCCATGCAGGGTCTCGCCCGCGAGCCAGCCCTGCACGCGCTCGCGCAGCGCCAGCAGGGCCGGGAGATGCAAGCCCGTGTCCACGCCCATGCGTTCCAGCATGAAGGCGAGGTCTTCGGTGGCCGCGTTGCCGCTCGCGCCGGGCGCGTGCGGGCAGCCGCCGATGCCGGCCAGGCTGGCGTCGAAGCGCGTCACGCCCGTCTGCCAGGCCGCGTAGGCATTCGCCAGGCCCATGCCGCGCGTGTCGTGGAAATGCGCGCAGGCCAGCCGGTCGCCCACCAGCGCGCGGGCCTTGCCGAAGAGCCGCTCCACGCCGTGCGGATCGGCATAGCCGACGGTGTCGGCCAGGCTCACGCGGTCGGCACCGGCATCGAGCAGCGCCTGCATCAGGCGCAGCACTTCGCTTTCGGCCACATCGCCCTGCAGGGTGCAGCCGAAGGCCGTGCCCACCCCGCCTTCGATCAGCGTGCGGCTGCCGGCGGCATCGCGCGCGGCGCGGATGCGCGCCACCTCGGCCACCACCTCGTCGGGCGTCTTGCGCAGGTTGGCCAGGCTGTGCGCGTGGCTGGCCGAGAGCGGTACCACCATCAGGTGGGCGCCGCATTCGATCGCGCGTTCGGCACCACGCAGGTTGGGCACCAGCACCGAGGCCACCAGCCCCGGCAGCGTGAGCGCATACGCCAGCACCTCGGCCGTGTCGGCCAGTTGCGGCAGCAGCCGCGCGGGCACGAAGGAGCCGACCTCGATCTCGCGCTGGCCCGCGGCGTGGGCCGCAGCGATCCAGGCGATCTTGTGCGCGGTGGGCACCACCGTCGCGATGCTCTGCAGGCCGTCGCGCAGGCCGACTTCGCGCACCAGGGCCGCGGGCCGGGTCTCGAGAGGATGGGAAATCATGGGGCGGCGTCTCCTCGTTGCCATCCGGGGGAAAGCGATGGTGGGAGGATTCTAGGAATTCCCACACACTTCACGATCTCAATTTCGGAAGCCCAAAGTTTCCGTTCAGGAACACCTCGAACCCATGCGCCCCCTTGATCTGCAGACCCTGCGCCTGTTCGTCACCGTCTGCGAACAGCGCAACATCGCCCGCGCGGCCGAACGCGAATCCATCGTGGGCTCGGCGGTGAGCAAGCGCCTGGCGCAGCTCGAAGACACCGTGGGCACGCGGCTGCTGGTGCGCAAGCGCCACGGCGTGGCACCCACGCCGGCCGGCGAGACGCTGCTGGAGCACGCGCGCGAGATGCTCGCCGCCGTGGGCCGCATCGAGCGCGACATGGCCGGCTACGCCACCGGCGTGCGCGGCCACGTGCGCATGCTGGTCACCGCCTCGGTCATGGCGGAATCGCTGGCCGACGACGTGGCCGCCTTCCTGCAGGACCCGGCCCACCGCGACATCCAGGTGAGCATGGAAGAACGCGTGAGCCCCGAGGTCGTGCGCGGCGTGCGCGAAGGCAGCGCGTCCCTCGGCATCTGCTGGGACGCGGCCGATCTGCAGGGGCTGGACACGCGCGGCTACCGCAGCGACCACCTCGCCATCGCGGCGCACCCCTCCCACCCGGTGGCGGCCTGCGGCGCCGTGCGTTTTGCCGACGTGCTGGGCCACGAGTTCGTCAGCATGCCGGCCCTGAGCGCCGTGCAGGTGCTGCTCGCGCGCGCGGCGGCGCTGGAAGGCCGGACGCTGCTGCACCGCGTCTTCGTCTCCAACTTCGATGCCGCGCTGCGCGTGGTGCGCGCCAACCTGGCCATCAGCGTGGTGCCGCGCGAGGTGGCCGAGCCGTTCGCCGCCGTGAGCGGCGTGCGCGTGGTGCCGCTCAGCGACCCGTGGGCCCGCCGGCGCTTCGCGATCTGCTCGCGCGCGGGCGAAGCCCTGCCCGCCGCCGCGGCACTGCTGGCCGACTACCTGGCGGCCCGCGGCGGCGGCGCAGGGCCGGCGGCCGCGGGCAAGGCAGGCTCCGTGGCAGGAGTGCAACAACCCGGTAACACCTGAGTTTTTGCGCGAGGCGCCGGCCGGATATAACTCTGGAGCTATTAAACTTGTAGCAAAGCCATTTCCAAGCTATATTCCGCGGCGTCTCGGGCACCCCCCGCCCCGACGCCGTCTCTCTCTACCGAGCAAGGAGAAGATTCCATGAGCTCCAAGGAAAACGCCGCCATCAACCAGCTGTTCGAGAAGCTCGAATGCCGCTATGCGCTGCGCGTGCTCTGGGCCTTGCGCGATGGCCATCCCCAGACCTTCCGCCTGCTGCAGGACAGCGTGGGCGGCATCACCCCCAACACCCTCAACACCCGGATCAAGGAACTGCGCGAGGCCGGCCTGCTCGACCACGGCACCGAGGGCTACACGGTCACCCCGTCCGGCGTGGACCTGCTCAAGCGGCTGAGCGACGTGCAGGCCTTCGCCACGCGCTGGGTCGCGGCCCGCACCGCCAAGGCCGCGGCGCCCGCCAAGCCCTGAGGGCCCCGCCTCCGTCTCCCGGCACCTGCTGCCACCCCGCCGACCCGCGCCCTGCGCGGGTTCGGTCCATTCAGGGCTCATGCCGCCATATCCATTGGCCATGCAGCTATCATTTCAATAGCAAACCAAGGAGTTTCGCGATGGCATTCACCACCACCCCGTCCGGCCTGCAGTACGAAGACACCACCGTGGGCGAAGGCACCGAGGCCACGCGCGGCCAGCCGGTGCGCGTGCACTACACGGGCTGGCTCTACAACGACGGCCAGCAAGGCGCCAAGTTCGATTCCAGCCGCGACCGCAACGACCCCTTCGAATTCCACCTGGGCGCCGGCATGGTCATCAAGGGCTGGGACGAAGGCGTGCAGGGCATGAAGATCGGTGGCCAGCGCACGCTGATCATCCCCGCCGGCCTGGGCTACGGCGCACGCGGCGCGGGCGGCGTGATCCCCCCCAACGCCACGTTGAAGTTCGACGTCGAACTGCTCGCCGTCGGCAGCTGATCCCCGGCGGGCGACGCGGCGGCGCGGCATGGCCCGCGCCTGCCGCCGGGCCCCGCCCGCCTTCGCTGCGCCTGCGGCACCGCCCGGAGCGCGCAGCCTCCTCCTTCCCCTCCCCCTCCTTTTTTCCTCCCGCCGCGGCCCACCGCCCGGCAGGCTCCGCCGCGCCGTGGTTCGGCAAAACCGCGGCGGCAGCCCGCCGTACTTTCCGCACCTCGGCAACCTTTCACGCACCACCGGGCACCCACCCGCGCAGAACATCCTGCCGCTATCCAGTGGAGTCCTCGTGAAACTTTCCAACATCCTGCTGGGCCTGGTCCCCGCAGCCACCCTATTCCTCGCCGGTTGCGGTGGCAGCGACCCCGCCCCGACCGCGACCGCCTTCACCGCGCGTGCCGTGGTGTCCGACGGCAGCATCCCCTCCACCCAGACCGACAGCAACCTGAAGAACGGCTGGGGCATCGCCTTCAATCCGCAGGGCTTCGTGTGGGTGACGGCCACCGGGACCCAGCGGTCCACGCTATATGACGGCAACGGCGTGCCGCAGACGCTGGTGGTCACCGTGCCGCCCTCGGGCAGCGCGCCCGCCAATCCGACCGGCATCGTGTTCAGCGGCGGCAGCGGCTTCCAGGTCACCAAGGGCGGCGTGACCGGCCCGAGCCGCTTCATCTTCTCCAGCGAAGACGGCAGCATCGCCGGCTGGAGCCCCGCGGCCGACCTGAACAATGCCATCGTCACCTACAGCGACGGCACGGGCGGCGCGGTCTACAAGGGCCTGGCGATCGCCTCCAGCGGCGGCGCGGACCGCCTCTATGCCACCGACTTCCGCAACCGCAAGGTGGACGTGTTCGACAGCACCTTCCGCAAGGTGCAGCTGGCCGGCAACTTCTCCGATGCGCAACTGCCCGACGACTTCGCGCCCTACGGCATCCAGGCCATCGGCTCGCGCATCGTCGTGACCTATGCGCGCCAGGATGCCAACCGCCGCAATGCCGTGGCCGGCAACGGCCTGGGCGCGGTGAACATCTTCAACACCGACGGCACGCTGGCCCAGCGCCTGCTGCCGGCCGGCGCGCCGCTCAACGCGCCCTGGGGCGTGGCCCAGGCGCCCGCAAACTTTGGCGGCGCCAGCAACCAGTTGTTGATCGCCAACGAGGGCGACGGCACCATCAACGCCTTCGACCCCGCCACCGGCCGCTGGACCGGTGCGCTGGCGCAGCGCGACGGCACGGTGCTGAAGGCGAACGGCGTGCGCGGCATCGCATTCGGCAACGGCCTGAACCAGCAGCCGCTCAACACGCTGTTCTACGTTGCCGGCCCCAACCAGGGCCTGAACGGCGCCTACGGCCGCGTGGACCTGCAGAACTGACCCTCCCAGGATCGCCTCGGGCGCCGCTTCCGGGCGGCTGCCGAGGCGTCTCCTCCAGGCCCGCGCGGGAGGGCTGGAGGACGCGGCCTCCCGCTCCGGGCGGGCGCCGTGGAACCGCCCCGGCGTTCAGCCGAAAAGCGCGTCCTGCAGGCGCCGGTACTTCTCGTCCCCCACCAGTTCGCGGATCTTCGGCGCCAGCGCGGCGAGTTCTTCCATGTTGCGCGCGCCCTCCACGGCCAGGTTCAGGCGGAAGCCGCGCAGGCCGGCGGCGGATGTGAGTTCGGTCGCCACGCGGTAGGCGCTCTGGTAGCGGTCCGCCAGCGCCGGGGCCACCCCGGGGGCGGCTTCCGCCGCCTTGCCGGCCGCGGGCGCGGCCGCCTTCAGCACCGCGGGCTTGCCGTCGGCGGACTCCAGCAGGCCCTGGTCGAGCATGGCCTGCACGTCGTCCATCGAGATGCCCATGGCGGCCGTGGCCGCGAGCACCTGCACCACCGTGCGCTGGCCATCGAAGAGGATGAAAGCCGAGCGCTGCCGTGACGTGAGGCCGCCGTGCCGGTCTTTGAGGGCCATCTGGCCTGCGGTGGTTTTGACTAGGAGCACGGTGGACCTCGGAACACGGGAAGCCGCAGAGGCGGCGGGGTGCGGGCCAGGGTCGCATGGGCCCCGCTGTTTGTGAATCCGGGTTTCTGTCCATACGCGGCCGTGGCCCCCTGCCACCGCCGACCGACTCAACCGTGGTGGCAACCCCGGGGCGGCCGCGTCGCCAGGCTCACCAGCCAGGTCGCGAGCAGGCCCGCCGGCACGCCGAACACGCCAGCCGATACCGGGTCGATGCCGAACCACGGCGCCTCCGGCAGCAGCCACGCGGGCGCGAGCGCGCGCGCCGCCTCGGTGGGTGCGGCAAGGTAGTACACCGCGATGCCCAGCCCGCAGAGCATGCCGGCCACCGCCCCCTGCCGCGTCGCGCCGCGCCAGAAGATGCCCAGCACCATCGCGGGCACGAAGGCCGAGGCCGCGATCGAGAACGAGGCCGACACCATGGGCAGGATTTCCGAGCGCTTGAGCGCCGCCACGAAGGCGGCCAGCAGTGCCACCGCGAGCAGCGCGAACTTGGTGAGGATCACGCGCTGCTCGGGCGAGGCCGGCCCGCGGCGCCCGTGCAGGTAGAGGTCGCGCACCAGCGCGTTGCTGATGGTGAGCAGCAGACCGTCCGCGGTGGACAGCGCGGCCGCCAGCCCGCCGGCCGCCACCAGCCCGGACACCACGTACGGCAGCCCGCCCAGCTCGGGGGTGGCGAGCATGATGAGATCGGCCCCGAAGCGGATCTCGCCGAACTGCACGATGCCATCGCCGTTGACGTCCTGCACCGACAGCAGCGCCGGGTCCACGCGCGACCATTGCCCGATCCAGTTGGGCAGGGCATCGAAATGGCTGCCCACGAGGTTCTGCAGCACCTCGAACTTCACCAGCACCGCCAGCGCGGGCGCGCTCAGGTAGAGCAGCGCGATGAAGAACAGCGACCACGCCACCGACTCCCGCGCCGCGGCCGGCGTGGGCACGGTGTAGTAGCGCGTGAGCAGGTGCGGCAGGCCCGCGGTGCCGACCATGAGGCAGAACATCAGCGCGAGGAAGTTGCGGCGTGTCTCGTCGTAGGCCTGCCGCTCCGCGGGCGTGCCGTCCGGCGCCCCGGCATAGGCCTGCCCGTGCGGCGGCAGGCCGCCGAGCGGGCGCGCGCGCTCCTGGCTCTCGCGCATCTCGCGCGTCCACAGCTCGCGGGCGGCCTCGCCGTCGCGCGGCAGCGACGCCAGTTCGCGGCTGGCCGCAACGATCAGCGCCACATCCGCGTTCTGCTCGCGCAGGCGGTGGATGCGCTGGCGGGCGGCCTCGCGCTCGCGCTCCAGCGCCGCGGGCACGTCCTGCAGGCGCTGCTCCAGTTCGCGCGCGCGGCGCTCGTGGGCATCCACCACCTCGCGCTCCGCGGGCGACTGCAGCAGCTCGGATTCCAGCGCGGCGATCTTGCCGAGCTGCGCGCCATAGACCGCCGCCGCGAGCGGATTGCCCAGCTGCTTGTAGGCCAGCCAGGAGACCGGGATCAGGAACGCGAGCAGGATGACCACGTACTGCGCCACCTGCGTCCAGGTGATCGCGCGCATGCCGCCCAGGAACGAGCACAGCAGCACGCCGCCCAGGCCGAGCATGATGCCGATCTCGAACTGCACGCCCGTGAGCCGCGAGGCGATGAGGCCCACCCCGTAGATCTGCGCCACCACGTAGGTGAACGAGCACAGCACGGCCGCCAGCGCCGCGATCACCCGCGGCCAGCGCCCGCCGAATCGGACCTGGAAGAACTCCGGGATCGTGTAGAGGTTCATCGCGCGCAGGTGCGGCGCGATGAGCAGCGCGACCAGGCAGAAGCCCCCGGTCCAGCCCAGCAGGTAGGCCAGGCCCCCGGCCTGCCCGGGCCCGCCCGAGAAGCCCTGCAGGTAGAGCGCGCCCGACAGGCTGATGAACGACGCCGCGCTCATCCAGTCGGCGGCCGCGGCCATGCCGTTGTAGAACGGCGGGATGCGCCGGCCCGCCACGTAGTATTCCTCGGGGTCGGTGGTGCGGCCGTAGACGCCGATGGCCGCGTAGACCATCACGGACAGGAACAGGAAGATCGGGCCGATCCAGTGGCGCGAGAGGCCGCGCTGCTCGGCCCAGGCCATGAGCGCGAGGAAGGCCACCACGCCCGCGGCGTACATCGCGAGCAGCCGGTGCAGGCGCCCATGGCCCGCGGCAGCCGCGGTACCGGCAGGCCGTTCGCCGTCAGCCATGGCGCGGGGCCGCCGGGGCCGCATCGCCCGCGGCCTGCGCGGCAGCGGCACGGGAAACGGCGGCCTGCGCGGCGCGCGCATCCGCGCGTTCGAAGCGGTTCATCGCCACGCAGTACACCACCACGATCGCGATGAAGGCCAGCACCGCGCCCTGCGATGCGATCCAGTAGCCCAGCGGCCAGTCGCCCACGCGCCAGGCGAGGTCGCGCACGAAATAGCAGGCGCCGAAGGACACCAGAGCCCAGGCCAGCAGCAGCGCGGCCTTCAGCCAGAGGTGGCGCGCGTCGTGCAGGTCGGGCGCGAACGGCGCGCCGGCCGAGGGCTCGCGCGCGCCGTCCTCGGCCCGTGGCTGAGGCGGTGGCGGCGGCGCGGGCATGGGCCGGGGGGTGCCGTCAGCCGGCGAGCTTCTGCCAGGTGGCGATCACGCTGTCGGGGTTGAGCGAGATCGACGAGATGCCCTGCTCCGCCAGCCACTGCGCGAAGTCGGGATGGTCGCTGGGCCCCTGGCCGCAAATGCCCACGTACTTGCCCTGCCGCTTGCAGGCCTCGATGGCACGCGAGAGCAGCGCCCGCACGGCCGGGTCGCGCTCGTCGAAGTCGGCCGCGAGCAGTTCCAGGCCGGAGTCGCGGTCCAGGCCCAGCGTGAGCTGCTTGAGGTCGTTGGCGCCCACCGAGAAGCCGTCGAAGAACTGCAGGAACTCGTCGGCCAGCACGGCGTTGGAGGGCACCTCGCACATCATGATGATCTTCAGCTCGTTCTCGCCGCGGCGCAGGCCGTGCTCGCCCAGCAGTTTCGTCACGCGGTCGGCCTGGCCCAGCGTGCGCACGAACGGCACCATGACCTGCACGTTGGTGAGGCCCATTTCGTTGCGCACGCGCTTCAGCGCCTCGCACTCCATCGCGAAGGCCTCGCCGAAGTCCTGGCTGATGTAGCGCGCCGCGCCGCGGAAGCCCAGCATCGGGTTCTCTTCTTCCGGTTCGTAGCGGCTGCCGCCGATGAGCTTGCGGTATTCGTTGGACTTGAAGTCCGACAGGCGCACGATCACGGGCTTGGGCCAGAAGGCCGCCGCGATGGTCGCCACGCCCTCGGCCACCTTGTCCACGTAGAACGCGCGCGGCGACGCATGGCCGCGCGCCACGGATTCCACGGCCTTCTTCAGGTCGGCATCGACGGCCGGGTAGTCCAGGATGGCCTTCGGGTGCACGCCGATGTTGTTGTTGATGATGAACTCCAGCCGCGCCAGGCCCACGCCCTGGTTGGGCAGCTGGCAGAAGTCGAAGGCGAGCTGGGGGTTGCCCACGTTCATCATGATCTTGGTGGCGATCTCCGGCATCTCGCCGCGCTGCACCTCGGTCACTTCGGTCTCCAGCAGGCCGTCGTAGATGCGGCCGGTGTCGCCCTCGGCGCAGCTCACGGTGACGAGCGTGCCGTCCTTGAGCAGGCTGGTCGCGTCGCCGCAGCCGACCACGGCGGGGATGCCGAGTTCACGCGCGATGATGGCCGCGTGGCAGGTGCGGCCGCCGCGGTTGGTGACGATGGCGCTGGCGCGCTTCATGACGGGCTCCCAGTTGGGGTCGGTCATGTCGGTGACCAGCACGTCGCCGGCCTGCACCTTGTCCATCTCGGCGATGTCGCTCACGAGGCGCACGGGGCCGGTGCCGATCTTCTGGCCGATGGCCCGGCCCTCGGCCAGCACGGTGCCCGTGCCCTTGAGCTTGAACTTCTGCTCGGCCTGGCCCTGCTGCTGGCTCTTCACCGTCTCGGGGCGCGCCTGCAGGATGTAGAGCTGGCCGTCGGTGCCGTCCTTGCCCCACTCGATGTCCATCGGGCGGCCGTAGTGCTGCTCGATCAGCAGCGCGTAGCGCGCGAGCTGCTCGACGTCGGCATCGGTCAGCGAATAGCGGTTGCGCAGCTCGGTGGGCACGTCGGTGGTCTTGACCAGCTTGCCGCTGGCCTTTTTCTCCTCGGGCGAGGCGAACACCATCTGGATCAGCTTGCTGCCCAGGTTGCGGCGGATCACGGCCTTGTTGCCGGCGGCCAGCATGGGCTTGTGGACGTAGAACTCGTCGGGGTTCACGGCGCCCTGCACCACCGTCTCGCCCAGGCCATAGCTGGAGGTGATGAAGACGACCTGGTCGAAGCCGGATTCGGTGTCGATCGTGAACATCACGCCGGCGGCGCCCAGGTCGGAGCGCACCATGCGCTGCACGCCGGCCGACAGGGCCACCACGTCGTGCGCGAAGCCCTTGTGCACGCGGTAGCTGATGGCGCGGTCGTTGTAGAGCGAGGCGAACACTTCCTTCATCTTGTGCAGCACGTCGTCGATGCCGACCACGTTGAGGAAGGTTTCCTGTTGCCCGGCGAAGGAGGCATCGGGCAGGTCCTCGGCCGTGGCGGAGGAGCGCACGGCGAAGCAGGCCTCGGCGTTGCCGCCCTGCAGCGTGATGAAGGCGCCGCGGATGGCTTCCTCGAGGTCGGCCGGGAAGGGCTGGGCCTCGACCATGGAGCGGATCTCGGCGCCGGCGGCGGCCAGCGCGCGCACGTCCTCGGTGTCGAGGGTCTTGAGGCGGTCGCTGATTTTCTGGGCCAAGCCGTCGTGGGCGAGGAACTGGCGGAACGCGTGGGCGGTGGTCGCGAAGCCGGTGGGCACGCGCACGCCGTCGGGCAGCTGGGAGATCATCTCGCCGAGGGAGGCGTTCTTGCCGCCCACCGACTCGACGTCGGTCATTCTCAGGTTTTCAAACGGAACGACCAGGGCGGTCGGATCGAAGAGTGCAGACATGGGAAAGCTCCAGAAGTTGAAACCGGGTCTGCGCGCCGAGAAAGGCGGCCCGCGCGAGAAGGCGGGCTGGCGCTGCTGTCACCCATGCGGACGCTCTGGCTTGGCTGTTCTGGTTGTAGGCCGGCGGCGTGCATGGTGGAAATGGGAATAATGGGCGCGATTGTAGGGCGGCCGGCCCCGACGCGTTTGTGGGACATGGCCGGACCGCCCCCCGAGGAAGAACCTGACCCATGCACACGCGCACCGTTTTCTTCATCTCCGACGGCACCGGCATCACCGCCGAAACCTTCGGCAACGCCATCCTGGCCCAGTTCGACATCAAGCCGCGCCACGTGCGGCTGCCCTTCATCGACACCGAGGACAAGGCCCACCAGGCCGTGCGCCGCATCAACCACACGGCCGAGCTGGAGGGCAAGAAGCCCGTGGTGTTCACCACGCTCGTGAACATGAGCGTGCTGCGCATCATCCAGGAGGACTGCAAGGGCATGCTGCTGGACATGTTCGGCACCTTCATCCGCCCGCTGGAGGGCGAACTGGGCATCAAGTCGCTGCACCGCGTGGGCCGCTTCTCGGACGTGAGCCTCAGCAAGGAATACACCGACCGCATCGAGGCGATCAACTTCAGCCTGGACCACGACGACGGCCAGAGCCACCGCGACCTGGACGGCGCCGATGTGATCCTGGTGGGTGTCTCGCGCAGCGGTAAGACGCCCACCAGCCTCTACCTGGCGATGCAGTGCGGCCTGAAGGTGGCCAACTACCCGCTGATCCCCGAGGACTTCGACCGCAAGCAGCTGCCGCCCGCGCTGGAGCCACACCGCAAGAAGATCTTCGGCCTGACCATCCAGCCCGAGCGGCTCTCGCAGATCCGCAACGAGCGCCGCCCCGGCTCCAGGTACGCCGACCTCGCCAACTGCCGCCACGAGGTGGCCGAGGCCGAGGCGATGATGCGGCGCTCTGGCATCCGCTGGCTCTCCACCACCACCAAGAGCATCGAGGAGATCGCCACCACCATCCTGCAGGAGGTGCGGCCGGAGCGACTGGTGTATTGAATTGAGCCCTGCCGGCTTCGCTCAGGAAGCCGCCGGTTCGCACTCCACGCCCTCGCCTGAAATTCCGTGCCAATACTGCATGGAGATTCAACTCCGGGATGGAAATAGTGTCCAACCTCAACTCCCTGAATGCGGCGCACTCGGGTACGCGCAAGCAGATACCGACACCACAGGACAGCGCCAGTCCATCCAGACAACTCAAGGGCACATCGCCCCCGGCCGCCCGCACCCGCCTGTCACCCGATGGCCCACTGGCTGGACTGGACTCACTGCGCAGACAATCCCCGCCCAACGATGGCGAGGCTGTGCGCCACCGGGCGGCGAACACCATCATCCGGGCCACCCGTGAACACATTGCCAACAAGGCAGCCGCCGAGATGTTCGCGAAAGGCAGCATGTGGGAACATGCCGCGCAGGTACTGGTTTGGGACGGCGTACTGAAGAACGTCCAGGATTTCTCCCTGAAGAATCTCTCGTCCGCCAATCTGTCGAAATTGCGCCAACGTTTAGGACAGCTGAACACGGCCGAATCGGCAATGTTCGATGCATTCACTCAACAAAAATTCTTTGCAACGCACTTCACCAATGCCAACCTGCTTGAAAAGCCCCTTTTTTACGACCGCAGGATTTCGCCGTTCGACCACCTCAAGAATTCGGTGATTGAACAGTTGCAGACACTCTGGAACGGATTCCTGGAATCAACCCTTGAGCTTCCTGAGGACGAATCCACTCGATTGGATAAAGGCCCCACGATGGCACTGTATTCACGGCAACGGCTGACGAACGGCCGCATAGGCTTTGATCGCAAGAATACGACAGAATCGGACATCTTCACGAAGGGCGATGACAACGCTGTTTTCTTCGCGCTGGAGTGTGGTAAAACGCCGTCAAAGCTCTCAAGCCGATTTGGCAAAAGCCTGTACCGTGTTCCATTCGATGAACCGGTATTTGAGCAGGTGGCTTGGGGTGCACTCGATGATCTCTTGGATCAAGATGATGAAGATCGTTCTGTTTTCAACAGGATGAAGGATTCCATCGAGCACAGGATGAAGGACTCCATTGAGCCCGCAGAATATGAGGCATTCAAGGCTGTGCACGGCCATCCCAATCGATTATGTCATGAGCACGGTTCAAGCCGCAGGTATATTAAAGCCCAAGCGATGGATTACGACGATATTTTCATCGGCAAAGACCTGATCGCCGGAACCGCCCTGTCGATCATCCACAAACTGCGCACGGTCAATGCGATGATCCACGCGAATGGGGAGCCAAACCCATCGCATGATAATACCCCGATAAACCCCATCGTGGCAAAACTGCTGGCGAGTCGAGACGCCAATGAGATCAATGGATTGATGCGGATTTTCCACTCTCCCGAGATACGTGTCCCTGGGCATTTCTTTTCGAAGAATTTCCAGAAATTCGATCCGGAGGAAATCACGCATATGTCCAACGTGAAAAAAGACCAGAGGCATCTAGAATAAAGCAATCATGGAGGCATCGCCGCAGCCCGCCACCACGGCCAGGATGCCCAGTTCGCGTCAGGCGAGTGTTCGCTCAACAGATACGGCACAGGTAGCCGCTTCAAGGCACTTGCTACATTTTCAATAGCAATTGAATCAGAAAGTAAGCCGACAAGGTCGCATTCGGGCTTCAAACCTCTGCAGATGCCCCTGACTACGGCGTTCCCCCGATGAGGAACTGCGGCGTGCCGTCCGCGGCCGTGGCGGGTGTGCAGGACACGCCCCAGGTGCGCTCGATGGCCACGGCCTCCAGCACTTCGCCCACCGGGCCGAACACCGCGCCGCCGCCGGCCGCCGGGCCGAGCAGCAGCGCATCGTCGGCGTAGCGCAGCGCGAGGTTCAGGTCGTGCAGCACGGCCACCACGCCCACGCCCTCCTCCCGCGCGCGCTGGCGCAGCAGGCCCAGGCAGCGGTGCTGCCAGGCGAGGTCGAGCGCGGCGGTGGGCTCGTCCAGCAGCAGCCAGCGCGCGGCGCCGTCCGCCAGGGGCTCCCAGAGCTGCGCCAGGGCGCGCGCGAGGTGGGCGCGGGCCTTCTCGCCCCCCGACAGGCGCTGGATGCCACGCCCGGCCAGGTGCGCCACGCCGGTGGCCTCCAGGGCGGCCGCGCCGATGGCGTCCTCGCGCGGGCTGGGGCGCAGGCGGTGCGGGAAGCGCCCCAGCTCCACCACCTCGCGCACGGTGAAATCGAAGGCCACGGCGCCCTCCTGCGGCATGACCGCGCGCCGCAACGCGAGGGCCGGCGCGGCGGTGTCCGCCAGGGACCGGCCGTCGAGCGCGATGCGGCCGGCCAGCGGCACACGCTCGCCCGAGAGCATGGACAGCAGCGTGGATTTGCCGGCGCCGTTGGGCCCCACGATGGCCGCCACGCGCCCCGCCCGGAACGCGGCCGAGACGACGGCCAGCGGCGCGCGCCCGCGCACGCCCACGGCGGCCTGCTCGCAGGCCAGCGTGCCGGCCGGGCCGGCGGCGGCGGCGGCGCTCACACGCGCTCCCGGAACTGGCGCAGCATGGCCAGGAAGAGCGGCACGCCGATGAAGGCCGTGAGCACGCCCAGCGGCAGCTCGGCCGGCTGCACCAGGGTGCGCGCCGCCGCGTCGGCCACCAGCACCAGGGCCGCGCCCAGCAGCGCCGCGCCGGGCAGCACCACGCGGTGGTCCGGCCCCGCCGCGAGCCGCACCCAGTGCGGCGCCACGAGCCCGATGAAGCCGATGATGCCGGTGGTGGCCGTCACCGCGCCCACGGCCAGCGCGGCGGCCAGCACGGCCAGGCGCTTGGTGCGCTCCACGGGCACGCCCAGCAGCGCGGCCTGGGCCTCGCCCAGGGCGATGGCGTTGAGCGCGCCCGCCAGCCGCAGCCCCAGCGCGCCCGCGATGGCCACCAGGGCCGAGACGGTGAGCACCGCGCTCCAGCGCGCGCCGCCCAGGCTCCCCAGCAGCCACATCTGCACGTTGCGCAACTGCTCGTCGGTGGAGATGAAGCTCAGGTACCCCAGGCCCGCCATGGCCAGCGCGTTCACCGCCACGCCGGCCAGCAGCATCAGGGCCATGCGCGTGCCGCCGGCGCCCTGCGCCAGCAGGTAGACGAGCAGCGTCACCGCCAGCCCGCCGCCGAACGCGGCCGCCACCAGCGCGATGCTGCCCAGGCCGCGCGGCAGCGAAGGCCACCACAGCGCGCCCAGCACGATGGTGGCGCCGGCCGCCAGCGCCGCCCCGCTGCTCACGCCCACGAGCCCCGGATCGGCCAGCGGGTTGCGGAAGAGCCCCTGCATGAGCGCGCCCGCCAGCCCCAGGCCCGCCCCCGCCAGCAGGCCCAGCACGAGGCGCGGCAGCCGGATGTGGAAGAACACCAGGTGCGCGGGCCCCGGTCCGTCCGCGCCGGGGCGCACCAGTTCGGCCAGCAGCGCGGGCCACTGCGCGGGCGCGATCGCATACGCACCGTGCGCGGCGCCGAAGACGAAAGCCGCCAGCACCAGCGCCGCGCCGAGCGACAGGGCCGCGCCCCGCCCCAGGCGCCGCGGGGGCCCGCCGGCGGCCGCAGCCGAGCGCGCCGTCATGCGGTGGCGTCTTGCATGCGGCGGTGCAGCTCCAGCACCGCGCCCGGCAGCCGCGGACCGAAGCCCAGCAGGTGGTTGGCGTCCATCGCCACCAGGGCCTTGCGGCGGAAGGCCGGCGTCAGGGCCAGCTCGGGCCGGCGCCAGAAGGCTGCCTCGCCGCCCAGGGCCTCGATCCCCTGCGTGGTGTTCAGGAACACATCGGGTGCGGCGCCCGCCAGCGCCTCGGCCGTGAGCGGGCGGTAGCCCTGGAAGGCCGCGGCGGCGGGGTTCACTGCCCCGGCGAAGCGGATCAGCGCGTCGGCCGCGGTGCCGCCGCCGGCCACCATCGGGCTGCCGGTGTGCGAGAGCAGGAAGAGCGCGCGCGGTCGGCGCGGCGCATCGGCCACGCGCTGCCGCGCGGCCTGCCAGTCGGCCTGAAGCCGCGCCCGGAGCGCCCGGGCCTCGCGCTCGCGGCCCGCGACGCGGCCCACCAGCAGGGCCTTGCGCTCCACCTCCTCCCAGGTGTGGTCGGCCTGCACCAGTTCCACCGCCACGCCCGCGGCGCGCACCTGCTCCAGCACCACGGCCGGGCCGGCCTCCTGCGTGCCGATCACGCAGTCCGGCCGCAGCGAGAGCAGCCCCTCGGCCGAGAGCTGGCGCAGGTAGCCCACCTTGGGCGTCTTCAGCGCGGCCTCCGGGTAGAGGCTGGTGGTGTCGGTGCCGACCAGCAGCGCTTCGGCCCCGAGCGCATACACCATCTCGGTGAGCGCGCCGCCCAGCGACACGATGCGGCGCGCCGCCTGTGCGGACGCAGGGCCGGGCACCGCGGCCGCTGCCAGCAGGGCGCCGCCGCGCAGCAACAGCGCGCGGCGGGAGGCATGCCAGGAGGCCGCCGTCATGGCGCGCGCAGCCCCGCCACCAGCGCGCGCCAGCCGGGCAGCTCCCCGCGGCCGGGCTTGCGCTCGCCGAAGAACATCGCCATCACTTCGCCGTCCGCATCGAACACCTCCACCGCCGTGACCACGCCATCGGCCGTGGGCTTCTCGACGGCCCAGGCCTCGGCGATGCGGTCGGTGCGCAGGTGCAGGTTGAAGCCGGCGTCCAGCACGTTGATCCAGCGGGCCGCGGGCGTCTCCAGCGGCTCCACGCGGCGCACCGGGCCGGTGTGGATCTGGATGCAGCCGGCGTTGCCCACGAACACCATGATGGGCAGCGCGGTCGCCGCGGCGGCCTGCAGCAGCACCGCGACCCCGTCGGGCGCGATGCGGCGCGCGAACCGGCCTTCGGCCAGGCGCAACCCCTGCGGCCGGGCCACGCCGAAGCGCGCGAGCAGGCCGAAGAAATCGTGGGTGTCCTGTAGCCCGGCCCAAGCCTGCAGGAAACCCTCCGCGTCGATGGCGCCATCGGGCTGCGGCAGGGGCCGCGGCGGGCGCGGGCGGAAGACGTAGCCCGCGCTCGGCTGGGCGAATCGCGCCGCCACGGCCTCGAACGCGGCGGCATCGCCGGCCTCGCGCAGGTAGACCTTGTGCAGGGCATCGCCGTGCGCATCGAAGAACTGCAGGCTGCGCGCGGACGGCTGCTGCGGGGTGCGGCCGGGCTCGGTGACGGCATAGGCCGCATGCCATTGCTGGAAGAAGAGGCGCAGGTCGATGTCCGGCCCGGGCGCGATCCCGATGCGGCCCTGCGGGCCGCTGGCCGAGACGTTCCGGTAGATGCCGGTCTTCTCGTGCACGGCGCCTTCGTTGCGCGTGAGCGCCATCAGCGGCCCGCAGGCTTGCAGCGCCTGCAGCATCTCCAGCCATGCGCCCTGCAGCGGCGTGGCCTTGAGCGGATGCGCATGCAGGCCGGCATGCGCGGCGATGGCGGCGCCCTCGGGCAGCCCCAGGTGCAGCGCCGCATCGCGGGCCCGGCGGCCGGCGGCACGCGCGGCGGCGAACTGCTCGCGCACCTGCGGCGCGGGCGGGCTGGCGGCCAGCAGGGCGCTCATTGCAGCGCCTCCGGCGCGCTGTGCCACAGGCGCCGCTGCAGCTCGGCCCCGCTGGGCGCCGCCGCGGCTTCGGCGTCGGGGCCGTCCGCCAGGGCCAGGCCGAGGCGCCGCGACCAGCGGTTGTGCAGGTTGCCCGCCATCGCGCGGAAGTGCGGCGTCAGGCCGTCCATGCGCGCCAGGCTCTGCAGGTGGGCGGCGATCTTGCGGCCCATGGCCTCGCGGTCGCCGGCGCGTTCGCTGTGCGCATAGCCGGTCATGAGGGCCAGCGTGCCGGCCAGCAGGGCCTCGGCACAGGGCAGCCCGGGCTCGGCGTCCGCCGGGTGCAGCAGGGGGTTGTCGGAATCGCGCGAAGAGTGGGACATGGCGTGGGGGTCTCCAGGTGCGGGGTCAGAAGTCGGCGGTGAGCGCCACGCGGGCGTAGCGGCCGGGCTGGGTGTAGGCGTCGATGAAGGCCGCGTTGGCGGCCAGGCCGCGCACGTCGGACCAGCGCCAGTACTTCTTGTCCGTCAGGTTGTAGATGCCGGCCGTGAGGCGCAGGTCCTTGCGGATGCGCCACTGGCCCGAGAGGTCGAGCACGGTATAGGACGGCGTGAGGAACTGCGTGGCGCCGTTCACGTCGCCGGCCTTCTTGGCCGCGCTGTGGGTGGCATCCAGGCGCAGCATCCAGCCCGGCGTGTCGTAGCGCAGGCCGGCGGAGAGGCGCTGCGGGTCGATGGAGTTCACCGGCCGGTTGGTGGACGTGTCCTTGCCCTGCGTGCGGCCATAGGCGAACGGCGTGCTGAGCATGCCGCCCGCGAAGCGGCCCCAGCGCACGTCGCCCTTGACCTCGAAGCCGCTGATGCGCACCTTGCCGAGGTTGACCGACTGGAACACCAGCGGATTGCTCGGCGCGCCCGTGCCGCTCACCTGCTGCAGGTCCTCGATGAAGTCGCGGTAGCGGCCCGTGAAGGCAGCCACGTCGAGCGAGACGTCCTTCATGCGGCCGCGCACGCCCACCTCGAAGTTCTGGCTCTTCTCGGGCTTGAGGTTGGCGTTCGGGATGGTGCGGTAATTGCCCACCGGGTTCTCGAAGAAGGCGTTGATCTGCCCGGCGTTGGGCGCGCGGAAGCCCGCCGCGTAGTTGCCGAACACGCTCCACTGGTCGTCCACGCGGTAGAGCGCGCCCAGCTTGGGGCTCAGCTCGGTGCCCGAGAGCGAGACCACCGTGGCGTTGAAGCCCGTCTGGCTGGGCTTGATGCGGAAGTGGTCCAGGCGCGCGCCGGGCGTGATGCTCCAGCGGCCGGCGACGATCTCGTCCTGCAGGTAGAGCGCGGTGCTGGTCTCGGTGGTGTCGGGGAAGCGCTTGAGCGGGAAGGTCTCGCCCACGGGCGGCGTGACGCCGGTCTGCAGGTTCTCGACCTGCGTGCGCGCGAAGTCCAGGCCGTAGGTGATCTTCTGCGACCAGCCGCCCTCCATGCGCAGCAGCTTGCCGGCCTGCAGGTTGGCCTGCCAGGTGCGCTCGTCGTAGGTCACGTCGCGCACGCGGTCGGCGGCGGTGTTGCGGTCCTCGTCGATGACCTCGCGCGAATGGGCGTCCTGGAAGCTCAGCACGGCCTTCAGCTCGTCGGCCACGGCGGAGTCCAGGCGCCAGTTGCCGTCCCAGGTGGCGCGGGTGCGGCGCATGTCGGTGAACGAGCTGGACGACAGCACCGAGGTGGCGGCGAGCGGCGGCGTGGCGCGCGAGGTCAGCAGCTCGTAGTCGGCGCCCTTGTCCACGTGCTCCACCGTGAACACATGGCGCTGGCCGCCGCCGGGGGTGACCACGGCCTTGGCGAGCAGGCTGTGGTTCTCGTCCTTCTGGGGGTTGGGGCGCGTGCGGCTGGCGCTGGCCGAATCGTTCGTGCCCTGGTTGTCCAGCTCGCGCGAGCGCGAGACGCTCGCGCCCACCAGCCACTGCACGGTGTCGTTGGGCCGGCCCGCCACGGTGGCGCCCAGGCGCTTGCCGTGGTCGTCGCCGTCATAGCCCACGCTGGCGCGGCCGCCGAGGGTCTTGCCGCCTTCGAGGAACTGCGCGGGGTCGGCCGTGATGAAGTTCACGAGGCCGGCCATGCCGTCGGAGCCGTAGAGCGCCGAGGTGGCGCCGCGCACCACCTCGATGCGCTGCACGAGGCCGATGTCGAGGTAATCGCGGCCGAAGGCGTTGGCGCTGAAGGCATAGCTGCGCGGCAGGCGGATGCCGTCCACCAGCATCAGCACGCGGTTGCCGTCCAGGCCCCGGATGTTGAAGCCCGCGTTCTGGTCGCGCCCGTTGCCCGTGGCCTGGCCCGCGAGCGTGAAGCGCGCGGGGCTGCGCGCCACCGACACGTTGGGAAGCGCACGCGCGGCATCGCGGATGTCGGTGATCTGCCCCTCCTCGAGTTGGCGCGCATTCAGCACGTCGATGGCCATCGGCAGCAGATCGGGGTCCTGCTCGCTGCGCGATCCGCTCACCACCACTTCCTTCAGGGGAGCGGCGGCAGCGGCTGCTGCTGCGGGCTGCTGCGCCCCGGCACCCGGGTGCAGGCACAGCAGGGCCGCGGCGGCCATGGCCGAGCGGCGCAGCGGCGTGCGGGCCGCAAGCGCCGACGCGGGCGCGCAGGAACCGGAAGGCGGAGGGCTGGACATGCGCCGGCGATGGCGCGGGAGGACGGATACCACGGAGCGGGCCTCTCTCTGCGATGCAGTGACGACAGAGCTGGCTCGGGGGCGGCGCGCCGGTGGTCACCGGTTTTCTGCGCCTGCGTGGCTGGCTGACGGGCCCAAGTATATGAGAATAATTATCAATACGTAACGGATGGGCTTCCCGCGGCGGCTCAGTGCAACAGGGCTCCCGCAACAGCGAAGGCCCCTCGCGGGGGCTTTTTAATTGCTACACTTTCTATAGCAAACTATCCAATGAATCCGGCGGCATGAAGGCATTTTTGCTCAAACATCTTCACGCCCAGGTGGTAGAGCGGCACGGGCAGGCCGCCCTTGCCGAGCCGCAGCCAGATGCGGAGCCCCCGGCATGGGAAGCGTGAATCGGTCGCACCGCGGCCCGCCAAGGCGTTCCATCAGAAAGCCAAGGACGGCAAAGACCACCTCGCACGCGTCTTCACACGCCCCCTGGCGGACCATCGCAGCCGTCTCCTGGATGGCGGAACCGCTCCGCCGGCCCAGGGTGCGCTGCACCGCAGGCGGGAGCGGAAACTCACGCCGGGTCGGAAAGGGACAAGCGCGCCCGCAGCAGGCTTTCGCGGTCCTTGCGCGACAGGCCGTCGCGCCGCAGCGCCTCGTCCAGCCGGAGCGCCACGGCCTGGACATCCGACCGCCCGCTGGCGGCGGCCAGCGCCTTGCCCGCCTCGCCCAGCAGCGGATCGCGGGGGTGGTTCCCGCGCGGCCCATCGCCGGGTAAAGGATCTGGGCGGCCACCCGCAGGCCCTCGCGCCGCGCCGTCTGGTCCGCGCCCTTGTCGCGGCAAAGACGGAGAAAGGGACCATCCCCGGCCGATGGCTGGTCGCGCATCAGATCCATGATGCGCTGGTGCGTCCGCTGCGGCGATGCGGTCAACAGGGATGCCCAGGCATCCAGGCGATCGGGATGGCCCTCCGCTTCGGCCTCCACCGTGCGCGCCCAGTCAAGGATCTGATGGCGTAGCGCGTCGGCCGGCGCGGCATCGTCCGCGCTCTCCAGGGCCTGGGTCACCCGCGCGAGGCTGGCACGCATCCGAACCGCCGCCTCGAACGCCTCGCGAAACCCGGAAGGCCCCTCCGCCAGGGGGTGCTCCGGGCTGCCGATCTGCGCGAACCGGTCGCCGTCCAGCGCCGACAGCAGGTGGTCCAGCGACCGGAAGGACGCATCGGCGCTGCGCGATTGCAGGTGGCGGTCGATCCTGTCGAAAAAATCGTCCTGCAGCGCGGTGCGCTCCTGCGGGGTCATTTCCAGCGCCAGGGTGCCTTTGGTGCCGGAATAGTCGGTACCGACACCGGGAACATCCTTCAGCCGGGCCATGACCGTCTTGGGGCGCAGATCCTCCTGGGCCAGCCGTTCGGCCGCGAACTGGCGCGAAGCGTTGTTGAGCCGGCCCGCCTCGCTGCTGTTGCGCACCTTGTCCACCGCCCTGGCCCACAGGCCACCGCTCTCCGGGCCGGAAGACTCCCCCAGGGCCTGGCTGAAGACGGGATGCTCCAGGGTCAGCACCAGGCTTTCGTCCTTCGGGGCGTCGGCGTCGATCAGTTCGAGGGCCGCGGTGTTCATCAGCACGCCGCCATCCTCGAACTGGATCTTCAGGGAGCCATCGGTCGTGTCGTGCGGCAGGCTCTGCTTGCCTCGCGCCACGATACCGGGCAGCGAAGCGGACAGCCTCGCGGCGTGGGAGACCTCCATCCAGCGCAGGTCAGGGTTGTCGGAGCTGAAGACCGTGAGTTGCCGTTCGGGGCGCGGCGCCCCGCTCTCGCTCACTACGGCGGTGCTGGTGCAGAAGAAGCCCTTGATGCCCGGAACGTCCCGGCCGAGGTGGTCGATGTCGCCCAGGGTCAGGTTGCCGCAGGCGGCCTCGTCCAGTTCGACCTGCAGGCGCGCCCGCTCTTCTTCGCTCCCGGGATGGCCGACCAGGCGCTGCAGGGCGTCGCGGGCCGACTCGTAGCATGCCCGGCGGTGGCGCAGCGCCTCCAGCTCGGGAAGGTCCTCGCCAGCCAGCGCGCCGCTCCGCTCCAGGCCCTCCAGCACGTCGAGCCGCTCACGGGCCTGCAGCCGGGCCTGGATCCGCCGGATATCGGCCCGCGTATCCGCGCGCCCCGACGCGGCGATGCGCTGCAGGGCAGATTCGCGGACCTTGCGGTCGAGCAGGTTCGTGAGGTTGGGCATCTCCGTGCCCCGGTTGCTCGCCATCCGCACGAGCGCGCCGATCTTGCCCGGTGGCGGTTTGGAGGGCGCCCCCGCCGGTCGGGCCTTCTTGCCCATCATGCCGAGCATGTCGAGTTGGTTGACCGTTGCGGCGAGGTCGTCCGGCTGCGCGCCGCTGGCCAGCATGGCGGCCACGAGTGCGCCTGCCGAGGCGCCGCCCACCCGCCGCAGGTGTTCCAGTTGCCCGTGGGCCTGCAGGGCCTTGATCGCACCGGGATAGACCGCGCCCTTCGCTCCGCCCCCGGTGAGTTCCAGGCGACGCAACATGAGGGGCTGCTTCAGGATGGCGGCGCCGCTGGCGTCCAGGTGGATGGAAAAGCCCTGGCCCGAAAATACGGGCGGGGGCAGTGCGGGCGCCGGAGCCGCCGGGGCCGGAGAGCGGGCCGCCGGGAGGTGGATCCGCCGCTGCGGCCTCGAAATCGGGCCGCTGCTCCCCGCCGCTTCCACGGTGCCGGGGGCCTGCGTGCAGCCCAGGAGCGCGGAGGCGGAGTCCCGCCATGAGCGCCGTCGCTGTAGCGGATGCCCAGGCTCCGGCGCAGAGCGGGACGTGTGCTGCCCAAGCCGGGGGACGGCCTCATCGGCAGGTTCGGAAACGCGGGCTCGCGTGGGAGTGGACGACAGTCTGGGGATCATCGCGTCGGAGGTCGGGTGGTTTCATTCCATCCTCCGAAATACGGAATGCCTCTGCCGCGCGAGAAACGAAGCGTTCGGCGGAAAAACGCATGACCCGCCACGCATCCGGTAGCCTTTCCCACGAAGAGGGACAATGTCGGGCAGCCAGCCAGGCCACCCGGCGGTCCCGCCGTCAGGCCGGGGCGCTGGTACGGATCAGGTGGTCGAACGCGCCCAGCGCCGCCTTCGCGCCGTCGCCGGCCGCGATGATGATCTGCTTGTAGGGCACCGTCGTGCAGTCGCCGGCGGCGAACACGCCCGGCACGCTGGTGCGGCCATGCGAATCCACCACGATCTCGCCGAAGCGCGACAGCTCCACCGTGCCGCGCAGCCAGTCGGTGTTGGGCAGGAGGCCGATCTGCACGAAGATGCCTTCGAGCGCGAGATGCCGCGCCTCGTCGTTCGTGCGGTCGGTATAGCTCAGGCCGGTGACGCGGTTGCCGTCGCCCTTCACCTCGGTGGTCTGCGCGTTGAGGATCACGTCCACGTTCGGCAGGCTGCGCAGCTTGCGCTGCAGCACGGCATCGGCCTTCAGCTCGCCGGCATATTCCAGCACCGTGACGTGGGCCACCACGCCGGCCAGGTCGATCGCGGCCTCCACGCCGGAGTTGCCGCCGCCGATCACCGCAACGCGCTTGCCCTTGAAGAGCGGGCCGTCGCAGTGCGGGCAATAGGTGACGCCCTTGGTGCGGTACTTGTCCTCGCCCGGCACGTTCATGTTGCGCCAGCGCGCGCCCGTGGAGACGATCACGGTGCGGGACTTGAGCGTGCCGCCGTTCTCCAGCTCCACCTCGATCAGCCCGCCTTCGGTCGCGGCGGGCCGCAGGGCCTTGGCGCGCTGCAGGTTCATGAGGTCCACCTCGTAATCGCGCACATGCTGCTCCAGCGCCGCGGCGAACTTGGGGCCGTCGGTCTTGCTGACCGAGATGTAGTTCTCGATGTCCAGCGTGTCGTTCACCTGGCCGCCGAAGCGTTCGGCCGCCACGCCCGTGCGGATGCCCTTGCGTGCGGCATATACCGCCGCCGCGGCACCGGCCGGGCCGCCGCCGACGATCAGCACGTCGAACGACTCCTTGGCGGAGAGCTTGGCGGCTTCGCGCCTGGCCGAGCCGGTATCGAGGCGGGCGACGATCTCTTCGACCGTCATGCGGCCCGAGCCGAAGACCTGGCCGTTGAGGAACACCATGGGCACGGCCATGATCTCGCGGTCGGTCACTTCCTGCTGGAAGGCGCCGCCCTCGATCACCGTCGTGCGGATCTTGGGATTGAGGATCGCCATGAGCGACATCGCCTGCACCACGTCCGGGCAGTTGTGGCAGGTGAGGCTCATGTAGACCTCGAAGTCGAAGTCGCCGTCGAGCGCCTGGATCTGCTCGATCACGTCCTGTTCCACCTTGGGCGGGTGGCCGCCGGTCCACAGCAGCGCCAGCACGAGCGAGGTGAATTCATGGCCGAGCGGCAGGCCGGCAAAGCGCAATTGGGTCTGCGTGCCTGCGCGCTGCAGCGTGAAGGACGGCTTGCGTGCATCGCTGCCGTCGGTGCGCAGCGTGATCTTGTCGCTGCGCAGGCCCTGGATGGTCTCCAGCAGTTCACGCGTCTGCGCCGAGGTTTCGCTGCCGTCCAGCGACGCCACGATCTCGAACGACTGCGTCACGCGCTCCAGATAGGCGGAAAGTTGGGATTTGAGTTGGTCGTCGAGCATGGCTGGGTGTCCTTTGCGATTCGAGTTATGGGTCCCGGAGGGCGAAAAAAAGCCGGACGGCATGGCGCGCACGCCATGCTGCTGTCCGGCCGCGGAGCGCCCGGAGGCGCTCGATTCATGCGAACGGTGGGCGCGGGCCGCGTCAGATCTTGCCGACCAGATCCAGCGAAGGCGTCAGCGTCTTGGCGCCTTCCTTCCACTTGGCGGGGCACACCTGGCCGGGGTTGGCGGCCGTGAATTGGGCGGCCTTCAGCTTGCGCAGGGTTTCCTGCACGTCGCGGGCGATTTCGTTGGAGTGGATTTCCTGGGTCTTGATCACGCCATCGGGGTTGATCACGAAGGTGCCGCGCAGGGCCAGGCCTTCTTCAGGGATGTGCACGCCGAAAGCGTTGGTCAGCTGGTGCGTGGGGTCGCCCACCAGCGGGAACTTGGCCTTGCCGACGGCGTCGGAGGTTTCGTGCCACACCTTGTGGGAGAAGTGCGTGTCGGTGGTCACGATGTAGACCTCGGCGCCGGCCTTCTGGAACTCGGCGTAGTTGTCGGCAGCGTCTTCGATTTCGGTCGGGCAGTTGAAGGTGAAGGCCGCGGGCATGAAAATCAGAACCGACCACTTGCCTTGCAGGCTGGCCTCGGTCACCTCGATGAACTCGCCCTTGCCGTCACGGTTCACAAAAGCGGTGGTCTTGAAAGGCTGGACTTGCGTATTGATCAGGGACATTGCTGTTTCCTAGTTGGTGGTTGCTGATGACAAAACAGGAGTTTAGGTTCGTTCACCCAATGCATCCAATTAATTGATTCCATCAAATCGATTGGATGCCACTATGAACGAAAGTGCCTGGAGCACCTGGGCGCGGGGCAATCGCCATACCCGGGAGCGGTGCCGATGAGAACACAACTCAGTGTCACACGCAGCCAGACCGCGTGCGTGGGGGCTTCGCCTTGCGGTGCGGATCGGGCATCACGACAATCGCGCCCAATCCCACACCATTCCATTATTACGAGGAGAGCCCCATGCAAGGCGACGCCCAGGTTATTGCCCATCTCCAGGCCCAGCTCAAGAACGAGCTGACGGCCATCAACCAGTACTTTTTGCACTACCGCATGCTCAAGCACTGGGGTTTCGACCGGCTGGCGAAGAAGGAATACGAGGAGTCCATCGGCGAGATGAAGCATGCCGACCGCATCATGGACCGCATCTTCATGCTGGACGGGCTGCCCAACCTGCAGGACCTCGGCAAACTCCAGGTGGGCGAGGACGTGCCGGAGATCCTGTCCTGCGACCTGCTGTCCGAGCGCGGCGCCCAGGCGACCATCAAGGAAGGCATCGCCCATTGCGAAACGGTGCGCGATTACGTCTCGCGCGACCTGCTGCAAGAGATCCTAGAAGACACGGAAGAGCACATCGACTTCCTCGAGACACAGCTGGGCCTCGTCGAGCAGGTCGGCGTGCAGAACTACCTGCAGTCGCAGATGGGCGAAGCGGAGTAAGCAAAGCAGAACACCGCGGCCGGTCACCGGCATCGGTGTGGTTATCGGTATCGCACGGGCCTTCGGGCCCGTTTTTCATGGGCGTTTGCCGCTTACACGTGCGGCGGACCGAGATGCACGCGGGCTGCGCAAAGTTGCATGGCCTCCCACAAATCTCCCGGAATTCCATGTTTGCAAATGAGAATACGTCTCAAGAAGACTAGAATTCCTCCCATTCAGCCCCAGCCAGCACGCGGAAACCCTTTCTCCCGGCAGCCAGAGGAGCCCGGTTTCGTTTTCGCCTGGAGTTACGTCGTCCATGTCCCGTTCTTCCCGCTCCGCCGCCCGGAGACCTGCCCCAGCACGCGCTGCCCGCGCGGGTGCCTTCTTCCTCAAGACGCCGCTGTGCTGGGGAGCGTGCCTGCTGTCGTCCGTGCCGCTGGCGGGCTGGGCCCAGCAGGAGGGGGCTGGGGCACTGGATGAGGTACAGGTGAATGCCGACCGCGCCGGTGAAGCGGCCACGCCGGCGCGCCGTGCGCAGGCGTCATCGCGCCTGGGCCTGTCGGTTCTGGAAACGCCGCGCGCCGTGAGCGTGGTGGAGCGCGAACTGCTCGACCAGCAGGGCGCCACGACCGAGCGCGACGTGCTGCGCAACGCCTCGGGCGTGGCTTCCCGCAGCGAGTACTACGGCTCGTATTCGCAGTTCTCCGTGCGCGGACTCTGGGCCAACAACACCTACAACTATTTGCGCGACGGTGCCAAGTTCATGCACCTGATCGATCCGCCGCTCTTCAACGTGGAGCGCGTGGAAGTGATCAAAGGCCCGGCCGCGCTGGAGTTCGGACAGGTGGCTCCCGGCGGGCTGATCCACTACGTGAGCAAGCAGCCGCAGGCCGAGGCGTTGCGATCCGTGCGCCTGGGCGCCGGCAGCCACGGCTGGCGCTCGGGCGAGTTCGACCTGACCGGCCCGCTGGATGCGGGCGGCACCCTGCTCTACCGCCTGACCGGCGGCGCGAGCCGGGGCGGCAGCGCCGTCGATGGCATCACGCCCGAGAAGCGCGGCCTGGCCGGCAGCCTGGAATGGCGCATTTCGCCGCAGACGCGCTGGCGGGTGCAGGCCGAGACCTTCCGACTCGACACTACCTCGAACCCGGGGCTCGCGGTCCCGGTACCCACCGACCTGGGCAGTGCCGACGCGGTGCCCGACAGCCGCTTCTACGGCGAGCCATGGCTCACGTCCAAGGGCCAACTGCGCTTTTATTCCAGCGAACTCACGCACCGCTTCAACGACACGCTGGATGCGCGCCTTTACGTGTCGCGCAACGAAACCGACCGCGACATCCTGCTCACCACGCTCACGGGGGTTGCCGCGGGGCGGGTGGGACGCGGCTACTGGCTGGCGCCGGGGCAGAGTTTCACGTCCGACACGGTGCTGGCTGAACTGCGCGGCCGCTGGCAGGTGGGCGCAGTGGAACACCGCGTGCTGGCCGGCATCGACTGGCGCACGATGGAGAGCCGCTACGGCGCGAGCGGCACCGGCAGCCTGCCGAGCGTGGACCTCTGGCGCCCTGCGGCCGGCGTCGCGACGCCCGTGGGCGCCGCGGGTGCAGCCGCCGTGGCCAGCGACACGCGCAATCCCGGCTTCTACCTGCAGGACCGCATGGCCTGGGGCCCCTGGGCCCTGACCGCCGGCCTGCGCCATGACCGCCTGAAAGACACCTACGCCCGCCCGGTGCTCGACGCCAGCAAGACCCAGCCTTCGTTCGCGCTGAGCTACGAGGCCACCCCCGGAACCATGCTGTACGCCAGCCATGCGCGCTCGTTCCAGGCCAACGTCGGCACCCTGCTGGTGGGCAACGTGGCGGCGCCCCCTTCCGAAGGCAAGCAGATCGAAGTGGGCGTGAAGCAGGAATGGCTGGACCGGCGCCTGCTCACCACCGTGGCGCTGTTCGACCTGGAACTGACCAACAGTCCCGCCAACGATGCGGCCAACCCCGGCTATTCGGTGCTCACCGGGCGACAGCGCATCCGCGGCCTGGAACTGGAAGCCCGGGGCCGGATCGCGCCCGGCTGGACCGTGACCGCGCAGGCGACGTTCATGGACCCCAAGGTGCTGGCCGATACCGTGGCTGGCGCCAACGTGGGCAACCGGGTCGCCCTGGCCACGAAGCGCACCGCATCGCTCTGGACGCAATACCGCATCGCTGCGGTGCCCGGCCTGTGGGTGGGCGGAGGCTTCACGCACCAGGGCGACAAGTTCCTGGCCAACAACAACCGCTGGCGCCTGCCCGGCTACACCGTGGCCGACCTTGCCGTGGGCTACGAGATGGCAGGCGGCATGCGCCTGCAGGCCAACCTGAAGAATGCCGCAGACAAGCGCTACTACCTCGACGGCACCAGCAACGCCGCGGGCTTCACCTCGGCCACGCCCGGGGAAGCGCGCGCGCTGCAGGTCACGCTCGACTATGCGTTCTGAAGCCAGGGCCTGATCCCATGAAGCCCACCCGCCCCCTCTGGCGATACCGCCTCGCCATCGCTTCGCGCTCCCTGGCCGCCGCGCTGGGTGGCTATGCGCTCGCTGCGGCGGGTGCGGCCGCGCTGACGCTGGCCTTCGCGCTGGCCATGCCGCGCGTGGAAGCGGTGCTCACCGCCACCATGCTGTCGTGGCTGATCTACGCGGGCGCGGCCGGCTGGGCGTTCTACGCACGCACCGCCTGGTCGGCCTGGGCGGGCGTGCTCGTCCCGGCGCTGGTGCTGGGGATGTGCGTGCTCGGGCCTCAATGGTGGGGAGGTGCGGCATGAGCGACACCACAGGCATGTCGCGGCAGACACCCGCCGTCCCGCCCGAACGCGAAGGCTTCCGCCAGGCGATGTCCTGGGTGCACACCTGGGCCGGGCTGGTGCTGGGCTGGCTGCTGTTCGCCATTTTCGTCACCGGCACGCTGAGTTTCTTCAAGAGCGAATTTAACCTCTGGATGCGTCCCGAGATGCACAGCCTGCCCGCCGCCAGCGCCGACGTGGCCGAGCGTGCCCAGGCCGCGCTCCACCGCCATGCGCCGGGGGTGACGCAGTGGATCATGCGCCTGCCCGATGACCGCATGCCCGCCGCCACCGTGCTCTGGCGCGACAACGGCACCGGCCGCTTCCAGACGCTGCTCATGAACCCTGTCACGGGGGAGAAGATCGAAGCCCGCGAGACGGCAGGCGGCGAATTCTTCTACCGCTTCCACTTCGAGCTGCGCACCGCGCACCAGGGGCGCTGGACGATCCAGGGGCGCTGGGTGGTCGGCGTCGCCACAGTGCTGATGTTCATCGCGCTGCTCACGGGCGTGGTGACGCACCGGCGCATCTTCAAGGATTTCTTCACGTTCCGGCCCGGCAAGGGAGGGCAGCGCGCCTGGCTGGATGCGCACAACGTCTCGGGCGTGCTGGTGCTGCCGTTCTACCTGGTCATCACCTTCAGCGGGCTGATGATCTTCCACGCGCTCTACATGCCCGCCGGCATCGCAGCCGCCTACCCCACGCCCAAGGGCACGGATTCGCAGGCCTACTTCGCGGAGATGCAAGGCGACGAGCCCGGCGCCCGCAGCGCGCGGCGCGGGCGCGGAGCGGCCACCGCCGAGCCCCTGCCGATCCTGGATCTGGGCGCGATGGTGGCCAGCGCGCACCGCACCTGGGGCGACGCCCGCATCGGCAACATATCGGTGCGCCGCGACGACAGCGGCACGGTGGTGGAGATCACCCGGCACGACGGCGACCGCCTGCAGTACGGCCCGGCGCGGATGCGGTTCGACGGCGCCACCGCCAGGCCCCTGGCGCTCATCGATCCGCACACGCCCGCCATTCAGACTTACGGAGTGCTCTACGGCCTGCACCTCGCGCGCTTCGCCGGCCCGGGCATGCGCTGGGCGCTGTTCGGCTTCGGCGTGATGGGCAGCCTGATGATCGCCTCCGGCCTGGTGCTGTGGTCCGTCAAGCGGCGCGCGCAGGCTCAGCGCAAGGCGCCGAATGCCCCGCTGCCTTGGGGCGAGCGGCTGGTGGCCAGCCTGAACGTGGGCCTCATGGGCGGGCTGCCGCTGGCCGTGGCCGTGATCCTCGCAGCCAATCGCCTGCTGCCCGTGCCGGCGCCCGCCCGCCCCGATGCCGAGCTGGCCTGGTTCTTCGGCGCGTGGGGCGTGGGGCTTGCCGTGGGCCTCCTGCGGCCCGACCGGCGCGGCTGGGCTCTGCTGCTCGGCGCGGCCGGCGTGCTGTTCCTGGCGCTCCCGGCGATCAACGCCCTGACCACCTCCACCCACCTGGGCGCCACCCTGCCTGCGGGCGACTGGGTGTGGGCCGGCATGGACCTGTCCTTCCTCGCCGCGGGCGCCGTGTTCGCGCTGCTGGCCTGGCGCCTGCTGCGCCGCCGGCCCGCGGCGGCCATGAAAGCCCCGCGCGCGGCCCCGGCCTCCGCCGGTCCCTCCGGCACCACGCCGGTGCAAGGAGCCTGAGCCATGCTCGAACTGTTGCTGTGCTTTGCCGGCTGGGCCGGCGTCGCCCTCGGAATGGACCGCCACCACGAGGAAACCTGGGGTCGGGAAGGCCTGGCTCCGCGCCTGCGCGCGCTGCGGCGTGCGGGCTGGGCCGCGCTGGCCTTCTCCCTGGCACTGGCGGTGTGGTGGCCCCGAGCCGCCAGCGTATCGCTGGCGGTGACCTGGTGGGCGACGGCGCTCTCCGTGGCTGCGCTGGGAGCCACCGCCGCTGCCACGTGGTGGCCCCGGCACCTGCCCCGGCTGGCGGCGGGCGCCCTGGGTTTCGCCGCGCTGTGGGCGGCCCTGGGGCCCCACGCCACGGGCTGAAGCCGCCCGCGAAAACCCGCTCCCCGCTTCGCTTCCACCAGCCACATTCCCGCCCATCGCGGGGCTGAAGCCAGTTTTTTCCTGAGTCCACTGGTCTCCGGCACCGCCGGAGAGGAAAGACATCGCCATGCGTTCACCCTGCCCGCCCACGCCGGCCCGCACCGCCATCGCGGCCGCAGCCCTCGCTGCCTGCCTCATTCCTGCGGGAGCCCGTGCGCAAGGCACCGCGGCCCTGCCGGAAGTGCAGGTTTCCGGGGCGCAGGACACCGCCGCGACGGAGGGTTCGGGCCAGTACGTCACGCGGGAGATCAGCGTGGGCCGCATGGCACAGTCCGTGCGCGAAACGCCGCAGTCCGTCAGCGTGGTGACGCGCCAGCAACTGGAAGACCGCAACCTCACCAAGGTGGAGGATGCCCTCAAGCAGGTGACCGGCATCACCGTGACGCGCTTCGACGGAGCGGGCAACTACAACACCTTCCAGTCGCGCGGATTCGACCTGGGCTCCATCCAACTGGACGGAGTGGCCATTCCCCAGGGCAACTACAGCACGCTGGACACCGCGATGTACGACCGCATCGAAGTGCTGCGCGGCCCCGCCGGACTGCTGCAGGGCGCGAGCGAGCCCGGCGGCACCGTCAACCTCGTGCGCAAGCGCGCGCAGGCCCGGACGGCCATCGGCGTGGATGCAGCGGCGGGCTCGTTCGGCCTGCGGCGCGGTGTGGCGGACGTGACCGGCGCTCTCAACGCGGAGGGAACGCTGCGCGGGCGCGTGGTCGCCGTCGCAGAGGACCGCGACAGCCATGTGGACACCCTGTTCAACGACAAGCGCATGGGCTACGGCACGATCGAGTGGGACCTCGCGCCGGGCACCACGCTGTCCGTGGGCGGTGCGCGCCAGCGCGTACGCGCCTCCATCGACCAGGGGCTGCCCGCGTATGCCGATGGCCGGCTGCCCGACCTGCCCCGCTCCGCCTTCGGCGGGCTGGCGACCAACCGGCAGGATCTCGAAACCACCGATCTGTTCGCGGAACTGGAACACCGGCTTGCCGGCGGTGGCCGGGTGAGGCTCTCGGTGCGCGACGTGGACCGGGAGGCTTTCTACAGCGCCGCGCGCCCCGACAGCGCGCTTGCCGCCAACGGCAGCTTCACGATGCAGACGGTGGACGGCCTGACCCGCGTGTCGACGCGCAGCTATGACCTGTACACCGAGACACCGTTCGCGCTGGCCGGGCGCACCCATCGCCTGCTGCTCGGCCTCTCGCGCACCGAGAACCGGAGCTACGAAGGCAACTTCGGATACGGGCCCCGCTCCACGGCCAATCTGCTGCGCCCCGACTACAGCCGCCCCTACCCCACCATCGCACTGCCCGGCTACAGCGGCATCACCGACCGCCGGGAGGATGCGCTGTACGGGCAGGTGCAGTGGCAGTTGGCCGATGCGTTGCGGTTGCTCGCCGGAGGGCGTCTGTCGTGGGCCGACGCCACGACGCGCAGCACCTCAACCGGTGCGGTCAGCGCGCGTTCGGCCCCGGGCCGCCAATTCATCCCCACGGTTTCCGCGCTCTACGACTTCCAGCCGAACCTGACCGCGTATGCGAGCTATGCCGAGACCTTCGTCGTGCAGAGCGAGCGCACCGCGGCGGGCGCGCTGCTCGACCCGCGCACGGGCCGGCAGGTGGAGTTGGGCGTGAAGGGGGAATTCCTGCAGAAGCGCCTGCAGGCGCACGCCGCCATCTTCCGCATCCTGGACAGCGACCGCGCCATGGCCGACCCGGTGGTCCAGGGCGCCTCCATCTCCGGCGGCAAGGTGCGTGCGCAGGGTTTCGAGCTGGAAGCGAGCGGGCAGGCCGCCCCTGGCTGGGACGTGGTGGCGGGGTATGCCTACAACGACACTGAGTACCTGCGCGCACCGGTCGCGCAGCAGGGCCTGGCGTTCAGCACCATGACCCCACGGCACAGCGTGAACCTGTTCACGCGCTACGCGTTCACCCACCCTGCCCTGCGCGGCTGGAGCGCGGGAGCGGGCGCCTCCTACCGCAGCGCGTTCTATGCGCGCAGCGGTGCACTGGCGATCGCCTCGGGCGGCTACACGCTGCTCAATGCGCAGATCGGCTACCAGATCAACGACCAGATCGCGCTGGCCCTGTCGGTGGACAACCTGACCGACAAGACCTACTACGAGAAGGTCTCCGGCATTTCCCGCCAGAACTTCTACGGCGAGCCGCGCCGCGTCACCGTGGCGCTGAAGGCGCGCTACTGACTTCCCGGCCGGCCAACAGGCCTTCCGCACTGATTTCTTTTATTCCGTCCACCACCTTTTCAGGAGCTTTTCGATGCCGTCTTCATTCCGCCCCTGGGCCATCGCCCTCTTCGCCGCCAGCAGCGCCATCGGCACCGCCCACGCCCACCAGGTCTGGATCGAGGCCAGCGGCAACCAGGCACGCCTGCAGTTCGGCGAGTACGCCGACAACCTCATCGAGAAGTCGCCGGGCGCACTCGACAAGTTCCAGGGCGTGCCCGTGCTGCAGGCGCAGAAGGCCGGCGCTGCCGCGGCCCGCGTGGAAGGCCAGCGCACGGCCACGGCATTCACCTATGCACTGCCGACCGCTGCCGAGACGCTGTTCGCCGAAGCCACCTATCCCGTGATTGACCGCAGCAAGGGCGGGCAGCCCGCACTGCTCTGGCGTCCCGCAGCGCGCTGGGTGCCCGGATTGGCGCAGGCGGTCGCGGCCACCGCCCCGCTGGATGTGGTTCCGACCGGCCGCGCGGGCGAGTTGCGCGTGGTGTTCAACGGCCAGCCCCTGCCCAAGGCCCAGGTGACGCTGGTCGCTCCTTCCGGCTGGGCGCGCGAAGCCACGACGGGTGCCGACGGTACGGTGCAGTTCGCCCTGCCCTGGAAGGGCCAGTACGTTGCCGAAGTGAAGCATGCCGACAAGACGCCCGGTGAGCGTGCTGGCGAGAAGTTCGGCGAAACGAGCTATCTCACGACGCTCACCTTCGCACAGGCCGACGGTGCAGAGTCGCCGGCCCTGCCGGCTGCGCCCACACGCTGACGTTCCCCCTTGCGCCGGAACGCCGCACCGTGAGGGTGCGGCGTTCCGCGGCCTTGGAGCGGCCAATGAAACTCTTCTGGCGTTGTTGCCGCGTCTTGTCGTACTACCCGTACTGCCTGCGACGCGGCGCCTGGCCAGAACCGCTTCGCCGAGTTTTGTTGGCCGCTCTGAAAGCCCGGCGGCATCCCCGCCCCATTTCCGCCATGTTCCCAGCGGCGATCGACGCATCGCCGCGGGAGGCCCTTTCCTGGATCGCCATGACGCACTTCAAACACGCCCAACACCCACCCGCGCACCCGCGGGCGCTTACCGCCGCCCTGGCAGCCGCTTTCACCAGCCTGTGCGCCCTGGGCACCACAGGCACCCTGCAGGCGCAAGAGCTGCCCGCAGCCGGCAGCACGCCACCCGCCGAAGCCACCCTCGCGCCCGTCACTGTGAACGCGGGCGCCCAGCAGGAAAATCCCACGGGGCCGGTGTCCGGCTTCGTGGCACGCCGTGCGCTGTCGGCATCCAAGACCGACACGCCGCTCATCGAAACGCCGCAGGCCATCAGCGTGATCACGCGCGACCAGATGGAGGCGCAGGGGGTCCAGACGCTGCGCCAGGTCACCTCCTACACGGCGGGCGCGGTCTCGAACTACTTCGACAGCCGCAGCGACACCTTCAAGGCCCGCGGTGGCGATGTGACTCAGTACCTCGATGGACTGGTGCGGTTCACCGGCTACTGGAACGACGCGCGCCCCGATCCCTACACGCTCGAACGCGTTGAATTCCTGCGAGGACCTTCCTCGGTGCTCTACGGTCAGGGCAGCGTCGGCGGCGTGCTGAACCTGACCACCAAGCGCCCACAGGCCGAACGCCAGCGCGAAATCCAGGTCCAGCTGGGCAACCATGCGCGCAAGCAGGTGGCCGCCGACCTTACCGGTCCGCTCGATACCGAAGGCCAGTGGCTCTACCGCCTCGTCGCCGTGGGGCGCGACAGCGACACCCAGGTGAACCATGTGGGCGACGACCGCAAACTCATCGCCCCCTCGCTCACCTGGCGGCCCAGTGCGGCTACGTCGCTCACGCTGCAGGCGCACTACCAGAAGGACAACAGCGGATCGCTCATCGGCTTCTTCCCATGGCAGGGCACGCAGTTGCCCAATGCCTACGGACAGATACCCACGAGCACTTTCATCAGCGAGCCCGGCTGGGACCGCTATGACTCCGAAAGCCGATCCGTCGGTTACCAGTTCAGCCACCAGCTAAACACCGCATGGACCGTCCGCCAGAACCTGCGACGCAACCTCGGCGAAGTGGATTACCGCACGCTCTACACGAGCTTTACCGCCAACCGGGCCACGGGCCGGCCGGCACGGCCGGTGTTCGAGGCCGACAACCGATCCGTGGTGCGGGATGCCAGCTGGACGATGGGCGAATCGCGCCTGACCCTGCTGGACACGCAACTCGAAGGCAAACTGCAATGGGGTGCCGCAGAGCACACCTTGCTCACGGGGCTGGACGCGCAACGCAGCTTCTGGGGCCAGAAAAACTGGCGGGCGCTGGCCCCCGCCATCGATGTCTATGCGCCCGTGTACGGCAACTTCACCGTGCCCACCGCATCGCAGCTCGTCGCCCAGCCCGGCGTGCGCCAGCGCCAGCTCGGTGTCTACGCGCAGGACCAGATCCGCTGGGGCGCCTGGACGGCCACCTTCGGCCTGCGCCACGACAACGCACGCAGCGATACCGACGGCCGCCCGGCCGCCGCAGCCGACGACAAGGCCTGGACCAAACGGGCCGGTGCCACTTACCAGATGGATGGCGGATGGGCACCCTATGTGGGCTATTCCGAATCGTTCCAGCCGTTGGGCGGGGCCGACGTCTATGGCACGCCGTTCAAGCCCCAGCGCGGCGAGCAGTGGGAAGCCGGCGTGAAATGGCAGCCCCCGGGCCGCGGCCTCAGCGGCTTCGTGGCGGTCTACCAACTGCGCGAGAAGAACCGCAAGACCACCGACCCGACCAATCCGCTCAACAGCGTGCAGATCGGCGAAACCAAGACCCGCGGCCTGGAGGCGGAACTCACCGCCAGCCTGGCCCGCACCTGGGACGCGACCCTGGCCTATGCCTACACCGACGCGGTGATCTCCCGCAGCAATACGGGCGACCAGGGCCTGCCCGTGGCCAGTGTTCCAAAGCACACGGCTTCCGCATGGCTGTCGCACCGCTTCGGTTCCGCAGGCCGCGGTGGATGGACGGTGGGCGGAGGCCTGCGCTACACCGGCTCGCAGTGGAGCGGCTCGTCCGCCATCACCACGCCGTCGGCCACCATCGCCGACGCCATGGTCGCCTACGACGCGGGGGACTGGCGGCTTGCCTTCAACGTGGTCAACCTGAGCGACAAGGTCCAGATCACGCAGTGCCTGGCACGGGGCGATTGCTTCTATGGACAGCGCCGGGCCTACACGCTCACGTCCACCTACAGGTTCTGAGGAAGCGGAAGCGCGAGCGCAGCGGGCAGTTGCCACCGGGCCGCTGCCCGCCCATCAGCCCAGCCATGCCTTGGCGAGTGCACCATAGAGCGGTATGCCCAGCACGAGGTTGAAGGGAAACGTGATCCCCAGCGAAAGCCCCACGTAGATGGCGGGACGCGCTTCCGGCATCGCATGCCGCAGCACGGCCGGTACCGCGATGTACGAAGCACTGGCGCCCAGGACGGCCAGCAGAGTGGCCTCCGGCACGGCCAGTCCCGCCAGCTTCGCCAGGGCCAGGGCCAGCACGCCGTGCACCACGGGGCCGGCGACCGCAAACAGGCACAGCAGCGGCCGCGTGCCCTTGAGGCTGCCCAGGCTGCGCGCGGTCAGCAGCCCCATGTCCAACAGGAAGAAAGCCAGCAGGCCCTTGAACAGATCCACCGTGAACGGGTGCATCGCCTGCTCACCCTTCTCGCCGGTGACGACCCCGACCAGCAGCGCCCCGAGGAGCAGCACGGCGCCGCCATCGGTGAAGGCTTCGCGCAATACCTGCCCCATGCGCGGTCCGTCGAATGCACCGCCCCCGCAGGCCATTGCGGCGGTCCCTCCGGTAGGCACGACGGCCGATGCCGGCGCCCGAAGCCAGTGCCCCAACACCACCGCCAAAACGATGGCGGGCGACTCCATCAGCGCCATCGCCGCCGCCATGTAGCCGCCCGCCGGCATGCCCTGCTGCTCCAGCACGTGGCTGGCCGTCACGAAGGTTACGGCACTGACGCTGCCATAGGTGGCCGCCACGGCAGCCGCATCGAACGGCGGCAACAGGCGTTTGATTACGCACCAGGCCATGGCCGGCACGATCAGGGCAAGCGACAGCGCGCACGCCAGTGCCGACGACACCTGCGCCGTCCACCCCGACTGCGCCAGGGCAAAGCCGCCCTTGAGACCGAGCGCCATGAGCAGATACAGAGAGAGGAACCGCGAAAACGGAGCCGGCACTTCCAGGTTGGAGCGCAGGAGCCCGGCCGCCAGGCCGAGCACGAAGAACAGGATCGCAGGGTCGAGAAGATGGTTCATGGAGCCGCATGCTAGGGCTGGACGACAATATTGAAAAATCGATCTTGTCGATTTCATTCATCGACTTATCCCTATGCATGCAACTTTCAGACAGCTGCAGTTGATGCTGGCGCTCGCCGAGACCGGCTCGGTGACCGGTGCAGCGCGCCAGTGCCACGTCACGCAGCCCACGGCCTCCATGCAACTCAAGGAGCTGTCCGATGCGATCGGCCTGCCGCTCTACGAAAGGGTGGGCAAGCGCCTGCACCTGACCCAGGCGGGAGAGGCAGCGGCAGGTACCGCACGCGCGATTGCGGCGGAATGGGAGACGCTGGAGCAGCGCGTGGCTGCGCTCAAGGGCGTCAGCCAGGGCCGTCTGCGGCTGGCGGTGGCAAGCACCGCCAAGTACTTCATTCCGCGCATGCTCGGCAGGTTCTGTGCAGAGCACCCGGGTGTGGACGTCGCTTTGCAGGTGCTCAACCGAGACGGCGTTGTCCAGCGCCTGCTGGCGAACGAAGACGATCTCTACATCCTGTCGGTCCCGCCACGCGGCGTTCCGCACGACCGGCAGGTCCTGCTGAGCAATCCGCTGGTGGTCATTGCAGCGATCGACCATCCGCTCGCTGCGCGCCGGCGTGTGCGCCTGGAGCATTTGCGCAAGGAGCCGTTCATCCTGCGCGAGACTGGCTCAGGCACGCGGCTTGCCATCGACGAGCATTTCAAGGCCCTGGGCTTTGCGCCGCGCGTCCGTCTGGAACTGGGAAGCAACGAGGCCATCAAGCAATCGGTGGCCGCGCGCATGGGACTGGGCCTGGTGTCGAGGCATGCGTTGGCCGCCGACCCCACCGCAGAAGGCATAACGATCCTGCGAGCGGAACGGATGCCCATACCCTCCTCCTGGTATGTGCTCTGGCCCCCGGGGAAACGCTTCTCGCCCATTGCAGAAACCTTCCTGCAGCAGTTGCTGCAGCAGGCCCGGGGGTGGGAAGTGCATTCATAGCCGGCTCCGCCGCCGTGGCCCTGCCGAAGCCCTGGTCCGGCCGGTGCCGGAACAGGGCCGGCTCAGCGGCAGGGTTCAGCGAGTGGCGGCGGGCACGTCAATCCGGCAACACCCATGCACTCAGTTCTTCGGCCTGTTCAAGGCATTGTTCGTGGTGGCTCGCGCCATGGGTCCAGCGCCCCACGAAAAGCAGCGGCGGCACGGCTGCACACGGCACGCGGCCTTCACCCTCCTGCCAGCCTTCGACAAAGGCTTCGTTCAGGGCTTGGATTTCCACCCTGGCCCGCGCCGACGCATCGAGCACGTGCCTGCGGAACGCATTCCAGGCCTTGTCTTCGAGCCCCGCAGGGCCGGGCGGGCCCGATGCCGCATCGGCATCTGCCGGCGTCTCGCTCGCCAAGGGCGAAGGGGGCGTTCCCGGCAGGCCGATCGGCCGGTAATGCAAGTCCGCCAACGGATCGGTGCGCAAGGCATCGCTCTGCCCGTCCTGCGCGCCCTCCCGGGTGCACGAAAAAGACCATGGGCCCGGCCGATCCGCAGCCGGCTGCCAGTCGATCCCGCAGAGGGGCCAGGCAGCCGTCGGGCCCGCCAGCGCGTCGGCGCCGGAGCTTCGGCCCGCCCCACCGCGCACCCCGTCCGCACTTTCGAGGATGTCGCCCACACGCACGCCAAAAGCAGCTGTCGCGCTGTCGAAGGCCAGCGCACGCAATGCATCGCCTGCGGAAGTGGTCATCACACAGAGGTCGAACAGCCGGACGCGGCCGTTCTGCTGGACTTCGACCACATCGCTCATCACCCGTACCTGGGCACGCCCGCCCGTGCGCAACGCCACGGCAACCCGGCTATCCGAACGCGACTCGAGATGCCCGGCCAACGTCTCGGCCCACTTGCGTGCGCCCTCGTTGGCTGCTCCGCCGTCGCTGCAGGCCAGCCCCCCATCCTGCAGACGGAGGTGTTCCAGCACCAAACGCAGAGGGGTCGCCGCAGGGCCTGCAGGGTCGCAGAAGGGCTGGGCAGCGATGCGGGGGTAATAGGAGCGGTCCCGCACCTGCACGAGGGAGTCGGCCAAGCCGGGATCTCTCCAGTCGAGGGCCGCACCCAGCATCCGTACGGCCGCGCCGAGCATGGCCTCCGGATCGCTCAGGCAGTCTTCAAAGAAGTGCCCGCAGCTGTATTCGAGCCCGGGACTGTGCAGCTCCAGGGCCGCATGCTGTACGGCACTGACGAGCAGCGCATGCGCGTCCTGCTCGCCGCCGGCTTCGGCGGCATCCCAGGCCGGTGCAGCCATGCGCACGGACCGGGACGCCGGCGCCACCAGTGTGCGCCGTGTTTCGTAGAGATGGATGTCCAGCCCGGCGCCGAGACGGCGTGCGCGCTGCATGAGGTGATAAGCCGACGCGAGGCCCGAAAGCCCCCCGCCCACGATGGCCACGTGCAGAACATCGTCTGCATCGCCGTGGTTTGACATGTTCGTCGCCTTCTTCCGTTGCGATGGCTGTGAATGTGCATGCACAGCCGGTGGTAATCAAGATGGCCCCGGTCCAACAGCCCGGATAGATCCGTCTGACGGAACGGTGGCCCGGAATTCCCCAAAAAAGCGAATCCATGGGTCTTCCGCTTTACGGATCATCGGCCCTAGAGGATTCAATGCAGCCGCCGCCTGCGAAACGGTCACCCTGGCGGCGAATTACCGTGACTTTCACCGACGTGCAGACGGGAAGGAACGTTCATCGCTCTACCCGATGGCCTGGATCGATCTTTTATGAGATGGCCTGCCGGCCGCTGCATGGAAGAAAAGGGCACAGGCCCGTCCCCCTGCGAGAACCGCCGCCGAGAATCGCCGGCCCCGTCTCTATACGGAGGCCCTGGCGTCTTTTGCGAAATAGATGTTGGCGGCCGAACGGAAAAGCAAAAAGACGATGACCGCGAAAATCACCGCGCCCGGAATCAACGCCAGCTTGATCGGCGAAGTGAAGAGCCCGACCAACAGACCGATACCGCCCCACAAGGCGTACAGGAGACGGCCCCAGGCCAGCCCCTTCAAAATGGCAAAAGCACAAACGATCTGCAAGCCCAACCCGCCGTAGGACAGCACATACTGCACGGATATCGGTAGTGCGCTTTGTTCCATCAGGGCTGCCGTTTCGGGATTTCCGTGCGAAGCCACGGACATTGCCAGAGCCAAAGCGGCAGAAATCAAAAGAAACCACGCGGCGATGGTCACGGACCTCGGACGGATGGATTGCATGACTAACTCCCCCTCATCACAAATATTTTCCTGATAGGAAAGGATTATGGCGAAGGGCCAGGGTAGCGCGGAGCAGACCATGCTCGGATTTCAGCGCCTCAACAAACCACCAGGGGAGGAAGGCGGCGATGCGGCAGCCATCCTGTCCCGCGCTTTCGCCCGCACGTCTGACTTCCCTGTCCGGAAAGAGCCATGCAGGTGCCATGCAATTCCCGAGGCACGTTTCCAGGGGTGCCGGCAAAGCGCTGTCGCACGCCACAGAACAACCTGCGGCTGCCACAGGATCGACAGGCTCCAATTGGATAGCAAGCCCAGGGGCAGAGGCTGCTACCGCCGCGATGGTCGCGAGGCCCCCGGTGTTGCGCGAGGGCAGGCGTGGCCGCCTGCCCTGCGCATCGGCATCACACGTTCGTGATCGACACCGCGCGGGTGTTGAGGTGGGCCTCGATGGCTTCCGGGCCGCCTTCGGAGCCATAGCCCGAGTCCTTGAGTCCACCAAAAGGCAGCTCGGCCGATGGCGATGCCGGTTGGTTGATCCACAGCATCCCGACCTCCAGCCGCTGGGAAAGCAGATGGGCGTACTTCAGCGAACGCGTGAAGGCATAGCCGGCCAACCCGTAGGGCAGGCGGTTCGCCTCGGCGATGGCATCCTCGATCTTCTCGAAACCGCGCACCGCGGCCACGGGACCGAAAGGCTCTTCATTGAAGATGCGGGCCGACACCGGAACATCGTTCAGCACGGTGGGCTGGAAGAAATTGCCGTCGCCGCCGATGCGCTCGCCGCCAGCAGCCACCTCGGCGCCGTGCTGCACCGCGTCCTCCAGCAATTCGGCCATGGCAGTGATCCGGCGCGGATTGGCCAGTGGCCCCATCTGCGTTCCATCGGTCAGGCCATCGCCCACCTTCAGGTTCTGCGCGTGGCGCGCCAGAGCGGCCACAAAGTCCTTGCGGATGCTCTCGTGCACCAGGAAGCGCGTGGGCGAGATACAGACCTGGCCGGCATTGCGGAACTTCGCGCCGCCCGCTGCCTTGATGGCAAGCTCCACATCCGCGTCCTCGGCCACGATCACGGGGGCATGGCCACCGAGTTCCATGGTGACACGCTTCATGTGTTGGCCTGCGAGCGCCGCGAGCTGCTTGCCGACGGGCGTGGAGCCCGTGAAAGTCACCTTGCGGATGATCGGATGCGGGATGAGGTAGCTGGAGATCTCGGCAGGATTGCCGTAGACCAGGCCCACGGTGCCGGCCGGCACGCCTGCATCGGCAAACGCCCGGATCAGCTCGGCAGGGCTTGCAGGCGTTTCTTCGGGAGCCTTCACGAGGATCGAGCAACCGGAAGCCAGTGCCGCAGCCAGCTTGCGCACCACCTGGTTGATGGGGAAGTTCCAGGGCGTGAAGGCCGCCACCGGGCCCACCGGGTCCTTGAGCACCAGTTGCCGCACGGCGAGGCTGCCACGCGCCGGCACGATGCGGCCGTAGATGCGCTGGCCTTCATCGGCGAACCATTCGATGATGTCGGCGGCCGCATTGGCCTCGACCTTCGCCTCGGCCAGGGGCTTGCCCTGTTCCTGCGTGAGGATGCGGGCAATGGCATCGGAACGCTCGCGCATGAGTGCAGCGGCGCGGCGCATGGTGCGGGCACGCTCCACCGCAGGCATGTCGCGCCAGGTTTCGAAGCCCTTCTGGGCGGCTTCCAGGGCGCGGTCCAGGTCGGCCTTGCCGGCATGGGCCACCCGTCCGATTTCCTTGCCCGTGGCCGGGTTGTGCACGGCAATGGTCTTGCCGTCGGCAGCATCCTGCCATTCACCGGCGATGAAAAGGCGTGTGCTCGGATACGTCATGCAAAGTGCTCCTGCGTTAGCTGAGATGGGAGGGTGAAAGGGGAACGGAAGAGAAACTGCGGGACCGGGGTGCCCGGTGCCTGTGGCCACGCGGATCCCCGGACCGGGCGCGGCAGCCAAGGGGCACTATAGGCCGGTTGGCGCGACAGTGCTGTCGCCAGGGCGTTTGCCACACCGCATGTTTCCCATGTTGCGGGCTTTTTCAGTGGCGCAGAGCTATGGTGTCATCCACCTGTGCTCGTGGGCGCACCCTCTCCCCAGCCGCCGCCAAGCGCCCGGATCAGCCCCACGGTGGCCGTGTACTGGGCTGTGCGCACCTGCAGGGCCTGCCGGCGGTTGCGCAGTTCGCTGCGCCGCGCGTCGAGCAACTCCAGTTGGCTTACGAAACCATTGCGGTAACGCGCATCGGAGAGCTGTGTCGCGCGCGCGGCCGAATCCACGGCCCGGCCCTGCGCATCGGCCTGCGCCGAGAGCAAGCGCAGTGCGCCCAACTGGTCCTCCACCTCACGGAAGGCGCCGAGTACCTGGCCTCGATGCGCTGCCAGGGCCTCGTCGAGGCGGGCACGGGCGCCCTCTTCCTGCGCCGCGCGACGACCGCCGTCGAAAAGGGGCAGCGAAAGCAAGGCCCCCACACTCCACGCACGCGCCGACCACTGGAACAGATCCCCCAGTTCCGGGGAGGCATAGCCTCCGCTGCTGGTGAGCGTGATGGCCGGAAACCAGGCGGCCTGCGCGACACCCACACGCGCCTGCGCGGCCAGCACGGCGGCCTGGGCCGCGGACACATCGGGCCGGCGTGCCAGCACCGTCCCCGGCACCCCCGCCGGTATCACGGGCAGCGCGGCCTCGCTCGCCGCGGGCTGCACTGAGAAGCCACTGGCCACTTCACCGGACAGCACGGCCAGCGCGTTCTGCAGCAATACCTGCTGGCGCTCCAACGCCAGGGCTTCCGACTCGGTGGCAGCCACCTCGGTCTGGACGCGAGCGACGTCGAGCTCTGCCACGTCCCCCGCCTGGTAACGCCGCTGGGTCAACCTGAACGTATCGCGGTAGGCGGCCAGGCTTTCGTCCACCAGCGCCCGCTCGCTCTGCACGGAGCGCAATTGGAGGTAGGTCTGGGCTGCATCAGCCTGCACCAGCAGGCGCGTACTCTGCAGCAGCGCCGCCCGCGCGTCGGCATCCAGCCGGGCTGCATCGCTCGCGCGGGAGAGGCGGCCGAATAGGTCCAGTTCATACGAGAGGTTCAGTCCTGCCGTTCCGAGCGTGGCGGGTGCGCTGCCTCCCGTGGTGCCGGCACCGGCCTGGCGTGCCACGCCGGTGCTGGCGCCGACCTGCGGCGAACGGTCGGCGTTGGCCGACCGCAGCAGGGCCCGGGCCTGCGCCAAGCGCGCCGCGGCCTGGCCCACATCGGTGTTGGCCTCGCCAGCGCGCTCGACCAATGCACTCAGCACGGGATCTCCAAAGGCCAGCCACCAGGCGCCGCGCGCCTGGGCCTCCGCAGGCAACGCGGTGGTCCAGGGCACCGCCCCTGCGGCGGCCTGCGCGAACGCCGAAGGCACGGCCACACCCGCGTGGGGGTCGGGAGGTGACAGCGGCGTGCCCATGCAACCGGCCAGGGCCAGGGCTGCCACCAGGGGCGCCAGCCTCGGCAGGCGCGCGGAAGACTTCATCCAGGAGGAGTTCATGGCTGCAATTCCTTGTTCACGAAGAGCGTTCATTCGTGGGCTCCGCGGGGTGCCGCCAGCACGGGATGGGCACTTGCGCCCGGCCCCGCGTCGGAGAGGGGCGCGGTGTGCCCGCCGTGGTGCTGCAGCGGTCGGTTGCCGGCCAGCCGGCGCAGCACCACGTAGAAGACGGGCGTGAGGAACAGGCCGAAGGCCGTGACACCGATCATTCCTGCGAAGACCGCCACGCCCATGGCGCTGCGCATCTCCGAACCCGCGCCCGTCGACAGCACCAGCGGCAGCACGCCCATCACGAAAGCCAGGGAGGTCATGAGGATGGGCCGCAGGCGCAGCCGGCTGGCCTCGATGGCGGCCTGCACGGGTGTGCGCCCGGCGAATTCGAGTTCGCGCGCGAACTCCACGATCAGGATGGCATTCTTTGCAGACAGCCCCACCAGCACGATGAGCCCGATCTGCGTGAACACGTTGTTGTCTCCGCCGGACATCCACACGCCAGCCATTGCAGCCAGCAGGCCCATCGGCACGATGAGGATGATGGCGATCGGCAGCGTCAGGCTCTCGTATTGCGCAGCCAGCACCAGGAACACCAGCAGGATCGCGATGGGGAACACCAGCACCGCAGAATTGCCCGCCAGGATCTCCTGGTAGGTCAGTTCCGTCCATTCGAAGCCAATGCCCTGCGGCAGCGTTTCGGCGGCAACGCGTTCGATGGCTGCCTGCGCCTGCCCCGACGAGAAGCCGGGCGCGGGCCCGCCGTTCACGTCGGCGGACAGGAACCCGTTGTAGCGCATGGCACGCTCCGGACCGAAGCTGGGCTCGACCTTCATCAGCGCCGACAGCGGCACCATCTCGCCCGAGGCCGACCGCACCTTGAGCAGCCCCACGTCTTCGGGCCGGGCGCGGTAGGCCGCGTCGGCCTGCACGCGCACGCTGTAGGTACGGCCGAACTGGTTAAAGTCGTTGGCGTAAAGGCTGCCCAGGTAGATCTGCAGGGTTTCGAAAATGTCCGTCACCGGCACCCCGAGCTGGCGCGCCTTGGTGCGATCGATGTGGGCATAGAGCTGCGGCACGTTCACTTGCCAGCTCGTGAAAAGGCCCGCCAACTCGGGCGTCTGGTAGGCCTTCGCCATGAAAGCCTTCATGGCCGCATCCATGGCCTCGTAGCCGAGCGAGGCCCGGTCCTCGATCTGCAGCTTGAAACCACCCGTGGTCCCCAATCCCGCAACCGGCGGCGGCGGGAACATCGCGATGAACGCATCCTGGATGCTGCCGAAGGCCTGGTTCAACTGCCCTGCGACCGCACCGCCGCTCTGGTCCGCGCGCTTGCGCTCGGCGAACGGCTTGAGCGTGACGAACACGATGCCTGCGTTGGAGCTGTTGGTGAAGCCATTGATGGACAGCCCCGGGAAGGCGATGGCGTCTTCGACGTTCGGGTTCTTCTTCACGATGTCGCCCATGCGGCGGATCACATCTTCGGTGCGGTCCAGCGTGGCGCCGTCCGGCAACTGGGCGAAGCCCACCAGGTACTGTTTGTCCTGCGCAGGCACGAAGCCACCCGGCACGGCCTTGAACAGTCCCCACGTGGCGCCCACGAGCACGAGGTACACCGCCAGCATCAGCGCCTTGCGTCCGATCACACGGCGCACACCGCCGCTGTAGGCGTCCGACCCCCTGTGAAACACCGCGTTGAAGCGGCGGAAGAACCCGCCCAGCACCCGGTCCATGCCCCGCGTGAGCGCATCCTTGGGCTCATGATGTCCCTTGAGAAGCAGCGCGCTGAGCGCCGGCGACAGCGTGAGCGAATTGATGGCCGAGATCACCGTGGAGATCGCGATGGTCACCGCGAACTGGCGGTAGAACTGCCCGGTGAGTCCGCTGATGAAGGCCAGCGGCACGAACACCGCCACCAGCACGAGAGCGATGGCGATGATGGGCCCGGAGACCTCGCGCATCGCGCGGTAGGTTGCCTCGCGCGGGGTGAGGCCGGCCTCGATGTTGCGTTCCACGTTCTCCACCACCACGATGGCGTCGTCCACCACGATGCCGATGGCCAGCACCAGGCCGAAGAGCGACAGCGCGTTGATCGAAAAACCCAGCAGGTGCAGCACGGCGAACGTGCCCACCACCGACACCGGCACGGCCAGCAGCGGAATGATGGAAGCGCGCCAGGTCTGCAGGAACAGGATCACCACGACCACCACCAGCGCAATGGCCTCCAGCAGCGTCTGCACCACCGACTTGATCGATGCACGCACGAATTGCGTCGGGTCATAAGCGATGCGGAACTCCACACCTTCCGGCATGTTTTTCTGCAGCTCTTGCATGGTGGCGCGCACGTTCGAAGAAATGTCGAGCGCGTTCGATCCCGGGGCCTGGAAAATGCCCATGCCCACCGCCGGATCGTTGTTGAGGAGCGACCGCAGCGAATAGTCCGCGGCACCCAGTTCCAGGCGCGCGACATCGCGCAGGCGCGTCACCGCACCATCGCTACCGGCCTTGACGATGATGTCGCCGAACTCTTCTTCGGTCGCTAGACGGCCTTGCGCGTTGATCGACAGCTGCATGTCCACGCCGGGCAGTCCCGGAGAGGCACCGACCACCCCGGCCGCAGCCTGCACGTTCTGGCCACGAATGGCCGCCACCACGTCGCTGGCCGAAAGCCCGCGCTGTGCCACTTTCTGCGGATCGAGCCAGGCACGCATGGAATAGTCGCCACCCCCGAAGATCTGCACCTGCCCCACACCCTGGATGCGCGCCAGCCGGTCCTTCACGTTGAGTACGGCGTAGTTGCGCAGGTAGTCGATGCCATAACGGCCATTGGGCGACACCATGTGCACCACCATGGTCAGGTCGGGCGCGCTCTTGACGGTCGTCACCCCCAGGCGACGCACTTCTTCCGGCAGGCGTGGCTCGGCCTGGGAAACACGGTTCTGCACGAGCTGCTGCGCCTTGTCCGGATCCGTGCCCAGCTTGAAGGTGACGGTCAGGGTCATCACGCCGTCCGTCGTGGCCTGGCTGCCCATGTAGAGCATGCCTTCCACGCCGTTGATGGATTCCTCCAGTGGCGTGGCCACCGTTTCGGCGATCACCTTCGGGTTGGCACCCGGATAGGTGGCGCGCACCACCACGGAGGGCGGTGCCACTTCCGGATACTCCGAAATGGGCAGCACGCGCATGGCGATGAGCCCGGCCAGGAAGATGATCACCGACAGCACCCCGGCGAAGATGGGGCGATCGATGAAGAAGCGGGAGAGATTCATTGCGGTATGTCTTTCTCTGCGGAACAGGGCCCTGTGCTCAGGCCGCCGGCTGGCGCGCTGCGGCACGCGCCTGGGCGCCTTCGCCGGCCAGTTCGGCCTTGGTGGCCATCGGCACGTCTTGCGGAGCGACCTGCATGCCCGGGCGCACACGCTGCAGACCGTTGACGACCACGCGGTCGCCCACCTTGAGGCCAGCGGTCACCACGCGCAGTCCGTTGACCGGCGCACCCAGCTGCACTTCGCGGTACTCGGCCTGGTTGCCAGCGCCGACCACCAGCACGAATTTCTTGCTTTGGTCGGTACCCACTGCACGCTCGTTGACCAGAATGGCTTGCGTACTGCGGGCCTGCGCCATGCGGATGCGAGCGAATTGCCCGGGAATGAGCGCCCCGTCCGCGTTGTCGAACACGGCGCGCACCCGCACCGTGCCGCTGCGGGCATCCACCTGGTTGTCGATGAGCTGGAGGTGCCCGGCATGGGGCGTGCCGCCGCTCGTGCCGGTGCCCATCTGCACGTCGATGCTCTCGATCAAGGCACGCGCGCTCTTGCCGGAGCGCAAGCCTTCCAGGGCCCGCGTCACCACCTGCTCATCGGTGTCGAAGCTCGCATAGATCGGGCTCACCGATACCAGCGTGGTCAACACCGGGGCACCGGCGCCGGAAGCCACGAGGTTGCCCTGCGTGACTTCGATGCGGCCGACACGGCCGGCCACCGGGGCCCGCACCTGCGTGTAGCCCAGATTGAGGCGCGCCGTCTGCAGGGCGGCCTGGGCCGCGCGCAGGTTGGCATCGGCCTCGCGCTGGGCGTTCACGCGTTCATCGCGCTCGCGCTGGGCAATGGCCCGCTCTTCCCAGAGGCGTGCGGAGCGCTCCATCTCGCTGCGCGTGTACGACTGGCGGGCCTGCGCCGCGACCACCTGTGCCTCGGCACGGTCCACTTCGGCCGCGTAGGGCGCCGGATCCACGGTGAAGAGCAGCTCGCCCTGCTTCACGAGGGCCCCTTCCCGGAAATGCACGGACTGGACCGCTCCGGCCACGCGCGGCCGGACCTCCACGCGCTGCACGGCCTCCAAACGGCCCGAGAACTCGTCCCAGAGAGTGATCTCCTGCTGCAGTACCGAGGCCACGGAAACGGGCACCGCCGGGGGCGCTGCGTTCGCGGCGGGCGCCTCGGCGTGCGAGTTGGACAGACCGAACACCGCGCCGGCAGTGGCGACAAGCGCCCCCGCAGCGCCTGCAGCGGTCCACCACCGGCGTGCGGGCGAAAAAAGGGATGGCTTCGTTGATGGCATGGCAGATCCTCCGGGTCCTTGGAAACAGATTCAGTGAACAGAAAAAAGCGGTCGAAGGCCGGCTTCGGGCAAAGCCGTGCCCCTCCAGCGTCGTGGCTGGAAAAAACGTCAATCAGATGGGCGCCGTGCTGCTGCAGCGGCGAATGTCAGTCACCGGTCCGCCGGGTCACACCCCAGCCACCGTCGAAGTCACCGCACCGGCCCGCGGGCCGGAGGGCATCAGGTCTCGAGCAAAGTCATCGTGGCACCGGACATCGGGACGCATCGCTGAAGAACTGGCGGAACCGCTCTCGCGCCTCGTCCGCGCAGGGGCACGGCTGGGGGCCGGGCTCCAGCAACGCATCCGGCCAGCGCTCTGCCTTGCGCAGCACATGCAGATCCACGGCAAGGCCGGCAGCCTTGAGCCGCGCCGCATAGGCCAGCGTTTCGTCGTGCATCGGATCGGTATCGCCCACCAGTAACAGCGTGGCCGGCAGGCCCGCCAGCCGCTGCGCCGTACCCGGCACGGCATACGGGTGTTCGGCATCGCGCGCGCAGCGCAGGAACTTCTCCCAACCGTCAGCCCATCGGCACGTCGCACCATCGAAGCTCGCTGCGCGCAGCGACGGGGTACCGGCGCAAGGATCGAGCATGGGCGACACCAGAATCTGCCCCGCCAGCGGCGGATGGGACTGGTCGCGCGCCATGAGGCAGACACCCGCGGCGAGATTGCCCCCCGCCTCCTCGCCCGCCACGTACACCGGCGCTCCAGCGCCCGCGAGCCGCGTACGGTACCGGTAGACCCACTGCAGGACGGCATACCCCGTTTCCAGCGGCTGCGGGAACGGATGCTCCGGCGAGAGCGGATAGGCCACCGACACCACCAGGGCCCCCGCCTCCTGCAGCAGCCCCGCGATGGTGCATCCGGTGTCGAGATCTCCCGACACGAACGCGCCTCCGTGGAAATGCACGACCAGCGGCGACGTCTCGCCTGTCTTCTTGCGGCCGTACATGCGCACGGCGACGTCCTGTCCCGGCGCCACCGCAATGGTGGATTCGGAACGGGCGCCGGCACGGGATGAAAGGGTTGGGGTGGTGGTGGGCATGGGGATCGACCGGGGGGATACCGGTGCAGCAAATGTAGATGCGCAGGTTGCGACGATAAACCAGCCCCGGCGGGCCGCACTGTTTCCAAACCCCGAACAATCCGCCCCTTGCAGCGTGTGAGAATTCGCCGGCCCGACCAGGACCCAAAGAAGGACCGCCATGGACCAGATCCAGGCCATGCGCATCTATGCGCGGGTGGTGGAAGCCGGCACGTTCACGCGCGCTGCCGACTCCCTGCAGCTACCCAAAGCCACCGTGACCAAGCACATCCAGGCGCTGGAAGCGCGCCTGCGCGTGCGCCTGCTCAACCGCACCACGCGCCGCGTCACCGTGACGCCCGATGGCGCGGCCTACTACGACCGCGCGGTGCGGCTGCTGGCCGACTTCGACGACATCGAGGCCAGCATGACGCATGCACGCGCCACCCCCAGCGGCCGCCTGCGTGTGGACGTGGGCACCGCCATGGCCCGGCTGCTCATCATCCCGAACCTCGAGGAGTTCCAGTCCCGCTATCCGGACATCCAGCTCGACCTGGGCGTGAGCGACCGCATCGTGGACCTGCTCAGCGACAACGTGGACTGCGTGATCCGCGGCGGCGAACTGACCGACCAATCCCTCGTCGCGCGCCGCATCGGCATGCTGGACTTCATCACCGTCGCGGCGCCCGCCTACCTCGCGCGCCACGGCACGCCTCGCGATCCGCTGGAACTGGAGCGTGGCCACAAGAACGTCATCTACTTCTCGCCGCGCACCTCGCGCCGCTACCCGCTCGAATTCCACCGCGACGGAGAATCGATAGAAATCGGCGGACCGTCGCAGTTGTCGGTGAATGAAAGCAATGCCTATCTGGCGGCCTTGCTCGCCGGGCGCGGCGTGGGCCAGGTCACCACGCTGCAGGCCCATGGCCATCTGGAGCGCGGTGAGCTGGTGCGGCTGCTTCCAGAGTGGTCGCACCCGCTCCTGCCGGTCTACGTGGTGTACCCGCCCAACCGGCACCTGAGCGCCAAGGTGCGCGCATTCGTCGACTGGGCTGCAGAACTGTTCGCACGGGAGCGCCACCTCCAGGGTTGAGCTTCGGGCGGAAGCGATCGCGGACGCCCGCGCACGGCGGGCCTATGCTCGGCACCTATGACCGCCTCACCTCCCCCCTCTCCCCGTCCGCCCCAACCGGACCAGACACCGCCGGCAGCAGTCCTGCCCGCTTCCATCGCCCCGGCACAACCCCGCAACCCACTGCACGGCGTCACCCTGGAGGCCATCGTGGTCGCACTGCAGCAGCACTACGGATGGAACGGACTGGCCGAGCGCGCGCCCATGCGCTGCTTCCAGAGCGACCCCAGCGTCGCCTCCAGCCTGAAATTCTTGCGCAAGACGCCGTGGGCGCGAGAGAAGGTGGAAAGCCTCTACCTGTTCATGCTGCGGGAGCAGCGGCGGCAGGGCGGCGGCCGCTGAAGCGGGCGGCCGCGGCGACCAGGGGCTTGCGTGCCCCGGGCTGCACGCTGCCTGAAAGCCCCATGCGCCGCGCGCAGCCTGTGCCCGCCAAACGGTATCCCGCGCCCTCGGCAGGCCGTTTCGTCGCATCCCGTTGGGCACGGCGCGGTGCGCGCCGCACAGTGGAGGCACGGAAGGCATGGCGCCTCCCGGCCACCACCGAAGGACACCGCACCATGCCGCATTCCACCCACACCCCGCTCCACCTCCACTCCCTGCGCCTGGCGCGCTTCGGCACCTGCGCCGCACTGGCGTTGATGGCTTTCGCCGCCGTACCTGCGCAAGCGGCCGATGCCCCCGCCATGGTGACGGACACGGTCGCTGCGGCCCCTGCCAGCGTGGCCCCACCGCCGGTGCAGACCGGGCGAACGCGCGCCGAAGTGGTTGCCGAACTGGCCTGCGCACGGGCCTCCGGCGAGCAGCAAGCCCTGGCGCTGGAAGGCTACGGCTTCATGGGCGGGCGCGCCATCGACCGCAGCGTGCCCGAATGCGCGCCCCTGGGCACCGCCGTCGCCGGCAGCAGCGCGGCGCGTTGATCCGCGCCCTTTGTACCGGACGCGCAGGAAGCGCGGCACCGTGCGCGCCCTGCGGTCTCAGGCCCGCACCGGTACCAGGAAGTCGCGGCTGATGCCCGCGCCGAGATGGCTCACGCGGTCGAGGAACTGCGTGAGGTACGCATGCAGGCCCGTCGCGAGGATCTCGTCGATGCGGCCATAGCGCAGATCGGCCAGCAGCCGGCCGGCCTTGCGCTGCGTCTCGGACGACTGGTCGTTGGCCACCACGGCCAGGTTGTCGGCCACCTCGCGCAGGCTGGCGTGCAGCGAACGCGGCATGTCGGCGCGCAGGATCAGCAGGTCTGCCACGCGCTCGGGCGTGATGACGTCGCGGTACACCTTGCGGTACACCTCGAAGGCCGACACGCTGCGCAGGATCGCGCTCCAGTGATAGAAGTCGAACTCCTGCGGCGCGGCGCGGCCCCGCTCGCGCAGGGATCCATGGAAGTCGCTCTGCACCGCGTGGAACTTCACGTCCAGCAGGCGCGCCGTGTTGTCGGAGCGTTCCAGGAACGTGCCCAGCCGCAGGAAGTGGAAGGCCTCGTCCTGCAGCATCGTGCCCAGCGTCACGCCGCGCGACAGGTGCGAACGGTGCTTGACCCACTCGAAGAAAGCGCCCGGGTCGCGCTCAAAATCGCGGCCCTGCAGCTGGCGGTGCAGTTCCAGCCAGGTCTGGTTCTGCGTCTCCCACACCTCGGTGGTGAGCGCGCCCCGCACGGCACGCGCGTTCTCGCGCGCGGCCCGCAGGCACGAGAGGATCGACGACGGGTTGTTGCCGTCGCGCACCATGAACTCCAGCACCCCTTCGCGCGTGACTTCGCCGTGGCGCTCGGTGTAGGCCGGGATCAGCTCGCTGATCGACAGCAGCCCCAGCCAGCTCTCCTGCGCCACGTCGGCCGACTGCGGCAGCAGCGAGGTCTCGTAGCTCACGTTGAGCATGCGGGCGGTGTTTTCTGCCCGCTCGGTGTAGCGGGACATCCAGAACAAATGATCGGCAGTGCGGCTCAGCATGCGTCCTCCCCGGGCAGAAAACCCCGCACGCGCTGCGCGCGCAGGCCGTGTTTTTGCGAAAGCGCGCCTGGGGCACGCTTTTCGGCCCGCTCGGTGTAGCGGGACATCCAGAACAAATGATCGGCAGTGCGGCTCAGCATCTTATTTCCCTCCCATCGTCTGCGACATCGCCCCGGAGCCGGGAGCGCCCATGGACTGCGACATCCCGCCCAGCGATTGCGCCTGCATGGCGCCCTGCGGCAGGTCGTCGTCGCCCAGCACCCAGGTGTCCTTGGTGCCTCCGCCCTGCGACGAGTTGACGACCAGCGAGCCTTCCTTGAGTGCCACGCGCGTGAGGCCGCCGGCCACCATCTGCACCTTCTGGCCCGAGAGCACGAAGGGCCGCAGGTCGATGTGGCGCGGGGCGATGCCCGATTCCACATAGGTCGGGCAGCTCGAAAGAGACAGCGTGGGCTGCGCGATGTAGCCCGCGGGGTTGGCCAGCAGCGCGGCGCGGAATTCCTCGATCTCGGCGCGGGTGGCGGCGGGGCCGATGAGCATGCCGTAGCCGCCAGCGCCGTGCACCTCCTTCACCACCAGTTCGTGCAGGTGGTCCAGCACGTACTTCAGGTCGTCGGGCTTGCGGCACATCCAGGTGGGCACGTTGGCGAGGATCGGCTCTTCGCCCAGATAGAAGCGGATCATCTCCGGCACATAGGGATAGACGGACTTGTCATCCGCGATGCCCGTGCCCACGGCGTTGCAGATCGCGACGTTGCCCGCGCGGTAGGCCGCCATGAGGCCCGCGCAGCCCAGCGTGGACGTGGGCCGGAAAACCTGCGGGTCAAGGAAGTCGTCGTCCACGCGTCGGTAGATCACATCCACGCGCTGCAGGCCGCGCGTGGTGCGCATGTAGACGAAGTTGTCCTTGACGACCAGGTCCTGACCCTCCACCAGCTCCACGCCCATCTGCTGCGCGAGGAAGGCATGCTCGAAATACGCGCTGTTGTACATGCCGGGCGTGAGGACCACCACCGAGGGCTCGGCCGCGCCGGCCGGCGCGCTGGCGCGCAGCGTGTCCAGCAGCAGGTCGGGGTAATGGGCCACGGGCGCCACGCGGTGGCTGCGGAACAGCTCGGGGAAGAGCCGCATCATCATCTTGCGGTTCTCCAGCATGTACGACACGCCGGAAGGCACGCGCAGGTTGTCTTCCAGCACGTAGTAGATGCCGTTGCCCTGGCCGTCCGGGGCACGCACGATGTCGATGCCGGCGATGTGCGCATACACGTCACGCGGGACGTCCACGCCCACCATGTCGGGCCGGAACTGCGCATTGCCCACGATGAGGTCGGAAGGCACGATGCCCGCGCGCAGGATCTCCTGCCCGTGGTAGATGTCGTGGATGAAACGGTTGAGCGCCGTCACGCGCTGCACCAGGCCCTGCTGCATGCGCGCCCACTCGTGGGCGGGGATCACGCGGGGGATCAGGTCGAAGGGGATGAGCCGCTCGGTGCCCGCCCCGTCCTCGTCCTTGGCGCCGTACACCGCGAAGGTGATGCCCACGCGCCGGAAAATCATCTCGGCCTCGGCGCGGCGCGCCTGCATCATCTCGGCCGGCTGCTGCGCCAGCCATTGGGCATAGCGCTCGTAATGGGGGCGCACATCGCTGCCATCGAAAGGCAGCATCTCGTACATCTCGTCGAACTTCTGCATCAGTGGTGCCTCCTGCAGGCAGCATAGCAAGTTGCAAGCCTGCTCAGCGGCAGATGACAGGGCGCGCGTGCAGGACGGCACCGGATGCGGCGGTCGGCGATCGGCGGTCAGTGGCCCTCGGCGGCAGGCGGAGGTGCGTGGTGCCAGTAGCGCCGCGCGGCTTCGCGCTCGCAGCGCCAATGCAGTGGCCGCTCCGATTGCCACCGCATCGCGCCGCACGATGCCGAATTCACCACCTGCGCGCCGCGCACTGCGTAGCGGCCGACCACCTCCGGCGCGGGGTGGCCGAAGCGGTTGCGGTAGCCAGCCTGCACCACGGCGGTGCGTGGCCGGACGGCGTCGAGAAAGGCATCGCTCGACGAGGTCTTGCTGCCATGGTGCGGAACCAGCAGCACGTCGGCCGGCGCCATCCCGCCCGCGGCCAGCACGGCCTCCTGCGCCCGCTCGATGTCGCCCAGCAGCAGCGCGGAGGGGCCGTCGCCTTCACCGTTGCCCTCGCCCTCGCCCGTTGCCCCGCCTTCGTCCCGGCCGGCGCGGCGCCCGTCCGCCGCGGGCGCCGCCGTCACGCGCAGCACGCAACTCAAGGTGTTGGGTTTCACCGCGCGCGGCCCGGCGGGCGCGGCGCCCGCCTCCGCCGGCATGGCGGCGCCGAACGCCCCCGGCGGCGGATGCAGCACCTCGAAACGCACGCCGTCCCAGGTCCACCGCTGGCCCGCCGCGCAACGGGTGATGGCGCGCGTGCCCTGCGCTTCCAGCGGATGCCCCGGCTCCAGCGAACCCCACAGCTGTGCGCCCGGGTGCGCCGCCAGCACCGCCTGCGCACCGCCCGTGTGGTCGCTGTCGCGGTGGCTCAGCACCAGCCGATCCAGCCGCTCGCCCCGGTCACGCAGCAGCGGCACCAGCACGCGGTCGCCCGCATCGCTGTCGGGGCCGTAGCGCGGGCCGGCGTCGTACAGCAGCGCGTGGCCGGCCGTGCGCACCAGCACGGCCTGGCCCTGGCCCACGTCGGGCGCCAGCAGTTCGAACTGCCCCGGCACAGGCCGCACCGGCTGCCACCAGAGCACGGGCAGCAGCAGCGGCAGGCCCTGCAGCCGCAGGCCCCAGGGCAGGCGCGCCACCAGCAGCGTGCCGCCCGCCACCCCGGCCACGCCCGCCCAGAGCGGCGCGGCCGGCAGCGCCAGCGTGGCCCATTCCCAGCCCGCCATCCACTGCAGCAGCGCCGCGAAAGGCGCCAGGCACGCGGCAGCCGCCGTCCACAGCGGCGCCCACAGCACGCCCAGCAACGCCAGCGGCGTGACCACCAGCGTCATCCACGGAATCGCCACCAGATTGGCCGCCAGCCCCACCACCGACATCTGACCGAACAGCAGCAGCGTGAGCGGCGTCAGCGCCAGCGTGACCACCCACTGTTCCCGCAGCAGTGCCCAAGCCCGGGACTTCAAGCCAAACAGGCCAGATGCCGCCGGTTCCATTGAATAGTTTGCTATCGAATTTGAAGCAAACAGGACCGCCACCGCCACGAAGCTGAGCCAGAACCCCGCCTGCAGCAGCGCCCACGGATCGGCCGCCACCACCGCCGCGCAGGCCAGCAGCCACACCTGCGGCCACGGCCACCGCCGCCCCGACAGCCGCAGCAGGCCCACCACCGCCAGCATGCCCACGGTGCGCTGCGCGGGCACGCCCCAGCCGCTGAACAGCGCATAGGCCGCCGCCAGCAGCACCCCGCCCGCCAGCGCCGCCGAAGGGGCCGGCACCGCCAGGCACAGGCGCGGCGAGCGCCGCCACAGCCAGCCCACAGCCCCGGCCGCGACCCAGGCGAACAACGTGATGTGCAAGCCGGAGATGCTCACCAGGTGCGCCACCCCGGTCGCGCGGAACACGTCCCAGTCGGCCCGGTCGATCATGCGCTGGTCGCCCGTGACCAGCGCCGCCACCACGCCCGCCGTGCGCAGCCGCGCCGCGCCCTCGGGATCGCCGCGCCCCGCCATCCCTTCGGGTGCCAGCCGCGCCAGGATCGCATCGCGCACCCGCTGCCGCGCCTGCTCCACCGGATGCCGCCACCAGGGCGCGGCCTGCAGCAGCGCGGGCGGCGCATCGCGCGCACCGGCCCGCACGTAGCCGGTGGCCTGCACGCCCTGCTCCCACAGCCACAGCTCCGCATCGAAGCCGCCCGGATTGCGCAGGCCGTGCGGCGCCTTGAGGCGCACCGTGAATGACCAGCGCTCGCCCGCGCGCACGGGCGGCAAGGCTGCGGCCGCAGCATCGCCCAGCCAGGCCGTGCGGGCCTCCGCAGCGGGCTCTCCGGTGCCGCCCTGCGCGAACCAGGGCGCGGTCGCGGCATACCAGGCCACGTCGATCACCGGCGGAATGCGCGCCGGCGGCTGCGCGGCATCGCTGCCGGATGGCGGAGCCGCCGCCGCGGCACCTGCCCGCCCGGCCCGCCCCCGCCCCCGCCCCTCGCCCTCCAGCCGCGCCGACTCCACGGCCAGCCGCAGGCGCAGGCCCGCATCGGTGGATTGGGGCATCGCCGCGACCACCGCGGTGATGCGCAGATCGCGGCCTTCGAGCGCCGGGTCCAGCGCATCGGCCAGAAATGCCCCGGCACGCAGGCCGCAGACCGCGAAGGCCGCCAGCGCAGCCGCCAGGAAAGCGAGCCCCCGCAGCACTCCATGGGGCGCCCGGGTCGGGCCCATGGCCTCGCCGGGCCGTGGGGCGCGCACATACCGGGCGCTCACGAAAAAAGCCATCCCCGCGATCAGCAGGGCCGCGTAGATGCGCGGGAACCAGAGTGCCGGCTGCGTGACCTGCACGAGCGCACCGGCGATGCTGCCCAAGAGCAAGGCGGGCCAGAGCCAGGGCAGCGGGTGGGCCCGCCGGGGCAGCGGAGGAAGGGGATCGGCATGGACTTGCGAGGAGGCGTCGGCAGGACTGGGCAAGTGCATGGGGCAACGATGCTAGGCAGAGCCGCGTTGCGGGAGAAGGTGCGGATCGGCATGCAATGCATGCTGTTTAGTAGCAGCCGATCTCAAAGCAGTTTGGGACTACTGCGGCGGCCGCCGAGGGGCTCCCACCACTCTTCTCGGTGGCAGCGCCTTTGCTGCGGTCTGGGGTGTGCAGCGCCTGCTACGTTGCATACGACACCTTGTTGCAGAAAGCGGGAAGACGCCCATCGAGTGCATCGATAGCATTCGCGCCCATTCAATCAACGAACCGGGAGGATGGGGATGAGTGCGGAACTGGCGGCAACGTTTTTCAACATGGGGTACGGCCAATCTTTGGCGCAAACCATGGACAGAAATCAGGTCGATGTGCTGGTACTCACGCAGAGCCAGTACCTGAGCATCCTGCAGGACAAGGCCAGAAACAATCCAGCCCTGGAGTTCACCATCCGGAAGATACTTTCTCAATCGAGCTTCGGGCAGTACTGGCAACAGTCGTTCAGCCCGAATGCCTCAGAACCATGGGTGGGGCCTGTCGCACAGGGTGCTAACGATGCAATCACCATCACGCGAACGCTCAACACCATCGGCATGGCAGGAATCACGACCTATGTGAAGTCCACAGCCACCGGCACCTACATCATCATCAAAGGCTACTCGGCCAAGCGCAGCAGCGCATTGCAGGGCACGCGCTACCTTGCGACACACCCAAAGATGATCCAGTTGGGGCTTGGGATGACAAGCCTGCAGGGCATCGCGAAAGGTGGTTTTATGCTCGGCGTCGTGGTCTCCACTGGCATCGAATTGATGGATTTCATGTTCAACAACGAGAAGACCATGTATGACTTGGTTGGAGGAATCGGCGTGGAGGCGGTCAAGGGGGGACTGGCGGGACTTGTGGCATATGGTCTAGCGGCCTCCATCGCTGGCGTCACAACCATCGCGGTGCTTCCATTGGCGTTCATGGCGGTGGTAGCGGTAACGGGAGGCATCGCACTGAATGCCCTGGACAGCCACTACGGTGTCAAAGGCAAGGTCATCGCGGCACTGAGGCTAATTCCTGAGCAGACTGCCCAAGGTGTGTATTACATAAACACCCAGGCTCAATCATGGGAAACAGAATTGCGCAGGGCCATTCAACAGAAAAAGGTAGACATCGGCCGCGCCATGGAGCAAGGAATGAGAGATTGGCTCTGCCGTATCACCTGCATCAACTATTAGATCTTGAGCCCCTCATACCGACACCATGCTGGACATCCACAAAGTTCGCAAAACCCTGCTCTGGGGCATTCCACTCAACCTCGGCATGACAGTGGTGTGCATCCTGCTCATCGGGCACCTGATCGTGCCGACCCTGGACGCCATGGCAGCACGCGCACCCGTGCTGCGAGTCGCCCCTGCTGCGCAATTGGCGCCCTTCGTCGGCATCGCTTGCCTGCTGGTGGTAGCCCTTGGCCTGCTGCGGGCCGTGCCCTGCAGCGAGCGCAGCATTCGGCGTTGCGAGCGCATGCTGGTGGCAGCCGTGCTGGCCAGCGTGGTCGCCATGGCGCTGATCCCCGTCACATCGATGGCTACCAGCCACTACCTGACCCGATGGGGCTACTCGGCCTGCTATGCCCTGCAGGGCAACCCGACGCTGTGGTTCACCGACTGGGTGCGCGACCCGGCGTGGTGCGTGAAGGGGAAGACGGTGGATTGGGTGAACGAACAGGCGCGCTCGCCTCAGCCATGAGCAGCCTGCCATCGCGGTCGCAGCCCGTGAACGCGTTGGCGTTAGTTACAGCCAGGCAGGCAACCAAGCAGACGATTGGGCCGGCATGGTGGTCACCACCTGCCCGGCGCAAAATGGCCCGCACGGGCACCCTGCCCTCCGAGGAAAGACACCCCCATGAAAGTGGACGGCCAATGCCATTGCGGCGCCATCGCCTATGAAGCCGAGGTCCAGCCGGGCAGTATCACCATCTGCCACTGCACCGACTGCCAGACCCATTCTGGCTCCGCGTTCCGCGCGAACATTCCTGCGCCGGCGGACGGCTTCCGGCTGACGAAGGGTGCGCCGCGCACCTACGTCAAGACCGCGGCCAGCGGGGCGAAGCGGCTGCTGGCGTTTTGCGAGCACTGCGGAACGCCGTTGTATGCGTGCGCGGTGGAGGCGCCTGCGGCGTACTCGCTGCGGATCGGGGCGATACGGCAGCGGCACGAGTTGGGTGGGCCGAAGCGGCAGATTTGGGCGAAGCGGAGGCTGGCGTGGGTGGGGTTTTCTGAAGAGGTGGACTGCTTTGAAGGACAGCCGTGAGGCCAGTGCAACACGTCGGCCTTGGACAATTGCCGCTTGTTCAGCGGGGCGGGCACTGCAGCAAGATGCTGCTTCAGGCGGATAGCTGACGTTTACGCGACCAGATTCAGCGGCCGCAAAGGGCCCAAAGCAGCCGATCGCCATTGATTGCTGACTGGCTGCTTTGCATTTCTACCTCACGCCGGACGCGCAAACCACGGTGACCATCCCAACATGCTCCGCCGCCTTCGGACGGCTGCCAATGAAAGAAAGCGTTGTGAACGGATGGAGACCGGCATCGGTCACAGTGGATTGCAAATGGATTGCGCCTGAGGTGGTTGGCAAGCCCCCTCTGCTCAGGCAAAGGGTGCCAAGTGCTTGCCACATGATTCGCGCGGCCGCTGCGCTCTGGGTTCGCCGCTCCAGTGGTGCGCCGCGGAGAACACATCACTTCACATGCTTGTCCAGGAAGTCGCGGATGACCGGACCGATTTCTTCCCCATGGGTCTCGAGCGCCAGGTGACCGGTGTCGTAGAAGCGCACATCTGCGCTCGGGATGTCGCGTTTCCATGCCTGTGCACCTGCGGGCAGGAAGAAGGGGTCGTTCTTGCCCCAAACAGCAAGCAAAGGCGGCTGGTGCTTTCTGAAGTAAGCCTGGAACTCGGGGTACTTGGCCACATTGGAGGCGTAGTCCAACAGCAGGTCCAGCTGCACCTCGGCATTGCCAGCGCGGGCGACCAGCATGCTCTCGAGCGCGATGGCGTCGGGGGCCACCAAGCTCGCATCACGGACGCCCTCAAGGTACTGCCACTTGATGGAAGCAGGCGTGGGAAAGTCGTGCAGCGCTTCGCGATTGGCCTTCGTTGGTTCCTTCCAGTACTTCTGAATGGGCGCCCATCCCGGGCCCAAGCCCTCTTCGTAAGCGTTGCCATTTTGGGAAACGATGGCGCTCACGCGTGAGGGGTTGGCCACAGCCATGCGCCACCCCACCGGCGCGCCGTAGTCGAAGACCTGCATCGCATAGCGGCTCAGCTTGAGCTGCTCCGTGAACTGGGTCATGGTTTTCGCGAGCTGGTCGAACGTGTAGTCGTACTTGCCGCGCTCGGGCGCTTCGGTGAAGCCGAAGCCAGGCAAGTCCGGTGCTATGACGTGGTACTTGTCCGCGAGTTTCGGAATGAGGTCGCGGTACATGAAAGAGGAAGCCGCGAACCCATGCAACAGCAGAACCGTCGGGGCATTGCGGTTGCCGGCCTCCCGGTAAAACACTTTCACGTCGCCCACCTGTTCGAACCGATGGCGCACCTGAAGGTCTGCGGCATGCGTTCCACCGGACAGCACTGCGGCTGACAGGCCCACTGCGGCCAGGGAAATGTGAGAAGTCATGGTCGATTCCTTGTAACCTTTAAAAAAGAAATTAAAGGTTACTCTGGCATGAAGTAACTGGTCAAGCTATTTTTAATGGGTTACATTGGGGCATGCCTGAAAGCCATACCAGCCAGCAAGTCCCCCCGTTCGTGGGCGACAACTTGGCGCTCGATTTCATTAACACGCAGTACGGCGTGGGGACTGCGCACCGAGAGTGCCTGGTCGATGACGCCAGCGTGGTCGCCTGGCTGAAACTGGCCAGGGTTCTGCCAGAGGATTTCGAAGCGACACCCAAGGGGCTGCTGAAGCTCGCACTGGAGCTGCGTGCGAGCGCCCAGTCGCTGGTGAATGCAGCCAAATCGGACGGGGACGCTTCCGTTGACGTGGTGAACCGCGTGCTGGAGGCGGGGCGGGCAGCGAAAGTGCTGGACTGGGATCGCGCCAACCAGTCCTTCAAGGTGGTCGTGCAGCGCCGGAACGACGGCGCTGCGAGCCTGCTCGAGCCTGTCGCTCAGGCACTGGTGGATTTGTTGACAGGCACGCAGCTGGAACTGGTGCGCCAGTGCGAGGCCCACGACTGCACGCTGCTGTTCCACGACCTGACGAAATCGCACCGCCGCCGCTGGTGCAGCATGGCGGTGTGCGGGAACCGGATGAAGGTCGCGGCGTTCCGGTCCCGGAAGAACAAGGAATAGTGCTTCCGGCAGCGCCACCACTTGCCGCTGTCGGGTTGGGCGCCGCTGCGTGACTCGCAAAGCCGAGGCGCTGCCATGCGTTCTGCCCCTGGGGCGAGCGCGGCGTGCACTGGAATGCCCTTCGGCAGGGCTCTGCAGGTGGTAACTTTGCCTTGACGGCCGGCTGGCCGAGCGCCGCTGCGGCGCCGCGCTGCCCGTGCCGTTGATCCATCCATCCCCACCTCCGACAAGGCCTCCCATGAAAATGGACAACATCCCCTTTGCCACCACCGATTGGTCCGGCGTGCCCCGCACCGAGCACTCTGCCGAGGCCGGCCAGGCGTTCTGGCAGACACAGAATTTCGGCGGCATCCGCGTGCGGATGGTGGAGTACACCCCCGGCTATGTGTCCGACCACTGGTGCAGCAAGGGCCATGTGCTGCTGTGCCTGGAGGGCGAGATGGAAACCGAGCTGGAGGACGGCCGCACGTTCCTCCTGAAGCCCGGCATGAGCTACCAGGTGGCGGACAACGCGGAGCCGCACCGCTCGCGTTCGCCCAAGGGGGCCAGGCTGTTCATCGTCGATTGAGCGCCCGCGCCGCCGCTCCAAGGGGTGGCCCGCGCGCGCTGTGTACCATCATGCGTTCCGGCCGAAGCTTCCCGGTGCGGCCTCCGGCATGAACCGCGCCTCGGGGCTGTTTTCTTTCCTACCTTCCTCTGCGACAACACCATGAGCGTTTACGACAAACTCACCGCCCTCAACATCACGCTGCCCCCGGTCGCCACGCCGGCCGCGGCCTATGTGCCCTACGTGCAGACGGGCAACCTGGTCTTCCTGAGCGGCCACATCGCGCGCAAGGACGGCAAGCCGTGGGTGGGCCAGTTCGGCCGCGACATCTCGACGGAAGAAGGCAAGGCCGCGGCGCGTGCCGTGGCGATCGACCTGATGGGCACGCTGCACGCGGCCACGGGCGGTGACCTGAACCGCATCCAGCGCATCGTGAAGGTGATGAGCCTCGTGAACTCCACCGGCGATTTCACCGAGCAGCACCTGGTGACCAACGGCGCGAGCGAGCTGCTGGGCGAGGTGTTCGGCGAGAGGGGCAAGCATGCGCGCAGCGCGTTCGGCGTGGCACAGATCCCGATGGGCTCCTGCGTGGAGATCGAGCTGATCGCCGAGCTGGGCTGATCGGTTCCGGCCCGGGGCACTCCACGCCGGGCCGCGAAAAAGCAAAAAGCCATAGCGCCGCTACCCGCGGCGCTTTTTTCTGGGGGACGTGCGTCGGCCCCCAAGGTGTCGTGTCAGAACGTCTCCCAGTCGCTGTCGGCACCGGCGGCCTGCGTGGCCGGTGCGGGGGCGGGGCGGGTTTTGCCGGCCGGCGCCGTGGCAAGCGCCGGCTTCGCCGCGGGCGCAGCGCGCGCAGCGCGCGCAGCCAGTGGCACCGCGGCCGATGGCGCTCTTACCGCCGCAGGGCGCGGCAGCGGGGTGCGTTGCGCCGCAGGCGCGGCGCGGAGGGTGTGGGCCGGCAGGGTGGCCGGTGCCCGTGCGATGGCGCCCTGCGGTGCCATTGCCGCGGCCTGCCCCGGCGCAGGTGCGGGCGCGCCGCCCCCGCCTGCCGCCGTGCCGGCCACGCGGAACAGTGCGGTGGCCTGCGCGAGCTGCTGCGCCTGGTCGCGCAGGCTTTGCGCGGCGGCGGCGCTTTCTTCGACCAGCGCGGCGTTCTGCTGGGTCATCTGGTCGAGCGCGCCCACGGACTGGTTCACCTGGGCCACGCGGGCGTTCTGCTCGGTGGTGGCGGCGGTGATCTCGCCGATCATGTCGGTCACGCGCTGCACCGATTGCACGATGTCGGTCATGGTGGTGCCAGCCTCCTGCACGAGCCGCGCGCCGCTTTCCACGCGCTCGACCGAGGCGCCGATCAGCTGCTTGATTTCCTGCGCGGCCGATGCGCTGCGCTGCGCGAGGCTGCGCACCTCGCCCGCCACCACGGCGAAACCGCGGCCCTGCTCGCCCGCACGCGCGGCTTCCACGGCGGCATTGAGCGCCAGGATGTTGGTCTGGAAGGCGATGGAGTCGATCACGCCGATGATGTCGGCGATCTTGCGGCTGCTGGCGTGGATGTCTTCCATGGTGCTCACCACGCCGCCCACCACTTCGCCGCCGCGCCGCGCCACGTCGGAGGCGCTGGCCGCGAGCGCGCTGGCCTGCCGCGCGCTGCCCACGCTCTGGGCGATGGTGCCGGCGAACTGGTCCATGGCCACGGCCGTCTGCTGCAGGTTGCCCGAGGCCTGCTCGGTGCGCGTGGAGAGGTCCTGGTTGCCGGCCGCGATCTCGGCGCTGGCGGTGGCGATGCCGTCGGTGCCCTGGCGCACCTGCCGCACCATGCGCGCGAGCGATTCGCCCATGGCGTGCAGCGAGCGCAGCAGCTCCCCGAATTCATCGCCGCGGCCCTGCGGCACGGGGGTGGCCAGGTCGCCGGCCGCGATGCGCGCGGCCACGGCGTTGGCCTGCGCCAGCGGCCCCTGGATGCCGCGGATCAGCACCATGCCGCCCGCGACCACGCCGGCCAGCATCAGCGCGATGGCGCCGGCCGCGGCCAGCAGGGTGCGCTGCAGCGCCGCGGCGGTGCCAGCGCGCAAGGCGTCGGCGGCCTGCGACTGCGATTGCGCAAATTCGCGCAGCGCCTGCAGGTAGGCGCCCACGGCAGGCTGGTAGCGCTGCAGCACCAGGGCCTGGGCCTCGTCGCGGCGGCCGCCGGCCGCGAGCTGGCGGGCCTGGCCGCGCAGGTCCAGCGTGGCCTGACGCGCAGCGGCGATGCGCGCCATCTGCGCCTTGTCGGCATCGGTCAGGTCCATGGCGGCGAGCGCCTTCTGGGTTTCGGAGATCTGCGCCGAGGTGGCGGCGATGGCGTCCTTGAACTGCGCTTCCAGCAGCGGCTCGCCGCTCAGGATGACGGACAGCGTGCGGGCCGCGTTGGTCTCGGTCAGGCCAGCCCAGCGCAGCGCGGCCTGGGTGCGCAGGTCCATCTGCGCGCGCGCCGCTTCGGCGTCCGCCTGCTGGCGCTGGTACCGATGGCCGGCGATGCCCAGCACCGCGGTGAGCGCGATCACCAGTGCGGCGACGGCGATCCAGAGTTTGTGCACGACACGCAGCGTTCGGGGCATGGCGGATTCCTTTCCAAGGGTCGCAAACGGTCGCGTTGCCCGAGCATCGTGCCCCATCGGCGGGAGGCCCGGCTCGGTAGTTTCACCAGCGCAACCGATTCCGCCTGCCGCAGGCCTGGCGGCTGCGCGGCGCGATTCCGTCAGCCGGCAATCCCAGGCGGCGGGCGCCCGCGCGGGCCGGTGCGCGGGGAGCGCTCAGAACGTTTCCCAGTCATCGTCGCTGCCGCCCTTGCGCGGCGGGGTGGCGGGTGCCGCGGCGGCCGCGGGTGCCGGAGTCGCGCGCGCGGTCAGGGCGGGTGCGGGCGCGCGTGCAGGCCCGGGGCGGGCCGTTGCCGCCACGGCCTTCGGGGCCGCGATCGGAGCGCGGGCCTTGGCCAGGGCCGGCGCCGGTGCGGGCCGGCCGGGCACCGGCACGGCGGCGGGCCGAGCGGGCGGAGCCGATGGTGGCACCGGCGACGGGGCCGGAATGGCGCCGCTGCCCTCGCGCAGGCGGAAGGCGGAGACCACTTCGGCCAGCAGGGCCGCCTGCGACTTGAGGGCGCCGGTGGCGGCCGCGGCCTCCTCGACCAGGGCGGCGTTCTGCTGCGTGACCTGGTCCATCTGGCCGATCGCCTGGCTCACCTGCGCGATGCCGGAGCTTTGCTCTTCGCTCGCGGCGCTGATCTCGCCCATGATGTCGGCCACGCGCCGGATGCTGTCCACCACGGTTTCCATGGTGCGGCCGGCCTGCGCCACCTGCTGGGAGCCTTCGTCCACCTTGGCGACCGAATCGCCAATGAGCGTCTTGATGTCCTTGGCGGCCTCGGCGCTGCGCCCGGCCAGCGCGCGCACCTCGCCGGCCACCACGGCGAAGCCCCGGCCCTGCTCTCCCGCGCGGGCCGCCTCCACGGCCGCATTGAGCGCCAGGATGTTGGTCTGGAAGGCGATGCCGTCGATCACGCCGATGATGTCCGCGATGCGGCGCGAGGACGCATCGATGGCGCCCATGGTCTGCACCACGCCCGCCACCACCTGCCCGCCCTCGCCCGCCACCTGCGAGGCGTGCGCGGCCAACTGGTTGGCCTGGCGCGCGCTGTCGGCGTTCTGGCGCACGGCGCTGGTGAGCTGCTCGATGGAGGCCGCCGTCTGCTGCAGCGCGCTCGCCTGGTGCTCGGTGCGGGACGACAGGTCCTGGTTGCCCGCGTCGATCTCGCGCGCGGCGACGGCGATGCTGTCCGCGCCGTTGCGCACGCGGCCCGTGACCTGCGCCAGGTTGTCGTTCATCTGGCGCAGCGCATCGAGCATCTGGCCGGTTTCGTCGCGCCCGTGCACGGTGATCGTGCTCGTGAGGTCGTTGTCCGCCACGGCGCGCGCCACGCGCACGGCCTCGCCCAGCGGCCGCGAGATGCTGCGCGTGATCCACCAGCCCACGCCCGCGCCCAGGAAAAGGGCCAGCACGGTGGCGGCCACCACGGCGATGCGGGTTTCGCCGTAGCCGGACTCCACGTGCGCCAGGGCGCCGTCGATGTTGGCGCGCTGCAGGTCCAGCAGTTGTTGCACGGTCTTGAGGTATTGCTCGGTCAGCGGCTGGAATTCCTGCGCGAACAGGCGCTGCGCGTCGTCCAGGCGCCCTTCGCGCTTGGCCTTGTAGAGCGCGTCGCGCGACGCGAGGTAGCTGGTGCGGATTTTCTGGATATCGGCCATCAGGGCCTTCTCCTGCCCGGTCTGCGACATGGCGTCGATGCGCTTGAGCAGATCCGCCGACTGCGTCGACGAGGCCGCGGCCTCCTGCGCGAACCGCTCGCTCAGCGACGCGTCGGTGCTCAGCGCCACGGCCTTGGTGCGCTGCACGCTGGTGTAGATGTTGCGTGACCAGTCGCTGATCAGGCGCTCCTTGACGAGCGATTCGGAGGCGATGCCGTTCACGGAGCGGACCATCGCCCCCATGTTGCTGAGGCCCAGCAGGTTCATGAGGAACATGACCAGCAGGATGAGCGAGAAGCCCAGCGCGAGCCGGGTGGCGATTTTCATGTCTTTCACGGTAGGTGCTCCTTGGCCGCATCACACGGAATGCACGACCGGGCAGCCCCGGTTCCGGTGCCGTGCCGGCCGATGGTGCGCGGATACATGCAGAAACACCAATCGGCATTTACACCATGGCGCCGGGGCGATGCGGCAGCGCAACAAAAAAGGGCTGCCCTGCGGGGCAGCCCTTTCCGGGTCACGGAACGGTCACGGAAAAGGGCTGCGGCAACGGCACGCCTCTCCCGCCCGCGGCACTACTCGACACGCACCACGGCGGTCGGCTTGAAGCCCAGGTCCGCCGCCTTGCCCTTGCGGCCGCGCGGGAAGCGGGCGTTGTTCAGGCTGCGGATCTCCAGCGTCTCGTCGCGCTCCTTGCCGCCGCGGCCCACGCCCGCGATGCGCACGCTGCGCGTGTAGGCGGCGGCCCCGGCCAGCGTGTCCTTGGGCTCCAGGTCGATGAGCATCAGGCCCCGGCCGCCGTTGGCCATCTGCTTGAGTTCGGCGATCTCGAAGGTGAGGATGCGCCCGCCCGCCGAGGCGCAGCAGACGTGCGTGGCCGGCGCCAGCGGCTGGCCGCCGTTCGAGAACGCGGCGTGCGAGGGGCGGCACAGCTGCTCGCCCTCGCCCAGCGTGACGAAGGCCTTGCCGCCGCGGTTGCGCGCGGTCATGTGCTCCACGGCGGCGATGAAGCCATAGCCGCCCGAGCCGGCCAGCAGCAGCGCCGCGTTGGCCGGGCCCGCGAAGTAGTGCACGGGCTGCGTGCCGGCTTCCAGGTCGATGAGCGTGGTGATGGGCTGGCCGTCGCCGCGCGCGCCGGGCAATTGCGCCACGGCCACGGAGTACACGCGCCCGTTGCTGCCGAAGGCGATGAGCGTGTCCACCGTGCGGCATTCGAAGGTGGCGTAGAGCGCATCGCCGGCCTTGAAGGCGAAGGTGCCCGCGTCGTGCCCATGGCCCTGGCGCGCGCGCACCCAGCCCTTCTGCGAGACGACCACCGTGACGGGCTCATCGACCACCTTGACCTCGGCCACGGCCTTCTTCTCGGCCTGGATGAGGGTGCGGCGCGCATCGGCGAACTGCTTCGCGTCCTGCTCGATCTCCCGGGCCATCAAGCGGCGCAGCGACGCGGGGTTGCCGAGGATGTCTTCGAGCTTGCCCTGCTCTTCGCGCAGTTCCTTCAGTTCCTGCTCGATCTTGATGGCTTCGAGCCGCGCGAGCTGGCGCAGTCGGATTTCGAGGATGTCCTCGGCCTGCCGGTCCGAGAGGTCGAAGCGTGCGATCAGCGCGGCCTTGGGTTCGTCGGCCGCGCGGATGATGGCGATCACCTCGTCGATGTTGAGCAGCACGGTCTGCCGCCCCTCGAGGATGTGGATGCGGTCCAGCACCTTGGCCAAACGGTGCTGGCTGCGGCGCGTGATGGTCTGCTGGCGGAAGGCGACCCATTCCTCCAGCATGCGGCGCAGCGATTTCTGCGTGGGCTTGCCGTCCAGGCCCACCATGGTGAGGTTGATCGGCGCGGAGGTCTCCAGGCTGGTGTGCGCGAGCAGCGTGGTGATCAGTTCCTGCTGCGGCACGCGGCCGGTCTTGGGCTCGAACACGAGCCGCACGGGCGCGTCCTTACTCGATTCGTCGCGCACCACGTCGAGCACGCCGAGCACCGTGGCCTTGAGCTGCGTCTGCTCCTGCGAGAGCGCCTTCTTGCCGGCCTTCACCTTCGGGTTGGTGAGTTCCTCGATCTCTTCGAGCACCTTCTGCGACGAGACGCCGGGCGGCAGTTCGGTGACCACCAGTTGCCACTGGCCGCGCGCGAGGTCCTCGATCTTCCAGCGGGCGCGCACCTTCAGGCTGCCGCGGCCGGTGCGGTAGGCGTCCTGGATGTCGCCGGCGCTGCTGATGATCTGGCCGCCGCCGGGGTAGTCGGGGCCGGGCACGAAGGCGTACAGCTCCTCGTCCGTGAGCTTGGGGTTCTTCACCAGCGCCACGCAGGCGTCGGCCACCTCGCGCAGGTTGTGGCTCGGGATCTCGGTGGCCAGGCCCACGGCGATGCCGCTCGCGCCGTTCAGCAGCGCGAACGGCAGGCGCGCGGGCAACTGGCGGGGCTCCTCGGTGGAGCCGTCGTAGTTGGGCACGAAGTCCACGGTGCCCTGGTCGATCTCGTCCAGCAGCAGGCCCGCGATGCGCGTGAGCCGCGCCTCGGTGTAGCGCATGGCCGCGGCGCCGTCGCCGTCGCGGCTGCCGAAGTTGCCCTGGCCATCGATGAGCGGATAGCGCTGGCTGAAGTCCTGCGCGAGCCGCACCAGCGCGTCGTAGGCCGACTGGTCGCCGTGCGGGTGGAAGCGGCCCAGCACGTCGCCCACCACGCGCGCGCTCTTGACGGGCTTGGCGGGCACGTTGCGCGTGGGGCCGCCGTAGGCCAAGCCCATGCGCTCCATCGCGAACAGGATGCGGCGCTGCACGGGCTTCATGCCGTCGCACACATCGGGCAGCGCGCGGCCCTTGACCACGGAGAGTGCGTATTCCAGGTAGGCGCGCTGCGCGTAGCCGGCCAGACCCAGCGAGTCGCCGGACTCGGGCTGGGAGAAGTCGAGGGTGGGTTGGTCGTTGTCGCTCATGCGTCGGAAGGGATGGGAAAAGGGAGGCGGCGCACGGTGCGCCGGACGGTCGTCGGTCGGAGGCGGCTCACGGCGCGGCGGGCGCCGCCAGCTCCATGCGCACGCGGCCGGCCGCGGCACCCCGGCCGCCCGGCAGGGCCGCCGGTGCCCGGGCCGATGCGGCGGCCGGCGCGGCGGCCGGCTTGAGCAGCGCGTAGAGGCCGAGCACGCTCTTCACGTAGTTCTGCGTCTCGCGGTAGGCGGGAATGCGGTGGCCGGCGCGCTGCACGGCGCCCTCGCCCGCGTTGTAGGCGGCCAGGGCCAGGTCGAGCCGGCCCTCGAAGAGATCGATGAGGTGGCGCAGGTAGCGCGCACCGGCGGCGATGTTGGTGCCGGGGTCGGTGAGCTTCTGCTCCACCGAGCGTCGGGGCTCGCGCGCGACGCCGAAGCGCTCCGCCGTGGCCGGCATGACCTGCATCAGCCCCACCGCGCCGCGCGGCGAGACGGCCTGCGGATCGAACCCCGATTCGGTGGCGATCACCGCCTGCAGCAGCTCGTAGTCGAGCCCGTGCCGGGTGGCGGACGCGCGCAGGTGGTGCTTCACGCGCTTGACCTCGGGGGCGATGTCGAAATACGCGAGCCGCCGCGCCCCCGCCGCCGTGGCCGCGGGCGCCACGCCCGGCGGCACGATGCCGGTGCCCGACGGCGCCGCGCGCCCGTCGGTGGCCGAATCGAATACGTCGCCGCGGAAATACAGCGCATAGCGCTCGTCGATGCGCTCCGCCGCGAAGTGCGTCACGCCGCGCTCGTCCACGTAGGCCCACAGGTCGGCATGGGCGGTTTGCTGCAAAAACAATAGCAAACTTCCTAATAAAACCGGCGGCATGGAGGCAAAAACACCCTTGAACCAGCGCAGCAGGCGCCCCACACGCGGCGGGCGCGGGGCAGCGGCTGCCAAGGGGGGCGGTGCGGTGGGGGCGGGCATGGCGCGATGTTCGCCGGTTTCAGATGTCCACTTCCACGGCGTCGCCATGCAGTTCCATCAGTTCGCGCCGCGCGGCGGCCTCGCCCTTGCCCATGAGCTTGGTGATGAGGCCCTCGGTCTCGGCGAAGCCCAGCACGCCCAGTTGCACGGGCAGCAGGCGGCGCGTGTCGGGGTTGAGCGTGGTCTCCCAGAGCTGCTCGGCGTTCATCTCGCCCAGGCCCTTGAAGCGGCTGATCTGGCACTTCTCGCGCGCCACGCCGTCGGAGGCAGCCTTGTCGAGGATGGCTTCCAGCTCGCCGTCGTCCAGCGCATAGAGCTTGGACGCGGGCTTCTTGCCGCGCGCGGGCACGTCCACGCGGTAGAGCGGCGGCCGGGCCACGTAGATGTGGCCGGTCTCGATGAGCTTGGGGAAGTGGCGGAAGAACAGCGTGAGCAGCAGCACCTGGATGTGCGAGCCGTCCACGTCGGCATCGGACAGGATGCAGACCTTGCCGTAGCGCAGGCCCGACAGGTCGGGCGTGTCGCCCGGGCCGTGCGGATCGACGCCCAGCGCCACGGAGATGTCGTGGATCTCGTTGTTGGCGAAGAGCCGGTCGCGGTCCACCTCCCAGGTGTTGAGCACCTTGCCGCGCAGCGGCAGCACGGCTTGGCATTCCTTGTCGCGGCCCATCTTGGCGCTGCCGCCGGCGGAGTCGCCCTCGACCAGGAAGACCTCGTTGTGCGAGAGATCGCGGCTTTCGCAGTCGGTCAGCTTGCCGGGCAGCACGGCCACGCCGGAGCCCTTCTTCTTCTCGACCTTCTGGCCGGCCTTCTGGCGTGTCTGCGCGGCGCGGATGGCGAGTTCGGCGAGCTTGCGCCCGTAGTCCACGTGCTGGTGCAGCCAGAGTTCGAGCGCGGGGCGCACGAAGCCGCTCACCAGCCGCACGGCATCGCGCGAATTGAGGCGCTCCTTGATCTGGCCCTGGAACTGCGGATCGAGCACCTTGGCCGACAGCACGTAGGAGGCGCGTGCGAACACGTCCTCGGGCAGCAACTTCACGCCCTTGGGCAGCAGCGAGTGCAGTTCGATGAAGCTCTTGACGGCGTTGAACAGGCCGTCGCGCAGGCCGCTCTCGTGCGTGCCGCCCGCGCTGGTGGGGATGAGGTTGACGTAGCTCTCGCGCATGGGCTGGCCTTCCTCGGTGAAGGCCACGCACCACGCGGCGCCCTCGCCCTCGGCGAAGCTTTCGTTGTGGCGGTCGGCATAGCCCTCGCCCTCGAACAGCGGGATCACCGGGTCGGCCGCGAGGTTCTGGCCCAGGTAGTCGCGCAGGCCGCCCTTGTACTGCCAGGTCTGCGTTTCCTTGCTCTTCTCGTTGACGAGCGACACGGTGACGCCCGGCATCAGCACGGCCTTGCTGCGCAGCAGGTGCACCAGTTCGCCCATCGGCAGCGCGGACGATTCGAAGTATTTGGGGTCGGGCCAGACGCGCACCGAAGTGCCCTGGCGGCGCTCGCCGGCCGCCAGGGGCCGGGCCACGAGCGGTTCGACCACGTCGCCGCCGGCGAACACCAGGCGTGCGATCTGCCCCCCGCGGTGGGTGGTGGCCTCCAGCCGCAGCGCGAGCGCGTTGGTGACCGAGACCCCCACGCCGTGCAGGCCGCCCGAGAAGCTGTAGGCGCCGCCCTTGCCCTTGTCGAACTTGCCGCCCGCGTGCAGCCGCGTGAAGACCAGCTCGATCACGGGCGCCTTCTCCTCGGGGTGCAGCCCGAACGGAATGCCGCGGCCGTCGTCCTCGATGCCCACCGAGCCGTCGGCGTGCAGCGTGACCTTGATGCGCTTGCCGTGCCCGGCCAGGGCCTCGTCGGCCGCGTTGTCGAGCACTTCCTGGATGATGTGGAGCGGGTTGTCCGTGCGGGTGTACATGCCCGGCCGCTGCTTCACGGGCTCCAGGCCCTTGAGCACGCGGATCGAACCTTCGGAATAGTCGCCGGGCGACACAGGAGAGGGTTTGGCTGCCATGGGCGCGGATTGTAGTGCGGCGCCCTCGCCAGCACTGGATATAAAGACAGCCGCCCCGGGAAATGCGGGTTAACCCGCAGCACGCGGCCAGCGGCGGAAGACGCTTTTGGCTACATTCGACCGATGTCCTCCGAACCGCAAAAACTGTCCATGGTGCAGGTGCTCGCCTGCGGCGCCGCCATCGTCACGCTCTCCATGGGCATCCGCCACGGCTTCGGCCTGTGGCTGCAGCCCATCACCCAGGACATGGGCTGGACCCGTCAGACCTTCGCGCTGGCGATCGCCGTGCAGAACATCGCCTGGGGCATCTTCGGCATCTTCGCGGGCATGGCGGCCGACCGCTTCGGCGCCTTCCGCGTGCTGATCGGCGGCGCGGTGCTCTACGCGTTCGGGCTGGCCGGCATGGCGCTCTCGCCCACGCCGCTGCTGTTCGCGCTGACGGCGGGCGTGCTGATCGGCGCGGCGCAGGCCGGCACCACCTACGCGGTGATCTACGGCGTGCTGGGCCGGCAGATCGCGCCCGAGAAACGCTCATGGGCTATGGGGGTGGCGGCCGCGGCCGGATCGTTCGGCCAGTTCCTCATGGTGCCCGTGGAAGGCCAGTTGATCGCGCGCCTGGGCTGGCAGGAATCGCTGCTCGCCCTCTCGGCCATGGTGCTGCTCATCGTGCCCCTGGCCTTCGGCCTGCGCGAGCCGGGCTTCGGCCGCGCGGCCGGCGCCGCCGCCGGAGCGCCGCGCAAACAGACCGTGGGCGAGGCGCTCTCCGAGGCCCTGCGCTACCCCAGCTTCCTGCTGCTCACGGCCGGGTATTTCGTGTGCGGCTTCCAGGTGGTGTTCATCGGCGTGCACATGCCCAGCTACCTGAAGGACCACGGCCTCTCGCCCCAGGTGGCCAGCTATGCGCTGGCGCTGATCGGGCTCTTCAACGTGTTCGGCACCTACATCGCCGGCACGCTCGGCCAGCGCATGGCGCGGCGGCACATCCTGGCCTTCATCTACTTCGCGCGGGCCGTGGCGATCACGGTGTTCCTGCTCGTGCCGCTCTCGCCGGTGTCGGTCTACGTGTTCTCGGCGGTGATCGGCGCGCTCTGGCTCTCCACCGTGCCGCCCACCAATGCGACGGTGGCGCAGATCTTCGGCGTGCAGCACCTCTCGATGCTGGGAGGCTTCGTGTTCTTCAGCCACCAGATCGGCAGCTTCCTGGGCGTCTGGCTGGGCGGGTACCTGTACGACCGCACGGGCAGCTACGACGTGGTCTGGTACCTCTCCATCGCGCTCGGCGTGGCGGCGGGGCTCATCAACCTGCCGATCCGCGAGGCGCCCATCCGCCGCGCGGAAGTCCGGCCCGTTTGAGGCGCGACGCTCCGCTCGCCATGCACGTCATGCACGCCTCCGCACCGCCCCCTTCCCCCGTCCACCCCGGCCGCCCCGCCCGGCCTGCGCCGTGGGGCCGCCGGCTGGCCTGGGGCGCAGCCGCGGCAGCCGTGCTCGCCGCGGCCTTCGCGCTCTATGCCGAGCCAGGCTTCGTCGTGATGATGGCGGACCAGGTCTGGTCCTGCTTCTGACCGGTGCCGCGGTCTGCTCGCAGCGCGGGGTTCATGCCGGCCCGCGGCGCGTCCGGCGCAGGCCGGCCAAGCCCATGGCTGCCACGAGCAGGGCCATGAGCCCCAGGCCCCACCCGCCCGCCACGGGAACCGCCTGGATACCGCCCGCCGCCGCCAGCACCACCGCGGCCAGCCGGCCTTCGACGGCTCCCGCGGCGACGGTGTCCCCATCGAAGGCCCCGTCGTCCGCCACGGCGTAGGTCACCGTGCGGCGGTCGGCGCTCAGGCTGGCGCCGGCAGGTTCCGACCAGGCAGCCGCCTGGCCGGCCACCGGCGGGCCGTACTGGTAGATGCGCGCCCCGGCGGGCAGCGGCCCGGGATAGGTCACCGACACCGTCAACGCGGCGCCCGCGCACCCCTCGGCACGGAAGCGGAAGACACCGGCCGCCAACGTCGCCCCCGCGGGCAGGCCCGCCGGCACGGCGGCGCCGAAACCCGTGGCTGCGGGCACCAGCGCGCACCCGCTGCCGCCGCCCGACACCACCGTGCCGGCCGCTCCCGCCATGCCGGGCACGGCACCGGCGGAGGCCACCTGCACGGCATCGGAGGCCGCGCTGTCCCCGGCGCCGCTCGTGGCCCGGACGGTGAAGCGGTAGACCACTCCGTCGCCCAGGCCGGCGGCCGTGCATTGGGTCGCTGGCGCCGTGGCCGCGCAGGAGACGGCCGCGCCGCCCCCGACCGGCGTACCGGTGGCCGTGTAGCCCGACACGGGGCTGGAGCCCGCATCGGCCGGCGCAGTCCACGCGAGGCGGGCCTGCCCGTCGCTGGCGGTGGCGCCCAGGCCCGTGGGCGCCCCTGGCGGGATCGGCAGGGAAACCAGCCGGGTCCGGAAATTGGCCGAATCCGCCAGGTACAGAAGCCCGCGGTTGCGCAGCGCCAGGGCGAACGGGAACTGCAGCTGCGCCGCGGTGGCAGGGCCGCCGTCGCCGCCGTATCCCGACGTGCCCGTGCCGGCCACGGTGCTGACCGTACCGGCCGCGTCCACCCGGCGGATGCGGTTGTTGCCCGCGTCGGCGATGTAGAGCACGCCGGTGCCGTCGGCCACCACCCCCGAAGGGAAATTGAGCTGGGCCGCCGCGGCGCTGCCGCCGTCGCCACCGAAGCCGCTCGCGCCCGTGCCGGCCACGGTGGCCATGGTGCCCCCGGCATCCACCCGGCGGATGCGGTGGTTGTTGCCATCCGCCAGGAAGAAATTGCCCGCGCCGTCGAGGACGATGCCGAAGACGAACTGGAACTGCGCCGCCAGGGCGGGCCCGTTGTCCCCGCCGTAGCCCGGCGCCCCGGTTCCCGCGATGGTGGTGATGGTGCCGCCCGTGTCCACGCGCCGCACGCGGTAGTTGGCGCTGTCGGCGATGTAGATCCGGCCCGCGCCGTCCGTGGCCACGCCGAAGGGGCTGTTGAGCTGCGCCGCGGTGGCCGCGCCGCCGTCGCCCGAGAAGCCGGCCGCGCCCGTGCCCGCGACGGTGGTGATGGTGCCGCCCGCATCCACGCGCCGGATGCGGTGGTTGTTCAGGTCGGCCACGTACAGATTGCCCGCCGCATCCACAGCGATGCCGCGCGGCTCGTTGAGCTGCGCCGCCACGGCCGGCCCGCCGTCGCCCCCGTAGCCCGCCACGCCGGTCCCGGCGACGGTGACGATGGTGCCCGCCGCATCCACCCGGCGCACGCGGTGGTTGCCGCTGTCGACGATGTAGAGAGCGCCCGCCGCGTCGGCCGCCACGCCGTAGGAGAAATTCAGTTGCGCGGAAACGGCCGGCCCTCCGTCTCCGCCGAAACCCTGGACGCCCGTGCCCGCCACGGTGGAGATGGTCTGTGCCCGGGCGGCCGGCACGCCGCCCAGTCCCGCCAGGGCCACCAGGGCCACCAAAAGCAGCCGGCACAGTGAGGCTCCGCGGGCCCCCGGGCGGCCCCACCCGGCCACGCCACCACGGCGATGAAACGACAGCTTATGCACCTGAATCCCCCGATGACTGGTGGGTCATCTTAGAACCGCCTTCGGCCCGCACAGCCCCGAAAATCCCCAGGTCGGGAAAAAGCAACGGACGCACGCCTCCCCGCTCGGCCGCAGGGGCGGGCGATTGCTGGCCGCGCGCCCAGTCCATGGTGTTTTTTGCTCCATGCCGCCGTATCCATTGGATTTTTAGCTACAAAAAACATAGCAACATGCATTCTCTCGGCACCCCTTCGGATTGGATCGTGCGCTGGGCGCACCTCGTGCCTTCGGCCGGCACGGTGCTGGACGTGGCCTGCGGCACGGGCCGGCACCTGCGCTGGTTCCATGCGCGCGGCCACCGCGTGGCCGGCGTGGACCGCTCAGCGGAGGCGATCGAGGCGCTCGGGGCGCTGGGCCAGGAAGCGGAACGGGTGTGCGCGGACATCGAACAGGGCCCCTGGCCGTTCGCGGGGCGCCGCTTCGGCGCGGTGGTGGTCACCCACTACCTCTGGCGGCCGCTGCTGCCGGCCATCGTGGAGGCCGTGGCGCCCGGCGGCGTGCTGCTGTATGAGACCTTCGCGCAGGGCAACGAGACCGTGGGCCGCCCGGCCCGGCCGGACTTTCTGCTCGCGCCCGGGGAACTGCTGAGGGCCTGCGAGGGTCTGCGGGTGGTGGCCTACGAGGATGGCTTCCTGCCCTCGCCGGACCGTTTCGTCCAGCGCGTGGCGGCCGTCCGCGAAGCCCCCGGCGCCGCCCCGCCGCGCCACGGCCTGGAGCCCCGGGGGGCGTAACCCCTGCATCCGGGCCTGTTACGCACTCGTTAGAATGCTCTTTTACCGTTTTCCTTCGTGGACATGACCTCTTCCAGCGCCACTCTCACCGGCAGCATCGTCGCCCTCGTCACGCCCATGCACGAGGATGGCAGCGTGGATTACCCCACCCTGCGCAAGCTGATCGACTGGCACGTCGCCGAAGGCACCGACTGCATCGGCGTGGTGGGCACCACCGGCGAATCGCCCACCGTCAACGTCGAGGAGCACTGCGAGATCATCCGCGTGGCCGTCGAGCAATCCGCCGGGCGCGTGCCCATCATGGCGGGCTGCGGCGCCAACTCCACCTCGGAAGCCATCGAACTGGCGCGCTTCGCCAAGAAGGTGGGCGCCGACAGCCAGCTCCAGGTGGTGCCCTACTACAACAAGCCCACGCAGGAAGGGCAGTACCAGCACTTCAAGGCCATCGCCGAGGCCGTGGGCGACCTGCCCACCGTGCTCTACAACGTGCCCGGCCGCTCGGTCGCCGATATGCAGCACGACACCGTGCTGCGCCTGGCCCAGGTGCCCGGCATCGTCGGCATCAAGGAAGCCACCGGCAACATCGAACGCGCCCAGTGGCTCATCCGCGACCTGCCGCAGGGCTTCGCGGTCTACTCGGGCGACGACCCCACGGCCGTGGCGCTCATGCTCTGCGGCGGCCAGGGCAACATCAGCGTGACGGCCAACGTGGCCCCGCGCGCCATGCACGACCTCTGCGTGGCCGCCCTCGCGGGCGATGTGCGCCGCGCCATGGAAATCCAGTTCCGCCTGATGCCCGTGCACAAGCACCTGTTCGTCGAGGCCAACCCCATCCCCGTGAAGTGGGCCATGCAGCGCATGGGCCTGTGCGGCGGCACGCTGCGCCTGCCCATGACGCCGCTCTCCACCGGCAGCGAAGCCGTCGTGGAAGGCGCCCTGCGCTCCGCCGGCCTGCTCTGAACCGCACCGCACTGCCGCACCGGCGCTCCCTTTCCGCACCCGCCTGCTTCCAGAGACACCGCAAAGGATTTTTCGCGTGAACGCTATCAACCGCCTGGGCCTGCTGGGCCTTGCCATGGCCCTGTCCGCCTGCTCCGTCCTGGAGAGCGACAAGATCGACTACAAGAGCGCCACCAAGGGCGTGACGCTGGAGGTGCCCCCCGACCTGACCCAGCTCTCGCGCGATTCGCGCTATGCCGTGCAGGGCGGCGTGGTGTCCGCGGCCGCCTTCCAGGCGGGCCAGGCGCAGAAGGCGCCCGGCGCGGTCAACGCCGCCACCAAGTCGCTGGGCGACGTGCGCATCGAACGCGACGGCAACCAGCGCTGGCTGGTCGTGAGCCGCCCGGCCGACGCACTCTGGGAGCCCGTGCGCGACTTCTGGAACGAGAACGGCTTCGTGCTGGTCCAGGACCAGCCCAACCTCGGCATCATGGAAACCGACTGGGCCGAGAACCGCGCCAAGCTGCCGCAGGACATCATCCGCTCCACGATCGGCAAGCTGTTCGAATCGGCCTATTCGACCGGCGAGCGCGACAAGTTCCGCACGCGCCTGGAGCGCGGCGCCAACGGCGGCACCGAGATCTTCATCAGCCACCGCGGCATGATCGAGGTCTACACTTCCAGCCAGAAGGACAACACGGTCTGGCAGCCCCGCCCCGTCGATCCCGAACTCGAGACCGAATTCCTGCGCCGCCTGATGGTCAAGCTCGGCGTGAGCGAAGAGCAGTCCCGCGCCGTGGCGGCCGCCCCGGTGCAGCCGCTGCCCTCGGCCCGCGCCGGCCGCGTGGGCAATGCCCCGGTGGTGGAGCTGGAAGAGAACTTCGACCGCGCATGGCGCCGCGTGGGTCTGGCGCTCGACCGCACGGGCTTCACCGTCGAGGACCGCGACCGCGCCCAGGGCGTGTACTTCGTGCGCTACGTGGAGCCCACCGAGAAGAAGGACCCCGGCTTCTTCGGCAAGCTGCTGGGCCGCTCGAACGACGCGTCGGCGCCGGTCAAGTACCGCATCCAGGTGCGCAGCGTGGACAACAAGAGCACGGTCTCGGTGCTCAACGCCGCGGGTGCGCCCGAGTCGTCGGCCAACGCGGAACGCATCGTCCGCGTGCTGACCGACGACCTCAAGTAACCGGCTGCACCGAAGGACCCCGGACCGCGTGCTGCGTTTCAAGAACCTGGGCAGCGGCAGTTCGGGCAACGCCACGGTCGTGGAGGGGCGCAGCGGCACGCAGGTGCGCCGCCTGCTCATCGATTGCGGCCTCGGCCCGCGGCAGCTTGCCGGACGCCTCGGCGACGCGGGCTTGGCCATTGGCGACATCGACGCGATCTTCATCACGCACGAGCACTCCGACCACGTGGGCTGCATGCAGAAGATCGCGCTGCGCCACCGCATTCCGACCTGGATGAGCCACGGCACGCATGCCGCGATCGGCGCGCCCGACCTCGACGGCCTGCTGCGCCTGGCCGCCGATGGCGAAGCGATCGACCTCGGCGCCTTCGAGGCACGCCCTTTCACCGTGCCGCACGATGCGCGCGAACCCCTGCACCTGCGCTGCAGCGACGGGGCCACGCACATCGGCCTGCTCACCGACCTGGGCCATGCCACCGAGCACGTGCTGGCCCACCTGCGCGATTGCCACGCGCTGATGCTGGAGACCAACCACGACCGCGAAATGCTCTCGGTGTCGCCCTACCCGGCTTTCCTCAAGCGGCGCATCGGCGGTGCCTATGGCCACCTGGGCAATCACGTGGCCGCCGAGATACTGCGGGCCGTGCACCACGGCGGCCTGCGCCGCGTGGCCGCGGCCCACCTGAGCCTGCAGAACAACCACCCGGACCTGGCGCGCGCGGCGCTCTCGCAAGCGATCGGCTGGCAGCCGGAGCAGATCGACGTGGCGGACCCGCGCACCGGCACGGACTGGATTTCCGGCGCCTGACGCCTGAAGCGACCGGGGCATCCGTGCGCCTGGTGCGCCTGCGCATGTACATAGGGGTACCGCCCCACCGGCGCGGCGCGCGGCAGGAGACCCATCGATCCGCCACGGCCGCCCTGCCAGAAGTCCTTCGCCCACCCGCGCGTGCCGGCACACCGTGCAGGGTGGCTCGGCATCCTGCCCCCTCCGCAGCCGCGCCCGCGACGGCGCATAAAAAAAGCCCCGACCTTGCGATACGGGGCTTTTGCCGGCATCCCTGCCGCAGGCTGGTGGCCCAGCGGCGAGGATGAGCGGGCGAAGGGCTTACTTGGCAGCGGATGCGCCACCAGCGGCGGCAGCGGCTGCGGCATCGGCAGCAGCCTTGGCGGCGTCGCTGGCAGGAGCCGAAGCTTCGGTGGCGGGAGCCACCACGGCGCCAGCGGCAGCCGATGCGTCGGAAGCGGGAGCTTCTGCAGGAGCCGGCACCGGAGCAGGTGCGGGAGCCGGTGCTTCGACGGGTGCCGGTGCAGGCGCAGGTGCTTCTTCCTTCTTGCCGCAAGCGGCGAGAGCGACGGACGCGACCAGGGCAGCCAGAACGAGAGAGTTCTTCATTTCGGTTTTTTCCTATTGGACAGACGGATCTTGAAATTTGCCGCGACGCCGCCCTCTTTCAGCGATGCGCGTTGGCCTCTTGTGGTGCGCCCCATGGCGCTTTTGACATCAACCGCAAATTATAGGGAGATTGCGTCAATACTGACTAACACTGACGGGCGGCAGTGTCACATCACAGCCCGAGGGTCGTGGCCGGGAAGGCCGGCGCGCTGCGGCGCAGCAGCCATTCGTCCAGCGCCTCGCGCACCAGCAGCCGGCGCTCGGGTTCGCTGCCCGCCACGCCCGTGCAGCGTTGCGGATCGAGCCGCTGCAGCACCCAGCGGTCCGACCACAGTACGCTGGGCAGCTCCAGCCGGTCCGTGACCGGGGCCTTGCGGCACTGAACGATGTGATCCCAGGTGGTGCGCCATTGCACGAAACGGGCGTGGCGGCGGACCACTTCGTCGTAGCCCGCGGCCAGCAGCGTCAGCCTGCGGCCCCGCCCCGCCCAGGCCTGCAGCGAGGCCTCCACCTCGCGCTCGCCGAGCGGCCAGTCGTGGAAATCGAAATCGCAGAGCACCAGTTCCTGCCATCCTTCGCGCGCAGCGCAGGCCAGCGCCGCGCGCACACCAGCGGCGAATGCGCTGCGCCCCTCGAAGCGGCCATGGGGCAGCGGTGCGGGTGCGGAGCCGGCCAGGCCATCGGAAACGTCCATGCGAAAACTCCCATGTTCAGCGGCAGCGCCGCGGATTTCCGGTGGCTCTGCGCCAGGCGTTCAGGCGCCCGCGTGCACCCATCCGGATTCGCACCATGAGCCCAAGAGGTCGAGCGCATCGCAACTGGCACGGGCCAGTTCGCGCGCGGTCAGCGCGCGCTGGTCGGCCAGCCGGCGCATCAGCGTGGCATCGCGCCCGCCGGCCAGATAGCTCTCGCCATTGATGAACACATGGCGTGCGTCGTACATCATGCGCGTGCGGCGGTCGAGCCGCACGCCTTGCGCCACATCCCCCGCGTCGCCCGGCTCGAACCAGACATTGGGCTTGGGCTCGGTGAAGCTCTCGCCCACCGCCCGCTCGACGGCCAGCGGCTCGGCCAGTGCGCGCGCCAGGGCATCCCGGGCGAACTCCAGCAGGGCTGGCGGCATTTCACCCGGATGGTCCACCGCACCTTGCGACGGATCGCGGTAGAGCTGCGGCGGCGCATCCTCATCGTCATCCGCGCCGTCGGCCAGCCGCGTGAGCAGGTCCTGGGCCAGCCCGGTCCGCGACGGAGAGCGGAACCCGACGGAATACGTCATGCACTCGCCCTCGGCGATGCCGTCGTGTGCGTAGCGTGGAGGCAGGTAGAGCATGTCGCCGGGCTCCAGCACGAACTCCTGCTCGGGCTCGAAGCGATCGAGGATCTTGAGCGGAATACCGTTCTTGAGCGACAGGTCCTTCTGGCGGCCGATGCGCCAGCGACGGCGGCCATGGGCCTGCAGCAGGAAGACGTCGTAGCTGTCGAAATGCGGCCCCACGCCGCCGCCGTCGGAGGCATAGCTGATCATGAGATCGTCCAGCCGGGCCTGGGGAACGAAGCGGAACTGCTGCAGCAGCGCATGCACCGCGTCATCGTGCAGATCCACGCCCTGCACCAGCAGCGTCCAGTCGGGCGTGGTCATCGGGGGCAGCGCACGGCGCGCGAAAGGGCCGTGCCGCAGGCTCCACATGCCCTTTTTCTGCTGAACGAGGCGGGACTCCACCGACTCCTGCGCGGCCAGGGCGAACAGTTCGGCACGCCCCACGGGCGGCGCGAAGGAAGGAATGGCCTGGCGCACCAGCAGGGGCTTTTTCTGCCAGTGGCGGCGCATGAACTGCGCGGGAGTGAGTCCGCCCAGCAGGGCGAGGGGGGTATGGGCTGGCATGGAGAGAAAGCGTGCCGACGCACGGGGCGCGGCCGGCCGGTGATGAACTGCGACAATTCTCCTATGGAAATCAACCAACAATGCGTGGTCGCTTTGACCTGGATCTTGAAAGACACATTGGGCGAGGAACTCGATGTGCTCGACGAGCCCGTGGAATTCCTCGTCGGTGGCGACGACCTGCTCGCCCGCATCGAGGAGGCCCTGCAGGGCCACTCCGCGGGCGCCGCGCTCTCGCTGCACCTCGAACCCGAAGAGGCCTTCGGCGACTACCAGGACAAGCTGCTGTTCCTAGAACCGCGCGATCGCTTTCCTGAAGACATCGAGGAAGGGATGACCTTCGAAGGCAGCGCCCTGCCCGAAGGCACCAACCCCGAAGCACCGCGCGACCTGCTCTACACCGTGGCGCAGATCTACCCCGAGCACGTGGTGCTCGACGCCAACCATCCTCTCGCGGGCATCGCGCTGCGGTTGCACCTCACCGTGCAGGGCGTGCGCGAAGCCACCGAGGAAGAGATCGGACGCGGGACGGCGGGCACGGGCTTTTTCCGCATCCAGGCGCCGGACAGCGGCGAACCGCTGCTGCACTGACCCACGCCGCCACGCTCGCGGCACGGGAGCGGGCGGCACAGTTGCCCACCAATGCAAAAGGGGCCCGAAGGCCCCTCGGTTGCGATCGGAGCGATGGGCGAAACGCCGCACCGTCCGCCGCGCATCACATGCGGGAAATCTGCCCGCCGTTCAGGCGCACGCGGTCGCCGGGACGCAGATCGCCGGGCGAGCTGACATCAAAGGCACGCTGGCCGCCCTGGTCGAGCTGCACCGTGATGCGATAACCCTCGACCCGTCCGTCGTTGTTGCCGGTACGTCCCTCGACCTGGTTGCCCACCACGCCGCCGCCCACGGCGCCGATCACGGTGGCGGCAGCACGACCGCTGCCCTTGCCCACCTGGTTGCCCAGCACGCCGCCGAGAACCGCGCCGGCCACGGCACCCACACCGCTCGTGCCGCTGCGGGCCTGCAGGGTTTCGATGTTGGAGACCGTACCGTATTCCATGCCTGCCGGTGCCGGAGCGGGGTAGCCCGCATTGGTGGTCGGGTAGGTGGACTGCGCCGGGTACTGCGATCCGTAGCGCGGCTGGTCTGCGCAGGCGGCGAGTGCGCCTGCCAGCGCCACGGTCACGGCCACTGCGGTGGTACGGGAAAACTTCTTCATGTTCGACTCCTTCTTGCGGAATATGGGCAAGGCCCCGGCCCCGCCATGCGATCCATTGAAGCATGGGGCCGATGGCACACGTCGCCGGGCGATGGCCGTGCCCCCCGTAGGCACCATCGCCACGGGCGGATAGGACGATACCTACACCTTGCCGGTCGAACCGTAACCATTCTCCCCGCGCTCGGACGCCGGAAACTCATCCACCACGTTGAACTGCGCCTGCACGACCGGCACGATGACGAGCTGCGCCAGGCGGTCCATCGGCTGCAGCGTGAAGGCTTCGCTGCTGCGGTTCCACGCGCTCACCATCAGCTGGCCCTGGTAGTCGCTGTCGATGAGCCCGACGAGGTTGCCCAGCACGATGCCGTGCTTGTGGCCCAGTCCGGAGCGCGGCAAGATCAGCGCAGCGTAGCCGGGGTCCTGGAGGTAGATCGCGATACCCGTGGGCACCAGTTGCCAGGCATTGGGCGCGAGCGTGAGCGGCTCGTCCAGGCAGGCACGCAGGTCGAGCCCCGCGCTGCCGGGCGTGGCGTAAGCGGGCAGTTGCCGCGCCATGCGCGGGTCCAGAATCTTGACGTCGATTTTCACAAGAGCTTTCAATTGGTGATGCGGGCGCGCAACGCAGGGCGCTGGGCACGCCGCAGGGCGGGCCTTCAGGACCCGGCGGCCAGCCGCTGCGCGATGTCCGCCATGAGTTGCCGCGCCAGCTCGCGCTTGGTGGCGCGCGGGAGCATGCGGTGCCCTTCGGCATCCACGAGCATCAGCGCATTGTCGTCCTGGCCGAAGGTGTCGGGACCGATGTTGCCCACCAGCAGCGGCACGCCCTTGCGCACGCGCTTAGCCGTTGCATGATCCAGCAGGTTGTCGCTCTCGGCGGCGAAGCCCACGCAATACAAGGCCCCGCTGCGCGCGCGGCCCGAGGCTGCGATGGTGGCCAGGATGTCGGGGTTCTCGACGAAGGCCAGCGCGGGCACCGCTCCGCTGCCGTCCTTCTTGATCTTGCGCGTGGCCGCCTCTGCGGGGCGCCAGTCGGCCACGGCCGCCGTCGCCACGAAAACGGTGGCCTGCTGGGCCAGCGTGGCCGCGGCTTCCAGCATCTCGCGCGCCGAGCGCACGTCCACGCGGCGCACGCCGCGCGGCGTGGCCAGGTGCACGGGGCCGACCACGAGGTCCACGGCGGCGCCCGCCTCGCGTGCGGCCCGCGCTATGGCGAATCCCATCTTGCCGCTGGACAGGTTGGTGATGCCGCGCACCGGGTCGATCGCCTCGAACGTGGGCCCGGCCGTGACCAGCACGCGCTGGCCGGCGAGCGGCTTGGGCGCGAAGAACGCCACCAGGTCTTCCAAGAGCTCGGCGGGCTCCAGCATGCGCCCGTCGCCGGTCTCTCCGCAGGCCTGGTCGCCCGAACCCACGCCCAGCACCACGGCGCCATCGGCCGCGGCCTGCGCAAGATTGCGCTGCGTGGCGGGGTGTGCCCACATCTCGCGGTTCATGGCGGGCGCCAGCAGCAGCGGCACCCGCTGCGCGGGGCGCGCCAGGCACAACAGGCTGAGCAGTTCGTCGGAGCGGCCCTGCACCAGCCGCGCGATGAAATCGGCGCTGCATGGCGCGATCAGGATGGCATCGGCCTCGCGCCCCAGGTTGATGTGCGGCATGTTGTTGGGCTCGCGCGCGTCCCACTGCGAGGTGTAGACCGTGCGGCCCGTCAGCGCCTGCATCGTGACGGGCGTGATGAAGCGTTCCGCGGCTTCGGTCATGACCACCTGCACGGTGGCGCCGGCCTTCGACAGCAGGCGGGCCAGCTCGGCCGATTTGTAGCAGGCGACGCCGCCCGAGAGGCCCAAGAGGATGTGTTTGCCGGCCAGTTCGTTCATGGGCGCGCAATTTAGCAGACACCCCGAGGCCAGGCAGGGGCTAGGGCTCGGCCACGCCGGGCAGGCATGGGCCGGCCTCTATAATCCCGATTTCCCACCACCAAAAAATGACATGACCAAATTTGTCTTCGTCACCGGCGGTGTGGTGTCTTCCCTGGGCAAGGGAATCGCCTCAGCCTCCCTTGCTGCGATCCTCGAATCGCGCGGTCTCAAAGTCACCCTCATCAAGCTCGATCCGTACATCAACGTGGATCCGGGCACCATGTCTCCCTTCCAGCATGGCGAGGTCTTCGTGACCGACGACGGGGCCGAGACCGATCTCGACCTGGGCCACTACGAGCGTTTCATCGAAACGCGCATGAAGAAGACCAACAACTTCACCACGGGCCGCATCTACCAGTCCGTGCTGGAGAAGGAACGCCGCGGCGACTACCTCGGCAAGACCGTGCAGGTGATCCCGCACGTCACCAACGAGATCCAGGAATACGTCAAGCGCGGTGCGGGCATCGGCACCGATGACGCCGTGGACGTGGCGATCGTCGAGATCGGCGGCACCGTGGGCGACATCGAGTCCCTGCCCTTCCTGGAAGCCGTACGCCAGATGAGCCTGCGCATGGGCCCGAACAATTCCGCGTTCGTTCACCTCACCTATCTGCCGTTCATCGCCGCGGCGGGCGAACTCAAGACCAAGCCCACGCAGCACACGGTCCAGAAGCTGCGCGAGATCGGCATCCAGCCGGACGCCCTGCTCTGCCGCGCAGACCGCCGCATTCCCGAGGAGGAGCGCGGCAAGATCTCGCTGTTCACCAACGTGCCCGAATGGGGCGTGATCAGCATGTGGGACGTGGACACCATCTACAAGGTGCCGCGCATGCTCCACGAGCAGGGCCTGGACGGCCTCATCTGCGACAAGCTGCGCCTGAACACCCCGCCCACGATCCTCCGGCGCTGGGACCAGTTGGTCTATGAAACCGAGCACCCCCAGGGCGAGGTGACCATCGCCATGGTGGGCAAGTACGTCGATCTCTCCGACAGCTACAAGTCGGTGAACGAGGCGTTGCGCCACGCGGGCATGAAGAACCATGTGCGCGTGAAGATCGAACACGTGGACTCCGAAACCATCGCCCCGGGCGATGCGGCCGAGAAGCTCGCCAAGTACGACGCCATCCTCGTGCCCGGCGGCTTCGGCGCACGCGGCGTGGAAGGCAAGATCTGCACCGCGCGCTTCGCACGCGAGCAAAAGGTGCCCTACCTCGGCATCTGCCTGGGCATGCAGGTCGCCACCATCGAGTACGCGCGGCACGTGGCGGGCCTGAAGGACGCCAACAGCACTGAATTCGAGCCTGGCACGCCGCACCCCGTGATCGCGCTCATCACCGAATGGAAGGATGCCGACGGCACCATCCAGACGCGCAACGAGACCTCCGACCTGGGCGGCACCATGCGCCTGGGCGCGCAGAGTTCCGACGTGGCGGCCGGCACGCTGGCGCACGAGATCTACGGCAACATCGTGACGGAGCGCCACCGCCACCGCTACGAAGCCAACGTGAACTACCTCGACCAGTTGCGCCGCGCCGGTCTCGTGATCTCCGCGCTCACGCAGCGCGAGCAGCTCACCGAGATCGTCGAGTTGCCGCGCGACGTGCATCCGTGGTTCATCGGCGTGCAGTTCCACCCCGAGTTCAAGTCCACGCCCTGGGACGGCCATCCGCTCTTCAACGCTTTCATCAAGGCGGCCGTGGAACACCAGAAGAGCCGCCAGCCCGCCCTGGCCGCTGCCTGAAGCGGCGGCGGCATCCACCAGACACAAGGCAAAGCCATGAAACTCTGCGGCTTCGACGTCGGCCTCGAACACCCCTTCTTCCTCATCGCGGGCCCGTGCGTCATCGAGTCCGAGCAACTGCAGATGGACGTGGCCGGCCGGCTCAAGGAAACAGCGGCGGCACTGGGCGTGCCCTTCATCTTCAAGAGCAGCTTCGACAAGGCCAACCGTTCCTCGGGCACCAGCTTCCGGGGCCCGGGCCGAGAAAAGGGCCTGGAGATCCTGGCCAAGATCCGGCGTGAACTGGGCGTGCCCGTGCTCACCGACGTGCACACCGAGGAAGACATCACCGAGGCCGCGAAGGTGGTCGACGTGCTGCAGACGCCGGCCTTCCTGTGCCGCCAGACCGACTTCATCCGCGCCGTGGCCCAATCGGGCAAGCCGGTGAACATCAAGAAGGGGCAGTTCCTCGCGCCCCACGACATGAAGAACGTCATCGACAAGGCCCGCGCCGCCGCGCGCGATGCGGGCCTGCCGGAAGACAGCTTCATGGCCTGCGAGCGCGGTGCGAGCTTCGGCTACAACAACCTCGTCTCCGACATGCGTGGCCTGGCCATCATGCGCGAGACCGGCGCGCCGGTGGTGTTCGACGCCACGCACAGCGTGCAGCTGCCCGGCGGGCAGGGCACCAGCAGCGGCGGACAGCGCGAGATGGTGCCCGTGCTGGCGCGCGCGGCCGTGGCCGTGGGCGTGGCCGGCCTTTTCATGGAAACGCACCCCGATCCGAGCAAGGCCTTATCGGACGGCCCCAACGCCGTGCCGCTGCAGCACATGAAGGCCCTGCTCGAAACCCTGGTCGCCCTGGATTCCGTCACCAAGCGGAACGGCTTTCTCGAAAACAACTTCGGAGCTTGAGACACCCATGAGCAGCGCCTACATCATCGCGTCCGTCACCGTCACCAACCCCGAGCAGTACGAGGAGTACCGCCGCCTCAGCACGCAGGCCATGCAGGCCCACGGCGCCGAAGTGTGCGTGCGCGGCGGCCGCGTCGAGGTGCTGGAAGGCGACTGGAACCCGGCCCGCACCGTGGTGCTGAAGTTCCCCTCGATGGACGCGGCGCGCGCCTTCTACGACTCGGCCGAATACCAGCAGGCCAAGGCCGCCCGCACCGGCGCGGCGGTGATGCGGATGGTGTGCGTCGAAGGGGTCTGAGGGTTGAACATACCGCCGAGCCCCCCGATGGTGGCCGCGAGCGACACCCACGGCGGTCCTGCGGCACGGCATGGGGTTCCCGGGAACCCTGCTGGAGTTTCTGTGCTGGCTGCCTCTGGCCGCCTTCCTGTTTTTTGCGTCGAATTTCACCCTGCTCTCGGGAATCGAGCGCATCGGTCTGTTCTGCGTCCTGCTCCTCGCGTCTTCGTTTCTGGTGGCATTGCCTGTGCTGCTGGCGCGCAGGCCAGCACTGCTCGGACGGGTCGAGCAATGGCCGTCCCCCCTGATCTGGACCTGGACACTGGCATCCGGCGGGCTGTCGGCCGCGCTGGCCGTGGCCTACGGCTTCAGTGCAAATTCCTTTTTCTGAAAATACCAAGCAACTGGAGAACCTGTAATGAGTGCCATCGTTGATATCGTCGGCCGCGAAGTGCTGGACAGCCGCGGCAACCCCACCGTCGAGTGCGACGTTCTGCTGGAATCGGGCGTGATGGGCCGCGCGGCCGTGCCGTCGGGCGCGTCCACCGGCAGCCGCGAAGCCATCGAGCTGCGCGACGGCGACAAGGGCCGCTACCTCGGCAAGGGCGTGTTGAAGGCCGTGGAGCACATCAACACCGAGATTTCCGAAGCCGTACTGGGCCTGGACGCTTCCGAGCAGGCCTTCCTCGACAAGACCCTGATCGACCTCGACGGCACGGACAACAAGAGCCGCCTGGGCGCCAACGCGATGCTGGCCGTCTCCATGGCCGTGGCCCGCGCCGCGGCGGAAGAATCCGGCCTGCCGCTGTACCGCTACCTGGGCGGCATGGGTGGCATGCAGTTGCCGGTGCCGATGATGAACGTCATCAACGGCGGCGCACATGCCAACAATAGCCTGGACCTGCAGGAATTCATGATCATCCCCGTGGGCGCGCCGAGCTTCCGCGAAGCCGTCCGCTGGGGCGCCGAGGTGTTCCATGCGCTCAAGAAGATCATCAACGACAAGGGCATGAGCACCGCCGTGGGTGACGAAGGCGGCTTCGCGCCCAGCGTCGAGAACCACGAGGCGGCCATCCAGCTGATCCTGCAGGCCATCGACCAGGCGGGCTACACGGCCGGCGACCAGATCGCCCTGGGCCTGGATTGCGCGGCCAGCGAGTTCTTCAAGGACGGCAAGTACGTGCTCGAAGGCGAAGGCGGCATCCAGCTCACGCCCCAGCAATGGACCGACATGCTCGCCGCCTGGGTGGACAAGTACCCGATCATCTCCATCGAGGACGGCATGGCCGAAGGCGACTGGGACGGCTGGAAGCACCTGACCGAGCGCCTGGGCGAGAAGGTCCAGCTGGTGGGCGACGACCTGTTCGTCACCAACACCAAGATCCTGAAGGAAGGCATCGACAAGCGCATCGCCAACTCGATCCTCATCAAGATCAACCAGATCGGCACGCTGACCGAAACCTTCGCCGCCATCGAGATGGCCAAGCGCGCCGGCTACACGGCCGTGATCTCGCACCGCTCGGGCGAGACGGAAGACTCCACCATCGCCGACATCGCCGTGGGCACCAACGCGGGCCAGATCAAGACCGGCTCGCTGAGCCGCTCGGACCGCGTCGCCAAGTACAACCAACTGCTGCGCATCGAGGAAGACCTGGGCGACATCGCGCACTACCCCGGCCGCGAAGCGTTCTACAACCTGCGCTGATGCCGGGCTGAAGTCCGGCCCGATCCGGACACCGGCCTCCTGCACCGCACCATGTCCGCCCGCGACACGCAAGCCCCTGCTGGCCACCGGTATCCGGCGGCACGCCGGGCGGCCTGCGGGCCGCGGGCGTGCAGCCGATGCGGCCCGCAGGCCGGCCCCCTCTTCTCCGATCCACGCTTTCGCGGCACCTGCGCTCCATGAATCCCCGTATCGTCCCCTTGGTGCTGCTGCTTCTGCTGGTGGCCGTGCAGGCTCAGCTCTGGACGGGCCGCGGCAGCGTGGGCCACGTGCAGGAGATGAAAGACAAGATCTCCGCGCAGAAGCAGGCGAACGACCGCGCGCGGCAGGAAAACGAGCGGCTGTCCTCGGAAGTGAGCGACCTGCGCGACGGCCTCGACATGGTCGAGGAAAAGGCCCGCAGCGAACTGGGCATGGTCAAGCCCAACGAGGTCTACGTCCACGTGGCGCCGCGCTGACCGGCAACGGCCGCTGCAGCGCCCCCAACCCTCCCGCCTTCGCGCGGAGCCAGACACCCCCTGCCCCGATGCCTTCGCGCCCCGCCACGCCAGAGGCCGCCGCCCGCCCCCTTCGCATCGCGGTGCTGGGCGCTCCCGGCACGGGTGCCGGGACGCTCGTCGATGCACTGCGCACGCACGCGGCGCTGCCGCAGAACCTCCGGCAGGCGGCCATGCTTCTGGCCCCGCCTTTCGGAGGCCCGGAGGCAGCAGCGGCCCGGCAGGTCCTGCAGGCCAGCGGATGCACGCAGGCCTGGCTGATGGGCCTGGACGGCCTGCCTGCGGACGGCCGCGCAACCGCAGAGCGGCACGACGCCGCGCTGCGCGCCTTGTTGCAGACGACAGGCTGGCCCTACCAGGTGTTCTATGGCCCCGCCCCCGCCCGGCTGCGGCAGGCCCTGCGGCTGCTGGGGGCGGCAGAAGCACCGACAGACCATCGCAATGCTATTAAAAACATAGCAAACAATTCAATGGATCCGGCGGCACGAGGCACTTTTCACTCCCATGCCACAGAGGCACCCGTGTGGGAATGCGGCAAATGCAGCGATCCGGAGTGCGAGCACCGGCTGTTCCAGCGGTTGCTCGCCCGGCCGGGGGAGTGAACAAGGTCCCCACTCCGCCCCGCGCCGGGGCGGCCATCCGCCAAGGTCCCACTACTGGACGGCCTTGGTGCCCGGCAGCAGCTCCGCGGCGTTGGTGAAGATCTGCGCGGCGTCCACGGGGTCGAAGCGGTATTGCTGGCCGCAGTATTCGCAGGCCACCTCGATCTCGCCACGTTCGGCGATGATGCTTTCGGCCTCTTCGGCGCCCAGGCTGCGCAGCATGGAACTCACGCGCTCGCGGCTGCAGGTGCAGGCGAAGCGCGGGCCGTCCGCCCCTTCCTTGGGCACGAAGCGCAGCAGCTTTTCTTCCCAGAAGAGGCGGTGCAGCACGGTGTCGACGTCCAGCGACAGCAGCTCTTCGCGGGTCAGGCTGGCCGCCAGCGTGGAGATGCGGTTGTAGTCCTCGTTGCGGCCGATCTCGTCCTCGTTCTCGCTCTGGCTCATCTCCCGGCCGGCCAGGTTGGCCTCGCCCTTGATGGGCATGCGCTGGATCAGCAGGCCTGCCGCCACCTTGTCGTCGGCCGCCAGCACCAGCGTCGTGTCGAGCTGCTCGGACTGCAGCATGTAGTGCTGCAGCACGTCGCTGAGCTTGTCGAGCTTCTCGTGCTGGTCGCCGTGCAGCGGCACCACGCCCTGGTAGGGCTGCTGGCCCGGCAGGCGGTCCTTCGGATCGAGCGTGATCGCGCAGCGGCCGCCGCCACCCACGTTCACCATGTCGGGCAGGCGCGCGCCCACCGGCACCTCGCCCTGGATGGAGGCCGTGGCCCGCAGCGCCAGGTCGGACTGCACCTCCGCCACGGCCAGTTTCACCGGGCCGTCGCCGAACACCTGCAGCACCAGCGCACCGTTGAATTTGATGTTGGACTGCATGAGCACGCCCGCCGCGGCCATCTCGCCCAGCAGTTCGCGCACCTCGGGTGGGTAGGCGCCCGTGGACGTGTTGCCGGCGCGGCGCGCGAGGATCTCGGTCCAGGCGTCCGTGAGGCGGACGATCATGCCGCGCACCGGCAGGCCATCGAAGAGGAACTTGTGGAGTTCTGACACCCTGGAATCTTTCTGCAATCTGCGATCAATGGGCTGTCTTGCGCCGGGCCCGTTCAGCCCGTGCGGTGCAGCCCCGCCCGGAAGCGCCGGGCATTGGCGATATAGGTCTGCGCGCTCTTGCGCAGGCCCTCGATTTGTTCCGGCGTGAGCTGCCGCACCGCCTTGGCCGGACTGCCGAGGATCATCGAGCCGTCCGGGAACTCCTTGCCTTCCGTCACCAGCGCGCCGGCGCCCACGAGGCAGTGCCGGCCGATCTTCGCACCATTGAGCACCACCGCGCCAATGCCGATCAGCGATTCGTCGCCGACCGTACAGCCGTGCAGCACGACCTTGTGGCCCACCGTCACGCGCTCGCCGAGCACGAGCGGCTGGCCCAGGTCGGAATGCAGCACGCTGCCGTCCTGCACATTGGTGCCGGCACCGATCGACAGCGTCTCGTTGTCGCCGCGCAGCACCGCGCCGAACCAGATGCTGGCATCCTCGCCCAGCACCACGTTGCCCATCACTTCGGCACTGTCCGCCACCCAGGCCGATTCGGCCACGCGGGGGGTTGTACCGTCGAGTTCGTAAAGCGCCATCGTGTCGTCTCCGGTCGGGGCGGACCACGGCCCACCGTTTGTCTGCCGCCCCGGACTGCATCTGGGGGCGGAAAACTAGAATTGTAGGTATGGAGCTTCGCCAATGCGCCCTGCAGGCCCTGTGCCTCACCGATCCCGAAGAAAAGGCCGCGCGGACGCTCGCGCTGCATGCCGCCGCCGAAGGCCTGCCCCTGGCCGCGCACGCCCCGCCGCCCCCCGCCCCGCCAGGGCTGCCGGGCCGCCCTGACCGCCCCGAACTGCGGCACCACACCGCGGTGGCGCGGCGCTCGCCGGCCACGCCGCTCGGCCGTGCCGTGCTGCTGCATGCCATCGCCCACATCGAGTTCAACGCCATCAACCTGGCGCTCGATGCCGTCTGGCGCTTCAGCGGCATGCCGGACGCCTATTACCGCGACTGGATGCGCGTCGCCGCCGAGGAAGCCTCCCACTTCCGAATGCTGCGCGAACACCTGCGCGGCACGGGCCACGACTACGGCGACTTCCCGGCGCACCAGGGCCTGTGGACCATGTGCGAGAAAACCGCCCACGACATCGTGGCGCGCATGGCGTTGGTGCCGCGCACGCTGGAAGCGCGTGGGCTGGACGCAACGCCGCTGATCCAGCGCAAGCTCACCCAGGTGGGCACCCCCGACGCGCTGGCGGCCGTGGCCATCCTGGACGTGATCCTGCGCGAGGAGGTCGGCCATGTGGCCATCGGCAACCACTGGTACCGCTGGCTGTGCGAGCGCGGCGGGCACGACCCGGAGAGCTACTACGGCGACCTCGTGCAGCGCTACGAAGCCCCGCGCCTGAAACCCCCGTTCAACGCAGCGGCGCGGCGTGCCGCAGGCTTCAGCGAGGCCGAACTGCGCTGGCTGCAGGCCGAATGAGGGGATCGCTATCGGGGGCATGGGGAATTTTCTACAATGGCCCGGACTCCCTCGCATGCCGCGAGGTGGCTTCCGTCGACGGATCCGGCATGCCTTCCAACCCACCTACCCTCACCCCCCAGAGCCCCGCCAGCACAGCCCCCGGCGCCGGCCCGTCGGGCGCCATGATCGCCCGCCAGGCGATCGTGAACGGCCAGCATTCCGTGATCGGCTACGAGCTGTTCAACCGCTCGCGCGCGGGCGTGGCGCACACGGCCGCCACGGACGTGTTCCTGGTATTCACGGCCCTCTCGCACGCGGGCACCGAAGAGCTGGTGGGCAAGAAGCTCATCTTCGTGAACTGCACGCACGAAAGCCTGGCCGGCGGCCACCTCGAACTGGTGGACCCGGACAAGGTCGTGCTGGAGATTCCGCCCCTGGGCCATTCGGCTGCGGCCGAGGTGAGCACGCGGCTGCCGATCCTGCAGGCCCTGCGCGAGCGCGGTTTCCACCTCGCGTTCAACCACACGGTGCTCGAATCGGCCTACGCCCCCTGGCTGCCGCTCGCCGACTACATCAAGCTCGACCTCTCGCTGCTGGCGCCCGACCAGCTCGCCGTGCTCATCAAGTACGCAGGCCGCCATACCAAGGCGGAGCTGATCGCCGAGAAGGTCGAGAGCGCCCAGCAGTACGACATGGCATCGAGCATGGGCGTGCAGCTCTTCCAGGGCTTCTGGTTCTCGCGCCCCGCCGTGGTCGAGGCCCGGTTGCTCACGCCCTCGCAGTCCAGCATCCTGCAGCTCATCAACCTGGTGCGGCAGCAGGCCAGCACGGACGAGATCGAGGAAGTGCTCAAGAAGGATGCAGGGCTGGCCTTCAACCTGATGCGCCTCATCAACTCGTCGGGATTCGGTCTGGCACGCGAGATCACCTCGTTCCGCCAGGCGGTGATGCTGATGGGGCTCAAGAAGCTGTTCCGCTGGGCGGCACTGCTGCTCACGGCCTCGCGCATCGGCGGCATTCCGGCATCGGTGGGCCACACGGCGGTGGTGCGCGGCCGCCTCATGGAACTGCTGGCGCTCGAGACCCTCTCGCAGGACGACGCCGACCAGGCCTTCGTGGTGGGCATCTTCTCGATGCTGGACGTCATGCTCAGCATGCCGATCGAATCGGCCATCGGGCTGCTGCACGTTCCCGAGCCCGTGGCCGACGCCCTGCTGCGACGCGAGGGCGTGCTCGGCGAGCTGCTGCGCCTCGCCGAGGCCTGCGAATCGAGCGACGACGCGCTGTTCGACCAGGCCGCGACCACGCTGCACCTCACCAGCCAGCAGATCAACTGGGCCCACCTGCAGGCGCTGGCCTGGGCCGACCAGCTGACGGACTGACGGCGCGGCAACCGCGCTCCGCTGGCGCACGGAGGGCCTCCTTGGTGGTAAGGTGGGAGGCTTGAAAAGGGCATCTTCGCTCCGGTCTTTCATTCTCTTCACGCCCATGTCGAGCAATAACGAAAATGCACCGGCTTTCGAGCCGACCCAACCCCAGGACGGAGCCGACCCCGCGGCAGACGATGGCAACCTGTCCATCATCGCGCGCCAGGCCATCGTGGACGAACACCGCGCCGTCTTCGGCTACGAGCTGTTCGACCGCTCCACCGCCTCCGACGCGCACACGGCCGCCAGCGACGCGGCCCTGCTCTTCAACGCCCTCTCCTACGCCGGCACCGAGGCGCTGGTGGGCAAGAAGACCGTCTTCATCAACTGCACGCACGAGAGCCTCGCGGGCGGCCACCTGGAACTCATCCACCCTGAGAAGGTGGTGCTGGAAGTGCCCACGCTGGCCGACACGGCCACCCTCGAGGAGATCGAAGGCCGCCTGTCCACGCTCGAAGGCCTGCGCACGCGGGGTTTCCGGCTGGCGTTCAGCCAGAACGTGCTGCGGCGCAACTACGGCAGCTGGCTGCGCATGGCCTCGTTCGTCAAGCTCGACATGCAGGCATTCCGCCCCGAACTGGCCGAGCCGCTCGTGAAGTTCGCGCGGGCCAACAGCCAGGCCACGCTGGTCGCCGAAAAGGTCGAAACGGCCGAGCAGCACGAACGCATGTCTGCACTCGGCGTGAAGCTGTTCCAGGGTTTCTGGTTCGCCAAGCCGGCACTGGTGAAGGCGCAGACCATCCGGCCGTCGCAGGCCACGATCATCCAGCTCATCAACCTGGTGCGCAAACAGGCCAGCACGGCGGAGATCGAGGAGCTGCTCAAGAAGGACCCCACACTGTCCTTCAACCTGCTGCGCTTCATCAATTCGTCGGGCTTCGGCCTGTCGTGCGAGGTCACTTCGTTCCGCCACGCGGTGATGATCCTGGGCCTCAAGAAGCTCTTCCGCTGGGCGGCGCTGCTGATGACCACGTCGCGGGCCGGCGGATCGCCCCCGGCCGTGGGCCAGACGGCGGTGGTGCGCGGGCGCCTCATGGAGTTGCTGGCGGCCGAACTGCTGCCGCCCGAGGAGTGCGACAACGCCTTCGTGGTGGGCGTGTTCTCGCTGCTGGACACCATGCTCGGCGTGCCCCTCGAAAAGGCCCTGGAATCGGTGGCCCTGCCCCAGCCGGTGGTCGATGCGCTGCTGCACAACACGGGCGTTTTCGCACCGTTCCTCGACCTCACCAAGGCCTGCGAGAGCGGCGACGAAGTGGCCTTCGCCCGCGCCGCCGAAGCGCTCCACCTGTCGAACCGCCAGGTCAACTGGGCGCATCTGCAGGCCCTCACCTGGGCCGAAAGCCTCGGCGAATAACCGCTGCCGGGCCGTCGAGGCGGGCAGCGCCGCCGCGCTTGTGCATGCCGGCGCGGCGCCCTGCCGGGCCACGGGGGCCCGGCCGCTGCCCGCTCAATTCATCTGGATGTTCGCTGCGCGGATCACGCGCGCGTTGCCCTGCGACTCCTGCGCGATCTGCCGGGCGAAGTCGGCCGCCGTCCCGCCCGTGGGCACGTTGTCCGTGGCGGCCAATCTGGCGCGCAGGTCCTGCTGGTCCAGCGCCTTGCGGGTCTCGGCATTCAGCCGTTCCAGCACCGCCGCCGGCGTCCGGGCGGGCGCGAACAGGCCGAATTGCGAACTCAGGTTCGCGGCCGGCAGGCCCAGCTCGGCCAGCGTAGGCACCGCCGCCAACGCTTCGAGCCGGCCCGGCGCCCCCACGGCCAGCGCGCGCAGCTTGCCGGCCTGGATGTGCTGCATGACCGCAGGCCCGGCGTTGGTGGACAGGATCTCGAATTGCCCGCTGAGCGCATCGTTGAGCTGCTGCCCGCCGCCCTTGTAGGGCACGTGCGTGATGCGCGCCTGCGTCCCCTGCTGGATCTGCTCCAGCATGATGTGGCCCAGCGAAGCGAGCCCCGACGTCGCCCAGCGCACCTCGCCCGGCCTCGCCTTGGCCTGTGCGATGAGGGCCGCGAAATCTTTGGCATCGCAGGCGGGCGTCGCCAGCAGCAGCACGGGCGAGACCATCACGCTCGCCACCGGAGCGATGTCGCGCACGGGGTCGAATGGCAGCTTGCCCAGATGGGGGCTCAGCACCAGCGGGCTGATCGAGGAGAAACCGAGCGTGTAGCCATCGGCCGGCGCCTTGGCGACCATGTCCATGGCGATGGCACCTCCCGCGCCCGCCTTGTTCTCCACGACCACCGGCGTGCCCAGTTGCGTGGAGAGCTTGTCGGCCAGCGCGCGCGCCACGACATCGCTCACGCCGCCGGCCGGGTAGGCCACGACGATGCGCACGGGCTTGGACCCTGCGGGCCACTGCGCGGCGGAGGCTTGCGCCCGGGCTTGGGAAGAAGCTCCCGCAGCGGCGGCCAGGCCGGCCGATGCGCACAGCGACAGCATGCGCCTGCGCGATAACGATTCAATCATCACAACCACCGTTTCCAGAGAAAGACCACGATGGAGCGATTGTGCGTGCCCATCGTCCGCGATGGCCGCACGGCATGTGATGCGGGCTGCGGTTTCGGAGGATTCCGCGTGGGAGTGCCCTGCGCCGCCCCTGCCCGCCCGACCGCCGGCTGACCGGCTCAACCGCGCGGATGGTGCTGAGCATGCAGGGCTTTGAGCCGCTCGCGCGCCACGTGGGTGTAGATCGTGGTGGTGGAGATGTCCGCATGCCCCAGCAGCAACTGCACCACGCGCAGGTCCGCCCCATGGTTGAGCAGGTGGGTGGCGAAGGCGTGCCGCAGCGTGTGCGGCGAGAGCGGCACGGTGATGCCGGCGCCCTGCGCGTGCTTTTTCACGACCACCCAGAACATCGCGCGGGTCATGCCCGCGCCGCGCCGCGTGACGAACAGATCGTCGGTCTGCTGGCCCGCGAGGATCTCCGCACGCGCTTGCGACAGATACCGCTGCAGCCATTCCGCCGCCACCTCGCCGAACGGCACCAGCCGCTCCTTGCTGCCCTTGCCCATCACGCGCAGCACCCCTTCGGACAGCGCCGCGTGGTAGGTCTTGAGCGTGACCAGTTCCGTCACGCGCAGGCCGCTGGCATACATCAGTTCGAGCATCGCCCGATCGCGCAAGCCCAGCGGCGTGCCGGTGTCGGGAGCGTGCAGCAGGGCTTCGACCTGGGCGGCCGACAAGGTCTTGGGCACCCGCAGCGGTTGCCTGGCCGCCTGCAGCCGCACGGTCGGATCGGCGGCGATGCGGCGTTCGCGCAGGGACCACTGGAAATAGCGCCGCAGCACCGTCAGGCGCCGGTTCGCCGACGTGGCGCGGGTGACCGCATGGCGGGCGGCGAAATAGGCCTGCAGGTGGTGCTCCGCCGTCGCGTCGAGAGCGCCCGCGGTGCCGGGCATGTGCTCCTGCAGCCACGCTGCATAGAGCGACAGGTCGCGGCGATAGGCCGCCAGCGTATTGCGGGAGAGGCCGTCCTCCAGCCACACGGCATCGATGAAGGCGTCGATGGCGTCCTGGCTGGCTTGCGAAAGGGTCATGGCGCGACGTTAGCACGCGGCCGGACCGCCCATGGAAAAGGCCACGGCGGTGGCCCGCCGTGGCCCGGTGCACTGCGATCGGGAATCGGGGCGCTCAGTCGAGCACGAGCTTCTGCTTTTGCACGACGCCCTTATAGACCTCGAACTCGGCCTTGATCTGCTCGGTGAACTGCTCGGGCGTATTGGCCACGATGAGCGAGCCGGTGTCCTCGATGCGCTTGCGCACGGCGGGGTCTTCCAGGGCCTTGCGCACGCCCGCGTTGATCTTGTCCACAACGTCCTTCGGCAGGCCCTTGGGTCCCAGGATGCCGTAGTAGGCCATGCGGTTCACCGGCTCCAGCCCGATCTCCTTGAAGGTCGGCACGTTCGGCAGGGCGGCCACACGCTGAGGCGCCGCCACGACGATCGGCACCAGGCGGTTCTCCTTGATGAAAGGCAGCGCCGACGGCAGGTTGTCGAAGATCATCGGCACCTGCCCCGCCACGGTGTCGTTGAGCGCCGGGCCCGCGCCGCGATAGGGAATGTGCGTGACGAAGGTGTTGGTGAGGCTCTTGTAGAGCTCCATCTGCAGGTGCCCGATGCCGCCCGTGCCGGAGGTCGAATACGAATATTTGCCCGGCACCTTCTTGATTTCCGCGAAGAAGCTTTTGTAGTCCTTGGCGGGGAAGTTGGGGTGCACTGCGATGATGTTCGGCGTCGCGGCGATGTTGATGATCGGCGTGAAGTCGGTCAGCGGGTTGTAGGGCGTGCGCGGGTTGATGGCCGGATTGGCGGCGGTGGTCGATACCGTGGCGATCCCGAGCGAATAACCGTCCGGCGTGGCCTTCGCCGTCTCCGCGGCACCGATGATGCCGCCGCCACCCGCCTTGTTTTCGACGATCACCGGTTGCCCGATGGCACGCGACAGCGGGTCGGCGATGACCCGCGCAATGATGTCCGTGGTGCCGCCCGGTGCGAAAGGCACCACCAGCTTGACCGGCTTCGAAGGATAGGCCTGGGCCCAGGCGCAGCCCGCAGTGGCGAAGAGGACGAGTCCAACCCAATTTCGGCGGTGCATGAATTCTCCTTGTAACTGCATGAAAACAACGTCAGCGCATCCTAAGCGTTGATGCGCCGACATCGTTCCATGCAGCCCCCTCCCTGGATGAGGGATTTCCCGCACCCATTGCATGCTGCGTCACCTTGACTGGAAATGGCCCGCTCCCCTGCGACTCGGCGGTAGCGTTCTCGGGGCGCGCCCGGTCTCATGCAAGGGCCATGGCGTCCCACAACAGCTTGGTGCCCAGCAGGATGGTGAACACCAGGAAGACCGCCTTCATGCGCGGAGGCGGCAGGGTCTTCGCCGTCCATGCACCCATCACGCCACCCACGGCACAGCCCAGCATGAGCGGAATGCCCAGCTTGAAATCGATGACCCCGCTGCTCGCGAACGTGCTGACGGAAGCGCCCACCACCAGCAGGTTGATGCGCGTCATCACCGAGGCACTCTGCGCGAAATTGAGGCCGAAGAAGTGCATCAGCGCAAAGATCAGGAAGGTGCCGAAGCCCGCGCCGAAGAAGCCGGAATAGACGCACAGCGCGAACACCGTGGCCACGCCCGTCCACGAGATGCGTGGCCGGGCCTGCGCCGGCATGACCGGCGCGGCGGACAGGTCGGTGCGGTAGGTGATCCACAGCACCACGGCCATCAGCGCCACCACCATGATCTTCAGGAGCCGCTCGTCCATGCCGGTGACCATCAGCGATCCCGAGACGGAGCCCACCACGCACAGCGGCCACAGGATCCAGGGCACCTCGACATGCGATCGCTGTCCCTGGCGGTGGGCCAGCGCGCCCGTGACGAAGGAGCCGATGAGCGCGAACTTGACGGTCGCGATCGCCGTGGCTGCCGGCTGCCCCATGAGCAGCAGCAAAGGCACACCCAGCGTGACGCCGCCGCCCACCGTGACGGCGACGATGCCGACGATGCCCCCCAATCCCGCCAGCGCGGCGCTCCAGAGCATCACCATGCGAGCGACGGCTTGGCCGGTTGCGTCGGTGCGATGTCCACGCACAGGCTCTGCCCCATGAGGGCGGCCGTGGACAGGCGGGAGCGGCCCAGGTAGCGCTGCAGGACCGCCATGCGCACGGCCACCCCGTTGGCGGCCTGGCGGAAGTAGTGATTGAACGGGGTCTCGTCGACCTCCTCCGGCAGTTCTTCCCCGCGCGGCAGGCAGTGCAGCACCGCCATGTCGCGCCGGCCGCCGCGCAGCAGGTCGCGGGTCACGCGGCAGCGGCGCAGCTGCTGTTCATACGTCGATGGTTCGCGGTACTGCTCGCGCTGGACCCGCACCACGTACAGCACATCCACCTGCCCCAGCATGTCGGCCACGCAGGCGTGTTCCTGCACGTCGGCACCGGCCAGTTGGGAGAGCGCAGGCATCGGTGCCGCGGCGGCGTCGGCGTCGGCATCGCCCACGGCATCGACCACATGGAGGCGGACATCGCGGAATGCGCGCAATCCCGCGAACAGCGACTTGGCTGCACGCGAGTAGCGCACCCCGCCGGCGATGCCCACGCGCAGGCCGTCGAGGCCGCCGAAATGCTTGCGCATGGTGAACAGGTCGATGAGCGTCTGCGTGGGGTGGCTGCCCTGGCCCTCGCCCGCGTTGATCAGCGGCACGTCCACGGCGGCGGCCATGCGCTCCATCATGCCGTCCTCGGCGTGGCGGGCCACCACGAGGTCCGCGTAGTAGCCGGCCATCCGAAGGGTGTCGGTGACGCTCTCGCCGAGGCCCACGCGCGTGGTCTGGATGTCGCCCACGCTCAGCACGCGGGCTCCAAGGCGGTGCGCCGCCGCCTCGAAGCTCAGGCGGGTGCGGGTGCTGGGCTCGAAGAACACGGTGCACACCAGCGTGCCGGCCAGGCTGTAGGCGAACTCGCCGGGATACCGGCGGATGTCCTCGGCCATGCCGAGCAGGCTCTCGATGTCGGTGCGGGGCCAGCCGTCGATGGACAGCAGATTCTGGGTAGCCGTGCGGAAGGACGGGGCGCGTGGAAGCCCGTCAACGGGCGAGGATCGATGGCACTGCAACACTGGAAACAAACTTGTTGTGCGGACGGACTGACTTTCTACTTCAATCTTCCCGCCGGCTCTTCCATAAGAGAAGGTTTTATTTCTTATACGAACCATAAAAAATATCTTGGATACAACCATCGATCTAGAGCAGCTCCGCACCTTCTCGCTGGTGCTCGAGCTGGGGAGTTTTTCAGCGGCGGCCGAGCGATTGGGATTGACACAGCCGGCCGTCAGTGTGCAAGTCAAGAAGCTGGAACGCTCGCTGTCCGTGCGGCTGGTGGAACGGGTGGGCCGGCGCGTGAGCGCCACGCCTGCGGGGGCCGATCTGCTGGCACAGGTGCCGCACGTGGCGACGGCCGTGGCCAACGCGGTCAGCGCTGCGACCTTCCATGCGGCAGGCGTGTCGGGCACGGTGCGCCTCGGCACGGGGCTCACGCCCTGCCTCTACTTCCTGCCGGCGGTGTTGCGCGATCTGCGCAAGCGCTATCCCTCGCTGCAGATCGTGGTGAGCACCGGCAACACGGAAGACTACGTGCGGCAGATCGAAGGCAACATCGTCGATGTGGCCCTCGTCACGCTGCCGGTCACGTCCCGCGCGCTGGCCGCCACGCCGGTGCTGGAGGACGATTTCGTCGCCATCTGCCGCAAGGGCACCTGCGACTGGCCCGCGACGGTGACCGCCGAGATGCTGAGCGAGCAGCCGCTGGTGAAACTGGGCACCGGCACCACCACGCGCACGCTGGTGGACGACTGGCTGCGCCAGGGCGGCGGCCCGCTGGGCACTCCCGCGATGGAATTCGACAGCGTCGAGGCCATCAAGGCGATGGTGGCTGCGGGCCTGGGCTGCGCGGTGCTGCCCCGCATGGCCGTGACCGGGGCGGGCAAGCACAAGGATCTGGACATGCGGCCCCTGCGCCCGCGCCTCAAGCGCACGCTGGCCATCATCCTGCGCCAGGACAAGCCCGTGAACCGCGGGCTGAAGAAGGTGCTCGAAGCCATCGTCGACGGCGCCAAGGTCCTCAAGGCCAAGGACTGACCGGCGGGCCCGGCCCCGAAGCCAGGCCCGCGGACGGCGGATTCCGGACGGCGGCGCCTGCCCGCACGGGGCGCCGGGTATCCTGCGTCCGTGAACTACGCCCAGCTGCTCTTTCCCGATTTCTCGCTCATCCTCTTCGGCTACCTGGTGTGCCGATACACCCCGCTCAACCGGTCGATCTGGCAGCCGGTCGAGAGCCTCGTGTACTACCTGCTGTTCCCGGTGCTGCTGTTCCAGTCCATCGTGAAGAGCCCCATCCAGGTGGGCGAGGCTTCGGGGCTGATCGCGGCGGGCGTGCTCACGGGCCTGTGCGGCATCGCGCTGGCCTATCTGCTGCCCCGCATCCCGGGCCTGGCGGGGCGGCTCGACGAGCGTGACCATGCGGCCAGCGCGCAGGTGGCGTTCCGCTTCAATTCGTTCATCGGGCTGGCGCTGGCAGAGCGGCTGGCGGGTGCGCAGGGGCTGCTGCTGATCGCGGTGCTGATCGGCGTGTGCGTGCCGCTCTTCAACATCGCGGCCGTGTGGCCGATGGCGCGCGCGGGCAGCCACGGCTTCCTGAAAGAACTCGCGCGCAACCCGCTGATCATCGCCACGGCCTCGGGCCTGGTCGCCAACCTGCTGGGTTTCCGCATCCCCGCTTGGATGGAGCCTTCGGTGAACCGGGTCGGCGCCGCATCGATCGCGCTGGGGCTCATGTCGGCGGGCGCGGGCATGCAGCTGGGGCTGCTCACGCGCAGCAAGCTGCTGTCGGTCTCGGTGCTGGCGATCCGCCACCTGGTGCAGCCGCTGGTGGCCTTCCTGATGGCGCGCTGGTTCGGGCTCGACACCGTGCAGACCACGGTGCTGATGGCGTTCTCGGCGCTGCCCACGGCGTCTACCTGCTACGTGCTGGCCGCGCGCATGGGCTACAACGGCCCCTATGTCGCGGGTCTGGTGACGCTCTCCACCGTGCTCGGCGTGCTGAGCCTGCCCTTCGCGCTCGGCGTGCTGCGGCCCTGAGGCACGAACTCCGATTGCTATATTTTTAATAGCAAACTATTCAATGGATCCGGCGGCATGGAGCGGTTCCTGCATCAAGGCCCATGCCACGTGTTCGCGCACCAGCGCGCTGGGGTCTTCGGCACGCGCGGCCAGCGCGGCGCGCAGGGCGGGATCGCCCGTGGCGCGCAGCGCGTTGCCCAGGGCCACGGCCACGTTGCGCAGCCAGCGCTCGTGGCCGATCCGGCGGATCGGGCCGCCCTCGGTGCGGCGCAGGAAGGTGGCCTCGTCCCAGGCGAACCACTCGGCCAGCGGCCGGCCCGACAGCGCGGGCCGCTCGTCGAAATCGGGCACCGTGCTCGCCTGCGCGAACTTGTTCCAGGGGCAGGCGAGCTGGCAGTCGTCGCAGCCGTAGACCCGGTTGCCCATCAGCGGCCGCAGTGCCTCGGGGATGGCGCCCGCATGCTCGATGGTGAGGTAGGAGATGCAGCGCCGCGCATCCACGCGCTGCGGGGCGACGATGGCCTGCGTCGGGCAGACGTCGATGCAGGCCTGGCAGGAGCCGCAGTGCGCGGTGACGGGCCCGCTGGGCGCGAGCGGCAGATCGACGTAGATCTCGCCCAGGAAGAACATGGAGCCGGCTTCGCGGTTGAGCACCAGCGTGTGCTTGCCGCGCCAGCCCTGTCCGCTGCGGCGCGCCAGCTCGGCCTCCAGCACGGGCGCGGAGTCGGTGAACACGCGGTGGCCGAACGGCCCCACGGCGGCGGCGATGCGGTCCGCGAGCTTCTGCAGCCGCGCGCGCAGCACCTTGTGATAGTCCCGCCCCCGGGCATAGACGGAGACGATGCCTTCGCCGGGCCGGTCCAGCCGCGCGAACTCGACGGCCTGCCAGCCGCCGCGTTCCATTCCAAGGCCGGTGCCGGTGCCGCCCGACTCCAGCGAGCGGCCCAGGGTCGCCTGCGGCAGGTAGTCCATGCGCGCGGTGATCACGCTCACCGTGCCGGGCACCAGTTCGGCCGGGCGCGCACGCTTGAGCCCATGGGCCTGCATGTATTGCATGTCGCCATGGAACCCCTGGGCCAGCCACTGCATCAATCCCGGCTCCGCGGACGACAAATCCACGCCCGCGACGCCGATTTGGGAAAATCCCAGTTCGCGGGCCCAGCCTTGCATTTGAGGAACGAGTTGACTGCTGCACGACATCACCCCGGGATTGTAGAAAGCCCTCCCCCGCCCGACGGCCTGGCCCTGGTCTGGCGGACCGAGGACGACACCGCCGCCTTCGCCGGCCGGCTCGCCGGCCAGCCCGCGCTCGCGGACGCCTTCATCACCCTGCACGGCGACCTCGGCGCGGGCAAGACCACCTTCGTGCGGCACCTGCTGCGCGCGCTGGGCGTGCAGGGCCGCATCAAGAGCCCCACCTACGCCGTGGTCGAACCGCACGAGGCGGGGGGCCGGGCGGCATGGCACTTCGACTTCTACCGTTTCAGCGATCCGCGCGAGTGGGAGGACGCGGGGTTCCGCGACATCTTCGCGGGCCCGGGCCTGAAGATCGCGGAGTGGCCCGAAAAGGCGGCGGGGCTGATCCCCCCGGCCGATCTCGCCATACACATTGAAGCCTCGGGCGACGCCGGCGATGCGTACGATGGCGGAGACGTGGCGCGGCAGGTGCTCCTGCGCGCCGGCACGCCCCTCGGCCGCACCCTGGTGCAAGGACTCACGACAGCATGAGCGACGACGCCACTTCCACCACTCCCCCTCCCGAGGCGCCCCGCCCGGGCCTGCCCGGCCCGTCGCGGCGCGAACTGCTGCGCGCGGGCACCCTGGTGCTCCTGCTCGGCACGCAGCAGATCGCACGCGGCGCGGGCATCCTCGCCGTGCGCGTCTGGCCCGCGCAGGACTATTCACGGGTCACCATCGAGTCCGACCGGCAGCTCTCCGCCAAGCAGTTCTTCGTGGCCACGCCCCCGCGCCTGGCCGTGGACATCGAAGGCATCGACCTGAACCCCGAACTGCGCGAGCTGGTGGCCAAGGTCAAGCCCGACGACCCCAACATCGCGGGCATCCGCGTCGGCCAGAACGCGCCGGGCGTGGTGCGGCTGGTGGTGGACCTCAAACGCGCGGCCCTGCCCCAGGTCTTCACCCTGCCGCCCATCGCGGCCTACCAGCACCGGCTGGTGTTCGACCTCTACCCGGCCGATCCCGAAGATCCGCTGGAAACCCTGATCGCCGAGCGCCTGCGCGACGCCGCGCCGGGCGCCGCCGCCGTGGGCCTGCCGCCGCCCACGCCCGCCCCCCTGCCCAACATCGCCGCCGCGCGGCCGGGCTCGGCGGGCGACCCGCTGGGCGACCTGATCGCACAGCACAGCCAGCGCCCCGGCACGGCGGCGGCCCCCGCCCCTGCCGGCGGGCTGCCCACCCCCGTCCCGGGCACCACCGCGCCCGTGGCCACGCCCTCGGGCGCGCCGGCGGCCGCACCGCCCGCGGTGGCGGCGGCGCCGTCGCCTCCCCACTCGGGCGCGGCCGGAGCACCCGCCGCGCCGGCCATCGCGCGCGCCACCGACCGGCTGATCATCGTGGCGCTCGATCCCGGGCACGGCGGCGAAGACCCGGGGGCCACCGGGCCCGGCGGCACGCGCGAGAAGGACGTGGTGCTGAAGGTCGCCTTCCTGCTGCGCGACCGCATCAACGCCACCACCATCGGCGGCAACCCGATGCGGGCCTTCCTCACGCGGGACGCCGATTTCTTCGTGCCGCTGGGCGTGCGCGTGGAGAAGGCACGCCGCGTGCAGGCCGACCTGTTCGTGAGCATCCACGCCGATGCCTTCACCACGCCGGCCGCGCGGGGCGCCAGCGTGTTCGCGCTGAGCCAGAGCGGCGCGTCCAGCACCGCGGCGCGCTGGCTGGCCAACAAGGAAAACCAGTCCGACCTGGTGGGCGGGCTCAACGTGCGGTCGCAGGACCGCCACGTGCAAAGCGCGCTGCTCGACATGAGCACCACCGCGCAGATCAACGACAGCCTGAAGCTCGGCAGCGTGCTGCTCGGCGAGATCGGCAACATGGCGAAGCTCCACAAGCCGCGCGTGGAGCAGGCCGGCTTCGCGGTCCTGAAGGCCCCGGACATCCCCAGCGTGCTGGTGGAAACGGCCTTCATCAGCAACCCCGAGGAAGAGGCCAAGCTGCGCACCGCGGCCTACCAGCAGCAACTGGCCGACGCGCTCATGCGCGGCATCACGCGGTACTTCGCCAAGAACCCGCCGCTGGCGCGCAGCCGTTCGGTGTGAGGCACCGGCCGGAGCCGCGCGCGCTCCGGCCCCCGCCGCCCGCTGCGGGTCTTCTGGGTTGCCACGCGCGTGGCCTTGCGCCACAGTGGCTCCATCCCCACGAAACGCCCCGCCCACGGGGCAGCAGGAGGCCCCATGGCTTTGCAGCACGCCCGTTCCGCCGAAATCGTCAGCATCCGCCCCCTGGGGCCCGACCTCGCCCGCACGGCGACCTCGGCCATCATCAAGGCCGCGCAACTGGAAGTCATCCGCGCGGTGCTGCCCGCAGGCAAGGAATTGCGCCAGCACGACACGCCCGGCGAGGTCACCATCCAGTGCCTGGAGGGCGAAGTGGAGTTCCACGCCGCCTCGGGCGCCAGCCTGCTGCGCGCGGGCGACTTCATCCACCTGGAGGCGCGCGCGCCGCACTCGCTGCGGGCGCTGAGCGACGCCTCGCTGCTGCTCACGCTCTGCCTCGCGCCCGGATAGCCTCCTGCGCGGTGCCTGCGCAGGGCCCGGCCCGGCCGGGCGCGTGCAACGGGATGCGGCGCGCGCAGCGGGACAGTAACGTCCTACAACCGGCGGCTTGACCTGCTTACACGCGCCGGGCCCGCCCGGGGAGATAGTGCGGACATGGGCGACGGGGCCACCCCCAGCCTCCACCTCTACACAAGGAGCACACCATGAACTACCGCCACTTCCTCACCGCCGCCGCCTGTGTCGCCGCCCTGGGCCTGGCCGGCTGCTCTTCCAACCCCACGAATGCACAGCTCGGTACCGGCGTAGGCGCCGTGGCCGGTGGCGTGCTGGGTAGCGCTGTGGGCGGCACCGCCGCCACTGTGGGCGGGGCCGCTGCCGGTGCCCTCATCGGCCACGAACTGGGCGAAGACCGCGACCAACGCCGCCGTTGATCGCTCTTCCGGAAGGCACGCCTTCCCGGCATGAGAACCTTTTCCGGAAAGCCCGCACGGCTCTGCGCCGTGCGGGCTTTTTGTTTTCTTGCCCCTTCGGTTAATGGGCCTCACTCACCGTCAACCAAAATTTAATTTATACGGCAATGCAGGCTTGTGCATGCCCAGAGCGCGCTCGCGCAGCCTAGCAGCCGCTAGCATCCGCCTTCTCTTTTTTTTGTGGAAGCGCGCCCATGCCCTCATGCCCACGGGTCCTGCGAATCGGGAATCCGCCCCATCCTCCCAAAATGAACCGCCGCCGCGCGGCGCTGCGGCTGCTGGCCCTGCCCTCGGCCATGGCCTCGGGCCATGCGGTACCCGGCAACGATTTCAGCGCTTTCGCCGCTTCGCAGACCTTCCACCTCACCACGCCCGAAGGCTGCCATCTGCGCTACCAGGACCGCGGCAGGGGACCCGTCGTGCTGCTGGGCCACAGCTATCTCTGGGATTCGTCGATGTGGGAGCCGCAGATCCAGGCGCTGTCGCGCCACTACCGGGTGATCGCCCCCGACCTGTGGGGCCACGGCTCCTCGGGCGCCCTGCCCGCGGACACACGGGATCTGAAGGGCCTGGCCGCGCAGATGCTGACGTTGCTGGACGCGCTGGACATCGAGGAATGCGCGGTGGTGGGCCTGTCGGTCGGCGGCATGTGGGGTGCGGAGCTGGCCCTGCTGGCGCCCGAGCGGGTGCGCAGCCTCGTGATGATGGACACCTACCTCGGGGCCGAGCCGGACACCACGCGGCTGCGCTACTTCGGCATGCTCGACGCGATCGAGGCCGCAGGGCAGATCACGCCGGCTTTGGTGAATGCCATCGTCCCGATCTTCTTCCGGCCCGGCACGGACCCTGCCGCACCGCGCCCGGCGGCCTTCGCGCGCAGCCTGGCCGCGATGCCCGCCGATCGGCTGCGCGCCTCGGTGGTGCCGCTCGGGCGCATCATCTTCGGCCGCGCCGATGCGCTCGAATCGCTGGCGGGGCTCGATCCCGAGGCCACGCTGCTGATGTGCGGCGACGAAGACATCCCGCGCCCGCCGCGCGAGATGGATCACATGGCCGAGGTGATCGGCTGCGACGCGGTGCTGGTGCCCGGGGCGGGCCACATCTCCAACCTGGACAACCCGGAGTTCGTCAACCGCCAGCTGCTGCAGTGGCTGCGCCGCACGATGCGCTGACGGAAAGCGCCCGGCGGCGGGAATGCCGCGCCGGGGCCGCGTTCAGACCGTTCGGGCCGCCTGCTGGCGGCCGGCGCGCCATGCGCCGAACACGGCGATCAGGCCGGGCACGAGGATCAGCGCCCAGATGATCTTGTCCAGGTTGGCCTGCACCCACGGGAAGTTGCCGAAGAAATAGCCCGCCGTGCAGATGCCCAGCACCCACAGCAGCGCACCGCCCACGTTGTAGGCCGTGAACTTCGCGCGGTTCATCTCGGCCACGCCTGCCACGAACGGCGCGAAGGTGCGGATGAAGGGCATGAAGCGCGCGATCACGATGGTCACGCCGCCATAGCGCTCGTAGAACGCATGGGCCTGGTCGAACGCACGGCGGTTGAACCAGCGCGAATCGGGCCACTGGAAGACCTTGGGGCCGAAGTAGCGGCCGATGGTGTAGTTGCACTGGTCGCCCAGGATGGCGGCCACCAGCAGCACGGTGCAGGCGATGGGGAAGCTCATGAGCCCCGCGCCGCAAAGTGCCCCCACGATGAAGAGCAGCGAATCACCGGGCAGGAAGGGCATGACGACGACGCCGGTTTCCACGAAAACGATGATGAACAGCAGCGCGTACACCCACGGACCGTAGGCGGCCACGAAGGCCGCGAGGTGCTTGTCGACGTGCAGGATGAAATCGATGAGGAACTGGATGATTTCCAAGGCGGGACCTTCGGGAGGGATGCGGAAAGAAGCGGATGGGCGGCGTACCGGCGCCCCGGCCCCGGCGGGCGGCAGGGCACCCGCCGGCGCGGCGCATCACTCTAACCGCACTGCCTACAATGCCGCCCAATGACCACAGAGCCCGCCGCGCCACGCCGCCCCATCCGCGATCTGCCCGATGAACTGATCAGCCAGATCGCCGCGGGCGAAGTGGTGGAACGGCCCGCGTCGGCCGTGCGCGAACTGGTGGACAACGCGCTCGATGCGGGCGCCACGCAGGTCACCGTGCGGCTGCTGGCCGGCGGCGTGCGCCTCATCGCTGTGGAGGACGACGGCAGCGGCATTCCGCCCGAGGAACTGCCGGTCGCCCTGCGCCGGCACGCCACCAGCAAGATCACCAATCTGCACGACCTGGAATCGGTCGCGACCATGGGGTTCCGGGGCGAGGCGCTGGCCGCCATCGCGTCGGTGTCGGAGATGGCGCTGCTCTCGCGCACGGAAGACCGGCCCACGGCCTTCCTGCTCGATGCCCGCAGTGGCGAACTCCGCCCCGCCGCGCGCAGCCGCGGCACCACGGTGGAGGTGAAGGAGCTGTTCTTCTCCACGCCCGCGCGGCGCAAGTTCCTGAAGACGGATGCCACCGAACTCGCCCACTGCATCGAGGCGGTGCGCCGCCATGCGCTGGCCCGTCCGGACGTGGGCTTCGCGATCTGGCACGAAGGCAAGCTGGTCGAGCAGTGGCGCGCCACGCTGGCGCGCGAGCCCGGCCCGGCCCTGGACGCCCACGGCGGCGGCATCGGCGATGGGCAGGCGGCCGCAGACCCCGCAGCGCTGGAAGCGGCGCTCGCGCGGCGCCTCGCCGATGTGCTGGGCGAGGACTTCCTGCGCGATTCCGTGCCCGTGCAGCACCGCTCGGGAGCGGTCACCGTGTCCGGCCGCGCGGGCCTGCCGGACGCGGCCCGCTCGCGCGCCGACCAGCAGTTCTGCTACGTGAACGGCCGCTTCGTGCGTGACAAGGTGCTCACCCACGCGGCCCGCAGCGCCTACGAAGACGTGCTGCACGGCCAGAAGCAGCCCGTGTACGCGCTCTACGTGTCCATCGACCCGATGCGGGTGGACGTGAACGTGCACCCCACCAAGATCGAAGTGCGCTTTCGCGACAGCCGCGAAGTGCACCAGGCCGTGCGGCATGCGGTGGAAAACGCCCTGGCCGTGCCGCGGGCCCAGGCGCTGGCGGCGCAGCCGGCGGCGGCGACCGATGGCACGCCCATCGGCAACCCGGTGGCATCTTCGGAGCCAAAACCGCTCCATGCCGCCGGATTCATTAGACAGTCTGCTATACCTTTTGAAGCAAGGCCCGGGCACCGCGTGAGCGACCTCGAAGCCCTCTGGGGACGCCGCGATCCGGCACCCGGGGCCGCCCTGGCGACGGGAGCGGGCACAGCCGCCGCCTTCGATGCGCCCGGCGCGGCCCCGGCGCGCGATGGGTGGCCGCAGGCAGGCCTGGCCGGTGCAGCAGGGGTCGCCGGCGCACCGCAGTCCGCGGAGCCGGCCGATGGTGATCCCGCCCCGGCCGCCGGCGCGCAGGCCTTCCCGCCACCGGCCGCCGCGGTGTCCGGCAGCGCCCCCACCGCCTCGGAGGAGGCGTGGCCGCTGGGCCGGGCGGTGGCGCAGATCCAGGGGGTGTATATCCTGGCCGAGAACGCCCAGGGCCTGGTGATCGTGGACATGCATGCCGCGCACGAACGCATCGTGTACGAGCGCCTCAAGTCGCAGGTGGATGCCAGCGAGCGCATCGCCAGCCAGCCGCTGCTGATCCCGGCCACCTTCGCCGCGACGCCCGAAGAGGTGGCCACCGCGGAGGCCCATGCCGACACGCTCTCGGTGCTGGGCATGGAGGTCTCGCCTTTCTCGCCGCGCACGCTGGCGGTGCGCGCGGTGCCCACCACGCTCGCGCAGGGCGATGCGGTGGAACTGGCGCGCAGCGTGCTGGCCGAACTGGCGGCGCACGACGCCAGCACCGTGGTGCAGCGCGCCCGCAACGAGATCCTCGGCACCATGGCCTGCCACGGCGCGGTGCGTGCCCACCGGCGCCTCACGATCGACGAAATGAACGCGCTGCTGCGCCAGATGGAGGTCACCGAGCGCTCGGACCAGTGCAACCACGGCCGGCCGACGTGGCGGCAGCTGTCGATGCGCGAACTCGACGCCCTGTTCCTGCGGGGGCGCTGAGGCACCCGCCCCAGTCACAGCCCCACCCTCCGGGAGACTCCGCCATGTCCGCACGCCACCCTCCCCTTCGCCTGCGGGCAGCCTGCGCGGCCCACGGGATCGCAGCCCTGGCCACGCTGGCCGCCAGCGCCTCGCACGTGCATGCGGGCCGCCCGCTCACGGTGGACGATGCCGGCGTGAACGCCCCCGGCGAAGGCCATGTGGAGGTGTGGTGGGAGGGCGTGCACCAGGAGCGCGGCGCGGTCTTCGCTGCGCCGGCCTACGCCCCGCAGTCGCTGCCGGGGCTGGAGCTCGGCGCGCTGCTGGCCCGCGACCTGCATGGCCACACCACGCTGAGCGGCGTGCAGGCCAAATGGCAGTGGACCCCGCCGCCCGAGCGCGGCTGCCATGCCGCGTCCAGCGCCGGGCTGGTCCATGCCTACCGCGAGAACGGCAGTACCCTGGCGCTCACGGCGCTCGGCACCTGCGTGGCCTCCTGGGGCGCGGTGCATGCCAACCTCGGCGCGATGCACACGCCCGACCGGAACTGGCGCCCCACCTGGGGCGTGGCCCTGGAGTCGGCCTGGGGCGCCGTCACGGCGCACGTGGAGGCCTTCGGCGAGCGCGACGGCCCGCCCACCTACCAGACCGGCGCGCTCTGGGAATGGGCGCCGGGCTGGCAGCTCGACGGCCTCGTGGGCCGCCGCAAGGGCCGGACGCTGCTGAGCCTGGGCGTCAAGCGCAGCTTCTGACAGGGGCGAACGCCGCCGCGGGGCGGGCGGCGGCCGACGCCGGTCAGTTGTCGCGCGCGGCCTTGGCCTGGTCGGGGAAGTCCGAGAACACGCCGTCCACGCCCAGGCGGTAGAACAGGCGGTATTCGGCCTTCGGGTCGCCCTTGTAGTCCGAGGCCAGGCGCTTGGCTTCGCTGCGGAAGGTGTAGGGGTGCACGAACAGCCCCGCCGCATGGGCATCGGCCACCACGCGGGTGGGGGCCATCGTCACGCGGTCGCGTTCGTCGATCACGCCGTCGCCGTTGAGGTCGTCGGGCTTGCCGTCGTTGTTGTCGTCCTTCAGGCGCGTCGGGATCAGGTAGGGCTTCCAGGGGCCGATGCCGTCGGCATAGGTCTTGACCTCGCGCAGGCCCTCAGGCGTGAGCAGCGTGGCGAAGGTGCGCCGGTCGCCCGCCACCGCGAAGTCGTACGGCTTGTCGTAGGGCGCGGTGAGGTCGATGCTGCCGTCGGCCTTCACGTCGTTGCCGTCCACGAGCTGCACGAGCCGCACCTGCGTCCTGGTGCGCAGGTACTTGAGGTTGGACACCTCGAACGACTGCACCATCACGGGCGAGGCTGCGGTGGTGTAGCCGTACTGCGACAGCGTGGCGAGCAGCCGGTCTTCGAGCTGGAGGTTCAGGTTGGCGTGGTAGGTGGGGTGCTTGGTCTCGATGTAGACGCCCACGGTGCGGCCGGCGCGCGTGCCCTCGGTGCGGGCGAGGTCCAGCACCTCGGTCAGCGTGGGGATCTGGAAGCGGCCGTTGAAGGACTGGTCGCGGTCCGGCAGCGGCTGGATGGCGCGCAGCGTCTTGATCTCGGCCAGCGTGAAGTCGGAGGCGAACCAGCCCTCTTCCTGCACGCCGTCCACCGTCTTGCGGGTCTTGCGGCCGGCGAATTCGGGGCGCTGGGCCACGTCGGTGGTGGTGGTGATGTTGGGCTCGTGCCGGGCGATGAGCACGCCGTCCTTGGTGGCGACGAGGTCCGGCTCGATGAAGTCCGCGCCCAGCTCGATGCCGCGCCGGTAGCCCTCCAGCGTGTGGTCGGGCAGGTAACCGGCCGCGCCGCGGTGGCCGATCACCAGGGCCTTGCCGCCGTTCAGCGTGGGCTGCGCACCGTCGTCGTTGCCGCCGCAGGCCGACAGGGCGGCTCCGGCCGCCAGGGCGGCCAGCGCCACGCGGGCGGCGGCTGCGGGGCGGCGGCGTGCGGATGCGGTGGCGCCGGCCGGGCGGCGCGCGGATGTCGGGGTCGTCATATGTCTCTTCTCCTCGGGATGGTCCATGGCAAAGGCGCCACTCTGGCGGCGCCGCATGACAGCCCGGTGACGGCAGGCGCGGCGAAGGCGCGCACCCGATCGGTGCCCCAGCCCCCGCCGCGCGCCCCATCCCGGGCCGCCACCGATGATGGCACGCACGGCCGGCGGCGGGCGGGGCCCGCCCCCAGGGCGGCCCGGGCGCCGGAGGGCCCGAAGAGCGGGTCTTCCCGGGGGCATTTCGGGGGTTTGGCCCGTCAACCCGGTGCGCCATGGTGCGTTTTTTGCTGCATGGACCCCGGGGCCCGCACGCCGCACGGCCCCGGGGCGCTATCCAAACCATAGCAGCCCCCGGCCCTCCGGCCGCGTCCCGGCCCGCCGGGGCCTGCCGAACTTTCTCCACCCGAGCCGACTCTGTCCTTCCGATGAAACGCTGGCCCCTCTTTTCCTCCCTTGCGCTCGCCCTCGCAGTGACGGCGGGCTGTGCCACCCTCGATGCGAAGCAGCGCGAATGGATCTTCCAGCCCAGCGACCGGGCCTGGGGCGGCGCGCAGTCCACCGACGACATGGAAGACGTCTGGATCGCCTTCGATTCACGCGCCTCCGGGAAGGCGGAAAAGCTGCACGGCCTGTGGCTGCCCTCCGAGCGCGCCGACGCGCCGGTGCTGCTCTACCTGCACGGCGCGCGCTGGAACGTCTCCGGATCGGCCGGGCGCATGCGGCGCATGAAGGAGATGGGGTTTTCGGTGCTGGCCGTGGACTACCGCGGGTTCGGGCGCAGCAGCCCCGCGCTGCCCTCCGAGAGCACCGCGCTGGAAGACGCGCGGGCCGCCTGGGACTGGCTCGCGGCGCGCGCGCCCGCCAGCCCGCGCTACATCTTCGGCCACTCGCTGGGCGGGGCCATCGCCATCGATCTGGCCGCCATGGTGCCCGACGAGCGCGGCACCATCGTGGAGGGCACTTTCACCAACATCCCCGAAGTGGTGGCCACCTTCAAATGGGGCTGGCTGCCGATCTCCGGCCTCATCACGCAGCGCTTCGAGTCCGTGCGCAAGGTGGCCCACATCGGCTCCCCGCTGCTCGTGGTGCACGGCAGCGAGGACAGCCTGATCCCGCCGTCGCTCGGCCGCCGCCTCTACGACGCCGCGCAGGGCCCCAAGCGCTTCGTACTCGTGGAAGGCGGCACCCACCACAGCACCAACAGCGTGGGCGAATCCCAGTACCGCGAGGCGCTGGCCGACCTGTTCCGCATCCCCGTCGCGCCGGTGCCGGTCAAGGCCCCGGCACCCGGCGCCCCGGCGGGCACCGCGCCCTCCGCCTGACACGCACGCCGGGCCGCCTTCCGGCGCCGGCGCCGCCCCACCTGCCTCTCAGCCGCGGGCGCGCGCCACGGCGTCCGAGCGCGCCTGCGCCTCCAGGATCTCGGGCAGATGTCCGCCGATCCAGTCCGCCAGCGCCTGCACGTGCAGCCCCACTTCGCGCCCCATCGGCGTGAGGCTGTATTCGACGTGCGGCGGCACGACCGGGTAGGCCTTGCGCGCCACGAAACCGTCCCGCTCCAGCCACTGCAGCGTCTGCGCGAGCATGCGCTCGCTCACGCCGGCCACCTTGCGGCGCAGCTCGCTGAAGCGCAGCGTGCCGTCGTGCAGCGCCACCAGCACCAGCACGCCCCAGCGGCTGGTGACGTGCTGAAGGATCTCCCGCGACGGGCAGGTGGGGGCGAGGACATCGCCGCGCCGCATGAGCGCGGCGAGGGAGGTGGGTTCGGCGCCGGCGGTTGGGGTTTCGGCACCGTCGGCCACGGCGCGGGCGGCATCGGTCCGGGAATCGGGAGGGGAAGCGTGGCGCATTCACTAACCTTTTTGTAGGTACTTACGAAAAGTTTGCTTGGTGGTTATTGTCGCGGTCCCGACCACTCTCCACAAGGAATTCCCATGATCGTCGTCACCGGCGCCTCCGGCCAGCTCGGCCGCCTTGCCATCGAAGCCCTGCTGCGCAGCGTGCCCGCCAGCGGCATCGTCGCCGCCGTGCGCAACCCCGCCAAGGTGGCCGACCTGGCCGCGCGCGGCGTGGTGGTGCGGCAGGCCGACTACGCCGACGCCGCGGCGTGGGACGCCGCGCTGCAGGGCGCGCGCAAGGTGCTGCTGGTGTCCAGCAGCGAAGTCGGCCAGCGCACCGCCCAGCACCGCACCGTCATCGACGCGGCCCAGCGCGCGGGCGTGGAACTGCTGGCCTACACCAGCGTGCTGCATGCGGACACCTCGGCGCTGGCGCTGGCCCGCGAGCACGTCGAGACCGAGGCGCTGCTCAAGGCCTCCGGCGTGCCCCACGTGCTGCTGCGCAACGGCTGGTACACCGAGAACTACCTGGCGGGCGTGGGCCCGGCCCTGCAGCACGGAGCGCTGTTCGGCGCCGCGGGCGAAGGCCGCATCGCCTCGGCCGCGCGCGCGGACTATGCCACAGCGGCCGCCGCCGTGCTTACGCAGGACGGCCATGCCGGCCGCGTGTACGAACTGGCGGGAGACAGCGCCTACACGCTGGCCGAGCTGGCCGCCGAGATCTCGCGCGTGGCGGGCAAGGCCGTCCCCTACCGCGACCTGCCCGAGGCCGACTACGCCAAAACCCTCGAAGGCGCGGGCCTGCCCCCGCCCCTCGCGGCCATCGTGGCGCAGTCCGACGTGGCCGCCGCGCAGGGCGCGCTGTTCGACGAGGGCCGGCAGCTGAGCCAGCTCATCGGCCGCCCGACCACGCCCTGGGCCTCCCAGGTGGCCGAGGCCGTGCGCGCAGCTTCTTGAGCCCTGACCCCCTGAGAGGGGGTAGATGCCAAGAGAGAAACGACAAGCGAGTACCTCGCAGGGCCAGCGCGGGCGCGGCGAATGCCCTGCGCTGCGGCAGGATCATCACTGCCAGATGCTGCGCTCCATGCCATGGAGCCGCCGCGCCTCACGCTGGATGCCGTTGCCAAAGAGGGGGGAAAGACGCACAGGCATGCCCGTGTCCGGGGGCACCGTGCGCAAGGCCGATCGACGCCCACGCGGAGCTTGCAGCCGAAGCAGCTCTTGCCGTACTTGGCCGTGTGCGTGGCATCCACCCCCTGGAACCATGCCGCGGCCCCGGATAGAGGGCCGGGCCGTTGTGTGTTCACGGGATGAGCCAGTGGGTTGTCAGAAGCGAGAAGCGCCCCATCAACGGCTTCGCAGAAAACGACGGACCTTCGCATCACTGGACATGGGCAGAGTCCTTCCTGTCGATCATGTGCGCTCTTTTACTACCTGAAATCGACAAGATCATGAAACCTGTTGCCCATATCAAAGTACCCAATCGCGCCGTGCCGCCGAAAAATCAAGACTCCCAGCCGGAGCTGCAGAACGCGCAAGCTGGGGGCCGTTCGAAAGCGGCTCAGACGCTCTCGACAAACGTACATGCCATCAGTATTCCAACCAACCGAAGCGGAGCCTCTGGCAAAAGTTCACAGGTTCTTTCGCCCCGGAACGCGAAGATCCAAAAACTATCACCTGCCAGCCAGGCCAATAAAGAGCGCGTCGGAGAAACCGTTCAGAAGATCAGAACCATTCACGCCAGGATGAAACCTCGACTCGATGCGCACAAGGAGCATGTGAGGAATGACCCCCATCGTACGCAGGCCTACATTCCCAATGGGCTGGAACCTTGCGACGAGGTCAATGAATGCCTGAATTCGCTTGTGATGACCTGCAACGAAGATTATTCTGCCGAAGAGGCCCGGGCAGTACAGAGAGAATTGAAAGACATATCCTCTGATCTGCGGGAAATCTCCAATCTCTCCGAAGGGGAAATGGAGAGAGTGGCCCTGGACTACATCTTCGCCGTTTACAAAGACCAAGGCATTCCTGCGCTGGATGTCAGTGCGAACAACAAAGAAGACAAAACGGCACACCTGAAAAGAATTGTGTTCGACATTCCGAACAGCAACAAGATCGACGGCATGCAGGAAAGCCATCAGTTCGCTTTCCCATACCTCGACAATTATGACAAGATGGCAGAGAATGAATTGCGCCTGCTGACAAAAGACAGCTCCATTCCGGATCTGAAAAACAAGACTATTTCATTCGTCGGCGCCGGCTTCCCGCTGTCCGCCATCATGTACCATATTCATTCGGGGGCCCAAATCCACCTGGTGGATATCGACAAGGGCGCTTGCGAAAGAGCCAAGGCTTTCCTGGACATCTGCGCCGAAGCCAACATCATCCACCGGGATGATTTCTCTGTCACCCAAGGTGACGCCAGCAAGATCAAATACACCCGGAAATCAACCTCCGATATTGCAGCGCAAGCTTCCAAAGAAATGGCAGATGCCTCGGAATTGCAGAGCGATGTCCTGGTCTTTGCCGCAGCATTGCCCAGCGAAATCAAGGCAGCCGCCCTGAAAAATGTTTCTTCCCTAGGGCTGGACGTCATCAATCGATGCACCTCCGAGGCAAACAACCTGCTTTATCCGTCCACCAAATTGTCCTCTTTGCAGAAAAATTATGGCCTGGAGAATGGCGACCGTGTTTTCACGCCAGAAAAGGTCATGTACCCGGAATACGCATACAGGAACAAAACCTTCAAAAATGCGGCGGGCATTCCAGTGAACAAGAATGGAGTGCCGGCCATTGAAACCGACAAGATCAACCAGAATACGGCCCAGAAAATCAACGTCGCCGTCAATACCGAATCCAGGGATACGGTCATGCATTGAACCATCCACGCCAATCACGCGCGCGTTGTCCGGCGGGTTCAGGTAACAGAATCGCCCTGAGAACGTGTTCACGATCTCCTGAGCAGCAGAGCGAGGAAGGCCAGATGGACGAACTGCAGGCTGGTATTGAGCAGCCGCTCGCAGTTCTTCCACAGCCGCCTGTTCTTCTCCAGCCAGGCAAAGCTGCGTTCGACGATCCAGCGCTTGGGCATCACTTTGAACGTGTGCAGTTCGCTTCGCTTGGCAATCTGCACTGTCACATGCCCGCCCAGGATTTCCTGCACACCTTGCGCGAAGGGCTGGCCAACATAGCCGCTATCGTCGAGCAGGCTTTGCACCCGGCTCAGGTTGGGTGTGCAGCGCGTGAGCGCCAGCAGCGCCCCCTTGCGATCCGTCACCTCGGCCGTCGTCACCGCCACCGCGTGCGGCAGCCCCTGCGTATCCACCGCGATTTGGCGCTTGATGCCCGAGACCTTCTTGCCTGCGTCATAGCCCTTCAAGGCCGCCGGGTCAGTGTTCTTCACACTCTGCGCGTCGATGATCAAGAACGCGCTTGAGGCGTTGCGCCCCAGTCTCCCACGGGCCGCGCCAACCTGATTTTTTTAAAGCCTGCTCAAGCAGGCTGACGCCCTGCTCATCGGGCAAGCTCCACTTGGCGAAGTACGAATGTACGGTACGCCAGTTGGGCAGGTCGCTGGGCAGTGCCCTCCATTGGCAGCCCGTGCGCAGCAGATACAGCACTGCGCACCACACCTCGTACAAGTCAACGGTGCGCGGCTTGGTCTTCTTGCGCGCACTCTCCAGCATCGGCTTGATGATCTCGAATTGCTCGCGGCTCGTATCGCTTGGATATTTCTTGGTTCGCACCACGTCATTGTCAGCGGTCAGACAAAGATCGTGAACAGGCTCTGAGAGGTCGATTCTGTTCACCCCCCGCTTACGCCCCTGATCGGACGGAACGGGCCGCGCTGGTACGCTCAGGGCATGCCCACTTCCCCGTCCCTGCCGGTGGCGGATGCTGCCCCGCCGCCCGTGGCGCCCGGCCTCGCCGTGCTCGTGCTCGTGCTCGTGCTGGCGCTGGCGCTGGCGCTGCTGCTGCTGCTCAGCATCCAGCCCGTCACCACCGATCTCTACCTGCCCGCGCTGCCGGCGCTCACCCAGGATCTGCGGGCCCCGGTGGCCTCCGCACAGCTCACGCTGAGCGCGCTGCTGCCGGCCTTCGGCGGATCGCAGCTCGTCTGGGGGCCCCTGTCGGACCGCATCGGACGGCGGCCGGTGCTGCTCGCGGGCCTGGGCATCTACGTGGCCGCATCGCTGGGCAGCGTGGCCGCGCCGTCGATGGACCTGCTGATTCTCTGGCGCGTGGCGCAGGGCACGGCCATGGGCGCGGTGGTGATGGCGGGGCGGGCCATCGTGCGCGACCTGTATGCGCCGCCGGCCGGCGCGCGCGCCATGTCGCGGGCGCTGACCGGGCTGGGCCTCATCGCCTGCCTGTGCGCGCCGCTGGGAGGCTGGCTCACCGAATGGCTGGGCTGGCGGGCCGCACTCTCGGTGCTGGCCGCCTACGGGGCGGCCACGCTGGCGCTGGTGGCACTGCGCCTGCCGGAAACCCTCGCGCGGCGCAACCCGTTCGCGCTGCGGCCCGCCACGCTGTGGCGCACCTGGCGCACCGTGCTCGGCCACCCCACGTTCTGGGCCTTCTCGCTGCTCACCACGGCCTCGTACGGCGGGCTGTTCACCTTCCTCGCGTCGTCGCCGTTCATTTTCATCGAGGTGCTGGGCGCCTCGCGCACGCAGTACGGGCTGGCGCTGCTGTCCACGGCGTTCGCCTACCTGCTCGGCACCCTGCTGTGCCGCCGCCTGCTGGAGCGCCTGGGCCTGCGCCGCACGGTCGCGGCCGGCGCCGCGCTCACAGGCACGGGCGGCGTGCTGCTGGCGGCGCTGGCCCTGGCCGGCTGGCGCAGCCCGTGGGCGCTGCTGCTGCCCTTCCACGCCTACATGCTGGGCCACGGCATCCACCAGCCCTGCGGACAGACGGGCGCAGTGGGCCCGTTCCCGCAGGCGGCGGGCGTGGCCTCGGCGATGAACGGTTTCATGATGATGCTGGCGGCCTTCGCCATCGGCCGCTGGGTGGGCTGGCGGCTGGACGGCAGCGTCTGGCCGCTGGTGCAGGGCGTGGCCTTCTGGGCCGGCGCGCTGGCCCTCGTGGCCTGGACGCTGGTGCAGCGCTTCGGCGAGGAGCGCCAGCCATGAGCCCCTGCACCACCTATATCGCCCTGGCCGGCCCCACGGCCTCGGGCAAGACGGCCGGCGCGCTGGCGCTGGCGCGCGCGCTGGCGCCCCGGCAGCCGGTGGAGATCGTCAGCGTGGATTCGGCCCTGGTGTACCGGGGCATGGACATCGGCACGGCCAAGCCCTCGGCGCAGGAGCTGGCCGCGGCGCCGCACCACCTGATCGACATCCGCGATCCGCTGCAGGCCTACAGCGCGGCGGAGTTCGTGGCCGATGCGCAGCGGCTGCTGCGGGAGATCCGCGCGCGCGGCGCGCTGCCGCTGCTGGTGGGCGGCACCATGCTGTACTTCAAGGCGCTGTGGGACGGCATCGACGACATGCCCCCCGCCGACGCGGCCGTGCGCGCCCGCCTCGAAGCGCAAGCCGCCGCCGAGGGCTGGCCCGCGCTGCACGCCGAACTGGCGCGCGTGGACCCGGCCACGGCGGCACGCCTGGCGCCCGGCGACAGCCAGCGCATCCAGCGCGCGCTGGAGGTGTGGCAGGTGTCGGGCCAGTCGCTGTCGAGCTTTCACACTATCAAAAAGAGAGCAGACAATGCAGCAGGTCCGCCGGGGTGCCTGCTTTTTTCCCTGGAACCGGCCGACCGGGCCTGGCTGCACGGGCGCATCGCGCAGCGTTTCGACGCCATGCTGGACGGCGGCTTCGTCGAGGAGGTGCGGCGCCTGCGCGCGCGCGGCGACCTGCACCCGGACCTGCCCGCCATGCGCTGCGTGGGCTACCGGCAGGCCTGGGAGGCGCTGGACGAGGAAGCCGCCACCGGCACCCTGCCCCTCGCGGCCCTGCGGGAGCGCGGCATCGCCGCCACGCGCCAGCTCGCCAAGCGGCAGATCACCTGGCTGCGCGGCATGCCCTGGCGCCACGCGATCGCCTGCGATGCGCCCGACGCCCCGCTGCAATGGGTGGAGGCCGCGCTGGCGGCGCTCCGCGCCGGGCCATGACGGCGCCCGCGGCCCCCGCCGCGCCCCTGCTGCAGGCGCAGGGGCTCACCAAGCGCTACGGCCCCGACGCGCCGGTGTTCCAGGGCGTCGACCTCGCGGTGCAGGCCGGCGAGTTCGTCGCCATCGTGGGCGAATCGGGCGTGGGCAAATCCACCCTGCTCAATTGCCTCGCGGGGCTGGACTCCTGGCAGGCCGGCCGCGTGCTGCACGAGGGCACCGACCTCGGCACGCTCGGCGAGGCCGCGCGCGCCCGCTGGCGGCGCGCGCACGTGGGCTTCGTGTTCCAGGCCTTCCACGTGCTGCCGCACCTGGACGTGGCGCAGAACGTGGCCCTGCCGCTGATGCTGCTGGGCCGGCACGAACCCGGCCGCGTGGAGCACATGCTGCGCGCCGCGGGCCTGGAGGGCCTGGGCGCGCGCCTGCCGCAGCAGCTGAGCGGTGGCCAGCTCCAGCGCGTGGCCATCGCGCGGGCGCTGGTGCACCGCCCGGGCCTGCTGCTGGCCGACGAGCCCACCGGCAACCTGGACCCGGCCACGGCCGGGCGCGTGATGGACCTGCTGGTGGCGCAGACCCGCGAGCACGGCGCGGCCCTGGTGCTGGTCACGCATTCGCCCACGGCGGCGGCACGCGCCGACCGCGTGCTGCGCCTCACCGCCCGGGGCATCGCCGCCGCCGGGGCACCGGCGGACTGAGCCCTCTCCATGATCGCCCTGCTGCGCGCCTTCTCCTGGCAGGAACTGCGCCACCACCCCTGGCGCGCGGTGGCGGCCGTGGTGTCGGTGATGCTGGGCGTGGCGCTCGCGTTCGCGGTGCACGTGATCCACGCGTCGGCGCTGTCCGAATTCACCCAGGCCGTGCGTGCCGTCAGCGGCCAGCCCGACCTGCAGTTGCGCGCCGTGCAGGGCGACCTCCCAGAGGCGCTCTATGGCCGCGTGGCCCTGCACCCGCAGGTGGCCCGCGCGGCGCCGGTGCTGGAGATCGCGGCGCAGGCGCTGCCGGAGGGTGCCGTGGCGGCGCCGGTGGCGCTGCGCGTGGTGGGCGCCGACACGCTGCGGCTCGCGGCCATGGCCCCCGAGCTGGTGCCGCGCGCCTTCCCGGACGCCGGCCGGCTCGCCTTGTTCTCGCCCGCCACGGTGTTCCTCAACGCCGCGGCGATGCAGGCCCTGGGCCTGGCCGATGGCCGCAGCGGCGCGGTGCGCCTGCAGAGCGGGCTGGCCGTGCGCAGCGCCGTGGTGGCCGGCACGGTGGCGGCCGCGGGCGGCCCGCTGGCCGTGATGGACATCGGCGCCGCGCAGGATTTCTTCGGCCGCATCGGCCGGCTGGGCCGCATCGACGTGCAACTGCGCCCCGGCCACGGCGCCGAGGATTTCCGCGCCGCCCTGCCGGAGCTGCTGCAGGGCCTGGGGCTGGGCGCCGCCGACGCCGCGCGGATCGCCGTCGTGCGCCCGCAGGACACGGCGCAGCGCACCGGCGACCTCTCGCGCGCCTACCGCGTGAACCTCACCGTGCTGGCGCTGGTGGCGCTCTTCACCGGCGCCTACCTGGTCTTCTCGGTGCTGGCGCTGAGCGTGGCGCAGCGTGCGCCGCAGTTCGCGCTGCTGGCGGTGCTGGGCGCCACGCCGCGCGCGCGCCGGGCGCTGGTGCTGGCCGAATCGGCGGCGCTGGGCGTGGCGGGCAGCGCGGCGGGCATCGCCCTGGGCACGCTGCTCGCGGCCCTGGCGCTGCGCTGGATGGGCGGCGACCTGGGCGGCGGCTATTTCGACGGCGTGCAGCCTTCGCTGCAGTGGAGCACGGGCGCCGCGCTGCTCTACGGCGGGCTCGGCACCGCGGCCGCGCTGGCCGGCGGCTGGTGGCCGGCGCGCGATGCCGAACGGCTCCCGCCGGCCCAGACCCTCAAGGGCCTGGGCGCCGCACAGGGCTCGCAGCCCCGCCTGCGCCTGCCGGCGCTGGCCGTGGCCGCGGGCGTGGCGCTCGCCTTCGCGCCGCCGGTGGCGGGCATTCCGCTGGGGGCGTATGCCTCGGTCGGCCTGCTGCTCGTGGGCGGCATCGGGCTGCTGCCGGTGCTGGTCCATGGCCTGCTGGGCGCGCTGGTGCCGGCGGCGGCCCGCAGGCCGCTGGCGCTGCTGGCGCTGGAGCGCGCGCGCCGCATGCGCGGCATGGCGGCGGTGGCCGTGGGGGGCGTGGTCGCCAGCCTGGGCCTGGCGGTGGCGCTCACGGTGATGGTGGCGAGCTTCCGCGGCTCGGTCATGCAGTGGCTGGACGCGGCCCTGCCCGCGCCGCTCTACGTGCGCGCGGCAGGCGCTGCGGCGGGGGACGACGGCGCGGCCTTTCCGCCGGGCTGGGATGCGGCGGTGGCGCGCCTGCCCGGCGTGGAGCGCGCCGAGGCGCTGCGCGTGAGCAGCTTGCTGCTGGATCCGGCCCGCCCTCCCGTGGCCCTGCTGGCCCGCCCGCTCGCGCGGGGCCCGGCGCAATCGCTGCCGCTGCGCGAAGGCCCGCTGCCGGTGCCCGCCGGCCGCATCGGTGTCTACGTGAGCGAGGCGGTGGTCGATCTGTACGGCGTGCGGCCTGGCGCCGACTGGCCCGCGCTTTCAGCATCTTTGGGCCTCCATGCCGCCGGATCCATTGAATCTTCTGCTACTTTTTTCATAGCAGGCGTGTGGCGCGACTACGTGCGCCAGTTCGGCGCCGTCGCGATGGACCGCGCGGATTTCATCCGCCTCACCGGCGATGCGCGCATCAACGACCTGGCCGTCTGGCCCGCACCCGGGGCGGACGAAGCCGCGCTGCGCGCCGCCATCGCGGCGGCGGTTCCCCCCCAGGGGCAGGGAGCGCAGGGGACATCCGCCGCGGGCCCCGCGCTGGAGTTCAGCACCTCGGCCGCGATCCGGGAGCGCTCTCTGGCGCTCTTCGACCGCAGCTTCGCCGTGACCTACTGGCTGCAGGCGGTGGCCATCGGCATCGGCCTGTTCGGCGTGGCGGCGAGCTTCTCGGCCCAGGTGCTGGCGCGGCGCAAGGAATTCGGCCTGCTCGCCCACCTGGGGCTCACGCGGGCCCAGGTGCTGGCGGTGGTGGCCGGGGAAGGCGCTGCCTGGACCGCCGTGGGCGCGGTGGCCGGCACGGGGCTGGGGCTGGCCGTCTCGGCCGTGCTGGTGCATGTGGTGAACCCGCAGAGCTTCCACTGGAGCATGGACCTGCGTATTCCGGGCCTGCGGCTCGGTCTGCTGGGGGTGGCCGTCGTGGTCACCGGCACCCTCGCGGCGTGGCTTTCCGGCCACTCGTCCGCAAAAAGAGGGGCTGTTCTTACGGTGAAAGACGATTGGTAAGTGGAAAACCGTAACAAAAAATCATAGTTTTGATTTATGTTCTAGCAAAATAGAACAATTGCAAATGAACTTGTCGGACTTGCATGAGGGGGTCCGTCCTGCAGACAGGTTTTTTCCCTGAACGCCTGTCGCTGCAATCCATTCAACACATCGCCGGACCGGGCCCTTCCAGAGGCCGTGGACGGAAGAGGAGGTTTCCCATGGTTCGACATTCCCTGCGCTGGCTGGCCGGCGCAACGCTGGCCCTGACTCTCTGCGCGCCGGCGGCCGCGCAATGGGTCGTGCCTCCGGGCGGCTCGCTCGACGTTCCTCCCGGCGGCGCCGTGGACATCGCCTGCACGGCACTCGACATGCAGGGCACCTTGAACCTCACCGGGGGCACGCTGTCGGTGGACTCCACCGCCACCTTCGGTTCCGGCTCCAACGTGACCGGCTCGGGCGGCACGATCTCCGTGGGCGGCGATGTCGTCGCCGCAGGCACGCTGAACACGGGCAACAACACGCTGGTGCTGCGCGACGGCTGCGATCCCGGCAATACCTCCCAGCTGAGCGGCACCATCGTCGTGCAGAACCTCGTGCTGCAAAGCACCACCGGGCGCACCTTCGTGCTGCCGCAAGGCGCGAACATCACCGTGCTGGGCACGCTCACCTTGCAGGGCACGGCCGGCCAGCCGGTGCAACTGGTGTCCGCCAGCGGCACCGCCGTGATCAACCTCGGCCCCGCGGCCACCGTCGTGCGCAACTTCGCCTCGGTTCCGCCCACGGTGCAGATCGGCGCGGCAGCACCTGCGCTGACCTCGATCCCCACGCTGAGCGAGTACGGCCTCATGCTGCTGTCGCTGCTGATGGCCGGAACGATGTTCTGGAAGCGGCGCGAACTGGCGGCCCACACCCGCCGCCGCGGCTGATCCAACCCGGGCCGCACCCAGCGGCCTGCAACATTCATCACACCGACCAGAAAAGAGAGAGGGTTTGCCATGTCCAAGATCCGTCTGAGCCGCCACTGGGCCATCCCCGCGCTGAGTTCCGTTCTCGCCCTGCACGCCGCCGGCGTGCTGGCCGCGGACATCACCGTCACGCCGCCGGCGGGCGGGGGTTTCGTCATCAAGGGATCCGGAGGCCAGGAGCGCATGCGTGTGCAAGGCACCGGCGAGGTCTACATTCCGGGCCTGCCCTCCACGGCCAACAGCAACAACCTGGCCTGCTATGACAGCGCCACCGGCCAGCTGACGAAGTGCGCTCCGGGCCTGGGCAACGGTGCCACCGGCGCGACGGAAGCGACCGGCGCCACGGGTGCGACCGGGCCGACCGGCGTCACCGGCGCGACGGGCGCCATCGGGGTGACGGGCGCCACGGGTGCCACAGGCGCCACGGGCGCGACCGGTCCCACGGGGGCCAGCGGAACCGGCGCCACGGGCGCGACGGGTGTGACCGGCCTGACCGGCGTCACGGGTGCGACCGGCGCCACGGGCCCGACGGGGCCGACCGGCGCCACGGGCACGACCGGAGCGACGGGCGCCACCGGCCCGACCGGCTCCACCGGAGTGACGGGCGCCACCGGCCCCACGGGCACCCAGGGTGTGCAGGGCATCCAGGGCGTGACCGGCGCGACGGGCGCCACCGGAGTGACCGGCGCGACGGGCCCGACCGGAGCCACCGGCCCGACCGGCTCCACGGGCGCCACCGGTGCGACGGGCAGCGTGGGATCGCTGACGGTCAATACCTCCGCCACGACGAACTGCAACGGCGGCAGCGGCGAAGAAAACCTGACGGCGACCTGCAGCTCCGGCAGCCTGGTCTCCGGCGGGTGCTTCTCGAACAGCTTCCTGAACTTCGTGGCGTCGTCGCACCGCGCGTCCGCGACCCAATGGTCGTGCAAATACAACTGCAACACGACAGACAGCGTCAGGGCAGAAGCCTACTGCCAGTGACAGCCTGCAGCGCCGGGGCGTACCCTGCCCTGGCGCGATGATGATCCGGCACCTGCACTCCTGACCGCCGTGAGCCGCCCCCGCATCTGCCTCAACATGATCGTGAAGAACGAGGCACCGGTCATCGCCCGGTGCCTCGCTTCCGTGCGGTCCCTCATCGACCACTGGGTGATCGTGGACACGGGCTCCACGGACGGCACGCAGCAGGTGGTCCGCGACTTCCTGCAGGACGTGCCGGGCAGCCTGCACGAGCGGCCCTGGAAGAATTTCGCGCACAACCGCAACGAGGCGCTGGAACTGGCCCGCCCGCAGGCGGATTACCTGCTTTTCATCGATGCCGACGAGCAGCTGCGCGTGCCGCAGGGCTTCGCCTGGCCCGAACTCGCAGCGGACGGGTATCTGTTCTCCTGCCGCATGAACGACTGCGAGTACCAGCGCAACAGCATGGTGGCCACGCGCGTCGCCTGGCGCTGGGCAGGCGTGCTGCATGAATACCTCACCGCCCCCGCGCACGGGCCCTGGGCATCGCTGCCCCAGGTGCTCATCGACGTATCGCACGACGGTGCACGCGCGCGCGACCCGCTGACCTACCAGCGCGACATCGCGCTGCTCGAACAGGCCCTGCGGGACGAACCCGGCAACACGCGCTACGCGTTCTACCTGGCACAGAGCCTGCGCGACGCCGGCCGCCTGGAAGAGTCGCGCGAAGCCTATCGGCGCCGCGCGGCGATGGGCGGCTGGGACGAGGAATGCTGGTACGCCGTGTTCCAGGTCGCCGCCCTCACCGAGCGCCTGGGCAGCTCCGCACCGGAAGTGCGCGAAGCCTACCTGGCGGCCTATACGCAGCGCCCCTCGCGCGCGGAGCCGCTCTGCGAACTCGCGCGCTACCACCGGCTGCGGTCGGAGTTCGCCCTGGCACACCTCTACGCCCAACAGGCGGTGCGCATTCCGCGGCCCGCCGACATCCTGTTCGTGGATGCCGCCGTGTATGCATGGCGCGCGCTCGACGAGCTGACGGTGAGCGCCTTCTACGCCAACGCGCTGGACCAGGGCCGCGAGGCGCTGCGCACGCTGCTGAAGGAGCGCCACTACCCGGCCTCCGAGGCCGCGCGCATCGAGACCAACGGGCCGTTCTTCGGCCTGTAGCCATCGCACTGCCGGGCCACGCCCGTGCCAGCTCCCCCTGGCCCTGAACTCCGGGCCCCCGCTGCGGGCCTTCGACCGGCCTGCAACCGCACCGGCGCTGCGATACTCGCCGGATGACCGCATCTCCTTCCCACGGCCTGGGCGCGACCGGCGGCGGCTGGCTGCACAACGCCATCGCCCGCATCGAAGCCGACTACCAGCGCAGCGCCGATACGCACCTGATCCCCCTCAACCTGCCCGCCTATGCGGCGCACGGCATCGACCTCTACCTCAAGGACGAATCCACCCACCCGACCGGCAGCCTCAAGCACCGCCTGGCCCGGTCGCTGTTCCTCTATGCGCTGTGCAACGGGTGGGTGCAGGAAGGCGCCACCATCGTCGAGGCGTCCAGCGGCTCCACGGCCGTGAGCGAAGCGTATTTCGCGCGGCTGCTGGGCCTGCCGTTCGTGGCCGTGATGCCGCGCAGCACCTCGGCGGAGAAGGTGGCACTGATCGAGTTCCACGGCGGGCGCTGCCATTTCGTGGACAGCGCGGCCCTGGTCTACGACGCGGCACGCACCATCGCCGCGGAGACGGGCGGCCACTACATGGACCAGTTCACCTACGCGGAGCGCGCGACCGACTGGCGCGGCAACAACAACATCGCCGAGAGCATGTACCTGCAGATGCAGCGCGAGCGCCATCCGGTGCCGCGCTGGATCGTGGTGGGCGCCGGGACGGGGGGCACCAGCGCCACCGTCGGCCGCTATATCCGCTACCAGCAGCACGCCACGCAGATCTGCGTGGCCGACCCGGCGGGCTCGGTGTTCAGCGCCTACCACCGCACGGGCAACGCGGCCCTCACGGCGCCGGGCTCGCGCATCGAAGGCATCGGCCGCCCCCGCGTGGAGCCGAGCTTCATCCGCACGCTGGTGGACCGCATGGAGGAAGTGGCCGACACCGAATCCGTGGCGGCGATGCAGGTGCTGTCGCAGTTGCTCGGGCGGCGCGTGGGCCCGTCCACGGGCACCAACTTCGTGGCGATGCTGCGCCTGGCGAGCGCCATGCGGCAGCGCGGAGAACAGGGCTCCCTGCTGTCGCTGCTGTGCGATTCCGGCGAACGCTACCTGCCCACGTACTTCGACGACGCCTGGGTGGCCGGCACCATCGGCGACTGCGGCGCGGCCCGGGCCGGCATCCATGCCAGCATGAACGGCTGACCGGCCGTGCCGCACGGGCCCGCTCCATGCCATCGCCGCCGCCCCTGCCGACCCATGCCACGCGGCGCGCATGGCTGGCCGCCGCGCTCGGAAGCGCGGCCGCGGCCTCCGGCGGGGCATGGCCGCAGCCTGCCAGCGCATTGCCCGCGCGGGCCCTGCGCTTTCCGCGCGACCACGGCAGCCACCCGGAGCAGCGCACCGAGTGGTGGTACATCACCGGCCATGCGCATGCGAACGGGCAGGACTGGGGGTTCCAGGTCACCTTCTTCCGCTCGCGCGTGGACGAGACCCGCACGCTGCGCTCGGCGTTCGCGGTCCGGCAGCTGCTGTTCGCGCATGCGGCCGTGACCGACGTACGGGGCCGCGCGCTGCTGCACGACCAGCGCATCGCCCGCGCGGGCTTCGGCATCGCGCAGGCGGAAGAAGCCGACACGGCCGTCCACATCAGTGACTGGTCGCTGGTGCGGGAAGCCACGGCGCATGCGGGCGGCGGCCGCTACACAGCCCGCATTCCGGCCGGTCCGTTCAGCCTCGACCTGCAGTTCGATACCACCCAGCCTCCCATCCTGCAGGGCCGGCAAGGCCTGTCGCGCAAGGGCCCGCAGCCGGAGCAGGCGAGCTACTACTACAGCCAGCCCCAGCTGGAGGTGCGCGGCACCATCACCCTGCCGGGCCGCCGCATCGCCATCGCGCCGCCCGGCGCCACCGGCGGCCCCGCGGCGCGCGCCTGGCTCGACCACGAATGGAGCGAGGCCCTGATGCACCCCGAGGCCGTGGGCTGGGACTGGATCGGCATGAACCTCGATGGCGGCGGCGCCCTCACCGCCTTCCGGCTGCGCCGCCAGGACGGCAGCACGCTCTGGGCCAGCGGTTCGTTCCGCGCGGGCGCGAACGCCGCGCTGCAGGTCTTCGAGCAGGCCGAAGCCATGGCCTTCACGCCCCTGCGCCACTGGACCAGCCCGCGCACCGGCACGCGCTACCCCGTCGCCTGGCGCATCGACACACCCGCCGGCCGATTCGAGGTCGATGCCCTGGTCGACGACCAGGAACTGGACAGCCGCGGCTCCACCGGCGCGATCTACTGGGAAGGCCTCAGCACGCTGCGCGACGCCTCCGGAGGCGAAGTGGGACGCGGCTATCTGGAACTCACCGGCTACGCGGGCGCGCTGCGCCTGTGATGCGGCCTGTGAAAAACCCGGACCTCTTGGGCCATCAGATGCAAGCCCTGTTCACGGCCTTTGAATAATCAGAGCCGCACCAATCAGATGGCCGCGGAGCAGGCCACGCCAGCAGACGCCGTGGAACCGGCTTTGCCGGGCCACCGGCGTCGTCCCCCTTGGGGGAAGGCGCAGAAGGCGACTCAGGGGGTTTTCCTAATTCTCGCCAGGATCTCGCCCATGATCCCGCGGCGGAAGGCCAGCACGCACACCACGAAGATCAGGCCGGTGACGATGGTCACCGACTCGCCCAGCGTGCGGAACCAGTCCACGCCCGTGAGCGAGGCCAGCAGGTTGCCGAATTCGCCGATCTTGTTCTCCAGCAGTACGACGACCGCCGATCCCACGAGCGGCCCCGAGAGCGTGCCCAGCCCGCCCACGAGGGTCATCAGGATCACCTGCCCCGACGCCGTCCAGTGCACGTCCGACAGCGTGGCGAAGCCGAGCACCAGCGTCTTGAGCGAGCCTGCCAGCCCGGCGATGGCCGCCGAGATGACGAAGGCCAGCAGCTTGAAGCGCTGCGTGTCGTAGCCCAGCGAAATGGCGCGCGGCTCGTTTTCCTTGATGCCCTTGAGCACCTGGCCGAAGGGCGAATGGATGGTGCGCACGATGACCAGGAAGGCCACCACCACCACGGCGAGCGCCACGTAATACATCGCCAGATCGCTGGAGAGGTCGAGCACGCCGAACAGCTTGCCGCGCGGCACGCCCTGCAGGCCGTCCTCGCCGCCCGTGAAGGGCGCCTGCAGGCAGGCGAAGAACAGCATCTGCGCGAGCGCCAGCGTGATCATCGAGAAGTAGATGCCCTGCCGCCGGATGGCGAGCCAGCCGAACAGCAGGCCCAGCAGCGCGCCGCCGGCCGTGCCCAGCAGCAGGCCGACTTCGGGCGTGAGCCCCCAGACCTTGATCGCATGGCCCGTGACATACGCCGCGCCGCCGAGGAAGGCCGCATGCCCGAAGGACAGCAGCCCGGTATAGCCCAGGAGCAGGTTGAACGCCGAGGCGAACAGGGCGAAGCACAGCAGCTTCATCACGAAGACGGGATAGGCGCCGAGGAACGGCGCGGCCAGCAGGCCCAGCAGCAGCAGGCCATAGCCGAAGGTGGCGAGGGTTTTGTGGTTCATGTGCGCAGCCGCTTCCTGTCGTTGTTATTTTTCCTTGCCGAACAGGCCGGCAGGGCGGATCAGCAGCACGATCACCATGATGACGAACACCACGGTGGAGGAAGCCTCGGGGTAGAACACCTTCGTGAAACCTTCGACGACCCCCAGGCCCAGGCCCGTGAGGATGGAGCCCATGATGGAGCCCATGCCGCCGATCACCACCACCGCGAAGACCACGATGATGAGGTTCTGGCCCATGAGCGGCGTCACCTGGTAGACCGGCGCCGCCAGCACGCCCGCGAAGGCCGCGAGCGCCGCGCCGAACGCATAGGTGAGCGTGATCATCACCGGCACGTTGATGCCGAAGGCCTCCACCAGACGGGGGTTCTCGGTGCCGGCGCGCAGGTAGGCGCCCAGCTTGGTCTTCTCGATGACGAACCAGGTGCTCAGGCACACGACGATGGAAGCCACCACCACCCAGGCCCGGTAGTTGGGCATGATCATGAAGCCCAGGCTGGTCGCGCCCTCCAGCAGCTCGGGCGTGTCGTAGCCCAGTCCGGAGACGCCGTAGATCGAGCGGAACACGCCCTCGATCAGCAGCGTGAGCCCCAGCGTGAGCAGCAGCCCGTAGAGGTGGTCGAGCTTGTAGATCCAGCGCAGCAGCAGCCGCTCGATGAGCACGCCGAACGCGCCCACCACGAGCGGCGCCGCGACGAGCATCACCCAGTAGTTGATGCCGAAGTAGGACCCGGCCATCCACGTGAGCAGCGCCCCCAGCATGAACAGCGCGCCGTGCGCGAAGTTGATGACGTTGAGCAGGCCGAAGATCACCGCCAGCCCCAGGCTGAGGATGGCGTAGAACGAGCCGTTGACCAGCCCCAGCAGGAGCTGGCTCAGCAGGGCCGGCAGGGAGACACCGAAGATTTCCATGGGATGGTGGCGTGGATGGCGGGGTTTGGAGAAGGCTCAGGCGGCCCGGATCACTTCCAGAGCGCGCACTTGCTCTCGGCCTTGGTCGCGAACACCTGGTCGCCGGGCAGCTTCTTCACGAGCTTGTAGTAGTCCCAGGTGCCCTTGGATTCGGCGGGCGTCTTGACCTGCATGAGGTACATGTCGTGGACGTAGCGGCCGTCGGGGCGCAGCGTGCCGCTGTTGAAGAAGTCGTCCATCTTCATGCCGCGCCAGGTCTCCATCACCTTGTCGGCCTCGATGCTCTTGGCGGCTTCCACGGCCTTGAGGTAGTTCATGGTGGCGGAGTAGTCGGCCGCCTGGATCTCGGTGGGGCGCCGCTTGGTCTTTTCCATGAAGCGGTCGGCGAACTTGCGCGTCTCGTCGTTCAGGTCCCAGTACCAGCTGGTGGTGAACTGCAGGCCTTCGGTGGTCTTGAGGCCCAGGCTGTGGATGTCGCTGAAGAAGATGAGCAGGCCGGCGAGCTTCATGTTCTTGCCGATGCCGAATTCCTTGGCGGCCTTGATCGAGTTGATCGTGTCGCCGCCCGCGTTCGCGAGGCCCAGCACCTGCGCCTTGGAGTTCTGCGCCTGCAGCAGGAACGAGGAGAAGTCCGAGGCGTTGAGCGGATGGCGCACCGCGCCCACCACCGTGCCGCCCTTGGCCTTGACCACGGCGCTCGTGTCGGCTTCCAGCGCGTGGCCGAAGGCATAGTCGGCCGTCAGGAAGAACCAGCTCTTGCCGCCGCCGTCCACCACGGCCGCGCCCGTGCCCTTGGCGAGCGCCACGGTGTCGTAGGCGTAGTGCACCGTGTAGGGGCTGCACTGCTCGTTGGTGAGCGCCGAGGTGGCCGCGCCGTTGTTGATGAACACGCGCTTCTTTTCCTGTGCCACCTTGGCCATGGCGAGCGCCGTGCCGGAGTTGGTGCCGCCGAAGACCATGGTCAGGCCCTGCGTGTCGATCCATTCGCGCGCCTTGGAGGCCGCGATGTCGGCCTTGTTCTGGTGGTCGGCCGTGAGCAGCTCGATCGGGCGGCCCAGCACCTTGCCGCCGAAGTCGTCGATCGCCATCTGGATCGCCACCACGCCGTTCTTGCCTTCCACGTCGGCATAGAGGCTCGACATGTCGGTGATGAAGCCGATCTTCACGGGGGCGTCCTGCTGCGCGTGCACGGCCGAGGCCGCGCAGAGTCCTGCAGCGCCGAGGGCGAGCGCGAGTTTCGTGATTCCTGGTGCCATGGTGCTTGTCTCCTGGTGTTGTCGTTCGTCCATCGCGGGGGAAGGAAAGCGGGAGGGGCCGGTTCAGCCCCCGCCCACTTCCGGAGCGCTCACTTCCAGAGCGCGCACTTGCTTTCGGCCTTGGTGGTCCAGACCTGGTCGGCGGGCAGCTTGGCGACCACCTTGTAGTAGTCCCAGGGCTCCTTCGACTCGGCGGGCGCCTTGACCTGCACGAGGTACATGTCGTGCGCGAACCGGCCGTCCGGGCGGATGCTGCCCTTGGCGTAGAAATCGTCGATGGGCGTGGACTTGAGCTTCTCCATCACCTTGTCGGCATCCGTGCTCTTGGCGGCCTCCACGGCCTTGAGGTAAGTCATGGTGGCCGAGTAGTCGGCCGCCTGGATGTCGGTGGGCATGCGCTTGGTCTTGGCGAAGAACTTGCGGCCGAAGGCGCGCGTCTTGTCGTCGAGGTTCCAGTCCCAGCTCGTGGTGAGCAGCAGGCCTTCGGTGTTCTTCAGGCCCAGGCTGTGGATGTCGGTGAGGAACACCAGCAGGCCGGCCATCTTCATGCTCTTGTTGATGCCGAATTCCCGCGCGGCCTTGATCGCGTTGATGGTGTCGCCACCCGCATTGGCCAGGCCCAGGATCTGCGCCTTGGAGTTCTGCGCCTGCAGCAGGAACGAGGAGAAGTCGGAGGCGTTGAGCGGGTGCTTCACGCTGCCCACCACCTTGCCGCCCTTTTCTTTCACGACCTTGGCGGTGTCGGCCTCCAGCGCGGCCCCGAACGCGTAGTCGGCCGTGAGGAAGAACCAGTCCTTGCCGCCCTGCTGCACCACGGCGCCGCCCGTGCCCTTGGCCAGCGCCACGGTGTCGTAGGCGTAGTGCACGGTGTAGGGGCTGCACTGCTCATTGGTCAGTGCCGAGGTGCCGGCACCGTTCACCACGAAGACGCGCTTCTTCTCTTGCGCCACCTTGGCCATGGCGAGGCCCGTGCCCGAGTTGGTGCCGCCGAACAGCATCGTCAGGCCCTGCGTATCGATCCACTCGCGCGCCTTCGAGGCGGCGATGTCCGCCTTGTTCTGGTGGTCGGCCGTCACCAGTTCGATCGGCATGCCGAGCACCTTGCCGCCGAAGTCGTCGATCGCCATCTGGATCGCCACCGCGCCGTTCTTGCCTTCCACGTCGGCATAGAGGCTCGACATGTCGGTGATGAAGCCGATCTTCACCTTGCCGTCCTGCGCCTGCACCGCCGCCGAGGCGCAGAGCCCCGCCAGGCCGAGCGCCACCGCGAGGGTCTTGAGGGGGGCCGTCCGTTGTTGTTTCTTCATGTCGTCGTCTCCTTGGCTGGGATGTCGGGGGGAACACAGGGCCGCGGCATGCGGGCCGCAGCGGGCGGGCGCCCGCTGCGGCGGCTCACACGCCCAGCAATTCGTTCAGCACGGGCATGCGGGCTTCCAGCTCCGCGGCACCGAACTGCAGCGCGATGCGGCCGTGCTCCATCACGTAGAAGCGGTCGGCCAGCGGCGCGGCGAAGCGGAAGTTCTGCTCCACCATGACCACGGTGTAGCCCTTCTGGCGCAGCGTGGTGATCATGCGCGCGAGGGCCTGCACGATGACGGGCGCGAGCCCTTCCGAGATCTCGTCGAGCAGGAGCAGCTGCGCGCCCGTTCGCAGGATGCGGGCCACGGCCAGCATCTGCTGCTCGCCGCCCGACAGGCGCGTGCCCTGGCTGTGGCGGCGCTCGGCGAGGTTGGGGAACATCGCGTAGATCTCTTCCACCGGCATGCCGGCGCGGCCGGTCTTGAGCACGGGCGGCAGCAGCAGGTTCTCTTCGCACGACAGGCTGGAGAAGATGCCGCGCTCTTCCGGGCAGTAGCCCAGGCCCAGGTGGGCGATGCGGTGCGTGGGCATCTGGATGGTTTCCTGCCCGTTGATCTTCACCGAGCCCTTGCGGGCGCCGGTCAGACCCATCACGGCGCGCAGCGTGGACGTGCGGCCCGCGCCGTTGCGGCCCAGCAGCGTAACCACCTCGCCGGGCTGCACGACCATGTCCACGCCGTGCAGGACGTGCGATTCGCCGTACCAGGCCTCCAGGCCGCGGATTTCGAGTGCGGGGGCGGATGCCATGTCAGTGCCCCCCCTGCAGTTGGCCGTCGGTAGTGCCCATGTAGGCTTCCATGACCTGCGGGTTGCGCGAGACCTCCTCGTAGGGCCCCTCGGCCAGCACGGCGCCGCGCTGCAGCACCGTGATGCGGTCGGCGATGGTGGAGATGACCTTCATGTTGTGTTCGACCATGAGGATGGTGCGGCCGGCAGATACTTTCTTGATGAGCTGGGTGACGCGGTCCACGTCCTCATGGCCCATGCCCTGCGTGGGCTCGTCCAGCAGCATCAGTTCGGGGTCCATGGCCAGCGTGGTGGCGATCTCCAGCGCGCGCTTGCGGCCGTAGGGCAGGTTCACCGTGACCTCGTCGGCCAGGTCGCCCAGGCCCACCTCGGCCAGCAGTTCGCGCGCCCGGCCATCGAGCTGGCGCAAGGTGCTCTCGCTGCGCCAGAAGTGGAACGAAGTGCCCAGCCGGCGCTGCAGCCCGAGCCGCACGTTCTCCAGCAGCGTGAGGTGCGGGAACACGGCCGAGATCTGGAACGAACGGATCACGCCGCGCCGTGCGATCTGCGCAGGCGCTTCGCGGGTGATGTCCGCGCCGTTGAAGGTGATCGTGCCCGAGGTGGGCACGAGGAATTTCGTGAGCAGGTTGAAGCAGGTGGTCTTGCCTGCGCCGTTGGGGCCGATCAGCGCGTGGATGGAGCCACGGCGCACGGCCAGGTTCACATCGCTCACCGCGGTGAAGCCCTTGAATTCCTTGGTGAGGTGGCGGGTCTCGAGAATGACGTCGTCGCTCATGGGGCAGGCAGCCGCTCCGTGATGGGCCGCGGCGCACCGCCCCGGGAAGGGGCGGCAGGCGCCTGGGGCCTGGGGTTGCGACGCATCGTATGCCGCCCCCCCTGCGCCCAGTAACTGGGACAAATGCCTATGTATAAACGCCTAAGGAGACACCCCCGAGGGGCCTCCCGCGGTCCCGCGCCACCGCGCAGCGCCGCGTTGCCGGCGCCGCGGTGCGCCCGGAACCAAATTGGAGCCGGAACACCTCCATGCCGCCGTATCCATTGGGTTTTTTGCTATTAAAACAATAGCATATTGCCTGGCAATTCCCCCTGCCATGGCGCGCAGGCCGGGCCGCTCCTACACTGGCCCGAACCATGCCCGATTCCACCCCCTCTCCCCGCCCGCCGTCCCTCCCCCCGGGAAATCCCTCCCGCCCGCCACCACGCGCCCTGGCCGGGCTGCTGCCGTTCCTGCGGCCCTACGCGGGGCGCATCGCCATCGCGCTGGTCTTTCTCGTGCTGGCGGCGGCCGCCACGCTCGCGTTTCCGATGGCGCTGCGCGGCCTCATCGACGGCGGCCTGGTTCCCGGAGACCGCGGCGCCCAGGCGCTGGCGCTGCGGGAGCACTTCGGGCTGCTGTTCGCCGTGGCGGTGGCGCTGGGCGTCTTCTCGGCGGCGCGGTTCTACCTCGTCAGCTGGCTGGGCGAACGCGTGACGGCCGACCTGCGCAACGCCGTGTATGCGCACGTGCTGCGCCAGAGCCCCGAATTCTTCGAGACCACGCAGACCGGTGAGGTGCTCTCGCGCCTGACCACCGACACCACCCTCGTGCAGACCGTGGTCGGCTCGTCCCTCTCGATGGGGCTGCGCAATGCGGTGATGGGCATCGGTGCTCTGGGCATGCTGGTCTGGAGCCACCCGCGCCTGATGGCCGTGGTGCTGCTGGGCATCGTGCTCGTGGTGGCGCCCACGGCCTGGATCGGCCGGCGCGTGCGCCGCCTCTCGCGCGACAGCCAAGACCGCGTGGCCGACGCGAGCGCGCTCGCAGGCGAGGTGCTGAACGCCGTGCCCGTGGTCCAGAGCCACACGGCCGAGACGCGCGAGAGCCGCCGCTTCGAGTCCGCCACGGCCCACGCCTTCGATGCGGCGGTGCGGCGCAGCCGGGCGCGCGCGGCGCTGGTGGCCTTCGTGATCGTCGCCAATGCCGCGCTGCTGCTCTGGGGCCTGTACCGCGGCACGCAGGCCGTGCTGGCCGGGGACATGTCGGCCGGCCAACTGGGCGAGACCGTCATCTACGTCATGCTGCTGGCCGGGGCCGTCGCCGTGCTGGGCGAGGTGTACGGCGACCTGCTGCGCGCCGCGGGCGCCACCGAGCGGCTCATGGAGCTGCTGGCGGCGCATTCGCCGATCCAGTCACCTGCGGTACCGGCGGTGCTGCCGCCCGACGCCGAGGGGCTGGGGGTGGATTTCGAGCAGGTGCATTTCCATTACCCGTCCCGCCCCACGCAACCCGCGCTGCGCGACTTCGACCTGCACATCGCCGCGGGCGAAACGGTGGCGCTGGTCGGCGCGAGCGGCGCTGGAAAGACCACCGTCTTCCAACTGCTGCAGCGCTTCTACGACGTGGATGGCAGCGGCGGGCGCCATGCGGACGGGCCCACGCCGCACGCAGGCAGCATCCGGCTGGGCGGCGTGGACCTGCGAGATCTGGCGCTGGAGGATTTCCGTGCCCGCATCGCTGTCGTGCCGCAGGACGCGGTGATCTTCTCCGCCTCGGCGCGCGAGAACATCCGCTATGGCCGCCCGGACGCGAGCGACGCGCAGGTGGAGGCGGCAGCGCGATCGGCCTTCGCCCACGATTTCATCGCCGCGCTGCCGGAGGGCTATGGCACCTTCCTCGGGGAGCGCGGGGTGCGGCTGTCGGGGGGCCAGCGGCAGCGCATCGCCATCGCCCGCGCGCTGCTGAAGGACGCTCCGCTGCTGCTGCTCGACGAAGCCACCAGCGCGCTGGATGCGGAAAGCGAACGCATGGTGCAGGCCGCGCTCGACGCCGCACTGCAGTCGCACGGCCGGCGCCGCACCACCCTGGTCATCGCGCACCGGCTGGCCACGGTCCAGAACGCGGACCGCATCGTCGTGCTGGAACACGGCCGCGTGGTGGAACAGGGCCGGCATGCCGACCTGCTGCTGCAGAACGGCCCTTACGCGCGGCTGGCAGCCCTGCAGTTCACGGCCTGAAAGCGGGCGTACGCGCTCCCCGGGAGGGCGCTGCCGGTGCTACTGCAGCGTTTCCTTGGCGGCGACCGGCAGGGGCAGCGGCAGGACGGCGATGCCCTCGTCCAGCAGCTGAGCGGTCTCCTTCGGGCTGGCCTGCCCGCGGATGGGGCGCTCCTCGGCCTCGCCGTGGTGGATGCGCCGCGCCTCCTGCGCGAAGCCGCGGCCCACGTCCTCGGTATGGGCCATCACGTGGCGGGCCATCTGCAGCCAGGCCGCCTGCAGCGCCCTCGAAGACGGGGCCATTCCGGACCCGGCGGGCGCGGGACTTGCCGATGCCGATGCCGATGCCGATGCCGACCCGCCACTGGAAGATGGCGCCGCTTCCGAAGCTGCTGTGGCGGGCGGCGGCGCGGAGCCGGCGCGCAGATTGAGGCGGGGAGCGCTCAGGGCCTTGCGCACCGTGCGGCTGCCGCACAGGGGGCATTCGACGAGCCCACGCGCGAGCTGGTCCTGGAAATCGGACTCGGAACCGAACCATCCCTCGAAGGTATGGTCGTGCGCGCAGTGCAGGTCCAGCACTTTCATGGGGAGTGGCCTTGTTGCCCGGGCGCCGTCTGCCGTGCGAAGTCGCGTGGCGTGCCGCGGATCAGCCGCGGCGGCGCAGCAGATAGCGGTACACGAAGCCGGGGAACGCCAGGGTGGCGAACAGCGCGGCCGTGACGGCGTAGAACTCCCAGCCCTGGGGCGCCACCTGCCCTGCCCGCTTCTCCAGCAGGAGCGCCAGGCCGCCCACCAGGAAGTAGCACAGCACCAGCTCACCCAGCCGCGCCGCCAGCGGCTTGGCGCCGGCCGCGCGGGGGCCCAGCACCAGCCAGCGCTGGTTGCAGAACGGCAAATTGGCGGCCACCAGGGCCGCCACGATCACCAACCAGATGGATGCGGAAGAAGACACGGGGAATTCGCAATCCGGCGAAACCGATGGACCGCCGCGCCGCCCGCCGGGCCCTGCGCTGCGGCACGGCATGGCGGCGCAGGCACGGCGCGGCGCATCAGGTGGCGAGGGCGCGCACCACGGCGTCCGCGCAGAGCGCCATCAGGCCGCCCGGCACCAGGCCCAGGACCAGCACGAGCGCGCCGTTGAGCGTGAGCACCATCCGCACGTCGAGCGGAGCGGACACGCTGGTGGCCGTCAACGGTGCATCGAAATACATGACCTTCACGACGCGCAGGTAGTAGAAGGCGCCGATCAGCGACATCACCACCGCGAACACCGCCAGGCCGATGTAGAGCGCCTGGCCCGAGGCGACGAGTGCCTGCAGCACGGCCAGCTTGGCGTAGAAGCCCACCATCGGGGGAATGCCGGCCAGCGAGAACAGGCACACCGCCATCACGCCGGCGTAGAGCGGGCTGCGCTGGTTCAGGCCGGCGAGGTCGGAGATCTCCTCGCTCTCGAAGCCTTCGCGCGCCAGCAGCAGGATGATCCCGAAGCTGGCCAGCGTGGTGAGCACGTAGGTCAGGATGTAGAACATCGCCGAGCTGTAGGCGTTCTCGACCGCGTTGGCGTCCACGTTGCCGTTGACCACGCCCGACAGCAGGCCCAGCAGCACGAAGCCCATCTGCGCGATGGTCGAATAGGCCAGCATGCGCTTGAGGTTGGTCTGCGCGATGGCGGCCAGGTTGCCCACCAGCAGCGAGCCGATCGCCAGCACGGCCAGCATCTGCTGCCAGTCGATGGCGAGCGGCAGCAGGCCATCGACCAGCAGGCGGATCATGATCGCGAAGGCGGCCAGCTTGGGTGCGCTGCCGATGATGATGGTCACGGCCGTGGGGGCGCCCTGGTAGACGTCGGGGATCCACATGTGGAACGGCACGGCGCCGATCTTGAACGCGAGGCCGGCGACCACGAAGACGAGGCCGAACACCAGCACCTGGTGGCGGATCTGGCCGGAATTCACGGCCTTGAACACCTGGCCGATGTCGAGCGAGCCGGTGGCGCCGTACAGCATGGACAGGCCATAGAGCAGGAAGCCGCTGGCCATCGCGCCGAGCACGAAATACTTCATCGCGGCTTCGGTGGCGATCGTGTGGTCCCGGCGCAGCGCCACGAGCGCGTAGCTGGAGAGCGTGAGCAGTTCCAGGCCCAGGTAGATCACGAGGAAGTTGTTGCCCGAGATCATGACGAACACGCCCAGCAGCATGAACATCGAGAGCGTGAACAGTTCGCCGCCGCGCAGCATGCCGCGGTCCGCGGCATAGGGGCGGCCGTAGACCAGCGTCACCATCACGGCGATCGTGGCGAAGCACTTGAGCCAGTTGCCCATCGCATCGCTGACCACCATGTTGCCGAAGCCGTAGAACGTGTTGCCGCTGCTCGCGTACATGGCCTGCAACGCCGCCACGACGGCCAGCGTGAGCATGGTCAGCACGTAGGTTCCGGTGCGCCGGGGACTCGTCACGCCCAGGTCCACCAGGGCGATCACGCAGGCCATCACCAGGAGAACGATCTCCGGGTACACCGCCAGCCAGCTGATGTTGTCAATCATCTCGGTCTCTCGTTGTCAGTCGGTTCAGTGGAGCTTGGTCTGCGCCACGTGCTTGAGCAGCTCGGCCACCGACACATCCATCACATCGGTGAAGGGGCGCGGATACAGGCCCATGTAGAGCACCGACGCGGCCAGCACGGCCATCACCAGGAATTCGCGGCTGTCGATGTCCGACAGTCCGCGCACGTTGTCGTTGCCCACCGGGCCGAGGTACACGCGCTTGAACATCCACAGCGTGTAGGCGGCACCGAAGATCAGCGCCGTGGCGGCGGCGAGGCCGACCCAGAAGTTGGCCTTCACGGCGCCGAGGATCACCATCCACTCGCCCACGAACCCGGCGGTGCCCGGCAGGCCGCAGTTGGCCATGGCGAACAGCAGTGCGAAGGCGGCGAACTTGGGCATCGTGTTGACCACGCCGCCATAGGCCGCGATCTCGCGGGAGTGCACGCGGTCGTACAGCACGCCGATCGAGAGGAACATCGCGCCCGACACGAAGCCGTGGGCGATCATCTGCACGAGGCCGCCCGACACGCCCAGGTCGTTGAAGATGAAGAAGCCCAGCGTGACGAAGCCCATGTGCGCCACGGACGAATACGCCACCAGCTTCTTCATGTCCTTCTGCACCATGGCCACGAGGCCCACGTAGATCACGGCCACCAGCGACAGCGCGATCATGAGCCACGCCCACTCGCGCGCCGCATCGGGAGCGATGGGCATCGAGAAGCGCAGGAAACCGTAGGCGCCGAGCTTCAGCATGATGGCCGCCAGCACGGCGGAGCCGCCGGTGGGCGCCTCCACGTGCACGTCGGGCAGCCAGGTGTGCACCGGCCACATCGGCACCTTGACCGCGAAGGCCGCGAAGAACGCGAAGAACAGCAGGGTCTGGGCGCGCGCCGACAGGGGCAGCTGGTGCCAGGAGGCGATATCGAAGCTGCCGCCGGACTGGTTGTACAGGTAGATGAGCGCGATCAGCATCAGCAGCGAGCCGAGCAGCGTGTACAGGAAGAACTTGAACGCCGCGTAGATCTTGTTCGGGCCGCCCCAGATGCCGATGATGAGGTACATCGGGATCAGCGTGGCTTCGAAGAACACGTAGAACAGCAGGCCGTCCCGCGCGCTGAACACGCCGATCATCAGGCCCGACAGGATCAGGAACGCGCCCATGTACTGGTTCACGCGCTCGGTGATCGACTCCCACGACGCGATCACCACGATTACCGTGATGAAGGCCGTGAGCGGCACGAACCAGAACGAGATGCCGTCCACGCCCAAGTGGTAGTGCACGTTGAAGCGCTCGATCCAGAGCAGCTTCTCGACGAACTGCGCGGCGGCGGTGCCGTTGTCGAAGCCGCTGTAGAGCGGCACCGTCACGGCGAACCCGATCAGCGCGCCGACCAGCGCGATCCAGCGGACGGCACGCGCATGTTCATCGCGGCCGAAGGCCAGCAGCAGGGCGCCGAATGCGATCGGCGTCCAGATGGCAAGACTCAACAAACCCATTTTTATTGTTCCCCTACTTGTTGAGCCACACGAAGTACGTCATGAGCGCGAACACTCCGAGGATCATGACGAGTGCGTAGTGGTAGATGTAGCCCGACTGCATCCAGCGCACGATGCCCGCGATCCAGCCGACCAGCTTCCACGAGCCATTGACCAGCGTACCGTCGATCACCGCCTGGTCGCCGCCCTTCCAGAGGCCGGTACCCAGCGCGCGGGCGCCACGCGCCACGATGTTCTCGTTGATCCAGTCGAGGTAGTACTTGTTCTCGAGCAGGCGGTAGATGGGACCGCAGCCGCGCTTGATGGCCGCCGGCAGCGCCGGATTCACCATGTACATGTAATAGGACACCGCCACGCCGGCCAGGGCCAGCCAGAAGGGTGCGGTCTGCAGGCCATGGACGGCCATCGCCAGCGGGCCGTGGAAGATCTCGGCCAGTTCCGCCATCGCGGGGTGCTTGGCCGCGTCCACGAAGATCACGTCCTTGAAGAAGTCGCCGAACAGCATCGGCTGGATCGCCAGGAAGCCGATCACCACCGAAGGGATCGCCAGCAGGACCAGCGGCACGGTGACGACCCACGGAGACTCGTGCGGCTTGGCGTCGTGGCCGTGGCCATGGTGGTCGTCGTGCGCGTGGTGGTCGTCGTGGTGCGTATCCGGATTCTGGTCGTAGCGCTCCTTGCCGTGGAAGACGAGGAAGTACATCCGGAACGAATAGAACGCCGTGATGAACACGCCGGCCAGCACAGCGAAGTGTGCGAAGCCCGCGGCAGGCAGCGTGCTGGCGTGCACGGCCTCGATGATGCTGTCCTTGGAATAGAAGCCCGAGAACAGCGGCGTGCCGATCAGTGCCAGCGAGCCCAGCAGCGAGGTGATCCAGGTGATAGGCATGTACTTGCGCACGCCGCCCATCCAGCGGATGTCCTGGTTGTGGTGCATGCCCATGATGACCGAGCCCGCGCCCAGGAACAGCAGGGCCTTGAAGAACGCGTGGGTCATCAGGTGGAACACCGCCACCGAGTAGGCCGACGCACCCAGAGCCACCGTCATGTAGCCGAGCTGCGAGAGCGTGGAATAGGCCACCACGCGCTTGATGTCGTTCTGGATGATGCCCAGGAAACCCATGAACAGCGCCGTGATCGCACCGATGACCAAGATGAAGTTCAGCGCGGTGTCGGACAGTTCGAACAGCGGGGACATGCGCGACACCATGAAGATGCCGGCCGTCACCATGGTGGCGGCGTGGATCAGCGCCGAAATGGGCGTGGGGCCTTCCATGGAGTCCGGCAGCCAGACGTGCAGCGGGAACTGCGCGCTCTTGCCCATGGCACCGATGAACAGGCAGATGCAGATCACGGTGATGAGCATCCAGTCGGTGCCCGGGAAGGCCAGCGCACCCAGCTCATTCGCCTTGCCGAAGATCTCGCTGTAGTTCAGCGAGCCCGTGTAGGCAGCGATCAGGCCGATGCCGAGAATGAAGCCGAAGTCACCGACCCGGTTCACGAGGAACGCCTTCATGTTCGCGAAGATCGCCGTGGGCTTGTTGAACCAGAAGCCGATCAGCAGGTACGACACGAGGCCCACCGCCTCCCAGCCGAAGAACAGCTGGAGCAGGTTGTTGCTCATGACCAGCATGAGCATCGAGAACGTGAAGAGCGAGATGTAGGAGAAGAAGCGGTTGTAGCCCTCGTCCTCCTCCATGTAGCCGATGGTGTAGAGGTGGACCATGAGCGACACGAACGTCACCACGCACATCATCATGGCGGTGAGCGTGTCCACGAGGAAACCCACCTCCATCTTGAGGCCGCCCACCACCATCCAGGTGTAGAGCGTCTCGTTGAAGCGGGCGCCTTCGAGCGCCACGCTCTTGAAGGTCAGGGCCGAGAGCACGAACGCGACGAAAACGCCGAGGATCGTGAGCGTGTGGCTCGCACGGCGTCCGATCCGGTTGCCACCGAAGGCCGTGCCGAAGATGCCGGCGAGCGCAGAGCCCACCAGCGGCGCCAGCGGCACGGCGAGGAGCGTCGAAGCTGAAAGGGTTTGACTCATTCTTGAGAACCTTGCAAGTACCGGCGATCAACCCTTGAGGGCGTTGAGATCTTCCGCGTCGATGCTGGACTTGTTGCGGAACAGCAGCACCAGGATCGCGAGGCCGATGGCGGATTCGGCCGCAGCCACCGTCAGGATGAAGAACACGAACACCTGTCCGTGCATGTCGCCCAGGTAATGGGAGAACGCGACGAAATTCATGTTCACGGCCAGGAGCATCAGTTCGATGGCCATGAGCAGGACGATCAGGTTCTTGCGGTTCAGGAAGATGCCGATCACCGCCAGGGCGAAAAGCATCGCGCCGAGCGAAAGGAAATGGCCCAGGGTCAACGTCATGGCTTCTTCTCCTCGGCGGCTGCGGGCGCCACCTCTTCCGCGGGCTTCTGCGTCGCGGCGACCTTCACCAGCTGCACGCGGTCGGCCGCACGCACGCGGACCTGCTCCGACACGGTGGTGACCTTGGTGTCCTTGCGCTGGCGCAGCGTCAGAGCGATGGCGGCGATCATGGCCACCAGCAGGATCACGGCGGCGATCTCGACCGGGTACAGGTACTCGGTGTAGAGCAGCTTGCCGAGGGCCTTGGTATTGGAGTACTGCACGGCGTTGCCTGCCGCATCCACCATGGCGGCCACGGCCTTGGGTTCGTCCATGCCGCGGAAGCCGCCCATCAGCACGGCGGCCATTTCCAGCGCGATCAGCGCGCCGATGAACGCCGCGAGCGGGAAATGCCGCCAGAACCCCTGCCTCACCGTATCGATGTGGATGTCCAGCATCATCACGACAAAGAGGAACAGCACCATCACGGCGCCGAGGTACACGAGCACCAGGGCGATCGCGAGGAACTCCGCCTTCAAAAGCAGCCAGATGGCGGCAGCCTGGGAGAACGCGAGGATCAGGTGGAGCACCGCATGCACGGGGTTGCGTGCGGTGATGACCCGGAAGGCCGCATAGAGCAGCACGACCGAGAACAGATAGAAGAAACCAGTCTTGGCGTCCATGAATCGGTTCTTGTAAAAATGTTCAGGAGCCGCGATCAGCGGTACTTGGCGTCGGCCGCCTTCGCGGCAGCGATCTCGGTCTCGTAGCGGTCGCCGACCGCCAGCAGCATGTCCTTCGTGAAGTACAGGTCGCCGCGCTTCTCGCCGTGGTACTCGAGGATCTGGGTTTCGACGATGGAATCGACCGGGCAGCTCTCTTCGCAGAAACCGCAGAAGATGCACTTGGTCAGATCGATGTCGTACCGCGTGGTGCGGCGCGAGCCGTCGGCCCGCACATCGGATTCGATCGTGATCGCCAGCGCCGGGCACACCGCTTCGCAGAGCTTGCAGGCGATGCAGCGCTCTTCGCCGTTCTCATAGCGGCGCAACGCGTGCAGGCCCCGGAAGCGCGGCGACAGCGGCGTCTTCTCTTCGGGGAACTGCACCGTCACCTTGCGGCGGAATGCATAGCGACCGGTCAGGGCCATGCCCTTGACCAATTCCACGAGCATGAAGCTCTTGAAAAAGTCCTTGAGGGAAAAAGATGTCGTAGCAGCAGCAACAGCAGCCATGGTGTCGTGTCCCGCTTTATTTCCAGATGTTCCAGGGCGACAGCAACCAGGCGCCCACGATCAGCAGCCACACCAGCGTGACCGGAATGAAGATCTTCCAGCCCAGGCGCATGATCTGGTCGTACCGGAAGCGCGGGAAGGTCGCGCGGATCCAGATGAACATGGACACCACGAGGAAGGTCTTGAGGCCCAGCCAGATCCAGCCCGGAATGAAGTCCAGCGCCGCCACCGGCGAGAGCCAGCCACCCAGGAACATGGTCACGCCCAGGATGGACACGAGCCACATGCTGGCGTATTCGGCCAGGAAGAAGATCGCGAAGCCCATGCCCGAGTATTCGACCATGTGGCCGGCCACGATTTCGGCTTCGCCTTCCACCACGTCGAACGGATGGCGGTTGGTTTCGGCCACGCCCGAGATCAGGTAGACGACGAAGATGGGCAGCAACGGCAGCCAGTTCCACGACAGGAAGGACAGGCCCGCATTCGCCATCGTGCCCTGCCCCTGGCTCAGGACGATCTGCGTGAGGTTCATGCTGCCCGAGACCATGATGACCACGAGGAAGCAAAAGCCCATCGCGATCTCATAGCTGACCATCTGGGCCGATGCGCGGAGCGCACCCAGGAAGGCGTACTTGGAGTTGGATGCCCAGCCCGCGATGATCACGCCGTACACCTCGATGGAGGTGATCGCCATGATCAGCAGCAGACCGGCGTTGACGTTGGCCAGCGCCACGTCGGGACCGAAGGGAATCGCCACCCACGCCGCCAGCGCGGGCATGATGGCCATCACCGGACCCAGGATGAAGAGGCCCTTGCTGGCCGCCGTGGGCTGGATGATTTCCTTGGTGAGCAGCTTCAGGCCGTCGGCCAGCGGCTGCAGCAGGCCGAACGGGCCCACGCGGTTGGGACCGTGGCGCACCTGCATGAAGCCCAGCAGCTTGCGCTCCCAGAGCGTGAGGTAGGCCACCGCGCCCATGAGCGGCGCCACGATGGCAACGATCTTGAGCAGGTTCCAGATCACGGGCCAGACGGCACCCGTCCACCAGGTTTGCGCGACGAGGTTCAACCCGCCGTTGTAGAGCGCGTCGATCATGCTGCGGCTCCTTCCGCGACCATCGAAGCCGATGCGGCCTGGCGCGCGTCGGCAGTCAGTTGCAGGGAAGGCGCGCGGCGCACGAGGCCGTCGAGCTGGTAGATGGAGGCCACTACGGGTTCCGCAGCCGCACCCGCGGGCACGCTGGGAGCAGCGCCTGTGGCGTTGCCCAGGCGTTCGGCAGGCAGGTGCGACGGCAGCGCGCTGCCGGCGGCAATCCCCATGGCATGGGACAGCACTTCCTGGGACGTCTCGAACGCGATGCCCGGTACGCCCAGCAGATTGCCCAGCACGCGCAGGACTTTCCACGCGGGACGCGCATCGCCCAGCGGCTTGACCACCGCGTGGAAGCCCTGAAGGCGGCCTTCGGCATTGACGAAGCTGCCGGAGGTTTCAGTGAACGGAGCGATGGGCAGCAGCACGTCGCTGAATTCCAGATTGGTCTTGAAGGGGCTGAGCGTGACGACCATGCCGGCCTGGGCCAACGCGGCAGCTGCCTGCGGTCCGGCCGCGGAGTCCAGCACGGGCTCGGTGTTGAGCAGCAGCACCGCCTTCAATCCACCGGCCAACATGCGCCCCGCATCGAGACCGCCCTGCTGCGGCTGCGCGCCGACGAACTGGGCGCCGACGGTATTGGCCGCCTCGGTAAGGTAGCCCACCACGGCGCCCGTCTGGGCACCGATCCACTGTGCCAGCGCCAGCAGCGAGGAGGCATGCGGATGGTGCGCGGCGGCATTGCCCAGCAGCACGGCCCGGCCTTCGCCGGACGCGAGCGAACGGGCCACGGCCACCGCGGCATCGGTCGCCTTGCCGGAAGCCACCGGGGCTCCCACGCCGCGCTCCTGTGCTACCGCAGCGGCGATGTCGGCCAGGGCGGCAGCCCAGTCGGACGCCGGAGCCACGATCGACTGCGCCATGGGCATGGCCCAGTCATGGGCCACGGCGTTGATGGCGGTCACGGCACAGCCCTTGCGGGCCGCCTGACGGATGCGCTGGGCAAACAGCGGATGGTCCTTGCGCAGGTCGGAGCCCACGACCAGCACGGACTGCAGCGACGACAGGGCCGCGATGGGCATGCCCAGCCAGCGGATGCCTTGCGGTGCAGCGAACTCGGCATTGCGCAGGCGGTAGTCGATGTTGTCGCTGCCCAGGCCGCGCACGAGCGCGGTGGCGAGGTGCAGCTCCTCCAGGGTGCTGTGCGGGCTGACCAGGGCACCGATGCTCTGTGCACCGTGCTCCGAGCGAATGCCCTGCAGGCCGTTGGCCACGTATTCGAGGGCCGTCTGCCAGTCCACTTCCTTCCACTCGCCGCCCTGCTTGAGCATGGGCTTCGTGAGGCGGTCCGGACCGTTCAAGGCTTCGTAGGAGAACCGGTCGCGGTCGGCGATCCAGCATTCATTGACGTCTTCGTTCTCGAACGGAACGACGCGCATGACCCGGTGGTTCTTGACCTGCACGATGAGGTTGGCACCCGTCGAATCGTGCGGGCTCACCGACTTGCGGCGCGACAGTTCCCAGGTGCGGGCGCTGTAGCGGAAAGGCTTGCTCGTGAGCGCACCCACCGGGCAGATGTCGATCATGTTGCCCGACAGCTCGGAATCCACCGTATCGCCCAGCACCGTGGTGATCTCGGAGTGCTCGCCGCGATGGATCATTCCCAGCTCCATCACGCCCGCGACCTCCTGGCCGAAACGAACGCAACGCGTGCAGTGGATGCAGCGCGTCATCTCTTCCATGGAGATGAGCGGACCGACATCCTTGTGGAACACCACGCGCTTTTCCTCTTCGTAGCGCGACGAGGAGCCGCCGTAGCCCACCGCCAGATCCTGCAGCTGGCACTCGCCACCCTGGTCGCAGATCGGGCAATCCAGCGGGTGGTTGATGAGCAGGAATTCCATGACCGACTGCTGGGCCTTGATCGCCTTGTCGCTCTTGGTGCGCACGATCATGCCCTGCGTCACGGGCGTGGCGCAGGCCGGCATGGGCTTGGGAGCCTTCTCCACGTCCACCAGGCACATGCGGCAGTTGGCAGCGATGGAGAGCTTCTTGTGATAGCAGAAATGGGGAATGTAGGTGCCCGCCTTCTCGGCTGCATGCATCACCATGCAGCCTTCGGCGACTTCCACCTTCTTCCCGTCGAGTTCGATTTCAACCATATGCGTTTCTCTCGATCAGGCGGAGGCCGGAGTCTGTGGGCTTGTCTTGTTGCGGATCAGCGCTTCGAATTCAGGACGGAAGTGCTTGATCATCGCGCGCACCGGCATGGCCGCCGCGTCGCCCAGGGCGCAGATGGTGCGTCCCTGGATGTTGTCCGCCACCGAATTGAGCAGGTCCAGATCGCCCTCGCGGCCCTGGCCGTGCTGGATGCGGTCGATCACGCGCCACATCCAGCCCGTGCCTTCGCGGCAGGGCGTGCACTGGCCGCAGGATTCGTGCGAATAGAAATAGGACAGCCGCAGAAGGCTTTCCACCATGCTGCGGGAATCGTCCATGACGATCACCGCGCCGGAGCCCAGCATCGATCCGGCCTTCGCGATGGAGTCGTAATCCATCGTGCATTCCATGATGACGGAGGCCGGCAGCACCGGGGCGGAAGAGCCGCCGGGAATCACGGCCTTGAGCTGGCGGCCCTTGCGCACGCCACCGGCCAGTTCGAGCAACTTGGCGAAGGGCGTGCCCATGGGCACTTCGTAGTTGCCGGGCTTTTCCACGTCGCCGGACACCGAGAAGATCTTGGTGCCGCCGTTGTTGGGCTTGCCGCAGGCCAGATAGGCTGCGCCTCCGTTGCGGATGATCCAGGGCACCGCCGCGAAGGTCTCGGTGTTGTTGATCGTCGTCGGCTTGCCATACAGGCCAAAGCTCGCCGGGAACGGCGGCTTGAAGCGGGGCTGGCCCTTCTTGCCTTCCAGCGATTCCAGCAATGCCGTTTCTTCGCCGCAGATGTAGGCACCGAAGCCATGGGCCGCATGGAGCTGGAAGCTGAAGCTGCTGCCCAGGATGCCGTTGCCGAGATAGCCGGCAGCGCGCGCTTCTTCCAGCGCGGCTTCGAATCGGTCGTAGGTCTGGAAGATCTCGCCGTGGATGTAGTTGTAGCCGACCGAGATGCCCATCGCGAAGGCCGCGATGATCATGCCTTCGATGACGATGTGCGGGTTGAACTGCAGGATGTCGCGGTCCTTGCAGGTGCCCGGCTCGCCCTCGTCGGAATTGCAGACGAGGTACTTCTGCCCGGGGAACGAGCGGGGCATGAAGCTCCACTTCAGGCCGGTGGGGAAGCCAGCGCCGCCCCGTCCACGCAGTCCGGACTCCTTGACCGTGGCGATGACCTGGTCCTGCGTCAGCGGCTCGCCGCCGTCGGCGCCAAGGATCTTGCGCAGGGCCTGGTAACCGCCGCGCGCCTCGTAGTCCTTGATGCTCCAGTTCGTGCCGTCGAGGCCGGCATAGATCTGCGGCTCGATGTGGCGGTCGTGGAAACAGGTCTGGACACCCGTGGCCTGGAACTGCGAAAGAATCTGCGCTGCGGTGGTCATGCCTGTCCCTCCACGCGCGGAGCGGCAGCGCCCTCGGCCTGGCGCAACCCGTCCACGAGCTGGTCGAGCTTTTCGTTGTCCATGAAGCTGCACATGGTGCGGTCGTTGACCAGCATCACCGGCGAATCGGCACAGGCGCCCAGGCACTCGCACTGCTGCAGGGTGAACAGGCCGTCGGGCGTGGTTTCACCCATGGAAATGCCAAGCTTTTTCTCGAGGTGGTGCAGGGCCTTCTGACCATCGCGCAGCTGGCACGGCAGGTTGGTGCACACGTTCAGCTTGTACTTGCCCAGCGGCTGCTGGTTGTACATGTTGTAGAAGGTCGTGACTTCATGCACGGCGATCTGCGGCATGCCAAGGACCTCGGCAATCACGGCTTCGCTCTGCGTGCTGACCCAGCCCTGCTCCTGCTGGACGATGGCCAGGCAGGCCATCACCGCAGACTGCTTCTGCTCCGGCGGGTACTTGGCCACTTCGCGTGCAAAGCGAGCCAGGGTCGCTTCGGTCACCGGCGCAACGCCGGTGGTTTGGTTCGCTTCGGTACTCATCGGTCAATCTCTCCGAACACGATGTCCATCGTGCCAATGATGGCCACGGCATCGGCGATCATGTGCCCGCGCGCCATTTCGTCGAGGGTCGCCAGATGGGCGAATCCCGGTGCGCGGATCTTGAGGCGGTACGGCTTGTTGGCGCCGTCGCTCACGAGGTAGATGCCGAACTCGCCCTTGGGGTGTTCCACGGCCGCATAGGCCTCTCCCGCAGGAACGCGGAAGCCTTCGGTGAAGAGCTTGAAATGGTGGATCAGCTCCTCCATGTTCGACTTCATGGACTCGCGGGACGGTGGTGCCACCTTGTGGTTGTCGGTGATCACCGGACCGGGGTTGGCCTTGAGCCAGTCCACGCACTGTTTGATGATGCGATTGGACTGGCGCATTTCCTGCACGCGCACCAGGTAGCGGTCGTAGCAGTCGCCGGTCTTGCCGACCGGGATGTCGAACTCCATGCGGTCATAGACATCGTAGGGCTGCGTCTTGCGCAGGTCCCACGCGATGCCGGATCCGCGCAGCATGGGCCCTGTCATGCCCAGATTCAGGGCGCGCTCGGACGTGACCACGCCAATGTCGACGGTCCGCTGCTTCCAGATGCGGTTCTCGGTGAGCAGCGTCTCGTACTCGTCCACGCACTTGGGGAAGCGCTGCGTGAAATCGTCGATGAAGTCCAGCAGCGAACCTTGCCGGTTCTGGTTCAAGACCTCGATCGCCTTGCCGTTGCGGACCTTGCTCGCCTTGTACTGGGGCATCGCATCGGGCAGGTCGCGGTACACGCCACCGGGGCGGAAGTACGCGGCGTGCATGCGCGCGCCAGAGACGGCCTCGTACATGTCGAAGAGGTCTTCGCGCTCCCGGAACGTGTAGATGAGGATGGTGGAGCTGCCGCAATCGTTTCCGTGCGAACCCAGCCACATGAGGTGGTTCAGCAAACGGGTGATTTCGGAGAACATCACGCGGATGTACTGCGCACGCAGCGGCACGTCCAGGCCGAGCAGCTTCTCGATGGCCAGGCAGTACGCGTGCTCGTTGCACATCATCGACACATAGTCCAGCCGGTCCATGTAGGGCAGCGACTGGATGAAGGTCTTGTGCTCCGCGAGCTTCTCGGTAGCGCGGTGCAGCAGCCCAATGTGGGGATCGGCGCGCTGCACGACTTCACCGTCGAGCTCCAGCACCAGCCGCAGCACCCCGTGCGCGGCCGGATGCTGCGGACCAAAGTTCAGGGAATAGTTCTTGATTTCAGCCATCGTGGGTCACCAGAAAGCGCAGGGCGCGCTTCAGTGCAGGCCTCCGTACTTGTCTTCGCGGATGATGCGGGGCGTGATCTCGCGCGGCTCGATAGAGACCGGCTCGTACACCACGCGGCGCTGTTCGGCGTCGTACCGCATCTCGACATGGCCGGAGAGCGGGAAATCCTTGCGGAACGGATAACCGATGAAACCGTAATCCGTGAGAATGCGGCGCAGATCGGGATGCCCATCGAAAACGATGCCATACAGATCGAAGGCCTCGCGCTCGTACCAACTGGCCGAGTTCCAGATGTCGGACACCGAAGGCACGACCGGAAAGTCGTCGTCAGGGCAGAACACGCGCACGCGCACGCGCTGGTTGAGGCTCACCGACAGCAGATGGGACACCACGGCGTAGCGCGGACCCTCCGTGCCCACGTCGCCATAGGTGGAGTAATCGAGACCGCAAAGATCGACCAGTTGCTCGAACTGGCAACCCGGCGCATCGCGGAGCAACTGCATCGCGGCAAGGTAATCGCCCACGGCAACGGAAACCGTCAATTCGTCGAGCGCGAGCGTGATGCTGCGCGCCTTGTCGCCGAGCACAGCGGCAACCGCATCCCGCAACGCCTCGGGTCGAATGGCAATGGCTGTCATGCTGAACCCTTCAGACGCGGGCGATGGTGTTGGTACGGCGGATCTTCTGCTGGAGCTGGATGATCCCGTAGATGAGTGCCTCGGCAGTGGGCGGGCAGCCCGGCACATACACATCCACCGGAACGATCCGATCGCAGCCGCGCACGACGGAATAGCTGTAGTGGTAGTAACCGCCGCCATTGGCACAGGAACCCATGGAAATGACCCACCGCGGCTCCGACATCTGGTCGTACACCTTGCGCAGGGCCGGTGCCATCTTGTTGCACAGCGTGCCGGCAACGATCATCAGATCGGACTGCCGCGGGCTCGCGCGGAAGACTTCGGCGCCGAAACGCCCGATGTCATAGCGTGCGGCGGCGGCATGCATCATCTCGACCGCACAGCAGGCCAGACCGAAGGTCATGGGCCACAGCGATCCGGTCTTGGCCCAATTCACCACGGAGTCATAGCTCGTGGTGATGAACCCTTCCTTCATCACGCCTTCAATCATCGTGTCGTTCCTTATGAGGCCAGGTCATTCCCAATCCAGGGCACCCTTTTTCCACTCGTAGGCGAAGCCCACGACCAGGATGGCCAGGAAGACGATGACGGCAACGAAACCGGTCACCCCCACTTCGTGCAGCGAGACCGCCCACGGAAACAGGAATGCGATTTCCAGATCGAAAAGAATGAAAAGGATGGCGACGAGGTAATAGCGCACATCGAACTTCATGCGCGCGTCCTCGAACGCCTCGAACCCGCATTCGTAGGGGGAATTCTTTGCCGCGTCCGGGCGATTGGGACCCAGGACGTAGCCCAGGACCAGCGGCACCACCCCCACTCCGATGCCGACCAGGATGAACAGAAGAACGGGGAGGTATTGATCGAGGTTCATCTGGAGGAGTACTCACCGCTGGGGCCGCACCCGTGCTCCTGGATCGAGGAGCGCCCGGGCGGGCTTGCTTGTGTGTTGGTGCCGTCGGCGAGACTCGAACTCGCACAGCTTTCGCCACTACCCCCTCAAGATAGCGTGTCTACCAATTTCACCACGACGGCTGATGTCTACATCTGGATGGCATGAGGAACCCGAAGGGTTATTTGGCTTTCCAGACAATCCCGGATTCTACTCCGTAAAAACCCGACTCCTTGAAATCGGTTGGTTTTCGTAAAAATTATTTCGTCGGGATCTGTGCGGCGCCCGATGCAGGCACGGCAGGCGCCGGTGCCGGCACAGCCGAGGCAGAGGCCGGCGCGACCGGTTGCACCGCAGGTGCCGCAGCAGGGGTTTCCAGCACGCTTCCCACACCTGCAGGGCGTGCATTGCCGAAATAGGCCAGCGCCAGCGTGGCCACGAAGAAGATCGCGGCCAGGACCGCAGTGGTGCGCGACAGGAAGTTGGCACTGCCACTGGCACCGAACAGGCTGCCCGAACTGCCGCTGCCGAAGGCGGCTCCCATGTCGGCCCCCTTGCCATGCTGGATCAGGATGAGACCGATCATCACCAGCGCGGCCAGCATCTGCACAGCCAGGATCACATTCACAAGCACATTCATTCTTCGTTACTCCGGTTGAATTGCGCGGCGGCCCTGTCAGGCCGCTGCAGCGATGATCTTCAAAAAGTCCTGGGCCTTGAGCGAGGCACCGCCCACCAGCCCGCCATCGATGTCGGGTTGCGACAGCAAGGCCGCAGCATTGCCGGCGTTCATGCTGCCGCCATACAGCAGGCGGATCCGATCGGCATGTTCGGTCGCGGCGAGCAACTGCGCGCGCAGGACGGCATGCACCTGCTGCGCCTGCTCGGGGGTGGCCGTATGGCCGGTACCGATGGCCCATACGGGCTCGTAGGCGACGACGATCTCGCTGATGCAATGGCCATTCACATGGATCACCGCCGCCAGCTGGCGCTTCACTACGGCCTCGGTCTGGCCGGCCTCGCGCTCCGCCAGCGTTTCGCCGACACAGACCACGGGGGTCAGGCCGGCCGACAGCGCGCGCTGCGCCTTGGCGGCGACAGCCGCATCGGTCTCGCCATGGTATTGACGGCGCTCGGAGTGCCCCACCAGGGCATACCGCACACCGAATTCCTGCAGCATCGCTGCGGAAATCTCCCCTGTGTAAGCCCCCGCTTCATGCTGGGAGACGTCCTGCGCGCCCAGTGCGATGGCCGATCCTTCCAGCAGGGCCTGGACCTGCGCCAGATACAGCGCCGGAACGGCCACGGCCACTTCGCAGGACAGGCCCTCGCCCATGCCGCTGCGCAGCGCCTCCACGAGCGACGCGTTGGCGGCCAGGCCGCCATTCATCTTCCAATTACCCGCGATGAGTTTCTTTTTCATGCTGTCCACGTCAAAACGATCTTCCCGGCGTGCTGGCTCGATTCCATCAGCGCATGGGCGCGGGCAGCCTCCGCCGCCGGAAAGGTGCTGTGCACCACCGGCCGCACCGTGCGCGCCGCCAACAGCGGCCAGACCTGCTCGCGCAGGGCCAGGGCAATAGCGCCCTTGAACTCGACCGAACGCGGACGCAGCGTCGAGCCCGTCACCGTGAGCCGGCGGCGCAGCACCAGACCTGCATTGAAGGACGACTGGATGCCGCCCTGCACCGCGATGATCACGAGCCTGCCATCTTCCGCCAGGCACTCTACTTCGCGCGCCACATAGTCGCCCGCCACCATGTCGAGCACCACATCGACCCCCTTGCCCGCCGTGATGCGTTGCACCTCCGCGGCGAAATCGTGGGTCTTGTAGTTGATGGCGTGGTGCGCGCCCAGATCGAGACAGGTCCGGCACTTGTCCTCGGACCCGGCGGTCACGATCACCGTGGCTCCGAAAGCACGGCCGAGCTGGATGGCCGTGACACCGATGCCGCTGCTGCCGCCCTGCACCAGCAGGGTCTCTCCCGCTTTGAGGCGCCCGCGGTCGAAGACATTGCTCCACACCGTGAAAAACGTCTCGGGAAGCGAGGCCGCCTCCACATCGGTCCATCCCTCCGGCACGGGAAGGCACTGCGCCACCGGAGCAACGCACCACTGCGCATAGCCGCCTCCGGCCACCAGGGCACACACGCGATCGCCGCGCTGCAACCCAGCCGCCGCCAGCGCCTGCGCATCACCGTCCTCGATGACGCCGGCAACCTCCAGCCCGGGCAGGTCCGACGTGCCCGCCGGGGCGGCGTAGTGCCCCTTGCGCTGCAGCACATCGGGCCGATTGATGCCGCTGGCCGCCACGCGGATCAGCAACTCTCCCGCGCCATGCCGGGGCATGGGGCGTTCGGCAAGGCGCAGCACTTCGGGACCGCCGAAGCCGGCGATTTCCACGGCACGCATGGTGGTCGCCATACAGGACTCCATGGGGATAAGAGATTTCAAAATGCCAGCCCGCGCATGCCGGGCCGGCTGCCATCACAGGGGCGACGGAGAGCCGTCAGGCATCCATCTGGCCCGGCTGGTCGCCGGAGGCCACGGATTGCTGCTGCTGTTGCTGCGAGTCGGAGCCGCTGTAGTCGCGGCGTTCACGGCGCTCGCCGCGCTCCGAACGCTCGCCGCGCTCGGCAGGCGCAGGACGTCCGCTGTCGCCTGCGGGGCGGTCCAGCAAAGCCTTCAAGGACAGCTTGACGCGGCCCTTTTCGTCCGTCTCGAGCACCTTGACCTTCACGATCTGGCCTTCGCTCAGGTAATCGGTCACGCGCTCGACACGCTCGTGGGCGATCTGGCTGATGTGCAGCAGGCCGTCCTTGCCGGGCAGCAGGTTGATCAGCGCGCCGAAGTCCAGGATCTTGACCACGGGGCCTTCGTACACCTTGCCGATTTCGACCTCGGCCGTGATCTGCTCGATGCGGCGCTTGGCCTCGTCGGCCTTCGCACTGTCGGTGGAGGCGATGGTGATCGTGCCGTCTTCGTCGATGTTGATCTGCGTGCCGGTTTCTTCCGTCAGCGCGCGGATCACCGCGCCGCCCTTGCCGATCACGTCGCGGATCTTCTCGGGGTTGATCTTCATCGTGTAGAGCTTGGGCGCGAAGCTGGAGACCTCGGTCTTGGCCTCGCCCATCGCTTCCTGCATCTTGCCGAGGATGTGCAGGCGCGCTTCTTTGGCCTGGGCCAGGGCGACCTGCATGATTTCCTTGGTGATGCCCTGGATCTTGATGTCCATCTGCAGCGCCGTGATGCCGGCCGTGGTGCCGGCCACCTTGAAGTCCATGTCGCCCAGGTGGTCCTCATCGCCCAGGATGTCGGTCAGCACGGCGAAGCGGTTGTCTTCCTTGATCAGGCCCATGGCGATGCCGGCCACGTGGGCCTTCATCGGCACGCCGGCGTCCATCATCGACAGGCAGCCGCCGCAGACGGACGCCATCGAGGACGAGCCGTTGGATTCGGTGATCTCGGACACCACGCGGATCGTGTAGGGGAACTCTTCCTTGGTCGGCAGCACGGCGACCAGCGCGCGCTTGGCCAGGCGGCCGTGGCCCACTTCACGGCGCTTGGTGGAGCCCATGCGGCCCACTTCGCCGGTGGCGAAGGGAGGCATGTTGTAGTGGAACATGAAGCGGTCTTCGAACTCGCCGGCCAGCGCGTCGATGCGCTGCGCGTCGCGCTCGGTGCCCAGCGTGGAGACCACCAGCGCCTGGGTCTCGCCACGCGTGAACAGCGCGGAGCCGTGCGTGCGGGGCAGCACGGAGTTGCGGATCTCGATGGGGCGGACGGTGCGCGTGTCACGGCCGTCGATGCGGGGCTCGCCAGCCAGGATCTGGCTGCGCACGATCTTGGCTTCGATGTCGAACAGCAGGCCTTCGACCTTCACGGCATCGAATTCGACGCCTTCGGCCTTCAGCGATGCGAGCACGGAAGCGGTGGCTTCGCGCAGGGCGTGCGTGCGGGCCTGCTTGCTGCGGATCTGGTAGGCGGCGCGCAGCTTCTCTTCGGCCAGTTGCGAGACCTTGGCGATGAAGGGTTCGTCCTTGGCCGGCGCTTGCCAGTCCCACACGGGCTTGCCCGCGTCGCGCACCAGTTCATGGATGGCGTTGATGGCGATCTTGCCCTGCTCGTGGCCGAACACCACGGCGCCCAGCATCACGTCTTCGGGCAGTTGCTGCGCTTCGGATTCGACCATCAGCACGGCGGCTTCGGTGCCGGCGACGACCAGGTCCATCTGCGAATTCTTGCGCAGGGTCTGGCCCGGGTTCAGCACATATTCACCGTTGATGTAGCCCACGCGCGCGGCGCCGATGGGGCCGTTGAACGGGATGCCGGAGATCGACAGTGCGGCGCTCACGGCGATCATGGCGGCGATGTCGGCATCCACTTCGGGGTTCAGCGACACGGTGTGGATGACCACATGGACGTCGTTGTAGAAACCTTCCGGGAACAGCGGACGGATCGGGCGGTCGATCAGGCGGCTGGTCAGCGTTTCGAGTTCGCTGGGCTTGGCTTCGCGCTTGAAGAAGCTGCCGGGGATCTTGCCTGCGGCATACGTCTTCTCGATGTAGTCGACGGTCAGCGGGAAGAAATCCTGGCCGGCCTTGGCGACCTTGGAGCCCACGACGGTGGCCAGCACCACCGTGTCGTCGATGTTGACCAGTACGGCGCCGGACGCCTGGCGGGCGATTTCGCCGGTTTCCATGACGACGGTCTTGTCGCCCCATTGGAAGGACTTGGTCACTTTGTTGAAGATGGTCATGTTGACTCCGTTGCTTCGGTGGATGGGGCTGGCCACGCAGGCCAGCGGGGGGCGGAGGCAAGTCAGAACACGATGCCATTCCAGTGGCCCTGCGCCCTGTGCGATGCCCAGGGCCATTGGAATGACACAGCTTCGATCTGCTATGCGTCTCCGAAGTAGAAACGCCTGAGCTAGCCGTTTGCTAACCCAGGCGTTTCAGCATGCGAATGCGATTACTTGCGCAGGCCGAGCTTGGCGATCAGGGCCGTGTAGCGGTCGGCGTCCTTGGCCTTCAGGTAGTCCAGCAGCTTGCGGCGGCGGCTCACCATGCGCAGCAGGCCGCGGCGACCGTGGTGGTCCTTGGCGTGCTGCTTGAAGTGGGGGGTCAGTTCGTTGATGCGGGCGGTGAGCAGGGCCACCTGGACTTCCGGGCTGCCGGTGTCGTTGGCGGCGCGGGCGTTGTCTTTGATGACTTCGGCCTTGATGGAGGATGCGATCATTGGTTTTTCCTTGAGTGTCGGGGCCGGCAGGACCGGCGCGTTGCGCGGAAGGCAGCCCCTGGTTTTACTTGCGCCGCAGGCTGGAACGGCCGGCGGCGTGCGTCTTGCACCGTGCAAAACCCGAGGATTATAACCCGCCGGCCCTTTCGAGCCATTTCCGCAGCCGCCGCGCGCCTTCCGCGAGCCGCTCGGGGTCCTTCGAGGCGAAGCACCAGCGCAGCCAGCCCTGTCCCTGCGGCCCGAAAGCGTCGCCCGGCGCGAGCCCCAGGCCGGCCTCGGCCACCAGCCGCTTGGCGGTGGCCAGCGCATCCCCATGCCCATCCAGCCGGAAAAAGGCATACATGCCGCCCTTCGCGGGATGGGCCAGCACCCCCGGTAAGGCCTGCAGCAGCGGCAGCAGCGTGTCGCGGCAGGTGCGCAGATGGCGGGTGACGTGCGGGGTAATCTCGCCTTCGTGCTGCAGCGCCGCGATGCCGGCGCGCTGCGTGAACACGCTGATGCAGGAGGTGTTGAACTCGATCAGCTTGCCCATGTGGGACGTCAGCGAGGGCGGCAGCACGAGCCAGCCCAGCCGCCAGCCGGTCATCAGGAAGCTCTTGGAGAAGCTCTGCACCACCACGAGGCGGTCTTCAGGCTCCGCCAGGTCGAGAAAGCTCGGCGCGCAGCCGAGGGGCGTGGGTTCGTAGTAGAGCCGCTCGTACACCTCGTCGGCCAGGATCCAGGTGCCCGTGGCGCGGCAGTGGTCGAGGATCTCCCGCTGCTCCTCGGCCGACAGAGTCCAGCCGGTGGGGTTGTTGGGGGCATTCACCACCAGCAGGCGCGTGGCGGGGGTCACGGCGGTCTTGAGCGCGCCCATGTCGAGCGTCTAGGCCCCATCGTCACCCGGGGCCAGCGGCACGGTGCGCAGGCGCGCGCTCAGGATCTGCGGCTGCGCGGTGAGGTTGGGCCATACCGGCGCGACCGCCACCACTTCGTCCCCGGGGTCCACCAGTGCCTGCACGGCCAGCATCAGGGCATTCACCCCTCCGGAGGTGACGGCGATGCGCCCGGCATCGACCGCTCCCCCGTGCAGCCGCGCCGTGTAGGCCGCGATTTCCTCGCGCAGCGCCGGCAGGCCGAGGTTGTGCGAGTAGAACGTTTCACCCGCACGCAGGGAGGCGATGGCCGCCTCGCTCACCACCTGCGGGGTGGTCTCGTCGCTTTCGCCGAACCAGAAAGGCAGGACATCGGCACGGCCCATGCCGGCATTGGCGACTTCACGGATCTTGGACTCTTCGAGGGTGGCGAGGGTGTGGCGCATGGCGGTGGAAGGTTGCGGGCAATCGGTGAGGGCAAAGGGATGGACGGATGCAGTCGCGGATTCTCGGGCGCGGGCGGGTACATTGCGCAGCGGGAGGACACCTGCATGCAAAGAACGAACCACGCCCGTACCGCCGCGGCCATCCTGGCCGTCGCCCTGCTGGGGGCCGCAGCGGCGGCCACGGCGGCCACGCCAGCCAATACGGCCCCGGCCGACGAGAAGAGCGCCAAGGCCCCGCCGAAACCCAAACGGGCTTCGACCAAGGTCCGCAACGGCCCGCCCAACCACTCGGGCGAAACCACGGCCGAGCGCGACCGCCGACTGTACCGGGAATGCCAGGGCCTTCCCAATGCCGGCGCCTGCCTGGGCTATACCCGGCGCTGACGACTTCCCGCCCTCCGCTCGGAGCCGCCAGCACCCGCTTCGGGTGGGCGGGTGCCTTTCGGCTTCGCCACCGGCGCGTTGTCCGACAACTCGGCCGCAGGCGCTGCGATATATCTCAGGCACCCCGCATTCCTCGCACCGCTAACCCATGCCCGACGGCCTCGCTCCCCTCTTCCGTTCCCCTGCCGCTGTCGGACGCTGGTGCGCCGCACTGGCCATCGTGCTCTCGACGGTCGCGTGTTCGGGGCTTCCGCAGAATGTGGAGCGGCCGGAGTCGCATGCCCTGCCCGCATCGGCGGACACCACGCTCTCCCGCATGGCGCAGGAGCAGCGGCAGGCCGCCAGCGGCCGCCACGCCTCGGGCTTCGTTCTGCTGAGCGGGCCGCAGGACGCCTACGGCAGCCGGCTGGCGCTGGTGGAAGCCGCCCAGAAGACGCTGGACCTGCAGTACTACGCCATCCACGCGGATGCGAGCACCGAGCGGTTGCTGCGCGGCGTGGTGGGCGCGGCGCAGCGGGGTGTGCGGGTGCGCGTGCTGCTGGACGATTTCCACAGCACCGGGCGCAACGCGCTGGTCATGGGCCTCGCGTTCCAGCCGAACATCGAGATGCGCATGTTCAACCCCGTGGCGGGCCCGCGGGGCTCGATGGTGGGGCGGCTCTGGGGATCGCTCACCGATTTCTCGCGCGTGCAGCAGCGGATGCACAACAAGCTGTTCATCGCGGACAACGCGATGGGCGTGACGGGCGGGCGCAATCTCGGCGATGCCTATTTCGGCCAGGCCGATTCCGGCAATTTCGTGGACCTCGATGTCCTGGCGGCCGGCCCGATCGTGGCGGAAATGTCGCGCAGCTTCGATGCCTACTGGAACAACCCGCGTGCCTACCCGGTGCAGTCGCTCATCACGCGCGAGGAACTCTCACGCCTGCGGGACCAGACACGGGGCCGCTACGACGCGCAGCGCGCCGAAGGCGACCGCGACGCGCCGCCGGCATCCGCCGCGCGCGGCGAACGCCCGGCAGCGGGCACGGGCGGCAGCGGCGGCCCCAGGCCCCCGGACGGCGAGCCCCGCCCCGGCCCCGACCAGCCCACGGCCGAGCAGCGCGCGCGGGTCTGGAACGAGCGGCCGATGGACCTGCGCGCCGCACGCTTCGTGTGGGCGCCGGCCGTCATGCTGGTGGACCGGCCCGCCAAGATCCCGGCCGAGGGCGAGCCGTCCAGCCCCCGCACTTCCACGCCCGGCGCCGGGCTGCAGGTGCACGGGCCGCAGGGCCCGGTGGCCCCGGCACAGGCCCCGGCGGCCGACGGTGCCGGCACAGCCTCGCTGCAGGCATCCGCCGCGCACGCGGCCGAGGGCGAGACCGTCGTGGACGGCGTGCTGCAACTGCTCGGCCAGGCACGCCAGAACCTGCTCATCATCTCGCCCTACTTCGTGCCCGGCGACGACATGAAGCGCGCTTTCGCCGATGCGCGCGCGCGCGGCGTGCGGGTGCGGGTGCTGACCAATTCGCTGGCCTCCAACGATGCGCCGGTGGCGCACGTGGGCTACGCCCGCCACCGCGAGGAACTGCTGGCGATGGGGATCGAACTGTATGAAATGCGCAGCGAGCAGGCGGGCGTGAAATCCGCCTTCGGCAGCTCGGGCGCAGGCGCCACGGGGCCTTCGCGCGCGATGCTGCACTCCAAGGTGGTCGTGGTGGACGGGCGGCTGATCGCCATCGGCTCGATGAACCTGGACCTGCGCTCGCAATTGCAGAACACCGAGATCGCCTTGCTGATCCAGAGCCGCACGCTGTCCCGCACCGCCTCGGAGCAGATCGAGGCCGCCATGCGCGACGTGTCCTGGCGCGTGGAGCGGGCGCAGGACGGCACGCTCGTGTGGCGCGCGCCCGAAGGCAGCGGGCTCGAGGACGCCACCACCGAGCCCGATGCAGGCCTGGGCCTGCGCATGCTGCTCAAGCTGCTGGGCCCGCTGGCGCCGGACCACCTGCTGTAGCCACCGCGGCGGCCGGCGCGCCGGCCTGCTGCGCGGCGATCCAGGCGGTGATGGCGCGCTGGTCGGTCATCGTGCGCACGTGCTGGTACGCGGCCTCGGCCTCCGCAAACCGCCGGCGCAGCAGATTCAGCCATTGCTTGAGCCGCCCGGCGCGCTGGCGCGGCTCCAGGTCGTCGCACACGGTGCGCCAGAAGACGGCCAGTTGCGGCAACAGCGCCTCCCAGGCCAGGGCCGGCGCTTGCGGCCGGCCCGCATCGGCCGCACGGATCGCCAGCGCGAGCCCGGGGTCGGCCACGATGCCGCGGCCCAGCATGAGCGCATCGCCGCCCGACTGCGCGCGGCAGCGCTGGGCATCGGCCACCGTCCAGATCTCTCCGTTGGCGACGATGGGGATGCGCACGGCCGAACGCAGCGGCGCGATCAGCTCCCAGTAGGCCGGCGGGCGGTAGCCATCGGCTTTGGTGCGGGCGTGCACGACCAGCTCGCAGGCGCCGCCGGCCTCCGCCGCCTGCGCGCATTCGCGGGCCAGGGAGGTGTCGGCATACCCCAGCCGCATCTTGGCGGACACGGGCACCCGGGGCGGCACGGCGCGGCGCACGGCAGCGACCACCTGGGCGATGCGCTCGGGCTCGCGCAGCAAGGCCGCGCCGCCGCCGTGGCGGTTCACCACCTTGGCCGGGCAGCCGAAATTCAGGTCGATGCCCTCGGGGCCCAGGGCCGCCAGCCGCGCCGCGTTCTCGGCCATGCTCACGGGGTCGGAGCCCAGCAGCTGCGCGCGCACCGGCACGCCCGCCAGGGTGCGACCGCCGTTGCGCAGCTCGGGGATGTACCGCAGGAAGACTTTGTCGAGCAGCAGCGTGTCGGTGATGCGGATGAACTCGGACACGCAGCGGTCCACGCCGCCCACGCGCGTGAGCACATCGCGCAGGACGAAATCCAGCAACCCCTCCATCGGGGCGAGCAACAGCAGCGGCGCAGGGGTCAAGGGGGATGGCGGAATCATCGGCAGAGCGGGCTGGGGCACGGGGACACTCCGGCAGACATCAGGCACAAAAACACCTTCATGCCGCCGTATTCATTGAATAGTTTGCTATTAAATATATAGCAATTGATAGCCTTGCAAGGGGGTTGCGGGCGGAGACCGCACCGCCCCGTCATCGGGGCGTCATCGGAGGGCGCTGCAATCGGGGCTTCGATTGTCGCCAAACGCCTGCATTTTTCTGTCGTCCCATGCTGCTCTTGAAAACCGACAAGGCCCGCCTGGAACTCTCACCGGGCGTGCGCACCCTCAGCCTGCGCGAACGCTCGCTGCTGCTGCTGGCCGACGGCCGGCCCGCCGCCGAACTGGAGGCGCTCTACCACGGCGCCGGCAAAGACATCGTGTCCAAGCTGCTGGCCGAGGGATACCTGGCCCATGCCGGCGCCACCGCCCCCGCACCGGAAGCGCCGAAGGCCCACGCAGCCGCCGCGGCGACGCACGCTCACCCGGCCAGCGGGGCGGCGGCGCTGCCTCCCGCGCCATCGCATGCGCTGCGGTCGCTCGCCGGCACCCGCATGTACCTCTTCGACATCTGCGAGCGCATGTTCGCGCGGCGCAATCCCGCGCTGGCCCACAACTTCCTGGAAGCCCTGCGCGGCGCGCGCGACCGCGACAGCATGCTGGACGTGAGCGAGGCGCTGCTGGAAGAGATCGAGCTGCTGGCCGGCCCCGAGCGCGCCGCGACCGTGCGGGAGCGCATGGAACAGTTGCTGCCGACACCGGCGTGAACCCCTCCTGCCCGGCCGCCGCGGCAGACCGCCGTGCAGACCGCCGCTCAGCCGGCGGCCGCGAGCCGCCAGAGCGACGTCGTCTCGGCCGCGCGGGCGGCGTGCAGCGGGTCGGTCGCATCGGCCGCCTTCGCGTGGCGCGGGCGGGTGTCCTGGCGGCCCAGCACGCGCAGGCCGGCGCCTTCGATCCATTCGAGCAACTGGGCACGCGAGCGCAACCCCAGGTGCTCGGCCAGATCGGACAGGATCAGCCAGCCTTCGCCGCCGGCCTCCAGGTGCGCGGCCAATCCCGCGAGGAAGCCGCGCAGCATGCGGCTGTCCTCGTCGTAGACGGCCCGCTCGATGGGCGATGCCGCCCGCGCCGGCACCCAGGGCGGGTTGCACAGCACGAGGGGCGCGCGCCCTTCGGGGAACAGATCGGCCTGCACCACCTCCACGCGGGGCTGCGCGCCCAGGCGCTGCAGGTTTTCGCGCGCGCAGGCCAGGGCCCGCGGGTCCTGGTCGGTGGCGACCACGCGCCGCACGCCGCGCCGCGCCAGCACGGCCGCGAGCACGCCCGTGCCCGTGCCGATGTCGAACGCCAGGGCCTGCGCGCCCGCAGGCAGCGGCGCCTGCGCGACGAGGTCCACGTATTCGCCGCGCACCGGCGAGAAGACGCCGTAGTGCGGATGGATGCGGTTGCCCGGCGGCGCGCCGAGCGCCGGCACCTCCACGCCCTTCTTGCGCCACTCGTGCGCGCCCACGATGCCTAGCAGTTCGCGCAGCGACACGGCGCTGGCCGTGCCGTCCGGCACGCCCCAGGCCTCGGCCAGCGCTGCGCGCCAGTCGGGCGCACGGCGCAGCGCGATGGTGTGGTCGCCCTCCACGGGGATGAGCAGCGCGCCGAGCACGCGGGCCCGCTGGGCCTGGGCCTGGCGGTGCAGGTGGAAGGCCTGGGCGGGCTCGGGCGCCGGCTGCGCGGCCGCGGCCTTCCCCTTGCCGCGGGCGCCACCGCGCGGGCGGCCCCGGCCATCGGCTCGGCGCATCAGCGCCTGCAGCAGGTGGCGCGCGTTCTGGAAGTCTCCGCGCCACAGCAGCGCGGTGCCTTCGCAGGCCAAGCGGTAGGCCGCATCGGCGGCCAGCGTGTCATCGGCCGTCACCACGCGGCGCGGCACGGCAGCACCGGCTTCGGAACGCCAGTGCGCGCTGCGGGTCTCGCCGTCGTGGCTCCAGTGGATCATGTGCCGGGGTGCGGGAAGGGTGGCGTGGGAAGGAACGAAGGAAAAAGAAAAAGCCAGGGGATGCGCGGCGTTCAGTTGATCGGGCGCTGCAGCCGCACTTCCTCGATCTTCACGCCGCCGATCACGGCGGTCTTGGCGGTGGACATCTCGCGCTTGAAGCCCGCGAGTTCATGGAAGCGCAGCGCGCGCTCGTTGCGCATCGGCACCCAGGCCGTGACATTGGTGCAGCCTTCCTGCTGCAGGCCTTCGCGCGCGGCGTCCCAGAGGGCCACGCCGACGCCCTGGTCCCAGTGGGTGGGGGCCGCGTAGATGGCCCAGATTTCGCCGGTGGTGGGGCGCGACTTGGCATCGCGCGAACGGTCGAAGCCGACGAAACCGACGATCTTGTCGCCTTCCAGGGCGACTTGCACCTGGGGCTCGCAGTACTCGATGGCTTCGCGCCAGTAGGCCTGGCGCTTGTCGACCGAAGACATGGCTTTCAATTGGTCATCGGGGACCAGGCCGCGGTAGGCCTCCATTGCGGATTGCGTGTGGATCTGGGCAATGGCTTTGGCATCGCGGAGCGTGGCGGGACGAACCTGAATACTGGCCTGGATACTGGACATTGGAAACGAACGAACTGAAAAAATTGGGGGAAGGGAGCGGAACGCAAAACCCGCGATTGTCGCGCAATTGCTTTTTGACCTCCAGACCGCGTGCCGGGAACCCCGCGCGCGCAGGGTGCTTGACAGGCCTTTGACAGAGGCAAACGGTGCATCAACCCGCAGCGGCACAGGGCATGGCGAAACGTCGCAAGGCGGTGCTTTCCCGGGGGCCGGAGCGGATCAGAGCCAGCGCCGCAGCAGGCCCATGACGCGGTCGAAACGCGCGCCGTAGGGCGGATGCAGCAGGTGGCCGAGCGACCAGCGCGATTGCACGAACACCGGCTTCTGGTGGCAGAACCGCAGGAACCCGTGCTCCCCGTGGTACGCCCCCCAGCCGCTGTCGCCCACGCCGCCGAACGGCAGGTTGTCGTGCGCGACGTGCAGCAGCGTGTCGTTGACGGTGACGCCGCCGCTCACGGTGCGGCGCAGCACATCGTCGCGCGCGGCCTCGCTGCGGCCGAACCAGTAGAGCGCGAGCGGGCGCGGGCCGGAGTTGATGTGGTCGATGGCGTCCTGCAGGCGCTCGTAGCCGAGCACCGGCAGCACCGGGCCGAAGATCTCCTCCTGCATGAGCTGCATGTGCATGGTGGCGTTGAACACCAGCACCGGCGGCATCTGCCGCGCCACGCCGTCGCCGATGCCCTGCGGAGGCGGTGGCGGCGAGCCCGGCACGGGGTCGAGCACGTGCACGTCGGCGCCCTGCGTCTGGGCCTGCTGCAGCATGGTGCGCAGCCGCGCGAGGTGGCGCGAATGGATGATCGAGGCGTAGTCGGGGTTGCCCTCGAAGTACGGGAACAGCTTCGCCACGGCCGCGCGGTAGGCCTCGGCGAACGCGACCTCGCTGCCGCGCGGCAGCAGCACGTAGTCGGGCGCCACGCAGGTCTGCCCGGCATTGAAGAGCTTGCCGTGCGCGATGCGCAGCGCGGCCTCCTGCAGGTCGCAGTCCGCATCGATGATGCAGGGCGACTTACCGCCCAGCTCCAGCGTGGTGGGCGTGAGGTTGGCCGCGGCCGCCTGCGCCACCTTGCGGCCCACCGCGGTGGAGCCCGTGAAGACGAGGTGATCGAAGGGCAGCGACGCCACGAGCGCCGCCGTGGCGGCATCGCCGGTCACCACGCAGAACTCGTCGGGCGAGAAGAACTGCGACACCAGCGCCGCAAGCTGGGCCGCGGTGTGCGGGGTCAGTTCGCTGGGCTTGAGCATCACGCGGTTGCCGGCGGCCAGCGCGCAGATGGCGGGCCCGAGGGCGAGCTGCACGGGGTAGTTCCAGGGTGCGATCACGCCCACCACGCCCAGCGGCTGGCGCTGCACCCAGGCATGCGCGGGCTGCAGGTGCAGCGGCGTCATCGCGCGGCGCGGCTTCGCCCAGCGCGCGAGGTGCCGCAGCGTGTGCGCCACCTGGGTGCGCAGCAGGAGCAGGTCGGCCACCTCGGTGAGGCGCGGGGAGCGGATGCCGAAATCGGCCTGCACGGCGGCCGCGAGGGCGGGGCCATGCTCGTCGAGCAGCTTGCGCATGCGCAGCAGGCGTTCCCGCCGGACCAGCAGGGGCGTCTCGGGTTGTTCCCGGCTGGCCTGCCGCTGGATTTCGAAATGGCGGCGGATGTCGTCTGGCGTCATGCGGCAATCATAGGGAGGGGTCTCGAAACGCCATGTAAACCGGTGTCTCCAAAGGCCCGGGGCCGGGCACGGCCTGCGGGGGGCGATGCGGGCCGGCGACCGGCCTGCCGCGCGGTGCCTTCCGCCCGGGAAAGCCGGTCTGCCAGAGGCCGCGAAGCGCCGCCGTGCGGGCCCGACCGGGCAGCCGCGCAGGGGCGACACCGGGGCGGCGCGGATGCGGATCGGTAGCGGATGTTGCACGCGGGAGCCCCGAGGCCCCCACGTTTCACACCTTGCCGGGCAGATCGCGCGGCTGCACGTCCACGACTTCGCCGCGTGCGCCGGGCAGCTCGGCCGAGCGCCGGATGCCGTGCTCGGCTGGCTGGCCCCGCGATGCCGCGGCCGACCAGCGCGCCGTGCTACGGTACACCGTGCTCCAGCCGTTGCGCGGGTCCATGCGCATCGCCCAGGGAGTGACGGGCTGGCCCGTGAGCCGCGCCCAGACCGAACGCACGCCCCAGACCGTGGCCAGCAGGGCCACCGCCACCAGCAGGCACAGGAAAAACACCGCGCCCACGGCCACCACGGCGAGGCGCACGATCCACCGGATCACACCGGCCAGGAAATCATTCAAAGCACATCCTTTGCGTCAGTGGCAGGGGCGCCGCATGCGCGGCGCCCCTGCCGGGATTGCCAAAGTTACCCCACCGGGGCCGCCTCGCCAAAGTGGAAGACCCCAGGGTCCTGTACGGGATCCACGTTGACCGGGATCACGCTCTTGGGCGGAAAGCGGCCTTCCAGCAGCAGTTTCGAGAGCGGGTTCTCGATGCGCTGCTGGATCGCGCGCTTGAGCGGCCGCGCGCCGAAGACGGGATCGAACCCCACTTTCGCCAGCTCGGAAAGCGCCGTGGGCGAGACCTGCAGGTGCAGGTCCATCTTCGCCAGCCGCGCTTCCAGCAGTTGCAACTGGATACGTGCGATCGCCTCGATGTTCTGCGCGTCGAGCGCGTGGAACACCACCGTCTCGTCGATGCGGTTCAGGAATTCGGGTCGGAAATGGTTCTTGAGTTCCCCCCAGACCGCTTCCTTGATGTCGTCCGCGTCCTGGCCGACCATCGCCTGGATGAGGTGCGAGCCGATGTTGCTGGTCATCACGATCACCGTGTTCTTGAAGTCCACGGTACGCCCCTGGCCATCGGTGAGCCGGCCATCATCGAGCACCTGCAGCAGCACGTTGAACACGTCCGGGTGCGCCTTCTCGACCTCGTCGAGCAGCAGCACGCTGTAGGGCTTGCGGCGCACGGCCTCGGTCAGGTAGCCGCCCTCCTCGTAGCCCACGTAGCCGGGCGGCGCGCCGATCAGGCGGGCCACGGAGTGCTTCTCCATGAACTCGCTCATGTCGATGCGCACGAGGTGGTCCTCGCTGTCGAACAGGAAGCCCGCCAGCGCCTTGCACAGCTCGGTCTTGCCCACGCCCGTGGGGCCGAGGAACAGGAACGAGCCCATGGGCCGGTTCGGATCGGACAGGCCCGAGCGCGAGCGGCGGATGGCGTTGGCCACGGCCGCGATGGCCTCTTCCTGGCCCACCACGCGTTCGTGCAGCTTGCCTTCCATCTGCAGGAGCTTGTCCTTCTCGCCCTGCATCATCTTGGCGACGGGAATGCCCGTGGCGCGGCTCACCACTTCGGCGATTTCCTCCGCGCCCACCTGCGTGCGCAGCAGGCGGTTGGGCGTGGCGGCGCCGTCGGTGCCCTCTTCCTTGGCCTGCGCTTCCTTCAACTGGCGCTCCAGCTCGGGCAGGCGGCCGTACTGCAGCTCGGCCACCTTGTTGAAGTCGCCCTTGCGCTTCAGGTCCTCGATCTGCAGCTTCACTTTCTCGACCTGCTCGCGCACCTGCTGGCTGCCCTGGGCCTGCGCCTTCTCGGCGGTCCAGATGTCTTCCAGGTCGGCGATTTCCTTGCGCAGTCGCTCGATCTCCTCTTCGAGCAGCGACAGCCGCTTCTGCGAGGCCTCGTCCTTTTCCTTCCTGACCGCCTCGCGCTCGATCTGCAGCTGGATCAGCCGGCGGTCGAGCTTGTCGATGGCCTCGGGCTTGGAGTCGATCTCGATCTTGATCTTGGCCGCAGCCTCGTCGATGAGGTCGATCGCCTTGTCGGGCAGGAAGCGGTCGGTGATGTAGCGGTTGGACAGCTCGGCCGCGGCCACGATCGCCGGGTCGGTGATCTCCACGCCGTGGTGCAGCTCGTAGCGCTCCTGCAGGCCGCGCAGGATGGCGATGGTGGCCTCCACGCTGGGCTCGCCCACGAGGATCTTCTGGAAGCGCCGCTCCAGCGCCGCGTCCTTCTCGATGTACTTGCGGTACTCGTCGAGCGTGGTGGCGCCCACGCAGTGCAGCTCGCCGCGCGCGAGCGCCGGCTTGAGCATGTTGCCCGCATCCATCGCGCCCTCGGCCTTGCCCGCGCCCACCATGGTGTGCAGCTCGTCGATGAAGACGATGGTCTGGCCCTCGTCCTTGGCCAGCTCATTCAGCACGGCCTTGAGGCGCTCTTCGAACTCGCCGCGGTATTTGGCGCCCGCGAGCAGCGCGGCCATGTCGAGCGACAGCACGCGCTTGCCCTTCAGGCTCTCGGGCACCTCGCCGGCCACGATGCGCTGGGCCAGGCCTTCCACGATGGCGGTCTTGCCCACGCCGGGCTCGCCGATCAGCACCGGGTTGTTCTTGCTGCGGCGCTGCAGCACCTGGATCGCGCGGCGGATCTCGTCGTCGCGGCCGATCACCGGGTCGAGCTTGCCGGCGCGGGCGCGCTCGGTGAGGTCGAGCGTGTACTTCTTGAGCGCCTCGCGCTGGCCCTCGGCCTCCGGGCTGTCGACCGAGGCGCCGCCGCGCACCGCATCGATGGCGGCTTCGAGGCTCTTGCGCGTGAAGCCGTGCTCGCGCGCCAGCTGGGCGGTATCGCCCTTGCCGTCGACGAGCGCGAGCAGGAACAGCTCGCCCGCGATGAACTGGTCGCCGCGCTTGATCGCTTCCTTCTCGGTCGCCTGCAGCAGCCGGCCCAGCTCGGGGCCGACCTGCACCTGGTCCTGGCCCTGCACCTGGGGCAGGCGCTTGATGGCGTTCTCGGCCGCGGTCTGCAGGCCGGACACGTTGGCGCCGGCGCGCTGCAGCAGCGCGCGCGGGCCGCCTTCCTGGCGCAGCATGGCCGCGAGCAGGTGCACGGGCTCGATGTAGGCGTTGTCGTTGCCCAGCGCGAGCGATTGCGCATCGCCGAGGGCTTCCTGGAACTTGGTGGTGAGTTTGTCGAGACGCATGGTCTGTGGTCCTCCGAATTGACGCGTAGTTGAGGCGCGACGGCGGAGATTTCAAGCCACCCGCGCCACGGATGCGCAGGGCCACAGCACCGATGCCGACGCGAGCCGCACCGGCATTTGCTCCTAAAAATATAGCAAACTATCGAATGGATCCGGCGGCATGGAGGCGAAATGCCCGAGATCCGCGCCGGCACGATCGGAGACGTGCCCCGCGGCGCCCTCCTCCACCTCCCGCGGTTGCCGCCTCCCGGCGCCGGGGCCGATCTCAGAACTTCCGGAAGGAGAAGTTCTTGTGGACTTCCGTTTCCACGCGGTCCACCGGCTTCCTGCGCAAGGTGTTGATCTGGATGTGCGGCCAGCGGGTGGTCTTGCCGTCGGAGCCGAACATGAACTCGAAGAAGATGATCTGGCGGTACTGGAGCTGCTGGATTTCCTGCCCGTCCTCGACCACCGTTTCGATCCACAGGCTGAAGTTGACTTCCGCGACATTCACGAAATGCTTCACGAAGGGGGTGTTCAGAATGCCGCCCTGCGGGCCTCCGTCGTGCCGGGTGGACAGCTCGATCAGCGTGTAGCCCGTGACGTTCTGGCCTTGGAGGGCGTCGCGCAGGCGCAGGTCGGGCCGCACCGAATAGGGGTAGTGTTCGTCGGCCAGGATCCGCTGGGTATAGGTGAGGTTGCTGTCGGGTTCGGTCACGGGAAGCGACTTGTCGTGCACCCAGGCCGGCGCCGGCGCGTCGAGGTCGATCGGGTTGCCGGGAGTGGCGCCCGCCGACCCCATGCTGGGCGAGATCGCGAGGAACGGGGGCTGCCATGCGGCGGTGCCGCGGGGAAACGCGGGCGCCCCCTGGCCGACCACGAAATCGCCGGTCAGCAGGATGGCGCTGCCGTGGGGGATGGTGCCGCTGCGCGCGATGGAGTACGGCGGCACGAAATTGGGGCCGCTCGCACCGATGCCGATCCCTGGAAATCCGTTGTCTTCCAGCACCGACTGCTCGTCGGCCGGATGGTTGTACATCTGGTTGGACCAGAGGTACATCCCGTCTTCCCGGTGGATGCCTGCTCCGTCGCTCACGCGCTGGATGCTCTGGTTGTAGACCACCGCTCCGACGAATTGCTCGTTGGTCCCGCCGCGGTTGCGGACACCGCCATCCACCAGACTGAAGGTCAACTCTTCCGTGTAGTCCTCGCACAGGAAATGGAAGATGCCGAAGATCGTTTCCGAATTGGTGCCGGGGGACGGCATGCACGTGGTGTGCAACCCCCAGCCGGTGCGGTTGTTGTCCGGGTTGTGGTTGACCCAGGTGCCTTCGAGCTGCTTCAACACACCGTAATCGGCAGGTTGTGCCAGCACCGCCTCGGTGTAGGGAGGATAGGGTGGCTGGGGTGTCGTGGGGATCGTCATTTTTGAATCTCCTTGGGAAGGGAATTGCACGGGTTGCACAGGAACCGGGATAGGGGCGTCGCTGGTGGCCGGGAGACGGAGGTCCTTGCCCTGGGACGCACTCAGGCGGCGGGGACCAGGACGCCGCTGCGCCGCAGCCAGGCCAGCACCGCGCCGGCCGCGTCCGGGCGCATCGCCAGCGCCAGCGCGGCATGCAGCTCGGCCACGGTCTGGTCGCGGCGCAGCAAGGGCCAGAGCGGGGCCAGAGGCTGATCGGCCACGAAGGCCACGGCCCGTGGCAAGCGGGGGTGGCTGAGGGCCGGGGCGTTACGGACGAGGTCGTCCACGACGCAAAGCTGCGGTGCCAGCCGGCAGGCCTCGTCCAGCCGCACGCGGGCGGCGGCCGGCCAGCGGTCCGGGCCCGCAGGCAGCGGTTCGGGGGACGCGGCCTCGGCCAGGGCGGCGAAGAAGTCGTCCGCGGGCCCAGCGGATGCCGGGGCCACCGACGGCGCCATCGACGGCGCCCGTGGCCGGGGTGGCGTCGATCTGGCGCGCCAGAAGTCGTCGCCGCCGGCGCTCCAGGCCCGTGCGTAGTGGCCCGCGCACCAGCCGACATGGCGGGCGCAGGTCTGGTTCAGTTGCTGGGAAAAGTACTGCCGGGCGAGGCTTCGCCCGGCGTCGTCGGCCGCGCTCGACCAGGTGTGCCACGACACCACGGCCTGCAGGGAAAACCGCATGGCTTTCTCGACACCGGATCCCGAGAGGGGGTCGAGCGCGAACGCCGCGTCGCCGATCTTGACCCGCCCCTCCCTCCAGGCGGCCGTGTCCAGGTAGGGCGCGGCGGAACAGATGCGCAAGGGCTGCGCGGGTGCCAGCCCGGCCAGGGCCTGCAGGCCGTGGGTCGAGGACAGGGCATGGCGCCACAGGGCCTGCGGCTGGCCGCCGACGGCGTGGGGATCGGCAAACACCATGGCGCGCAACCGGCCGCTCGGCAACGGGGCGGCCCACAGCCAGGCATTCGGCAGGGCTTCCACGCGGGTGGCGGCCAGGCCGGCGGGATCGACCTGTGCGGCATCGAACTCGGCCCACAACGCGGCCAGGGGGGGCGCGCAGGCCCACCGGGTGGCCGACGCGCCGTGGCGCCCGCTGGCCTCGAACAGCCACCGGGCGGCCACGCGGCTCACGGTGCCCGTGGCGGGTTCCACGATCTGCACGCGCCACGCTCCGGCCCCGCCTTCGATGGCCGGCACGTGCGCGGGCTGCCACACCCTCGCACCGCGCGCTGCGGCCAGTGCCAGCAACCGTGCGTCGAAGTCCGCCCGCTCCACCAGCGCCGTGCCGGCCTGCGGCATCGGCAGCAGGGTGTCCTGCTCCCAGCGCAGCCAACCGGGCCGGCCCTCGATGTGGGGCAGCCCGGCCAGGGCTTCATCGGCCTGCAGCAGGCCCAGGATGTTGCGGATGCCCGGGGTGAGCGCTTCCCCGATCTGGGCGCGCGGAAAGGCCGCGCGCTCCACCACCCCCACCCGGTACCCCAGCTGGAGCAGCCGCAAGGCGGCGCAGTTGCCCGCCGGGCCCGCACCGATGACCAGGCAGTCCAGCTCAGTCATGCGGCCCCGCATACCACTGGGGCGCGGCTTGCGACAGGCGCCGGTGGGCGCCCAGGGTGTAGTGCAGCCAGCCGCGGATGTAGTCGCACGCCCCGCGTCCGCGCGCGATCACCTCGTGGTGGCAGCCGCCGCCGCACAGGTAGCGGGCCCAGCAGTCGCCGCAGGGCGACTGTCGGTGCACGTGGCGCTCGGACAGCCACCGGACCTGGCGCTCGCGGGCCACGCCGTTCGCAAGGTCGCCCATGGCGCCTGCCTCGTCGCCCACGAACCGGTGGCAGGCACTCAACTGCCCCTCGGCCGACACGCCGAAGTAGCCGGCCCCTGCGCCGCAGGGATACGGTCGGTGGCTGCCGCGCTGCAACTCCTTGAGCGCGTTCACCATGTTCATGAAGGGGTAGCGGCGGCCTTCGATGACGGCCTGCTCGAACGCCATGCCGCAGGCGACCATGGCTTCCAGCATTTCGGCCAAGTCCTCCTCGCCCATCTCGGCGCGGCCGTTGGCCGCCCGCAGCAGCGGCGAGAAGCCGACGCTGTGGAAACCCATCGCGATGAACCGGTCCAGGATGCGCGGCAGGTCGAGGTTGAAGGGCGTCACCGTGACGCGGCAGGACACCTGCATGCGGCGTTGCTGCAGCAGCAGCGGTTGCAGGCGCAGGGCGATCTGCTCGAACGACCCCTTGCCGCCCTTGAACGCGCGCAGCCGGTCGTGCTGCTCGGGCGCACCGTCCAGGCTGACGGTGACCGCGAAGCCGTGGGCCTCGAAGAAATCGGCATCCGCCTCGGTGAGCAGGGTGCCGTTGGTGGTCACCGAGAAGCGGCAGTCCACGCCGCGCTCCGCCGCGCGTTCGGCGGCGTAGCGCGTGGTGCTCTGCAATACCGCGCGGTTGGCCAGGGGCTCGCCGCCCATGAAGGCCAGATTCACCTTGCCGCCCGGCGCCGCCTGGCCGAGCAGCCAGTCCACCGACTGCCGGGCCACGTGCTCCTCCATGTTCCGGGCCTTGCCGCCGAACTCGCCCTGCCCGGCATAGCAATAGGTGCAGCCCAGATTGCATTTCTGCGCCACGGCGAGCGACAGCGCGTGCGCCGGCGGTGCGGCCAGCGGCACGTCGTCGATGTAGGGCTCGGCCTGCAAGCCGTGGGCACTCAGCAACCGCGCCAGGCCGTCCGGATCGGAGGACTCGAACGCGGCTCGGAAGTCGTCGGCCAGGGGCGGCGGCACCTGGTAGAGGCGGCTTCCGTTGACCACCAGCAACTGGGCGCCCCACCCGCCTTCGATCCAGTGGGCATCGCGCAGCCGGGGCCGGGACGACAGGGCCGCCGTGCGCGCAGCGTCCGCCGCCCGCACGGCGTGGGGCTCACGATTCATCGGCGTCCTTGCCCTGGATGATGAAGCGCAGGTGCTGCTGCCAGGCGATGAACAGGTCGTCGTAGGACCACAGGCGCGAATCGGTGCGGTTGTCGGGGATGTAGGTGCCCGTGCGCTTTTTGGTGAACCACATGTCGCCATGGCTCAGCCCGTCGGTGCCGGCTTCGACGTTGACGTAGTCCGGCCGGCTGGCCGCCCAGTAGTAGCAGGCGCACTCGCGGTAGTCGTTCTGCCACGGAGCGCACAGGCCCTGGGTGAGTTCGCCCGGCTGCAGCACGCCGGGTGCGATTTCGGCCGTGCCCGGCTTGAAGAACTGGCGCAGGCGCAGGGAGCGGGTGATGGTCTTGATCGGCTCCCCGCTGTAGAGGTCCTGGGTGTCCGCAAACACTTCGGTGTTGTCCAGGGGCGGGGTACTGGTCGAGTAGGCCGAGAACACGCACTCGATGAGCTGCCCCTGGCAGGCCATGATGCGTGCGAAGGAGTTGGACCACTCCATGAACGACACGCCGTTCGGGTTAGCCGCGGTCTTCAGCGGCTGCGACGGGGACTGCTGGGCGGTCGAGTCCGAACTGGGATAGATCGGCCCGCGGGTCGGCACGCCGGTCGGCAGGACTTCGCCGGTCACGGGGTCCTTGACGGTGAGCAGGCGCCGCCCCGCCAGGTCGGCGCAGTCGTCGGACTCGATGCCCACCACGAGGTTGTTGTTCTCCACCAGGACGATGCCTTCGAAGGCACGCCGCCAGAGGTTCCGGAAGTCGAACTCCAGCCCGGGGAAGCAGTTGGAAATCGCGCTGCGCGGCAGCACCGAAGCCGGGTTGCCGGCCCCGCGGTAGTGCAGTTGCGCGGTCAGGTTGTCGGCAGCGATGGTGACTGTGGGTGGTGTGCTCATGATTTCCCCTGGCTGGCCCCGTCCGGCCCGTTCAAGACGCGCTGCGCGGCCTTGGTGACCATGTCGATGTGGCGCCGTGTCAGGGTCAGGCTGCGTCCGTCGGCGCCCCGCATCAGGGCGGGCATCTTGCGCAGCGTGGCCGAACTCAGGTCGCCGATTTCCTCGGGCTGGCGCATGGCCTGCGCGAACCACGGCAGGCCGCGTGCCGCCAGGCCGGCGAACACCCGCTCGTGCAGGGCGCGCAGGGCGAGGTTGTCGACCAGCGAGGACGCCGCGATGGGTTCGTAGAACCGCTCGAAGTCGCTGCTGTTCTGGCGCACCATGGTGGAGGCCACGTTCAGGCGGCCATTGACCGGATTGCCGTTCATCACGGCGGTGTTCATCAGGCGCACGGTTTCGAGGGCGCGGAAGACCAGCTCGGCAGCGTCGTCGAGCGAGATCGAATCCTCGTCCGCCGTGGCGCCGAACAGGATCTGCTCGACCTCGTCCGACACCACGCGCACCGGCAGGGTGTCGGGCGCGTAGGCGGGCGGCCCGGCGCCGATCACCGCCTGGGCGCTCAGCACCTGGTCGCCGCAGCGCAGTTTCACGGTGACGGTGCCGTCGCACTCGTCGTCGAGATAGCCCCAGCTCACGTGGTAGCTGTTGCCCTGCGCGTCGGTGGGCGTGTCCCAGCCCGCGTAGATGCTGCCGGGGTTGGTTTCCCCGGCGACTCCGGTGTCGAAGTAACCCCGCCAGTCGCCGCGCGCCGCGTCGTACAGGACCTGTTCGGCCGTCGTGATGACCGGGTCGGTCTCGAACTGGTCGGGCCCGGTCTGGCGCGTCAGGGCCGAGCCGTAGACATGCCCGCCCGCGGGCGTGAAGCGCAGGCGGATCTGCGGGAATGCAGCCGTGGGCCGGATGAACTGGATCTGCCCCAGCGGCAGCACCCTGCCGGGCAGAAAATAGTCGCAGCGGCCTTCCAGGGCGTGCGCTGCGTGGTCGTCCAGATCGTTGACAGCGGCTTCGATCTTGTCGTGGGCATTGCCGGTGCGGCGGAACACCTTGATGTTGCCCACGGCCACGTCCCAGCGGAGGTCCGCGACCGAGAGCCCTTCGGCGGCGAGCAGATCGAGCGTGAGGGGCACCAGTTCGTCCGGCGCACCGGCCAGCCGGGCGAACACTTCGAGAAACGGGGCCACGGGGCGCACGAGGCGGTCCGCATCGCGGAAGCGGATCTTCTCGGGCGTGTACACCTCGGCGATTTCTCCGCTGCCCGGATCGACCCTGAACGACGGACAGGGGACGATGCGGCGATAGTCGAGCGGCCGGTCGGGGTCGCGCACGAGGTCGAAGGCTTCCAGCGGTTCGGCCGCTGCGCCCAGTCGGCCGATGGCCACGGGCGGGAGGATTCGCAGTTCCAGAATGGGCATGGAAGTCTCCTAGATCAGCGCGGGATCGACCGATCCGGCCAGGATCGTCCTGGCGAGCTGGCCCAGCTTCTCGTCGGCCTCGCGCAGCGCGTACAGGTAGGTCCTGCGCGACTCGGCGCAGATCGCCAGCAGGTGGTCCATCAGGACGCGGGAGGCCTCCAGCCGGTCCAGGTGGCCGCGCCAGCGATCCCGCTCGGAGATCGGGATGTTCAGGGTGTAGGGCGTCTGGAAAGGCGGGCCGGCGAAGCCGTCCCCGGGGTTGTCCGACACCGGCGAACCCATCAGCACCTCGGCCAGGGCACGCAGGTTGTACATCTCGCCGAAGGCCGCATTGATGACGGTGCCGCGCGGGGTCATGCGGCCCGCCGAACGCAGCCCGCCGTGCAGGGCGAAGCTGTGGCTCAGGAAGTCGAGCAACATGCGGTAGCGCACGTTCTGCAGATGCGCCCAGAGCCTGGACTCCGGATGGGTGATCGGCGTGGTGGGAGTGCCGCCTTGCTCCGGAAGCGCGGCGGTATCCAGCGCCACGTAGGGGTTGACCGCGACCGCCCGCGCCGGGGCCCAGCCGGCGCGGTGGGTGCAGCGCTTCAGGCGCTCTTCCCGGTACGCCTGGCGCCAGATCGCGGCACCCATGTCGGCAGGCCGGGCCGCGTCCCATTGCTCGGGCGTGATGGTGCGGCCTTCGAGCGCGGCGACCATCTCCACATAGATCGACAGGAAGCGCACGAAGTGCGAGGGTTGATCGCCCGAGGTCGCCTCGCCCTGGGTCGCGACCTGTTGGAGCGCCGAGACCGCGTCGTCCCGCGAGGCCAGCGGCACCACCAGCACGTCGGGGGTTTGGGGGATGCCGCTGCGCGTGAGGTTGCCGCGCTGGCCGCCGTGGTAGCCACGCCCCCACTCCGCCCAATCGGCCTGGAAGGGCCAGGTGTCGGGATCGAAGGTTTCGTCGGGAATGGTCTGCGGGTTCTGGATCAGCGGGATCAGCACGCCGAACAGTTCGGCCACCTTGTGCGGGTTGTCGGCCTGCGCATCCACCCGGGCCCGGATCTCATCGCCCAGCGCGCCGCCGCTCCAGTGCTCGGGCGACTCGGTGAACACGTACTTGGCGAGCGAGTCGAGCGTGAGGGGCTCGAGCATGAAGGGGAAGGGATAGAACGGTGTATCCCAGGGGTAGTCGTCCCGCTCCAGATGCAGCGGCGCGCCGATGAGACGCAGCACGTTCTGCACCGACATCAGATGGCCCATTTCCTCCTTGGCGATGCCGAGGATGACCTCCTGCCATTCGCGCACCAGTTCGCGGTATTCGGGGGGCACCTGCGGCCCGCCCATGGAATAGGCGCCATACAGGTACTGCACCATCAGGCAGTGCTCGATTTCGGCATCGACGCTGAGCAGGTAGGCCGCGTAGTCCCGGGGGGAGAACTCGGGCGGGATCGAAATCACCTTGGAGGCGACGGCGTTGCCAGCGACCTCGTCGGTGGCGACATCGGTGGTGGCAAAGGCGGCGGCAGCGGGGACGACGGCGGCGGGCAGGCCCGCATCGCGCAGCCTTCCCTCGCCCAGGTAACGCAAGAGACTTGTTGACGGCGCATGGCTTCTCCTGGCGGTGGGGAGTGGCTCTCAGGCGGGACAGATGAAGGGGTACTCGCGGTCGTCGATCAGCGGCCGGATGCCGAAGAAGTCGTTCAGCACGCTCTCTGCCACGCAATAGGCGCCTTCGACCCAGGCCTGATCGTTGGAATAGGCCTCGCCCACGATGAAGATGTCGGCGTCCTGCCCGGCGATCAGCTGCGAGGGCTTGCGGATCTTGCGTTGCACGTCGGCGATGTCGTAGTGCGGCGCCCATTCGTGGTAGCCGGCATGGAAGGGCGGCAGCGACCAGTCCATGTACGTGGCTTCGAGGGGCTCCGGTACGCTGGAGTAATCGGCACTGGGGCCGAAGTGCACCGTTGCCAGGAGCTTGCGCAGCATCTTGACCATGGCGGGCGGCACTTGGCGCGGGCCCTCCAGCGGCTGCGTGTCCCGGGATGCCGGAACCTTGCGGTCGGTGTTCGGCTGCAGTTCCAGCTGCCGCCAGAAGCCCGCGTTGTCCTCGTCGTCGTAGCTGGCCAGGATGCCGTAGACGGGCTTGCCTTTGCCGTTGGTGGCGTTATTGCCGAAGTACACCACCATGCGGATGGGCGAATCGGTGACGCTGGGCCCGATGGTGTTGTTGGCGGCGACGGCCTGCAGGTCCTGCATCTGCCGGATCGTCAAGGCGGTGCCGGTCTTCGCCTCGATGGCGGCCACCAGATCGCCGATGGCCGCATAGGGCGTGAACGCCAGGGTCTCCAGCACCTTGAGGGCCGGGGCCGGGAACTTGCGCTTCGCCAGCTCCGCGATCTCGGCCTGCGTGACGCAGTAGCCCTCGATCCTGGCGGGATAGGCAGGCGGGTTGGAGGAAAGGTCCGAGTACCAGTCGGAGTCGAAGAACATGCCCACCTTGTAGGAGGGCTGCATGATGGTGGCCTCCCGGTACAGGGTGACCTGCTCGTGGTTCAGCACGTCCAGCCCGGGCTGCTCCTGGTAGCGGGTCGCCTGGGCCACCTCGTCGATGGGCCCGCGCCCCATGGCCAGCCATGCCGCATCGGCTTGGCCCCGCGCGCTGGGCTTGTCCGGGTTGGCACGCGTGGCCAGCGTGAAGGCGGCCTTTCCATCCTTCCAGAGGATGGAGTGCAGGCGCGTGTCGGGCCGGTAGTTGAAAACCACCCCCTTGGCCTTGGCGAGCTTCACGATCCGGTCGAACAGAGCATTGAACATGCCCGAGAAGCCCGTCGTGAGCGTCCGGTACTGCGTCCCCGGGGTGAATTCGTTGTTGATGTTCATCGACACGCCGGCGTGGGTGTTGATGACGTTCGAGCTGTAGCCGTTGCCGTCGGACGCGTAGTCGAAGCCCTCGGAGCCCAGTTGGTCGTACAGCAGGTTCCAGTAGCCGATGTCGCGCAGGCGGTCGCCCTGCTGGAAGACGGAGCCATCGGACTGCCGGCGCTCGATGACGCCCGTGGTGTAGAAGTGGCACCAGTCCTTGCGCGACCAGTGGCTGCCCAGCGTCTGGGGCACCAGGTTCTGCAGCACCGCGAACCCGTTGTCCGGGCTCACGCCGGCCGCGTAGTTGGCCGCGGCGTACGGCGCCGGGTTGTTGCTGGTGATGTCGTTCAGGTAGAAGTTGCGGGTGCGCAGGCTGTAGAGCTGGTTGACCGTCACGTTGAAGGGCACGCTGAACGGGTCCAGCCCCAGTTCGTGGATCACGGTGGTGACCAGCCGGTGGCCGGGCGTGGTGCCGCCGTTGGGATCGGGAAACGCCTTCGTGGGCGTGGATTCCCAGTGGGAGTAGCGCATGCCGCCCAGTTCCACGAAGGAGTTCTCGGGGTTGTTTTGATAGTGCCAGGTGCAGATGCGCGCCCCCGCGGCGCGCGTGCCGGGGTGCGCCGCGTTGAAGTCGTATCGGCCCCAGTCGTACAGTTCGAGCACGTCGCCGCGCTTGAGCTGGCGGCTGGCCGACTTGGCGTTCTTCTGCTGGCCTTCGAGCAGGCGCCAGGCGGTGTACAGGCCGGCGGCACCGGCGCCGAAGATGGAGTAGGTCTTCTTGGTCATCGTGCGGATCTCGTGGGGGGGTGAAGGAGGTGCCCGGCCGGCGTCACTCGCTGCCCAGGCGCTTCATTTGTCCGGCCAGGTCGGTCGCGGGGATGACGACCTCCACCAGCACCGGGCGGTCCTTGACCTTCCAGATCTGCGGCAGCGCCGCCTTCAGGTCGGACACGGTCTCCAGGCGGAATCCTTCGGCGCCGTAGGCCTGGGCCAATGCCAGGTAGTTCCAGTGGGGCAGGATGTCGAAGGTGTCGAATTGGCCCGTCTGGAAGGCATCCATGTCCACGTACACCTGCTCGATGGCATAGACCTGGTTGCTCATCACGAAGATGACGCCGTTGAGCTTGTACTTGGCGAGGGTGCTGATGGCCTGACAGACCATCATCACGCCGCCGTCGCCCGCCACCGCCCATGCGCGTTTGCGGCTGCCCAGTTGGGCGCCGCTGGCGGCGCCGGTCTCGAAGCCCACGCACTGCCAGGCGGCCGAGGCCATGAAGCTGCCCTGGCGCATGCCGTAGGCGTTCGTGGCCACGTACATGGAGCTGCTGACGCCGAGCGGCATGACGATCTCGTCCAGGTGGCCGGCTTCGGCCAGGAAGTGCATCGAATGCTGGAAGAAGCGGTTGAAGGTGATGACCTCGGGCTGCGCGTCGAACTTGGGGTCCGAGTTGCTCTTCCACGGCTCGGGATAGGCCGGCTGCGGCGGTGCGACGGCCTTGGCGGGATAGGCCTTGCTGCCCTTGAACTTCGCGAGCAGCGCCTGCATGAACTCCTTCATCACCACGTCCGGGTACTTGAAGTAGCCTGCGCGCGCGCCCTGCGCCGTGGCCAGGACCATGTTGGCGTATTGCTTCTGGATGAAGATCAGGTAGTCGTCGGTGATGAAGGTGCCCAGGCACAGCACGCAGTCGGCATCCAGGACCGCCTCGATCACGCTGGGGATGGCCGCTTCGTCCGAATAGGTGCCCAGGAACTTGGGACCGCCTTCGTCCAGCACCGTCTTGCCCAGGGAAGTGGTGGTGTAGAGGAAGCCGCTGGCGTCGATGATCTGCTGCAGCAGGCCGCAGAGGCCGAAGCGCAGCACTTCCTCACCCGCCAGGATGACGGGCTTGCGGGCCGCGGCGATCATGGCCCACGCCTGCTCGACTGCGTTCTGCAGCGCGTCGGGCGGGCCCTTGAGTTCACGCGCCTTCAGCGGCGTCCGGGGCGGGCGCGGGCAGGGCTGGCCCCACACCTCCTTGTAGCAGGCGATGTAGACCGGCCGGCTGTGGGTCAGCGCCTCGACGATCAGGTGGTCGATGGCCTCGGCCGCGCCGACATTCGTGCTCAAGGTGCGGGCGGCCACCGTCACGTTCTCGAACACGTTCTGGTCGGCGTGCAGATCCCCCGTGGAGTGGTGGTACGTGACGCCGTACATGTCGGTGATGTTGCGGGCGTCTGCGCCGGGCGAGGCGCTGATGACGATCACCGGGCTGCGCTCCACGTAAGCCCCGGCGATGGCGTTCAGCGCGCTGAAGGTGCTGACGCCGTACTGGAGCGATACGGCCCCCAGCCCGCGTGTGCGGCCATAGGCGTCGGCGGCATAGGCCGCGTCCAGCTCGTTGGCGGCGCCGATGGTGGCGATGCCGGGGAAACGCTCGAGCGCCTGCGTGAAATGCTTGACGTAGTCGCCGGGGATCTGGAAGACCTCGGTCACGTCCAACTGTTTCAGCCGCGCGAGCAAATAGTCCGCTACCGTAAAAACGACAGCCTGCATGCTGCTCCCTCCCTGACCCTCTGAGTACACGTTTTGTGGCTTTTCGCCTTGTGACTCAACGGTACCGGGGAACCTCCGATTCCGCTCCGCGGGATTTCCCCTAGCTGGAGCCGAAACCTCTCATCGCAGCGATCCTGGACGCGCTCTCAAGCATTGCGGGAGTCGATGCCCCAGCGCGCCAGCGCCGTGTCGTCGCTCACGCGGGCATCCACCCAGCGCGCGCCCTGCGGCGTGGCTTCCTTCTTCCAGAACGGCGCCTGGGTCTTGAGCCAGTCCATGAGGAACTCGCAGGCCTGGAAACTCTGGCCGCGGTGCGCCGAGGTGACGGCCACCAGCACGATCTGGTCCTGCGGTGCCAGCAGGCCCACGCGGTGCACCACGCGCGCCGCGAAGATGTCGAAGCGCCGCAGCGCCTCGGCCACCATCGCCTCGATCGACTTCTCGGTCATGCCGGGGTAGTGCTCCAGCTCCATCGACGCGACGGCATCGCCATCGCTGCGGTCGCGCACGGTGCCCACGAAACAGCACACGGCGCCCACGCGCGCGTCCTGCGCGCGCAGGGCGGCCAGCTCGGTGGACACGTCGAAATCCTGCGCCTGGATGGAGACACGGGCGATGGAAGAAGAAGCGAGCGGATCGGCCATGGTGTCGTGCAAGGCAAGGGGGGATCGGGCGCCGGTCAGGGCGCGCGGTGCAGGCGGGGCGCGGCGAGCAGCGCGCGCTCTTCCTCGATGAAGGCATCGAGCTGGCGGCGGGCGGGCGTCGTGGCCGGCACGGCCGCCAGCAGCGCCTGCAGCCGGGCCACATCGCCGGCCGTGGGCGCCACCTTGATCTGGGCCATGGCGGCCTGTGCCTGCCCGCCCTGGATGAGGGCGAACACCTTTGCGGCCCATGCGTTCTTGTCCTGGCGTGCCATGCGGAAGGTCCTCGTGCGCCGTGCTGCGGCGCGGTGTGCGGTAGTGGGGGGATGGGCCTGGATTGTCCACGGGAACGGAGGGGGCCCGCGCCTCGGCGCGGCACCGCGCCGCCGGCTCCGGTGGCGCCCTTGGTCCGTGGACCGGTTTGCTACAGTGGCCGGCCGCGCCCCGCTGCCCCGTGCGCCCTTCTCTCCCGCTCTTCCTTTTCTCTCTCCCACGCCATGGCCACGCAGACCATCACCACCGATCTTTACGTGCTGTTTCCCTCGCCGCGCAACCAGCACCGGACCGTCTTCCCGCACCAGGTGTTCGTGGCCCATCCGTACGCGCTGATCCATTTGCCCGATTACCAACTGAAGGGCCCGGCCACGCTGTTCGCCGCGTGCCGCAGCGCGGACAACAAGATGGGCCAGCTGGTCACCTGCGAGCTGGCCGCCGACGCCGAGCGCTTCGAGCGGCTCTTCACCCCCGATTGACGGCGCACTGCCGCTGCGCCCACCGCCCTGCCGCCCACCTACGGGCCTCCGCACGCCAACGCCTCCCCACGATGAACGACGACAACCAGATCCACGTGCCGCCCTCCTTCATCGCGGTCCACAGCGATGCGCGCTCCCGCCTCACGCGGCCCGCCGCCGATGTGCGCGAGCGCTACGAACTGTGCGAAGACCTCGCCAACCACCTCGTCGAGCAGGCGCAGACGCTCTACCACGTGCAGGCGCCCTCGGAGTCCGACATCCTGCTGCGCATCCATGCCGGCCTGTGCGCACCGGGCTCGGGCGTGGAGCCGCCCGAGGCGCGCTGGACCGTGCTGCGCCTGGCCGAGCTGCTGAACTGGCGCAGCCCCGAGCTGCCCGCCGCGCCCGGGCCGCACGACGCGCCCGCCGCGGGCTGAGCCACCCTGCCCCGCCCCGTCCCCCGGCCGGGCGTGGCGCTGCAACGGCGCGCAACGCCATGCAACGGTGCCGATATTGATGCCTTGTTTACGCCAGCGTCGATACACTGGCCCGCAGGTTTTCAACCCCTGGCCGTTGGGGTGCACAGGCGGCGTCGCTCCGATAGCAGCCCTCCTGCGTTGCGCATGCCCCGGCCAGCATCCACGCAAGGCCGCTTTCCCATGCCCCTCCTCGACCCCGCATCGCCTCCCCTGACCACCCCGCCGCAGGCACGCGCCCACGGCGATTTCTCGGGGCTGTGGGTGCCGCTCGTCACGCCCTTCACCGCCGCGGGCGAGGCCGTGGACCATGCGGCACTGGCTGCGCTGGTGCGGCGGCTGGGCGGCCAGGGCATCGCCGGCTTCGTGGCCTGCGGCTCCACGGGCGAGGCCGCGGCGCTGGACGAAGGCGAGCAGGATGCCGTGCTGGAAACCATCCTCGGATCGGCCGGCGGGCTGCCGGTGGTGATGGGGCTCTCGGGCCACCACCTGGGCCATGCCGTGCACCGCGCCCGGCAGCTCGGCGCCCTGCCCCTGGCCGGCCTGCTCGTGCCGGCACCGCATTACATCCGGCCATCGCAGCCGGGGTTGCTGCAGTGGTTCCACGCCATCGCCGACGCGAGCGCCGTGCCGCTCGTGCTCTACGACATTCCCTACCGCACCGGCGCCACGCTGGAGCTGGGCACCCTGCGCACGCTGGCCGCGCACGCGAACATCCGCGCCCTCAAGGACTGCGGCGGCAGCGCGGCCAAGACGCAGGCGCTGATCGCCGACGCCGCGCTGCAGGTGCTGGCGGGCGAGGACGCCCAGATCTTCACGACCGCCGCGCTCGGCGGCGCGGGGGCCATCGCGGCCAGCGCGCACTGGCAACCGGCGCGCATCGTGCAGTGCCTGGCCGCGCTCGAAGCGGGCGACCTGGGCCGGGCCCGTGCGCTGTGGCGCGCGCTCCAGCCGCTGATGGAAGCGTTCTTCGCGGAGCCCAATCCCGCACCGGTCAAGGCGCTGCTGGCCGCCGAAGGCTGGATGGAGGGCGCGCTGCGCGCGCCGATGGCGCCGGCCTCGGCCGCGCTCACCCTGCGCCTGCAGGAAGCCGCCCGGGCCCAGGCACGGCAGCTGGACGAACTGGACCGGCCCGCCGCCTGACGCGCTCGCGGGGCGCTGGCGGGCCCATCGCCCGATGGCCCGCTCAGCCGCCCGTCACCGGCGGGAAGAACGCGACCTCGGAGCCCTCCGCCAGCGCGGCCTCTTCGCCGCACAGCACCTGGTCCAGCGCCGTGCGCACGGCCCGCCCGCGCGCCAGGCTCTCGGCCCAGGGGCCGCCGCGCGCGATCAATGCATCGCGCAGCGCACCCAGCGTGGCGGCCTGCGTGGCCAGCGTTTCGCTGCTTTGCCCCACCGCCTCGCGGATCGAGGCGAAGTAGCGCACCGTGACGGTGATGGCGGCCGCATGCGAAGGCGCGGGCGGGGAAGACGGCACGGTGGAGTTCATGCGAGCAGGTCGGCAAAAGGAATGAAGCGCACCGTGTCCCCGTGCGCGATCGTGTGGCCCGGCGGGTTGTCCACCACGCCATCGCCCCAGACGGTGGACGTGAGCACGCCCGAGCCCTGGTGCGGAAAAAGCACCAGCCCGCCCGCGGCATCCCGGCGCACGCGCAGGAATTCGCGCCGCCGGTCGGCCCGCGGCCAGTCGAAATGCGCAGGCGCGGCGACCACCGGCGGCGCCACGTCCTGCACGCCCTGCAGCCGCAGCAGAAAGGGCCGCACCAGCAGCGCGAAGGTGATGAAGCTCGACACCGGATTGCCCGGCAGTCCCATGAAATGGGTGTGCTCGCCGATGCGGCCGCAGGCGAAGGGCTTGCCGGGCTTGAGCGCCACCTGCCAGAGGTCGATCCGGCCGAGCGCAGCCACGGCGGGTTTGACGTGGTCCTCTTCGCCCACCGACACGCCGCCGCTGGTCAGCACGAGGTCATGCACCGCGGCCGCTTCGCGCAGGGCCTGCTCGGTGGCGTCGCGCCGGTCGGGCACGATGCCGAAATCGGTGGCCTCGCAACCCAGCCGCAGCAGCATGGCGCGCAGGAAAAAACGGTTGCTGTTGTAGATGGCGCCGGGCGGCATGCGTTCGGGCGGCACGTCGCCGGGCATCACCAGCTCGTCGCCCGTGGAGAACAGCGCCACGCGCGGACGCCGCGCCACGCGCAGCCGCGCCAGCCCGATGCTGGCCGCCAGCCCCAGCGCCGCCGGACCGAGCCGCGTGCCCGCGGCCAGCACGGTCTGGCCGTGCTCGATGTCCTCGCCCGCCGCGCGCACCCACTGGCCGGGCTGCGGCACGGCCGGGATGCGCACGCGCGCCCCGCCGTCCAGCGGCTCGCAGTCCTCCTGCATGCAGACGGCATCGGCCCCGGGCGGCACCGGCGCGCCCGTGAAGATGCGCGCGGCCGTGCCGGGTGCGAGCGGTTCGGACGCCGCGCCCGCCGCGATGCGCTGCGACACCGGCAGCCCGGCGGCCCCGGCCGCGGCCACGTCGGCGCGCCGCACGGCATAGCCGTCCATGGCGCTGTTGTCGTGCGGCGGCACCCGCAGCGGCGACACGGCGTCCTGCGCGAGCACGCGGCCGTCGGCACCGAAGGTGTCCACCTCGTCGGTGCCCTCCAGCGGCCGGGCCTGCGCGAGCAATTCCGCCAGCGCGTCGTCCAGCGGCTTGAGCGGGGGGCGGGGCGCGGCCGTCATGCGCGGGCCTCCGAACGGGCATCCGCGCGGCCCTCCGTGCGGCCGTCCCGGCGGTATTCCCAGCGGTCGCCGGTGGCGCGCAGCCAGTCGGCCAGCGCGCGCGGATCGCGCACGTCGAACACCGGCAGCGGGCCTGGCGGCACGGGCAGCCCGGCGGCCGGCGCATCGGCCGCCACCGCCACGATCCAGGGATCGGTGCCGTAGCGCACGGGGTGGGCCGGGTAGTCGGCCGATGGCGCGCGCCAGACCTCGACCTTGGGCAGGTCGCTTTCCTTGAAGCCTTCCACCAGCACCCAGTCCGCGGCCGCATCGAGCCGCGCGATCAGGTCGTGCACCACGGGCTCGGCCGGCTCGGCGTATTCGCGCATGAGCGCCATGCGCTGGCCGGACGAGGCGATGACCTCGAACGCCCCCGCCGTGCGGTGGCGCCAGGTGTCCTTGCCGGGCTGGTCGATGTCGAACTTGTGGTGTGCGTGCTTCACCACCGACACGCGCAGCCCGTGCGCGCGCAGCAGCGGAATGAGCTGCTCCACGAGCGTGGTCTTGCCGCTGTTGGAGAACCCCGCGAAACCGACGACCTTCATGGCACAGCCTTTCTGGCGTTTGCTACATTTTTAATAGCAAACTATTCAATAAATCCGGCGGCATGGATGCGTTTTCACTCTTGAACCGGCGCCTGGGCGGCCCCGCCGCGCTCAGGCAGGCGTGCCGCGCCCGTCGCAGTGCCGCGTGATGTAGGCCTTCACCAGGTCCACGTCGGCGGGCATCACCTGCACGCGCTTGGGCAGATCCTCGATGCCCTCGAACTTCGCGGGGCGCTCGGGCGCATGGCCCAGCGCTTCCTCGATGGTGGCTGCGAACTTGATCGGCAGCGCCGTCTCCAGCACCAGCATGGGCACGCCCGGTTCGGTGTGCTCGCGCGCCACCTTCACGCCGTCGGCCGTGTGGGTGTCGATGGTGATGCCGAAGCGCTGGTAGGTGTCGCGGATCGTGGCGATGCGGTCGGCGTGCGTGCTGCGCCCGCTCACGAAGCCGTAGCGCGCGGCGGCCTCGGCGAAGCGCGCATCGGCGCTCAGGTCGAAGCGGCCCTCGCGCACGATCGCCTCGCCGAAGAATGCGCGCGTCGCATCGGCGTCGCGGCCCAGCAGGTCGAACACGAAGCGCTCGAAATTGCTGGCCTTGCTGATGTCCATCGACGGGCTGGAGGTCTCGTGCGTGTCGGCGCTGCCGCGCACGCGGTAGATGCCGGTGCGGAAGAACTCGTCGAGCACGTCGTTCTCGTTGGTGGCCACCACCAGCTTGTCGATGGGCAGGCCCATCATGCGCGCCACGTGGCCCGCGCAGACGTTGCCGAAGTTGCCCGAAGGCACCGTGAAGCTCACCTTCTGGTCGTTCGACTCCGTGGCTTGCACGTAGCCGGCGAAGTAGTAGACCACCTGCGCCAGGAGCCGCGCCCAGTTGATGGAATTCACCGTGCCGATCTTGAAGCGGCGCTTGAACTCCAGGTCGTTGCTCACGGCCTTGACGATGTCCTGGCAGTCGTCGAACACGCCTTCGACGGCGATGTTGAAGATGTTGTCGTCCTGCAGGCTGAACATCTGGGCCTGCTGGAACGGGCTCATGCGGCCGTTCGGGCTGGTCATGAACACGCGGATGCCGTGCTTGCCCTTCATCGCGTACTCGGCCGCGCTGCCGGTGTCGCCGCTCGTGGCGCCCAGGATGTTCAGCTCCTCGCCGCGCCGGCCCAGTTCGTACTCGAACAGGTTGCCCAGCAACTGCATCGCCATGTCCTTGAAGGCGAGCGTCGGGCCGTTGGAGAGCGCCTCCAGCCAGAGGCTGTTCTCCAGGTGGCGCAGCGGCACGATCTCGCCCGTGCCGAAGACCTCGGCCGTGTACGTCTTCTCGCACAGGCGCTTGAGGTCGGCGGCCGGGATGTCGTCGATGTAGAGCGAGAGGATCTGGAACGCCAGCTCCGCATAGCCCTGCTCGTGGTAGGCCGCGCGCAGCCGCGTGAGCGCGGCGTCATCGATCTGCGGGTAGTGCTCGGGCAGGTAGAGGCCGCCGTCGGGCGCGAGGCCCTCCAGCAGGATCTCGCAGAAGCGCTTGCGGTCCGCGTGGCCGCGGGTGGAGAGGTAGTGCATCAGTTCAGCTCCTCCTTGCGGATGCGCACGATCGGCCCCAGCACCGTCGCCAGGGCCTCCATCTGCGCGATCGCTTCGTTCATGGTGCCCTCGCGCGTGTCGTGCGTGAGGATGATGAGGTCGGTGTGCGTGGCGCCCTCGCCGCCCACTTCGTCGGCCTCGCGCTGCAGCACGGCATCGATGCTGATGCCCGCGCCGGCCAGCAGGCCGGTCACCTTGGCGAGCACGCCGGCTTCGTCGGCCACGCGCAGGCGCAGGTAGTAGCTGGTGACGACCTCGGCCATCGGCAGCACGGGCAGCGCATCGCGCGCCTCGTCGAGCGTGTGGGCCTGGAAGGCCAGGTGGGGCACGCGGTGCTCGGGGTCGGCGGCCGCCAGGCGCGCGATGTCCACCAGGTCGGCGATCACGGCGCTGGCCGTGGGCTCGCTGCCCGCGCCCTTGCCGTAGTAGAGCGTGGTGCCCACGGCATCGGCCTGCACCACGACGGCGTTCATCGCGCCTTCCACATTGGCGATCAGGCGCTTGGCGGGCACGAGGCTCGGGTGCACGCGCAGCTCCACGCCGCCCTCGCGGCGCTTCGCGATGCCCAGCAGCTTGATGCGGTAGCCCAGTTGTTCGGCATAGCGGATGTCGGCGGCCGAGAGCTTGGTGATGCCTTCCACATACGCCTTGTCGAACTGCACCGGGATGCCGAAGGCGATGGCGCTCATGATCGTGGCCTTGTGCGCGGCGTCCACGCCCTCGATGTCGAAGGTCGGGTCGGCCTCGGCGTAGCCCAGGCGCTGCGCCTCCTTGAGCACCACGTCGAAGTCGAGGCCCTTGCCGCGCATCTCGGAGAGGATGAAGTTGGTGGTGCCGTTGATGATGCCGGCGATCCACTGGATGCGGTTGGCCGTGAGGCCCTCGCGCAGCGCCTTGATGATCGGGATGCCGCCCGCCACGGCGGCCTCGAAGGCCACCATCACGCCCTTGGCCGAAGCGGCCGCGAAGATCTCGGTGCCGTGTACGGCCAGCAGCGCCTTGTTGGCCGTGACCACGTGCTTGCCCGCCGCGATGGCTTCGAGCACCAGCGCCTTGGCCACGCCGTAGCCGCCGATGAGTTCCACCACGATGTCGATGTCGGGGTTGGCGATCACGGCGCGCGCGTCGGCCACCACCTGGGCGGCATCGCCCACCACGGCCCGGGCGCGCTCGACGTCGAGGTCGGCCACGCTCGCGATCTCGATGCCGCGGCCGGCGCGGCGGCGGATCTCTTCCTGGTTGCGCTTCAGCACGTTGAACACGCCGCTGCCCACGGTGCCAATGCCCAGCAGGCCCACTTGGATCGGTTTCATGATCGGTATCTCAGTCAGATGTGCCGCAGCGCAGGAAAGGGTGGCGCTGCCGGCGATGGTTGGAACAGGAAGTGCGCCCGCAGTGCCGCGCCTCAGGCCGCCGCGTGTTTCTGGCGGTACTGCGCGAGGAAGCCGGCCAGCCGGCCGATCGCCTCGCGCAGGTCGTCCTCGTGCGGCAGGAAAACGATGCGGAAATGCTGCTGGTCGGGGTAGTTGAAGCCCGAGCCCTGCACGAGCATCACGCGCGTGGCGCGCAGCACCTCCATGAAGAACTGGCGGTCGTCGGCGATGGGATACATCGCGGGGTCGAGGCGGGGGAACATGTAGAGCGCCGCCTTCGGTTTCACGCAGCTCACGCCCGGGATCGCCGAGATGAGTTCGTAGGCCAGGTCGCGCTGGCGCCGCAGGCGCCCGCCTTCGCGGACCAGGTCGTTGATGCTCTGGTAGCCGCCCAGCGCGGTCTGGATCGCCCACTGGCCGGGCACGTTCGAGCCCAGCTTGATGTTGGCGAGCATGTTGATGCCCTCGATGTAGTCGCGGGCCACCGACTTGTTGCCCGAGACCACCATCCAGCCCGCGCGGTAGCCGCAGGACCGGTAGGCCTTGGAGAGCGAATTGAACGTGAGCGTGAGCACGTCGGTCGACAGGCTGGCCATGGCCGTGTGGCGCTCGCCGTCGTAGAGCACCTTGTCGTACACCTCGTCGGCCAGCAGCACCAGGCCGTGCTCGCGCGCGATCTCCACGAGCGCCTTGAGCAATTCGTCGGAGTAGAGCGCGCCGGTGGGGTTGTTCGGGTTGATGACCACCAGGCCCTTGGTGCGCGGCGTGATCTTGGCGCGGATGTCGTCGAGGTTCGGCATCCAGCCGTTGGCCTCGTCGCACAGGTAGTGCACGGGCCGGCCGCCCGACAGGCTCGCCGCCGCCGTCCAGAGCGGGTAATCGGGCGCGGGCACCAGCAGCTCGTCGCCGTCGTCGAGCAGTGCGTTGGTGGCCATCGTGATGAGGTCGCTCGCCCCATTGCCCAGGTAGATGTCGTCGAGCGTCACGCCCTTGACGCCCTGCTGCTGGCTGTAGTGCATCACGGCCTTGCGCGCCGCGAAGATCCCCTTGCTGTCCGAATAGCCCGCCGAATTCGGCAGGTTGCGGATCATGTCCTGCTGGATCTCCTCGGGGGCATCGAAGCCGAACGGCGCCAGGTTGCCGATGTTCAGCTTGATGATTTTCTGGCCCTCGTCCTCCATCTGCTTGGCCGCATCCACGATCGGGCCTCGCACATCGTAGAGAACGTTATTCAGCTTGGCGGATTTGTGGATCGTCTTCATCAGGCGGTGACCCGGGCGAACGGGCGCGGCAGGGGCTCGGAAGAGGGAACGGGGACTGGGCAGGGATACCCCGCCAGCAGGCATTGCCTCTCTGGCGAAACCTATAATTTGACCACAGTTCCACCCACCGCCCGCGCCCCTGTTCAGCGCCCGCGCGGCGGCAGCCACCGCAGGCCCCACACGCTCCCGACCCCATGAAATTCCAGCCCGACCGATCCGACTCGCAGACCATCAGCGCCTATGGCCCGGACTGGATCGCGGTCAACGGCGAAAAGCTCACCGCCAGCGTGGTGATCGGCGCGCGCGGCGTGCGCCAGGAATGGAACTGCGCACGTTTCGAAGACCTCACGGCCGAACACTTCGCCGTGCTGGCGGACCTGGACGCCGAGGTCATCATCTTCGGCAGCGGCCAGCGCAACCGCTTTCCGCCGCCTGCCTGGCTGCGCCCGCTCATGGTGAAGCGCGTGGGGCTGGAGACCATGGACACCCAGGCCGCCTGCCGCACCTACAACATCCTGGCCGGCGAAGGCCGCAACGTGGTTGCGGCCCTTCTGCTCGAACCCGGGGCGTGAAACGGCCGTGTATCTTGGTTACAGACTGCGATTCGCGAAAGAGTCCGTTTCAAGGTAAAATTACGGGTTGCGGTCGGGGGCCCTTTCAAGAGCAATAACACACAACTCCTCCGGCTTTTCAACGACTACATTCAAAGATTGAAGTGCCATGGCGATCGTTGTCAACAAACCCCTTCCCGAATTTGAAGCCAACGCGACCGGTGGCATCAAGGTCTCCAACACATCGCACCTCGGCCAGATCCTGATCCTGTATTTCTACCCCAAAGACAATACACCCGGCTGCACCACCGAAGCGATGCAGTTCCGCGACAAGTACCAGGATTTCGTCAAGGCCGGCGCTGCGGTCTTCGGCGTCTCGCGCGACAACATGAAGTCGCACGACGACTTCAAGGAAAAGCTGGAGCTGCCCTTCGAGCTCATCGCCGATACCGAAGAAAAGATGTGCCACATGTTCGGCGTGGTCAAGAACAAGATCATGTACGGCAAGAAGGTCAAGGGCATCGAGCGCAGCACCTTCCTCGTGGGCCCCGATGGCGTGCTCGTCCAGGAATGGCGTGGCCTGAAGGTGCCGGGCCACGTGGATGAAGTCCTCAAGGCGGTGAAGTCCATCAAGGCCCTCAAGAAGGCGGCCTGAACGCCTACAGGCGCGCATTGCGCGCTGCGCCGGGAGTGCCACGGCGACCGTGCATAATGGTTTCAATGCTGCTGCACGACGCAACGCCCCGCTCCCTCCCTCACAAAGCCGCCTCGGTATCCAGGCGGCTTTTTGCTTTTTGACCCTCTTCCGTTTTCCTGAGGCCCCGCACCATGCCCCTGCCCCCCGCACCGACGAAGCGCGCAGCCCTGCTCTCCCCAGCCGCCTTCCGCGCCACCGCCCCCTCCCGCACGGAAGAAACGCAGGCCGCCGATGACCTGAGCGATTTATCCGCCATCGCGCCGGAGGCCGCGGCAGCCCCCCGCACCGCCGCGAAAAAGGCCGCTCGCACCGCAGAAGGCGCCCAGCGCCAACGCGCCCGCAGCGCGGCCCCCGCCGCAGCGGCTGCCCCGACCGCCCAGCCGGCCTCTGCATTGCCGCCGGCGCCCTCGCCGGCGCCGCAACCCGCAGCCGCGCGGCGCACGGCCGCCAAGCGTCCTGCGGCAGTCCCCGCCCCCGCCGCGGCCAACGCAGGCCTGCGCGCGGAGGCACCCGCCGCGCGCCCGGCGGCAGCGCCCGTGCAGGAGCCCGCACCGCGACCACGCAAGTCCCGGAGCACCGGTCCCACCAAGATGTTCGTGCTCGACACGAACGTGCTGCTGCACGACCCCACCAGCCTCTTCCGCTTCGAAGAACACGACATCTTCCTGCCGATGATCGTGCTGGAGGAGCTCGACGGCCACAAGAAGGGCATGACCGAGGTCGCACGCAATGGGCGCCAGGCCAGCCGCACGCTCGACCAGCTCGCCGCCACGCAGGGCGCCGACATCGCACGCGGCCTGAAGCTGGACGCCACGGGCCAGCGCGCCGCGGGCGGTTGCCTCTATTTCCAGACCGAGGCGCTGGACTACCAGTTGCCCACCAGCCTGCCGCCCGGCAAGGCGGACAACCAGATCCTGGGCGTGGTGGAGGCCTTGCGCAACAAGTACGCGCCGCGCGAGGTGGTGCTGGTGTCCAAGGACATCAACATGCGCGTGAAGGCGCGTGCGCTGGGCCTCGCCGCCGAGGACTACCAGAACGACAAGGCGCTGGAAGACGGCGACCTGCTGTATTCGGGCGTGCTGGCCCTGCCGGCCGATTTCTGGACCAAGAGCGGCAAGAACGTGGAGAGCTGGCAGAGCGGCGCGCACACGTACTACCGCATCGGCGGGCCGATCGTGCCGCAGCTCATGATCAACCAGTTCGTGTATTTCGAGGCGCCCGGCGAGCCCAGCCTGTTCGCGCGCGTGACCGAGATCCGCGACAAGACGGCCGTGCTGCAGACGCTCAAGGACTACGGCTCGGCCAAGAACACCGTCTGGGGCGTGAACACGCGCAACCGCGAGCAGAACTTCGCGATGAACCTGCTCATGGATCCGGAAGTGGACTTCGTCACGCTCACGGGCACGGCCGGCACCGGCAAGACCCTCATGGCGCTGGCTGCGGGGCTCACGCAGGTGCTCGACGAGCGGCGCTACACCGAGATCATCATGACCCGCGCCACCGTGAGCGTGGGCGAGGACATCGGTTTCCTGCCCGGCACCGAGGAAGAGAAGATGGGCCCCTGGATGGGCGCGCTCGACGACAACCTCGAATTCCTCGCCAAGGGCGATGGCGGCAACGCCGGCGAATGGGGCCGCGCGGCCACCAACGAGCTGATCCGCAGCCGCATCAAGATCAAGAGCATGAACTTCATGCGCGGCCGCACCTTCCTGAACAAGTACGTGATCATCGACGAGGCGCAGAACCTCACGCCCAAGCAGATGAAGACGCTGATCACCCGGGCGGGCCCGGGCACGAAGATCGTCTGCATGGGCAACCTGGCCCAGATCGACACGCCCTACCTCACCGAAGGCTCCTCGGGCCTCACCTATGCGGTGGACCGCTTCAAGGGCTGGCCGCACAGCGGGCACATCACGCTGGCACGCGGCGAGCGCTCGCGCCTCGCGGACTTCGCCAGCGAAGTGCTCTGAGCACCGGGAGCCGAGCCGCCATGCCCGTCGGATGGATGACCGCCCTGAAACTCGTGCCTTGGGGCGACGTGATCGAAGCCACACCCCAGATCGTGCAGGCGGCCCGCCGCTTGCTGGGAGCCTCCCGCCGGTCGGCCGAAGCCGCGGCCCAGGCGCCCGAGGCAGGCCCTGCCGCGCCGTCGCCCGAGGAAACCATGGCGATGCTGCTGGAACGCGTGCAGCGCCTCGAAGCCGAACAGCAGGCATCGGCCCAGTTGATCCAGTCCCTGGCGGAGCAGAACGCCCAGCTGGTGCGCACCGTGGATGGCCTGCGCGTGCTCGGCCAGCGGCTGGCCTGGGGCGTCGGCGCGCTGGGGGTGGGTTTGGCGGGGCTGGCCGCCTGGGCGGTCGCGGGCGCCTGAAAAGCGCCCCGCCGGGGTCGGCGGCAACGCCGCCAAATTGCTATTGAAAATATAGCAAACTATTCAATGGATACGGCGGCATGGAGCATGAAAGGCTTCAGAAATCGTCGCCCGAGCCCATGGCCAGGTTCTCGAACCGCGTCTGGTTCTTCTGGAAGAAGAGCTTGACCGTGCCGGTCGGGCCGTTCCGCTGTTTGCCGATGATGACCTCGGCCACGTTCGGCTCCTTGCTGTCCTTGTTGTAGTAGTCGTCGCGGTAGATGAACATGATGATGTCCGCATCCTGTTCGATGGCGCCCGATTCGCGCAGGTCGGACATCATCGGGCGCTTGTCGGTGCGCTGCTCGACCGAGCGGTTCAGCTGCGACAGCGCGATCACCGGGCATTGCAGTTCCTTGGCCAGCATCTTGAGACCCCGGGAAATCTCGCCCAGCTCGGTGGCCCGGTTGTCCGACCCCGAGGAGCCGGATCCACTCATGAGCTGCAGGTAGTCGACCACGATCAGGCCGAGCTTGCCGCACTGGCGTGCCAGCCGGCGCGCATTGGCACGCAGCTCGCTGGGGGTGAGGCCGGGGGTCTCGTCGATGTGCAGCGACACGGTGCGCAGCCGTTCGATCGCCTCGGTGAGGCGCGGCCATTCTTCGTCGGTGAGCTTGCCCGTGCGCAGGTTGCCCTGGTTCACGCGGCCGATAGAACCCACGATACGCACGGCAAGCTGGGCGGCACCCATTTCCATCGAGAAGATCGCGACCGGCAACCCTTCGTTGAGCGCGACGTGTTCGGCGATGTTCACCGCGAACGAGGTCTTGCCCATGGACGGACGGGCCGCGAGCACCACCATGTCGCCGGCCTGCAGCCCCGAGGTCATGCGGTCGAGGTCGGCGAATCCCGTGGGCACGCCGGTCACGTCCATGGGGTTGTCGGCCATCTCCTGGACGCGGTCGAGCAGGTCCACCACGAGCGTGTCGAGCGACTGGAAGCCCTGTTTCATGCGCGAGCCCTCTTCACCGATGGCGAAGATCTTCTGCTCGGCCTCGTCCAGGATGCGCTCGACGGGCTTGCCCTTCGGATTGAACGCGTTGGTGGCGATCTCGTCGCTGGCCGTGACCAGCTTGCGCAGGATGGCGCGCTCGCGCACGAGTTCCGCATACCGGCGGATGTTGCTGGCGCTCGGCACGTACTGCGCCAGGCTGTTGAGGTAGGCCAGGCCACCCACCTCCTCGGCCTTGCCCAGGCTCTGGAGGTGCTCGTAGACCGTGATCACGTCCGCGGGCTTGCTGACGTTGACCATCGCGCCGATGGCCGCGTAGATCAGCTGGTGCTCATGCCGGTAGAAGTCACCGTCCACCAGCAGATCGCCCACGCGGTCCCAGGCCATGTTGTCGAGCAGCAGGCCGCCCAGCACGCTGGACTCGGCCTCCAGCGAATGCGGGGGCACGCGCAGCTTGGCGACTTCCTGATCGGGCAGCGAGGCAGGAGCGAAATCGGACTCGAGGATGGGAGGGAAGTCGGTACTCATGGCAATCGGTCCTTCGAAGCCCCGTGCCAGACGCCCGGGGCCCATCGATCAGGGGACAAGTCTGTGGACAACCCGTTCACAGCCAGTGGGCGAGCGGTGCATGGATCGCCGCGCCGAAAACGCAAAAGCCGCCTCGGGAGGCGGCTTTTGCCGGATGAAGAAGGCTGCGCTTCTTCGCGTGGTCAGGCGGTTTCGCCGTACACGGAAACGTTGACTTCCACCACCACGTCGGTGTGCAGAGCCACGCTGACCGTGGAATCGCCCACGGTCTTGATGGGGCCGTTGGGCAGGCGGATCTGGGCCTTGGCGACCTTGTAGCCTTGCTTGTTCAGCTCATCGGCGATGTCGTGGTTGGTCACGGAACCGAACAGGCGGCCGTCGACGCCGGCCTTCTGCGTCAGCTTGATGGTCGTGCCACCGAGCTTCTCGCCCTGGCCCTGTGCTTCCACCAGCTTGGCGGCAGCAGCCTTTTCCAGTTCGGCGCGCTTGGCTTCGAACTCGGCCTTGGCCGTTTCCGTGGCGCGGCGGGCGCGGCCGGAAGGAATCAGGAAGTTGCGTGCGTAGCCGTCCTTGACCTTGACGATTTCGCCCAGGTTGCCGAGGTTCACGACCTTGTCGAGCAGGATGATTTGCATGGTCTTGCTCCTTAGATCTTGTGCTGGTCGCTGTACGGCACCATGGCCAGGAAGCGGGCACGCTTGATGGCGGTGTTCAGCTGGCGCTGGTAGATGGCGCGCGTGCCGGTCAGGCGTGCGGGGATGATCTTGCCGTTTTCGGCGATGAAGTCACGCAGCGTGTCGACATCCTTGTAGTCGATTTCTTCGACGCCGGCGACGGTGAAGCGGCAGAAGCGCTTGCGCTTGAACAGCAGCGACTGGGTGTTGCGCTTCGGACGCTTGTCCTTGTTGAACTTCTTGAACGTGGCCATTTTCGGACCTCTTGAAAATTAATCTTGTTGAATATCCTGGATGTGGAACACCAGACCCTTGGCATTGCGCGGCGTGGCCAGGAAGCCCCGGAAAGTCCAGAGACTTCCCAGCGCCTGGCGGGCCAGCCGTTCGGCGAGTGCGCCGAAGGCCACTGCCTTCACCAGGGCGCCGACCTCGCGTTGCACACCGGCTTCCATCTGCCGCGACGTGTGCTCCAGCCGCAAATCCAGCGCGGGCAGACCTGCCGGGGTGTATCGCAACGGTTTCGTCTCGGCGATACAGGCGGTCAGCGCCACGCAGTTATGGGGTTCCACTGCTCCAGGGAGCTTTCGGATCAGCGCTCGTTGGCTGCAGCGAACTCGGCCTGGCTGGCCTTGCGGGCCTCTTCGCGCTCGACCGTCTTCATCATGGAGGAAGCGCCGGTGTCGGCCTTCTTCTTCTGCACGGTCAGGTGGCGCAGCACGGCGTCGTTGAACTTGAAGGCGTGCTCCAGCTCGGCCATCACCGCCTGGTCGGCTTCGATGTTCACGCAGAGATAGTGGGCCTTGGCAAGCTTGTTGATCATGTAGGCCAGCTGACGGCGGCCCCAGTCTTCCACGCGGTGGATCTTGCCGCCGCCGGCGGTGATCATGCCCTTGTAGCGCTCCAGCATGGCTGGAACCTGTTCGCTTTGATCCGGATGGATCAGCAAGACGATTTCGTAGTGACGCATGCAAACTCCCTTTGGTTGAGGCCACCTGCCGCGTCGTGTGAAGCAGTGTGGCAAGGCAAAGCCGGCGATTATAGCCTTCGGCCCGGCCGCTTGTACACTCCCGCAGTCCGGCGCCTGCCGCCTGCCGCTGCGGCACGGGGAAGATGCCGGAATTTGGCGGGGTTTCGCTTGAAATCCACGCCCTTGCACCCAGGTGCCGTGCGTCATCGTTCATCCTCTTACATCAGTAGAACAACCGACATGTCCGATCAACAGCATTCAGCCACCCAGCCCGCAGGCCACCCCGCCGCTCCGTCCGCCGCACCCGAAGAGGTCGAGGCGTCCATGGCCGCACACGCCGCGGACGAGTTGGGCCGCCTGCAGAACGAGTTGGCGGAGCTCAAGGCCAAGAGCGCGGATCTGGCCGACCAGTTCCTGCGCGCCAAGGCGGAAGCCGAGAACGCGCGCCGCCGCGCCGACGACGAGGTCTCCAAGGCCCGCAAGTTCGGTATCGAGAGCTTTGCCGAAAGCCTGCTGCCCGTGGCCGACAGCCTGACGGCGGCACTCGCCATCAAGGACGCCACGGCAGACCAGCTGCGCGAGGGCTCCGACGCCACGCTGCGCCAGCTGACCTCCGCCCTGGAGCGCAACAAGGTGCTGGCCATCCAGCCCGCAGCCGGCGAGAAGTTCGATCCGCACCAGCACCAGGCCATCAGCGTGGTGCCTGCCGACCAGGAGCCCAACACGGTCGTGGCCGTGCTGCAGAAGGGCTATGTCATCGCCGACCGCGTGCTGCGGCCGGCCCTGGTGACCGTGGCGGCCCCCAAGTAATCCCTGGCCGGCCCCGCCGCCGCGCAGACCGAAGAAATTCCCTGCGCCGACGGCTTGAAGCCGGACAAGTTATCCACAAGTTATTGGCTATCCAAACCCTTCAAGAATCGCGGAGAAAAACATGGGAAGAATCATCGGTATCGACCTGGGCACCACCAACAGCTGCGTGGCCATCATGGAAGGCAACACCACGCGCGTCATCGAGAACAGCGAAGGTGCCCGCACCACCCCGTCCATCATTGCCTACCAGGAAGACGGTGAGATCCTCGTCGGCGCCTCGGCCAAGCGCCAGGCCGTGACGAACCCGCGCAACACGATCTATGCCGCCAAGCGCCTGATCGGCCGCAAGTTCGAGGAAAAGGAAGTCCAGAAGGACATCGACCTCATGCCCTACACCATCGCCCGCGCCGACAACGGCGACGCCTGGGTGGAAGTGCGCGGCAACAAGCTGGCCCCGCCGCAGATCAGCGCCGAGGTGCTGCGCAAGATGAAGAAGACCGCCGAGGACTACCTGGGCGAGCCGGTCACCGAGGCCGTGATCACCGTGCCGGCGTACTTCAACGACGCCCAGCGCCAAGCCACCAAGGATGCCGGCCGCATCGCCGGCCTGGACGTGAAGCGCATCATCAACGAGCCCACGGCAGCCGCGCTGGCCTTCGGCCTCGACAAGCAGGAAAAGGGCGACCGCAAGATCGCCGTGTATGACCTGGGCGGCGGCACGTTCGACGTGTCCATCATCGAGATCGCCGACGTCGACGGCGAAAAGCAGTTCGAAGTGCTCTCCACCAACGGCGACACGTTCCTGGGCGGCGAAGACTTCGACCAGCGCATCATCGACTACATCATTGCCGAGTTCAAGAAAGAGCAAGGCGTGGACCTGTCCAAGGACGTGCTGGCCCTGCAGCGCCTGAAGGAAGCCGCCGAGAAGGCCAAGATCGAGCTGTCGTCCTCAGCCGCGACCGACATCAATCTGCCCTACATCACGGCGGATGCCTCGGGCCCGAAGCACCTGAACATCAAGCTCACGCGCGCCAAGCTGGAAAGCCTGGTCGAAGAACTGATCGAGCGCACCATTGCTCCCTGCCGCACGGCCATCAAGGACGCCGGCATCAGCGTGTCCGACATCCATGACGTGATCCTCGTGGGCGGCATGTCCCGCATGCCCAAGGTGCAGGAGAAGGTCAAGGAGTTCTTCGCCAAGGAACCCCGCAAGGACGTGAACCCCGACGAGGCCGTGGCCGTCGGCGCCGCCATCCAGGGCCAGGTGCTCTCCGGCGACCGCAAGGACGTGCTGCTGCTCGACGTCACCCCGCTGTCGCTGGGCATCGAAACCCTGGGCGGCGTGATGACCAAGATGATCACGAAGAACACCACGATCCCGACGAAGTTCGCACAGACCTTCTCCACCGCCGACGACAACCAGCCGGCCGTGACCATCAAGGTGTTCCAGGGTGAGCGCGAGATCGCCAGCGCCAACAAGCTGCTGGGCGAATTCAACCTGGAAGGCATTCCGCCGGCCGGCCGCGGCGTGCCGCAGATCGAGGTGAGCTTCGACATCGACGCCAACGGCATCCTGCACGTGGGCGCCAAGGACAAGGGCACGGGCAAGGAAAACAAGATCACCATCAAGGCGAATTCCGGCCTCTCCGAGGACGAGATCCAGAAGATGGTGAAGGACGCCGAACTGAACGCCGCCGACGACAAGAAGAAGCTGGAACTCGTGCAGGCCCGCAACCAGGGCGAGGCCGCCGTCCACAGCGTGGGCAAGAGCCTTTCGGAGCACGGCGACAAGCTCGACGCCGCCGAGAAGGAAGCCATCGAGACTGCCGTGAAGGATCTCGAAGCCGTGCTGAAGGGCGAAGACAAGGCCGCGATCGAAGAGAAGACCAATGCGCTGATGGCCGCCAGCCAGAAGCTCGGCGAGAAGATGTACGCCGACGCGCAGGCGGCCCAGGCCGCGGCAGCAGCCGGTGCGGGTGCGGGCGCTGACGCCGGCGGCCACTCCGCAGGCAACACGGGCGCCTCGTCTTCGGGCGGCGCGTCCTCCGCGGCACACGACGACAACGTGGTGGACGCCGAAGTCAAGGAAGTCAAGAAGAACTGACGCCCTCGCGCGCGGACCCGCGGGGCGCGCGCGTCTTCCCTGGCCGCCGCGCCAGGCCCCTCCCCAAGGGCCTGCGCGGCGTTCCTGTTCCCAACGGACCCGGAAACACCATGTCCAAACGAGACTTTTACGAAATCCTGGGCGTTCCGAAGAACGCCTCGGACGAAGAGATCAAGAAGGCCTATCGCAAGCTGGCGATGAAGTACCACCCCGACCGCAATCAGGGTGATGCCGCCAAGCCGGCCGAAGAGAAATTCAAGGAGGCCAAGGAGGCCTACGAGATGATCTCCGACCCGCAGAAGCGGGCAGCGTACGACCAGTTCGGGCACGCCGGCGTGGATCCCAACATGCGCGGCCCGGGCGGCCCCGGCGCGGAGGGCTTCGGCGGCTTCGCAGAGGCCTTCGGCGACATCTTCGGCGACATGTTCGGCGGGCGCCGGGCGGGTGGTGCCGGAGGCCGCCAGGTCTACCGCGGCAACGACCTCAGCTATGCGATGGACATCACGCTGGAAGAGGCCGCCAAGGGCAAGGAGGCGCAGATCCGCATTCCCTCCTGGGAGAACTGCGAGACCTGCCACGGTAGCGGCGCCAAGCCCGGCACCAGCGCGAAGACCTGCACGACCTGCTCGGGCTCGGGCTCCGTGCAGATGCGCCAGGGCTTCTTCAGCGTGCAGCAGACCTGCCCGCACTGCCGCGGCACGGGCAAGATCATTCCCGAGCCCTGCACGACCTGCCATGGCCAGGGCCGCGTGAAGAAGCAGAAGACGCTGGAGGTGAAGATCCCCGCGGGCATCGACGACGGCATGCGCATCCGCAGCGTGGGCAACGGCGAACCCGGCACCAACGGCGGCCCTCCGGGCGACCTCTACATCGAGATCCGCCTCAAGAAGCACGACATCTTCGAGCGCGACGGCGACGACCTGCATTGCCAGGTGCCGGTGAGTTTCATCACCGCGGCGTTGGGTGGCGAGATCGAGGTGCCCACGCTGCAGGGCAAGGCCGCGATCGACATCCCCGAAGGCACGCAGGCCGGCAAGCAGTTCCGCCTGCGCGGCAAGGGCATCAAGGGCGTGCGCGCCAGCTACCCCGGCGACCTGTACTGCCACATCGTGGTCGAGACGCCGGTGAAGCTCACCGAGCACCAGCGCAAGCTGCTCAAGGAACTGGACGAGTCGCTCAAGAAGGGCGGCGGCAAGCATTCGCCCAGCGGCGAGAGCTGGACCGACCGGCTGAAGAACCTCTTCACCTGAGCCATCGCGCTCCGCCACCAGCCGCCCCGCATCCTGCCGGGCGGCTTTTTTGTGCCGGCATCCTCCGCCATCGCGATGGACGACGTCGCGTTTCGCGATGGCTGACTCTGCCATCCTCATGGAAAATGGAAACCAGGTCTTCTCCAGGCGAGAAACCTCCAACGCCCCCATGAAGAACACCGAACGCAGTTTCGCCCGCCGCATCGACCTGACGTCGCTGCAGCTGTTCGTGGCCGTCTGCGAACTGGGCAGCATCGGTCGCGCCGCCGAGCGGGAATTCATCGCCGCCTCCGCGGTGAGCAAGCGCCTGTCCGATCTGGAGACGGCCGTGGGGTCCGCCCTGCTCTACCGCCACAGCCGCGGCGTGGCCCTGACCCCGGCGGGCGAGAGCCTGCTGCACCATGCGCGCACGGTGCTCTTCGGGCTCGAACGCATGCAGGGCGAACTGAGCGAATACGCCGACGGCGTGCGCGGCCACGTGCGGGTGCACGCCAATATCTCGGCCATCGTGCAGTTCCTGCCGGAGGATCTGGGCGCGTTCTCGCGGGAGCATGCGCAGGTCAAGATCGACCTGCAGGAACACCTGAGCACCGACGTGCTCCACGCCGTGCGCGAAGGCGCGGCCGACCTGGGCCTGTGCCACACCGGCGACGGCACCGAACCGCAGGAACTGCAGAGCCGCCCCTACCGCAGCGACCGGCTGGTGCTGGTCGTGCCTTCGGGCCATGCGCTGGCCGCGTCCCCTGCGGTGCGGTTCGAGGACGTGCTCGACTGGGACATCGTCGGGCTGCAGGCCAACAGCAGCATCAGCCTGGCGATGCGGCGCGGCGCGGCGCGGGCCGGACGGCCGCTGCGTCAGCGCATCCAGGTGACCGGGCTCGACGCCATGTGCCGCATGATCGACAACGGCCTGGGCATCGGCCTGCTGCCCGACCGCGCCTTCTCGCTCATGCGCGGCGTCGGCAAGCTGCAGTCCGTCGCGCTGGACGAGCCCTGGGCCGAGCGCTCGCTCAAGCTCGTCGCGCGCGACTTCGGCAGCCTGCCCGTCACGGCCCGGCTGCTCGCCGACCACCTCGCCCGGCCCGCGCAGGGCCGGCCTTCCTAGAATCGACTCCCCCACCCTTGAACCAGCCCACGAGAGAACACACCATGGGACGCACCCTCTACGACAAGATCTGGGACGAACACGTCGTCCATACCGAAGAGGACGGCACGTCCATCCTCTACATCGACCGCCATCTGGTGCACGAAGTGACCAGCCCCCAGGCCTTCGAGGGCCTGCGGCAGGCGGGCCGCAAGGTCTGGCGCGTGAGTTCCATCGTCGCCACGGCCGACCACAACACGCCCACCACGGGCTGGGAGCGGGGCTACGACGGCATCGCCGACCCGATCAGCAAGGAGCAGATCACCACGCTCGACAAGAACATCGCCGAAGTGGGCGCTGCCGCGTTCTTCCCCTTCATGAGCCGCCGCCAGGGCATCGTGCACGTGATCGGCCCCGAGAACGGTGCCACGCTGCCGGGCATGACGGTGGTGTGCGGCGACAGCCACACCTCCACGCATGGCGCCTTCGGCGCGCTGGCGCACGGCATCGGCACGAGCGAGGTCGAGCACGTGATGGCCACGCAGACCCTGCTGGCCAAGAAGGCGAAGAACCTGCTGATCCGCGTCGAAGGCCAGGTGGCCCGCGGCGTCACGGCCAAGGACATCGTGCTGGCCATCATCGGCAAGATCGGCACGGCCGGCGGCACGGGCTACACCATCGAGTTCGCCGGCTCCGCCATCCGCGCGCTCAGCATGGAAGGCCGCATGACGGTCTGCAACATGGCCATCGAGGCCGGTGCCCGTGCGGGCCTCGTCGCGGTGGACGAAAAAACCATCGATTACGTCAGGAACCGCCCGCTCTCGCCGCAGGGCGTGGAATGGGACCAGGCCGTGGCTTACTGGAAGACGCTGCACTCCGATCCGGATGCGCAGTTCGACACGGTGGTCGAACTCGACGCCACGGCCATCGTGCCGCAGGTCACCTGGGGCACCTCGCCCGAAATGGTGCTGGGCATCGACGCCCGCGTGCCCGATCCCGACCGGGAAAAGGACCCCAACAAGCGCGGCGCCATGGAGCGCGCGCTGACCTACATGAACCTGGAGCCCGGCAAGCCGCTGGCGGACATCTTCGTGGACAAGATCTTCATCGGCAGTTGCACCAACAGCCGCATCGAGGACATGCGCGAGGCCGCCGCCGTGGTGAAAAAGCTCGGCCAGAAGGTGGCACGCAACGTCAAGGTGGCGATGGTGGTGCCCGGCTCCGGCCTCGTGAAGGAGCAGGCCGAGCGCGAGGGCCTGCACGAGATCTTCAAGGCCGCAGGCTTCGAATGGCGCGAGCCCGGCTGCTCGATGTGCCTCGCGATGAACGCGGACCGGCTCGAGCCGGGCGAGCGCTGCGCCTCCACCAGCAACCGCAATTTCGAAGGCCGCCAGGGCGCGGGCGGGCGCACCCACCTGGTCAGCCCCGCCATGGCAGCAGCCGCTGCCGTGCATGGGCATTTCGTGGACGTGCGGCAGTTCGCCTGACCGGGGCTGCGCATCCGGAAAAGAGAAAGACCACCGCCATGAAAAAGACCGCTCCGCTCATCACCCTCGTGCTGGCCTGCCTGCTGGCCGGCTGCAATACCGTCAAGGGCATGGGCCAGGACGTGCAGCGCGCCGGCAGTGCCATCGAGCGTGCCGCCCGGTAAGCCCAACCAAAGACACACACCATGCAGAAATTCACCGTGCACCAGGGCCTCGTGGCCCCCATGGACCGCGAGAACGTCGACACCGACGCCATCATCCCGAAGCAGTTCCTGAAGTCGATCAAGAAGACGGGCTTCGGCCCCAACCTGTTCGACGAATGGCGCTACCTCGATAAGGGCGAGCCGGGCATTCCCGAATCGCAGCGCAAGCCCAACCCGGACTTCGTGCTCAATCTGCCGCGCTACGCCGGCGCCTCGGTGCTGCTCGCGCGCAAGAACTTCGGGTGCGGCTCCAGCCGCGAGCATGCGCCCTGGGCGCTCGACCAGTACGGCTTCCGGGCCGTGATCGCGCCGAGCTTCGCCGACATTTTCTTCAACAACTGCTTCAAGAACGGCCTGCTGCCCATCGTGCTGCCCGAGGCCACCGTGGCGCAACTCTTCGACGAAGTGGCCGCGTTCCCGGGCTACCGGCTCACCATCGACCTGGAACGCCAAGCCATCGTGCGCCCGCAGGGCGAGGAGATCCCGTTCGACGTGCAGCCCTTCCGCAAGTACTGCCTGATCAACGGCTTCGACGACATCGGGCTCACGCTGCGCAAGGCCGACAAGATCCGGGCCTACGAAGCCGAGCGGCTGGCCACCAAGCCCTGGCTGGCGCACACCATGCCGGGTTGAGGCGCCGCGGCCGCCCCGGCGGCCCGCCCGCACACACCCAGGCATCAAAACACCCTGATGCCGCCGTATCCATTCAAAAGTTCGCTATCAAAAGAGAAGCAAAATGAAAATCGCAGTTCTGCCGGGTGACGGCATCGGTCCGGAAATCGTGGCCGAGGCCGTGAAGGTGCTCGACGTGATCGGCCTCCCGTTCGAGATGGAATCGGCCCTGGTGGGCGGCGCGGCCTACGAGGCGCACGGCCACCCGCTGCCCGAATCGACCCTGAAGCTCGCGCAGCAGGCCGATGCCGTGCTGTTCGGCGCCGTGGGCGACTGGAAGTACGACAAGCTCGAACGCCCGCTGCGCCCCGAACAGGCCATCCTGGGGCTGCGCAAGAACCTGGGGCTGTTCGCCAACTTCCGCCCGGCGATCTGCTACGAGCAACTGGTGGGCGCGTCGAGCCTCAAGCCCGAGCTGATCGCCGGCCTGGACATCCTCATCATCCGCGAGCTGACGGGCGACATCTACTTCGGCCAGCCGCGCGGGCGCCGCGTCGCCACCGACGGCCACTTCCCCGGTGCCGAGGAAGCCTTCGACACCATGCGCTACTCGAAACCTGAGATCGAGCGCATCGCCCATGTCGCCTTCCAGGCCGCGCGCAAGCGCAGCAAGAAGGTGACCAGCGTGGACAAGGCCAACGTGCTGGAAACCTTCCAGTTCTGGAAGGACGTGGTGACCGAGGTGGGCCAGCAGTACCCGGACGTGGAACTGCAGCACATGTACGTGGACAACGCGGCCATGCAGCTCGTGAAGGCACCCAAGGCGTTCGACGTGGTGGTCACCGGCAACATGTTCGGCGACGTCCTCTCGGACGAGGCCTCCATGCTCACGGGCTCGATCGGCATGCTGCCCTCGGCCAGCCTCAACAGCAAGAACCAGGGCCTGTACGAGCCCAGCCACGGCAGCGCGCCCGACATCGCCGGCAAGGGCGTTGCCAATCCCCTGGCCACGATCCTCAGCGCCGCGATGATGCTGCGCTTCAGCCTGGACCAGGAAGCCGCGGCCCAGCGCATCGAATCGGCCGTGCAGAAGGTGCTGGCCCAGGGCTTGCGCACGCCGGACATCTGGAGCGACGGCATGGAGAAGGTTGGCACCGCGCAGATGGGCGATGCCGTGGTGAAGGCCCTGGGCTGACCGCAGCGGCCCGGCGGGCGCCGCAAGCCCTGCCCGTTCCCCCGGAAAGCGGCCCTGCAAGGGCCGCTTTTTTTGCTTGGGCCCGCATGCCTCTGCGGCCAAGGCCGGACGAGTGCGCATGCCCGGTCCTGCGCGACGCGGAACGATGCGCATGGGTGCTGCCCCACGCCCACCGCGATGGAAATACACCACAGCATCTTGCGGACATCCGCCGAGCTTTCCGAAAAGGACAGCGCCCGCAAAAGACCTTCCGCTACAATCCGCGCCTATGTTTGCCGCCCGCCCGTTCGCCCTGAACATCGCTGCTGCCGCCCTGGCAGCCGTGGCCGTGCGCGCAATCACCACCAAAACCACGACCATTACGGGCTGATCCAGCTCCGGTTTCGTCGTGCGCCCCTCCTGGCCTAGACGAGCCGGGCAGGAACAGTCCCGGTCGGGCATTGTTTCTTCTTAACTTGAGTAGGGGTGCTGAAAATGAGCAAGTTGGTAGGTCTGGTCGGCTGGCGCGGCATGGTCGGCTCTGTTCTCATGGATCGCATGCAGGCCGAAGGCGACTTCGCACTGATCGAGCCCGTGTTCTTCTCGACATCGAACGCCGGCGGCAAGGCCCCCGCGCAGGCGAAGAACGAAACCACGCTGCAGGACGCATTCGACATCAATGCCCTCAAGCGCTGCGAGATCATCATCACCGCGCAGGGCGGCGACTACACCACCGAAATCTTTCCCAAGCTGCGCGAGGCGGGCTGGAAGGGCCACTGGATCGATGCCGCATCCACCCTGCGCATGAAGGAAGACGCGGTCATCGTGCTCGACCCCGTGAACATGCCCGTCATCAAGGACGCCCTGGCGCAGGGCGGCAGGAACTGGGTCGGCGGCAACTGCACCGTGAGCTGCATGCTGATGGGCGTGGGCGCGCTGTACAAGGCCGGCCTCGTCGAATGGATGAGCACCCAGACCTACCAGGCCGCCAGCGGCGGCGGCGCGCAGCACATGCGCGAACTGCTCACGCAATACGGCACGCTCAACGCCGAAGTGCGCGCACTGCTCGACGATCCCAAGAGCGCGATCCTGGAAATCGACCGCAAGGTCATCGCCAAGCAGCGCAGCCTCTCCGGCGCCGAGACCGCCAACTTCGGCGTACCCCTGGGCGGCAGCCTGATCCCCTGGATCGACAAGGACCTGGGCAACGGCATGTCCAAGGAAGAGTGGAAGGGCATGGCCGAGACCAACAAGATCATGGGCCAGGGCGAAGGCTTCGGCACGCCCGCAGTGCCGGTGGACGGCTTCTGCGTGCGCGTGGGCGCCATGCGCTGCCACAGCCAGGCGCTCACCTTCAAGCTGAAGAAGCACGTGCCCGTGGCCGACATCGAAGCCATGATCGCCGCCGACAACGAATGGGTGAAGGTCGTGCCCAACACGCGCGAGGCCACGCTCAAGGACCTGACGCCGGTGGCGGTCACCGGCACCATGACCATCCCGGTCGGCCGCATCCGCCAGATGGCGATGGGCCCGGAGTACATCGGCGCCTTCACCATCGGCGACCAGCTCCTCTGGGGCGCGGCCGAGCCGCTGCGCCGCATGCTGCGCATCCTGCTGGACGCCTGAACCGCCGCGTGCCAGGCGCCGGCCGCGTAACCGGCGGCCGGTGAATTCATGCACGCTTTGTTACGAGTCGTTGTCCTACGACAACATGCAAAAACAGCCGTCTGCAAGGCGCTCCCGGAGGCCTTGCGGATAGTCCGGCGCCTCGGCTTGTCACTGCAAAACATTGATGCTATGGTGCTTTTTACATATTTTCACGCGTTGGCGCGGAACCGGGTCCTGCCCCGCTTCCGCGCTTTTCGCGAAGGCTCAACCTGATTGGCTGTTGGCACACATGCATCGTTGGAAACTTTCTGTTCTGGCCGCGGCGGCCTTCGTCTCGACCAGCTTCTATGCCGCCGATGCCAGTGCCCTCGCCCTGGGCCGCCTTTCGGTCCAGTCCGCCCTGGGAGAGCCTCTGCGCGCCGAGATCGATCTGCCGCAGATCACCGCCGCCGAAGCGGAATCCCTGCGTGCCGCATCGGCTTCCCCGCAGGCCTACCGCGCCCAGGGGATGGAAGTCTCCCCCACGCTGAATGACCTGCAGGTGCGCCTGCAGCGCCGGGCGGATGGCACGATGGTGCTGCGCCTGACCACCAGCCGCCCCGTCAACGACCCCTTCGTGGATCTCGTGCTCGATGCGAGCTGGAGCGCCGGCCAGCTCGTGCGCAGCTACACGCTGCTGCTCGATCCGCCAGCGCTGCGCCGCGAGGCCCCTGCGCCCACGGTTTCCGCCCAGGCCGGCGCTGCCGCTTCGCCCGCGCCACAGCCTGCACGCCCCGCTCCGGCCGCTGCACCCCGCGCCGCCGAGGCACCGGCAGCCGCTGCACCGCGCCCGGCCCCCGCAGCGCCCCCTGCACCCGCAGTGGCCGGCAACACGCCGCGCACGGCCAGCGCACCCGCGTCCCCCGCAGCGTCGGGCGGGGCGGACAGCGTCGTGATCCGCCCCGGCGACACGGCAGGCCGTCTGGCGGGCGTGCACCGCCCCGCGGGCGTGTCGCTCGATCAGATGCTGGTGGCGATGATGCGCGCCAACCCGGATGCCTTCATCCGCGGCAACGTGAACCGCATGAAGTCCGGCGCCGTGCTCCAGATTCCCGACGAAGCCCAGGCACGGGCCACGCCGCCCGCCGAAGCCCGCCAGATCATCGCCGCCCAAAGCCGCGATTTCAACGAATTCCGCCGCCGCCTGGCGGGCGCAGCCCCCGCTGCCGAAGTGGCGGCCGCCGAGCGTTCGGCCAGCGGCCGGGTGCAGGCGCAGGTCGAAGACCGCAAGCCCGCCACTGCAGCGCCCGACAAGCTCACGCTCTCCAAGGGCGCGGTGCAGGGCCAGCGCGCTACCGAAGAGCAGTTGGCCCGCGACAAGCAGGCCAGCGAGGCATCGACCCGCATGGCCGAGCTGTCCAAGAACATCTCCGACCTGAACAAGCTCGGTGCCGCTTCTTCGCCTGCGGGCACGGCAGCGCCGGCGCCCGCCCCCGCGCCGGCGGCTTCCGCCGCGGAAGCAGGCCGTGTGGCCGTTCCGGTGGGCGCTCCGCCCGTCGCTCCGGCGGTGGCAGCGTCCGCGCCCGCCCCTGCGCCCGTGGTAGCGCCGGCCGCCAGCGCACCACCGGCCGTTGCCGCACCCGCATCCGCCGCTTCGGCTGCCGCACCTGCGGCGCCAGCCTCCGAACCGGCCCCGGCCGCCAGCGCTCCGGTGGCGGATGCGTCCGCCGCCGCGCCCGCCGCTGCTGCTGCCGCATCGCGTGCGGCACCCGCACCGATCGCAGCGCCGGCCGACGAGCCCGGCTTCCTGGACTCGCTGCTCGAGAACCCGATGGTCCCGCTGGCAGGCGGCGGCCTGCTGGCCCTCCTGCTGGCCTTCGGCGTCTACCGCACGGTGCAGAACCGCCGCAACCGCGGCGCCGTGGACAGCTCGTTCATGGAAAGCAAGCTGCAGCCCGACTCGTTCTTCGGTGCCAGCGGTGGCCAGCGCGTGGACACCGCCAGCAGCCAGCTGAGCACCGGCTCTTCCTCGATGAACTACTCGCCGAGCCAGCTGGATGCCGGCGGCGACGTGGATCCCGTGGCCGAAGCCGATGTGTACCTGGCCTACGGCCGCGATCTTCAGGCCGAGGAAATCCTCAAGGAAGCCCTGCGCCACAGCCCAGACCGCACCGCCGTCCATGTGAAGCTGGCCGAGATCTACGCCAAGCGCCAGGACCGCAGGGCACTGGAAGCCGTCGCCCAGGACGTATTCCGCCTCACCGACGGCCAGGGCCCCGATTGGCACCGCGTGGCGGACATCGGCCGCGGCATCGACCCGGACAACGCGCTCTACCAACCCGGCGGTCGCCCGCCCGTGCTCGACAGCGATGACAGCCGCAGCTACCCCAGCGAAGGTTTTGCGAGCACGCTGACCGATGGCCGCACGGCCGGTACCGCCGCGGCGGCAGGCGCAGTAGGTGCTGCGGCCGGCGTGGCGGCATCGGCGGCCCTGCCGCCCGACCTCGACCTGGACCTGGATCTCGACCTGCCGGACGACGCGCTGACCGAAGCGCCGCCCGCACCGCCTGCGGCACCCGGCGCGTTTGCCGCGGCCACCGCCGCGGCGGCCACGGCGCCCGCACCGTCCGATGACCTCGGATCGCTGGACTTCGAGCCCGTCAGCACGACGCCCCCGCCGGCGATCGCCGATGCGCCACAGGCGCCAGCACTCGATTTCCCCACCGACCTTTCTCTGGCGGATTCGGCCAACGCGCCGCTGTCGGCCGAGGCCGGCCCGGCCTCGGCCCCGGTGCCGCTCGAATTCGACCTGGGCGGCCTGTCACTGGACCTGGACGGCCCCAACACGGCACGCTCCGGCCTGGAATCGGCAGCGTCCGATGCCACCGAACCCGCCGCGCCCAGCCTGGAGGCAGCCGACGAGCCCCTGGTGCTGCCGGACGACCCGCTGGCCACCAAGCTCGCCCTGGCCGAAGAGTTCAACGCGATCGGGGACAGCGAAGGCGCCCGCACGCTGGTCGAGGAAGTGATCGCGGAATCCTCCGGCCCGCTCAAGGCCCGGGCACAGCGCCTGCTGGCCGAACTGGGTTGATGGGCGGGGAGCCGCGCCCGCCGCGGGCCGGCCATCGGAGCGTGCAGCCATGAGGGTGGCCCTGGGTGTCAGCTACAACGGCGCAGGCTACCAGGGCTGGCAGAGCCAGTCCGACGGACTCACTGTGCAGGACCGCCTCGAGGCCGCCCTGGCCCGCTTCGCCACGCACAAGGTGTCCACCCTGTGCGCGGGCCGCACGGATGCGGGCGTCCATGGGCTCATGCAGGTGGTGCATTTCGACACCCCCCTGGAGCGGACCCCTTTCTCCTGGGTGCGCGGCACCAACACTTTCCTTCCGCCGGACATCGCCGTGCAGTGGGCTCGGCCCGTGCCCGAGACCTTCCATTCGCGGGCCTGCGCCACGGCGCGGCGCTATGCGTATGTGCTGCTGCAGTCGCCAGTGCGCCCGAGCGTGGATGCCGGGCGGGTGGGTTGGGTCTTCCATGCCCTGGACGAAGGCGCCATGCGGACCGCCGCGCAGCACCTGCTGGGCGAGCACGATTTCACGTCGTTCCGCGCCTCGGCCTGCCAGGCCAAGTCGCCCGTCAAGACACTGCACCGCATCGAGATTTCCCGGCGCGGGCTGGGCGGAGCGACCCCGGCGCACGCACCGACCGACCGGCACGACATCCCCACCTGCTACTGGCGCTTCGAGTTCGAGGGCAATGCCTTCCTGCACCACATGGTCCGCAACATCATGGGATGCCTCGTGGCCGTCGGGCAGGGGAAGTACCCGGCCGACTGGATGCGCGCGGTGCTGGCGGCACGCTCGCGCGACGCTGCCGCGCCCACCTTCTCCCCGGACGGGCTGTATTTCCTCGGGCCGGTCTACGACGCGGCCTGGGGATTGCCCGAGCGCACGGCTGCCTATGATTGGCTGCCCTGACGGGCCGCGCCGCGGCGGATCCTGCCCCGCCCTTCTGGCCCCCGGCCCGCAGGGTCAATAGGCCCCTCCGGGGACCTGCCAGCGTCCTGCGATATACCGTTCCTTATGCCCACACCCGCCTCCTCTCCATTCTCCAGCGCGTCCATGGCCCCGGGCGCCGCAGTGCGCACCCGCATCAAGATCTGCGGATTGACGCGCGAGCAGGATGTGGACGCCGCCGTGGCGGCGGGCACCGATGCGGTGGGCTTCGTGCTCTATGCCAAAAGCCCCCGGGCCGTGACCCCGCAACGCGCGGCCGCACTGGCGCGGCGGTTGCCCCCTTTCGTCACGCCGGTGCTCCTTTTCGTGAATGCCGGTGCTGCGGAGGTGGTGTCGGCCTGCGAAGAGATTCCGGCCGCCACCGTGCAATTCCACGGCGATGAAAGCCCGGAGGAATGCTGGGAGGCCGCCAGCCGCGGCCGGCGGCCGTTCCTGCGGGCCGCCCGCATTCCCCTCGGGGCGCAGGCCCCCTCGTTCGACCTCGTACAATTCGCCCACCAATATTCACGCGCCCAGGCCATCCTGCTCGACGCCCACGTCGACGGCTATGGCGGCGGCGGCAAGGCATTCAATTGGTCACTCCTTCCTCCAAGCGTCGACTCTCACCTCGTTTTGTCTGGTGGACTCACGCCTGCAAACGTGACCGATGGCATCTTGCAGGTGCGGCCGCGCGGCCTGTCGCTCGCGGTTGACGTCAGTTCCGGCGTGGAAGCCGAAGGCCCCGACGGCCAGCCGTTGCGGGGCACCAAGGACGCCGGCAAGATCCAACGCTTCATCGCCGCCGTGCGCGCGGCCGATGGGCATTTTGTGAAGAACGATTGATGCTTTCCTACCAGCAGCCCGACGCTTCGGGCCACTTCGGCCGCTATGGCGGCAGCTTCGCGAGCGAGACGCTCACCCATGCCCTCACCGAACTCCGCGAGGCCTACGCGCGCTACCAGCACGACCCGGACTTCCTGAAGGAATTCCACAGCGAGCTGGCCCATTTCGTGGGCCGTCCCTCGCCCGTCTACCATGCCGCGCGCATGAGCAGCGAGATGGGCGGCGCGCAGATCTACCTCAAGCGCGAAGACCTGAACCACACCGGCGCGCACAAGATCAACAACGTGATCGGCCAGGCGATGCTGGCCCGCCGGATGGGCAAGCCCCGCGTGATCGCCGAGACGGGCGCGGGCCAGCACGGCGTGGCCACTGCCACCATCTGCGCGCGCTATGGCCTCGAATGCGTGGTGTACATGGGCTCCGAGGACGTGAAGCGCCAGAGCCCCAACGTGTACCGCATGAAACTGCTGGGCGCCACCGTGGTGCCGGTGGATTCGGGTAGCCGCACGCTCAAGGACGCGCTCAACGAGGCCATGCGCGACTGGGTGGCCAACGTGGACAACACGTTCTACATCATCGGCACCGTGGCGGGCCCGCACCCCTACCCGATGATGGTGCGCGACTTCCAGAGCGTGATCGGCACCGAGTGCCTCGCGCAGATGCCTGAAATGCTGGCAGCGCAGCGCATCGTGGCCGAGCAGCCCGACGCGGTGATCGCCTGCGTGGGCGGCGGCAGCAACGCGATGGGCATCTTCCACCCCTACATCCCGCATGCGAAGACGCGCCTCATCGGCGTGGAAGCCGCCGGCGAGGGCCTGGACAGCGGCAAGCATTCCGCGTCCCTGCAGCGCGGCAGCAGCGGCGTGCTGCACGGCAACCGCACCTTCATCCTGCAGGACGAGAACGGCCAGATCACCGAGACGCACAGCATCAGCGCCGGCCTGGACTACCCCGGCGTGGGCCCCGAACACGCCTGGCTGCAGGAGATCGGCCGGGCCGAGTACGTGGGCATCACCGACCAGGAGGCGCTGGAGGCCTTCCACTATCTCTGCCGCACCGAAGGCATCATTCCCGCGCTGGAGTCCAGCCATGCCGTGGCCTATGCGATGAAGCTCGCCAAGACCCTACGCACCGACCAGTCCATCCTCGTGAACCTGTCGGGCCGCGGCGACAAGGACATCGGCACGGTTGCCGACCTCTCGGGCGCCGACTTCTACGACCGTCCCTCGATGCGCGGCCATGCCGTCAAGGGAGGGCCCGCCGCATGACATCCGCCCTTCCTGTTCCTTCTTCCGCGATGGATTCCTCCACCCCGCCAGAGGCGCCCGCTTCCGCGGCGCCGGCCAGCGGCGGGCGCATCGGCGCCACGTTCGCCGAGCTGCAGGCCCGTGGCCGCAAGGCCCTCATTCCCTACGTCACGGCCGGCTTCCCCTTCGCCGACATCACGCCGGCGCTCATGCACGGCATGGTCGAGGCGGGGGCCGATGTGATCGAACTCGGCGTGCCCTTCTCCGACCCCATGGCCGACGGCCCGGTGATCCAGAAGGCGGGCGAGAAGGCCCTGTCGCTGGGCGTGGGCACCGCGCAGGTGCTGGGCTATGTGCGCGAGTTCCGCCAGCGCAACGCGAAGACGCCGGTGGTGCTCATGGGTTACGCCAACCCGGTGGAGCGCTACGACCAGGTGCACGGCGAGCACGCCTTCGTGCGCGATGCCGCTCAGGCCGGCGTGGACGGCGTGCTGATCGTCGACTACCCGCCCGAGGAATGCGAAGCCTTCGCCGCCCGGCTGCGCGAGCACGGGATGGACCTGATCTTCCTGCTCGCCCCGACCAGCACCGAAGCGCGCATGCAGCAGGTGGCGCGCGTGGCCAGCGGCTACGTGTACTACGTGTCGCTCAAGGGCGTGACGGGCTCGGGCGCGCTCGACACCTCGGCCGTGGAAGCGATGCTGCCCGTGATCCGCCGGCATGTGCACATCCCCGTGGGCGTGGGCTTCGGCATCCGCGACGCGGCCACCGCCCAGGCCATCGGCCGCGTGGCCGATGCCGTGGTGATCGGCAGCCGCATCATCCAGTTGCTGGACGACCAGCCGCACGAGAAGGTGGTGCCGCTCGCCATCGACTTCCTGCGCGGGGTGCGCAAGGCGCTCGACACGTAGAATCAGGGACCATCCCCCTGAGCGGCTTTGCCGCTTCCCCCTTCTCTCGGCTTCGCCGGGAAGGGGGACGACGCCAGTGGGCCGGCGGAGCCGGACCCACGGCGTCTGCTGGGCTGGGCCGCGCCGGTTTTGAAGTTTGTGGCGCTGCGGTCTGCCATTCATTTTGAGGAATACACCCATGTCCTGGCTCGAAAAACTCCTGCCGTCCAAGATCCAGCAGTCCGACCCGACGGAGCGCCGCCAGGTGCCCGAGGGGCTGTGGATCAAGTGCCCGAGCTGCGAGACCGTGCTCTACAAGACCGATCTGGAACACAACCAGAACGTGTGTCCGCATTGCAGCCACCACCACCGCATCAACGCCCGGCCGCGCCTGGATGCCTTCCTCGATCCGGAAGGCCGCTACGAGATCGGCCAGGAAGTGCTGCCGGTGGACGCGCTCAAGTTCAAGGACAGCCGCAAGTACACCGAGCGCCTGAAAGAGGCGCTGGAGAACACGGGCGAGACCGACGCGCTGATCGTCATGGGCGGCTCGGTCAAGAGCATCAATGTCGTCGTCGCCTGCTTCGAGTTCGACTTCATGGGCGGCTCGATGGGCAGCGTGGTGGGCGAGCGCTTCGTGCGCGGGGTGGAGACCGCCATCGAGCAGAAGGTGCCGTTCATCTGCTTCACGGCCACAGGTGGCGCCCGCATGCAGGAAGGGTTGCTCTCGCTGATGCAGATGGCCAAGACCAATGCGGCGCTCACGCGCCTGGCCAAAAAGGGCCTGCCCTACATCAGCGTGCTGACCGACCCGACCATGGGAGGCGTCTCCGCCGGCTTCGCGTTCGTGGGCGACATCGTGATCGCCGAGCCCAAGGCGCTGATCGGCTTCGCCGGCCCGCGCGTGATCGAATCCACCGTGCGCGTGACGCTGCCGGAAGGTTTCCAGCGCGCCGAGTTCCTGCAGACCAAGGGTGCCGTCGATTTCATCTGCGATCGCCGCGAACTGCGCAACACGGTGGCCAAGAGCCTGGCCATGCTGCAGCGCCTGCCGGCCGACTCCGTCTCCTGAATGCCGAAATTGCTATCGAAAATATAGCAATAAATCCAATGAATCCGCCGGCATGAAGGCGATTTCATAGGCAAACCGGGTGCCGACCCGGTTTGCCGGCCCTGTCAGAGCACCGCGGCCTGCAGGTGGCCCAGCACGATCATGACCACCTGCAGCGCCACGATGGCCACCAGCGGCGACAGATCCACGCCGCCGAGCAGCGGGATCACCCGCCGCAGCGGCCGCAGCACCGGATCGCAGAGCCGCGCGATCACGTCGGCGATCGGCGACCGCGTCTGCACCCACGACAGCACCGCGGCCACGATGAGCAGCCCCATCATCCCCGTGACCGCGACACGCGCCATACCGAACACCGCCAGCCAGGGCAGCCACGCCAGCCCCATCGCGCCGCCCAGCAAAGCCCAGAGCAGCAGGTACTGCAGCAGTTGGATCAGCAGGGCCGCCACGAGGCTCGACCAGTCCCAGCGGCCCGTGGGCGGAATGATCCGGCGCAGCGGCATGACCAGCCAGTCGCTGAGCGCGAACACCAGCCGCCCGATGGGGTTGCCGAAGGGGACGCGCTGCGCCTGCATGTAGAGGCGCAGGAGGCAGGCGCCGGTGAGCAGGCCACCGACCACGTCGAGCAGGAAAGAGGCGATCTGGAAAAGCATGAAACCTCGTCATGTGAAGGCCCGTTGCAGGCCTGTTTCGGCGTGGGATGATAGCGGGCCATACTGGCAGCCCATGACATTCGCCCCTCCTCCCTACGAGCCATCCGCTGGCGCGCCGCTCACGCTGACCTCCCTGCCGCTGTTCCCGCTCGGCACGGTGCTGTTCCCGGGCGGCCAGCTGGCGCTGCGGGTCTTCGAGGTGCGCTACCTGGACATGGTGCGCAAATGCCGCCTGGCCGGCGCCCCCTTCGGCGTGGTGGCCCTCACGGACGGCCATGAGGTGCGGCAGGCAGGCGCCGCGCCCGAGAAATTCCACGATGTCGGCACGCTGGCCGCCATCTCCGACCTGGACACCTCCCACCCGGGCCTGATCGCGCTGCGTGCGGAAGGATCGGAACGATTCCGCATCGTGCGCCGCCAGCTCCTGCCCCACGGCCTGTGGATCGCCGACGTCGAGCAACTGCCGCCCGATGTGGCCGTGCCCGTTCCGCAGGACCTGCGCAAGGCGGCACAGGCACTGGAGCAGGTACTGGCCCGCCTGCACGACCGCAGCCCCGGCGACACCAGCGTGCCGGTGCCCACCGCCGCGCAGCTGGACGACTGCGGCTGGGTGGCCAACCGCTGGTGCGAGCTGCTGCCGGTGCCCATCGAACTGAAGCAGCAGCTCATGCAGCTCGACAGCCCGCTGCTGCGGCTGGAACTGGTGGGCGACGTGCTCGAACGCACGGGCATCGCGGGCTGAGTGGCCTCGGACGCCCCGTGCGGCCCACCGGCCTCGGGCGGCATGCCCAACGCATGCCCGACCCGGCAAGCGGATCGCTGGATCCCGGCGCGTGTCCGCGGCCTCGGTGCGCACTGCAACCTCTACAAGCTCGCCACAGACCATGCCGACTGAACCGAAGGTGATGCAAGTCATCACCAAGGGAGAACGGGGTGGCGCGCAGACCCATGTGCGCACCCTGTGCCGCGCACTCGCTGCCCCGGTCCGGTTCAGTGCCGTCATCGGCGGCGCCGATCCCACCCCGCTCGAGATCGAGCTGCGTGCAGCGGGGATTCCGGTGCACCGCGTACCGGCCCTGCGCAACTCGCTGGCGCCCTGGCACCTGTACCGCGCCGTCGTGGCGCTGCGTGCGCTGATCCGCCAGCACGACCCCGACGTGCTGCACGCCCACAGTGCCGTGGCGGGCGTGGTGGCGCGCTTGGCGGGCCGGCTGTGCCGCAAACCCGTGGTCTACACTGTGCACGGGTTTGCCTTCAAGCCCGAAGTGCCGTGGCTGCGCCGCACCGTGGCGTGGTGCTGCGAATGGCTGCTGGCGCGCTGGACGCGGCACATGGTGTGCGTTTCCGCGCACGAACTCGCGCTGGCGCGCGGCCTGCCGCTGCCCGCCGGCCGGCAGAGCGTGGTGCCCAACGCGATGGAAGACGACGGCCACCGGGCGCAGCCCGCGCTGGAGCCCGTGCGCATCGCCATGGTGGCGCGGCTGGCGGCGCCCAAGCGGCCCGACCTGCTGCTGCATGCGCTGGCCCGGCTGCGCGATGCGCTGGGGCACGAGGTGGCGGCGAGCCTGATCGGCGGCGGGCCGGACCGCGAGGCCCTGCAGGCGCTGGCGCACCAGCTGGGGCTGCGGCAGGTCCGCTTCGAGGGCGACGTGGACGACGTGGCGGAACGCCTCGCGCACCACGGCATCTTCGTGCTGCTGTCGGACCACGAGGGCCTGCCGATCTCGGTGATCGAGGCCATGCGCGCGGGCCTGCCCGTGGTGGCCAGCCGGCTGCCCGGCATGGCAGAACTGCTGCCGGACGGGCACGAGGCGGACCTCGTGCCCAACGAGGCGACGTCCGTGGCGCTGGCCCTGGAACGCCTGGTCCGCGACCCCGCGCTGCGCGACAGCCGGGGCCGCGCAGCCCGCGCGCGCTACGAAGAGCGCCATACGAAAGAACGCATGGCGTCGGCCATACTCGCCATCTACCTCCGATCCCTCGAATGACCTCCTCCGGTACGCCCCGCCCCGCCACGGCCTCCGTCCCCACGCGGCGCGGCAACGTCCTGCTCTGGTGGAGCCTGCTGGGCCTGCTGACGCAGGCGGTGGCTTATGCCGTGGCGGACAGGATGCAGGACGCCGGCTGGGTGACCCCCCTGTTTCCCTCCACCGTGCTGTGGTGCACCGTGCCGTACCTGCTGGCGGCGCGCTGGTTGTACCAGGGGTCCTACCTGCCTCCGCTGGAGCAGGGCGGGTTCCTGCTGGTGGTGACCACGGTGGCCTTCCTGCTGGCGCCGCTGGGCTTCGCGCTGCTGCAAGAGCCCTATTCGCGCGGCGCGGTGCTGCTGGCCTACGTGCTGGCATTGGCCTGGCTGCTCTGCGGGCACGGGCTCTGGGGGCGCCGCCGGACGATGCACCTGGCCTATCTGGATGCGGGCACGCCGCTGGCGCTGCGCCAGATGCTGCGCCCGCAGGAGCAGCGCGACGGCCAGCTCGACCTGGTCTGCTGGACGGATGGCCTGCCCCCGCCCGCACAGCGTGTGGCCGTGGACGGCGTGGTGATCGATCGGCTGGCCGACGAGGACATGCAGCGCCTGCAATGGATCAGCGAACTCAAGCTCCAGCGCGTACCGCTCTACAGCACCGAAGCGGCGGCGGAAATGCTGTCGGGCCGCAAGATCACCGGGTCCCTGGGCGAGCAGAACCTGTGGCAACTCGCCAGCCACCCCGCCTACGACATCGCCAAGCGCATGCTGGACGTGGGCCTGGCCCTCGCCACCGTGCCGCTGTGGGTGCCGCTGTGTCTGGGCACGGGTCTGGCGGTGAAGCTCGATTCGCCCGGGCCGATGCTGTATTCGCAGGCCCGCATGGGCCGCCATGGGCGCACCTTCCGCATCTGGAAATTGCGCAGCATGCGCCACCAGCCCGCCGACCGCGCCGCACAGTTCGCGCGGCAGCAGGACGACCGCGTCACGCGCGTGGGACGCTTCATCCGCCGCACGCGGCTCGATGAGCTGCCCCAGCTCTGGAACGTGCTGCTCGGCGACATGAGCCTGATCGGCCCCCGGCCCGAGCAGGTGCAGTTCGCGCAGGACTTCGCGGCCGCCATGCCCGCCTATCCCTACCGCCATCTGGTGCGCCCCGGCCTCACGGGCTGGGCACAGGTGCAGCAGGGCTATGCCGACAGCGCGGAGCAGACGGCCATCAAGCTGAGCTACGACCTGTACTACGTGGCGCACTACTCCATGGCGCTGGATCTGCTGATCGGCTACAAGACCGTGCGCACCGTGCTGACGGGGTTCGGTGCGCGGTGAGAAACGCCCCCTTGCCAGAAGCGCTCGCCCCGGGCACTGCCGTCAGCCGCCATGTCGCTTGAGCGCAACATCCTGGCGAACTACGTCGGCTCGGGGGCCGTCGCCCTCGCGCCGATCCTTGCCCTGCCGTGGTACCTGGCCGCGCTCGGGCCCCAGCAGTTCGGGTTCGTGGGCTTCGTCACCACGCTGCAGGCGGTGCTCAACCTGCTCGACGCCGGCATGGGCCAGGCCCTGGTGCGGGAGGTGTCGCTGCGCGCGGCCGGCGAAGGCCAGACCAAGCCCCGCACCGCGACCCTGCTCTATGGGTTCGAGCGCTTCTACTGGGCGCTGGCGCTGCTGGCAGGCCTCGGGCTGGCGCTGCTCGCGGGGCCCATCGCGCGCCACTGGCTGCACCTGGACGGCGACTCCCTGTCCAGCGGGCACATGGCGGTCTTCGGCGCGGCCGCGATCTTCGCCGCGATGTTCCCGGGCTCGCTCTACCGCAGCCTGCTGGTGGGCACGGAGCACCAGGTCGCGCTGAACAAGATCCTGTTCGCGGCCACGCTGCTGCGCCATGGCGGCGCCGTGCTGGCCGTGACCTGGTGGCCCTCGCTCTCCACCTACCTGGCCTGGCACGTGGCGGCCGGCCTGATCGAGACGGCGCTGCGCGGGCGCGCCGCCTGGGCCGCGACCGGCACGCGCCGCCGCGACGCGCGCTGGCAGGGCGACGTGATCCGCCGGGCATGGCCCGCGATCGCCGGCCTGGCGATCGCGTCGGGCCTGGGCGCGCTCACGATGCAGCTGGACAAGGTGCTTCTCAGCAGCCTGGTCCCGATCGCGGACTTCGGCTACTACGTGATCGCCTCTTCGGCGGCGGGCGGCATGCTGCTGCTCACCTATCCCCTGATGCAGGCCGCGCTGCCGCGCGCGCTGCGCCTCCAGGACGACCCCGGGGCGCTGCGGCGCCTGTACCTGCGGCTGGCCGTGGCCATCGCGTTGATCGCCGGCTCGGGCATGGCGGCCTACGCCGCCATCGGCCCCCATTTGCTGCGCTGGTGGCTCAAGGATGCCCATGCCGCGGCGGTCGTCTATCCCCTGCTGGGCTGGCTGCTGGCCGGAGCGATCCTCAACGCGTTCTACAACATCGGCTACACCCACTGGCTGGTGCGCGGCAAGGTGCACCGCATCTTCCAGATCAACCTGCTGACCGGGGCGCTGTGCCTGCTGGTCATTCCCTTCATGGTGGCGCGTTTCGGGGCCGTGGGCGCCACCTCGGGCTGGCTGCTCATCAATCTGGTCGGCCTGGCGGCCAGCCTGCCCGGCCTCTTCAGGATCCACATGGCCCGTGACGGGAGCACAGCATGACCACCACGCGCGTCTTCCTGCGCGGCGGGCTCGGCAACCAGTTCTTCGAATGGCTGCATGCGCTGACGCTGGCCGACTCGGGTGCCGATGTCGCGCTCGACACCAGCTTTCTGCGCAAAGTGCGCAGCAACCAGACACTGGGCCGGCTCGAACTCGCCGGCGTGTTCGCCGATCTGAAGCTGCCGCTTCGCCACACCGACGCCCTGTGGCGCATCGAGCCGGCTTTCGTGCGGGCGGCCCGGCTGCTGGGCGCCTTGCGCACCGATGCCCGCGCGGCGGACGGCAGCAGGCCAGCACGCTACCACTACGGCTACTACCAGCATCCGTGCCATTTCAGCGCCCAGGCGCTGCAGCAGGCGCGCGAACAGCTGCGCCCGGCGCTGCGGATGCCGCCGGCGGGCCTGCAGCGCTATGCCGCGCTGCACGTGCGGGGCGGCGACTACGCGGCGCTGCCGTACAACCGCGAGCAGATCGGCCAGCTGGGCGCCGGCTACTACCGCAGCGTGGTGGAGGCGCTGGAGCGCGAATGGCCCGGCCTGCCATGGCTGATCGTCTCCGACGACTACGCCCATGCGCGGGCGATGCTCGCGCCGCTGCTGCCCGCAGGCCGCGGCGTGTTCCTCGGCGACCACCTCGGCGGCAGCGAGACGGCCGAACAGGCGCTGCAGGCCCTTGCCAACGCCGATGTCCTGGCCTGCGCCAACAGTTCGTTCAGCGCGCTGGCCGGCTACGTCGGCCGCGCCCACACCGTGTTCGCGCCGGAGCCGTGGTTCCGGGGCCCCGCGCTCGCCGCGACCGATCCCTCGCTGCCGCCGTGGCGCCGCCTGGGCGCCGACTTCGCCGCCACGCCATGAACCTGCCGCGCGTATCCGTCGTCATTCCCGCCTACAACGCCGAGGCCACGCTGGCGCGCGCGCTGGACTCGGTGCGTGCCCAGACCCTGCCCCCGTTCGAGGTGATCTGCGTGGACGACGGCTCCCGCGACGGCTCGGCCGCGTTGGCCCGGCGCTACGACCCGGCGGGCGCCTTCCGGCTGCGCGTCGTGGAGCAGCCGCGCAATGCCGGCACCGCCGCCGCACGCAACCGCGGCATGGAACTGGCGGAGGGCGATGTCATCGCCTTCCTCGATGCCGACGACGTCTGGTCGCCGGGCAAGCTGGAGCACCAGTTGACGGCGATGCACCGGCACGGCCTGGACCTTTTCGGAGGGTACTCGGGGCTGCTCGCGCAGGAACAGCAAGTGCCGCAGGCGCAGGCCGCGGACGCGCGCCCTGCCGCACCGCCGACCGACATCCGCACGGTCACGCTGCTGCCGGCGATGCTGTCCAACCCTTATCACACGTCGTCGGTGCTGGTGCGGCGCGATGCGCGCGTGCGTTTCCCCGACAACGGGCAGCTCAGCGAGGACTATGCGCTCTGGCTCCAGCTGATCGCCTCCGGCTGGCGCTGCGCGCGCCACACGCAACGCCTGTCGTTCATGTACAAGCCGTCTTTCGGTGCCTCCGGCCTGAGCGCGCAGCTGTGGCGCATGCAGCGCGGCGAACTGGGCGCGCTGCATGCCGCCGGCTGGCCAGCGCACCCGGGCGCGCTGGCGCTCGCGCTGCCCGTGTCGTGCCTGAAGTTCGGCGTGCGGCTGCTGCGCACCTGGCTGCGCTGACGCCGCGCGGGGCGTTGCCTCGTAAAATGCCCGGTTCGGCCGCGCGACGTCCGCCCCCTTGGCCCTCCATTTCAATCCTATGTCCGACACTGCCACGCCCGCCATCGACACCAACCAGCTCATCGCCGAACGCCGCGAAAAACTCAAGGCGCTGCGGGAGGCCCAGGCCCAGGGCAAGGGTGTGGCCTTCCCCAACGACTTCCAGCCCGCGCACCACGCTGCGGACCTGCAGGCGCAGTACGCGGAAACCGATGCCGCGACCCTCGAAGCCAACCCCGTGCCGGTGAGCGTCGCGGGCCGCATGATGCTCAAGCGCGTGATGGGCAAGGCCAGTTTCGCCACGGTGCAGGACGGCTCGCTCGGCACCACGGGCGGCAGGATCCAGATCTACGTGACGCGCGACGCGATCGGCGAAGAGCCCTACGCCGCCTTCAAGCACTGGGACCTGGGCGACATCGTCGGGGCCGAGGGCGTACTCATGAAGACCAAGACCGGCGAGCTGTCGGTCAAGGTGACGAACCTGCGCCTGCTCACCAAGAGCCTGCGCCCCATGCCCGACAAGTTCCACGGGGTGGCCGACCAGGAGGTCAAGTACCGCCAGCGCTACGTGGACCTGATGACCGACGAAGCCGCGCGCAAGCGCTTCATCGCACGCAGCAAGGCCGTGAGCGGCATCCGCGAATTCATGGTGGGACATGGCTTCCTGGAGGTGGAGACGCCCATGCTCCACCCCATCCCGGGCGGCGCCAACGCCAAGCCGTTCGTGACGCACCACAACGCGCTGGAGCAGGAGATGTACCTGCGCATCGCGCCCGAGCTGTACCTCAAGCGCCTGCTCGTCGGCGGCTTCGAGCGCGTGTTCGAGATCAACCGCAACTTCCGCAACGAAGGCATCTCGGTGCGACACAACCCCGAGTTCACGATGATGGAGTTCTATGCGGCGTACTGGAACTATCGCGATCTGATGGACTTCACCGAGCAACTGGTGCGCGACGCGGCCCAGAAAGCAGCCGGCAGCCTGAAGCCCAGCTACCAGGGCCGCGAGGTCGATCTCTCGCAGCCGTTCCAGCGCCTCACGATCCGCGAGGCGATCTGCCAGTACACGGAGGCCGGCCCGCACGTGGACGATGCCGCCTGGCTCACGGGCGCGCTCAGGAAGCTGGGGCTCAGCGAGGAAAAGAACCGCCTGTCCACCCGCACGCTGGCGGGCCTGCAGGTCCTCTACTTCGAGGAGACGGTCGAAGACAAGCTCTGGCAGCCCACCTTCATCATGGAGCACCCCACCGAGATCAGCCCCCTGGCGCGCGCCAACGACACGCGCCCCGAGGTCACCGAGCGCTTCGAGCTCTATATCACCGGGCGCGAATTCGGCAACGGCTTCTCCGAGCTGAACGACGCGGAAGACCAGACCGCGCGCTTCCAGTCCCAGGTGGCTGCCAAGGACAGCGGCGACGACGAGGCGATGTATTTCGACCACGATTTCGTGCGTGCTCTCGAATACGGCATGCCGCCGGCAGGGGGTTGCGGCATCGGCATCGATCGGCTCATGATGCTGCTGACCGACAGCCCGAGCATCCGTGACGTGATCCTCTTCCCTGCGCTGCGCCGCGAGCACTGATCGTCCATCAGCCCTCGAAGCGGTAGCAGGCAGGCCAGCCGAAGCAAGGCACGCAACGCAGAACCGGTTCGATGGCGCGTCGGCCCACCGAGATCACCCCCGCCATGGCCGGCCTGGTGCAGGCAGTGCCCGGCGGGCCCTGCAGTGCACAGCGTCCAGCCCAGAGAGAGGACGGCTTATGACCACCATGCCCCCTGCCGACCCCGAGCCCTCCGGCCGACACGGCGACACCCCGCCCCCCTCGGCGGGCCCCTTCTCCGTGATGGTGGTGGAAGACCAACCGTCGGTGCGTGCCGCCCTGGTGGCCGAACTGCGCCACGCGGGGGTGTCCGACGTGCTGGAAGCCGCGTCCGGCGACGTGGCCCTGCAGCTTTTCAGGCTGCGCCGCCCGGACCTGGTGCTGCTGGACATCCGGCTCTCCGACGAGAACGACGGCTACTGGGTGGCGCAGCAGATGCGCGAGGCCGAACCCGGGGGCTGGACCCCCATCATCTTCCTCTCGGGGCTGCACAGCGACCTGGACGTGTGGCGCGGCATCGAGGCCGGCGGCGACGACTACCTCGTCAAGCCCGTCAAGCCCATCGTGCTGGTGGCCAAGCTGCGCGCGATGCGGCGCCTGCTGGACATGCGCCGCCGGCTCGTGACCATGTCGCAGGAGCTGCACCTGGCCAACCAGCGCCTGAACGAGATGGTCGAGGTGGACACCCTCACGGGCCTGGTCAACCGGCGCGGCTTCGACCGCATCCTGCACAGCGAGATCCTGGCCGCCCGCCGCGACGGCATCCCGCTCACGCTGATGCTCTGCGACCTGGACCACTTCAAGCGCTTCAACGACGCCGTCGGGCATGTGCAGGGCGACGCCTGCCTGCGCGAGGTGGGCCGGCTGCTGAAGGAAGTCTGCGTGCGTCCGCGCGACGTGGCGGCCCGCTACGGCGGCGAGGAATTCGCGCTGATCCTGCCGAACACGCCCCGTTCCGGCGCGATGACCTTCGCGCGCGCGCTCGGCAAACTCGTGAACCTGCGCGCCATCGCGCACCCCGATTCCCCGCTGGGCGCCCAGCTCACTCTCTCCGGCGGCATCACCACCTGCGTTCCCGACGAGGGCACCAGCGCCGAGGCCATGCTGATGCGCGCCGACGAGGCGCTCTACGCCGCCAAGGCGCAGGGCCGCGCGCGGTTCTTCAGCTTCGAGATGCAGATGGACACCATCGAGCAGATGCGTGGCTGACCGGCGGCGCCGGAACCCGGCGGCCGGATCGCCGGCTGCCGCCGGGGAACACCCGCGCGGCGCGCGGCTCCCACCCCGGTGACCTTTCCTTCATCATTGCCCTTTTCCACGTCCAGCCTGTCGCTGTCCTTCTCCCCCTCCTCCATGCTGCGCCTTCGCCCCTACTTCCCCGACTGGATGCAGGAATGGTTCGACATCATCGTTCCGGGCCTGCAGATCGTGCTCATCGTGGTGCTGGCGGTCCTGCTGCAGCGCACGCTGCGCCGCCTCCTGGAACGCGCGGGGCGCCACTACCACTGGCCCATCGAACTCATGGTGCCGGTCAACGGGCTGGTGCGCTGGATCATCATGGGCAGCGCCGCGCTGCTGGTGCTGGAGCGGCTGGGCGTCTCGGCCACCGTGCTCTGGACGGCTTTCACGGGTTTCGCCGCGGTCGGTGCGGTGGCCTTCTTCGCCGCTTGGAGCGTGCTCTCCAACCTGTTCTGCGCGCTGCTCATCTTCACCGTGGGGCCCTTCCGGCTCGGCGACTACATCGAGGTGCTGGACACCGCCGAGAAGCCCGGCGCCAAGGGGCGCGTCGTGGACATCAACCTGCTCTACACCACGCTGGAGGATTTCCACGGCACGGCGGATGCCCGCGTCCTGCTGCAGATCCCGAACGCGCTGATCTTCCAGCGCGTGGTGCGGCGCTGGACCAGCCCGCCGCCGCCCGACGTGCCGGCAGCCCCGGCGTCCCCCGCTGGCATGGAGCCGGCGGCTCCTCCCCCGATTTCTCCCGTGCCCTGAGCCGCCGGCCGCAGCCAGCGCAGCGGGCCGGCGGGCGCTCATCGCGCGGACCCAGTCGGCCCGCTCATCCGCCGCCTTCGCCGTGCGGGCGGTGGCGGTTGTTCTCACCCCCGTGCTGCGGTGGGTGCTGCGGCTGCGGATGGTGCGCGGGAGCTTGCTCGCGCACCTCCGGCCTCGGCGCAGGGCGCGGTGCGGCGTGGACAGCGGCGACCATGGGTGCTTCGCGTGGAGCTTCCCGCGAGACTTCCCGCGGCGCTGCATGGATCACCGCCACAGGCGCCGGCGGTGCATGCGGAGCCATGCGGACAGGCTGCGGCTGCATGGCCGGCGCTGGCGCCTGCACGGCCCGTGCCGTGGGCGCCTCCACGGCCGCGGGCGCGCGGTGGGGGGGTGGCACGGGCATGCCCGGAGCCCGCATGCCGGGGCCCTCCCCCGCGCTCCCGCCGAAACGCGCCGGGAACTGCAGGCCTTGCGGCCCCTGCGGGCCGGGCGATGGGGCATGCGCGGCCTTCTGCGGTGTACCGCCCAGGGCAGCCACGGCCGCCGCGGCGGGCGCGCCGGCGTTGCGGGGATCGGACGCATTGCCCGCAGCCGCCTGCCCGGCCGGCGCATGGATGGCCGCCTGGAACCCCGCCGGCACCGGATGGTCCGGGGCCGGCCCGCGCGCGGCCAGCGCCGGTGCGGCGGTGGGGTGCGCGGCCGGGGTGGGCGCGGGCGGCCATGCCAGGGGCCGGCCTCCGGCCCCCTGGGCACCGCCGCCGGGCCCGTGCAACGCCGCCATGGCGGCGGCCGGCGCCGGCATCGCCGAACGCCCGGCGGTCCCCGGGCCGCCCGCCTGCACCGCCCCCGGCAGCTCGGGCCGGCCGGCCATCGGCGCCGGCATTCCAGGCCGCCCCGGAGCGGCCCCCTGCGGAGGCGCCAGAGCAGCGTGCATGGGGCCCATGCCACCGGGCAGCGCCACGGGCATGGCCGGGCCCTGGCTTCCCGGCCCTGCAGGCGGCTGGGCAGGCGCCGCCACAATCACATTGCGGTTGTTCACGGTGATGCGGTTGTGGATGTTCTCGATCACCGTGGGCGAATTCGACACATAGGTCGTGCCCCGGTACAGCACCGCCGGGCGCCAGGCCGGCGGCGGCGGGGCGGGCCCCCAGGCCACGGACGGAGGCGGCGGGGGCGGAGCGCCCCAGTGCATGTCCCACGCGTTCCAGCCCCAGTCGCGGTGGTGGCTGGCCAGGGCGGCGACCACCACGCCCGCGCCGAAGGCCAGCGCCCCCACGGCCAACGGATCGGGGCCCGCAGACACGGCCACCGGCGGCGCGGCGGGCACGGCCCAGCGGTAGCTGGGATAGACGGCAACCGGCGTGCCGTAGACCACCGCCGGGTCGTACCGCGGCACGTAGACGGTCTGCACCTCGGTGGGTTCGATGGTGATCACCGTGGGCGGCTGGGCCACCACGGCCGGGCCCTGGTAGACCGCCACCGGCAGGCCGGCGGGCGGCGGAGGCGGTGCGACGCTCCGCCCCTCCACCGTCGCCACCCGCAGCCGCGGCGAGCTCTTGAGCGTCCCGGCGTGGGCCGCGCGGGCGCGCAGGGCCTGGATGGCGTTCATCACATCGGCCGGATCGTGGTAGTAGGCCTTGCCGAGCGCCGTCGTCCAGGGCAGGTTGGAGGCCATCTGCTCCAGCACGTTCGGGAAAGCGGTGAGCGACTTCACGGACGGGTCCCAGGGCTGGGACTCCACCGCGCCAGCCAGGGCGTCGCCCTTCAGCCCCGGGTTCTGCCCCAGCCAGCCTTCGGCCGCGGTGACTTGATCGGGATAGGTGGCGCCCGCCAGCACCTGCGCCACAAGCTTGTCGGGATAGAGCGCGATGGGTGCGACCATCTGGTAGAGCGCATCGGCCGAGGGCGGCGTGTAGGCGACGGGCACCGCGGCCGGAGCGGACGCCGCGGCGTCCGGCGCAGCGGCCATCTGCGGCGCCGGAGGCGTCACGCGCTGGCAGGCGGTGAGCGCACAGGCCGCCAGCAGGGTGAGGGCGGCTCCGTGCCAGAGGCGGGCCGGGCCGGGGCGGACGGCGGAGCACCGGGGGATGGACAGCGGGGTTGAAGGGGAAACGGGCACCATGGAAGACCTCCGGCGAAGGCCGCGCCGCCATGATCGGCGGCGGGCATCGTGACTCCGCCAACGCCATGCTTCCCGCCGCGTTGACCCGAAGTGTGTGCCGATGTGTCGGCCGTGAGCATTTGCCACACGGCGCCGCAAGCGTTCCGCAGCCTCTCCCGTGGGCCGCGCCCCTGGACCTGTAGCGAGGCCGCACCCCTGGTTACAAGTGGCCTACCCTGCACGGGCCGACTGCCCGGCCGGCTCTGCCGCCGCTCAGGGCAGGGTATCGAGCGCGCGCAGGTAGGCCGGCTCGAGCATGAGTTCGTCCCAGGGATGGGGGACCGTCTGCGGCAGCAGCGCCAGGCGTCGGGCCTCGCTCTCGACGCTGGGGCGCCAGCGGCCGGCCGCACGGGCCTGCTCCAGGCCTTCCAGCAGTTCGTCAAGCCCCCGCCCCTGCGCGGCGCCCTCGCCCATCAGGCTCTGGTTGCACACCAGCACCAGGTCGCAGCCGGCGTCCAGCGCGGCCAGGGAGGCCGCCGCATAGTCCACCACCGTGCCGTCGATGCGGCGGGCCGCTTCCATGCTCAGGTCGTCGCTGAAGATGGCGCCGCCGAAGCGCAGGCGCTGGCGCAGGATCTCCTGCAGCCAGCGGCGCGAGAAACCCGCAGGCCGGGCGTCCACGCGCGGGTAGATGACGTGCGCGGGCATCACGCCGGCCAGCGTGTTCGACAGCCACGCGTAGGGCGCGGCATCGTCCGCGAGGATGGCGCGCAAGCCGCGCCGGTCCACGGGGATGTCGGTGTGCGAATCGGCCGCCACGAATCCGTGCCCCGGGAAATGCTTGCCGCAATGCGCCATGCCCGCCTGCAGCATGCCGTGGGCCACGCTCTTGGCCAGCAGCGCCACCACGCGCGGATCGCGGTGGAAAGCGCGGTCGCCGATCACGCGGCTCACCGAGGCCTCGCCCTCGCCCTGCCAGTCGAGGTCCAGCACCGGCGCGAACGAAAAATCGACACCGCAAGAACGCAGTTCGCTGGCCAGCACGTAGCCCACGGCGGTCGCGGCATCGGTGGCGCGCATCGCGCCGCTGCCCGGGCCCTGTCTGGCATCGTCCTGCATCCAGAGCCGGCCCAGCGCGCGCATGGGCGGCAGCGGCGTGAAGCCGTCGGTGCGAAAGCGCTGCACGCGGCCGCCCTCGTGGTCCACGCAGATGAGCAGATCGTCGCGCACGGCCTTGATCGACGCCGTGAGTTCCAGCAACTGCGCGCGGTCCTGCCAGTTGCGCGCGAAGAGGATCACGCCGCCCGTCAGCGGGTGGGCGAGCCGGCGGCGGTCGGCGGCGGTGAGGGTGGTGCCCGCGACGTCGAGGATGACGGGGGCATGGTCGATATCGGCAGTCATGGGACAGGGAGGATTCGTTGGAACAGAATGGATTGCTATTAAATATATAGCAAACTATTCAATGGATACAGCGGCATGGAGGCCTTTTCTCTTCAACCGGCACCGCTGCCGGGGCCATCGTGCTCCACGACGCAGAAGCTCGCGGCGTAGTCGCTTTCGTCGGTCACGCTGAGGTGGCAGCGCAGCCCGCGCGCCTCGAACCACGCCTTGAGCCCGCCATGCAGCACGATGACGGGCTGGCCGCTCGGCAGCTTGGCCACTTCGCAGTCGCGCCAGGTCATGGGCATGCGCATGCCCATGCCGATGGCCTTGCTGAACGCCTCCTTGGCGGAGAACCGGGTGGCCAGGTAGCGCACGCCGCGCTCGGGCCAGCGCGCGCTGCGCTCGCGCCAGGTGGCCAGTTCGCCGGCGGCCAGCACCTTCTCGGCGAAGCGGTCGCCATGGCGCTCCAGGCTGGCGCGGATGCGGCGCACGTCGCAGATGTCGGTGCCGATGCCATAGATCATGCGCGCTCCCTGCCGGCTTGCAGGCCCTGGGGGCCCCATGCCGCCGTATCCATTGAATTGTTAGCTATGTTTTTCATAGCAATGACGAGGCCGCTCAGCCGCGGGCCGCCAGGCCGTCGTCGATGCAGCGCTGGTAGGCGCGCACCGTGGCGGCGTAACCCAGCTCCAGCGCATCGGCGATCAATGCATGGCCGATCGAGACCTCGAGCACGCCCGGCACCTGCGCGACGAAGGCGGCCAGGTTGTCGCGGCTCAGGTCGTGCCCGGCGTTCACGCCCAGGCCGGCATCCAGCGCCGCGCGGGCGGCCTCGGCGTAGCGCGCGAGCTGCGCGCCCTGCTCCGGCGTGCCCCAGGCGGCGGCATAGGGCTCGGTGTAGAGCTCCACCCGGTCGGCGCCCACGGCGCGGGCGGCCGCCATCTGCCCGGGCACCGGGTCCATGAAGAGGCTCACGCGCACGCCCAGGTCCCGGCATTCCAGAACGAGCGGCCGCAGCCGGTCGGCATCCTGGGGGAAGCTCCAGCCGTGGTCGCTGGTGAACTGGTCTTCGCTGTCGGGCACGAAGGTGGCCTGGTGCGGCCGCACCTCGCGGATGAAATCCATGAGGTTCTGCGAGGGGTTGCCCTCGATGTTGAACTCGCGATCCGGCCACTGGCGCATCAGCGCGGCCAGGGTGTGCACGTCGTCCGCGCGGATGTGCCGGCCATCGGGGCGCGGGTGGATGGTGATGCCCTGCGCCCCCGCCTCCAGGCACAGCAGCGCCGCGCGCTCGACGCTCGGAATGCCCAGGTGGCGCGTGTTGCGCACGAGGGCGACCTTGTTCACGTTCACCGACAGCGCGGTGCGGGGGGAATGCTGCTGCGTCATAGGGATTGGAGATCGATCATGAGCTGCCGCGTGCGCAGCAGGGGGCTGCCGCAATGGTATTGCAGCAGGGTGCGGAGCTGGGGCTTGAGCTCGGCGGCCAGCGATGTGCCGCCTGCGACGCCCGTCACGATGGCGCGCAGCGTCGCCGTATAGGGCTGGGGCTCGCCCAGTGCGCGTTCGAGCAGCCGCCACTGCGCACCGCCCAGCGTGCTGCGGTCGGCGGGCACCGAGGCGCGCAGCCCCGCCTCCGGCACCAGCGCATAGCGCGACCGGGGCGCGAGCGGCGCGAGCGTGGCGGTCTCGGCATCCAGCGCCGGCAGCAGGCCGATCTCGCGCAGCAGCAGCAGCTCGAAGCTGCGCAGCACGGGCTCCAGCGCCTCGCCATGCTCGCTCGCCAGCACCCGCACCACACCGGCATAGGCATCGAAAAGCGGCGCATGCGTATCCTCGCGCGCCAGCAGCCGCATCAGCAATTCATTGAGGTACAGGCCCGACAGCAGCGCATCGCCCGTGGGCATCACATGCCCGCCCACCCACTCGGCCCCCTTGAGCGCATGCACCTCGCCATGCCCCTCTCCGCCCACCGTGTAGCCGATGCGCAGCGGCTGCAGCGGCAACAGCACGGGCCGGAAGTTGGATGTGGGCTTCTTCGCCCCCTTGGCCACCAGCGCCACCCGCCCATGGTGCCGCGTGAACACGTCCAGGATCAGGCTGGACTCGCTCCAGTCATAGCGGTGCAGCACATAGGCGGGCTCTTCGGAGATGCGGCGTGCGGCCATGGACGACTATTTCTGCCAAGAAACCCAGCGCCTGCCGGCCTGGGGGCGGCACGGATACGAAAGGCCAGGGCGCGGAGGGTATCCGCTCCACTGCACGAAGGCACAGCCCACGGCACCCGAAACCGGCACGGCCCCAGTCATTCAGAAGGCCGCGGAGCAGGCCAAGCCAGCAGACGCCACGGAACGGGCTTCGCCCGGCCGCCGGCGTCGTCCCCCTCGGGGGGAAGGCGCCGCAGGCGACTCAGGGGGGGTTCACTCATACCCGAACGAACGCACCCGGGCCTCGTCGTCGGCCCAGCCGGAGCGCACCTTCACCCAGACTTCGAGGAACACCTTGGCGTCCAGCAGCCGCTCCAGCTCCATGCGGGCATCGGTGCTGATGCGCTTGAGGCGTTCGCCCTTCTCGCCGATCATCATGGCCTTGTGCCCGTCGCGCTCGACCACGATGGTGGCAGCCACGCGCACGAAGCGCTTGTGCGTCTTGCTGGCTTCTTCCTCGAACTTGTCGATGACCACCGTGGAGGTGTAGGGCAGCTCGTCGCCGGTGAAGCGGAACAGCTTCTCGCGCACGGTTTCGCTGGCGAGGAACTTCTCGCTGCGGTCGGTCAGCTCGTCCTCGGCATACCACCAGGCCTGCTCGGGCAGGTATTTCTCGCAGATGCCGTAGAGCCGCTCGATGTCGCCCTTGTTCTTGGCCGACATGGGCACGAACTCCGCGAACGGGTGGCGCTCCTGCATGCCCTTGAGCCAGGGCGCGATCTCGGCGCGGCGGTGCACCATGTCGAGCTTGTTGGCAACGAGCAGCGTGGGTATGCCGGGCTTGAAAAGCGACAGCACCTTGGCATCGGCCAGCGTGAAATTGCCCGCCTCCACCACGAACAGGATCAGGTCCACGTCGCCGATCGCGCCCATCACCGTCTTGTTGAGCGACTTGTTGAGTGCCGTGCTGTGCTTGGTCTGGAAACCCGGCGTATCGACGAACACGAACTGCGCGTCCCCGCGCGTGCGGATGCCGGTGATGCGGTGGCGCGTGGTCTGCGCCTTGCGCGAGGTGATGCTGATCTTCTGCCCCACCAGCGCGTTCATCAGCGTGGACTTGCCCACGTTCGGCTTGCCCACGATGGCGATGAGGCCGCAGCGCTGCGGGCCTGCGGGGGCAGCGGACTCCTCTGCGGCCTGTGGCTGCGCCGCGGTGGCGGGCAGCGCGCTGCCCGGGCGGGCGGCGGCCAGCATGGCCTCCAGGTCGTCCTGGCCTGCGCCGGGGGATGGGGGAGGAACGGGGGAGTTCATGGGTGTTTCGCTTTCAGGGTGGCCAGCATGGCGGCGGCGGCGGCCTGCTCGCCCGCCCTCCGCGATCCGCCGATGCCGCGCTCGGTCAGGCCCAGTTCGGGGATGTCGCACTCCACGTCGAAGGTCTGCCGGTGGGCAGCACCCACGGTGGCGACCACGCGGTACTGCGGCAGTTTCATTTTGCGGCCCTGCAGCCACTCCTGCAACGCGGTCTTGGGGTCCTTTTCGGCCGCCTGCATCTGGGGGTTGATCTCCACGCCCCGGTAGAGCCGGTGCACCAGCGCTTCGGCAGGCCCATAGCCCGCGTCCAGGTACACGGCGCCGATCAGGGCTTCCAGCGCATCGGCCAGGATCGAGGGCCGCAGCTTGCCGCCCGACTTGGTTTCACCCTCGCCGAGCCGCAGCACCTGCGGCAGCTGCAGGCCGAGCGCCAGTCCGTGCAGGGTTTCCTGCCGGACGAGGTTGGCGCGCACGCGGGACAGGTCGCCTTCGGGCAGGTCGGTCAGGCGGCGGTAGAGCAGGCTGGAGACAGCCAGGTTCAGGACCGAATCGCCGAGAAACTCCAGCCGCTCGTTGTGGTCGGCCGAAAAGCTGCGGTGCGTGGTGGCGCGCTGCAGCAGCGATGGATCGGAGAAGGCATGCTGCAGGCGGTCCTGCAAGGCGGAGAGACTGGGTTGCACCGAGGACAAGAAAAGGAGCGTGGGTGAAAAATCAGTTGGACTGGTCGCGGAAGCGATACACCAGGAACGCGGGACCGGCGAGCGCGATCTCGCGCGAGTAGCTGAACGACACGACGATCTTCTCGTTGCGCTTGGTCACTTCGAGATCGGAGCCTTTGATCGAGCTGATGTTGTCGATCGAGGCGGCCCGGTCGAACACCGCCCGCACATCCGCCACCGTGGACGCTTCGCGGGCCGCCTTGTCGACCGCCTTGCGGATCGCCTGGTACTCCAGGAAGATCGGCACCGACTGCCCGCCGATGGCGAACACCGCGACCGCGAACACCGCGAGGAACACCAGCCCGATGAAGGACAGGCCGCGCTGGCGGGAGCGCCGGACGGAAGGCGCCGGGCGTTGCTGATTGTGTTGGTGCAGACCCATGGCCAAGACCCTCTTTCTTTGTTCGATCACCGTATTGCCACGACCCGAATCGCCCGCGGCGGCACGCCCTCGCATGCCGCCGCCCGGCCGGTTCACTGGAACGGCCCGATGCGTTTCAGATTGCCGAAATTCATCCACACGAAGAAGGCCTTGCCGACGATATTGGCGTCGGGCACGAAGCCCCAATAGCGTGAATCGAGCGAATTATCGCGGTTGTCGCCCATCATGAAATAGTGGCCCTCGGGCACTTTGCAGACCACGCCTTCCACGCTGTAGCGGCAGTTTTCGCGGAACGCATAGTCGCTCGCGCCCTGGATGAAGGCCGGCACGTCGGGGTTGTTGATCATGCGGTGGCGCTTCTCGCCCAGTTGCTCGTCGAACTGCTTGAAGTAGCGCATGGTGTCCTCGTCGAGGAAATCGGGCAGCGCCGTGGTTTCCACCGGCTTGCCGTTCACCGTGAGCCGCTTGTTCAGGTAGGCGATCTCGTCGCCCGGCACGCCGATCACCCGCTTGATGTAGTCCATGCTCGGTTGCGGCGGGTAGCGGAACACCATCACGTCGCCGCGCTGCGGCGCGTTGCCCTGCGTGATCTTCTTGTTGATCACGGGCAGCCGGATGCCGTAGGTGAACTTGTTCACGAGGATCAGGTCGCCCACCAGCAGCGTCGGGATCATCGAGCCGGAGGGAATCTTGAATGGCTCGAACAGGAACGAGCGCAGCACGAAGACGATGGCGATCACGGGGAACAGCCCGGCCGTCCAGTCGAGCCACCACGGCTGCATGAGGATCCGGTCCTTCGCCTCCTGCACGTCCCCGTCCACCTTGGCGATGCCCATGCGGTCGAGTTCCAGCCGGCGCTGGGCCGCGGCATCCTCGATGGCCTGGGCCGCCCGCCGGCGGCGCGGCAGGAACACGAAGCGTTCGGCCAGCCAGTAGGCGCCGGTCACGACGGTCGCCAGGAACAGCAGCAGCGCGAAGTTGCCCTCGATGGCGCCCACGTACCAGGCGCCCACATAGCCCACGAATGCCGCCAGGATGGCGGCGGTCAGATACTGCATGGCTTGCATCGGATCACTCCTCCACTTGCAGGATCGCCAGGAAGGCCTCCTGCGGCACCTCGACGGAGCCGATCTGTTTCATGCGCTTCTTGCCCGCCTTCTGCTTTTCCAGCAGCTTGCGCTTGCGGGTGATGTCGCCGCCGTAGCACTTGGCCAGCACGTTCTTGCGCAGCGCCTTGATGGTCTCGCGCGCGATGATGTTGGCGCCGATGGCGGCCTGGATCGCCACGTCGAACATCTGGCGGCTGATGATCTCGCGCATCTTCGCGGCCACGGCCCGGCCGCGGTACTGCGCCTGCGTGCGGTGCACGATGATGGACAGCGCATCGACCTTCTCGCCGTTGAGCAGGATGTCGACCTTCACCACATCGGACGCCCGGTATTCCTTGAATTCGTAGTCCATCGACGCATAACCGCGCGAGACGGACTTCAGCTTGTCGAAGAAGTCCAGCACGATCTCGCCCAGGGGCAGCTCGTAGGTGAGCATCACCTGCCGGCCGTGGTAGGCCATGTTGAGTTGCACGCCGCGCTTCTGGTTGGCCAGCGTCATGACCGGACCGACGTACTCCTGCGGCATGTACAGGTGCACCGTGACGATCGGCTCGCGGATCTCCTCGATGCGGCCCTGCTCGGGCATCTTGGAGGGGTTCTCCACCATGATGACCTCGCCGTCGCCGCGGACCACCTCGTACACCACGCTGGGCGCAGTGGTGATGAGGTCCTGGTCGAACTCGCGTTCCAGGCGCTCCTGCACGATCTCCATGTGCAGCAGGCCCAGGAAGCCGCAGCGGAAGCCGAAGCCCAGCGCCTGCGACACCTCGGGCTCGAAATGCAGCGAGGCGTCGTTGAGCTGGAGCTTTTCCAGCGCGTCGCGCAGTTGGTCGTACTCGCTGGCCTCGGTCGGGTAGAGGCCAGCGAACACCTGCGGCTGGATTTCCTTGAAGCCGGGCAGCGCCTGCTCCGCGGGGCCCAGGTTGTTGGGCAGCTTTTTCTCGAGCGTGATGGTGTCGCCCACCTTCGCGGCCTTGAGCTCCTTGATCCCCGCGATGATGTATCCCACCTCGCCCGCGTTCAGCGCGTTGCGCGCCTCGTTCGCGGGTGTGAACACGCCCAGGTTGTCGGCGTTGTAGGCCGCGCCCGAGGCCATCATCTTGAAGCGCTCGCCCTTCAGCAGCCGGCCATCGACCACGCGCACCAGCATGACCACGCCGACGTAGGGATCGAACCAGCTGTCGATGATCATCGCGCGCAGGGGCGCGTCCGCGTTGCCGCGCGGCGCGGGCACACGGGCGACGATCAGCTCCAGGATCTCGTCGATGCCCATGCCCGTCTTGGCGGAGCACGGGATCGCGTCGGTCGCGTCGATGCCGATCACGTCCTCGATCTCGGCCTTCGCAGTGTCCGGATCGGCCTGCGGCAGATCCATCTTGTTCAGCACGGGCAGCACTTCCACGCCCAGGTCCAGCGCGGTGTAGCAGTTGGCCACCGTCTGGGCCTCGACCCCCTGCGACGCATCCACCACCAGCAACGCTCCCTCGCATGCGGAGAGGGAACGCGAGACTTCGTACGAGAAGTCCACGTGGCCCGGCGTGTCGATGAGGTTGAGGTTGTAGACCTTGCCGTCGAGTGCTTTGTACTGCAGCGCGGCGGTCTGGGCCTTGATGGTTATCCCACGTTCCTTCTCGATGTCCATCGAGTCGAGCACCTGGGCCTCCATGTCGCGATCGGCAAGGCCCCCGCACCGCTGGATCAGCCGGTCAGCCAGCGTCGATTTGCCATGATCGATGTGCGCAATGATCGAGAAATTTCTGATGTGATTCATCAACGAGAAGCGACAAGTAATTGAATTAGAACGGCGCGCACAAGAAAAAAGGGCGCGTCAAGTGGTGACGCGCCCTGAACCAACAATCTTTGGCAACTGCGATGGTTGGAACTTCATTGTAGGCAAAAAGGCCGTCAGGGAAAGTCCGGGACATGGCACCCATAGTGCGTTGCCGCCCTGCAACGGGCTATTTATGCACAGCTTATTCACAAACCCGTCGATCTTCATGCGAACAACTTGTGGGTGATCTGTGGAACACCTGTGCATGAAAACATCCGATCCCATATCGTGATGTTGCGAGGCCCCCATATATTCCCAGAACTCAGAAAACGGCTCACATTCTATCCAAACGGATAGATAGACTTTTTTTGCAGCTCACAAGGGATTCAAAGGGCTCTCCAGAGGAAGCGTTCGGACGCAAAAGCCCCATTTCCTACTCGGGATGGGGCTTTTGCGGCGCAACACCTGCGCTTCAGCGGCCCGGGCGGATCAGGGCGTACTGCGCCCACTCGCCGCGGCGGAAGAGCACGTTGATCGGCTTGCTCTTGTCGGCTTTGGCGAGCACGGCTTCGAAATCCTTCAAACCGGTGATTTCGGTATTGGCGATACCCAGGATCACATCGCCTTCCCGCAGCCCGGCACGCGCCGCCGCATCGGCAGCAGAACTGACGCGCACGCCGCCCTTCACCTTCAGCTCCTTCTTCTGGGCGTCGGTGAGTTCAGCCACGGCAAGGCCCAGCTGCTGTGCCGCAGGCGAGGCCTTGGGCTTGGGGGTGCCACGGTCGCCCGCGACCGCTGCCGGCTTGTCGTCGGGCTCGATCTCGGCCACCGTGATGGACAAATCCCGCGAGGCGCCTCGCCGGAACACGGTCACGGAGCTCTTGTTGCCCGGCTTCGTGTTGCCCACCAGACGGGGCAGGTCGGAAATCTTGTCGATGCTCTTGCCATCGAAGCGGGTGATGATGTCCCCGGCCTCCACGCCCGCCTTCTCGGCAGGAGATCCCGCTTCCACGCCCGTCACCAGGGCGCCCTGCGCCTTGCCGAGGCCGATGGACTCCGCCACGTCCTTCGTGACCTGGCCGATCTGCACCCCGATGCGTCCCCGGGTCACACGCCCCGTGGCGCGGAGTTGTTCGCTGACGCGTATCGCTTCATCGATGGGAATGGCGAATGAAATCCCCATGAACCCACCGGAGCGCGAGTAGATCTGGCTGTTGATACCCACCACCTCGCCCCGCATGTTGATCAACGGCCCGCCGGAATTGCCGGGATTGATCGCCACGTCCGTCTGGATGAACGGCAGGTAGTCCCCCGTGTCGCGCTGCTTGGCGCTCACGATGCCCGCAGTCACGGTGTTCTCCAGACCGAAAGGCGAACCGATGGCCATCACCCATTCACCGACGCGCAGCCGGTTCATATCGCCCACCTTCACCGCCGGCAAGCCCGTGGCTTCAATCTTCACCACGGCAACGTCGGTGCGCTTGTCCGAACCCACGATCTTGGCCTTGAACTCGCGCTTGTCGGTCAGCGTGACCAGCACTTCCTGTGCGCCTTCGACCACGTGGGCGTTCGTCATCACGTAGCCATCGGATGTGAGAATGAAGCCTGACCCGACGCCCCGCGGCTGCTCCTCATCGGGGCGCTGGGGGCGCTGCTGGCGCGGCACGTTCGGCATCGGCAGACCGAAGCGCTTGAAGAACTCCAGCATCTCCTCGTCCATTCCGTTCGCACCGGAACGGTCGGGGGCCTTCTCGAGCGTACGAATGTTCACCACAGCCGGCCCGACCTGATCCACCAGGTCCGTGAAATCCGGCAACCCCTGCACCAGCGATGGGGAACTCGGCGCAGCCGCCTGCGCATGCAAAGCCCCCGCGGGAACCAGTGCGACAGCGCCTGCAACAGCCAGCGAGCGCACGAGCACCTGGAAGGGGGAGGATTTATGCGGCATCGTGAACATGAATGGCCTTTCTTTCTCTTCGGGCAAATCGAACATCCTGAACAAAAAACGGAGCAACGGCATGAAGGACAGCGCCGTGTCTTATCGGGCCCATGCGGGGCGCGACGTCGAAGGCGCGGTCTCTATCGAGCGGGCTCGATCTGGTCCACCAGCAACTTGAGCGTTTCTTGGGGAACCTCTCCCACAGCCGTCAACCAGGTCTCACCGCTGGCCATCCGCAGAGCAAGGGCCTGCGTGGCTCCCATGTCCATGCGCTTGGGCTGCTGTGCATGCCGGGCAGCATCGTAGGGCTCGAAGAACACCGACACCGTCGCCAGGCCATCCGAGAAAATGCACTGCAGCGGAGGCATGCGCACGGTGTCAGGCACTGCCGCGGCTTTGCGCTTGTAGCAATCCCCAGGAAGGAAACCTGCCGCAGCCTGCCGCATTTGCCAACCCGCTTCGCGCACCGTGGTCTTCGCCAGGGGAACCGTCAGCAGGCGAAAGCCGCGCGTATCGTCCATCTGCGCCATCAACTGCGCCACCGTGGGTGGCGCATCGAAGTCGATCTGGGAAAACGCAGCCTGCTCCAGAACCTGCCCCTGCATCCCCAGAGTCTGGAGCTTGACCACCAGTCCGCTCGCCTGTGCGGTCCATATGCGGTAGCCAAAGCGCAGCGCGTCCTTGGGCTTGAGCCAGATCATCGCGGCTTCCTGCCCTGCCACCCGGTCGCGACCCACGAATTGGGCGCGGTAATGGCGAAGCACCGCATCGCTCTCCGCCTGCGGCAGATGGGGGAAGAGCCCGGGCATTTCCCGGCGCTCCTCTTTCACGATCTGCACATGCGGCAGGAAGGTCCGGACCAGATCATCCCGCCGGTACACCGTGCGTGGAGTGCCGTCGAGGGCTTCGATGCGCTCGATCTGCACCTTGCCATCGGTGGCATGCCAGATACGCGAACTGGCCATGGCCCCGGAAGAGGACGAAACCACGAAAGTGCCGCTATAGCTGTGCTCCCGGGATGCACGATGGATGCTCTGGATCCAATTGCCGATCTCGTTGCCGCCCGGCGCAGGGAAACGCGCAGCATCCGAGGCCGGCGACTCCGAGCCGGGCGGGCCGGCCCAGACCAACGGGCTCGACAGCATGCCTGCCAGCAAAGCTGCCGCCGCAAGCCTGCCCATGGCGCAAGGCAGCTTCTTCGACAGGTTCATCCAACCATCAGCGTTCCGCTTGCCGGTCAATCCGCTCTCCGGTTCTGGAAAATTTATCGCGCAGGGGTTTCGAAGGTGGCATTCCGCAGGAAGCCTGCAGGCATCTGCAACGCAGAAGCCCCGCCATATTGCCGGTGGGCCGCCAACAACTCATCCAGCCGCGAATCCCTCAACATGACTTGCGTGCTGCCGGCCGGATCGGAGGTCGACACCAGCGTGGTGGTCTGGGCTGCCGAAGGCACCGGCACGGCCGAAGCCAGTTGCGAGCCACCACCTCCCGCCTGCATCGCTGCCATCCCGTTCCATCCCAGCACCCCGACTGCGGCGAGAGACGCGATCCCCGCCACCACCTTCCAGCGGAACACCGCCGCATTGGCAGCTTCCTTATCGGCCCTGGCAGCCTGGACGAGTGGCTGATCCGGCTGCAGCGACACCGCCGATGCCGTGGAAACGCGCTCCTCTTCCAGTCGGGCCATCACCCGCGCCGCAAATGCAGCATCTGGCCGCTTGGCCAGATCGGCAGAGCGCAGCACATCGCCGATCAGATGGTAGGTGGCCCAGGTATCCCGGCCGGATTCGGTCTGCGCATACGCTACGGTCTCGCCCCAAGCCGGATTCTCCAACTCGCCATCGGCCAGGGCGGAAAGCTGTTCACGCATTTTCAGATCGTCTTTCATGCTACTCACCTGCTAATCGTCTTGAGCCTGGCCACAGTCCAGAGTCTCCACCAACACATCAGTCACCACCGCTTGCCGGTTTGCTTTTCAAGCAACGGCTTGACGCGCGCGGAGATCGCTTCGCGAGCCCGGAAAATCCTCGACCGCACGGTACCGATGGGGCAACGCATGGCTTCGGCAATTTCTTCATAACTCAGGCCTTCGATTTCGCGCAGCGTCACGGCCTGGCGCAAATCCTCCGGCAGGGCTTCCATGGCCGCGTTGACCGCCGCGGCGATCTCCTGGGCAGCCAACACGGTTTCCGGCGTCTCGTCGCTGATTAGTTCGTGTCCGATACGGGAAGTTTCATCGTCGTCGTCACTGCCGCGCAATGCGTTTTCGGAGATCACCGGGTTGCGCTTGATGTCCATCAAGGCCTTCTTGGCCGTATTGACAGCGATGCGGTAGAGCCAGGTGTAGAACTGCGCCTCACCCCTGAATTGATGCAATGCCCGGTAAGCCCTCAGAAAGGTTTCCTGGGCAATGTCCTGCACGAGATCCGAATCTCGCACCATGCGCCCGATCAGGCGCTCGATGCGGCGTTGGTACTTGATCACCAGCAGTTCGTAGGCCCGCTGATCGCCGGAAACTGTTCGCTCCACGAGTTGGAGGTCACTATCTGCAGAAGAAGGCGGAGGCAGGGATGCGTTCATGTATTCATTCGCTCACGCATCGGAGCGATGAGCAGGAGGGGTCGTCGGACCCTCGACAGCGGGCTCCCGTTTGGGCCGCGAATATACCGCACGGCGCAGAGCGCTCCACTCGGCAGAACCATGCCCTGACTCCAGGCTCAGCCATATCCGTCGGCCCTGCATAGATGTGAGGCGCACGAGCATGAAACGCTGGATATCCAGAAGGACTTCCAACCGGCAGTTCACCCAGGGGCGTGCCTCTCCGCATTCCAGGGACCACTGGAGGCCATCCCATGCCAGCATGCCTGACGGCCCTTTCACTACCGCGAACCAGGCAGCCCCGGAGCTGACGGCCCACAGAGCAAAGGCCCACAGGGATCGCCAGTCGGACGACTCCCCCACCGACAGCAGCCAGAGCCAAAGCATGGCAAAACTGGCTACCCCGACTCCCAGCACCCACTGCCGCAGAATGCGACCGGCACCAAAAGGGTACTGCACAGCAGGCGCATGCTGCTCCCTGATGAAAGACGCCATGGAGCCCGGCAGGGTTCGATAAGGTTCCGTGAACCTACAACAACCAGGGCGTCAGACCCGTCGGAACACCAACGTGCCGTTCGTTCCGCCAAAGCCGAAGTTGTTCTTCACGGCAATATCCATCTTCATGTCGCGGGCCGTGTTGGCGCAGTAATCCAGATCGCACTCGGGATCCTGCTCGAAGATGTTGATCGTCGGAGGAGCCTTCTGATCACGCAGCGCGAGGACGGTGAAAACGCTTTCGATGCCGCCAGCGCCTCCGAGCAAATGCCCGGTCATCGACTTGGTCGAACTCACCACCATGTGTTTGGCATGGTCGCCCAGCGCCGCCTTGATGGCGTTGGTTTCATTCAAATCACCCAGCGGGGTCGACGTACCATGGGCATTCAGGTAATCGACCTCGTCGGCATTGATGCCTGCATTGCGAAGCGCCGCCAACATCGAACGGCGTGGGCCGTCCATGCTGGGAGCGGTCATGTGTCCCGCATCGGCACTCATGCCATAGCCGCACAGCTCCGCATAGATCTTGGCACCACGGGCTTTTGCATGCTCGTATTCTTCCAGCACCAAGACACCCGCCCCTTCGCCGAGCACGAAACCATCGCGGTCCTTGTCCCATGGGCGCGACGCCGTCTTCGGATCGTCGTTGCGCGTGGAAAGAGCCCGCATGGCTGCGAAGCCTCCAACTCCCAGAGGAGAGACGGTGGATTCCGTCCCGCCAGCGACGATGACATCCGCATCGCCATATTCGATCTTGCGAGCGCCCTCACCGATGCAATGGAGACCCGTGGTGCAAGCCGTGACCACCGACAGGTTGGGGCCCTTGAACCCGAACCGCATCGACACATGCCCCGCCACCATGTTGATGATGGAAGCCGGCACGAAAAAGGGCGTGATCCGGCGGGGGCCGCGGTTCTCGAGTTCCGCGTGCGTGTTCTCGATCAGCGGCAACCCACCGATACCCGAGCCGATGATGCAACCGATACGACTGGCCATATCTTCATCCAGGGCATCGCCCGTCGGCAAGCCTGCATCGCGCACAGCCTCGTCTGCTGCAGCGATGCCATAGTGGATGAAGCTGTCCATCGTGCGCGCATCTTTGGCACTGATATAGGCATTCAGGTCGAAACCCTTGACCTCGCCAGCGATCCTGCAGGCAAAGTTCGAAGCATCGAACTTGGTGATGAGGTCGATGCCGGACTGACCGGCAAGGATGTGTGCCCAGGCTTCCGCCACCGTGTTACCGACGGGGGTAATGCAACCCAGGCCGGTCACGACAACGCGACGACGGCTCATGCGCTAAGACTCTTTCGTGCTGATTTCGGATCGAACATTCGACCCGAGAGAAACGAAGACCGGAATCAGGCCTTCTGATGGGTGTTCGCGTAGTCGATGGCGTTCTGCACCGTCGTGATCTTCTCTGCGTCTTCGTCAGGGATCTCGATGCCGAATTCATCTTCCAGCGCCATCACCAGCTCCACCGTGTCGAGAGAGTCGGCGCCCAGATCAGCCACGAAGGCCTTTTCGTTGGTGACTTGCGACTCTTCCACGCCGAGTTGTTCGGCGATGATTTTTTTGACACGTGCTTCGATATCGCTCATGGTTTCCCTTTGGGGGTTGTAAATGAATCCGCGATTCTAGCCGTATCGAGATACACCCCGAAATGGCCTGCCGCGCGGAAGAATCGGCGTTAACTTGCTTCAATTACATGTACATGCCGCCATTGACGTGCAACTCCTGGCCCGTCACATAGCCCGCACCAGCAGAAGCCAAGTAGGCGACAGCCTGTGCGATGTCCGAAGGCTGCCCCATGTGCCCCAGCGGAATCTGGGCCTGCAGCGCCTTGTGCTGCTCATCGGAGAGTTCCGCGGTCATGTCGGTGCGAATGAAACCGGGGGCCACGCAATTGACGGTGATGCCACGGCTTCCCAGTTCTCTGGCCAATGATCGGGTCATTCCAGCCACCCCTGCCTTGGCCGCCGCATAGTTGGCCTGCCCTGGATTTCCCGAAGCACCCACCACACTCGTGATGTTGATGATGCGGCCGAACCGCTGCTTCATCATCGGACGCATGACGGCACGACTGGCGCGGAAAACCGCTTTCAGGTTCGTGTCCAGTACGGCATCCCAATCGTCGTCCTTCATGCGCATGGCGATCTGGTCGCGCGTGATGCCCGCATTGTTGACGAGCACGTGCAATGCACCTTGTTCCTTCACGATGCCATCCACCAATGCATCCAGCGATGCGGCGTCATTGACATCGAGCGCCGCACCCCGGCAGCCTTCGTGGCCCGCCAGGGCTTGCGTGATGCGCTGCGCGCCGTCTTCGGTCGTCGCAGTGCCGATCACGCGGTAACCGCGGGCAGCCAGTTCCGCGGCGATCGCGGCGCCAATGCCGCGGGATGCACCCGTCACCAGGGCAATCTGAGGCACGGAGGTGGTTGTGTTTTGGGTAGACATGGTGCTCATTGCTTATGCCAGCAGTTCAAGGGTTTCCCGAAGCGAGGCCGGGTCGGACACGGAAGCCGCGACCAGCGCTGCGTCGATCCGCTTGGTCAAGCCTGACAACACTTTGCCAGGACCGCACTCCACCACATGCGTGACGCCGCGGGCCTGCAGTGCACCGATGCACTCCACCCACCGCACCGGGCCGAAAGCCTGCCGATAAAGCGCGTCGCGGATTGCCGCGGCCTCCTGGACGACCGCCACATCGATGTTGTTGACCACCGGGATACGGGGCGCCTCGAACGCCAGTTCCGCCAGGGCCGCACGCAGCTTTTCCGCAGCGGGCTTCATCAGGCTGGAATGGAAAGGCGCAGAAACAGGCAGCGGCAAAGCGCGCTTGGCTCCTGCCGCCTTGAGCATCTCGCAGGCTTTCTCGACGCCCGCCTTGGTGCCGGCGATCACCGTCTGAACGGGATCGTTGAAGTTCACCGCTTCCACCACGTCCCCGGAACCGGCGCCGAACGTATCGCACGCCTCCAAGCAACCGGCAACGACTTTCGAGGCCGGCAGGCCCAGGATCGCAGCCATTGCTCCAGCCCCCACGGGCACGGCCTCCTGCATGGCAGCCGCGCGCAGTCGCACCAGCGGAGCCGCCTGGGCCAAGGTGAGAACGCCTGCCGCCACCAGTGCCGAGTACTCTCCGAGGGAGTGGCCCGCGACCGCCGCAGGCATAGGACCCCCTTCCGCCAGCCAGACCCTCCAGGCAGCCACACCCGCCACCAGCATGACAGGCTGGGTGTTGGTCGTGAGCGCCAGTGCTTCCTTGGGCCCGTCATGGATCAGGCGGCCGATGTCCTCGCTCAACGCCTCGGAAGCTTCCTCAAGGGAAGCGACCACTGCGGGATGATTCTCCCAGGCATCGAGCATGCCCACGGACTGGGAGCCCTGACCGGGAAACACAAATGCAAAGTTTTTTGTTGTCATGAATTCAAACCGATGAATGGCCCCGACCTCCGCACGAAGGATGCCAGGCGGACCATTCTCACAATGTCAAGAGCACCGCGCCCCAGGTAAAACCGCCGCCGACCCCTTCGAGCAGGAGGTTCTGCCCCGGCTGCACCTGGCCGGAGCGCACGGCGTGGTCCAGCGCAAGCGGGATGGAAGCCGCCGATGTATTGCCGTGCTGGTCCACCGTCACCACGACCTTCTCCATGGACAGGCCCAGCTTCTTGGCCGTGCCTTGCATGATGCGGATGTTGGCTTGGTGGGGAATCAGCCAGTCGATGTCCGATTCCTTCAGGTTCGCCTTCTCCAGCACGGCGCGCGCAGCCTTGTCGAGTACACCGATCGCGAGCTTGAACACGGCCTGGCCATCCATCTTGAGCAAGGGGTCGCCCAGCACCTGCCCACCATAGACGTTGCCCGGCACGCACAGAATGCCCACGTGCCGCCCGTCCGCATGAAGATCGCTGGCCAGAATTCCCGGCACGTCGGAAGCCTCCAGCACCACGGCGCCGGCCCCGTCTCCGAAAAGGACACAGGTTGTACGGTCTCCGAAATCCAGCAGGCGACTGAAAACTTCCGCACCGACCACCAAAGCGCGGCGCGCCACCCCGGTGCGTATCATCGAATCGGCCACCGTCAGGGCATAAACGAAACCGCTGCACACTGCCTGCACGTCGAAAGCGGGGCAGCCGTTGGCCCCCAGCTTGTTCTGGAGGATGCAGGCCGTGGACGGGAAGACCATGTCCGGCGTCGATGTCGCCACGATGATGAGATCGATGTCCTGGGCCTCGAGACCCGCAGCGGCAAGTGCCTTGCGCGCGGCCTCCAGGCCCAGATCGCTGCTGCACACGTCGCGTTCGGCGAAATGCCGGGCGCGGATTCCCGTGCGCTCCACGATCCACTGGTCCGATGTCTCCACTCCGCGCTCGGCCAGTTCAGCCACGAGATCGGCATTGCTCAGACGGCGCGGCGGCAGACTGCTACCAGTGCCTGTAATACGGGAATAGCGGCTCATTCAATGGGGCTCGAAACATTCACTCAAGGCGCTGGCTGCGCAGCGGTGGGCCCCAACAGGGGTGCGGCGTGCGCAACCCGCGAGCGGACCCGGTCGAGCAGGTTGTTGCGGGCCGCATCATACGCGCGGTTCAAAGCCTGCTCGAAAGCCAATGTGTCAGCCGATCCATGGCTTTTGAAGACCAGTCCGCGCAGCCCCAGGAGGGCAGCACCGTTGTAACGCCGATGATCCATGCGCTGCATAAGCGCAGATAGCACCGGATACGCCACAACTGCCGCCAATTTGGTGAAGATGTTGCGTTTGAACTCCTGCTTGAGTGCGCCCACGATCATCGAGGCAACGCCTTCGCTCGCCTTCAGTGCCACATTGCCCACGAACCCGTCACACACGACGATGTCCACGGTGCCTTTGAATATGTCATTGCCTTCGACATTGCCAAAGAAATTCAAATCACCGGAATTCGCAGCGGAACGCAGAAGTTCACCAGTTCTCTTGATGACTTCGCTGCCTTTGATGGCTTCTTCGCCGATGTTCAGAAGCCCCACCGATGGCTCGGTGCCGCCATCCCCGAGCGCCGACACCAACGCAGCGCCCATGACCGCGAATTGCAGCAGGTGCTCCGCCGTGCAATCCACGTTGGCGCCCAGATCCAGCACGGTGGTTGCGCCGCCCTGGGCGTTCGGCATCTGCGTGGCGATGGCTGGACGGTCGATGCCCTCCAAAGTCTTCAGGAGATAGCGGGCAATCGCCATCAATGCGCCGGTATTGCCTGCCGAGACTGCCACCTGGGCCGCACCATCCTTCACCTGCTGGATGGCAATCCGCATGGAGGAGTCTTTTTTGCGGCGCAGTGCCACCTCCACAGGATCATCCATGGACACGACTTCGCTGGCCGGCACGATGACGGCCCGCTCGTGCGCGAATCCAGCCAGGCTGTCGGGTTGCCCCACCAGCATGAGGCGCGCTTGCGCGTGGTTTTCGAGGAATTGGCGGCACGCCGCCAGCGTGACGCGGGGGCCGTGGTCGCCCCCCATGCAGTCAACAGCCAGTGTGATCATGGGCGACTAGGCGAGCCGCAAGGAATGCGGCCCGGGAAAAAAGATACGGCAGACAAAACAAAGGCCCGCGCTACTGTTTGCGTAGCAGCGGGCCTGGGCGCGCAAGCAAAGGTCAGGCTTCGGACTTGTTCTTCAGCACCTGGCGGCCACGGTAGAAACCGTTGGGGCTGATGTGGTGGCGCAGATGGGTTTCACCGGTGGTGGGTTCCACGGCGATTCCCGGCACATTCAGTGCATTGTGCGAACGGTGCATGCCGCGCTTGGAGGGAGACTTTTTGTTTTGCTGAACAGCCATGGTGGCTCCTGGTCTTGAAGGGTGGGTTGGTAAAAACGCGATCAGCCCATAGAAGACACGAGGGGATTCGCGCGAAGCCCTCGATTATATCCCAAACGGTTTTTCAGTCCTTGGGCTTGTCTGACTTCAACGACGCGAGCGCAGCGAAGGGGTTGGGCTTGTCGGCATTGGCCTCTTCGAAGTCGTCATCGCTGGACTCCATCGGAACGGGCGCAGGGCACTCGTCATGCCTGGGAACGAGGGGCAGGGCCATGAGCAGCTCGTCTTCGATCAACTCGCGCAGATTGAATTCTCGGCTCAGGGCAAGCAGGTCTTCTTCGCTCTCGTCATCGAGGGCTTCTGCCGTGGCCTCGTCGGCGACGAAGCGGAACTCGCGCTCGACTTCCAGCGGAACATCCACCGGGCCCAGGCAGCGCTGGCAGGTCATGGGAAAGGCGGCCTTGACGGTGAGCCGCAACCAGATCTGGCCGCCGATGCCATGCGTGGTTCGCACTTCGCCGTGCGCTTGCCAGTCCACCAGCAGATCCGGGTGCAGTCCCTTGGCCTCTTGCGCCAGACGCTCGTATTTGAGAAGCGAATCATGGCCGGCCAGATGACCGCCCGCCTGCGCGAATGCCTTGACGTCCAGGCGCTGAGGGGAGAATTCCTTGGTCATGGCGGCAGTGTAAGAGAATCGCCGCCATGCCCGATTCCGCCCCCCTGATCCGCCCACTGGTACTGGGCTCGACTTCCCGCTATCGGCGCGAACTGCTGAGCCGGCTCGCCCTCCCCTTCGACGTCGCGGCGCCCGAGGTCGATGAAACCCCACGCGCCGGCGAATCGCCGCGCGACCTCGCACTGCGGCTTGCGCAGGCCAAGGCGCAGGCCGTGGCGCACCACCACCCCGAGGCCGTCGTCATCGGCTCCGACCAGGTGGCGGACCTCGCCGGTGCACCGCTCGGCAAGCCGGGAACCCATGAGCGGGCGGTGGAACAGCTGCGCCGCATGCGCGGCCAGACGGTGATTTTCCAGACGGCCGTGACGGTCGCCTGCAAGGCCACCGGCTTCGAGGCCACCGACATCGCACCCGTGGAGGTGCGCTTCCGCGACCTGTCCGATGCGGAGATCGAACGCTATCTGCGGGCCGAGCAACCGTACGACTGTGCGGGCAGCGCCAAGAGCGAAGGCCTGGGCATCAGCTTGCTGGATGCCATCGTGAGCGACGACCCCACCGCGCTGGTGGGTCTGCCGCTGATCCGCACCTGCCGCATGCTGCGCGCCGCAGGGCTGGTGCTGCCATGACGCAGGCCGCACGCCCCCAGGACGCCGCCGCCGGCGCAGAAACCGCCGCCCCATCGCAGCACGGGACGCTCTTCCTCGTGCCGGCACCGCTGGATTTCGGCTGCGACGCGCAGTCTCCCGTGGAACATGTCCTGCCTGCCGGCACGTTGCAGACGGCTTCACGGCTGACGCACTGGATCTGCGAAAACGCCAAGAGCACACGCGCCTACCTCAAGCGCATCGACGCGCTCCATCCGCTGCGCGCGCCGATGCAGGAGCAGCAGATCACCGAGCTGCCCCGAGAAGTCCACAAGAAAGGCGACCACCACGGCAGCGGCGCGTCCACCCCATTCGATGCCCGCGGCCTTCTGGCGGCAGCGCTCGGCGGGCAGGACATGGGGCTGGTGAGCGAGGCAGGCATGCCGGCCGTGGCAGACCCGGGCAGTTCCGTGGTGCGCGCGGCCCATGACCTGGGGTTGCGCGTGGTGCCGCTGGTAGGGCCCGTTTCGCTGTTGCTGACCCTTGCGGCGAGCGGCCTCAACGGGCAGAACTTTGCATTCAATGGCTATCTGCCGCAGGACGCGGCGCAGCGCGCCCAGCGCATCCGCGACCTGGAGGCGCTGGCACTCAAACAGGGCCAGACCCAGCTCTTCATCGAAACCCCCTACCGCAATCCCGCGCTCTGGCAGGCCCTCCTGCAGACGCTGCAGGCCAATACGCGCCTCGCCATCGCCAGCGGACTCACGCTGGACCATGCCCGCACGGCAAGCCGCCTGGTCCGCCAATGGCGCCAGCAGCCGGAGCCGCCGGACAACCGCACACCGGCCGTCTTCGCCATCGGACGCTGAGCGCCTCCGTTGCCTGCCGAAATGCACCGGCAAGCCCATAATTGCTATTGTTTTATAGCAATATTTTCAATGAATCCGGCGGCATGGTGCAAATTTCCCTTGAACTGGAGGGATGGGCAGTGCTCCCGGAGCGGAACTGGCCGGCTCAATGAAAAAGAGGCGCCGCGGCGCCTCTTTCTTGTGCAGCGATCGCGGATCGCCACGCGGTGGAACGCTTTTCAGCGCACCGCCGGCATGCTGCGGCCGATGGCCTTCATGGCCGTCTCGCCGACGGACGCGCCAAACTTCTTGACGAGGCGTTCCGCCACGTTGTCGCGGCGGGTGTAGTCGATGATTTCCTCGGCCTTCACCACTTCGCGCGCCACGTAGTCGAGGTTGCCCAGGTGGTCGGCCAGCCCCATCTCCACCGCTTGCTGGCCTGTCCAGAACAGGCCGCTGAAGGTGTCGGCCGAGGTCTTGAGGCGATCGCCCCGCCCTTCCTGGACCACATGGATGAACTGCTGGTGGATCTGGTCGAGCATGGCCTGCGCATAGGCACGCTGCTTCTCCGTCTGGGGGCTGAAGGGATCGAGGAAGCCCTTGTTTTCGCCGGCCGTGAGCAGGCGGCGCTCCACGCCGAGCTTCTCCATGGTGCCGGTGAAGCCGAAGCCATCCATCAGCACGCCGATGCTCCCGACGATGCTGGCCTTGTCCACGAAGATCTGGTCGGCCCCGGCCGCGATGTAGTAGGCCGCGGATGCGCAGGTCTCCTCGACCACCGCATACACCGGCTTGTTGTACTTGGCCTTGAGGCGGATGATCTCGTCGTTGATGATGCCTGCCTGCACGGGGCTGCCGCCCGGCGAATTGATCAGCAGCACCACGGCCTGCGAACCCGAATCCTCGAAGGCGCTGCGCATGGCCGCGACGACGAACTCCGCGCTGGCTTCCGCACCGGCGGCGATTTCGCCCTTCACATCGACCACGGCGGTGTGTGGAGTGCTCTTGCTGGGGGCCGCGGCGTCGCGTGCCAGCAACACCCAGGCGATGCCGATCAGGAATACCAGCCATGCCAGGCGGGTGAAAACCCTCCAGCGGCGGGCGGATCGCTGCTCCGCCAGGGTCGAGAAGACGAGCTTTTCCAGCACGTCACGCTCCCAGCCGGGCGCCTTCGCCGCGCTGGCATTCGTTTCATTCACTCCTTTTTCAGGAGCAGGCTTTGCCCACAGATCAGGGGTTGGCGACGGATGGTTTCCCAGGCCGGAGGGTTCGTTCCGGTTCGGATCGGTCATGTGATTACTCAGAATTCCACGGGTTGCAACTGGCGGTCAGTATGCCAGCGCACCACTCCCAGCTCTTCCGAAATTGCGATCTTCACCAGCCCGCCGCGGCAGGGGCCGCCCGCGCAGGCGCCCGTCGCGGGCTGGTAGGCGGCGCCGTGCGTGGCGCACAGCAGCCAGTGACCGGTGTCGTCGAAGAACCGGTTGGGCTGGTAGTCCATCTCCATGGCCACGTGGGTGCAGCGGTTCAGATAGGCGTGGGGCACGCCCTGGTAGCGCACGGCGAAGGCGCGGCAGGTCTGGCCGGCATGGACCACGTCGAAGGGCACGGCCAGCCCGCCTTCGACCAGCTCGGCGCTGGCGCAGAGTGCGATCGGCTCGCCGGGAGGGAAGGACATGGCGGATATGGTGGATATGGCGATGTCAGCGAGGCGGTCGCCGCTCAGCCGTTGCGGGCCAGCCATTCATGCAGGTCGCTCACGGAATGCGCCACATGCAGCGGCGCCAGGGCGTCGAACCCCGAGGGCTCATGGGCGCCATAGCTCACGCCCACGCTGGCGCACCCGGCGGACAAGGCCATCTGCAGGTCGTGCGTGGTGTCTCCGATCATGAGGAGCCGCTCAGGCGCCACACCGAATTCGGCCATGAGCTCCTGCAGCATGAGCGGATGGGGCTTGCTGGCGGTTTCGTCCGCCGTGCGCGAGCCGTCGAACATGCCGCGCAACGCCACCGTGTGCAGCACCTCGTCCAGGCCGCGCCGGCTCTTGCCCGTGGCAACGGCCAGCAGGTGGCCGCGCGCGCGCAGATCCTCCAGCAGCGGCAGCACGCCTTCGAACAGGCTCAGATCGCCCTGGTGGCGAGCGTAGTGGTAGCCGTATCGGCTGCGCAGTTCGGCGTGCTTCTCGGGCGGCACGTGCGGCGCGGCGTGCGCAAGCGCTTCCATCAGGCCCATGCCGATCACCCAGGCCGCGTCCCGGTCGCTCGGCACGGTGCCGCCGACATCGCGCACGGCCTCCTGGATGCAGCGCACGATGATGGCGGTGGAGTCGAACAGCGTTCCATCCCAGTCGAAGGCGATCAGGTCGAAGCGGCGGGGGCGGGATGCGGACATGGCGGCGGCAGGTTCAAGGGTGGGAGGCGGAGACGAACCCGGCCAGCTCGGGCGGCAGCTCGGCGTGCAGTTCGATGCGTTCGCCACTGGCGGGGTGATTGAACTGTAACCGCCATGCGTGAAGGAACATCCGCCGCAGGGCGTGCTTCTGTACGCGGCGGTTCAGATCGAAATCACCGTATTTGTCGTCGCCCACGATGGGATGGCCCTGGCTGGCCAGATGCACGCGGATCTGGTGGGTGCGGCCCGTCTTGATGGTGACTTCGAGCAGCGTCATGGCGGGCAGCCCCTCTGCCGAACGGGCCGCAAGGCGGGTGCGCACCCGCACCAGGGTGATGGACCGCATGCCGTCGGGGTCATCCGCAGTGGTCACGCGCACTCGGCGTTCCCCGTCTGCCTGCAGATACTTGTGCAGAGGGGCGTCGATCACCTTCAGGCGGTCGGGCCAGTCGCCCGTGACGAGCGCCAGGTAGGTCTTGCCGGTCTCCCTCTCCCGGAACTGGTCCTGCAGGTGGGTGAGCGCTGAGCGCTTCTTCGCCACGAGCAGCACGCCGGAGGTTTCGCGGTCCAGCCGGTGCACGAGTTCCAGGAAGCGCGCCTGCGGGCGGGCCTGCCGGAGTTGCTCGATGACGCCGAAACTCACGCCGCTTCCGCCGTGCACGGCCACGCCGGCCGGCTTGTCGAGCGCGATCACATGCTCGTCTTCCAGCAGCAGCGGAAATTCCCGCGCGGGCGCGGGCCGTTCGGCCTTTTCAGCCACCCGGTCGGAAATGCGCACGGGCGGCACGCGCACCACGTCGCCCGCCGCGACCCGGGTGTCGGCGCTCGCGCGGCCCTTGTTGATGCGCACCTCGCCGCTGCGGATGATGCGGTAGACAAGGGTCTTGGGAACACCCTTGAGTTCACGTATCAGGAAGTTATCCAGCCGCTGGCCGGCGGATTCGGCATCGACTTCCATCCAGCGCACGGCGGCGGCGCCAGCGGAGTCGGCACCCGGGGAACGGGCGGGCGCCGATTTGGCCCCTATAATGTGTTTCACCTGTGCGACGTTGTGTAAGTGGTTGATTTGTCTGGAGTTTAGTCCACCCAACCCAGCAAGCCGCGCAGGCAAGGTCGATGCCAACGGGCGTCGTGCGCGCAGATTGCAGGCCGATTGCCTGCAGAGCCCGCATGCCGCACGGCCCGGCTGACGAATTGAAACACCCAAACGGAATCCCCAGCCGGCAGGCCAGCTCCCCTTCGAGACTGCCCTGCCGCGGATCAAAGCGAAAAACATGTTGGCGCTGATGGCTTGGATCATGGCTCTCTGGCAGAGGCAACAGCCTCTGGCATGGGCGATCCGCATGCCCGAATCGCCCGCATGGCGCGCGCTGCCAGCGACATTCTTCGTGGCAAAAAAGCACGCTTCCTGCATCGCCCCCATCCACGCCCCACCTCCCCGGCTGCCAAGCTAGTCGCTTCGCGGCCGCCTGGCTTTCAGCGGCAATTCCTTCGTTTCAATCCGTCGGCCCTGGCATCCATGGCTCCTGAAGGGCCTGTGTCATCGGTTGAACCCCCACGGCACGCGTGCAGCCACCGGCAGCGCAGCGTTCCGTATGCAACGAAAAAAGGAATCGCATCATGAAGCGGATGCTCATCAACGCCACGCAGCCGGAAGAACGGCGCCTTGCCATCGTGGACGGCCAGAAGCTGCTGGACTACGAGATCGAGATCGAGGGACGTGAACAGCGCAAGGGCAACATCTACAAGGCCGTCGTCACCCGCGTCGAACCCAGCCTGGAAGCCTGCTTCGTCGATTACGGCGAAGACCGCCACGGTTTCCTGCCCTTCAAGGAAATTTCCCGCCAGTATTTCGCCGAAGGCGTCTCCCCCAGCCAGGCCCGCATCAACGAGGTGATCCGCGAAGGCCAGGAACTGCTGGTCCAGGTCGAGAAGGAAGAACGCGGCAACAAGGGCGCGGCCCTGACCACCTTCGTCAGCCTGGCCGGCCGCTATGTGGTGCTGATGCCCAACAACCCGCGCGGCGGCGGTGTTTCCCGCCGGATCGAAGGCGAGGACCGGGCCGAACTCAAGGAAGCGATGGACCAGCTCGAATACCCCAAGGGGATGAGCATCATCGCGCGCACCGCCGGCATCGGCCGCACGGCGCCCGAGCTGCAATGGGACCTGAACTACCTGCTCAAGCTCTGGACCGCGATCGACGGCGCGGCCAAGGGCGGCAAGGGTGCCTTCCTGATCTACCAGGAGTCGTCGCTGGTGATCCGCGCGATCCGCGATTACTTCAACAACGACATCGGCGACATCCTCATCGACACCGATGACATCTACGAGCAGGCGCACCAGTTCATGGCGCACGTCATGCCCGAGCATGCCGCCAAGGTGAAGCGCTACCGCGACGACGCGGCCCTGTTCAGCCGCTTCCAGATCGAGCACCAGATCGAGTCCGCCTATGCGCGCACGGTGCAGCTGCCCAGCGGCGGCGCCATCGTGATCGACCACACCGAAGCACTGGTGTCGGTGGACGTGAACTCCGCACGCGCCATCAAGGGCGGCGACATCGAGGAAACCGCCACGCGCACCAACCTCGAGGCCGCCGACGAGGTCGCACGCCAGATGCGCCTGCGCGACCTGGGCGGCCTGCTCGTGATCGACTTCATCGACATGGAAGAGTCGAAGAACCGCCGCGAAGTCGAGAACCGCCTGCGCGACGCGCTGCGCCAGGACCGCGCACGCGTGCAGTTCGGCACCATCAGCAAGTTCGGCCTCATGGAAATGAGCCGCCAGCGCCTCAAGCCCTCGCTGAGCGAAGGCGCGCACATCCGCTGCCCGCGCTGCGACGGCACGGGCCACGTGCGCGACACGGAAGGCTTCTCGCTGCAGATCCTGCGCATGATCCAGGAAGAGTCCATGAAGGACAACACCGCCGCCGTGCACTGCCAGGTGCCGGTGGAAGTGGCGTCGTTCCTGCTCAACGAGAAGCGCACCGAGATCGCCAAGATCGAACTCAAGCAGCGCGTGAGCGTGCTCATGGTTCCCAACAAGACCATGGAAACGCCGAAGTACAAGCTGGAGCGCCTCAAGCACGACGATCCGCGCCTGGACCACATCGCGGCCAGCTACAAGCTGGCCGAGGAACTGGAAGACCCCACGACCGTCACCCGCCGCTCGCAGGAACCCACCAACAAGCAGACCCCGGTGATCAAGGGCGTGCTGCCCGACGCGCCCGCGCCCGTGGCCGAGCCGCGGCCCGAGTCGCCCCGTACTGCAGCAGGCTCCCGTGCAGGCGCCGCAGCCAGCGCCGCGCCCGCCGCGGCGCCGGCACCCGCGCCGGCACCCGCCCCCGCAGCACCCGTGGAGCAGGGCTTCTTCGCCTGGCTCAAGAGCCTGTTCGGCTTCGGACCGCAGCCCGCGCCCGCACCCGTGGCCGCACCCGCTCCGCCCCCCGCCGCCGATGCACCGCGCGAAGGCCGGCGTGATGGCCGCGACGGCCGTGGCGGCCGCCGTGGCGAACGCAACGGCAGCGGCGGCGGTGGCCGCGATGGACAGCGCGAGAACGGCACCGGCGAAGGCCGTGGCGGCCGCCGCGGCGAGCGCGGAGACCGTGGCGAGCGCGCCGAGCGCCCGGACGGCGAAGCCGCCCGCAACGCCCGGGGCCCGCGCGAGGGTGAAGGCCGCGAGGGCCGTGAGGGCCGCCCGGGCCGGGACCGCGATCGCGAGAGCGGCCGCGAGCACGGCCGCGACACCCCGCGCGACGGCGGACGCGACTTCGCTCCCCGCGGCGAGGGCGAGCCGGCGCAGCGCAATGGCAATGGCCGTGGCGAAGGCCGCGGTGAGGGCCGCGAAGGCCGTGAAAACGGACGGGGCCGCGAACGCCGTGACGCCCTGGATCCGCAGCGCCAGCAGCCCCTGGGCGTCGATGCAGGTGCAGCACCCGGCGCTGCCGAGGTGTCGCTGGCCGGCGATGCCGCGAATGCCCCGCAGGAGCGTGGCGACCGCGGCCCGCGCAACGGCGAACGCCGTGACCGGGGCGGCGAGCGCCGCGAACGGGGTGGTGAACGCCGCGAGCGCGGTGAGCGCGCTCCGCGGGGCGAAGAGGCGCAGGCCGAATTCGTCGACACCTCTCCGCTGGCGTCGCTGCCCGATCTCGACCTGACCCTGGGCGATGCCCCCGCCCCGGCCGAAGGCGCACCCGGCGAGGAGCCGCGCCAGCGCCGGTCTCGCGACCGCTACGGCCGCGACCGCCGCGAGCGTGGTGGCGACCGTGCTCCGCGCGAAGGCTTCGAGGCCGAAGCCGCGCAGGCCGGCGATGCACCCGCCCGCTCCGTGAATTCCACGGAAGACGGCGATGCCGCGCAGGACTCGCCACGCCGCAGCTACTTCAGCCAGGGCGGCAACGCTCCGGCTGCAGCACCTGCAGCGGCGGAGGTGGCCGCGGTGCCCGAGGTGCCGGCCCCCGTGCTGGATGCGGTCGCCCCTGCGTCGCCCGCTCCAGCCCCGGTCCCGGCCCCAGCGCCTGCCGTCCCGGCTGCCGTGGCACCGGCCGCGCAGGCAGCCATCGAGCCCGCGCCTGCCGCGGTCGCGGTGCCAGCCCCGGCACCGGCACCGGCCGCAGCGGCCGTGCCGGCACCGGGCCTGCCACGCGTCCAGGCGTTCACGCTTCCCGTGGATGACCTGAACCGCATCGCAGAGCACTCCGGCCTGCAGTGGGTGAATTCGGACGCCGGAAAGATCGCCGCCGCGCAGGCAGCGATCGCCGCCGAACCCCGCCCGGTGCACGTGCCGCGCGAACGGCCCCCGGTGGTCGTTCTGGATGAGGGCCCGCTGGTGCTGGTGGAGACGCGGCGCGACCTGCGCGACCTGAAGCTGCCGTTCGAGCAGCAACAGCAGCCGCCTTCGTCCGCCGCCTGACGGACCGCACCGGCTGACGGCGGCACCGCAATCGCGCGGTGCCGCCGTCGCCATTTCCGCCCTGCCTGCGCCGGTTCTTCCGCCCGCTCGCTCCGTACCTTTCCGAGGATCCGCGCCGATGCTGTTCCTGCTGTCTCCCGCCAAGTCCCTCGACTACGACACGCCCCTGCCTGCGGGGCTGCCGCACACGCTCCCGCCGTTCATCCCCGAGTCCACACGCCTCATCGAGGTGCTGCGCGAGAAATCGCCCCAGGACATCGCGTCCTTGATGGACCTCAGCGACACGCTCGCGGGCCTGAACGTGGCGCGCTATGCCGCCTGGTCGCCCCGGTTCACCGCCTCCAACGCCCGCCAGGCGCTCTTCGCCTTCAACGGCGACGTCTACGAGGGCCTGCAGGCGCGCGCGCTGGGCACCGAAGACCTGCAGTGGGCCCAGGACCACGTGGCGATCCTGAGCGGCCTCTACGGCGTGCTGCGCCCGCTGGACCGCATGCAGCCCTACCGCCTGGAAATGGGCACGCGGCTGGCCACCGAGGCTGGCGCCAACCTCTACCGTTTCTGGGGCGCGCGCATCGCCGACCACCTGAACCGGCGCCTCGCGGCCGACGCGACGCCGGTGGTGGTCAACCTCGCCTCGCAGGAATACTTCAAATCGGTGGACACGGGCGTGCTGAAAGCCCGCGTGATCGAATGCGTGTTCGAGGACTGGAAGGGCGACCGCTACAAGATCATCAGCTTCCACGCGAAGCGGGCGCGCGGCCTCATGGCGCGCTATGCCATCCAAAAGCGCGTGCTCACGCCGCGCCAGCTCGAAGGGTTCGACCTCGAAGGCTATGCGTTCGCCGCGGCCGCCTCCGCGCCCGACCGGCTCGTCTTCCGCCGCAAGGCCGCGCCATGACCGCCGCCTGAAAGACCGCACGGGGAAGGCGTGTTTGCCGCGGGCGTTAACGTCCCCGGTCTTCCGCCGGTCCCGCTCCCCGTTTTTTCCATTCCCCGACCGAACACCATGTCCGCTTCCCGCTCCTCGCCCGCGCGCGCCGACACGGGCGCCGCACTCTCCCAGTCCATCACGCCCGATCTCCGGGCGTGGATCATCGCGCAGGCCCAGGCCGGCTTCGAGGCGCCTGCCGTGCTGCAGTCCATGCTCGACGCCGGCTGGAACGAGGACGTGGCCACGCACGCGATGGAGCACGTGCTGCGCGAGCAGCTGGAAACCCTCGCCGTGCAGCAGGGCCAGCCGCCCGCCTCCCGCGTGCCCGAACCCGATCTGGCCGACGCCCCCGGGTTCATCGACGTGGGGGATCGCCAGGTGGAGGTGCTGATGGCCATGGCGCAGCCGCGCGTGGTGCTGTTCGGCAACCTGCTCTCCGACGAGGAATGCGATGCCCTGATCGCCGCCGCAGAGCCGCGCATGGCGCGCTCGCTGACCGTCGCCACGCGCACGGGCGGCGAGGAAGTCAACGATGACCGCACCAGCAACGGCATGTTCTTCCAGCGCGGGGAAGACCCGGTGGTGGCCCGGCTCGAAGAACGCATCGCGCGGCTCGTGAACTGGCCGCTGGAGAACGGCGAGGGCCTGCAGGTGCTGCACTACCGCCCCGGCGCCGAATACAAGCCGCACTACGACTACTTCGATCCCGCCGAGCCGGGCACGCCCACGATCCTGCGCCGCGGCGGCCAGCGCGTGGCCACGCTCGTCGTCTACCTCAACAACCCCGAAAAGGGCGGCGGCACCACTTTCCCCGACGTGCACCTGGAGGTGGCTCCGCGCCGGGGCAATGCGGTGTTCTTCAGCTACGAGCGCCCGCACCCCTCCACCCGCACGCTGCATGGCGGCGCACCGGTCGTCGCAGGCGACAAGTGGATCGCCACGAAATGGCTGCGCGAACGGCGGTTTGAATGAAATCGCCTCCATGCCGCCGTATCCATTCAAAAGATTGCTATCAATAACATAGCAAACAGATCCAGAGCCACGCCATGAACTCCCCCGACCAGTCGCAACTGGGCCGCGCCTCCGCCTATGCGGACCAGTACGACGCCTCCCTGCTCTACCCCCTGCCCCGCCAGCCCAAGCGCGACGAGATCGGCGTCACCGGCGCGCCGCCCTTCTTCGGCGCGGACCTCTGGACCGCCTTCGAGCTGTCGTGGCTGAACCTGCGCGGCAAGCCGCAGGTGGCGATCGCGCACGTCACCGTGCCGTGCGAGACGCCGAACATCGTGGAGAGCAAGTCGTTCAAGCTCTACCTCAACAGCTTCAACAACACCCGTTTCGCCGATGCCGCCGAGGTGCAGGCCCGCATCCGCGCGGACGTGAGCGAAGCCGCGTGGCGCGGCGCGGACCGGCCGTCCACCGTGGGTGTGAAGCTCGTGCTGCCCGAGATGTTCGACCGCGAGCCGGTGCATGAACTCGACGGCCTGCTGCTGGACCGGCTGGACGTGGAATGCGATCGGTACACCCCGGCGCCCGAGCTGCTGCAGGCCAGCCAGGGCGAGGCGCCCGTCACCGAAACGCTCACGAGCCATCTGCTCAAGAGCAACTGTCTCGTGACCGGACAGCCCGATTGGGGCAGCGTGCGCATCCAGTACAGCGGCGCGCAGATCGACCAGGCGGGGCTGCTGCAGTACCTCGTGAGCTTTCGCAATCACAACGAATTCCACGAGCAATGCGTGGAGCGCATCTTCATGGACGTGTGGACGCGCTGCCGGCCGATCAAGCTGTCCGTCTACGCGCGCTACACGCGCCGCGGCGGCCTGGACATCAACCCGCTGCGCACCAGCCATCCGCAGGCGCTGCCGCCGAACACCCGCACGGCGCGGCAGTAGGAAGCACGTCGGGCCGCTCCTTTACGGCGCTGCGGCCGCATCCGGGGCCGTGGGAACTGGCGGCGGTGCGCGATGGGGCGCGCGTCAGTGGTTGGCGCGGCGCAACTGGTCCAGGCGGGCGGAGATGGCCTCGACGTCGAGCGCATCCTCGGCGTGGGCCAGGTAGGTTTCGAGGTCCGCCACCGCGCCGTCGGCATGGCCCAGCTCGGCCCGCGCGAGGCCGCGGTCCCGCCATTCGCCCCAGGCATCGGGCAGCAGCAGCACGAGGCGTTCCTGCACGGCCGCCAGCCGCACCCAATCCTGCTGGGAACGGTGGATCTCCTTCAAGTTGCGCAGCATGCGGGCGATCACCTCGCGCGCGGGCGCGGCCTGCAGGTACAGCCCCAGCGGCACCTCGAAATCGTCCACCAGCCCGCTGCGCCGCTTGAAGGGCTCCAGCCGCTCGGCCAGCTCCTCGCGGGAAAGCGATTGGCCCGTGGTCGGGTCCAGCACCACCTGCCCGCGCGGCAGCAGCACCTTGACCATGAAATGGCCGGGAAACGAAATCCCGCGCACATGCAGCCCGAGGCCCTGGGCCAGCTCCATCCAGAGGATGGCCAGCGAGATCGGAATGCCGCGGCGCGTGCGCAGCACCGCGTTCAGGTAGCTGTTGTCGGGGTCGTAGTAGTTGTTGACGTTGCCGCCGAAACCCAGGTCGTGGAAGAAGAACTGGTTGAGCGACCGCAGCCGCTGCAGCGAAGACGCATCCTCCGGCAACCGCCGGCGCACGCGGGCCAGCAGCTGGTCGATGTCGCCCAGCAGTTGCTGGACATCGAAATCGGGGTATTCGTCGTGGGCGATGCAGGCGGCCGCCTCCAGGAGCGGAAACTGCTCGTCGCTCTGCACGAGGGCGGCGAAGTATTCGAGCGGCGTGGGGAGGGAATAGCTCAGAACCATGCTTGGGGTTGTACGGGCGGGCGCCGGGGGGCGTCAAGCGCGCGGCATTCCGCGCAAGGGGAAAAGGTGCAAACGGCGGGCCGGGCCGTGAGCCCTCGGCCCGGCGGCCTCAGCGGCGCAGCAACTGGCGCAGTTTCAGGCCCGCCGCCCAGAGCGCGCCGAAATACAACGCCACGCCGCCCAGCAGCAGCAGCGCGAGCCAGCCCGCACGCTGCGCCTCATGGGCGCGCAGCGCGATCCAGTCGAAATGCCGGGAGCCCCAGATCAGGAAGATCGCCAGCAGCGCGCTGGCGGCCACCACCTGCAGCAGCAGCCGTCCCCACCCGGGCTGCGGCCGGAAACTGCCGCGCCGCAGGAGCCCCAGCAGCAACCAGAGTGCATTCACCAGCGCCCCGAGGCCGATCGACAGCGCCAGGCCGGCGTGGTCCAGCAGCGGCACGAGCACGGCGTTGAGCCCCTGCGTGATGACCAGCACCACGACGGCGATGCGCACGGGCGTGCGGATGTCCTGGCTGGCGTAGTAGCCGGGGGCCAGCACCTTGATCGCCACCAGCCCGACCAAGCCCACGCCGTAGCCCGCCAGGGCCAGCGCGATCTGCCCCACATCGCCATCGTGCAGTGCACCATGGTGGAACAGCGTGGCCACGAGCGGCTGCGCGAACGTGAGCAGGCCCACCGCGCAGGGCACCGACAGCAGCACCACGATGCGCAGGCCCCAGTCCAGCATGGCCGAATAGCGCTCGGCATCGGCGGCCGCACGGGCCGCGGCCAGTTGCGGTGTGAGCACCACGCCCAGCGCCACGCCCAGCAGCGAGGTCGGAAACTCCATGAGCCGGTCGGCGTAGAAGAGCCACGTGACGCTGCCCGGCGCGAGGTACGAGGCGATCTGCGTATTGATCATCAGCGAGATCTGCGCCACCCCCACGCCCAGCAGCGCCGGGCCCATGAGCGTGAGGATGCGGCGCACGCCAGGGTCGCGCCAGGCATCCGCCACGGCCGAGGGCGTGATGCCGATGCGCGGCAGCAGCCGCAGGCGGTAGAGGGCGGGCAGTTGCACGGCGAGCTGCGCGATGCCGCCGAGCATCACGCCACCGGCCATCGCATAGATCGGCTCGATGCCGCGCGCGGCGAACTGCGGCGCACCGAGCCATGCGGCCAGGATCATGCAGAGGTTCAGCAGCACGGGCGTGGCGGCCGGCACGGCGAAGCGCTTCCAGGTGTTGAGCACCCCGGCGGAGAGCGCCACCAGCGACATGAAACCGATGTAGGGGAACATCCAGCGCGTCATCAGCACGGCGGCGTCATAGCCGTCGGCGCTCTGCCGCAGGCCGCTTGCCAGCAGCCACACCAGTGCGGGCGCCCCGAGCACACCGGCGAGGCAGGTCGCCAGCAGCACCCAGAAGAGCGCCGTGGCCACGTTCGCGATCAGGGCCCGCGTGGCCTCTTCGCCCTGCTGGGCCTTGTGCCCGGCCAGCACGGGCACGAACGCCTGGCTGAAAGCGCCCTCCGCGAAAAGACGGCGGAACAGGTTGGGGATGCGGAACGCGATGTTGAACGCATCGGTCAGCGCCGAGGCCCCGAACATCGACGCCATCAGCAGATCGCGCGCGAGGCCCGTCACGCGGGAAGCCAGGGTCAGCAGGGAGACGGTGGAGGCGGCTTTGAACAGTGACACGGCGGGAGTGTATGCGCTGCGCATGCGCGCCCGCGCGGGCGACGCCCGGGGTAGAGAGCCGCCCGCAAGCCTGGGCTATAATCGCCGGCTTTGCTGACATCATCCTCAGACACCTAAGGAAATTACCATGGCATCTGCCAAGCCCAAGAAAAAGAACCCCCGCCTCGCCTCCGGCCGCAAGCGCGCGCGCCAGGACGTGAAGCTGAACGCAGCCAACACCTCGCTGCGTTCCAAGTACCGTACCGCCGTCAAGAACGTCGAGAAGGCCGTTGTGGCCGGCGACAAGACGAAGGCCACCGAACTGTTCGCGAAGATGCAATCCGTTGTCGACACCATCGCCGACAAGGGCATCTTCCACAAGAACAAGGCTGCTCGCGACAAGAGCCGCCTGTCCGCCAAGGTGAAAGCCCTGGCACTGGCCGCCTGACCCTCTTCAGGCAACAGCCCGGACGGCCCCGCCGTCCGCCGTTTGCAACGGGTGCGCTGTCAGCAAAAAACGAGAAACCGCCTTCGGGCGGTTTTTTCGTTTCTGCGCCCGTTCTCTGGCATCCGCAGCCTTGCCTGGGCCGCTTTTTCGGATGCGCTCAACCTGAGCCCCCCCGGCTACCACAGCCTGGGAAAGCGAACCTTGATCTGCAGGAAGGTTTTCGCTTTGGTGGGACAATCCCGCTTTCGCACATCCTAGTTTTTTGATAAGCGCATCAAGCCTGCAGCACAGCCTGCGGGCTTTTTTCCGCGCGCAGTTGTCGAGATCCATGAAAAAGTCGCTCAAAGCCTTGTTCGGCGCCGTCCTGGCGCTGGTTCTGGCGGCCGTACTGTTCCTGTACTGGCCCCTCTTTCCCCGATCCGTGCCCCCCGCCGAGAACGAACAGCCCATCGACGTGGTGATGGTCGGTGCCGGCGTCATGAGCACCACGCTCGCCACCTACCTGCAGGAATTGCAGCCCGACTGGAAGATCCAGGTGTTCGAGCGCCTGGACGGCGTGGCCCTGGAAAGCTCCAACGGCTGGAACAACGCAGGCACGGGCCATTCGGGGTTCGCCGAACTGAACTACACGCCGCAACTGCCCGATGGCTCCATCGAGACCGTGCGGGCCGTGGGAATCGCCGAGCAGTTCGAGGTGTCACGCCAGTTCTGGGCGCACCAGATCGGCCGCGGCAACATGCAGGCCCCCGGGACCTTCATCAACCCGACTCCGCACATGAGCTTCGTTTGGGGCGACGACAACATCGCCTACCTGCGCAAGCGCCACGCGGCGCTCGTGCAGAACCCGCTCTTCTACGGCATGCAGTATTCGGAGGACCAGGCGCAGATCCGCCAATGGGCCCCAGTGATGATCGAAGGCCGCGACCCGGGCCAGAAGGTGGCCGCCACCTACATGCCCCTGGGAACCGACGTGAACTACGGCGCGGTGACCAACCAGCTGATGGCAGGCCTGCGCAAGAACCCCCACTTCACGCTGAGCCTGCAGCACGAGGTGCGCGCGCTGCGCCAGAACGCCGACAAGACCTGGAACGTCACCGTGGCCCAGCTGGCCGATGGCGGCAAGGAAAAGACCGTCAAGGCCAGGTTCGTCTTCGTGGGTGCTGGCGGCGCGGCGCTCAAGCTGCTGCAGGCATCGGGCATCCCGGAGTCGAAGGACTATGCGGGCTTTCCGGTCGGCGGGCAGTTCCTCGCCATCGAAGATCCGGCCATCACCGCACGCCACGACGTGAAGGCGTACGGCATCGCCTCGACCGGCTCGCCGCCGATGTCCGTGCCCCACCTGGACGCGCGCAACATGGACGGCAAGCCCGTGGTGCTCTTCGGCCCCTTCGCGCTGGCCACCACGAAGTTCCTCAAGCACGGCTCGTGGTTCGACCTGTTCGCGTCCGTGACGCACGACAACCTGGCCGGCATGCTGCGCGTGGGCATCCACAACCTCGACTTGGTGAAGTACCTGGTGCAGCAGGCCGAGCTGACCGACGAAGACCGCCACAAGGTGCTGCTGGAGTATTTCCCCAACGCCCGGCGCGAGGATTGGAAGCTCGTGACGGCCGGCCAGCGCGTGCAGGTCATCAAGCGCGACCCCCAGAAGGGGGCCGTGCTGCAGTTCGGCACCGAAATCGTGACCGACCGCGACGGCACGATCGCGGCGCTCATGGGCGCCTCGCCGGGCGCGTCGACCGCACCCCACATCATGCTGAACCTGATGGCGAAGGCCTTCCCGCAGCAAATGACCGATGCCGGCTGGAAGCCGCGCCTCCAGCAGATCGTTCCATCGTATGGCCGCAAGATCAACGCGAGCCCCGCGCTCACGAACGAGATCCGCCGCGCGACCAGCACGGCCCTGCACCTGCCTTATCTGGAGGTTCCGGCGGACCTGGCCCAGCCTGCCCTGCCGCAGGCCGGCGCAGCAAGCACGGCGCCGCTGGCACCTGCCGCGCCGCGCCAGTTGAACAAGGAAATGCAGGCGCTCTGACCACGCAGGAACCGGGCTTTCCGCACGGCGCGGAACCCGGTGCCACGGCCTCTCCCGGCGCAGGAGACCGGCCAGCGCAGGGCCGGCATGACACCCGGCCTCAAGGCGGCGTGCTGCGCCGAGCCTTACGGTCTGGCGCCTGCCGCATGGCGGTCATGGAGTGAGAAAAGCCGATGCGGCGCACCCACGCGCGGTACCGCACCGCAAGAGCGCCGCAGTGGCGCTTCAGGGCTTGCCGGGGGGCGGATTGCCGTCGGGCAGCAGGCAGGCTTCCGCGACCTGCAGGCCGTTGTCGCGCGCGAAGTTCATGGCGAAATCCCAGGCCATCGGTTCATGGCCCTGCAGGTCCCGGTGGATCACCACGCACTTGATGCCGTTCAGCGTGGTCGGGACGCACCAGGGGGAGTAGCTCAGGTGGCTGCCCGGACGGGCCCCGCCGGGACGGAACTGGCTCATGACCCCCGCCAGGCGCTCGGCCCAGTCGCTCGGGCGGAAGGTTTTCCCGTCGTGGGTGACGCCTTGGATGAAGACTTCTTTCGAGTTGGGGGAAACCATCGGGGATCGGGGGGTCGTGGATGAAATTCGCCGCAGGATCGCCGCCAGGCGCTACCGCCCGGCATTCTAACTCTTATATAAGAGCTACCCCGCGCCAAAGACCCCTGCGCCGCCTCCGGCACGCATGGCTGTGATGCGCAATCGGCAATAGCCCAGCCATGGCGTGCACCTAGAATCGGGCTTCCGCGCGCCGGCCGGTTTTCCGGGCCGGCGCACTTTTTTCCGTCTTTGCACAGACCGCCTGGAGACCCCGCATGAGCGCTTCCGCCCAGCCCGCCTCGCCCCACGTGATGAACACCTACGGCCGCCTGCCGATCGCGCTCGAACGCGGCCAGGGCAACCGAGTCTGGGACGTGAACGGCAAGCAGTACCTCGACGCGCTGGGCGGCATTGCCGTGAACACGCTGGGCCACAACCACCCCCAGCTGGTGCCTGCGCTGCAGGAGCAGATCGCCAAGATGATCCACAGCTCCAACTACTACCACGTGCCGCTGCAGGAACAATTGGCGGCCAAGCTGGTGGAGCGCTCGGGACTGACGAACGCGTTCTTCTGCAATTCGGGGCTGGAGGCCAACGAGGCGGCCATCAAGCTGGCACGCAAATTCGGGCATGACAAGGGCATCGAGAAACCGCAGATCGTGGTGTACGAAAAAGCCTTCCACGGGCGCTCGATCGCCACGCTGTCGGCCACCGGCAACCCCAAGGTGCAGGCCGGCTTCGGTCCGCTGGTGGAAGGCTTCATCCGCGTGCCGATGAACGACATCGACGCCATCCGCAAGGCCACCGAAGGCAACCCCGATGTAGTGGCCGTGTTCTTCGAAACCATCCAGGGCGAAGGTGGCGTGAACCCCATGCGCATCGAATACCTGCAGCAGTTGCGCCAGCTCTGCGACGAGCGTGACTGGCTCATGATGATCGACGAGGTGCAATGCGGCATGGGTCGCACGGGCAAGTGGTTCGCGCACCAGTGGGCAGGCATCGTTCCCGACGTGATGCCGCTCGCCAAGGGCCTGGGCTCCGGCGTGCCGATCGGCGCCGTCGTGGCCGGCCCCAAGGCAGCGCACATCTTCGGCCCCGGCAACCACGGCACCACCTTCGGCGGCAACCCGCTCGCGATGCGTGCCGGCAACGAGACGATCCGCATCATGGAAGAAGACGGCCTGCTGCAGAACGCGGCCGATGTGGGCGCCTACCTGAAGGCGGCCCTGGAGCGCGAGCTGGGCAGCCTGCCGGGCGTGAAGGACATCCGCGGCCAGGGGCTGATGCTGGGCATCGAACTCGACCGCCCCTGCGGCGTGCTCGTGGGCCGCGCGGCCGAGGCCGGCCTGCTGCTTTCGGTCACGGCCGACAGCGTGATCCGCATGGTGCCCGCGCTCATCCTCACGCGGGAAGAGGCCGACGAGATCGTGTCCCTGCTCGCCCCCCTGGTCAAGGCATTCCTCGCCGAATGAACCCCCTGCAGCCCATGAAGCACTACCTGCAATTCAAGGACCTCACCGCGGACGAATACGCCTACCTGTTCGAGCGCGCCGCGGTCATCAAGGCCAAGTTCAAGAACTACGAGAAGCACCACCCGCTCAGCGACCGCACGCTGGCGATGATCTTCGAGAAGGCCAGCACGCGCACCCGCGTGAGCTTCGAGGCCGGCATGTACCAGCTGGGCGGCAGCGTGGTGCACCTCACCACGGGCGACAGCCAGCTCGGGCGCGCCGAGCCGATCGAGGACAGCGCCAAGGTCATCAGCCGCATGGTGGACCTGGTGATGATCCGCACCTACGAGCAGACCAAGATCGAGCGCTTCGCGGCGCACTCGCGGGTGCCGGTCATCAACGGCCTCACCAACGAATTCCACCCCTGCCAGATCCTGGCCGATATCTTCACGTTCATCGAGCACCGGGGTTCCATCCAGGGCAAGACCGTGGCGTGGGTCGGCGACGGCAACAACATGGCCCACACCTGGCTGCAGGCGGCGGAACTGCTCGGCTTCACCGTGCACGTGAGCACGCCGTCCGGTTACGAGGTCGACAGCCGGATCGCCGGTGTCGCACCCGGATCGCACTACAAGGTGTTCCAGGATCCGATCGAGGCCTGCCGCGGTGCCGACCTCATCACCACCGACGTGTGGACGAGCATGGGCTACGAAGCCGAGAACGACGCGCGCAAGAAGGCCTTTGCCGACTGGTGCGTGGACGCCGAGATGATGGCCGCGGCCCGGCCGGAGGCCCTTTTTATGCATTGCCTGCCCGCCCACCGCGGCGAGGAGGTCGAAGCCGAAGTGATCGACGGCCCCCAATCGGTGGTGTGGGACGAGGCCGAGAACCGCATGCACGTGCAGAAGGCGCTCATGGAGTTCCTGCTGCTCGGCCGGCCTGCCTGAAGAGGCCTCCGCAGGCAACCGGGCCGCGCAGGAAAGCCCCATGGCACCGGATCCGGCCGTTCTCCTGGCCCGCTGGAGCGCGCTGGGGCAGTCGCTCTCGCGGGAGGGCCCGGACTGGCAGGCCGAGGGGCGCCGCCTGCTGCGCCACTGGTCCCGCTGGCTACGCGCATACCACGACACACGCCACCTGGACGCCTGCCTCCGCCACTGGGAGGCCGCATGCGGTGCCAGCGGACCCGGGGCCATGGCCGACCCTGCGGCGGTCGGCATGGCGCTGTGGTTCCACGACGCCGTCTACTGGCCCTGGTCCGGCCGCAACGAGGAGCGCAGCGCCAGGTGGGCACGGCGCTTCATGGAGGCGCAGCGCCTGGCTCCCGCCACGGTGGACCGGGTCGAACATCACATCCTGGCCACGCGCCACGTTCCGGCATGCACCATCGACGGCGACACCCGCTGGATGGTGGACATCGACCTCGCCATCCTGGGCCAGCCACCAGAGGTGTATGCCGAATTCGAGCGCAATGTGCGCCGCGAATACCGCTTCGTGCGCTGGCCGCGCTACCAGGCGGGCCGCTGCGCGATCCTGCGGTCCTTCCTGGACCGCCCCACGGTCTATGCCACCCCCTGGTTCAACGAGCGCTTCGGGGCGCAAGCCTGCCAGAACCTGCGCAATGCACTGGAGAGGCTGAGCCAGGGGCAGACGTTATAGAAATCATGGAATAAAAGCAATTCATCCATCTGCCCCGTGTCGTGCCGATGGCGCCAGTAGCATCGCCTACCTATAACGCGGGAGGGTGAATGCTATTTTTCGATGCCCAAGGCATGGTGGTTCACAACGCGAGGATCAAGCCCCGAAGATTCACCGCAATCGAGCGCACGCACATGAAAACGATTTCGGGAATCGTCGTTCACCAAACCGGCGCTCCCACAGAGGCATCGACGTTCAATAGCTACCGCTCGGCCAACGCCAACGGTGCTCATTTCCTCATCTTGAAGGATGGCGGTATTTACCAGACCGCTTCGGTTTTCAAGCGCACCAATCACATCGGGCCACTGAAAGCGAGGTGCCTTGCCGAGCACCGTTGCACACCTGCGGAAATCAAAACGTACCGTTCTGCCAGCCCGACCGTGATGCATCAAGCCGAGATGCAGAAGGTGGTTCCAGGACGCTACCCTTCCAACGGCGACAGCCTTGGCATCGAGGTGGTGGGGGCCTCCTATCTACCGCCGGGAGTGCGCATGCCATCCGGGCTGAACGCTCAGCAACAAAGGGCTTTCATGGGAAACCACTCTGTCTACGAACCGCTCACTGGCCTGCAGCAGGCGGCATTGCGCTATCTGGTCGGAGCGCTGAACGAGGCGTTGGATATTCCGCCATCGGAAACCCATCGGCACCCCGAGGTGAGCCGCAAAAACGTGACGGAAGCCGCCACGGCATCCTGGCAATGACAGCTCTTCGCCTTGCGTGCATCGCGGCATGGATGCTGGCAATCCCGCCGCTGCAGGCCGGCCCGCGCGACCCTGCAACGTTCTGGCACCCTCGCCACGTGCAGCGGTTTGTCATCGAAACCCCTTCGGCAAGGAGTTTCGGACAAGGGCAATGCGGGCATCTGCTCGTGGACGAGAAAAGGCTCCGCTTTTTCCTGGCCCACGCCAAGCCGGGTTCGTCCACCGAATATGACCATCAGATGCAGACGGACGACTGCAACGCCGAGGGCCGCATCGTGCTGAAGGATGGCCGCCGCTTCAAGGTAAGCCTGGACAATTGGACCGGCTGGGGCGCGGTCAGCAATCAGCGCACAACGCAGTTCCTGTTCTGCCGTCCCTGCAAGGACATCCTGGAGCCGGGCTTCGCATTCCAGGATCCCCCCGGGCAGCGTGGCCGCTGACCACAGCCGGCAACCTGTTCAACGCTGCTGCGGATCCTCAGGCTTCCCACCCGCTGCCGAACCCCTCGGCACAGGGCCGTGCACCACCACGGACTGCACGGAATGGCCCGCCGCTGCGCCGCCTTCCTGCGTCGAGCAGCCTCCGCCACCGCCCGGGCCGCAACTGCTGCACCCTCCGCAACCGGAGGATTCGGCCAGTGCCGGGTGAACGGCGCCCAGGCGTCCGCGCCAGCGCGCAGGCATCCATTTCCATGCGAGATAGGCCAGGGCCACCACGACGATAGCTGCGACGATCCATTGCTGGGCCATGTGGGTTCAACCTCCGGAAGTCAGGGCCAGGGCCACGCGGTAGGTGACGAAGCTCGCGGCATAGGCCAGTACGAACAGGTAGGCCGTCATGAGCAGCGGATACCGCCAGCCGTTGGTTTCGCGCCGCACCGCAGCGATGGTGGAAATGCACTGGGGCGCGAACACGAACCACACCAGCAGCGACAGCGCCGTGGCCAGGGACCAGGTGCCGGCGATCAGCGTGCCGAGCTGCGTGGCGGCCTCTTCGCCGGTGGCCGACAGCGCATAGACGGTGCCGAGCGCGCTCACCGCCACTTCGCGCGCGGCCATGCCGGGCACCAGCGCGATGGCGATCTGCCAGTTGAAGCCGATGGGGGCCACCAGGGGTTCGAGGAATGCGCCGATCCGCCCGGCGAAGCTGTAGGTGATGGCGGCACCCGTGGCCCCGTCCGGCGGTGCGGGGTAGCTGGAGAGGAACCACAGCAGGATGGTGACGGCCAGAATGATCCCGCCCACGCGCTTCAGGAAGATCATGGCGCGCTCGTACAGGCCCTGCGCGAGGCTGCGCAGGCCGGGCCACCGGTAGGCCGGCAGTTCCATGAGCAGCGGCGTGGCACCTTCCTGCCGGCGCGCCAGCTTCGCCACCGCGGCCACGGCCATGGCGCTCGCGATGCCGCCGACATAGAGCGCGAACAGAACCAGGCCCTGCAAGTTGAACACGCCGGCCACGGTGCGCTCGGGGATGAAGGCGCCGATGAGCAGTGCGTAGACCGGCAGGCGCGCCGAACAGGTCATGAGCGGCGCGATCATGATGGTCACGATGCGGTCGCGCCAGTGGGTGATGGAGCGGGTGGCCATAACGCCCGGCACCGCGCACGCGAAGCTGGAAAGCAGCGGGATGAAAGAGCGCCCCGACAGACCTACCGTGCCCATGGCGCGGTCCAGCAGGAAGGCGGCGCGCGGCAGGTAGCCCGAGTCTTCCAGCGCCAGGATGAAGAAGAACAGGATCAGGATCTGCGGCAGGAAAACCAGCACGCCCCCCGTTCCGGCCAGGATGCCGTCGGTGAGCAGGCTGCGCAGCGGGCCCTCGGCCATGTGCGCATTGACCGCGCCCGACAGCGCGGCCACGCCGTCCTCGATCAGGCCCTTGGGCGCCTCGGCCCAACTGAAGACGGCCTGGAACATCAGGAACAGCGTGGCGGCCAGCAGCAGCAGGCCCCAGAACGGGTGCAGCACGACGGCATCGATGCGGTCGTCGGTGCGCAGGCTGGCGGCCGCGGGTTCGCGCACGGCCACGGACATGATGCGCCGCACCTCCTCGTGCAGGCGCATGGCGCGCTCGGCGGAAGGGGCCGCACCGTGCGCGTCGGGCGCGCCGGGCGGCGCCGGCAGGGACCCCGCAGCGTCCAGCCAGCCCAGCAGTTCGCGGGCACCATCGCCGCGCACACCGACGGTGGAGATCACCGGCATGCCGAGTTCGCGGGACAGCGCTTCGCGGTCGATGGCAATGCCCTGGCGCTCGGCCATGTCGCTCATGTTGAGCACCAGCAGCATGGGCCGGCCCAGCGCCCGGGCCTCCAGCACGAGGCGCAGGTTGAGCCGCAAATGCGTGGCGTCGGTCACGCACACCAGCAGATCCGGCACGGCCTCGCCGGGGCGGCGGCCGGTGACGATATCGCGCGTGACGGCCTCGTCGAGGCTGTGCGCATTCAGGCTGTAGGCGCCCGGCAGGTCGAGCACGCGCACGCGGCGGCCCCCGGCGGTCTGCAGGTGCCCTTCCTTGCGCTCCACGGTGACGCCCGCGTAGTTGGCGACCTTCTGGCGCGCGCCGGTGATGAGGTTGAAGAGCGCGGTCTTGCCGCAATTGGGATTGCCCAGCAGCGCGACGCGCAGCAGCGAATCGGAAGGGACCTGGGACTGCAAGGTCATGCCGCGCCTCCCACGGCCTGCACACGCACCAGCGCCGCCTCGTGGCGACGCAGCGCGAAGGTGGCCTGGCCGATGCGCACGGCGAGCGGGTCGCCGCCCGGGAAGCCGCTGGCCACCACGCGCACGGGCTCGCCGGGCAGGAAGCCGATTTCCATGAGGCGCTGCACGATGGCCTGTTCGCGTTCGTCGCGCGCGGGCTCCAGGGAAGTCACCCGGGCGGGCGCGCTGCGGGGCAGCCGATCCAGACCGACGGACGGGGTCGTGGCGGAAGGCCGGTCCAACGCGGGCCCGGCCGCGTCTTCAGCGGACATTTTCATGGGAGTTATTGTTAGAAATGATACTAATTCTCATTCTATCGCCCAGGCCCTTGCAGGCCTTGCGATGGATCACAGATCCGGGCCACGGGCAAAGGTTCTGCGGAATGCCTGATTTTCTCGCAGCCGCCCCGCCCGCGGGCGGGAAAGGGGAGCCTTGGTCCGGCCACGGCACGGCACAATCGCGCGGCCCCCGCCCACCCCTGCCCCGCTCCCTTTTCGTTCCAGCACGCCACGCCATGAGCCTTCACCCCTGCCTGACCTGCGGCGCCTGCTGTGCGAGCTTCCGCGTCGATTTCTCGGTGCACGAGTCGGAGGACGAAGGCGGCTGCGTTCCCGCGGGCCTCACCGTGGAGGTCAATGACCGGCTGCGGCGCATGCGCGGCACCGACCACACCGCGCCGCGCTGCGCGGCCCTTACCGGCCGCGTGGGCACGCGGGCGGCCTGCGGCATCTACGAGTGGCGCCCCTCGCCGTGCCGCGAGTTCGAGGCGGGCAGCGAAGCCTGCGGCCGCGCGCGCCGGCGGCACGGGCTGGATGCGCTGGCAGACGGCTTCGTGCTGTAGGGCCGCACGGACCCGGGCAAGGCTCAGGGCACGGGCAGCCCCACGACGCGCCCCTTGAACTCCTGCAGCGAGAAATAGCTGTGCACCCGGCGCACGCCGGGCAGGCGGTGCAGCCGGTTCTGCAGCAGCTCGGAATAGGCGTCCAGGTCGCGCGCCACCACGACGAGCATGAAATCCTCGGGGCCCGAGATGCCGTGGAACATCACCACTTCGGGGATCGCGCAGACCGCATCCTCGAAGGGCCGGGACGAGGCCTCGGTCTGGTGGTCGATGCCCACCATCACGAACACCATCACACCCAGCCCCAGCGCGCGGCGGTTGAGCGCTGCGTGGTAGCCCGCGATCACGCCCTCTTCCTCCAGGCGCTTCACGCGACGCCAGCACGGCGACTGCGAAAGGTGCGCCATCTGGGCCAGTTCGCCCGAGGTGAGGCGCGCATTGTCCTGCAGGGCCGCGGCCAGCTGGCGGTCGGTGCGATCGAGGTCGGTGGGCATAGATTTTTCCTGAATCCGCCCATGGCGGCAGATTTATCCAATTTCAGAGGCTGTAGGGATTAAACGACACCACGCCCGCCCTGCCTGCCTAGGATGCGCCCGTGACGGCCCTCGCGGCCGCCGCGCCCCAAGGAGACGCCTATGACCGCCCCCCGCACGCTGTGGGACATTTCCGCGCCGGTGCATGCCGGCAGCCCGGTGTTTCCGGGCGACACACCTTATTCGCAGCAGTGGTGCGCCACCATCGGCCCGCAGTGCCCGGTGAACGTGAGTGCCCTCACGCTGTCGCCGCACGTGGGCACGCACGCCGATGCGCCGCTGCACTACGACGCGCAGGGCGCCACGATCGGAGACGTGTCGCTGGACGCCTTCCTCGGGCCCTGCCGCGTGATCCACGCCGTCGGCAGGGGGCCCCTGATCGAGTGGGAGCACATCGTCCACGCGGTGGACCGCGCCGGCCCCGCGCTGCCGCCCCGCGTGCTGGTGCGCACGTACGACCGCATGCCCGTGGACCGCTGGGACGGCGCCCTGGCCGCCTATGCCCCCGCCACCATCGAGCGCCTGGCCGACCGCGGCGTGGTGCTGGTGGGCATCGACACCGCCAGCATCGACCCCGCCGAGAGCAAGGCGCTGGAGAGCCACCAGGTGATCCGCCGCCGCGGCCTGCGGGTGCTGGAGAACCTCGTGCTCGACGCCGTGCCCGAGGGCGACTACGAACTGATCGCCCTGCCCCTGAAGCTCACCTCGGCCGACGCCTCGCCCGTGCGGGCCGTGCTGCGCGCGTTGGCCTGACGCGCCGCGCAGCACGGCAGATGTTCGAACTTTTTCGCATCCATGCCGCCGTATCCATTGAATACTTTGCTATCAATTAAGTAGCAACCACATCCACCATGACCACCTTGAACGACTGCCGCGCACTGGATGCGCAAGACCCGCTGCGCCCGCTGCGCGATCATTTCCAGCTCCCCGAGGGCGTGATCTACCTGGACGGCAACTCCCTGGGCGTGCTGCCCAAGGCCGCTCCCGCACGCATTGCCGAAGTGGTGGCGCAGGAATGGGGCACGGACCTGATCCGCTCCTGGAACAACGCGGGCTGGTTCGATCTGCCGCAGCGGCTGGGCAACCAGCTCGCGCCGCTGATCGGCGCGGGCGCCGGCGAAGTGGCCTGCACCGACAGCACGTCGATCAACCTCTACAAGGTGCTGAGCGCGGCGCTCAACATCGCCCGCGAGGACGCGCCGTCCCGCCGCCGCGTGGTGAGCGAGCGCAGCAACTTCCCCACCGACCTCTACATCGCAGAAGGCCTGCGCCGCGAACGCGGGCTGGAGCTGGTGCTGGTCGAGCCCGAGGAGATCGCCTCCGCGCTGACGGCCGACGTGGCGGTGCTGATGCTCACGCACGTCAACTACCGCACGGGCGCGATGCACGACATGGCCGCCGTCACCGCTGCCGCGCACGCGCAAGGGGTGCTCTGCGTCTGGGACCTGGCGCACAGCGCCGGCGCGGTTCCGGTGGACCTGCGCGGTGCGGACGCGGATTTCTCGATCGGCTGCGGCTACAAGTACCTCAACGGCGGCCCCGGCGCACCGGCGTTCGTGTGGGTGCATCCGCGCCATGCGGACCGCTTCTGGCAGCCGCTGTCGGGCTGGTGGGGCCATGCGGCGCCGTTCGCCTTCACGCCCGACTACCGGCCGGCGCCCGGCATCGCGCGCTACCTCTGCGGCACGCAGCCGATCATCAGCCTCTCGGCGCTGCAGTGCGGGCTGGACGTGTTCACCGCCGCGCAGCCGCTGGGCGGCATGGTGGCGCTGCGCGCCAAATCGCTGGCACTCACCGACCTCTTCATCCGGCTGGTCGAGGAGCGCTGCGCGGGCCACGGACTGGGCCTGGCCACGCCGCGCGATCACGCGCGGCGCGGCTCGCAGGTGTGCCTCACGCGGGACGAAGGCCAGGGCGTGGACGGCCAGGGCAGCGGCGCCTACGCCATCGTGCAGGCGCTGATCGCGCGCGGCGTGATCGGCGACTTCCGCAAGGGCGACGGCGGCCAGGGCCCGCACAAGGACATCCTGCGCTTCGGCTTCACGCCGCTGTACCTCGGCCACGAGGACGTCTGGAACGCCGTGGAGCACCTGCGCGCCGTGCTGGAGAGCGGCGAATGGCGCCGCCCCGAATTCAACCAACAACACGCCGTGACCTGAAGGCCGGCCGGAGACAGCCCACCATGTGCCCCCACGCCCCGCAATCCGCTGCCCCGGCAGCCGCCCCCGCGTCCGCAGCCGCAGCCGCGCTGCCCGAAGCCATCGTGCACGAGGAGCGCGCCCAGCTCGATTTCAGCCGCGACATGAGCTATGGCGACTACCTGCAGCTCGACGCGATCCTGAACGCGCAAAAGCCGCTCTCGCCCAACCACAACGAGCTGCTGTTCATCGTGCAGCACCAGACCAGCGAGCTGTGGATGAAGCTCATGCTGCACGAGCTGCGCGGAGCCATCGCGCACGTGGCGAAAGACGATCTGCCGCCAGCCTTCAAGATGCTCGCGCGGGTCTCGAAGATCATGGAGCAGCTCGTGCATGCCTGGGACGTGCTGGCCACGATGACGCCGCCCGAGTACAGCGCTATACGGCCCTACCTGGCGCAGTCCAGCGGCTTCCAGAGCTACCAGTACCGCTGCATCGAGTTCTCGCTGGGCAACAAGAACGCCGCGATGCTCAAACCCCATGCGCACCGGCCCGACCTGCTCGCCCAGGTGGAGGCGGCCTACGCCGCGCCCTCGCTGTACGACGAGGCCCTGCGCCTGCTGGCGCGCCGCGGCCTCGCGGTGCCCGCCAGCCACACCGACCGCGACTGGACCCAGCCCTATGCCGAAAGCGAGGCTGTCGAGAACGCCTGGCTCGCCGCCTACCGCGACCCGCAGACGCACTGGGACCTCTACCAGCTGGGCGAGAAACTCACCGATCTGGAGGACGCCTTCCGCCTCTGGCGCTTCCGCCACGTGACCACGGTCGAGCGCGTGATCGGCTTCAAGCGCGGCACGGGCGGCACCGGTGGCGTGAGCTACCTGCGCCGCATGCTGGACGTGGTGCTGTTCCCCGAGATCTGGAAGCTCAGAACCAGCCTCTGAGGCCGCCCGCCGGCCCGGGCGGCGGCCCACCGCCCTGCGCCTGGGGGACTGCGCGCCCACGGCAGAAGGCCGAGAATTGCCGGTGCCTTCGTTCCGCCGCCATGCCCTGCGCCCACCCGCCCGCCGCCGAAACGCCCGTGCCCCCGGAGCCCTCCGCCCCCTGGGCCATGCTGCTCGCGCTGGTCTCGGGCTTCGCGCTCAGCCAGGCGTTCCGCACCGTCACCGCCATCATCGCCACGGGACTGCAGGCCGAATTCGGGCTCGGGGCGCAGGCGCTGGGCACGTTCGCGGGCACCTTCGCCTTCGCGTTCGGAACCATGCAGCTCTTCATGGGCGTGGGTATCGATCTCTTCGGCGTGCGGCGCACGGTGCTCGCGGTGTTCCCGCTGGCGGTCGCGGGCGCGCTGCTGTCGGCGCTGGCCCCCGGCTACGGCGCGGTGCTGATCGGACAGGTGCTCATCGGCGTGGGCTGCGCGCCGGCCTTCCTCGTGTGCACGGTGTTCATCGCACGGCACTTTCCGGCGCGGCGCTTCGCGTTCGTCTCGGGTGTGGCGCTCGGCGTGGGTGGGCTGGGCATGCTGTTCACCGGCACCCCGCTGGCCTGGCTGGTGGAGCGCTCGTCCTGGCGCGTGGGTTTCGGCGTGCTCGCGGGCCTGGCCGCGGGGGCCTGGCTGCTCATCGCCTGGCGGGTGCACGAACCCACCGTGCGCGCCGATAGCGGCGCGCCGCCGCGCGAATCGGTGGGCGCGGCGATGCGCGGCTTCGGCGCGCTGTTCCTGCTGCCGCACACGCTGGGCATCCTGCTGCTGGGCCTCGTCACCTACGCGGCCTTCCTCGCGCTGCGCGGGCTGTGGCTGGGGCCGCTGCTCATCGGGCGGCACGGCTTTTCGCTCGTGGACAGCGGCAACGTCGCGCTGCTGGTATCGCTGGTGTCGCTGTTCGGACCCGCGGTCTTCGGCCGGCTGGACCCGGGGCCGGCCCGCCGCAGGCGCTGGATCCTGGCCGGAACCCTGCTGATCGCGGCGATCTTCCTGGCCATGGGCGTGCTGCACAGTGCCTCGGCGGACGTGGCCGGCGCGGTGGCGGTGGGCCTGTTCTCCGGGGCGCTGGTGCTGCAGTACGCCGACGTGCGCTCGGCCTATCCGCCCGCCATGACGGGGCGCGCCATGGCCGTTTTCACCATGGCGATGTTCCTCGGCGTGGCGCTGGTGCAATGGGCGACGGGCTGGGCGGCAGCGCTCGCCACGGCGCGCGGCGCCGATCCGTATGCCACGGTGTTGCTCACCATCGCCGGCCTGCTGCTGGCCGGCGCGCTGGCCTACCGGCTGCTGCCTGCGCCCCCGGGCAGCGCGGCACCGCCCGGCGCGCGATAGAGCCAGGGCTGGTCGAGCAACCGCTCGCCCAGCAGGCGCAGCGACAGGTCGCGCGCCCACCGCACCGGCCCCGTCGCATGGAAGATGCGCCCATTGCGCTCCGCCCGCCGCTGCACCTGCGCGCTGCGCCGCCAGCGCCGGTCCGCGTAGCGCTGCAGCCGCTCGGGCACGCCGATGCCGGCCTGCGCCAGCACATCCTGCAGCACGGCGGCATCCTCGATCGCCATGCCCGCGCCCTGGGCCAGATAGGGGCGCATGGGGTGGGCCGCATCGCCCAGCAGCGCCACGCGTTCCCGGGCCATCTCATGCGCGCCTTCCACGGGGTCGCGGTCGCACAGCGGCCAGAGGCGCCAGCCCGCACCGGCCTGCGGCACCGCGCGTACCAGGTCCTGCAGCGCCGAGCAGGTGCCGCGCAGCGCGCCTTCCAGGTCGCCCGCGTTGCCGGCATGGTCCCAGTGCTCCAGATCGTCCGGCGGGCGCCCGTGGCGGATGGCGACGATGTTCATCAGTTCGCCGCGGCGCACCGGGTACTGCACGACATGCAGCCCGGGCCCCAGCCAGGCCGTGACCTGCGCGGTGCGCAGCCGCTGCGGCAGCGACGCCTGCGCAACGACCGTGCGGTAGGCCAGGTGGCCCGACACCCGCGCCGGCGCCTCGCCCAGCAGCCGCGCGCGCGTGGCGCTGCGCAGCCCGTCTGCGCCGATGAACGCATCGCCCTGCAGCTGGCGGCCCGCCGCGGTGCGCAGCACCACGCCTTGGCTGCTCTCGGTGTGGTCGGCGATGGTTTCGCTCTGGTGCAGGCGCACGCCGGGCAGCGGGCGCACCGCCGCCAGCAGCAGCCCGTGCAGGTCGGCGCGGTGGATGGCGAGGTACGGCGCTCCGTAGCGTGCCTCGATGGCCGCGCCCAGCGGCATCCCGGCCAGTACACGGCCGTCCAGGGCGCTGCGCACCTGCAGCCGGTCCGGGCAGGCGGCCACGCCGCGCAGCGCCGCCTCCAGTCCCCAGGCATGCAGGCAGCGCACCGCATTGGGCCCGAGCTGCACGCCAGCACCCACCTCGGTGAACGCCGGTGCGCGCTCGCACAGCTCCACCGCCCAGCCCGCGCGCGCCGCGCCCAGGGCCGCGGCCAGGCCGCCGATGCCGCCGCCGGCGACCAGAAGCACCTGCTGTCGTGTGTCTTGCATGGGCGCGATTGTGCGCGGAGCGCCAGGCGCCCGGTACGAGGCAGGTCAAGGTGCGGCACCGCGGACGGCCATCTTTCCCCGCCGGGGGCAAAGCCTGCCGGCAGGCCTTTTCCCGGTGCGGGCCGCCGGCTCAGAGCGCAGGGCGCAGCGCGCGCTCCAGCACCGCAGCCGGGGCCGGGCGCCCGAAAAGGTGCCCCTGGAAGGCATGGCAGCCGTGGCGCTGCAGGAACTGCAACTGGCCCGTGGTCTCCACGCCTTCCGCCACCACACGCAAGTCCAGGCTCTGCGCCAGCGCGAGGATGGTGCGCACGATGGCGGCATCGTTGGGGTCGGTCAGCACGTCGCGCACGAAGCTCTGGTCGATCTTGAGCTGGTCGAGCGGCAGCCGCTTGAGGTAGGCGAGCGACGAGTAACCGGTGCCGAAGTCGTCGATCGCAAAACCCACGCCGTGCGCGCGCAACTGCTCCATGCGCGCGATGACTTCCTCCACATCCGCCATGAGCAGGCTCTCTGTGAGTTCGATCTTGAGCAGGCGCGGCTGCGCGCCGCTGCGGCGCACGGCCTGCAGGACGTGGTCCACGAAATCGGGCTGGCGGAACTGCCGCACGCTCACGTTCACCGCCAGGGCCAGCTGCGCCGTGGCCGGGCTGCGACTCCAGGCCACCAGTTGCTCGCAGCCGCGCTCCAGCACCCACTGCCCCAGCGGCACGATCAGGCCGCCCTGCTCCGCCACCGGGATGAATTCACCCGGCAGCACCATGCCGCGCTGCGGGTGCCGCCAGCGCACGAGCGCCTCGGCGCCCAGCATGCGGCCGCCGCTGTCCACGATCGGCTGGTAGTGCAGCACGAGTTCGTCGGAGCGCAGCGCATGCCGCAGTTCGGATTCCAGCGCCGCGCGGTCGTTGACGGCCGCCTGCATGGCCGGGTTGAAGAAGCGGACCGTGTTGCGCCCGGCCGCCTTGGCCTGGTACATCGCGAGGTCGGCCTGCTTGAGCAGGTCGTCCACGCCCGCCTCCGTGCCCTGGCGCGCGCCGAACAGCGTGAGCCCGATGCTGGGCGTGCTGTAGTGGTAGCCCATGCGGCCCACCGCATAGGGCTTGCCCAGTGCGGCGACGATGCGGTGCGCCAGCACGGCGGCCTCCGCGCGCGCCGCGTGCACATCGCCCGGCAGGCCTTCGGCCAGCACCACGAACTCGTCCCCGCCGAAGCGGCAGACCGTGTCCTGCGGGCGTGCGCAGGTCAGCAGCCGCTGCGCCGCCTGTTCGAGCAGGCGGTCGCCCATGTCGTGGCCCAGCGTGTCGTTCAGGTCCTTGAAATTGTCCAGATCGAGGAACAGCACCGCGCCGTGGGCCTCTTCGCGCGCCGCCGTGCCGAGCGCGCGCTGCAGGCGGTCAGTGAGCAACCGCCGGTTGGGCAGGCCGGTCAGCACGTCGAAGAACGCCAGCCGCTCGATCTCGGCCTCGACGCGCTTGCGCTCCGAGATGTCGCGCCCCACCCCGCGGTATCCCAGGAACGCGCCATCCGCGCCGAACACCGGCACGCCGCTCACGGCCACCCAGTAGGGATTGCCGTCCGGGCCCGCGCGCTGCAGCTCCAGGTCGCGGAAGGGCTCGCGCGCTTCCAGCAGGCGGCGGTGCGCGGCCCAGTCGGGCTCGCCGAAGTTGAGGGCGCCCAGCTCCCAGCGCGTGCGCCCCACGATCTCGGAGGCGGCCATCCGCAGCCGGTTCGACCCGCCCGTGAAATGCACGAAGCGGTAGTCGGCGTCCTGCTCCCAGTACCAGTCGGAGGACAGGTCGCTCAGGCTCCGGAAGCGGGCCTCGCTCAGGCGCAGCTCGGCCTGCAGGCGCGTGTGCGGCGTCACGTCGGAGAAGGTGCGCAGTAGGCCGCCGCCCGGCAGCGTGGTGGTGTAGACCTCCAGCGTGCGGCCGTCGTGCGTCCTGCGCCAGTAGACGCCGGGCGCCGCCAGGCTGGCGCCGCTCTCCACGTGGGGGCGCCCGCGGTCGTCCACGCGGGCGAAATCCTCGCCGAAGTCGCCGCGCCGGGCCTGCAGCAGCGTGAGTTCGGACAGCGTGGGCGCGCCGTCCAGCAGGCTGCGCGGCAGCTCCAGCATGTCCAGCAGGCGGGCGTTGTAGAGCCGCACGCGGTCGTCCGGCCCGAGCACGAGCAGCCCCAGCGCCATGTGGTCCAGCGCCGTCTGCAGCAGCTCTGCAGGCGCGGCGACGGCGTTGGACCAGGCGGCCGGGCCCTCCTGCCGCGCCGAGGCGTCGCGCGCCCAGTCCATGCCGCTGCCCGGCCGGGACTCCAGCAGGGCCACGAGCCGGAGGGCGAGTTCACGCACCGTGCCATCGCCCTGGCCGGCACTCAGCACATAGTCGCCGGGCCCCGCGCGCAGGGCCCGCGCTGCCAGTGCCTCCTGCGCGGGCTCCTGCCCCAGGCACACCAGCACGGGCATGCGCCGGCCGGGCTGCACGGCCCAGGCAGGCAAGGTGGTGGCATGCCGGTCCGGCGCCAGCACCACGGCCTCGAAGCCGGCGCCCGGCCCGGACAGGCCGTCGGCCGCGCGCGCCCGGGCGCCAGTGGGCGCTACGGTCGCCTGCCAGGGCAGAGGCACCACCTCCCACGCGTGGCCCCACTGCGCGCCCTGCGCAGCCAGGGCGGCGGCCGCCGCGGCACGTTCCGGCGCCGGTGCGGCATCGATCCAGGCGATGCGCGTGCTCATGCGCCGGAAGCCACCACGTCCTGCCCCGCGGGCGGAGACGGCGGAGGCACCGCGGCGCCAGGCAATTGGTGTTCGCGCTCGAACGCGGCCACCGGCACGGGGCGCCCGAACAGGTAGCCCTGGAAGCCTTCGCAGCCGTGCAGCTTCAGGAAGCTGAGCTGCCCGGCGGTTTCGACCCCCTCGGCCACCACCTGCAGATCCAGGCTCTTGGCCAGCGCCAGGATCGTGCGCACGATGGCGGCGTCGTTGGGGTCGGTGAGCACGTCGCGCACGAACCCCTGGTCGATCTTCACTTGGTCGAGCGGCAGGCGCTTGAGGTAGCTGAGCGAGGAATAACCCGTGCCGAAATCATCGAGCGCGAAGCCCACGCCGGCCCGCTTGAGCTGTGCCATGCGGGCGATGGTGTCCTCCACATCGCCCAGCAGCAGGCTTTCGGTGAGTTCGAGCTTGAGCCGCTGCGGATTCGCCCCCGTGCGCACCAGCGTCTCCAGCACCTCGGTGACGAAGTCGGGCTGGCGGAATTGCCGCGCGCTCACGTTCACCGCCACGGTGAGCGCGGAGCTGGCGGGGTGCGCCGCCCAGCGCACGAGCTGCTCGCAGGCGATCTGCAGCACCTGGCGTCCCAGCGGCAGGATGAGGCCCGTCTCTTCGGCCAGCGGGATGAAATCCGCCGGGCTGATGGTGCCCTTTTCGGGATGCCGCCACCGCACCAGCGCCTCGGCGCCGCACAGGCGCGTGCTGCCGTCCACGATGGGCTGGAAATGCACCGTGAGCTCCTGCCGGGCGATGCCCTGGCGCAGGTCGGCTTCGAGCTGCGAGCGCGCCGTCACCTGGGCCTGCATGTCCGGATCGAAGAAACGCTGCGTGTTGCGCCCGGCCGCCTTGGCCTGGTACATGGCGAGGTCGGCGCGCTTGAGCAGTTCGTCCACGCTGCGCCGCTGGTCGCCGAACAGCGTGATGCCGATGCTGGGCGTGCTGTAGTGCTCCTGCGCGCCCATCGGGAACGGCTGGTTGAGCTGCGCGAGCAGTTTCTCGGCCACCTGTTCGGCCTGCAGCGCGGCCTGCGCCACGTCGCCGTCCAGGCTCTCCAGCATGACCACGAACTCGTCGCCGCCGAAGCGCGCCACGGTGTCGGAGCTGCGCACGCACTCCTGCAGGCGCTGGGCCACGAGCACGAGCAGCCGGTCGCCCATGTCGTGGCCCAGCGTGTCGTTCAGGTCCTTGAAGTTGTCCAGATCGATGAAGAGCAGCGCGCCCAGCTGGTGGTTGCGCTGGCAGGCCGCGCTCGCACGCTGCAGGCGGTCCAGCAGCAGGCGCCGGTTGGGCAGGCCCGTGAGCGCATCGAAGAACGCCAGCAGCTCGATCTGCTGTTCGGCCTTCTTGCGGTCCGTGATGTCGCGGCACACGCTGAGCAGCCCGGTCACGTGGCCGTGCAGATCGCGGATGGGCGTCTTGATGGTTTCGAAATAACCCGCGTAGCCGTCTTCCGCGAAGGTGAGCGTTTCTTCGTACACGAGCGGCTGCCAGGCGGCCATGGCGCGCTCATCGAGCTGGCGCACGCGCGCGGCCTCGATCGGCGGCAGCAGTTCTTCATCGCTGAGGCCGATGATCTCGCGCTCGCGGCGGCCTACGAAGCGCTCGAACACCGGGTTGCACGACAGGTAGCGGCCGTTCGCGTCCTTGAGGAACACCACGTCCGGGATGGCGTTCACGAGGCTCGCCAGCCGCGAACGCTGCTGCGCCAATTCGAGGGCCAGGCGCTTTTGCTCGGTGAGGTCGAACGCGAACACCACCACGGCGGCCACCCGGCCGTCGGGGCCCGTCTCGGGCACGATGGTGGTGTGGAAGAAGAGCGGGCCGGACCGGCTGCCCGGCGTGCGGTACTCGAACACCACCGTGTGGCCCTGTAGCGCGCGCAGCACCTGCGGGCGCAGGGAATGGATCAGCTCGGCGGGCAGCACGTCGGTGAGCAACTGGCCTTCGAGTTCCTGCGCCGTGCGGTACAGCCACTGCGCCTGCGAAGGATTGACGTAGAGAATGCGCAGGTCATGGTCGAGCCGCGAGACCCCGCCCGGCATGCGGCCCAGCAGGCTGGCGAGCTGGATCTCGTGCGCCCGGCTCAGGTCCTGCGCTTCGCGCGCCTCGGTGACGTCGGTGAGCACGCCGTCCCAGATCACGCGCCCGCTGCCGTCGCCCAGGGGCCGCGGCGACGAACTCAGGCGCATCCAGCGCTGCTGCCCGTCCGTGCGCCGCATGCGCACCACCGACTCGCTCACGCCCATGGTGCGGTAGGAGGCCTCGTCGGCTGCGGCACTGGCGTCGCGGTCCTCCGGTTCCATCTGCGCGAACAGGCGGCCTGCGTCCTCCATCACCTCGGCGGCGCGCAGCCCGACCAGCCGCTCCAGCGCTTCGCCCATGTGCACGAAGCGGCGCCGGCCGTCGCGCTCGCGCACCACCTGGTAGAGCACGCTGTCGGGCAGGTTGCGCCCCAGCAGCTGGAGCCGCAGCTCGCTCTCCCGCAGCCGCGATTCCGCTTCGCGCACACGCGCGAACGGCAGGCGGATGCCGGCCACGAACACCGCCTGGAACAGCAGCGCATAGCCCAGCACGTGGAAGGCATGCGACAGCGTATCGATCCATGCCGACGGGTCCGGCGGCACGAGCAGGACGAACCGGCCCGCCGCCATGGACGCGGCCGCGGCTGCCATGGTGTGCCGGCGGCCATGGCCGAGCGGCGCCTCGCCCTTGCGGGGCGGCAATCCGTAGAGCAGGGCTGCCGACAGCGCCAGCACGGCACCGGACGCCGCGCCGCTCACCTGGGGCAATGCGCTGCCGAATGCGGCCGACAGGCGCTCGGGCCAGCCTGCGGTGGCCGTCCAGACGATGGCCAGGGACACGCCGCCCGCCGCCACGGCCCACGCCCGCCCGGGGCCGCGCCACGATGCACGCAGCGCGAAGAGCAGCAGCGTGGCGGCCTCGATTCCGCGGGCCCACATCGCGAAATACCCCGAGACATGGATGCGGTCTCTCTCCACCACGCCCATCACCTCGTGCTGCAGCACGCCGTGCAGGAAATTGCACACCGCCGCCGTGGCCAGGCCCAGCACCAGCACATTGGCCCGACCTTGCGCGCTTTCGTCCAGCATGTGCAGCGACACCGAAACGGCCAGCAGCCCGATCAGCACCGCCACCATGTCCAGGAACGGCTCCAGCCCATGGAGGCCCTTGAGCCCGGGCCCCAGCAACTGCACGATGGAAACGAGCAGCAGCGCCATCCCCGCGACCACCAGCATGGCGGTGACGGCCGGGGTTTCAGACAGGAGGGCTCGGCAGAAGGAGCCGAAGGTTGGCAGGCGGGACGGGCGCATGGCGTGGTCGTATGGGCGGGCAGGCTCGTGACGGGCTACGCGGTAAACATATCGTCACAAGTGTATCGACCCTGCCGCACGGGCGGTGGCCCGTCCGTCCGCTCGAACCACCTTTCAGGAAGTCAGCAGTTGGCGCAACACATAGGGAAGAATGCCGCCGGCGCGGTAGTAGTCGACCTCGATGGGGGTGTCGATGCGCAGGGTCACGGTCACTTCCTGGCGGGTGCCGTCGGCGCGGCGGATCACGAGTTGCGCGTCGCTTTGCGGCGCGAGCGCCGGATCGGGCACCACATCGATGGTTTCATCCCCCTTCAGGCCCAGCGATTCCCAGGAGTCGTCGCCGCGGAACTGCAGCGGCAGCACCCCCATGCCCACCAGGTTGGAGCGGTGGATGCGCTCGAAGCTGCGCGCCACCACGGCCTTGATGCCCAGCAACTGCGTGCCCTTGGCCGCCCAGTCGCGGCTGGAACCCGTGCCGTACTCTTCCCCGGCGAAGATCACCGTGGGGGTGCCGTGCGCCAGGTACTGCATGGCCGCATCGAAGATGTACATCTTGGTGCCGTGGTGAGACCCCTCGTTCTGGAAGACCGTCAGGCCGCCCTCCTCGCGCGAACCGTCCTCCTTGGGTGGAATCATCAGGTTCTTGATCCGCACGTTCGCGAAGGTACCGCGCATCATCACGTCGTGGTTGCCGCGGCGGGCGCCATAGCTGTTGAAGTCCTGCTTCATCACACCGTGCTGCAGCAGCCATTGGCCCGCGGGCGAGGTTTCCTTGATCGAACCCGCCGGCGAGATGTGGTCGGTGGTGATGGAATCGCCGAAGAGGGCCATGATGCGTGCCCCCAACACGGATTGCGACCCTTTTTGCCCTGATGCCGCCGATTCCATTGAATTCTCTGCTACAGAATCAATAGCAAATTTCGCAAAGAACGGTGGCTCGGCGATGTAGGTGCTGGCAGGCCAGTTATAGGTGTCGCCAGTCACGCCCTGGATCTTTCCCCACAGCGCGCCCGGATCCGTCTTGACCTTGCCGTAGTTCTCGCGGAACGCCTTGCCGTTCATCGCGTGCTTCATGAGCTGGTGCACTTCTTCGCTGCTGGGCCAGATGTCGCCCAGGTACACCTGCCGGCCTCCGCGGCCCTTGCCCACCGGCTCGCTCATCAGGTCGCGCAGCACCGTGCCGGCGATCGCGTAGGCCACCACCAGGGGCGGGCTCGCAAGGAAGTTGGCCTTGATGTTGGGATGGATGCGCGCCTCGAAGTTGCGGTTGCCCGACAGCACCGCCGCGCACACCAGGTCGTTACCGGTGATGGCGTCGTTGATCTCGGGCGCCAGATCGCCCGCATTGCCGATGCAGGTCGTGCAGCCGTAGCCCGCGACGGCAAAGCCCAGCTTCTCCAGGTACGGCAGCAGGCCCGTTTCGGTCAGGTACTGCGTCACGATGCGCGAACCCGGCGCCAGCGATGTCTTGATGTGGGGCTGCACCTTCAGGCCCGCCTCCACCGCCTTCTTGGCCAGCAGGCCGGCGGCCAGCAGCACGCTGGGGTTGGACGTGTTGGTGCAACTGGTGATCGCGGCGATCAGCACGTCGCCATTGCCGATGGTCGGATCGGAGCCCTTCGCCGGCAGCCGGATCGACGGGTCGGCGTGCTTGACCGCGAGCCGGGGCTTGTTGTGCTCCATCTCCACGAGGAAGCGCGGGCCGCCCGCAGGCGTCGCCTTCTCGTCGGGAACGTCTTCACAGACGCCCTCATCGCCGCGGTGGATGTGGTGCCGCGTGTGCAGCAGTTCGGCCGGGCGGTTGAATCCGTTCTCGCCCGCGGGCTTGGCGAACAGCGCGGTGAACTGCTCCTTGACCTTGCCGAGTTCGATGCGGTCCTGCGGCCGCTTGGGACCGGCGAGGCTCGGCGTCACATCGCCGAGGTCGAGCCGCACCACCTGCGAATAATCGATGTCCCCGGCCTGCGGCACGCCGAACAGCCCCTGGGCCCGGAAATACGCCTCGAACGCCTCGATCTCGGTCCGGGTGCGCCCCGTGCCCTGGAAGTAGTCGATGGTTTTCTCGTCCACGGGAAAGAACCCCATCGTCGCGCCGTACTCGGGCGCCATGTTGCCGATCGTGGCACGGTCCGGCAGGGACAGCGTGCGCGTGCCCTCGCCGAAGAACTCCACGAACTTGCCCACCACCTTGTGGCGGCGCAATATCTCGGTCACGGTCAGCACCAGGTCGGTGGCGGTCACCCCTTCGCGCAACTGGCCTGTCAGCTCGAAGCCCACCACATCCGGCGTGAGGAAATACACCGGCTGCCCCAGCATCGCCGCCTCGGCCTCGATACCGCCCACGCCCCAGGCGACCACACCGATGCCGTTGATCATGGTGGTGTGGCTGTCGGTGCCGACCAGCGTGTCGGGGTAGTAGACGCCATCGGCGCGCTTGTGCACCCCGCGCGCGAGGTACTCCAGGTTCACCTGGTGCACGATGCCGAAGCCCGGAGGCACCACGCCGAACGTGTCGAAGGCCTGCATGCCCCATTTCATGAATTCATAGCGCTCGCGGTTGCGCTGGAATTCGAGCTTCATGTTCAGGTCGAGCGCCTTCTTGCTGCCGTAGTGGTCGACCATGATCGAGTGGTCCACCACCAGATCGACCGGCACCAGCGGTTCGATCTTCTTGGGTTTCTTGCCCAGCCGCTGGGCCACGCTGCGCATCGCGGCCAGATCGGCCAGCAAGGGCACGCCCGTGAAATCCTGCAGCACCACGCGCGAGACGACGAAGGGGATCTCGTCCTTGCGGTCGGCCACCGGCTGCCACCGCGCCAATTGCTCCACATGCTCGGGCGTCACTTTCAGACCATCGCAATTGCGGAGCACCGACTCCAGCACGATGCGGATCGACACAGGCAGGCGCCCGACCTCGGGAAACTGCCGCGCCAATGCAGGCAGCGAATAGAACTGGCCGCTTTTGCCCGATCCGGTGGTGAATGTCTGGAGGGTCGATGCGAAAGCGTGGGTGGAAACCACGGAGGACTTCGAGGCCATGTAGCACTACTCCTTTTAATTGGGGGCGACCTTGCCATTCTGGCAGTCCGGGAATTCGATGCAATCGTGGGGCGATGAATGGAAGACACCCGGCAGGCTTTTCATGCGATGCCGGCGGCAGCGGGAAGTTCGGTACCGCGGCAATTCAATGGTTTTCGGTCACGGGCTGCGAAACCCTGCCCGTTCATCGTGGCCCGCCATGGCGGCATGGCAGATCGTTTGGATATCGGCAGCCCGGCGTTCCGTCCTGCAATAACAGGGGGCAGAACTGTGTTAATCGCGAGGCACGCGCCATTTGCACGCAAGCGATAAATGCCGCCACAGGCACAGTGCCCTTATCCCACGCATCCAAGAATCGGCGCATTCCACGCCACGGCAGCTCGGCCATTAAACGGCTTGCCCATAACCCGGGTGCTGGAAAACCGGACGATTCGAAAGCCTCCCTTCTCGCCCTGCAATCAGCGCCAACCGGCACTGCCCGAGAGGGCCTTGAAAAACGCACCCCGGAAAAGCAGAAACCCGCCATGGGCGGGTTTCAATGATTCGACCACTGTCCACAGGGGACGGCAGGGCCCGTCGGCAGCAGCACTTGGCCGACAACCGGTACAGGCCTGAATATCAGATGGCGAATTGATCGCGATTTTCGTTCTGGATCCATTTGGGCGCCTTGCCGCGGCCCGTCCAGGTCTGGCCAGTGGCCGGATTGCGATATTTGGGCGCCACTTTGGTACCGGCGCTGGCACTGCGGGCACGGCCGGAGGGGAATACATCATCAGCCTTCAGGCCATACTCCGTGACAAGGGAGCGAACCTGGGAGATCGCGTCCGACAGTTCGCGGCGGCGGGCCTCGCTGATTTGCTGCTCGAGTTGGTCGCGCTGTTTCAGCAGATCTTTGTAGCTGGTGGTCATGTCAGTCGAAGTGGAAGTGGAAAACGAGGTCGCATTATAGAAACTATTTTCGATTAAGTGCGCCACTCCGGATTCATCCATTTGGAAAAAGCCTTGCCGGATGGCGGATGCGGAACTTTGAAAACCCACCCTTCTCGAAGCCCGCCTGCCTCCAATAGCAGATCCGGCAAGCCTCCGGCTTTCCCCTTCACAATGGCGCCTTGCACAATTAACCCAACACGACCATGGCCCTCTACTGCATTGGAGATATTCAGGGGTGCGACAGCGCACTGCAGCGCCTGCTCGACACCATAGGGTTTTCTCCAAGCCGGGATACGGTTTATCTCCTCGGCGACCTCGTGAATCGCGGGCCGGAATCCGCACAGGTACTTCGGCGATGCGCTCGGGCCGGCGACAGTGTCCGGAGCCTGCTCGGCAACCATGACCTGCATCTTCTGGCGGCATCGCTAGGTGCCCGCAAGCCCTCCCGGCGCGACACGATCCAGAGCGTGCTGGAAGCAGCCGACCGGGACGCGATGCTGGAATGGCTGAGGCAGCAGCCGCTCGCCCGGGAGCACCGCCACGGCGGAGAACGGCTTCTGATGGTGCATGCAGGCGTTATGCCTTCCTGGACTGCGGAAGACGTGCTTCTCCATGCTGCCGAGGTGCACGCACAGCTGCAAGGGCCGGGGTTGGCGGAGTTCATGCAGGCGATGTACGGAAACCAGCCCGACCGCTGGAGCGGCGATCTTTCGGGAATGGACCGCTGGCGGGCCATCGTGAACGCGTTGACCCGGCTTCGGTTCTGCACGCCCGACGGACGCATGGATTTCGAAAGCAGCGAAAGCGCCGAGACAGCGCCGGAAAACCTCGTACCGTGGTTCGATGCACCGGGCCGCCGCACACAAGGAACGCTGATCGCGTTCGGCCACTGGTCCACGCTGGGATGGATGAACCGGCCCGATCTGCTGGCGCTCGATACGGGGTGCGTTTGGGGTGGCTGCCTCAGTGCCGTGCGCTTCGGCGCCACACTGGCCGAGCGCGAGCATCTCAGCGTGCAGTGCGATCAGGCCCAGGCGCCGGGCTGATCAGGCCGGCACCCCGGGGGACCCAGGGCCCGGCACCACCCCGTCAGTGGGAGGAGGTTTCCGCGTCCGGCGCGGTGGCCTTGAACAGCGCGGCCACCTTGCGCTTCGGCTTGATGTTGGCCGAAATGCCACTGCGGGCAGGCTGCGACCTGGCGGACGCCTCCCAGCTCGGTGCCGCATCCACGGCACCGGCTTCATACGGCTTGTCGAAAAACGGATCGCGCGACACCGAGGCCGGAGCCCGGTAACCACCGCCGGAACGCCCTTCACGGGTTTCCCGGCCTTCGCGTGCGTCGCCTCGTCCGTCACGGCGCGGTGCGCGTGGCTCGCCTCCGCCCGATTCTTCATCGCGCCAGGCACGGCGCCCATCGTTGAAACGGCCCCGCGGACGATCGTCGTCGCTTTCGAGCGCTTCCAGTTCGATCTTCTTCTTGGTCAGCTTCTCGATGTCCGCCACCAGCCGGGCATCGCTGCTGGAGACCAGCGTGACCGCGAGCCCGGAAGCGCCGGCGCGCCCCGTCCGGCCGATACGGTGTACGTAATCTTCGGCATTGAAAGGCACATCGAAGTTGAAGACCGCCGGCACGTCCTTGATGTCCAGCCCGCGGGCCGCGACATCGGTGCACACGAGCAAATCGACCTCGCCCCGCTTGAAGGCATCCAGGGCCTTGAGGCGCTCGTCCTGGCTCTTGTCACCATGCAGCGCAGTGGCTTTGAGCCCTTCGCGCTCCAGGGTGCGGGACAGGCGCGCACACCCCAGCTTGCTGTTGACGAAGATGAAAGCCTGCTTCACCCCGCGCGTGCGAAGGATCTGGTGGACTGCCCGGCGCTTGTCGTCGTCACCCACGCTGTAGAAGCGCTGCTCGACCGTGGAAGCCGTCTCGTTGGGGCGCGCCACCTCGATGGTGATCGGGTCCTGCAGGTAGCTGCCCGCCAGCCGCTTGATCTCCGGAGAGAAGGTGGCCGAGAACAGCAACGTGGTGCGGGTCTTGGGCAGGTAGCTCAGGATGCGTTGCAGGTCGGGCAAGAAACCGATGTCGAGCATGCGGTCGGCCTCGTCGAGCACGACGTACTCGACCTGGTTCAACACCGCATTCTTGGCCTCGATGTGGTCCAGCAACCGGCCCGGCGTGGCCACCAGCACTTCAACGCCCTTCTTGAGCTCCAGGGTCTGGGGCTTCATGTCCATGCCGCCGAACACCACCGTGCTGCGGAGCTTGGTGTATTTGGCATAGAGGGCGATCTGCTGCGCGACCTGGTCGGCCAGTTCGCGCGTGGGCAGCAGCACCAGGGCACGCACGGGATGTCGCGCCGGGGAGGTGGAACTGTTCTCGTGCTTGAGCAGGCGCTGCAGCAAGGGCAACGAGAAAGCAGCCGTCTTGCCGGTGCCGGTCTGCGCGGCACCCATCACATCCTTGCCGGTGAGGACCACCGGAATGGCCTCGGCCTGGATGGGGGTCATCGACGTGTAGCCCATTTCGGCCACTGCGCGCGCCAGCGGCTCGGCCAGCGATAAATTGGAGAAAGAACTTGTCATTTGAGGCCGTTATTGTCGCACCAGCCCTCCCGTGGGGCTATTTTCAGCCCCATGCCGCCGCCGCCAGGTCTTTTTATGCTATTAAAAACATAGCAATTCCAACCGGAAAATCAAAGATTGCGGCTGGAGAAGGTGTCGCAAGCCTTCACGCTGCCCGTCTGCAACCCGGTATGGAACCACCGCTGGCGTTGCGCGCTGGTGCCGTGGGTGAAGCTGTCGGGCACCACGGCGCCACCGGAAGCACGCTGCAAGGCGTCGTCGCCGATCTTCGCCGCCGCGTTCATGGCTTCTTCCACGTCGCCCTGCTCCAGAATCTGCCGCGCGTTCTGGGCATGGTGCGCCCACACGCCGGCGAAGCAATCGGCCTGCAATTCAAGACGGACCGAGAGGTGGTTGGTTTCGACCTGGCTCACCCGGCCCCGCATCTGGTCCACGCGGCCGCTGATGCCCATGAGGTTCTGCACATGGTGGCCCACTTCATGCGCGATGACGTAGGCCTGCGCAAAGTCGCCCGGGGCCCCGAGCCGGGTCTTCAGGGTTTCGTAGAAGCCCAGGTCGATGTAGACCTTGCGGTCGGCCGGGCAGTAGAAGGGGCCCATCGCCGCCTGCCCCGTGCCACAGGCCGTGGGCGTGGAGCCGCGGAACAGCACGAGGCGTGGGTTCTGATAGGTGCCTCCGCCCTGGCGGAACACCTCGGCCCAGACATCTTCGGTATCGGCCAGCACGGTAGAGACGAAACGGGCCATGGTGTCGTCCGCAGGAGGGCGGTGCGCAGGCGCCTGTTGCGTCTGGACATGGGCAGGTGCGCCACCGCCGCTCAGCAGGCCCAGCAGCGTGATCGGATTGATGCCGAACACCCACCCACCGATGAGCGCAATGACGATGGTGCCGATGCCGATGCTGCGCCCGCCGAAGATGGGCATGCCCCCCCCACTGCCTTCATCGCGCCGGTCCTCGACGTTGTCCGATTCGCGATTGCCGTCCCATCTCATCGTGCGTACCTCAGCAGCGGTTCATCCTGAAGGCCGGATGGTAATCCCGGAACGTCCCGCTCAGCGGAGCACTACCAGCGACTGGCCCGGCATGCCGGAATCCGCCTGGACCGTCGGCACTCCGGAGGTGGTCTGCGCGCCGCCCGGCGGCTGCATGCCCCTCGCCACCCAGGAGGCCTGCTGCTGCGCCGCGTGCTGGACGTGGTCCTCCAGCACCCAGGCCATGACAGCCACCTGGAACGCGATCACGACCGCGCCCAGGGCAAGAAAGCCCGGCCGGGCAACGGGGCGCGCGGGCGCATCCTCATGCATCCGGGATGACGAAAAGTCGATGGTGGGGTTGGACATGTATGACGCTCCTGGACAAGACGCTGCCAGGGCCGACGCCCCGAACAGGCATCGCCGGACCCTGGCGCCGCGGTTCAACGGTGGCACCAATGCAGTCCGGCGACTGCAGGCTCGGTATCCTGAAAATATTCGGAAAGCTCCTGGACCAAGGCCCGCAGCGTCTCGCCCTGCAGGCCTCGGGCATGCTCGATCTGCTCCAGGGCGTAGCGGCGATCGCCCAGCATCATGGCGGCGCTGATGCAGTGCCCTCGGGCCGCCATCTGAAGGAGAAAGGCATCCAGGGTCTGCGCGGGCCAGTAGCGTGGTCCACGGGAGCCGGAAAGGCATTGGGAGTAGCGGGCCGAGGCGCCCGGCCGCTCGGAAGTCAGACCCACCGGAGCGCCGGTGGCGATAGCGGAATGTGACAGGGATGGGGCAAGCATGGCGGCGTCCTCGAAGCGGTACTGCGATCAGTCTGCCGGGGCTGTGTGACAAACATCACAGCATGCAACGGCAGTCCATGGCAGGGATGCTAGGCCTGCGCTACCGTGCCCGCATCGGAGAAAAACGCCGCCCGCTTGTAGGACACGCTCCAGTCGCAGCGCGCTCCTGCCCTCCGCTCAGGCCTTGGGCAGCGTTACGCCGACCTGGCCCTGGTATTTACCGCCGCGGTCCTTGTAACTCACGTCGCAGACTTCGTCGCTCTCGAAGAACAGCACCTGGGCACATCCCTCGCCCGCGTAGATCCGCGCCGGCAGGGGCGTGGTGTTGCTGAATTCGAGCGTCACATAGCCCTCCCATTCGGGCTCGAACGGCGTGACGTTCACGATGATGCCGCAGCGTGCATAGGTGCTCTTGCCCAGACAGATGGTGAGCACGTTGCGCGGGATCCGGAAATATTCCACCGTGCGTGCCAGCGCGAAGCTGTTGGGCGGAATGATGCAGCTGTCGCCGTGGAAGTCGACGAAACTTTTCTCATCGAAATGCTTGGGGTCCACCACCGTGCTGTGGATGTTGGTGAACACCTTGAATTCGGGCGCGCAGCGGATGTCGTAGCCATAGCTGCTGGTGCCGTAGCTGATGATCTTGCGGCCATCGCTCTCGCGGATCTGGCCGGGCTCGAACGGCTCGATCATCCCGTGCTGCTCGGCCATGCGGCGGATCCATTTATCGCTCTTGATGCTCATGTGCTTCCTCTCCTCGGGCGCGCCAGGTCGAAGGCGGCGCGCGGACGCGATACTACTCTTTTCATAGCTGAATACTGGCGCTCCACATGCCCTGCAGGCCTATGGCTTCGCTGCGATCACGGCGCGCTCGACCACCCGGTCATCGCCCAGCACGATCATCGCGAACAGCAGCTCGTCCAAGCTGGACGCCTGCTCCGCCTTGCGTGCCAGCATCGGGGTGGCCCGGGGGTTCAGCACCACGAAATCCGCCTCGCAGCCCGGCTGCAGATTGCCGATCACCCCTTCGAGCCCGAGCGCCTGCGCAGCGCCGGCCGTGTGCTGCCACCACAGGTGGCCGGGCGACAGCGAGAGGCCCGGCTTGGTCTGCCCCTCGCGCCCGACATAGTAGGCCGCGAGCATGGTGTGGAACGGGCTGAAGCTGGTGCCGCCGCCCACATCGCTGGCCAGACCGTAGCGGAACCCCACCCGGTCGGCCCCCGCGTAGTCGAAGAAACCGCTGCCCAGAAACAGGTTGCTGGTGGGGCTGACGGCCGCCACGGTGCCGGTGTCGCGCATGAGCGCCCGGTCATCGTCGTCGAAGTGGATGCAATGCGCATACACCGCCCGTTCGCGCAGCAGTCCGAAGCCGCCGTAGATCGAAAGATAGCTGCGGGCCTCGGGAAAGAGTTCGCGTGCCCAGCGGATCTCGTCGCGGTTCTCGGCCACGTGGGACTGGATCCATACGTCCGGGTAATGGGCCGCCAATTCACCCGCGCCGCGCAGTTGCGCCTCGGTGCAGCTCGGCGCGAAACGCGGGGTGATCGCGTACCCCAGGCGGCCGCGGCCGTGCCAGCGGTGGATCAGCGCCTCGGTGTCGAACAGGGACTGCTCCGTGCTGTCGCGCACGCCATCGGGCGAATGCCGGTCCTGCAGCACCTTGCCGGCGATGAGCCGCAATCCGCGCGCGTCGGCCTCCGCCATCAGCGCATCCACCGATGCGGGATGGGAGGTGGCGAAGGTGAGTGCCGTGGTGACACCGTTGCGCAGCAGTTCGTCGATGAAAACGGTGGCCACGCCACGTGCATAGACTGGGTCGGCAAAACGCGATTCGTGCGGGAAGGTGTAGTTCTCCAGCCAGGGCAGCAGCCCTTCGGCGGGCGACCCGATGACATCGGTCTGGGGGAAATGCACGTGCATGTCGACAAAACCGGGGGCGATGATGCGGTCCGGCAAATGCGTGACCGGCAAGCCGGTGAAACGCGGCGCCAGCGAGGACCAGGCGCCTGCGGCGACCACGCGCGGCACGCCGGCAGCGTCCGGGCCGACGGCCAGCAAGCCGTGTTCGTCATAGATGGGCAGGCCGCCGGCATCGAATCGCAGCAGCGCTGCGCGGTAGAGGTGGGCAGGGGATTCAGGGGGTGGCAACGGCATCGCGGGCATGGGCCCATGATGACACGGTCCCATGCCCGTGCCCGGGCCGCTCGGCGGGCAGTCGCAGGCCGATTTCCACGCCCGCACCGTCCGACACGGCATACACATCGCCGCCGTGCATGCGTGCAATCGCCGCCACGATGGACAAGCCCAGGCCATGGTGGCGGCCGGCCTGCGGCCGTGCGCTGTCGGCACGGTAGAAGCGGTCGAAGATGCGCGGCAGGTGCTCTGCCGCGATGCCCTCGCCCTCGTTGCGCACCGACAACCGGACGGCAACTGCAGGAGCGGGCTCCGGCACTATGCGCACCTGCAGTACGGAGCCCGGCACTGCGTAGCGAGTGGCATTGCCCACGAGGTTCGACAACGCACGACGCAGCAGCCGGGCATCCACCGCCATGCTCGCGTCGCCGTCGATGGCGATCCGCAGGCCGGACTCCTGGAGGGCCGCCTCGTGGAACTCGAGCACCTCGCCGGCCAGCGCCGCCAGGCTCGCCACACTCTCGCAGCGCAGCGCCGTGCCGCGATCGGCCCGCGAGAGGAACAGCATATCGGCCACGATACCGGCCAACCGGCGCAGATCCTCCAGGTTGGACGCCAGCGTCTCACGCAGCTCCTCCTCCCCGCGCGAGCGGCGCAAAGCCAGTTCGCAACTGCTGATGAGGGTAGCCAGGGGCGTATTCAGCTCGTGCGCCGCATCGGCGTTGAACGCCTCCAACTGGTCATGGGCGCCGGCAACGCGGTCCAGCAGCGCATTGAACTGTCCGATCAGCGGCTGCAGTTCGGTCGGCTGGGCGGAGCCGTCCAGGCGCCGGCCGCCGCTCCTGGCCGCGATGCCGGCGGTCTGTGCGACCAGTTGCCGCAGCGGCGAAAGGCCGCGCCGGACCCGCCAGAAAGCCCCGAGCGACACGGCTGCCGCTCCGGCCAGCGCGGCGATCAGCAGCGTCCAGCCCAGCCGGCGCAGCAACGCGTCGTCGGCGCGGGTGTCGAGCACCAGCGTGGCGAAGAAGGCATGCGGGCGCTCCGGCGGGCCGTTGACCTCGATCGAGCGGCGGACCTGGTCTTGCGACGACAGGAGTGCCGGATTGCGGACATAGACGACCTCGCCCCGGGCATCGGTCACGCGCAACGCCAGTTCGCCGTGCCCTGCCAGCATGTCGTCGAGCATGTGGCCTGCCTGCGCATCGTGCCCCGGCCGGTGCCCTGCCAGCACCTCGGCCACCGCCCGCTCCTTGCTGGCGATGGATTCCTCCTGCCGCTGCGCGAGCGTCAGCGCGATGACGAGGTACACCGCCGCGCACACGACGCCCAGGCCCAGCACCGTCTGCACGGCCAGCCAGCGCGACAGCGCCCCCCCGAGCGAAGCCGTCATGGCTGCATTTCCGCGGGCCGTGGCTCCAGCACATAGCCCATGCCGCGCACCGTGTGCAGCAGGGGCCGCTCGAAAGGCTGATCGAGCTTGCCGCGCAAGCGCCGCACGGCCACCTCGACGACGTTGGTTTCGCTGTCGAAATTCATATCCCACACCTGCTCCGCCAGTTCGGTGCGCGAAAGGACCTCGCCCTGGCGCCTCAACAGCAGGCTCAGCAGGTTGAACTCCTTGGCAGTCAGGTCCAGCCGCTGCCCGGCGCGCACCGCCTTGCGGCGGATCAGGTCCAGTTCCAGATCGGCCATGCGCAGCACCGTGGCTTCTGCAGGCGCTGCGATGCCCCGCGCACGCCGCAGCAGCCCATGCAGCCGTGCCACCAACTCGGAGAATGCAAAGGGTTTGACGAGGTAGTCGTCCGCGCCTGCCTGCAGGCCCTGCACACGGTCTTCCACCCGGCCCTGGGCCGTGAGCATGAGCACTGGCGTCTGCCGGCCGGTGCGCAGGGCAGCCAGTACGGCGATACCGTCGATGCCGGGCAGCATGCGGTCCAGCACGATGGCGTCGTACGTGTATTCGGTGGCACGGTGCAGCCCGTCCACGCCGTCGTGCGCCACATCGACCACGAACCCCTCCTCCCCCAGGCCCTTGCGCAGGTATTCCGCCAACTTGGGCTCGTCTTCGATCAACAGCAGTTTCATGCGCCGGATTGTGCCCAGGGCGCACTGCCGCGGAGATGACGAATTTGTCATCTCCGCGGCGGCGGCCTGTCGGGGACACCTTTCTAGAGTCGGTGCTGTCCCAAGGCCATCGCCGCAAGACATGGCTTCCGTTTCATCCACATCCACTTCAGGAGATCGACATCCATGAAAAGCATCCGCCACTCCCTGTCTGCCGCCCTGGCTTGCGCCGCCCTGCTGCCGGCGGCCGGCTTTGCCAGCGGCATCATCCACAGCGTCCCCACCGAGTCGGGCTACACCTCTCACCCCGACCACGCAGGTACCGCCCCGGCCGCCGCCTCCCGTTCTGGGGGCGCGGTCGAAGGCACGGCTTACGCCAGCGGCCAGTCCACCCTGGGCCGGCCCGCGAGCGCAACGGATGCAGCGCGCACAGTCGATGCCTCGCAGACGCGGACGCTCAACGTGAAATGCGGCCAGACCATCGCATTCCGCAATGGAGACAAGACCTTCGCGTGGAAATTCGATGTGGCGGCCCACCGCCCGGTGAGCCTGGCCGCAATCAGTCCGCCGGACTTCGGCGCGGGCACGCTGCAGGTGTATGTCGCGCCGAACGAAGGCGAACGCAACTGACGCCCCAGGGCCTCCGCCGCGGGCCGCGGGCAGCGCCTATCGCTGCACGCCCTCGGCGAACCAGTCCATGCGCAGGATCTGCTCGTCGGTCAGCGTGCGGCCGGGGGCGATCACCTCGCGGCCGGTGTTGTCGCGCACGGGCGACGCTCCGGCCCGGAACGGGTGCAGGCGGCCGCGCGCGATGTCCTCCTGCCGGGCCAGCACTTCCTTCCGCACGGCGGGGGGCACCTTGCTGCCGAAGCCTTCCACACGCACCATGCCCTCGCGCACGCCTCCCCAGACGTTGCCGCTCTTCCAGCGGCCCTCGCGCACGGCGCGCACACGCTCCGTGTAGTAGGCACCCCATTGGTGGGTGACGGCCAGGATCTGCGCGTCCGGGCCGACCTGCCGCATGTCGGAGTGGTAACCGATGGCGAAGCGGCCCCGCTCCTGCGCTGCCGCCATCACGGCGGTGGAGCCGGTGTGAAAGGCCACGACGTCCACGCCGTCGTTGAAGAGCGCCATGGCGGCGTCGCGCTCCTTCGGAGGATCGAACCAGGCGTTGAGCCACACCACCTTCACCGTGGCCTTGGGGTCCACCGAGCGCATGCCCAGCGTGAACGCATTGATGCCCTGCAGCACCTCGGGAATCGGGAAGCCCGCCACGAAGCCCGCCACGTGCGACCGCGTCATGCGGCCGGCGGCCACCCCGGCGAGGTACCGGCCTTCGTAGTAGCGCGCGTTGGCCGTGGCCACATTGGCCGCGGTCTTGTAGCCCGTGATGGACTCGAACTTCACATCGGGGAAGTCGCGCGCCACCTTCAGGGTGGGCTCCATGTAGCCGAAGCTGGGTGTGAAGATGATCTGGTGCCCCGTGGCCGCCAGATCGCGGATCACGCGCTCCGCATCGGCGCCCTCGGCCACGTTCTCCACGAAGGTGGTGCGCACCTGCGGCCCCAGCGCGGCCTCCACGGCGCGGCGGCCTTCCTCGTGCTGCCGCGTCCAGCCGGCCTCGGTGATCGGCGACACATAGACGAAGCCGGCCTTCACCGGCCCGGGCTGCTGAGAAGCCCCGGATGCGGCTGGCTGCGAGAACGCGGCGGGGGAAAGGAAAAGACAGGCGGCCGCGAGCGCGGCAGCGAGGTTTTTGTACATGGTGGTCCTCTACATGGTCCCGGGCTCTGAAAAACGAAAAGGCTGCCGGGACAGCAGCCTTTTGGCGGAAAAACCGCTTGCGAAAGCCGGCGGATTCTACCCGCCGGCCCCGCGCAGCGCAGGCGCTTCAGACCGGGGATACCACGCCGGTCCCGGCGAAATGCCCCGCAGCGTTCGCGAGGAAGCGGTCCACGCTGGACTGCACGGCCTCGGGCGACCAGCCGGCCACGTGGGGTGTCAGCACCAGGTTGTCGAGCCCGATGAGGGCCTCGGGCGGATGCGGTTCGCTTTCGTAGACATCCAGTCCCGCGCCGGCGATGCGGTGCTCGCGCAGCGCGGCCGCCAGCGCCTCGGTATCGACCACGCTGCCGCGTGCAATATTCACCAGGTAGCCCAGCGGGCCGATGGCGTCGAGCACCTCCGTGTTCACCGCATGCCGCGTGGCGGGACCGCCGGGCGTGGCGCACACGAGGATGTCGCACCATTCGGCGAGTTCGCGCAGGCTGGCGAAATACGTGTGGGGCACGCCCTCGCGGGGGCTGCGGTTGTGGTAGCCGATCTGCATGTCGAAGCCGGCCGCGCGGCGTGCGATCTTCTGGCCGATGGTGCCCAGGCCGAAGATGCCCAGGCGCTTGCCCGAAACGTTCGGCGGCAGGCCGATGGCATCGCGCCACACGCCTTCGCGGCAAAGCCGGTCCAGCGGGCGCAAACCGCGCACGATGGAGATCAGCAGCCCGAAGGCATGGTCTGCCACGCAGTCGTCGTTGGTGCCCGCACCGTTGGCCACCGCGATGCCCCGCGCCCGGGCGGCATCGAGCGCGATGTTCTCGTAGCCCGCGCCCAATGCGCAGATGAGCTCGAGCGACGGCATGGCCTCGATCTCCTGGGCGGTCAGCCCGACCGAGCCGATGGTCAGCACCGCGCGGAACAGCCCGCCCTGCGCGGCGATGGCCTGGGTGCGGTCGTTGGGCTGGGGCGCGTAGTGCAGGTCGTAGACCGCGGCGATCTGCGCCTGGTGCTGCGGCGACAGGGTATTGAGGACGAGAAGGGGAATGCGGGGTGTGGACACGGTGTTGCTTCCATTCGGTGGCGCGGAACGCCCGGGAAACGGGCGCTGGGACGGCCGGTCTCCCGATTGTGCGCCAGCCCAACCGGCCCCTGCGCTACGGGCGCACGGTGATCGTGCGGTAGCCCGCGTCTGCGGTGATTTCGTCCTCCGTGAAAGGCACGCGCAGCCATTGCCGCTCGCCGTAGGCCCGGGTGGAGTCGCCCTGGTGCGGCGAGGCCGGGTCGTCCGAGAGCGAGTGGGCCAGCAGCGTGTGGGCCTGCACGCGCCCTGCCGGAAAACCCACCACCTGAAGATAGCTGTTGCCGTGCGGCTGGCCGTCCATGCTGTAGCCGCCCCGATCGATGGAATTCTCGGAGCAGGTGATGATGAAGTAGCCCCATCCGCAGCCGCCGTAGAGCGGGATCTTCTGCCCCCCGCGCGTGGCATAGAGCACCTCTCCCCGGGGTGCGTCCATCGCGAACCCGCTGGCACGCACCTTCGCGACCGCCTCGGCGAAGGCTTGCCGCAGAGGTCCCGCCGCCGCAGGCCGCAGCCCCCGGGGCGTGTCGATGGGGCGCGCGGGGTCGAAGGCCTCGGCATACAGCTGCGTGGCCGGCAGCGCCTGCACGCGCCTCCAGAACTCGTCCCAGACGTGCGAGCCGCGCGCGGTGGCGCTGCCTGTATTGTCCCAGGCGCGCAGCGCGGCGCATGCGGAAGCCACCTCCACGTCGCTGCCGTTCAGGGCGATTTGCGGCGCCGCACACACGATGCCGAGGGCGTCGTCCTTGAACCGCTCTGCCGAGAAGACGCGGCTGCCCAGCACCATCTGCCGCACCGCTGCGCTGTTGGCCAGCCGCCCCGCGTACCCGTCGGTACCGGCGAAACGGTCGAGCACCATGGCGTGGCCCAGGCGCGTGCGCAGGGTCTGCGCCTGGGTGCCCGCCGGCCCGAAGATGGCGGGAAACCCCGTGAGCGGCGCGTGGACGTTGGTCAGCCAGTAGCTGTCATTCATGTTCGCGACGTAATCGGGCCGCAACTGGCTCGGCATGCGCTGGGGCCCCAACGCACCGGCCTGTACCGAATCGGGATCGCTCTGCCAATCGCAGTCGCTGCGCGATCCATCCAGGAAGGGCACGTTGGGAAGCGCCGCCGCGACGGCCTTGGCGGCCGCCGTGGCGCAGGCGGCCATCTGCCCGGCGCTGACATTGGGCACCGCACCGATATCGGCATACCAGGCGTCGGGCTGGCCGCGGCCCACCGCCACGGTGTTGACCCACGGCGTCGCCGCCTCCTGGCGCTGGATGCCGATGAATTCGTCGAGCGATTTCGCCTGGCTCCAGCGCATCCACATGCGGAAACTGCGAAAGTTCCCGGCATTGATGTCGCGGATGGCAAATGCCGTGGTGTCGCTCCAGGCCAGCGCCGGATTGAGGCGGTCCAGGTTCACCACGGGCCCGACTTCCGTCTGGTAGAGCGTGCGCGTCACGTCGACCAGCTCTCCGGACGGACCGCGGTTCTGCACGGTGATCGTGTGGGGCTCCATCGCCACCCGCCGGCCGTCGCGCAGATAGCTGGTGCGGTCGCCCTCGGCGAGCTGAAGCTGGTAGAGACCGAACCTGCGTGCGGTGGACACCGTGTGGCTCCAGGCGATGTCGGCATTGAAGCCGATCAGCACCACCGGAATGCCGAGGAACGACACGCCGCTCACGTCCAGCTCGCCCGGGATCGTGATCTGGGCCTGGTAGAAGCGGTCGGCCCCCTTCCAGTACCAATGCGGATTGCCGAACAGCAGCGCGGTACCTTCACCGGTGGCGGCCGACCCGAAACCCATCATGTTGCTGCCGATGCCGAGCGTGCCGCCCACCTGCAGTGCGGGTGCGCGCGTGAGGCGGGGGTCGATGGCGGCCGTGCGCGCGGTCGCATGCGCTGCGGCAGCCTGCGACGGGGCCTGCTGCGGCAGCGTGGCATTGGCGATCGCCGCCGCGAAATTGCTGTACCCGCCGGCGAGGTTGGCGGCGAACATGCGGCGCCACAGATCCTGCGCGTCGATCGGCCGCACCCAGGGTTCGGTGCGGCAGGCCGCGTGGGCCGTTTCGGACGTGCGGGCCTCCTGCACATAGCGGTTGTAGCCGGCGGCAAAGCCTTCCACCATCTGGCGCAGCTTCTCGGGCTGCGCGGCCGCCATGCGCTGGATCACATCGGCCGTGAGCACGTGGCGGTGGAAGAAGTCGGACTCGATGTTGAGCGGGCGGCCGAGCGTGCTGTCGTAGGCCACCCGCGCGTCGCCGCCGAAATGGCGCGAGCGCTCGCCCCGGTAGGTCAGGAAGGAGTCCGCCATGGTGCACAGGTTGTCCTGCGCCTGCGCGTAGCCGTACCCGAAGCCGGCGCTGCCCCAGCTGTCGGCCTTGATGTGGGGAATGCCCATCGCGGTGCGGCGGATCTCGGCCTGGTAGGTGGAGGCCGGTCGGCCGGAGGCGGCGTCGCCGATGGCATTGCCGGTGCTGCCTCCGCAAGCCGTCAGTGCGGCCAGGCACAGCGCGGACAGCGGACGCAAACCGCAACAAGATGATTCATGCATGCAGACAGATCTCCTGGAGGTGGCACGCTCTCGGGCCACGGAATCCGGTTCCCCCCGACGTGGGTGCGGGCGGGTTCGGTGCGAGCCGGTGGGGCTCCAGGGAAATGACGCAGAACGGCCCCGGACTGTTCAAAACCTTCGGGCATGCGGGCGATAACGCGCACGGAGGACAGCGGGGGCAGAGGGCCCCACCCACCGCCTCCGCCCGCGACTCACTCCCCGGACAGCGCGGCCCGTTCGAAGTGCTGCCGGAGCCGCTGCATCCACTCGCGCCGCTGCGCCTCGGGAGCGAAGCTGGCCTCGAAGCTGTTGAAGGCCAACTGGTACGCGTGGCGCGCCGTCAGTCCCGGATCGGCGGCAAAGAGCTGCAGGAAGTTGTCGTTGACGTACCCGCCGAAGTACGCGGGATCGTCGGAGTTGACCGTGGCGGCCAGGCCCGCATCCAGCAACTGGCGCAGGTTGTGGCGCGCCAGATCGGGGAACACGCAGAGCTTGAGATTGGAGAGCGGGCACACGGTGAGCGGAATGCGCTCGCGCGCGAGCCGTTCCATCAACCCGGCATCGTGCACGGCCTGCACGCCATGGTCGATGCGCTCCACGTGCAGGACATCCAGTGCACTGCGGATGTAGGCCGGAGGCCCCTCCTCGCCCGCATGGGCGACCAGCCGCAGGCCCAGCCCGCGGCAGCGCGCGAACACGCGCGCGAACTTCTCGGGGGGATGGCCCACTTCGCTGGAATCGAGCCCCACACCGATGAACTTCTCGCGCAACGGCAGCGCCTGCTCCAACGTCGCGAAGGCGTCTTCCTCGCTCAAGTGCCGCAGGAAGCACAGGATCAGCGATGCGCTCACCCCCAGCCGCTCGCGGGCATCCACGCATGCGCGGTGCAGGCCGCCGATCACCACGTCCATGCCGACACCGCGCGCGGTGTGCGTCTGGGGATCGAAGAACATTTCGGTGTGCACCACGTGGTCGGCCGCCGCACGCTCCAGGTAGGCCCAGGCCATGTCGTAGAAGTCCTGCTCGTTGAGCAGCACGCTCGCGCCCGCGTAGTAGATGTCGAGGAAGCTCTGCAGGTCGGTGAAGGCGTAGGCCCTGCGCAGCTCTTCCACGCTGGCATACGGAATGCGTACGCCGTTGCGCTGCGCCAACGCGAAGATCAGCTCCGGCTCCAGCGAGCCCTCGATGTGCATGTGCAGTTCGGCCTTGGGCATGGTGCGCAGCAACTCGGGCAGGCGCGCTGCGCCGAGGGCAGCAAGGTGTTCGATGTGCGCGTCGATGGCGGGGTGGTGATCGGTCATAGGGAGATCCGTGGGAGTTTCAGGCGGGCGCCCCGGGCGCGGGCGGATGGAGCATAAGGCGCGACGGCCCCGGCCTGCCGCGCCGTCACCAGGCAGCGCATTCGCCCTGCAGCGCACGCCGCGCCAGCAGGAAGGTCGCCGCATTCCAGCTCTGGCCGGCCATGCCCATCGGGGCCAGCGTGCGGCCGTGGAACCACTCGGTGAAGCGCCAGTCGTCGCGCGCATTCGCGCGCGCCAGCTTTTCCAGTTCGGTCCAGCCTGCCGAGTGCAGCCCCAGCTTCGCGAGCGCCATCACCCAGAAACCGCCCACGAAGGGCCAGATGCCGCCGTTGTGGTACTGGTGCATCAGGTTCTGCCGGTGCCGGCCCATGTAGGCACGCCAGAGACTGTGCTGCTGCGAGAGCGGGTGCAGCACCACGCGCACGGGGTGGGCATCGCCCGCGTGGGTGGCCTCGATGGCGTTCGTGATGCTGTGCGCCATGGCCTCGTCGGCCAGGCCGCCCTGGATGGCGAGCAGGTTGCCGAACACGTCGCCCTCGTCGCCCACCACCGCCAGGTTCACGAAGCTCAGATAGAGGCCGGGATCGCGCCGGCCGCGGCGCGCGTAATGCTGCAGGAGCCGCGCGCGGTGGTAGTGGGGAAGATCGCGCTGGAAAGGATTGAAGAGATGGTTGAAATGGTGGTGCGTCTCTTCCGCATGGCACAGCGCGAAGCGGCGCTTCACCTCGAACCACAGCGCGTTCGTGTAGAGCACGTAGCCCGACCGCGGCATGATGTCCGCCCAGTCGCTGGCCTCGTTCTGCTGCAGTAGCCGGAAGTGCTGGTGCTCCTGCGCCAGCAGCCAGCCGATCGCCCGATCGACGCTGTCCGACCAGTGCGATCCGCCCACCTCGCCGTGCCGGCGCACATGGTCCACCGCGATCAGCCACCACAGCGTGGCGTCGATGCAGCCCAGGTACCAGAAATCCGCATCCTGCCCCTCGGGGTCCACGTATTTCGGGATCTGCCCATTGGGCGCCTGCTGCGCCGCGAGTGCGTCCAGGCTGGCCACCGCACCCGCTTCGAGGGCCGGCACGCCGCTGCCGCACATCGCCATCACGCAGATGGCCGCGTCGCGTCCGAAGATGCGCGTGTAGCGCCGTGCCACGGCCGCCGCGGTGCGGCTTGCGGCAAGGATGCCGTGGGGTGTGAGATTGCTTTCGAGCAGTGCAAGCGAGGCCTCGGAGCACGCATCGATCAGCGCGAGCGAAGGGGCGTCGAGTGGATGGTCGGTCATGGGCATGCGGGGGCAGCGGGGATCGTTTCCTTGTTGGAGTCCGCGGCGGGCTTGGCAGCGCCGGACCGCGGGCGTGTGACTCATGGAGCCCCAGGGGCGGGCCCGGTTCCATTGTGCAGTCGGGTCCGTGCCCCTGAAAACCCCCTGGCCCCGTCCCTGCGGCAGCGCGCCCCAAAAAACAAGGGCCGCCCCGGGGCGGCCCTTGCCTGACCGTTCCGCTGCCGCAGCGGGCAGCAGCGCCTGCCGGTTACTTCTTGTCGCCGCCCGGCACGGTGCCTTCCACGCCCTTGACGTAGAAGCTGATGCCCGAGAGGAATTTATCGTCGGCCACCACGTCCTTGGCCAGCAGCTCCTTGCCGTCCTGGCCCACGATGGGGCCCTTCCAGATCGAGAACGAACCATCCTTCAGGCCGGCCTTGACCTGCTCCACCTTCGCCCGGGTCTCGGCGGGCACGTCTTCGGCGATCGAGACGAGATCGATCGCGCCTTCCTTCACGCCCCACCAGTGCTGGCCCGTGGTCCACTTGCCTTCGAGCACTTCGCGCGTGGACTGGATGTAGTACGGGCCCCAGTTGATGACGGCCGAAGCCAGGTGGGCCTTGGGTCCATAGGCGGTCATGTCGGAATCCCAGCCGAAGGCGCGCTTGCCCTTCTCCTGCGCGGTTTTCAGCACGGCCGGCGAATCGGTGTTCTGGAACAGCACGTCGGCGCCGCCGTTGATGAGGGACGTGGCGGCTTCGGTTTCCTTCGGCGGGCTGAACCACTCGTTCACCCACACCACCTTGGTCTTGACCTTCGGGTTGACCGACTGCGCACCCAGCGTGAAGCTGTTGATGTTGCGGATCACCTCGGGAATCGGCACCGAACCCACCACGCCGAGCGTGTCGGTCTTGGTCATGGCGCCCGCGATCACGCCGGCCATGTAGGCGCCCTCATAGGTGCGGCTGTCGTAGGTGCGGACGTTCTCGGCGGTCTTGTAGCCCGTGGCATGCTCGAACTTCACGTCCTTGAATTCGGGCGCCAGCTTCTGGATGGTTTCCATGTAGCCGAAGGTGGTGCCGAAGATGAGCTTGTTGCCCTGGCCCGCCATGTCGCGCAGCACGCGCTCGGCATCGGCCGACTCGGGCACGCTCTCGACGAAGCTGGTCTGCACCTTGTCGCCAAACTCCTTCTCGATGGCCTTGCGGCCGTTGTCGTGCGCGAACGACCAGCCGCCGTCGCCCACCGGGCCGACATACGCGAACGCGATCTTGAGCGGCTCGGCCTTGGGCGCCGGCGCCTGGGCGGCGGGCGCAGCCGGTGCCGCAGGCGCCGGCTCGTCCTTCTTGCCGCAGCCCGCCATCGCGGCGGCCGCCAGGGCGGAGAGCGCGGCCACCTTGAGCAGCGAACGCTTGTGCAGATCGGTCATGTCGAAAGTCCTTCAGGGAAAAGGTTGAGAAGGGTTCTGGAACCCGGAAACGGAAATGATGGCACGCGGCGGCTCAGCCCGGCTCACGCGCCGGGATGGAACGGCTTGCCCAGCGAGGCCGGCATGTTCGCGCGGATCCACGCAGGGTTGCGCGAGATGAGCGCCAGCACCACGATCGTCGCCACGTAGGGCAGCATGCTGAGCAACTGGCTGGCCACCTGCACGCCCGTGGCCTGCAGGTGGAACTGCAGCATCGTCACGCCGCCGAACAGGTAGGCACCAAGCAACACCCGTGCCGGGCGCCAGGTGGCGAAGGTGGTGAGGGCCAGCGCGATCCAGCCGCGCCCGGCCACCATGCCCTCGACCCAGAGCGGCGTGTAGACCGTGGAGATGTAGGCGCCCGACAGCCCGCAGAGCGCTCCGCCCGCCACCACGGCCGCCAGGCGGATGCGCCGCACCGGGGTGCCCAGCGCGTGCGCCGACTCGGGCGACTCGCCTACCGAGCGCAGCACCAGGCCGGCACGCGAGCGGTACAGGAACCACGCCAGCCCCGCCGTCAGAGCGATCGCCCCGTACACGAGCGGGTGCTGGCGGAAGAGCGCGGGCCCCACGAGCGGCAGGTCGGACAGCACCGGCACCGCGTACTGCGGCAGCGCGGGCAGCTTGGCCTGCACGTACCGGATGCCGGCGAAGGCCGAAAACCCCACGCCGAAGAGGCTCAGCGCCAGGCCCGTGGCGTATTGGTTGGTGCCCAGCCAGATCACCAGCACCCCGAACACGGCGGCGAGCAGCGCGCCCGCCCCCATGCCGGCCGCGAAGCCGAGCCACGTGCTGCCGGTGTGGACCACGGTGGCGAAGCCCGCGATGGCCGCGCAGAGCATCATGCCCTCGGCCCCCAGATTCACCACGCCCGCCTTCTCGTTGATCAGCAGCCCCAGCGCGGCCAGCGCCAGCACGGTGCCGGCGCTCAGCGTGGAGCCCAGGAGCAGTGCGTAGGCTTCCATCACGCGGCCCCCCCGCGCGCCGCCGTGCCCGTCCAGCGGACACGGTAGGCGATGAGCGTATCGCAGGCCAGCAGCGTGAACAGCAGCAGCCCCTGGAACACGCCCGTGAGCGACTTGGGCAGCCCGAGGCGCGACTGCGCCAGTTCGCCGCCGATGTAGAACATGCTCATGAGCACGGCGGAGAACACCATGCCCACCGGGTGCAGCCGGCCCACGAAGGCCACGATGATCGCCGCGAAGCCGTAGCCGGCCGGCACGTAGGGCGTGAGCTGGCCCAGCGGGCCGGCCACCTCCAGCGCGCCGGCGAGGCCCGCGGCCCCGCCGGAGACCAGCAGCGCCGTCCAGAGCGCGCGCCGCGATGAGAAGCCCGCATAGCGCGCCGCGGCCGGTGCGAGACCGCCCACTTGCTGCGCGAAGCCCGCCCGCGTGCGGAACAGGAACACCCAGAGCGCCGCCGCCGCCGCGAGCGCGATGGGCAGGCCGATGGTCATGCGCGACCCCTGCAGGAGGCGCGGGATCTGCGTCACGCGTTCGAAGGTCTTGGTCTGCGGGAAGTTGTAGCCCATCGGGTCCTTCCAGGGGCCGTAGACGAGGTAGCCCAGCACCAGCGTGGCCACGTACACCAGCATCAGGCTCACGAGGATCTCGTTGGCGTTGAACCGGTCGCGCAGCAGCGCCGTGATGCCGGCCCAGAACATGCCGCCCAGCACGCCGGCCACGAGGATGGCCGGCACGATCCAGGGGCCGGTGCCCGGCCCGGCCAGCAGCGCGGTGCCGCCGGCCGCCACGGCGCCGATGACGAACTGCCCCTCCGCGCCGATGTTCCACACATTGGACCGGAAGCACACGGCCAGCCCCAATGCGATCAGCAGCAGCGGCGTGGCCTTCACCATCAGTTCGCCCAGCGCATATTGCGACTTGACCGGCTCCCAGAAGAAAACCTGCAGGCCGCGCACGGGGTCCTTTCCCATGGCGCCGAACAGCACCATGCCGATCAATACGGTGATGGCCAGCGCGAGCAGCGGCGAGCCATAGGTCCACAGGCGCGAGGCCTGCGGGCGCGGTTCAAGCTTGAGCATGCGAGCCCTCCGCGGTATCGCGGCCGCCCAGGTGGGCCTGCACTTCGGCATGCCAGAGGCCGCTCATCCATTCGCCGATGCGCTCCACCGTGGCGTCCGCCCGGTCGATGGATGGCGAGAGGTGGCCCTTGGCGATCACGTGCAGGCGGTCGGAGATCTCGAACAATTCGTCCAGTTCCTCGCTCAGCACCAGCACGGCGCAGCCGGCATCGCGCAGCGCGAGGATCTCGCCGCGGATCTGCGCGGCAGCCCCCACGTCCACGCCCCAGGTGGGCTGGGAGACGATGAGCAGCCGCGGACGGGCATCGATCTCCCGGCCGACGATGAATTTCTGCAGGTTGCCGCCCGACAGCGAGCGCGCCGGCGAATGCGGGCCGCCCGCCTTCACCTGGAAGCGGTCGATGATGCGCCGCGCCTGGGCGGCGAGTGCACCGGTGCGCACCCACCCGCCGGCGCCCACGCAGTCCGAGCGCGTGAGCAGCAGGTTGTGCGCCAGGCCCATCGTGGGCACCGCCCCGCGGCCCAGGCGCTCCTCGGGCACGAAATGCAGGCCCAGCGCACGGCGCCCGCGCGGCCCCAGGCGCCCGGCCGGACGCCCGGCCACGCGCACCATCGCGGGCGCGGCCCGCGTGTCCTCGCCCGAGAGCGCGTAGAGCAGTTCCTTCTGGCCGTTGCCGGAAACGCCGGCCACGCCCACCACCTCGCCCGCGCGCACGTCGAATGCCACGTCGACCAGGTCCACACCGAACGGATGGGCGCGCGGCAGGTTCAATGCCTCCACCTGCAGCACGGCATCGCCCGTGCGGGCGGGGCGGTGCTGCAGCGCCGGCGGCTCCGCGCCGATCATGAGCCGCGAGAGCGAGGCGTTCGATTCCTCGGCCGGGTTGCACACGCCGGTCACCTGACCGCCGCGCAGCACGGTGCAGGCCGTGCACAGCGCACGGATCTCGTGCAGCTTGTGGCTGATGTAGAGGATGCTGCAGCCCTCGGCGCTGAGCTGGCGCAGCACCACGAAAAGCTTCTCGACCGCCTGCGGCGTGAGCACCGACGTGGGCTCGTCGAGGATGAGCAGCCGCGGCGACGTGAGCAGCGCCCGGATGATCTCCACGCGCTGCATCTCCCCCACCGACAGCGTGTGCACGGGCCGCAGCGGATCGACGCCCAGCCCGTACTGCGCCGCCGTCCCCTCGATGCGGAGCGTGACCTCGGCCAGCGGCAGGCCCTTGTCCAACCCGAGCCAGACGTTCTCGGCCACCGTGAGCGAATCGAACAGGCTGAAATGCTGGAACACCATCGCAATGCCGAGCTGCCGCGCCTCCTGCGGATTGCGGATGTCCACGGGCCGGCCATCGAACCACACCGATCCCTCGTCCGGTTTTACCGACCCGTAAATGATCTTCATCAACGTGGACTTGCCGGCACCGTTCTCGCCGAGCACCGCATGCACCTCGCCGGGCTGCACGGTAAGCGACACGCCGCTGTTGGCCACCACGGCGGGGTAGCGCTTGGTGATGCCCGCGAGCTGCAGGCGCGGCGGAACACCGGCGGGAGCTTGCGGGGGGACAGGAGGATTCATCGGGCGATTGTCTCTTGGTTTGAAAAGCTGAAAGCGGAATCGGCGGGTGCCCGAAAGCTGTCTCTCACGCCTTGTCACAGGCAGGCAGACACAGCCCTCTACATTGTTCACCGTGCTCTTGAGCTGCCTCGGGAGCCAAAGAACACCCATCAAAAGAAAACGGAGGACCCAAAAATGCTCACCATCAACGATCAAGGCATGATCGTGAACGCAGGAATCGTGCCGCGCCGCTTCAGCCAGATAGAAAGACAACCGCTCGAGCAGGTTCGCGGAATCATCGTCCACCAAACAGGATCCGGCACGGCAGCGAGCACATTCAACAGCTACGGATTGGCCAATGCCAATGGTGCCCATTTCCTGATCGACAAGGACGGCACTGTTTATCAAACGGCATCCGTCAGAAAGAGGACGCATCACGTAGGGCCGCTACTGGCCAGGTGCCTGGCCGAACTTCGCTGCAAGCCTGCAGAGTTCGCATTGTCCAAAAGCAATCCGGAAACAGCCGCTCCCCAAAGAATGCACAAGATTGAAATGCAAAAGTCCGTCCCCGTTCGATACCCTTCGAATGTGGACAGCTTAGGTATCGAACTCGTGGGCCGCCCTGCGCTTCCGCCGGGGAAAACGCCGCCCGTGAACGCGACGCCCATCGACAAGGAACGCTATTTCAATCAGCACGCCGTCTACGAACCGGTCACGAATGCACAGAACGCCTCGCTTCAGTGGCTGATCGGCGAACTCGCCATGTCGCTGTCCATTCCTGCCGGAGAAGTGTTCAAGCACCCCACCGTCAGCCGCAAGAACCCGACCGAAGCGGGAACGGCCGTATGGCAATGAACACCGGGATCCGCCCCCTTCAGTCCAGGGGGCTGCGTGCCGCATGCCTCGTTCTGCTGGCGGCCTGCGCCCTTCGGCCTGTGTATTCCGCGACCGCTTCCGCTCCATCCCGAGCCAGCTCCGCGGCCTCGCAGCCAGCGCCCGACGCCCAGGATCAGGAAGACAGGCGCCGCAACGAGGTCCGGCCCTATCCCCACCCCCTGGGCTCCGTGCGCAGCGTGAAGATCCGCAGTGCGCGGTTCTTCGATGCCGACAACCAGCCTTGCGCTTCGCCCCCGCCGCGCTCCCGCGCCATCACTCCGCGGCATGTGCGCACCTACCTGCGCAAGGCTTTTCCCGTTTCGCAGATCGCGGTGATGAACCATTACGGCGCCTTCGGGGAATGTACGAGCGCCCCGGTCGAAGTGACCTTCTCCGATGGCCACCGCATGCGCATGGCGTTCGCCGCGGACAGCGGCGTCGCGTACCTCGCACCCCTGGTGAACGGCAGGGAGGGCGACGCGTATTTCTACGTGTGCGAGGACTGCGAACGCTAGCGGGCAAGCGCTGGAACGCGGGCAGGCGGTCCACTGGCACCGAATTTGCAATGGCGGCCCGTGCCCGGACGGTATACGCTTTGCGTCCAGGTCCACGCCGCCCGGCCCGGCTTCCGCCCAGCGGAGCCGGGGCCGCCCTCTTCAGAAAGCCCCGCGCATGCCCCCGTCCCGTCCGCTCCGATTCATCCGCCGTGGCCAGCCCGTGGAGCTGGGCGGCGTGCCGCCCGACCGCACGCTGCTGGAGCTGCTGCGCGAGGATCTGGGCGATTGCGGAACGAAGGAAGGGTGCGGCGAAGGCGACTGCGGGGCGTGCACGGTGGTGCTGGGCTCGGCGGTGGAGGGCCGGGTGCGGCTGCAGGCCGTGAACAGCTGCATCCGCCTCGCGCATTCGATCGACGGCATGGCGCTCTGGACGGCCGAGGACCTGGCGCAGGACCCGCTCATCCAGCGCGCTGCCGCGCCGGACGCGGCGGCCGATACGCCCACGCCGCCCGCCGCGCGGCCGCTGCACCCCGCGCAGGAGGCGCTGGTGCAGTGCCACGGCTCGCAATGCGGCTTCTGCACGCCGGGCTTCGTCATGAGCCTGTTCGCCATGTACCAGAACCATGTCTGCCAGGGCCGCGCCATCACGCGGGAGCGCGCGGCGGTGGAGCTGTCGGGCAATCTCTGCCGCTGTACGGGCTACCGCCCCATCCTGGAGGCCGCGCAGCGCATGGGCGAGTGGCCCGTCCACCGGCTGGACGACACCGTTTTGCTACAAAAATTAGAGCAAACAAATGAACAGATCCGGCGGCATGGAGCAGATTTGACCCATAACCCGGCCAGCGAGGATGCCTACCTGGCGCCGACCACCCTGGCCGGCGTGCTGGCGGCCCGCGCGGCGCACCCCGACGCCCAGGTGGTGGCCGGCGCGACCGACGTGGGCCTGTGGATCACCAAGCAGCACCGCCAGTTCGGCCGGATGCTGGACGTCACCCGCGCGCAGGAGCTGTGCCGCATCGAGTCCCGGCCCGGCCTGCTCGCCATCGGCGCGGCGGCCACGCTCACCGATGCGTTCGCGGCGCTGGCCGGCCACTGGCCGGTGCTGCAGCGCTTCGCCGAGCGCTTCGCGGGCCTGCCGGTGCGCAACGCGGGCACGCTGGGCGGCAACATCGCCAACGGCTCGCCGATCGGCGACTCGATGCCCGTGCTGATCGCGCTGGGCGCGCGGATCGCGCTGGCCAGCCTGCGCGGCGAGCGGACGGTCGCGCTGGAGGATTTCTACACCGGCTACCGGCGCAACCTGCTGGCGCCCGACGAGATCGTGGCACGCATCGAGGTGCCGCTGCCCGGCCCGCACGACCGGCTGGCCGCGTGGAAGGTGTCCAAGCGGTTCGACGACGACATCTCGGCCGTGTGCCTTGCCGTGCACCTGACGCTGCAGGGCGGCACCGTGCAGGCGGCGCGCATCGGCGCGGGCGGGGTGGCGGCCGTGCCGTCGCGCGCGCGGGCGGCCGAAGCCGCGCTCGCCGGCCGGCCCTGGACCGAGGCCGCCGCGCTGGCGGCGGGCGCGGCGCTGCAGGCGGAGTTCTCGCCCATCTCGGACATGCGCGCGAGCGGCGCCTACCGCCGCGCGGTGCTGGCATCGCTGCTGCAGCGCTGCTGGCTGGAGAGTCCCGAGGCCGCGGAGGCCGGCGCCCCGCCCTTCTCGCTGGATGGCCTCGGCCCGGTGACCTGGGTGGAGGAGCGGGTATGAACCGGCGCGACGGCCCCTCCACCGCGGCACCGGGCGCCGACGCTTTGCTGAGCCGCGATGCGGGCGACGACCCGGTGGCCGCGCGCGCGGACGCCGCAGGGGCCGCCGGCCCCATGGCCGGGGAGGCGCCGCCCCCGGGGCTGGATGCCGAGCCCCGCAGCGCGCGCCGCGCCGTGGGCGCCTCGTCCTTCCACGAGAGCGCCCGTGCCCAGGTCATGGGCGGAGCGCATTACATCGACGATCTGCCCGAGGTGAAGGGCACGCTGCATGCCGCGCCGATCCTCTCGCCCGTGGCGCACGGCCGCCTGCGCGGCGTGGAGGCCGGCGGTGCGCTGGCCCTGCCGGGCGTGCGCGGCGTGGTGCTCGCGCGGGACGTGCCGGGCGATCCGGTGCTGGCGGCCTTCGCGCACGACGAACCCGTGTTCGCGCAGGACACGGTGCAGTTCGCGGGCCAGGTGGTCGGGCTGGTGCTGGCCGACACGGTGATGCAGGCCCGCCGCGCGGCGCGGCAGGTGCGGCTGGACATCGAGGCGTTGCCGCCGGTGCTGTCGGTGCACGAGGCGCTCGCGCAGGAGAGCTACGTGCTCCCCCCGGTGGTCGTGCGCCGCGGCGACGCGCACGCCGCCCTGGCGGCCGCGCCCCACCGGCTGCACGGCACCCTGGAAGTGGGCGGGCAGGAGCATTTCTACCTCGAAGGCCAGATCGCCTACGCGCTGCCGCAGGAACAGGGCCAGTGGCACATCCATTCGAGCACCCAGCACCCTGGCGAGGTGCAGCACTGGGTGGCGCACGCGCTGGGCATCGACAGCCACGCCGTCACCGTCGCCTGCCGGCGCATGGGCGGGGGCTTCGGCGGCAAGGAGACGCAGGCCGGGCACCTGGCCGTGTGGGCGGCCGTGGCCGCGCACAAGACCGGCCGGCCCGTGAAGCTGCGGCTGGACCGCGACGACGACTTCATGGTGACGGGCAAGCGCCACCCCTTCGCCTACGACTGGGATGTGGGCTTCGACGGCACGGGCCGCATCCAGGGGCTGCGGCTGCGCATGGCGGTGAACTGCGGCTTCTCGGCCGATCTCTCGGGGCCGGTGGCCGACCGCGCGGTATTCCACTGCGACAACGCGTATTTCCTCGAAGACGTGGAGATTGCCTCGTACCGCTGCAAGACGAACACGCAGAGCCACACGGCGTTCCGCGGCTTCGGCGGCCCGCAGGGCGTGATCGCGATCGAGACCATCCTGGGCGACATCGCGCGCGCGCTGTGCCGCGACGCGCTGGACGTGCGGCTGGCGAACCTCTACGGCCTGCAGGAGCGCAACGTCACCCACTACCAGATGGCGGTGGAAGACAACGTCCTGCACGATTTGCTACCGAAACTAGAGCAAACTTCTCAATATCGACGGCGGCATGAGGCAGTTTCCGCTTGGAATGCGCAGCACCGCACGCTCAAGCGCGGGCTGGCGCTCACGCCGGTCAAGTTCGGCATCAGCTTCACCGCCACGCTGTTCAACCAGGCCGGCGCGCTGGTGCACGTGTACACCGACGGCAGCGTGCAGGTGAACCACGGGGGCACCGAGATGGGCCAGGGCCTGCACACCAAGGTGGCGCAGATCGTGGCCGACGAGCTGGGCGTGCCGCTGGCGCGCGTGCTCGTGACCGCGAGCGACACGGGCAAGGTGCCCAACGCCAGCGCCACGGCGGCGTCGAGCGGCACCGACCTCAATGGCCGCGCCGCCCAGTACGCGGCCCGGCACGTGCGCGACAACCTGGCGGCCTTCGTCGCCGGCATGGACGGCTGCGGCGCGGGCGCCGTGCGCTTCGAGAGCGGGCGCATCCAGACCCCGAAGGCATCGCACGCCTGGAGCGACGTGGTCAAGGCCGCCTACGCCAACCGCATCCAGCTCTGGAGCGACGGCTTCTACCGCACGCCCAAGATCCACTACGACAAGGCCACGCTCACGGGGCGCCCGTTCTACTACTTCGCCTATGGCGCAGCCTGCACCGAGGTGGCGATCGATACCCTCACGGGCGAGAGCCGGGTGCTGGCCGTGGACATCCTCCACGACGTGGGCCGCAGCATCAATCCGGCGATCGACCTGGGCCAGGTCGAGGGCGGCTTCGTGCAGGGCATGGGCTGGCTGACCACCGAGCAGCTCGTGTGGGACGCCGAAGGCCGCCTGGCCACCCATGCGCCCAGCACGTACAAGATCCCGGCCACGGGCGACATCCCCGCGCATTTCCGCGTGGCCTTCTGGCACGAGGCCAACCGCGAGGACAACGTGGGCGGCAGCAAGGCCGTGGGCGAACCGCCCTTCATGCTGGCCATCAGCGTGTACGAAGCCCTGCGCGAGGCCGTGGCGGCAGCGCGGGGCGACGCGGGTCCGGTGCAGCTGGTGGCGCCGGCCACGGCGGAGAACGTGCTGCGGGCGCTCGGGGGCGTGCAGGACGGGTGAAGGCCGCTGCCGCCATGCGCAGGGACCCGGCGGCATGCCCTGTTGTCGCCAGGGCCGTCGGCAAGGGGTGTCTCAGGGCTTGAGTGCAGCGAGTCTGCGCGCCAGATCGTCCAGATCCTCTTGCCGTACCGGCATGATTTCGCGGACTGTCGTGCCCTGGGGAGGTGGGTTCGCCAACTCCTGAGCGCAGCGCTCCATGTTGGACTCGATCGCAGCCCGGATCCGAGGCGGTACGCGATACCGCTTTTCCTCGGCGGTGCGCAGATAGCGGGCAATGGCAAGGTACGCGCACTGGGTCAACCGGGGAATCTGCGCGCTGGCTTTATCGAGGTCGAAGGCGCCACAGCCGGGGTAGGTGTAGAGCTGCAGCAGGCGCAGATGCGCATCGGGGCTGTTCTCCGCAACGCGCAGCATGATGGATTCGACGGTCCGCGCCTCGAAACCCGGAACACGGTCGCAGTAGGCTTCCATGCTGTCGCGCAGGCCGAGTCCAGTGCGCACGCCATGCATCGCCTTGCGCTGCCAGAACTGGGCCTCTGCCTGCTTGCTTTCGGCTTCAAGATAGTGCCCATAGGCCCACTGCGCGGCGTTGTCGCCCTGCTCGGCACGTTCCTGGACCCGCATGAGGCAAATGCCGCGAAGGTTGTATTCGTCCTGCGTATCGCAGGTGCGTGCGCTGTCGATCCACCACCATGCGGTGTAGGCGGCGATCGCAAGAGAAGAGATCAGAAGCCGTTGAAATCCGCAGCCGATGCGTTTCCACCATCGCAGCATCATGGCTTCCTCCGCAGTTCCTGGGCCAGCGGGCCCTTGACGAGCTCGCCCCCATCGCGCGGCGAGGTGCGCGTGGTGGCGATGGGTTGGCCATCCGGCCCCCAGGTGCGCCATTGCCCCGGGCGCAGGAAATCGGGGATGGGCAGCCGGCCCAGCACGCCCGGCAGCTTCTCGAAGCTGCCCTGTCCAATGGCAGAGCCACCCAGGGGATGGTTCCAGGTGAGCGTGGTGGGCGCCGTGACGTGGGTGCGCAAGGCGCCGGCCAGGGCACTGGCAACGCCATCGGGTGAAGCCCCGGCATTACAGGCATCGATCAGGATCGGTTGCCTTTGCCAGAGACCGCTTCGATGAATGACATCTGTGATCGTTCCAATATTTCTCACCCCCTGAAGGCTGATGGCGGACGCATGGGCGAACAGATACAGATACCCGGGAACGCCCCGTTCCCGCAAACCCGAGACATACAGGGTTTTCTCCCCCGGCTGGATCAGGATGATCTTCTTGCGCACCGGATCGACGGTAGCGATCTTCTGCACAAGCTTCTGCGCGTTGTTCAGCCCCTCGAACACCAGCTTGGGCAACCCCTTCCCCGGTCCGTATTGAATCCGCCCATTCTCGATGGGCTCCGCAGGTCCCTCCCGGAACCAGTAAGCAAGCGACATTGTTCTTTTATTCCTTTGCGTGCCGGCACAGCCCGCCATGTCGGCGGGCCCCAATCGCACCCGGCCGATGAGGCAGGCGCGGCACGCACTATGCCCACAGTGGCCGCTTCGCGGGGGCCCGCCACCGCATCCGTTCCAAAGAACAGAATGTTTCCACGCAGCACTCGACAACGGGCGGATCGGCAGGCATGCGTGCGCGTTCCCGTCCCTTCGGATCCGCCATTGCCCGGCCGCTGGGAATCAGGCCGTGTCCGTGCCGCCCACCGGTAAAGCGGCCGGGCCTTCCGGGTACAGCCACCGCACTTCCACGCGGTTGCGCCCTGCGCGCTTGGCTTCGTAGCAGGCCATGTCGGCCGCGTGCAGCACACCCGAGACGTCGTAGATGCCCCCGCCCAGCGGCACGAGGCCGATGCTCACGCCGAGGGTGTAGGCGCGTCCGTTGTAGGCCGGCTCCCAGGCATGCACGGCCGCGCAGAGCTGGGTGGCGATCGCCAGCCCGCGGGCGAGCGGGCAGCCGGGCAGCACCACGGCGAATTCGTCGCCGCCGAGCCGCGCGGCCCAGCCCACGTGCCGCACCTGGTTCTCGATGAGCCGGCCGACATGGCGCAGCACGTCGTCGCCCGCGTCGTGCCCGGCGATGGCGTTCACCACCGTGAAGTGGTCGAGGTCGAGGAACAGCATCACGCCCGCCCCTTCCTCCGGGGACGGCGGCGGGCTCGCCCCCTCCGCGGAAGCGGTGGCATGGACCGCGGCAACACCCATGGCGCCCAGGGCGGCGGCCGGAGCCTGCGGCGGCGGGACGGCCTCGCCATGTCGCCCGGGCGGCGCAGCGAAGGGCCGGGGTGCGCGATCGGACAGCAGCGCATGCAGCCGCTGCTGGAAGGCCTCGCGGTTGGCCAGTTGCGTGAGCGGATCGTGCCCGGCCGACCAGTCTTCCTGCTTGCGGGCTTCGCGCGCCGCGGTGAGGTCTTCCAGCATCCAGACGGTGCCACCCGGCTCGGGCGCGCCGCCGCCGCGCACCGCACGGCCCAGCACGCGCGCCCACACGGCGCCGCCGTCCTTGCGCACGAAGCACACGTCTCCGTCGAAGGCCCCGTGGGCGGCGAACTCGGCCCGCACGCGCCGGCCGAGATCGGCATACGCGGCATCGCTCATGTAGAGCAACCGTGCGGGCTGGCCCTGCAATTCATGGGGCTCGTAGCCGAGCATGCGGCAGGCTTCCAGCCCCACCACCTCCAGCAGGCCGGCGCGCGTGATGACGATGCCGGCCGGCGCGTGGTCGAGCACGGCCTGGAACTGGTCCTGCAGCACATCGGCCCGCGACTGCAGCGCGGTGTGCCGGTCGCCCAGCGTGCGGCAGGCCCTGGCGATCGCGTCCACTTCGCCGGTGCCGCCCGGCCAGGGCGCATCGTCGTCCGGCAGCCCCTGCCCGCCGGCCCGCTCGGCCCGGCGACGCAGCCGCGCCAGGGGCTGCGCCAGCACGGCGATGGCCAGTGCCGCCAGCAGTGCGATGCCCGCCGTCGCGGCAGCGGCACGCACCGCACCGCGCTGACGCGCACCGGCCAGCGCATCGAGATCGGCCCGCGAATCGCTCACCCGGGCCACGAGCCATTGCGGCAGGGGCAGGCCCGCCACGCTCACCACCTGCCCGGCCACCACTTCGGAGAATCCCCGCCCCACCACGGCCGCCTGCCCGCCCTGCAGGGCACGGTCGTAGACCTGCGCCAGGCCGGCTTCGCTGCGCACCGGCCCGAGCACGCGCGCCGGGTCCGGGTGCGCCAGGATGGTGCCGTCGCGCGCAAAGACCACCAGCCGGGAATCGGCCCGCGCCGGCAGCGCCATCGAGGGCGGCAGGAGGCCCTGCGATTGCAGCCGCAGCGTGCCCGCCAGGGCCCCTTGCACGCCGCCCTCTTCCGCGCCGCGCAGCGGCAGGGTGAACATCACGCGACCGTCGGCGGGTCCGGCGCCGATCACGCCCGACACGAGCGGCTTGCCCTCCAGCAGCGTGCGCCGCAGCTGGTCGCGCTCGGCCGGGTCCAGTTCCGCGCCGTCGTGCGGGCGGCCGTTCTGCCACTGCAGGCTGAGGCTGCCGTCCCGCCGCGCGATCTGCAGCGCGTCGAAGATGCGGGCGGCGGGCAGGCCCTGCCGCAGCAGCGAGTCCAACGCATCGGGCGCGTCGATCATCGACACCGGAATGCTTTCGGCCACGGTGGCCAGCACGCGCTGGTTCTGCTCGATCTTGCTGGAGAGCAGCCGCGCGATGGCCTCGACCTCGTCGGTCTGCCGGTCCATGAGGCGCTGCAGCGCATCCTGCTGTGCCGCGCGCGCCACCAGCCACGCCGAAGCGCCGCCGGCCAGCAGCACCGCCAGGACGGCGGCAGCGATGGTGCGCAGCACCAGCGAGCCGGGCAGCAGCCAGCCGCCGTCGTGCCCGTCGTGCACGGTGGCGAAGGCCCTCAGGCGCCCCCGCCCGATGGCGGCCCGAGGGGCCGACGGCGCACTCAAGCCCCGCCCTCCCGCGGCGCCGCGGCCAGGCCGGCAGGATCGGCGACCGCACCCGGACCGGAGCCCCGGCGGCACGCTCCAGGCGTAGCGCGCGGACGGCCGGCGGCGGGCCGGTGCGGCGGGGGGGTGCGGTGCATGCGGGGGCGGCGGGTGTTCGTTGGCGGAAGGATTCGCTCCCGGCGATGCCGGGCCTTGCAAACGAATATACGCAGCCCCCCCGGGGGTGGCGTTGGGTAGAACCCGCAGGGACCGCCCCGGGAGAACCCCGATGGCGCGGCGCCCGCTCAGGGCATCAACCAGGCACCCGGCCTGCCCCGGCCATGGTCAGCCACCCGCCACCAGGCGCAACTCCGCAGGCTGCGGCAGGGTGAGCACATTGCCCGTGCCCGCGATGAGCCCGTGCTCGCGCAGGTGGCGCAGCACGCGCGAGAGTGTTTCCGGGGCAATGCCCAGTTGCGCGGCGATCAGGCGCTTGCGCTGGCTCAGCATCACCCGCAGCGCACCGGTACCGTCCTGCTCGGCATGGCGCAGCAGCCATTGCGCGCAGCGGGCCTCGGCATCCTGGGCAAGCCGGCTCACGGCCAGTTCGGTCTGCTGCAGATAGCCGGAGGCCATGTCGCGCACGAGCCGCTGCGCCGAGGCCGGCAGCAGGGCCACCTCGTCGCGGAAGGCCATGAGCGGCATGCGGCGCAGTTGCACGCGCGAGTCCGCCACCATGTCGACCGGGCAGGGCTGGCCCAGCAGCGCCGATGCGGCGTCGAGCCAGAACGGCCCTTCCACCACACCGAGCTGGTGCCGGAGCTGCCCGTCCTCGCGCACGCCGAACACCACGCGGCCGCTGTCGAGGTACAGCACCGAAGCGGGCTGCTGGCGGCGCTGGCGCAGCAGCTGGCCGGCGGCAACCACTTCGCACGGCGCGGAGGAATCGGTGGAAGGCATGGGGAACATGGCCTGCACTGTGGCGCGGCACGGCTACGTACGTGTTGAGCAAAGTCAAATGCGGGGCTCGCCCCTGCCCGGTGCCGCCCGGAGACCTGCGCCCCCGGGACGGAGCCCAAGGCGGTGCAGTGTTTCGGCACGTTACTTGCTCATGCCCGTCCCGTTCCCGGCGGAAGGCGTGCACGGACGGCCGTGGCTTTGCGCGGGATGCACGGCGTACCCCTCGCCAATCTTCCTTTTCCTTTCTTCTTTGTTGTTGTGGACGGGATTCCCATGAAAAAAAATCGGATAGCGCTCGGCGCAGCGTTGCTCTTGGCCGCCAGCGCCCACGCGCAAAGCACGGTCCAGCTCACCGGCCTCTCGGACCTCTATGCCGGCTCCATGAAGATGGCCGGCGATGCGGGCCGCCGCTCGGTGGTCAACAGCGGCGGGCTCACCACGTCGTGGTTCGGGTTCAAGGGCACGGAGGACCTGGGCGGCGGCCTCAAGGCCAATTTCCAGCTGACGTCGTTCTTCCAGGCCGACACCGGTACGCCGGGCCGCTTCGCCAACGACACGTTCTTTTCACGCGATGCCAACGTGAGCCTGTCGGGCGACTTCGGCTCGGTGCTGATCGGCCGCTGGATGGCGCCGAACTTCCTGCCCTCGGTGGTCGGCAATCCGCTGGGCGACTCGTTCACGTTCTCGCCGCTGATCCTGCACATGAACGTGCCGCTGTTCAATGGCACCGGCTGGGCCGCCACGACCCCCGCCGACACGGGCTGGAGCAACCAGATCGTCTACAGCACGCCGAAGTTCGGCGGCTTCTCCGCGAACCTGCAGTACCAGTTCGGCGAGCAGCCGAACAGCAACGGCCGCAAGAACGTGGGCGCGAATTTCTTCTACTTCGGCGGGCCGCTCACGGTGACCGGCTTCTATGAGCGTGACCAGATCGGCAACCCCGGCCAGGGCGCGTACCTGGGAACGACGAAGAAGGACTGGATGCTGCTGGGTGCCTACGACTTCGAGGTGGTCAAGCCCTACCTGAGCTACGGCGAGGCCAAGGCCGACAACACGCCCAACAAGGCCAAGACGGTGCAGCTGGGCGCCTCCGTTCCCACGGGGCCCTCCGGCAAGGTGATCGTCGAATGGGTGAAGACCGAGATGACGCAGACCGACATCGACCGCAAGACCTTCACCGTGGGCTACGACTACTTCCTCTCCAAGCGGACCGACGTGTACGCGATGCTGATGAACGACCGCATCACCGCCCAGACCAAGGGCAACAGCTTCGGCGTGGGCATCCGCCACCGTTTCTGAAGCCCGCTGCGGCTGAAAGCATGAAGAGCGCGGGAATCGCTTCCCGCGCTCTTTTTCGTTGCAGCGCCTCGGCGCGTCAGATCTTGCGCGAGAGATCCCACATGGCATCGACCAGCAGGTCGATGTCGCGCGCGTCGTGCCACAGGTGGGTGGACACGCGGATACCGTAGTGGTTGCCCGCCGCGCCGATGACGGGGAAGTCGGCACTGCGGATCACGAAGCCCTGCGGGTAGTCGCTCAGCATGCGCGCCACGAAGGTGCTGGACTTCTGCGCGTTCATCACATCGTCCTTGTTGGGGAACGGATTGAACGAGGTGAGCGCGGACAGCAGCTTCGGGTCGTCCTTGGGCGAATACAGGGCATCGACGCCCCAGCGCTCCGCGATCTTTTCCTTCAGGTAGGACGAGAGCGTGAGGTCGTAGGTCTCGATCTTCTTGCGGCCGATGCCGTCCCACTGCGCGCAGGCCTGCGCGAGCGCCTGGAACATGGGGGTGTGCAGGCTGCCGCAGCTCGTGATGGTGGCGGCGATGTCGTAGGTCTCGGTGCCGTTGGTGGTGCGGTCCTTGGCCGCGTACGAACTCGTGTGGATCGGGTACCACTTGGGCAGGGGCAGCGGATTGGAGGCGCGCATCTTGTTGCGCACGATCAGGATGCCCGTGGAGCCGGGACCGCACTGCCACTTGTGCCCTGCGCCCGACATGAAGTCCATGCCCAGCTCGGCGTAGTTGTACGCCATCATGCCCGGCAGGTGCGCGCCGTCCACGATGCTGATGAGCTCGTGCGCCTTCACGACGGCCATCAGCTCCGCGATCGGCAGCATGGTGCCGGTCTTGTACGTGGGGAGACGACCACATCATGGCGCGCACGCGTTTGCCCTGGGCCTTGAGCGCGCGGATGCGCTCGTCGAACAGGTTCACGTAGGTGGCGGCGGTCTGGTTGTTGCCCACGGGCATGGCGATGCGCGACACCTCGATGCCGTAGCGGTCCGTCGCGATCTTGAGCGGCGTGTCGCCGCCGCCATGCTCGTGGTTGGTGGTCACCACCACGTCGCCGCGCTGCCAGTCGATGCCGAGGATGGCATGGCACATGCCCGAGGAGGTGTTGGCGGAGAAGGCCAGTTCGTCGGCATCCACGCCGAAGCCCGGCGCCACCTGCTTGCGCAGGTCCAGCAGGTTGCCGTATCCGCTGCCGGAGTCGGCCGCCTTCTTGCGGTTCTCGGTGTCGAAGATGTCGAGCACCAGCTTGGGCATCGAGCCGCCGGTGCCGATGTTCATGTAGGTCTTCTCGGGCTTGAGCACGAACATGTCCTGCACGCCCGACCAGAACGCCTCGTCGCGCACGAGCTGCGCACGCAGGGATTCGGCAGCCGTCTGCGCGCCGCTGCTGCCGCATGCGGCCACCAGCGGCCCGAGCGTGGCGGCGCCCGCGCCGTAGCCGAGCATGCGCAGGAAGTCGCGCCGTTTCGCGCTCCAGCGCGGCGCCGCGGCGGACAGCTCGAGGACCGGGGAAGCGTCGGCGGCAGCGGCCGCCATCGGGTGGGTTTCGATCATGGGAATCCTCCTGGGAACAACCGGGCCTTCAGCGGCGGCCGACGACCGCTGCGATTTCGATCTTCACGTCGCGCGGCAGGCGCGCCACTTCCACCGTGGCACGCGCGGGCGCGGCGCTGCGGAAGTACTCACCGTAGACCTTGTTCATGGCGGCGAACTCGCCGAGGTCCTTCATGTAGACGGTGGTGGCCAGCACGTCCTCGTGCGACAGGCCCTGCGACCGCAGCTTGGCGCCGATGAAGTCCAGCACGGCGCGGGTCTGCTCCTCGATGGTGGTGCCCTGCACCGCATTGCCTGCGGCATTGAGCGGCAGCACGCCCGAGAAATAGATCGTGTTGCCATGCGCCACCATCTGCGAATAAGGCCCGATCGCGGGATAGATCTGCGTGGTGGAGAGCACTTCGCGCTTGGCCGGCGCGGCGCACCCCGTGAGCAGGCCGGTCGCCAGCGCAGCGAGGCACAGCCCCATTGCACGGGAAAGGGGATACCGAAACTCCATGACGTTCCTCATTTCAAAAACGCAAGACAGGCATGGCATGGAGATATTGCAGCGCAGCATCGGCATTCGCCGGCCTCCTGCATGGTCCATACCGCTTTTGCGCTCCGCCCGATAATCGACCACCAGGGTTTTCAATATCACGGGTAATCCGGATCCGCGAAAGAATTCTGGCAGCGGATTCCCCCTGAACCAAAGCACATTTTTCCCTTACGCAGCATTACGCAGAAGGCCCTGCGCAGTACTACGCAGCCCCCGGACCATGGCGTCTCCACGTCGCGGCTGGCATGTATCGTGCTGGGCATCGGGCCTCAATTTCCAGAGGCATGAGACATAAGCATCCACTCACTCCATGCACCAGCGGCGGGCGCCATCGGAAACTCGGGCACCATTGTGGAGATTAATCGTCCATCGACCTCTTCAATATCCTGCCATTCGAGAATATCGGGGAATGGCGCCACCGAAATAGATTACATATGGTCACCGATATGCGGAATCGATGGGTTCCCACGGAAATAACCCGGTTGACTTTATCGATCCCGGGCGGATAGTCGCCTGCCTACCCTCGCGAGAAACCATCCATGCAATTGCGGCTGAAGCTCTTGCTGCTGTCCACGCTGCCGATCCTGATGGCGCTCGGCTCCGTGGCGGTGACGGCGCGCCACCAGACCCTGAAGCTGGCCCAGCAGGAGCGCGAACTCGTGGAATCGGCCTACCTGCACAGCAAGGAGACCGAGCTGCGCCACTACGTGCAACTGGCGCAGAGCGCCCTCGAGCGCATCGCGGCCGAGGGCCTGGATGCCGAGGCGCGCAAGCGCCAGGCGCTTGCCCTGCTCGCACGCATGCAGTTCGGCAAGGACGGGTACTTCTTCGTCTACGACCGCGAAGGCACCGTGCTTCTGGACGCGCAGCACATGGGGCTGTCGGGCGTGGACCTGTGCGACCCTGCCGATCCCCACAGCCAGGCCCCTGCCAACCTCATCCTGGCAAAGGCCCGCCAGGGCGGCGGCATGGTGCGCTACCCCTGGCAGAAACCGTCGTCCCGCCTCACCGTGCCCAAGCTCGCCTACGTCACCACGCTGCCCGGCTGGGACTGGGTGCTGGGCACCGGGCTCTACCTGGACGACGTGCAGGAAACGCTGCGCAACATCGACCGCGCCGCGCAGGAGAACATCGACGGCACGCGGCGGCGCATCTATGGCATCGCCGCGCTGTGCATCGTCCTCATCGGCCTGGCCGGCCTCGCGCTCAACCTGAGCGACCACCGCGTGGCCAGCGCCAAGCTGCGCCGGCTCGCGCAGCGCGTGGTGCATTCCCAGGAGGAAGAGCGCGTGCGCGTGGCGCGCGAGCTGCACGACGGCGTCGTGCAGGTGCTGGTGTCTTCCAAGTTCCTGCTGGAGACGGCGCAGGTGCAGTGGACCGCCGCGCGCGCCGTGCAGGCTCCGCGCGACATGCTGGACCAGGGCCTCGACCGCCTGAACGATGCGCTGCTGGAGATCCGACGCGTGTCCCACGGCCTGCGGCCCGCGCTGCTCGACGACCTCGGCCTCGCGGCCGCGCTCGCCCTCATGGTGCAGGAAGTGAAGGAGCAGGGCGCATTCGATGTGCGCTTCACCCTGCGCGGCCAAGCCGGGCCGCTGCCCACGAGCCACGGCACCGCGCTGTTCCGCGTGGCCCAGGAGGCGCTGACCAATGCGCGCATGCATGCGGGCGTCTCGCACGTGGAGGTGCTGCTGCGCTTCACGCGCTGGCGCGTGAGCCTGTCGATCCTGGACGATGGCCGGGGCTTCGACGTGCAGCGCGTGCAGAGCGACGGACAGGGCGGCATTGGCCTGCGCAACATGCGTGAACGCATCGAAGGCCTGGGAGGCCGTTTCGCCATCGCCTCCGGCCGCCAGGGCACGCGCATCCTCGCGGTGCTGGACCTGCGGGCCGGCCCCAGGGCCGCCATTTCTTCCGGCTTCGAGCCATCCCAGGTGCCTGCATGACCGACGAACCCCTCCCCCACCACCCCATCCGTGTCCTGCTGGTGGACGATCACCCCCTCGTGCGCGACGGCGTGCGCATGCGGCTGGAGGCCACGCCGCACATCCGCGTGGCCGGAGAGGCCGGCGGCGTCCAGGAAGCGGTGGAATCGGCCGCAGCGCTCCTGCCCGACATCGTGCTGACCGACATCCGCATGCCCGACGCGAGCGGTATCCACCTGGCCACGGTCTTCCGCGACCGCTTCCCGCTGGTGCGCGTATTGGTGCTTTCGATGCACCAGGATGGTGAATACGTGCGGCGTGCCGTGGGCCTCGGGGTGCAGGGCTATGTTCTCAAGGACGCGCCGGCCCGGCAGTTGGTGGAAGCCATCGAGACCGTGCACGCGGGCGGGCGGTATTTCAGCGACAGCGTGCGGGCGCTAGTGGACGGCCTGCCCGGCGCGGAGCCGTCCGCGCGGTCGCTCACGCCGCGCGAGGCCGCCGTGCTCCGGCTGCTCGCCGACGGTCGCTCCAACAAGGATATTGCCCAGCTCCTGGGCACATCGGTGCGCACGGTCGAGACCCACCGGCTGCACCTGCGCCGCAAGCTGCGCATCGACGGCCAGGCCGCGCTGGTGAAATACGCGGTGGATTACGCCGATCTGCGCGCCGACCCACACCTGCAAACCTGACATTCCGCCATGCGGGCGCCCGCCGTCACTTCGCTGTCACCCGCACGGGTTAAGGTGTCGGCAGTTGTGTATGAAAGTAACACCCCCACCCGCCCATGAAGGCGCCCTGCGGGAAAGGGTGCTCGCCTCGCTGTCGCCTGCAGCCCGCCAGGGCGCGGGCCCTTTGGCGCGGCTCATGCGGGATGGCGGGCTCTACTGCGTCTTCCAGCCGCTGGCCGATCTGCGCGAGGGCAGCATCTATGCGCATGAGGCCCTGATCCGCGGCCCCGCAGGCACGCCGCTGCACACCCCGGACCGCCTGCTGCAGGCCGCGGCCCAGGAAGGCGTGCTGCAGGATTTCGAACTGCTCTGCGTGTTCCTCGCGCTGCAGCAGTGGGGCGAGCGCGCCGCGCCCGGCCGGCTGTTCATCAACATCAGCGCGGACGCGCTGGTGCAGGGCGTTTCGCTGTGCGGCGGAGTGTCCGTGGCTGCCGCCATCCGGGCGACAGGGGTCTCGGCGGAGCAGGTGGTGCTGGAAATCACCGAGCACGAGCGCGTGGCCGACATGGCCCCGCTGCGCGAGGCACTCAAGTGGGTGCATGGCGCGGGAGCGCGGCTCGCGCTCGACGATTTCGGCGACGGGCGCTCCAGCCTGCGGCTCTGGTCGGAGGCGCGACCCGATTTCGTGAAGATCGACAAGTACTTCGTGCGCGACATCAGCGCGCACCCGGAGAACCTGCAGATGCTGCAGGCCATCAAGGGCATTGCCGACGTGTTCGGCACCACCCTGATCGCCGAGGGCATCGAAACGCAGGACGACCTGCGCGCGCTGCGCGACCTCGACATTCCCTACGGACAGGGCTATCTGCTCGGCCGGCCCGCACCGGCGCCGTTCGAGCGGATCGACACGCCGGCACTCGACGCGCTGCGCGACCGGCGCGTGGCGATCCTGCCCCACCGCGGCCAGAACGCGCGCCCGGGCATCCTGCGCAACCTGCTGGTGGTGCATGCGCCCACGGCCACGGCCGAGACCACCAACGACACGGTGGCCGCCTTCTTCAAGGCCCACCCCGAACTGCATGCGCTGCCGGTGCTCGACGGCGCGAGGCCGATCGCGCTCATCAACCGCCAGCAGTTCATGAACCACTACGCCACGCTCTACTTCCGCGAGGTGCATGGCCGCAAGCCCTGCGCAGGCTTCGCCAACCACGCGCCGCGTGTGGTGGAACTCGACTGCGATGTCGATCAGCTTGTGGGCATCCTCACATCGCAGGACCAGCGCTACCTGAACGACGGGTTCATCGTGACCGACAACGGCCGCTACGCGGGCCTGGGCACCGGCGAGCAACTGGTGCGCAGCGTGACCGAGGCACGCATCGAAGCCGCACGCCACGCGAACCCGCTCACGTTCCTGCCGGGCAACATCCCCATCAGCCTGCACATGCAGCGGCTCATCGACAGCGGCACGGATTTCGTGGCCTGCTATGCCGACCTGAACCACTTCAAGCCGTTCAACGACTACTACGGCTACTGGCGCGGCGACCAGATGATCCGCCTGGTGGCGCGCCTGGCCGTGGCGCATTGCGATTCGCAGCGCGACTTCGTGGGCCATGTGGGCGGCGACGACTTCCTGCTGCTCTTCCAGAGCACCGACTGGCTGCAGCGCTGCCAGCACATCGTGGACGAGTTCGCGCACGAAGCACTGAACCTCTTCGACGATGCGGCCCGGCGGGCCGGTGGCATCTGGGCGGAAGACCGGCACGGCGTGAAGCGGTTCTTCTCGTGCACCACCCTTGCGATCGGCGCAGCCCGCATCGCGCCCGGGTCGATCCGGCGTGCGGAAGAAGTGGCCAACCTCGCGGCGCTGGCCAAGCACGATGCCAAGCGCGCGGCCAGCGGCCTGGCCTGGCGCACCGCGGAGCCCTCCCAGGGCCCGGCCGCGGCGGCGTCCCGCGGCAAGGCCGACACCCGGGCACTGCCGCCTCCCGCCCCGGCCCTGCCGGCATCCCACGGCCACCCTGCGCACTGAGCGGGCCCCGGCGCCGATGCGGTTCGGGGCCAGGGGCGAACCGGTGCCGCACTTCGCCGTCAGCGCACGGCGGCACCGGACTCGAACCAGCGCCGCAGCAGATCGCGCTCGGCATCGGTCATGCCCGTGGCGTTGTTCATGGGCATGAGCTTCTGCACCACGGCCTGCTGGTAGATGGCCTGGGCATGCTGGCCCACCGACCCGGGCGAGTCCAGGCGCAGGTTCTTCATCTGCACCTGCTCGCCATGGCAGAGGTAGCAGCGCTGCGCCAGCACCGGCTGCAGTTGGCCATAGCCCACGGGCCCGGCGGCGGCCACGGATGCCCGTGGCTCCGGCGCGGCCGGCTGCGACAGCCGCAGCCCGGCGATGGTGCCCACGATCACCGCCGACCCCACCAGCGCATAGGGCAGCGGATGGGCATTGCGGCCGAGTTTCCAGCCGTGGCGCATCACGAAGAACTGCCGGATGGACGCGCCCGCGAACATCATCAGGATGAGGATGAGCCAGTTCTGCGGATGGCCCCACGTGAAGCTGTAGTGGTTGGACAGCATGCAGAACAGCACCGGCAGCGTGAAGTAGGTGTTGTGCACGCTGCGCTGCTTGCCGCGCTGGCCGTGGACGGGGTCCACCGGCTGGCCAGCCTTCATCTGGGCGATGACCTTGCGCTGGCCTGGAATGATCCAGAAGAACACGTTGGCGCTCATGCTGGTGGCGATCATCGCGCCCACCAGCAGGAAGGCCGCGCGGCCGGCGAACCAGTGGCAGGCCAGCCACGAGGCCGCGCACACCAGCACGAAGACCAGCGCGCCGACGATGGCGTCGCCGTGGCGCCGCGGGCCGAACAGGCGGCAGATGCCGTCGTACAGCAGCCAGAAGACGGCCAGGAAAGCCAGGGCGACCCCGACCGCGGTGGCCGGCGCCCAGTCCATGCGCGACTTGTCGATGAGGTAGGTGCTGGCGTTCCAGAGGTAGGAGACGGTGAACAGCGCGAAGCCGCTGATCCAGGTGCTGTAGCTTTCCCAGAAGAACCAGTGCAGGCGGCTGGGCAACTGCGGCGGCGCGCCCGCGAACTTGACCGGGTGGTAGAAGCCCCCGCCGTGCACGGCCCAGAGTTCCCCGCTCACGCCCTGGCGCTTCAGGTCTTCGTCCTGCGGCGGGGTCAGGCTGGAATCGAGGAAGACGAAATAGAACGACGAACCGACCCAGGCGATGGCCGTGATGACGTGGACCCAGCGCAGCAGCAGATTGGCCCAGTCGAGGAGGTAGCTTTCCATGGTGTCTCTCGATTCGCGCACGGACGGTCCTGGAAGTCCCGCCGTGCGGCAACCTGCTCACCACTGCGGGCGCTCTGAGCAGTCTGAAGGGCCGCGCACCGGACGGTGCGCTTCCACGAGGGGTGGAAGGGCACCGCCGAGCACCGCTGCGGCCTGTGGCCCGAGTGTATGCAGGTTCCGTTCCCGCACCGCCCGCCGCCGCGCGGCCCTCGTCAGCCCGCGTGCCCCGCGGGCAGGGTGGCGAGCAGTTGCGCCGCGACCGAGACGGCGATCACCTCGGGCTCCTTGCCCGCGATGCCCGGCAGGCCGATGGGGCAGGTGACATGCGCCAGTTCCTCGGGGCCGAAGCCACGCGCCTGCAGCCGGTGGGAGAACGCCGCCCACTTGGTGCGGCTGCCGATCAGGCCCACGAAAGGCAGGTCCGCATGGCGGCGCTGGCGCGCGAGGCATGCGCCCACCACGTCGAGGTCCTCGGCGTGGCTGAAGCTCATGATGAGCACGCGCGAGCCCGGTGCCAACTGCGGCACGGCCGCGTGCACGGGGTCGGAATGCTCGCACTGCGCACCTGCCCGCTCGGCCTCGGCTGGAAAGACGCTGTCGCGGCTGTCGATCCAGATGAGTGCGAACGGCAGGGGCGCCAGCACCCGCGCCAGCGCATGCCCCACGTGCCCGGCGCCGAACAGCGCCACCGGAACGCGGGCCGGGGCCAGGCGCTGCGCGAGCGCACCGCCGTCTGCCGCCGCCACGCAGCCGAAACGCAGGTGCACCACCCCGCCGCAGCACTGCCCCAGGCTGGGGCCCAGCGCGAACCGGACCGTGCGCACGCCGGCACTGCCGCCTGCCGCCAGCTGCTCGCGCGCCATGCGCACCGCATCCCATTCCAGGCGCCCACCCCCGATGGTGCCCAGCACCGGCCCGTCGGCGAACACGGCCATCCACGCACCTCGCTCGCGCGGCACCGAGCCTTGGGTAGACTCCACCTCCACCACGCAGGCCGGCCGGGTGGCCAGGCCTTGCAGCAAGGCGTGCAGCGCCGGTGTCAACGCCACGGCGCCGCCCCGCGTTGCGCCACCAGCCCTGCAGCGCAGTCCGGCCCTTCGCCTACGCACCCAGCCACGATCCACCGATGAAGCCTCCGTCCTCTTCCTCCCCCGGCGCGCCGCGCGGCCGCCATTGGCTCCTTGCCGGCCTCATGGCGGCCGTGGCCTCGCTGATCGCGGCCTGCAGGTCGGGCCCCGAGCCGGTGGCGCCGCCCAGCAGCGGCACTGCCTCCGCGCCGGCCAGCGCGGGGGTGACCGGCCCCGAGCCGGCAGCACGCGGTTCGGCCCGCAGCTCGGCCGCCGCCGATCCCCGCGCCTACCGGCAGGACGCCGCCACGCACCTCTACGGCCTGAACCAGACGCGCATCTACCAAGGCAAGCTGCCGCCGATGCTCTATGCCATCGGCACGCTGCAGGTGGACATCGACCGCAACGGGCAGGTCACGCGCCTGCACTGGATGCGCGCACCGCGCCATGCGCCCGAGGTCATCGCCGAGATCGAACGCACCGTGCGCGCCGCCGCGCCCTACCCCGAGCCGGCCCGGATGGGCCGCGTCACCTACACCGACACGTGGCTCTGGGACAAGTCCGGCCGCTTCCAGCTCGACACGCTCACCGAAGGCCAGCTCTGAATCAGGAGCCACGGTAGGTCGAATAGCTCCAGGGGCTCACCAGCAGCGGCACGTGGTAGTGCTGGTCCGTGTGGGCGATCCCGAAATCCACGCTCACGCGGTCGAGGAAGTTCGGCTCCGGCAGCGCCACGCCCCGCGCCTTGAAGTACGCCCCCACCCCGAAGGTGAGCCGGTAGGTGCCCTGCCGCAGGCCCGCGTCGTCGAACAGGGGGGCATCGGTGCGGCCGTCGCCATTGAGCACCCACTGCCTGACCAGGCGGGCCTGGTCGCCCTCCACCGCGTGGAGCGACACGGCCATGCCCGCTGCGGGGCATCCGTGCATGGTGTCGAGAACGTGCGTGCTGAGGCCCATGGGGCATCTCCTTCCTCATCGAAACGCGGGGGTTGCGGCCTGCCGGTCGGCGCGCGGCGCAGAAAGCCGCAGTGTATGCAGCGCCGCCGGAGGGCATGGCTCCATGCAGGCTCCGTGCCTGGCCCGCTGTAACGAACCGTGACGCCGCCCCGCCGGGTCCCGTTCTACACTGCACGCCCTCCGCCGGCGTCGCTCACCGATGCAACGGCACGACACCTCCGACAGGAAAGGAAAGGGCTCCGACCGATGACCTCCCCCCACCTCCAACGCCCCTGGCTGCTGGCCGGAAGCGGCGCCCTCGCGCTGCTGTCCATCGCGGGCTGCGCCCAGATCCCCGGCGCCGCGACGCCCGCCCCCGGCGACGTGCCGGCCGCGGAGAACGCACCCGTGCAGACCCCGGCCGCCCGTGCGGCGGGACGGGCCTACGACATGGACATGGACGTGTTCCACCCGGTGGTGGCGCGCAACGGCATGGTGGCGTCGGAACAGGAGCTGGCGTCCAAGGTGGGCCTGGACATCCTGCGCGCGGGCGGCAACGCGGTCGATGCCGCCGTGGGCGTGGGCTTCGCGCTGGCCGTGGTGCTGCCCAATGCGGGCAACCTGGGCGGCGGCGGATTCATGATGGTGCACGACGCGAAGACCGGCAAGAGCGTGGCGCTCGACTTCCGAGAGGTCGCGCCCCGCCAGGCCAGCCGCGACATGTACCTGGACGAGAAGGGCAACGTGATCGACGGCAAGTCGCTGCACACGCACTATGCGGTGGGCGTGCCCGGCACGGTGGCCGGGCTGGAACATGCGCTCAAGTCGTGGGGCACGATGCCGCTTGCCAAGGTGATCGCCCCCGCGGTCGCCCTGGCCGACAAAGGCTTTCCCGTGAGCCTCACGCTGGCCAAGACACTGGCGCAGGAGCGCGACAACATGGGCCGCTGGCCGGCCACGCGCCAGATCTTCTGGCGCGGCGACGCGCCGCTCAAGATCGGCGACCGGCTGGTGCAGAAAGACCTCGCCCAGTCGCTGCGCCTCATCTCGCAGCAGGGCGCCAAGGCGTTCTACCAGGGCCCCATCGCGCGCCGCATCGCGGCCGAGATGGCGCCCTACCCCGGCGCCATCACCCTGCAGGACCTGCGCGACTACGAAGTGGTCGAACGCAACCCGGTGCGCGGCACCTACCGCGGCTTCGAGGTGGTCACCATGCCCCCGCCGTCGTCGGGCGGAGCGCACCTCGTGCAGATCCTCAACATGCTGGAGCCGCAGCCGCTTTCGCAATGGGGCGCGGGCAGCGCGCAGACCATCCACACCATGGCCGAGAGCATGAAGCTGGCCTACGCCGACCGCTCCGAATACCTGGGCGATCCCGACTTCGTGAAGGTGCCGCTCAAGGGCCTGACCTCCAAGGCGTACGCCGCGTCGCTCGTGAAGACGATCGACCCGAACAGGGCGCGGTCCGCCAAGGACATCAAGCCCGGCCAGCCCCAGCCCTACGAGAGCGACCAGACCACGCACTACTCGGTGGTGGACAAGGCCGGCAACGCGGTGGCCGTGACCTACACCCTCAACACCAACTTCGGCAGCGGCATCGTCGCCAAGGGCACCGGCATCCTGCTCAACAACGAGATGGACGACTTCGCCGCCAAGCCCGGCGTGGCGAATGCCTACGGCCTCGTGGGCGGCGACGCCAACGCGGTGGCGGGGGGCAAGCGGCCGCTTTCGTCCATGACGCCCACGCTGGTGCTGAAGGACGGCAAGCCGATGCTGGTCACCGGCAGCCCCGGCGGCGCACGCATCATCACCACCGTGCTGCAGACCGTGGTCAACGTGGTGGACTTCGGCATGAACCCGGCCGAAGCGGCCGCAGCGCCCCGGGTGCATCACCAGTGGACGCCCGACGAGCTGCGCATCGAGAACGGCTTCTCCCCGGACACGCTGGCGATCCTGAAGTCGCGCGGCCACAACCTGGCCCTCAAGCCGTCGATGGGCCGCACGCAGACCATCCAGCTCAAGGACGGCATCCTCTACGGCTACTCCGACCCGCGCAACCCGGACGGCAAGACGCTGGGCTATTGACGGCCCACGCCGAGACCCTGGCCGCCTCCGGGCGGCTTTTTCATGACCGAAATGGCCTCATGCCGCCGGATTCATTCAATAGTTTGCTACAAAATCAATAGCGCACGGAAGTCATTCACGTTGGTGTGGGTCGGGCCCGTGACGACCAGGTCGCCGAGCGCGGAGAAGAATCCGTAGGCGTCGTTGCGCGCCAGGTGGTCGTCCACGCGCAGGCCGGCCGCGGCGGCGCGGTCGAGGGTGTCCGGAGCGACCCGCGCGCCGGCGTTGTCCTCCACGCCATCGATGCCGTCGGTGTCGGCCGCCAGCGCCCAGACGCCCGGCTGGCCCTGCAGGGCCCGCGCCAGGCCCAGGCAGAACTCGCCCGCGCGGCCGCCGCGGCCGCGCGGGGTGCCTGCCGGGCGCTCGCGCACCGTCACCGTGGTCTCGCCGCCCGAGAGGATCACGCAGGGCCGCGCGAAGGGCTCGCCGTGCAGCGCCACCGCGCGCGCCAGCGCGGCATGCACCGCACCCACCTCGCGCGACTCGCCCTCCATTTCGTCGGAGAGCACATGCACCGCCATCCCTGCCGCGCGGGCCGCCTGGGCCGCGGCCTCCAGCGACTGGCGCGGCGTGGCGATCAGGTGCACTGCAGGGTCCGCGCCCGCATCGGGCTTGGGGGTTTCGAGCGCGCCGCTCTCCAGCGCGGCGCGCACGGCGGCCGGCACCTCGATGCGATGGCGGTCCAGGATGCGCAGCGCGTCGCCGCAGGTCGTCGCATCGGGCACCGTGGGACCGCTGGCGATCACGGCCGGGTCATCGCCCGGCACGTCGCTGATCGCGAGCGTCACCACCTTCGCGGGCGCGCATGCGGCGGCAAGGCGCCCCCCCTTGATGCGCGAGAGGTGCTTGCGCACGCAATTCATCTCCGCGATCCCCGCGCCGCTCTCCAGCAGGGCCCGGTTGATGCGCTGCTTGTCCGCCAGCGACAGGCCTTCGGCCGGCAGCGCGAGCAGCGCCGAGCCGCCGCCGGAGATCAGGCAGATCACGAGGTCGTCGGCCGTGAGCCCCTGCGCGAGCGCCAGCATGCGCTGCGCCGCCGCCTCGCCCGCCGCATCGGGCACGGGGTGGGCGGCCTCCACGATCTCGATGCGGCCCGACAGCCCTTCGGGCCGCGGCGGGATGTGGCCGTAGCGCGTGGCGACCAGGCCCGAGAGCGGGGCATCGGCCGGCCACAGCGCCTCCAGCGCATGCACCATCGAGCCGCCCGCCTTGCCCGCGCCCAGCACCAGCGTGCGGCCCCGCGGCACGGCCGGCAGGTGCGCGGCCATGCGCAGCGACGGCAGCGCGGCCTGGACGGCGACGCCATACAGGTGGCGCAGGAAGCGCGCGGGATCGGCGGCAGGATCGGGCGCGGCGGAGGATTGCAGGTGGTCGGTGGTCATGTGAGGGATTCTGGCGCACGGCCACAGCCCCGCGCCAGCGGCCGCCGCACCGCCCCGGTGCGGGTATTCCCCAATACGGATCACACTTTTGGTGTACAAAAACTGCATACAAAGCCGGGAGCCGCCCGCTATCATGCAGCGATGGAAACCTCCACCACCAGCGCCATCGTCGCGAGCCTGACCAAGGCCATCGTGGAGCACCGGCTGCTGCCGGGCGCCAAGCTGGCCGAGCAGAAGCTCGCGGACCATTTCGGCGTCTCGCGCACCCTCGTGCGGCAGGCGCTGTTCCAGCTCTCGCAGAACCGTCTCGTCACGCTCGAGCCTGCACGCGGCGCGTTCGTGGCGGCTCCCTCGGCCAAAGAGGCGCGGCAGGTGTTCGCCGTGCGCCGCATGCTGGAGGCCGAGATGGCGCGCGCCTTCGTGCGCGAAGTCACGCCCGCGCGCATCCGCGCCCTGCGAGAACACGTGGCGCGCGAGAAGGAGGCGGTCGAGCAGGCCGACGTGCCAGGCCGCACCGAACTGCTGGGCGACTTCCACGTGCGCATGGCCGAGCTCATGGGCAACGAGGTGCTCGCACAGCTGCTGGGCGAGCTGATCTCCCGCTGCGCGCTCATCACCCTCATGTACCAAAGCGCCGACGAGGCCGCGCACTCGCACGAGGAGCACGGCCAGATCGTCAAGGCCCTGGCCGCGCGCGATGAAGCACTGGCCGTGCGCCTCATGGACGAGCACCTGCGCCATGTGGAAGCCAGCCTGGCGTTCGACCGCGAGCACCCGCCCAACGAACTCTCACGCGCCCTGTCCTGACGCCCCTCCATTCCCCGCACCGCAAGCCACCGACATGACCGCCCTGCCGCTCTACGACGCCACCCTGCCCTACCCGCGCGACCTCGTGGGCTATGGCCGCCACCTGCCGCACGCTCGCTGGCCCGGCAGCGCGCGCATCGCCGTGCAGTTCGTGCTGAACTACGAGGAAGGCGGCGAGAACGCCACGCTGCACGGCGATGCCGGCAGCGAGCAGTTTCTCTCCGAGATGTTCAACCCGGCGAGCTACCCCGACCGGCACATGAGCATGGAGGGCATCTACGAATACGGCTCCCGCGCAGGCGTCTGGCGCCTGCTGCGCGAGTTCGAGCGGCGCGGCCTGCCGCTCACCGTGTTCGGCGTGGCCACCGCGCTGGCGCGGCACCCCGAAGTGGCCGCCGCGTTCGGCGAACTGGGCCACGACATCGCCTGCCACGGACTCAAGTGGATCCATTACCAGAACGTGCCCGAGGAGGTCGAGCGCGCGCACATGGCCGAGGCCATGGACATCCTGCGCAAGCTCACGGGCGAGCGCCCGCTGGGCTGGTACACCGGCCGCGACAGCCCCAATACCCGCCGCCTGGTCGCCGATTACGGCGGCTTCGCCTACGACAGCGACTATTACGGCGACGACCTGCCGTTCTGGATGAAGGTGCGCAAGACCGACGGCACCGACGCCACCCAGCTCATCGTGCCCTACACGCTGGACTGCAACGACATGCGCTTCGCGCTGCCCCAGGGCTACTCGCACGCCGATCCGTTCTTCCAGTACCTGAAGGACACGTTCGACGCGCTCTACGCCGAGGGGGACCCGGCCGGCGACGACCGCCCCAAGATGATGAGCATCGGCATGCACTGCCGGCTGCTGGGCCGGCCCGGCCGCATCACGGCGCTGCAGCGCTTCCTCGACCACATCCAGCGGCACGAACGCGTCTGGGTGTGCCGCCGCATCGACATCGCGCGCCACTGGGCCGCGACGCATCCCGCCCCGGAGTAACGCCATGCCCCTCACCCTCGACCACTTGAACACCGCAGCGCCGGCCGATGCCCTGCAGCTGCTGGACGGCCTCTACGAGCACTCGCCGTGGATCGCGGAGGCGGCGCTGCGCGAACGGCCCTTCCGCTCGTTCGCGCACCTCAAGCATGCGCTGGTGCGCGTGCTCGGCCAGGCGCCGCGCGATGCCCAGCTCGCGCTCATCCGCGCCCACCCCGAGCTGGCCGGCAAGGCCCTGGTGGCGCAGTCGCTCACCGCGGAATCCGCCCACGAGCAGTCGCGGGCAGGCCTGGCGCATTGCACGCCCGAGGAGTTCGAGCGCCTGCAGCAGCTCAATGCGGACTACAACGCGCGCTTCGGCTTCCCGTTCATCCTGGCGGTGCGCGGGCCGCGCGGCACGGGCCTCACGCGGCAGGAGATCATCGACACCTTCGCGCGCCGGTTGAACAGCCACCCGGATGCGGAGTGGGCCGAAGCGCTGCGCCAGATCCACCGCATCGCGGAGATCCGCCTGAACGACAAGGCCGGCACTGCGCCGGCCCTGGGCGACGACGTCTGGGACTGGCAGGAGCGCCTCGCCCAGCACAGCGACCCGGGATTCGCCGAGCAGGGCCAGCTCACCGTCACCTACCTCACCGATGCGCACCGCGCCTGCGCGCAACGCATCAGCCACTGGATGCGCGACTGCGGGTTCGACGAGGTGGAAGTGGACGCCGTGGGCAACGTAGTGGGCCGCTACCACGCCGCGTCGCCCGGCGCCCGCTGGCTGATGACCGGAAGCCACTACGACACCGTGCGCAACGGCGGCAAGTACGACGGGCGCCTGGGCATCTTCGTGCCCATGGCCTGCGTGCGCGCGCTGCACGCGGCAAGCCGGCGCCTGCCCTTCGGCATCGAGGTCGTCGGTTTCGCGGAGGAAGAGGGCCAGCGCTACAAGGCCACCTTCCTGGGCTCGGGCGCGCTGATCGGTGATTTCCGCACCGAATGGCTCGACCAGCGCGACGCCGAGGGCGTGACGATGCGCCAGGCCATGCAGCATGCGGGCCTGTGCATCGACGACATCCCGAAGCTGCAGCGCGACCCGGCGGCCTACCTCGGCTTCGTGGAGGTGCACATCGAGCAGGGCCCGGTGCTGAACGAGCAGGGCCTGCCGCTGGGCGTGGTCACCTCGATCAACGGCAGCGCGCGCTTCGTGTGCGAGATGCTGGGCGTGGCCAGCCATGCCGGCACCACGCCCATGGACCGCCGCCGCGACGCCGCCACGGCCGTGGCCGAACTGGCACTCTACGTGGAGCGGCGCGCGGGGCAGGATGGCGATTCGGTGGGCACCATCGGACAGCTGCAGGTGCCGGACGGGTCGGTCAACGTGGTGCCCGGCCGCTGCACTTTCAGCCTGGACCTGCGCGCACCCACCGATGCCCAGCGCGACGCGCTCGTGGCCGACGTGCTGGCGGAACTCGCCGCCATCGCGCAGCGCCGCGGGCTGCGCTACACGGCCGAACGGTCCATGCTCGCGGCCGCCGCCCCCAGCCACCCGGCGTGGCAGCAGCGCTGGGAGCGAGCCGTGGACGCCGTGGGCCTGCCGGTCTTCCGCATGCCCAGCGGCGCCGGCCACGACGCCATGAAACTGCACGAGATCATGCCCCAGGCCATGCTGTTCGTGCGCGGCCAGAACGGCGGCATCAGCCACAACCCGCTGGAGAGCACCACGAGCGACGACATGCAGCTCGCCGTGGAGGCTTTCTCCCATCTCCTGAACCAACTCGCCAACGAACCCACCCCATGAGCACCTACGCCCACATCGACGCCTGGATCGACCAGCATTTCGACGAGGAAGTGCAGTTCCTGCAGTCCCTCGTGCGCGTGCCGACCGACACGCCCCCCGGCAACAACGCCCCCCACGCCGAGCGCACCGCCGAACTGCTCCAGGACTTCGGCTACACGGCAGAAAAGCACCCCGTGCCCGAGGCCGAGGTGCGTGCCTACGGCATGGAGTCGATCACCAACCTCATCGTGCGCCGGCCGTACGGATCCGGCGGCCGCACCATCGCGCTCAACGCCCACGGCGACGTGGTGCCCCCGGGCGAGGGCTGGACGCACGACCCCTACGGCGCGGAAATCGAAGGCGGCCGCATGTACGGGCGCGCCACGGCCGTGAGCAAGAGCGATTTCGCGTCGTTCACCTTCGCGGTGCGTGCGCTGGAGGCCGTGGCCCGCCCCGAGCGCGGCGCGGTGGAACTGCACTTCACGTACGACGAGGAATTCGGCGGCGAACTCGGCCCCGGCTGGCTGCTGCGCGAAGGCCTCACGAAGCCCGACCTGCTGATCGCCGCGGGCTTCAGCTACGAGGTGGTCACCGCGCACAACGGCTGCCTGCAGATGGAGGTGACCGTGCACGGCAAGATGGCCCACGCCGCCGTGCCGCACACGGGCGTGGACGCGCTGCAGGGCGCCGTGCACGTGCTGAACGCGCTCTATGCACAGAACCTCCTCTACCAGGGCATCACCTCGCAGGTGCCCGGCATCCGCCACCCCTACCTGAACGTGGGGCGCATCGAGGGCGGCACCAACACCAACGTCGTGCCCGGCAAGGTGTCCTTCAAGCTGGATCGCCGCATGATCCCCGAGGAGAACCCCGCCGAGGTGGAGGCCACCATCCGCCGCGTGATCGACGAGGCCGCCGCGGGCTTGGAGGGCATCCGCGTGGAGGTGCGCCGCCTGCTGCTGGCCAACGCGATGACCCCGCTCGAGGGCAACCGCCCGCTCGTGGAAGCCCTGCAGCGCCACGCAGAGGCCGTGATCGGCGAACGCCCCCCGGCCCTGGGCACGCCCCTCTACACCGATGTGCGCCTGTACGTGGAGCGCGGCATTCCGGGCGTGATCTACGGCGCGGGGCCGCGCACGGTGCTCGAATCGCACGCCAAGCGCGCCGACGAGCGGGTGGAACTCGAGGACCTCCGGCGTGCCACCAAGGTGATCGCCCGCGCATTGCACGACCTGCTCGCCGCGTAGCGCGCCGCACACGCTTTTCTCTCTTGCCGGGCCGCGTGCCCGGCTTTTTTTCGTGCGCACGCGCCACACCCCGGGAATACCCGCAGCGCGCTCGGCCGTTTCATGTCTACATTTTTTGTATGCAAGTTTGGCGCACAACTGCGCCCACAGCCGGGAACCCTCCATGCAACGCTTCTTCCGCTCCCTCTTCGGCCGCGTCGTGCTGGCCCTCATCGCAGGTGTCATCGTGGGGCTCGTGTGGCCCCAGTGGGCCGTGCAGCTCAAGCCGCTGGGCGATGGCTTCATCAAGCTCATCAAGATGCTCATCCCGCTGGTGGTGTTCTGCGTCGTGGTGCATGGCATCGCCGGCACGGGCGACCTGAAGCGGGTGGGCCGCGTCGGCATCAAGTCGCTCATCTACTTCGAGGTGGTCACCACCATCGCGCTGGGGCTGGGGCTGGTGCTCGCCTTCGTGTTCGAGCCCGGCGTGGGCATGAACGTGGACCCGCGGGCCCTCGATGCCTCCGCCATGAGCGCCTATGCGGACAACGCCAACAAGCTCTCGGGGGGCGGCTTCAGCGATTTCCTGCTCAAGCTCATTCCCACCACCGCGGTCAGCGCGTTCTCTTCGGGCGACGTGCTCCAGGTGCTGCTGTTCTCGATCATCTTCGGCTGCGCACTGGCGCTGGTGGGCGAGCGCGGGGCACGCGTCGTGGGCCTGATCGAAGACTTCTCGGCCGTGCTGTTCAAGGCGATGGGCCTCATCATCCAGCTGGCGCCGCTGGGCGTGCTCGGCGCCATCGCGTTCACCGTCGGCAAGTACGGCATCGGCTCGCTCAAGCAACTGGGCATGCTGGTGGGCCTCTTCTACCTGGCCGTGTTCCTGTTCGTGGCCGTCGTGCTGGGGCTGATCATGCGGTTCTCGGGCTTCAGCCTCTTCAAGCTGCTGCGCTACCTGCGCGAGGAGCTGGCGGTCGTCTTCGCCACCACGTCGTCCGACAGCGTGCTGCCCCAGGTCATGGCCAAGCTCAAGCACATGGGCGTGCGCGATTCGACCGTGGGTCTGGTCATCCCCACGGGGTATTCGTTCAACCTGGACGCGTTCTCCATCTACATCACGCTCGCGGCCGTGTTCATCGCCCAGGCGACCAACACGCCCATCACCATGACCGACCTGCTGACGATCCTGGCCATCTCCCTGGTGACCTCCAAGGGGGCGCACGGGGTGCCCGGCTCGGCGATCGTGGTGCTGGCCGCCACGCTGCATGCCATTCCTGCCATCCCGGCCATCGGCCTGGTGCTCGTGCTCTCGGTGGACTGGTTCATGGGCATCGCCCGGGCGCTGGGCAACCTGATCGGCAACTGCGTGGCCACCGTGGCCATCGCCGCCTGGGAGGGTGACATCGACCGCGACCGCGCCCATGCCGTGCTGGACCAGCGCGAAGTTCCGCCCAATGCCTGACGAGCGCATTTGCAACACTGCGGGTAATACGTAAACAAAAGAAACAAAGCTGCGGTGTAATGAAGCGCTTCATTGCATGAAGGCCTAGCCATGCTCCAGACATTGCGTTCCAAGATCCTGTTCATCAGCACTGCCACCGTGGTCTGCGCCCTGGCGGTCACAGGAGCCGCCACCTACACCATCACCCGCGCCAGCACCTTCCAGACCATCGAGCAGGATCTGGACGCCGTCGCTGCCGGCAACACGATGGCCATCGACCAGTGGGTGGCAGCCAAGGCGTCCGCGGTGAACGCCACGGCCGCGGTGATCGAACACGGCGATCCGCAGGGCTTCGTCGCGCACATGGGCAAGGCCAACGGTTTCCCGATCACCACGGTGGGCTGGGAAGACAAGACCTTCTTCTCCACCACCAAGACCGCGCCGGGCTACGACCCCACGGCGCGGCCCTGGTACAAGACCGGCGTGCAGGCCGGCAAGCTGGCCGTCACCAAGCCCTATGGCGACTCCACCACGGGCGTGCCCTACGTGGCCTTCGTCGCCCCGCTGCTGCGCAGCGGCAAGCTCGAAGGCGTGCTGAGCGGCGCCGTGCCGCTCGATGGCGTGCGCGAGGTGGTCGCAGCCATCCGCCCCACGCCGAGCAGCCTGGGCTTCGTGGTCAACAGCGACGGCCAAGTGCTGGCCCATGCCGATGCCAAGCTGGCGCTCAAGCCCGCCACCGATATCTCCCCCCTGCTGACCCCCGCCACCCTGGCTTCGCTGGCCACGGCGAGCCGCCCGCTCGAAGTCGAGATGGGCGGCTCGCCCAAGCTGCTGCGGGGGCGCCCCGTGCAGGGCACCGACTGGACCCTGATCGTGGCGCTCGACAAGGGCGAGGCCACGGCGGGCCTGCGCAGCGTGCTGCAGACCCTGGCCATCGCCATCGTGCTGCTCGCCCTGGCCGCGGCCGGCGTATCGGCCCTGCTGACGGCCACCTCGTTCCGCCGCCTCTCGCAGGTGCGCGACGCCATGGACCGCATCGGCTCGGGCGGCGGCGACCTCACCCAGCGGCTGCCCGTGTCGGGCCGCGACGAGGTCGCGCAGATCGGCTCCTCGTTCAACGCGTTCGTGGAGCAGATCGCCACGGTGCTCAAGGACGTGCGCCACGGCGTCGAGTCGATGAAGACCGCCACCGACGAGATCCGCGCCGGCAACCAGGACCTCTCCAACCGCACCGAGGGTTCGGCCAGCGCACTGCAGGAGACCTCCGCCTCGCTGTCGCAGCTCACGGTCACCGTGAAGCAGTCGGCCGATGCGGCGGCCCAGGCCACGCGCCTCGCCAATTCGGCCAGTGCCTCCGCGCTCAAAGGTGGCGAGGTCGTCGCCGGCGCGGTGAGCACCATGGACGACATCTCCAAGGCCTCGTCGAAGATCGGCGAGATCATCGGCGTGATCGATTCCATCGCCTTCCAGACCAACATCCTGGCGCTGAACGCCGCGGTCGAAGCGGCCCGTGCGGGCGAACAAGGCCGTGGCTTCGCCGTGGTGGCCGGCGAGGTGCGCAGCCTCGCGCAGCGCAGCGCCGAAGCCGCCAAGGAGATCAAGACGCTCATCGACGCCTCGGGCGCCAGCGTGGTCACGGGCACGCAGCGCGTGCGCGCCGCGGGCGAAACCATGGGCGAGATCGTGGACGGCATCCAGCGCGTGACGCAGATCATCGGAGAGATCAACGGCTCCATGGCGGAGCAGAGCGCCGGCATCGGCCAGATCAACCAGGCCGTGGCCGAGATGGACCGCGCCACGCAGCAGAACGCCGCGCTGGTGGAGGAATCCACCGCCGCATCCGGCGTGCTCAACGACCAGGCGCACAACCTCTCGCGCACGGTGGCGGGCTTCACGCTCGACGGCGATGGCGCGCAGGGCCCGGCGCATCTGGCGTTGCCGCGCTGACCCGCATTCGCCACGGAGGCCGATGGGCACCAGCCAGAGCCAGATCGCGCAGCAGGTCGTCGAGTCCATCCTGGCGCAGAAGCTCGCACCCGGCGAACGGCTGGGCGAGCAGGAACTGGCCGATCTCTTCGGCGTGAGCCGAACCACGGTGCGCGAGGCATTGATGCAATTGCAGGCGCGCGGCTTCATCGAAGTGCGGCCGCGGCGCGGCTGGTACGTGGTGGAACCGTCGGTGGACGACGCGCGCGATGCCTTTTCTGCCCGCCGCATCATCGAATCGGGCATCCTGGCCGGGGCCGGCCGGCCATTGCAGCACAGCGTGGTGCCCCGCCTGCGGGCGCACATCGCCGAAGAACGGCAGGCCATCGACGGCGCGGACGCGGCCACCCGCGCATTCCTGCTGGCCGACTTCCACGTCTGCCTGGCCGAAACCCTGGGCCACCGCACCCTGAGCGACATCCTGCGCGACCTGACGGCACGCACCACGCTGGCAGCGTCGCTCTACCAGTCGCGGCACGAGGCCAGCGCTTCCTGCGCGGAGCATGCCGCCATCGTGGAAGCCCTGGAGGCCGGCGACACCGCCCTGGCGCGCGAACGCATGCTGGCGCACATCGGGCATGTCGAGGACGCGCTGGACCCCGGCCAGCCGCGGGCCCACGACCGGCTGCGCGACTCGCTGGCGCCTCTGGCCGCCGCCGCCAGGCCGGCGGCCGGCTGACCCCGCCCAGCCTGCACCCCGCCCCTCTGCAACCCGGCCCGGCCCGGCCCGTGCAGGCGCCGCCTGCCTGCATCCGCGCCACTCCAATGGCAACCGGGTAAGCACCAAGCTCCGCCGCCCGATTGCGCCTTTGAATGCATCCATTTTTTGTATACAAACTCGGATGCATTCATGCCCGCCGCATTCCACAGGTTACGGGCCATGCAACCAGGAGACACCATGCCCATTGCCAGCAGTCCCGACACCGTTGCAAGCGCCGCGGCCACCGAGCCGCCCCGCCCGCCTTCCAGTGCATCGCCGCATTCCGGCAACGCGCTCATCAAACCCGGCTACGACCCGCGCCTGACCAACGACGACCTGGCGCCGCTGAAAAAGCAGACCTGGGGGCAATACAACATCTTCGCGTTCTGGATGTCGGACGTGCACAGCGTGGGCGGCTACGTCACCGCCGGCAGCCTGTTCGCGCTGGGCCTCTCCAGCTGGCACGTGCTGGTGGCATTGCTGGTGGGCATCGTGATCGTGCAGTTCTTCTGCAACCTGGTCGCCAAGCCCAGCCAGGTGACCGGCGTGCCCTACCCGGTCATCTGCCGCGCCTCCTTCGGCGTGCTGGGCGCGAACATTCCGGCCATCATCCGCGGCCTGATCGCCGTGGCGTGGTACGGCATCCAGACCTACCTGGCTTCCAGCGCCTTCATGATCCTGGCGCTGCATTTCTTCCCCTCGCTCGACGTGTATGCCGATGTGGCGCAGCACGGCTTCGTGGGCCTGTCCACGCTGGGCTGGGTGTCGTTCATGGTGATGTGGGTGCTGCAGGCGCTCGTGTTCTGGCACGGCATGGAGGCCATCCGCCGCTTCATCGACTGGGCAGGCCCCGGTGTCTACGTGGTGATGGCCATCCTGTGCGGCTGGCTGGTCTGGAAGGCCGGCTGGAAGAACATCGACCTGAACCTGGGCGGCGTGCGCTTCCAGGGCTGGGATGCGGTGCCGGTGATGCTCTCGGCCATCGCGCTGGTGGTGAGCTACTTCAGCGGCCCGATGCTGAACTTCGGCGATTTCTCGCGCTACGGCAAGAGCTTCGATGCCGTGAAGAAGGGCAACTTCTGGGGCCTGCCGGTCAACTTCGTGTTCTTCTCGCTGCTCACGGTGATCACCACCGCCGCCACGCTGCCCGTGTTCGGGGAACTCATCACCGACCCGGTGCACACCGTGGGGCGCATCGATTCGACCACCGCCGTGGTGCTGGGCGCGCTCACCTTCATGATCGCGACCATCGGCATCAACATCGTGGCCAATTTCGTGTCGCCGGCGTTCGATTTCTCCAACGTGGCGCCGCAGCACATCAGCTGGCGCACGGGCGGCATGATCGCCGCCGTGGGCTCGATCTTCATCACGCCCTGGAACCTCTACAACAATCCGCAGGTGATCCACTACACGCTGGACATCCTGGGCTCCTTCATCGGACCGCTGTTCGGCATCCTGATCGCCGACTACTACTTCGTGCGGCGCCAGAACGTGGTGGTCGACGACCTCTACACCATGGAGCCCGGGGGCCGCTACTGGTACAGCAAGGGCTACAACCCCCGGGCCGTGCGCACCATGGTTCCCTCGGCGCTGATCCCCATCCTCTGCGTGATCGTGCCGGCCTGGCGCGGCGCCGCCAGCTATGCCTGGTTCATCGGCATGGGCCTGGGCCTCGTCATCTACCTCGCATTGAACCGAAAGGGCTGAACCACCGTGCGCATCCAGATCATCAACCCCAACACCACCTGGAGCATGACCGAGAAGATCGGTGCCTGCGCGCGCGCCGTGGCGCGCCCGGGCACCGAGATCATCGCCGTCAGCCCCTCCATGGGCCCCGCCTCCATCGAAAGCCACTACGACGAGGCGCTGGCCGTGCCCGGCCTGCTGCAGGAGATCGCCCAGGGCGAGGCCCGCGGCGTGGACGGCTACGTGATCGCCTGCTTCGGCGACCCGGGCCTCAAGGCGGCGCGCGAACTCGCGCGCGGGCCCGTGCTGGGCATCGCCGAGGCGGCCATGCACCTGGCCAGCATGGTGGGCTCGCGCTTTTCCGTGGTCACCACGCTCGGCCGCACCATGGGCCAGGCCTGGCACCTGGCCGAGATCTACGGCATGGAGCGCTTCTGCGCCAACGTGCGAGCCTGCGAGCTGCCGGTGCTGGAACTGGAGGTGCCGGGCTCGGGCGCACGCGAGCGCATCACCGAGGAGTGCCGGCGCGCGCTGGCCGAGGACGGCTGCGACACGATCGTGCTGGGCTGCGCCGGCATGGCCGACCTGTGCGACCACATCGCAGGCATTCTGGGCGTGCCGGTGATCGATGGCGTGGCGGCGGCCACCACGCTCGTGGAATCGCTGGTGGCGCTGCGGCTGTCCACCAGCAAGCACGGCGAGCTGGCCCGCCCGCTGCCCAAGGCCATGGCCGGCGCGCTGGCAGGCTTCGCGCTGGCCGCATCGGAGCCCGCCCCAGCGCCAGCGCGCCGGCGGGCCTGAACGGCAGCGGCCGGACGCCATGGGCGCATCGGAAGCAGCGGGCGCAGTGGCCGACACGCAGTCGGCGGATCCGCCCGCGGCGCTGCTTTCCGCCCCCGCCCCACGCTTGCCGCGACAATCCCTCCATGCCCCGCGCCGCTTCCACCACCCCACCCCTGCCTTCCGCCCCCAGACCCGCGCGGCGCACGGGCGCCGGCCGGCCGGCCGCGCCGGCGAAGGCGCAGGAGGCTCCCGCGCCGGAGCCGGCTCCGCGCGAAGCGGCGCAGGTGTCCATCGAAGGCATCGCGCGCGACCTGGCCACCGCGATCGTCGAGAAGCGGCTGCCCCCCGGCACCTGGCTGCGCGAGGAAGCGCTCGGCCGCATCTACTCGGTGAGCCGCACCAAGGTGCGCGCGGCGCTGGTGATGCTGGCCAAGGACCGGCTGATCGAGACGATCCCCGACAAGGGCTCGTTCGTCAGCCGCCCGAGCGTGCAGGAAGCGCGCGAGGTGTTCGCCGTGCGCCGCATCCTGGAGAGCGAGGTCGTGCGCCTGTTCGTGGCGCGCGCGGGCAAGGCCGAGTACCAGCTGCTGGAGCAGCACATCCGCTTCGAGCGCACCACGCTGAGCGCGACGACCGGCCGCGTGCAGGAAAAGCTGCTGGGAGACTTCCATGTCGCGCTGGCCGAGGCCACCGGCAACCAGACGCTGGCCCAGCTGATCGGCGAACTGGTGGCGCGCAGTTCGCTCATCGCCATGCTCTACCACTCGTCGAACGATCCGCACTGCTCGTCCGGCGAGCATGCCGAGTTCCTGCGCATATGCCGCAAGGGCGATGCCGAGGCCGCGGTCGCGTGCATGGTGGACCACCTCGCGCGCATCGAGTCCAGCCTGGAGCTGGACGCCGAGCGGGCCGACCGGCAGCTCGACCTGGTCAAGGCGTTGCTGGCCTGAAGCGCCAGGCCCTGCCCGGGGCCTGCGGCGCGCATCACCGCCCGCCCACGCGCCCGGTCGGGATACCGTCACGGCAGGCGCCGAATCCGGTATCCTGCCCGCCTCCCTCACTGCCCGTGGCTATCCTTTTCTCCATGGCGCCCGTCGCGTCCTTCCTGCCGCACCCCGCCGCGTGGCCCGCCCCGCCGGCCACCACACCAGCCGCCCCTGCGGCCCCGTATCCGGGGCCTCCGCGAGGGCCTGCCGCCACCCCGGCAGGACATGGGCATCCCATGCGTACAACGCATGGAGCGGCCCCATCGGCGCCGCGGGCCTTGCAGTAAGCTCGACCGGACTTTTCCTGCCCACCCACTCCGCACACTCGTCATCCCTATGGCCCAAAACCTGTCCGCCGCGGAAGCGGCCCTGCGCGAAGCAGCCCTCGAATACCACCGCAACCCCAGCCGCGGCAAGATCTCCGTCACGCCGACCAAGCCCCTGTCGAACCAGCGCGACCTCTCGCTGGCCTATTCGCCGGGCGTCGCCTATCCCTGCCTCGACATCCAGGCCGACCCGTCGCTGGCGGCCGAATACACCTCGCGCGGCAACCTCGTGGGCGTGATCACCAACGGCACCGCCGTGCTGGGCCTGGGCGACATCGGCCCGCTGGCCGGCAAGCCGGTGATGGAAGGCAAGGGCTGCCTCTTCAAGAAATTCGCGGGCGTGGACGTGTTCGACATCGAACTCGCCGAGCGCGACCCGGACAAGCTCGTCGAGATCATCGCCAGCCTGGAGCCCACGCTGGGCGGCATCAACCTCGAAGACATCAAGGCGCCCGAGTGCTTCTATATCGAGCGCGAACTCTCCAAGCGCATGAACATCCCGGTGTTCCATGACGACCAGCACGGCACGGCCATCATCTCCAGCGCCGCGCTGCTGAACGGCCTGGAACTGGTGGGCAAGGAGATCGGCGCGGTGAAGGTGGCCGTCTCCGGCGCCGGGGCCGCCGCCATCGCCTGCCTGGACGTCATGGTCGGCCTGGGCGTGGCCCGCGAGAACATCTACGTGGTGGATTCCAAGGGCGTGATCTACGAGGGCCGCGGCCCGCTGGACGAATCCAAGGCACGCTACGCGCAGAAGACCGAGGCCCGCACGCTGGCCGACGTGGTGAACGGCGCCGACGTGTTCCTGGGCTGCTCGGCCCCGGGCGTGCTCACGGCCGAGATGGTCAAGACCATGGCAGACAAGCCCATCATCCTGGCGCTGGCCAACCCCGAGCCGGAGATCCGCCCCGAGCTGGCCAAGGCCGTGCGCCCGGACTGCATCATCGCCACGGGCCGCTCGGACTACCCGAACCAGGTCAACAACGTGCTGTGCTTCCCCTACATCTTCCGCGGCGCGCTCGATTGCGGCGCCACGAAGATCACCGAAGCCATGAAGCTCGCCTGCGTGCGCGAGATCGCCGACCTCGCCAAGGCCGAGATGAGCGACGAGGTGGCCGCCGCCTACGCCGGCAAGGAACTCTCCTTCGGTCCCGACTACCTGATCCCCACGCCGTTCGACGTGCGCCTGATCCTGCGCATCGCGCCGGCCGTGGCCAAGGCGGCCGAAGCATCGGGCGTGGCCACGCGCCCCATCCAGGACTACGCGGCCTACCGCGAGAGCCTCACGCGCTTCGTCTACCAGACCAGCATGTTCATGCGCCCCGTGTTCGCAGCGGCCAAGGCCGCCCTGCAGCGCGTGGCCTATGCCGAGGGCGAGGACGAGCGCGTGCTGCGCGCCGCCCAGGTGGCGCTCGACGACGGCCTGGCCAAGCCCATCCTGATCGGCCGCCCCGCGGTGATCGAGGCGCGCATCCAGAAGGCCGGCCTGCGCCTGCAGCCCGGCCGCGACGTGGAGATCGTGAACCCGGAAGACGATCCCCGCTTCCGCCAGTACTGGGAGGCCTACCACCGCCTCATGGGCCGCGACGGCATCACGCCGGAGGCCGCCAAGGCCGCGGTGCGCCGCTCCAACACGCTCATCGGCGCGCTGATGGTGCACCTGGGCGATGCCGATGCGCTGCTGTGCGGCCTGGTGGGCCGCTTCGACCACCACCTGGAGCACGTGCGCACGGTGATCGGCCTGAAGGACGGCGCCGCGGGCCTCGCCACGGTGAACGCGCTCACGCTGGACCAGCACACGCTGTTCATCGCCGACACCTACATCCACGAAGACCCGAGCGCCGAGCAGCTCGCGCACATCGCGCAGATGGCGGCCGAGGAAGTGCAGCGCTTCGGCCTGCCCCCGAAGGTGGCCTTCCTCTCGCACTCCAACTACGGCTCGTCCACGCGCCCCTCCGCACGCAAGATGCGGGCCGCACGCGACCTGTTCGCGCAGGCCGCGCCGCACATCGAGAGCGACGGCGAACTGCACGGCGACTCGGCCCTGTCGGAGAAAATCCGCCAGACCGCCCTGGAAGACAGCACGCTGACCGGCTCGGCCAACGTGCTCATCTGCCCGAACCTCGACGCCGCGAACATCCTGTTCAACGTGCTCAAGACCACGGGCAGCCATGGCACCACCATCGGTCCGATCCTGCTCGGCGCGGCGGCTTCGGCACACGTGCTGACGCCCTCGTCCACCGTGCGCCGCGTGGTCAACATGACGGCGCTGGCCGCCGCCAACGCCGCGGCCCACAAGGCAGCGCGCTGAACCTGCGCGCCACCTCCGCGCGCGCCGCGCGTGGAGCCCCCTGAAAAGCCCGGCCTGCCGGGCTTTTTGCCGTGCGCTGCGCGCGCCCGGTCAGCGGATCGGCGTGTCCACGAAGCCCGCCACGGGAGGCAGGTGCGTCTCCACCCAGCCAGGGTCGAGCTGCAGCGCGGAGAGCAGGTCGGCGGGCAGGGCGCGCACCGTGTCCGATGCGCTCATGGGCTCTTCCAGCCCGATCTCGGCCAGCAGCGTGGCCACGTGCAGGATGGCGCCCAGGCGGCAGAACGGCGTGGCCGCGAGCGGATCGCCCGCGGTGTCGAGCGCGCGCACGATGCCTTCGGGGAAATTCCAGCGCCGCGCCAGTTCGGCCGTGACCTGCGCCTCGGTGAAGCCCAGCAGCGCCTGCTCGCGCTCCCAGCGCCCGCCCGCATGGTGCGGCAGCCGCTCGATCTCGGGGATCTGCTCGGGCGCCTTCTGGGCGATGACGAATTCGCCCAGGCGCACGAGGAAGCCCGCCAGCCACGACTGCGGCACGTCGGTGCCCAGCGTGCGGGCCAGCCACTGGGCATAGCCCGCGGTGGCCATGCTCTCCTTCCAGAACGCGGTGGCGTCCAGCCCTGCCGCATCCTTGAAGAGGCCCACGGTGCAGGCCGCCAGCGCCAGGGTGCGCACCTGGTTGAGGCCCACCATGGTGATCGCGTCGTCCAGCGAGGACACGCTGCGCGGCAGCCCGAAGCGCGCGCTGTTGGCCAGCCGGATCAGCTTGGCGGTGAGCGCCGGGTCGCGCGCGATCGCGTTGCGCACTTTCTCGAAGGGGATGTCGTCGTCGTGCATCGTGGCGATCAGCTCGCGCGCCACGTCGGGCATCGTGGGCAACTGCACGTTCTCGAAAAAGGCGGACAGGTGGGGCATCGCGGGCCTTTCTCCAGCCGGTGAAAGGGGCTGGCGATGGCTTTTTAGCATGCGACCCGCGGGCCCCGACTACGCGTTAGCACTAGGCCGGATGGCGCCGTACCGCGACGCGCGGGAGGTGTCCAGCCCATCGGCCTCCCGCCTGCCGCAGGCTGCGTGCATCGCCGCCCGCCGCTTCGCCCCGGCCGCCGCCGATGGCGGTCACGCGCGGCGCGGCCTCTGGGCCGGCACGTCCAGGCGGTTGTCGATGTGGGAGGCCTCGGCCGCCTCCAGGCTCGCGAACTGCACCACGATATCCACGCCCTGCGTGGCCTGGACCAGGTTGCGCTCGTACGAGCGCAGCGAGTAGGGCTGCGTCGCCGCGGGGTCCTGCCATTGCGATTCGATCGTTCCGGCCAGCGCGGCGGCTGCCTGCGGCAGGCCGCTCGGGTGCTGCTCGCACAACTGCATCGCCGAACGGTAGGCATCGTTGCGCGCGCGGGCCTCGGGCGTCACGATGTGGCGCACCGCGAAGCTGTGCGTGGGCGCCGCATGCTGGCGGATGTCCGCCAGCAGTCCTTCGAGGCGTTCAGGGTCGGCGCCGGCGTCCACCCATGCGCCCTTCTCGGGCTTCAGTGCCTTCATGAACGCGTCGACCGTCTGGTACTCGGTCTCGACGAACGACAGCGGATGCAGGCGGCCGTCTTCGTACACCGCCTCCCGCCGGTGGGACACGCCCGACTGGATGCGTTCCGCGCCCACACCGAACTGCGTCGTCGCGAGCGACACATCGACCCCGCCGGAAAACGAGGTCTGCGAGGCGACGCTGGCGGACGGTCCGGCCGTCACCTTGGCGCCCACCCCGATCCGCACGGCGTTGCCCTCGATCGATCGCTCCACACGCATGCGTCCGGTCGCATCGGCGTAGTGCCTGGTGACATTGCGCTGGGCTTCCACGTTGCCGCCGACGCTGGCACTGACCTTGGCCCCCCATTGGCCGATCGATCCCACCAGGTCCGCGCCGACCCCATGGCGGCGCCGGCCGTCGCCGGCCTCGCCGATGCGGTTGACCGTCAGTTCCGGAAACTCCTGCAGCAGGCGCTGCAGCAGCGGGGTGGCGTCATCCGCCTGGGCACCGCCCTGGCTGCCGTCGAGCAGCGCGTCCACCAGTGCCGAGAATTCCGCCCGCAGTTCCGGCACCGGCCGGCCGACCCGCGGCAAACGCAGGGAGATGCCCTCGATCTCGGCATCGTCCCGGCCGTAGAGCAGGGTGTCCACGTTGACCCCCGCCTTCGCCACGCCGATGTCCGGCCCGACGAAAGCGCCCACCCCGATCTGCTTGGAGACCTGGCGCTGCGATCCCAGCACCAGTTCCATGTCGTAGGGGGGCATGGCAATCTCGAAGACCGCCTGGCGGCTGCGCTGCGCACGGCCATCGACCCGCCCGCGCAGGAAGAAGGCGCTCGCCACGGCGCTGATCGACGACGTGATCTGCCGCAGTCCCACCCCGACCAGTCCGCCGCTGCTCAGCCGCAGCCGGGACGATCCTTCGATGTTCGCAATGATGTCTTTCAACGCCGAGCGCACGGTTTCGCGCGTGACCATCGGCACCCGGGTGTCCCGGCCCAGGGCCTCTTCCTCGGCCTGCGCAAGGGCCGTGGAGACGGTCTGCACCCAGGGCACCTCCTGCCCTCCCTGCGCTTCCTGAACCTCCTGCGCACCGTCGTTGCCAGGGGCTCCGCGGACCTCGCCGAACCACTCGCCCATCGCCCCGGAATCCAGTCGCAGGTCCGCAAGGGCCTTGAGTTGCGTCGATTGCTTCAGTTGTTGGACCAGGTCGGGCCCGGGGTCGGGCGACAGCCTGCCTGCCAGGCGGAGCGCGATGTCGGCGCGGGCCGCCTCGTCGAAGCCGTCCCTCTCGAGCGGCTGCGGGGCGGGGGTCTGCAGGCAGTGTTCCAGCACCGCCGCTCGCAGCAAGGCATCGGGCACCTGCCCGGGCCCGGGCGCACGGGCACGCTCCGCGGCGGCGACCAAAGGCCCCACCAGGGCCGTGGCGGCCCGGCGCAACTCCTGCTCCCGCGCCAGGCGGTGGCGCGCGATGGCAGGGCCCCGCTCCACGTTCTGCGTTCCGTGCTTCAAGGCACGGAACGGCGATTTGCCGAAGATCGGATTGCGCAGCAGGCGCCCGCGCTCGGGCGTGGCGCGCTCGATCCAGCGGCCGGTCTTCATCAGCCGGCTGTTGATGGCCGCGAAGTGCGTGCCCGGCCCGGTCTCGAAAATGTCGTTGCGCACGGCGGTCAACGCCCACTGGTGGGGCCGGGCCGCGTCCACCTCGCCCGCCATCCGCGCCGCGGCGCAGGCGACGGCCTTGCCGGTCAGCGTGCCGAGGGCGGCGGGATTGCCCAGGACCGCGGCGGGATCCCCCCGCACCGCGTGCTCTGCCGGCACGGCCGCGGCGGCCTTGAGGAGCAGCGCGAAGTCCCGGCCGTGCTCTGCCGCCACCGGTTGCGCCACGATGGACTGCAGCACGTCGAAGCCCGTGGGCGTGCCTGCGAGCGCTGCCGCCGCCTGCCACGCCGCCTGCCGCACCGCACGCATGGCGTCGCCCGCCGCGTCCGCATGGGAGGGCCGCGGAGACGCAGGCAGCGACCGTTCCGGGGTACCCGGCTCCGAGCCGTCGGGCGTGTGGTAGGCCGAGCCCCCGTCCACGGACGCATCCGCGGCCCGGTCTTCGTCGCCCTGCTCGGACCCTTCGGGCGTCAGGTAGACCGAAGCGGTACCGTCCTCCAGTCCCCCGGCCTGCTGCCGCCATGCGGCGGCGATGTCCTGTTGCGGATCGAGCCCCCGCAGAAATGCCAGCGCGTCCCGCGCCAGCCGGGCATCGCCGCCGGTCGCGGCAGCCAGGGCCTGGGCCAGCAGCACGGTAGGCGCCCCGGGCAGTCCGGGAATCGGAGGCATGCGTGAAAAATCCGCGCGGCCCAGCTCGTAAGCGAGATCCGCCGCCACGCCGAAGCCCCGCGTCGCCGGCGCGAAAAGCGCTTTGGTGAGCGCGGAGCTGTCGGGCGCCTCTTGCGCCATGGCGTCGAGCAGCACGTGGGTGGACGCGGGCCGGGCGGAGGCGGTCTCCACGGCAGGGGCACCGTTGCGGGCGCTGTCGCCCCGGACCGCCGGCGCCGTGGGCACGGTGCCGCGCGGCGGCAGGGTCGATCCCGTGCTGGTGCGGCGGCGCGCCGGGCCGTCCAGCGGCCGCACCGCGGTGCTGGGGATCGAGGGGGTCTGCTGCTTCTGGCCCACCGGCGTGTCGTAGCTCACGCGGGCGATACCGAAGCAGTGGGAGAGCTTGGACAACAGGGACATCGGGCCATCATGCGGAGCCGGGGCGAAGTCCTGCCACAGAAACCCGAAGGGAACGCCCGGGCCGCGAATTCCAATCCGGTGAAACCCTCAACCCCGCAGCCTCCCCATGGTGCAGAGTGCGTGGGCGCCGCAGTGCCCCGCACCCAAGCCCTGGCATGAACGGGCATCGATCTTGCTGTGGCTTTGGCCCATCGACTGACACGATTGAGCCCTCCATGCAGAAACGCTACTTCCTGAAATCCGGTGTCGCCATCGCTGCCGCCGGTGCCTTCTTCCTGGCCCAGGCCCAGACGCCCGTGCCCGTCAAGTTCCAGCTCGACTGGCGCTTCGAAGGGCCGGCCGCCTTCTTCCTGCTGCCCACGTCCAAGGGCTATTTCAAGGAAGCGGGCCTTGCCGTGACGGTGGATGCGGGCAACGGATCGGGCGGCGCCGTGCAGCGCGTGGCCTCGGGCTCGTACGACATGGGTTTCGCGGATCTTGCGGCGCTGATGGAATTCCACGCCAACAACCCCGACGCGCAGAACAAGCCCGTGGCGGTGATGATGGTCTATAACAACACGCCCGCATCGGTCATGGCGCTCAAGAAAAGCGGCATCGCCAAGCCCTCGGACCTGAACGGCAAGAAGCTCGGCGCCCCCGTCTTCGACGCCGGCCGCCGGGCCTTCCCGATCTTCGCCAAGGCGAACCAGATCGCGGGCGTGCAGTGGACCGCCATGGACCCGCCGCTGCGCGAGACCATGCTGGTGCGCGGCGACGTGGACGCGATCACCGGCTTCACCTTCACCTCGCTGCTGAACCTGGAGGCGCGCGGCGCCAAGGCGAGCGACGTGGTGGTCCTGCCCTACGCCGACCACGGCGTGAAGCTCTACGGCAACGCGATCATCGCGAGCCCGCGGCTGCTCAAGGAGAACCCCGAGGCCGTGCGCGCCTTCCTGAAAGCCTTCACCCGCGGCGCCAGGGAGGTGATCGCCAACCCGGCCGCCGCCATCGCCTCGGTGAAGGAGCGCGACGGCATCGTGAACACGCCGCTCGAAACCCGGCGCCTGCAGCTCGCCATCGACACCGTGGTCAACAGCCCCGACGCGCGCACCGAAGGCTTCGGCCAGGTCCGGCCCCAGCGCCTCGCGCTCATGGCCTCCCAGGTCTCCGACGCCTACGGCACCAAGACCCGCGTGGACCCGGCCACGGTCTGGAACGGCAGCTTCCTGCCGTCCGAGGCCGAACTGGCCATCCTCCCGAAGAAGTAACGGGCCCCCGGGCCGCGGCGGACCGCACGCCCGGTGTCCGCACGGGGCCCGGCGCCGCTCCGCGAACATCCCCGCCAAGGCGTTTGCTATGTTTTTTATAGCAAACTATCGAATGAATCCGACGGCATGAAGCCTGTTTGATCCTGAAAGGAGCGCATTCCCCATGCAGCCCACCCCCGCCCCCCCTTTCGTGGACTTCCGCGATGTCTGGCTCGCCTACAACGACGAGCTGCTGAGCGCCAACCATTTCGCGGTGGAAGCCATCGACCTGCAGGTGGGGCGCGGTGAGTTCATCGCCATCGTGGGCCCGTCGGGCTGCGGGAAATCCACCTTCATGAAGCTGGCCACCGGCCTGCGCATGCCCTCCATGGGCAAGATCCGCATCGCCGGCGAGCCGGTGACCGGGCCGCTCAAGATCTCGGGCATGGCCTTCCAGGCGCCCTCGCTGCTGCCCTGGCGCACCACGGTCGACAACGTGCTGTTGCCGCTGGAGATCGTGGAGCCCCACCGCTCGCAGTTCAAGGCGCGCCGCAAGGAATACGAGGCGCGCGCCCGCGCCCTGCTGCAGAAAGTCGGGCTGGCCGGCTACGAGGACCAGTACCCCTGGCAGCTCTCGGGGGGCATGCAGCAGCGCGCGAGCATCTGCCGCGCCCTCATCCACGAGCCCCAGATGCTGCTGCTGGACGAGCCCTTCGGCGCGCTCGACGCGTTCACGCGCGAGGAACTGTGGTGCATCCTGCGCGACCTGCAGGCCGAGCAGCGGTTCAACGTGATCCTCGTCACGCACGACCTGCGCGAGAGCGTGTTCCTGGCCGACACGGTCTACGTGATGAGCAGGAGCCCGGGCCGCTTCGTCGTGCGCCGCGAGATCGAGCTGCCGCGCCCGCGCGAGCTGGAGATCACCTACACCAAGGAATTCACGGACGTCGTGCTGGAGCTGCGGGGCCACATCGGCGCGCTGCGCAAGGCCGGCGGGGAGATCGCGCAATGACGACGACATCCGCACAACATCGCCGGCGCGTGGAGCGCTGGTCGCCCTGGCTGCTGCTCTTCGCCGTGGTCGTGCTCTGGCAACTGGTCTGCTCGGGCTTCGGCGTGTCGGAATTCATCTTCCCGAGCCCCTGGGCCATCTGGAGCCAGTTCGTCGAGTTCAAGTGGATCATCGCCGCCCACGCCTGGCGCACCTTCTGGGTGACGATGGCGGGCTTCGGCATCGCCATCGTGGTGGGCGTGCTGCTGGGCTTCGTGATCGGCTCCTCGCGGCTCGCCTACGCGGCCGTCTACCCGCTCATGACCGCCTTCAACGCCCTGCCCAAGGCGGCCTTCGTGCCCATCCTCGTGGTGTGGTTCGGCATCGGTGCGGGGCCGGCCATCCTGACGGCCTTCCTCATCAGCTTCTTTCCCATCATGGTGAACATCGCCACCGGCCTCGCCACGCTGGAGCCCGAGCTGGAGGACGTGCTGCGCGTGCTGGGCGCGCGCCGCTGGGACGTGCTCACCAAGGTCGGCCTGCCGCGGTCGCTGCCCTACTTCTACGGCTCGCTCAAGGTGGCCATCACGCTCGCATTCGTGGGCACCACGGTGAGCGAGATGACCGCCGCCAACGAAGGCATCGGCTACCTGCTCATCTCCGCGGGCTCCTCCATGCAGATGGGCCTCGCGTTCGCAGGCCTCATGGTGGTGGGTGCCATGGCCATGGCGATGTACGAGCTGTTCAGCGTGCTCGAGAAGCACACCACCGGCTGGGCGCGGCGCGGCTCCCAGGGCGGATGAAGGCGGCGCGGCGTCGGCGGTAGCGGCGCCGGCCACGAAAAAGGGGAACACGCCCTGCAGCGTGTTCCCCCTGGATCCTCCCGGCAGCGGGCCCCGCCGCGTGCGGGGCCTGCGGCACGCGGTCAGCGCGTGCGGCGGCGGCGCTCCACCGCCCAGGCGCTCGCGCCCAGCAGCGTGGCCAGCAGCATCAGACCCCATTCGCTCAGGGTCGGGATCGCAGCGACGGAGCCGCCCGGGCCGCCCGGAACTCCGGGGCCGCCAGGGCCACCCGGGCCGCCGGTGCCCGCGCCGGTGAAGGTCACCGAGTTGTCCACGCTGGTCGATGCCGCGTTCTGGTTGCCCAGGCTGTCCACGGCGCCCGGCGTGACGGACACGATGACGGTGCCCGGACCGGTCATGCCGGAGACCTCCACGGTGTAGACCGTGGGACCGCCCGTGACCGTGGCCGTCGTCGCGCCAGCCGTGCCGCCCAGAGTCACCTGCGCATTGGTGAAACCCGTCACCGCCTCGCTGAAGGTCACCGTGAACTGCAGGGGACCGGTCGCGACCGGATCGGCCTGGCCGGCGGCCTGCTCGACGGTGACCGTGGGGCCGGTCTTGTCGATGGTGTAGACCTCACCCGTGTAATTGCCGTTGCCGGCACCGGTGCCACCCAGGCGCGCGCCGCCCGTGCTCTGGATCGAGTCGTTGTCCACGAGGTTCAGGCCCACGGTGCCGTCGCCCGTACCGGTGTTCACCACGACCGTGTAGGTCGTGCCGCTGCCCGTGACGGAATTGACGGATGCGCCCGTGACGCCGCCCGCGCCCACCGCGGAGAAGTCGGCGGCATCCACGCCCGTGACGGACTGGTCGAACGTGACGGTGTACGACACGGTGGAGCCGTTCGTCGGCGACGTGCCGGCGCGCACGATGGAGGAGACCGTCGGCGGGCAGGCGCCGCCGTCCGTGCAGCTCTGGAACTCGAAGAGGCCGCCGCCCGTCGGGGTGCCCTCGGCCACTACGGCGAAGCGTGCGAAGCCCGTCTGCTGCACGCCCAGCAGGAAGCGCACGTCGATGGACGCACCGGGGGCCAGCGGCGCGCCGGAGGTCACCGAAGGCACCGTCAGCGTGCTGTTGAAGCCGCCGCCGTTGGGCTGGGAAGGCGGCTGGTCCAGCGTCGTGCCGGCCACGGTCACGTTGCTCGTGCCGCTGCCGCAGGGTGCGCGGTCCACGGTGACCACCACGTTGCTGGACGTGCGCGGACGCAGGTCGGCGAAGCCGGAGGGCGCCGGGAAGGTCGTCAGGTCCACCACGCGAAAGCGCAGGCGCGTGATCGGCAGGCCCGAGGTGTTGGTGAACGTGCGGCGGATGTCGAGCGTGCCGAACGTGGAGTTGTTGGCGGGATCGGACGTGAGGTCGCGCGCCACGTTCGGCGGGGCGGTATTGGCGCTGCAGCCGTCCAGCAGGGCATGCGTGAAGACGCTGGCCTCGGCGATCGGCGCCGTCAGGTTCGCGGGCCCGGGCGCGCCCAGGCGCTGGCCGGCGCCGGCGGAGGTGCCGTTGGTATCCACGAAGATGAAGTCCGTGGCGTTGTTGTTGGTGTCCAGCGGAACGCCCGGCGTGGTGCAGGGGGTGTTGGTGGTGATGGAGCCCTGCTTGCCGCAGCGGTCGCGCACGAAGGCGTAGTCGATGCTGAACGGCGTCAGTGCCGGATAGCCCGTGCCTTCCTTGTAGAGCGTGTTGGATTCGGAGCTCGATCCCACGGCATCCAGGCGGTTGGCCAGTGTGAAGCTGCCGCCGCCGGTGTTGTTGTCGAACAGCGCGATACCGGCGTTGTCCGGGATGTCGCCGGTGTAGGTGGCATCCGCCACGGCCAGCGGGTTGCCGCCGCCCAGCGAATACGCAGCGCTGTTCGTGCAGAGGAAGGATCCGCCGGCCGGCAGTACCGTGCCGTTGGGGATCGTGCAGCGCACGACGCCGTTGGAGGCGGCGATGGCCCACCCCGTGCCCGACGACGCGGCCACGGTCACGGGCGCATTGGTCTCGTTGAGGATGCGGATGTACTCGTCACTGGCACCGGACGGGCCGCGCAGACGGAACTCCGAAATGATGGCGGCATGGGCAGAGCCCAGGCACCAGGCGGCAGCGATGGCAATGCCGAGTGGACGCGCGATACGGCCGAGCACGCGTTGGGGTCGCCGGCTGGCGGTTGAAGCATGCATAAACATTTACTGTCGAGCTTTCCATTCAGTATTAATAATTTTTTGAATGTAACAATTCATCAGCTCAGCCTTAGCGATAAATTTCTTGTTGAGTCGCTTCCATACCGCACTCCGCCGCGGTGCCGCGTGACGGTGTTTTCAGGGCCTGCTATGGGCCCTGGACTACGCGGGGCGGGCCGGCCTGTCCTCTACAGTGAAAAGCCGTTTCTCGGCTCTCTTCAGGAAAGGACAACCCATGGCGCATGGAAGCCTCGCCGGCCGCAAGGCCCTGGTCACCGGAAGCACGCAGGGCATCGGCGCGGCCATCGCGCTGCGCCTCGCGCAGGACGGTGCCGATGTCGTGCTCAACGGCCGCAAACCCGATGGCGCACCCGGCGAAGTCGTGGAGCGCATCGAGTCGCTGGGCCGCCGCGCGGCGTATGTCGCGGCGGACATCAGCCAAGGCGCCGCCGAGGCCGCGCGCCTCGTGGACGAAGCCGCGCAGGCGCTCGGCGGGCTCGACATCCTCGTGAACAACGCCGGCGTGGAGCGGCGCGCCGATTTCTGGGACGTGACCGAAGAGGACTACGACCTCGTCATGGACACCAACGTGAAAGGCCTGTTCTTCGCCACGCAGGCCTTCGTGCGGCACCTTCGCGTCCAGCAGGGCGGCAAGGAAGGCGCGGGCCGCGGCGCCATCGTCAACATCAGCTCGGTGCACGAAGAGATCGCGTTCCCGCATTTCGCGTCGTACTGCGCGAGCAAGGGCGCACTGCGCATGCTCGCGCGCAACCTTGCCAGCGAACTGGCGCCGCTGGGCATCCGCATCAACAACGTCGCGCCGGGCGCGATCGCCACGCCCATCAATGCCCAGCTGCTGGACAACCCGGAGCAGTTGCGCGCGCTCACGGCGCAGATCCCGCTCGGGCGCATGGGGCAGCCCGAGGACGTGGCCGGCCTCGTGGCCTTCCTGGCGGGCGACGACGCGCGCTACATCACGGGCGGCACGCATTTCGTGGACGGCGGGCTCACCTACCACTACACCGAGCAGTAGCCGCGCAGGCAGCGCCGACGCGGGCGGCACAATGGCCGCCGATCCGCCATTCCGCTGCCGCCGCCATGCCCCGCTTTGCCGCCAACCTGTCCATGCTCTATCCGGAGCTGGAGTTCCCCGACCGCTTCGCCGCCGCCGCGCGCGACGGCTTCAGCGGTGTGGAATACCTGTTTCCCTACGCGCACGATGCCGGCAGCCTGGCCGACGCACTGCGCCGGCACGGCCTGCAGCAGGTGCTGTTCAATGCGCCGCCGGGCGACTGGGATGCGGGTGAGCGCGGCCTGGCCTGCCTGCCCGGCCGCGAGGCCGAGTTCGATGACGGGATCGCGCAGGCCATCGGCTATGCGCTGGCGCTGCAATGCCCGCGCATCCACGTGATGGCCGGCACCGTCCCCGCCGGCGCGGATGCCGACGCCGTGCGCCCCACCTACCTGGACAATCTGCGCCGCGCCGCCGACCGTGCCGCGCCGCACGGCATCGATCTGTTGCTGGAGCCCATCAACCACCGCGACATGCCGCGCTTCTTCCTGAACCGGCAGGCCCAGGCGCATGCCCTGGTGGAGGACATCGGCCGCCCCAACGTCAAGGTGCAGATGGACCTCTACCACTGCCAGATCACCGAAGGCGACCTGGCCACGGGCATCCGCCGGCATGTGCCCACGGGCCGTGTCGCCCACGTGCAGATCGCCGGCGTGCCGGAACGCCACGAGCCCGACGTCGGTGAAGTGCACTACCCTTATTTGTGCGACCTGCTCGACCGCCTGGGGTATTGCGGCTGGATCGGCTGCGAATACCGACCCGCGCGCGGCATGGCCGCGGGCGGCACCACCGCGGGCCTGGACTGGATGGCCCCCTGGCGCCGCAGTGCCGGCGCCTGAAGCGGGGTCGCCGCAGGGCCGTCAGCGGGTCTGCATCTGGCGGCAGATGTTCTGGCCCGTGGCGGTCATGCGCAAGGCCCCGCCGTTCCACTCCATCCAGGCGCATCGAACGAGTTCGTCGATCACGTCCTCTCCGATCTCGCCTGCCCGGTTGCTGCGCAGCAGATTTTCGATGCGGGGCAATGCCTCGCGCAATTCGCCCTGTCTGGCGGAGGGAGTGGACGCGGTGGACATGCAACGTACCTTCGGTTGAGAAGTCAACAACCCGCAGGCTAGCACGGTCTCGGGCTCCGCGCGCGGGCCATTTCAGTGCCGCCCACAAGGCCATTACCCCAGTGCGGGAAATGGGTAATGCGCTACACTCCGGCGGTTCTGAGGACACGCTTGCCTCCTCAGAGCGTGCAGCGCCCGCCGCCGCACGGCGTCCGCCCCGCCTCCGGCCCCGTATCCCGCGGCCCGCCGCCCCATCGGCAAGTTCCCTTTTCCACCGCGCTCCGCCCCGGACACCCGGACCGCGTTGTCACTGCGCTTTCGTACTTCCGCGCACCGCCGGCGATCCTGCCGTGCCCGGATCTTCCGCGGTGTCCCGTTTCCGCGTACCGCGCCCGCTGCGCCGCACGCCATTCCGTTTTTCGACATGACCCCACAATCCGCCCAGGCGGTGGGCACCTTCCTCGTCACGCCCCTCACGCGGCGCACCGAGTCGGGCGACTACACCGCATCCGTTTCCGTCCGCAGAGGCATGCACGACCGCATCTTCCGCTTCATCCAGCGTTTCGACAGCCACGCACTGGCCGCGCATTACGCGCTCGACCAGGGCCGCCACATCGCGCTGAACGGCGCTGCCGCCTGACGCGGCAGGCCCATTTTTCACCTGTCCCGATTCCCTATCCCCGAAGGAGTTCTGTGTCCAAAGAAGATCTGATCGAAATGCAAGGCAAAGTGGATGAAGTGCTGCCCGACTCCCGCTTCCGTGTGACCCTGGACAACGGCCACCAGCTGATCGCCTACGCGGGCGGCAAGATGCGCAAGCACCGCATCCGCGTGCTGGCCGGCGACCGTGTTTCCCTGGAACTGTCCCCGTACGACCTCAACAAGGGCCGGCTCACCTTCCGGCACATCGAAGGCCGCGGCGGTCCTCGCCCCCCTGCGCGCCCCGGCGCCCGCTGAAGGGCCCTGCCTGCGTCAGTAGCGGTTGGAGAAGTTCGCGCTGATGCGCTGCTTCAGGTACTCGCCCGCGGCGATCGGCGGATGCCTGCCCTCCGGGCCCGCGATCACCGCGTCTTCATTGGCCTGGCAAAAGAACGCCAGGCTGTAGCGCGCGCCCTGATACTCGTGCGGCAGCGGATTGCGCACGCGGTGGAAGTTGCTGGGCAGCACGTCGTCGCTCCAGCGCATGAGCATGTCGCCGATATTGCAAGTGATCACGCCCTCGGCCGGCTCCACGGGCGTCCAGCGGCGGCCCTCCATTTCCTTGCCGGGCAGCACCTGCAGCCCGCCCTGCCCCGGGCGCTGGAACAGCAGCGTCAGGCAGTCGAAGTCGGTGTGCGCGCCCGCGCGCCACAGGCCCAGTTCCTCCTTGAGCGCCGGGTCCACCGCGAAGTAATGCAGCATGCGCAACGTGCTCTGGTAGGCAGGCACGGAAGGATCGTGCGCGCGGGTGAAGAACGCATCGTCGAAGCCCAGCTTCCAGGCGAAGCACGACAGCAGCCGCATGCCCACCTCCCAGCACTGGCGCTCGAAGGCCAGCGTTGCCGCGCGGAAGCCCGGTAGCTCCTCCTGCGCCGGCCAGAGGCCCTGCATGCGGGGTCGCGTGACCTGGTAGGACTCCTTCTGGTCCGGCGTGCGGGTGGAGGGCCGGATCTGGGCCTTGTGCTCCCAGCCCGCGTTGCGCGCGAGAGGCCACTGCGCCTTGGTTTCGCGTGGCAGCGCGAAGAAGGCCTCGGCCCGCGCGAAGGCCGCGCGGATGTCCTGGATGGGGATGCCATGGTGGGACACCTGGAAAAAGCCGATGTCCACGGACGCGCTCCAGAGCTGCTCGGCGATCTCTTCCTTGCGGCGGTCGAAGTCGGAGATATCGATGCAGCGCACCTCGCGCTCGCGCGTTTCCTCGCCCAGGCCGCCCATGCGGGCTTCGCGGGACAGTTCTTCCTGGACGCCGGAGTGATCGGACGTGGCGGGGATGGTGGCAGAAGTCATGGTGGTTTCCTTGAAGTGGGGGAAGGCGGCGGCACCGTGCCGGACACGGTGCCGCCGCCGGCTTCAAGAGCAATGACCCGCCGGCCGGCCGTCCGGGAAAAGGACGCCGGCCCTGCTGAACGCTTCTACTCTCGCCATGGGGCCTTGCAATCGGCGGGCCAGGAAAAGCCGCGCGGCCATGGCCTGCGCGCTGCCGTCCGTGCCCCGCGGCGGTGACGGCACGCACCAAAACGATGAATGCCCGCGCGTCCATGGGCATCGCACAGGCCTTGCGGACGGCGTCACAACTGGCACGCTTCATGCGTTGACGCCGGCGAGTAGAAGCGTTCAGCACGGCGGGCCGCCCCCGCCGCCGCCCGGAAATTGCTCGATCCGCACCGGTCCCGCCCGGCGGTGCGCCGTGCTTTCGCGCGCGGTGCATGGCGCGCGGCACACCGGCCCATCCGCAATGACATCCGAGGTATGGCCATGCAACGACGCCAGTTTCTTTCACGCTCCCTCGCCACCACCGCCGCGCTGGGCGCGCCGTTCGCGCCCTTCGTCCATGCGCAGGGCACCCTCGTGCCGCTGAAATTCACGCTCGACTTCCGCGTCACCAGCCAGACCTCGCCCTTCTTCCTCGCGCTCGCCAAAGGCTACTACCGGGAAGAGGGCCTGGACGTGAGCATCGACGTGGGTTCGGGCTCCGTGGCGTCCATCACGCGCGTGGCCAGCGGCGCCTACGACCTGGGACTGGGCGACCTCAGCTCCCTGGTCGAGTTCCAGGCCCAGAATCCCGGCACGCCGGTGCAGGCCATCTACCAGTACTACCAGCGCGCGCCCTTCGTCATCATCGGGCGCAAGGACCGCGGCATCACCACCGACTTCCTTTCGCTCAAGGGCAAGCGCGTGGCCGCGGCGGCGGTGGAATCCACCCGCCGCTGCTGGCCCATGGTGGCGCGCGCGCTCAAGACCGGCCCCGACCTCTTCGAATGGGTGACTACGGACTTCAGCGCCCGAGACAACGTGATGGTGCGCGGCGACGTCGATGCCGCCACCTACTTCCACGACTCCGCGGTCTCTCTCTTCGCGCGCATGCCGCCCAGGGATCTTGCCGTGCTCGAGTACGGAAAGGCCGGGCTGCACCTGTACGGCAACGCCCTCGTCGCCGGCCGGCTGCTGCAGGAAAAGCCCGAAGCGGCGCGCGGCTTCCTGCGCGCCAGCCAGCGGGCACTGCGCGAGACACTCGCCAGTCCCGAGGCGGCATTGGCCGCCATCAAGTCGCGCGAGCCCATCCTCAACCTGGACGTGGAGCGCGAGCGCTGGTCCATCACCCGGCAGTACCTGGCGCCGCCCGACCTGCCGGCCCAGGCCCTGGGCCGCGTGCAGCCCGCCGTGCTGGAGCGGCAGATCGACGAAGTGGCCGACGTATTCCGGCTGGCCGCGAAGCCGGCGCCCGAGCGCGTCTTCAACCCGGGCTTCCTGCCTGCGGCCACGAAAGGCGCCGCATGAGCGCCATGGCCCTGCCAGAAGAAACGCCGCTGGACGATCGCGACGGCCACTACCTGCGGCAGGCCATCGCCCTGGCGGACAAGGCGCGTGCGCGCGGCAACCGCCCATTCGGCGCGGTGATCGTCGGCGGCGACGGCACGGTGCTGGCGGAGGCCTGGAACGCCAACGCGGAGACCGGCGATTGCACGGCGCATGCGGAAACCTCCGCCATCCGCATGGCGAGTCCCCGGTATGCGCGCGAGGTGCTGGCCCGCGCCACGCTGTACTCGTCGGGCGAGCCCTGCGTGATGTGCGCGGGCGCGATTTTCTGGGCCAACATCGGACGCGTGGTGTACGGCATCGACGCGGTGCGCCTGCGCGGCTTCCGCGGCGAGCGGCAGGACCAACGCGATGCGGAACTCTCCTGCCGCGACGTCTTCGATGCCTCGCCGCACCCGATCGAATGCATCGGCCCGGCCCTGGTCGCCGAAGCCTCCGCATCGCACGAGGGCGCCTGGAAGTCCTGACGCGCGTGCCCGCAGTCCAGCCCCGCGGCCCCGCGGGCCGCGGGCCGCGGCTATCATGCGACGCTCGCTCCACCCCACGCAACGACCGCAAGACAACCACGACCGATGACCTGGCACGCCCGCCTGCAACTGGACTACCGGCGGGAAGGCCCGCGCACCGTGGCCCGCTTCCACCACGACGGGCCGCTGCGCATCCTGCAGAGCCTCTATCCGGAGGGCGACGGCATCTGCCACAACGTGCTCGTGCACCCGCCGGGCGGCCTGGTGGGGGGCGACACGCTGGACATCGCCACCACCGTCGCAGCCGGGGCCCATGGCCTCGTCACCACGCCGGGCGCCACGCGCTTCTACCGATCCACCGGTGCCCCGGCCCTGCAGCGCGCCCACGCGGTGGTCGAGGCCGGCGGCCGCCTCGAATGGCTGCCGCTCGAAGCGCTGTGCTACAGCGCCTGCCAGGCCGAGAACCGTCTCACGCTCGCGCCAGCGCCCGGCGCCGAATGCATCGCCTGGGACGTGACCGCGCTGGGCCTGCCGCACTCCGGGCAGCCCTTCGCGGCCGGCCGCTTCACGCAGCACATCGAGGTGCCGGGCATCTGGCTGGAGCGCGGCACCATCGACGCGGCCGACTCCCTGCTGATGGACGGCCGGCTCGGCCTCGCCGGGCACCGCTGCATGGCATCGGTCTTCTTCGTGGCGGGAGAGGCCCTCCCACGCGAACGGCGCGAAACGGCCCTGGATGCGGCACGCGCCGCGATCGACGCGCACGCGCTGCGTTCCACGGCAGGCGCGACCAGCCCGCACCCGCAGGTGGTCGCCGTGCGCGTGCTGGCCCCGGTGGTGGAGCCCGCGATGGAACTGCTGCGGCAGGTGTGGGGCACCTGGCGCCAGCACCTCTGGGGCCTGTCGCCACGGCAGCCGCGGATCTGGGCAATGTAGGCGGCCGCTCGCCTCAGCGGGCGGGCTGATTGCCGGGGGGCACCGCAGGGATCGAGCGTTCCAGCTGACTGGCCAGCATGCCGGCCACGATGCGCGCCACCGCTTTCGCATCCATCGCCTCGTCGAACAGCATTTCGACGGCGGCATGGATCATCTCCACCACGACGCGGCTGACCAGCCGCAGCTCAGCACGGTCCACCCCCGGCAGCACTTCCGCGAGCAACCGGGTCTGCGCCTCGGTGACTTCGGCGTGGGACGCCAGCCGCACCTCCTGCAGCGCATGATCCAGACGACAGCGTGCGCCGGGTGGCTTCGTAGGTGTTCGGCAGCAGCCCATCACTCCGAACCATGGCACACATCGAGAAAGGCATCCGCTTCCCGGTACTGCTGGCGGCGCTGTCCATCGGCTCGTTGACGCTTCTGGCTCTCGGACCGCAGGGTTTGGCGGACCGTAGCGGCCCGGCTGGCACTGGCGCGCCTGCTGGTGCGGCTGGCGGGGCGGTTCTGACACCGGAGGCTGCCGGACATGGGCGCCGCTGCCCGGGCAGGAGCTGCACCGGAGTGCGCCGGATCAGAACGTTCCCGCGTAGGCCCCGCCGTCGGTCAGCACGTTCTGCCCCGTCATGTAGCCGGCCTGCACGCTGCAGAGGAAGGCACAGACCGCGCCGAACTCCTGCGCCGTGCCGTAGCGGCCGGCGGGGATCGCGGCCTGCTGGACGCGGCGCACTTCGTCCTCGCTCTTGCCCGACTTCTTCATCGCGGCCTGGATGTTGCCGGCCAGCCGGTCGGTGTCGAACTTGCCCGGCAGCAGGTTGTTGATGGTCACGCCCTGCGCGGCGATGCCGCTGCGCGCGGCACCGGCCACGAAGCCCGTGAGGCCGCTGCGCGCGCCGTTGGAGAGGCCGAGGATGTCGATGGGCGCCTTCACCGCGCTGGAGGTGATGTTGACGATGCGCCCGAAGCCGCGCGCGGCCATGCCGTCCACCGTGGCCTTGATCAGCTCGATCGGCGTGAGCATGTTGGCATCCACCGCGCGGATCCAGGCATCGCGGTCCCAGTCGCGGAAGTCGCCGGGCGGCGGTCCGCCGGCGTTGGTGACCACGATGTCGAAATCGCGGCCCGGCCCGCCCGGCGCCGAAAAAGCCGCTTCGCGCCCCTCGGGCGTGGTGATGTCCGCCGCCACGGCGACCACCTGCGGCGGAGGCCCCTTCTGGCCTGCGGCGGCCGTGATCTCTGCGCCCGCCGAAGCCAGCCGCGCGGCCGCCAGCCGCAGGTCTTCGGGGTTGCGCGCATTGATGACCACGTTCACGCCCTCGCGCACGAGCGCTTCGGCGCAGCCGTAGCCCAGCCCCTTGCTCGCGCCGCTGACCAGTGCCCATTTGCCGGAGATTCCGAGATCCATAGTGCTTGTCCTTTCGGGCCGCGCCATGCGGCCCCGAAGTGGTGTGGGAGAAGAAATGACGGTGAGAGCGCGGGGCCGCGGCGCAGCCGTCGCGCGCCCGGCCCCGTGCCCGACCCCTGATGGTACGAAGGGCGGCGAGCGCGCGTGCTGGCAGGGGTATCAGCGCGGGCCCGCGGCGCCGTGCGGCAGCCCCGGCGAACGCATGCCGTTCGGCGCGCGCCTCTGCGGGGGCACGGGCCGGCGGGCCCGTTCACGGCTTCCCGGGCACCGGGCGCCGCGCCGCCATGCGGGTGAACACGAAGATGCCCGCGATCACCAGGGCCGTTCCGGCGGCCACCCAGAGCGTGAACGCCTCGTCCAGCAGCCACACCCCCATGAGGATGGTCGACAGCGGGCCGACCATGCCGGTCTGCGCGGCCAGCCCCGCGCCGATGCGCTCGATCGCCATCATCACCAGCAGCACCGGCACGGCCGTGCACAGCACCGCATTGAGCACGGACAGCCACAGCACCTCCGGCGCCACTACGGCCGCAGAGAGCGGGCGCAGCAGCGCGAACTGCACGATGCAGCAGACGCAGGCCACGGTGGTGGCCAGCCCGACCAGCCGCATCGATCCGATGCGCTTCACCATCTCGCCGCTGTACACCAGATAGACCGCATAGCTCGCGGCCGAGAGGAACACCAGCAGCACGCCCCAGGCCACGTCCGGGCCCTGCAGGCTGGCCTCGTGGCCGAACACCAGCACCACGCCGCAGTAGCTGATCGCCATGCCCAGCACCTGGCCCCAGCGGATGCCGCGCCCGTAGAGCGCCCAGCCGAGCAGTACCACCAGCGTGGGGTTGAGGTAGAGGATGAGCCGTTCCAGGCTGGCGCTGATGTAGGCCAGGCCGGCGAAGTCGAGGAAGCTCGCGAGGTAATAGCCCGTGACCCCCAGCCCCACCACGCCCGCCCAGTCGCGCCGCGACAGGGGCGCCTTGCCCCGGCTGGCCCACCAGCCCATGGCCGCGAAGATCGGCAGGGCGAAGAGCATGCGGTACATGAGCAGCGTGACCGCGTCCACGCCGTAGCGGTAGGCCAGCTTGACGATGATGGCCTTGCCGCTGAAGGCGATGGCACCCACGAGGGCGAAGGTCAGGCCGGTGGTGATTTTGCGGGAGGAGGAAACTGCAGAGTCGTGAGGCACGGAACAGGACGCAGAAAGGTCGGTGGGGATTCGGCAGTGTCGCACGCAGCGCAGCCCCGGGGTCTCCACTTCCGGGAACACAGGCACCGCCATCCGCGATGGCGCCCCGCCCCCCGGCCAAGCCTGTGCGTGGCGCCCCATCCCGTCGCAGCGTCGGCTTGCCATAATCCGCCCCACATAAGAAGAGGGGGAAAACACGTGACGAACGTACATACCGGTGCTGTCGCACCGGAAAAAGAAACCATCAGTGCAGCAAAGCTCTACGAGATCGCACTGGACACCCGCAATCTGGAGATCAATCTCTTTTGGCAGCGGTGTAATTATTTTCTCGTCCTCAACTCCGGACTGGCCGTGGGCTTTTTCAACATGAAAGAAAGCCCTCTGCAGGTACCGACGGCCATCCTTGGCAGCGTCGTTTGCCTCCTCTGGTATCGAGTGGCCTTGGGCAGCAAGTATTGGCAGGAGCGTTGGGAAGACTGCCTGCGGCGGGTCGAGAGAGAGCTTCGCGAAAACAATCTGTACGCGAGCGAGATCCCGCTTTTCTCCGCCGACTGGCGCGCCATTCGGAACGAGGTACGCGAGAGCTTGCAGGCCAACCGGCATGTCGGTATCGAGCGAGCGATCGACGAACAGATCATGTCCAAGCCCTCCGTGACGCTGTCCATGTTTTATCTGGTCATTGCTTTTGGATCGACCTGGCTGGGCCTGATCGTCTACGGCCTGATCCGGGTATTGGATTGAGAGGCGAAAAACGATGAACGAGATGCAGCCACACGGTTCAAACCATCCCGGTGAGCAGGACCGCCAATCCGCGGCACAGCGCGAGCTGCAGTGGGAGCAGGCCAACTACGACAGGAAATGGCAGGAGAACGAACGCTCATACACCCGCAGACAGGCAGCCAAAAGGTTTTGGGTTCTCGTCGTCTTCGGGTTTGCGGTCCTGGCAATGTTTGGTGCATTGGTTTTTTCAAAGGTGCACCGAGAGTTGGCACAGGTGTCGGCGCCAGCACATAGCCAAGCACTGTCAACGCTCATGCAGCGCTCAATGGAAAGGGGATCCCCGCCAACTCCCCTGCCAGCGCCCGTGATCCTCGTGGCCCCGGCCAGCCCGGGTGCTGCGCCCCATGAAAAGCACCCTGAACGAGACGGCCTGCCGACCGTGCCGCCAGAGGTGTTCATCAAACTGATGGACACATTGTTCGGAGGCAGCACGGCTGTCGTTTCCAGTACGGCTGAACTGACGAAGAAATTCGCGGAGGCCGGCATCCGCATTACTGAAGATGCCGCCCAGCAAATTCTCCGAGCCCTGCTACGGCCCAAGGACTCGCCCCCCGCGACGCCGACCGGCGCCGCAGCGGGCTCCCCGGCTGCGGCATCGGTCGGCCCTGTCCAGGTTTTCGTGCAGTGCACGCCAACGCCGCCCCGGGCCACGCCGGCACCGCGTCCGAACGTGCCACGCAAGCCGCCCCGTTGCACCATTCCGCAGGACTCGATCGCCACGCACCCACCCCGATCGGCTGGCGAGCCAACGACCGAAGAACCCGGCAGCCGCGCACCGGGAATCTCCACGCAGTGAACCCTGCCGCAGCAGGCACTTCCGAGGCTCACGTGTGGAGAGCGGGCTATCAGGGGCCGCCGGCATCCCAGGCCGGCACCCACGTTCCATATAGCCGCCTTGTCCACTAGAGCCCCAACTGCGCGGCCCCGCGCGGTCGCGGGCTGGCACCGACTGCCCATGGCAAAGCAAAAGGGCGCCCTTGGGGCGCCCTTTTGCTGCGTAACTGGCAGGGAAGCCCGTCGGCCTCCCCTCCGTGGCGTGCCGTCAGTCCTCGACGAAGGCCTCTTCGCGCTTCTTGCTCACGGCCGGCAGCAGCACGACGATCAGCAGCAGCAGGGCGGCCACCAGCAGGCCGGCGGAGATCGGACGCGTGACGAACACGCTCCAGTCGCCGCGCGACAGCAGCAGCGCACGGCGCAGGTTCTCTTCCATCATCGGCCCCAGGATGAAGCCCAGCAGCAGCGGTGCGGGTTCGGTGCCCAGCTTGTGGAACACGTAGCCCACGAAGCCGAAGATGCCGACCAGCCACACGTCGAACGTGTTGTTGTTGGTGCCGTACACGCCCACCGCGCAGAACAGCACGATGGAAGGGAACAGCCAGCGGTAGGGCACGGTGAGCAGCTTGATCCACATGCCGATCAGCGGCAGGTTCAGGATGATCAGCATCGCGTTGCCGATCCACATCGAGGCGATCAGGCCCCAGAACAGCTCGGGGTTGCTGGTCATCACCTGCGGGCCGGGCTGGATGTTGTGGATCGTCATGGCGCCCACCATCAGTGCCATCACGGCGTTGGGCGGAATGCCCAGCGTCAGCAGCGGGATGAAGGAGGTCTGCGCACCGGCGTTGTTGGCCGACTCGGGAGCCGCCACGCCGCGGATGTTGCCCTTGCCGAAGGGCACTTCGCCCGGCTTCAGCTTGGTCTTCTTCTCGATCGTGTAGGCCGCGAAGGCCGCCAGCAGCGCGCCGCCACCGGGCAGGATACCGAGCGCGGCGCCGAGCGACGTGCCGCGGAGCACGGCGGGGATCATGCGCTTGAAGTCTTCCTTGGTGGGGAACAGGCCCTGCACCTTGGCCGTGAACACCTCGCGGTCGTCTTCGGGCTTGGACAGGTTGGCGATGATTTCACCGTAGCCGAACACACCCATGGCGATCACGACGAAGTTGATGCCGTCGGTCAGTTCGGGGATGTCGAAGCTGTAGCGGGCCACGCCCGAGTTCACGTCGGTACCGACCAGGCCGAGCAGCAGGCCCAGCACGATCATGGCCACGGCCTTGAGCAGGGAGCCCGAAGCCAGCACCACGGCGCCGATCAGGCCCAGCACCATCAGCGACAGGTACTCGGCAGGGCCGAACTTGAAGGCCACTTCGGTCAGCGGGGGCGCGAAGGCCGCCAGGATCAGCGTGCCCACGCAACCTGCGAAGAACGAGCCCAGCCCGGCTGCCGCCAGCGCCGGCCCCGCCCGGCCCTTGCGCGCCATCTGGTAGCCGTCGATCACGGTCACCACCGAGGATGACTCGCCCGGCAGGTTCACCAGGATGGCGGTGGTCGAGCCACCGTACTGCGCGCCGTAGTAGATGCCCGCCAGCATGATGAGCGCGGCCACCGGGGGCAGCGCATAGGTGGCCGGCAGCAGCATGGCGATGGTGGCCACGGGGCCGATGCCGGGCAGCACGCCGATGAGGGTCCCCAGGATACAGCCGATCAGGCAGTAGATGAGGTTCTGGAAGGTGAAGGCGACGCCGAAGCCGGTCGCCAGGTTGTCAAACAATTCCATGGTGTTCGATGCCTCTGCTTAACCCGAAATGAAACTGGGCCACACAGGGAACTGCAGCTTCAGCGCCCACACGAAAGCCACATAGCTGCCCACCGCGAGGATGGTGGCGAGGATGAACACTTCCTTGGCATTGAACGTGTCGCCCGCCAGGCTGGCGATGAACACCAGCGCGTAGATGGCGACCACCAGGCCCATGGCCGGCACGCCGAGGCTCGGCAGGCCCGCCAGCAGCACGCCGAACGCGAAGTTCGATGCCAGGATGAAGAAGAGCTGCTTCCACGCCCACTTGCCGATCTTGTCGCCACTGGCGTTCTCCACCACCGTGGCGTAGAACGTGATCGCACCGCCCAGGACGGCGAGCAGGACGCCGAGGATCAAAGGGAAATAGCCCGGGCCCATGCGGGCACCGTTACCGATGTTGTAGTTGGTGGCGCCGACCGCAAAGGCGACTCCCACCCCCATGAACATGAGGCCTGAAAAGAAATCTTTCTGGCTCTTGATTTTCACGAAACCACTCCTTACACGAAGTTGACGGGCGATTGTGCAATCACGCCCTCGGGAAGGCGATGTGGATACCACCTATCCATGACCTAGGGAAAACCGCAAGGTGCCCTCTGCCCCCGGCAGGCCGTGAAAACGGGGGTTTTCGCGGGCCGGAACGCAGCGGTCAGACCGGGGCCGCCGGCGCCGGCCGGTCACGTGACTCGAGCGGCGGTGTGGCGGTGATGATTTCTTCGAGCGTAGTCACGCCCTCGGCCACGCGCAGCGCGCCCGCCAGGCGCAGCGGGCGCATGCCGTCCTGCACGGCCTGCCGGCGCAGCGCGTCGATGGAGGGCGACTGGTTGATGCGGTCCTTCAGGGCCTCGCTCATGGTGAGCAGCTCGTAGAGCCCCATGCGGCCGTGGAAACCCGTCATGCGGCAGTCCACGCAGCCCACGGGCTTGTAGGGCTGGTAGCCGCCGGTGATCTTCCAGGGCCGCACCACTTCGGCCAGCCGCTCGATGTCGGCGGCCTCGTCGCGCTGGCGGCACTGCCGGCACAGCGTGCGCACCAGGCGCTGCGCGAGCACGCCCAGCAGCGTGGCGTTGATGAGGTAGGGCGGCACGCCCAGTTCCATGAGCCGGCTGACCGCCGAGGGGGCGTCGTTGGTGTGCAGCGTCGAGAACACGAGGTGGCCGGTGAGCGCGGCCTGCACGGCCATCTCCGCCGTCTGCAGGTCGCGGATCTCGCCCACCATGAGGATGTCCGGGTCCTGCCGCATCAGCGCGCGCAGGCCTTCCGCAAAGCTGAAGTCGAGCTGCGGCTGCACCTGCGTCTGGTTGAAGCTGGGCTCGATCATCTCGATCGGGTCCTCCACCGTGCTCACGTTCACCTCCTCGGTGGCCACGCGCTTGAGCGTGGAGTAGAGCGTGGTGGTCTTGCCCGAGCCCGTGGGCCCGGTCACGAGGATGATGCCGTGCGGGCGCCGCACGAGCTTTTCCCAGCGCTGCGCGTCGTGCGGCGTGAAGCCCAGCGCGTCGAGGTCCTTCACCGCGTTGTCGGGGTCGAAGATCCGCATCACCATCTTCTCGCCGAAGGCGGTGGGCAGCGTGGAGAGGCGCATTTCGACCTCGTCGCCGCGCGGGTTGCGGGTCTTGATGCGGCCGTCCTGCGGGCGGCGCTTCTCCACCACGTCCATGCGGCCCAGCAGCTTCACGCGCGAGACCATGGCGTTCAGCACGCCCATGGGCATCTGGTAGACCGGGTGCAGCACGCCGTCGATGCGAAAGCGGATCACGCCCTGCTCGCGGCGCGGCTCCAGGTGGATGTCGCTCGCGCGCTGGTCGAAGGCGTACTGCCAGAGCCAGTCCACCACCTTGACCACGCCCTGGTCGTTGGCGTCGAGCTGCTTGTTGCTACGGCCCAGCTCCACGAGCTGCTCGAAGCTGCTGCCCGCGCTGGCCCCGCCCGCCTTCTGCGCGGCGCGCACCGACTTGGCCAGCGCGAAAAACTCCGCCGTGTAGCGGTGGATGTCCTGCGGATTGGCCACCACGCGGCGCACCGCGCGGCGCGCCTGGCGCTCCACCTCGGCCACCCAGTCGTCGATGAAGGGTTCGGCCGTGGCCACCACCACTTCCTTGGGCGTGACCTGCACGGGCAGCACCTTGTGGCGCTCGGCGTAGCTGGCGCTCATGGTCTCGGCCACGCGCCCCACGTCCACCTTGAGCGGGTCGATGCGCAGGTAGGCCAGGCCGCAGCGGCCGGCGAGGTATTCGGTGAGGCTCTCCAGATCGAGCGGCTTGCCGTCGCTGGCGCGCGCCATGGCCACGCTGGCCAGGCGCACCAGCGGGTGCTGCCGGCTCTCGGCCTGCGAGCAACGGTTGACGGTGCGCTCGGCCTCTTCGGCGGAGATGACGCCGTCGCTGCGCAGCCAGTCGACGATGCGGCGCCAGTCGAGCGGGCCGGCGGGGCCGCGCGCGGCCTGCAGGGGCTGCACGCCCGCGGGCGGCTCCGGCGCCGCGGCCCCGGCACCGTCTCGGGAAGGGGGAAGGCTGCGGCTCATGGATGGGCTTTCTCTTCTCAATCGACAGGCTTGAAGACACGCGGCCACTTGGCCGCGGGCAGGTCCCAGCGGGCCTGCACGGCGTCGGCGCGGGCCAGCAGGTCGGCGCGGCGGGGCCGCTGGGGGGTGCGCTGGGCCAGCACCACGGTGTTGCCCTCGCGCGTGGGCTTGAAGGCCCAGAGCGCATCGGGCCCGAAGGCCTCGGCCATGCGCGCCAGGCTGCGCTCGTAGCTGGACGAGCGGCCGAAGAGGTTGACGGTCATCGCGCCGTCCTCGGTCAGCAGCGCGCGGCAGTCGGCATAGAACTCGGCGCTGTCGAGCACCGGCGCTGCGGCCTCGTGGTCGTAGAGATCGACGGCCAGCGCATCCACGGTGCCGTGCCACTCGGGCTTGCGGATCTCCTGGGCGGCATCGGCCAGCACCACGCGCAGCTTCGGCCCGTCGGGCGGCAGCTTGAACCAGGCGCGGCACACGGCATGCACCTGCGGATTCAGTTCGATGGCCGTGCAGCACATGCGCAGCTTCTTGTGGCAGAACTTGGTGATGGCGCCGGCGCCCAGCCCCAATTGCATGGCGTGGCGCTTGCCCACGCTGGCCGGCTCCACGAAGAGCAGCCACGCCATCATGCGCTGCACGTATTCCAGTTCGATCTCGAACGGCTCCCCGATGCGCATGGAGCCCTGGATCCAGGGCGTGCCCAGGTGCAGGTGGCGCACGTCGCCGTCATCGGAAACGCTGACTTCGGGCAGCTCGGCGGCTGCGGCTTTCTTGCGGGTGGTCATTCAGTCCATCAATCCAAAGGGGGCGAAGGCCGCGGCCCAGGCGGCACGCTTGCGCTCGAAGCTCCACGAGGCGTTCGCGGGGCTGGTGGAGGGCAGGCGCAGTGAGGGCACGGGGCCGTCCTCCAGCCCGGCGGGCAGGTCCAGCGCGGTGCGCACGGCGAGCGCATGCTTGAAGCTTTCGCCGCCATTGTGGGCGATGGCCGACAGGCGCGGGCAGCGCTCGCGCAATGCCGCGAAATCGTTCACGGCCGCGTTGCGGATGCTGGTGTCCAGGCTGCCCTCGCGCTCGCAGGCGGCGTACACGTCCCACAGCCCCAGGCCGCGCGCCAGCAGCCAGGCGCAGCGCTCGGCATAGCGGTCCCGGCCGGGCAGCGCGTGCTGCGGCCAAAGTGCCTGCAGGATGGGCCAGAAGTGGTTCTGCGGGTGCCCGTAGTACTGCCCCGCGCGCAGCGAGGCCGCGCCGGGAAAGCTGCCCAGCACCAGCACCACCGTGCGCTCCGAGACGAGCGGCGCCAGCCCGACGAGGCGGGCGGGTGCGGCGGTGCCGGGAGCGTCAGGGGTCATGTCGGCGGAGGATGGCATGCGAAGCGGGAGGAAAACAGGAGGCGCGCGGCGCGCAGCGCCTCACTATCAATATCGTAGCAATCTCTTCAATGGATACGGCGGCATGGAGCCTGTTTCATGCTGAACCGTCCCGGCCGGGCAAGGGCACCAGCCCCGCCAGGCGCGGCAGTGCGGCCAGCGAGTTCGCGTGCGCGGCGCGCCCCAGGTCCTCCACCGCCATGCCGCGCAGCCGGGCCACCACCTGCGCGATGCGCGGCAGCTCGCCCGGCGTGTTGCGCGCGGGCGGGGCGCCGGCCTCGCGCTCGGCGGCCGTGACGTAGAGCCAGTGCGGCGGAATGTCGGGCGCATCGGTCTCCAGCACGATGGCGTCCAGCGGCAGCTCGGCCGCGAAACGGCGCAACTGCAGCGCGCGGTCGAAGGTCGCCGCGCCGCCGAAGCCGAGCTTGAACCCCAGGTCGATGAAGGCTTTGGCCTGCTGCAGGCTGCCGTTGAACGCATGGGCGATGCCGCCCACGGCCCCCAGGTCGCGCACGCCCTTGAGCACCTTGTCCACCGAGCGCCGCGTGTGCAGGATCACCGGCAGCTTCCAGTGCCGCGCGAGGCGCAGTTGCTCGCGGTAGAAATGCTCCTGCCGCGCCGGGTCGAGCCCCGGCACGAAATAGTCGAGCCCGATCTCGCCCACGGCCACCAGCCGCGCATCCTGCGCATGCCGCTCCAGCGCCTGCGCGAGCGCATCGAGGTCGCCATCCTCAGCGCGGCCCGTGAAGAGCGGGTGGATGCCGAGCGCATAGCTGTCGCCATGGCGGTGCGCGAGCGCGCGCACGGTGTCGAAGTTGCCCCGCTCGACGGCCGGCACCACGCAGTGCGCCACGCCCACCGCCGCGGCGTCGGCCCGCACGCGGTCCTGGTGGTCGCGGCCGGCATGGGCCTCGAACTCGTCGAGGTGGCAGTGCGTATCGATCCACGGCCCGGCTGCTGCTGCAGCAGCAGCAGCGTCGGGCGGGGGAGCGGCGAGGGGTTCGGGCATGCGGCGATGATGCCCCAAGCCGGTGCGCAGGCGCGTGGGACCAAACCCCTGCGCGGATACCGCCTGTGACATGCGCGCGCGCACGTTCCGTGCTACCGTGGACAGATCCGCGGCCGCGCCGTTCCGCTCCCTTGGCGCACGGGCCGCCACCCCACGCCCCGAGGTGACCGCATGCCCAGGCCTGCCCGCTACAGCCCCAGCCACCGCGCCCGCCCAGCGGCTGCCGCAGCGCATGCGCCCGGGGCCGCCGCGCTCCCACCCGTGCCGGCACCGCCGGCCTCCGCCACGGCCGCGCAGGCCGCGGGCACGGCCCCCTCCTCCCCCGCAGCGGCCTCGCCTGCCGTGCGCAGCCACCGGCCGCTGCAGGCCGCCATCGCCCTGCTCGTGCTGATGCTCGCGGCCAGCCTCTGGTGGGGCTGGCGGCAGTCGCAGGGCGTGCCGCCGCGCCTCACGCAAAAGGACATCGACGCGGCGGTGCTGCACACGCTGCAGACGCAGCCCCTGCCCTCCGCCGCGGCGCGTGCGGCCGCGGCCGTGGCGCCGTCGGTCGTGCGCGTGGAGGGCTTCGCCCGCACGAAGAAGGGCAAGGAGGAAGAGCGCGGCGTGGGCACGGGCCTCGTGATCGTCGACAAGGGCGTGATCCTCACCAACCTGCACGTGGTGCGCGGCGCCTCGCGCATCCAGGTCACCTTCGCCGACGGCTCCGAGAGCGATGCCTCGCTCACCGGCGCGCAGCCCGCCAACGACCTCGCCGTGCTGCAGGCCCACAAGGTGCCCGACGACCTGCAGGCCGCGCCGCTGCGCTCCACGCAGGGCCTGCAGCCGGGCGACGGCGTGGTGGCCATCGGCTTCCCGTTCGGCATCGGGCCGTCGGTGTCCTCGGGCGTCATCTCAGGGCTGCAGCGCGAGTTCGATTCACCGCAGGGCAAGCAGGAGATGCGCAACCTGATCCAGTTCGACGCCGCGGCCAATCCCGGCAATTCGGGCGGCCCGCTCATCACGCTCGACGGCGAGGTGGTGGGCATCGTCACCGCCATCCTCAACCCCACGCCCGCGCGCACCTTCATCGGCATCGGCTTCGCGGTGCCCATCGAGAACGCGGCGCAGGCCGCCGGTATGCCGCCGTTCTGACACGGCGATGCCCGCCGCCCCCCCACCGACGCCCCCCACGCCAGGAGCCCCCATGGACACGACCCCGCCCCCCAAGGCCGCCGCCACCGCCACGCTGATGGAGCAGATCCTCTACGAGGTCAAGCGCGTCGTGGTGGGCCAGGACCGCTTCCTGGAGCGCGTGATGGTCGCCATGCTCGCGCAGGGCCACCTGCTGGTCGAGGGCGTGCCGGGCCTGGCCAAGACGCTCACCGTGAAGACGCTCGCGGGCACCGTTCAAGGCACCTTCAAGCGCATCCAGTTCACGCCCGACCTCGTGCCCGCCGACCTCGTGGGCACGCGCATGTACCACCAGCGCACGGGCGAGTTCGCCACCACGCTGGGCCCGGTGTTCACGCACCTGCTGCTGGCCGACGAGATCAACCGCGCGCCCGCCAAGGTGCAGAGCGCGCTGCTGGAGGTGATGCAGGAGCGGCAGGTGACCATCGCGGGCGAGACCCATCCGCTGCCCAGCCCCTTCCTCGTGATGGCCACGCAGAACCCCATCGAGACCGAGGGCACCTACCAGTTGCCCGAGGCGCAGGTGGACCGCTGCATGATGAAGGTGCTGGTGGGCTACCCGACCGAGGAGGAAGAGTTCGTCATCGCGCAGCGCGCGCTCGCCGAACCCGTGCAGGTGGCCGCCGTGGCCACCACCGCGCAGCTCGCCGCGCTGCAGGCCGAGCGCCGCCGCGTGTACGTGGACCCGTCGCTGCTGCAGTACGCGGTGCGCCTGGTGGCGGCCACGCGCGCGCCCGCGCAGTACGGCCTGCCCGAACTCGCGCCGCGCATCGCCTGCGGCGCCAGCCCGCGCGCCACCATCCACATCGCCGAGGGCGCGCAGGCGCTGGCCATGCTGCGCGGGCGCGGCTACGTGCTGCCCGAGGACATGGCCGACCTCGTGCCCGACGTGCTGCGCCACCGCGTCACGCTCTCCTACGAGGCGCTGTCGGACGGGCTCGACGCCGATGCGCTGATCGCGCAGCTCATGGCGCGGCTGCCCGCGCCGGCCCGCCCGCTCGCGCACGACGCGCAGAACGAGGTGCTCCATGCCGCCGCGCAGCGCGCCTGAGCCCACCGCCGCCCGGCCCGCCACGCCCCTGCCCGGCACGGGCTCGGCCGAGCGCCTGCTGCGCCGGCTCGAATGGACGGTGGTGCGCCGCCTCGACGGCCTGCTGCAGGGCGACTACCGCACGCTGATGCGCGGCGCGGGCCTGGACCTGTCGGACCTGCGCGAATACCAGGCGCACGACGACGTGCGCCACATCGACTGGAACGTCACCGCGCGGCTCGGCACACCGCACGTGCGCGTGTATTCCGAAGACCGCGAGATGGGCGCCTGGTTCCTGCTGGACCTGAGCCCCTCGGTGGACTTCGGCCCGCCGGGGCAGGCCAAGCGCGACCAGCTCACGGGCTTCGTCGCGGTGCTCGCGCGGCTGCTCACGCGCCACGGCAACCGCGTGGGCGCGATGCTCTTCGGCGGCCACCGCGACGCCATGCTGCCGCCGCGCTCGGGCCGCACGCACGTGCTGCGGCTGATCGACGCGCTCGCGCCGCCCGCGCAGGCCCCGGCCCGGCCGCCCGGCGCCACCGAGCTGCACCGGCTGCTGGAGTCCGCCGTGGCCACCGTGCGGCGGCGCTCGGCCGTGTTCGTCGTCTCCGACTTCCTGAGCGCGCCGGGCTGGGAGAAGCCGCTCGCCCATCTCGCGCAGCGCCACGACGTGGTCGCCGTGCGGCTGCTCGACCCGCTGGAGCTGGCGCTGCCGGACGTGGGCCTCCTGCACCTGCGCGACCCCGAGACCGGCGAACAGCTCACCGTGGACACGCGCGACCGCGCCTTCCGCCACCGCTTCGCGCGGCTCGCCGCCGACCGCGAGGCGGCCCTGCGCACGGCGCTCGCGCGCGCGGGCGCCGACACGCTGGAGCTGGCCACCGACGACGATCTGCTGGACGCGATGGTGCGCTTCATGGAGCTGCGCGGCCAGGCCGTGCGCGCGCGCCGCCGCGCGCCCATCGCCCCGCCGCCGCGCACGGCGGTGCCGGCCTGAGGCCGCTGCCTCGCCCTCGCCCCGCCCCGAAACACCGCGCAACGAACGAAGGAGCCGCCACCATGGTCTTTCTCTGGCCCACCTTCCTCTGGCTGCTGCTCGCGCTGCCGGTGCTCGTGCTGCTCTACGCCTGGCTGCTGCGCCGCCGCAAGGCTGTCGCGCTGCACTACCCGGGCCTGGGGCTCGTGCGCGAGGCGCTGGGCGCGCGGTCGCGCTGGCGCCGCCACGTACCGCCGCTGCTCTTCCTGCTGGGGCTCGCGGCGCTGCTCGTCGCGGCGGCGCGGCCGCTGGCCGTGCTCTCGCTGCCCTCGCAGCAGCAGACCATCATGCTGGCCATGGACGTGTCCGGCAGCATGCGCGCGGCCGACGTGCTGCCCGACCGCCTCACCGCCGCGCAGAACGCCGCCAAGGCCTTCATCGCCGACCTGCCGCGCCACGTGCGCGTGGGCATCGTGGCCTTCGCGGGCAGCGCGCAGCTCGCGCAGTTGCCCACGCAGAGCCACGAAGACCTCACCAAGGCCATCGACAGCTTCCAGCTGCAGCGCGGCACGGCCACGGGCAACGGCATCCTGCTCTCGCTGGCCACGCTGTTCCCCGATGCGGGCATCGACATCTCCGCGCTCGGCGGCCGGCAGGCGATGGCGCGCTCGCAGTCCATCGACGAGGTCGGGCGCAGCCTGCAGCAGCGCGGCAACGGCCAGAGCGGAACGGCGCCGCGCCCCGCGCCCGTCGCGCCGGGCTCCTACACCTCGGCCGCGATCATCATGCTCACCGACGGCCAGCGCACCACGGGCGTGGACCCGCTGGAGGCCGCGCAGTGGGCCGCCGACCGCGGCGTGCGCGTCTACACCGTGGGCGTGGGCACCGTGGCGGGCGAGACCATCGGCTTCGAGGGCTGGTCGATGCGCGTGCGCCTGGACGAAGACACGCTGAAAGCCGTGGCATTGCGCACCAACGCCGAGTACTTCCACGCGGCCACCGCGGCCGACCTGAAGAAGGTCTACGAAACCCTCAGCTCGCGCCTCACGGTGGAGAAGAAGGAAACCGAGATCTCCGCGCTGCTGGCGCTGGCGGGTGCGGCCTGCATGGTGCTGGCGGCAATCCTCTCGGTCTGGTGGTTCGGGAGGGTCATGTAGTGTTTTCGCCTCCATGCCGCCGGATCCATTCAATAGTTTGCTATTAATTCAATAGCAAATGGGCGGCCTGCCCAGGACGAGCGCATCCAATCTTCGGCCATCTTCAGGGCTTGGTATTGGGGCAGCCCGGTATCTGTGCCGCTTCCGTGCATTCCGGTGGGATGTTCTTAAAGATGACATCCCTGCCCACATAGACTTTGTTGGCTTCCACGGGCGGGTCGAGTTGCCATTCGATATCGATTCCACTCCAAAGATCGACCACTTGGCTTTCTCCCAGTAGTTCCTTGGGGTCAACCCGGTGCAGGCGGACGATGAACGGGGCCTTCTGGTCGTGATGCACGATGCGCTGCCACAAAGAGGCGTGGTAGAGCTCCAAACGATAGACGTAGTGGGGGCTGTTGTAGCTGTTGAAGAGCGTTGGCGTGCTTGCGTACCAGCCCAGCACCGCGCAGGCATTCAATGCCAGGCACCAGACGATGCAGGGCACGTTTTTGACATCGGACAGTTTCATCACCACTCCAGTTGGATCGGAAAAGCAAGGCGCACGCGGTGCACGTCGGAGACGACCATGAAGTCCCCGCCTCGGCCATGCAGCGCACGCCATTGCCTGAAATGTTTGTTCTGCACCAGATAGCTCTGGTGGCTTGCCTCGCCGGCATCGGCATACATCCACTGCTCATTGATGGGGATGTCCAGGGCGGACCGGGGGATGCGCTCCACGCCTTGCGGCCCCCAGAAACCCAGCGGCTGCGATAGAAAGGAATCGTCGTTGAAGTCATAGGAATCGCGCAGGTAGAAGGCCAGTTCATCAATGGCTATGGAGGCCTTGCCGCGCCCCTTGGGCGTCACGATGCCCGACACCGCGATCTTGAGCGTGGACTCGCCCATGGCGCCGTAGAAATCGTCCATGGGGTCGCCGAACCGGCCTACGTCCAGGAAATTTACCTGGCAGGTGTTGTCCAAGACTTTGGCAGGATGGTTCAGGTTGCCGAAACGCCAGGGACGGGTCTGCCCCAATGTTTGCCGTGCGGCCTTCCGTTGTAGCAACTCTATTCCGGCAGGGCTGTTCCATTGCGCTTGCAACATCGACACCGCAGTCCGCACCCGGGCAAAGCCCAATGCCCATGCCATGGTGACCGTGTTTTCTTCCAGTTGCGAGCTGGGCAACTGGTGGAGTTCTTGGGATGGCGCGCTGAGTTTGATCGGCAGAGTGATTGCAAACCCCGCACCCCTGAACCACCGCTCCATCAACGCCGCCGCCACCGGCCACCCCAGGCGCGAGCGCATCACGCCCGGAATGTCATCGAGCTGGAAGCGCCGGGTCTTGGGCGGCAGTTTCTTTTCGAGTTCCGCGCGCGTGCGCTCCCTGTCCACATGGACGATATCGTTCACTGGCCTCTCCCCCCGCTTGGGTCTTCTCGTTTTTACGGGACCGGATTCTGAAGGGAAAAGCGGAAAGGGAAGAGAAAAGTCACGGATCTTTGGTGACTGCGGGTAACGGCTTCTGCTGGATCTGCGGGCTGGCATCCGGACGATCTGGTGGCTCTGCCGGGGCTATCGGGTGGCAGGCGATTGACCTGGCGGCCCGCTCTGCCCGGCGCGGCCGTGCCGCTGGAATCAGGCCGGGTTGTCGATCTCGATGAAGCGGTGCTCCACGCCCAGCGCGGCCGCCACGTGCGCCGCCGCCGCCGGGGCGCCGTAGCGCTCGGTGGCGTGGTGGCCGGCGGCGATGAAGGCCACGCCGGTCTCGCGCGCCAGGTGCGCCTGCGGCTCGGAGATCTCGCCCGTGATGAAGGCATCGGCCCCGGCCGCGATGGCGCCCTCGAAGAAGCCCTGCGCGCCGCCCGTGCACCAGGCCACGCGGCGGATCGGACGCGCCGCGCCGGCGCCCTCTTCGGGCACCACCAGCGTCACCGGCCGGCCCAGCGCCGCTTCCACCCGCGCGGCGAGCGCGCCCGCGTCGGCGATGTCGGCAGAGGCGCTGAAGCCCAGGTCCTGCTCGCCGAAGCGCACGTCGGCCGGAGCGAAGCCGAGCACGCGGCCCAGTTGCGCGTTGTTGCCCCACTCGGGGTGCGCGTCGAGCGGCAGGTGGTAGGCGATGAGGTTGATGTCGTGCGCCAGCAGGCGCTGCAGCCGCTGCTTCATCCAGCCCGTCACGCGGCCGTCCTGCCCGCGCCAGAACAGGCCGTGGTGCACGAACAGCGCGTCGGCGCCAGCACCGATGGCCGCGTCGATCAGCGCGCGGCTGGCCGTCACGCCGCTCACGATGCGGCGGATGCGGGGCCTGCCCTCCACCTGCAGGCCGTTGGGGCCGTAGTCCTTGAAGCGCGCGGGCTGCAGCAGGCCGTCGAACGCCGCGAGCAGGTCGTCCCGGGAAACCCCGGGGGTGGAGTCGTCGATGGAAGAAGGTACAACAGAGGCCGTCATGCACGGAATTGTGGCAGGGCGCGCGCCAGGCAGGCGCGCCGCCCGCAGGCCACTCCGGCCCCGAAGCCAGAACAAAAACCACACGCGCGCAGACCGCCGGCCAGGCGGCGCCGCGACAGGAGGGATCGCCACCACCAACACCGCCGACGCCCTTCGGGCCGGCCACGCCTCGCCTGCCGCTGCCTGCAGCGTGCGCCGCCCGCGCCCATCGCCTCGCTTGCGCAGCCCATTCATTCAACCTTCACCCGCCACGCCATGCCCTCCGCACAGCCCGCCACCACCGCCACGCCGATCAAGCTCCACCTCGTCTCCAAGGATGCCGCCCAGGGCGACTTCCGCATCACGGGCCAGGGCACCGCCTCCGTGCGCCTGCCCGCCGACGCGAGCGCGCGCTCGCTCACCATCGCGCTGCGGCCGGCCCGGCCGGGCCAGGCGCCGGCCGGCGCCTGCGGCCTGACCGTGGATGCCACCAGCGCCGTGCTCTGGGTCGAGAAGAACGGCGAGCGCTACGAACTGGCCCGCAGCATCGCCCCCAAGGCCCTGCTGCAGGCCCACACCAACCAGTCGTACTGGCTGAGCCTGGACAGCAACAACCGGCGCCTGCGCTACGGCAAGGGCGAGATGCCGCTGCACCTGATGCAGTTCGAGTACGCGTTCCCGGAAACGTCGGACCCGCTCGGGCTCGGCCAGCTGGCTCCCACGCTGGGGCACGTGGAGGTGCGCGGCGCGGGCGACCATCCGCACCTCGTGCTGCGGCCCATCCCGGTCAACCTCGACCCGGCCCCGCGCGTGGTCCGGCCCGAGGACATCACGCTCGACCTCATCGCGCAGAACACCGTCAGCGTGGCGCAGAACCTGCCCAAGGAATGCCAGCTGCTCTACGCCAACGTGGCGGGGCCGAACATCCGGCTCGCATCGCCGGACTTCCCGGAATTCGCGCAGGCCATCCAGTATTCGATCGTCACACCCGGGAAGATGTGCTTCGAGAAGCTCAAGGAGAAAGCCGGCGGCGAAGGCGGCTTCAGCTACCTGCGCATCACGCTGGACGGCAACCTGGGCGACTCGCCCGGCCAGCCCTACGTGCTGGAGGTGTGGCCCGCGGGCAGCCACTCGCCCATCCACGACCACGGGCAGGCCAACGCCATCATCAAGGTGCTGCACGGCCAGATCCTGATCGAGTGGTTCGGCACGCTGAGCCCGCAGGACGAGACCTCGTGGGGCCACATGCTCGCGCACGCGGGCGACGTGACCTTCCTCACGCCGCAGTACTACCAGATCCACCGGCTCAGCAACCCGTCGCCGCGCGCGGGTGGCGACTTCTGCGCCACCATCCAGTGCTACCGGTACGCGAACAAGGACCGCCAGCACTACGAGTTCTTCGACTACATCGACGACAAGGAGCAGCGCGTCGAGCATTTCCGGCCCGACTCGGACTGGACCTACCGCGACTTCAAGCAGCTGATCCAGAAGGAATGGGCCGAGGCGATGCACGGCCTCTCGCCCACCTGAAGGCGCGGGACGCGGCGGCAGGCCGGCCGCGCCCCGGCGGTCAGGCCCGCGCGGCGCCCGGCTGCCAGCCGCGCGAGGCCAGCGGCACGAAACCCAGCGCGAAGCCCAGCAGGCCCATGGCCGCCACGTAGTGCGCGGGCGCCAGCAGGTCGTGCTGCTGCCACACGGTGATGAGGATCGGCGTGATGCCGCCGAACACCGCATAGGCCATGTTGTAGGAGAACGAAAGCCCCGAGAAGCGCACTTCCGGCGGGAAGGCGCGCACGCCCACGATGGGCAGCAGCGCGATCGAACCCACGAAGAAGCCGATCAGCGCGTAGTTGCGCACCAGCGTCTCCGGCGTGCCGGGCAGGCCCAGGTAGAACAGGTACGACGTGGCGAACAGGCCGCCCCAGCCCACGAGCATCACCGCGCGCGTGCCGAACCGGTCGTTGGCCCAGCCCGCCACCACGCAGCCGATGGTCAGCGTGAGCGTGGCCACGGCATTGGCCTCCAGCGCCAGCGTGGCGGGGATGTGGAAGGCCTTCTGCAGGTACGACGGCGTGATGAGCACCACCACCACCACCGCGGTGGAGAGCACCCAGGTCATCAGCGCCACGAGCAGCATCGCGCCCTTGTGGTCGCGCAGGATGGTCTTGAGCGGCATCTCGTTGGCGACGGCGCGGCGCGCGGCCAGCTCCTGGAACACCGGCGTCTCGTGCAGGAAGCGGCGCAGGTACACCGACACCAGGCCGAACACGCCGCCCAGGATGAACGGAATGCGCCACGCGAAGCCCTGCACCTCGGCCGGCGTGTAGCTGCGGTTGATGGCGATGGCCACGAGCGAGCCCAGCAGGATGCCGCCGGTGATGCCGGCCGTGAGCGTGCCCACGCCCAGGCCGTAGCGGTTCCTGGGTACGTGCTCGGCCACGAACACCCAGGCGCCCGGCATCTCGCCGCCGATGGCCGCGCCCTGCAGCACGCGCATCGCCAGCAGCAGCAGCGGCGCCGCCACGCCGATGCTGGCGTAGGTGGGCAGCAGGCCGATCACCAGCGTGGGCACGGCCATGAGGAAGATCGACAGGCTGAACATGCGCTTGCGGCCCAGCTTGTCGCCGAAGTGCGCGATCACGATGCCGCCGATCGGGCGCGCCAGGTAGCCCGCCGCGAAGATGCCGAAGGTCTGCAGCTGGCGCAGCCAGTCGGGCATGTCGGGCGGGAAGAACAGCCCGCCCACCACCGTGGCGAAGAAGACGTAGATGACGAAGTCGTAGAACTCGAGCGTGCCGCCCAGCGCGGACAGGCCCAGCGTCTGGTAATCGCGGCGGGTGAGCGGTCGGTGGGGCTGCGCGGCGGCGTCCACGGGCGCGGCGGCGGGGGAGGAGGAGGTCATGGCAGGGTCCGGAAGATCACGGGAGGCATCGGCCCGGTGGCGCCCGCACGCCAGGGCGGTGCGGGGCCGACGGGCGTCTGGCGGCCACCGTCCCGGGGATTCAGCAAGGCGTGCGGGTGGAGCGCGGGCTGGAGGCGCGGCCACGGGGGTGGTGCGGTCGCGCGGTGGGAGACGGGGCCGGCGCGGGGACCGGCGGGTTGCAGTCGGTCACGATTTTAGGGTTTTCCCGGAGCACCGGGCACGGCATGCGGGGAAAGGCCCCTGGTGCGGCGTGGGGGGATGGCCCGGCGGCCGCGCATGCGCACGCGGCGCCGGTCCGCAGGCCGGCGTGCCCTCCCACGGCCACGGCCGCGCAAAGTGGCGACAATGTGGGCCCTTCCCGATCTCTCCCGTTGCCACCATGAAGCGCTTCTGGCTGCTGTTCTCCCAGGCCGTGACCGTGTTCGTCGCGGCCTACTTCGTCGTCGCCACCCTCCAGCCGGACTGGATCCGGCGCGGCGCCACACGCAGCGGCGCCGGCATCTCGCTCATCGAGGCGCCCCCCGCGCCCTCCTCCCAGCCCGTGGCGGGCAGCTTCAGCGCCGCGGCCCGCAAGGCCGCGCCGGCCGTGGTCAGCATCAACACCAGCAAGGCCGTGCGCCACCCGCGCAGCAACGACCCGTGGTTCCAGTTCTTCTTCGGCGACCAGGGCACGCAGCAGGCGCAGACCGGCCTGGGCAGCGGCGTGATCGTGAGCCCCGACGGCTACATCCTCACCAACAACCACGTGGTCGAAGGCGCCGACGAGATCGAGGTGACCCTGGCCGACAGCCGCCGCACGCGCGCCACCGTCATCGGCACCGACCCGGACACCGACCTCGCCATCCTGAAGGTGGACCTCGACAAGCTGCCCGCCATGGTGCTGGGCAACTCCGACCAGCTCTCCGTGGGCGACCAGGTGCTGGCCATCGGCAACCCCTTCGGCGTGGGCCAGACCGTGACCAGCGGCATCGTGAGCGCGCTGGGCCGCAGCCAGCTGGGCATCAACACCTTCGAGAACTTCATCCAGACCGACGCGGCCATCAACCCCGGCAACTCCGGCGGCGCGCTGGTGGACGTGAACGGCAACCTCATGGGCATCAACACCGCCATCTACTCGCGCTCGGGCGGCAGCATGGGCATCGGCTTCGCGATCCCCGTCTCCACCGCCAAGCTCGTGCTGGACGGCATCGTGCGCGACGGCCAGGTCACGCGCGGATGGATCGGCGTGGAACCCAACGAACTCTCGCCCGAACTCGCCGCCACCTTCGGCGTGCGCGCTACCGAAGGCGTGATCATCACCGGCGTCCTCCAGGACGGCCCCGCCGCCCGCGCCGGCATCCGCCCCGGCGACGTGATCGTGCGCGTGGGCGACAAGCCCACCGACAACGTCTCCGCCCTGCTCTCGGCCGTGGCGGCCCTCAAGCCCGGCGAGGCGACGGCGTTCCAGCTGCAGCGGGGGGACAGCCAGGTGGAGCTGAACGTGGTGCCGGGAACGCGGCCGCGGCAGCAGCGGGGGCAGCGGCGGTGAGGGGGTTTGGGCTTACGGTGGCGCGGGGTGGCGCGGGGTGGCGCGAGTTTGCTGTGGAGGGTGATGCGAAGGGTTCCGCCTGGGATGAAAGCGCCCTGGAAGCTGGACTGAACGCTGCTTCTGCCACGGAATCGATACCGAGTGTTTTCGGCACCATGCGGTAGTGATCATTCAGTTTTTTGCTATGTATTTAATAGCAAACAGGCGGTTGAATGTCAGCATTGCGAGGGCGGTTTGGGGCTTTAGGACAAGCTCGGGCAGATACGTCCGGCTGATGGCAGAGGCCACTCCGGAAGGCTGATTTGCAGCGATTGCGGCCGGTCAAGGCATTGGGTTCTAGGGCGGCGACCGGCCAGTAGCGGTCACCCGCGGAGATGCCAAACGTGAGCCTTAAAGCTGACACAGAGTCTTGTCGCCCAGGATTTGCCATCGCTCTGCAGCGCAATTGGCCGAAAGTGAATTTCATTCAAGGAGAAGCTTCTTGCTGTTTATGCGCGTATGCCAACTCGGACTAGCTGTTTTCGGCCTCGCTCTGTGTGTTCAAGCGCGTGCGCAGTCAGCCGAAGAAGTTTTAGCCGCTGAGCTTTCCTATTGCACCGTGATCGCCACATATATCTCGACCAACATTCCGACTCCAGCGACCGCCGAACAGGCCAACGCTCGCGCAGGGTGGCAGCGGAAGGCGCTCATTTTCAATGGAAGTGCTGCCCTGCTCACGTCGCAAGAGCTCGCGAAGGTCGGAGCCGACGCGGCGACAAGCCGTTTCCTAGAGGAGGCAGGTCGCGATAAAGAACAAGATATCAAGCTGAAGTTTCGAACATGGATGACGGCTATCGACCGTTGTGAAGCAAAACTCATTGCAAACAAGGAGAGACTGCTCGAAATTGCTGCATCTCGGAGGAACAACTGAAGTCAGTTCGGCCACAAGCAGATGCCAAAACTATGAATTGGAGTTTTGCACAGCCAAAGAGTCTCGCTGTCATCACCGTGGCTAGCGTGGTGTCTGGCAATCGCCCCGTCCTCTATTTCTCACATGACGAAGATGATGGTGGCTGGCAATTTCTCGACGGAACTGCGCGTTTAGAAGCGAACGTGCTAGTCGTCGGTCTCGGCGGCATGGTCGAAAGCGACCCGGCCCTTGCCGAACTTGCAGACCTCCAAGAAGGCTTCATCGCCACGCGAAGCAGCACGGAAGATGCTTGTGTGTGGCAGCGTCGGCCTAACGCCCCGTTTGGCCAGAACCTGTCATTCGCAACCGCCAACTGAAATGGACATACACGCATCCAGCGCTCGGTCTATTACCGCTATCAGCACGTGACCGGTCCAAAGTGCGTTTTGGTTTCTATTCGGGTTGGAAAGAGTCCACCGAATGACCCGACATTGTTCGGCTACTCGCGATGGATCGAACAGAAAGTGCGGTCCAGTTTGACCTTTCGAATCACGTGTCCGAGGTACTTGCTGGTGTCGCTCGTGCAACCTCTGAGAGTGCGGCCCACGCACTGGTCCACGACAAGCACCCGGCTCGGGGGGTTACCTTCTGGATTAATAGCCCTGATGAGGCGCCGAGAGGCGACTGGTCTTAGGGCAGCTTGATAGCACGGACAGCTTCCCCCGAGCCCCCGCCAAGGTGCACTCGGAAGTGCGCCCGGTCGTGCTCAAGCCCATACATGCGCCTACCAACGACACGCGAGTCAGCTCTTACCAAGCAGATAACGGTTCACGTCTTGTATGAAGGCTCGAGCTGGCGCCAGCTCTTCATCGGTACCAAGATCCTTGTCTTTGATGACCTGAGCGACCCAGCGCGGACCGTGGCCGCCGATGCTCCGACAGAAGCCTTCCATTTCTCCGCTGGGCGCGACAAATATGCCGAGCTCCTTGAGTTTAGCGAGGAGTTTGTTCGCCCTAACCGTCGCCTCACCAGTTGGGATGACAGACAGGCCACTGCCCTTCGCGTTGTCCCAGGGCGATGCGCGTCTCGACAACCTCTCGATATCCTTCAGAGTCTTTTTTGGAACTGCCAACTCATCGCCATAGCTGTCAAGAAGCGTAATAACTTCCTTGCGGAAGCGGGCGCCGTCGGTGAAAGCACTACTCTCCTCTACCGCCTTTTTAATCGCGCTCCAATCCTCAACTACATCCGCCCAAAAACCACCGTGAGCTTCGACGATTCGCCTAAGTGGTTGATCATTATTCAGCAGGTCGAAGTCAGCGATAGTGACTACAGGCACCTTGAGCGAAACCAGCGCCTTGATAACTACCGGAAGTCGGTCCTTGCCACCGCTGTAGGTGTAGTGAATTGATGGCCGCTCTGATTCAGGGATGCTTTCGAACGCCAGCGCTTGGTAGAAACGACAGTCAGCGTCCGCCTCGGTAAGGATGACCCCTTCGTGGAAAAGGCCGTCAAGGACATTGCTGAAGCGGAGGATCGGGTCGCGCCAGAGGTCAGAAACTTGGTCGGCCTCGAGATAGTTGGACTGCGCCCCAGACGCCGGCCGGGTCAGGCGAACGACGCTGACACGGTCTAATCCACCTGAGAGGAGACCGCGCAAGACGTCACTGCTGTGCGTCGCAATCAGCGTTTGACGGCTTCCTGAATCATTCAGTATGCTTCTGGCGATGAGTTGAGCCAACGGAGGTGGGAGAAACGCCTCGGGTTCGTCAATAAGCTGAATAGGGCGACTCTCTGTAATGACGCGTCCGACAATTGATGCGAAGCTCCTGACGCCATCGCCTTGTGTTTCAAGACGATCCAGGGCCTCAACCTTATCGATGTAACTTCTAGAGAGACGATCCTCCTCTGCTTCCTTGTTCACCTTCGGGCGCTCGCCCACGTACGCCGGAATGGAGTTGCTGGCGGCCCGGTGAATCAGTAGGTCGCGCTTGAAGGCCGCCCGAAATATGTCTGAGGCCTTTTTTTCAAGCCGGTCGTCGCTGTACATCCGTTGAAATGGATGCGAAGCTGTCCCTGGATTTCTTGATTCAAAAGCGGGTGCGGGGTCACAGTCGGCCAGCCGCGACCTTGTATTTAAGTCGCAGAGAATCTGCGAAGTTAGATAAGGACCAACGACTTCGTCACCGCCGGTCCACCAAGCCTTGAGTTGGTGCTCAAAAACCGTAGCACCGGGAATTCTGAAGACTCCGTGCGCGTCCTTAAAGCTTGATAGCGCGCTAAGGATGTCATCAATAGATGTCTCCCGAAGAACGGAAAACCGCACCAAAGAAGAAGGAGCAGTCTCCAGGCTGGCGAGCCTGGTTCGCACTGCCGCCAGAACCGCGCTCTTCCCAGAGTTATTCGGGCCAACGATCACTACCACGCTGTCTGCGTTGAGAGGGACAGTCACGCCGCCCACAAACTCAAGAGACTCCAGTCTCGCTTTTATCATCTCAAGCTCTCCTCCTTGTCCTGCAATTCTGCAGCAAGTGGCCGTATAGCCGACCAAGTCTGCCTTTCCGACAGTGCTCGAACCAAGACACTCGACTAAGCTCAGACGGTGAACGACTGCTTTACGTCAGAGGGTTGGAACGGCCGAAAGTCCGCTTCGGGCGCAGAGCCGTCATCTGGTCGTCTCGGCTGAGTGTCCGCAATCAGCCTAGAGAGGCAATTTGGAATGCAAGCCGACTTCAGCCCCGGCAAACCCCAGTCACACTGAATACTGCTTCAATACCACCAGTTCGCCACCCAACCCTGGCCACACCTGCACAAGGTACCGGTCCTCCCCCTCCAACCCATCCTCCGACAGCGAATCCAGCCCCGCTGCCGACAACCGCACCCGGTACGTCCCCGGTGCCACCGCGAACCGCGCCGCCTCCGGGAAATAGTCGGTGCAGCCCGCCACCACCAGCGGCCCGGTCTTCACGACCAGCGACGCCTCCACCACATGGTCGAACCGGTCCAGATCGGTCTGCGGCTCTGCATCGAGCAGTTCCAGCATCACCGGCACCCGCAGGTTGCGCGCCGTACCGAAGCCCACGACACCCGGCGCCACGGCCAGCATGCGGTGCACCGCAGCATCGCTCCAGGCGCTGGACAAGTCCCCTCGGCGGCCTCGTCCTGCAGGTAGAACTGGTGGTAGTCCGCGAGCAGGGTGAGGTGGTGGGTCTGCGGTGCCATGGGCAGGGCGTGGCGCTGCAGCCGCGTGATGTCAGGGGGTGGAGGGACAGCCCGCCGCGGCAGCAGTAGCAGCAACAACAGCAGCAGCAGCCGGCCCGCTCATCGATCAGGCCGCCGGCTTCTGCGCATCCGCATCCTCCGGCGCCTGCGTGTGCCGGATGAACAGTTGCGCGGCCCAGATGCCCAGTTCGTAGAGCAGGCACATCGGGACGGCAAGCGCCAGTTGCGACACCACGTCGGGCGGGGTGACCACGGCGGCGATGATGAAAGCGATCACGATGAAGTAGCCGCGGAAGCCCTTGAGCTTGTCCACGCTGACGATGCCCATGCGCGCGAGCACGACGACGACGATGGGCACCTCGAACGAGAGGCCGAAGGCGAGGAACATGGTGAGCACGAAGCTCAGGTAGGCCTCGATGTCCGGCGCGGCGGTGATGCTCTTGGGCGCGAAGCTTTGGATGAAGCTGAACACCTGCCCGAACACGAAGAAGTAGCAGAAGGCGACGCCGAAGAAGAAGAGCAGCGTGCTCGACACCACCAGGGGCAGCACGAGCTTTTTCTCGTGCGAGTAGAGGCCCGGCGCGACGAAGGCCCAGACCTGATAGAGCACCACGGGCAGCGCGACCAGGAAGGCCGACATCAGCAGGATCTTGAGCGGCACCATGAAGGGCGAGATCACCGAGGTGGCGATCAGCGTGGCGCCGGCCGGCAGGTGCGCCACGAGCGGGGCGGCCAGCAGGTCGTAGAGGTGGCCCGGCCCCGGGTAGAAGAAGAGCGCGGCGGCGGCGATGCCGATGGCGATCACGGCCTTGATGAGGCGGTCGCGCAGCTCCATGAGGTGCGCGACGAACGGTTGCTCGGTGCCGGCGAGTTCGTCTTCGTGGGAGGGGGTGTCTGGCATGGTGGAGAGTGTGCGTTCCCGCGAGGCCGATCGGAGAGGCCAGCGCCGTCAGCGGCCCATCGGCATCAATAGAGCTTGCGGGGGCGGAAGCGCGCCACGCGCGCCGCGCCCGACTGGGCTTTGGTGCGCACGCCGGCACGGGCCTTGAACCACTGCGGGGTGGCGCTGCGCTTGAGGCGCCAGTTCTTGCCGGGGTGTTTGTAGGTGGGAACGATCTGGGAATAGGACATAGCCGCATCGGCGGCGGAGGCATCGCCGGTGGTGGCGCCGCCCGGACCGGCGAGGCCGTTGTCCCAGTCCTTCTGGAAATCGCTGGCGTGGGTGTGGATGCTCTGGTGCACGTCGCGCGCGGCGCCCTCCACCGTGTCCTTCATCTTGCGCAGCTCGTCCAGTTCCATGGAACGGTTGACCTCGGACTTCACGTCGGCCACGTAGCGCTGGGCCTTGCCCAGCAGGGTGCCCACGGTGCGGGCCACGCGGGGCAGTTTCTCGGGGCCGATGACGATGAGCGCCACGGCGCCGATGAGCGCCATCTTGGACAGGCCGATGTCGATCATGGGGAGCTGAGCGGGAGGGGAAGGAGCGGTCGGTTCGACGAAAGGGCGCGGCGCGGGCCGTGGATCGGGCGATCAGCCCTTCTGCTTGGCCTCGACGTCGATGGTGGCCTTGTCGGCGGCGTGGGCCGAATGGTTGGTGACCTGGCCGGCCGGCGGCGTGGCCGTGGTGGTGGAGGGTGGCACGCCGTCGGGGGTGCTGCCGTCCTTCATGCCGTCCTTGAAGCCCTTGACGGCACCGCCCAGGTCGGAGCCCATGTTCTTGAGCTTCTTCGTGCCGAAGACCATCACGACGATGAGCAGCACGATCAGCCAGTGCCAGATGGAAAAGGAACCCATGGAAATCTCCTAACGAATACGGTCCATTCTAGACCCCGCGCATGGCGCGGAAGTTTCATATCCCTGACCCGGGCCGGGAAGCGGCGCAGCCGCCCAGGGGGATGCTCATCCCTTCAGCCAGGGGCGGGGCCCGCCCATGACGTGCAGGTGCAGATGGTGCACTTCCTGCCCGCCCTCGGCGCCGGTGTTCACCACGATGCGGAAGCCGCCGTCGGGGTACGGGTTGCAGCCCTGCTCCGCCGCCAGCCGGGGGGCCAGCACCATCATGCGGCCGAGCAGGCCTGCGTGGGCGTCGGTCAGGCCGGCCATGGAGTGCACATGTTCCTTGGGCACCATGAGGAAGTGGACCGGAGCGCCGGGATGGATATCGTGGAAGGCGAAGACCTCGTCGTCTTCGTACACCTTCCGCGAGGGGATCTGGCCGGCGATGATCTTGCAGAAGAGGCAGTCGGGATCGTGCATGGTGGGGTGCGTGGGTGGAGCGGGCCGGCGGGTGGCCGCCGGCCGGGGTCAGGCATTGTCAGCGATGTTCACGCTGGGGCGCACCCCCACGTCGCCGTGGTGGCGGGCGATCCATTCCTGCCCCGCGGTGCGCCCGAGCGCGAAGAGCTGGCGCACGAAGGCCAGGTCCGCGCGCATCTTGCTCGACGCGCCGAAGGCGGCCAGCACCGAGCCGCCGTCGATGCGGTGCATGCGCACGCTCTTGTAGCGCTCGGCATCGAGCTTGCCCTCGGCCAGCAGGCGCCGCACGAAGTCGATGGCGCGCATCTCGGCCAGCAGGCTGGCGTTGAAGGTGACCTCGTTCATGCGCTCCATGATGTCGGTGGCGCTGTCGGGCAGCTCGGGGTGCTCGATGGGGTTGATCTGCACGAGCAGGATGTCGGCGCAGCGCGTCTTGTAGATGAGCGGGTGCAGCGCGGGGTTGCCCGAGTAGCCACCGTCCCAGTAGTGCTCGCCTTCGATCTGCACGGCCTTGAAGAGCAGCGGCAGGCAGGCGGACGCCATGACGGCGTCGGCGCTCAGGCGCTTGCCGGAGAAGATCTCGCCGCGGCCCGTGCGCACGTTGGTGGCGCAGACGAACACGCGCGGCCCGTGCGTGGCGCTCAGCACGTCGAAATCGACCTCGCGCTCCAGCAGGCGGCGCAGCGGGTTGATGCCCAGCGGGTTGGTCTGGTAGGGCGACAACCACTGCGACACCATGCCCATGAGCGGCGTGGAGGCAAGGGGCACGCCCCACAGCAGGCTGCCCATGGCGCCCACGCCTTCCCAGAGCCGCGTGAGCGATTCGCGCGCCATCTCGCAGCCGCGCTGGTGCAGCGCCTCGCCGTGCAGGCCGGCGGCATGCTGGTGGTGGGCCTGCGCGAAGCCATGGGCCAGGGCGACGGCGTTCATCGCGCCGGCACTGGTGCCGCTGATGCCCTCGAAGCGGAAACGGCCGTCTTCCAGCAGCGCGTCGAGCACGCCCCAGGTGAGCGCGCCGTGCGATCCCCCGCCCTGCAGGGCGAGGTTCAGCGGCACCGATCCCGGCGCCGGGGCCGCGTGCTCAGACATCGATGGCCTGGCCCTTGTTCATCGACACCATGCCGCGCACGATGCGGTAGAGGAACCAGATGGAGATCAGCGCCCAGGCGATCCAGCCGGGGATGAGGAACAGCAGCCACAGCGGCGCGGTGACGAGGTAGAGCACGCCGGCCCAGATCACCGTGCGGATGCGCCACGAGAAATGCGACGCCTGCCACGTGCCGTCGGCGTCGCCCTTCTTCACGAGGTCGAGCACCAGCGCGATGACGAGCAGCGCCGCGCCCGGCTGCGCGCCCGGGATGACGGCACCCACGGCGACGATGAGGTGCAGGATGTAGCTCACCCAGCCGACGGTCTTGAGCGACTCGGCGCGCTCGCTGGTTTCGATGTCGGTGATGTCGTTGGGGTTCATGGCGACGGGCCTCCTTGTTCGTCGGCGGCGCGCTGCACGGACTTGCGCAGCGCTTTTTCTTCGATGCCGCTCGTGCCTTCGCGGCGCTCCAGCTCGGCCACCACGTCGGCGGGCGCGAGGCCATAGTGCGCGAGCGCGATCATCGAATGGAACCAGAGGTCGGCGATCTCATAGACCAGCTTGGACGGGTCGGCGCCGTGGTCCACGTCCTTGGCGGCCATGACAACTTCGGTCGCCTCTTCGCCGATCTTTTTCAGGAAGGCGTCCGGGCCCTTGTGCAGCAGGCGCGCGACGTAGCTCTTCTGGGCATCGCCGCCGTGGGCGGGCTTGCGGCTCTCGATCACGGCGGCGAGCCGCGCGAGCGCGTCGCTGCCCGCGGGAGCGGCAGCGAGGGAGGTGCCGGCGGCGGCCGGTGCGCAGGGGTTCGTCATCGCTGTCACTTGTAGATGGACTCGGGGTCTTTCAAGACCGGATCGACGGCCTGCCAGGCGCCGTTTTTCAGCACGCTGAAGAAGCAGCTGTGGCGGCCGGTGTGGCAGGCGATGCCGGGCTCGTGCCCGAGCTGGGTCACCTTGAGCAGCACCACGTCGTTGTCGCAGTCGAGGCGGATCTCGTGCACGGTCTGCACGTGGCCGGATTCCTCGCCCTTGAACCACAGCCGGTTGCGCGAGCGGCTGAAGTACACCGCGCGCCCGAGTTCGGCCGTCTTGCCGAGCGCCTCGCGGTCCATCCAAGCGAACATCAGCACGTCGCCGGTGGCCGCCTCCTGCGCGATCACGGGCACGAGGCCCTGCGCATCCCATTTCACTTCGTCGAGCCAATTCATCGCCGCATTCTCCGCCATTTGTCCACCCCCTTGATGACACGCCAATTGCTATATCTTTAATAGCAAACTATTGAATGAAAACGGCGGCATGGAGCCGTTTTCATTCCAAACCCCGTGGATACGGCACTCAGAGCCGCACGGGCACGCCGCGTTCGGCCATGCGGGCCTTGGCCTGGCCCACGGTGTACTCGCCGTAGTGGAAGATGCTGGCGGCCAGCACCGCATCGGCGCCGCCCTGCTGCACCCCGTCGGCCAGGTCGTCGAGGCTGCCCACGCCGCCCGACGCAATCACCGGCACGCCGACCGCGTCGCTCACGGCGCGTGTGAGCGCGAGGTCGAAGCCCGACTTGGTGCCGTCGCGGTCCATGCTGGTGAGCAGGATCTCACCCGCGCCGCGCCGCGCCATCTCCGAGGCCCAGCGCACGGCATCCAGGCCCGTGTTCTTGCGGCCGCCGTGGCTGTAGACATCCCAGCCGGGGCCCAGGGGCGCACCGTCCGGGCCCGGGCGGGCCGCGTCTTCGGCCGTGCGCCGCTTGGCGTCGATGGCCACCACGATGCACTGCGCGCCATAGCGGGCCGAGGCGGCGTCGATCACGTCGGGGTTGGCGATGGCCGCGGAGTTGAAGCTGGTCTTGTCGGCGCCCGCATTCAGCAGCCGACGCACGTCGTCCACCGTGCGCACGCCGCCGCCCACGGTGAGGGGGATGAACACTTGGCTGGCGACGGCCTCGATGATGGGCAGGATCAGGTCGCGCCCGTCGCTCGTGGCGGTGATGTCGAGGAAGGTGAGTTCGTCCGCGCCCTGGCCGTTGTAGCGCGCGGCGATCTCCACCGGGTCGCCGGCATCGCGCAGTTCCAGGAAGTTCACGCCTTTCACGACGCGGCCGCCGGTGACGTCCAGACAGGGAATGATGCGTTTGGCCAGCATGGGCGGTTCCTGCAAAAGAAGAAGAAAAAGAAAAAACGAAGAAGAGGAAAGGAAGAAAGGGAGCGGAGGCCCGCGGTGCGCAGGCCCCGGCCGGTCAGTGCAGCGCCTGGAGGTGCTGCCAGCCGGTCCATTCGGCGCCAGGGGCGACTTCCACGGGCGCATGCACGCAGGCCGCCTCCACGCACAGCATGTGCTGGAAGCCGTCCTCGGGCATGTCGGCCAGGCGGGCGCAGAGCGCGGCGCCGGGGTTCCAGACGACGGTATCCGCAAAGGAGGTGCTCTGCGTGATCGCGAGCGCGCCCTGCCCCGTCTCCACGCGCAGCGGCTGCGATGCGTCGGGCACGGAGAACACGCTGTCGTATTCGCCGTCGAACCGCACCGGGCCCTGCTGCACTTCGCGGCGGTCGGCCACGGCGTCCCAGCGCGCGCGGCCCTGCAGGCCATCCACCTGCGCCCGTGCGATGCCCTGCACCCGCAGATAGGTGTGCAGCGCACCGGTGAACGACCACGGCGCGTCGCCGCGGTTGCGCAGGGAGAGCGTCAGCCGCAGCGCATCGGGCGCGAGATCGACCTGCAGGCGGGCGCCGAAGGCGTGCGGCCAGAGCGCGCGCGTGGCCTCGCCGTCGTCCAGCGCCAGGACGGCGCGGGCTTCGTGACCGCCCGAAGACTCGGACACCAATTTCCAAGGCAAATTTCGCATGAATCCATGCTTGGGAAGCGGGCCGCGCTGGTTGAATTGGGGGCAGCAGACGGGCACGCCGCCGCGGATCGCGGTGTGTCCGTCGCGGGCCGATCGGGGGCTCAAAAAGAGCCGCTCCGTGCCGTCGGCGGTGGTCCAGGAAAGCACCTGCGCCCCCTGGAGCGCCACGGTGGCGGCCTCTCCGCGGGCGGTTTGCAACCGGACCGCGGGCATGTCCGGAAACGGCTGGGACAGGGCTTCGGAAACGTTCATGGCGGGGTCGGACATGTGCTGGATTGTAGGAGTCGGGCCGCCTTGCGGTGCCTCAAAAGCGGCGCGGCAAGGCCCTGGAACGCGGCAGGGATTGAACGACAATGCGCCACCCTGAAACGGCGCAAGGAGAGCGCCGGGGGATCCATTGCCCATTTCTGCCTTGCACCATGCCTGAGAACAAAAGAAAGCTACCACCCACCGTCAGCATCCTCATCGCGATGCTGCTCGGCATCTTCGTCGGATACCTGATCAACACCCACGTCGCAGACAAGGCGGGGGTGGCAGGATACATCTCGATCATTTCCGACATCTTCCTGCGGCTCATCAAGATGCTGATCGCGCCGCTGGTGTTCTCCACCCTGGTGGTCGGCATCGCGCACATGGGCGACGCCTCCTCGGTGGGCCGCGTGTTCGTCAAGGCGATGGCCTGGTTCCTCACGGCCTCGCTGATCTCGCTGGCGCTGGGCCTGATCCTGGCCAACGTGCTGCAGCCGGGCGCCAACCTCGGCCTGCCGCTGCCGGAGACCCACCAGGCCACGCAGCTCGCCACGGGCAAGTTCACGCTCAAGGAGTTCATCAACCACCTGGTGCCCCGGTCGTTCGCCGAAGCCATGTCCAACAACGAGATCCTGCAGATCGTGGTGTTCTCGATGTTCTTCGGCATCGCGCTCGCCAGCCTGGGCGACAAGGCCCGCACGCTGGTGCGCTGCGTGGAAGAGCTCTCGCACGCCATGCTGAAGATCACCGGCTACGTGATGCGCTTCGCGCCGCCGGCCGTGTTCGCCGCCATGGCCGCCACGGTGGCCACCAACGGCCTGGGCATCCTGCTCAAGTTCGCGGTCTTCATGGGCCAGTTCTACCTGGGCCTGCTGATCCTCTGGTCGCTGCTGATCGCGGCCGGCTTCATGGCCCTGCGCGGCCGGGTGTTCAAGCTGCTGCGCAACATCCGCGAAGCCTTCCTGCTGTCGTTCGCCACCGCCAGCTCGGAAGCGGCCTATCCCAAGCTGCTCGACGCGCTGGACCGTTTCGGCGTGAAGCGCCGGGTGTCCAGCTTCGTGATGCCGCTGGGCTATTCGTTCAACCTCGACGGCTCGATGATCTACTGCACGTTCGCCACGCTGTTCATCGCGCAGGCCTACGGCATCCATCTGCCGCTCGAGACGCAGGTCACCATGCTGCTGATCCTGATGCTCACCTCCAAGGGCATGGCCGGCGTGCCGCGCGCCTCGCTCGTGGTCATCGCCGCCACGCTGAACCAGTTCCACATTCCCGAAGCAGGCCTGCTGCTGATCCTGGGCGTGGACACCTTCCTCGACATGGGCCGCTCGGCCACCAACGCCGTCGGCAACTCGATCGCCGCCGCCGTGGTGGCGAAGTGGGAAGGCGCGCTGCTCTCCGAAGAGGAAGCCGCCATCCATGCCGCCACGCTGGACACCCAGCCCGACGCCGCCACGGCACCGGGCCATCTCCCGGGCGAAGCCATCCCGCGTCCGGCCACCTGAGGGCCCGGCCCTCTTCCGCGGGGCGCCCCGAGCGCAGGGCCGCCCCGACTCTTCCTTCCCCCGTGGCCGTCAGCCGGCCAGCAGGCTGCGCGCCACCCCGTCCTGCCAGCGCCATGCATCGGCGCACATGCGGTCCAGCCCATGGCGGGCCTTCCAGCCGAGCAGGCGCTCGGACAGCCCCGGGTCGGCCCAGCAGGCGGCCACGTCGCCCGGCCGGCGGGCGACCACCTGGTAGGGCACGGGCCGCCCGCTCGCGGCCTCGAATCCGCGCACCATCTCCAGCACCGACACGGGCCGGCCCGTGCCCAGGTTCACCGTCAGCAGGCCGGGGTGCTCGCGCAGGTAGCGCAGCGCCGCCACATGGCCGTCGGCCAGGTCGCAGACATGGATGTAGTCGCGCACACCCGTGCCGTCCGGCGTGGGGTAGTCGCCGCCGTACACGCTCAGCCGCTCGCGCAGCCCCACGGCCACCTGGGCCACGTAGGGCAGCAGGTTGTTGGGAATGTCCTGCGGGTCCTCGCCGATGAGCCCGCTCTCGTGCGCACCCACGGGGTTGAAGTAGCGCAACCGGGCGATGCGCCAGCGGCCGGGCTCGGAGGCATCCACGTCGGCCAGCACCTGCTCCATCATGAGCTTGCTCTGCCCGTAGGGATTGGTGGCCGACAGCGGGAAATCCTCGCGGATCGGCAGCGAGGCCGGCTCGCCGTAGACCGTGGCCGACGAGGAGAACACCAGGGTGCGCACGTCGGCCTTGCGCATCGCGCGCAGCAGCGCCACCGTGCCGGCCACGTTGTTGTCGTAATACGCCAACGGCTCGCGCACCGATTCGCCCACCGATTTGAGGGCCGCGAAATGGATCACGGCATCGACACGGTGCTCCGCGAAGATCCGGGCCAGCAGCGTTTCGTCGCGCACGTCGCCTTCGATCAGGTCCGGAACGCGGCCGGTGATGCGCCCGACCCGCTCCAGCACCGAGCGGCGGCTGTTGCAGAAGTTGTCGAGTATGAGGAACGGCAGCCCGGCCTCGGCCAGTGCCACGCAAGTGTGTGAGCCGATGAAGCCGGCACCGCCTGTGACGAGTATCACGCGCTGAACTCCCTGGTGAATCCGGCCGAAGATGGCCTGCGTACCAGCGGCATTGTGGGCCGCTGGATTCCCGCGGGGCGGAAAGCCCACTGTCCAGATGCTGCACCAAGAATCCCATCGCCATGAAAGTGCGACAGAATCGGGCAATATCGAAACTATGTAGCAGATTGTTTTTTTCTATGAAATGTTCATTGTGTCGTTGATCGGGACACGATGTCTCCCATTGGAGGGAGCCTTCCGCCCCTGAAGGGGGCCGAACGAAGGCACCACGTTTCCCTGGCCTCCAGGGAAACCCTTAGACGTTTTCACCATAAAACCAGAGCTCGTGCCCAGACGCCTAAGATCGTTGTTTTTTTGCCTTTGCCTGCAGCTGTGCGCGGCCGCATGGGCTGGCCTGCCAGCCGTGGCCCTGCATTACGGCCCCTCGGCACCGCTGGCCGAGCTGAAGGTTTTCGACATCGTGGTCGTGGAGCCCGACCACGGCTATGACCCCCAGGCCTTCGCCAAGACCGGCAGTGCGCTCTACGCCTATGTGTCGGTGGCCGAGGTGCAGTCTTCCCGCGCCTATTTCCGCGACATTCCCGACGCCTGGAAGATGGCCCGCAACGGCGCCTGGAACTCCGAGGTGGTCGACCAGACCCCCGCGGATTGGCCCGAGTTCTTTGCCACGCGCGTCGTGGGCCCGCTCTGGGAGCGCGGCTACCGCGGCTTCTTCCTCGACACGCTGGATTCCTACCGCCTGGCCAAGCAGTTCGACGAGGCCGCCCAGCAGCAGGGGCTGGTGCGCGTGATCGAGACGCTGCACCAGCGGTATCCGGGCATCCGGCTCATCCTGAACCGCGGCTTCGAGATCGTGCCGCGCGTGAAGGACAAGGTCCAGATGGTGGCCGCCGAATCGCTGTTCCGCGGCTGGAATGCCGGCACCCGCCGCTACGAGGAGGTGAAGGCTGCCGACCGCGAATGGCTGCTCGGCCAGTTGCGCACGATCCGCGAGCGCGACGGCCTGCCGGTGATGGCCATCGACTACGTGCCGCCCACCGACCGGGAGCTCTCCCGTGCCACGGCCGAGCGCATCAAGGCGCTGGGCATCATCCCGTGGGTGACCGACGGCCACGTGCGCACCGTGGGCGTGGGCACGGTCGAGCTGGCGCCCCGCCGCGTGCTCATCGTGTACTACGGTGGCGAATCGCCGGCGCTCAACTATTCGTCGGCCCACCGGTTCCTGCAGATGCCGCTCAACCACATGGGCTACGTGGTGGACTACGCCGACGTGCGCAACCCGCTGCCCGAGGGCATCCTGCAGGACCGCTACGCCGGCATCGTGACCTGGTTCTCGGGCTTCCTGCCCGAGGCGCGCACGCGCACCGTGAGCCAATGGATGCTGGCACGGCTCGCCGAGCGCACCCCGGTCGCCGTGATGGGCAACTTCGGGTTCGCGCTGGACCGCCAGTTCAACGACGCGCTGGGCATCAAGGGCAACGCGAGCCCGCCGCGCGGCGAGCAGCAGGTGGCCACGCAGGACCCGATGATGGGCTTCGAGCTGGCGGTGCAGCCTTCGAGCGGGTCGCGCTTCGAATGGGTGCTGCGCAACGGCGCCCCCGTGCAGCAGCCGGCCCGGGCGCTGATCGAGCACCGCGATGCGCGCGGGGGCTCTTACATCGGCGGCGCGATCCTGCCCTGGGGCGGCTTCGTGACCGACCCCTTCGTGGTGACGGAAGTGCCCGGCACCGACTACGCGCGCTGGATGGTGGACCCCTTCGCCTTCCTCACGCAGTCGCTGCGGCTGCAGCCGCTGCCCATGCCCGACGTCACCACCGAGAACGGCCGCCGCCTGCTGTTCTCGCACGTGGACGGCGACGGCTTCCCCTCCCGCGCGGAACTCGCGGGCAGCCCCAATGCGGGCCAGGTGCTGCTCAAGGAGATCTTCGAGAAATACCCCCAGGTGCCCCAGACCATGTCGGTCATCGAAGCCGAAGTGGCGCCCCACGGCCTGCACCCGGACACCAGCGCGGAGATGGAGGACATCGCCCGGCGCATGTTCCGCCTGCCGCACGTGGAGATGGCGAGCCACACCTATTCGCACCCCTTCCTCTGGGACCGCAGCGTGCGCCATGGCCTCTTCAGCGACAACTCCGAGGCAGCGATGAGCCTGGACGTGCCGGGCTACACGATGGACCTGCGGCGCGAGATCGTGGGTTCCACCGAATACATCAACAGCCGCCTCGCGCCGCCCGACAAGCGCGTGAAGATCCTGCTGTGGTCGGGCGACACGGCCCCCAGTGCCGAGGCGCTGGAGATCACCGAGCGCGCGGGACTGCTCAACATGAACGGCGGCGACACGTCCATCACCCGCACCAACCCCTCGCTCACGGCGATCGGCGCGCACGGCATCCAGAAGAACGGCTATCTCCAGGTGTATGCGCCCATCACCAACGAGAACATCTACACCAACCTCTGGCGCGGCCCCTACTACGGGTTCGAGCAGGTGCTGCAGAGCTTCGAGATGACCGAGAAGCCCCGCCGCATCAAGGCCGTGGACATCTACTACCACGTGTACTCGACCAGCAAGCGCGCCGGCCTGAACGCATTGCGCAAGGTGTACGACTGGGCCGTGGCGCAGCCGCTGCACCCGGTGTTCGCCTCGGAATACATCCGCAAGGTGCGCGACTTCCACACCATCGCCATCGCGCGCGACGGCGGTGGCTGGCGGGTGCGCGGCGACGGCGAACTGCGCACGCTGCGCCTGCCGTCCGCGCTCGGCACCCCCCAGGTGGCGGCGAGCCAGGGCGTGGCGGGCTACCGCGGCAGCGGAGAGGGCGGGGTCTACGTGCACCTGACGGGCGGCTCCGCCTGGCTGCGCACGGCCGAGCCATCGTCGCCCCCGGCGGCCGAGGGCGCGCCGCCGGCCTCCGCCCCCGCGCCGGCGACCAAGCCCGCGCCCTACCTTTTCGAAGCCAACGCCCGCATTGCGGACTGGAGCGCCACGGCCGACGGTACGCGCACCGATTTCCGCCTGCAGGGCCACGCCCCCATCGCCTTCAGCCTCGCGAATGCGCGCGGCTGCCAGGTGCGCGCCGACCAGCGCGTGCTCGCCCCCGAACGCCAGCCCGCCGCCGCCGCGGGTGGCGCGGATGTCCTTGCCTACCGTCTGACCCATGCTGCTGCGCAAATCCAGCTCCAGTGCCCAGGCCGCTGAACGGCCCGTCCTGGCGCCGCCCTGGCTGATCACGCTGCTTGCCGGCATGGTGGGCGGCGGGCTGTGGCTGCTCTATCCGCGCCAGGATCTGGAGCGGCGCCTGGCGGAAACGGAGAATTCGGCACTGTCCGTGGCCTACCTGCACAACCTGCTGCGCAGCGACCCCGACAACCCGCGGCTGCGGCTGCTGCTGGCACAGCGGCAGATCGCCGTGGGCCAGATGGCCGACGCGCGCGCCACGCTGCAGCCCGCGCTGGATTCGCCCGACCCGCAGATCCACCGCGATGCGCTCTGGGCGCTCTGGGAACTGTCATACACCGAATACCAGCGCACGCCCGAGCGCGAAGGCACCTACCGCAAGGCCATGCGCGAAGACCTGCTGCGGCAACTGCGTGCGCTGTCCGCCGAGCCCTGGCCGCTGGAGCGCCGCCTGGTGCTGACCCGCCGCGCCGCCGAGCTGCAGGACCGGGTGCTCGGCGCCGCCCTGAGCCGCAAGATGGCCGAGGAAGCCACCGACCCGCGCGAGGCCGCACTGCTCTACGAGCGCGCCGCCAAGGAAGCCCTCGGCCAGGGCGACTACGCCGGCAGCGCCGAGCTCTACCTGCTCGCGCGCAAGGTCACGCCGGAGCCCGGCAAGGCCAAGGAGTTCTACCTCTCGGCCGTGCGCACGCTGCAATCGGGCAACCGGCCGGTGGCCGCGCTGGAGATGGCCGAGCGCGAGATCGGCCCGCTCGCCCGGGATCCCGACATCCTGCTCATGATCACCCAGCTGGCGCGCGCCGCCGGCAAGCCCGCGGTGGCGGACCGCTATGTGCGCCAGCTCCTGCGCATTTCGTGGCTGCACCAGTGGCAGGATGCGGGCTCCACGGCGCTGGCGGCCCTCGTGCCGCCCGTGGGCGCGATGCTGCGCCCCATGGCCTGGCACGGCGCGCCACCGCCGGCTCCGTCCCCCGAACCCGCGGCACGCTACGACGACGGAGCGCACTGGCTGCGCCCCCCCGCATTGCCGGGTGCCGACGCATCGACCGAAGGCGCATGGCGGCAGTGGCACATGGCCGGTCCCGCACCTGCGGCGCCCGCTTCCGCGGCACCGTCCGCGCCGGCGCCCGCAGCGGCCCCGCCGGCCGCAGCAGCACCGCCCGTGCCCATCCCCGCGCACCTGCTGCCCTACGACGAGAAGATCTATACGCTGGCCTACGAAGTCTTCCTGGAGAACCGCAAGCTCGACGACGCGTGGCTCATCGCCCATGCCGCCGTGCAGGCCCGGCCCGACGACCTGGCCTGGCGCGAGCGGCTCGCCCAGGTGTCGGAGTGGTCGCGGCGGCCGGGCACCGCGCTGCAGAGCTGGCTGTTCATCGCCCAGCGCACGCAAAAGGATGCCGCCTGGCAGGCCGTGCTGCGCATCGCGCCCGGGCAGTTCGACGACACGGCGCTGGTGCAGGCCATCCGCTTCCAGCTGCGGCAGCGGCCCGACGACTTCCCGCTGATCCAGCAGTTGGTGGCGGCCTACGAGCGCATCGGTGAGCCGCAGCCCGCCATCGATTACCTGCGGCAGCACGGCAAGATCCCAGCCGCAGTGGAACTGCTGGCCCAGTTGGCCGAGCGCGCCGGCCAGCCCACGCTGGCGCTGGACACCTGGCGCCGGCTGCTGGCCGATCCGCAGCAGCTCACGCCCGAGCGCGCGATGCGCGCCGCCGTGCTGGCCCTCACGCACGACCGCCCGGACGAAGGCCTGCAGTGGCTGGAGGACGCGCAGCGCCGCCAGGCGCCCACGGAGGCGGCGGCGATGGATTTCTGGCGGCTGACCGGCCAATTGGCCGAAAGCCGGCAGCGGCAGGCGCTTGCCGTCAAGGCCTACCGCGCGCTGGTGCGCGCGCAGGACCACGACCGCTCGGACTACGACGCGCTGATCCGGCTGCTGATGGTGGACCAGCCGCTCGAAGCCGCCCAGGTGTCGGCGCTGGCCTGGGAGAAGTTCGACGACCCGCGCTATCTCGTGGACGCGCTGTCGGTGTATTCCAGCCGCAACCAATGGGCCGCCATGGGGGCCTTGCTGCGCAAGATCGACGCCAGCCCGCAAGCCAGCAAGCGCTCGATGGCCGGTCTGCAGGCGATCCCCGAGTTCCTGCGGCTGGCCGGCGGCTACTACCAGAACCAGGGCGACCTCGCGCAGGCGCGGCGCTACTACGAGGCCGGCCTGCGCGCCAGCCCCGACTCGTCCGAGATGCGGCAGGCGCTGATCTGGCTGTTCATCGACAGCAACGATGCCGTGTCGCTGCGCACGCTGCTCGCCACACAGGAGCGGCAGTGGGCGCGCGACGAAGACGTGCACGATGCGCTGGCCGGCGCCTACCAGGCGCTGTCGTTGCCGCAGGTGGCGCTGGAGCGCTACCTCACTCCGCGCATCGCACGGCACCAGGACGATTTCCTGTGGCTCATGAACTATGCCGATGCACTGGACCAGAACCAGCAGGTCGACCGGTCCTGGCGCCTGCGCCGGGAACTGCTCTCGCGGGAATGGCGTGCAGCGCGGCAGGGCGAGGCCGGCAAGCGGCTGACCCCGCAGCAGGCCCGCGCGCGCTGGCTCACCGAGGAGGGACTGGACACCACGCGCCGCATCGCGCGGGCGCGCCTCATGCTCACGCAGCGGCCGGGCGATCCGGCACTGGATGTGCTGCGTGAATTGCTGCGACTGGACACCGACGACCGCGACCGCATGTCCAACGCCGCGGCGGAAACCGCCATCGGCTGGCTCCAGGACGCGGGCGAATACACGGCCGAGCGCGGCTTCCTCTGGCACCAGTACGCCAAGGCCCAGGGCAAGCGCACCAATCGCCCCCTCTGGGCGGAGATCACCGTGGCCCTGGCCGAGGACGACAAGGCCGCGACCGGCCAACTGCTGCAGGAGTTCGACGAGCGTCTGCCGCGCTACGACCGCGTCAATGCGGCGCGTGCCGTGGACGATGTGCGCCTGGCGCAGAGCGCGGCCTTCGAGGCGCAGGGCGAGCAGCGCGAGGACGAACCCCTGCAGCTGCAGCTCACCGAAAGCCTGCTGGCCTTCAGCGACCACGCGGGCGGCTACGTGAAGCTGCAGCAACTGGGCGGCATGGACGAGAACGAGGGCGCCAGCCGCTTCCATATCGCCTTCAGCCCGCGGCTCGCGCTCGACATGGACTTCGCGAGCATCCGCCGCACGTCGTCCAACCCGCTGACCGTGGTGAATCCGCCCGACGAAAGCGTGTTCGACGCGCGCCTGCACTGGCGCCATCCGGACGGCGAAACCACGTTGCGCGCCGGCCGCCGCGTGAGCTTCCAGGTCTACACGCCCGTGCAGATCGAGCACGAGCAGCGCATCGACAACCGCCTGTCGCTGCGCATGGAACTGGGCATGCAGCTGCCGAGCCAGGAAAGCCTGGCCCTGCGCATCGCGGGCATGAAGCAGCGCGCAGGCGCGAGCCTGCGCTACCAGGCCACGCGCCAGGACCGCTTCATGGTCGAGTACGCGGCCGAGCGCTACCGCCTGCAGACCGGCGCGGACCTCGGCAGCGGGCGGCACACGACGCTGAGCTATACCCACACCTACCGCCAGGAGGCGCCGCTGCTGGAATTCGGCGCGTTCTGGTCGCACCACGACTTCTCGCGCAACGACCTGGCGGCGCTCTCGCCGCGCGACCAGGAGTACCGCCGCTACCTGCTGCCCGGCCTCATCCCGGGGCCGGACTATTTCATCCCGGACAGCTTCAGCTACTACGGGCTGCAGGTCTCGACCAACATGCGCTACGAGGAAGAGTACACGCGGGGGCTGCGGCCCTACGCCAGCGTGAGCCGCACCTGGCACAGCCTGCTGGGGCCCGGCTACGAGCTGCGCGTGGGGGTTGCCGGCAGCGTGCTCGGCAGCGACCACCTGGGCCTCACCTGGGGCACCGGAAAATCCGGCCTGCAATTGCAGCAGGGCATCACCCGCAGCCTGCTCTTCAGCTACCGGCTGCATTTCTGATCCGAACACCGAACCGTTTTTTCAAAGAAGAGAGGACTCCCCCATGCAACATCCACGCACCCTGCTGCAACGCCTGCGCACCTGCGCAGCCGGAGGCCTGATCCTGGTGATGCTCGCGGCGTGCTCCACCATCGACCGCGGCACGCCGCCGCCGCTGGAGCGCAATGCCACCTGGGTGGTGCTGCCCTTCGCCAACCACACCGAAACGCCGCTGGCCGGCAACCGCGCGGAAGCCATCACGCTGGCCCTGCTGCAGGCCCGCGGCGTGGGCCGCGTGCAGCGCTACCCCACGAGCACGCAGCAGGAGGCCCTGTTCGACGCGGGCGATGCCAAGCGCCAGGACGAGGTGCTGGCCTGGGCACGCGAGCAGCAGGCCAAGTACGCGCTGACCGGTGCGGTGGACGAATGGCGCTACAAGGTCGGCGTGGACGGCGAACCCGCCGCGGGCGTGACCCTGCAGATCATCGATGTCGCCACCGGCGACACCCTCTGGAGCGGCGCGGGCGGCAAGAGCGGCTGGAGCCGCGAGTCGCTCTCGGGCGTGGCGCAGAAGCTGATCCGCAATCTGCTGGATTCCGGCCTGTCCGGTGCACGCTGACGCAGCCATGCCTCCGGAGACTTCCTCCCCCTCGTCCTCCTCCCCCCGCCGCCGCGCGGTCGGTGCGGCGCCGGCCGGCGCCCCCCAGGCCACGGGCAAGAAAAGCCTGCGTCCTCTGCCCGAGCATCTGCTCGGCAAGCTCGCAGCCACCGACACGCGCCCGGCCATCATGCTGCTGGAGACGCTGCTGCTGCCGGGCATCGCGCTCGCGCTCGGCGTGCTGCTGCACCCGCAGGATCCGCTGTGGAGCGAAGGCGATTTCCCGTGGGCATGGCTGGCGCCCGTGATCGTGGCGCTGCGGTATGGCCCGCTGGCCGGGCTGGGCGGCGCCGTCGTGCTGCTGGCCGGCTGGCTGCTGATCAACTTCGGGCACTACGACCGCTTTCCGCAGCTCTTCTTCCTGGGAGGGCTGATCCTCGTGCTGCTCGTGGGCGAGTTCTCCAGCCTCTGGCAGGCGCGCACGCGGCGCGCCGAGAGCGTGCAGCTCTACCTGGACCAGCGGCTCGAACATCTGGTCCGCCAGTACTACCTGCTGCGCCTGTCCCACGACCGGCTGGAGCAGGAACTGATCGGCCGGCCCATGTCGATGCGCGACGCGCTCGCGACGCTGCAGAGCGTGGGCGGCCAGGAACACGACCCCGTCCAGGGCGCCCAGACGCTGCTGCGCCTGCTGGCGCAGTACTGCCAGCTCGAGTCGGCCGCGCTGCATGCCGCCACCGAGGACGAGGTGCAGGCAGAACCGGTGGCGCGCATCGGCAGCAACACCGAACTGCTCGACACGCGCGACCCGCTGGTGGTGCAGGCGCTGGAGACGCGCAAGCTCTGCCACATCAGCCAGTTGCTCGAACACCGGCAGCAGACCCGCTACCTCGCCGTCGCGCCGCTGCTGGACCTGGGCGGCGAGATCTACGGCCTGCTGGTCATCGAAGACATGCCGTTCTTCTCGCTGCAGGACGAGAACCTGCAGACCATCAACCTGCTGCTCGGCTACTACACCGACGGCCTGGCGATGCAGACCCTGGCACGCCCCATCGTGGAGCGGATCGCCGACTGTCCGGCGGACTTCGCCTTCGAAGTGCAGCGCCTCTCGCATATGCGCGACACCACCCGCGTGCCGAGCATCGTCGTGGCGCTGGAATTCCTGCCGCGCGCGATCGAACGCGGCCTGCCCGCGCAGATCGAGCGCCTGAAGCGCGAACTCGACGAAAGCTGGCTGATCGCCGGCGCCGAGCGCCAGGTGCTGGCGCTGCTCATGCCGCTGGGCGACCTCGCCACGGCCGAGGGCTACATCAACCGGCTGGAGAACTGGTCGCAGCAAAAGAGCGGCCAGCCGCTGGCGGAATCCGGCATCTTCCCGCACGTGGTGCCGCTCGAAGGCGCGCCGCTCGCGGTGCTGGAGCAACTGCACAGGATCGCCCATGCTTAACCTGAAGTTCGGCATCTCGGCACTGCTGCTCGAAATCAGCGCGTGGAGCGGGCCCGTGCTGCTGCAGGGGCGCTCGGATGCCGCGCTGGCCAGCTACCTGCTCGCGCACCTGCTGGCCTGCGCGATGCTGTCGCTGTGCCTGCTGCCGCTGCTGTCGGGCGAGCAGGCCCGTCCGCGCCTGCCGATCCTGGGGCTCATGGCCGCCTTCAGCTATGCCGTTCCCATCGTCGGCTTCGTGGGCGTGGGGGTGGCCGTGGTGGTGCTGCGCCTCTACCGATCGCCCACGGGGCAGGACGATTTCGAGTCGCTGCAGCTGCCGGAATTCGACCTGCACCAGCGCATGCAGGCCAGCTTCCGCCAGGCCGGCCTGCGGTCCTTCCTGGGCAACGCCCAGGCCCCCATGCAGACCCGCATGCGCGCCATGGTGGCGCTGCAGCACGTGTCGGGCCGCATCGCGTCGCCGCTGCTGCGCAGCGTGCTGAGCGACCCGAGCGAAGACCTGCGGCTGCTGGCCTACGGCATGCTCGACACGCTGGAAAAACGCATCAACCGTACCATCGACAGCGAGCTGGATGCGCTGCGCCGTGCCGAGGCCGAAGAAGGCACCACGCCCGGCCCCCGGACGCTGGAGTCCGCCCACCGGCTCTCCGACCTCTACTGGGAGCTGGTCTACCAGGAACTCGTGCAAGGCGATCTGCGCACCCACGCCATCCATGAATCGCTGCGCTACTGCGAGAGGGTGCTGGGGCACGAGCCCGGCAACGCGCAGCTCAACCTGCGCCGCGGCCGCCTGCTGCATGCCCAGGGCCAGATCGCCGAAGCCGGCGAAGCCTATGCCCGCGCACGCCAGCTGGGCCTGCCGGCCACGCGCGTGCTGCCCTACCAGGCCGAACTGTGCTTCGAGCGCAAGGACTTCGAGCAGGCGCGCGCGCTGCTGCAGGAGCTGGGCCAATGGCGTGCCCTGCCACGCCTGCGCCCGGTGCTCGACTACTGGAACGCCCGATGAGCGACGCCCGTCCGCAGGCCCAGGAAGCCGACATCGCTCTGCTGCTCGAAGGCACGTTCCCCTACGTGAGCGGCGGCGTGTCGAGCTGGATCAACCAGGTCATCCGCGCCTACCCCGAATACCGCTTCGCCATCATCTTCCTGGGCAGCCGGCGCGAGGACTATTCGGGCTTCAAGTACGAGCTGCCGCCCAACGTGGTGCATTTCGAGGAGCACTACCTCTACGGCCACCTCGGCGTGCGGTCGATGCCTGCGCGGCGCAAGGGTGACCGCGCGGCGCTCGAGATGGTGCGCACGCTGGTCGATTCATTCCGCATCGGCAACCGCAGCCCCGAGGCCATCGCGGCCTTCCAGCGGATCAGCCTGGAGATGCAGCCCGGCGGGCGCCTGCCGCTGGAGGATTTCCTCTACAGCGAGCGGGCGTGGGAGATCATCTGCCAGAGCTACCGCGAGCACTGCACCGATCCGTCGTTCGTGGACTACTTCTGGACCGTGCGCATCATGTACCAGCCGCTCTGGATGCTCGCGCGCGTCGCCAAGAGCATGCTGCGCGTGCGCATGGTGCACTGCGCCTCCACCGGCTATGCCGGCTACCTGGGCGGGCTGGTGCAGCAGATGCGCAGCGTGCCGCTCATCCTCTCGGAGCACGGCATCTACACGAAGGAACGCAAGATCGACCTGTTCAAGAGCGAGTGGATCCGCGACAACCGCAACATCTTCCAGCGCGACCCCACCGAGCTGTCGTACTTCCGGCAGATGTGGATCCAGTTCTTCGAGTGGCTGGGCTACTACTGCTATGCGGCCGCGGACCCGATCATCGCGCTCTACGAGGCCAACCGGCTGCGGCAGGTGGCCGATGGCGCGCCGGCCGAGCGCACCTTCAACATCCCCAACGGCATCAAGCTCGCGCGCTTCGCGCCGCTGCGCGCGCAACGGCCCGCCGAGGTGCCGCCCATCCTCTGCCTGATCGGCCGGGTGGTGCCCATCAAGGACATCAAGACCTTCATCCGCGCGATGCGCCGCGTGGTGAACCAGCGCCCCGATGCCGAGGGTTGGATCGCCGGCCCCACCGAGGAAGACCCGGCCTACGCGCAGGAATGCGAGAACCTCGTGCGCAGCCTGGGCCTGGAGAACAACGTGCGCTTCCTCGGCTTCCAGAAAGTGGAAGACCTCATGCCGCGCATCGGCCTCATCATCCTCTCGTCGATCAGCGAGGCCCTGCCGCTCGTGCTGCTGGAAGGCTATGCAGCGGGCGTGCCGGCCGTCTCGACCGACGTGGGCTCGTGCCGACAGCTCATCGAAGGGCTGGACGAAGAAGACCGCGCGCTCGGCGCCTCCGGCAAGGTGGTGCCCATCGCCGACCCGCAGCAGCTCGCGGACGCCTCGCTCTCGCTCATCAACGACGCGGCCGCCTGGCAGGACGCCAGCCGCGCCGCCGTGGCGCGCGTGGAGCGCTATTACACCGACACGCTCATGTTCGACCGCTACCGCCGCGTGTACGAACACGCGTTCCAGCAGACGGAGGGCCCCCGCTGATGGCCGGCATTGGATTCGAGCTGCGGCGCATGCTGCGCAAGAACACCCTGGTGGGCCTCGTGCAGGCCTACGCCTACGCCGGCGTGATCGGCTCGGGGCCCTGGGTGTTTTCGATCGTGGGCATCCTGCTCATCGGTATCTTCAGCGCGAGCGTGGTGGTGCCGGGCGTGCTGGTCACGCAGTTCCAGACCTCGGTCACCTACATGGTGGCCGGGAGCCTCATCCTCACGGGCCTCGTGCAGCTGGCGTTCACGCGCTTCGTGTCGGACCGGCTCTTCGAGAAACGCAAAGACGCGATCCTGCCGAACCTGCACGGGCTGATGCTGGTCACCACCGTCGTCGCGGCGGGTCTCGGATCGCTGGCGCTCTTCTTCCTGCTGCCCCAACTGGGGCTGGTCTACCGCATGCTGATGCTGGCGGGCTTCACGCTCATGTGCGATGTGTGGGTGCTCACGGTGCTGCTCTCGGGCATGAAGCGCTACAAGGCCATCGTGGCGCTTTTCGGCATCTCGTACGGGGTCATCGTGGTCAGCTCGCTGCTGATGCGCCCCTGGGGCCTGGAGGGCCTGCTCGCGGGGTTCGTGCTGGGCAATTACCTGCTGCTGGCCGGCATGTGGCTGCTGGTGGTGCGGGAGTTCAACCCGCGCGGCCGGATCATCGCCTTCGATTTCGCCGATGCGAAGCTGCTCTACCCGTCCCTGGTGGCGATCGGGTTCCTATACAACTTCGGCATCTGGGTGGACAAGTTCATGTTCTGGTACTTCCCGCCCACGTCGGAGCCCATCATCGGGGGGCTGCGCGCCTCGCTGATCTACGACCTGCCGGTGTTCCTGGCCTACCTGTCCATCATTCCCGGGATGGCGGTGTTCCTGGTCCGCATCGAGACCGACTTCGTCGAGTACTACGACAAGTTCTACGACGCCGTGCGCAGCGGCGGATCGCTCGAATACATCGAGGCGATGCGCGATGAAATGGTCTATTCGATCCAGCAGGGGCTGGGCGAGATCGCGAAGATCCAGACCCTGGCCGTGCTGATCACGTTCGTCGCCGGGCCCACCATCCTGAGCGGGCTGGGCATTTCCCGCCTCTATCTGCCGCTGCTGCACGTGCAGGTGATCGGCGCCGGCCTGCAGGTGGGCCTCATGGCCATCCTGAACGTGTTCTTCTACCTGGACCAGCGCCGGATCGTGCTGCTGCTGTGCGTGCAGTTCGTGGTGCTCAACGTGCTGCTGACGGGCTTCACGCTGCACACGGGTGCGGCGCTGTACGGCTACGGATTCGCGGTGGCCACGCTGCTCACGCTGTGCACCGGCATGTACCTGTTGTCGCGCCAATTGAACCGGCTCGAATACGAAACTTTCATGCTGCAGTAGCCGGCGCCGCGCCACAATGGCCCCACCAGAGCGACTACCGGGGAGGGGCCCATGGACCAGACGATTCACCCATCGATGCGCCGCGCGTTGCAGTGCTGCGCCCTTTCCGCCCTCTGGCTGCTGGCCGGCTGCGGCGGCGGGGGCTCCGGCCCCGCAGACGCAGGCCCTGCCGCCAAGGCCGCCGCAGACGCCCAGGCCGCCGCCGCGCCGGCCTTGGCATTCACGGCCCCGGCGGAGGGCGACGTATTCGACCTCGGCACCGCCCTTGCCGTGTCGGTGGCGGTGCCATCGCTTCCCGATGGGGCGGCGGTCGTGTTCTCGGCCGGCTCGGGCAGCTTCGCACCCACGGCCGCCACCGTCGGCGGCGGCACGGCCTCGGCCACGTTCATGGCCACCACGCCCGGGCCGCAGGCGCTCGCGGCCTCGGTTTCGGTCGAAGGGGTGGCAGGCGTGGCGGCCAGCGCCTCGCGCACGCTCTATGCGCGGCCCGCGCCCGCACCGCTCGAAGTGCTGGTGCCCGCCTATTTCTACCCCTCCAGCGATTCGCCCTGGGGTGCGCTGAGCGCCGGCACGCGGGCCTACCCTTCGGTGGCGGTCACCGCCATCCTGAACCCCAACAATGGCGTGTTCACCCGCGCGAACCCCGAATTCACCGCGGCCGCCACCACGTTCGTGCAGTCAGGCGGCAAGCTCCTGGGTTATGTCTACACGCGCTACGGGTCGCGCTCGGCCAGCACCGTGAAACGCAACATCGACAGCTACCTGAGCCTCTACGGCCGCGGGCTGATCAGCGGCATCTTCATCGACGAGATGTCCACCGAGGCCAAGCGGCTGGCCTACTACCGCGACCTGTACGGCTACATCAAGGGCAAGGACGCCAGCCTGCGCGTGGTGGGCAACCCGGGCACCCTCTCCAATGCCGCCTACCTGGACGCGGCCGACACCCTGGTGAACTTCGAGAACCGCGCAAAGGAGTTCGACAGCTACGACCCGCGCGCCAGCGGCGGCTGGCTCTACCGCACGGCCAACACCCGGCAGAGCGCCCTGCTGCACAACGCGCCCGACTGCGCCACCATGCAGCAGGCCGTGCGCACCGCCGCCACGGCGCGCTACAACACGGGCTCTCTCTACGTGACGGACGACAGCTTCAATCCCGACACCGGCGAGGGCGACCCCTGGGACACCCTGCCGGGCTACTGGCTGCGCTTCCTCGGCACCGTCGACGCCGTGAACCGCGGCGCCGACCTGCCCGCCTGCTGAGCCGCCCCGCAGCCTCCGCCATGCCGGGCGGGCCAAATGTGTCTAAACTTTACAGAGCCGGCGGGCGCGAAAGCGCCTTTCTCTGCGGCGGCGCGAAGACAATCGCGGCTTTCCCACACAACCCCTCCTCCGAGGAACCTGCCATGTCCCGAACCCGACACATCGCCCGCTGGTGCAGCCTGTCCCTGGCCGCACTGATTGCCGCATGCGGCGGCGGAGGGGGCGGCGGCACCACGGACGGCTCCACGCCCACCACCCCGACCACGCCGACGACCACCAGCGTCGCCGTCTCCTTCACCGGGCCGGAAGCCGAGGCCGTATTCAACGCGGGCGCTGCGCTGGCCGTGAGTGCCCAGGTCACCGTGAACGGCGCAGCCGCGGCGGACGGCACGTCCGTCAGCTTCGCGGCTTCGCCCGGCACCTTCACCGCCACGGGCACCACGCGCGCCGGCGTGGCGACGGTCACGCTCACGGGCAATGCCACGGGCCGCCAGCAGCTGAGCGCCTCGGTGTCGGTCACCGCGCAGTCGGCCACCGCCACGGCGACGGCCACCCGCGTCATCTACCTGCGCCCGGCCCCGGCCGCGCTGGAGGTGCTGGTGCCGGCGTATTTCCACCCGTCCTCGGGCACCGAATGGGCCCGCATGGCCAGCGGCGCGGCGGCCAATCCCGGCGTATCGGTCACCGCCATCCTGAACCCCGACAACGGAGAGTTCGACGCGGCGGAGGCCAGTTACGTCAGCGCGCTCAACCAGTTCACCGGCGCGGGCGGCAAGGTGGTGGGATACGTCTACACCGGCTACGGCACCGGATCGCGCTCGATCGCCTCGATCAAGGCCAACATCGACGCCTACTTCGCCACCTACGGGCGTGCCACGGTCAGCGGCATCTTCCTCGACGAGATGGCGTCGGAAACCTCCCGCCTGGACTTCTACCGCGAGATCTACGCCTACATCAAGGCCAGGGACACCAGCCTGCGCGTGATCGGCAACCCCGGCATGGTGCCCGCAGCCGGCTATGCGGACGTGGCCGACGTGCTCGTCTCCTTCGAGGGCCGCAACAGCACCTACGCTACGTACGACCCACGCACCACGCCCTGGCTCTACAACGTGGCCAACAGCCGCCTGAGTTCGCTGGTGCACAACACCGCCACCTGCTCCGACATGCAGAAGGCCGTGCAGTCCGCCGCGACGGCGCTCTACAACGCCGGCCCGGTGTACATGACCGATCTCGAATACGACCCCGTGCGCGACATCGGCAACCCGTGGTCCTCGCTGCCGTCGTACTGGACGGCCCTGCTGCAGACCGTGGCGGCTGTGAACCAGGGGCGCACGCCGACCGGCTGCTGAACGACAGACAGGGAAACGGGGAACGGGGAACGGGGGGCGACGGGCAGGGAGGCACAGGACCTCTGCCCGCATCCTCTGCGCCAAGCGCGTGGCAGCCGGCCTGGGAACCCGCTCAGCGGCGTTGCAGGACCTTCCGGCAGGCCCAGCCCGGTGTCAGGCCGCGCCGCCCAGCGCGTCCGCGCGGCTCTGCGCCGCCGCGAAATCGAGATCGCCCGAGTAGATCGCCCGGCCGCAGATCACGCCTTCGACGCCCTCGCCCTCCACCGCGCAGAGCTGCTCGATGTCGGCCATGCCGGCCAGCCCGCCCGAGGCGATGACGGGGATCGTGAGGGCCTGCGCCAGCTTCACCGTGGCATCGATGTTGATGCCCGACAACATGCCGTCGCGGCCGATGTCGGTGTAGATGATGGACTCGACGCCCCAGTCCTCGAACTTCTTGGCCAGATCGACGACCTCGTGCCCGGTGAGCTTGCTCCAGCCGTCCGTGGCGACCTTGCCGTCCTTCGCGTCCAGGCCCACGATGATGTGGCCGCCGAAGGCGCTGCAGGCGTCCTTGAGGAAGCCCGGGTTCTTCACGGCGGCCGTGCCGATGATCACGTAGCGCAGGCCGCCGTCGATGTATTTTTCGATGGTGTCGAGGTCGCGGATGCCGCCGCCGAGCTGCACGGGCAGGTCGCTGCCCACTTCCTTCAGGATGGCCTTGATGGCGGTGTAGTTCTTGGGCGTGCCGGCGAAGGCGCCGTTCAGGTCCACGAGGTGCAGCCGGCGCGCGCCGGCATCCACCCATTTGCGCGCCATGGCTGCGGGGTCTTCGCCGAAGGTGGTGGATTGATCCATGTCACCTTGCTTGAGGCGCACGCAGTGTCCGTCCTTGAGGTCGATGGCGGGGATGAGCAGCATGATGAGGAGCGAGAGGGTGAAGGAATACCGTGGCGGGCGCGACGCGGCCGCCGGGGGTGAAGGGGATCAAGGGTTCCAGTGAAGGAAGTTGCGGTACAGCGCGAGGCCCTGGCCGGAACTTTTCTCAGGATGGAATTGCGTCGCAAAAATATTATCGCGCGCGATGGCCGATGCAAAGCGCCCGCCGTAATCGGTTTCCCCTGCAGTGTGCGCGGCATCGCGCGGCAGGGCATGGAAACTGTGCACGAAATAGAAGTAGCTTTCTTCCGGCACGCCGGCCCACACGGGATGCACGGCGCCGGCATGCGGCACCTGGCGCACGCGGTTCCAGCCCATCTGCGGCACCTTGTATCGGCTGCCGTCGGGCTGCAGGCGGCCGGCCAGGTCGAAGCGCACCACATCGCCCGGGATCAGGCCCAGGCCGCGGGTGTCGCCCTCGGCGCTGTGGTCCAGCAGCATCTGCATGCCCACGCACACGCCGAAGAGCGGCTTGGACGCCGCCGCTTCCAGCACGGATTCCTGCAGGCCCGATTCGCGCAGCTCGCGCATGCAGTCCGGCATGGCGCCCTGGCCGGGCAGCACGATGCGCTGCGCGGCGCGCACGTCCTCGGGGCGGGAGGTCACGGCGACGGTCCAGCCGCTGCCCTCGGCAGCGGCCTGCACGGCCTGGGAGACCGAGCGCAGGTTGCCCATGCCGTAATCCACCACCGCGACGGTCTTTGCTTCAATATTCATAGCAACAAATTCAATAAAGACGCCGGCATGGAGCCTTTTTTGCTTGGATTTCTACAGGGATCCCTTGGTGGACGGAATGACGCCGGCCGCGCGCGGATCGCGTTCCAGCGCGGCCCGCAGCGCGCGCGCGAACGCCTTGAAGATCGTCTCGCACTGGTGGTGGGCGTTGAAGCCCTTGAGGTTGTCGATGTGCAGCGTGGCGCCCGCGTGGTTGACGAAGCCCTGGAAGAACTCGTAGACCAGTTGCGTGTCGAGCTGGCCGATGCTGCCGGCCGTGAACTTCACGTCCATGTGCAGCCCCGGGCGGCCCGAGAAATCGACCACCACGCGCGACAGCGCCTCGTCGAGCGGCACGTAGGCGTGCCCGTAGCGGCGGATGCCCTTCTTGTCGCCCACGGCGCGCGCGAAGGCCTGGCCGAGGGTGATGCCGACGTCTTCCACGGTGTGGTGGCCGTCGATGTGCAGGTCGCCCTCGCATTCGATGTCCAGGTCGATGAGGCCGTGCCGCGCGATCTGGTCGAGCATGTGGTCGAAGAAACCGATGCCGGAGGCGAGGCGCGCCGCGCCCGTGCCGTCGAGGTTCACGCGCACGCGGATGCGGGTCTCCGCGGTGTTGCGTGCGACTTCGGCGATGCGGTCGGCATCGGGCCCCTCGGGGGGGGTGGAGGGAACGAGTGCGGAGGAGGTCATAGGGAAGCCTGGAGTGCGCCGAGCATCTGGGCGTTGTCGGCCGTGCGGCCCACCGTGAGGCGCAGGCAGTTGGCCAGCAAGGGATGCATTGTAGAAACGTTCTTGACGAGAACCTTGCGGGCCTTCATGCCTTCGAAGGCGCGGGCCGCGTCGGGCACGCGCAAGAGCACCATGTTGGCCTCGCTGTCCCACACGCGCACGACGCCGGGCAGCGCACGCAGGTCGGCCACGAGCTGGGTGCGCGCGGCGCGCAGTTCGGCGGCCTGGGCGGCGAACACCTCCGCGTGCTCCAGCGCGAAGAGCGCCGCCTCGCAGTTGAGCACGCTCACGTTGTAGGGTGGGCGCACCTTCTCGATCTCGTTCACCAGCGCGGCCGGGCCCACGAGGTAGCCCAGGCGCACGCCCGCCAGGCCGAACTTGCTCAGCGTGCGCATGAGCAGCACGTGCGCATTGCGTGCGGGCTCGGCGCGCATGCGATCGAGCCAGGTGCGGCTCGCGAAGGGCTGGTAGGCCTCGTCCATCACGACGATGCCGCCCTGCGCGCCCACCGCGTCGATGATGCGCTGCACCGCGCCTTCGTCCCAGAGGGTGGCCGTGGGGTTGTTGGGGTAGGCCAGGTAGGTAAGGGCGGGCCGGTGCGCGGCCACGGCCGCGAGCATGGCGGGCTCGTCCAGCTCGAAATCGGGCGTGAGCGGCACGCCGGCGAAATCCAGCCCCTGCAGCTGCGCACTCATCGGGTACATCACGAAGCCGGGCAGCGGCGCCAGCATGGTGGCGCGCTCGCCCGTGCCGGGGCGCGCGCAGGCCAGCGCCAGCAGCGTGATGAGTTCGTCCGAGCCGTTGCCCAGCACCAGGGCGCTGCCGTCCGGCGCTTTGATGTGGGCGGCGATGGCGTCGCGCAGGTCGTTCGTGCGTGCGCCGGGGTAGCGGTTGAGCGCCAGGCCGCCGAGCCGCCGGCCCAGCGCCTCCTGCAATGCGTCCGGCAACGGGAACGGGTTCTCCATCGCGTCCATCTTGAGCACGCCGGTCGAAGGCTGCACCGCGTAGGCGTGCATGGCGCGGACGTCGGGGCGGATGCGTTCGAGCGCGGAAGCGAGGGTGTCGGTCATGCGAGCGATTCCAGTTCGTGGGGAGCCAGGAGAAACGGGTTGACGGCCAGCACGGCGTCGTAGCGCCGGCCGTGCGGCAGCACGTCACCCAGCACGTGGCGGCAGCCCTGCTGGTGCGCGGAGGCCAGGATGAGCGCGTCCCAGTAGCCCAGGCCGTAGCGGTCCTGCAGGTCCCAGGCGCCATCGACGGTGTAGGCATCCAGGTGCGGGGGCTGCCACACGCGCAGGCGGCGCACCTGCGCGCGCACCAGGTGCAGCGTCTGCGGCCCGGGAAAGCAGGCCACGGCGTTGTGGTACAGCTCGTTGAGCACCTGCGAACTGATGCGGCCGCGGCGCGTCTGCCAGCACATCGCGAGCCACTCCCGCGCGCGCGCCTGGCGCGCGGGGTCGCGGTCGTCCACGCTGGAGAGCAATAAGCCGGTATCGACGAACAGCGGTGCGGAATCGGCGCTCATGCGGGCGGGCCCTCGCGATCCAGCAGTTCGGGGCGTGCGAGGTAGGGCTGCGACGACGCACCCCACGATTCGAAGCCCAGCGCCTCGCGCATGGCCTGGGCATAGGCGTCTTCCTGGCGCATTTTCTCGGCCAGCCATTCGCCCAGCAGGCGCGAGACGCTGCTGCCGCGCTTCGCGGCCTCGACGCGGACCCATTCGGCCACGGCGTCGTCCATGGTGATGGTGACGTTTTTCACGGCAGTGATGGTAGCCGAAAATCCCCACGAACTTCGTGCATCACGAACTTCGTGGGATTTTCAAACCTCGGATCCGGCGGGCATGCCGGGGCCTTTCGCGACACAGGCCGCCATCGCGCAGGCAATCGCCCCCACGCGGCGCAACGCAGCGACATGGGCGGGCGTCCAGTCGCCCCCCACGCCGATCCGCAGGCAGTTGCGGAAGCGCCCGCCGGTGCCGAAAACCGTGCCGGGCGGCACGAGGATGCGTTCGCGCAGGCACGACTGGTGGAGCTGCAGGGTGTCGAGCCCGCGCGGCAGTTCCAGCCACAACAGCAGACCGCCGGGTGGGTCGCTCACGCGCGTGCCCGCGGGAAAGGCCTGGGCGATGACGTGCCGGACTTCGTCCATGCGCGCCGCCACCGCCGCGCGCAGCTGGCGCATGGCGGCGGCGTGGCCGGCCTGCAGGATCAGGTCGGCCAGCGCCAGCTCCAGCACCGGCGACTGCCCGCCGGCCTGCAGGTCCTTGATGCGCCGCAGCGGCTCGGTCCAGCGGCCCGCCTCCACCCAGCCCAGGCGCAGCCCGGGCGCCAGGGTCTTGGAGAACGAATTGCAGAGCATCACGTGGCCCGCGGTGTCGTGCGACTTCACGGTACGCCGGTGCTCCTCCTGCTCGGCGAGGTCGTTGTAGATCGCATCTTCGATCACGGCCAGGCCATGCCGCGCCGCCAGTTGCACCAGGCGCCGGCGCTCGGCCTGCGGCATGCAGGAGCCCAGGGGATTGCTGAGCGTGGGCACCACCAGCAGCGCCTTCACGGACTGGGTCTCCAGCGCGAGCTGCAGCGCGTCCAGGGAGAGGCCGTGGCGCGGATGGGTGGGGATCTCGAGGGCTTTCAAATGCAGGCCCTGCAGCACTTCGAGGAACGAGAAGTGCGTGGGCGATTCCAGTGCGACCACGTCGCCCGGCCGTGTCACCGCCCGCAGGCACAGGCTGATGCTGTCCATGCAGCCGCCGGTGACCAGGATGCGCTCCGGGTCGAGGCTGCAGCCCAGGCTCACGCAGTAGCGCGCGATGGCGCGGCGCGCCTCCTCGTGCCCGTCGGACGACGGGTACACGCACAGCAGTTCGCGGTGGCGCTGCACGGAACGCGCCAGGGCACGGCGCACGCGGTCCACGTCGAGCAGGTCGGGCCCCGGCGTGCCGCTGCTGAACGAGACCACGTCGGCCGGGTGCGGCGTGCCGAGAATGCGCTGGCCGAGCCAGTCCACCGACACGTCGCGCGGCCGGCGCAACCCGCGGGAGACGGAGGGCTCGGGCATCGCCACGGGCCGCGGAGCGACGAAGTAGCCCGAGCGCGGCCGGGCCGAGACGAGGCGCGCGTCCTCCAGCCAGTGGTAGGCCTGCACCACCGTGCTCTGTGCCACGCCGCGCTGGCGCGCCAGCTCCCGCACCGAGGGCATGCGCGCACCGCGCGCGAGGGTGCCGTTGCGGATCAGCTCCGCCATCTGGGCGGCGATCTGGAGGTACAGGGGCGTGGAATCGATGTCGAGCACCCGGCCATTCTGTATCGCCCTCGCCTTCGCGCATCGCTACAGATGGCCGCCAAGGCAGGCAATACAGACGCCGCGGGGCGTGCATCTGTACGGCCCCGGGTGGCGCGGTGCTGCGGCTGTCGCGCGGGCGGGCTTTTGCGGACAGTGGGTGCCATGACACTTACTTCCGCCCCTGCCCCCTCGCGCCTGCCGCGCGCCGTGCCTGCCACCGAGGCGTGCGCCACCCTCACCCTGCATGCCGGCGAGCCCGTACGCGCCCTGCCCTGCCCGCGCGGCCGGTGCGCCGTGCTCGAAGTGCTCTCGGGCCGCGCCTGGATCACCCGCCACGGCTGCGGCGACGATGTGTTCCTGGGTGCGGGCCAGCGGCTCGTGCTGGCAGGCCCCGCGCGCCTCTACGCGGGTGCCGATGGGCCGCAGCCCTTGCGCCTGCGCTGGGTGCTGGAGCGCGGCGGGCGTCGCGCTGTCACGCCGGTGCCGGGCGCCGCGAGCGGCTTGGCCGCCTGAACGGCTCAAGCGGCAGGCGCCGCATGAGGGCGCGTGAAGCGGCCGTCAGCCCTTCAGGCGCATCTCGGCCGCGCGTGCATGCGCCTGCAGGCCCTCGCCGTGCGCCAGCACGCTGGCGATGGCGCCCAGCGTCTGCGCGCCCTGCTCGCTCACCTCGATGAGGCTGCTGCGCTTCTGGAAGTCGTAGACGCCCAGCGGCGACGAGAAGCGCGCCGTGCCGCTGGTGGGCAGCACGTGGTTGGGGCCGGCGCAGTAGTCGCCCAGGCTTTCGCTGGTGTAGGCGCCCAGGAAGATCGCGCCCGCGTGGCGCAGCAGCGGCTCCCAGCGGTGCGGGTCGCGGCTCGAGACCTCCAGGTGTTCCGGCGCGATGCGGTTGCTGATCGCGCAGGCTTCTTCCATGTCCCGCGTGAGGATCAGCGCGCCGCGGCCGTTGAGGCTCCTGGCGATGATTTCCGCGCGCGGCATCGTGGGCAGCAGCCGGTCGATCTCGCGCTGCACGGCGTCGAGGTAGGCCGCATCGGGGCACAGCAGGATGGACTGGGCCAGCTCGTCGTGCTCGGCCTGGCTGAAGAGGTCCATGGCCACCCAGTCGGGCGGCGTGGTGCCGTCGGCCAGCACGAGGATCTCGCTCGGGCCGGCGATCATGTCGATGCCCACGGTGCCGAACACGCGCTTCTTGGCGCTGGCCACATAGGCATTGCCCGGCCCGGTGATCTTGTCCACCTTCGGCACCGTGGCGGTGCCGTAGGCCAGCGCGGCCACGGCCTGCGCGCCGCCGAGGGTGAAGGCCCGGCTCACGCCGGCCACGTAGGCCGCCGCCAGCACGAGCGGGTTCTTCTCGCCGCGCGGCGTGGGCACGACCATGACGATGTCCTGCACGCCGGCCACATGCGCCGGAATGGCGTTCATGAGCACGCTCGACGGGTAGGCCGCCTTGCCGCCCGGCACGTAGATGCCCACGCGGTCGAGGGGCGTTACCTTCTGCCCGAGCAGCGTGCCGTCCTCGTCGCGGTAGCTCCAGCTCTCGCCGCTCGCCTTCTTCTGCGCCTCGTGGTACCTGCGCACCCGGTGCGCAGCGGCTTCGAGCGCCTCGCGCTGCGCCGGCGGCAGGGCATCGAAGGCGGCCTTCAGCTCGGCCTGCGAAAGCTCCAGCGCCGCGACGGAGTCCGCGGGCAGGCCGTCGAAACGCTCCGTGTACTCCAGCACGGCCGCATCGCCGCGCGCCTGCACGTCGGCAAGGATGTCGGCCACGCGCTGTTCGATGGCGGCATCGGTTTCGGCGGACCAGTGCAGGCGCTCCCGGAACGCGGCCTCGAAATCGGCATTTTCGGTATGCAGGCGGACAGGCGTGGCTTTCATAAATCTCTCGGGGCAAAAAACAGCAGACCGCCTGCGGAGCGGCTGGCGGAACCCGGCGCGGCCACCAGGCCACGGGGGTTCCGCGAGCCGCTCTTATTCGGTCTCTGCCGACACTTCGCGCGTCTTGCGGTTGTACTTCAGGGTGATCTTGTCGAGTTCGCAGAGGTTGAAGCCCTCCCACTCGACTTCCGAGCCATCGTCCGTGAACACCACCTTGATGTCCTGGACGCAGTGCTTGGTATCGCCGAACTTGAACTTGCGGGAGGCGCCGTTGACCAGCTGGCTGCTGCCCAGGCGGTCCACGCCCCACTTGTCCATTTTCGTCGGCGAGATGAACACTTCGTTGAGCGCGTAACCCGTGCGGTTGACCAGCGTGAAGTCCGCGTCCGCGGCCAATGCGGCACCACCCAGGAAAAGGCTGCCGAGCAGCAGGAATTTTTTGAACATGGAGCCTCCGATTTGAAACAATTGATGCAACCGGAAACAATTCCCGGGCGTCGCATTTTGACGCTTATTTCAAAGAAAACTCATCCGTACGGTGGATTTCAGCTTTTCTGGCCCGTCGCGCGCTCGAAGGCATCGATGATCCGGCGCAGCCGCTCGCGCTTGAGCTTGAGCGCGGCCTGGTTCACGACCAGATGGGAACTGATATCCATGATGCGTTCCACCTCCACCAGGCCGTTGGCGCGCAGCGTGTTGCCCGTGGAGACCAGGTCCACGATGGCATCGGCCAGCCCGGTGAGCGGGGCCAGTTCCATGCTGCCGTAGAGCTTGATCATGTCCACGTGCACGCCCTTGTTCGCGAAGAATTCGCGCGCGATGCTGGTGTATTTGGTGGCGATGTTCAGCCGCGATCCCCGCTTCACCGCCCTGGCGTAGTCGAAATCGTTGCGCACGGCCACGCTCACGCGGCACTGTGCGATGCGGAGGTCCAGCGGCTGGTAGAGGCCCTGGCCGCCGTGCTCGATGAGCGTGTCCTTGCCCGTCACCCCGACATCGGCGCCGCCGTACTGCACGTAGGTCGGCACGTCGCTCGCGCGCACCAGCACCACGCGCACGTCCGGCCGGTTGGTGGGCAGGATCAGCTTGCGCGATTTCTCGGGGTCTTCCAGCACCTCGATGCCGGCGGCCGCCAGCAGCGGCAGGGTTTCTTCGAAGATGCGGCCCTTGGAGAGGGCCAGTGTGATCACGTCGTCGTTGGTCGTCATGCCTTTACCCGTTCGATATCGGCGCCCAGGGCGCGCAGCTTGCCTTCCATGCAGTCGTAGCCCCGGTCGAGGTGGTAGATGCGGTCCACCGTGGTCTGGCCCGTGGCCACGAGGCCGGCGATCACGAGGCTGGCCGAGGCGCGCAGGTCGGTCGCCATCACCGTGGCGCCCGACAGCAGCCCGCCGGTATCGCCCAGCCCCTCGATCACCGCCACCTTGCCGTCGGCCTGGATGCGCGCGCCCAGGCGCAGCAGTTCGTCCACGTGCATGAAGCGGTTCTCGAAGATGGTCTCGGTCACCCGCGATGCGCCCTGCGCGACCGTGTTGAGCGCCATGAACTGCGCCTGCATGTCGGTGGGGAAACCCGGGTATTCGGTGGTGCGGAAGCTCTGCGCCCGCAACTGGCCCGCGCCGGGGCTGCGCACGCGCAGGCCGCCCTCGGGCGCATCGACGGGCTCGACCGTCACGCCGGCATCGCGCAGCTTCTCGATCACCGCGTCGAGGTGGTCGGCGCGGGCATGGCGCAACACCGCCTCGCCGCCCGTGGCCGCCACGGCGCACAGGAAGGTGCCGGCCTCGATGCGGTCAGCCACCACGCGGTGCGTGCAGCCGTGCAGGCGTTCCACGCCCTGGATGCGGATGCGGCTGGTGCCGTGGCCTTCGATCTTCGCGCCCATGGCGATGAGCATCTCGGCAAGGTCGGTGACCTCGGGCTCCTGCGCCGCGTTCTCCAGCACGGTCTCGCCTTCGGCGAGCGTGGCGGCCATGAGCAGGTTCTCGGTGCCCGTCACCGTGACCATGTCGGTGGTGATGCGCGCACCCACGAGGCGCGTGCGGCCCGCGGGCAGCCGGGCGATCATGTAGCCGTGCTCCACCACGATCTCCGCACCCATGGCCGTGAGGCCCTTGATGTGCTGGTCCACCGGCCGCGAGCCGATCGCGCAGCCGCCGGGCAGCGAGACCGTGGCTTCGCCGAAGCGCGCCAAGAGCGGCCCCAGCGCCAGCACCGAGGCGCGCATGGTCTTGACCAGCTCGTAGGGCGCCTCCGGCGTGGAGAGCGCACCCGCATCGATGCGCACCGTGCCGCTGTCGGCGCGGTCGCTGCCCTGCGAATGCTCCGCCGCCACGCCCATGTTGCGGATGAGCTGGAGCATGGTCGCCACGTCCTGCAGGCGCGGCACGTTGAGCAGGGTCACGGGGTCGGCCGTGAGCAGCGCCGCGCACAGCTCGGGCAGCGCGGCATTCTTGGCGCCGGAGATCGGCACCTCGCCGCGCAGCGCCTGCCCGCCGCGAATCTGGAGTTGGTCCATGGCTTGGATTGGCCTTGTATTTCTGGTGAATGGAGGCTTATGCCGCCGTATCCATTGAATAGTTTGCTATCAAAATATGAGCAAATCGGTCGCCGCGGGATTCAGTCTTCCCGGGGCAGCGCGGCCCACTCGGCGGGGGTGTAGGTCTTCATCGACAGCGCATGCACCTCGTCGGTCTGCATGCGGCTGCCGAGCGTGGCGTACACGCGCTGGTGGCGCTGGATCGCGCGCTTGCCCTCGAACTCGGCCGACACGATGGTCGCGTACCAGTGGCGTCCGTCGCCTTCGAGCTGCAGATGTTCGCAGGGCAGGCCCGCACGGATCAGTTCTTTGAGTTGGTCTGCGTTCATCGGGAGCCTTTGCAGGAAATGGGGGAAGGGTCGGGATCGGGATGGGCAGGCCCGCCGCCCGCGCGGGGCGTACGGCCTGCCGGCCGCCCGCTCAATGGCGGATCTTGTAGCCCGTGCGCAGCAGATGCACCGCCAGCGCGCTCACGGCCAGCCAGGCACCGCCCACGATGGCCAGGCTCAGCCACGGAGAGGTATCGCTCTGCCCGAAGAAGCCATAGCGGAAGCCGTCGATCATGTAGAAGAACGGGTTCAGGTGGCTCACGGTCTGCCAGAACGGCGGCAGCGACTGGATGGAATAGAACACGCCCGAGAGGAACGTCATGGGCACGATGATGAAATTCTGGAAGGCCGCCATCTGGTCGAACTTGTCGGCCCAGAGCCCCGCGATGAGCCCCAGCGTGGCCAGCAGCGCCGCGCCCAGCAGCGCGAACGCGGCGATCCACAGCGGCGCGGCGAACTCGGGCCGCGCGAAGCCCAGCGTGGCGATGAACACGCCCAGCCCCACCACCAGCCCGCGCAGCGCGGACGAGCCCACGTACGCGAAGAACCAGGCCCAGTGCGACAGCGGGGCGAGCAGCACGAACACGAGGTTGCCCATGATCTTGCTCTGGATCAGGCTCGACGAGCTGTTGGCGAACGCGTTCTGCAGCACGCTCATCATCACAAGGCCGGGCACGAGGAAGGCCGTGTAGCTCAGGCGGTCGTACACCTTCACGTGGTCTTCGAGCACGTGGCCGAAGATCAGCAGGTAGAGCACCGCCGTGAGCACGGGTGCCGCGATGGTCTGGAAGCTGACCTTCCAGAACCGCAGCACCTCCTTGTAGAACAGGGTCTGCCAGCCGTTCACAGGGTCACCTCCGCGCCGCGCGCGGCCATGTCGTCGTTGCCGCTCATAGCCGCACCCCGCCTTCGGGCGTTTCCTCGGGCTCGCCGGCCGGTGCCGGCGCATGCGCTGGATCGGGATAGCGGCCCTCGGCCATCAGGTTGAGGAACACGTCCTCCAGATCCGCCTTGCGGATCTCGATGTCGTGCACGCCCACGCCCGCGGCGCGCAGCGCGGCCAGCAGGCGTTCGATGTCGGCGGCGTCCTGCGCGGGCATCTGCACCACGCGGCCCGTGACGCGTGCGGTGCCGGCCAGCGCCGGCGGCAGCGTGTCGTCGGTCTTGAAGCGCAGCACGTTCGTGGAAGCCGCATGCAGCAGATCGGAGGTGGTCGAGAGCGCGATCGTCCGGCCGCGCTTGAGCATCGCGATGCGCTGGCACAGCGCCTCGGCCTCCTCGAGGTAATGGGTGGTGAGCAGCACGGTGTGGCCCGCCTTGTTGAGCCGCGCGATGAATTGCCAGAGGGTCTGGCGCAGTTCCACGTCGACGCCGGCCGTGGGCTCGTCCAGCACGATGATGGGCGGCTTGTGCACCAGGGCCTGCGCCACCAGCACGCGGCGCTTCATGCCGCCCGAGAGCTGGCGCATGTTGGCGTTGGCCTTGTCCGCCAGCCCCAGGTTCTCCAGCAGTTCGTCGATCCAGGCATCGTTGTTCTTCACGCCGAAATAGCCGGACTGGATGCGCAGTGCCTCGCGCACATTGAAGAACGGATCGAACACCAGCTCCTGCGGCACGATGCCGAGCTGCCGGCGCGCCGCCGCGAAATCGGCCTGCACGTCGTGGCCCTGCACGAGCACACGCCCGCTGGAGGCGCGCGCGAGGCCCGCGAGGATGCTGATGAGGGTGGTCTTGCCCGCGCCGTTCGGCCCGAGGAGGCCGAAGAACTCGCCCTCCTCGATGTCCAGGCTCACGCTGTCGAGCGCCTGGAACGGCCCTTTGGGCGTGGCATAGGTTTTGGAGACGGACTGGAAGGAAACTGCAGGCATGGGAGCCGGCCATTTTACGGGCTGGGCGCGGGGCGCGCCCGCCGGTGCCCGAGCAGCCTTTCGCCGCACCCCGCTGCGGGCGCGCAGCGGATCAGGCCGCGGTGGGCAGCAGCTCGCCGACGCCGTACAGGCCGGCCAGCTTGGCCATGCCGTCCGGCAGGCCCTTGACCTCGAAGCGCTTGTTCTCCAGCAGCGCGGCGCGCCGGCATTCGAGCAGCACCGCGAGTGCCGAAGAATCGAAGTCCACCAGCGGGGCCGCGTCCACCACGAGGATCTCGTCGCGGTGCGCCTTGAGGCCCTGCAGCAGCATGCGCAGGCAGGCCTCGGCCTGCCGGTGGGTCAGCTCGGTGGGAAGGACCAGCATGCCGGTGCCCTGCGGATGCCTCAGCCGGCCTTGCCGGAGCCGGCAGCGTTGGCCTTGTTGCGCGCGGCCAGGGATTCGATGAGGCCATCGATGCCCTTGGTGTTGATTTCCTGCGAGAACTGCGTGCGGTAGGTTTCGACCAGCCATACGCCCATCACGTTCAGGTTGTAGATCTTCCAGCCGGCGCCGTCGCCGGGGGTCTTCTCCAGGCGGTAGTCGAGCTGGATCGGATCGCCGCGGCCCAGGATCTCGGAGCGCACGAGCACGTCCTTGTCGTCGGCCCCGGCACGCAGGGGCTTGACCTGGATCGACAGGTCGTTGACCTGGCTGAGCGCGCCCGAGTAGGTGCGCACGAGCAGCGACTTGAATTCGTCCTGCAGACGCGACTGCTGGGTGGGGGTGGCCTGGCGCCAGGCCGGGCCCACGGCCGCGGCCGTCATGCGGCGGAAGTTCACGTGCGGCAGGATGACCCTGTCGACCAGCGCGGTGATCCTGTTCACGTCGCCGGCCTTGATGCTCTTGTCGTTGCGCACCGTGTTCAGCACATCGGTGGACAGGCGCTTGACCAGTTCGTCCGGCGCCTCGTCGGCCGCCAGGGCTGCGACCGGCAGGCCCAGCCACAGCACGGCGGCGGTGCACAGAGCCGCCTGGCCCAGGGTACGTCGGTTCATCGTCATGGTTCGTTTCCTTTCTGTGGTGCCCCCCGAAAGGAGCGCACCGGTTCATTCATGCATTCTGGGCGCATCGCCGGATGGGCATGCGTCCCGCGGGTACCCGGATGCAAGCAACTGCAACTCCGGCCAGGCGCCTCAGCGCACGGGCTCCTCGGGCAGCTTGCCGGCGTCCTGGTCATAGCGCTCTTCGGCGCGCGCATCGGTCTGGGCCGCCTGGTTGCGCACCTGCAGGTAGGCATCGCGCGTGAAGCTGTACTTGTCGAGCGCGGCCGTGTCCAGCACGGAACTCGCGCGCAGCAGGTTGGCCCGCGTGTTCACGATGTTGAGCGCATAGAGCGCATTGCGGTCGGACACCGGGTCCACGTAGGTGACCAGGTTGCCCTTGCTGTCGACCGGCAGCGCGATCGTGTCGCGCACGGTGGAGGGACCCAGCAGCGGCAGCACGAGGTACGGCCCGGTCGGCACGCCCCAGCGGCCCAGCGTGAGGCCGAAGTCCTGCTTGGCCCGGTCGATGCCCATCTCGGAGGCCACGTCGAACACGCCGCCCATGCCGAACACGGTGTTCACGTTGAACCGCGCGATGCTGTTGAGCGCGCTTTCGCCGCGCAACTGCAGCACGTTGTTCACGAACGACCACAGGTCGCCCAGGTTCGCGAAGAAGTTGCTCACCCCCGTGCGCACCAGGGGCGGGGCCACCTCGGTATAGGCGATGGCGACGGGCCGCAGGATGATCTCGTCGACCGTGTCGTTGAACCGCGTCATGCCGCGGTTGTAGGGTTCGAGCGGATCGCGCGGATTGGCGTTGGGCCCGCTGGCGCAGCCGGCCAGCACGAGGGCCGCCACCACCGCGCAGGCACTGCCGCGCAGGGACGGTGCCCGGAAATCTTGGAGCATCTTGGTCATTGTTGTCGTCGTCATTTCTTGGCTCCGCCCGAAGAGGCCCCACCGCCCTCCTCGGCCTTGCCATAAAGGAATTGGCTGATGAGGTTCTCCAGCACCACGGCGGACTGCGTGGACGTGATGCGGTCGCCCTCGGTGAGGTTCTTTTCTTCGGCACCCGCCTGGATGCCGATGTACTGGTCGCCCAGCAGGCCGTTGGTGAGGATCTTGAGCGAGCTGTCCTTGGGGAAGGCATAGCGCTTGTCCATCTCCAGCGTCACCTGGGCCTGGAAGGTTTTGTCGTCGAAGGCGATGGCATTCACCCGGCCCACGACCACGCCGGCGCTGCGGACCGCGGCCTGGGGCTTGAGCCCGCCGATGTTGTCGAAGAGCGCCGTCACGTGGTAGCCGGTCTGCCATTGCACGCGCAGCAGGTTGGCCGACTGCAGGGCGAGGAAGAGCAGGGCCGCGCCGCCCAGCAGGACGAACAGGCCGACCCAGATATCGTTCTTGGAGTGCTGCATGGTGTGTGTTTCTCTCTTGATGGGTTCTTGCGTGCGGACCGGAGGGCGGCGCCTCAGATGCTGAACATCCAGGCGGTGAGCAGGAAATCCAGCCCCAGCACCGCGAGCGAGGCCATCACCACGGTGCGCGTGGTGGCCCGCGACACGCCCTCGGGCGTGGGTTTGGCGACATAGCCCTGCAGCAGCGCGACGAAGGTGACCGTGACGCCGAAGACGAAGCTCTTGAGCACGCCGTTGCCCACATCGGCCCACACGTCCACGCCGCTCTGCATCTGGCCCCAGAACGCGCCGCCGTCCACGCCCAGCATGACCACGCCGACCACCCAGCCGCCGATCACGCCCACGGCGCTGAACACCGCCGCCAGCAGCGGCATGGCGATCACGCCGGCCCAGAAGCGGGGCGCGAGGATGCGGCGCACCGGGTCCACGGCCATCATTTCCATGGCCGAGAGCTGCTCGCCCGCGCGCATGAGGCCGATCTCGGCCGTGAGCGAGGTGCCCGCGCGGCCGGCGAACAGCAGCGCCGACACCACGGGCCCGAGTTCGCGCACCAGCGACAGCGCCACCAGCAGGCCCAGGGCCTGCGAGGCCCCGTAGCGCTGCAGCGTGTAGTAGCCCTGCAGCCCCAGCACGAAGCCGACGAACAGGCCCGAGACGGCGATGATCGACAGCGAATAGTTGCCCAGGAAGTGCAGTTGGTCGCGCACGAGGCCGAAGCGCTGCAGGGTGGGGCCGGCCAGGCCCACGAGGCGTGCGAACAGGCGCGCGGCGCGCCCGATGTCCGCGAGCACGCGGCGCGTGGCGAAGCCGATGTCCGAAGGTTTCCACCAGCTCATCGCGCGCCTCCGCCCGTGCCGCTGCCGATGCCCAGCGGTCCGAAATCGTCGGCCACGGTGGGGCCGGGGTAGTGGAATGGCACGGGGCCCGTGGGCAGCGCGTGCACGAACTGGTGCACCAGCGGATCGGTGCTGGCGCGCACCTCGTCGGGCGTGCCCTGCGCGGCCACCACGCCGGGGCCCAGGATGACCACGTGGTCGGCGACGCGGAAGGTTTCCTCCACGTCGTGCGAGACCACGAGCGTCGTGAGGCCCATCGCGTCGTTGAGCTGGCGGATCAGTTGCGCGGCCGTGCCGAGCGAGATCGGGTCCAGCCCCGCGAAGGGCTCGTCGTAGAGGATCAGTTCGGGGTCGAGTGCGATGGCGCGGGCCAGCGCCACGCGCCGCGCCATGCCGCCGGAGATCTGGCTGGGCAGGAGGTCGCGCGCGCCGCGCAGGCCCACGGCCTGCAGCTTCATGAGCACGATGTCGCGCACCAGCGCCTCGGAGAGGTCGGTGTGCTCGCGCAGCGGGAAGGCCACGTTCTCGAACACGCTCATGTCGGTGAACAGGGCGCCGAACTGGAACAGCATGCCCATGCGGCGCCGCGCGGCGTAGAGCTGGGCGGCGTCCATGCGCGCCACGTCCTGGCCATCGAACAGCACCTCGCCCTGCTGGGCTATCTGCTGCCCGCCGATCAGGCGCAGCACGGTGGTCTTGCCGCCGCCGGATGCGCCCATGAGCGCGGTCACCTTCCCGCGCGGGATCTTCAGCGACAGATCGCGCAGGATCGGACGCTCGCCATACGAGAACGTGACGTTGCGCAGCTCGACCAGAGGGGCGGACTCGGACATGCGGAAAGGTTGGAAAGCAGGAAAAGGCGTGATTGTCGCGGGTGCGGCCATTTGCCGTGCGAGCGATGGTAACGCAAACATACATGCATGGATGTTTGCTATCGCCACAGGCCTTGGATCGCTACTTTTTCGGTAGCGCCCTGTGCAGGCTGCGTGGGGCTTGGCTTGGATTATCGGGACTAGTTTGCACCTCGTGTGGCGGCCGCGTCACAGCATGCTGCGAAGGAATGCCTGGGTTCGCGCATGCCGGGGACTGGCAAAAAACTCGGCCGCGGGCGCGGACTCGATGATCTCGCCCCGGTCCATGAACACCACCCGGTTCGCCACCTCGCGCGCAAAGCCCATCTCGTGCGTGACCACCAGCATGGTCATGCGCTCCTGGGCCAGCGCGCGCATGGTGCGCAGCACTTCGCCGGTCAGTTCCGGGTCGAGGGCGGAGGTGGGCTCGTCGAAGAGCAGGATGTCCGGCTCCATCGCCAGCGCGCGGGCGATGGCCACGCGCTGCTTCTGCCCGCCCGACAGGCGTGCGGGGTAGTTGTCCTGCTTCTCCAACAGGCCCACCTTGGCGAGCAGCGCCTGCGCGTGCGGCACGGCGGCCTGGCGCGCAAGGCCCTTGACCACCATGGGCGCCTCAATCACGTTCTCCAGCACCGTCAGGTGCGGGAACAGGTTGAACGACTGGAACACCATGCCCATGCGGCGGCCGATGCGGCGCACCTCGGCCTCGGGCACGTAGCGGCAGCGGCCGTCCGGACCGGTCGTGGCGAGCGCCTCGCCCTCGATGGCGATGTGGCCGCGGTCGATGGTCTCCAGGTGGTTCAGGCAGCGCAGGAAGGTGCTCTTGCCGGAACCCGAAGGGCCGATCACGGCCACGGTCTCGCCGCGGCCGAGGGTGAGCGACACATCGCGCAGCACCGGCAGGCCGCCGAAGGCCTTGTGCAGGCCGCGCGCATCGATCATGGGCGCGGCGCCGGAGGCGCCGATGTCAGGCGTCGTGGCGTGCATAGCGTCGCTCCAGGCGCTGGAAGCCCCAGGTGAGCACCAGGGTCATCACGAGATAGAAGGCAGCGGCCACGAGGAAGGGCGTGGTCGTGAAGTCGCGCTGCACGATGCCGCGCGCGGCGCGCAGCAGGTCGTTGAGCGCCAGCACGTAGATGAGCGAGGTGTCCTTGACCAGCGTGATGGTCTCGTTGCTCATCGGCGGCAGGATGCGGCGCACCATCTGCGGCAGCACGATGCGGCGCATGGTCTGGCCGTAGGTCATGCCGAGCACCTTGGCGGCCTCGTACTGGCCGCGGTCGATCGACTGGATGCCCGCGCGGAAGATCTCGGCGAAGTAGGCCGCGTAGTTCAGCGCGAACGCCACCACCGCCGCGGGGAAATCCGGCAACCGCACGCCGAGCACCGGCACGAACGGCAGCGCGAAATAGATGAACAGCATCTGCAGCATGAGCGGCGTGCCGCGCATGAGCCAGATATAGCCGTTGACCAGCCCCGACAGCAGCCCCCAGCGCGACACCCGCGCGAGCGCCAGCGCCAGGCCCAGCGGCACCGCCAGCGCCAGCGTGATCGCGAAGAGCTTCAACGTGACCGTCGCGCCCTGCGCCAATGGTCCAAGAAGTGAAAGAACGTAGTCCATGCAGTCAGAACAGTTCAGTGGTTGCACGGCACACAGCGCATGCAACCGGCGCGGCCCAGACCAGCGGACGCCGCGCAAGGGCCGCCCCGCCGCGCTGGCGTCGTCCCCCTTCCCGCATCGCGCAGCGATGCGAGAGAAGGGGGAAGCGGCGCAGCCGCTCAGGGGGTTGTACCTTTATTTAATGATGTTCTTGCCGAACCACTGCGTCGCGATGGTCGCGGCGGCGCCGTCCTGCTTCATGTCGCCCAGCGCCTTGTCGAGGCGGCCCTGCAGCGCGGTGTCGTCCTTGCGCACGCCCACGCCGTATTCCTCGGTGCCGAAGTGCTCGTCCAGCACGGCGTAGTCCTGCGGCTTCTTGGCGACGTAGTAGCGGCCCACCACCTCATCGACCACCACGGCTTCCAGGCGGCCGGTGGAGAGGTCCATGAGCGCCGTCACGTTGTCGCCGAAGGTCTTGAATTCCTTGAACGACTTGAAGACGGCGTCTTCCTTCTTGACCGCGTCCACGGCGCTGCTGCCGTCCTGCGCACCGACCACCTTGCCGGCGAGATCCGCCTTGGTCTTGATCGCGGCCTGGGCGGCCACGACGATGATCTGGTGGTTCTCCATGTAGGGCGCGGTGAAGGCGATGTTCTGCTTGCGCTCTTCGGTGATGGTCAGCCCGTTCCAGAGCGCGTCCACGCGCTTGCCGGAAAGTTCGGCCTCCTTGGCGCTCCAGTCGATGGGCTTGAATTCCACTTCCACGCCCATGCGCCTGGCGGCCTCGCGGGCCATGTCGATATCGAAGCCCACGAGCTGGTTCTTCTCGTCGCGGAAGCCCATGGGCGGGAAGTTGTCGTCCAGGCCGATCACGATCTTCGTGACCGCGGCGGGGGGCGTGGCCGGAGCGGCGGCGGCAGCGGGCTGCGCGCTCTCGTTCTTGCCGCAACCGGCAAGCAGGGCACCCAGGGACATCAATACGACAGCGGCGATCTTCTTCATGGCAGTGGAAAAGCCGGCACGGTGGCCGGCGAAGGCAAGGGGGAAAAGGGAAGGAGCGGCAAAAAACAGCGCGTGGCGGCCTGCGCGAAAGGGGCAGGCGGACACGCGCGGGCGGTCGGAAACCAGCGCGTATTGTCCCCGATCGCCCGGAGCCCCCCGCGGCGCGCGCCCGGCCCGGCGGGCGGCAAAGGGCAGGAATTCAAGCCAAAAGGCCTCCATGCCGCCGGGTTCATTCGATAGTTAGCTACATATTCGATAGCAAATCACGTGGCACACCCTCCGCGCGGCGGGGATGGCGCCGTGCCCACTGTCGCGTGGAATAATGCGAGTCATTTGCATTTCTATGGGTTGCCCGGGCGGCCGGTGCCCCCCGCCCCGCCCCCATCCGTTGTCCCGCCTGCACCGTGGTTTACGCAAGCTCTCCGATCGACGCCGCCCCAGCGCCCGCCGCCGGGCAGGATCTCGGCCGCCTCTACGGTGACCACCACGGCTGGCTGCAGGGCTGGTTGCGCCGCCGGCTGGGATGCCCCGACCAGGCCGCCGACTTGGCGCAGGACACCTTCCTGCGCCTGCTCTCGCACCGGCTGCGCGGCGGCGCGGCCGAGGCGCCCGCGCCCCGCGAGCCGCGCGCCTTCCTCGCCACGGTCGCGGGCCGGCTCGTGGCCAACCATTTCCGCCGGCTGTCGCTGGAACGCGCGTGGCTCGATGCCCTGGCCTCGCTGCCGCCGGCCGATTGGCCCTCGGCCGAACAGCACGCGATCGCGCGCGAGGCGCTGCACCGCCTGGACGCGGCCCTCGCCGGGCTGGCCGAACGCGTGCGGCGCGCCTTCCTGCTGTCGCAGCTCGAAGGGCGCGACTACGCCGCCATCGCCACCGAACTGGGGGTGACCGAGCGCAGCGTGAAGCGCTACATGGTGCAGGCGTTCGAGGCATGCATCCTGGCAGCGGACTGAGCGGCGCGACCGCCGGCACTCCGCCCGGCCGCGCCGCCGTGCGCGAAGCCGCGCGCTGGCTGGCCCGCCTGCACGCGGGCGGCGCCAGTGCGCAGGACCATGCCGCGTGCGAGCGCTGGCGCGCCGCCCATCCCGAGAACGAACAGGCCTGGCAGCGCGCGCGCCGCATGCAGGATCAACTGGGCCTGGTGCCCCCGCCGCTGGCCCGCGCCGTGCTGGGCCGGCCCGACGCCGCGGGACGCCGCCGCGTGCTGCGCGCGGCGGGCGGGATCGCGCTGGCGCTGCCGCTGGCGCACCTGGCGTGGCGCGAAGCCGGCACGGCCTGGGCCGCGGACCTGCGCACCGGCGTGGGCGAGCGCCGCCTGGCCACGCTGCCCGACGGCTCCCGCGTGTGGCTCAACACCGGTACCGCCGTGGCGATCGCCTTCGGCCCGCAGGCGCGCCGCCTGGAGCTGCTGCGCGGCGAAGTGCGACTGCAGGCCGGCGCGGCGGCCGGCGGCGCGCCGCCGCTGGAACTGCACACGGCCGCCGGCACGCTGCAGGCGCTGGCGGAAGGCGCGCTGCCGCCCGCGCACTTCCTGGCGCGCACGCTGGAGGATGCCGACACCGGCTGCCGCGCGACCGTGCAGGCCGGCGCCGTGGCGCTGCGCACCGCCGACGGCCTGGAAGCCCGCGTGGACGCCGGCCAGGCGCTCTCGTTCGGCCCGGCGCACCTGGGCCCCGCCCGGCCGGCCGACCCGTTCGCGGACCGCTGGACCGACGGCCTGCTGGTGGCGCGCGGCCAGCCGCTGGGCGACTTCCTGGCCGAGCTGGCGCGCCACCGCCATGGCTGGCTGCAGTGCGATCCGGCCGTGGCGGGCCTGCGCATCACCGGCGCCTTCCAGCTCGACCAGGGCGATGCGGTGATCGACGCCCTGCCCCGCTCGCTGCCGGTGCGCGTGGTCTGGCGCACGCGCTACTGGGCGCGGGTGGTGCCGGCGCACGGGGCCTGAGCCCATGCCCGCAGCCCGCTGCCTGCGCCCCCGCCGGGCCTGCGGCACCGCGGCATTGGCGGCGGTGCTGGCGTTCGCTGCGGGCCCGGGCGCGGCACGGGGCGCCGCCTTCGACCTGCCCGCCGGCCCGCTCGTGGAACAGCTCGCCGCCCTCGCGGCGCGCGCGGGCATCACCATCCAGGCCGACGGCACGCTGCCGCAGGACCTGGCCGGCCGGCCGGTCGCGCAGGCCGCCACCGCGGCGCAGGCGCTGCAGCAGCTGCTGCGCGGCACGGGCTGGGTGGCCGAGGAAGTCTCCCCGGGGCTGTTCGCGCTGCGGCGCGCGGCCCCGCCCCTTCCCGGCCCGGATGCCGCCGTGCATCCCGAGGTGCGGGTGGCGGCACGTCGCGATGCGGACGGCGCAGCCGGCGCCGCGGTGCGGCCCGATGCCGCGGCCCCGGCGCCCTCGGCCACGCGCATGCCCGGGCCGGCGCTCGCAGTGCCGCAGGCGCTTTCCACCATCGACCGCGGCACCCTCGGCGCGCTCGGCGCGACGCGGCTCGACCAGGTGATCGACTACGTGCCCGGCGTCTCGCGGCAGAACGATTTCGGCGGCACCTGGGACAACATCGCGCTGCGCGGCTTCGCGGGCCACGAGGACACGGGCATGAGCCTGCTGCGCAACGGCATGCAGGCCAACCGCGGCTTCAATGCGCCGCGCGATACCGCCAACGTGGAGCGCTTCGAATTCCTGCGCGGGCCGGTGGCCGCGCTCTACGGTTTTTCCGAGCCCGGCGGCACCCTGGACAGCGTGACCCGCGCGGCGCCCCGGGAGCCCGTGCGCGCCGCCGAATGGACGCTGTCGCAGCACCGGGGCCGGCGCGGCGTGCTGGAGCTGGGCGGCCCGTTCGGCGCCCCGCCGGACACCGGCGCCGACGCGCCGCCCCCGCGCCTGGCCTGGGGCCTGATCGCCGTGGCAGAAGACCGCGGCAGCTTCCGCGAGCACGTGCGCACGCGCCGCGAAATGCTCGCGCCCACGCTCACCTGGAAGCCCGCGCCCGGCACCACCGTGCGCTACGACGGCGAGTGGCTGCGCCAGCGCGCGCCGCTGGACCGCGGCGTGGTCGCGATCGGCGGCGTGCCCGGCACCATCCCCGACACGCGGTTCTTCGGCGAGCCCGGCGACGGCGATCTCACCATGGTCAACCAGACCCACCAGGGGCTGCTGAGCCACGACCTGTCTCCCGGGTGGCAGCTGCATGCCGGCGCCATGGCGCGGCGCGGCACCATGCGCGGCTTCACCACGTACGGGCACGGCTACGGCGAGGCGCTGGCCGACCTGGACGCCACCGGCTGGCTCTGGCGGCAGCGGCGCTGGCGCGACTTCGCCTCCACCGACCGCTCCGTGCAGGCCGACCTGCGCGGGCAGTTCACCGACGGCGGCGGGCGCGCGCACGCGCTGCTGCTGGGCGCGGAAGCCTTCGCCTTCGACATGGACCAGCTGCTGCTGCGCAACCCGGAAAGCGGCTGGCGCGACTACGGCATCGACGTGCGCGACCCCGTCTACCGCAGCGTGCTGCCGGCCACCACCGACACCCTGCAGTCCACGCGCGAGCGGCAGTCCGGGCGGGGCCTGTACCTGCAGGACCAGGTCACGCTCGCGCCCCGCTGGCGGCTGCTGCTGGGCGTGCGGCACGACAGCTTCCGGCAGGCGGTGGACAACCGGCTCGCCGCCACCGCGCAGCGCCAGTCGCAGAGCGCCTGGTCGCCGCGTGGCGGCATCACCTGGCTGCCGCGCCCGGGCTGGGCCGTGTACGCGAGCGCGGGGGCTTCGCTGCGGCCCAACATCGGCGTGGACGCGGCCGGTGCTTCGTTCCGCCCGGAGCGCGGCAGCGCCCGCGAAGTGGGGGTGAAGTGGCAGCCGGAGCCGGGCCGCCTGTCCGCCGCGCTGGCGCTCTTCGACATCGCCAAGCGCCACGTGCTGGTGATCGACCCGCAGCACACCGACCACAGCCTCGCCGCCGGCCGCGTGCGCAGCCGCGGGCTGGAGGCCGAACTGAGCGGCCGGCTCTCCCCGTCCTGGCGCATCGTGGCCGGCGCCGCCTGGCTGCGCGAATCGCTGCCGCAGTTCCCGCGCGCCAGCGGCAGCGTGCTGCTGCTGCGCGAATGGGCGCTGGACGAAGGCGGCGGGGCCTCGGCGGGAATGGGACTCACGCACGTGGGCGAGCGCACGGGCGACGCTGGCTCGCCGCGCCTGCCGGCCTACACCACCGCCCGCCTGGTCGCGCAATGGAAGGCGGCGCGCGGCTGGCGGCTCTCGCTGCAGGTGGACAACCTGTTCGACCGGCGCTACTACGCGAGCGCCTACCACACGGTCTGGATCACGCCGGGGGCGCCACGCAGCGCATCGGTCAGCCTGCGTCACACATTTTGATACACAAAGCCCGCTGAAGGCCTGTCCCCTGCGGCCCGCGCCACGTGTCCTCCCTCTCGACATCCGACGTCCGTCCATTCCACTTCGAGAGGAGAAATCGCCATGCCGTGCACGCGCCCCGCATGTTTCCGCCACCCATCGCGCGCCGCGCGCCGCCGCCGGCTCGTCGCCGCGGGCCTCGCGTCCCTGGTCCAGGCCATCGCGGCCTCGCAGGCCCAGGCCCAGGCCCAGGCGCAGGTGCCCGCCCCTGCCGCGCCCGAAGCCCAGTTGCCCGCCACCGAGGTCGTGGGCCGCCAGCAGTCCGGCCAGTACCACGCCCAGGAGTCCGAGGGCGCCACCAGGACCGACACCCCGGCCCTCGAAGTGCCCCAGGCCGTGCGCGTGGTCACGCGCCAGTTCGTGGACGACCTGGGCGCGCTGCGCCTGGACGACGTGCTCGACTACGTGGCCGGCGTCTCGCGCCAGAACAACTTCGGCGGCACCTGGGACAACATCGCCATGCGCGGCTTCGTGGGCCACGAGGACATGGGCATGGGCCTGCTGCGCAACGGCATGCCGGCCAACCGCGGCTTCAATGCCCCGCGCGACACGGCCAACGTGGAGCGCTTCGAATTCCTCAAGGGCACGATGGGCGCGCTCTACGGCAACAGCGAGCCGGGCGGCACGGTGAACGTGGTCACCAAGCAGCCGCTCTGGCGCGCCGCGCATTCGGTGGAGGCCTATTACGGCAGCCACGACGCCAAGCGCCTGGCGCTGGACACCACCGGCCCCATCGGCGGCAGCGAGCGCGAACCCGCGCGCCTGGCGTACCGCCTCAACATGTCGGTGGAAGACAAGGACAGCTTCCGCGACTTCGTGCACAGCCGCCGTGAACTGGTGGCGCCGGCCCTCACGTGGAAGCTCGCGCCCGACACCGTGCTGCGCTACGACGGCGAATGGCTGCGCCAGCGCGCGCCACTGGACCGCGGCGTGGTGTCGGTGAAAGGCCGGCTGGGCGCGGTGCCCACCTCGCGCTTCTACGGCGAGCCGCGCGACGGCGACATCACCGTGGACAACCAGACGCACCAGTTCTTCCTGGAGCAGGCCCTCTCGGCCGACTGGAACCTGCGCGCGGGCCTGCAGTACAAGCGCGGCACGCTCTCCGGCCTCGCGAGCGAGCCGCACCAGTACGGGCCCGCGCCCTGCCAGACCTCGGTGGAGACGAGCGGCTGGCTCTGCCGCCGCCTCATCGACCGCGACTTCCGCTCCAACGACACCACGGTGCAGGTCGACCTGAACGGCCGCTTCGCCACGGGTGCGCTGCGCCACGAACTGCTGGTGGGCGCCGAGGTGTCGCGCTTCCGCATGGACCAGACCATGATGACCCAGGCCGGCGGGGGCCGCTTCGGCTACGGCATCAGCGTGTTCGATCCCGTCTACGGCGCCGCGCAGCGCCCGGCTCTCACCGCCGCGGCCATCGACCGCACGGTGAACGACCGCACCGCCGCGTTCTACGTGCAGGACCAGATCGCGCTCGCGCCGCAGTGGAAGCTGCTGGCCGGACTGCGGCACGACCGCTACCGCGGCGAGATCGACGAGCGCAGCGGCGGCGGCGTGACGCGCCAGGAGCCCAGCGCCACCTCGCCGCGCCTGGGCCTCACCTGGCTCGCGCAGCCCCACCTCTCCGTCTACGCGAGCGTGGGCAAGTCGTTCCGCGCGCAGGCGCAGACCACGGCCTCGGGCCAGCCCATCGAACCCGAGATCGGCACCGCGCGCGAAGCCGGCGTGAAGTGGGAAAGCGCCGACCAGCGCCTGGGCGGCAACGTGGCGGTGTTCGACATCCGCAAGCGCAACATGGCCACCTGGGACGACGACGGCGTGCACCTCGTGCCCCTGCCCGGCACGGTGCGCAACAAGGGCCTGGAGGCCGAACTGGCCGGCTGGGTGGCCCCGGGCTGGCGCGTCGCGCTGAGCTACACGTACCTGGACGCCGACCCGCAGATCACCCAGTTCGCGCGCCAGAGCGCCAGCGCCTTCGTCACGCACGAACGCGCGGCCCCCGGCGGCGGCCTGGTGGGCGTGGGCGCGGGCGTGACCCACGTGGGCGAGCGCCGCGGCGACACCGGCGAGCCGCGCCTGCCGGCCTACACCATCGCCAAGCTCACGGCCTACTGGAACGTCGACCGGCGCCTGCGCGTCTCGCTCGACGTGGACAACCTGTTCGACAAGACCTACTACCACAGCGCCTACAACCGCGTCTGGGTGATGCCGGGCAGCCCGCGCCAGGTCACGCTGGGCCTGCAGTACAAGTTCTGAGGGAGAAGGAAGAAAGAGAAGCGGCTCGGAGCGATGCATGGAGCCATATCGGCTCCATGCCGCCGCAAACATTGAATAGTTTGCTCATTTTTTTATAGCGACAGCACCGGCCGGCGGAGGACCGCAGCACCGGGCCATGGGCCGGTAATTCACAACGTTTGAGGACTTTTCAGACGCGCTTCAAGACCTTGCCCGCAGGCTCCGGAAGAATCCCGATCGATCTCCTGCCGCCGCGACAGCGAAGGCCGCACGAAGGAGAAAGGGGAGCGCCGGCATACCGGCGCCTCCGGAAACGGAAGGCCGGGGCACCAAGGCTCGCATGCCGCCGGCACAGTGCACCACAGCGACCCAAACCAGAGAGAGGAATACCACCATGTCCAACAACAACATCCCCGGCGGCTGGACCGCATTCAACTTCGACCTCACGCCCGAAGCGCAGAAGGTGTTCAAGGAGGCCGTCAACCTCGTGGGCGCCACGTACACCCCCATCGCCTTCGCCACGCAAGTGGTGGCCGGCACCAACTACTCCTTCCTCTCCAAGGTCCAGGCCGTGGTGCCCAACGCGCAGCTGCGCGTGGTGAAGGTGCACATCCACCAGCCGCTGCAAGGCCAGCCGCACATCACGCAGATCATCGATATCCAGCCCTGATCGGCGGTATCCCCCAGAAAAAATGGCGCCTCCGGGCGCCATTTTTCTTTCGCGGCGCGCAGGCGCCCCGCAGGCGGGAGGCCTGTGCCTCCGGGCCGCTTCAGCGCGGCAGGTCCGAGTAGCCCATGAGGAACTCGTCCACCGACCGCGCGGCCTGCCGGCCTTCGCGGATGGCCCACACCACGAGCGACTGGCCGCGGCGCATGTCGCCCGCGGCGAACACCTTGGGCACGTTGGTCGCGTAGCCGCCCGTGAAATCCGTCGTGGCGCGGGCGTTGCCGCGGGCGTCCTTCTCGACGCCGAAGGCTTCGAGCACGGGCGAGACGGGCGCCACGAAGCCCATGGCCAGCAGCACGAGGTCGGCCTTGAGCGTCTGCTCGGAGCCGGCCACCTCGACCATCTTGCCGTCCTTCCATTCGACGCGCACGGTCTTCAGGCCGGTGACCTTGCCGGACTTGGCATCGCCGATGAATTCCTTCGTGGCGATGGCGAACTCGCGCTCGCAACCCTCTTCGTGGCTGGAACTGGTGCGCAGCTTGTAGGGCCAGTAGGGCCAGGTCATGGGGCGGTTCTCGACCTCGGGCGGCTGGGGCATCAGCTCGAACTGGGTCACGCTCGCGGCGCCGTGGCGGTTGCTCGTGCCCACGCAGTCGCTGCCCGTGTCGCCGCCGCCGATCACGATGACGTGCTTGCCCTCGGCCCGCAACTGGCCCTTGAGCTTGTCGCCCGCGTTCACCTTGTTCTGCTGCGGCAGGAATTCCATCGCGAAATGGATGCCGTCCAGCTCGCGACCCGGCACGGGCAGGTCGCGGCTCTGCTCGGCACCGCCGGTCAGCAGCACGGCATCGAACTCCTGCTGCAGTTGCTCGGGCGTCACCGTCTCCTTGGCCCAGTTGGTGACCTTGGAACCCTTGCCCAGACCGTCCTTGGCGGCGCCGACGAACACGCCGGTGCGGATGCGCACGCCTTCGGCCTGCATCTGCTCGGCGCGGCGGTCGATGTGCGACTTCTCCATCTTGAAGTCCGGGATGCCGTAGCGCAGCAGGCCGCCGATGCGGTCGTTCTTCTCGAAGAGCGTCACGTCGTGCCCGGCGCGTGCGAGCTGCTGGGCGGCCGCCATGCCCGCGGGGCCGGAGCCGACCACGGCCACCTTCTTGCCGGTCTTGTGCCGGGCCGGGCGCGGCTGCACCCAGCCCTCGGCCCAGGCACGGTCGATGATGGCGTGCTCGATCGACTTGATGCCGACCGGGTCGTCGTTCACGTTCAGCACGCAGGCGGCCTCGCAGGGCGCGGGGCAGATGCGGCCGGTGAACTCGGGGAAGTTGTTGGTCGAATCCAGCACGGCCCAGGCGCTCTTCCAGTCCTGCTGGTACACCAGGTCGTTGAAGTCCGGAATGATGTTGTTGACCGGGCAGCCGCTGTTGCAGAACGGCGTGCCGCAGTCCATGCAGCGCGCGCCCTGCAGCTTGGCCTGCGCATCATCGAGGCCGATGACGAATTCCTTGTAGTGCTTCAGGCGCTCGGCGACGGGCTTGTAGCCCTCCTCGATGCGCTCGTATTCCATGAAGCCGGTGGTCTTTCCCATGATTGCGTGTCCTGTCGTTGTGCGTTGCGTCGTCGGCGTGGGGGGCGTCGTGCGGCCTTACTTGGCCGGCACCGCCGCGCGCGCGCTGGCCTGTGCGGGGTCTGCCACCGGCGGGGTGGGCGGCTCCTGCAGCGCGCGGCGTTCATGGATCTCGGACAGCGCGCGCTTGTACTCGGTGGGGAACACCTTCACGAACTTCGCCCGCGAGGCCGCCCAGTTGTCCAGCAGTTCGCGCGCGCGCTTGCTGCCGGTCCAGCGGTTGTGGTCCTCCAGCATCTTCTTGAGCTGCGCCTCGTCGGTCTGGCCGCGGTGCCAGATGCCGGCCGAGGTGGTGGACATCTGCTCGTCGGAGGGCACGATGCGGTCCAGCGTGACCATCGACAGGTTGCAGCGCGTGTGGAACAGGCCGTCCTCGTCGTAGACATAGGCCACGCCGCCGCTCATGCCGGCCGCGAAGTTGCGGCCCGTCTTGCCGAGCACCACCACGGTGCCGCCCGTCATGTATTCGCAGCCGTGGTCGCCCGTGCCTTCCACCACCGCCGAGGCGCCCGAGAGGCGCACCGCGAAGCGCTCGCCGGCCACGCCGCCGAAGAACGCCTCGCCGGTCGTGGCGCCGTACATCACGGTGTTGCCCACGATGGTGTTGCGCACCGTATCGCCGCGGAAGTCGATGCTCGGGCGCACGATCACGCGGCCGCCCGACAGGCCCTTGCCCGTGTAGTCGTTGGCGTCGCCGATCAGGTAGAGCGTGATGCCGCGCGTGAGGAACGCGCCGAACGACTGCCCGCCCGTGCCCTCGAGCTGGATGCGGATGGTGTCGTCGGGCAGGCCCTCGGGGTGCTCGCGCGTCACGGCGCCCGAGAGCATCGCGCCCACGGAGCGGTTCACGTTGCGCGCCACCTCGATGAACTGCACGCGCTCGCCCTTCTCGATGGCGGGGCGGCTGCGTTCGATCAGCTTGCGGTCCAGCGTGTGGTCGATGTTGTGGTCCTGCTTGTCGACGTGGAAGCGTGGCACGTCGGCCGGCACCTGCGGCTGCGCGAAGAGGCGGCCGAAGTCCAGGCCCCGGGCCTTCCAGTGGGCGATGCCGGCGCGCATGTCGAGCAGGTCGGTGCGGCCGATCAGGTCGTCGAATTTCGCGATGCCCAGCTGGGCCATGATCTGGCGCACTTCCTCGGCGATGAAGAAGAAGTAGTTCACCACGTGCTCGGGCTTGCCCGAGAACTTCTGGCGCAGCACCGGGTCCTGCGTGGCCACGCCCACCGGGCAGGTGTTCAGGTGGCACTTGCGCATCATGATGCAGCCCTCGACCACCAGCGGCGCGGTGGCGAAGCCGAACTCGTCGGCGCCCAGCAGCGCGCCGATGGCGACGTCGCGACCGGTCTTCATCTGGCCGTCGGCCTGCACGCGGATGCGGCCGCGCAGGCGGTTGAGCACCAGCGTCTGCTGGGTCTCGGCCAGGCCGATCTCCCAGGGCGAGCCCGCGTGCTTGATCGACGACCAGGGCGAGGCGCCCGTGCCGCCGTCGTGGCCGGCGATCACCACGTGGTCGCTCTTGCACTTGGCCACGCCGGCCGCGATCGTGCCCACGCCCACTTCGGAGACGAGCTTGACCGAGATGTCGGCGTGCGGTGCCACGTTCTTCAGGTCGTGGATGAGCTGCGCGAGGTCTTCGATCGAGTAGATGTCGTGGTGCGGCGGCGGCGAGATCAGGCCCACGCCGGGCACGCTGTGGCGCAGCTTGCCGATGTAGTCGGTGACCTTGCCGCCGGGCAGCTGGCCGCCCTCGCCGGGCTTGGCGCCCTGGGCCATCTTGATCTGGATCTGGTCGGCCGACGACAGGTATTCGGCCGTGACGCCGAAGCGGCCCGAGGCCACCTGCTTGATGCGGCTGCGCAGCGAATCGCCTTCCTGCAGCGGCAGGTCCACCTCGACGTTCTGCGCGCCGATCACGCTCTTGAGCGTGTCGCCCTGCTTGATCGGGATACCCTTGAGTTCCTGGCGGTAGCGCGCGGCGTCCTCGCCGCCCTCGCCCGTGTTGCTCTTGCCGCCGATGCGGTTCATGGCCACGGCCAGCGTGGCGTGCGCCTCGGTGGAGATCGAGCCCAGCGACATGGCGCCCGTGGCGAAGCGCTTGACGATCTCCTTGGCGGATTCGACCTGCTCCACGGGAATGGCCTTGGCCGGGTCGAACTTGAACTCGAACAGGCCGCGCAGGGTCATGTGGCGGCGGCTCTGGTCATTGATGATCTGCGCGTATTCCTTGTAGGTGTTCCAGTTGTTGGCACGCGTGGAATGCTGCAGCTTGGCGATGGCGTCGGGGCTCCACATGTGCTCTTCGCCACGCGTGCGCCAGGCGTATTCGCCGCCCGCGTCCAGCATGGTCTCCAGCACCGGGTCGTCGCCGAAGGCGGCCTTGTGCATGCGGATGGCTTCCTCGGCGATCTCGAACACGCCGATGCCCTCCACGCGGCTGGCCGTGCCGGTGAAGTACTTGCCCACGGTGTCGCTGTTGAGGCCGATGGCCTCGAAGAGCTGCGCGCCGCAATAGCTCATGTACGTGGACACGCCCATCTTGGACATGATCTTCGACAGGCCCTTGCCGATGGCCTTCACGTAGTTGTAGATGGCCTTCTCCGGCGACAGGTCGCCAGCCAGGTCCTTGTGCATGTCGGCCAGCGTCTCCATGGCCAGGTAGGGGTGCACGGCCTCCGCGCCGTAGCCGGCCAGCACGCCGAAGTGGTGCACTTCGCGCGCCGTGCCGGTCTCCACCACCAGGCCGGCGGTGGTGCGCAGGCCTTCCCGCACCAGGTGCTGGTGGATGGCCGAGAGCGCGAGCAGCGCGGGGATGGCCACCTGCGTCGCGCTCACGGCGCGGTCGCTGATGATGAGGATGTTGGCGCCGCCCTTGATGGCGTCCACCGCCTGCGCGCACAGCGATGCGAGCTTGGCTTCCACGCCTTCATGGCCCCACGCCAGCGGGTAGGTGATGTCGATCACCGCGCTCTTGAACTTGCCCTGCGTGTGCTGCTCGATGTCGCGCAGCTTGGCCATGCCCACGAAGTCCAGGATCGGCTGGCTCACTTCCAGGCGCATCGGCGGGTTGACCTGGTTGATGTCCAGCAGGTTCGGCTTGGGGCCGATGAAGCTGTTGAGCGACATCACGATGGCTTCGCGGATCGGGTCGATCGGCGGGTTGGTCACCTGCGCGAAGAGCTGCTTGAAGTAGTTGTAGAGCGGCTTGTTCTTGCCCGAGAGCACGGCCAGCGGGCTGTCGTTGCCCATGGAGCCGATGCCCTCCTCGCCGTTCCTCGCCATGGGCGCCATGAGGAACTTGATGTCCTCCTGGGTGTAGCCGAAGGCCTGCTGGCGCTCCAGCAGCGGCAGCTCGGAAGGCAGCGGCGCCACCGGCAGGTCGCCGCCCACGCTGTCGAGCTTGATGCGCAGGTTCTCGATCCACTGCTTGTAGGGCTTGGTGTTGACGATGTTGGCCTTCAGCTCGTCGTCGTCGATCATGCGGCCCTGCTCCAGGTCGATCAGGAGCATCTTGCCGGGCTGCAGGCGCCACTTGCGCACGATCTTGTTCTCGGGCACGGGCAGCACGCCCGATTCGGAGGCCAGGATCACGATGTCGTCGTCGGTCACGCAGTAGCGCGAGGGGCGCAGGCCGTTGCGGTCCAGCGTGGCGCCGATCTGGCGGCCGTCGGTGAACACGATGGAGGCCGGGCCGTCCCAGGGTTCCATCATCGCGGCGTGGTATTCATAGAAGGCGCGGCGGCGCTCGTCCATGGTGGTGTGCTGCTCCCACGGCTCGGGGATCATCATCATCACGGCCTGGCTGATGGGGTAGCCGGCCATGGTCAGCAGTTCGAGGCAGTTGTCGAACGTGGCGGTATCGGACTGGTCCGCGAAGCTGATGGGGTAGAGCTTCTTCAGGTCCGGGCCCAGCACGGGCGAGGCCATCACGCCTTCGCGCGCACGCATCCAGTTGTAGTTGCCCTTGACGGTGTTGATCTCGCCGTTGTGCGCCACGTAGCGGTACGGGTGGGCGAGCGGCCACTCGGGGAAGGTGTTGGTGGAGAAGCGCTGGTGCACCAGGCCGATGGCCGAGACGCAGCGCGGGTCCTGCAGGTCGAGGTAGTAGGTGCCCACCTGGTCGGCCAGCAGCAGGCCCTTGTAGACCACCGTGCGGCTGGACATGCTGGGAACGTAGTATTCCTTGCTGTGCTTGAGCTTCAGGCTCTGGATGGCGGCGCTGGCCGTCTTGCGGATCACGTAGAGCTTGCGTTCCAGCGCGTCCTGCACGATCACGTCGTTGCCGCGGCCGATGAAGACCTGGCGCAGGATGGGTTCCTTCTTGCGCACCGTGGGCGACATCGGCATCTCGACATTCACCGCCACGTCGCGCCAACCCAGCAGCACCTGGCCCTCGGCCTTGATGGCGCGCTCCATCTCCTGTTCGCAGGCGAGGCGGGAGGCGTGTTCCTTGGGCAGGAAGATCATGCCCACGCCGTATTCGCCGGCCGGCGGCAGCGTGACGCCCTGCCTGGCCATTTCTTCGCGGTAGAGCGCGTCGGGGATCTGGATCAGGATGCCGGCGCCGTCGCCCATCAGCTTGTCGGCGCCCACGGCGCCGCGGTGGTCGATGTTCTCGAGGATCTTGAGCGCCTGCGTCACGATGTCGTGCCGCTTCTCGCCCTTGATGTGGGCCACGAAGCCCAGCCCGCACGCATCGTGCTCCTGGGCGGATGAATACAGACCGTGCTGTTGCAGGTGCAGGATTTCGGCAGCCGTCGTCATGGCGCTCTCCTCGGGGAAATTGATCGCAGGGAGCCCGAGCGTAGTGCATGACGTTATGCACATCAAGTATTTTAATTGGGGTCAGATAACAATTTTATTTACACAACGATCTTTGAGAAAGAAATTAGGGACATATCAGAAAAGGTGTTTTTCTTCCGCAATCGGCCAACGTCACGCCTCTGGCGGGTCGTCCGGGGTCTTGCGCGGCCGCCCTGCTCGCGCCTTGGTCACACGGCGGACGGTCTGCTCCTGCAGCGCCGCAGCGAACGACTCGCCTCCCAGCGCCCAGCCGGCCAACGTCGCCTCCGTAATGCGGCCTTGTTCGGAGGCGGCCAGCCCGGCCTGGACCAGGGCGGCATAGGCGGCCTCGCGCGCGAATGGTGTATTGCCCAGCGCCCAGTAGAGCGCGTGCGGCGTCACCACGCGGTCCGGCCGCAGGCCCAGCGCATGGGCGTGGCTGGACCACGGGTAGTCCTCGGGCCGGGCCACCAGCCCGGCCCGCACGGGATTGAGGTCGATGTAGGCCATGCAGGCCAGCAGGTAGCGCGCGGCCTCCAGCACCGTGGAGCGGTAGCGCCCCTCCCACAGCGTGCCGCTGCGTCCGTGGCGCTGATTGAAGGCCCGCACATAGCTGCGGCCCACCGACTGCATCAGCAGCGGAAGACCGTCCGCGGTGCGCGGCGTGGCCAGCAGGTGGAAATGGTTGTCCATCAGCACATAGGCATGGATGGCGACCCCGCAGGCGCGCGACTGCCCGGCCAGCAGATCCAGCAGGGCTTCGCGGTCCTGCCGGTCCACGAACACCACCTGGCGGTTGTTGCCGCGGTGGATGACGTGGTGGGGGTACCCGGGCAGGGTCAGGCGGGGAAGGCGGGCCATGGCGGGCGAGCGGGCAGTGGGCGAAGGCAGCAGCGTGGAGCGCGATCTTAGAGCGACCGGCAGAGGCCTTGCGGCGCCGCCGCCAAGGGCCGCGCCGCCCGCAAGGCCTGCGGCAGGGCCGGCGACATGGCACCCGGCCGCAACCCCCTCGCCGGGTTCTGCGGGCCGCTCCGCAGCGCCCGTGGTGAAGCGCCCGCGGCTCCAGGCCTGGATGCTACTATTTTTATAGCAAACTATTCAATGGATCCGGCGGCATGGAGCATTTTTCATGCAGATTCTTCCGCCACCGCTCCGGCAGGGGCCGGAGCGGCCGGCAGCGGGAACCGCGCCGCCAGTTCCTGCTCCAGGCCGAATTCCGCCAGGATGGCCCGCAGCCGCTCGGCCGCGCTGCGTTTGCGCTGGCCGGTGTGGCGCGCCACGATCAGCTCGTTCTTCATGCTGTGCTCCCAGCCGACCAGCTCGGTCACCGTCACCTGGTAGCCGCTGGCCTCCAGGTAGAGGCAGCGCAGCACGTTGGTGAGCTGGCTGCCCATCTCGCGCGTGTGGAGCGGGTGGCGCCACAGTTCGGCCAGCGGCGTGCGCGCGAGCGCCAGCGCCTTGTTCTGGCGCAGGCAGGCGGCCACTTCGGCCTGGCAGCACGGCACGAGCACCATGGCGCGCGCCTGCTTCGCCAGACCGAAGGCGATGGCATCGTCCGTCGCGGTGTCGCAGGCGTGCAGCGCGGTGACCACGTCGAAGCGGGCGGGCAGCGCCGCGGCCGCGGTCGATTCCGCCACGGTCAGGTGCAGGAAGGCCATGCGGTCGAAGCCCAGCCGCTGCGCCAGGGCCTGCGACCGCTCCACCAGCTCGGCCCGCGTCTCGATGCCGTAGCTGTGCCCGCGGCCCAGCTCCCGGAAAAACAGGTCGTAGAGGATGAAACCCAGGTACGACTTGCCCGCGCCGTGGTCGGCCAGCGTGGGCGCCTGCCCGTCCTGCGCGAACTCGCGCAGCAGCGGCTCGATGAACTGGAACAGGTGGTAGACCTGTTTCAGCTTGCGCCGCGAATCCTGGTTGAGCCGGCCATCGCGCGTGAGGATGTGCAGTTCCTTGAGCAGTTCCACCGACTGGCCCGGGCGCAGCTCCTGCAGTACCTGCGCGTCGGCGGCCGGGGCCTGCGCACCGGCACGGGGGGCGGCCCTGGGGACGCGAGCGGGCTTCACGCTCCGCTCCCGGCGCCACCGTGCGCGACGGGGCAGCGCGGGCCCACGTCCAGCGCGGCCCAGCCTTCGGCACCCAGTGCTTCGAGCATCTCGATGTTCTTCTCGAAGATCGCCTCGGCCTCGGGAAAGGCTTCCACGGCGCGGTCGATGCTTTCCTCGCGCAGCAGGTGCAGCGTGGGGTACGGCGCGCGGTTGGTGGCGTTGCCCACGTCGTCCACCGCGGTGTCGGCGAACTGGAAGCGTGGGTGGAACGAGGCCACCTGCAGGATGCCGCCCAGGTCCATCGCCTCCACCAGATCGTCGGCCAGGCCGAGGAAGTCGTTGAAATCGAGGAAATCCTCCATGCAGCCCGGCGCCATGAGCAGTGTGGTGTCGCGGCGCTCGGGCGAGGCTTCGGCCAGCGCTTCCAGCTCGCGCTGCAGGTCTTCGATCAGGCCGCGCGCGTCGGTGGCATCGCTCACCACGTAATGGATCTGCTCCTTCACGTGGACGGCCTTGGCGAAGGGGCACAGGTTCAGGCCGATGACGGCACGCTCCAGCCAGCGCACCATGTCCTCGATCACGGTCTGGTGCACGGACGCGCAGGCATCGGCGGCAGGCGGCACGGCGCCGGCGGGGGATTCGCTCATGGGGTCTTTCTGGGGGGGAAGCCGCGATTTTATCGGCGGGGCCGCCAGCGAGCCTTGTCCCCGGGCAAAAGGCTGCCGGACGGCAACCCGGCGTCAGGCCAGCAGGCGCACGCCCGTGAGCCGCTCGTGCTCGCGCACCGCGAACCGGTCGGTCATGCCGGCGATGAAATCGGCCACGGTGCGCGCATGCGGCAACGCGCCCGCCGCCGCCGTGCCGGCAGCCCCCTCCAGCGCCGCGGCCGCGCGGTCCGCGAAGCGGTGCTTCATCTCGGTGGGCCGTGCGGCATAGATCTCGAACAGCTCGCGCACCACCTGCTTGGCCAGGCCCGTGGTCTCCATGACCTGCGGATGCCGGTAGAGGTTCTGGAACAGAAAGCGCTTGAGCGCCTGCGACTGCGTCCGCATGGAGGCACTGAAGCCCACCAGCGGCGGCAGGCGGCGCACGTCGTCCACCGTGCGCGGCGCCGCATCCGCGATGGCGGCGCCGGTGGCATCGATCACGTCGTAGACCTGCGCGCTCAGCATGCGGCGAATCGCCTCGTGCAGCAGCCGGCGCTGCGCCTGCGGCCCGCCCAGGTGCGGGTGGTCGCGCTCGGCATCGGCGCGGAAGCGGTCGAACAGCGGCAGGTCGCGCAACTGCGCCAGCGTGATGAGCCCGGAGCGCACGCCATCGTCGATGTCGTGGGCGTTGTAGGCGATCTCGTCGGCCAGGTTGCACAGCTGCGCCTCCAGGCCCGGCTGCTGCCGGAGCAGGAAGCGCGCGCCGACGCCGCCGGGCTCCTGGGCCTCCAGGCCCTCGGCATGGACGCGCGAGCAGTGCTTGAGGATGCCCTCGCGCGTCTCGAAGGTCAGGTTCAGGCCGTCGTAATCCGGGTAGCGCTCTTCCAGCGCATCGACCACGCGCAGGCTCTGCAGGTTGTGCTCGAAGCCGCCCTGCTGCGCCATGCACTCGTGCAGGGCATCCTGCCCCGCATGGCCGAACGGCGTGTGGCCCAGATCGTGCGCGAGCGAGACGGCCTCGACCAGGTCTTCGTTGATGCGCAGCGAGCGCGCGATGGAGCGCCCCAGTTGCGCCACTTCCAGCGAATGCGTGAGCCGGGTGCGGAACAGATCGCCTTCGTGGTTGAGGAACACCTGTGTCTTGTAGACCAGCCGCCGGAACGCCGTCGAATGCACGATGCGGTCGCGGTCGCGCTGGTACTCCGTGCGGGTGGGCGCGGGCGACTGCGGATGCCTGCGCCCGCGCGTCAGGGCCGGGTCACAGGCATACGGGGCCAGCGGCGGCACACAGGCCGGCGCGCCACTCCCCTGCCCTGGCAGCGGCTGCGGCGCGCTGCCTGCGCGGGCGCCCGGGACGAAAGAGGGTTCTTTTGCCTGCACCGTGGCGGTCCGGGTCGCTCAGGCGCAGCAGGCGTCGATGACTTCGCGCACCAGCGCATCGGGCGCCGGGCGCATGGAGGCACTGCCCGGGCCGTCGATGACCACGAAGCGGATCTCGCCGCCTTCGGATTTCTTGTCCAGGCGCATGAGTTCGAGGTAGCGGCCGGCGTTGTCCGAGGGGTCGATCACGGCACCGCGCACCGGCAGACCCGCGCGCACGATGAGGGCGCGCAGGCGCTCCACGAAAACCGCATCCACCAGCCCCAGCCGATGCGACAGTTCGGCCGCCATCACCATCCCGGCACCCACGCCCTCTCCGTGCAGCCACACGCCGTACCCCATGCCGGCCTCGATGGCGTGGCCGAAGGTGTGGCCGAAGTTCAGGATGGCGCGCAGGCCGGCTTCGCGCTCGTCCTGCCCCACCACCCAGGCCTTGATCTCGCAGCTGCGCCGCACGGCATGCGCGAGCGCGGCGTGGTCGCCCGCCCGCAGGGCATCGACGTGGCCTTCGAGCCAGGCCATGAAGTCCATGTCGGCGATCGGCCCGTACTTGATGACTTCCGCCAGCCCCGCGCTCAACTCGCGCGCAGGCAGCGTGGACAGCGTAGACAGGTCGCACACCACCAATTGCGGCTGGTAGAACGCGCCGATCATGTTCTTGCCGAGCGGGTGGTTGATCGCCGTCTTGCCGCCCACCGACGAATCCACCTGCGCGAGCAGCGTTGTCGGCACCTGCACGAAGGGCACGCCACGCATGTAGCTTGCCGCCGCGAAGCCGGTCATGTCGCCCACGACACCGCCGCCCAGCGCGAACAGCACGGTCTTGCGGTCGCAGCCATGGGACAACAGCGCATCGAAGATGCGGTTCAGCGTCTGCCAATCCTTGTGCTCCTCGCCGTCCGGCAAGGAAACGATGAACACTTCGGGATAGCGGTGGGCGATGGCCTGGCGCAGACGCTCGGCATACAGCGGCGCCACGGTTTCGTTCGTCACGATGAGGGCGCAGGCGGCCTTGGGGCACGCCGCGTAGGTATCTGCCGCATCGAGCAGGCCCGCGCCGATCTCGATGCCGTAGCTCCGGTCGCCCAGCGGAATTTCCACGCGGGATGGCGGCACGGGCCCATCGCCCCGGCCTGGCGGCAAACCGCGCTCGGTCGATGGGGGGATGGCAGATGCGCTGGAGGACGAAGGCGCAGACCGTGGGGACCGGTCGGTATCGCGGGCAAGGGTGGCGTCGGCAGTCATGGCCCCGGAGTCTATCGGCTTCCGCTGCGCGAACCGCAGCCGGCCTGCCGGGGAGGGCACGGGACGCCAAGCATGGCTCTGGCGCGTCCACTCGTGCTGCTGGAGACTGTGGGACCTCAGGGTGGGCGGCACGTGCCGCCATGGAGGACAGGCGGTGTGTTAGAGAAAGGGGCGCAGCATGTGCTCCGCCGTCTTTCAGGATCGCCCCCCGACAGCGGCACTGCCAGGCTGCCAAGCCTTCGGACTTCGGACTTCGGACTTCGGACTGCGGGGCCGCCCCGCTGCCGCCTCAGGGCGCCGTGGGTGGCGGGGGGTGTGGTGGCCCGGCCAGTTCTATCTGCATTGCAATGTGCTGTACCAGCGCGGCAACGTTCTTGCCCCGCCCCGGCGACACCACGAAATGCGCCGTCTCCCGGTACAGCGGATCCCGCTCGCGCTGCAGTTCACGCAACCGGTCCAGCGGCGCTGCCACCTGCAGCAGCGGCCGGGTCTGGTCATGGCGGATATGGCGAAAGATTTCTTCGGGCGATGCATTCAGGTACACCACCGTTCCCCGCTCGCGCAGACGCGCGCGGTTGGCCGCGCGGATCACCGCGCCCCCGCCCGTCGCGAGCACGCGCGCCTCGCTCTCCTCCGTCAACTCGCGGATGACCTCCTCCTCCAGATCCCTGAAGGCGGCCTCTCCCTCACGATCGAAAAAACCACGGATCGAGCCGCCGATGCGCTGCTCGATCACGTGGTCCGAATCGATGAAGGGCAGCCCCAGCCGCCGGGCCAACTGGCGCCCGACGGTGGATTTGCCCGAGCCTGGAAGGCCGATGAGGTGGATGCTCAGCTGGGGTCCGCGCAATTGAGGGCCGTGCCGAAGGGGCTGACGCGCGATGCCGGGGGCACCGTCGCACTGGTCATGTCGTCCGCGCTGGCAGAGGCACTGAAATTGAAGAACGAGCTGGATTCGGTGCCCGCGACAACCGCCTTGGCGGCCAGTTCGAACAGGATCCAGTTGGCGTATTGCTGGCCGTAGGTCAGCGTGAAGGAGGCCGAACCGACAGCGTCCGTGGTCACCGATGCCGGCGCGATCGCCGCGGGCAGGCCCGGGCTCAGGCGGCCGTTCCCGTCACGGTCTTCACCCGCATCAAGAATGCCATTGCGGTTGGTGTCTTCGTTCAGGCAACCCACCGAGCGAGTGAGCGTGGTTGTGTTGCCATTCGTCCAGACGCCGTTGATCCCATCGTAATCCATGGTGCCCTTGCCGAAGACAGGAGCCCAGTAGGACAGCGTCACGTTCTGGTTGGCCACCGGTGCGCCATTGGCGTCTGTGACCTGCACGGAGAACGTCTTGCGGTAGGTGGTGGTCTGCTTCTCGATGGTGTTGTTCGCAGCGATCGAGATGAAGAGTGCCTGGCTGCTCACCGTCAGGGACGAGACGGCGCTGATGCTGGTGTTGGCCACCGTGGCACGGATCTGCACGCCATTGGCGGCCGTCGACGTGGCACCCGACACGAACACGTCGGTGGCAAGGCCGTTGGCGTCCGTCACGGCGGTACCCGTCTTGATGGAGCCACCGCTCAGATCCTGCACCGCCGTGAAGAAGACGGTCTTGCCTTTGACGGCATTGCCGGCGGCATCGCGCACAGTGGCACGCAGTTGCACCTGGTTGGTCGAGCTACCGGGGCTGTTGGGAGCCAGGGCAGCCGAGGAGGTCTGCAGCACCAGGGTCGCGGGCGTGGAGGCCACGAAGCTCACAGGCAGGGTGGTGATCGCGCTGTCGTCCACACGGGCGCTCACGGTCGCCACGCCGACGGACGGCGAAGTCACCTGCACGGTGGCCGTGCCATTGGCATCGGTCACTGCCTGCGCAGGCGAAACCGTGCCGCGGGTGGTGCCGAACGACACGGCCTTGCCGGCCACGCCGACGCCGCCGGACAGGTACCGCACCGTCACGGCACGGCTGCTGTTGACTTCCACTTCCGTGTTGGCGGCCGGCGACGTGAATGCGAAATTCACGCTGCTGACGTTCACCGTGAGGGCCTGCGAGGCACCTGCACCCTGGATCGTCAACGTGTCCGTGCCGCTGCGGGTGGCAGAGTAGGCCAGCGTGACCGAGCCATTGCCATCGGTATTCGTGCTGCTGGCCGTGATGGCATTGCCCAGGGAGGAGGACGCCGTCACCGCAGCGCCCGAGATCGCCACGCCGCTGCTGTCGCGGAGGCTGACGGCGAAACTCGTGGATGCACCGGTCAGCAGGGACGTCGAGCCGGAAGCCGTCAGCGTGGTGCCGGTGACCGGAATCGTGGCCTTCTGGGTGATGGAACCGGAGGTCACCGTGACCACGATGTCGCGGTTGGAGCGGTCATTGCCTGCGGTCAGGACGGCCGTGGCGCGCCCGTCGGTGCCTGTCGAGGCCGCGACGCTGGTCAGCGTGCCGCTGCTCGCGCTGAAAGACACGGCCCTGGAAGCGATCGAATTGTTGGCGGCATCCTTCACCACAGCGGTGACGGTGACGCCGGTCGTGTCCGCAGAGGCCAACCCCGTGGCCGATGTCAGGACTTCGATGGATGCAACCGCCGGCGTCGTCGTGCCGCCCGTATCGGTGCCTCCGGCACTTCCCCCACCCCCACCACACGCCACGAGCGTGGCGGCCAGCGATAACGCGATGGCCTTGATCAATGATTTCATTCTGTCACCCAAGTTGATTTTTTAACGAACTGGACCTTTGTCCGAAATGACTTTCGGGGTGATAAACACCAGCATTTCACGCTTGGTGGATTCCTTGGTCCTATTTTTGAAAAGATTCCCGACCACGGGGACGTCGCCCAGTACGGGAATCTTGTTTTCCTGGTTGGTCTCTTCCAACCGGAAAATCCCGCCGATCACCACGGTGCCGCCATTTTCCACAAGAACCTGCGTCTTGATATGGTTCGTATCGATCGCGACCCCCTGGGTCGTCGTTTCACCCTTGCTGTCCTTGTTCACGTCCAGGTCAAGAATAATGTTGCCCTCGGGCGTGATCTGGGGCGTGACCTCCAGCTTCAGGACGGCCTTCTTGAATGCGACCGTGGTGGCGCCGTTCGGAGCCGTCACCGAATAGGGATACTCGGTCCCCTGCTCGATCAGCGCTTTGGTCTGGTCGGCCGTGATCAGGCGCGGGCTCGACACCACTTTGCCCTGGCCATCGGCCTCCATGGCCGACAACTCCAGCGTGAGAAAGCGGTTGGCGGCAGAGTTGAACAGCGTCAGCGCGAAGTTGCCGAAGCTGCCGCCGGTGGAGAGTGCCGCAGGCAGGTTCACGAACGACGAACTGGTATCCACCGTGCCGCCGGCACCGCTGCTCGCCACGGCGTTGCTGTAGCTGGTGCCGATCGCTAGCCGATTGTTGCCACCGACGCTGTAGCCGCCGTCACCACCGCGGTTGGCGCGCAGGTCGGCGCCCCCCAGCCGCACGCCCAGCGAACGGCCAAAAGTGTCCCGCGCTTCGACAATGCGCGCCTCGATCATCACCTGCCTGACGGCCACGTCGAGCGTCAGCAGCAATTGGCGCACTTCTTCCAGCTTGCTCGGCGTATCCGTGACGAAAAGCTGGTTGGTGCGGGGCTCGGCGATCGCGCTTCCGCGCTCGGAGAGAAAGCGCGTGGAAGTTCCGGAGCCCGCGCTGGTGTTGGCCAGCTGCGTCAGCATGTCGGCAGCCTTGGCATAGTTCAGCTGGAAGGCCTGGGTCCGCAGGGGCTCCAGCCTCTGGATGGCCAGCGCGGCTTCGTAGTCCTTCTTCGTCCGGGCATCGATCTCGTCTTTGGGCGCGATCCACAGGACCGTCCCCGACTTGCGCATGCCCAGGCCCTTGGCATCCATGATGATCTGCAGGGCCTGGTCCCACGGCACATCCTTGAGCCGGAGCGTCAATGCACCCGTCACGGTATCGGACGTCACGATGTTGAAGTTCGTGAAGTCCGCGATCACCTGCAGCAGGGACCGCACTTCGATGTTCTGGAAATTCAGGGAAAGCTTTTCACCGCTGAAACCAGGGCCTTGCGTCAGCTTGTTCAGGTCGACCTTCTTCTGACGGACCTCGACCACGAACTGGTTGTCGCTCTGGTAGGCGCTGTGTTCCCATTCGCCGATCGGCTCGATCGTCATGCGGACGCGTTCGCCCTGCTGGGCGGTGGTCACGATGCGCACGGGGGTCCCGAAATCGGTGACGTCCAGGCGGCGGCGCAGCCCTTCGGGCAAGGAGGACTTGAGGAACTCCACCGTCAGGTTGTTGCCCTGCTTGCGGAGGTCGACGCCCACCTGGTTGTTGGCCAAGGCCACGATGATGCGGCCCGCGCCATCGGTGGCGCGCCGGAAGTCCACATCCCGCAGAGGAAGCACATCGGTGTTCCTGCTTTCGGCAAACGCCACCGGGGCCACGGCCTGGGCCACTGCGCCCGTGGACGCGGGATCCAGCGACACCAGCAGCGCAGAACCCTGGATCTCCGCCTTGTAGGAGGTGGGTTGCTTCAAATTGAGCACCACGCGCGAACGGTCCCCGGCCTGAACGATGTTCACCGACTTCAGGTTGCCTTGGTTCACCTCGACGAGGGACTGGCCGGTGCCGTTCGTGGTGTTGGGGAAATCGAGCGCGATCCGCGCGGGTGCCTGGATGGCGAATCCGGAAGGCAGCGTGCTGAGCGGCTGCGAGAGCTCGATGCGCACCAGTTCCGTGCCGCCCTGCATGACGCCCCGCACGGACTCGATCGCTGCCTGCGCATGGACCCAGGTGCTGCACAAGGTTGCCGCCGCGGCGACCAGTACCGCTCGGCAACGAAAACCGAACCATTTCGTTTGAATCATTTCTTCCCCTCTTGGAGATCAAGCGTCACGGGACGCTCTATCCAGTCGCCCGTTGCATCCTGAACAATTTCACGCACCTGGATGGCCGTCTCGGTGATCTGCGTGATCTTTCCGTAGTTCTGCCCCAGGTAATTGCCCGCCCGTACCTGATAGATCAGGTTGTCCACCTTCAGCAACGCAGTCAGTGCACCGGCCTTGTTCAGGCTTCCCACCATGGACATGGTGTCCAGCGGGAAGGCCTCCAGCGGTTCCTTGCGGCGCGACATCTCAGGAGCGATCAATGTCGCGTTGGCCGCCACCTGCACGGAGTCCCGTCGCAGGGCCTGGGTCAGCTTGAGTGGATTGAAAGGGTCGGTCGCCCCGTCGGCCCTGTAGTTCTCGGGCTGGAATTTCTTGGGCTCGCTCAGGGGCGTGATGCGCGGCTTGGTCGTGGCGCGCAACCCGGACATCCATTCGCGCAATTCATCCTCGTTCGACGAGCCGCAGCCCTGAAGCGCCAGCGCCGCCAGCACTGCGAAGCCATACACAAGATGCCGCTTCATTTCTTCGCTCCGGCAGCTTGGCGTTGGGCCTGAATTTCCTCAGGATCGAGATATCGGAACGTCCGTGCCGTGGCCTCCATGGAGAGCGTACCGGCCGCTGCGTCCTTGGCGCCAGACGGCGACAGCGAGATGTTGTTCAGCGTCACGATGCGCGAGAGGTTGGCGACATCCGAGGCGAACGCCCCGATGTCGTGGTACCGGCCGGTCACCCGGATGGCAATCGGCAGCTCTGCGTAGTAGTCCCTCGCGACCACCTGCCCCGGACGGAACAATTCGAACTGCAGGCTGCGGCCGAGGCCCGCCTGGTTGATGTCGGACAGCAGCGCGGCCATCTCGGCCTTGCTCGGCAGTTGCTTTTCCAGCTGGATCACATACTGCTGCACCTGCTCGCGCTGCTTCTTGAGCGCATCGAGGCTCACGGCCTTGGTCAGCTTCTTCTGGTAGTCCTCGCGAAGAGCCACCTCCTTGTTGCGCTCGGACTCCAGTTCGTCCTGGTACTCACTGATCTTGAAGAACCAGAGAAACGCTGCGACACCAACGGCAATCACCACGCACAGCAACAGCTTGGGCACCGGTGGCCAGAGAGAGGGGTCCTTGGCGTCGAGATTCTTGAATTGGCGCTGCAGATTGCCCTGCAGTGCGACGAAGTCAACGGATGTCTTTTTTCTGCTCGCCATGCTCATCCCCCTGCCGCGCGCGGTGCGCCGTGGGGTGCGCTGGCACCGTCCATGGCCTTTTGCGCTTCGCTGGTCCGCATGAGGCGGAAGCGCAAATTGAACGAAGCCACACGGCGCTGGTCCCGGGGCGTCAATGCCACGTTGGCCGCCACGATCTCGACCAGTTCGGGCTTGGAGAACCACGGGGTGTTCTCGGCCAGGTTACGCAGCATTTCGGAGACGCGCTCGTTCGACTGCGCCATGCCTTGCATGGTGATGACCTGGTCCGCCTGCTTGAGGCTGGTGATGTAGACGCCGTCCGGCAGCTGCTGGACCAGCTCAGTGAGCAGGTGGACCGGCAGGTTGCGATCGGACTGGAGATCCTCCACCGCCTTCTGGCGCGCGCGCAAGGCGGCGATTTCTTCCTCGATGGTGGCGATTTCCTTGATCTGGCTTTCCAGAACCTTGATCTCGGATTGCAGGAAGCTGTTGCGCCCCTGCTGCTCGCTGATCATCATCTGGTACCACCAGTAGATGCCTGCAGCGATGGCAAGGCCGATCAGGAACGAAGCGAACATCGTCGCCTGGAAGGCTTCCTTCCGGCGCTTTCGGGCTGCCTCGCGGTGGGGCAGCAGGTTGATGAGAATCACTGGAGGAACCTCCGCATGGCGAGCCCACACGAGGTGAGGTAGGACGGCGCTTCGCGCACCATCTTCTTGAGGCGGACGGAACTTCCGATCTCCATGCCCTCAAAGGGATTGACGGCCGTGCAGGCACACCCCGAATGCTGGGTGACCGCCTCCGTCAGGCCCGGCAATGGCGCCGACCCTCCCGCAAGCATGATGTGATCCACCCGGTTGTAGGGTGTACTGGTGAAGAAGAACTGCAATGCCCGCCCGATTTCCTGAGCCATGCTTTCCACGAACGGCCGCAGGACCGCGGACTGGTAGTCCTCGGGCAGGTCTCCGTTGCGTTTCTTGCTCTCCGCCTCTTCCGCGGAAAAACCGTACTGCCGGACGATGAGCTGGGTCAACTGTGCGCCGCCGAACGCCTGGTCCCGGTCGTACAGCACTTCATCGTTGCGGATGACCTGCATGCTCGTGGTCAAGGCGCCCACTTCGAACAGGGCCACCAATGCATCCGTGCCCTGGTTGGGCAAGGCTTCGATGAGCCTGCCGGCCGCCAGGCGGGAGGCGTGCGACTCGATGTCGACGACCACCGGCTTCAACCCCGCGGCTTCGGCCAACCCCTGCCGGTCCTGCACCTTCTCGCGGCGCGAGGCGGCAATGAGCACATCCACATCGCCGGGGGCGTTCTTGCTGGGGCCGATGACGCAGAAATCCAGGCTCACCTCGTCCAGCGAGAACGGGATGTACTGGTTGGCCTCGGATTCGACCTGCACCTCCAGCTCCTGCTCGGACATGCCGCCCGGCAGGGTGATGCGCTTGGTGATGACCGCGGAAGGAGGCAATGCCAACGCCACGTTCTTCGTGCGCGTGCCGCTCTTCTTCACCAGCCGGCGCAAGGCCTCGGCGACCTCATCGAACTTCTCGATGTTGCCGTCGCTGATCCAACCCCGTTCCAGGGGCTCGATAGCGCAACGTTCCAGCACCAGCCCCCCTGCCTTGTCGCGCCCCAGTTCCACGAGCTTGACGCTGGAAGAACTGATGTCGATGCCCAGCAGTGGCGCAGCCTGGCGACTGAACAAAGATCCCAAAGAGATCAAGATTGGCCCCCTGTAACTCGCTTTATTGACGCAACAAAACTTAACACTTCACATGAATGCTAGCAGTAAGGTTGTAGAGCGGCAAAGTGTTTTACCCCGCCGTAACCAGCGCTGCGTTGTCAAAAGCAGACGGAATTCACGGTGGCGGCAGAGGTTATCCAGAGGCGCTGTCCAAGGGTGCAAACGCCGCCCTTCCGCACAGCGGTAAGCGTGCGGAAACGCCACGCCATGGGCGATTTTTTATAATGCCCGGTTGATTCCCACTGGACCGATATGCCGCCCTCCTCTCCCGACAAGACCGCGCCGCGGGCCACCCCCTCCCGGCCGACGTGGCTGCGCTGGCTGATCAAGAGCTTTGCCTGGCTGTTCGGGATCGCCGCTGCAGGCGCGCTGGGCCTGGGACTGGCCATCGCCGTTGCGCTCGCAGTGGCATACCCCAACCTGCCGGACATCTCGGACCTCGCCGACTACCGGCCCAAGCTGCCTTTGCGCGTGTATTCCGTGGAAGGCGCCCTGCTGGGTGAATTCGGCGAAGAGCGTCGCAACCTGACGCCCATCCAGGAGATCCCCAAGGTCATGACCAATGCGGTGCTGGCCATTGAAGACGCGCGGTTCTTCCAGCACGGGGGCGTGGATTACAAGGGCATGGTGCGGGCGGCCCTCGCCAACCTCGGCCGGGTGAAAAGCCAGGGCGCCTCTACTATCACGATGCAAGTGGCACGCAATGTTTATCTTTCGTCGGAGAAAACAATTACGCGAAAGATTTACGAAATATTACTAACATTCAAACTCGAGCATCTGTTGACCAAAAATCAGATTCTCGAGATTTACATGAACCAGATTTATCTGGGAAATCGGGCTTACGGTTTTGCCGCCGCGTCCGAGGCTTATTTCGGCAAGCCGCTGAAATCCATCAGCATCGCAGAAGCCGCCATGCTGGCGGGCCTGCCGAAGGCCCCCTCGGCGTACAACCCGATCAGCAACCCCAAGCGGGCCCGGGTGCGACAGCTCTACATCATCGACCGCATGGTCGAGAACGGATTCATCACCGCCGAAGAAGCCGCCGCCGCCAAGCAGGAAGACCTGAAGATCCGTCCGGGCGGCCCGGACAACACCCGCATCCACGCGGAGTACGTGGCCGAGATGGCACGCCAGCTGATCTTCGCGCAGTACGGAAACGATGCCTACACCCGTGGACTGAACGTGTACACCACGCTCAATGCCGGGGACCAGGAAGCCGCCTACCAGGCCCTGCGCAAGGGCATCATGGATTACGAGCGCCGCCAGCACTACCGCGGCCCCGAGAAGTTCGTCGCCCTGCCCACCAACGCCCAGGAGGCCGAGGACGTGATCGACGACACCCTGGCCGCCCATCCGGACAACGGCGATGTGCTGTCGGCCGTGGTGCTGGAGGCGACGTCCAAGAAGATCGTGGCGGCGCGCGCCAATGGCGAGCCCATCGAGATCACGGGCGACGGACTGAAGCCCGTGCAATCCGGCCTGAGCGACAAGGCCCCGCCCAATATCAAGATCCGGCGCGGCGCGGTGATCCGCATCATCCAGACGCCCAAGAAAACCTGGGACATCACCCAACTGCCGGAAGTCGAAGGCGCCTTCGTGGCGGTCGATCCGCGCTCGGGCGCCGTCAAGGCGCTGGTGGGCGGCTTCGATTTCGACAAGAACAAGTTCAACCACGTCACCCAGGCTTGGCGCCAGCCGGGTTCGAGCTTCAAGCCGTTCATCTACTCTGCAGCCCTCGAAAAGGGCTTCACCCCGGCCACCGTGGTGAACGATGCCCCGCTTTTCTTCAGCGCCGGCACGACGGGCGGCCAGCCGTGGGAGCCCAAGAACTACGACGGCAAGTACGACGGCCCGATGACGCTGCGCACCGCGCTCGCCAAGTCGAAGAACGTCGTCTCCATCCGCATCCTGCAGGCGGTGGGACCGAAGACGGGGCAGGAATGGATCACGAAGTTCGGTTTCGAGGCGGACAAGCACCCGGCCTACCTCACGATGGCGCTCGGAGCCGGATCGGTGACGCCGATGCAGATGGTGTCGGCCTACTCGGTGTTCGCCAATGGCGGCTACCGCGTGAATCCATACCTCATCAGCCGCGTGACGGACCACAAGGGCCGGATCCTGTCGGACTTCCAGCCGCCCGCCACGGCCGACAACCCGCGGGCCATCGAGCCCCGCAACGCCTTCGTGATGAACAGCCTGCTGCAGGAAGTGACGCGCTCCGGCACGGCCGCGCGCGCGCAGGCGACGCTCAAGCGCTCCGACATCTACGGCAAGACCGGCACCACCAACGATGCCGTGGATGCCTGGTTCGCGGGCTTCCAGCCCACCATCGCGGCCGTGACGTGGATCGGCTACGACACGCCGCGCAACCTCGGCAGCCGCGAAACCGGGGGAGGCCTCAGCCTGCCGATCTGGATCAGCTTCATGGAACGCGCGCTGAAGGGCGTGCCCGTGGCCGAACCCACCGTGCCGCCCGGCGTGGTGAACGTGGGTGGCGAGTGGTTCTACGAGGAATACGCGCGCAATGCCGGTGTGGCCAGCGTCGGCATGGAAGACCATCCGGCGGCGGTGCCGGGGGCCGCGCCGCAGGCACCGCCGCCCGTGGAAGAGCGCAACCGGATCCTGGACCTCTTCCGCAACTGACCGCACGCCTCCGCCAGGGGGGCGGCGATCCGAAGGCACCGCGGCGCCCGCCGCGGTGCCTTTTTCTTTGGGCGATCCGGGTCAGGCGGCCGCGAAGGCGAGCGGCATGCCCGACTGGCGCGAGGCGGCGTCGCTCAGCGCCCCGAAGAATTCGCCCGCGCCTTTGGTGTCCATCCAGGCGCTGCCGTCGAAGCGGTAGTGGTAGCCGCCCGACTGCGCGGCCATCCAGATCTCGTGCAAAGGCTTCTGCCAATTGATGACGATCTGGCTGCGGTTGGAGAAGACGATGGTCACCATGCCGCCCGAGCGCTGGGCGTCGAGGTCCGCGTCGGTGGTGTCGTTGATGCGGTCGCAGCCCTGCTCCACCGCCAGCAGCAGTCGTTCGGCCTGGTCCAGGAATTCTTGATCGGTCATTACTTCTACAATTTGCGGATGTTGAGAGCTTCGCAAATTCTAGTCAGCACGTGCGTCCTTGCTGCCGGTGCGGTTGCCGCGCTGACGGGCTGCGGACAGCGCGGTCCGCTCTACCTGCCGTCCGATCCGGCCGCAACCCAGCGCGCCACGCTGCCGCAGACGCTCGATCCGATGCGCGACGCGCCCACGCCGTCCCCCATCCCGGCACCGGTGCTGGCACCGTCGCCCGCCCTGCCCTCAGCCTCTCTTCCCTCGTCCCCCGCTTCGACGCCCGCGTCGACCCCTGCCTCCACCACGCCATGACGCTGACCGCACTGCCCGGCCACCCCCACATCGCCTACCAGGGCGACGACCTCTCCATCGAATCCGTGCGCGCCTCGGACCTGGCCCAGGCGCATGGCACGCCGCTGTATGTCTATTCGAAGGCGTCGATGCTCGCGGCGCTGGCGGCCTACCAGCGCGGGTTCGCGGGGCGCAAGGTGCAGATCTGCTACGCGATGAAGGCGAATTCGTCGCTGGCCGTGCTGCAGCTCTTCGCGCGTGCGGGCTGCGGCTTCGACATCGTCTCCGGCGGAGAACTGCGCCGCGTGCTGGCGGCCGGCGGCGACGCCCGCAAGATCATCTTTTCCGGCGTCGGCAAGACGCGCCAGGAAATGCGCGAGGCGCTGGAGGCCGGCATCGGCTGCTTCAACGTGGAGAGCGAGCCCGAACTCGAGGTGCTGAGCGAAGTGGCCGTGGCCTGCGGCCGGCGTGCGCAGATCAGCATCCGCGTGAACCCGAACGTCGATCCGAAGACCCACCCCTACATCTCCACCGGGCTCAAGGGCAACAAGTTCGGCGTGGCGCACGAACGCACGGTGGCCACCTACCAGCGCGCCGCGGCCCTGCCGGGGCTGCAGGTGGCGGGCATCGATTGCCACATCGGCTCCCAGATCACCGAGGCCACGCCCTACCTCGACGCGGTGGACCGCATGCTGGACCTGGTCGGCCAGATCGAGGCCGCCGGCATCCCGATCCACCACATCGATTTCGGCGGCGGCCTGGGCATCAACTACAACGGCGACACCCCGCCCGCGGCGGATGCGCTGTGGGCACAGCTTTTCGAGCGCCTGGACGCGCGCGGCTATGGCGACCGGCAATTCATGATCGAGCCGGGCCGCTCGCTGGTCGGCAATGCCGGCGTGTGCCTCACCGAGGTGCTCTACGTGAAGCCCGGCGAGCAGAAGAACTTCTGCATCGTCGATGCCGCGATGAACGACTTGCCCCGCCCCGCGATGTACCAGGCCTTCCACGCGATCGTGCCGGTGGGCGCGCCAGCCGCCGGTGCCGCGTCCGCGGTGTACGACGTGGTCGGTCCCGTCTGCGAGAGCGGCGACTGGATCGGCCGCGACCGCACGCTGGCGGTGCAGGCCGGCGACCGGCTGGCCGTGCTTTCGGCCGGCGCCTACTGCAGCTCCATGGGCAGCAACTACAACACGCGTGCGCGCCCCGCCGAGGTGCTGGTGGACGGCGACCGGGCCCACCTCATCCGTGCGCGCGAGCCGCTCGAGGACACGTTTCGCCACGAGAAGCTGCCCGACTGAGCATTCGCTTTCGCTTGATGCGCATCAAGCGCCCGCCGGGCCGATGTCCGTACATTGACCGTTTCATGACATGTGGAACGCTATGGCATCGGAACCCCTGGAACTCTATCGAGACAAGCACCACGCCTGCCTGATGTTCTCCGACCTCATCGAAGAGGACGGGCAGGCGGTGCAGGCCAACCAGTTCCTCATCGTGGATGGGGACACGGGCGCGATCATCGACCCGGGCGGCAACCTCGCCTTCAACGAGCTGTTCATGGGCATGAGCAAGCACTTCGCCCCGCACAAGCTCTCCTACCTGATCGCCTCGCATGCGGACCCGGACATCATCGCGTCGCTCGACCGGTGGATGACCAGCACGAAGGCCACGCTGGTGATCTCGCGCATCTGGGAGCGGTTCGCGCCCCACTTCACCAAGGTGGGCAAGACCGAGAACCGCGTGATCGGCGTGCCCGACGCGGGCGGCCACCTGCCGCTCGGCCGGCACGAATTGGTGCTGCTGCCCGCGCATTTCATGCACTCCGAGGGCAATTTCCACTTCTACGATCCGGTGAGCAAGATCCTGTTCACCGGCGATCTGGCGGTGTCGCTCACCTCGGGGGCGAAGGCGCGCGAGCCCGTCACCGAACTGGCGCCGCACATCCCGCTCATGGAAGGCTTCCACCGCCGCTACATGGTGTCCAACAAGATCCTGCGCCTGTGGACGCGCATGGCGCGGCAGCTCGACATCTCCATGCTGGTGCCCCAGCACGGCTCCCCCATCATGGGCAAGAAGGCGATCGGCGATTTCCTGGACTGGATCGAGAACCTGCAATGCGGCATCGACCTGTTCGACGACCGGGCCTACCAGCTGCCCACGGCGATCATCGATCCGGCCACGCGGCAGGTGCGGCCGGCGCTGCAGGCCGTGCGCGGATGAGGCATGTTTTTGGCCTCATGCCGCCGGATCCATTCAATACTTTGCTACCAAAAATATAGCAATCATGCCGCCGAGGCGCGCGCGCCGTGGGCGCTGCGCAGTGCCCGCACGGCGCGCCAGCCCAGCAGCACGCCCAGGATCGCCGCATAGACGGCGACCTCGCCGAAGAAGTTCTTGCCCGCGCGCATCCAGAAGAAGTGCAGCAGTGCCAGGCCCGCCACCGCATACACCGTGCGGTGCAGCGCCTGCCAGCGCTTGCCGCCCAGCCAGCGGATCGCCCGGTTGAACGACGTGGCGGCCAGCAGCAGCAGCAGCCCGAACGCCAGCATGCCCACGAGGATGAACGGCCGCTGCAGGGTGTCGCGCACGATGCCGGGCAGGTCGAACTCCATGTCGAACCACGCATAGCTCACGAGGTGCAGCACCGCGTAGAAGAACACGAACAGCCCCAGCATGCGGCGGAACCGCGCCAGCGCCGGCAGGCCGGCCACCACGCGCAGCGGCGTCACCGCCAGCGCGAGGCAGAGCCCGCGCAGCGTCCAGTCGCCCGTGGAGCGGATGAGCACCTCGGCGGCGTTCGGGCCGAGCCGGTCGGCCACGATGCCGTAGACCAGCCACGCGAACGGCAGCAGGCAGAGCACGAAGACGACCGGCTTGGCGGCCGGGTGGAGCAGCAGTTTCTTCATGGGGGTGGGCGGTGCGGCCTGGCCTCCCGGCCGGACACATCCGGGGTCAATAGAATTTCTTGAGGTCCATGCCCGCGTAGAGCTGGCCGACCTGCGCTCCGTAGCCGTTGAACATCAGCGTCTTGCGCTTCTTGGCGAAGATGCCCCCGTCCTCGCCGATGCGACGCTCGGTGGACTGGCTCCAGCGCGGGTGGTCGACGTTGGGGTTCACGTTGGAATAGAAGCCGTATTCCTGCTTGGCCGCCTTGTTCCAGGCCGTGCCGGGCTCTTTCTCGACGAAGCGGATCTTGACCAGGCTCTTGGCGCTCTTGAAGCCGTATTTCCACGGCACGACGAGGCGCACCGGGGCGCCGTTCTGGTTGGGCAGCACCTCGCCGTACATGCCGAAGGTGAGCAGCGTGAGCGGGTGCATGGCCTCGTCCATGCGCAGGCCCTCGGTGTAGGGCCAGTCGAGCACGGGGCGGTCCACATAGGGCATGGTCTTCTTGTCGGCCAGCGTCACGAACTCGATGTACTTGGCGCTGCCCTGCGGCTCGACCCGCTTGATGAGTTCGGACAGCGAGTAGCCCACCCAGGGGATCACCATCGACCAGCCCTCCACGCAGCGCAGGCGGTAGATGCGCTCTTCCTGCGGGCTGAGCTTGAGCAGGTCTTCGAGGGCGAACCTGGCCGGCTTGTTGACGAGCCCCTCGACCTCCACGGTCCAGGGCGAGGTCTTGAGCGTGTGGGCGTTGCGCGCCGGGTCGCCCTTGTCCACGCCGAACTCGTAGAAGTTGTTGTAGGTGCTCGCGTCCTTGTATTCGGTGAGCTTTTCGATGGTGGTGGCGCCGGCCACCTTGCTCGGCACCGCCGCCAGCGGCGCCAGCTTGCCGGGGCGTGCCACCTGCGCCAGGGCCTCCCGGCCGGCCCAGCCGGCGAGCGCCGCGCCGGCCGCGCCCCCCGCCAGGAGCTTCATGAGGTCGCGGCGGCCCTCGTAGACCGCGCGGGGAGTGATCTCGCTGCCGGCGGGGTGGAGGAAGCCGTCGTCGTGGTTCTTGATGAGCATGGAGGAATCCTTCGGGGGTGGGGGCGGCCTGCGGGGATGTCCCGGTTATACGCGCCCTCGCCCCGGACGGATTCGTCCGCTGCTACAACGTTCCGTAGCTGTGCAGGCCCGAGAGCCACATGTTCACGCCCAGGAACGCGAAGGTGGTCACGCCCAGCCCCACGAGGGCCCACCAGGCCGACACCGTGCCGCGCAGGCCCTTCATGAGGCGCATGTGCAGCCACGCCGCGTAGTTGAGCCAGACGATCAGCGCCCAGGTCTCCTTGGGGTCCCAGCTCCAGTAGCCGCCCCAGGCCTCGGCCGCCCAGAGCGCGCCCAGCACGGTGGCGATGGTGAAGAACGCGAAGCCCACGGCGATCGCCTTGTACATCACGTCGTCGAGCACCTCGAAGGACGGCAGGCGCTCGGCGATGCGCCGGCGGCCCAGCAGGATGCCCGCGACGATGAGCGCCGAGATGCCGAAATACACCATCCAGTAGCTGCCGCCGTTCTCGGTGGCGCCCTGGCGGAACACGATGGGCTCGAAGCACAGCACCATGCCGAGCATCCAGAGCGGCGCGAGCTTCCACCAGCGCGTCTCGCCGGCCTGCTGCTTGATGAGGTAGGCGAACGCCACCATGGCCGCGAGCGCGAAGGTGCCGTAGCCGATGAAGTTGGCCGGCACGTGCAGCTTCATCCACCAGCTCTTGAGTGCCGGCACCAGTGGCTGGATCTCGTGGGCCTCGCGCACCACGGTGTACCAGAGCAGGAAGCCCACGGCCGCGCTCACCACCAGCATCACGAAGCCGCCCAGCGCGCGCGTCGCGTACTGCTCTTCGTAGTAGAGGTAGAAGGCCGCCGTCATCCAGCAGAACAGCACGAACACCTCGTAGAGGTTGCTCACGGGGACGTGGCCGATGTCCGGCCCGATCAGGTAGCTCTCGTACCAGCGCACCAGCGTGCCGATGAGCGCCATGGCGATCGCCACCCAGGCGATGCGCGAGCCCAGCAGCGAGAGCGTGCCGCGCTCGCCGCGCGCGAACATGCCCAGCCAGTAGAACACCGTGCTGATGAAGAACAGCATGCTCATCCAGAGGATGGCCGACTGGCTCGAGAGGAAGTACTTGAGCCCGAACACGGTGTCGGCCCGTGCGAGGCTGCCCGCGCCGTCCTGCTGGTAGAGCCCGATGGCCAGCAGCGCGAACGCCGCCACCACCAGCACCAGGGCGCGCAGCGGCCGCCAGAACCAGCCCAGCCACACGGTGCACGGAATGGCGCCGAGCAGGATGCCTTTCTCGTAGACGTCCATGAAGGCCCCGTAGCGCTGCAGCGCGTAGAGCCCGCCCGCGGCCACGAGGGCCGCGAACACCCAGTCGAACCAGTTGCGCCGCGCGAAATAGCCTTCGTTCAGGGTGATGGTGCCAGTGGTGGTGGTCGTCGCCGTGTTCATGCGGTGTTGCCTCCATGGTGGGGCCGGGCCCCGATGAGTTTCTCGGTGAGCTGGGCGAATTCGCGGTCGCCGTCCATCGTCTTGCGGTTGGTGGACAGCGCCATCGTGGCCGCGGCGCCGCTGCCGCCGGCGGGCACGAGCCACACCCAGACGCGGCGCTCGCGCACGTAGAGCATCGCGAACACGCCCAGGATCAGCAGGGCGCAGCCCAGGTAGACCACGTTCTTGCCGGGCGCGCGCGCCACCTGGAACACGCTGGCCTGCACCTGCGTGAAATCGGCCAGCTCGAACGCCATGGGCGCGGGGTAGACCTGCGCATCGCTGAGCGAGAGCACGGCCTGCGTCATGAAGGCGCGCGTGGCCTCGTTCTGCGGCAGGGGCGCGAGTCCGGCACGCTCGCGCGTGAGCTGCGCGATCTCGAACAGCGCGCCGTTCAGGATGCGGATCAGCACCTCGCCCGCGCGCTCGCGTTCGGCCGCCGGCACGTTGTCTTCCATGAAATCGGAGATGGCCTGCAGGCCCGCGCGCGGCGGTGCGCCGGCCGGGCGCGCCGCATCGCTCGCACCCGCGAAGAGCGAGAGCGCGCGCAGTGTGGATTGCGTGAGCTGCCCGGCCAGCTCGGGCCGGGAGCCATCGACCGCCTGGGCCACGTAGCGGCGCACGGCCTGCTCGCGCAGTTGGGGGTCGGCCAGTGCCATGCGCATGCGCAGGAACCCGTCCATGCGGCCCTGGTCGTCCACCGGCACGCGCAGGAAGCGGAACGGGTCGGCCGGGGTCTCGCGCACACCGAGCAGGAACACCGGCTGGCCGTCGCCCGTGTCCACGGGCAGCATGTAGTTGTGGAATTCGCGCGCCTGGCCCGCGGCGTCGCGCAGCTTGTAGGTGACGCTCGGGCCCACGTTGCGCAGTTCCTTGGGCGTGGCGGTCTTGTTGCCCGCACCCAGGCGCGATTCGATGGACTGGCGCAGGTCCACCTTGCGCACGTCGGCGCCGGAGCCTGAACCGGAGCCGCCGGCACCGGTTGCGCCGAAGTTCTCGACGTTGATGGTGCGCAGGCCGGTGAATTCGAGCGTCATGGCCTCGCCGGCACCGGCGCGGCCCGCACGCTCGATGCGCGTGGAGCCGCCCACGGTGCCTTCCACGTCGAACGGCTGCACGCCCGGCGCCATCGGCACGGCGCGCAGCTTGAGCAGGGAGCCGCCGTCGTCGAAGCTCGACTGGTAGATCTCGATGCCGCGGTGGCTGGCGGGGTGGTTGACCTCCACGCGCGCGGGCGTGGATTCGCCCGTGGCCTTGTCGTGGATCACGATCTCGCTCGCGAACAGCTTGGGCATGCCCGTGGAGTAGTGCTCCACGATGAATTTCTTCAGCTCGATGGAAAACGGCAGGTCCTGCAGCAGCACGCCGTCGGACTGGTTCAGGATGGCCGTGCCCGACTGCGTGCCCTCGGCCACGAAGAGGTTGCCGCGGAAGGTGGGATTGCGCTCGGAGAGCCGGTGCTCGGGCCCCACCTCGGACACGAGCCCGCCGCCGGTGTACGGCGTCTTGCCGCCCATCCACATCTGCGCGCGCACGATGAGGTCGCCGTCGAGCAGGCCGCCCAGGCAGATCAGCACGATGGCGCTGTGCGCGGCGATGTAGCCGATCTTGTTGGCCGCGCCGGCCTTGGCGGCCACCATCCAGCCCGTGCCGGGACCGGCCGCGGTGTCGCGCTGCTGCAGCCGCACCTTCCAGCCGCCGCCGGCCAGCAGGCCGCCGATGCGCCGCGCCGCGGCCTCGGGCGGCTCGGCCGCGAGCGCCGCCTGCGCACGGTGGTGGAAGGCCTTCAGGCTCTGCTCGCGGATGTTCTCCTTGTAGCTGCGCAGGTCGGCCAGGTAGCGCGGGCCGTTGCGCGCGATGCACAGCGAGGTGCTGGTCACCAGGAAGGCGAGGATCAGCAGGAACCACCAGGCGCTGTAGACCGCATTGAGGCGCATGGCCAGGAACAGCTCGGCCCAGAACGGCCCGAACTGGTTCACGTAGTTCACCGCGGGCTCGTGCTGCTTGAGCACCGTGCCGATCACCGAGGCGATGCAGATCACCGTGAGCAGCGAGATCGCGAAGCGCATGGACGACAGCAGCTCGACCACGGCACGCGCAGGAGACGTGCGGGACTGGGGCGGGTGGCCGGGGGCGGTGTCGGACATGGGCAGAACGGCGGGAGGCGGTGGCGGATGCGGTGGAGGGAAAAGGGAGAAAAGGCGCCAGGCGGCGCCGGAACGGGGCGATGCGGCCTGAACGAAAAAAGGCGGGCCATCCGTTCAGATGTGCCCGCCCGTCTTGGGTGTGATTATCGGCGGCTGGTTCCGGAAGGCGGCAGGGCCGACCGGGGGGATTTTGACGCAAGTCAAGCGCCGGCCCCTCGGGGATTCCCGCAGGGACGAAGGGTTCAGCGCAGGCCGGCGATGTAGTCGGCGACGGCGCGGATCTCGCGGTCGTTCAGCTTGGCCGCCACCTGGGTCATCTGCACGCTGTTGGCGCGCTTGCCTTCGCGGAACTCGGAGAGCTGCTTGGCGGTGTAGTCGGCGTGCTGGCCCGACAGGCGCGGGTACTGGGCCGGAATGCCGGCGCCGTTGGGGCTGTGGCAGCCCGCGCAGGCGGCGATGTTGCGGTCGGCGATGCCGCCGCGGTAGATGCGCTCGCCCAGCGCGACGAGGTCCTTGTCCTTGGCGAAGCCGGGCTTGGCCTGCTTGGCCGCCACCCAGTACGCGATGTTGCGCATGTCGTCCTCGGAGAGGGTGGAGGCGATGCCCTTCATGACGGGATCGTTGCGCTTGCCGGACTTGAACTCCTGCAGCTGCTTGACGAGGTATTCGGGATGCTGCTGCGCCAGCTTGGGGTTGGCGACGATGGCCGAATTGCCGTCGGCCGCGTGGCAGGCGGCGCACACGGCGGTGAAGCTGGCCTCGCCCTTCACCAGATCCGGCTTGCCCGCCTTCTGCGCCGCCGCGGGCGCCTGGGCCGAGGCCGGTAACACCGCCGCCGCCAGCGCGGCAGCCATCAGCATGGGAGCAAGCAGTTTCTTCATATCGGGGGGTTCTGTGTTGTAGAAGGGTGCCGCAAAGCCCGTCAATCTTACAATGCGCCCCTTCGCGGGCGTCTCCCTGCTAACCCCCATTTATGACGACTACATCACATGCGCCAGTTGCTGGCTCTCTCCCGCCCGCACCCGACGCCAAGGTCGCCGTGGGGTGGATGCACACGGCCCGTTTCCTGACCACCGCCGCGCAACTGCACCACCTGCCGGCCATCGACGTGCCGGAGATCGCCTTCGTGGGTCGCTCCAACGCGGGCAAATCCACCTGCATCAACACGCTCACGCAGCAAAAGCAGCTCGCCTTCGCCTCCAAGAAGCCGGGGCGCACGCAGCACATCAACCTGTTCGCGTTGGGCCGGCACGGCACGACCGACGCCGTGCTGGCCGACCTGCCCGGCTACGGCTACGCGGCCGTCTCGCGCTCGGACAAGCAGCGCTGGCAGCAGGTGATGCTGAACTACCTCGTGCAGCGCCGGGGCCTCACGGGCATCGTGCTGCTGTGCGATCCGCGCCTGGGCCTCACCGAGCTGGACGAAGCGCTGCTGGAGGCCGTGCGCCCGCGCGTCGAGGCGGGCCTCAAATTCCTCGTGCTGCTCACCAAGGCCGACAAGCTCACGCGCGCCGAGCAGGCCAAGGTGCTGTCCATCACGCGACTGCAGGCGGGCGGCGGCGAGGTGAAGATGTTCTCGGCCCTGAAGAAGCAGGGCGTGGACGAGGTCGCCCAGCTGCTCTGGCAGTGGTCGCACCCGGCGGCCCGGCCCGGCCCGGACGGCGCCGCGCCGGAGGCCGGGGCCGCACCGTCCGCGCCAGGCACCGAAGACGACGACGCCCCTGGCGAGTCCCCCGACAACCCCTGACGACCCGCGTGGAGGGCACGCGCGGGTGGTCGCCCCACCGCACCGCCGCATGACCGAAACCATCCTCCACGCCCTGCCCCACGGCATCACCCTGTACTGCCACGCGCGCGGCGAGCGCGGCCGCCCGGTGCTGGTCTTCCTGCACGGCTTTCCGGAAGGCGCCTTCATCTGGGACGGCATGCTGGAGCATTTCTCGCGCCCCGAGAACGGCGGCTACCGCTGCGTGGCGCCCTTCCTGCGCGGCTTCGCGCCCTCCAGCAGCCCCCAGGCCGCCGAGTCGTACCGTGCGAAGCACCTCGTGCAGGACCTGGTGGCGCTGGTCGAGGCCGAATGCGGTACCGCGTCCGGGGGCGGCCGCCTGGCGGCCCTCGTCGCGCACGACTGGGGCGGCGCCGTGGCCTGGAACTTCGCCAACCAGCGGCCCGAACTGCTGGAGCGCCTGGTGATCGTGAACTCGCCCCACCCCGGCACCTTCCTGCGGGAGCTGCAGCGCAGCCCCGAGCAGCAGCAGGCGAGCGAATACATGCACTTCCTCTGCCGGCCCGATGCCGAGGCGATGCTCGCCGCCGACGGCTACCGCCGGCTGTTCGGCTTCTTCGGCCGCCCGGACGGCACGGCACCCGACTGGCTCACGCCCGAGCTGCGGGGCCGCTACCGCGCCACCTGGGACGAAGGCCTGACGGGCGCCTGCAACTACTACCGGGCCAGCCCGCTGCGACCGCCGCGCGAGGGCGGCGCCCATGCCGAGGCCGTGGCGCTGCCCGATGCCATGCTGGCCATCGCGCGGCCCACGCTCGTGGTCTGGGGGCTGGACGACCCGGCCCTGCGGCCCGGCCTGCTGGACGGGCTGGACCGCTGGGTGCCCGACCTGCGGCTGCGCCAGGTGCCCGGCGCGTCGCACTGGATCGTGCACGAGCAGCCCGCGCTCGTGGCGCGCGAGATCGGCGATTTCCTGCAGCAGCCAACCACTATTAAATAGATAGCAAACTATTCAATGGATACGGCGGCATGGAGCCACTTTTACTCCTGAGCCGTCCTGCACTGCGCGGCGGGCCGGCGGCCGCGGAGGGCTACCGGTAGACCGACGGCTCGCCGCCCGGGCGCGTCTTGAAGCGCTTGTGCACCCAGTAGTACTGCCCGGGCATGGTGTCGATCCACTGCTGCAGCTCGCGGTTCATGCGCGCGGTGTCGGCTTCGAGGTCGTCGGTGGGGAAGTGGTCCCAGGCCGGCATCATCTCGGCGCTGTAGCCGCGCGGCGTGATGCGGCCCACCAGCGGCACCACCTTGGCCCGGCCCAGGCGCGCGAAGCGCGAGAGCGAGGTGATGGTGGCCGCCTGCATGCCGTAGAACGGCACGAACAGCGAGTCATTGGGCCCGAAATCCATGTCGGGCAGCAGGTAGAGCAGCCCGCCCTTGCGCAGCCCGCTCAGGATCGGCTTGACGCCGTCGCCGCGGTTGAGCATGCGCACGTTGCCGAAGCGCTGGCGCCCGGCGAAGAGCCAGGCGTCGATGTCCGGGTCGGGGTGCGGCGTGAAGATCGACGTGAACGCACGGCCCGTCTGCAGCGTGAGCGCCGTGCCGGCGGCGTCCATGCCGAGGAAGTGCGGCGCGAAGATGATGGTGGGCGTGTCGCCCTCCAGTTCATCCAGCGCGCCGTGGATCTCCAGGCGCTGCTCCACCACCGACTGCGGCGCCATCCAGAGCCAGCTGCGGTCCAGCCACGACTGGCAGAACCGCACGAAGGTCTCGCGCGCCCACGCCCGGCGCTGCGCGGCGCCGGCCTCGGGAAAGCACAGCTCCAAGTTGCGCAGCGCGACCTTGCGGCGCGGCCGGGCCAGCACGTAGAGCACCTGCCCCAGCAGCCAGCCCAGGCCGCGCAGCACCGGCAGCGGCAGTCGCGCGAGCACGCGCATCAGCGCGACGTTGAAGCGCCCCGCCGTCATGCGTGGTCTCCGGGCGCGGCGGGCGGCTGGGCGGCATGCGGCTCGGCGCGAGGCTGCTTGTAACGGCCGTAGCCCCAGAGGTATTGGTCGGGCGACTGGCGGATGGTGCGTTCCATGGATTGGTTGATCTGCACGGTGGCGGTTTCGAGGGAATCGGAGAGCGGCTCGGGCAGCGGCCCGAAATGCACGACATAGCCGCGGCCGCGCGGCAGGCGTTCGCAACGCACGAGGATCGGGGTGGCGCCCGTCTGCTGCACGAGGCGCGCGGCCAGCGTCATGGTGTAGGCCGGCTGGCCGAAGAACGGCGCCCACAGGCCCTGCCCCTCGGGCGGCACCTGGTCGGGCAGCAGGCCCACGGCCTCGCCGCGGCGCAGCGCCTTGATCATCTGCCGCACGCCCATGAGCGCGGTGGGCACGGCGCGGATGCCGGGCCGGTCGCGCGCGGTGCGCATCATCTCGGCCAGCCAGGGCTGGCGCGCGGGACGGTACAGGATGGTGATGGGCCCGTGCGCGGGGCTCCAGCGCAGCGCGGCCGCCTGCACCGACAGCTCGAAGCAGCCCATGTGCGGCGTGAGGAAGACGATGCCGCGGCCGGCCGCCCAGGCCGCCTCGACGCACTCGCCCCCCTCGATGCGGTAGGGCGGCGCATCGGCGCGCAGCCACAGGCGCGGCAGCTCGGTCACCATGCGCCCCGCATGCCCCACGGCGGCGCGCACGCGTGCGAACGGGTAGCCCGCCTGCGCGGCATTGGCCCGGAAGCGGCGCCGGTAGGTGGGCGAGGCGAGGTACGCGATCCAGCCCAGCAGCGCACCCAGCGCATGGAGCACGGGCAGCGGCAGGCGGGCGAAGAACTGGAACAGGGCGGGCATCGGAGACAGGTCCGTATCAGTAGAATGGCGCGGTCGCTGAGTTAACAGAGCAACTTGCAGGGCGACGTTAAACAACTCTGCTAAAGCGTTCGCCAAGGCTCCCAGGGCTGAGGGCAACGCCCAAAATGCCAAAAAAGCACAGGAGTTTATTCAAATGGCGAACGACTTTCTCTTCACGTCGGAATCGGTGTCCGAGGGCCACCCCGACAAGGTGGCGGACCAGATCTCCGACGCCATCCTCGACGCGATCTTCCGCGAAGACCCCCGCAGCCGCGTGGCCGCCGAGACGCTGACCAACACCGGCCTGGTCGTCCTGGCCGGCGAGATCACCACCAACGCGCACGTCGACTACATCCAGGTGGCGCGCGACACCATCAAGCGCATCGGCTACGACAACACCGACTACGGCATCGATTACAAGGGCTGCGCGGTCCTCGTGGCCTACGACAAGCAATCCAACGACATCGCCCAGGGCGTGGACCATGCGAGCGACGACCACCTCAACACCGGGGCCGGCGACCAGGGCCTGATGTTCGGCTACGCCTGCGACGAGACGCCCGAGCTGATGCCCGCGCCCATCTACTACGCCCACCGCCTCGTGGAGCGCCAGGCCCAGCTGCGCAAGGACGGCCGCCTGCCCTTCCTGCGCCCCGACGCCAAGAGCCAGGTGACGATGCGCTATGTGGACGGCAAGCCCCACAGCATCGACACCGTGGTGCTCTCCACCCAGCACCACCCCGACCAGTCCGAGACGCCCACGAAGATGAAGGCGAGCTTCATCGAGGCGGTGATCGAGGAGATCATCAAGCCCGTGCTGCCCAAGGAATGGCTGCAGGACACGAAGTACCTCATCAACCCCACGGGCCGCTTCGTCATCGGCGGCCCGCAGGGCGACTGCGGCCTCACGGGCCGCAAGATCATCGTGGACACCTACGGCGGCGCCTGCCCGCACGGCGGCGGCGCCTTCAGCGGCAAGGACCCGACGAAGGTCGACCGTTCGGCCGCCTACGCCGCGCGCTACGTGGCCAAGAACATCGTGGCCGCGGGCCTTGCGCGCCAGTGCCAGATCCAGGTGAGCTACGCCATCGGCGTGGCCCGCCCGATCAACGTCACGGTCTACACCGAGGGCACGGGCGTGATCCCCGACGACCGTATCGCCGCGCTGGTGCAGGAGCACTTCGACCTGCGCCCCAAGGGCATCATCCAGATGCTCGACCTGCTGCGCCCCGTCTACGAAAAGACCGCCGCCTACGGCCACTTCGGCCGCGAAGAACCCGAGTTCACCTGGGAAAAGACGGACAAAGCCCAAGCGCTGCGCGCAGCGGCCGGGCTGTGAGGCCCGGCGCTTGGCCATAGGCCAAGCCTTGGGCTTTGGGGCGGAGTTCATATCGCGCAGCGATGTGAACGCAGACCACAAGGCCACCGCGCTGCGCGCAGCGGCCGGGCTGTAGGCCGATTTCCTCGCTGATTCACTTAACCCAAAGCCGCCTACCCCCGATAAAGGGCGGCTTTTTCCATGCATGCCGCCGGCACGGCCTGCGCGGCGATTCTGGTGAAAGATTCAGCGCTCCAGGGAAATGCCTGCGGCGCACCGCCCGCCTGTCGCCGTTCGCCCGTTGAGCGCCCATCGCCATTCAGGCACTCACTTCGGATCCGCGCACGACCCCGGCATCCGGTGCCTCTACCGTCGGGGCACCAGGAGCTTCCATGCGGATCACCCCCCTTTTTCGTCCGCAAGCGCGCACCGATGCGCCTGCGCAGCCCTACTCAGAACAGACCGCCGTACGCTACGAACGCCGACGCGACGGGCCTTCCGTGCGCGCCTTCGAGAAATCGGCGCGGGGCAAGCAGCTCATCCAGCAGTACCGGACCGGTATCGAGACGCTCCAGCGTTTCCTCCGCGACAATCATCCGTCCCCTGCCAGGGCACAGCAGGCCGCCCACGCCCTGGACACGTTCCACCAACGCGTGCGTGAGGGTGCCGACGGTTTTTTCTCCGGCCATGTGACGCGTCTCTATGGCGAGGGCAAGGCGTCGCTGGACACCCTGTGCGTGGCCATCACCGACGAAGCGACCCCGTTGTCGACCCGCATCGACATCCTCGAGAACCTGGCGGAGGGGCTGCAGGTCTGCTCCGAGGGCAGCCTCGCCAACCTGGTCATGGCCGTTCAGGAACTGAGCCTGAACAAGGGCCTGCACACTCACGCCCAGAAGACCTGGGAAGGCATGCTGGACCAGGCCTTGCGGGACTTCAGCCAGGCTCGGCACGGCGACAGCGAGCATTACGAGATCAACGAGATCCACTATGTGAACGGCTACCGCAATCTGCTGGCGAAGAAGTTCCAAGTCGCCGGGCGCGATGACCAGTTCGTCGACAGGCCAACCGTCAACGCCCATGCGGCCGACGCGCTGGCTTTCGCCGAGGCGCGCGTGGCGCCCGAGGCTCTGGTGCGCAACCTGGCCGAAGAGTGCCTGGCAGAACTGCAGGAGCACTTCCGGCCGCACCTGGGCTGCGCGCTGACGGAGGAGACGGCCTATCGGCTGCATGCCGAATACCGCGACCACCTCGAGACCGGCCTGCAGAGCCGCTTCGGCCCGATCCCGGCCGCTGTCGTCATCTCCGGGCACGAGCCCACCGGCAGCGAAGAGGCGCCCTATTCGGTCATCGCGGACCCTGCGCTGCTCATGCGCACCATCGCGAAGAACATGAAGACGCAGGGGCTGATCGAGAAGGAAAAGTTCGCCGTCATCGACACTTCGAAGACGCAGGACGGCATGCGCAGGATCAAGCGGATCGGCACAGGCGACTTCTACGTGAAGGAAACGACCCGTGCCGGCGATGTCGGTTATCGCAGCGTGCGGGTGTCCGATCTTCCCCCGGCGGCCGAGTGGTCGTCCGAACTGCTGATGCACGCCCTCGCCGCCACGAAAGACCCCGAGGAACTGCGCGGCCTCGACCCTGCGAGGGTCTGGCCCCTCATCCGCTCGGCGGCATCCGTCAGCGGAACCCCGTGGCAGGCGGCGCTCATGCATCCCGCGCTGCAGCGCTACCGCGCTTCGTCGCCATCCATCGAATCGGCCCTGGTGGGCAGGGCCGTGGAAGAGGTCGAGAAGCTCGCGGAGGAAGACCGCCCCGCGGCCGTAGCACAGAGCCTGGCGGCTGGCGACGTGGCCACCGCCAACTGGCTGGCGAGCCTGCCCATGCCCGCTTCGTGGAAGGATGCGAACGGCAACACCCTGCTGCACCACGCCGCCGCCGCAGGGGCCAATGCCGTGGTGTCGTTGCTGGCGACGCCGGCCCTGCTGCAGTCCACCAACGCGCGGGGCGATACCCCGCTGCTGCAGGCGGCGCGCCATGGACGCACCCAGACGGTCAGCCATCTCCTGGGGGCCGGAGCGGCCTTCGGCACCCGCAATCGCCAGGGCGAAACGGTCCTGTACCTGGCGGCGCAGGCAGGCGACGTGGCATCGGTAGGCATCCTGGTACAGACGCTCACCCAGAACCGCAAAGACCGCGGCGCGCTGGACACGGCATCGAACACCGGCCGGACGCCCCTGATGGTCGCGGCGGCCAACGGGCAGGAGGCCATCGTGAAAATGCTGCGGTCCGCCGGCGCGAACGTCGCAGTGGCAAGTCACGACGGAACCACCGCATTGCATGAGGCCGCCCGCAGGGGCCGCGTGGGCATTGCCCGACTGCTGATGCCCGCACGCCAGGGTTATCTGGGCAGCCTGCGCCCGAGGACCGACCGCGCCAACCCCGATGCACACATGATCGATCGCACCACGCCGCTCATGGACGCGGTCCGGCATGCGCAGTACGAGATGGCGGCCTTCCTCGCCCCGATCAGCGACCTGTCGCGCACGGATGCTTCGGAGCGGTGCCCCCTCATGCAGGCGATCGCCCGGCAGGATGTCCGGATGGCGAAAGTCCTGATCGCGGCCCAGGCCGACGTGCTGCGGGAGCAGCCCGATGGAACCACGCCCCTCATGCAATCGGCAAAGACGGGGAACACGGAGATGATGGCGCTGCTGCTGCAGTCCGGCGCGAAGGTGAATGCGCTCACCAAGACGGAAAACTCCGCGCTCGGTATCGCGGCGAAGCGCGGCCATGCGGAGGCCGTTCGGCTGCTGCTGGCCGCGGGAGCGAAGCCGGATGCCGGCAACGACCGGGAGGTGACGCCTCTCATGTACGCGGCCCGCGAAGGCCATACCGACGTCCTGAGGGTTCTGCTGGCCCGGGAGGACGTCGAAGAACTCGACTGGAGTTCCGAATACGACGAGTCGGCACTGATGCTGGCCGCCATGTCGGGGCATGCCGACGCGGTGCAGTTGCTGCTGGATGCGGGTGCGCGCACCGGCCTGAAGCGTTCGCTGGGGATCGCCAGGGAAGCGAGGGACTACGCTGTGTTGAACGTGCTGGAGCGGGCGCAGAGGGCCGACCGCGCCCCGCGGCGGGCCGCGCCCTGAGCGCTGGCCGGCGGCCGACGAGGCCATGAAGGCGCGGCGCGGCGCAGGGCATCCCGGCCCACCTTTTCCTACAGGCGGAGCCATGGCCTGCTGACGGCCGCGGCGCGGCGGCGCCGGGAAGATGCAGCCATTGCCCACCACACCACCGGAGCCTCCGCCATGCTGAAGTACGCCATCATCTTCGCCATCGTTTCCCTCATCGCCGGCGCGCTCGGCTTCACCGGCGTTGCCGCGGGCGCCGCCGGCATCGCCAAGATCCTGTTCTTCCTGTTCCTCGTGGTCGCCATCGTCTTCGTGGTGCTCGCGGTCCTCGGGGTGGGAGCGGCACGGAGGGTGATGAAGTAACGGCCCGCGGCGGCGGCACCTGCCGCCCGGCGCCCGCACTGCATCGCACGCCCATGCCCGGGCCGGCGGCCACCTCGCGGTGGCACTGTCGGCCCGGGCATGGGCGTTTTGCCGCGCACGGCGTCCAGGCAGGCGGTGCGCCGACGGGCGGGATAGTTAGTTGCATTAATAAACTAACTGTCTACAATCGCCTCAACGCCTTTCTTCCATCGCCCTGAACGGAGCCGTCCATGACCCACCCACCTGCCGCCCTCCACCTGCTGGCCATCGACCCACAGAACGATTTCTGCGATCTGCCGGCCGCGTGGTGCCCGGCCGATCCCCTTTCCGGCCAGCGCCTCGCGCCTTCGCTGCCCGTGGCCGGCGCGCACGGCGACCTGCAGCGCCTGGCCGCCTTCGTGCGCCGCGTGGCGCCGCAGCTCGGCGCGGTGACCGTCACCCTCGATTCGCACCAGCGCTACGACGTGGCGCACCCGCTCTTCTGGCGGGCGGGCGGCGGCGCGGACGTGGCGCCGTTCACGCCCATCACCGCCGCGCAGGTGCGCGCCGGCGACTTCACGCCGCGCGACGCCACCGCCCTGCCGCGCGTGCTGGCCTACCTGGACGCGCTGGAGGCGCAGGGGCGCTACACGCTCATGGTCTGGCCCGTGCACTGCGAGATCGGCAGCTGGGGCCATGGCGTGCATGCCGACCTGCTGGCCGCCTGCGCGCAGTGGCAGGCCGTGCAGGGGCAGGCCGTGCATGCGGTGTTCAAGGGCATGAACCCCTGGACCGAGCACTACAGCGCCATCGAGGCCGAGGTGCCCGATCCGCAGGACCCGGGCACCACGCTCAACCTGCCGCTGCTGCAGCGCCTGGCCACGGCCGGGCGCCTGGTGATCGCGGGCGAGGCCAGCAGCCACTGCGTGCGCGCCACCACCGAGCACATCGTGCAGCACCTGCCGCGCCTGCAGCCGGGCTGGACGCCGTCGCGCGTGGTGCTGCTCACCGACTGCATGAGCCCGGTGCGCGGCTTCGAGGCGCAGCACGGCGCTTTCCTGGACGCCATGCGATCGCAGGGCGTGCAGCTCGCGCAGTCCACAGAGCTTTTGGCCTGATGCCGCCGATTCCATTGGATTGTTTGCTATCTTTATAGGAGCAAAACAGATGACCCCGATCATCCGGAGCCTGCTGGACACCGACCTCTACAAGTTCACCATGTGGCAGGCGCTGCTGCACCGCCACCCGCAGACGCAGGCCGAGTACCGCTTCGTCTGCCGCAACACGCCGGCCTTCCCGCTCGCCGAGCTGCTGCCCGAGGTGAACGCCGAACTCGACGCGCTCTGCGCGCTGCGCTTCACGCCCGCCGAGCTGGAGTACCTCGCCGGGCTGCGCTACATCAAGAGCGATTTCGTCGATTTCCTGCGCATCTTCCAGTTCCAGCGCGCCTTCATCGAGGCGCGGGCCGAGGGGCCGCTGCTGTCGATCGTGGCGCGCGGCCCGCAGGTGCACGTGATGGGCTTCGAGATCTTCGTGCTGGCCATCGTGAACGAGCTGTATTTCCGCCGGCTGGGCAGCGCGCCCGAGGCCCTGGCCGAAGGCCGCCGACGCCTGGCCGCGAAGATCGCCCGCGTGCAGGCGCTCGCCGCCGAGGCGCCGCGCGCGCACCCGTTCCAGATGTTCGACTTCGGCGTGCGCCGCCGCTGGGGGCGCGACTGGCACCGCGAGGTGGTGCAGGCCTTCGCCACCGAGGTGCCGCAGTGGTTCAAGGGCACGTCGGACGTGCGGCTCGCGATGGACCTGCAGCTCGTGCCCATCGGCACCATGGCGCACGAATACCTGCAGACCTACCAGGCGCTCGGCGTGCGGCTGCGCGACTTCCAGAAGGCCGCGCTGGAGGACTGGGTGCAGGAGTACCGCGGCGACCTCGGCATCGCCCTCACCGACACCGTGGGCATGGACGCCTTCCTCGCGGATTTCGACCTCTACTTCGCCAAGCTCTTCGACGGCCTGCGGCACGACTCGGGAGACCCCGTCGCCTGGGGCGAGAAGGCGCTGGCGCACTACGCGCGGCTGCGCATCGACGCGCACGGCAAGCGGCTCGTGTTCTCCGACGGGCTGGACGTGGACCGTGCGCTGGCCCTCTACCGCCACTTCGGCGACCGCGTGCAGCTGGGCTTCGGCATCGGCACGCAGCTCAGCAACGACATGGGCCCCACGCCGCTCAACATCGTGATGAAGATCGTGCGTGCGAATGGCCAGCCGGTGGCGAAGCTGTCCGACAGCCCGGGCAAGACGCTGTGCGACGATGAAACCTACCTGGCCTACCTGCGGCAGGTGTTCGGCCTGCCGCCCGGCGCCTGAGCGCCCGCCCGGCGCTTTTCTCCCGTCTTCTACCCCTTCCCCAGCCAAGGAACCGACATGCTCCGAATCACCCTCGCCCAGCTCAACTTCACCGTGGGCGACATCGAAGGCAACGTACAGCGCATGGTAGAGGCCGCGCAGCGCGCCGCGCAGGCCCGGGCCGACCTCGTCGTGTTCACCGAACTCGCGCTGTGCGGCTACTACCCCGGCGACATGCTCGAGGAGCCCGGCTTCATGGAGCGCGTGGACGCCGGCATCGCCGCGCTGCAGGAAGCCTCGCGCGCCACGCCGGGCCTGCACTGGGTGGTGGGCACGCCCACGCGCGCCCAGGGCCCCGGCAAGCGCCTGCACAACAGCCTGCTGGTGCTGCAGGGCGGCGAGGTGCGGATCACCTATGCCAAGCAGCTGTTGCCCACCTACAACATCTTCGACGAGCGCCGCCACTTCGAGCCCGGCCCCGACGTGGCGCGCGTGCTGCGCATCGGCCACGCGCAGATCGGCTTCCTGGTCTGCGAGGACGGCTGGAACGACACCGTGGCCGACTACGCCACCAACCCCTTCCAGCGCGTGGCCGACGCGGCGCCCGACCTCGTGGTGAGCATCAACGCGAGCCCCAGCCACATCGGCAAGCGCGAGGTGCGCCACCAGGTCTTCGGAGATGCCGCGCGGCGCCACGGCCTGCCGGTGGTCTACGTGAACCAGGTGGGCGGGCAGGACCAGATCGTCTACGACGGCGCATCGTTCGCCGTGGAGCCCGAAGGCGGCGTGGTGTTCGAGGCGCCGCGCTTCGCCGAGGACGTGCGCACGCTGCGGCTCGAGGACGGCCGCTTCCTCGCCGAGGACGGCGGCGCGCTGCCGCCGGTGCCTGCCGAGGGCCTGCCCACGATGGACTTCTACCGCCAGCAGATCGTGCTCGGGCTGCGCGACTATGCGCGGCGCTGCGGCTTCCGGCAGGTGGTGGTGGGCAGCTCGGGCGGCATCGACAGCGCGCTCACGCTGGCGCTCGCCGCCGAGGCCATGGGCCCGGAGAACGTGGTGGCCGTGACGATGCCATCGCGCTTCTCGTCGAGCGGCTCCGTGGACGATTCGGTGCGGCTGTGCGCGAACCTCGGCATCCGGCTGCACACGCACCCCATCGCGGACCTCGTGGCGGGCTATGCCGCGCAGTTCGGCGAGAGCTTCGGCCAGCCGCTCCAGGGCCTGCCGCTCGAGAACCTGCAGGCGCGCATCCGCGGCACCATCCTGATGGAGTATTCCAACGCCTTCGGCCACCTGCTGCTCACCACGGGCAACAAGTCGGAGATCTCGGTGGGCTACTGCACGCTCTACGGCGACACCAACGGCGGCCTGGGCCTGCTGGGCGACCTCTACAAGACGGAGGTGTTCGAGCTGTCGCGCCACGTCAACGCGCATGCCGGGCGCGAGCTGATCCCGCAGGCCATCATCGACAAGGAGCCCTCGGCCGAGCTGGCCCCGGGCCAGCGCGACGTGGACAGCCTGCCGCCCTACCCCGTGCTGGACCAGGTGCTCAAGCTCATCATCGAAGGCGAAGGCCTCTCGCACGCCGAGTACGAGGCCGCGCGCGCGTTCTCGGTGCAACTGCAGCACGACGAGGCCGGCCGCGCGCTGGTGCACCGCGTGCGCCAGATGATCGCGCGCAACGAATACAAGCGCCGCCAGGCGCCGCCCATCCTGCGCGTGCGCGCCAAGGCGTTCGGCAATGGCCGGCAGATGCCGATCGCGGCGAAGTACGTCTGAAAGGAACCGCTATTGCTATTGAATAAATAGCAAACTATTCAATGAAAACGGCGGCATCCGGCCATTCCGATGCCTTCCCCCACACCGCGGCAGGCCCTGGCCGCCGCACCGCGGGGCCCGCCGCCGGCAAGAAGGCTACATTTCCCGCAGTCCCGCGCGCACCGTGCCGCACCTCCGGGCGGCGCGCACCGCCGCCCACCCTCGCACCCGCCATCCATGTACGACACCGCCATCCTCATCGGGCGCTTCGAGCCCGTCCACAACGGCCACCTGGCCCTGCTGCGCCGCGCGCTGGACAGCGCGCACGGCGCCATCGTCATCATGGGATCGGCCTGGCAGGCGCGCTCGCCCAAGAACCCGTTCACCTGGCAGGAACGCGAGGCCATGCTGCGCAACGCCCTGCCCGAGGCCGACCGCGCGCGCCTCACCGTGCTGCCCGTGCGCGACCACTACAACGAACTCGCCTGGGTGGCCGCGGTGCTGCAGGCGGTGTCGCGCCACACGCGTCCCGATGCGCGCATCGGCCTCGTGGGCCACTTCAAGGACGCCACGAGCAGCTACCTGCGCGCCTTCCCGGGCTGGCAGCTGATCCCCATGGAGCGCCAGGGCAGCATCGACGCCACCGCCATCCGCGACGCGGTCTTCGGCGCCACGCCGGACACGCTGCTCACGGCCCTGGGGCCGCTGGCCGGGCAGATGCCGGACAGCACGCTCGACTTCCTGCGCGCCTTCTCGGCAGGGCCGCACTACGCGGCGCTGCAGGAGGAATGGCGCATGCTGCGCGGCTACCGCGAGGCCTGGGCGCAGGCGCCCTACCCGCCCGTGTTCGTCACCGTGGACGCCGTGCTGCGCTGCCAGGACCACGTGCTGGTCATCCGCCGCGCGCACGCGCCCGGCAAGGGCCAGCTCGCCGCGCCGGGCGGCTTCATCGAGCAGCGCGAGACCGTGTGGCAATCGTGCCTGCGCGAACTGTCCGAGGAAACGCACTGCGAACTGCCCGAGGCCCGCATGCGCGCCGCGCTGCGCGAAGTGGCGGTGTTCGACCACCCCGACCGCAGCCAGCGCGGCCGCACCATCACCCACGCCCACTACTTCGACCTAGGCGGCGACGCCTTCCCCGACGTGCGCGCGGACGACGACGCGGCGCAGGTGCAATGGCTGCCGATCACGGCGCTGGCCGCGCTGGAGGAAGCGTTCTTCGAGGACCACTTCCATATGCTGGACCACTTCCTCGGGATCACACGGGAACCTGGAACGGTGGGCAGCGAACCGGCGATCGGACGCGAGCGCCGGTAACGGCATGCCCTGGTGTGGGCGAAGGGCGGTAAGGACGGCCCAAGCGTGCGATGCGTGCACAATGGCTCCCTCCATCCCACCCGACACGCGCACCATGCAACGCACTCCCCCACTCAGCGAAGCATCCATGCAGGCGGCCGAGGCCCGCATCCCGGAACTGGCCGCCGAGGCCGGGCGGCGCGCCCATGAACGAGCCCTCCGCCAACCCGGTGCCGTCATCCTGACGGCCCTCGACGGTCAGTTGGTGGAGCAACGTGCGGATGGCGGCGTCCGTGTCCTGAAGCAGTTGCCCAGCAGCACGCCTGTGCGAGAAGGCGCCCGCTTCACCCGCAAACCAGGTTCTACTGCGCTGCGCAGCCACGACCGGTGGTGAACACCGCTGGCAGTCCCCACCAACCACGGCTACGGGTCATCGCCGGTCCCAACGGGTCCGGCAAGAGCACGATCCAGGAGATGTTGCGCCCAGAATGGATTGGCGCTTACGTGAATGCTGACGAGATCGAAAAGAGCCTGCGGGCCACCGGCACGCTGGATCTGGCTGATTTCGGGCTGACAGGCGATGCGGTCATGCTGGAACAGCAACTGCGAGGCCACTTGGCCGCATCCGGGCTGCTCCGTCAACACAGTCTGGACGGCGCGGCACAGACGCTCCGTGTCGCGGAAGCAAACCTGCTTCATCTGCCCACCCGTTGGGCAAACTCCTATGTCGCGGCAGTGCTGGCCGATGCGGTCAGGCGCCAATTGCTGGCGCAGGGCAGCACCTTCACCTTCGAAACCGTCATGTCCTCTTCCGACAAGATCGATTTCATGGAAGAGGCGCGAGCCAGCGGCTACCGAACCTATCTCTACTTCGTTGCCACGGACGACCCTGCCATCAACGTCGCACGGGTGCGGCTGCGCGTGGAACAGGGCGGCCACGACGTTCCCGAGAACAAGATCCTTGAACGCTATCAACGGTCCATTGCCTTGTTGAATGACGCATGCACTGCGGCAAACCGTGCCTACGTGTTCGACAACTCGGGCTCCGAACACCAGTGGATCGCAGAGATCCAAGAGGGCAACGAACTGACGGTACACGCATCGGCCTTGCCGGCGTGGTTTACCGGAACCACGCTGTGGCAGTCGTTCCAACCCGCCGCCGACGGGCCCTGATCGATCCGGCACCGCACCGCGGCGATGCCGGCCCACCGGGCCTCAGCGCGACAGCGCATCCGCCGTCGCGGTATCGAGCCGGCCCGTCACGGGCAGGCCCTTGTCCTTCTGGTAGGTGCGCAGCGCATTCGCCGTCTTCGGGCCCATGCCGCCGTCCGGCGCGCCCACGTCGTAGCCCAGCGCATTGAGCCGCGACTGCGCCTCGCGCACCGACATCGCCGTGCCGGCCTTCGTCTGCGACGGGGCCGCGCCGCCGTCCACGCCCAGCCGGCCGCCGCCGCCCAGGCCCTGGCCGCGCACGCTCTGCGCCTTGTAGTTGCGCAGCGCCACCACCATCTGGTTGTAGGCATCCATGAACGCGGCCGTGATGACCTTGCCCTGGGAGGTGTTCTGGTAGCCGCCGATGGAGCCGCCGGCCGAGCCGCCGAACAGGTTGCCGAAGCCCGCGAAGTCGCTCTTGGAGGCGCTGCCTTCCGACACCGACACCTGCACGCCCGAGCGGTTGTCCACCAGCGTCAGCATGGCGCTGGCCTCGCGGGTCTTGAGCGCGCCGCCCAGTGCGCCGATGGCGCGGCCGCTGCCGCCGCCGACCAGCGCCCCCAGCGCACCGCCGATGCCGCCTGCGTCGCTGTTGGAGAAGATGATCTCGGGCGACATCGCATAGTCCGACGCCACCATCTGGCCCTGGCCGAAGTTGCTGCCGCCGCGCATCTCGCCCGACTGCATGATCGCGCGCTCGCGGTTCATGGCGCCCATGCCCGCGGCGCTGCGCTCCACCACCACGAAGCAGTTGGACTGCTGCACCAGCAGGCGCAGCAGGTTCGCCGTGGGCGGCAGGCGGTATTCGTTGCGCAGGATGGTGTACCAGCCGGCATCCTGGTTCTCGACCAGCGAGACCGTGCCCAGCGGCGATGCGCAGCGCTCCAGTTGGGTGCTCGCGTTGGCGGAGGCCTCGCCGGCGGCGGCGCCGGTGGCCACGGTCTTCGATTCCGCGCTGCCCATGCGAATGTTGGTGGTTTCGCAGCCCGACAGCAGCACCGCGGCCAGCGCGGCGCAGGCCACGGCCGCGGAGCGGCGTGGCAGGAGGGACGGTGCAGGCGAGGAAGAAGAAGACAGGTTCATGGGAATACGGGCGCAGAAACGCATGGCAAAGCGACCGACGTTAGGGGGCGCGGCGGTGGACGGCAACCCGACCATGGTGGGGGCGCTGTAACTCCCCGCTCTCCGGAACGCACCCGGCCGGATGGGCACGTTTTTGCCTCCATGCCGCCGGATCCATTCGATAGCTTGCTATTAATTCAATAGCAATCAGGTGCCCGCCCGCTCCAGCATGGCGTGCAGCAGCACGTTGCAGCCGGCGGTGATGTGCGCGGGCTGCGCATCCTCGATCTCGTTGTGGCTGATGCCGTCCTTGCAGGGGATGAAGACCATTCCCGCCGGAGCCAGCCGCGCCATGTAGACGGCGTCGTGCCCCGCGCCGGACACCACGGGCATGTGCGAGTAGCCCAGTTGCGCCGCGGCGCGCTCGACCGCCTGCACGCATTCGGCGTGGAAGGGCTGCGCGGGGTAGGCGGAAACGGGCTCGATGCGGATCTCCAGCCCGGTCTCGGCGGCCAGGCGCGCGGCCACGGCGCGGATGTCGGCGTCCATGCGCTCGCAGTCGGCATCGGTGGCGTTGCGCAGGTCGATGCTGAACTTCACCTGCCCCGGGATCACGTTGCGGCTGTTGGGGTGCACCTGCACCATGCCCACGGTGCCGCGCCCGTGGGGCGGGTGGCGGTGCGCGCAGGCCACCACCTCCTGCATCAGGCGCGTGGCCACCTGCAGGGCGTCGCGGCGCAGGGCCATGGGCGTGGGGCCGGCGTGGGCCTCCATGCCGGTCACGGTGCAGTCGTACCAGCGGATGCCGAGCACGCCGGTCACCACGCCGATGGTCTTGTCGTTGTCCTCCAGCACCGGGCCCTGTTCGATGTGCGTCTCGAAATAGGCGCCGATGGGGTGGTCGCCCGGCTCCTGGTCGCCCACGTAGCCGATGCGCTCCAGCTCGCCCTTCACGGTCTTGCCCTCGGTGTCGGTGGCGGCGTAGGCGTGCTCCAGCGTGAAGGCCCGGGCGAACACGCCCGAGCCCATCATCACGGGCACGAAGCGCGAGCCTTCCTCGTTGGTCCAGAAGGCCACCTCGATGGGCGCCTCGGTCTCGATCCCATGGTCGTTGAGCGTGCGCACCACCTCGATGCCGGCCAGCACGCCGTAGTTGCCGTCGAACTTGCCGCCCGTGGGCTGCGTGTCGATGTGGCTGCCGGTCATGACGGGCGGCAGGCGGTCGTCGCGGCCCGGGCGGCGCATGAAGACGTTGCCGATCTTGTCGATGGTGACGGACATGCCCGCCGCGCGCGCCCAGCCCGTGACGAGATCGCGGCCCTGCCGGTCCAGGTCGGTGAGCGTGAGGCGGCACACGCCGCCCTTGGGCGTGGCGCCGATCCGCGCCAGCTCCATGAGCGAATCCCAGAGGCGTTCGCCGTTGACGCGCAGCGCGGCGATGTCGGTGGTGGTGGTACGGGTTGCTTTCGTGTCCATGGGAGGCTCCGGTGGGTCGTCAGTGGGTGCGTTGGACGGCGGTGGGCGCGAGGTCCCGGGTGCGCTTGCCCGCCGCCTGGAACTGCGGGCCGAACGCCGGCCGCGGGATGTAGCGCCCCGTGCCCGGCTCCGCGCGCAGATCGCCGTCGGCGAAGACGACGCGGCCCTGGCTGACGGTGTGGCTCGGGATGCCGCGCACGGTGCGCCCCTCGAAGATGTTGAAGTCGCCCTTGCTGTGCTGCGTCTTGGCCGAGAAGGTCTTGGTGCCCTCGGGGTCCCAGAGCACCAGATCGGCGTCGGCGCCCGCGCCCACGAAGCCCTTGCGCGGATAGATGTTGAACAGCTTCGCCGCATTGGCGGAGGTGATCGCCACGAACTCGCTGGGCGTGAGCCGGCCGGTGTTCACGCCGCCGTCCCAGATCGCGGCCATGCGCTCCTCCACGCCACCCGTGCCGTTGGGGATCTTGGCGAAGTTGTCGCGGCCCATGGCCTTCTGCGCGGCGCAGAAGGTGCAGTGGTCGGTGGCGGTGGTGTGCAGCTGGCCCGACTGCAGGCCGCGCCACAGCGCCTCCTGGTGGCCGCCCGCGCGCGAGCGGAACGGCGGGCTCATCACGTGGGCCGCCGCGGTGGCGAAGTCCGGGTAGCGGTAGACGCTGTCGTCCACCAGCAGGTGGCCCGCCAGCACCTCGCCGAAGACGCGCTGCCCACGCGACCGCGCGCGCGCGATGGCCTCGGCCGCCTCGGCGCAGCTCACGTGCACCACGTAGATCGGCACGCCCAGCACGTCGGCGATGGCGATGGCGCGGTTGGCCGCCTCGGCCTCCACCATGGGCGGGCGCGCGAGCGGGTGGCCCTCGGGGCCGGTGATGCCCATCTTGGCCACCTCCTGCTGCAGCAGGTAGACCAGCTCGCCGTTCTCGGCGTGCACGGTGGGCATGGCGCCCAGCTCCAGCGCGCGCTTGAAGCTGTTCACCAGCGTTTCGTCGTCGCACATGATGGCGTTCTTGTAGGCCATGAAGTGCTTGAAGCTGTTCACGCCTTCCTCGCGCACGAGCGTTCCCATGTCGGCATGCACCTGCTCGCTCCACCAGGTGACCGCCACGTGGAAGGAATAGTCGCCCGCGGATTTCCCGGCCCAGCCGCGCCACTTGCGGTAGGCATCCATCAGCGGCTCCTGCGGATCGGGGATCACGAAGTCGATGATGGTCGTGGTCCCGCCGGCCAGCCCCGCGGCCGTGCCGGTGAAGAAGTCGTCCATGGTCACGGTGCCCATGAAGGGCAGCTGCATGTGGGTGTGCGGGTCGATGCCGCCGGGCAGCACGTAGCGGCCCGAGGCGTCGAGCGTCTCGGTGCCGGCAGGCGCCTGCCCGGCCACGTCGGCGCCCACGGCCGCGATGCGGCCGTCCACGCAGAGCACGTCGGCGCGCTCCTCGCGGTCGGCGTTCACCACCGTGCCGCCACGGATCAGAAGGGAGGGTGCACTCATCGTCGTTCTCCTTGAAGGGGTGGGCGCCGTCAGGCGCGGTGCAGCGGTGCGGGGGCCGGCGCACCACTGCGCCGCGCCATGCCCAGCCGGTAGACCACGCCCGCGATGGCGAGGCCCACGAACCAGGCGTAGGCATAGATCTGCTTGAACACTTCGCCCACGCCGGGGAAGCTGGCGGGGAAGGCCGCATTCAGGAAGCCCGGGATGTTGGGCGCCACGCCCAGCACGAACGCGGCCACGGCCACTCCGTTCCACCCGCGCGTGTAGGCATAAGGGCCCTCGTCCGCATAGAGGGCCGCCACGTCGAGCCGCGTGCGGCGCACGAGGTAGTAGTCCACCATCAGGATGCCCGCCACGGGCCCCAGCAGCGCCGAGTAGCCGATGAGCCACGTGAAGATGTAGCCCTGGGTGGATTCAAGGATCTTCCACGGCATCATCGCGATGGCGATGCCCACCGTGATGTAGCCGCCCGTGCGGTAGCTGATGCGCCCGGGGTCGAGCGCCGAGAAGTCGTAGGCCGGCCCGACGAGGTTGGCCGCGAGGTTCACGCTCACCGTATCGACCAGCAGGATGATGAGCGCCACCAGCACCGCCGCGCCGGTCATGCGGCAGGCCAGGTCCACCGGGTCCCAGAGCGCCTTGCCGTAGATCACCACCGTGGCCGAGGTCACGAACACCGCCAGCGCCGCCAGCAGGCCCATCGGCACCGGCAGGCCGATGGCCTGGCCCACCACCTGGTCGCGCTGCGACTTCGCGAAGCGCGTGAAATCGGGGATGTTGAGCGCGAGCGTGGCCCAGAAGCCCACCATGGCCGTGAGCGAGGGCCAGAACACCGCGTGGAACTGCCCCGCCTTGGGGCCGCCGGGCGCGAACTGCGAGGGCTGGTGCAGGATCGGCCCGAAGCCGCCGGCCTTGCCGTAGGCCCACCACAGCAGCACGAAGCAGATCACGATCTTGAAGGGCGCCGTCCAGGTCTCGAGCTTGCGGATCGACTCGATACCGTGTACCACGAAGTAGAACTGGATGGCCCAGAACACGAGGAAGCACACGAGCTGGCCCGCGTTGATGCCCAGGCCCGCGATCTTCTCGCCCTCCAGCGGATGGCCCACGAGCACGCCGGCCAGCGTGTAGATCATCATCCCGCCGAACCAGGTCTGGATGCCGTACCAGCCGCAGGCCACGAGCGCCCGCAGCAGCGCGGGCAGCTTGGCGCCGCGCGTGCCGAACGAGGCCCGCGCGAGCACGGCATAGGGGATGCCGTACTTCGCGCCCGCATGGCCGATGAGCAGCATCGGCACGAGCACGATCAGGTTGCCCAGGAACACGGTGCCCACCGCCTGGCTCCACGACATGCCGCCCTCGATGAGGCTGGCCGCGAGTGTGTAGGCGGGTATGCACATCACCATGCCGATCCACAGCGCGGCGAAGTGGTACCAGCGCCAGGTGCGCTGGTGCGCCTGCGTAGGCGCGAGGTCGTCGTTCCAGAGGCCGTGGGCGCCGGCGGGGGCGGAGGGGCTGGAGGGGCGGTTCATGGCGGGCTCCAGGACATCACGCGGCGGCCACGGCGGCGGCCTGCGAGGCGACGGCCGATGGCGCGGCGCGGTTCGGGTTGTGCGGGTGCGTGGTCCAGTTGGCGTAGTCGCCCGTCACCACCCGGCCGGTGCGCGCATCCACCTCGCCGGGCGCCAGGCTGCGCAGCGTGATGCACTCGGGCACCGGGCAGATCGACACGCAGAGGTTGCAGCCCACGCACTCGGCCTCGTTCACCTCGAAGCGGCGCACGCCGCCCTCGCGCGTGAAGGTGATCGCCTGGTGCGAGGTGTCTTCGCAGACCACGTGGCAGCGGCCGCACTGGATGCACGACTCCTGGTGGATCACGGCCTTGTCGATGTGGTTGAGGTCGAGCTGCTTCCAGTCCTTCACGGTGGGCACCGCGCGGCCCTGGAAATCGGCCAGCGTGGCGTAGCCCTGCGCATCCATGAAGTTGGAGAGGCCGTCGCACATGTCCTGCACGATCTTGAAGCCGTACACCATCGCCGCGGTGCACACCTGCACCGTGCCGCAGCCCAGCGCGATGAATTCGGCCGCATCGCGCCAGGTGCTCACGCCGCCGATGCCGCTGATCGGCAGGCCCGCCGTCTGCGCATCGCGTGCGATCTCGGCCACCATGTTGAGCGCGATGGGCTTCACGGCCGGCCCGCAGTAGCCGCCGTGCGAGCCCCATCCGCCCGTGTTGGGGCTCATGGCCATGCGCTCCAGGTCCACGCCCATGATCGAATTGATGGTGTTGATGAGCGAGACCGCGTCCGCCCCGCCCGCCCGGGCCGCGCGTGCGGGCTGGCGCACGTCGGTGATGTTGGGCGTGAGCTTCACGATCACCGGCAGGCGCGTGTAGTGCTTGCACCACTGCGTGACCATCTGGATGTATTCGGGCACCTGCCCGACGGCCGCGCCCATGCCGCGCTCGCTCATGCCGTGCGGGCAGCCGAAATTCAGCTCGATGCCGTCGGCGCCCGTGTCCTCCACCATCGGCAGGATGTGCTTCCAGCTCTCTTCCACGCAGGGGACCATGATGGAGACGACCATCGCGCGGTCGGGCCAGGCGCGCTTCACGCGGCGGATCTCCTCCAGGTTCACGGCCAGCGGCCGGTCGGTGATCAGCTCGATGTTGTTGAGCCCGATCACATGCCGGTCCTGCGACATCAGCGTCGCGTAGCGCGGGCCGTTGACGTTGACCACGGAAGGGTCCTCGCCCAGGGTCTTCCAGACGACGCCGCCCCAGCCGGCCTCGAAGGCGCGGGTGACGTTCACCTCTTTGTCGGTCGGGGGCGCCGAGGCGAGCCAGAACGGGTTCGGGCTGCGGATGCCGAGAAAATCGCTGCGGATGTCTGCCATGTGCTTCTCCGGTCTCTGTCGTCGCGGGGGAATGTTGCGTGCGTGCGGGATGGCGCGGCGTCAGGCCGCCAGCAGCGCCTCGTGGATGGACACCGCGGCCACCTTGCCGTGCTCCACGGCCTCCACGGTGAGATCGCGGCCGCCGGCGCGGCAATCGCCGCCGGCCCAGACGCGCGGCACGCTCGTGCGGCCCTCGGCATCGGTGGCGATGCGCCCCTGGTGCAGCGCGACGGAGGCGCCGGCATGCTCGGACAGGTAGCTCTGGCCGATGGCCTTGAGCACCATGTCGGCTTCGATCGTGAAGGTCTCGCCCGTCTCCACCAGGCGGCCGCCCTGCAGCCCCATGGCCGCGAACCGCATGCCGCGCACCGCGCCGCCTTCGCAGAGCAGCTCCTTCGGCGCGGCCCAGTGCCGGATCGCCACGCCGTTCGTCTGCGCCCATTGCTGCTCCACGAGCGATGCGGACATGCTCTCCTGCCCGCGGCGGTACACGATGGTCACCTCCTCGGCGCCGAGCTTGGCGGCCTGCACGGCCGCATCCACCGCGGTCATGCCGCCGCCCACCACCACCACGCGGCGCCCTACGGGCAGGGTGGAGAGGTCCTGCGCCTGCCGCAGGTCGGCGATGAAATCCACCGCGTTCAGCAGGCCTTCGGCCCGGGGCTCGGCGATGCCCAGCGCATTCACGCCGGCCAGGCCCAGCCCCAGAAACACCGCGTCGTGGGACTGCAGCAGCCCGGCAAGCGCGATGTCGCGCCCCAGCACCTGGCCGCAGCGCGGCGCGATGCCGCCGATGGACAGCAGCCAGTCGATCTCCTTCTGCGCGAAGCCGCCCGTGGTCTTGTAGCTCGCCAGGCCGTATTCGTTGAGCCCGCCGAGCTTGGGCCGCGCGTCGAACAGCTCCACGTCGTGCCCGCGCCGCGCCAGCCCGTGCGCGCATGCCAGCCCCGCAGGGCCCGCCCCCACCACGGCCACCCGCTTGCCCGTGGGCGCGGCCCGCGTGAACATCGGGGCGCCCGGCTGCGCGAAGTGCGCATCCGTCGCGTAGCGCTGCAGCGCGCCGATCTCCACGGGCTTGTCTTCGTTCACGTTGCGCACGCAGGCCTGCTCGCACAGCACTTCGGTGGGGCAGACACGCGCGCACATGCCGCCCAGCGGGTTGGCTTCCAGGATGGCGCGCGCCGCACCGCGCTCGTTGCCCTGCGCGATGCGGTGGATGAAGGAAGGCACGTCGATGCCGGTCGGGCACGCCGTGGCGCAGGGCGCCTCATAGCAGTAGTAGCAGCGCTCGGCCTCGATCAATGCCTGCGCACGCGTGAGGGGCGGGTGCGCATCGCTGAAGTTCTGCGCGTATTCGGCCAGGTTCAGGCGTGCGCCATGCACGCCGCAGCCGGCGCTTGCGGTCGTCGTTTCCATCGGATAGCTCCTGTGGTGTGGGGTCCCGGGAGGGATTCAGGAAGGCAGGGGGGAGGAAGCCATGCGCAGCGGGGCCGCGCCGGTGGATCGGCCGCGTGCGCCGCCCGGAGGCAGCGCCGTTGCGGCGAATGGCGCACGCCGGGCGTACCGGGGCCGGAGGGAAGGCGGAGGGGTCATCGGGGGTCCTCGCTCGTGGTGGCAGGTGCGTGGCCCGCCGTTGTGTGATGGCAATTTACCAACCGGTAAAAACTTACCCATTGGTAAAATCCCGAACTGCAAGCACCATGCCAGCGGCGTTCCCTCTGCGAGAACGCCCGGAACGCCCCGGCTTCGGCCCACAATGGTGCGCATGAGCCCCCGCCGACCGCCTTCTCGCCCTGCCCCTGTGCATCCACGCACCGCGAGCGCGCCACGCCGCCGCGCCGCCGCCACGCCGACGCCATCTTCACCAGAGCCTTCTTCCGCGCCCTCTCCGGCTGCGGCACCCGTGTCCGCCCCGGGCGCGGGCGCGCTGCGCAGCCCCTCGCCCGCGCGGCTGCGCAAGGAGTTGGCCATCCTCGCGGAGGCCGAAAGCCACTTCGCGCAGTTCGGCTTCGAAGGTGCATCGCTGGAGAACATCGCTGCCGCGGCGGGCATCAGCCGCCACAACCTGCTCTATTACTTCCCGAGCAAGGAAGCGCTCTACCGCCGCGTGCTGGACGATGTGCTCACGCAGTGGCTGGACGGCATGGAAGAGATGTCGCACGGCGAAGACCCCGCGCAGGCGCTGCGGCGCTACATCGGCGCCAAGCTGCGCTCCTCGCTGGAGCGGCCCAACGCCGCGAAGGTCTTCGCCAAGGAGGTGATCGCCGGCGCGCCGCGCTACGGCAGCGTGATCGCCGAGCGCGTGGGCCCTGTGCTGCGCAACGACGTGCGCACCTTCGAGCGCTGGGCCCGCGAAGGCCGCATCGCCCGTGTGAATTTCACGCATCTGATGTTCATCATCTGGTCGGTCACCCAGGCCTATGCCGACCAGCAGGCGCAGTTCGCGCTGCTGCTGGGCAAGCCGGCGCTGACCCCGAAGGACTACGCGCAGGCCGAGGACCTGATCTGCCACATGGTGCTGAAAGGGCTGGCGCCCGGCTGAAACCGCCCCGGCCTGCGGGGCGCACGGCACGCCGGCTCGGCCATGCCGGCGGGCACCGCCCCATCGCTTAGACTTCCGCGGTTCATCGCCGCAGGGGCGCGCGCTCCTTGCGCGCCCGCCCCTTATTGACCGCCGCGGCGCCCGTCTCCGCGTCACGCCCCCATCGCCATGGCCACCAAACCGTCCGCCTCCTTCGTCGTCTTCGGGCTCGCCGTCCTGGCCGCCGTGCTGGCCATCTACCTGCCCAGCTGGAGCCATGCGCTGCTCTTCGACGATCTGGCGCTGACCGACGGGACGATCTTCGCAAACTACGGCAACTTGCTCGCCTTCAAGCAGCGCATGCTGTCCTACGGCAGCTTCGTCTGGGTGGACAGCCTGGCCGGCGCGGGCTGGGGAAAGCAGCGGCTCTTCAACGTGGCGCTGCACCTGGCCACCGTGGCCGCCCTCTATGCCCTGGTGCGCGAGCTGCTCGCGCGCACGCGCTTCCCCGAGGAATTCGAGGCGCAGCCGCATTTCGGACCGTCGCGCAGCGCCGCCGTCCGCGTGGGCGTGGCGCTCTTCGCGGTCAACCCGATGGCCGTCTATGCGGTGGCCTACCTCGTGCAGCGCTCCATCGTCATGGCCACCTTCTTCGCGGTGCTGGCCTGCTGGTGCTTCGTGCGGGGGTTGTCGGGCCGGGGCGCAGGCTGGTATGCCGGCGCCATCGTGGCCTATGCCGCGGCGGTGCTCTCCAAGGAGCACGCGGTGATGGTGGCGGCCATGGCCGTGCCGCTCTACATCCATGTCCGGCGCCCGGGCTGGCGCACCATCGCCGGCATCGCGGGGGTGTCCGCCGTGCTCGTCGCCGTGGCGGCGGCCGTGCTGTTCGGCGTCTACGGCGACCTGCTCGGCAAGGTCTTCGACCAGCGCTCCATCGATTTCACCCGGCAGCTCGAACGTCTGAGCCCGGGCATCGGCGCGCGCATGTACCCGCTCAGCATCCTGAACGAGGCGGCGCTGTTCTTCGCGTACGGCTTCCTGTGGTTCGTGCCGAACGTGATGTGGATGTCGGTGGACCTGCGCCCTGCATTCCCGCTCGGCTACGCGGCCTTCCCGCAGGTGCTGGGGCTCGTGGGCTACGTCGCCCTCTGGGCCGCCGCCGTATGGGCCGTCCTGCGGCGCCGGGGCGTGCTCAGCCTCGTCGGCGTGGCGCTGCTGTTCCCCCTGCTGCTCTACGTGACCGAATTCGCCACGGTGTGGGTGCAGGATCCTTTCGTGCTCTACCGCAGCTACCTCTGGGCGGTGGCGGTTCCCGTGCTCGTGGCGATCGTGCTCACGGGCTTCAAGCCCCGCACCATCTACGTGCTGGGCAGTATCGTGGGGCTGGTCTTCGCCATGCTCGCCTTCGAGCGCGTCGCCTCGCTGAGCGACGACTACACCGCCTGGGGCGACGCGGCCGAGAAGACAGACCTGAAGGCGCCGCAGAACGCGGTCGGTCGCTGGAGACCGTTCCTCAACCTGGGGGCCTACCACCTGGACCGCGGTTCGGTCACCGAGGCGCAGAAGGCCTTCGCCACTGCCGAAGCGCTGGGCGCCCTGCGCGGCACCGCGCGCTTCAATGCGGGCGTGGCACTGCAGCAGCAGAAGAAGCATGCCGAAGCCATCGCGGCTTTCGACGAAGCGCAGAAGCAGGGCTTCGATGAACTGCAGCTCTACTACCACCGCGGCGAGTCGGAATTCGCGCTGGGGCTCTACCCGCAGGCCTTCGAGCATTTCAGCCAGGGCTTGCGCCTGGAGCTGCCCAGCGTCAATGCGGCGGAGATGGACCGCATCCGGCAGGCCATGCGCCTGCGCCGTGCCGAAAGCGCGATCGGCGCGAACCGGTTCGACGACGCCATCGGTGGCTTCACGGAACTGCTCGCCGCCAGCCCGAACAATCCGCGGCTGCTGCTGGGCCTGGGGATGGCGCACGTGGGCAAGGGCGACACCAAGGCCGCCCTGGCCCTTTTCGACACGATGATCGCCCGCACGCCCAACGCCGCGGCCTACTACGGGCGCGCCATGGCCTACCGCGGTGCCAACCAGTTCGCGGCGAGCCTGAAGGATCTGGACGAGGCCATCCGACTGGATCCCCGCAACCCGCAATACGCGCAGATGAGGGCCCAGGTCGCCGCCGCCCGGAAATAGGCAGGAGGGCCTGGTGGTGCTGCGCGTCCTCCATGTGGGGAAATTCTTCCCGCCCTACCGCGGCGGAATGGAGGTCTTTCTCTCCGACTTGGTCGCGGCCCAGCGCGCCCAGGGCATCGATGCGTCCGCCCTCGTCCACGGCACGCCGCTGCCGGACGATCCGCCGTGGCTGGAACGCGTGCCGGTGCAGTTCCAGCTGGTCTATGCCCCGTTCGCGCTCGGGTTCCGCTCGGCCCTGGCGCGGGCGATCCGCCGCTTCCGCCCGGATGTGCTGCACCTGCACATGCCCAACAACTCCGCGCTCTGGGCGCTGACACTGCCCAGCGCACGCAAGATCCCCTGGGTGGTGCACTGGCACTCCGATGTCGTGGTGTCGGAGATCAAGCTCTCCGTCGCCCTGGCCTACGCCCTCTACCGCCCCTTCGAACACGCATTGCTGGATGGGGCCGAGCGCGTCATCGCGACCTCGCCTCCCTACCTCAAGGCCAGCAAGACGCTGCAGTACTGGCGCAGCAAATGCGTCGTCGCACCGCTGGGCATCGACCTGGAGTCCCTCCCACCGGCCGCGGTCAGCAACGACTGGTCGCCCGGGACGGCCCTGCGGCTGCTGTCGATCGGACGCCTGACCTACTACAAGGGCTTCGAAACGCTCATCCAGGCCGTTGCTGCCCTGCCGGGCGTGGAACTGCTCATCGTGGGCGATGGCGAACTCCGGGCCAACCTGCAGGCGCGCATCCAGGCCGCCCGCGCGCGCGGGTCAGGCGGCACGGTCCGGTTGCTCGGAGACGTGGACGATGCGCAGAAACATGCGCTGCTCGCCAGCTGCGACGTGTTCTGCCTGGCCTCCAGGGAGCGCACGGAGGCGTTCGGCGTGGTCCTCCTCGAAGCCATGTTCCACGCCCGGCCCTGCATCGTGACCGATCTTCCGGGCTCGGGAATGCCGTGGCTGGTCGCCCATGCCAGGGCCGGGCTGCGCGTGCCGATCGAGGATGTGGAGGGATGGACCGCCGCGATCACGCGCCTGCGCCATGATCCGCCACTGCGCCAGCGCCTGGGCGCCTCGGGCCGCCAGGCGCTGCTCAAATCCTTCGACATCCGCAGCAGCGCGCAAGCCATCGAGCGCGAATACCGGCACATCACCTCCAAGCCGCGCCCGTCCTCCCAGGGCAAGGGCCTGCTGGCGGTCATCACCACGCGCAACGATGCCGGGTCGATCGGTGCCCTCGTCGCTTCGCTGCGGCAGGCCGGCATGGACGCGCCGCTGGTGGTGGACAACCGCAGCACCGACGGCACCTGCCTTTTCGCGGAACAGGCGGGCGCGAAGATCCTGCGCCCCCTGATTCCCATGGACGCCTGGGAAGCCATCCAGACCGGCATGCGCTACGCGCTGTCCAAGGGCTATTGCGGTGTCATCACGGTACCGGGCGACCAGCCCCCGGGCGCCGAGGGCCTGCAGCCTCTGCTGCAGCACGCGGGGCAGGCGGACGCGGTGGTGATCGAGCCCCCATCGGCGCACGGCCTGCGCGCCCCCTGGTGGTGCCGGATCGTCCGCTTGGCCAGGCCGGAGCCGCCACGCCTGGGCTGCTACAGCCGCGCGGCGGTGGAAGCACTGTCCTCGCGCGAAGCCGCCCTGCTGGACGATGCGGAACTGGGACTGCTCTGGCTCCGGCGCAGCGCGCAACTGCGCGTCCTTCGTCTGGAACTGCCACCGGCGGAGGGAGCCCCGGCCGTGCCGCGGACGCCGCCCGCTTCATGGTGGAGCCTCGCCCGCCGGCTCGCACTGCTGGCCCTCTTCCGCTTCGCCGTGGCGCGTCCGCGGCCTGCGCGCTCCTCGCCGGCGGATTGAGCCAGGCCCGTCCGGAGGCCTTTCATTCGGCGACGAGGTCTTTCATCTTCCGCAGGAAGCGGTCTTTGCTGAACAGCTGCGCGCGGCTCTCGCAGGCGGGCCGCATGGCCGCGGCCCTGTCGCCCGACAGGGACATCACCGATTCCATCAATTGCTCCACCGTGGGCTCGGCCGGCAACAGCCAGCCTGTTTCGCCGGGAACGATGGTTTCGAGCAGGCCGCCCTCGGCCACTCCGATCACCGGCTTGCCCGCGGCCATGCTTTCGACCGGAGACATGCCGAAATCCTCGTCGCGGGGAATGTAGATCGATGCACGGGCCCCGCCCATCAGCTCGGCCAGGGCCTCATCGCCCAGCCACGAGGTGAACCGGATGTTGGGCGCAGAGGCGGCCTTGGCGCGCAGCATCTCGAACTGCGACCCACCCGAGACCACCACCAGTTGCCGCGAGGGCATGCGCAGGAAGGCATCCACGATCAGTTCGACGCGCTTGAAATCCTCCAGGCGTGCCAGCGAAAGGAAGTAATCGCCTGGCTGGCGCCAGCGGAAACGCTCGACGTCGATGGGCGGGTGCACCACCCTCGACTCCACACCCAGGTGGGTGCGCAGCCGGTTGCGCACGTTCTCGGAGTTGGCGATCACCACATCCATGGCGGCCACCGAAGCTTCGTACTGCTGCTTCAGGTAGGCCGCGAGCACCGCCAGCGCGGGCCGCAGGAGCGGCGAGAACTTGTCCCGGTAGTAGTCGCGGAGGTCGTACACGAACCGTGGCGGCGTGTGGCAGTAATAGAGGTTGCGTTGCCCCTTGCGGTGCCGCACGGCCACCGGTGCGAGCACGCCGCTGTAGATCGCCCAGTCGTACCCGTCCAGGAAGGCGGCCCGCCGGCCGGCAAAGGCACGCAGCACCTTCAATGTGCGCCAGCCCGGCACCGGCGTCGTCGCCTCCAGGTCATGGCATGCGATACCGGCCAGTTCGCTCGCCGGGAACACCTCGGGCTGGCGGTAGCCGTAGCACAGCTCGGTACCTTCCAGGCCGCGCACCAGGTCCAGCGTCAACCGCTCGGCACCGCCTTTCGCATGCAGAAAATCGTAGAGCACCACGCCCTTCATAGCCATGAACGCACCCCTTTGTACAAAAGCAGCATCAGCACCGCCTCGGTCGCGATGCTGGCCCAGGCCGCACCGACGACACCGAACCGGGGAAGCAGCCAGAAATTCAGACCGACATTGACAGCGGCGGCCACGCACACCGCGCCCGCATACCAGCGCTCGCGTCCGAGGGCGACCGCGGCCTGGGTCAACACATAGTTCGGCGCCAGGAACAGAAAGGCGACGAGCAGCCACGACAGCAGCGGAGCCGCCCCCGCATAGGCCGTGCCGTAGGCCAGCACCAGCAGGGGTTCGGCCAGCCAATGCACCACGGCGGCCCCGGCGGCAGCCAGCGCCAGCGCTCCCCCCAATGCACGCCGCAGCAGCACCCGCGCGGCTTCGCGTTCCTGCCAGCGCAGCCGCAACTCCCGGAAAAGGATGGTGGCAGCGGGTGCCAGCAGCAGCACGCCACCTTCGAACAGGCGATAGGCCGCGGCATAGCGGCCGATGTCGTCGGGCGGCACGCCCAGGCGCTCCATCATCACGATGTCGATGCGGAAATAGACGGTCGTGGCGAGGTCGATCAGCATGAACGCCGCGGCCGTCCGGTACACGGCGCCAGGAGGGTTCCACCGGGGCTTCGCCATGAAACGCACCACGGCCAGCGAGACCACCACACCGGCCGCCCACCCGACGAATACCGCCGTGGTGTCCATGCGCCAGAGCAGCACGCAGGCCAGCACCGCCAAGGCCGTGGCGCTGCGCAATCCCACTTGCCACAGAGCATCGCGCGCATAGAGCCCCTGCCCTCGCCAGCGCGCGGATACCGTGTTCGCCACCGCCAGCAGGGCCATCGTCGCCACCGCAAAGGACAGGGGAAGCCGGCGCTCTCCGGCCAGGGCCAGCACCAGGGCCAGCGCCACGGCACTGACCAGCAGAATGTGCCCCAGCGCATAGCGCAGCACCATCGGGGGCTCCACCTCGATGCTGCGGTGCGCGGACTCCCGCTGCAGCAGGGTCTTGAAGCCGCCGTCCTGCAGGATCGCGATCAGCGATGCCAGCGTCAGCACATAGTTGTATTCACCGAATGCCGCGGGCCCCAGCAGGCGCCCCAGCGCGAACACCAGCACCATGGAGACGGCCGCGACCCACAGGCTCGCAGCCGCCTGGTTGGCCCATCCGTGCAGCCACATCTACGGGGGCCCCCGCCTTGCATGCACCCAGGCCTGCAGCGCGACGCCGAGGCAGAGCTGGTAGAAGCACAGCGTCACCACGTGCGCTGCCAGCTGGCTCATGCCGAGTTGCAGCAGCACCATCGACGCCACCAGCGCGATCATCGCGCCGGCGAGGAAAGGCCCGCCACGTTCGTCGTACAGCCAGCGGGCCAACCCCGGCCGCCACCGCGTCAGGCCGTCGCGCGCTCCCCGCACAGCACACCACCATGCCGCGATCATGCAGAGCCCCCCCAATGTGATGAATACGTTCTCGCCCCAGTCGACCGTGCTCATGAAGCCGAGGCCATAGCAGGCAGCCGCCATGAACAGCACGCCGCCGATCAGCAGCCCCATGCCCCTGCGCATCCACCACAGCGACCGGTGTACCGCCGAAGCCACCGGCCAGAGGGTGCCGGCCACCACGGCCGCAGCGGCGGTCAGCGTCGCTGGCGCTTCGTAGGAGCCCAACGCCCAGGCCACCCAGGCCATCCACATGCAGGGCCACAGGTACCGGGCAAAGAACCGTCCCCAGGCCGGCAATTCCCGCCACAGGTGCAGGGCAGAGGTGATCCAGAGGGAAACGCCCGCACCCAGCAGCCAGGGGGCGCCCTCGTCACCGCGTCCCGCCCGCCAGAAAAGCGGCAGCGCGGCCACCATCACGGCGAAGTGGAACAGCGGCATGTAGCGGCTGGCGGCAGCGCTCAGGCGCTCGCACAGTGCCCAGGCCTTTGCGGCCAGTTGGCGGCCGCGGTCCAGCCGTGGCTGCACCAGCCGCAGGACCGAGCGCCACCGCGAGGCCAGCCCTCGCCACACCAACCAGACCACCAGCCCGGTCAGCAGTGCCGCACCGAGTTTCTGGAGCTTGCCCATGCCGGGCGATGGCGCCGGCGGACGCAGCTGCTCGCGCCAATGGACCACGGCCCCGGACTGCGCATCCTGGTCGCTGACGAGCGTGACACGCTTCAGCTCGAACAGGTCATCGTCCTGAAGCAGCGCGGGAGCCATGTCCTGCTCCGGTGCGACGGTCAACCGGCCGTAGTCCAGCCAGACAGGCCGGCGCCCCTTTGCCAGGGTCTTCCGGACATCGGCCGTCAGCGTCCCGGGAAGCCATCGCTCGCCCCCCATGAGCAGCACCGGTCCGCGGGACAGGGTCTCGTTCACGGACGGGCGCGCGCCGACGCCGATCGAGGCCTGCAGCTTCACCTGCGCAGGCTGCTCCACGTACAACGCTCCCTTCCAATGGATGGCGACGATCCGTTCGTCTTCGTCGAAATGTTCGAGAAGGTCGGCGGTCACGCCCTCCCGGATGTTTCCGTCGCGGGAGCACAGCTGCCGCTCCAGCCGGTGGCCGCGGTCGCCGCGGATCTCCGCGCGCAGCCAGCAATGGTCGATTTCCGCCCCCTGGATCTCATACCCCAGCCGCAGGTCGAGGACGTGCCGGGCCGGCAGTTGGACCGGGGTGGTCCAGCTCAGTACCGTGCCGCCCGGGGCTCCCAGGCGTGAGTGCAGCGCTCCGACGGCCTGCATGCCGTCGGAGCGCCACGTGTCGCCCGGGTCCGTTTCTTCCGGCTGTACCACGAGGGGGATCACGCCCCAGCCAGGGCGGTAGGCATCGCTCACCTGCGCAGCTTCCATGCGGTAGGGGCGGAATACCGTGACCCCGCGCACCGACCATGGCGTGCCCAGCCCCTGCGCATCCAGACGCAAGGCGATGGACCGCACCTGCACGCCTTCGGGGATACGGCGGTCGAGCAGCAATGGCTGGTTGGGCGGCACCCGGAAGTCATACTGCCGGCCCCCTTCGGCGGTGACCCGGACGTCGATCTCCGGCAGCCGGGGGTCTTCGGAGCGGACGTCCACGTGGAGGCGCTGGCCCGGCCGTACCCGGAAGTCGACGCGCCAATCCATCGATACCGCCGCCCCGCCGGAAAAAGCCAGGCCCTCTCCCTGCGCTCCGTCCAGGGCATCGCCTGCGGCCGCAGCCACACGCAGGCCCCACCCCGGGTACTCCGCGTCGGAGCCCCGCACCCGCGGAGACTGCGGCAGCGGCTGCGCCCAGGCGAGCGGCAACTGGGCTGCGATATCCAGCCATTCGATGCCCGTACGGTCCTCCGGCCTCACCAGGAAAGGACCGCCCAGCGCACGGACATGCGCCGCCATGTAGTTCACGAAAGCCGGCGAGCTGGATCGCTTCAGCTTCACCAGATGGGCGCCCAGAAGCTCCACCCGGCATGCGGCACCGCCGGTGATCTGCCACTCCGCCATGCGCAGCGGCATGCGGGCGACCCAGCGGCCCGTGACATCCTTGAGATCCAGCGACGTGCGCCAGGTGCTTGCCGTGAGCTGCTCCGTTTTCATGGGCGCCTGCAGCGTGCGGTCCCCCGCCGCCACGAGCCCGGAGCCGGGAAGGCTCAGTACGGTCAACCGGCGCAATGGCTTGTCGGCGAGCGCGCGCTCCTTGGTGCCTTGGTAGAACACCAGCACCTCGGCCAGAGACACCGGGCGCTTGCGTTGGCGGTACTCCGCGAGGACCCGGTCCACGCGCAACCGCACGCGCGTGCGCACGCCGTCGTCCTGGGTTTCACTGGTGAAATCGGCCGGGGTCAGCAGCCGGCTCGGACGATGGTGGTCTCCCACGCTGATGAGGAGGTTGACCCCGTTGAGGCGCGCCCCGGAAGGAAATTCCAGCTCGATGACCTGCGCCCGGTCCAGCGGAACCTGCAGGCGCCGCTGGAACACCGTGGCATCGCCATCCTGGGCATAACGCCACTGGCGGTCGTCGCGGCTTCCCAACTGGCGGGCCAGCAGGTAGAACATGTCCTTGCCGACCCACGGCATGCGGGACGGCTGCTCGGTGAAGAGAACGCCGCGCCCCTCGGCCATGCCCACGATGGTGGTGCTGCTGAGGCGCCCCTCCTGCAGTCCTTCGTTCGTCTGCAACTCCAGCTGCGGCGTACAGTGGCCCGGCGCACCATGGTCGACCCAGAGTTCGTCGTAGGCCGAGAGGTCCGTATCGGCAGGCGGGGTCAACCGGACGCCGCGCTCGGCTCCCGCAGACCGGCCGGACGAAGGGCCGGCTTCCAGGGGCACGCTCGAATCCAGCTCCATCGCGGGCACATGCTTCAAGCCCAGTTGCGCCTTGAGATCGAAAGACCCCGGCAGCAGGGGATCGCCCGCCTTCACGGGTTGCAGGAGCCGCCCGAGGTACCCCGGCATGGGCGGCGGACCAAACGCCACATCGGTGGCGACATCCGCCGCAGGAGCGGCGCCGGGAAGCAGCAGCAGCGCCAGGGCGCTTTGCCAGAGCCCCTGTCGCAACACGGTCCGCAGGACGGTTTTTCTCATGGTGTCTCCGTACGGCGGAAGATGGAAAAACCATCGTCTTCATAAACCAGCGCGTAGCGCTTTCTTACCTCGGCCACCGCACCGCGGTAGCGCTGTGCGGCGGCTTCGTCCGTGCAGCGGCCATGCAGCCAGAGGCACCCCTGGTCCAGCAGGAACCATGGGCGCTTTTCATCCAGGACGACATAGTCGGCATGGCGCATCCGGGCCGGTGCAACGCGCCATCCGGCACTGCCCGAAGTCCAACCGGGGACGGCCTTCGCGTCGAAGACCCCGTCGGGAAAAGCGAAGTACGCCTCGCGCCGTGGCAGATGGCCCCAGTTCAGGGGATTCTGCGTTGCGACGCTGACACCGGGATCGCGTGGAATCCAGTGCGCGATGGCCGACTTGATGCGTTGGGTGCGCGCATCCGGCCAATAGGCCTGCTTGCTGTAACTCCACACCTTGTCACTCCAGAAAAGACGCCCCAGCGGGGAAGGCGCGAACATCGCGTGGCCGACCAGCAGCACGAAACAAAGCGACCGCACCGTTGCCACCGAGGACAGTCCGCACCGGGAGCAGATGCGCTGGAACACCGGCATGCCGTGCGCAAACGCCACGATCAGCGGCGCGATGAGGCCGGCCGTGTAATGGTTGCCGTAGCTGTAATAGTTCTCCGACCGCGCCAGCATCGCAATCAACAACGGCGGCAGGGCCGGAATCAGCCATTGGGGGCTCAGCAGCGGGATGAAGGCCAGCAGTCCGAAACAGATGAACAGATAGAGCAATTTGCCCGGGTTCGCCAATGCTTCGGTCACGGGAAGCCAGGGGTGCGCCACCAGATGCCCCACCATGCTGCCCAATCCCTGGCCGAGCCAGGTGAACGCATCCGCATCCAGGCCCCCGCTCGACCCGGTGAAATGCGGAATGAGCCATTGCGTCGCCACATAGAACCACGCCAGTCCCGCAGCCACCAGCACCCCGCCTGCCATGGCCCAGCGCCGGGAAAGCGGGTCTGCCGCCCGATGCCGCCACGCCTGCCAGATCAGGAACACCCCGCACGCCGCGGTCTGCAGCGCGAACGGCTCCTTGACCCAGGCCAGCAGCAGAGCGCAGGCCATGGCCCAGGCAATCCTTCGCCGCTCATAGGCCACATAGAAGCCCAGCAACAACGGAACGGCGAGGTGATCGAAGTGGAAATCGAACAGCGCGTTGGCCCACAGCGGGTAATACAGCAGCAGTGCCAGGGCAGGCCAGGGACCGTACTGGCGCCAGACGCCCCATGCCGGAAGAGCGGCCAGCGCCAGCCCCTGGAGCGCCAACAGTCCCAGCGGACCCAGCCACAGGTAGACATGCGCATAGAGGCCCATGAACGGCTGGACGTGCCCGAAAAAGGCATGCCCGGTGCCGCCCTCCTGCGCGTAGGCGTAAAAGACGCTTTCAAAAAGCCCGAGATCGAACCAATTGCTGGCCAGCGCCTGGTATTTGAGCAAGGGCATGGCGACCATCGCGCCCGCGAGGGCGACAAGGACCACCCGGGTCCTCCAGCCCGCCGCATCCGCTCCAGTCACCGTGCGCCTCAACGCACCAGCGTGTCGAGCGCACTACGGAGCAGCTCGAACTCGGTGTCCAGGGGGTAGTGGTGGTTGCCGATGAACAGTCCGTTCTGGTCGATCCAGTCGGCGTTGCGCAGTTGTCCATGGATCTCATGGTCGAACCATGACATCACCTCGTTCTTGGCGAAGTTTCCCGCCACGATCGGGCGGCAATCGATCCGGTGCGCCTCCAGCGCCGCCACCAGTTGGCGCCGGTCGAAGGGAGCGTCCTCTGCCAGGACCATGCTGAAGCCGAACCAACTGCTTTGCCCGATCTCCTTCTGGACATGGAGCATCGGGTAGTCCGCCATCAGCGCCACGAACTTGCGGGCATTCTCCTGGCGGACTTCCACCATTCCTGGCAGCTTCCTGAGTTGTGCCGATCCCAGGGCTCCGCTCATCTCGAGGGGGCGGACGTTGTAGCCGGGCAGCACGAACCGGAAAGACTCCTGGAACGGGTCGTCCGATTTCTCGCCGCACACGTGGTTGAACTTGGGCAGGTTCCGTGTCCAGCCGTGTGCGCGCAGGCACACCAGGAGATGGTGCAGTTCGTCGTCGTCCGTGACCACCAGCCCCCCTTCCATGGTGGAGATATGGTGGCTGAAGAATGAGCTGAACGTCCCCATCAATCCGATCGTTCCCGCCTGCTTGCCCTGGAAGACGGCACCCATCGATTCGCAGTTGTCTTCGATGAGGGCGATGTCCCGCCCTTCCAGCAAGGAGGAGATGCGATCGAAATCATTGGGGTTGCCCAGCAGATTCACCGCCATGACCAGGCGCGTGGCCGGGGTGATGGCGGCTTCGAGCTGCGCCAGATCGTAGTTCAAGGTGTCGCGGTCGATATCCACGAACTTGAGCTTCAGTCCGTATTGGTACAGCGGATAGTAGGTGGTGCTCCAGGAGACCGCCGGCACGATCACCTCGTCGCCGCGGCGCAGCCTCGTGCCCTGCTTGCGGTAGAAAAGCGCCGCCACCATCAGCAGGTTGGCCGCCGACCCTGAACTCACCATCACGGCATGCTTGCTGCCGGCATAGTCCGCGAACTCCCGTTCGAATGCGGCCACCCGTGGCCCCATGGTGAACATCCCGGAAGTGATCACTTCCTGCAGGGATGCGTATTCTTCGTGGTCCCACGTGGTGCTGGCCAGGGGGTAGCTGTTTGCTGCTGTCATTTGCTCTCGCTTATCTGCTTGTTCACGCACGGCCGGCGGCCTGGGATGGGGTTTGTGGAGCCAGGCCGAGGTAGTAGTCATACGCCTTGCGCATTCCCTCCTCCAGTGGCGTCGAAGCCTGCCACCCCCAGCGCTGTGCCAATGAGGTATCGACCAGTTTGCGCACCATCCCGACGGGCTTAGTCAGGTCGTGGCGGAACGTGCCGGTATAGCCGACGATCTCGGCACCGATGCGGTAATAGTCATTGATGGTGTGATCGGCCCCGATGCCCACATTCATGACGGAAGGCAGGCTGTCGAAACGCCGGATGGCCTCTACCAGGCAATCCGCCAGATCGCCGGCATACATGAATTCGCGCCGTGCATTGCCATCTCCCCATATCTCTACGCTGGGAGAGCCGTCGCGCTTCGCGGCATGGATCTTCTGCAGGATCGCCGGCACCAGATGGGACACGTCGGGAGAAAACTTGTCGTGGCGGCCAAACAGGTTGCAGGGAATCAAGGTCTTGTATTCAAACCCGTCCTTCTGCCGGCTGATGTAGTCGCACAGCCGCGCCACCATGATCTTCGCCAGCGCATAGCCCTCGTTGGTGGGTTCCAGCTCGCCCGTGAGCACCATGTCTTCGCGCAGCGGTGTGGTCAGCCCCCGCGGGAACATGCAGGAGCTCCCGAGATTGAGAAGCCGACGAACCCCGGCAGAGCGTGCCGCCATTACCACGTTGCGGCCCATGTCCAGATTGCCCAGCAGGAACTGCACCGGCCGGGCGATGTTGGCCTGGATTCCTCCGACCACACCCGCAGCGTGAATCACCACATCCGGCTGGTTCTGCGCCATGAAGCGCTCCACCTGCGAATAATCCAGCAGATCGAGCGATTGATGGGACGGCGCAAGGATTTCGAAATCCTGCGCGGCAGGGTGCTCCATGAAGTTGCGGCCGACCATTCCGGTCGATCCCGTCAGAAGAATGCGCATCGCTTTCTCACCCACCGCGTCAGACGCCGCCGCCGGGCTGGAACCCCTCTTCCAGGCACAACCTGTCCCGCTCGGCGAGCTTGAGATCCGCCTGGGCCATCTCCTGGACCAACTCTTCGAACCGGGTCCGGGGCGCCCAACCCAACGCCTGCTTGGCCTTCGCAGGATCACCCAACAAGGTTTCGACTTCGGTCGGACGGAAATACCTCGGATCCACACTCACCCGCACGACGCCATTCTCGTCGTACCCCTTTTCGTCGATGCCCTCGCCTTGCCAACGAAGCACCATGCCCAGTTCCTGCGCAGCGGCATTCACGAAGTCCCGCACGCTGTATTGGATACCGCTGGCGATGACGAAGTCTTCGGGCGTGTCCTGCTGCAGCATCAGCCATTGCGCTTCCACGTAGTCCCGCGCATGGCCCCAGTCGCGCTTGGCATCCAGATTGCCCAGATAAAGGTTCTCCTGCATCCCGAGTTTGATCCGGGCCAAGGCGCGGGTGATTTTCCGGGTCACGAATGTCTCGCCGCGAATGGGAGATTCATGGTTGAAAAGTATCCCGTTGCAGGCATATATACCGTAGGCTTCGCGGTAATTGACGGTGATCCAGTAGGCATACAGCTTGGCGGCGGCATAAGGAGAGCGCGGATAAAATGGCGTGCTCTCACGCTGGGGAATCTCCTGCACCAGCCCATAAAGCTCGGATGTGGATGCCTGATAGAAGCGGCATTTTTTCTCCATGCCCAGGATACGTATGGCCTCCAGAATTCTCAACGGGCCGAGGGCATCCGAGTTCGCCGTGTATTCAGGCTCTTCAAAAGACACAGCCACGTGGCTCTGCGCGGCAAGATTGTAAATCTCGTTGGGTTGGACCTTCTGAATGATGCGCACCAGGGACAGCGAATCCGTCATATCGCCATAGTGGAGAATGAACTTCGGATCGGGCGTGTGGGGATCCTGAAAAAGGTGATCGATGCGCGCGGTATTTATCAATGAGGTCCTGCGCTTGATGCCATGAACCGTATATCCTTTTTCAAGCAAGAACTCCGCCAGATAGGCGCCGTCCTGTCCCGTAATCCCGGTAATCAATGCTGTTTTCATTTGGATTCCATTATTCTTGAATTTCTGAATAGATTGCTCTTCAATAGCAGATCAGGGCCCGCCGCAACGTATGCATCCACCGCAGACGACGCGGCCACGGAACGCGCGCCATCCAGCCGAAGTAGAGAGTTTGCAATACGGCGATACGCCCGCGCTGCCCCGTGAGCGCAGGCCGCTTCGCCACGTCGAGCGCAACACCTTCCTGCTTGGCCCAGCGAAGGGAGTCGGGAATCCAGTGTCCTTTTTCCACCAGATTCACGAAGTCGAAAAGGGGCTCTTTCATTCCATAGAAGCCGTCGCTATATGACGTCCTGTATGACCCCATGATCTCGAAGTTCCAAGGATTCTCTCCATCCAACAAGAGCTTGAGAAGATAATCGCGGTCCCAGAAAGCAGCCACGGTCGCCCGATAAGGGGCACCCCGCTTGAATTCACCGATGGCCGGATCATTCGTATCCCGGTCCGTCTTGATGTGATTCCAGTATTTCAGATGCAATGCATCGTGCCGCTCGATGAATTCCACACAGTGCCTGAAACGCGCGGCATCGATTCTCGTTGCCACCATCAGATCCTCGAGAAGCACGAAGACCTTCCTTGCCGGAATCTGTTGCAGGATGGCCCTGAAACTGCTGGACCAATCCCTGTCTTCGCCTGAAAGGATTGGAATTACTCCATTTTCAGAGAACGGTATTTCATTGGTACCGAAATAGACAGGATAGTTATTCTCAGGAAACTGCTTCCTGAATTGCCCCATGAACGGAGCCCAGAGGTCGCTGTACTTGTCGCACGACAATATCAATATTGCGAAATCACTCATCCGATCAGCCTCTGAAAATTGAGATCAGCGTACGGTATGCCGTACCTCTCCTGCGCACCAGCCAAGATATCAGCGCCACGGCCAGTATTCCAACACCGGCCGACAGCATGACCCAGACGAGATTCATCGGACTTCCGCGGAAGTACCATGCGCCCAAGGCCAATAGAGGCGCCGCCAGGAATACCAGGTAAGCGAACAGCAACTTGCCTTGGGCCAATAAATAATGCTCCAGCACCATGATGAGTGCGACCGGCACCATCGCCCATCCATACCATTTCAGAATGTGCCCCGCATCCCGATAGGCCTCTCCGAATAGAAGCAGGGTGACCTGCTCGGCGAAAAGCCAGTAGAAGCCTGCCCCCAGCACCGTCATGACCAGGGTCAATGCGATAGCCTTCGCAAGCAGATGGCCTGTATTGCTCTTCAAGGCCGAACCGGCGGCCGCCATAGGCAAGAGAGGTACCACCACGGCGGAAGGCAGATACATCACTGCCTTGCCCAAGGTCGCGGCGGCAGCATAGTACCCGGCATGCTCGGCATCGAAAAATGCCTTGGCCAAAAGCACATCGACCTGAAAGAGGAAATTGAAAGCCAGCGTGGCCAAAAGCACAGGAAACAGATCTCTCAGTCCGACATGATCGACAGGATTGTTCAGGCTGAGCGGAGCGTCCAGTTTTTTCCAGCAATAGGCAATGCTGAAAATCGCCAGGAACCCGCTGGCCAGTGCAAGTCCCAGCGTAGCCCCTTGCACACCCCAGCCGATCGCCACTAGGGCAGCACTGCCAACCAGCTTGGCAAGAGGCCCCAGAACGTTCAATACCGCGAGGAACCCGAAATGGTGCCGAGACTGTGCCAAGGCATTGGCTATGGGCAGCAAAAGCATGAAAAAGATATTCAAGCCAATGAAAGCAATGGGCAGGATGTCAGGCGAACGCAAGGCATTCCGGAGCATGACCGACACCGCGGCAAACACGACCAGCCCGCAGACGCCCAACCCCAGAAGCCAGAACTGGTTTCTCCAGAAGATCTGCCGAATATCCTTGCTGTCATGCAACGCCAGGTGCCGGGAAAACAACCGGGCCATGGCGATGTTCATGGTGGAAATAGGCACGCTCAGAATGGGTACCAAAGCCAGCAACGCGCCCAGCAAGCCGTAATCCTCGGGCCCGAGCATTCGCCCCATGGCCACGGAATAGGCGTACCCCAGAAGCCCACCCGCGATCGAAGTGACGAAAAGATAGCCAGATGTACTGACGAGCTTCTGCCCCAATGGCTTTTGCCCGGGCGATTCAGCCATTATCGGTAGCCCTTCATTGCAGCATGCACACGCATCATCGAATGCCTGAAAGCCGGTCCACAATGAGATCGCTGGCTTTGAAATCTGCGGGAGTCGGGGTGCGCTGATGGATCGACGGATCTTTCAAGAATTCGTCGATGACGGAATCATCAAGCTTGCTGAGCACTGCGTTATGTCCGATTCCCTCCATGCGCTCGGTCACGTTTCTCAGTATCAGGCACGGTTTGCCCAGGTAATAGCACTCTTCCTGATTCGACCCGCCGTCAGTGACTACATATTGAGCCCCGCCCAGGACCTTCATGAAGTCCATGTATGGCAAGCGCTTCATCAGCGTGATTCCAGCTTCTTTCTTCAGCACATCCAACAGACCAAGCCGAACCAGTGCCACCTCCGTAAGATGGTGAAGAATGAAAACGCATTGATCGCGTTTGGACTGCCGAATCGCCTTGGCAACAAGGCTCCTTACCAACCGGTCATTGAAAAGGTTCTCTTGGCGATGCACCACGAATACGAAATAAGGCCGGCTGATATTCAACGCCGGATCTGACGAAACCGCAGGTGAGGCCTGCGCCATGGCAAGGGCATCGCGCAACGTATTTTCCGACGTGTTGATCTTTTCGCCACCCAACCGATGGATGTTTTGCAGCGACCATTCATTCGGGCAAAAGTGCAGGTTGGCCAACCGTGAGGTGATGACTCGGTCGATCTCTTCCGGAAACGGATGGAGATAATTGAAGGAGCGCAAACCTGCTTCCACGTGAGCCACGTCCATCCGATGGATTTTTGCGAGCATGGCACCCATCACGGTAGAAACGGTATCGCCGTGGACCACCATGACGCTCGGGCCTGGCGCAGCACGTATGCTTCTTCTCAAAATACCGATAGACCGGAGAAAAGTCTTGAAAAACCAGAAAAGGAGCGAGGCCGCGCTTTTTCTGATGTTTCCTTCAAAAAGGATGACGTCCGGGCGGTTTTTTCCCAGAAGACCCAATAATTCACTGCTGCGGATGTCGTTCTGCCCAGAAGCGATGAGTTGGAAAGGAACACCACGCCTCCAGCAGACATGCATGACGGGCATCATCTTGATGAGCTCGGCAGTGGTTCCGATAAAGAAATAAATATTCTTGTATTGCACGGACAAGGCTCAAAGATAGAAATCGTGGATCAGCGTTGTAATACGCTCGACCTGCGCCTCTTCCAACTCATAGAAAAGAGGCAGCCTCAACAATGAATCCGCATACTTCTCGCAGTGGCTCAAAGAACGGCCATCATGGCGAGCTGCGTAATAGGGACTCAAATGCAGGCTTTGATAGTGGAAAACAGCATGAACTCCAGCCGATTTGAGGTGCTGTATCAAAGCTGAACGTTCATCCAGATTTGCACAGACGATGTAGAACATATGCGCATTGTTGGTCGCATATTCGGGAATATGGGGTAGCGTCAGCAGCCCCCTCTCTCCCAACGGCTGCAACTGGGAATAATATTGCGCCCAGAGTGCCAGGCGACGGTCCTGGATGCGCCTGAGCTGCTCGAGTTGCGCAAAAAGAAATGCTGCCGTGACATCGGATGGCAAGAAAGAGGAACCGATGTCCACCCAACCATATTTATCCACTTCGCCCCGCCAGAATGCGGAGCGGTTGGTACCCTTCTCCCATACGATTTCGGCCCTTGCCTCCAGCGCAGGATCGTTGATGCACAACATTCCGCCTTCGCCTGAGATGATATTTTTCGTTTCATGAAACGAGAAAGCACCCAGATCGCCAATGCCCCCGAGCGGTTGCCCCTTGTAATAGGAGTCGATGGCTTGGGCCGCATCCTCAACCACGAGGAGATCGTGGGCTTTTGCCAACTCCAAAAGCGGATCCATATCGCAAGCCACACCGGCGTAATGCACCGGAACGATGGCTTTGGTGCGAGAGGTGATGAGGGATTTCACACTCTCGCAGTCCATGTTGGGCTCATCCGGTCGGCTGTCGGCAAATACGACATGAGCGCCCCGGAGTACGAACGCATTGGCAGTCGACACGAAGGTATAGGAGGGAAGGATGACCTCATCTCCAGGAGAAATATCAGCCAGCAATGCCGACATCTCCAGAGCATCGGTACATGACGATGTCAGCAGCGTGCTTCGGAAGCCAAACTGCTCTTTCATCAGGCTATGGCATTTACCTGTGAAGCCGCCATTTCCCGATATCTTTCCTGACGCCACCGCTTGCTGGATGTAGTCCAACTCTCTGCCCGTCATGAAGGGCTTGTTGAAAGGAATCATTTTCATTGTTTATTCCCCGTCCAGCAGTGAAAAGTATGCGCAGCTTTCTTGATGAGAAACCCACTTTCCATCACCCCCCGAAGAGCTGGGATGTTTCTCAATTGGGTGGAGTATTCCATTTCCTTGACCCCCTGTTTTGCGGCCCAGGAACATGAAGCCTGAAGCAGTGCCCTGAAAATCCCCTTTTTCTGATAATCAGGAGCGACAGAAAAAAGCATTCCGTCGCAGCAGTCAGCACTCAACAGCTTCAAAGCAGCAAATCCTGCAACCACAGAATGGTGCTCATACACCAGCACACAGTCAGCCACTGAAGGAACCAAGACACATCTGCGGGCCCAGTCGGGATATATCCGATCGGCGGCATCGCGGGGCAACCGGCTATCAGCATGGTAATGCCCAACGTAATTCGCAAAAGATGATCGGGCGACACCCTCTACGGCATCTGCGTCGGCCGCTACCGCCTGCCTCACTTTTTCTCCATGCGTTTGAATTTCAACGGCGCTCACAGAGCGCGCCAGATAAATCAACGTGTCCATCAACTCAAATCCATTGGTTTCCAATTGATGGATTGCGGCCACCTCGTCCACCGGGCAACGTGCGATCATGAGCTCAATCTGCTCTTCTTTCGCCGCGTGCATCAGCCCTCTGGCTGCTTCCAGCCCGGAAATGGCCGTCTTGCCGATTCGCAAAGAGAACCGTTCGCTATCCATGGGTGAAAACAGCATTCTCTATTTCCCCTTGATGACGGATTTTTCATCGTAGCTCATCATTTCCGGATGGTGACCAACGATCTTGAGCACCATGTAGTGGCATATCTTCCAGGCCGTATAAAGCGTCAGCAAAGGATGGGCCATGTACAAAGCTTGGCGACGGCTGAACGACAACCATGCTCCATCGATCAATGGAAATACCAGCGTGAAAGCATAAGGAAGGAAAAGAAATTTCCTCACGGATAAAGACATCGGCTGGAAAGACTGGCGCCCCGTGAAACCTGCCGCACCGACCCCCTCGAGGTGGAAAATATTGTTCTTGATTCGCCACCTGATCTTCGCGAGGAATTTCGCCCACGTATCTCCAGAATAATGCCGCAGCGGATTATTCTTGGCTACAGCAAACGAAGCACCTTTTTCATTCAGCAAGAAAAACAAATGGCACAAATCCTGCGATTTTTCGATGGCGATCTGGCTCTTCAAAAAATCGATATCCGTCACCACGCCTGCCGCCAGATTTTCAATGAAAAGACGGTTATTCGATGCTGAGGGAGCAAAGATGATTGCATGGGGGCCCTCTGCAGTCATCTTGGCCTGGCGAGCTACCGCCGGCAGGTGAAAGCCCATTCCGCGGGACTGCCGATACATGAAGAATGAGAAGGGTTCTCCGAATTCATTGATATATTCATTGACGAGCGGATACCCCTCGGGATTGATGTATCCAGAGCTGTCCACCGTTCTCACATCGGGAAATTGCCTGAACGTGGCAATTATTTCCGACAGTGCATCGGAATTGACGACCTCCTCGTCGTGGTCAAGGTACATCAAATATTTTCCACGCGCCGCCTGGAAGCCCAGATACTTGGCATGCACAGGCTCGGTGAGGGGGTTATCGATCACCCTGCAACCCATGCTTTCCGCCATTTGCCTTGTTCCGTCGGAAGAGCCGCCATCCACGGCCAATATCTCCAGACACTCCTGGGGATAGCTCTGTTTCCGCAATGCCCCGATCACCATCGGCAAGAGCCTGGTCGAATTGAAGGTGGCTATGACTACGGTGATGAGCGGCATGTCTGTGCGCATGGGGCTTTCCATTTCAGTCTGCATTTTTTCCACGGCTATCACATGCTCCTGGAGATTTCAGGCAATGCAGGTGCTGCAACCTGCTTGATGCCATAGACACTGATATCCAGTGAACGGCACAGCAAGGATGGACCACACTCATGCTCAGGTATTCTTCGGTTCTCCAGCAAAATCAGCCGGGGATCAGCGTTCAATTCGGCATTGACCGCTGAAGCATTTTCCAGAATTCGGTTGTAGATCACGATGCGATTGATACCATTTCTCGCCAAATTGGCCACCGTCCCCGGGTCATCAATCTCTCCATAAATGGGACGCCCTTCGGGATCTCGCTGAAAGAGACGAAGATCTTTGCCGCCTGCGATAGGCTTCTGGTGGACAATCTGCCCCAGTGCCTCGAACAATGGTGCGGTCCCCCAATTGACGTTGGAATAAACCATGGGGTAACTTGCTATGGCGGTGATTTCTTTGTCTTCTGCCAAGCCTTCATAGATCTTGGCGACTTGGCTGAAATCGGTTTTCTGCACCACCGTGGGTGAACCCGGAAATACCTCCCACACATACAGCAAGCAAAACAGCAAGGCGATTGGTATTTGCGCTCTTGGCCTCAGACGTTCCGAGGCAAAAACCAAAGCCAGCAGCAATGCGCCGAAAAAGGACGCCAACTGAACGATCCGAGAGACCCCGCGAAACATGTCGAAGAAAAAGAAATACGCATGATTCACCAGAATCAAAGCGGGAAAATTGGATGAAAGCACCACAGCCGCTAAAAAGCTGATGATGAATGGCGCCCAGTATCTCCGTTTCCATGCGCCACGATAAAAACACGCTGCAGCTATCAAGAATACGACGGAATAACCCAAGAAAGCCCCTACATCGACAGGGGCAGAAAATGGATAAAGCTTGGAACCGACACCGGGAACCAGTGGTACGCCTTGCTGGAATATGGCATTTTCAAGCCCCCCCGCAGGCCTCACCAGATTGGACTGGATGGGATTGGTCATGAGAAACCACTGCTGCTGGATGAACTGTATATTCACCAAGAACAGGAAAACGCCGCTCAACAGGCAGTATGTGGCCAACCGTTCAAGCCGCAGCCTCCAGGGCCACCGTTGCATGACAAGAATCAATGGCGTGAAAAGCCATCCATAAAAAGCCCAGTAAGGATTGATCCTGAATTCCAGGGCATTGAGCAGGCACGATAACAGCACGTGCCGCAACAAACCTGTCTCCAGGTACTTCAAGAAAAAAAGATACACCAGGGGAAGCAACCAGAAGTGGTTGTTCGACATCGATCCCCTTGACAACATCAGAAAATAGCCGGAGAAGGCAAAGACAATCGCCCCCACAAAGGCCGGCACATGCTTGCGCGTAATATGCCAGCACAGCAGATACATGCTATACGCCGAAAGCGGATAAGCAATCAGCGCAGACATGTTGATAACCCAGACCAAGTCCCGCCAGGAGCCGCCTGCCCATTGAACGACCAGGGCTCGGGCGTCGTCCAGAATATTGTCGAATGGGAATGGAGAAAGATCGTACCCGAACGGAAAAGTCAAATCTTTGGCAACACCAAGACTTGAGAATATATTCCCGGTATGTACTTTCAGCCAAATGAACCACAGCGTTCCATCCGTATCCACATCGGGCATGGAGTAAACCGAAGATGGATCCACCCAAAGCCATCGATGCGCAAACAGTGCAGCTGTCAGTGCAGTAAAAAGCAATAGGGCACCCACATGCCACTTCCAGCCGATGCGGGTCAGGGCAGTCGGCCTTTCTTCCCCCATTGCGATCGAACTGTCCCTCATGGCGAGATTCACGGACGGTCTTGCTCGGGCGTTGCCTGGAAATTCAGCCGCTCGCGAATGATGTACACAGGCCGGTGAATCGCCTCCGTGTGGATCGCACCGATGTACAGCGACATGAGGCCCATGGCCATGAGCACAAGTCCGATGAAAAATGTGTTGGCCACCACCACGATAGCGAGCGGTGTATAGACATGCAGCTCCGAAAGAAAATAGGACATCAGCATCCAGGCCAGAAGCCCCCCACTCAGAAGCGTGATGAATGCGCCGATATATCCAATCAGTCGAAGAGGAAAAAGCGAAAATGACGTGATGCTGGAGACAGCCATCTTCATCAAGCGCAGGTAGGAATATCCCGGCACCCCCGCTTCCCGAGCACCCGCGTGGAACTCGACATATACCTTGCGGAATCCCATCCAGTCCATGATTCCTCGGAACATTGGCTGGCGATCGGTGACGGTACGGAATGCCTCCACCACCTTCCGGTCAAAAAGACGGAAATCTGTGGTTTGGGAAACCATATCCAGGCCAGATATCTTGGACATCAGCCAATAATATCCATGGGACCCGACACGCCTCAAGATCGGCTGCTTGTCGATCCCTGTGCGTATCGTTGCAACAATATCAGCCCCGCTGGCTCTCCATGTTTCGATCAATGTGGGGATCAACTCCGGAGGATGCTGCAGATCGGCATCCATGCAAATCACGGCGTCTGAATCCGCACAATGGACGCCAGCGGTCAAAGCGACTTCCTTGCCAAAGTTTCTGGAAAAATCGATCACCTTGATATTGGCATGGGTCTGCGCCATCTCACGCAGCACGTCCATGGACCTGTCGGAGCTTCCATCGTTGACGAAAATATAGTCCACCGAGATATCCCGGACCTTCTCCATAGCAGCAGCGGTTCTTCTATGAAGGTTGGCAATATTCTTTTCTTCACAGAAAACCGGTACCACGATCGATATTTTTTTCATCATTGCCTATCCGCCATTGATTCACTCACCGCCGGCCTTGCGGCCGCCCCCTGTCCGCCAGGCGCTCAGCGCCCGTAGGTATCCTGCAGACGGACGATGTCGTCCTCGCCCAGATAGCTGCCTGACTGCACCTCGATGATTTCCAGAGGCACCTTGCCGGGATTCGAGAGGCGGTGCACATGCCCCAGCGGAATGAATGTGGATTCGTTCTCGCCAAGAAGAAAGACCTCATCACCCTTGGTCACTTCTGCGGTCCCCTTCACAACCACCCAGTGCTCGGCGCGGTGGTGATGCTTCTGCAAGCTCAGGCTGGCTCCAGGATTGACCACGATGCGTTTCACCTGGAATCTGTCGCCACTGTCGATCGCGTCGTACCACCCCCAGGGACGGTGCATCTTGCGGTGGTTCTGGGCCAGTGCATGGCCGTTCTGGCGGAGCATCGCAACGATCTGCTTGACATCCTGCGTCTGCCGTTTATCGGCCACCAATACTGCATCCGGTGTCTCGATGACGACGACATGTTCCAGCCCCACCCCGGCCACCAGCCTGCTGCTCGAGAAAAGCAGCGAGCCCTCACAGTCGTGTGCCACCGCATCGCCCACCACGGCATTGCCGTTGCAGTCATGCGGCGAGATCTCCCAGACCGCATCCCATGCGCCAAGGTCCGACCATCCCACGTCCAGCGGAACAACGCAGGCAGGAATACCCAATTCGGGCATGGCGGGAAGGCGCTCCATGACCGCGTAGTCGATGGAGTCCGAGGGGCATGCTTCGAAGGCCGCGCCATCTGGCCGTACAAAGTCCAGATCCTTCTGCGCTTGTTCCATCGCAGCCGCGCAAGCGGAGGCAATATCGGGTCGGCACTTCCGGATGGCCTTCAGCCAGATGCTGGCTCGGACCATGAAAAGACCGCTGTTCCAGAAATAGTTGCCGTCATCGATATACCGCTGCGCCCGCTGCGCATCGGGCTTCTCCGCAAAGCTGATGATGCTGTCGATACCGGGCCCGTGCGGCCCTCCGCGCTGGATGTATCCATACCCGGTCTCGGCGCGACTGGCGACGATGCCGAAGGTGATCATGGCTCCGGCGCACGCGTGTGGAAAGGCGCACGACACGGCTCCATGAAAGGCAGGAAGATCGGCCATGACGTGGTCTGCCGGCATCACCAGCATCACCGGATCGTTGCCTTCCGCCCGTGCCTGCAGCGCCGCCAAGGTGAGCGCAGGCGCGGTATTCCTGCCCGACGGCTCAAGAAGAATGCGGGCCCGATCGACACCCGCCGCGATCAGTTGGCTTGCAGCCAGGAAACGATGCTCTCTATTGCAGACCACGACCGTAGAAAGATCCACGGGTATGGACGATGGCAAGCCTCGAAGGCGCAACGCGGTCTGCTGCAGCATCGTTTGCTGCCCTGCCAGCGGAAGAAATTGTTTGGGGTAGGTTTCTCTGGACAAAGGCCAGAGGCGCGTCCCAGAACCGCCACACAGGATGACGGGAAGCAATTGATCATTCATAGCGGAGCATCCGAGACAGAGTCGTGGCGCACTCCTTCGTTGTCTGCTTCCAGCATGGCAAGGCGCTGGTTCAAACGGCGCACGTCCCTTTCGATCCGGGTGTTCACCATGTCGGAGTGCAACGCCTTGACCAACAAGACGATGGAAGAGAGCAACAGCAGGAGGGCCGGCGGATAGCTGATTCCCAGCACCTGCGCCAGCCGATCGATGAGACCAGGCCAAGCACCCAACAGCGCGGCGGAACATGCAACCACCACCCAGAACAGGCCATGCATCAGATAGAGATGGTCTCGCCGAATCAGGTAGAGGATGAGGCCCGCCAAGCCGATGCCCATCAATGCGGTGGTTACTTGCAGGGAAGCCATCGGACTCCGGTGATTTTTGATGAGTGATCGCTGGCCGGCAGGTTCGCTACGGCAGCAGCAGCATTTTTCGGACAATACGCAAAGCCCGTGAGGCTTTGGCCCCCTCCTGTCCGATCTCCCGGAGAGCGGCGATTGTAGTCGCCGGCTCCACCATTCGACCAGCGCAAGCACCAACACCAAGCGTTGATTTTCCGATTGCCATCACTGGCATTAGCACGCGAACACATCGAAAGGCAACCCCCGCATGCATTAAGGCGTTGGGTAACAGCATCGGATTCTCGCACACATGGTGTTACATTCCTCCAGCACGGCAGTGGAGGGCCATGATCTGGGAAATTCCAGGAGGGCAGTCCCACAAGCGTTTATGGGATTCATTCTCACAATCCCATTATTCACGGCCTTTCTTCGGTTTGCCAACGGCGGCGCGTGAAAATCTAGATATATGGCGCCATATAACATCCGTAATTCGCACTATTCCATCGCACTGCGATATGGATCGGCATTTTCCCTTTTCATATGCCTGACTGCGGTGCTGTTCAGCCACCGCTGGTGGTCCGTGAACCCGTTCGCCGTTTACTCGATGCCCGACGTCGATACCGATGGCACGCTCTGGTTCATCTGGATCAAGGCCTATTCAGGCAAGATCTTCTCCAGCATGGAGTTGACTTCATTGCTGAGCTATCCCTACGGGTTCGATCTGAGCCCCTTCCCGTTCGATAATCTCATCGACGATCTGCGCTCTGCCGCAATCCGATGGTCCGGGGGCGGGTGGCAAACTGCCGTGTTTGTCATCAACGCGTCGGCCCTGATTGCCTATCCGTTGTCTGCGGCCACGATGTACATGCTCTGCTGGCACCTCACGCGGCGGCAACTCGCGTCTTTGGCCGGCGCTATCGTTTTTGGATTTTCTGGCTACTTCATCATGCTGTCCCGGGGATCCATGGCAAACAACCATTTCTGGTTGCTTCCCTTGGTTTATCTCTGCTTCATTCGTTATTGCGAATCAGGCCGCTGGCATCAGCTTGTGCTCTCCTGCATCTTGACGGGAATCCAATTTCGCATCAATCCATATTGGGCATTCTACGGCTGGCTATTCACCCCGGTATTCCTGGCTTTTGCCCAAAAAAGCTGGAAATCCAAGGCCGCCGATTTCATCAAGTATTCGCTCTTGAGTGGCTTGTTTCTTTTTCTCCTGAACATCCAGTTCATTCAGCAACAGTGGTATCTCATTACCAATCCTGTCATGGCAGGATTGGTTCGACCGCCCGGTGAAGTGCTGTCTGCCATATTCGAGCAGGGCGCACCTTTCATGCCGGGCGTGATACCAAAGATCTACCCTTTCTCCGCACCCATGGATGTGGGCGCCTTTCTCGGCTATTCCCTCCTGCTGCTGCTGACGGCCGCATGTTGCCGCAAAGCATCCTGGAGCCATCCAGCATTCAAGCCTGCGTTGCTGTGCTTTGCGGGCGCGGTCGTTCTTTCTTCTTATGTACCGGCACTGACGGGCTTCAATTTTCTTTATTTTGTCTTTTTCGATATGTTCCGCGGCGTATCGCGGGTCATACAGATGGCTTCATTTTTTGCGGGCCTTCTCGTGGCCATCTACGTTGCCAGCTACAAACAGCGGCCCTCATGGGTATTGATGGGCCTGGCCGTCTTTCTGACCTGGTACCTGGCGGAGACGTACCCCGGTTCGCCGACGATTCGCCAGAAGACAGACTTCTCGCAGGTGGCAAAAGTCTACGAAAGCCTTGCCGAAGACACCCGGGTCACGGCCATAGCCAGCTATCCAATGACTTATTACAACCAGCGATGGGGAACCGCCCCGTTGTTTGAAGTCATTGGACAAGTCGTGCACCAGAAACCGCTCGCAGGCGCAAAAGACCTGCGCCTCTTCCAGTGGGATCCTGAAGCCCGCCCTTTGTTTGGCGACATCGCCGATCCACGGACCATCGATGTGCTGGCGAGCCACGGGATCAATCGCATCGTCATCTACAACCGGCTGATGGATAACGTACGACAACTCCATCAGACGCTTTCTTCCGACCCCCGGCTGACATCGCTGGGCCGCCATTTCCTCGAAGAAAAAGACTGCGGTGTCTCTCTGACCTGCAGATCGCTGGATATCAGCATTTACGAGATCAACGGCGTCGACGTCCTGAAAGAAATACCTGCGCCCATCGGCAGCATCCATACAACACAGCGTTTGGGAAAAAATGAATAGCGATTCTTTGTTCATCGGCATCTCGCCTCAACATACGTCATCCGTTTGCGTCGTCGATGCGGAAGGAAAGATTCTTTTTGCGGCATCTGAAGAGCGGTTCAACCGAATCAAATGCTACAACTCCATCCCGTTGAATGCGCTAGCCCATGTCGCGCAGAATTTCGACATGGCCCGGGTCCGCGGCGTTGCCATTGCGGGCGGGCACCGTTTTAGAAAAATTGATTTTCTGCCATCGGATCAGCAGGAAAAGAGCCTGAGAAATCCGTTGCTGCTACCGCGCTTTCTTTCAAAGAAGGACGGCCGCTCGGAATGGCAGGCCATACTGCGCAATATGGGCATTTCCGGCACGCCGGCATGGTATGACCACCATGAGTGCCATGCGGCGAGCGCCTACTATGCCTGCGGATTCGACGATGCCCTGGTGGTCACTGTCGATGGGGGGGGCGACGGACTTTCTCTGACCGTATCGCACGGCAAGGGCGGTTCACTGAAACGCCTTAAAGAATTCAAGGAAAACGCATCGCTGGGGTTTTTCTATGGAGCCATTACCAGCGGCCTGGGTTTTCGCATCTTCAGGCATGAAGGGAAGCTGACAGGCCTTGCGGCCTATGGAGATAAGGCGAAGCTGTATTCCAAGCTCAGCAATCTCTTCCAGATCAGCACGGAGGGAGACGAGATCAAGATCAAGTCGGATCTCGTGGATGCCATGTTTGCCCGGGACTTTCCCTCGGAGCAAATATTCCTGGCCCGCAATTATTTCAAATTCATCAGTGGTCGGCAGACCATGCAGCAATTCAAGGATGAATTGAACAATTACCGACCCGGTTCTGCTTTCCGGCAACATTTCCAGGATGGGCAATACACCCGCGAGGACATGGCGGCGGCTGCGCAGGCGGTGCTCGAGGACAGTATCAAGCAGCTCATTCGGCATTACCTGAAAAAGACCGGCTGCTCCAATCTGGTACTTGCGGGCGGCGTGGTCGCCAATGTGAAGATGAACCAGCACCTCTTCAATCTGGAGGGCGTTCAGAATATTTTTGTCGCTCCTTACATGGGTGACGAAGGACTGTGCGTGGGGGCGGCTTATCTGGACCTGAAGCGCCAGGCCCCTGCATTTTCGGGACGGGTGCTGGACACGATGTACCTCGGCCCTTCCTACGGCAGCGAGCGCGTGGCCAAAGCCCTCGAAAAAGCGGCAGTACCCAATGTGGAGCGCATCGACGACCCGGCCCTTCGGGCCCAGCGCATTGCCAGCCTGATTGCACAGAACCGTGTGGTGGGGTTTTTCAGTGGCGCCATGGAATTCGGACCCCGCTCGCTCGGGGCCCGGAGCGTTCTGGCGTCGGCAAAGCAATATGAGATCAACGACACGCTCAACAAGCGCATGAAACGCTCCGAGTTCATGCCCTTCGCCCCCGTGATGCCCCATGAACGCGCAGGAGATGTGCTTGCCGGCAAGGTTGCAGGCTCGGAATTCGCAGCGGAATTCATGACCATCACTTATGAGGTGCATGAAAAATACCGGCAGCTTGCGCCTGCCGTCGTCCATGTCGATGGAACGGCGCGCCCTCAGCTGATCAAGAAGGAAAAACATCCGCTGTATCACGAAGTGCTGATCCAGTACGAAAAGCTCACCGGTGTGCCGATCTTGGTCAATACCAGTTTCAACATGCACGAGGAGCCCATCGTCAACACGCCGGAAGACGCGATCCGGGCCTACCAGCAGGGCTGCGTGGATGCGCTCGCCATAGAGAACTTCGTCGTTTCCTGATGGGCGATCGCACTTTCACGCCAGCATGACGCGCGATTTCTCATCCCTTTGGCAGGTCACGTCGGGTGCGCTGCGGCGGGGCCTTGCCCTGCTTGCCGTGGCCGGAGCAGGCGCGCATGCCGCAAGCTCCCCGGGCTCTGTCCAGGAAGTCACCTTCGGCCAGGCGACCGTTGCCAGCTACTGGGGGCAGAGGATCCAGCCGCTCGGCGGCGGCGAGGCGATGCTGGCCGGCAGTTACCGCGTAAAAGCAGAGCTCGTGCCCCGCTTCGCCAGCGACGAAGCCAGCGACCTCGGCGTCGCGCTCCAGTCCGGTGGGGCGCCACGGACCAGCCAGGGCACCTCCACCGTGGAACTGTCTCCGCCGTCCGCCACCCGCCTGCGCAGGTACGGCACGCTGGTCGTCGAACACGATTACCGGCCCGGCTGCCCGGCAGAGCTGGACATGGTGCTGCAGTCGCCGCAGCCGGGGGCGTCCCGGCAGGTGGTGAATCTGCAGAAAGACCATGGCACCAATGCCGCGGAGGCGATGGCAGAGCACCCCCACGAGATGGAGTGGGCCAAGAAGGATCTGGGGTACATCGTCCGGCGCCAGTTGGGCTTGGCACCCGATCTGCGGTGGCGGTACGCGCAGGACGGCGATTTCACGGTGCTTCAGCGCCGCATGGATGTGCCGCTGCGCCGCAGCCATACGATCCAGCTGGAATTCCCGAGCAAGACGGTTCTCAGTGGCGTGAATCTGTCCATCGGCAAAGGGACCGGAGCACGCGCCACCCAACTGCTCTCGGGCAGCGAGTTCACGAGCCGCACGGAGGACGACGGAACACGCACGCGGGTCTCCCTCTATCTGGGGTCCGTACTGTCGGACACGGCGCGCTGGGGCACCGACCCGCACCTCGCCGAAATACTCATCGCCTACCAGGGCACCGAGGCCGAGGTGGCCGCGCGCAAGCCCCTGCAGAGCATGCGCGTGCTGGCCGATCCGGAAATGGGCGCGGCCGGTGCCGACAGCGGCCAGGCCGCAAAAATCCAGACCCTGAAGGATGAGGCGTCCGGCAAGCTTCGCCGCCGATACCAATTTGCCTTGCGCGACCTGCAGGGCGGGCCACCGGAGGCGCCCCAGGAGGTGGTGGGCCTGGTGGTGCAAAGCACCGCAGGATGCGATCTCGGCCCCATTCGGGCCCATCTGATCCAGGCGCAGCGTGCGCAATCCCAACCGGTCTTCCAGTCGAAGGTCGGCAAGACCCTCGAGAAGCTGGGAGGGCCGTTCCTGCCGCCCCGCGAGGGCTCGGTGGAATGGCTCCAATGGATGGCCTGGCTGCCGATCGCCCAGGCCCAGCCGGCGCTGAAGCCCAGCGAAATCCCCGGGTTCCACGCCGAGTTGCCCGGCTGGGAGGCCCGCTGGCAATGGACGGGTGACAAGCCAGTCGCCACCGTGGGCAAGGAGGGCATGCAGGCCTCGGGCATCCGCACTGCGCAGTTGGAATGGAAGACGGACGTCGCCGTGCAGCCGCAGCTTCGCATCTATGTGGATATGCCCGCAGGTGCGCGGCAGTTCGACACACTCCATGCAGAGCTGCAACTGGACTCCGGGGCCGTAGAGCGGTTCGAGGTGGGCCCGAACCGGGCGCAGCTTCTGCCCCCCGGCCTGCCGATGGGAAGCCGGGTCAACGCCGTCCGCGTGCGCTTCCAACCCACGGGGACGACAGAGGAATGGACCCTGGCCGGCATCGGCATCTTCCGTTCCGACGCCGTTCCGCAGTCCCTGATCGTGGAGCAGCCGCGCCCCGGCTGGAAGCTGCTGCCCCAATCGCTGGCGCGCCAGACGGGATTGCTGGCGGATGGCACCTATCGCTGGAACAGCTCCCCTGCGCCATTGCGCGCCGGCGACCTGCTCCAGGCCCGCATCACGCAGGGAACCGGCGCGGTGCCTTCCGAAGCGTGCTGGCTCACGCTGGAAGTGACAGGCGATCAGGGTTCACACGCCCGGCAGCGCCTGTGCCCGGTGGACACGGAGTGGCAGACCGGACTCTCCGAGGTACTGAGGAAGGGCGGTTTCGCAGCCGACGAAACGGTCCTGACCATGGCGTGGACGGCCCACCTCTCCACGCCACCCGCGCCCGGGGCTGAACTGGGCGTCGTTCTGGGGGTCGGCACGGTGCCTTCGGTGCGCCAGGCCCTTGCGGACGGGCTGGTCCTGCGTCTGGGCACGGGCCACGCGGCGCTGCAACCGGACCGGAGCGCACTGAAGGACTTCCCGGCATTGCCTGCCCCGATGTGGCTGGACTACGGGCCATGGATCGGTGCCGAGGGGCAGCCGGCACCGGCCGTGCACTGGGACGACGAGGACCTGTTCGAACTGCGGCGCATCACCTGGGTGGCAGAGCCCGCGCTGTGGCCCCGGCTCGCCGAACGGCAGGAGGCCGGGCGCCGCCAGTCCCTGCAGGCAGCGCCGTCCCCCGAGGCGGGGTTGCGCCTGCAAAGTGCCTGGCTGGTGTTCTTTGCCGTCGCGGTGTTGCTGGCGACTCTCCGCATGCCGGCACTGCAGGCCGCGGCAGGGCGCTGGACAGTGCCGGGCCACGAAAGCCGCGCGCTCCGCAGTGCGTGGGCTCGCCTTCGAACGGCGGTGTCCCTGTATGGAGAACCTGTGCTCAAGGTGGCGGGGGTCGCGCTGGCCTGCTTCTGGATCTGGCGCGGTGGCCGCGGGGGTCCGGACGCGCCCTGGTTCATCGCGGCCGGCGGGTTGCTGGTCCTGACGGTGTGCATCGGGCTCTGGTTTCCGCGCGTCGGCGCTCCGGCAGCCCTGGCCCCGCTCCGCGCCACCGTGGCGGTGCTGTGGCTGGCCTGGCTGGCCTGGCTGGCGGGTACTTCCGGCTTCCCGAAGCAGCCGCTGACCTATGCAGCCCTGCTGGCTGCGGCCGCCCTGCTGCCGGGACACTCCACCCTGGCCAGGGGTGTGCCATTCCTGCGCACGGCAGTGGCCAGTCCGGCCCTCCTCGTGGGAGCATGCAGCGCCGGGCTGTACGCCATAGGCTTGGCTTCGCCCCAGGTCGTGCGGCGCGAGAACCTCTGGATCACCATGGGGGCCATCGTTGCCGTCGCCGCATGGTGGCTCGCCATGCACGCTGCGCGCCCTGCCCTGGAAGCTTTCCGCCCCCGCTGGGCCAGCAGGCTCTATGGTGTGCCTGGGGGCCCGCTCTTCCTGGGCGCGGTGGCGGCCCTGGTGCTGTCGATCGCCGCGCTGTGGCTGGGCCTGAGCGGTATCGCGGCCCACCTGACCACGCTGTTCTTCTATTTGTGGTGTGCGGGGGCGCTGCTGACCGGAGTCAGCCTGTGGGCCCGCGCGGCGCCAGAGCCCGGGCCGGGGTCAGGGCCGTAGCCCTGCGGCAGAGGATGCGGTTGCCCGTCAGGGGGACCGCATCAGCCCGCCGTCGACCCGCAGGTTCTGCCCGGTGATGTAGGCCGCGCCTCCGGATACCAGGAAAGCCACCGTGGCCGCCACCTCCTCGACCCTGCCGTACCGCCGGAGGGGCACGCTGGCGCGGCGCTCCTCCCACACCGGCAGGCTGTCGATCCAGCCGGGCAGCACGTTGTTCATGCGGATGTTGTCGCGGGAATAGCTGTCGACAAAGATCCGGGTGAACGACGCGAGGCCTGCCCGGATGATGGAAGAGGCCGGAAACAACGCGCTCGGCTCCAGCGCCCAGGCCGATGAGATATTGACGATCGCGCCAGCCTGCTGCCTCTGCATGATGGGCGCGACGAGCCTGGTAGGGCGGACCACATTGAGCAGGTACGTTTCCAGACCCTGCAGCCACTGCTCGTCGGACAGTTCGAGCAGGGGAGCGCGCGGCCCGTGACCCGCACTGTTGACGAGTGCATCGATGCGCCCCCACCGGTCCTGCACGCGATCCACGAGCCGGCCGATATCTTCCACCGACTGGTTCGATCCGGTGATGCCGATGCCGCCCAGTTCTTCGGCGATGGCCTCGCCCCTGCCGGACGAGGAAAGGATGCCCACCCGAAAGCCGTCCGCCGCTAGCCGGCGCGCCGCGGCTGCGCCGATGCCCGTTCCTCTGGCCGTGATCACTGCCACTTTTTCTACTGCCATCAATCGCCCCTTCCACCCGCCACCCGGCAGATGTGCAGGAATTGTTTCTCTTTTCCTGGCGGGCAAACCGATCGGATGCAGGGGAATAACTGCTTCGATTCAGTAGAAAATCTACACCTATGAGCAACCCTCTCGGTTCCACGCCGTCCCTCAATGCCCTGCGTGCGTTCGAAGTGGCCAGCCGGCACCTGAATTTCCGGCTGGCCGGGCTGGAGCTGGGTGTGACCCAGGGCGCCGTGGCGCAGCAGATCCGTGCGCTGGAGGCAGACCTCGGCCTGAAGCTGTTCGAGCGCCAGCCCCGCACGCTGGCGCTGACGCAGAACGGGCAGCGCTACGTGGTGGGCGTGCGCCGTGCCTTCGAGATGCTGGCCGAAGCCACCCAGGGCCTGCGGCCCGAGCCCCTGCGCCTCACGGTCAGTGTCACGCCCACGTTTGCCGCCAAATGGCTCATCCCGAGACTGGCGGACTACACGCGCCTCCATCCCGGCGTGGACTTGCGCATCCTCGCGACCGAGCGGCTGTCGCACTTCCACACGGAGGCCGTGGACCTGGCCGTGCGGTATGGCCGCCCCCCTTTCGGCCCGGGACTCCAGGCCGACCTGCTGTTCGAGGAATGCCTGGTGGCGGTCGGCAGTGCCCGGTGGCTCGATGGCTCCGGGTCGATGCCCGCGGCCCCGGCCGCTGGCCGGTATGTGCTGCTGCACGACTCGCAATCGCCCTGGGACCAGTACCTGGAACACTGCGCCGGTCAGGCCGCGACAACGCCGCCGCAGGCCATCTGGTTCAACCAGACCACACTGGCCATCGACGCCGCGCTCACGGGCCAGGGCGTGGCGCTGGTCCAGCAGGACTTCGTGGCCCAGGATCTGTCCGCGGGCCGCCTGGTGCAGATCTTTCCCCACGCAATGCGGACCGACGCGGGGTACTACCTGGTGTCGCCGCGCAAGCAGCGGCAACCCCAGGCCGTGGCAGAACTCAGGCATTGGCTGTCGGGCGCCTGATCGGCTCCCGCACCGGGGCACGTCGCAGGAGGCCTTCGGCGCGCTCCTGCAGGACGGGGCACCGTCCCGGAAAAGTCACGCGAATGCCGTACCGTCCCGGCATCTTTTCGCGCCCGGTCCGTGCGCTTTGGTTGCAACCCGGGCTCTTGAAACGCCAATAAATGCCCGTATCATTAGCACTCGAAGCGGACGAGTGCTAACAATCCTGTGGGACACGGCCGCTGAAGATCCCGACGCCCGCCCCTGCGGGCGTCTTGTCGATGTCGCAATCCTTTACTGACTCAGGAGAGATGCAAATGAACCTTCGCCCCCTGCACGATCGCGTGATCGTCAAGCGCATTGAAAGCGAAACCACGACGGCCTCCGGCATCGTGATCCCCGACAACGCCGCTGAAAAGCCCGATCAAGGTGAAGTGCTGGCCGTGGGTCCTGGCAAGAAGAACGACAAGGGCGAGCTGAGCGTGCTGAGCGTCAAGGTCGGCGACCGCGTCCTGTTCGGCAAGTATTCGGGCCAGACCGTCAAGGTCCATGGCGACGAACTGCTCGTGATGAAGGAAGACGACCTGTTCGCGGTCGTCGAGAAGTGATCCGCTGACAAGCGCATTTCCACCTTCCTGTTGACTGAATCCGGAGAATCAAAATGGCAGCAAAAGACGTAGTTTTCGGCGGCGAAGCCCGCGCTCGCATGGTCGAAGGCGTGAACATCCTCGCCAACGCCGTCAAGGTGACCCTGGGCCCCAAGGGCCGCAACGTGGTGCTCGAGCGCTCCTTCGGCGCCCCCACCGTGACCAAGGACGGTGTGTCCGTGGCCAAGGAAATCGAACTGAAGGACAAGCTGCAGAACATGGGCGCCCAGCTCGTGAAGGAAGTGGCTTCCAAGACCAGCGACAACGCCGGTGACGGCACCACCACCGCCACCGTGCTGGCCCAGGCCATCGTGCGCGAAGGCTCCAAGTACGTGGCCGCCGGCCTGAACCCGATGGACCTGAAGCGCGGCATCGACAAGGCCGTGACGGCCCTGGTCGCCGAGCTGAAGAAGGTTTCCAAGGCCACGACGACCTCCAAGGAAATCGCCCAGGTGGGTTCGATCTCCGCCAACTCCGACGAATCCATCGGCAAGATCATTGCCGACGCGATGGACAAGGTCGGCAAGGAAGGCGTGATCACCGTGGAAGACGGCAAGAGCCTGGACAACGAGCTGGATGTCGTCGAAGGCATGCAGTTCGACCGCGGCTACCTGTCGCCCTACTTCATCAACAACCCCGAAAAGCAGGCCGCCCTGCTGGACAACCCCTTCGTGCTGCTGTTCGACAAGAAGATCAGCAACATCCGTGACCTGCTGCCCACGCTGGAGCAAGTCGCGAAGGCCGGCCGTCCGCTGCTGATCATTGCCGAAGAAGTCGAGGGCGAAGCCCTGGCAACGCTGGTGGTGAACACGATCCGCGGCATCCTGAAGGTCGTGGCCGTGAAGGCGCCTGGCTTCGGCGACCGCCGCAAGGCCATGCTGGAAGACATCGCCATCCTGACGGGCGGCAAGGTGATCGCCGAGGAAGTGGGCCTGACGCTCGAGAAAGTGACGCTGGCCGACCTGGGCCAGGCCAAGCGCATCGAAGTGGGCAAGGAAAACACCACCATCATCGATGGCTCCGGTGCCGCTGCCGACATCGAAGCCCGCGTGAAGCAGATCCGCATCCAGATCGAGGAAGCGACGAGCGACTACGACCGTGAGAAGCTGCAGGAACGCGTGGCCAAGCTGGCCGGCGGCGTGGCGGTGATCAAGGTCGGCGCAGCCACCGAAGTCGAAATGAAGGAAAAGAAGGCACGCGTGGAAGACGCGCTGCACGCCACCCGCGCTGCCGTGGAAGAAGGCATCGTGGCCGGCGGTGGCGTGGCCCTGCTGCGCGCCAAGCAGGCCGTGGGCGAGATCAAGGGTGACAACGCCGACCAGGACGCCGGCATCAAGCTGATCCTGAAGGCCATCGAAGCGCCCCTGCGCGAGATCGTGGCCAACGCCGGTGGCGAGCCTTCGGTGGTGGTCAACGCCGTGCTGGGCGGCAAGGGCAACTACGGCTTCAACGCCGCCAACGACACCTACGGCGACATGCTCGAAATGGGCATTCTGGACCCGACGAAGGTGACCCGTACGGCCCTGCAGAACGCCGCTTCCGTGGCTTCGCTGCTGCTGACGACCGAAGCCATGGTGGCCGAGGCTCCGAAGGACGAAGCTGCAGCGCCTGCCATGCCCGACATGGGCGGCATGGGCGGCATGGGCATGTAATCCACGCCCGGCCCCCGGCCATCGAAAAAGCCCGCAGGCTGCGAAGCCTGCGGGCTTTTTTTTCTGGCGCGCATGCGCCGGCGCGGGCAGGCGGCTGCCCGCCCGCGGTGGCTCAGAACCGGTAGGTGGCGCTCAGCACCACGTTGCGGCGCGTGGCCCACCAGCAGTCGCCGCGCGACAGGCAGGTGCTCATGTACTGCTTGTCGGCCACGTTGTTGATGTTGAGGGCGTAGCGCCACTCCTGGCTGTCGTAGGCCAGCACCGCGTCGCCCACCAGCGCGGAGGGCACGCGCGGCCCGGACCCATCGCGGAACGCGGAGAGATAACGCGCGCCCGCACCCACCGAGAAACCGCGCACGCCGCCGATCGAGAACCGGTAGAGCCCCCAGACGGCCGCCTGGTTGCGCGGCAGACCTTCGAGCGCGGGATCGACGTCGGTGTAGTTGTAGTGCGCGAGCACGTCGAAGGCCGCCGAGACGCGCGTCTTCAGTTCCAGCTCCAGTCCCTTGTTGCGGGTCTGGCCGGCCTGCAGCGAGTTCATGGGGTTCGTCGGGTCGGCGGTCTTCTGGTTCTTTTCCTTCAGGTCGTAGACGGCCGCCGTGAAAGCCGTGGAGCCGCCTTCGGGCAGGTATTTCACGCCGACTTCCACCTGCTCGCCCTGCAGCGGCTTGAAGCGGGCGCCGTAGGCATTGGTGCCGCTCACCGGGCTGAAGGATTCCGCGTAGCTGACGTAGGGCGTCCAGCCGCCGCCGAGTTGGTACATCACGCCCAGGCGCTTCGTGGTGGCGCTGCTGCGGTCGTCCGGCGAGCCCGCCACGGCGTTCACCGCGCGGTCGTGGCGCAGGCCGGCGACCACGATCCAGCGGTCCAGCTTGACCTGGTCCTGCACGTAGATGCCGTTCTGCCGCTGCACGTTCTTCGGCTGGTCGATGAGCGTGGGGGTCAGCCGGTTGCCGTACACCGGCGCGTAGGCGTCGATGGGCTGGTTGTAGCTGTCGCCCGATTCGGCCTTGTTCTCGGCCTGGCGGTTCCAGTCGAAGCCCAGCAGCAGCTGGTGCTCCGCCGCGCCCGTGCGCAGCCGGCCCAGCAGGCTGCTGTCGACGGCGGCCATGTGCGTGCGGGTGACGTTCACGCCGTAGAGCCGCCCGATCATGCGCTGGTTGACCGGATCGGCGCCCCAGCCGCCCGGAATGGTGAAGAAGTCCGCGTAGTGGTAGGCGCCCCGGTTCTCGTTGCGTGTCCAGCGCAGGTTCTGGCGCAACGTCCAGGCGTCGTCGAAGCGGTGCTCGAACAGGTAGCCGAGCGAGCTGCGCTCCGTGTCGTAGTAGTCGCCCGGCTCGCCGATGAAACGGCTCGTGGGGAGTTGGCCGTTGGGGTTCGGCAGCAGCGTGCCCGACCAGGGCAGGAACTGCGAGGTGCTGCCCGAGTGGTCCTTCTGCCAGAAAGCCTGCAGGACGAGCGAGGTGGCCGCGTTCGGCCGCCAGGCGAGCGACGGGGCAAGCAGGCGGCGGTCGTTGGGCACGTGGTCCACCTGGGTGTCGGCATCGCGGCCGAGCGCGACGAGGCGGTACGACCACTGACCGTCGGCCGTGAGCGGGCCGGTCAGGTCGGCCTGCAGCTGCTTGCGGTTCCAGCTGCCGATCTGCACGCCCACCTCGCGCTGGGCTTCCTGCTGCGGGCGCTTGCTCACCATGTTGACCACGCCCGCCACGGTGCCCGCGCCGAACAGCATGCCCGAGGGGCCGCGCAGCACTTCGAGCCGCTCCAGGGCGTAGGGCTCCACGGGCGCCGTGCTGGTGTACCAGTTGTAGCTCTGGCGCAGGCCGTCGAGGTAGATGTCCGGGTAGCTGCCGCGCACCCGCACGCTGTCGGAGCGGCTGTCCAGCCCGTAGGCATCGCTGCGCACGCCGGCCGCGTAGAGCAGCGCGCCCTGGAAGGTGGTGGCGCCCTGGTCCACCATCTGGTCGCGCGTGACGACGGTGACGGACTGCGGCGTTTCGGAGAGCGGCGTGTCGGTCTTGGTGGCGGTGGCCGCGTTGCGCGCGCGGTAGCCCACGACGGGGCCGGTGGCGCTTTCCTTTTCGGCATTGGCGTCCACGCGCACTTCGGAGAGGGTGGCGTCCGCGGCATGGGCGGCCGCCCAGGGCAGCAGGCCCGCGGCCAGCACGGCCCGGACCGCGCCGGGGGTCTTGCGAATCGGCATGATGAATCTATTTAATGCAATTGATAACAATTATCATTTTAGAAATCAGCGCGACCCGGGGAAGGGCAGTGTTGCGCGGTGGCGACGCCGGCGGCAGCCGATCCCGCAGGCCGGCACAGACGGCGCCGTCACGAACGGCGCATTTCCGCATCGTTTGCTACATTTTTAATAGCAAACGATCGAGATTATCCGGCGGCATGGAAGCGATTTGGGTGCCGATGGCGTCAATCGACCGGAAAGGCAGCCCGCAGTGCCAGATAGAGCGCGCGGAAGCGCACGTGGCGCTCGCGCAGCAGCGCGGCTTCGGCGGCGCGCGGCAGGAACCGTTCGCGCACGGCCGGCGCGGTGCAGACCCGTGCCTCGTCGCCGCCGGCCGCCAGCCAGCCCAGGCGCGCCGCGCCCAGCGCGCCGCCGGCTTCGCCGCCCTCGCCCAGCGCCAGCGGCACTTCCAGCGCATCGGCCAGCAACTGTGCCCACCACCGGCTGCGCGCGCCGCCGCCCACCAGGGCCAGGGCGTCGGCGGGGCGCTGCAGCGTGTCCAGCCCGTCGCGCAGGCCCAGCGCCACGCCCTCGGCCACCGCGTAGGCGATGTCGGCACGCCCGTGCGCATGCGTGAGGCCGAAAAGCACGCCCTGGGCATGCGCGTCGTTGTGCGGCGAGCGTTCGCCCGACAGGTAGGGCAGGAAGAGCGGCGCGCGGCGCCGCGCGCCGGGCTCCACGCCGGCGGCCTCGGCGAGCAGCGCGGCCTCGTCCGGCAGGCCCAGGCAGCGCGTGGCCCAGGTGACGGCGCTGGCCGCCGAGAGCATCACGGCCATCTGGTGCCAGCGGCCCGGCAGCGCGTGGCAGAACGCATGCACGGCGCGCGCCGGGTCGGGCGCGAACCGGTCGGTGGCGACGAAGATCACGCCCGACGTGCCCAGCGACACGAAGCCCTGCCCCGCCGCCACGATGCCCATGCCCACGGCGCTGGCGGCGTTGTCGCCGCCGCCGCCGGCCACCACCACGTCCGCGCCGCCGCCCTCCCCCAGCCCCCAGCGCGCGGCCAGTTCGGGCCGCAGCCGGGCCGAGGGCGCACAGCCCTCCACGAGGCGCGGCATGTGCGCGCGCGTGAGGCCGGTGGCGGCCAGCAGGGTGTCGGACCAGTCGCGCCGGCCCACGTCCAGCCACAGCGTGCCGGAGGCGTCGGAGGGGTCGCTCACGGCCTCGCCGGTCAGCATGAAACGCAGCCAGTCCTTGGGCAGCAGCACGCGCTCGGTGCGCGCGAACACCTCGGGCTCGTGCTCGCGCACCCAGAGCAGCTTGGGCGCCGTGAAGCCCGGCATCGCGAGGTTGCCGGCGATGTCGCCGAGCCGCGGCACGGCGCGGGTGAGGGCCGCGCATTGCGCCGCGCTGCGCCCGTCGTTCCAGAGGATGGCCGGGCGCAGCACCTCGCCGCGCCCGCCCAGCAGCACGGCACCGTGCATCTGGCCCGAAAGCCCCACGGCGCGCACCTGCAGCAGCGCCGGCGCGTGCGCGGCGCGCAGGTCGTGCATGACCGATTCGAGCGCCTGCGCCCACTGCGCCGGCGCCTGCTCGGACCACAGCGGCCGCGGCCGGTCCACCGCCAGCGGCGCGCGCGCCGTGCCGACGATGCGGTGGTCCGCGCCGAGCAGCAGCGCCTTCAGCTCCGAGGTGCCCAGGTCCAGCCCGAGGAACATGCCGCTCATGGATGAAAACCCTTCCATGCCGCCGATTCCATTGAATAGTTTGCTATCAATTCAGTAGCATTCATGTGCATCAGCTTCCGAAGCGGCTTTCGGCCTGGCGGCGGAACTCCGTGGGGGTCATGCCCTTGATCTCCAGGAACCGGCGGTTGAAGTTGGCGACGTTGTTGAAGCCCACCTGGTAGCAGATGTCGGTCACGTAGTGGTCGGTCTGCATGAGGAGCTGGCAGGCGCTGTTGATGCGCAGGCGGCTCACGAAATCGGTGAAGCTGTTGCCCGTGGAGCGCCGGAAGAAGCGGCTGAAGCGGCTCTCGCTCATGCCCAGTTCGGCCGCGGCGGCGGACAGGCTGATGGGTTCGGCCATGTCCGCCAGGATGCGGTTGACGATGCGGTTGATCTGGTCCACCTGCACCTCGCCTTCCACGCCCTGCATCTGCACGGTGGACAGCAGCCGGTAGTCGGTGCACTCGGCCAGGTCGGCCAGGAAGTCGCAGAACACCGCGAAGCGGCGCAGGCCGCGGCTGGCCTTCACGGCGTCCCAGTGCGCCTGCGCGGCCGCCGCCATGCCGAAGAATTCGATGCCGTGGCGCGCGCGGTCCAGCAGCGGCAGCACGTCGCGCAGTTCGGCGATGGACTCGGCCGCGCGCGCGACCGGGTCGTGGCGGAACTGGATCACGCGGTCGCGGCCCGGCGCGCCGCCCTCGGGCGTGTCGAGCGAGATCCAGTTGTGCGGCAGGCGCGGCCCGCAGAGCACGAGGTGGCCGGGCCCGAAGGGGCCGATCCAGTCGCCCACGAAGGCGCGGCCCGAGGTCTCGGTGATGAGGTGCAGTTCGTACTCTTCATGGAAATGCCAGCGCACCAGCGGGCTGGGCACGCCGTGGGCGAGGCAGCGCACGAGCCCCGTGTCTTCCGCGTCCTCGTAGCCGAGCGCGGGCGAGCGCGCGAAGTCGCGTTCCAGTTCGGGGTGGCGCTGGCGGGGCGGACGGGTGCGCGCGGAGGGCATGGCGGTCGTCATCGGTTCGGTGCGGGGCCAAAGGCCGCGAAGGGGCGGAGTCGGGGCGCCACGGTATCACCCGCGCGCCGCGGCGCCCACGGCATCTTCCCCAGCGCCCGTGGCATGCAGGGCCGCGTCGAGCGCGGCGCGCAGCGGCGGATCCGCGCCCTCGCGCGCGCAGTTGAGCGCGGCGGCCGTGGCGGCGAAACGCAGCGCGGCCTGCCACGCGGCCGCCGGCAGCGCGGCCAGCTCCTCGGCCTGCGACACGCCGGCTTCCAGCAGCGCCACGATCAGCGCCGCCCCGAAGGTGTCGCCCGCGCCGATGGTGTCGGCCACCGCCACGGCGGGCGGCCGCACGGCCAGGGGGGCGTGCCCCGGCCGGTACAGCACGGCCCCCTGCGCGCCGCGCGTGATGGCCACGGCCCGCGCGCCGAGCGCGAGGTATTCGGCCGCCGCCTCCGGCAGCGCGAGGCCCGGCGAGATCGCCGCCGCGTCCTCGTCGCTGAGCTTGACCAGATCGGCCAGCGCCATCCAGCCGCGGCAGCGCACGCGCCAGGCCGCGAGGTCGGGGATCAGCGAAGGCCGCACGTTCGGGTCGAAGACCACCACGCGCCGGCCGCGCTGCGCGGCGACCAGGTCCACGATGCGCGTGGCCGCGGGCCCGTGCAGCAGCGCGATGGAGCCGAACTGCACGAAGCGGCACGACCCGGGCAGCACGGGCAGCTCGGCCGGCGCCCACAGCGTGTCGGCCGTGCCCTGCAGGTAGAACGCATAGCGGTTGCTGCCGCCCGCGCCGCGCTCGACGAAGGCCAGCGTGGAGGGCGCATCGCTGCGCAGCACGAAGCGCATGTCCACGCCGTTGCCCTGCAGGTGCGCGAACAGCCGCTCGCCGAACAGGTCGTGCGAGAGCTGCGACACGTAGCCCGTGGGCTGCCCCAGCCGCGCCGCGGCCACGGCGCAGTTGCCCGGCGCGCCGCCCGGATGGCCCTGGAAGGCCAGGCCGCCCGTGGCGGTGAAGTCGATCAGCGATTCGCCGATGAATGCGATGCGCATGGGAATCAGCCCGCCAGGAAGGCCGCCACGCGCGCGCTGGCGCGACGCACCGCATCCACCAGCCGCGCGTCGCCCGCCAGGCCGCCCCACAGCCCCGCATGGGCGCAGAGCGCGGCCACGGGGTCGGGCGCGGCGCAGATCGCGTGGGCGGCGTCCGGGTCCATGGCCTGGTCCTGGTAGGCGTAGGGCAGCAACCCATGGTGCCAGCGCTGCAGGAAGGCCAGGAACAGCGCGGGCAGCATCGCCACGCCGTCGATGGGCTGGCCCTGCGCGAGCCGTTCGCGCACGGTGGGCGCGATGAAGCCGGGAATCTTGGCGAAGCCGTCGGCCGCCACGCGCTGGTTGGTGTCGCGGATGGCCGGGTTGCCGAAGCGCTCCAGCACCACGTCGCGGTAGGCGGGCAGGTCCACGGGGCTGGGCGCGCCGGGCCGCGACAGGCACGGGATCACATCGTGCGTGACGTAATCCCACGCCATGCGGTGGATGGCCGGCGTGCGCGTGCCTTCGTGGATGAACTGCAGGCCCGCGAGCGTGCCGGCCCAGGCGATGCAGCTGTGGCTGGCGTTGAGGATGCGGATCTTGGCCTCTTCATGCGGCGCGACGGACGCGACCATCTCCACGCCCACGCGCTCCCAGTCCGGGCGGCCCGCGACGAAGCGGTCTTCGATCACCCACTGCAGAAAGCTCTCGGCCGTGACGGGCGCGGCATCGTCCCAGCCGGTGGCCGCGCGCACGCGCTCCCGCAGCTCGGGCGGCGGGCGCGGCGTGATGCGGTCCACCATGGCGTTCGGGCAGCTCGTGTGGGCCTCGGCCCAGGCGGCGAGGTCGTCCAGCCCCGCGTGGGCGAGGAAGTCGCGCAGGCCCGCACGGAAGCGGTCGCCGTTGTGGCGCAGGTTGTCGCAGTTGAGCAGCGTGAGCGGGCCGGCCTGCGCCGATTGCCGCGCGCGCAGGATGGCGCAGACGGCGCCGTAGACCGTCTCGCCCGCCTGGCCCTGGCGCGCGCGGGCGATGTCGGCCGCCACCTCGGGCACGCGCGTGTCGAGCCGGCCGGCATCGTCCAGTGCGTAGCCGGCCTCGGTCACCGTGAAGGAGACGATGCGCGTGGCGGGGTGGGCGCCGCGCGCCACCACGGCCGCGATGCCGGGCACGTACGGAATGACCTCGCGGATCGCCCCGATGCGCTGGTAGTGCACCTCGCCCGCGGGCGACACGGTCTCCAGCGTGTAGGCCCCGCCCTGCGCGGCCAGCGCGGCGATGGTGTCGGCCATGTCGGGGCGGAGGTTGGCGCCCGAGAGCGTCCAGCGCACGCCGTCGCCGCCATCGCCCGCATCCAGCAGCCGCTGCAGGTAGACCGCCTGGTGCGCGCGGTGGAAGGAGCCCAGGCCCAGGTGCAGCACCGTCAGGCAGGCAAGGGAGGGAGAGGCGGTCGCGTCGGTCGTCTGCGGCATAGGTGCGATGGAACGGCGGTGGAAGAACAGGCAGGGGCGGATCGGGCGGCGCTCAGGCCGAGGCGGGAGCGAGCGCGCGGCCGGCGCGGTCGAAGCAATGCAGCGCGCCGGGGTCGAACGCCACCGCCACGGCATCGCCCGGGACGAGCGGCGTGCGCTCGCCCTGGCGCGCGATGACGGGCACGCCGTCCAGATCGACGTGGATCAGCGTGTCGGCCCCCAGCGCCTCGATGAGTTCGACGCGGCCGGGCACCGAGAGCGCGGGCACCGTACCGCCGCCCGCATGCACGCGCAGCGCCTCGGGCCGCGCGCCCAGCGTGCCGTCCGCGGGCAGGCGCGTACCCGCCGCGGCGGCCAGCGCCGGCACCCGGCCCGCGGCAATGAGGTTCATCGACGGCATGCCGATGAACTGCGCCACGAACTGGTTGGCGGGGCGGTCGTAGAGTTCGAGCGGCGAGCCCACCTGCTCGATGCGGCCGTCGCGGAACACCACCACGCGGTCGGCGAGCGTCATCGCCTCCACCTGGTCGTGCGTGACGTAGAGCGTGGTCGCGCCCAGCGCCTTGTGCAGCTTGTGGATCTCCACGCGCGTGTTGCCGCGCAGCGCGGCGTCGAGGTTGGAGAGCGGTTCGTCGAACAGGAACACCTTGGGCGCGCGCACGATGGCGCGGCCGATGGCCACGCGCTGGCGCTGCCCGCCCGACAGCTCCCGCGGCGTGCGCTGCAGGTAGGGCGTGAGGTTCAGCACGCCGGCGGCCTGCTCCACCTTGCGGCGGATCTCGTCCTTCGGCGCGCCCGCGAGCCGCAGCGCGAAGGACATGTTGTCGAACACGCTCATGTGCGGGTAGAGCGCATAGCTCTGGAAGACCATGGCGAGATCGCGCTGGCCCGAGGGCACGCGCGTGATGTCGCGGCCGTCGAGCGTGATGCGCCCCTCGGTCACGGGCTCCAGCCCCGCGATCAGGCGCAGCAGCGTGGACTTGCCGCAGCCCGAGGGGCCCACGAAGACGACGAACTCGCCCTGCTGGATCGACAGCTCCACGCCCTGGATGATGTGCGCCTCGCCGAAGCTCTTGCGGATGTCCTGCAGTTGCAGATAGGCCATGGGAAATGTCTCCTTTCCTTGCGCGGGCGGGCCGCTGCGTTGCTTACTTGACGGCGCCGAAGGTCATGCCCTGCACGAGCTGCTTCTGGCTGAACCAGCCGAACACCACGATGGGCGCGATGGCCATCAGCGAGGCGGCCGACAGCTTGGCCCAGAAGAGGCCCTCGGGGCTCGAATAAGAGGCGATCAGCGTGGCCAGCGTGCCTGCCTTGGCGCTGCTGAGGTTGAGCGCCCAGAACGCCTCGTTCCAGCTCAGCACCAGGCACAGCAGCCCCGTGGAGGCGATGCCGCCCGCGGCCAGCGGCAGCACGAGGTGGCGGAACTCGGTCCACAGGCCCGCGCCGTCCATGCGCGCGGCCTCCAGGATCTCGTGCGGGATGTCCTTGAAGGCGCTGTAGAGCATCCACACCATGATGGGCAGGTTCGAGAGCGTGAACACCACCGTGAGCGCGGTGAGCGAATCGAGCAGGCCCGCGGTCTGCGCGAGCACGTAGACCGGCAGCAGCGCGCCCACGGCCGGCATCATCTTGGTGGAGAGCATCCACATGAGGATGTCGCGCGTGCGCCGCGTGCGGAAGAACGCCATCGAGTACGCGGCGGGCACCGCGATCGCCAGGCCGATCAGCGTCGAGCCCAGGCTCGTGACGAGCGAGTTGCGCGCATACAGCAGGTAATCGCTGCGCCGCTGCACCTCGCCGAAGTTCGCGAGCGTGGGCTCGAAGAAGAAGTGCGGGGGCACGGCGATCGCCTGCAGCTCGGTCTTGAAGGCCGTGAGGAACAGCCAGCCCAGCGGGAAGAACAGCAGCAGGGCCACGCCCCAGGCCGCGCCGGTGCGCAGCAGGGTGCCGGCGGAAATGCGTTCGGGGATCGGCATCGCGTTCCTTTCAGTCCAGGCTCCGGCCGACGATGCGGACCAGGAAGAACGAGACGATGTTGGCCAGCACCACGGCGAACAACGCGCCCGCCGAGGCCACGCCCACGTCGAAGTTCATGAGCGACTGCTTGTAGATCAGGTAGGTGAGGTTCGTGCTCTCGTTGCCGGGGCCGCCGGCCGTGGTGATCGCGATCTCAGCGAACACCGAGAGCAGAAAGATCATCTCGATCATCACCACCACCGCCACGGGCCGCGCCAGGTGCGGCAGCGTCAGGTAGCGGAAACGCTGCAGCGCGTTGGCGCCATCCATGCGCGCGGCCTCCATCTGCTCGCGGTCCAGCGACTGCAGCGAGGTGATGAAGATCAGGCACGCGAAGGGCAGCCATTGCCAGGCCACCATGACGATGATCGACAGCAGCGGCACGTCGGTGAGCCAGTCCACGGGCGGCAAGCCGAGCGCCTTGCAGAAGCTGGCCAGCACGCCGTAGATCGGGTTCATCATCATGTGCTTCCAGAGCAGCGCGTTGACCGCGGTCATCACGAAGAACGGCGAGATCAGCAGCACCCGCACGATGCCGCGGCCCGGGAAGGGCTCGTTCACCAGCAGCGCCAGCAGCACGCCCAGCACCACCGTGATCGCCACCACGCTCGCGAGGAACAGCAGCGTGTTGAGCACGGCGGGGATGAAGTCCGGGTCGGTGACGAAGAACGCGTAGTTGCTCCAGCCGGCGAACGCATGCTCGCCCGGCTGCATGAGGTTGTAGTTGACGAGCGAGAAATAGATCGTCATCAGCAGCGGCACGAGCATCCAGCACAGCAGCGCGGCCACCGCCGGCGCCATCAGGGCGCGGGGAAGGAGACGGGTCATGGCAGGGGTCCTGGGAGGCAGGCGGGGCGGCGCATGCCCGGCACGCCGGACCGGCGTGCGGGCAGCGGCGCGGCCGCGTCACTTGGGGTAGCCGGCCTTCTTCATCTCGCGCTCGGCGAGCGTCTGCGAGGTCTTGAGCGCCTGCTCCACCGTCGCCTTGCCGGAGAGCGCCGCACTGATCTGCTGGCCCACCGCGATGCCGATGGCCTGGAACTCGGGGATCGCGGCGTACTGCACGCCGACGTAGGGCGAGCGCGGCAGCGTGGCGTCGTTCAGGCGCGTGCTGTCGATGGCGCGCTTCTCGGCCGCGGCGAACGCCGCCACCTTCTGGAACTCGGGGTTCGCGTAGGTGGACTGGCGCGTGCCGGTGGGCACGGCGTGCCAGCCGTGCGTCTTCGCCACGAGCTGCACGTACTCCTTGGACGTGGCCCACTTCACGAAGGTCTGCGCCGCGTCGGCCTTCTTCGAACTGGCGGGGATCGCCAGGTTCCAGGTCCAGAGCCAGTTCGCGCCCTTGGGCGTGGTGGCGACCGGCGCGGCCGCGTAGGCCACCTTGTCGGCCACCTTCGACTGCTTCGGATCGCTCACGAACGAGGCCGCGATGGTGGCGTCCACCCAGGCCGCGCACTTGCCTTCGTTGAACAGCGCGAGGTTCTCGTTGAAGCTGTTGGACGCCGCGCCCGGCGGGCCGTAGGCCTTCATCAGGTCCACATAGAAGCCGACCGCCTGCCGCCACGCGGGCGTGTCGATCTGCGGCTTCCACTGCATGTCGAACCACTGCCCGCCCCAGGTGTTGACCATGGTGGTCAGCAGCGCGATGTTGTCGCCCCAGCCCGGCTTGCCGCGCAGGCAGATGCCGTAGACGCCCGCCTTGGGGTCGTGCGCCTTGGCGGCGAAGGCCTTCACCTGCTCCCAGGTGGGCTGCGCGGGCATCGCGATGCCGGCCTTGTCGGCCAGATCCTTGCGGTACATGAGCATGGAGCTTTCGCCGTAGAACGGCGACGCATAGAGCTTGCCGTCCTGCGACAGGCCCTCGCGGATGGTGGGCAGCAGGTCGTCCGCGTCGTAGGCGGCGTCGGTGGCGATGGGCAGCAGCCAGCCCTTCTTCGCCCAGATCGGCACTTCGTAGATGCCCACGGTCATCACGTCGAACTGTCCGCCCTTGGTGGCGATGTCGGTCGTCACGCGCTGGCGCAGCACGCCCTCTTCCAGCGTCACCCACTTGAGCCGGATGCCGGGGTGGCTTTTCTCGAACTCCGGCGTGAGCTTCTGCATCTCGATCATGTGGCCGTTGTTCACGGTGGCGATCACGAGTTCGGTGGCGGCCCGCGCGAGGCCGCCGGCCGCGCACAGGGCCAGTGCCACGCCGGTTGTCAGAAAGCGCTGCATGTTCGTCTCCTGGAATGGTTTTCGTGCAGCCGCAGGGGCTGCGGCCGTGGCGCCCATTCTGGCGAGCCGGGCGGCGGCCACCGGTACCGGATGGCGGGCCGTCGATACTTTTATGCGTTCATTCGGCTAGTGGAATCCCTGATCCCGCATCACAGGATGTAACGAGCGGCGCGACAGGCAGGCAGGCGATGCCCCAAAAGCCGACGCCCCCGCGCGCCGCCGGGGCGCGAGGGGGCGTCGCCAGGGAGGGCTGCGGCTCAGCGGCGCGCGTGCGCCAGCCGCGCGAGCAGCCCGCCGGTGGAGCCGTCCAGCCCCGAGGCGTCGCCCGAGGCGAGGCGCGGCTCCAGTTCCTTGGCGAGCACCTTGCCCAGCTCCACGCCCCACTGGTCGAAGCTGTTGATGCCCCAGAGCGCCCCGCTCACGAACACGCGGTGCTCGTAGAGCGCGATCAGCGCGCCCAGGCCCGCCGGATCGAGCCGCTCCAGCACGAGGAAAGTGCTCGGGCGGTTGCCGGTGAAGCGGCGGTGGCCGTCGTCGCTGGCCTTGCCGAGCATCAGCGCCTTGGCCTGCGCGAGCGCGTTGGCCACGAGGCGCGGGTGCTGGTCGGCCAGATCGCGCCCCGGCTCGCGCAGCGCGATGAATTCCACGGGCACGATGTCCGGGCCCTGGTGGATCATCTGGAAGAACGCGTGCTGCCCGTTGGTGCCGGGCTCGCCCCAGACCACGGGCGAGGTGGCGAAGGGCAGCGCCTCGCCGGCCGCGTCCACGCCCTTGCCGTTGCTCTCCATCTCCAGTTGCTGCAAGTAGGCCGGCAGCCGCCGCAGGCCGTGGCTGTAGGGCGCCACGCTGCGCGTGGCGAAACCGTGGAAGTTGCGGTACCAGACGTCCAGCAGCCCCAGGCGCACGGGCAGGTTGCGCTCCAGGGGCGCGGTGCGGAAGTGCGTGTCCATCGCGTGCGCGCCGGCCAGCAGGCTGCGGAACGCGTCGGCGCCCACGGCGATGGCGACCGGCAGGCCGATGGCCGACCACAGCGAATAGCGCCCGCCCACCCAGTCCCAGAAACCGAAGGTGGTGTCGATGCCGAAGGCCGCGGCCGCGGGGATGTTGGTGGTGAGCGCCGCGAAGTGACGCGTCACCGCGTCTTCCGCCCCGCCCTGCTGCACGAACCACGCCCGCGCGGCGTGGGCGTTGGTCATGGTCTCGGCCGTGGTGAAGGTCTTGGAGGCGATCAGGAAGAGCGTGTTCTCGGCCCGCAGCGTGCGCAGAACGCTGCCCAGTTCGGCCCCATCCACGTTGGAGACGAAATGCAGGCGCTTGCCCGGGTGGCGCAGGTCTTCGAGCGCCTTCGCCACCATCGAGGGACCCAGGTCGGAGCCGCCGATGCCGATGTTCACGATGTCGGTGATGCCGTCGTCGGCACGCACGCGCTCCGCGAAATCGAGCATGGCCTGCAGCGTGGCCTGCACTTCGCGGCGGCCGTCTGCTACCAAATTTGTAGCAAACTTTTCAATGGAATCGGCGGCATGGGGCGGCTCTCGCAACAACCAGTGCATTACCGCCCGCTGCTCGGTGTGGTTGATGGCCTCGCCCGCGAACATCGCGTCGCGCCAGGCCTCCACGCCGCACTCGCGCGCCAGTTGCAGCAGCAGCCCCTCGATAGCGGCGTCGATGCGGTTCTTGGAGAGGTCGGCGAAGACGTGCGGCGCTTCCTGGCTGAAGCGCTCGAAGCGCTGCGGATCGGCGGCGAACGCCTCGCGGATGTCGAAGGCGCGGCCGCCGGCGGCGTAGTGCGCCTGCAGCGCGGCCCAGGCGGCGGTGCGGTCGCAGCGGGTGCGGACAGCGGGAGGCGTCGTCATCGGGGCGTTCCTTTGCATCGTCATGCGGCGAGGATCATCTGTTCGAGCTTGGCCGCGTCGGCCGCGAAGGCGCGGATGCCCTCTGCCAGCTTCTCGGTGGCCATGGCGTCGGCGTTGAACGCGTAGCGGAAGCCCGGCTCGTCGTACTGCACGGGCTGCAGCTCCAGGCCGCGCGCGGCCTCGGGGTCGAGCGCGCGGGCGAGCGGCGCCTCCGACGCGGCCAACTGCGCGAGCAGGTCCGGCGCGATGGTGAGCAGGTCGCAGCCGGCCAGCGCCGTGATCTGGCCCACGTTGCGGAAGCTCGCGCCCATCACCTCGGTGCGGATGCCGAAGTGCTTGTAGTACTGGTAGATCTGGCGCACCGACTGCACGCCGGGGTCGTTCGCGCCGGCCATCGCGGCTTCGTCCCACTGCGCGCCAGCCTGCTTCTTGAACCAGTCGTAGATACGCCCCACGAAAGGCGAGATGAGCTGCACCCTGGCCGCGCCGCAGGCCACGGCCTGCACGGGCGAGAACAGCAGCGTGAGGTTGGTGCGGATGCCGCGCTCCTCCAGGATGCGCGCGGCCTCGATGCCCTCCCAGGTGGCGGCGATCTTGATGAGCACGCGGCCGGTGTCCACGCCTTCAGCGCGGTAGAGATCGACGATGCGCTCGCCGCGCGCCACCGTGGCCAGGGTGTCGAACGAGAGGCGCGCATCCACTTCGGTGGAAACGCGGCCGGGGATCAGCGAGAGGATCTCGCAGCCGAAGCGCACGATGAGGCGGTCCACGATCTCATCGAGCGCCCGGCCGCGCCAGCGCTCCACGGATTCCTGCAGCAGGGGCGCGTATTCGGCCTTCTGCACGGCCTTGAGGATCAGCGACGGGTTGGTGGTCGCATCCTGCGGCTGGTAGGCGCTGAGCTGGCGGAAGTCGCCCGTATCGGCCACCACCGTGGTGACCTGCTTGAGGGCGTCGAGTTGGTTCATGCAATCCTCCGGGGGTTTGTGGGGGCGGACGCGGGCGGGGAGCCGCGGCAGCCATCGCGCGGCGGGGCCGGGATGGCGGCGGCCACCGGGGGCCCGCGCGCTGCGCCACCCGGGAGTGTAGGCGGGATGTAACCGGAGTTTCTGTCAGCGGGCGCCTCATGGTGAAACTCGGTAACATGCGCCCACGGCTTTTGCGGGCCCTGCCCGCGGCAGCATCCATCCAACAACCAACTTCCGGGAGTGCGGCGTCAATGAGTTTCGATCTGGTCCTGTTCGGCGGCACGGGTGATCTGGCATGGCGCAAGCTCCTGCCCGCCCTCTTCCAGGCCTTCCGGCACGGCTCGTTACCCTCGGAGGGCCGCATCATCGGCGTGGCGCGCGACGACCTCAGCGACAGCGCCTACCGCGAACTCATCGCGAGCCGCTTCGCCGCCGTGGAGGGCGACAAGCGGCCCAACGCCGAGGAGTTCGAGCGCTTCGCCGCGCTGCTGCACTACCAGCGCATGGACCTCTCCAAGCCCGCCGACTACGCCGCGCTCGCCGCGCGCCTCGCCGAGCGGCAGGCCGACACCGTGGTGATGTACCTCGCCACCGCGCCGGGCCTGTTCACCACGGCCTGCGAGCAGCTCGGCGCCGCGGGCCTGGCCACGCCGCACACGCGCGTGGTGCTCGAAAAGCCGCTGGGCCATGACCTGGCCTCCAACCGCGCGATCAATGCCGCCGTGCGCCGCGTGTTCGACGAGGCGCAGATCTTCCGCATCGACCACTACCTGGGCAAGCCGTCGGTGCAGAACCTGCTGGCGCTGCGCTTCGGCAACGCGCTCTTCGAGCCGCTCTGGCGCCGCGAGACGGTGGCCAGCATCGAGATCACCATGGCCGAGAAGCTCGGCGTGGAAAAGCGCGGCGCCTTCTACGACGGCACCGGCGCGCTGCGCGACATGGTGCAGAACCACGCGCTGCAATTGCTCTGCGCGATCGGCATGGAGCCGCCGATCAACGCCCATGCCGACGCCATCCGCGACGAGAAGCTCAAGGTGCTGCGCTCGCTGGTGCCGTGGACGCCCGCCACGCTCTCGCGCGACGTGGTGCGCGGCCAGTACACCGCCGGTTCGATGGGCGGCGAGCGCGTGCGCGGCTACGCCGAGGAGGACGGCGTGCCCGGCGACAGCCGCACCGAGACCTTCGTGGCGCTGCGCACCGAGATCGCCAACTGGCGCTGGGCGGGCGTGCCCTTCTACATCCGCACCGGCAAGCGGCTCGCGGCGCACGAGGCGCACATCGCCATCAACTTCCGGCCCACGCCGCACGCCATCTACCGCACGCCGCTGGGCACCGCCAACCGCCTGGTGATCCACCTGCAGCCGCGCGACGGCGTGGCGCTGCACCTCTTCGCGGCGGGCCAGGAAAAGCGCGGCGTGCGCATCTCCGAGGCCCAGGCGCTCGCGCCCGTGCACCTCGACCTCGACTTCGAGCAGCGCTTCGGCGCCGAGCGCGTGGGCGCCTATGAGCGCCTGCTGCTCGACGTGATCGCCGGCCGCCTGAACCTCTTCGTGCGCGCCGACGAGCAGGAAGCCGCCTGGCGCTGGGTGGAGCCCATCATGCAATCCTGGCGCGACTCGGAAGACAGCCCCCGCCCCTACGCCGCAGGCAGCTGGGGACCCAGCGCCGCCAGCGCCATGGTCGCCCGCGAAGGCCACAGCTGGATGGAAGAGACATGATTCCCCCCCTGAGTCGCCTGCGGCGCCTTCCCCCCGAGGGGGGACGACGCCTGTGGCCCGGCA
>NZ_FOMQ01000003.1 GCF_900112675.1 Paracidovorax konjaci | reverse complement strand
ATGCGGCCTCGCAGATCGGGCCGATGATCAACGCGCGGGCGGTGGAGAAGATCGAGCGGCACGTGGAAGATGCGGTGGCGCGCGGCGCCAGGGTGCTCACGGGCGGCAGGCGGCTGCCCGAGCTGGGCGCGCACTACTACGCGCCCACGGTGCTGGAGAACGCGGACGCCACCATGGCGTGCGCGTGCGAGGAGACCTTCGGGCCGGTGGCGCCGCTCACGCGCTTTGGCAGCGAGGCGGAGGTGATCGCGGCGGCCAACGACACGCCCTTCGGGCTGGCGGCGTACTTCTACAGCCAGGACGTGCGGAGGATCTGGCGCGTGGCGGGGCTGCTGGAGACAGGCATCGTGGGCATCAACGAAGGGGCGCTGGCGGCCGAGGCCGCGCCCTTCGGCGGAGTGAAGGAGTCGGGCTACGGCCGCGAGGGCTCCACCCACGGGCTGGAGGACTACCTGCACACCAAGTACCTCTGCCAGGGCGGGCTCGACTGACGGCTTCGCAGGGTGTCCGTGGTGTCACCACGGCTTACGTACCGCCGCCCGCCCGCGACACCTCGCAGGCCGGCGTGCGGATCAGCGACCCTCCTGCAGCCGGCTTCTCAGTGCCTTGAGCGTTCCGTAGGGCGTATCCACCACCGCCTGGTTGGCCATCCAGGCGGGAATGGCCCCGCCCGGAGAGGCATGCATCCGATAGGTGACGTTCACCCCATCCGCGTCGGGCACCAGCTTCCACTGGCCCTGGGCCTGCGGGATGCGCACCTTGCCCGCGCGCTCCGGCAGGTAGTCGGGCACGGCCTCGACGCGCACGGTGACCGCACCGTCATCCGCCTTGGCATAGGTGAAGTGGTAGACGCCGTCGCGGTTGGACACCGGCCAGGGCGCCTTGTTGTCCAGGTAGTGGTACTGCTCGGTGTCGGTGGCCTTGAGCAGTTCCGACGCGGCGACGTCGGGCATCCATTGGCGGAAGGCATTGGCATCGCGCAACACCTTGACCACGTCGTCCGGGGTGGACTTGATCTGCACTTCACCGCGGAATTCACGCAGGGGCGAGCCCTCGACGGTCCGCACGTACACCTTGATGCCCTCGGACTCCTTGGCCAGCGACCAGCCGTCCTGCGCGAAGGTCGGCTGGCTGGCCAGCAGCCCCGCCAGCAGGGAGATGGAAAGAAGACGGGATTGAGCGATCATGGCAAAGCCTCAGAGAGTGATAGGGCCTTCACGATAGAAGGCCGGGCCTTGCGATGAACTGGCCATGCGCGCCAGCGGGACGGCCATCGGCGCCAGTCCTGCCCGCCCCGGGGCCAGCGCGGCCATGGCCCCGCCCGACCGGGCGGCCGGTCGTCCCGCGGACCTTGGCATCGCACACGCCGGCCGGCCCATCCATCGCCCGGGCCCCCACCGCGTCGGTGGCGCAGGGCTGCTACGGGCGCCTTGCGGGGGCATCGGCCTGCTGTGAATCCGCGCCGAGCTGAACCAGGGCCGCCATGTAGGGCTCTGCCCGGCGTTGCGCGAAGCCATCGATCAACAGGCCCACGGCTCCGAGCAGGATCAAGGTCGAACCCAGGCCGCGCCCCCATCCTGGGCCGCCCAGGTAGTGGATGAGCAGCCCCAGCGCGGACACCAGGCCGAGCACGTAGTAGGTGGTGCGGAAAGTCGCATCGACTTTTTCCATGCGCGGCAGCTCCTTCTGCACCAGCGCGGCAGGGTTCGCCTGGAAGCTGCGTTCGAGTTCGGCGACCTGTTTGTCGGTGCGCAGGCCCACGCCGGCACCCACGCCGACCAGCACGAGCCCGAACAGGATCGAAGGAATGCCCACGCCCCAGGCATATCCGCCGCGCTCGGCCTTCAGCGCCGTGATCCCGAAGATGACCAGCGCCAGTCCGGTGGTGGCGATGAAGAAGAGCGCTTCGATCTTCTCGCCGCGAAAGTAGGTGTGCATGGTTTCGATGAATGGCATGGTGGCTCCTTGGGTTTCAAAAATCGGTTCGTCCGGGGGATGGCATCGGGCGGCGGGCGGCCTGCGCACGCCACGCAGGTGTCAGGGGGGCGCCGATGGCGTGGCCGATGCCGCGCGGACCCCCATGCCGCGCTGCCGCAGCACGGACAGCAGGGCCGGCAATTGCGCCGTAGCGGCCTCGTAGCCCAGCCGCCGGGCGGTCTCGCGCCCGGGTGCGTCGTTCACGCCGGCGGGTGCGATGGCCGGGGCGATCAGCACGTCGGCCGATGCGGCCTCGGGGCCGGAAAGCAGGCAGCTCTGCACCTGCGACACGCGCAGCCACATCGACACCGACGAGTTCGACGGGTACCGCGGGCCGTGGCAATAGATGTCCACCGCGATCACCACGTCGGCGCCCAGCGCGCGGGCCGCCCGCACCGGCACCAGGCCGGCCACGCCGCCATCGACCAGCGTGAGGCCATCGGCCTGCACCGGCAGGAAGACGCCCGGGATCGCAGCCGACGCGCGCAGTGCCTGGCCGGCGTCGCCCTGCGTGATCACGTAGGGCCGGCCCCGGTCGACGTCCGTGGCGACGGCGACGAAACGCACCGGGAATTGCTCGATGGCCTGCCCGCCGACCAAACCGTCGGCCCAGCGCGCGAGCGCCTCGCCCTTGACGAAGCCCGGGCCGCTGAGCGCGATATCCGCCAGCGACCGCACCCGCAAGCTGTCGGCCTGCTGCCAGATCTGCGCGGGCGAGCGGCCCGACGCATAGGCCGCGCCGACGATGGCTCCGATGGACGTGCCCACGACCAGGTCCGGGCGGATACCGGCCTCTTCCAGCGCCTGCAGCACGCCGATGTGGGCGAAGCCCCGCAATCCGCCGCCACCCAGGACCAGGGCGACCGTGGGCCTCGCTGCAGGAGCCTGGACCCGCGGCGTGGCGGCGGGTGCCTGCAAGGCACCGTCCACCAACCAGCTGCCCTGGAAGCCGCGCTCCGCGGGATCGGGCACGCCGGCGCAGGCCGCCAGGAAGCCGGCCAGCAGCAGGGGCAGGCACCGGAGCAGGGCCGGCGTTCTCACCTCGCGCTCCTTCTGGCGCCGGCGCGGGCCCGCATGCCGGAGGGGAGGGCGGCCACGCCCTCGGCCGCGGTGCGCGCCGGCGCGTGGGCGACGGACCGGGCATGCACGTGCCCGGGCTGCAGGCCGAAGCTCTGCATCGGTGGGTGCCGGCCGGTGCCGGGTGAAAGCGTGGGGTTGCGAGCCATGCGGAGACTGCCCTGGGGTCCATGGAGGCCAGACCTGGGCCTGGTGCGTGCGAGCAGCTTAGCTGGGCAAACACGACCGGCGGCATGCCAAATGCGCCACATGATCGGCAATGCGTGCCAGCCGACGCCCGCTGTCGCGCCGGCGCCGGCGCCGGACCGGCCGGGCGGTATTTCTCGGCAGCGGGCTCAATGCCGCTGCGCCACCTGCCGCACGGCCTCGCCCACCGCATCCAGGTCCACCGGCTTCACGAAGTGGGTGGAGAAGCCCGCCTCGCGGCAGCGGGCCACGTCTTCGGGCTGGCCCCAGCCGCTGATGGCGATCAGCGCCACGGCGGGGTGCGTGGCGGCCATGTGCCGCGCGAGCGTGTAGCCGTCCATCCCGGGCATGCCCAGGTCCAGCAGCGCCACGTCGGGTTTCCACCGCTCCAGCAGGCCGAGCGCCGCCTGTCCGCTGGTCACGCTCTGTGTTTCCATGCCGCTCCATTCGAGCACGGTCACGATGGGGTAGGCGGCGTCTTCGTCGTCGTCCACCACCAGCACCTTGAGGCGCGCGGCCTCCGCGGGGGCCTTGCCCTGCGGGGCTGGCGGGCTGACCGTGCCCTGCGCCACGGGCAGATGCAGCGTGAACGCGCTGCCCTGGCCGGGGCCGGCACTGCGCGCCTCGACGTGGCCGCCGTGCAGTTGGGCCAGGCGCTGCGCCAGCGCCAGGCCCACGCCCAGCCCCGGCTTGGAGCGCGGGTCGCTGCGGTCCACCTGCGCGAACATCCGGAAGACGTCCTCCAGCCGGTCCGTGGGGATGCCGATGCCCGTGTCGCCCACCTCCGCGTGGGCGCCGGCACTGTCGTGCCAGCACCGCACCGTGATGCGGCCGCCCGGCTCGGTGTAGCGGGCCGCGTTGTTCAGCAGGTTGGACAGCACCTGCACCAGGCGCACGTTGTCCCCTTCGATGGGAATGGCCGCGGCGGGCTCTTCGACCGAGAGGCGATGCCCCCGCTCGTCGATGCCGGGCCTGGCGAATTCGATCGCCTGCCCGGCGATGCGACGCAGATCGAGCGGCTCGCGCGTCAGCTCGATGGTGTTGCGGCTGATGCGCGACACGTCCAGCAGCTCGTCCACCAGCCGCACCATGTGCCTGACCTGGCGCCCCAGCACCTCGCCCGCGCGTGCCTTGGAGAGCTGGCCCATCGGGTGGCGCAGCAGCTCCACCGCGCCGCTGATGGCCGCCAGCGGGTTGCGCAGTTCGTGGGCCAGCGTCGCGAGGAATTCGTCCTTCCGGCGATCGGTTTCCTGCAGCCGCCGTTCGCTGTGCTGCAGTGCTCTTTCGGCGCGCTTGCGGGCGGAAATATCGGTGAAGAGGATGCCGACGCGGCAGGGCTGGCCATCGTCGGCGGGGAAGGCAAAGACGTCGAACCAGCGGTGGTCGAGCTTCTCGGAATACTGCTCGAAGCGCAGGGGCTCGCGCAGCGTGGCCACGCGGCCGTAGCGCTCGAACCATTCGCCGTCCAGGTCCGGTATCAGTTCGCGCATCGTCCTGCCGGCCGCATCGACGAGGCCGGTGTGCCGTTTGAAGGCCGGGTTCACTTCCAGGAAGCGGTAGTCGATGGGCCTGCCCGCTGCGTCGAACACCAGCTCGATGATGCAAAAGCCTTCGTCGATGGCGTCGAACAGCTGGCGGTAGCGGATCTCCGCGGCTTTCGCCGTCTCCGCGCGCTTGCGCGCACGCGCCAGCGCGGCCGCCACCCGCGCCAGCAGGTCGCGCGCGGAGAAGGGTTTTGCCACGTAGTCGTCGGCGCCCGCGGCAAGCCCCTCGGCATGCGCCTCCTGGCCCGCACGCGCGGACAGCAGGATGACGGGCAGGAGCTGCAGGTCGGGCAAGGCGCGCACCGCGCGCAGCAGGCTGAAGCCGTCCATGCGCGGCAGCATCACGTCGGCCAGCATCAGGTCGTAATGCGATGAGCGCAACTGCTCCAGCGCCTGCACGCCATCCGGCACGGACACGGTCTCCATGTGGGGGCTGAGCAGCGAGGCGACGTAGGCGAGCATGTCGGCGTTGTCGTCCACCACCAGCACGCGGCAGCGCGGCATGCCGGCCGCCGCGTCGTCCGGGGCGTGCAGGCCGGCCACGGCCGGCGCTGGAAGGTCCGGGAAGCTCCAGCCCATGGCCTCCTGCACATACGACTGCGCCCTCAGCGGCGATGGGCCGGCATCGCTATCGGCGATCTGCTGCGGGTCCAGGTGCGCGCAGCCGGCGCGCAGCCGCACCCGGAACACGCTGCCCTGGCCCGGGGTGCTCTCCGCAGAGACGGTGCCGCCGTGCAGGTGCACGATCTCCTGCACCAGCGCAAGGCCGATGCCGGTGCCTTCCTGCGTGCGCCCGCCCCCGTGGCGGCCCACACGGAACCGCTCGAAGATGTGCGGCAGCTCGGCCGCGCCGATGCCCACGCCGGAGTCCTGCACCGTGAGCGTGACCTCGCTCCCGGTGCCTGCAGTGCCGCCATGGCCGCCGCCGCCGCCATGCTCCAGCGCGATCCGCACCGACCCCTGCAGGGTGAACTTCAGCGCATTGCCGAGCAGGTTGAGCACCACGTCCTCCCACATGCCCCGGTCCACGTACAGCGGGAAGGGCAGCGGCGGGCAGTCCACTTCCAGCGCGACGCCCGCGCGCTCGAACGCGGAGCGGAAATTGCTCGCCAGATCCTGCGTCAGCGCGGCCAGGTCCACGGGGATGAAGCGGGCCTGCGCCCGGCCGGCCTGCAGCCGGGAGAAGTCCAGCAGGTTGTTGACCAGCTTGCGCAGGCGCAGCGTATTGCGGTGGGCCAGTTGCAGGTGGCCGCGCACCTCGTCCTGCGCCTGTGCATGGGCCAGGGCCTCCTCCAGCGGGCCCAGCATCAGGGTGATCGGCGTGCGGAATTCGTGGCTGAGGTTGGAGAAGAACGCTGTCTTGGCGCGGTCCAGCTCCATCAGCGTCTCGGCGCGGTGGCGCTCCATCTCGTAGCTCCGCGCCTCCCCGATGGCGCGTTCGACCTGCTGCTGCACGAGGTGGATGAAGTCCTCGTAAGCCGCATCGAACGGCCTGTGCAGCCCCAGGCCCAGCACGAGGGTGCCATCGGGCCGATCGGCCGTGCCCACCCGCAGCGGCAGCAGCAAGGCATGCGCGCCACCGTGGGGCCACGGTGCGGCATGCGGCGGTTCGATTGCCACGCGCTGCGCAGCGCCACTGTCGTGCAACTGCCGGCATTGCGGGGCCCAGCGCTGCATGAGCGTGTCCCAGTCCTCGCCGGGCAGGGCCGCGGAGCAGGCCAGGGCGCCTCCGGCCCGGTCCGTGCCACCCCATTCGATCCGTGCGAACGGGATGTCGCAGGGGTTGGCGTCCAGGGCCCGCAGGGCGGCGGCGCACGCTTCACCGGCGCTGTGCGCTTCCGTCGCGAGGCCGAGACGGCGCAGCGTTTCCACCCGGCGGGCGGTGACGACCCTCCCGGTCGTTTCGCTGCAGGCGCAGAACAGGCCCTCCACCGAGCCGTCGCCGGACAGGATGGGGCTGAAGGAGAAGGTGGCGTACACCTCCTCCTGAGGCAGCGCACGGTCGAAAAACATGAGCAGGTCTTCCGACCAGGTCGCCTCCGCGCCCTGCTGCACGCCCTCGACCATGGGCCGGATCTGGTCCCAGACCTCCGCCCAGACCTCGCGGCCGGAGCGCGCGAGCGCCGCCGGGTGTTTTCCCGGGCCCAGCAGGGGGATGTAGCCATCGTTGTAGAAAAGCCGCAGATCCGGCCCCCACCAGATGTGCATCGGAAAGCGCGAGGTGAGGCACAGGCTGAGCGCGGCGAGCAGGTTGGGCGACCAGCCGCCGACGGGCCCCAGCGTCGTCGCGGCCCAGTCCATGCCGCGCATGCGCCGGGCCATCTCGCTGTGCCCCGGAAATGCGCGGGCCAGCGCGTACGGGGTGTCTGCGGCCGTTAAAGGCGGGGTGGCCTCGGGTGCGGGGGCATCGTGGTGCATGGTCTGGCGCCATCCGGGATGGGTTGGGGATGTCCGCTGCCCGCCGGCCCCCGCCCGCGGCGGCCGGCCATTGGATACCGGCGGCGCCTGTGGCGGCCGGCATCCCCCCTCGGGACAGTGCTTGCGCCACTGCGGGCAAACGGGATGCCCGCCTGCCGCCATGGAGGCAACGCCCGCGCCGGCAATTCTTGCGGCAGCGTTGCGCTGCCCATGCGCAGACCCCGCCAGTCTCCGATCGCCGCACCGGCCCGGCACGGCCGTGGCGCGGCGCGCAGGGTCAGCGCGTGAGTTGCGCCACGCGGGCGGACGGCAGCGGCCGGTGGGACGGCGTGGCGGGCAGGGCGTCGGCTTCCTCGCCGTGGAGCCGGAACACCGAGAGCGCGTCGCGCAGCACCGACACCTGCGAGGCCATGGCCGCCGTCGCGGCACTGGCCTGCTCCACCATGGCCGCGTTCTGCTGGGTCATCTCGTCCATCTGCGTGACGGCGCGGTTCACTTCCTCGATGCCGGCGGTCTGCTCTGCGTTGGCGGAGGCGATGCCCTCCATGAGGCCCGAGATGCGCTGTACCGATTCGACCACCTCGCCCATGGTGCGGCCGGCCTTCTCGACCAGATCGGAGCCGTTCTGCACCTCGTTCACCGATTCGCTGATGAGCGCCTTGATCTCGCGCGCGGCCGAGGCGCTGCGCTGCGCGAGGTTGCGCACCTCGCCGGCCACCACGGCGAAGCCGCGGCCCTGCTCGCCCGCGCGGGCCGCTTCCACGGCTGCGTTGAGCGCCAGGATGTTGGTCTGGAAGGCGATGCCGTCGATCACGCCGATGATCTCGCTGATCTTGCGCGAGCTGGCATTGATGGAGCGCATGCTCTCCACCACCTGGTGCACGGCCTTGCCGCCCTGTTCGGCCGTCAGCGCGGTGGTGGAGACGTACTGCGCCGCCTGGCGCGCGTTGTCGGCGTTCTGGCGCACCGTGGCCGTGAGTTCCTCCATGCTGGAGGCCGTCTGCTGCAGCGAGGACGCCTGCTGCTCGGTGCGGCGCGAGAGGTCGGCGTTGCCCTGGGAGATTTCCGCTGCCGCGTGGTCGATGGTGCCCGTGGCCTGCTGGATGCGCTGCAGGATGCTGCCCAGGCGGTCGCGCATGAAGCCGATGGCGTGCATCAGGCTGCGGTCGTCGCCGGGGCGCAGCGCGATGGCGGCCTGCAGGTCGCCCTCGGCCATGCGCAGCGCGGCCTGCGCGGCGGCGCCGGGTTCGCCGCCGACCGAGCGCTCGATGTCGCGCACCACGAAGCCGGTGAACACCGAGATCGCGAGGCCCAGCAGCGCCAGCAGGCCCACGGCGCGGTAGAGGGTGTTGCGGAAGGTCTGCTCGATGTCGTCCACGTAATCGCCGGCGACCAGGTCCCAGTTCCAGGGCTTGAACCGCACGGCGTAGCCGAGCTTGGGGCTGGGCGCGTCGCTGCCCGGGCGGGGCCACCAGTATTCGAGGAAGCCCCGGCCCTGCGCAGAGCTGCCGGTGGCGGCGATGTTCACGTAGAGTGGCGTGCCCTTGGCGTCCTTGAACGAGAGCATGTTCTTGCCGTTGAGTTCGGGCTTGATCGGGTGCATGACGATCACCGAATCGGCATTGATGAGCGTGACGTAGCCGTCCTTGCCGTAGCGCTGCGCGGCCACGCGCTCCATCGCGGCGCGGCGAGCCTCCTCCTGGCTCATCTTGCCGGCCTGGGCCTGCTTCTCGTAGTCGCCCAGCACTGACAGGGCCATGTCGGTGATGTCGGCCAGCGCGGACTGTCGGGCTTCGTACTGCAGCGTGCGGGCCTGCCATGCGTTGACGAAGGTGAGCGCGAGCAGACCGAGCAGCGCAAGGATCAGCGGAAGCCAGAGCTTTTGGCGGAGGGTCAGTTTTTTCATGGAGTGTGGACCTCTGAGGACACCGTTGAACAGTCGGATCACCGCGGCCTGCGCCGCGATGCGCCATGGTGACGGCTTAGCAAGTTGCGTGCACGGGTAACAGGATGTATTCCGCGCAGAGAAACTCATCAGGAGGTGGAAAGGTCCGCACTGAGCTCACGGCCGAGTGTTTCGGGCAACGCGAGCGCGGCGATGATGACGAGGCCGTAGCACACGGCCGTGATCCAGCCGATGGTCTGCCCCAGCGGCAGCGTGTTGCCGAGCACGCCGATGAGTGCCGGGCAGATGGCGCCGATCGCGCGGCCGAAGTTGTAGCAGAAGCCCTGGCCGGAGCCGCGCACGTCGCTCGGGAACAGCTCGGAGAGGAAGGCGCCCATGCCCGAGAAGATGCCCGACAGGAAGAAGCCCAGCGGGAAGCCGAGCACCAGCATCCACGCATCGGTGATGGGGATCTGGGTGTAGGCCAGCACCAGCGCCATGCCCATGGCGGCGAACAGGATGAAGCAGCGGCGCCGGCCGATCACGTCCGACAGCCACGCACTCGCCAGATAGCCCACGAACGAGCCGGCGATCAGCACCAGCAGGTAGCCGCTGGTGCCCAGCACCGACAGGTGCCGCTCCGTCTTGAGAAAGGTGGGCAGCCAGGTGGTCACCGAGTAGTAGGCGCCCTGCATGCCGGTGGCCAGCAGGCTCGCGAGCACCGTGGTGCGCAGCAGCGAAGGATGGAAGATGCGCAGGAAGCTGCCCCGTTGGCCGGCGGCGCGGGCGCGGGCCTGGGCGGCCAGGTACACGGGCGGCTCCGCGATGTTGCGGCGGATGTAGATGATGAGCAGCGCGGGCAGGATGCCGATCCAGAACAGCACCTTCCAGGCCAGCTCCGGCGGAAGGATCGAATACACGCCCCAGAAGGCGAGCGCCGACGCCGCCCAGCCCACGGCCCAACTGCTCTGCACCAGGCCCGCGGCCTTGCCGCGGTGGCGCGCGGAGATGGTCTCGGCGATCAGCACGGAGCCCACGGCCCATTCGCCGCCGAAGCCGAAGCCCTGCATGGCGCGCGTGAAGAACAGCTGTCCGAACGATTCGGTGAAACCGCTCAGGAAGGTGAAGAAGGTGAACCACAGCACCGTCCACTGCAGCACGCGCACCCGGCCGTACCGGTCGGCCAGCACGCCCGCGGCCCAGCCGCCGATGGCCGAGGTGAGCAGCGCGCCGGTGGCGATGTAGCCGGCCTCGGCCTTCGTCATGTTCCACGCCAGCAGCAGCGTGGGAATGAGGAAGGTGTAGATCATGTAGTCGAAGCCATCGACGCCGTAGCCGGCGAAGGTGGCGGCCAGCGTGCGCCGCTCGGTCGGGGAGGTGTGTTTGAGCCACATGGCAGGGGCCTTTCGGTGTGGATGCGGGAGGCGGGAGACGGGGGCGCGCAGGCCGGCGAGGCCCTGCGGCGCAGGGGTGCGGGGAGGGTCAGGCCGTGGCCAGATCGCGGTTGAGCAGGTCGGTGACCAGCATGCAGCCCGGTGCGTGGGTGATGCAGAAGGGCAGGCGCGCCGCGGCGATGGCCGCCTGGGGCGTGACGCCGCAGGCCCAGAAGACGGGCACTTCGCCGGGGTGGACGGCCACCGCGTCGCCGTAGTCGGGGCGCGAGAGATCGGCGATGCCGAGCACGGCCGGGTCGCCCATGTGCACCGGCGCACCGTGCACCTGCGGCGTGCGCGCCGTGATGCGCGCGGCGCGCTCGGCATCGGCCGCCGGCAGCGGGCGCATGCTCACCACCATGGGCCCGCGGAACACGCCGGAGGGCACGGTCTGCACGGTGGTGCGGTACATGGCCACGTTGCGGCCCTCGTCCACGTGGCGCAGTGCGATGCCCTCGGCCAGCAGCGCATGCTCGAACGAGAAAGAGCAGCCGATGGCGAAGGCCACGAGGTCGTCCTGCCACCAGGCCGAGAGGTCGGTGGGCGACTGCACGAGCACGCCGTCCCGCCACACGCCGTAGCGCGGCACGTCGGTGCGCAGATCGATGCCCTCGCCCAGCGTGGGCATCGCGCAGGAGCCGGGCTCGCTCACGGCCAGCACCGGGCAGGGGCGCGGGTTCAGTTCGCAGTAGCGCTGGAAATCGGCGGCCAGTGCGCGCGGCAGGATCGCCAGGTTGGCCTGGACGTGCTCGCGCGCCAGGCCGCTGGTGTGGCCGCTCAGGCGGCCGGAGCGCGCGGCGGCGCGCACCTCGCGGCCGCTCGACTGCGCCGTGAGGCCGGCGATGCCGGCGCCGTGCGACGGCGCGGCCGTGGAAGGGGAAGGCATCGAAATCGTCGTCATGGGAACCGCGCCGTTGGCGTGAGGCTGTTGCGATGCGGCGGATTGTGGAAGCCGCACCCCGGACGAATCCAACGCAAAATCTTGCGTTCGTTCCATCGAAAAAATCGATGGACTCATCTGAATTTTCAATATTGCGAAAAGCGTGCCATCGCCATCAGGACTTTCCCGGGGCGGGCCGCACCGCGCCGGTGCACTCAGGCCGCCGTGCGCCGCCGGCGAACCGCCGTGGTGCGCGCCACGTAGGCCTGCGCGGATTCGAGCACCGTTTCGGCGACGGTGGAGCCGGGGTCTTCGCGGTAGCTGGCGTGGATGGGCAGCGGCGTGATGGCGCAGTCGGTGCGCAGGATGCGCAGCGGCATGCGCGTGGACAGCCGCTGCGTGACCGCGCGCGGCAGCAGCGCGATGCCGAACTCGCCCTCCACCAGTTGCAGCATGGCGGAGATCGACGACACGGCATGCACGCGCGGCACGGGCAGCGCCGCATCCTGGTAGAGCTGCAGCAGCGTCTGGTGCGGCTGGGAGCCGCGCTGGAAGGTGATGAGGTCGTGCTGCGCGAGCCGCGCGAGGTCGTAGCGGCGCTCGGTGTGCAGCGTGCGGTGGCCCACGAACACCATCTCCATCGGCGGCATGAGCCGGCTGCGCACGCTGGTGTCGGCCACGGGCAGCGCCGTGAAGACGAGGTCCTGCGCGCCGCGGCGCACCTGGTCCACGAGCACGGGCGAGGTTTCCACGGTGAGTTCCAGCTCGAAGTCGGGGCGGCTCTTGCGCACCTCTTTCAGCCAGCCCGTGAGCCAGCTGTGCACCACCGATTCGATGGCCCCGATGCGCAGCGCCGCGGGCGCGTGGGGGCTGCTGCCCAGCTCTTCCTTCACGCGCCGCTGCAGTGCGAGCAATTGCACCGCCAGCAACTGGAAGCGCTGCCCCGCGGCCGTGAGCCGGAACTGGCGCTCGCGCCGGTCCAGCAGGATCACGCCGAGTTCTTCCTCCAGCGCGGCGATGCGGCTGGAGAGCGCCGACTGCGTGATGTGCAGCTTTTCGGCCGCGCGCGTGATGCTCTTGAGCGAGACGGCCCAGTGGAAGGCCTCGACGAAACGCAGGTTCATGGCGCGGCATTGTCGCCGCGCGCGGGGCGGCGTCCTTGCGTGCGCCTTCAGCCCTGCGCGGCGTGCCGGCAACCCGCGAACATGTCCAGCCCGGGCCGGTAGGCGCCGGTCTGCACGTCCATCAGGCCCAGCACCGAGTGGAAATAGTGGTCGTGCGTGATGCGCTGCGTGCGCATCTCCTGCTGCAGGCAGGCGGTGGCGACGCCGGAGCGCTGCTGCATGGCGGGCGAGAGCCAGGTGATCCACGGCACGTGCTTCTGCACGTCGGGGGCGATGGCGTAGGGCATGCCGTGCAGGTAGATGTTGTTCTCGCCCAGCGATTCGCCGTGGTCGGCCACATACACCATGGCGGTCTGCGCGCTGCCCGAGCGCGCTTCCAGCCACTGGATGGTGCTGTTCAGGAAGTGGTCGGTGGAGACGATGCTGTTGTCGTACGCGTTCACCACCTGTTCGCGCGAGCATTCCTGCAGGGCCGAGGTCAGGCACTCGGGCTGGAAGGGCTTTTGCGAGGCCAGCGAACGCTTGTGGTACGCGGGGCCGTGGCTGCCCATCTGGTGCAGCACCACGACCACGCCGCGCGCGCGCTGCGCTGCCGGCAGTGCGGCGATGCGCGCATCCAGGCCCTGCAGCATCACGTCGTCCAGGCACTCCTTGCCGTCGGCGCACCACTGCGGGTCGGTGGGCCGGGCCGAGGTGCTGGCCGTGGGAACGCGGTCGCACACGCCCTTGCAGCCGGACTGGTTGTCCACCCACAGCACGGCCAGGCCCGCGTGCTGCAGCACGTCCATCAGCGATTCGTAGTCGGCCGCGCGCTTTTCGTAGGCCTGCTTGCCCAGGTGCGAGAACATGCACGGCACCGAGGCGGCGGTGCTGGTGCCGCACGACCAGGCGTCTGCGGCGGTGGCGATGTCGCGGCGCGCGGACAGCTCGGGGGTGGTGTTGCGTGCGTAGCCGTTCACGCCGAAGTTGCCGCTGCGCCCGGTCTCGCCCAGCACCAGCAACAGCAGGGGCGGGCGCGCCTGCGCCGTGTAGCTGGAGCCCAGGTGCGCGTCGCGGCCGAGCGGCTGCAGCGGCCCGCGGTCGTGCCGCAGCGGCTTGGCCGCCAGGCTGCCCGCCGCGTAGACGCTGTTGAGCGGGTTGATGAGGTAGCGCATGCGCGTGTGGTTGCGCATGGTGGACGAGAAATCCTGGAACACCGCGAGGATGCAGAGCACGGCCACCGCCAGCGCGCCCAGCACGAAGGCGCCCTGGTGCAGCGTGCGCCGCCGCCAGCCCAGCGGCCGCACGCGTGCGCGGGCCAGCCAGAAAAGCGGCGGGCCGGCCATGGCCAGCATCGCTAGCGGCAGGCCCCAGTTGAGCAGGTCGGCGGCCTCGTGGGCATCGGTCTGCGCCACGTTGGTGAGCATGCCCGGATCGATCACGATGCCGTAGGCACCGATGAAGTAGGCGCCCGAGGCGGCGGCCAGCACCGCCACCGCCAGCACCGGCTTGAGCGCGCGGCCCCAGCCCAGCAGCCCCAGCACGGCGGCCGTGGCGGACGAAACCGCCACCATGAAGGCGGCCGCGAAGGCCCAGCCGCGCAGCGTATGCGCGCCGGGCAACTGCAGCACCTCGTGCCAGAGCGGCAGGTTGCAGACCGTGCCCATCCAGAGGCTGGCGAGCGCGAGCAGGGCCATGGGGTGCATGCCGGCAGGGGAGGGCGCGGCAGCGCGGTGCCGGGAGGCCCGGAAGGGGACGCGGAGCGGGAGCGAGGCTGCGGAGAACATGCCCGGCAGTGTGGAAATGCTGGCTTAAGGCAGCATTAATGGGCGCCCGCCGCGCTCCGGGTGCGGTGCCGCACCGGCGTGCCGGCGCACGCGGGCCGCCGGGCCCGCAGTTTTCCATCGTGGCATGTGTTCCTCCCTCGCGTTCGCTGCCCAGGGGATGGGCGCGGCTCTGTGGTCGAGCTGGCTCGACATTAGTGCCGGCGGACGGGCGAGGGGAGGGGGAAAACCCCCGGGCGAGCCGGAGGATGACAAAACCCCGGGCGAGCCGGGGCGGCACAGACGCAGGCAGGGGCGCGCGGGCCCCGCCGGGTTCAGACCAGTTGCCGCGCGTGGTGGGCGACGTGGTCGCCGATCACGGTCTGGATGAAGTAGTAGCCGTGGTCGTACTCCGCATGGCGGCGCACGGTGAGCGGCTGCCGGACGAGGCCGCACGCGGCCTCGAACACGTGCGGGTGCAACTGCTCGGCGAGGAAGGCGTCGGCCATGCCCTGGTCGATCAGGATGCCGCCCGGATAGGGCGCCGATTTCTGCTTTTGCATGAGCACCGTGGCGTCGTGCGCCTGCCAGGTCCTGCAGACCACGCCGAAGTAGTTGCGGAAGGCCTTGTCGCCCCAGGCGCACTGCGATGCCGCGCAGATCGGCGCGATGGCCGACAGCGAGCGGAACACGCCCGGGTGGCGCTGGGCCAGCGTGAGCGCGCCATGGCCGCCCATGGAGTGGCCCATGAGTCCGAGGCGCGCGGTGTCGATGGGCAGCAGGCGGCCCAGCAGCGGCACCAGCTCGCGCACGATGTAGCTCTCCATGCGCCAGTGGCGGTTCCAGGGCGCTTCGGTCGCGTCGAGGTAGAAGCCCGCGCCGATGCCGAAATCCCAGTCGGCGGTGGCGCCTTCGATGGATTCGGCCTCGGTGCCGCGCGGGCTGGTGTCGGGCGAGACGAGCGCGATGCCGTGCTCGGCCGCGTAGCGTTGCGCGCCGGCCTTCACCATGAAGGTTTCCTCGGTGCAGGTGAGGCCGGCGAGGTACATGAGCGTGGGCACCGGGCGCGTGGGGTCGGCCAGCGCTGCGGGCGGCAGGTAGACCGAGAACTGCATCGGCAGGCCGATCTCGCTGGAGGCATGGCGGTAGAAGCGCTGGGAGCCGCCGAAGCATGGGTGCTCCTTGAGCAGGTCCAGCCCGGGCACTGCGGCCGCGCGCGGCCTGCGGGCGGCGGCTTCCAGCGCGGCCTTCACGTCATCGGGGGTCGGTATGGGGATATAGGTCATTGCTATTAAATTTGTAGCAAACTTCGTAATGGATCTGGCGGCATGGGGCGGATTCGATCAATAAATGACCACGCCCCGGATGGATTCTCCGCGCTTCATCAGGTCGAAGCCCTTGTTGATGTCCTCGAGTGGCATGGTGTGGGTGATGAGGCTGTCGATGTCGATCTTGCCGTCCATGTACCAGTCGACGATCTTCGGCACGTCGGTGCGGCCGCGCGCGCCGCCGAACGCCGAGCCCTTCCACTGGCGCCCCGTGACGAGCTGGAAGGGGCGGGTGCTGATCTCGGCGCCGGCCTCGGCCACGCCGATGATGATGCTCTGGCCCCAGCCCTTGTGCGTGCATTCCAGCGCCTGGCGCATCACCTGGGTGTTGCCGATGCACTCGAAGGAATAGTCGGCGCCGCCATCGGTGAGCTGCACGATGGCATCCACCACGTTCTCCACCTCCTTCGGATTGATGAAGTGGGTCATGCCGAACTGGCGCGCCATCTCCTGGCGGGCGGGGTTGATGTCCACGCCGATGATCTTGTCGGCGCCCACCATCTTCGCGCCCTGGATCACGTTCAGGCCGATGCCGCCCAGGCCGAACACCACCACGTTGGCGCCGGCTTCGACCTGCGCCGTGAACAGCACCGCGCCGATGCCGGTGGTGACGCCGCAGCCGATGTAGCAGACCTTGTCGAACGGTGCGTCCTCGCGGATCTTGGCCAGCGAGATCTCGGGCGCGACCGTGTAGTTGCTGAACGTGCTGGTGCCCATGTAGTGGAAGATCGGCTGGCCGTCCAGGCTGAAGCGGCTGGTGGCGTCGGGCATCAGGCCCTTGCCCTGCGTGCCGCGGATGAGCTGGCACAGGTTGGTCTTGCGCGAGAGGCAGAACTTGCACTGTCGGCACTCGGGCGTGTAGAGCGGGATCACGTGGTCGCCCTTCTTGAGCGAGGTGACGCCCGGGCCCACGTCTACCACGATGCCCGCGCCCTCGTGGCCCAGGATGGCGGGGAAGATGCCTTCGGGGTCTGCGCCCGAGAGCGTGTAGTAGTCGGTGTGGCAGATGCCGGTGGCCTTGATCTCCACCAGCACTTCGCCGAACTTCGGGCCCTGCAGGTCCACGGTTTCGATGGTGAGGGGCTGGCCGGACTGCCAGGCGACGGCGGCTTTGGTTTTCATGGTGCTTCGGTCGGTGAGGGTGGGGAGGCGCGCGGCGCGGAGGCACCGCAGCGATCGGGGACAATCCCGCGCAACCCGCCGCCGGGCCCGTTGGCGGCGGCGGCGGATGGGAGGAATCCCTGCTTTATAGACAAGGTAGGGCCGCATGACCAGCGCCACGCCCGGAGATGTCCGGTTGCCGGCCCGGTTTGTCCGAATCCCGCGCGCTACCGCCGGACTGCCGGTGCGGTCCGCGGCCTTGCGTTCCCTGCGACCGTCCCGTTCCGCGCCCGCTTCTCCGCTGCCGCCCCGCTCCATACCCACGTCTTCCATTGCGCCGCATGCCATCCCAGCCCCTGTCCGTCCATATCGTCGTCTACCCGGGCTTCAAGTCGCTGGAGGCCGTGGGGCCGCTCTCGGTGTTCGATTACGCGAACGTGCACCTCGCGCGGCGCGGCCGGCCCGCGGGCTATGCGGTCGCCATCGCGGCGCTGGCGCGCGGCCCCGTGCGCTCCGACACGCTGATGACGCTGGAGGCCACCGAGGCGCTGGGCGCCGGGGCGCTGCCCGACACCGCGCTGCTCGTCGGCTCGCGCGACATCGGCGGCGCCCTGGCCGCATCGCCGGCCCTGGTGGACTGGGCCCGCGCCGCCGGGCCACGCGTGCGCCGCATGGTGGCGCTGTGTTCGGGCAGCTTCTTCCTGGCGGCGGCCGGCCTGCTGGACGGGCGGCGTGCGGCCACCCACTGGGGCGTGGCGGACCGGCTGCAGGCGCAGTACCCGGCCATCGAGGTCGATCCGGACGCCATCTACGTGCGCGACGGCCACCTCTGGACCTCCGCGGGCGTGACGGCGGGCATCGACCTCGCGCTGGCCCTGGTGGAGGAGGACTTCGGCCATGCGCTGGCGCTGGAAGTGGCGCGCGACCTGGTCATGTACCTCCAGCGGCCGGGCGGGCAGTCGCAGTTCAGCGTGCAGCTCGAAAGCCAGGCCACGGCGCACCGCGGCGTCAAGGCCGTGCAGGACTGGGCGCTGCAGCACCTGGCCGAGCCGCTCACGCTGGCGGTGCTGGCCGGCCGCGCGGCCATGAGCGAGCGCCACTTCCGCCGCCTTTTCGTGCAGGAAACGGGGCAGGCGCCCTCGGCCTTCGTCGAATCGGCGCGGCTGGAGGCAGCGCGCCGGCTGCTCGAATCGCAGGCGGCGCTGCCGCTCAAGACCGTGGCCGCGCGCGTCGGGCTGGGGTCCGAGCAGGCGCTGCGGCACCTGTTCGTGCGGCACCTGGGCATCGCGCCGCAGGCGTACCGGGAGCGGTTCGGCAAGCCGGCGCGGCGCGCCTGAACCGGGGGCGCGTGGGCGGTCAGTCCGCCTGCGCGGGCGTGGCCCCGGCCAGCAGCCACCGCCTGAACGTCCCGAGCGCCGGCAGCCGGGCCGATGCCTCCGGGTAGACGAGGTAGTAGCCCTTGGCATGGCGGCAGGTGCGCGGCGAGAGCCGTTGCAGCCGGCCCGCCTGCAACATGTCGCCCGCCATGAAGTCCGGCAGCAGCACGGCACCCAGGCCGGCCACCGCGGCATTCAGCGCCATGGACATGATCTCGAACCGCGGGCCGTCGCGCCCGGCCTCGGCATCGAGGCCGTCGGAGCGGAACCACAACTCCCAGGCGTCCGGCAGCGTGTGGTGGTGGAGCAGCGCGGTGCGCGGCGTGGTGGCTGCGATGCACGCGCCGAAGCGCTCCACCCAGGACGGTGCCGCGTAGGGCGCCAGGTCCAGCGCGGCCACGAAGTCGCTCTGCAGGCCGGGCCGCCGGCCGTCGCCGAACTCCAGCGACGCATCGATGGCGCCGCTGCGGAAATCGGCCGGGCCCACCCGCGTACTCAGGTTCAGGGTGATCTCGCCATGGGCCCGCGTGAATTCCGGGAGCCGCGGAATCAGCCAGTACGCCCCCACGGAGGCACCGGCGGAGAGCGCCAGCGTGCCGCCGCGCCCCTGGAACGCCATCACCTGCACGGTGGCGCGCTCCAGCCGCTGCAGCAACGGTTCGACCTCGCCCAGGTAGTAGCGCCCCGCATCGGTGGGCACCAGCGATTCGCGCCGCCGCACGAACAGGCGCACGCCCAGCCGGTCTTCGAGCGCCTGGATCTGCCGGCTCACCGCGCCCTGGGTGAGGTGCAGTTCCTGGGCGGCCGCGGTGAAGGAGCCGAGCCGTGCGCTGGCTTCCAGGCACAGCAGGGACATGGTGGAAGGCGCTCGGTACATGGGGTGGCTCCATGAGACTTGCACATGAAAGGTGCGCAATGTTGGCTTGAAGGAAGGCGCTGCACCGCAAGGATGCATGAGGAAAGCGCATGGTATCCCCAGCAAACGTGGTTTGCCAGGGCGGGGCGGCGTTCTTAGCATTCATCGGCGCGCACCCCCTTCCCACTCCACGACGAAAGGACCCTGTCCGATGGCTTCCCATTCCGTTTTTCCGGGCTCGCGCCGGCACTTTCTCCAGGCCGGCACGGCCACGGCCGCCGCCGCCCTGCTGCCGCGCGCTGCGCTGTCCGCCGGCTACCCCGACCGGCCCATCCGCTGGGTCGTTCCCTCGGCCGCGGGGGGCTCGCCCGACGCGGTGTGCCGCATCCTCGCCAACGAACTGCCGCGCACGCTCGGCCAGCCCTTCGTGGTGGACAACAAGCCTGGCGCCAGCGGCAACATCGGCATGACCGAGGTCTTCCGGGCGGCGCCCGACGGCTACACCATCGGCTACGGCAACGTGGGCACGCTGTCCATCAACCGGGCGCTCTATGCCAAATTGCCGTACGACCCCGACGCGCTGGTGCCGGTGGCGCTCATCGGCTTTGTGCAGAACGCGCTCGTGGTGCGCAAGGATCTTCCCGCCGCTTCGGTGCGCGAACTGATCGCGCTGGCCCGCGCCCAGCCGGGCACGCTCAGCATGGCCTCGGCCGGCAGCGGCACCACGGGGCACCTGAGCGGCGAGCTGTTCAAGGCGCGCACGGGGACGTCGATGACGCACGTTCCGTACAAGGGCAGCCCCCAGGCCATCCAGGACCTCATGGGCGGCACGGTGGATCTGATGTTCGACAACCTCAGCTCCATCGCGCCGCACATCCAGTCCGGGCGGGTGCGCGTGCTGGCCGTGAGCGGTGCGGCCCGCAGCCCGCTGCTGCCGCAGGCGCCCACGGTGGCGGAGGCGGGCGTGCCGGGCTACGAGACGGTGGGTTGGGGCGGCGTGGTCGCGCCGCCCGGCACGCCGAAGGCCATCGTGGCGCAGCTGAACAAGGCCATCAACGACCAATTGCGCCTGCCGGCGGTGCAGGAGAAGTACGCCGCGCTCGGCTTCGAGCTCACGCCCGGGCCGCCCGAGCGCCTGGCGGAGCGTGCACGGCAGGAGGCGCCCATGTGGGCCGACACCGTCCGGCGCTCCGGCGCGCAGGTGGGCTGACATGCTGGACCTGATCATCGAAGGCGGGACCGTGGTGGACGGCAGCGCCGCGCCGCGGCAGCGCGCCGACGTGGGCGTGCGGAACGGGCGCATCGCCGCGGTGGGCGATCTGCGCACCACGGCCGCGCACCGCCGCCACGGTGCTGCCGGGCGCATCGTCTGCCCGGGTTTCATCGACGTGCACACCCACGACGATCGCCTGCTGCTGACGGCCCCGTCCGGGCCGCACCCCAAGCTCACGCAGGGCGTGACCACGGTGGTGACGGGCAACTGCGGCATCAGCCTGGCGCCGCTGTGCCACCCGGGCACGCCGCCCGCGCCGCTGGACCTGCTGGGTGCTGAGGACTGGCGCTATGCGCGGTTCGGCGACTACCTGGATGCGCTGGAGGCGGCGCGGCCCGCCCTCAATGCGCTGTGCCTGGTGGGGCATTCGACACTGCGCGTGCGCCATGTGGCCGACCTGCAGCGGCCCGCCACACGCGAAGAGGCGGCCCGCATGGCGGCCGACCTGGAGGATGCGCTGGACGCCGGGGCAGGGGGCTTGTCCACCGGTCTCTACTACCCACCCGCCCGCGCCGCCACCGCCGATGAAGTGATCGCCGTGGGCGCCCCGCTGGCCGCGGCGGGCGGCATCCTCACCATGCACCTGCGAGACGAGGCCGATGCCATCGACGACGCGCTGCGCGAGGGACTGCACATCGGTGCCGTGCTGGGCGTGGAGACCGTGCTGTCGCACCACAAGCTCATCGGCCAGCGCAACCACGGCCGCTCCACGCAGACGCTCGCGGCCGTGGACTCCGCCGCCGCGGTGCAGCCGGTGTGCATGGACTGCTATCCCTACAACGCATCGTCGACGATGCTGCTGGCCTCGCGCGTCGGCCAGTCCCGCGAGGTGCTCGTGACCTGGTCGCGCGGCGACCCGTCGGCCGCGGGGCGATCGCTGTTCGCGCTCGCCCGGGAGCGGGGCTGCACGCCCGAGGCGCTGGTGGAGCGGCTCGCGCCCGCCGGCGCGGTTTACTTCGCCATGGACGAGGGCGACGTGCGCCGCATCCTGGCCCACCCGCTGACCATGGTGGGATCGGACGGGCTCGCGCACGACGCCGTGCCGCACCCCCGGCTCTGGGGCACCTTCCCGCGCGTGCTGGGCCACTACGCGCGCGAACAGCGGCTGTTCTCGCTGGAGACGGCAGTGCACAAGATGACGGGCATGAGCGCACGCCGCTTCGGGCTGCAGGGCCGCGGCCGCATCGCGGCGGGCTGCGCGGCCGACATCGTCGTCTTCGACGAAGCCGCCGTGGCGGACCGTGCCACCTTCGAGCAACCCACCGCACCGAGCGCGGGCATCGAGGCGGTGTTCGTCAACGGCCGCCTCGCGTGCGAGCAGGGGCGCACGGTGGATGCCCACGCGGGCCAGGTGCTGCGCCGCGCATGAACCGGCCGCCATGAAAAAAACCTCCCTCGGAGCGATGGGCTCCGAGGGAGGTTTTTTTGGGTGGGGACCACGGCGCGGCCCACGGGCCGCGCAACGCATCAACGCTGGGCGATGGGCTTCACCGTGCGGGCTTCGGCACCCACGAACAGCTGGCGGGGACGGCCGATCTTGTACTCGGGGTCGCCGATCATTTCGTTGAGTTGGGCGATCCAGCCCACGGTGCGGGCCAGCGCGAAGATGCCGGTGAACAGGTTCACGGGGATGCCGATGGCGCGCTGCACGATGCCGGAGTAGAAGTCGACGTTCGGGTAGAGCTTGCGCTGCACGAAGTAGTCGTCTTCCAGGGCGATCTTCTCCAGTTCCTTGGCCAGGGCGAACAGCGGGTCTTTTTCCAGGCCCAGTTCGGCCAGCACTTCATTGCAGGTTTCCTGCATGAGCTTGGCGCGCGGGTCGTAGTTCTTGTACACGCGGTGACCGAAGCCCATGAGCTTCACACCGGAGTTCTTGTCCTTGACCTGCTTGATGAACTCGCCGATCTTTTCCACGCCGCCCTGGGCCTGGATGTCGTGCAGCATGTTCAGTGCCGCTTCGTTGGCGCCGCCGTGGGCGGGGCCCCAGAGGCAGGCCACACCGGCCGCGATGGCCGCGAACGGGTTCGTGCCGGACGAGCCGCACAGGCGCACGGTGGAGGTGGAGGCGTTCTGCTCGTGGTCCGCGTGCAGGATGAAGATGCGGTCCAGCGCGCGTTCGAGCACGGGGTTGACCTTGTACTCTTCGCAGGGCGTGCCGAACATCATGCGCAGGAAGTTGCCGGCATAGCTCAGGTCGTTCTGCGGGTACATGTAGGGCTGGCCCACGCCGTACTTGTAGGCCATCGCGACCAGGGTCGGCATCTTGGCGATCAGGCGGATGGCCGAGATCTCGCGGTGCTGCGGGTTGTTGATGTCGGTGCTGTCGTGGTAGAAGGCCGACAGGGCGCCCACCAGGCCCGTGAGCACGGCCATCGGGTGCGCGTCGCGGCGGAAGCCACGCAGGAAGAACTGCATCTGCTCGTTGACCATCGTGTGCTTGGTCACGCTGTCGCTGAACTCCTGCTTCTGCGTGGCGTTGGGCAGCTCGCCCTTCAGCAGCAGGTAACAGGTTTCGAGGTAGTCGCAGTTCGTGGCGAGTTGCTCGATGGGGTAGCCGCGGTACAGCAGCTCGCCCTTGTCGCCGTCGATGTAGGTGATCGACGACTGGCAGGCTGCCGTCGACAGGAAGCCCGGGTCGTACGTGAACATGCCCGTCTGGGCGTAGAGCTTGCGGATATCCACCACGTCCGGACCCACGCTGCCGTGGTACACGGGCAATTCCACGCTCGGGCTGCCATTGCTGAACGAGAGCGTTGCTTTGTTGTCTGCCAGTTTCATTTGAGTTTCCTAGGGTGGTAGTGGTTAGCCCGCAAGCGGTGGAGTTGCCGGCGCTCGGCGGCGCAGCAGTTCGAGCACCTCCCTGACCTCTGCCGTATCGACCTCGCCCGCGGGTTCCTTGCGCCGCAGCAGCAGGTCCAGCAGGTCGTTGTCGGAGAGATCCATCAGGGTGGTGATGCCCTGCGCCTGGCGATGCGTCAGGCGGGAGCCATGGGTGGCGAAGAACTGCTCGATGAAGAGGTCGTTCTCCACCAGGCCCCGGCGGCTGCGCCACCGGAGCTTGGCGACTTCGCGGTCGTCGAGCGCGTCTTCTGCCATCGTCCCGGTCAGACGGCGCGGCGCACCATCAGTTCCTTGATCTTGCCGATGGCCTTCGTGGGATTCAGGCCCTTCGGGCAGACTTCCACGCAGTTCATGATGGTGTGGCAGCGGAACAGACGGTAGGGGTCTTCGAGGTTGTCCAGGCGTGCGCCCGTGGCTTCGTCGCGGCTGTCGGCGATGAAGCGGTAGGCCTGCAGCAGGCCGGCAGGGCCCACGAACTTGTCGGGGTTCCACCAGAAGCTCGGGCAGCTCGTGGAGCAGCTCGCGCACAGGATGCACTCGTACAGGCCGTTGAGCTCGTCGCGCTCTTCGGGGGACTGCAGACGCTCCTTCTCGGGGGTGATGCCTTCCGTGATGAGGTACGGCTTGATCGAGTGGTACTGCTTGAAGAACTGCGTCATGTCCACGATCAGGTCGCGGATCACGGGCAGGCCCGGCAGCGGCTTCAGCACGATCGTGCCCTTGAGCGTGTTCATGTTGGTGAGGCACGCGAGGCCGTTCTTGCCGTTGATGTTCATCGCATCGGAGCCGCAGACGCCTTCGCGGCACGAGCGGCGGAACGAGATGGACGGGTCCTGTTCCTTCAGCTTGACCAGCGCGTCGAGCAGCATGCGCTCATGGCCGTCGAGTTCGATCTCGACGGTCTGCATGTAGGGCTTGGCGTCCTTGTCCGGGTCGTAGCGGTAGATTTGAAAGGTGCGCTTCATGGTGGTGTTGTGTTGGTCTCGTGGGTCGGATCAGAACGTGCGGACCTTGGGCGGCACGCTGTCCACGGTCAGGGGCTTCAGATTCACGGGCTTGTAGGTGAGGCTGTTGCTCTCGCTGTGCCACAGCGTGTGCTTCATCCACTCCTTGTCGTTGCGGCCCAGCGGGAATTCGGGGTGGTCGGCCGGGTGCTCGTAGTCGTACACCGTGTGCGCGCCGCGGCATTCCTTGCGCGCCGCGGCCGAGGTCATCGTCGCCTGGGCGACCTCGATGAGGTTGTCCACTTCGAGCGCTTCCATGCGCGCCGTGTTCCACACCTTGGACTTGTCCTTCAGCGTGATGGCACCCACGCGCTCGCGGATCGCGTTGATCTTCACGACGCCTTCGTCCATGCTTTCCTGCGTGCGGAACACGCCGGCATGCTGCTGCATCGATGCGCGGATGTCGTTGGCGATGTCCTGCGCGTAGATGCCCTGGCTGGAGTCCTGCAGCTGGTTGAGGCGGGCCAGCGTGCGTTCCGTTCCATCGGCGGGCAGGGGCTTGTGCTCGCCGCTGTTCTTGACCATGTCCACGATGTGGCGGCCGGCGGACTTGCCGAACACCAGCAGGTCGAGCAGCGAATTGGTGCCCAGGCGGTTCGCGCCGTGCACCGACACGCACGAGCATTCGCCCACGGCGTAGAGGCCGTTCACCACCTGGTTGTGCACGCCGCCGTTCTGGATCACGACCTGGCCGTTGATGTTGGTGGGGATGCCGCCCATCTGGTAGTGGATGGTGGGCACCACGGGGATCGGCTCCTTCGTGATGTCCACGTTGGCGAAGTTGACGCCGATCTCATACACCGACGGCAGGCGCTTGTGGATCGTGTCCGCGCCCAGGTGGTCGAGCTTGAGCAGCACGTAGTCCTTGTTGGGACCGCAGCCACGGCCTTCCTTGATTTCCTGGTCCATCGAGCGCGAGACAAAGTCGCGCGGCGCCAGGTCCTTCAGGGTGGGCGCGTAGCGCTCCATGAAGCGTTCACCGTTGCTGTTGAGCAGGATCGCGCCTTCGCCGCGGCAGCCTTCGGTCAGCAGCACGCCCGCGCCGGCCACGCCGGTGGGGTGGAACTGCCAGAACTCCATGTCCTGCAGCGGAATGCCGGCACGTGCGGCCATGCCGAGGCCGTCACCGGTGTTGATGAAGGCATTGGTGGAGGCCGCGAAGATGCGGCCGGCGCCGCCGGTGGCCAGCAGCACGGCCTTGGCCTGCAGCGCGTACAGCTCGCCGGTTTCGAGTTCGAGGGCCGTCACGCCGACCACGTCGCCCGAGGCGTCGCGGATCAGGTCCAGGGCCATCCATTCGACGAAGAAGTTCGTCTTGGCCTTCACGTTCTGTTGGTAGAGCGTGTGCAGCATGGCGTGGCCGGTGCGGTCGGCCGCGGCGCAGGCGCGCTGCACGGGCTTTTCGCCGTAGTTGGCCGTGTGCCCGCCGAAGGGACGCTGGTAGATGGTGCCGTCGGGGTTGCGGTCGAACGGCATGCCGAAGTGTTCCAGCTCATACACCACCTTGGGGGCTTCGCGGCACATGAACTCGATGGCGTCCTGGTCGCCCAGCCAGTCGGAGCCCTTGATGGTGTCGTAGAAGTGGTAGTGCCAGTTGTCCTCGCTCATGTTGCCGAGCGATGCCGACACGCCGCCCTGTGCCGCCACGGTGTGCGAGCGCGTGGGGAAGACCTTGGAGAGCGAGGCCACGTTCAGGCCCGCGCGGGAGAGTTCGAGCGCGGCGCGCATGCCGGAGCCGCCGGCGCCGACGATGACGACGTCGAACTTGCGCGTGGTGATGTTCGCTTTGGTGTAGCTCATTGTTGGTTGCTCTTTCAGTCGCGGGGGAATCGGATCACAGGCGCCAGAGGATCTGGACGCCCCAGCCGGCACAGCCGACGAGCCAGAAGATCGTGATCGCTTGCAGCGCCAGGCGCAGGCCGACGGGCTTGACGTAGTCCATCAGCACGTCGCGCATGCCCACCCAGGCGTGCCAGGCCAGGCCGACGACGACGGAGAACGTGAGCACCTTCATCCACTGCGCCGAGAAGATCGCAGCCCAGCGGTCGTAGCCGATGGGGCCCTTGGTGAGCAGCACCTGGGCGAGCAGGACGATAGTGAAGACGGCCATCAGGGCCGCGGTGACGCGCTGGCTGAGCCAGTCGCGCACGCCATAGTGGGCGCCGACGACGGTGCGCTTGGAACCATAGTTCACGGACATGGGGAATCCTTGGAATTGTGTATGTGGGGGGAAGGGGTCGCGGGCGGGTCAGTACAGGCCGAAGAGCTTGGCGCCCAGGACCAGGGTGAGCGCGATGCTGATCGCGAGCGTGGCCTTGGCCGACTTGCGGCCGAATTCCTTGCTCACCGCGTCATGGCTCACATCCATCCAGAGGTGGCGCAGGCCGGCCGTGAAATGGTGCAGGTAGGACCAGATCAGCGCCAGCACCACCAGCTTGACGAACCACCCCGGCACGAAGCCCAGGCCCGCCGTGAAGGCCGACGTGAATTTGCCGAACGAGATCTCGGAGGACACCGAGGTGTCGAACATCCACAGCACGAAGGGCAGCAATGCCAGCATGATCACACCGCTGATGCGGTGCAGGATCGACACCCAGCCCGCGGCCGGCAACCGGTAAGTGGGCAGGTCCGTGAGGGCGTTGATATTGCGGAATTCAGGCCGCTTTTTGGCGATCTCGGTCATGGCGGTGGCTTTCGTGGATGTAACTGCTTTGTAATTTCGCGCAGGCGAAACAGCCCAAAATTCTATTGCAATGCAACAACGCAGGGCTTGTGGGTACTACGATTTCCATCTTCCGCGTGCAGGCGGCCATGGCCGGATCACTGCAGCGCATTGTGGTAGTGGTGCGTATCGGTCCGGTAGAGGCCGCGTCGTAACTCCATCGGAACATCGTTGTAGGTGCAGGCGATGCGCTCCACGCTGAGCAGGGGCGTGCCGGCGTCGATGCCCAGGAGCGCCGCCTGCTCGGCATCGGGAAGCACGGCACGGATCTTCTCGTCGGCGCGGACCATGCGCACGCCGAATTCGAGTTCGAACATCGCGTAGGTGGGGCCGGGATAGCCGGCCAGCCGCTCGGCCGTGAGGCCCCTGAAGGCCTGGCCCGGCAGCCAGATGTCTTCCAGGATGGTGGGCACCTCGGAAAAGGAGAGGATGCGCCGGGCCATCACCACCGCGTCTCCGGTGCGCAGCGCAAGCGCGCGCGCGATGTCGGCGCTGGCGCGCATGCGGCGGCATTCGATGATGCGGCGCTGCGCGGGGCCTTCGGTGTCGGCGTCGCCCTCGTCGGGCTGCAGCTTGAGAAAGCGGTACTGCACGTGGCGCTCGGCGTGCGTGGCGACGAAGGTGCCCTTGCCCTGGCGGCGCATGACCAGGTTTTCGGCGGCCAGCTCGTCGATGGCCTTGCGCACCGTGCCCTGGCTCACGCGGAAGCGGCCGGCCAGGTCCATTTCGCTCGGGATGGCCTCGCCCGGCTTCCACTCGCCGTGTTGCAGGCTCTGCAGGATGAGGCCCTTGATCTGCTGGTAGAGCGGGCTGAAAGCCGGCGTCGGCGCGGCCGCGCCGCCGGCCGGTAGGGCGGGGCTGTCGGAGGTGGTCGCCGGGGAGGTGGACATGCGGATCGTGAGGGTCCGCGGGTGGCTTTCGCGGCGGTCTGGATCATATCTTATATAAGACATAAGACAAATTGACCCTGGCCGGATTTCGGCGGTAAACTCGCCAGTTGTTCTGCAGGACCCAGACTGCCTGGTCTGACTGGCGCTGGTGCCTCCTGCACCGACACCCGTTCCATCCCATCTTCTGGAGTTTTCCCCATGAGCAAGAAGCCCGTCCGCGTCGCCGTCACCGGTGCAGCCGGTCAAATTGGTTACGCACTGCTGTTCCGTATCGCTTCCGGCGAAATGCTCGGCAAGGACCAGCCCGTCATCCTGCAACTGCTCGAAATCCCCGACGAAAAGGCCCAGAAGGCGCTCAAGGGCGTGATGATGGAACTCGAGGATTGCGCCTTCCCGCTGCTCGCCGGCATGGAGGCCCACAGCGACCCGATGACCGCCTTCAAGGACACCGACTACGCCCTGCTGGTGGGTGCCCGTCCGCGCGGCCCCGGCATGGAGCGCGCCGACCTGCTGGCCGCCAACGCCCAGATCTTCACGGCCCAGGGCAAGGCGCTGAACGCCGTCGCCTCGCGCAACGTGAAGGTGCTCGTGGTGGGCAACCCCGCCAACACCAATGCCTACATCGCGATGAAGTCGGCTCCGGACCTGCCGGCCAAGAACTTCACCGCCATGCTGCGTCTGGACCACAACCGTGCCGCCAGCCAGATCGCCGCCAAGACCGGCAAGGCCGTGGGCAGCATCGAGAAGCTCACCGTCTGGGGCAACCACTCGCCCACGATGTACGCCGACTACCGCTTCGCCACCATCGGCGGCGAAAGCGTCAAGGACCTGATCAACGACCAGGTCTGGAATGCCGACACCTTCCTGCCCACGGTGGGCAAGCGCGGCGCCGCCATCATCGAGGCGCGTGGCTCTTCTTCCGCCGCATCGGCTGCGAACGCCGCCATCGACCACATGCGCGACTGGGCCCTGGGCTCCAACGGCAAGTGGGTCACGATGGGCGTTCCGTCCAAGGGCGAGTACGGCATCCCTGAAGGCATCGTGTTCGGCTACCCGGTCACCACCGAGAACGGCGAGTACAAGATCGTCGAAGGCCTGGAGATCGACGCGTTCAGCCAGGAACGCATCAACAAGACGCTGGCCGAGCTGCAAGGCGAACAGGACGGCGTGAAGCACCTGCTGTAAGGCAGTCTGCCCGCCAGTTGCCGCGCCGCGTGATGCCCATGCACGACTGGAACCCCGCGCTCTACCGCCGTTTCGAGGACGAGCGCACGCGCCCGGCCCAGGAACTGCTCGCGCGGGTGCCGCTGGCGGCGGCATCCCGCGTGGTCGATCTGGGCTGCGGCCCCGGCAATTCCACCGAACTGCTGGCCGCGCGCTTTCCGCAGGCGCGCGTCACCGGCATCGACACCTCCGCCGCCATGCTGCAGAGCGCCCGCGAGCGCCTGCCGGCGGCGCAATTCACCCAGGCCGACATCGCCGCCTGGGCACCGCAGGAGGGCGAGGCGCCCGACCTGCTCTACGCCAATGCATCGCTCCAGTGGGTGGGCGGGCACGGCGACCTCATTCCCCGGCTCTTCGCATCGCTCGCCCCCGGCGGCGTGCTGGCGGTCCAGATGCCGGACAACCGCGAAGAGCCATCGCACCGGCTGATGCGCGAGACCGCCGCACAGGCGCCCTGGCGCGACGCCATCGGCGATGCCGCCGCCCTGCGCACGCGCATCCTCGGCATTGCCGACTACTACGACCTGCTGGCGCCCTTGGCCCGGAGCGTGGACGTGTGGCACACCGTCTACCAGCACCCCATGGCATCGGCTGCGGCCATCGTGGAGTGGGTGAGCGGCACGGGCCTGAAGCCCTTCGTCGATCCCCTGCCGCAGGACCTGCGCGCAAGCTTTCTGGCCGCCTACGAGCGCGGCATCGATGTCGCCTATCCGGCGCGCGCCGACGGGCGCCGCCTGCTCGCGTTTCCGCGCATGTTCATCGTGGCGCAGCGCTCCGCATGATGTCCTCCGTGCCGTCCGCGACGCTCCATCCCGCCGAGGTGCTGCTGGGCGCCCAGGCGGCGGCCGCGCGGCTGCCGGTCTGCGACCACTACAGCGGCGTCGAGGTGCGCATGCGCAAGAGCCTGCAGCTGCAGGCCGAGATGGCCGCGGAGTTCGGCCGCTGCGTTTTCGATGTCACCCTCGATTGCGAGGATGGCGCGCCCGCCGGGCAGGAGCGCGCGCATGCCGCCCTGGTGGCGGCGCTGGCGCGCGATGCGCACCCCGGCGCCCGCGTGGCGGCCCGTGTGCACACCGTGGACCATCCCGCGTTCGCGGCCGATGTCGCCACCATCGCCGGCGAGGCGGGCCACCGCCTCTGCCATCTCATGGTGCCCAAGGTCGAGTCGGTGGACGACGTGCTGCAGGCCGAACGCGCGCTGGATGCCGCGGGGGCCCGTGCGCTGCCGCTGCACGTGCTCATCGAGTCGCCCGCAGCCGTGCACCGCGCCTTCGAGATCGCCGCGCACCCGCGTGTCGAGTCGATCAGCTTCGGCCTCATGGATTTCGTGTCCGCACATGGTGGGGCCATTCCCGCGCAGGCCATGGGCGTGCAGGGCCAGTTCGAACACCCGCTCGTGGTGCGTGCCAAGCTGGAGATCGCCGCCGCGTGCCATGCGCATGGCAAGGTGCCGTCGCACTGCGTGGTGACCGAGTTCAGCGATGCCGCGGCCCTGCGCGCCGCCGCCGGCCGCGCGGCCCGTGATTTCGGCTACACGCGCATGTGGAGCATCCACCCGGCGCAGATCCGTCCGATCCTGGAGGCCTTCGCGCCGGCCGAGGACGAGATCGTGCAGGCCGCTTCCATCGTTTCCGCCGCCGAGCGCGCTGCATGGGCTCCCATCAGCGTGGACGGCGTTCTGCACGACCGGGCCAGCTACCGCTACTTCTGGCAGGTGCTGGAGCGTGCACACCAGACCGGCCGCGCGCTGCCCATGGCGGCGCGGGCCTGGTTCGATTCCACTGCGGCGGGGGCCTCTTGAGTTCCGCTGCCGCTGCCCACCAGCTCCGTTTTCCCCACGCTCCCTTCTCCCTTGCTGGAGTCCCCATGAAACAACTCATCGCTTCCGCACTGATGCTGCTGACTCCTGCCCTGGTGCTGGCGCAGGATGCCTCCTCCACCCCGGCCAAGCCGGCCGCCAAGGCCCCGGCCAAGACAGCCGCTGCCGCCAAGACGGAGGGCGCCAAGCCTGCAGCCAAGGCCCCCGCCAAGAGCACGAAGGCCGCGGCCTCGAAGTCGGAAGAATCCAAGTCCACCAAGGTGGCCAAGGCCAAGCCGCAGAGCAGCCGTGCGCAGCTCAAGAGCGCGACCAACCAGGTGGCGTCCGGCCTGATCGCCGCCGAGGCCGCGCTCAGCCCCGCCGAGCTGGCGATCGCCGAGCGCGTTCACACGGGCCACATCCCCTGCGAGCTGGGGGCTTCGGTCAACATCGAGGCCGATCCGAAGTCGCCCGGGTACTTCCAGGTGGCCGGCAAGGGCTTCCACTACCGCATGACGCCGGTGTCCACGAGCACCGGCGCGGTGCGCCTGGAAGATGCGCAGGCCGGCGCCGTCTGGATCCAGATCGCCAACAAGTCCATGCTCATGAACCAAAAGCTGGGCCAGCGCCTGGCCGACGAATGCATGAGCCCGCAGCAGGTCGCAGTCACCGAATCCATCCGCAAGAACCCCCAGCCGAGCCTGCTGGATTCGCCTGCGGCTGCAGCGGCCACTGCGCCGGCCGCGGCCGAAGCGCCCGCCAAGTAAGGCGAGGCGGCAGACGGCGGGCCGAAAGGCGCCGCCCTGGAAACCACCACGGACGGACGCCTGCCAGGCGCCCGCCGGATGACATCGTCCCCAAAAATCCAAACGAACCCACCGGAGAACACCATGTTGAAAGCCTACCGTGACCATGTGGCCGAGCGCGCCGCCCTGGGCATTCCTCCCCTGCCGCTCGACGCGAAGCAGGTGGCCGAGCTGATCGAGCTGATCAAGAGCCCGCCCGCCGGCGAGGACGCGTTCCTGCTGGACCTGCTGACGCACCGCGTGCCCCCGGGCGTGGACGATGCCGCCAAGGTCAAGGCCAGCTTCCTGGCCGCCGTGGCGCACGGCGACCTGCAGGTCGACCTGGTCTCCAAGGCCAAGGCCACCGAGCTGCTGGGCACCATGGTGGGCGGCTACAACGTGCATCCGCTGATCGAGCTGCTGGACGACGCCGAAGTGGCGCCCGTGGCCGCCGAAGGCCTGAAGAAGACGCTGCTGATGTTCGACTTCTTCAACGACGTGGCCGAGAAGGCCAAGGCCGGCAATGCCAAGGCCAAGGAAGTCATGCAGTCGTGGGCCGATGCCGAGTGGTTCACCAGCCGCCCCGAAGTCGCCAAGAAGATCACCGTCACCGTGTTCAAGGTGCCCGGCGAAACCAACACCGACGACCTCTCGCCCGCGCCCGACGCCTGGAGCCGCCCCGACATTCCGCTGCACTACCTCGCCATGCTGAAGAACACGCGCCCCGACGCGGCCTTCAAGCCCGAGGAAGACGGCAAGCGCGGCCCGATGCAATTCATTGAGGACCTGAAGAAGAAGGGCCACCTCGTGGCTTACGTGGGCGACGTGGTGGGCACGGGCTCCTCGCGCAAGTCGGCCACCAACAGCGTGATCTGGGCCACGGGCGCCGACATCCCGTTCGTGCCGAACAAGCGCTTCGGCGGTGTCACGCTGGGCGGCAAGATCGCTCCGATCTTCTTCAACACGCAGGAAGACTCCGGCTCCCTGCCGATCGAAGTGGACGTGTCCAAGCTGGAAATGGGCGACGTGATCGACGTGCTGCCCTACGACGGCAAGCTGGTGCGCAACGGCGAGACCGTGGGTGAATTCCAGCTCAAGAGCGACGTGCTGTTCGACGAAGTGCGAGCCGGCGGCCGCATCAACCTGATCATCGGCCGCTCGCTGACGACCAAGGCACGTGAATTCCTGGGCCTGCCCGCATCCACCGCGTTCCGCCTGCCGCAGGCTCCGGCGGAGACGAAGGCCGGCTTCACGCTGGCGCAGAAGATGGTCGGCCGCGCCGTGGGCCTGCCGGAAGGCCAGGGCGTGCGCCCCGGCACGTACTGCGAACCCAAGATGACCACCGTGGGCTCCCAGGACACCACCGGCCCGATGACCCGCGACGAGCTGAAGGACCTGGCCTGCCTGGGCTTCTCGGCCGACATGGTGATGCAGTCGTTCTGCCACACGGCCGCCTACCCGAAGCCCGTGGACGTGAAGACGCACCGCGAACTGCCCGCCTTCATCAGCAACCGCGGCGGCGTGGCGCTGCGCCCCGGCGACGGCGTGATCCACAGCTGGCTGAACCGCCTGCTGCTGCCCGACACCGTGGGCACGGGCGGCGATTCGCACACGCGCTTCCCGATCGGCATCTCGTTCCCTGCCGGTTCGGGCCTCGTGGCCTTCGGCGCCGCCACCGGCGTGATGCCGCTGGACATGCCTGAATCGGTGCTGGTGCGCTTCAAGGGCGAACTGCAGCCCGGCGTGACGCTGCGCGACCTCGTGCACGCCATTCCGCTGTACGCCATCAAGGCGGGCCTGCTGACGGTGGCCAAGGCCGGCAAGAAGAACATCTTCTCGGGCCGCATCCTCGAAATCGAAGGCCTGCCCGAGCTGAAGGTCGAACAGGCGTTCGAACTCTCCGACGCTTCGGCCGAACGCTCGGCCGCCGGTTGCACCATCAAGCTCAACCCCGAGCCGATCAAGGAATACCTCACCAGCAACGTCGTGCTGATGAAGAACATGATCGCCGACGGCTACGCCGACGCGCGCACCCTCAAGCGCCGCATCGAGAAGGTGGAAGCTTGGCTCGCCGATCCGCAGCTGCTCGAGGCCGACAAGGACGCCGAGTACGCCGCCGTGATCGAGATCGACCTGGCCGACATCACCGAGCCCATCGTGTGCTGCCCGAACGATCCGGACGACGCCAAGTTCCTCTCCGAAGTGGCGGGCACCAAGATCGACGAGGCCTTCATCGGTTCGTGCATGACCAACATCGGTCACTTCCGCGCAGCCGCCAAGCTGCTGGGCGGCCAGCGCGACATTCCCGTCAAGCTGTGGGTCGCGCCGCCGACCAAGATGGATGAGAGCGAACTGATCAAGGAAGGCCACTACGCCGCCTTCGGAACGGCCGGCGCGCGCACCGAGATGCCGGGCTGCTCGCTGTGCATGGGCAACCAGGCGCAGGTGCGTGAGGGCGCGACGGTGATCTCCACCTCCACCCGCAACTTCCCGAACCGCCTGGGCAAGAACACCAACGTGTTCCTGGGCTCGGCCGAGCTGGCCGCCATCGCCTCCCGCCTGGGCCACCTGCCCACCAAGGAAGAGTACCTGCAGGAGATGGGCGTCATCGATGCCGACAAGGCGAGCGTGTACCGCTACATGAACTTCGACCAGATCGAGGAATACGCGGACGCCGCCAAGGCCGTCACCGCCTGACGCCATGGGCCCCGCCGGGCCCGTGCCGCGAGGCGCCTGGCATGGAAAAAGGCCCCGGGGAGCGATCCCCGGGGCCTTTTCTTATGCGGGGCTGAAAGCCGCGCCCCGGGCGCGCGACACGCGGAACATTTCCCGGCGGGCCCGGGTCGCACGGCGCATAACCACTCCCACACGGCCTCCCGATGTTCAAGTCCTTTTTTCTCTCCCGCCGGTGGTGGGCCTGGTCGATCGCAGGCTCCGCGCTGATCCTGCTGGCCACCTGGTACCGCGTCGAACTCGATGTGCAGATCAACGACTGGTTCGGCAGCTTCTACGACCTGATCCAGACCTCGCTGGGCAAGCCCGGCAGCATCGGCCCCGAGCAGTTCTGGGGGCAGCTCTCCACCTTCACGCGCATCGCCATGGCCTACGTCACGACGGCGGTGCTGGTGGATTTCTTCTGCAAGCACTACATCTTCCGCTGGCGGCAGGCCATGAACGAGCACTACATGGCCGCCTGGCCGCGGCTGCGCCACATCGAAGGCGCCGCGCAGCGCGTGCAGGAGGACACCATGCGCTTCGCCCGCACGATGGAGGACCTGGGCCTGAGCGGCATGCGCAGCCTGATGACGCTGGCGGCGTTCCTGCCGGTGCTCTGGGTGCTGTCGGACAAGCTCACGGGCCTGCCGCTCATCGGGGCCGTGCCGCATGCGCTGGTCTGGGTGGCCCTGGCCTGGTCGCTGGGCGGCACGCTGCTGCTGGCCGTGGTGGGCGTGCGGCTGCCCGGCCTGGAGTTCCACAACCAGCGCGTCGAAGCCGCCTACCGCAAGGAGCTGGTCCTGGGCGAGGACGACCCGGCCCGCGCCTCCCCGCCCACGGCCGCCGCGCTGTTCGCGGAGGTGCGCCGCAACTATTTCCGCCTCTTCTTCAACTACCTGTACTTCGACGTGGTGAAGTGGTCGTACCTGCAGGTGAGCGTGCTGGTGCCGCTGGTGGCGCTCGGCCCCACCCTGATCGCAGGCGTCATCACGCTCGGGGTGATGCAGCAGATCTCGCGCGCCTTCGACAAGGTGATGGATTCGTTCCAGTTCCTCGTGCAGAACTGGAGCACGGTGGTGGAGCAGCTCTCGATCTACAAGCGCCTGCGGGCTTTCGAGCGGCAGATGGCCGATCTGCCACCGGGCCCCGCCGCGGCAGCCGGGTGAAGCCCCTGCGCCGCAGCGCTGAAGCGCGCACGGCACCCGCTTTCCGCCACCGATGAATTTGCTATATTTTTTATAGCTAACTATTCAATGGAATCGGCGGCATGGAGGTGTTTTCATTCATGAGCCGGGCCAGCATGGCGCCGTCGGCCGGCCCGTCCATCGGGATGCGCACGCGCAGCGGGCTGCCCGGCGCGGCGTGGAGCGGCGCGCCGCTGTCGGCCGCGTGCATGCGCTCCAGCCGCACGGTGCGGTTGCCCGAGGGGTGGATGATCTCCAGCCGGTCGCCCACGGCGAAGCGGTTCTTGGTTTCCACCTCGGCCCAGCCGTCGCCCGTGGCGACCACCTGGCCGACGAACTGGCTGCGCACCGGCTGCGAGCTGCCCGTCGTGTAGTTCTGCAGGTCCTGCGCCGGGCGGCGCTGCAGGAATCCGGCCGTGTAGCCGCGGTGCGCCAGCCCGTCGAGTTCCGTGAGCAGCGCCGGATCGAACGGCCGGCCGGCCACTGCGTCGTCGATGGCGCGGCGGTACACCTGCGCGGTCCGGGCCACGTAGTAGCGGCTCTTGGTGCGCCCTTCGATCTTGAGCGAATCCACGCCGATGGCGACCAGGCGCTGCACGTGCTCCACGGCGCGCAGGTCGCGGCTGTTGAGGATGTAGGTGCCGTGTTCGTCCTCCATCACGGGCAGCAGTTCGCCGGGGCGCTCCTTTTCCTCCAGCAGGTACACGCGGTCGGCCAGCGGGTGGCGCGCCGCGCCGCCGCAGGCCGCGAAGGCGCCGTCGGCGTCGCTTTGCTCCGCCTGCAGGTCGAAGTCGCCCTGGAGCCGCTCGGGCAGCACCTCGCCGCTGTCGGTGGCGTCGGTGGCGGCGCCGGCCGCATAGCTCCAGCGGCAGGCGTTGGTGCAGGTGCCCTGGTTGGCATCGCGCCGGTTGAAGTAGCCCGAGAGCAGGCAGCGCCCCGAATAGGCGATGCACAGCGCGCCATGGACGAACACTTCCAGCTCGATGTCCGGGCACTGCTGGCGGATGCCTGCGATCTCGTCCAGCCCCAGTTCGCGCGAGAGGATGATGCGCGCCAGCCCCATGCGCTGCCAGAACTTCACGGCCATCGCGTTCACCGTGTTCGCCTGCACCGAGAGGTGGATGGGCATGCCGGGCCAGCGTTCGCGCACCATCATGATGAGCCCGGGGTCGGCCATGATGAGCGCGTCGGGGCAGAGCGCGATCACCGGCTCGATGTCGCGCAGGTAGGTGCGCACCTTGTCGTCGTGCGGCAGCAGGTTGCTGGTGACGAAGAACCTGCGCCCGCGCGCATGCGCCTCGCGGATGCCCTGGCCGATCTGCTCCAGCCGGAACTCGTTGTTGCGCGCGCGCAGCGAGTAGCGCGGCTGGCCCGCGTAGACGGCATCGGCGCCGAAGTCGTAGGCCGTGCGCATCTTGTCGAGCGATCCGGCGGGCAGCAGCAGTTCGGGGGCGGTAGGGGTGGGCATGGCAGGGGTCCTGGGTGCCGGCGCGGGCGCCGCGGCCCGGAGAAGGCCCGCGGCGGGCAGCGCGCGGCAAAGCGCGCGATTCTGCGGCGCGCAGGCGCACGGTGCCTTGATCCAGGACAAGCAAGCAAGCGGGCCCGCGCGGGGCGGGGCGGGGCCGCCGCGGTTCAGCGCGCGGCGAGGTGGTCCAGCAGCGCGCGGGCGTGGGCGGGCAGGGCGCCGGCCTCGGGGCGGACGCAGAGCACCAGTTCGCGCGCGGCCCACGGGTCGGTAAGGGGCACGCGCTGCACGCGGGTGCTGCGGGCGAGCCGCAGGGCCGAGGCGCGCGGCACGATGGCCACGAGCCCCGCGCCCAGGCCCACCAGCCGGCACACGGCATCGACGTGCTGCAGGCGCGCGCGGTAGCGCAGCCGCCGGCCCGCGCGCCGTGCCTGGCGCGCGAGGTGGACCTGCAGTGCGCTGTCCTCGGGCAGGCCCACGAAATCCTCGCCCGCAGCGTCCGCCAGGGCGATGGCGCCGCGCGCGGCCAGCCGGTGGCCCGGGGGCACGACCAGCACCAGGGGGTCGGCCACGAAAGGGTGGGTCTGCAGGCCCTGCAGGTCGGCGGCGCGGGAGGCGATGCCGATGTCGCACAGGCCGCCCCGCACGCCGTCGGCCACGTCGTCGCTCCCGCGCTCCAGGGCGTCCACGGCCGTGCGCGGGTGCGCCGCCAGGAAGGCCGAGAGCGGCCCGGGCAGGTGCTCGCTCATCGCGGAGGTATTGCAGAGCATGCGCACGTGGCCGGACAGGCCGCTGCCGTGCGCACCGAGTTCACCGCGCAGTTGCTCCATCTGCTGCAGCACGGCGCGAGCGTGGTGCGCCAGCGTCTGGCCTGCGGCCGTGGCGCGCACGCCGCGCTGCCCGCGCACCAGCAGCGGCGCGCCGAGCGCCTGCTCCATGGCGACGATGCGCTCGCTGGCCGATGCCAGGGAGAGGTGCGAGCGCTGCGCGCCCGCCGTGATCGTGCCGGCCTCGTGCACGTGGAGAAAGAGCTGCAGGTCGGTGAGATCGAAGCGCATGCCGCACGCTACCACGCAGGAGCCGCTCTGCCTTCGGCGGCGCCGAAGCCCGGCCACGGAACATCCGCATGGCGCGCGGCCCGCAGCGCTTCCAGAATCGCGGCACCGCGCCGCTGGTGGCGCAGTGGACAGGGAGCACGGCCATGGCGGGAGCGACGGGGTGGGGATCGGTGGGGTGGGGATCGGTGGGGGCTTTCCCGCCGCTGGGCATGGCCTGCGCGGCGGCGGCGGTGTTCCTGCTGGCGGGCATGGTGAAGGGCGTGGTCGGGCTGGGCCTGCCCACCGTTTCCATGGCGCTGCTTGCGCTCTGGATGCCACCCGCGCAGGCCGCGGCGCTGCTGGTCGTGCCGTCGCTCGCCACCAACCTCTGGCAGACCGGGCCGTGGCGCGGCGTGCCGGCGCTGCTGCGGCGGATGGCCGGGCTGCAGGTGGGCATCTGCGCTGGCACCTGGGCAGGGGCGTGGTGGCTGGGCCCGCCCGAGGGCCAGGGCGCCCGCATGGCGCTCGGAGCGGCACTCATCGCCTACGCGGGCTGGTCGCTGGCGGGGGCGCACCTGCCCGCCGTGCCCGCGCGGCACCAGCGCTGGCTGGGGTTCCCCGTGGGGGCGGCGACGGGTGCCATCACGGCCGCGACGGGTGTGTTCGTCGTACCGGCCGTGCCCTATCTGCAGGCACTGGGGCTGCAGCGCGATGCGCTCGTGCAGGCGATGGGGCTGTGCTTCACGGTGTCCACGATCGCGTTGGGCGCGGGCCTCGCATCGCAGGCCAGTCTGCCTCCGGCGACGCTGGCGGTCTCGATGCTGCTGCTGGCGCCGGCCATCGCCGGCATGGCACTAGGCGCGCGGCTGCGCCGGCACCTGTCCCCGCAGGCATTCCGGCGCTGCCTCATGGCGGGCCTGCTGGCGCTGGGGCTGGGCCTGCTGCTCGGTTGAGGCCCGGCGGCCGCGCACGGCCTTGCGGTGCAGGCGTGCCTAGAAGTCGGCGACCTTGCCCCACGATGAACTGCTGAACCGCTCCGGCCGGTACGGAGCCGGGTCGAAGATCGGCTTTGCGCCCGTGACCAGATCGGCAATCAGGTGCCCGGCGCCGGGGCCGATGCCGAAGCCGTGTCCGGAGAACCCGGCCGCCAGGATGAAGCCGCCGATGCCGGGCACTTCGCCGATGCCGGGAACGCCGTCCGGCGTGCTGTCCACGAAGCCGGCCCAGGCGTTGGCGATGCCCGTGCCGCGGAGGGCGGGCAGCAGTTCGATGGCACGCTGGTGGGTCTGCTGCACGGCCGCGGCATCGGGCCGCGGGTCGAGAATGCGCATGCGCTCCATGGGAGTGGGCGCGTCGAGCCGCCACCGCGCCAGGGTTTCGTGGCCCGCGCGCACCCCTTCGAGCCCGCCGGGGCGGATGTTGCGCCAGCGCTTCGCGAACATCGGCAGGAACTGGGGCGCGAAGCGCAGGAGCTGCGCCGTGGGATCGACCCGCCCGCGGCCGCTGATGGCCAATGCGTAGCTCCCGTCGCTGCGGCGGGTGGCCGAGACACGGGTCGTGTGCAGTGCGTCGGGCAGGTCCGCGCCGTCCACGGGCACCACGCGGACGATCGACTGGCGGACGGTGGCCTGTGGAAACCGGATGCCGAGTTGCCGGCAGAAGGAGGACGCCCAGGCCCCGCCCGAGAAGACCACCGAGCGGGTGCGGATGGTGCCCGCCTCGGTCACGACACCGCAGACCTGGCCGCCCTGCACTTCGATACCGCGGGCCGCGCAGCGCTGGTGCACGCTGCCGCCCAGTTTCTGCACGGCCGCGGCCACGGCCGGCGCGGCCTTGGAGGGATCGGCCGTGCCATCGCTCGGCGAGAAGACGCCGCCCCGCCAGGCCCGACCGGTTCCGCGGCCGCGCTCGGTGGCTTGCTGGCCGCTCAGCATGTGGGTGGTGACGCCCATGGTCTTCGCGAAATCCCTCCAGTTCGCCCAGCCGGACAGCTCGCCTTCGTCATCGCTCAGGTACAGCAGCCCGCACCGCTTGAAGCCCGTGTCCTCGCCGCTGTCGGCAGCGAACTGCGCCCAGAGATCGAGGCTGCGGGTCGCCATGGGCAGCTCGCGCGCATCGCGGTTCTGCTGGCGGCACCAGCCCCAGTTGCGGCTGGATTGCTCGGCCCCGATCAGGCCCTTCTCGACCAATGCCACCGAGAGGCCCCGGCGCGCCAGGTAGTAGGCCGTGAAGACCCCGATGATCCCGCCGCCGATCACCACCGCATCGGCGTGGGTGGGCAGGGCCTGTGAAGTTTCGATCGTGCGCAGCGGCTGGGACATCGATGGCTTTCGTTGGACGTTTCGGGCCGTGGCCTTGCGCCACGCTAAAAGGGTGGGCGGTGCCGCCACCGCTATCGGGCAGAGGCGCCGAGGCCGAGAATGGCCTTGGTCTCCAGGTACTCTTCCAGCCCTTCCTGGCCGTATTCGCGCCCGTTGCCCGAGCGCTTGTACCCGCCGAAGGGAGCGTCGGGATTCCATGCGGGGTAGTTGACGTGCACCTGCCCGGAGCGGATCCGACCCGCGACGGCGCGGGCCGCGTGCGGATCGGCGCCCTGGACATGGGCACCCAGGCCGTATTCGGTGCCGTTCGCGATCTCCACGGCCTCGTCCACGGTGTCGTAGGGGATCACGGCCAGCACCGGGCCGAAGATTTCCTCCTGCGCGATCCGCATCTGCGGCTGCACGCCCGAAAAGACGGTCGGGCGCACGTAGAAGCCGCGCGGTAGGCCCTCGGGCCGGCCCGGGCCGCCGCAGACGAGGCGCGCGCCTTCGCCGATGCCTGCCTCGATCATCTCCTGCACGCGGTTGAACTGCGCACGGTTGGCCACGGGGCCGTGCGTGGTCTGCGGCGAGGCCGGCGCCCCCACGGCGAGGCGGGAGACGGCCTCGCTGGCGAGCCGCTCGACCTCGGCGAGCCGTTCGCGCGGCACGATCATGCGCGTGGGGGCGCTGCAGGACTGGCCCACGTTGCGGAAGGCGGCGGCGATGCCGCCGGCCACGGCCTGCGCGAGGTCGGCGTCGGGAAGGAGGACGTTGGGCGACTTGCCGCCCAGTTCCTGCGCCACGCGCTTGACGGTCGGCGCGGCGGCCTGGGCCACCAGGACGCCCGCACGGGTGGAGCCGGTGATCGAGACCATGTCCACCTCGGGGTGCGATGCCAGGGCCGCACCGACCTCCGGCCCCGTGCCGCTCACGAGATTGAAAACGCCCGCGGGCAGGCCGGCGTCCTGCAGCAGCTCGGCGAACAGCAGCGCGCTCAGCGGCGAGAGTTCACTGGGCTTCAGCACCACGGTGCATCCCGCGGCCAGCGCCGGCCCCACCTTGGCGGTGATCTGGTACAGGGGCCAGTTCCACGGCGTGATGAGGCCGCACACGCCGATGGGCTCGCGCAGGATGTCGATGTCTCCGCGGCGCGTGGCGAACGGGTAGGTGGCCGCGAGATCGCGCGCCACGCGGATGTGCTCGGCCGCGGACGGCACCTGCGCGCCGCGCGCCGCCGCGATGGCGGACCCCATTTCCAGCGAGATCGCCTGGGCGAACAGCTCTGCCCGTTCGAGGATCAGGCTGTGGATGCTGTCGAGCATCGCTGAGCGGTTTCCGGGCGGGGTGGCCGACCAGCCCGCGAAGGCCTGCCGGGCGGCGGTTATTGCGGCAGCGGCATCCTCGGCGTCGCCCAGCACGATCTCCGCGACGGCTTCCTCGGTGGAGGGATCGATGACCGGGAAACGGTCCTGGCCGTGGGGGCGGATCCATTGCCCGCCGACGAAGATGCGGTCCAGAAGGCCTGCGCCGGCGAGGCGTTCGATGATGGAAGAGGGCATGGGGCGGTTCCTGGCTGCGGCAGGGAAGGCCCGGATGGGCCTCCCGGAGGCGCAGTATCGACCCGTTCATTGCCGAGTGGATTCATCGAAGCAAAAGACGGCATTAAGACGAACTTCATGCCCGTACGGCGGCAGAAAAGCGCAATTCAGACGCGCTGCTTGCCCAATTTGCGCGTCAGGGTGCGCCGGTGCATGCCGAGGCGGCGTGCGGCCTCGGAAATATTGAAGTCGGTTTCCGCCAGCACCTCGTGGATGCGCTCCCATTCGAGCGTCTTGATCGAGCTGGAGCGGTTGGTGAGTTCCACCTCGGTGTTGCCTTCGGCAAGGCCGAAGGCGGCTTCGATGTCGTCGGTATTGGAGGGCTTGGCCAGGTAATGGCAGGCACCGAGCTTCACGGCCTCCACGGCCGTGGCGATGCTGGCGAAGCCGGTCAGCACCACGATGCGCATCTCGGGATTGCCGGCATGCAGCTTCTGCACGCAGGCGAGGCCGGAGGCTTCGCCCTTGAGCTTGAGATCGACCACCGCATAGCCGGGCGCGGGCCCGGCCAGCAGGTCTTCCACGCCGGCCAGGCTGTCGGCCTGCAGCACGCGGTAGCCGCGCCGTTCGAAGGAGCGTGCGAGCGTGCGCGCGAGGGCTTCGTCGTCTTCCACGATCAGCAGCAGGCGTTCATCGTCCATGGTGTGGTTGTCCGGTTTCGGTCAGGGCGATGGCGGCGAGGGGCAGGCGGATGCTCACCTCGGCGCCGCCGCCTTGCGGGTTGCGTGCCGTGACGCTGCCGCCGAGCGTGCGCGCCACGTTCATGGCCAGGAAGAGTCCGAGCCCGCCGCCCGCACGGCCCTTGCTCGACTGGTAGGGTTTACCCAACTGGGCGAGGATGGCCGGATCGAAGCCGGGGCCGGCATCGGTGACGGTGATGCGCAGCGTATCGGCGTCGCGCTCGACGGCGAGTCCCACCCAGTCGGGCGAGGCGTCCCGGGCATTGTCCAACACATTGAAGACCATCTGCTGCAAGGTGGTGTCGGCCACCATGGGCGTGTCGGTGCCGAAGCGGTTGTCGTAGTCGAAGGCGGCGATGGAGCGCGTGGCGCGCCAGTCCCGGGCCAGGTCGTCCACGAAGGTGCGCACGGTGGTCTGCGCCGAAGCCTCGCCGCGTGTCTCGCCGGCCGACAGCAGAATGCCGCTCACGATGGTCTTGCAGCGCTGTACCTGGATCTGCATCTCGGCGATCTCGTCCTGCAGCACCGTGTCGGCGGCCAGGCGCCGGTCGTGCCGCCAGTCGCCCAGGATCACGGCCATGGTGGAGAGCGGCGTGCCCAGTTCGTGCGCTGCGCCGGAGGCCAGTAGGCCCATGCGCACGATGTGCTCCTCTTCCAGGGCGCGCTGGCGTGCGGCGGCCAGCCGCGCATCGCGCTGGCGCAGGTTGTGCTCGATGCGCGTGATGAAGATCACCAGCAGGATCGCGTTGAGCAGGAAGCACACCAGCAGGCCCAGCAGGTAGGGGCTCGACAGGCCGCGCTGCAGGTCGGCGGTGAGCGGCAACGGCAGGTTGTAGCGCGAGAGCGCGGCGAAGCAGCAGGTGGCGATGACCACCATGGACCAGATGAAGCCGCCGCGCAGCAGCACGGCGCCCACCGCGATCTGCAACAGGTAGAGAAAGACGAACGGATTGCCCGTGCCGCCGCTCAGGTAGAGCTGCACGGTGAGCACCGCCACGTCGATGAGCAGCGCCAGGAACAGCTCCACCTGCCGCACGCTGTGCCCGGTGCGCCAGCGCAGCAGGCTCACGACGTTGAAGAGCGCGAGGCAGCCCACCACCATGAGCATCTCGTGCATGGGCAGCGACAGCCCCAGGCTGTAGTAGGCGACCTCGATGGTGAAGACCTGGCCGACCACGGCCACCCAGCGCAGCTGGATCAGCTGGTGGAGGTTCTTGAGGCCAGCAGCCGCGTTGGCGTAACGGGCATTGCGCGCGGAGGGTGACGGAGCGGCGGGCAGGGATTCAGCGCGGAGGCTGTGGCGTGGAGCGGGAGAGGGCACGGTCGGCGGCGCGCAGGCGAAACTCGTAGCGTGCCACATACCAGCCCGCGGCGGCAACCATCAACGCGAGACCGTACCAGGTCAACGCATACACGAGATGGCTGTTGGGGAAGCGGATCACCGTCATGCCGGCGCGGGGCCACGCCTGCGCGCCGGTGGGCACGGCTGCCATCGCTGCCGCCGATGTCCGAGGATCGGGCAGCCCGGCATCGATGAAGAATGGGGCGGCCTGCGCGAGTTGCCGGTCCGCGGCGATGGCCGCGACATCGCGCGAATACCAGCGCTGCTGCGCAGGGTCGTTGGTCCGCAGGAAGCCACCGCGCGGCTCGCTGAGGCGCAGCAGGCCCTGCACGGTGACGGACGTGGCCGTGCTGGCGGCCTGGGCCGCAGCGGTATCTGCGTCGGCCGCTGCACCGGGCAGCCAGCGGGCCCGCTGCTCCTGCGGCACGAAGCCGCGGTTGACCAGCACCTGCGTGCCGTCCGGCTGCTGCAGCGGCGTCATCACCCAGAAGCCGGCACCCAGTTCGGTGGTGGCCTGGGCGAGCACGGTCTTGTCTCCGAGCCAGCGGCCGGTGGCCGTGACGGGCAGGTATTCATAGCCCGCGGCATCGACCCGCGGCCATTCGGCAGGCCCGGGAATCGGCACGGGAGCACTGTGCACGCGCTGGTCCACGCGCTCGATCAGCGCGAGCTTCCAGGCCCGGCGCTGCACCTGCCAGGTGCCCAATGCCAGAAAGCCCAAGAACAAGGCGATGCCCACCAGGATGAGCATCGCCTTCAGGAGGGGGGAGCGCCGGCGGGGGCCGGCGTCCGGTCTGCGGTCCGCCACGGCGCGTCAGGGCGCGTTGTTCACCGGCGGTGGCAGCGGGGCTGTGGATGCGGGCATGGTGTGCTCGGGCATCATGTTGGTGTTCATGTGGAACATGACCCACAGCGTGCCGGCGATGGCGATCGCCACGAAGACCACGGTGAAGATCGTGGACAGCATGGTCCAGCCACCTTCGACCTTGCCGTTCATGTGCAGGAAATACACCATGTGCACCAGGATCTGGACCACGGCGAAGCCGCCGAGCACCAGGATGGCGGTGTTGCGGTCGGAGATCACCTTGGCCATCACGAGCCAGAACGGAATGGCGGTCAGGATGATCGACAGCACGAAACCGATCATGTAGCCGGAGAACGTGCTGTGCGGGCCCTCATCGTGGTGATGATGGTCGTGGCCTGCGTGTGCGTGTGAATTCTGTGCGCTCATGTTTACAGCACTCCCATCAGGTACACAAAGGTGAAGACGCCGATCCAGACCACGTCCAAAAAGTGCCAGAACATCGACAGGCACATCAGGCGGCGGTTGTTCTCGGGGATCAGGCCGTGCTTGCCGATCTGGATCATCAGCACCACCAGCCAGATCAGGCCGAAGGTGACGTGCAGGCCGTGGGTGCCCACCAGCGTGAAGAAAGCGGACAGGAAGGCGCTGCGCTGCGGGCCGGCGCCTTCGTGCAGCAGGTGCGAGAACTCATAGAGTTCCAGGCCGAGGAAGCACAGGCCGAAGAGACCCGTGACCGCCAGCCACACCAGCGTGCCGCGCACATTGCCCTTTTGCTTCTGCAGCATGGCAAAGCCGAAGGTGATCGACGACAGCAGCAGGAAGGCGGTGTTGATCGCCACCAGCGTCAGGTCGAACAGCTGCGCGCCCGTGGGGCCGGCCGCATAGCTGCGGCCCAGCACACCGTAGGTGGCGAAGAGGGCCGCGAAGATGAGGCAGTCGCTCATCAGGTAGAGCCAGAAGCCCAGCGCGGTGCCGTTCTCTGGATGGGGCTCCTCGGCGAGGTGGAAATCGCGGGCGGCCAGGGCGCCCGCGGCGCCTGCTTGGTAACGGATCTCAGACATGGCGTGCGATATAGAGTGTGCGGGCTTCTTCGGTCTTGATGACTTCATCGGCCGGAATGTAGAAGTCGCGCTTGTAGTTGAACGTGTGGATGATCGCGGCCAGCACGATGCCGGCGAACGACACTCCCGCGAGCAGCCACATGTGCCAGATCAGCGCGAAGCCCAGGACCAGGGAGAAGGCGGAGATCACTGCGCCCGCGCCGGTGTTGGACGGCATGTGGATGGGCTTGAAGCCCGTCAGCGGACGCTGGTAGCCGTGCTTCTTCATGTCCCACCAGGCGTCGATCTCGTGCACGACGGGCGTGAACGCGAAGTTGTACTGGGGCGGGGGCGAAGAGGTGGCCCATTCCAGGGTGCGCGCATCCCATGGGTCGCCCGTGAAGTCGCGCAGCTGGTCGCGCTTGAGATAGCTCACGGCGATCTGGATCAGGAAGCAGGCGATGCCCAGGGCGATGATGCCCGCGCCGATGGCGGCGATCACGAACCAGATCTGCAGGGACGGGTCTTCGAAGTGGTTCACGCGGCGCGTCACGCCCAGCAGGCCCAGCACGTACAGCGGTGCGAAGGCGACCCAGAAGCCGATGACCCACAGCCAGAAGGAACGCAGGCCCCAGGTGCGGTCGAGCTTGTAGCCGAACGCCTTGGGATACCAGTAGTTGATGCCGGCGAACAGGCCGAACAGCACGCCGCCGATGATCACGTTGTGGAAGTGGGCGATCAGGAACAGGCTGTTGTGCAGCACGAAGTCGGCCGGGGGCACGGCCAGCAGCACGCCGGTCATGCCGCCGATGGCGAACGTGACCATGAACGCCACCGTCCACATCATGGGCAGCTCGAAGCGGATGCGGCCCTTGTACATGGTGAACAGCCAGTTGAAGATCTTCGCGCCCGTCGGGATCGAGATGATCATCGTCGTGATGCCGAAGAAGGTGTTCACGCTCGCGCCGGAGCCCATCGTGAAGAAGTGGTGCAGCCACACGAGGTACGACAGGATGGTGATCACCACCGTGGCGTACACCATGGAGGTGTAGCCGAACAGGCGCTTGCGGCAGAACGTGGCCACGACTTCGGAGAAGATGCCGAAGGCGGGCAGCACCAGGATGTAGACCTCGGGGTGGCCCCAGATCCAGATCAGGTTCACGTACAGCATGGGGTTGCCGCCCAGGTCGTTCGTGAAGAAGTTGGTGCCGGCATAGCGGTCGAGCGACATCAGGACCAGCGCAGCCGTCAGCACGGGGAACGACGCCACGATCAGCGCGTTGGTGCACAGCGAGGTCCAGGTGAAGATCGGCATCTTCATCAGGTTCATGCCGGGTGCGCGCATCTTGATGATGGTGACGATCAGGTTGATGCCCGACAGCGTCGTCCCGACCCCCGCGATCTGCAGTGCCCAGATGTAGTAATCCAGCCCCACCCCCGGGTTCTGCGCCCCCAGGTTGGAGAGCGCCAGCCAGCCGGACGTGGAGAACTCGCCCAGGAACAGCGACACCATCACGAGGATGGCCCCGGCGGTGGTCATCCAGAAGCTGAAGTTGTTCAGGAACGGGAACGACACGTCGCGCGCACCGATCTGCAGCGGCACGAGGTAGTTCATGAGGCCCGTGACCAGCGGCATCGCCACGAAGAAGATCATGATCACGCCGTGGGCCGTGAAGATCTGGTCGTAGTGGTGCGGCGGGAGGTAGCCGACGTTGTCGCCGAAGGCGACGGCCTGCTGCAGGCGCATCATGACGGCGTCGGCGAAGCCGCGCAGCAGCATGACCAGGCCCAGGATCATGTACATGATCCCGATCTTCTTGTGGTCGATGCTGCAGATCCAGTCGCGCCACAGCGGGCCGAACAGGCGGAAACGCGCGATGGCGGCCATCACGGCGATGCCGCCCAGTGCCACGGCGATGAAGGTCCACAGCACGATGGGCTCGTGCGCCATCGGTACGGAATCCCAGGTGAGCCGTCCCAGGGCCCAGTGAGACGCAGAAGTTGGTTCGGACATATCGAGTCTCTTCGGAAAGGGGCCGCCGCCGCTATGCGCGCGTGCGGCCCGACAGGGTCATTGCGGGGTGGTGGCGCGGGGTGCGTCGCGCGTTTCCAGGGAGGCGATCACGCGGGCCGAGTTCTCGGCCGTGCAGACGTCCTGGGGCAGATTCAGGCCGTTCGCCCGGGCATAGGCTTCGCCGCCGTTGGCGTCGATGGCCATCATGTGGTGCATGCACATCTTGCCGTCTTCCACGCAGCGGTTCAGCACCTTGTCGTAGAGGCCGTCCTCCACGGACGCGAAGCGCTCCACGGGGTGGCGCTCGCTGGGCTTGGCGAGTGCGAGGTAGGTCTTGCTGTCCAGAGCCTTGCCGGAGCCCTTCACGTCGGCGAGCCACTTGTCGAAGTCGGCGTCGCTCAGGCCGTGGAACTTGAAGGTCATGCCCGAGAAGCCCGGACCGCTGTAGTGCGACGAGAAGCCGTGGAACACGCCGGCCTTGTTGATGATGGCGTTCAGCTCGGTCTGCATGCCGGGCATGGTGTAGATCATGCCGGCGAGGTCGGGCACGTAGAACGCGTTCATCGTGGAGGTGGACGTGAGCTTGAAGACGATGGGGCGGTCCACCGGGGCGGCCACCTCGTTCACCGTCGCGATGCCTTGTTCCGGGTAGAAGAAGGCCCACTTCCAGTCCATCGCCACCACCTGGATTTCCAGCGGCTTCACGCTGGCGGGCAGCGGGCGGCTGGCGTCGATGCGGTCCAGCGGGCGGTAGGGGTCCAGCTTGTGGGTGCTGATCCAGGTCAGGGCGCCCAGCGCGATGATGATCATCAGCGGCACGGTCCAGATCACCAGCTCCAGCGTGGTGGAGTGGTGCCAGTCGGGGTCGTATTCGGCCTCGGTGTTCGACTGGCGGTATTTCCAGGCGAAGAAGAACGTGAGCAGGATCACCGGAACGATGATGATCAGCATCAGCAGCGTGGCGGTGACGACCAACTGGCCTTGCTGCGCAGCGACGTCTCCTGCCGGATTGAGGACGACGGCCTTGCTGCAGCCAGTCAGACTGGCTGCCAAGGCAGCCGCACCGAGCCACGCGGGCCCGCGGAGTTTCTTGATTTTCAGCATGCTTGGGGGCGTAACAGAAGCGCGTTTAGGGATAAACGCGGATTACAGAACCGGCCAAATGTAATACCTGCGAGCGCCATGTCGATTGGACATTTTGTCCAAGGTCAAAGCGAGGGCATGCCGCACGTGCTGGCGCGGGCTGCAGGCCGATGAGCGCAAAACCCGTGGCCGTGTAAGGGTTTATCCGACCCTCTCTAGGGGGAAAGTCGCCTTGCCGGTGCCATGCACGGGGTGTAGAACTGGGTCGTGTTCAGCATGCATCGAGGAGTGTTCATATGGCAGGTTCCGCCACCTATCCCTCCGGGAGTTTCCATCACGAGGAATCGCTGTCCCATGCGGACACCCATGAAGAGGCCACCCCGAGCGAAATCGCCGTGGGCGTGATCATCGGCCGGTCATCCGAGTATTTCGACTTCTTCGTCTTCGGGATCGCCTGCGTGCTGGTGTTCCCGTCTTTCCTGTTCCCTTTCCTGTCCCGGCTGGATGGCACCCTGATGGCCTTCGCCATCTTCGCGGTGGCGTTCGTCGCCCGCCCGATCGGCACCGCCATTTCGATGGCCGTGCAGCGCCGGTGGGGCCGGGGTACCAAGCTGACGCTGTCGCTCTTCCTGCTGGGGGGCTCCACGGCGGGTATGGCGTTCCTGCCGAGCTACGACAGCGCCGGCAACTTGGCCATCGCTGCCCTGATCGTGCTGCGGCTGGGGCAGGGGCTGGCCCTGGGGGGGTCGTGGGATGGCCTTCCATCCCTGCTGGCGATGTCGGCCCCGCGCGAGCGCCGGGGCTGGTACGCGATGATCGGCCAGCTGGGCGCCCCGGTCGGGTTCGCGCTGGCCGCGAGCCTGTTCGCCTACCTCTACAGCAACCTCACGGTGCGCGAGTTCCTCGACTGGGGCTGGCGCTACCCGTTCTTCGTGGCGTTCGCCATCAACGTCGTGGCCCTGTTCGCCCGGCTCCGTCTCATCGTGGGGCAGTCGTACACCGAGCTGCTGCAGCAGCGTGAACTGGAGCCGGTGGGCGCCGTGCGCCTGATGCGCAACGAAGGCCGCAACGTGGTGCTGGGCGCGTTCGCCGCGCTGGCCAGCTTCGCGCTCTTCCATGTGGTGACGGTGTTCCCGCTGTCGTGGATCTCGATGTATTCCGAGCAGTCCATCATCCACGTGCTGGGTGTACAGATCGCGGGCGCCTTCTGTGCGGCGGTCGCCATCGTGGTATCCGGCCGCCTGGCCGACCGGGTGGGCCGGCGCAACACGCTCGGCACCATGGCATGCCTGATCGGCGTGTTCAGCCTCGTGACGCCCTGGTTGCTCAGCAGCGGCACGGTGGGCAACAACATCTTCATCCTGGTGGGCTTCGTTCTGCTGGGCTTGTCGTACGGCCAGGCCTCGGGCACGGTCACGGCCAATTTCTCGCCGCGCTATCGCTACACCGGGGCCGCGCTGTCGACCGATCTGGCATGGCTGGTGGGTGCCGCCTTCGCGCCGCTGGTGGCTCTGGGGCTGTCGGCCCGCTTCGGGCTGGTGGCCGTGTGCATCTACCTGCTCTCGGGTGTGGTCTGCACCTTGGGCGCCCTGCGCATCAACCGCATGATCGAGCGCCAGCGCGCCGATGAATGAATGGATCGCGCCACATGCGGTGGCGCTCACCTTGGTTGAATAATGCAAAAGGCCACGTGAAAACGTGGCCTTTTGCATTGCATTGGAGGGCAGGTCGGCAAGGCCACGGTGCCCGCCGTACGCACCGCGGTCTCTGGCCGCAAATCAGGCACGGGCGCGGGTGCATTGTCGGCGCTCCCGAACCCTGATCCTGGCGGAGTTATCGGCACCACCGCCGACAGCGCCGCAACGGGCGGGCCGTGGCACACGCCAGCAGCCCGGCCTATCGCACGCCATCAATCCCTGGGCCGGAAGCCGATCACCAGCGACGATGGCACGCGCCCGTCCACGTCGCGGGGCAGGGTTTCGGTTTTCTCCAGCGCCTTCAGTACCGCGTCGTCCCAGGCCTTGTTGCCGCTGGACTTGGTGATGCGCGTGCCGACGATGGTGCCGTCGGGCGCGGCCCGTACTTCCACTTCGGTGCGCGCATTGTCCGAGATGGCATCCGGATACACGATGTTCGGTCGCACCTTGGCCGCGACCTTGCCGCCATAGCTGCCCGACGGGCCGGAGCTGCGCTGGGCATTGCCCGTGGCCGTTTCCCCGCCCGTGGCCCCGGCAAGGCCCTGCATGCGGCGGATGTTCTCCTGCCGCAAGGCCTCTGCGCGCTTGGCGTCCGCTGCTTCGGCCTTGCGCTTCTCCTCGGCCTTGCGCTTGTCTTCCGCCTGCTTCTTCTGGGCTTGTTCCTGCCGGTCCTTTTCCGCCTGCTGCTTTTCCAGTTTTTCCTGCTGCTCGCGGCGGTCTTTCTCGCGTTGCTGTTCCTTCTCGCGCTGTTCCCTGTCCTTTTGCTGGCGCTCCTTGCGCTCCTGCTCGGCCTGTTCCTTGCGCTCGCGCTCACGCTTGTCGCGTTCGGCCTGGAGCTGGCGCTCCTTCTTTTCCTGTTCGGCGCGCTTTTTCTCGCGTTCGATGGCGATGTCCGCCTCGCGCGGCTGGGGATCGGCCTTCGGAGGCGGCGGAGGTGGCGGTGGAGGTGCGGGAGCCGGGGGCGGCGGAGCGGGCGTGGGCACCGGCTCGGGCGGAGGAGGCGGCGCCACGGCGCGGGGCGCCGCCTGCTGGGGCAGTTCGGACCAGATCTCGGCTTCCACGGCGGGCTGGTCTGCGCTGGTCTTCCAGTTCACACCCCAGGTCAAGGCGCCGATGAGGGCTGCGTGGACCAGCACGGCGAGTGCGACGGCGCGCAGGCGTCCTGGTGGACGCTCGGGGGCGAACTGGTCTCGGTCGTTGGTGGCGTGCATCGCGGTCGGCGGGGGCGGCTCCAGGGGCGGTGTGCGGGTACGGCGTCGAGCGCGGTCAGCCGCCGGATTTGACGGTGAGCCCCACGCGTTGCACACCCGCGCGCTGCAGTGTGTCCATGGCCTTGACCACGTTGTCGTAGGTCACGCCCTTGTCGGCCGTGACCAGCACCGGCGTGCCTTCGGGCTGGGTGGCCTGCCAGGCCTTGGCGGCGGTGCCCAGTTCCTTGAGCGTGATCGGGCGTTCGAGGTCGCCGGTCTTGAGCTGCAGGCTGCCGTCCTTCTGCACGATGACCTGCCCGAACGCCTTGGGCGGCTTGGCGCCCTTGCCGACGGTGGGCACGTCGATGCTGCTCGGGGTGAGCATGGGGGCGGTCACCATGAAGATGATGAGCAGCACCAGCATCACGTCGATGAAGGGGACCATGTTGATCTCGTTCATTGAGCGGCGGCGGCTGCCGCCGCGCGAGGCCATGGTGGGCATGGAAGGCTCCTTGCTGCGTGCGTATCAGTGGCCCGAGGCCGACGATGCCGGCGCGGGGTGCGCGCCGAGGTTGCGCTGCAGGATGTTGGAGAACTCTTCGATGAAGGTTTCCTGGTGGATGGCCACGCGGTCGATGTCGCGCGCGAAGCGGTTGTAGGCCACCACGGCAGGAATGGCGGCAAAGAGGCCGATGGCCGTGGCCACCAGCGCTTCGGCGATGCCGGGCGCCACCGTGGCAAGGGTGACCTGCTCCATGCCTGCGAAGCCGGTGAAGGCATGCATGATCCCCCACACGGTGCCGAACAGGCCGACATAAGGGCTCACGGAAGCGACCGAACCCAGGAACGAGAGGCTCGACTCCACGACGTCCATCTCGCGCTGGAAGCTCGCGCGCATGGCGCGGCGTGCGCCGTCGAGCAGTGTGCCGGGATCGGTGATGCGGCGCTCGCGCAGCTTGTGGAACTCGCGCATGCCGCTCGCGAAGATGCGTTCCATGGGCCCAGCATTCTTGGCGTTCTGCGCGGCACTGGAGTACAGGTCGTTGAGGCTGGTGCCCGACCAGAACTCGCGCTCGAATTCGTCGTTGAGCGAACGCACGTGCTTGAGCGCGAACAGCTTGCGGAAGATGGCGGCCCAGCTGGCGATGGACACGCCGATCAGCAGCGCCATGACGAGTTGCACCACCCAGCTGGCATTGAGCACCAAATGCAGGATGGACATGTCTTGCGAATTCATGATGGTGAGAGTTGTTCCAGAAGGTGGCCGGGAATGCGGGCGGGTCGCAGCGTGGAGGCATCGACCCATCCGATGCGGATGGTGCCCTCGCACAGAAGCTCGGGGGTGGATTCTGGCACGTGCTCCGTTTTCAGGAGCGCCTGCTGGCGTATTGTCATGGATGCCCGTCCGCTTTCCTCCAGCACGGCCGTAACAATCAGTTCATCGTCGAGGCGCGCGGGCCGCACATAGCGTACGCGGGCGTCCGTTACGACAAACATGCCGCCGGTGAGTTCCCGCAGGCGCTGTTGCCCCAGGCCCAGGGAGCGCAGCCATTCGGTGCGCGCACGTTCGAAGAAGCGCAGGTAGTTGGCATAAAACACGATGCCGCCGGCATCCGTGTCCTCCCAGTAGATGCGCACGGGCCATTCGAAGGTCATGGGGCAGATGGGCTGGAGTGCGGGGCCGTGGGCGGATCAGCCCAGCAGGCGGGAGAGGCGTGCCACGGCTTCCTGGAGCTGCGGCATCGAGTTCGCGGTGGAAAAGCGCACGAAGTTCTCGGGCGCATGGCTGCCGAAGTCACGCCCCGGCGTGATCGCGAGGTGGGCGCGGTGCATGACCTCGTAGGCGAAGTCCCAACTGCCGCCGACGCCCAGGCGCTGCGCGGCGGCGGTGCAATCGGCCCAGGCATAGAAGGCGCCGTCGGGCCGCACGGGCACCTGCAGCCCGAGCGACTCCAGCGCCGGGATGAAATAGTCGCGCCGTGCCTTGAACTCGGCGCGGCGGCGTTCGTATTCGGCGATGCTTTCGGCCTCGAAGCAGGCCAGCGCCGCATGCTGCGCCACGGTGCTGGGGCAGATGAAGAGGTTCTGCGCCAGCCGCTCGACGACCGGCACCATGGCATCGGGCACGACCATCCAGCCCAGCCGCCAGCCGGTCATGTTGAAGTACTTGCTGAAGCTGTTGATGCTGATGACGTTCTCGTCGATGGCCAAGGCCGTCTGGCCGAAGGCGTCTTCGTGCGACAGGCCCAGGTAGATCTCGTCGATGAGCGTGGCGCCGCCGCGCGACTGCACGGCGGCGTGGATGCGGCGCAGCTCGTCCGGCGCGATGGACGTGCCGGTGGGGTTGGAGGGCGACGCCAGCAGCACGCCCCGGGTGCGGGGCCCCCAGTGGGCGGCGACCTTGTCGGCGCTGAGCTGGTAGCGCTCCTCGGCGGTGGCGGGCACCAGCACCGCCCGGCCTTCCGCGGCGCTCACGAAATGGCGGTTGCAGGGGTAGCTCGGGTCCGGCATGAGGATCTCGTCGCCGGCTTCGATCAGCGCCAGGCAGGCGAGCTGCAAGGCGCCCGAGGCACCGGCCGTGACCACGATGCGGCGTGCGGGCACCTCGGCACCGAAGCGCTGCGCATACCAGCCGCTGATGCGTTCGCGCAGCGCGTCCAGGCCCAGGGCGTTGGTGTACTGCGTGGCGCCGTCGCGCACCGCGCGTGCCGCGGCCTCGCGCACCAGCGGCGGGGCGGTGAAGTCGGGCTCGCCGATGTTGAGGAAGATCATCGGCTCCGGGCCGTGCGCCACGTCGCGCGCCAGGGCCTGCGCCGCCTTGGCGATTTCCATCACGTAAAAGGGTTCGATGCGTTCGGCGCGCGAGGAGAACTTCATGGAGGAGGGCTTCGCAGAGAGGCGGGGCGCGGCCGGCGGCGCCCGCGGGGAGCGGCCGGTGCGGCGCGAAAAGGGTTCAGGCCGGCTTGCCGGCGCTGCCTGCCGGGCGGTCGGCCGCCACTTCGGTGGCGCGCAGCGTGGGGGCCAGCCCGTTGAGCACGGCATTCACATACTTGTGCCCGTCGGTGCCGCCGAATTCCTTGGCCAGTTCGATGCACTCGTTGATGACCACACGCCATGGCACGTCCAGGCAGTGCTGGAACTCGTACACGCCGATCCACATGACCGCGTGCTCGATCGGAGAGATCTCGTCCATCTTGCGGTCGAGCTGCGGCGCGATGAGCGCGTCCAGCGATGCCGCGTTCTCGATGCAGCCGTGCAGCAGTGCGTCGTAGTGGGCCGCGTCGGCCTTGTGGAAGCCCGAGAGATCGCGCGTAAAGACGTCGATCGCCGTGGCGTCGTTGCGGCCCACCAGGTGCTGGTAGAGCGCCTGCAGCGCGAATTCGCGCGAGCGGCTGCGCGTGGACTTGGACGCGGCCTTGCGTGCGCCGGTGGAGGTGGTGCCGGTGCGCGGCTGGCGCGGCGGGCGCTTGCTGCCGCTGCCGCCGTTCGCGTTGCCGCCGGGTGGCGTTGCGGAGAAATCGTCGCTCACGAGAGTTCCTCCAGCAGGTTGGCCATTTCCACCGCCACGCGGGCCGCGTCGCGGCCCTTTTCGGTCTGGCGCGCGACGGCCTGCTCGAGGTTCTCGGTGGTGAGGATCGCGTTGGCGATCGGGGTCTGGGTGTCGAGCGACACGCGCGTCACGCCGGCGCCGGATTCGTTGGCCACCAGTTCGAAGTGGTAGGTCTCGCCGCGGATGATGCAGCCCAGCGCGATCAGCGCGTCGTATTCGTCCTGCTCGGCCAGGGCCTGCAGCGCCAGAGGCACTTCGAGGGCGCCGGGCACGCGCACGTGGCGGATGTGCTTTTCCTGGACGCCCAGGGCCAGCAGTTCCTCGCGGCAGGCGGCGGCCAGCGCGTCGGTGATGCTTTCGTTGAAGCGGGCCTGGACGATGCCGATGTGCAGTTTCTTGCCGTCGAGCGTGTCCGCGGTTCCTTTGTCTGCGCCAAACATGTTGCTATGCCTTTTGTTCTTTCTTGCCCCTCAAATCTCCGGGAGGCGCCGGTCCATGGGTCGGCCCGGGCCGTTATTCCTTGGGGATGTATCCGGTGATCTCGAGGCCGTAGCCGGTCATGCTCGGCAGGCGGCGCGGCTGCCCCATCAGTTGCATGCGGGTGACGCCGCACTCGCGCAGGATCTGCGCGCCCACGCCGTAGGTGCGCAGGTCCATGCGGCCGCGCTCGGGCGCGTGCGCCGCACGGGCCGTGCCGTCGAACTGGGTCAGCAACTGCTCGGCGCTTTCGCCGCAATTGAGCAGTACGGCCACGCCGCAGCCCTGCTGCGCGATGTAGCGCAGGCTGGCATCCAGGCCCCAGGAGTGCATGTCGCGGCCCACTTCCAGCGCGTCCAGCACCGAGAGCGGCTCGTGCACGCGCACCGGCACGCTGTCGCCCTCGGTCCAGGTGCCGCGCACCAGCGCGAGGTGCACGGACTGGCTGGGGCCGTCGCGGAAGGCATGGGCGATGAATTCACCGGCGGCCGTCTGCAGGGGGCGCGTGCCCACCTTGTGCACGAGCGATTCGTGGCGGCTGCGGTAGTGGATCAGGTCGGCGATGGTGCCGATCTTCAGGCCGTGCTCGGCCGCGAAGAGCTGCAGGTCCGGCAGGCGGGCCATGGTGCCGTCGTCCTTCATGACCTCGCAGATGACCGAGGAGGGGCTGCAGCCGGCCATGGCGGCGAGATCGCAGCCGGCTTCGGTGTGGCCCGCACGCATGAGCACGCCGCCATCCACGGCCTGCAGGGGGAAGATGTGTCCGGGCTGCACCAGGTCGGCGGCCCGGGCGCCCGGGGCCACTGCGGCCTGCACGGTGCGTGCGCGGTCGGCGGCGGAGATGCCGGTGGTCACGCCCTCGGCCGCCTCGATGGAGGCCGTGAAGGCCGTGCCCATCTTGGTACCGTTGCGGGGCACCATGGGGGGCAGGCGCAGCAGTTCGCAGCGTTCGCGCGTGAGGGTCAGGCAGATGAGGCCCCGCCCGAAGCGGGCCATGAAATTGATGGCCTCGGGGGTGACGTGGTCGGCGGCCAGGACCAGGTCGCCTTCGTTCTCGCGGTCTTCCTCGTCCACGAGGATGACGATGCGCCCGGCGCGCATCTCGGCCACGATGTCTTCGACCGGCGAGATGGGCGCAGGGGAGAGGGGGGTGTTCATGGAGGCAGGCTTTCGGGTGGTCCGCGGGCGGGTGCCGCGTGCCCGCGCCGGGCGGCGCCCTGGCTGCGGGAGGCGGACCAGGGCGGCCGCGCCGCGCGGTGTGGGAGCGCAGGACGCTCCGAAGGCGGCGATTTTAGTGCAGTCGGCTGTCGCCCGGAGCGGAAGCCCTTGCGGGGCGGGGCGTGCGGGCCAGCGCGGCCTGGATCAGCACCGTGCCCAGCAGCGCCAGGCAGGCCAGCTTGGAGACGCTGGCGGCCGACAGCACCGTGGGCCAGAGGGGCTCGGCGGTCCGCAGCGTGGCGAGGTTTTCGGCCACGTCCGACACCAGCAGCAGGGCCATGAACGCGTTCGCGTAGCGCGCGAGCCAGCCCAGGCGCCTGCCGCGGGGCACGGCCGCGGCGACCAGCCGGCGCAGCGCCCAGGCCAGCGGATAGGCGATCCACGCGGCATAGGCGGCGATCAAGGCCCAATCCCAGGCGATGGCGCGGTGCACGGCGTTGGCCGCGCAGGTGATGCCCCATTCGGCATGCCAGTGGGCGGTGAGCTGGTGGGCCGAGGGCAGCAGGCGCACCCAGGCGGGCGCGCCATCCAGCGCGCAGGCGCCGCGGTCGGCCAGGGCGGTGCCCACGAAGAGCGCCGCCACCACCACCGGCAGCACCCAGCCGAGGGCGCGCCAGGGCTGGGTGCGCGGCACGTGGTCCGCCGGCACGGCGGCCGCCACCGGCAGCGCGCTCGCATCGATGGTGTCGTTGGGGTGGCGCTCGCGCGCGTCGAGCCCGGCCCAGACCCAGTACGGGCAGTCGTAGGCCTGGTCGTGCATGGCCGTGAGCGGATCGCCGGGCCGCAACTGGCTGCGGTCCAGGCGCAGGCCCTGGGCGAAGGCTTCCTCGGCCATCCAGCGCAGGGTGATCTGGGAGAGGCCGTCGCGCGCGTAGGAGCCGCCCACGTCGCTGTGCACGCCGCGGAACCACCGCTGCGCGAAGCTGCGCTGCGGCCGCTCCTGCGCGGTGAACTGCGGGTCGGTGTAGCGGCGCGGGGTGTAGGGTCTGCGCGATTCGTACAGCGACATGGCGTGGCGCACGTGCACGAAGCGCTTGCGTGCGAAGTCGGTGGAGTTGGTGATCTTGATGCCGCCGAGGGCACCGCTGCCGATCGATTCCACCGTGTCCCACACGCCGACGAAATGCACCAGCGGCGTGCGGCCCAGGGAAAAGTTGTCGATCACGTCCCGCGCGAACTCCTCGCGCTGCCGCGTGCCTGCGCGGTTCCTGCGGCGCGGCGGCGCGAAGTACGTGCGCACCAGGCTGTCGAGCAACGGCAGCCCCTCTGGATGGATGAGCCCGTACATGTTGACCATGCCGGCCACCGCGCGCGCCGTGAAGGCGCCGCGGGAAAAGCCCAGCAGGTAGATGCGGTCGCCCTCGCGGTAGGTCCGCACGAGGAACTCGTAGGCGCCCGCGATGTTGGGGAACACGCCGCTGCCCAGCGCCAGCCCGGCGAGCCGTTCGGCGGTCTCGCGCAGTTCCGAGCCCGGGTTGGCCGCGGGAAACACGTTGGCCGTGCCCACGCCCGGGTCGTAGTAGACCAGTTGCTCGGGGCCCTGGCCATCCGCGGCGGGGCCCTTGTCCAGCATGCGCAGGAGCTTGACGACATTGGTATCCTGCTCGTTGCCCAGGATGTTGCCCGTGCCGTCGAAGAGCAGCACCAGGTTGCGCCCCGGCGCCGCGGCCCACCGCTCCTGCGCCTCGATGCACTGCCGCAGCACCTCGTCGCGCGTGGGCACCAGGCCGCCGGCCGCCGCCTCCTGCGAGGCTGCCGCGCGCACGCCGGAAATCCGCTGCGGCGCTGCCGCCGCGTGGATGGGTTCGATCATGGTCCTCTCCCTCGTTCTTGGTGGATGGACCATTCTGGCGAACGCCCCCCGGTGCCCGCAAGGGTGGCGCACCCGGGGCGGCATCGCACCGTTGCGCGGATGAGGCACCGCCCGGCGCCGGGGCGTGCGGGCGTCAGATGGCGGGCGCTTCGAGTTGCAGGTCGCTCGTGGGGTAGGCCACGCACGGCAGGACGCAGCCTTCGGCTTTTTCCTCGGAAGATAGCCCGGGCCACTCGATGGCATAGCGCACCGTGCCGTGGGCGAGCACGCCGATGCAGGTGCGGCAGGTGCCGTTGCGGCATGAACTGGGCCAATCGAGGCCGCCCTGTTCGATGGACTGGAGCAGCGTCTGCTCGGGCCAGGCGTCGCACTGGGTGCCGTCGTCGCCGATCCTGGCGACGAAAAAGGGAATGGCGGGAGGGGGAGAAGTCATCGGCAAAGCTGCGGGGATGGGTGATTGGGATGAAAACCGGTCCATGCCGCCGGATTCATTCAATAGTTTGCTATTAATTTGGTAGCAAATTTGCGGCCGGCCCGGCAGGCTGTCCACTGCTTAATTGGCAGGCACCGGGAGACAAATCCTTGTGAATCAACGACTTGCCGCTGCCATACAGCGCTTGTCCCGGGTTATCCACATGGTTGTCCAGCGCGGGGCGGGATAACCGCATGGCCGGAGCGCGGCGGTTGCCCAAAAAACAGGCATCGGGTTGCTTCTCCATATGAATCAAGCACTTGCGGTGGCCGTACAGTGTCTTGCCGGAGTTATCCACATGATTGTCCAGTGCCCGCAGGGATAACCGCGGCAGCCCGGACCTCCCGCGGCCGGGCTCAAGGCTGGACCTTGACGCCTTTCCAGAAAGCGAACCGCCCGCGGATGTTTTCGGCCTCGGGCAGCGGGTCGGCGTAGGTCCAGGCGGCGTCCGGGTTGAGTTCTCCGGCCACCAGCAGCGACCGGTAGGTGGCCTGGCCCTTCCAGGGGCAGCTCGTGCGGTGGTTGCTGAAGGTGAAGTGTTCCTGCTTGAGCGCGGCTTCGGGAAAATAGTGGTTGCCCTCGACGAGGACCGTGTCGTCGCTTTCGGCGACGACCACGCCGTTCCAGATGGCTTTCATGGGGATGTCCGTGGATGTGTATGTCGGTTGCGGTGCTGCCCGGGAGGGCGGGGCGCTGCAGACGCGGCGGGGGCGCCTGCAGCGCCGGCCGGTGAGAGGGGTGGCTGGCGCGGCAGCCCTTGCGCGGATGCGGCGGTGGGGCTGAAATGCCCCGCATGAACACCTTACCCGACTTTTCCGACGGCGCCGCTTTCGTGCAGGGCCGCTATCTGCCCATCGCCGAGGCGAGCATTCCGATCACCGACTGGGGCTTCCTGCGTTCCGATGCCACCTACGACGTGGTGACCGTGTGGGAGGGCGCGTTCTTCCGCCTCGATGCGCACCTGGAGCGCTTCTTCGCGAGCTGCGAACGGCTGCGGCTCGATCCGGGCCTGTCGCCGGAGGGCGTCACCGCCGTTCTGGAGCAGTGCGTGCGCCTGTCGGGGCTGCGGCATTCCTATGTGGAGATGATCGCCACGCGGGGGCAGCCGCGCTGGGGATCGCGCGATCCACGCGAGGCGGTGAACCGGTTCTATGCCTTCGCCGTGCCCTATGTCTGGATCGCCAATGCCGGGCAGCGCGAGCGCGGGCTGCACCTTGCCGTGAGCGGCGTGCAGCGGATTCCCGCGGGCAGCGTGGACCCGCGCGTGAAAAACTACCACTGGAACGACCTCACCATGGGCCTGCTGGGGGCGCTGGATGCGGGCAGCGATACCGTGGTGCTCACCGATGGCGCCGGCCATGTGGTCGAGGGGCCCGGATTCAACGTGTTCTGCGTGGCGGCGGACGGCACGCTCGTGACGCCCGCGCACGGCATGCTGGAGGGCATCACGCGGCGCACGGTGATCGAGATGGCGCACTCGCTCGGTCTGCCGCTCGCGGAGCGCGCCCTGCCGGCCGCCGAACTGCGCGGTGCGCGCGAGGTGTTCCTGTCGACCTCCGGCGGCGGCGTGCTGCCCGTCACACGCATCGACGGCCAGCCGGTGGCGGACGGCGCCGTGGGGCCTGTCACCCGCAGGCTCGTGGACCTGTATTGGGCCTGGCATGCCGATGCGCGGCTCTCGCGGGCCGTGGATTACGGCCCGGCAGCGCCCTGACGCAGACGGCGGCCGGTAGGCCTTATAGCGGCGCGGGCGCCGTCTCCACCGGCCCGCGCGCAGGCAGCTCGATGTGGAAGACCGCGCCGCCTTCCACGTTGCGCGCGTGGATGCGGCCCTCCAGCGCGTCCACGATCTTGCGGCAGATGGCCAGGCCCAGCCCCGTGCCCCCCGAACCGTCCTGCGTGAGGCTGGACTGCGCGAACGCGTCGAAGATGCGCTCGAGTTCGGCCGGGGGGATGCCCGGGCCCTGGTCCTGCACTTCGATGTGGATCCTGGCGAACGCATCCACCTGCGCGCGCAGGTGGATGCAGGAGCCTTCGGGCGAGAACTTGATGGCATTGGCCAGCACGTTGCGCACCACCTGCTGGAAGCGCAGCGGGTCCACCTTGGCCACCAGCGGGCGCTCGGGCAAGTCGATCCGCAGTTCCTGCCAGCGCGTGGCGATCAGCGGCCCCAGTTCCCGCGCCACCGCGCGGATGTGCCCGCGCAGGTCGGTGCGTTCGAGGTGGATGGTGCCGATGGCGCTTTCGATCTTGGCCACGTCGAGCAGATCGTTGACCAGCGCCAGCATGCGGCGGCCCGCCGCGAGGATGTCGGTGAACATGGAGGTCAGCCGCATGTCCTGGCTGCGCCCCACGCCCAGTTCGGCAAAACCGATGATGGCCTGCAGCGGCGTGCGCAGCTCGTGGCTCATGTTGGCCACGAATTCGGAGCGGGTGCGCGAGGCCTCCTCGGCGGCATCGCGGGCCTCGCGCGTGGCGCGCTCGGCCTCGCGGAATTCGCTGATGTCCATCAGGATGCTCAACACGCCGGTGACCTCCCCGCGATCACCGTGCACGGCGGCCTTGAGCACGCGCGTGGCGCGCCGCGAGCCATCGCCGTAGGGTAGGTCCAGCTCCAGTACCATGCCGCCCCCGGTTTCCGCCAGCGCGGCATCGTCCGCGGGTTGTCGTGGGTAGAGATCCAGGCGCTGGCCGACGACGTGGCCGCGGCGGCGGCCCATCGCGTTCTCCCAGGCGCGGTTGACCAGGGTCACGCGGTGCGCGCGGTCGGTGAGCATCATCGGCTGCGGGCTGGTCTCCAGCAGCAGGTTCTGGAAGGCGAGCTGCGCGCGCAGGCGCTGGTGTGCGCCTTCGCGCTCGGTCACGTCTACCGCGCTGCCCGCGAAGGCGCAGATGGCGCCATCCCCGGCCGCCCGCAGCGGCACCGCGGCCACGTCGAGCACGCGCTCGTCGCCCTGTGGGCCGCGCATCCGCAGGCGGCGGTTGCGCAGGTTGGCGCCCGAACGCGGGTCCAGCATCGCGGCCACGTCGTCGCGGCTGTCCGGGCCGACGAGGTCCTGCAGCCGGCATCCGATGGCCTCGTCCGGCGGCTGGCCGCTCAGCGCGGTCCAGCGCGCGTTCACATAGGTGACCACGCCGTTTTCGTCGGTGCGGAAGATCAGCTCCTGGACGCTGCGCAGCAGCAGGGCCAGGTCGCGCTCGCTGCGTGCGATGCGGTCCTGCGCGGCGTCCATGGCCTGCCGCGAGGCCTCGCGGCCCCGCAGGCTGCGCCAGGCGATCCAGGTGAGTGCCAGCGCCAGCAGCACCAGGGCCAGCTCCATCGCCAGGAACGGGTAGGACTCGCCCAGCCACCGCAGGAATGCGGCGCGGTAGGGCTCTTCGACGATCACCACCAGCGGCTTGCTGCGCGATGCGCGGAACGCGAGGATCCGGTCGGGCCCCAGTACGCCCTGGCCGACATAGCTGCCATGTTCCTGCTGCGGCAGCAGGCCGCCGAACACCGGCAGTGCCGAGATGTCGCGGCTGGGCAGCTCGCGGGGCGGGATCGACGAGGCCAGCACCTGCCCGCCGTCGGTGGCGATCACCGCGTCGTAGCTCAGCGATTCGAGCGCGAGGTACTGGAAGTTGGAGAGCGAATCCGGGTTCACCAGGGCGACGAGCTGCAGCGGGTTGCCGGTCTCGTCGCGGAAGCCGTGCAGCATCGGAACGAACGACAGGCCTGGCGGCGAGAGCGCGGCCGGGCCGTCGGTCCGCAGGCTGGCCAGGCCGCGCCCCGGCAGCAGCGGCCCGATGTGCTGCCCCCCGGATTCCAGCCACGGGCCGAGGCGGGCGCGGTCGATCGTGATACCCAGGGAGGCCGCATCGGTGCTTGCGAGCACCAGGCCCGCCTGGTTCACGAGCGAGACGCTGCGCATGAAGGGGAGGGCAGTGAGCACCTGCCGCATGGCGTCTTCCGTGGCCTGCCGGTCGATCGCGCCGCGGACGGCGGCCGGGGCCTGCCCGAGCGTGGCGAGCACCACCTCGCCGGCCTCGAAGGTGCGCGTGGTCTGGTCTTCCAGTACCCGTGCCAGCAATTGGGCCTGGCCCTGGCTGGTGACCATCGCGCTGCGCATGTCGCCCACGCTCACCACGACGGCGCTCGTGATCGCCCCGGCGGCAGCCGCCAGGCCCGCCACCAGCACCAGGGTGCTGGCCGGCAGTCGCGAGAGGCGATGCGCGAGCGCACGGAAGAACAGGCGCACCGGCGCCACGCGCAACCCCCTGCCCGTCATGGGACCACCAGCGGTCCGAGTCCGTGGCGCTGCGCGGCAGCCTGCAGCCGGCCGTCGCTCTTGATGCGCGCCACGAAGGCATCCACTTCCGCCAGCCAATCGGCATCGCCGGGGCGCACCGCATAGGCCGCGGGGATCACGAAGAACGGGGTGGGTGGCTGGATCAGCCGTGCCCAGTCGGCGCTTTCCATCAGCCGGCGTGCATAGGCGTAATTGGTCATGAACACATCGACCCGGCCCGAAATCAATTCGCGTTCGCGGGATTCGGGCAGCTGCACCGGCACCACCGTCGCGTTCTTCAGGCGCTCGACCAGCACCGTCTGCATGAGGGTGCCGCTCTGCACCGCCACCGCCACGCCGGGCCGGTCGATGTCCGACCACTGCTGCACCACCGGATTGATCTTGGTGGTGATGGCGTACATGTCGCTGCGCAGGTAGGGCTGGCTGAATCGCACCTCCTGCATGCGCGGCTGCATCATGCCGACGGCGAACATGGCGACGTCGCAGCGCCGTACCAGCAGATCGTGCGCGACGGAGGCGAAGGTCGAATCCACGTACTCGATCCGCACGCCCAGGTCTTGCGCGAACTGGCGCGAAAGCTCGATGTCGATGCCGCTCAGTTCCCGCGTGCGCGGATGGCGGTAGGAGACGCCGTGGTAGCCGGGCCAGATGCACACCTGCATCTCGCCGCGGGCCTTCACCCTGTCGAATACCGCGCCCGCACCGGCCTGCCCCGGCACGAAGGCCGCCAGTGCGCCGGTGGCCAGCAGCGCGCTGCGCCAGGCACGCCAGCCCCGGCGTGCGATGGACATCCCACCCCGCGGCATCAGTGGCCCTGGGCGGGGGCGCACGCACCCAGGCGCCGCACCGTCTCCGCGATCTGTGCCGTGCTGAAGGGCTTGGCGATGTAGCTGCAGGCGCCGGCCAGCAAGCCGGCGGCGCGGTCCTGGGTGCTGTCGCGGGCGCTGAGCATCACCACCTGGGTATGGGCCAGCGAGGGGCAGGCGCGGATGCGGCGGCAGACTTCCAGGCCATCGAGCCCGCCGGGCATCATCACGTCCATCAGCACCACATCGGGGCGCTGCGCCTGCGCAGCGGTCCAGGCGGCGGGGCCGCTGTCGGCCTCGTGCAAATCCAGATCCTCGCCCTCCAGGGTCATTCGCAGGAGGCGCCGGATCTCCGCGTGGTCGTCGACGATGAGTACGGTCTTCATGGCGCGGAAGGCTGAATAAATTGAATGAGTCGGATCATATTTAGTAGATTTAATATCTGCAAGCATTTCGCATGCCCGATCAGAACGGTATGCACCGACGCCACCCTCCGCGCGCGGCACAATGCCAGCTATGCCGAATTCCGACGACGCCCTGCGCGACCACTACACCACCCTGGAAACCGCCAAATTGCTAGGGATGGCCGTGCGCTCCATCCAGCTCATGGTGGACCGTGGCGAGCTGGAGGCGTGGAAGACGCCCGGCGGCCATCGGCGCATTTCGCGGGAGTCGGTGGAGCGGTGGCTGCAGACGCGCGAAGTGGGCGTTCCGCCGCCGCAGGGGCAGGGCTCGGGACCGGCGCCGGCCCGGGGCGCAGCCTCCCGGCCCAAGGTGTTGCTGATCGAGGATTCCGTCCACTACCAGAACCTGATCCGCCTGCTGCTCGACCAGCAGTTTCCGGACGTGGCGCTGCATGTCGCCAGCGACGGCATCGCGGGCCTGGCGATGTGCGGCAAGCTGGACCCGGATGTGCTCATCGTGGACATCCTTTTGCCGGGGCTGGACGGTGCGGCGCTCATCACCAGCCTGCGCTCCCATCCCCAGTTCGCCCGGGTGCAGCTGATCGTGGTGACGTCGCTGGAAGAGTCCGAGCGGGCACCCTATGCCTTCGCGCTTCAGGGCCTCACCGTGATCCAGAAACCGGCCCTGGTGGCGCACCTGCCCCAGGCCCTGCGTGCCTGCCTCGCGGCCACGGCCCGCGGCTGAGGCCATGGGGGCCGAGCCCGGCGCCCGTCCACCTGTCGTCCTGCTGGTCGAGGACGATCCTTCCGTCGCACGCTTCGTCGCGATGGCCCTGGACACCCTTCCCGTGGTCGTGCACACCTGCCCGTGCGTCGAGTCGGCGCTGGCGTGGCTGCAGGAGCACCGGGCGGCCCTGGTGATCACCGATCTGATGATGCCCGGCGAATCCGGCACCGGCCTGCTGCGCAGGTTGCAGGCCACGCCCGCGCTGGCGGCGGGTGCGCGCATCGTGGTGCTGAGCGCAGGGCTCGACCAGGCCGTGCGCCGGGAACTGCTGGCCTGCGGTGCCTGGCGCGCGCTGGACAAGCCCGTGCCCGTGGCGGCGCTGGAGGCTTGTGTCCGCGAGGCGCTCGGAGGACTGCTGCCGTCCACGGCCCCCACGGCGCCACCGGCCGCATCGATCCATGGCGCGCCCGGCGAATCGGCCGTGGATTGGGCCATCGGCGAGTTCTTCGGCGGCGATGCGGCCCTGTTCCATGCCTACCGCGCGGAGTGCCTGGCGCAATTCGTCAGGGATGCGGCGGAAGGCGACCGGGCCGTGGAAGGCTCGGATCTCGCCGCGCTGCACCGCCTTTGCCACAGCCTGGCCAGCGTGCTGCGCACCCTGGGCCGTGCCGACGATGGCGCCCTGGCCCGGGAAATCGAAAGGCTGGCCCTGGCGGGGAGCGAGGCCGCCGCGTACACGCACTGGGCACTGCTGCGCCACCGGCTGCGGCCCTCGCCACCGCGGTAGCCAGACCCCGCGCAGGGAAGCGAACCCGCCGCCGGATGCGGGGTTTTTCCATTTCCATAGAAGGGAATGTTCCCAAAAACAACAACGATAGTTACAGCACCTCTTCGCGAATTGATAAAAGTAATTGTTCTTTCATGATGCAATTTGTATCATTTGCGCATCTCTGGTCGGCCATCCGCTGGCAAGAACAGGTTTCCCATATTTTTCAAAACGAGAGGTGAGCATGAATTTTTTCTCCCGGATGGGCATAGCGCGAAGGCTTTATGCGGTGTCGATCGCGCTCATCCTTGCGCTGTCGGCCGCGGCGTTGCTGGCCTGGACGCAACTGAGCAATGTGGGCCATCTGGCCGAGCAGACGGGCTCCACCCGGGTGCCCCAGCTCACCCGCATCGCCAGTACCGAGCTGAGCATCACCCAGATTTCCCTGCAGATCCGCCACGCCATCCTGGTGCGTTCGCCGGAGGCGCTCAAGGAGACGCTGGCCGACATCGACAGCAAGTACAAACGCATCGGCGACAACGACTCGGCTTTCCTGGCGGAACTGCGCGATCCGAAGGCCCGCGATGAATTCGCGGTGTGGCAGAAGCTGGAGAGCGAGTTCAAACCCATCGCTGATCGCAACGTGCGCCTCATTGTCGAAGGCCGCAAGGACGAGGCCTTCGACGTGCTTGTGGGCGAGACGATCCCCATGCGCAACCGCTTGCTGGCCTGGCTGGCTGCCGAACGTGAACGGCAGACGGGCCTGCTGCGCAGCGAACTTTCGGGCATCGAGAAGGAAGCCGTGAAGACCCGCACGCAACTGCTGCTGCTCGTGGCCGTGATCGCGCTCGGGCTGCTGGCCTTCTCCTGGTACATCGCGAACGTGCTGCGCCACCGTGTGGATGCGTCCCGTGCCGTGGCCGAGCGCGTGCGCGACGGCGACCTGACCGTGCAGGTCGTGGACGATGCACGTGACGAATTCAGCCCCCTGCTGGCAACGCTGCAGGACATGCAGCAGTCGCTCGCAACGGTGGTCTCGACCGTGCGCCAGGGCTCCGACAGCGTGGCCACGGCGTCGGCGGAGATCGCGCAGGGCAACAATGACCTCTCCTCGCGCACGGAGCACCAGGCCAGCGCGCTGGCGGAGACGGCGGCGTCCATGGACCAGCTCGGCGCCACGGTGCGCCAGAACGCCGACAACGCGCAGCAGGCCAGCCAACTGGCCCAGGGTGCCTCCAGCGTCGCCACGCAGGGCGGCGAGGTGGTGGCGGAGGTCGTGCGCACGATGCGGGGCATCGACGACAGCAGCAAGAAGATCGCGGAGATCATCGGCGTGATCGACGGCATCGCATTCCAGACCAACATCCTGGCGCTCAATGCCGCCGTGGAAGCCGCACGGGCCGGTGAGCAGGGCCGCGGCTTTGCGGTGGTGGCCGGCGAGGTGCGCAACCTCGCGCAACGCAGCGCCGAGGCGGCCAAGGAGATCAAGGGCCTCATCACCGCCAGCGTGGAGCGCGTGAAGCAGGGCTCCGACCTCGTGGACAAGGCCGGAACGACGATGACGGAGGTGGTGGAATCCATCCGCCGCGTGACGGACATCGTCGCCGAGATCAGCGTCGCCAGCCGCGAGCAGAGCGCCGGCGTCGGCCAGGTGGGAGATGCCATCACCCAGATGGACCAGGTCACGCAGCAGAATGCCGCGCTGGTCGAGGAAAGCGCCGCTGCAGCGAATGCCCTGCGCTCGCAGGCCGACCAACTGGTGGCCGCCGTGGCGGTCTTCCGGGTGTCCGGCCCGCAGGCCGGTGGGCAGAGCGCGGCACCGCGTCCGGCGCCGGTCCAGGCGCGCCGGGTGCCCACGGCCCTGGCAGGCGCCGTTCCGCGTCTGAGCGTCTGATCCGGCGCTCTCCGTCCCGCGGCTCCGGGCTGGCCCCTGGCGGCTACCGAGGGCCCGGTGCCCCTGCGGCGCCGGCCGGCGGCAGGCTGTCGCGCAGTATCCGGCGGATCTCCAGGATGGCCGCCGGCTGCTCCTGCACACTGTGTCCCGAAGGCACGACCCGCTCCGACACGGCGCCTTCCAGGTGCGCACTGGCATAGGGAACGATGCCGTCGCTCGATGCGGCCAGCGCGCCCTCGGGATTCTCCCGCCCCATGATCGAGTGGTAGGGCACGCGGGGCGCGATCGGCAGGCCTGCGGCCGCCTGGACGAAGGGGTCGGTGTCGCTGAGGTTGTCAATGCTGTTGGGAAGGCGCACGACATCCTCTCCTTCAGGCGATGCGGTGCGGGCCAGCCGCCGCGTGACGTCCGAGAAGCGCTCCAGGACCGCGAGCGGCAAGGTCACCAGGTTGGAGAACCAGCGGGACAGCCGCTGGTTGGCGAAGGGCGTGCCGCGGTGCGGCGCTGCGATGAAGATCGCCCGGCCAACCTGGGGCAGTGGATGGAACCGCAGGAACGGGTCCAGCTCCGGGCGCAACGCATCCTGGTCTTCGGCGGACATCGGGTGCTGGGCGAGCAATATCTTCCACAGCGTGTCGCCTGAATCCGATACCAGCAGGCGCGCGAGCACGCCGCCCATGCTGTGGCCCACCAGCACCATATCGCGCGACGCCGGGGCGGTGCCCGCCGGATCGAAATGCGCGATGGTGCGCTCCAGCGCGTCCTGGATCGCCTGCCGGTTGGCCCACAGCGGCATGTTGGTGGGGTAGTACACCTGCCACACCTGGTAGTTCTGCCGCAGGCGCTCGTCGCCCAGCACCTCGTTGGCCACGTTGATCCAGGCCTCGGGGCTGCTGGCCAGCCCGTGCAGCATCACGATGGTGCGCCGCGCGGGATCGTAGGGCTGCATGAGGTGGATGCGCGGTGCCGCCAGCCCGTCTTCCTGACCGAGCAGCGTGCGCAGCGCCTGCAACGCGAACCCCGATCGCGCGAGCCAGAGCCCATAGCCCGCCGTGAAATTGCCGGCCAGGGGCACGTGGCGCCCGGCCAGATCCACCCGTGCAGTGTGGTGGGGGTCGTAGAGCGACACCTGCACGTCGCGCGTGCGCAGCACTTCGCCCAGTGTTTTCCCGCTGAAGCGCAGCAGGGCCGTGACCGACGGGTAGGGCATCTCACGGAAGGGCAGCGTGTCCTCGGAAGCGGCCTGGATGGCCGTGCGCCGGCGGCCGGTGTCCGGGTCGGGGCCGTCGGGCGATTGCATCACCGTGACGAGTTCGGCGCCGAAACCATCGCGCCGGTAGGTGTTGCGCAGTCCTGAAAAACGCAGCGTGGACGCGGCGATCAGCGCATGCGGCAGGGGAGCGTCGCTCGGCAGGCGCAGGTCGGACGCATCGCTCTGCACGCGCCAGCCGCCCCACTGCAGCAAGGCATCCGGTGCGGGACCGTGCCCATCGTCGTCCACCGCCTTCCGGTAGCGCCGGAACATGCCGGCCAGCGCTTGCTGCGTGGCGAAGTTGTAGTAATCGCGCACCTGGGTCTGGCGGTCCTCGAAGGCCCGCTCGTCCGGCCCGCGCGGCGTGAAGAACAGATAGGCCCAGGCATGGCGTGCGGCTTCCAGCCAGGCGCCGAGCTGCTCGTCCTCGCTGGCGGGTGTATCGCTGCGGCGCTCGCCTTCGGTCTGCAGCGCGGCGAGCAGCCACAGCTCGGAGAGCGTGGACAGGCGCTGCTCCTCGTCGATGCCGGTGGATGCCATCAGGGCTGCGCGGCAGGCGGCCTCGTCCTGTTCGCAGTCGTCGCCGTCGGTTCCGATGACGCGCAGCACCTCTTCGGATGCGGGGCTCAGCCGTCCCGTGGTCAGCGCGTCCCCCCGGCGTGCGGCGAGGTAGTCGCGCGGCGAGACGGAAGACACCGTGACGCCGGCGCAGCCGCCCAGCAAGAGCGCGAGGCAGAGCAGGCCGGCGCAGTGCAGTGTCCGCACGAAGGAGGTGTGCGGGCGCAGGGGCGGGAGCAGGTCGAGGGTCGGCACGTGCGGCATCGAGGAGGTGAGAGCGCGAAAAGAAGACCGGGCAGACGGAACTCGGCCGTTCCGGCGCGCAGCATGCTACACAGCCGGCACATACACCCCCGTCTGCCAGGGGGCTTCCACACCGACGGGGCGGCACGGCGACGCGCGGGGCGCCACTGCAGTAACCTCGGCAGGCTATGAGGAGTTTTGCCGAACACCGCCTGCGGGCGATCTCGCGGGTGGCCCTGAGCCACTATGTGGCCAATGGCCTGTCCGTGGCGCTGGGGCTTCTGCTGGTCTCCGCCGCCGTCCATGCGTGGCTGGGGGCCGCGGCAGCAGCGGCGGCTTCGGTGGGCGTGATCGTGTGCGCACCGCCGGACCTGCCAGGCCCGCGGCGTGGCAAGCTGTGGCAGATGCTGCCGGCTCCGCTGCTGGGCATTCCGCTCTTCTTCGCCGTGCAGTGGCTGTACCCGGACCCGGTCCGGCTCGGACTGCTGCTGGTGCCCGGGACGTTCGTCGCCTTCCTCATCATGGCCTGGGGGAAACGGGGTATTCCCGTGGCCGTTGCGGTCATGTTCTCCATGGTGTTCTCGATGGCAGCCGCGCCGCGCGTGCCACCGGGCGGAGATCCGTTGCCGGCCGCGCTGGCGATCACGGCGCATTTCGCGCTCGGTGCCTGGCTGTACGTGGCCTATGCGCTCGCGGCAAACCACCTGTTGAATGCCCGTTACCGCGTCCAATCGGTGGCGGACGCACTGCTCTCGCTCGCAGCGCTCATGCGGGTGCAGGCGCGGCAATTCGACGCGGCTCCGTTGCAGGAGGCCGACACCGTTGCGACGGCGCCAGCATCGCTGCAGGCGGCGGGCGGCGGCGGGCACTCCCGGGCAGGCAGCGCGGACGCGCCGCCGCTGACAGGCCTGTTGCTGCTCCGGCAGGCGGCCCTGGCCGAGCAGCTGCAATCGGCGCGCAACATCGTGCTGGAGGCCCCCACGACGCCGGCCCGCCAGCGCTTGGCGGGCATGCTGCTACTGGTGCTGGAAATGCGCGACCACCTGCTGGCCTGCGAACTGGACGTGGATGCCCTCAAGGTCCATCCGGCGCATGCGCCGGTGCTGCATGCGCTGCGCGGCGTGCTGCAGCAGGTCGCGCAGGCCATGGGACAACTCTCCGATGCCCTGCTGGTCGGCCGGCGGCCGCCCGCGTTCACCGATCTGCGGCCGGTCCTGTCCGGAGTGCGCTGGAGCGATCCCCTGCCGCCCGATACCTTGGCTGGCGGACCCTCGCCCCAGGCCATGGCGCGGAGCCTGGCGGACCGCATCGGCCATATCAATGACGAAGCGCTTCGCATGGTCGCCCTGGCCCGCAACGAAGCAACGCCCGACCTGGCCGTGGTGCGTGCGGGCTGGCAGATGTTCGTGAGTCCCACGGCCTGGTCGCTGGCGCCGCTTGCCACGGTATGGCGCTGGGATGCGCCGCCGCTGCGGCATGCGGTGCGCGCGGCACTGGCCATGGCGGCCGGCTTCGTGGTGGCGCAGGCGCTGCCCTGGGGCACGCATGCGTACTGGATCCTGCTGACCATCGTCGTGGTGTTGCGCGGCAGCCTGGCGCAGACATTGGAGCGGCGCAACAGCCGGGTGGGCGGCACGCTGCTCGGATGCGCGCTGGCCGCCGGGCTGCTCGCGGCCCATCTCTCCGCCTGGCAACTGGTGCTGTGCCTCACGGTGGCCCAGGCCGTGGCCCACGGCTTTGCGGTGCGCCGCTACCTGGTCACGGCCGTCGCCGCGACCGTGCTGGGCCTGGTGCAGTCCCACATGCTGCACGGCGGTGCCAGCCCGGGCGTGGATCTGCTGGAGCGCTTGGCGGACACGCTGATCGGCACGGGGATCGCCTGGGCGTTCTCGTACGTGCTGCCGTCGTGGGAGCGGTCGCAGATCCCGGCGCTGATCGACCGCGCGTTGGCAGCGCAGGCCCGCCATGCGCGCGAGGCGCTTGCGCTGGGGCAGCTCCGGGCGGTGGACAACGCGCCCGAGCTGGCTTGGAGGCTGGCACGCCGCGAGGCCTACGACAGCCTCTCGGCGCTCGTGCAGGCCACGCAGCGGTCGCTGGCCGAGCCGCGCGCGGTCCAGCCGCCCCTCGCCGCGCTAGAGCGCCTGCAGGCACGCTGCTACCAACTGCTGGCGCAACTGACGGCGATCAAGACCTTGCTGCTCCTGCGGCGCGGCCGGCTGGATGCCGAGCGGCTGCAGGTGCCGCTGGCGCACACCGCAGACACCCTGACGCACTTGCTGGAAGGGCCGGCGGATGCCGTTCTGCCGGCCGATCCGCCAGCCGATGCCGCACCGCCCGACGACGCACAGCGCTGGCCCGATCCGCACGATGGCGATCTGGGGCCATGGATGGTGCGCCGCCTGGAACTGGCCATCCAGCACGCCGCAGAAGTGCGTGCCGCCGCGCGTGAAGCCGCCGGGCTGGCAGACCGCTAGCGCGCCGCCGATCGCTCCGGGCCCGCGGGAGCGATTTCGGAGCTGGACAGCATCCCCGTAGATGGCTGCGCTGCGGCGCGGTGCTGGGGCGAGCCGGGCACCGACCGGAACGAGTCGATGCTCTCCAGGGACGACGGTGCCGAGCCGTAGAGGCTGCCGTCGTCCTCGGCTTCTTCGCCGGCTTCCTCTTCCGCGATGGTGGGGAGTGGCCCCGCCGCCGCCCGGGGGGCGGGATCGGCATCCGGGCGCCAGGTGCGCGCGGGCCGGATGTCCTGGCCGGGCTCGCGGCGGGGCACGGGCTCGTACAGGATCCATTGCGCCACCGTGCGCATGGCCTCCGCATTGCGGTTGTTCTGGTGCTTGACGAAGAAGTCGAGGCCGCGCTCCGCCTGCAGCTTGCCTTTTTCTCTCAGCAGCAGCAGGGTGGGTTCCCACATCGATTCCTCCTGCAGCAGCGCGTCGAAGGCGGCGTCCTCGGCTTTCGCTGTCTCGGTGTTGCCCGCCGTGCGGGCCAGCGCGGACAGCGCGCGGTGGACGTCCAGCAGCGGCGCCGCCGGCGCGCGCATGGCCTTGTCGGCGAACATGGCGGCAAAGCCATTGCCGCGCGCGAAGGCGTGGGTCTGCTCCATGAAGTGCGACAGCTGGATGTCCGCCAGCAGGTGCCGCAGCGCAGGGTCCACCTCCGGTCCCAGCTTGCCGGTGCCGTACTGGGCCCAGCCGTCCCATTCGGCACGCACGTGGCGCTCGAAATCCGAGAACTTCGAGTAGTCCGTGGCGCGGTCGCTGCGCACCGGGTCGATCTCGTCGCCGAAGAGGAACAGCGTGCAGAAGTTGGTGGTGGCGTCGGCGCTCAGTTCGCGGGCGTACCCCAGGTCGAGCCCCGCCGCGCTCGCGCTGGCGCGCTGGGAGGTTTTCGTTCCGTGATCGGTCTCGGTATTTTTCAGTGCTTCGGCGAACTGCACGCTCGCGGTGGCGCGGCCTGCCACTTCCACGCGGGCGGTGGCGGTGGCGTCGCGGTAGATGGTGGTCATGTAGCCCGCGACGGTGGTGGCGGTCTGCCCGTTGTCCTGGCGCATCTTCAGTCCCAGGCTGGCGGCCACGCCCGCGCGGCGGCCCCGGTCGGCCACCTCACCGACGCGCAGGCCCACGCTTGCGGAGACGTTGGTTTCGGTGCCGGTGCTGGACCGCTGGGCATCGTCGATCAAACCCGCGCTCAGTTCCGGGTGGTGTGCGAGCAACTCGCGCATCCAGTCCCGCCGCGCCGGGGCGCCGTCGGGGCCGGGCGTGGCCATCTGCAGCAGGTGCTCGTAGGCGTCGATGAATTCGACGTTCAGTTCGGGTTCGCGGCCTTTGCCCAGGCGCGGCAGCCGCAGCTGGATGCCGTTTTCCACGCCGCGTTCGCCGCGCCAGCGCCAGTCGGCGGCCGCGGTCAGGCCCAGCGACGCCTTGTCTCCGCCCAGGTCGATCCCGTAGCCGGTGCTGGCACCTGCGCCGAGCTGGGCCTGCTGGGTTGTCTGCTCGCCGACCTGCAGGTACATCCCGGTGCGGCCCATGTAGAACTCCATGACCGAGTCCACATTGCGCTGCGCGGCCGCGGTGAGCCGTAGGCCCAGGCCCAGGGCCGATGCGGCCACCGCCACCGCGGCAGACAGCGGTCCCGCGTTGACACCGAAGGTCTGCTGGCCGATGAGGCGCAGCCGGTCGCGCCATTCGAGCTGGCCGATCATGTCGCGCGTCAGGTCCAGCAGCGCCTGGCCGTTCGTCACCTGCTGCGGATCGCCGTCCCGCAGCAGCCGGCCGGCGGCCTGCACGGCTTCCTTGAACTGCGTGGTGCGGCGCTGGGCATAGGTGTCCCAGGACACCTGTGTACCGCCCGGCGTGGCGCCCGGGGCCGGCCCGGACGCCTCTTCTGGCGCCACGGTGGGCATCCGTTCTGCCAGCAGGGCCATCGCTTCCGGCACAGTGTGCGGCCGGCTGCGCAGGTGCTTCCAGGCTGCCTGCAGCGCAGGATGTTCTTCGCCCTCCGTCGGCGCGACTCCACGGCCGCGTGCCACGCCGAGGGCATGATCGTGCAGCGCCTGGGCACGCTCGCGGATGCCGGCAATGGCCGGTTCGTCCAGCACCATGGCTGTGCGGTCGGTGCCTTCGGGGGCCCATCGGATGGCCTCCGCAATGGCCTGCCAAGCACGTTCCGCGCCCGACGGAATATGGCCGGCCGGCCGGCCGGCGCGCAGGCCGCCGAGCATCTCGCCCAGGTGTTCTGCCGCCTTTTCGAGGGCTTCGCCGGCGCGGCGCCGCGGCGTGGGCAGCGCGGTGGCTGCCCCGACCTCCAGCGCCTCGGGCAGCGAGCGCAGTGCGTTGGGTTGCCCGCCCATGGGCTTCGGAGCCGTGCCGTGGGCACCCACGTCGTGCAGGGCATCCGCGATCTTCTGCAGGTGGCCGTTGGCGCGGTCGTACGCGCTGCCCGGTGCGTTGCTCTCATAGCCGTTGCGCAGCGCATGGTAGGCCGCCCGTTCATCGACCGTGCAGGCAGCCAGGGCCTTGGCGGGCTCGGCCGCATGTGCCGCCGTGCGCGCCGCGGACTGCGCATGCCCGAGCCAGGTGCGCAACGCGGCATCGCCGGGCGGTGCCGCGCGCAGCAGGCAGTCGGCGCGCAAGGCCAGCCGCGCCGCCGCCAGGCGTTCCGGGGCGGCAGCCAGGCGGTCCGAGGGTCGCAGCAGGTGGACCAGCACCTGCATGCCGCGGGGGATGTGCGCCAATTGGTCCACTGCGCGCTGTGCGGCGGCGGGCAGGTCGGCCTCGGGCGCCGAAGGGCCGGGCCGGCCGGGCGCCGGAATGAGGTCGCTCCAATCCAGGCGGCGCAGTGCCTCCAGGGCCTGCAGGGCTTTACCGGCATTGCCGTCAGCGGCGACGGCGAGGGCCTGGAGCCCCACGGCCAGCGCCCCGGCGGCGCCGATGGACTGGTCGCCGAAGAGGGCAGGGTCCACGGAGTCCACGAAGCCTCTCAGCGCGATACGCAGCGCCGGCATGTCGGCGGTGCCGCTCTCCCTCAGCCCTGGCAGCGAGGCGATCTGTGCATCCACCATGTCGCTGCGGCGTTCGGCCAGCTCCGTGGCAGCGGCCTCGCTGGCCGTGCGGGCCGCATTGCATGCGGTTTCCAGGCCCTCGCGCCGCTGTGCGAGGCCGCCCTGCAGCGACCGCAGTTCGTGGGTATCGCTTTCCGCCTTGAGGAGATCGCGGGCAAGCGCGGCGGCGGTGCGTTCCAGTTGCGCCAGCGACCGATCGATGCTCTTGCGGCGCTGCTGCAGCGACTTCTGCAGTCCGAGCTGTTCGGCCAGCCGGGTCTTCAGCACCTCCCTCTGGTCCTTCAGCTCGTTTCTCCGGTCTCTCTGCATGACATCGCGCAGCGCATGGCCCTCCGGCTCGGCGCCCTGGCGGCTCCGGGTGCGGCCGATGCGGACGTCGCGGTCCGCGATGGCCTGTTGCAACCCTTCGATCTTTTCGGCCACGGGCGACAGCAATGCGTCGATTTCGGGCTGCAGGCGCCTGCGCAACTGGGCCATGGCGCTGGTGTGCTCGCCCCGCTTGCCGGCCTGGCAGGCGTCGTCGTCCCGTTGCTCGATGTGCAGTTGCACCAGGCGCTCCAGGGCCTTGGCTTTGCTCACTGCCACCTCGGCCTGGTGCAGGCGTTCGGCCGCCACGAAGGCCCGCGCCTGGGCGGAGCCCACGCTGCGCCAGGTGCCTTTGTCGCGGGGGTCGTCCTGCCCGATCGGGCGTGCCGTGGCGGAGTCGCTGCCCCGGTAGCGCGTGAGTTCGGCATGGGACACGGGCTTGCCGGCCCGCATGCCGAGCACCGTTCCGGCCTTGCCGAGGAAGCGCCGCAATGCTTTGGCGGACGTGCGGGGCCGTTCCGTGGCGGACGGCTCGGGCGGTGCGTCGGCCGCAGGCGCTTCGGGGGCGGGTTGGGCCAGGTAGCTCCGCACGCGTGCCGCCACGCCGAACTCCGGCGCGAGCGCCTCGCGCTGGGCGCCCGCGGCGTCGATCTGGTGCAGCTTGTGGTGGGCCTGCTTGTGGGGAGAGGGGGTGCCCGCGTGGGCGATGTTCTGGGAGTTTCCGGGAATGAGCCGGGTGAAGGTGCTGGGGCGCAGTGCGAATTTCGACATGGTGTCCGTTGGGTCATCGGTGTCGTGCGCGCTCCCGGCCGGAATGTCCGGGACGAAGGTGGCTGGACGGCCGCTGCTCTGCAAAGCGTACCGTTGGCTGGCCACGACACACCCATGATGGCCATGGGGGTGACTGGGCGGGGCTGGAGATGCGAATCGCCGTGCGGCCGCCCGAAGCAGGGGCTTGGACGGCGGGGCGAGCGCGAGTGTGGCCGGCGTGCTAAGTTCCGGGCCGACACAGATAAACCGGTAATAAGAAAAGACGCACCATGACGAGCCATCTGCAGCAGAAAATCCGCGCGCTGTCCGCGAGCCGGCTGACAGGCATGCGCCGCGGCATCGAGAAAGAGGGCTTGCGCGTGCTGCCCACGGGGGGACTGGCGCTCACGCCGCATCCGCTGGCGCTCGGCTCTGCGCTCACGCATCCGCACATCACCACCGATTACAGCGAGTCGCAGATCGAACTCATCACGGGCGCGCGGCTGTCCGTGCAGGAATGCCTCGAGGAATTGACCGAAGTCCACCAGTTCGTGCTGCGCACCTTGTTCGCTCAGGGTGGCGAGATGCTGTGGGTGTCGAGCATGCCCTGCGGCCTGCCGACCGACGAGACGATCCCGATCGCGCGCTTCGGCGCCTCCAACGTGGGCCGCGCCAAGAGCGTCTACCGCATGGGGCTGGGGCACCGCTACGGGCGCCGCATGCAGACCATTTCCGGCATCCACTACAACTGGTCGATGCCGGGGGTGACGAGCGATGAGTATTTCGCGCTCATCCGCAACTTCCGCAGGCAGGCGTTTTTGCTGCTCTATCTCTTCGGCGCCTCGCCGGCGCTGTGCGATTGTTTCGTGCAGGGGCGCGAGCACGGCCTCCAGCGGCTGGGTGCCGACGCGCTGTACCTGCCGCACGCCACGTCGCTGCGCATGGGCCGCCTGGGCTACCAGAGCGATGCGCAGGCCACGCTGGCCGTGAGCTACAACGGCCTGGAAGGCTACGCCGATTCGCTGCACGAAGCACTCACGCGGCCCTATCCGGCCTACGAGGCGCTGGGCGTGCGCAATCCCGGCGGCGATTACAACCAGCTCGGCACCAGCCTGCTGCAGATCGAGAACGAGTTCTACGGCACCATCCGCCCCAAGCGCACGGTGCGCCCCGGCGAACGCCCCCTGCATGCGCTGCGCGACCGCGGCGTGGAGTATGTGGAGGTGCGGTTGATGGACCTCGACCCGTTCGCGCCCGTGGGCATCGATGCGCCCACCATGCGGCTGCTGGATGTGTTCCTGCTGCATTGCCTGCTGAGCGAAAGCCCGCCGGACACGCCGGCCGAGATCGCCGCCCTGAAGCGCAACCAGCACCTCACGGCCGAGCGCGGACGCGAGCCTGGCCTGTGCCTGGAGCATGGCGGCCAGCAGGTGCCGCTGATCGAATGGGGCGCGCAGATCCTCTCCGAGTGCGCGCCCATCGCCGCTGCGCTCGACGCGGCCGGTGGCACCCAGGCGCATGCCGCGGTGCTGCAGGCGGCCCAGGCCCTGCTGCGGCAGCCGGACACCACGCCCTCCGCGCGCGTGCTCGCCCGCATGGCCGAGGTCCACGACCAGAGCTTCACCCACTTTGCGCTGACACAGTCCGCCGCTGCCCGCGATGCCCTGGCCGGGCTGCCCTGGTCCGGCGCCCAGCAGACTCGCTACGAACGCATGGCCGCAGAGTCCCTGGCCGAGCAGAAGGCCATCGAAGCGGCGGACTCGCTGGATTTCGAAACCTGGCGCGAGCGCTACATGGCCATCGATGCCTTGCCCACGCCCGGCGATGCCCCGGTGGCGCAGACGGTCTGAGACCTAAGACCGGCGAGCCGGCAAGGCGCCTTCTGCGGGGGCCTACAGGCTTTTCAGCAGCTTGGCATAACTCTTGTGGGTGGCCGATTCCGTGAAGTCGTCGGCCACGTAGGCCTGGTATTTCGCGTTGAGCGCATGGCCGCTGGCCAGGTCGCCGAACTTGACCTGATCGAACACGTCTTTTTTCATCGCGCGGAGCATCTCTTCCGACATCCCCCGCTCGCGCAGTGTCCGCAGTGCATCTGCCTGCTCCATGCCCACCAGCCTGGCGGGAGCGGCCTCGGGCGCCTTCGCGGGAGTCAGCAGGAAGTCCAGCACCTGGGATGTCTTGCCCGTGAGCAGCGCCCGTATCTCATGGTCGTTGAAGCTGCTGCGCAGCCGCTGCCAGTTCTGGGACAAGGGGGCCTGGACGGCACTGCCGGGGCGCTCGCCCAGGAAGTCGACGACGCTCTGGAGCTGTGCGTCGGTCATGCGGTCGAGGTCGGTCAGCTGGAATTCCTTCAGCAGCTTGCCTGCGGGCGTGGTGGGCGCCTCGGGTGGCGCGGCCGCCGGCCGGAAGGCGCCAGGGCGCGGCCCGTTCGCCGTGCGCAGCGGAGTGCTCCGGGCCGCACCGGCAAAGGGGCCGCCGGGCGCGGGGCCGCGCCGGTCGGTGGCCCGGGCGCTGGCATTCGCCTGCTGACCCGTGGCCGTGCGCCGCGGTGGGGCGCGTCCCTCTTCCGGGGCTGCGCGGGCGCCGTGCCGGGACATGGGAGGCGGCGCTGCTGGTGGCGGCGCCTTGGAACGCAGGCCGAAGGCATTCCGGATGTGCGAGAAAGCGAGCTTGGGAAGGTGGAACGACATGGGGTGGGGCAGGCAGTGGGCAATGACCTGCACCCATGGTGCGCGCGGCATGCATGGCCGCTGCCGGGCACCCGAACCCGTTGCGGCCTGGCCGAAGCTGGCGGCCGGATCAGCGGCCCGCAGCCCGCGCCGCGCCGCGGATGCCGGCCAGGGTTCCCGTGGGCGTGATGGCCTCCGGATCCAGCAGGCAATGCAGTACGCTGGGCAGGCCGCTCGCGCGGGCGCGCGCCAGCGCGGGTGCGAAGTCTTCCGTGCGTTCCACACGCTCGCCATGCCCGCCGAAGGCCTGGGCGCAGGCCTTGAAATCCGGGTTCTTCAACTGCGTGGCACTCACGCGCCCGGGGTACTCGCGTTCCTGGTGCATGCGGATGGTGCCGTACATGGCGTTGTCCAGCAGCACGACGATGAGCGGCAGGCCGTATTGCACGGCGGTGGCGAATTCCTGCCCGTGCATCAGGAAATCGCCGTCGCCCGAGAAGACCACCACCTCGCGCTGCGGCCACAGCCGCTTGGCGCCCACGCCCGCCGGCAGCCCGTAGCCCATCGAGCCGCTGGTGGGCGCGAGCTGGCTCGCATAGGCGGTGAACGGCCAGAAGCGGTGCACCCAGGTGGCGAAGTTGCCCGCGCCGTTGCAGAAGATGGCATCGGCGGGCAGCACCGCGCGCAGGTGCTGCATCACCTCGCCCATCTGCAGCGGGCCGGGAATGCGGATGGGCGCCGGGTCGCTCCATGCGAGGTACTCGGCATGGGCCTCGGCGGCCTGGCCTGCCCCGTGCGCCGCCGTGGCGGGCCGCACGCCGGCCAGCGCGGCGGCGAAGGCCTGCGGCGTGGCGTGGATCGCCTGCGTGGGGCGGTAGAGGCGGCCCAGCTCGTCCGCGTCGGCATGCACATGCACGAGCGGCTGCGCGGGCACGGGGATGTCCAGCAGCCCATACCCCTGCGAGGGAATTTCCGACAGCCGTCCGCCCACCAGCAGGACGAGATCGCTCGCGCGGATGCGGGCCACGATCTTCGGATTCACGCCCAGCCCCAGGTCGCCGCCATAGCTGCCATGGCTGGCTGAAAACAACATCTGCCGGCGGAACGAGCAATAGACCGGCAGCGACCACGCCTCGGCGAAGGCTGCGAAGTCGCGCACCGCGGCTTCGGACCATCGGCTGCCGCCCAGGATGGCCACCGGCCGCTCGGCGGCGGCGAGCCGCCCGGCCAGCTCCCGCAGCGCGTCGGCGCCGGGGTGCGTTTCGGCCACGGCGTAGGGCAGGGCGTCGGCCACCTGCACCGCATCGGTCAGCATGTCTTCGGGCAGTGCCACGACCACGGACCCCGGACGGCCGGAGGTGGCGGCATGGAAAGCGCGGGAGACCAGCTCCGGCAGGCGCTTCGCATCGTCCACCTGCACCACCCATTTGCACAGCGTGCCGAAGACGGCCGGGTAGTCCAGCTCCTGGAAGGCCTCGCGCCCGAGCGCGCCGCGTGCCACCTGCCCCACGAACACGATGAGCGGCGTCGAATCCTGGTGTGCGATGTGGATGCCCGCCGCGGCGTTGGTGGCGCCTGGCCCGCGCGTGACGAAGCAGATGCCGGGCTGCCCGGTGAGCTTGCCCTGTGCCTCGGCCATCATCGCCGCGCCGCCCTCCTGGCGGCAGACGGTGACGGCGATGTCGGCATCGTGCAGCGCGTCCAGCACGGCCAGATAGCTTTCGCCGGGCACGCAGAAGAGCTGGCGCACGCCGTGCAGGATGAGCTGGTCGACCAGCACCTGGCCGCCCGTGCGGGAGGCGGGGGAAGGGTGCGCCGGAGCGGGGCTGGCGGCGGTGAGGGCGGAGGGATGGGACGGCAGGGAAGTCATGGAGCGTGCGGATGTTGCGCCGCGGCAGCGTCAGCGGCAGCAATGGAGCGATGGTCGTGGTGGTGCACCCGCCACTATCGCCCAGCGCGCTGCCGCTGCATAGAGGGCCGTGTTCCTGTGCGCGACAGGTGCGGCGCCGGGCCGGCGCGGGTCGCCCGTATCATCGCGCGATGTTGACCACCGCACAGATCCTCTCCTTCCTCCTGGCCGCCATCCTGATCACTGCGACGCCGGGGCCGGACAACCTCATGGTGCTGGGAATGGGCATGTCGCGTGGCCGGTCGCAGGGCATCGCTTTCGGGCTCGGCTGCGCACTGGGGTGCCTCAGCCACACGGTGCTGGCGGTGGTGGGGGTGAGCGCGATGATCGCGGCCTCGCCGGTGGCCTTCACGGCGCTCAAGTGGCTGGGCGGCGCCTACCTCGTGTGGCTCGGGATCCAGGCACTGCGCCACGCGGGAAGCGGGCGCCTGGAGTCGCAAGGCCTGCCGGGCCAGCCGCTGCGGACGCTGTTCGCCAAGGGCATGGTGGCGAATGCCGTCAATCCCAAGGTGGTGCTGTTCTTTCTCTCGTTCCTGCCGCAGTTCGTGGTTCCGTCGCAGGGCGCCGTGGGGCTGCAGCTCGGCGTGCTGGGGCTGCTGTTCACGCTGCAGGCAGCCGTGCTGTTCGGGCTGCTGGGTTGTTTCGCGGGGACCATCGGCGGCTGGCTGAACCGCCGGCCAAGAGCGGGCCTGTGGCTGGACCGCATCGCCGGCACGGTGTTCATCGGGCTCGGCCTGCGGATGGTGGCCGCGCGCTGAAGCGCCGGCGCGCAGGCACGGCGCGCGCAGTGACCCCGCTCAGGCGCGGGGCAGGGCGATGGTGACCGCAGTGCCCTGGCCCGGGCTGCTTTCCAGGCGGACCTGCCCGCCATTCGATTCCACGAGCGATTTCACGATGCCCAGGCCCAGCCCCAGGCCGTCGTTGCGGGCCTTGGCGGCTTCGCTCTGCCAGCCGGGCTCGAACGCACGGGCGATTTCTTCCGGGCCCATCCCGACGCCGTTGTCGGTCACGGTCAGTTCGACCGTCGGATGCGCCTCGGTGCCGCTGCAGGCCCCGGTCAGTCGCACGGTGCTGCCCGCGGGCGAGTATTTCAATGAATTGCCGATAAGGTTGCCCAGCACGCGCACGAGCTGGCCGTAGTCCACGCGCACCACGGCCTCGGGCAGCGGGCCGACGACCAGCGCGGTACGGCATTTCTCGGCGATGGGCGCCATCATGTGCACCGCATCGGCAGCCAGCGACGCGACCGCGATGGCCTGCACGGTGGATGCGGAGTCGTCGGGCTTGAGCAGGCCATCGACCATCGTGGCCATGATGCCGACGGCCGAGAGCATGCGCTGGATGATGGCCTCGTTCGGGCCCTCGCTGCCGCGCTTCAGGCGCGAGGCGCTCAGTTGCAGCACCTGCAGCGGCGTGCGCAGGTCGTGCGCGACGACGGCGAGCACCCGTTCGCGTGACAGCGCCTGGGCGCGGGCCATGGCGGCCGCCTGCTGTGCGGCGACCAGGGCAGCGCGCAGGTCCAGTTCGCGCGCGGCGGAGACGGCAAGCTGCCGGATCGTCTCCAGCTCGTCGGCCGTCCACGCCCGCGGAACGGTGTCGATGACGCAGAAACTGCCGATGTTCTGCCCCTCCAGCTTGAGTGGCACCCCCACGTAGGCACGCACTCCCAGGCTCTGTACCGTGGGCACGGCCTTCCACTGCGGATCGGCATGGGTGTCGGCGATGGTCAGGGCTTCGTCGCGGTCCAGCGTGAAATGGCAGAAGGTGGGGCCGCCCATCTGCCGGGCTTCCGCCAGCGGCTCGGGAAAGCCGGACTGGCTTTTGTAGAAGTCGCGCTGCTCGTCCACGATGGAGATGAAGCACGCGGCGGCGCCCAGCAGGCGGGCTGCCGTGGCGGTCAGGCTGTCGAAGCCGGGCTCCGCCGGCGAGTCCAGCAGCCCGGAGGCCCGCACGGCCCGCAGGCGTTGCAGGGAGGACTGGGCCTGTGCTGCCCTGCTCTGCGCCTGCAGGGGAGCGGAGACGGTTTCTGCCTGCTCGGTCGAGCGGTGGTTGAGGGCTTGCATGCGCGGAGGATAAGGGGCGGCAGTGAGCCACTCTGCAGGACAGGGGATATTTCTGTCGAGCTGGGAGGTTCGGTGGGGCCTGGACGCCGTTCAGCGGCCCGGTGCCGGCCCGGGGCCTGCCAGCGCCTGGTCGGCGTCTTCGCACCACCAGGTGGCGGCGGCATAGAAGCCCTCCCACACGCAGCCGTTGCAGCCGCGCCCGCAGCAGGTGGTGGGCGCTTGCGGCGGCTTGCGCAGGGCGATGCCGCGGGACTGCGCCGCGGCCTGCAGCAGGGCGAAGACCTGCGCTGCCTGCGCGGCGGTGCGCAGGGGCGCCCGCGGCACCGCCGCCGCGGTCACCGCGGAGCGCCCGGCCGGCGCTGCCAGCCCCAGCGCCCGATGAAGGCCAGGCCCAGCACGAGCGCGAACCACCCCACCACGGACGCCTGCGCCATCAGGTCCCGCACGCCCAGCGAGCGCGCATAGTGGGGCGCGAGCAGGATCACCGCGCCGATCAGCGCACAGGTCACGCCCTTGAACAGCAGCTCGGAGGCCCGCTTGCGTTCGGCGGCGGACAGTGGCGGGGGCGATGGCGGCGGGGATGGAGGGCGGGTCATGGCGGCGTGGGTGGCGAGAAGGCGAGGGCGGCTGGCGGCGGGCTCGGCGGCGGGGCGCGCCGGAAGCCGATTATCCTTGCGCCCTCGCGGCCGGCGGCTGCGGTGATCCCGTATCCGCTCCGCCGCCGGCCCGGCCCTCCGCCGCCCCGTCCCGCACAGCAGAAAGAACCCCCTTCCCATGGCCATCCAGTGGTTCCCCGGTCACATGCATTCCACGCGCAAGGCGATCGGAGAGCGCATCAAGGACATCGATGTAGTGATCGAGCTGCTCGACGCGCGCCTGCCGGGCTCCAGTGCCAACCCGCTGCTGTCGGAGCTGACCGGCCACCGGCCCACGCTCAAGGTGCTGAACAAGCAGGATGCGGCCGATGCCGCGCGCACGCCGGACTGGCTGGCCTGGTACAACGCGCGGCCCGACACGCGCGCCATCGCGCTCGATACGTCCGAGCCCGCGCCCGCGCGCCGGCTCATCGATGGCTGCCACCAGCTCGCGCCCCAGCGCGGCGGCATGGCCAAGCCCATGCGGGTGCTGATCTGCGGGATCCCGAACGTGGGCAAATCCACGCTGATCAACACGCTCACCGGCAAGACGCAGGCCAAGACGGGCGACGAGGCCGGCATCACCAAGCTGGAGCAGCGCATCACGCTGGCCGACGATTTCTACCTGTGGGATACGCCCGGCATGCTCTGGCCCCGCATCACGGTGCCCGAGAGCGGCTACAAGCTCGCCGCGAGCGGCGCCGTGGGCAAGAACGCCTACGACGAGGAAGAGGTGGCGCTGGAGCTGCTGGCCTACCTGCAGCGGCACTACGCGGCGCTCCTGGATGCGCGCTACCGGCTGGGACTGGATGCGGCCGCAATCTCCGCCCTGCATGACGATGAGCTGCTGACGCTGATCGCCCGCAAGCGCGGCGCGGTGATGTCGGGTGGCCGGGCCAACCTGCAGAAGGCGGCCGAACTGGTGCTGACGGATTTCCGCGGCGCGGTGCTGGGCCGCATCACGCTGGAGACGCCGCCGGAATTCGAGGCCTGGAGGGCCGCGGCCGACGTGCAGGAAGCGGAGCGGGCCGCGAAAAAGGCCGAACGCGAGGCCCGCCGCAAGGGCCGGCCGCTGCCCGGGGCTTCCGAACGGGACGGCGCCTAGACCCCGGCTTGCCGCTGGGGGCCGATGGGCCCGCTCGGGGCGGGCAGAGGTCAGGTGCGTTCGCCCTGCACCACGATCTTGCCCTCCTTGGCGTAGCGCTCGAACTGGTCGCGCGGAATGGCCGCGAGACCGGCGGCGTTCTCGCCGTGCTCCTTCCAGCTCAGGGTCACGCTGTCGTCCGCGTGCGTGAGTTCGACGGGGCCCTCCGGGATGCGGATGGGCATGCCGTCGCCCTCGCGGTAGGTCACCTCGCCGTGGATGGTGGCTGATTCTTCGTGCATGGGGCGGTCCTCCTCGCTGTGGGTGGTGGGGTGGGGCCGGCCGCGCGGCATGCGGGCCCGGACGCCCCATTACACCGGTGCCTGCCGGGCAGCGCCTGTCGGACCGCGCCGCCACTTGATACGCGGTGTTTTTGGCTCCATGCCGCCGGATCCATTCAATTGTTTGCTATGCAATTGATAGCATTCAATGCTGCACTGCGGCATGGCGCGCCAGGCGCGCGTCGTGCCGCGCCGCCAGGCCATTGGCCACCGCGATGGCAATGCCCACCGTGCAGGTGGCACCCCAGCCGCCGTGCTGCCACGCCGCCGAGCCCAGGCCGGAGCCCAGCGCCGCACCGGTGAAGTAGCTGGTCATGTACACCGCGTTGAGGCGCGACCGCGCCTCGGGCGCCAGGGCGTAGATCACGTTCTGGTTGCTGATGTGCACGCCCTGCAGCGCCAGGTCGATGGCCAGCACGCCCGCCAGGAACCATGGCAGGCTGGCGCCGCCCAGCCACAGCGCCGCCCAGCTCGCGAGCAGCAGGCCTGCCGAGGCGCGGGTGGTCCATTGCTCGAGCCCCTGATCCGCCAGCCGGCCGGCCCAGTTGGCCATGAGGGCTCCGGCCACGCCGGCCAGCCCCACCAGCCCGATCTGCGCATCGCCCAACCGGTGCGAGGGCCCCGCGAGCATCAGCGCCATGGTCGAGAAAAGCACGCTCACCGAGCCGAACGAGAGCCCGCCGAGCAGCGCCCGGCTGCGCAGCCGCGGGTGCCGCGCCGCCAGCGTGCCCAGCGACCGCAGCACCTGCGCGTAGCTGGGCGGGTTCGGCGTGCGCAGCGTGGGCAGCGCGAACCACAGCGCCAATGCCACCGCCAGGATGGCGACGCCGCCCACGCGGTAGACCAGGCTCCAGCCACCCAGGCCCGAGAGCAGTCCGGCCACGCTGCGGGCCGCGAGGATGCCCACCAGCAGGCCGCTCATCACCAGGCCCACCGCGCGCCCGCTGCGCCCCGGCGCGGCCAGCGTGGCCGCCATCGGCACCAGCACCTGCGCCGCCACGGAGAACAGCCCCGTCATCAGCGTGCCCGCCGCCAGCAGGCCGAAGCTGCCGGCGAACCCGCTCAGGAAAAGCCCGCAGGCCGCCAGCACCATCAGGCCCACCACCAGCCGGCGCCGCTCCAGCTTGTCACCCAGCGGCACCAGCAGCAGCAGGCCCGCGGCATACGACACCTGCGCGATCGTCACCGTGAGCGCCGCGGTGCCCTCGCCCACGCCCAGTTGCACCGCGATCGAATGCAGCAGCGGCTGGTTGAAGTAGTTCGCGCCGGCGCACAGCCCGCAGGCCGTGGCCATGAGCAGCAGCACCGGGGTGGACAGGCCGGCGGAGGACGGGGAATCGGGGGCGAGGGCGGGGGCGGGGGTGCTGGATGCCATGGAGCGGGCCGGCGTGCCGGCGGACAAGAGGGTCGATGGGACGGGGCGGGGTGGAGTGGATGCGGGCGCGGCTCAGAACGTGTTCACGATCTCGCAGGGGTCGCGTTGGAGCGCAATCGGGATGAGTGGATGCTTCGGATGCGCCGCATGGGCCTGTGCCCATGCAAGCAGCCGGGGCGTCCAATCGCCCGATTTCGCTCCAACCCGAAGGGCAGTGGAGTGTGCGGGCGGTCTGCGGCGTTGCGGCGCTTGCCAATAGCCGAGCTATTGGCGGCGCACCGCGCCTTGCATCCCATCCCGCACACTCCACTGCGCGACCCCTGGGAGATCGTGAACACGTTCTCAGGGCACGGGCAGTACCGCGGTCGCGTCGATCTCGAAGAGCATGCCGTCGAGCGCCAGCCGCGGCACGGGGATCAGCGTGCAGGCGGGCATGGGCACCCCGTCGCCCCAGCAGGCGCGCAGCGCGCCGCCCAGGATGCGCAGCCGCTCTTCGGTGTGGTCCACCACCAGTACCGTGAGCTTGGCCACGTCGTGCGGCGTGGCGCCCGCGGCGGCCAGCGCCGTGCGCAGATTGGCGATGGCCAGGTGCACCTGTGCGGCAAAACCCTCGGCCAGGCGGCCCGAGGCGTCCTCGCCGCCCTGGCCGGCCACATGGACCGTGCGCACCGGTCCCTCGACGATCGCCACGTGGGAGTAGCCGTTGGGCGCGGGGTCGTAGAGCCCCGGAGGGTTGATGAAGGACAGGGCGGAACCTGCGGCGGAAGGAGCGGCGGACGAGGGCGTGGCAGTGGTCATGGACGTGAGGGAAGGATGGGAATGGCGGGGGCGGCCCGCCGCGCGCTGCGGCGCGTGCAGCGCCGTGGCGCGCGGCTGCGTTGCGGAAGGCGCGGCAAAAGGCGCGGCAAAAGGCGTGCCGCCATAGGCTCGCAGGACACACAGGGACAGCATGGTTCGCAAGGCGTGGACGGGGCCGGCGCACCGGCCGGCCTGGGTGAGAAAACGCCGCAGGTGCCTGGGCACCGCGGCGGCGTGGGGCGGAGCGCCGGCCACCGCACTTGCCAGACAGTGCCCGGAAGGCGCGGAACAGGCTGGTGGCAACCGCGTGCTGCGCAGTATCGAACCTCAACTAAACTTGAGGTCAATCCCTTTTTTCGGCCGGCCTTTCTCCCGGGCCGGTTTTCTTTTCAGGACCCCACTGCATGCCGCCTCGTTCCGCCCGGCTGGGCCCCGCGACCGGTGAGCCGCCGGCCCGTCCGTCCCGCGCCGCCACGCCCGACCTCACCGTGGGCGACGTGGCCGCGCGCAGCGGGCTGGCGGTGTCGGCGCTCCATTTCTATGAATCGAAGGGCCTGATCGCCAGCGTGCGCAGCGGCGGCAACCAGCGGCGCTACCCGCGCTCGGTGCTGCGGCGCGTGGCGGTGATCAAGATCGCCCAGCGCATGGGGCTGCCCCTTGCCACCATCGCCGAGGCACTGCGTGCGTTGCCCGAGGGCCGCACGCCCACCGTGGCCGACTGGCGGCGGCTCTCGGCCGCGTGGCGGGACGAGCTGGACGAACGCATCGCCACGCTGGCGCGGCTGCGCGACCAGCTCGATGGGTGCATCGGCTGCGGCTGCCTGTCGCTCAAGGCCTGCCCGCTGCGCAACCCCGACGACACGCTCGGAGACACCGGCGCGGGGCCGCATTTCACCGCCGACAAGCCCGCGCGCAGGCGTTGAGCCGTCCGCCCTGCCGCGGGGCGCGCCCGGGTCAGGACAGCGGGGGCGGGCCGCCGCCGGTGGAGCCGGTTTCGGTGCCCGGCTCGGAAGAAGAGCGCACGTTCTTCAGACGGCTGCGGGGATCTTTCTCCGCTGCGCGGCGGCCGTGCAGCAGCCGCTGCGCGATCGGCTCGGCGCCCAGCACCAGCAGGGCCATCACCGTGCTGAGCACCGCGGTGGCCTCGCGGCCCAGGCCGGCGGCCACACCGATGGCCGCTGTGAGCCAGATCCCGGCGGCCGTGGTCAGCCCCCGGATCTGGTGCTCGCCATCGCTTTTCAAAATCGTGCCCGCGCCCAGGAAACCCACGCCGGCGATGATGCCCTGCAGCACGCGGCTGTTGTCGGCCGGCGAGATGCCTTCCTGCTCGGCCACCAGCACGAACAGCGCCGCCCCCATCGACACCAGCATGTGCGTGCGCACGCCGGCCGCCTTGCCGCGCTGCTCGCGCTCCCAGCCGAGCAGGCCGCCCAGCAGCCCCGCCATGCCCAGTCGCACGACGATGCGCGTTGCCTGCTCCAGGTCGGGCAGGTCGGAGAACTCCCCCGCCACCGTGCTGGCGATCACCGACCACCATTCCGTCATGCGGGGACTCCATGGCCGGTGGCGCTGGGCCGGAGCAACGGGGAGGTGGCGGGGCGGGGAGGCTGGGGCATGGGGCGGGGCGGGTAGGGTCGGATGAAACGCGACGACTGTGCGCCAGCACCTCGGAACGGCGCGGCGGCGCCGGGCGCGACCGTGGGTAGGACGCCGCCGACGGCCATGCGGCCCGGCCACCGGTGTGCGTGGGGCGGATCGACCGGCCGCCCGATGCGCGTGGGGTGTCAGTTCGCCGGGCCGGGGCCGGGCTGCCAATCCATCGGCAGCACGCGCTCCAGCCAGTCGCCCAGGTCCGCGATGCCGTGCCCCGCGGGCACGGGCGCGCCGTCCAGCACCGGATGGTGCAGGCCGCTCTCCAGCACCAGCGGCTGCCCCGTGGCCGGGTGCGGCAGCGCGAGCTGCCAGGCATGCAGCCAGAGCCGCTGCAGCCCCAGGCGCTCCGCCCACCAGCGGTTGAGCGGGCCCTTGCCGTGGGTGGCGTCGCCCAGGATCGGGTGGGCGATGTGCTTGAGGTGCCGGCGGATCTGGTGCCTGCGCCCCGACTCGGGCCAGGCCTCGACCAGCGCCGCGCGCGTGGTGGCGAACCGCGCATCGCTCGGCTCGGGCCGCTCCAGCCGAGCGAGGCAGCGCAGGAGGGTGCGGGCCGGCTGCGCGGGCGCATCGGGCGGTGCATCGTCCGGGCGCAGCGCGTGGTCCACGCAGGTGGTGGCCGGTGCATGCCCGCGCACCAGTGCGAGATAGCGCTTGCGCACGCGGTGGTGCTCGAAAGCCTGCGACAGCGCACGCGCCGCATCCGCATGCAGCGCCATCACGAGCACCCCGCAGGTGCCCTTGTCGAGGCGGTGCACGGGGTACACGTGCCGGCCCAGTTGGTCGCGCAGCGCCTGCATCACGAAGCGCGTCTCGCCCGCGTCCAGGCCCGTGCGGTGCACCAGCCAGCCGGCGGGCTTGTAGACGGCGACGAGGTCATCGTCGTGCCAGAGGATCGGCAGGGGCGGGTGGCGGTCGGGCGGGGGCGTGGTCATCATCGGGCGCGCAGCATACCGGGCGCGCGGCCCGGGAGGCGGTCAGCGCAGCACGCGGCAGTTGCCGAATTCGCAGCGGATCGCCAGCGCATCCCCGCTGTCGCACGGCACGGTGTAGGTCTCGAAACCCGGCCCCTTGGCCGCCAGTGCCGCCCGTGGCTGCACGCTGCACGACTGCGCGCGCGCCAGCCGCTCGGCGCTGAAGGTGTCGGTGCCGACGGCGATGCTGGGCACCGGTGCGCGCGGGGGCGGCTCGGCGGGCAGCGCAATGGCCTGCGCCACGGGGTAGCCCGGAGCGGCGACGTACGGCCCGGCTGCATGGCCGCGGGACTGCATGCAGTTCTCGACCGCGCGGCGCCGGCGTTCCAGCGGCTGCAGGCCCTGGGTGGCCCCGAGCGCGCCGCCGGCCACGGCCCAGCCGCCCACGGTGCCGCGGCTGCCGCCCGCCGACCAGGCGAGCGAGGCCAGCACCAGCGCTCCGGTCACCATGCCGTCCAGCGTTTCCATCACCACGTCGATCTGCTGCGCATAGCGCTGGCAGGCATCCAGGTCGGCCGCGTGCTGCGCGGGATCGGCGGGCATGGAGGCGGCGGCGCCCGGCCGGGGGCCCTGCGCGGCGCAACCGGCCAGCGCCAGGGCCAGCGCGGCCACGGTCGGGGCGGCCCGGAAAGGGCGCGGGGCGCGGCGGCCGGTGTGGGGGAGGGGCATGGCGGGCTCCTGGGGCGGAAGGACGGCGGGAGGGTGCTGGACGGATGCCGGGGCAGCGCGCATTGTTCCGCGCCTGCGCGTCCGGCGCCAGCCCCGGCGGCCGCGTGGCCGACAATCGCGCACCTATGACCACGAAGAACATCGCCACCGACGCCCCCGCGCCCGCGTCCCTTCCTCCGCGCAGCCTCCTGCCCCATACGCTGCTCATGGCCCCCTCGCCCGGCGACCCATCGCCCCTGGTGCTCTACCACGGCCGCTGCGCGGACGGTTTCGGCGCCGCGCTGGCCGCGTGGCGCTACTACGGCGGGCAGGTGGAGTGCGTGGGCCTGGCCCACGGGCAGGCCCAGTCCGTGGACGATCTGCCGCCGCTCGAAGGCCGCTACGTCTACGTGCTGGATTTCTCCTTCCCCCCCGAACTGCTGCGCGCCATCGACGATCGCGCCGCGCGCCTCGTGATGCTGGACCACCACAAGAGTGCCGCCGAGCAGCTCACGGGCTTTTCCTGCCGCTGCGGCGTGGTGCATTTCGATATGGACAAGTCGGGTGCCCGGCTGGCCTGGGATTTCTTCCATCCCGATGCCCCGCTGCCCGACCTCGTGCGCTTCATCGAAGACCGCGACCTGTGGGCGTGGAAGTATCCCGATACCGCGGGCTATGTCGCGGCGCTCGACATGGAGCCCTTCGACTTCGCGCGCTGGGACGGCATCGCGCGCTTCTCGCCCGAGGCCACGCAGGCCTTCGTGGCCCGTGGACAGGCCATGGACGAGAAATTCCGCCACCTCGCCGCCGATGTGGCCGGCGGCGCGCAACCGCTCGTGTTCGACGGCGAGCAGGGCCTGATGGTCAATGCGCCGGGCGCGTTCCACAGCCTCGTGGGCGAAATGCTGTCGCAAAAGAGCGGCACCTTCGCGCTGATGTGGGCCGTGGGCAAGGACGGAAAGATCAAGATCGGCCTGCGTTCGCAGCGTGGCTACGACTGCTCGGTGCTCGCCACGCGCATGGGCGGCGGTGGGCATGCGCAGGCCTGCGGGTTCCGCATGGAGGCGGAGCGGCTGCCGGAGCTGCTGAGTGGCGTGCTGGTGTCCCGCCGGGAGGGCTGAACGCCCGGCGCGGCCCCGCCGCGCCGGGGGGAGGTCAGTGTTCGCTTTCGTACGCTTCCACGACCGCGACCTGCGTCTTGCCGACCTGGAATTTCAAGCGGTCGCTCTTGCCCAGACCCGTGGTGCCGGCCGGGTAGATCTCGATCAGGTCCTTGCTGCCTCCCCATTTCTGGACTTTGGGGAATGCCTTGGAGAGCAGCCCCAGCCACTGCGACATGGGGTCGGCGGTGATTTGTGTCTCACCGGCCAGCGTGTGGATGGTCACGAGCGCCTGCTCGGCAGCTTCCACGTCCTGGATGTTTTTGTTGATCTGTTTCTCGATTTTTGCGGTGTCGGTGACGTCCTGATAGGTCGGCATATCGGTTTCCCTCCCGGATGAATGGATTGTGTTTTGCCAGGCGCATCGGATGGTGCGCCCCGCGGGCGGATCGTAGAAGCCGCAGCGGGACCGTGGCCTTGAAAAGACCTGAATCGTCCTGAAGGCCGCAAGGGCCGCGCCCGCTACCATGCCGGCCATGCACGTCGCCATCTTCAGCAGCAAGCCCTACGATCACGCCAGCCTGGACGCGGCAAATGCTGCCCATGGCTTCCGGCTGACCTACCTCGACACCCGCCTGACCGCACAGACGGCCCTTCTTGCACGGGGCGCGCAAGCCGTGTGTGCCTTCGTCAACGACGTGCTTGATGCCCCCACACTGGAGCAGCTCGCGGCGCAGGGCGTGCGGCTCGTGGCACTGCGCTGCGCGGGCTTCAACAACGTTGACCTGGCCGCTGCGGGGCGGCTGGGGATCGTGGTGGGGCGCGTGCCGGCCTACTCGCCGCATGCTGTGGCGGAACACACGCTCGCGCTGATCCTGTCGCTGAACCGCCGCATCCACCGGGCCCACAGCCGTGTGCGCGAAGGCAAGTTCGCGCTGGACGGCCTGCTCGGGTTCGACCTGCACGGCAAGACGGCCGGCGTGGTGGGTACCGGCCGCATCGGCATCGAGGTGGTGCGCATCCTGCGCGGCTTCGGCTGCGAGGTGCTCACGCTCGATCCGCAGCCCAGCGCGGAGTGCGTGGCGTTGGGGGCGCTGGCCGCATCGGGCAAGGCCGAACTGCTGGCCCGGTCGCACATCGTCACATTGCACTGCCCGCTCACGCCCGCCACGCACCACATGATCGATAGCGAGGCCGTGTCCGCACTGCGGCCGGGTGTGATGCTCGTCAACACCAGCCGGGGCGCGCTGGTCGATACGCGGGCGGTGATCGAGGGCCTGAAGGCCGGTCGCATCGGTGCGCTGGGCTTGGACGTGTACGAGGAAGAGGCCGACCTGTTCTTCGAGGACCTGTCGGGCAGCGCCATCCAGGACGACGTGTTCGCGCGCTTGCTGACGTTTCCCAATGTGCTGGTCACCGGCCACCAGGGATTTTTCACGCGCGAGGCGCTGAAGGCCATTGCCGAGACCACTCTCGCCAACATCGCCGCGTTCCGGCAGGGCGGGCGGCCGCTGTACCCGGTCGAGGCGCCGCCGCAGGGTTGATGCGGTTGCGCCAGCGCCGAAGCCGAAGGCGCGTCACGCCAGCCGCAAATCTTTCGCCTTCGCGCCGGGAAACACCCGCGCGAGCGATGCGCCGTTCAGCCCGTACATGCGCCCGAAGATCCCGCCCAGCACGCCGCGGTAGTCGTTGAGCACGGGGTAGTCGCGGTTCTGGAACAGCGTGGTGGCCGTGAGCGCCTGCTGCTCGCCCGCCACGCGGCCGCCCGCGATGCCGCCGCCCAGCACCCACATGACGCTGCCGTGGCCGTGGTCGGTGCCGCGGTTGCCGTTCTCGCGGAAGGTGCGGCCGAATTCGCTGATGGCGACCACCGTGGTGCGGCTCCAGGCGGGGCCCATCTCGTCGGCGAAGGCGGCCAGGCCCCGGCCCAGTTCCTCGAAGCGGTTGGCGAGCGCGCCGGTGGCGTTGCCCTGGCCCACGTGCGTGTCCCAGCCGCCCACGTCCACGAAGCCGAGGTTGTAGCGCGTCTGCATGAGCCGGGCCATGCGCCGGGCGGTGCCCTCGAAGCCCTTGGTGCTGAGCGCGTTGCGGCTGGCCGCGTCCATCTCGCCCTGCATGGTGCGGGCCACCTCGTCGCGGGTCTGGAAGCCCTCGGCCACCGGGCCGGCGAGCGGCGTGCCCTGGTACATGGAGGCGATCAGCCCGGCCTGGCGCTCGTCGATGCCGGGCTTGCCCGCGCCCGCCGCGGCCAGCGCGGTGTTGGGCACGTCGTAGCCGCCGCGCAGCACCAGCGGCAGCGTGTCGGTGAAGGCCAGGGGCGAGAGGTGGTCGTGCCAGCGCGGCTGGGCTCCGAGTTCGGTGGCCAGGCGGTTCAGGAAGCCCGAGCGGTAGTCGCGCCGCCCGCCCACGGGCTGGCCCAGCTCGATGCTGTCCTGCGTGTCGAAGTGGCTGCGCGTGAGGTCTTCGGTGCCGGAGAACGGCACGAACGCGACCTGCTTCTTCGCGTAGAGGGGCTGCAGCGACCCCGCGAGCGCGGGGTGCAGGCCCCAGTCGGCGGTGAGGGGCAGCGCGCTGCCCTCGCCGCTGCCCGGGCGCGCGATGGCGATGTTGGGGCGCGTCTCGTAGTAGTAGTCGCTCGCGGTGGGCACGAGCAGGCTGGCGCAGTCGTAGCCGCCGCGCAGGAAGACCAGCAGAAAGCGCGCGTCGGTGGCGCCCTGCGGCGTGGCGGCCAGGCTGGCCTGCAGCACGCCGGGCGCGGCCAGGGCGGCGAGGGCCTGCAGGCAGTGGCGCCGCGTGGGCGCGAAGCCGCCGGCAGGGGACGGGGCATGCGGGGGGACGTGGGGGTGTGTCATGGCGGGCCTTTCCTGGACGATGGGGCGGGCGCGGTGCGGTAGGGGGCCGGGTGTTGCCGCGGGGCTGGCCCGGCGTGGGCGGGTGCGCCGCAGGAGCGCACGGACCCAACGCCCGGCCCGGACCTCAGGCGTACATGAATTCCGGCGCAGAAAGCAAGAAAGTGTTCCATTCCGCCGGCGAGGCGGCGCGGGCCAGCGCAACGCGCGTGGCGGGCGCGAGCTGCGGCTCCAGCGCACGGAAGGCGGCGCTCTGCGCGATGGCGGGCGGCGGCACCTTCGGCGGCGGCGCGCCCTCGGCGCGGTAGAGCGCGCCGGTGCCGGCGCCGCCCAGGGCGCGGGCGATCTCGAAGCGCACGGCCATCTGGCCCGAGCTGGTCCAGGCCGCGGCGTCGAGTGGGTAGCCGTCCGGCGTGGCGCGGCCATAGAGCGGCTGCGCGAGCCGCTGGAGCCACGAGAGCGCCGGGTCGGGGTTGGCGAGCACGCGCTCCGAGTAGCCCAGGCGCAGGCCGGCCATCACGTACTGCACGGGATCGCGCAGCCGCGTGCCGAGCGATGCCTGGAACGCCTCGCTCGCGAACAGCGTCTGCAGCACCGCGCCGATGTGGCCGTCGCTGCGCGTGAAGCTTTCGGCCAGGGCCTGCACGAGGGTGGGCGGCGGCGCATCGCCGACGAGGTAGGCCGCGAGCTTGCGCGCCACGAAGCGTGCGGTGGCCGGCGCGCGCGCCAGCCGGTCCAGCGCTTCATCGAGTTCGGCCATGCCCTGGCCCTGCAGCGGCTGGCCCAGCAGCTCCTTGGGCTGCCAGTCGTGGCGCTGCGGGTGGAATTCATAGAGGCCGTGGCGCACGTACTGGCGCGTCCATTCGGGCTTGAGCCGGGGCGGCTGCTCGTCCAGCGGCCGCAGCGACACGCCGTGGCCCGTGAGCACGCGCGCCATTTCCTGCACGTCGTGCTGGGTGTAGCCGCCGTCGACGCCCAGCGTGTGCAGCTCCATCAGTTCGCGTGCGTAGTTCTCGTTGATGCGGCCCGCGGCGTTCTGCGCGTTGTCGAGGTAGCGCAGCATGGCCGGGTGGCGCACGGTGGCGCCCAGCAGGTCGCGGAAGCGCCCCAGCGCATGCGGGCGGATGGCGCGGTCCTCGTAGTCGCCCACCATCGCGCGGATGTCGGCCTTGCCCGCGAACACGCTGAAGTGGTTCATCCAGAACCAGGTCATCTTCTCCTGCAGCTGCGCGGGCGAGTACACGGCGCGCAGCACGAAGCGGCGCTCGGCCTCGCGCTGCAGTGTCCGCAGATCGCGCTGGTAGGCGTCCTGCGCGGCCTTGCGGGCGTCTTCGGTGGTCTCGTTCCTGATGGCCTGCTGGCGGGCCTGCAGGTCGATGGCCAGCGTTTCCATCGGCGTGCGCGTGATGGCCATGGCGTCGATCTGCGCCTGCGCCTCGGGCGGCAGCGGCGCATTCGGCGCCGGGCGCAACAGGGCGGCCAGGGTGGCGGCGGTGCCGGTGCGCTGCAGCGTGGCCAGGGCGGCGGCGTCGGCGCCCCAGGTCAGCCGGTCCAGCAGCCGCACGCCCTCGGCGGCCGTGGTGGCGGGCCCCGGCGCGGGCTCCGCGCCGCCGGCGTCGCTGCCGGCCGTGGCGGCGAAGGCGCCGGGCGGGGCGGCCAGCGTGAGCCCGGCGGCCCCGCACAGTCCCACGGCGGCGGTGGCGAGCCACTGCCGGCGGCCCGGCGAGGGCAGCGCGGGGCCCGGGCCTTGGTCTTCGTTTCCGGGGCCGCGCGGAGACGCGGCGCGCACTGCGGCGTTCACGAGGGACAGCATGGTGTTGGAGGAGGAGTGGCTGTGGGGCGCATGGTGCGCCGCCGTGCACTCGGCCGCAAGGGGCCCGGACAGGTTTTACCCGGCCGACACAGATGTATCGCCACGTGCATTCCATCTCATCAGGAGAAATGGCTCCATGCCGCCGGATCTATTCAATAGTTTGCTACTAAAAATATAGCAAATGCAGGCGCGCGCAGCCTGCCGGCCCGTGCACCGGCAGGGTCGCGGGCCTCAGCGTTCGGGGCCCACCGGGCCGGTGCCCAGGATCAGGTCCTTGAGCCGCGCGGTGGCGCGCTCGTCGTCGATGCGTCCGTGCAGGTGTTGCGTGACGATGTCGTTGATGTGCTGCTGCACCGAGCGCGGCGACAGCGCCGAGAAGGCCGCCAGCACCGTGCGGCGCATGTTGGCGCTGCGCAGGTCGCGGATGGCCTGGCGGCCGCACAGGTCGGCCCCGGTGTCGGGCACGTCCACCCGCGCCGGCGCGGCGCCGCTCGCGATCGCCATCTCGCGCTGGAAATCGATGTCCATCACCATGCGCATGAAAGCCTGCTGCGCGGCCGGCGCCACCGGCGCGTGGCGCACGAAGCCCACCTGGTCGCCGATGTAGAGCACCATGCCCTGCGTGTCCGGGAAGCGCGGGCAGAGGTAGTCGCGGCCCGCCTCCAGGCCGCGCTGGCGCAGTTCGCCGTTCAGCCAGCTGCCCTGCATCTGCAGCAGTGCCTTGCCCTGCAGCGCGAGGCTCGCGTGGCTCCAGTCGCGCGAGGCCGCGTTGGCGCGCAGGTAGGGCCGCAGTTGCGCCATGCGCGCGAAGATGCGGCGCACCACGGCCTCGTCGTAGGCCTGCCGGTCGTGCTCCAGGAAGAAGCGGCGGTAGAACTCCGCACCGCCCGCGCCGGCCGCCACCGATTCGAACCAGAACGAGGTTTCCCAGGCGTCGGCGCCGATCCCCACGGGCACGATGCCCTCCGCCTGCGCGCGCTCCAGCAGCGCGATCAGTTCGTCCCAGGTGTCGGGCACGGTGCCGCCCAGGCGGTCGAGCAGGGGTTTGTTGAACCACAGCAGGTTGGTGGAGTGCACGAAGAGCGGCGCGGCGATCCAGTGCCCGCGAAAGCGCGCCCAATCCTGCAGCGCGTAGGGCACGACCTCTTCCCAGCCCTGCTCGCGCGCCACCGCGTCCAGCGGCAGCAGCAGGCCCTTGGCGGCCAGGGGCGGCGCGCCTTCGCCGGCCGTCATCACCGCGGCGGGGCGCGGCTGGCGGTGCTGGAAGCGCTGGGTGAAGGCCGAGAGCGCCCCGTTGCCGCTGCCGCAGACCGGCTCTTCGATGGTCCAGTGCAGGCCGCGTTGCGCGAGGTGCCGCGCCAGCACCTTGCTGCGCTCGTGCTCGCCGGGGGAGGCCCAGCAGTGCCAGATGCGCAGGGGCGTGTCGGCGGGCGCCCGGGCGGCCGCGGGCGCCGCAGCGCGTGGCGGCGCCGCGGTTGCGCCAGCGTTCCAGCCGATCGCCGCGAGCAGCACGGCAACCGCGCGGGCCGCGCGCCAGGCAGGCCGCGCACCCGGCGGGTGCGGCCGGTGCGGCGCGCGCAGGAGGCCCGGCGGTGGCGTGGCGGGGGTGCCGTGGCAGGGGGCTTCGGTCATGGAGAGGCGGGCGCGGCAGGGCGGCGGCAAAAAATTGGCGCCGATTCTAGGCGCTCGCCTTCTGCGGGCCGTCCGCGGGCGGTCCGCGGCCTGCGGCGGCCCGGACCGGACGGCGTGGGTCAGCGCGGCCCCGGCGCGCCGGCCAGCGCGCGCTGGAAGAAGCCCGCCACCTGGGCGTTGAAGTCCGCATGGAAGGCCACGCGGTCGAAGCCGGGGGCGTCGCGGCAGAGGTCGGGGGCGGCCTCCGCCATGGCGGCCGGGCAGGGGGCCAGGAACGCGAAATGCCCGGCCCCGGCCACCCGGTGCCACTCCACGGCCACCGGCAGCGCGCGGCGCAGCGCCGCCACGTCGGCCGGCTCCACCCCGTCGCCGCCGTGCGCCGATGCCCACAGCTGCAGCGGCACCGAGACGGCCTTCAGCCCTTCGGCGCCGAAGAGGTTCAGCGGATCGGCCGCCACCACGGCCCGGACGCGGGGATCGCGCACCGGCGGCTGCGGCCATTCGCGGCGGCGCAGCTCCCCGCACAGCGGCACCGCCGAGCCGGGCGCGCACAGGCGCCGTGCTTGGGTCCAGTCTGGAACGGCGCCGGCCGCCACCAGGGCCGTGTAGCCGCCGCGCGAGAAGCCGAAAACCCCGACCCGGCCGGCATCGAGCACGCCGCGGCCGGGCCATCCGCCGAGCAGGTAATCAAGCGATCGCCGCAGATCGGCGGGCCGCGTGGCGAATGCCGACAGGTGGCCCTGGCGGCCGAGGTCCTGGAAATGGTCGCCCGGGTGGTTGATCGCCGCCACGACGAAGCCTGCGTCCGCCAGTGCGGCAGCCGTGTCGTGGTGGCCGAGGAACGAGCCGCCCGAGCCGTGGGAGAGCAGGATCAGCGGGAGCCGTTGGCCGGCCACCGGGCAGTTCTCGGTGCCCTGGAGGGTGATGGGCCCGAGTGGAATCGGCCCCGGGGGCGCTGCGCAGGGCGACCAGACCGCGCCCCGCAGCGCGGGGCCGTCCGTACCGGCCGGCACGCGGATGAACTGGAACCCCGCCGCCTGGCACAGGCCTGCCGCGAGGCACGCGGCGGCCAGCAGCAGCGCGCGGAGGCGGTGGGTGCGTGCCATCCGCCTCATCCCAGCGCGAGCGGGCGGGCGCCCGGCAGCGCGCGGGGCGCCACGGGCGCGTCGCCGCCCAGGGCCAGCGGGATGCGGAACACCGACACCGAGGTCTCCAGCCGCCGCGCCTGCTCATGCAGGCTGGAGGCCGCCGCGGCGCCTTCCTCGACCAGCGCGGCGTTCTGCTGCGTGGCCTGGTCCATCTGCGCCACGGCCTGCCCCACCTGGAGCACGCCGTCGCTCTGTTCGGAGCTGGCCACGCTGATCTCGCCCACGATCTCGCTCACGCGGCGGATCTCGGTGACGATTTCCGTCATGGTGGCGCCGGCCTGGGCCACCAGGCTCGCGCCCTTGTCCACCTTTTCCACGCTGCCCACGATGAGCCCGCGGATCTCCTTGGAGGCCGCCGCGCTGCGCTGCGCCAGCGTGCGCACCTCCGCGGCCACCACGGCGAAGCCGCGGCCCTGCTCGCCGGCACGGGCCGCCTCGACGGCTGCATTGAGCGCGAGGATGTTGGTCTGGAAGGCGATGCCGTCGATCACGCTGGTGATCTCGGCGATCTCGCGGGAACTGGCGCTGATCTCCTGCATGGTGCTCACCACCTGGTCGACGATCCGGCCGCCGCGGCCCGCCACCTCGCTCGCGCCGGTGGCCAGCTCGCTCGCCACGCGGGCGTTGTCGGCATTGGTGCGCACCGTCGCGCTGAGCTGCTCCATCGCGGAGGCGGTCTCCTGCAGCGCGCTGGCCTGGGTCTCGGTGCGGCGGCTCAGGTCGGCGTTGCCCGTGGCGATCTCGCTGGAGCCCGTGGAGATGGAGTCGGAGGCCAGCCGCACGTCGCTCACGATGTGCGCGAGCGTGGAATGCATGCTCGCCAGGGACGCCAGCACGCTGCCGGGCACCACCGGGCCCTGCTGGCGCATCGGAGAGAGGTCGCCGCTCGCCACCTGCTCGGCGATCTCGCGCAGCTCGGCCGGCTCGCCGCCGAGCGAGCTGGTGAGCTTGCGCGTGATGAAGATGCCCGCCAGCGTGGCGGTGACCAGGGCCACGAGCGCGCAGGCGATGAGCGCCGTCCGCTGCCCGTTGAGCCGCGTGGCCGCCTCGTCCGTGAGGCGGTGCGCCGTCTGCTCGGACAGCTGGGTGTAGGCATGGGTCGCGGCGGAGAAACGGTCCAGCAGCGGCCGGCATTCCTTGTTGAGCTTGACGATGGCCGGTTCGCGTTCGCCGCGCACCCCCATGTCGATGATGGACAGCGCCACCGGCGCATAGCTCTGCTCGATCCGCTCCATGTCGGCCACCAGCGTCCGGGCGGGCTCGGACGCGTCCGTGGCCTGGGCCGTGAGCTGCTTGAGCGAGGCCAGCGTCTGCTGCACCTGCGCGTGCGCCTGCTCTGCGCGTGCTTTTTCGGCCTGGGCGTCGGCGGGCGAGGTGGCCAGGACGATGTTGCGCGCGGCGATCGCCCGCGCCTCGACGGCGGCCCGCAGGTGCGACGCCATCGCGGTGCGCGCATCGATGCCGTGCACGTAGTCGTCGAACCGCAGTTTCGCGTCGCTCAGCGCGACCAGCCCGAACAGCGACATGAAGAAGATCAGTACGGCCATAGCGCCAAATGCAGCGAGCAACTGCGTGCGCACCCTTGCGTTCTTCATCATGGGAAACCCTCCGTAATCCGTGGAATGCGCCACCGGCCGGTGGCTCATCCATTTCATAGCCGAACGCTATGGAGAGGGAAGATCTTTTCTATGAATTTGCGCAAATACCACTGCGCGGTTTCAGCGGGGCGTGGCCGCACCCTCGGGCGCCGTGGCCTGTGGCGTGGCCTCTTCGAACCGGTCCACGCGCCGCAGCGGCTTGAAGATCCAGGCCCAGGCGCCCACCACCCCCAGGGTGCACACCCCGCCCAGCACGGCGGCGGGTACGGCACCCAGCCACGAGGCGCTGGTGCCCGCGCGGAATTCGCCGAGTTCGTTGGAGGATCCGATGAAGAGCATGTTGACCGCGCTCACCCGGCCGCGCATCGCATCGGGCGTGGAAAACTGCACCAGCGAGCCGCGGATGTACACGCTCACCATGTCGGCCGCGCCCGCCACGATCAGTGCGGCGAACGACAGCCAGAACACGGTCGAGAACGCGAACACGAGGTTGGCCAGCCCGAAGACGGCCACGGCGATGAACATCGTGGCGCCCACGCGGCGGTTGAACGGCCGCATGCTGAGGTAGAACCCCATGCCCACCTCGCCCATGGCCATCGCGCTGCGCAACGCGCCCAGGCCCTCGGGGCCCACGTGCAGCACCTCGTGCGCGTAGATGGGCAGCAGCGCCACCACGCCGCCCAGCAGCACCGCGAACAGGTCCAGGGAGATCGTCCCGAGGATGATCGGCCGCGAACGGATGAAGCGGATGCCCGCGCCGAAGCGCTCGCGCATGGTGCCCAGCACGGGCCCGAGCGGCGCCGCATGGGCCACCGGTACGCGCAGCAGCAGCGCCGCGCCGGCCGTGAACGAGGCGAAGCAGATCGCGTAGGTCAGCTCGCCGCCGCCGGCGGCATACAGCAGCCCGCCGATGAACGGGCCCGCGATGGTGGCGGTGCGCATCAGCATGGTGTTGGCCGCGATGGCCGAGGCGAGCTGCTCGCGCGGCACCACCTGCGGCAGCAGGCTCTGCATGGCCGGGGCCGAGAACGCACGCGAGGCGCCGAAGAGCACCAGCACCGCATAGATGCCCGCCACACCCGCGGCGCCGTGGCCGGCCAGCCACCACAGCAGCGCGCTGCAGACGGCGCCCACCGACCAGCTCGCGCAGAGGATGCGCTTGCGCGGCACCCGGTCGATCAGATCGCCGGCCGGCAGCAGCAGCGCCAGCATGGGCAGGAACTGCGCCAGGCCCACATAGGCGAGCGCCATCGGTTCGCGCGTCAGGTCGTAGACCTGCCAGGCCACCACCACGGCCTGCACCTGCGTGGCGAACATGGCCACCACGCGCGAGACGATGAACGACAGGAAACCGGCGTGCCGGTAGATGCTGGGGGGGCGGGAGGAGGCGGGGGCGGGCTGCGGAGCGGACGGAGGAACAGGCACGGCGCGGGGGCCCGAAGGCGCGGAACAACGCCGGCACGGCCCGCACCGGTCAGGCAGACCCGGGGCGCGGCCGCGAAGGCGATGGAAGAGTCGGTGGAAGGAGCGGTCCGCACGGGATGCGGACTGCGGGCGAGCCCCGGATGCTACCGCCTCGCCCGCGGCCGCGCCCGGAATGTGCCGCCGGCGGGTCGGCAGGGGGCGGTGGGCGGCGTCAGCGTCTGGCGCGGCGCCGGTAGTCCCAGGGGGCCTGGGGACGCGCCTGCGACCACAGTCCCGCGCGGCGCGCCTGGGCCTGCCGCTGCAGCGCCGCCAGCCGCGCATCGGGCCGGGAGCGCGGCGCATATACCCAGGCGAGCCCCGAGCCCACCTGCGCGCCGGCCACGTCCTGCCCGGCGCAGCGCACGTGGGCGACCGTGCGGCCGTAATCGTCGCGCGCCACGGTGCGCAGTTGCGCCGTCTGGCGCAGGCACAGCCGCAGCAGCGCCGCGCGGGCGCGGTCGCCGAAGGCCTGGCGGCGCTCCGGCGCGTCGATGGCGGCGATGCGCACCCTGACGGGCCGATGGTCTCCGCAGCGGGCGGTGAGGGTGTCGCCATCGCTCACGGCGATGACGAGGCAGAGCAGGGCGGAAGCGGCGAGGGGCATGGCGCAGGAAAAAAGCGGCGAACTATACGGCCCCGCGGCGCACGCCCGGGGCGCGGTGTGTCGTTTCGTTCGGCCGCGGCACGCCATGCCGCGCAGGGCGCTGCGCCGCGGCCACAGCTGGATACACTTGCCCGCGCTTTCGCGGCTGCCGGCGCCCGCCGGGCTGCGTGCCAGCCGCCGATCCCCCTTCTTTTCGTGCCGTTCCATCCCATGCCTTTTTCTTTCCTGCAACGCGCCGGCTCCGGCGCCCGATGGGCCGCCGCCGCGGCCATGGCGATCGCCGGCATCGCCTGGCCGCTGCTGTCCGCCGCCAAGGACGAGCCCTGGGGCAAACGCATGGTGGAAGTGGTCGAGATGCCCACCGAGGCGCTGGTCCGGCTCGCTCGGTTCCAGGAGAAGAAGGGCGAGGTCGCGGCGGCGGGTCTGCCGCCGGGTGGCATGGTGTTCGCCGACACCCAGGCCTACACCGGCCCGGAGATCGACCTGCCCGCAAGCGGCAATCCCTACACCCTCGTGCTGAAGGTCTCCGGCGTTGCCCTGAACGACGGCGACGCGGGATCGCGCTGGATGGCCGGCTGGTCCATCGACGGCAGCGCCCGGGTGAACATCGTTCCGGAAATCGTGCGCAAGGGCGTGCGCGCCGGGCAGGCGGTGGAGATGGCGGGTGCGGCGCCGCCGGTGAGCTTCAAGGCCGACCGCCGGCTCGCGCCCGTGGCCGAATTCGCCGCCGCCCGCAACCTGCGCATCGACCGTGTGCGCATCGAGGTGTGGTCGGGCATGCGCGCCTCCTCGCCGGTGGAGATGGTGATGGCCTGGGCGCCGCTGCTGACCGGGGTGGTCTTCCTGGCGCTGTTCTTCTGGTGGCGCCGCCGCTGAGCCGCGGCGCTGCCCGTCAGATCCCGAGCGGCTGGCCGGGCTTCCAGGCGTCGGCGCGGCGCTTCGCTTCCGCGGTGTCGTGGGTGCCCAGCGTGGCGGTCAGCCGGGCCTGCGTGGATCGCGAGGCGAAGGCGCTGTGGCCGGCGGGCAGGAGCGGGTCTTCCGGGCCCTGGGCCGCCTGGGCGCGTGCGGCCAGCTCCAGCAGCATCCAGGCATCGATCGGGCGCTGCAGCACGGCATCGCCGCCGCGCGCATAGAGCGCGCCCAGGCTGTAGAGGGCGGACGCATCGCCCTGCCGCGCGGCGCGCAGGTACCAGTGCTCGGCGCGCGAGAGCTGGCGCGGCTCGCCGTCGCCGGCCTGCTCATAGAGCGCGCCCAGGCGCACGGCCGCCAGGGCAGAGCCCGACCCGGCCGCCTGCTCCAGCCAGCGCACGGCCTCCGGCCGGTTCCGGGGGATGCCGCGCGACTCGGTCAGCATCGTGCCCAGCAGCACCATCGCGCGCGCGTGGCCGGCCTCGGCCAGCGCCTGCACGGCGGGCAGTTCGGCCATGCCCTGGCTGCTGCGCCAGGTGCGATGAAGGTCGCTGATGCGCGTATCCAGGTCCTGCGCCTCGCGCACCTGCGCCACCTGGGCCGCGCGGGCATCGGCCTCCTGGCGTGCGGCGCGGTCGGCAGCGCGCTGCCGGTCGTGGCCGGACTTCCAGACCAGCAGCCCGCCCAGCACCGCGGCCGCGCCCAGCAGGGCCAGCCAGATCCAGGGCCAGTCGCGCATGGTCTTCGCGCGCCGCGCCGGCATCCCTGCCGCGGCCACGGGCGCTTCGCTGCGCTGCCGCCGCGAAGCGCCGGCCGCCACCGTGCCGGAGGACTCCGGTGCCGTGCGCGGCGAGACCGGCGCGGGTGCCCTGGCCTTGCTGTAGGCCACGCCGCAGCGCGGGCATTGCCAGGCCGCGGCGGTGTCGGACGGCTGCCGGCGGTAGTGGCAGCGCGGGCAATCCTGCGCGGCGGCATCGGCCGCAGCGGGGGCGGGGGCCGCGCCGGCCGGGCCGCCGGTGTCCATCGGTACCAGCGACAGGTTGTCCAGCGCCAGGGCGGCCGGTGCGGTGGATGGGCTGCGGGGGGCGCCCGGGCCGGAAGGTGCGGCCGTCGTTCGTGGTTCGCCGGTCATGGCTGTGCGGTAGGGCGGATGCGGAAGAAGGGGCGGTGGGGTCGGGCGGTGGGCACGGCGGGAGCGTGCGTGCGGGCGCGATTGTCACCGAGCGGCGGGCGCCGCATGGCCTTGCTCGAAAAACGCGCAAGGCCATGCGGTGCCCGGGGGCCAAGATGGCGCCTTTTGCCATGGCCCAGACCCTGCGGATGCCTTCCCCGAACCCTTCTGCGCTTTCGCCCATTCCCCGCCGCGCCGTGCTGTGCGCCCTCGTGGCCGCGGCCTGCACGGGCCTGGCGGCCTGCGGCGGCAGCGACGGCTCCGACCTGATCGCGCGCGACGATTTCTCGGGCGGCACCGCCCGCTGGAAGATCGAGCAGCAGGATGCCGCCGGCACGGTCACCGCCACGGGCGGCGTGCTGGACATCGTCCAGCCCTCGGGGGCCACGCTGTGGTTCCGCCAGCCGTTCGCGGGCGACTACGAGATCCGCTTCACCGCCACGCCGATTCCGGCCACCTTTGCCGGTACGCGGTTTGTGGACCGCATCTCCGACCTGAACATGTTCTGGAACGCCACCGATCCGCGCACTGCGGACGGCGACCCCACGCGCGGCACGTTCGACGGCTCCCTCAACGCCTACAACCCGGTCCGGCTCTACTACGTGGGCTTTGGCGCCAACGGCAACACCACCACGCGCCTGCGCCGCAACGACGGCACCGACAGCCGCCCGCAGATCACCGGCTATGCCGCGCCCGGCAGCGCCACGGCCGACGACCGCGCCGGCGCCATGACCGCCGCCACCACGCTGGTGGCCGGCCAGCCGACGCGCGTGCGCATCGTCTCGCGCGCCGCCACCGCGGGCGACCCGGCCACGCTGCGCTGGTATGCGAACGACGCGCTGGTGTTTTCGTACGCCGACCCATCGCCCTACCGGGAAGGCTGGTTCGCGCTGCGCACCACCACCAGCCATTTCCAGATCCGCGATTTCGAGGTGCGGCGCCTGGCGCCAGGGGCCTGAGCGCGCCGCGCTCCGGCCAAGAGCGGCCAACAAAACTCAGCGAAGCGGTTCTGGCCAGGCGCTGCGTCGCAGGCAGTACGGGTAGTACGACAAGACGCGGCAACAACGCCAGAAGAGTTTTGCTGGCCGCTTCAAGGGCGTGGCAGTACGGGCGCCGCGTCGGCCCAAGTGCCCGGCGCGAGCCCTTCCAGCGCATACGGCCCGATGGCCGCGCGCACCAGCCGCAGCGTGGGGTGCCCCACGGCGGCCGTCATGCGCCGCACCTGCCGGTTGCGGCCCTCGCGGATCACGAGTTCGATCCAGGTGTCGGGGATGTGCTGGCGCACGCGGATCGGCGGGTCGCGATCGCCCACGGGCGGCGCGGCCTCCAGCCGCCGCGCCTGCGCGGGCAGGGTGGGCCCGTCGTTCAGTGGCACGCCCTGCCGCAGCGCCTGCAGCGCGGCCTCGTCCGGCACGCCCTCCACCTGCACCCAGTAGGTCTTGTCCATCTTGAACCGCGGATCGGCGATGCGCGCCTGCAGCGCGCCGTCGTTGGTGAGCAGCAGCAGGCCCTCGCTGTCGGCGTCGAGCCGGCCCGCCACGTACACGCCCGGCAGGTCGATGAAATCCTTCAGCCCGCGCCAGCGGCCCTCGGGCGTGAACTGGCTCAGCACGCCGTAGGGCTTGTGGAAGCGCAGCAGGCGGGTGGGTGCGGCCGGGCCGGGGCGGGGGGCGGAGCGCAGGGAAGAATGGCGGGGCATCGGTGCAGGAGAGGGCGGAGACGGGGTGGCTGCGGCGAGTGTAGGGACAGATGCGGCGCGGGCCGGCGGAAAGGCGCAGCGGCCAACCTAGAATCGCCGCCTTCTACAGGGATGGACAGCATGCAGGACAAAGACCAGGCCGCCGCGTTGGCGCAGCAGGTGATTCACAACATCGAACGAGTTCTCAAGGGCAAGCGCGCGCAGATCGAACTGGCCCTGGCGGCCATCGTGGCCGGCGGGCACGTGCTGATCGAGGATGTTCCCGGCCTGGGCAAGACCATGCTGGCGCGCGCGCTGGCGGTCTCCATCGGCCTGTCGTGCAAGCGGATCCAGTTCACGGCCGACCTCATGCCGTCCGACATCCTGGGCGGGCCGGTCTACAACCCCAAGGACGGCAGCTTCACGCTGCGGCCCGGGCCGGTCTTCAGCCACGTGGTGCTGGCCGACGAGATCAACCGCGCCAACCCCCGCGCGCAGTCCGCACTGCTCGAATGCATGGAGGAAGGGCAGATCACGCTGGACGGCCAGACCCTGCGCCTGCCCGCGCCCTTCGCGGTGATCGCCACGCAGAACCCCATCGACATGGCGGGCACGTACCCGCTGCCCGAGGCGCAGCTCGACCGGTTCCTCGTCCGCCTGTCGCTGGGCTATCCCGATGCGCAGACCGAGGCCGGGCTGATCCACGACCAGCAGTTCGCGCACCCGATCGAGCAACTCCGGCCGGTGTGCGATGCCGCAGGGTTCGCGCGGCTGGCGGCGCAGGCGCATGCGGCGGCGATCACTCCCGAGGTGGCGGCGTTCATCGCCGGCATCGTGGGGGCCACGCGGCAGCACCCCGGCATCCGGGCCGGTGCCAGTCCGCGCGGCACGCTGGGGCTGGCCCGGGTGGCGCGCGCGTTGAGTTGCATCCGCGGCCGCGACTACGTGGATCCTGCCGTGGTGCGCGAGGTGGCGCCCGCCGTGCTGGCCCACCGCATCGTGCCGCACAACCAGGGGGCTCCCGCCCGGCCGCCGGCCGCGCTGATCGAGGAGATCCTGCAGAGCCAGCGCACGCCCCGTTGACGATGGAACGGTGGCTTTCACGCCCGCGCGTGCTGATCGCGCTCTCGGCGGTGCTGCTGGCGGCCGCGCTGAACCGGCAGGACCCGACTTTCTACGGCATGTTCCTGTTCCTGGGCATGGTCACGCTGCTGGGCTTTTTGCTGCCCTGGCTGTCGCTGCGCGGCACCACCGTCCACCTGCCCGAGGCGCAGGTCCGGGTGCTGGAGGAAGGCGAACCGTGCCCCCTCGGCCTGCGGCTGGAGCGCGCCGTGCCCTGGCCGGCCTTCATGGTGGAGATCGAGACCGAGTGGGAATGGGCGGGCCGGCGGACCGTCCGCCGCCACGTCGTGCCCCTGCTGCGTGCCGGTCGGCCCGTGGATGGCCTGGAAGCGGGCTTTGCCTGCCGGGGCCACTACCGCCTGACGGCGGTGCGGCTGTCGAGCAGCTTCCCGCTGGGGCTGGTGCGCGCGGGGCACCGCGCCGCGGTGGGCGACGTGGCGGTGCGCGTGCGGCCCCGTGCGGTGCCGCTGCGCTGGCCCGTGCCCTGGATCGCCGTCGAAGACCCGTTGGGCGAACGCACCACGCGGGCCGTGGGGCCGTCCTACGAGCTGGGCAGCCTGCGTGCCTGCCAGCCGGGCGAGGCCGTGGCGCGCGTGAGCTGGCCGGCCTCGGCGCGGGCCGGGCAACTGATCCTGCAGCAGTTCCTGCACACGGGCTCGGTCCGGCTGCGCCTGCTGGTGGCGCTTTCGGCCGGGCACGGCGTGGGTGATCCGGACAGCGAGGCGGAGCAGGCGGTGCGCATGGCGGTGGGGCTGTGCGACGCGGCCCTGCTGCAAGGCGTGCAGGTGTGGCTGGGCAGCGGCCCCGGCCGCAGGGTGCTGCAGACACCGGGCGAGGTGCGCGACGTGTTCTCCGGGGCAGTGGATGCGGAGGGCGGCTGGATCCCCGCCGCCTTGGCCCTGGCGGCAGAGGTGCGTGCCGGCGAGCAGGTCGCCGTGGTCCTGCCGGCCGGCACCGCGCCCGACGTGGCGGTGCGTGCGCTGCAGTCCTTCGCCGCAGTGCGCTGCCCGCTGGTGGTGTGCATCGCCACCGCCCCCCGGCCGGAGGGCGCCAGCGCGCCCGGAGGGGCGGCGTCCACGCGCCTTGGCGATGCGGTGCTGCGCGCGGGCTTCGGCGTTGCGCTGGCGGAGGTCGCATGAGCCGCGCACCTACCGCTGTGAAAGCGTCCGCGGCCCCGGAATCGGCGCCGCTCGCAGGGGCCGGGCCCGTGCTCCTGGCAGGTGGATGTTTCGTCTGCGTGGCCTGGGCCTTCGCCTACCTCGACCGGCGCCACCACGGCTTCGGTACCGAGTCGCTCCTGTGGCTCGGATGGGCGCTGTGCGGCTTCGGCGCGGGCGCATGGCACCGGTCGCGCGGCGGCCGCACCGCATCGGCCGTGGCGCGCGGCATGGCCGTCCTGGGCGTGCTCGTGCTGCTGGTGGGCCCGCTGATGTACACGTTTCCCCGGTGGGTCTGCCTCGCCCTGCTGGTCGCCACCGGGGCGCGCGCCCCGCGCATGGCCACCGAGCGCGACCTGCACCTGGCCCTGGTGGCCGTCTTCGCCGTGAGCTTCATGGTGGCGTCCCACTGGAACGCCAACTGGACCCTCTGGCTCTACCTGGGCCCCGCCTGGTGGCTGGGCGGCCTGGCGCTGGCGTGGCAGCACGCGGCGCGCGGCGGGCTGTCCTGGCGGGTGACGCTGCCGCTGACCGGTGCGTTCATCGGCACCGCCCTGGTGCTGGCCTGCGCGCTGTTCCTGTTCGCGCCGCGTCCCCCGGTGCTGGGTTTCGGGTTCCTGCCCCCGGGCGCCGACAGCGGGCTGTGGAAGCCGCCTGCGGGCTCCGCAAGCGCCGGGCCGTCTGGGCCCCAGGCACCGTCCGGAGGCGGCGGCGCTGCGGCAGCGTCTTCGGGTGCCGCCGATCCGTGGGAGCGGATGCTGGGGCAGATGCGCGCCGAGCTGGGCCGCGATTTCACGATGCCGGCCTGGCAGCGCGAGCTGCTCCAGGGCCTCGTCGATGGCGCGCAGCGCGCCATGAACGCGGCCCGCGCCGCGGCGGCGGCCGTTCCGCCCTGGCTGCTGGCGCTGGTGGTGTTGCTGGCGTGGTGGCTGTGGCGGCAGCGCAGGCGGATCGCGTGGACGGCATGGCTGGTGCTGGCCGCGCTCCTGGCCGGATGGCGGCCCCTGCGGTCGATGCAGTGCACGGTGCGGGCCATGGACGCCTGCCTGCGCGGCACCGGGCATCCCGAGGCCCCGGGGCAATCGCTGCGCGAGCACTGGCTCGGTGCGGCGACCGATTCCGCGGTGGCGCGCCGCTGGACCGAAGAGGCCCTGGAGCGCTACGGCGCCGTCCGGTTCGGCCGCAGCCGGGCGACGGCCCGGGACGCGCGTTACCTGTACCAGGCCGTGCAGGCCGTGGGCGACATCCGCTGGCGCACGAAAACGCCGCGCCGCGCGAGGGCCCGACGACCTGCGGGCACACGGGAGGTATGAAGTGTTTTGTGCTCCATGCCGCCGGATTCATTGAATAGTTTGCTATCAATTAGATAGCGGATGGCCATCATGCCGGCAGGAACAGCGCCGGGTCCACCATCGTGCGGTTGAGCATCACGCCCCAGTGCAGGTGCGGCCCGGTGACGCGGCCGGTGGCGCCCACCTTGCAGAAGGCCTCGCCGGTCTGGAGCGTGTCGCCCACCTGCACGTCGATGGCGCTCAGGTGGCAGACCATGGTGAGCAGGCCGCCGCCGTGGTCCAGCCAGACGGTGCCGCCGTTGAAGAAGTAGTCGCCGGTGTCGATCACGCGGCCCGGCAGCGGCGCCACCACCGGCGTGCCCGTGGCCGCCGCGATGTCCATGCCGCTGTGCGGATTGCGGGCCTGCCCGTTGAACACGCGGCGCAGGCCGAACGAACTGGAGCGCCGGCCCGGCACCGGCTGGCGCATCGCGAGGCCGTCCGCCGCCGGCAGCGGCGTGCTGAAGGCTGCCACCACCTGCTGCTGGTGGGCGCGCTCGCGCTCGAAACGCGCCGTGTCCTGCTCGGAGAGATCCACCGTGCGCGGGGCCACGGTCAGCCGCTGCTCCCGGTACTGCTTGGGTGCCACGGTGTAGTGGATGGTGCGCGGTGCCTCGCCCGCCACCTGCACGCGGACCGATGCGGTGCCCACGGGCGCCGACAGCGGGATGCCGACGATGGCCGTCCATTCGATCATGTCGCCCACCACCAGGACCGGCACGTCGCCCGCATGCGCCTGCGGCCGCTCCGCCGCGGGCCCGAGCGAGAGCCGCGCCACGCCGCCCGGCACTGCCAGCGCGCGCGGCCAGACGCCGGCCGCCGCGGCGCGTGCGCCGGATGCGGCACGGTCGGCGGCCCGAGCCGGCCAGGCCTGCGCGGCCACCAGGGCCGCGCCGGCACCGATCATCCGGCGGCGCGACAGCGGCCGGGCCGCCTCTGGCCGGTGGGCGGTGCCTGCGTCTGCAGTGAAGGAATCGTGGGCGGCAAGAAGGGACGTCGAAGGCATGGGAGGTGCGGGCGGAACGGACGGAGCTGGCGGCGCGGGAGAGGTGGCCCTCGGAGCTGGGCAGCCCGCGCCGCCGCCAGTGTAGGCGGCTGGAGGCGTCCGCCTACAGCCCCTGCAGGGGCCGCCTTCGACAATCGCCGCCATGCAAAAACATGGCCGCATGCTGCGCGTAGCGCTGCTCACCTTCCTCGCGACCGCTGCCGCCGCGCTGCTGGTGCTCAATTTCACGGCTGGGGAAAAGCAGGTCCAGCAACAGCTCCCGCGCCTCTACACCACCGCCAGCCCGCAGTTCGACCGCGCCATGGGCAACCTGCTCGGCCCCGGCGTGCTGGGCGGCAACGAGGTGACCGACCTGCAGAACGGCGACCGCATCTTCCCGCCCATGCTGGCGGCCATCCGCGCGGCAAAGAAGACCGTCACCTTCGAGACCTACATCTACTGGTCGGGCGACATCGGCAAGCAGTTCGCCGATGCGCTCAGCGAGCGCGCCCGCGCCGGGGTGAAGGTGCACGTGCTGCTCGACTGGGTGGGCAGCTCGAAGATGGAAGACAGCTACCTGGACGAGATGAAGGCAGCGGGGGTGGAGATCGAGAAATTCCACAAACCGCACTGGTACAACCTCGCGCGCCTGAACAACCGCACGCACCGCAAGCTGCTCATCGCCGACGGCGTGGTGGGCTTCACGGGCGGCGTGGGCATCGCGCCGGAGTGGACCGGCGACGCCCAGGACCCGCAGCACTGGCGTGATTCGCACTACATGGTGCGCGGCCCTGCGGTGGCGCACATGCAGGCCACCTTCCTCGACAACTGGCTCAAGGTGACCGGCCAGGTGCTGCACGGCGACGCGTACTTTCCGGCCCTGGAGCCCGTGGGCCCGCACCGCGCGCAGATGTTCTCCAGCTCGCCGTCGAGCGGCAGCGAGAGCATGCAGCTCATGTACCACATGGCCATCACCGCGTCCGAGCGCAGCGTGGACCTCTCGGCCGCGTACTTCGTGCCCGACGACCTGACCTTGAGGCTCCTGATGGATGCGCTGCAGCGCGGCGTGCGCGTGCGCATCGTCACCCCCGGCGAGCACACCGACACCGAAACGGTGAAGGCCGCCTCGCGCGGCACCTGGGGGCCGCTGCTTGCGGCCGGCGCCGAGATCTACGAATACGGGCCCACCATGTACCACTGCAAGGTGATGATCGTGGACCAGCGCATGGTGTCGGTGGGCTCCACCAACTTCGACAACCGCTCGTTCCGGCTGAACGACGAGGCCAACCTCAACGTGTACGACGAAGCGTTCGCACGCCGCCAGACCGAAGTGTTCGAGCAGGACATCCAGCGCTCGCGCCGCGTGACCCACCAGGACTGGCTGAACCGGCCCTGGACGGAAAAGCTGCACGAGAAGGTGACGGGACTGATCGGGTCGCAGCTCTGAAGAAACGGGCGACGGTGGGCCGGCAGGAATGGCGGGCTGACCCAGTAGAGGAGCCCGCCATGGCGTTGCCTGGATAGAGAAGGGGCAGGGGGCCGGCAGCGGTCACGCCCATCTGGCGGACGGATCAGCGACCGGGGATGCGCAGGTGTTTTGCGACGAGTTCCTCCAGCTTGGGCCACAGCTCCGCGCGAAGCTGCTCTCTGATTTTTGCCGCGGCAGGCCGTGACATCGATTCCATCGGCGATGACTGGGCAACGCTGATCCCCGTGGGGATGTGGACCAGTTTCACTTCCACGCAGCGTTTGGTTTTTGAGGGATGCCCATGCGATTTCGAGTAACCGCCGACATTCGATACGTACACATCGGCGTCATGGAGTTTCCAGTTTTTCATGCGGCTGGCTGCGATGTGAAAGAGACGGGTAGCACCCTTGCCATCAGACCTGCCGGCTGGCGCTCGAGCAGCGCCTCGGAGTGCGACCGCGCGGCGTGCGTGCGATCGGTCGCGTGTCCGGCGGGCGCCTACTGTTCGGCGGCTTCTTTTTTCTTCTTCTTATCCTGGTCGTAATGCCACTTGATGGCGAAAAACATGCCCGTGCCGAACACGAGAACCTTGAACACGATGAAGACTATCGGGACCCAATCCATCTTGGAGTATTTCCTGGCGGCTGATTGACACTGTTTGTCGCGATCGTAGCAAGCCGATGGGCGGGAAGCGCTGGACATTCTGTCCCACCCGGTCCGGAAAGCAGCGTGCTGAATGCCCATGCTCCCGCACCTCCTGCGTGGCTGCACCCGGCGGGAACGCGCCGCCCGCGCCGCCAGTCGCCGTCAGCCCGGGATCTCTGCCTCGACCAACAAGGCCAGCAACTGCAGAGACTCCTGCCATCCGAGGTAGCAGGCCTCGGTGGGGATCATGGCGGGAATGCCTTCCTGCACCACCGACAGATCGGTGCCCACGGGCACCGCCTTGAGCTGGATGGTGGTGCGCATCTCGCCGGGCAGGCCGGTCGCGTCGAAGCGGTCCGTGTGCACGATGCGTTCGCCCGGCACCAGTTCGAGGTATTCACCGCCGAAGGCATGCACCTGCCCGTTGCCGAAGTGCGTGAACTGCATGCGGTAGCGCCCGCCCACGCGGGCATCGATCTCCAGCACCTTGCCGGTGAAACCGTGCGGGGGAAGCCACTTGGCCATGGCGTCGGGATCGAGGAAGGCGCGGTAGATGCGGTCGGCCGGTGCACGCAGCACGCGGTGCAGCCTGACGGTGCCGGTGGGGTCTGGGGTGGGGGCGCTCATGGGCAGTTCTCCTTGGGGCGGCGGCGGGGTTGGATCCCGGGAACCGGCACCCTAACTGGCCTGCTGCCGCGATTCAAGAGGGTTGATGCCAGGGGCCGCCGTGCCCCGTTTCACGGCGCCGGTGGGGCCGCGCCGATGAAGCCCACCACGTCGTCCAGCACTGGGGCCAGCCAGCGCAGCGGCCAGGCGAAGGCACCGATCAGTGTGGCGTGGTTCACGCGGTCGTACATCTTCAGGGTGACGGGCACGCCGGCCGCCTCCAGCCGGCCCGCCAGCTGCCGCGTGCTGCGCTCGGGGCTCACCAGCCGGTCCTTGAGGGGGGCGCCCAGGAAGCTGCGCGGCGCCTGCGGGTGCGCGAAACCGATGGGCTGGGCGTTCGGCGGATAGTCGGGGTGGAAGAACACCGGCTGCGCATCGGGGTTGTCGGTGGGGAAGAAATCGTACGGCCCCGCCAGGCCGATCCACCCGGCCAGCTCGCGCGGCGTGTGGCCGGCGGCCTGCAGCCAGCGCCCATCCAGCGCCACCATGGCCGCGTTGTAGCCGCCCGCGCTGTGGCCCATCGCAAACACGCGCTTCGGGTCGCCTCCCAGCCGCGCCGCATGGTCCAGGCCGTAGGCCACGGCGAGGGCGCTGTCCACCAGGAAATCCGGGTAGCGCACTTCGGGGTAGAGCCGGTAGTCGGCCACCAGCGTGAGCACGCCGCGCGCCGCGAGCGCCTCGCCGACGAACCGGTAGTCGGCGCGCTCGCCGCTGTTCCACGAGCCCCCATAGAAGAAAACCACCACCGGCCAGCCCCCGGCCGGTGCGGCGACGCGCGGGCGGTACACATCCAGGCGCTGGCGCGGCAGCGGCCCGTAGGCCACGGCGGCTTCGACCGTGTGCGTGCCCTGCGCGGTGAGCGCATTCAGCGTGCCCACGCCCGAGCAGCCAGCCATCGTGGCCACCAGGGCCAGCGCGCCCGCGGCCCGCAGTGCCGCTCGCATCCAGGGGTTTCGGGAAGCTGTCATGTCGCGCCTTGGGTGTCGGGAGAAGGTGGTCCGGAGCGGCTGCTGGCCGGAGCGGCGCGGTGGGGCGCCAGCGCTGTGGATTGTCGAAGGGCCGAAGGCGTGTTGCCGTCGGAGGCCGCGCCGCCGTGCCGTGCGGCCAGCGCGCACCGGGTTCGCCGGCTGGCGGCTCCGGAGGCGCGAGGGGGCTCCCGGGTCAGCCGGCGTTCGCCGTCCACTCCACCCGGTAGCTGGCATCGCCCTCGGCCCACGCTGTCAGGCGGTCGATGTTCGGGTGCTTGCCGGGGTGCGCCTGCGCATCGGCGGTGTGCTCGGCATACCACTCCAGCCCCAGGCGGGCACCTGCCGGCGGGATGGAGCCGCCATACAGCGCGGCCAGCGCGTGGTACACGGCCAGCGAGCCGGCCTGGCCGGGCTTGTTTTCCAGCGTGGCGATCGGCTGGCCCTGGCCATCGAGCATGCGCAGCGATGCGATGTGGGCGACGGAGGGCAGTTGCTGGAGGCGTTCGGAGAATTTCATGGGAGAAAAAAAGAAAGGAAATGGGTTAACGGTGGCCAAACACAGCGGGGCCCGCACCTTCCGGCGCGGGCCCCGCAACGCGAAGGCGCGACCTTATCGCAAACCGCGCGTCATCGCTTCTTCAGATCGAAACGGTCCAGGTCCATCACCTTGGCCCATGCGGCGGCGAAGTCACGCACGAACTTGGATTCGGCACCGTTCTGCGCATACACCTCGGCCAGCGCCCGCAGTTGCGAGTTGGAGCCGAAGACCAGGTCGGCGCGCGTGGCCGTCCATTTCACCTCGCCGCTCTGGCGGTCGCGGCCTTCGTAGAGGTCGTTCGCTTCCGAGGCGGGGCGCCATGCGGTGCGCATGCTGAGCAGGTGCACGAAGAAGTCATTGGTGAGCTGCCCGGGGCGCTTCGTGAACACGCCGTGGTGCGAGCCCTCCCCATGGGCGCCCAGCACCCGCAGCCCGCCCACCAGCACCGTGAGTTCCGGTGCGCTCAGCGTGAGCAACTGCGCACGGTCCACCAGTAGCGCCTCGGCCGGAATGGCATAGGTCTTCTTCTGGTAGTTGCGGAAGCCGTCGGCCTGGGGCTCCATGGCTGCAAAGGATTCCACATCGGTCTGGGCCTGCGACGCATCGGTGCGGCCGGGCGTGAAAGGCACCTCGATCGCATGGCCTGCCGCCTTCGCGGCCGCTTCCACGGCGGCGCAGCCACCCAGCACGATCAGGTCGGCCAGCGACACCTTCCTGCCGCCCGCCTGCGCCGCATTGAACGCGCCCTGGATGCCTTCGAGCACCGAGAGCACCCGGGCGAGCTGGGCGGGCTGGTTCACTTCCCAATCCTTCTGCGGCGCGAGGCGGATGCGTGCGCCGTTGGCCCCTCCGCGCTTGTCCGAACCGCGGAACGTGGAGGCCGATGCCCATGCCGTGGACACGAGTTCCGCCACCGTCAGGCCGGAGGCCAGCACGCGCGCCTTCAGGTCGGCGATGTCCTTCGCGTCGATGGGAGCGCCGTCCGCTGCGGGCAGCGGGTCTTGCCAGACCAGTTCTTCGGCGGGGACTTCGGGGCCCAGATAGAGCGGCTTGGGGCCCATGTCGCGGTGCGTGAGCTTGAACCAGGCACGGGCGAACGCATCGGCGAACGCCTGCGGGTCCTGGTGGAAGCGGCGCGAGATCTTTTCGTAGACCGGGTCGAAGCGCAGCGACAGGTCGGCCGTGGTCATCATCGGCGCATGCTTTTTGGACGGGTCGTGGGCGTCGGGAATCATGTGCTCGGGGCGCACGTCCTTGGCCACCCACTGGTGGGCTCCGGCGGGGCTCTTGGTCAGCTCCCAGTCGTAGCCGAAGAGCATGTCGAAATAGCCGTTGTCCCAGGTCGTGGGATTGGGCTTCCAGGCGCCTTCGATGCCGCTGGTCGTTGTGTGCACGCCGAAGCCGGATTCGAACCTGTTGGTCCAGCCCAGGCCCTGCTCGGCGATGTCCGCGCCTTCGGGCTCCACGCCCACGAGCGTGGGGTCGCCTGCGCCGTGCGCCTTGCCGAACGTATGGCCGCCGGCCACGAGCGCCACGGTTTCCTCGTCGTTCATCGCCATGCGGGCGAAGGTCTCGCGCACATCGCGGCCCGAGGCGATCGGGTCGGGGTTGCCGTCCGGGCCCTCGGGGTTCACGTAGATCAGGCCCATCTGCACGGCGGCCAGCGGGTTGTCGAGCTGCCGCTCGCCGGAGTAGCGGCTGTTGGCCTTGTCGCTCGTCGCCAGCCACTGTTCTTCGGCGCCCCAGTACACGTCTTCTTCGGGCTGCCAGATGTCGGCACGGCCACCGGCGAAGCCGAAGGTCTTGAAGCCCATGGATTCCAGCGCCACGTTGCCCGCCAGGATCATCAGGTCGGCCCAGGAGATCTGGTTGCCGTACTTCTGCTTGATGGGCCAGAGCAGGCGGCGCGCCTTGTCCAGGTTGCCGTTGTCGGGCCAGCTGTTGAGCGGCGCGAAGCGCTGGTTGCCCGTGCCGCCGCCCCCCCGGCCGTCGGCCGTGCGGTAGGTGCCGGCGCTGTGCCAGGCCATGCGGATGAAGAGGCCGCCATAGTGGCCCCAGTCGGCAGGCCACCAGTCCTGCGAATCGGTCATCAGCGCCGTGAGATCGGACTTGAGCGCGGCGTAGTCGAGCTTCTTGAATTCTTCGGCGTAATCGAAGCCGGCATCCATCGGGTTGGACGCGGGAGCGTGCTGGTGCAGGATGCCCAGATTCAACTGGTTGGGCCACCAGTCTCGGTTGGTGCGGCCCCGGGCCGGAATGCGCGGCTTGGCGGCGGAAGAGGTCTGCGCGCCGGAGAACGGGCACTTGGATTCACTGCTCATGGGTCACTCCTTTTTTGCTTCTGTGTCGGTCGTATGTGGATCAGACGGCCACGGATGAGAAGGATAGGTCTATCAAATTCATTTTTCCATTGAAGAAAGCTAATTTCTGCAATCAAGGAGTGCTATCCCGTGCGGTCGTGTTTGATGCTGAGCCTGGCCAGAGCGATCCGGACGAAGCGGGAGGGACGCCTGCAAAGCGATGCCATACTGCACGGATGGGCAGCAGGCGCGGTACAGCGCCGCCGCCTGAATCACCAGGCAAAAGCGCGCACAGGGAGGGACAGCGCATGGAGCACCGCTTCGGAGGGCGGCTGAAGAACTGGAATGCCGAGCGCGGCTTCGGCTTCGTCGTGGCCGACGACAGCGGGGCCGAGTTGTTCGTGCACATCTCGGCCTTTCAGCGGCGCGATATCGTCCCTTCGGTGGGAGAGCCCCTGACCTTCGAAGTGGAGCCCGACCGCGAGGGCCGCCGGCGCGCCGTGCGCGTGCTGCGCAGGGGCGAAGTGGCCGGTGGCGCATCCGTCCACCCCTTCCATGCGCCGATCCAGCGCACGTCGGAAGGCGCTGAGCGGCACCGCCGCGATTCCGATGGCGCGGCTAGCCGTCCCGGCAGGTTCTATTCCGCCGTCGCCGTCCTGTGCATCGTGGGCGTGCTCGCCTGGATGGGGTACTCCCCCGCCATGCGAACGGCGGTGGAACAGGGGGCATCACTGCCTGCACCCCTGGCCTCTACCGACGTTGCCAAAGAGACGATGCCGGCAGGCTTTCGCTGCGATGGGCGCAAGTACTGCTCGCAGATGACTTCATGCCGCGAGGCAAAGCTGTTTCTGAAGAACTGCCCGGGCACGCAGATGGACGGGAACGGGGATGGGGTGCCTTGCGAGCAGCAGTGGTGTGTCGGGTCGAAATGACCCCCAGGAAATTTCCCCCTGGAAAAGCCGATGGCTCTTCCAGGGCGCCGGGTTTTCCGGTGGCCGAAGCCGTCACTTCCCCCAGGAATCCTTCAGCCCGGTCACCCGGTTGAACACCGGCTTGCCCGCTGCATGGTCCTTGCGGTCCGCCACGAAGTACCCGAACCGCTCGAACTGAAACTTCTCGTCCGGCTTCGCCTGCGCCAGTGATGGCTCGACATAGGCCTTCACCACCTTCAGGCTGTCCGCGTTCAGCAGTGCGAGGTAGTCCTTGCCCCCGGCATCGGGTTGCGCGTCGGTGAACAGCCGGTCATACAGCCGCACTTCGGCTTCCACGCCATCGGCCACGCCCACCCAGGTGATGGCGGCCTTCACCTTCACGCTGTCGGCGCCGGACGTGCCGCTCTTGGTGTCGGGCACCACGGTGGCCTGCACCTGCGTGACCTTGCCTTCGGCATCTTTCTCGCAACCGGTGCATTCGATCACGTAGCCGCCCTTCAGGCGCACCTTGTTGCCGGGGAAGAGGCGCTTGTAGCCCTTGGGCGGGGTTTCCTCGAAGTCTTCGCGCTCGATCCACACTTCCCTGCCCAGGGTGAAGTGGCGCACGGGCGCCTCGGAGCCTTCGGGCGGATGGGGCAGGGCCGGCAACTGGCAGGGCTCCAGGTGGCCGGCGCCGAAGACCTCGTCCCAGTTGGTCAGCACGAGCTTGACGGGGTCGAGCACGGCCATGCCGCGGTGCGCCTTGTTTTCCAGGTCTTCGCGCAGGCAGCCCTCGAGCGTGCCGTAGTCGATCCACGAATAGTCCTTGGTCACGCCGATGCGTTCGCAGAAGAGCTGCAGGGCCTCGGGCGTGTAGCCCCGGCGGCGCAGGCCGACGATGGTGGGCATGCGGGGGTCGTCCCAGCCGCCCACGGTGCCGCTGTCCACCAGGTGCTTGAGCTTGCGCTTGCTGGTGACCACGTACGTGAGGTTGAGCCGCGCAAATTCGTACTGCCGCGGCTGGGGCGTGGCGATCAGGCCGCCCTCGGCGAGCCGGTCCATCAGCCAGTCGTAGAAAGGCCGCTGGTCTTCGAATTCCAGCGTGCAGATGCTGTGGGTGATGCGTTCCAGCGCGTCCTCGATGGGGTGCGCGAAGGTGTACATGGGGTAGATGCACCACTGGTGGCCGGTGTTGTGGTGCTCGGCGTGCTTGATGCGGTAGATGGCCGGGTCGCGCAGGTTGATGTTGGGCGAGGCCATGTCGATCTTCGCGCGCAGCACGGCGGCGCCGTCGGGCAACTGGCCGGCCTTCATCTCGCGCAGGCGCGCAAGGTTCTCGGCGGGCGTGCGGCTGCGGTAGGGGCTGTCGATGCCGGGTTTGCCGAAGTCGCCGCGGTTGGCGCGCATTTCCTCGGGCGTCTGCTCGTCCACATAGGCATGGCCGGTTTCGACGAGGTATTCGGCCGCGCGGTACATGAAGTCGAAATAGTCGCTCGCCTGGTAAGGCGCGGCGCTGCCGGGCGTCTGGCCGATCTGCGCCCAGTCGAAGCCGAGCCAGCGCACGGCGTCGATGATGCTGTCGACGTATTCCTGGTCTTCCTTCTCGGGGTTGGTGTCGTCGAAGCGCAGGTGGCACACGCCGCCGTAGTCGCGCGCCAGGCCGAAGTTCAGGCAGATGCTCTTGGCGTGGCCGATGTGCAGGTAGCCGTTGGGCTCGGGCGGGAAGCGGGTGCGGATCTTCGCCGGGTCGGGCTGGCCGGCGGCGTGGTGGGCGGCATCGCCCGGGGTGCCGGCCCAGCGGGCCTGGGCGTGCGTGCCCTGGGCCAGGTCGGTTTCGATGATCTGGCGCAGGAAATTGCTGGGCTTGGCGGCTTCTGGCGGTGTGGGGGAGGGGGCGTGCGAACTCATCCCGCGATTCTAGGCGGCGGGCCCCGGCCGTAACTCCCTGCAACAATGGATGCAACGTCCGGAAACAAGATAGTGGGTGGTTTGTGCCATCCTTTCGGCCATGTGCTGCGTTAGTAGCGCACCGGGCCGCGTTTTCCGCCCTCCCTGCGCGGTAGGGGCCCAACTTCCAAGGAGATTTCCATGACCAAAAACCGTTCCCTCGCAGCCATTGCGGCCACGGCCGGGATGGGGCTGGCATTGCTGGCCGCATCGGGTGCCGCGCAGGCGCGCGATGTGTTCTGGTCCGTCGGCATCAATTCGCCGGGCGTGGTGCTCGGCGTGGGTGGCGGCCCTGGCGTCGTCTACGGCCCGCCGCCGGCCTATGTGGCGCCGCCGCCCGTGTATTACTCGCCGCCCGCTCCGGTCTACTACGCGCCCCCGCCCGTGGCCTATGTGCCTCCCCGTCCCGTTTATTACGCACCGCCGCCTCCGGTGGTGTATGGCGGTGGCTACGGGTACTACGGCCGGCCGCACTGGCACGGCGGTGGCCGGGGACACTGGCGCTGAGGTGGGCGCCGGGCCCCCGGAGGCCCGGTTCCCGGCGCCGGTTTCCATCGGCAAAGGCCCCTTGCAGGGGCCTTTTTCATTGGGGGCGCCGCATAATCGCGCGTTTCGCGCAGCAGCCAGGGCCGGATGCGGCAGGCGCTGGATCTGGAGTACCGCCCCCGTGACCCCCACCCGTACCGTTTTCGTTCTCAATGGCCCCAACCTGAACCTGCTCGGCACGCGCGAGCCGGCCGTCTATGGGGCGCAGACGCTGTCCGACGTGGAGCAACTGTGCGCCCAGGCCTGCGCGCGGCACGGACTGGCGCTGCAGTTCCGGCAGAGCAACCATGAGGGCCAACTGGTCGACTGGATCCACGAGGCAGGCCGCTTGCATGCGGCCGGGGAGCTTGCCGGCGTGGTGCTGAATGCCGGCGCCTATACCCACACGAGCGTGGCATTGCTCGATGCCGTGAAGGGCACGGGCGTGCCGCTGGTCGAGCTGCACATCAGCAATGTGCACGCGCGGGAAAGTTTCCGCCACCATTCCTATCTGGCCGCCGCGGCGCGGGCCGTGATGTGCGGCTTCGGCGTGCGCGGCTACGCGCTGGCCATCGACGCGGTGGCGGACTGGTGACGGCCGGGCTTCCTGAAGAGGTCGTTCGCCTCGCTGCGCGGGCGGAGGTCCACGCCACGCCCTGCGGCGCAGGCTCCATGGTATGGCGCGCCTGGAGGGCCCCCGTTTCGCCTGCCGGCGTCCTGCCGCCGCTGGTGCTGCTGCACGGCGGCAGCGGCAGTTGGACGCATTGGGTGCGCAACATCGACACGCTGCTGTCCTGGGGGCGCACGGTGTGGGTGCCCGATCTGCCGGGTTTCGGCGATTCCGCGGTGCCCACCAACGGCTCCGACGCGGATGCGCTGGTGGCGCCGCTGGCCGAGGGCATGCGGGCGCTCTGGGACGGCACGCCCTGCGATCTGGTGGGTTTTTCTTTCGGCGGGCTGGCTGCTGGGCTGCTGCTCGCGGCCGAGCCGGCGCTGGCCCGGCAACTGGTATTGGTCGGTGCCCCCGCGATGGGCGTGGTGCCGCAACGGCAGTTCACGCTCAAGGCCTGGCGCCATTTGCCCGAACATGCCCAGGCGGCGGTGCACCGCCACAACCTGGCCGAATTGATGCTGCACGACGCGGCGCTGATCGAAGGGTTGGCGCTGCAGGTGCACTGCGCCAACGTGGTTCGTGACCGCATGCCACGCCGGCGGCTGGCGCATACCGACGCCCTGGCCGGTGCCCTTCCTGCCGTGCGCTGCCCGGTGCAGGCGATCTATGGCGAGCGCGACGCGCTCTACAAGGGTTTTTTGCCTGCGCTCGAAGGCGCCTACCGCGCCGCGGCGGCCGATTTCCGCGGGCTCTCGCTCGTGCCGGACGCGGGGCACTGGGTGCAGTTCGAGCAGCCCGCCGCATTCGCCGATGCGCTGGCCGCGGCGCTGGCGGCCGGGGCCTGATCCGCGCCATGGCGGCCGCATCGCCCCGGGTGGATGAACGCGAGGTGGTGATCACCGCCGTGCGCGCGCAGGGCCCCGGGGGCCAGAACGTGAACAAGGTCTCCACGGCCGTGCAGTTGCGCTTCGACATCCCCGCCTCGTCGCTGCCGGAGGACCTCAAGGAGCGGCTCCTCGCGCTGAGCGATGCCCGCATCACCCAGGCAGGCGTGGTGGTCATCAAGGCGCAGCAGTACCGCACGCAGGAGGCCAACCGGCTCGACGCCCTGCAGCGGCTGGAGGCGCTGGTGGCGCGCGTGGCCCAGCCCCCGCGCGCTCGCCGGGCCACCAAGCCGTCGTACGGCGCCCGCCAGCGCCGGCTGCAGGACAAGCGCGAGCGTTCCGGCACCAAGGCGTTGCGCGGCCGGGTGCAGGACTGAACTGCCGCGGCGCCGTGGGTGCGCATGGCGCAACGATGTGTCTCGGGCACGCGCCCCTTGGGAACGCGGCCATGCGCACCCATATCCTCGGGGCAACCCTTCCGTTGCGGCATTCCTGGACCGCTCTGCCATGCTTTCTTCTTCCGTGCCTTTGTCGCCGCAGGCCGCTGCGCCTTCTATCCCGATTTCACCGCAGGGGCGGGTGCCGGCACTCTTCGTATCGCACGGTGCTCCGCTGTTCGCGCTGGAGCCCGGCACTACCGGCCCGGCGCTGCATGCCTGGGCGCAGGCGTTGCGGCAGCGCTTTCCCGGCCTGCGCGGGGTGGTGGTGATGTCGCCGCACTGGACTGCCCGCGGCGCGGCCGTGATGACCGGTGCGCAGCCGTCCACCTGGCACGATTTCGGCGGATTCCCGCCGCCGCTCTATGCGTTGCAGTACCCCGCGCCCGGGGCGCCGGACCTGGCTGCCGACGTTCTGGGCTTGCTGCGGTCGGCCGGCATCGCGGCCGAGGCCGATGCGCAGCGGCCTTTCGACCATGGCGCATGGGTGCCGCTGCGGCACCTGTTCCCCGAGGCCGATCTGCCCGTGGTCCAGGTCGCGCTGCCCGCAGGCGCCGGCCCGCGCGAGGTGCATGCCATGGGCACCGCAGTGCGCGGCCTGCGCGACCGCGGCGTGCTGGTCATGGGCTCGGGCAGCATGACGCACAACCTGTCCGAATTCTTCGGTGGCACGGCCGCCGCCCGGTCGCTTGGCTATGTGGACGACTTCTGCCGCTGGGTCGAGGCCGCGCTCCAACGGGGCGACACGGAGGCCCTGCTGGACTACCGCAGCCAGGCCCCGCATGCCGTCCGGGCGCACCCGGGCGACGACCATTTCCTGCCGCTCTTCTTCGCGCTGGGCGCTGCAGGCGAAGACCGCGTGCCGCACTACCTGAGCCGCGAGGTCATGCATGGGTCGCTGGCCATGGATGCCTTCGCGCTGCAGGCAGATGCATGAAACTCCCGACCCCGGACGGTGCTCCAACCGGGTCGATCCACTTCGCCAGCCGCCCTCCGGACGCCTTCCATGCTCGATCTGCCGCTCACATTCCTGAACCGCCCCGCCGCTCCCGAAACGCAGCAACCCTGGCTGCTCGTGCTCATGCATGGTGTGGGAAGCCATGAAAAAGACCTCTTCGCGCTGGCACCCTATGTGCCAGCCTCCTTCCACGTGGTGAGCCTGCGGGCCCCGTATCCGATGGGGCCCGGGGCCAACACCTGGTTCGAGTTCTCGGTGGAGCCCGACGGCAGCCGCACCATCCACGAGGCCCAGGAAATCGCCAGCCGCAGCCTGCTGGCGCGCACCGTGGAAACCGCGGCCGCGCAGTTGGGCGTGCCCCCCGATCGCGTGATCGTGGGCGGGTTCAGCCAGGGCGGGATCATGGCGCTTTCGCTGCTGCTGACCCGGCCCGACCTGCTGCGGGGCGCGATGGTCTGGCACAGCCGCCTGCTGCCCCAGGTGCTGCCGCATGCCGTGGCGCCCGCTGCGCTGTCGGGCAAGGCCCTATGGGTCAGCCATGGCGAGCAGGACAACGTGATTCCCCTGGCCAGTGCCCGCGCGATCCGCGACCATGCGCGTGGCCTGCCGCTGGCGCTGACCTACCGCGAGTACCCGGGCATGCACGAGATCCGGCCCAACGAGCTGCACGACGCGATGGAGTGGCTGGCCGCGCTGGACCTGCCGGAGGCCGTGGCCCGGGAGTGAAAGAAGCGGTTCCATGGAGTAATTGGCCTGTGGCGGTGGCTGGGATAGAGGGTTTTCGGACTGGGGCCCCACGTGCAGGATGCACGGACGCGAGTGCGTGAGGCCATGGGCTGCGCTTCGCCGTGATGGATAGGTATTCGCGCAGGGCGGGCCGCCAGGGCGGCTGGCGTCCGAATATCTTCGCATCGACTTACTGATGCCGGCAGGGCACAACCCGCGATGCGCAAGATCAATCATCCAGGCTTCAAGATTTCCATCCAATTGCCGGTAGCCGCGCCGGCTGCACAGGATGTGGAGATTCGAGGCCCCTCGGGCTCCTTGCCAGCGCTGTCCAGTCCAGGCATATCGCCAAGAACGCGCGCCAAGTCGGAGAAAACAGTGGCGCTCGACGCCGAAATACAAAAGGTGCGTGCGGACATCAACGCCCATCGGCAGCCCGACCTCCCGACCTTGCAGAGCGATCTTTCCAACGTCCAGTCCATTGTCCATGCACAAAATGTGCGAAAGCCGGGACTTGCGTTGTCATACCACGCCAGTGCCGAGTCACTGGTCGAGGCCATGCATGCGATGGACCCGAACCGGAGCCATCGGTTTCGCTCGGTTTTTCGAGTCGACCATCGACCCGGTGGGGTACACCACGCCGTCGTGGATGTGCGCATGCATCCGGGGCATCCGCCGACCGTCATCGCGGTGGAGCCCGCGACCATGGGCGCTGGTACCAACATCGACAGCTATGCGAATTTTGTCGATCTGCTGAGAAGTTCTCCGGGAATGGAGCACGCCCGGGTTTTCATCATTGATGCCGAAGCCCAGAAGTCGGGTGCCGATTGCGTGATGTTCGGGTTGACCTTCGCTTCGCACATGCACAAGGAATCCGGTTTGCTGGATCAGTGGCACGAACGGCTGGCTCAGGATTTGCAGCTTGCAGAGAATGTGCAGAGCGACCGTTTGCCCAGTGGGGTCGCGATTCTCGATGGGCAGAAGTTTCTGCCCCCCGCATTCTTCAAACACGCCCACTCGTTGACGCGGACGCTGGAGGTCCGGCCGGAGCTGGCCGATGCCGTGGTCGGCCATGGACCTGATGGAAGTCCGGAGACCCTTGGGGCACGCAAGGAGCGATTCACCGACCGGCGCATCACGGAGCGGGGGGAGAAAATGACCAGCGCATCCATTGACTACAAGCGGCACGATTACCTGAAGAAGACGCTCGAAACGCTGGCCAAAGAGATGCCCTGACGGGGGCGGCAGGCGCGCGTTTCTGTATTGGCTTGCGCGCCGTGATCTTTCGTCTCGCCGTCACATGCTTTTACGGCCCCATGTCTGAACGGACATCACAATGGCGCCCGAAGCTTGTCGGGCTTCCGTCGCAGGCGGGAGGACTGGCATGCCCAATCCTCGCTTCTGAAAGTCCCCCGCATGCCCGAAACCGATCCGCAGGATTTCCGCCCCCCATCTTCCCGGCCCGCTCCGGCGTCTGCGCTGCGGTGGGTGGTGGCCGGGGTGGCCGGCGCGATCGCGGTGGCGGGTGCGGCCTGGTGGATGGGCTGGCTGCCGCCACCCACCCAGATGCCGGCGCCGATCCCGCCGGCCTCGGTGGCGTCCGGGGCGCAGGGCGCGGCCCCCGTCCCGCCGCCCGTGGCCGCGGCCTCGGGGCCGGAGCATCCCGTGGCGCCCGAGGGCCCGGCCGCACCGGCCACGCCGGCCGAAGCCGACGCCGCCATCGCCCGCTCCCTGGGGGAGTGGCTGGGCGGCGAACGCGTGGCGGCGCTGTTGCGCGTGGACGAGATCGTGCGGCGCATCGTGGTGACGGTGGACAACCTGCCCCGCACGCAGGCCCCGGCGGGGCTGTGGCCCGTGCAGCCCGCGCCACAGCGCTTTCTGGTGCAGGCCGTGCCCGGCAGCGCGGTGGCCGAGAACGGCGCGCCCCTGCACGCCACGGTGGCCCCGGCCAACGCCGCGCGCTACGGGGCCCTGGTGGCGCTGGCCGAGGCCGTGCCGCGCGAGCAGGCCGTGGCGCTCTACCGCCAGCTCTACCCGCTGTTCCAGCAGACCTACGTGGAACTGGGCTATCCCAAGGGCTATTTCAACGATCGGCTGGTGGCGGTGCTGGGCCATCTGCTGCAGACCCCTGAGGTGCAGGGGCCGCTCGACGTGCAGCTCACGCGGGTGCAGGGCGAAGTGCCCTCCACGCGCCCCTGGGTGCGCTATGAATTCGCCGACCCGCACCTGCAGGCGCTCTCCAGCGGCCAGAAGATGCTGCTGCGCATCGGGCCCGAGAACGCCCGCCGCGTGAAGGCCGTGCTGGCCGATGTGCGGCGCCGGCTGGCTTCGGGCGATGCGCGCCCGGGCGCGGCGGCCGCCGCACCAGCCGTGTCCGCCAGTGCGGCGCAGTGATGCCGCACGGTCCGGTTCCTTTCCCGTCATCCTTTCTTCCTATCCTTTCAAGACCATGCCTCTGTTCATCGCCATGAACCGCTTCCGCATCGCCCCGGGCCGCGAGGACGAATTCGTGGAGGTCTGGCGCCAGCGCGACAGCCACCTCGCCCAGGTGCCGGGTTTCGAATCGTTCCATCTGCTGCGCGGTGAAACGACGGCCGAGCACACGCTCTTCGCCTCGCACACCGTCTGGGCGTCGCGTGCGCACTTCGAGGACTGGACGCGCTCCGATGCGTTCCGGGCCGCGCACGCCAACGCGGGCCAGAAGCGCGACCTGTACCTGGGCCCGCCGCAACTGGAGCTGTTCGACGCGGCCTGGTAGCCGGGCGCCGGTCTATCCCGCGGCCAGAGGCAGGGGCAGGGCGGTCTTGTAGCGCACCTGCTTGAGCGCGAAGCTGGAGCGGATCTTCTCGATGCCCGGGATGGGCGTGAGCTGCTCCAGGATGAAGCGCTCCAGCGCGCCGATGTCGGCCACGGCCACGCGGATCAGGTAGTCGGAATCGCCGCTCATGAGGTAGCACTCCATGACCTCGTCGTGCTCGGCGATGCGCCGCTCGAAGTCGGCGAGCGCGGGCTTGGCCTGCGACTTCAGGCTGATGCTGATGAACACGTTGAGCCCCAGCCCCAGGGCCGCCGCGTTGGCGAGCGCCACATAGCGCGCGATCACGCCGGCCGCTTCCAGCGCCTTGACGCGTGCCAGGCACGGCGAGGGCGAAAGGTGCACGCGCCGTGCCAGCTCCACATTGGAGAGCGAGCCATCGGCCTGCAGTTCGGCCAGGATGCGCAGATCGGTGGTGTCGAGCTTCATGTGCCGCAGTTTATGCAAAGCGCGGCACGAAATGCCGCCATTCGGGGTTTGTCAGGACGCGTAAAAGTCACTCATGCCGCGCCCGCATCGCTAGAGTGCCCAGGATGAACGCTCCCACCCCCCTGCATGCCCTGGCCGGCGGCGCGCCCGCCGATTTCGCTTCTGCTTCCGCTGCCGCCGATTCCGATCCGCAAGAAACCGCCGAGTGGCGCGATGCCTTCCTGTCGCTGCTGGCCGCGCAGGGCCCGGAGCGAGCACGCTACGTGCTGGACGAACTGGCGCGGCTCGCGCGCCGCCAGCGCACGGGCTGGCAGCCCACGCTGAACACCCCGTACGTGAACACCGTGGCGGTGGAGGCGCAGCCGGCATTCCCGGGCGACCTGGCCATTGAGGAGCGGCTCGCGTCGCTGATGCGCTGGAATGCGCTGGCGATGGTGGTGCGCGCCAACCAGGCCTATGGCGAGCTGGGCGGCCACATCGCGAGCTACGCCAGCGCCGCCGACCTGTTCGAGGCCGGCTTCAACCATTTCTTCCGGGGGCGCGAGGGCACGGGCGAGGGGCAGCACCGGGGCGATCTGGTGTTCTTCCAGCCGCACAGCGCGCCGGGCGTGTATGCGCGCGCCTTCCTGGAAGGCCGGCTGACCGAAGACGATCTGCAGCATTACCGGCAGGAGATCACGGCGCCGGCCGCGGGCGCGCAGGGGCTCTCCAGCTACCCGCACCCGTGGCTCATGCCGGATTTCTGGCAGTTCCCGACCGGCTCGATGGGCATCGGGCCGATCAGCAGCATCTACCACGCGCGCTTCATGCGCTACCTCACCCACCGCAACCTGCTCGACTGCCAGGAGCGCAAGGTCTGGGGCGTGTTCGGCGACGGCGAGATGGACGAGCCCGAGAGCATGAGCGCGCTGACGCTCGCGGCCCGCGAGGGGCTGGACAACCTCGTGTGGGTGGTCAACTGCAACCTGCAGCGTCTGGACGGCCCGGTGCGCGGCAATGGCCGCATCGTGGACGAACTGGAGCGGCTCTTTGCCGGCGCGGGCTGGAACGTGGTCAAGCTGCTCTGGGGCAGCGACTGGGACGGCCTCTTCGCGCGCGACCTCACCGGCACCCTGGCCCGCACGCTGGGCGGCACGGTGGACGGGCAGATGCAGACCTTCGCCGCCAAGGACGGCCGCTTCAACCGCGACCATTTCTTCGGCCAGACCCCTGAACTGGCCGCACTGGCCCAGGGCCTCACCGACGAGCAGATCGACCGCCTGAAGCGCGGCGGGCACGACCTGGTGAAGATCCATGCGGCCTATGCCGCGGCGGCCGCGCACCGCGGGCAGCCCACGGTGATCCTGGCCCACACCAAGAAGGGCTACGGCATGGGTGCGGCGGGGCAGGGCAAGATGACCACGCACAGCCAGAAGAAGCTCGACGACGCCGACCTGATCGAGTTCCGCAACCGCTTCAACCTGCCGCTCACCGATGCGCAGGCCACGGGCCTGGCGTTCTACCGCCCGGCAGAAGGCAGCCCCGAGATGCAGTACCTGCGCGCGCGCCGCGCCGGACTGGGCGGCGCGCTGCCGCGCCGCGAGACCGCCTGCGACGCCGTGCCGGTGCCCGCGCTGGGCCAGTACGCGCAGTTCGCGCTGCAGGCCGCGGGCAAGGAGATGAGCACCACCATGGCCTTCGTGCGCATGCTGGGCACGCTGCTCAAGGACGCCGCCCTGGGCCCGCGCATCGTGCCCATCGTGGCGGACGAGGCGCGCACCTTCGGCATGGCCAACCTGTTCAAGCAGGTGGGCATCTATTCCAGCGTGGGCCAGCGCTACGCGCCGGAGGACATCGGCTCCGTGCTGTCCTACCGCGAGGCGCTGGACGGCCAGATCCTGGAGGAGGGCATCAGCGAGGCCGGCGCCATCGCGAGCTGGACGGCCGCCGCCACCAGCTACAGCGTGCATGGCCTCGCGATGCTGCCGTTCTACATCTACTACTCGATGTTCGGCTTCCAGCGCGTGGGCGACGCGATCTGGGCGGCCGCCGACCAGCGCGCCCGGGGCTTCCTGCTGGGCGCCACCTCGGGCCGCACCACGCTGGGCGGCGAGGGGCTGCAGCACCAGGACGGGTCCAGCCACCTCGTGGCCGGCACCATCCCCAACTGCAAAGCCTACGACCCGGCCTACGCCGGCGAGCTGGCCGTGATCCTCGACGCGGGCATGCGCGAGATGCTGGTCGAGCAGCGCGACGTCTTCTACTACGTCACGCTCATGAACGAGAACTACGCGCAGCCCGACCTGCCCGAGGGCGCCGCGGCCGGGGTGTTGCGTGGATGCTATGTTTTTGATAGCTATCAAGCCAATGGATCCGGCGGCATGGAGGCAAAAACACCCCAAGGTGGCGTGCAGGATGGCGCAGGCCGCCCGGCCGTCACGCTGCTGGGCTCCGGCGCGATCCTGACCGAGGTGGTGCGCGCCGCGCAACTGCTGGCGGCCGAGGGCATCGATGCCACTGTGGTCAGCGTGACGAGCTGGAGCGAGCTGGCGCGCGACGGCGTGGCCTGCGAGCAGCGCTGGCTGGTGGAGGGCGATGCCCGGCCCGGCACGCCTTGGCTCGCCCAGGTGCTCCAGGGCACGCGGGGCCCGGTCATCGCCGCCACCGATTACGTGCGCGCCGTGCCGGAGACCGTGCGTGCCTTCGTGCCCGAAGGCCGCCGCTATCTCACGCTGGGCACCGATGGTTTCGGCCGCAGCGACACGCGCGCCGCCCTGCGCGGCTACTTCGGCGTGGATGCGGACAGCGTGGCCCGCGCCGCCCGCAGCCTGCTGCAGCGCCCCTAGGCCGCCCGCCGAAAACCCTTCTGGTGCCATGGCCCTGGCCGTGGGACCTGCCCGGCCCGGGTCGCGGCGGCGCGCCGCCAGGCGCTGCGCTGCTGGGGTGGCGGGCGCTTAGCTGGCCTGATCGATCAGCGCCACCGCGTGCCCCAGCGCCTGCAGCGCGGCCTGCGGATCGCCATCGAACTGGGCGTGCACGATGGCGCCGTCCACTGCCAGTGCGAGAACCTGTGCATGCGCCTCCCGCTGCGCCGAGGGGGGCAGCAATGCGGCGATGCGCGCCGCCATGTCCTGCTTGTGCCGGCGGGTGTGCGCATCCACCGCGGGCACGGTGGCGCCCAGTTCCGCCGTGGTGTTGAGGAAGGCGCAGCCGCGGAAGTCCGCATCGCCCAGCCACTCGGCCAGCGCCGGCACCAGCGCCTGCGGTCCATTGCCGTGGCGCTGCAGCACCGCATCGAACCACGCCATCCAGCGCGCATGGCGCTCGGCCAGGAAGGCCTCGACCAGATCGTTCTTGCTGGGAAAGTGCCGGTAGAAGGTGACCTTGGTCACCCCCGATTCGGCAATCACCCGGTCCACGCCGGTGGCGCGCACGCCGTCCCGGTAGAACAGGGCGTAGGCCGTCCACAGGATGCGCTCGCGCGCTGGCAGATCAGGGGTGGCGGCGGGGGCGGTGAGGGGAGCAAGGGGCATGGCGGCATTGTAGACAAGTCTGTCTACATCGACTACATTGCGGATGTAGACAGGTCTGTCTACATTGTTGTCACCCCGTTCTGAAAGGCCCGCTGCCATGACCTCGACCCCTCTCGTCCCTCCCTTCACCGAAGCCACCGCCCTGCTCAAGGTCCGCATGGCCGAAGACGCCTGGAACAGCCGTGACCCCGACCGCGTGGCCCAGGTCTATACCGAGGACACGCGCTGGCGCAACCGCGTGGACTTTCCCGTGGGCCGCGATGCCGTGCGTGCGCTGTTGCGCCGCAAGTGGGCGCGCGAGCTGGACTACCGGTTGATCAAGGAGCTGTGGGCTTTCGGCGGCGACCGCATCGCCGTGCGCTTCGCCTACGAATGGCACGACGATTCGGGCAACTGGTATCGCTCGTACGGCAACGAGAACTGGGAGTTCAACGCAGAGGGGTTGATGCAGCGGCGCTTCGCCTGCATCAACGACCTGCCCATCCGCGAGGCCGAGCGGCTGTTCCACTGGCCGCTGGGCCGCCGCCCGGACGGCCACGCATCGCTCAGCGACCTGGGGCTGTGACGCTGCCCGGGGATGGTGGCGGGACTGTCCTGGCCTGCGTGATGTGGTCCACGAAGAGCCGCACGGCCTCGGCGGGGTTGTCGCGGCTCCAGACCACGCCCACCGGGCCGAAGCGGATCGTGCGGTCCAGCGGCAGGATCCGCATGTTGCCCAGCGCCGCCTGGTATTCGGCCATGGCTTCCGAGCACACGCCCAGGTAGTCGCCCTGGTGGATCAGCGCCTGCAGCGTGGTGATGGCGGCGGTCTCCACCTTGGGCAGCAGCCAGGGCGCGCCGCTGTCGAGCAACGCGGCGTCCAGTTGCGAGCGCATCAGCGTGCCCTTGGGCGGCATGATCCAGTCCTCTTCCAGCAGGTCGGCCAGCCGCAGGGGGCCGGCAGCGTCCCAGAGGCGGCTCGCGCGGCCGACCACGAGGCAGACGTTGTCCTCGAACAGCTCCCGGTGCTCCAGCCGCGCATGATGCGCGCGGGCATCGAGCGAGCCCACCACCACGTCGAGCTGCTTGTTCTGCAGCCCTTCGAGCAGGTTGCCGAATGGGCTTTCGGACACCGTGACCGAGATGTGGGGGTGCAGCCGCTGGAATTCCGCCAGGGCCTGCGGCACGCCGCGCGCCACCCCGGCCCACACGCTGCCGATGTGCAGCCGCGCGGTGCGGCCCTCGGCCACCGCGCCCAGCTCCATCTGCGTGCGCGAGATGTCGCCCAGCACGCCAATGGCCAGCCGCTTCATGATGACCCCGGCCGGCGTGAGCTGGATGCGCCGCCCGCGCGTGACCAGCGGCATGCCCACCAGCTCTTCGAGGTCGGCCAGCCAGTGCGACATGGCTGACTGCGTCATGTGCATGCGCACGGCGGCCTCGGTGAGCGTGCCGGCCTCGTCCAGCACGAGGAACGACTCCAGGTGCTTCACCTTCAGCCGGCGCGCCCAGGCGACTTGATCATAGAAACCCATGAGCAAATGCTAATGGATCCATCGGGCGAATTCGCTGGTGCGGCGGCGGGCGCCTCCGAATAATCCAGGGAGCAGCGGTGCCTTGCGGCCCGCGTTCCCACCCCTGATCCCCTCGGAGACTGCAGACCATGAAGAAATTCTCTTGCCTTGCCGCGTTGGCGGCCGCCGCGCTGTCGTGGGCCGCCCCGGCCCTCGCGCAGGACGCCGCCGGCTACCCGGGCACCCGGCCGATCCGGCTCGTCGTGTCGCAGCAGGCCGGCGGCAGCTCCGACACGGTCGCGCGGCTCTGGGCGGAGCACGCGGGCAAGGCGCTGGGCGCCAGCATCGTGGTGGAGAACAAGCCCGGCGCGGGCGGCATCATCGCGGCGCAGCAGGTGCTGGGCCAGCCGGCCGACGGCTACACACTGATGTTCGGCGGCGTGTCGCAGATGGTGCTCAACAAGTTCGTCTACAAGCCGCTGCCCTATGACCCCGAAAAGGACTTCACCGGCGTGGGCATGCTGAGCACGGTGCCTTTCGTGCTGGTGGCCAACCCCGAGACGGGCTTCAAGTCGCTGGACGATCTCGTGAAGTACGCCAAGGCGCATCCCGGACAACTCAATTTCTCGTCGTCGGGCCTGGGTAACTCCACGCAACTGGCGGTGGAGCTGCTGCAGAAGAAGCTCGGCATCTCGATGACGCACGTGCCGTTCAAGGGCGAGCCCGACGGCCTCATGGCCACCATCGGCGGGCAGACGCAGGTGATGGCCCCGGTGGCCGGCACCGCGCTGCCCCATATCAAGAACCGCAAGGTGATTCCGCTCGTGGTGCTCGCACCCTCGCGCCTGCCCGAGCTGCCCGACGTGCCGGTCGCCAACGAACTGGGCGTGAAGGATTTCGACACCATGGGCTGGAGCGGCATCGTCGCGCGCAGCGGCACGCCCCCGGCCATCATCGCCAGGCTGCACGAAGGCACGCGTGCCTTCCACGCCAGCGCCGAGGTGCAGTCCAAGCTGCGCGCGATGAACGCCATCCCCATGCCGGGGCCCGCCAGCCAGCTCATGGAAACCGCCCGCCGCGACGCCCAGGCCTGGGGCCCGACGCTGGACGCCTTGAACCTGAGCGGCAAGTGAGGACGGCCATGAAAAAGCAAGCGATGGTGTCCTGCCCGCAGCCCGAGGCGGCGGAGTCGGGCATCGAGGTGCTGCGCGCGGGCGGCAACGCGGTGGATGCCGCGGTGGCCACCGCGCTCGCGCAGACCGTGGTGGACCCGCTGATGTGCGGCATCGCCGGCTTCGGCACGGCGGCCGTCTACATGCAGGGTGCCGCGGGCCCGGCAGCGCACGAGTACTTCGACTTCCACGCGCCCGCGCCGCTCGCCTGCCGCGAGGACATGTGGGCCGGCCTGCTCGAAGGCGAGACCAAGGACGGCTTCGGCTTCATCCTGAAGGGCCGCGTCAACGACATCGGCCCGCAGTCCATCGCCACGCCGGCCACGCTCAAGGGCCTGGAGGCCATGCACCGCGCGCACGGCCGCCTGCCCTGGAAGGACGTGGTGGCGCCCGCCATCGCCTGGGCGGCCGAAGGCTTCTTCGTGCGGCCCGGCATGCATGCGTTCTGGATCGACGAGCCCACCATGGGCCGCGCGAGCAACCTCGACCGCCTGCGCCACAGCGGCGAAGGGCGCGCTCTCTATTGCCGCGCGGACGGCTCGCCCAAGCCCATCGGCACGCCGCTCGCCAACCCCGGCATGGCCAGCGTGCTCGCCCAGGTGGCCGAGGAAGGCATCTCGCCGTTCTACGAGGGCGAGCTGGCAAGCCGCATGGTGGAGCACGTGCAGTCGCAGGGTGGCCTGCTCGCGCGCGAAGACCTCGCGCGCTACCGGGTGCGCCGCGTGGCGCCGCTCAAGGGCAGCTACCGGGGCCGCACCATCACCACCAACCAGCCTCCGGGCGGCGGCGCCATGCTGCTGCAGATGCTGAACATCCTGGAGAACTTCGCGCTCGCGGAGATGGAGCACAACGGGCCGGACTACCTGCGCCTCCTGAGCGAGGCCATGAAGAAGGCCACCTCCGACAAGGACCGGCACATCGGCGACCCGGCCTTCGTGCAGGTGCCGCTGGAGGAGTTGCTCTCCAAGCAAGGCGCCGCGCGCGTGGCGGACGCCATCCGTGCCGGGCAGCGCTTCAGCGTGGAGCGCGTGAACCCGGGCGCCCCCGTGCCGCGCGACACCACGCACCTGTGCGTGGTCGATGGCGACGGCAACTGCGTGTCGATGACGCATTCGCTGGCCATGCCCTCGGGCGTAATCACGCCGGGCATGGGCTTTTTCTACAACGGCTGCATGGGCGTGTTCGATCCGCGCCCGGGCCGCGCGGGCAGCATCCAGCCGGGCAAGAGCCGGTTCACCTCCTCGTGCCCGAGCATCGTCTTCAAGGACGGCCGGCCCGAGATCGTGCTGGGCGCGCCGGGCGGCACGCAGATCGCCATGGGCGTGCTGCAGGTGCTGCTGAACATGATCGACCACGGCATGGGCATGCAGGAGGCGGTGTCGGCGCCGCGCTTCTCGTCCACCAGCAACTCCATCGACGTGTGCAACCGCATCCCGCGCCACGTCACGCGCGTGCTGCAGCAAGAAGGCGTGGAGGTGTTCCGCAACCCGTACAACTACACCATCGGCTGGGTACACGGCGTGCAGATCGCGGCGGATGGCCGGCTGCACGGCGGCGCCGATCCCGGCCGCGACGGCGTGGCCTACCGCACCGCGGTGGATTGACCCGGACGGCGCGCGTGCAGCATCAGCCCGCGGGCTGGAAGAACGCGTCCAGCACGGGCCGCAGCGTGGGGAATTCCTGCGCGAAGCGGTCGCGGCTGACGAAGTAGGCTTCGCAGGCCACGGCGAAGAATTCGGCCGGCGCGGTGGCACCGTAGGCATCGAGCCACGGCCATTCGCCGCCGAAGCGCTCGGCGATGATGACCTGCTCGCGGAACTCGGCATAGGCCGGCTCCCAGGCGGCACGCCAGCGCTCGCGCGCGCTGCGGGTGTCGCGCGCGCCCATGAAGCCCGGCGGCAGGGGCGGGTAGCCGTCCGCGCCGCCGTTGCGCATATCCAGCTTGTGCACGAACTCGTGGATCACCACGCTCGTGCCGCTGCCCGCGGTGCCGCGCGCGAGCGGCCGGCCGGCGCCGTCCACGGCCGGCCAGCTCAGCATCACCGGGCCACGCTCCATCGCCTCGCCCAGCAGCACTTCGTCGTAGTCGTGCACCACGCCGGCCGCATCCACGGACTGCCGGCGGGCCACCGCTTCGCCCGGGTGGACCACAATGCCCACGAAGTCGTCGTACCAGGCGAGGGCCTGCGCCGGCTCGCCCCAGTGCAGCAGCGGCAGGCAGGCCTGCGCGGCGATGGCGACGGCCATGGCGTCGGTCACCTCCATGCCGTGGGCACCGGTGAACTCCTTGCGCTGCAGGAAATGGGCGCTCAGCGCGCGCAGCTTGGCCTGGTCGTGCAGCGGCAGCGCGGCCAGGAACGGGTAGCGCGAGAGCGTCTGCAGCCAGAGCGGGGCGTTGATGTCGGGGACGGGCGCCAGCGTGGCGCGCACGCGGTTGACGAAGCGGCGGAGGGCGTGGCGAAAGGGCGCGTGCATGCCCTCAGGTGGGGACGAGCGCGACGCGTTCCAAGCCCTGGGCGGTGAGCCGCAGCGCGCCGGCCCGCGGCGCGAGGGAGTCGAGGTCCCAATCGGTCAGGACATGGCGGGTGAGGGCGGGCGCACCGCCGCCGCCGGGTGCCGCTTCGCGCAGCACGTGGTCGGCCGGCAAGTGCGTGTGGCCGTGGATCAGCGCGGGCGCGTCGGCCGCCGCGAGCCATGCCAGGGCGGCCGCAGTGTCGACGTCGCCGTAGAAGCCGGAGCCGGACTGCTTGCGCGCCTCGCTCTCGGCGCGCACGCTGCGGCCCTGGGCGCGGCGGTCCGCCAGCGGGCGGGCCAGTACCTGCGCCTGCCACTGCGGGTCGCGCGCCACGGCGCGGAAACGCTGGTAGTCCACGTCGTCCAGGCACAGCGCATCGCCATGGCTCAGGAGCCAGCGGCGGCCCGCGAAGACGAGCACGGTGGGGTCCTGCAGCACCGGAACGCCGGTGGCCGTGGTGAAGCCATCGCCGACGAGGAAGTCGCGGTTGCCGTGCATGAAATAGAGGGACCGGCGGGATGCGGCGCGGCGCAGCAGCGCGCAGCCCTCGGCCTCGAAGCTTCCGGGCTCCTGCAGCGCGTCGTCGCCCACCCAGACCTCGAACAGGTCTCCCAGCAGGAATACGGCGTCGGCAGGGGTGGTGTCCAGGTAGCGGGAAAAGGCGCGCACCGTCTCCGGATGATCGGCATCCAGGTGCAGGTCGGAGATGAAATCGACCGTGCGCCAGGCGCTGGGCGCGACGAATTCCGGGAGAGACGGCACGGTCGGAGGCATCGGGCGGAAGGACGGAGGGCGAACGAAGGGATATCGGGGGCGTCGATCCGGGTCCGCCGCACCATCGGCAAGGGTGTCGGCGGCAGACCGGCAAGCGGCCCACGCGGAACCGGGAGAGCGGGGCGGCCGCCGAGGCGGCTGCGCCCGCAGCGGCTCAGTTCGGTGTCAGAGCGCGACAGCCTTCTCGATGATCACGTCGTCCTTCGGCACGTCGTCGTGGAAACCCTTCCGGCCCGTCTTCACGCCCTTGATGGCGTCCACGATCTCGGTGCCCTTGACCACCTTGCCGAACACGGCATAGCCCCAGCCCTGGGCGGACGGCGCGGTGTGGTTCAGGAAGCCGTTGTCGGCCACGTTGATGAAGAACTGCGCGGTGGCCGAGTGCGGATCGCTTGTGCGGGCCATGGCCACGGTGTAGTTGTCGTTCTTCAGGCCGTTCTGGGCTTCGTTCTCGATGGCTGCGTCGGTGCCCTTCTGGTTCATGCCGGGCTCGAAGCCGCCGCCCTGGATCATGAAGCCCGGGATCACGCGGTGGAACACCGTGTTGTCGTAGTGGCCCTTCTTCACGTAGGCGAGGAAGTTCTCGGTGGATTTCGGCGCCTTCTCGGCATCGAGTTCGAGGGTGATCACGCCGTGGCCGGCGATGTGGAGTTCGACTTGGGGGTTGCTCATTCGGGTTCCTTGGTAAGTCCGGGAGGGGGACGGTGGGGGGCGGGCGAGCGGGGGCTCACTGCACCACGGTGGCGGAATTGATCACGACGGGCGTGGCCGGCACGCCCTGGTGCATGCCGCGGTTCGTGGTTTCCACCGCCTTGATCTTGTCGACCACTTCCTTGCCGCTCACCACCTTGCCGAACACCGCGTAGCCGTGGCCGTCCGGGTTGGGCGCGTTGAGAGCGACGTTGTCCTTCACGTTGATGAAGAACTGCGAGGTGGCCGAATCGGGGCTGCCGGTGCGGGCCATGGCGATGGTGTAGGCATCGTTCTTGAGGCCGTTCTTGGCTTCGAGCGGGATCGGCGGGCGCGTGGGCTTTTGCTGCAGGTCGGGCGTGAAGCCGCCGCCCTGGATCATGAAGCCGTCGATCACGCGGTGGAACACCGTGCCGTCGTAGTGCTTGTCCTTCACGTACTGGAGGAAGTTCTCCACCGTCTTGGGGGCCTTGGCGGGATCGAGCTGCACGACGATGTCGCCCAGGGTGGTCGCCAGCTTGACCTTCGGCGCGGCCGCGGCCTGCCCCATGGCCGAGGGGGTCAGCGCCGCGAACGCGAGGCCGGCCAGGGCGGCGGCGGCATGTCGTCTGGAAAACATCGTCTTCATCATCCAATCACTCCTTCGAAAAAGATCTGCCATTGCTGGCCCTTGCGCATCCAGTACTGGCGCTTGACGGGGCCGGTGCGGGCGCCTTCGGCCACTTCGCCGAACGTTACCACCATGGTGTCGGAGGCATCCGTCCAGCGCAGCAGCGAGCGGTCCTTGAGGTGCAGCGGGCGCCCGCGCAGCGCGCGGGTCTCGGCCTCCAGGCTCTTGGCATAGTCGGCAAGCTGCATCTTGCCGTAGCTCTGGAAGCCGGGCGCGTAGAACGACAGCAGCCGCCGCACGTCGCCCTGCGACTTGGCGGTGCGCCACGCGTCGAGCACGTTCTCGAACTGGCGGCGCTCGCCCAGCACGGCCTGGGGCTGTACCCACTGGATCTGCCGTGCGATCAGCACCGGCGTGGAGCGGGGCTCCACGGTGCGCAGGATGCGCTCCAGGTCGGGGTTGGCGAGCGCTAGGCAGCCGTCGGTGGACAGCGGCGCGCGCGAGAACTGCTCGGACGGCGTGCCGTGCAGCCAGATGCCGCTGCCGGTCTTGCCCCGGCTCAGGTCCAGCGGATTGGGGTAGTTGATGGGCAGCGCCCCCGCGCCGTAGAAATCTTTCAGCGTGGCGGGGTCGAGCCGGCTCGTGATGAAGTAGACACCCAGCGGCGTGCGCTGGTCGCCCTCCAGGGCCTTCTCGATGCCGAGCTTGCCCACCGAGGCGTAGTAATCGGCGATCAGCTCCAGACCCTGGTCGGTGTTCTGGAACAGGTACAGGCGCGATCGCGAGGCATCGACCGCGATCGCATGGCGCGAGCGGGGCGACAGTTCCAGGAACTGGGCGGGAATGGCGCGCGCGCCAGGGCGGATGCGCAGCGCATCCGTGCGCTGGCGCGACTCGGCGCGCAGCTCGGCCAGCACCTCCGCCGCGGTGGGCGTGGGGGGCTGGGGCGCATCGCCCTGGCCGGCCGGTACATCGCCCAGTTGGCGCAGGGGCCGTGTGCGGGCCGACAGCAGATCGCCCAGCGTGAGTTGCGCGAGCTGGAAATGCGGGTAGTCGCGCACCAGGCTCTCGGCCTTGGCCAGTGCTTCGCGGCCACGGCCTTCGCCGGTGAGGCGGTAGACCTCCATGAGGCGCTGCTCGGCCTGGCCGTCCCGCAGCGGCGCGGGCTGTGCGCGGGCGGGTGCCTTGGTCTGGGAGCGCTTGGCGCGCGCGACGGCGCGCTCCTTGTCGCCCTGGGCATAAGCGCCCGGCGGCACCAGGCCGCAGAGCACGGACAGTGCTGCCGCCGCCGCGACCGTGCGGCTCCGTAAGGGAATGGCCACGGACATGCGCGGCTCTACAGGGAGAGAAGGGTGTGGGGGCCGCCCCGCGCCGCGCGGCGGGCACGGTGCGGCAGGGCTGCGCAAGGTACGACGCCGGCGCTGCACAGCGCCGGCATGCACATCCGGAAAGACGTACGACGCAGCGCCGCCATCAGCCGCCGGTGGACTCGCGGAGGATCAGCCAACGGCCGCCGCTCTGGACCAGATCGAGGGTCTTGCGGCTGTTCACGCTGTAGGAGCCGGAGCTGTAGCCCTGGCGGAACCGGGCCTGGGCCTTGTTGCCGTTCACCGTGACGCGCAGGTCGTTCACGGTCACGTTGATCTTGGCGCGGCCCACGATGCGGTCGCGGCGTTCCTTTTCCCAGGTGGCGCGGCTTTGCTTGCCGGGCGGTACGAAACCCTGGTCGTAGGCGCCCAGGTAGCCATTCATGTCCTGGCCTTCCCAGGCGGCGGCCCAGGCGCGCACGGCCGCAGTGACGTCCTTCTCGGCCGCATTGCTGGTGGCCGCGGCGGGGGCGGGTGCCGGCGAAGGAGCAGCGGCAGGCGCCGGTGCGGGCGAGGCCGCCGGCGCGGGAGAAGGCGCTGGGGCGGGTGCCGGAGCCGGAGAGGGCGCAGGGGTGCGCGTGGTCGCGGGGGCCGGTGCGGCGGCTGTGGCGGCTGCCACCGGCACGGTCGCCTTCGCATTCACCGATTTGCCGGCATCGCCGGAGAACAGGTCGCGGATCAGGGCCAGCTTGGGGCGCACGGTGGTGGCGTTGGAGGCGTCCAGCTGCAGGGCCTTGTTGTAGGCCTGGCTGGCCAGCTTGGCGTAGATGTCGCCCAGGTTCTCATGGGCGGTGGCGTAGCTGGGGTTGGTGCGGATCGCCATCTCGAGCGCGGTGCGCGCCTTGTCCAGCTGGTTCTGGTTGGCGTAGAGCACCGCCAGGTTGTTGTAGGGCTCCGGCAGCTCCGGATAGTCCTCGGTGAGCTTGGTGAAGGTGGCCACCGCGTCCGCCTGCTTGCCGGAGTCCGCCTGGGCAACGCCGCGCAGGAACCGCAACTGCGGGTCGCGGGGATTGGCCAGGAGGCGCTGGTCTGCCTTGGCCAGGGCATCGGCGGGCTTGCCGGATTTGAGCAGCTGGGTGATGTCCGCGTAGTCGTCCGCGTGGGCCAGCGGAGCCCCCAGCAAGGCCGACAGCACGAGCAGTCGCAGGAGATGGGGAATTGGGCGGCGTGCGTGCGTCATGGGCGATGGAAAAGGGGGTGTGAAGGTGTCAAGCAGTAACGGGCCTTATACTGCGGCGGATTGTAGCCGAGGGGTTTTGTCATGCCGGTGCGCTGTTGCCGCTCCTGATTCCCGTGTCGCGCATCCGCCGCGCACGCCCCGCTCGCCAGGGCTTCCTGGCGCCGGATCGCCGCCCGCAAGGGCAGGCCCGGCTGCATTCCGCCACCCCTCTTCACTGACATTCCATGAGTTTGCGCATCTACAACACGCTGTCGCGTGCGATGGAGGACTTTTCTCCGCTGGAGCCCGGCCATGTCCGCATGTACGTCTGCGGCATGACCATCTACGACCTGTGCCACATCGGGCATGCCCGCATGATGATGGCATTCGACGTGGTCCAGCGCTGGCTGCGCAGCAGCGGCTACCGCGTCACCTACGTGCGCAACATCACGGACATCGACGACAAGATCATCAAGCGTGCGGTGGAGCGCGGCATCACCATCCGCCAGCTCACGGACGAGATGACCCTGGCCATGCACCAGGACATCGGCGCGCTGGCCATCGAGCCCCCCACGGTCGAGCCGCGCGCCACCGAATACGTGCCGCAGATGCTCTCGCTCATCGGCACGCTGGAGGGCAAGGGCCTGGCCTACCGCTCGGGCAGCGGCGACGTGAACTACGCGGTGCGCAAATTCCAGGGCTACGGCAAGCTCTCGGGCAAGTCGCTCGACGAATTGCGCGCCGGCGAACGCGTGGCCGTGCAGGACGGCAAGGAAGACCCGCTGGATTTCGTGCTCTGGAAGGCCGCCAAGCCCGGCGAGCCGCCCGAGGCGAAGTGGGACAGCCCCTTCGGCGCCGGCCGGCCGGGCTGGCACATCGAATGCTCGGCCATGAGCTGCGCCACGCTGGGCGAGAGCTTCGACATCCACGGCGGGGGCGCGGACCTGCAGTTCCCGCACCACGAGAACGAGATCGCGCAGAGCGAAGGCGCCTCGGGCCAGCCGCTGGCGCGCTTCTGGATGCACAACGGCTTCGTGCGCGTGGACAACGAGAAGATGAGCAAGTCGCTCGGCAATTTCTTCACGATCCGCGAAGTGCTCGCGCAGTACGACGCCGAGACGGTGCGCTTCTTCATCGTGCGCACGCACTACCGCAGCCCGCTCAACTACAGCGATGTCCACCTGCAGGACGCGCGCGCCGCGCTCAAGCGGCTCTACACCGCGCTCGCCCTGGTGGCGCCCGAAGACACCGGCCCGATCGACTGGACCGATCCGCACGCGGCCCGTTTCAAGGCGGCCATGGACGAGGACTTCGGCACACCCGAGGCGATCGCCGTGCTGTTCGAACTGGCAGGCGAGGTGAACCGCACGCGGTCCGCTCGCACCGCCGGACTGCTCAAGGCGCTGGGCGGCAGCCTCGGGTTGCTGCAGGGCGCGCCGGACGCCTTCCTGCAGGCAGGCGCGCGCCTGGACGAGGCGGTCATCGCCGAGCGCATCGCCGCGCGCGCAGCCGCCAAGGCCGGCCGCGATTTCGCCGAAGCCGACCGCATCCGCAACGACCTGCTCGCGCAGGGCATCGTGCTCAAGGATTCCGCCGCCGGCACGACCTGGGAGGCCGCGCAATGAACAGCGGCATCCTCTTTTCTTCCGAACCGATCTTTCCCCGGGCAGAGTAAGCGTGGCCTCCAGCAAGAAAACCGCGGGGACGGCCGAGCCGTCCACCGCCCCCGGCTACTGGGCGGACGCCTGCCGCCATCTGGTCAAGAAGGACCGCGTCATGAAGCGGCTCATTCCTGAGCTGGGCGACGTCGCCCTCGTGGCGCGCGGCGATGCGTTCACCACGCTGGCGCGCAGCATCGTGGGCCAGCAGGTGTCGGTGGCGTCCGCACAGAAGGTCTGGGACCGCTTCGCCGCGTTGCTGCGCAGCATGACGCCGGCCGCCGTGCTCAAGCTCAAGGTGGACGACATGCGCGCCGCGGGCCTGTCAGCGCGCAAGGTGGACTACCTCGTGGACCTCGCGCTGCATTTCGATTCCGGCCGGCTGCACGTGCGGGACTGGGACGCGATGGACGACGAGGCCATCGCCGCCGAGCTGGTGGCGATCCGCGGCATCAGCCGCTGGACGGCCGACATGTTCCTCATCTTCCATCTGGCGCGGCCCAACGTGCTGCCGCTGGACGATGCCACCCTGCTGCAGGGCATCAGCCAGCATTATTTTTCGGGCGACCCGGTCAGCCGCAGCGATGCCCGCGAGGTCGCCGAGGCCTGGAAGCCCTGGTGCAGCGTGGCGAGTTGGTATATTTGGCGGTCGCTCGCCCCCCTGCCGGTGGACTATTGAGGGCGGCCGCCCGGCCGCCGCGCGCAGGGCCTGCAAAGGCAAGACAGCCCAAGGAGTAAAAATTGGCGAAAAAGACTTTTCTGGATTTCGAGCAGCCCATCGCGGAGCTGGAATCCAAGATCGAAGAGCTGCGCTACGTGCAGACCGAGAGCGCGGTGGACATCTCCGAGGAGATCGATCAGCTCAGCAAGAAGAGCCAGCAGCTCACCAAGGACATCTACGGCGAACTCACGCCCTGGCAGATCACCAAGATCGCGCGCCATCCCGAGCGGCCCTACACGCTCGACTATGTGCGTGAGATCTTCACCGACTTCGTCGAGATGCACGGCGACCGGCACTTCGCCGACGACCTGTCCATCGTGGGCGGACTCGCGCGCTTCAACGGCCATCCCTGCATGGTCCTGGGCCACCAGAAGGGCCGCGACACCAAGGAACGCGCCGCGCGCAACTTCGGCATGAGCCGCCCCGAGGGCTACCGCAAGGCCCTGCGCCTCATGAAGACGGCCGAGAAGTTCAAGCTGCCCGTCTTCACGTTCGTGGACACGCCGGGCGCGTACCCCGGCATCGACGCCGAAGAGCGCGGCCAATCCGAAGCCATCGGCCGCAACATCTTCGAAATGGCGCAGCTCGAAGTGCCCATCATCACCACGGTGATCGGCGAAGGCGGCTCCGGCGGCGCCCTGGCCATCAGCGTGGCCGACCAGGTGGTCATGCTGCAGTACTCCATCTACTCCGTCATCAGCCCCGAGGGTTGCGCCTCCATCCTCTGGAAGACCAGCGACAAGGCGCAGGACGCGGCCGATGCCATGGGCATCACGGCGCACCGCCTGAAGGCCCTGGGCCTGGTGGACAAGATCGTGAGCGAGCCGGTGGGTGGTGCCCACCGCGACCACAAGCAGATGGCCGCTTTCCTGAAGCGCGCGCTGGGCGATGCCCACCGCCAGCTGGCCGACTTGAAGGTCAAGGACCTGCTCGACCGCCGCTACGAGCGCCTGCAGAGCTATGGCCGCTTCAACGACACGCGTGCCGAGCGCTGACCGGCGCGTTCGGAGGCGGCTTGCCGCCTCTTCGCCATCGGAACGGCCCTTTGGGGCCGTTTTCGTTGGCGGGCCGCGCGCGGCCTGTGGCAGGGGCATGCGATGACCGAGCGCTTCGAGGCGGCCATGGACCGGTTCCGGCCGGCGCTGCCGCTCGGCGTCGCCCTGAGCGGCGGCGCCGACTCCACCGCGCTGCTGCAGGCCTGTGCGCAGCGCTGGCCGGGGCAGGTGCATGCGCTGCACGTGCACCACGGCCTGCAGGCCGCGGCGGACGGGTTCGAGGCGCATTGCCGTGCGCTGTGCGAGCGCCTCGGGGTTCCGTTGCGCGCCGCCCACGTGGATGCGCGCCATGCCGCCGGCGACAGCCCGGAAGCCACCGCCCGCCAATGGCGTTATGCGTCATTGCAGGCGCTTGCCGCCGGATCCATTGAAAAGATTGCTATCAAAAACATAGCAGTTGCCCAGCACGCCGATGACCAGGTGGAAACCGTGCTGCTCGCGCTCTCGCGCGGTGCGGGCGTGGCGGGGCTGGCGGCCATGCCGTCCCGCTGGCAGGGCGGCGGCATCGACTGGCATCGGCCGCTGCTGCGGGTGGCCGGTGCGGAAGTGCGCGCCTGGCTGGTCGCGCGTGGCGAGGGATGGGCCGAAGACCCCACCAACGCCGATGAGCGCTACACGCGCAACCGCATCCGGGCCCGGGTGCTGCCGGCGCTGGAGGCCGCATTTCCGCACTTGCGCGACACCTTCGCGCGCAGCGCTTCGCACGCGGCCGAGGCCGCCGTGCTGCTGCGCGAACTGGCGCAGGCGGACCTGCTGGCCGTGGGGCAGCCTCCACGCATCGCCGCGTTGCGGGCCCTGGGCCGTGAGCGCCAGGCCAACGTGCTGCGCCATTGGCTGCGCACCGCCTGCGGCACCACACCCACTGCCGCCCAGCTCCATGAATTGCTGGACCAGCTCGCGGCCTGCGCCACCCGGGGCCACCGCATCCGCATCAAGGTGGGAAAGGGCTTCGTAGCGCGGGAAGGCGAGGAACTCGGTTGGTACAATTGACGGGTTTTGGTCCTTTCAATCGCACGAATGAAGGCGGCGCGCCAAAACACCCTGCCACAGCGCACAGGGTGCCTACGAGGCCCCGGGGCTGTGAGACACGGGGGGCCTCCATCCCGACGGACCCGATTCCCGTGCCTTCTTTCTTCCTCTCGCGCCGCGGCCTTCGTACCGTCACCCGGATATCCAATGGCATTGATCGTTCATAAATACGGCGGCACATCGATGGGCTCCACGGAGCGCATCCGCAATGTCGCCAAACGCGTCGCCAAGTGGGCGCGGGCGGGCCACCAGATGGTGGTGGTGCCCAGCGCCATGAGCGGCGAGACCAACCGCCTGCTCGGCCTCGCGAAAGACCTCGCTCCCTCGCGCGCCTCCGCCGCCTACCACCGCGAACTCGACATGCTGGCCTCCACGGGCGAGCAGGCTTCCTCCGCGCTGCTCGCCATCGCGCTGCAGGCCGAAGGCATGGAGTCGGTGAGCTACGCGGGCTGGCAGGTGCCGATCCGCACCGACAGCGCCTACACCAAGGCCCGCATCGAATCCATCGACGACCAGCGCGTGCGGGCCGACCTCGCGGCCGGCAAGGTGGTCATCGTCACCGGCTTCCAGGGCATCGACGAGCAGGGTCACATCACGACCCTGGGCCGTGGCGGCTCCGACACCTCGGCCGTGGCCGTGGCCGCGGCCATGAAGGCCTCCGAGTGCCTGATCTACACCGACGTCGATGGTGTCTACACCACCGACCCGCGCGTGGTGGCGGAAGCCCGCCGCCTGCACACGGTGAGCTTCGAGGAAATGCTGGAGATGGCCAGCCTCGGCAGCAAGGTGCTGCAGATCCGTTCCGTGGAGTTCGCCGGCAAATACAAGGTGCCGCTGCGCGTGCTCTCCAGCTTCACGCCCTGGGACATCGACATCGACGAAGAAGCCCGCTCCGGCACGCTCATCACTTTTGAGGAAGACGAAAAAATGGAACAAGCCGTCGTATCCGGCATCGCTTTCAACCGCGACGAGGCCAAGATCTCCGTGCTGGGCGTGCCCGACAAGCCGGGCATCGCCTACCAGATCCTCGGTGCCGTGGCCGATGCCAACATCGAGGTGGACGTCATCATCCAGAACCTCAGCAAGGACGGCAAGACCGACTTCAGCTTCACGGTGAACCGCAACGATTTCGCGCGCACCGTCGATCTGCTCAAGGAAAAGGTCGTGCCGGCCCTGGGCGCCCAGGAAGTCGTGGGCGATGCCAAGATCTGCAAGGTCAGCATCGTCGGCATCGGCATGCGCAGCCACGTGGGCGTGGCCTCCAAGATGTTCCGCGTGCTGAGCGAAGAGGGCATCAACATCCAGATGATCTCCACCTCGGAAATCAAGACCTCGGTGGTGATCGACGAGAAATACGTCGAGCTGGCCGTGCGCACGCTCCACAAGGCGTTTGAACTCGACCAGCCCGCAGCCGCGTGATTTCGTCTGAAACGCCTCTGATCTGAGGCATAATCGTGGGATTGGAAACGTGACCGAGTGGCCGAAGGTGCTCCCCTGCTAAGGGAGTATGGGGTGTAGAGCCTCATCGAGGGTTCGAATCCCTCCGTTTCCGCCAAACAATTCCCAGCTCTCCGGGTTGGAAAGCAAAAAGCCACCGCAAGGTGGCTTTCTTGTTTCTGGCTCTTGCGCGCTGAGGCAGTCTGAAAGGCCCGACTCACATGGCCAGGTCTGCCGGAGGCACTGCTTGCGGTGCGGGCGAGGGTGTCTGCAACTCCGCCCGTTCATGGCTCCATTGCCGCAGGCCGTCGCGGCCGCCGGCGGCACGCAGCAGTAGGGCGCCTCCCAGTGCTGCACGGCACACGGCACGGGTGCGGCCCCGGGCGATGAGCGCGCAGAAAAGCAGACCGGCACCGGCAATCGCCGTGAGGGCGTGTTCGCGCGGGGCGCTGGCCCGCTGGTCGTCGTAATCGATCACGTGGCGGACGGATTCGCGGAGTGCTTCCTTGTTCATGGTGTGTTCCTGTAGAGGAGATGCCCCAAGCCGGCGCAGACGGGGGCTGCGGGCTCTTCGGCGGTTTGCGAAAGCCCGAAGGTAGACGGTCCGCAGGAATCTCACGGTCGGCCGGTGCACCCTGCCGCCGTAGGCGGTGCCCGACCCGGCGGTGGCAGCGTTGCCGGATGCACGCATCGGCGCCCTGCAGCAGCGCCGCGAACGAAAGGCCAGGAGGCCGCCCGGACAGATGCCCAGCGGCCTCCCGTTCGCAAGGCATCCAGCAACGCGTCCTGCCTGCCTGCCTGCATGCTGCGGGCGAGGGCGCGTCGCGCTTTGCCTAGCCTGGGTCAACGGTCGTTCTTGTGGCTTTGGCGGCCGGCTTCTGCGTGCTGCTGGCTGCTGCCACCGCGGGTGCCGCCGCTGTTGGCGTTGCTTTGGGTGCTGCCGCCGCTGCCCTGGTTTCCGCCGCCTTGGTTGCCGCTGTTCTGATTGCCGCCACCGTGGCTCATGCTGCCGGCGCGGCGGGCTTCCTCGGAGCTGAATTCGTGGGCATTCCCGCTTGCATGCGCAGCGCGTCCGCCTTCGGCGGCGATCTCGCGTTGGCGTTCGGGGTCCATGCCGGCAAATCCGCGACCGGAACCGCTACCTTGGTTCCCTTGGTTGTTATTGCCTTGGTTGCCTTGATTCGATGCCATGTGATTTCTCCTTTGGAACATTACGAAGTGTGGTGTGAAGGTGACGGCGCGATCAAGCGCTGTCGATGAAAGTGGCGGCAACCCGTGTGCCGCGCGCACCGCGCGCAGGCCGTTCTGGAGGGCCGGCGGCGCCGTTTGACAGAAGAGTGTTGACGGGCTTGCAGGGAGAGAAACAGGCCGTTTCGGCACGGCATTTCTGCACCGTTTTTTTTTATTGCAAGCAAACGTGCAACTGTCGATGCACGCTACCGTGGCGGTGTGTGGTTGCGTCGCAGGCCAAGGCGATGCTTGAGGCATTGCGACAGCTTTGCGGCAAAGCTTGCCGGCCCGGTGGCCACGGCCCGGCAGCCCTGCACGACACGCCGTGAAGGGCTGCACACCTGTAACGTGGGCCGTATCTTGCGCGGCTTCCTACGTCCTGCAGCGCAGGGGATTGCGAATGATGGATCGCTCGCATTCCCCGATGAAACAACGCAAAAGGAGTTTTCATGGAAGCCACGACCACCGGCATGAATCGCACGGGAGCTGCTGCATCGCCAGCCGGCGCCCGCGCAATGGCAGAGGCCGTCGCACGGTACTCGCCGCCCGGGCCCATCGATGTTTCACAAAGCGAAGAGGTCCGGCTGCTCTATGCGCAGGAAGCAGACCCTCTCGGAGGGGTGCCGCCTCCGACCTCTCTGGGCGGCATGGTGCGCACCGGCGTGAGCAAGCTGATGGGCGATCACCCAGAAATCCTTCTGGACAAGATCGGAGAGCGCATCGCGTTCGAACGCGGCGGCACGCGGTTGTACGACGCGCTCATCGTGAAGTACCAGGCCGCGCTGAATGCCGGAGCGCAGGTGCCGTCCCCGGCACAAGCGCTTCAGGCCCTGGGTCTGGGCACGGACGACGCGGCCTTGCTGGCCGATGCATCGGCCCTCGCGACGCTGCAGCGGATACGTGCCGAAGAGCTGCAGCATTTTCAACTGCTGTCGGAGGCCATGCGCACGCTGGGTGGTGATCCCACTGCACAGACGCCTTGCGCCGACGTGATCGCCACCGCATCGATGGGGCTCATCCAGGTGGTGACGGACCCGCGCACCACGCTGGCCCAGGCCCTGTCGGCCATCCTGACGGCTGAACTCACGGACAACGCCGGATGGGAGCTGTTGATCCAGCTGGCCGAGCAGGCCGGAAAAGCGGATCTGGTGAGCGAATTCGCGCAGGCCCTGACGGAGGAGCAGCGGCATTTGAGCACCGTGCAGGCGTGGCTCAGCGCCCTGGTGGTGTCCGGCCCGCTGCCCAACGAAGCGGTCTGACCGGCAGCGTCCGCGCGCAATTTCCACGGCAGAGATGCCGCCACCCTTCATTCAAGGACATCCCATGACGATCCATCTTTTCCAGGACAAAGGCACAGCGCTGGACCGCCAGCGCCTGAGCTGGAAGGACATGGTGGGCAAGCCCATCAGCAAGCTCGACGATGATGCTTTCACGCGGGTGCGTGCCATTCTCATGAATGGCGTCGAACTCGATGCGCTGCGCACCAAGCAGGTCCTGCTGCGCATGAACGCCGATGCCCGCCCGCAGATCGCGCAGCTCATGCGTGTCGAGCAATACCAGGCCACCACCATCAACTGGCTCATCGGCGCAGACCATTCGCCGCTGGAGACCACCATCGGTTACGAACAGACGGCCATCGAGGTCACCGCGTCGGTGGCCAGGCTCGAACCCGACAGCTACCTCGCGCAGGGCTACCGCTATGCGCTGCTGGAGGATTTCGATCACCTCTACCGCTACAGCGCACTGCTGGACCGGCTGGAAGGCAAGGATGCCAACAACATCACGCAGGGCTATACCGATATCGTGCCGGCACGCGCCACCTGGGTGCACCACCGTGCACCCGAGCACGACCTGCTGGAGCCCTACGGCCCCGATGCCGTGCTGGCCACGAAACTGCATGCGCTCACGTTGACCGGCGGTGAATACCAGACGCACGATTACTACATGAACATCGGTCCGTTGTTCGCCGATCCAGTGGCGCGGCAGCTGTACGCGGAAATCGCTTCCGTGGAGTCGCAGCACATCACGCACTACGGCTCGATGCTGAACCCCCATGAGACGCCGCTGGAGAAACTGCTGATCGCCGAAGCCTGCGAGGTGTGGAACTATGCCGGCTGCGTGGAGCAGGAAAGCAACCCCCGCATCCGTGCGATCTGGGAGATGTTCCTGGACTACGAGCTGGGGCACTTCCAGGTGGTGCAGGAATTGTTCAAGCGGCTGGAGCGGCGCGATCCTTCCGAAGTGCTTGGCGATGGCGCGCTGCCCGCGTTCATCCGCTTCGAAAGCCATCGCGATTACGTGCGCGAGGTGGTCGATGCCGAGACGGACTTCCGCAAGGACGGCACCCGCTTCGTGCACACGCCTGCGCAAGAGGGCGAGACGTCGCTGCAGTACCGCGAAGCGGTGAACCGGAACGGATCGCCCTCCCGCGCGGCGTCGGACAGCTATGCCTGGACCCCCGGAACGGAGTTGGTGCGCGAAGCGCAGGCCGCCGCCGGCATGCCGGCCCGGTAGGGAAGAACCCGGAAAAGCGCCCGGCCGTCCGCCCGAAGCGGTCGGCCGGGGCTGCCAAGGTGGTACTCAGCGGGGCTGCAGGTGCGCCTTGATGAGGCGCTGCAGCTCCCGCACGTCCAGCGGTTTGACGAGGTAGGCGTCGAAACCGGCATCCCGCGCCTGTTGCCGGTTCTGCTCCTGCCCCCAGCCCGTGGCTGCCACGAGCAGCATGCGTTCGCCGAACGGTTCCGCCCGCAAGGCGCGTGCCACGGAAATGCCGTCCAGCCCGGGCATGCCGAGGTCCAGCACGGCCACGTCGGGTTCCATCTCCCGCGCCAGCTGCAGGGCCTCATGCCCATTGGCGGCCGTGGTGACGGCGCAGCCCTCCAGCAGGTGGGAGACGGACCACGTCACGTCCACGTTGTCATCCGCAAGAAGGATGCGCGGGCCTTCCCCGGCGGCGCTGCGCTCGGCCTGCGCGGCGGTGCGGCGTTCGTCCCTGGCCGCAGCCGGTTGCGGGGGCAGCGGCAGTTGCAGCGTGAACCGGCTGCCTCGCCCCGGTCCATCGCTTTCGCCGCGCACGCGGCCCTGGTGCATCTCCACGATGTTGCGCACCAGCGCCAGGCCGATGCCGAGCCCCTGCGTATGCCGGACGCCTGCGTCGGGGCTTTGCGAGAACATCGTGAACATGTCGTCCACGCTGTCGGGGTCCATGCCGATGCCGTTGTCCTCCACGCAGAAAAACACCTGCCCGGATGCGACCCATGCCGCGAGGCGGATGCGCCCCTGGTCGGGCGTGTACTTGGCGGCGTTGCTCAGCAGGTTGGCAAGCACCTGTGCGATGCGCACCGGATCGGCATCGAGCACCACGGGATCGTTCGGCAGGTCCAGCACGAGCTCATGGCGCGCTGCGCGAATGGCACCCCGCGTGGCTTCCAGCGCGGCCTCGACGATCTCGGTCAACGGCACTTCGCGCTTCTGCAGCGCCATGCGGCCCAGCCGCAGCCGGGAGATGTCCATCAGATCGTCCAGCAGTACGGCCATCGCGCGTGCCTGCCGCTCCACGATGAGCGAAGCCTGCCCGCGCTCACCGGCCGCGACACTGTCGTTGGTCAGGACCGCCGACGCGCTCGCGATCGATGCCAGCGGGTTGCGCAACTCGTGCGACAGCACCGCGAGGAAACGGTCCTTCGTGGCGTCGGCCGCCTGGAGTGCGGCCCGCGCCTCTTCGTTTTCGCGCAGCGCCTTGAGCAGGTCCGAACGGCTTTGCTCCAGCGCCTGCTGGCTTTCCCGCTGGTCGCTCTGATCGCGCAGGATCTTGACGAAGCCCACCACCGCATCGGCGCTGTCGTGCATGGGCATCAGCGCGCCGCTGGCCCAGAAGCGGCTGCCGTCCTTGCGCTGGTGCAGCCGGTCGTCGAGCGCTCCGCCGGTGGCAAGGGCCGTGCGGGTTTCGGCCAGCGGCGCTTCCGCGGCGCGGTCCTCGGCCGTGAAGATCATGTCGGCGAGCTGCCCCATGGCCTCGTTCTCGCTGTAGCCGAGGATGCGCTCCGCGCCGCTGTTCCAGGTGGTGATGCGGCGGTCCAGGTCGGTCGAGAAGATCGCGTATTCCACCGCGTTCTCGACGACGAGGCGCAGCCGCTCGGTGCTTTCGCGCAATGCGTTCTCTGCACGCTTGCGCTCGCTGATGTCGTTGCACACGACGATCGACGCCGTGGGGCGGCCTTCGGCATCGGCCAGGAAGCTGATGCTGTTGTGCAGCCACAGCGTGCTGCCGTCCTTGCGCAGGCAGCGCTTCTCGATATGGAAGGGTTCCCCGAACTCCGTGAGCCGCTTCATGAGATGGGCGCTGAGGCGCCGGTCACCGGGATGGACGAGGTCCAGCAGCTGCATGCCGATCAGCTCTTCGTCGCCATAGCCCAGCATGTGGCTGTAGTGGCGGTTGACGAAGGTGATGCGGCCGTCCAGGCTGGTCTGCGCCACGCCCACCACGGCCTGGTTCACGATGGCGCTGAAGCGGTCTTCGGAGCGGCGCAGCGCCTCCTGGCCCTGCTTGCGCTCGGAGATGTCCACGAAGGTCAGCACCACGCCGGCGATGCGGTCGTCCAGCGTGCGGTAGGGCAGCATGCGCACGAGGTACCAGTTGCCGTCGCTCGCGCCCACCTCGCGTTCCACCAGCGCCAGCCGCTCCAGCACGCGACGGGCATCCTCGGCCAGTTCGGGGTATTGCAGTTGCGTGCGCAGGTTCGACAGTGGCCGGCCCACGTCCGTCGCGATCAGGTTGAACAGGGTGACGGCGGAAGGCGTGAAACGGGTGATGCGCAGGTCGCGGTCCAGGAACACCGTGGCGATGGCCGTGGCATCCATCAGGTTCTGCATGTCGCTGTTCGCATGGCCCAGCTCGTCCACCTTGCTCTTGAGTTCGTGGTTGACGGTGGTCAGCTCTTCGTTGATGGACTGCAGTTCCTCGCGGCTGGTTTCCAGCTCTTCGGTGGCCGAGCGCAGTTCCTCGTTCATGGCCTGCAGCTCTTCGTTGCTGGCCCGCAGTTCCTCGGTGGATGCCTCGTACTGCTCGATGGTGCTGCGCAGTTGCGCGTTGAGCAGTTCCAGTTCACGGTCGAGCTGCTCGGCCGCGGCGTCCGAGGGCAGCTCGGCCGGGGCGGCAACGGGCAGCGGAGCGACCGGTGCCGTGGGCAGCAGGATGAGCGACAGTCCCGGCACCAGATCGGGCATGGGCCGCACCTCGGGGGCCAGCCACACCGAGCCGCCTGCGATGTCGAGCGATACCGCTTCCAGCAGTGCAGGTTGTCCGGTGCGGCCCGCGCGGTAGAGGGCCGCCCGCAGACCGATGCGCAGGGCCGGGTGGATGAGCCGCAGCAGGTTGCGTGAAGGCTCGCCGCCATGGAAGGACAGAAAGCGGCCCGCCGAGGGCGACATGTGCAGGATTTCCTGCTCGCCATCGACCAGGATCGATGGTGGCGCGAGGTGTTCGAGCAGTCGCAGGTGCAGCTCGCCCCACGACAGTGGCTTGCTGCCCGGGGCTGACATCAGGGGCCGGGCCGCGTCTGCGAACGGCCGTGCCACGGCCGCCGAGTGCACGATCGGCCCCTGGTGCGCCGTGAACTGTGCTTCCATCGCGGCCACGATGGTGCCGCTGCTGCCAGAGGCCAGCAGTTCCGTGCGGGGCGCGATCTGGTGGCTGTAGATGCGGTGCTGTTCGTCCACGACGGCGAAGCGCGAATCGCTGTCCTCCACGGACTCGGCCGACCCCAGGAACAGCGTCTTGCCGGGCAGTAGCGCGAAATGGAAGGTGTCGAGCACGCGCCGCTGCGCTTCCCGGTTCAGGTAGATGAGCAGGTTGCGGCACGAGATGAGATCGAGCCGCGAGAACGGCGAGTCCTTGAGCAGATCGTGCACCGCGAAGAGAACGCATTCGCGCAGTTCTCGCCGCACGCGGTAGCCGCCGCGCTCGCGCACGAAGAAGCGCCGCAGCCGGTCGGCGGAGACATCGCCCTCGATGGCCGCCGGGTAGAAGCCGTCGCGGGCGACGCGGATGGCGCTGTCGTCCAAGTCGGTCGCGAAGATCTGCAGCACGGGCGCGGAGTCGAGCGTGCGGGCGTGCTCGGTCAGCAGCATTGCGATGGAGTACGCCTCCTCGCCGGTCGCGCAGCCGGCCACCCACACCCGCAGCGTGTCGGCGCCGCTCTTGCCCTGGAAGAATTCCGGCAGACAGGCCTGCAGCGCCGCGAAATACGCCGGGTCGCGGAAAAAATTCGTCACACTGATGAGCAGGTCCTGCAGCAGGGCGCCCGCCTCGCCGGGGCGCGTGCGCAGGCAATCGAGATAGCCGGCCATGGTGGCGATGCCGTTGACCTGCAGGCGGCGGCCGACGCGGCGGACCACGGTGGCGCGCTTGTATTCGCTGAAGTCGCGCCCGGTGCGGTGGCGCAGGAAGTTCAGCACCTCGCGCAGCGCGTCCTCGTCGGGAAGGTCGGTGCTGGCAGAGGCCTGCGGCGGCGCGCTCTGCACGGTCGGCAACTGCAGCCGGTGCTCCATGCGGTGGTACTCCAGCACGCGATGGGCCATCTGGCCGACGGGCAGCACCCAATCGACCATGCCGGTGGCGATGGCCGAGCTGGGCATGCCGCTGGACGACGCTTCCTCCGGGTCCTGCGCGATGGTGAGGCCGCCGTGCTCCTTGATGCGCTTGATGCCGATGGCACCGTCCCCGTCGGCACCCGACAGGACGATGGCGGTGGCATGCGGGCCATGCGTATCGGCGAGCGTGCGGAAGAACAGGTCCACCGCGACGTGGCGCTGGCGGTCCGCCGGCAGCGGGCCGAGCGTGAGGGTGCCGTCCTGGGCTTCCAGGACCTTGCGCGGCGGCACGACGTAGACCGTGTCGGCTTCCATGGTCACCGTGTCGGTGACCTGCTGTACGCGCAGCGTGGTCACGCGCTGCAGCAATTCGGCCAGCATGCTTTCATGCTCGGGCGACAGGTGCAGCACGACGACGAAGGCGATGCCGGGCTGCGCCGGCATGGCCGCGAAGAAATCTCGCAGGGCCTGCAATGCGCCTGCCGATCCTCCCAGGCCCACCACCGGCAAGGCCTGATAGCCACGTGCAGGCACCGGGCCTGCCATGGCATCTTCGGCATCGCCCGTCATGATCTCGTCCATCTCTTGTCCTTGTGGGGTGTGCACTCGTGGTGCGTGGAAGGCGATTGGGGGACGATGCTAGCTCATCCCCACGGGTCGGTAAGTCGGAAGATTTGCCATTCAGCGGAATGCGCATCGGTGAGAAATTTTTACCAAACCCGGCCTGTGAGCCGGCCTGGCGCCTGCGAAGAAAGGCTGCGCGTCCGGGCACGCCGTTTGCCCGCTCAGCGGCATGGACTCACAACCTACGACGACCTCCCACCGGACTGCGCAGGCGGGCGCCACTCCTCCATCGGCCAGGGAGCCCGTGCGGTACCGCGAGCATGCGGGCCGCCAGGTCGGCATCATGGTGTGGGCCAGCGGTGATGGCTGGCGCGGCGCCTGGTCCGTCGGCGGCGGCGCGTGGTATGCGGTGCGCGGGCGCTGGGCCACCGAGGAATTGGCGGCAGAAAAGACTTTCGCCCTCTCGCGCTCGTCGCTGGGACAGGACGGATTGCGGCGCAGGCGCTCCTCTGCGCCGGCATCGCAGCGGCCCGCCCCGGCCTGCGCCACGCCGGAGACCGACCGCGCGCCGGCGCTGCGGGCGGCTTCCGAGCAGTGGAGCGAACTGCGCCGCGACTGGCAGAACGCCGAAGTGCGCCTGGCGCGCCGCCAGTCGGCGATCTGCCTGGGCGAAGGCGAAGCCCTCGATGCGGCAGAGGGCGCCAAGAGCCTGCGCGAACTGGAGCGCGAAGCGGAAAGCGCCCGCCAGCGCATGGACGATTACCTGAACGTGGTGCTGCGCATGCTGCGCCCGACGGCTGCGGGGTGAGTCGGCCGCGGGCGGCGGCGCTTCACTCGTCCACCGAGGCGCTCCAGCGGCTGCCCCAGTCGTGCGCCTGGTCTATGTCGCGGCGGTCGCGTTTGGTGGGCCGTCCTTCGTTCAGGCTGGCGGCTGGCTCCGGTGCCAGGCGGCGCATCTCTGCCGCCTGCTCGCGCGCCGCGATGCTCTCGGGCGTCTCCTCGTAGAGCTGCTGCGCCACCACGGCCGGGCCGCGCATGGCGCTCAAGCCGCGCACGACCACCGTGCGGGCCATGGGGCCCTGGCGCAGCGCCACGGTGTCGCCCGGGCGAAGCTCCCGGGACGCCTTGGCGGCCTGGCCGTTGATGGTCACGCGGCCCTTGCCGATTTCTTCCACGGCCAGCGAGCGCGTCTTGTAGAAGCGCGCGCACCACAGCCACTTGTCCAGGCGCATCGATTCGGGTGGGGTCATGGGCCCGATTGTCCGCGAGCCGGCGCTGCCGGGGTGTCGGCCGTTGCTGATGGAGCGCGCAGCGGCAACCGCACGATGGCGTCGAGCCCGGCGATGTGGCCGTTGTCTTCGCGGTTCACCAGTTCGATGTGCCCGCCCAGTGCCTGCACGATCTCCTGGCAGATGGCCAGGCCCAGGCCTGAGCCGGTCCGCACATCGCCCGCCGAAAAAGGCTGGAACAGCCTCTGGGCCAGCTCCGCATCGATGCCGGGCCCCTGGTCGGACACGGTGAGCGCGGCATGGCGGCCGTCCGAACGCAGGTCGACCGACAGCACGCCCGAGCCGGGCGAATGGCGGATGGCGTTGTGCAGCAGATTGCGCGTGAGTTCGCGCAGCATCCATTCGTGGGCGGGGATGGGCGCTGCATCGGTGTGGATGCCGAAGTCGAGGTCCTTCTGGGCGATGAGGGGCGAGATCTCCAGCGCCACGCTGCGCAGGATTTCGTCGAACCGCGTCTCGGGCGCCGCGCTCTGCTGGCGCAGCTGCTCCACCTTGGCGAGGGCCAGCATCTGGTTGGCGAGCTGCGTGGCGCGCTCCACGGTGACCTGGATTTCAAGCAGCGCCTGCTGGGGCGGCGCATCGCCGCGCAGCGCGGATTGCACCTGCGTCTTGAGCACCGCCAGCGGCGTGCGCAACTGGTGGGAGGCATCGCGCACGAAGCGCTTCTGGTGGGCCAGCAGGTGCGCCAGCCGGCCCATCACGTGGTTGGTCGCATCGACGAGCGGCAGCAGCTCCCGCGGCGAGCCGGGCGCGGCGATGGGACGCAGGTCGTCGCCCGGCCGCGTCTGGAGCTGGTCGCTCAGCTGCCGCACCGGCCGCATCGCCCGCTGCACCACGACGACGACGATGAGCGCCACCACCAGCGCGAGCAGCGCCTGCCGCGCGAGCGTGGTCCGGAGGATCTGCAGCGCCAGCGTGCGCCGCAGCTCCAGCGTCTCGGCCACCTGGATCACGGCCATGCCGCGCCCGGAGGCGCTGGCCACGGGTTGCAGCAGGACCGCGACGCGCACCGGGCGGCCCCGGAACTCGTCGTCGTAGAAGTCGACCAGGGCCGCATAGGGCGGCCGCGCGGGAATGCGGCCGCGCCAGATGGGCAGCTCGGCGAACCCCGACACCATTTCGCCGTGCATGTTGGAGACGCGGTAGAACATGCGGCTCTGGTTGTCCGCCTCGAAGGCTTCCAGGGCCGAGTAGGGCACGGTGGCGCGCAACTGGGCGGCATCGTCGTAGCCGGTCACGTCGATCTGCTCGCTGATGGTCTTGGCCGAAGCGAGCAGCGTGCGGTCGTAGGCCGTGTGCAGCGCCGAGAGCGTCTCGCTGTAGAGGCTGGCGGTGTTGTAGGCGATGAACAGCGCCACTGGCACCAGGATGCCCGCCAGCAGCTGCCGGCGCAGCGAACGCGCCCCGCCCGGGCCGGACCGCTTCATGGATCGGCCTTGAGCAGGTAGCCCAGGCCGCGCAGCGTCATCAGCGTGAGGCCCGTGCCCGCCAGCTTCTTGCGCAGGCGGTAGACCACCACCTCGATGGCTTCGTACTGCACGTCGAGCTGGCCGGGAAACACCAGCTCGTAGAGCCGCTCCTTGGCCACGGCGTGGCCCGGCTGGGCGAGCAGTGCGTGCATGAGCGCCAGTTCGCGCGGAGTGAGTTCCATCACCTCGTTGCCGAGGTAGATGGCCCCGCTGTCCTTCTCGTAGCGGATGGCGCCGAGCACCACGGCGCCGGAGCCCGCGGCGGGCCGCGTCTCGGGCAGGTCGCCGAGGCGGCGCACCAGCGCGCGCAGGCGCGCCTCCAGCTCATCGAGATCGAAGGGCTTGGGCAGGTAGTCGTCGGCTCCGGCATTGAGCCCCAGCACCCGGTCGCCCACCGTGCCGCGCGCCGTGAGCAGCAGCACCGGCGTGCGCAGGCCCTGCGCGCGGGCCTGCTGCAGCACCTGCAGGCCGTCCAGGCCCGGCAGCGTCAGGTCCAGCACCACGGCGTCGGGCGGGCGCGAGGTCCATTGAGCGAGGGCGGCCCGGCCATCGCCGAGCGCGGTCACTTCCATGCCCCGGCGCGCCAGGGAGCGCTGCAGCGTGGCCTGCATGGCGGGGTCGTCTTCCACGAGGAGCAGTTGCATGCGCCGGACCATAGCACCGCCCCCGCGCGGCTCCGTCATGGGTGTTTTCCCTGAGTCGGCGGACAGCCGTTTGACAGGAAGCGCGCGCATCATCGGCCCGGTTCAGTACACCCATAAAAGGAGACACGCATGCGGCGCGATACCTTCCTCAGATCCCTGGCGGCCCTCGCGGCCGCGGGCGCGCTGCCCCTGTCGGCGCGCGCCGCGTCCGCGATCAAGATGCTGCTGCCCGCCAACCCCGGCGGCGGCTGGGACACCACGGGCCGCGCGCTCGGCAAGGCGCTCCAGGACGCCGGCGCGGCCTCCTCGGTCACCTATGACAACAAGGGCGGTGCGGCCGGCGCCATCGGCCTGGCGCAGTTCGTCAACGCGAGCAAGGGTGATCCCAACGCGCTCATGGTGATGGGCTCGGTCATGGTGGGGGGCATCATCACGGGCAAGCCGCCCGTGAACCTGTCTCAGGCCACTCCCATCGCGCGCCTCACGAGCGAATACAACGTCTTCGTGCTGCCCGCCAATTCGCCCTTCAAGTCCATGGCCGAAGTGATCGCCCAGCTCAAGAAGGACCCCGGCAGCGTGAAGTGGGGCGGCGGCTCGCGCGGCTCCACCGAGCACATCGCGGCCGCGATGATCGCGCGCGAAGTGGGCGTGGACCCGGCCAAGATCAACTACGTGGCGTTCCGCGGAGGCGGCGAGGCCATCGCGGCCATCCTGGGCGGCAACGTCACCATCGGCGGCGGCGGCTACAGCGAGATGGCCGAGTACATCAACACCAAGAAGATGGTGCCCGTGGCCGTCACCTCGGGCCAGCGCCTGAAGGGCTCTGCGGTGCCCACGCTGAAGGAGCAGGGCGTCAACGTCGAGATCGGCAACTGGCGCGGCGTGTACGCGCCCCCGGGCATCAGCGCGCAGCAGCGCAAGACGCTCATCGACATGGTCGCCCAGGCCACCAAGAGCAAGAGCTGGGCCGAGTCGATGGAGAAGAACGACTGGACCGCCGCGTGGCTCGCGGGCGACGAATTCGGCGCTTTCGTGGATGCCGAGTTCGCCAGCATGCGCGCCACGATGGTCAAGGCCGGCATGGTCTGACCGGCCGCCCGGCCCGACACGGCGCCCTGCGCCGACCCCCGGCGCCCCGGCGCCGACCCATTCCCCAGCGCACCGCGCTCTGCACGGCACGCGCCACCCCGGTGGCGTGCGCCCGCGCGGCCGGCGGCGCCTCATCCCTGGAGGACATATCCACCATGACAGAGCCTCTTGTCCCCTCTCCCTCGGCCGCGCCTGACAGCAGCGCGGGAGCCGTGCCTTCCCGCCGGGCCCAGACCATCGTGGGCTGCGGCGTGCTGCTCGTCGCGGCCGCGCTGGCGGCCGGCGCGCTGCAGATACCGGGCGAGGCCGGCTACGGCGGCGTGGGCCCGAATTTCCTGCCCTGGCTGGTGTCTGCCGTGCTGGCCGTGTGCGGCGGTTTCCTGCTGTGGGAGGTGTTCTCGGGCGGCTTCCGCTCCATGGATGCGCCGGGTGGCGCGGCGCGCGCCGACAGGCAGGCGTTCGTCTGGGTGTCGGCCGGCCTGCTGCTCAATGCGGCGCTCATCGGCACCGTGGGCTTCATTCTCAGCTGCACGCTGTGCTACCTGCTGGCGGTGCAGGGCCTGCGCCGCGCCGCGCACCAGCCGGCGGCCGGATCGCCGCGCACCTGGGCCGTGGACGCCTTCACGGGCCTGGCCATTTCGGCGCCCGTGTTCTGGGCCTTCACGCAATTCCTGGCGATCAATCTGCCGGGCCTGACGCAAACGGGGTGGCTGTGATGATGGATATCTTCAACGCCCTGCTGCAGGGCTTCGCGACCGCGGCCACGCCCGCCAACCTGCTCTGGGCCCTGGTGGGCTGCGCGCTCGGCACGGCCGTGGGCGTGCTGCCGGGCATCGGCCCCGCCGTGGCCGTGGCCATGCTGCTGCCCATCACGGCCAAGGTGGAGGTCACGGCCTCCATGATCTTCTTCGCCGGCATCTACTACGGCGCCATGTACGGCGGCTCCACCACCTCCATCCTGCTCAACACCCCGGGTGAGACCGCGAGCATGGTGACGGCGATGGAGGGCAACAAGATGGCCAAGAGCGGGCGCGCGGGTGCGGCGCTCGCCACGGCGGCCATCGGCTCGTTCGTCGCCGGGACCATCGCCACGGTGGTGGTGACGCTGTTCGCGCCCTCGGTGGCGGAATTCGCCGTCAAGCTCGGGCCGCCGGAATACTTCATGCTGATGGTCCTGGCCTTCACCACGGTGAGCGCCGTGCTCGGCCAGAGCACCGTGCGCGGCCTCACCGCGCTGTTCGTGGGCCTGGCCCTGGGCTGCGTGGGCATGGACCAGATCTCCGGCGCGGCGCGCTATACGCTGGGCCAGCCCGAGCTGCTGGACGGCATCGACATCGTGCTCGTGGCCGTGGGCCTGTTCGCAGTGGCCGAGGTGCTGTATGCCGCCATGTACGAAGGCCGCCAGGTGGACACGCGCAATGCCATGGGCCGCGTGCACATGACCGCGCGCGACTGGAAGCGCTCCGTGCCGGCCTGGCTGCGCGGCACGCTGCTGGGCACGCCGTTCGGTTGCATCCCGGCGGGCGGCACCGAGATCCCCACCTTCCTGAGCTACGCGACGGAGAAGAAGCTCGCCAAGGGCGCGAACCGCGAAGAGTTCGGCACCCAGGGCGCCATCGAAGGCGTGGCCGGCCCCGAAGCCGCCAACAACGCCACGGTGACGGCCGCGCTGATCCCGCTGCTCACGCTGGGCATTCCCACCTCCAACACCACGGCCGTGCTGCTGGGCGCGTTCCAGAACTACGGCATCAACCCCGGCCCGCAGCTCTTCACGAGTTCAGCCGCGCTGGTGTGGGCGCTGATCGCCTCGCTCTACATCGGCAACGTGATGCTTCTGGTGCTGAACCTGCCCATGGTGGGCCTGTGGGTGAAGCTGCTGAAGATCCCGAAGCCCCAGCTCTACGCGGGCATCCTGATCTTCGCGACGGTGGGTGCCTACGGCATGCGCCAGAGCGCATTCGACCTGTTCCTGCTCTACGGCATCGGCCTGCTGGGCGTGATGATGCGGCGCTTCGACTTTCCCACGGCGCCCGTGGTGGTGGGCATGATCCTCGGGCCCCTGGCCGAGGCCCAGATGCGCAACGCGATCTCGATCGGCGAGGGCAGCTGGATGGTGTTCGTGAACCGCCCCATGTCGCTCACGCTGATCGTGATCGTAGTGGCCGTGCTGGTGCTGCCGCGCGTGCTGCGCGGCTGGGCCGCGCGCCGGATGCGGTTGGCTGCGGCCTAGAGGCAACGAAACCGCCGTGACGCCTTGCGCCTTGTCCCTTCTTCCGCGCTGAGCACGGGAAGGGGGATGCCACCGGTGGCCGGGCGAAAGCCTGGTCCCCGGCGTCCGCGGACACCGAGAAGGTGGATGCGCGTCGGGACTGCGTGTCAGGACCGCGCGGTGCGCGCAGCGGCAGGTTCCAGCGGGGTGCCCCGGGGCGCCCCGTTGGCTTTTGCCTGGTCCTTTTCCTTCTGCGCGGCGGCGGTGGAGCGCTTCTTGAGCCACAGGTAGAGCCCGCTGCCCAGCACGATGATGGTGGCGATGTCCAGCAGGGCCCACAGGATCTGCATCGGCATGCCCGCGTAGTCGCCGAAGTGCAGCGGCTGCGAGATGAGCAGCGCGGTGAGGTACCAGGGCAGCTCCGGCGCCGCCGTGACCTGCGCGGTGCGCGCATCCACCAGCACGGGCTGGTAGAGCTTGGACGTCAGGGGCGAGCTGCCATGCAGGAAGAACGTGTTGTGGTGCGGGCTGGAGAAGGCCGTGCCGGGGAACGCGATGAACGACAGCTTGGTGTCCGGCGCGCGCGCCAGGGCCACGTCCAGCGATTTCTGCAGCGAGCCGCGCTCGGCCTGCGGCGTGATCGGCTGGCCCGCGTAGGGCGCCATCAGCGCCGAGAGCTGGTCGTGCTGCCAGTACTTGATGAGCAGGTCGGCCCAGGTGTTGATCATGCCGGTGCCGCCCACCACGAAGGCCCACACCAGCGTGACGATGCCCAGCAGGTTGTGCAGGTCGAGCCACTTCACGCGCGTGGAGCGGTCGCGGCGTACCTCGCCGAACTCCAGCTTGCGCATGAACGGCGCGTAGAGCACCACGCCGGAGACGATCGCCACGAGCAGCAGCAGCCCCATGAAGCCCAGGAACAGCTTGCCCGCCAAGCCCGCGAACAGGTCCACGTGCAGCTTGTACATGATGTACATGAAGCCCTGGTCGAACCGCGGCTGCGCCAGGATCTCGCCGGTGCGCGCGTCCACCGCCACCGAGCGGAAGTCGGTGGTGGGCTCGGGCGTGTGCGTGAGGGTGACGAACCACACGTTGGGGTCGTCCTCGCCCTGCGAGGCGTACTGCACGATGCGGTCCGGATGCTGCGCGCGCGCGACCTCCAGCACCTTGTCGAGGCTGGCGCGCGGCGTGTCCCGGGGCATGGCCGGCGCCTCCACCTCGGTGCCCAGCAGGTGCCCGATCTCGTGGTGGAAGATCAGCGGCAGCCCCGTGAGGCACAGCAGCAGCATGAACACGGTGCACACGAGGCTGCTCCACTTGTGCAGCCAGGACCAGGTTTTGAGGGCTTTGGGTGTCATGTCGTTGTGTCGCGTGGGGAGAGGGGCTCGGGAAGGGGCGGGCGGCGCGCGGGGATCAGAAGTCCACGCTGGCGCTCAGCTTGAAGGTGCGCGGGGCGCCGACCACCAGGTAGCCCGAGCCCGGGTAGCCACCGGCCGAGGCCCAGTAGTTGCGGTCGGCCACATTGTCGACGCGGGCGCGCAGCGTCACGAGCCGGCCGCTCCATTCGGTGGCGTAGCGCACGCCCAGGTCCAGGCGCGTCCAGCCCGGCACGCGCAGGGCGTTGGCGGCATCGGCGTAGCTGGCGCCCGTATAGACGACGCGCGTGTCGAGCGCCAGGCCCGGCATGCCGGGCACGTCCCATTCCAGCCCCGCATTGGCCTGCAGGCGCGACACGCCGATCACGCGCTTGCCGTTGAGCGACGCGGTACCGGTCTCGCGCTGCTGCGCGTCGAGCCAGGTGACGCCGCCCAGCACGCGCAGGCCGTGGGTGGCCTCGCCCTGCACGTCCAGCTCGATCCCCTGGTGGCGGTCCTGGCCGGCGGTGCCGAACACGTTGGCGGAATTGATGTAGGCGCGGGGCTTGGTGGTGCTGAAGAGCGCCAGCGATCCGCGCAGGCGGCCGCCGTCGTACTTCACGCCCACTTCCTTCTGCTTGGAGACGTAGGGGGCGAGCTGCTGGCCGCTGTTGACCACCGGCACGCCGTTGGCCGTGGCCGGCGCGGTCTGGCCCTGGCTCAGGCTTTCGATGTAGTTGCCGTACAGCGACCACTGCGGCGCCATCTTGAACACCAGGCCGGCCATGGGGCTGTTGCGGCTCTGGTCGTAGTGGCCGAGCGGGGCCGAAGTGCCGTAGGCGAAGTCGGAGACCTCCAGCTTCTGGTGGCGCAGGCCCAGCGTCAACAGCACCGTGTCGTCCAGGAAGGACAGCGTGTCGCCCACCGCGAAGCTCACGAGGCGCGTGCGGCCCGTGAGGTTGGGCGCGGACAGCGAGCCGCCGTACAGCGTGTTGGCGCTGAAGCCGGGCAGGGCCGTGGGCCGGTACTGGTAGAGGTTGGAGGCGATGGTGTTCCGCCAGTCCATCGCATAGGCGTTGTCTTTCTCGGCCTCGAAGTACGACGCCGACGCCACCCATTCGTGGCCCACCGCGCCGGTGCGCAGCTTGCCGCGCACGCCCACCTCGCCCGTGTCCACGCGGTCCTTGCGGGTGTTGTCGAAGCGGTAGGTGGTGCCGGCGCCGGTGGCGGCGTTGCTCACCGTCAGGTTGGCGAGCGAGTTCGCCTCCTTGCCGCGGCGCAGGCCGTAAGCCCCCCAGGCGGTGACGTCGGGCGCCAGATCCACCTCGCCGCGGAAGGTGCCGAACACGTCGCGCTCGTTGGAATAGGACCAGGGCTGTGAGAAGTTGGCCGAGGCGTCGGGCGCGGCGGGCACCGAGCCGACGCCGCTCAGCGACACGTTGGGCCGCGTGCCGCGCAGCTGGTGGTCCTGCCAGCCGATGTCGCCCGACAGGCGCACGTCGCGGCTGCGCCAGTCCAGGCCCAGGGCCACCAGGCCGAGCTGCTGCTTCTCGTGGTCCACGGCGGTGTCGCCGTCCTGGTAGGCTGCATTGAAGCGGATGCCGGTGTTGCCATCGGGGCCGAAGCGCCGGCCGATGTCCACCGCCGCCTCGCCGCGGCCGCCCGAGCCGGTGCCGACCGTCACGCGCGACAGCGGCTCGTTGGGCGCGCGCTTGGGCAGCAGGTTGACCGCGCCGCCGATGCCGCCGCCCGCCGGGGTGGCGCCGGTCAGGAACGTGGAGGCGCCGCGCAGCACCTCGACGCGCTCGAACAGCTCGGTGGCGATGTATTGGCGCGGCAGCAGGCTGTAGAGGCCGTTGTAGGCGATGTCGTCCGAGCCCAGGATGAAGCCGCGGATGAAATACGCCTCCTGGAAGTTGCCGAAGCCGCGCGCCATGCGCACGCCCGCATCGTTTTGCAGCACTTCGCCCACGCTCTTGGCCTGCTTGTCCTGGATCAGCTCGTTGGTGTAGCTGGTGATGGCGAACGGCGTCTCCATCGAATCCTTGGTGCCCAGGATGCCCGCGCGGCCGCCTCGCGCCACCTGGCCGCCGGGGTAGGCCGGCGACAGGCCCTGGGCCGATGCGTCGGCGCTGGCGCCCACGGTCACGGTCGGCAGCGCCGGCGTCTCGGCTCCCGGTGCGGTGGCCGGCTGGCCGGCGGTCTGGGCACCGGCCTGCTGGCCGAGCAAAGTGAGGGCGAGCGATGCGGCGAGGGCGATGGGATGGTGGCGGAGCATGGCGGTGGGCCTGGAAGGGGTGGACAAAGGGGAAAACCTGCGGGCGACGGCGGTTCAGGGCGCTGGGGGCCTCATGCCGCCGTATCCATTGAATAGTTTGCTATTGTTTCTATAGCGATTGCGTTGGGCGAGGTCGGCGCCGCAGGCCGAACCAGGCCATCACCGCCACGGGTACGCCGAGCGCCACCCACGACCAGGTATCGCCCCAGCCCTCGGACACCAGCGCGCTGATGAGGCCGCTGGTGGTCAGCACCCCCAGGGCGATCGGCCAGCCCCACAGGCTGCCGTTGCGCGTGGAGGCGGTGTCCTCCAGGTCGGAGGGCTCGGCAGGGGCGGAGAGGCCGGCGGCGGGCCGCGGCGCGGAAGCGGGGGTCGAGGAGGGCATGGATGGCTCGGGCTGCGTGCGCGTGGGAGGAAGGCGGCCGGCCCGGGCTGGACAGCGCGCCCCGGGGACATGCACGTCCGCCGGGGCTCCCCACCAGGGCACTGTTTTTCGCAAACTTCCGATTCTAAAAGGTATTGCGAATAGTTCGCATTGAATTTCGTGGAATCGGCCCAAGGAATCCGCGGTCCCTGCGGCCCGGCGCGCGGCCCGTGCGCGGCGCGGGGCCCCGCGCACGGGGAGAAACCCTGGCGGCGCGGCCCCGGCCGTGGTTGAATGCGGCCTCCGGACGGCAAGCCCCGCCTCTGGCGCCTGGCGCCGCGGCCGTCCGCCGCCTCCTGAGGAATCGACCATGAACCACAAGAAAACCATCGCCCCGCTGCTGCTTTCCGCCCTTGCCGTGTCCTCGTGCGGGGGCGGGGGCAGCGGTGCCTCGCTCGATTTCGACTTCAACGCCCGCCCCACCTACCTGAACGACATCCGGCAGACCACCTACGACGGCGTGGGCGACGACCTGCTGACGGCCGGCATGGGCCGCACGGGCCTGCAGGACGACCAGGCCCCGGGCTACGAAGGCAGCCAGCCCACGGCCGAGGAACTGCGGCGCAACGCGATCTACACCAACTACCGCGCGCTGGTGGACACCACCACCGCGGGCGGCTACGGCACGCTGTACGGCCCCAACATCGACGCCCAGGGCCGCGTCGGCTCGGGCGAGGGCAAGGTCGCCGGGCTGGAGGCCATCGCCTATTCGGACGACGGCACGGGGCGGCGCAACATCACGCTCATGGTGCAGGTGCCGGACGGATTCGACCGCTCGCGGCCCTGCATCGTCACCGCCACCTCGTCGGGCTCGAGCGGCATCTACGGCGGCATTTCCACCGGCGAATGGGGCCTGAAGCGCGGCTGCGCCGTGGCCTATACCGACAAGGGCACGGGCACCTCGCCGCACGATCTGCAGACCGACACCGTGGCGCTGGTGGACGGCACGCGCACCACCGCCACGCTCGCGGGCACGCGCGCGGCCTTCAATGCCGGGCTCTCGGCCGCCGACCTCGCCGCCTTCAACGCGGCCACGCCGCAGCGCCTGGCCTTCAAGCACGCGCACTCGGGCCAGAACCCCGAGAAGGACTGGGGCAGCGCCACGCTGCAGGCCGTGGAGTTCGCCTTCTACGTGATCAACGAGCGCTTCGGTGACCGCTCGCCCGGCGGGCAGCCGCTGCGCAGCTTCCAGCCGTCCAACACCACGGTGATCGCGTCCAGCCTCTCCAACGGCGGTGGCGCCGCCATCGCCGCGGCCGAACTCGACACGCAGGGCCTGATCGACGGCGTGGCCGTCTCCGAGCCCTCGGTGCAATTGCCCGCCAATGCCGGCGTGACCGTCCAGCGCGGTGGCCGCACGGTGGCCGTGAACGGGCGCCCGCTGATCGACTACGTGACGCAGGCGCACCTCTACCAGAGCTGCGCGGCGCTCGCGCCCTCGCTGGCCTCCACGCCCTTCGCCGCCACCTTCGCGATCCGCTTCGCGGACCCGGCGTTCCCGGCGGCGGCCAACCGCTGCGCGGGCCTGCGCGCGCAGGGCCTGCTGACCGCCACCAGCACCAACGCCCAGGCTGAAGAGGCCCTGGCCCGGCTGGTCTCCTATGGCTGGGAGCCCGAATCGGGCGCGCTGCACGCATCGCTCGCGGCCTTCGAAGTGGCGCCCGCCATCGCCGTCACCTACGCCAACGCGCTCTCGCGCAGCAGCGTGAAGGACAACCTCTGCGGCTACAGCTTCGCCACCACGTCGTCGATCGGCGCGGTCGGCCCCACGCCGTCCACGGTGCTGGCGGACATGTTCTCCACCGGCAACGGCATTCCTCCCACGGCGGGCGTGCAGATCGTGAACAACCGCAGCCGGGGCGTGCCGGTGCGCGATGTCTTCTCGTTCAACACGGCGGGCGTGCCGACCTGGAACCTCGAAGGCGCGCTGTGCCTGCGCAACCTGCTGACGGGCACCGATGCCGCGGCGCAGCGCCTGCAGGCGGGGCTGGACGAGACCCGGCGCAACGGCAACCTGCGCGGCAAGCCCGCCATCATCGTGCACGGCCGCGACGATGCGCTGCTGCCGGTCAACCACACCTCGCGCCCCTATGCGGCGCTGAACCGGCGCGTGGAGGGCTCCGCCAGCCGCCTGCGCTACATCGAGGTCACCAATGCGCAGCATTTCGACGGCTTCATCGGCCTCACGGCCGCGTTGCCGGGCTACGACAGCCGCTACGTGCCGCTGCACGTGTACCTCAACCGGGCCCTCGACGCCATGTACGAGCACCTCGTGAACGGCCAGGCCCTGCCGCCCAGCCAGGTCGTGCGGACCGTGCCGCGCGGCGGCACGCCCGGCGGCGCGCCCGCCATCACGGCGGCCAATGTGCCGCCCATCGCGGCCACGCCGGCCGCCGCCAATGCGATCACCGTCACGAGCGGCGCGATCTCCGTTCCCGACTGACCGGCTGACGGCCGGGGGGCGCGGCCGCCACACCGCGGCCGGCGCGCCGGCTGACAGCAGGCCGGCAACGGGCAGGGCTAGAGTGGGCTCTCAGTCCACACCAAGGAATGCCCATGCCCATCCGATCTTCCCGCCGCACCCAGGCCCTGGCCTTCCAGGGCGCACAGCTCGCCATGGCCGTGCCCTCGGTGGTGGCGCACCGCGTCGCCCGCATGGCCCTGGCCGGCGGCAACCCCTCGGAGCGCGACCGGCGCGAGTTCGGGCGCATGGTGGCCGAGAAGCAGTGGGCCTTCGTCCAGTCTTGGGCCGCGATGGGCACGCAGGCCCTGCTGGCCCAGCAAACCATGGCCGCCGGCATGGCGCGCCTCTGGTGGACCCCCTGGACGATGGCCATTGGCCCGGCGCTGGCGCGCCAGTGGCAGGACGCGGCGGTGGGCGTGCTCGGCAAGGGCATGGCCCCCGTGCGGCGGGCCGCCGTGGCGAACGCGCGGCGCCTGTCGCACACGCCGCTGGTCTGATCCGGTACGGCCCGTTCCGCCGGGGGCCGCTGCGGCGGCACCCGCCTGTGCGCCGCTTGCCGCCAGCCACGATTCGGTTCCCTCAGCCGGGCGATGGCGCGTCCCCCGCGCCCGGCGGCTGCGGCCGCGCGTGGCGCCGCGCACGCTGCGGCTGGCAGGGGGCATGGTCGTGGAAGAGATGCCGGTAGCGCAGGGCGGCGCACGGCGCGGCCGGGTGCGATGGGCGCGGATTCGGATGGGCCATGGCGATTGCGTTCCTGGACCGCCGGGGCACCAAGGCCCCCGGCTTGGCAGGCAGGGAAAAGGGAAGGGGAAGGAGAAGGCCTGCGGCGCCGTGCCGCGGCGGCGCAATGCACGCCGCCGCACGGTCCGCGCCGGCCCGCTTACTTGGCGGCGACTGTCTCGGGCATGGCCGAGGAGTGGTGGTGGGCGATCTTCCAGTCGCCGCCCACGAACTCGTACACGTAGGTGTAGCGGGCATGCACCTTCTTGCCGTCCTTGAAGGCGAACGTGTAGGTGCCCACGTCCTGCGCCACGTTGCAGCCGATGCGCACCACGCGGCTGTCGATCTTGCCCTCCGGGTGGCTTTTCAGGAACTTCACGAAATAGTCGTGGATCTGCGCCGTGGTCGTGCGCGGCTGGTTGGAGACCGTGGCCAGCAGCACGCCGTCCGGCGCGTAGTTGGCGACCACCTTGTCGGGGTCCAGCGTCTGCAGCGACGCGTTCCAGCGGTCGAACAGGGCCGTCACCTGCTTCTCGGTGATGGGCTGGCAGCCTTGCGCCGCGGCCGGCGCCTGTGCGAAGACAGGGGCCGAGAGGCCGAGCACGGTGGCTGCGATGGAAGCTGCGCGGATCATGGTCATGAGGGTTCCTTGGAGAGTCGAACAAATCACCGTTGTCTGCGGTGCTGCCTTTTCATCGGGGCAGGACTTCATTGTTCGGCGCTCGCATGAACGCAGGCGTGGCTGCGCGATGAAGGTCCGCTGACGGCTTCATGAACGCAGGATGAATGCGCCCGGGGCCGCGCACTGCCCCGGCTCCCCCAGACACACCCCGTCACGCCACGCTGTCGTCCAGGCGGTAGCCCAGCCCGCGCACGGTCTTCAGCAGGGCGACCGGGTGGCCGTCGTCGATCTTGGCGCGCAGGCGGCGCACGTACACGTCCACCACGTTGGTGAGCGGGTCCTCGTGCACGCCCCACACGTTGGAGAGGATGCGCTCGCGGCTGCACAGCCGGCCTGGCGCGCTCATGAGCAGTTCCAGGAAGGCCAGCTCCTTGGCGGTGAGGGCGATGGGCTTGCCCGCGCGGCTGGCCTGCATGCGTTCGAGGTCCAGCACCAGGTCGGCCACCTGCAGCGCGGTGGCCTTGGGCCGCTGCTCGCGGCCGCGCCGCAGCAGTGCCTCGATGCGCGCCAGCAATTCCTCGAAGGCGAAGGGCTTGGTGAGGTAGTCGTCCGCGCCGAGCTTCAGGCCGTTCACCTTGTCCTCGATGGTGCTGAGCGCGGTGAGCATCAGCACCGGCACCTGCAGCCCTTCGGCCCGCAGCGACTGGCAGAGATCGAGCCCCGTCATGCCCGGGAGCATCACGTCGAGGATCAGCAGCCCGTGTTCGCCGGTGCGCGCGAGCGCCAGGCCCTCGGTGCCGGTGCGCGCGAGTTGTACGCCGTAGCCCTCCGCGCGCAGGCCGCGCTGCAGGAAGTCGGAGACGCGCGGATCGTCTTCCACGATCAGGATCGGGGACTGGCTCATCGCGCGGCCTCCCTGCGGCCGCCGCCTGTGCGGTACGGGAAGGAGCGGGGGGGTGTCTGGTTCATGGCTGGAATCCTTCAGGCGCCTGCGCGCCGGCGGGGACCACGCAGGCAGGGGGCAGGTGCAGGCGCACCCGGGTGCCCCCGGGCTGCGCGCTCTCGATGGCAACGTTGCCCTGGTGCGCTTCGACGATGGATCGGGCGATAGACAGGCCGATGCCGGTGCCGTCCGCACGGTGCGCCCGCGCACGGCTGCCACGCATGAAGCGCTGGAACACGAGCGGCAGTTCCTCCGCGTCGATGCCGATGCCTTCGTCGCGCACCTCGATGTCGATGCCGCCGTCGGCGGCCACCTGCCAGCCCAGGCGCACGGTGCCCCCGGCATGCGAGTAGCGCACGGCGTTGTCCAGCACGATCATGAGCGCCTGCCGCAACCGCTCGGCATCCGCGTGCAGCAGGGGCACCTCGCTCAGGCCGTCGTCCGTGGGCGCGGCGCCGTCCGGCGAAAGGGCGGATTCCAGCCGCACGTGCACGCCGTGCAGCGCGCCCAGCGCTTCCGCCTGTTCGGCCGCGTCGCGCAGCAGGGCGCCCAGGCACATGCGGGCGGGCCGCACGACGAGCTGGTCGGCCTCGGCGCGCGCCACGAGCATCAGGTCTTCCACCACGCCGGTGAGCTGCTCCACGGCGCCCACGATGCGCACCAGGGTCTGCCTGTACTCGGCGGGCGGGCGGTCGCCGCCGCGCAGCGCGATCTCGGCCTCGCCGCGGATGGCGGTGGCGGGCGTACGCAGTTCGTGGCTCAGGTCGGCGAACAGCTGGCGGCGGCGCTCGTCGCTGCGCTGCAGCGCTTCGTGGGCCGTGCGCAGTTCGGCGGTGCGGGCCTCGACGGCATCTTCCAGCCGGCGGCGCGCGGCATCGGCCATGCGGCGGTGCTCCTGCAGTTCGGCCGCCATGGCATTGAAGTGTTCGGCCACGCGGTCGAACTCGTCGCGCGAGCCCGTTTCCACGCGGTGGTCGAGCGCGCCGGCCTGCAGCGCGCGCGTGCCGGCCAGCAGGCGGTCCAGCGGGCGCTGCAGGCGGCGCGTGAGGTGGGCTGCCAGCACGATGGCGGTGGCCAGCGTCAGGATGGCCATGGCCACCGCCTGGGTGCGCAGCTCGCGCAGGCCGCGCTCGGTGTCCGCGCGCGCCATGGGCACCGCGCGGCGCTGGCGCTCGATCGCGCCGCCCAGCAGTTCGCGCAGGTCGCGGCCGTCGGCCAGGTCGAACACCTGGTTGAGCTCGTGCCACACCGACGCGAACTCCGCGCCCGGCTGCAGGGGCTGCAGCAGCACGAGGCGCGCCTGCACGGCCGCGATGTTGGTGTCGAACAGCCGCGCCGCGGCGTTCAGCTCGGGCACCTCGGGCGGCGTGGCGATGCCTTCCTCCTCGGCCATTTCGGCCCAGAGGGCGGTGTCGCGCTCGGTGAGCTGGCGCAGCTGGGCCGCGTTCTTCTTCATGCTCGCGAGCAGCCCATCGCGCACCTCCACCGAGGCATCGACGTTCATGAGCCGCTGCGAGGCCCAGACGCGCAGGCGCTGCTTGTTGGCGGCGAGTTCGTTCAGCTCGGTGAGGATGTCGCTCGCGAGCCGGCTGTGCTGCGTGAAGTTGTAGACGCGGTTGGCGCCCCAGTAGACGAAGGCGGCCTGCATGCACACCAGCGCGACCAGCGCGGCAAAGGCCAGGGAAAGGCGGATGCGGAACATGGGACGGTCCGGCCGGTGCGCGCGTCAGGCGGCCGCAGGCACGCGCGCCGGGCCGCTCTCCCAGCCCGCGAGGTGCTGCTGCGCGATCCGGCTGAGCGCGGTGATCCAGGCGCCGTCGCCATTCAGGCACGGGATGTAGCGGAAGTCCGTCCCGCCCGCGTGCAGGAACGCCTCGCGCGCCTCCTGGTTGATTTCCTCCAGCGTTTCGAGGCAGTCGCTGGTGAAGCCGGGGCACATGACATCGACACTGCGCGTGCCCTGCTGCGCCAGGGCGATCAGCGAGGGCTCGGTATAGGGTTCCAGCCATTTCGCCTTGCCGAAGCGCGACTGGAAGGTCACCCGGTAGCGTTCGGGCGGCAGGCCCAGGGCCTGGGCCAGCAGCGAGGCCGTGGCCAGGCACTCCTGCTGGTAGGGATCGCCCAGGCGCACCGCGCGCTCTGGGATGCCGTGGAAGCTCATCACCAGCAGTTCGGCCGGCCCGCCCTCGCGCTGCCAGTGCGCGCGCACGCTCTGCGCCAGCGCGCCGATGTAGCCCGGGTCGTCGTGGTAGCTGTTGACGAAGCGCAGCTCCGGCAGCCGGCGCGTGCGGGTGGCGTAGGCGCAGACGTCGTCCACCACGCTGGCCGTGGTGGTGCCCGAATACTGCGGGTAGAGCGGCAGCACCAGCACGCGGTCCACGCCGCTCGCCTGGAGCTCCTCGAGCTGCGCGGCGATGGCGGGCTGCCCGTAGCGCATGGCGTGGCGCACCTGCACGCGCAGGCCCGCCTCGCCCAGCCAGCCGCGCAGCAGCGTGGCCTGCCGCTCGGTCCAGACGGCGAGCGGCGAGCCCTCGGGCATCCAGATGCTGGCGTACTTGGCGGCCGACTTGGCGGGGCGGATGCGCAGGATGATGCCGTGCAGGATCGGCAGCCACACGGCGCGCGGGATCTCCACGATGCGCGGGTCGGCCAGGAACTGCCCCAGGTAGCGCCGCAGCGCAGGCGCGGTGGGCGCCTCGGGCGTGCCCAGGTTGCACAGGAGCACCGCGGTGCGGGAGGCGGTCGGCGGATGGGCGGCGGCGGGCGCGGGCATGGACGGCATCGGGTCGGTCGTTGAGGGGTGGGCACGGCGGCCGGGTGGGCGCGCCGGGTGAACGGGAGTGAGATAAGGGAAACGAGAGAGGTGCGATAAATCGAGATTTGCCGGGCTTAAGTGGGATGAAACGTCGTGAATTTAGGAAAAGATGTTTTGTGTCAGGAAACGACAGGACGGTCGGCTGATGGCTCCGCGCCCTCATCGAGTGGCACACCTTTTCCTGTGACGAGGAGGCGTTGCATCTCGATGAAGAGCATTCCGACAGTGATCAAGTAGATCAGCCTTCCATCGTCTGGGGCAAAGAGACCGGCGCTTTCAGAATCACGTGGCGGATTTGCAGCCAAGTTAGTAACCCAGTCTTTGGCAGGGCTGGCGCTGAACGACGCCTCTTTTGGATGGTGAGCAAAGTGGTTCCGTATTTTTCTTACGAGGTGGAGTTGGCGACAAACTTTGGGTTGTAGAAAACCAAATGCGTGTGCGAAGTCGATGCGCTGAGAAAACGAGGACAGAGGACCGCTGGCTCCAAAAATCTTGTCACTCATGGATTTGTCAACCATCCGAGACTCCAGATAGGTGCCCAGAAAGTTTTCTAAGTAGCTTCCAGCGAGCACTGCCGCGCCTCTCTGGCTCTCGCTATGGAACATCGCAACCATGTCTTGGTAGTCATCAAGGTCTAGCGAGTGCGGCTTCATTTAAAGGAGATAGGGATGAAATTGAAAATTGTGTCACCCTCGGCCTGCTTCAGGAACCCGATGATCTGTTCCTCGGTGAATTTGCTCTTCCTCATGTCCGTCATCCTGATGAGCGGACTCCTTGCTACTTCACCTTGGTACGGCAGGAAGGGTGCAGGTCATTTGGTGCCGGTGGGCGCCTGGCGCTGCAGGGCACTTACATCGAAGCGATCAACGACATCGCCACAGCCGCACGTCACGGATCCGGTGCTGCGCGTGCTCCTACGCTACGCGTCAGCACCCTAGGCTTGGGGCGGCATCACGCCGGACTTCGAGATCCTGGGCGCCGCCGCCGAGGTGGTCGGCACCGAATATGTGGATCGCCCGGGCTACAACCGGGTGTTTCTCGGGGGCATGAGCGCGGGGGTGTCCGGGCCTTTCAGCCGCGCCGGTACCGCCGGCAACATGCTGGCGCCCCAGGTCACCCACGCTCTGATCACCCACGCCGACGTCCACCGCGCGTGGGGCATCGCCGAGCTGTCGGACACCCGCCGCCAGTAGCACGTGACCCTGCGGATGCAGGTGTTGCCCGAAACTGGCGTGATCGTGCCGGGTCAGTTCGTGCGCTTTCGGGATGCCCAGACGGTGATGGGCATAGTGCGCAGCACGTCCATCGAATGGAGCCGTCCGAGCCTGTGCCAAACCATTGCGGTTGAAACCCATGCGTAACGCCTACCGACAGTTCGTGGATCTGATGTCGGTTCGTCTGCTGCAGGTGGGCGATGTCACAACCGTCGTAGCGGGCGTGGCTACCGTGGCGTTGCCTGGCGGGGGCCTGCTGCAGGCGCGTGGGGACGCCCAGGTGGGGAGCCGGGTTTTTGTGCGCCATGGCGTGATTAAGGAAATAGCGCCGTCACTTCTATTTGTCGAGGGTGAGGCTTGATAGATCGCCCGAGACATCACCAGAGTTTTCCTCAAGACTCAGAGCTTTCCGAACGTGGTCATGAAGAGGTCGCATCCCCAACGCGGATGAAACCGCTTCGGCATATGCGACTACCGCCTTCGTGGCCCATTGGCAACATCCGGCTCCCATCCATGAGTTAGCCTGACTTGTGGAGTCATCTCGAGGGAGAAACTTTCTGGAAATTGCCCGCTTGAGCTTTCCGTCTACGAATGCACCCATACGGTTCATTCCTGTAGTTCCCATATCGAAAAACGCAGCTTTGTAGTGGGTGAGTTCGTTGCGGAGATCAATCACAAGCTCAACGTCTTGGCAAATCGTGGCTCCTTTGTCTAACCTGTCTCTGCCTGCTGCGAGAAGCAAGGCGTCGAATTTCGCGGTGATGGGCGATCGTTGGAGTTGCTTATTCTCGGCTGCAGCAGCGACAGCTGCGATCGCGCCTGCACTTAGGTGCTTCAAATGCCCAGCGTGGGGCACCATGGCATCTGCATAGAGTTCGCTCGCAAGCGCTTCCAAAAAAGCCACAGCAGAAAACAGTGCTGCAGCAACATAAGCTAGTCCAGCAACTCTGTCCTCTTCACTCCACGGGGCACCCTTCAGATTGCTCTCTAAGCTACGGATATTCCGGGTGAACAATGCTGCTGCCTGAACGTGCTGTATGGAGTAATACGTTTGAATTGAAACGGTTACAAAACCATGTGGAACCGTGCCTGCCAGATCGCAGCTCGAAGAGTGGGTCCGGGTCACGTTCGATTCGGTCACTTCCTTCCTCCCATTATGTTCCCGCCACGCATCTATAGAGAATGGCTGTGCTGCCTGCAATTATGTTGCACAGTGTGAAAACGCAGTAGCGCAGGTTTATCTCAGAATCAGACGGCTATTTATCGCGCCGCGCTTCAGCCGGGCATTGTGACAAACGATTGCGCTATTCTCGGCCACCATGCTCGATACCGCCCGCATCCGTGCCGTGACCCTCGATCTCGACGATACCCTCTGGCCGGTGTGGCCCACCATCCACCGGGCCCGCCAGGTGATGAACGACTGGCTCGCTCCGCATGCGCCGGCCGCCGCCGCGCTGCTGGCCGATCCGCAGTCCGACGCCGTGATCCGCGCCGAGGTGGTCCAGGCGCATGCCCATCTGTCGCACGATCTGAGCGCGCTGCGCCGCGAGAGCATCCGCACCGCGCTGCGCCGCGCGGGCGAGGACGAATCCCTCACCGATGGCGCGTTCGATGTGTTCTTCGCCGAGCGCCAGCGCGTGGATCTGTACGACGACGCCATCGCCGCGCTCGAATTCCTGGCCGAGCGCTATCCCGTGCTGGCCCTCACCAACGGCAACGCCAACCTGCGGATCATCGGCATCGACGGCTATTTCCAGGGCAGCGTGACGGCGCGTGAATTCGGCATCGCCAAGCCCGACCCGCGCATCTTCCACGCGGCGGCGGAGCAACTGGGCGTGCCGCCCGAGGCGGTGCTCCACGTGGGCGACGACGCCACGCTCGACGCCCACGGCGCGATGCAGGCGGGCATGCAGGCCGTGTGGATCAACCGGGGCGCGGGTGTCTGGCCGCACGAGGGCGCGGCGCCGGACGCCGTCGAAGACCTCACCGGCCTGTGCCGCCTGCTCACGCCCGCGCTGGGCACCGCTCACCAGCGCAGCGGCGAGCTGCCCGGCGGCTCCGAGCGCCTTTCGTAGCGCGCCGGCGTGCGTTCCAGCACGGCGCTGGGGCGCACGGCCCGCAGCCGGCCGAAACCCGAATCCGTTTCTTCGAGGTAGGGGCCGAAATCCGGCTTCGCGGCCTGCAGCCCGCCCGGCACGCGGCCCAGGCCGCGCAGCCAATGCCCCGTCTGCGCGAGCGACACCTGCACATGCCAGCTGCCGCCCTCCTGCTGCTGGCGGCGCAGCGCGGCCGCCGCGCCGAAGGCCATGAGCCAGCCGCTGGCCTGGTCGAGGATCTGCATCGGCAGCGGGCGCGGCCGGCCGCGGCCGTCGGCCTCGCCCTCGGCGTGGTTGAAGCCCATGGCCGTCTGCACCAGCGAATCGAAGCCCCGGCGGCCGGCCCATGGTCCTTGCGTGCCGTAGGCCGTGAGCGACACGCAGACGATGCCCGGCCGCCGCCCGGCCAGCGCCTGCGGCGAAAACCCGAGCGCGCCCAGGCCGCCGGGCCGGTAGCCCTGCGAGAACACGTGCGCGCCGTCCACCGCCTGCCAGAGCGCTTCGCGCCCCTCGGGCGTGCGCAGGTCGGCGTGCGCCGAACGCTTGCCGCGGCTCGTGTCCGCGATCGCGTCGATGTTGGGCAGGTGCGGAGCATTGACGAGCACCGTGTCCGCGCCCAGCGCGGCCAGCGCGCGCCCGGCGACCGGGCCGGCGAGCACGCGGGTCAGGTCCAGCACGCGCACGCCCGCCAGCGGCCGCGCGCCGCCCACCAGCGGCGGCAGTGCCAGGGGCGGCGCATCGCCGATGCGTTCGATCGCCATCACCGGCTGCGCGGCGATGGCCTGGGCCTGGGGCGTGGCATCCCACCCGGCGAAGGTGCGCAGCGCGGTGGCCACCAGCCCGCGTTCGGCGGCGGCGGTCTCGAAATCCAGTGCGCCCCAGCCGGCCATCGCCCGCTCCGCGTCGGCCCGCGTGGCGGTTTCCGGCGGCAGGCCCAGCAGCCGCAGCGCGCCGTCCCGGTGGTGGGCGAAGTTGGCGTGCACCCGGACGTGGCCGTCCGCGCAGCGGTAGAGGCCCGAAAACGTGTCCCACGGGTCGGGCGCCACGCCGTCCAGCGCGAACCAGCCCGAACACTCCACGGCGGCATGCAGCGCATCGACCGATACGCGCTGGCGCTCGCCGCCGCGCACGTGCCCCAGCTCGCAGGCGGCCAATGCCGCGGCGGCGATGGAGGACTGCGCCGCGGTGCCCACCGCGAACGACGACGGGAACACCGGGTCGCGCCCGGGCAGGTCGAGCCATTCGAGCGCCTGCCCGGGCAGGCCGGCCAGGCGCCACAGTGCGGCGGCGGGGGAATCGGACGAAGGCATGGGTGCGCTCCCGTGAAGCGGCCGGATGGGCCGCGGTTCCACCGCAGGCCCGGCCCCGCCATGCTGGCGAAAGGCCGGGAGGGAGTGGATTGCTATTGAATTAATAGCAAACTATTGAATGGATACGGCGGCATGGGGCATCTTTTGCTTCAGGCATGTATCCGCGTTGGCGCCACCGATCCTCAGGTGCCCAGGAAGGCGCGCAGCGCGGCCAGTGTTTCCTCCGGCGCTTCGGTCATCTGGTGGTGGCCCACGGGCAGCATCTCCACGCGCACCGACAGGCCCGCACCGCGCGCCGCGGCGATCAGCCCCTGCGCGGCGCGGGGCTGCGTCATCTGGTCCTGCGCGCCCAGCGCGAACAGCACCGGGCAGGCGAGGGCGGCGATCGCCGCTTCGGCGCCGGCGTAGCGGTCGCAGGCCACGAAGCCGCGGTGGAACACGTTGACCCGCGGGTTGCTGCGCAGCACGCGCCGCCCGAGCGCCATGCCCGCGCCGAAGGCCCAGAAGCCCGCGCCGGAGGGCGAGGCGAGGCTGCTGCGCGAGAACACGTTCACCATGCGCAGCGCTTTCTCGGGCTCGTTCAGCGCGGCCTCGATGAGCGCGGGCGAGACCTTCATCGGGTAGGCCGTGCCCACGAGCGCGAGGTGCGTGGCGGCGGTCCCGAGGCGCGCGGCCGCCTCCAGCGCGATCAGCGATCCCCAGCTGTGGCCCACGAGCGCCGCGCGCTCCACGCCGAGGGCGTGCAGCAGGTCCACCACGAAGCCGGCGGCCTGCTCCACGCTCTCGGGCGCATCGCCCTGGCTGCGGCCGTGGCCCGGCAGGTCCACGGCCAGCACGTTCCAGCCGTGGTGGGCGAGATGGCGGCTCTGGAAGCCCCACACGCTGTGGTCGTTGAGCACGCCGTGCACCATGACCACGGTGGGCCGGGCCGCGTCGAAGGGCTTGCCGCCCGTGTAGGCATAGGCCGCGTGGCCGTTCACGGTCACCTGCATCACGCACCTGCCTTTCCACTGCCGGCGCCACTGCCCGCCTTCTCGGCCGCCTTGAGCGCGCGCTTGAGGTCGTCGATCAGGTCGTCGGGGTCTTCCAGCCCGATCGAGAGGCGGATGGTCCCCTGCGTGATACCCGCCTGCACGAGCGCCTCGTCGTCCATGCGGAAATGCGTGGTACTGGCCGGATGGATCACCAGGCTGCGGCAGTCGCCCACGTTGGCCAGGTGGCTGAACACCTTCAGCGATTCGATGAAGGCGCGGCCCTGCGCGCGGTCGCCGCGCAGGTCGAAGCTGAACACCGAACCCGCGCCGCGCGGCAGCAGCCGCTGCGCGAGCGCATGGCTCGGATGGGATTCGAGCAGCGGATGGCCCACGCGCGCCACGAACGGGTGCGCTGCCAGGAACTCGACCACGCGCCCGGTGTTGCGCATGTGCCGCTCCATGCGCAGCGGCAGCGTCTCGATGCCCTGCAGGATCAGCCACGCCGTGTGCGGGCTCATGCAGGCGCCGAAATCGCGCAACCCCTCGCGCCGCGCGCGCAGCAGGAAGCCCCCGACGGTGGATTCTTCCGAGAACACCATGCCGTGGAAGCCCGCGTAGGGCGCGGCCAGCTCCGGGAAGCGCCCCGAGGCGTCCCAGTCGAAGCTGCCGCCGTCCACCACCACGCCGCCGATCACGGTGCCATGGCCCGAGAGGAACTTGGTGGCCGAGTGGTAGACCAGGTCGGCCCCGTGTTCGAAGGGCCGGATCAGCCAGGGCGAGGTCAGGGTCGAATCGACCAGCAGCGGCACGCCTGCGGCATGCGCGATCTCGGCCACGGCCGGGATGTCCAGCACGTCGAGGCCCGGGTTGCCCACGGTCTCGCCGAAGAAGAGGCGCGTTTCGGGCCGCACGGCGGCGCGCCAGCCGTCCAGGTCGCCGGGCCGCACGAAGGTGGTCTCGATGCCGAAGCGCCGCAGCGTGTAGTGCAGCAGGTTCTGCGAGCCGCCGTAGAGCGCCGTGCTGGCCACGATGTGCCCGCCCGCGCCCATCAGCGTGCAGATCGCCAGGTGCAGCGCGGCCTGGCCGCTCGCCACCGCGATGGCGCCCACGCCGCCCTCCAGCGCCGCCACGCGCTGCTCCAGCACGGCGTTGGTCGGGTTGCTGATGCGGCTGTAGACATGCCCCGGCCGCTCCAGGTTGAAGAGCGAGGCCGCGTGGTCGCTCGATTCGAAGACGAACGACGTCGTCAGGTGGATGGGCACGGCGCGCGCGCCGGTGGCGGGATCGGGCACGGCGCCTGCGTGCAGCGCCAGCGTGTCGAAGCCGGGGTCGGAATGGCCGGGCATCCGTTGTCTCCTATGTGTGATCGCAGCGCAACATTGTGGGCTATATTGCGCGGGCAACCCCGGCCCCCGCACCCCCCGCGTGCGGCGCGGCGTCCCCTTGGAGACCTCCCCCATGAAAGTCAGCGACATCCTCCGCGTCAAAGGCAATACGCTCTACACCGTCACGGCCGACGAACCCCTGGCGAAAGCCGTCGAGGTTATGGCTGAGAAGGACATCGGCTCGCTGGTGGTGATGGACCATGGCGACCTCGTGGGCATGCTCACCTTCCGCGAAGTCATCCAGGCCGTGGTCAAGAACGGCGGCGGCGTGGGCACGCTGCTGGTGCGCACGGCCATGGACGATGCGCCGCTCACCTGCACGCTCGAGACCGAAATGGACGAGGTGCGCCGCATGATGCTCAACCGCCACGCGCGCTACATGCCGGTGATGGACAAGAAGATGCTCATGGGCGTGGTCAGCTTCTACGACGTCGCCAAGGCCGTGGTGGACAGCCAGAACTTCGAGAACAAGATGCTCAAGGCCTACATCCGGGACTGGCCTGAGGAGAAGGAAGCGACCCCCTGAGCCGCTGCGCGGCTTCCCCCTTCTCTCGACGCGCTGCGCGCGTCGGGAAGGGTGACGACGCCAGCGGCCCGGCGAAGCCGGTTCCGCGGCGCCTGCTGGCTTGGCCTGCTCCGCGGCCTCTCGATGGGCGCGGCCGCAGGTACTTGAAGGCTGCGCACTGTGGATGAAGCACGCTGTCTTTATCCGAGGGCGCGCTACGCTGGTGGCCTCGACCCAGCAAGCGGCTCTGGGATAATCCCGCGCCATGAGCGGCAACACACTCGGCACCTTATTCGCAGTCACCAACTTCGGTGAATCCCATGGACCGGCCATTGGCTGCGTGATCGACGGATGCCCCCCGGGCATGGCGCTGTCCGAGGCCGATATCCAGGGCGACCTCGATCGCCGCCGGCCCGGCACCAGCCGGCACGTCACCCAGCGCAGCGAGCCCGACGCGGTCGAGATCCTCTCGGGCGTGTACGAGGGCCGCACCACCGGCACCCCCATCGCCCTGCTGATCCGCAACACCGACCAGCGCAGCAAGGACTACAGCAACATCGCCCAGAGCTTCCGCCCGGGCCATGCCGACTACACCTACTGGCACAAGTACGGCCTGCGCGACCCGCGCGGCGGCGGGCGTTCGTCCGCGCGCCTCACGGCGCCCACGGTGGCGGCCGGCGCGGTGGCGCGCAAGTGGCTGCACGAGAAATACGGCGTGCAGTTGCGCGCCTGCATGACCCAGCTCGGCGAGCTGGAGATCCCGTTCGAGAGCTGGGACCACGTGCATGCCAACCCCTTCTTCGCGCCCGTGGCCGATGTCGCGCGCTACGAGGAATACATGGACGCATTGCGCAAGGCGGGCGATTCGTGCGGTGCGCGCCTGCGCGTGCAGGCCACCGGCGTGCCCGTGGGCCTGGGCGAGCCGCTCTACGACAAGCTCGATGCCGACATCGCCCACGCGATGATGGGCCTCAATGCCGTGAAGGCCGTGGAGATCGGCGCCGGTTTCGGCAGCGTGGTCCAGCGCGGCACCACGCACGGCGATTCGCTCACGCCGGGTGGCTTCGCCAGCAACAATGCCGGCGGCGTGCTGGGCGGCATCAGCTCGGGCCAGGACATCGAGGTCACCATCGCGATCAAGCCCACCAGTTCGATCATCAGCCCGCGCGAATCCATCGACGTGCACGGCCACAGCACCGAGGTCGTCACCAAGGGCCGGCACGACCCCTGCGTGGGCATCCGCGCCGCGCCCATCGCCGAGGCGCTGCTGGCCATCGTGCTGGCTGACCACGCCCTGCGCCACCGTGCGCAGTGCGGCGACGTGGTGCACGCGGTGGCACCGATCCGTTCGTCGCTACTCTGACGCACGGGAGCCGGCTGCCTCCAGCACCTGCTCCATCATCCGGATGCGCGCCATCTCGATCGAGTTGCTGTAAGCGATCGTCTTTCCCCGCGCGTCCTGGCGTTCCTTCAGGTGTTCTGTGAAGTGCTGCTCGACATGGCGGCGGGTTTCCTGCGGGAGATCGTCCAGAACGTTCTTCGAGGTGGTGTGCTTGAAAAATGCCGGCGGCAGTGATTGTTTGCCATTTTTCACGGCGAATCGAATGCCTTGATCGTTTAGATCCTCGCCTTTGCCGTTTTTGGAGTGCATTTTTTCCATGGCCTTGCCCGAATGCAGCATCTCCTTGGCGACCTCCAGGGCGAATACCGCGCATCCCACGGGGCCTTTCTGCATGCCGGTGTTGATCAGCTCCAGACTCGCATGGGTGCCCTCCAGCGCTTTGGGAAGAATGCGTGAGGTTTCCGCGCAGGCCCAGAGGCTGTCGATGGCCACGACCGAGGGTGCGCCTTTCTTGCCGGAAACTTCCACGGCGACGACGTGTTTGGGTATGCCTGCCCCGAATCCCCGATCTATGTTGAGCAGGGCGCGCCATTTCTCACCCTGCCGGGTGTGGCTGACTGCCTCCTTGAAGCTCGAAGACTCTGTATCCGACAGATCGAATACTTTCAGCTTCAGGCCGGGCTCCAGGGTGTTTTGCACATCCACCATGGAACGCTGCCAGCGTGCGTCCTGCTCGGCGACGGGCGCCTGCTTTCCAGTGATATCGAACTGCCGCAACTGGTCGATGTAGCCGCGGACCTCGGCCAGAGGTGCCGCCAGGTTCGTACTGCGCGATGGCCCCGCGCCTTTTGGACTGGTTGCGCCGGATTTCGGCGACGGCAGACTGGCCCGCAGCATCGCGGTAGGCGAGGTCGACGAGCCTGGGCGAGAAGGCAGCTCCGTGGCACCCCCCGTAGGTCTTGAGGTGCTGCGGCGGGCCGCCGGCCCCTGAGGTGAGGCCCCGCCGGTGGGTGAGTAAATGGACGCGCGTCGGCTAGACGCGTCCGTGGAAAGGCATCCGCCCATGTTTAGACTCCTTCGGACCACATGGTGGGCGTTCGCAGCGGCCGGGTGAGTGCAAAAACGAATAGATGCGCTGTGGAGCGAACAGCCTTGCGTGGTCACGGCTGTGCCGTGGTGGCCGGCGTCAAGGGGTGGATACCGGAGCGACTGGCGATACCGCCGAGCCTGTGGCAGCGGGCGCGGCGGTGTTTGCCACCGCCGGTGCGGGCGCCGGTGCCGCGGGTGCCCGGTGGAACCAGCCCATGCGCCATGCCAGCACGCCCAGCACTACCAGCGCCGCGACCACCAGCGCCACGGCCCAGGCGGGCTTGCGCGATTCGGGGAACGGGTCGTCCAGCATGCGCCGCGCGCCCGGGGGCACGTGGGCCGTCTGCGAGAGCGATCCGCCCAGGCGCGTATTGATGCGCATGCGTCCGTTGATGGCCCAGCCGCTCGCGTCCAGGATCGGTCCGAGGCTGCGCTGGCGCAGCTTGAGCCATGCGATCAGCATGCTCGGGCCCGAGATGGCGAGCACGATGCCCGCCAGCGCGATCGGGATCCAGGCCCCCAGGTCCACGAACTTCGCGAACACGCCCACCACCACCGCGCTGAGGCTGCCCAGCGCCACGCCGATCGCCGCGACGGTGCCCACGTCCACGCGGCGCTGGCCATCGGCGGGCGCGGCGGCGGCGTCCGTGAGCGTCTTGGCGGGCGCCTTCGCCAGGCTGCCGGCCGTGGCACCGAGCGACTTCTCCACGCGCGAATCGCTCGCGGCGGCGCGCTTGGCCACCTGTTCCTCGATCATGCGCAGGAACTTCTTGTACGGCGAGAAGAAGGCCTGGGCGATGCTGGTGGGGTTCTCGATGATCTTGGTGATGGTGGCGTCCCAGTCGAGGCCATCGCGGTCGTAGAACACGCCATTGCGGCCCACGAAGAGGAAATCCACGTCGCCCGCCGTGAAGGCCGCGACGATGCCCATCTTCTTGCCCTTGCGCGTGCAGTCGCAGTACGCCAGATAGGTCTTGGCCAGGCCGGCGAGCTTGGCGTGCCGGCCGGCGTCCGGCACCTGCACGGTGAGGTCGCAACTGCGCGCATCGAGGTAGAGCGTGCCGGCCTGGAAGATCGCGCCCTCGCGCTGGTAGAAGGCCGAGAACGAGACGAAGTTGTTCAGCAGCCGGAGCAGATCGCGCTTGAAGCGCAGCAGCTTCTCCAGCGCCAGCGTGTGGCCGTTGTGCGCCTTTTCGGCCTCGTCCTGCGCGATCAGCGCCATCACCCGCTCGCGCACGCCGCTGCCGTGCAACTGGCGGATGGTGTCGGCATCGAGCTTGTCCAGGTGCGTGGCCGGCCGGGCCGAGAGCTGCTTGAGGCAGGGCTGCAGCGCGGAGAGCACGCGCTTCCAGTCGGCCTCGGCCAGCGTGTCGGCGTGCGTGCCCAGCAGCGGTTCGAGGGCCTTCTCGCGCAGCGCCTGGACGGCGGCCGTCCAGGCCGGGTTGATGCCGCGCGCGAGCGGCAGGTGGCCATCGGGCGTGAAGGGCGCCAGGGGCAGGGCGGCCACCGCGTCCGATCCCGGGGAGAGTTCCTGGCGCGCGAGTGTCGCGTAGTCCTCGTCCGAGGGGTGCATGGCGGAGCGCACGCGCGGGTCGTAGGCGGCCAGCCGCGCACGCGTGAAGAAATCGTCCACCTTGTGGCGCACCGCCTGCACGGCCTGCGCCGCCTGCAGGGTGCGGTCGCCCAGCGGCATGCCCTCGGGGTGGGCCTGCACGCCGTCCGCCCATTTCTGGAGCGCATCCACCTCGGCAAAGAACGCCTCGGCCGTCTTGCGGTCCACGCCCGCCGGCTGGTCCGCCACCGCCGGCACGCTGCCGTGCGTGGCCATGATGCGCTCCAGCGCCTCGCGGGCCTCCTCGTCGCCCTCCGCGGCCTGCGGCGGCACCACGCCGTCCCCATTGAAGCGCTGGGCATTCAACTGCTCGCTGCGCTCCAGCACGTCGGCGAGCGTGAGCGTGTCGGCGCCTTCGCGCCCGGCCAGCGCGAGGATGCGGCGGGCCTGCGCGGCCAGCGCGGCGCCGTCCTCCGTGGCCTCGTCGAGCGCGGCGATCGCCAGCGTGTCGCCGGGATGCGCCAGCTCGTCCGGATCGCGCAACTGGGCGCAGGCCCAGGCGCAGGCGGCCAGCAGCTCGGGCGGTCGGATGCGGCCATCGCCGTCCGCGTCGATCAGATCCAGCGTGCGCGCATCGAACTCCACGCCGCGCGTGGGGCAGGCCAAAGCCACCCAGAGTTTCTGGTCGAGCTCGGCCAGGTGCGCGATGTCGGCGCCTGAGCGGATGGCGACCTGGTCCACGCCCCCGGCCCGGAAGAACTGCCAGGGATGCGCGGAGGCGCGGGATGAAGAGGAGGAAGGAAAGGGCGGTGCGGAATGCGGCATGGATCGGCGGGCGGAATGCGGGGCACAACGGGGCGGCCGGAGGCCGCGCCGGGCCCGCTGGGAGCAAGCCGCGGGGCCGCGGCGGCGCGTCCGGCGATTGTGCCGGGGCCGGACAGTGCTGCGCGTAGGACCATGCCCGGCACACCGCGGCCGCAGCGGCGGGGCCACGTTGCACGCACGAGGCAGGGCCAGGCGGGGCTTCAGGCCGGCTCAGGCATCAAAAGTGCGCCATGCCGCCGGATCCATTCGATTGTTTGCTATTTAATTGATAGCAAATGCCTGCGCTGCGCCACGCCGCCCTCGGAAAAGACGGGGCTTGCACGCCGGCCGGACCTACTTGCGCACTTCGTCCACGAGCGCCCGGAACTCGTCGATGTCCTCGAAGCTGCGGTACACGCTCGCGAAGCGGATGTAGGCCACCTTGTCGAGCTTTTTCAGCTCGCGCATGACCAGCTCTCCGATGCGGCTGGACAGCACCTCGCGCTGGCCCAGGTTGAGGAGCTTTTCCTCGATGCGCTCGATGGCGCTGTCGATCTGCGTGGTGCTCACCGGCCGCTTGCGCAACGCAATGCTGAACGAGCCGATGAGCTTGCTGCGGTCGTATTCGATGCGCCGGCCGTCCTTCTTCACCACGTTGGGGAAGTTGACCTCCGGGCGCTCATACGTGGTGAAGCGCTTGTCGCAGGCGCCGCACTGCCGCCTGCGCCGCACGAAGTCCCCGTCCTCGGCCACGCGCGTTTCGACCACCTGGGTCTCGGGGTGGCTGCAGAAGGGGCACTTCATCGGGGCGGGGCAGGGAGGCGCGCGCCGGTCAGCGGTAGACCGGGAAGCGGCTCGTGAGCGCGTGCACCTTCTCGCGCACGGCGGCCAGATTGGCTTCGTCGCGCGGGTTGTCCAGCACGTCGGCCACGAGGTTCGCCGTGATGCGCGTCTCTTCTTCCTTGAAGCCGCGCGTGGTGATCGCGGGCGTGCCCACGCGGATGCCGCTGGTCACCATCGGCTTCTCGGGGTCGTTCGGGATCGCGTTCTTGTTGATCGTGATGTGGGCCTGGCCCAGGGCGGCTTCGGCTTCCTTGCCGGTGATGCCCTTGGCGCGCAGGTCCACCAGCATCACGTGGCTTTCGGTGCGGCCGCTCACGATGCGCAGGCCGCGCTCGGCCAGCGTTTCTGCGAACACTTTGGCGTTCTTGGCCACCTGTTCCTGGTAGGTCTTGAACTCGGGCGTCAGCGCTTCCTTGAAGGCCACGGCCTTGGCGGCGATCACGTGCTCCAGCGGACCCCCCTGCAGTCCGGGGAAGATGGCGGAATTGATCGCCTTCTCGTGCTCGGCCTTCATGAGAATGATGCCGCCGCGCGGGCCGCGCAGGCTCTTGTGCGTGGTGGACGTCACCACGTCGGCATGCGGCACGGGGTTCGGGTAGACGCCCGCGACCACCAGGCCGGCATAGTGGGCGATGTCCACCCAGAGGATCGCGCCGATTTCCTTGGCGATCTTCGCGAAGCGCTCGAAATCGATGCGCAGGCTGTAGGCCGAAGCCCCCGCGATGATGAGCTTGGGGCGGTGCTCGCGGGCCTTGGCTTCCAGCGCGTCGTAGTCGATCTCTTCCTTGTCGTTCAGGCCGTAGGAGACGATGTTGAACCACTTGCCGCTCATGTTGAGGGGCATGCCGTGCGTGAGGTGGCCGCCTTCGGCGAGGCTCATGCCGAGGATGGTGTCGCCGGGCTTGAGGAAGGCGAGCAGCACGGCCTGGTTGGCCTGCGAGCCCGAGTTGGGCTGCACGTTGGCGGCATCGGCGCCGAAGAGCTTCTTCACGCGGTCGATGGCGAGCTGCTCGACCACGTCCACGTGTTCGCAACCGCCGTAGTAGCGCTTGCCGGGATAGCCTTCGGCGTACTTGTTGGTGAGCTGCGAGCCCTGCGCCGCCATCACGGCGGGGGAGGCGTAGTTCTCGCTGGCGATCAGTTCGATGTGCTGTTCCTGGCGGACGTTCTCGGCCTGGATGGCGGCCCACACTTCGGGATCGGTTTGCTCGACGAGGTTGTTGCGTTGGTACATGGCGTGGCAGTCCTATGAATGGTGTCCCTTGGAAAACAAGGGCTGCCCAGGCGAACGGCGGAACACAGCGGGCCTTGCAGCCCGTGCGGTACGCTTCCCAGTGGTTCACAGGATGAGGTTCCTGCCGGATTCCACGTCAGCGGCGGCATCTGCCCTTGCGGGAGCGCCGCGCCTATCGCCAGTCGCGTACCCCGCGAGTGTAGCGGACGCAAGGGCCGGTGAAGGCGCCGGTCGTGCAACAGCCCTCCAGGGCACTTGGGCCAGCGGCCGGCGTTGCGGCGAGGGAGGCAGGCGGTCAGAGTTCCGGCGACAGCAGGGCGACCTTGTCCTCGGCCGTGGAGGGCGTGGCGTCTGCCGTGCCCGCGGCCTTGGCGGGCAGCGTCTGCAGGGGCGCCTGCGTGGAGAGCATGGGCGGCGCCGAAGGGGCCGCTGGCGCGGGCGGCGTGAGGATGGGCACCGAGCGGCCGTTGGCCACCTGGCGCAGGCGCATGTGCTCGGCCATCACCTTGATGGCATAGCCGCCATCGTCCGGCAGGTTGGCTGCGCCCACGTAGTAGCGCAGGCCACCTTCGAGCGAGCCTGCGCGCGCGATGCATTCCTGCAGCACCTTCACGCCCACGCGCAGGTTGCTCACCGGATCGAACGCAGCGCGGTGGCCGCCGAAGTTCTCGTACTTGTCGGTGTGCACGCGGGTCATCACCTGCATGAGGCCCTGGGCGCCGACGGCGCTCTGCGCGAAAGGATTGAAGCTCGACTCGACGGCCATGATGGCCAGGATCAGCGTGGGATCGAGCTTGGTGCGGCCGCCGATTTCGTAGGCTTCGGTGACCAGCGCGGCCAGAGGCTCGGGGGCGACACGGTATTTCTTGCTGAGCCAGAAGGCCACGGCAGCCTGTTCCTTGGGCAGCTCGGTCGGGTTCACGGCCGTGGCGCGTTCACTGGCGTCGGGCTCCATGGGAATGCCCGTCATGGCCACTTGCCGGGCCTGCAGCCAGCCCATGAGTTTTTCTTCGCCGGCCTGGCGCAGGTCCGGCCGGGCGGTGAGGGTGATGACGCCAAACGCGACCGTAAGTCCCACCAGCGCAAAACCGCTGTGGGTGATTTCAAGGAAACCGTCGATCACGTCGGACGCAAACGTTCGCGCTCCGTCGATCACTGTTCCTGACGCTGTCATAGCTCTTCCTTTCTGAGTCGAGGCCTGTTGCGGGGTCCACCAGGGGGGACTCCGTGCCAGGCATCTCGCCTGGATTGGTACGCCATCCGGTTCCTTGCCCCAACGCCTGCGCGAAGCAGAGAGTGGGGAACCGACTTCGCCGGGTTCGGCAGCGATGGAGAGTGGGTTGAAAGCCTCGGTTTTCAAAGCTCGCGGATTCTAGGAAGGTTCTAAATGCAAGGTCAATACTAAGAAATCAATCCTTTAGATCAATTTATTCTCATATGGGTGGATGCAAACACAGTTTTAGCTCTGTTTTTGCAGGGTGCCTGGACACCACGTGACAAGGTAATGACGGGGGATCTCAAGGATGCCAATCGGCTCCGCCGGGATGATTGCGAATCTCGTTTGGACGGCGGCGCGGGATTCGTTAAATTGGAGGCGTCTGACAGTGATCAGGCATCGCCGGAAGAAGCGAAACCACCAGCCGATGGCATGCAGTGCCGTGGCAGGGCAGGCGGAAACTTCCAAGGCAAACCCCTGGAGGCAATACCTTGCCTCCTGCTCCATGGACCTTCACCCTCCATGGTGCAAATCGATGGCAAAGGACCGTTGTGTCAGCCGTCAAGCCCGGTAGCCGGCCGCGAGGTCCTACCGGGCTTTCTTTTTGCGCTTTGTTACCTTTTGCCCGCTGGCGCTTCTGCTGGAATCCAGGCATGCGCAATATCTCTTCGCAGATCAAAAAGTGGGTGGCGGCAGCGCTGCCGCGACAGGGCCGTGCCCGTTTCGGCAACCCCTGGTTGCGGTGGCTGGCCCGCGGCGTGGCCCTGGTTCTGCTGGCATGGGCGGTGGCCTGGTTGACCGTGCCAACGCTGGTGCGCATGGGGATCGAACACTGGTCGCTGTCGCAGTGGGGCCGCAGTGTGCAGGTGGGCCGTGTGGAGTTCAAGCCCTGGACGCTGGAGTTGGCGGTGAACGATCTCTCCGTGGCGGCGGCGCTTCCAGAAGCGCCGCCATTGCTGGAGATTCGCCGTATCTATATAGATATGGAACTGCAGTCCCTGGTAAGACTGGGGCCGGTGCTCGATGCGGTCGAGGTGGATGCTCCGCGGCTGCGGATCACCCGCGAGGAAGGCGGTCGGTATGACATCGACGACCTGCTGCAGCGTTGGGCAGGACGGTCCGTGCCGCAGGACAAAGACGCAGGCAGCAGCGGGGCGCGTTTTGCTCTCTACAACCTGGTGCTGCGCAATGGCGCTGTGGACTTTTCCGACCGTGCGACGGGGCAGTCGCACACCTTGGACGCGCTGGAGCTGGGCATCCCTTTCCTCAGCAATCTGCCTGCCGACCGGGAGGTCACGGTCACGCCCAGGCTGGCGTTCACGCTCAACGGGAGCGCCTTCGATTCCGGCGCGCAGGCCACGCCGTTCGCCGCCGACCGGCATACCCGGGCGCAGCTGCGCATCCAGGGCCTGGACCTGTCGCCGCTGCACGCGTACTGGCCTTCCGGGGTGCCGCTGCGCCTGCGCACCGGCCGACTGGATGCCGCGCTGGAATTCGACTTCATGCAGGCGGAAGACAAGCCCAGCTTGACGGTCACCGGCAATGCGCGTCTGGCGGACGTGCAGATGGAAGGTCCGCCCGGCGCGGCCCCCGTGGCGTTCGACGCGCTCGAAGTGCGTGCTGCTTCGGTGCGGCCCCTGCAGCGTGTGGTGCATCTTTCCTCTGTGGAGTGGGCGGCTCCGCGCCTCGAAGTGCGGCGCGACGCGCAAGGCCGGCTGGTGTGGCCCGGAGCCTCGCGTGACGGGGCGGCAACTCAGCCCGCCGAGCCTCCGGCCTCGACGCAGCCGTGGCAGGTGATGATCGACCGGGTGACAGTGCAGAAAGGCCGCATCGCATGGCGCGACGAAGCGGCCATGCACCCCGTGGCGCTGGAGTGGAACGATGTCCTGGCGCAGGCTTCATCGGTCGCGTGGCCCTGGGCTGGCGGTGTGCCCTTCGCGTTGCAGGCGCGCATGGCGCGGCAAGACGCCGTGCCCTCGGCGGTGGGGCGGGGGCCGACGCTGCGGGCGGCAGGAACGGCCTGGCCCGATCGGGGGCAGGTGGCTGCGTCGGTTCGCGGCGTGCCGCTCTCGGCTTTCGGGGCCTACGCTGCGGCAGCCTTGGCGCCGCAGGTCGATGCGGTGCTCGACGCCGACGCAGGCTTTGCATGGAACCAGCGCACCGGGGCCACGGTCGCGAAGGTCGCCCATCTGTCGGCCGATGGGGTGGCGGTGGCGTGCCCCTCGCCGGAGCGGTGCGCAGCTCCGAAGGCGGCAGGCGGCACAAATCCCGAGGCCATGCCGGCCTCCGCATGGGCGCAGGCGCAGCGGCTGCAGATCGAGGATGCCTGGATCGATCTGACGGCACGTTCGGTGTCCGTCGCCCGGCTCGCTGCCCAGGCGCCTCGGTTGCGCGCCGAGCGCAGCGCCGACGGGCGATGGATGTTCGATCGGTGGGTGGCCTCGTCTTTCGGATCGGCCGATCCTCCGACCGGCGCCGGTGGGCGGGAATCCGGCGCGCCATGGACGGTCCGACTGGCGGACGTGTCCGTGAACGACGGCGCGCTCGCGTTCCGGGATGCGGTTCCCGCAGTGCCCGTGGAATTGCAGATGTCTGCCATTGCGGTGCATGCCCGGCAACTGGCTTTCCCGCCAGTGCCATCGGGCAAGCAGCCATTCCCCATGCCATTGACGGTGTCCGCGCAGGTGGGGGCCGGGCGGCGGGAGCCAGGACGCCTGGCTTATGACGGCACGCTGTCGATGGCTCCGTTCAGCGTTCAGGGCAGGCTGACTGCGCAGCGCCTTCCTCTGCATGCCCTCGAGCCTTATGTGGCCCCTTGGCTCAATGTCCATGTCGTGCGGGCAGAGGCTGGCTTCGAGGGCGACGTGCAATATGCCGATGCTGCGGCCGGCGCCACGGCATCGGTGCGTGGCAACGCGGCGCTCGACGAAGTGCGGGTGCGCGCTGCCTCCGTGCCGGCACTCGGGGCGGAATCGTCCGCAGTGGTTGAGCGTGGGGAAGAGCTGCTGCGGTGGCGCAATCTTGCCTTTCAGGGCGTTCAGGTGGACATGGCGCCTGGCCGGCCTGTCAGCGTGGACGTGCGCGAAACCGCGCTGCGCGACTTCTTTGCGCGCATCGTGCTCCAGAAGAGCGGACGGCTGAATCTGCAGGATCTGATCCGGGACCGCGGCGAGCCTTCCGCGGCGGCGACGCCCTCGGCTGAGCCGCCGCGGCCTGCAGCCGTGGTCCGTTTCGGGCCGGTGGCGGTGTCCGCCGGGGCTGTGCGTTTCACCGACTATTTCATCGAGCCGAACTATTCTGCGGATCTCAGCGAACTGGCCGGCAGGCTCAGCGCGTTTTCTTCAGAACCTATTCCTGGCGGCACAGCTCCGGAAATGGCAGAGCTCGAATTGAAGGGCCGCGTCCAGGGCACCGCGTCGCTCGACATTTCCGGGCGGCTCAACCCGCTCGCCAAGCCACTCGCTTTGGATGTGCAGGGCCGTGTGCGCGACCTGGAGTTGCCCCCGCTTTCGCCCTATGCCGTCAAATATGCAGGGCACGGCATCGAGCGCGGCAAGCTGAGCATGGATGTGGGCTACAAAGTCTTGCCGGGTGGGCAACTGACCGCCACCAATCGGCTCGTGCTGAATCAACTCGCCTTCGGAGAACCGGTGCAGGGAGCCCCTGCCAGCCTCCCGGTGCGGCTCGCAGTGGCCCTGCTGGCAGACAGCAACGGCGTGATCGATCTCGATCTTCCGATCAGCGGTTCGCTCAACGATCCGCAATTTAGCCTGGGCCCCGTCATCCTGCGGGCCATCGGAAGCATGGTGCTGAAGGCGGTCGCGTCACCGTTTTCCTTGCTGGCGAATGCCTTCGGGGGAAGCTCGGCGGAGCAGGGCACCGTCGCATTTGCTCCTGGCAGTGCATTGCTGGACAGCGCAGCGCGCGAGGGGCTGGGCAAGGTGGCCCGGACACTGCGGGATCGCCCGACCCTGCAGTTGACAGTGACCGGCCATGCGTACGCCGAGGGGGAGGAAGACGGCTGGAAGCGTGAACGCCTGGCGGCGCAGGTGGCCTTGCTGCAGCAGCGGCGCCAAGCCTCGTCGGCGGCCCCGTCTGGCGCGCTGCCCTCCGCGCGCTCTGCCGCCAGCGACCCGCTGCCCTATCCGGAAGCGCTCAAGGAGCTCTACCGCCGATCGGACATTGCCAAGCCCCGCAATCTTCTGGGCCTGCCCCGTGATCTGCCTGTCCCGGAAATGGAGGCGCTGCTGCTGTCGCAGATGAAAGTACCGGCTGCAGCCGCGCGTGATCTTGCGCAGGCGCGTGCCGTGGCGGTGCGCGACCATCTCGCAGGGTTGGGGTTGCCCATGGAGCGTCTATTCGTCGGCGCCCCGCGTGTGGACACGGCCCGGGGCGAAACGGCTCCCCAGGCGGAACTTACACTCTCCACCCGCTGAACCCCGCTTTCCCGGGGCTCGCCTGCATCTGCAGGCAGGCCTCGTTGGAGGAAGGCGGTTGCAGCCTGCCTCAACACCCCTATATGCATCACGGTGGCCGGCTTTTCCCTGCGGCCCGTGCCGGCTCACGGGGATCGGCAAACAAAACCGGGCCAAAATAGCGCCTTTGGCGTTCCGCCCGTCCCCGGGGCCGGTGCCTGGGCATAGGTGCCGCCGGCACCAGGCCCTTCCTGATCAGAACCATGTTTCCTTTTTCTTCTCGCAACAAAATGTCTGACGTCCCTGAAGTGAACCCGGCCCCGGCCAAAGCCTCCGAGCCGCATCCGCTGGACGCGTTGACGGGCGGGGCTTTCTCCGCTGCCACCTCGGGCGAACGCGCCTCGCGCATCCGCGACTGGCTGGCCTCCCAGCCCAGCCCCGAACAACTGCAGGAAGTGTTCAAGGAACTGAGCGGCCGCGACAAGGGCGCGGCCCGTGCTGTGCGCGAGCGCCTCGACGAGATCCGCCGTGCCAAGGGCCAGGAAGCCATCGCGGCGGAATGGGCCGAGAAAGCCACCGCGCTGCTGGAAGGCTCACGGCTCCACATTGCGGACGCGCTTGCATGGCAGCGCGATGCCGCAAAGGCCGGTGCCCCGCTGTCGCGCGAGCCGCTTGCATCGCTCAAGACCCGGCTGGCGGAGCGCATGAAGATCATCGAAGACCTGCAGCACCGCGTACAGGTCCAACGCGAGGCCGCCGTGCTGCTGGCACAGCGCATTGAAGTGCTTTCCACGAAGCCCTGGCGCGATGCCCAGGCAGCACTGGACGCATTGCGTGTCGACGTGGATCGCTGGCAACAGCAGGCCGACGAATTGTCGGGCGATGCTGCATGGCCCAGCGTCGAAGCCCGCTTCCCGCCGCAACTCGACGCCTCCCGGACCCAGTTGCTTGTGGTGTGGAACGCATTCCAGCCCGCCATCGCGCAGGCCGCGGCCGCAGCGGAGAACCCTGCGGCTCCGTTGCCACCGGTTCCCGTGTGGGCTGAGGAGCTCCGTATGGCCCGGGGCGAGGCACCCGTCTCTGAAAGTGCAGCCTCTGAAGCGGCCGCGCCCAAGCCGGCAAGGACTGCCAAGCCCGACCCTGTCGCTCGCGAAAAGGCCGAGCAGGCGGTGCGCGCTGCCTTGGTCAAGCTGCAGGAAGAAACAGCGCAGGGGCATGGCAAGGCGTCCGCTGGAGCGGCAGCGGCGCTGCGCGCCGTGCTGAAGCCGCATGGCCGGCATATCGACGCATCCCTGGAACACGAAGTGCACACCGCGTTGGTGGCCGCTGGCGAATTGCAGGGCTGGCAGCGCTGGAGCGCCGACCAAGTGCGTGAGGACCTGGTAGCCCGCGCCGAGGGGCTTCTTCAGCGCCCCGAGGGGCAGGCCCTCGGTGGCCGCAAGATCCAGGAAAGCCTGCGCCAGTTGCGTGAGCAATGGAAGCAGACCGACCAAGGTGGGCAGGCGAACCACGCCCTGTGGAAAAAGTTTGATGAGGCCTGCAACGCGGCCCACAAGGTGGTGGAAGCCTGGCTTGAGAAAGTGCGTGCCGACGCGGCCGAGCACAAGGCGCAGCGTCTGGCGCTCATCGAGGAACTGCAGGCCTGGACTGCCGCGCAGTCCACTGGCGGCAAGCCCGATTGGAAGCAGATAAATCGTGCGCTTCACCAGTTCTCCGATCGGTGGCGCGAAGGTGGCCATGTCAACGAGAAAGTTTTTGCAGAACTGCAGCCGCAGTGGAAGCAGGCTTTTTCCGCGGCGTCGGCGCCTTTCGAGGCTGCGCAGAAGGAAAGCCTGTCCCGCCGCCACGCGATGATCGAGGAGGCCACTGTGCTGGGAAGTGCCCCGACGCTGCGCATCGATGCGGTGAAGCACCTTCAGCAGCGCTGGCAGGCGGAAGCCCAATCGGTGCCTTTGGATCGCAAGCACGAACAGAAGCTCTGGGATGCTTTCCGTAAGCCGATCGATGAAGCATTCAATCGCAAGACGGCCGACCGCGAGAAAGCTGCGGGGGAAATGAGCGCCCATGACAGGGCCGTCCTCGACGCGTCGAAGGCGGTCGAGCAGGCGAACGCTTCTGGCGATGCCCAGCAGATCCGGGCAGCTCTGGCTGCGCTGGAAGCAGCCGTGCGTGGACAGCGCGCTGCTGAAAAACGCGCTCCCGACCAGAGCACGCCGGTTTCGCAAGAAGCCTTGCCTGAAAAGACAGCCGATGATGACGCGCAAGCCGCAGCTCCTGCTGACGCTGCAGAAGCCGTTGCTTCTGCTCCAAAGCCGCAAGCACGCCCCGTGGTCGCTGTGCGTGGCGACGACAGGCCCGGTGCGCGGCGCGATGTACCTGCACCGGCGTCCACCCGCGGTGGCCGACCTGGCGAGCGCGATCGCAGGGATGCCCGTGGAAGCCGCGATGGCACAGACCGGGCCGGTCGATTTGGAGAGCGGCCTGTGGAGCAGCGTGGTCCACGGCTTGGCGACGCGGCCTTCCGCGCTCAGCGCGATGCTTTGGACCATGCCCAGGCAGCGCTGCGCAAACTGGCCGCCCAGGCGCACGGAGAGGCGCTGACCCACCTGCTTGCAGCTTGGGAGACACGCGATGCCGCCCAATTGCCACCCGCTCAGGAACTGGGTGGGCAGGTCTCTTCCAGCGTGCGGAGCACATGGGCGCAGGCCGTGTCTTCATCTCCCGCAGGAGATGCGTCTGAAGCTCTTTTGCGCCTGGAGATGGCTGCGGAAGTGCCGACCCCGGCGGATCAGTTGCCTGCCCGTCGGGCGTTGCAACTGCAGTTGCTGACCCGCCGCAATGATCCACAGCCAGCCCAGACCTGGACCCAGGACGCCGCGCGTGTTCTTGCGAGCCCAAGCGATGCAGTCAGCGCGCGGCGTTTCCAGCAGGCCCTCAAGGCGCTGCTGAAGAAATGAGCCACTGCGTGATTTGAGGGAGGGCCCGGGATCGGGCTTGGCTAGTTCAAGAAAGCCGCCGCTCAGGGCGGCTTTCTGCTTTCTGGGAGGAAATTTGCCACGGCGGTTTGCGCACCGGGGTTGGATGGATGGGTAGCTACCACAGCACCGTTCAGACTCCGGATCGGTCTGTGGATCGGGGAACGAGCACTGTGGCTGAGAGGGGGAGAGCAGGAAGTCGTCGCCAGCGCCCGGCATTCGGCCTAACGGCTTGCGAATGGCATCGAGCACTTCTGCGAAAGCCATGCCCGGAAAACAAAAAGCCGCTGGCATTGCAGCGGCTTTTGAAATTTGGTGCCCAGAAGAGGACTCGAACCTCCACGATGTTACTCGCTAGTACCTGAAACTAGTGCGTCTACCAATTCCGCCATCTGGGCATCTCAGGAAGCCTCGAATTATAGCGGGATTTTGAGCCTTGCCGAAAAAGTCGAGAAAGAATCATCAACATGAATCCAGCCGATCCGCTCAAGTCCTCGAGGATCTTCAAAAAACAAAAAAGCCGCTTCGTAGGAAGCGGCTTGATTGGCAAAAACCGGTCAGGTTCTCGTTAAACTTGGTGCCCAGGAGAGGACTCGAACCTCCACGATGTTACTCGCTAGTACCTGAAACTAGTGCGTCTACCAATTCCGCCACCTGGGCATTTCAGGAAAGACTCAGATTGTATATCAAAAAAACAAAATCCAGCGCGCCGGTGGCGCCTGCTGACGACGAAATTGAAGGAAGTGTGCAAGGGCACCGTGATGGCCATGGTTTCGTTTTGCGCGACGATGGCGAGGGCGACATCTACATACCCGCGAATGAAATGCGGGCTGTGCTCCACAAGGACCGGGTGCGGGTGCGGGTGGTCCGGCATGACCGCCGGGGGCGTCCCGAGGGGCGCATTGTGGAAATCATCGAGCGTCCGCACCACCCGATCATCGGTCGGCTCTTGCAGGAAAGTGGCGTTTGGCTGGTCGCTCCGGAAGACAAACGCTATGGTCAGGACGTGTTGATTCCGAAAGGTGCAACCGGTTTGGCAAAAACGGGGCAGGTTGTCGTGGTGGAGCTCACGGAACCGCCCGCACTTTTTGGCCAGCCTGTCGGCCGTGTGACCGAAGTTCTTGGCGAGGTCGATGATCCGGGCATGGAGATCGAGATAGCCGTGCGCAAGTACGGTGTCCCACACGAATTCTCTGAAGCTGCGCTGGGGCAAGCCAAAACGCTGCCCGATAAGGTCCGCCCGCAGGACAAGCGCCACCGCATTGATCTCACCGATGTTCCGCTGGTCACCATCGACGGCGAAGACGCCCGCGATTTCGACGATGCGGTGTACTGCGAGCCGGCGAAGATTGGTCGGGCAAAGGGTTGGCGTCTGTTGGTGGCAATTGCCGACGTCAGCCACTACGTGGAAACCGGTAGCTCGATCGACATCGACGCCTATGACCGGGCGACGAGCGTGTATTTTCCTCGGCGCGTAATCCCGATGCTGCCGGAAAAACTCTCCAATGGGTTGTGCTCGCTCAATCCGGAGGTCGAACGCTTGTGCATGGTGTGCGACATGCTGGTAACGGCAAAGGGCGAAGTGCATGCATACCAGTTCTACCCTGCGGTAATGTTCAGCCACGCACGCTTCACCTACACCGAGGTGGCGGCAATTTTGGCCAACACGCGGGGGCCCGAAGCCACCAAGCGTCGGGCCAGAGTGCAGGATCTACTGCATTTGCACGATGCATACCGAGCACTTCTGTCATCGCGTAAATCGCGCGGCGCTGTCGATTTCGAGACCACAGAGACACAGATCGTTTGTGACGACAACGGTCGTATCGAAAAGATCGTGCCACGCACGCGCAACGAAGCTCACAGGTTGATCGAGGAGGCCATGCTTGCAGCCAATGTGTGCAGTGCCGACTTCATCGCCCAAGGTGGGCAGCCTGGACTCTACCGGGTGCACGAGGGACCGACGCCTGAGAAACAGGACATTCTGCGCAACTACCTGAAGGCAATGGGCGTAGGCATGACGATCGGAGACGATCCCAGGCCCGGTGACTTCCAAGCCATCGCAGAAGCCACGAAAGAGCGGCCCGATGCGCAGCAGATACACACCATGTTGCTGCGGTCGATGCAGCAGGCCATTTACACGCCTGTCAACAGCGGCCACTTCGGACTGGCGTATGAGGCCTACACGCATTTCACCAGCCCTATCCGCCGCTATCCAGACTTGCTTGTGCACCGTGTCATCAAGGCAATTCTCGGACAGACAAAATACCGTCTGCCTGCCTTGCCCACGCCGGGAGAGGCGCACGCGAAATTGGCCAAGCGCTTGGCCGCGCGGGTTCCGGCTCCGACGCAGCAACCTCGAAAGCCACTTTCTGCCGCGGCTGTGAAGGAGGTTCAGGCCTGGGAAGCTGCAGGCTTGCACTGCAGCGCCAACGAGCGACGTGCAGACGAGGCGAGTCGCGATGTCGAAGCCTGGCTGAAGTGCAAATACATGCGCGAGCACTTGGGCGAGGAATTCAGCGGCTTGGTGACTGCCGCCACCAGTTTCGGTATTTTCGTCACCCTCGATGCCATGTATGTCGAAGGACTGGTGCACATCACGGAACTGGGAGGCGAGTACTTCAAGTTCGACGAGGCACGGCAGGAGTTGCGTGGGGAGCGCACAGGAATCCGTTATGCCATTGGTACGCGCGTGAGAGTGCAGGTCAGTCGCGTGGATTTGGACGGACGGCGAATCGACTTCCGTTTGGTGCGTGAAGGCGAAGAAGCTCCCGTGACGGCCAAAGCTTCGCGCGGACGAGGTGGGCGGGAAGGCGGACGAGAACCGGCCGCCAAGCACGCAATCTCATCGGAGCCCTCATCAATAGAGTTCGCGGGTCGAAAGTCGAAAAAGAGCAGCCCGAAAGACGCTCGCTCACACGACTCCGCCACGGCCTCCAACAACGCTTCCGCATCCAGAGGGCCTGCCCGTCGTTCAGGGGGAGCGGCCAAGCGAGGAAAATCCAAGCGGTGAACCGCTCGTGACACCGCGGATTTATCAGCCTCTCTCCTAGATCGAAAACGATGACAAAGCCTCTGGATGTTCCCCGTATTGCTGTAATCACCGGCGGTGGATCCGGCATAGGCAAGGCTGTCGCTCTTGCGTTGCTGGACGCCGGTTGGAATGTGGTGCTTGCAGGCCGCAGAGAAGCACAACTAAAAGCGGTTGCAGAAGAAAGCGGAGTGGGCCTGCGCGTGCTTGCCGTGCCGACGGATGTTTCGGAACCACAGGCTGTTGTTCAGTTGTTCGACTTGGCTGTTCAGCGATTCGGGCGTGTAGATCTTCTGTTCAACAATGCTGGCGTTGGCGCTCCAGCTGTTCCTTTGGAAGACCTCCCTCTTGAAGAGTGGAAGCGCGTGGTGGACATCAATCTGAACGGAATGTTTTATTGCCTCCAGCAGGCCTTTCGCGTGATGAAGTCGCAGAGTCCGCGCGGTGGACGCATCATCAATAATGGATCCATCTCCGCGCATGCTCCACGGCCCAACTCCATTGCCTACACTGCTACAAAGCATGCGGTGATGGGGCTCACAAAAACGGCTGCGCTGGACGGCCGCAAATACGATATTGCGGTAGGTCAGATCGATGTGGGTAATGCTGGGACCGAGCTTGCGCAACGCATGACCCAAGGTGTTCCGCAAGCGAACGGTCAAATTGCTGCTGAGCCGTTGATGGACGTGGGTATTGTTGCCCAGTCAGTCTGCTATATGGCCAGCCTGCCTCTGAAGGCGAATGTGTTGTTTCACACTGTAATGGCGACAAAAATGCCGTTTGTAGGAAGAGGTTGAACGTTGCCGATTCAGGCAACGTTCATTTTCTCTTGCTCAACTAGCGCTGTGTGAAGGCTGGGTACGGGCTGAAAACACAGTTTGGCAGTTGAGCGAAGCCATTCGGGAAGCCCGGGCTCCAGCGAGAGGCACCACTCGGCTTGAGTGCGAGGGTGGGGCCACTTCAGGTACCAAAGCTGATACAGGAGACGGTTCAACAGATTCAGTACGTTCCTGGTAGGAAGACAGGAAGGGCCAAGTTTTGCGGACCATGTTGAAACTCCTAGTGGCGATATTTGCTGGGCAGGCGTCGATGCCAAGGCAGTATTGCCAGTAGGTGCCGCGTGGCTTGTAGGACAAGGCATGGGGTGCGTGCGAGCACTTTCTGGGATCTGGCTAAACCTGTTCGTAGACTTGTTGATATGCAAGTGCAGAGGCGCTCCAGCCAAAATCACAGCGCATTCCCGATTGTTGAAGTTGCCGCCATTGATGAGGTAACTTCCAAAATGCCAAGGCTCTGTCCACGGCGCGATCGAATGCTGCTTGGTTGCAGGCCTCCATGACAAAGCCTGTGCCGCGCTCGCCGGGTGCATCCGCATCGACCACTGAGTCTGCCAAACCACCCGTCGGGGAGACTAAAGGAAGGGTGCCGTAGATCTGGCTGTACATCTGATTCAAGCCACAGGGCTCAAAACGCGAAGGCATCAGAAAGCTATCTGCTCCTGCTTCGATTTGATGGGCCAGGGATTCATCAAAGCCGATGGTTACACTCATGTGGAGCCGATGTCGCTGGGCCAGCTTTTGCAGACCTGCTTCCAGCGCAGCATCCCCGCTGCCCAAGACGGCAAGTTGTCCGCCTTGGTTCAGTAGCCGTTCGGCTCCTGCAATAACCCAGTCGATGCCTTTTTGCTGGGTGAGTCGGCTGACCAGGCCGAAGAGCAGCCGCTGCTCGTCATGGGCCAGTCCCAGTCTGTCGCGCAATGCGGTTTTGTTGATTGCCTTGCCTTCCAGGCGCTCTGAAGAAAATGGTGCGGCAATCAGTGGATCCTTGAGCGGATTCCAAAGAGCAGTATCGATGCCGTTCAAGATGCCCCGAAGGACGCCAGACCGGGATCGGAGTACGCCATCCAAACCGAACCCCAGCGCCGGCGTCTGTATTTCACGCGCATAAGTCGGGCTGACAGTCGTAATGGCATCGGCAAATTGCAGGCCGGCTTTCATCGTCGATAGCTGGCCCCAGAATTCGACCCCTTCCACACCAAGATATTCTTCGTGAATTTCAAGTCGGGGAGCCCAATCCATGGGGACCACTCCTTGGAATGCGAGGTTGTGGACCGTCATCACACTTCTGGCAGTCACGGTACCTTGACCTGCCGTTCGCCGATATTGCTGCAGATACAGCGGTGCCAGTGCCGTTGGCCAATCGTTGGCATGAACGATATCCGCGGTCCAGCCGCAAGGGGATCGAGGCGTTGCGATCAAGGCCGCCACACGGCTCAACAACCCGAAACGCAGCGCATTGTCTCCATGCTCCGTGCCACTGGCGTCAGCGTAAGGGGATCCTGCCCGCGCATACAGCTGCGGACACACCAGCAAAAGCAGCGCCACACCGTCGCCGTGCTCCATTCGTAGCAGTTGGGACACTGGCCATGGTCCCTCCGCCGGTACGGTGAAAAGGCCTGTGATCTGACCTTGCGAGGGGATGTCCGGATAAGCCGGCATCAGCACCATGACCTCATGGCCCAGAGATGCTAGGGCTGGCGGTAGCGCGGCACTGACGTCACCCAATCCTCCGGTTTTGATGAACGGTGCGCATTCCGACGTAGCAAAGAGAACTTTCATTCTTCAGATTCTCGCCCTGCGAGCACCGCGAAGGGGAGAGAAGGGCGATCAGGCACTATTTCGCCCAGCAACTCTTCCATGTCCCATCCTTGGTTTTTAGGTGGTTCGAAGGCTCGCCCCGTCAGCCAATTTTCCCAACGTACGGTCTTTGCAAGCGCAGGGTGGGCCGAAGTCACGTGGAGCTGGGTGCCTCGCCACCCCATGGCTGCCAAACCATACAGGAGGCGTGCGCAGACCACCACAATGGCTTTTCCATCCCGGATGCGGGCGAATGCAAATGCGTGGTCTGCACACGGCCCTTCAAGCGAGAGCGGTAGATAAGTGGATTGGCGGAAGAGCTCGGGCAAACATTGCCGCAACTGCAGCAGCCTCCAGGTCACCAGTTGCTTGGCTTCGGGAGAGGGGATCGGCCCCATCAATTTTGCCCAGTCTGAGGGCTTTGGATAGCTGCCGTCATAAAGGCTCTGCAAATTCTTCAGAGAGCTCTCCAGCGACATGAAGTCCACGGGCCGCCGGTTGTCAGGATCCACCAGACTGAAGTTCCACTGTTCGCAGCCTTGATAGATGTCCGGCACACCGGGGACGGTGAGTTTGAGAGCCAATTGGCAAAGACTGTTGCGGAAGCCGTAAGGCGCAATGGATTGCACGAAGCTTTCCAGCTCGCGCACAAACCTTTCGGTCGCCAGGGCTCCATCGATATAGCGTGCCACGGCAGCTTCATAGCTCTCGTTGGGGAATAGCCAGTTCGTCTCCTGCTTTGCCTCGCGCATGGCCTTCACCATGTACTGTTGTATCCGCTCGCGCAGCTCGGCCCGCTCCTGAGGCTGGGTTGCGTGCGTGGGCCAGATCCCTACCAATGCTTGGTAAAGCGCCCACAGGTCGTGGGGTCGAGGTGCCTCTGCTCCATCGACCTCGGAGCAGAAGCGACTTCCCAGTTCCCTGAGTTGCAGGGCGGTGTCTTCCCAGAGCGCAGGGATCTCCGACAGTACGTTCAGCCGCGCGCGAAGGTCCTCCGACCGCTTGCTGTCGTGGGTCGACGTGGCGAGCAGGTCATTTGGAAGATGGCGGGCCCTTTGTTGGTTCGCTTGATGGAATGCGGCGCATGTCAGTCCGAACCGGCGCGGCTCGGAGCCCACTTCATTGAGTGACACTAACCGGACATACCGGTAAAAGACGGTGTCCTCTACCGATTTGGCCATCACCGGAGCTGTGAATTGCTGCCACCGTCGAATGAAGCGTGAGCGCAACTGCGGTGCCGATCCGGCGTTGCCCAACAGCACACTTTGCAGGTATGCAAGAACGCCGCCTTCGCTGGTTCCCATATGGCGACGTGCCGCAGAAATGGCCCATTCGACATGGCGTTTGTCGGTGTCGCTCGCGGCAGTGTCGTCGGGTACCAGATAAGTGCGGTAGACGGGAAAAACGGCTGCCACTTCCGTGAGAGCCAGCCGGAGCTGATTGCGAGTGAAATCAATCGTGCGCCGATCCGCCTGGGCGATGCGGTAGAGCGTGTCTGCAAGCCATCCGAGATCGCTGTACAGAGACGTTTCGATGATGTGCTTCTTGCACTCGTAGACCGCTTCCTCGAACTCTTTGCGGTCACCAGTGAAACTGGTGTAGGCATCGTCGAACGCTGCCTGAGAAGCTGGGTCCACGAAAAGCCCGTTCACGAGACTGCCGAATCGATAACCCGTCGAACCATGCACCGGCCAATCGGGGGGGAGGGGTTCATGGTCTGCCAGAATTTTTTCCACTACGACATACAGAGCCCTGGGTTGCTGGCCTGCGGCCCTTGAAAGCGCGGAGTAGCGCCGCTGCAGGCGCTCGAAATACTGCGCCGGATGTGCCAGGCCATCTGGATGGTCAATGCGCAGGCCGGAAATGCGGCCTTCAGCCAGCCAACGGAAAATGCAGGCGTGTGCAGCTTCAAAAACGGAAGGGTCTTCCATGCGAAGCGCAGCCAGCGAATTCACATCAAAAAATCGGCGGTAATTGATGTCATCCCCGGCCACACGCCAATCTGCGAGCCGGTAGGCTTGGTCTCGCAGCAATTCGTCCAGCGCGTCGAAGCTCTCCGGTTGGCCCTGGTGGCCATTCCACTTTTCCAGGCATGCCGCGATCCACTGGCGCAGCCAAGGATTTGCTGCCACCAAATCCGCGAGCCGAAGCTGGTGGAGCGCGGAGTCACGCAGGCGCACGGTGCGTTCTGCCTCTGACGTGGAATTGCGATCGGGTAGTCGGCCAAAGGCGTCGATCAGCGAGTGGACCTGGGCTGCACTGCCCGCATCCGAATCGCCATCTGGAACCGGGGCGGGTAATGCGGCGAAGATGCGCGCGTAATGGCAGGGGTCGATAGGTAAGCGGTGATCCCAATAGCGCACCACAAATTGCCCCGTGTCGGCATCGAAATCAAGGCGCAATTCGCCTGCTTCGAGGACCTGGCCAAACTGCGCTCCGAGCATCGGCAGAAGCACACGGCCCTGCAGGCTTTCGGAAGCGGGTTCCCACTCGATGTCGAAGTACGTGGCATGGACAGATGCTTTGCCATGCTCCATGACATCCTTCCACCAAGGGTTGGAAGCTTCCATCACCCCCATGTGGTTGGGAACGATGTCGAGCAGCTGACCGAGCCCGGAGGCTTTCAGCGCATCACATAGCGCGGCGTGGCTTTCATCCGTCCCTATTTCAGGATTGAGTTGCGTGGGGTCAACGACGTTGTAACCGTGCATGCTGCCCGGGGCTGCCTTGAGGTAGGGCGAGCTGTAGAGATGGCTGACTCCCAGTGCCTTTAGATATGGCACCGCCCCCGTCATGTGAGCGAACGTGTTGTCCTTATGGAATTGGACACGGTAGGTGGCCAGGGGGATATCTGCCGTTTCCAGCGCAGGCAATTCCTCTGCGGGGTGCTGCATCGCAGGACGACCGCGGTGTTCGCGCATTGCGGCCGCCACCGCTAGAAAACAAGGATTTGTGGCCAGCCGGTCCACAGGTACGGTCAATCGGCGGCGCCAGTTGGGCTGCATGTCTTCTGTGGAGCCTGGCACATTGACCTGCTCCAATTGGCCGATGGCATCCTCGATCTGCACTGCGGCAAGCCAACAGGGTGTCCGTGCCAGGTAGGCATGCACGGCAGCGATGAATTCCGAAGTAGCCTCTGGGACGGACTGGGCGTCTACGGTAGCACCCTCAGGCAAGAGGCCTTCTTCCTGAAGCGCCATCAGAAGCCGCACGCGGTCCTGGGCGCGTTCGATCAAACTGCGCGCATGCGCTTCGGAGTCTTGCAGCCAGCCCAGGCGGCGCTGCACTTCAATATCTTCTCCAGCCCAATAGCCGCGCAGAGTCGGAAGGTCATGCGTGCTGACCACGGCCAGCGCCCGGGCAGGCCACTGCGCCGGCGGGCGGAATGTGCCTCCATCCATACGCTCGAAAATAAGGGGGCGGTACGAGAGCAAATCTCTTTGCGCCATGGCTTCACGCATTTGTGGAGCCACATTGCCCAGATCTTCTCCAATCACCAAGCAGCGGTGCCGGTGGCTCTCGATGGCCAGCACGGCCATGAGGGCCTCCAGGGGATAGGTCACGTAGGTTCCTTCCCCGGCATGGGTCCAGAACAACCGCATCAAAGCCATGACGTGGTCCATGCGCAGGGCGCCTGCGGACTGCATCACTGCGTGCAGCAAGCGCCGGATCGGCATGAACCGGGCCACCGTCAATGCCACCGGATTGAGCGGGGGCAATCCCCAATCCTGGCCCTGCGTATTGAGCGGATCAGGTGGCGCGCCGACATGCATGCCGCGAGCGTAGAGAGCCTGGCTCGTCCACGTTTCGGAGCCGCCATCGTTGGCTCCCACGGCCAGATCGCAATACAGGCCGAGGGGCATCAATGCACGGGCACGTTCGCTGGCTTGGACCAGTTGCGTATGCGCGACCCATTGCAGCCACATGCGATAGGCCACCAGTTCCGCATGCTCTCTCGAAAACTCCTGGGCCCCGGCACCCGCTGGATCCTGCAACGCTTCAGGCCATGCCGGCCAACCCCAGACGTCAGGTGAACTGCGGGAAAGGTGGATCTGGACTGCCTCGAACAGTGCATGGGGGCCCAGCGTTGCGCCATGTTCCTGCATAAACGTCTGGAACGCCAAGCCGCGGGGGCTCAGGGGCTTCCAGTCGTTGTGCAGGAAGTCGGCCCACAGCAAGGAAAGAACTTCTTCCTTCACGGAAGCCACGCCCTCGTAATGCACGGCATCGGCTTCGCGCAAGGCCTGCAGGCGTTGCTGGAAGACGCCATCCGCCCACAATGCCTGTGCTCGGGTGCAGCGCAGGAATTCCGGTGTCGCGGAGACATCAATGAAAAGCGGGTTGAGTGCGAGGCGGCTGGATGGACTGTATGGGCTTGCCTCGTTGGGCCGGTCCATCCGCAGCGCGTGAAGAGGACTCAATCCCAGAAAGGCTGCGCCCTGCGCCGCCGCTGTGGCAATCAGTTCGGCCAGGTCGGTAAAGTCGCCAATACCCCAATTGCGTTCCGAGCGCAGAGCGTAGAGTTGAACGCTCAGTCCCCACCACCGCTCACCATGGCGCAGTGGTTCCGGGGACCAGCAGCGCGACGGTGCAACGATCACGAAGCGCTCAACCGGCGTGCCGGTTAGAAGGTAGTAGCCGGCACGCAAACTTGCAGGCAACTGTGCCGATGGTCCCGAGCCTTCGCAGACTGTCTCCTGGGCCTCCACTTCACTGGTGACGAGCCGCCAGGGGCTGGCATGGCCCAGGTCGATGACCCATGGCTGTCCTTCTTCTACGACGATCGGTGAAGGTATTGCCGAAGCATCTGCATGCGATCCCATCGCCGTTAGGGCCTTTTCGAGCACCTGGTGCGGCACTTCGCGCGACTCTCCCCAGAAACTCGTGTAGTGCAAGGCGATGCCCGCGCGCTCCGCCATCCGCCGAAGGGTGTCGGGGTCTGCATTGTGAAAATCAGTCATGCTGATGCTCTCCGCAAGATCCAGCGAGCCGACCAGGGAGCCCATTTACGGGTGTCATTCCAGCGGTGCAGGAATACAGTCGTGTCGTTATCGCTGCTAGCACCGCCTTCTTCCTCAACTGCAACGGGGTCGCTGCCCAAGTTCACTTCCATCAAGAGCTGCGCTCCATCGTCATAGGCCCAGGTCACGCGAAGGCCTGTCGAACCTATCCGTGTCGAGGCGTGTTCTCCGTTGCGCAACAGGTGCGTGCGCGCAGCGATCCAGTCGCGCCGGGTTGCCAAGCCGGCGCGCACCAGCGCCAAACGTGCCTTTCCGGCGACAGACTCTGTGTCACTCCAGTTCAAGCGACTGCGTTCGAAGGTCTGGAGGTCGCAGGGGTCGGGCAACTCCACTCCGGAGCCGGCTTCGAGCCGGAACTCGCGTTGGCGCCCCTTGCGTACCGCTTCGCGGAGATCACCTTCCCAGTCAGCGAAGTACAGGAACGGTGTTTGCGCTCCGAATTCGTCGCCCATGAAAAGCATGGGCGTTGCCGGTGTGAGCAGGGTGAGTAGCAGTGCGAGGTCCGCTGCCGGCGGCTCGACCAAATGGGCAAGGCGTTCGCCGAACGCGCGGTTTCCGACCTGATCGTGGTTACCGAAGAAGTTCACCAGCGTTTCCTGCGACTGGGCGACAGCGGGTTGGAGTACCAGGCGCTGTCCTTCGCCGTTGCGTGGCGAAGGCGCAAAGACGTAGCCGTTCACGAGACCATTGGCCAGTGCTTCGAGCGGGGATCGGGCATAGTCGGCGTAGTAGCCTTGGCGTTCTCCTGTCAGGCTGGCATGCAAGGCATGGTGGAAATCGTCATTCCACTGCGCTTCATAGCGTCCCGGCTCCGGGCGAGAAGACAGACGCACTGCTTCATTCTTGTCGTTCTCCAGAACAAGATGAATGTGCCGGCCCGTCGTCGCCTCACGAACGCGTCGAGAGATTTCGTCGAGGATGTGCGGAGTGCTGTCGTCCACGATGGCATGAACGGCATCCAGCCTCAAGCCATCCAGACGAAACTCATTGACCCAATAGAGTGCGTTGTTCACGAAGAACTCCCGCACCGGACCGCTGTCCTTTCCATCGAAATTGATGGCAGCGCCCCAGGGGCTATGGTGGGTATCGGAAAAAAACGAAGGCGCGTATCCGCCGAGGTAATTGCCGTCGGGGCCGAAATGGTTGTACACCACGTCAAGGAACACCATCAGCCCATGCGCGTGGGCTGCGGCGACAAACCGCTTCATGTCGTCCGGAGATCCGTACGCAGGATGTGGCGCGAAGTGCAGCACGCCATCGTAGCCCCAGCCATGGCGACCGCCGAAGGTTGCCACAGGCATCAACTCCACTGCCGTGATGCCGATCTCTACCAGCCACTCGAGCCGACCGATGGCTGCGGCAAACGTGCCCTCGGGAGTGAAGGTGCCAACGTGAAGTTCATACAGAACGACCTCGTTCCATGGACGACCGCGCCAGTTCTCGTCGTCCCAATCGAATGCCAGGGGATCCGTGACCTGGCTGGGGCCATGGGGGCCATCCGGATTGCTTCTGGATGCCGGATCTGGGACGAGCGGTCCGCCATCCGGCTGCCACTGGTACAACGTTCCTGCACCGGCCTGCGGCAGCTCTGCAGTCCATTGACCATTTTCACCCCTTTGGGCCTCGACATGCTCAGGTGCCGCACTGGCAGCCGTCCGATATTGAAGAGTCAGTCGCTTGGCTGCTGGAGCCCACAATGTGAATTGGACGCCGCCTTCGGGGCGAAGGCAGGCGCCCATCGGCATGTCGTGCCGGTGTTTCATGGATGAGTGTCTGGTGTGGTTGCAGTAAGGATGGCCATGGAATGCGGCGGCAGCACATACTGCCCGGCGGAGGGGACGGTGGGCGCGTCTGGTGGTGGTACCTCGGCGGTGCGCGTATCTGCCCGTACTGCCCAGGCTCGCGTCTGTTCCTCCTTGGGCAAGGTGAAGGTGGCCTCTTCCCCTGAAGCGTTGAAAAGTACGAGCGCGGCGCCGTGGCCTGCATCGGTGTCCATCAAAGCGGCAACGCATCGGGCCAATGGGTCGTCCCATTCTTCGGGCGTCATCGGAAGCCCCCACACGCTGTGCCAATGCACGCCTACGCACCCGGTCGTGTCGCTGTTGGCGGGGGCTGTGCGCAATGCAGGCAGTTCCCGCCGCAGGGCGATCAGCGACTGTGTGAATCTGCGTTGGTCTGAGTGCCGATTGGCATCGTCCCAGTCGTACCACGACAAGGGGCTGTCCTGGCAATAGCCGTTGTTGTTTCCGTTTTGTGTGCGCGCGTTCTCGTCTCCCCCCAGGAGCAGGGGCGTCCCATGCGACACGAACAATGTCGCAAGGAAATTGCGCATCTGCCGTTGCCTCAGATCGAGGATGCCGGGGTCATCGGTGGGCCCTTCCGCGCCGCAGTTCCAGCTTCGGTTGTGGTTCTCTCCGTCCCGGCTGTCTTCCTGGTTGGCCTCGTTGTGCTTTTCGTTGTAGCTGACCAGGTCTGCCAGCGTGAATCCATCGTGTACGGTGACGATGTTCACGCTGTCCGTGGCGGGGCGGCGGCGAGCCTCCAACAGGTCTGCGCTTCCGCAGAGACATGCGGCAAAGGAGGGCAGGCTGCTGTCGGCACCGCGCCAGTAGTCGCGCACCACGTCGCGGTAGCGGCCGTTCCATTCCATCCAGCCATCCGGAAAGCCGCCCACCTGGTAGCCATCCGGCCCCAGGTCCCAAGGCTCGGCAATCAGCTTGACGCGAGAGAGCACCGGGTCTTGCGCCACCGCCGCAAAGAACGCTGCGCGGTGCGTGAAGGCGCCCGAAACATCACGACCCAGCGCACACGCGAGGTCGAAGCGGAATCCATCCACATGCATTTCCGTGACCCAGTACCGCAGGCTGTCCAGGACCAGCCGCAGGGCGGCAGGGCTGCTGGTGTCCACGGTGTTTCCGGTGCCTGTGTAGTCCACGTAGAAGCGCGGATCTTCCGGGGACAGACGGTAATAGGCTGCGTTGTCGATGCCCTTCAGGCTGAGCGTAGGCCCCAGGTGGTTGCCTTCCGCCGTGTGGTTGTAGACCACGTCCAGGATCACCTCGATGCCGGCCGCATGCAGTGCTTTGACCATCGCTTTGAATTCGTCGGTGCCGCCATCTCCCCGATTGGCTGCATACCTCGGTTCTGGTGCGAAAAATGCGATCGTGTTGTAACCCCAATAATTGGCCAGTCCCGCATCCACGAGCCGCTTGTCGTCGACGAACGCCTGCACAGGCAGCAATTCGATGCTCGTCACGCCCAGCTCTTTCAGGTAGCTGACCGCCGCCTCCGATCCCAAGCCGGCGTAGGTGCCGCGCAGGTGCTCTGGCACACCCTGCAATGTCTGGGTGAACCCCTTCACATGCATCTCATAGAACACAGTCTTCGCTGGCGGGACGCAGGGGTAGGCATCGTCTTCCCAATCAAAGCGCGAGCGCACGACGATGGCCTTGGCTGCGCTTGAGCCGTTGTCGACATCGCTCAAGGCGAAGTCTTCGTCCTCATGGCCAATCTCGTATCCAAACTGCAGGTCATCGCCTAGAACGGGTCGGTCCAGCGCCTTGGCGTAAGGGTCGATCAGCAATTTGGCGGGGTTGAACCGCTGGCCCTTGGCAGGGTCGTAGGGCCCGTGTACGCGGAGTCCATAGCGTTGCCCGGGCTTCAGCCCCTTGACGTGCCCGTGCCATGTCCCCGCCGTGAAGGAGGGGAGGGGCAGGCGTGCGGCTTCCGCATCATCTGCCGCAAACAGACAGACCTCCACCCGCTCGGCGCCGGGCGCATGGACCGCGAAATTCACGCCATGCCTGTCCGCGGAAGCGCCGAGGGGCCATGGCCTGCCGACATCGACGGAGTAGCGGGCTGCGCGAGGGCGGCGTGGGGTGGATGATGTGGTGGATACAGCCTTTGCGCCTTCGCTCATGCAGCCACCTTCATTCCGGAGGCATCGGAAGGCTGGGGCAGGGAAGGACGCGCAAGGCCGATGCTTGCCGTGGGGGCCTGGAGACTTTGGGGCTTGAAGAATTGCCGTGGCACCACGACGATGCCGCTTTCGGTGACATGAAAGCGCTTGCGGTCTTCTTCAAGGTTGAAGCCAATGCGCTCGTGTGCAGGGATATCGTTGTCCTGGTCGATGATGGCCCGCCGTACCTGGGCACCGCGCCCGATGCGCGATCGCTCCATCACGATGCAGTGCTCGAGCCGTGCGTCCCGCTCCACGACGACGGAGCGCCGCAGCATGGCATGGTCCAGCGAAGCTCCATCCACGATGCTGCCCGAGCCCACGACGGAGCGATGGATGACACCGTTCTCGATCTGGGCCGACTCGGCCTGGTCCGGGCTGGCATAGATGGGCCAGTGCCGGTTGGTCATGCGAAAGCGCGGGGTGGCCCCCAGTGTGTCGAAATGGGCGTTGTAGTAGGAGTCGATGGTGCCCACATCACGCCAGTAGCCGTGCTCTTCGTAAGGCTCGGTGCCAGGAATGGTGTTGGTATCGAAGTCATAGGCCATGAGCCGGTGCGACCGCAGCATGGCGGGCAGGATGTGCTTGCCGAAGTCGCTATGCCCGGTTTCATGGGCTTGTCGCAAGGCGTCCAGCAGCACATCTGCATTGAAGAGGTAGTTGCCCATGGAAGCCAGTGCATGGGTGGAGCTGCCAGGCATGGGTTGCGTCGTCTGCGGCTTCTCGACGAAGTCTGTGATGCGGTGGTTGTCGTCCGTCTCCACGATGCCGAACTGGTTGCATTCGGCGAGCTTCACAGGAATGGTGGCCACGCTCACATGCGCGTCGTTCTTGACGTGGAAGTCGATCATCTGGCGCACGTCCATGCGGTAGATGTGGTCCGCCCCGAACACCGCCACGATGTCGGGTCGGAATGACTCGATGAGGTGGATGTTCTGGTACACCGAGTCGGCAGTGCCTTGGAACCACTCCGGTCCATTGCGCATCTGCGGCGGCACTACCGTCACGAAGTGCTGGGGAATGAAGCGCGTCATCGTCCATGACTGCCGGATGTGTTCGATGAGCGACTGCGACTTGTATTGGACGAGCAGGTAGATCGAATAGATCTCGGAATTGACGAGATTCGACAGCACGAAATCGACGATGCGGTGCTTGCCGTTGAAGGGCACTGCCGGCTTGCAACGCTCGGCGGTCAGCGGGTGCAGGCGCGAGCCTTCGCCGCCGGCCATGACGATGGCGAGAACGTTCTTGGTGCTGGACATTTGGGGGACTCCCGGAGGTCGACGTTGAAAGGCGCGGAAACGTGGGTGTGCCGCTGCCATGTGAACGTCCGACGCGCTCAAACCCCATCGGTGACGATGGGGTAGAACGACATCAGGAGTGACATGGCGGGTGGCTTCCTTGCCATGTTCTGTTGCGGCGCAACATCGGGTTGCAGGAAGTTCCTACGTGACCGTGTCAGTGCGCGCCTACGTCGCAGTTCCAGGGGCACTTGGCGTCCACCCTGCGGCTGCCTGGCCAATTTCCAAGGATGAGCTGAGAGGGCGCATGTGGCCTGGATCGGCGCGCCGCAGTCGTGAATTCTGAAAGGGAACCGTGCGCAATGGAGAGCCGGTTCCCGCGCCCTCACTGTCAACCCGAAGCGCGCAGCACTGCGAGCGAGCGCTCGACGAGTGTGTCGAATGTATCGAAGTTCAGAGGCTTGGCGAGCACATGGTCGAACCCGGCGAGGGCTGCCCGTTCTACAGCTCCCACCCCGGTGATTCCGATGGCAATGCACGACCGTCCGCCATCCGACCGCGCGATCTGCCGCAGTTGCGGAACCAGTTCCGCCCCGAGGATGTCCGGCAAATGCTGGTCGACCAGCAGAAGGGGAGAGATGTATTCCTCCATGAGAGACAGCGCTTCGGCACCGCTGTGCGCGACACGCACACTGTGGCCGTTGAGTTCCAGCAGATCACGGAGGAGTTCCGCGGCCTCGTGGTTGTCGTCAACGATGAGTATCTCTGCGTGCATGAAGCGGTACGGCGGCGGCCGACCTGACCGCTTTAGGAGGTTGGCATTGTGCCCTAGCCCGTGGCCGGCAAGTGCACCGAGAAAACGACATTCCCTTTTTCATAGGTATAGACAATCTCGCCGCCATGGCCCTTCACGATCTGGTGCGCGATATAAAGCCCCAGGCCCATGCCGGAGCGATTGCGCACATTGCCCGCAGAAGAAGCCTTGAATGGGCTGAACAGATTGCTTGCGACCGCATCCGGAATGGGTGCAGCCACATTTCGTACGGATATTCCGATGCCGCCGTCTGCCAGGGCGGATGCAGAGATCTCCACGGCATGTCCTGCCTTGCCGTGATGGCGTGCGTTGCTGATGAGGTTGACGACCACCTGCGCGATGCGATCTGCATCCACCGAGCCCTGCAACGTGTCAGGGATCATGGCGCGCAATTCCGTGTCGGGATGGGCGGTGCGCGCCTCATCGATGAGATCGGCAAGTAGCGCTGCCACATCCGCATGGGCGAGCTGCAGGTCCAGGCCCAGCCCGCTCTGCAGGCGCGACATGTCCATCACCTGGCTGACCAGACGCTGCATGCGGCTGCTGGATGACTGGATACGCTGGCCCAGCCGCCCGGCACGGCCGTCGGCGTCACCGCCTTTTTCCAGCACACGCGCGGCCATGCTGATGGAGTGCAGCGGGTCACGAAGATCATGGCCCAGCACGGCCATCAATTGTGTGCGCGTACGGTTCAGTTCGTTGTTGCGGGCATTCTGGGCACGCTGCATTTCGTCGAGCAGTTGCCTCGCAATGTCCAGTTCCACGCCGCTCCAATGCTCGGCCGTGGAACGTACGGTTTCTTTCCAGAGATCGAAAGAGCCGCGGGGCGTGAGCCTCGGGCCGAGTGGGCCGGGACGCACTTCCTTTTCAGGGCGTCCGCCCCAATGGATGGTCTCGATCTGCTCCTTGCGAAGGAAAACAGCCCAGCCACCACGCTCGCGATCGAAGGGCAGGGCCAGCAATCCGCACCAGGGAGTCGCCGCCACCGCGAGTGCCGGAGCCAGAAGCGGCAAGGCATGCGTCTGGAACAGGCGGTCCGCTGGACCCTCGTCCGGCGCGGTACCGAGCCATTCCAGAATGGCCTTTGCGGATTTCTCGGAAATGTCGCCGCGGATATGCACCTTGGCGCCCAGGGAAACGACCGCGGCCTCTGCTTGGAGCGTGACGGCCAGGTCGGACGCGCAGCGGCACAGTGCAGCGAACTCGTCGTCGGAATGCAGGATGTCTTCGATCAGACGGGTGCGTATGGCACCGGCGGCTTGGGCGCGCTCCGTGTGGGCGCGCATCAAAGAATTCTGAACATTGGAAGACAGCACCTGCGCGATGACATCGCAGGCCATGCGCACGCTGTAAGGAACCTGCCGTGCCTGCATGTGGTGGCAGGCCAGCAGTCCCCAGAGCTGCCCGTTGATCACAATGGACACGCTCATCGAGGCACCTACACCCATGTTCGAAAGGTATTCGATGTGGATGGGCGATACGCTGCGCAGGATGCTCGCACTGAGGTCGATCGGCCCCGTGTCGCTTTGCAGCAGGGCTACGGTCGGCGCGCCGACATCCGCGATGAGGCGCAGTGTATTGACCACGTAGAGACGCCGGGCCTGTGCGGGAATGTCGCTGGCCGGATAACGGCGCCCGAGGTAGGGGTCCAAGTCGGGGCCGCACGACTCGGCTACCACGTCGCCGCTGCTGTCGTGCCGGAATCGGTAAGCCATCACCCGATCGAACCCCGTCAGGGCTCTCAGCTCCTGCGTGGCAAGCTGCAGCAGTTCGTTGATGGCCCGGGGGCGGCGCAGCTTTTCCATGGCGCGGTGCGCCTGAACGGCAAACCCTGCGAGTTCGCTGGCGTTGTGGTGGCGGGATTCGAACTCGGCCACCAGCAGCCCATCGCTGATGTGCAACACCACGTCGAAAGTCTGCCCTTTGGCCTGCAATTCGGCGGGCATGGGCAGCTCGGCTTCGCCCCTCAGCGCCAGCAGGCCTTCGCGCACCTTGTCGGCAATGGCCGTGCAAGGGGTCTGCGGCAGCATGGCGATGTTGTCCCCCGGCTGCAGCGCGCAATCGAGCAGATCCAGGGTGTTTTCGCTGGCATAGCGGACGTTGCCTTCGCCATCGAAGGCGAGCAGCACTCCGTGCCCCTGAATGCGCCCTGGGATATGGATGGGTTCGCGGTCACAGTTGTCGAGCGTGGGCGCTGCGGAAGCCGGAGCCTGGAGCGGGATATTCATGGGGCAAGCTCCGGGCATTGGAAAGTCGGTGCGCTTTGCGTGATGGAAGAAGAAAGACAAACGACGGTTTGGCTGGCATTCATGCTGCGAGGCTCCACCGTCCGTATCGGCGTTGCAGGCCTTCGAAAGCCGCCTGTGCGCCAGCGCATGCTGCATCAATATCGCCCGGCGAACGGATCCGCCGGTCCATATCCGCGAGGAAGGTTCTCCACCGCGCGCCTGTCTCGGGACCGGAGCCTTGGAGATAACGCAGGGGGTGTGGGGCCAAAGGCGACAGCAGGCGGCGATAGAGCCATTGTCCGCCGAGTTGCGACCCTTCCACCACATAGCCGATGCCCCAGGCCACGGCGGCTTGTCGGGCGGGGAATCGCGCGACGGCGGTCGTCACCGTGGCCTGCGTATGCGCGCAGGGCTCCGGCCATGCCGTGCCTCCAGCGTCTTCCAGATCCAGGCGCAATGCCTGCAGCCGTTGCGTATCCCTACCGATAAACGAGGCCGACAGCCCCTCGTCGCCCAGTGCGAGATACGGTCCGAGGGCTTGAAGCCATGCGGACAAGGCAACGGCGTGCAATGCATAGTCTTGCAGTGTCGCGCCTGGCCGCCCCACGGGCAGGCCGGCGTCGAGTTGCGCATGTTGCTGCCTAGTGGCCTCCCGCAGTGCAGCCAGGCAGGCTCCGGCCAATCCATCTTCAGGCGCTGCGGATTCCGGTGGTTGCAGGGCTGTCGCTCCGGCGGAATGGGGGGATGCACAAGAGGAGATCACGTGGGGGAATTGTCCGGTCATTCGAAAAGATCTTGCGCAAGGATGGCGCAGCCGCTGCGCCCGTGCCCCATTCGGTCGGCAATAGCCATGGGCGCAGGGGGGCGAAGCGGCCAGCGCGCCGATGGTCACGTGGTCTGCCGGATGAGGGCCTGCACACGGTGTGCAAGGGCATCCAGGGTGAAGGGCTTGGTCAACACGTGCATGCCGCGTTCGAGGTGGCCATTGCCCACGGCGGCGTTTTCTGCGTACCCGGTGATGAAGAGGATCTTCAACTCCGGCCGCGTGAGGCGTCCACCATCGGCCAGTTGCCGCCCGTTCATGCCGCCGGGCAAGCCCACGTCGGTGATCAGAAGGTCCAGGTGCACCTGGGACTGCAGGATCTGCAGTGCGGAGGGGCCATCCCCGGCTTCCAGGGTCTGGTAGCCCATTTCGTGCAGCACTTCGACCACCAGCGATCGCACGCTCGGCTCGTCGTCCACTACCAGCACCACACCAGAGCCTTCCACCGCTTCCAGCGGCCGGGCGACCGGCAGATCCGAATCTTCTGGCGGCGCCTCGTGCCGCGGCAGGTAGATGCACATGGTGGTGCCCATGCCGGGCTCGGAATAGGCCCGCACCTGTCCTCCGGACTGGCGTGCGAATCCGTACACCATGGACAGCCCCAGGCCCGTGCCCATTCCGATGGGCTTGGTCGTGAAGAAGGGCTCGAAGATCCGCTGCATCACCTCGGCCGTCATGCCCGTGCCGGTGTCGGTGACACACAGCGAAACATATTGACCCGGGGGCAGGTCGCGTTCCCGTCCTGCCCGCTCGTCCATCCACGCGTTCGCGCTCTCGATGGTCAGCCGGCCACCGCCGGGCATGGCGTCGCGCGAGTTGATGCACAGGTTGAGCAGGGCGCTTTCGAGCTGGTGCGGATCCACATGGGTGGTCCACAGGCCCACTGCATTCACGACCTCGAGTTCGGTTTCGGGCCCGATCGTGCGGCGGATGAGTTCTTCCATGCCGCGCACCAGGCGGTTGACGTCGGTGGGTTTGGGGTCGAGCGTCTGGCGGCGTGAGAACGCCAGCATGCGATGCGTCAGCGAAGCGGCGCGGCGCGCAGCGCCCTGGCCCACCGTGACGTAGCGGCCGAGGTCGTCGAACCGGCCCTGTGCCACGCGCCTGCTCAGCAGCTCCAGGCTGCCGCTGATGGTGGCCAGGAGGTTGTTGAAGTCGTGCGCGAGGCCTCCGGTGAGCTGACCCACGGCTTCCATCTTCTGCGACTGCCGCAAAGCCTCCTGTACCACTTCCCGCTCACGCGATTCGGCCGTGAGCCGGGCCAGCGCATTCTCCAGGTCGCGCGTGCGTTCGGCCACCCGCGCTTCCAGGTGGCTGTTGAGCGCGCGCAGCTCCTGCTCGGCGAGACGCTGGTCGGTCACGTCGTAGCCTTCGGCGAAGATGCCGTTCACCGCACCCTGGCTGTCCAATGTGGGTTGGTAGATGAAATTGAGGTAGTGCTCCGAGAGCGGCGCGTCGGGCGTCCGCTGCAGCCGTACCTTGAGGTTCTTGCCGATGTAGGGTTTGCCGCTGCGGTAGACCTCATCGAGCAGTTCCCGGATGCCCTGGCCTTCCAGCTCGGGCATGGCTTCATGGACCGTCTTGCCCTCCAGGTTCCGCCGGCCGATCAACTGTTGGTAGGACTCGTTGACGAATTCGAAGACATGGTCCGGGCCGCGCATCACGCACATGAAGCCGGGGGCCATGCGAAAGAGGTCTCTCAGCCGGTCACGCTCCGCCGTGCTCGACTCCAATGCTTCGGCATGCGCAATGGCCGGCGCCACCTGGCCCGCGAGCAGTTGCACGAACGACAGCATCTCGTCGTTGTCATCCGGCCGGTGCGGATTGCCGCCGCACACGAAGAACCCTGCAGATCGGTTGTTTCCCTGGGGAGGCAGCGCCGCCACGAACGCCGTGTGCGGCGACACGCCCCACGCCCCGGTGGGCGCGTCCGCTCGGGCATCCAGGGAGATCGAGAAAGCGGGTTTTCCGGAGGCCAGCCTGTCCAGATGCCACGGATGGGATGCTCCCGGCGGCAGTTCGGACGGAGCGAGAGGATGGCCTGCGGGCATGCCCGCATTGCAGTGCAGCCGTGCGGTACCCTGGGCGTCGTAGAGGTAGATCAGAGAGAACGGCAGGTCGTTCTGGGCGCGGGCCATCACTGAACAGGCGTTGTCCAGAACCTGCTGCCGCGTGCCACCGCGGGCAATGGCGGCCGCCAGGTCATGCAGCAGGCCCAGCCGCCTTTCGCTGATCACCCGGCGCGTCTCTTCCGAGACTGCGCAGAACAGGCCGTTGACCCGGCCGTCATCATCGAGAAGGGGGCTGTACGAGAAGGTGTGGTACGTCTCTTCGAGAGTGCCGGTGCCCGCGCGGTCGATGAGAAGCATGAGGGAGCTGTCCCACGTGGACTCGCCCCGTTCGTAGACCGCATGCATGCGGTCCTTCACATCGTTCCAGATCTCCGCCCATACCTGCGAGGTCGGCCGTCCCAGTGCCTGGGGATGCTTGATGCCCAGGGTGGGCGTATAGGCATCGTTGTAGAAAAAAGCGATGTCGGGTCCCCAGCCCACCCACATCTCGAAGCGCGACGTCAGCAGGATGCGCAGGGCGGCTTTCAGCCCCTGGGGCCAGCGTTCGGGAGGCCCGAGCGGTGTCGCGTCCCAGTCGTGCTGCCGCATGTGGCGCGCCATCTCGCTCTGCCCGATGAAGATGTCCGCATGGCGTTCCGCGAGGGAGGGAGAAGAGGTCGTCATGAGTTCTGTGCGGTGGGCCTAGTGGCTGCCCATCAGACGGGTGATCGTGGCCATCAGGGCATGCGGCTGCAAGGGCTTTCCGAGGTGGGCATCGAAGCCGGCCTCGAGCGCCTTGTCGGCGTCCTGCGGCCGGGAAAATGCGGTCAGCGCGATCGCGACGGGGGGCTTGCGCCCCGCCGGCACCGGCATTTCCCGCAGCGCGCGGGCGAGGTCGTATCCGTCGCGGCCTGGCAGGCCGATGTCGCTCACCACCACGTCCGGCCACTGCTGCTGCAGCGCCTGGACGGCCGCATCGAAATCGCCCGCCTGGCGCGGCCGTGCCCCACCATCGGAGAGGACCACCGCCAGCATCTCGCTGGCATCGGGGTGGTCTTCCACGGTCAGGATGTCCAGTCCCCTCAGGGGGCGGTCCGTGATCGGCAGTTCGGACGCGTCGTCCATCGAGCGGGCCGGCAGGCTCGGCTGCGACCCCCCGTCATAGGCCACCATGAGCGTGGCCGTGATCGTCGTTCCCTCGCCGGGCCCGGCGCTGTAGGCCTCCACGCTGCCGCCATGCAGCTCGGCCAGGTGCTTGACGATGGACAGGCCCAGGCCCAAGCCGCCGTGGCGCCGGTTGTCGGGCGAATCGCTCTGCGTGAAACGGTCGAAGAGGTGCTCCAGGAACTCGCCGGAAATACCGCGTCCGTGATCGCGGACGGACAGGGTGAGCGCGGCACCCGTGCGCGATACGTCCACTTCGATGCGCCCGCTGTCGTTCGAGAATTTGATGGCATTGGTCAGCAGATTCCAGAAGATCTGCTGAAAGCGCGTCGGGTCGAGCCATGCCGGGCCGCCCGCAGCATCGGCACGCACGGTCACGTCGAGGTGCTTCTCGGCGATGGAGGCCTGCAGGGCGTCGATCGCGGACCGCACCACCTCGACGGGCTGGGCCCATTCACGCTCCAGGTGCAGCTTACCGCTGTTGATCCGGGAAACGTCGAGGATGTCCGAAATGATCCGCGCCTGCGCCTTCACGTTGCGGTGGATGGAGTCCAGGCCCTTCAGCAGCTCCGGTGTTCCGCCGCGCCGCTTGAGGATGTGCACCCAGCCGGCAATGGCGTTGAGGGGGGTGCGCAATTCATGCGACAGCACGGCGATGAAGTCGTCTTTGGTGCGGCTCAGGCGCTCGGCCGTCGCACGCGCCGCCTGTTCGCGCTCCAGGATGTCCTGCCGGCGGCTGTCGAGTTCCACCCGCTCGGAAATGTCGGCAGCCAGGGCCATGCGCAGGCCCGGCTCCACGTGGGCGGAAATGCTCCACTCCAGGTAGACCCATTGACCCGTCGGGCGCATGAGCGGGAATTCCCCCCGCCAGGTCCCGGGATGGCGGCCATCCAGGGTGTGCTCTTTCACGAAATCGACCCAGCCGGGCGGGGCGAAGTCGCTCAACGGGCGGCCCATCACTTCTTCGTGCGGCCGGCCGAGCAGTCGCGCCATGGCGGGATTGATGTCGGAGAAGCGTCCGTCGGCTTCGATGAGGCCGATGCCATTGAGCGCCTGGCTGTAGATGGCCCGGAAGCGTCGGTCGCTGCGCCGCAGGCTGTCCTCCGCGGTCCGGGCCCGGATGAGTGCCTGCAGGGTGCCCACGAGCACCGCAGGCTCCACGGGATGGGTGAGGTAGGCGTCCGCGCCCGCGTTGAGACCGGTGACACGGTCCTCCGTATGCACGTGCGCGGCAGACAGATGCATCACCGGCAACTGCGCGGTCTCCCGCTGCGAGCGCAGTGTGCGGCACACGGCGAAGCCGTCGATGTCGGGCAGGTGGACGTCCAGCACCACGGCCGAAACGCCGCTGGAGGCCAGTTGCAGGGCCTGCGTCCCGCTGTCGGCCTCCAGCGCCTGGAACCCCGCGGCGCGCACGATGCGCACGGTCGAGTAGCGCGTGACGGGGTTGTCGTCCACTACCAGCACCGTGTGGGCCGATCGATCGATGGTGGCGTGGATCGCGCTGACGTCCAGCATGGCGTTTACTCCGATGGCCCGGTGGCGGCCGGGATGGAAAGCCGCGTGGGCAGCGTGACGGAGAACACCGACCCCCGGCCGAGCGCGCTCTGCAGTTCCACGTTGCCGCCCAGCAGTTCCGCCAACTGGCGGCTGAGTGCGAGGCCCAGGCCCGTGCCGCGCAGGCGCCGCTGCAGGGGTGAGCCCACCTGGGAGAAATCCTCGAAGACCCGGGCGTGGAATTCGGGGGCGATGCCGATCCCCGTATCGGAGACGGAGAACCGCACGCGGTCGCCATCCAGCGCTGCGGCGGACACGCGTACCTCGCCACGCGGCGTGAACTTGAGCGCGTTGGAGATGAAGTTGCGCAGGATCTGCGACAGCTTGCGATCGTCCGTGAAAAGCGGGGGCATGTTCTCGGGCTCTTCGAACACCAGGTTGAGGTCGGGATTGGTGACCACGGGCTTGAACATTCCGCGCAGTGCCTGGAACAGATCGAGCATCTCGAACCACGCGGGCGATATCTCGACGCGGCCGGCCTCGATCTTCGCCAGATCGAGCAGGTCGTCCACCATGTCGGAAAACTCTGCTGCGGCGGTCTGTATGAAGCCCACCTGCCGCGCCTGCTCGGAGTTGAGCGGGCCGTCCACATGGTCCGTCAGCAGCCGCGCAATGCTGAGGATGGAGCTGATCGGCGTGCGGAATTCATGGCTCATGTAAGCCAGGAACCGGCTCTTCATCTCCGTGGCCTGGCGCAGTTGTTCCGCCTGTGCGTCCAGCTCCGAGTACAGGGCCACCACACCGCGGTTGGTTTCCTCCAGTTCGGCGCGCAGGGCCTGCACCTCCTGCTGGCTGGCAGCCAGGGCTGCCAGCAATGCGTCCGGGGGCAGGGCGCTCTCGCCGCCCTGCGTCGCGCCCGGGACTTCGTTTTCGGGGGTCATCGTGCGTTTCCTGAAGTAGGTGCGGCGCCCACTCATCCGGCCCGCTGCACGACCACCACGGTGGCGTCGTCGCGGGCGCGGTGGTGGTCGCGCAGCAGCACGGCAGCCACCAGGGTGGGGTCACGGCCGAGCAGCGGATGGACCGCGCCGGCGTGCCAGCGGGTCTCGATGCCGTCGGTGTGCATGACCAGCATCGCATAGGCAGGCGCCGCAGTGGCGATCTCCTTCGCCCTGCGGATGTGCAGCCCCACGGTGCCGTGCTGTGCGGGGACGGAACGGTCTTCCAGCCCGGAGACGAGGCGTGCGGACACATTGCCGATGCTGGCACTGTGCACGGCGCTCGCGGCCCCGTCCCACCTCAGGCTGCAGACGGCTGCGCCCCGGGTGCTTTGCAGGCCCAGGTGCATGCGGTCGGCAAGCCCGCCCAATTCGCTGAACGGACCCTGCGCAAATACTTCCAGCGCGCCTCGCGATGCACGGGCGGCCTCCACGCCGTGGCCCAGTCCGTCGGCCATGCATAGCGCGATGCGTTCGCCTTCGATGGCCGCTGCCCAGCCGTCGCCGGACACCGTCTCCCCCCGCAGTGGCAGGCAGATGGCGCCGATGCGGATCGCAGGCGCCGTGCCGGTGCTGCGCGGAGCAGCGTCCGCCGCGGCGAAGCCGTCGTCCTGTTCCAGGGGCCGCTCGTCCACGCGGGCCACGCAGACGGTGCCCTGGGCGGTGGAGTGGATGTCGAAAGTGTCTGCCAGCCGGCGCAAGGCGCCCAGGCCGGTGCCGGGCGAACCGCCGGTGGAGTAACCGTCGCGCATGACCACACGCAGGTCCGGGATGCCCGGGCCGTGGTCCATGGCGATGACTTCCACCTGCCGCCGTTGCGGGATCGATGCGATCAGCAGCCGGCCGTTCCTGGCATGGCGGTGCAGATTGGTGGCAAGCTCCGTGACCACGAGGGAAAGCCGCCCGCAGTCGGTGCCGTTCCAGCCCATGGCCGAACTCTCGTGCGCCGCGAAACGGCGTGCCTCGCCCACCCGGCTCGCATCGTCGATCGGGAAATCCGCATGGGTCCAGCCCTGCAGGACGTCGGGCGGTGCGCAGGCCATCACTTCCATTTCGTGATGGTCACGTCCGTGCCCTGGCCAGGGGCCGAGCGGATGTCGAAGTCGTTCACGAGGCGCCGGCTGCCGGGCAGGCCCAGGCCCATGCCGCCCCCCGAGGTCCAGCCATCGGAGAGCGCCAGTGCCATGTCGGCGATGCCTGGCCCCTCGTCCTCGAAATGCAGGCGCAGCCCGGTGCGTCCGGCCTGTTCGAGCACCTCCCAGCGCATCTGTCCGCCCTTGCCGTGCACCAGGGTGTTGCGCGACAGTTCGCTGGCGGCCGTGATCACCTTGGTCTGGTCCACCAGCGAGAAGCGCAGCCGTGTGCAGAGCGCCCGCACGGTCTGCCGGCAGGCGACGATGTGCTGTTCGGACTCGATGGGCAGCGTGCCCGTGGGTTCATCGGCCAAGAGGGGCCTCCTCGCGGATGCGGCGCAACAGTTGCATACCGCGTTCCACGTTCAGGGCGGTCCGCACACCTTCGAGCGACAGGCCGAGTTCCACGAGCGTGATGGCGACAGCCGGCTGCATGCCGACCACGACCGTGTGGGCCGACAGGATGCGCGCGATGCCCGAGATGCTGCTGAGCATGCGGCCGACGAACGAATCCACGATCTCCAGCCCGGAGATGTCGATCATCACGCCGGTGGCGCCCGTGTTGGCAATGCGCTCTGCAAGATCTTCCTGCAGGGAGAGGGCCGTGCGGTCCTGCATGTCCACCTGGATGGTGACCAGCAGCGTATCGCCCATGCGCAGGACAGGGATGCGTTCCATGTGCTGCTCCTGTCAGGCTTGCTCAGCCTGTGCGCGTGCGATGCGCCAGCCGTTCTTCTGCAGCGCGAGCGCCAGGGCATCCGCGAGCGTGGCACGCGTGTGGATGCCCTGCAGGTCGATGCCCAGGTGCACGATGGTCTGCGCGATCTGCGGGCGGATGCCGCTCACGATGCAGTCGGCACCCATGAGGCGGATCGCCGCCACGGTCTTGAGCAGGTGCTGCGCCACCAGCGTGTCCACGGTGGGCACGCCGGTGATGTCGATGATGGCGATATCGGATTCGGTATCGACGATGCGCTGCAACAGGGTTTCCATCACCACCTGGGTGCGGTTGCTGTCGAGCGTGCCGATCATGGGCACGGCCAGCACGCCGTCCCACAGCTTGATGACGGGGGTGGAGAGTTCGAGCAGTTCCTCCTGCTGCCGGCGAATGATTTCCTCGCGGGCCTGCTGGAACGTATTGACCGTGTGCTGCGCCATGCGGTCCACCAGAGCCGTGGCGGTCCAGAGCGCTGCCTGCAGGGAATCCACGTCCCGCGTTTCCTGCTGCAGCTGGGTGAACAGGGCTTTCTTGAGGGCCAGCACGAACACGCTGGTGGCGCCCGCTGTCTCTCCCCGTGCGGCGCGCGATCGCGACAACGACTCCAGTACGCCGTTGAGCGTGTGCCATGCGGTACCGGGCTGGGGGGTGCCGGTGGACGGAGGGGCGCTGCGCAAAGCCGTGCGCAGGCTCTGGAGGATCTCGCGGGCATCGACCTCGGTGCCGGGGCGCAGGGAGAAGTCGCCTTGTGCCGCCTCGGCCAGCCATTCTCGGAGGACGGCCTCTTCATTGCGGTCCAGGATGGCCAGCAGGGTTTCTTGTTGCGGAGTCATGGCCAAGCGCGCTTTCGACAGGTGATGAATCCGGCAAATTCTAAGGGCCGGGGCCATGCCGCCGAGGGCGCAAACCGTGCTTTCCGGCAATGTCTGACGCGGCGCGTGGCAGGCTGCGCACAACACCGGACACCGTAGTGGCGCGCGGCGGGCCTGTGGCGCACGGCTGGCGGGCATCGGCCACGCTTGAGCCTCCCGCGGACCCGTGGCTCCCGGAGTTCCGAGGGTGTCTTTTTTTGGCGCCTTTTCTGCCGGATGGAACGGTCCTCAGGGTGCGATGCCCCCACGCTGGCCCTTTTCTTGCAGTGGCATTTTCCGTCCGGCGGTATCCCGGCCTTCGAAGGGCTCGCGGAGTCTTCTGCGTAGTAACCCTGTATAGACAGGGTGGGCATTGGGCAAGAATCAGCGGCCGGAGCAAGCAGGTGCGCGTTCCATTGCGGGGCGCGCGCATTAGACGATGCACTCACAAGGAGCAGGATGATGGGCCGATCAGTGGTGGTAGGAATGTCGCGCATGGCGGCGGCGGTATGCATGGCCGGGTTGGCTGTCGCCGCGCACGCGCAGGAAACGAAGATCGTGCTGGGCATGTCGGGCTGGACGGGCTTCGCGCCGCTCACGCTGGCCGACAAGGCCGGGCTCTTCAAGAAGCATGGCCTCGATGTCGAGCTGAAGATGATTCCGCAGAAGGACCGCCACCTGGCGCTGGCCTCCAAGGCCATCCAGTGCGCGGCCACCACGGTGGAGACGCATGTCGCCTGGAATGCCAACGGTGTGCCGATCGTGCAGATCTTCCAGATGGACAAGTCGTACGGCGCCGACGGCCTGGCCGTGCGCAACGACGTGAAGGGCTTTGCCGACCTCAAGGGCAAGACCATCGGCGTGAGTGCACCCGGCACGGCGCCGTATTTCGGGCTGGCCTGGATGCTGTCCAAGAATGGCATGACGCTCAAGGACGTGAAGACCGTTTCGCTGGAGCCCCAGCCTGCGGCGCAGGCCTTCGTGGCCGGGCAGAACGACGCGGCCATGACCTATGAGCCCTATCTCTCCACCGTGCGCGCCAATCCACAGGCGGGCAAGATCCTCGCCACCACCATCGAATACCCGATGGTGATGGACACCGTGGGCTGCGATCCGGTCTGGCTCAAGGCCAATGCGAAAGCCGCGCAGTCGCTGGCAGACGCGTACTTCGATGCCATCGCGCTGATCCAGTCCGATCCCGCCAAGTCGAACGACATCATGGGCGCGGCGGTGAAGCAGACCGGCGAGCAATTCGCCAAGTCGTCCGCATTCCTGCGCTGGCAGGACAAGGCGGCCAACCAGAAGTTCTTCGCGGGCGAGTTGCAGCAGTTCATGAAGGACTCGGTACCGATCCTGCTGGAGGCCGGGGTCATCCGCAAGGCGCCCGCCAACCTGGACGCCACCTACGACGCCAGCTTCATCCGCTGAGCCGGCGAATGGCTGCCTCTTCCAATACGGCCTCCGCCGCCGCTGCGCCGGTGGCGCCGCCTGTCCCGCCAACGCGCCTGGGCGGCGTCACGCTGCCTGCGCGCCGCCGTCCCCGCCGCTTCGCTCCGCTCGAGCCGGTGGCGCCGGGGGCGCGCACGGCGCTGGGCGCGGCCTTCTTCGTGCTGTTCGTGGCCGTGTGGGCGGCCTTCACGCTGGGCGGCTTCGTGTCGCCCACCTTCCTGGCCAGCCCGCTCACCATGCTGCGCGAAGGCTGGCTGCTGTTCACCGAATACGGCTTCCTCAAGGACATCGGCATGACCGTATGGCGCGTGGTGGGCGGCTTCGTGCTGGCCGCCGTGGTGGCCGTGCCGCTGGGTATCTGCATGGGCGCCTGGAAGCCGGTGGAGGCATTCTTCGAGCCCTTCGTGTCCTTCTGCCGGTATCTGCCGGCTTCGGCCTTCATCCCGCTGCTGATCCTCTGGGCCGGTATCGGTGAGGCGCAAAAGCTGCTGGTGATCTTCATCGGCTCGGTCTTCCAGATCACGCTGATGGTGGCCGTCATCGTGGGCGGCGCACGGCGCGACCTCGTCGAGGCGGCCTACACGCTGGGCGCGGGCAGCCGCGGCATCGTGCTGCGGGTGCTCATTCCGGGCGCCGCGCCCGGCATTGCCGAGACGCTGCGCCTCGTGCTCGGCTGGGCCTGGACCTATGTGATCGTGGCCGAACTGATCGGCTCGTCATCGGGCATCGGGCACATGATCACCGACAGCCAGGCACTGCTCAATACGGGGCAGATCATCTTCGGCATCATCGTGATCGGTGTCATCGGGCTCGTCTCCGACTTCCTGTTCAAGGCCGTCAACCGGCGCCTTTTCGCCTGGAGCGCGCTCTGATGAATGCCCATTCTCCGAATCCCGAGCGCGAGTTGCTCTCCATCCGCGGTGTGTCTCGCACCTTCACCGGCACGCGCGGGCAGGCCACGCAGGCGCTGCTCCCCGTGGATTTCGACGTGCGCGAAAACGACTTCGTCACGATCCTGGGGCCCTCGGGCTGCGGGAAATCCACGCTGCTGCGCATCGTGGCGGGCCTGGATTTCCCGAGCGGCGGCGATGTCGTGCTGGATGGCCGGTCCGTCGAGGGCCCCGGCGCCGACCGGGGCATGGTGTTCCAGAGCTACACGCTGTTTCCCTGGCTCACCATCGAGCAGAACATCCGCTTCGGCCTGCGCGAGCGCGGCATGGCGCCTGCCCAGCAAAAGGAGCGCAGCGACTACTTCATCGCCAAGGTGGGGCTGCGCGGCTTCGAGAACCACTATCCCAAGCAGCTTTCGGGCGGCATGCAGCAGCGCACAGCCATCGCGCGCGCGCTCGCCAACGACCCGAAGATCCTGCTCATGGACGAGCCCTTCGGCGCGCTCGACAACCAGACCCGCGTGCTCATGCAGGAGCTGTTGCTGGGCATCTGGGAGGCCGAGCGCAAGACCGTGCTGTTCGTCACCCACGACATCGACGAGGCCATCTTCATGGCCAACCGCGTGGCCGTGTTCAGCGCGCGGCCCGGGCGCATCAAGACCGAGCTGGCCGTCGACCTGCCGCACCCGCGCCACTACACGGTGAAGACCACGCCCGAGTTCATGGAACTCAAGGCCCGGCTGACCGAGGAAATCCGCGCCGAATCGATGGCCGCGGGGCCGCACTGACGGGCGATCCGCGAGAATGCCGTCCCCATGGTTTTCCGCCGGCCCCCGCCGTGCGGGCTGCACCGCAGCAGTGCGCAGCGCAGCACGGAGGTGAATGATTTTGAGTGCCCCAGTGTCCCGGTCCCCGCGGTCTTCCCGTTCTCCCGCGCCTGCGCCGCAGGCCTCTTCGGCGCGGCGCGGCGCGCGCGGAGGGAAGGCCGCGGCCGGCACGCCGCCCGAGGCGGGTGCAGGCACCGGTGCCGATGCCGCCGTGGCCCTCTACCAGCAGGTCAAGGATTTCATCGCGCGCAAGATCCAGGACGGGTCCTGGCGCGCCGGGGACCGGCTGCCCTCGGAGAGCGAGCTGGTAGCGCAGTTCGGCGTGTCGCGCATGACGGCCAACCGCGCGCTGCGCGAGCTGTCGGAGCAGGGCCGCATCGTGCGGGTGGCTGGCGTCGGCAGCTTCGTCGCGGAAGACAAGCCGCAGTCCACGCTGCTGCAGATCGCCAACCTCGCCAGCGAGATCCGCGAGCGCGGCCACGACTACCGGTGCGATGTCCTGACGGTGGAGCGCATCTCCGCCACGCTGGAGATCGCCGCCGCGCTGGACCTGCGCACGGGCGAGTCGGTGTTCCACGCGGTCTGCGTCCACCGCGAGGACGGCGTGCCCGTGCAACTGGAGGACCGCTACGTCAATCCGCGCCTCGTGCCGGCCTTCGCGCGCCAGGATTTCAAGCGCCAGCAGCCCTCCGAATACCTCGTGCGCAACGTGCCGTTCGACCAGGTGGAGCACGTGGTGGATGCGGTGCTGCCCAGTGCCGAGCAGGCCCGCGCGCTGGAGATGGACCCGGACCAGCCCTGTCTGCTGCTCACCCGCCGCACCTGGAGCCGGGGCGTGCCCGTGACGATGGTGCGCTGCCTGCACCCCGCCTCCCGCTACCGGCTCGGAAGCCGCTTCCGCGCCGACGGCAACGCCGCCGTGGGCTGAACCGGGCCGGCGCGCGAAAACGGTTGGAATCCCGCGCGGAATCCACTATCCTTCGACCCGTGCAACTTGTATATACAGGAATGGAAGAACCGACCATGACGCATCCCGGCGAAACGCTTTCCGCCCCCCTCGTGCTGCATCCAGGGCAGGTGACGCTCGGCCAGTTGCGGCGCCTGTCCGCCGGCGGCGGCCTGCGGCTCGCATTGGACCCCGCAGCCCTGGAAGGCCTGCGGGCCTCCGAGGCCACGGTACAGCGCATCGTGGACGAAGACCAGGTGGTCTACGGCATCAACACCGGCTTCGGCAAGCTCGCGAGCACCAGGATCGCGCACGAGCGTCTGGCCGAACTGCAGCGCAACCTCGTGCTCTCGCACAGCGTGGGCACGGGCGATCCGCTGCCGGACCCCGTGGTGCGCCTAGTGCTGGCGACCAAGGCGGTGAGCCTGGCGCGCGGCCATTCGGGCGTGCGGCCGGCGCTGGTCGATGCGCTCATCGCGCTGTTCAATGCCGACGTGCTGCCCGTCATTCCGGCCAAGGGGTCGGTGGGCGCCTCCGGCGATCTCGCACCGCTCGCTCACCTGGCGTGCGTGCTGATCGGCGAGGGCGAGGCGCGCGTGGCGGGGCGGGTGGTCTCCGGGCGCGAGGCCATGGCCGCGGTGGGGCTCGAACCGTTCGTGCTGGGCCCCAAGGAAGGGCTGGCGCTGCTGAACGGCACCCAGGTGTCCACGGCGCTCGCGCTGGTGGGCCTGTTCGGTGCCGAGCGCGTGCTGGCCGCGGGCCTCATGGCCGGCGCGCTGACGCTCGAGGCCATCAAGGGCTCGGTCAAGCCGTTCGACGCGCGCATCCACGCAGCGCGCGGCCAACCCGGACAGATCGCGGTGGCGGCGGCCATGCGCGCGGTGCTCGACGGCAGCGAGATCGATCCGTCGCACCCGCACTGCGGCCGGGTGCAGGACCCGTATTCCATCCGCTGCGTGCCGCAGGTGATGGGCGCCTGCCTGGACAACCTGCAGCACGCCGCGCGCGTGCTCGCCACCGAGGCGAATGCCGCTTCGGACAACCCGCTGGTCTTTCCCGACACGGGCGAAGTCATCTCCGGCGGCAATTTCCACGCCGAACCCGTGGCGTTCGCGGCGGACATCATCGCGCTGGCCGTGGCGGAGATCGGCGCCATCTCCGAGCGGCGGCTGGCGCTGCTGCTGGACACCGGCCTCTCGGGCCTGCCGGCCTTCCTGATCCGCGACAGCGGCGTCAACTCGGGATTCATGATCGCGCAGGTGACGGCCGCGGCGCTGGCCGCGGAGAACCAATGCCTGGCCCATCCGAGCAGCGTGACCAGCCTGCCCACTTCGGCCAACCAGGAAGACCACGTCTCCATGGCCACCTACGGCGCCCGGCGCCTGTCCGAGATGGTGCGCAACACCGCGGTGATCGCCGGCATCGAGGCCATGGCCGCCGCGCAGGGCCTGGAGTTCGATCGCCGCCCCGCCCAGGCCGCCGCGGACGGCGCCGCGCCCTGGCTCCGGTCATCGCCGCTGGTGGAGGCGCAGTTCGGCGCCATCCGCGCGCGGGTGCCGTTCCTGGAGCAGGACCGCTACCTCGCGCCCTACATCGAGGCCATGCGCCTCTGGGCGTTGGAGACGGAGTGGCCCGCGGCGCTCGCCGGCTGCCTGCCCAGCCATTCGGACTGATTCCCCACGCACACCCAGGAGCCTTCGCCATGAACGCCAACGACGCCATCCTCTCCCATTCCGCCGCTGAGGCCCCTGCCACCTCGGACCCGCGCCACGATCCCGCGCGCGTGGTGCGCGCACCGCGCGGCAACCAGTTGCACTGCAAGAACTGGCTGGCCGAAGCCGCCTACCGCATGGTCCAGAACAACCTCGACCCCGAGGTGGCCGAGCGTCCGCAGGACCTGGTCGTGTACGGCGGCATCGGCCGCGCGGCGCGCGACTGGGCGTCGTTCGACGCGATCCTCGAGGCGCTGAAAAAGCTCGAGGCCGACGAATCCCTGCTGATCCAGTCCGGCAAGCCCGTGGGCGTTTTCAAGACCCACGAGAACGCGCCGCGCGTGCTGCTCGCCAACTCCAACCTGGTCCCCAGGTGGGCGAACTGGGAGCACTTCCACGAGCTGGACCGCAAGGGCCTCTTCATGTACGGCCAGATGACGGCGGGCAGCTGGATCTACATCGGTAGCCAGGGCATCGTGCAGGGCACGTTCGAGACCTTCGTGGAAGCGGGCCGCCAGCACTACGGCAACGATCTCTCGGGCCGCTGGATCCTCACGGCCGGACTGGGCGGCATGGGCGGCGCGCAGCCGCTGGCCGCCACGCTGGCCGGCGCCTGCTCGCTGAACATCGAATGCCGGCAGTCGAGCATCGACTTCCGCCTGCGCACGCGCTACGTGGACAAGCAGGCCAGGGACATCGACGACGCGCTGGCGCTCATCGCGCACCACACGGCCCGCAAGGAAGCCGTCTCCATCGCCCTGCTGGGCAACGCGGCCGAGGTGCTGCCCGAGCTGGTGCGCCGCGCGAAGGCCGGCGGCCCCCGGCCCGACATCGTGACCGACCAGACCTCGGCCCATGACCTCATCAACGGCTACCTGCCCGCGGGCTGGACCGTGGAGCAATGGCAGGCCGCAGCCGCCGACCCTGCGCAGCACGGCCGGCTGAAGAAGGCGGCCGCACAGGGCTGCGCCGTGCACGTGCGCGCCATGCTCGACTTCCAGGCGCTGGGCATTCCCACGGTGGACTACGGCAACAACATCCGCCAGGTGGCGCTGGACGAAGGCGTGCAGAACGCCTTCGATTTCCCCGGCTTCGTGCCCGCCTACATCCGCCCGCTGTTCTGCGAGGGCAAGGGCCCGTTCCGGTGGGTGGCGCTTTCGGGCGATCCGGAAGACATCTACAAGACCGACGCCAAGATCAAGGAGCTGTTTCCCGACAACACCCACACCCACCGCTGGCTCGACATGGCGCGCGAGCGCATCGCCTTCCAGGGCCTGCCCGCGCGCATCTGCTGGCTGGGCCTGGGCGAGCGGCACAGGGCGGCGCTGGCCTTCAACGAGATGGTCCGGAGCGGCGAGCTGAAGGCGCCCATCGTCATCGGCCGCGACCACCTGGACACCGGCTCGGTGGCCAGCCCCAACCGCGAGACCGAGGCCATGAAGGACGGCACCGACGCCGTGAGCGACTGGCCGCTGCTGAACGCGCTGCTGAACACCGCGGGGGGCGCCACCTGGGTGAGCCTGCACCACGGCGGCGGCGTGGGCATGGGCTACAGCCAGCACAGCGGCGTGGTGATCGTGGCCGACGGCACCGATGCCGCCGCCGAGCGGCTCGCGCGCGTGCTCTGGAACGACCCGGCCACGGGCGTCATGCGGCATGCCGACGCCGGCTACGAGGTGGCCGCGGCCTGCGCGCGCCGCCAGGGCCTGAACCTGCCGATGCTGCCATGACGCGCGGAGCCATCGGCGCGGGCGAGGCCGCCGCATCCCTGGGGGCCACGGGCAGCGCGGCGGGCGCTGCCGTGCACCGCTTCGACCTGGCGCGCACCGTGCCCATGCCGTGGAAGAACGGCGGAGGCCACACGCGGGAGCTGGCCTGCTGGCCACCGGGCGCCGGGCTCGACACCTTCGAATGGCGCGTGAGCGTGGCTTCCGTCGCCGCGCCGGGGCCGTTCTCGGCCTTCGACGGCATCGACCGGCACATCATGGTGCTGGAGGGCGAAGGCATGCGGCTGACCGCTCCCGGCGCGGGCCTGGACCGCGCCATCGCCCAGGCCTGGCAACCCTTCGCCTTCGCGGGCGAATGGGCGCCCGATTGCGCGTTGCTGGGCGGCGCGGTGACGGATTTCAACCTCATGCTGCGGCGCAGCCGCTGGCGCGGCGCGCTGCAGGTGGTGCATGCCGCGCAGCACCCCGGCACCGCCCCGGCCGGGCTGGCGATGGTGCTGGCGGGCCGGTGGCGGCTGGACGGCGAATCCCTCGCGCCAGGGCAGGGCCTGTACTGGACGGCGCATTCCGACATGGGCCCGCTGCGCCCCGATGCGGCCCCGCCCGAGGGCGCAGGCCCCGCGGAGGCGGGCGGCGGCGCCTGCGCACTCGCCTGGGTGGCGCTGGAGCCGGTTTCAGAGTCAAAAGGCCTCCATGCCGCCGGATCCATTGAAAAGATTGCTATAGATTTAATAGCGTGAGGCAGTTGGAAGCCTGCCCCATCCGCTCACCCGAGGAACAGCCCATGCACGATGACACGCTCCCCGCACCGCACCCCGGCGCGTTCCGCAGCGCCCCCGCGGCCGACGGCGTCTGGCACGGCCTGCGGCTCGCGCCCGGCCTGTGCCTGCCCGACGTGGCGCTGCCGGAGGCCGCCGCCGATGCGGCCATCGTGGTGGAGCAGGGGGCCATCCGATGGGTGGGCCCGCAGGATGCGGTGCCGCCCGCGCACACCGCGCTGCCGCGCCATGCGGGCGGCGGCGCGCTGGCGACGCCGGGGCTGGTCGACTGCCACACCCACCTCGTCTACGGCGGCCACCGCGCCAACGAGTTCGCGATGCGCCTGGCCGGCGCGAGCTACGAAGAAGTGGCCCGCGCCGGCGGCGGCATCGTCTCGTCGGTGCGCGCCACGCGGGCCGCGGACGAGGACACGCTCTTCGCCCAGGCCCTGCCGCGCCTGCAGGCGCTGCTGGAAGAGGGCGTCTGCGCGGTCGAGATCAAGTCGGGCTACGGCCTCGCGCTGGAACACGAGCGCAAGCAGTTGCGCGTGGCGCGGCGCCTGGGCGACGCCTGCGGCGTGACCGTGCGCACCACCTTCCTCGGCGCGCACGCGCTGCCGCCCGAGTACGCGGGCCGCAGCCAGGACTACACCGACCTCGTGTGCCAAGAAATGCTGCCCGCGCTGGCCGCCGAAGGCTTGGTCGATGCGGTGGACGTGTTCTGCGAGCGCATCGCGTTCACGCTGGCCGAGACCGAGCAGGTCTTCCAGGCGGCGCAGCGCCTGGGGTTGCCGGTCAAGCTGCATGCCGAGCAGCTCTCGGACATGGGCGGCGCGCAGCTCGCCGCCCGCTACGGCGCGCTCTCGTGCGACCACATCGAACACCTCTCGGCCCCAGGCATCGCCGCCATGCGCGCGGCCGGCACCGTGGCCGTGCTGCTGCCGGGCGCCTACTACACGCTGCGGGACACGCACCTGCCGCCCATCCAGGCCCTGCGGGAGGCGGGCGTGCCCATGGCCGTCTCGACCGACCACAACCCCGGCACCTCGCCCGCACTGTCGTTGCGGCTCATGGCCAACATGGCCTGCACGCTGTTCCGGCTCACCGTGCCCGAAGCGCTGGCCGGCATCACCACGCACGCCGCGCGCGCGCTGGGACTGCAGGCCACGCATGGGCTCATCGCCGCCGGCCGGCCCGCGAATTTCGTGCTCTGGCCCTTCGCCGACGCGGCCGAGCTGGCTTACTGGTTCGGCCACCAGCCGCCGCGCGCCATCGTCCGGCAGGGCCGCATCGTGCGGCATGCCGGCACCTGAAACCTTGCAGCCCCAGAGTCCATGACCGAACACATCCATCCCCCCGAAGGCCATGGCGGCGCGCTGTTCGCCGCACATGCGCTGCTGCCTGCCGGCTGGGCCGAAGGCGTGCTGCTGCGCTGGGACGACGAAGGCCGGCTCACGGACGTGCAGCCCGGCAGCGGGCCCGCGCCCGGTATGCCGCACGCGCCGGGGCCCGTGCTGCCCGGCATGCCCAACCTGCATTCGCACGCATTCCAGCGCGCCTTCACGGGCCTGACCGAATACCGCGCGGCCAGCGACGACTCGTTCTGGAGCTGGCGCGACCTGATGTACCGCTTCGCCGCGCGCATGTCGCCCGAGGCGCTGGAGGCCATCGCCACCTGGCTCTACGTCGAGATGCTGGAGGCCGGTTACGCGGGCGTGTGCGAATTCCACTACCTGCACCATGCCGAGGACGGCCGGCCCTATGCCGACGATGCCGAGATGTCGCTCGCGCTGCTGCGCGCGGCACGCCGTGCCGGCATCGCCATCACGCTGCTGCCCGTGCTCTACCAGACCGGCGGATTCGGCGGCCAACCCGCGCGCGAGGCGCAGCGCCGCTTCCTGCACGCAACCGATGCGATGCTATTGTTTTTAGAGCGGTTGAAGAAAGAAACACGGCGGCATGGAGGCATTCTGGGTCTGGCGCCGCACTCGCTGCGGGCGGTTCCGCCCGAGAGCCTGCGGGCCGCGCTTGCGGGGCTGGACGCCATCGCGCCGGGCGCGCCAGTGCACATCCACATCGCCGAGCAGACGCAGGAGGTGGACGACTGCGTGGCCTGGAGCGGCCAGCGCCCGGTCGAATGGCTGCTGGACCACGCGCCCGTCGACGCGCGCTGGTGCCTCGTGCATGCCACGCACCTCACCGCGGCCGAAGCCGAGGGCGCCGCACGCACCGGCGCCGTGGCGGGACTGTGTCCCACCACCGAAGCCAACCTGGGCGACGGCCTGTTCGACCTGCCGCGCTGGCGTGCCGCCGGCGGGCGCTGGGGCGTGGGCTCCGACAGCCACGCCTGCGTGAACGCGGCCGAGGAACTGCTGCTGCTCGAATACGGGCAGCGGCTTGCGCTGCGCCGCCGCAACGTGCTGGCCACGGAAGACCACGCCCAGGTGGCCACGGCCCTGCTGCTGCAGGCCGTGCAGGGCGGTGCGCAGGCCAGCGGCCGGCTGCCGTCGGCCGGTGCGCAGGCGGGCCTGGTGCCGGGGCAGCCCGCCGACTTCGTGGCGCTGGACGCGGACCACATCGCGCTGCGCGGCCTGCCGGCCGCAAGCCAGCTCGCCGGGCACGTGTTCGGCAGCCACCGCACGTCGGCCGTGCACGGCGTATGGTCCGCGGGCGTGCAGCGCGTCACGGCGGGCCGCCATGCGCTGCACGGCGAGAGCGCCGCGGCCTTCGCTGCCGTGCGCTCGCGCATCCTGCATGCCTGACCCGACCCCTGCGACCTGCCTGCATCCTTCCGATCCTCCGCACCACGCCATGACCGAAGACCTCGCCCCGCCGCCGTTCCATTTCCATGCCGGCACCGCGCCGCTGCTCATCTCCCTGCCGCACGTGGGCACCCATGTCCCTCCGGACATCGCCGCGCGCCTCACCGAGGAGGCGCGGCAGGTGCCCGATACCGACTGGCACCTGGAGCGGCTCTATGCCTTCGCCCGCGGCCTGGGCGCGTCGCTGCTCGTGGCCACGCATTCGCGCTACGTGGTGGACCTGAACCGGCCACCCGACGGCAGCAGCCTCTATCCCGGCCAGAGCGTGACCGGCCTGTGCCCGCTCGATACCTTCGACGACACGCCGCTCTACACCGACGCCGCGCAGGCCCCCGATGCCCAGGAGGTCGCCGAGCGCCGCAGCCGCTACTGGGACCCCTACCACGCGCAACTGCGTGCCGAACTCGAACGCATGCGCGCCGCCCATGGCGTGGCGATGCTCTGGGACGCGCACTCGATCCGCTCGGTGCTGCCGCGTTTCTTCGATGGCCGGTTGCCCGACTTCAACCTGGGCACCGCGGATGGCGCGAGCTGCGACCCCGGGCTCGCGCGCGAGCTGCTGGCCATCGGCATGGTGGCGCCGGGCTACAGCGCCGTGCTCAACGGCCGGTTCAAGGGCGGCTACATCACGCGGCACTACGGTGAGCCGGCCCGCAACGTGCACGCGGTGCAGCTCGAAATGACCCAGGCCAGCTACATGCAGGAAGCCCTACCGTTCGAGTACCTGCCCGAGGCCGCCGTGGGCGTGCTGCCGCATCTGCGGCGCATGCTGGCGGCCGTGCTGGCCTTCGCGCAGGAGCGGGCGAACGCCTGAAGCGCGACGCCGGCGCGGCCCGCGCGCGCCTGCTTTCCTGGCGCTGGTGCTGTTGTGCACCGGTGCGGGCCGCAACGAAAAAGGCGGCCGGAGCCGCCTTCGTCGGTGCGCCGTCCGGCGTCAGGTGGCGGCGTCGATGCGCAGTTGCACCGCATTGTTCAGATAGATCGGCGTCACGCGGTAGCCCGGCACCGAGACGGCATCGAAGGCGCCGTTCAGGCCCGCGTGGCGCATCAGCGTGATCGTCGAGCCCACGGCAGGGCGCACGCCCTGCGCAAAAGACACCTCCAGCGTGCCGGCCAGCGCGGCCGTGCCGTTCACGGTCAGCGTGCCCGCGGTGCCCGCGGCCGACGCCAGCCGCAGCGACAGCGTGCTGCCGGGGCGCTGGGTGTAGGTGCCGTTCACGGCCACCTCCGTGGCGGCATCCGTGCGCAGCGTGCCGCCGCCCACGTACACCGCGCCGTTGCCCAGCGCGGCGCTGCTGCCGGCCTGCAGCGTGCCGGCCGCCACTTCGATACCGCCCGTGAAGCTGTTCTGGCCCGCCAGCACCAGCGTGCCGGTGCCCCGCTTGGTGAGCTTGCCCGCGCCGGCGATGTCGTTGCGCCACGTGTCCTGCGCGTTGAAGCCGCCCTGCGCGGCGTCCATCGCCACGGCCACGTCGCCGTCGAAGCGGCCGTAGCCATCGGCCGCGGCGAACAGGTTCAGCCGGCCCCAGCCTTCCGCGTCGTCCATCACCGGGTAGCCCGAGGGCACGGCCGTGGTCTTGAGCACCACGCGGCGCTGCGCGGCGTCGAGGTAGGGCAGGCGTGTCTCCAGCAGTACCTCCGCGCCCTTCGGCACGGTGGCCTGGCGCGTGGCGTCGGCGATCTGCGTGAAGCCGAAGGTCATGCGCCGCAGGTAATGGGCCTTGTTTGTGGCGTAGTCCGCGAAGCGGTCCGCGCTGGCGGGCTGCGCGTGCGCGAGCTGCCACAGCTCGCCCGGCGTCTTCGCGCCCGTGGACGCCATCAGCGTGCCGCGGGCCTGCTGGAAGGCGGCCGTCCGGCGCGCCGCATTGGCGCCCGTCGCGATGCTGGCCGCCGCCACGGCCTGGCCGTGGATGCGCCCGCTGATCACGTCCAGCGGCGAATGCATGCCCGCGAGGATCCGGCTCTCGCCCAGCTCCAGCCCGCGCGCCACCAGCTCCTGGAAGCGCTCCGGCACCACGTAGGCCATGGCGATCGCACTGCGCACCGACTCGGCGGTGTGCCCGCTCGTGAAGCCGCCGTCGGTGGCCGGCGTCGTGCTGCGTGCAGGCAACAGCGCGGGCACCACCTGCACGCTGCTGCTCCAGCGCCAGGGGCGGGCGTATTTGTAGAAACGCTTGGCGGGCTCGGTCGAGCCGTTCTCGCCGATGCCGGCGACGAAATCCACCACCGTGCCGAAGGCTGCGTTGGCACTGCCGCCCACGCCGGTGTTGTTGCCACCGTCGTTGTAGAGCACCGTGGTCGCGTCGCCGGGGACCGAGGTGATCGTCGTCGTCTGCTGCGCTGCCTTGCGCCAGGCATCGGCGAGCGGGCCCATGCCGTCGCTCACGCTGTAGGCCTTGCCGCGCCGGTCGTCCAGGTAGGCGAGCAGTTCCTGGGCAGGCGTGCGGCGGGAGGTCGCATCCACCACGTACTGGATGTTGTGCGCGTGCACCTGGGCCTGGAGCACCGTGCCGTCGGTGGCGTCGCCCGGAATGCCGGTCCAGGTGGACGGCACGATCGCCGGAAAGGTGCCGACGGCCGGGGCCGTCACGCCCGCATCCACCAGGGCCGTGGACGGCCGCCAGATCGACAGGAAGCCCGAGAGGACGCGCACGCCGGCGTTCGTCTGCAGCGTGGCGTAGCGCGCATCGCCACGCTGGTTCGTGAAGGCGTTGTCGACGAACGGCGGCACCGCCGTTTCGCTGGGCGCAGGCGCGGTGTCGGCGACACCCAGTCCTGCGGGTGGCGAGGGAATGGCGGGCGCATCGGAGCCTCCACCGCAGGCGGAGAGCGCGAAGGCGGCGGCGAGCGCCAGGATCAGGGGGCGGCGGGAGAAAGAGGTCGTCATGGAGGACGCGAAGGATGAGGAGGAGAGGGCGCCAGGTGCCTCGCGGCACGCCGGGAAGAAGCAGGCCCACAGCAGAGCTTGCCGCGGCGCACTCTAGGGGCGCTGCATGACGCTGGCGTGACGGGTGGGCGCCCGGCTGGTGCGGCGCCATGGCCGCGCGGGCTGCCGGGCCGCCCTCCATGGCACTGTCAGGTCCATCGTCCGGACGCGCTGGCCTGCCTGCTCGCCAGAATGGAAAAATGTTTCAAGGTGTGCGCAGCGTCTTTGCGCCGAGGTAGCATGGAGGCATGGACGTCGCCCCCGTTTCATCCCTCTTGCCCGAAGAGGCCCGGCCCGCACGCCCGGCCGGCTGGGGCGACAGCTTCCGCATGCCCCTCTTCCGCTCGGGCACGCAGGTGCGCCTGGGCGACCGCTGGGAAACCGTCAGCCACGTGTCGATCCGTCGCCAGGACATGAGCGTCCACCTCGTGGGGCGCGACGCACCCGTAGCCCCCGAGCGCCTGGTGCTCGAACCCACCGTCTTCGCGACCCGCCGCATGCCCTGAGGGCGACCGCGGCGTGCCGGCGCCCGGGCCTCAGGGGGCAGACGGCGGCAGGCCCATGGCCTCGCCGAGCCGCACCGCCCGCGCAGGCGCCCAGGCATCGGTGAAGCGCAGCGCGCCGGGTTCGAACAGCAGCACGACGGTCGATCCCAGCATGAAGCGCCCCATCTCCTCGCCTTTGCGCAGCAGGATCTCCGGGCCGTCGTCGTAGGTCCAGTGGCGGGGCTCGGCGGAGCGGGGCGGATTCACCGTGCCGTGCCACACCGTCGCCATGCTGCCCACGATGGTCGCGCCCACCAGCACCAGCGCCATCGCGCCGAGGGGCGTATCGAAGAGGCAGACCACGCGCTCGTTGCGCGCAAACAGCCCGGGAACGCCACGTGCCGTGAGCGGATTCACCGAGAACAGCGCGCCCGGCACATAGGTCATGCCGCGCAGGCGGCCGTCGCATGGCATGTGGATGCGGTGGTAGTCGCGCGGGCTCAGGTAGATGGTGGCGAAACTGCCGTTCGCAAACCGCGAGGCCGCCGCCGCGTCGCCGCCCAGCAGGGCCGTGGTCGAGTAGCGGTGCCCCTTCGCCTGGAAGATCTGGTCTTCATCGATGGCACCGAACTGGCTCACCGCGCCGTCCACCGGGCAGATCGCCGGAGCATCGGCAATGGGACGGGCTCCGGGACGCAGCGCACGCGTGAAGAAATCGTTGAACGTCGCATAGCTGGCGATGTCCGGGTTTTCCGCTTCGGACATATCGACGCGGTAGCGGGCCACGAAGTGGCGAATGGCCGCAGTGGTCTGGCCGCCGGCCTGCGCCGAGGCGAAACGCCCGGCCAGCGCGGTGAGGGCCCGCTTGGGCAGCAGGTATTGCGGAAGAACGGCGAGGCGATCTGACACGGAGGCTCCTGCGGCGAAAGGGCCGGCCATTCTAGGGGGTGTTGGAGCGTTACCGGCGCACTCTGCTCGGCAGCGCAGGGCGGTCCGATGGCCATGGCAATGCCATGGGGGCGGCGCCCGCAAAGCTGCGGCGCGGCACGGCTGCGTTGCCGGTCGGCAGGGCGAGCACGGGACCGTTGGGCGCCGCCTTATGCGAGACAGCTATGGCAGGCATGAACGCATCGCAGTGCAGCGATCCCGCATCCCGGTATCGCGCAGTACAATTGACAGGTTTTGCGCTGTGCCGACCCCGGCCCGCGCTTCGAGAGGGATGCGGCGTCTGCCGGCTCTCCCATGCGTTGCCTCTTCGGCGCCAATTCTGGCACCGGGTCAAAGGCCCCAGCGTAACGAAGCGCATGCGTTTGCATCGCTCGTCTCGGCAGTCCATGCGCGCCGCTCGTGACAGAAGGGTGCGCTTGAGTAATTGCTGCCGTATCGATACGGATCTTTAAATTTTGAGTTGAACCATGGCCAAAGAAGAACTCATCGAAATGCAGGGCTCCGTGACGGAAGTGCTGCCGGATTCACGGTTTCGTGTCACGCTGGACAACGGGCATCAGTTGATCGCCTATACCGGCGGAAAGATGCGCAAGCACCACATCCGTATCCTGGCAGGCGACAAGGTGTCGCTGGAAATGTCTCCCTACGACCTCAGCAAGGGGCGCATCACGTTCCGCCACCTTCCTGGCCGCGGCCCTGGTCCTTCGAGTTCGCGTTGAGCTGCTGCAGCGTGCCTGCTGTCTCAGCCTGTTCTGAATAAATCTTCATAAAAAAGCCATGACTTGCCCGGAGAGTCCTTGAGACCGGGTTAGAATGCTAGCTGTCGGAGCGTAGCGCAGCCTGGTAGCGCATCTGCTTTGGGAGCAGAGGGTCGCGAGTTCGAATCCCGCCGCTCCGACCATTGATCGTCAGAAGGCGCAAACCGTGAGGTTTGCGCCTTTTTTCTTTTCTGAATTCGCATGCCGTATCGCTGCCGAGAAGATGGGCGCCGCGCCCGCTGGCATGCACTGCATACGCGGTGATACAGGTTCGCGCCGCCGTGTGGGGCATGATCGCAGGCCCCACTTCTGCCTGCGCTGTGGGAGCCTGCCACGTTTGCGCTGTGCCCTGCAGCGTGGCATGGGATGCAGCGCAAGCCCCTCGCAGTCAAAGCACTATGTCCATTGAAACTTTCGGCGACAGCATTCTCCGTGGTCCTGGAATTGCCATGCCAATTCCTGAAACGATGATGTCCCTGCGCCCCGGTTGGGCCGTCGAAGACCGCTCCGCGGTCGGTCTGCTGATGCAGGATCTGCTCCTCGGGTACACGGAGCCGTATCCTGGCGCCCCGGCCGACGCCTTTCCCTTGGGACCGCAGCCGCCCTTCAACGCAGTACGCCGGGATGGCGAGATCATCGTGCTGGGCCTCGGGCTCAACGATGCGCTGGAAATGCGTTCGCCTGCCGACTACGAGGCGAATCTGCGCGACGCCCTTCGCATCATCCATGCCGAGTGGCGCACACCGATCCTCACGGGCATCGTCGATGTGCCGGTGGCCGATCTGTTCACCGCGGAACGGGTTCAGCGCCGGCGCGAACTCAATGCCGTCACGCTGGCGGTGGCTGCCGACCTGCGGGTGGAGCATGCGGGTTGGGGAGAGGACTACCGTGGGGTTGCGGACGTGATCGACAACGTTCACCGCACCCAGGCGGCAAGTGACCGATTGGCTGCGCTGCTGGTAGCAGCCATCGAGCGCACGTTCTGAACGGCGCGGCCGCAGGCAGCGGCTCCCGCCATACCATTGCTGGGCTGCGCACATCTGGCGCAGCCTTTTCTTGTTGAGCCATGGCCACTCTTCACGCGTCTTCCGATCACCCTCGCTCGCAGCCCCGCGTGCGGATGGAGGCTGTGGATGCCCTTCGGGGATGCGCCATGGTGTGGATGACCATCTTCCACTTCTGCTTCGATCTGAGCCATTTCGGCTACTGGCCACAGGATTTCCGGGCCGATCCTTTTTGGACTTTGCAGCGGACCGCCATCGTGAGCATGTTCCTGGTCTGCGCGGGACTGGGTCAGTCGCTGGCATGGCGGCAGGGGCTTGGCTGGCACCGGTTCGGTCGCCGCTGGGTGCAGATCGCAGCCTGCGCATTGCTTGTCAGCGCGGGCTCGTACCTCATGTTTCCTCGCAGCTTCATCCATTTCGGCGTGCTGCATGGCATGGCCGTGATGCTGGTGATTGCCCGCTGCACTGCAGGCTGGCGGGGGTGGCTCTGGCCTGCCGGTGCCTTGGCGATGGCCGCGCCCTGGTGCGCAGCGTGGCTGCTGGCGGGGCCGGCCGCCGAATGGGCGCCCTGGTTCAATGGCCGTGCACTCAACTGGTTGGGCCTCGTGTCACGCAAGCCGTTCACCGAGGACTATGTGCCGCTGCTGCCCTGGTTGGGTGTGATGTGGTGGGGCATCGCTGCGGGACAGGCCATGCTGGACCACCGTCCGCAATGGCTTGCGCTGGCACTGCCGCGCACCCTGAAACCGCTTGCCGTACTGGGGCGCTGGAGCTTGAGCTATTACATGCTCCACCAGCCGATCCTGATCGGTGCGCTGTTGATCGTGGGGGCGGCGAGGGCGATGTAGAGAGCAGGCTGGAAGGTATTTCACCGGGCAGTGTCCGGCCCGGTACATCCGCTCGGAAATGGGTCGGCAAGCACCTCTCGATTGCCTGCACGGCCTGATGCGCAACCACCCCTCTTGCCGGCAGCCACAAAGAAAAAACGCGGCACCAGGCCGCGTTTCCATCGTGAAGACGAAGCCGGCAGACAGGCCACGGCTCCAAGTCGTTGCTTACTCGACCTTGGCCTTGGCGCGCAGGTCTTCCTGGAACTTCGCCAGCTTCTGCTGCTGCAGTTGCTGCGCGACCTGTGGCTTGACTTCTTCCAGCTTGGGCAACTTGGCTTCGCGGACATCGTCCAGGCGAATGATGTGCCAGCCGAACTGCGTCTTGACGGGGGTCTGCGTCATCTTGCCCTTGTCGAGCTTCACGAGTGCTTCGGTGAACTCGGACACATAGCTGCTCGGAGTAGCCCAGTCGAGGTCGCCGCCGCGCGCGCCGGATCCGGGATCCTTCGACTGCTTCTTGGCGATGTCTTCGAACTTGGCGCCCTTCTTGATGGACGCGATGATGGCCTTGGCCTGGTCTTCCTTTTCCACCAGGATGTGGCTGGCCTTGTATTCCTTGCCGGTATTGGCGGCAACGAACTTGTCGTATTCGGCCTGGATCTCGGCGTCGGAGACAGGGTTGGCCTTCTGGTAGTCGGCGAACAGTTCACGGATCAGGATGGTCTGGCGGGCCAGTTCCATCTGGGCCTTGACGTCCGCAGAGCCTTCCAGGCCGCGCTTTTGCGCTTCCTGCAGGAAGATCTCGCGAGCGATGACTTCTTCCTTGATCTGGTTTTCGATCTCGGGGGTGACAGGGCGGCCGGAACGCTCCACTTGCTGCTTCAGAACGTCGACGCGTTCCTTGGGCACGGCCTTGCCGTTCACAACGGCAATGTTTTGCGCGAAGGCGGGCAGGGCGGACGTGCCCAGCACGGCTGCGGCCACGAGGCCGGTCAAGAGCTTTTTCTTCATTGGGAAATCCACAAAAAGGAATGGGCCGGCTGGGCGGGGTACGCCGCTGTGGCCCCTGGACGTGGGAATCTGATCAGAGAACTTCTATCGCGATGGCGTGTGCGCCCTGGTCAATGAACTCCTGCAGCGCATCATACACAAGGCGATGGCGCGCCACCCGGCTGCGGCCGGTAAACAAAGGTGACGAGATGCGCACGCGGAAATGCGTGCCGAAGCCGGTGCCGTTGGCTCCTGCGTGGCCCGCATGGGCCGCGCTCTCGTCGAGCACTTCCAGGGTGGACGGGGCGAGCGCGGCGTGCAGCTTGCGCTCCATGGCTTGCGCAGTGATCGGCAGGTCCGGCTGCACGTCGCTCATGGCTGGGGATCCTCTGCCGAGGGCTTGTTGTCGGCGTCCTTGATGTAGCGGCTGAGATAGAGCGCCTGCCCCACGACGAACACGGCCATGAGTCCGAGACCGCCGAACAGCTTGAAGTTCACCCACGCGTCGGTGCTGAAGGTATAGGCCACCCACAGGTTGACGACGCCCATCACCACGAAGAAGGCGGTCCAGCTCCAGTTCATCGCGCGCCATGCGGCATCCGGCAGCTCCATCTGGCCGCCCATGAGGCTGCGGATGAGGTTCTTGCGGAAGACGAGCTGGCCGATCAGGAGCGCTGCAGCCATCAGCCAGTACAGCACGGTGGGCTTCCATTTGATGAAGGTGTCGCTGTGGGAGAGCAGCGTGGCGCCCCCGAAGACGACGATCACACCCAGGCTCACCCACTGCATGGGTTCGACACGGCCATGCCGCACGCGCAGGTAGCCGATCTGCAGAATGGTGGCGCCAATGGCCACGGCCGTGGCGGTGTAGATCCCCCAGACCTTGAAGGCCACGAAGAACAGGATGATGGGAAAGAAATCGATCAGCAGTTTCATAGGTGCGATGGCTGTTCCGTGAAGCTCTTGCGCAGAGCGCCGGGCGGCTCTGCCGTCAGGCGCCGCCGGGCTCGAAGTCCAGGGAGGCGGAGTTCATGCAATAGCGCAGGCCGGCAGGGGCCGGACCGTCCTCGAACACATGGCCGAGATGCGCCCCGCATTGTGCACATACCGTTTCGGTACGGACCATGCCATGGCTGCGGTCCACGATCTCCTGGATGGCGCCGGGCACTGCCTGGGAAAAGCTGGGCCAGCCGCAACCCGCGTCGAACTTGGTCTCCGCATCGAACAGCTTGGCGCCACAACAGATGCAGTGGTACGTGCCGTCGTCCCAGTGGGCTTCGTATTTCCCCGTGAAGGGGCGTTCCGTGGCGGCATGGCGCGTGACCTGCCAGGCGACGGGTTCCGCCCCCTTGTCTTTGAGCAGGGCCTGCCATTCGGCGTCGGTCTTCTGGATGGGAAAGGTCATGATGAGCAGCTGATCTCGATGGAGGAGGCCCAGTCGGGCGGAAAGCCCGCCCACTCGGCGTGGTCGGGGTGGTCGTCGAAGGGGTGGGCCAGCACGCCCTGCAGCGCGTGCAGCGGCCGGAAGTCTCCGGTTTTCGCGGCCCGGATGGCCTGCTCGCCCAGGTGATTGCGCAGCACGAACTGCGGATTGGTCAGGAGCATGCCTGCGGCCGCTTCGCCGTGGGTCCGGTCCTCCCGGGCCTGGCGTGCGGTGTACCGCGACTGCCAGGCGTCCCACGCGGACCGGTCGATGAAAAGATCCTGCACCGGAGCGAAATCCTGTGCTTGCACGGCCTGGGATAGGCGCCGCCAGAAGATGGTGTAGTCCACCGCGTCCTGCGCCAGCAGCGCCAGCAGATCGTCCAGGAGCGCGGCATCCCCCTCGGCGGCAGAGGCCAGCCCGAGTTTCTCCCGCATGCGCCGCAGGTATTCGGCAGGAAAGACGGAGCGGTAGGGTTCCAGCGCGGCCTGGGCGGTCTCGGGGTCGCCGATGAGCGGCATCAATGCCTGCCCAAGGCAGAACAGATTCCAGTAGGCCACCTGGGGCTGCCGATTGAAGGCATAGCGGCCCTGGCTGTCGCTGTGGTTGCAGATGTGGCCGGGCACGAAAGCGTCGAGGAACTGGAACGGGCCATAGTCGATGGTGAGCCCCAGGATGCTCATGTTGTCGGTGTTCATCACTCCATGGCAGAAACCTACGGCCTGCCATTGGGCGACCATCGCGGCCGTGCGCTCGCCCACGGCGCGCAGCAGCGCGGCGTACGCATTCCTGCCGGGCATGCCGTCGGTTTCCCGGCATTGGGGGTAGTAGCGGTCGATCACGTAATCGGCGAGGGTGCGCAGCGCCTCTATCTGGTCGCGGGCGGCGAAATGTTCGAAGTGGCCGAACCGCACGAAGCTGGGCGCTGTGCGCGTGACCACTGCCGCAGTTTCGACTTCCTCGCGAACGATGGGCGCGGGCGAGCCGGTAAGGGCCAGTGCCCGGGAGGTCGGGATGCCCAGCGCATGCATGGCTTCGCTGCAGAGGAATTCACGGATCGATGAGCGCAGCACCGCGCGGCCATCGCCCATGCGTGAATACGGCGTGCGGCCGCTGCCCTTGAGCTGTACCTCGTACCCGCTTTCCGTTTCGCCGAGCAGGATCGCGCGGCCGTCCCCGAGTTGCCCCGCCCAGACGCCGAACTGGTGGCCGCTGTACACGCTGGCCAGTGGTTCCATGCCGCGCAGCACCGCATTGCCGGAGAGCACCTGCAGTGCCGCATCGCTGCCCAACCATTCGGGCTCCAGCCCGATCAGGGCCGCGGTATCGGGGCTGCCCGCGATCCAGTAAGGGTCGGGCAGCGGCGTGGGCACGAGTTCGGTGAAGAATTGCGGGCCCAGTGCAGCGAAGCCGTTGCGCCATGCCAGGCCCGAGCGGACCTCGGCCGGAGCGGCGGAAGAGGCGGTGGATATCATCGCCGCCATTGTGTCCGAGCGCCTTTTCCACGGCCAGGCGCAGGGGCTTGGAGCGCGGTGCCAGGGTACTTGTCAAGCGCGCGACAGTGGTGCCGCGCTGCAGGGTTGCCGAGCAGCCGCCGTGCGCGACCGCAGGGTTAGGATAAGAAATCACCCTATCCACCCCTATGAGGAGACAACACATGCTGGGCCTGATGCAGAGCCAACCCCTGCTGATTTCCACGCTCGTCGAGTTTGCGGAGCGCCACCACGGCGACGCGCAGATCGTTTCGCGGCGCGTGGAGGGAGACATCCACCGCTATACCTACCGCGATATGGCCGCCAGGGCGCGCCAGCTCGCCAATGCGCTGGACGGGGACGGCCTCGCGTTCGGCGATCGCGTCGCCAGCCTGGCGTGGAATGGCTACCGCCACCTCGAGATGTATTACGGCGTGAGCGGTTCGGGCCGCGTGCTGCACACCATCAACCCGCGCCTGCATCCGGAGCAGGTCGCCTGGATCGTGAACCATGCCGAAGACCAGGTCCTGTGCTTCGACCTGAGCTTTCTGCCGATCGTGCAGGCAGTGCATGCCAAGTGCCCCACGGTGCGGCGATGGGTGGCGTTGTGCGATGCGGACCGTCTGCCGGCCGACACGGGCATCCCCCATCTCACGAGCTATGAGTCCTGGATCGGGGCTTCGCCGGACCGCTACGACTGGCCGGTGTTCGACGAAAACTCGGCCTCCAGCCTCTGCTACACCAGTGGCACCACAGGGCACCCCAAAGGCGTGCTCTACAGCCACCGGTCGTCGCTGCTGCACGCCTATGCGGCGGCGCTGCCGGATGTGATGGGCCTGTCGGCCAGCGACGCGGTCCTGCCCGTGGTGCCGATGTTCCACGTCAACGCCTGGGGTATTCCGTATTCCGCACCGCTCACGGGCTGCAAGCTGGTGTTCCCCGGCCCTGCGCTGGACGGCAAGTCGGTGTACGAACTCATGGACGCCGAGGGTGTGACCTTCGCGGCGGGCGTGCCCACGGTCTGGCAGATGCTGCTGCAGCATGCCAAGGCCACGGGCGTGCGGTTCGGCAAGCTCCAGCGCACGGTGATCGGTGGCTCGGCCTGCCCCCCCGCCATGATCGAGGCCTTCCAGGACGAGTACGGCGTGCGCGTGCTGCATGCCTGGGGCATGACGGAGATGAGCCCGCTGGGCACGCTGTGCTCGCTCAAGAACAAGCACCAGGACCTTCCTGCCCAGGAGCGCATGAAGATCCTGCTGAAGCAGGGGCGTGCGATCTTCGGCGTGGACATGAAGATCGTCGACGGCGAGGGCCGCGAACTCCCCTGGGACGGCAAGACCTATGGCGATCTGCTGGTCAAGGGGCCCTGGATCGTGGACCGCTACTACCGTGTCGAGGGCAGCCCGCTGGTTCCCGATGCGCAGGGCCGCGGCTGGTTCCCCACGGGCGACGTGGCCACCATCGACGCCGACGGCTACATGCAGATCACCGACCGCAGCAAGGACGTGATCAAGTCCGGCGGCGAATGGATCAGCTCCATCGACATCGAGAACATCGCCATGGCGCACCCTGCCGTGGCAATGGCCGCATGCATCGGCATGCCGCATCCCAAGTGGGACGAGCGGCCCGTGGTGGCGGTCGTGCTGCGCCAGGGCGCTCAGGCCACGCGTGAAGAACTGCTGGCGTTCTATGAAGGCAAGACCGCCAAGTGGCAGATCCCGGACGACGTGCTGTTCCTCGATGCCATACCGATCGGCGCGACGGGCAAGATGCTGAAAGCCCGCCTGCGGGAGCAACTGCAGGACTATCGCCTTCCCGGCCTTTGACCGCTGGCCGCACGCCGGTGCAGGCGTGCGGCCAGCCTGCGCGAGTCGCCTGCGGGATAGGCGCTAGGGTGAATCCCTGAACGCCGGCGCAGACCTCGCCTGTACGCTGCGGCGTGTTCGGTGACCCCCAATACGCAAGGAGACAGGCGATGAGATTTGCTATCAAAGTAGTAGCGGCATCTGCAATGTTCGCGACGGCATGCGGCGCATTCGCTCAAAAAGGCGAGACCGTGAAGATCGCGTGGCTCGACCCGCTTTCCGGCCTCATGGCGGCGGTGGGCACCAACCAGCTCAAGAGCTTCCAGTTCCTGGCGGACGAGTTCAGCAAGAAGAACGCCTCGGGCGTGAAGTTCGAGATCATCGGCATCGACAACAAGCTGAGCCCGCAGGAGACCACCAGTGCGCTGCGCTCCGCGATGGACCAGGGCGCCCGCTATGTGGTGCAGGGCAACGGCTCGGGCCCTGCGCTGGCCATCATGGATGCCCTGGAGAAGCACAACGCGCGCAACCCGGGCAAGGAAGTGGTCTACCTCAACTATGCGGCCGTGGACCCGGACCTCACCAACAGCAAGTGCAGCTACTGGCATTTCCGCCTCGATGCCGACACGTCGATGAAGATGGAAGCCATGACCACCTTCATGAAGGACCAGCCCGAGATCAAGAAGGTCTACCTCATCAACCAGAATTACGCGCACGGCCAGCAGGTTTCCAAGTACGTCAAGGAAAACCTCGCCCGCAAGCGGCCCGACGTGCAGATCGTGGGCGATGACCTGCACCCGCTGGCCCAGGTGCGCGATTTCGCACCCTACATCGCCAAGATCCGCCAGTCGGGCGCCGATACGGTGATCACCGGCAACTGGGGCTCCGACCTCGCGCTGCTCATCAAGGCGGCCAACGATGCGGGCCTCTCCAACGTCAATTTCTATACCTACTATGGCGGCGTGACCGGATCGCCCACGGCCATGGGGTCGGCCGCGGCAGGGCGCGTGTACATGGTGTCGTACAACCACCTGAACCTGCCCGGCGACATCGGCCGCGTGGTGACCGAGTACAAGAAGAAGTTCAACGACGACATGTACACCGGTGCCGTATACCACGCCTTCGCGATGCTCGATGCCGGCTTCGTCAAGGCCAAGAGCACCGACCCGGTGAAGGTCGCCGCCGTGTTCGAAGGGATGAAATTCACCAGCTTCAACGGCGAGGTGGAGATGCGCAAGACCGACCACCAGCTCCAGCAGGGGCTGTTCGTCTCCAAGTGGGAAAAGGCGGGCGGCAAGTACCCCAACGACGCGGAGAATACGGGCTACACCTTCGTGCCCGTGAAGTATTACGAGCCCTACGTGGCCAGCACGCCCAGCTCCTGCCAAATGAAGCGCCCGTCCTGAGCGCTGGGCCGCCGCAGCCCCCGGCTGCCGGCGGCGCCACTGTCTGACGGTGGCCCGGCCGGCGCCGGGCCTTTTTCCAATCGGCCACTCTCCAGCGCCGCGGGGCGTTCATTGCGATGAATCTTGAGTTTTTCGTCATCTCGCTGCTGAACGGGGTGAGTTACGGCCTGCTGCTGTTCATGCTCAGCTCCGGGCTGACGCTGATCTTCAGCATGATGGGCGTGCTCAATTTCGCGCACACCAGCTTCTACATGCTGGGCGCGTATTTCGCCTATTCGATCTCGGGCGTGCTGGGTTTCTGGCCCGCGCTCTTCGTCGCGCCGCTGGCCGTGGGCCTGCTGGGCGCGGCGTTCGAGCGCTACGCGCTGCGCCGGGTGCACAAGTTCGGCCACGTGCCCGAACTGCTCGTCACCTTCGGCCTGTCGTACCTCGTCCTGGAGATCGTGCAGTTGGTCTGGGGCCGTTCCACCGTTCCCTACGCCTTGCCGGCGCAACTGCAAGGGCCGCTCTTTTCCCTCTACGGAACGCAGTTCCCCAAGTCGCGCTCCTTCGTGATGCTGGTGGCGCTGCTGATGCTGCTGTCGGTGTGGCTGGTCCTGACCCGCACGCGCATCGGGCTCGTGATCCAGGCGGCACTCAAGCAGCCCGAGATGGTCGAGGCCCTGGGCCACAACGTGCCCCGCGTGTTCATGCTCGTGTTCGGCGGCGGTTGCGCGCTGGCGGGGCTGGCGGGCGTGATCGGGGGCAACACCTACGTGACGGAGCCGGCGATGGCGGCCTCGGTGGGCTCCATCATCTTCGTCGTGGTGGTGGTGGGGGGCATGGGATCGCTCGCGGGGGCTTTCCTGGCGTCGCTCATCATCGGGCTCGTGCAGACCTTCGCCGTGGCGCTCGACTACTCGATGGTGCACGCGCTGCGGGCCCTGGGCATGGCGGTGACCGAGCAGACCTTCGGCTACCCGGTGCTCAAGCTCACCATCTCGCAGGTCGCGCCGATCCTGCCCTACCTGTTCCTCGTGCTGATCCTCATCTTCCGCCCCAAGGGGCTCCTTGGAACCCGGGAGGATTGATCCACCATGCCAACGACTTCCTCTTCCAGCGCGGGCCGGCACTACAGCTTCCGGCCGCTCAACATCGGCCGCGCCGTGGTGTGGAGCGCGTTCGCGCTCGTGCTCATCGTGGCGCCCAAGGTCTTCACGAGCAGCCTGGCGCTCACCATGCTCGCGCAGATCGGCTACCTCATCATCATCTGCCTCTCGTACAACATCCTGCTGGGGCAGGGCGGCATGCTGAGCTTCGGGCATGCGGTCTACACCGGCATGGGGTCGTTCCTGGCGGTGCACGCGATGAACTGGGCGAGCCAGGGCAAGCTGCCCATTCCGCTCGTGCTGATACCGCTGGTGGGCGGGCTGGCGGGCATGCTCTTCGCGGTCCTCCTGGGCTTCGTCACCACCAAGAAGTCGGGCACCACTTTCGCGATGATCACGCTCGGCATCGGCGAACTGGTGGCGTCCATGGCGCTGATGTTCCCCGAGTTCTTCGGCGGCGAGGGCGGCATCACGACCGACCGCGTGTACGGCAAGGGCTTTCTCGGCATCACCTTCGGGCCGGCCCTGCAGGTGTACTACCTGATCGCGGCCTACTGCTTCGTCTGCACGGCGCTCATGTTCGCCTTCACGGGCACCCCTTTGGGCCGCATCCTGAACGCGGTGCGGGACAACCCCGAGCGCGTGGAATTCATCGGCTACAACACGCAGCGCGTGCGCTACTACGCCTTCATCATCGCGGGCTTCTTCGCGGGCATCGGCGGGGCGCTGGCGGCCATCAATTTCGAGATCGTCACCGCCGCCGACAGCGTGAGCGTGATGCGCTCGGGCTCCTACCTGTTGTTCACCTTCCTGGGCGGCGCCACGTTCTTCTTCGGCCCCATCATCGGCGCGGTGCTGCTGGTGTTCGCGTCGGTGCTGCTGTCGGAGCTGTCCAAGGCCTGGCTGCTCTACCTGGGGCTCGTGTTCCTGTTCATGGTCATGTATGCGCCGGGCGGCATCGCCAGCCTGATCATGATGAACCTGCGCGTGGCGCGCTACGGCCGCCTGCGGGCGCTGCTGCCCAGCTACCTGGCACTGGGCAGCACGGCGATGGTGGCCGTGCTGGGCGCCGCCGCGATGATCGAGATGACCTACCACCTGCAGCTCAATGCGGCGCTCGGGCCGCACATCGGATTCCTGGGCGCCACGCTCGATGCGCGCAGCCCATCGACCTGGATCGCCACCGGCCTCGTCTTCGCCGTGGGGCTGGTCCTCTTCGAGCTGTGCCGGCGAAACTTCGCCAGGCGGTGGGGCGCCACGCAGGAAGCGATCGAGCGCGACATGCAACGGGGCGTGGCCGGCAAAGGGGGGAACGCATGATGGCGGCCGCAGAAGGCACTCCGGCGCTGGAACTGCGCGACCTGCGCAAGCGCTTCGGCAAGACCGAGATCATCCGCGGCGCCAACCTGGCCGTGAAGGCGGGCGAGCGCGTGGCCATCATCGGCCCCAACGGCGCGGGCAAGTCCACGCTGTTCAACCTGGTCAGCGGCCGCTTCGGACCGTCGAGCGGCGAAGTGCTGCTCAATGGCCAGCGCATCGACGGCAAGGCGCCGTATGAGATCAACCGCATGGGCCTCTCGCGCAGCTTCCAGATCACCAACATCTTCCCCAAGCTCAGCGTGTTCGAGAACCTGCGCTGCGGCGTGCTCTGGAGCCTGGGCTACCGCTACAGCTTCTGGCGGTTCCTCTCGCGGCTGCACGACGCGAATGCACGGGCCGAGGAACTGCTGGATCAGATCCATCTGGCGCCCAAGCGCGACACGCTGGCCATGAACCTCACCTATGCCGAGCAGCGCGCGCTGGAGATCGGCATCACCATCGCGGGCGGCGCGAACGTGATCCTGCTGGACGAGCCCACGGCCGGCATGAGCAAGAGCGAGACGGCCCGGTTCATCCAGCTCATCCGCGAGGTGACGCAGGGGCGCACCCTGCTCACCGTGGAGCACGACATGGGCGTGGTCTTCGGCCTGGCCGACCGCATCGCGGTGGTGGTGTACGGCGAGGTGATCGCCTTCGACACCCCCGAGGCCGTGCGGGCCAATCCGCGCGTGCAGGAGGCCTACCTCGGCTCGGTGGTCGCGTCGCAACAGGCGGAGGGGCACTGACATGCTGCACATACGGGATCTGCACGCCTATTACGGCAAGAGCCATGTGCTGCACGGCGTGTGCTTCGACGTGGCGCCGGGCGAAATCGTGGCGCTGCTGGGGCGCAACGGCTCCGGCCGGTCCACCACGGCCAAGGCCATCATGGGCCTCGTGCAGTGGGAAGGCACGCTCGACTGGAAGGGCCAGCGGCTCAACGGCCGCAAGCCGTACGAGATCGCCCACCTGGGGCTGGGCTACGTTCCGGAAAGCCGGGACGTGTTTCCCAACCTCACGGTGCACCAGAACCTGCTGCTCGGCCAGAAGGGGCGGGGCAAGGGCAGCCGCTGGGGCTTCGACGACATGTACGCGATGTTCCCGCGGCTCAAGGAGCGCCAGCACACCGAGGCCGGCGTGATGTCCGGCGGCGAGCAGCAGATGCTCACGCTCTGCCGCACGCTCATGGGCGATCCGGACCTGATCATCATCGACGAGCCCACCGAGGGCCTGGCGCCCAAGATCGTCGAGCTGGTGGGGGACTACCTCACGAAGATCCGCGAGCGCGGCGTGTCGGTGCTGCTCATCGAGCAGAAGCTCACCATCGCCATGCGCATCTCCGACCGGGCCCTGGTGATGGGCCACGGTAGCATCGTGTTCGACGGCACGCCCGAAGGCCTCCGTGAAAACACGGCGGTGCGCAAGGAGTGGCTGGAGGTCTGAGCGGGCATCGGCCGCACGGCAGGCGGTGCGCGGCCGATCGGTGGGGCGGCCGCGGCCTCGGGCGGCTGCAGGGAGGGAGAGGGGGGCGCGCCGCGGCGCGGCTTCGCGCAGGCCGGCGATAGTTGTCATCAAACGGAAATGTTGAGCCATTAACATTTCCTGACATTATTTCCGGCGCCGCAGGCATGTCCGAATCCCGTGCGTATTTGACCGAGTTCCGCCCCCGTTTCCGTTCCCCCAGCGCCGCGGACCTCTGCACACCTGTCCCGTGCATGACCACCGGCCAGACCAACGAAGAAGTGCTGGACGTGTTCAGCCGGCACCGCGACCTGGTGGCGCTTCCGGTTCTGGAAGGCGATCGCCCCATCGGGCTCATCAACCGCAATATCTTCCTCTCCCAGATGAGCAAGCAGTTCCGCATGGAGCTGTACGGCCGCAAGAGCTGCATCGCCTTCATGGACAAGGAGCCCCTGGTCGTGGATGCGGCCATGGACATCGACACGCTCACGCTGCGCACGGTGGAGTACGGCGAAAAGGCGCTGGCCGACGGATTCATCATCACGCGGGGCGGAGCCTTCGCGGGCGTGGGTAACGGGCTGCAGCTCATGCGGGTGGTGGCGGACATGCAGGCGTCCCGCAACCGGCAGATCATGCACAGCATCGAGTACGCCAGCGTGATCCAGCAATCCACGCTGCGTGCTTCGCGCGACACCCTGGCGCGCGCCTGCGCCCAGGCCGATCTGGTCTGGGAGCCGCGCGATGTGGTGGGCGGCGATTTCTACCAGTTCTGCCTGGCCGACGGCGGCTGGTTCGGTGCGGTGGCCGACTGCACCGGCCACGGCGTGCCGGGCGCCTTCATGACGCTGATCGCGTCCACCAGCCTCGGCAAGGCCATCGAGAGGCATGGAGCGCAGGACCCGGCCGGCCTGCTGGGCAGCGTCAACCAGAGCATCAAGCAGGTCCTGGGGCAGGTGGGCGGCAAGGACGAGACCCCCGGCTCCGACGACGGCATGGACGCCGCCTTCTTCTGGTTCGAACCGGCCGCCGAGCGGCTGGTGTTCGCCGGCGCGCGGCTGTCGCTGCTGGTGCTGCGTCCCGGCGCCGACGCCGTGGACGTGGTCGAAGGCCAGCGCAAGGGCGTGGGCTACGTGGACAGCGCGCTCGACTACGCGTGGGAGAACCAGAGCGTGCCGCTGCCCGCGGGCAGCCTGGTGTTCATCACCACGGACGGCCTGACCGACCAGGTAGGCGGCCCGCGCGCCATTGCCCTGGGCAAGCGCCGCATCCGGGAGCTGTTGCTGCGCCACCGCGATGACAGCCCCGAGCAGATCAATCGCGCCGCGCTGGAGTGCCTGCGCGAGTGGCAGGGCGACCATGCCCGGCGCGACGACGTGACCTTCCTGAGCTTGCGCACCTGATGCGGCCCCTCCACACCAGCCCCCGTTACCGATGATGCACTCCGCCATGATTTCCGCCAAATACGGACCGTTTTTCAGCGTGGCCCGCGAACACCAGGTCATCTTCTATTACGTCGGCTATTTTTCGCAGCACATCGTGGCCGCCATGGCCGATGCCGTGAAACTGCAGCTGGAAGTGGCGGGCGTCGCGGGGCCCACGCGCCGCAAGCTGTTCTCGTCCTTCATCGAGATGGCGCAGAACATCATCCATTACTCGGCCGACGCGCTCACGCCCGCCAGCCAGGCCGATGGCGAGCTGCGGCACGGCTCGGTGTGCATCCGCCGCGAGGCCGATGGCCGCTTCCTGCTGTTGTGCGCCAACCCGATCGAGTCTGGGCTGGCCGACGATCTCCGCAGCAAGCTCGAACAGCTGCGCAGCATGACGCTCGAGGAGATCAAGCAGGCCTACCGGCAGACCTTGCGCGAGGAAACGCCCTCGGGCAGCAAGGGCGCCGGCATGGGATTTCTCACCGTGGCGCGCGACGCGAGCGAGCCGCTGGAATTCGACTTCGATGCCTCGCAGGGCATGGCGGGCGCACCGGTCTTCTACCTGAAAGCAGCGATCTGACCCGCCGCGCACGGACCCAGAGAAGAGAACACGCATGGACAATCTTTACATCGCACCCACCCCCAGCTCTCCCGAGGTGGATTTCCAGTTCGACAAGCACACGCTGAGCCTGCGCGGAGAGTCCTACCCCGAGAACGCCGCGGCTTTCTACGGCGACGTCATCGCGCGGCTCAAGGACTACCTGTCGCGGCAGCGCGGCCAGCGCATCGAGATGCACATCGCGCTGGCCTACTTCAACAGCTCCAGCACCAAGATGCTCTTCAACCTCATCGATGCGCTCAACGATGCGGTCGAGGCGGGCAACCCGGTGGCCCTGCACTGGTACTACGACGAAGAGGACGACACCATTCTCGAGTTCGGGCAGGAGCTGAGCGACGATTTCCCCGATCTCGATTTCACCGGCCACCCCGTGACGCCGTCCTGATCCGATGGAATCCATCGCCACCCCTCCGGACCTCTTCGAGTCCGAGCACCGCGCGTTGCTCGCCGGCCGCGCGGCCTACGACGCACCGTGCGCCGAGGCGCACCCCGCCGGATGCCGGCAGGCCCTGGGCGACCTGCTCGCGGCCTATGAGCGGCTGCTGCGGGAGACCCGGAGGCTCGTGCGCCGCAGCGACCGTGCCGAGCTGGAGATGAACCAGCTGAACCAGCGCCTGACGGAACTGGCGGACCAGCTGCACTACCGCGCCACGCACGATCCGCTGACCGGCGTGCTGAACCGCTCGGCCATCATCGAGCAGGTCAACCACCGGTTCGCCACGGATGGCGTGGCGCTGATCGTGCTGGACATCGACCACTTCAAGCAGGTGAACGACAGCTTCGGCCACCCGACCGGGGACCAGGTGATCCGCGGCGTGGTGGAGTGCCTGCAGTCCGTCGTGCCCGACATCGCGCAGATCGGCCGGGTGGGCGGGGAAGAGTTCACGGTGCTCCTGCCGGGGCACGGCGGCCCGGCCTGCGAGCAGGTGGCCGAGGCCGCGCGCGAGGCCATCGCCGCCTGCGATTTCGGATTGCCCGACGGCAGCCGTGTCACCGCCAGCTTCGGCGTGAGCTGGCTGCCCGTGGGCGGCGGCTTCGACGAGGCCTACGGCCTGGCCGACGAGGCGCTCTACGGCGCCAAGCGCGGCGGCCGCAACCGCGTGGTGTGCGCGCAGCCGGCAGGGCACGCGCCCATCCCATGAGCACCCGGATCGCGCAGGGCGGGCCCATCGCGGAGGTGGATCGCCTGCCGCCGACTGCGCGCGGCGCGGAACTGCCGCTGCCGCAGTGGCAGGCCCTGGTGGCCGATGGCGATCCGCAGGCGCATGCTGCAGCCCACGCGGCGCTGGACGGGCTGGAGCTGATCGTGCGCTCGGGTGCGGCGCTGCTGGCCGAGCCGGACCTCGAAGCCGTCGCCGCCGGGGTCATCGCCCAGCTCACCGCCTTGCTGGGCGGCGGCGACCGGGGCATGGTCTGCGTCCTGCACGGCGGCGGCGCCGAGGGCTGCCGCGTGCTGGCGGTCACGGGACCGTTCGCTGCGGCCGCGGCCGCGGCACCGGCGCCTGGCGCGCTGCCCGGGCCGCGCGGGCATCCCTTGCTGGCGCGAGCGCTGGAGCTGAGCCGGAACGTCCATGGCGAAGAGGGCGGCATCGCGCTGCATTTCGGCAATCCGGGTGAGCGGGGCATGGCCGTCTTCGTGGACACCGCCGGCCCGCTCGGCGCGCTGGAGCGGCAGCTGCTGGACGTGTTCGCGGCCAGCATGCGCACCATGCTGCACAACCGCGACCTGCTGGACCGCCTGCGCCGCTTCGCCTACTACGACCCACTGGTGCGCCTGCCCAACCGCGCGCACTTCGTGGAGCAGGTGGACGAATGCGTGCGCCATGGCGGCGCGCAGGGCCATGTGCTGGCATTGATCGACATCGACGATTTCAGCGCCACCAACGACGTGATGGGGCACACCTTCGGTGACCGGCTGCTGGAGGCCGTGGCCCGCCGGCTGGCAGAGGCCTTGCCCAGCGGGGTGCTGCTCGCGCGTGTCGGCTCCGACACCTTCGGGGTGCTCGGCGAGGCGCACCAGGTGGCACTGCCGCAGCTGCTGCAGTGCATGCGCCCACCGCCTGTCGTGGACGGCGTGCCGCACAAGGTCTCGCTCACCTGCGGCTATGTGCACCTTCCGTTCCGGGCGCAGACCGGTGCCGACCTGGTCAAGGACGCGACCATCGCCCTCAAGCGCGCCAAGCGGGACCACCGCGGGCAGCACCTGCAGTACCTGGAGCACATGGGCACGGAGGCGCGCGAGCGTGCCACCCTGCTGTCCGATCTGCGGGCCGCCATCGACAACGACCAGCTGTTCCTGGTCTACCAGCCGCAGCTGCGCTTGGACACGGGCGCGCTGGTGGGGCTGGAGGCCCTGCTGCGATGGCGCGCGGGCAACGGGCGCTTCGTCTCACCGGACGATTTCATTCCGATGGCCGAGCATTCGGGGCTCATCGTGCCGCTCGGGCAGTGGGTGCTGTCCACGGCCTGCCATGCCATGCGGACGCTGGTCGATGCGGGCCAGGCCCCGGCGCGCATCGCCGTGAACGTGTCGGTGGTGCAGTTGCAGGACCCCGGCTTTCTCGATGCGGTGCGCACGGCCCTCTCGGCGAGCGGCCTGCAGGGCAGCCACCTGGAGCTGGAAATCACCGAATCCGTCGCCGCGGTGCCGACCCAGCTGCTGCAGTCCACGCTGGCGTCGCTGCGCACCGACGGCGTCAGCATCGCCATCGACGACTTCGGCACCGGCTACTCGTCGCTCAGCTACCTCGAGCAGCTGCCGCTGGACCGCATCAAGATCGACCGCAGCTTCGTGCGCAAGCCCACCGGTGCCCAGGGCGCGCGGATCGCCGAGATGGTCGTGAAGCTGGGGCACCAGCTGGGCCTGCAGGTGATGGCCGAAGGCATCGAGGACGCCGCCAGCTGGGAGGCGCTGCTGCGCATGGGCTGCGACGAGGGCCAGGGCTACCATATCGCCGCGCCCATGGGCCTGCCGCAATTGCAGGACTGGCTGCAGGCGCGCAGGTCCTGAACCTGCGCCTGCCGGGCCCGGCGCGCGCCGCCCGCGCACTGTGCCTGCCCGATCACCGAAACCGTTCGAAAACGATGTGACGGAGCGTCCGCCGCGGCCATGATCCGCCCCCGGGCCGCAGCGTTTTCTGTCCCAGCCGGGACAACCCTGGCTGGCATCCGCGCCCGGACTCTCTAGAATCAAAAAGCACGATCGTTCTTTTCTAGATCAAACCAAGGGACAAGCAATGACCGCTGAATACCAAGTCCACGGCGATGTGGCCGTGATCACCCTGGCCAACCCGCCCGTGAACGGGCTGGGCCATGCCACGCGCAAGGGCATCACCGACGGGCTGGCCCGCGCGAATGCCGATGCGGCCGTGAAGGCCATCGTCATCACGGGAGCGGGCGGTGCCTTCTCCGGCGGCGCGGACATCAAGGAATTCGGCACCGACAAGGCGCTGCAGGAGCCGAACCTGCATTCGGTGATCCGCGCGGTGGAGCAGTCGGCCAAGCCCGTCGTCGCAGCCATCCACACCGTGTGCATGGGCGGCGGCCTGGAGCTGGCCCTGGGCTGCCATTACCGCGTCGCCGCGCCCGGCTGCAGCATGGCGCTGCCCGAGGTGAAGCTGGGCCTGCTGCCCGGAGCGGGCGGCACGCAGCGCCTGCCGCGCGTCGTCGGCGTGGAAGCCGCGCTCAACATGATCGTGAGCGGCGAGCCCGTGAAGAGCGAGCTGATCGGCGGCATGCCCGGCCAGAAGCTGTTCGACAAGATGGCCGCGTCGCCCGAAACGCTGGCCGAGGAAGCCCTGGCCTTTGCCCGCAGCGTGGCCGATGCGCGCCCGCTGCCCCTGGTGCGCAACCTGCCGGCCAAGCACCCGCAGGGCGATGCGTACTTCCAGTTCGCGCGGAACATGGTCAAGGGCATGGCGAAGAATTTCCCCGCGCCGCTCAAGTGCGTGGATGCGGTCGAGGCCGCCACCAAGCGCAAGTTCGAGGACGGCCTGGCCCATGAGCGCGAGCTGTTCGTCAACCTGATGTGGACGCCCGAATCGCGCGCGCTGCGCCACCTGTTCCTGGCCGAGCGCGCCGCGAGCAAGATCCCCGACGTGCCTTCCGATACGCCCAAGCGCGACATCCGCAAGGTGGGCGTGATCGGTGCCGGCACCATGGGCGGCGGCATCAGCATGAACTTCCTGAACGCCGGCATCGCCGTCACCATCCTGGAGACGAAGCAGGAGGCGCTGGACCGCGGCATCGCCACCATCCGCAAGAACTACGAGGCGCAGGTCGCCAAGGGCAAGCTCAAGCAGGACAAGTACGAGCAGCGCATGGCCCTGCTCACGCCCACGCTGAACTACGACGACCTGAAGGACGTGGACCTCGTCATCGAGGCCGTGTTCGAGGAGATGGGCGTCAAGGAAGCGGTGTTCAAGAAGCTCGACGAGGTGGCCAAGCCCGGCGCGATCCTGGCCTCCAATACCTCCACGCTCGACGTGGACCGCATCGCATCGTTCACGAAGCGCCCGCAGGACGTGGTGGGCATGCACTTCTTCAGCCCCGCCAACGTGATGAAGCTGCTGGAAGTGGTGCGCGGCAAGGAGACCGCCAAGGACGTGCTGGCCACCGTGATGGCGCTCGCCAAGAAGATCAAGAAGACCGCCGTGGTCTCCGGCGTCTGCGACGGCTTCATCGGCAACCGCATGATCGAGCGCTACAGCCAGCAGGCCGGCTTCCTGCTCGACGAAGGCGCCACGCCCGCTCAGGTGGACAAGGCGGTGGAGAAGTTCGGCTTCGCGATGGGCCCGTTCCGCATGGGCGACCTCGCGGGCAACGACATCGGCTGGGCGATCCGCAAGCGCCGCGCCGTCGAACGCCCCGACATGAAGTACAGCCGCACGGCCGACAAGCTCTGCGAGCTGGGCCGCTACGGGCAGAAGACGGGCGCGGGCTGGTACGACTACCAGGCCGGCAAGCGCGACGCGATCCCCAGCGAGCTGGTGAACAAGATGATCGAGGACCACCGCAAGGAGGCCGGCATCACGCCGCGCAAGATCAGCGACGAGGAGATCGTGCAGCGCCTGGTGTACGCGCTGGTGAACGAGGGCGCGAAGATCCTGGAAGAAGGCATCGCGAGCAAGTCCGGAGACATCGACATGGTGTACCTCACGGGCTACGGATTCCCGATCCACCGCGGCGGCCCCATGCACTACGCGAGCGAAGTGGGGCTGTTCAACGTGGCGCAATCGATGCAGCGCTTCGCGCAGAACCCGCTGGACGATGCGTCCGCGTGGGAGCCCGCGCCGCTGCTCGCCCGCCTCGCCGCCGAGGGCAAGGCTTTCGCCTGAGCCCCGCCGTCCGCATGTTTGCAAAGAACCAGGGAATCCGCACATGACCTCCGCAGTGATCGTTTCCACCGCCCGCACCCCGCTCGCCAAGAGCTGGAAGGGCTCCTTCAACATGACCCACGGCGCCACGCTCGGCGGCCATGCGGTGCAGCACGCCGTGCAGCGCGCGGGCATCGACGGCGCCGATGTCGACGACGTCATCATGGGCTGCGCCAACCCCGAGGGCGCCACGGGCGCCAACATCGCGCGCCAGATCGCGCTGCGCGCCGGCCTGCCCGTCACCACCTCGGGCGTGACCGTGAACCGCTTCTGCTCCTCGGGGCTGCAGACCATCGCGCTGGCCGCGCAGCGCATCATCGCGGGCGAGGCCGACGTGTTCGTGGCCGGCGGCGTGGAGAGCATTTCCTGCGTGCAGCAGGAGATGAACTTGCACATGCTGCGCGATCTGGAGCTGGCCAAGGCCAAGCCAGAGATCTACTGGAGCATGCTGGAGACCGCCGAGCAGGTCGCCAAGCGCTACCACATCGGCCGCGACGCCATGGACGAGTACGGCGCCGCCAGCCAGCAGAAGGCCTGTGCCGCGCAGGCCGCGGGCAAGTTCGACGACGAGATCGCGCCCATCACCGTGACGGCCGGCGTGGCCGACAAGGCGCTGGGCCTCATCACCAAGCAGGTCACGGTCTCCAAGGACGAGGGCACGCGCGAAGGCACCACCAAGGAAGGCATCGCCGGCATCAAGCCCGCGCTGCCGGGCGGCGTGATCTCGGCGGGCAACGCGAGCCAGTTCTCCGACGGCGCGGGCGCCTGCGTGGTCGCCAGCGAAGAGTACGCCAGCCGCAAGGGCCTCAAGCCCCTGGGCCGCTTCCTCGGCTTCGCGGTCGCGGGCTGCGAGCCTGACGAGATGGGCATCGGCCCCGTGTTCGCGGTGCCCAAGGTGCTCAAGAAGCTGGGCCTCACGGTGCAGGACATCGACCTCTGGGAGCTGAACGAGGCCTTCGCCGTGCAGGTGCTCTACTGCCGCGACAAGCTCGGCATCCCGGCCGACCGGCTCAACGTGAACGGCGGCGCCATCGCCCTGGGCCACCCCTACGGCGTGAGCGGCCAGCGCCTGACCGGCCACGCGCTCATCGAAGGCCGGCGCCGCGGAGCCAAGCGCGTGTGCGTGACGATGTGCATCGGCGGCGGCATGGGCGCCGCCGGCGTGTTCGAAGTGTTCTGAACCGCACTGGCCGGGGCGCGCAAGCGCTGCGCCCCGGCCCCTCGCCCGCGCCAACCCTGGCAGAGCCGCCTGCGGGCGCGGGCCGGCATACCGGGGTTGCCGCGCCCGCCACCGTGCGCCGTCACCACGCACGGCGCACTCATTTGCTATGAATTTAATAGCTGCAAGCCCAATGGAATCGGCGGCATGCGGCACTTTTGAAGCGGAATTGCTCCCATGCGCCTGCGCTCCACCCTCGACTTCCTGCTCCACGACTGGCTCGATGCCTCCGCGCTGACGGCCCGCGAGCGCTTCGCCGACCATTCGCGCGAAACCTTCGATGCGGTGCTGGACACCTGCGAGCGCATCGCCCGCGAGAAATACGCGCCGTTCAACCGCCTCGTCGATACCGAGGAGCCGCGCGTGGAGAACGGCCGCGTGGTGCTGCCCCGCGCCACGCACGAAGCCCGCAAGGCCTATGCCGAATCCGGCATGCTGAGCGCCGCGCAGGACTACGCGGTCGGCGGCATGCAGCTGCCCTACACGCTGGAGGCGGCCGCCAACAGCTTCTTCGCCGAGGCATCGATCAGCATCGGCTCCAACCTGCTCACCGTGGGCAACGCCAACCTGCTGATGGTGCACGGCACCGCGGCGCAGCGGGAGGTGTTCGCGCTCAATGAATTCAACGGCCGCTGGTCGGGCACCATGTGCCTGTCGGAGCCGCAGGCCGGCTCGTCGCTCTCCGACATCGCCACGCGCGCGGTGCCGGACGGCGAGGGCGCCGAGGCCGACCCGCTGGGCCCGCGCTACCGGCTGGCCGGCAACAAGATGTGGATCTCGTCCGGCGACCACGAGATGACCGAGAACATCGTCCACCTCGTGCTGGCCAAGATCCCCGGGCCCGACGGGCGGCCCGTGCCGGGTGTGAAGGGCATCTCGCTGTTCATCGTGCCCAAGCACCTGGTGGATGCGCAGGGGGCGCTCACCGGCGAGCGCAACGACGTGGCGCTGGCCGGCCTCAACCACAAGCTGGGCTGGCGGGGCACCACCAACACGCTGCTCAACTTCGGCGAAGGCGCCTACCCGGTGCGCGCGGAGCAGGGCGCGGGCGGCCTGGACGGGCGCGGCGCGGGGGCCATCGGCTACCTGGTCGGCCGGCCCGGCGAGGGCCTGAAATGCATGTTCCACATGATGAACGAGGCCCGCATCGGCATCGGCATGGCGGCCACGCTGCTGGGCCTGGCGGGCTACCACGCGAGCCTGCAGTATGCGAAGGACCGCACGCAGGGCCGGCCCGTCGGCAAGACGGGCAAGGATGCCGCGGCCGCGCCGGTGCGGCTCATCGAGCACGCCGACATCCGCCGCATGCTGCTCGCGCAAAAGAGCTACGGCGAAGGCGCGCTCGCGCTCAACCTCTACTGCGCGCGCCTGGTCGACGAGCAGCACACCGGCACGCCCGAGGCCGCCGACGAGGCGCGGCTGCTGCTGGAGGTGCTCACGCCCATCGCCAAGAGCTGGCCCAGCGAGTGGTGCCTGGAGGCCAATTCGCTCGCCATCCAGATCCACGGCGGCTACGGCTACACGCGCGACTTTCCCGTGGAGCAGTACTGGCGGGACAACCGCCTCAACATGATCCACGAGGGCACGCACGGCATCCAGGCGATGGACCTGCTGGGCCGCAAGGTGGTGATGGAAGGCGGCCGCGGCCTGCAGCTGCTGGCCGGCCGCATCAACGCCACCATCCAGCGCGCGATGGAGCAGCCCGATCTGGCCGGGCACGCCAACCAGCTCGCACGTGCCCTGGCCGAGGTCGGCGCCGCCACCAAGGCGGCCTGGGCCACCGGCGAGCCCGCCGAAGCGCTCGCCAACGCCGTGCCCTACATGCAGGCCGCCGGGCACATGGTGATCGCGTGGATCTGGCTCGACATCGCCGTCGCCGTGCAGGCCCGTGCGGCGCAGTCCGCCAGCGCGGCGGACACCGGCCGGCTGGGCGCCATGCGCTACTTCTTCCACTACGAGCTGCCGAAGACCGGCGCCTGGCTGAACGTGGTCCGCACGCGCGACATGACCTGCGCGGAACTGCCCGAAGAGGGCTTCTGAGCGACCCGATCCGCGGCCCGGAGTGATCGCGCAGGCGACAAGCCCCGGGCCCGGCACCCACCACAATTTCCGCAACCGACAAGCCCGACAGGAGACAACCCATGACCCGCACGGTCCAGCAACTTTTCGACCTCACCGGCAAGACCGCCCTCGTCACCGGCGGCTCGCGCGGCCTGGGGCTGCAACTGGCCCAGGCCCTCGGCGAGGCCGGCGCCAAGATCATGCTGACCTCGCGCAAGGCGGCCGACCTGGAGGAGGCCGCCGCCAGGCTGCAGGCCGCCGGCATCGATGCGCGCTGGATCGCCGCCGACTGCGGGCAGGAGGCCGATATCCGCCACCTGGCGCAGGAGACGCTGCAGCGCATGGGAGACGTGGACATCCTCGTGAACAACGCGGGCGCCAGCTGGGGCGCTCCGGCCGAGGACCACCCCGCATCCGCGTGGGACAAGGTCATGAACCTCAACGTGCGCGGCTATTTCCTGCTCTCGCAGGCCATCGCCAAGCACAGCATGATCCCGCGCCGCAGCGGCCGCATCATCAACGTGGCTTCCATCGCGGGGCTGGGCGGCAATCCGATCGAGATGAAGACCATCGCCTACAACACCTCCAAGGGGGCGGTGATCAATTTCACGCGCGCCCTGGCGGCCGAGTGGGGCGTGCACGGCATCAACGTGAACGCGATCTGCCCGGGCTTTTTCAAGACCAAGATGGCCTCGGTTCTGATCGAGACGCTGGGCGAGGAAAAGATGGCCCGGCACGCGCCGCTGCGCCGCTTGGGCGACGAGGAAGACCTGAAGGGCCTGTGCCTGCTCTACGCGTCGGACGCCGGCAAGCACATCACCGGGCAGTGGCTGGCGGTCGACGGCGGCGTGAGCGTGGTGACAGGTGGCTGAGTGCGCTGCGCGGTGCCCGCGCAGCGGCGCCGGCACGCGGGCGTTCGCTATGCTGGCGGTTTCCCCACCACCCCCTGACTGGAGTGCCTGCCCGTGTTGAGCTTCGGCGTCGAAATCCCCTTTGTCAGCCACCTCGGCTTCACCCTGCACCGCATGGAAGGCGGCGAGTCCGAGCTGCGCTACACCGCGCAGGCGGAGCACCTGAATTCCTTCGGCGTCACCCACGGCGGCGCCACCATGGCGCTGATCGACGTGGCCATGGCCACGGCGGCGCGCAGCGACGTGCCTGCCGACATGGGCGTGGTCACCGTCGAGATGAAGACGAGCTTCATGCAGGCCGCGCGCGGGCCCCTCGTGGCACGCGGCAGGCTGTTGCACCGCACGACCGCGCTGGCCTTCACCGAGGCCAGCGTGTACGACGCCGAAGGGCGCCTGTGCAGCCACGCCACCGGCACCTTCAAGTACATGAAGCGGCCCGCGCAGCCCGCGGCGGCCGTGCCCACCGACTGACACCGGAGCTTGGAGCGTTTTGTGCTCCATGCCGCCGGATTCATTGAATAGTTTGCTATTAAAAATATAGCGTTTGAGGGATGCACCCATCCCGCCGTTGAAAAGGAGACCTCCATGCCCCGCAACCAGCAGATCGTTCTCGACAACCGCCCCGAGGGCGAAGCCACCGCCGGCAACTTCAAGCTCGTCGCCACCGACACGCCCGCGCTGCAGGACGGCCAGATCCTGGTGCGCCACCATTACCTGAGCCTGGACCCCTACATGCGCGGCCGCATGAACGACAGCAAGAGCTACGCGGCCTCGCAGCCGCTGGGCGAGGTCATGATCGGCGGCACGGTCGGCGAGGTGGCCGAGAGCCGCCACCCGAAGTTCGCCGTGGGCGACAAGGTAGTCGGCATGGGCGGCTGGCAGGAATACAGCGTGGTGGACGGCAACACCCCCGGCATGCTGCGCAAGGTGGACACCACGCACGTGCCGCTGTCGCACTACCTCGGCGCCGTCGGCATGCCGGGCGTGACGGCGTGGTACGGCCTCGTGAAGATCATCGAGCCCAAGGCCGGCGAGACGGTGGTGGTGAGCGCCGCCTCGGGGGCCGTGGGCAGTGCGTTCGGCGCCCTCGCCAAGGCGCGCGGCTGCCGCGTGGTCGGCATCGCGGGCGGGCCGGACAAGTGCCGCTACGTGACCGAAACGCTGGGCTTCGACGCCTGCATCGACCACCGCGAGCACGGCGACCTCAAGGCCATGTCCAAGGCGCTGAAGGAAGCCTGCCCGAACGGCATCGACGGCTACTTCGAGAACGTGGGCGGCTACATCCTCGACGCCGTGCTGTTGCGCGCCAACGCCTTCGCGCGCGTGGCGGTCTGCGGAATGATCGCCGGCTACGATGGCCAGCCGCTTCCGCTGCAGAACCCGGCCCTCATCCTGGTCAACCGCATGAAGGTGCAGGGCTTCATCGTGAGCGAGCACATGGAGATCTGGCCCGAGGCGCTCAAGGAGCTGGGCGGCCTGGTCGCCAGCGGCAAGCTGCGACCGCGCGAGACGGTGGCGGAGGGCCTGGCCGCCGCGCCCGAGGCCTTCCTGGGCCTGCTGAAGGGCAAGAACTTCGGCAAGCAGCTGGTCAAGCTCGCCTGATGTCCGCTGCCGACCTGCGCTGGCAGTGGTCCCGCTTCGAGGACCTGGGCGTGCATGCCCTGCATGACGCGCTCGCGCTGCGCTGCCGGGTGTTCATCCTGGAGCAGGGCCCCTACCAGGACCCCGATGCGGCCGATGCATCGTCGTGGCACCTGCTGGGGCGCGACGGCGCGGGCCGGCTGCTGGCCTACCTGCGCGCGGTGTACCCCGGCGTGAAGTACGCCGAGCCCGCCATCGGCCGCGTGGTGACGGCGCCCGAGGCGCGCGGCACCGGCGCGGGCCGCGCGCTGGTGGCCGAAGGGCTGGCGCGCTGCGCCGCCACCTGGCCGGGGCAGGCGGTGCGCATCAGCGCGCAGGCCCACCTGCAGCGCTTCTACGGCGATGCCGGCTTCGCCACCGTGTCGCCCGAATACCTCGAAGACGGCATCCCCCACGTGGAGATGCTGTGGACACCCCCGCCGCCGCCGGCGTAGTGTCCGCCTGCCCCCTTGTCGCACCAGGAGATGCCATGGCCACGTCGCCCGAACCCATCCTGCACCACTACCCGTCCTCGCCGTTCTCGGAGAAGATCCGCCTCGCGCTCGGCTTCAAGCAGATCGCCTGGAAATCGGTGATCGTGCCCAGCATCGCGCCCAAGCCCGACGTGGTCGCGCTCACGGGCGGCTACCGGCGCACGCCATTCCTGCAGATCGGCGCCGACGTGTACTGCGACACGGCGCTCATCTGCGACGTGCTGGAGCACCTGCAGCCCGAACCGGTACTGTATCCGCCGGCCCTGAAGGGCGTGGTGCGGGTGTTCTCCCAGTGGGCCGACACCACGCTGTTCTGGGCCGCGATGGCCTACAACCTGCAGCCTGCCGGCGCCGCGGCGCTCTTCGCCAACCTGCCACCCACGGCCGCGCAGGCCTTCGGCGCCGACCGGCGTGCGATGAGTGCCGGCATGAACCGCCTGCGCCCGCACGACGCCACGGCCGCCTACCGCTCCTACCTGCGCCGCATCGCCCACATGGTCGAAGAGCACGAGTACCTCTTTGGCGCCGAGCCCTGCGTGGCCGACTTCGCGGCCTACCACCCGCTCTGGTTCACGCGGCAGTGCGTGCCCGTGATGGCCGACATCTTCAAGCCGACGCCCGCCGTGCTGGAGTGGATGGACCGCCTCGCGGCCATCGGCCACGGCCGGCTGGAGAAATTCAGCGCGCAGGACGCGATCACCGTGGCCGCCAACGCCGAGCCGCTGCCGCTGGTGGACGACGTGTTCCAGGACGAGCACGGCATCCCCCTGGGCGCGCGCGTGGCGATCGCGGCCGAGAGCTTCGGCACCGAGCCCACCGAAGGCCGGCTCGTGGCCGCCACGCGCACGCGCTACACGCTCGCCCGCACCGACCCGCGTGCGGGCGCGCTGCACGTGCACTTCCCGCGCATCGGCTACACCCTCACCCCGTTGGAGACCCCCGCACCATGATCGAAGACTTCCAGGGCAAGACCGCCGTGCTGACCGGCGCAGGATCGGGATTTGGGCTCGAATGCGCCCGCATCGGCGCGCGGCACGGCATGCGCCTCGTGCTGGCCGACGTGCAGCAGGACGCGCTGGACCAGGCCGAGGCCGAGATGCGCGCGGCCGGTGCCGACGTGCTGGCGCGGCGCGTGGACGTCTCCGACGCCGCCGAGATGGAGCGCCTGGCCGCCGACGTGCGCGAACGCTTCGGCGCGCCGCACTTCGTCTTCAACAACGCCGGCGTGGGCGCGGGCGGGCTCGTCTGGGAAAACTCCGTGGCCGACTGGAACTGGGTGCTCGGCGTGAACCTCATGGGCGTGGTGCACGGCGTGCGCCTCTTCACGCCGATGATGCTGGACGCCGCCCGGCAGGACCTCGCGTGGCGCGGGCACATCGTCAACACCGCGAGCATGGCGGGCCTGCTCACGCCGCCCAACATGGGCATCTACAACGTGAGCAAGCATGCGGTGGTGAGCCTCACCGAAACGCTGTTCCAGGACCTGGCGCTGGTCACCGACCAGGTCGGCGCGAGCGTGCTGTGCCCGTATTTCGTGCCCACGGGCATCGGCCGCAGCGAACGCAACCGCCCCGATGCGCCCGCATCCGCGCCCACGCGCAGCCAGCTCATCGGGCAGGCCATGACCGACAAGGCGGTCGGCAGCGGCAAGGTGACGGCCGCCGAGGTGGCGCAGATGGTGTTCGACGGCATCGCCGCGAACCGCTTCTACCTCTTCAGCCACCCACAGGCCCTGGGCAATGTGCAGAGCCGCATGGAGAGCATCGTGGCCGTGCGCAATCCGCCTGATCCGTTCGGCGAGCGCCCGGAGATCGGCGAGCGCCTGCGCGCGCAGCTGCGCGAGAACGCCTAGGGCGACGGCGGGCCGTGGGGCTGGCGAGGGCGGGGCGGCGCGGCCGCCCCTGCCGCTCTCAGCGCGGTGCGAGGCGGATGGCGCCGTCCAGCCGGATCACCTCGCCGTTGAGCATGTCGTTCTCGAAGATGTGGCGCGCAAGGCGGGCATAGTCCTGCGGCGTGCCCAGGCGGCTCGGGAAGGGTACCCCGGCGGCCAGCGCGTCCTGCACCTCCTGCGGCATGCCGAACAGCATCGGCGTGCCGAAGATGCCCGGTGCGATGGTCATGTTGCGGATGCCGTTGCGCGCCAGATCGCGCGCGATCGGCAGCGTCATGCCGACGATCCCGCCCTTGGACGCCGCATAGGCCGCCTGGCCGATCTGCCCGTCATAGGCCGCCACGCTGGCGGTGGAGATCAGCACCCCGCGCTCGCCCGTGGCCTCGGGCTCGTTGCGCGCCATGGCTTCGGCGGCCAGGCGGATCATGTTGAAGCTGCCGATCAGGTTCACGGTGACGGTCTTGGAAAACAGCGCGAGGCTGTGCGCGCCGCTCTTGCCCACCGTTTTTTCGGCCGGCGCGATCCCCGCGCAGTTGACGAGGCCCACCAGCTTGCCCTGCGCCACCGCCTGCGCCACCACGGCCTGACCGTCGGCCTCGTTCGTCACGTCGCAGCGCACGAACGTGCCGCCGATGTCGCGCGCCACGGCCTCGCCCTGCGGGACCTGCAGGTCCGCGATGACCACGCGGCCGCCCTGCGCGGCCAGCATGCGCGCCGCGCCTTCGCCCAGCCCCGATGCGCCGCCCGTGACGATGAAAACCTTGCCTTGAATCTCCATGAAACTGTCTCCTTGATGGTCTGACGTTGACGTAAACGTCAATTATCGTGGAAGAACTCCGGCGGCCAGACGCACGAAAGCCCGGCAAGCCGGGCTTTTTGCGGGGAGAGGGCAGGGCGGCGCAGCGCTTCGGCGCGCTCCCCGCCAGCCTGCGTGTCTGTTGTTGCTGCCGCTATGCGGTGCTTACTTGAAACCCACGCGGTCCAGCATCTGCTGCACCTTGGGCATGTGTTCGCCCACGGCGCTGATCGGGATCGTCTCGCTCTTGAACGGTTGGCCGCCCGTCATGCTGCGCAGCGCCGGGTTGTCCGACGTCACGCCCTTGGCGGCAGGCCACTCGTTGTTGCCGTTGGCGAAGTAGTTCTGTGCCACGGGGCTGGCCAGGTACTCCAGGAACTTGACCGCGTTGGCCTGGTTCTTGGTGTGGCGGGCGACCGCGCCGCCAGCGATGTTCAGGTGCGTGCCCCACGATTGCTGGTTGGGGAACACCACCGCGACCTTGCTCGCCACGTCCTTGTCCTCGGGCTTGTCGGAACGGAGGATGCGGGCCAGGTAGTAGCTGTTGGTGACGGCGATATCGCATTCGCCAGCCGCCACGGCGCGGATCTGGTCGGTGTCGCCGCCCTTCGGCGCGCGCGCCAGGTTGGCCACCACGCCCTTGAGCCAGGCTTCGGCCTTCTGCTCGCCCAGGTGCTCGGTCACCGCGCCGAACAGGCTCAGGTTGTAGGGGTGCGAGCCCGAGCGGATGCAGATCTTGCCCTTGTTCTTCGGGTCTCCCAGTTCCTCGTAGGTGTCCACGTCGTCCTTGTTCACCTTGGCCTTGTTGTAGACGATCACACGGGCGCGGGTGGACAGGCCGAACCAGGTGATGCCGCCGTCGGCGGTGGGCTTGGCATGCAGGTTGGCGGGAATCGCATCCTCCAGTACCTTGGACTTGATGGGCAGGAACAGGCCGTCGGCTTCGCCGCGGTAGAGGCGGGCGGCATCCACGAGCAGGATCACGTCGGCCGGCGATGCCGTGCCCTCGGCCTTCAGGCGCGCCATGATGCCGGCGTCGTCCGCGTCCACGCGGTTGATCTTGATGCCGGTGGCCTGCGTGAATCCCGTGTAGAGCGCCTCGTCGGTAGCGTAGTGGCGGGCGGAGTACAGGTTCACGACCTGTTCCTGTGCAGACACGGTGCCGGCGGCCGCGGCCAGCAGGCCTGCGGACACGATGAGATTCAGAAAGCGGATGCGCATACGGGCGGTCTCTTGTAGGTTCTCGGAAAGGATGGGTTGCCTGGCGGCCCGGGCATGATATGGCAGACGCGAATCATTCGCGATAAAGGCCGGGGATCGTCCATGGCATTGCCCTGCGGCTTGACGCCGGCCGCCGGCTGCCTGTGCCACCGGAGAAAAAGCCCGCCCCAAGAAAAAAGCCGGCATGTGCCGGCTTTTTCCAGAGCTGCAGACCGGGCGGGCCGGCCATCAGCGATCGATGCGCTGGGGCTTCACTTCACGTGCTTGCCGATCAGGCCGGCCATCTCGAACATCGAGACTTGGGGCTTGCCGAACACTTCCTTGAGCTTCGCGTCGGCGTTGATCATGCGCTTGTTGGCGGAGTCCTGCAGGTTGTTGGCTTTGATGTAGGTCCACAGCTTGCTGATGATCTCCGTGCGGGGCAGCGGGTCAGAGCCCACCACGGCGGCCAGCGCGGGGCTGGGCGTCAGGGCCTTCATGAAGGCGGCATTGGGCGTACGCTTCTTGGCGGGCGCCGCGGCCTTGTCGGCAGCCGGAGCTTTCTTTGCAGTTGCCATGTTGGTTTTCCTTGTTGGGAGTGAGATAGCGGTCGCCAGCGAAAATCTGCGCTTCCGCCGGCTCGCCGAATGCTAATGGCAAAAAAACGCCTTTCCAAGGGAAAGCCGCGTTTTTTTGCCTCCAGTTGTTGCGACCCGGCTGCTCTGCGGTTCCTTGCGTTTCGAGGTGCGGAACTCAGCCGCGGCTGCGCCGATTTTGCGCAAGGATCATTGCCACCGCCAGCAGGATCACTGCACAGGCCCCTCCCTCCTGCGCGGTGACGGCTTCTCCAGCCGCCATGCTTCCGAGGGCCAGTGCCACTGCGGGATTCACGAACGCATAGCTGGACGCGAGGGCAGGGCTCGCGCGGGCCAGCAGGTAGAGATAGGCGCTGAAGCCGATCAACGAACCGAACACCACCAGATAAAGCCATGCGGTGATGGCGGCAGGCTGCGGCGGCCATGCGGGCTGCTCGCCGATACCGAGAGAGATGGCCAGGAGCACGGCACCGCCGCACAGCATTTCGCTCGCGAAGCCGATCGGGCCCGGCGCGAGCGGCATGCGCGTGGTCGACAGCACCGAGCCCAGCGACCAGCAGGCGGTGGATGCCAGCGCACAGGCGATGCTGGCTGGCGATGCGGAAAAGCTCTCGCCCCGCACCAGCAGCAGGACCCCCAAGGCACCGATGCCCATGCCCGCCAGATCCAGCCGCCCGGGACGCCGCCCCCACAGCAGGCCCCATCCAGTGATCATCATCGGCACCACGGCCACGCAGGTCGCGATGAGGCCGGAGCCGATGTTCACGCTGGCCGTGGCGATGAGACCCATGCCGCCCCCGAGCATCAAGGTGCCCACGACCAGCGCATTGCGCCATTGCACGGCCGTGGGAAGAACGCTGGCAACACCGGCGCTGCGTTTGCGCCACAGCACCCACAGCGCGAGCAGAGCGCCTGCGACCAGAAAGCGGGAACCCATCTGAAAGAACGGCGGAAGGCTCACGAGCGCCACGCGGATGGCTAGGTACGTGGAGCCCCAGATGACGTAGCAGGCCGCGAGTGCCAGCACGACCCCTGCAGGCAGGCGGGGGGCGGTGGACAAGGAAACCGAAGGTGTTTGCATTCCCCCGATGCTAGGCAAGCTCTGAGTACAACGACATGGGAATTCAATGGTCGTTCTGGTGATCTGCCGTTACTTTCATGGTGAAATCGACCAATGACGGAAACCAGTGAATTCGATGCCTACGATGCCCGGATACTCGCGGCACTGCAGCGCGATGGCCGCATCACCATGGCTGAACTGGGGCGGCAGGTGCATCTCAGCCAGCCGGCCGTGACGGAGCGCGTGCGCAAGCTGGAAGCGGCAGGGGTCGTTCGCGGATATGGCGCCAAAGTGGACTACGCCGCGCTGGGCTACGGCATCCGGGCGATCATCCGGGTGGGGCGCGCGGAGTACGCGCGGGTGGTCAAGCTCATCGAGCAGACGCCGGAGGTGATCAATGCCTACAACGTCACAGGCGACGACAGCTGGATCCTCGAAATCGCAGTGATCGACGTCAGCCACCTCGATGCCGTCGTGACCGCGTTTTGCCTGTTGGCCGAAACATCGACCTGCATCGTGCTCAACGCACCGCGCGAAAACGCGCCCGTACTGCCCGCGCGCCGCGAGAGCATCAAGCCGCCGATACGCAAGGTGACCGGGCGCTGAAGCCGCTGGAACCGTGGTGGTCAGCGGCGCCCGGAAGACAGCGTGTCCCCGGCCCGTCCTGTCTTGCTCCGCGCGGGCAGGGTAGCGAGCACCACGCTCGCAATCGCGATTCCGAAGGCCACCAATTGCAGGGGCGTGAAGCGTTCCCCCAACACCACGACGCCGACCAGAGCCGCACTGACCGGCAGCAGAACGGTGAATACGCCGCCTTGCGCTGCAGGCACTACTTTCAACCCCGTCATCCAGAGCCAGACCGTCCAGACACTGGCTGCCAGCGCATAGAAGACCAGCAGCCACCACGTGCCAGGCTTGAGTGCCGTGAAATCGAACTGGAATGCCGCGTAGAGCCCCAGAGGCGTGGCCAGCACGAAACCCCACAGATTGATCAGCGAAGTGATGCGGCGCGGGCTCAGCGAACCCGTGAGCTTCTTGCCGATCACCGAATACGCCGCTTCGCAGATGACCGCGCCAACCAACAGCAATTGACCGAGCCAGGCCAGGTGATGGGGGTGCGGGCCTGTGGGGGCGGTGGCTGTGCCATGGGCGTCGGGTCCTGGTTGCGCCACGGAAAACAACGCAATGCCCGCTACGGCGAGCGCCACAGCCGCCCAGGTTCTGCGCGGGACATGCTCTTTCAAGAAAAACCAGCTCATGACGGCGACCGCGGCAGGAATGCCGGCCATGGTGACTCCGGCGGTGACGGCGCTGGTCAGACTGACCCCGGAAATCATGCAGAGCGTGAACAGGAAATTGCCTAGAAAGGATTCCAGGAACAACAGACGCCGCACTTGCGGCGTCATGGGCGGCTCGCCAGCGGGTTTGCGGAGCCAGGTCAGCATTCCCAGCCCGCCGATGCCAAATCGCAACCAGGCCAGCAGGAACACGGGAAACGCCTGGGCCAAAGGTTTGGACAGGGCGACGTAGCTGCCCACCAGAACCATGCTGAGGGCGAGACAGAAATAGGCAACGGGACGGCTGGGCATGCAAAAAGATCGGTGGTCCCCGCCGATAGACTGCGAGGTCCACACTGATTTCAAGGACGGCGCATCATGCCTGAGCCTCTGCGGCCCCTTCCTCAACGCCACGTATTCGTCTACGGAACACTGCGCCGAGGAGGCAGTAACGACATCACTGCCTTGTCTCCTGCGCCTCTTTATCTGGGAACCGCCGCCGTCGTCGGAGTCCTCTACGACCTGGGAGCCTATCCTGGCATTGCATTGTCCGGTCCCGCGTCTGAAGGTGAAGGAAGCGTGCCAGTCCTGGGCGAGGTCTATGCGATCACATCGGAACTCGAGCAACGGCTGGACCAGATCGAAGAGATATGGCCGGAACCCTCCGGAGAATATGTGAAGCGGGAGGTGACCGTCACGCTCAAAGAGGAGGGTACGGTGCTTTCCTGCCTGGTGTATGAGATCAATCCTGTGATCCTGCGGGGCGCTCCAAGGCTTATGCACGGAGACTGGATGCAAAAACGAGTCACCTGACTTTTCGTGGATGAAATGCATGTTTCATATTGCGAAAAAATCAAATGTTGCAGCGCGGAAAAATTTCCCGATACGAGAAAGTGCTTTTCTTAATGCGGGATTTGTTCGCAAGTCATTGATTTTGAATGATTAAATTTATGTCTTATATAAGACATAAGAGCTTGGCATGGTCTTGTGTAAGACCTAAAGTTGTCTTCAAGGACGGCAGACGCTGTTCCGCGTTTTCCCCTCAACTCCCGGAGATGACCATGCCCCAATCTTTCAATGAGCAACTGAGTCGTGAACAGCAAATTGCCGCCCTCGAAAAGGACTGGGCGCAAAACCCCCGTTGGAAGGGAATCAAGCGCGGATACAGCGCTGCCGACGTTGTCCGCTTGCGCGGCTCGTTCCAGGTGGAGTACACGCTGGCCCGCCGAGGCGCCGAAAAACTCTGGGACTTGGTGAACAACGAGCCTTACGTGAATTGCCTTGGCGCTCTCACGGGCGGCCAAGCCATGCAACAGGTGAAGGCTGGGGTCAAGGCCATCTATCTGTCAGGCTGGCAAGTTGCGGCCGACAACAACGAGTACGCAGCCATGTACCCCGACCAGTCGCTGTACCCTGTGGACTCGGTGCCCAAGGTGGTGGAGCGCATCAACAATACCTTTACCCGTGCCGATGAAATCCAGTGGTCCAAAGGCGTCAATCCAGGCGATGCCGGGTTCATCGACTACCACGCGCCGATCGTGGCGGACGCAGAGGCAGGCTTCGGCGGTGTGCTCAATGCGTTCGAACTCATGAAAGCCATGATCCGTGCGGGTGCGGGTGGAGTCCATTTCGAAGACCAGCTCGCGTCGGTCAAGAAGTGCGGCCACATGGGCGGCAAGGTGTTGGTTCCTACGCAGGAAGCCGTCCAGAAGCTGGTTGCAGCCCGCATGGCGGCCGACGTCTATGGAGTACCTACCCTGGTGATCGCGCGTACGGATGCCGAGGCTGCCGACTTGATCACCAGCGACTACGACGCCAACGACCAGCCCTTCCTGACGGGCGAACGGACTGCAGAAGGTTTTTACAAAACCCGAAAGGGCCTGGAACAAGCCATCAGCCGCGCAGTAGCGTATGCCGACTACGCCGATCTTGTCTGGTGTGAGACGGGTACGCCGGACCTCGAATTTGCCAAGAAATTCGCCGAGGCAGTCCATGCCAAGCATCCGGGCAAGCTGCTGGCTTACAACTGCTCGCCTTCGTTCAATTGGAAGAAGAACCTGGACGATGCCACCATCGCCAAATTCCAGCGAGAACTGGGTACGATGGGCTACAAGTACCAGTTCATCACGCTGGCAGGCATCCACAGCATGTGGTTCAACATGTTCGACCTGGCGCAAGACTATGTGAAGCGCGGCATGTCTGCGTACGTGGAGAAGGTCCAGGAGCCCGAATTCGCGGCCCGCGAGCGTGGCTACACCTTCGTATCGCATCAGCAGGAAGTCGGCACTGGATACTTCGATGAAGTCACCACGGTGATCCAAGGCGGAAAATCCAGTGTGACGGCGCTTACAGGATCCACGGAGGAAGAGCAGTTCCACTGATTCAAGTGGGGGCGGCCTTGCTGATCGGCCGGCCTGCAACACCCCCATTGCAGGCCGGCCGTTGGTCAAGGGTAGAATGCGCACTTCTTACATCCAGCAAGAGCGAGAAAGGCATGATGGTTATGACACCGCGAACTACGGAGACTTCCGCCGGCCGGTAGGCTGAATGTTCGCGTCTGCACGTCAAGACTACTTGCTTGCACCCCACCAAAAAGCGCGGACCACGTTCCGCGCTTTTTTGTTTTCGTTTTCCTGTTGTGCGCCCCTGTCGACACAAGGCATTTCAAATGATCCGGATCACGCTTCCCGACAATTCCCAACGCGAATATCCCGGCCCTGTGACCGTGGCTGAAGTAGCCCAGTCGATCGGCCCGGGTTTGGCCAAAATGACTGTGGCTGGCAAGGTTGACGGCCGGCTGGTTGATGCTTGCGACCTGATCGACCGCGATGCACGCCTGCAAATCATCACCCCCCGTGACCAGGAAGGTGTCGAGATCATCCGGCATTCATGTGCGCACTTGGTTGGCCATGCCGTGAAGCAACTCTATCCGACTGCCAGGATGGTGATCGGTCCGGTGATCGAAGAAGGCTTCTACTACGACATCGCCTACGAGCGCCCGTTTACGCCTGACGATCTGGCTGCGATCGAGCAACGCATGAAAGAGTTGATTGCCCAGGATTACGACGTCGTCAAGAAAATGACGCCGCGCGATGAAGTCCTGGCTGTTTTCCGGGAGCGTGGCGAGGAATACAAGCTTCGTCTCGTGGAGGACATGCCGGATGAAAAAGCCATGGGCCTGTACTACCACCAGGAATACGTGGACATGTGCCGTGGCCCGCACGTGCCCAACACGAGGTTCCTGAAGGTGTTCAAGCTCACTCGCGTGTCTGGCGCCTATTGGCGTGGCGATGCCAAGAATGAGCAATTGCAGCGTGTCTATGGCACAGCCTGGGCTGACAAGAAGGATCTGGAAGCCTATGTCAAGCGCATCGAGGAGGCAGAGAAGCGCGATCACCGGCGCCTTGGCCGTGAGCTGGACCTTTTCCATATCGACGAGCATTCGCCTGGCACGGTTTTTTGGCATCCGAAGGGGTGGACCATTTGGCAGGGGGTGGAGCAGTACATGCGGCAGGTCTACCGCGACAACGGCTATCAGGAAGTGAAAGGGCCGCAGATCCTTGATAAGCACCTGTGGGAGAAAACGGGTCATTGGGACAAGTACCGCGAAAACATGTTCACGACGGAGAGCGAAAAACACGATTACGCGCTCAAGCCGATGAACTGTCCCGGACACATCCTGATCTTCAATCAGGGTGTGAAAAGCTATCGTGATTTGCCGCTGCGCTACGGAGAGTTCGGCCAATGCCACCGCAATGAGCCTACTGGTGGCCTGCATGGCATCATGCGTGTGCGCGCCTTCACGCAAGACGACGGCCACATCTTTTGTACGGAAGACCAGATTCAGCAGGAATGCATTCAGTTCACTGCGTTGCTGCAGAGGGTCTACAAGGATTTTGGCTTCGACGACATCATCTACAAGGTGGCGACACGTCCTGAGAAGCGCATCGGATCCGAGGAAAGCTGGGACAAGGCAGAAAATGCCCTTATTGAAAGCTTGAAAGCATCAGGTTGCGAGTACCAGATCGCTGCGGGAGATGGGGCCTTCTATGGTCCCAAGCTGGAATACACGCTGCGTGATGCCATCGGACGCCACTGGCAGTGCGGGACCATTCAAGTCGATCCCTCCATGCCGGAACGGCTTGGCGCCGAGTATGTAGGGGAAGATGGGCAGCGCCATCGCCCCATCGTCCTGCATCGAGCCATCGTGGGCAGCCTTGAGCGCTTCATCGGGATCTTGATCGAACAACATGCCGGAGCGCTGCCGATCTGGTTGGCGCCCATCCAGGTAGCTGTGCTCAACATTACGGGCGCTCAGGACGACTACTGTCGTGAAATCGCTGCAAAACTGCCAAAAGCATTGCCGAATCAAGACCTTAGGGCGGCACTCGATCTGCGTAACGAAAAGATTACGTATAAAATACGAGAGCATTCGTTGCAAAAACTGCCTTACATCCTTGTCGTGGGTGACAAGGAGAAGGCAACAGGAACCGTTGCGGTGCGCGCTCGGGGCAACCGGGATTTGGGTGTGATGACGCTCGAGGCTTTTATCTCATTGATCGAGCAAGATATCGTCGCCAAGGTTTGATGTTCTACACGTTGAACTGCCACTGCGCTGCACGGATTGGCTACTGCCGTAGCTTTTGGATTGAAGGAAATAGTCATCGCTACTGAATTTCGTGATCGTCGCCAGCGTGAAGAGCGTAAGCATCGCCTGAATCGTGAAATCATGGCCCCAGAGGTGCGCCTCTCCGGGCCTGAAAATGAGCCGATCGGTGTGGTCAGCCTCATGGAAGCCCTGCGCATGGCGGGCGAGTTGGACGTGGACTTGGTGGAGATTGCTGCTACGGCCAACCCTCCCGTGTGCCGCCTTGTGGACTATGGAAAGTTCAAGTACCAAGAGCAGAAGCGCGCGGCCGAGGCCAAGGCCAAACAAACGGTCATCGAGATCAAGGAAGTCAAATTCCGTCCAGGAACGGACGATGGTGACTACAACATCAAGATGCGGAACATCCGCCGTTTCCTGGCAGAAGGTGACAAGTGCAAAATCACCCTGCGTTTCCGCGGGCGTGAAATTACCCATCAGGAACTCGGTCTTGCCCTGCTCAATCGCATCCGAGACGATTTGGGTGACTCTATCTTGATCGAGCAGTTTCCAAAGCTTGAAGGTCGGCAAATGATCATGATGATCGCCCCTGGTCGAAAAAAGCCTGGGGTCAAGGCTGTGGCAGAAGGTACTGCACCTTCCGCTTGAAAACGCCGCATCGTCAAAAGATGTTTTTCGAGGTGCAGATATAAATGCACCTCGAAGCATGGCAGGAGTTCATCTTGCCGCAGCACTTTGAAAGTGCTGCTAAAAGTGGCTCGGGGCTAACAAGTTTGCAATGGTTCGCAAACGCCTCACGAGCACAATAAAAGGAGCATTCACATGCCCAAAATGAAGACCAAAAGCAGCGCTAAAAAGCGTTTCCGTGTTCGTCCTGGTGGCACCGTCAAACGTGGTCAGGCCTTCAAGCGCCACATCTTGACAAAGAAGACTACCAAGAACAAGCGCCATCTGCGTGGCGCAGTCTCCGTGCATGAGACCAACATGGGTCACATGGCACAGATGCTGCCCTTTGCTGGCCTTTAATCAGACGAACAAGGAGTACACACATGCCTCGCGTCAAACGTGGTGTAACGGCCCGTGCCCGTCACAAGAAAGTTCTGGCCCTCTCTAAGGGGTTCCGTGGTCGCCGCGGTAATGTCTTCCGCATAGCCAAGCAGGCGGTGATGAAGGCGGGCCAATACGCTTATCGTGACCGTCGTACGAAAAAGCGGGTTTTCCGTCAATTGTGGATTGCCCGTATCAATGCGGCATCTCGTGAGTTGGGGCTGACCTACAGTCAATTCACGAACGGTCTGAAGAAGGCTGCTATCGAAATCGACCGCAAGATGCTGGCCGATCTCGCGGTGCACGACAAGGCTGCTTTCGGCAGCATCGTGGAGCAGGTCAAGGCCAAGCTGGCAACCGCTTGATTCAGTGATCGGTAGCTACTACTCCGGTGGTTGCCTCCGTGACGACAGCAAGGGCTAGGCTTGAAAAAGCGCTAGCCCTTGTTTCTTTCTCAAGACGACAAAGAGTTGGTATGAACGAATTGGATTCCCTGGCGGATGATGCTCGCCGTATGTTTGCGGACGCGACCACGCCTGCCGACCTCGAAAATGCCAAAGCCCAATTTCTTGGCAAAACTGGGCGGGTTACGGAACTGCTGAAGGGGCTGGCTCAGTTATCCATTGAGGAGAAGAAGTCGCGTGGCGCTGCTGTAAACGTGGTGAAGCAGGCTATCGAACAGGCGCTTAACGCGCGTCGCCAAGATTTGGCGGATGCCGAGTTGCAAGCCCAATTGCAGGCAGAAGCTCTTGACGTCACTCTTCCTGGTCGGCGTAGAGGGCCGGGCGGACTGCACCCTGTATCACTAACTTTGGAGCGCATCGAAGGCATTTTTGGATCCATGGGTTTTGATGTCGCTGAAGGCCCGGAAATCGAATCTGACTGGTTCAACTTCACTGCTCTGAATACTCCGGAAGATCATCCTGCGCGTTCGATGCACGATACGTTTTATGTGGAAGGTGGCACAGCAGCGGCGCCGTTGCTGCTACGTACCCATACGAGCCCAATGCAAATTCGCCATGCAGTTCAGCATGTAAAGAAACATCGCTCGCTTTTGGATGCCGGACTATCTATGCCAGAAATTCGTGTGATTGCCCCGGGTCGCACTTATCGAGTCGACAGCGATGCCACGCACTCTCCGATGTTTCACCAGTGCGAAGGTCTTTGGATTGGGGAGAACGTCAGCTTCAAGGATCTGAAGTTCGTGTTCACGGCTTTTTGTCGCACCTTCTTCGAGAGCGAAGATTTGGTGTTGCGCTTCCGTCCTAGCTTCTTTCCGTTCACTGAGCCAAGTGCTGAAATCGACATTCAATTCCAAGATGGACCGCTGGCAGGTCGTTGGTTAGAAGTGGCAGGTTCAGGTCAGGTTCACCCGAATGTCGTACGCAACATGGGGCTTGATCCGGAGAAATATATTGGATTTGCTTTTGGCATGGGACCCGATCGATTGACTATGCTTCGTTATGGCGTTAGCGATTTACGGCTGTTTTTTGACGGCGATATCCGATTTCTTTCGCAATTTCAATAAAACAGAATTCTTTGGCTCATTCGCTGCCGGGCATGGCGGTGACGCCGACCGCCTTCACTAATAAATTATGCAATTTCCTGAATCCTGGCTGCGCGAGTTCTGTAATCCACCTTTGTCCACTGTAGAGTTGGCTGAAACCCTCACAATGGCGGGCTTGGAAGTTGAGGAGCTTTCATCCGTAGCACCCCCTTTCCAGGGTGTTGTTGTGGGTGAAATCAAAGAAGCAATACAGCATCCTAATGCGGACCGTTTGCGTGTATGTCAAGTCGATGTTGGAGAGGCGGAATTTCTCAATATCGTGTGTGGGGCACCTAATGCACGCGTTGGCATCAAAGTGCCGTGCGCCATCGTTGGCGCTCAACTACCGCCAGGAGAGGACGGCAAACCTTTCGTAATAAAGATTGGCAAGTTGCGGGGGGTGGAGAGTCAGGGCATGTTGTGCTCAGCCCGTGAACTGAAGCTGGCGGAGGACCATGAGGGTCTTCTCGAGCTTTCTTCTGATGCACCGGTGGGCAAAAGTATCCGTGAATATCTAGCCCTGGACGATACGCTCTTCACGCTCAAACTTACCCCGAACTTGGCTCACGCGCTGAGTGTTTATGGAATCGCTCGCGAAGTTTCCGCACTGACAGGAACACCGTTACGCGAACCAGCTTTCTCTGCCGTCCCGGTGGGCATTTCCGATGTTCTACCGGTGAAAATCAGCGCGCCGGATCTCTGCGGCCGATTTTCAGGGCGTATTGTTCGCCAAATAAACGTAAAGGCGGCTACTCCACGTTGGATGCTCGATCGGCTTGCCCGGTGCGGTCAACGCGGAGTTTCTCCGCTCGTGGATATATCCAATTATGTGATGTTCGAATTGGGTCGGCCATCTCATATCTTCGATTTGGAAAAGATCCACGGTTCTTTGGATGTCCGCTGGGGTCGCAAAGGTGAATCGCTCAAACTGCTCAATGGATCGACGGTCGAGTTGGATGAGCGTGTCGGGGTAATCGCGGATGAGCTTCAGGTCGAGTCGCTCGCCGGCATTATGGGGGGCGATGCAACGGCCGTGTCGGACGCTACCCGTGATGTGTACATCGAAGCTGCTTTTTGGTGGCCGAAAGCGGTAGCCGGAAGGTCCCGGCGTTTCAATTTCTCGACCGATGCTGGGCATCGATTTGAGCGCGGAGTAGATCCTCAAGCCACGGTGGAGCACATTGAGCGCATTACGCAGTTGGTGCTGCAGATTTGCGGCACTGAAGCGACGGTGTGCGGCCCTATCAGTGATGTTCAAGTGAATATGCCAGTGCGACAGCCGGTAACCCTTCGGATATCGCGAGCATCCAAGGTCATCGGCATGCCGCTCACTCGGACGCAATGTGCAGAAGCATTGCACAAACTGGGCTTACCGTTGCAAGAGGGCGAAGACATCATTACGGTGATACCTCCCTCATATCGATTCGATATTGCGATCGAAGAAGACCTGATAGAGGAAGTGATTCGCGTAATAGGCTACAGCCAATTGCCAGAAACCCCACCACTGGGTCCAATCACACCAAAGCTTCATGCGGAGGACCGACGCAGCACCTTTGCCGTGCGCAGAGAGCTCGCGGCATTGGGTTATCAGGAGACGATCAATTACAGCTTTGTCGAGGAGCGCTGGGAGCGCGATTTAGGGGCAAATCTGGAACCCATCCGCCTTCTGAATCCTATTGCCAGCCAGATGAGCGTGATGCGCTCTTCATTGCTGGGTTCGCTGTTGCATGTGCTGAAGTTCAACCTTGATCGCAAGGCTTCCCGCGTTCGATTGTTCGAATTGGGAAGAGTTTTCTTGCGTGATGCCAGTGTTTCCGACTCTGACACCAGCGTGGGTGGATTCCATCAGCCAATGCACATTGCAGGACTTGCATACGGAGACCTGGACTCGTTGCAGTGGGGGCGCAAGGATGACAGGGTGGATTTCTTCGATGTGAAGGGTGATGTGGAGGCATTGCTTGCACCACTGGGTGCCGAATTCGAACCTGCCACGCATCCGGCTATGCATCCGGGGCGCTGTGCTCGGGTGATGCTTTCTGGTGGAAGCATTGGATTCGTCGGGGAGTTGCATCCGAAATGGCGCCAACAATGGGAATTGCCGCATGCACCAATACTGTTCGAACTGGAGCTTGATGCCGTGCTGGGGCGCAAAGTGCCTCATTTCACTCCTGTCGATAAGCAGCAAACTGTGGATCGCGACATAGCTATCGTCGTTTCCGAACAGATTAATCACGCTGATGTGATGCGGGTAGTTGAAGAAACGATGCAAACTGGACCGCTGCGATCTACGGTGCTTTTTGATGTATTCCGGGCAAAACGTGGCAAGGATGGTGAAGTCGTGACAGCAGGCCTGGCTCCGCAAGAAAAGAGCTTTGCTCTGCGGCTGACATTGGGAGGCGGCGCTGCCGCGCTGACAGAGATGGAAATTGATGAATGTGTGCAGACTGTCCTTCAGCAACTGGCCCATCGATTGGGAGCGAGACTGCGCTGATGATGCCAATCAATGATAGGAAGGCGGATTTGATGCAGTTGGCGGTAGAAAGTCTTGAGACGCCTGCTTTGACCAAGGCGCAACTCTCCGAATTGCTGTTCGATCAGATCGGGCTTAACAAGCGAGAGTCCAAGGACATGATCGATGCATTTTTCGACTTGATTGCTCAGCGGCTGGTAGATGGCCAGGATGTGAAAATTTCTGGCTTTGGAAATTTCCAAATACGCACCAAGGCACCTCGACCTGGGCGAAATCCTCGCACCGGGGAAGCCATTCCTATCCACGCACGACGTGTTGTCACATTCCACGCGAGTGTCAAATTGAAAGAGCAGATCCAGAGCGGCAGCGTAGTGCCTCATCTCGACACGTAAATGCCACTAGCTTGCTGCAGCACCTGTTTTGCTAGCGCGTTCTGAAGCCCTGAAGTACGCTTCGCGCGTCAATCTTTCCTCGAGCGCTTCCATGGGCACGTCGCTACCTTCCATCCCCGCGAAGAGATATTTCACGATCGGTGAGGTTGCTGAGCTGTGTGGCGTCAAGTCCCACGTGCTGAGGTACTGGGAGCAGGAATTTACCCAGCTGCGGCCGATGAAGCGCCGGGGAAACCGTCGGTACTATCAGCATCATGAAGTGTTGATGATCCGGCGGATCAGAGAGCTACTGTATGAGCAGGGTTTTACGATCAGTGGCGCAAGGAATCGGTTGCAAGAACCCGAAGGGCTGGAAGGTACAGGCCAAGAAGTGAGGGCCGTGCCGGAGGGGGTAGTCAAGGTCATTGACGACGTCGCTGGGCGACGCGGCTTGCGCAGAGATTTATTAGAAATTCGTGCGCTTCTGGCTGAATGGTGATTTTTCGATATACAATCTAAGTCTTGTCGGCGTGTAGCGCAGCCTGGTAGCGCACTTGCATGGGGTGCAAGGGGTCGCGAGTTCGAATCCCGCCACGCCGACCATTATTGAAAGGCCGCAGCCAAAAGCTGCGGCCTTTGTTTTTTGCCGCACGCCTGCTGTGCTGGATGCTCCGTTGAGAGGCTTTTCGGGCTGCCGCAATGTGCGGCTAAGGGTACAATTGGAGGCTTTCCCGCAAAAACGTCGCCCGGCCGCAACCAAAGCAATCCTTCCATAAGCAGCAGCTCTCAGGTTTTCTCGAGGGCTCCGGGCGACCCGTAACCATTCGGAGAACCCAGTGCTTTTGTCTCTCAAGGGAACTTTCCCGCCCGCCATCTTGGCGCTCGCAGACGGCACGGTCTTTATTGGTCACTCGATCGGTGCCGCCGGCACCACGGTAGGTGAAGTGGTGTTCAACACCGCTCTCACTGGCTACCAGGAAATCCTCACAGACCCCAGCTATTGCCAGCAGATCGTTACTCTGACGTATCCGCATATCGGTAACTATGGTGTCAATACCGAGGATGTCGAGGCCGACAAGATCCATGCCGCAGGTCTCATCATCAAGGACTTGCCTCTACTCGCCAGTAATTTCCGGAGCACTGAGACGCTGTCGCAGTATCTGGTGCGTGAGAAAACGGTGGCCATTGCTGACATCGATACCCGCAAGCTGACACGCTTGTTGCGTGATCGGGGAGCACAAAATGGCGCGATCCTGGGGCTCGGTGCTGACGAACAGGTGACGCAGTCACGCATTGATGAAGCCCTGGCTGCAGCAAAACGCGCTCCCAGCATGAAGGGTCTTGATCTCGCCAAGGTCGTGAGTACCCCAGTGCAGTACGCCTGGGATCAGACCGAATGGAAACTTGGAGCCGGCTATGGCCGCCAATCAGCTCCGCGCTTCCATGTCGTAGCGTACGACTACGGGGTGAAAAAGAACATTTTGCGAATGTTGGCTGAGCGTGGATGCAAGCTTACTGTGGTACCTGCGACGACCTCGGCAGCAGAAGTTCTCGCGATGGATCCCGACGGTGTGTTCCTGTCCAACGGACCGGGTGATCCCGCGCCTTGTGATTACGCCATTGAAGCCACGCGCCATATCATCGAGGCCGGCATTCCGCTGTTCGGCATTTGCCTGGGTCACCAGATCATGGCCCTGGCCTGCGGTGCGAAAACTTTCAAGATGAATAACAGCCACCATGGTGCCAATCATCCGGTCAAAGACCTCGATGATGGACGGGTGAGCATCACCAGCCAAAACCATGGTTTTGCGGTTGAAGCGGATTCTCTGCCTAAGCACTTGCGCGCAACCCACATCAGCCTTTTTGATGGCACGCTGCAAGGGCTGGCACACACCGAGAAGCCAGCATTCTGCTTCCAGGGGCATCCTGAGGCATCGCCCGGACCCCACGATATCGCATACCTGTTTGATCGCTTCACCGCGCTGATGGAGAAGAACTAATGCCTAAGCGCACAGATCTCAAATCGATCCTCATCATCGGAGCCGGACCGATCATCATCGGTCAGGCCTGTGAATTCGACTATTCCGGCGTACAGGCCTGCAAGGCCTTGCGCGAAGAGGGATACAAGGTCATTTTGATCAACAGCAATCCTGCAACGATCATGACTGACCCGGCAACCGCCGACGTTACCTACATCGAGCCGATCACATGGCAGATGGTTGAAAAGATCATCGCAAAAGAGCGACCGGATGCCATCCTTCCGACCATGGGGGGACAGACCGCATTGAATTGCGCACTCGATCTTTGGCGCAACGGTGTGTTGCACAAGTACAAAGTCGAGCTGATCGGTGCAACGCCCGAGGCTATCGACAAGGCGGAGGATCGACTCAAGTTCAAGGACGCGATGACCCGTATTGGGCTGGGTTCGGCGCGTTCGGGCATTGCCCATTCCATGGACGAGGCGTGGGGCGTTCAAAAGAGCGTTGGTTTTCCTACCGTCATCCGCCCCAGCTTCACACTGGGTGGCACGGGCGGCGGAATTGCGTACAACCCGGAGGAGTTCGAGACCATCTGCAAACGTGGTCTCGAAGCTTCTCCTACCAACGAACTGCTCATTGAGGAATCTTTGCTCGGCTGGAAAGAGTATGAGATGGAGGTTGTCCGGGATAAAAAGGACAATTGCATCATCGTCTGTTCCATCGAAAACCTGGATCCGATGGGCGTGCACACTGGCGACTCGATCACCGTTGCACCAGCGCAAACGCTCACGGACAAGGAATATCAGATCATGCGCAACGCCAGTTTGGCCGTGCTGCGCGAGATCGGGGTGGATACCGGTGGCTCCAACGTGCAGTTCTCCGTGAATCCAAAAGACGGCCGAATGATCGTCATCGAAATGAACCCGCGCGTGTCTCGCTCTTCGGCGCTGGCATCCAAGGCAACTGGTTTCCCAATTGCCAAGGTGGCAGCCAAGCTCGCGGTTGGCTACACGTTGGATGAATTGCGAAACGACATTACGGGGGGGGCAACTCCTGCGTCTTTTGAGCCTTCCATCGATTACGTGGTCACCAAGATTCCACGTTTCGCCTTCGAAAAATTCCCCGCTGCTGACAGCCGCCTGACCACGCAAATGAAGTCCGTGGGTGAGGTGATGGCCATGGGGCGCACATTCCAGGAGTCTTTCCAGAAAGCGCTGCGGGGTCTGGAGGTGGGCGTCGATGGAATGAATGAGAAGACCCAGGACCGGGAATTGCTCGAAAAGGAACTCGGCGAACCCGGGCCTGAGCGCATCTGGTATGTGGGTGATGCCTTCGCCATGGGGCTTTCGGTAGACGAAGTTCATGACCTCACCAAGATCGACAGATGGTTCTTGGTGCAGATCGAGGAAATCGTGAAGATTGAGTTGGAGCTCGATAAGCTCTACGCCGACAAGGGCCAGGGCGCGCTCGCTGCGCTGGATGCCGCCACATTGCGCGCGCTCAAGAAAAAGGGCTTCTCTGACCGGCGGTTGGCCAAGCTGCTCAAGACGAACGAAAAGGCCGTGCGGGAGGCCCGTCGTGCTTTGAACGTGCGCCCTGTGTACAAGCGTGTGGATACCTGCGCCGCGGAGTTCCCCACAAATACCGCGTACATGTACTCGACCTATGAGGAAGAGTGCGAGGCAGAGCCTTCCTCGAAAAAGAAGATCATGGTCTTGGGGGGGGGCCCTAACCGTATCGGGCAAGGGATCGAATTCGACTACTGCTGCGTACACGCGGCGCTGGCAATGCGCGAGGATGGCTATGAGACCATCATGGTCAACTGCAATCCTGAAACGGTGTCTACCGACTACGACACATCGGATCGTCTGTACTTTGAGCCGCTCACGCTGGAAGACGTGCTGGAGATCGTCGACAAGGAAAAGCCGACAGGTGTCATCGTGCAATACGGCGGGCAGACACCGCTCAAACTGGCGTTGGGCTTGGAGGCCGAGGGTGTGCCGATCATCGGTACGAGCCCTGACATGATCGATGCTGCCGAGGACCGGGAACGTTTCCAAAAGCTGCTGGGCACTTTGGGGCTTCGTCAACCGCCCAATGCCACGGCACGCACCGAGACGGACGCGCTGGAAAAAGCGGGTGCGCTGGGCTACCCGTTGGTCGTCCGACCCAGCTACGTGCTGGGCGGCCGTGCAATGGAAATCGTGCACGAGCAGCGTGATCTGGAGCGTTACATGCGTGAGGCCGTCAAGGTCAGCAACGACTCGCCGGTGCTGCTCGACCGTTTTCTGAGCGATGCCATCGAGTGCGATGTGGACTGCCTGCGTGATCCCGAAGGCGAGGTTTTCATCGGCGGGGTGATGGAGCACATCGAACAAGCCGGGGTCCATTCGGGTGATTCTGCTTGCTCCTTGCCGCCTTACTATCTGTCCAAGGTGACGGTAGACGAGATCAAGCGCCAAACCGCTGCCATGGCTGAAGGACTGAGCGTAGTGGGCTTGATGAACGTGCAGTTCGCGATCCAGGAAGTCGAAGAAAACGGATCCAAGAAGGACGTCATCTACGTTCTTGAAGTGAATCCGCGAGCATCACGCACCGTGCCCTTCGTGTCCAAGGCGACGGGCATTCAACTGGCCAAAGTGGCTGCGCGCTGCATGGCCGGTCAGTCGCTGGCTTCCCAGGGAATCACCCATGAGGTGACTCCGCCCTATTTCAGCGTCAAGGAAGCCGTCTTCCCCTTCGTGAAATTCCCTGGCGTAGACACCATCCTCGGGCCGGAGATGAAGTCCACAGGAGAAGTCATGGGTGTAGGCAAAACCTTTGGCGAAGCTTTCGTCAAAAGCCAGCTTGGCGCCGGCACCAGGCTGCCAACCTCTGGCAAGGTGTTTCTCACGGTGAAGAATAGCGACAAGCCCCGTGCTGTCGCAATTGCTCGCGAGTTGGTCGCGAAAGGGTTTGAATTGGTAGCCACCAAGGGAACCGCTGCTGCAATCGCTGAAGCTGGCGTGCCGGTGCAGGTGGTCAACAAGGTGACGGAAGGACGTCCCCACATCGTCGACATGATCAAGAACGATGAGATCGTCATGGTGATAAATACGGTGGAAGAGCGCCGTAATGCGATCGCCGATTCGCGTGCCATTCGAACGAGTTCGTTGCTGGCCCGGGTGACAACCTTCACTACGATCTTCGGCGCAGAGGCTGCTGTAGAAGGAATGAAGCACTTGCAGAACTTGGATGTCTATTCGGTGCAGGAACTGCATGCGCAACTGGCTTCTGTGTGATGCGCATCTTCTTGCAGCAGTTTGACCGTCTACCCCTTGAAGGCAGTGATGGACGACTCTGAAAAAACGGCATAATTTGGCGTTGACATGAACGAAACCGCCGCGCGGCAACGCGCGGCGGTTTGCTTTTGGGGCGCTTGCAGGGACTTTCTGAGGAACTCGGCGCTGTAGGCCGTGCATATGCACGGTATGAGTTGAACGTGGAGACTGATTCGATGGCCACCATTCCCATTACCAAACGCGGGGCGGAGAAGCTCAAGGAGGAACTGCACCGCCTCAAGACCGTTGAGCGTCCTTCTGTCATCAATGCCATCGCCGAAGCACGGGCGCAGGGCGACCTGAGTGAAAACGCCGAATACGAGGCTGCCAAAGACCGCCAGGGATTCATAGAAGGACGGATCCAGGAAGTCGAGGGCAAACTCTCTGCGGCGCAGGTCATCGATCCCTCGCAGCTGGATGCGGATGGCAAGGTGGTTTTTGGGGCCACGGTGGATGTGGAAGACGAGGATTCCGGCGATCTCGTGACCTATCAGATCGTGGGCGAAGACGAGGCGGATCTCAAGCTGGGGCTGATCAATGTGTCCAGCCCGATTGCCCGCGCGCTCATCGGAAAAGAAGAGGGCGATACTGCCGAGGTGCAGGCGCCCGGTGGGCTGCGGCGCTATGAAGTGGTGGGAGTGCGTTACTTGTGACTGAGCAAGCGTATTTGAGGCCGTGATGCGTTACCGTTTGGCGCTGTTGGCCGCAGCTCTGTGGTGGGGTAGCCTGACCGCGATCGGATTCATGGCTGTGCCAATGCTGTTTGCGCATCTGCAGACGCCCGTGATGGCTGGAAACATGGCTGCGCGCCTGTTCGAGGCGCAGACCTTCGTGTCTGCTGGATGCGCTCTGCTTCTGCTGGTGCTCTCTTCGAGAAAAGACCACGTAGAGGTCGCTTGGGCGAAGGCATCCATGCTCTACATCATCGGAGGCCTGCTGCTTGCCCTGCTGGTGCAGTACGGAGTGGCGCCGAGGATCGTAGCGCGCATGAATCTGCAGCTTTGGCACAGCGTCGGAACGGCCATGTACGCCTTGCAATGGATCTGTGCCTTGGTGGTTCTGCTGCGGGTTGCTCCCGCTCGATAGGACAGCTCCGCTGCTCCTGCCGAGCGGGGGAATCCATTCATTCCCGCCAGTGTTCTGCCACCCACAGCGTGGGCTCAATATGGCGAAATCGCCTGTTGCGCTTTCCCGCAAGGGCATCGGGAGGATTGCACTCTCCGTGAAAGATCACGATCCTGGCTTCTTGCGGAATCGACGGGCTCCGCCAATAGTTGCGAGGCCATGGTGGGATGCTGTGGTATTTGAAACTGGGGCACCACGGCTTGGGCCAGTAGCTTAGTTTTCCCTGCCCATGCAGGAAGTCCGACAAGTAAGCCTGCTCGTTTCGAAATTTCGAGCGTATGGCTTCGAAGTTGTCACGGAAATAAGCCAGCACATCCGGATGCCTGCCAATTTCGAACCGGTAAACCGATGAGTTGCCGGTGATTCTCCATGGCCTTTTGTAGTCATGGATGATGACGAACTCGCCTGGGTGCGTGAAAAATTCGTCGAGTCCACCGACTACGACAACATCTACGTCGAGGAACAGTGCGGGGCCCTGCAATCCATACAGGTCTCCGCTGAAAGTGGCCAGCTTCGTCCATCCCCGTTCCGGAATCCCCGGTGGCAAGTCGAGGGGCGGTATCGGAAAACACTCCACCTCTTCGCGGATACCCTGAGGATCATCCGTGAGGCAGATGAAGCGAAATGCCCCCTGCAAATGGCGTCGCACCATTGCGTAGAGCCGGTTCACATATTCGGGCCCGTATTTGCTTCCCCACTTCATGCAGATGACATGGCGCTGCGACGGAACTGAGACTCCGGCGCTCATGGTCAATCTGCTTGTCTTTTCTTGATGGACTTCTGCTTGGGCTTCGCCCGCTTGATCTGGCCGCTCGAAGTGAGCCGCTGGTTGCCCAGGACACGCAATTGCTTCACTTCAGGACGTTGCCCACCCCGTTTGCTGAACTTCAGCACTTTCACATCTCGAGGACCTGGCATCCGGTCCTCGTCAACCGTTTTCGCCTTGGGAGGTTGCGGCCGCCACAGAACGATCAGCTTGCCGATATGCTGAATGGGCGCTGCGTTCAATTGCTCGGAGAGCTGTTGGTAGATCTGCTCGCGTGCGGCGCGGTCATCGTTGAAGATGCGAACTTTGATGAGGCCGTGGGCCACCAGGGCGGCATCCACTTCTTTCTGAACGGCAGCGGTGAGGCCGTCTCCGCCGATCATTACCACGGGATCCAGGTGGTGGGCGCTGGCGCGGTATTCCCTGCGCTCTGCAGGAGTCAATTGAATTTGGGGCATGGCCGTATTATCGAGGCAGGATGAAAGTCAACACAAAAAGCAAGAAGGTGAACAAGGCATGGCTCCATGACCATGTGAACGACACCTACGTCAAGCTGGCGCAGAAAGAGGGCTATCGAGCTCGCGCTGCATACAAGCTCAAGGAAATAGACGATAGCCTCGGCCTCATCAAGCCTGGGCATGTGGTGGTGGATCTGGGGTCCGCACCCGGCGCCTGGAGCCAATACCTGAGACGGCGCATGGCGCCGGAGGGTGCTGCGGCAGGCAAGCTCAACGGCACGATCATCGCGCTGGACATTCTGCCGATGGAAGCCATCGACGGCGTCACTTTTCTGCAGGGAGACTTTCGCGAGGACGATGTGCTCGAGCGTCTGCAGCAGGCCGTACAGGGGCGACCGGTCGATGTGGTGGTTTCGGACATGGCGCCGAATCTGTCCGGGGTCGAGTCAGTGGACAGCGTAAGGATTGCGCACCTGATCGAACTCGCAGTGGACTTTGCCCAGGAGCATCTGAAACCCGAGGGGGCATTGGTGGTGAAGTTGTTTCACGGGAGTGGATACACCCAGTTGGTGCAGCTCTTCAAGGAATGCTTTCACACGGTGAAGCCTTTCAAGCCCAAGGCCTCGAGGGATAAATCCTCGGAGACATTCCTCGTCGGCATGGGGCTCAGAAAGTAAGAAAACCCATCCTCGGTCTGAATGCCCGTCCGTTTTTCGTGGCTCGGATACCCCGGCTATGGTGACCATAGGCGCGGTTGGGGTAAGTGACGGCCTTGCTCACCTTGAAAGGCCTAAAATGCGCCCTCAAATGCGCTGGGACATGCCATTCATGGGCCTGTGACCCTGCCGTTCTATCCCTCGATTCTGGAGCTCCGCTTTGAACAATCAATGGTTTTCGAAAATTGCCGTATGGCTGGTGATCGCCATGGTGCTGTTTACGGTGTTCAAGCAATTTGACACCCGCGCAGGCGCAGGCGCCGGCACCATCGGATATTCGGAGTTCCTGGAAGAAGTGCGCAGCAACCGGATCAAGAGCGCGACCATTCAGGAAGGGCAGGGCGGCACGGAAATCGTAGCCACCACCTCCGACGACCGCAAGCTCCGGACGACTGCCACCTACCTGGACCGAGGCCTGGTGGGAGACCTTATCAACAACAACGTCAAGTTCGATGTGAAGCCACGCGAGGAAGGCTCCCTGCTCATGACGTTGTTGGTCAGCTGGGGCCCGATGCTTCTGCTGATCGGTGTGTGGGTTTATTTCATGCGGCAGATGCAGGGCGGCGGCAAGGGTGGTGCGTTCAGCTTCGGCAAGAGCAAGGCGCGGATGCTCGATGAGAACAACAACACCGTCACCTTCGCCGACGTAGCGGGATGCGACGAGGCCAAGGAAGAAGTCAAGGAAGTGGTGGACTTCCTGAAGGACCCCCAGAAATTCCAGAAGCTCGGCGGACGCATTCCCCGCGGCCTTCTGCTGGTCGGCCCCCCGGGAACGGGCAAGACCCTTTTGGCCAAATCCATCGCGGGCGAAGCCAAGGTTCCTTTCTTCAGCATCTCCGGTTCGGACTTCGTTGAAATGTTCGTGGGCGTGGGTGCTGCCCGTGTTCGCGACATGTTCGAGAACGCCAAGAAAAACGCCCCCTGCATCATCTTCATCGATGAAATCGATGCCGTGGGCCGCCAGCGCGGAGCGGGATTGGGCGGGGGCAATGACGAGCGTGAACAGACCCTGAACCAGATGCTGGTCGAGATGGACGGTTTTGAAACCAACCTGGGTGTGATCGTGGTGGCGGCGACCAACCGGCCCGACATCCTTGACGCTGCTTTGCTGCGCCCCGGCCGTTTCGACCGGCAGGTCTATGTCACGCTGCCGGACATCCGTGGCCGCGAGCAGATCCTCAATGTGCACATGCGCAAGGTTCCGGTGGGGCAGGATGTGAATCCTGGCGTGATCGCCCGCGGCACGCCCGGCATGTCGGGCGCCGATCTGGCGAACCTCTGCAACGAAGCGGCCCTGATGGCTGCACGCCGCAATGCGCGAACGGTCGAGATGCAGGACTTCGAGAAGGCCAAGGACAAGATCATCATGGGCCCCGAGCGCAAGAGCATGGTGATGCCTGAAGAAGAGCGCCGCAACACTGCCTACCATGAAGCGGGACACGCGCTGATCGGCAAGTTGCTGCCCAAGTGCGACCCGGTGCACAAGGTCACCATCATTCCTCGTGGCCGTGCCCTGGGGGTGACCATGAGCCTGCCGGAAAAGGACCGCTACAGCTACGACCGGGAATACATGCTCAATCAGATCAGCATGCTGTTCGGTGGACGCATTGCTGAAGAAGTCTTCATGAATCAGATGACCACGGGCGCGAGCAACGACTTCGAGCGCGCGACATCGATCGCCCGCGATATGGTCACCCGCTACGGCATGACCGAGGCGTTGGGTCCCATGGTGTATGCCGAAAACGAAGGAGAGGTTTTCCTCGGGCGTTCGGTCACCAAGACCAACAACATGAGCGAGCAGACGATGGAGAAGGTCGATGGCGAGGTCCGTCGCATCATTGATGAGCAATATGCGCAGGCCCGTCAACTGATCGAAGACAACCAGGACAAGATGCACGCCATGGCGAACGCATTGCTGGAATGGGAAACCATCGACACCGAGCAGCTGGATGACATCATGGCCGGCAAGCCTCCACGCCCTCCCAAGGATTGGACTCCCCGCACCCCATCGTCTGGCGGGGACAACTCGGGCGGTGGAACGCCAGCCCCGGTGACCAGCGATCCTGCGCCGACCGCGGCATAAGTTGCAGAGCAGACTTGGCAGATCTGCAGTGGGCCTCTTCAGCCGGTGCTGGGGAGGCTTCCGCAAGAATCCACTCGAACGGGGCATTGGCCCCGTTTTCGCTTTTCAGCCGGTACATCAACCGGTATTACGCCAAGCCCATCCATCGCGGCAAGCCGCCGCCGCTGCAGAGGTTGAATTTCCATGTATTGGCAGACTTCAAGATTTCGAATCGATCTGACACGTCCTCGCGTCATGGGCATCCTGAACGCGACACCCGATTCGTTTTCCGATGGGGGGCGCCATGCTTCATCGAGCGCGGCGTTGCGCCATGGTGAGGAGCTTTTGCGGCAGGGTGCCCATATTCTGGACATCGGGGGTGAGTCCACCCGGCCCGGAAGCCCTGCGGTCTCTCTGGACGAGGAACTGGCGCGGGTTCTGCCGGTCGTGAGAGAGGCGGTGCGCTGGGGGGTGCCGATCTCGGTGGATACCTACAAGCCGGCAGTGATGGAGGCGGTGCTTGAACTGGGAGCCGATGTCATCAACGACATTTGGGCGCTTCGGCAACCAGGAGCGATCGATGCCGTGGTTCGCCATGGACAATGCGGGGTTTGCCTGATGCACATGCACCGCGATCCCCAGACCATGCAGATCACCCCCATGTGTGGAGACGTGGTGGGGCAGGTGCTATCATTTTTAGAGCAAACTTTGCAATGTTTACGGCGGCATGGAGTCGAAAAGTCCCGAATTGTGCTGGACAGTGGGATTGGATTCGGAAAGACCGTGGAACAGAATTTCGCGCTGCTGGCCCAGCAGCGTTTGCTGGCTGCGAATGGTTACCCCTGGCTGGCGGGTTGGTCGCGCAAGTCATCACTGGGCGCAGTGACGCAAGCCGCGGTGGATGAGCGGATGGTGCCCAGCGTGGCGGCAGCGTTGCTTTCGGTGGAGCGGGGGGCCCGGATCGTTCGCGTGCACGATGTGCGGGAAACCGTCGCTGCATTGCAGGTCTGGGAAGCGGCACAGGTACCATCGGCACCTTGATCGAAGGGCAACGCGGGCTCTTCGGACGGGCCAACAGGAGAACAACAATGGCAAGGAAATATTTCGGGACGGATGGCATTCGAGGGACCGTGGGGCAGGCGCCGATCACTCCCGACTTCGTGTTGCGGCTCGCGCACGCCGTTGGGCGGGTGCTGCGGCGCACCGAGGAGCGACCCACCGTATTGATTGGCAAGGACACGCGCATTTCAGGCTACATGCTGGAAAGCGCCCTGGAGTCGGGGTTCAACTCTGCAGGCGTCGATGTCGTGCTGCTGGGGCCTCTGCCCACGCCGGGCGTTGCCTACCTGACCCGCGCCCAGCGGGCCAGCCTGGGCGTGGTGATCAGCGCGAGCCACAATGCATACCCCGACAACGGGATCAAATTCTTCAGTGCGCAGGGCACCAAGCTGCCGGACGAATGGGAGTTGGCTGTCGAAGCCGCCCTGGATGAAGCGCCTGCCTGGGCCGACTCTGCGTCCCTGGGCAAAGCCCGGCGGCTGGAAGATGCGGCCGGGCGGTATATCGAATTCTGCAAAAGCACTTTTCCTCAGGACCTCACCCTCAAAGGCGTCAAGATCGTGGTGGATGCGGCCCACGGAGCGGCCTATCACATTGCACCCAAGGTCTTCCATGAGTTGGGCGCAGAAGTGCTGGCGATCGGGTGCTCTCCGGATGGACTCAATATCAACCACCAGGTCGGGGCGACCCATCCCGATGCCCTTGTCCGGGCCGTGCGTGCCAACAGGGCCGATTTCGGCGTGGCTCTCGACGGCGATGCCGACCGTCTGCAGATGGTGGACGCTGCCGGCAGGCTCTACAACGGAGACGAACTGCTGTACCTCATGGCCGCCGACCGGCTCTCGCGGGGCGAACAACTCCCTGGCGTGGTGGGCACGCTGATGACCAACATGGCGGTGGAGTTGGCACTCAAGGCCGATGGCGTGGAACTGGTGCGGGCCAAGGTCGGCGACCGCTATGTGCTCGAAGAACTGGCCCGCCGCCGTTGGCTCCTGGGCGGCGAAGGGTCCGGTCATCTGTTGGCGCTGGACCGGCATACGACGGGAGACGGACTGGTGAGTGCGCTGCAGATTCTGCAGGCATGCGTGCGCAGTGGACGCGGCCTCGCTAAGATGCTGGAGAAGCTCCGGCTTTTTCCCCAGGTCTTGGTCAACGTTCGATTGGCGCCGGGCCAGGACTGGAAGGCCAATCCGGTGCTCGACCAGACCTTGCGTTCCGTGGAATCCGAACTGGGTGGAGAAGGGCGTGTTCTGGTTCGTGCCAGCGGTACCGAGCCGCTGTTGCGTGTGATGGTGGAAACCAGCGATGCAGACCGGGCCAGCCATTTCGCGCAGCAACTGGCGGATGCCGCACGCGCGGGCTGAAAGCGGCCTGCGGGAGGCAGAACATCATCCGGGCTGGCGAGCGAGCCGGATCTCGCGGTTCAGGATCAGTGCGGTAATGTCTTTGGAAGGCAGGGGCCTGCTGAAATAGTAGCCCTGCGCCTCATCGCATCCTTGCTCCTGCAGGTATTCCAGTTGTTCAGCGGTTTCCACGCCTTCTGCGGTGGTGCGGATGCCGAGGGCCTGCGCCATGCGGATGATCGCGCTGACGATGGCCCGGTCGTTGCTGTCGGCCCCCAGATCGCGCACGAAAGACTGATCGATCTTCAGTTTGTAGATCTGGAACCTCTTCAGCTGGCTCAATGACGAGTAGCCGGTGCCGAAGTCGTCCATGGACATGCGGACGCCGCGGGCATGGAGTTGATCCATGGTGGCAATGGCCGATCGCGGATCGTCCACGGCCACACCTTCGGTCAATTCGAGTTCGAGCCGGTTGGGACGTAGCTGGGTGTCGTCGAGGATCCGGCTGACGAGTTCGGGCAGTTGAGGCTGCCGGAACTGCAGGGCCGACAGATTGACGGCCATGGAAAGCCAATCCAGGCCCATTCCATGCCACGCCTGCAATTGCGCCAGTGCCGTGCGCATGACCCATTCTCCGATCTGCAGTATCTGGCCGCTGTCTTCGGCGATGGGGATGAATTCTGCGGGAGAGATGGTGCCCAGCTCGGGATGCTCCCACCGCAGCAAGGCTTCCACGCTGCGCACCTCTCCGGTGGCGATGGTGATCTGGGGTTGGTAGTGCAGGTGGAGCTGGTTGCGCTCCAAAGCGCGGCGCAAAGCGTTTTCCAGCAACAGCGCGCGTGCAGACTGTGCCTGCATCTCCGGCGTGAAAAATCGATAGGTGTTGCGGCCGTCCAGCTTGGCGCGGTACATCGCCACGTCTGCCGACTGGGTCAGGGTATCGAAATCGGTCCCATCGCTCGGGAAGAGGGCAATGCCCATGGATGGCGCCATGGTGAGTTCATGGTGGCCGATCTGGTATGGATGGCGTGACGCTTCCTGGAGCTTTGTGGCGACGCGGGTGGCACCGTGTGCGTTGGCGCCGGGCAGGAGAAGAATGAATTCATCGCCTCCGAGGCGAGAGACCGTATCGCGGTCGCGCACGACGGCGCGCAGTCGTTTCGCAATCTCGACCAGCAAGGCATCTCCGACCCTGTGGCCGAGAGAGTCGTTGACATGCTTGAAGTGGTCGAGGTCGAGGAAAACGACGGCCAGCGGTGTATTGTTCTCCTGGGCTATGCGGATCGCGTGCTGGGCCCGTTCCGCCAGCAGAGTGCGGTTGGGGAGCCCGGTCAACGGGTCGTAATGGGCCAGCCAGTAGATCCGTTCCTGGTCGTGCTTGCGGTCATTGATCTCGCGGTGGAGGCTCTCGACGGTTTCGCTGAGCTGGCGGGTTCGCTCCTTGACCTGGTGCTCGAGTTCCGCGTGCATGCGGGCCAGTTCGGACTGCGCCTTCCTCTGCGCGCTCACGTCCATGGCGATGCAGACGGAGCCTTGCTCCGGATACATCGGGTCCAGTGCGCGGCGGCGGACTTCGCATACGACCGGCCGGCCATCCTTGGCACGCAGCACCATTTCGCCGGTGAATCCGGGAGACCTCTCCGGGTCCAGGCGGGAGCGCCGTTCGGCTTCCTCCCACTCGTCGTCATTGAAATGCCATTGCCGGGGGGACCCTTCGGCCAATTCACCCGGCAGGTAGCCCAGCATGTGCTCGAAATGCCGATTGCACCGCGTGAGCCGGCGGTTGCGAATGAAGGCGATGCCGACCATCGCGTGGTCGAACAGCGCCTGCTTTTCGCGGATCGCTGCGTGCAGGCGGACCTCGGCGTGCCGTTGTTCATCGATGTCGTCGATGATCCAGATGGACCCTTCGGACGTGTCGTCCGCATTGATGAGCCGGCCCGTCAGGCTCCCCCAGAACAGCCGGCCATTCTTCCTGCGCATCTGGCATTCGCAGCGATAGGCCAAGCCTTTGGAAAGGGTGGGGTAGGCGTTCCTGCCCAATTCGCGAAATGCCCCTGGGCTGGGGTAGAGGCTTTGGCTGCTTTGTCCGATGGCCTCCGAAGTGGATGCATATCCGAATATCTCGGCATATCGCGGATTGCAGCGAACCACCTGCCGCTGGCGGATGAAAACGATGCCTACGCCGGCACTGTCCAGCAGCGTCTGTTGCTCGCGAAGGAGTCGCTCCACAGCAGTCCCCGTGGGTGTTCCTGGCACTGGCGATTGCCGTACGTCGATCGTGGAGGGCATGTAGAAAGCTGGGCGGGCGTCTGCGGCCGGCGAGGGCAACAAAGTGTAGCAGCCGGCCGCTTCCCGGAGGGCAGGGCAATCCACGAGATGAAGGGGCGGCTCTGCAGCCCGACCTGCTTGCGCACCGGGCAGCCATCTGCAGGTGTCATGAACGCGCCATCGTGACGACATGGAGATGTCACCAGGGACTGCGACATTGCATCGGCGGCACCGGCGACGGCTGCCGGTCGATGACTCAACGGTCCAATGGGAGTACTTCGTGAGCGACCTTCCTGTTCCTACCATGCCCCTCTCTCCCGATGCGTTTTTTCGGGGGTCTCTTCATCGCCCCGGTGCGCTGGATATTGCGGTGGCGCCACCATGCAAGGGTTCGCCTCCTCGCATCGAAGTGTCCTGGGCACGCGAAGCCGCTGAAGTGCGGGAAGCCCAGCGACTGAGGTTCCTCGTTTTCGCCGGCGAGATGGGCGCGCGTTTGAGCACGGAAGTCGAGGGGCACGATGTAGATGCTTTCGATGACTATTGCGAGCATCTTCTGGTCCGCGATGCCGATACCGGTGCCGTCATCGGAACCTATCGCGTTCTGACACCTGCCCAGGCATTGCGCGCTGGCGGGCTGTACAGCGATACGGAGTTCGACCTCTCCCGGCTCGACCATCTGCGCGGCCGCATGGTTGAATTGGGGCGCAGTTGCGTGCACCCCGAGCATCGCCACGGCGGCGTCATCATGACCTTGTGGGGCGCGCTGGCTGACTTCATGGTCCGGAATCGGCTGGACACCATGATTGGCTGCGCGAGCATTCCCATGCTGCACAACGGCCTGATGGGCGGGGATGCTGCAGCCAGTATCTGGCGCCAATTGAAATCGACGCATCTCGCCGCCCCGGAATATGAAGTGAGCCCACGTCTGCCGTTGCCCGTGGACCAGTTGGATGGCTCCCTGGTGGTAGAGCCGCCTGCGCTGATCAAAGGCTATCTGCGCCTGGGAGCCCGGGTGCTGGGCGCTCCGGCCTGGGATCCGGATTTCAACACGGCCGATCTGCCCATGCTCATGCGTATCGAGGATCTTCCGCTCCGCTATCGAAAGCACTTTCTCGGGCAATCTGCCTAGAGCGCAAGAATGACAACCCGGCATTCTTGTGTGACAGCACCGGTGGCATGTCATGAAAATGTCATGGTTGAGCCCAATACTGAAACGCAATCCAGTACCCTTCCTTTGCCCATGCCTTCCTTGCCTTCATTCTCTGCAGAGCCTGTGCTGCCTGCAGATGCCCAGGATGTTCTGACATCCCCCGCTCCATCGGCTGAAGGCTCAGATACGACATTTCTCAATCGGGACCACAGCATCCTGGCGTTCAACGAACGCGTGTTCGATTGGGCTGCCCGCACCGATGTGCCGCTCCTGGAGCGCCTGCGCTACCTGTGCATCGTGTCATCCAACCTCGATGAGTTTTTCGAAGTGCGTGCTGCGCCGCACATCACGGCAGCGCAGAGCGGCGAAACGAAAGGGCCCTATACCGTGGCCTCCTTCGACGCGTTGTCCGCCAAGGCGCACGATCTGGTTGCGCGCCAATACGCCCTCTACAACGAATCCCTGATGCCGGCTTTTGCCGAGCAGGGCATCCATATCGTGTCCCATGGGGAGCGTTCCACCGAACAGCGCCACTGGGTACGTGACTACTACGAGCGCGAGGTGCGGCCGCTGCTGGTACCGGTGGGCCTGGATCCGGCCCACCCCTTTCCCCAGGTCGCAAACAAATCGCTGAATTTCATCGTGCGCCTCAAGGGCAATGACGCCTTCGGCCGTGAAAACGAAATTGCCATCGTCAAGGTTCCGCGCGTCCTGCCGAGATTCGTGCGCCTTCCCGTCAAGGTCGCCCCTCACGGTGCCCAGTTCGTCAGTCTGTCCAGCATTGTGCGGGCACACCTGAGCGAGCTGTTCCCGGGAAGGGATGTGACCGAGTTCTCTCAGTTCCGCGTCACGCGGCATTCCGATCTGGCGGTCGACGAGGACGATGTTCGCAACTTGAGAACTGCCCTGCGGCAAGGGCTGCAGCATCGCCATTACGGCCAGGCCGTGCGTCTGGAGGTCTCGGCCAGTTGCTCCCGATTCCTTTCGGACTTCCTGCAGTCGCAATTTGCGCTGCCTGCCGCTGCGCTGTTCCGCGTTCATGGTCCTGTGAATCTCGTCAGGCTCACGCAGCTGGTGGACCTGGTCAACGAGCCTGCACTGCTGTTTCCCCCTTGGCGCTCGACCTGGCCGAGGCAGGTGCTTCCCGGTGCACCGCTGCTGGAGCAGATTCGCCGCCACGACATCCTGGTACACCAGCCGTTCGAGAGTTTTGATTCCGTCATCCAGTTCCTGCGGGAGGCGGTGAACGATCCCCAGGTGCTGGCCATCAAGCAGACCATCTACCGCACCGGTGCCGACTCCGAGATGATGGAGTTGCTGCGCGAGGCTGTGCGGCGGGGTAAGGAAGTGATGGCCGTCGTCGAGCTCAAGGCCCGGTTCGACGAAGAAGCCAATATCAACTGGGCGGAAGCGCTGGAGTCCATCGGTGCGCAGGTGGTCTACGGCGTCGTCGGTCTCAAGACCCATGCCAAGATGCTGCTGGTCACGCGCCGCGAAGGGCAGCGTCTGCGCCGATACGGGCATCTCTCCACCGGCAATTACAACCCGCGCACCGCGCGCCTCTACACGGACCTCAGCTATTTCACGGCCGACTCGGATGTGACGGCGGACATGGATGCCGTGTTCAATCACTTGGCGAGCCAGAACAAGCTGCCCAAGCTCAAACGTCTGGTGATGGCACCATTCCATCTGCATAAGCAATTGCAGGACATGATCGAAGCCGTGGGCGAGGCCGCAGCGCGCGGCGAGGATGCACGCATCGTCGCCAAGATGAATTCTTTGACGGATGAGGCGCTGATGAATGCGCTCATCACGGCCGGGCGAAAAGGTGCGCGCATCGATCTCATCGTGCGGGGCGCATGCATGTTGCCCGCACTCCGCAAGGGTGCGACGGACAACATCCGGGTCCGGTCCATCATCGGCAGGTTTCTGGAGCACACCCGTGTGTTCTATTTCCGCGCGGGTGAGAAGGAAGACCTGTTGCTCTCCAGCGCCGACTGGATGAACCGCAACATGCTGCGGCGGGTGGAGTTGGCCTGGCCGGTGGATGACCCGGTCCTTCGGCAACGCATCATCGACGAATGTCTCGTGGCATATCTTCACGATGACAGGGATGCCTGGACCCTGCAGCCGGACGGAGCGTATGCACGTGCCCCACATCCCGTGTCCGGGCAAGGCGCTCAGCAGGCGCTCATGCGGCGCTACGGCCCCGTAGGTGCAGCCCACACCGCGGTCTCCGCTGCGGTGAGTGCATGATGGATTTGATTCTGTGGCGCCATGCCGAGGCAGAAGAGGCCCAGGAAGGCGTGGAGGATCTGCAGCGGCCCCTGACCCCGCGGGGCGAGAAGCAGGCTGCACGCATGGCGGCCTGGCTAGACCGCCAGTTGCCCGAAGGGTTGCGCGTGGTGGTCAGCCCTGCGGTCCGTACAGAGGCGACGGCGAAGGCGTTGGGGCGCAAGTACAAGCTGCGCGCCGAACTGCTGCCGGGCGGAACGGCGGCAGACCTGATGGAACTGGCGCAATGGCCGCACGGCCGGGGGGCCGTGTTGGTGGTGGGGCACCAGCCCACACTGGGCCAGACCGCAGCCGAGTTGCTCGGCCTGCGGGCGCCGGAATGCGCGATCCGCAAAGGATCGGTCTGGTGGCTGAGAAGGCGTGCACGCGCTGAATCGACTGAAACGATCCTGCTGGCAGTGCAGTCACCAGATTTCCTTTAGCCAAGCACCTCAGTGCCTGAAGGGACGGTGTCAGTCCTTCTTGGTGGTACGTGCCTTGGATACCTTGGCCGGTTTGCTCTCTGCTGCTTCGGCGGGCTCTGCCTTGGGGCGGCCTGTTTTGATGGAGGGAATGGCCTGCATGGCCTTGGTCAGTGCACTGTCGGAAAGGCCTGCGAGCAACACCAGGCCCGCGCGCAGCAATTCGCTTTTCTTGGCCGGCGTCCCTTGCTGGGTCAGTCGTTGTTTCAAGACTTCGATGGCGGCGTATTCCTCTTTCGGAATCGTGAAACTGTCCCTTACCAGCTTGGCCTTCTTGGGCTTCACTTCCTGCGGCAACGCAGGGGTTTTTGTGGGCTTGGTGGCAGCAGCCTTGGAAGCTCTTGCAGGCTTGGTGCCGGCCTTCTTGCCATCCGCAGGGGCCGGGCTGGCAGCGGTGCGCACCGCCTTGGGCTTGGAGCGCTTGGCTGCTGCAGGCGCCGCGGACGCTTCGGTCGCGGGAGAGGCGGGGGCAGAGGTCGAAGAGGAAAGACTGTCGGTCATATGGGCCATCATGGTTGAAACGGTATAAATAGTTTATACCGTTAATGATGAGCTGACAGCCCCTCCTGCGGTGATCGTTCAGGGCAGGTCGGCGCTGAATTCCCAAGGCGTTCGTTGCCATGCGGCACTTTCTTCGCGCAAAAGGTGCGCCGACTGCGGATAGGCTGTCGCCCAGCCTGCAGGAGCCTTGGCGGTGAACCGGTTGCCCTGGCGGGAAAGACCCACTCCTTCCATGTCCGGATCGCGGCGGGCGTGGCACAGCGCGACGGCCATGCGCAGGCAGGCCAACCGGAGCGCGGTGTCCGGGTTTTCCAGGCCGGCTTCCAGCTTGCGCACCTTGCCGCGGTGTCCGCGGACCAGCATGCCCAGGTGGTGCAGTTCCGGCACGGAGAAGCCGGCCGCATCCGTATGGTCAAGGATGTAGGCTCCATGGTGGTGGTAGTCGTCATGGGAGACGAGGCAACCGATTTCGTGCAGTTGGGCCGCCCAGGTCAGTTCCTTTTCTCCGGGCTCGCTGGTGCCGTGGCGGACTTGTGCGTGGAGCTGCGCAGCAGTGGTTGCCACACGTTCGGCATGGCCTGCATCGACCCGGAATCGCTCCATGAGACCGAGCACGGTCGTCGAGCGCAGATCGTTCTCGTGCAGTTCGCGATCCAGCAGGTCATAGAGCACGCCCTGGCGCAGTGCGCCCTGCGCGATGTGCATCTGCTGGATTTCCAGTAAGTCGAACACTGCCCGCAACACGCTGATGCCGCCACCGATGACGGCCCTGCGGTCTTCCTTGAGGCCTTCCAGGCGCACCTTGTCTGCAGAACGTGCCCGCAGCAGTTGCTCTTGCAGCCAATCCAGGCCTGCGCGCGTTATGAGCCCCGCCGGTCCACCTGCGGCGGCAAGAACGTCACCGACGGCACCTGCCGTACCGGAGGATCCATAGGCGATGTCCCAGGCCTGGGGGCGGTAGACATTCAGGGCCTCGTCCAGAACCGCTTTCGCAGCAATTTCCGCGGAACGAAAGGATTCCAGAGAAAAAACGCCGTCCGCGAAATATCGGCTGGACCACGCGACGCTGCCGACCCTGAAGGAAGCCACCGCGTCCGCAGAAAACCCATGCCCCAATATCAATTCGGTGGACCGCCCCCCGATATCCACCACCAGACGGCGCTCGTCCGATTGCGGAAGGAGGTGAGCGACACCCTGGTAGATGAGGCGCGCCTCTTCTGGGCCGGACACCACATCGATCGCGTGTCCCAGTATGGTGCTGCCGCGCTGGAGGAACACGTCACGATTTCTCGCCTCCCTCAGCGTCTGGGTCGCGACGGCTCGTACCCTCTCGGCGGGAAAACCTTTGAGACGCTCGGCAAAGCGAGCAAGACAGTCCCAGCCGCGCTGCATCGCGTCGGGGGTCAGGTTGCGCTCATCGTCCAGTCCGTTGCCCTGTCGGACGGTTTCCTTGAGGTATTCGACCCTTCGGATGAGACCGTGTTCGAAACGTCCGATCTCAAGGCGAAAACTGTTGGATCCGAGATCCACCGCGGCAAGCAATGTTCCGTCGTGCATGTTGTCGCGCGCTGCGCGCTGGTTTTTCAGGCGGCGCAGCATAGCACCTCGGTCACTGGTGCCGGCCCGCCAGTGGCTTGCAGGAAAACGTCCCTGCGGGCAGCCGGGAACCGAACCACCGGTTGCTGCAAGAACACTGCAAGGCACGGTGTCTTTGTTGTCCAGCGTAAGGCAAAAACGTGACGATTGCGTGACAGGCGATGGTGTTGCCGGAGCCGTTCTTCCTGGGGAAGGCGGACCATGACATGGGCTGTAAATGTCACAGTCATGTCATAAAGCGCTCCTACAGTCGCCCTCACTGATTTCTCAACCAAGAGGTTCCTTCATGAAACTGTCTGTGATTCGGATTCTGGTGTCGGGTGTGGTTTCGGCCGGCGCGTTTTCTGGCGCCTGGGCCCAGCAAGAGGCCACTGGCGCGGGTGCCAGTTTCCCCGCTCCCCTGTATTCCAAGTGGGCGGCCGATTACAACAAGGCAACCGGGGTCAAGATCAACTATCAGTCTGTCGGGTCGGGTGCAGGCTTGCGCCAGATCGAAGCAAAAACCGTGGATTTCGGCGCCTCCGATGCTCCGTTGAAGGATGACGAGCTTTCCAAGAAAGGCCTGGTCCAGTTCCCCACCGTGATCGGTGGCGTGGTGCCTGTGGTCAACATCAAGGGCATCGCTGCAGGCCAGATCAAGCTGAGCGGCCAGGTCCTCGGCGACATCTACCTCGGCAAGGTGACGAACTGGGCGGATCCCGCCATCAAGGCGCTGAACCCCGGCGTCAATCTGCCCGATGCCGTGATTGCACCGGTGCGCCGCGCGGACGGCTCGGGCACGAGCTTCATCTTCACCAACTACCTTTCCAAGGTGAACGCCGAGTGGAAGTCCAAAGTAGGCGAAGGCACGGCTGTCAATTGGCCCACCGGCGCGGGCGGCAAGGGCAATGAGGGGGTCGCCGCTTTCGTGGGCCGCCTGCCGAACTCCATCGGTTATGTGGAGTATGCGTATGTCAAGCAGAACAAGCTGACCTATGTGCAGCTTCAAAATGCGGACGGGGCATTCGTATCGCCGGATGACGACGCCTTCAAGGCCGCTGCCGCAGGTGCCGACTGGGCCAAGAGCTTCTATCAGATCCTGACCAATCAGGCCGGCAAGAACGCATGGCCGATCACCGGCGCCACGTTCATCCTGATGCACAAATCCCAGGACAAGCCGGTGCAGGCTGCCACCTCGCTCAAGTTCTTCGAATGGGCCTACAAGTCCGGCGACAAGACCGCCACGGACCTGGACTACGTGCCCATGCCCGATGCCGTGAAGTCGGTGATCATGAAGTCCTGGGACGAGATCAAGGACACTTCCGGTAAGGCGGTTTCGCTGAAGTAAGTTCGTACGGCCGGCCCCGCGGCTGTGCGGGACCGGCCGAAACTTCGACCAAGGAAGGCTGCACGCCGTGTCCAGTACCATGCCCGCTCGTCCTGCCCCGCCGCTGCAACGCGGCTCCGGCATTCCTAGAACCACGCCCCCCACCCGCGCGCCATTGCTCTCCGGAGCCGTGGCCGACCGCATTTTCGCGGGGCTTGCCCGTACGGCCGCCTTGCTGACACTGGCGCTGCTGCTGGGCATCCTGGCCTCCCTGGTCATCGGGGCATGGCCGTCCATCGAGAAGTACGGCGTGGCATTCCTCGGCCGCAGCGTCTGGGACCCTGTCCAGAACGACTACGGCGGCCTCGTGATGATCTATGGCACGCTGGCCACGTCGATCATCGCGTTGCTGATCGCAGTGCCTGTGAGCTTCGGCATCGCGTTGTTTCTCACGGAACTGTCCCCTGCCTGGCTGAAGCGGCCTCTCGGGACGGCCATCGAACTGCTCGCGGCCGTGCCTTCGATCGTGTACGGCATGTGGGGTCTGATGGTGTTCGGCCCGATCCTGGCCAAGTGGGTGCAGCAGCCGCTGCAATCCATGCTGTCGGGCGTACCCTACCTGGGGGCGCTCGTGTCGGGGCCACCCGTCGGGATCGGTCTGCTCTCGGCAGGCATCATCCTGGCCATCATGATCATTCCGTTCATCGCTGCGGTGATGCGCGATGTGTTTGAGGTCACACCACCGCTGCTCAAGGAGTCGGCTTACGGCTTGGGTTCCACCACCTGGGAAGTGGTCTGGAAGGTGGTCCTGCCTTATACGAAGACCGGTGTCCTGGGGGGTGTGATGCTCGGCCTGGGGCGTGCGCTCGGCGAGACCATGGCGGTCACCTTCGTCATCGGCAACATGAACCAGCTCAATTCCCTGTCGGTGTTCGAGGCGGCCAACAGCATCACTTCGGCACTGGCCAACGAGTTCGCGGAAGCCGGGGAAGGCCTCCATCAGGCTTCCCTCATCTACCTGGGCCTCGTGCTGTTCTTCATTACCTTCGTCGTGCTGGCACTCTCCAAGGTGCTGCTGTCCCGACTGCAGAAAAACGAAGGAGCCCGCTCGTGAGCACGTCCCAACACCTCATTTCGGCAGCCGAGCTGGCCCGGGTGCGCCAGGCGCGCTATGCCGGCCGCAAGCGCGTCAACACCATCGCTCTCAGCCTGTCTCTGGCCGCCATGGCGTTCGGCGTCTTCTGGCTGGTCTGGATCCTCTGGGAAACCGTCCGTCTGGGCGTGGGTGGATTGAGCGTGGCGCTCTTCACCCAGATGACCCCGCCGCCCAACGAGGTGGGCGGCATCTCGAACGCCATTTTCGGTTCGTTCGTGATGGTGATGATGGCCACCTTCGTGGGCACCCCCATCGGCATCATGGCCGGGGTGTACCTTGCGGAGTACGACCAGCGCGGCTGGCTCGCGTCGGCCACGCGCTTCGTGAACGACATCCTGCTGTCCGCGCCGAGCATCGTGATCGGCCTGTTCGTGTATGCCGTGGTGGTGGCGCGCTTCAAGAGCTTTTCCGGATACGCCGGCATTCTGGCGCTGGCGCTCATCGTGATCCCGGTGGTGATCCGCACGACCGAGAACATGCTCACGCTGGTTCCTGCCAGCCTGCGGGAAGCGGCCTATGCATTGGGAACGCCCAAGTGGAAGGTCATCATGCTGGTCACGCTGCGCGCTGCGCGTGCCGGGGTGATCACGGGGGTGCTGCTGGCTGTGGCGCGCATCGCCGGGGAAACGGCTCCGCTGCTCTTCACTGCGCTGAACAACCAGTTCTGGAATGCCGACCTGTCCAAGCCCATGGCCAGCCTGCCGGTCACCATTTTCAAGTTCGCGATGAGTCCTTATGAAAACTGGCAGCAATTGGCCTGGGCCGGTGTCTTCCTCATCACGATTGCCGTACTGGGACTGAATATCCTGGCCCGCGTGCTGACGCGCCAGAAGTCCTGAGACAACACTTCGACATAGATTGGTCCATTACCCATGTCCACGAAAACCGCCGACACCGCAGGCCCCGCGAAAATCACGGTCCGCGACCTGAATTTCTATTACGGCAAGTTCCACGCCCTCAAGGGCATCAACCTCGACATCCCCGAGAAGAAGGTCACGGCGTTCATCGGTCCGTCGGGCTGCGGAAAGTCCACGCTGCTGCGCACGTTCAACCGCATGTTCGAGCTCTACCCCGAGCAGCGCGCCGAAGGCCAGATCATGCTGGACGGCGAGAACCTGCTGACCAGCAAGCAGGACGTGGCGCTGATCCGCGCCAAGGTGGGCATGGTGTTCCAGAAGCCCACCCCGTTTCCGATGTCGATCTACGACAACATCGCCTTCGGTGTGAAGCTTTTCGAGAGCCTCAACGCGACCGACATGGACGATCGCGTCGAGTGGGCGCTGCGCAAGGCGGCACTGTGGAACGAAGTCAAGGACAAGCTGCACCAGAGCGGCTCGGGTCTCTCGGGCGGGCAGCAGCAGCGCCTGTGCATCGCACGCGGCATCGCCATCAAACCCGAGGTGCTGCTGCTGGACGAGCCGTGCTCCGCGCTGGACCCGATTTCCACGGCCAAGGTCGAGGAACTCATCGCCGAGCTCAAGAACGACTACACCGTGGTCATCGTCACGCACAACATGCAGCAGGCGGCGCGTTGCAGCGACTACACGGCCTACATGTACCTGGGCGACCTGATGGAGTTCGGAGAGACTGAACAGATGTTCTTCAAGCCCCAGCGCAAAGAGACCGAAGACTACATTACCGGCCGTTTCGGCTGAACGGACGAGGAGCCTGCATGCCCGACAAACATCTTTCTTCCCAGTTCGACAGCGAACTGAACAGCATCTCGGCCCGTGTGATGGAGCTGGGCGGGCTGGTCGAATCCCAGATCCGCCAGGCCGTGTATGCACTCTCCCAGTTCAGCGTGGAAGCGGCCGATCAGGTCGCCGCCACGGAACACCGCGTCAATGCGATGGAGGTCGAGATCGACCAGGAGCTGTCTTCCATCATCGCCCGCCGTCAGCCGACGGCGCGCGACCTGCGCCTGCTCATCGCGTTCTCGAAGGCGACCGCCAACCTGGAACGCATGGGCGACGAAGCCAACAAGATGGCGCGCATGGTCAAGTCCATCATCGAGAGCGGCGCCTCGCGCTCGTTGCCCACGAGCGACCTGCGCGTGGCGGCGGAGCTGGCTTCCGGGTTGCTCCGCAAGGCCCTCGATGCGTTCGCCAGGCTCGATACCAAAGCGGCCGTGGCGATCCTGAAGGAGGACGACCTGATCGACCGCGAGTTCGACGGCTTCGTGCGCAAACTCATCACCTACATGATGGAAGACCCCCGCACGATCTCCTCCAGCCTGGACCTGCTGTTCCTGGCCAAGGCCATCGAGCGCATCGGCGACCACTCCAAAAACGTGGCCGAACTCATCATCTACCTCGTCAAGGGCAAGGACGTACGCCACACCACCCTTGAACAGATCGAGTCGGCCGTGCTCTGAAAGGCCTTCCCCCCATGAAGAGACTTCCCCGCGTTCTCATCGTCGAAGACGAATCCGCGATCGCCGAGTTGATCGCGGTCAATCTACGGCACAACGGTTTTCAGCCGATCTGGTCGGAGGACGGCGAGTCTGCGCAACGCGAACTCGATGCAGTCCTGCCCGACGTCATCCTGCTCGATTGGATGCTGCCTGGGCAGAGCGGCCTGCAACTGGCGCGCAAATGGCGCGCCGATGCCCGCACGAAGCCGATCCCGATCCTCATGCTGACCGCGCGTGGCGATGAGCCGGACAAGGTGGCCGGGCTCGACGCAGGCGCCGACGACTACATCACCAAGCCGTTCTCCACGCAGGAACTGCTCGCGCGCATTCGCGCCGTTTTGCGTCGCCGTACGCCCGAGCAGGCGACCGACACGGTGTCGGTGTCCGATTTGTCCCTCGATGCCGGAACCTACCGCGTGACCTATCAGGGCCAGCAGCTCAAGGTCGGTCCCACCGAATTCAAATTGCTGCACCACCTCATGAAGCATCCCGAGCGCGTCCACAGCCGCGCGCAGTTGCTCGACAAGGTGTGGGGCGACCATGTCTTCATCGAAGAGCGCACGGTGGACGTGCATGTCAAACGGTTGCGCGAGGCGCTGGGCGTAGCGGGGGCCATGGTCGAGACCGTGCGTGGCGCCGGCTACCGGCTCACCGCCCAGCCCGCGGCACTCATGCGGGCCTGAGTTCTTTTCGTGGGACGCCAGTGCAGGGAAGGGCGCCCCAGGCTTATGCCGCTGGGTATCCTGGAATGTGGCCGCTCCTGCGTTCGTGCTCCGGCCTGTGCCGGGCGCTCGTTTTCTGAAAGAAGAGGCCGGAATGATTGCAGGTGCGCGGACGCATCCTGCCAAATCCTGACCGTGTCTCCACCGTAATCCATGGCTTGGCGTTTCTTTTTCTTCCTGTCTTTCCAGGCTGTGGGCCTGGGCCTTGGGTGGTGGTGGGCCGGTCCTTGGGGCGCCATGCTGGCAGCGGTCGGCGCATCGTGGGCCTGGTTCCTGTGGGATCTCTGGCGCGGGGCCCGCGTCGTGCGCTGGCTGCGGCATGGCGACCTGGCCAAGGCACCGTCGCTCAACGGGCTGTGGGGCGAGGTGGCAGACCGCGCGCGGCGCCTGCTGCGCCAGAGCCAGTCGGACATCGAGGCCAGCGATGCGCGCCTGCAGGAAATCCTTGCGGCCCTGCAGGCCACGCCCAATGGCGTGGTGCTGCTCGATGCCGAAGGACACATCGAATGGTGCAATCAGATCGCTGCCTCGCAATTCGGGCTGGACGCTGTGCGTGACCTGGGCCAATCGATCGGCAATCTGCTGCGGGACCCTGAATTCAGCGCGTATTACGCAGCGCAGAATTTCTCCGGAGACGTCGTCCTGCAGGGGCGCGAGAGCACGCCATCGCGCCCTGTGCGCATCTCGGTGCATCTGCATCCGTACGGAGACGGCCGCACGCTGCTGCTGTCCAGGGATGTCACGGCGCTGGAGCAGGCGGAAGCCATGCGCCGCGATTTCGTCGCCAACGTGTCCCACGAGATCCGCACGCCGCTGACCGTGCTGATGGGATTCGTCGAGACGCTGCAGACGCTGCCTTTGTCCGCCGAGGAGCGTTCCCGATACCTCGGCATGATGTCCCAGCAGGCTGCGCGGATGCAGAGCGTCGTGCAGGATCTGTTGACGCTGTCGCGCCTGGAGGGAAGCCCGCCTCCCGGCCTGACCGAATGGACGCCCGTGGAGTCGCTGCTGCGCCGTTGCGAAGACGAGGCGCGCGGGCTTTCGGCGCTGCTCACGCGCAGCCAGACATCCGGCCACACGCTGGAGTTCCCTGCAGTGGAGGAACTGCGCAGGGCAGGGCAGTTGGCCGGCGTTCACGTGGAACTGCAGAGTGCGCTTTCCAACCTGATCGGCAATGCCGTGCGCTACACCCCTGCGGGGGGCTCCATCAGAGTCGAGTGGGTCGCGCTGGAGGACGGCGGGGCCCGTTTCTCGGTGCGCGACACCGGCCCGGGCATCGAGGCGGTGCATATTCCTCGGCTGACCGAGCGCTTCTATCGCGTAGACCGCAGCCGTTCGCGCGAAACCGGCGGAACGGGCTTGGGCCTGGCGATCGTCAAGCACGTCGTCCAGCGCCACTCGGCTGTACTGGCCATCTCCAGTACCGTGGGCAAGGGCTCGGTTTTCTCGGTCACCTTCCCGGCCCACCGGGTTCAGCGGAGCCCGCATGTGCACGGCGCAGCGCTTGCGGTGTCGGTCAAGGCGCCGGTGCCAGCCGGTCCTGCGCCTTCTTCAGCGCAACCGTCAACATCACCGTGAAGACCGCGGCGGTCAACACCAGGGCTGCCGCCCCGCCGATCCAGAAGGCTGCCGGAGACTCCATGGGCGGCTGGTTGCCCAGGCCCCGGTATGCGAGCGCGTAGCCCGCCGGAAGCCCGATCCCCCACAGCAGCAAGCCGTAGGTGACGAGCGGTGCGATCGTGACGCGGTAGCACCTCAATACGAAGGCGCAGAACGTCTGGAGCGCGTCGGCGACGTGGTACGGGGCCACCCAGGCCAGCAGGCCGTAGGCGAGCGGCACGACTTCCGCGGAAGTCGTGTACAGAGACACCAAAGGGCTGCGTGCTATCAAAAGAATAGCTGAAAACCCAATGGATACGGCGGCACCAAGCTTGAAACCCATCCAGGCGACCCTGCGTGCCCGCTCTTCGTCCGTCTTGCCGCGCCAATAGCTCACACGCGCGCTGGTGGCGATGGCCAGCGACAGGGGGACCATGTAGAGCACGGCCGTGAGGTTGGAGGCGATCTGGTGTGCTGCCGCGGCCACGGCGCCTTGCCGCGCGATGAACAGCGCCATCAGCGTGAAGGACGTCACCTCCACCATCACCGCGAGCCCCGCCGGAACGCCCAGGCGTGCGAAGCGCGCGATCTGCGGCAGGTCCGGCCGTTCCAGGCGCCGCCACAAGCCGAGCGGCCGGTACAGGGGCGACGAGCGGACCAGCCACAGCCCGATGCCCAGCAGGACGTAGTTCACCGCCAAGGTCGCCCAGGCGCATCCCACGGCCCCCTGCGCAGGAAGGCCGGCGATCCCGAAGGTGAACCCGATGGACAGCGGCACTTTGAGCAGCAGGGAGCCGAGTTGCAGCCATGTCACGAGCTGGGGACGCCCCAGCGCCTGGTTGAGCGTCGTGTAGAGGCGGAAGGCCAATGCCGGGGGGAGCGCAGCCGCCAGCACGCTCAGGTAGCGCTCGACTTCCGAGCGCAATTCGGGCGGGACATCGGTCCACCGCAAAATCGCTCCCGGCGACAGCAGCACCGCCATGCCCAGGATGCTTGCGAACGCGCACAGGTAGAGGGCCTGCCGGACCGTGCGCCCGATTTCAGTGGTGTGGCCGGCGCCGCGTTGTTCCGCCCAGACCGGAAGGAGTGCCTGCAAAACCCCCATGAGCGCGACATAGACGCTCACATAAATAGCCGAGCCGATCGAGAGCGCTGCCAACGACGACGGGGCGTGGCGGCCCGCCACGATGGTGTCGGTCACGCCGAACGCCATCACCGCCAACTGGCCCGCCAGTACGGTGACTGCGTGCCGGACGACGTGCGCGCGTTCGGAAGGCATCAAGGCTTGGCGGTGCCGGCAGGCGTACGGTGCATCACCAAAAGCTGGTCGTTCTTGTCGGTGGGGCGGGGCAGGATGGCGACTTGCCGCCAACCTTCGGCGCTTGCGGCCAACTGCAGGACCGAGGGCTGCGCAGCCAGGTCCGCCACCAGCCATTCGCAGGCGCTGGCCTGCACCTGGTCTGGCCGCGAAACCGTGTGCAGCGTCCAGCCGCCGTGGTATTGCAGCCCGGCCAACTGGGCCCGGCTCAATCCATGGACCAGCAGGCATCCCGGCGCGGGTCCGAGAACGCGCGAGAGGTTCTCGACCTGCGGACGGTAGCTGCGCCCATAGTCCAGCAGCGGCAGCCACAGCGTCATGAGCAGAAGCCAACCGAGGGCCGCTCCGCTGGCTGGCAGGACCAGGCTCTTCCATATTTCATTGCGGTTGCGGGACGCCCTCCACCAGACGAGGGCGCACCACGCGGCGGTGGCAGCGAGGGCCAGGGTGAATGCGACGGTAGAGAACTGCGGTGTGAATCCAGGCGCCAGCCGCGCGACATTGGAAGCCGGCTTTGCCGGTACGCCGGTCTGCAGTGAGATCCAGATTACCCAGATGGTGATGGCCGAAGCACTGAAGAACAGCAGGGTGAACCAATCGATCAGCGAAGCGATGGCCCGCCGCAGGGTGGGGAGTGCGAAAGCTGCCAGGGTGGCAAGCGCGGGCAGGCCGAGCAGCAGCGCACGGTCGGCAGGCTGGGTCGTCAGAGTCGCTGCCAGGGTGACGAGAACGAACCACAGGGGCACGAGCAGATGGCGATGCAGGGTCTTGCTGACGATCTGCCGCCGCCAGCGCCAGAGCGTCCAGAGCGCCAGCGGCCATGCCGGCCAGGCGAACCAGATGAGAAGGCGCACGAGGCTCTGCCATTCCTTGGCTTCGCCTTCCGAGGCCAGGCGCCAGCGCCAGAGGTCCAGCGCAACCGCCAAGCCGGCGGCCAGCACCGTAAGGCCGGCCAGCACCAGCGCCCATATCCAGCCGGGGTGTTGGGGAGCCTGGGGGGATTCGAAGCGGTCGGGCTCGCAGGCCGTGCAGGCCACCAGCAAGGCGCTGCCGCCACCGAGCAGCACGGCGATCGTCGGGGCACCGCTCAGTACCAGGCCGAAAAGCCCGAAAGCTGCTGCCAGGACGGAAGCGATACGCCGGTGCGGCAGGCTGGCCGCCGCAAAAAACACCAGGGCCGTACACGCCAACTGGGTGAGGTAGCTCGTGATTTCGTGGGACAGCTGTGCGAGCCCGAGGCAGGCGAGCAGTGCCAGCAGCGCTCCGTCCGCCATGGCACGCGCGTAATCGGAGGGCAATGCTTCGCCGCCGAAAGCGAAAGCGACGGGTTGAGCCCCTGGACTGCGCGCGAGGTGGTACATCCCCCACCAGGTGGCTGCGAGCGTGATGGCCAGCAGCGCAATGAAGGGCAACCGGGCTGCCGTCTCCACAGAAATCCACGGCGGCGCAGCCAGAACGGCCAGCGCGCCCAGCCAATACGGCAGCAATCCATCGGTGTCCGGAGCCATGCCTGCCAGGGAGGGTGACATCCAGGCGGTGGTGCCGCGGGCCAGCTCAATCATGTAGCCGAAGGCGGTGACGTCCGCGTTCTTCCACGGCGCGCGTGCCACGAATCCAGGGACGACATAGGCGATGCACAGCAATAGCAACGCCCAGCGCGGCAATGGCCGCACGGCGCCCTGGGTCACGATGGCGGGGTTCGGAGGATTCACGCGTTCAGTGCCGAAAAAATCGACTGAGAATAAAGCGAAAACGCAGGCGGTAATGATCGGGTGGGTAGGCCCACAAGAAAGAAAGGCAGCGCGGTGGAACCGGGCTGCCTTTCTGGAGTGGACGGTGCGGGAGCGGGGCCCACGAACCGTCCATGGTCCGGCGAGGAAAGTGGATTACTTCGCTGCCGTTGCCGTCGTCTTGCCGAAGCGGTTGCGGAAGCGCTCGACGCGGCCGCCCATGTTGTCCACCGACTTCTGCGTGCCGGTGTAGAAGGGATGCGATTCGCTGGAGGTGTCCAGCTTGAAGAGCGGCAGTTCGCGGCCGTCGTCGGTCTTGCCGGTTTCCTTGGTGTTCACGCAGGAACGGGTGACGAACTTGAAGCCGTTGGACAGATCCACGAAGAGAACTTCGCGGTAGTTGGGGTGAATGCCTTCTTTCATGGCATGGTCCTTTCTATGGGCTGCTGCGGGAGCCACGCCGCACCCATTGCGACGCACTTTCCGCGGAAAAAGCCCACCATTATCGCACATCCCCTGAGCGAGCCGAGTTGTGGAGGCGAGGCGGTGGCACTTGCACTTTGTTCCGGCCTGTTTCCTGGCACCTGGGATTGCAGGCCCCGCACGGGGGGCGCAGGCAACAAAAAAGCCCCATTGCATTGCCGCGCTGGGGCTTCTTGGGGGGGCCATCGAGGTGGCCGCTGGGGAGGGGGCTTATCCGCCCCGGCGCATCATGTCGAAGAAGTCGACGTTGGTCTTGGTGGCCTTCATGTTCTTGATCATCAGCTCCATGCTTTCGATCTCGTCCATGTTGTAGAGGAACTGCCGCAGGATGCGGGTCTTCTGCAAGATCTCTGGAGGGAGCAGCAATTCTTCGCGGCGCGTGCCGCTTTTGTTGAGTTCGATGGCCGGGAACACGCGCTTTTCATAGAGGCGGCGGTTCAGGTGGATTTCGCTGTTGCCGGTGCCCTTGAACTCTTCGAAGATCACTTCGTCCATGCGGCTACCCGTGTCCACCAGCGCTGTGGCGATGATGGTGAGCGAACCGCCTTCTTCGACTTTGCGGGCAGCGCCGAAGAATCGCTTGGGGCGCTGCAGCGCGTTGGAATCCACGCCGCCGGAGAGTACCTTGCCTGAAGACGGAACGACGTTGTTGTAGGCGCGGGCAAGGCGCGTGATCGAATCGAGCAGGATCACCACATCCTTCTTCAGTTCAACCAGGCGCTTGGCGCGTTCGATCACCATTTCCGCCACGTGCACATGGCGCGCAGCGGGTTCATCGAAGGTGGAAGCAATGATCTCTCCCTTGACGGTGCGCTGCATCTCGGTGACTTCCTCGGGACGTTCGTCCACGAGCAGCACCATCAGATGCACATCAGGGTTGTTGGCCGTGATGGCGTGCGCAATGTGCTGCATCATCATCGTCTTGCCGCTCTTCGGCGGCGCAACGATCAGCGCGCGCTGTCCGCGGCCGATGGGAGCGATGATGTCGATGATGCGGCCGGTGATGTTCTCTTCGCCCTTCATGTCGCGTTCAAGCTTCATCTGTTCCTTGGGGAACAGGGGGGTCAGGTTTTCGAACATGACCTTGTGCTTGTTCTGCTCCGGAGGGCCTCCGTTCACGGCGTCCAGCTTGGTCAGCGCGAAATACCGCTCGCCGTCCTTGGGCGTGCGCACTTCCCCTTCGATCATGTCGCCGGTGTGAAGATTGAAGCGACGCACCTGGCTGGGCGAGATGTAGATGTCGTCGGTGCTCGCGGTGTAGCTCGTATCCGGGCTGCGCAGGAAACCGAATCCGTCCGGAAGGATCTCGAGCACACCATCGGCAAAAACCTGCTCACCGGCTTTGGCGCGCTTCTTGATGATGGCGAACATCAGCTCCTGCTTGCGCATGCGACCGGTGTTCTCGATCTCCAGCTCTTCGGCCTGCTTGAGCACTTCGGACACATGCAGTGCCTTGAGTTCGTTTAAATGCATGGGGGTGACTCCGGAACGGAGTGAATATGAATTCAGGGGGAGACCGCGTGCCGCGTGGGCTGCCCGAGGCGTGCCTTGGCGGGTCTTGAGGATCTGCGACCGGCCGCCGATGCTGGGCTGGCCCGGTGATCAGCGCGGATTATGACAGGAAAAGTGCCCGCTCATCAGGGCTTCGCGAGTGTCTCTCGATGGAGGCACGGAGAGGTAAACAAACGGTGCCAGAAGCTCGCGGAGGCTTCGGCACCGATGAGAAATAAAGATAAGCGGTCAGGCGAGTTGCTGGTCGATGAAGGCCGTCAATTGGGCCTTGCTCATCGCGCCGACCTTGGTGGCCGCCAATTGTCCATTCTTGAACAGCATCAGCGTCGGGATACCGCGGATTCCAAATTTGGCTGGCACTTCGCGGTTTTCGTCCACGTTCATCTTGGCCACTGTGAGTTTGCCCTGGTAGGCGCCTGCCACTTCATCCAGGATGGGGGCAATCATCTTGCACGGGCCGCACCATTCGGCCCAGTAATCCACCAGCACCGTACTGCCGGGTTGGAGCACGTCGGATTCGAAGCTGGCATCGGAGATATGTTTGATCAGTTCGCTGGCCATGGCGCTTTCCTTGTGGATGCGAAGAAAGTGAAGTGTTGTGGGGTGCGGATAAAGTCGTGGGATTGTGACAGAAAGACATTTCCCGCTTGGCGCCGTGGGCGGCGACTCCACTGCTATGACAGTCATAGCGAATTCCGATGCGCTGGACGCGGTATGGGAGTCGTCCATTCAACGTATTCATGGCCTGGTCCAGGGGCTGCGCATACCCGCTGGCATGCTGGTCGTGCTGGTCCCCTATGCCCAACTCATGGGCGAAGCCCAGCGGCGATGGGCGCGTGCCTTTCCAGACGGACTCTCTCCACGCTTCGAAACCACGCGCAATTGGGCTGCTCGCATGGCCCCTTTCGTGCCGGAAGGAGATGACCTGGCGCTGGACGCTGCACGGGATACGCTCACGGCGCGTTCACTGCTCGACCGCGCGGGCCTGGGCGATCAGCGGGAGGTGCTGGCAGGTCCTTTGCTGGAGGCTGCCTGCCAACTGGCGCCGGTGGTGGCCTCCGTTCCGCCTCCAGATCGTGCGTCGTGGGTCGCGGACGCACGCGAATTTCTCCTTCCTGCAGGGGATGGCGCCGTGTTGCGTTATGAGGCGGCCGTCGCGCGCATCGCGCTGGAATGGGTGGCTACAACGCGGCATGCCACAGATGTGCTTTTCAGCGCGCACGTGCGGGCCATGACTCCTGCATTGGTGATCCTCGACGGATTTCAACCAGACCCGCTGGCGCATGCCCTGTGCGCGCAGTGGCCTGCGGACCATGCCTGTGTCTTGCCGCTGTGGCGCGAACAGGGGCCGGGAGTGACCGAGGCGGTGCGGTCGCCTGAGATCGCATTCCACACAGCCGCAGACTCGGAAGACGAAGCGCAGCGCGCCACTGCCTGCGTTTTGCGGCACATCAATCAAGGCCAGGTGCCCGTCGCGCTGGCGGCGATCGACCGTGCCCTAACGCGCCGCATCAGTGCCCTGCTGGTAGGGCAGGGCGTGACGGTGCATGACGAAAACGGGTGGACGCTGTCGACGACACGGGCCGGCGCCCATGTCATGGTGGCGCTGCGAGCATGTGAGTGGCATGCCTCGGGCGACGAAATGCTCGACTGGCTGAAGCATGCGCCGGCCGCAGATCCTGAGACCCTCAGGCTGCTGGAGCGTTGGCTGCGCAGCTCGGGCAACGGAGGATGGCTTGCGGCCGTGCTGGCTGCAAGCGAGGAGAACGCGGCTGTACCGGATTCTTCCGAGACCGACAAAACAGGCAGTGGTGCGACCTTCTGGCATGCGCTGGTTCGCCAGGCCGAAGGCTGGAGGGAGTCCATGCAGGCGGGCCGCGATCTTTCGGGATGGTTGGTGGCTTTGCGGTCCTTGCTGCAGTCCACGCAACAGTGGGATCGTCTGCAGTTGGATGATGCAGGCCTGCGCATCGTGGCTGAACTGCGGCTGGATGCCGTGCACCAGCAGGAATGGGAAGGATTGGATCGTTCGGGTCGCCCGCTCACGCTCACGGAGTTTGCGCAGTGGGTGGACGAGGTGCTCGAGGCGGGCCGGTTCCGCCCGGATCTGGACGGCGAGGGGGCTCCCCAGATCGTGGTCGTGCCACTGCAGCAGATGCTGGCGAGGCCTTTCGCGGCGCTGGTTGCAGCCGGCTGTGACGAAAAGCGATTGCAGGCAGCGCCGGAGCCTTCAGGGGCGTGGACAAATGCCCAACGTGTGGGCCTTGGCTTGCCGGTGCGCGAGGCGCTGGAGAGAGCGCAGCGCGCCGCATGGGCGCATGCCCTTTCCGTGCCGAAAGCCGATGTGCTCTGGCGTATGGGAGACGATGGTGGCGAGCCGCTGCTGGCCAGTCCCTTGGTGCTCGGGCTGCAAGCGGCAGGTGTCGGCTCGGACGCTTCCGATCCGCGGGAGGTGCGTGAGGTGCCGGTGGAGCCGGTACGGATGCCGCGCCCTGCGGGTGACGCATTGCCTTTGATGCGGCTTTCGTCATCGGCGTATTCAGACCTCCGCCACTGTCCCTACCGGTTTTTTGCTCTGCGCCTCTTGGGACTGCAGGAGTCGGACGAACTGGGCACCGATGTGGATAAGCGCGACTTCGGGAATTGGCTCCACGCAGTGCTGCAGCATTTCCACGAAACGTTGGGCAACATGCCGGTGGACAACGTGGACGGCCGGCGGGTGCTGCTCGATGCGGCAGCACAGGCCGCTACGCGTGCCTACCGCCTCTCGCCAGCGGAATTCCTGCCGTTTTCCGCGGGTTGGCCGGCACTGCGTGAAGGTTACTTGCATTGGTTGACGGAGCATGAAGCCCGGGGGGGGCGTTTTTTGGACGCCGAGAGGCGCTGCGTGCAACCGTTGGGTCCTGTGCAGCTCATCGGTACGCTGGACCGCGTGGATGCGGTGCCATCGGACGTGCCTGGAGAACCGCCAGCGAGGGTGGTCATCGACTACAAGACCGAGAACGAGGCCGTCACGCGGCGGCGCATTTCAGCTGGAACGGAGGACTCGCAACTGGCCTTTTATGCTGCGCTGCTCGGTGACGACACCCTGCGGGCGATGTATGTCAACGTGGGTGAGCGCGGCGAGACTCGCAGCTTCGAGCAGCCGGACATCGTGTCGCTGCGCGATCAGCTTGTCGAAGGCATCCTGCACGACTTCGAGCGCATCGCACAGGGCGCGGAGATGCCCGCGCTCGGCGAAGGGGCCGTGTGCGACTACTGTGCCGCACGGGGGCTGTGCCGAAAGGACTTCTGGCATGAATGAGCCGCTGCATGCCCCATCAGCCGCCTATGAACACAATGGCCGCTCGGTCAGCCGCGAAGCGTTCTACGCCATCGCCTGCGACCCGGATCGCAGTGTGGCCGTGGAGGCTTGCGCAGGGGCGGGTAAGACCTGGATGCTGGTGTCACGGATCCTGCGCGCTTTGCTGAATGGCAGCGAGCCTCACGAGATCCTCGCGATCACCTTCACCAAGAAAGCCGCAGGCGAGATGCGGCAACGGTTGCAGGAGTGGCTCGGAGATTTTTCCCGCCGACCGTTGCAGGCCTTGAGAAAAGAGCTCGCGGCACGAGGCATTGCGGACGCTTCGGATGCGGAGTGCGCACGCTTGCAGGGACTGTTTCTCCATCTGCTCGGTGCCGGCCGCCCCGTGCAGATACGCACTTTCCACAGCTGGTTCGCTGCCCTGCTGGGAACGGCCCCCATCGCGGTGCTGCAGTCGCGCGGCCTGCCCGTGCATTACGAGCTGCTCCAAGACGATGCCGAGGCCGTCCGCCAGGTCTGGCCGCTCTTCTTGCGGAAGGTCATCGCGGAGGAGGGCCTGCATGCGGACTACACGCTATCGGTAGCGCGGCACGGCCGTTCCCAGACGCGTAAAGCGTTGGAATCGGCATTGGCCAAGCGTGTGGAGTTCGAACTGGCGGAAGCCGGCGGCGTGGTGGATGCCTCCGTGCCCCCATTCCAGGTGCGGTGGCCGGAGCTGTCTGCACTGGAGCATCCCGCACAGGCATTGGCCGGCGAAGCTTGCCGTGCACGCTGGCTCGGTTGGGCTGCCGCGTTGGGAGCGGAGTCCAACAAGACCCCTCAGAAAGCCGCGGCCGCTGTCGTCGCTGCGTTCTTCGATACGGAGGATCTCGAAGCACGGTTGGACGCATTGCGACGTGCCCTGTTCGTTGGGAAGGAGGATCGGCTCACCCGGAATCTGGAGAAATTCGCAGCCGCACAGGAGGCCGAGCGGGAGTTGCAGCCACTGTGCCTGGCGCGGCAGCAGCATGAAGCATGGCTGCACCAGCAGCGAATGGCGCGGCTCACCCGGGCGCTGGTCGCTGCTTTTGCCGCACTCAAGCGCGAACGGGGCTGGGTGGACATGAACGATGTCGAACGCACTGCGCTCGTGATGCTCTCCGATCCGGTGCTCAGCGGCTGGGTGCAGGAGCGCCTGGATGCGCGCGTGCGCCATCTGCTCATCGATGAGTTCCAGGACACGAATCCGTTGCAGTGGCAAGCCCTGCATGCCTGGCTGGCGGGCTACGTCGGCAGCGGTGGAGGGGCCCGGCCCCCCAGCGTATTCATCGTGGGCGATCCCAAGCAGAGCATTTACCGCTTCCGCCGTGCCGAGCCGCAGGTGTTTCGCGCGGCGCAGGCTTTCGTGCGGCAGGGTCTGATGGGTGATCTCCTGGCCTGCGATCACACGCGCCGCAATGCCGTGGATGTGATCGCCGCAGTGAATACCGTCATGGGGACGGCGCAGGCACAGGGCGAGTACGCAGGATTTCGCAACCATACGACGGAATCGGGTGACGCCGGAGGCCTGGTGCGCCTGCCACCTGTCTTCGACGAAGACAATGGCGAAGCGCCGGCTTCGCAACCCCTTCCCGACCCGATGGCATGGCGCGACAGCCTGGAGCAGCCGCGCCACGAAGCGGAAGAAACCCTGCGCATGCGCGAATGCCAACAGGCCGCCCGCTGGGTCGCGGAGCGAATGGCGAGCGGCACACCGCCGCGCGAAATCATGGTGCTTGCGCGCAAGCGGGACCGCCTGACGGCGATGCAGGACGCTCTGCGGGACTTGCACATTCCTTGCGTTCAGCCGGAGAAATCCGAACTGTGCGAAGCACCGGAGGTCCAGGACGTCGTGGCCTTGCTGGATGCATTGCTGTCTCCCGGTCATGACCTGTCGATGGCGCGGGCACTGCGTTCGCCGCTGTTTGGCCTGGAAGACAGCTTGCTGGTGCGCATTGCTGCAGCCCGTCGACAGGCCGCGCAAAACGCCACCAATGACCACGAGAGCCGGTTGCCGAGTTGGTTTGATCTGCTATCGAAAGATGGGCTGTTGGACGAAGAAATCCCGCAGCTGTCGGCCGATTTGAATCTGTACCGTGGATGGGTGGAGCAATGGCCGCCGCACGATGCCCTTCACGCGATCTATCAGCACCGGGATGTCCTCGCACGGTACGCTGCAGCTGCGCCTGCACCGTTGCGTCCCGGCATGCTGGCGAATCTCCGCGCGTTGCTGTCGGCAGCACTGCAGCAGGACGGCGGCCGCTACCTCACTCCCTACGCTTTCGTGCGGGCCTTGAAGCGTCCCGGCCATGGCGCTCCAGGTCGGGTCGATGTGCAGGCTGTGCGGTTGCTGACCATTCATGGCGCGAAAGGCCTGGAGGCGGATGCGGTGCTGCTGCTGGACACCGACAGCCGCGGGCAAAAAGCCGAAACCATGGGGGTGCTGGTGGATTGGCCAGGCGAAAGCCCGGAGCCGCGGCGTTTCATTTTCCTGGCGAGCGAATCGTCACCGCCTCCGAGTGCCGTGGATACGCTGGCCGCAGAGCAGGCGGAACGCTTGCGGGAGGAACTCAATACCCTCTACGTGGCGATGACCCGTGCACGCCACTGCCTGGCGCTGTCCTGTGTGCGTTTCACCCAGTCGGCACCGGGCAGTTGGTGGAACCGGGTGGCTCCTCTGGCTTCTGATGCGGACGGCCCCGGGCCTGCAACTCCTGCAGGCATGGAAAGCGCTCCGGGCACCGCGCAGCTTCCCGAATTGCCGGGATGGGGGGCGACACCCGTGTTGCCGGACGCTCACCTGACGGTTGCGGATGCGTCCAGGCCCTTGTCGAACCAGGGGGCGGAGGCATCTCCAGCGAAGACACGCAACGCCTCCAGTCTGGTCGCGCGCCAGGGTGAGGCCATGCACCAGTTGCTGGAACAGGCTGGCTTTTCCGAGAACGCTGCGGTGTCGCAGGGTTTGCATTGGTCATCCGCGCGCCTCCTGCAGCTCGCGAGGGATTTCGAGCTGCCGGCAGAACAAGCCGAACGTGCCGCCGCGATGGCCGGCCACATTCTCGAAGGCGAGGGCGCCTGGGCATGGGACCGTTCCCGCATCGATCTCGCAATGGACGAAGCCCCCATCGTCCATATGGGGCAAACCTTGCGCATCGACCGTTTGGTGCGGTGCCGTGCCCACCCTGGCCATGCGCCCGAATGGTGGGTGCTCGACTACAAGAGCGCCGCCGATCCCGAGCGCCAGCCGGAACTGGTTGCGCAATTGCGCCGCTATCGGACGGCCATGCTGGCCCAGGTCCAGGGGAGCCCGGTTCGCGCCGCTTTCCTGACAGGCGATGGGCGCATGGTCGAGGTGGACTCCGCCCGAGAAAATACCGATGCCGGATTGGTGCCGCCTGCCGAGCCCTTACCATCGCCCACCCCGGCTCCACCAGCCCCGGCGCCGATTCCTGCAGACGGGCCCGCGCAAGGCTCGCTCTTCGACTGAGCTGCGCACCGTGGTGTGCCCCCGCCAGATTCCACCTGCCAACCGATTGCATCGATATGTCTTTTTCCGCTCCGGCGCCTGCCGCCGCCTATCCGCACTGTGATGTTGCCGTGATCGGCGGCGGACCGGCAGGCCTGATGGCTGCCGAGACCCTGGCGGGCCGTGGCCTGGCAGTGCATGTGTTCGATGCCATGCCGTCCGTGGGGCGCAAGTTCCTGCTGGCAGGCAAAGGCGGTCTCAATTTGACCCACTCCGAACCCTTCGGACCTTTCGTCGAGCGATTTGGCGCGCGGGCATCCGTGCTGAAGCCGTTGTTGGAGAAGTTCGGTCCCGAGGCGTTGCAGGAGTGGGCGCGTGGCCTGGGTGTAGAAACTTTCGTGGGTACATCGGGCCGGGTTTTCCCGTCGGATATGAAAGCAGCCCCGCTACTGCGGGCCTGGCTGCACCGTCTGCGCGGGATGGGCGTGCAATTCCACATGCGCCACCGCTGGCAGGGGCCGGCTGACGGCATCGAAGGCGCTGGCGGCGGCCGGAGCGGGCACGTGCTGCGCTTTGCCGCACCTTCCGGAGTGGTGGATGTCAAAGCGGGCGCCGTTGTGCTGGCGATGGGCGGAGCCAGCTGGCAGCGCCTGGGCTCCGATGGGGCATGGGTTCCCTGGCTGGCGGGGCGCGGGGTACAGGTGGCGCCACTGCTGCCTGCCAATTGCGGATTCGACGTGCTGGGTCCTGGCGCTCCGGCTGACGAGACGCGCAGGGAGTTTCTGGACGCGCTCATCGGGCGGGAAAGCACGGCTCCCGTGGGCTGGACGCCGCACTTCAAGGAGCGATTCGCCGGTCAGCCATTCAAGTCGGTGGCGCTGCATTTCACGGACAGCCAGGGCCGAGCCTTCCATCGCCGAGGCGAATTCGTGGCCACTGCTTCAGGCATCGAGGGCAGCCTGGTCTATGCGGTTTCGGCGCTTCTGCGCGACGAGATTGCGGCCCATGGACACGCCACTTTCATGCTCGATCTGTTGCCGGACCATACCCCCGAGCGGGTGGAGAAAGAGGTGCGCCACCCCCGTGGCTCCCGCAGCCTGAGCAGCCATCTCAAGAGCCGCCTGGGCCTGGAAGGCATCAAGGCGGCTCTCCTCTACGAGCAACTGGGCAAGGATGGTCTGCAGGACAGCCGGGCGCTGGCGCATGCGATCAAGGCGCTGCCGGTCACCGTGGTGTCTGCGCGCCCTCTGGACGAGGCCATCAGCACGGCCGGTGGTGTCGCGTTCGAAGCGCTGGATGCCACGTTGATGCTGGCGGCCTGGCCGGGCGTGTTCTGCGCGGGCGAGATGCTGGACTGGGAAGCGCCCACCGGCGGATACCTGCTTTCTGCATGCATGGCGACCGGCTTTGCGGCAGGGCAGGGTGTGCTGAAGTGGCTGGAAGAGGTGCAGCCCATGCGGGTGTGACCGGCATGCACTTCGGCGCGGCCGGCAGGGCCACGCCGGAGGGGTGAGAGTCTGTGGAATCGGGGAGGCGAAATATCCATTTCGCTCCATGCTGCCTGCGCGCGTGGCGGATGCCACGGGCCTGCGAAAGAAGAAGTTGACGAGCCTTACCCCCGGCACTGGCTCCACGGTTAGGGCTGCTTGGTTCCCCACCTGACCCGGTTGGCCGCTTCCCCATGCGGGGAGGCCCGTCAGCGGCGATTGTACCCAATGCCTGGAGGGTCCCCGGCCAAATTCCCGGGTACGGCTCCGGTGATCTTGAACACGTCCACCAACTGCTCGAGTTTGGCCGCCTGTGCCGTGAGGGATTGGGCCGCCGCCGCCGCTTCCTCCACCAGGGCAGCGTTCTGCTGAGTGGCCTGGTCCATGTGGGTCACGGCCACATTGATCTGGTCGATGCCCGAGGACTGTTCATGGTTGGCCGTGGCGATGTCCTGGATGAGGCCTGCAACCTGCCGGACGCTGTCCACCACCTCGGCCATCGTGCTGCCGGCCTGGTCCACGAGCCGGGAGCCTTCTCCCACCTGCTGGACCGACGTATCGATCAACTGCTTGATCTCCTTGGCGGCAGCGGCCGAGCGGTGGGCAAGGCCGCGCACTTCCGCCGCGACGACAGCGAAACCCCGGCCCTGCTCGCCCGCGCGGGCGGCTTCCACGGCGGCGTTGAGCGCCAGGATGTTCGTCTGGAAGGCGATGGAATCGATCACGCCGATGATGTCGACGATCCGGCGCGACGATGCGTTCACATCGCCCATGGTGGTCACGACCTGGCTCACCACCGCGCCGCCGCGCTGGGCCACTTCCGAGGCCGTGCGTGCCAGCCCCGCGGCATGGCGGGCATGCTCCGCATTCTGTCGCACGGTGCTGGTGAGTTGCTCCATGGACGCCGCGGTCTGCTGGAGCGAACTGGCCTGTTGCTCGGTGCGCGCGGACAGGTCATGGTTGCCCGCAGCGATCTCTGCGGATGCGTTGGCGATGGACTGGGTGCTGGTGCGGACTTCGCCCACGATGTGGGCGATGCTCTGGCGCATGCGCTCCATGCCATGCAGCAGGCTGGAGCGGTCGGCCGGCTTCAGTGGAATGTGCATGGAAAGATCGCCCGCGGCCATGCGGCTGCTGATGTCGGTGGCTTCTCCGGGCTCCCCGCCCAGGTCTCGAAGCAGTCCGCGTGCCAGCAGCAGGCCCACGCCCAGCAACGCCACTGCCAGTGCGAGCGCAGCCAGTCCGAACTTCAAGATGCGTGCATTGACGGTGGATGCCACCGTGTCCACGTACACGCCCGAACCCACGACCCAGTTCCACGGGGCGAATCCCTTGACGTAGGAAACTTTGAGCACCGGGTCCGTGCTTCCTGGCTTGGGCCACATGTAGAGAACGAAATCCGCGCCCTGGCGCTTGACCGCATCGACGAAGGCCACGAAAAGGCGCAGACCGGTAGGGTCCTTGTTCTCCGAGAGATTCTTGCCCTCCAGTTCGGGCCGGATCGGGTGCATCACCATGACGGGTTGCATGTCGTTGATCCAGAAATATTCATTGCCGCTGTAGCGCATCGAGCGCAGGCTGTCCTGGGCCATCTGGCGTGCCTGGGCGTCGGTGAGCTTGCCCTGCGTGGAGAGCGCGTGGTAATGCGCGACAAGGCTGTGGGCGGCTTCCACGTTCTGGCGGACGCTGTTCTTGCGCTCCTCCATGATCAAATCCTTCTCGGAAGCGAGAAGGATGACCGTGATGAGTGCGATGCCGAGCAGGGCGCAGCCGATGAGAAGGCCCAGGCGCCGGGAGATGCCCATAGAAGGCCGGTGTGCGGTGGTCATGGACGAGTCCTACGGAGGTCTTTGCCGATCCGCGGCGGCCCGTGGAGGTACGTGGCGCCGGAGGGCTCTTGCATGCTAAGGGAACGGATGAGCACCGTCAGGGCGTTCGCCCCCCGTAGAATCCCGCAGATGTCCTATCTCGTGCTCGCCCGCAAGTACCGTCCACGCAATTTCTCCGAAATGGTGGGACAGGAGCACGTGGTACAGGCGCTCTCGAATGCCCTCACCCAGCAGCGTTTGCACCACGCCTACCTTTTCACGGGAACCCGCGGCGTGGGGAAGACCACCGTGTCGCGCATCCTGGCCAAGTCGCTCAACTGCCAGGGCCCGGACGGGCAGGGCAACATCACTGCAACCCCCTGCGGGGTCTGCCAGGCCTGCACCGACATCGATGCCGGCCGCTTCGTGGATTACACCGAGCTGGATGCCGCGTCCAACCGCGGCGTGGACGAGGTCCAGGGGCTGCTGGAGCAGGCCGTATACAAGCCGGTGCAGGGCCGCTTCAAGGTCTTCATGATCGATGAAGTGCACATGCTCACGAACACCGCATTCAACGCGATGCTCAAGACGCTCGAAGAGCCGCCCGAATACCTGAAATTCGTGCTGGCCACGACCGATCCGCAAAAGGTGCCCGTCACGGTGCTTTCGCGCTGTCTGCAGTTCAATCTGCGGCCGATGGCGCCGGAGACGGTGCTCGACCACCTCACGAAGGTGCTGGTCCAGGAGAACGTGCCTGCCGAACCCCAGGCGCTTCGCCTGTTGTCGCGCGCTGCCCGGGGATCCATGCGCGACGCGCTGTCGCTGACCGACCAGGCCATCGCCTTCGGCAGCGGCCAGTTGCAGGAGGCCGGCGTACGCCAGATGCTGGGCAGCGTGGACCGGTCCTACGTGTTCCGCCTCATCGAAGCGCTGGCCCGGGGCGACGGCCGCACGGTGGTCGAGACTTCCGAGGCATTGCGCGTCAACGGGCTCTCCGCTGCCTCCACGCTCGAAGAGATGAGCGCCGTGCTCCAGCGCATGGCGGTGCTCCAGGCGGTACCGCAGATGGCCGAAGCGGTGGGCGCGTCCGATCCGGAGGCCGCGGAAACGGCGCGCCTGGCGACGGCGATGCCGGCGGACGAAACCCAATTGCTCTACAGCATCTGCCTGCACGGCCGCGCGGAACTCGGGCTGGCGCCCGACGAATACGCCGCCCTGACCATGGCGCTGCTGCGGTTGCTGGCATTCAAGCCGTCAGCGGAAGGCGGTGTGTCTTCGGCGGAAAAAAAAACACTTCCATCGCCCCTTGAGCGGTCTACCCGCGATCCGGTAGCGGCGCCACCCGCGCAAATGCCCGCTACCGCGGCCGCCGAACCGGCTGCGGAAGCCTCCCGGCAGGCCCAGGACGATGCCCCTCCCTGGCCAGAAGAGGATCAACCGGTGGTGCAGGAGCCGGCGCGCTCGGCAGTGCCGCCTCCATCGGCGCCGGAGGCTTTGGCGCCTGCTGCCCATCCCGCCGGCAGTCCGGTCCGGGGCTCCGATGCCGTGGTTCGCCTGCCTGTCAGAACACCGGAGACATCGAAGCCAAATCGCCCCGATGCCGTCGAAAACATTGAAAAGATTGCTCCTGAATTTGTAGCAATTCCGGTGCGGGTGGCCCCCGAGCCTGGCGTGCGGCTGCAACCAGTGGCGCCGACGGGGCCCATGCCCGCATCGGCGCGCTACACGCCAACCGAAGAGGGTGACGTGTGGCATGCCACGGTCATGCAGCTGGTTGCGGCAGAGGCCATCGGCGCGCTGGTGCGCGAGCTGGCCCTGCAGTCGCAGCTGGTGGCGCGCGATGCCGATCACTGGCTGCTGCGCGTAGAGCGCGAGTCGCTGAACCAGCCGGTGGCGCGTGAGCGGCTCCGCGCTGCCCTGGAGGCGGCAGGCTTCGCCCGGCAGATCAGCGTGGAACTCGGGGTGGTGATCGACAGCCCGGCACGGCGCAACGCCCACGCGGCCGCGGAGCGCCAGCGCCGCGCCCAGGAGATCGTGGAAAACGACCCCTATGTGCAATCGCTGGTGCGTGACTTCGGCGCGAGAATCGTGCCCGGCAGCATCAAGCCAGCATGATCCCGGATGCCGCAAAGCGCGGCCGGCGCAGCCCGGCCCCCGCCCGCTGACCCATTTCTGCTTTCGCTTTTGTCTTCGACCCCTCAGAAAGAAAAGGAAACCGTACATGTTCAACAAAGGACAACTCGCCGGCCTCATGAAGCAGGCGCAGGCCATGCAGGACAACCTGAAAAAGGCCCAGGACGAACTGGCCAACATCGAGGTGGAAGGCGAATCCGGCGCGGGTCTCGTCAAGGTGCTGATGACCTGCAAGCACGACGTGAAGCGGGTGACGATCGACCCCAGCCTGCTGGCGGACGACAAGGACATGCTCGAGGATCTCGTTGCGGCCGCTTTCAACGCGGCCGTTCGCAAGGCCGAGGAAACCTCCCAGGAAAAGATGGGCAAGATCACCTCCGGCATGCCGGGCCTGCCGCCCGGCATGAAGTTCCCTTTCTGACCTTGGCCCCGGGCCCCGCTCGCACACCTGCCGGGCCTGATGGCGGGGCCTGGCATCCCACCCCTGTGTTTTCCCTCCTTCGGGCTTTCCGCCATGGCTTCCGCCTCTGACATGCATTCCCTCGACAGCCTGGTTCAGGCGCTGCGCCGGTTGCCGGGCGTGGGCGTGAAGTCGGCCCAGCGCATGGCGTTCCATCTGCTGCAGCACGACCGCGAGGGCGCCCAATTGCTCTCCCGCGCGCTGCATGAGGCGGCCTCGTCGGTGCGGCACTGCGTGCGCTGCCACACGTTCACCGAAGGCGAGGTGTGCGCGACCTGCCTGGATCCTTCGCGCGACGCATCGCGCCTGGCGGTGGTGGAAACGCCGGCCGATCAGGCGGCGCTGGAGCGGACGGGGGCCTTCAGGGGGCTGTATTTCGTGCTCATGGGCCGGCTGTCGCCACTGGATGGCGTGGGCCCGAAGGACATCGGCTTCGGAAAACTGCTGGAGCGCGCCTGCGACGGCGTGGTCCAGGAAGTGATTCTCGCCACCAATTTCACGGCCGAGGGCGAGGCGACCGCGCATGCCCTTGGCGAAGTCCTCAAGGCACGCGGGGTGCACGTCACACGCCTGGCGCGGGGCGTGCCTGTGGGCAGCGAACTGGAGTACGTGGACCTCGGCACCATCGCCCACGCGCTCGTCGACCGGCGTTAGCCAGCTATACAATTGATAGCTTGAAAAGCCCGGCACGCGGGCTCCAGGCATATGAAAGCTGTGACATGAATTCCCTGCACATCGTGCGTTTCACCGTGGCGTATTGGTGCGTTTTCGCGATGGTGCTCATGCCGATCGCGTGTGCTTTCGTGGCCAAGCGCGGCAGCTTCCAGGGCAAGGACAACCATGACCCGAGGGGGTGGGCCGCGAAGCAGGGGGACTGGCGCGCACGCGCCCTCGCGGCACAGGCCAATACCTTCGAGAGCCTGCCTTTCTTCATCGGGGCAGTGATCGTGGCGCACCAGTTGGGTGCCGGCCAGACCCTGCTCGACCTGCTGGCCCTGGCCTTCGTGATGCTGCGGGGCTTCTACGTGCTGATGTACGTTTCGGACATGCCCACGGTGCGCAGCGCGGTGTGGCTGGCCGGTTTCGCGGTGAACACCGCCATTTTCTTTCTCGGGTACCGGTAGCAGCGCCTGTGCCTGCGTGTGCAGGCCCTGCCCACCCATTTCTTTTCGAACCCCTGCCATCTGGAACGGCGCCTCCCCGGGCGCCGTATTTTTTACGGCTACAGGGATTGTCCCCGGTGCCCGTGTGGGGCTTTTTGAGGCAGGATTGCTGCACTGCAGCATTCGTTGCATCCTTTCTTCCATGAGACCGCCTTCCGTCGATCGTCGCCGCTTTGCCGCGATGGCCATGTCCCTTCCGCTCGGGGGGCTGGCTTGCGGCACGGCAAGCGCCATTGCTCCGCCCTTCACCGCATCGGGGAATGGGCGGGTGCGCGTGGCGGTCGGAGGCATGGGCTTGCTCTACCACCTCCCTCTCACCGTCGCGCAGGAGCTGGGGTTCTTCCGTGCGGAAGGGCTGGAGGTGTCGGTGCAGGATTACGCTGGCGGTGCACTGGCCCTGCAGGCGGTCCAGCAGGGTTCGGCCGACGTGTGCTCCGGTGCCTACGACCACACGCTGCGCATGCAGTTGCAGGGGCAGACCTACATCGCATTGATGCTGCAGGGCCGTGCGCCCCAACTGGCTTTCGCGGCATCGGCCCGGTCGTGGCCGGTGCGCAGCGTGCAGAGTTTCAAAGGCCTGCGCGTCGGGGTGACCGCGCCCGGTTCGTCCACCCATCTGGTGGCGCAGATGGTGCTCTCGCAGAACGGGGCGTCGCTGGAGGGCATCTCCTTCGTCGGTGTCGGTGCGTCGGGTGCTGGCGCTTTGGCCGCGCTGCGCCAGGGGCACGTCCATGCGCTGTGCCATGCCGATCCGGTCGTGAGTGTGCTGGAGCAGCGCGGCGAGGTCCGCCTGCTGTGCGATACGCGCACGCTGAAAGGCACCCAAGACCTGTTCGGGGGCACGATGCCGGCTGCGAGCCTGTATGCGCCCCGGACCTTCGTACAGCAGCAGCCCGCTGCCTCGCAGGCCCTGGTCCATGCGATGGTCCATGCGCTCAAGTGGTTGCAGACGGCGAGTGCGGCCGATCTCATGCGTGTGGTGCCCCAGGACTACCTGCTCGGCGACCGAGGGACCTATCTGGCTGCTTTCCACAAGGTGCGCGACACCTTCTCGCCCGACGGCCTGATGCCCGACGACGGGCCCGCCACGGCCCTGCGTACACTGGCCCGGCTGCGGCCGGAGTTGGCCGCGTCCAAGGTGGAACTCGGGCGCACCTATACCAACGAGTACGCACGCAAGGCCAAGGCGAAGTTCAACGCCTGACGCGCCAACCCCGATGCGGTAGCTCCGAGTCAGCAGGACAGCCGGTACGGCAGTCCCTCGCCCGGGCACTTCGGCACAAGTGGCGCCATGGTCCGACAGGGCTTGCCCAGGGCGGGGCGGTAGAGTCCGTGCCACTGCGCGTCAAGGCTCCCGCGCAGCGGAGCTGCAGCGAGTGCAGTTCGGTAGCTACTCAGCCATCCACCCACCAAGGACGTTTTCCATGACGCTGAACCTCAGCATCGGCCCGCTCGTGGCCCTGATCGCAGGCATTCTCATTCTGGTCATGCCGCGACTGCTCAACATCATCGTGGCGCTCTACCTGATCGTGATCGGCCTGCTCGGTCTGTTCGGCATGCATTCGCTGCGGCTCTGACCGCGGAGGGAGAAAGGCGGCGCTGCCGTTGCTGCGCCTTTCTCCCGGCCCGGCGGTGCAATGGCAGTGCGAAGGCACCGCCGTGCCGCTTCCCTGGTCTTCAGCGCTTCTTCACGCGCGACGGTGTGCCGCCCTTGCGCGAAGGCGCGGGCGCTGCCGCCTTCTTCGCATTGCTCCTGGCGGGAGCGGCTTGCTTGCTGCTGCGTCCAGAGGTCGAAGGGCCTGCCGCCATGCGCACCGGCAGGTACACCACCACCTGCTCTCCCACCTTGAAGGACGCCGTGGCCTTCACGTCGTTCCAGGTGGCCACGTCGGCCGTGGTCACCTTGTAGCGGCGAGCGATGGTCGACACGGACTCGCGCTTGCCCGCTTTCACCATGGTGCGGCGCGTCACGGTTTCGGGCGTGAACGCCACCTGGCCGTTGTCGGCCACCTGTCCGGGCACGTCCGCCTGCGTGGCGGTGTTGCGGGGCACCATGAGTGCCGAACCCGCCTTGATGAGCATGCGGGGCGGGATCTTGTTCACACTGCGCAGGTCGGCCTCGCTCATGCCCACACGCTGCGCGGCTGCCGACACGCTCATGGTCGTCGGCACGCTCCATACCGTCCAGCTCGCATACTGGCCTTCCGTGTAGGCTTCCAGGTTCTTGCGGAACACCTGGGCGTTGTCCCAGGGCAGCAGGATCTGCGGCATGCCGGCCGCGAGGATGATGGGCTTGTGCAGCGAGGGATTGAGCGCGCGGAAGTCTTCCTCACGCACGCCGGCGAGGCTGGCCACCAGGGACACATCGATGTCGCGCGTGATGTCCACCGTCTGGAAATAGGGGTGGTTTTCGATCAGCGGCAGTTCGGTGTTGAACCGCTCGGGGTTGGCAACGATGTTCTTGACGGCCTGCAGCTTGGGCACGTACATGCGCGTTTCCGCCGGCATGTTCAGGTCGGTGTAGCTCGTTCCCAGCCCCTGTTTCTGGTTGCGGGCAATCGCCCGGCTCACATTGCCTTCGCCCCAGTTGTAAGCCGCCAGTGCGAGGTGCCAGTCGCCGAACATGCCGTAGAGCCTCTGCAGGTAGTCGAGCGCGGCCCGCGTGGAGGCGAGCACGTCGCGGCGATCGTCGCGGAAAGCGTTCTGCTTGAGCTGGTAGTCGCTGCCGGTGGCGGGCATGAACTGCCACATCCCCACCGCCTTGGCGCTGGAAACCGCCATGGGGTTGAAGGCGCTTTCGATATAGGGAAGCAGGGCCAGCTCGGTCGGCATGCCGCGCAGCTCCAGCTCCTCGACGATATGGAACAGGTACTTGCTGGAACGCTCGGTCATGCGCTGCATATAGTCGGGCCGGCTGGCGTACCAGAGTTCGCGGTCGCGCACGAGGTCCTGATCCAGGTCGGGCATGGAGAAGCCGCGCCGCATGCGGTCCCACAGATCGGCCGGCGCAGCCAGCGAGGCCACGCTGAAGTGGCTGGCGTCCACTGCCGTGATTGGCCGCAAGGGCCCGGCCGGGAAAAGCGGCGGGGTGCTGGTGGCGGTGCCGGTCGTCGGAGAGGCGGGTGCGTCCTTGGTCGCAGTGCCGGGAGCGGCGCAACCGGTGAGCCAGAGGACGCTTGCAAGGCCCAGGATGTGCAGGAGTTTCATGGGGTCAGAAGGGTCGGAATTCGTTTTTCCATTGCCGCAAGGCGGCCAGCACGGAGGCAGGCTCGGCGGTGTCGACATGGGCATCGAAAGCCTGCGCTGCACGGGCCACGGCGGGCTCGCGGGTGCGCAGGAAGGGGTTGACGTCGCGCTCCGTGCCGATGCGCGAAGGCAGGGTGGGCTGGCCTTCGGACCGGCGCGTCTCGCATTCCCGGCTGTACTGGAGCAGCGCGGGATTGACGGGTTCCACGGCCCTGGCGAAAGCAAGGTTCGAAAGTGTGTATTCATGGGCGCAGCACACGCGGGTTTCCGGAGGCAGGGCGCCCAGCCGGTCCAGGGAGTGCTGCATCTGCTCCGGAGTGCCTTCGAAAAGCCGGCCGCACCCTCCGGAAAACAGGGTATCGCCACAGAAAAGAAGAGGGCCCCCCGGTGCATCCGCCCCGTAGTAGGCGATGTGGCCTGCCGTATGGCCAGGAACGTCGATCACGACCATGCGCAGGCCCAGCACTTCGACCACATCGCCGTCCGAGAGCCGCTGCACCGGTTCCGGAAGGGTTTCTCGCGCCGGCCCGAGGACGGCGGCACCGGTGGCGCTGCGCAGTTCTGCCACGCCGCCGACATGATCGCCGTGGTGGTGGGTGACTAGAATCGCCTGCAACGCCAGGCCCTGGTGCTGCAGAGCCTGCAGCACCGGGCCGGCCTCCCCCGGATCGACCACGATGGCGGAACGCCCGTCGTGCAGCATCCAGATGTAGTTGTCGGTGAAAGCGGGCAGCGGCAGCAAGTTCATGAGCGACGAAATTATAGGTTTGCACCATTGGTTCGACTCACCGCCCGGCCGTTACCTGCTGGCGTGGGAGCAGGAGCGTTACGACGAGATGGTGGCCGATGTGTTCGGTTACCACGCGCTTCAGCTCGGAATGCCGGGCCTGTCCGGATTGAGGGCCAACCGTATGCCGCACCGCTGGCTGGCCCTGGGGGCCGCGGAGGCGCTGCTCTGGCCGCCGATGGCAGGCGGCGTCGAAGCACCGTTCGCGGGACCGGGAGCCGCATGGGGCGGTGCGCGCCAGGACGCCGTCCGCACGGCGCTGCTGGCCGATCCTGTTGCGCTGCCGTTTCCCGAAAACAGCCTGGACCTCGTGCTGCTGCCCCATGCACTGGAGCTCAGCGCCGATCCGCACGCGGCGCTTCGCGAAGTGCACCGCGTGCTCATGCCCGAGGGACGGCTAGTGGTGAGCGGCCTCAATCCTGCCAGCCTCTGGGGGCTGCGCCAGCGCCGGACCCGCCTCTACCAGCGGCTGGGCGCGGGCGGCAAGCTCTATCTGCCCGATGTGGGCGAGTTCATCGGGCATTGGCGGCTGCGCGATTGGCTGCGGCTGCTGAATTTCGAGATCGAGACCATCAGCTTCGGTGCTTACCGTCCGGCGGTGCGCAGCACACGCTGGCTGCAGCGCTATGAATGGCTGGACGCGGTGGGCGCGCGCTGGTGGCCGATACTCGGGGCCGCCTACATGGTGGTGGCCGTCAAGCGCGTGCATGGCATGCGCCTGCTGGAGCCCTCCTGGCGAACGGGCACGGCGCCCCAGGGCCGGGCGGCCCCTGTATCCGTGGCACAGCGCAATGGCCTGAAGGGCAGGGTTGGCGGCCACGGGAACCCGATGAACCATCGAACGACAACGGAAGCGAGCGAGTTTTGAATCAGGTAGTGATCTACACCGACGGGGCATGCAAGGGCAACCCTGGCCCGGGCGGATGGGGGGCGATATTGCGCTCGGGAGCGTTGGAGAAGGAATTGTTCGGAGGCGAGCTGGGCACCACCAACAACCGCATGGAGCTGCTTGCGGTGATCGAAGCCCTCGCCGCGCTCAAACGACCCTGCGCGGTGACGCTCTACCTCGACAGCCAATACGTGCGCAAAGGCATCACCGAGTGGATCCAGGGCTGGAAGAAGAAGGGCTGGCGCACGGCGGCCGGTCAGCCCGTGAAGAACGTGGAGCTGTGGAAGCGGCTCGATGAACTGGTGGCCCAGAGCGGCCATGTGATCGACTGGCGCTGGGTGAAGGGACACGCAGGCGACCCGGGCAACGAGCGGGCGGATGCACTCGCCAACAAAGGGGTGGACAAGGTGCTAGGCCGCGGCTGAAGCGCCGGCAGGGCGCACCTTGCTCATCTGGCTGCCGCACAGCCGATGCACATGCGATCAGGCCGGTCCGATGCTGATGGCTGGCGCGTGGACGATGGCGTGCATGCCGGACTGCACCGCCGCGAGATCCTGCGGCCGTACCTGCCGATCGATTTCCTTGCCATCGCGCAGGAACACGAGCGTGGGCCAGAGCTTCACGCCGAAGCTGCGGCCCAGAGGGCGGCCCGGCCCGTCCTCCACCTTGATGTGCTGTACGTTGCCATGCTCTTTCAGCGCGGCTTCGATGAGCGGCTGGGCGCGCTGGCAGAAGCCGCACCAGGGCGTACCGAATTCCAGGACCGCAGGGCCCTGAAGGCGGTCGATCTCCTCCCGCGTGGGGGAGGTGGCGAGGTGCTGTGCGGTATAGGGCATGGCGGGGCTTTCGGTCGAAGGTGGGAAAGATGGCCTGAGCCTAAGCCGCGCGTGGCCGGCCACGGTGTCAGAGCATGCCGTCAAACAGCAGCACGTCCACGGTTTCGCCCGAGGCCACGGGGCCACGGTCGTGCGGCAACACGATGAGCCCATGCGCCTGCACCATCGAACTCAGCAATGCCGATCCCTGGGGGCCGGTGGTGCGCACGCGCAGGCTGCCGTCCCCCTCCTGGAAAACGATGCCGCGCTGGTACTCGGTCCGCCCGGGGCGCTTGTTCAGCGGCTCGGCCGCCAGGGCGCGCAGCGCAGGCGGCGCAGTCCGGGTGCTGCCCATCATGCGCCACAGCGCCGGGCGCACGAACACCAGAAAGGCCACCATGGCGGCCACCGGGTTGCCTGGCAAGGCGAACAGGACGGTACCGGTGCCGTCCTGCAGGCCAGTGCGGCCCGGGTCTTCCGTGCGAGGTATGCGGCCTGCCGCCATGGGCCGGCCCGGGCGCATGGCGATGCGCCAGAAGTCCACGCTGCCCAGGCGGTCCAGCAATGTGCGGGTATGGTCGGCCACGCCTGCGCTGACCCCGCCACTGGTCACGATGGCATCCGCGTGCGACGCGGCTGCGCGCAGGGTCGCTTCCAGGGCCTGGGGCTGGTCCGGCACGGCGCCGAGATCGACGGGCTCCACCCCCATTCGCACCAACAGGCCGAACAAGGTGTAGCGGTTGCTGTCGTACACGGCTCCTTCGCGCCAGGGCGTGCCGAGGCTCAGGATTTCATCGCCCGTCGAGAAGAACGCGACGCGCAACCGGCGGAAAACCGGAACCGAGGCCAACCCCAGGCTGGCGATCAGGCCCAGCGCGGCCGGGGTGATCGAGGCACCGCGCTGGAGGGCGGGACGGCCGCGCGCCAGGTCTTCCCCTGCGCGCCGCCGGTGGTCGCCGCGCCGCACTGCGCCGGGCGGGACCTCGGCGATTTCCGCGCCGTTGGCGCCGCTTCGGCCAATGGCCGCTTCCTGCGGGACCACGGTGTCCAGCCCTTCGGGCATCGCGGCACCGGTCATGATGCGGACGCACTGGCCCGGTTCCAGGGGGCTGGACCAACGGTGCCCGGCCGGCACGGTGCCCACCACCTGCAGCGAGAGTGTCTGCCCCAGTACCAAGGCCGAGCCATCGAAGGCGAAACCATCCATGGCGGAGTTGTCGTGGGGCGGCACGTCCATGGGGGAGACGATGTCCCGCGCCAGCACGCGGTCGAGCGCGGCGAAGATGCCGACTTCCTCCACATCGCCGACCGGCGTGGACGTAAGGTTGGAGAGCAGGGCATGCACCGCTTCCACCGGCAGGTCGGAAGCGGTCCGGCCACCAGCGAGTGCCGCCGATGGTGCTGGCCCGGAAAAAGGCGACTCAGCGGTGGGGGAGGTCATTGCGCTTTGCTCCGCAGTTCAGGGGGACGCCGGTGCATCGGCCTGCGCGGCGGAATGCAGCGGACGGGCCATGTGGAGTTTGTCGTAAGCGGTGCCAGCCACCACGATGGCACGCGGCAACAGGCCCCAGGCCCGGAAGCCCTCGCTCTCGTAGAGCCGGACGCTGTGCCCGTTCATCGCCGTCACCGTGAGCAGCAGTTGGTCGAGGCCCTCCACCTGCTCTGCAATGCGCAGGCACTCGCGCAGCAACTTCCGGCCGATGCCGCAGCGCTGCGCGGCGGTGGAAACCATCATCCCCACCACATGGGCGCAATGGCGCTGCTGCAAGCGCTCTTCGCGCTCGCAACCGATGCTGCCCAGCAGTTCTTCCGTGGCGGTATCGAAAGCTCCGAGAAAGAAAGTGCCGGACGGCGGAGGACCGAAGCGCCCGGCATACGACTCGGCGGTGCGTCGCACCGCGCTGGCGTGGTCGGACGTGAAGGCCTCCGGTGCATCGTGCAGTGCGGCATCCCGCAAGGCTTTGTAGGCGTGCACATGCATGGCGTCCAGCACGGCGATGCGCAGAAAGCGTGGGCCTGCACGGAACTCGATCGGCTCGGCGGTCATGGTGCCAGGGTCTCCAGCAGGCGCAATTCGGCCAGTGTGTTGGCGTTGCGGAATGCCTGCGGATCGTCGCCCGGCTGGTCGAATGCGGCCGTGGCGAACGGGTGGCGCGCGATCCAGTCCATGACCCTGCGGCCTCCGTCGGCCAGGTATTCGCGGAGGTCTTCCCGCAGCGCCACGCTCAGCAGGCAGGCCACGGGATGGAACCGCAGGGCCGGGTCGGCTCCGCCCGAAGTTTCCGGTGCGGCCGCAATGGCAATGGCCGCTCGCGCCTGTGTGGCGGCCTCCGCCAGCCGCTGTGCCAGATCGGGCGGAAAGCGGGGCGTGTCGCAGGGCACGGTCAGCAGCCAGGGTGCGTTGCAATGCACCAGGCCAGTCAGCAGGCCTGCCAGGGGGCCGGGGTGGTTCGCGAGGGTGTCGGCCACTACGGGCACGCCGAAGCCCGCATAGGCATCGAGGTTACGGTTGGCGTTGATCGATAGCTTTCCGGCGCCTACCTGCGGGCGCAGCCGCTCCAGCGCATGCACCGCGAGCGGGACGCCCTGGAAACGCTGGAGGCCCTTGTCCAGCCCGCCCATGCGGGAACCCTGGCCTCCGGCAAGCACCATGCCGGCGATGTCTGCGCGTGCGATCACGGCAGGTCCCTACGCCGCGCAGGCGCAGCGCGTGCCGCGGCGCAGCCACGGCCGGCCCGGCAGCAGGGGCCGGGGCGCATCGGCGCTGGCATGGGCTCTTCGTGCTTCATCCGCCGATGTAGCTCATTTCGACACGGCGAGCGGCGGCTACCCCTGCATCGGCGGGCAACAGGCCGCGCAGTTCGGAGTAGCGGTCCGTGCGCCCTTGCCAGATGCCCGCGATGGCCGCAGCCATTTCGGTATCGTCCGCGCCGCCGCGCAGCAGCGTGCGCAGGTCCCAGCCCTGGGTGGCGAACAGGCACAGGTACAGCTTGCCTTCCATCGACAGTCTGGCGCGGTTGCAGTCGCCGCAGAAAGCGCGGGTCACGCTGCTGATGGTGCCCACTTCGCCGAGCGCCGGGTCGTACCGGCCCTGGGCGTCGGCATAGCCCCACCGCTCCGCGGTTTCGCCGGGGGCGGCAGGCGCAAGGGGCACGAGCGGAAGGTGTTCGCGCAGCCGCGCGATCACGTCGGCGGATGGCAGCACCTCGCCCATGCGCCACCCGTTGGTGGCGCCCACGTCCATGTACTCGATGAAGCGCAGCGTGATGCCGGCACCCCGGAAATGGCGCGCCATGGGCACGATCTCATGGTCGTTCGTGCCGCGTTTGACCACCATGTTGACCTTGATGCGCTCGAAGCCCGCGCGTTGCGCGGCCTCGATGCCTCCCAGCACCTCGGCCACGGGAAAGTCCACATCGTTCATGCGGCGGAAGACGGAGTCCTGCAGGCTGTCGAGGCTGACCGTGAGCCGCGCGAGCCCGGCGCTCCTCAGTGCCTGCGCCTTGCGCGCGAGGAGCGATCCATTGGTGGTCAGGGTCAGGTCGGGCACCCGGCCTTCGGCCGTGTGCAGTCGGGCCAGTTGCTCCACCAGGTTTTCGAGGTGCCGGCGCAGCAGGGGCTCGCCGCCCGTGAGGCGGATCTTGCGCACCCCATGGGCAAGGAAAACGCGGGCCAGGCGCGTAATTTCCTCGAAGCTCAGCAGGTCGCTGTGCGCCAGATAGGGATAGTCCTTGCCGAACACTTCCTTCGGCATGCAGTAGCTGCAGCGGAAATTGCAGCGGTCGGTGACGCTGATGCGCAAATCGCGCAGCGGGCGGCCGAGGGCATCGCTGAGCCCGCCGGAGGGCGCAGCGAGCGGGCCTTCGGGAACGCGGGGCCTCAGCGCCGCAATGCGCTGGTCCACGAGGGGAATCACACGTTCGGCCATGGGAGGATTCTGCCGCATGGCCGCCGTAGGGGTATCGCCCGAACGGTCCGGATTTGACATCCGTCAATCCGGTGGGCGCTGCGGGCCCGTCCGCGGTTCAGACGCAGCGGGCGCCATCCACCTCGATGCAGGTGCCGCTCACGAAGGCAGCCTCGTCGCTGGCAAGGTAGAGGGCGGCGTTGGCCACGTCGAGGGCCGTGGAGAAACGGCCCAGCGGAATGGTGGACAGGAAGCGGGCACGCCGCGCCTCGTCCAGCGGGCCGCCCGCGAACTCGGCGGCGAGTCCGGTGTCGGGGTTGAACACGGGGTTGATGCAGTTCACGCGGATGTTGTCCGGCCCCAGTTCGGCGGCCATGGATTTGCTGGTAATGATGACGGCGGCCTTGGAGCCGTTGTACCAGGTGAGGCCCGGGCGGGGCCGCAGCCCGGCCGTGGAGGCGATGTTGATGAAGCTGCCGCCGCGCCGCTCCGGGTTGGCACGCATCGCGGGCACCGCATGCAGGGCCGACAGGTAGATGCTCTTGACGTTGACCGCGTAGACGCGGTCGAACTCCTCCTCGGGCACTTCGAGCATCGGGCGGTTGCGGTGGGTCCAGCCGACGTTGTTGACCATCACGTCGAGCGCGCCGTGGCGCACCACGGCCTCGGCCACGAGGGCGAGCACCTCTTGCGAACGCGTCATGTCGGCGGCAAAGGCATGGGCGGCGCCTCCACCGTCGCGGATGGCCTGGGCCACGCGCTCTGCAGCTTCCGGCAGGATGTCGTTCACGATGACGCGGCCGCCCTCGGCGGCCAGCCGCCGGGCGATGCCTTCGCCGATGCCGCCGCCGGCCCCGGTGACGATGATGGATTTGCCCTCGACGCGCATGGCGGGAATCTCCTGGTATGCCGTGACCGGCTGAACGATCGGACGATGCGGCCCGCGAGTCTGCGGGCCGGTAGGGGGGGGAGGGCGGCGCTGGCTTCAAGGCCGAGGGGCAGGCCGTCCGGCGGCAGCGCGGGGCGAGCCCGCCGAGGCCAGTGTAGCGGCCACCGGCAATGGCAACCTCGCCGCATGACGGCGGGCCCAGAACGGCGCTGAGGCCCAGCGCTGCTCCGCGGCATAGACGTGGGCCAGCTGGGCGCGGTAGACGTGGTGTATGGAGCGCAGGTGCCCGGCATACCGGGCCGTGGCCAGGGCATCGCCGCCGTCTTCGGCCAGCATCGCCTGCGCGGCGCGCAGACCGGTATAGAGCGCGTTGCCGATGCCTTTTGAGGACAGCGGATCGAAGGCCAGCGCGGCGTCGCCCACGGCCAGCCAGCGCTTTCCCGCGGCACGGTCCAGCTCGGAGCTGCTGGCATCGGCCCCCTGCGCGGCGGCCCCCGGCTGGTAGCCGTGGGCGGTGCACAGCGCGCTCAGGCGTTCGGTGGACTGGAGCCTGCGCCACAGGCCGCCATCGGCCAGCAGTTCGCGGCGGTCGAGCAGGTCGGCATCGCCGAGCAGCGCCACCAGCCGGTCTCCGCCGGGTAGCAGGGCGCTGTACCACCAGCCGTCCGGGACCGCCTCGACCCAGGTGCGGCCGTCGCGGTCGCCGTGCCCGGGGCTGCGCAGCCGCTGGTGGAAGGCGATCAGTGCGTCATGGCCGATCCGCTGAGCGCCCAGCCGGATGGAGGGGGCCGAGGCCCGACCCGTGGCATCGACGAACCAGCGTGCCTCGGCGGCGTCGGTGGCGCCACCGGCCTGGCGCGCCCGGATGTGGTGCCTCGGCGCGCCTTGCGCCGGTGGATCGATCTGCAGGTGCGTCGCCAGGCAGACCTGGGCGCCGGCCAGGGAGGCTGCGCCACGCAGGCGCGCGTCGAAGCCTGCGCGGTCGAGCTGGAGCCCGTCGCCCTGGAGGTGCCGCAGGGTGTCGCTGGCATGGCCGGCGCTGTCGCCCCAGAAGGACCAGCTGCCGTGGCTGGGCCGGTGCCCATCCGCGAGCACCTGGTCGCGCAGGCCCAGTTCCGCCAGCAGGCTGAAAACGGCGGGCGGCAGGTTCTCGCCAACGCGCGCCACGCTGCCGTCGCCAGCGTCGGCCAGCAGCACGCGCCAGCCCGCGCGGGCCAGCACGATGGCGCAGGCCGCGCCTGCCGGCCCGCCCCCGGCGATGGCGGCATCGAACGGTGCGCCGGAAACACTCCGGCCACCCGCCGCCCCGGAGGGCTCGGGCGGCATGCGGCCCGGCATCACGACCGTGGCGGCCCCTTGCGCACCGGCAAGGGTGCGCGGCGGGCCTCCTCGTGCGAGCGGAAGTTGGCGCCCGGCGGGAGTGCAGGCGCGGCCTCCTGTCCGGGCGTGGCGGCCTCCTCGCCCAGCAGTTGCGCCTTGCCCTGCAGCATCGGCGGGGTGCCGTCCACGGCGCTGCGTGCATCCATGGGCGGTACGTCGGGGCCGTATGCCGCGACCATCATCCGCTCGGGAAAGCGCGCATCGCCCCGGACGCCCGGGCGCACTTCGAGCAGTCCCATCGATCCGAAGATGCGGACCATCGTGGTCATCACTTCGGCCGTGGAGCCGCGCAGGGGCTTGTTCCAGTCGGTGCGGTTGGTGAAGGCCGCGATGCGGCGCTCGATGGGCTGGTGCGGATCGACGACGATGGCGTAATCCTGCTCGGTGAGCACCTGGTTGGGCACGCGGGCCGGCCAGAACGCGGGTGCGAACGGGTCGTAGTGCGTGTCGTAGCCGGCGCGGCACCAAGCGGTGTCGGCCTGCCAGGGAAGCCCCATCCAGCGGTTGAGGTCGCCCGGCCCCTGGGCGTTCAGCGGGCCGTGGCCCGAGAGCGCGGTGACCTGGTCGAGCGTGGGGCCGTAGTCCGGCTCGGCCACGCCGGCGGGCCGGCGGCGAATGCGGAAGGGGGCGCTGTAGAGGCTCAGGTGGCGCATGGGCCAGGTCAGCTCGCAGCCGGGATGGAAGGCGTCGGCCAGGCAGAACTCCAGCGCTGCGCGGTCCAGCGTGGCGGGTTGGTCCTGCAGAGGCACGGCCTCGATGCAGTCCGGCGGGACCGGGGTGCGGCCCCAGTCCGCGGTGAACAGGCCCGCGGCCCAGCGCGCCAGGATGTCGCTCTGGGTCTGGCTGATGCTGGCGTTCTGGCGCGGGCTCTGCCCGGCCGGCAGCGTCATCGCGTCGCCGTAAAGCCATGGCCAGGGCAACTGGTTGCCGTCCTGCGGCTGCGGCGGCCGGAAGCTGTTGAACACCTGCCGGCGCAGTTCCTTGTTCGGGTCGTAGGCTCCGGGTGCAGGCAGTGCGCAGAGCCGCTCGATGAACGCGGGGCTCTCGAAGTCGAAGGCGCCGTTGTGCCCGAACTGCGTCGCAAAGCCCTGGTTCACCCACTGCAGGCCCGAGAGCCGCTGCAGGATAGGGTACACGTCGTCGGTGAAGGAAACCTCGGCCGGCGCGGCTACCCAGCCGGCCTGCACGTACAGATCCTGCAGCAGATCGTAGAGCGTGCGTTCGGCCTTGACCTGCGGTGCGTAGTTCGGCGGTGCGCTGACCACCCAGGCCGGCTCTACCGGAACCGCCTGCCCGTCCACGCGCACGGTGGCCGAGACGGGCCCGTCGCAGGTGTCGTCGTACCAGCCGTCGGCATTGATGAAGGAGTTGTCGTCTCCGTCGATGTAGATCGGGCTGCCCGTGGGCGAGGCGGAGATGCCATAGCCGGGCAGGAACAGCAGGCGGCCCTGCGCGTCGGTGCGCAGTTCGCCGAGCTGCACCGGCACGCCCGTGAAGCGGCCCGTGCAGGCCACGGGCGGTGCATTCCGGCCGGCGATGCGCTGCGCGCCGGCGTCGATGGCCAGCGTGTCACGCTCGGTGGTGTTCTTGGCATTGCGGCGGGGCAGCACGGTGGTGGCCGCCTCGGGGATGTCCATGGCGATCTGCCACTGGTACCAGTCGGCCTTGCGGTTGGCCACGTGCACTTCCCAGGCGATCTCGTCCGAACCGGCGGTCAGTTCGCGGACCACCGCGCCGGCAGCGTTGTAGCCGTAGACCCGAAACTCGGCCGCTTCGCGCTTGAGCGCGCCGGCCGCGTCGCGGTAGAAGCCCGGTTCCTGGGCGGCCGGGTGGACCACCTGGGGGCCGATGTAGAAAGCTTCGCGGCTGTTGCCTACGCGGGAGATGCCGATGGCGGGGTGGATGGCGGCGCGCACGATGCGCGTATCCGCTGCCGCGCCGTTGGCGGTCGACGTGCTGTCTGTCATGGAAACCCTCTCTGTCGTGGCCGTGCGGGCGGCCAGCCATGCATTGTTGGAATGTGAACGCGTCCCGCGCCTGCCAGCCGGGCGGCCGGCGGCGCAGGACCGGGCCATTGTCCCGGCATGCCCCGGGGTGGAAGTCAGGGTTTTACCGGAGCCGGCACCCCCGCCGCGGCGTTGCGCGCGGGCAATAACCCACTTGACATGCATGCGAATAAAAATAATTATCATTTGCATGGTGATGGCTGCCTGGATTCGACGTTCTGGATCCTGCGCTACCGCAAACCTTGTCCAGAAAGTGAGAACCATGCCCTACACGCTGCCTGCCTTGCCCTACGCCTATGACGCCCTGGAGCCGCACATCGACGCGCGGACGATGGAAATCCACCACACCAAGCACCACCAGACATACATCAACAACCTGAACGCCGCGCTGGAAGGCACGCCGCATGCCGACACGCCCATCGACGAACTCGTGGCGCGCCTGCAGGCGCTGCCCGAAGCGCTGCAGACCGCCGTGCGCAACAACGGCGGCGGCCATGCCAACCACAGCCTGTTCTGGACCGTGATGGCCCCCGAGGGGCAGGGCGGAGGCAGCCAGCCCACGGGCGCGCTGGCCGAGGCGATCGACCGCGACCTGGGCGGCCTGGGCGCCTTCAAGGAGGCCTTCACCAAGGCCGCGCTCACGCGCTTCGGCAGCGGCTGGGCCTGGCTGGTGGTCGATGCCGCAGGCCGCCTGGCGGTGGAGAGCAGCGGCAACCAGGACAGCCCGCTCATGGCCGGGCTGCTGTCGGGCCACACGCCGATCCTCGGGCTGGACGTGTGGGAACACGCCTACTACCTGCAGTACCAGAACCGACGCCCCGAATACATCGCGGCGTTCTATCGTGTGATCCGGTGGGACGAAGTGGCCCGCCGGTACGCGAACGCCCGCGGTTGACCCGCACCCGCCCGCACGGCACCTTTGCGCACAGGAACCCTCGCCTTGAAACCCCCTCCGGAGCACCCGCCCATGCCTGCCCAGAACACGCTGTCGTTGCGCCGCCCCGGCTGGGGACTCCGCCGGTGGTTCGGCCTGGCCATCGCCCTGGCGGGGCTGGTGGTGCTGGGCCTGCAGTTCGCGCAGTTCTTGCAGGCCCATCCCCGCGTGGCGCTGGCATGGCAGGGCGGGCTGGTCGCGGCGCTGGCGACGGCGCTCGGCACGCTGCCGGTGGTGTTCTCGCAGCGCCTGTCGGAGCGCGTGCAGGACACGCTCTTCGGCTTCGGCGCGGGCGTGATGCTGGCGGCGTCTTCCTTCTCGCTGATCATTCCGGGGCTGGAGGCGGCCAAGGCCAACGGCGCGGGCGCCTGGGGCGCCGGCGGCATCATCGGCGGATCCATCCTGCTGGGCGGGCTCGCGCTGCTGGTCATGGAACGGCTGCTGCCGCACGAGCATTTCATCAAGGGCGTGGAGGGCGGCCCCTCGCCGCGCACGCTGCGCCGCACCTGGCTTTTCGTGTTCGCGATCGCGCTGCACAACCTCCCGGAAGGGCTGGCGATCGGCGTGGCCTACGGGGGGACCGATGCGCTGCAGGCGGGCACGCTCACGGCCGGCATCGCCATCCAGGACGTTCCCGAGGGCCTGGTGGTGGCCGTGGCGCTGCTGGCGGCCGGCTACCGGCGCTGGCTGGCGGTGGCGCTGGGCATGGCGTCGGGGCTGGTGGAGCCGCTGGGCGCCGTGCTGGGCGCGTCGATCATCGGCCTGTCGGCGGGGCTGCTGCCCTGGGGCCTGGGCTTTGCGGCCGGAGCGATGCTGTTCGTCATCAGCCACGAGATCATTCCCGAGTCGCACCGCAAGGGGCACGAGGCCTGGGCCACCGGCGGGCTCATGATCGGCTTCGTGCTCATGATGCTGCTCGATACCGCCCTGGGGTGACGCGGTCCAAGGGTTTTTGCCCCCATGCCGCCGATTCCATTGAATAGTTTGCTATCAATTAAATAGCAAATCCGGTGCCTTGCCGCACACGGGGACGGGCAGGGCTGCAACGGCCCGCCCCCATCCCGCGGGCAGCCGCCGTGCCGGGCCATCCGCGCACAGGCCTTCAGCCGTGCCGGATCGCCACGGTCTTGAGCGTGGTGAAACCGAGCAGCGCCTCCAGGCCCTTCTCGCGTCCGTGGCCGCTGGATTTCACGCCGCCGAAGGGCAGCTCCACGCCGCCCGCCGCGCCGTAGTTGTTGATGAACACCTGGCCGCTCGCGATGCGCCGGGCCATGCGGAACTGGCGCGCGCCGTCGCGCGTCCACACGCCCGCGACGAGGCCGAAGCGCGTGGCGTTGGCCAGTTGCACGGCCTGCTCCTCGCTCTCGAACGGCATCGCCGAGAGCACGGGGCCGAAGATCTCCTCCTGCGCCAGCGGATGATCGAACGGCACGTCGCGCAGCAGCGCGGGCGCCTGGTAGAAGCCCGACTGCGGGGCGCCTTCCACAACGGTGCCCTGCGCCATGAGCGGAATGCCGGCGATCTGCGCATCGGAGAGGAAATCCCACACCCGCTGCTGCTGGCTCTGGCGGATCAGCGGGCCCAGGTCCAGGTCCATCGCGGCCGGGCCCACGCGCAGGGCCTGGAACATCGCCGCCAGCCGCTCCAGCACGTTCTCGTAGATGAGCGAATCGATGAGCACGCGCGAGCCCGCCGAGCAGGTCTGCCCCGCGTTCTGCACGATGGCGTTGACCACCGCGGGCAGGGCCGCGTCCAGGTCGGCGTCGGCGAACAGGATCTGCGGGCTCTTGCCGCCCAGCTCCAGCGTGACCGGGCAGTGGCGCTCCGCGGCCGCCTGCTGGATCAGCGTGCCGATGCGCGGGCTGCCCGTGAAGCTGATGTGGTCGATGCCCGGGTGCCGCGCGAGCGCCTCGCCCACCTCGTGGCCGTAGCCCGTCACGATGTTGATCGCGCCCGCCGGAAAGCCAGCCTCGGCCGCGAGCCGGGCCACGCGCAGCAGCGAGAGGCAGGCGTCCTCGGACGGCTTGACCACGCAGACGTTGCCCGCCGCCAGAGCCCCGCCCACGCAGCGGCCGAAGATCTGCATGGGGTAGTTCCACGGCACGATGTGGCCCGTCACGCCGTGCGGTTCGCGCCAGGTGAGCACGCTGTAGCCGTCGGCGTAGGGGATCGTGTCGCCGTGCAGCTTGTCGCAGGCACCGGCATAGAACTCGAAGTACCGCGCCAGCGCCAGCGCATCGGCCCGCGCCTGCCGCGTGGGCTTGCCGCAGTCGCGCTGTTCGATGGCGGCCAGCTCGTCGGCATGGGCCGTGACCGACTGCGCGAGGCGCATCAGCAGCCGGCCGCGCTCGGCCGGGGCCAGCGTGCGCCACACGGTGTCGTGGCACCGCCGGGCCGCGCGCACGGCATCGTCGATGTCGCCGGCCGTGCCGCGCTGGATCTCGTCGTAGGGCTGGCCGTCGGAGGGGTCGATCACCGGCAGGGTGCGGCCGCCGGCAGACGGCACGGCGGCGTTGGCGATGTGGTGGTACTGCATGCGGCGCATTGTGCGGCAGGTGCCCGCCGCGGCGGGGTGCTCAGGCGCAGGCCGCGCGCAGGCCGGCCAGGTCCAGGATCTCGATGCCGCCGCGGTGCATGCGCAGCAGGCCGCGCGCCTGCAGGTCGCGCAGGATCTGGTTGGTGGTCTGGCGCGAGAGCGCGAGCATCAGCGCGAGCTGCTCCTGCGACAGCGCGATGCTGCGGCGCGAGCGCCCCTCGCCGGCCCATTGGCCGTAGCCCTCGGCCATGAGCACGAGCCGCCGCGCGAGGCGCTCGGGAGCGGGCAGCAGCGCCAGTTCCTCCAGCGCCACGAAGGCGGTGCGCAGCTTGTCGGTGAGCAGCAGCGCGAGCGCGTGCCAGTGCCCGGGGTGCGCGCCCAGCCAGGCCAGCAGCGGCGCCTGCGGCACCTGCAGCAGCAGCGTGCCGGGTTCGGCCGCATGGGCGTCGTGCGTGCGCGGCGCCCGGTCGAAGACGGCGATCTCGCCGAACCAGGCCGGCGGCTCCAGCCGCGTGAGCAGCGCCGCGCGCGCCTGCGGCTGCAGGCCGCCCACCCCCGAAATGTCGATCGCCCCGCGCACCACGGCGTAGAGGCCGCAGGGGGCATCTCCGCGCAGGAAGAGCGCTTCACCGGCCTGCAGGGCGCGCAGGTGGGCCATGGCGGCCAGTGCTCCGGCCAGGTCGGCGGGCAGCGTGGCGAACCAGCGGCCCGAGGAGAGCGTGGCGAGGTGGTCCGCGGCGACGGTGGTGGGCGTGGTGGGCATGGCGGGCGGGGAGCGGGCGGGTTGTGTCGGCTGGCCGACAGACAGCACCGCGCCGACTGCGGATTATTCGGCGCAGGCGCCCCGCCGCAGAGGGCCGCCGCCAAAGGAGACACCCATGAAAACCCTGATCGACCACCTCTCCCAATACGCCGACTACCACCGCGATCCGCGCAACATCCAGACCCATTTCGTCGGCGTGCCGATGATCATGCTGGCCGTCACGGTGCTGCTGTCGCGCCCCGCGTGGATGGCCGGCGGCCTGCTGCCGGTCTCGCCGGCCCTGGCGGCCGCTCTGGCGGCCAGCCTGTTCTACTTCCGGCTCGATGCGCGCTACGGCCTCGCGATGGCGGCGGTGCTGGCCGCCATGCTGGCCGTGGGCCAGTGGCTCGCCGCGCAGGCCACCGTGCTGTGGCTGGGCGCGGGCGTGGGGCTCTTCGTGGTGGGCTGGGTGATCCAGTTCGTGGGCCACTACTACGAAGGCCGCAAGCCCGCGTTCGTGGACGATCTCGTGGGCCTGATCGTCGGGCCGCTCTTCGTGGCCGCCGAGATCGGCTTCGCGCTCGGCCTGCGGCGCGAGGTGCAGGCCGCGGTCGATGCCCGCTCGGGGCCCGTGCGCCTCAACGCGCAGCGCCCGGGCCGCCCGGCCCGGGCCTGACGGCCTTCAGCGGCGCGGCGGGCGGCGCGCCAGCACCGGCTCGCTCGTGCCCTGCACGCCGACCAGCGCCAGCACCGTCACGAGGCCGGTCTGCGCGCCTTTCCAGGCATCGGTGGGGTCGAACCATTCGCCCAGCGCGTGGAAACCGCCGTTCTTGCCGCCGCTGCCCAGGATGATGGCCGGGATGCCCAGGCCCATGGGCACGTTGGCATCGGTGCTGGCCGCGCGCAGCGTGGGCTTGCCGCCGGACGCCAGCACCGAGGCGACGGCCGCCTGCACGATGGGCTGGTCCGCGGCGGTGGCGCCGGCGGGGCGGTCGCCGATCATCTTCGGCTCGGCCGTGATCTTCGCCGCGGCGTTCCAGCGGCGGTTCTCTTCCTCCACGCCGCGCTGGATGGCGGCCATGATGTCCTTCTCGGCCTGCAGCAGCGCGGGCAGGGCGTTGGAGCGGATGTCCACCGCCATCGTGGCGTCGCCCGCGATGGTGTTCACCGAGGTGCCACCGCCCACCTTGCCCACGGTGAAGGTGGTCCTGGGATCGGCCGGCACCTGCACGTCGCCGATGTGCGCGATGGCACGGCCCATCGCGTGGATGGCGCTGGGCACCTGGCCGAAGGCCGCGAAGCTGTGGCCGCCGGGCCCCTTGAAGGCCACTTCGTAGCGGTGGCTGCCCGTGCCCTGGTTGAGGATGCCGTCGCCCTCGCCGGGCTCCAGCCCGACCATGCCGTCGATGTCGGCATGGGTGCGGAAGAGCGCCTTCATGCCGCGCAGGTTGCCCAGCTCTTCCTCGCCCACGTTCGCCACGAAGACGATGTCGCCCACGGTGGCGAGCTTGCGTTCGTTGAGCGCCTTGAGCCACGAGAGCAGCACCGTCACGCCGCGCGTGTCGTCCGAGATGCCCGGCGCATACAGCTTGCCGCCTTCCTCGCGCACGGCGAGGTTCGTGCCTTCGGGGAACACCGTGTCCAGGTGGGCCGACACCACCAGCCGGGGCCCGTTGCCCGCGCCCTTGCGGATGCCGACGGCATTGCCTTCCTGGTCGATGGCGGCATCGGCCAGGCCCAGTTCCTTGAAGCGCTTCACCACGTATTCGGCGCGGCGCTGCTCCTTGAAGGGCGGCGCGGGGATCTGCACGAGGTGGCGCAGCTCTTCGACGGCGCGCGCGTGGTCGGTGCGCAGGTCGTCCAGCACCTGCTGCACGGCCGGGGCCGAGCGCACGGCCTGCAGGCTGCGCTGCACGGCCGGGCTCGCGGTGGGCTGCGCCGCCGAGGCAGCGGCAGCGGCAGGCGCAGCGCGCGTCTGCGTCTGTGTCTGTGTCTGTGTCTGTGTCTGTGCGGTGGCGGTGCCCGCCGCGAGGGCGCCGAGCGCCAGAGCCAGGCACCAGCCCGCCGGCCGGGCCCGCAAGGGGCGCGGCGCGGCGGCAGGCAAGGCTCTGAAGGTGGGAGGCGGGGGCAGGAACGCGGGCGCTTGCAGCGGCATCGGGGCAGCCTTTCTCGGAGAACGTACGGGGGGAGGTCCAGCAGGGCGCCAGGGCAGGGCCCGGGCGCCGGGCCACCTTAACGCATGCCGAGGTCCGTTCCGCGCCGGGTGCACCGGCAAAAATGGCTATGGCGCCCGTGCCCTCATGGCCGGGCGCTATCGATACCGGAGCGCCTGGGCTGCCCGGCGCCCGGCGGAATCAACCTCCGCCATGCAGCCGCGCCACCAGCGGAACGATCAGCAGCGCCACGATGTTGATGATCTTGATGAGCGGGTTCACGGCCGGGCCCGCGGTGTCCTTGTAGGGGTCGCCCACCGTGTCGCCCGTGACGGCGGCCTTGTGCGCATCGCTGCCCTTGCCGCCGTGGTGGCCGTCCTCGATGTATTTCTTGGCGTTGTCCCACGCGCCGCCGCCCGTGCACATGCTGATGGCCACGAAGAGGCCGGTGACGATGGTGCCCATGAGCAGCCCGCCCAGCGCGCGCGGCCCCAGGATCAGCCCCACGGCGATCGGCACGGCCACGGGCAGCAGGCTGGGCACCACCATCTCGCGGATGGCGGCGGCGGTGAGCATGTCCACCGCGCGGCCGTATTCGGGCTGGGCGCGGCCTTCCATGATGCCGGCGATGGTGGCGAACTGCCGGCGCACCTCGACCACCACCGCGCCCGCCGCGCGCCCCACGGCCTCCATCGCCATGGCGCCGAACAGGTAGGGCACCAGCCCGCCGATGAACAGCCCCACGATGACCATCGGGTCGGAGAGGTCGAAGCGCAGCGCCTGCCCCTGCGCGCCGAGCTGGTGGGTGTAGTCGGCGAACAGCACCAGCGCCGCGAGGCCGGCCGATCCGATGGCATAGCCCTTGGTGACGGCCTTGGTGGTGTTGCCCACGGCATCGAGCGGATCGGTCACGGCGCGCACGGCGGCCGGCAGCTCGGCCATCTCGGCGATGCCGCCGGCGTTGTCGGTGATGGGGCCATAGGCGTCCAGCGCCACCACGATGCCCGCCATGCTGAGCATGGCCGTCGCCGCCACGGCCACGCCGTAGAGCCCCGCGAGGGTGTATGAGACCACGATGGCCGCGCAGACGAACACCACCGGCCAGGCCGTGGAGCGCATCGACACGCCCAGCCCCGCGATGATGTTCGTGCCGTGCCCCGTGGTGGACGCCTGGGCGATGTGGCGCACCGGCGCGTACTGCGTGCCCGTGTAGTACTCGGTGATCCAGACCAGCGCGGCCGTGAGCACCAGGCCGGTGGCGCAGGCGCCGAAGAGCCGCCAGGTGCTGCCGTGCACGGCGATGGAGGCATCGGGCACCAGCCAGAAGGTCACCAGCCCGAACGCGGCCAGCGACAGCCCGCCCGCCACGGCCAGGCCCCGGTAGAGCGCGGGCATCACGTTGGTCATGCCGGGCGATGCCTTCACGAAGGCGCAGCCGACGATCGACGCCAGGATCGACACGCCGCCCAGCGCCAGCGGATACACCACCGCCACGCCCGGCGAGAAGCCCACCAGCGCGCCCAGCACCATCGTCGCGATCAGCGTCACGGCATAGGTCTCGAACAGGTCGGCCGCCATGCCGGCGCAGTCGCCCACGTTGTCGCCCACGTTGTCGGCGATCACGGCCGGGTTGCGGGGGTCGTCCTCGGGAATGCCGGCCTCCACCTTGCCCACGAGGTCGGCGCCCACGTCGGCGCCCTTGGTGAAGATGCCGCCGCCCAGCCGCGCGAAGATCGAGATCAGCGACGCGCCGAACGCGAAGCCGATGAGCGGGTGCAACTGCGCCGGCAGGCTCTGCGCACTGCCGCCGCCCGGCCCCGCGCCCAGCAGGAAGGCGCTGAAGCCCGCCACGCCCAGCAGCCCCAGGCCCACCACCAGCATGCCGGTGATCGCGCCGCCGCGGAACGCCACCTTCAAGGCCGGGCCGATGCCCAGCGCGGCCGCCTGCGCGGTGCGCACGTTGGCCCGCACCGACACGTTCATGCCGATGAAGCCGCACGCGCCCGAGAGCACCGCGCCCAGCACGAAGCCGGCTGCCGTGCGCAGGTCCAGGAAGATGCCGATGAGCACGGCCAGCACGGCGCCGGCCACGGCGATGGTGCGGTACTGCCGCGCGAGGTAGGCCGCCGCGCCGGCCTGGATCGCCGCGGCGATGGCCTGCATGCGTTCGCTGCCGGCGTCCTGCGCAAGGATCCAGCCGCGCGCCCAGAGGCCGTAGGCCACCGCGATCGCGCCGCAGGCGAGCGCCAGCCAGAGGGCCGGGCCCAGGGCGCCGGAGAAGGGGGAAAGGAAGGAAGATGCAGCCACGTTCGTCGTCTCCTGTCAGGGGGATGCACGGAAGGAAACACGCAACGCATCGCGGGAGTGTTTCCGCTGCGTTGCTTCCTCGTGCCCATCGGCCCGCGAAGGCGGGTGGAGACGATTGGCCAACCGCCGCAATGTACGCCCGCGGGCGCCGCGCCGCAAGCCGCCGCGGCCGCGGCCGCGGGCCGGCGCAGGGCCCCGGGCCCGCCGCTCTAGAATGCGCCACCTGCGGCCCGGCCGGCACGGCTGGCGCGCTCCCCGCATCCTTTGCATTCCCATCCCTCCATTTCAACCATGTCCCTGAACAACGTCACCCCCGGCAAGAAGCTTCCCGAAACCTTCAACGTGGTCATCGAGATCCCTGCGGAATCCGACCCGATCAAGTACGAGGTGGACAAGGAGTCCGGCGCGGTCTTCGTGGACCGTTTCCTGACGACGGCCATGTACTACCCCTGCAACTACGGCTACGTGCCCCAGACGCTGTCCGGCGACGGCGACCCGGTCGATGTGCTGGTGATCACCCCGTACCCCCTGCACCCCGGCGTGGTCGTGCCCTGCCGCGCGCTCGGCATCCTGAAGATGGAAGACGAAGCCGGCGTGGACGGCAAGGTGCTGGCCGTGCCCACCACCAAGATCCTCAAGATGTACGAAGGCTGGAAGACCGTGGACGACGTGAACCCTGTGCGCCTGAAGGCCATCAGCCACTTCTTCGAGCACTACAAGGACCTGGAAGAAGGCAAGTGGGTCAAGGTGCTGGGCTGGGAAGGCGTCGAGGCCGCCCACAAGGAAATCACCGACGGCGTGGAGAGCTACAAGAACTCGCAGGGCTGATCGGCCCGCCCGGGCGGCGCCCCACGCGCTGCCTTCGCCAGAAAAAGCCTGCCGGCTGTGCGCCCGCAGGCTTTTTCTTTGCCGGCGGGGCCTGCGGCGGCCCGTATATTCAGAGGCGCATGAACGACCACGACCGACGCAATCCCCACGCACCGCCCGCGATGTCGGCGGCGGCCGCGCAGCAGGCCCTGGCCGATGCGCAGGCGCTGGCCCAGGACGGCACGCACTACCTGCGCAGCGTGACCGACATGGCCGAGCACTGCCCGGTCGTCACCCAGGACGCCATCTACACCGACAGCGGCATCAAGCTCGTCGAGAAGGGCGTGCGCATCGACAGCCGCCTCTACGACCGCCTGGTGCAGCACAAGCTGCGCGATCCGATCGACGGCCTGCTGGGCACCGAACACACCGTGGACCTGCCCGCGCTCGAGGCGGCGGCGCTCGCGCAGTGCGGCAGCGAGCAGGAGGGCGGCGGACTGGGCGCCCTCCTGGCGCGGGCGCACGGCGGGCCGGAGCCGCTCATCGCGCCGCTGCGCGGCATGGTGCTGCCCGCGCCGATGGCCTTCAAGCTCACGGTGATGCGCGAGCAGCGCCGCGAACTCTTCGACCACAGCGTGCGCATGATGCTGCTGTCGGTCCACCTGGCCCTGGGCAGCGGCTTCGGCGCGCGCGATGCCTCGCTGCTGGCGGTGGCCGCGCTGCTGCACGACATCGGGGTGATGCACATGGACCCGGTGTGGAACGACCCCGAGCACAAGGTCACGGGCCCCGACCGCAAGCACCTCGTCGCGCACCCCATCACCGCCACGCTGCTGCTGCGCGCGCAGGGCGCTTTTCCACCGGCGGTCGAAGCCGCCGTGCTGGAACACCACGAGCGCATGGACGGCACGGGCTACCCGCGCGGGCTGCGGGGACCGGACATCTCGCCCATGGGGCAGATCCTGATGCTGTCGGAGGTGGCGACCGCCTTCTTCGAGAAATACAGCGCGCTGGCCGCGCAGCGGCTCTCGCTCAGCCTGCGGCTCAACCACCGCAAGTTCGCCCCCCACCTGGCGGCGCTGCTGCAGCCCCTGCTGGCCGACGGCCCGGGCGCCGCGGTGGCGCTGTCGCCCCCACGGGAAGAAGCGGGCCGGATGCTGGCCACCCTGGGCGGGGCGTTCGACCGCTGGGCCGAACTGCGGGCCGGCGTGCCCGCGGACCTGCTGGCGGGCGACAGCCGGCACCCGGGCGCCTTCGTGGAGCAACGCCTGCAGGCCCTGCAGCAGTCGCTGGTCGAGGCCGGCGCGCACCCCCGCCAGGAAAGCGAGATCGCCGTGCATTTGCAGGGCGATCCGCAGGGCGCCTCGGAACTGGCGCTGGTCCGCGGCGAAGCGCTCTGGCAACTGGGCAGCATCGTCCATGCCACGCAGCGCCGCTGGCCCCGGCTGAGCGGCAATGCGCCCATCGATGCGGCCGAAGCGGCGGTGGCCGCCTGGTGCGCCCACTGCGCAGGGCTTCTGGCGGCGGCCTGACGGCCCGGTCGCGGCGCTGCGCCGCGCAACCCCCCGGACCGGTCCTGCGGCATGGAATCGGGCAACCGTCCTGCAGTGATTCCAGGAGGGTGCTGTATATTTAAACAGTATCTTCTTCTGGCTGGACTCCATGGCTGCCCTTCAATCGCACGCGCTTTCGTCCGCCCCGCCGGCCCGGGCGCTTTCCCTGGCCGCACGGGCGGCGGGGGTGGAGGTGCCCGGCGTGTGGCGCGGCGCTTCGCTGGGCGGCGGACCGGGCGGGCAGGGCGCGGCGCGGGTGCAGCCGTCGGGGCATGCGGTGCTCGATGCGCAGTTGCCCGGCGGCGGCTGGCCGCAAGGGGCGCTGTCGGAAGTGCTGCTTCCCGATCGCGGCCGCCATGAATGGCCCCTGGTGCTGCCGGCATTGGCCGGGGCGGCCGCGCGGCGGGCCGGGCAGGTGGTGCTGGTGGCGCCGCCGCACGAGCCCTTCGTGCCCGTGCTGCATGCGGCGGGTCTGCGGGCCGGCCGGCTGTGCTGGGTGGCGCCGCCCGCCGATGCGCGCAATGCCGCGGCCGCCTGGGCCTGCGAGCAGGCGCTGCGCTGCCGCGACGTGCTGGCCGTGCTCGCGTGGCTGCCCCGCGCGCAGCCCGAGATGCTGCGGCGGCTGCAGCTGGCCGCGGCCCAGCGGGGCGCGTTGCTCTGGGTGTTCCGTGCCGAGGCGCAGCGGCAACAGGCCTCGCCCGCGCCGCTGCGGCTGTGGGTGCAGCCGGCGCAGGACGGTGCCGCGGCCCTGCAGGTGCACATCGTCAAGCGCCGCGGGGCGCCGCTGCTGGAGCCGGTGGTGCTGCCCGCGCACGGCGCGGCCCTGGAATCTGCCCTGGCCGCGGCGCGCAGCGCCAAGGAGCGGCGCTGGGCCGCCTGGGCCGCGTGGATGGCGGCGCCCCAGCGGCCCGGCGCCCGGGCCAGGGCGCTGGCGGCCTCTTTGCTTTCTTCATCCGCGCCCGGTGTGGCGCCGGAGCCCCGCGATGCACTGGGTCGCGCTGCCGTCGCCGCACGCTGACGAGGTCTTGCCGCCGGGCGTGCCCGCGGCGGCGGCCGGATGGTGGGCCCTGCGCTTCACGCCCCGCGTGGCGCTGCTGGACGAGGCCGTGCTGCTGGAAGTGGCCGGCACCGAGCGCCTCTGGGGCGGCCGGGCGCACCTGCTGGCGCTGCTGCGCGAGCACCATGCGAGCGCCGGCCCGGGGCCGGGCCGCGATGGCGCGCCCGGCACCCCGTCCGGCGGCGGCCGGCCGCTGGCCGAGGCGCCCACCGCCCTGCAGGCGCTGGCCTTGCTGCGGCTGCAGCAGGCGGGCCGCGCCGTGCCCCGCCGCGTGCCGCACGGGCTGCCGCTGGCCACCCTCACGGCGCTGCGGCCCCATGCCGCCAGCCTGGAGCGCATGGGCTGCCGCACCTGGGCGGCCGTGCGCGCGCTGCCGCGCGACGGCGCCGCGCGGCGGTTCGGCGCCGAGCCGCTGCGGGCGCTGGACCAGGCCTGGGGCGATGTGCCGCATCCCGTGCCCTGGCTCGAATTGCCCGAGCGCTTCGAGATGCGCGCCGAACTGCCCGCGCTCGCCACCTCGGCCGAACAACTGCTCTGGACCGCGGGCCGTCTGCTCGGCGCACTGCGCGGCTGGCTGCAGGCACGCCACCAGGGCGTGCTGGCGCTGGAGCTGGAGTGGCGCCACGACCTGCGCCGCATCGATGGCGTGGACCTGCCGGCCAGCGGCCAGCTCGCCGTGCGCACGGCCGAGGCCACGCAGGACCTGGTCCACCTGCGCCGGCTGCTGTCGGAGCGGCTGGCCCGCCAGCCGCTGGCGGCGCCGGTCAACCACCTCACGCTGCGGGCGACCGACACGGCCAGCCTGCCGCAGGCCAGCGAAAGCCTCCTGCCGCCGTCCGGCATGCCGGGCGAGGCGGGCAGCTCCGGCGAGGGGCCGGGCGCGGCGGGAGAAAGCTGGCACCAGTGGGTGGAGCGGCTTTCTGCCCGGTGGGGGCCCGAGCAGGTGCGCGTGCCGGTGCTGCAGGCCGACCACCGCCCCGAGCGCATGCAGCGCTGGGAGGCGGCGGCCGGGCAGGGCACCCAGGCGCCGGCGCCCGCGCGCGCCCGTGCGGCCCGCGGCGGCGCTCCCGCGGCGCCGCCGCCCGCCGAAGCTGCCGGCACGGCCGCCGATGCCGCGTTCTGGCCCGGCTGGCTGGTGCACCCCCCCCGCCCGCTGGGCCTGCAGGGCGACCGCCCCTGCCTGCAGGGGGGGCCGCTGCGGTTCCTGGCGGGGCCGCACCGCTTCGACGGCGGCTGGTGGGAGGCGTCCGGGGAGCGGCGCGAGTATTTCGTGGCCGACAACCCCGTGGTGGGCACGGTCTGGATCTACCGGCAATGGCAGGGGGATCGCGCCACCGGCCGCTTCCACTGGTTCTGGCACGGGGTGTACGCATGAGGGGCCGCGAGGCGGCCGCGCCGCCGCCCGGTGCGCGGGGCGCAGGGGCCGCCGATGGCCAGGGTCAGGGTCAGGGCCAGGGCCGCGGTGAAGGAGAAGGCCCGGCATCCGCCACCGGCCGGCTGCCCGCGTACGCCGAACTGCACTGCCTCAGCAATTTCAGCTTCCAGCGCGGCGCATCGCACCCCGCGGAACTGGTGGAGCGTGCCGCCGAACTCGGCTACGCGGCGCTCGCGCTCACCGACGAATGCTCGGTGGCCGGCGTGGTGCGCGCGCACACGGCGGCGCGCCGGCGCGGGCTGCGCTTCATCGCGGGCAGCGAATTCGCCTGCGGCGGCGTGCGCCTCGTGGCACTGGCGCGCAACGAAGCGGGCTGGGGCAACCTGTGCGAATTCATCAGCGATGCGCGGCGCATCGCGCCCAAGGGCGAGTACCGCGTGCATGCGGGCAGCGACTTCTCGCGCCTGCGCGGCTGCGAGGTGCTCGTCGCGCCGCGCAGGGATCATCTGGATGCTATTGATTCTGTAGCAATCAATTCAATGTTGTCGGCGGCATGCGGCCTGTTGGAGCCCCATGGCCTGCGCCCCTGGCTGGCGGTGGAGCTGCACATGGCGCCCGACGACGCGCTCTGGCTCGGTGCGCTGGAGCAGGCGGGCGCGGCCCTGGGCCTGCGGCTCGTGGCGGCCGGCGACGTGCACATGCACGTGCGGCAGCGCAAGCCGCTGCAGGACGTGGTCACCGCCGTGCGCCTGGGCCGGCCGGTGGCCGAGTGCGGCTTCGCCCTGCAGCCCAACGCCGAACGCCGCCTGCGCGCGCGCATGCACCTGGCCTCGCTCTACCCGCCCACGTTGCTCGCGGCCACGCTGGAGGTGGCGCAGCGCTGCACCTTCAGCCTGGACGAGATCCGCTACCGCTACCCGCGCGAGAACGTGCCCGAGGGCATGACGGCGGGCGAGGCCCTGGCGGCCTATACCGAGGCCGGTGCGCGGCAGCGCTACCCCGGGGGCGTGCCGGACGACGTGCGCACGCAGATCGCCAAGGAGCTGGACCTCATCGCGCACTGCCGCTACGAGATGTACTTCCTCACCGTGCACGACATCGTGCGGCACGCGCGCCGGCTCGGCATCCTCTGCCAGGGCCGGGGCTCGGCGGCCAATTCGGCGGTGTGCTTCTGCCTCGGCATCACGGCCGTGGACCCCACCAAGACCCGGCTGCTCTTCGAGCGCTTCATCAGCCGGGAGCGCGACGAGCCGCCCGACATCGACGTGGATTTCGAGCACGACCGGCGCGAGGAGGTCATCCAGTACATCTACGGCAAATACGGCCGGGAGCGCGCGGCCATCGCGGCCGTGGTCATCTGCTACCGCACGCGCAGCGCGCTGCGCGACGTGGGCAAGGCCCTGGGCGTGGCGCCCGCCGTCGTCGATGCCTTCGCCAAGGACCACCACTGGTTCGACGAAGCCATCGCCACCGAGCGCCTGCAGGAACTCGCCGCCGGCCTGGGCGCGCCGATCGCCGCGCACACGGCCGCGCTGTGGCTGGAGCTGGCCGACGACCTGCGCGGCTTTCCGCGGCACCTGAGCCAGCACGTGGGCGGCTTCGTGCTCACCGAAGGCAAGCTCACGCGGCTCGTGCCGGTGGAGCCGGCCAGCATGGACGGCCGCTCCATCATCCAGTGGGACAAGGACGACCTGGAGGACATGCGCCTCATGAAGGTGGACGTGCTGGCCCTGGGCATGCTGAGCGCGCTGCGCCGCGCGCTCGACCTGCGCTGCGCGCTGCGCGGCGAGGCCTGGGACCTGGCCGCCATCCCGCGCGAGGACCCCGCCACCTACGAGATGATCTGCGCGGCCGACACCGTGGGCGTGTTCCAGATCGAGAGCCGTGCGCAGATGAGCATGCTGCCGCGCCTGAAGCCCCGCGAGCTGTACGACCTGGTGGTGGAGGTCGCCATCGTGCGGCCCGGGCCGATCCAGGGCGGCATGGTGCACCCGTACCTGCAGGCGCGCGAGCGGCGGGTGCGGGGCGGGGAACTCGTGCTGGAGCACGAGGACCTGCGGCCGGCGCTCGAACGCACGCTGGGCGTGCCGATCTTCCAGGAGCAGGTGATGCAGATCGCCATGATCGCGGCCGATTTCACGCCGGGCATGGCCGACGACCTGCGCCGCTCCATGGCCGCGTGGAAGCGGCGCGGTGGCGTGCACCGCTTCGAGCAGGCATTGATGGAGGGCATGAAGAACAACAAGTATTCCGAGGATTTCGCCCAACGCATCTACCAGCAGATGCTGGGCTTCGGCGAATACGGCTTCCCCGAAAGCCATGCCTACAGCTTCGCGCTGCTGGCCTATGCGAGCAGCTGGTTCAAGCGCCACGAGCCGGCGTGCTTCCTCGCGGCGCTGCTCAACTCGCAGCCCATGGGCTTCTACACGCCCTCGCAGCTCGTGCAGGATGCGCGCCGCCACGGGCTGCGCGTGCGGCCCGTCGATGTGGTGCACAGCGACCGGGACAGCACGCTCGAAGGCCCGGCCGAGCCCCTGCCCGCCGGAGGGCTGCCGCAGCCCGCGGTGCGCCTGGGGCTGCGCCTGGTCGCCGGCTTCGGGGAGCCGGCGGCCGAGCGGCTCGTGCGCGCCCGGGCGCAGCAGCCCTTCGCCGATGCGCAGGACCTGGCCCTGCGCGCGCGCCTGGACCGGCAGGACCTGCAGGCCCTGGCCGCGGCCGATGCGCTGCGGTCGCTGTCCGGCCACCGGCGCCAGCAGATGTGGGACGCGGCCGCCCAGCGCCGCGCGCCGGCGCTGCTGCGCGATGCGCCCGTGCACGAAGCGCCCCTGGCGCTGCCCGAGGCGCCCGAGGGCGAGGAGATCGTCTTCGACTACGCCGCCACCGGCCTCACGCTGCGCCGCCACCCGATGGCGCTGCTGCGCGAGCGCATGGCGGGCTGGCGCATCCTGGGCGCGCAGGCGCTGCAGGCCGTGCCCCACGGCCGCCGCGTGCGCGCCTGCGGCATCGTCACCGTGCGCCAGCGGCCGGGATCGGCCAAGGGCACGATGTTCGTCACGCTGGAGGACGAGACCGGCACGGTGAACGTCATCGTCTGGCCTGCGCTCGTCGAGCAGTGGCGCAACCCGCTGCTGCGCTCGCGCCTGCTGGCCGTCGAAGGGCTCTGGCAATGCCACCGCCCGGACGGCGCCGAGCCGGGCGGGGCCGTGGTACGGCACCTCGTGCTGCAGCGCTGCAGGGATCTGACACCGCTGCTCGGGCGGCTGGCGCCCGCGCTGGAAGGCAGCCGGGATTTCCATTGAGAGCGGCCAGCGGAGCCATGGCGGACGACCAGGCAAGCCCGGCACGGCACGGGAGGGAAGGTCAGGACGGCATTGGGAGGCTTTTTGCCTCCATGCCGCTGATTCCATTCAATAGTTTGCTATCTTTTTTGTAGTGAATCGCTTTCAGCGGGCGGCGGATGCCGCGCGGGCCGGGGCCGATGCCGCCGGCTTGGGTGCCGCCCCTGCCTTGCCGGCCTGCACGTTGCGATCGGCGCGCGCCATGATCGTGGCGCAGTTCTCGTCGTCCTCGGCGGCCGGCACGGTCACCGGCACCAGGGCCAGCGCCACGGGGGCCACGGCCACGGCTGCCACGGCAGCGCCTGCGCGCAGCAGCAGCGGGCCGGCTTCCAGCCCCACCTTCGGGTCGGCGAAATGGCCGCGCACATAGAGCGGCGTGCGCAGCGAGAAGAACTTCAGCTTCAGCGACTCGGGCTTGATGTAGAGGTCCATGTATTCGCGGCCCAGGTCGATGGTGCCAACGGCCTCCACCACGGCTTCTTCGGTGTTGAGCTTCACCGAGCGCGTCTGGGCGATGCCGTCCTTGATGCCGAAATCCGCCACCGCGCAGCGCAGCTGCACTTCCTTGTTCTCGCCGAAGAGCTTGGCCACCACCACGCTGCCCACGTTGAGCGCCGCCAGGTCCAGCATCTGCTTGCTGAAGCGCCCGTCGCGGATGTAGACGCGCGCCTCGCCGTTGCTGGTGCCCAGCATCTTCGCGATCGAATTGCCGTTGCCGTTCACGGCCATGGCGCCGTCGAGCCGGCCGAAGCTCTTTTCCATCAGGTCCACCTTCGGGAAGAGGGCGGACAGGCGCAGGCCTTCCACGGTGCCGCGCAATTGCGCCTTGAGCGGCTCGGCGCGGCCGTCGAGCACCACGTTGGAGTCGATCTTGCCCTGCGCCACGCCGAAGCGCAGCGGCGCCAGCGTGAGCTGGGCGTTGTCCAGTTTCGCGTGCACGTCGAGGTTCTCGATGGGCAGGCTCTCGTCGCGCACGATGCGCTCGCCCTTGAACTTCAGGTCCATGTCCATCGCGTTCCAGCGGTCGGTGGCGAAGGCGTTGTCAGGCAGCACCTTGCCGGCGCGCTGGGACGTGCCTTTCTCCTGGGGACGATCGCCCGAAGGGGCGCCCACCACGGGCCCCAGGTCGGCCAGCCGCAACTGGCGCGAGGCCATCTCGCCGGTGAGGCGCGGGCGCGGCTGCGCCGAGGTGTAGGTGAGCTGGCCGCGCAGGTCGCTCTGGCCCACGGTGCCCATGAAATCGCGGTAGTCCCACACGGCGCGGCCGGGCTCCAGGCTGCCCACGAGGCGGCCCTTGGTGCGGAAGGGCGGCGTGTTGGGCAGCACCAGCCCGGTCAGCGGGTACAGGTCGGCCATGCTCTCGGCCTGCAGCAGCACCTGCATGTCCATGCCGGCGAACGCCGCGGGGTTGGAGAGCGTGCCCTCGACCTCGGCGCGCACCGTGCCGGCCCGGGCCTTGAACTGCAGCGGGTACTGCACCTCCTTCTGCCGCAGCGAGAGCACATGGCCCGCCTGCCCGTTGCCTTCGATGCGCGCCTTGGCGTAGCGGCCGCGCACGTCGAAGCGCACGCCGTAGGGGCCGGGGTCGTCCACGGTGGCGAGGTGCGCCACGAATGCCAGGTCCTTGGCGGCATCGGCCAGGGCCAGCCGGCCTTCCCGCACCACTACGCGGTCGACATCCACCGTCCACGGGTTGGGGCTCGGCTCACCGCCATCGGAGGCGGGGCGGTCGAACGTCCAGTTGTTGCTGCCGTCGGCGCGGCGTGCCAGGGCCACGTCGGGCGTCTCGACCGACAGCGTGCCGATCGATACGTGCCGTGCCAGCAGCGGCAGCAGGCTCAGCGAGGCGCTGGCCCGGCCCACCGAGGCCATCGCCGGCGGCACGCTGCCGGCCGGTGCATTGCCGGCAGCGGTCGCGTCCGGCCCGCTGGCGGCTGCGGCAGGCGCCGAGGCGCGTGCGGAAGGTGCGGATCCCGCGGAGGCAATCGCCGGTGCGGAGGCTCCGGAGGCCGGCGCGGAAGCCGCCGCGGTGCGGCGCTCCACCACGCGCGCATCGGCGTTGTCCGCCTCCATGCCCACGGCGCCGTAACGGCCGAAATCGGCGCGGTTGCCCAGCACGAGCCGGTCGGCCTGCACCGTCAGCCCTGGCACCCAGCGCCGCCAGCCGGTTTCCATCTCCACCGGCTGCGGCCAGTGCCACCGCGCCGACAGATCGCCCTCGATGGCGAAATGCCGCCCCGTCGCGGCGCTCACGCGCTCGTTGATCCAGGGCTTCGCGCGGTTCCAGTCGAAGGTGAGCAGCACGATGAGGGCGATCACCAGCACGGCCAGCAACGTGCCCAAAATGCCCAGCAGCCAGGGCATGGCGCGGCCCTGCCCGAGCCGCGCGGCGCGGGGTCCGCGGCGGCGCGGCGGCGGGAGGGTGGAATCGGTAGAGGAGGGTGGAGAGGCGTGCTGTGGGCGCATGTCGGTAGGGGTGTGGCGGACGGAGCCTGTGGCTGCCATGCTAGTGCGCCCCCGCGCACCCCGGCGACGGCAGGAATCCCAAGAGTCGCGCGCCCGTGTCCTACAGGTTTTCGGTGGCCTCGCAGGGGCTGGCGGCCGGTGCGGCAGGGCGCCCGCCCGCATCCGCGCGCGTTTTCGGCTCGGCAGGCGGGTCGGCCGGGCTGTGCGGCGGCCTTCCGGCGATCGCCCTCCTAGAATTTCGCATGCACAACTCCCACGATCCGCGCGTCCTGCCCACGCGCGACGGCGTCAGCCCCAGCTGCGTGGTCACGCCCAGCCAGAGCCTGGGCCACCGCCTGCTCATCGATTTCCTTGCGGAGCGGCTGTCGGTGGTGGGCCGGGCGGACTGGGCGTCGCGCATGGAGCGCGGCGAGGTGGTGGACGAACACGCGCGCGTGCTGGGCTCCGGGCACGCGTTCGAGCCCGGCCTGCGGATCTATTACTACCGCGAGCTGGAGAGCGAAGCCGCCATCCCTTTCGAGGAATCGGTGATCTACCAGGACGAGCACCTGCTCGTGGCCGACAAGCCCCATTTCCTGCCGGTGGTGCCCACGGGCCGCTACCTGCAGCACACGCTGCTCGTGCGGCTCAAGCGCCGCCTGGGCCTGCCCGAGCTGTCGCCGGTGCACCGCATCGACCGCGACACCGCGGGCCTGGTGCTGTTCTCGGTGCAGCGCGCCACGCGGGGCCGCTACCAGGCGCTGTTCCGCGACCGCGTGGTGGACAAGACCTACGAGGCCATCGCGCCATGGCGCGCGGACATCGCCTTTCCACGCGAACACGCGAGCCGGATCGAGGAAAGCCCACAGTTCTTCCGCATGCACGAAGTGCCCGGCGAGCCCAACACCCTCACGCGCATGGAACTGCTCGAGGTGGCGGGCGCCTGGGCCCGCTACCGCCTCTCGCCCGTGACGGGCAAGCGCCACCAGCTGCGCGTGCACATGGCCGCGCTGGGATTGCCGCTGCGCGGCGATGCGTTCTATCCCGAAGTGAACGATCCGCCCGAGGGCGATTTCTCGCGGCCGCTGCAACTGCTCGCGCGGGCCATCGCCTTCACTGATCCGGTGACGGGGCGGGCGGTGTCGTTCGAGAGCGCGAGGCGGCTGGAGCTTCCGGCGGCCTGACCGAAGGCGAACTCAGGCCTGCGCGTGGGCCGTCCTGGCGATGGCGGGATGGTCGAAGACGAGGCAGGTCGTGGTCGCATGGGCGTACAGCTTGCCGTCCGGACCGACGATGCGGCCTTCGGCCGTGGCCACCTGGCGCCCCGCGTGGATCACCTTGCCTTCGGCGCGCACGAGCGGCACGTCCTCGTTGAGCGACCGCACCATGTTCACCTTGAGTTCCAGCGTGGTGTAGCCCTTGCCCGCGGGTAGGGTGGAGTGGATGGCGCAGCCCACGGCCGAGTCGAGCAGGGTGGCGAACCAGCCGCCATGCACCGTGCCCAGGGGGTTGTAGTGGCGGCGCTGCGGGCGCCCCTGGAACACGGCTTCTCCGGGCGCCATGCGGATCGGAACGAAGTCCAGCGTGTCTCCGATCGGGGCAGGCGGCAGTTCGCCCGCGAAGATCGCCTCGAAGACTTGCATGCCGGACCGGCCGGCGACCTGTTCCGGGGACGCCGCATCGGGCGCCCTCAACCGTGACCGCACGGTGGCCTCGTCTTCTTTCCAACGCGCGATGACCTGATCGACCGTCATGGGCAGCTCCTTCCTGGATAAACTTGTATATGCAATAATTGTATATACAATATATCAGATGAAAAGCGCTATCCAACCGCAGGGCTGCACCAACCTGAAGCTGCGCCAGCTCGGCCGCATGGTGGCGCGGCATTACGACCACTACATTGCCGAGGCCGGCTTGAAGAACACCCAGTACGCCCTGCTGTCGCACGTCGTCAAGCTCGGCCCCATCCGGCCGGGAGATCTGGCCAGGCGCATGCAGATGGATGCTTCGACGCTGACGCGCAACCTGCAGCCCCTGGCTGCGCAGGGATGGCTGACGGTGGGCGCGGGGGACGACGCGCGCAGCCGGCGGGTCGAAGCGACGCCCGCGGGTATCGAGAAGCGCGCGGAGGGACAACGCGCATGGAAGGCGGCGCAGACGGCACTGAACGCGCGGCTGGGCGCACAAACCGTTGCCGCATTGCATGCATTGCTGGACGCCTGTATGCAAAGCCTCGATGGCGACCTGGACAGCCCCGCCGAAAACGATGCCGATCCGCAGGGCGGTGCTTCCGGCAAGCGCCGTTCGGGCTAGCCACCATGGAGTCGCCAGGAATGCACAAGCACATCCCTTCGTCGGCAGGCCCCGGGGAACCGGGCGCCGCGCGGGAGTTCCGTGGCGAGTTGCTGCTCCTGCTCGCCGGCCTGGCAGCGCTGGGAGCACTCGCCACCAACATCATCCTGCCGGCCTTTCCCGCCATGGCGACCGATCTGGGCACGTCGGTGAAGGGACTGAGCGCCACGCTGGGGAGCTTCTTCGTGGCCTTCGCCGTGGGGCAGTTGTTCGTCGGCCCGCTGTCCGACCGGTTCGGTCGCCGATGGCTGGTGCTGTGCGGCCTTCTCGTCTTCCTGGCGGGCACCTGGGTCTGCGCGCTGTCGGCCAGCCTGTCCCAGCTCATCGTCGGGCGCGTCGTGCAGGCCCTGGGCGTGTGCGTCACCTCGGTGCTTTCGCGGGCCATCGCCCGGGACCTGTTCGATGGGGAGGCGCTGGCGCGCGCACTGTCGCTCATGATGGTCGCGATGGCAGCGGCACCCGGCTTCTCGCCGCTGCTGGGTGGCGCATTCAACAGTTGGCTGGGCTGGCGGGCGACCTTCGGGGTCGTCGGCACGTTCGCGGTAGCGCTGGGCATCCATTACCTGCTGCGCCTCGGCGAGACGCACCCTGCCAACCGCCGCGCGTCGCTCTCTCTGCCGGCCGTGGCGCGAACCTACGGGCAACTGCTGGCGGATCGCCGGTTCATCGCGCCCGCGCTCTCGGTGAGCCTCGTCATCGGTTCTCTGTACATGTTCTTCGCGATGGCGCCGGCGCTCCTGATGGAAGGGTTCGGCTTTTCGCCCTTCGGGCTGGCGCTGTTCTTCGCATCCACCGTTTTCGTGGTGTTCGGCGCCGGCCTCCTGGCGCCGCGGCTGGCACGGCGGTGGGGCGTCCGGCGGGCGGCGATGGCGGGCATTGCCATCGCGCTCGCGGGGAGCCTCGCCCTGTGGCTTGGACGGGAGGATGTCTACCGTTTCTCGGCCGCGCTGACCGTGTTCCTGGTGGGGATGGGCCTCATCAACCCGCTGGGCACAGCCATCGCCTTGCAGCCCTTCGGGCAGCAGGCCGGGGCAGCCTCGGCGTTGCTCGGTTTTCTGCAGATGGGCTGCGCGGCCCTGGCGATCGGGGTGGTCTCGACGCTGGCGGTGCCCGCCTATCTGGCCTTCTGCCTCGTCATGGCGGGGAGCCTGGCGCTGTCCTGGCTGGCGTTTGCGCTATCGGCCGTCCGCTGACCGCCTGGCGATCGAGGGCTGGGGAAATTGGAGCGGGTGAAGGGAATCGAACCCTCGTATGAAGCTTGGGAAGCTGCCGTTCTACCATTGAACTACACCCGCACTCTAAGTCATTGATTTACAAGGACTTTTTTCTTTCGTGAACTACACCAGTGTGTCACTTAGGCGTGTCAGTTGGCGTAGTTCAGAGGGCGAGATCTTACCACTCTACAGAGTGAGAACTGACCTGTTCTTGGTGGGTCATTTCACATAGTGGCGGATCGATGACATACGGCAGGTTGCTGGAAAAGCGCAAAAATGGTATCTACTACTTCCGTCAGGTCTATGAGGCCAACGGTAAGCAAGTATCCAAACGGTTCAGTTTGAGAACCACTGACATTAAAGTAGCTCGTTTTTTGGCGCTTCAATTTAAAGCCAGAATTGAAATGATTGACTATAAAAACATCAAAAAATTCAATATTGAATATGATGAGCGAGGAAACATTAAGTCAGTCACGGCCAACGAAGGTGAGGATTCCAGGAATCTTGTTGAATTTATGACGATGCAGGAGCTTCATAAAGCTGAAGCTCACAAGCGGGATCTTGAAAAGCTCAGGATGCAACAAGAGCTTCTTGACAAAGACGTTGCTGCACGCAGGCAACAAGAATACCTCAATAGCCCAGAAGGCCAGGAAAAGGCGGCTTTGTATGAAAGGCTTCAAAACAAATTGAAGCCCAAAGGTGAGGCTCAGATCGATCAGCTTACTCCACTGAAGGAGAGCTACATCAATGAACTGACCACCACCGAAAACACCAAATATAAATACAGCAGCTTCATCTCCAAATTTATTGAATACTGCACTCGTCATGCGGTTTATGAGCTTGGCAGCGTGGACAGGAAACTCATTTATTCTTACCTGCTCTACTTGCGCAAAGAAGAAGGTAAATCGGATAATACGATCAAAAACATTTTTGGCACGCTTTCCACTTTCTTCAACCATCTCATTCAAGTCGGAGAGACAACTGCCAGCAATCCTTTTGTTGGGCACAAACTCAATGTTGAGGAAAGCGAAAGAGAGCCCTTCACCAATGATGATCTTCAAAAGATTTTCTCTTGCGAAGAGTTGCAGAAAAATCAAAAGTTGCTGTTCATCTGTCTGCTGCTTTTAACTAGTGGCGCAAGACCCAATGAAATCTGCCAGCTTTGGACTGATGACATTGTTGTAGGTGAGGCAATCACCACTATTCGGATCACTGAGAACGAAGGCCGCAATCAGTCGCTAAAAACCAAAAGCAGTGATCGGGTAATTTATTTGAACTCACTTCTTGAGCGGTTCGGTTTTCTTGAGTATTTGAATTTAAGAGGGCTGGGGATGCTTTTTGATTTGAAAAAACCAGCCAAAAAGACTTATTCCACATTTATTAGCGAAGACTTCACGAAGATTCTTCGCTCACTGAGAATTGAGAAGAAGACTATGTACTGCTTCCGTCATACAGCCATCAATCGTATGAAGCAGCACAAGGTTATTCAGGCCATCAATGAAGACTTGGTGGGACACGAGGGTAAAGGTACGAATGCCACAATTTATTCACAACAGTACGCACCAGAAATTTTGAAAGAAGAAACGGAAAAAATTCTTCAGTACAAAGATGTGCCATTTTTCAAAGATGCAGATGAAGCCTTGGATTAAGTCGGTTCATACTGAGGAAATTTCCTGAATTTAATAACAATTACAAGGGTATATGAGTTGGTGTAACAACTGCGGTAGATTTGCCGCGGAGCCTACGGTCCAATCAGAAGGGATACAGGGAGCTAGAACGGTACAGATATGAAGACACGACCTACTATGAAGTGTGTGGCTGATGTCATCAGAGAACCGATCTGACGGGTGGCATCTACGATAATGGCGAGTGGATGTGTGGCGGCTGCATAGCTCGCTATGCAAAGTTCTAATTCAAGTGAGTACGCGGCGTGGGAATTTTCAGCGGCATCAAGAAGAAGCTTGGCTTGGAAAAGCAGGAGTTTTTTCGGCGCTGGCCTGCTTCTGAGCTTGAGGATAAGAAGCTCTACCTAGAGAACAAGCCTCCCGACGAATTCACCCTTGAAGACCACTACATGATGGCTGAGTGGGTAATTCAACGGTACCTGCCTGAAGGTGAAGACCCGACACCTGAACACTGGGCTAAAACCATAGGTGACATTAGGCAAAAGATTGACCTAAATCTACATAAGGCTGCTGCCGGTAAACTGGTCAAAACTGAGCCCGTCCGAGTTGAGACCTACGCACTATCCAAAGAAGACTTCTTGAGGGATGTGGTTCCCACATTTTCAAGGTATGGACTCTTGCCTGATCCATTTCTGAAGGATGGGCAAGGCAGGGAGTTATGGACGGTGCTGTTTGAATTCACTCAGCCGTATTCCTACAAGCATGGTGAAGCAAAAGACGCCTTGATGCTCTTCTGTGACACCTACCTGGCTGAGAAGCTGGTGCAGGACCTGGGAAGAACCTACACAGCGATATGTAAGGCACGGCTTGAAGGTTCAGCCAAGATGAAGGTGGTTTGCTCTGGCAAGCAGTGTCCAGCTTGCGTGGCTTTGGATGGGCAGAAGCTGACTGTTGAAGAACTGCTTGCCTCCTTCAAGAATGGGGTTCCTATATTTCCTCATCTCCTGCATGACGAAGATGAAGTGAGTTGGTGTCCTGCACCCTACCTCTCACCAGAACTCGCACTTAGGGACGGCGATGATCCTGAGTTCCATGCAGTGCTGATGAATATTCTTGAGAAGTAGAAGGCAGACAATGAAAAAGCAAATTGAAATCTATGTCAGAAACAGTGGCAGTAGAAATCTCTTGATGTTGCATGTTCCTGAGAACATGAAGGAACGACTCATTGAAGGCATAAGAAATGGTAGCTTTGAAACCAAAGATGCCAGCATTCACCTGGAGCTATCGGTTCTCAATGAGTGGAGGGATTCTGAAAATCCTGAGCATGTGAGGCTTGAAGTAAATGAAATCACTGCTAACTACGAAGATTGAAAATCATCTTTTGCATTAAAATCGTACAAAGCCAACCAACGCAAAGAGAAAAGCACCCAATGGGGTGATTTTATATTCTATTTTATTTATTGTTCTTTCGTTCATTTGACCCCCAGTCATATTTTCTGGATTTTTGTTTTAGGTGTGTGCTTCGTCCCTAGCAAAGGCTTGAGCCACTGGTAGTAGCTGCCAATGTGCTCCCAACGATCCTGAAAGTCGTTGCCCCAAGCTTGTTTAGTGCTGACGATCTGGCCTTTAGTCTTTGTGAGCTTCGCGCCGTCAGCAATGCCGTAAGGCGGATCGGTGAGAACGAGGTCAACGAAGTCTGAGGGAACGCCTGCCAATCCAATTTTCCCGTCGAGATTGTGCAAATAGTTTTGCTCTGAAATATTCATGATGAATTCCTTTGTTTTTTTTAAGTCATGTAATTAACCCTCCTAAAAGTGGCCTATCCACTATTCGGCAATTGATGGGTGATCGCTGTATAGGTTGTATTGTGTGTTTGTTAAAGAAAATCGTACAGCCACGCAAAGGTGAGAGCCCAACGTTTGGCGTAGGCAATAAAAAAGCACCCGTAGGTGCTTAAAAAAGTAGTGCTGCGATTGACATTCAAAAAACGTTTGCTAATTTAATGATGAGCAGAAACTTATCCCCCATATTTTCTTTCGCTTACTAGGCAGAATCTTGATAGGGCTGCTTTTTTATTGACTGTTGACTTGCTGCTTGTATCCTCTATATTAATAAAGGAGGTGCATATGAATGAGGGAATAATAAAAAGAACGGTTGATGCAATTAAATTGATCCGAGAGCAGGCTAAAGAAAACGCTTGCGAGAAAAGCCTCGCGAAAATAGATAGCTTCGACACTCGCTCAGATATCATATATCAAGACGAATTAATTCATCGTACAATAAAGCAAAAGCAGAGAGAGTATGACCATTGGAAGAATGAGCAGGGGTTGTCCGACGATTCAAGAGAGTGGGAATTTGATAAGCAATTCATGAAGAAGATTCTGGAGCAATCTTCGTTGAATGTAGAGCCTGTCAATCAAGATACTTTCGTCAACCCAGCAATGGGCTCGAAGGCGTTGGGGAGGGAGGCTGCTGACAAGCTCTACTGGAGCGAAATGGAAGCTTTAGAAGAGATGACTCGTGAGAGAAAAAGGCGTGAGAAAGAAGGCGGTTGGTCAGGCTGGGATCAATTAAGAGAGCATGAGATCCAAGGTAGGTTGGAGCGAAGGGCTATGCTTATTGGATGCTTTGAATATCTACACAACTTAAAGAATAAGCCCTTGAAAAGAGGCGGTATGCAAAACAAGAAATAAAGCACTTTATCGTGCTTTTGTTGTATGGATTTCTTGTATCTCAGATGGGTGTCTGTGGTTGCGAAATTTCCTATCGCCTCTTGTGTTGACTCGATTTTCTTTCAAACTTACTCCCCTGTACCAGTCGATGCTGCGAAAAAATCAGGGTGATCGATACGCTATCGGAGATCCACTATTGGTGGAAAGATTGATTTTTGGTTTGCATGCGCTAGGGTAGAAAAAGCGCAGGAGGACCAGCAATGAAGAATGGTTTATACAACGAAGGCGGAATAAGGCTGTGGTATTTCAATGATCAACTCCATCGTGAAGATGGACCAGCTTGCATTGAAGAAGACGGAACCCAATCTTGGTATTTTCAAGGCCAACTACATCACCAAGATGGGCCCGCCGTCATTTGGGGAGAGGGGCGGTGAAGAATGGTGGCAATTTGGTGTGCGGCACCGCACAGATGGCCCTGCCGTCATGAACGCAGACGGTAGCTGTCGCTGGTATCTGAAGGGCAGGCTGCACCGTGTTGACGGGCCGGCGATTGAAGCGGCCAGCGGTGCTGCGGCTTGGTATCAGCGGGGGCAACTACACCGCGATGATGGGCCTGCTGTAGAAGGTGCGGACGGCACCAGGGAGTGGTATTTGCGTGCTATCAAACTCTCTGAAGAAGAGTTCAACGAGGCGCACGGTATCAAGCCAATACTTAAAACCGCACCTCAAAAGCCCAAACATGCAGTTAAGCGGGATATCTTGTCGCTTAGGGAGAAATATCTCAACAGCGACGGAGCGTCGGGAATCAAGATCAGGTGGTGAGGTGCTTGCCGCCTGCTTCATAGCTATCGGAGGGAAGGTCAAGCCTTCCACTGGCGTAATGCCAAGGTAGAACGGCACCTAAGAATTATTGGGTGCTTTCCACTTGTCTATGTTGTCGATGCCTAAGTCTTGATCAAGCAGAAATATTGTTAATTTGATTTCAAACATGACTGTGGATTGTAGCCTGCATAAGCAAGACAATAAAAAAGCACCCGAAGGTGCTTCTTAGTGATTTGTCTGTGCTGAGATTCACTTACGGATAGAAATGATGGCGTCTGCCTGCTCTGATGAGAGCCCCCTGTTACTTGGAGGATCTTGCTCTTTGTAGAGGGGCTGATTTTTGATCCATTGCGATAAGACTTTTTCTTGGTTGTTGGTCAATGGCTTGCTCTGGTTGGTGACTTGCATAGGTTGCTTGAAGTTCAGAAGCGTTGTTCACTATACCCGTTGTGGCAATATTCGTGGCTCCGCGCCATTCACGTTATATGGGAATTATGTCTAGGAGGTCGGCCAAGCGACTACTGCCAATTCTCGAGCGGAAGCGTGATAGGACAACCGAGTTCCTGGATTGCACTGTCAAGAATCGATGCAGATATTCCTGCATGAAATGGTTGCTTGAGTGGGTCGTTCTCAGATAGTTCTCTCGAAACTATCCCAACTACATGGCCATCTTCCGAAATAATTGGCCCGCCACTATTTCCGGGGCGTGCAATGGCAGAAAAGAGAAAAAACTTTCCATTTTGAATGATCTTATCTCCTCTACTGATACCTCGCCACCCTGCATAACCAATGACGCTTCTCTAGAAAGAGGAATTCTCGGGTAGCCAAATGTATAAACGCGCTCTCCAATACTGGGATCTTTGAAGTTTAAACCTTGCACTACTTGCAAATCCCGATCAACTTCAATGATTGCCACATCAACAGAGTGGTGTGGTATTTGTTTAATTATTTTGAATTCTTTACCATTTGAATTTTGGTCTAGGTCGACTTGCATGTCGTTTACTACATGCGCACAAGTCATTAGCCAGCGTGGAGCAATAGCTATGGCAGTTCCCGCATGACGATCGCCATTTTCAGTAGCGCCGGTAATTTGATATGTTCCATTTTTATAAGCCCAGTGAAGGAAAGAGGGGCCTAAAGCACGGCCCAGAAATAGAGCCCCTGATTTTTCTTTCTCTGTCATTTCTCGGAATGTATAGTAAATGCTCCCGAGAAAAGGGCTTTGCCCGCAGCCCTGGTAAGAAAGAAATCCTGAGCGATCAAGGGATCGGAGCAATTCATCAATGCGTTGATAGTGACGGTTTGGATCGGTTAATATGCTTTCAGGAAGAACACCTGGTACGCTAAGGAATCTCACGAAATCCATTCCAGAAAATGGTCTTGTAGATTTTTTGCCTGCTTCCATTCCTAGTTTTACGCAATTTTCCTCATAATTCAATGGTGAAAAGAAACGCAGCGCTGCAAGTGCAATAGAAATGCGTTGTCCAATGCTTAGTGGTTCGAGTCTCTGAAATCTGGATGAGATAGGGCTCATGATTTGATGTTGGTTTTAAAATATTCCTGAAATTTTTGGATAACTACGTTTTATTGGATTGCGGTTATGAGCGATAAAAATAGTAAGGTTTTTACAGTCTATCCTTCAATCTAGCTGCAATCTTCTGTACTACCTCAACAATCATGGCTCTGTCGGCTTCTGGAAGGGTATGAAGAATCTGAGAGATCAGCTCGGCCTGGTCGCTGGTCCTCGTGCTGCTGGCAATCAGTAGCTCATCGATGCCGCACTCATAGATTTCGGCCAACTCTGCCAGACGCTGCACCGTGGGCATGGTGATCCCTCGCTCCATGCGGGACACAGCCTCTGTGCCGATATGAAGGGCTTCCGATACTTGGTCTTGGGTCATGCCCTTAGCTTCTCTGCGCTGGGCAAGCGTGCGCCCGATGCTTTTGAATAGCTCTCCGTGTTGGTTGTTCTCAGGGCTCATGCTCACTCCAAGTTCTCTGACAACCCCAATGGTTGTTTGTCAACCTTCAAAGATGAACATGCGTTAGAGTTGTGTATCAACCTGAAAAGTCTGGTTGGTGCCCAAAGTTCTCTAACGAAAGTAGCAAAGATGCATCTCGGTCTGAAGCTGGCAGCAGCCAGCGTCTTGGTGATGAGCCTGGTGGCATGTGGTGGGGGAGGAAGCGACGGCAGCGCAGAATCTGCACAGCCCACCGGAGAGGACAACGCGGCGGCCTCCGATGCGCAAGTCGCGGCCTATGTGAAATCCAGCAACATTGACTTCTTGCCGGGCAACCGGCCTGCTGGCACATGGCGCTGGTCTGGAACCCCTGCCCAGAAGGTTGCCGTGTATGCGCCAGTTCCTGCTACGGCCACTGAGCAAGACTACGCGGCCAAGGTTCGCACCTCCATTGCCCAGATCAACGCAAAGCTCTCTGGCTCCTTGGTCATGGAGGCTACCGACACCCTGCCTGCGAGTGGCAACTTCATCCGTGTGAGCTATGGCACCTCGTATGTGCCAGTGGGTTCCACGAACTATGCAGGCTTCTGCGCGAACGTGGCTACCGGCCCCAACGTCGGCAATCCAACTCAGCCAGACAACCAGAACGGCATTGGCTCCAGTCCTGTCTATGTGAATCTGGGCAATGGCCGCTGCGATGTGACCCAAGACGTCGTGACCCACGAGTTCGGCCATGCCCTTGGCCTTGCCTACCACTTTGACGGTTTCGGCGGTGACGGCCCAGCTAGCTCTACTGCCTTCTGGGACGTTTTAGCTACCTTGTACGGCAACCCGCAATCCACCGTGGCTAGCAATCTAGCTGTGAAGCGTGCAGCCAAGTAACTGCCGGTTCATGTAGACAAGCCAATCAAGAAAGCGAGATAGAAATGGGTATCCAATGTCCCAAGTGCGGCAGCGACCATGTGCAGTCCGTCCGTGTCATTCTGGATAGCGGCACCTCCCTTAGTTCTGGCACGGTGACGGGGGTGGGTCTGGGGAGTGGTGCGACAGGCTACGTGGGCACCATGAACGGTGTGAGCCAGACCAGTCTTGCGCAGCGCTTCAGCCCTCCGAAGAAGCCGGCGCTCTGGGCTGTGTTTGCTCTGGGCGTGCTGCCTCTGGTGAGTTCGCCGTGGCTTGCGGCCAGCGGTCCTGACGCGATCTTCCGCTACATGAACTTGGCACTCTGGGCTGTATTTGCACATGCAGTCTGGAGCTATCGCAGGAAGTCGGCAGTCTACAAAGTGGAGTTCCCCAAATGGAAGGCTCTGTATGACAGCGGCTTCTTCTGCCACCGCTGCGGTCACACCTTCTTGAGCTGATCAAGACGCCCCCATAGAATGGGGGCAACTTATTGAGGAAAAGAGATGCTGCAAAAGAGCTTCTGCCAGAACCTTGCTGGGGTGCGAATATGTACTAGCACCACACATGGACATCATGACCATCTATCTGGCATTTTTTGAAGCCCACGTTGATCCACTTTTTCGCAAGGACACCAACAAGACAATTGGCGACACGCTGATCGCTTTGGCATATCCTAACTTGATTATTATCGGCCCACCGCCCCAGTTTGCGGACCTGATCATTGATGTGAATAAAGAGGGCTTGGTGATTGAGCCTGACAAGTACCCACTCTATCAGTTCTTGGAAGAGAATCCTGAATTCTGCGAATCAATGATTCTTCGACATGCAGGCTTGAGGGAAATTTTTGAAGAATGGATGAAGAAATGAAAAAAGCACCTTCGGGTGCTTTTTTTATTGATAATTGCGAGGTGAGTTAGATGTGATGAAGAAAGATGTTCAGGAATGCAATCAGAAGTGCAGAGCGAAATATGCTAACTGGAGTGAGTCAAAATTGAGGGAAAGGCTTTTGGCTCTTGATATTAAAGAGAGCCCATTTGCGATGGGTAATATCACCAAAGAAGAATTGATAACGAAAATATGTGCAGTTGAATGCGGTGTTATTGAGCAGGGCTGGAGGGCTTGACATTCATTACTTGCATGGTAGATGTAGGTAATGATAAAATTTTTGTGTCGATTGCCTCTGGTGCTCTGGATGTGGCTTGTCAGACGTGAGTGGAAGCCACGCTATTTCTTGTTTTTGGAGCATTGCCCACCTGAGCATATGGAGGGAATGATTCGCTTGGCAAGAGAAAGAATGTACTTTTCTCGCCGTTGTCCTGAAATATGGGGACTTCCTGAGTGGATGATGAGGCTCTATACAAAGTCGTTGAGCTAAGAATACTGGTATGGCGATTTTTATTTCAATCACTCCAATGTGAAGGTTTAAATATGAACTTAAAAATTTCTCGCTGCACTGCTGCTCCTGCCAATCGGATCTTCTTGATAGATTTCCTGAAGGATGGTGACCTTCAGACAGGAAGAGGGAAGCATGAAAAGGTTAGAGATGAAATTTTGGCTCTAATGCCTGAGCAAGCTCCATTCATTTCAAAGCAGGTTTTTCTTCGTAGCGCAAAAACCTTGAATGAGCTATCCGAACTGTTCAAACTCATCGAGCAGGAGTGCAATGCCACGACATCGCCGCTGATTTTCTTTGAAGGCCATGGCGACAAGCAGCGAGGGCTTGAGCTGCCTTCTGGTGAGTTTCTAAGCTGGACTGACTTCAATGCTGCGCTGGAGACGATCACGATTGCTGCGGCAGGGCATTCCACAGTCGTAGCATCGTTCTGCCATTCAATGGCTGCTGTTGCTCGGCCTGCCTTGGAAAAACCCCTTCCAACCCCTTTCTACTATGGCTACGCAGATGAGGTGCCAGCCGGAGTCGTTGAAGAAGAAGGCGCGAGAATTATTGAGGAGCTACTTAAGACGGGTGCGTTTATCGAATCGGGAAAGAGCATCCAGCACTTCTCCGAATACGACCACGTTGAGATGCTGATTGCTCCTGTGTTAATGAAATTTCTACACCCTCAAAAAGTTTTTGATAAATTCCCTGGATTGTCAAAGGGAAATCTTCGAAAATTGCTGCATGCAGAGGTTGGAAGAGACTTTGGAACCACTAAAGGTTTGAACAAGGTTCTGGCTCAGACACTTGATCCACGAATCCTGGTGAGGTCAATCGTGGAAGGTGCAATGCATGCTACTGAAAGAAGAACTAGATTGTTGACGGAGATTTTGAGTGGGATTGAGTTGGAGATGAAAAATATTCATCTTTGAAAAATGCTTCCTAAGCGTCGTGCGCCAATTTTTCTTTATCTTCTTGCTTTGGTCCTGCGGACAGCTCTTTCTTTGATGATGCCCTGTCGGGATCAGGAATTCAGGTTGGAAGTCCTTTGGAATTCTGGTTGCTGGGATAACCCATAAATGGGTATATATCTGATAGCACCAAAATGATCATATAGTTGATTTTTCAACTAAGTACATCGTCAAGAGAATTAAATAAGAGTACATCAGCAAAGAAAGACTATTTGCGAAAGCAAATAAATTTCCTTCGCCGCTTTTAATGTTCACTTCTTATAAAGTCCAAGCTGGGTATCTACTTCGTTCCATAGTCTTCGAACTGTGGGCAATGACACGTCAGCACGGATCGCTACAGATTGCTGCGTGACAGGAGTGCCTGCTGCCTTCAAGGCAATCGCTGCTTGAAGGACTGCTTCCTTGGTGGACTGCTTGGCAGAGTTGTTGGCATGTGCATAGGAAGCTCCAGCAGCCTGCTTGGCCTTCTTGGACATGTCCGCTGGTAGTTGCATGACCCCACGGTTCTTCTGCTGCCCTATGGTGGCCCTGTGCCTCCATGTCCAAGTGCCAACAGATCTGGCCGTGGAGAGCACTTCTTTGGCGGGGAGAGTGCCTTTGTCGCAGTCAAGGAAGGCTCCATTGAGGGAGAGTGCCTTGGCGTCCACATCTTGCTGAAAAAGCTCATAGGAACCCTGCTGCAAGACGTCTCGGTAGGCCCAGTGCCTCAAAGTGTGGAAGAGGGTGGTGTTTCGGCCCCCTGGTGACTCTATGAGGCGCTGCTTGTGCTTATGGCCCCTGAGATCGACTCCCCACTCCTTGAAGTCTTCCAGGTCGTACCTGGCTGGGTGGTGGATGAGGCGCCAGTGGGGGTGGAGAGGGTTTTTGACGAAGTGACCGACGTAGCCTAGATCGGCCCCTAGCATGTTGGTGAGAGCTATGTCTGTGGCCTCAAAGAATTTCTGTGGGGCTCTGCGGGCTTTCTCTGTGTAATAGACAGGGGTGTTCAACTCATAGAGATAGTGGCAATGGGCATTCTCTGGATTGACCATGATAAAGGTCGGGGGTGGGAGGCCAATGCTGTCCCAGAAGTAGGCTGCACCAGGTCTGTCTATGTCTAAGGCAATGTATTTCTTATAGGACTGGGGAAGCTCTACATACAAGTGCCTCAGAGCCTTGTCTTTCTTCCTGAATTTGCACCCATACTGAAAATCGTCTGTGCTTCTCACCTTGTCAGGTAGAGAGGTTATAAAACTGGTCAACATAAATATCCTTTATTTTCTTGCGAAATTCAGGAATTAAATGCAAACCCTTGACAATTAGATTTAAATGCGTTTAAATATTCTCATCAGGTATGGCCCTCTAAAGCTCATTTTCTTCCTGAATTTCTAAATGCCTCTAGCTTCCAACTGGAGGCATTTTCGTTTCTTCTGTATCTTTTACGAAATTTATTAGAGAAAGTCAAATCTTGTATTTTCATTTGTTGCACTGTCTCAGTTGAATTATCTGTTGTTGATATTCTGATGAAATTCGCTTAAGTTGTGCAATTTTTGGCGCATTGAGGTGGCCAAAGACTGAGTTGTCTCTTTCAAGTTCTGAAATGTGGTTTTCTGCAAGTTCTTTATTTTTCTCAATCTCTTTTAGCTCATTTCTTTTTTCTAACATGGGAGCGTATATTGCAATGATGGATTTCAGTCTGGCATTGCCGTTTTTTAATTCCTCATTCTCTTTATTGCAGCTATCTAAAGCCTGCTTGAGATCGTTGGAGTTCTGAAGGGCTTGGTTGATATTGAGCTGCAAAGTGGTAGCTTTTGCCCTTTCTTCGGTCAAAGCCTTTTTCCATTCTGGGATCGCGTTTTCGAAATCCTTGAGTATGGATATTTCTTTTTTGAGATCAAAAATCTGGGCGTCTTTTTGTTTTAAGGCTAGGGCGGAACTCTCTAGCTTGCCGTCTTGTTTTTGAGCAATTGATTTTAAATTGTCAATTTCATTTTTATATTGATTTGTTACTGCAATTCGGTCTGCAAATAAAATTTTGTCTGCAACAAAATACATTGCCCCTGCCGTTATGCATGCAGAGCAGATAGCTATGCTCCACTCTTTTGAGATGCCGATAAATCCAATCAAGTTATTTAACATTCAATCTCTTTGTCATTGTTTTGAATTTATTATGCTAATTTCTTATTTCGGGTGTAAACACACTAATGCGTGTTTGTTTTGAATGATATGGGCATTAAATCTAGGAATAAGCTGCCCTCTTGAATTTTTCCAACCTCTGGGGGCAGTTCAATCCGCGGCGATTCGCTACTTTGTTTCCTGAGCTTGCTGCAAAACCCAGGCTCTATCTTTCCCTCGCACGCACCATTCTGGATTCTTGACCCAGTCGTTGAACCACATGGTTGGGTGACCTTGTAGCTCATTACATTTCGAGTATCCAAGCTTTGGCATGTAATGATATTGTGCCAATGTCAAAATAGGCATACCAACGATCATAAATACAGCAATAGCAAAGATATTTATATTAAGCAATTTCACAAGGAAGCCGATTCCTCTCCAATTTACAGGAATTGCTTTTAATATAGAAATAAATGGCACGAGAATCCACAAAGGCATCGCAACAATAAACCCAGGAAAAACAACCGATGTTCTCACAACAGGCGCTCCCGACTCAATATCATGCATTATTCCAAAAAATTCTGGCACTCCAAATGAGAAAGTAATAGCCAACAAAAAGAAATTCACCGGGATGCCCAGCCACATCGCTTTTCGAACCTTCAACACTTCATGGCGATTAATGCCTTCAGACAATTAATATCTCCTGCATATGGGGCAAAGCCAATGGACCAAATCTTGACTTATTTTACGTTCATTATTTTCAATGGCATTTTTGGCGCCATTTATCCAAGACTCTGATTTTTCATCTACCCAGTATAAACCTTGTTTAGTATTCTCAGGCAATCTCTTCAATGCCCAAATAACTTTGGACTTTATTTGATATTCGTCGTCCTTGCTATTTAAATAAGTTCCTGCAATAAATGCAGCGATACCCATTATCACAAGAGGTGCGATTGCAACCGCAGTGACAGAACCAACAAATGTGCCCGCCACATAAGCAACCAGACCTCCAAGCCCCCCTTTTACTGCTTCTACACCGATACCTCCTACAAGGTCATACATGGTTTTTTCATTGTTGAAAATGAAATCTATGACCTCTATACCGGTGGAAACAACCACACCAAGAATAAAACCGCCAATCGCAATTCCCTTTAAACTCTGAACACCAAGTCCAAACTTCATCATCAATGGATTGGTGGCTAAGTATCTTGTCCCAGTAAGGGCTCCGCTACGGCGAGCAGCATAGCCCTTGATAATTATGTAAGTTCCAGTAGAAGTGCTCTTCACATAACTCGTAATGCCTGCCATGCCAATGGCATTTAATGTCTTCGTTATGGCAATAACGTCATTGGCACTTTGTGCAGTAGGACCTACCCAGGGCTGAGAAGCATTGGGGCTAAAAGTCCCCACCCAGTATTTTCCAAATGAAGTATTCGCAAGAATAGTTCGTATAGTATTTTCAAGCCGTGGATTATTCTTTGTCTTGTCTTCCAAGATACTGAAATACTGAGGAAATGTGAGAACAAGCACATCGGCTTGATTGTTCTCCATGGATTTGGCAAGTTCTTGCCCGTAGCTCATGGTGTAGAACGTTGCAGCGAGATCGGCAGACATCTTCCCTCCGTTATTAAAGAGGCAAGATTCTCTCACTACTGCCTTGATAGCCACTACCTAATGAATGGTTGAGTTGCATCAAATCGCAACTCATTTCATGACTTGCTATGAAATAAATTTTATTTATTCAACCCATAATTAAAAAGCACCCTGGAGGGTGCTTTTGCTAAGGAAGAAGCGTTTAGGCCGCTTTGAATTCGGCTTCAGTGATCTCGCCCAGTTGTTCCTTGGTGGGAACCTTGCCTTCGCGGCTGGACAGCTTCTTGAGGAAGTTGAGCTTGGTGACCTTATCGGTGGGATTAACCAGCCATGCATCCACAGACTTGCCAGATTTGTAGGTGGTGAAAGCGCCTTCCAGTTCCAAGAACTTGGGAGGGTGTGCGAGCCACACACCATTCAGGCCAATGTCGTGCATGGACTTGAGAGGCTTGGTCATGACGCGGGTGCCACCGCTGCTTGCCTTGTTGCTGCTGGTAGCACGTGGAGCCGGCGTGGACTGAAAGCCCAATTCGTCAGCCGTGAAGCTGAAGAGCTTAATCTGCTCTTGAACACTAGCGAGCGCAGCGGGACGCTCTGCTTCCAGTTGTGCGGCAACCATGTCTTCAAATTCCTTGCGCTTGGCAAGAATGTCAGCAAGTGTCAGTTTCTTTTCAGCCATCAATGTTTCTCCAGGATAGAGTAGTGTGCAGTTGCCTGTTCTCAACAAGATTTTACATAGTTTTTGCTTGTTGATGGTTGTACTCTATGGCGATAAAAAGGTAGCGTCAACTAGCTTTTCCTTTATTTTGATAAGCTAGCTCCTGTCGTAGTAGTACACGTTCTTCCAAAGATTGAGAAAAGGCATGAATCAAGAAGATATGCGATAGATCTTGAACTGGTGCCTTGGCCTTAGAAGGCTTCTTCTTGACGATGGGGACGGGTGCTTCCTGATGAACTTCTTTGGAAGGTGTGCTTTCACCATTCAACAAGAAGTCAGCCACATCGTAGATTGAATAGTAGACCAGCCTTCCAATGTTCTTGAAGGGAATGGGAAACCGGCCTTCCGTCCTGAGCTTCGACTGCTGCTTGGTTGAGATACCAAGTAGTTCTTCCAGTTGTGTTGGATTTAGCAGAAGCTTGCTTCCAGCAGTCAAGTAGATCTGCTCTATGAAGTCTATATCAGTCAATTTCATATGATTTTGACTGTTGTGGCAAGCAACAAAAAACCCACCTCCTAGCGGAGCACGCTAGACTAGGTGGGTCAGTTCAGTGGGTCAGTTTGAAGACTGTAGTTTTGAGGTGAAATCTCAAAAAGTCTTTTGAAATCAATGGCTTGCGAGTGTTGTTCTTTGGTTTGAAATCCTACCATTGAACTACACCCGCATGGGCCGCCATTGCAGCGGCCGGAAGGGATTCTATCCGTACTTTGGCGGCGGTTTCCGCGAAGGCGCGCGCATCGGCCGCTGCGGCGGTCAGACCGCGGTGAAGGCGTGCGTTCCGTCGCGCTCCAGTTGGGCGATGAGGCCGAACTCCCAGTCCAGGTAGGCCTGCATGGCTTCGCGGGGCGCGTCCGTGCCTTCGTAGGGGCGGCGGTAGCGGTCGGTGCGCGGCGACGCCAGGCGCGCCTCGCCGTGGTCGAGGGGCAGGCCGGTGTCGATCCAGGCCTGCGTGCCGCCTTCCAGCACCGATACGGGCGCGCCCGTCCAGCGGGCCACGTCCTGCGCCGCATAGCGGGCCAGGAAGCCGGTGCCGCAGGTCAGCACGTACCGGTCCGCGCGCGGGATGGCCGCCAGCGCGGCCGGCAGGGCCGAGCGTAGCGCGAACCACGCGCCCGGGATGTGGCGCTGCACGTAGCGCGCGCTGGCCGTGAAATCCAGCACGGCCACGTTCGCGGCGCCGGCGGCCGCGGTGGCGGTGGCGGCGCCACCTTCATCGGGCAGGCCCAGCCAACGTGCCAGTTGCCGGGGCGAGACCCAGTTGAGCGGGCCGGCGGGCTCGGGCGCCAGCGGGAGCGGCGAGCCGCTCTCGGTGCGGGCGGCATCCACGGCGTCGTCCCACACCCAGGCCTCCCAGCCCATCTGCGCGAGCCACGAGGCGGTCATGTCGGCGCGCGTGGCGTCCTCGCCGTCCACCAGCACGATGCGGGCGCCGCGCACGGGCGCGGTGTGGTCGGTCTCCTGCACCAGTTGCCCGCCGGGCACGTTGCGCCAGCCCGGCACGTGGCCCTGGACATATTCCTCGGGGGTGCGCACGTCGATGCGGTAGGTGGTGCGCTGGCCTGCCTCGGCGGCGAAGCGCTGCAGGTCGGCGGCCCTGGCGCGGCGCACGCCCGCGCGGTCGGCCACGGCGCGCGCGCGGATCGCGGCATCGGCGCGCGCGGCGCCATCCACCGGCCCGGGCCGCCGTGCGGCGCCGTGCTCCAGCGCCTGCCCCGCGAGCAGCCAGCCGATGGTGCCGTTGCGCAGTGCAGCCACCGGGTTGGGGATACCGGCGTTCACCAGCGACTGCGTGCCGATGATGCTGCGCGTGCGGCCCGCGCAGTTCACGATGATGCGCGTGGCGGGATCGGGCGCAAGCGACCGGGCGCGCAGCACGAGTTCGGCGCCCGGCACGCTGGTGCTGCCGGGGATGTTCATGGTCTGGTATTCGTCGAAGCGGCGCGCGTCGAGCACCACCACGTCGGCGCGTTCGTCGAGCAGCGCCCTGACCTCCAGCGCGGAGAGCGAGGGCGTGTGCCGCCGGTCCTCCAGCCATTCGCCGAAGGCCTTGCTCGGCACGTTCACGTCGATGAAGGGTTCGCCGCCGGCGTCCTTCCAGCCCTGCAGGCCGCCGGCCAGTTCCGATACCTCGGTGTAGCCCAGGCGGCGCAGCGCCTGCACGGCCTGCGCCGCGAGGCCTTCGCCGTCGTCGTACACCACGATGGGCGTGGAGCGCCGCGGGATGCGCGCCCAGGCTTCCACCTCGATGCGGCCCAGGGGCAGGTTGGCCGCGAAGAGCGGATGGCCCTGCGCGAACGGCGCTTCCTCGCGCACGTCGAGCAGCGCGATCTCGGTGCGGGCGCGCAGGGCCTGCAGGACGGTGCCGGGGGCGGTCACGGCACGGGAGGGGGTGAGCAGGGCGGTCATGGAATGGAGTCGCGGATGCGGATGCAGGGGAGGGTGGGCGGCGGGCGGTCCGTCATGCGGTGGCCTGGGCTGCGGGCGGTGGCGTCGCGGCCGGCGCCCACCACAGGTTGGGCAGCGCCGCATTGCTGTAGCCCGAGACGAAGGGCTTGCGGCCGCCCTCCGGCGGGTACACCGACCGGTGCACGTTGCCGATGTTGGCGCCATACACGTGGATGCTGACCGAGACCGCGTCGGTGAACGCATTGCCCACGCGGTGCACGTCGCCGATGCGCGGCGAGACGGCCTCGACATCGCCGGGCCGCAGCCGGTGCGAGGGGCCGCTGGGCTGCCAGCGGCCTTCGGCGTCCTGCGCGAAGCCCTGGGCATCCTCGCCGCCGCGCAGCATGCCGATCAGGCCCCACACGGTGTGGTCGTGGATGGGCGTGGACTGCCCCGGCCCCCAGACGAAGCTCACCACCGAGAAGCGGTCGAGCGCATCGGCGTGCAGCAGGTACTGCTGGTAGCGCGCCGGGTCGGGCCGGGCGTAATCGGCCGGCAGCCAGCCGTCCTGCGCGACCAGTTCGGCCAGCAGGGCGCTGCCGTGCCGGATCACTTCGGGCTCGGCGGGGCGGGTGTCGATGAGCTGCGTGAACCGCTGCACGAAACGCCGCAGCGGCCCGATGTCTGCCGCGGCCGGGGGCGCGTGGGGCGTCGAAGAAACCATGGGCCGATTGCAGCAGCCCGCCGCGCCGCACGGTACTGACGGTTTCGCATATGCATCGGCGGTTTTGTTCTTTCTCCACCGATTGCGCCGGAAAGCGCAGTTGCTCAGGCGTTTTCCTTCGTTGCCGGCTGCGGCGCCGCAGGGGGACCATGGCCGCCCGTCTTCCCCTTTCCCCGCCATGCACCGGCCCGCGAGGGCCCACACAAGGAGTCCGCATGCCCGCCCAGTTCATCGGAATGATCCAGCCGCACGAAGTGTCCGAAACCATCGTCCGGCAGGGGCCGGCGGTGGATACCGCCTATGTGCGAGCCTTCGCCCAGGCGCACGAACACGCGGGGTTCGACCGCATCCTGGTGCCTGCCAGTGCCACCAGCCCCGATACCGTGCTGACCGTGGCCTATGCCGCGGCGGCCACCGAGCGCATCCATTTCCTGCTGGCGCACCGGCCCGGCTTCGTGGCGCCGACGCTGGCCGCGCGCCAGTTCGCCACGCTGGACCACTACAGCGGCGGCCGGCTGGCCGTGCACACCATCACGGGCGGCTCCGACGAAGACCAGCGGCGCGATGGCGACTTTCTCTCGCACGACGAGCGCTATGCGCGCACCGACGAGTACCTGGGGCTGCTGCGTCGCGTCTGGACCGAGGACCGGCCTTTCGACCACGAGGGCGCGCACTACCGCGTGCAGGGCGCATGGTCGGAGGTCAAGCCGCTGCAGCCCGGCGGGGTGCCGCTGTATTTCGGCGGGGCCTCCGAGCCCGCGCTGCGCGTGGCCGGCCGCCATGCCGATGTCTACGCGCTCTGGGGCGAATCGCTGGCCCAGGCCGGGGACCTGGTGCGCCGCGTGCGCGCCGAGGCGGCCGGGCATGGCCGGAGCCCGGGGTTCAGCATTTCCTTCCGCCCGATCCTGGGGCGCACCGAGGGCGAGGCCTGGGACCGGGCGGGGGAGATCCTGGAGACCACGCGGCGCCTGAAGGTGCAGCAGGGCTACACGCGGGGCACGGGGCCGCAGCAGAGCGAGGGCGCGCGCCGTCTGCTGTCCGATGCGGCGCTGGGCGACCGCGTGGACGAAAGGCTCTGGACGGCGATCGCGCGCGAGAACGGCGGGCGCTCCAACTCGACCTCGCTCGTGGGCACGCCCGACCAGGTGGCCGACGCGCTGCTCAAGTACTACGACCTGGGCATCACCACCTTCCTGCTGCGCGGGTTCGACCCGCTGGTCGATGCGGTCCTCTATGGCCGTGAACTGCTGCCGCGCGTGCGCGAGCGGGTGGCGGAGCGGGACCGCTCGGCGCAAGGGCGGGCGGCGCTCAAGGTGGCCTGAGCCGGGCGGCCGGTGGTCGTCGGGCCCCTCGCCGGGCTCGCCGTACCAGGGCTCCCGGTTCGCGAACCACGCCACCACCCATTCGCGGGGGCGGCCATCCGCGCACGCTCCTGGTACCGGGCCGCCGTGGCCGTGCGCGCGGCCAGCGAGGGCCGCGTGAGGTACAGCGAGCCTTTGGCATTGAGCGTGCCCACGTCGACGGGCGCCGGAGCCCCCGCCTCACACCCGCATGCCGGCGATCGAAGGAATCGCTTCCCGCAGGGTCTCCAGGAAAGCGCGCAGCCGTGCGGGTGGGTGCCGGGTGGGCGGGTAGACCAGATGCACGGGCAGGGCGGCGGCGAGCCAGCCCGGCACGATGTGCACGAGCCGCCCGGCGGCCAGGTCGTCCTGCACCACCCAGGCCGACACCAGCGCCACCCCGAGACCGGCCAGGGCCGCGTTGCGCAGCGCATAGAGGCTGTCGGTCGCCATGCGCGGCTGGATGGGAAGGGTCTCCGCGCCGTTGGCGCTGCCCGCGCGCAAGGGCGGCGCTCCGCCCTCCGCGGGGTGGAGCACCACTTCGCGCAGGTAGTAGGTGCGCAGCGCGAGCCAGGGCAGGGCCAGCAATGCCCGCGGATGCGCCGGGGCGCCGCCGTGCCGCTCCAGCAGGGCGGGCGAGGCCACCACGATGCGGGGCACCTCGGCGATGCGCTGGGCGATCACGGACGGGTCCGCCACGGGGCCGACCTGCACGGCGCAGTCGAGCCCCTCGGCGATGAAGTCCGGCTGGCGGTCGTGCAGCAGCCATTCCACCGACACGTCGGGATAGCGCCGCAGGTAGGCCGTGAGGGGCACGATCAACTGGTCCTGCCCGAAGGCGTGCGGCGCCTGCACGCGCAGGGTGCCGCGCGGCGTGTCCTGCGCACCGCGCAGGTCCGACTCCATCGCCCGCCAGTTGCCGAGCAGCTCTTTCGCATGGGCGAGGCAGCGCTCGCCGTCTTCGGTGAGCTTCATCCCATGGGTGGAGCGCTGCAGCAGGCGCAGGCCCAGCCCGCGCTCCAGCGTCTGCAGGCGCCGGCTCACGGTGGGCTGGGTCGTGGCCAGTTGCTGCGCCGCGGCCGAGAGGCTGCCGCTCTCCACGATGCGCACGAAGGTCTGCAGCAGTTCGATGCGGTCCGTGCCCGAGGGCAGGGTGGGGGCGGCGGTCGTGGTCATGCGCATAGCGTATGACAGATCTGCGCCGCAGGCCACTACCGCAGCGCAGTGAAGCGCACGACACTGCGGACCATTCTTTCGTCTCCAAGGTTCGCGATGGCTTCCATTCAAGAAACGCATACAGCCGGCCCGGCGCAGCCCACAGGTGCCGCTGCGGGCGAAGTGCCCGCCTCCCTGGTGCTGCTGCTGGCCACCACGGCCGGGGTGAGCGTGGCATCGCTCTACTACAGCCAGCCCATGCTGGGCGTGCTGGGACCGGACATCCATGCGGCAGAGCGCACCGTGGGTTTCGTGCCCACCCTCACGCAACTGGGCTACGCGCTCGGCATCCTGCTGCTCGCCCCGCTGGGCGACCGCTACGACCGCCGCCGCATCATCCTCGCCAAGGCGGCGGCGCTGGCCGTGGCGCTGCTGGCGAGCGCCGTGGCGCCGGGCATCGGTGCGCTGCTGGCCGCCAGCCTGGCGGTGGGCCTGGCCGCCACGCTGGCACAGGACGTGGTGCCCGCCGCCGCCACGGTGGCGCTCGCGCACCAGCGCGGCAAGGTCGTGGGCACGGTGATGACCGGGCTGCTGCTGGGCATCCTGCTGTCGCGCGTGGTGAGCGGGCTGGGCGCGGCGCATTTCGGCTGGCGCGCGGTGTACGGCGCGGCTGCGGTGGCCGTCGCACTGCTGGGCGTGGCGGCCTGGCGGGGGCTGCCGCGCTTCGCGCCGACCACGCACCTGGGCTACGGCGCGTTGCTGGCATCGATGGGATCCCTCTGGCGCGCCCAGCAGCCGCTGCGCCGCGCCGCGCTCGCGCAGGGCCTGCTGTCGGTGGCCTTCAGCGCCTTCTGGTCCACGCTGGCGGTGATGCTGCACAGCCAGTTCCACTGGGGCAGCGCCGCGGCCGGGGCGTTCGGCCTGGCCGGAGCGGCAGGCGCCCTGGCCGCGCCGCTGGCCGGCCGGCTGGCCGACCGCAGCGGGCCGGAGCGGGTGACGCGCCTGGGCGCCGGGCTCGCGCTCGTGTCGTTCGCGCTCCTGGCCGCCGCGCAATGGCTGCCCGCCTGGGCGCAACTGGGCCTGCTGGTGGTCAGCGCCATCGGCTTCGATTTCGGCATCCAGGCCACGCTGGTCGCGCACCAGACCCTGGTCTACGGGCTCGACCCTGCCGCGCGCAGCCGACTGAACGCGCTGCTGTTCACCGGCGTATTCATCGGCATGGCCGCAGGCTCGGCCCTGGGCGCCGTGGCCCTGTCGCAGTGGGGCTGGATGGGCGTGGTGGCGCTGGCCACGCTGGCCTGTGCCGCAGCCCTCGCGGTGCGCATGGCGGCCGGCGGCAGGCCATCCGCCGCGCACTGAAGCTGCCGCCGCGCCGGGCGGCCGGCGCCCTGCGGCACGGCGCCGCCGGCCCGGAACGGGGCCGCATGTGCACAGACGTTTTTCTTCGTTGGAGGGCCGGGGCGCGGTCCGTAAGGTGGCGCCATGCCTGCAGCCACCGTTCCCATCCGCTTCGCCGGCCCCTCCACCGCGCCCGTACCGGCAATGCAGTACGTCCGGCGCGGCGGGCAGGGCCGTCCGGACGCTTTCCTTCCGGAGCCATTGGTGCGCCGGCGGGTCGGCGGCGCGGCGCCGGACCGGCCCGGTCGGCGGGCACGGAGCCTTCCTGTCCACGGGGCACGGCATTGCGCCGCCCCCGTGGGCGGGCTTTGCTCCGGCGCGGCTCCAGGGCCGTGCCTTCCGTTTTTTTCCCCCTCCCACCCCGAAAGCCAGGATGACCATGCAACGCCGTGATTTCCAACGCCTCTGGATGGCGACCGCCTGCTCCGCCGCGGCCGCGTCGCTGCTCTCGCCGGCGCTCTCGCACGCGCAGACGGGCCGGAACCCATCGGCCGGCCGCACGGTGCTGCGCGCAGGCGACCAGAAGGGCGGCCTGCGCGCGCTGCTCGAAGCCTCGGGCGAGCTGCGCCAGCCGCTGCCGTACGACATCCAGTGGAGCGAGTTCCCGGCCGCGGCGCCGCTGGCCGAGGCGCTCAACGCCGATGCGGTGGATTTCGGGCCCATCGGCGATGCGCCGCTGCTCTTCACGCTGGCCGCCGGCAGCGGGGTGAAGGCCTTCGCGGCCAACCGCTCCGACCCGTACGGCACGGCCGTGCTCGTGCGGCCGGATGCGCCGTACCGCTCCGCGGCGGACCTCAAGGGGCTGCGCATCGCGACCAATCGCGGCTCGATCGGCCACTTCGTGGCGCTGAAGGCGCTGGAATCGGCGGGCCTGGGCCCGCAGGACGCGCAGATCCGCTTCATCCCGCCGGCCGAGGCCAAGCTCGCGCTCACGCAGGGCGCGGTGGATGCCTGGGCCACCTGGGAGCCCTACACCGCGCTGGCGGAAACCAGCGGCCATGCGCGGGTGCTCGTGAGCGGCCGGGGGCTGTCGAGCGGGCTCAGCTTCCTGGCGGCCACCGACAAGGCGCTGGCGACCCGGCGCGACGCGCTGGCCGACTTCAAGGCCCGCGTGGAGCGCGCGCAGCGCTGGTCGTACCGCAACGCGCAGCCGTTCGGCGAGACGCTGGCGCGCATCATCGGCATCCCGGCCGAGGCAGCGCGGCTGCAGTTCGAGCGGCGCGCCACGCGCTGGCTGCCCATCGACGCGGCCGTGCTGGCCGACCAGCAGCGCACGGCCGATTTCTACCTCTCGGCCGGGCTGCTGCGGCGCCGCCTCGACGTGCAGCAGACCTTCGACACCCGCTTCAGCGCGCCCGAGGCCTGACGCCGGGCGGCAGAAGCGGCGCGGCGCCGCCATTCAGGTGCCGCGGCGGCCGCCCAGCACGTGGTTGGATGCCGAACCGGCCTGATGCCGCTGCATTCTGGTCATTTGTTGCTATAAAAAGCATAGCGATCGTTGCCAAGGCCGCCCGCCAGCCCGTGCGCTGCGGGGCGCATCGGCCGCAGCCTTTCATTTCCGCACATCGGAACGTGCCACCGGTGCGAGGGGTCGCATGCCCCCGGAGCGGCCCGGGGGTGCGCAGCGTGTCATCATGCGGGCGGACCCGGTGCAGGCCGCAGCCCCTCGGGCCGGCACCGGGTCCGTCCGTCGCGGTACCGGTGCGCCACCGGTCCGTCTTCCCACGCGTTGTCTGCCATGGCCGTCCCTTTCCGCACGCCCTCCACCTTTCCCCACACCGCCAGCGAGATGAGCGAGCGCGTGCGAGAGCACGACTGGGCCGCGACCCCGCTCGGCCCCATCGCGGGGTGGCCCGAGGTGCTGCGCGTGGCGGCCCAGATGGTGCTGGCCTCCCAGTTCCCGAAATGCCTGGTCTGGGGCCCCGCGATGACGGCGATCTACAACGACGCCTTCCGGGCCATCTTGGGCGGCAAGCCCGACGTGCTGGGTCTTCCTTTCTATGAGATCTGGGCCGAGGCCTGGGAGACGGTGGGGCCGATCGCCGAGCGCGCGCTGGCGGGCGAATCGATGTACTACGAAGACTTTCCGCTCGTGGTGCGCCGCGGCGGCCAGGACGAGCAGGCCTATTTCACCTTTTGCTACAGCCCCGTCCACGACGGCGCCGGCAACGTGGCGGGCTTCATGGACACGGTGATCGAGACCACCGGCAAATTCACGGCGCAGCAGCGCCTGAAGGAGTTGGCCTCCTCCCTGGAGCAGCAGGTGGCCGACCGCACGGCCGATCGCAACCGGCTCTGGCTGCTGTCGGACGCGATGCTCGTGGTGGCCCGGCTGGACGGCACCATCGCCGCCGTCAACCCTGCCTGGCAGGCCACGCTGGGCTATTCGGAAGACGAGACGCTGGGCCGGCGCGTGCTGTCCTTCCTGCATGGCGAAGAGGCCACGCGGGCGCCGCACGACGTGCAGCGCCTGGCCGAGGCCGCCCAGCGGCACCAGGCCACGCTGTGCTTTCGCCACAAGAGCGGGGCCCACCGCTGGATCGACTGGACGGCCGTGCCCGGCGATGGCTTCGTGCAGGCCGTCGGCCGCGACGTGACCGACGAGCGCGCCCGCACCGAGGCGCTGCTGCAGTCGCAGGACCGGGTGCGGCACAGCCAGAAGATGGAGGCGATCGGCCAGCTCACGGGCGGCATCGCGCACGACTTCAACAACATGCTGCAGGGCGTCGTGCTGCCCCTGCAGCTCATCGGCCAGCGCCATGCGCGCGGCCAGATGGACGACATTCCCCGCTATGTGGAGGCCGGTCTGTCCTCGGCACGCCGAGCGGCCGCGCTCACCCAGCGCCTGCTGGCGTTCTCGCGGCGCCAGCCGCTCGACGTGCGGCCCGTGGACGTGGGCGGATCGATCCGCAGCCTGGAGTCCATGCTGCGCAACACCTGCGGCGAGAACATCTCGCTGGCCGTCGAGATACCGGCCGAGCTGTGGCCCGTGCTCACCGATGCCCACCAGCTCGAGAGCGCCGTGCTCAACCTGGCCATCAACGCGCGCGACGCCATGCCCGAAGGCGGCGAGCTGCGCATCAACGGCGACAACCTGCCGGACGGCGGCCCCGGCCTCACGGCGCAGGAGCGCGAGGCGATGGGCCTGCCGGCGGGCGAACTGGTGCGGGTGCAGGTCTGCGACACCGGGCACGGCATGTCCAAGGAAGTGCTGGAACTGGCCTTCGACCCGTTCTTCACGACCAAGCCGCTGGGGCAGGGCACGGGCCTGGGCCTGTCGATGATCTACGGCTACATGCGCCAGTCGGGCGGCGCCGTGGCCATCGACAGCACCGTGGGCGAGGGCACCTGCGTCTCGCTCTATTTCCCGCGGTCGCAGCAGGTCGTGGCCGAAGACGTGCCCGAAGGCCTGGAGAGCGCCGCGGCCGACAAGCGCCCCGATTCCATCCTCGTGGTGGAAGACGACGCCACCGTGCGCGAATTCGTCTGCGAGCTGTTGCGCGACCTGGGGTTCCAGGTGATGTCGGCGGGCTCTGGGGCGGAAGGCATGGCGATGCTCTCGGGCGCGCTCCACTTCGACCTGCTGGTGTCGGACGTGGGGCTTCCGGGGCCCAACGGCCGGCAGGTGGCCGACTTCGCGCGCGAGCGCCTGCCGCAGATCCACGTGTTGCTCATGACCGGCTACGCCGAGCAGGCGGCCATGGACCCCAGCTTCCTGGTGGCCCACCAGATGGAACTCATCGTCAAGCCGTTCGATGCGCAGGCGCTGGTGCACAAGGTGCTGGGCATGGTGGGCTCACCCAAGGGTTGAAGCCAAAACGCGCCCATGCCGCCGTATCCATTCAATAGTTTGCTATAAATACAATAGCAAAATGCGCATTCGGGCGAGCGGCCCGGACCTGCGCGCTCGCACGTTCATAACCATGGCGTCTTAGCATCCAATCCCTGGTTCGTTGGCATCGGCCGGTACAGCCCGTACAGTCGCGCACTCGCCGGCGTTGGTTGCCGTGAGACGGCCCGGGCCACCGGCCCGGCGGCGCCCGCGCCCGCTGCGCTGCCTGCGGGCGCCCGGCTCCCGCCGTCCGTCCCTCCCGCCTTTCTCTTCTTTTTTCTTCTTCTTTTCTCCAGAACCGCCGCGCCCCACGCCGGGCGCGACGCCAAGCGCACAGCCATGATCGACTTACGGGGTATCACCCAGATTTACCAGGGCCCGACCGGGCCCGTGGAAGCACTGCGGGGCATCGACCTGCACATCCAGCCGGGCGAAGTGTTCGGCATCATCGGCCGCAGTGGCGCGGGCAAGAGTTCGCTCGTGCGCGTCATCAACCTGCTGAACCGGCCCACGGCCGGTGAGGTCGTCGTCGCGGGCCGGGACCTCACCAAGCTCGGCGATGCCGACCTGCGCGCGGCGCGGCGCGACATCGGCATGGTGTTCCAGCACTTCAACCTGCTCTCGTCGCGCACGGTGTTCGACAACGCGGCGCTGCCGCTGGAGCTGGCTGGCATGGACCGCGCCGCCATCCGCGAGCGCGTGAACCCGCTGCTCGAACTGGTGGGCCTGTCGCACCTGGCCACCCGCTATCCCGCGCAGATCAGCGGCGGGCAGAAGCAGCGCGTCGGCATCGCGCGCGCGCTCGCCAGCCGCCCCAAGGTGCTGCTCTCCGACGAGGCCACCTCCGCGCTCGACCCCGAGACGACGCGCTCCATCCTGGCCCTGCTGCGGCAGGTGAACCGGGAGCTGGGCCTCACCGTGGTGCTCATCACCCACCAGATGCAGGTCATCAAGCAGGTGGCCGACCGCGTGGCCGTCATCGATGCGGGCCGCATCGTGGAGCAGGGCCCCGTGCTGGAGGTGTTCACGCGCCCGCAGCAGCCCATCACCAAGAGCCTGATCGACGAGATCGTGCCCCAGGACCTGCCCGAGAGCGTGCTGGAGCACGTGCGCCACCTCGCCGCGCAGCTCGCCGTGCAGGGACAGGGCGGCGTGGGCCGGCTGCTGCGCCTGTCGTACGCGGGCGAGCGGGCCTACCAGCCCATCCTCTCGCGGCTGATCCGCGAGCACGGGCTGGACCTGTCCATCCTGCACGGGCAGATCGACGAGATCCAGGGCCAGACCTTCGGCTCGCTCGCGGTGTATGCCAGCGGCGAGGGGGCCCGGCTGGACCAGGCGGTCGCGCAGTTGCGTGCCGAGGGCGTGGTGGTGGAAGAAGTGACCGTGGAAGGCTGAGGCGGATATGTTCGAGAATTTTTCGGAAATGATGCTGGAGCTGTTCGTCAGCTCGCTGTGGGAGACGCTCGTGATGGTGGGCATCTCGGGCCTCGTGGGTGCGCTCATCGGCATCCCGCTGGGCGTGTTCCTGCGCCTGACCGACCGCGGCGGCGTGCTGGAGAACGGCCCCGCCAACAAGATCGTCGGCTGGATCGTGAACGCCGTGCGCTCCACGCCGTTCATCATCCTGCTGGTGGCCATCATCCCGTTCACGCGGCTGATCACGGGCTCCTCGATCGGCACGGCGGCCGCCGTGGTGCCGCTCACCATCGCCGCGGCGCCCTTCGTGGCGCGGCTGGTGGAAGCCTCGCTGCGCGAAGTGGACAACGGCCTCATCGAAGCCGCGCAGGCGATGGGCGCGACCACCTCGCAGATCGTCTGGAAGGTGCTGCTTCCCGAGGCGCTGCCCGGCATCGTGGCCGGCCTGACCATCACCTTCGTGAGCCTCACGGGCTACTCGGCCATGGCCGGGGCCATCGGCGGCGGCGGCCTGGGCGACCTGGGCATCCGCTACGGCTACCAGCGCTTCCTGCCGGACATCATGCTGGCCGTGGTGGTGGTGCTGATCTTCTTCGTGCAGGCCGTGCAGAGCCTGGGCGACTGGGCGGTGCGCCGGCTGAGCCACCGCTGAGGCGGGGAGGGCGCCGGCCGCCCGAGCGGGTCAGGCTCGGCCCGCCCTGAACTCGCCGGGCGTGAGGCCCAGCCGGCGCTTGAAGGCGCTGCTCAGGTGCGCCTGCGTGGCGAACCCGCATTCGGCCGCGATTTCCGCGATGGAGCGGGCCGGGTCGAGCAGCAGCAGCCGCGCGCGCTCGATGCGCCGGTCGATCACGTACTGGTGCGGCGACTTCTGGAACGAGTGCCGGAACAGCCGCGTGAAATGGTTGGGGCTGTAGCCGATGGTGCGCGCCATCTCGGGCACCGACATCGGCCGCCCGAGGTGTTCGTCGATGTAGGCGCGCAGCGCCTCCCACCGCGCGCGCGGCCGTGGCTGCGCGAGGGGCGCGCCGTGGTGTCCGCCGCCCCGGTGCCCGTCCCCGTAGCGGCCGCGCAGATAGGTGGCGAGCGTCAGCGCGAGCGCCTGCACGTAGGCCGTGCCCAAGGGCTGGGCCTCCCGCGCCTGGGCTTCCAGCCGCTGGACCAGGTCCGTGATGTGTGGGTCTTGCACGCCGGTGCGTGCCGCCGTTCCGGGCGCGAGCACCCCCTCCAGATGCACCCAGGCGCAGTGCATCGCGTCGCCGTCCCAGCGCACGTCGCTCACCACCGTGCCGGCGGGCAGCAGGTCCACCGTACCGCTGGTGCGGCGCCAGGCGCGGTGGAGACCGTCGCAGCGCATCTCGATGGCGCAGGCGCCGCCGGTCCAGAGCATCAGCGTATCCGCCGGCATCGAACCGAGCTGCGCGGTGCCCGCCGGCGCCAGCCGGAAGCAGCCCATCGGCGGGCCGGCCCAGGCGGGCGGCGCGAGCAGCCCCGCCTGAGCGCAGGGCGCGGCGGGGCGGGAGGCGGCGTCGGCATCCATGGGCGCAACGTAACGGGCCCAGCTTGCCGAAAACTGACAGCGGCGCCGAACCGGGCTCAGGGTGATCCCTGGGTCGGTTTTTGAACGCGCGCATCCGTTCTTGAAAGACCGGGCGCAGAGCGCACTGCTAACGTGCCTTCCGCCCGGACCCCGGCGCCCAAGACCTATTCCAACAGGAGACAGTGCCCATGACCATCCCGCCCCTCGCCCCATCCCTTCCCCTGCGCCGCCGCACCCTGCTGGGCGCGCTCTGCGCGGGCGCCGTCCTGCAGGGCTGCGGAGGCGGAGGAGGCGGGGGCGCCACCTCCCTGCAGGCCGCCTGGACGGCCCCGGTCGCGGACTACAACGCCGCCACCGCCCTCGGAAGCGCCCCGCCCGCCAGCATCGAGAACCAGACGGTCCGCCAGACGATGCGGATCGCCGCCGGCGGCACCGGCGTGCGGGTGCGCGTCTCCAACCTGTTCGGGCCCGCGGCGCTCACGATCGGCGCGCTGCACATCGCGCGCAGCGCCGGCGGAACGCGGATCCAGCCGGGCACCGACGTGGCGCTGACCTTCGGCGGCCAGGCCTCCATCACCCTGCCCGTGGGCCAGGAGGCCTGGAGCGACGTGGCGCCGATGCCGCTGGAGGCCCTGTCCGACGTGGCCGTCTCGGCCTATGTCGGCCCGCGCACGGCGCTGGGCACCTACCACCAGCTGGGCGTGCGCAACACCTACATGGCCACGGGCAATGGGGTGTCGGCCACCGACATCGCGCCCTCGGCCGCGCCGACCACCGCGTACTACTGGGTGAGCGGCATCGACGTGCAGAACGCCTCGGCCCGGGGCACGATCGTCACGTTCGGCGACTCGATCACCGACGGCTTCGCCTCCACCGTCGATGCCTCGCGGCGCTACCCGGACGCCCTCGCGCGGCGCGTGGCGGCCGATCCGTTCCTCTCGGGGGTCAGCGTCGTGAACGCCGGCATCTCGGGCAACCGCATCCTGCACGACGGGGTCGGCCCGCGCGGCGCGGGGCGTTTCGACCGCGATGTGCTGCAGGCCACCGGCGCTACGCATGCGATCGTGCTGATCGGCATCAACGACATCGGCTTTTCCAACCTCGTGCCCGGCGAGGCGGTGACCTCCGACGAGATCATCGCCGGGCTCGGCGGCCTGGTGCAGCGCGCGCGGTCCGCGCGGATCAGGATCTACCTGGGCACGCTGCTGCCGTTCGACCACGCGCTGGCGCCGGATGGCCAGCCGTCCCCGTACTACGACGCGGCGGGCGATGCCAAGCGTGCGCGCGTGAACGCATGGATACGGGGCAATGCAGCGCAGGCCGACGGCGTCATCGATTTCGACGCGGCCCTGCGCAACCCCGATGCGCCCTCCCGGCTGCGCACGGCCTACGACAGCGGAGACCACCTGCACCCCAATGACACCGGCTACCAGGCCATGGCGGATGCCATCGACCTGTCGTGGTTCCGGTAGGGGGCAGGCCGCCGTCCCGCCGCCGGCGTGCTGGCCTCAGTGCGCGTGGGGATGAGCGCTGCGAGGCTTCGGGGCGTCCGGGGCTCCGTCCTCGTGGTCATCGTGTTCGTGGTCATCGTGGGGTGCCACGCCCTCGCGGGATTTCAGCCACCACTGCCGCGCGAGCGCCGGGTCCGCGGGCACTCCCGCGCCACGGTGGTAGGCTTGGCCAAGGGCTTTCTGCGCCTGCGGGTTGCCCGCATTCGCCGAGCGCTTCAGCCATTCGATGGCCTTGGCCGGGTCTTTTTTGACGCCCAGCCCCGCCTCATAGCTCACGTAGAGCTCGTACTGGGATTTGGACGCGCAGCGGTCATCGGCCATGGCCGTCTTCCGGTACCAGCGCACTGCCGCGGCATGGTCCTGCCGGACCCCGCCCAGGCCGCCCCGATAGAAGTCGCCCAGCATGCATTGCGCACGCACCACCTGGTTCCGGGCCGCGGCATCGAACCACCTGAAGGCCTGCGCCAGGTCTTTGGGGGCCCCGGCGCCGTTGAGATGGGCGAACCCGAGTTCCACCTGCGCGGGCCCGTGGCCCAGCTCTGCGGCCTTCAGGAGGTGCTGGCGGCTGCGCGCCATGTCGATCGTGGCGCCGGATCCGCCGTTGAAGAACTTGCTCAGCTGGTAGTGGCTGTCCGCCACCCCCTTGTCCGCCGCGGCGGTGTACAGCTCGAACGCCTTCTGCCTGTCGATCGGCACTCCCGTTCCGTCCCGGTAGCGATCGGCCAGATCGTGCATTGCGCGCGCATCGCCCGGGCCGGAGGCCGACGGCCCGGGGGTGGAGAAGGACGGCGTGGCTGCGCAATGCAGAGAGGCCGCGACAGCCAGGCTTCGGAGCAGGGCTCCTGGCGTGAATGGGCAGGGTGCGCTCATGGGCATCGGGCTTTCAGGCGGTCGAAGATGTCAGGGCCGCACGCGGCCGGATGCGGCCGGCCGCGTGCGCCGCGGGGTCGTTACTGGAAGGTCTGCGAGACGTTGGACGGCACCACGATCTCGCTCGCGGGCGTCAGCGACAGCGTCACCGTGCTGCCCTTCCTGACCGATTGCAGGATCGCCCGGGCGTCGGCCAGGGAGTTCACGCGCTGCGTGCGCAGGTACTCCGGCGGATGGAAGGTACCCTTGGCCGCGTGCACCGACTCGACCGGGCCGCCTTTGTAGACGATGGTCGCGTTCATGCCCGGGCTGAACTGCGAGTAGCCCTCGGGGATGTATCCCTTGTAGCCAGAGTCCTGCACGTCGAGCGCGACCTGCACGTAGAAGCCTCCGGGATCATTGGTGTACTGGTCCGTCGCCGTGACGATGCCGTTGGCCAGCAGCGGCAGGCGAGGGTTCTTGTTCTGCGGGCCGACGAACCCCTGGATGATCCGGCCCTCATCCAGCACGGTGGCGCGCACGGCGGTGAGCCCGTTCTCGCGCCCCGGCTTGAAGGGGCCCGAAGTCTCGATGCTCTTGTAGGTGGTGTTGGCCGCATCGCTCGCGCGATACGAGGCCACGGAGCGGCGCTTCTCCAGCTGGTTCGAGAACTCGCTCGTGATCTTCGTGCCGTTGACGCTCGGGGAGTCGAAGACCCGCGAGGACATGGCGTCCAGCATCGTCAGTTGCCGGCCGGCATTGGCAGGATCTCGGTTGTAGGCCTTCAGCGCCTGGTACACCTCGACGATCGGGAACTGGTTCGTGTGCTGGGGCGAGACGAAATCCACGTTCACCGTGTTCTGCAGGTAGCTGAACCCGTGCTGGAAGGACAGGCGCAGCCAGCCGTTGCTGGCCGTGGGCGTGTTCAGGCCATTGAAGCCGTAGCCGCCGTGGTAGCCGAAGGTGTAGAACTTCCCGTCCGTGGGGTTCTTCACCTGGAACAGCATGTTGGTCGTTCCGGGGGTGTGGCCGGGCGACCAGATCACCATGATCTTCACGTTCCCGTAGTCGTACCACCGGTCATACTCGTAGAAGTTCGTGGTTCGCGCCCGGATCACCGTCTCGGACGCGGGGAGGGCGCCCGCGATGTTCCAGGTATTGCCCTGCATGTCCGACGTCACCGCGACCGCGTCTTCCCTTGAGGCCCACAGCGCGATCTTCTTGCCGGCGTTGTCCATCATCTTGAGCTGCTCGACGACGGTGCCGTAGTGGTCGCTGTGGCCATGGGTCAGCCAGATGTCGGTCACCGAGCGCGGGTCCACCCCCATCAGCTCCATGTTCTTCCAATACTGGTAGCCGCTGTTGGGCCAGCCCGCATCCACCTTGATCACCTTGTCGTCGGACGGATCGTTGGGCGTGCCCATGTCCGCCTTCAGCAGATACGAGGCCACTTCGTTGTCACCCACGTAGTACAGGGTGTCCTTGATCATCTCGAAGGGCTCCGTGCTGCGCGAGTAAGGCGCCGAGGTCGGGCTCGTCGCGTTGATGCTCATGTACGGTTGCCCGGAGACGGGGTCGTTGCCCTTGTCCGCGAGCATCGGGCTCTGGGACGGGACTTCCCAGACGGGCTTGCCGTCGGTCTGGGATTGCGGCGTGAAATACCAGATCGCGACGACCTTCGCCGCATCGGCGTTCAGGTAGCTGCGGTCGAACAGCACGTAGGCCGCCTGGCGCGACGTCGTGCTGTAGTCGTAGTTCGCCGTCACCGGGATGGACGCGAAGCTCGCCGCGGCGCTCTTGGAGTAGTTGTCCGTGTTCACGTTGAACACGACGGCGTCCGGCGCCACGGAGTAGGTCTCCTCGTACCGGCGGATGGGGCGCTCGAACGCGCGTCCGGCCTGGTCGGCCGTCACCGTGGTGCCGTCCCCGAGGGTGATCGAGCCCGTGCCTTTGTTGTACACCCAGCCGGCCGCCACCATCGGCCCGGGGGCGTCGCCATGCCGGCTCACCGACGCACCGTACTTCTGCAGATTGAACTGCGCTGCCGCAGACTTTCCCTTCGCGAGGATCACATTGAAGGTTTGCGCGGGGTTCTCGGGCACGGTAGCTTGGTCCGTTCCGCCGGGAATCCAGTCCACCAGGTTGCCGGGCACCAGCGCTGCCTTGATCGAATCCACGCTGCCGGCGCTCACGGCGCCGGTGGTCACGGTCCGGACGCCGCTTTGCGACAGGATGGCCACGCTGACCGTCTGATGGCCCGACGCTTCGGAGCGGAGGGTGGGCTCCGCGTACACCATCCCCGCCGAGCGGACGACGCCCGGGGAAGAACTGCCACCGCAGCCCAGCATGGCGGCCGATGAAATGAGCAGACTCAGCGAACGCCAGTCTGTGATTGCAAGGTTCATGGTTTGTCTCCTGTGGATTTCTTGTGATTGCGAGCGGATGCGCAAAGGGCGTGGCCTCCGCAGCCGCTGCACCGTGAGCCGTTCAGAAAGGGCGTTCGCCGGGCGCCGGTCATGCGCTTAGGAAAAAGTCCTCAAAAGGCACTATTCCCATTCAGAAGGTGTTTTGTTAACGTTAACATCGCGATGCGGCGCCATTGTTGACGCCAACCATGGGGATGAAATCGGTAGTAACCCGGGACAACATTCCTTGATGGCATTGCGCGCCACGGGCTGGTTTATGCCCGGGTGTTGTAAGGAAATGAAAACCTATTGTTATGGGTTGTATGACGTGAAACCTAAGATGCACGCTTTCCCATACGACAAGGTGATTCCGTGAACAAGCGCTCCCTGCTGCAGTCGGCCCTGGCCCTCGCATTCGCCGCCGGCTTCTGCAACCCCGTCCTGGCGCAGGACAAGCCGCTCAAGATCGGCGTGACGGCAGGCCCGCACGCGCAAATCTTCGAACAGGTGAAGAAAGTGGCCGAAAAAGACGGCCTGAAGATCCAGATCGTCGAATTCAGCGACTACGTGCAGCCCAACGCGGCGCTGGCCGCCGGCGACCTGGACGCCAACAGCTACCAGCACAAGCCCTACCTGGACGCCCAGGTCAAGGACCGTGGCTACAAGCTTGTCTCCGTGGGCTACACGGTCAACTTCCCCATCGGCCTCTATTCCAAGAAGGTCAAGAAGCTCGAAGACCTGAAGGAAGGCGCCCGCTTCGGCATTCCGAACGACCCGACCAACGGGGGCCGTGTGCTGCTGGTGCTGCAGGACAAGGGGCTCATCAAGCTGAAGGAGGGCGCCGGCCTCAAGGCCACGCCGCTGGACGTGACCTCCAACCCCAAGAAGCTGAAGTTCGTCGAACTCGATGCCGCCCAACTGGCTCGGTCCCTCGACGATCTGGATGCCGCCGCAATCAATACCAATTTCGCGCTGTCCGCGGGCCTCAACCCCAAGACCGACGCCATTGCCCAGGAAAGCGCCAAGAGCCACTACGTGAACCTGATCGCCGTGCGCGAGGCCGACAAGGACAAGCCCTGGGTGGGCAAGCTCGTGAAAGCCTACCAGTCGGACGAGATCCGCCAGTACATCGAAACCCAGTTCAAGGGCGCAGTGCTCGCGGGCTGGTAAACGCTCCTTTTTGTTCTGTTCGCCGGCCTTCCGGCGAACGGGGCAGGCCCTGGCCTGCCCTCCAGAAAGCCGCATGCAGCCTTCGGGCGGCATGCGGCTTTTGCTTTGCGACGCAGAGCGCGGCCCCATGTCGACTATGGATGATTTTGTTTTGAAGTTTTAATTTTTTATTCTTTTGGGTTCCGTGGGGCGCGACCTAAAGTGGCCGACAGCGCGCTTTCCAAGAAAAAAGCCGCTTCCATCCATAGCCCAGGAGAAGCTCCCCATGTCGTCCGCCGCCACCCTCGAAACTGTTTTGCCGACCGAACTGGAAACTGCACGCGAGCAGGCCCAGCGCGAAGGTCTGGCGTATGCCGGAGGTGTGTCGCCACCCGTTGCCTGGCGGCTGCACCAGGAAGGCGAGGCTGTGCTGGTGGACGTGCGGTCGGCGGAAGAACGCAAATTCGTCGGGCACGTGCCGGGTTCGCTGCACGTGCCATGGGCCACGGGCACGGCCCTCACCCGCAACCCGCGCTTCGCGCGCGAGCTCGAAGCCAAGCTGGCCGCGCACGGCGGGCGCAACGCCGTGGCGCTGCTGCTGTGCCGCAGCGGCAAGCGCTCCGTGCTGGCCGCGCAGGCGGCGGCCCAGGCAGGCTTTGGCACCGTGTTCAATGTGCTCGAAGGCTTCGAGGGCGAACTGGACGCGCTGCAGCACCGCGGCGGTGACGACGGTTGGCGTTTCCATGGCCTGCCCTGGGTGCAGGACTGACCACGGGCGATCCACGAGGAAAGTTGCCCATGGCCACCTTCGACATTGCCGGCATCGGCCACCGATTGCATGCTGTGCGCCGCGAATGGCGCGAAGCCCAGAACCGCGAGCAGGAGCCGGCGGGCCGTGAGTTCCCGTCGCGCGATGCGGTCGCGCGCATCGTGGAGCAACTCAAGGGCGCACTGTTTCCGCTGCGGCTCGGCCCCCATGACCTGCGGCCCGAGAGCGAAGACCTGTTCGTGGCCCACCAGCTCGATGGCGCCCTGCAGACCCTGCACGGGCAGATCGCGCTGGAACTGGGGCACGGCATGCGCCATGCGGGCGCCGCGCCCGACGCGGAAGGCCAGGAGGCCGCCGCCCTGAACGCGGCGCGGGCTTTCGCCGAGGCGCTGCCGGACATCCGCCGCCTGCTGGATTCGGACGTGCTGGCCGCCTACCGGGGCGACCCCGCGGCGCGCAGCGTGGACGAAGTGCTGCTGTGCTACCCCGGCGTGCTGGCGATGATCCACCACCGGCTCGCGCACATCCTCTACGGGCTGGGCCTGTCGCTGCTGGCGCGCATGGTGTCGGAGCTGGCGCATGCGCAGACAGGCATCGACATCCACCCGGGCGCACGCATCGGCGCCGGCTTCTTCATCGACCACGGCACGGGCGTGGTGATCGGCGAGACCGCCGTGATCGGCGAACGCGTGCGCCTCTACCAGGCCGTGACGCTGGGCGCCAAACGGTTCCCCACCGATGCCGAAGGCCGGCCGCAGAAGGGCCTGGCACGGCATCCGCTGGTGGAAGACGACGTCGTGATCTATGCCGGCGCCACCATCCTCGGCCGGGTCACCCTGGGCCGCGGTGCCGTCATCGGAGGCAATGTCTGGGTGACCTACGACGTGCCTGCCGGCGCCCACATCACGCAGGCGACGGCCCGGGAAAATGCCCGGGAGGGCGCTCCTTCCCAGGAGCCGCCGGGAGGGGCGGGCGCATGACGGCGGATCTGGTCAAAGGCTTCGGTATCGCCGTGCGCCAGTCGCGTGAGTCGATGGGCTGGTCCCAGGAGCGGCTGGCCGAGTATTCCGACCTCAACCGCTCGTACGTCGGGGAGATCGAGCGCGGGGCGGTCGTGCCCTCGCTGGTCACGGTGTCCAAGCTGGCCACGTCGCTGGGCGTGCCCGCGTCCGCCCTGCTGGGGCGCGGGGAGCAACTGGCCGAGGCGCGCCGCAGCGATCACGGAGGCTTGGCGGCTATAGCATGTTGAACGCGACAGTGGAGGCCGGGACACTCTGCGGGTTTTCCATCACCGCTACGAACCACAGGGAGTTTTTGACATGTCGGCAACACTGGGCGGAACGACCGCACTCGGCGACAACGCAGCACGGCAACTGGCGAACGCCACCAAGACCGCGCCGCAGCTTTCCACCATCAGCCCGCGCTGGCTCACGCACCTGTTGCAATGGGTGCCGGTGGAAGCAGGTATCTACCGGCTGAACCGGGTCAAGAACCCCGAGTCGATCAAGGTCACCTGCACGGCCAAGGAAGAGGAGAACCAGCTTCCGCGTACCTTCGTGGACTACGAAGAGAACCCGCGCGAGTTCTTCCTGAATGCGGTTTCCACCGTGCTCGACGTGCACACGCGCATCTCCGATCTCTACAGCAGTCCGCACGACCAGGTGAAGGAGCAGTTGCGCCTCACCATCGAGACCATCAAGGAGAACCAGGAGAGCGAGCTCATCAACAACCCGGACTACGGCCTGCTGGCCCAGGTGACCGAAGAGCAACGCATCTTCCCGCTCACGGGCGCGCCCACGCCGGACGACCTCGACGAACTGCTCACCAAGGTCTGGAAAGAACCGGCCTTCTTCCTGACCCATCCGCTGGCCATCGCCGCCTTCGGCCGCGAAGCCACGCGCCGCGGCACGCCGCCGCCCACCGTGAGCCTGTTCGGCTCGCAGTTCATCACGTGGCGCGGCATCCCGCTGATCCCTTCGGACAAGGTGCCCGTGGCCGACGGCAAGAGCAAGATCCTGCTGCTGCGCGTGGGCGACCGTCGCCAGGGCGTGGTGGGCCTCTTCCAGCCGGGCCTGCCGGGCGAGCAGAGCCCCGGCCTGTCGGTGCGCTTCATGGGCATCAACAACCATGCGATCGCTTCCTACCTCATCTCGCTCTACTGCTCGCTCGCCGTGCTCACGCCCGACGCGCTGGCCGTGCTCGACGATGTGGAAGTGAACCGCTACCACGACTATCCGGACACCTACAAGTGAGCGGCGGGGGCGCACCCATGGCGATTTCCTCCTCGACGACCCCTTCCTTGCCCGGTGCGGCCGACGGCGCGCCGTCGCCGCTGGATGTCGCGCAGCTCGCACGCATGGCCAATGCGCTGTTCGGTGCAGCGCCGGGCCAGCAGGCCCTGGCTTCGGTTCCGGGCGTTCAGGCTCCCGTGAACGTGGCGCCCGCCGGCTCCCCGCTGGCCAGCCCTGCGGGACTCGCGCCGGGCATCCCCGGCACGCCCGTGCCGCTGGGCCAGATCCCGGGCAGCAATCTGCTGCCGTCATCGCCGACGCCCCTGGCGTCGCTCGCCAACCGCGCGCCGGGCTTGCTGCCGCATGCGCAGGCGGGCAACGGCATACCCGACCATGCGCTCGGTGCCTTGCCGGCCTACGAGCCGCGCGTCGGCAGTGCGGTGACCGGTGTTCCTCCGGCCGTGGCGCCTGCTGCGGGCGGTGCCGCGGCAGTCGCATCGCCTGCGTCGGCTGCACCGTCACCCTTCTATTTCAGCGACCTTCCGAAGCCTGGCGCGCCTTCCGCCGCAGGCCCGCGGGAGCCCGGTGGGCTGGACGCGCTGGCCCGCCTGCCGTTCGCCGTGCCCGAGGTGCCCCGCGCGGCGCCCGCGCCCGGTTCCGCCGCGGCGGGTGCGTTGCCTTCGGCCGAGCCGCGCTTCTACTTCGTGGATGCGGTCACGCTGCCCGATGGCTACGTGACGCCGCCCCATCCCTCGCGGCAGGGGCGCGGCACCGACAGCGGCACGGCTTCTGGCCGAGGGGCGGACGCGGGTGCGGCTCCCGCGGCCGGTGCATCCGCGCGCAGCGCCTTCGACGTGCATGCGCTGCGGCGGGATTTTCCGATCCTTGCCGAGCGCGTGAACGGCAGGCCCCTGGCATGGCTGGACAACGCGGCCACCACGCACAAGCCGCGTTCGGTGATCGAGCGCATCAGCCACTTCTACGAGCACGAAAACTCCAACATCCACCGCGCGGCCCATGAACTGGCTGCGCGCGCCACGGATGCCTACGAAGGCGCCCGCGAGCGCGTACGGCGCTTCCTGAACGCACCGGACGTGAACGAAGTGATCTTCGTGCGCGGCACGACGGAGGCCATCAACCTCGTGGCCAAGAGCTGGGGCATGCAGCACGTGGACGAAGGCGACGAGATCATCGTGAGCCATCTGGAGCACCACGCCAACATCGTTCCATGGCAGCAACTCGCGTCCGCCAAGGGGGCGAAGCTGCGCGTGATCCCCGTGGACGACACCGGGCAGGTGCGGCTGGACGAGTACCAGAAGCTCCTGAATTCGCGCACCCGGATCGTCGCGGTGACCCAGGTGTCCAATGCCCTGGGTACGGTGGTTCCGGTCAAGCAGATCGTGGAGATGGCGCACCGCGCAGGGGCGCGGGCGCTGGTGGACGGCGCGCAGTCCGTGTCGCACATGCGCGTGGACGTCCAGGATATCGGCGCGGACTTCTTCGTCTTCTCCGGCCACAAGGTGTTCGGGCCCACGGGCATCGGCGCGCTGTGGGGCAAGCGCGAGGTGCTCGAAGACATGCCGCCCTGGCAGGGCGGCGGCAACATGATCGCCGACGTCACCTTCGAGAAGACGGTGTACCAACCGCTGCCCAACACGTTCGAGGCCGGCACCGGCAACATCGCCGATGCGGTGGGCCTGGGCGCGGCGATCGACTACGTCGGCCGTGTCGGCATCGAGGCTATAGCGCGCTACGAGCACGAACTACTGGAGTACGGCATGCGTGCGCTGGGCAGCGTGCGTGGCGTGCGCCTCATCGGCACCGCGGCCGACAAGGCGAGCGTGATGTCGTTCGTGCTGGCGGGCCATACGACGGCAGAGGTGGGCGACGCGCTCAACCAGGAAGGCATCGCCGTGCGCACGGGCCACCATTGTGCGCAGCCCATCCTGCGCCGCTTTGGCGTGGAGGCCACGGTGCGGCCATCGCTGGCGTTCTACAACACGTTCGAGGAAATCGATCGCCTCGTCGCCGTGGTGGAGCGGCTGGCCGCGCGCAGGCCTTGAAAGTGCCCGGCCGCGCGAATCGCGAAGTGCGGCCGATCCATCCTTGAAAGCCCCCGGCGCCGCAGGTTCCGGGGGCTTTTTCCGTTCCGGTCCACTGGAGCGAATGCGCGCTTGCCTGACAGCCGCCGCCGGTACCGGGCGCGATCATGTGAGTGGGGTCGCGTCGCCGCAGGACCCTCCATGCCGACCTTCTCTCCAGCCAATCTTCCGAAGCAAAGGAGCTTTCATGAGCCAATTCACCATCGCCGTCCTCGTGGGCAGTCTGCGCAAGGATTCCTTCAACCGCCGCCTGGCCGACGCGCTGGTCAAACTGATGCCTCCCGATTTCACGCTGGTGCAGGTGCGCATCGACGACCTGCCGCTCTACAACCAGGACGATGACGGCCACCAGAACGCCGCCGTGCTGCGGCTCAAGTCCGAGGTTTCCAAAGCGCAGGGGCTGCTGTTCGTCACCCCGGAATACAACCGCTCCATTCCCGGCGTGCTGAAGAACGCGATCGATCACGCCTCCCGCCCCTACGGCCAGAGCGTGTGGAGCGGCAAGCCCGCAGGCGTGCTGGGCGTGTCGATCGGTGCCATCGGCACCGCGCTGGCGCAGCAGCACCTCCGCAACGTGCTGGCCTACCTCGACGTGCCGACGCTGGGCCAGCCCGAGGCGTTCATCCAGGCAAAGGACGGCCTGTTCGACGACGACGGCAACATCGGCGAGGCCAGCCGGCAGTTCATTCAGACCTGGGTGGAAAAGTACGCCGACTGGGTGCGCCGGCACGCCAAGGTCTGAGGTCCGCAGGACGCTTCGCATGGCCCCAGGCGGGGCGGGGGCTTCGTCCGGCCCCGCTACAATTTTTGGCCATGCGCCGCTGGTTGCTCATTTTCCTGCTGACCCTGCTGCCGCTCCAGTTCACCTGGGCGGAAGCCGCAGGCTATTGCGCGCACGAGCCCACGGCGGCCAGCCAGCATTTCGGCCACCATGCCCACCAGCACGAGGGCCCGGCCGACGGCAGTGCGGACGGCACCGCTCTGTCCGGCGATGCCGACCAGGATTGCAGTGCCTGCCACGCGGGTTGTGCCATTGCCCTGGTAGCGCGCTCGCAGCCGGACGTGCGCGTGCTGCGCGCGGAGCATGCCTTGCGGGCACAGGGCAAGCCCCTGGCTCCGCCCCCTGCATTGCCCGATAGGCCCAATTGGCCGCGCCTCGCCTGATCGGCGAGGCGTCCTTCGCCCTGCATCCCTTCTGATGACGGCCAGCCTGGCACGCTCTGCGTGCGTGGCCGTCCGTACTGCACCGCGGCGCCCCTGAACAGGGGCCTTGACGGTCAGGGGAACGGGGCCGTGCCGCCTCTCCGATCCATCGCTTCCCCCATAGGCTTGGATGGAGAGAAATCGGATGCACCGAAATATGTTTCGCTGGGGCCTTTGTGGCGCCCTGGCAGGGTTGTCGGCTGGCATGGCGCCGGCACAGACAGTGGCGCCGCAGGGCGCTCTGGAAATCAACGCACAGGCGGCTCCCGGCACGCCGCTGTCACGCCTCTTCGAGGCCGCCTGGGCTGCGCAGCCCGAGGCGTTGGCGGCTGGCGATCGGATGCGGTCGGCCGCATCGCGCCGGCAGGCTGCAGGGCAGTGGACAGCCGAGGCGCCGGCCGTTTCCCTGTCGGCCAAGACCGACCGTTTCAATGGCCGGGAAGGTGCCAGGGAGTACGAAGCGGGAGTGGCGCTGCCGCTCTGGTTGCCGGGTGAGCGAGGGCGCACCGCGCGGCTGGCCGAGGCGCAGGAGCGCGCGGAGCGCGGCCGCCTGGAGGCTGCGCGCCTGCGCACGGCCGGCTCCGTGCGCGAGGCGTGGTGGCAGTGGCTGCGTGCCCGTGCCGGTCTGGAGTGGGCCCGGGAGCGCCTGAAAAGCGCCCGGGATCTGGCCTCCGACGTGGCGCGGCGCGTGCAGGCCGGTGATCTGGCGCTGGTGGACCGGCACCAGGCCGTGGGCGCAGTGGCCTCTGCCACGGCCGCCATGGCGGAAGCCGAAGGCGCGCTGCAGGTGGCTCGGCTCGGGCTGGATGCTCTGGCACCCGGTGCCCCGGCTGCCATGGAACTGCAAGGCCTGCCGCTGGACGCACCGGGCATGGTGGAGCCTCTGCCGGCCGGCACGGCAGCGGGCATGGCTGTGGATGCGCACCCCGCGCTGGCGGAAGTGCGGCAGAAAGCGGAAGTGGCCCGGCACACCGCTGAACTCACTGCGGTACAGCAGCGTGCCAACCCGGAACTCTCCATCGCCACCACGCGCGACCGCGGCGCCCGGGGCGAGGCGTACCAGCAGAGCCTGACCGTGGCCGTGCGCATTCCCTTCGGCGGCGGCAGCCGGTACGAGGCGCGGCTGGCCACGGCACTGGCCGAAGCCACCGAAGCGCAAGCGCAATCCGAGCGCGACCATGCCCGTGTGCGCGCAGACATCGCCGCGGCCTACGCGCGCCACGCGGCCGCGCAGGCCCAGTGGGATGCCGCGCGGGAGCGGGAAACACTCGCCGGGGCGACGCGCGGCTTCATGCAGAAGTCCTTCGCGCTGGGCGAGACCGATCTCCCCACACGCCTGCGCATCGAGCAGGAAGCCGCCGATGCAGGCCGAGAGGCCCTGCGCGCGCGCCTGGACCGCGATGCGGCCGTGTCCGCGCTGAACCAGGCGCTGGGCTTTCTTCCGTCCGAAAGCGGCGTGCCCCTTTCTTCCCCCCTTTCTGGCGCGCGCTGAGCGCCCGCTTTTCACTTGCATGGCAAACCCAATGAAGAATTCTCTTTTGCTGACCCGGGCCTGGAGCCTGGCGGTCGCGCTGGCGCTGCTGCCGGCCTGGTCGGTGGCGCACGAAGGCCACGATGACGAAGCGCCGGTGGCCACTGGTGCCGGGATGCTGCCCCGCTTCACGGCGGTGTCGGACGCCTTCGAGCTGGTAGGCGTGCTCGACGGGCAGCGCCTGTCGCTGTACCTGGACCACGCGGCGGACAACCGGCCGGCCGAGGGCGCGCGTCTCGATCTGGAAATCAACGGCCACCCGGTGGCCCTGAACCCGAGCGGCGGCGATGGCCGTTTCGAAGCGCTGTTGCCCGCGCCGCTGCCCGAAGGCGAAGCGGCCGTGGCCGCGGTAGTGGCCGTCGGCACCGCCAGCGATGTGCTGGCGGGCACGTTCGATATCCATGGCCCTGAAGGAAGCGGGCCTGAATCTGCCGGCAGCCCGTGGCGCACCCGGGCGCCCTGGATTGCCGGTGCCGTGCTGGCACTTGCGCTGGCTGCCGTGGCGCTGCGCCGCCGCGCTGGCTCGGGCCGCCGGAACCCGATCGGAGGTGCCGCATGACCGCGCGCGATCCCATGCGAAACCTGCCCCCGGCAGCGCGGCGGGCTCTGGCCTGCATGTGTGCAGCGGCCCTCGGCTGGGCCCTGGTGATGCCGGCCCATGCCGGGCCGGGCCATGACCATGGCGAAGCGCCTCCCGCGGCGTCGGGCAACGGGCCGAGCCGTCTGCCTGACGGCAGCGTGTTCCTGCCCAAACCGGCGCAGCGCCAGCTCCAGGTGCGCACGCAGCCTGTGGCACAGGAGCCGCTGGCGCGCTCGCACGAGCTGGCGGGCCGGGTGGTGATGGATCCGAACGCTGGCGGCAAGGTGCAGGCGATGGTGGCCGGGCGCCTGGAGCCGGGTCCGCGCGGCCTGCCGCAGATCGGGCAGGCCGTTCGCCGCGGCGAGGTGCTGGCCCATGTGCAACCCGCCCAGGGATCGATCGAGCGTTCCGGCCAGATGGCCCAGGTCGCCGAGCTGCGCGCCGCGCGGGCACTGGCCGAAAGACGCCTGGCGCGCCTGCGTGAGCTGAGCGAGACCGTACCCCGCAAGGACATCGAGGCGGCCGAGAGCGAATCCGCCAGCCTTTCCGCGCGCATCTCCGCGCTGGGTTCGGGTCTCTCGGGGCGCGATGCCCTGGTGGCGCCCGTGGATGGCGTCATCGCTTCGAGCAACGCCGTGGCAGGGCAGGTGGTGGATGCCCGCGAACTGGTGTTCGAGGTGGTGGACCCGCAGCGTCTGCGCATCGAAGCGCTGGTCTACGACGCGGCCGTGGCGCGCGACGTGGCCGGAGCGTCCCTGGCCCTGGACGGCGAGCGCATTCCGCTCACGTTCCTCGGCGCGGGGCGCAGCCTGCGCGAGCAGGCGCTGCCGCTGCTGTTCAGCGCTGCGGGCACGCGGGTCGCGCGCCTGGCGGTCGGCCAGCCCGTGGCGGTGTTCGTGCAGGGCGCGGCCACCGTGCAGGGCCTGCGCGTTCCGAGCGCATCGGTGCTCAGGAATGCAGCCAACCAAGCCATCGTGTGGGTGAAGACGGGGCCGGAGACCTTCGCGCCGCGCCCGGTGACGCTGGAGCCGCTCGACGGGTCTTCCGTGGCGGTGACCTCGGGCCTCGCTGCGGGTGACCGCGTGGTCACGCAGGCCGCCACGCTGCTCAACCAGATCCGCTGACACCCAGGAGCCTGTCCCATGTTCAAGTGGCTTCTGGAAAACAGCCTGGCCCAACGGCTGCTGGTGATCATCGCCAGCCTGGTGGTCATGGCCTATGGCGCGTTCACGCTTTCGCGCACCCCGGTGGACGTGTTCCCCGATCTCAACAAGCCCACGGTCACCCTCATGACCGAAGCGGGCGGCATGGCCGCGGAGGAAGTGGAGCAACTCATCACCTTCCCGCTGGAAACGACGATGAACGGCCTGCCGGGCGTGGAGAGCGTGCGCTCCGTGTCCAGCGCCGGCCTGTCGTTCATCTACGTCACTTTCGACTGGAGCACGGAAATCTTCCGTGCCCGGCAGATGGTTTCGGAGCGCCTGGGCGCGATGGAGGAAGGCCTGCCGCCCGGCGTGACGCCGCGCATGGGCCCGGTCAGCTCGGTGATGGGCGAGATCCTGCAGATCGCCATTCCCATCGGAGGGCAGGGCACCGGGACAGCGGGCGGACCGCCCGCGCAGGCCGCGTTGTCGGCCATGCAGGTGCGCGAGTACGCCGACTGGGTGCTGCGCCCGCGGCTGATGGCCATCCCGGGCGTGGCGCAGGTGATACCGATCGGCGGGGAGGTGCGCCAGTTCCAGGTGCAGCCCGACACGGCCCGCATGTCCGAGCTGGGCATCACCCTGGCGGATCTGGATGCGGCGCTCAAGGGCTTCTCGTCCAACACGTCGGGCGGATTCCTTGAACTGAACGGCCGCGAATACCTCATCCGCCACCTGGGTCGCACCTCGCGGCTGGAAGACCTGCAGAACCTCGCGCTCACCGCGCGCGGCGGCCAGCCGATCCTGCTGCGGCAGGTGGCGCGGGTGAGCTTCGCGCCGGCGATCAAGCGCGGAGATGCCGGCTTCGAAGGCCTTCCCGCCGTGATCCTGGGTGTGCAGAAGCAGCCCACCGCCGACACCATCGCGCTCACGCGTGCTTTGGAATCCGCGCTGGAGGGCATGCAGGCCTCGCTGCCCCCGGGCATGAATGCGCCGAAGGTCACCTTCCGGCAGGCGAGCTTCATCGAGGCATCGATCCACACCCTGCAGGGCAAGCTGATCGGCGCATCGGTGTTCGTGGCGGTGATCCTGTTCTTCTTCCTCGGCACCCTGCGGCCCACGGTCATCGCGCTGACGGCCATTCCCGTGTCGATCTTCGTCACGGCGCTGGTCTTCAAGTTCTTCGGAATGTCGATCAACACCATGACGCTGGGCGGGCTGGCCATCGCCATCGGCGGTCTGGTGGACGACGCGGTGGTCGATGTGGAGAACATCATGCGGCGCCTGAAGGATGACCGTTCGCGGCATCCGCACCACCGCCTGCACCCGCTGGAGGTGGTGGCCCGCGCGTCGATGGAAGTGCGGTCGGCCATCCTCTACGCCACGGTGATCATCGTGCTCGTGTTCCTGCCGCTCTTCGCGCTGCCGGGCATGGAAGGGCGCCTGTTCGTGCCGCTGGGTGTGGCCTTCATCGTCTCCACCGTGGCGTCTCTGCTGGTGTCCGTCACCATCACGCCCGTGCTGGCCTACTACCTGCTGCCCGGCATGAAGTCGCTGGACCATGGGGATACCCGCATGCTCGCCTGGCTCAAGGCGCGCTATCGCTCCAGCCTGGCCGCGGTGCTCGCCCGGCCCCATGCGGCGCTCGTGGCAGCAGGCGCGGCGGTGCTCGTCGCCGCGGTGGCGGTGCCGCTCTTTCCGCGCACCTTCTTGCCGCCGTTCAATGAAGGCACGCTGCTCGTGGGCCTGCGGCTCAATCCGGGCGTGACGCTCGCGGAGTCATCGGCCATCGCCCGGCAGGCCGAAACCCTGGTGCGCGAAGTGCCCGAGGTCACCCACGTCGGCCGGCGCAGCGGGCGTGCGGAACTCGACGAACACGCCGAAGGCGTGCACGTGAGCGAACTGGACGTGGGCCTGAAGCCGGCGGCCGAACTCACGCGCAGCATGGACGCGATCACGGGCGACATCCGCACGCGCCTCGCGCCCCTGCCGGCCGCGATCGGCATCGGCCAGCCGATCTCGCACCGCATCGACCACATGCTCTCCGGTGTGCGCTCCCAGATCGCCATCAAGATCTTCGGGGAGGACCTGGATGTGCTGCGCGGGCAGGCCGACGTGCTGCGCGCCCGGCTGGCCGGCATTCCCGGCCTGGCAGACCTGGAGATCGAAAAGCAGGTGCTGGCGCCGCAGATCAAGGTGCGGGTGGACCCCGTCGCGGCCGCGCAGTATGGCGTGCCCACCCCGCAGGTGCTGGCCGCGCTGCAGAGTCTGGTAGAGGGCGAGAAGATCACCCAGATCGTGGAGGGCAACCGCCGATTCGCGCTCGTGGTGCGCCTGCCCGAGACCGCGCGCTCGCTGGACGGGCTCGGCCGCGTCCTCATCGAGACACCGACGGGCCGCGTGCCCTTGTCGCGGTTGGCGCAGATCGAGGAGAGCGACGGGCCCAACCAGGTGAGCCGGGACGATGGCCGGCGGCGCATCGTGCTCTCGGCCAATGCGCAGGGCCGCGCGCTCTCCGACGTGGTGGCCGACATCCGCCGCGTGGTGGCCGACACGCGCCTGCCCGAGGGCACCTTCATCACCCTGGGAGGGCAATTCCAGGCGCAAGAGGAGGCATCGCGCCTTGTCGGGCTGCTGTCCATCGTGTCGCTGACGCTGATGTTCGTGGTGCTCTACAGCCGCTACCGTTCGGTGGCGCTGTCGGCGCTCATCATGTCCAACATTCCCCTCGCACTGGTGGGTGCGGTGCTGGGTCTGTGGATCTCCGGGCAGCCGCTGTCGGTGGCCGCGCTGATCGGCTTCATCACGCTGGCGGGTATTTCCGTGCGCAACGGCATTCTGAAGGTGAGCCACTACGTCAACCTGATGCGCACCGAAGGCGAAGAATTCGGCACCGCGCTGATCGTGCGTGGCTCGCTGGAGCGGCTGAGCCCCGTGCTGATGACCGCATTGGTCACCGCCTTTGCGCTGGCGCCGCTGCTTTTCGAGGCGGAACGCCCCGGCACGGAAATCCTGCATCCCGTGGCCGTGGTGATCTTCTCGGGCCTCATCAGCTCCACGCTGCTCGATACCTACCTGACGCCCGCGATGTTCTGGCTCTTCGGCCGCAAGCCCGCCGAGAGGCTGGTGAACGACCGGGAGGCCGGTGCTTTCTGACCGCCCGGGCCGGCAGCATGCCGGCCCTGTCTTGTGCCGCGCCCCGGCGCGGCTTTTTCAACGATGGCTCTGCCCATCCCCTGGAGGTAACGACCGATGAAACCAACCCTTGCACGCACCCTGTTGGCGACCGCCGCGTTTTCGGCACTGCTGGCTTCGGCACCCGCGCGCGCGGCCGGTGAGCACGCCCACGGCCATGCGCACCAACCCCTGCACGGCGGCACCGTGGCCGAGGTGAAGGACATGGATTACGAACTGGTGGCCAAGGCCGATGTGCTGCAGCTTTACCTGCGCGACCACGGAAAACCCGTGGACGTGGCCCAGGCCAGCGCCAAGGTGACCCTGCTGGCCGGCGCCGACAAGCAGGAAGTGGCATTGGCCCCCGCCGGCGACCGGCTGGAGGGGCGGGGCGCTTTCAAGCTGGCCCCCGGAACCAAGGCACTGGTGCAGGTGACCCGGGGCGGGAAGATCGCCACCGTGCGTTTCGACCTGCGCTAGGCGGCGCGCCGCCGGCAAGGGCCAGGAGCTGCCGGAGACCCCGGTGCGCCGAGCCCGAGGCGGCCGCTCAGGCGGCTTCGGCCAGCGCGGCCGCGGCGTGGGCCTGGATGTCGGCCTCCGCGCCCGCCAGGGCCTGGGCTTTCGCTTCCGGGCCCATGGCCACGCCCTCGGCGCGCACGAAGCGCACATCCGTGATGCCGAAGAACCCGAAAACGGTCTGCAGATAGCTTTCCTGGTGCTCCATGGCGCGGCCGCCTTCGCTGGTGGAGTACACGCCGCCGCGCGACGACGCCACGATCACCGTCTTGCCGCCGGCCAGGCCTTCGGGGCCGTTGGCGCCATAGCGGAACGTGCGGCCGGGCTGTGCGATGCGGTCGACCCAGGCCTTCAACTGCGTGGGAATGCCGAAGTTGTAGAAGGGGGCACCCACCACGATCACGTCCGCCGCGAGGAACTGCGCCACCAGGCGTTCGGACACGGCGTTCTCGCGCTGCTGGTTGTCGCTGAGGCCTTCCGTCTGGCCGGTGCGCGGGGCCATGGCATCCATCGTGAAATGGGTTGGGGCCTCGGCCACGAGGTCCAGGTAATCGACTTGCGTGCCGGGATGTGCTGCCACCCACGCGGCCACGGTGCGGGCCGTGAGTTGGCGGGACACGGACTGTTGGCCCGTGATGGCGGAATCGATGTGCAGCAGTTGCATGGTGAGGCTCCTGGGAGAGAAAAGGGGTTGGAACGCCTTGCTGGGCTTCAGAGCCCGACGGTGCGCGGTTGGATAGATTGTGTAGGGCGCATCAATGATTGATAAGTCAGGCTTGCTGCGTTAGATTGTTGCAATATTGGAACGATGGGCCAAGCGCGATGCAGGATCTCAACGACATGCTGTTCTTTGCCGAGGTGGTCGAGCGCGGCGGATTCGCCGCTGCGGGTCGGGCGCTCGGCGTGCCGAAATCGCGGCTTTCGCGCCGGGTGTCGGAGCTGGAATCCCAACTGGGCGTGCGCTTGCTGCAACGCACCACGCGGCGCCTGTCGCTGACCGAAGTGGGAGAGGCCTATCTGCGGCATTGCCAGGCCGTGCGCGAGGCTGCGCAGGCCGCCGCCGACACCGTGGCCCAGTTGCAGACCGAGCCACGCGGCACGGTGCGGGTGGTCTGCCCGGTCACGCTCGCGCAGGCCGTGGTGGGAGAGTTGGTTCCGCTGTTCCTGCTGCGGCATCCCGAGGTGCGCCTGGAGATGCAGGTGAGCAACCGGGTGGTCAACCTGGTGGAAGAGGGCGTGGACGTCGCCTTGCGCGTGCGCCCCAGCCTGGAGGAAAGCGGCAGCATGGTGGTCAAGCGGCTGGACGACGGACAGCAGACCATCGTGGCCAGCCCCGCGCTGCTCGAGCGGCAGGGCGTTCCCGGCACGCTCGAAGACCTCGCGCGGCTGGACAGCCTGGCGCTGTCCACCGCCGACGGCCGCGCCACGATGCGGCTCATCTCGCCCGAGGGGCGCGAGGAGGTCCTGCAGCACACCCCGCGGTACGTGGCCGATGACCTGCTGACGCTGCGGTTCGCGGCCCTGGCGGGTGTGGGCATGTGCTGGCTGCCCGACTACATGTGCCATGACGACGTGCGTGCCGGGCGGCTGGTGCGCCTGCTGCCCGGATGGTCGCTCCCGCGCAGCGTGGTGCATGCGGTGTTTCCGTCACGGCGCGGGCTGGCCCCCGCCGTGCGCAGCTTTCTGGACTTCCTCGGCGACACGGTGCCGGGGCTCAACAGCGTCCCGGGTCGCAGCGGGGCGCAGTCTGCCGACACGCCATGACCGGCAGCAGCAGTGCCCTTCTAAAGATCTTTTTCCCATTAATTCAGAAAAATATAGTCGTTTGGGTTTTATAGGCAGCCTCTCAGAATCGGTCCGCACCGACTGCAGAGGAATCGCCCATGGCCCACGCACCGTTTTCCCTCCCAAGGCGCCCGCGCTGTTCACGCTCTCTTGCCCGCCGTGCCGGAGGAGGTCGTCCATGAGCGTGGCGAACGGCTCCTTGCTGTCTGGCGCCACCAGTGGCGCCGCAGCGGCGCCGGAACCCGTGTCGATCATCGTCGTGCCGGGCTGGCGCGATTCGGGGCCGGGCCACTGGCAATCCCTGTGGACGGACCGGCTGCCGCAGGCCAGCCGCGTGGTGCAGGACGACTGGATCACGCCAGTGCGCCACGCCTGGGTGCCGACGCTGGAGCGCACGGTGCTGGAGGCGCCGCATCCCGTGGTCATCGTGGCCCACAGCCTGGGCTGCATCGCCACCGTGCACATGGGCGCGGAAGCCAGCGCGCGCGTGACGGGCGCATTGCTCGTGGCGCCTGCCGATCCGGAACGCCGGGCCGTGCTGAGCGATTTCGCGCCGGTGCCCTATGCGCCGCTGCCTTATCGCAGCATCCTGGTGGCCAGCAGCAACGACCCCTATTGCCCTATCCGCCTCGCCGGAGCCTATGCGCGCGCCTGGGGCAGCGAGTTCGTGCGGCTCCAGCAGGCCGGTCACGTCAATGTGGAATCGGGCCATGGGGAATGGCCGCTCGGCTGGGCGCTGCTGCACTCGCTGGTCGATGGGGCCGGCTGGGGAATGGGTTCCGGGGCGGAGCCGGCACGCTCTGCTGCATGACGCTATGAATTTAATAGCAAACTATTGAATGAAATCGGCGGCATGGGGCCTGTTCGGGTCTGAAACGACCCGCGAGGAGCTGCACAGGCATTCGCTTCTCTTTATGCGCCTCCTTGATAAATAAACAAGAATCTATTCTTTTGAGTTTGAAGCGCCGGCACCCACAATTCGTTGCATTCGCAGCTAACCGTGGGTGACTCACACATGAATTCCCGGACACGACTCAAGACCCTCCTGGCCGTCCTGGCCCTGGCCGCAACAGCTGGAACGGCTTCGGCACAGACCGCCACGCTGCTCAACGTGTCCTACGACGTGGCCCGAGAGTTCTACAAGGACTACAACCAGGCCTTCATCGCCCACTACAAGAAGACGACCGGCAAGGAGGTCAAGATCGATCAGGCCCATGGCGGTTCCAGCGCCCAGGCGCGCGCCGTCAACGACGGCCTCGCGGCCGACGTGGTGACCTTCAACACCACGACCGACATCGACTTCCTGGCCAGCAACGGCGTGGTGGCGAAGGACTGGGCCAAGAAGTTTCCGAACGACGCGTCGCCCACCACCTCCACGATGCTGTTCCTGGTGCGCAACGGCAACCCGAAGAACATCAAGGATTGGGACGACCTGGTCAAGCCGGGCGTACAGGTGGTGGTCGTGAACCCCAAGACCGGCGGCAACGGCCGTTATGCCTACCTGGCCGCCTGGGGCTACGTGCGGGAAAAGGGCGGCACCGAAGCCCAGGCCGCGGAGTTCGTCGGCAAGCTCTACAAGAATGTGCCCGTGCTGGGCAAGGGCGGCCGCGACGCCACCAGCATCTTCCTGCAGCGCAATACGGGCGACGTGCTCATCACTTTCGAGTCCGAAGTGCTCTCCATCGATCGCGAGTTCGGCAAGGGCAAGGTCGATGCCGTCTATCCGTCCGTCAGCATCGTGGCCGAGAACCCCGTGGCCGTCGTGGAGCGCACGGTGGCCAAGAAGGGCTCGGCGGACCTGGCCAAGGCGTATCTCGACTACCTGTATTCCGACGAGGCGCAGGAGATCGCCGCGCAGCACGCACTGCGCCCCCGCTCCGAAGCCGTGCTGAAGAAGCATGCCGACGTGTTCAAGCCGCTCAAGCAGTTCACCGTGGCCAAGTACTTCGGCTCGCTGGGAGAGGCACAGAAGGTGCATTTCAACGACGGCGGCCAGTTCGACAAGCTCTACACCCCCGGCGGCCGCTGATCCATGGGCGCGGCCACCTCTACCCTGGGTGCCGGGGCGCCGCAGGCGGCCCGTGCCCGCCGCGGCGCCAAGCGGGTGCTTCCCGGCTTCGGACTCACGCTGGGCTACACGCTTTTCTATCTGAGCATCATCGTCCTCATTCCGCTGTCGGCGCTCATCCTCAAGACCTTCACGCTGACCTGGGACCAGTTCTGGGTGGCGATCAGCGCGCCGCGCGTGCTGGCGTCGTACCGGCTGACTTTCGGCGCCTCGTTCCTGGCCGCGCTTGTGAACCTCGTGTTCGGGTTGCTGATCGCCTGGGTGCTGGTGCGCTACCAGTTCCCCGGCAAGAAGATCGTGGATGCGCTGGTCGATCTGCCCTTCGCGCTGCCCACGGCCGTGGCGGGCATCTCGCTCACCGCGCTGCTCGCGGGCAACGGCTGGGTGGGGCAATACCTCGAACCGCTGGGCATCCAGCTCGCATTCAAGCCGGCAGGCGTGGTGATCGCGCTCATCTTCATCGGGCTGCCGTTCGTGGTGCGCACCGTGCAGCCCGTGCTGGAGGACGCCGAGAAGGAACTGGAAGAGGCCGCCACCAGCCTGGGCGCGACGCGCTGGCAGATCTTCGCCAAGGTGATCCTGCCGTCCATCACGCCCGCGCTGCTGACCGGCTTCGCCATGGCCTTCGCCCGCGCCGTGGGTGAGTACGGATCGGTGATCTTCATCGCGGGCAACATGCCCATGATTTCCGAGATCACGCCGCTCATCATCATCGGCAAGCTGGAGCAGTACGACTATGCAGGCGCGACGGCCGTGGCCGTGGTAATGCTGGTGATCTCGTTCGTGCTGCTGTTCGTCATCAATGCGCTGCAGGCCTGGCAGCGCCGAAGCGCATGAACCCCCGCCCTGAGTCGCTTCGCGCCTTCCCTCGGAGGGGACGCAGCCGGTGGCCGGGCGGAGCCCGTTCCACGGCTGCCCTGGCCTGGGCCGTGCCTGCGACACGCGCCGTACGCCCTAGAAAGTAAGTGGACATGACCTATTCAACACGTACCGTCCGCCGTGCGCAGGCGGGCACCACCGAGGCCGCGTGGGTGCGCTGGCTGCTGATCGGCACCGCGCTCGCGTTCCTGCTGCTGTTCCTCGTGCTGCCCCTGGCGGCCGTGTTCACCGAAGCGCTGAGCAAGGGTTTCGGTGCCTACCTGAATGCGCTGCGCGAGCCTGACGCATGGTCGGCGATCCGCCTCACGCTCATCACGGCGGCCATCGCGGTGCCGCTCAACCTCGTGTTCGGGGTGGCGGCGGCCTGGGCCATCGCCAAGTACGAGTTCCGCGGCAAGGCCTTCCTCACTACGCTGGTGGACCTGCCGTTCTCGGTCTCTCCGGTGGTGGCGGGCCTGGTTTATGTGCTGATGTTCGGTGCCCACGGCTGGCTGGGGCCCTGGCTGGCCGAGCACGACATCAAGATCATCTTCGCGATTCCGGGCATCGTGCTGGCGACCGTTTTCGTGACCTTCCCGTTCATCGCACGCGAGCTGATCCCCCTGATGCAGGCGCAGGGCAGCGACGAGGAGCAGGCGGCGATCGTGCTCGGCGCGAGCGGCTGGCAGACCTTCTGGCACGTGACGCTGCCCAACATCAAGTGGGGCCTGCTGTACGGCGTGATCCTCTGCAATGCCCGCGCCATGGGCGAGTTCGGCGCCGTCTCGGTGGTGTCGGGCCACATCCGCGGGCAGACCAACACGATTCCGCTGCATGTGGAGATCCTCTACAACGAATACCAGTCGGTCGCCGCCTTCGCAGCCGCCTCGCTGCTGGCCCTCCTGGCGCTGGTCACTCTGGTGATCAAGACCTTCGCGGAGTGGCGCAACGAACAGGAGCGCAAGGCCGCCGCCAACCTGCCCCCCGAACGGCCGACCGCCGCGGCTGCCACTGCCGCCCCCGCATCCCGCTGAACGAGCACAGGGAAAGACATGAGCATCGAAATCCGCAACATCAGCAAGCAGTTCGGTAATTTCCAGGCGCTGCGCGACGTGAGCCTGGACATCCAGTCCGGTGAACTCATCGCGCTGCTCGGCCCCTCCGGCTGCGGCAAGACCACGCTGCTGCGCATCATCGCGGGGCTGGAGGCGCCGGACACGGGCAGCATCCATTTCTCGGGCGAAGACACCACCGATGTGCACGTGCGCGACCGCGGCGTCGGCTTCGTTTTCCAGCACTACGCGCTGTTCCGCCACATGACGGTGTTCGAGAACGTGGCCTTCGGCCTGCGCGTGAAGCCGCGCGGCGAGCGCCCCTCGGACACGCAGATCCGCCAGAAGGTGACCGAACTGCTCAAGCTGGTGCAGCTCGACTGGCTCGCCGACCGGTACCCGTCGCAGCTCTCGGGCGGGCAGCGCCAGCGCATCGCGCTGGCACGCGCCCTGGCGGTGGAACCCAAGGTGCTGCTGCTCGACGAACCCTTCGGCGCGCTCGACGCCAAGGTGCGCAAGGAACTGCGCCGCTGGCTGCGCCGCCTGCACGACGAACTGCACGTGACCTCGATCTTCGTGACGCACGACCAGGAAGAAGCCCTCGAGGTGGCCGACCGCGTGGTGGTGATCAACCAGGGCCGCATCGAGCAGAGCGGCTCGCCGCAGGAGGTCTGGGACCAGCCGGCCAGCCCCTTCGTCTACGGCTTCCTGGGCGACGTGAACCTGTTCCGCGGGCGCGCCCACGAAGGGCTGGTGCACGTCGAAGGCATGGCCATCGACTCGCCAGAGCATGCCTCGGCCCAGAACGCCAGTGCCTTCGCCTACGTGCGTCCGCACGACCTCGACGTGCAGCGCTATTCGCCGGGGCAGGGCGTGGATGCCGATGGCCGGCCGCGCGGCATCGTCGCGCAGCTCTCGCGCGCCATCGTGGTGGGCCCCATCGCGCGGCTGGAACTTATCCCCGACGCCGACCACAAACCAGCGGACAATGCAGAACCCGACGCCCTGATCGAAGCGCAGATCCCTGCGCAGCAGTTCCGGGAACAGGGTTTCAAAGAGGGTGAAACGCTGGTGGTCACACCGCGCCGCGCCCGGGTTTTTCTGGATCACGCCGCGGGCATCTGACGCGCAGCACCTTGCCGGGTGCCGCTCGCGGACCCGGGCTTTCAAGGACAAGATTCCATGGTTTCGAACTGGTTGGATGCCGCGCCGCGCCGCGTGCTGGCACTCATATGCGCGGCCTGCGTGGCCATGCTGGCTTTCGGCATGTACCTGCAACACGTGGTGGGGCTGGAGCCATGCCCCATGTGCATCGTGCAGCGGTATGCGCTCATCGGCGTGGCGGTCTTCAGCGGTCTGGCCAGCCTACGCGGCGGCCGCGGCTGGTGGATGACCTGGGCCGTGCTGGCGCTGGTGTTCTCGGGCTTCGGTGCCTTCGTGGCGGCCCGCCAGAGCTGGCTGCAGTGGTATCCACCGGAAATCGCCACCTGCGGCCGTGATTTCTACGGAATGATCGAGAACTTCCCCATCGGCCGTGCCATTCCCATGATCTTCCGCGGTTCGGGCGATTGCGCCGCCATCGATTGGACCTTCCTGGGCGGCTCCATCGCGAACTGGTCGTTCATCTGCTTCACGCTGATGGGGGTCGTGTTGCTGGTGCTGCTGGCCCGCGCATTGCGCAGCGGCCGGGGACGCTCCGGGCTCGCTGCGGTCTGAGGGCGCTGGCGCGAGCGCCCTGCGCTCGGCCAGCAAAGCAGGACGAAGGGCGCCGTCGGCGCCCTTCGGCATTTCAGGCTTGTATCGGTGCGCCGGCAGGTGAAGCGGGAAAGTACAGCGCAGCGTGGCCGCTGCGCCAGGCAGGGGCCTTTTGCATCACCGTGTCCCAGAGCGCGCCGCCCTCCCATCCGGCCAGCCAGGCCTGCAGCCGGGGCCATGGCCGGCCAGCCCAGTCCACCCGGTCGATGGCCGCGTACTGGCGCACGAACGGCATCAATGCCGCATCGGCCAGCGATGCCTGATCGCCACACAGGAATGCCGATTGCGCCAGCCGCGCTTCCAGGTCTGCCAACCAGCCGGACGCTTGGGCCCGGGCGATCTCCGGGGCGGTGTCCGGGTACCGTTCGGGGTACTTGCAGCGGTCCAGCGCCTGCTTGAACGGGCCGTCGCACGCGGCGATCAGGTCGGAGACGGCATGCGGGTCACCGGTCTCCAGCCAACGCAGGGGGTCGTTGCGGCGCAGGGCCCAGCGCATCACGTCCAGGCTTTGCTCCAGCACCTGGCCATCCGGCAGGACCAGCACCGGCACGGTGGCCTTGGGCGAGGCCTGCAGCAACTCCGGCGGCTTGTCGCGCAGCACCACCTCCCGCCATTCGCAGCGCTGGCCGCTGGCCGCGAGGGCCAGGCGTGCCCGGATCGCGAAGGGGCAGCGGCGGAAGGTGTAGAGCACCGGCACGGGCTCCGTGGAGAGCGGGTCAGAAAGGATGGCACGGTCCCCGGCGGGCAAGTCTTCGGCGGTGCGTGGCCCGGTGCCGGGCTGGCGTACGCCCAGGTGGTCCGTGCCGCGGGCACGCGCCAACGCCATCTGGCGCTCGCGTTCCGCCAGCGCGTGTTCCTGCGCGGCCGGGCGCGTGCCATGGCAGTAGGGACACCGCACCCCGGCGAGGTAATGCGGCGAGGCCAGCTCCTGCGGGCCCAGCGGCATGCGGCAGGAGCGGCACAGGTCCCGGTGCGCCCCGGGGACGAGGCCGTGCCCGACGGACACCCGCTCGTCGAAGACGAAGCAATCGCCTTCCCAACGGGTGAGTTCGGCCGGAATGTCTTCCAGGTACTGGAGGATGCCGCCCTCGAGGTGGTAGACCTCCTCGAACCCTTGCATGCGCAGGAGTGCGGTCGATTTCTCGCAGCGGATCCCGCCCGTGCAGAACATGGCGACGCGCGGCTTGCCGTCCAGCAGCCCGCCCGGGGCGGATTGCTCGGCCACCCAGGCGGGAAATTCCGTGAAGCTGCGCGTATCGGGCCGCACAGCGCCTGCAAAGCTGCCGATGCCGCTTTCGTAGCCGTTGCGCACATCGATCACCACGACTTCCGGATCGTCGATGAGCGCATTCCAGTCGGTGGGTTTCACATAGGTACCGGCATCGCGCGCCGCGTCGACGCCGGGCACGCCCAGGGTGACGATCTCGCGCTTGATGCGCACGCGCATGCGGTAGAACGGCATGCGGTCGCCGCGCGCTTCCTTGTGCCGCAGCGACGCCAGCCGCACGTCGGAACGCAGCCATTGCAGGACGGCCTGCACTCCTTCAGGGGGGCCGGCGATGGTGCCGTTGATGCCTTCGGGCGCCAGCAGCAGCAGGCCGCGCACACCGTGGCGATCGCATTCGGCCTGCAGCGGGCCGCGCAGTGCCTCGCAGTCGGGCAGCGGCACGAAGTGGTAGAGGGCGGCGGTGAGGATCTCGGGCATGGGGCGGGGATGATAAGCGGGCGGGCCTGGCGTCAAGGGTGGCCGGCGCCGCTGCCTTCGGCCGGGCGTCCTGGGGTACAGGCGCCCACCAGCCACGCGCGGAAAGCCGCCATGGCCGAAGACGGCGCGCGCGAACGCAGGCGCGTGAGCCAATACGCACCCAGGGCGATATCCGCACCGAACGGCCGCACCAGCCGGCCCTGGCGCAATTCGCGCTCGAAGAGCCGGGTGGGCAGCAGCGCCACGCCCGCGCCCTGGGCCGCCGCTTCGGCCAAGGCCAGCGACGAGTCGAAGACCGTGCCGCGCACGACCGGGCAGGGCACGCCGGCGGCCAGGAACCAGGCGGCCCATTCGTCGGTGCGGTAGGAGCGCAGCAGGGGCTCGCGGGCCAGGTCGGCCGGCGTGTGCAGCCGCGCAGCCAGGGCGGGCGAGCACATGGCCGACAGCGGCGCGTCCATCAGCCGGTCGGCCTCGGTGCCGTGCCACGCGCCGTCGCCGAAGCGGATGGCGCAGTCCAGCCCTTCGCCCGCGATGTCCACGCGGTTGTTGTTGGTGAGCAGGCGCAGGTCCACGAACGGGCATTGCTGGTGGAAGTCGCGCAGGCGCGGCAGCAGCCAGCCCACGGCGAAAGTGCCTACGGCCCCCACGGTGAGCACCTCCCGCGGGCGCGTATCGCTGAATTGCGCCAGCGCCTGCTCCATGCGGCCGAAGGCGTCGGTCAGCGCCGGCAGCAGCGCAAGCCCTTCGTCGGTGAGGGCCAGGCCGCGCGGTAACCGGCGGAACAGCGGCTTGCCCAGGCGCTCCTCCAGGTTGCGGATGTGCTGGCTCACGGCCGTCTGCGTCACATGCAGCTCTTCGGCCGCGCGCGTGAGGTTCAGGTGCCGCGCCGAGACTTCGAACGCGCGCAGGGCGTTGAGTGGCAGGTGCATGGTGCAGGCATAGGTTTTTCTTGGGGAAGGCGGCGATTATTGTCGATGGTCACGGCCGCCATGCCCCGATATCGTTGCGCCCACTGTTCAACGATGGAGCGAAGAAAATGACGATGCAGAGACGCACTTTGATGGGTTGGGCCGCCGCGGCCGCCGCTGCTTGGGCGGTGCCCGCCGTCCATGCCCAGGGCAAGAAAATCCTGGCCCCGGACGCGGCCGGGCTGCAGGAGGCGCTGCAGCGCATCGAGGCCTCGGTGGGCGGGCGGCTGGGCGTCGGCCTGCTGGACGTGGAGGCCGGCCGGCAGGCGGCCTACCGCGGCGATGAGCTGTTCCCGCTGTGCAGCACCTTCAAGCTGTTGCTGGCAGCGCAGGTCCTGCGGCGGGTGGACCAGGGGCAGGAGCGGCTGGACCGCCGCATCACCTACCGCAAGGTGGATCTGGTGGACTACTCTCCCGCCACCGCGCCGCATGCGGACGGCGAGGGCATGACCGTGGCACAGCTCTGCGAAGCGGCCGTGACCCTGAGCGACAACACCGCCGCCAACCTGCTGCTGGACTCGCAGGGCGGGCCGCAGGGGTTGACGGCCTGGCTGCGTTCGCTGGGCGATGCGCACACGCGCCTGGACCGCAAGGAGCCCGAGCTGAACGACGTGCCTGAAGGGGAAGTGCGGGACACCACGACGCCGCGCGCCATGGCCCGCACCATCTGGGCCATCACGCATGGCGAGGCGCTGTCGGCCGCCGGCCGCAGGCAGATCACCGACTGGCTGGTGGGCAACCGCACGGGCGACAAGCGGCTGCGCGCCGGCATGCCGCAAGGCTGGCGCATCGGCGAGAAGACGGGCACGGGCCCGCGCGGCACGAGCAACGATGCCGGCCTGTTCTGGCCTCCGGGGCGCAAGCCCGTCATGGTGAGCTCCTACCTGACGGGCAGTCCCGCCGAGCCGGCTCGGCGCGACGAGGCCATCGCGCAGGTGGGAGCGCTCGCCGCGCGCTGGGCCCTGGCGGCCCCAGGGGCGCGCTGAGCCTTCGGCGGGCTCAGAGGTTCTTCACCAGCACCTGGCTGCGCCGGTCCCAGTTGTATTTCTTCTTGCGGGCCTCGGGCAGCCACTCCGGGTCCACGGGCTGGAAGCCGCGCTTGATGAACCAGTGCATCGTGCGCGTGGTGAGCACGAAGAGGCTCTTGAGGCCCATGCCGCGGGCGCGCTGCTCGATGCGCTTGAGCAGCTTCTCGCCATCGCCCGTGCCCTGGCTGTGCGGCGAAACCGTCACGGCTGCCATTTCGCCGGTGTGGGCCTCGGGGTAGGGGTAGAGCGCCGCGCAGCCGAAGATCACGCCATCGTGCTCGATGATGGTGTAGTTGGAGATGTCGCGTTCGATCTCGGTGCGGTCGCGCTTGACCAGCGTGCCGTCCTTCTCGAAGGGCTCGATGAGCTGCAGGATGCCGCCCACGTCGTCGGGGGTGGCTTCTCGCAGTTCTTCGAGCTTCTCGTCCACGACCATCGTGCCGATGCCGTCGTGCACGTAGATTTCGAGCAGCAGCGCTCCGTCCACGGCAAACGGGATGATGTGGCTGCGTTCCACGCCGTTCTGGCAGGCCTTCACGCAATGCTGCAGGTAGAAGGCCGTGTCCGTGGGTTTCTGGCTCGGCGGCACGCGCGCCAGCATCTGCCGGGCCTGGGCGAGCGGCAGTTCGGTGTCGATCGGGTTGTCTTCGCTCTCGGGTTGCTCGGGGTCGATGCGGATGCCGGGCACCTCGCAGACGAAGACGAGCTTGTCGGCCTTGAGCGCGATCGCCACCGAGGTGGCCACTTCCTCCATCGACAGGTTGAAGGCCTCGCCGGTCGGCGAGAACCCGAAGGGCGAGAGCAGCACCAGCGCGTCCATGTCGAGCGAGCGGCGGATCCCCGCCACGTCCACCTTGCGCACCAGCCCCGAGTGCTTGAAATCCACGCCATCGACGATGCCCACGGGCCGTGCGGTGAGGAAGTTGCCCGAGATCACGCGCACCGTGGAGCCCGCCATCGGCGTGTTGGGCAGGCCCTGGCTGAAGGCGGCCTCGATCTCGTAGCGCAGCTGCCCGGCCGCTTCCTGTGCGCAGTCGAGCGCCACCGAGTCGGTGATGCGGATGCCGTGCGAGTATTTCGCCGCATGGCCCTTGGCCGCCAGCTGCTCGTTCACCTGCGGGCGGAACCCGTGCACCAGCACGATCTTCACGCCCATGGCCTGGATCATCGCCAGGTCCTGCGCAATGGCCTGCAGCTTGCCCGCCGCGATGGCCTCGCCGGTGAGGCCGACCACGAAGGTCTGGTGGCGGAACTTGTGGATGTACGGCGCCACCGACCGGAACCAGGGCACGAAGGTGAAATTGAAGACAGCGGACATGGCGGGAGTGGTGAAGGAAGCGGGGCCGGGAGTGCCTGGCGATGGCCGAGGCTCCGGCGCGGTGGGGCGGCGTTTCGGTGCGGGCCGGATTATCGTCGCCAGCGGCCCGGACTGAAGGGGGCGAGGTCGATGCCGGGCTGCCGGCCATCCACCGACTGCGCCACCAGCGCGGCCGTTCGGGCCGAGGCGCCCAGGCCCACATGGCCATGGCCGTACGCGTGGACGACGTCGGCGCAGCCGCTCGCGGGGCCGATGCAGGGCAGGCCGTCGCTGGTGCTCGGCCGGCGGCCCATCCAGAAGGCGGCGCCCGGTTCCAACGTGCCCCGGGGCAGCGAGGGGTAGAGATCGAACAGGTGCCCGAGCAGGATGCGGGCGCGGCGCCAGTCCGGCGCGGCGTGCAGGCCGGCGATCTCCACCTGGCCCGCCACGCGCAGGCCGTGCGCCATCTGGTGCACGATGAGCTTGCGGTCCATCACCATCGTGGACGTGCGGGGGCCGGGCGGAGCGGGCTCGGCCGTGCCGGCGCGCACATCGAGCATGGCGTGGTAGCCGCGTTCCGTATCCAGCCACACGCGGTCGCCGGCCGCCCGGGCCAGGGGCCGCGAATAGGCGCCCGCCGCGATGACGGCGGCCTGGCAGGGCAGCTCGCCCTGGTCGGTCTGCACGGCCAGCAGGCGGCCGGACTCGATGCGCAGCCCGGTCGCGCTGCCGGTGATCCAGCGTGCGCCCCGCGACTGCGCATGGGCGGCCAGGGCCGCCAGGTAGGCGCCGGGGTTCGCGCAGTGGCCGGCCTCGTCCACGCGCACGCCGAAACCGTAGGACGGCAGCAGATCGGGCTCATGGGCCCGGAGTTCGGCGCCCTCGATCGTTTCGAAGCGGATGCCTTCGTCGCCGCGCAGCCGCCAGCCGAGCCCGTCCGCCGCGAAATCCGCTCGCGAGCGATAGACGTGCAGCAGGCCGCGCCGGGCGATCAGGTGCGGAACGCCGGCCTCCGCCGCCAGGTTGGCGTGCAGCGCAGGCGCATCGCGCAGCAGCTGGCGCAGCGCGTGCGCCGTGCGGGCCACGTGCGCGGGCGTGCGCCCCGAACGCAGGAAGCGCCACAGCCAGGGTAGCGCGCGGGGCAGGTAGCCCCAGCGCACCGTGAGCGGGCCGGCGGGGTCCATGAGATAGCCGGGCACCTGGCGCCACATGCCGGGCCCCGAGGGCGGAAGGATGGAGTGCGAAGACAGCCATCCCGCATTGCCGTAACTGGTGGCTTCCGGGCCGCCCGCGGCGTGCGGGTTGAGCAACGTGACATCGCGGCCGGAGCGCAGCAGCTCGATCGCGCAGGCCGTGCCCACGATGCCCGCGCCGATCACGACGACGTGCCGGCGGCGTTCTGCGCTGGAGCCTGGAGTGGAGGACATCGGTCTGCCGTGCGAGCGGGGTGGTGGTCGGATGGGGAGAGGCGAAGGCGCAAGAAAAAAGCCGGACGTGCGGCCCGGCCGCGCCATTCTTCCATGAAAGGAGGAGGGCGCGGCCGGATCCGCCCGTCCGGCCGGGGTGGGTTGCGGCTAGCCGTCCCAGCCGCTGCGCAGTACGCGCTGCAGCGCGACGCGCTCGGCGCGGCGCTGGGCGCCCTGGCTGCGGATGTGCCGGCCGCCGCCGCCTCCGAGGCTGCGTGCCGCGAGGGCGCGTGCCACGGGATTGCGGGGTGGCGCGCTGGCCTCGATGCGCAGCGCGATCGGCTGCTTCATGCGGCGCAGGGCCTTGACCCGGCCTTCGGCGAAGGCGCGGGAACGTTTCTGTGCACTCATGCGTGCGGTTCCTCAAAAGCAAAAGCCCCGGCTGGGCGGACCGGGGCTTTGCGTGCCTGCCGCTCTCTGGGAGACGGGCAGCGCGGGCCTCGGGCCGGACAGTGTGGAAACGACACACGGTCCAGCCGGGGCGGAGAACCGTATTCAGTCGATGGAATGGAACAAGGAAAGGGCCATGGAAAAATCTCCTGTGCAGTGCCGCGGCAAGGTCGCTCGTTGCTGCGGCGGTCGGTACGGTTTCGCGGTGCCTGCAGCGGCGCCGCACGCTCCGTACGGGGCGAAGGCGCGGATTCTGTCGGGACCGACGGCGTGGCGCAAGGCGGCACGAAAGCCTTCGTTGTACGGCGCCAACGGATCGTTCGGATAATGCAGCCCTCTATGACTGGTTCCGCGCCCCCGCATTCCCCCGCTCCCGCCCCGTCCGCAACGCCCCGACCGGCAGCTCCGCCCGCGCCGCTGCGCATCGAATTCCCGCCAGGCCTGCCGGTTTCGGCCCGGCGCGAAGAGATCATGGCCGCGATGCAGGCCCATCAGGTCATCATCGTCTGCGGCGAAACCGGCTCGGGCAAGACCACGCAACTGCCCAAGATCGCGCTGGCCCTCGGCCGCGGCAGGTGCAACGCCGCACCGGGGCAGAAGGGGCAGCTCATCGGCCACACCCAGCCGCGCCGCATCGCCGCGAGCAGCGTCGCCAAGCGCATCGCCGAAGAGCTGCACACGCCGCTGGGCGACGTGGTCGGCTTCAAGGTGCGCTTCCAGGATCGCCTGTCGCGCGATGCCTCGGTCAAGCTGATGACCGACGGCATCCTGCTGGCCGAGACGCAGACCGACCCGCTGCTGAAGGCCTACGACACGATCATCATCGACGAGGCCCACGAGCGCAGCCTGAACATCGACTTCCTGCTCGGCTACCTCCGCCAGATCCTGCCGCGCCGGCCGGACCTGAAGATCGTGGTCACCTCGGCCACCATCGATGCCGAACGCTTCGCGAAGCACTTCGAATCGGCGAGGGGGCCCGCCCCGGTCATCTATGTGTCCGGCCGCACGTTCCCGGTGGAACAGCGGTACCGGCCCTTCGAGGAAAGCCGCGACTACGGGCTGAACGAGGCCATCGCCGACGGCGTGGACGAGCTGTGGGCAGGCAACGCGGCCGGCGACATCCTCGTCTTTTTGCCGGGCGAGCGCGAGATCCGCGAGGCGGCCGACCACCTGCGCAAGCACCTCGCCCACCAGCCCGTGATGCGCGGCGCCGAGGTGCTGCCGCTCTTCGCGCGGCTCTCGCAGGCCGAGCAGGACCGCATCTTCGAAGGCCACACGGGGCGCCGCATCGTGCTGGCCACCAACGTGGCCGAGACCTCGCTCACGGTGCCGGGCATCCGCTACGTGATCGATGCCGGCACCGCGCGCGTGAAGCGCTACAGCTTCCGCAGCAAGGTCGAGCAACTGTTGATCGAGCCCGTGAGCCAGGCGGCCGCCAACCAGCGCGCGGGCCGCTGCGGCCGCGTGGCCAACGGCATCTGTATCCGCCTGTATGACGAGGCCGACTTCAACGGCCGCCCGCGTTTCACCGATCCGGAAATCCTGCGCTCGTCGCTGGCCGGCGTGATCCTGCGCATGAAGTCGCTGCACCTGGGCGACGTGGTGCAGTTCCCGTTCATCGAGGCGCCTTCGGGCCGCGCCATCGCCGACGGCTACCAGCTGCTGGCCGAACTGGGCGCGGTCGACGAGGCCAACGAACTCACGCCCATGGGTGCAGAGCTTTCGCGCCTGCCGCTCGACCCGCGCGTGGGCCGCATGATTTTGGAGGCGCGCGAGCGCCAGGCGCTGGACGAGGTGCTGGTGATCGCCTCGGCCCTGTCGGTGCAGGACGTGCGCGATCGGCCGCTCGAGGCGCAGCAGCAGGCCGACCAGGCCCATGCCAAGTTCGACGACGAGAAGAGCGAATTCAGCGGCTACCTGAAGCTCTGGAAATGGATCAACGAAGCGCGCGGCGGCGCGCCCAGCCTGCCGTCCGCGCGGGTGCAGCGCGCGGCCGCCCGCAAGGGCGCCCCTTCGCAGGCCGTGCTGCCCGTGGCGCAGCGCCAGATGCGCGGGGCCGCTGTGCCCGAGGCCGCCACCGCTGCGGCGGCGGCGGTGCCCGCACCCACCCACAAGCTCAGCAACCGCCAGTACGAGGCCTTGCTGCGCCAGAACTTCATCAGCGTGCGGCGCCTGCGCGAGTGGCGCGACATCCATACGCAACTGCTCACCGTCGTGACCGAGCACCGCTGGCGGCTCAATGTGCAGCCGGCCAGCTACGAGCAGATCCACCGCTCCATGCTCGCAGGCCTGCTGGGCAACATCGGCGTGAAGAGCGACGAGGAAGACTGGTACCTGGGCGCGCGCGGCATCAAGTTCTACAAGCACCCGGGCGCGCACCTGTCCAGGAAGCCCGGGCGCTGGATCGTGGCGGCCGAACTCGTGGAGACGGCACGGTTGTTCGGCCGCGGCATCGCGGCCATCGAGCCGCAGTGGATCGAGGAGATGGGCGGCCATCTGCTGAAGAAACAACTGCTCGATCCGCACTGGGAGCGCAAGGCCGCGCAGGTCACGGCCCTGGAGCGCGCCACGCTCTACGGCATCGTCATCTACAACAGCCGCCGTGTGAATTTCGGCACGGTGGATCCGCGCTCCGCACGCGAAATCTTCCTGCGCGAGGCGCTCGTGGGCGACCAGTGGCCACAGGACTGGGAACGGCGCCTGCCTTTCCTTGCGGCCAACAAGAAGCTCATCGCGAAGGTGGAGGAGCTGGAGCACAAGTCGCGCCGCCAGGACGTGCTGGTGGACGACGAGCTGATCTATGCCTTCTACGACCAGCAGGTGCCAGCCGACCTCTGCACCGGCGCGGGGTTCGAGGCCTGGTACCGCGAGGCCAGCCAGGCGAAGCCCGACCTGCTCAAGCTCACGCGCGAGGAACTCATGCGCCACGAGGCGGCCGGCATCACCACCAACGCCTTCCCGCGCGTGGTGCGGCTGGGCGGGGTGGACTGCGCCGCGGCCTACCTGCACGAGCCGGGCGATCCGCGCGACGGTGTGACGGTCACGGTGCCGCTCTTCGTGCTCAACCAGGTCAGCGACGAGCGCTGCGAGTGGCTGGTGCCCGGCATGCTCAAGGACAAGATCCAGGCGCTCCTCAAGAGCCTTCCGCAGCGCCCGCGCAGCCGCTTCGTGCCGCTGCCCGACAACGCCGCACGGCTGGCGGAACTGCTGGGCACGCCGGAGCGCTTCGGCCAGGGGAGCCTGATCGACGTGCTGCTCAAGCAGGTGCGCGACGAGACCTCGCTCGACGTGAAGCGAGCCGATTTCAAGCTCGACATGCTGAGCCCGCACCTGTTCATGAATTTCCGCGTGGTGCACGAGGACGGCCGGCAACTGGGACAGGGCCGCAACCTCGGAGCGCTCAAGGCCGAATGGGGCGCCAAGGCGCGGGGGGCCTTCCAGGCGCTGGCCGGGCTCAAACTGGCGGGCAGCGCTGCGGTATCGGAGGAAAAACCCCTCCATGCCGCCGGAAACATTGAGAAGTTTGCTATTAATAAAGGAGCGAATGCCGAGTCCGCCGCGGCGGGCCCGTCCCGCGCGGGCGCCGGCAGTGCGGCGGCTCCGGCACCAGGGCCATCCCGCGGTGGCGCTTCACCAGCGGGGCAACGCTACACGGCGTGGACCTTCGGAGAGCTGCCGGAACTCATGGAGATCCGCAAGGGTGGCCAGACGCTGATCGGGTTCCCTGCGCTCATCGACGGCACGGACGCCGTCACCATCGAGGTCTTCGACGAGCCCGAGGTCGCCGCTGCGCGGCACCGCGCGGGCCTGCGCCGGCTTTTCGCGCTGCAGATCAAGGACGCGCTCAAGTACCTGGAAAAGAACATCCCGGACCTGCAGAAAATGGCCGTGGCGTACATGCCGCTGGGCACCCAGGAAGAGCTGCGCGTGCAGATCATCGACGTCGCCCTGGACCGCGCCTTCCTGGTCGATCCGCTGCCCACCCACGAGGCCGACTTCCAGCGCCGCGTGCAGGAGGGCCGCGGCCGGCTCACGCTGATCGCCAACGAGGTGGCCCGCCTGGCCGGCGCGATCCTGGCCGAATACGCCACCGCGGTGCGCAAGATCAAGGACACCAAGGGCGCGCCCGAGGCCACGCAGGATGCGCAGCAGCAACTGCAGCGGCTCGTGCCCAAGGGCTTCCTGGCAGGTGCGCCGTGGTCCCAATTGGCGCACTTCCCGCGGTACCTGAAGGCCATCACGCTGCGCCTCGACAAGGTCCGGGCCGATGCCGTGCGCGACGCCGGCCGGCTGGCGGAACTCCGCCCACAGGAGCAGCGCTACTGGCGGCTGGTGGCGGAGCGCAAGGGCCAGGTGGATGCGCGCATGCAGGAACTCCGCTGGCTGCTGGAGGAGTTGCGCGTGAGCTTCTTCGCGCAGGAGTTGCGCACCCCGCAGCCCGTGAGCGTGAAGCGGCTCGACAAGCTCTGGGCGCAGATCAACAGCTGAAAAGAGTCGAGAGCGCCGGGCGAGCCGAAAAAGAGCCGCACGGGGAAGAAGGAGAGGGAGAGGGCTAAAGCAAAGGGGCCCGAGCGCAAGGGCGGCCATGCGCTCGGCGAGCATTCTGCGCGGCACCGCGGTGGCGGGCTCCGTGCGGCAGGCGCTTGCACCAATGGCCGCGGGTTTCTGGCCAGACGCACTCCCAGAGGCCCTTGGAGGCCATCCCTCGCGGCCGCGGCAAAACGCCCGTTGGCCGCGCGTCCCGGTGGCCGCTTGCCTGCTCCCGGCAGCGCGGGCTGGTGGGGGCGATCAGTGCAGGACGGCTTCCAGCGCGGCCCAGCGCTCCAGTTCGGCGCGCACATCCGCCATGCGGCCGGAGATCACGAAGCGCTCGGGCGCGCCGGCCTGGCGGCGCTTTACCACCCGCACCGTTCCGGGGGCGCCCGTGGCGGCTGCGCGCCCGGGGAGCCTGACCTGCCGCTGCAGCCCGGGCCGGCTTCCTGGTGCGGCGGATGGCGACGCGATGGCGGGGGTGGTGGCAGTGGCAGGGGCTGTGGTTGTGGGCAGGCAGATGAGCGAGCTGCCCGCCGCGCGCGCCATGCCCTGGTCCGCACCGGTGCGCCGGGACGCCGGATGGTCAGGAAGGGCCGTGCCATCCGCAGGGACGGCGTCGACGCCGCCTGCCGGCTGGTCGGGCCAGCGGGTCCAGACCGGCACGTGGCTCGGCGGTGCCGCGGGCGACGGACCCCGCAGCCAGCGGACCAGCGCATGCAGCGGTGGGATGAGGGACGTGAGCGCGTTCAGGGTGGTGGGTGCGAAAAGGGCCTTTGCCATGGAAAACTCCAGCGGTCAGAATGGGTTGAACACTGGCAGGATTGGCTTGGATCAGGCAGGGCGATGCCGCAGGGTTGGCCATCCACGCGAAATGGATCGCCATACGCCCGCCACCTGGGCAACGCAGGAGGGCTTTGGAAGCCGGAGGCCGGCGCACGGGGCCGAAGGGGTTCCAGCAGGCCTGAAAGCGCCGGAAGCACCCCACGGACAGCGCCGGGCAGGCTACATGAGCATGGTGTTGCGGATCAGGCCCACCGCAAGGCCTTCGATCTCGAACGGCTCTCCGGGCTGCACGGTGATGACCGGGTAGTCCGGGTTCTCGGGCAGCAGTTCGATGGCGCCGGCCGTGCGGCGCAGCCGCTTCACGGTGACGTCGTCGCCCAGGCGGGCCACGATGATCTGGCCGTTGCGTGCCTCGCGCGTGGATTGCACGGCGAGCAGGTCGCCGTCCATGATGCCCGCGTCGCGCATGGACATGCCGCGCACCTTGAGAAGGTAGTCGGGCTTGTGCTGGAAGAGGCTGCCTTCCACGCTGTAGGTCTGGTCGACGTGTTCCTGGGCGAGAATCGGCGAGCCGGCGGCCACGCGGCCGATGAGGGGCAGTGCCAACTGGGTGAGCCCGGGGATCGGCAGATGGAACTGCGCACCGCGTGCGGCATTGATGGACCTGACGGCCTCGCCGCGCAGCCGGATGCCGCGGGACGTGCCGCTCACCAGTTCGATCACGCCCTTGCGTGCGAGGGCCTGCAGGTGCTCTTCGGCCGCATTGGCGGACTTGAAGCCGAACTCGGCAGCGATTTCGGCCCGCGTGGGCGGGGCGCCGGTGCGGGAGATGGCCGTCTGGATCAGATCGAGGATTTGCTGCTGGCGGGCGGTGAGCTTGGGGCTGTCGAGCATGCGGAGCACTCCGGTGAAGGGAACGGCGCGCCGGGGGCGCGGGGTGGACCGGGCAAAAAGCTGTGGTTCGATCCAGCCACTGTATTTTTAAACAGTTTATCGAGGCGATGCAAGTGGTTGCAGGAAAAATCGTGGTGCTCGGCACCGGCGGGACGATCGCGGGAACGGCCGCGAGCGCGGAAGACAACATCGGCTACACCGCGGCGCAGGTGGGCGTGGGGCAGTTGCTCGCGGCGGTGCCGGGGCTGGAGCGGGCGGCGCAGGGCGCGGTCTTCGAGGCCGAGCAGGTCGCGCAGATCGACAGCAAGGACATGGACGACGCCGTCTGGGGCGCCCTCGCGCTGCGCTGCGCGGAGCGGCTGGCCGACCCGCAGGTGCGGGGCTTGGTCGTCACGCACGGCACCGATACGCTGGAAGAAACCGCGTGGTTCCTGCACCGCGTGCTGGCGGGCGCGGCGCACAAGCCCGTGGTGCTAGTGTCGGCCATGCGCCCGGCCACGGCGCAGGCCCCGGACGGCCCGCAGAACCTGCTCGATGCCATGGCCGTGATCACCACGCCGGGCGCGCGCGGTGTGGTTACCGTGGCCGCGGGCGAGGTGCACGGCGCACGCCTGGTGCAGAAGGTGCATCCCTACCGCCTGCATGCCTTCGCATCGGCCGACGCGGGCCCGTTGGGCTGGGTGGAGCAGGGCGCGGTACGCCTGGCATCGAACTGGCCCGATGCCGCCGTCGAATCTGCGAAGATTGCTATTGAAAATGTAGCAAAAGCCAAGGATTGGCCGCGTGTGGAAATCGTCCTCTCTCATGCGGGTGCGACGGGCCGCGCGGTGGACCTGCTGGTGGCGGACGGCGTCCACGGCCTGGTGGTGGCGGCCACCGGCAATGGGACCTTGCACCACCGGCTGCAGGCGGCGCTGGAGCGTGCTCAGGCAGCGGGCGTCGCCGTGCGGGTGGCCACACGCTGCCCGCTGGGGCAGGTGCTGCCGCGCCCTGGGGACACGCTCCCCGACAGCCAGGGCATGAGCGCGGTGAAGGCGCGCGTGGATCTGCTGCTGGAGCTGCTTTCCACGGGCGCCTGATCCGGCACACCATGCAAAACGCCGCCCGGGGGCGGCGTTTTGGTTGATAGGGCCCTTCCAGGCCCAGGCCCAGGCCCGGCGGCCTGCGTCAGCCTGCGAGAGCGGCCAGCGCGCGCTGCGTGATCTCTTCCACCGTGCCCGTGCCGCTGATGGCGCGGTACTTGGGGGCATGGGCCGGATCGGCCTTGGCCCAGCTGGAGTAGTACTCGACGAGCGGGCGGGTCTGGGCGCTGTAGACCTCCAGGCGCTTCTTCACGGTGTCTTCCTTGTCGTCCTCGCGCTGGATCAGGTCCTCGCCCGTGACGTCGTCCTTGCCTTCCACCTTGGGCGGGTTGAACTTGACGTGGTAGGTGCGGCCGCTCGCAGCGTGCGACCGGCGGCCACTCATGCGCTCGATGATGGCGTCGAAGGGAACGTCGATTTCCAGCACGTAATCGAGCTTGACGCCCGCGGCCTTCATGGCGTCCGCCTGAGGGATCGTGCGAGGGAAGCCGTCGAAGAGGAAGCCCTGGGCGCAGTCGGGCTGGGCGATGCGGTCCTTGACGAGATTGATGATGAGGTCGTCGCTCACCAGCTTGCCGGCATCCATGACGGCCTTGGCCTGCAGGCCCAGCGGCGTGCCGGCCTTGACGGCGGCGCGCAGCATGTCGCCGGTAGAGATCTGCGGGATGCCGTACTTCTGGCAGATGAACGCGGCTTGCGTGCCCTTTCCGGCGCCGGGCGCGCCCAAAAGAATCAGTCTCATGGATGTCCTCTAAGTGTTGAATTCGCCAAGCGCCGAGGCCCGGGGCGTGCCGTGGAGCCCGGGTGGCGCTTTTTATCGCGGGCAAGGATAGCATGCGTGCCCTTCCGTCTGGCTGACAGAGATGGCACTGTCATGACGGTCCTGGCGCGTGCGATCAGCCCAGCAGTTCGCGCACGCGCGCCAGGTCTGCCGGCGTGTCCACGCCCGGGCCCGGTGCCGAGTCGGTCACGTGCACGGCGATGCGGTGCCCGTGCCAGAGCGCACGCAGTTGCTCCAGCGCTTCGAGCGCCTCGGTGGGAGCGGGCGCCAGCGTGGGAAACGCCCGCAGGAAGGCCGCCCGGTAGCTGTAGATGCCCACGTGCCGCAGCGGCGCATACCCGGGAGGAACCCCCGCGTGGCCGGCGTTCCACCAGTCGGCCCCTGCGTGGTCGCGCGCGTGCGGGATCGGGGCGCGGCTGAAATAGTGCGCCAGCCCGCGCGCATCGAGAACCACCTTCACCACGTTCGGGTTGGCGTAGTCGGCCAGCGTGTGGATGGCGTGCGCGGCCGTGCCCATCGCAGCATCGGGGCGGGCGGGCAGCAGGGCCGCCACCGCGTCGATGAGCGCCGGGTCGATCAGCGGCTCGTCGCCCTGGACGTTCACCACGATGTCGTCGTCGGCAAGCCCGAGCTGCGTGCAGGCTTCGGCCAGGCGGTCGCTGCCGCTCGGGTGGTCGGCGCGGGTGGCCACGGCCTGCACGCCGTGGGCCGCGCAGGCTTCCAGGATGCGGGGATGGTCGGCCGCGACGACCACGCGCGCGGCCTGGCTCTGCGAGGCGCGCTGCGCCACGCGCACCACCATGGGCACGCCGCCGATGTCGGCCAGCGGCTTGTCGGGCAGCCGCGTGGACGACAGCCGGGCGGGAATGAGAACGGTGAAGGCGGGCGCGGGGAGGGCGGCCGCGGCGCTCACGCTTCCAGCTCCGCGTCGGTCAGGGTGCGGGCTTCCGCTTCCAGCAGGACGGGGATGCCATCCCGCACCGGATAGGCCAGCCGCGCGCTGCGCGACACCAGTTCGCCGCGCTCGCGGTCATAGGTCAGCGGACCTTTGGTGACGGGGCAGACCAGCAGTTCGAGCAGTTTGGGATCCATGGCAGTGGGGTGGGCAAGAAGAGGGTTTCAAGAGGCGGAGGCCGATGATAGCGAGCGCCCGGCCAGGGCCTGCAGCCGCCCGTGCAGCCGCTCGAAGAAGGCCGGATCGATCTCGACCACGAGCGGCACCGCCAGTGCGTGGGGCCGGGTCTTCCACAGCTTGGCCGCGTCCTTTTCGGTACAGACAAGCGTCATGCCGCCGGATTCATTGGTTTTCCAGCTATCAAAATCATAGTGATCGGGCAGGCCCGTGGTTTTTGCCACGTCCAGGCCTTGCGCGCGGAGCATGTCGAAAAACGCCTGCGGCCGGGCGATGGCGGCCACGGCGTGCAGGGGCTGGCCGCGCAGCAGGGCCAGCGGTACGGCCTGGCCGTCCTGCGCGACCGCGTGGGATGCCAGCGACCGGCGCAGCGCATAGGTGCCGAGTGGCGCGTCCCCTGCTCCCCGCGGCGCGGGCCCTGCGTGCAGCACCGCGTCCACGCCGCGGGGCCAGGGTTCCCGCAAGGGGCCCGCCGGCAGCAGGAAGCCGTTGCCGATGCCTTCCTCGTTGAAAACGCACAGCTCGATGTCGCGCGCCAGCGCCCAGTGCTGCAGGCCGTCGTCGCACACGATGACGTCGGTGCCGGGGTGCCGGGCGAGCAGGGCGCGGGCGGCCTGCGCGCGCAGCGGGGCGACGAACACCGGTGCGCCGGTGCTGCGGGCCAGCAGCAGCGGCTCGTCGCCGGCTTCGCCCGGAAGGCTGTCCGGCAGCACTTCCCGGCAATCCGACGTGCTGCGCCCGTAGCCGCGCGACACCACGCCGGGGCGCCATCCGCGCCGGCGCAGTTCAAGGACCAGGGCCTGCACCACGGGCGTCTTGCCCGCGCCGCCAGCGATCACGTTGCCCACCACGACGACCGGCACCGGCAGACGTTCGCTGCGCAGGACGCCGGTGCGGTAGAGCAGGCGGCGCAGGCCCGCCAACGCGCCGTAGAGCAGGGCGAGTGGCGCCAACAGCCAGGCGGCCCAGCCGCGGCGGCGCCAGATGCGCTGGAGGCCGTCTGCGGCCGGTCGGGACGCGTGCGGCGGAGGGTCGGCGGACGGCGGCTCGCCATGCCGGTTGCGCAGCGCCATCCCGGGTCAGCGGCCCGCGCTGGCGGAGGACTGCGTGGCGAAGGTGATCTGCGAGAGGCCCACACGCCGTGCGGCCTCCATCACGGAAATCACCGCCTGGTGCGGCGCGTTGGCATCGGCGCTGATGATGACCACGCTCTCGCGCCCGGCGGTGGCGGCGGCGGTGAGCGCCTGCGCGATGGCGTCCACGCCCTTGCCGTCCACGGCGGCCTTGTTCACGGCGTAGCGGCCGTCCGGCGACACGGCGACGATCACCTCCTTGGGGTGGTCGCGTTGTTGCTCGGCATCTGCGACGGGCAGCGTGAGCTGCAGTTCGGTGAACTTGCTGTAGGTGGTCGAGAGCATCAGGAAGATGAGGATCACGAGCAGCACGTCGATGAACGGGATCAGGTTGATCTCCGGCTCTTCCTTGGGACGCGGGCGGAAATTCATGGGTGGGACCTGCGACGGAGACTGTGCGCGAGTGTTCGGGGCGGCCGGGCCGGCGAGGGCTTCATCCCCGCTGCCGCGACTGCCTCACTTGCGCAGGCGATGGATGTGGCGCACGAACTGCTCTGAAGCGAGTTCGAGCGTGAGGAGGTAGGCGTCCACGCGGCTGCGGAAGTAGCGCCAGAGGATCAGCGTCGGGATCGCCACGATCAGGCCGAAGGCGGTGTTGTAGAGCGCGATCGAAATGCCATGGGCCAATTGCGCGGGGTTGCCGGTGCCCGTGGCGCTGCTGCCCTGCGAACCGAAGATCTCGATCATGCCGATCACCGTGCCCAGCAGGCCCAGCAGAGGCGCGGCCGACGCGATGGTGGCGAGGGCATTGAGGTATTTCTCGAGCCGCTGGGCGACCGCGCGCCCGGTGCCTTCCATGGCGGCGCGGATGTCGGCATCGCTGCTCTGGGGGTGGCTGTTCAGGGTGCGCAGGCCGCTGGCCAGCACTTCCCCGAGGGCGGAGTTCTGCGAGAGCTGGTTCACCACGTCGGGCGTGGGCAGCCCGCGCGAGGACACGGAGATGGCTTCGTCCAGCAGTTTGGGCGGGGCCACGCGTGCGGTCTTGAGGGCGATGAAGCGCTCCACCACGAGTGCCAGCGCCAGGATGGAGCAGGCTATCAAGGGCCAGATCGGCCAGCCTGCGGCTTGTATGATCGACAGCAATTCTCTCTCCGCGCAGATGGAAGCAATCCGCGATTATGGCCCAGCACCATGGCCGTCCGGTCCCTCCGCAGCGGCTTCCCCGTGCCCCGCCATCCGGCCGTCCTTCTTTCCACAGCCGCCCACATTTTCTGTGGATAACTTTGTGGGCAACCGGGTGTGTAACACCCGCCAAGCGGCGCCAAATCGAGACTTTGACAGATTGATGAAAAATTGCGCAGCAAAATATTGTTATGAATCAATGACTTGCACGGACATGCGTGGCTTGCGCGGGTGCGTGGTGCGGTGCCACGGCAGTGTTTCCGCTCCGGCGCGCTTGTGGACTACTGCACAGGCGGCCCGCCCGCGCAACCCAGGCGGCGCGGATGTTTGAGCGCCAGAATCCAGCAGCGGCGCCACGAATCTGGGAAGTCGGGGCGCTGTGCCGCGCCGTTGCTGATGCCCTGGAGGCCCGATTCAACCCTGTCGCGGTGCGCGGGGAGATCACGGGCTTCTCGCGCGCGTCCAGCGGTCATTGCTACTTCTCGGTCAAGGACGGCCAGGGCCAGATCCGGTGTGCGATGTTCCGCCGTGCGGCCCAATTGCTCGATTTCGTCCCCCGCGATGGCGAACTGGTCGAGCTGCGCGGACGCCTGGGCGTGTACGAAGCCCGCGGCGACCTCCAGCTCATCGTGGAGAGCCTGCAGCGCGCCGGGCAGGGGGCATTGTTCGAGCAGTTCCTGCAGCTCAAGGCCCGGCTGGAGGCCGAGGGCCTCTTCGACGCGGGGCGCAAGCGCAGCCTGCCGGTCATGCCGCGGGCGATCGGCCTCGTCACCTCGCCGGGCGCTGCGGCGCTCCACGACGTGGTCACCGCCCTGCGCCGGCGGGTGCCTCACCTGCCGGTGGTACTGGCCCCCGCGCTCGTCCAGGGGGCCGCTGCGCCGGCCTCGATCTGCGCGGCCCTGCGGTCGCTGTATCGGATGTCGGAAGCCTCGGAAGGCGAGTCGGGGGCGGGGTCGCGGCAGCCTCCGGTGGACGTGATCCTGCTGGTGCGGGGCGGGGGCTCCATCGAGGACCTGTGGGCCTTCAACGACGAACAGCTCGCACGCACGGTGTCGCAGAGCCCCGTGCCGGTGGTTTCGGGCGTCGGGCACGAGACCGACTTCACCATCGCGGATTTCTGTGCGGACCTGCGCGCTCCCACACCGACGGCTGCGGCCGAACTGGTCGCGCAGCCGCGCGCCGTGTGGATGGCGGGCTTCGACGTGCTGGCGGGCCGTCTGGGCGACGGTGTCCAGCGCCAGCTCGACCAGCGCCAGCAGCGCCTGGACATGGCCGCGCAGCGCCTCGGCCGGCCGTCGGGGCTGGTGTCCCGGCAGGAATCGCGGCTGGCACGCTTGGCCCAGCAGTTGCGGCATGGCGCCGCGTGGACGGCGCAGCGGCTGGCGCAGCGGCAGGATGGTGTGGCCGCCCAATTGCCGAGGGCGGTCAGCCAGGGCGTGGCCGCCCAGCAGCGGCGGCTGGACCATGCCGCGCTGCGCCTCGACCTGCTCGACCCCCGCCTGGTGCTCCAGCGCGGCTATGCCCTGCTCACGGACGGCGAAGGGCGGCCCGTGACCCGCACGGCACAGGTCCGCACCGGGGACGGTGTGCGCGCCGCCGTCTCCGACGGGACCATCGATCTGACCGTCTCGCCGCCACGGCTGCTCTGAAGGGCGGCGCTGCGGCCTGGGCCAGGGCTCTGGACCGTCGCCTACAGCGCGCCGTGCCATTACCTTTCTACAATGCCGCCCTGTTGCGCCGCATGTGCTCGGGCGGCGCTGCATCTGCAGGCATTCAATTTCAATTCAATCCACCCCACGAAGGACCGTACATGGAACACACCCTGCCACCGTTGCCATACCCGATCGACTCCCTGGCGCCGCACTACAGCCAGGAAACCCTGGAGTACCACTACGGCAAGCACCACAACGCCTATGTGGTGAACCTGAACAATCTCCAGAAGGGCACCGAATTCGAGAACATGGCGCTCGAAGAGATCATCAAGAAGTCCAGCGGCGGCATCTACAACAATGCAGCGCAGATCTGGAACCACACCTTCTTCTGGAACTGCATGGCTCCCAACGGCGGCGGTGAACCCTCCGGTGCGCTGGCCGCAGCCATCAACGCCAAGTGGGGCAGCTATGCCGCCTTCAAGGAAGCTTTCGTGAAGAGCGCGGTCGGCAACTTCGGCTCCGGCTGGACGTGGCTCGTGAAGAAGGCCGACGGCAGCGTGGACATCGTCAACACGGGTGCTGCCGGCACGCCGCTCACCACCGCCGACAAGGCGCTGCTGACGGTGGACGTGTGGGAACACGCGTACTACATCGACTACCGCAACCTGCGTCCGAAGTTCGTGGAAACCTTCCTCGACAAGCTGGTGAACTGGAAGTTCGCTGAAAGCAATTTCGCGGCATGATTCCCGGCGTCCTCGCTGTGGGCCGGTGACGGCCTGACAGCCATGGAAAAAACGGCCCTCGCGGGCCGTTTTTTCTTGGAGAGCCGTACGTTCGGCTTCAGCGTTTGGCGAAAGGCGCGCCGGAAAGCTTCGCGCCTGGCTTGATGCTGCGCTTGGAGAACCATCCCTGGTTCATCTCCAGCACGAAGCGAACGGGCTTGTCGGAGCAATGCGAATCGAGCGTCTGCGGCTTCATGTCCGCAAGATTGACGATGGTTCCGTCGTCTGCGACGAAAGCCGCCGTCAGCGGCAGCAGCGTGTTCTTCATCCAGAAGCACTGAACGGCGGGCTCCGAGAAGACGAAGAGCATGCCTTCCTGCGGCGGCATGTCCTTGCGGTTCATGAGGCCGATCTGCCTCTCCTGGGGCGTCAGCGCGACCTGGGCGTCGATGCGGTGCATGCCTGCCGTGAGTTCCACCCGCTGGAGATCGAGCTGGGGCCCTTCCTGTGCCGTGGCGGCACCGATTCCCGCAGCAGCGATGGCCACTGCGGCGCCCAGGCGGCACAGACGGCGGACGGCCCGGCGAGCACCGGGCAAAGGATCGTGGGTCATGGGGAGGGCTTTCATCCAATGCGAAGGAGGGTTTTGCACGACGGGCCCAGCGTACCAGCCAAAAGCAAAGCCCGCGTCAGCGGGCTTCGAGGGGCTGGAAATGCGCCCGGTGCGAGCGGTATTTCCTTCAGGGCCGTGTGCCGATCAGGCAGCGGCCTTGGAATGCTTCTTGGTCTTCTTGTGCGCGACCTTGTGCTTGTTGCTCTTGCCGGCCTTCGACTTGGCGTGGGCCTTGGGGGCGGCAGCGCCCGTGTCGGCAGCCACGGGAGCGGAAGACGTGGCCGGAGCCTGGGCGGGAGCTTGTGCGAATGCGCCGGCGGTGAAGAGACCAGCGATCAGGACAGCGAGGAGTTTTTTCATATGTGCCGTTTCCTTGATGAGTTTAGGAAGGTTTGCGAGCCCCGCGAAGGCCCGCGAAGCCCTGACACAACGATACCGCAGCCCAGGCCGTTGACAGCCGGGAAGCGCAAATTTTTGTCGCTAGAATCATTGCGTTTTGTGCCGCATCGCACAGTCCGCCGAGGCACCGCGCCCTCGGCGCCCATCCACTGGAGATAACCGTTCCATGACCAGCTACCAGCACATCAAGGTGCCTGCCGAAGGCCAGAAAATCACCGTCAACGCCGACATGTCCCTGAACGTGCCGGAACAGCCCATCATTCCTTACATCGAGGGCGACGGTACTGGTCTCGACATCACCCCGGTGATGCTCAAGGTGGTGGATGCCGCCGTTGCCAAGGCCTATGGCGGCAAGCGCAAGATCCACTGGATGGAGGTGTATGCCGGTGAAAAGTCCACCAAGGTGTATGGTCCGGACGTGTGGCTGCCCGAAGAGACCCTGCACGCGGTGCGCGATTACGTGGTGTCCATCAAGGGCCCCCTGACCACCCCCGTCGGCGGCGGCATCCGTTCGCTGAACGTGGCGCTGCGCCAGGAACTCGACCTCTACGTCTGCCTGCGCCCCATCCAGTACTTCAAGGGCGTTCCTTCCCCCGTGAAGGAACCCGAGAAGACCAACATGGTCATCTTCCGCGAGAACTCGGAAGACATCTATGCCGGCATCGAGTTCGAAGCCGAATCGGAAAAGGCCAAGAAGCTCATCAAGCTCCTGCAGGAAGAATTCGGCGTGAAGAAGATCCGCTTCCCCGAAACCTCCGGCATCGGTGTGAAGCCCGTGTCCCGCGAAGGCACGCAGCGCCTGGTGCGCAAGGCCATCCAGTACGCCATCGACAACGACAAGCCCAGCGTGACCATCGTGCACAAGGGCAACATCATGAAGTTCACGGAAGGCGGCTTCCGTGACTGGGCCTATGAGCTGGCCGCCAAGGAATTCGGCGCCGAGCTGATCGACGGCGGCCCCTGGATGAAGTTCAAGAACCCGCGCACCGGCAAGGAAATCACGGTCAAGGACAGCATCGCCGATGCCTTCCTGCAGCAGATCCTCTTGCGCCCCGCCGAATACAGCGTGATCGCCACGCTGAACCTCAACGGCGACTACGTGTCCGACGCCCTGGCCGCTCAGGTGGGCGGCATCGGTATCGCTCCGGGTGCGAACCTGTCGGATTCCGTCGCGATGTTCGAAGCCACCCACGGCACGGCGCCGAAATACGCAGGCAAGGACTACGTGAACCCCGGTTCCGAGATCCTGTCGGCAGAAATGATGCTGCGCCACATGGGCTGGACCGAAGCCGCCGACCTCATCATCAGCTCCATGGAAAAGTCCATCAAGAGCAAGAAGGTGACCTATGACTTCGCACGCCTGATGGAAGGCGCCACGCAGGTGAGCTGCTCCGGTTTCGGCCAGGTCATGATCGACAACATGTGATCAGGGTCCGCGCGCCGCAGGCGCGCAGACAGGGCATGTGAAAAAGCCCGGTGCGCAGAGCACCGGGCTTTTTGTTTTTCCGGCGGCTCGGCGCCACGGCATTCGGTTTTCAAGACGAGTGGGGGCAGCCTTTTTTCGCGTTCCAGGCAAGCGATGGGAAGGCTTCCGGGCACTGGATGTAGCGGTGGCGCAGCGCCACCATCAAGCCGGTGGATGCGCAGCCAGCGACCGCCAGCAGCGCGGCGTAGACCCCCAACGTGTACTCGAACGACACGGCATGGTTCCAGGACCTTGCGATGCCGAGGAACGAGGCATAGAGCCACGATACCGACGACACGGTGGCGAAAAGCGTGAGGCCGAGAATCCGCCGCAGCGGAAACTCCAGAAACACCCCTTCCTGCATCATGTGGGGGAACGCGAAGCGGTGCATCAGCATGCCATTGAGCGTGAGGGCGCTGACCGTAAGCACTTTCATCCAGAGCTTTTCGTTCATCACGTATTCCGGGCTGTGCGTGTAGCCGAGGTAGACGAAGAAAGCGCCGGATCCCCACAGCACCCACAAGGCGGCTGTCATCGTCGCCTTGGTCCTCAGCAGTTCCTCCCGGCGCTGCGGCGTGATCTGCCGGTGGATCATGCCGAGAAAGCGGAAGTCGTATTCGAGCATCTTTCCTATGGCGACCGCCATCGCCAGCAGGTGAAGGAAAACCAGTGCGTTCTTGAAAAGCATGTTGGAGGCCGGGTTATATGACCACCGTAGGTGCTTTGCGATCAGGCCGGGGTTGGGTGGGCCCGGAAGATTTCCTGCATCGATCCGATTGGGGCTTTCAATCGGTCAGGCAAGGTGTGCTGCACGGTCCGTCTTACGGCGGACAGCGTTTCTGCTGCCGCAGTCCTTCGTCGGCAGCAGCCTGCCCCCGGAGGTACGGTGCTGCCTCAGCGCTCCGCCAGGCGATGGTTCGACGAGGGCAGGGTGGCAAGCGCGCGCTCCGCATTCACCATGAACGGCCCCTTGTCTTCGGAGGATTCACTGCGCAGCAGCAATCGCTCGACGGCATCCCGGTCGAGGTCCGGCGCGGCGGATTGCAGCAGCGCCACCATGCCGCTCACGTGGGCAGCCGCCATGGAAGACCCCGATGCGAAGTCGTAGCGCCCCAGGGGCTGGAGCGTGAGCACGTCTTTTCCGGGAGCCATGAGAACGCCGTCCGCGCCGGATGCCCGCGAGGCACCCGAAGATTCGACGGTGATCACACCCGGGATCGATGCTGGGAACCCGGTGCGCTGGCCCGTGGCTGGCAGCGCCGCGACGACGATCCTGCCCTGCGCGATCAATTGGCCCAGCAACTGGCCGAGCAGGGGGTCGCCCGGTCCCCCCAGGCTCATGTTGATGATGCGGGCATCGGACGCCATCACCGCGACCAGTGCCTTGGCGAGGGTGAACGAGTTGCAGCGGGCCCCGGCCGACGGTGGAGCGGCCGGATACCAGCATGCCTTGTAGATGCTGAAGCGCGCCTCCGGTGCCATGCCGACGATACCTTGCTGGTTATTGCCGGCCGCCGCCATGATGCCCAGCACCTCGGTTCCATGCCGGTCTTTCTGGAAGGCGCGAGCGTCTTCGTCCACCAAGTTGTAGATCGCCGTGGCGCGGCCCTGCAGGTCCGGGTGCTCCGTCTGCGCGCCGGTATCGATGACCGCGATGTGGGCGCCTTTGCCCGCGGTGATGCGATGCGCCTGCGCGGCTGCCATGTCGATGAACCCCCGCTGCAGCGGCGCATAGGGATCGTTGTAGCTCACCCCGGCAGAGGGGGCCGGCGAAGGCGGGGCAGCCTGCATCGAGAAGTCCTGCAGCGGCTGCGCGAGGGCCACGCGGCTGTCTTTCGAGAGCGCGGCGATCACGTCGTCGCGAGGGCGGTGTCCGTCGATCTCGAAAACGATGCAATGCACGTTCAGCGTCGGGATGGGCCATGCCGCGGCCTCCCTCAGTCCATAGTCGCGCGCGATGGCCTCGACAAGCCGTGCTGCCTGTATGCCGGTCGTGTAGCGCGGAGGGGCACCATAGCTGGACAGGCTGGTGCCCGCCCGTCCAGGCACACGCTGCAGTGGATTGGCGACCGCGATGATGATGTAGCGGCCGCTGTCCTCCCGCATGCGGGCTTCAGCTTCTCCTTCGGCAACGGCGGTTCTATCGTCTGGAGGCTGGGCAGCAGGGTTCGGCGGCACACCCGAGCAGGCGGACAGAAAGCCCAGGAGCGTCGTCAGTAAGAGCCATTGCAGATTCCTCACGGGGTGTTTCCTATGGTTTCGACGAGCCGCATGCCGGCGTTGGCACGGAGCTGTTCGAGCGCTCGCTCGCCCGACGTGCCAGGCACGGGGGCCAGGGCATAGGCGCCTATGGCGTTCGGCCCGCCGACCACCTGCAGTCCCGCACCCGCCAGCGCCGCATTCCAGGACGCCAGCGTGATGAGCTCGTCCGGCACGACGCGGATCGTCCCGGATGGCATCGCTGCCGGCGCGGCGTCCGCCGGTGCGTTGCTGAACATCCGGTACTGCGGTTCTTCCTCGGCTGCGAGGCGGAGGCCCACCAGGGTGAGGGCCACCGTCTGCAGCAATGCGAATGCGGCGAGCGCATAGGTCGCGGCCCCGAAGCGGCGATGGCGCGGTGCCGGCGCAGCCGCACGCGGTGCCGGCTGGTCGCACATGGCATCCGTCTCGATGCGTTCCATCAGGCGCTGCAGGCCGGCGTCGACGTCTGGCAGGGCGCCTGCGGGCTGGAGCAGCATGGCGGCGTGGATGTGTTCCTGGAGCGCCAGCTCAGCCTGGCAGTCCGCACACTGTGCAAGGTGCTGCGCCACGCTGGCGCGTTGCTCCTCGGTGGCGCTTCCGTTCACGATCCAGGGCAGGAGTTCCTGCGCCAGCAGGTGGGAGCGGTCCTGGTCCTGGGGGTGGGTGAGGTAAGTCATGGCTGGATGTCCTTGGTGCCCGTGCTGCGGGTGGCCAGTGCGGGAAGCAGATTGCGCAGTTTCACGCGGGCATGGAACATGCGCGCCTTGACGGTGCCCACAGGGGCCTGGGTGATGACGGCGATTTCCTCGAGCGAATGACCGTTGGTGTAAGCCAGTTCAAGAACGAGCCGCTGATCTACCGACAATTTTTCAAGGCCTTTGGCCAACCAGTCGCGCAGTTCGCGGTTTTCGAAAGGGTCGGTGCCAAGGGCCGGTGCATTGGCCAGTTCGTCGTCCAGCTCTTCCATCGCACTCAGGCCGCCGTCCTGGCGCAGGACCTTGAGGCCGCAGCGGTAGGCGATGCCCATGAGCCACGTGGAGACCTTGGAATCTCCACGAAAGCCCTCGGCTTTTTGCCATACCACCCAGAAACAGTCGTTGATGATCTCTTCGATCAGGTCCGTGCGGCGCGTGAGCCGCGTCAGGAACTGGCCCAGGCGGCGATGGTAGCTGCGGTAGAGGTCGGCCAGCGCGGCACGGTTGCCTGCTGCCACTTCGCGCAGCAGGGCGAGGTCGTCGGAATCGTCGGGATAGTGAACGCTCATGGGCAACCTGTGGAGAAAGTGCTTCCGTCTTGCGCCGTGGGTGCAGTGCCGGAGTCAAAAGGTTGCCTGGCCGGATCAGAAAGTCCGGATGACCGTCATGGACCAATGCCCGGTGGTGCTGCTGCGGATTGAGCGCTGGGCATGGCTGTCGGATTTCAGGTAGTTCAGCTCCGCCCGCCAGTGTCCTGAATGCCATGCCATGCCCGCGCCTCCGTAGGCATAGCGGCCTGCGGGGCGCACCGCGGAGAGGCCCAGAGAGCCTGTCAGCGAGAAGCGGGGGCTCAATGGCCAGCGCGCGCCGATGTCGGCCGCCCAGCGCATCGGCGACACCTCGTTGCGGGTGTGCACGTAATGGAAGGTGGAGAAACCCAGGGTCACCAGATCGCGGAAGCTCGCCCCCACGGCCGCCTCGGCCCGATCGAAGAGCTGGAACACAGGGTCTCCCGGGTAGGCATAGTACTGGATGGAGGTCTGGTATTGCCAATCGTTGTCGATCACGCCGTCGTAGGCGGCCCGGACGATGGCCCGGGTGGTGCGGCGGCCGTCGGCCTGCATGCCCAGTGCGGAGCTGAGGGACCAGCCGCGGGCGTCATAGACGCTGATGAGTCCCTGGACGATGGGTTGGCGCTTGCCGACGAAGATGCCGCGTTCGGTGAGGTCGCTGCTGAGTGCCAGTTCGCCGGTGACGTCCCGGGTCTGCCCCCCGCAGACCGCAGGCCCTAACATCGCTGTGAGTATCAGGGCGTGCCAGCCGCCGCATCGAAAGGTCGCTGAAGGGGTGGGGCGGGACATCCGCTCAGTTTAGGTGCGACTGCATGCTGCCGGACAGGAAAAGCGCGACAGGTGTGGCGCTTTCGTCCTCTGCAGGCCCCCGGCATCCCCGCAAGGCGGATGCCAGGGTGGGGTCGGCTGGTTGCGAGCGTGGCCGGAATTACGCGGGGACGCGCACGGCCTGGCGGGCCAGCAGCTTCCACTGGCCTGCCTGCTTCTGCCACACGCCCAGGATCTTGATCTGCACCTTGCCGGGTTTGCCGGAATCGTTGGTGTCGGCCGTCAGGGTGTGCCGCACGATCGCTGCGTCTCCCACCACCTTGATGGACTGGTCGGTGATCACGATGGTGACGAAATCCGATTTGCCGTTCATCAGGTCACCGATGAAGCTGGCCTTGGTGTCCACCCGGCCGCCGGAATGCCCATAGCTCAGGTCGTTCGCGACCAGTTGGCCCAGCGCTTCCGGGGAGGGATCGATCATGGCGATGCGCAACCGTTCTGCGGCAGTGGCCACCGATTGCTCGTCGCTGGCGCTGGAGGACGGGGCGGCCGGCGATGCGCAGCCCATCAGGGCGGCCGCCACGACGGTGGCGGCGCCGGCAAGAATGAATCTGGTGAACATGGTTTTGTCTCCTGTGGTGTTGTGCTGGGTTATCTAGGATCCAGGATCGGCGGGGCGAAGGGCCGTCCTTCCCGTGCGGAAGAAAAAGCCTTTTGCCCCTGCCGCGCTTTACTGCGGGCCGAGCTTGTCGATCAGTGCCTTGAGCGCCTCGACCTCATCGGCCTTGAGGTCGGTGAGCGGTGCGCGCACCGGGCCCGCGTCGTGGCCCACGATCTTCGCGCCCGCCTTCACGATGCTCACCGCGTAGCCCTGCACGCGGTTGCGCAACTCCAGGTACGGCATGAAGAAGTCGCGCAGCAGGCGGTGCTGCGTGGCCTGGTCGTCGCTCGCCACCGCGTGGTAGAAGTCCATCGCCGTCTTGGGGATGAAGTTGAACACCGCCGACGAATACACCGGCGT
>NZ_FOMQ01000008.1 GCF_900112675.1 Paracidovorax konjaci | reverse complement strand
GCAGGCTGTACGCCATCGATGCGGACCACCTGAACACGCCAAGGAGGCTGACGAACGCGCAGGGGCAGGTGGTGTGGCAGTGGCTCATCACCGGCTTTGGCGAGGCCAACCCCACCACCGGCGCCACGGGCTACGCGCAGAGCGGGCAAGCCGGCATCCGCAGCTACGGGGAAGCGGTGCGGTTCGACCTGCGGTATCCGGGGCAGGTGTGGGACGAGGAGACGGGGCTGAACTACAACCTGCACCGGTACTACGACGCGGCGAGCGGGAGGTACATCCAGGCCGATCCGATCGGGCTGGAGGGCGGGTGGAATCGGTTTGGGTATGTGGGCGCCGATCCGCTGAACTTCTCGGACGACGAAGGCCTGCAAAGGCGTTCGGCCGTGCCTCCGGTCAGTTATGCGCAAAGTCTGCTCAACGCGCAGGGTGTGAATCTCACAAGCCAGATTCGGCAGTACCAGCCCAACTATGCGCCGATGTATGTTTCGGCTCCTGGGCAGGGATTTACGACGATCAATGTTAGGCAAATGCAATCGGTATTGCAGGGGTTGCAGAATGGTGCGTCCTGTTTTTCTGCGAGTAATCCCAATGCTGGATCTATTCGCGGAGTAAACGCAATCGGCGGAAGCATGAATTGCGTCAACTGCGCGATTGCTACGGATGCAACTCTTGCGGGAAATTCCGCATCTGCTCTAGGAGGAGGGCCATTTCGCATAAGTGTTCTCGAATCCACCTATGGACAGCGCTTTGGATTGCCAGCGACCAGCGTTGACATTATTAATTCCATGATCAATGCAGGAAATGGAGCGCGAGGCATTGTGTATGGTGCACCCTTAAATGGCTCTGTCGGTCACGTATTTAATGTGGTAAACCAAAATGGAGTCGTTCGGTATCTTGACGGTCAGACGGGAGGTGCAGCATCAATTAATGGCTACAGACATCTCCAGTTGCTAAGGACAAATTAAATGATTGAATACGCTGAGGCGCTTAGGATTGCCGAAAATTATGTCCAACGTTTGGCCGAAATTGCAAATGATGATTTTCGAATAATTTTAGAAGATACAAAGGAGATTGAGAAAGGATGGGTGTTTTTTTTCAACACATCTGAATTCATCAAATCTGGCAATCATCTATATGCCTTGGCGGGAAATGGCCCTTTTCTTGTCAAAAGAAATGCTGATATTTATCAGCTCCCGAGTTCTCCCGACTGGAGGGAAGGCCTTAATCTTGTTGATTGATAGATTAAGAATCTCAAATCGGCCCAGGTCACGCAGGCGGCGTACAGCCAGAACGCCACGAGGGCGCTCATGAAGAAGGGCGACACGTTCCTGCACTGCGGCGTGGAGGGCCGCATCACCGCGGCCAATGCGAGCAGCGACCCGGCCGGTGCCCTGGCCGTCAGCTACACCACCAACGCCCTGGGTCAGCGCGTGTTCAAGCGCGACGCGCGCCTGTCCGGCAGCAGCACGCTCGCAATCACGCAGCAGACGGTGTATGCGGAGGACGGCACCGGCAGCATGGTGCTGGGCCAGTAAGGCAACCGCCGCAGCAGCGACAGCGCCGCCCTGCCGGCGACATGGACAGCAGGCTGTACGCCATCGATGCGAATCACCTGAACACGCCACGGCGCTCTGCCGTGCAAACCTGCATGGCTGTTACAGCGAAGAAGCACTTCTCGCTTATGGCCCCTGTGCCAGCCCTCCAAAACATATGGCATGAAAACCACCCCATGCCGCCGATTCCATTCAATAGTTCGCTATTAAAAAAATAGCGAACAAACACCCCCCACTAGACCAGCTCACACCCCAGCCGGAAGGCCGCTGCCGCGCGCACCAGCTCGTCCGCCTGGGTGCGCAGCCCGTTGGCCGCAGCCGCCATCTCCTCCACCAGCGCGGCGTTCTGCTGCGTGGCCTGGTCCATCTGCGTCACGGCTTCGCCGACCTGGGCCACGCCCTGGCTCTGTTCCTGGCTTGCCTCGCTGATCTCGCCCATGATCCCGGTCACGCGCTGGATGGCCTGGACCACTTCGGCCATGGTGGTGCCGGCCTGGTCGGCCAGTTCGCTGCCCTGCCGCACGCGGTCCACGCTGTTGGTGATGAGCGCCTTGATTTCCTTGGCGGCCTCGGCGCTGCGCCCGGCCAGTGACCGCACCTCGCCGGCCACCACGGCGAAGCCGCGGCCCTGCTCGCCGGCGCGCGCGGCCTCCACGGCGGCGTTGAGCGCCAGGATGTTGGTCTGGAAGGCGATGGAGTCGATCACGCCGATGATGTCGCCGATCTTGGCGGAGGCCTCGCGGATGCCCTGCATGGTCTGCACCACCTGGGCCACCACGTCGCCGCCCTGCGCCGCCACGAGGCTCGCGTTCATGGCGAGCTGGTTGGCCTGGCGCGCGTTGTCGGCGTTCTGGCGCACGGTGGCGGTCATCTGTTCCATCGAGGCGGCGGTTTCCTCCAGCGCGCTCGCCTGGCTTTCGGTGCGGGCCGACAGGTCCATGTTGCCCTGGGCGATCTCGGCGCTGGCCGTGGCCACGCCCTCGGCGCCGCCGCGCACCTGCGCCACCATGGGCTTCAGGCGGGCGCGCATCTGCTGCTGCGCCGCGATGAGCCGGCCCACCTCGTTGGTGCCGTGGGGCACGTCCTCGCCGCCCAGGTCGCCGTCCGCCACGGCACGGGCCAATTGCACGGCCTGCGCGAGCGGCCGCGTGATCGAGCGCATGAACACGCCGCCCAGCGCCGTGCCGAGCGCCAGCGCCAGCAGCAGGCCGGCCGCGGCGGCGGCCAGCGCGCGCTGGTCGCCCGCCACGCGGGCGCGCAGGGACTCGTCCAGCGTGGCCATGGCGGTGGTGTTGAGCTGGTTCAGTGCCTCCAGCGTGCCCGTGAGCTGGTCGAAATAGTCCTTGGGCGGCGTGGTGATCTCGGTGGCCGAGAGCAGCGCGCGGTCCACCATCTGGCGCGAGGCCGCCACGCGCTGGCGCACGTCCTGGACCGGCGCGGCCAGCGCGGTGCGCAGGCCGGTGTCCGACAGGGCCCGCTCGAAGTTGCGGAAGGTGTCGGCTTCGAGTTCGCCCACGCGCTGCTGCAGCGCCTGCAGCGCGCCCTTGCCCTCGGGCGGCAGGGCCTGGCGCGCGAGGTAGCCCGCGCCCTGGCCCCGCAGCAGGCCGAGCTTCTCGCCCAGCAGCGGCGCGTGGGCCACGGCGGCCTGGATCAGGTCCTGCGTGGCCGGATCGGGATCGGTCTGGAATCCATAGTGGTGCAGCAACTCCTCGCCCACGCGCAGCAGCGTGCCCACGAGTTGCGTGTGCTGCGCCAGGCTCTGCGCAGGCTGCAGCGTGCGCGCGGCCACGGCCTGCTCCAGCGTGCGCCAGGCCTGCTCGGCTTCGGTCCAGGTGCGCACCTGCGCGGCGGGTACCTGGGCTGCCGCGAAGGCCTTCGCGGCATCTGAGAAGGCCTGGTTGAGCGCGTCGCGCGCGGCGGGCCGCCGCGCGGCCAGAACGTCGTCGCCGCCCAGCATCGCCGCCGACAGGCCCCGGTGCACCTGCATCCGCTGCACGGCGCGGTTCACCGCGATGAGGGGCAGCGCACCGCGGCTTTCGTGCTGCGCGGCCGCGATCTCCTGCAGCGCGCCGCGCACGTACAGCACCGTGGGCAGCGCGCCCATGAGCATCGCGATGGCGCCCAGGATCAGGAACTTGTGAAGCAGGCTGAGCCGGTGCAGCAGGGACATTGGGTGTCGTCTCCGGTGAAAGGACAGGGGCCGCCCGGCGCAGGCCGGGGCGGGCGTGGCCGCGGATGGCGGGCATGTAAATAATTGTGCCGACAGCGCCCATGCAAGGGATGTGCCGGCAGGCGGAAGACTTGACCGGCATCAAGGAGGCGGCGATCTTCATAATCTGCGGGTTCCGGACCACGCCCGCCGGTGCGGCATCGCCGCCATCGGCCTCGCGCCTGGCCGCCGCTCCGCCTGCCGCCCCTGGCTTTTCCTCTCCCGCCGACCTGCCGCCCATGCCTGCCCTGACCGCATCTCCCGCTTCGACCCCTGCCTTGCCCCCCGCACACCGGCTGCGGGCCCGGGCCTGCAGCGTGGCGGCCCGGCCCGGGAGCGCGCCATGACGCCGGGCACACCCGCGGCGGCCGCGCCCCTCGCCACGCGCGATCTGCTCGCCGCGCTCGCGGTGGTGCTGCTCTGGGGCGTGAACTTCGTGGTCATGAAGTGGGGGCTGCGCTTCTTCACGCCGTTCCAGCTGGGTGCCATGCGCTACCTGTTCGCGGCGCTGCCGCTGGTGTTCTTCCTGCGCCCGCCGGCCGTGCGCTGGCGTTGGGTGGTGCTCTACGGGCTGTTCCAGGGCGTGGGGCAGTTCGGCATGGTGTTCCTCGCGCTGCGCGTGGGGCTCACGGCGGCGCTGGCGAGCGTGCTCATGCAGACGCAGGTGTTCTTCACCGCCCTCTGGGCGTTCATGCTGCTGCACGAGCGCCCGGGCCGCCCGCTGCTGGCGGGGCTGTCGCTGGCGGCGGTCGGGCTCGTGTGCTTCGGCATGCACTTCACCACGCCGGGCGCGATGGCGGGCGACGTGACGCTGCCGGGCGTGGCGCTCGCGCTGTGCGGGGCCGCGTCCTGGGCGGCGTCCAACATCGTGGCGCGGATGGCGCAGAAGGAATCGCCGGGCTACGAGCCGCTGGCCTTCGTGGTCTGGAGCAGCCTCGTGCCCGTGCTGCCCTTCATGGCGCTTTCGGCGGCCACCGATGCGGACGCGGGCCGCTGGCTGCACGCCGAGGCCTGGACCGCGCTGCCCGGGGTCGCCTGGGCCAGCGTGGCCTACCTGGGCTGGTTCGCCACCATCCTGGGCTACGGGCTCTGGACGGGCCTGCTCACGCGCTATCCCGCCAACCGCGTCGCGCCGTTCAGCCTGGGCGTGCCGGTGGTGGGGCTCTCGGCCGGCATGCTCGTGCTGGGCGAGAGCGTCTCGCCCTGGCAGTGGGCCGGCGTGGCGGGCGTGGTGGCCGCGCTCGCCTGCGTGGTGCTGGGGCCGCGGTGGGCCATGAAAAAGGCTTGATGCCGCCGGTTTTATTGAATAGTTTGCTATTTAAAACATAGCAAACGATTCCACAGCCTACAGCAGGCTGCGCCGTGCGAAGCGCACCACGGTCACGCCCGCGCGGGCCTGGCGCGTGGAAGGCATCACGAGCACGCAGTCGTCGTAGGGCGTGGCCACGGGCTCGCCGTCGTTGTCGCCGATCACCGTGCCGGCCCGCGGGATCACCTCCAGCGCCGCCACCGGCCGCGTGAAGCGGAAGCCGCTGCTGCGCGCGACCACGGGGCCGGTGACCTCCAGCACCCACTGGCGCGGGGCATCGGGCAGGCGCCAGCCGGGCAGGGCCGCCGCCTCCACGGTGCCCGCCGCCGCGAGGAAGCGGGCGCACTGGTCGCGCGCCACGGTGCGGCTGGCCGGGTCGCCATGGAAGCCGCATTCGATCAGCAGCGAGCGCGTGCCCTGCGGGTCGCCCTCTTCGACGTCGGGCCGCCCGAAGCGGCCGTAGTCGCGCATGCGCACGCCGTCGCGGTGCCCGGCATCGGCCACCACGTACTCGGGCGCGCCCATGTGCCGCGCGAGTTGCTGGTTGCGCGCGTGCGGGCCGGTGAGCAGCAGCGGTGCGCCGGGTTCGTGCATGGAATGCAGGTCGAGCAGCCAGTCGGCCTCGCGCACGAAGGGCCGCAACGCGGCGGCGCGGCGCCGCTCGGCCGTGGTGGGCGCGTCCAGCCGCTCGTCGCTCCACTGGCGGTTCATGTCTTCCTCGACGAAGCGCGAGGCGTCGTGGTCCTGCGGGTCGAACCGGTCGAAGGCCGCGAGGTTGCAGAACGCCAGCGTGAGCCGGCCCGCCTGCGGTCGTACGCCGGCCGCCAGCAGGTCGGCGAGCGCCCAGGCGCCGCACAGTTCGTTGCCGTGCACGAGCGCGGTGAGCAGCACATGGCGCCCGGGCCGGCCCGCCTCGAAGGTCCACACGCCTTCGGTGCCGGTGTTGCCCGCGCGCCAGGGGCCGAGGTCGGGCCGCGGCAGCGCGAAGCGCAGCGGCGCGGGGCCGTTCGACGAGGGCAGGGGCGCTGCGCCGGTGGTGGGGGTGCGGTCCATCATTCCTCGATCCTGGCGAATTCGACGATCTTGCGGTACTTGGCCACTTCCGAGGCCAGGAACGCGTCGGGGTCCACGGTGGGCGGGGCCACGGTGGAGCCGCTGGCTTCCATCTTCCTGCGGAAGTCGGGCGACTGCAGTGCCTCGCGCGTCGCGCGGCGCAGCCGTTCGGCCACGGGGCGCGGCAGGCCGGCCGGTCCCATGAGCGCGAACCACACGCCGATGTCCACGTTCTTGAACTGCGGCAGTTCCGCGAGCGCCGGGATCTCGGGCGCCACCGCCGAGCGGCGCGCCTCGGTCGTGCCCAGCGCCACCAGCTTGCCGCTGCGGATGTGCGGCAGGCCGCTGGAGAGCACGAACACGCCGTACTCGATGTTGTTGCCCAGCAGGTCGTTGGCGAGCGGCGCCACGCCGCGGTAGGGGATGTGCGTCATGAAAAGCTGACCCTGTTCCTTGACCATCTCGCCGGCCAGGTGCAGCGCGGTGCCCACGCCCGAGCTGCCATAGCTCGCCTTACCGGGCTGCGACCGCACGCGCTGCACGAAATCCGCCGCGCTCTTCACGCCCGCGCCGGTGGAGGCCACCAGCACCAGCGGCTGCGAGCCGATGAGCGCCAGTGCCGTGAAATCCTTGACGTCGTACTTGACCTTCTTCGTCACGAGCCGGTTGATCGCGATCTCGTTGCTCGCGCCCACGAGCAGCGTGTAGCCGTCCGGCGCGCTGGACGCCACCTTCTGCGCGCCGATCGCGCCGCCGGCACCGCCGATGTTCTCGATCACCACCGGCACGCCCAGGCGCGTGGACAGCTCGGTCGCCAGCGTGCGCGCCGTGAGGTCGGTGCTGCCGCCGGGTGGGTAGCCCACCACGATCGTGATGGGTTTCGCGGGATAGGCCGCGGCCGCATCCTGCTGCGCCTGGGCGCCCTGCAGCGGGGCCAGCGCGGCCGTGGCGGTGGCCAGGGCCGCGACCGCTGCCCGCAGGCCGAGGCGGCGGGCCGGGGACGCGGCCTCGGCGTGCCGCCGCGGGGTGGCGCACGCAGGCACCGGGGGCGTGTGTCGATGGGGCATGGGGGCTCCGTGGGGTGTGTTGGTTGTGCCGCCATTCTCCGGAGCCGGTCCCGCGCAGCGGGTGCTGAAACGGCACGGACCGGTGCTGTTTCGGCACGGCATGCCATGGCGGCCCGGCCGTGGGCCCCAGGCTCAAATGCGTGCGAGGGCCCGCCAGACCGTCTCGGCAGCGCTGCCCATCCGGCGCTTGGGCCGCACGAGCCGCACGTCGAACCGCTGCTCCAGGCGCCGGTCGCCCGCGGGCGCGAGCGTGCCGGCCTGGCAGTCGGCGCGCACCATGGACCACGGCAGCCACGCCACGCCCAGGCCGCGGTGCACGTATTCGTACTGCGCGTCTGCCGAATCGCATTCGATGGCGCGGCGCAGGCGCGGCGCGAGCGGGTGCCGCGCGAGCAGGTCTTCCACGAGCCGGCCCAGCGCCAGCGTGTCGGCATAGGCGAGGTAGGGCACCGCCGGCCCCTCGGCCGACAGCGCATGCTGCGGGGCGCGCTGCGCGTTGGCGCGCGACACCGGCACCAGGCGGTCGGTGGCGAGCGTGGTGTGCGTGTACACGCGGCCGTCCAGCCGCACCGCGAGCGCGGGGTGGTGGTAGCCGAGCCAGAAGTCGGCCTCGCCGCGCTCGAGCATCGCCACCGTCTGCGCGAGGCCGTTCGTGACCACGCGCAGCTCGGCGCTCTGCAGGGCCGTGCGCACGCGCGGCAACGCATCGGCGAGCACCGTGCGTGCCAGCGTGCGGCCCGTGGCGATGGTGACCGAGCGCGCCTGCCGCCCCGCGATGGCGCGCAGCTCTTCCTGCGATTGCGACAGCTCCCGCGCGAGCTGCTCGGCGGTGTCGAGGAACGCGGTGCCGGCGGCGGTCAGCCGCACCGGGCCGCCGGATCTCGCCGCGTCGGCCCCCGCGCCGCCCCCGCCCTCAGCGCCTTCGGCCCCCGCGCCGCGCTCCACGAGCGCGACGCCGGCCCAGGCTTCGAGCGCCCGGATGCGCCGCCCGAACGCCGGGTGCGTCACATGCCGCACCTCGGCGGCGCGCGTGAAGCTGCGCTCGCGCGCCAGCGCGATGAAGTCTTCCACCCATTTGAGCTGCATGGCTGGCTTGCGGGGGCAGGCCGCGTGCGCGCCGCGTTCCTTCGCGGGCCCTCAGCGCCGCGCCGCGTTCAGCGCGTCGCGCGTCGCCTGCGCCGCCAGGCGGGCCGCGGCGGCGAAGCCGTCGCCGCTGCTCGCGTACAGGATGGCGCGCGAGGAGTTCACCACGATGGGCCCGTCCGCGCGCAGCCCGGCGCGCACGGTGGCGGCTGCGTCGCCGCCCTGGGCGCCCACGCCGGGGATCAGCAGCGGCAGCGTTGGCGCGAGGGCGCGCACGCGTTCGATCTCGGCGGGGTAGGTCGCGCCCACCACCAGGCCGAGCTGGCCGTTGCGGTTCCATGGCCCCTGCGCCTGCCGCGCGATGTGCTCGAACAGCAGCGGCTGCCCTTCCACGCTCGCGAGGCGCTGGCTCTGCAGGTCGTCGCCGCCCGGGTTGGACGTGCGGCACAGCAGGAACGCGCCCTTGCCGTGGTAGGCCAGGTAGGGCGCGATGGAGTCGAAGCCCATGAACGGCGAGAGCGTCACCGCGTCGGCACCGTAGCGCTCGAAGGCCTCGATCGCGTACTGCTCGGCCGTGGAGCCGATGTCGCCGCGCTTCGCATCGAGGATCACGGGCACGTGCGGCGCGGCGGCGCGCATGTGCCGCACGAGGCGTTCGAGCTGGTCCTCGGCGCGGTGCGCCGCGAAGTAGGCGATCTGCGGCTTGAACGCGCAGGCCAGGTCGGCCGTGGCATCGACGATCGCGGCGCAGAAGTCGTAGATCCGGCCCGCGTCGCCGCGCAGCGCGGCGGGCAAGCGCGCGGGCTCGGGGTCGAGCCCCACGCAGAGCAGGGAGTCGTTGCGCGCGGTCGCGTCCCGCAGTTGGTCGAGAAAGGTCATGGCCGCCATTCCAGGTCGAAAGTGCTGCATGCCGCCGGATTCATTGCGGATGCAGCTATGTTTTTTATAGCAATTGGGAAATCAGGCGGTGCGTGCGCGCTTCTGCAGGATCTCGAAGGCCGGCAGTTCCTTGCCCTCCAGCACCTCCAGGAAGGCACCGCCGCCCGTGGAGATGTAGCCCACCTGCTGCTCGATGCCGTACTTGGCGATGGCCGCGAGCGTGTCGCCGCCGCCCGCGATGCTGAACGCATCGCTTTCGGCGATGGCGCGCGCGATGGCCTCCGTGCCGTGCGAGAACGCGTCGAACTCGAACACGCCCACCGGGCCGTTCCAGACGATGGTGCCGGCCGACTGCAGTTGCGCGGCGAGCTTCTTCGCCGTCTCGGGGCCGATGTCCAGGATCAGGTCGTCCTCGGCCACGTCGGCGGCGGCCTTCACCGTGGCGGGCGCATCCGCCGCGAAGGTCTTGGCCACCACCACGTCGCTGGGGATCGGCACCTCGGCGCCGCGCGCCTTCATGGCCTCGATCACGGCGCGGGCCTCGTCCAGGAGGTCGGGCTCGGCCAGGCTCTTGCCGATCGGCAGGCCGGCGGCCAGCATGAAGGTGTTGGCGATGCCGCCGCCCACGATGAGCCGGTCCACGTTGTTCGCGAGGCTCTTGAGGATCGTGAGCTTGGTGGACACCTTCGAGCCCGCCACGATGGCGGCGAGCGGCCGGCGCGGGTTGGCCAGGGCCTTCGTGATGGCGTCGATCTCGGCGGCCAGCAGCGGCCCGGCGCAGGCGGTCTTCGCGTATTCGGCGATGCCGTAGGTCGTGCCCTCGGCGCGGTGCGCGGTGCCGAAGGCGTCGTTCACGTAGATGTCGCAGAGCTTCGCGAGCTTCTGTGCCAGCTCCGGCTTGTTCTTCTTCTCGCCCACGTTCACGCGGCAGTTCTCGAGCAGCACCACCTGGCCCGGCTGCACATCGACGCCGTCCACCCAGTCGGCGACCAGCGGCACGTCGCGGCCCAGCAGTTCCGCGAGGCGCTCGGCCACGGGCGCGAGCGAATCGGCGGGCGTGAGCGCGCCTTCCGTGGGGCGGCCCAGGTGGCTCGTCACCATCACGGCCGCGCCGGCGTCCAGCGCCATGCGGATGCAGGGCACGGACGCGCGGATGCGCGTGTCCTCGGTGATGCGGCCGGCGTCGTCCTGCGGCACGTTCAGATCGGCACGGATGAACACGCGCTGGCCGCGGGCCTGGCCCTGGGCGCAGAGGTCGGAGAAGCGAAGGATTTGCATGGGGAGAGCTGGAGGGGGTGGGAAGCCCGGGCCGGCCATCGGGTGGCGGGCGCTGGGGCGGCGGCGAAAAAAACTGCGCCGGATTGTAGGCGCCGCACCGGGCGGCCTTCCGTAGGCCGGGGCCGGCACCGCGGCCGCGGCGCTACCAGCCCAGGCCGATGTGCAGCGGCAGGTAGACCGCCATGCCCACGCAGATCGTGCCCAGGATGCCGCGGCGCCAGAAGTAATAGGCCACGGCGCAGGCCATGGCCGGCAGGCGCGCATCCTGCAGCGTGCCGATCAATTCGCCGCGCGACATGAACAGCTCGGGCGCGATCACCGCCGCCAGCGCGGCGAGCGGCGCGTATTTGAGGCCGCGCTTGAGCCAGTCGGGCATCGGCACTTCGTTCTCGGGGATCATGAAGAAGGCGCGCGTCACCAGCGTGATCACCGCCAGCCCGAGGATCGCGATCGCGGTTTCCGTCACCGAAGCGTCCATGCCGCCTCCCGGTCGCCGTGCCTGCTGTCGCCTGTCATGGGTGTTCCTCCTCGCGCAGCGGCACCACGTCGCCGTCTTCCACGTCCTTCTTCTCCTGGGGCCGCAGCGCACCGTGCGCGGGCACCAGCCGCACCTCGGGCCGGCGGCGCAGGTGGCGGTCCACCGTCTCGATGATGAGGCCCGCCGCCACCGCGGCCGCGATCGCGACGAGGATGTTGAGCTTGAGCGGCAGCGAGAACGCGGCGATCGCTGCCGTCATCGCCACGCCCGTGGCCAGCCACGTGGCCCGGTCGAACAGCATGGACAGCAGCACGCCCAGCAGCGCCAGCACGCCCGCGAAGCCCAGGCCCCAGGACAGCGGCACCGCGTTCGCGAACAGGATGCCGGCGATCGAGGGGATCTGCCAAGAGCACCAGTTGAGCACCGCCGCGCCCCAGAAATAGGGCACCTGCTCGGCCTGCGGCTCGGGCTTGGGAAAGCGCTTCATGAAGGCCACGAAGATCACGTCGCCGCTGAAATAGCCCACCGCCAGGCGCTGGCGGCGCGGCAGCCACGAGAAGTAGCTGCGCCACATGCTGCTGAAGATGACGAAGCGCAGGTTCACGCACGAAGCCGCGAGCCACATCACCCAGAGCGGCGCGCCCGCGGAGAGCAGCGGCAGCACCGAGAGCTGCGCGCTGCCGGCATACACCGTGAGCGACATGAAGATCGCCATCGGGACCGACAGCCCGCTCTTGACCATCGCCACGCCGGTCACGAGGCCCCACGCGCCGATGCCCACGCTGGTGCCGATCATGTCGGTCATGCCCAGCCGGAAGTAGGGGTGGCGCACGATCTCGCCGGCGGACGGCGCCGCCTGCGGTGCCGTGGACGCCGCCGGGGATCCGCCGTCCACGCTCATGCGGGCGCTCCGCCGCCGAACACCAGGCCCGGCGCCAGCGGGTGGCCGCGCAGGAAATCCCCCACCGGCAGCCGCTTGCCGCCCGCGCGCTGCAGCACGGCCAGGCGCAGCACGCCCGAGCCGCAGGCCACGTCCACGCCGGCGTCTTCCACGGCCAGGATCTGCCCGGCAGCGGCGCCCGCCGGGGCCGCCGCGCCCGTGGGCTCGCAGGCCCACACCTTGATGGTTTCCGCGCCGAGCTGCGTCGATGCCCCGGGGAACGGGTCGAACGCGCGCACGCGCCGGTCGATGGCCTCGGCGGCCAGGCCCCAGTCGATGGCGCTCTCGGCCTTCTCGATCTTGTGGGCGTAGGTCACGCCCTCGGGCGGCTGGGGCGTGGCGGTGAGTCCGCCGCAGGCCGCCAGCTCCAGCGCCTCCACGATCAGGCGCCCACCCAGGCCGGCCAGCCGGTCGTGCAGCGTGGCTGTGGTGTCGGCCGGCGCGATGGGGGTTCTTTCCACCAGCAGCATGGCGCCGGTGTCGAGGCCCGCGTCCATCTGCATGATGGTCACGCCGGTCTCGGCATCGCCCGCTTCGATGGCGCGGTGGATGGGCGCGGCGCCGCGCCAGCGCGGCAGCAGGCTCGCGTGGATGTTGAGGCAGCCGAGCCGGGGCAGGTCGAGCACCCACTGCGGCAGGATCAGGCCATAGGCCGCGACCACCATCGCATCGGCCCCGGCGGCCTCCAGGGCCGCGCGCGCGGCGGCGGCGTCTTCCGGGAACTTACCGTCCAGCCGCAGGCCGCGCGGCTGCGCCACGGGAATGCCGCGGTCCAGGGCGCACTGCTTGACGGGCGAGGCCTGCAGCTTCATGCCGCGGCCGGCGGGGCGGTTGGGCTGGGTGAGCACGAGCGGCACCTCGATGCCGGCGGCCAACAGGCGTTCCAGGGCCACCCGCGCGAAGTCGGGTGTGCCCGCAAAAATGGTCTTCATGGCAGCAGGAAAGGGGGCGCCCGCCGGGAGGGCGCCGGGTCGGTCAGAAAGGGGGCCAGTCGCGCGGATCGGGCTCGTCGGTGAACATCACCTTCTGCACCACGCCGCGGCGGTCGATGTGCACGTGCGCGAAGCGGCGCGTGCCCATGTCGTCCCGGAATCGGTAGGTCCAGATGTCGCCGTCGAAGCGCGCCACCTGCTCCACGCGCATCGGCGGGCCGAAGAAGCGGCGGACTTCCTCGAACGACGTGCCGGCCGGGATGCCCGCGAGGTTCTGGAAAGTGAGGACCTGGTCGCGGCGCACGAGGCGGCCCTGCGCATCGAAATCGAGGTGGTAGACCTGCCGGCCCGCGGGCTGCGTGCTGTAGAGCATGCGCTCGCCGCCGCCGGGCAGGGCGGAGGACGAATAGGGGCGGCCCATCTCGCGCAGCACGTCCTCGCGGTGCGCGCCCGGCTTCAGGAAGTCGGGCGAGGCGCAGGCGGCGAGCAGCGCCGCCAGCCCGGCCGCGATCGCACAGCGCCACAGCGCGTGCAGGCGGCCGGTCATGCCCGGTTCTCCCGCTGCTGCTTGACCATCTTGGTCTTGATGCGGTTGCGCTTGAGGGGGGAGAGGTATTCGACGAACACCTTGCCCAGCAGGTGGTCCATCTCGTGCTGGATGCAGATGGCCAGCAGGCCCTCGGCCTCGATCACGCGGGACTGGCCCTGCGCATCGAGGGCCTGCACGCGCACCGCGGTGGACCGCTCGACGCCGTCGTAGATGCCGGGCACGGAGAGGCAGCCTTCCTCGCCCATCTCCTTGTCGTCGCTGGCCCAGAGGATCTCGGGGTTGATGAGGACGAGCGGGGCGTCGTGTTCCTCGGAGACATCCATCGTGATGATGCGCTCGTGCACGTCCACCTGCGTGGCCGCGAGGCCGATGCCCTTCGCGTCGTACATCGTCTCGAACATGTCGTCCAGCAGGGCGCGCACGCGGTCGTCCACGGCCTGGACGGGTTGGGCCACCTTGTGCAGGCGCGGGTCGGGATAGCAGAGGATGGGAAGGAGGGCCATGGCGGGACGGGCAAAGATGTCGCTATTTTCGCCACTTTCGCGCGGCGGCGTCGCGGGCCGCCGCAATAATCGTTGCCCGATCCAGGGCTTGGGCCCAGAATCCGCGGTGGTTTGTAACGTATCGGCCGGCGAGTTTTGTCACCAAACAAGACGGCCCGCTGCCAGCGAGGGGCGTTTTGCAATGTGTGCTGACAAGAGCAACGGGATCGAGAATATGAACGTATCCACCCGCCTGCGGGTTCCGGCGCTGGGCGCTCTGGCGCTGGCGGCCGCCGCCCTCGTGGCTCCCCTGGCCGGGCATGCGCAGAACTATCCCATCACCTCCGACCAGCGCGCCACGGCGCAGCAGGTGGCCTCGCGCGGCGTCCCGCTCTCCGAACTCTCGCCCACCGCACCGGATACGTACGTGGTCAAGCGCGGCGACACGCTCTGGGCCATCTCCGGCATGTACCTGCAGCGGCCCTGGCGCTGGCCCGAACTGTGGGGCATGAACCTCCAGGCCATTCCGAACCCGCACCTCATCTACCCGGGCCAGACCCTCTACCTCGAGAAGGTGGACGGCTACGCCCGCCTGCGCACCACCCCCGGCGGTGCCAGCGGCGATACCGAGACCGTCCGCGTCTCCCCGCGCACGCGCACCGACAGCCTGGCCGGCACGGCATTGCCCACGCTGCAGCCGCACCTCATCGAGCCCTTCCTGGTCGAGCCGCTCGTCGTGGACGAGCTGGCCCTCTCCCAGACCCCGCGCATCGTTGCGACCGTCGACGAGCGCGTGCTGATGGCCAACGGCGACCGCGCCTACGTGCGCGGCCCGTCCGGCCGCCCGTTGCGCCTGGATCCGGGCGTGCCGCGGCAGTACCGCGTGTTCCGGAACGCCATCCCCATGAAGGACCCCGAGACCGGCGAGATCCTCGGCTACGAAGCCCAGTACGTCGCGAAGGCAGAACTGGTGCGCGGCGAGTCCACGGAAGAGACCCGCACCCCGAAGGGCGGCGCGACCCTCGACGTGGTGCCCGCCACCATCGACCTGTCGGGCGCGAAGGAAGAAGTGCGCTTCGGCGACCGGCTGCTGCCCGCGCCCGAGCGTGGCTACGTGAGCTACACGCCGCGTGCGCCCCAGTCGCCGGTGGACGCCCGCGTAGTGTCCATCTACGGCAGCTCCGCCGTTGCCTACGCAGCGCAGAACCAGGTGGTCACGATCAACCGCGGTACCCGCGACGGCATGGAGCCCGGCCTCGTGCTGACCGTGCTGACCAAGGGTGAGCGCGTGGTCGACAAGACGGACGAAGACCGCGCCACCATCAAGCTGCCCAGCGAGGCCAACGGCACGGCCATGGTCTTCCGCACCTTCGACCGCATCTCGTACGTGCTCCTGCTGCAGGTGCAGCAGGGTGTGCGCGTGGGCGACCGCCTCGTCAATCCGCAGTGAGGGCGTAGGAGCGCCCCGGGCAGCCGCTGCACCGCAGCCCGCCCGAGCGCCCGATGACCCTTCCGACCCGGTACTCGTCCGCATGCAACGCGACGAACTCAGCGCATGGCTGCGGCTCACGCTCACCGCTGGCGTGGGCAACGGCACGGCCCGGCGGCTGCTGAGCGCCTTCGGCCTCCCCCAACAGATCTTTGCGCAACCGGAAGACGGCCTCCGCGCGCACGCCACGGCGGCGCAGGCCCGGGCGTTGTGCACGGAGCCGCCGTCACTGGCGGCGCTCGTGGCCACCACATGGCAATGGCTGCACGGCACGCCGCCCGAGGGCGAAGCGGATGGCGCGCCCGTGCGCCGCATCGTGACCCTGGGCGATGCTGCCTACCCTCCCGCGTTGCTCACCATCGAAGACCCCCCGTTGCTGCTGTACCTGATGGGGGCCGCGCAGTGGCTGGACGGCGAGGGGCCCTCGCGCTGGCCGCTGGATCGCTGCCTGGCCATCGTCGGCAGCCGCAATCCCACGGCCCAGGGCGCCGACAATGCCCGGCAGTTTGCGCGGGCACTGCGGAGCACCGGCCTGTGCATCGTTTCCGGGCTGGCGCTCGGGGTCGATGCCGCGGCCCATGAAGGCGCGCTGGAGGCCGAACCGCCCCCAGACGGCGACAGCGGTGGCCTGCCCGCCACCCTGGCCGTCGTCGGAACCGGCCTGGACCGTGTGTACCCGAGCCGCAACCTTGCGCTGGCGCGGCACATCGCCCGGCAGGGTGTGGTCCTGAGCGAATACCCGCTGGGTACGCCGCCCCTGGCGCCCAATTTCCCGAAGCGCAATCGGCTGATCGCGGGGCTCTCCCAGGGGACGCTGGTGGTGGAGGCCGCACTCGCCTCCGGCTCGCTGGTCACGGCCCGTCTGGCTTCCGAGCAGGGGCGCGAGGTCTTCGCCATCCCCGGCTCCATCCATGCCCCGCAGTCGCGTGGCTGCCATGCGCTCATCCGCCAGGGAGCCAAGCTCGTGGAATCTGCGCAGGATGTGCTGGAGGAGCTGCGCATGCCGCCGTCCCTGGTCCGCGCATCCCGCCCGGCGGGTGAATTTGCAGCAACGGGGAACGTGACCGACGACACGGCGGCCGACCCCGTGGCCGCGGAGAGCGGGCCGCATGGCCCGTTGCTGTCCGCGCTCGGGTTCGATCCCGTCGGCCTCGACGCCCTGGTGGCGCGGACCGGCCTGGACGCTGCCCGGCTGCAGGTGGCGCTGTTCGAACTGGAAATGGAGGGCCACGTGGCCCGCCTGCCCGGTGGCCGTTTCCAGCGCATGGCGCTGGGCTGACCGCCGCACCCTGCTGCCGGAATCAGGGCGTCACAGGCCCAGCATCAGCTTGAGGTTCTGCACCGCCGCGCCGCTGGCGCCCTTGCCGAGGTTGTCCAGCCGCGCCACGAGCACGGCATGGCGGTGGCTTTCATTCGCGAAGACGCGGAGTTCCAGCGTGTTGGTTCCGTTGAGCGCCAGCGCATCGAGCTTGCCGTCCTCGGTGGGCGGCAGTACGCGGACCCATTGTTCCGGCGTGTTGCTGGCGGCGTAGTGCGCGGTGAGCGCCTCGTGCAGGTCGGCGCCCTTGGGGGCGCCGGGCAGCAGGTCCAGGTGCAGCGGCAACTGCACCAGCATGCCCTGCGCGAAATTGCCCACGGAAGGCACGAAGATCGGCCGGCGCGTGAGGCCGGTGTATTTCATGATTTCGGGCAGGTGCTTGTGCGTCAGGCCCAGGCCATACATCTCGAAGGGAGCGGCGTCGCCTTTCTCGTAGGCCTCGATCATCGTGCGCCCGCCGCCGCTGTAGCCGCTCACCGACGGCAGCGCGACCGGATAGTCGGCCGGCACCAAGCCTGCATCGACCAGGGGCCGCAACAGGGCGATCGCGCCCGTGGCGTAGCAGCCCGGATTCGACACGCGCGTGGCGCCTTCCACGGCTTCGCGCTGGCCGGCCGCCAGTTCGGGGAAGCCGAAGACCCAGCCCGGGGCCGTGCGGTGCGCCGTGCTGGCGTCGATCACCTTGATCGTGCGGCCCGTCTGCGCTGCGATCGAATCGACCAGGGCGACGGTCTCGCGGGCCGCGTCGTCGTGCAGGCACAGCACCACCAGGTCCACGCCTGCGATCAGATCCCGCTTGGCAGCCGGGTCCTTGCGCAGCTCGGGCGCGATGCTCACGAGTTCCACCTCCGGCATTGCCTGCAGGCGTTCGCGGATCTGCAGGCCCGTGGTGCCGGCTTCGCCGTCGATGAAGATTTTGGCCATGGGGGTGTCTCCTGGAAAGGGGAAATACGGGAGGCCGGGTACGTGACTCCCGCAAACGATGGTGCGTCGCAGCATGATACAGTCGCCGGTTGCCATGTCACCCGCCCGCGGCCAGACATCCGGTCATGGCAAACGGGTACCACCATCTTTCCCCTGAGAGAGACCTCATGAAGATTCACGAATACCAAGGCAAGGAAATCTTGCGCAGTTTCGGTGTGCCCGTTCCGCGCGGCATTCCTGCTTTCACGGTGCAGGAAGCCGTGGAAGCCGCACAGAAGCTCGGCGGCCCCGTGTGGGTGGTCAAGGCCCAGATCCACGCCGGTGGCCGTGGCAAGGGTGGCGGCGTCAAGGTCGCCAAGACCATCGACGACGTCAAGAAGCTCGCTGGCGAGATCCTGGGCATGCAGCTCAAGACGCACCAGACCGGTCCCGAAGGCCAGAAGGTCCGCCGCCTCTACATCGAAGACGGCGCCGACATCAAGAACGAACTCTACGTCTCGCTGGTCACCGACCGCGCCACGCAGAAGGTCGCCCTGATCGCCTCCAGCGAAGGCGGCATGGACATCGAGGAAGTGGCCCACTCCACGCCCGAGAAGATCATCACCGAGATGATCGACCCCATCGCCGGCATCACCACCGAGCAGAGCAAGAAGGTCGCGGCCGCCATTGGCCTGACTGGTGCTTCCATCGACCAGGCCGTGGACATCTTCTCGAAGATCTACAAGTGCTACATGGAAACCGACGCGTCGCTGGTGGAAATCAATCCGCTGAACTGCGACTCCAAGGGCGACCTGATGGCCCTGGACGCTAAGTTCAACTTCGACGCCAACGCCCTGTTCCGCCATCCTGAAATCGTGGCATACCGCGATCTGGACGAAGAAGATCCGGCCGAAGTGGAAGCCTCCAAGTTCGACCTGGCCTACATCAGCCTGGACGGCAACATCGGTTGCCTGGTGAACGGCGCGGGCCTGGCCATGGCCACCATGGACACCATCAAGCTGTTCGGCGGCGAGCCGGCCAACTTCCTGGACGTGGGCGGTGGTGCCACCCCCGAGAAGGTCACCGAAGCCTTCAAGATCATGCTGAAGAACCCCAAGGTCGAAGGCATCCTGGTCAACATCTTCGGCGGCATCATGAAGTGCGACACCATCGCCACCGGTGTGATCACCGCCTGCAAGGCCGTGAACCTGAACGTGCCGCTGGTCGTGCGCATGAAGGGCACCAACGAAGAGCTGGGCAAGAAGATGCTGGCCGAATCCGGCCTGCCCATCATCGCCGCAGACACCATGGCCGAAGCTGCGACCAAGATCGTTGCTGCCGTCAAGTAAGCCCGGAGAAAAAACATGTCGATCTACATCAACAAAGATACCAAGGTCATCACCCAGGGCATCACGGGCAAGACGGGCCAGTTCCATACCGAAAAGTGCCAGGAATACGCGAACGGCAAGAATGCCTTCGTGGCGGGCGTGAACCCCAAGAAGGCCGGCGAGTCGATCTTCAACATCCCGATCTACGCCTCCGTCAAGGAAGCCGCATCGCAGACCGGCGCGACCGTGTCGGTGATCTATGTGCCGCCCGCAGGCGCTGCCGCCGCCATCTGGGAAGCCGTCGAGGCCGACCTGGACATGGCGATCTGCATCACCGAAGGCATCCCGGTGCGCGACATGCTCGAAGTGCGCAACAAGATGAAGGCCAAGGAAGCCGCCGGTGGCAAGCGGACCCTGCTGCTGGGCCCCAACTGCCCCGGCCTGATCACGCCCGACGAGATCAAGATCGGCATCATGCCCGGCCACATCCACCGCAAGGGCCGCATCGGCGTCGTGTCCCGTTCGGGCACGCTGACGTATGAAGCCGTGGCCATGCTGACCGAAGTCGGCCTGGGCCAGTCGAGCGCCGTGGGCATCGGTGGCGACCCCATCAACGGCCTCAAGCACATCGACGTGATGAAGGCCTTCAACGAAGACCCCGACACCGACGCCGTCATCATGATCGGTGAAATCGGCGGTCCGGACGAAGCCGAAGCCGCGCAATGGTGCAAGGCCAACATGAAGAAGCCTATCGTGGGCTTCATCGCTGGCGTCACCGCCCCTCCCGGCAAGCGCATGGGCCATGCTGGCGCGCTGATCTCTGGCGGCGCCGACACGGCCGATGCCAAGCTCGCGATCATGGAAGAGTCCGGTTTCGTCATCACGCGCAATCCGTCCGAACTGGGCAAGTTGCTCAAGGCCCAGCTCAAGTAAGCTGCAGGCAGGCCCGTCGCGCGCCCCGCGGCAGAAGCGGGATGAACGCGCGGCGGAGTGAGCGGCCGCAACCGGCAAGTGCCTAAGCAAAACTACGCACGACCGGGAATTGCACCGGCGCTACACTGATCGCTCCAAAAAAGAGAAGCGCCCGAAACGCAGGTTTCGGGCGCTTCTTGCATTCATAACAGTGGAGCAACTCTCATGGAATTACTGCAGTCCGCCGATTTCTGGATCGGTCTGATCAAGATCGTCTGGATCAACATCATCCTGTCGGGCGACAACGCTGTCGTTATTGCGCTCGCCGCCCGCTCGCTCCCGCCGCATCAGCAGAAGCAGGCCATTTTCTGGGGCTCCGGTGCCGCCGTCGTGCTGCGGATCGCGTTGACCGTGGTGGCGGCGAAGCTGCTCGAACTGTCTTTCCTGCAGATCATCGGCGGTTGCCTGCTGCTCTGGATTGGCCTGCAGCTCATGGCCGACGGGGACGAAGAGGAAGAAAGCAGCGGCACCCATTCGGGCCTCATGACTGCCGTAAGGACCATCCTGATCGCGGACCTGGTGATGAGCCTGGACAACGTCATCGCCGTGGCGGCTGCGGCCCACGGCAACATGGTGCTGCTCATCCTGGGCCTGGCCATCAGCATTCCGCTCGTCATTTTCGGCAGCACGCTCATGATCAAGCTCATGGAGCGTTTTCCCGTCATCGTGTTGCTGGGCGCAGGCCTGATCGGCTGGGTGGGCGGCGAGACCATCGCCAGCGACGCATCGCTGCACGACTTTGCCGTAGCGCATCCTTCGCTCCACTACGTCGCGGCAGCGCTGGGCGCAGCCTTCGTCATCGGCGTGGGCAAGCTGTTGCAACTGCGGTCCCAGAGGCAAGCTGCCGCCTGAACCAGCGCCCTTTGCCGGCCTGCCATTCGTCTCGGCCACCGGCAATGCAGTTGCCTCCTGTAGGAGTGCAACCCTGGGACGGTGGTTTGCCCCCTGATAAACGTCCCGGCGTTGGTGCCTCGTCTATGATGCGGCACGCGACGCATAGGGAAAAGATATGGGGAACTTCACATGGCCGTAATGAAGGGGATGACGTCGGCGTTCGATAACGTCATTCCTCCGGAGATGCCTCTCCTGCTGCCTTTTTCCGAGGCGGCTGCGGCATGAGCACGTCTTCCTCTCTGGTGTACGAATTCTGTGCCTTGACCGACCAGGGGCGCGTGCGGTCGAACAATGAAGACGCCGTGACGGTCGACATCGGCAGCCAGGTGGCGGTCCTGGCCGATGGCATGGGAGGGTACAACGCGGGCGAGGTCGCCAGCCGCATGGCGACCGAGTTGATCCAGCAGGGCCTCGTCCAATGGCTGGAAGACGATGGGCGCAGTGCCGTGCCGGGCGATCTGCGGCTGGCGATGGAGACCTGTGTCGAATCCGCCAATCGCGCCATCTACCAGGCCTCCCAATCCAATGCGCAGTGCGCCGGTATGGGAACGACCGTCGTCGTGGCCGTGTTCCGGGGGGACCGCCTGGTCCTGGGGCACATCGGCGATTCACGTTGCTACCGATTGCGCGACGGCGCTCTCTGCCAGATCACGCGCGACCACTCCTGGCTGCAGGAGCAGGTCGACGCAGGCATCCTCACGCCGCAAGAGGCGGCGCTCTCCGGATTCCGCAACCTGGTGACCCGGGCACTGGGGGTCGAGTCCACCGCACTGCTGGAAGTGAATGAATTCGTGGTGCAGCCCGACGACCTGTTCATCCTGTGCTCGGATGGGTTGACGGACATGGTGGACGACGGGGAGCTGGAGGCGATCGCCGCCGGCTCGGGGGCGCTGGTTGACCGCGCCGCCCGCATGATCGAGGCCGCCAATTTCCGCGGCGGCCGCGACAACATCAGCGTGCTGCTGGTCCGGGCGGGTGCTACCGAAAAGAAACGCGGCCTGGTGTCACGATTGTTGCTACGTACCGATTGAAAGGGTCGATCATGACCCTTTTGGCCATTTCTTTTGTCCTGCACGCGCCCGGCGCCGCCTGGATGAAGATGGCCTGGACGCAGACATCCATTAGCTAGCTAGACAGACGAGGAACGGTTCATGCCCAAAATGATCGTGTCGATCGACGGAGTGGTCATCAAAGAAGTGGCGCTGACCAAGGAGCGCACGACGCTGGGGCGCCGCCCCTACAACGACATCGTCATCGACAACCTGGCCGTCAGCGGCGAACACGCCGTGATCCACATGGCCGGTGAAACGGTGGAGGTCGAGGACATCGGCAGCACCAATGGCACCTATGTGAACGGTCAGGCGGCCAAACGCCAGGCTCTGCGCAACGGCGATCTCGTGGAAGTGGGCAAATACAAGATCCGCTTTGTCCACGAGGGTGCCGGCGAGAACTATGAGAAGACCATGATCTTCACCCCCGGCATGCTGCCTCCGCGGACGCTGAATTCCCGGCCTGCCCCTTTGGGTGGAGCGCCCAGCGTGCCGCTGAACGCGGCCATCCGCGTCATCTCCGGCGCCGCTGCCGGCCGCGAGGTGGCTCTGCTGAAGGTCGTCACCACCATCGGCAAGCCCGGGGTGGCCGTGGCCTCCATCACCAAGCGCCACCACGGGTTCGTCCTGGCACATGTGGAAGGCATCGAACACCCGCGCCTTAATGGCTCGCCGACGGGCGCGGAACCTGTGTTGCTGAAGGACGGCGACCGCCTGGAACTGGCCGGTACCGAGATGGAGTTCAAACAGCAGTGAGCAGGTGACGGGCGTGTACGTTTCGTTGTGTCTGCAACGAGCGATGACAAGGGTGGGTGACAGGATTGTCACTTCGGGGCCGGAACGAAGCGGTGGCCGGCATGGCGAAGCCCAGCGCTTGCCTGGCACGTAACCTGCTTTTAATGGGTCAGCCTGCGAAATCCTTCTGCAGGTTGACATTGCAACTTGTTCCTCCGGGAGAGATTTATGAAGCGTACCGTTCAACAAGGTTTCACCTTGATCGAACTGATGATCGTGGTGGCGATCATCGGTATTCTGGCTGCCGTGGCCCTGCCGGCTTACAAGGACTACACCATCAAGGCACGTGCTGCTGAAGTGGTGCTGGCTGCTTCGCAGTGCCGCACCACCATCAGCGAAGCCGTGCAGACGATGCGTTCTGACTTCGTTCCTTCCACCACCAATGCGTGGGGTTGCGAGGCGAATACCGCCAACACCGCAGGTTCTGGCCCGACCAAGATGGTCCAGAGCATCACGACCACGGCCGATGGCGTGATCACCGTGACGCCTAACTTCAATGCTCTTGGCATTACCACGTCCTCGCCTACCGGCTCGCTGACGCTGACCCCCTACCTCAACAGCACCACGGCTCTGGTTCCTTCGAGCAATTCTGCACACCGCGGCGTGCAGATCTCCGAATGGCGCTGCACCTCCACGGGCGACATGGCGAAGTACGCGCCTGGCTCGTGCAAGTAATCAGCTAGCTGATTCATGAAGAACCTCCCTTCGGGGAGGTTTTTTCTTTTTTACGATGTCTTCCTTCAAGTCACTGCGAATGATTTTCGGGCATGCCAGCCTGTTATTGGCGTGGATTGCCCCTGATCAAGTTCCTCCCTGGAGTACGTACCACCACGAGTTTTTCATGGTGGTCGGAATATTCCTTTTGATGCCATGGAGGCATCTGCAGGTATTTCCTCCGCGCATTGCGGCGCTGCTGCTTCTTTGGGTGGCCTGCATTTTCCTGCAAGGCCCCATGCATGGCTTGCCGCGGGATGATATGGCTGCAGGGCTGATCTTCGCCGTGCTTTTCGGAATGGCCGCGCAACAGGGTGCGCAGGCTGCTGTAGCAGGCCCCAGCGGATACCTGGCCTACTCGGTCCGTTCTTGGTGTTTGGTCGTTCTGGTGGCGGCTTCGATCAGCGCCGTGATCGGTCTGGCGCAATGGACCGGTGCGAGCTTCGGTCTCTGGATGTTGGAAAGCGGGGGCCGTGCGTATGCAAATTTCGGGCAGCCCAACCATTTCGCCACTTTACTGGTCATGGCGATCGCAGTATTGGTCTATCTGGATGGCCGAGAGTCATTGAACCGCTGGGTACTGGTGGGGACCGCGCTCTTGTTGTGCTGTGCGCTGGCGGTATCGGAATCCCGCACGGGGGGCCTGAGCCTGGCTTTCCTGTGCCTGCTGCTGGTGGTTTTTGGCCGGCGCGTGGGGCTTTCCAAAACCCTTTGGTGGTTGCTGCCCTGTTTTCTCGTGTTCCTGCTCATCTACATCAACCTGGACAGTATTGCACCCTGGTTGGGTGGAACTGCATTGCGGACAGGGATAGGGTTGAATCCCACCGGGCGACTGGAGATCTGGAAGCAGATGCTGTGGTCGCTCCAGCAAGAGCCCTGGGCAGGTTTTGGGTGGCTGCGGTTGGGCGCGAGCCATTTTGCTGCCGCTTCTGTTTTTCCGTCTATCCTGAATATCGACCATGCCCACAATCTTCTGCTGGATCTGCTGCTGTGGTTCGGCATACCGCTCGGGGGTTTATTGGTGGTTGCCGGTGGGGTCTGGTGTGTGCAAACAGCCGTAGACGCACTGGGCAAGAAAATCAGCAAGAACTCTCTCTGCTATGTGGCAATCGTCTTGCCCATTGCAGTGCACAGCATGCTGGAGTATCCCTACGCCTACCTTTATTTCTCTCTGGTGGCAGGTTTCTTTGCCGGCGCACTCGAAGCAGAAATCGGTGCTGTTAGGGACATTTCAAAAAATGGCAAGAGGATCTGGCAGGGAATGGTTTTGGTGACTCTGGCGGCCTGCACATTTATCGCCATAGAGTATTCGAAGATTGAAGAGGATTACCGGGCATTGCGCCTGGAAAATCAATTCATCACCAGCGCCGAGCAGCGCCACACATACCATTCGCCTCCCAAACTGTTGACCCAGTATGGCGAACTGATCGCAAGCCAGCGCAATGACGCCCAAGCCCCTGACGAGGGTAGATCCCCGGAACTGGCTCGCCGCTTGGCAGAACGGTTTCCATGGCTTTCCACCCACCTCCACTATTACCTTGCCCTGGTCCGGAAGGACCGGTGCCAGGAAGCGGCGGAGCAATGGACGGTCTATGAGGTGCTGTTCGGACGGTTCGGCGTGCTCAAGGCAGAGGAGCAGATCGAGAAATGGTCCCTGCAAGCGGCCTGTCCCTCAAGCCGCGCTGAGGCACCAAAACCTTGACCTTGCGGGAGCAGGACTCAGCGGGCCGGAGAGGCGGGCGCCAAGAAACTGCCCGACTTCCCTCCGCGTTTCTCCAGTAGGCGGACGCCCCCGATGACCATGCCTTTGTCCGCGGCCTTGCACATGTCGTAGATGGTGAGAAGTGCCACCTGGACGGCCGTGAGGGCCTCCATCTCCACGCCGGTGGCGCCCACCGTCTCGACGGTCGCCGTGCACAGCACGGCGCTTTCGTGCGTGCGCAATTCGAATTCCAGGGCAACGCGCGTGAGGGCCAGCGGATGGCACAGCGGGATCAGATCGCTGGTCTTCTTGGCGGCCATGATGCCGGCGATCCGCGCCACGCCCAGGACATCCCCTTTCTTGGCAGACCCGGACCCGATGAGCGCGAGCGTCTCCGGCAGCATCTCGATCTGGCCGCAGGCGACGGCGATGCGGTGCGTGGCCTGCTTGGCGCCGACATCCACCATGTGGGCCTGCCCTTGGGCGTCGAAGTGGGTGAGGGAGGGGGGCGTGGAGTCAGGGATGTCGCTCATACGGTAAGGAGGGGCCAGGCGGGCCCTTCGCTGGCACGGAACGTTCGGGGGCCAGGGCATCATACGGTCATGTGCGGTGGTCGCGGCCAGGGTGGCTGCGGCCGTAACAGTGCGGGAGACTTTGCGTGCCATTCGATCGACAACGGCCTCTGGCGCTCGCGCGCCATGCGGTGGCAGCTTCCATTTTCATAGCGACCGGAATCGGTGGCATCACGGCGGTGCAGGCCCAGGCCGGCTTGCCGACGCTGGGCGACGGTGCCGACATGACCACCAGCGAGGAACGCCGCCTGGGCGACCGCATCATCCGGGAGATCTACCGCGACCCCGACTACATCGACGATGCCGTCCTGAACGAATACATCCAGGGCATCTTCCTTCCGCTGGTCAAGGCGGCCCGGGAACGGGGCGAGCTGCCGCCGGAACTGGACGAGCGTTTCGCCTGGGAGATCCTGCTGGGCCGTGACCGCACGGTGAACGCCTTCGCGCTGCCCGGCGGATATTTCGGCGTGCACCTGGGGTTGATCGGCGTGGTGGCCACGCGCGACGAACTCGCCTCGGTGATGGCGCACGAACTCAGCCACGTCACGCAGCGGCACATTTCCCGCCTGATCACGCAGCAGAACCGCCAGGGGCCGCTGATGCTGGGCGCCATGGTGCTGGGCGCCCTGGCGGCCGCGAAGAACCCGAATGCCGGGCAGGCCATGATGATCGGCAGCCAGGCGCTGGCCGTGCAGAACCAGCTCAACTTCTCGCGCGACATGGAGCGCGAGGCCGACCGTGTGGGCTACGGGTTGATGGCTCCAGCGGGTTTTGCGCCGCAGGGGTTCGTGACGATGTTCGACAAGCTGCAGCAGGCCAACCGCATCAACGACAACGGCAGCTGGCCCTATCTGCGCAGCCACCCGCTCACCACGCAGCGGATCGCCGATCTGCATTCGCGCCTGCCTCCGGGCGCGGCCCAGGCGCCTGCGCCGGCACCCACGCTGGAGCACGCGATGATGGCTGCCCGGGCGCGCGTACTGGCACGGCCCGGCATCGACGTGTGGCGGCAGTGGGTGAACGAGCCGCAGACGGGCGGATTCGCCGCGCAGCCGCCGGCCCGGCGCGCGGGCGCCTGGTACGCGGCGTCGTTGAGCGCCCTGCAGTTGCAGGACATGGGGGGTGCCCGCGCTGCCTTGCGGTCGTTGAACCAGGCGGTGCAGGGTGATGCGGCGGGCCAGCGGCAGGCGCGGCTGCTGGGCGCGGAGATCGAGCTGGCCGCGGGCCAGCCGGAGGCCGCGCTGGCGCAGTTGTCGGCCTCCGCGGGCAGTAGCGGTGGCACCGAGGCCGCGGGCCCCGATGCGCAGCGGCCTGCCGCGGCGCTCAGTGTCGCCAGCATCGGTGCGGGGCCTGCAGCGGGCGGGGGCCGGTCCGTGCCGGTGGCCGGGGCCGCCGGCCGGCCGGAAATGGTCCTGCGCACGCAGGCGCTGCTGCGGCTGAACCGGGCGGGCGAGATGGCCGGCACGCTGCAGACCTGGGTGACCAACCACCCGCGCGATGCGTCGGTCTGGTACCTGCTCGCCGGGGTGTGGCAGCAGGAGAACCACCCGTTGCGGGCCGTCCGCGCGGAGGCCGAGGCGCATGTGGCGCGCTACGACTATGCGGCGGCGGTGGACCGCTTCAAGGCCGGGCAGGACCTGGCGCGCAAGACCGGCAGCCGGGGCGGCGACGCCGGCGACTACATCGAGGCGTCGATCATCGAGACGCGCCTGCGCGCCACCGAATCACTTCTTAAGGAACAGGCCGCCGAGCGCTGATTCGATGAGCATGCCCAGCACCGTGTAGATGAGCGAGCCGATGAGCGCGGCGCCGAAGCCGTTGACCTGGAAGCTGTCGCCCAGCACCGAGGCGGCGGCCCAGAACATGAGCGCGTTGATCACGAAGAGGAACAGGCCCAGCGTCACGATGGTCACGGGCAGGGTGAGTACCACCAGGATGGGGCGCAGCACCACGTTGAAGAGCCCGATGACGAAGGCCGCGACCATCGCCGAGCCGAAACTGCGCACTTCGACGCCGCCGTACACGTAGGTCACGCACAGCAGCGCCGCGGCGCTGAGCACCCATTTGAGGAGGAGTTTCATGGCGCAGGAGGATAGCACCGGGGTGCGAGCGCGCCGCATGCCGCAGCCGCGTTTGCGGCAGCGCGATGGGGATCGCTGCGCGGCGAGCGCGGCAGCGGGGTGGCCCATCTCACCTGGTTGACGGAGCCGACCGCGCCAGCCGCTGCGGTGGCGCGGCGGGGCGAACCGGCGGCGTCATGCGGTCAGGATTGCTCGGCCACCAGCATGAACAGCGCGCCCAGGCTGGCGAGCGTTCCGGGCAGCGACCAGCGCCGGGGCGCGGGCTTGCGGATGACGATGGGGGCGGCGGCCACGGGCGCTGCGGGTTGCGGCGCCGGTGCTTCCTGTTTGGGGCGGCGTGCATCGACGATCTCGGCCGTGCCGTGCTCGGCCTGGAGTTCGGTCACGAGGTCCGCCAGCGGGCCCTTGGCCAGAACGGGGGTGACCGGCACGCCGGTCGTGCGCAGCCAGGGCAGCATCTGGGCGAACAGCTTGTCGGCCCACTTGGCGCGCCAGTTCTCGCGGGCGCTGTGGCTCACCCACTTGCTGATGCGGTGGGTCATGCGCGGAGCGCAGGCGACCACCACCCAGTGGGTGCCGGACGCACGGGCGCGCTCGGTCAGGGGGGCAAGGATCTGGTGCGCGTAGGCCGCGTCGTCCACGTACACGATGACTTTGTCCATGAAGGGCTCTCCTTGCGGTGGATGTGCGTTGGGTCGGAAGAAGGTCGATTCGCCGGCTCGCACAGAGTTCACTGAAGAATGTCGGTGGGGCCGGCGTTCCGTGCCGGCGGGCGGCGGTGGAGGCGTGTCGCGCCTCCTCCGCTGCCCGCCGCGGGCGATCGGTCAGCCGTGTCCTGCCGGTGCCGCGGCGGCGGTGCGGCGTGCCAGCACGGCCTTGCCGACGAGCAGCACGAAGAGGGCACCGGCCACGCTGGCACCGTACTTCACGAGATCGGTCTGCGGGATCTTGAACATCCAGTCCCATTTGTCGGGGTTGGCGAAGGCCGGGTCGGTGACCAGCATGCCGCCGGCGATCCAGCCCAGCAGCATGCCGCCGGCGGTGATGATGAGCGGGAAGCGCTCCATGAGCTTGATGACCAGCTGGCTGCCCCACACGATGATCGGGATGGAGATCAGCAGGCCCAGCACCACCAGCAGCAGGGAGTGATCGCCGGCGTTCTGGGCGGCTCCGGCGATCGCGATGACGTTGTCCACGCTCATCACGAGGTCGGCCACGATGATCGTCTTGATGGCGGCGAGCAGCTTGTCGCTCTCGGCCACGTTGCCATGGCCTTCTTCGTCGGGGGCCAGCAGCTTGACGCCGATCCACACCAGCAGGATGGCGCCGACGAATTTCAGGAACGGCAGGTTCAGCAGCGTCATCGCGAAGGCGATGAGGATCACGCGCAGGATGATGGCGCCGGCGGTGCCCCAGATGATGCCCTTGGTGCGCTGCGCGGGCGGCAGCTTGCGGCAGGCGAGGGCGATCACCACCGCGTTGTCGCCACCCAGCAGGATGTCGATGATGATGATCTGCCCCAGCGCGACCCAGAACTCGGGCGAAGTCAAGAAGTCCATAAATTCCTCGTTGTCATTGGCGATGGGAGGCCGACTCGCAGGGTGTGCGGTGATCGGCGCCTCCACAAACGGAAGGCCCGCCAAGGGCGATCAAGGAGGGCGCTGGGTCTGATGCGCCGGGAGAGGCGCCCATGCCGGGGAGTGCACAGCCTTGATCGGCCCATGACAGGCCTTTCAAAGGTCTTGCTCGGCCGGCCGACACACGGTCGGCCAAAGCCCGGAAATGCCGGAAGCGTTGCTGCTTCGTACTGACGACATGACCGACGGTGCGGGCGCTCCGGACGAAAGCCGTTGCGCCAGGACCGGGAGCTACTCCCCCTCGAAGCCCGCATTGGAACACAGGGGCTGAAGCCGCCGCAAGCCGGGCATGCCCTGATGTGCATGAAAACGCCCGGATGCCGCCGACTTTATTCACTAGTTTGCTATTCATTTCATAGCAATCGCCAGTGTCTGGGCCCGGACGCGGCTATGGCCCCGCGGCCGGTGGTGGCGTGTCCGCGCGGGTAAGATCGGCCGCCTTTTTCCTGCCCGCCCATGGCCGCCCTGCACATCACCGACATCGAAGCCGCGATCAACCACTGGCGCGCCCGCGCGCCGGCGTGCGACCGGCTGGCCCTGGCGCCCGAGCTGCAGGCGCTGGCCGAGGTGTATGCGCGCATGGCCTACGCGCACGCGGACACGGTGGACGAATCGGCGCTGCCCCCCGCGGCGCTGGCCGCCTGGATGGCCTGGTACGAGACGACGCCCGACACGCCCTGCATCGCCATCTGTTCCACGAGCCAGGGCGATGAGCAGTGCAAGGGCTGCGGTCGCAGCTTCGGCGAGGTGCAGCACTGGCTGGCGATGACGCCCGTGGAAAAGCGTGCCGTGTGGCGGCGGATCACCCTCGAAAGCGCGGCCTGGCGGTTCAACCGCTACGCGGAGCGGGCCGCCGAGGGCCACGCAGCCCGCGAAGGGTGCGCGCCGGTGGCCTGACGGCGGCGCGGCCTGCCGGCCGGCGTGACAGACGGGCCCGGACCTCCTAAGCTGGCCGCATGCTGCGCTTGACCCAGGCCCCCAACATCGCTATCGCCACCCTGTGGGCGGATCTGCTGTGCGAGGACGGCATGCCGGCGACGGTGCAGCGCCAGCACCTCCTGGCCGCGGCGGGGCACCTGCCGCCGGACCAGTGCCTGCCGGAGATCTGGCTGGAACACGAGGAACACGCCCCCAAGGCCCGCCTGCTGCTGCAGGCACTGGCCGATCTGCCGCAGCGCCGCTGGCAGTGCGCGGCCTGCGGCGAGCGCGTGGAAGGGGGCTTCGAGCAGTGCTGGAACTGCGGCGCCGCCATGCCGGCCAGCGCCGCCTAGAACCAATTTGCTATTATTTAAATAGCAAACAATTCAATGGATACGGCGGCATGGAGCCGATTGCATGCCGAATGTGCCCTGGGGCCCATCCCAGGGCGGTGGCGCTCATTTCCAGCGGATTGGCTCCAGGTGCACGCTGCCCAGGTTGCTGCTCAGCGTGATGGCGCCTTCCTGGATCGTGGCCTGCAGCTGCATGCTGCGCTCGGCCAGCGTGGCGAGCTGTTGCGAGGCCTCGGAGGGCAGGCGCCAGACCGACAGCCGGTCCTGCCGCGAGAGCTTGCCCTCGATGCCCTTCCACCAGACGTCCGCCGCGTGGTGGAAGGCATAGACGACCACCGCATCGGCGCGGCTCGCGGCCTTGGCGAGCGGCTTGTCCTCGGGCTGGCCCACTTCGATCCAGAGGCGCTTGCGGCCCGTGAAGTCGGTGAGCGAGACGTCCGGATCGTCCGGGTCCGAGAGGCCCGCCCCGAACGCCAGCGTGCCGTCGCCGCGGCACACGGTCTGCAGCTGGTGGGCCTGCAGCGCCAGCGCGGTCAGCCGCACCATCATGCGTTCGTCGGTCTCGCTCGGATGGCGCGCCAGCGTCAGGGCGTGGTCGGCGTAGTAGTTGTGGTCGATGTCCGCGATCGAGACGTGGGCCTTGAAGACGGTGGATTTGATCGCCATGGGCGTTGTGCTTCCAACAAGAAATGCAGCCGGCCCGCGCATGCCGGAGCGGCGCGGGCCGGCCAGGGGCCCGCGGGGGGCCGGGATCAGACGCGGCGGGCCAGTTCGGCGGCCTTGCCGATGTAGCTGGCAGGCGTCATGGCGAGCAGGCGCTCCTTTTCCGCCTCGGGAATCTCCAGGCTGCGCACCAGCCCGTGCAGCGCTTCGGCCGTGACCGTCTTGCCGCGCGTGACTTCCTTGAGCTTCTCGTAGGCGCCCTGCACGCCGTAGCGGCGCATGACGGTCTGGATCGGCTCGGCCAGCACTTCCCAAGACGCATCCAGGTCGTCGGCCAGGGCCTCTTCGTTGAGTTCGAGCTTGCCCAGGCCGGTCATCAGGGAGTTGTAGGCCAGCGCGGCGTAGCCCAGCGCCACGCCGATGTTGCGCAGCACCGTGCTGTCGGTCAGGTCGCGCTGCCAGCGGCTGACGGGCAGCTTCTCGGAGAGGTGGCGCAGCAGCGCGTTCGCCAGCCCGAGGTTGCCTTCGGCGTTCTCGAAATCGATGGGGTTGACCTTGTGCGGCATCGTGGACGAGCCGATCTCGCCGGCCTTCAGGCGCTGCTTGAAGTAGCCCAGGCTGACGTAGCCCCAGATGTCGCGCGAGAGGTCGACGAGGATGGTGTTGGCGCGCGCCACGGCATCGAACAGCTCGGCCATGTAGTCGTGCGGCTCGATCTGGATGCTGTAGGGCTGGAAGGTGAGGCCCAGGCCCATGGGCTCGGGCGTTTCCACGACCTTGCGGCTGAAGGCCTCCCAGTCGAAGTCGGGCCAGGCGGCCAGGTGCGCGTTGTAGTTGCCGACGGCGCCGTTCATCTTGCCCAGGATCTTCACGCTGGCGATCCGCTCGCAGGCGGCCTGCAGGCGCGTGACCACGTTGGCCAGTTCCTTGCCCACGGTGGTGGGGCTGGCCGTCTGCCCGTGCGTGCGGCTCAGCATGGGCACGGCGGCATACATGTGGGCCATCTCGCGCAGCTTGAGCACCACGCGGTCCAGGCCCGGCAGGATGACCTGGTCGCGGCCCGAGCGCAGCTGCAGCGCATGGCTGGTGTTGTTGATGTCCTCGCTGGTGCAGGCGAAATGGACGAATTCCGCAGCGCGTTCCAGTTCGGGCCGGGCCTCGAACTTCGACTTCAGCCAGTACTCGACGGCCTTCACGTCGTGGTTCGTGGTCTTCTCGATGTCCTTGATCGCGGTGGAGTCGGCTTCGGTGAAATTCTTCACGAGCCCCAGCAGGTAGGCCCGGGCGCCGGTGGTGAGCGGCTTGAATTCGCCGAACCCCGCGTCCGACAGGGCGATGAACCATGCCACCTCGACCTGCACGCGGCGGTGCATGTAGCCGTGCTCGCTCATGATCGGGCGCAGGGCGGAGAGTTTGGCGGCGTAGCGGCCGTCGAGCGGCGAGAGGGCGGTGATGGTGGACAGGCTCATGGGCCGGGATTGTAGGTGCGCAGACCGTGGCGCCGCCGCCGCACCGCTGTCCATGCCGGACAGCGAAACGGCGGCCGGCCCCCTAGAATCGGCGGCCGCCTGTTCCCTTGCCCGCCCGGATAAACACCATGAAACTGATCGGATCCTCTGCCAGTCCCTATGTGCGCAAAGTGCGCATCGTGATGGCCGAGAAGAAACTGGACTACCGCTTCATCGAGGAGAACGTCTGGGCGGACGACACCACCATCGCCACGTCCAACCCGCTCGGCAAGGTGCCGTGCCTGGTGATGGAGGGCGGCGAGGCGGTGTTCGATTCGCGCGTCATCGTCGAATACCTGGACACCCTGTCGCCCGTGGGGCGGCTCATCCCGACCCAGGGGCGCGAGCGCGCCGAGGTCAAGACCTGGGAGGCGCTGGCCGATGGCGTGATGGATGCCGGCGTGCTGGCCCGCCTGGAAGCCACCTGGGCCGGCCGCCGCGACGGCGAACGCAGCCAGGCCTGGATCGACCGGCAACTGGGCAAGGTGAACGCGGGCCTGAAGGCCATGGCGCAGGGCCTGGGCGAGAAGCCCTACTGCAGCGGCATCCACCTGAGCCTGTCCGATGTGGCGGTGGGCTGTGCGCTGGGCTGGCTGGAATACCGCTTCCCCGAGATCGCTTGGCGCGCTGAGCATCCGAACCTGGGCCGGCTGCTCGACAAGCTGGCGCAGCGCCCGAGCTTCGTGGACACGCAGCCCCGCTGAGCCCGACGCCCGGGCCACCGGGCGGAGGAACGGACCCTCCAGATAAGCCAAAAGCGCGCACCTTGCGGTTGCGCGCTTTTTTTCGGCCGGAATAAAAAAGTTGCGAAGCGTCCCGAAACGAATTAGAGAGGGAGGGAGGAGAAGCGCTTCAGGGTTTCAGTCGGACAAGTCCGAAAGGCTTCGCAACGAGAAACTGGAGACTCAATCTGGCGGGCAAGTGAAGTTAACTTGCCCACGACCCATAGATTAGTGGCATTCCTGCGAAGTTCCAGAGGGTTGGGGCCTAAAAACATCAAAAAATGTAACGTTTTCCGCACATTGGAATATGAAACCGAAAAACATATCAAATTAGCGAAAAAGCTTCAGCTGCTGCTCGATGGCACGCACTATTTTCGGGTCGTCCGGCGCCACGGAACTGCCGAAACTGGCTACCACGCGGCCTTGCCGGTCGACCAGGTATTTATGGAAGTTCCATTGGGGACTCTCCCCTGATTGGGCGGCCAGTTCCCGGTAGAAAGGCGATGCGCCCGGACCCTTCACGGTGCTCTTGGCGAACATCGGAAACCGCACGCCGAAGGTGTTGCTGCAGAAATCGGCGATTTGCGCATTGCTGCCGGTTTCCTGCGCAAAATCGTTAGAAGGGAAGCCCAGAACTGCAAATCCCTGGCCCTTGAATCGCGAGTGGAGCGCCTCCAGCCCCTCGTACTGCCCCGTAAACCCGCAGTAACTCGCCGTGTTGACTACGAGCAGCACCTGTCCCTGGTACTGGCAGAGCGGCTGCGGCGATTCGTCCTGCAGGCGCTCCATGGTGTGGCGCAGCAGGGCGGGGCAGGCAGATGCGGCCGATGCAGCGGATGCGGGGGCCGGCGGGGCGGCCAGTGCGGGCAGCGCTGCGGCACCCAGAAGGGCGAGGACCAGGGGGGCGGATCGGCGGAACATGGGCGGCTCCAGTGGGCAGGGTTCGGGAGGTGGAGGGTAGCAAGGTCGGCGGCGCATTGCACTGTCGGGTATGCCGGCCGTCGGCTTTCCGGCCATGCGGCCGAGACCCAGGCGGCGGCTGGGGCAGGGTCGGCAGCCCGGCGCTTCAGACGAGCGCCAGCAGGCGCGAGAGCGGCAATTGCACGCGCACGTCGCGCAGGGCGACGGCCCCGGTGATCTTCCAGGCGGCCTGCGCGGTGTCGCGCGGAATCGGCTCGCCGGTGGGCATGCCGTTGCGGTTGAGCACCACGGCCACGCGCGGGGTGGTGGCGCTGGCGCCGCGGCGCAGCACCACGGCGACTTCCTGGGTGGCCAGCCGGACGAAGGCGCCCGGCGGGTACACGCCCAGCGCCTTGACCAGGGCCGAGCCCGCCTCGTCGACCTGGTGCGCCTCGTCGTAATAGGTGGCCTGCATGGCGGCCGTGACCGGCATGGGCGCGCGCGAAGCGCGCGGTGCCAGGCGCGCGGCGAAGATGTCGGCCCGCTGGATGAGGCGGGCGAGCTGCTGGGCCTCGCTCTTCGCGGCAAGCGGGCCCGGTGCGCGCTGGTGGTGGCTGCGCACGGCTTCGAGCCAGACGGGGTCGCCCACGCCGAGCTGCCGCAGCAGCGCCTCGGCGCGGGCGGCATGGCTCTCGATATCGGCCAGCTGCTGGCTCGACAGGGGCTGCGTCTGCACCGCCAGCTGGTCCTGCAGCGTGGTCATGGCGATGTTCATGGACAGGGCGGCGCGCCCGAGCTGCAGCACGCGGGGCACGGGCCAGCGCAGGTGCTCGGCGGCGGCGATCATGCACACGCAGGACACGAGCATCGCGTGCGTGCCGCTGTACTGCTGCATTTCCTGCCCGGAAAGGTAGATGAGCGCGAGCAGCGTGGCGTCCGGGGTGGCCGCGCAGTGGCGGGCCAGTTCGCCATGCAGCGCTTCGAAGCGTTCGCCGAATTCTCCGGCGGGCGGAGGCGCCCGCAGCAACTGCGTGGACCGCAGCTGCAGTTCCGGCCAGTCGGGCGGGCCGTTCGCCGCGGTGGCCCGGTCCCGCCCCGCGCTGGCGCCTGCCGTGATCTTCATCGCCGCGATCTGCCCGAGCGAGGTGTCCGTGAAGAGCATCTTCTGGAGCTGGGCCAGGTAGGCGCGGTGGCTGTCGCCCGACTCGTCGGTGTCCACGCAGAGGTCGAGCCCGCGCGCCACCAGCTGGTTCAGCTCTTCGCGGTTGCGGATCACATACCCCCGCTGCGCCAGCAGCACGCCGTTGGAGCCGCGCAGTACGAAGGGCAGCGGCTGCCCCAGCGGGATCGTGTCGATGTTCAGCGCGACGAGGTTCATGGTGGGTCGCCGCATTATCCGTGCACGGATGGACCATGAAAGCCGGCGCAATGGAGGGAATCCACTACTGTTCGCTGCCTTGCGCGCGTGGCGGCGGCAAGGACCGGGCAGGGACAGTAACGCGTCCGGCCTCATCGTTGCACGCTCGCCCGTGGCGCTGCCGGATGATCGGAGGGGGCTGCAGACGGTTTCGGTGGAACATGGCTTACCGTTGGCGAGCCGAATGGCCGGGGCGAGGTCGGGCGGATGGCGTCTCTCCTGCGGGCGGTTCCGGCAACATATAACCCTCTGACGGTGACCCGAAGGCCTGGGGCTTCGGCGCCTTCGGCTGGGAGTCGAAGCTGAAGGGCGGAAGCGGCAGCGGGTAGCTTGGGCGCTCTTCGCCCGCGGTGTCCCGCGGCAGTGCCCGAGGCTGGGCGGCAAGATCGCTGTCCAGGTGGGCGGGGGCGGATGCAGATTGCGATGCCGCAATCCAATGCCGGAAGGATGTGCCCGGAGGCCTTGGCAGTGGATGGGGAACGTGGTCCGGACCGTAGGGCTGAACGGGAAACGGATCCTTCCGCATCAGCTCGCCCAGGGTGACTCTGGGGCGGTGCGGGGCCGTGGGTTGCGAGGACGGCTTCGCCGGGTCCGGTACCCTATCGAATAGGCGTTGTGCATGCTGCTGCGCCTGAACCAGTTCCTTGCCCGCCTGCGTTTCGGCCCGGACACCCCATGCCACTCGCGGGTCGGTCCCAGGCTCCGTCAGCGCCTCCGGCACAGGTTCCAGCGGGAGCGGCCTGCCTGCCGGCGTGAGGCGGGGTGTCCAACGCTCGGAGTGGTCTTCGGGCGCGGACGCGTGCTGCTGCGGTGTTCGGCCCACCTGCTGGGCGCCTGCGGGCAGGAACTCATGCAGGCGAGTGGATTCCGCGGCTGCCTTGCCCTGGAGCACGCCCAGCATGGCGCTCTGCGAGGACTCGTCCTTGGCCTTTGTCTTGAACTGCAGGTTGTTGGCGACCCAGGCATCGTGGCTGTTCAGCAGGGCCCTTACCTTCCTTCGGTAGCCATCCGCCTTGCCCGGATCGCCGGCCTCGGTCGCGGTCTGGATGAGGCCCTGCAACTTGTCGTAGGCCTCGGCCGCCTGGGGCCGCAGTTTGGTCACTACCGAGAACACCATGCCAGGAGCACTGGCGGCAGCGGCCTGCGCCAGGGTGTCCTGCAGGCGCAGCCAGGCGCGGCCCGTCTTCTCGGCAGGATCGGCCCCCGGCACACCATCGCGTGTGGCGATCGCGGCGACGAACTCGTGCTGCCGGTGTTCGAGTTCTTGCAGGAAATCGTCCAGGTTTTCGAATTCCCTGATCATCTGGGTCTGGTCCGCCCAAGTCTCGCCGTGGCGCGTCGTCATGCGCAGGGTCGTGTCGACGCCGCTGTACGCCAGTTGCTTGCGGGCCTCCACGCTGACCCCGCGCACCTGGGCCGCTTTTTTCGGGTCGTAACGGGACCCGGACACCAAGCCCACGCTGGCACCGGCACCCGCGCGGATGTCGGCACGGTGCTGGGCGGACAGCTTGTATTCCTCCACATTGAGCCCCGAACGGCTCTCGGTCTGTACGGAGCGCAAGCGCAAGGTGTTGCTGGCCACTCCTGCCTGGACCCCGATGCCGACGGCTTGGCGGCTGGCTCTGCGGTCGTCCAGGTCCCGTTCCCGGGAGCCCCTGGCACGGACCGTGGCATTGGCGCCGAAGGCCAGTTCGGAGGTGCGGGCGCGCCGGGTGTTGGAGAGTTCGGCCACCGCCAGAGCAGGATGCTGGTCCAGCAGGAGGGCCAGCGCGTCCTGCGATGCCGCATCGCCGGACTGCGCACCGCTGCCCCGGGCCAGGCCGGTGAGCACGTCCGTGAAGTGGCGCCGCAGCGTGTCTTCGTGGTTCGCGGTGCGTTGCATGCGCAGGCTCACGCCCTGGGCCGTGGAGGTTTCGCCGCCCGCCTCCAGCCGCAGGTCGAACCGCAGAGCGATACCCGCTTCGTCGTTCTCGAGGTTGAACTCGTGGTCCGCGTGCCCGAGGGCGCCTCGAAGGCCGACGCTGAGGCCCAGGCTGGCGTTCTTGGAGTCGGTGGTCCCGATCTGCATCTGCATGGCCGCGCCCACCATGTTCAGGTCCATCGAGCGTTCGCGACCCAGGCCGATGCCCGCGATCGGTGTCAGGAGTTCCGGCGTGGCGGTGGCCACCGAAATGGCTTTTCCGAGTTCCAGCCGGGCCTGCCGCGCATCGCTGCTCTTGATCTTCTCGCCCAGGCTGATGCGGTGCGCCAGCGATTTCATCACCTCGGCCGCATCGGCCGGCCCCCGCACGTCATTGAACAACGTCACCGTGTCCGAGATGGCGAGTTCGAAGCGGTTGACGTGAACATCCCTTTGCAGCGACTGCAGCGCCGGCGCGGCCTGAGCGATGGCATCGGCCACCTTGCGGGGCGCAGCGCTGTGGGAGGGAGAGTCCGGGTCCATACGGGGGGGGCTCCACGGCACGGCGCTGGCGGCGTCGACCAAGGCGCGCATCAGCCGGCTTGCATCTGCACCCGAGGCTTTCATGGCGTCCCAGCTCTCCCGAAACCGGGTGGGCCAGGCCTTCTGCACCTGCTGCAGCGCCTCGTTCCAGGAGGGCCGCTCGCCTTCGGGCAGGATGGCCACCCAGTCGCGCGCGAGCTGGTTCTCGACCGCCTCGAACGTTTCGATGCGCAGCGACCGCAAAGCCGCCACTGGCTTCACGGCTGCCAGGGCGGAGGCGGTGGCCTGCATGAGGTTGGACAGTGCCCGGGTCTGCGGTGATTCACCGTGGACGGCGATCCCAGCGGCAGAGGCGACCTCTGTGAAGGCAACGATGGCCTGCCGGGCGATGTCGTCGGTGCGCATGCCCCGGGCGACCTGGCTGGTGACCTCGGCGTGCGGCGCCGTGTCGTCGGCGAGGGCCCGCAGATCGATGTGTTCGCTCATCAGCCGCAACAGGTGCCCGGCGTTGGGGTGGCTTCCTCGCAACGACTGCCATGACGCGTGCAATCCCGGGGGCAGCCCGGCCAGTCCCTGCGGCCCCAAACGGGCCTCCACCTGCTGAAAAAAGCGCTGGCCCAGGTGCTTGAGAGCGGTCTGTGCCGGAGTGCGGGTGCCGGCGCCCAGCCCCAGCTCTTCCAGTATGCCGAGCATCAGTTTCTCAACGGGTGCTGCCTGGGGGCCGGAGCGTGCCTGCAGGTGGGCGCGGATGTCGATCGCCGTGCGATGCAGCGAGGCCACGGCTTCGTCGCGGCGCGGAAGCATGCCGTTCTCGCTGGCGGTCTTGGTCATCTGGCGCATCACGGACTTGCGCCACATCGTGGGCCGAGTGCCGGGCAACCATTCGGCAATGGCAGGCAGCGCCGGGGCCAACAGCCCTTCCATGTTCGCGGAGTTCGTAGCCATGGCCTTGGGCAGTCCGCCCGACAGCCAGTTCTGGATCCGCCCCATGCGCCCCGAGGCGGCGCGTGCATTGCGCTGGCTGGTCTGGTCCAGGGCTCCGTCGCTGAATTGGTCCAGGCGTCGGCGCACACGGTCATAGCTCGAGCCGGATTCGTTGGTCATGAAGCCGTTCTGCACGCCGCGGAATGCCAAGCGCTGCCGGGAAACCTGTTCGGGCGAGCAGGGTGGCGCCTCGCCTGTCGGGCTGGCTTCACGGAAGGCCTGCGCGGCCGCCGCCTGCAGCCATTCGGCCTGGGGCCCGCGGACAGGAATGCCGGGCGAGCGGGTGCGCAGCGCCTGCAGCTCGACGGCGGCCGACATCGCCACCTGCAGGGCGGCTTGCTGATCTCCCGTGGCGGGCGGCACGGTCATCCGGGACAGCATGCGGTAGCCCCCCGGCTGCCGGGCCAGCGCGCAGGCCAGCCGCAGTAAAGGGTCTCCGTCGGAAACAGCGCGCTCCAGGGCCGTTGGCTGGAAAGCCGCGTCCACCTTGCCGGCCAGCCGGGCCGGGCTACTGCGGGAGAGTTCCTCCATCGCCTGCACCATTTCGGCGGGGTCGCCGGGGAAGGCCGCTCGCACGGCATTGATCAGCAGCTCCGCACCGAGGGCATCTGGCACGGTGGCGCCGTGGTTCAGCGCGCTGATCAAGGTGTCCGCCGACGCCCCCAGCCGTTCGTGCAGGACGGGCGGCACGCTGTCCAGCCACTGCGCGGCCAAGTCTGCGATGTAGCGTTCGGCATCTCCCTTCGCTTTGTCAAGAGCCTGGTTTGCGGCAGCGGTCAGTCGCTGCAGGGCACCGTCCGTGTCGACGCTTTCGCCATCGGGAAACGTGGCCTGACTGGCCAAGTGGATCACGGCCTTGGCTTTCTCCGAATGGACGAGATTGCGCAGGTGGTCCAACACGGCGGGTTGGGCGTCTGGGCTCTCCGTTGCAGCCCCACCCGGATCCTTCCGCTCGTTCTTCGGGAAGTCCAGTTGGTCGTACAGCATGTCGAGCGCATCGCTGGGCACGCTCGCCGGCCCTTTGCCCAGCGACATCACCGACAGCGCCTGCTGGGCCCAATGCCCTGTCGTGCCTAACACGGCCGCGGCGCGACCGGAGACGCCGTTGTGCGGCACGTGCCCGGTCTGGTGGGGCCGGAGGCTCTGTTCGACAGCCTCGGCCAGACCCGCCTTGGTCGCTTGGGGAAGATGCACCTCGCTGCCGCCGCCGAACCGCGGCGCCTGAACCTGATTCTGGCGCCCTACCGGATGCTGGGTCTGGGTGCCCGATGCCAGCGGGCCCACGCTGGTATTGAAAGTGACCTTGCCGGCTTTCCAGAGACCCTTGAGTTTGGTGAGTACGCCCTTCTGGGAGCGCGGCGCTATGTTGGAGGTGGTGTAGATCGCGTCCGCCCCGGTTTTTTCCCGCGATGCGAGACCCTTGGGTTTTTTTAGAGTGCTGCTGCCTTGGGAAGGCTGAGGTACCTCCACAGCCTTGTTTCCAGATGCCTGGGGTACGACTTGGTGGATTTCTCCTGCTTTATTCGCGCGCACGGCAGAGTCTCCTTCGAGGACGGTTTATTGCCCCATCGTCCAGAAGACTTTGCGAAATGTCCTCGAATGCACGAAGCCGTATCCCTCGGCGCGAACCTTTCGGACGGGTGTGCATGGACGGGCCGTTCGTGCCCGCTAGGGCGAGCCTCGGCGGATCGCAGGCCGTGCTCCGTCATCCCCACAGGGCGCAGACTCCTTTGGGGATGGCGCCCGCGCCCCCTGTGCCTAACTGTTCTGCTGCAGCGGTGCCGCGGGCCGCCGCATCACCCGGCGCTGGAACCACTGCGCGAAATCGTCCACGTAGGTGAACACCGCCGGCACCACCAGCAGGCTCAGCACCGTGGAGGTGATGAGGCCGCCGATCACCGCCACGGCCATGGGCGAGCGGAAGCTCATGTCCGCGCCGCCCCAGGCCAGGGCGATGGGCAGCATGCCCGCTCCCATGGCGAGGGTGGTCATGATGATGGGCCGCGCGCGCTTGTGGCAGGCATCCAGCAGGGCCTCCAGCCGGCCCATGCCCTGGTCGCGCCGCGCGACGATGGCGTACTCCACCAGCAGGATGGAGTTCTTCGTGGCGATGCCCATGAGCATGATGAGCCCGATGAGCGAGGGCATCGAGAAGCTCTTGCCCGCGATCAGCAGGCCCACGAACGCACCGCCCAGCGAGAGCGGCAGCGCCATCAGGATGGTCACGGGCTGCAGGAAGTCCTTGAAGAGCAGCACCAGCACCAGGTAGATGCAGACCACGCCGGTGAGCATGGCCAGGCCGAAGCTCGCGAACAGCTCGCCCATCATCTCGGCATCGCCCACGTCGATCAGGCGCACGCTGGCGGGCATCTGCCGCACCGAGGGCAGCGCCCGCACGGCTTCGGTGACCTCGCCCAGGCCGCGCGAGCCGAGTTCGATCTCGAAGTTGACGTTGCGCGCACGGTCGTAGCGGTTGATCACGGCGGGGCCGCTGCCCACGTCGAGGTGCGCGACCTCGCCCAGGCGCACCGGCCCGCGCGCGCCGGGCACGGCCAGGCGTTCCAGCACCGAGAGGTCTTCGCGCGCCGCATCGTCCAGGCGCACGACGATGGGCACCTGCCGCTGCGCGAGGTTGAGCTTGGGCAGGTTCTGGTCGTAGTCGCCCACCGTGGCTACGCGCAGGGTCTCGGCGATGGCGCTGCTGGTCACGCCGAGGTCGGCCGCCCGGGCGAAGTCCGGGCGCACCACGATCTCGGGGCGCACGAGGCTGGCGCTGGAGCCGATGTTGCCGATGCCGGAGATCGTGCGCAGGTCGCGCTCGACCGCGCGGGCCGTGTCGGCGAGGGCCTGCGGGTCCTCGCTCGCGAGCGCCAGCACGTACTTGTCGTTGGAGCCGCCCAGGCCGATCTTCACGCGCACGCCGGGAAGGTCTTCCATGGCGGCGCGCAGCTGCTGCTCGATCTCCTGCTTGCGCGGGCGTTCGCCGCGCGCCACGAAGCGCAGGGTGAGCGTGGCCTTGCGGGGGTCGCCCACGCTCGATCCGCCCGCCATGGGGTCGGCGCCGGCCGAGCCTCCGCCGATGGCGGTGTAGACGCTGCGCACGTGGCCCACCTTCAGCACGCGCTCCGTGGCCAGGGCCACCGCGGCGCGGGCGTCGGGCAGCCGGCTGCCGGGCGGCAGCTCCAGGTTGACCTGGGTCTGCGCGTTGTCGTCGGGCGGGATGAAGCCCGAGGGCAGCAGCGGGATGAGTGCCAGCGACCCCACGAAGAACAGCAGCGCGCCGATCAGCGTGACCACGCGGTGGCGCAGGGCCCAGGCCGAGGCGCGCATGTACGCCGAGAGCCAGCGCGGCTCCTTTTCCTCGCCGTGCAGCGGCTTGAGGATGTAGGCGGCCATCATCGGCGTGAGCAGCCGCGCCACGACCAGCGAGGCGAACACCGCGAGCGCGGCCGTCCAGCCGAACTGCTTGAAGAAGCGGCCCGGGATACCGCTCATGAAGGCCGTGGGCAGGAACACCGCGATCAGCGTGAACGTGGTGGCGATCACCGCCAGGCCGATCTCGTCGGCCGCCTCCATGGCCGCCTGGTAGGGCGACTTGCCCATGCGCAGGTGGCGCACGATGTTCTCGACCTCCACGATGGCGTCGTCCACCAGGATGCCGACCACCAGCGAGAGCGCCAGCAGCGTGATGATGTTGATCGAGAAGCCCAGGAAATACATGCCGATGAAGGCGGGCAGCACCGACAGCGGCAGGGCCACGGCCGAGACGATGGTGGCGCGCCAGTTCCGCAGGAACAGCCACACGACCACGATCGCCAGCACGCCGCCCTCGTAGAGCAGGTGCATGGAGCTGTCGTATTCGTCGCTCGCGATCTCCACGAAGTCCACCGTGCGCGTCAGGTGCAGGTCGGGGTGTTCGGCCACGAGCTGGTCGAGCGCGCGCTGCACGCCCGCGCCGACTTCGACCTCGCTCGCGCCGCGGCTGCGCGAGACCTCGAAGCCGATCACCGGCTTGCCGTCCAGCAGGGCGGCGGTGCGCGGTTCGGCCACGGTGTCGGTGACGGTGGCGAGCTGGTCCAGGCGCACGCGGCCGCCGCCCGACAGCGGAATCTCCAGCATGCCGATCTCCTGCGCGGTCTGCACCGTCGCGATCGTGCGCACGGGCTGCTCCGCGCCGCCCAGGTCGGTCCGCCCGCCCGCGCTCTCGGTCTGCACCAGGCGCAACTGCCGGGAGACGTCGGCCGCCGTGGCGCCCAGCGCCTGCAGGCGCAGCGGGTCGATGGCCACGCGCACCTCGCGCTGCACGCCGCCCACGCGGTTCACCGCGCCCACCCCGGGCACGGCCAGCATGCGGCGGGTGAGCGTGTCGTCCACGAACCAGGACAGGGCCTGGTCGTCCATCTTGTCGGAGGCGATCGCGAACGCCAGGATGGGCTGCGCGGAGAGTTCGAGCTTGGTGACGATGGGGTCGCGCAGGTCGGCCGGCATGTCGGCACGCACGCGCGAGACGGCCGAGCGCACGTCGTCCACGGCCTCCTGCACGGGCTTTTCCAGCCGGTACTCGGCCGCGATGGTGGCCGTGCCGTCCACGATGGTCGTCGTGATGTGCTTGAGGCCCTGCGTGGTGGCGATGGCGTTCTCGATCTTGCGCGCCACGTCGGTCTCGAGCTGCCCGGGCGCCGCGCCGGGCAGCGCGGCGGTGACCATGACGACCGGCAGGTCCATGTCGGGGAAGTTCTGCACCTTCATCGCACGGAACGACAGCACGCCCGCGAAGGTCAGCAGCACGAACAGCATCGCCGCCGGAATGGGGTTTCGGATGGACCAGGCGGACAGGTTCATGGCAGATCCTTCAGGCGGCGCGCCGGGAGGAGGAGGGCGGTGTGCGGCATGGAAGAATGCTCCTTATTTGATAGCACTCTTTGCAGTGGATCCGGCGGCATGGGGGCTGGATGGCACTGGTTTCGGAGCCGCGGCGGCCTCCACGCGCACGGTGTCGCCGTCGTTGAGGAAGGCGCCGCCGCGCTCCACGATCACGGAGCGCTCCTGCAGGCCCGAGAGCACCTCCACGCGGTCGCCCGTGCGCTGGCCGGTCTTGACCTGGCGCATCGCCACGCGCCCGCCGTCGCCGACCTCGAACACCGTGCTGAAGCCGTCGCGCACCACCACGGCCGATTGCGGCACGGTGAGGATGTCGCGCTGCGCCAGCAGGAAGTCGCCGCGCGCGAACATGCCCGCCCGGATGTCCGGGTGCGCGGGCAGGTCCACATAGACCAGGGCGTTGCGGGTCTGCGGGTCCACCGTGGGGGCCACCACGCGCACGGTGCCCTCCACCTCGGCGCCGCTCGCGGCGGTGATGCGCGCACGGGTGCCGGGCTGCACGCGCGGCAGGTCGCTGGAAGTGACTTCGGCGCGCCATTCGAGGCGGCCCTTGCGCACCATGCGGAACAGCTCCGTGCCCGCGCCCACGACGGCACCCACCGTGGCGGTGCGTGCCGAGATGACGCCGCTGTCGGGGGCAAGCACCTGGGTGTGCTTGAGGCGCAGCTGCTGCGCGGAGAGCGCCGCCTGCGCGGCCTCGACGCGCGCGGCGGCGGTTTCGCTGGCGGTGGTGTATTGCTGGATCTGCTGCTGGCTGAGCGCGCCCGAGGCCTGCAGCGTGCGCGCGCGCTCGGCGTTGGCGGCCGCCTCGGCGGCACCGGCACGGGCTTCGAGCAGGCTGGCGCGGCTCTGCGCGGCCTCGGCCTGCACCGTGTCGGCGGAGAAGACGGCGAGCACCTGGCCCGCGCGCACCGTGTCGCCCACGTTCACGCGCACCTCGGTCAGGCGCAGGCCGTTGCTCTCGGCGCCGATGCTCGCCTCCTGCCACGCGGCGACGTTGCCGTTGGCAGGCAGGCGGGCGGCGAGCGATTCGCGCCGCGGCGTAGTGGTCGTGACGGTGAGCGCCGGCCGCGGCGCGGCCGCAGCGGCGCCCTTGCCGTCCTTGGCGCCTTCGGCGTGCGAGGCGCCGGGCGCGAAAAGCAGGGCGGTGCCGCCGGCGGCGGCGATGAGGCAGGCGGCCGCCAGGGCCAGCAGGAAGGGGCGGGAACGCAGTCGCAGCATAGGAAGTCCGTGGTTGCGGTCGAAAAAAACGGTTTCGGAGGTAAAGGGTGCGAAGGAGGAGGGGCCGGCCGCGAACGGTGCAGCCGGTGGCCGGCCGGAGCGGGCCTACGGAGCCGCCGCCGACTGCAGCGGTGGCTCCCAGCCGCCGCCCGCGGCGCGGTAGAGGCCGACCCAGGCGGCCATGCGCTCCTGCCGCAGCGTGATGAGCGAGGTCTCCGCGTTGAGGGTCGAGCGGCGCACGTCCTCCAGCTCCACGAGGCTCGCGAGGCCGCCGCGCCAGCGCGCTTCGGTGGCGGCGAATGAGGCGCGGTAGCCCTCGACCGCGCGCTGCGCGTCGGCACTGCGCGCGGAGGTGCTGGCCAGGCGGACCAGCGACTGCTCGACCTCGCTCACGGCCCGGCGCACGTTGGCGCGGTAGAGCTGCGCGGCTTCCTCGTAGCGTGCCTCTGCGGCATCGACCTGGGCCGCGCGCCGTCCCGCATCGAAGATCGGCAGGCTCACCCCGAGCGGCCCGATGGACCAGGTGTTGGTGGACAGGCTGGTGCCGCCGGTGCTGCCCCAGGCGCGGCCGACGGAGCCCGCCAGGGTCAGGCGCGGCAGGCGCTGCGTACGCGCATTGCCCACATCGGCGCTGGCGGCGGCCACCTCGCGTTCAGCGGCATACACGTCGGGGCGCTGCGCCAGCACGCGGGCCGGCAACTGGTCGACGGCGAAAAGCGCATCCGGCACGGGCTGGGCCGCCGCGGTGGCCGCAGCGGCGGCGCGTGCGCGCAGGTCGGGTTCCGGCAATCCGGTGAGGGCGACCAGGCCCTTGAGGTCGATGTCGCAGGCCATGCGTTGCTGCTCGGCGCGCACGCGGCCTTCGGCGTTGCTGGCCTGCGCCAGGGCGCGCGTGGCCGGGGCCGTGAAGCCGGCGCGCTCGCTGGCTTCCGACAGGCGCGCGCTCTCCGCGCGGGAGCGGGAGTCGGACTCGGCCACTTCCGCCAGGCGCAGGCACTGGCGCCAGCTGTCGTACTGCGTGGCCACTTCCGCGGCCACCGAGACGCGGGCCTCGTGCCACTGGGCCTGCGCACCCGCCAGGCGCTGCCGCGCAGCCTCGTCGGCTGCGGCGTTGCCCCCGAAAAGGTCCACTTCCCAGCTCGTCTGCAGGGTGCCCTGCACCGTGGTCGCCAGGCCGCCGGCCTGCTGGTTGGTGCCGCGGGTCGCGTCGCCCTGGGCGCCGAGCGACGGCAGCAGCGCCGACCGGGCCGCCACCTGCGTGGCGCGGGCCTGGGCCACGCGCGAGCGGGCCTGTGCCACGCCCGGGGCGACGTCCTGCGCGGCCGCGATCAGGTCCACCAGCAGCGGGTCGCCCAGGCGCTCCCACCAGTGCGCGATGTCCTCGACGCGGCCCTGGTGGGGCAATGGGGCCTGCCAGGCAGCGGGCGTGGGCGCATCGACGCGCGGCGCGGGCGCGCGGGCCGCGCAGCCGGCCAGTGCCAGCAGTGCGGCGGCGCAAAGGAGGCGGCGTGGCACGGGAGGGGAGGTCAGCGTCATGGTTTCGGCGTCTTTCGGCGGACCGGTGAACGGGGAACGGAGGGGGCGGCGGCCGCGGCGGCGGGCCGGGATGCGCGGGGCTTGGGGCGCTGGGCGGGAACTGCGCTGCGCCGCCAGATCTCCTCGGCGGCGATCATGGCCATCGCGTAGTCCACCATGCGGTCGGCCCAGAGTTCGACGGCCTCGGCGCTGGCCAGCAGTTCGGGCTTGAGCGCCTCGATGTCGTCGCGGTGGCCCCACAGCTGGAACGCCAGGCTGGAGAGGGTGAGCGCCAGCCGGTGGATGGCCAGGTCCGCGGTGGCCGTGCCCATGCGCTGGCACAGCAGGCGCACGAGCGCTTCGTGGGGCTGGCGCACGTCCTTGTCGAGCCCGCGCTCCCACTGGCCCGTGGGCTCCAGCATCTCGCGGATGTGCAGCCGCACGCTCTGGCGGGCCAGCTCGCCGTGGCTGAGGGGCGCGAGCGCGGCATGGAAATAGCGCCGCAGCGCTTCGTGCAGCGGAACGCCGGGCTCCGTGAAGGCGGAGCTGAGCGATTCCCGGTCCCAGATGGGCTCGGTGAAGACGGCGCTGTAGAGCGAGGCCTTGTCGCCGAAGTAATAGCTCACCGCCGCCACGTTGGCCTGCGCGGCCGTGGCGATGGCGCGGATCGAAGTCTTGGCGTAGCCCTGCTCGGAGAACAGCCGCAGTGCGGCGGAGTGCAGGCGGTCCCGCGCGGAGGCGGGCTCGCCACCGCCGTCGCGGGCGGGCGATTCCGTGGGCGGGCGGGGGGCGGCGGAGCGCGATCGGCGTGCGGACATGGCCGCGGATTACATCACAATCAATCAAACGTTTGTTTGAATTCTGCAGCGCACCTGCGTTGCCCGTGCCCGGGCAGGAGCCGCGCTTCAGGCCGCGGCGAACGCCTGCGGCATGCCGGCGGCAGCGGGCGGGCGCGCCGCGATGAACGCACGGCATTCCTCGGCACCGGCCGCGCCGAACGCGACGGTCCAGCCCGAAGGCACGTCCACGAAATGGGGCCACAGCGACGATTCTTCGCGCGCGTTGTCCAGCACCAGGAAGAGGCCGGTGGTGTCGTCGAGGGGGTGGGTCATGGGAAGGTTCTCCAGGGAGTGGTTCGGTTCATGCGCAAAGGGCGGGCACGGTCGGCGGGGAATGCCGCGGAGCCGGTTGGAGGCCGTGCAGGGCCTGGGCGATCGCTGCCAGCGCGTCGGAGCCCGCGAAGGCCTCCTGCAGCGCCCGGGCACGCTGGCGGTACGAAGGGTTGCCCAGCAGCTGGTGGACCGCCTCGGCGATCGCGCGGCTGCCGGGCTGCCCCGTCTTGAGGTTGATGCCCGCGCCGCTCCAGGCGACACGGGCCGCGATCTCGGGCTTTTCTTCCGTGCTGCCGGCCACGGCCATCGGGATGCCGAGGCTCAGGGCGTGGTTGACGGAGCCGTACCCGCCATTGGTGACCAGCACATGCACCTTCGGCAGCAGCCGGTCGTAGGGCAGGAAATCGACGACGCGGGCATTCGCGGGCGCGGCGGCGGAGACCTCGGGCGGAACGGGGCCTCCGGTGGTGGCGATCACGTGCAGGTGCGGCATCCCGGCCAGGGCCTGCAGCGTGGGCACGATCAGGTGGCGCGGGTTCTCGTTGGCCAGCGTGCCCTGCGTGACCAGCACCACGGTGCGGCCATCGTCCAGCGTGTGCCACCACGGGGGCGGCTCGAAGTCCCGGGAGGGCGGCGCCAGCAGCGGGCCCACGAAGCGCACCGTGGCCGGCAGGTCGCTGCGCGGGTACTCGAAGGCTTGCGCGGTGAGCTGCAGATACAGGTCCGGCAGGGTGAACATGGCGTCGGCGAAGAACCCCGGCAGCGCGGGGCGCCCCAACTGCGCGAGCACGTGGTCGAAATGCCGCTGCACGTCGCCGAACACCGTGCGCCGGACCGTGGCCTGCAGTGCCTGGTATTGCTGGCGCTGCAATGCGGTGGCGGGGGGCGGCAGGCCCGATCCGAACATGGCGGTGTCGGTGCTGGAGAGCGCCAGGGCGCTGATGCCCAGGGCCACGATGGCGGGCCGCGCGCTGCGCTCGCCGAGCAGCAGGGGCAGGGAGCCGCAGAACATCGTGTCGGTGACGATCGCATCGGCGTCGAAACCGCCGTCCAGGATGCGCTGCAGGCCCTCGCATTGCAGCGCCATGGCATCGGCGAAGAAGTGCCGCAGGCCGAACGCGATCCGTGCGGGACCGGGCGGCAGCCGCAGCCGCTGCGGAAAGCGCTGGTCGAGTTCGCGGTAATCGTGGTCGATGCCGGGCAGCAGCGGGGTGAAGGATGCTCCCGTGGCCTCGGCCCGGGCGCGGAACAGGCTTCCGGTGTGGACCCGCACCTCGTGTCCCAGTCCCACGAGGTACCGCGCCACGGCCAGGACCGGCAGCACGTGCCCGGGCAGGGCCGTGGCGGCGAGGAGGTAGCGCGCCATGGCGGTCCCGCGCGTCAGGCCAGGGCTGCGGCGGGCCGTTGCCCCGCCGTTTCGGTGACCCCGAAGCCGAGGTTCTCGAAATAGCGCCGCAGCAGTTGCCGGTCCACCGACTGGATCGGCGCTCCCAGCGCCTGCAGCCGGGCCTGGGTGGCGGCTCCGCAGAGGATGGGCGGTACGGCATCGGTGTCGTAGGCGCCCAGGATGGCGAGCAGGGCCGCCAGATCCTGGTCCTGCGTCATCGCCAGCCGCATGTGGGCGTGGTGCAGCCAGGTATCCAGGTCCGTCGGTTGCAGCGGCCGGCCGATCTGCTGGAAGACATCGCGCACATCCCCCACGTGCAGCGGCTCTGAGCCGAGCAGGTGGAAGATCCGGCCCCACGATTCCTGCTGCCTCGACAGCCGCACGACGGCGCGCGCCACGTCGTCCACCGGGGTGAGGTTGAGCGGCAGGTCCAGATCGGGATACATCTCCAGATCGACATACAGCTGCGCCACGCGCCAGAACACGTCCGCCTGGTTGCAGGCCGCATGCACGTTGTCGCCGGTGATCGATCCGAGCCGGTAGATCGCCACCGGCAGGCCGCGTGCCTGGGCCGCGCGGGCCAGGCGGTCGGCCACCCACTTGCTCTGCGCGTAGCCGCCCACCAGGCCGGCGGGCGTGGCGAGGGGCGCCTGCTCGGTCACCACCGGGGTTTCGGGGTCGAGCCCGATCACGCCGAGCGTGGAGACGTAGTGCATCACTTTCGGGCGCCCGCGCTGGGTCCATTCCAGCAGCGTGACCACGCTGTCCACGTTGGAGGGCTTGAGGCTCTCGTAAGGGTGCAGGTAGTCCACCTGCGCCGCGCAGTGGTAGATGGCATCGCATTCGCCGCAGATGCGCTGCATGGCCTCGTCGGTGACGCCGAGCTGCGGCGCGCCCAGGTCGCCGGTGACGACCTCCACGCGGGCGCCGTCCCAGGCGTCCGCCAGGTGGCGCTCTTCCAGCGCGCGCCGGATCTTCCGCGCGCCTGCGGCCTCGTCGGCCGCACGCACGTGGCAGACCACGGACGCGGTGGTCTCGCGCAGCAGGGTGGCCAGCAGGTAGCTGCCGACGAAGCCGCTGGCCCCGGTGAGAAACACGCGTTGCGCCGTGACCGGCGGCGCGGCCCCTTCGCGCCCGCGGATGTGGTCGGGCAGCACGGTTTCGGCCTGCAGGTCCACGGGCGGGCGCTCGCCGCCGTTGTTCTCGATCCACGCGGCCAGCTCGGCGATGGTGGGACGGTTGTACAGCTCGGCCGGCGGGAACTCCGGGTGCAGGCGCTCGCGCACCTGCATGCCGAGCTGGATCGCCATGAGCGAGTGCCCGCCCAGTTCGAAGAAGTTGTCATGGATGCCGACCTGCTCGACCTTGAGCGCGCGCGCCCACAGCTCGGCCAGCGTCTGCTCCGCCGCCGAGCGCGGCGCGGTGTAGGTATTGCGGGCCGTGGGCGCGAGGGGCGCCGGCAGCGCGCGGCGGTCCAGCTTGCCGGTCGGGCCCAGCGGCAGAGAATCGAGCGCGACGAATGCCGAGGGCACCATGTAGTCGGGCACGTGCTGCGCCACATGGGCCTTCAGCGCGAAGCTGTCCAGCGGCGCTCCATCGGCGGGCACGTAGTACGCCACGAGGAGCTTGCCGGCATGGGCATCCTCGTGCACCACCACGGCCGCCTGCAGCACGGCGGGGTGGCGCAGCAGCGTGGCCTCGATCTCGCCCGGCTCGATCCGAAGGCCGCGGATCTTCACCTGGTGGTCGGACCGCCCGAGGAAGTCCAGGCTGCCGTCGGCGCGCCAGCGCGCGAGGTCGCCCGTGCGGTACATGCGGCTGCCCGCCGGGCCGTGCGGGTTGGCGATGAAGCGCTCGGCCGTGAGCACGGGGCGGTTCAGGTAGCCCCGCGCCAGGCCGTCGCCCGCGATGTACAGCTCGCCCGTGACGCCGACCGGCAACGGCTGCAGGCCCGGGTCCAGCACGTACATCTGGGTGTTCCAGATGGGGCGCCCGATCGGGATGCGCGCCAGGCCCGCGCCGTCCTGCGGCCCGCATGCCCAGGCGGTGACGTCCACGGCCGCCTCGGTGGGGCCGTAGAGGTTGTGCAGCCCGCAATCGAAGGTCTGGTGGAACTGCGCGGCCAGCGGGGCGGGCAGGGCTTCGCCGCTGCAGATCACGCGGCGCAGCGTGGTGCACGCCGCCGCCGCCGGGTCGCGCAGGAACACGTCGAGCATGGAAGGCACGAAATGCACGGTGGTCACCGCTTCCTGCGCGATGAGGCCGGCCAGGTAGCCGGTATCGCGGTGGCCGCCAGGCCGGGCGACCACGAGGGTGGCCCCCGAGATCAGCGGCCAGAAGAATTCCCAGACCGACACATCGAAGCTCGAAGGGGTCTTCTGGAGCACGCGGTCGTCGGCCTGCAACGCGTATTCGGCCTGCATCCAGCGCAGCCGGTTCGCGATGGCGGAATGCGGCACCACCACGCCCTTGGGCTGGCCCGTGGAGCCCGAGGTGTAGATGACGTAGGCCGGGTGTGACGGCTGCAGGCCGGTGCGGAGCGGGGCCTCCGCGACGCCTTCGGCCTCCGGGCCGTCGGTGATGAAACGGGGGATGCGTGCATCGAAGCGCTCCGACAGTTCGCCGCAGGTCATGAGGCACACGGGCTGTGCGTCTTCGAGCATGAAGGCCAGCCGGTCCGGGGGGAAGTCCGGATCGATCGGCAGATAGGCCGCGCCGCTGCGCAGCACCGCGACCAGCGCCACCACGAGTTCCAGCGACCGCGGGATCGCGAGCGCGACGATGCGTTTCGGACCCGCGCCCATCGCAGTGAGCCGGCGGGCCCAGGCCGCGGCGCGCAGGTCGAGTTCGGCCCGCGTCATGGAGCGGCCCTCGAAGCGCAGAGCCACCGCTCCGGCATCGCGCGAGAGTCCCTCGTCGATCAGTTGCGCGAGGTGGGCCTCGGGCTGGGCGTGCGCCGTGTCGTTCCAGCCGCTCAGGAGCGTCTGGCGTTCGTGCGGTGGCAGCACGTCCAGCCGGCCGATGGCCTGCGCCGGCTCGTGGGCCAGCCTGTCCAGCAGGCCCAGGAGCCTGCGCTGGTGGGCCGCCAGTTCGGGGCCGGTGTAGAGCGCGGGGTTGGCGTCGAAGTCGATCTGCAGGTCCTGGCCGTTCCCGCATTCGTACATGAAGATGCCCAGATCCTGCGCGGTGCCGTTGGTGAGGTTGCGGAAGGCGGCCGGGCAATCCCCGAAGCGCAGGTCGTAGTCGAAGGGCTCCACGTTGATCACCGTGGTGAACAGCTGCTGGTTGTTGGCCAGCAGCTCCAGGTCCTCGCGCAGGTGCTCGTAGCGGTAGGCCTGGTGCCGCAGGACCTGGCGCATCTGCCGCCCGACCTCGCGCAGCAGGTCGATGAAGAGCAGATCGGGCCGCATCGCGAGCCGAAGGGGCAGCGCGTTGGCGACCATGCCCGGCGCGCGCCGCATGCGGTCGTTGTAGCGCGCGGTCACGGGCACGCCGATCACGAGGTCCGATACCCCCGTCATGCGGTAGAGGTAGGCTGCGGTCGCCGCGATCAGGAACTGCGGAAAGGTGCCGCCATGCTGCTGTGCCGTGCCGCGCGCCGCGGCCACCTGCGCGGCGGGCCAGTGGGCCGTGCTGCGCAGCAGGCCGCCCACGTTCGCGCTGCGCCGGTCGGCCAGGCTCAGGGGCGCGGGGCGGTCCTGGAACCGCTCCATCCAGTATTCGCGGTCGCGGCGCGCGCGCTCGGAGCCGCGGTAGGCCCGGTCTTCGTCGATCAGCGCGGACAGCGGGGCCAGCTCGGACGCCGCGGGCGGGGGCGTGCCCTCCACCAGGGCGGTGTAGAGGTCGGCCGCACGGCGCGCGAGCACGACGCCCGCGAAGCCGTCGAATGCGAAGTGGTGGCCGCGCTGGTACCAGATATGGCGTTCCGGGCCCAGCTGGAGCAGGGCGCTGAACCACAGCGGGCCTTGCACGACGTCCACCTGGCGTGCGCAGTCCTGCGCCATCCATTGCTCGGCCGCGGCCTCGGGGTCGGCCTCGCCGCGGAAGTCGAGCACGGGCACGCTGCCGGAGAACTCGGGATCGATCCATTGCCGGGGGCCCTCGGGCGTGTCGGCCACGCGCAGGCGGATGGTGTCGGCCTCGCGGCACAGGGACTGCAGGGCCTGCAGGAACCGGTCCGGTGAGAAGGGGCCGCGGATGTCGATCGCCTCGGCCAAGTTGAAGTTCGTGTCGCGGGAGGCGAAGCGGGTGCCCAGCCACATCCCCATCTGGGCGGAGGTGAGTTCGAAGCGGTGGGCGGGAAGAGGAATGGCGCGCATGGACTGCTCCGTTCGGTTCATGAAAACGAGGGGTGGCGAGACTTGCCGGCATGCCCCGCCGGTGGGGGGCGCGCAACCGCTGATCTGCGCCCTGGCGGGGCGCAGGGTGTCGATGGCGCTGAATGGCCGTGATGAGGCACGAGTGCCCTCCCTCTCTGGATGAAACGGCACCTGGGGTGCTCTTTTTCGCTAGCGATCCGCCGTCTCGAGCGGGCGATGGGCAGCGCGATCTTGTAATCTTTTGTCGCTTGGGCGTATCGTGCCAAAAGGTTGATCTATATCAATGCGCAAAAATTTATGGCCCGAATAAGAAGGGCGGACCTATAAATTTTGTGAATGATTTGGCAAGTCAATGCTTGGTAAGAATTTATTGATGCCCTTTGGAACGAACAGCGCCTGCGCATCCGTCCGGCGAGTGGCGCCGGACATGGGCGCTGCGCGGCATTGGGGCAGGAATGCAACGGTTTGGCCTCCCTGGGATAAACGCGTGCCCGCCAAGGCCGGGCTTGTTGGCAGAATTTGTTGCAATTGGGCCGCGCGTCGCGGTTGACAAGGAGTTCCGATGTTTCGCAGTTTTTCGATCAGGACGGGTCTGTTCCTGGTCCTCGCGTTTTTCACCGTGGCGCTGCTCGTCGCGGTCGCAGGGGGCTGGATCGGCACCCGGTCCGGCGTGGCGGCGTCGGAAGTCCAGGCGCGGTTCTCCCGCGAGATGCTGGCGCTCAAGCAGGCGGAGATCCGCATGTGGGACAACCGCGTCGCGCTGGCGGTGGGCCACCGCAACATGCTGCGCGGCGACGCGCCCGCCAGCATCCGCAGCCAGACGGACCGGGCCGACAATGCGATGCAGGATGCGGCGCAGATCCTGCAGTCCGTCTCGCAAGAGGTCGATGCCGAAGACCGGGCCCTGGCCGATTCGGTGCTCGCGGCCTTCAAGTCCTATGACGTGCTGGTGCGCCGCGGCAGCGCGGGCCTGGCCTCCGGCAACGAGGCGGAGTACAGCGGCAAGGAGATCGTGGACCAGCGCAACCGGCTGCTGGCCGAAATGGACGGGCTGATGCAGCAGCTGTTCAAGGCGGCGCAGCAGCGCGGCCAGAACCTGCGCGAAGACACCGTGCGCCTGCAGGGCACGTCCCAGGCGATTGCGGCCTTCCTGATCGTGAGCGGCCTGCTGCTGGCCGCCGGCTGCTGGCTGTTCATCCGCCGGCAGGTGCTCGTGCCGCTCGACGAGGCGGGCGGGCTGCTGGAGCGCGTGGCGCAGGGCGACCTCACGTCGCGCATCGAGGTGCGCTCGGACAACGAGATCGGCCGCATGCTCCAGGCCGCGCGGGCCATGCAGGAGGGGCTCGTGCGCATGGTCACGCAGGTGCGCCAGGGCGTGGAGGAAATCCGCACCGGCGCACAGGAAATCGCCGGCGGCAATGCCGACCTGAGCGGCCGCACCGAGCAGCAGGCCGCTTCCCTGGAGGAGACGGCCGCCAGCATGGAAGAGCTGTCGTCCACCGTGAAGCACAACGCCGACAACGCCCGGCTGGCCAGCCAGCTCGCCTCCGGCAGCATGGAAGTGGCGCGGCGCGGCGGATCGGCCGTGGACGAGGTGGTGGTGACGATGCAGGCGATCTCGGAGAGTTCGCGCAAGATCGCCGACATCGTCAACGTGATCGACGGCATCGCCTTCCAGACCAACATCCTGGCGCTGAACGCCGCCGTGGAGGCCGCGCGGGCGGGCGAGCAGGGCAAGGGCTTCGCGGTGGTGGCGGGCGAAGTGCGGGCGCTGGCGCAGCGCAGCGCCGAGGCCGCCAAGGAGATCAAGGCGCTGATCGCGGATTCCGTCGGCAAGGTGGGCACGGGCGCATCGCAGGTGGAGCGCGCGGGGGCCACGATGCAGGAGATCGTCGCCTCGGTGGAGCGGGTGACCGACATCATGGGAGAGATCTCGGAGGCATCGCGCGAGCAGTCTTCGGGCATCGACCAGGTGAACCAGGCCGTGGTGCAGATGGACCAGGCCACGCAGCAGAACGCGGCGCTGGTGGAGCAGGCCGCGGCGGCCGCGTCGTCGCTGGAAGACCAGACCCGCCGGCTGCAGTCGGCCGTGGCGCAGTTCCGCGTGGCGGCGGGCGACGCCGCTGTCGCTGCCCACTCAGCGGCTCCCCTGCCCGCCGCGGCCCTGCGGCCCGTCGCTCCGCAGGCACCACGGGCTCCGGCCCCGGCCCCGGCTGTGGCCTTGAACCGGGCCGTGCCGGCCCGCCCCGCCGGGGGCGCCGCAGGGGCTCCCCGGCCAGCGCCGGCTCCGGCCAAGGCGGCAGCGCCCCGCAAAGCGGGCGCCCCGGCGCTGGCGCCGGCAGCGGCACCTGCCCCCGCCAAGGCCCGGGCAGCCGGGCAGGACGACGATTGGGAAACGTTCTGAGTCGGGGTCGGCGCGGGGGCTGGAAGCGCCTGCGCCGATCTGCTATTAAATATGTAGCAAACTATTCAATAAATCCAGCGGCATGGGGCCGTTTTGACCTGAAGCCAGTCGCTGCTCCGCGGGCGCGGGCTCCCGGTCTGTGCCCGGGGCCGTGCCGCTTTCAGGGCGCGGGACCGCCGAACACGGCATGCCACAGCGCCATCACCGCTTCGCGCTCCGCGCGCAGCGCGTCGGGCGCCACGCGGGTCGGTTCCTCGTTGAGCCGGGCACGGTGCTGCACCTGCCGCAGCGCGCGGTAGGCCGTGGCCGCCGCCGATCCCACGCCGGCCGGCAGCAGGCCGGCGCTCTCAGCGCGCTGCAGCAAGGCGATGTTGCCGAGGTTGTCGCACAGGCCCGGGTGGTCGCCCGAATGCGCGAGCACGAGGTACTGCACCGCGAACTCCGCGTCCACCATGCCTCCGACGCTGTGCTTCACGTCGAACTGCGCGGGCGGCACCGGGTGCGCGGCGCGCACGCGTTCGCGCATGGCGACGATCTCCGCGTGCAGGCCGGCGGGATCGCGCGGCGCGGTGATGACGGCCGTGCGCACGGCGTCGAAGCGCTCGAGCAGCGCATCGCTGCCCATCACGAAGCGCGCCCGCGTCATGGCTTGGTGCTCCCAGGTCCAGGCGGTGTTGCTGCCGCGCCGCTGCTGGTAGTTGGCGTAGGCGTCGAAGCTCGTGACCAGCAGGCCCGAGCTGCCGTTGGGCCGCAGCGCCGTGTCGATCTCGTAGAGGTCGCCCTCGCCGGTCTTCACCGTGAGCCAGTTGATGAGCTTGCGCGCGAAGGCGGAATAGGCCTCGGGCGCGCGGTCGTCGTCGTCGTCGAACACGAAGACGATGTCCAGGTCGCTGCCGTAGCCCAGTTCCTTCCCGCCGAGCTTGCCGTAGCCGATGATCCCGAACTGCGGGATGTCGCGGTGCCGGTTGCGCAGCCGCTCCCAGCACCATTGGGTGGTCACGCGCAGCACGCTGTCGGCCAGCGCGGAGAGATCGTCGGCCACCTGCTCGACGGTGATGCGGCGCTCCACGTCGCGCGCCAGGGTGCGGAAGGTCTCGGCGTGCTGCGCGCGGCGCAGCAGGTTGAGCAGGGCTTCGTCGTCGTCCTCGCCCGTGGACCGCAGCGAGGCGATGCGCAGGCCGAGTTCACGCTCGAAATCCTCGGGCACGAAGCGCTCGGAGAGCAGCGCGTCGCCGGCCAGCTCGTCGATCACGCCGGGGTGCTGCAGCATGTAGCGCGCCGGCCACTGCGCGGCGCCCAGCAGGTGCATGAGGTGCTCGTGCACCGAGGGCCGCTCCAGCAGCAGCGCCAGGTAACTCTCGCGGCGCAGCAGCGGCTCCAGCCAGGCGACGAGGCGCACGGCGGCGTCTTCGTTCACGCGGCCCTCGCCCAGCCAGCGCGCCGTGCGCTGAACCAGTCGGAAGAGCCGCGCGCGTGCCTCGTCGCGCAGCGCGGCCACGCGCGGGTGGTCCCGCCACTCGGCCACGCGCTCGCGCACCTTCGGGGGCAGTTGCTCCAGCAGCGTGTCGAGTTCGGGCACGGGCGCGGACTGCGCGCGCGGGCCGCCGCAACCGCCGCCGCTGCACTGGCGCTTTCCGGGGCCGCCCAGCAGCGTGTCGAACTCCTGCGCGACCAACTCCCGGTGCGCATCGAGCTGGTGCAGGAAGGCGCAGCAGCCCATGCCCAGCGTGGCGGCGATCCAGGCGAGGTCGTCGTCGCGCGTGGGCAGCACGTGGGTCTGCTGGTCGTCCAGGTACTGGATGCGGTGCTCCACGCGGCGCAGGAAGGTGTAGGCCTCGGCCAGCGCATCGGCGGTTTCCTGCGGCATGAGCCCGGCGCGCGCGAGGCGCTGCAGGGCCTCCAGCGTGGGGCGGCAGCGCAGCTCGGGGAACTGCCCGCCGCGCACCACCTGCAGCAGCTGCACGATGAATTCGATCTCGCGGATGCCGCCGCGCGAGAGCTTCACGTCGTTGGCCCGCTCCGGGTGGCCGGCGCTGCGCTTGGCCGCGTGGTCGCGGATCTGTCGGTGCAGCGAGCGCAGCGAGTCGAACACGCTGTAGTCGAGGTAGCGGCGGAAAACGAACGGCAGCACCACGGCGCGCAGGCCCTGCACCGCCGGGTGCGAAAGGCCGTCGCGCGGCGCGACGATGCGGCTCTTGAGCCAGGCGAAACGCTCCCACTCGCGCCCCTGCACCTGCAGGTATTCCTCCAGCGCCGCGAGCGAGAGGGCGGGCGGGCCCGAGTTGCCGTTGGGCCGCAGGGCCAGGTCCATGCGGAAGACGAAGCCGTGCTCGGTGGTCTCGCCCACCAGCGCGTGGACGGCCTTCACGGCGCGGCCGAAGTATTCCTGGTGCGAGAGCCGGCCGCGGCCGCCCTCGATCCCCGCGGTCTCGCCGTCGTGCTCATAGACATAGATGACGTCGATGTCGCTGGAGACGTTGAGTTCGCGCGCGCCGAGCTTGCCCATGCCCACGATCCAGAGCGCCACGGGCTCGCCCTCCGGGCCGACCGGGGCGCCGTGGCGGGCGTCGAGTTCCTGGCGGGCATGGCGCAGGGCCTCGTCCAGCGCCAGTTCGGCCAGTTCGGTGGTGGCGCGGGTGATGTCGGCGAGCGGGGCGCCGTCCTCGCAGTCCAGCCGCACGAGGCGCTCCATGACGAGCTGCCGCAGCACGCGCAGGGCCGCGCCGGTGTCGTGCCCGAGCGCGCGCAGGGCCGGCAGCGCCTCGGCCATGGTCTGCCGCGTGGGCGCGCCGGGCGGCAGCAGGGGCAGCTCGGATGCGTAGCGGCGCAGCAGCCGCTGGTGGAATCGGGAGTGGGAGGCGCCGCCGGCATCGGCCGGGAGCGCGCCCGGGTCAGCGGAAGTTGCGGACATAAGGCAAGGAAGAGGCTCTGAAAGCGTACATACCGACACCCTTTGGGGCTGAACCCGCACAGCGGGCGCGGGTCATAATTCCTGCCACATCCAAGCCCACCCATGATTGAGACGACACCGCACCCCTCCCGCCTGCTTCGATGCATGGCGGGCCTTGCGCGGTGGTCACTGGGGTTGCTGCTCGCCTTCTGGCTGCTGGTGACCGTGGCCTGGGGGGTGCTCCACGGCTGGATTGTGCCGCGAATCGGAGAGTGGCGTCCGCAGCTGGAAGCCCATGCCACGCAGGCTTTGGGGATACCCGTGCGCATCGGCGCGCTGTCCGCGCGCTCCGAAGGACTGGTGCCCACCATCGAGCTGCTCGACGTGGCCCTGCTCGATCCGCAGGGCCGCGAGGCGCTGCGCCTGCCGCGCGTGGTGGCCGCGCTCTCGCCGAGGTCGGCGCTGCGCCTGGGATTCGAGCAGCTCTACATAGAACGCCCCGAACTGGATGTGCGCCGCGAGGCCGATGGCCGCCTGATCGTGGGCGGCGTCCCGGTGCACAGCGACGTGGGCCCGGGCGAGGGCAGCGCCATGGGCGACTGGCTTTTCTCCCAGGGCGAGGTCGCGCTGCGCGGGGGCACGGTGCGCTGGACCGATGCGCAGCGCGGCGCGCCGCCGCTGGAGCTGTCGGGGGTGGACATCGTGCTGCGCAACCGGGGCTGGCGCCATGCCATGCGCCTCGATGCCACGCCGCCCGCCGCCTGGGGCGACCGCTTCACGCTCATGGGCCAGTTCCGGCAACCGCTTCTGACCACCCATGGCGGTGCGTGGAAGCAGTGGAGCGGCCAGCTGTTCGCGCAGTTCGCGCGTGTGGATGTCTCGCGCCTGCGCCAGCATGCGGACATCGACGGCATCGAGGTGGCGCAGGGCCGCGGCGCCCTGCGCGCCTGGATCGACGTGCGCCGCGGCGAGGTGTCCGGCGGCACCGCGGACGTGGCGCTCGCCGACGTGGACGCCACGCTGGGCGCGGGGCTGGAGCCTCTCGCGCTCGCTTCGGTGGCGGGGCGCGTGGGCGGCCGGTGGCTGGAAGGCGGCTTCGAGGCCCGCACCGAAGGGCTGCAGTTCCTCACGCGCGACGGCCTGCGCTGGCCGGGTGGCAACGCCATGGTGCGCCAGGCCGGCAAAGACCCCGCGGCCCCGGAGCGTGCTCAGGGCGAGTTGCGCGCGGACCGGCTCGACCTGGCGGCGCTGGCGCAGATCGCCAGCCGCCTGCCGCTGGGCGATGCGCTGCATTCTGCGCTGGCGCGCTTCGGTCCGCGCGGCACCGTGGAAGAGGTGCAGGCGAGCTGGCGCGGCCCGCTCGAAGCGCCCTGCCAGTACCAGGCCCGGGGCCGTGTCGCGGGCCTGGCATTGGCCGACGGCGGGGGCGACCGGCCTGCCGGCGTGCCGGGTGTGCGGGGTGCGGCAGTGGATTTCGAACTCACGCAGGCGGGCGGCAAGGCATCGCTGGCGATCGAGAACGGTGCGCTGGTGCTGCCCGAGGTGTTCGAGGAAGCCACGGTGCCCGTGGACCGGCTCTCGGCCAACGTGCGCTGGCAGCGCGAGGGCGAGCGCGTGGCCGTGCAGGTGCCCGACCTGCAGTTCGCCAACGCCGATGCGCAGGGCGAGGCCAGGATCACGTGGGCCACGGGCAATCCGAAACCGTCGTCCGGCCGGTCCCGCTATCCCGGCGTGCTGGACCTGGCCGGAACGCTGCACCGCGCCGACGGCACGCGCGTGCACCGCTACCTGCCGCTGTCCATCCCCGCCGACACGCGGCACTACGTGCGCGACGCCGTGACGGCCGGCACCGCGTCGGGCGTGCAGTTCCGTGTCAAGGGCGACCTGCACGACATCCCCTTCAACCACCCGGGACAGGGCGAGTTCCACATCGCCGCCAAGGTGAAGGATGTGACCTATGCCTACGTGCCGCCGGGCCTGCAGCACACGGGCGACCCCGTGTGGCCCGCGCTCACGCAACTGGCCGGCGAACTGGTGTTCGACCGCTCCAGCATGGCGGTGCGCGGCGCTACCGGCAGCTTCGCCGGATCGCCGCGGCTGCGCGTGGCCAAGGTGGAGGCGCGCATTCCCGACCTGGCGCACAGCGTCGTGGGCGTGAACGCCCAGGCGCAGGGGCCGCTCGCCGACATGCTCGCCTTCATGGCGGGCTCGCCGCTCTCGCGCCTCACGTCGCATGCGCTGGACGAGACGACCGGCACCGGCAACGCGGAGCTGCAGCTCGCCCTCAGCCTGCCGATCAGCCACATCGACCAGTCCAAGGTGCAGGGCAGTGTCGCGCTCTCGGGCAACGATGTGCGCATCACCCCCGACGTGCCGCTCATCGCCCGTGCGCGCGGCGCCGTGCAGTTCAGCGATACCGGCTTCACGCTGGCCGGCGTGCAGGGACGCGCGCTGGGCGGCGATCTCCGGCTCGAAGGCGGGATGCGCCAAGCCGCGGGCGGCGCGCAGGAGGCCACCGTGCTGGTGCGCGGTCAGGGCGTGGCCACGGCGGAGGGATTGCGGCAGGCCACGCAGTGGCCCGGCGTTCCCGAACTGGCCAGCCACGCCGCGGGAAGCGCGGCCTATGCGCTGACCCTGGGGGTGCGCCGCGGCGTTCCCGAAGTGCTGGTGACCACCAACCTGCAGGGCATGGCACTTTCGCTGCCTGCCCCGCTGGGCAAGGCGGCGGAGGCGGCGATGCCGGTGCGCTACGAATCGCAGCTCACCCGCGAATCGCTGGCGGCGGCTCGCAGCCCGGCCACGCCCGGCGGTACGGTGCCTCCGCTGCGCGAGCAGTTGGCCGTCGAGGTGGGCGGTGTCGGTTCCGCCACCTATGTGATCGAACGCACCACGCCCCAGCCGCGCGTGGTGCGCGGCGCCATCGCCATCGGGCTCGCGCCGGGCGAGGCGGCGGCCATGCCCGAGCACGGGGTGTCGGCCAACGTGCGCACGGCCCATCTGGACGTGGATGCCTGGCACAGCGCCTTCGCGGCGGCTGCACCTCCGCCGGGGGCCGGGGCTTCCGCGGACGGTGCTCCGGCCCCCGCGCCGGAGGCCGCGAAGGTCCGTATGCCGGCAGGCGGCGCCCAGGAGTTCCTGCCCACGGTCCTGGCCGCCCGCGCGCAGACGCTCGTGCTGCACGGCCGCACGCTGCACGACGTCGTGGCCGGCGGATCGCGCGAAGGCGCCAGCTGGCGCGCCAACCTGGAGGCGCGCGAACTCGGCGGCTACGTGGAATACCACCCCGAAGACGGCGCGGGCGGCCGGGTTTTCGCCCGTCTCTCGCGGCTCTCGGTGCCGCAGAGCGAGGCGCAGGAGGTCGAGGAATCGCTGCTGGACGGCCGGCAGGCCGATGCCGCGTTGCCGGCCCTGGACATCGTGGTGCAGGATTTCGAGCTGCGCGGGCGCCGCCTGGGCCGGGTCGAGATCGAGGCGCAGAACCGCGGCGGCGACGGCGCACAGCGCGAATGGCGCCTGTCCAAGCTCAATTTTTCGGTGCCCGAGGCCACGTTCTCGTCGAGCGGCAATTGGGTGATGGGCGGCGGCGGCGCATCGGACGCCCGGCGCCGCACAGTGATGAATTTCCGGCTCGACATCCGCGATTCGGGAGACCTGCTGGCGCGGTTCGGCATGGACGGTGTCGTGCGCCGCGGCAAGGGCCGCATGGAGGGGCAGGTGGCCTGGATGGGTGCGCCGCTGAGCCCCGACTACCGATCCATGACGGGCCAGGTGAACGTCAATGTGGAGTCCGGCCAATTCCTCAAGGCCGATCCGGGCCTGGCCAAGCTGCTGAGCGTGCTGAGCCTGCAATCGCTGCCGCGCCGGCTCACGCTCGATTTCCGCGATGTGTTCAGCGAGGGTTTCGCGTTCGACTTCGTGCGCGGCGACGTGCGCATCGACGAAGGCGTGGCCCTCACCAACAACCTGCAGATGAAGGGCGTGAACGCCGCGGTCCTGATGGAGGGCAGCGCCGACCTCGACCGCGAGACGCAGAACCTGCACGTGGTGGTGGTGCCCGAGATCAACGCGATGACGGCTTCGCTGGTCGCGACGGCGATCAACCCGGTGGTGGGGCTCGGCAGCTTCCTGGCGCAGGTGTTCCTGCGCGGCCCGCTCATCCAGGCGGCGACGCAGGAGTTCCGCATCGACGGCACCTGGGCCGATCCGCGCATCGCGCGCGTGCCGCGCCGCCGGCTCGGCTCCGGTCCGGCGGATGCCGCGCCCGCCACCGCCCCATCCCCCGCCGAGGAAGCGGCCAGCCCGGCCGCCCCTGCGGCCTCCAACCGCAAGGTGCCCGCCGCCCGCGGCACCGAGGAGAACGATTCATGATGAAAGCCGCCGCGTTGCAGATGGTTTCCGGCCTGCAGGTGCAGGACAACCTCCAGCAGGCCCGCCGGCTGCTGGAAGAGGCTGCCGCGCAGGGCGTGGAGCTGGCCGCGCTGCCCGAGTACTTCTGCGCCATGGGCGCGCGCGACACCGACAAGCTCGCGCTGCGCGAAGCGCTGGGCGAGGGCGCCATCCAGGATTTCCTCGCCGGGGCCGCGCGCGATCTGGGGCTGTGGATCGTGGGCGGAACGCTGCCGCTGCGGTGCGGCAGCGACCGCCACGTGCGCAACACCACGCTGGTCTTCTCCCCGGCCGGTGAGTGCGTGGCGCGCTACGACAAGATCCACCTGTTCCGCTTCGACAACGGCCGCGAGCGTTTCGACGAGGCCGCGGTGATCGAGGCCGGCAGCACGCCCGTGCGCTTCGGCATGGCCGCGCGCGACGGCTCCGCCTGGCGCGTGGGCCTGTCGGTGTGCTACGACCTGCGCTTTCCGGAGCTGTACCGGGCCCATGCCCGCGCGGGCGCGGACGTCCTGCTGGTGCCCAGCGCCTTCACCCACACCACGGGCCAGGCGCATTGGGAGGTGCTGCTGCGCGCCCGCGCGGTGGAGAACCTGGCCTATGTGATCGCGCCGGCCCAGGGAGGCGTGCACGAGAACGGACGGCGCACCTGGGGCCACAGCATGGTGGTGGAGCCCTGGGGCCAGGTGCTGGCGCAATGCGCCGAGGGCCCTGCCGTGGTGGCGGGCCTGCTCGACGCGGCGCACCTGAAGCAGGTGCGGGCCCAACTGCCGGCGCTCGACCACCGCGTGCTCTGAGCCACCGTGAGCGCCCACCCTCCCGCCGACGCGTCCGCCACCGCCGCTGCTCCCCCGGCCCTCGAGCCCGGGGCTGCTGCGCAGGCGGGCGACGGCGTGCCATTGCCTCCGGGCACGCTGAGCCGCTGGCCCTGGCGCCGATGGCACATCGCCTGGCGGCGCTGGTCGCTCTGGACGGCGCTGGTGCTGCTGGTGGCCGGCATGCTGGTCACCCAGGTCTGGCTGGCGGGCCGGTACGAAGCCACCGAGGTGCAGAACCGCCTCGACCGCGACGCGGCCGATGCCGTGTCCGACATCCGCACCGGCTTCACGCACAACCTCCAGAACCTGCAGGCGCTGCAGGCCGGCGACCCCGACATCGCGAGCTGGGAGAACCGCGCCGGCCGGCTGCTGAGCGTGCGGCGCGAGCTGGTACGCATCGAGTGGCGCGAGCCGTCGCTGCGCGTGCGGGCGCATGCCGAAACCCCGTACCGCCCCGTGCAGTGGGATGCCGATGCGCGCGGCGGCAACCATTCCAACACCGCCCTGGCCTGCGGCAACGCGCGGCGCGTGGGTGGCCCCTCGTATTCGGGCAGCTACTACCAGCCCCTGGGCGACGGGCGCGGCACCGAGATGATGGAGCTGTGCATTCCGCTCACGAACGAAGGGCAGAACACCGGCTACCTCGTCGCCACGCTGTCGCTGCAGAACGTGCTGGTGGAGATGGTGGTGCCGGGCCTCAAGCGCGGGCAGGAAGTCTCCTTCACCGAGGCCGACGGCACGCGGCTCGCCATGGTGGGGGCCAACCGCCGCGGCACGCGCATGTTCACCACGCAGCAGCTCTTCGACCTGCCGGGCACGGCCCTGGTGCTGCGCATGGACAGCTGGCACACGGCGCCCAGCGTGTTCCCCAACGTGCTCACCGCGCTGGTCACGGCCATGTCGATCGCGCTCGTCACTGTGCTCATCGTGCTGGTGCGCGACAACCGGCGGCGCCTGCGCGCCGAGCGCGATCTGGGCGACGCGCTGGCCTTCCGCAAGGCCATGGAAGACTCGCTCGCCACCGGGCTGCGCGCGCGCGACCTGAAGGGGCGCATCACCTACGTGAACCCGGCCTTCTGCGAAATGGTGGGGTTCTCGGCGCCCGAGCTGCTGGGCCAGGCCGAGCGGCTGCCCTACTGGCCGCCCGAATTCGCCGACGAATACCGCCGCCGGCAGGTGGGGCGGCTGTCCGGGCAGCACCCGCCGCCGCGCGAGGGCTACGAGTCCACCTTCATGCGCAAGGACGGCACGCGCTTTCCGGTGATGATCTTCGAGGCGCCGCTCATCAACGCGCAGGGCCTGCACACCGGCTGGATGAGCGCGTTCCTCGACGTGAGCGAGCAGCGCCGCATCGAGGAACTCTCGCGCGCCTCGCAAGAGCGCCTGCAGGCCACCGCGCGGCTGGCCACGGTGGGCGAAATGGCATCGCTGCTGAGCCACGAGCTGAACCAGCCGCTCGCAGCCATCGCGAGCTATGCGTCGGGCTCGCTCAACCTGCTGGGCACTCCCCACGCCCCCGAGCCGCCGGCCGCCCACCTGCCGGACGTGCGCGTGGCGCTGCAGCGCATCGCCCAGCAGGCCGAGCGCGCCGGCCGCGTGATCAAGAGCGTGCACGACTTCGTGCGCCGCCGCGACCAGACGCGCGAACCCGTGGCCGCCGAGGATCTGCTCGAGGCGGTGCTGCCGCTGATCCGCCTGCAGGCCCACAAGCTGCGCGTGCAGATCCGCATCGCCGTGGAGCCGCAGTTGCCCCGGGTGCTGTGCGATCGCACGATGGTCGAGCAGGTGCTGCTCAACCTGGCGCGCAATTCCATGCAGGCCATGGACGGGCCCGGCACGCCGCAGCGCCTGCTGGAACTGCGCGTGCGGCGCGCGGCCTCCAACGCGCAGAACGCCTGGCTCGAATTCCAGGTGATCGACTGCGGTCCCGGCATTTCCGACGACGTGGGCGCCAAGCTGTTCACGCCCTTCTTCACCACCCGCGCGGAGGGCATGGGCCTGGGGCTCAGCCTGTGCCGCACGGTGGTCGAGCAGCACGGCGGCTTCCTGGGCCATGCGCCCCACATGCCGCGTGGTACGGTATTCACTTTCACCCTGCCGGCGTGCCCCGCTGCCGGCGCCGCCCCCGAATCCACCGACGCCTGATGGAACCCATCTCCAACGCCACCGTGTACATCGTGGACGACGACGCCGGCGTGCGCGAAGCGCTCGCATGGCTGTTGCGCTCGCGCCGCGTGCCGAGCGAATCGTTCGACAGCGCCGAAGCCTTCGAAGCCATGCTGGCCGAGCGGCCGCTGCCGCGCCACCCCTGCTGCCTGCTGCTGGACGTGCGCATGCCGGGCACGAGCGGCCTGGTGCTGTTCGACCGGCTGGCCGAGCGCCGGCTCATCGCCGCGATGCCCGTGATCTTTCTCACCGGGCATGCCGATGTGCCCACCGCCGTGGCCACGGTGAAGCGCGGTGCGTTCGACTTCTGCGAGAAGCCCTTTTCCGACAACCTGCTGGTGGACCGCATCGAGCAGGCGCTCGCGCAGTCTGCCGGCCACCTGGCCGAAGCGCTGCAGCGCAGCGACCTGCAGCATCGGCTGGCCGAACTCACCGAGCGCGAGCGGGACGTCATGCGCCTGGTGGTGGAGGGCCTGCCCAACAAGCTGATCGCCGACCAGCTCGACATCAGCGTGCGCACGGTGGAGGTCCACCGGGCACGGGTGTTCGACAAGATGCTGGTGAAATCTGCCGTGGAGCTGGCCAACCTGCTGCGGTCGGCCGACTGACCAGCAGACCTTCCCACGGCCCGCCGGTCAGGACCGGCCGGCCGCGGTGCCGGGGTGTCAGCCCTGGCGTTCACCCACGTAGATCTCCACGCGGCGGTTGCGCGCGCGGCCGTCGTTGGTGTCGTTGGACGCGATGGGCTGGTGCGATCCGCGGCCTTCCACCTGGATGCGCGCGCCGTTCACGCCGCGAGCGGTGAGGTAGTTGCGTGCGCTGGTGGCGCGGTCGAGGGACAGCGGGTTGTTGATGGCATCGCTGCCGGTGGCATCGGTGTGGCCCACGATGCGCACCTCGGCATTGGGGTTGTTGCGCAGCCCTTCGGCGAAGCGGTCCAGCACGGGCGCGAAGTTGCCCTGGATGTCGGAGCGGTTGACGGCGAACGAGATGTCGCTCGGGATGTCGAGCTTCAACTGGTTGTCGGGCGTCTGCGTGACCACCACGCCGGTGCCCTGCGTCACCTGCTGCATATCGCGCTTCTGGCGCTCCATGTGCTGCGACCAGATGTAGGTGCCGAGGGCGCCCACGCCGGCGCCCACCACGGCGCCCGTGCCCGCATGGCCGCCGGTGGCCGAGCCGAGCACCGCGCCCGCCACGGCGCCCACGCCTGCTCCAGTGGCGGTGCGGCGCTGCGTGTCGTTCATGTTGGCGCAGCCGCTGGCGAGCACGACGGCGGCGGTGGCGGCGATGAGGATTCGGGGTGTGCGCATGGAAGACTCCTGTTCGTGTGGTTGTAGGGCGCGAAGGCTGGAAGCGGGCCCGTGTCGCGGGGCGCTCCGGGCGGCGTGCCGTGCCCGCCTGGCGCTGCCTGCGGTTGTCGCACGTCCGTGCGCCGGACTCCACCGGTCGATGCCGCCGGCCGGTGCAGGCGTTGTCCTACTCCTTGCCGGGCGGCGGGGGGTCTGCAGGTCGGCTTTCCGGCGGCGGCAGTTCCCCGCGGCGCCGGCCCGCGAACATGGTCCACCACACGATGGCGATCAGCACGGCCAGTGCCAGCAATGCTTCAAGCAAAATCAGCCCCATGAATCTTCGTCTCCTGCGCCTGGTGACAACGGCGCTGATTGTAGGAACGCTGGCTGCGTGCTCCACGCGGCCCCTGCCGCCCCCTCCCGCGCCGCCCGGCCCCGTCATCACCTTGCCGCAGGGCCCGGCGGCGCCGCTTCCGCCAGAGCCCGGCGGCCCGCTGCCGGCGCCCATGGTGCAGCCCAAGAGCCGCTGGATCCCCGTGCACTGGTCCGAGCTGCCCGGCTTCACGTCCGATGCCCTGTACGAGGCCTGGAACGCGTGGGTCCGCAGTTGCGAGCGGCCGCTGCCCGCTTTCGCGCCCCTGTGCCCCGACATCCGCCGCCTCTCGATCGCCACGGCCGAGGAGCAGCGCGAATGGATGGTGGCGCGCCTGCAGCCCTACCGCATCGAGGCGGCCGACGGCAACGCCGACGGCATGCTCACGAGCTACTACGAGCCCTATCTCGACGCCGCCCGCATGCCGGGCAACGGCTACACGGTGCCGCTCTATGCGCTGCCGACCGGCTTCGGCGCGCGCAAGCCCTGGTACACACGCCAGCAGATCGACACCATGCCCGAAGCCCAGGCCGCGCTGGCCGGGCGCGCCATCGCCTGGGTGCGCGATCCGGTGGAGGCGCTGGTGGTGCACATCCAGGGCTCGGGGCGGCTGCGGGTCCAGGAGCCCGATGGCTCGGTGCGCCTCGTGCGCGTGGCCTTCGCCGGCACCAACGACCAGCCCTACCAGAGCGTGGGCCGCTGGCTGCTCGACCAGGGACTGGTGCGCGATGCCACCTGGCCCGGCATCCGCGCCTGGACGCTGCAGAACCCGCAGCGTGTGCAGGAAATGCTGTGGGCCAACCCGCGCTACGTGTTCTTCCGCGAAGAGCCGCTCTCGCCGATGGACGCCGCCTTCGGCCCGCGCGGCGCGCAGGGCGTGCCCCTCACCCCCGGCCGCTCGATCGCGGTGGACCGGCAGAGCATTCCCTACGGCACGCCGGTGTGGCTGGCCTCCGGCGGCCCCACCGCGCAACTGCAGCGCCTCGTGCTGGCGCAGGACACGGGCTCGGCCATCGTGGGCGCCGTGCGCGCCGACTACTTCGCGGGATGGGGCCAGGAGGCCGGCGATCTTGCGGGGCGGCTCAAGCAGGGCCTGCGCCTCTGGGCGCTCTGGCCGAGGTAACTCGATGGATTTAGTAACGTATTTATAAAGGGTATGTAACCTATAAAAACTGCGATCAGCCTGCTGGTTTTCGATGCTGCAAAATCATGAAAATTATGTGGAGGTGCCATGATTTTCAAAATTCTGACTTTGTGTTTGCTGTGTTTTGCTAATCAGTCAAGTGCGCAGGAACTCCCTCCGATCACTGTGACTGGAAGCGGTATATATGACTTTGGCTTCGACGGGTATGGGCCTGACTCTGTAAGTTCCGTTGGTTTGCCCGAGCCGTTCCCTGGATATGTACAGCTGGTCGTGGGAGCTGAAAGATATATTCAGGCATCAAGTGTCAGATGTAGTGCGACAGGAGAATCAAAAAACGTAACGTCCCAAAGTCCGGTAGAGGATAGATGGATGGCCGCGGAGCAGGTTTATCGGCGGCTTAAGCAGTTCGATGGATTTTGGAGTTATTGGGGTCGATCCAATAGGCCTGACGATAAAGGGTTTTTCGTGGTCATCTATGCGGACGGGTACGAGGAACAGTGGGCTGTCACGAGCCCTGCACTTTCTGCAGCCACGCCGGGCCACCCAATGCCCGATACATTGAAGCCCGGTAAAGATGCAGGCCAAGCTGGCTCGATCCAGCGGCATTCGGTATGCGGCTGAAAAAAAGGAGAATTCTTTGGATTCTCGTATTAATTCTGATGTCTCTGTATTTTGGATCTCAACAGATCCATAAATACGAAGACCCTGCAGAACTCCATCGGCAAACGCAAGGCACTGCCCGTCCAAACCCACCTTCGAAGGCTGAGGAAGTGGGTAGCGCTGCATCCCCTGTGCTGGAATCGGCATCGATGGCTGTCTCGCGAAACAAAGAAGAAACCGGCAGTCTGGCATCTCTGCTCCAGCAGGCCCGCGACTATCGCGTGCTCTTCCACCGCCTGATGTCCGAGCATCGCGACGGCCACGGCCTCTATGCCCTCACCGTCGCAATGCGTTGCGCGGCTGTGCGGGACGAACCGGCGCCGCTGGACTGGGTGCCCCATTCCGCGCCGCAGCAGCGGGCCAAGGTGTTGCGCGAGGAGCGATGCGCGACTTTCATCGACTCTGAACTCTCGGGCGATGCACTACTGGCCTTGATGCGCGATCCCCGCGTGGCCCGCGATGCCTACCGGCTTTTGGGGGATGAGCTGTACCGAGTGTCCAGCGACCCAGTGGCCCGTCTGCCCGTACTGGAGCGGGTGCTCCGCACGGCCGACCCAGTGCTGCTGGAAAGCATCGTCACCTCACTTTTCCATGGGCCTGCAGGGGGGGCTGTCACCTTCGCCGGAAAGACTTATGCCGACATGGCGGACCGCCAGGTCCTTGTCGTGGCCTGGGTCGCGGCCGTCTGCGGTGCAGCGTCTGGTTGCGAAGGCCCGGGCGACGATTACCTGGTGAATGCCTGCGCCGCGCGCAACCTCTGCGTCGATTCCCGGCGCGCGCTGCTTGCGCTGGACGCAAAGGAACGTTTCGGAGAGCGTGGGGCGGCGCTTTATGCCGACGTCTATCCGCGCATGGTGGAAACCATCCGACGGGCCGACACCAGCGCGTTCGATCCGCGCAGGAAAACACCGTGATCCACCGCGCGCGCGGCCTCGAGGAACCTTCGTATGGATCGTGTAGGCTGGCTCTCCCATAACACCCAGGGAAGGAGATCTACCGATGGCACCGATCCGCACTGCAATCCTCCACACCGCCGCGCTGCTCGCCTGCGGCACCGCCGCCGCGCAGACACCGTCCGCCGGCAGCGCACCGCCAGCGCCCGCAGCTGCTTCGGCTCCCGCCGCCACGGGCCCCGTCCTTCGCCCGGACACCACCGCGCGCTTCATCCGTTTCGAAACCCCGCGGGGCGACTGGTCTGCCCCGATGACGAATGCGCCGCAACTGCGCTTCGAAGTCCGCGTGCCGCCGGATGCGCGCGTCCCCGCGCCGCCCCGGGCGTTCACCGTGACCATGGACACGGGCTCCACCGGCGTGGTGATCTCCGCCGTCGATCTGCCCGGCTATTCGCGCAACGAAGAAGCCCGGCCGGCCAACGAAGGCTGGGAATACCTCTCCAGCAGCAAGCGGCTGTGGATCGGCCACTGGGTGGTGCGCGACGTGGTGTTCAGCCCCGGCTCGGGCGAGGTGGTCGCGCGGGTGCCCGTGCTCGCGGTCGAGAAGGAAATGATCTGCCCGGGCTGGAACGAAAAAGCCAACCGGCCCGACTGCGCGAATCCCACGCAAACCACCGAGAGCCCGCCCGGCATCGCCTACATGGGCGTGGGCTTCGGGCGCGAGCACGATGGCCAGGCGCAGGGCACCCCCGACAAGAACCCGCTGCTCAACATCGCCGAGATCGACGGCCAGCCCGTGGCCAAGGGCAGCATGCACGGCGGCTACGTCGTGACGAAACATGGCCTGCATGCGGGCCTCACGCCCGCCAATGCCGAGGGCTTTCGCTCGGTGAAGCTGCAGCCGGGCAGCCTGCTGGCGAACGGCGAACGCGCCTCCAGCGATCCGCGCGACTGGCAGCAGGCCACCATGGCCGTGTCGGTGGATGGCGGCGCGCCGGAGACCGGTCCGGTGCTGGTGGACACCGGCATCGCCCAGATGTACCTCACGGTCGCCGATCCGGCCGCGCTGCCGACGGCGCAGATCCCCAATCCCAGCCGCCGCGGCCGCACGACCACGGGCCTCAAGGACGGGACGCGCGTGCAGGTCATGTTCCCCGGCGCGCAGTCGCCCGTGGCGGAATACGACTTCCGCGTGGGCGACGCCGCCGCGCCGCAGTCCGTGCTGGTGAATTCGCCGGGCCGCCCGGCCTTCGTGAACACGGGGCGCCACATGCTCCGCCAGTTCGACGTGCTGTTCGACGCGGAAGGCGGCTGGTACGGGCTGCGCCCGTCACGGCGGTGAGCGGCTTCGTGCGCGCCGGCGGCTGAGCAGCCGCGCACACGTCCAATGACGGCGGGCTCCGAGGCCTGGCCAGGGCGGAGTGTGGCCACCGAGGCACGGCCCGCAGGCGCGAACAAAACCCGCCCCGGCTAGCGCTCCAGCTCGACCAGGTAGCGGGTCACCACCGGCGGTGCATCGCCCGTGTGGAAAGCCAGCTTGCGGTCGCGCAGTGCCACGTCGGAGGCCGTCACGCGGTCGAAGCGGCGCAGGTGCTCGGTCCAGGATTCGTCCACGATGCGCTCCACGTAGCGGCTCGGGTCGGCGATGTCGTGCTGCAGCTGCCAGTCGAGCGCGCCCTGGCGCAGGCGGCTGCGGCGGCTCTCCTGCATCAGCGTGCGGAATTCGGCGGCGCGGGCCGGATCGATCACGTATTCGATCGTCGCCACCACGTGGCCGCGTTCGGGCGCGGTCGGCGCGGTGGGCACCTTGAAGGCGCGCGAGGGGCTCAGGTCTTCCTCCATCGTGCGGTCCGCCACGAAGCGCTGCACCAGCGCCATCGCGGCCGTGCCCGTGAGCGCCGCAAGCGCCAGGCTCATGTGCACGCTGGTGAGCGAGGCCACCTGCCCCCAGAACGCCGCGCCGGCCGCCGTGGCGCCCATGATGGCCATCTGGTAGATCGACATGCCGCGCGCGCGCACCCAGTTGGGCAGCGCGAGCTGCGCCGAGACGCTCAGCGAATTGGCCGTGGTGATCCACGCCATGCCGCCGACCACCATCGCCGGCACGGCCACGTAGACGTTCGGCGCGATCGCGACCACCGAGGTGGCCAGCGCCTGCAGCAGCGCCCCGCGCCCCACCAGCGTGTCGCGCGGCATCGCTTGGCGCAGCCGCGGCAGGAACATGGCCGCCGCGATGGCGCCCGCGCCCATCGAGGCCAGCAGCAGCGTGAAGGTGCCGGCGCCGCCGCCCTCCAGGTCGCGCGCCACCAGCGGCAGCAGCGCGAGCAGGGCCGTGGCATGCAGGAAGAAGATGGAGATGCGCCAGAGCACGGCCCGCATGCGCGGCGACTCGCGCACGAACTGCACCCCCACGCGCATTGCGCTGCCCAGGCGCTCGCGGCCCAGCGGGTTGGGCACGTGCGTGCGCTTCCAGCGCATGATCGTGAAGCCCGCGATCACCGACAGAACGGCATTGAGCACGAAGACCCAGGCGCTGCCCGCGCTGGCGATGATCGCGCCGGCCAGCAGCGGCCCGATGATGCGCGAGGCATTCATCGCCACGCCGTTGAGCGCCAGCGCAGCAGGCAGCTGCGCGCGGCTGACCAGCTCGGGAACGATGGCCGCGAACACCGGCCAGCGCATCGCCAGGCCGATGCCGTTGGCGAACGTGAGCGCCAGCAGCAGCGGCGCCGTCATGCCGCCCGCGATGATGGCCACGCACAGCACCAGCGCCACGGCGGCCACCCAGAACTGCGTGGCGATGAAATAGCGCCGCCGGTCCAGGATGTCGGCCAGCGCGCCGCTCGGCAAGCCGAGCAGGAAGACGGGCAGCGTCGAGGCCGTCTGCACCAGGGCCACCAGCACCGGCGACGCGGTGAGCGTGGTCATCAGCCACGCGGCCGCCACGTCGTTCATCCACATGCAGGTATTGGCCGCGAGCCACGTCAGCCACAGCATGCGGAACACCGGCACGGACAGCGGAGCCAGCGGGGACAGCGCAGCGCGCCTGGCGGCCTCCTGCCCCAGTTGCGCCGCCGCGGCCGCCTCGGCGGATTCGGCCGCCTGCGCGGCGGGGGTTGCCGCGGGGTCCTCGATCAGGCGACCCGCAGGCGTGGGGGCGGGTGCGGGCGTGGCGCCGCCGGGGGCCGGCGCAGGGGAAGGGTGGGGCGGGAGCGTGGGCGGTGGGGCGGACGGTGGCTGGGGCATAGGCTCCCCATTCTCCCCATGGTGGCCTGCGCGTGCAGCGACGTTTTCCCCGAGCACTTGAAGGACGGCGGGGCACGGGCCTGCAGGATAGGCGTCAGAGGGCGCTCATGCCGCCGGATTCATTGGATAGTTTGCTATTTAATTTGTAGCAAATGATTGGCTCATCGTGTTTTGCCCAGGTGGTCCAGCGGCAACGCCCCTCCCGCCTTCACCTCGCCCAGCGAGAAGCTGGTGTGCATGTCCTTCACGTTGGGCAGGTTCAGCAGCACGCCGCGCGCGAACTGCGAGAAGCTTTCCAGGTCGCGCGCCACCACCTGCAGCTCGAAGGTGCCGGTGCCGCTGATGTAGTGGCAGGCGATCACCTCGGGGATCTTCGCGATGGCCTCTTCCATCTCGCGCGTGAGCCCGCCGGTGCTGCGGTCGGCGTCGAGCCGCACGAAGGCCAGCACGCCCAGCCCGATGCGGTGGCGATCGATTTCGGCACGGTAGCCCTTGATGAAACCGGATTCCTCCAGGGCACGCACGCGGCGCCAGCACGGCGCGGCGGAAAGGCCCACGCGCTGGGCCAGCTCGGCATTGGTCAGGCGCGCGTCGGCCTGCAGTTCCGCCAGGATCGCGATATCGAATTTGTCGAGTTCTTCCATTATTCGATTGTTTAGAGAAAGGATCTTTCTGAAACGAGGGTAAACACGGCATGGAAACGAAAGGACATATCCGGCCGTCCTGCCTACACTGGCATGCAAAGACCGCCCCACCGGGCGCGCTGCCCTGACCGCGCCCACGAGGCCGCGGCATCCCTCACGATGATGGAGAGACATTCATGAACGCCCCGCTGCCTGAACATATTCGCCGCGCCCTCGAAACGGTCACGCTCGACGACAACCCGCAACGCGGGTTGCAACACAATTACGTGGCGGGCGGCAACGCCGCACGCTGTGGATTTGGCGTCGAGCGTGTGTGCGAAGGAGGTGTGTGATGAACGCCCCGCTGCCTGAACATATTCGCCGCGCCCTCGAAACGGTCACGCTCGACGACAAATACTCGCTGCCCGAGGGCCGGGCGTTCATGAGCGGCGTGCAGGCCCTCGTGCGCCTGCCCATGCTGCAGCGCCAGCGCGATGCGATGGCGGGGCTCAACACTGCAGGCTTCATCAGCGGTTACCGCGGCTCGCCGCTCGGCGGCTATGACCAGGCCCTGTGGGCTGCCCGCAAGCACCTGGCGCAGAACCACGTGGTGTTCCAGCCCGGCGTGAACGAGGAGCTGGGCGCCACGGCCGTCTGGGGCACGCAGCAGCTCGACCTCTATCCCGAAAAACGCAAGTACGACGGCGTCTTCGGCATCTGGTACGGCAAGGGCCCGGGCGTGGACCGCTGCTCCGACGTGTTCAAGCACGCCAACATGGCCGGCACGGCCAGGCACGGCGGCGTGATCGCCATTGCGGGCGACGACCACATCAGCAAGAGCAGCACCGCGCCGCACCAGAGCGACCACATCTTCAAGGCCTGCGGCCTGCCGGTGTTCTTTCCGTCCAGTGTGCAGGACATCCTGGACATGGGCCTGCACGCGTTCGCCATGAGCCGCTTCTCGGGCGTGTGGTCGGGCATGAAGACGATCCAGGAGGTGGTGGAGTCGTCCAGCAGCATCTCGGTGGACCCCGACCGCGTGAACATCGTGCTGCCCGAGGATTTCGCGATGCCGCCCGGCGGCCTGCACATCCGCTGGCCCGACGCGCCGCTGGAGCAGGAAGCGCGGCTCATGGACTACAAGTGGTACGCGGCCCTGGCGTACATCCGCGCCAACCGGCTCAACTACAACGTGATCCAGGGCCCGCAGGACCGCTTCGGCATCATCGCGAGCGGCAAGGCCTACAACGACACGCGCCAGGCCCTCATCGACCTGGGCCTCGATGACGATGCCTGCCGCCGCCTCGGCATCCGGCTGCACAAGGTGAACGTGGTCTGGCCGCTGGAGGCCACGATCACGCGCGATTTCGCGCAGGGGCTGCAGGAGATCCTGGTGGTGGAGGAAAAGCGCCAGGTCATCGAATACCAGCTCAAGGAAGAGCTCTACAACTGGCGCGCCGACGTGCGCCCCAACGTGCTGGGCAAGTTCGACGAAGTGGAAGGCGACAACTCCGGCGGCGAGTGGTCCATGGCCAACCCGAGCCAGAACTGGCTGCTGCGCCCGAAGGCCGACCTCACCCCGGCGATCATCGCGCGCGCCATCGCCAAGCGGCTCAAGAAGCTCGGCGTGCCCGAAGACGTGGTGGCCCGCATGGACGCCCGCCTCACGGTGATCGATGCGCGCGAGCGCTCGCTCGCCGCGACCGCCACCGACACGGGCGACCGCACGCCGTGGTTCTGCAGCGGCTGCCCGCACAACACCAGCACCCGCGTGCCCGAAGGCTCGCGCGCGGTCGCCGGCATCGGCTGCCACTACATGGTCAACTGGATGCCGGGCCGCAACACCTCCACCTTCACGCAGATGGGCGGCGAGGGCGTGACCTGGGTGGGCCAGCAGCCCTTCACCACCGAAAAGCACGTGTTCGCCAATCTGGGCGACGGCACGTATTTCCACAGCGGACTGCTCGCCATCCGGCAGAGCATCGCGGCGGGCACCAACATCACGTACAAGGTGCTCTACAACGACGCCGTGGCGATGACCGGCGGCCAGCAGGTGGGCGAGCGGCCCGAGGGCCACTCGGTGCTGCAGATCATGGCCAGCCTCAAGGCCGAGGGCATCGCCAAGCTGGTCATCGTGACCGACGAGCCGGCCAAGTACGACGGCGTGGCGCTGGCCGAGGGCGTGACCGTGCACCACCGCGACGAGCTGGACCGCATCCAGCGCGAGTTCCGCGAGATCCCCGGCTGCACTGCCATCATCTACGACCAGACCTGCGCCACCGAGAAGCGCCGCCGCAGGAAGCGCGGCACGCTCGCCACGCCCGACAAGACCGTGGTCATCAACGAACTGGTCTGCGAAGGCTGCGGCGACTGCTCCGTGCAGTCCAACTGCCTGTCGGTGGAGCCGCTGGAGACCGAATTCGGCCGCAAGCGCCGCATCAACCAGAGCACCTGCAACAAGGACTATTCGTGCGTGAAGGGCTTCTGCCCGAGCTTCGTGACCGTCGAGGGCGGCACGCTCAAGAAGCCCAAGAAGGAAAAGAAGGGCGACCTCTCCGCGCTGCCGCCGTTGCCGGAACCGGTGCTGCCGGTGGCCGAGCAGGCCTGGGGCATCGTGGTGGCGGGCGTGGGCGGCACGGGCGTGATCACCATCGGCTCGCTGCTCGGCATGGCCGCGCACCTGGAGGGCAAGGGCGTCATCACGCAGGACGCGGCGGGCCTGGCGCAGAAGGGCGGCGCCACCTGGAGCCACGTGCAGATCGCCAACCGGCCCGAAGCCATCTACACGACCAAGGTGGACACGGCCAAGGCCGACCTCATCATCGGCTGCGACTCCATCGTCGCCTCGCTCAAGACCACGATGGCCGCCATGCAGCCGGGCCGCACCTTCGTGGCGCTGAACAACCATGGATCGCCCACGGCGTCCTTCGTGCACAACCCCGACTGGCAGTTCCCCGGCCAGCACTGCGACACGGCCATCGCCTCGGCCGTGGGCGACGAACTGCTGGGCAGCTTCGATGCCGAGGAGGTCGCCGTGCAATTGCTGGGCGACAGCATCTACACCAACCCGCTGATGCTCGGCTACGCGTGGCAGAAGGGCCGCGTGCCGCTGTCGCTCGCCGCGCTCATGCGCGCGATGGAACTCAACGGCGTGCAGGTGGACAACAACAAGGCCGCGTTCGAATGGGGCCGCCGCTGCGCGCACGACCTGGCCGCGGTGCGCGCGCTGTTCCAGACCGCGCAGGTCATCCAGTTCGTGAAGAAGCCGGGGCTCGCCGAGGTCATCGCGCGGCGCGAGGAATTCCTCACCGGCTACCAGAACGCCGCCTATGCCGCCGAATACCGCGCCTTCGTCGAGAAGGTGCAGGCGGCCGAGGCACGCGTCGCCACCGGCACGCGGCTCTCGGAAGCCGTGGCGCGCTACCTGTTCAAGCTCATGGCGTACAAGGACGAATACGAGGTCGCGCGCCTGCACACCGACCGCGCCTTCACCGACAAGATCGCCGGCATGTTCGAGGGCGACTACCGCGTCGTGCACCACCTCGCCCCGCCGCTCACCGCGAAGAAGAACGAGCGCGGCGAACTGGTCAAGCAGGCCTACGGTCCCTGGATGCGCAAGGCCTTCGGCCTGCTCGCGAAGCTGAAGGGCCTGCGCGGCACGGCGCTCGACCCGTTCGGCCGCACCGAGGAGCGCCGCACCGAGCGCGCGCTGATCCGCGAATACCGCGCCTGCATCGAAGAGCTGCTCACCGGCCTCACGGCCGAGAACCTGCCGCTGGCCGCGGACATCGCCCGCATCCCCGAGCAAATCCGCGGCTACGGCCACGTGAAGGAGCGCCACCTGGGCACGGCCCGCACGCAGTGGACCCAGCTCATGGCCCGCTGGCGCGCCGCGCCGGCCGAGAAGGGGCTGCGGCAGTGCGCGTGAGGGGGCGGCGAGGGGGCGGTTGCTGCATGCAGCCCGCGGCAAGCCGCGGGCCGGGTGGTCGGGTCGGCCGAGCAGAGTATTTGCTACTAAATCTGTAGCAAACTTTGTAATGGAATCGGCGGCATGGGGGAAAAGCAGGCCAGATGACGCTGGCGGGCGCCGCGCGGACCGTATAGTGCCGCTCCTTTGAAGGAGCGCGCTGTATGGGCGTCATTTCCCGAACTGGCTGTGCCTGCCTCGTCGCGGTGTCGGCCCTGGCAATTGGATTCGCTGCGGCGGCAGGCACCGCTGTCGCGCCTGCCGATCAGGCGGTATCCGTTGCGGCGCGCACACCCTATCCCGCCATCGACCCTGCGTTCTCCCGACCCGATCCTTGGCGTGTGCCCAGCCAGGGAACGCTGCGCACCTATCTGGTGGAGTTGGAGAGCTTCCAGCAGGCCAATACGTTCTGTTTCGTGCAGCAGCGCACGGATTCCCAACTGCCCGACGACAAAGGCGCCAGCGTACTGTGGATGATCTGGCACGAAGGCGCATCCATCCAAAAAGTCAATGTGGTGCCACGGGGTGGGCGTTACCGGTCCACGCTGGATCCGGTCACGCGGGGCCATGCGCTGGCATATGCCACGGGCAGGATCCATCTCGAGACAGACGTGGTTCCAAACGACGAGGACGTAGGGAGCAGCACTTTTCTGGTGGGCCGCCTTGGGTCGATCGGATGTTGGCCCAGTGCCAGCGCGTGGGCACCAAGATAAGTATTTCGGCGTTCGAGCCCTCTTCGCTTCGCTAGGAAATTACTCCTGAAAAGATAGCTAACTCTTCAGTGAAGCCGGCGGCATGGGCGTTAGATAACTGATGAGTTGGCCCATGGGACACCGCTTCGGTTTTATAGTCCGGGGCCTTCCGGAGGAGACCCCGAACCATGTCTACCGTTCCACGACGTGCCCGCGCCACCCTCGCACTGGCGTTCGCCCTGGCAGCCGCATTTCCTGCAGCGGCTGCAGCAACCCCCGAACCAGCCGCGCAGGCGGCATCCGCGCCGGCACGCACCCCCTATCCCGCCATCGACCCTGCGTTCTCCCGGCCCGACCCCCGGCGTGTGCCTGGGCGGGAAACGCTGCGCTCCTATCTGGCAACAAGGGAAAGTTCGCTTCAGCCGAACAATTTCTGCTTTGTGCAGCAGTCGCTCGATCCGGGACCAGGCGATGAAAAGGGCGAGAGTCTGCTGTGGATGATCTGGCGTGAAGGGGCGACCATCCAGAGGATCAATGTCGTCCGGCACGGGCAAAGTTATCGCCCGGATCCAGCGCTTGATCCTGTGACCGAAGGACAGGCGCTGGCTTACGCCACGGGCAGGATCAATCTCAAGACAGGCGTGGTTCCAACGGATGAGGACGTGGGGACCAGCACTTTTCTGGTGGGCCGTCCTTGGGTCGACCACATGTTTGCTCAATGCAAGCGTGTGGGCACTAGCGTACGCATTCCCGCGTTCAGGGCCGTGCCGACGCGGTAATCCCCGAAAACACAAGAATTACTTTTTTCCAAGAGGGATTCCTGCTTCAGATGCCCAATGCCATCCTGAAATATGTACATAACAAGCCGGTCCCTGCATCCATCACCCTGGTCGCGGGCAATGTGTTGCGGGTCAAGCTCGAAGCGATCGACAAGCGTTACACGCTAGTGGCGGTGAGCGACTACCCGAACGTGCTGGAGGTCACGGGTTCAACACACAACAGCCGGGCGGATTCCTGGGCCTTCGCGGTCACTGCACGCAGCGCTGGCAGCGCCAAGCTGATGATGAAATCGGAACGTGGCGCGAGAGACTCTGCGCTGACGATCACTCCGGCGCTGGTGAGTGTGACGGTGAAGAAGGCAGTGAGCCTGCCGGACCCCGGCTCGGATGCCGGGCTGTTGGTGCGGCTTTTTCTGGTGGAGGTGCCGGCTCCTCAGGAATGGGCTTTCACTGGAATCAGCAGTTCGGAAGATGCAAGGGAAGCCATGCGCATGATGCGCCGCGTGATCGCGAACCGACTCGACTCCGGCAGTACCAAGGAGTTCATGGCAGCCGGTGCGCGGGACATTCGGGGCATCGTGACCGCGAGCGACCGGGGCAGTGTGCAATTCGAGGGTTTTGAGCATTACCCTCAAATTGACAAAGAAAAGCAAAAGATGATCGAGGCCCGGATGGCCATCCTCAACGATGCCACCAATGGATGGCAGGAGAAATACGCAGCGTTTTATGAAGCTGCACTCTCCACGGCGACAGAGCCGCTGCGCCCCGATCCCAGTCCCACGGGACTTTTTGCGTGGAGAACGAAGGGCAGCCGGTCGCCATCGCCTGAATTTGTAGAGTTCAAGACCCTCGGCGGTAACACCTTCTACACCCACAAGCGCTATCGCATTCCCGGCCGCTGAGGCCTGCTCGGCACCGGGCCGGGGCTGAAGATCTGTAGTGGCTTGCTGTTTGCTATATTTTCAAAAGCTAAAAACCCAGCAAAAACGCCGGCATGGGCACGATTCCAACGTGAATCCAACCCCCGGCACCCGCCCCGGCACCGCCGCCCCCATAACCCAACGGCGCGCGGGTTATGGTGCCTGCCCCCTGGAGGGCGCCGCATACAATCGCCTGTTGCCCTCCGGGGGGCGCCGCGTCCCGGCCCCGATCGGTCCGATCGGCCGCATTCCAACGACCATCCTTTCCAACGGAGCCTGTTGCCGTGTTTATCTCTTCCGCTTTCGCCCAGACCGCCCCGGCCGCCGCGCCCGCTGGCGGCGACATGATGTCCTCGCTCACGGGCATGCTGCCGCTGGTGCTGATGTTCGTGGTGCTGTACTTCATCATGATCCGGCCCCAGATGAAGCGCCAGAAGGAGCACCGCGCCATGATCGAGGCGATCGCCAAGGGCGACGAAGTGGCCACGGCCGGCGGCATCGTCGGCAAGGTCTCGCGCCTGTCCGAAGGCTTCCTGCACATCGAGATCGCACCGAACGTGGAAGTGCAGATCCAGCGCAGCGCCGTCTCCCAGGTCCTGCCCAAGGGCACCGTGAAATGAGGGGCAACCCCCTGAGCGGCTGCGCCGTTTCCCCTTGCTCTCGCGCTGCGCGCGGGGAGGGGGACGACGCCGGCGCGGCGGGGGCGGCCTTTGCACGGCGTCGGCTGGCCTGCGCCGCGCCGATTTCAGGCGCCGCCGGTGGTGCGGCACGCCGTGGTTAACTGAGATAAGAGCGCGATCATGAACCGTTACCCGGTCTGGAAGTACGCGATCCTCGTGATCGTGCTGCTCGTGGGCATCCTGTATTCCCTGCCCAATATGTTCGGCGAGGCGCCTGCGGTGCAGGTCTCCTCGGCCAAGTCCACGCTCAAGATCGATGCGTCCCTGCAGCGGCGCGTGGAAGAGGTGCTCCAGAGCGCGGGCATCGCCACCGATGCGGTGAGCTTCGACGGCAACTCGGTGCGCGCGCGCTTCGACACGCCCGACACCCAGCTCAAGGCCAAGGACGCGATCCAGAAGGCGCTCGTGCCCGACGCGGCCGATCCGCAGTACATCGTGGCGCTGAACCTCGTCTCGCGCTCTCCGTCGTGGCTCACGGCGCTGCGCGCGCAGCCGGTGTACCTGGGGCTGGACCTGCGCGGCGGCGTGCACTTCATGCTCCAGGTGGACATGCAGGCGGCGCTCTCCAAGAAGGCCGAGTCCTTCGCGGGCGATCTGCGCACCTTCATGCGCGACCGCAACATCCGCCACAGCGGCATCAACCGCGAAGGCCAGGCCATCGAGGTGCGACTGCGCGACGAGGCCACCGCCACGGCCACGCGCAACCTGATCGCCGACCAGTTCCCCGACCTCGTGGCCACCGCGAGCCCCGATGGCGAAGGCGTCCGCGTGCGGGCCACCATCAAGCCCGAGGCGCTGCGCAAGGTGCAGGACCAGGCGCTCAAGCAGAACATGACCACGCTGCACAACCGGATCAACGAACTCGGCGTGGCCGAGCCCGTGATCCAGCAGCAGGGCACCGACCGCATCGTGGTGCAGCTGCCCGGCGTGCAGGACACCGCCAAGGCCAAGGACATCCTGGGCCGCACCGCCACCCTCGAGGTGCGCATGGTGGACGAGAGCACCGAGGCGCGCGGCGCCGAGCGCGGTGCGGGCGCCGTGCCGTTCGGCAGCGAGAAGTACCCTGACCGCAACGGCCAGACGATCATCGTCAAGAAGCAGGTCGTGCTGACGGGCGAGAACCTCACCGACGCGCAGCCCGGCTTCGACGGGCAGACGCAGGAGCCCACCGTCAACCTGACGCTCGACGCCAAGGGCACGCGCATCTTCAAGGACATCACGCGCGAGAACATCGGCAAGCGCATGGCCATCGTGCTCTTCGAGAAGGGCAAGGGCGAAGTGGTGACGGCCCCCGTGATCCGCTCCGAGATCGGCGGCGGCCGCGTGCAGATCTCCGGCCGCATGACCACCGCAGAAGCCAACGACACGTCGCTGCTGCTGCGTGCCGGCTCGCTGGCCGCGCCGATGGAGATCATCGAGGAATTCACCATCGGCCCGAGCCTGGGCGCCGACAACATCCAGCGCGGCATCCACAGCGTGGTCTGGGGCTTCGTCGCCATCTCGGTGTTCATGTGCATCTACTACGCGCTGTTCGGCGTGTTCTCCACGATCGCCCTGTCGGTGAACGTGCTCATGCTGATGGCCGCGCTCTCGATGCTGCAGGCCACGCTGACGCTGCCCGGCATCGCGGCCATGGCGCTCGCGCTGGGCGTGGCGATCGACTCCAACGTGCTGATCAACGAGCGTATCCGCGAGGAACTGCGCGCGGGCGTCGCCCCGCAGGCGGCCATCCACGCGGGCTATGAGCGCGCGTGGGCGACCATCCTGGACTCCAACGTGACCACGCTCATCGCCGGCCTGGCGCTGCTGGCCTTCGGTTCGGGCCCGGTGCGCGGCTTCGCCGTGGTGCATTGCATCGGCATCCTGACCAGCATGTTCTCGGCCGTGTTCTTCTCGCGCGGGCTCGTGAACCTCTGGTACGGCCGCAAGAAGAAGCTCAAGAGCGTGTCCATCGGCCAGGTCTGGAAGCCGGGCCCCGACACCCCGGCAGCGCCGTCCGTGCCTGCCAAGACGAACTGAAGGAGGAGGACTCGCCATGGAGTTTTTCCGCATCAAAAAAGACATCCCCTTCATGAAGCACGCGTTGGTCTTCAACGCGATCTCCTTCATCACCTTCGCGCTGGCCGTGTTCTTCCTGGTCACGCGCGGCCTGCACCTGTCGGTCGAGTTCACGGGCGGCACCGTGATGGAGGTGGCCTACACCGAGACCGCCGACATCGGCAAAGTGCGGGAGGCGGTATCGGGCCTGGGCTACACCGACGTGATCGTGCAGAACTTCGGCACCTCGCGCGACGTGATGATCCGCCTGCCCGTGCAGAAGGGCGTGACATCCGCCCAGCAGAGCGAGCAGGTGATCGGCGCGCTCAAGGCGCAGGATGCCGGCGTCACGCTGCGCCGCACCGAGTTCGTGGGACCGCAGGTGGGCGAGGAACTCGTGCACGGGGGCCTCATGGCGCTGGCCATGGTGGTGATCGGGATCGTGGTGTACCTGGCGTTCCGCTTCGAATGGAAGTTCGGCGTCGCAGCCATCATCGCCAACCTGCACGACGTGGTCATCATCCTGGGCTTCTTCGCGTTCTTCCAGTGGGAGTTCTCGCTCGCCGTGCTGGCCGGCGTGCTGGCCGTGCTGGGCTACTCGGTGAACGAATCCGTGGTGATCTTCGACCGGATCCGCGAGGCGTTCCGCAAGTACCGCAAGATGACCACGCACGAGGTCATCGACCACGCCATCACCAGCACGATGAGCCGCACCATCATCACCCACGCCTCGACCGAGGCGATGGTGCTGTCGATGTTCTTCTTCGGCGGCCCGAGCCTGCACTACTTCGCGCTGGCCCTGACCATCGGCATCCTGTTCGGCATCTATTCCTCGGTGTTCGTGGCCGCCGCCATCGCGATGTGGCTCGGCATCAAGCGCGAGGATCTCGTGAAGGCCCCTCCCCGCAAGGAGGGCGACCCCAACGACCCGAACGCCGGCGCCGCGGTCTGACCGCTCCATCCCCGGGCGCCCTCGGCATGACCGGTCAGCCCCGGCCGCCGGTGCCGCCGGCAGGGTGCCTTGCAGGCACTCCGCCGGGCGGCCGGCCGGCGCCGCATCCCGTGCTCCGGCACGCGCGGGACCAAGGATTCCGTGCCGCGGATTGCACGTCCGGTATGCGCGGAAATGCATATCCCTGGAACGCTGGCGCGCACTCATAATCCGCGGCGTATGGAGACTCCGTCCACTTCCCTCTCGAACGCCCGGCGCCTGGCACGGCACGGCCGGCAGCGTTTCATCGAAGGGCTGTGCGCGGGCCTTCCCGGCCTGGACGGCGGGCTGCAGGATTTCACCGCCCAGCTCATGGGCCAGACGGCCACCCAGCGCGAAATGCAGGACCGCCGCGACCTGTGGATGCGCTACCAGCAATTCCATGCCGCCTGGGTCGCCGGCGCCACCCGCGCCCTGCGCGAAGCGCTCGCCCCCCTCGTCAGCACACGCAGCGCGGCCCTTGCGGCGGGCCCTTCGCTCGCCGGCCTGGAGCTGGTGAGCGACGACGTGGTCGAGAACCGGATCGTCGCCCTGCGCATCGGCCAGTCGGTCATGGAGCAGACGTCCGCAGCTTTCGACGCGGTGCGCCAGCATGTGCAGCACCTCGAAGGCGAAGACCTCGGCGAGCAGGACATCCTGCGCCCCGAAACCTTGGCGCTGCGCCTCGTGGACCCGTGGGTCGCATGCGGCCTGCTGCGCTCCGACCTGCAGGCCCTGATCGGCCCCCTGCAGCGCGGCCTGGGCACGCTGGTGCAGGCGCAGTACAACGCGCTGTTGGCGTTCTTCACGGAACAGGGCGTGCGCCCCGACAACGACCTGCGTTCGCGCGTGCGCCGCACGGCTGGCGGAACGACGGTGCAGGCCGGGCTGGGCGCTCCCACCGGCCCGGGAGGCGGCATGCAGCCCCCGGGTGCAGCGGCTGCCCAGTGGCAGATGCCGCCCGGCGCAGCCGCCGGAGCGACCACGCGCCTGGCCATGCCGCCGGGCTTTCCCGGGGCGCATGCCACGGGCTACGGCGGCACCCCGCTGGGGCGCGCACGGCAGCGCGCTCAGGGCGTGATGGGCCAGTTGCGCCGCCTGCTCGTTCAGCCGGCGATCGCGGCCTTCGCCGTCTCCGGCTCGGGGCGCGTCGCGAACGGCGCATTCGATGGCGGCGGCTCCGGTGCCGCGGGCGCGGCCCCGGTGGCCCCGGCCTCGGCAGCGCTTTCACAGGCCCTGGCCGAGCAGCGGCTGGAGGCCGACAGCTTCTACCGCAGCGACGTGGCCACGCTGGTGCAGGACTACTACAGCCCCGCGGCGGTGGTGCGGGTGGTGGGCGCCGTGCGCGAGCGCTCGGCCGAACTCAAGGCCAAGGCCGCCACGCCGGGCGAGAAGGCGATCATCGAAGTGGTCGCGCTGATGTTCCAGAGCATCCTGAGCGAAGACCGCATTCCGCCCGCCGTGCGCGTGTGGTTCGCGCGGCTGCAGGTGCCCGTGCTGCGCGTGGCGCTGGCCGAGCCCGAGTTCTTCAGCGACGTCGCGCACCCGGCGCGCCAGCTCATCGACCGCATGGGCGGGGTCGTGCTGGGCTTCGACACCGCCGCCATCCAGGGCAGCGCGCTGGAGTCCGAGATCCGCCGCGTGGTCCAGGTGATCGAGCAATACCCCGAGACCGGCCAGCGCGTGTTCCAGCTCGTGCTGGGCGAATTCGAGGCCTTCCTCTCCAGGTACCTCACGGCCCCGCAGGCCACCTCGCGCATCGTGAGCGTGGCCCAGCAGGTCGAGCAGAAGGAGACGATGGCGATCCAGTACACCATCGAGCTGCGCAACCTGCTCAAGGACATGCCGGTGCGCGACGAGATCCGCAGCTTCCTGTTCCGCACCTGGGCGGAGGTGCTGGCCCTCTCGGCCGTGCGCAGCGGCGCGCAGCACGCCGACACCATCGCCTTCAAGCGCGCGGCCACCGACCTGGTGTGGGCTGCGAGCGCCAAGCCGCAGCGCGCCGACCGCGCGCAGGTCATCCAGAGCCTGCCGGGGCTGCTGCAGTGCCTGCGCCAGGGCCTGGGGATGCTGGGCGTGGTGGGCGCGCCGCAGGATGCGCACATCAAGATCCTCACCGACACGCTCGCCGACGCGTTCCTGTCCAAGACGGCGTCCATCCCCCAGGCCCACATCGATGCGATGGCCAAGCGGCTGGGCCATCTGGAGGATTTCATGAGCGACGCGACGCTCGGCGAGATCCCGCTCGATGCCGATTACCTCGAAATGATGCTGGGCATCGATGCGTCGGCCATCCACGTGGTGGCCGACAACGGCGCGCCGGTCGAAGAGGCCATGGTGGCCTGGGCGCGCGAGCTGCAGATCGGCGCGTGGTTCACGCTGGACCACAACGGCGCCTCGGCGCAGGTGCAGTACGCCTGGCACAGCGAGCGCCGGCAGCTCCATCTCTTCGCGGCGCCGGACGGCAGCAGCTACCTACTGCAGGTCAAGCGCATGGCCGCCTACCTGCAGGCCGGCCTGCTCGTGCCGCAGGAAGAGGAAGCCCTCACCCTGCGCGCCACGCGCGAGGCGCTCGCCAAGATCGACGCCAATCCCGAGCGGCTCCTGGGCTAGGCGCGCTGCGGTCCATCCACCCCTTCAGTCGGTCAGTCGAACGCGCTGTCCGGCGCGGCCCCGTCCTCGTCTTGCGCCGCCTTGCCGCCGACCACGCGCCGCACGATCTCGCCCGGAAACCCGCGCGCCGCGAGAAAGCGCATCTGGCGGGCCCGCTCCTGCGGTGTGGCGGGCGGGGTGCCGAAGCGCTGGCGCCAGACCGCCAGGGCGCGCGCCTGTTCGCTGCCGCGCAGGCGCTCGGCCGTCTCGCGCACGAGGGCATCGTCCAGGCCCTTGGCGCGCAACTCCTGCACCACGCGCTGGGTGCCCAGCCTGGCGGCCCGGCGGTGCACGACCGATTCGGCCACGCGGCCCGGGTTGATGAAGTCCTTGGCCTGGAGTTCGTCGAGCACGGCGCGCAGGTCGTCGCCTTCCTGGACGTGCCGCGCGAGCTTGGCCTCCAGCTCGGGGCGCGAATGCTCGCGCTGCGCCAGCAGGCGCAGCGCACGGCCCTTCAGGGACAGGGTGGAGGAGGTGGAGGTCGCGTTGCGCATCGTCGAAGCGGAAACCGGGGGCGCCGGCTGCCCACACCCGCCATGGGCGGCGGGCCGGCCGGTGCCCCGGGGGACGGGCTTCAGGCCTCTTCGCCGGCGCTGGGTGCGGCACCGGGCGCTGCCGGTGGCAGCAGCGACACGCCCAGGCCTTCGCGCACCCGGTTCTCGATCTCGCGGGCGAGGTCGGCGTTCTCGCGCAGGAATTCACGCGCGTTGTCGCGGCCCTGGCCGATCTTCTCGCCGTTGTAGGCATACCAGGCGCCGCTCTTGTCGAGGATGCGCGCGTTCACGCCCATGTCGATGATCTCGCCCTCGCGGCTGATGCCCTCGCCGAAGAGGATGTCGAACTCGGCCGTCTTGAAGGGCGGGCTCACCTTGTTCTTCACCACCTTCACCTTGGTCTCGTTGCCGATGGCCTCGTCGCCCTTCTTGATGGTGCCGGTGCGGCGGATGTCCAGGCGCACGGAGGCGTAGAACTTCAGCGCATTGCCGCCGGTGGTGGTTTCGGGGCTGCCGAACATCACGCCGATCTTCATGCGGATCTGGTTGATGAAGATGACCATGCAATTGGTCTTCTTGATGGTGGCCGTGAGCTTGCGCAGCGCCTGGCTCATCAGCCGGGCCTGCAGGCCCGGCAGGGCGTCGCCCATCTCGCCTTCGATTTCGGCCTTCGGGGTCAGCGCGGCGACCGAGTCGATGACGATCAGGTCCACGGCGCCCGAGCGCACGAGGCTGTCCACGATCTCCAGGGCCTGCTCGCCGGTGTCGGGCTGGCTGATGAGCAGGTCGGGCACGTGCACGCCGAGCTTCTGGGCGTACTGGATGTCCAGCGCGTGCTCGGCATCGACGAAGGCGCAGGTGCCGTTCTGCTTCTGCATCTCGGCGATGACCTGCAGCGTGAGCGTGGTCTTGCCGGACGATTCCGGGCCGTAAATTTCGATCACGCGGCCGCGCGGCAGGCCACCCACGCCCAGGGCGACGTCCAGGCCCAGCGAGCCGGTGGAGACGACCTGGATGTCCTCGATGGCCTCGCCTTCGCCCAGGCGCATGATGGTGCCCTTGCCGAACTGCTTTTCGATCTGGGCGAGGGCGGCCTGCAGCGCCTTGGCTTTTTCGGTGGCGGCGGCGTTGTTCTTGACGGGTGCGTCCATGGGGAAACTCCTGGAATGAAGGGGGAAAACGGATCGGTGCGTCCGTGGGGCCTGGGGCTGCGGGGTGACTGTCATCAACCACAGGCTGGATGCTTGACCAGTAGTGTAGGGGCGGCATACATCGTGAACAATGCCGTTTTTGGTCAGTTTGGCTGACAATGTACGGATGCCATCCCTGCCTGCTGCGCGCCCTGTTGCTCCATCGGTTCCCGCCTCCCTGTCCACGCAGGGCGATGCCTGGCGGCTCACCCACCTGGGGCGCCTGCTGGGGCATGCCATGCGGCGGTTCGATGCGCGCGTGCTGGAGCGCATGGCGCACGACGTGCAGGTGCCGCTGGCGCTGTCCAACCTGGCCGCGCGCGACCAGATCAGCGCGGCCCACATCCACATCACGCGCCACCTCTCGTTGCAGGGCGACCGGCTCACCGACCTGGCCGAGCGCGCCGGCATGGCCAAGCAGTCGATGGCCGCGCTGGTGGACCAGTGCGAGGCCTGGGGGCTGGTGGTGCGCGAGCCCGACCCGCGCGACGCGCGCGCCCGCAGGGTGCGTTTCACCGAGACCGGCCTGGCGTGGCTGCAGGCCTTCCGCGATGCGGTGGCCCGCACCGAGGAGGAGTTCCGCGCGGAGGTGGGCGATGCCGTGGCCGCCGTGGTGGTGCTGGGGCTGGAGGCCTATGCGGGCGCCGATGGGGCGAAGGACTGACGCACCAGCCCGCCGCGCGGCCCGCCGGCGACCGGGCGGCGGCAATGTGACCGGGGCCGGGATGCGCCGCCATCTAGGGGTCCGCCCCGCGGCGGCGGCGGGGGCGTTGTCCCTAGAATCGACGCCACGCCCGGAGAGCGCCCCGGCCCCGGCGCCCGCCCCACGGAACCCCAGGAGACAGCCCCATGCGCATCCTCATCGCCGAAGACGACCAGGTTCTGGCGGACGGCCTGCTGCGCACGCTGCGGGGCTCGGGGGCCGTGGTGGACCATGTGGCGAGCGGCAGCGAGGCCGACGCGGTGCTCACCACCACGCAGGAGTTCGACCTGCTGATCCTCGACCTCGGCCTGCCGCGCATGCACGGCCTGGACGTGCTCAAGCGCCTGCGCGGGCGCGGCTCGGCGCTGCCGGTGCTGATCCTCACCGCCGCCGACAGCGTGGACGAGCGCGTGAAGGGCCTCGACTACGGGGCCGACGACTACATGGCCAAGCCGTTCTCGCTGCAGGAGCTGGAGGCGCGCGTGCGGGCGCTGACGCGGCGCGGCATGGGCGCCACCAGCAGCACCATCCGCCACGGCCCGCTCGTCTACGACCAGGCCGGCCGCATGGCCACCATCGACGGCCGTCTGGTGGAGCTGTCGGCGCGCGAACTCGGCCTGCTGGAGGTGCTGCTGCAGCGCGCCGGCCGCCTCGTCAGCAAGGAGCAGCTCGTGGAGCGGCTCTGCGAGTGGGGCGAGGAGGTCAGCAACAACGCCATCGAGGTCTACATCCACCGGCTGCGCAAGAAGATCGAGCGCGGCCCGATCCGCATCGCCACGGTGCGCGGCCTGGGCTACTGCCTGGAGAAGGTCGCGGCCTAGCGGTGCCGCCCGCCTGCGGCACGTGCGCTACTGATTTAATAGCAAACTATTCAATGGAATCGGCGGCATGAGGCCAAAAACGTTCCAAGCATGCGCGGCGTGCCTGCCGGGCGGGCGGCGGCGGCCTTGAAGATCTTCCAGCGCGAGCAGCGCTCGTTGTTCGGGGAAATCCTCGACTGGATGCTCACCCCGCTGCTGCTGCTGTGGCCCGTGAGCCTGGCGCTCACCTGGCTGGTGGCCCAGGGGCTCGCCAACAAGCCCTTCGACCGGGCGCTCGAATACAACGCGCACGCGCTCGCCCAGCTGGTGGCCGTTCACGAGGGCCGCGCGCAGTTCAACCTGCCGCAGCCCGCCAGCGAGATCCTGCGCGCGGACGAGTCCGACATCGTCTACTACCAGGTGCTGGGCCCGCAGGGCGAGTACCTCTCGGGCGAGCGCGACCTGCCGCGCCCGCCGCCGCCCGAGGACGACCGCCCGCTCTCGGGCCAGGTGCGGCTGCGCGATGCCGAGCTGCGCGGCATCGAGATCCGCGTGGCCGCGATCTGGGTGCGCCTGCCGTTGCCCGGCGCGCCCGCGGCGCTGGTGCAGGTGGCCGAGACGCGCGAGAAGCGCAGCGTGCTCGCCACCGAGATCATCAAGGGCGTGATGCTGCCGCAGTTCGTGATCCTGCCGCTGGCGGTGCTGCTGGTGTGGCTGGCGCTCGCGCGCGGCATCCAGCCGCTGCACCGGCTGGAGGAGCGCATCCGCGCGCGCGACCCGGACGACCTCTCCCCGCTGGACCACAAGGCGGTGCCGCTCGAAGTGGCCCCGCTCGTCGATTCGGTCAACGACCTGCTGGGCCGGCTGCAGGACTCGCTCGCCACGCAAAAGCGCTTTCTGGCCGACGCCGCACACCAGCTCAAGACGCCGCTCGCGGGGCTGCGCATGCAGGCCGACCTCGCGCAGCGCGAGGGCACCAGCACCGACGAGTTGAAGCGCTCCCTGCAGCAGATCGGCCGCGCGAGCATCCGCGCCACGCACACGGTGAACCAATTGCTGGCGATGGCGCGCGCCGAAGCCGGCGGCGCGGTGCTCGCGCGCCAGCCGGTGGACCTGGCGCGGCTGGTGCGCGAGGCCGTTCGCGACTGCGTGCCGCGCGCGCTGGAGAAATCCATCGACCTGGGCTACGAAGGCGCCGATCCCGCCGACCCCGGCGTGTGGGTGGACGGCAACCCCACGCTGCTCAAGGAACTGGCGCGCAACCTGCTGGACAACGCGATCAACTACACGCCCTCCAGCAGCGAGCGGCCCGGCGTGGTCACGGCGCGCGTGCTGGCCGATCCGTTCGGCCACATCGTGCTCGTGCAGGTCGAGGATTCGGGGCCGGGCGTGCCGGAGGCGGAGCGGGAACTGGTCTTCCGGCCGTTCTACCGCGCGCTCGGCACCGACGCGGACGGCTCGGGCCTGGGCCTGCCCATCGTGCTGGAGATCGCCCGGCAGCACGATGCCGCCGTGCGGCTCGACGACGCGCACCCGGGCCAAGTGCCGCCGGGCGCGTGTTTCTCGGTGCGGTTCGCGGCGCGCACGGGCGGCGAGCCGCGCTGAGGGCGCGCGGCCGGAGACCGGGCGCCCACGCTCCCATGAAAAAACCCGCGCAGAAGGCCTGCGCGGGCGGGGGCATGGGGCGCGGCAACCGCACGGGGCGGCTGCCGCGGATGCACGCGGTGCATCAGTTCGTCATCGGCACGGTGCCGCGTTCATACATCGAGGCCACGGCGCTCACGTCGCCGCCCTGGCGGCGCACTTCGGCCACGTACTCGGGGCCGCTGCGCAGGCGCTGGTACTCGGCCAGGCGTTGCTGGTACATGGGGTCGCTCATCACGGAGCGGTCACCGGCCTGGTACTTGTCCAGGCCCGCCTTCTTCCACAGGTTCCAGTCGGCCACCACTTCGGCGCGCGACAGCGGCTGCTGGTTCTGCACTTCGGTCAGCGGGACCGGGCCGACCATGTCTTCCTGCGACACAGGGGCTGCGGTGGCGGCCGTGGCGCCGGCGAAGGCGAGGGTGGCGATGGCGATCAGGTGCTTGCGATTCATGGCGTTGAGTCCTTTCTTCGGGCATTGGGAACTGGCTGCAACCCGCCGGATTGCGTGCTGCATGGGAAGTCAGTTTGCGCCGCCTGGCGGCCGTTGCTTGTGCGAAAACGCACAGATTCGTGTAGGTCTGTGTCCGACCGGACTGTGCTCCCCGGGGTTCCGCGGCGTGGGAGAACAGGTCGTTTCAGACGCAACAGTTGGAGGCCCGGCCGAGGGCTCCGCCGCCCGGGCGCAGGGCGTCCGGACGGTGGTGCCGGGGCTTCAGTTGCCGCCGCTGGAGGCGTTCTGGCCGGCCACGGCGCTCGCATCGCCGCCCTGGCGGCGCACTTCGGCGAGGAATTCGGGGCCGCTGCGCAGGCGGCGGTACTCGGCCACGCGCTGGCGGTAGTCCGGGTCGGCGATGGCCGTGCGGTCGCCTTCGCCCGCATGGTTCAGGCCGGCGCGGTTCCACAGTGCGAGGTCGGCAGCGACTTCGGCGCGCGTCAGCGACGGGCCCTGGGCGGCGGCTTCGGCGCCGAACCAGTCCTCCTGCGAGGTGGGGGCGGCGGAGGCTGCGCCGGCGAAGGCGAGGGCGGCCAGCGAGAGGAGGAGGGCGGAGGTCTTGCGTGCTTGCATGGCGAGGTCCTTTCGGGGTTGGGTCGATCGCCGCGTTGCGATGGTGCGTTGCGGCATGGGGGTCAGTGTCCGCCCCGGGCCCTTTCCCGTCTGTGCGAAAGCGCACAGATTTCGACCGATAGCGCCCGCCAGCCCGCCGCGGCCGGTCAGCGGGCGGCGCTGCCCCAGAGCGCCGACGGCCGGGCCACGTGCAGCACCGGCAGCGGCTGCGACCGCCCGCGCACGGCGATCTGCTCGGGCGCGCCCAGCGCCTCCTGCACCCCCGCGGACCGGGCCACGTCGAGCGACAGCACCAGGCGCGCGCCCGCCACCTTGGAGTAGTCCTGCAGGCGGCTCGCGGTGTTCACCACCTCGCCCACGGCGGTGAAGGTGGTGGTGTCCTCGAAGCCCACCTGCCCCACGGCCACGGCGCCCGCGTGCAGGCCCATGCCGAAGTCCAGCGCCTGGCCGAACTGCGCATGGAAGGCGCCGGTCCAGGCGTCCATGCGTTCCTCGATGAGCGCGGCGGCGCGCAGGGCTTGCCGGCAGGCGGTGGGCAGGTCGCTCTCGAGCCCGAAGAGGGCCATCACGCTGTCGCCGATGAACTGGTTGGGCAGGCCGCCGGCTTCGCGCACGGCCTGGCCCACGCGCTCGAAATACTGGTCCAGCACCCAGGCCAGGTCGAAAGGCCATTGCCGCTCGGCCAAGCCCGACCAGCGGCGCAGGTCCACGAACAGCACGGCCACCTGACGCTCGCCGCCCAGGCGGGCCGCGGCCGGGGTGGCGCCGGGCTGGAAGAGCGGCACCACGCGCACGCTGCCGCTCGGGCGCAGCTGGCAGGCCAGGCGCACGTCGGCGGGCGCGTTCACGCGGCGCAGCGTGCGGCGCTCGTCGCCCTGCGGCGGCGGCAGGTGGCCGTCCTGCGCCTCCACGCGCACGCGGCAGGTGGAGCAGCGCGCGCGGCCGCCGCACATCGACAGGTGGGCGATGCCGTGCCACCGGCTCGCCTCCAGCACGCTCGTGCCGGGCGGCACCTGCACGGTGCGCTGCGGGTAGTGCAGGGTCACGTAGCCCTCGCCGCGGCGCAGGCGCAGCGCGCCCCAGGCCAGCCGCGCGCCCACCAGCGCGGCCAGCGCCAGCAGCCAGCCGATCTGCAGGCCCTCGGTCAGCGTGCGCGCGGCCTCGCCGGCGGGCCGGGGCGGCGCCGGCGCGCGCAGGCCCTGCGCCGTCCAGGCGATCTCGCGGCCCATCGACAGCGCGCCCAGCAGCGCCAGCACCGGCAGCAGCACCGCGCCGGCCAGCAGCAGCGGCTGGTGGCGGCGCCAAGCCGCGCGGTGGCGCATCGCCAGGTGCAGGCCCAGGCAGCCGTGCACCCAGGCCAGCGTGAGCAGCAGCGTCTGCCGCGCGAAACCTTCGGGTGACCAGATGGCGCGCACGATGCGCAGGTAGGACGGCTCCACGCCCCAGGTACTGCCCAGCCAGCGCGTGCCCACCACGTGGGCCACCAGCAGCAGCGGCAGCAGCAGGCCGAGCGCGATGCGCAGCGCCTCGACCGCCGGCATGCGCCAGGTGTGCCGGCGCCAGAGCGCGACGCCTGCCATCGCCAGGTGCACGGCGAACGCGCCGTAGAGCAGCGCGGTGCCCGCCCCCGTGCCCCAGGCGGCGTGCACGGCGCGGCGCGTGGCCTCGGCCGCCTGCAGCGACACCAGCCCCGCCGCATGCGTGGCCAGGTGCAGCGCCACATAGGCCCACAGCGTCAGCCCGCTGGCCCAGCGCAGGTTGCGCGCCGAGGGCAGGCCGCCCAGTGGCCGGGGCTCGGCCGGCCCGCCGCCCGTGGCGGGGCCGGGCCGGGGCGGCGCGGGGTGGCGGGCGCGCAGCAGGCGGGTGCGCAGGGCGGTGAACAGCGGCGGGGGCATGGGGGGCGGGCGGGGCGGCTGAGCATAATGCCGCGAGCCCGGCCGTGCCCCGGCGGCCGCTCATGCCCCCGGGCCGCGCCGGGCCCCGTCGCTTCGTCTTTTCCTCCAACGCCACCCACGCCTTCGCATGACCCCGCCCGCTCCCGCCGCCCGTTCCAGCCTCGCGCTGCGCTGCGTTCCGCTGTTCGAGGGGCTGGATGCCGCGCGGCTGGACGGCATCGCGCAGCAATGCCAGTGGCAGCAGTTGCCGGCGCGGCGGCGGCTGTTCTCGCGCGCGGCAGCGGGCGGAGATGTGTATTTCGTGCTCTCGGGCCGAGTGCGCGTGACCACCTATTCGGCCAATGGCCGGCAGGTCACGTTCCGGGACTGCGGGCCGGGCGAGCCCATCGGGCTGCTCGCCGCGCTCGACGGCGGTGCCCGCTCGGCCGACGTGGTCACGCTCGAATCCACGCTGGTGGCGAGCCTGCCGCCCGGCGATTTCCGCGCGCTCATGGCCGCCGAGCCCGGCGTGGCGCGGCGCGTGGTGGAGGGTCTGTGCACGCTGGTGCGCGAGCTGTCCGAGCGCGTGATCGACCTCAGCACCCTGGGCGTGCAGAACCGGCTGCATGCCGAACTGCTGCGCCTGGCGCGCGCGGCCGGCGGTGCGGACGCCGGGGGCCGAGCGCGCATCGAGCCCGCGCCCGCGCATGCCGAACTGGCGAGCCGCATCAGCACCAACCGCGAGCAGGTCACGCGCGAGCTGGGGGCGCTCACGCGCCAGGGCCTGCTGGCCAAGGACGGCCGGGCCTTCGTCGTCACCGACCTGGCCCGCCTGGAACGCATGGTGGCCGAGGTGCGCGGCGGCTGAGTATTCGTTTGCTATCGAATATGTAGCAGACTATTCAATGGATCCGGCGGCATGGAGCCTGAAACGTTGGGATTCGTGCCGGGGCGCCCGCCGGGTCAGCTGCTGCGGTCGGCGGGCGTTTCCCCCTGCTCCAGCAGCCACGCGCGGAAGTGGACCAATGCCTCGGGCTGCGCGCGGTCGCCGGCATGGCAGAGCCAGTAGCCCAGCCGGCTCGTGTAGCCGCCCCGCGGCAGCGGCTCGGCGACGGTGCCCGCGGCGATCTCGTCGCGCACCAGGCAGCGCGGCACCAGGCCCACGCCCAGCCCCACCGACACGCCGCGGATGATGCTTTCGAACTGCTCGAGCTGCGGCCCGCCGAGCGGGTCGAGCCCGGCGACGCCGTGGCGCTCGGCCCAGCGCTCCCAGGCGTCGGGGGCGGAGATATGGCGCAGCAGCGCATGGCCGGCCACGTCGGCGGGCCGCTGCAGCGCCGGGGGCGGGCCGTCCGGGCCGTCCGCGCCCGGCGGCGGCGCGATCAGCGCCACGTCGTTGCCGGCGATGTAGTGCGCGTGCATGCCCGGCCAGTGGCCGTCGCCGAACACGATGGCGCAGTCCAGCTCGGGGCCGGGCAGCTCGTTGATGAACGCCTGCGACAGGTGCAGCGTGATGCGCGGGTGCCGCTGGCGGAAGGCCGGCAGCCGCGGCACCAGCCACTGCGCCGCGAACGTGGGCAGCGCCGACACCCGCAGCGACCCGCCATGGTGCGTGCTGGTGACAAGCTCCAGCGTGGCCGCCTCCAGCCGCGCCAGCAGGGTGCGCACGGCCTGCTCGTAGCGCTCTCCCGCGGGGGTGAGCGCGAGGCGCTGGCGGTTGCGTTCGAACAGCGGCACGCCCACCCAGCGCTCCAGCTCCTGCACCTGCTTGCTGACCGCGCTCTGGGTCACATCCAGCGCATCGGCGGCGCGCGACACGCCGCCGAAGCGGACCACGGTGCAGAAGGCCCGCAGCAGGTGCAGGGGCGGATTCAGTCGGCGCAGGGGCATGGCGGGGCAGGGGCGGGCGGGTCGGAAGGTGGCGGGGCCGGGCGGGCCCGGCCGCAGCGATGAAGGTATGCCGAATCGGAATGCTAACCGGCACATGCATTGCTTTTATGGCGGGGCTCTTCCATTACCCTCATTGCTTCCCCGGAGAGGAAACCCCATGCAACGACGTTCCTGGCTCGCGGCGCTGGCCGCCACATCGGTCTTTCCTGGAATCCCCTGGGCGCAGGACGGGCGGCCGCTGCGCATCGTCGTGCCGTTTCCGCCGGGCGGCGCCACCGACATCGCGGGCCGCGCGATGCAGGAGCCGCTGCAGCGGCTGCTGGGCCAGCCGGTGGTGATCGACAACCGGGCCGGTGCGGGCGGCTCCATCGGCATGGCCGAGGTGGCGCGCGCGGCCGGCGACGGCCTCACCCTGGGCGTGGCCACGGTGTCCACCCACGGCGTGAACCCCGCCGTGTTCTCGAAGCTGCCCTACGACCCGGTGCGCGATTTCGCGGGCGTGACCGAAATGGTCAAGGCCCCGGGCATCCTGGTGGTCAACCCCAAGGTGCTGCCCGTGCAGGGCTTCGCCGACCTCGTGCAGTACCTCAAGTCGCACCCGGGGCAGGTGTCGTACGCCAGCCCGGGCAACGGCACGATCGGGCACATGTGGGGCGAGCTGTTCAAGATCAGCACCGGCACGTCGATGGTGCACATCCCCTACCGCGGCGCCGGCCCGGCGGTGAACGACGTGATCGCCGGGCAGGTGCCGGTGTACTTCGACCAGGTGGCCTCGACGCTGCCGCACGTGAAGGCTGGCAAGCTGCGCGCGCTCGCCGTATCCTGGCACCAGCGCCTGGCCGACGTGCTGCCCGACGTTCCCACCTACGGCGAGCTGGGGCATCCGCAGGCCAACGAGCCGTCGTGGTTCGGCCTCGTGGCCCCGGTGGCCACGCCGCCCGCCACGGTGCTGCGGCTGCAGCAGGCCGTGGCCGCGGCCCTGAAGGAGCCGGCCGTGCGCGACCGGCTCGCCGCGCAGGGGCTCTACCCCTCCGGTACGGCGCCCGCCGAGTTCTCCCGGCAGATCCAGCGGGAAATCGACAAGATGAAGAAAGTTGCCGCCTATGCACGGATACACCTCGACTGACCTTCCGCCCGGAGCGCTCCGATGTCCGCCACGCCGCTCCTGACCGACCCGCCCTCCGCCCCCGGCGGGCAGGCCGTGACCGTGGTGTCCGGCCGCACCGCCCTGGTGCTGGATTCCCCGCACAGCGGCACCGCCTACCCCCAAGACTTCCAGCCCGCGCTCGGCCTGGCCACGCTGCGCCACGCCGAAGACACGCACGTCGAGAAGCTCTACGCCTTCGCGCCCGGGCTCGGCACGGCCTGGGTGGAGGCGCACTTCCCGCGCATCTACCTCGACGCCAACCGCGACACCACCGAGATCGACACCTCGATGTTCGACGCGCCCTGGCCCGACCCCGTCACCACCGACCCCGCCGTGCTGCAGAAGGTGCGGCTGGGCAAGGGCCTCCTCTGGAAATGCACCGACGAGGGCCTGCCCATCTACGACCGGCCGCTCACCGTGGCAGAGGGGCGCGCGCGCATCGACCGCTGCTGGCGGCCCTACCACGCGGCCGTGGCGCAGGCCATCGACGCGGCGCACGCGCGGCACGGCTACAGCCTGCACCTCAACTGCCACTCCATGCCGGCCGTGGCCGCCAGCCACGCCACGCTGCACCCCGGCCTCGTGCACGCCGACTTCGTGATCGGCGACCGCGACGGCACCACCGCCGACCCGGCGCTCTCGCTGGCGCTGTGCGAATTCCTGCGGGCCCGGGGCTACGGCGTGGACTACAACCACCCGTACAAGGGCGTCGAGCTGGTGCGCCGCTACGGTGCGCCGGCACGGCACCGCCACAGCATCCAGGTGGAGATCAACCGCCGCCTCTACATGGACGAACGCACCCTGGCGCTGCAGCCGGAGGGCTTCGCGCGGCTCCAGGGCGACCTGCGGGCGCTCGTGGAGTGGCTGCTGGAGGTCGATCCACGGCGCCTGCGGGGCGGGTGAACGGCGTCTGACCGGCGGGAGGCCGGGCCCGCCGGCCCGCCGGCCCGCTGGCCGGCCGCGCCGTGCCGCGGTCGGAATCGACGGAATGCGAAGCGGCAGGTTCGCTTTCCCGCGCATCCCATCGTGCGAGTGCGCGGCGCCCGGTCCGGCGGCCCCTAGATTGGGTCATCCCGTTCCGAACAACCCCTTCCGGACCTGCCGCCATGACCTCTACCTCGCTCTCCGTTCCCTTCGGCGCCCCGATCCTGTCCTTCATGCCGCCGGAGTCCGGCCGTGCACCGGCCGCCGCCGCCCCGCGGGCCCGCACGGCCGCCGCGGCGAACGGGCTGCACCGCTGGTACGAGGCGCTGCAGGCTTGGTGCGACGCCGACCCGGGCCGTGTGCAGGCGCGTGCGCCGTCGGCGGCATCCGGCGGCGACAGCGCGGGCCTCTGGGGCCGATTGGCGGCCCGTGTGAACAAGCCCGGTGCCGGCGCCCGCGACGACCTCATGGAAGGCTTTGCCGGCCGCTGCAAGGAATTCGCCCTGGCCGCCGCACGCGGCACCGCCTTCGATGGCGGCACCGACGATGCCTGCTCCGAGCGCCGCGAAATCGCCGTGGGCCGGCTGCTGCTGGCCTACGAAGCGCAGGCCGACGCGCTGGACCTCTGCGCGCTCGGCCTCACCACGCTGCCGCCCGGGCTGGAACTGCTGGGCACGCTCGAACACCTGGACCTGTCGCGCAACAGCGGCCTGCGGCAACTGCCCGCGGTATTGGAGCGCTGCAAGGCGCTGCGCGTGCTCGCCGCCCGCCAGTGCGGCCTGTCCGCCGTGGCCCCGGAAGTCTTCGCGCTGCCCGGCCTGGCCGTGCTGGACCTGTCGGGCAATGCCGATCTGCGCTCACTGCCGCCCGAGGCCGCCCAGGCGCCCGCGCTGCGCGAACTGCACGCCGCGCATTGCCAGCTCGGCAGCCTGCCCGAAGGCCTGCACCGCATCGCCACGCTGGAGCTGGCCGACCTGTCGTGCAACCCCCGGCTCCAGGAACTGCCGGCGGGCTGGAACCCGGCCGATGCGCGGCTGCGCGTCCAGGGCACGCCGCTGGAACTCATGGCCGGCGTGCTGCGCCCCCTGCCGCTCACCCCGCGCCAGCGCGGCACGCTGGCCGAACACCTCGACGCGCTGGTCTGCGGCTGGCCCGCGCTGCAGGACCGCATGCATGCCGACCGCATGTTCGCCCAGCAGGTGGACCTGCTGCGCGGCAGCCTCTCGCTCGCCGTGCGCTCCGACTGGATGGGCACGCAGGAAGCCGGCGAGGACGCCGCGCACGCCGTCGCCGGCTGGCTGCGCGAGTCGCAGCCCATCACCACCGCGCGCCTGCTGGAGCTGGGCTGGCGCATCAACTGCCGCCCCGCCGGCGCGGACCGCCTGCGCACCCATGAGGCTGCGCCCGCGGCGGCGCCCGCTGCGCCCGCGGCGGCGCCCGCTGCGCCCGCGGCGGCGCCCGCCGCGCACGGCAGGCCGCGAGCCGGCGACTCCCTGGCCCGCCCCGCAGCGGCCATGCTGCACCCCGAAGCCCCGGCCGCCGCCACGCTGCCCGCCCACCTGGCCGCACTGGAGGCCTGGGCGGCCCAGGGCGACCCGTCGCGCGTGGCGCTCGATCCACTGGCCGCCATGGAGCGTGCCGTGCTGCTCTACCGGGCCCTGGTGAGCCTGCGGCCCCTCGACAAGGGCAACGAACCCGCCGCGCTCGCGGCCATGGACTGGGCCTTGCAGCAGCACGGCCTGCCGCCGGTCCTGCTGCCCGACGACCCGGCCTTGCCGGTCACCGGCCTGTTCTCGGCCGGCCGCGTGGCCCGCGGAGACACCGCCGCGGAGTTGCTGCAGGAGGTGGTGCGGCACATGGATGCGGTCGTCGTGCGCCTCGCGCCCCGCGCCCTGGCGCTGGCGGCCTGACCGCCGGGCCCGCCCGCTTTCCTGCCACGCGCGCTTTTCCGCCACCGCCCATGCCTTCTTCCGCCCTCGCCACCCCCCGCCCGTCCGCGCCCGCGCAAGCGCTGGCCGTCCCCGCCGCCGCAGGTGCGCGCGGCCTGCGCCTGCGCTCCGTGCCGGCCGACCTGGGTCAGCGCCGCTGGGAGCGGCAGTTGCGCGACTGGTGCGAGGCCGACCCCGAGCGCGGCGCCCCGGAAGGCCGCGGTGGCCTGCTCTCCCGCATGGCGCGCCGCTTCCAGCCCGGCGCGGCGGCCCACGGCTTTTCCGAGCGCCGCGAAGAGGCCGTGCAGCGTGTGCTCCAGGCCCATGCCGGGCGCGCGGCCACGCTCGACCTCGGGCTCCTCGCGCTGTCGGAGCTGCCGCCCGGCCTGGAGCGGCTGCCGCACCTGCAGGCCCTCGACCTGTCGAACAACACGGGCCTCTACCACCTGCCCGACGTGCTGGCGCAGTGCCGGGGGCTGCGCGCCCTCCGCGCCTGCAACAGCTTCGTGACCGAGGTGCCGGCGGGGCTCTTCCTGCTGCCGCACCTCGAAACGCTGGACCTGTCGGCCAATTTCGGCCTGTGCCGCCTGCCCGCCACCCTGGGGCAGGCCACACGGCTGCGGGTGCTGCGGCTCTCCCACTGCCGCTTCGAGGCCGTGCCGCAGGCCCTGGCGCACCTGCCGGCGCTGCAGCATGCGGACTTCTCGCACAACCCGCGCCTGCGGGGCCTGCCCGCGGGCTGGCCGGCCGGCGATACCCGGCTGGGACTGCAGGGCACCCCGGCCGCGCTGCAGGCCGAACTGCTGCGCCCCGCCGCATGGACCGACGCCGAGCGCAGCGCGCTGCGGGCCGGCCTGCACGGCATCGGCGCAGCGCCCGGCGCGCGCGCCTCCGATGCCGCGCGCCGTGCGCTGTTTCTTGCCGAACGCGTGGACGGCACGGCCACCGGCGCCTCGTGGGACGACGCCGCCCGTACCGTGGACGCCTGGGTGGCCGAGGGCCGTCCCCTGACGGCCGACGGCCTGCTGGAACTGGGCTGGATCGCCAACGGCCGCCCGCCGGGCGAAAGCCGCCTGCGCGCGCACGAGTTCCAGCGCGTGCCGGCAGGCGCCGGACCGGCGATGGACAGCTGCCGAAGCTACCCGCCCGTGGAATCGCTGCCCGGCCATCTGGCCGACATCGCGGACCGGCTGGGTGCCGGCCCCATCGACCCCATCGGCCCCACCGACCCGCTGGCGGCCGTGGAGCGCGCGGCGCTGCTCTACCAGGCCTTCATGAGCCTGCGCCCGCTGTCCGCGGGCAACGCGCCCGCGGCCCTGCTGGCGATGGACTGGGCGTTGCTGCAGCGCGGCCTGCCGCCCGCGCGGTTGCCGCCGGGCGAGACCGCGCTCTGCGATGCGAAGGTGTTCGCGGGCCAGCCCGGCTGCGGCGCCAAGGCGTTGGTGCAGCAGATCGCGCGCGGCCTTGCCGCGGGGGCGGTCCGCCGTCGATTCTGAACAGGGCGGTTGCAGTGCCGGGTCGTACCGGGCCTTACCGGGCCTTACCGGGCCTTACCGGGCCGCGGGGGCCCGGTCAGCCGCAGGTCCGCAGCGGCTTGCCCGCGAGTGCCGTGCGCAGCTGCGTTTCTGCCTGCGCGCGCAGCGCGGGGGTGGCGGCCGGCAGGCGCAGCACGTGGCTCGTGGTGTCGAAGCGTTCCTGCACCACGCGCGCCGTGCGCACCCCCTGCGTGCCGAGCAGGGCCAGCGCGCGCTCGGCCGCCTCTTCCGTCGTGAACCGCCCGAGCGACAGCCCCGGCTCCAGCGCCGTGCCCGGCCGGTCGTAGGGCACCTTGCGCGCGCGCAGCTCGGCGCGCTTCTTCTCCAGCGCCTCCTCGTCCGGAAAGCGCCCCATGTAGACCATCCAGCGGCCCGTGACCGACAGCGCCTCCAGGCTCCAGGTGCCGGCGGGCAGCACCGTGGACGCGGCGGTGCGCAGGACATCGGCCTGGCGGGGCTCGAACGGGCCGGCCTGCAGGCAGGTGGCTTCGGCGGCCGGCGTTGCGGAGGCCGTGGCCTCGGCGGCGGCGGCGGCGGGACCTGCCGCGGGGGCAACGGCGGCCGGTGCCACAGCCGCCGGGGCGGGGGCGATCGTGCCCGTTCCCGTGGCCGCGTCGCCGCCCGCGGGCCGGCCGATGCGCAGGCTCTCGGGGCGGATCTGCTGCTCCAGGCGCTGGGGCTCCGACTGCTCCGCCGGGCCCAGCCCCCAGCCGCGCAGCAGGCCCTGCACCCAGGCGTAATAGCCGGCATTCGCCAGCACGAGGACCAGGACGGCGGCGCGCAGCATGGCGGTGTTCTCCGTCAGGCGCCGGGCAGGGCCTGCCCGGCCGGCCGCACGCTGATCTCGGCGCTGGTCACGGCGCGCATGCCCTGGGGCGTGAGCACCAGCAGGGCGCCGTCCTCGGCCACGCCGTGCGCGGTGCCGGCCCCGCCGTCGCTCAGGCTGACCTCACGGCCGCGCAGCACGTCGCGCTGCTGGAAGCGGGGCTGCATGGGCGCGAAGCCGTAGGCCTCGAAGGACTGCAGCATGGCCACGAGCGGCGGCACCACGCGCAGCAGCGCGGCGGGCGCATCCAGCCGGTCGTCCACGTCGCGCAGGCTGCCGGGTGGGGTGGAAAGGCCTTCGGCCTGCGGCGCGCGCACGTTGATGCCCACGCCGGCCACCACGTAGCGCGCGGCGCGGCCCGTGCCGTGCGGCGCCTCGGGCGCACCGATAAGGCTGGCCGTCTCCACGAGGATGCCGCCGAGCTTGCGGTCGCCGTCCAGCCACAGGTCGTTGGGCCACTTCAGCCCCACGCGCGCGCGGCCCGGCGCAGCCACCGGCTGCAGGCTTTCGGCGATGGAGACACCCACCGCCAGCGACAGACCCGACCAGTCCTGCGGCGCGAGCGGCAGCCCCAGCGAGAACATGAGCGAGTCGCCCACCGCGTTGTGCCAGGGCCGGCCCAGGCGCCCGCGCCCGGCCGTCTGCACCTCGGCCACGAGCAGCGTGGGCTCGCACTGGCCGGCGCGCGCGCGGCGCATGAGTTCGGTGTTGGTGGAATCGATGCGGGGCAGCACCTCGACGGTGAAGCCGGGCAGCACGGGCGCCACGGCCTCCCACACGGCTTCGGCCGTCCAGCGCAGCGGTGGCGTGGCCGTGGCGGTCACGGGCGGGGGCTCCGGGCCTTGCGCCGGGGCGCGGCGGCGGCCCGGGCCTCGGGCTGTGCGGCGGCTTTCCTGCCGGGTTTCGCCTGTGCCTGTGCCTTCACCTTCGTTGTTTCTACCTTGCGCGGCGGGGCCGAAGGGCCGGGCGGCGCCCAGCCGCGCTTGGGGGCCAGCAGCGTGCCGCGGCACTGCGGGCTGCCGCACCAGCAGGGGTACTCGGCCTTGAGCTTGGGGGTATAGCGCTCGTCGATGATCAGGCCGTAGTCGTAGTTCAGCTCCTCGCCCGCGCGGATGTTGCGCAGCGCGGTGATGAAGATCCGGCCGCCGCGTTCGTCGGCGTAGCAGTTGGGCGCGCAGCTGTGGTTGATCCAGCGGGATGAATTGCCGCCATGCTTTGCATCGATGACACGGTCTTCATCGACATGGAAATAGAAGGTATGGTTGGGCTGCTTAGGATCGTGCGGGTGCCGGTCCTGGGCTTCCTGCCAACTGATGACCTCGCCCGTGTATTCGGCCAGTACCTCGCCCTCGGCGATGTCCTGCGCCGCGAACACGCCCCTGCCGTGCACACCCGAGCGCCGCACCTGGATGCGGCGGCCGCCCCTGGCGGCGGAAGGGTCGGCGGCGGGCGGTGCGGTGCGGGGCATGGCAAAACTCTGTTAGTTTGAATAGGCACACATGCGCAGGCGCGTGCGTAAGCGCGTATGCGCGCAAGAGACCGGAATTGTAGAAGCGCCCTCCGGGGCGAACCCCACAAAAAATGACCAAGACCCTGGTAATCGCAGAAAAGCCCTCGGTGGCGCAGGACATCGTGCGCGCGCTCACCCCCACGGCGGGCAAGTTCGACAAGCACGAAGACCATTTCGAGAACGACCGCTATGTCGTCACCAGCGCGGTGGGCCACCTCGTGGAGATCCAGGCGCCCGAGGAATTCGACGTCAAGCGCGGCAAGTGGAGCTTCGCGCACCTGCCCGTCATCCCGCCGTACTTCGACCTGAAGCCGGTCGACAAGACCAAGAGCCGGCTGAACGCGGTCGTGCGGCTCGCCAAGCGCAAGGACGTCACCGACCTCGTCAACGCCTGCGACGCGGGGCGCGAGGGCGAGCTGATCTTCCGCTTGATCGAGCAGTACGCGGGCGGCGCCAAGGGCGGGCTGGGCAAGCCCGTGCGGCGCCTGTGGCTGCAGTCGATGACGCCGCAGGCCATCCGCGACGGCTTCGGCAACCTGCGCTCCGACCAGCAGATGCTGGGCCTGGCCAGCGCCGCGCGCAGCCGCTCGGAGGCCGACTGGCTCGTGGGCATCAACGGCACGCGCGCCATGACGGCGTTCAACTCGCGCGACGGCGGCTTCTTCCTCACCACCGTCGGCCGGGTGCAGACGCCCACCCTCTCGCTCGTGGTCGAGCGCGAGGAAAAGATCCGCCAGTTCGTGAGCCGCGACTACTGGGAGATCCACGCGGGCTTCCATGCCGAGGCCGGCGAATACCTCGGCAAGTGGTTCGATCCGCAATGGAAGAAGAACAGCGACGACCCCGAGGCCCGCTCCGACCGCGTCTGGAACTTCCAGCGCGCCCGCGAGATCGCCGACGCCGTGCGCGGCAAGGCCGCCACCGTCACCGAGGAAAGCAAGCCCACCACCCAGGCATCGCCGCTGCTCTTCGACCTGACCAGCCTGCAGCGCGAGGCCAACGGCAAGTTCGGCTTCTCGGCCAAGACCACGCTGGCGCTGGCCCAGAGCCTCTACGAGCGCCACAAGGCCCTGACCTACCCCCGGACCGACTCGCGCGCCCTGCCCGAGGACTACCTGCCCGTGGCCAAGGACACCTTCGGCATGCTCGCCACCAGCGGCATGCGCCACCTCGCGCCCTATGCGCGGCAGGCGCTGGACGAGAACTACGTGCGCCCCTCCAAGCGCATCTTCGACAACGCCAAGGTCAGCGATCACTTCGCCATCATCCCCACCACGCAGGCGCCCAGCGGCCTCTCCGAGGCCGAGCAGAAGCTCTACGACCTGGTCGTGCGCCGCTTCATGGCCGTGTTCTTCCCGAGCGCCGAATACATGGTCACCACCCGCATCAGCCAGGTGGTGGGCCACAGCTTCAAGACCGAGGGCAAGGTGCTCGTCAAGCCCGGCTGGCTCGCCATCTACGGCAAGGAGGCCGCCAACGAGGTCGAGGACGGCAAGGCCGGCGACAAGGGCCAGCCGCTCGTGCCCGTCAAGCCCGGCGAGATGACCCACACGGAGTACGCGGAGCCCAAGGCCCTGAAGACCAAGCCGCCCGCGCGCTACTCCGAAGCCACGCTGCTGGGCGCCATGGAAAGCGCCGGCAAGCAGGTGGAAGACGAGGAACTGCGCTCGGCCATGCAGGAAAAGGGCCTGGGCACCCCGGCCACGCGCGCGGCCATCATCGAAGGCCTGCTAACCGAAAAGTACATGCTGCGCGAGGGCCGCGAGCTGATCCCCACGGCCAAGGCCTTCCAGCTCATGACGCTGCTGCGCGGCCTGGGCGTGGAGGAGCTCTCGCGCGCCGAACTCACCGGCGAATGGGAATACAAGCTCGCCCAGATGGAGAAGGGGCAGCTGAGCCGCGAAGCCTTCATGCAGCAGATCGCCGCCATGACCGAGCGGATGGTGAAGAAGGCCAAGGAATACGACCGCGACACCATCCCCGGCAACTACGCTACGCTCTCCACCCCGTGCCCCCACTGCGGCGGCGTGGTCAAGGAGAACTACCGCCGGTACGCCTGCACGGGCGCCGATGGGCGCGGCGACGGCTGCGGCTTCTCGTTCACCAAGTCGCCCGCGGGCCGCACCTTCGAGCCCGCCGAGGCCGAGGCGCTGCTGCGCGACCGGCGCATCGGCCCGCTGGAGGGCTTCCGCTCCAAGGCCGGCTGGCCGTTCACCGCCGAAGTCGCCATCGTGCGCGACGAGGAGGCCGGCAACTTCAAGCTGGAGTTCGACTTCGGCGACGACCGCGCGGGCGAGGAATCCGGCGAGCCGGTCGAATTCGCCGACGAATCCCTGGGCCCGTGCCCCATCTGCGGCGCGCCCGTGCACGAGCACGGCAGCAACTATGTCTGCAGCAAGGCCGTGCCCACCGCCGCCCAGCCCACGCCGAGCTGCACCTTCAAGAGCGGCAAGGTCATCCTGCAGCAGCCCGTGGAGCGCGAGCAGATGGCCAAGCTGCTGGCCACCGGCAAGACCGACCTGCTCGACAAGTTCGTCAGCATGCGCACGCGCCGCGCGTTCAAGGCCTTCCTGGCCTGGGACAAAGAGGCCGGCAAGGTGAACTTCGAATTCGAGAAGCGCGACAGCAAGTTCCCGCCGCGCAAGACTGCGGGCGCGGCCGCTCCTAAAACAGGAGCAGCTCGCGCAGCGAAATCGACGGCATCGGGCGCCAAAGCGGCCAAACCCGCGGCCAAGTCGGCCGCCAAGACCGCCTCCGCGGGCACCGCCGCTGCCGCCAAGAAGGCCCCCCGCAAGACCACCGCCGCCTCCGGCAAGGCCCCCAGCCCCGCCCTGGCCGCCGTGATCGGCACCGACCCGGTCGCCCGGCCCGAGGCCGTGAAGAAGATGTGGGACTACATCAAGGCCCACAACCTGCAGGACCCCAAGGACAAGCGCACCATCGTCGCCGACGCCAAGCTGCGCGAGGTCTTCGGCAAGGACAGCGTGGGCATGTTCGAACTGGCGGGCATCCTGGGCAAACACCTCGGAGGTGAATGAATGGCGATATCCCTATCCCTGAATAAAACGACCGCACGCACCCTGCTCGCCACCCTGGCCTGCGCCGCCGCCCTGGCCGGCTGCGGCGCCACGCCGAGTAAATCCGCCCACACGGACGACCTGAACAGCCAGAAGGGCGAGAGCGGCGTCACGGTGTTCGGCACCATCGACGCGGGCGTGGGGTCGGTGCGGTCCTCCCGCTGAGGCAGGGCGGCCGGGGCATGCCCGGCCGTGAATGGCGCTTCTGCACGGCGAGCGCCCAGTGGGCCCGTGGGCCGCAGGCATGTATTTGCCGCCGATATTTGAGTGGTATTCCTCGCAATGCTGCCCATGGCGACAGCGTTGAAGGCGCCGTACCGCTTCCTTCGGCAAGTGCGCCGCTGCATGTTGGCGGAACGGTGCAGCGCATGCAGCAGCGGCTCGGGCCTTGTCGCAATCTGCGGATTGATGAAATCGGGACAGGGCGGTGGCCGGATCAATCCGGTTGATTACCTTGGTGCATCAATGAATGCACTGTTCTTCGCCTGCTCAAGAATCCAGTTCCTGTCTTTGCCTTTTGCGCACCAGTCCTTATTTCTGACCCAGTCAGTGAACCAGAGAGAGGGTTGGCCTTCCAATTCATGGCATTCAAAATAGCCCCATCGTGGCATGAGGCGATGCTGTAGATAGGAAACAGCGGGGAGGCTCATTAGAACGACTGCCCCGAAGAAGATGATTATCTCCAGCAGCCGAACGGTTACTCTGATCACGTGGTCGTTGGCGGGTAGCGCCTTTGCTATCAGGCCTGCCATGGTAGTCAAAGATAACAAGATAATGATCGGCGTGAGCAAGGTCGCTACGCCGATACGTACAAACGGTGCAGATTCGCGGATGCCCTGGGCCATCGCCATGAGTTGCGCGGCACCAAAGACATAGCAGAAACTTGAAACAAGCACTGACAATGGGGCGTACCAGGCCAGGGTTCTTCTGATATGCCTGATTTCTACGCCTGACGTCGTTTTGCTCATCTTCACGGATGCATTTCAGACTGTTCTTTCACCCAAGCCCGGTCTTTTCCACGAACACACCACTGAGAGTTCCTGACCCAGTCGTTGGACCATTTATTGGGATGGCCTTGAAGAATATTGCAGGGTGAGTAACCCATCTGCGGCATGTACAGATATTGCAGTAAGGTGGCGGCTGGCATGCCGATGGACATGATAAATATTCCAGTGAACAAAGCCATATTGAATGCTTTGTTAAGCCATTGGGTTGCCTTATGTGCAGGGTTAACCGCTTTTACCATCAGCATGACTAATGTGAGAGCCAATATGGGCAATGCGCTGACGGTGGCCAGACTTGCGACTGTGATGCGGACATGTGGTGAGATATTCGCGAGATCATGGATGGTTGTGATCAGTTCTTTGAAAGCAAAGCAATATGTAAAACAAAGAAGCGCCAGCAGAAAAGGTCCGCCCAAAATCAGCGATTTTCTGATTTTCTTGGTTTCTACAGTGGCATACATGCAACATGTCAGGAATGGTTTTTTGGTTTCTGGGCTTGCTCGCGAATCCACTCTCTGCTCTTTCCAGCCACGCACCATGCGGGGTTTCTAACCCAATCATTGAACCAGATAGTGGGATGGTCTTGCAGGATATTGCATTTGGTATATCCAATTTTGGGCATCAACTGGTTTTGGGCAAACCACGCCAAAGGCATCCCAATAATTAGCATGAATAAAGAGAGGAAACCCATGAAATTAACTGCTCTGACCGAATGATTAATAAATATCTCTCTTGCTGGAATGGCTTTTAACGCAATACAAAGCACAGCGAGGCTGATCAAAATGATGATCACAGGACTTAGAATCGCGGCGCTGCCTAGTCTTGCGGAGGGCGCTTCTTCAATGACGTCTCTGATGCTTTCCATGAGAGGGATAAGCCCAAAGAAATAAAATAGAGGGAGTACTGCAATGGTGTAAGGAAGGCCCCATATCAGAGCCTTTCTGCTTTTGTTAATTTCTTCGGGAGAAATGCTCATGTTGATTATCTCTTGCAGATCGGGCAAAGCTAGTTGACTAACTCTTCGTGGATGTTGTTCATTGATCTTTCGGTAGATTCCTTGAATGCATGTGCGACCTCTTCGAGCCATGCCCTAGAATTTTCGTTGATCCTATAGAGTCCGGTGGGCACTTTTTCAGATGAATTCTTCAGCGCCGCAATAACTTTGGCCTTGATTTGATATTTGCTATCCATGATATTCCCTGTATAGCCTGCGCCGAACGCAACCACTGCCATTACGGCAAAAGGCAGTATCGCGATGGATGTGGCAGAACCAATCAATAAGGCAGCTCCATACCCGATCAGTGCCCCGAGCCCACCTTTCACCGCTTCCACGCCAATCCCCCCTACCAAGTCATACATCGTCTTTTCGTCGTTGAAGATGAAGTCCATCGTTTCAATCCCAGTAGAGACGGTCACGCCCAGCAGGAAGCCGCCTTTGGCGATCCCGGACAAGCTTTGCATTCCCAGCCCCAGCTTCATCATGATCGGATTCGTCGCCAGATACCGCGTCCCCGTCAGCGCCCCGCTGCGGTGCGCCGCATAGCCCTTGATGATGATGTACGTCCCGCTGGCCGTGGACTTCACGTAGCTCTTGATGCCCGCCATGCCGATGGCGTTCAGCGTCTTCGTGATGGCGAGGGCGTCGTTGGCGCTCTGGGCTGCGGGGCCCACCCAGGGTTCGGAGGTGTTGGGGCTGACGGTCTGTGCCCAGTATTGGCCGAAGGCGGTGTTGGCGAGAATGGTGCGCAGGGTGTTTTCCAGCCGCGGGTTATGGCGGGATTTATCTTGCAGGATGCTGAAGTATTGGTTCGGCGTCAGTACCAGGATATCCGCCTGATTGTTTTCCATCGATTGCGCGATGCTCTGCGCATAACCCATGGTGTAGAAAGTGGCCGCCAGTTCCGCGCTCATGCTTCTCCCGTGTTGGTTGTTGTTTGGGCGGCGCGGATTCTTGCATCGGAAGAGCGGTTTTCAAATGGCCGGCTCCGGTGGGGATTCGGTTTTCCCTCTTTTTCGATTCACGGGGCAGGGCGCGGGTTGTAAATATTTAATTCAAGCCCTTGATCTATTTTCAAAAGCCCCGGAGAAAATCGACCAATTGGCAGGCTCGGAAAACGGCCGGCTGCGTCGGTGCCTTGCGAGGGTTTTCGCCCCCTGCCATTGGGGAGCCGTCTGCTTCGGCGGTGGAACGACCGTAGCATGTGCTATTGAAAAGTGAGCAAACTTTTCAATGGATCCGGCGGCATGGAGCCTAAAAGACCCCAAACATCCGTGCATGCCGCCCATAAACGAGGCCTTGCCTGGTGCGGCGACAAGGGCCGGCATTACCCCTTCGGGCGAAGCGGACGGCAGGTCGCCTCCGTGGCCGGCATGCCTGTAGGTCGTCCGGCGTCTGGCGGTGAATGGGTGGGGGTCTTCACCCCGCCCTCACACCACCAGCCGCGAATGCCCGATGCCCCCGCCCTTTTCCACGCGGATCTGCGCGGGGATGCGTTCCTTCAGCGCTTCCACGTGGCTGATGATGCCGATCATCTTGCCGCTGGCGTTGAGCGAGTCGAGCGCGGTGAGGGCCACTTCCAGCGTGTCGCCGTCGAGGGTTCCGAAGCCTTCGTCGAGGAAGAGCGAGTCGATGGAGGTCTTGTGGCTCACCAGGTCCGACAGCGCGAGGGCCAGGGCGAGGCTGACGAGGAAGCCTTCGCCGCCCGAGAGGGTGCGCGTGTCGCGGGCGACGTCGCCCTGCCAGGCGTCCACGATGTCCAGCTCCAGCTCGCCGGTGGGCTTGCGGCGCAGCAGGTAGCGCGCGTGCAGGCGGGCGAGGTGCCGGTTGGCCAGGTGCAGCAGGTGATCGAGCGTGAGGCCCTGCGCGAACTTGCGGAACTTGTCGCCCTTGGACGAGCCGATGAGCCCGTCCAGCCGTTGCCAGAGATCGGATTCGGCGGTCTGCCGGCCGATCTGCTCCCACAGGGCCTGCCGGTCGGTGCGCAGTTGCGCATCGCGCGCCAGCAGGGCGCGGTGGGCGCCGATCCGCTCGCTGTGGGCGCTGCGCTGCGCCTCCAGGTCGTGCAGCCGGGTTTCCAGCGCTTCCAGCGGCTCGGGGGGATCCGCCTGCCCGGCCTGCAGCAGCCGGGCGTGCTGGTCCTGTGCGGCCTGCAGCAGGGCGCTGGCGCTGTGCTGCGCGGCGGCAAGGCGGTCTTTCAGGTCCGCCAGGCGCTGGCGTTCGGCCTCGGGCAGCCGCGCGGCCTCGAAGGCGCCCTGGTCGGCGAAGGGGCTGCGCTCCAGTGCGTCCTGCCAGGCCCGGGCTGCGGCCTCCAGTGCCAGGGCCTGCTGCTCCTGCGTGGCGCGGGTCTGGTCCAGGCGGCCATCGAGTGCGGCCAGGGCCTGGGCGAGGCGGTCGATGGCGTCGGTGCTGGCGGCCAGGGCGGCCGGCAGGTCGGCCTCGGCGGTGGCGGTAGCGTCTTCCGGGGTGTCCGATGCCGGTGGGTCGATTGCATGGCCTTCCGCGCCGCCGGCCGCCTGCACGGCGGCCCATCGCTGGGCCCAGGCCGCGGCCTGCGCCTGCGCGGTGTCCCGCTCGGCCTGTTGGCGGGTGATGGCCTGGGCCAGCACGTGCATTTGCTCCTGCAGGCGCTGCCAGTGCTTCCATTCGGCCTCGCGCGCCTGCAGCCAGGGCGTGGGGTCTTCGGGCAGTGCGTGGCCGGCCTCGTGCAGCGTGGCCCGCAGCGCCGATTCGAGCGATGCAGCCTCGGCCTGGGCGGTGTGGAGGTCCTGCTCCAGCGTGGCTTCGCGCGCCTGCGCGGCGAGCGCGGCCTGCTGCAGCAGTTCGAGCTGGTGCCGCGCGGCCTGCGTTGCCTGGGCCTGCCGGCCGGCTTCGGCCAGCGCGCGCTGCACGGCCTGCTCGCCCGTTTCGGCCGCCTGCAGGGCCTGGCCCTGCTGCGTGAGCGCATCGGCGGCGGCCTCCTGTGCGGCAGCCAGGCTACCGGCGTCCTGCCAGCCGTCGGCAGGCAGCGGGGTGCCACGGTGGGCGCCGGCCTCGGCGATGGCGGCGTCCCAGTGCGCCTGCCAGTCGGCCACCTGCCGGGCGACGGCCTCCTGCTGGCGCAGGCGCTCGGTGCGCTGGGCACGGCGGCCTTCCAGCGCCGCGGCCACGGCCTGGCCGGTGGCGACGAGTTCGTCCAGTTCGGCCTGCTTGCGCTGCAGCGCGGCTTCGGTGGCGGAGAGATCGAGCGCTGCGTAGGCGTCGATGGCGGGATGCTCCCGCGCGCCGCAGAGCGGGCAGGCCTCGCCGGGCTGCAGGGCCTGGCGGTGCTGTTCCAGGCTCTGGATGCGGCGCTCCTGCTCCAGCAGCCGGCGCTTGTCCGCCACCTGTTCCTTGAGCACGGGGTGCTGCGCGCGCAGGGCCTGCCGCTTCGCTTCGTGGTCGGCCACCGCGGTCTCGTCCTCCTGCAGCCGGTCGGCCAGCGCGGCCTGCTGGGCGGCGAGCGCCCGGCGCTGCTCGCCCAGGTGCACGATCTGTTTGCAGGCCGTGGCGTGGTCCTGGGCCTGCTGCCAGCGCGTGCGCAGCGCTGCGAGGCCGAGGCCGCCCAGCCGCTCGCGCTGCGCGGCCTCGGCGGTTTGCAGCGCGGCCTCCGCGGCCGCCTGCGCTGGCAGCGCGGCGTTCACCGCGGCGCTCTGCCGGTCGATGTGGCCGCTGCGCTGGGCGGCTTCGGTGCGCAGCGCCTCCAGGGCGGTGTGCAGATCCGCCACCTGCTTGCCGATCCGCAGGCGCTGCGCGAACTGCTGGCGCCATGCGCCCAGGCGCTCGCCCAGCAGCGCGTGCGGGGCGTTGGCCGCGCAGTCGTCGGCGTGGAGCCGGTGCGCGGCCTCGGTCTGCGCGAGCCGGTCCTGTGCGGCGCGGGCGATGTGGCCGGCCAGCGTGTGGGCGCGGTGGTGGTGCTGCCGCTGGGTGGCCGATTCCTGCGCGCGCTGCGCCTGCAGGCGGGTTTGCAGGTCGTCGGTGGCGGCCAGTGCGGTGCGCGCCTGCTGCAGCGCGGCGTGCGGCGCCTGCAGGGCCTGCGCGGGCTCGCTGTCGGCCAGGCGCCGCAGATCGGGCGCGGCGGCCTGCTGCGCGGCCTCGGCGGCGTGCTGCGCGGCGTGCGCGGACTCCAGCGCCTGCGCGCTCTGCGCCCATTGCCGGTGCCACTGCCGCCGGGCCTGCGCGTCGCCCTGCGCCCGCTGGACGTCGGCCAGCGCGAGCGACCACTCGCCGATCTCGGCCTCCATGGCGGCGCGGCGCTCGTCCGGCAGCAGCTCCACGCCATCGGCGCGCGCACGGAGCTGGTCCAATTGCTGGCGCTCCTCGCGCGCCCGCTCGAACACCCGGCGGGAGATCTCGCCGTAGATCTCGGAGCCGGTCAGCTCTTCGAGCAGCTCGGCCCGGTCGTTGGCGCTGGCGTTCAGGAAGGCCGCGAAGCCGCCCTGCGCGAGCAGCATGGAGCGCGTGAACCGCGCGAAGTCCAGCCCCGTGATCTCGGCCACGCGCCGCAGCTTGTCGTGGCTGTGGCTGCTCACGATGGTGCCCAGGCCCGTGGCGGGGTCCACCTGGGCCAGTTCCACCTTGGGGTCCTGCAGCGCGCCGTCCACCTTGTCGCGCGCGCGGCGCTGGCTCCAGAACGCGCGGTACACCGCGCCCTTCACTTCGAACTCCACCTCGGCCAGGCAGTCGGCCGTGTGGCGCGTCATGATGTCGTTGGCCGACTTGGAGACGCTCTTGAGCCGCGGCGTCTCGTGGTAGAGCGCCAGGCAGATGGCGTCCAGCAGCGTGGATTTGCCGGCGCCCGTGGGGCCGGTGATGGCGAACAGGCTGTTCTCGGTGAAGGGCGGCCGGGTGAAGTCGATGCTCCACTCGCCCCTGAGCGAATTCAGGTTCTTGAGGCGCAGCTTGAGGACCTTCATGGCGCCGCTCCTTCGGTGATGTCCCGCACGACGCCGCGGTAGCGCTGCGCGAGCGCGTCCTGCTGCTCCGGCGGCAGTGCGGTCTCCAGCGCCAGCCGCCGCGCGAACACGTCGTGCGGGCTGAGTTCGTCCAGCGTTTCCCGGGCGCTGCCGTCCAGGGCGGCCGAAGCGGCATGGCGCTGGCGGCGCACGCGCAGCACCTCCACCGGCAGGCCCTGCGCCATCGCGGCGATGCGCGCGGGCAGGTCGGCGAGGTAGTCGTCCTCGGCCACGGTCACTTCGAGCCAGGCGGGGGCCTGCGCGGTGCCCTGCGCACCCGCCTCGGCCATCGCCCCGGCCAGCGCAGCGAGGCTGCCGCCCACCGACACCAGCGCCTGGAAGCGCGGCACGGGCAGCGGCGTGACGCCCGCCAGCCCGCCGCCCCCGAGATCGACCAGCAGCACCTCCTTGGTCTGCCGCGCCTCGTCGAAGCCCAGCGGGAGGGGCGAGCCCGAATAGCGGATGTGCTCCAGCCCGCCCACCTTCTGCGGCTGGTGGATGTGCCCCAGCGCGATGTAGTCGGCCGGCGGGAAGGCGGCGGTGGGGAAGGCGTCGAGCGAGCCCACGTAGATCTCGCGCACCGATTCGCTGCGGCTCGCGCCCACCGTGGTGAGGTGCCCGGTGGCGATCAGCGGCACCGGCCGGCCCAGCGCCTCCTGCAACTGCGCCTGGCGCGCGCGGCCCGCCGCGTGGACGCTCTGGTAATACGCCTGGATGGCCGCCTGCAGCGACTGCTGCTTGTCCTCGGCGCTCTGCCCGGCCTGGCTCTGCAGCACGTCGCGCGGGCGGATGAACGGCACCGCGCACACCACGCAGCCCGCCTCGCCGCGGCCGCCCCGGCGCGGCAGCACGACCACGTGGTCTTCCGGTCGGCCCACCGCGCCCACCACGGTGGTCTGCAGCACGGCCAGCAGATCGCGGCTCTCGCCCAGCGTGGCGACGGAATCGTGGTTGCCCCCCAGCAGCAGCAGCGCCACGCCCGCGCGGTGCAGCTTCAGCACCAGATCGTTGTAGAGCCCGCGTGCGTAGCTGGGCGGCGTGCCCGTGTCGAACACGTCGCCCGCGATCAGCACCGCATCCACCGCGTGGGCATCGACCTGCGCCAGCAGCCAGTCGATGAGCGCCGCGTGCTCGGCCTGGCGGCTCTTGCCCATGAAATGCTGGCCGAGGTGCCAGTCGGAGGTGTGGAGGATGCGCATGGGGCTGGAATGTTCTGGGGCGGCTGAGGGGCAGGGGCCTATTCTGCGGCGGCACGGTGCGGGCTCCCGCGCGGGCGGAAAGCACGGCGGTACGGTATCCATCGAAGAGTGCTATTGAATATGTAGCAAACAATCGAATGGATCCGGCGGCATGGAGCCAAAAACGCTTCAAGGCCCTTGCGCATGCGTTCCAGCGTCGGGCCCGGCCGGCGGGGCGCCATGGCCTCTGCCTGCAGCGCCCATCGGAAACGAATGCCATGCACCCGAAGACCGGGGGCCCCGGGCGCCTATCCGCTGCGCCAGAATGCGCCGGCTACCCGGCCTTTTCCTTTTCTTGTTCCTGTTCAACCCGCAGAAAGAAAGAAGCGATTCCCATGACCGACCCCGATGGCTTTCCCGATCTCGAATACGTCGGCTTCTGGGCGCGCGTGGGCGCGACGCTGATCGACACGGTGCTGCTGCTGGTCGTCACGGTGCCGCTGCTGCTGGCGATCTACGGGCGGGCATATTTCGAGTCCGAACGCCTGCTCATGGGCCCGGCGGACTTCCTCATCTCCTGGGTGCTGCCGGCCGTGGCCGTGGTGCTCTTCTGGATCAGCCGTCAGGCCACCCCCGGCAAGATGGCCATCGGCGCCCGCGTGGTGGACGCCGCCACCGGCCGGCCGCTCACGCCGCGCCAGTCCGTGGGCCGCTACCTGGGGTACTTCGTTTCCTCCGTCCCGCTGGGCCTGGGCCTGCTCTGGGTGGCCTTCGACGGCCGCAAGCAGGGCTGGCACGACAAGCTGGCGGGGACCGTGGTGGTGCGGGCGAAGAAGCGCGGCGCGGAGGCGGTGAAGTTCACGGGGGGCGTGTGAAATCAGACGCCTGCGTTTTCACTTCCCGCTTCTAGTGAGCCATTCGCCTATGGATGGTGGGGCGGATTCGTCCTTTACCAGTCCATCCGTACTGGGGCGAAAAAGTGCTTGGAGAATCAGTTTCCTGTCGTCCTTGTCTTCCAACTTGTTGCCTTCCATAAGGGCCAGATACGTCTGGAGCATGACCATCCGCTCGCTGGCATCTGCATGAAGGTGCAGATGGCTGAGGAACATTCTGACCACGAGGCGCACGGCCCAGAAGCCGAAGATCGCCATCAGCGCGAACACTCCGATGCGCCAAGTGTCATGGGCGACGACTGCCGGATAGGGTTTGCCGGATTCGATGGAGGGTAGGGAGTCCATCTTGGAAAAGTAATCCGGCGCGAAGTGCGCCAAGCCAAGCATTGCAATGGCCAGGAGGATGGCGGTGGCTATGCCCCAGATCGTTGCGTACATCTGATGGCGGCTGCATTTGCCTTGCCAATATTTGTTGGGTTCTCTCAAGGCAATTTCTTCACGGAAAGTCTTTCGAATCGTTTCCATACCGTCCTGGTGTTTCTCGTGCAGGGCTTGGTGGTTTTTGGCATGACTTTCCAGAGCAGACTGTGAGAGTTGTATGGATTCTTCATACCGTGTCTCTAAATGATTAAAGCGGTCGGAGGATTCTGCGTAGTGTTGCTTTAGGTCGGTCGAGAGCCTGTCAACGATATCCATCCTGTTTTTCAACGGACCGTCATGGGAAGTGTGCAGGATGTTATATCGATCGATGATGCCGAGAGTGAAAGCATGCCAATCTGCGATGGATGCCTTGTTTCTCGATCTGCTGTTGGGTGGCTCAATAATCGTTGCCGCATAAATCTCTGCGGCACGCGCTCCGAATTGCTCATGGAAATCGCGGATCGCCCCTGCAATCGCGGTGCTGCTGTGAGGTAGTTTTTGCTCTACGAATAGCTGTTGAAATGTTGATAGATCCTCAATTCGAGGACGATCTTGCCTTTGGGTTATGGATCTTTGCAATGAATCTCTGAGGCCGATCAGGCTTGCCAAAGTTTTTGATAATGGCAGCAGGTTTCCTGTGGTATCAAAAGATTGCGCTCGAAGAAAACCCCAGGCAGTCACTTCTGCATGCACCCAGTCATGTAATTCGTGAATTGATTTCGGTGAAAATTTTTCCCCATGAGAGAGCTCTATTTCAATAATAGGGGCTTCCTGAAAATCGTTTGGGTCTGACATTTATTCCCTCCTAATAATGATTTTCTATTTAACAAGAGTTTTCTTTTCCGTCCGCACGCGGTTCAGCTGAAATAGCGTGGCTTGTCGAAGAAGACCGTCAAAGCTAATTTAGCCGCGAGTTTCACATGCGGGGCATAGCGTAAGCAGCATGCTGATAAGACGCTGGACAGCATGGCCGCGCCTGCGTGACTGCGTCCCTATCTCTCAGCCCACTACGATCCGTGTGGCTCGCTTTTCCCGTCCCTCCCGGGACGGCCGAACCTCCAGGAGACAACACCCCATGTTCAGCCACGTCATGGTCGGCGTAACCGACCTCGAAAAATCCAAGCGCTTCTACGACGCCCTGCTCGGCACCATCGGCGTGCCGCCCGGCGTCGCCAACAAGAACCGCTACTTCTACCGCAGCCCGCAGGGCCTGTTCGGCATCACCACGCCCATCAATGGCGAGGCGGCCACGCACGGCAACGGCAGCACCATCGGCTTCGCGATGCAGTCGCCGGAGCAGGCCGATGCGTTCCATGCCGCCGGTGTGGCGAACGGGGGCACGACCTGCGAAGACCCACCCGGCTACCGCGAAGGCCCGGCCGGCCGGCTGTACCTGGCCTATGTGCGCGATCCGGACGGCAACAAGCTCTGCGCGATGCACCGTCCGCCCAAGGCCTGACGGACGGGCCGTCAGCGCCCGGCGCCAGCGGGCAGGCCGGCCAGGAAGCGTGCGATGCGCGCGGCCAGTTCGGCAGGCTGCTCGCGGTGCGGCACGTGGCCCGCACCGGGCAGGATCTCCACGCGCGCGGCGCCGCCGGCCCATTGGGCGATGCGCCCGGGCTGCGCGGTGGAGCCGTATTCGTCCTGGTCGCCGTGCAGGGCCAGCACGGGGCAGGCGACGCGTGCCAGGGCGCTTTCGAGCGACCAATCGGCGAAGTTCGGATGCAGCCAGGTATCGACCCAGGCGTTCAGGGCCCAGTGCGCCTGGGCCTCGCCGTGGTAGCGGGCCAGGCGGTCCAGGGTGCCGGGGCTGGCCTGGAACTGGTCGCGTGCCTCGCGAATGCCTTGCCGCGTGCGCTCTTCCACCGTGGCCTGGGCAGCGATGGTGACCAGTGCCATGCAATTCCCCGGCGCTGCCGCCGCGCAGTGCACGGCCATGGCGCCGCCCACGCTGTGCCCCAGCGCCACGAAGCGCTCCACGCCCAGGTGCGCGCGCAGTGCCGGCAGGCTGGTGCGCGCTTCTTCTTCCACGAAATCGAACGGCAGCGGGCCCGTGCGCGCGTCGGACCGGCCGAAGCCGAGGCGGTCGTAGGCGATCACGTCGCGGCCGGTGGCGCGGCACAGCACGCCGGGGAAGTCGCGCCACAGTGCCACGCAGCCCAGCGAATCGTGGAAGAGCACGATGGGCGCGGGGTGAAGCTCAGCCCGCGTTCCCGCTTCCGATGCGGCTCCTGCGCCGGACGGGGGCGGGGCGCTCCAGCGCCGCACGAAGAGGCGGCCTCGGGGCGTGTCCACCCGGTCGTCACGGAACTCGGCGGCACGGTGGGGCAGGGCAGTGGAGGGAGGGTTCATGCCGGGCCATTGTGTCGCGGGCCGGAGGCACGGCCGGTCGCCAAGGCGAACGGGTGCGCGGGCAGGCAGGGCGATACGGGATACTCGCCGCCACCGCGCCCCCTCCGTCGGGGCCCTCCGTGTTTTCGTTCCCTTCCGTCTGTCTCATCCTCCACCCAAGGACTGCCCCATTGAAATCCGCCAGCCCGACCCTCTTCGACGAGGCCTACTACCAGCGCTTCTATTTCGACAAGAAGACCAGCGTGGTGGACCCGAAGCACATGGAGCGGCTGGGGGCTTTCGTGTGCAGCTACCTGAAGTACCTGCGCGTGCCGGTGGAGCGGGTGGTGGATGTGGGCTGCGGCATCGGGCTGTGGCGCAACCTCGTGGCGCAGCACTTTCCGGCGGCACGCTACCAGGGGGTGGAAGTCAGCGCCTACCTGTGCGAGCGCTTCGGGTGGCAGCAGGGCTCGGTGGTGGATTACGCGGCGGGTGAGCCCTTCGATTTCGTCATCTGCCAGGGCGTCCTGCCGTACCTGAGCCCGCCGGACCTGAAGGCGGCGCTCGACAACCTCGGGCGGCTGTGCCGCGGCGCGCTCTATCTGGAGGCCGTGGCGCGCGAGGACTACGAGCGCGACATCATCGACGAGGACCTGACCGACCCGCTGCTGTTCCGCCACCGCGCCGAAGCCTACCGGCGCGGGCTGTCGCGCCATTTCCGCGAGGTGGGCGGCGGGCTGTGGCTCAGCCGGGCGGCCGATGTGCCGCTGTTCGAGCTGGAGTGCGCGGGCGGGTAGCCCGGGCGGTCTTCGCCGGGGCCCGCGTCAGGGTGCGCGCAGCAGGATTTCGCGCACCTGCCGGTATTCCTCCAGGCGCTCCCGGTCGCGCGCCGTGGGCTCGGGAATGCGCGAGAGGTCGGAGTTTTCCGCGTTGTCGGCCAGTTTCACGGCCCGCGCCACCGGGTGGGCAGCAGCGCGGTGCGCGGCCTCGGTGCGCGATTCGCCGGGGCGCTTGGTGAGCGCCTCCACGGCCGCCAGCACCTCCGGCGCGAAGCCTTCCCGGGCGAGCCGGTCCAGCGTGACGGGCGTGTCTTCCACCACGTCGTGCAGCACGGCGGCGATGCGCTCGTGCACGCCGTGCAGGCGCAGCATCACGCGCAGCGGATGGAGGATGTAGGGCTGGCCGGCCTTGTCCGTCTGGCCGGCATGGGCTTCGGCCGCGATGGCGATCGCGCGTTCCAGGGTCGGCATGGGGCACTTCCTTTTTTTCCGTCGATGCGGTGCCGACGTTGGCCGGGCCGCGGGCCTTGCATTGTGCGGGGCGCGAGCCCATCCATGGGGCCGCCGAGGGACTCCGCCGAGCCTGCACTGTGGTTTCCATCAGGCAGAAAGAAAACGCTTCTGGCGTAAGATTGCAAATTGATACAAAACCCATAAAACCCAGAGAAGGAGGCGCCCCGTGGCGACGCTGATCCCGGCCATCGGCACGTGTGCAACCCGCATGACTTCGGGCGAGCGTCGGCTCGCGGAGCGGCTGGAGCGCAAGCTCGATGGCGACTACCGGCTCTGGTACGACGTGCCTGTAGGGCCGAAGCAGACGTACCCGGACTTCGTGGTGATGCACCCGCGGCGCGGCGTGCTGATCCTGGAGACCAAGGACTGGCGCCTGGAAACGGTGCGCAAGGCCACGCGGCAATACTGGGAGATCGCTCCGGACGGCGGCGCTCCCAAGATCGTGAAGAACCCGCTGGAGCAGGCCCGCCACTGCGCGCTGGAGCGCGACCCGCAGCTCGTGCAACCCGCGGGGCCGCACCAGGGCAAGCTGGCCTTCCCATGGGGGCACGGGGTGGTGTTCACGCGCATCACGCGCCGCCAGTTCGAGGCTGCGGGCCTGGGCGATGCCATTGCGCCGCACTACGTGGTCTGCCAGGACGAGATGCTCGAAGACGTGGACGCGGAGACCTTCCAGCAGCGGCTCTGGGGCATGTTCCCGCACCATTTCGGCGGGGCGATGTCGCTGCCGCAGATCGACCGCGTGCGCTGGCACATGTTTCCCGAGGTGCGCGTGCCGGCGCCGGGCCACGCGCCGGCCGCTGCGGAGGCGGCCGACGACGTTCCCGACCTGCTGCGCGTGATGGACCTGCAGCAGGAGCAGCTCGCTCGCTCGCTCGGCGAAGGCCACCGCGTGATCCATGGCGTGGCGGGCTCGGGCAAGACCATGATCCTGGGCTACCGCGCCGAGCACCTCGCGCGGCTGCAGGGCACGGCAGCCCCGGGCAGCAAGCCGGTGCTGGTGCTTTGCTACAACGAGCCGCTGGCCGTGAAGCTGGCAAGCACCATGGAGGCCAAGGGCCTGTCCGACCGCGTGCACTGCCTGCATTTCCACAAGTGGGCGCGCGCGCAGCTCGTGGCCTTCGGGCAGGGCCTGCCGGCGCCCTCGCTGCCGCGCGAGTCGTTCTTCGCCGACATGGTGGACCGCGTGGTCCGCGGCGTGGACAAGGGCCACATCCCGAGCGGACAGTACGCCGGCGTGCTCATCGACGAAGGCCACGATTTCGCGCCGGAATGGCTCAAGCTGGTGGCGCAGATGGTGGACCCGGCCACCAACAGCCTGCTCGTGCTCTACGACGACGCGCAGAGCATCTATGCCCGCGCGCGGCAAAAGCAGTTCAGCTTCCGCAGCGTCGGCATCCAGGCGCAGGGCCGCACCAGCATCCTCAAGATCAACTACCGCAACACGCGGCAGATCCTGCAGACCGCGCACCTGATCGCGGCCGACCTGCTCGCGCCCGAAGACAGCGGCGACGACGGCGTGCCGCTGCTGCAGCCCGTGAGCTGCGGCCGCGACGGCGAGGCCCCCGTGATCGTGCGCCTGCCCACCCTCCAGGCCGAGGCCGTGCAGGTGGCCCGCCGCCTGGCGGCCGCGCACCAGGAAGGCCATGCCTGGGGCGACATGGCCGTGCTGTGCCGCCACTATGCGCAGATGGAGGAATGCGCCGCCGCGCTGCGCCACAAGGGCGTTCCGCACCACGTGCGCAAGGGCGCGGGCACCTTCCACCCGGCCGACGACACGGTGAAGGTCATGACCATGCACGCGAGCAAGGGCCTGGAATTCCCGGTGGTGGCCCTGGTGGGTGCCGGCCAGATGCCGGCCGACGGCGAGGACGAGCGCGAAGAGGCCCGACTCTTCTACGTGGCGGCCACGCGCGCCACGCACCGGCTGGTGGTGATGGTGAGCGGGGAAGCGGAGTTCGCGCAGCGGCTGGAAGGGGCGCTGGCGGCGGCCTGAGGGGCAGGCTGCCGCGCGACGCACGGGCGCCTGGCCGGCGATACGGCAGGCAGGAGACGAGAGGGAGGTTTCGGTATGGACGGCATCGCTGCCATCAAGGTTGCGGACATTGCGGCGCTCGGGTCGCTGGGCGTCGCCATCGGGCTCGGCGGCCTCTTTTTGTGGATGGTGTGGCAGACGGAGTCCTGGCACATGCTGCGCCGGCGCGTCTGGCTGCTGGTGCACGGCAAGGAGGAGATATCGGACCCCGTCATTCGCGCCTATGTGGAAGAGCAGAACAACCTGGCCGCCTTCCACGTGTTCGCGGGCGTGCGCGTGGCGAGCCTGGGCGAGGCGCAGGCCCTGATGGCGTGGTGCGCTGCGCGGAACGTGAATCTGGGGGGGTTGCGCATGTGCGGCACCTACTTCGATCCGGAGGCGCGGCGCATCAGGGAGCGGTGGCTGCCGCAGCGGTGGATGGGGCATGCGCTGGGGGTTGCCGCCATGGTGCTCATGGTGGCGGGGCTGGTGTTTGCCTGGTCAATGACTTTGCCTCCCCTGATCACTCTGAAGAAAACGGGGCAGGCCTTTTTCGCCGAGGAAACGAGACTGCGCAAGTCTTGGCCTTTTCCACCGTTTTCGGCGCCCGCGTTGACTGCAGGAGATTGCGATAAATCGCGAGCGGAGGAAGCCCGCCGCATCGGCTTTGTGGAAAGCGACATCGCGATCATGTGCTCCCTGCTCAAGGATCGCGAGTTCGGTGCGTACCAGACCAAGGCTCTCCGAGAACAGCGGAGCGCGTTGGCGGCCCTTGCGGCCTTGATTCTCTTTTTTGCATACCGCACCGCCGTGTGGGCCGTGCGCATCGCCTGCGCACGCAAGCTCCTGCGCCGCGGCGTGGACCCCGCCCTGCCTGCCACGCAGATGGAATTCGATTTCTGACGGCCGTGCCCCGCGCTCCGCGCGAGACCAAGTGTTACGTCCCCGCGGGCACATCCGCGGTCCCCCGGGCCAAAATCGGCCCATGCCTTTTTCTTCCTTTCCGGCCCCCCGCCCGCCCTCGGCGCCGCGCGGATGGCCTGCCCGCCTCGGCATCGCCCGCATCGCCGCGCTGACCCTGGCGCTCGGGCTCGCGGCCCCTGCCGCCCGGGCCCAGCCCCGCTACACGATCACCACCGCGCAGATCCACGACGCGCTGGCCGAGAAGATGCCCCGGCGCTATCCCGTGGCGGGGCTGCTGGACCTGGATCTGCAGGTGCCGCAGTTGCGCATGCTGCCCGCGCAGAACCGGGTGAATGCCGTGCTGCCGGTGATTGCCTCCGGGCCGCTGCTGTCCGGCGGGCAGCGGGGCTACGCGGGCACGTTCGACGTGGATTTCGCGCTGCGCTACGAGGCGTCCGACCGTACGCTGCGCGCGCACCAGGTCCATGTGAACACGCTGCGCATCGACGGGCTCAAGCCGCCGATGTCCGAATTGCTCAATACCTACGCGCAGCAGCTGGCCACGCAGTCGCTGGGCGAGGTGGTGCTGCACACGCTGCGCCCGCAGGACCTGGCCCTGGCCGACGGGCTGGGCATGCAGCCCGGGCCGATCACCGTGACGGAGCGCGGGCTGCGCGTGGATTTCGTGCAGAAGCCGGTGCCTTGAGGGGGGCGCCGCCGCAGGCGCGCCCGGGCTTTTTTCGTTGTCATCTTTTTGAACGGGAGGAATGGGACCCATGTGGAAATTCACACAGGCGGCGGACTGGTTCGACGGGCAGCGCCGGGAGTCCGAGCAGATCCTGGACCAGTGGGTGGAGTCCAGCCAGTACAGCCAGGGCGCGATGATCACGGCGGCGTCCACGAAGGCGCTGATGACGTTCGGTGCCGGTTTCGTGGACATCCTGCGGCTCGGCGACGGCATGAAGGAGGGCACGCTGCGCGGCGCCGGGCAGGACGCGCTGCGGTTCGTGGCGGTGTTCCCGGTGGGCAAGGCGGCCAGCCTCTACCGCTCCGCGAAGGGCCTGTCCATCGCGAAGGTGGTGGCCGACACGGGCGGGCCCAATTGCTTCTGGATCGCCTCGGCGAAGGCGTTCGCCCAGGTGGGGCAGAAGTTCAACGGCAAGCTGCTGGCGAACGTCGAGGACGTGGCCAAGGCGCTGGGCATGAACATGAACGCGCTCTGGCGCATTCCCAACCTGGCCACGGGGATGTCGTACCTGCGGCAACTGGGCGCCCAGGTCGGTACGGTGAAGAACATCTCTTCCTTCCGCGAGGCCGAGCGCATGGTGCCGTTCGACGGCAGCGTGGTGATGCTGTCCGTGCATGTGATGAACGGCAGCAAGCTCATCGGCGGGCATGCCATCTACGCCTTCCGCACGGTCTACGGGCAGCTCCGCTACATGGACCGGACCGTGGGCAACGGCTTGAAGGGCGTGGTGTCGCACCCCGACGAGCTGTGCCGCCTCTACGCGGCCACCTCGATCGTCCCGGTGCAGGCGGCACTGATCCGCAATGTGTTCGTCAAGTCGGTGGCCCACGAGGCGCCGAGGCTCGTCATTCCCGTCCTGGGCGTCATCGCCTCGGAGCCCGGGCGATGAACCCGGCGGTCTGTGCGGTGTGCGGCACCACGGCCGCGCAGGAGGCGGACCGCGGCGGCCCGCAGGGCGCCTGGGTGCAGTTCGCCGACCACGAAGGCGCCGAAGCGTCCGGCCTGGGCCACCCCGAGGGCCTGGCCTATTTCTGCGCGGCGCACTGCACGGCGGCGCAGGCCCTGGCATCGCGCCCCTGCGCCGAAGCGCTGGCGCAGCTGCGTGCGCAGAACCCGCAGCCCTGCCAGGCCCCCGCGGCTCGGCCAGCCTCCCCGCCCGCGCGGCGCTGGTGGCAGTTCTGGCGCACCTGAGCCGGCCTGCCTACAGCCCCCGTTCCACCATGTCGAGCAGCCGCTGCGCCAGCACGTCGCGCAGTGCTTCGGGGGCGCCGCGCAGCGGGCCGTCGATGGCGAGGAAGGCCATGCCGTGCACGGTGGACCAGGCCAGGTATTCCGCGCCGGGCCGGCGCGCAGCGGGCAGGGCGCCCGCGGCCACGAGGTCGTCGAGCGCCGCGCCCAGGTGCTCGAAGGGGTTGAGGCCGCTGCCGCCGCCCTTGTCGGGATCGGGTTCGCTGTCCACCGTGAAGGGCTGGCCGAACGCCATGCGGAACAGCCCGGTTTCCGACTGGGCGAAGCGCAGGTAGCCCCGGCCGACGGCGCGCACCCGGCCATAGGCGCGTTCGGCGGGCGGAGCGTCTTCCGGCACGCGCGCGAGTTCTTCTTCCATGAACACGGCCATGGCCGCCACGGCGGCGGCGCGCACGGCGTCCAGCAGGTGCTGCCGGCTCGCGAAGTGCCGGTAGGCCGCATTCGGCGCCACGCCCGCGCGCCGGGTCGCCTCGCGCAGCACGACCGCGTCCGGGCCGCCCTGGCGCGCCAGTTCCAGCCCGGCATCGAGCAGGGCGCGGCGCAGGTCGCCGTGGCGGTAGGTGGCGCGCGGGGCGGCGGTGGAGGCAGAGGCGGGAACGGAAGCGGGAACGGTCATGGCGTTTGCGATGTGGACAGCGTCCATTGTCTCTGCTACCTTTGTGTACGGTGTTCACATAAAGCCATCCTTCGGCCCCGCACACCGCCTTCCACCCCCGATTTCCCCCACTGAGGAGCCTGCATGAAAGCCCAACCGTACCTGTTCTTCGACGGCCGCTGCGAGGAGGCGCTGGCCTTCTACCGGCAGGCGCTGGGCGCCGAGGTCACCGCGCTGATGCGCTTCCAGGACAACCCCGAGCCGCCGCAGGACGGCACCTGCGGCAGCGCGCCGGGCGCACCCGCACCGTCGCCCGACAAGGTCATGCATGCCGAATTCCGCATCGGCGAGACGCTGCTGCTGGCATCCGACGGCATGTGCGCGGGGCAGCCCCGCTTCGAGGGCATCTCGCTGGCGCTCACGCCCGCCGATGCGGCCGATGCGGAGCGCGTCTTCGCGGCGCTAGGCGAGGGCGGGCAGGTGCAGATGCCGCTCGGCCCGACCTTCTTCTCGCCCGCGTTCGGCATGGTGGCCGACCGTTTCGGCGTGCCCTGGATGGTGGTGGCGCCGCAGCCCTGAGGGGCCGGCGTTTCCTTTGGCGCAACACGGCAAGGAGGCATTCATGGAGATTCCCGAACCGCAGGAGCAGCACCGCTGGCTCCACCGGCTGGAGGGCGACTGGACCGTCGAATCCAGCGCCGACATGGGCCCCGGGCAGCCGCCCGCCCACGGCACTGGCACCGAGCGCGTGCGGCGGCTCGGCGCGCTCTGGGTGGTGTGCGAGGGCGAGGGCGGGATGCCCGGTGGCGGCCCCGCCCACGTGCGGATGACGCTGGGCTACGACCCGCACCAGCAGGCGTTCGTGGGCCACTGGGTGGGATCGATGATGACCCACCAGTGGATCTACCGCGGCACGCTGGATGCGGGCGGCACGGTGCTCGCGCTGGAGACCGAGGGGCCGAGCTTCACGGGCAACGGCACCCTGATGCGCTACCGCGACACCATCACGCTGCTGGGGCCGGACGAGCGTGCGTTGACCTCGTCCGCGCTGCAGCCCGACGGGCAGTGGAAATCGTTCATGCGGGCCACCTACCGGCGCGTGCGGCCGCTGCCGGAAGCGCCCTGAGTTTGTGACGGCCCCGCACCGGTTGGCGGGGCGTGCGCGGAGCCGTCCTACAGCGCCCGGCCCGGCGCGGGCGGCACAGTAAAAGAAAAGGCCTGCCGGGCGACGCCCTGTCCGCGCGGGCCGCGACGCCGTGCCCCCGCGCCTGCCCCATGAAACGCCGCACCGACCCTCCGACCCCCCTTGCCGCCATTCCGATCACTCCGGAACGCTGCGCCCCTGCTGCGCCTGCCGTCGCACCGCCCGTACCGGTGGCGGTGCGCGTGGTGCATGCCGAAAGCCTGGCGGACATCCTCGACCAACTGGAGGCGCTGGCCGGGCAGGCCGGCGCGGTGACCGTCGGCGACATGGTCAGCGCCTTCGGCAGCCGCAGCTACGGGCCGCTGCTGGTGGTGCCGGCCCTGCTGGAGCTTTCGCCCGTGGGCGCGGTGCCGGGCGTGCCCACGGCGCTGGCCTGCGTCGTGGTGCTGTTCGCGGCGCAGATGCTGTTCGGCCGCCGCCATGTGTGGGTGCCGGGCCTGCTTGCGCGGCGCAGTCTCGGGGCGGCGCGGCTGGCGGGCGCGGTTCGCCGGCTGCGGCCGTGGGCCGAGCGCGCGGACCGGTGGTTCCATGGCCGGCTGTGCGCGCTGACGGGCGGCGCGTTCGTCCGGATCGCGGCGGCAGGCTGCATCGCGCTGGCCTGCACGGTGCCGCCACTGGAACTCGTGCCCTTCGCCAGCTCGGCGCCGATGGCGGCGGTGGCGATGTTCGGCCTCTCGGTGATGGCGCGCGACGGGTTGCTGATGCTGGGCGCGATGGCACTGGCCGGGCTGGCCGCGCTGCTGCTCGTGCTGGTGGCCTGACTGCGTGCCGGTGCGCGGAGCATGGGGTTGCTTCGCGCAGCGGCGCACCGCTTCGTGCGGGTGGTGGGTGCGAGGGGGGCCGCGGACCATGCTGGAGGCTCTTCACCGCGATCCACCGGGATCGGTCGGCGCCGTGCCGGCCCACCGTGCCTCGCGCTTCGGAGCGCAACGATGTCGATATCCGCCAAGCGATTGTTTTCACAGGGGGCCCAGAAGGTCCAGAGCGGCTTCGGCCAGCTGTCGGCGCTGGCCAAGGGCTACACGAAGCTGCCCCAGTCCAGCAAGCTTTCACAGCACGAGGGGCTGAGCGCACGGTATGGCCGGCAGGAGCAGGCGCCCATCGGGCCGCGCAACAACGCGGCGCCGGGGGCGGCGAAGCACGCGGCCCCGCAGGGCCCGGCGCACGCCGTGCATTCGGCCGCCGCCCGGCCGCAGGGCACCTCGCAGCCGCCGGCACGGCCGGCGCCCCCGCGTCCGGCCCCTTCGCACTATCCGACTGCGGCGCAGCATTTCCAGCAGTCGCACGCCAAGCCGTCGAAATTCGCCGCGCCGCCGGGCCGCCCGGCCGGGCCGCACTCCGCGACCACGGCGCAGTCTTCCGCAGGCGCTGCCCCCGCGGCGAAGTTCCAGCCGCCGGCCCAGGCGAAGCCCCGGCCCGTGGGGCTGCAGCATGCGCTGGGCACGGCGCACGGCGCTGCGGCCGCGCGGCCCGCGAACGTGGTCCATGCCCAGCGCCCCGCCACGGCCGCGGTGCCCCGGCCCGCGGTGTCCACGGCGGAGGCGGGCAAGCCGGAGCAGACGCCGCTGGAGAAGGCCGCGGAGGCGCTGCTGAAGCAGGTCAGGGCCTCGGACAGGCAGCTCTACGACCTGATCAACCTGCGCGACAACGCGGAAATGGACGGGGATTACGACGCCGCCGACGATGCCGACGACGCGATCGATGCGCTCAAGGAGCAGCGCACCGGCACCATCCTCATGAGCAACATCCTGAACGGCGCGGACCGCGGCGGCGCCCGGCAGATGGGCATGCTCCGGGATTTTTCACGGACACCGGAGCCCGTCGTCTCCGGGGACCTGGGCTCCCAAAGGCGTGCGTTGCAGAGCAACGCGGCCGCCCTGCGCCGGGCGCGCGAGCAGTTCGGCCCCATCAAGGACCTTGCCGCGAATGCCGAAACGCTGAAGGCCGCGCTGAAAGGCAACAACGTGCCGCAGGCCGCACGCGCGGAGCTGGAGGCCATGTTGCGCGGCTTCGCCAACTATTCCGCGCTCGAAAAGATCGTGGCCGAATGCGACCGTGCCATCCGCCGGATGGGCGGCCAGGGCCTGATGGACAGCATCCCCACCACCGCGGCCGAGCGTCGTGCGGCGGACGAAGCCGAACAACGCAGGCACCAGGAATCGGTGAGCAACGGCTACTGAGTCGCGCGGCGGTGCGCGGGGCGTGACCGGCATCGTCCTACGCGGCCGGGGCACGGCATGGCCTACAACCGGGGCAAGAGCCCGGCCATAAGGGCCGGGCACGCTCTCGCAGGACATCCTCCATGCCCCTTTCAGACGCTTTCGACGATTCCGATCGCCACGCGCGTTCCGCTCCTTCCTCCGCTTCCGCAACGCCGCCGGCCCCTGCCGACGGCGGCGAGGCGGCTTCCGACCCTTCCTCCTCCGCCGCGTCCGCGGCCGGCCATGTGCCGGAGCACCCGGTGGTGGTGATCACCGGCGCCTCCAGCGGCATCGGCCATGCCATCGCGCTGGCCTTCGCGCGGCGCGGTGCCTGCCTGGTGCTGGCCTCGCGCAGCGCCGACACGCTTGCGCCCGTGGCGCTGGCCTGCCGCAAGGCCGGCGGCCATGCGATCGGCGTGCCCACGGACGTCACCGACGCCGCGGCCGTGCAGTCGCTGGCGGACAAGGCCCTGCGCCATTTCGGGCGCATCGACGTCTGGGTGAACGGCGTGGGCGTGGGCGCGATCGGCCGCTTCGACGAGGTGCCCGTGGAGGCGCACCGCCGCGTGGTGGAATCCAACCTGCTGGGCCACCTGCATGGCGCGCACGCCGTGCTGCCGCATTTCCGCGAGCGCGGCGCGGGCCGGCTCGTCAACCTCATCTCCGTGGGCGGCTGGGTGCCGGCGCCCTATGCGGCCGCCTATACGGCCAGCAAGTTCGGCCTGCGCGGCCTCTCGGAGAGCCTGCGCGCCGAGGTGTCCGACCTGCCGCACGTCCACATCTGCGACGTGGCGCCGACCTTCGTCGATTCGCCGGGCCTCTCGCACGGCGCCAACTACACGGGCCGGCGCATCCGGCCGCCGCTGCCCATGGTCGATCCGCACCGGGTTGCGGATGCGGTGGTGGCGCTGTCGCGGGCGCTGCGCCCGCGCGCGGTGACGTGGATGGGCATGGGCGCGCTGCCCGGCCGCGTGGCCCATGCGGTCGCCCCGGGCACCGTGGCCCGCTGGATGCGCTGCCTCTCCGACTGGGGCCTGGCGCGCGCCAGGCCCGAGGCCGAGAGCGAGGGCAACCTGTTCTCGCCGTCGCTCGGCACGGCCGTGGAAGGCGGGCACCGCAAGCGGCGCGCCGGCACGCTGGGCCTGGTCGCGGCGCTCGGCGTGGCGGGCCTCGCCTACGGCTGGTGGGCGGGCCGCCGCCGTCCATGACCCCTGTTTGCTATTGAATCAATAGCAAACTATCCAATGGAACTGGCGGCATGGAGCCGGTTTCTTCTTGAAGAGGCCGCTCGCGGGGCGCCCGGCCGGCCGAATCCTGGACGGTGGCACGGGGCCATTGCCCGCGCGGCACAATGCCGCGCCCGCACTGTTTTCCCGGCCGTGGGCGGCTGCCATGCCAGCCCCGCGGCCGCCCCCGCATGGCTTTTTCTTCCCGATCCCCTTCCTCCACCCCCTGGCTCCGGGCGTCGCTGCGCGGCGGCTGGCTGCCGCTGGTGCTGGCCTGCCTGGTGGCGCTGGGATTGATCGTGCTGGGCCACGACGGCAAGCGCGTGGCGCAACTGGCGGTGCTGGCCGCGCCGCCCTTCGCGTGGCTGTTCTGGCCCGTGCGCAGCCGCTGGGTGCACCGGCTGCGCGCCGTGCTGCTGTGGGCGTGGGCGATGGTGTTCGTGCTGGACGGCGTGGCGCGGGCCTACCTGCTGCAGACCTACCAGGCCGCCCCCGACAGCGCGATGGTGCTCGGCGCCGCCGCCAACACCAATGCGCGCGAGAGCGCCGAGTTCTTGCGCATGTACTGGCGCGGCGCGCTGCTGGCGGCGGGCTTCGTGGGCGCCGTGGCCGCGGTGCTGGCCGTGTGCGTGCTGCGGGGCCGGCGCGGCGGCCCGCCGCAGCGCGCGGCAGGGGCTGCCGCCCCGGCGGTGGCGCCGGTGCCGCGCTCGCGGTCGCGCCGCGCGGCCCTGCTGGGGCTGGGCGGGGCGGTGATGCTGACGGGGGCCGCGGCCTATGCGAGCAAGCCCTGGCGGCGGCTGCATCCGCTGGCCTACTGGGCGCAGTGGAACCACAAGGTGGAGCACGTGCGCACCGGCTGGGCCCACCAGCAGGAGGCGCGGCAGGTGTTGCTGGAACGCGCCCGCGCCGATGCGCCCACGATGGCCGAGGACGGGCCGGCGCTCGTGGTGCTGGTGATCTCCGACAGCGTGAACCGCGACAACATGTCGCTCTACGGCTATGGCCGCCCCACCACGCCGGGCCTGCAGGCGCAGCAGGCGGCGCTGGGCGAGGCGTTCACGGCCTTCCAGGCCTGGTCGGCCGATGCGACCACGCTGCCCGCGCTGCGCAGCTTCTTCCGCTTCGGCGAGCCCGACGAGGCGCACCCGCACCATGCGATCGCGGTGGCGCGCGCGGCGGGCTACAAGGTCTGGTGGATGAGCAACCACGACGACGTGGGCATCGAGCAGCTGCACGGCCGCCTGGCCGATGAATTCGAGATGAACAACCGCACGCCGGGCCGCTCCGGCGCCTCGCTCGACAGCGAGGTGCTCGACTGCGTGGAAGAGGCGCTGGCCGACCCCGCGCCGCGCAAGCTGCTGGTGCTGCACCTGCTGGGCGCGCACCCGCACTACGACCTGCGCTTTCCGCCGGGCGCCAACCCGTTCGACGACCACCCCGACGCGGTGGATGCCACGCTCGCGCGCGCGGGCCGGCCCGGCTGGCTGCGCGACCGCCGCGAGGAGTACGACGCGGCCGTGCTCTACCACGACGGCATCGTCTCCACCCTCCTGCAGCGCACGCGCGAGGGCGGCGCGCCCGGCGGCTACCGCGCGTTCATGTACCTCTCGGACCACGGGCAGGAGGTGGGCCACGGCGCCAACTGGGCCGGCCACAGCCCGGGCACCGAGGCGGGCTACCGCATACCGGCCATCGTGTGGCACAACGGCCGGGCGCCGCTCGCGCCGCTGGGCCTCGCGCAGCGCCCGTTGCGCGCGGACTGGGCGGCGCACACGCTGGTGAACCTGCTGCGCATCGAGTGGAAGGGCTACCGGCCCGACCGCGACGTGCTCGATGCGCGCTACCGGTGGCTGCCGCCCTCGGTCGCGGCGCTGGCCGAGACGCCGCGCGCGCAGCCGCCGTCGCCGCCGTCGCCCTCACCGCACTGACGTCGGGCCGGGGGCGGGGCGGAGGGCCCGGCCCGCCGCCGGGCGCGCGGTGGATGCCGGGGCGTGTGGGGCCTCCTCCTACAGCGGGCGGCCCCCCGCCTGCCTACGATGGCCTCAGCCGGCCGCTGCGCGTGGCCCGCTCCGCGCCTTTCGGTTCGTTCCTTTCTCCCCCTTCCGCTTTCCTCCCCTGCCACCGCGCCGCGGCATGGCGCCGCGGCCCTTCAGCACAGGACCACAGCCATGACGACTCCCGTCCCCTCCGCCGGTGTCCGCGCGGCCGCTGCCGCCCCCACCGCCGTGCCCTTCACCTTCTACGCCGCCAACGGCCGCGTGTACGCCAGCAACGTGAAGGACAAGCTCATCGACCTGGGCCGCCTGGACCGCGAAGGCAAGGGCTACGCCTTCCAGCTCGATGCGGACGAGAAGATCGCTTCGTCGGGCTTCGAATCGCCCGAGCACGCGCTGGCCGGCGTGGTGGGCGCGATCACCTTCCTCTTCCTCGACGGGCAGTTCACCGCGCTGGCCGACGTGGGCGGCGAACGCCCGGACCTCATCGACGCACCGCAGATCCACGTGACGCTGGACGCGCTGGGCAAGAGCGAGCCAGCCATCGCCGCCGACGTCTGAGCCGGGCGGGCCGGGGACGGGCCGCGGGGCCCCTCTTCTCCAGCGCCCAAGCCTCCTTCTGTCTCCTTGGTTTGCTATTGAATAAATAGCAAAGTATTCAATGGATACGGCGGCATGGAGGCAATCCGATGCCTGGGCGGTGCGCCGCGCGCCACCGCCCGACGATTCACCCACCACCCACCCACCCTCCCGATTCCGGTGCCGCCGCAGGCGGAGCGCCGCCACGGGTTTTCGAGACAAGGAGCGACATGCCGCACGACGATCCATCCACCCCTTCCCCGACCCTGCTGTCCTGGTTCCGCGACGAAGCGGTCTGGGGGCTGTCCCTCTCCAGCATCGCCCTGGCGGTGGCCGCGGCGCTGGGCGTGTACCTCGCCATCACGCTGCTGCTGGGCGTGGCCCAGCGCCGCAGCCGGCGCATCGCCGAGGGCCGCGCGGCGGCTGCCGGCGGCAAGGAAGGCGCGGGTGGCGTGGCCGCCATCGTGGCCGACGTGCTGGGCGGCACCAGCCACCTGCTGATCCTGCTGGTGGCGCTGCTGGTCGGCGTGGGCATGCTGGACCTGGCGCCGCGCTGGCAGGCGCGCGTGGGGCAACTGTGGTTCATCGCGCTGGCCCTGCAGATGGCGCTCTGGGGCACGCGCGCGATCGGCATCGCGATCCGCCGCTACGAGGCGCGGCACCTGGGGGCGCCGTCGCTGCAGGTGAGCGCCTCGGGCACGCTGATGTCGTGGGGGTTGCGCACGCTGCTGTGGGCCACCATCGTGCTGGCCATGCTGGCCAACCTCGGGGTCAACATCACGGCCTTCGTGGCCAGCCTGGGCGTGGGCGGCATCGCCATCGCACTGGCCGTGCAGAACGTGCTGGGCGACCTGTTCGCCTCGCTCGCCATCGCGGTGGACAAGCCCTTCGAGGTGGGCGACTTCATCGTCGTGGGCGGCGTGGCGGGCACGGTGCAGCGCATCGGCGTGAAGACCACGCGCATCCGTAGCCTCGGCGGCGAGCAGGTGGTGATGTCCAACACCGACCTGCTCAAGCAGACCATCAACAACTACCGCTACCTGCAGGAGCGGCGCATCGTCTTCAACTTCACGGTGAGCTACACCACCACGGCGCCGCAGGCCGAGGCCGTGGCGCAGGCCGTGCGCCGCATCATCGAGGCGCAGGAGAAGGTGCGCTTCGACCGGGCCCACCTCAAGGCCTTCGGCGCCAACGCGCTGGAGTACGAGGTGGTCTACATCGTGCTGGACCCGGGCTTCAATGCCTACATGGACGTGCAGCAGGCCATCAACCTCGCGCTCATGCGCGAGCTGGAATCGCTGGGCGTACAGTTCGGCGTGCCCGTGCGCACCGTGCACATGGTGGCCCCCACGGAAGCTGCCGTGCCCGCAACCCCCGCCCTGCCCCCAAAGGAATCCCGATGATCGACACCCCCCGCATCGCCACGTTCGCCGCGCAGCCCGTGGCACTCTGGCCCGTGGCCTGCACGCGCGAAGAGATCCAGCAGGCGATGGGCCAGGGCGTGCGCAGCCTGATGGACGCGCTGGCCGCGCAGGGCGCCAAGCCTGCGGGCCCGCTCTTCACGCACCACCTGCGCCGCCCCACGGACACCTTCGACTTCCACATCGGCGTGCCGCTGGAGTCGCCCGTGGGCGCGGCGCCCAACGGCGCCATGCGGCCCGGCGAATGGCCCGCCATGCAGGCCGCGCGCACCGAGTACCGCGGGCGCTACGAAGACCTGCCGGGCGCCTGGGCGGCGTTCCGAGCGTGGATCGATGCGCAGGGCCTGCAGGCCACGGACGACGCCTGGGAGCGCTACGTGACCGGCCCCGAGATGGGCGGCGACCCCGCCACCTGGCGCACGGAGCTGGTGCAGCCGCTGCGCGGCTGACGCGCGGGCCGCGGGCGCGCCGCCCCGCACGCGAGGGGCTGGCCGCCAGGGCCTTTGCAGCCGGTCGCCCCGACCGGCCGGGGCTGCTTCGCCGGGCTCCGCCTGCCGCGCTTATTCGGACGGCGCATTTGCATATTTGTTTTTGGTTTTTCCAGCCGCTTTCCGGCGTGCAATGCACGCGCGCGGCTTCGCGGACCGTGCCACTCCTTCGGGAAGGAGCAGGGTTTTCATGCAGAGGAATCCGACAGTTCCGGTTCGGGCGGGCAAGGGCAGGGTGCCACCCGCGCCGTCCGTCCTTTCGATTTCCTTTCTGTCTGGAGTCTTCCGCCATGGTCTTTCCCCACCGCATCGGCTCGCCGCCGTCTCCCACCTCGCCCCGCCTGCCCGCGCTGGAGGCGGGGCCTCTGCCAGCCGCCCCGCAGTCGTCCGCCGCGGCCGCCGGAGGGCCGGATGTGCCGCGGCGCTCCTCGCCGGCCCTGGGCGCGGAGCCCAGGCGGCCCCGCACGGCCAGGCTGCCGGCGGGGGGCGGCGCGCCTGCGCAGGCCGCGCGCCCCGCGATCTCCGATGCGGCCTGGAAGCGCATGGCCGCGCTCCCGCCCGAGCAGCGGCAGCGGCTCAACGCCAAGGAACGCGAAACGGTCGCCCACGCGGTGAACGAGCTGCGCCGCCACGTCGAGGCCTCGGGTATCGACTTCGTCCCCGTCTTCGGCTTCTGGTCCCTGCGCACCAACAACCACCAGGAGCTGGGCAAGGCCAGCCAGGCCGAGGTGATCGAAGGCCGCGACACCCAGCCCGCGCGCGCCATCGACTACCGCATGGATTACGTCGCCAGCACCGAATACCGCGGCCGGCCGCAGCACCCGGGCGCCGTGGCGTCGATCGCGCCGTCGGAAGGCGGACAGGTGCCGGGCACGCTCCTCAAGCTGCCGTTCGACCGCGCGGAAGAACTGCTCACCGTGCTGCTGGCCCGGGAAGTGGGCGCGGAGGCCGACCTGCGCAGCCCGCCCGACGCGGAGGGCGCGCCGCGCTCCAGCCTCATGTACCGGCCCGTGGTGCGCCCCGTACAGATGGACGACGGCAGCACCCTGCACGCCCTGCTGTTCGAAACCAACCCGGAGAGCGCCAAGTCGCTGAGCAAGGTCTTCGGCGACGACGAGGGCCTCACCGCCGAGCGGCTGGCCTTTTTCATCGCGTCGAGCGATGGCGGCTTCGAGCGCGACGGCAAGAAGCTCGGCGGCCCGAGCGCCGACTACTGGAAAGCCGGCATGCAGCGGCTCGCGGAAACGGGCGATGCACCCGATCCGCTGCTGGCCCAGGCCTACCGCATCGCCACCGAGAGCCGCGCCGCGGACGGCAGCCTGGCGCTGGACGCCATGGTGGGCGCCGCCGTGCCGCGCGGCACCTGGCACGGGCAGAAGGGCTGGCTCGCGCTGTCCGAGGGCCGGCTGCCGGCGGTCTACGCCCAGCCTGCCGGCGCCGGCGCGCTGGCGCAGCACCGCCACCACCAGCAGGCGCTGGACAACGTGCTGACCGCGTGGCGGTCGGGCGATGCGGCGCACGCGGCCCGCGCGGAGGGCGGCGATCTCCGCGCCGCGCTGGCGCAGGCCGTGCCGCAGTTGCTCCAGGAGAGCGGTTTCGACCCGGCCGTGTATGCGGCCTCCGCCCTCGGCGCGGCGGGCCACGGCCGGCATCTGCTGCACAGCGAATCGGATGCCCGCTCCGACCTGCAGGGGCTGTTCGCGCTGCAGGTGGTGGCCTTCGACCCCGCGCGGCACGCGGCGGTGCTGCCCCACCCGGAGGCCTGCGCGGTGTTCGAGGTGCCCCGGCCGGCCGGCGACGGCACGGCCGCGCAGGGCGGCCCCGTCTCGGTGGCGGTGTTCCTGCACCGCGGCATCGATGGTGTCTCCGGCGGCCTGGAGCGGCCGCACGACGATCCCTTCGCGCCCGGTCGCGTGCTGCACTGACCGGGGCGGCTGGCATGGGGGCGGTGGGCCGGCGTTCCATGCATGCACCGGTGTGTTGCGCGGGGCGGTGGTTGGAGACCGCCGCCCCGGCCCCACCTGGGCAGGATGGCGGCCCCTGCCGCCCGGAGAATGCCCCCATGACCACCCTTGCCGCCGCTTCCCCCGTGCTCAGCCTCCAGCCCCTGGGCCCGCTCTGGCCCACGCTGGACCCGTTCCTATTCTGCGCCCACCACGACGATGCCTATCCGCGCGGCAATGCGCGGCTGGGCCCCGATGCGCCGCTCGCGGGCCGGCAGATCGGGCAGGACTTCTCCCGCAAGGACGGCTGGAGCATGTACCACGGCGACGTGGTGCCCGGCTTCCCGCCGCACCCGCACCGGGGCTTCGAGACCGTGACCATCGTGCGCAAGGGCCTGATCGACCATGCCGATTCGCTGGGCGCGGCCGCCCGCTTCGGGCAGGGCGACGTGCAGTGGCTGACGGCCGGGCAGGGCGTGGTCCATTCCGAGATGTTCCCGCTGCTGGATGCCGCGCAGCCGAACCCGCTGGAGCTGTTCCAGATCTGGCTCAACCTGCCCGCGGCGGACAAGATGGTGCCGCCGCATTTCACGATGTTCTGGGCGGGCGACATTCCCCGCCTGCAGAGCACCGACGGCGAAGGCCGCCGCACCGAGGTGACCGTGATCGCGGGCAGCCCGCCCGGCGCCTCGCTCCGGCCGCTGGCGCCGCCGCCGCACTCCTGGGCCGCGCGGCCGGCCTCCGACCTCGCGATCTGGACGCTGCGGCTCGCGCCCGGCGCCCGCCACGTGCTGCCGGCCGCGGCGGGCGAGGGCACGCGGCGCATGCTCTACCACTTCGCGGGTGAGGGCGTGCGCGTGGCCGGCGAGTCCGTGGGCCACGCGGCGCTGGAGCTGCGCGCCGGCCAGGCGGTGGAGCTGTTCAACGGCAGCGCCACCGAGGCGGCCGAATTCCTGCTGCTGCAGGGGCGCCCGCTGGGCGAGCCGGTGGTGCAGTACGGGCCCTTCGTGATGAACACGCAGGCGCAGATCCACGAGGCGCTCGCCGACTACCGGCGCACGCAGTTCGGCGGCTGGCCCTGGGGCGACGGCGCGCCGGTGCACGGGCCCGAAGCGCGGCGCTTCGCGCGGCGGCCGGGCGGTGCCGCCGACGAGGTCCCGGAGCCCGCGCTTCCCGCCGCCTGAAAAGTGCGCGGAGCGCCCGGGCGCGGGCCGCTGCCGGGCAGCCGCCATGCCTGACAATGGCGCTTCGGCCGTGCCGCCCGGGTGCGGCGCCACCTCCGCGGTGGCGGCCACCCGCTCCATCTCTCTTCTCCAGAACTCCAGCCATGAACATCACCAAGGACACCGCGGTCACCCTGACCTACAAGATCACCGACACGCAGGGCAAGCCGCTGGATTCGGGCCATGTGGCCTACCTGCACGGGGGCTACGACAACCTCTTCGCGAAGGTCGAGGCCGCGCTGGAAGGGCAGGCCGCGGGCTTCACCACCACGGTCGAGCTGGCCGTGGCGGATGCCTTCGGCGAGCGCGACGAAAGCCTCGTGCGCAGCATCCCCAAGAGCGAATTTCCCCCCGGCGTGAAGGTGGGCGGCCAATTGCGCGGCGTGACCGACGACGGCCAGCCGCACGTGTTCAACGTGGTCAAGATCAAGGGCCCCGAAGTGCACCTGGACGGCAACCACCCGCTCGCCGGCCAGGCGCTGCGGTTCTCGTGCAAGGTGACCGAGGTGCGCCCCGCCACGGCCGAGGAAGTGGCCCACCGCCATGTGCACGGCGGCCACGGCCACCACCATTGACCGGAGCGCGCCCGCCGGCTTCGGGCGCGCTGGGCGTCAGAACTGCACGTCCACCACCACGTTGTCCTGGTACACGCCGGGCGGCGGGGGGCTCTGGTCCCCATAGACGCGGCCGGTGTAGGGCAGCGAGATCGGCGTGATGCCGTCGGTGAGGGCCGTTCCCGCCACGCGCGCGCCGGCCGCCGTGCCCCACACGCTGCCATCCCCGCGGAACAGGTCGTAGGCCAGCCGGTTGCCGCCGCTGGCCATCTGACGCCGCCCCCCGGCCGGGTACGTGCCGGGCCCGAGCCCCACGGTGATCGACAGCCCCCGCGTGCACACCACCGAGACGCTGCCCGTCACCGTCGGAAACGCCGAGGGCAGCGGCGCCGCGCCGAACTGCACGTCCGGCGCGGCGAACGTGCAGTCGTTGGTGACCACGAGCTGCACCGTGAGCAGGCGGTTCACGTTGCCGTTGCGCGGCGTGCCCACGCACAGGTTGCCCACACCCAGCAGGCCTTCGCAGATGTTGGCGTATTCCCAGTTGACGCTGAGCGTGTCCGTATAGGTGCCCGCGGGCACGTTCGCCCCGGGCGACGTGGTGATGCGCAGCGGCACGCCCGCGGTGTTGTTGCTCAGCAGCGAGAGCACGTTCGAGCCGCTCGCATTGATCACCAGCAGGCCCTGCGTGTAATTGATGCCGCCCAGGTCGGTGATCTGGTAGGGGATGGGCGGGTTGCTGCCGTTCTTGAGCGTGAGCCCGCTGGTGGGGCTCACGAACTTGGCCCGCACGGTGGGCGTGCCGAGCGCGGAAAGCACGATGCCGCCGCACGCCATCGTGAACTGCGCGGTGGTGGTGATGGCCGGCCCCGACAGCACGCGCTGCGACGGCACGGAGCCGAGGTTGCCGCCCGTCTCGGTCTGCACGCAATCGGCGGCGGCGGGGCGGCAGCCCAGCGCGGCGAAGCCCGCGGCGGCCAGGGCCAGGGCCCGTCGCGGGTGCCGGATCACAGCGTGCTCCCTGCCGCGGCCGGTGCACCGGGCTCCGCGCCCGCGCGGCACACCACGCGCAGGTCGCGCCGCGCGGCGTGGTCGGCCTCGTCGAAGGCGGCGCGGCACTCGCGGCCGTCGGGCGTGCGCGCCACCAGCGTATTGCGCGGGTGCAGCGCCGTGAGGTAGACCACGCCGTCCCATCCCACCACCGTGGGCACGCGGCCCTGCTCGTGCACCACCGCGCTGCCCGGCGGCAGCGGCGTGCCGTCGGCGCCAACCAGCGTGATCGTGGCGGTGCGCATGCGCAGCACCGGCAGGTGCACCAGCGTGCCGGTGCCGCGCGCCACGGCCACGCGGCGTTCCAGCTCGGGCGTGTGCACGTCGGCGGGCAGCGAGAGCGGGTCGATCGCATAGCGCGCCGGGTAGTAGGCGGGCACGTTGGGCACGAGCAGGTAGCCCTGCGCGTCCGTGGTGCCGGCGGGCTGGTGGTTGAAGGTGATCGGCACGTCGGGCGTGCCTTCGGTGGAGACCAGCGCGAAGCCGTCCGTGACGCGGTTGGCCGCGAACGCATAGCCGTCCATGAGGCCGAGCGAGCCCGACGCCCCGGCCCAGTGCGTGGTGTCCGTGGCCGTGCCGAAGAGCCCGCCCTGCACCATGCCGTTGCGGCCCTGGTACTGCGCGCTCGCCAGCCGGTAATTGCCGCCCGCGCTGCCGCCGGTGGAGCCGCTGCGCGTATGGCCCAGGTGCCAGCCCAGGCCGCCATCGCTGGGCAGGCTGCGCTGCAGGCTCGCCTCGCCCTGCGTGGCCCGCCCCGTGCGCGTGGCGGCGGCCTGCGCGGTGAGCAATGCATCGAGCAGGTAGGTGAGCTGGAACCGGAGCTGCGTTTCGCCCGTCTCGACGGTGCGGCCCGCGGTGAGCGAGAAGAATGCCTCGCGCCCCACCGGCACGCTGTAGCTCGCGTAGGCGATGCGGCTGCGCGGCGTGCCGGGGCCGCCGCGCAGGTCGATCCACCCCGCACCCAGCGAACCGATGCCGCGCACCAGGCTGGCGTTGATCTGGCGGGTGCGCTGGTAGGGGCGCTGCGCATCGCCGCCGTAGTCGCCCGCGTCGCCGAAGCCCGGCGTGCGCCGTGTCTCCAGGAGCGACACGCCCCCGCGCGTCGTGTGGTATTGGTAGCCCGCGCTCCATTGCCAGCCGCCGGGGCGGTTGCCGGCCCCGCCGGCCGCCCCTTCGGAGCGGCCGTGCGAGAGCGAGCCGTTGAACACGCCGAGCGTGCCCCAGCGCGCCACGCCGCCCGCGCCCACCACCGCCAGCCCCTGGCCCGCCTGGGCCTGCCCTTCGACGGTGACCGCATCGTTGAGCCCGCGCCGCACCACGCCCGCGGCCAGCGGTCGGCCGTACGCGAAGCTGCGCAGGCCGTAGGCGCGCCGCAGGGCGCCGAGCGAGACCGAATAATCGGTCCACCCGGGCCGCAGCAGCTGGCTGCTCACGTAGAACGGCACGGAGGTGACCACCTGCCGGCCCAGCGCATCGGTGGTGACCACGGAGGCCGTGCCGGCGCCGCTCACGGCCGGCAGCTCGCCTAGCGTGAACGGCCCGGGCTGCACGTTGTGCCGGCCGGCCCGGAAGCCGTTGATGAACACGTCCACTGCCGAAGGCACGGCCGCCTGGCCGGCGAACTCGGGCATGGGGTAGGTGACGAGGTCGGGCCGCGCGGCGAAATTGCGTGCCCACTGCACGCCGCCCAGGCGCACCGGCGTGGTCCAGGCGAGTGCGCCGGTGATGAGGTCGCCCGCCGTCCAGGAGGTGGCCGTGGCGGCGTTGGTGTCGGTCCAGGCGGTGTCGTAGCGCAGGTAGCCGTCGCCCGCGCCGCCATCGGTGCGGCGCAGGATGCCCATGTTGGAGACCACGCCGTGCGAGCCGAAGAAGCGCTGCTCCGACCACACCGAGGCGGCCGTGCGCCCACGCGACCGGGTGGCGTACAGCTCGTAGTTCATCAGCAGCCCCGTGCCCTGCGACACCACCACGTCCTCGCGCGGCTCGGCGCCCAGCACCTGTCCGGGCAGCCATGCGGGCGGCACGTCGATGCGCAGGCGCTGCGCCAGGCTGTCGTAGGCCACGGTGACGCCCGGCAGCCCGTCCACGGCCACCAGCGCGCCGTCCGGCCGGTCGGTGCGCACGTGGAGGCGCCGCAGCACCTGCGCATCGATCTCGAAATGCGGCCCGCGCTGGCGCACGGGCACCAGCTCGCCGCTCGCGCGGCCGTTCACGTCCACCTCCAGGTAGAGCATGGCCGGTGCCGCGGCCTGCCCCGGCGCGGGGGGCGGCAGGGCATGGTCGCTGGCGGACAGCAGCCGCGGCAGGCAGGCCAGCAGCGCCAGGCAGGCCGGCAGGCGGCGGCCGGCGCCCGCCCGGGCACGGGTGCGGCGGTGGCGTGCGGGGTCATTGCGCGGCACGGGGCAGTGGGGCCTCGCGCCCGTTCACGGTGGCCTGCAGTTCGTGCGACGGCGGAGGCGCGCGCTCCAGCTCCCAGCGCCGGTGGCTGTGCGGCAGCACGTAGCCCAGCAGGCCGGGGGTGACGACCGTGTCCGTGCCGCCGGCGGACTGCCAGCGCACGGCGGTGAGCCGCGCGTGCCCCGGCCCCGCGTTGCGCACGACGAGGTGGTGCGTGCCCGCCGGATCGCGTTCCACCTCCCAGCGCAGCACGGGCTCCAGCACGTCGCCCACCCCGAGGTTCGCCAGCAGGCTGGCGTGGGTGGCGGGCATGCGCGGGCCGAGCGTGCCCGGCGCATAGACGAAGAGCGGGATCGCGTAGCGGATCTGCAGCCGCACCCCGAGCTGCGTGGTGGGCGCCGCGGGCCGGGGCGCGCCGGGCGGGGCTTCCATCGCCGCCGTCGGTGCGGGCAGCTCGTCGAGCAGCACGCGGTAGGCGTGTTCCTGGCCGGGCGGCACGGGCAGCGTGGCGATGAGCCGCACCATCTGCCGCGCCCCCGGCGGGATCTGGCTGATGGGGGGGCTGGCGACCACGGCCTGTTGGGCAACGAAGCGGTCGTCGCCGTTCTCCTGCTGCCAGCCGAGCACGCGGGCCTGCAGCGCCACGGGCTCGGTGCCCCGGTTCTCGACCCAGAGCGCGACGGCCCGCTGGTCGCCGGCGATGACCGGGTCCACCGGCCAGATCATGAGGGGCGTGGCGGCGCGCGCGGCCCCGGCCGCGGCCAGCAGCAGCCAGGCCAGTAACAGCACCGGCAGCAGGGCTGCGAAGCTGCGGCTCCGCGGGGGCGAGCGGGTGGGCAGGCACCGTTTCACCATGAGAGCGTGACCCTCACGGTATCGGTGTACGTGCCCGCCGCCAGCCCGAAGCCCGGGAACGTGACCGTGCCCTGCAGCGGCAGTGCGGTGGCCGTGGCGCCCAGCGTGATGCCCGCCGGAACGTTCGGCACCAGGGCGGCCGTGGTGGTGGCGATCAGGGCAAGCGCATAGGGCACGTAGCCTCCCGCGCTGTTGGAGAGCCGGCGCTGCCCGCCCTGCGCATGCTGGCCTTCGTCCGCGGCCACCTGCACCGCCGTGCCGGGCGTGCACTGGATCAGCGCCTGCCCACCCATGCCCGAGCCGGCCAGCCGTGTCTCGTTGCCCGTGCGCACGGCGGAGTGCGTGCCGAAATCGATGGTCCCGAAGTTCAGGCCCGTGGTCTGCCCGCTGCCGCCGGCCACCATGCAGCCGCGCACGATGGCGGCATTGACCGAGAAGCTGCCCGTGGTGGGAATGGTGGCCGGTACGGCCGGGGCGGCCGCCAGCAGCGACAGCAACGTCAACAGCAGCAGGCCCGGCGTGGTCGGCTTCGTCGCCGGCAATGCAGCGGCGCGCCCACGCCGCGCCGCAGGGCGTTTCGCATGGATGAGACTCCTCCCTCGCCGCCGGTCGCCGGCGGCCTTCAAAGCGTCGGCGGGCCGGTCAGAAGGTCAGGGTGACCTGCAGCTGGTCCGTGTAGAGGCCGGCGGGCAGCGCCACGGCATTGGTCTTGTTCACCAGGCCGTAGATCGGCAGCGCGAACGGGTTGCCGGCCGAAGGCACGGCGATCCCCGTGATGGCCGTGGCCGCGGTGAACGGCACCGTGTGGCCCGGATCGCGGTAGACGTCGTAGGGCAGGAAGGCGGAGCCATTGGACATCGCGCGCGTGCCGGTGCCGACGCCCGCGCCCTGTCCGGGGTTGGTGCCGCCGTCGATGGTCATGCTGAACGCGGTGATCTCCGGCGAGCACACGATCTGGGTGACGCCCGCGCCGCCTTCGCCGCCGCTGGCCGTGGCAGTGGCCGTGCCCACGAACGTGGCCGGCCGCGATCCGAAATCCAGCGTACCGAAGTCGGCGCCCGACACGGTGCCGGGCCCGCCGTTGATCACGCAGCCGGACGTGAGCATCATGCGTGCGCCGAGCACGCCCGACAGGGTGGCCGCTTCCAGGGGGGCGGTGGCGCTGCCGGCCAGCACCAGGATGCCGGCCGCCGCAGCCGCCAGCGCGCTGCGCCTGCGGCCTTTGGGCCGGGATGGGGACGGCACGGGGCGTGCCGGCGGGTTGGATCTCGCTTCCATCGCTTTCTCCTCTCCAAGAAAAAAACCGATGCCGGGCGCTTGAGCGGATAGCCGAGTTGTCGTTATGGTGCGCGCCGCAACGGGCGAATGCGCCTCCGGTCCGCCGGAGGCCCCGGGCCTGGTTCACCCGGGAAGAAGAGTGGTCTGTGCCACCTGTGTCGAACCTGTGCGAACGATGTTACAGGTGATCGGAAACCGATGAAAGGGTGAAACGCCGAAAAGACCGCAAGCTGCTCGGCTGTCTTTCCCTGCGGCCGGGCCGTTCAACGCCGCAGCAGTGCTTGGCGCAGCAACCGCGCGGCGCGGTCGCGGATCTGGAAGGGGCTGTGGCCGGGAAGGGGGCGCGCCTTGGCCCGGATGCAGGCCGCGAGGAAGTCGTTCAGGATGGGCGCGTCGTCCATCGTCTGCGCGGCACCGGGCTTGAAGAACTCCGGATGCCACTGCGTGGCCGCGATGTAGCCGCGCCCCGACTGCGCGCGGCGGCGGATCGCCTCGGGCACACCGTCGGGGTGGCTCCAGGCCTCGATCTCGAAACCCGGCGCGAGGTTCTTGATGCCCTGGTGGTGGATGCTGTTGACCACCATGCGCGGCTGCTCGGGATAAAGGTGCGACAGCCGGGTGCCCGGCACCAGCTCCACTTCGTGGAAGTGCTGGTCGTAGGTGACCGCATTGCGGTGCTGCTGCGCGCCGGGGTGCTGGGTCTCGATGTCCTGGTAGAGCGTGCCGCCGAAGGCCACGTTGATGAGTTGCAGGCCGCGGCACACGCCGAAGATCGGCTTGCCAGCCTGTTCGAAGGCTTCCACCACGGCCAGGTCGTAGAGGTCGCGGATGCGGTCGCCGAGCCAGGCGTCCTTGAGCGGCACTTCGCCGTAGGTGCCGGGCCACACGTCGGAGCCACCGTGCATCACCACGCCATCCAGCCACTCGGCGTAATGCGCGAGCGTCACGTCGCCCCGCGCGGTCTCGCCCGTCGGGCAGGGCACCATCACGACCATCGCGCCGGCCGACATGATCCAGTGCGCGATCGACTGCTCGACGTATTGCAGCGTCTTGTTGGTGAAGAGGGACCGGGCGGGGTCTGCGTGCGAGAAACAGGCGGAGAGGCCGATCTTGAGGCGCTTGTTGGCGGGCAGCGGCATGCGGGTCAACCGGGCTGGGCAGGGGCGCGCCGCGCGGGCGGCGCACCCCGGGAGGATGGGACATGGGGCATGCAGGGGTTGTAGCACCGACGTTGCGGGCTCTTCTGTAGGAGCCCGCCGCCGCAGCGGCCTGCCGCGTGTCCGATCCTCCTGTGCGCCGGATGCGTTTCGCATCACCTTCGTGCACCATGGGGCCGGACGGGGGCTTGTTTTTCCGCGGACTGCCGCGACTCTCGGGGCACGAAGCTTTTTTCGCTCTCGCCATTTCCGGTTTTCCATCCCGTTGCAATCCCAAGGAGGCACGCATGCAAGTACAGGTCCAGCACGACGAATACATCCAGGGCGGCGAATCGCTCGTTCAATGGATCCAGAGCGAAACGACCACCCGGCTTGCACGGTTCCGCGACCACCTGACGCGCGTCGAGGTGCACCTCTCCGACGTGGATGCCGGCAAGTCCGGCAGCGCCGACAAGCGCTGCGTGATCCAGACCCGGCCGGCCGGGCGCCAGCCGATCGCCGTCAACGCCGATGCCGACAAGCTGGCCGATGCGTTCACCGCCGCCGTGGAAAAGTTGGGCCGCGCCATCGATACCGACCTGGGCCGGCTCAAGGACAAGAACGGGCGCGAGACCATCCGAACCGCCACCGAATAGGCGCGCAGAAACCGGCACCCTGGAGGCCGGTGCCTTCCCGCACGATTGCCCGGTGCGCCGCCCTCAGGCCGGCCCCGCCACGGGCCGCCCCGCGATACGGCGGCGCGGCACGGTGCCCGGCGCATCGACCATGCGCCCGCTGCGCTCGGCCGCGCCCTGCGCGAGTTCGCCGATCAGCGCGGCCTCGGGCAGGTTCTTCCAGTAGCGCGTGGGCATCTCGCGCCGCATCATGTCCATCTTGAGCCGCGCGGGGTTGAACGTGTTGCGGTAGTAGGTGAGCCAGAGGGCCTCGCCGTCGTCCGCGGCGGGTGCGTCCGCGCGGCTGGCGCCGGGGCCGGTGTGCAGTTGCGCCCCGTCCCAATGCACGCTCGCATCGGGCGTGAGGATGGCCCAGCGCATCTGCGTGAAACGGCGCACGAAGAACGGGGCATTGGCCACCGCGATGCGGTGGTCGGGTTCGAACCAGGCCACGTGCAGCGGCTCGTCCCCCGGCCCGGCTACGGGCCGAAACCGCACGAAGGCCCGCATCTTGTGCACGTCGCGCGCCACGGCGCGGGCCATCTGGCCGGCCTGCAGGCGGTCGGGGTCGAGCGGGTCGGCGCGCAGGCCGGGCTCGTGCACCAGCCGCCACAGCAGCCGGTAGAGCAGCGCAAAGCGCGCGGGATCGCGGTGCAGCACCACCCGCTCGCCCAGCGGCAGGAACGCGGCGGGCACGCGCGGGGCTTCGCTGGTGGCTGCAGCTTCGGCAGGCCCGCCGTGCATCAAAGAAAAGCCATCTGCCGCGTCCGGCATGGGCGCGCCGCAGCCGGCTTCGGCGAACAGATCGCCGTCCGCGCTGTCTCCGGCGGCGCACCAGTGCACGGCATCCGGCGGGCAGCCCTGCTGGAGCAGTGCGCGCGCGGCCTGCCGGAAGCCCGGCCAGTCGGTGGGGTGGGCCAGTTCCACGGTGCGGTCGGAGCGGCCGGGGCCGCGCCCGCCCGCCGCAGCCCCGCTTTCGCCGCCGCTCATGCGAACAGCTCCGCCTGCGCCGGCAGCGGCCGGCGCGCGAAGGACGCCGCCAGCCGCGGCGATTCGAGCAGCCGGCCCGGGCGGTGGTCCGCCGCTTCCACGAAGGGCAGTACCTTGGCGAGCGGTACCCGCAGCCGGGCGAGGTCGGCGTGGCGCAGCCGCCGCACGCGCCGGGCGGCCAGCAGGCGGTCGACGGAGGTCACGCCCAGCCCCGGCACGCGCAGCAGCAGCTCGCGCGGCGCGCGGTTCAGGTCCACGGGAAAGCGCTCGGGGTGCGCCACAGCCCAGGCCAGCTTGGGGTCCATGTCGAGCGACAGCATGCCGGGGGCACTGCCGCCGCTGGGGCCGTTCCCGGCGTGCGCGGGGCCGGGCGCGGGCGGCACGATCTCGTCGTGCGAGAACCCGTAGAAGCGCATGAGCCAGTCGGCCTGGTAGAGCCGGTGCTCGCGCACGAGCGGCGGGGCGGCGGGCGGCAGCGCGCGCGACGCATCGGGGATGGGGCTGAAGGCCGAGTAGTACACGCGGCGCAGCCCGAAGCCGCCGTAGAGCCCGGCGCTCGCCGCCAGGATGGTGCGGTCGTCCGCGCCGTCGGCCCCCACGATCATCTGGGTGCTCTGGCCGGCCGGCGCGAAGGCCGGTGCCGCCGCCGGGCGGGTGGGGGCGCCGGGCAGCGAGCGCGGCTGGGCGGCGGCGCCCTGCTGCTCGCGGCGGGCCTCGCGCGCCTCGGCGATGCGCACGGCCATGCGCCCCATCGAGCGGCGGATGGCCGTGCCGTTCTTCTCGGGCGCGAGCGAGGCCAACCCCTCGGGCGTGGGCAGCTCCACGTTGATGCTCAGGCGGTCGGCATGGCGGCCGGCGCGCGCGAGCAATTCGGGCGAGGCGTCGGGAATGGTCTTGAGGTGGATGTAGCCACGGAAGTCGTGCTCCTCGCGCAGCACGCGGGCCACCTCCACCACCAGCTCCATCGTGTAGTCGGGGCTCTGGATGATGCCGCTGGAGAGGAAGAGCCCTTCGATGCAGTTGCGGCGGTAGAAATCGAGCGTGAGGTCCACCACCTCCTGCACGGTGAAGCGCGCGCGCGGCACGTTGCTGCTGACCCGGTTCACGCAGTACAGGCAGTCGTAGGTGCAGAAATTGGTGAGCAGGATCTTCAGCAGCGAGATGCAGCGGCCGTCCGGCGCATAGCTGTGGCAGATGCCCATGCCCTCGGTGGAGCCGATGCCGCGCCCGCCCACGCTGTGGCGGGGGGCCGAGCCGCTGGACGCGCAGGAGGCGTCGTACTTGGCCGCGTCGGCGAGGATGGCGAGCTTGGAGGAGAGGCGATGCACTGTATTAATTTACAGTGCCTGCGCCGGTCTCTGCAAGCTTCTTGCCGTTTGCTATTAAATAAATAGCAAAATATTCAATGGATACGGCGGCATGGAGGTGTTTTTGCTCCAAGGCAGTCGCCGGGCCGCCCTTGGCGCCGGCAGGGGCTTTGCGCGTCAGAAGGCGCTGCCGGGCTCGCGCAGGAAGGCCGTTTCTTCGGCCGTGCTCTCGCGCCCCAGCGCGGCATTGCGGTGGGGAAACCGGCCGAAGCGGTCCACGATCACGCGGTGGCGCTGCGCGAAGTCGAGGTTCTCGGGGCGTCCCAGCGCCGCGAAGAGCCGCACCGATTCGGCCTGGATGCGCGCCGATTCGCTGTGCATGAACGGCATGTAGAGAAAGGTGCGCTGCTCGGGCGGCAGCGCACCGTCCAGCCCCTGGGCGATCGCCTCCTGCGCCAGCACCAGCGCCATGCCATCGTGCGCGAACGCCCCGGCCTGCCCGCGCAGCAGGTTGCGCGAGAACTGGTCGAGCACGATCACCTCGGCCAGCCGGCCGGGCGCGTCCGCGCGCCAGTCCCACAGCTCGCCCTGTGCGGCGCGGGCATGCAGCGCGCCGAAGCGCTCGCGGATGGCGTCGTCGAAGGCGCTGTCCTTCTGGAACCATTGGGCAGGGGTGGACTGGTCGAACCAGAAGTGCAGGACGTCGTGGGCGGTGGCGGTCATGGAGCGCAGTATCGCGGGCGCAAGAAAAACCCCGCGCCGGCACGGGGCCGGGCGGGGTGGGGGGAGGGGATTGCCCGGGCAGCGATCAGCGGCCGCGCAGGTTGCCCTTGTCGTCGGCGATCACGATCTCCACGCGGCGGTTCATCGCGCGGCCCTCGGCCGAGCCGTTCTCCGCCACGGGGTAGGTCTTGCCATAGCCGCGCGCGACGATGCGGTCGGGCGCCACGCCGCGCTGCACCAGTGCGCTCTGCACGGCCTGGGCACGGCGCTCCGACAGGCTCTGGTTGTAGGCGTCGCCGCCCACGCTGTCGGTGTGGCCCTCGATGATGAGCTTGCGGTCCGGGAACTGGCGCAGGAAGTTCGCGAGCTTGTCCAGGCGCGGCGTGGCCTGCGCCGACAGCTCGGCCTTGTTGAAGGCGAACAGCACGTCGCCCAGCGTGACCAGCAGGCCGCGCTCGGTCTGCTGCGCTTCGATGTCGCGCAGTTGCGCTTCCAGGGCGCGGACGCGGGCTTCGTTCTGCGCGGCGCGCTGCTCGGCGCTCATGGCCTGCAACTGGGCGGTCTGCGCACTGCGGGCATTGGCCTCGGCCTGCAGGCGGGCCTGGTCGGCCTCGCGCGTCAGGCGCAGGCGCTCGGCGTCGGTGCCGGCCTTCTTGATGTCGGCATCCAGCACGCGGGCGCGGGCCGTGTTGGAGGCGATGTCCGCGCGCTGCGTGGCCAGGTAGGCCAGGTGGTTGGCTTCGGCGGCGTCGTTGTCTTCGCTCCAGACGCGGTCGGCGCGGGCCAGCGTGTCGGTGGCGGATTTCAGTTCCAGCGGGGCGTGCTGCACGACGGCGGGGTCGCCAGCGGCGCGGTTGACGGAAGCGCGGGCGCTCTCGACCGAGTCGAGCGGGGCGCGCGTGGCGCAGGCGGCCAGCAGGCCGGCGGCGACGAGCGCGGTGGCCAGGGTGGTGGTGCGGCGAATGATGGGATGCATGGTGTGTCTGCCTGTCGGAAGGTTCGTTCGGGGCGGGCGATCGGCGGCGGGGCGATCAGCGTTTACCGGGCGGGGGCTACGGGTGGCACGGCGGGCGGCACGGCCATGCCGGGGGCTGGTGCGACGCCGGGCACCGGAGCGGGCGGCGGCGGTGCGCGGCGGGTGATCTCGGATTGCAGCGACTGGATGCTCGACTGCACCTGCTGCAGCGTGGCCGCGTTGTTGGTGGCCTCCGCCTTGGTTTCGGCCACGCGGGCGTCGGCTTCGGCTTCGGCGGCGTAGCGGCGGGCCATGTCGTAGTGCTTGTCGGTCATCGCCTTCTCGGCGGCCACCAGCTTGTCGCGGGCACGCTGCAGTTCCACCGGCGCGTTGGCGGCCACCTGGGGCTCGCCGGAGACACGGTTGACCGTGGTGCGCGTCACGGCCAATTGGTCGGTGGGCGGCGGGGTCGAGGAACATGCCGCGAGCGCGCCCAGTGCCAGGACGGCCGTGGTGGTGCGGAGGAAGGTGGCGGTCTGCATGGTGAACAACTCCTGTGCTGGTGGGCGGGCCGCGAGCCACTGCAAGGAACGCGGCGGTAAGGTAGGTGATTGTTGGTAAGCGCCCCCGGCCGGTGCGTAGGTGCAGCGCAGCAGCCGCCGTGGGCGGTTTCTTACGGTTACGTTCCGTCTGTGCCAGACCGCAGGGAAGCGCGGGCACGTCCGGCGCGCGGCAGGTCTCCCGCGAAACGCGTTTCCTTATGCGGCTTTCGCGTTTGGAGGCAGGCAAGGGTTCTCCAGAGAATGGACGGTTGGCCCGGAGCCGCGCCAGGCGGGTGCCTTCCGAGTCCAGGAGATCCGCACCGTGCCTTCCCTTCCCGATGACTGCTTTGCCGACATGGCCCCGTTCGTGGCCCTGCGGCGCGACCTGCATGCCCACCCCGAGCTGGGGTTCGAAGAACACCGCACCGCGGCCCTCGTGGCCGGGCGGCTGCGCGAATGGGGCATCGACGAAGTGCACACCGGCATCGCCGGCACCGGCGTGGTGGGCGTGCTGCACGGCCGCCCGGGCCGCCGGACCATCGGCCTGCGTGCCGACATGGACGCGCTGCCGCTCGACGAAGAAAACCGCTTCGCCCACCGCTCGCGGCACGCCGGGCGCATGCATGCCTGCGGGCACGACGGCCACACCACCATGCTGCTGGCGGCGGCATGGCAACTGGCGCGCACGCGCGACTTCACCGGCACCGTGCACTTCATCTTCCAGCCCGCCGAAGAGATGGGCAAGGCGGGCGCGCGCCGCATGATCGAGGAAGGCCTGTTCGAGCGCTTTCCGTGCGATGCCGTCTTCGCGCTGCACAACTTCGCCCTGGACCGCGTGGGCGCATTCGCGCTCAACCCTGGCGCGCTCATGGCGTCCAGCAACACCTGGCGCATCGTGCTCACGGGGCGCGGCGCGCACGCTTCGCAGCCGCACGCCGGCATCGATCCGGTGGCCGCCACCATCGACCTCGCCCAGCAGCTGCAGACGCTGGTGGCGCGGCACGTGGACGGGCGCGACCGGGCGCTGCTCGCGGTCACGCAGATCCAGGGCTCCGATGCGCCCAACGTGATCCCGGACACGGCCTGGGTGGGCGGCACGGTGCGCACCTTCTCGATCGATGCGCTCGACCGCATCGAGGCCGCGTTGCGCCGGCAGGCCGAGCACACGGCGCTGGCGCACGGCTGCATGGCCGAAGTGCGCTTCACGCGGTCGTCTCCGCCGCTCGTGAACCACCCGGCCGAAGCCGCCTTCGCCGCCCAGGTGATGCGCGAGGTCGCGGGCCCGGAGGCCGTGGACGAGGCCTTCCCCGCCGTGCTCGCCGCCGAGGACTTCGCCCACATGCTGCGCGCGCGGCCCGGCTGCTACGCCTTCATCGGCAACGGGCCGGGCGACCACCGCCTGCCGGGGCACGGCGACGGGCCGTGCCTCATCCACAACCGTTCGTTCGATTTCAACGACGGCATCCTCGCCACCGGAGCCCGCTACTTCGTGCGGCTGGCCGAACGGTGGCTCCATCCCGACCGGACCTGAAAGCCATGGCCTCTTCGCCGCTTCTGTTTTCTTTCCTCCCGCGCCACCGCCTGTGGGCCGCTGCCGCCGCCTCCGCCGCGCTGCTGGCGCTGTCCGGCGCCGCGCACGCCGACCGCGTGATCCGCATCGTCGTGCCCTTCGGTGCCGGTGCCACGCAGGACACCGTGGCCCGCACCTTCAGCAACGAACTCGGCCAGGCGCTGGGCGCCACCGTGGTCGTGGACAACCGGGCCGGCGCGGGCGGCACCGTGGGCACGGGCCAGGTCGCCAAGGCCGCGCCCGACGGCAACACCCTGGTGCTGGCCGCGGCCAGCCACCACCTCGCCAGCCACCTCTACGCCAGGCTGCCCTATGACCCGGTGAAGGACTTCGTGGGCGTGGCATTCCTGGGCCGCACGGGCTACGTGGTGGGCGTGCCGGCGGCTTCGGGCATCGCCTCCATCGCCGATCTGTTGGCCAAGGCGAAGGCGCAGCCCGGCGTGCTGAACTACGCGTCGGCCGGCAACGGCAGCGCGTCGCACCTCGCCACCGCGTCGCTCGCCGCCCAGGCGGGCGTGCAGCTGCAGCACATTCCCTTCAAGTCCACGGGCGACGCCACCACCGAGCTGCTGGCCGGCCGCGTGCAGGTGGTGACGGGCGCGACCATGGGCATGCTCCCGCTGCGCAGCGACCCGCGTGTGAAGCTGCTGGCCTATTCGGGCACCACCCGCTCTCGCTTCCTGCCCGATCTGCCCACCGTGGCCGAATCCGGCGTGCCGGGCTACACCTTCGACACCTGGCTGGGGCTGCTGGCGCCGGCCGCGACGCCGCCCGCCGAGGTGGAGCGCATCAACGCCGCCGTGCGCAAGGTGCTGGCCGACCCGGCCGTGCAGGAGCGGCTGGCGCGCGTGGGCGTGGAGGCAGGCACGCTGCCTGCGGCCGAGTTCCAGCAACTGCTGAAGGACGATGCGGTGGCCGCCGGGCGGACCGTGAAGGCCGCCGACGTGCGCATCGAATGACGACGGCGCAGGTTCCGGCGGGCCGGCTGCTCAGAACAGCCGCGCGCCCAGCGGCACGTCCTGCGCGGGCGTGCACAGCACCACGTGGCCATCGGCATCGGGAAAGCCGGTGACCAGGCATTCGGACCGGATCGGGCCGATCTGCTTGCTCGGGAAGTTCAGCACGGCAACCACCTGCCGGCCCACCAGCGTCTCTGGCGTGTAGTGCACCGCGATCTGGGCGCTGGATTTGCGCACGCCGATGCCGGGCCCGAAGTCGATGTGCAGGATGTAGGCCGGCTTGCGGGCCTGGGGAAACGGTTCGGCGGCCACGATGCGGCCGGCGCGCAGCTCCACTTTGGCGAAATCGTTCCAGGTGATCGGGGGCAGGGGCGTGGCGGCGGCATCGGTCATGCCTGCATGGTGCCCGGGCGCCCGCATGGGAAATGTCGCGCAACGCCTGTGCTGCGGGCCACGGACCCGCCGGGCCGGCGCCATGAAAAAAGCCAGAACCGGCGGGCGGTTCTGGCTTCTGCGCGGATCGCGGGGGAGGGCTTACTTGGCCGCCACCACACGCACCATTTCCAGGCACTTGTTCGAGTAGCCCCACTCGTTGTCGTACCAGGAGACGATCTTCACGAACGTGCCGTCCAGCGCGATGCCGGCGTCGGCGTCGAAGATCGAGGTGCGTGCGTCACCGCGGAAGTCGGTGGCCACCACCTTGTCTTCCGTGTAGCCCAGCACGCCCTTGAGCGCGCCTTCGGACTGGGCCTTCATCTCGGCCTTGATCTCGTCGTAGGTGGCGGCCTTCTCCAGCTCCACCGTCAGGTCCACCACCGACACGTCGGAGGTGGGCACGCGGAACGACATGCCCGTCAGCTTCTTGTTCAGCGCGGGGATCACCACGCCCACGGCCTTGGCCGCGCCCGTGGAGGAGGGGATGATGTTCTCCAGGATGCCGCGGCCGCCGCGCCAGTCCTTGTTGGAGGGGCCGTCCACCGTCTTCTGCGTGGCCGTGGCGGCATGCACCGTGGTCATCAGGCCGCGCTTGATGCCCCACTTGTCGTTCAGCACCTTGGCCACGGGGGCCAGGCAGTTGGTGGTGCACGAGGCATTGGAGACGATGGCCTGGCCGGCGTAGGTGTCGTGGTTGACGCCATAGACGAACATCGGCGTATCGTCCTTCGACGGCGCCGACAGCACCACCTTCTTCGCGCCCGCATCCAGGTGCTTCTGCGCCGTCACCTTGTCGAGGAACAGGCCTGTGGACTCGATCACCACCTCGGCGCCGATCTCGCCCCACTTCAGGTTGGCGGGGTCGCGCTCCTGCGTGAGGCGGATCTTCTTGCCGTTCACCACCAGCGTATTGCCTTCGACCGACACGGTGCCCTCGAAGCGGCCGTGCACGGAGTCGTACTGCAGCATGTAGGCGAGGTAGTCGGGCTCCAGCAGGTCGTTGATGCCCACGACTTCGATGTCGCTGAAGTTCTGCACCGCCGAGCGCAGCACGTTGCGGCCGATGCGGCCGAAGCCGTTGATGCCAATCTTGATCGTCATGGTCTTACCCTTTATGAAGTGAGATGAAAGAAACTTTGAATTCGGTAATCAAGAGCTGCCCAGCACGTTGTTCATGAAGAGATCTCCCTTCTCGGCAGGCCTGATGCTGCCCAGGAACTCCGGGGCATGGGGAACGATTCCAGCACATTCATCCGTGCAGGCCTTGTCGGTGATCATCCAGGTGTCAGGGCTGAACAAGGGTTTGAAGCCCCGATTCTTGTTGCTGCCCACGGAGCCATGTCGGTCCCAGATGGAAAGCGCCGCGGCCTTGGAGACGGGTTTCGCCATGGCGAGAACCTGCGCTTTGCTCACCGTTCCCACTGCGATGTGGAATCCGATCAGGTTGGACACGAGGTCTTCCTGGCTGAATCCGCTGTCGGTGATGAACCTCGGGAAGTGCGTCTGGTGCGATTCGAACGCCAAGCTCACTTCCATGAAGATCGCCAGGGCGACTGACCTCTTCTCGGCGAGTGAGAGATTGTGTCGAACGATGTATTCCCGCTTGACCTCTGAGGACGCAGTCACGCCGAGCAGTCGTTTCTGCATGTCCTGCTTGTAAGTCAGCTTGAATCCGGTCGATTTGCCGTCAGCAAACGTCACCGCAGGAAAACGGCTGGCGTTGGTTGGCTGGGTGCATATATGCCGGTGGGCGCCACGGCATTGCCGCACCTCCGGTCCCCCCGCATTGATTTCTTTCCACAGCGACGATGCGCCGGTATGCGGCCTGGTGGACTGCGGGTCCATGTGCCCCAGGTCGAGCCAGCCCAGGTTGCAGGTATAGACGAGCCCGTACTTCGCGGCGGACGCTTGCGCTCCTTCGATGATGTCGGCCCGTTTGCTCATGGTGGTGCTTCCGGTGGGCTAGTCGTTCTCTGTGAACCCGACGGTGACATCCCTGCAGGCCCCTTCCTTGTCGACAAAGACTTGCACCGACGCAAATTCGGGATTGCGGCAGAGCATGCCGAGCAGGGGGGCCGCTCCTGAACCGGAAGCAGATGTCTCCACTTCGCACGCCTGTTTCGCGAAGGCTGCTTCATAGAACCGCAGGATGTCCAGCGTGGACGCCGAACTGCCGTAGGTCAGGGAACTGAACGGGACACCCTCGCCATCGCGGCCCTTCCAGCGTGCCATGGGTGGCCTGCACTCGCCGATGGTTTCAACCGACTTGAGTGACCGGGGCGCCGCAAGCCGGTAGGTCATCGAGCCGCGGCCGACGTCGCTGATGTCGAAAGTGGCCCATGCACCGATGAAGAGCAGCGCTGCGGTACCTACCACTCCCACCGAGACAAGCACCAGCACCTTGACGATTTTCCTGCTGGATGGCATCTCTACGATGGGAGCGTGTCGTGCCGTAGTGTCAGCGGGACTTCTTCAGCCGCGCAGCGCCGACGGCCACGCGCACGGCGTCGGCCACGTTCTCGGGCGTGAAGCCGAAGTGCTTGAACAGCACGGGCGCCGGGGCCGATTCGCCGAAGGTGTCGATGCCCACGACGGCAGCGCAGCCGTACTTCCACCAGCCGTCGGTCACGCCCATTTCCACAGCGATGCGGGGTACGCCGGCCGGCAGCACGCTGGCCTTGTACTTCACGTCTTCGCGGTCGAAGGTGGTGGTGCTGGGCATGGAGACGACGCGCACGGCGATCTTCTTCTCGGCCAGCAGCTTCTGCGCGGCCAGGGCCAGCTGCACTTCGGAGCCGGTGGCGATGATCACGGCCTGGGGCTTCTTCTTGATGCCCACGTCGCCGGGCTCGGAGAGCACATAGGCGCCGCGGCTGATGTCGCCCAGGTCGCGCTTGGGAGCGTAGGCCAGGTTCTGGCGCGAGAGCAGCAGCGCCGTGGGCTTGTTGCGGTTGGACAGGGCCACGCTCCAGGCCACGGCGGTTTCGGCCGTGTCGGCGGGGCGCCAGACGTCCAGGCCCGGGATCAGGCGCAGGCTGGCGGCATGTTCGATCGACTGGTGGGTGGGGCCATCCTCGCCCAGGCCGATGGAGTCGTGCGTGAACACGTGCACCACGCGCAGCTTCATGAGCGCGGCCATGCGGATGGCGTTGCGGCTGTAGTCGCTGAACGTGAGGAACGTGCCGCCGTAGGGCACGAAGCCGCCGTGCAGCGCGATGCCGTTCATGATCGCGGCCATGCCGAACTCGCGCACGCCGTAGTTGATGTGGCGGCCGCCCAGCTTGGCGGTCTCGGTGCCGCCGGTGTTGACTTCGACCTGCACCACGTCGCCGTGCTCATCGAAGCGCAGCGCGGGCGTGCTCTTGGTGTTGGTGAGGTTGGAGCCCGTGAGGTCGGCGCTGCCGCCCAGCAGTTCGGGCAGTGCGGCCGTGAAGGCTTCCAGCGCGATCTGGCTGGCCTTGCGGCTCGCCACGGTCTCGGCCTTGGTGTGGGCGTTCACGACGGCATCCACGGCGGTCTGGGCGAAGTGCTTGGGCAGGTCGCCCGCCATGCGGCGCAGGAACTCGGCGGCCAGCTCGGGATAGGCGGCGGCGTACGCGTCGAAGCGCTGCTGCCACTCGCCCTCGGCCTGGGCGCCGGTGTCCTTGGCGTTCCAGTCGGCATAGACCTCGGCCGGGATCTCGAAGGGCACGTGGCTCCAGCCGATGGCGTTGCGCGTGAGCGTGATTTCGTCGGCGCCGAGCGGCTCGCCGTGCGCCTTGGAGGTGCCGGCGCGGTTGGGCGAACCCTTGCCGATGGCCGTCTTGCAGACCACCAGCGTGGGCTTGTCGAGGCTGGTCTTGGCGCTCTGCACCGCGGCGGCCACGGCCTCCACGTCGTGGCCGTCCACCGGACCGATCACGTTCCAGCCGCTCGCGCGGAAGCGGGCCGGCGTGTCGTCCAGGAACCAGGGTGCGACCTGGCCGTCGATGGAGATGCCGTTGTCGTCGTACAGCGCGATCAGCTTGCCGAGCTTCCAGGCGCCGGCCAGCGAGATCGCTTCCTGGCTGATGCCTTCCATGAGGCAGCCGTCGCCGAGGAACACGTAAGTGTGGTGGTCCACGATGGTGTGGTCCACATCGCCGTTCTTGCGGTTGAACTCGCGTGCGAGCAGCTTCTCGGCCAGCGCGAAGCCCACGGCATTGGTGATGCCCTGGCCCAGCGGGCCGGTGGTGGTTTCCACGCCGGGGGTGATGCCGTATTCGGGGTGGCCGGCCGTCTTGCTGTGCAGCTGGCGGAAGTTCTTCAGCTCTTCGATGGGCAGGTCGTAGCCCGTGAGGTGCAGCAGCGCGTACAGCAGCATCGAGCCATGGCCGTTGGAGAGCACGAAGCGGTCGCGATCGGCCCACTGCGGGTTGGCAGGGTTGTGCCTGAGGTGGCGTGCCCACAGCGCGACGGCCATGTCGGCCATGCCCATCGGGGCGCCGGGATGGCCGGAATTGGCCTGTTGAACTGCATCCATTGCGAGTGCGCGGATCGCATTCGCCATCTGTTGAGAATTGGCCATCAGGGGCGGCTCCGGAAGGGGGCGGGGAGGGAAAACCGCGCATTTTACCGGCCCACCCCGGCACCCCGGGCTCCACCCCGCCGCGCTGCACTACAGTGCGGGCCATGCAAGGCCTGCACCTCACCGCCGATCTCCACGGATGCCGCTGCGCCGCGCAGTGGCTGCTCGATGCCGGCGCACTGGGCCAGGCGTGCCTGGATGCCGTGCGCGGCGCGGGCCTGCAGGCCGTCGGCCAGCTCTTCCATCCGTTTCCGGCCACCGCGCACGGGCCCGGCGGCGTCACCGCCACGGTGTTGCTGGCCGAGTCGCACCTGTGCATCCACACCTGGCCGGAGCAGCGTGCCGTCACGCTCGACGTCTATGTGTGCAATTTCGGCGCCGACCACTCCGCGCAGGCCCAGGCGCTGATGGACGCGCTGCTGGCGCTGTTCGAGCCCGCCACCGTGCAGCGCCACGCTTTGCGCCGCGGCGAACCGGCGGCTGCGGGCGGCGCTTTTCCTGTCTGATATCCGAATGACTTCCCTGCCGCATTCCTCCGCCGCGCCCGCACCGGGCGCGCAGCCGCCGGCCATGCTCCTGGCCGCGGGCCGGGGCGAGCGCATGCGCCCGCTCACCGACACCACGCCCAAACCCCTGCTCACCGTGCGCGGGCGCCCGCTGCTGCAGTGGCACCTGGATGCCCTGGCGGCGGCCGGCGTGCACTCGGCGGTGGTCAACACGGCCTGGCTGGGCGAGCAGATCAGCGACCGCTTTGGCAGTGAAATCACCTCCATGCCGCTGCAAAATGGACCTGGAGTGCTATCAATTTCATACTCCCGCGAGGGCCGCGATTTCGGCGGCGCGCTGGAGACGGCCGGCGGCATCGCGCGTGCGCTGCCCGGTCTGGGGCCGGTGTTCTGGCTCGCCGCGGGCGATGTGTTCACGCCCGATTTCACTTTCGCGGCCGAGGATGCCGCCGCCTTCGCCGCCAGCGACGCGCTGGCCCACCTCTGGCTCGTGCCCAACCCCGCGCACCATCCGCGCGGCGACTTCGGGCTGTCGGCGGAGGGACGCGCGCTCAACCTGCCCGCCCATGACCCCGCGCCGCGCTATACCTACAGCACGCTGGCGTTGCTGCGCGCCGACCTCTTCGCCGCGCCCTGGTGCGACATCCCGACCGGCAACCCGGACGGCATTGCGGCCCCGCTGGCGCCGCTGCTGCGCAGCGCCATGGACCAGGGCCGGGTGACGGCTGCGCTCTACACGGGGCGCTGGACCGACGTGGGCACGCCGGAACGTCTGGCGGAACTCAACCGCTGACCCCGGGCGCCGCCGCGGCGGGCTGCACTTCTACCGGGGGGCCGCTCTCGCATCGGAGGAACAACCACTGGCTGGGCAGGAACCGGGCCGAGGGGCCGTCCGGAGGAGGGCGGCCGAGTTCTGCTTGCAGATCGTAGGGAATGTGGGGCGCATGGAAAACGGCAACTTGTCCGCGCCGGCAGGCGAGTGCCGGCACGACCGGATTGACGGCCCAGCGTTGGTTGGCCGCGTCGTAACGGTGCAGGGGGCCGATGCGCTGGTCCTGCGCCAGTTCCACGCGCGTGGCCAGCACATCGAGAGCGCTGGCCCATACGCCAGCCACCTGCACCGGCTGCGCGAACCGCACAGCCTCCAGCCCGTGCAATGCCAGCGGCCGGGAGGGCTCGCCTTTGTCGAAAGGGTCGCGCCGGTTGACCAGGCTGCCGGCGGGCAGCGAAAGCTCGCCGTACCGGAAATCCTGCGGCAGCACGAAACGCTCGCGGCTGGCGCGCACCGGCGCACTGTCCTCCCAGGCCTGGCGTGCGCGGTGCGCCAGGTAAAGGCGTGCCGCGATCCATGCGTCGCACAGCGCCGCCAGGACGCAGAGCGCGATCAAGGCGCGTCCGTTCAGCCGCCATTTGTATGGCAAGTCGATGGCGCGGGCGTACAGGCCGTAGACCAGCAGTGCGGCCGTCAGCGCCATCCCGAGCAAGGGGAGAAACGTTCCCAGAACGAATGGGGTGAGCGCGAAAAACAGGTCAGGCATGGACGGGGAAGGCCGCGGGGCGGACTGGAAAATAACCGCAGGTACCCGCTGTGGAGCCTGCCGGGGAGGACGCGGCGGTGGTAGAACCGATGGTATTGGAACAGGCCCTGTACGCAGCCTCCGCCGGCCCTGGGTGCCGGCAGCGCGGCGAAGGTCGGCCTGTCCCCACTTTATGCACCGACCACAGGCAGACCGATGACCGCAATCCACGCCAGCCCCGCCCTCTACGCCCAGCGCCGCGCCCACCTCGCCTCCCTGCTGGGCGAAGGCGGCATCGCCATCGTACCCACCGCCCCGGAGCGCATTCGCAACCGCGATACCGACTACCTGTACCGGCACGACAGCTACTTCTACTACCTGACCGGTTTCACCGAGCCGCAGGGCTGGCTGGTGCTCACGGCCGAGGGGCATGCCACGCTCTTTTGCCAGCCCAAGGACCTGGAGCGCGAGATCTGGGACGGCTACCGCCTCGGGCCCGAGGCCGCGCCCGGCGCGTTGGGCGTGGATGCCGCGCATTCGGCAACGCAGCTGGAGGCGCTGCTGCCCCGCCTGCTGGAGAACCGGGAGCGCGTGTGGTTTCCGTTCGCCACGCACGAAGGCCTGGCGGCGCGCGTGGACGGCTGGCTGCAGAAGGTGCGGGCCCGCGTGCGCTACGGCGCCCTGTGCCCTGCGCAGCAGGGCGATCTGTGCACGCTGCTGGACGAGATGCGCCTCATCAAGGACGCGCACGAACAGGATGTGATGCGGCGCGCCGCGCGCATCAGCGCCGGGGCCCACATCCGCGCCATGCAGTGCAGCGCCCGCATGCTGCGCGCGGGAGAGGATGCGCGCGAATACCACCTCGATGCCGAACTGCTGCACGAATTCCGGCGCCAGGGATCGCAGGCCGTGGCCTACAACTCCATCGTTGCCGCGGGCGCCAACGCCTGCGTACTGCACTACCGCGCAGACGCCGCGCCGCTGCGCGCGGGCGAGCTGGTGCTGATCGATGCCGGCTGCGAGCTGGATGGCTATGCGAGCGACATCACGCGCACCTTCCCTGCCGACGGCCGTTTCACGGGACCGCAGCGCGATGTGTACGACCTCGTGCTGGCGAGCCAGCATGCGGCCGTGGCGGCCACCCGGTCCGGCGCGCGCTTCAACGACCCGCACGACGCCACCGTGGCCGTGCTGGCGCAGGGCCTGCTCGACCTGGGCCTGCTCGACCGCAACCGCTTCGGCTCGGCACAGGACGTGATCGAGCAGCGCGCCTATTTCCAGTTCTACATGCACCGCACGGGCCACTGGCTCGGCATGGACGTGCACGACTGCGGCAGCTACGTGGAGCCCACGGAAGTGGGGCAGACCAGCGAGCGCCGCGACCCGCTGTCGGGCGAGGCCATCACCAACCGCCCCAGCCGCATCCTGCGCCCGGGCATGGTGCTGACCATCGAGCCGGGGCTGTACATCCGCCCCGCGCCCGGCGTGCCCGAGGCGTTCCACCACATCGGCATCCGCATCGAGGACGACGCCATCGTGACCGAAGGCGGTTGCGAGCTGATCACGCGCGGCGTGCCGGTCGAGGCGGACGAGATCGAGGCGTTGATGCGCGGCTGAACCGCGCACGCCCTCACCGTGCGGCCGTCGGCCGCGCGCGCACCCGGCCGGCGCGGCTTCATGGAACCGCACGAAACATGCGGCGGCTGGTCAGGAGGCTTCGTTTCCCGTCAAGCCGCTGCGCCGACCTGCTGGACCAGCTGCATGGCGAAGCGGCCATGCCCCACCGACCAGTCGGAATAGTCGTTCTCGTGCATGAAGATGAACACGTCGGCCGGGGCCACGTGCGCCATCACCTCGAGGTTGCGGGCAATGCCGGCATACAGCGCGCGCTTCATGGCGTCGCTGCGGCCGCGGCGCAAGGTGATCTCCACGACCACCACGTCCTCCGAGCGCGCCACCCCGTTGAAGCTGCGGCTGAAAGCGAATTGCCCGGGCGCGTAGGCGGTCACCATGTTGAACAGCTCGTCTTGCGGCATGCCGATGCCATCGACCAGGGCCTGGTGGATGGCCTGGACAACGGCCTCACGTTCGGTGGGAGGCGTTGCTTGGGGCAGGTAAGTGTGGATGAAAGGCATGGAGGTATGTTCCTGTCCGGAAAATAAGCAAGGGCGACCGCTCAGGCCGCGGTTGTGGATTCTTCTCAGTTCCCTCCCCTGCCAAAAGCGATTTATCCTCCCGCGCTATGTGCAGCCAGATCACATAGAAACGATGCCACGTCGTCTTCCGCCCCTGGGTGCCCTGCGCGCCTTCGAAGCTGCGGCCCGCCTGGGCCGCATGACGGCAGCCGCCGAGGAGCTGTCGGTATCCCCGGGCGCGATCAGCCGCCAGGTGCGCCATCTCGAAGACCACCTGGGCCTGCCGCTGTTCGGCGGCACCAAGGCGCGCCCGACCCTCACCGCCGCGGCGCGCACGCTGCAGCCCGTGCTGACCACCGCTTTCCAGCAGATCGAGGACACGGTGCGGGCCCTGGGCGATGCCCGCCAGGGCCCGCTGGACGTGGCCTGCTTCAGCACCTTCACGGCCAGATGGCTGATCCCGCGGTTGTTCGACTTCCATGCGCAACACCCCGGTATCGAAGTCCGCCTGCGCACCACCGACACGGGCACCGATGCCGCCTCCGAGGGCTGCGACCTGCTTATCACCGCAGAGGACGCCACGGGCGCACGGCGCGATGCCGGCACGTCTCTGCACCTGTTCTCCGAGCGCCTGGGTCCGGTGCTGTCCCCCGCGCTGGCCGCGCGCACCGGGGTGCTGCGCACACCCACCGACCTGGAGGGCCAGCCCCTCCTGCACACGCGCGCGCGTCGCGGGGCATGGGCCGCCTGGGCCGCATCCGCCGGTGCGGACTGGCACCCGGAGGCGGCCGCCGCCGGCCCGGTGTACGAGCACTACTACTTCACGCTGGAGGCCGCCGTGCGCGGCCTGGGCATTGCCCTGGCCCCCTGGCACCTGGTGGTGGACGACGTGCAGGCCGGGCGCCTGGTGGCGCCCTTCGGCTTTGCCGCCTCGGGCTACGACTACCTCGCGCTGCGGCGCACCACTGCCGCCCATCCACGGCTCGATACTTTTTGCCAGTGGCTGGCCGCGCAGGCGCGGGCCATGCCGCCAGCCGCAGGCAAGGGCGGCCACTGAACTCCCAGGGCCCGGCTGCGGTGGGTGCGGCCGGGATGCCGCTGCCGTCCAGCCGCGACACGGCCGTACCCGGCATGTAACTGGTTCCGTGCCAGAATTGAAACCCGATTACATCCCCAGAACGCTTCCGAAGGAGACACCCCGATGCGCATCCGCCGAGCCACCAAGATCGTTGCCACCCTAGGGCCCGCATCGAGCGATCCGGTCCTGCTGGAGCGGATGATCGCCGCCGGCGTGAACGTGGTGCGGCTCAACTTCAGCCATGGCACAGCGCAGGACCACATCGACCGCGCCGAGAAGGTGCGGGCAGCGGCCCAGCGCGCGGGGCGCGAGGTGGCGATCATGGCCGACTTGCAGGGGCCGAAGATCCGCGTGGGCAAGTTCGCAGAAGGCAAGGTCTGGCTGGAGCCCGGGGCGCCGTTCGTTCTCGATGCCTCGCGCACGGAGCCGGGCGACCTGGCCGGCGTGGGCCTCGACTACAAGGAGCTGCCGCGCGACGTGAGGCCCGGCGATGTGCTGCTGCTCAACGACGGCCTCATCGTGCTCACGGTGAACGCGGTGCGCGGCGAGCAGGTGCTCACCACCGTGCGCGTGGGGGGCGAGCTGTCCAACAACAAGGGCATCAACAAGCAGGGCGGCGGCCTCACGGCGCCGGCGCTCACGGCCAAGGACATGGAAGACATCCGCACCGCGATGAGCTTCCAGGCCGACTACGTGGCCGTGAGCTTTCCCAAGAACGCCACCGACATGGAAATGGCGCGCCAGCTCTGCAATGTGGCCGCGGCCGAATACCGACACAAGCCGGGCCTGATCGCGAAGATCGAGCGCGCCGAGGCCGTGCCGCGCCTGGAGGAGATCCTGCGCGTATCCGACGGCATCATGGTGGCGCGCGGCGACCTCGCGGTGGAGGTGGGCAATGCCGCCGTGCCGGCGCTGCAGAAGAAGATGATCCGCATGGCGCGCGACATGGACAAGGTCGTCATCACCGCCACGCAGATGATGGAGAGCATGATCACCAACCCCGTGCCCACGCGGGCCGAGGTGAGCGACGTGGCCAACGCCGTGCTGGACGGCACCGACGCCGTGATGCTGAGCGCCGAGACGGCCGCCGGCCGCTACCCGCTGGAGACGGTGGAGGAGATGGCCAAGATCTGCGCCGCCGCCGAGGCTGCGGAAGACCCCGAGCGCGATTCCGATTTCACGGGCCAGACGCTGGGCCGCATCGACCAGTCCATCGCCATGGGTGCGCTGTTCACGGCGCACCACCTGGGCGCCAAGGCCCTCGTGGCACTCACGGACAGCGGCTCCACCGCGCTCTGGATGAGCCGCCACCGCATCCACATCCCGATCTACGCGCTCACGCCCAAGGTGGCCACGCAGCGCAAGATGGCGATGTACCGCAACGTGCGGCCGCTGCTCATGGACACGAGCGTGGACCGCGACACGGCGCTGGAGCAGGCCGAAGGCCACCTTAAGAACCGCAACATCGTGCAGCAGGGCGACCTCTACGTGATCACCTGCGGGGAGCCGATGGGTGCTCCGGGCGGAACCAATATGCTGAAGATCTGCCGCGCCGGCTGATCCAGGCCCGCACGGCCTGGCCGGCCAGCCAGGCGCTGGCGGCACCGACCAATGCGCCAGCCAGCACATCCGACGGCATGTGCACGCCCAGACAGATGCGGCTCCAGCCCATCGCGGCCGCCAGCGCATAGGCCAGCCACCGCCAGCCGGGCGCCTGGCCGCGCGCGAGTCCGAGCGTGAGGCCGCGCGCCAGCGCGAAGGCGGTCGCCGCGTGCATGCTGGGAAAGCCCGGGCGCGCGCCCATGTCGATCCACTGCATGCAGGCCCAGGCCCCACTGCGCCGGGCGCGCGATGGGCACCACCGCGCGGAACCCGCGCACGGCGCACCAGGCCACCAGCAGCGAGAGCGCGCCCCAGACCACGGCGCGCCGCGTGGCGTGCTGCCCGCGCGCCAGTTCCAGCACCATCAGCAGCCCCGCGAAGACGGGGAGGTCCTGCGACAGCCACCGCGCCACGGCGACCACGGCCGGCGGCGTGGCCGGCGTGGCGTTCAGTGCCAGGAAGAGGGTGGTAGGGTGGTATCAAGGGCGAACATGCGATGCGCCTTCGGATGGCAGGACGCTGTCGGAAAGGGCATGGCGGCGGCACAGCAGGCCCGCTGCCAGATCGCAGGCCCAACCCGCGGTCCAGCAGAGCCAGCCGGTCCAGAGCGTGTGGCTCATGAAATGCGCTCCGCGCATCTGCTGGGCCGCGCCCAGGACCAGCCCCGCCGCGATCGAGGCCGCCAGCCACCAGCGCGCCGCACCCGGGTGCCGGTGGCGCAGCGCGAAATAGCCGCCCAGGAACGCAAAACCGGCCGAGGCGTGCCCCGCCGGAAAGCAGTGGCCGCTGCCGCCATCGAAGATGCCGCGCGACCAGTGCGAGACATAGCGGGCCATTCCGCCGAACTCCGCCAGGTCCCAGGGGCAGCTGGTGGCACTGGCCTGCTTGAAGGCCGTGACCACGCCCAGCGCGACCAGGGCGCTGGCGGCCATCTGCGCGCGTTCGGCGGTCGAGAGCCGGCGCAGCCATCCGGCGGGCCACCAGACCGATGCGGCCAGCAGCACCATGAGCACCCAGGCCGCGCGGCGCGCGCCTTCGTGCATGACGGACGCGAAGAACCAGTCGTCGCGCAGCGGGAATCCCCCACTGTTGCCGAACACCCGGGCCAGCGCCAGGTCGAAGGCGGTGGTGTCCCAGGCGATCAGCAGGCCCAGGGCCAGGGCTGTCCAGAAAAGGGGGGCGAACGGATGGGGCGGGGCAGCCGGGGCGCGGGGCGCGGACGGCGGAGCAATCGGAGCGGTCATGGGTCGCGACCTTAGGGGCCCCCTCTTAACATCGCCTTAACGCCCCACGGCGGGCCGCCGCCCATGGCCGCGGAGCGCTGGCACCGCCACAATGGCGCCATGAGAATCCTCGTGGTCGAAGACGACGGCGGCATCGCCGCGGGCCTGCGGGCCAACCTCCAGCAGAGGGGCTATGCGGTGGACGTGTGCGGCACCATGACCGAGGCCTGGAGCGCGCTGCGCGCCGAGCGCTTCGATGCGGTGCTGCTGGACCTCGGCCTGCCCGACGGCGATGGCGCCGAGCTGCTGACGCGGCTGCGCCAGGCGCCTCCGGCCGTGCCCGGCGGCCAGCCCGCGCGGCTGCCGGACCCGGCCACCCCGGTGCTGATCCTCACGGCGCGCGACCAGGTGCACCAGCGCATCGCGGGCCTGGACCAGGGCGCGGACGACTACCTCGCCAAGCCCTTCGACGTGGATGAACTGGAGGCGCGCCTGCGGGCCCTGCTGCGGCGCGCGGCGGGGCGTGCCTCGCCGGTCATCCGCCTGCACGATCTCGAACTGGACCCCGCGGCGCGCACGGTGCGGCGTGCGGGGCAACTGGTGGAAATGTCTCCGCGCGAGTTCTCCGTGCTGCTGGTGCTGCTCGATGCGCGCGGCCGCGTGCTCTCGCGCCAGCAGATCGAAGAGCGGCTCTACAACTGGCAGAGCGGTGTGGAAAGCAACGCCATCGAGGTCCACGTGCACCACCTGCGCAAGAAGCTCGGCAGCGAGCGTATCCAGACCATGCGCGGCGTGGGCTATTTCATCCCGCAGGAATGAGGCGCACCGTGGCGACGCTGTCTCCTGCTTCCGCGCGCATTCCCTCCCTCACGCGGCGCCTGCTGCTCTGGACCCTGGGCGCCCTGCTGGCCGTCTGGGCCAGCTTCGTGGGCATGGCCTACCTCACCGGCATCGAGGAGGCCGACGAGCTGACCGACGGCCACCTGGCCAGCGTGGCCGCGCTGCTGCTGAACCTGCGGCCGGGCGAAACCGTCACGCCCGCCGAGGCCACGCGCCGCGCGCCGACGCCCTGGCTGAAGGCGCACGATTACCAGCAGTCGCTCAATGTCGTGCAGTGGGACGCCGATGGCCGCCTGCTGTCGCACAGCGGCGACGCGCCGCTGCCGCCCTTCGACACGCCCGACGGCTTCGCCACGCTGCACCTGGGCGCAAAGCCCACGCCCTGGCGCAGCTTCTCCCAATGGGACGGGACACGCTCGCGCAAGGTGGTCGTGTTGCTCGATCTGGAAGAGCGCGACGATCTGGCGGAGGACATCGCCGGGCAGATGGTGGAGCCCGGCCTGTGGCTGCTGCCCGTGGTCATGCTGGTGCTGGGTTTTGCGGTGCGGCGCGGGCTGCGGCCGCTCTACACGCTCTCGCACGACGTGGCGGCGCTGGACGTGGCCGGGGCCGAGCGCCTCTCCACGGGCGGCACGCTGCGCGAATTCGAATCGGTGGTGGCTTCCATCAACACGCTGCTCGACCGGCAGCAGGCGGCGCTGGTGCGCGAGCGGCGCCTGGCCAACGAGGTGGCGCACGAACTGCGCACGCCGCTCTCGTCCATCGTGCTGCAGGCCCGTGCGCTGGGCGGCGGCCTGGACGGCGCGGCGCAGGCCGAGGCGCTGGCGCGCATCGGGCAGGACGCGCTGCGCGCCGGCCATGTGCTCAACCAGTTGCTGGCACTGGCCCGCGCCAGCCGCACCCGCCTGGACGAACTCGAGGCCGAGGTGGACCTCGCGGCGCTGGCGCGCGATGTGGCGGCCGACCATGCCCAGGTGGCGTGGCAGCACGGCGCCACCCTCGGCGTCGCGGCTTCGGGCCCGGTGGCCGTGCGCGGCAATGCCGTGCTGCTGGAGATGGCGCTGCGCAACCTGGTGGAAAACGCATTGCGCCACACGCCCGCCGGCACGCACGTGGAGATCCGGGCCGCTCCCCTGGAGGGCGGCGGCGCCTGCCTGCAGGTGTGCGACGACGGCCGCCGTGCGGCCACCGGGGAAACCGGCACGCCCGCCCCGGCGCGCGCGCCCGTGGACAGCCTGCACCTGGGGCACGAAATCATCGCCCGCGTGGCCGAGGCGCACGGCGGCCGGTTCCGCGAAATGCCTGCGCCCGCGCCTTTCACCACGTGTTACGGTGTGGAATTGAGGACCGGCCCGGCGCTGGATGCCACCGGCTAAAATGATCCGGTTACCAAGCGGTTACCACCGCCGGCCCCTGCCGAATGCGCCGGTCCTCTGCACGGGCCGCGACGTCCATCCCCACCCTTGAATGGAACCACCCCCATGCCACTCGTCTCGATGCGCGAACTGCTCGACCATGCTGCTGAAAACCGCTATGGCATCCCTGCCTTCAACGTGAACAACCTGGAGCAGGTGCAGGCCGTGATGGCCGCGGCCGACGAAGTGGGCGCGCCGGTCATCCTCCAGGCGAGCGCCGGCGCACGCAAGTACGCGGGCGAAGCGTTCATCAAGCACCTGGTGCAGGCGGCCGTCGAGGCCTACCCGCACATTCCGGTCGTGATGCACCAGGACCACGGCCAGAGCCCGGCCATCTGCCAGGGTGCCATCGACCTCGGCTTCTCGTCGGTGATGATGGACGGCTCGCTGCGCGAAGACGGCAAGACCCCGGCCTCGTTCGAATACAACGTGGACGTGACCCGCAAGGTGGTCGAGATGGCCCACAAGGTGGGCGTGACCGTCGAGGGCGAACTGGGCTGCCTGGGCTCCCTGGAAACCGGCGAGGCCGGCGAGGAAGACGGCATCGGCGCGGTGGGCAAGCTCGACCACAGCCAGATGCTCACCGACCCCGAGGAAGCCGCGCAGTTCGTGAAGGCCACGCAGCTCGACGCACTGGCGATCGCCATCGGCACCAGCCATGGCGCCTACAAGTTCACGCGCAAGCCCACGGGCGACATCCTCTCGATCGAGCGCGTGAAGGAAATCCATGCCCGCCTGCCCAACACCCACCTGGTCATGCACGGCTCCTCCAGCGTCCCGCAGGAACTGCTGGAGATCATTCGCCAGTACGGCGGCAACATGAAGGAAACCTACGGCGTGCCGGTCGAGGAGATCCAGAAGGCCATCCAGTTCGGCGTGCGCAAGATCAACATCGACACCGACATCCGGCTGGCCATGACCGGCGCGGTGCGCAAGTTCCTGCACGAGAATCCCGAGAAGTTCGATGCCCGCGAATGGCTCAAGCCCGCGCGCGAAGCCGCCAAGGCCATCTGCAAGCAGCGCTACATCGAGTTCGGCTGCGAAGGCCAGGCGCCCAAGATCAAGGGCCATACGCTGCAGGCGATCGCCGGCCAATACGCCTCGGGCGCGCTGGCACAGCTGGTGAACTGAGGGCTGTGCCCGGGCGGCACCCATGCCGCCCACCGGCCCGCATCCCCTTGGCCACGGCGCTGTGCCGGGCCGCCTGCCGACGCGGTGGCGGGCATTGCGGGGCGCCTCGCGGCCCGCACGGTCCAGCCCCTGGCGCCGCACCGGCGGGTTCGGGTTAAGCTCGGACTCCGCCGCCGGGCCGGGGCCGCGCCGCTCAACGCATCCGCGGCCGGAGCCCTCCGCGAGTCCTTCCGCATTCCTTCCGAATCGCCCGTTCCGTGAAAAAGCCGCCATTTACGTTTCTGCCCGCACGCGCTGGCCGGGGTTTCCTGCTTGCAGGCGCCGTTCTGCTGTCGCTCGCGGGCTGCGCGCCGGTGCAGCCCTCGCTGCCGCACGTCGGCCGCGCCCAGGTCGACCTGCCGCCGGGCGACTGGGAGGTGCTGCACCGCAGCAGCCTCGTGCTCGACGTCCTGCCCGACGACATCGCGGCCGACCTGCCGATGGAAACCACGGTCCTGGGCCTGCGCGGCCCGGGCAAGGACCGGCCGCTGCTGGCCCTGTTCTTCGTGCAGACCAACGCCACCAACTACCCGCGCGACACCACGCTGTGGACGGCGCCCTGCCGGCAGCAGGACGGCGTGTTCGTGGAGGACAAGACCCGCGGCAGCCCGGCGCGCGCCGACTGCCTGCGCTACAAGCGGCGGGCCGATACGGGCGACTATCTCGTGCGCAGCCGGCCGGTGGTGGCCCAGTGGATGGCAGAGAAGCACCTCGCACCGGGCGGCCCCTATTCCCATGTGCTCTACCGCTACGCGAACAGCGGCGGCGCCTTCATGTCGATCGACGTGATCGCGTCCCAGAGCCTGCTGCGGCCCGTCACGCGCAACAACGACGAATTCCTGGTCGCCGGGCGCCCCGCCTTCGAGTGGAGCGAGAAGCTGGCCGCGGCCGCGCGCGTGAGCACGTCGATGATGGACGGCCGCCTGGTCATTCCGCCCTTTCCGGTGCCCATCGCGCCGTGAACAAGCGGGCCTCGGGGCCCGTCATGCCGGCAGCCCCGAGGCAGAGGCGCTAGGGAAAGCCCAGACACGCGTACCGGCCCGGCGCCCGCAGAATGCGGGTTCTTTTTGTAACAGCAGGTTCTGGAGACATACAGCATGAACGACCGTCCGTGGCTCGCCGCCTACCCCGCTGGGGTGCCGGCCGACATCGACCCGACCCAGTACCCGTCGCTCGTCGCCCTGATGGAGGAAGCCTTCCAGAAGCATGCGGACCGCACGGCCTACAGCTTCATGGGCAAGGACGTGAGCTTCACGGATACCGAGGTGCAGAGCCGCCACATGGCGGCCTACCTGCAGGGCCTGGGACTGGCCCGGGGCGACCGCGTGGCGGTCATGATGCCCAACGTGCCCCAGTATCCGGTCGCCGTCGCGGCCGTGCTGCGCGCGGGCTACGTGGTGGTCAACGTGAATCCGCTCTACACGCCGCGCGAGCTGGAGCACCAGCTCAAGGACTCGGGCGCCAAGGCGATCATCATCATCGAGAATTTCGCGGCCACGCTGCAGGCATGCATCGGCTCCACGCAGGTGCAGCACGTGGTGCTCTGCGCCATGGGCGACCAGCTCGGCCTGCTGAAGGGCCTGCTCGTGAACTACGTGGTGCGCAAGGTGAAGAAGCTGGTACCGCCGTTCTCGCTGCCCGGCGCCGTGCGTTTCAACGATGCGCTCGCGAAGGGCGGGCGCGGCACCCTGCGCAAACCCGACCTGCGGCCCGACGACGTGGCGCTGCTGCAATACACGGGCGGCACGACCGGGGTTTCCAAGGGCGCGGTGCTGCTGCACCGCAACCTCATCGCCAACGTGCTGCAGTCCGAGGCCTGGAACGCGCCCGCCATGGCCAAGGTGCCTGCCGGCGAGCAGCCGGCCAGTGTGTGCGCGCTGCCGCTCTACCATATCTTCGCGTTCACCGCGAACATGATGCTGGCCATGCGCACGGGCGCCAAGACCATCCTCATCCCCAACCCGCGCGACCTCGCCGCGGTGCTGAAGGAGCTGTCGCGCCACACGTTCCACAGCTTCCCGGCCGTGAACACGCTCTTCAACGGGCTGGCGAACCACCCCGACTTCAACACGGTCAACTGGAAGAACCTCAAGGTCTCCGTGGGCGGCGGCATGGCCGTGCAGGGCGCGGTGGCGCGCCTGTGGCTGGAGAAGACCGGCTGCCCGATCTGCGAGGGCTACGGCCTCTCGGAGACCAGCCCGTCCGTGAGCTGCAACCCGGTAACCAACAAGGAATACACGGGCACCATCGGCGTGCCGATCTCCAACACACGCATGAAGCTCATCGACGACGAGGGCCGCGACGTGGTCGAGCCCGGCCGGGCCGGCGAGATCGCCATCCAGGGCCCGCAGGTCATGGCCGGCTACTGGCAGCGCCCCGACGAGACCGCCAAGGTCATGACCGAGGACGGCTACTTCAAGACCGGCGACGTCGGCGTGATGGACGATCGCGGCTTCTTCAAGATCGTGGACCGCAAGAAGGACATGGTGCTGGTGAGCGGCTTCAACGTCTATCCGAACGAGGTCGAGGAAGTCGTGGCCGAATGCCCGGGCGTGCTGGAGTGCGCCGTGGTGGGCGTGCCCGACGACAAGACCGGCGAAGCCGTGAAGCTGGTCGTGGTGCGCAAGGCCGCCGACCTGACCGAGGCCCAGGTGCGCGAGTTCTGCCGCGCCAACCTCACGGGCTACAAGCAGCCGCGCGTGATCGAGTTCCGCGAATCGCTGCCCAAGACGCCCGTGGGCAAGATCCTGCGGCGCGAACTGCGCGACAAGAAGGCCTGACGGCCCGGCCCGGAACCCGCGGCCCTTTCGTTCCCGGCCGGCGGCGTGTTGCCGCCGGCCTTCTTTTTTTGGCCGCCGCCCAGCGGTCCCTGCCATGCCGACGATCGCCATCCTCAGTGCCCTGCCCGACGAACAGGCCGGGCTCTCCGCCGCCCTGCAGCCCGCCGCCCGCATCGTGCACGCCGGCCGCACGTTCCAGCGCGGCACACTGCACGGCCGCGACGCCGTGCTGGCGCTCTCGGGCATCGGCAAGGTGGCGGCCGCCACCACGGCGGCTGCGCTGATCGAACGCTTCGGTGCGGAGCGCATCGTCTTCACGGGCGTGGCGGGCGGGCTGGGCGAGGGCGTGCGGATCGGCGATGTGGTCGTCGCGGAGGAGATGCTCCAGCACGACATGGATGCCTCGCCGCTCTTTCCGCGCTGGGAGGTGCCGGGCTACGGGCGCGTGCGCATGGCCTGCGACCCGGCGCTCACGGGCCGGCTGCTGGAGGCCGCGCACGAATGCCTGGCGGCCGCCGCGGGCGGTTCGATGCCGCAGGAGCGGGCGGTGCGCGCCGCGGCCGTGCATGCGGGCTTGGTGGCGAGCGGCGACCGCTTCGTGTCCGGCGCGGCCGAGGCCGATGCGCTGGCGCGGACGCTGCGGGCCGCCGGCCACGACGTGCTGGCCGTCGAGATGGAAGGCGCCGCGGTGGCCCAGGTGTGCGCCGACCACGGCGTGCCCTTCGCGGCGGTGCGCACCATCTCCGACCGCGCGGACGACGATGCGCCGCGCGACTTCGCCCACTTCGTGCGGACGGTGGCGGGCCGCTATGCCGACGGCATCGTCGGGCGGCTGCTGCAGAAACTTTGATTTGCTATATTTTTAATAGCAGACTATTCAATGTTTCCGGCGGCATGGAGCATGAAACGCTCTTGAGCCCTCCGCACAGGCGCCGGTGGGGCGCCCGCGGTCACTTGAGCCAGCCGCGGCGGCGGAAGTACCACATGGGGCCCAGCGCGCTGGCCACCATCAGCAGGATGCCGTACACGTAGCCGTAGGTCCACTTCAGCTCGGGCATGAACTCGAAGTTCATGCCGTACACGCTCGCGATGAGCGTCGGGGGCAGCAGCGCGACGCTGGCCACCGAGAAGATCTTGATGATCTTGTTCTGGTTGATGTTGATGAAGCCGACGGTGGCGTCCATCAGGAAGTTGATCTTCTCGAAGAGGAAGGCGGTGTGGTTGTCCAGCGATTCCAGGTCGCGCAGGATCTGCCGTGCGTCCTCGAACTGCTCGGCATTGAGCATCTTGCTGCGCATCATGAAGCTCACGGCGCGGCGCGTGTCCATCACGTTGCGGCGGATGCGGCCGTTCAGGTCCTCCTGGCGTGCGATGGCGGCCAGCACCTCGCCGGCACGCGCGTCGGTCACGTCGCCCGAGAGCACCTGGGTGCTCACTTCCTTGAGTTCGTCGTAGATGCCTTCGAGCGTGTCGGCGGAGTATTCCGCGTCCAGGTCGAAGAGCTTGAGCAGCACTTCCTTGGCATCTTCCAGCAGGCCGGGCGCGCGGCGCGCGCGCATGCGCAGCAGGCGGAAGACGGGCAGGTCCTCGTCGTGGATCGAGAACAGCACGCCCTTGCTCTTGAGGGTGTCGTTGACGAGGTTCAGGATGAAGGCCACGCGCACCGAGCGCGGGTTGTCTTCGTCGTCGATCAGGAAGTCGCTGCGGATGTGGACTTCGCCGTTGTCTTCTTCGTAGAAGCGGGCCGATTCCTCGATGTCCTCGTCCATCGCGTCGGCGGGGATCTGCAGGCCGTAGTGCTGCTTGATCCAGCGCTTTTCTTCGAGCGTGGGGGATTCGAGGTCGACCCAGATGGGCTGGAACCGGGCCAGGTCTTCCAGGGAATCGATTTCTTCCTGGACCAGGCGGCCGTTGGCGAGCGTGAAGATGTTGAGCATGGGCTCACTCCCGGTGGGTTGGCGCGATGGCGCCGTTGGCGATAAGGGGGCGTTGAGGCGCTTTCAATCCCCCAAGGCCTGTGCACACCGGGAGTTGAAAGCTACCGACTGGGGTAGGTTTCCACGAAGCTCTCTCCAAAAAAGCAAGCGGCGGATTATGGCATTGCGGCACGCCCGTTACGTGACGGGCGCGTGTCAGCGGGGGCCGTGCGTGGGGCCGTTTTGCGGGGGCGCGGCGGCCCCGTTCGCGGCGACTCAGTGGCCGGAGGGGGCCGCGGGCGCGGGGGCAGCGCCGCTGCTGCGCACCCGTGCGAGCGCGCGGCACAGGTCGGACCAGGCGGCGGCCTTGGCGTCGGGCGCGCGCAGCAGGTAGGCCGGGTCGTAGGTGACGACGGCCGGCGTGCCGTCTGGCAACTGGTGGGCGGTGGCGCGCAGGCGCCCGAGCGGCTCGCGGCTGCCGAGCACGGCGCGGGCGGCCGACAGGCCGAGCACCAGCACCATCGACGGCCGCAGCGCCGCGATGGCGGCCTGCAGCGCGTCGGCCACGTCCGCGGCGGCGGCGGCCTCGGCCGGGCCGGGCGCGGCCCGCTCCACGGCAGCGAAGAAGGTGCGTGGATGGCGGTGCAGCCGCATCGCGCGCAGCATGTTGTCCAGCAGCTTGCCGGCGTCGCCCGTGAGCGGCGCATCGGGCGCCGCGCTCTCCGCCACCACCAGCCAGCCCGCTCCCAGCGCCACGGGCGTGGCGGCAGGGTCGGCTTGGGGGTAGAGCGGCTGCGGCGCATGCAGGCGCAGCGCCGGGCCGGCGCCGGCATCGGGCGTGCGGGGCGCCGCCGGTGGCGGGGGGGCCGCAGGGGCTCCGGCTGCGACAGCCGCCGGCACCGCGGCCGTGGCGGCTGCGGCAGCCGGGGCCGGCTCGGCAGCGGGCTGCCATACGGTGATGCCCATTTCGGCCAACATGGCGCGCTGGCGGGGATCGAGGTCGAGGCTCATGGGGTCGTCTTCGTGCGGCGCACGGCGGTGCGGGCCCCGGTGGGGGCGGGCGGGCGGGGGCTCACAGGGCAAGGCTCATCACGATGGCGTCTTCCCGGTCGCCGCCGTCCGCCGGGTAGTAGCGCTTGCGCTCGCCCACGGTGCGGAAGCCGCGCGCCAGGTACACGTCGCGCGCGCGCTGGTTGCTCCTGCGCACCTCCAGCCATAGCCATTGGGCCCGCTGGCTGCGCGCCCACAGCGCGAGCGCATCGAGCAGGATGCGGGCCCAGCCCTGGCGCTGGTGGGGCGGCGCCACGGTGAAGTTGAGCAGATGCACCTCGTCCACGCCGCGCATGGCCACGAAGTAGCCGATCAGTTCGTCATCGCCCGCCATGAGCAGTTGCACCTCGTAGCCCGCGGCCATCGCATCCGTGAAATTGCCCCGCGTCCACGGGTGGGAGTAGGCGAGCTGTTCCACCTCCAGCAGCGCGTCCAGGCGCGCGAGCGTGAGCGGCTCGAAGCGGACCTGGTCGGGGGTGTGGATGACGGCGCTCATGGCCGCGAGGATACGGAAGCCGGGGCCGCGGTGGAAGGGGGGGCGGCGGATGCGGCTGCAGCGGCAGCCTCCCGCGCGGCCGCGCGCTCGGCCGTGGTCTGGGCCACCTTGTCGCGCACGTAGCGCGGCAGCGCCTCCGCGGCCGGCACGGCGCCGCCGGCGGCCAGCACGGCGGGTGCCAGGCGCAGCAGCGCGGCGGCGGTCGGCAGTGCGGCCAGGTGCGCGGACTCCGGGGCACCGGGTGCAAGACGCTCGCCATAGGCCGCGCGTGCATTGCCGGCCACCGCATAGCCTGGCGGCGCCTCCACGGCCTCGGGGGCGCAGAGGCCGAACCCGCCGCCGTCGGCGCCGTGCCAGCCCCGGTCCGGGTGCCAGTCGTAGCGGGCGGTGTAGACCTCGTCCATGCGGGCGTCGAGCACGGCCACCACGCGCGTGCAGCCGTGCGCGGCGCGGGCCTCTTCGGCCAGGGCGAGCAGGGTGTCCACGGGCAGCACGGGCACGCCGGCGCCGGCGCGTGCGCCGAAAGCCAGGCCCTGCGCCACCGAGCAGGCCGTTCGTAGGCCCGTGAAGGAGCCGGGCCCACGGCCGAAGACGATCGCCTCCAGCGTGTCGAACGACAGCCCGGCCTCGTCCAGCAGGGCCCGGATCGCGGGCAGCAGCCCGGCCGAGGCCTGGGCACCGCCAGGCGCGCTGCGCTGCCAGAGGCGCGCAGTGCCGTCCCCGTCCTGCCGCTGCACGGCGATGGAGAGGGTGTCGGTGCTGGTGTCGAAGGCGAGCAGGTGCATGGTGGCGGAAAAGGCAGTGCCCCGCGAAAGAGGCGCGGGTGGAGAAGGCGGCAGGCGCGCGCGGGGCAGCGGGGGATTATCGGCGGACCGGCCCCGGAGCGGGTGCGCGGCAGGGGATGGACCCGTGGGCGACTCGGCCTAGACTCCCGGCCATGCTTTCTTTCCTGCGCTGTTGTTTCCGTTCGTCCGGGGCTCCGGGGCCCGCCCGGTTCGGGGTGGGCCCGGGTGCCCTCTCCCTCTGGGCCTGCGCGGCGCTGCTGGCGCTGCCCGGCCCCGCCGCCCTGGCGCAGAAGGGTGCCGCGCCGGCCGCCGTGCGGCCCGCGGCCGCGGCCACCCCGCTGCCTTCGGCGGTGGAGGCCGCCCTGCTGCGCGCCAAGGTGCCGCTCGATGCCGTCTCCTTCGTGGTGGTCGATGCCGAAGGGCGCCAGGCGCCGCGCCTGGCCTGGCGCGCCCAGGAGCCCATGAACCCCGCTTCGGTGATGAAGCTCGTCACCACCTACGCGGCGCTCGAATTGCTGGGCCCTGCGTTCACCTGGGACACGCCGGTCTACCTCGATGCGCGGCCGCAGGGCGGCAGCCTGCGCGGCAACGTGTACATCAAGGGCGTGGGCGACCCGCAGCTGGTGGTGGAGCGCCTGTGGCTGATGCTGCGGCGCCTGCAGGCCCAGGGCGTGCAGGTCATCGTCGGCGACATCGTGCTGGACCGCAGCGCCTTCGACCTGCCGGCGCACGATGCCGCCGTGTTCGACGGGGAGCCCCTGCGGCCCTACAACGCGGCGCCGGACGCGCTGCTCGTCAATTTCAAGTCGGTGGCGCTGACCTTCGTGCCCGACACGGCCGCGGGCGTGGCGCGCGTGCAGGTCGAGCCGCCCCTGGCGGGTGCGCCCTGGCCGGCCACCGTGCCGCTGGCCGCCCCGGGCGCCGAATGCGGCGACTGGCGCACGGCGCTCAAGCCCGACTGGACCGACCCGGCGCGCGTGGCGTTCCAGGGCGTGTTTCCGGCCGCCTGTGGCGAGCGCGTCTGGCCCGTGGCGCCTCCGGATCCGAACGGTTTCGCGGCCCGCGCCATCGAGGGCCTGTGGCGCGACCTGGGCGGCAAGCTCACGGGCAGCGTGCGCGAAGGGCGGGTGCCGCAGGGCCTGGCGCCGGCCTTCACCGTGGCATCGCCCTCGCTCGCCGAGGCGGTGCGCAGCATCAACAAATACAGCAACAACGTCATGACGCAGCAGGTCTTCCTCACCATCGCGCTGCAGAAGAACGGCACGGCCACCTTCGATGGCGCGCGCAACGCCGTGGCGCAGTGGTGGCGCCAGCGCATGCCGGCCGCCGAGCCGCCCGTGCTGGACAACGGCGCCGGGCTCAGCCGCGAGGCGCGCGTGAGCGCCGCATCGCTCGCGCGCATGCTGCAGGTGGCATGGGCCTCGCCCGTCATGCCCGAACTGCTTTCGTCGCTGCCCATCGCCGGCGCCGACGGCACGCTGCGGCGCAGCCAGGTCGGACGCGCCGCGCGTGCGGCGCACCTCAAGACCGGCACGCTGCGCGACGTCTCGGCGCTGGCCGGCGTGGTGCACGCGGCGGGCGGGCGGCGCTACGTGGTCGTGGCCCTGGCCAACCACCCGAACGCGCTGGCCGCCCGGGCGGCCATGGAAGCCCTGGTGGACTGGGCCGCGGGAGAACGCTGACCGCCTTCGTTCTTCGTTCATGCCAGCGATCAACGGGCGTTTCGCTGCGGGGCGGCAGGTGCAGGGCGCGCCGGCCCGGGAGGGTGCAACATGGCCGGTCCCGCGCAGCGCTGGCGCCCTGCACGGCGGCGGCACGGATATCGGTAGTTCCCCTGTCGTGCCGGGCGGCCTGCGGGATTACGATGGGTCCCCGTAAAACGCACGGTCGTGCTTTTTTGTAACCTGACGGAGCAAACGTGATCTCTAAAACCATCCACAACAGAGCGTCCTGGTCCGTACTGGCCGCGGCCTGTCTTCTCGCGGCCTGCGGCGGCGGCGGGTCCGACACCACGCCCGCGGCGCGCGTGACCTCCGTGAAGGTCATGGGCGACAGCCTGGCCGACAGCGGCACCTTCGGCTTCAAGTTCACCGTGCAGGGTTCGGCGCCCACGGGCTCGGGTTCCACGGCGATCTGGCCCGAGCGCGTCGCCGCGAACTATGACCAGACCCTGTGCGCGCACTACCAGTCCAACGGCACCACCTTCGCGGCACGCGCCAACTGCACCAACTACGCAGTGGGCGGCGGGCGCATCAACAATTTCTCCGCGCCCACGTCGCCCGCATCGATCACCCAGCAGATCCGGGATGCGGGCACGGCGGGCTTCGCGGACGGCGATCTCGTCCTGATCGACGGCGGCGGCAACGATGCGGCCGACCTCATCGGTGCCTACCTGCGCGTCTCCACCGACAGCGGCGCCTCGTACCGCGCGCTGCTGCTGACGGTGCTCGACGCCACCACCGTGACCAATGCGTTCGCGGGCGGCGCCACCGGCCTCGCGCAAGTGGGCGGGCTGTACATGCAGGCGCTGGCCACGCAATTCGCCGGCACGATCCGCACCAACGTCCTGGACAAGGGCGCCAAGCGGGTGGCCGTGCTCAACGCCCCCGGCATCACGCTCACGCCGCGTTTCCGCTCGGTGCTGGCCCGCATTTCCGCCGCCAACGGCGCGGCCGCGGCCGCGCAGGCCGAAGCGGTGTTCGACGGCTGGGTGCAGGCATTCAACGCGCGGCTGGTCACGGCCCTGGGTTCGGACAGCCGCCTCACCGTGGTGGACTTCTACGCCTCGTTCAAGGACCAGGCGACCAACCCGTCGCAGTACCAGCTGACCAACACCACCACGCCGGCCTGCCCGGTCACGGGCACCGGCAGCGATGGCCTGCCGACCTACACCTTCCCGACCTGCACGTCCGCCGCGCTCTCGGCCACCACTCCGCCCGCGGGAGCCACCGGCGGCGCCGACTGGTGGAAGAGCTATGGCTTCGCCGACAGCTTCCATCCCACGCCCTACGGCCACCAACTGATGGCCCAGCTGGTGGCACGTTCGCTCGCATCGGCGGGCTGGCTCTGAAGCGGAACGGAGTGATTCCCATGGCCCAAATCTTCTCTTCTCCTTCCCCCCGCACCGCCGCTGCGCTCGCAGCCGGCGCACTGGCCCTGCTGGCCTGCGGCAGCGCATCCGCGCAGGTCGCCGGCACCTGGAGCGTGCGTGCCGGTTTCACCCACATCGCACCCCAGGTCAAGAGCGGCAACCTCTCGGCCCCGAGCTTTCCGGGGACCACGGTGGACGTGGGCTCGGACACGGCGCTGACGGGCGGCATCAACTACATGGTCACCGACAACTGGGCCATCGACGTGCCGCTGGGACTGCCGTTCAAGCACGAGTTCCAGGGCACCGGCGCGATCGCGGGCGTGGGCAAGGTCGGCGAAACCAAGGTGATCCCGGCCACGGTGTTCGCGCAGTACCGCTTCGGCGAGGCGAATTCCGCGTTCCGTCCCTACGTGGGACTGGGCGTGACCTACGCCAAGTTCTTCAAGGAGCGCACCACCGCCGCGCTGAACGGGCTCACGGGCGGCACGCCTGCGAACCCCACGACGGCCTCCATTGACGACAAATGGGGCATCACGCCGCAGGTCGGCTTCGTGTGGAATTTCAACGAGCGCTGGTTCGTCGATGCGGCCTACTACAAGAGCTTCCTGAAGACCACGACGCACCTGTCGAGCGGGCAGTCCATCAACATCCGGCTCAATCCCAACGTGTTCTCGGTGGGCATCGGCTACCGCTTCTGACCGGCGCGCCGCGCACCATGCAAAAAGCCGACCCAAGGGTCGGCTTTTTCTTTGGGGTTTGGGGGCTCTGCGTGCCGGCCGACGGCCGGCAGGCGCATCACCAGCGGGCGCGCAGGCGGTCGTAGGCGTAGGTGCCGAACTGGCGGTGGGCGGACGGCGTGAAGTACACGCGGTCGGCGAACACGTAGCGGTCCTGCGAGGCGCCGCTCACCAGCGTGCCCGTGTTGCACTGCAGCGAGCTGACCTGGCCGGTGCCGATGCCGATGGCGTTGTCCGAGGCCACCGAGGTGCAGACCGGGACGTCCTTGTTCTCGAAGCTGTAGCCGCCCGGCGAGTTGATGAAGAGATTGCCGTAGTACTCGAGGTCCACGTACAGCACGGTCTTGCCGAGGTCTTCGATGGCCACGAGCAGCGCCTGGTTGAAGCGGGTGCTGGCGGTGCTCAACAGGCTCTGCTGGTTGATCGACACGGCCCAGGGGCTCTTGCCCAGGTCGTACGTGCCGATCACCACCACGTGCCTGGCGCCCGCGTCGGACAGGCGGCGCACCTGCGCGGCGAGTTCGCGCCCCGCGGTGGCGGAGGCCGTGAGGAACTGGTCGCTCGTCATCGTGCCGGCGGTGACGGCCGCCATGCCCGCGATGATGTCGCTGATGCCGCCGTTCATCAGGACCACGTTGTTGTCACCCAGCGTGTTGGACGCGAGGAAGGTGGTGATCTGCTGGGTGGTGGACGGCGCCGAGCCGCCGGCGGCGTCGGTCGAAGCCGTCACGCGCGCATTGCCGCGCGCGTAGGCCGTGCCGCCTGCGGAGGAAGGCGTGAGCGTGCGGCCGTAGTTGTTGGCGATCTGCAGCGTCCAGTTGTTGATGGAGCCGTCGTTGACGGTGTAGCGGGCGCCGTTCTGGCCGACGTCGGTGAAGGCGTCACCGAAAGTGACGATGCGGTCCGGCGTCAGCGCCGATTCCGTGGTGCTGGAGCCGCAGGCCGCCACGAGGGCAGCCGACGCGCAGGCGGCGACCAGGAAAGAGCGGCGCATCCAATTTGCTGCCATGGGTTGGTTCTCCAGAAAAATTGAGCAAGAGTGTAACGACTGGCGCCGTAAGGCTTTGCAACCGGGCGTGTCACCGGCGGGCTTTGGCGGCGCGTGTGCCCTCGGGCTACGCGGCCGCTGCCCTTTGCAGCCGGTCACGCACGCCCTCCCAATCGGGGGTTGCGGGCGGGGTCTCGATCCAGATGAGCTTCACACCCGCGTCATCGAAGTCCCGCAGGGCGGCGAAAAGTTCCTGCGCGGCCGCCGCGGCGTGCGCGGGCATGCGGCGCACCAGCACGCGCGGCGAGGGCGAGCGCAGCGGAGTGCGCGCATACACGGCCAAGTGCGCCGCGTCGGCGCCCAGCAGCTCCAGCCCGGTCTGCAGCGCCTTGGCCTCCATCAGGCGCACCTTGGCATGGGGCGCGTAGTGCGCCTCCAGCGTGCCCGAGGCGCGGGGCGTGTGCGAGGGCAGGTCTTCCTTCGAGAGCGGCGCCAGGCCGCAGGCCGACTCGATCTGCGCGCGCGTGATCGCCCCGGGGCGCAGCAGCACCGGCACGCCGCGCGTGCAATCGACGATGGTGGACTCGATGCCCACATCGCACGCGCCGCCATCGAGCACCAGCAGGGCGTCTCCGAATTCGCTGCGCACATGTCCGGCGGTGGTCGGGCTCACGCGGCCGAAGCGGTTGGCGCTGGGCGCGGCCACGCCCCACACGGGGGCGCCCTCCAGGGCGGGATCGTCCGCGGCGCAGGCCTGCAGCACGGCGCGTGCCACCGGGTGCGAGGGGCAGCGCAGGCCCACGCTGTCCTGCCCGCCCGCCGCCGCGGCGGCCACGCCCGGGCGGCGCGGCAGGATGAGGGTGAGCGGCCCGGGCCAGAACGCGCGCACCAGCGCTTCGGCGAACGGCGGAACCGACTGCGCGAAGTGCGCGATGCCCTCGGGGCCGGCCACGTGCACGATCAGCGGGTGGTCGCTCGGGCGCCCCTTGGCCTCGAAGATCCGCGCCACCGCGGCATCGCTCGCGGCATCCGCGGCGAGACCGTAGACGGTCTCCGTGGGCAGTCCGAGCAGTTCGCCCGCCCGCAGCGCCCGGGCCGCCGCGGCGACGGAGGTGGAAAGCTGGCCGTCGAGGATCATGGCAATGGCTTCTTCGGTCAGAACGGCGCGATGCCCAGCAGCGCCGCGGCCTGCAGCGCCGTCGCGCGCGCGGCGTCGGCGGTGGGCGCGGTGATGTTGAGGTGGCCCATCTTGCGGCCCGGCTTGGCGTCCGCCTTGCCGTACAGGTGCAGGTGGATGCCGGGCAGGGCCAGCACCGCTTCCCAGGCGGGCGTGCGGGCCGCCGCGCCCTGCGTGAACCAGAGGTCGCCCAGCAGATTCAGCATCACGGCCGCGCTGTGCTGGTGCGGCTGCACGAGCGGCAGCCCCGCCATGGCGCGCACCTGCAGCTCGAACTGCGACACGTCGCAGGCGTTCTGGCTGTAGTGCCCGCTGTTGTGGGGGCGGGGCGCGATCTCGTTGACCACCAGCGCGCCGTCGTCCAGCACGAAGAACTCCACGCACAGCACGCCGACGTAAGCCAGGCCGTCTGCTATCGATTTCGCAGCAGAAACCGCTTGTTTCGCGACGGCATCGGGCACATTTCCTTCATGCACCTCGGTCACGGCCAGGATGCCGTCGCGGTGCAGGTTGCGCTGCACCGGCAGGTGCACGCAGGCGCCGTCCCGGCCGCGGGCCACGATCACCGAGCATTCGAAAGCCAGCGGCAGGCGCTTTTCGAGCACGCACGCCACGCCGCCCATGCCGCTCCAGGCGGCGGCGAGTTCGGCGGGCGTGGCCACACGGGCCTGGCCCTTGCCGTCGTAGCCGAGCCGCGCGGTCTTCAGGATGCCGGGCAGCAGCCCGGCGGAGGCGGCTTCGAGCTGGTCTGCCGCCTCGATCACGGCATAGGGCGCACAGGGCACGCCGCAGCGCACGAAATGGGCTTTTTCCTGTGCCCGGTCCTGCGCGATGGCCACGGCGTCGGCGGCCGGCGCCACAGGGCGCTCGGCACCCAGCATGCGCAGCGCCTGCGCGGGCACGTTCTCGAATTCGGTGGTGACGGCGTCCGACAGCGCGGCCAGCCGGGCGAGCCCGTCCGGGTCTTCGTAGGCCGTCTGCACATGGTGGTGGCTGATGCGGCCTGCGGGGCTGTCGGCATCCGGGTCGAGCACCGCCGTGAAATAGCCCATGGCCTGCGCGGCATGCGCGAACATGCGGCCCAGCTGGCCGCCGCCCAGCACGCCCAGCGTGGCCCCGGGCAGCAGCGGGCGCTGCTGCGTGTCGTCGGGCGCGCTCATGCGGCCACCGGCGGAAGCGCCATCGCGCGTGCCGCTTCGGTCTGCTCGCGGCGGAAGGCCTCCAGGCGCCCGCGCAGGGCCGGGTCTTCGTTGGCCAGCAGGGCGACGGCGAAGAGCGCTGCGTTGGCCGCGCCGGCCGTGCCGATCGCGAAGGTGGCGACAGGGATGCCCTTGGGCATCTGCACGATGCTGTGCAGCGAATCGACGCCCTGCAGATGGCGGCTGGCCACCGGCACGCCGAGCACCGGCACGGGGGTCTTGGCCGCGAGCATGCCCGGCAGGTGGGCCGCGCCCCCGGCCCCGGCGATGATCGCCTTCAGGCCACGCTGTGCGGCGGATTCGGCATACGCGAACATGTCGTCGGGCATGCGGTGGGCCGAGACCACGCGCGCTTCGTGGGCGATGTCGAATTGCTGGAGAATCTGCACTGCGTGCTGCATGGTCTCCCAGTCGCTGCTGGAGCCCATGACCACACCGATCTGGATGGGTTTCATGTGGAGTTGGGGCGCGCGCGCCATGCACGCCCGCCGAAGTGGAACCCGCGATTTTACTTTTGGCGCGCCGCCCGGTGCGCCTTCGCCCCCCTGGACACCAATGATCGACGTCACCGTAGAGAATTTCGAAGCCGAAGTCATCGCCGCCTCCATGGAAGTCCCCGTGCTGGTGGACTTCTGGGCCCCGTGGTGCGGCCCGTGCAAATCGCTCGGTCCCATCCTGGAAAAGCTGGAGACCGAGTACGCGGGCCGCTTCAAGCTCGTGAAGATCGATTCCGACCAGGAGCAGCAGATCGCCGCGATGTTCGGCATCCGCAGCATTCCCACCTGTGTGCTCCTGATGAACGGCCAGCCGGTGGACGGCTTCATGGGCGCGCAGCCCGAGGGGCAGGTCCGGGCCTTCCTCGACAAGCACGTGCCGAGCCCCGAGGAAGCGCTGGCCGAGGCCGAGGAAGAGGCCGCTCAGGAGGCGCTCGAGGACGGCGACACCGACACGGCCCTCGAGAAGCTGCAGCACGCGGTGGCCACCGACCCGGCCAACGACGATGCGCGCTTCGACTACGTGAAGCTCCTGCTCCAGCTCGGCCGTGTGGACGATGCCAAGGTCGCGTTCGCTCCGGTCATCGCCAAGGCCGCCACGTCGCGCAAGCTGGGCGCACTCAAGGTCTGGATGGATGCTATTGATTTCGTAGCAAAAGATTCAATAGATCCGGCGGCATCGGAGGGTTTCGATGCCAGGATCGCGGCCAACAAGCGCGATTTCGATGCGCGCTTCGGGCGCGCCCGCTGGCTCATCGCCCACCAGCGCTGGACGGACGCCATGGACGAGCTGCTCGAAATCCTCATGCGCGACAAGGCCTGGAACGACGAAGCCGCCCGCAAGACCTATGTGGCCGTGCTCGAAGTCATCGAGCCGCCCCGGATCAAGGTCGCCGAAGGCCAGATCCCGCCCGAAGACCCCGTCGTGGCCACCTACCGGCGGCGCCTCTCCAGCGTGGTGCTGAGCTGATGTGACCCTGGCGATGCGCATGGCGCAGGCCCCCGCGCCGGCTTCGGGCGGCGGCACGGGTGCCCACACCGGGCGGGCAGGGGGCCTTCGCCGCGGCCTCCCGTGGCTGGCAGGTGTGCTGGCCCTGTGCCTGGCGGGCTGTGCGGGGTTGCCGCCGCCGCCCGATGCGGTGGTCACCGGCACCGCTTTCTCCCGGTTGCGCTTCCAACTGCCCCCGGGCGGAACGTTCGAAGCGGTCCTGCTCGACGTGTCCGACGCCGAAGCCCCGCCCACCGTCGTGGGCCGCCAGATCGTCGATCCGTTCGAGCGCCTGCCGGTCGACCTGCGCATTCCCTACCGTGCCGCGCAGGTGCGGCCCGACCGGCGCTACGTGGTGCGGGCGCAGGTGTCCTTGAACGGCGTCGCCTGGATGTCCAGCGACGGCGTGCACCCGCTGCAGCGCGATCCGGCCTACCGGCGGGTCGACGTGTCCCTGCAGCCGCTGCCGCGCAACGCCGCCACCGCGCAGGCGGCCGTGCCGCTCGCGCAGACCTACTGGAAGCTCGTCGAGATCGATGGATTGGCCATGCCGCCCACGCCGGCCGGCCGGACGGATGCGCATCTGGTGCTGCTGCCGGAGGAGGGGCGTGTGGCGGGCTCCGGGGGGTGCAACCGGTTCGTGGGGGCCTATGAAGTGGCGGGGGAGGGCCTGCGGATCGGCGCGGTCGAATCGGGGCTGCAGCTCTGCCTGGACACGGGGCTGGCCGAAGGACTCTTCCTGGAAGCGCTGCGCGCGGCCCAGCGCTACCGCATCGAAGGGCGCGAACTGACGCTCCTGGGCCGCGGCGCCAACGAAGACCGGGCCCTGCTGCGCTTCGAGGCGCCCGAGCCGCATTCCGCCGCGCGTTGAGCGGGCGGCACGGCCGGCAGGCGCAGGCTTCAGGCGGCGGTCAGGCGTTCCAGGGCTTCGCGGTACTTGGCGGCCGTCTTCTCGACCACCTCGCGCGGCAGGCGCGGCGCCGGCGCGCTCTTGTTCCACGGCGCGCCATTCACCTGGGCCTGCTCCAGCCAGTCGCGCACGAACTGCTTGTCGTAGCTGGGCGGGTTCTCGCCGGCGGCCAGGGCGGCCTCGTAGCCTTCGACGGGCCAGTAGCGCGAACTGTCGGGCGTGAGCACCTCGTCCATCAGCACCAGCGTGTCGTCGGGCGCCAGGCCGAACTCGAACTTGGTGTCGGCGATGATCATGCCCTTCTTCAGCGCGATGGCCGCTGCCGCTTCGTAGAGCGCGATGCTGGTGTCGCGGATCTTCGTGGCCAGCTCGATGCCCACCATCTCCACGGTGCGCTCGAACGTGATGTTCTCGTCGTGCTCGCCCATCGCGGCCTTGGCGGCCGGCGTGTAGATGGGCTGCGGCAGGCGCGACGCATTCGTGAGCCCTTCGGGCAACTGCACGCCGCAGACCGAGCGGGTGGCCTGGTATTCCTTCCAGCCGCTGCCGGCCAAGTAGCCGCGCACCACGGCCTCCACCGGGATCGGGCGCAGGCGCTGCACGAGCATGGAGCGGCCGCGCACCTGCGCGGCTTCCTCGGCGGACACCACGCTCTCCGGCGCTTCGCCGGTCAGGTGCGTGGGGCACAGGTGGCCGAGCTTGTCGAACCAGAACAGCGCCATCTGCGTGAGCAGCTCGCCCTTGCCGGGAATGGGCTCGCCCATGATGACGTCGAACGCCGAGATCCGGTCGCTGGCCACCATGAGGATGCGGTCGTCGCCCACGGCGTAGTTGTCGCGGACCTTGCCCCGCGCGAGAAGCGGCAGCGAAGCCAGGGACGAGGTGTGCAGGGCGGGGGAGCTGGACAGGGTCATGGTGTGAAAGGGTTGCAAGCGGTAATCCGGAGCCCGCGCGGCGGAGGGCGGGTGACTGCCGGATTCTAGGGCGCCCCCTCCTGTACAGCCCGCCCATTTTGGCCCCGCCGGGCGCGCCGGTCATCTGTAACAGCAGTATCCCCGGGCGCCCCGCGGTCGGGATTGCAATTCGAGGCAGTGGGGCGCATAGTGGATTTGACAGCGCATGCATGAGCTCCCCCATCCGTCGGGCCGCCACCTCGATGTCCCGAGGCGACGGCGTTTATTTCAACGTGCCAAGGAGACTTGTTTATGAACCTGACGATCAGCGGCCACCACCTCGATGTCACCCCCGCACTGCGCAACTATGTGACGGGCAAGCTGGACCGGATCAGCCGGCATTTCGACCAGGTGGTCGATGTGAAGGTGCTTCTAACCGTCGAAAAGCAGAAGGAGAAGGACAAGCGCCAGCGCGCGGAATGCAACGTACACGTCAAGGGCAGCGACCTGTTCGCCGAGAGTTCGCATTCCGACCTCTACGCCGCGGTGGACGAACTCGTGGACAAGCTCGATCGGCAGGTCGTGCGCCACAAGGACCGCCTGCAGGACCACCACTGCCCGCTCAAGCGCGCCCAGCCCGCCTGACCGGGCACCCTGCCGCACCCCGGGTGGGCGGGGTTTTCTGACACCCGATCCCCGCATTGCCCGCAAAGCCGCCGTGAAAGGCGGCTTTTTCATGCCCTTTATCAAGGGCTCAGGGTTTATGCTAGGGGGTGCATAATCGCAACCCTTCACCATGAACCGTCTTGCTTCCATACTGCCGGCCGCTCAAGTGCTCGTGAGCGTCGATGCCACCAGCAAAAAGCGTGCATTCGAGGAGGCCGGGCTGTTGTTCGAGAGCCAGCACGGCCTGTCGCGCGCGCTCATCACCGACAGCCTCTTCGCCCGCGAACGCCTGGGCTCGACCGGCTTGGGACATGGCGTGGCGATTCCCCACGGCCGCATCAAGGGGCTGAAGGCGCCCATGGCCGCCGTCTTCCAACTGGCACATCCCATCGGGTTCGACGCTCCGGACGAGCAGCCGGTCGGCTTGTTGATCTTCCTGCTCGTGCCGGAAGCGGCAACCCAGAAGCACCTGGAAATCCTCTCGGAGATCGCCGAGCTGCTGAGCGACGGTCCGCTGCGAGAGCGCATCAAGGGCTCGACCGATGCCGCCGAGCTGCACGGCCTCATCGCCGGCTGGCAATCGGCCCAGGCCACGGCCTGATCCGGCGGCCTCTCCCGACCTGATGGCTCGCACCCTGTGAAGCCCAACGTCGTCAGCGCCGATGTCCTCTTCGAGGAATTCCGTTCTCCCCTGAAGTGGGAATGGGTGGCGGGTCTGGGCGCCTCCGAGCGCCGCTTCGACGAGGTGGCCGTACGCTCTGCGCGCTCCGGCGCCGATCTCGTCGGCTACCTGAACTACATCCATCCCTACCGGGTGCAGATCCTGGGCGAGCGCGAGATCGCCTACCTCACCAATGCCACGCCCGAGGATTGCAAGCGGCGCATCGCACGCATCGTGACCCTCGAGCCGCCGGTGCTGGTGCTCGCCGACAACCAGATGGCGCCCGATGCGCTGCTGTCGATGTGCGAGCGCGCGCAGATCCCGATGTTCTCGACGCACGAGTCGTCGGCCTTCGTGATCGATGTGCTGCGGGCCTATTTGTCCAAGCATTTCGCCGACCGCACCACCATGCACGGCGTGTTCATGGACATCCTGGGGCTGGGGGTGCTCATCACCGGGGAGTCGGGCCTGGGTAAGAGCGAGCTGGGACTGGAACTCATATCGCGCGGCAACGGGCTCGTCGCCGACGATGCGGTGGATTTCTTCCGCATCAACCAGACCACGATCGAGGGCAAGTGCCCCGATCTGCTGCAGAACCTGCTCGAAGTGCGCGGCATCGGCCTGCTCGACATCCGCGCCATCTTTGGCGAGACGGCGGTGCGCCGCAAGATGCGGCTGCGCCTCATCGTCCATCTGGTGCGCAAGGAAACGCTGGAGCGCGAATACGAACGCCTGCCCTACGAGCCATTGACGCAGGATGTGCTCGGCGTACCTGTGCTCAAGGTGGTGATTCAGGTGGTGGCCGGCCGCAACATCGCCGTGCTGGTGGAGGCGGCGGTGCGCAACACCATCCTCAACCTGCGCGGCATCGATACCTACCAGGAATTCGTCGAGCGCCACCGCCGTGCCATGGAGCAGCGCGACGGCTCCTGAGGCCCCGCGGCGGCGGCTGCCGCGGGTGGGGCGCCTATCGGGCGCCCTTCAGGAAATCAGTCGGTCAGCCGGCGCGTGCTGGACGCTTTTGCGCAGGTGGCGCATTGCCCGTAGAGCGCCATCGAGTGGTCCTGCACGACCCAGCCCTTGGCCTTGGCCACCAGTTGCTGGCGCTTCTCGATCTCGGGATCGAAGAATTCCTCGACCTTGCCGCAGACCATGCAGATGAAGTGGTCATGGTGCTGGCCTTCGTTGAGCTCGTACACCGCCTTGCCGCTCTCGAAATTGCTGCGGATCAGGATGTCGGCCTGCTCGAACTGCGTGAGCACGCGGTAGACGGTGGCCAGGCCGATGTCCGAGCGCTCGTCGAGGAGAACGCGGAAGACATCTTCGGCCGTCATGTGGCGCTGCGCGCCCTTCTGGAAGATCTCCAGGATCTTCAGGCGTGGAAGGGTGGCCTTGAGCCCGGTGCTCTTGAGTTCGTCGATGTTCGTCATGACAGGGTCGTTCGTGTGCCTGAGGGCGCGCGCCAAGGCCTGGGAGACCAGCCGCTACAATGGTTCGATCATATCGTCTATGCCTATTTCCATGTCCGTCCACGCCCGTCGCAGCGCCCGAATGGGCCTGATCCTGTTGCTCGGCGCGGGCCTCTCGGCCTGCGGCAGTTTCAATGGCGCCAGCAACCGCGTCGTGAGCATGGTCACACCCTACAAGGTCGAGGTCGTCCAGGGCAATTTCGTCTCGCGCGAGCAGGTCGAGGCGCTGCAGCCCGGCATGTCGCGCCAGCAGGTCAAGGAGATCCTGGGCACGCCGCTCCTGACCAGCCTCTTCCACGCCGACCGCTGGGAATACGTCTTCACGCTCAAGCGTCCCGGCGTCGATGCGCAGTCGCGCAAGCTCACGGTCTACTTCAAGGGCGATGCCTTCGAGCGCGCCGTGGGCGACGAGATGCCCACCGAAGCCGAGTTCGTCGCCACGCTGGGCTCGGCGCGCAAGTCGCCGCCCAAGGTGCCGGTGCTCGAAGCCACGCCCGAGCAGCTCGCCAAGTATCCCAAGGCCGCCGCTGCGACGCTGCCGGAGCCGGCCGATTCCGCCGTGCCGCCGCCGCCCTCCAGCTACCCGCCGCTGGAATCCACCAACCGCTGACCGGTCCGCAGGCGCAGGCGCGCGGGTCCCCACGGATCCCCGCTGCGCCGGCAACGCCGGATCCGCTTCCCGTCCGCCCCTTTTGCCCCACCGCGCCATGACCGTGCCTGCCTCCCCGTCCCCGTCTTCCTCTTCTGCCGCTGGCGCGGCCCCGTGCCGCGTGGCCGTGGCGGGGGTGTCCGGCCGCATGGGCCGCATGCTCGTCGAGGCGATCCGCGACAGCGGCGGCGATCTGGTGCTCGCGGGCGCGCTCGATGTCGCGGCCAGCCCGGCCATCGGTTCGGACGCCACGGCGTTCCTGGGCCACGCCAGCGGCGTCGCGATCACCGCCGACCTGCACGAAGGCCTGGCCCGGGCCGACGTGCTGATCGATTTCACGCGGCCCGAAGGCACGCTGGCCCACCTGGCCGTCTGCGCGGAACGCGGCGTGAAGGCCGTGATCGGCACGACGGGCTTCACGGAGGCCCAGAAGGCCGAGATCGCCGCATACGCGCAGCGCACGGCCATCGTCATGGCGCCCAACATGAGCGTGGGCGTGAACGTCACGCTGAAGCTGCTGGAGATGGCCGCGAAGGCGCTTTCCACCGGCTACGACATCGAGATCATCGAAGCCCACCACCGCCACAAGGTCGATGCGCCTTCGGGCACCGCGCTCAAGATGGGCGAGGTCATCGCCGGGGCCCTGGGCCGAGACCTGAAGGACTGCGCCGTGTACGGCCGAGAGGGCGTAACGGGCGAGCGCGATCCGTCCACCATCGGGTTCGCGGCGGTGCGCGGCGGCGACATCGTGGGCGACCACACCGTGCTGTTCGCCGGCACCGGCGAGCGCATCGAGATCACGCACAAGTCTTCGAACCGGGCCGGCTATGCGCAGGGCAGCCTGCGCGCGGTGCGTTTCCTGGCGGACCACCGCACGGGGCTGTTCGACATGTTCGACGTGCTCGGCCTGCACGGCTGATCCACCGCGCGGCCTGCGGCACGCTTCGCAGCCCGCGCACCTTTCCCTCCCCCTTTTTTTCGCAGTGGCGCATCCATGAACGCTTGGCACTGGTGGCACCAGGGAGACATGGTCACCCGCATCTCGGCGGTGCTGCTGCTCGCCATGTCGGTGGCGAGCTGGGTCGTCATCCTCTGGAAGGCGCGGCTGCTGCGGCGCGCGGTCTCCGGCGTGGAGCGCAGTACGGCGGCGTTCTGGCAGGCGCCCTCGCTGACCGTGGCCGCGCAGCGCCTGGAATCGTTCGACCGCGACGGCCTCGTGCTGCCGCTCGTGGATGCCGCGGCCCGCGTGGCGGACGGGGCGCAGGCCGGCACCCTGGCCGCGAGCGGCCACCGGGCGCAGCAGCTCACCCGCGTGCTGCGGGACGCGCTGCACCGCGTGCTGGGCCGCCTGCAGTTCGGGCAGGTGCTGCTGGCCACCGTCGGGTCCACGGCGCCCTTCGTGGGGCTGCTGGGAACGGTCTGGGGCATCTACCATGCACTCACGGCGCTGGCCGGTGGCGGGCAGGTCACGATCGAACGGGTCGCGGGCCCCGTGGGCGAAGCGCTCGTGATGACTGCGGCGGGGCTGGCGGTGGCGATTCCCGCCGTGCTGGCCTACAACCTCTTCGGGCGCTGGATCGGGCGTGTCGAGGCCGACCTCGAGGGCTTCGCGCGCGACCTGCGCGAACTCCTGCTGGATGCGCCCTCCGGCGACTGAACCCCGCGACCTTCACGCACGCCCGTACCCACGCCATGGCATTCGGCCGCCTCGAACGCACCACGGCTCCCAAGCCGATGAGCGACATCAACATGACGCCCCTGGTGGACGTGATGCTGGTGCTGGTGGTGATCTTCATCCTCACGGCACCGCTGCTGGCGAGCGCCATCCGGCTCGACCTGCCGCGCGCCGACGGCACTTCCGCGGGCGCGCCGGCCGGCGCGGTGACCGTGGCGATCGATGCGCAGGGGCAGGTGTACCTGGCCGACGAGCCGATGGACGGCGGCACGCTCGCCGGGCGCCTGCGCCGCATCGCGGCCGAGCGGCCGGACACCGAGGTACAGCTGCGCGCCGACGCGGCCGTGCCCTATGGCCGCGTGGTGGAGGTGATGGGCGCGGCGCATGCCGCCGGCCTGCACCGCATCGGTTTCGTGGCCGATCCCGGGCCGGCGCCGGCACTGCCTGCCCCGGGCAGCCGGTAAAGCCGCGGGGCTGGCAGCGCATCGCGCCTAAAATCCCCGCCGAATCCTCCCTCCGACATGACGGTGGCCGCGCGTGCGGCCCGGCCCCACTTTTTCCATGCAAGACAAATACACCCCTGCCGAGGTCGAGCGCGCCGCGCACAGCCACTGGACCGCCCGCGATGCCTACCGCGTGACCGAAGACGCGGGCAAGAAGAAGTTCTATGCCTGCTCGATGCTGCCCTACCCCAGCGGCAAGCTGCACATGGGCCATGTGCGCAACTACACGATCAACGACATGCTCACGCGCTACCTGCGCATGAACGGCCACAACGTGCTGATGCCCATGGGGTGGGATGCCTTCGGCCTGCCGGCCGAGAATGCGGCGCTCAAGAACGGCGTGCCGCCCGCGCAGTGGACCTACGACAACATCGCCTACATGAAGAAGCAGATGCAGGCGATGGGGCTGGCCATCGACTGGTCGCGCGAGGTCGCCACCTGCGACCCCGACTACTACCGCTGGAACCAGTGGCTGTTCCTGAAGATGCTCGAAAAGGGCATCGCCTACCGCAAGACCCAGGTGGTGAACTGGGACCCCGTGGACCAGACCGTGCTGGCCAACGAGCAGGTGATCGACGGCCGCGGCTGGCGCACCGGCGCCCTGGTCGAAAAGCGCGAGATCCCGGGCTACTACCTGAAGATCACCGATTACGCGCAGGAGCTGCTCGACCACGTGCAGATGGGCAATGCCAAGGCCTCGCTCACCGGCTGGCCCGACAAGGTGCGGCTCATGCAGGAGAACTGGATCGGCAAGAGCGAGGGCGTGCGCTTCGCCTTCACGCACGACATCCGCGGCGACGACGGCCTGCTGATCGGCGATGGCCGCATGTACGTCTTCACGACGCGTGCCGACACCATCATGGGCGTGACCTTCTGCGCCGTCGCGCCCGAGCACCCGCTGGCCGCGCATGCCGCGCGCTCCCGGCCCGAGGTGGCGGCCTTCGTCGAAGAGTGCAAGAGCGGCGGCACCACCGAGGCCGAGCTGGCCACGCAGGAGAAGAAGGGCGTGCGCACGGGCCTCACGGTGACGCACCCGCTCACGGGCGAGCCCGTGGACGTGTGGGTGGGCAACTACGTGCTCATGGGCTATGGCGACGGTGCCGTGATGGGCGTGCCTGCGCACGACGAGCGCGATTTCGCCTTCGCGCTCAAGTACGGCATCGAGATCAAGCAGGTAGTGCTGGTCGATGGCGAGACCTTCGACTACCACCGCTGGCAGGACTGGTACGGCGACAAGCAGAACGGCGTCACCATCAATTCCGACAGCTTCAGCGGCCTTTCCTACCGGGACGCGGTGGCGGCCGTGGCCCATTCGCTGCAGGAAAAGGGCCTGGGCGAGAAGAAGACCACCTGGCGCCTGCGCGACTGGGGCGTTTCGCGCCAGCGCTACTGGGGCACGCCGATCCCGATCATCCACTGCGACGAACACGGCGCGGTGCCGGTGCCCGAAAAGGACCTGCCCGTGGTGCTGCCGCAGGACTGCATCCCGGACGGCTCGGGTAATCCGCTGCACAAGCACGAAGGCTTCCACGCGGGCGTGACCTGCCCCGTGTGCGGCAAGGCCGCGCGCCGCGAGACCGACACCATGGACACGTTCGTGGATTCGTCGTGGTACTTCATGCGCTACTGCGACCCGAAGAACGCCGACGCCATGGTGGCCGGCGGCGCCGACTACTGGATGCCGATGGACCAATACATCGGCGGCATCGAGCACGCGATCCTGCATTTGCTCTACGCACGCTTCTGGACCAAGGTCATGCGCGACCTGGGCCTGGTGAAGGTCGACGAGCCCTTCACCAAGCTGCTCACGCAGGGCATGGTGCTCAACCACATCTACTCGCGCTGCAACGACAAGGGCGGCAAGGAGTATTTCTGGCCGCACGACGTGGAGAACCTCGTGGACGAGGCCGGCAAGGTCACCGGTGCGCGCCTCAAGAACGCCGTGGGCGGCCTGCCGGTGGGCACGCCGATCGACTACGAGGGCGTGGGCACGATGTCCAAGTCCAAGAACAACGGTGTCGATCCGCAGGAGCTGATCGAGAAGTACGGCGCCGACACGGCCCGGCTCTACACCATGTTCACCGCGCCGCCCGAGGCCACGCTGGAGTGGAACGATGCCGCCGTGGAGGGCAGCTACCGCTTCCTGCGCCGCGTGTGGAACTTCGGCGCCAAGCTCACCGGCATCGACGCCGCGGCCACCGAGGCGGCCATCCAGGGCGCGCGCAGCCTGCAGGACGTGCCCTTCGGCAAGGAGGCCAAGGCCCTGCGCCTGGAGATCCACACGGTGCTCAAGCAGGTGGACTACGACTACCAGCGCATGCAATACAACACCGTCGTCTCCGGCGCGATGAAGATGCTCAACGCGCTGGAGGACTTCAAGGCGGTGGATGCGCCCGGCGGCCTCGTCGCGCTCATCGAGGGCTTCGGCATCCTGCTGCGCGCGATTTACCCGGCCACGCCGCACATCGCCCACGGCCTTTGGAGCGAGCTGGGCTACGCGGGCGCCCTCGGCGACCTGCTCGATGCGCCCTGGCCGCAGGTGGATGCTGCGGCGCTGGTGCAGGACGAGATCGAACTGGTGCTGCAGGTCAACGGCAAGCTGCGCGGCGCGATCCGCGTGCCAGCCTCGGCCGACAAGGCCGAGATCGAGCGCCTCGCCCTCGCGAGCGAGGACTTCCACAAGCACGCCGCCGGCGCCACGCCCAAGAAGGTCGTGGTCGTGCCGGGCCGGCTGGTGAACGTGGTTGTCTGACCCGTTGCGCCCCGTTTACCGAACCCACCGCATAGAGAAGAGAGCCCGCTTCATGCTGCTGCGCAAACGCACGCTCCTGACCCTGCTGGCCACGGCGCCCCTGGCGGCCGGCCTCACCGCCTGCGGCTTCCGCCTGCGCGGCGCGCCGGAATTCCAGTTCCGCACCATGTACATCCAGGCCGGCGGCGGCTCGCTGCTGGCGCGCGAACTGGAGCGCACCCTGCGCGGCGCGGGCGGCAACCTCACGGTGCTGCGCGAGCCCGCCGACCTGCCCAAGGCCGAGACGGTGTTCGAGTTGCTCTCGGAGCAGCGCGAGCGCGTGGTCGTGGGCTACAACGCGTCCGGCCAGGTGCGCGAGTTGCAGTTGCGCCTGCGCATCCGCTTCAAGCTGCGCAACCAGCAGGGCGTGGAACTCATCCCGCCGACCGAGCTGCTGCAGCAGCGCGACGTGAGCTACAACGAAAGCATCGCGCTCGCCAAGGAAGCCGAAGAGGCGCTGCTCTACCGCAACATGCAGACCGACCTCGTGCAGCAGCTGCTGCGGCGCCTCGCCGCCGCGCGCCCACAGGGGTGATTGCTATGTATTTAATAGCAAACTATTCAATGGAATAGGCGGCATGAAGGGGTTTTTGCCATGAGTGCCACCGTGCCATGCAAATTGCGCTGAACCAGTTGGCCGCGCACCTCCAGAAGGGGGTGCGCCCGCTCTACACCGTGCATGGCGACGAGCCGCTGCTGCAGCAGGAAGCGGCCGACGCGATCCGTGCGGCCGCGCGCGCGCAGGGCTACACCGAGCGCAGCAGCCACACGGTGGCCGGCGCGCACTTCGACTGGAGCGCCGTGCTGGCCGCGGGCGGCTCGCTCTCGCTCTTCGCCGACAAGCAGATCGTGGAGATCCGCATCCCCTCGGGCAAGCCCGGCAAGGACGGCGGCGCGGCGCTGCAGCAGATCGCCGCCAGCGCGGCGGGCAACGACAGCACGCTGACCCTGGTGCTGCTGCCGCGGCTCGACAAGGCCACCCGCACCGGCGCGTGGTTCTCGGCACTCGACCGCGAAGGCGCGAGCGTGCAGATCGACCCCGTGGAGCGCGGCGCGCTGCCGCAGTGGATCGCCCAGCGCCTCGCGGTCCAGGGCCAGCGGGTGGCGGCCGGAGAGGAAGGGCAGCGCACGCTGCAGTTCTTCGCCGACCGCGTGGAAGGCAATTTGCTCGCCGCGCACCAGGAGATCCAGAAACTCGCGCTGCTGCACCCGCCCGGCGAACTCTCGTGGAGCCAGGTCGAGGCCGCGGTGCTCAACGTGGCGCGCTACGACGTCTTCAAGCTCTCCGAGGCCGTGCTCTCGGGCCAGGTGGCGCGCATGCAGCGCATGCTCGACGGCCTGCAGGCCGAGGGCGAGGCCGAGGTGCTGGTCCACTGGACGCTGGCGGAGGACATCCGCTCGCTCAAGCGCGTGAAGGACGCCGTGAATGCCGGCAAGCCGCTGCCCATGGCCCTGCGCGAGAACCGCGTCTGGGGCCCGAAGGAGCGGCTCTTCGAGCGCATCGTGCCGCGCTTCTCCGACGCCTCCGCGGCGCGGCTGCTGCAGTCCGCGCATGCCGTGGACGGCATCGTCAAGGGCCTGAAGGTGCCCGACTGGCCCGCCAACGGCTGGCAGGCCCTGCACCGGCTGGCGCTGCAGCTGTGCAAAGCCGTGCGGTAGCTTCCCCTCCGTGGGTCGCCTCCGGCCTCAGGGCGTGGCTTCGGCGATCTGGCCGCTTGCCCTGTCCATCCAGGTCTGCAGGTTGTCGATGAGGCCGCTCTGGCTGAACGAGCAGCTTTCCTCGGAGAAGAGGGCGGAGGATTCGAGGCGGTCCAGCAGGTCGGTGAGCACCTGGGCGTAGCGCGGGGGCAGGGCGGTGAGCAGCGCCGGCTGGCTGCGCGCGAGCTGGCTGAAGGCGTGCGGCGCCATGCGGGCGGCCTGCAGCTCTGCCAGGGCGGCGGTGAGGGTGGCCAGTGCGTCGGCGGGCCGGGCGGCGTGGGGTGGAGTCGTCGTCATGGCGCGCGAGGGTAGCAAAGCCGGGGCGTGGCGGGCCGCGCGGAAACCCGGGCCGGGCAGGTGGCAGCGCCGATGCGTCAAAATCACGCCCCATGAACGCGCCGCACATCGCCGAAACCCTCCATGCCCTCGGTTCCCAGGCCAAGGCCGCCTCCGCGCTGATGGCCCGGGCGCCGTCTGCCGTCAAGCGCCGGGCGCTGCTGGCACTGGCCCGCCGCCTGCGCGAGAGCACCGACGCGCTGCAGGCGGACAACGCCCGCGACCTGGACCGTGCCCGGGCCGCGGGCCTGGCCGAGCCGATGGTGGACCGCCTCAAGCTCTCCCCCAAGGTGCTGGAGACCTGCGCGCTCGGCTGCGAGCAGCTCGCCGCCATGGGCGACGTGATCGGCGAGATCTCCGGCATGCGCGAGCAGCCCAGCGGCATCCGCGTGGGCCAGATGCGCGTGCCGATCGGCGTGTTCGGCATGATCTACGAGAGCCGCCCCAACGTGACCATCGAGGCCGCCAGCCTGAGCATCAAGAGCGGCAACGCCTGCATCCTGCGCGGAGGCTCCGAAGCGATCGATTCCAACCGCGCGCTGGCGCGGCTCGTGCAGGAGGCGCTGCTGGAGGCCGGCCTGCCCGCCGATGCCGTGCAGCTCGTGCAGACCACCGACCGCGAGGCCGTGGGCCACCTCATCGCCATGCCGCAGTACGTGGACGTGATCATCCCGCGCGGAGGCAAGGGCCTCATCGAGCGCATCAGCCGCGAGGCCAAGGTGCCCGTCATCAAGCACCTGGACGGCAACTGCCACACCTACGTGGACGACCCCTGCGACGTCGCCATGGCCGTGAAGGTGGCCGACAACGCCAAGACCCAGAAGTACAGCCCCTGCAATGCGAGTGAGGGCCTGCTCGTCGCGCGCGGCGTGGCGGCCGGGTTCCTGCCGCAGATCGGCGCCGTCTATGCCGCCAAGGGCGTGGAGATGCGCGGCTGCCCCGAATCGCTGGCGCTGCTGGCCGACGTGCCGGGCGCGCTGCTGGTGCCCGCCACCGAGCAGGACTGGTCGGAGGAATACCTCGCGCCCATCATCAGCATCAAGGTGGTGGACGGCCTGGACGAGGCCATCGCCCACATCAACCGCTACGGCAGCCACCACACCGACGCCATCCTCACGCGCGACCACATGCATGCGCAGCGCTTCCTGCGCGAGGTGGATTCGGCCAGCGTGATGGTGAACGCGAGCACGCGCTTCGCCGACGGCTTCGAGTTCGGCCTGGGGGCCGAGATCGGCATCAGCACCGACAAGTTCCATGCCCGCGGCCCCGTGGGCATCGAGGGGCTCACGTCGCTCAAGTGGGTGGTGCTCGGCGAGGGCGACATCCGCACCTGAGGCCGGAGCGGGCCGCACCGGCCTGCGCCCCCACCCCTCTCCCTTCCTTTCCTCTCCGGTCCTTTCCGCATGAAGATCATCATCCTGGGCGCGGGCCGCGTGGGCGAGAGCGTGGCCGACAGCCTGGTGTCCGAGCAGAACGACATCACCGTCATCGACACCGACGGCCAGCGCCTGCGCGACCTGGAGGCCCGCTTCGACCTGCGCGGCGTGGTGGGCAGCGGCATCGACCCCGAAGTGCTGGCCGAGGCCGGCGCCGCCGACACCGACCTGCTGATCGCCTGTGCCGCGCTGGACGAGACCAACCTCGTGTGCTGCAAGATCGCCCACCTGCTCTTCAACGTGCCCACGCGCATCGCGCGCGTGCGCTCCTCCGGCTTCGACGCCTCGCAGGATCGCGGCGGCGCGATGCTCGGCAAGGAAGGCTTCGCGGTCGACCGCATCATCTGCCCCGAGGAATCGCTCACGCGCTACATCGGCAAGCTCGTGCAGTATCCCGAAGCGCTGCAGGTGCGCGAATTCGCCGGTGGCCGCGCCTGCCTCGTCTCGGTGCGCGCGCGCGGCGGTGCGCCCGTGGTCGGCATGCGCATTGCCGATGTGCGTGCCAGCGCGCCCGATGTGGCCATGCGCGTGGTGGCGATCTACCGGCGCTTTCCCGAGGAGCCCGACCGGTTCGTGGCCTGCGACGGCGCCACGCGCATCGAGGCCGGCGACGAGGTGTTCGTGCTCGCGGCGCGCGAGCGCATTCCGCAGGTGCTGGCGGCGCTGCACCAGCGCGACGGCCTGGCGACGCGGCCGGTGCGCCGCATCATGGTCGCGGGCGGCGGCCGCGTGGGCCTGCGGCTCGCGCGGCAGCTCGCGCAGCAGGGCGGCTTCCACATCAAGATCCTCGAATCGGATCCCGACCGCTGCATCGCGCTGGCCTCGGTGCTGCCGCCCGAGGTGCTGGTGCTGCAGGGCGACGCCACCGATGAGGACCTGCTGGGCGACGAGTGCATCGAGGACGTGGACCTCTTCCTTGCGATCACCGACGACGACGAGGACAACATCATGGCCTGCCTGCTCGCCAAGCGCATGGGCGCGAGCCGGGTGCTGGCGCTCATCAACCGCCGCTCGTACGCCGACCTCATGCACGGCACGCAGATCGACATCGCGCTCTCGCCCGCGCAGGCGATGCTCGGCGAACTGCTGGCCTACGTGCGCCGCGGCGACGTGCAGGCGGTGCACAGCCTGCGCCGCGGTGTGGCCGAGGCGCTGGAGATCGTGGCGCGCGGCGACCGCAAGAGCTCGCGCGTGGTCGGCCGCAAGGTGGCCGACATCCACCTGCCGCACGACGTGCACATGGGCCTCATCGTGCGCGGCCTCAGCGAAGGCGCGTCGGCCGTGGCGGGCGAGGGCCAGTCGGTGCCGCCGGGCGAGCCGGAGGTCATCATCCCGCACAGCCACACCGTGATCGAGAGCGGCGACCACGTGGTCTTCTTCCTGCCGCACAAGCGGCTGGTGCGCGAGGTGGAAAAGGCCTTCCGCGTGAGCGCGACGTTCTTCTGATCCGCATGGCGATCCCTTCCGCGCTCTCCGACGCCCTGCCGGACCTGCTGCCCGTGCTGCGCGTGTTCGGCGCGCTGCTGGCGATGTTCTCCTTCGCGCTGGGCGTGCCACTGGCGGCCGCCTGGTGGGGCGGCGAGGGGCTGTGGCCGATCTATGCCGCATGCCTCGGGTTCACGCTCGTGTGCGGCGGCGCGCTCTGGTACGGCCTGCGCCGGCATGCGCGCGAACTGCAGCCGCGCCACGGCGTGATGCTGGTATCGCTGGTCTGGCTCGTGCTGCCGCTGTTCGCGTCGCTGCCGCTGCTGCTGACGCTCCATGCCATCGACCGGCCGATCGGATTCACGCACGCGTATTTCGAGGCGGTGTCCGGGCTGACCACCACCGGCTCCACGGTGCTGGCCGGGCTCGACAGCCTGCCGCTGTCGATCAACCTCTGGCGCACCTTCATGCAATGGATCGGCGGCATGGGCATCTTGATCCTGGCCGTCGCCGTGCTGCCGCTGCTGGGCGTGGGTGGCAGCCAGCTCTTCAAGGCCGAGGCCGCCGGGCCCGTGAAGGACACCAAGCTCACGCCGCGCATGACCCAGACCGCCAAGGGGCTGTGGGGGGTGTATGTCGTGTTCTCGCTGGCCTGCGCACTGGCTTTCTGGGCCGGCGGCATGGCCATGCCCGACGCGCTCATGCACATGTTCGCCACCGTGAGCCTGGGCGGGCTGTCGCCCTACGACGCGAGCTTCGGGCATTTCCAGTCGCCGCTGCTGGAGATGGTCGCCGTGGTCTTCATGGTGCTCGCGAGCTGCAATTTCGCGCTCTACTTCGTTGCGCTGCGCAAGGGCCACTGGCGCACTTGCTGGCGCGATCCCGAGCTGCGCGCCACGGTCTGCACGCTGCTGGGCAGCGGCGTCTTCGTGGCGCTGCTGCTGTGGGCCAAGGGCGTATACGGCCCGCTCGATGCCCTGCGGCACGGCCTCTTCCACACCGTGTCCGTCGCCACCACCACGGGCTTCGCCACCACCGACTACCTCGGCTGGCCGGTGTTCGCGCCCGTGTTCCTGCTCATGCTCTCGGGCGTGGCGACGAGCGCAGGCTCCACGGGCGGCGGGATCAAGATGGTGCGCGTGCTCATCCTGCTGCAGCAGGCGCGGCGCGAGATGACGCGGCTCGTGCATCCGCGCGCCGTGCAGCCCGTGCGGCTGGGCCACGCGGTGGTCGAGAACCGCATGATCTTCGCCGTGCTGGCCTACATGCTGGTCTACGCCGCCACGATCACGGTGCTCAGCATGGTGCTGCTGCTCACCGACCTCGACGTGGTCACGGCCTTCAGCGCCGTGATCGCGAGCGTGCACTGCACGGGGCCGGGCCTCGGCCTGGTCGGGCCGGCCGCGAACTATTCGGTGCTGACCGATTTCCAGCTCTGGGTGTGCACGCTGGCCATGCTGCTCGGCCGGCTGGAGATCCTCAGCTTCATGGCCCTGCTCACGCCCGCGTTCTGGCGGCGGTGACCGGCGCGGGCGGCCGCGGGCAGGGCTTGCGAACCTGCTCCGCGCCCCCAAATCCCTACAATCGACTCCACTTTCGGCGCTCCGCCGCCTTCCCTGCTTTCCGAGGGCTTCCATGGTTCCGCATCTCATCACCGCCCTCACGGGGCCGATCAACGAGCTCGAACAGCGCATCCTCGACGCCATGCCCGCGATCGAGCGCTGGTTCCGGCTGGAGTGGATGGAGCACACCCCGCCTTTCTATACATCGGTCGACATCCGCAACGCCGGCTTCAAGCTCGCACCGGTCGACACCAACCTCTTCCCGGGCGGCTGGAACAACCTCACCACCGAGATGCTGCCCCTGGCCGTGCAGGCCGCCATGGCTGCGATCGAGAAGATCTGCCCCGAGGCGCGCAACCTGCTCATCGTGCCCGAGAACCACAGCCGCAACACGTTCTACCTCGCGAACGTGATCCAGCTGCAGCGCATCTTCAACATGGCCGGGCTCAACGTGCGCGTGGGCTCCATCAGCCCCGAAATCAAGAAGCCCACCACCGTGACGCTGCCCAACGGCGATTCCGTCACGCTCGAGCCCGTGGTGCGCACGAAAGGGCGGCTGGGCCTCAAGAACTTCGACCCCTGCACCATCCTGCTCAACAACGACCTCTCCGCCGGCCCGCCGGGCATCCTGGAAGAGCTGCACGAGCAGTACCTGCTGCCGCCGCTGCACGCGGGCTGGAGCGTGCGCCGCAAGAGCCGCCATTTCCAGAGCTATGAAGAAGTCTCCAAGCGCTTCGGCAAGCTGCTGGGCATCGACCCCTGGCTCATCCATCCGCTCTTCAGCCACGGCGAAGGCCTGGATTTCGCCGAGGGCAACGGCGTGGAGGCCCTGCGCTCGGCCGTGGACGCGCAACTGGCCAAGGTGCGGCGCAAGTACAAGGAATACGGCATCAACGAGAAGCCCTTCGTCATCGTCAAGGCCGACAACGGCACCTACGGCATGGGCGTGATGACCGTGCGCGACGCGAAGGACCTGGACGCGCTCAACCGCAAGACCCGCAACAAGATGGCCATCATCAAGGACGGCCAGACGGTGAGCGACGTCATCATCCAGGAAGGCGTGCTGACCCAGGAGCGTGTGCACGAGGCCGTGGCCGAGCCCGTCGTCTACATGATGGACCGCTACGTGGTGGGCGGCTTCTACCGCATGCATGCCGAACGCGGCGTGGACGAGAACCTCAACGCCCCCGGCGCCAGCTTCGTGCCGCTGGCCTTCGAACACAGCACGCACCTGCCGCAGCCCGGCGCCCGCCCCGGCGCGAGCGCCCCCAACCGCTTCTACATGTACGGCGTGATCGCGCGCCTGGCCATGCTCGCGGCCAGCTACGAACTCGAAGCCACCAACCCCGAGGCCGAGATCTACGACTGACTGAGCCGCCCCGCTCGCCCTGCCACGGCGGAGCGCGGGGCGCCAGGGACAGTTGTTGCGTTGCAACAAGGCCCGGCCCGACTGGGTGTGGCAGCCACACCTTGTCACAATAGCGGTCCCCCAATACCGGAACCCCGCCCGGCGCCGTGCCGGCGGGCCCTGCAGTGCAAAGCTCCAAATCCTCGCTTGCGGCGCTCACCCTCGGCGCCATCGGCGTCGTGTACGGCGACATCGGCACCAGCGTGCTGTATGCGGTCAAGGAAGTGTTCGGCTCGGGCCACGTGGCCTTCACGCCCCAGAACGTCTACGGCGTTCTCTCGATCCTTTTCTGGACACTCACCACCATCGTCTCGTTGAAATACGTCGTGCTCGTGCTGCGGGCCGACAACAACGGCGAGGGCGGCCTGATCGCCATGCTGGCGCTGGCCTCGCAGGCCGTGAAGGACAAACCCCGGCTGCGGGCGTCGCTGCTGGGCATCGGGATCTTCGGCACCTCCCTCTTCTACGGCGATGGCGTCATCACCCCCGCGATCTCGGTGCTTTCCGCGGTGGAGGGCCTGGAGGTGGTCTCGCCGCATTTCCGCACGGCCGTCATCCCGCTCACGCTGGTCGTGCTGTTCTGCCTGTTCGTCGTCCAGAAGCGCGGCACGGGCGGCATCGGGCGCTATTTCGGGCCCGTCACGCTCGTATGGTTCGCCTCCATCGCGGCCCTGGGCGTGCCGCACATCGTGGGCCACCCCGAGATCCTGGGAGCGCTGAGCCCGCACTACGCGCTCGGCTTCATCTGGAACAACCCTGGCACCAGCTTCATCATCCTCGGCGCCGTCGTGCTGTGCGTGACGGGCGCCGAGGCGCTGTACGCCGACTTAGGCCACTTCGGCAAGAAGCCGATCCGCCTCGCCTGGTTCAGCGTGGCCATGCCGGCGCTCACGGTCAACTACTTTGGCCAGGGCGCGCTGCTGCTGGCCGACCCCGAAGCCGTCAAGAACCCGTTCTACATGATGGCCCCCGACTGGGCGCTGATCCCGCTCGTGGTGCTCGCCACCATGGCCACCGTCATCGCTTCGCAAGCCCTCATCACCGGCGCCTTCAGCGTGACCAAACAGGTCATCCAGCTGGGCTATCTGCCGCGCCTGAACATCGTGCACACCAGCGTGCGCGATACCGGGCAGATCTACATCCCCTTCGTCAATTGGGCGCTGTTCCTGGCCATCGTGGTGGCCGTGGTCATGTTCCGCTCCAGCAGCAACCTGGCAGCCGCCTACGGCATCGCGGTCACGCTGGACATGCTCATCACCACCGTGCTCACCTTCTTCGTGGTCCGGTACGGCTGGGGCTATCCGCTGGCGCTGTGCATCGGCGCGACCGGCTTCTTCTTCGTCGTCGACTTGGCCTTCTTTGGCTCCAACCTGCTCAAGCTGCTGCAGGGCGGCTGGTTCCCGCTCATGATCGGCTCGATCGTCTTCACGCTGATGATGACCTGGAAGCGCGGCCGGGCACTGCTCAACGAAAAGCTGCGCGATGACGCCATCGACCTGCGCGACTTCCTCACCGCCGTGTTCGTGAGCCCCCCCACGCGGGTGGAGGGCACGGCCGTGTTCCTCACGGCCGAGCCCGGTGCCGTTCCCAACGCGCTGCTGCACAACCTCAAGCACAACAAGGTGCTGCACCAGCAGAACCTCTTCGTCACCGTGCGCAGCCACGAGGTGCCCTGGATCGGCCTCGACAAACGCCTGCAGGTCGAACCGCTGGGTGGCGACTGCTGGCAGGTCATGGTGCACTACGGCTTCAAGAACGACCCCGACCTGCCCGGTGCGCTGGCCCTCATGCGGGGCCGCGGGTGCGAACTCGAAGCCATGACCACCAGCTACTTCCTGTCGCGCGACGTGGTGATCCCCACCATCGGCAGCGGCATGGCGCCCTGGCGGGAGAAGCTCTTCGCCCAGATGCACCACAACGCGAGCGGCGCGGCGGGTTTCCTGAATCTGCCGAGCAATTCGGTGGTCGAACTGGGTTCCAAGATCGAGATTTGAGCCCGAGTGGCCCCATGCCGCCGGATCCATTCGATACTTCGCTATCAAAAATGTAGCGATCGGCCGGGGTGACAGAATGCGCCCCCTTATGCGTTCCTTCTTCAGAGATTCCAGCCTCTCGACGACAACGGCCGGTTTCTTGGCCGTGCTGGTCGGTTTCACCAGTTCCGTGGCCCTGGTGTTCAAGGCGGCACAGGCGTTCGGCGCCACCCATGCCCAGATCAGTTCGTGGATGTGGGCCCTCGGCCTGGGCATGGGGCTGTGCTCCCTGGTGCCTTCCCTGATCCTGCGGCAGCCCGTGATGGTGGCGTGGTCCACGCCCGGGGCGGCCGTGCTGGCGTCCGCGGGCCTTGCCGGCGGGTATTCCATGGGCGAAGCCATCGGCGCGTTCATGCTGTGCGCCGGTCTGATCGTCCTGGTCGGTGCCACGGGCTGGTTCGAGCGCGCCATGGACCGCATCCCGGTGCAGATCGCCTCGGCCCTGCTGGCCGGGGTCCTGGCGCGGTTCGGCATGCAGGCGTTCGCCGCGGCCCAGACGGCCTTGCCGCTGGTGGTGCTGATGCTGGTGAGCTACCTGCTCGCGCGCCGCCTGGTCTCGCGCTATGCCATCGTCGCCACGCTCGCGGTGGCCGTCGCCTACACGGCGGGGCGGGGGCAGGTGGCGGTGTCTGCCATCCCTCTGGAGTGGGCCGTGCCGGTTTTCACACCACCGGAATTCAGCCTCGGCGCCTTCGTCGGCCTGGCGCTGCCCCTTTTCATCGTGACGATGGCATCGCAAAACCTGCCGGGCGTCGCCGCCATCCGCGCCGCGGGGTATCCGCTGCCCATCTCGCGCCTCGTCACCATGACGGGCCTGGCCACCCTGGTGCTGGCCCCGTTCGGTGCCTTCGCGCTCAATTTCAGCGCCATCACCGCGGCCATGTGCATGGGCCCCGAGGCGCACGAAGACCGCTCGCGCCGCTACACCGCGGCGGTGGCTTGCGGCGCGCTATATATCGTCATTGGCCTGTTCGGCGCCGTCGTCACCGGGTTGCTGACGGCCTTTCCCCAGGAACTCGTCGTTGCCATCGCCGGGTTGGCGTTGCTGGGGACCATCGGCTCCGGGCTCACGTCGGCCCTGCGCGACGATGCGTACCGGGAGGCAGCGCTCATCACTTTCCTCGTGACCCTCAGCGGTGTCGTCATCGGCGGCGTGGGCTCGGCGTTCTGGGGCGTCGTCGCCGGCGTGCTCACGCTATTTGTGCAACAGTACGGGCGCCGCCGCGCCAGCGGCGCCTGATGCCCTTCTTTGCAGCTTGACGACCATGAACCTCCTTTTCGTTGCGGATCCTCTCGAACACTTCAAGATCTACAAAGACACCACCTTCTCCATGATGCGGGAGGCCCAACGCCGCGGACACACCATTAGCGTGTGCGAGCCGCGGCACATCCGCTGGGCCAAGGGCACCAAGGTGCTTGCGCGGGTCCGTGACATCCATCTGACGGGCGAGACGGACGCCTGGTTCTCCGTGGCGGGCGAGCGCGAGGCGGAGTTGTCTGGCTTTGGCGCAGTGCTCATGCGCAAGGACCCACCTTTCGATAGCGAGTACTTCTATGCCACGCACCTGCTGGAGCAGGCGGAGCGGGAAGGGGCCCGGGTATTCAACAAGCCCCGGGCGTTGCGAGACCATCCCGAGAAGCTGGCCATCATGGAGTTTCCTGACCTGATCGGGCCCACGCTCGTCACGCGCGACGCGCAGGACGTGCGGAAGTTTCACGCAGAGCACGGAGACATCATCCTCAAGCCGCTCGACGGCATGGGCGGGATGGGCATCTTCCGCGTCAAGGCCGACGGCCTGAATCTGGGCAGCATCATCGAAACCCTCAATCGGGACGGCGCCCAGACCATCATGGTCCAGAAATTCCTTCCCGAGATCTCTGAGGGGGACAAGCGTGTTCTCATCATCGGAGGCCAACCGGTCCCATATTGCTTGGCCCGCATTCCGCAGGGCTCGGAAGTGCGCGGAAATCTCGCCGCAGGCGGGAAAGGGGTTGCGCGGCCACTGACCGACCGGGACATCGAAATAGGGCAACGTTTAGGCCCTGTGCTCCTGGAGCGTGGCATGCTGCTCGCCGGGGTCGACGTAATCGGAGACTGCGTGACGGAAATCAACGTCACCAGCCCCACCTGCTTTCAGGAGATCTTGGAGCAGACTGGATGTGATGTGCCGGCGCTATTCATTGACGCCTTGGAAAAAGAATTGGAAATTTCCTGACGGCCATGGGTTCGTGTGTATACTAGCGGGCTTCGCTAAGAGGAATTGCTGAGAGTGCTGTAGGAGACGAAGGCGCGGTGGTTCTGGTTGGTGGGGGTGGTTGAAGAAAGATTGCTGAGAGTTGCGCTGGTGGTAAAAACT
>NZ_FOMQ01000010.1 GCF_900112675.1 Paracidovorax konjaci | reverse complement strand
CGCGCAACTCATCGAGCAACAGCAGATGCAGGCGATGCCACACTCCCACGGCCTGCCAGTCACGTAGACGCCGCCAGCAAGTCATGCCGCTGCCAAAGCCCAGTTCCTGGGGCAACTCTTCCCAAGGGATGCCGGTGCGCAAAACGAACAGGATGCCGTTGAGGGCCATCTCGTCGCTCACCCGCGGGCGACCGCCCTTGGCCGAGGCGGCGACTACCGGCAACAGCGGCGCAACCTTCTTGAACAGTGCTGCGCTTATCTCTTTTTTCTTGTTTCGACTCATGCATCACCAAACGCTCTTCGCTCGATTTGCGATGACATGGTTTTGTTAGCCGCTTTTAATGATGGTGGCTATTCCTGCGCGCCACCCACTGCTCAAGTACAAGCGTCTTCCCCTGGAAGAGATGATGCGCTACCCCCTAGTGCTGTGCGATCCGCTCGTGTGCGAAGGGCATGCCCGCCAAGTCGATAGGATATTGCGGCGCTCGGACATTGAACCGTTGATTGCCGAGCGCGTGGCGTCCTGCGATTTGATGATGGCTCTGGTATCCGCTGGTTTTGCGCTTGGGCTGACCGGCGCACCGCACATCGCCGCTAGCCGCGAGCCAGGCGTGGTCGCGCGCCCCTTAGCAGGCCGTTCTCCGGTGCTGATAACTTATGTTTTGCATCGGGAGAGTGAAAATTCAGAAGTGCTGTCTCGCTTCATCGAAAGGGTGAAGGCCATCGCCTTGCCCCAGGGCTCCAGTCCCGCACCTGCTTCCCGCCCCGATGTACAGGAGGACATTGAGATATGACGCGAATGACATTATTGCTGCTGGCCTTTCTGCTTACGGCCTGTGGTCCATCCGAGGCACCGAAGCAGGTCAACGTGCTGACAGTCGATGAACTGGCGGCTGATCCCACCCGCTTGCAGGAACTGCGCAAACAATGCAAAACTGACAGGAAAACGCTGGGCGAGGTACTCTGCAACCGAGTGGCCGAAGCTACGCGCAAACGCTTCTATGGCGACGGAAAGACGCCCTATACACCATCGGAGACACCGCCGAAGTTCTGATGGTGAGTACTTCGCAAATTAGTTGACCGTTATCTTAAAACACGCCGCAGTGCGCTCCCGCCTGCGGCGTTTCTATTTGGTTTGCTCTAACCTGAAACGATGCTTTTTGCATCATCTTGCTTCCCATAACGGTCTTTGACCGGCACTCCCCCAGCACCGATCCTCCTTCTAAGCGGCACTGATCTGTACCGCTTTTTGAACGAGGTATCAGCGCAGAGAAATCGGAGGCCAGTCAATGCAAGCTCAGGGCGTACTGTTTGGGCAGATCGCCGCCGTCTTCGGCATCGTGATCGCCGGTGTGTGGAGTGCAACGCAATGGACAGCCGCCGCCCTGGGCTATCAACTACGCCTTGGCTCGCCGTGGTTCGACTTCTTTGGAACCCCGGTTTATCACCCTTGGCGGCTGTTCGAGTGGTGGTTCTTCTTTGATGCCTACGCGCCGCACGTCTTCGATATCGGCGGGGCCATCGCGGGTGGTAGCGGTCTGGTGGCCGTGGTGGTCGCCATCGCCATGTCGGTGTGGCGTTCGCGGCAAGCGCGCCTTGTCACCACCTACGGTTCGGCACGCTGGGCCGATGCGGAAGACATACGCAAAGCTGGGCTGATCCAGCCCGACGGGGTTTTCCTCGGGCTGCATCGCGGCCAGTACCTCCGCCATGAAGGCCCGGAACACGTCCTGACCTTCGCACCAACGCGCTCAGGCAAGGGTGTAGGCCTGGTCGTTCCCACCTTGTTGAGTTGGCCCGCATCCGTCGTCGTTCACGACATCAAAGGCGAGAACTGGACGCTCACCGCCGGCTGGCGTTCACGGTTTAGCCACTGCCTCCTGTTCAACCCCGCCGATGCGCAGTCGGCAGCATACAACCCGCTGCTGGAAGTGAGGGGCGGCGCACACGAGGTGCGCGACGTGCAGAACGTAGCCGACATTCTTGTCGATCCCGATGGTGCACTTGAACGCCGGAACCATTGGGAGAAGACCAGTCACGCGCTGCTGGTCGGCGCCATCCTGCATGTGCTGTACGCAGGCGAGGACAAGACGCTGCGCGGTGTCGCCAACTTCCTCAGCGACCCGGCGTGCCCGTTCGAGCTGACGCTGCACCGGATGATGACGACGAAGCACCTGGGCGACGCGCCTCACCCGGTTGTCGCATCCGCTGCCCGCGAAGTGCTCAACAAGTCGGACAACGAGCGATCGGGCGTGCTCTCCACCGCCATGTCGTTTCTCGGCCTGTACCGCGACCCGACCGTCGCCAAAGTCACGTCGCGCTGCGATTGGCGCATCGCTGACCTGATTTCCGCAGAGCACCCGGTATCGCTGTACCTCGTGGTGCCACCCTCGGACATAAGCCGCACCAAGCCGCTGGTCCGGCTCATCTTGAACCAGATCGGGCGGCGGCTGACCGAATCACTCGACGGCAGCGATGGCATCGCGCGCCGGCACAAGCTGCTGCTGATGCTGGACGAGTTTCCGGCGCTGGGTCGCCTAGATTTTTTCGAGTCCGCGCTTGCCTTCATGGCCGGGTACGGCATCCGCAGCTTTCTCATCGCTCAAAGCCTGAATCAGATCGACAAGGCGTATGGGCAGAACCATTCCATCCTCGACAACTGCCATGTCCGGGTGACTTTCGCCACCAACGACGAAAGGACGGCGAAAAGGATTTCCGAAACCCTCGGCACCGCCACCGAGCTTCGCGCGCAGCGCAACTACGCCGGCCACCGGCTCGCTCCGTGGCTGGGGCACCTGATGGTGTCGCGTCAGGAAACTGCACGTCCGCTGTTGACGCCCGGCGAGGTGATGCAGCTTCCACCTGATGACGCCGTGGTCATGGTGTCCAGCGTCGCCCCGATCCGCGCGAAGAAGCTGCGCTACTACGCCGACGCCAATTTCAAGAATCGCGTCCTGCCACCGCCCGCGCTCGTAGCCGGGAGGTACGCCGACGCGCCACCAGCCCGCCCCGACGACTGGAGCGGCTTGGCGATCCCGGCCGTACCTGCGGCGCCGGCCTCGGCATCCGCCGATGGCCTGGGTGGCACCGATGACGGCGGCCCACGCCGCCAGCCCGAACTCTCCGAAACCGTCGCCTACGACCCCGAGCCGGACGCACATGCGAGCGACCTGGCGCTGCTCGATGACGACGACCTGGCGCTGCCGCTTCCCGGCCAGCTCGACCCAGCCATGCAGCGCACGGCTCGGCTGGCTTCCCTCGACCCCAACGACGGAATCGACCTATGAGCCAATACCGCCTCAATCTTTTCATCCAGCCCGAGCACGCTCAGCGCCTGGAGGAACTGGCCGCCAAGAAAGGCGTGTCCAAGTCGTCCATCGTCGCAGCGGCCTTGGCGTCCTGGCTGTCGCCCGATGCTGGCGACCAGCGCGAGGCCGCCATCGCCAAGCGGCTGGATCGGCTGTCGCGGCAGACCGAACGCCTGGAGCGCGACCAGAACATCCAGATCGAAACGCTGGCGCTGTTCATCCGCTACTTCCTGACCGTCAGCACGCCGGTGCCCGAAGCCCATCAAGACGCCGCTCGCGCCCAGGGCAAAGCGCGCTTCGAGCAGTTCGTCGAGCAGTTGGGCCGCCACCTGCTGCGTGGCCGCAGTCTGGTGCGCGACGTGGTGGAGGAACTGCACCCCGATCCGATGCGGATGGATGACACAGCAGCGATGGCGTCCGCCCATGAACGAAATGCGGAGCGTGCGTCATGAGTGCCGTTCCACAGATCCCGCCCGAACCTCGCTCATCCGCAGCAGCGTCCCAGGATCGCCGCATCCAGATGCTGCGCACGGCAATGGGGCCGCTGATCGCCGCTGCGCTCGAAGACCCGGATGTGGTGGAAATCATGCTCAACCCCGATCGCACCCTGTGGGTGGATCGGTTGTCGTCGGGTCGCTCGCCGCTGGGCGTGGAGCTGCCCGAGGCCGATGGTGAACGCATCATCCGCCTGGTCGCCGCGCATGTCGGTGCGGAGGTGCATCGCGGCCAGCCGCTCTTGACCGCCGAGTTGCCGGAGACCGGCGAGCGCTTCGAGGGCATCCTGCCTCCGGCCGCCCCGGGGCCAGCCTTCGCGCTGCGCAAGCGGGCCGTGAGCATCATCGGCCTGGATCGCTACGTGGCCGACGGCATCCTGACCGCCGGGCAGGCCGAGTTCCTGCGCCGCGCCGTGCGCGAGCGGCAGAACATCCTGATCGCTGGCGGCACCAGCACCGGCAAGATCACGCTGGCGAACGCGCTGCTGGCCGAGATCGCCGCTACAGGCGACCGCGTGCTGGTGCTCGAAGACACCATCGAGCTGCAATGCGCGGCCCGCGACCATGTGCCGCTGCGCACCCGCGCCGGCGTCGTCACCATGACCGAACTGGTGCGGGCCACGATGCGCCTGCGGCCTGACCGCGTGATCGTCGGTGAGGTGCGCGGCGGCGAAGCCCTCGACCTCATCAAAGTGTGGGGCACCGGCCACCCCGGCGGCATTGCAACCATCCATGCCGGCTCCGCGCTGGGCGCCTTGCTGCGCCTCGAACAGCTGATTCTCGAAGTCGCTGTGAATCCGCCGCGGGCGCTGATCGCCGAGGCGGTCAACGTCGTCATCCACATCGCCGGACGCGGCCGCAAGCGCCACGTCGAAACCATAGCCCGTGTCGTCGGCTTCGACGACACGGGCTATCGCCTGGCGGACGCACTGGAAACGCCGTTTCCGGAGCTGACGCCGGTTCCTCTCGCAGCTGACGCCGCTGCACATCCCCGCCCCCCCCAACCGACTTGGAGAACTGCCATGACGCATGTTGATTCTTTCCGCTTTTCCGTAAATCCGCTTCCTCGCCTGTCCGGCCTGGCGCCGCTGTGCAGCCTCACCCGCCCTGCGGGTCAGGGACTGCTGCTGGCCGCGCTGCTGCTGTTGCTGGCCGGGACGGCGCAGGCCGCCGGTTCCTCGATGCCGTGGGAGGAGCCCTTGCAGTCGATTCTGGAGTCGATCCAGGGGCCGGTGGCACGCATCGTCGCGGTCATCATCATCGCCACGGGACTGGCGCTGGCCTTCGGAGACACCAGCGGCGGCTTTCGCAAGCTGATCCAGATCGTGTTCGGGTTGAGCATCGCGTTCGCCGCTTCCTCATTCTTCCTGTCGTTCTTCTCGTTCTCCGGCGGGGCCGTCGTATGAGTGCGGCCAGCGACTTTCCAGGCTTCGAGGTGCCGCTGCATCGCTCGCTGACCGAGCCAATACTGCTGGGCGGCGCACCGCGCACCGTGGCAATCGCCAACGGCACGCTGGCCGCCGCCGTCGGCCTGGGCCTGCAACTGTGGATTCCCGGCGTGGTGCTCTGGATCGTAGGCCACTCGCTGGCCGTATGGGGTGCGCGCGTCGATCCGCAGTTTATGCAGGTCTTCGCGCGCCACATCAAGCACAAGCCGCTGCTGGACGTGTGAGGAGGATCGCATGCTGAACCTTGCCGAATATCGTCAGCGCCCGGCCTTGCTTGCCGACTGGCTACCCTGGGCCGGGCTGATCGCGCCAGGCGTGGTGCTGAACAAGGATGGCTCATTCCAGCGCACCGCACGCTTTCGCGGGCCAGACTTGGACAGCGCCACGCAGGGCGAGCTGATCGCCACATCGGCGCGGCTCAACAACGCGCTGCGCCGCCTGGGTTCAGGCTGGGCCTTGTTCATCGAAGCCGAGCGCCGGCCAGCGGCAGACTATCCGCACTCGGACTTTCCCGAGCCACTGTCCTGGCTGGTGGACGAGGAACGCCGCGCCGCCTTTGAGGAATCGGGCCACCACTTCGAGAGCGGCTATCACCTGACGATGGTGTTTCTGCCGCCCGAGGAATCGCGTGCCCGCGCTGCCAAGCTGCTCTACGAGAACTCGCCAGGCGACGGAGTGGACTGGCGTGGCCGGCTCGATGCCTTCGTGGCGGAAACCGATCGGGTATTCGATCTGCTCGATGGCGTGATGCCGGAGATTGCCTGGCTCGATGACAACCAGACGCTGACCTACCTGCACGCCACGGTGTCCACGCGGCGCTACCGCGTCGGCGTGCCCGACGTGCCGTTCCATATCGACGCGCTGCTGGCCGACTGCGCCTTGGTCGGTGGCCTTGCGCCCATGCTCGGCGACCAACACCTGCGCGTGGCGTCGGTGCGAGGCTTTCCGACCTCGACGTGGCCGGGGGTTCTGGACGACCTCAACCGCCTGGGCTTTGGCTACCGCTGGAGCACACGCTTTCTCTGCATGGACAAAGCCGAGGCGGAAAAGGAACTCGGCCGCTTGCGCCGTCAATGGTTTGCGAAGCGGAAGAACGTCGTCGCGTTGCTGCGCGAGACGATCTTCCAGCAGGAATCCCCGCTGGTGGATACCGATGCGAGCAACAAGGCCGCTGACGCCGACTCCGCCTTGCAGGAGTTGGGCAGCGACCAAGTTGCCTTCGGCTACCTCACCGCCACGGTGACGGTGCTCGACGCCGACCCGGCCGTGGCCGACGAGAAGCTGCGCATGGTGGAGCGCGTCATCCAGGGCCGGGGCTTCGTGACGATCCCCGAAACATTGAACGCCGTCGATGCCTGGCTGTCTTCGATTCCCGGAAACGCATACGCGAACGTGCGTCAGCCCATCGTTTCAACGCTGAACCTGGCCCACATGATGCCGCTGTCAGCGGTATGGGCTGGGCCGGAGAAGAACGACCACCTCGACGGCCCGCCGCTGATCGTGACACGCACCGATGGTGCGACGCCGTTCCGGCTGGTAATGCACATCGGCGACGTGGGCCACACCCTTGTCGCTGGGCCGACTGGCATGGGCAAGTCAGTACTGCTCGCCATCCTGGCCATGCAGTTCCGGCGCTACTTCGGCTCGCGGATCTTCGCCTTCGACATGGGGCGCTCGATGCGCGCCACCATCCTCGGCCTTGGCGGTGAGCACTATGACCTCGGCGCCGATGGCGGCATCGCCTTCCAGCCACTCGCACGAATTGCCCAGGAGGGCTACCGCACCTGGGCCGCCGAATGGGTGGAGGGCCGGCTGCTGCACGAAGGCGTGACGGTCGGCCCGGACGAGAAGGCTGCCATCTGGTCGGCGCTGAGAAGCCTTGCCGGTGCGCCGGCGGAGCAGCGCACCATGACCGGCTTGTCGGTGTTATTGCAGTCCAACGCGCTGCGCCAAGCGCTCGCGCCCTATGTGCTGGGCGGCGCACACGGCAAGCTGCTGGACGCTGACCAAGACCGGCTGGGCATGGCAGACGTGCAGGGCTTCGAGATGGAAGAACTGATGCACAGCCCTGCCGCCGTTCAAGCGGTGCTGCGCTACCTGTTCGCCCGCTTCGACGAACGTTTCGACGGCGCGCCCACGCTTTTGATCCTCGATGAAGCGTGGCTATTCCTTGATGAGCCATCTTTCGCGGCCCGCATCCGGCAATGGCTCAAGACGCTCAGAAAGAAGAACGTCAGCGTCATCTTTGCCACGCAGTCGCTGGCCGACATCAAGGACTCGACCATCGCGCCAGCCATCATCGAAAGCTGTGCGAGCAGGATTTTCTTACCTAATCCGCAGGCGACCGAGCCGCAGATTCGCTCGATCTACGAAGGCTTCGGCTTGAACAGCCGGCAGATCGAGATCGTCGCCACCGCGCAGCCCAAGCGCGACTACTACTACCAGTCGCGCCTCGGCAACCGCCTATTCGACCTCGACCTGGGGCCTGTCGCGCTCGCATTCGCGGGCGCATCCACCCCTCAAGACCAACGCGACATTGACCGCATGCTGACGCAGGCCGGCGCTCCCGGCTTCGCCGGCGCGTGGCTGCGTCATCGCGGCCTCGGCTGGGCCGCCGACCTGCTGCCGTCCGCTCCGGCGGCAGCTTCCTTTCTCGCTTCTCAACCCATGGAGGTTTCACCATGAAGACCAAGCCCCGTTTGCTCTCTGTCTCACTCGCTGCCGTGCTGTCGGTATCGCTGTTGGCCCTGCAGCCCGCATCCGCGCTTACGGTGTTCGACCCGTCCAACTTCGTGCAGAACACGCTGACCGCCGTGCGCACGCTGGAACAGATCAACAACCAGATCAACCAGCTCCAGAACGAAGCGCAGATGTTGATGAACCAGGCCAGGAACCTGGCAAACCTCGACTTCAACATCGTCAACCGCCTGCGCTCGACGCTCGCCACCACCGAGCGCCTGATCGCGGAGGCGCGCGGCTTGGCCTACGACGTGCAGAGCATGGATGCGACGTTCGCCCGCCTGTACCCGGAACAGTACGCCGCCACCATCAGCGGCGACCGCATGGCGCAGGACGCCCGCGAGCGCTGGCAGAACACCTTGAACGGCCTGCACACCGCGATGCGGATGCAGGCGCAGGTGTCGCAGAACCTCGCCCAAGACGAAAGCGCGCTGGCCGACCTCGTGAGTCAGAGCCAGTCGTCCACCGGCGCGCTGCAAGCGATGCAGGCGACGAACCAGCTCCTAGCTTTGCAGGCCAAGCAGTCGATCCAGGCGCAGCAGCTCCAGATCACGCAAGACCGGGCCGCTTCACTGGAACTGGCGCGGCAAGCGGCGGCTATGGAGCGCGCCCGCGAAGTGCGGCGGCGCTTTCTGGGCACCGGCACGCCGTACACGCCGCAGTCCGTCAACTTCTACAACAACTGACCGGAGGCGGCCATGCGATGCGCTTCCGTCCTGCTGGCCGTGATGCTGACCGCTTGCGGCCAGCAGCCGGCCGAGAACCTGGCCGATGCCCTGGCCGCAGATCCGGTGCGGCTCAAGGCGTTGCGCGGGCAATGCGCGGCCGACCGGCAGGCCGTGGGCGAGGATGCCTGCCGCGCCGCCGCTGAAGCCTTCCGGCGGCGCTTCTTCGCCGGCCATACCGGGCCGGATGAATACAACTCGCTGGCTGAACTTCCCCCGATTCCGCCGAGCTTCGATACGCCCGCAGATGAATTGCCAGAGGGCGCCGTTCCGCTCACTCCGCCCGAGGATTCGCCATGAACGACGTGACCATCATCGACCGTTTCCTCGATACGTTCTCGCGCTACATCGACTCGGGCTTCGGTTTATTGCAGGGCGAAGTGGCATTTCTCACCGCCACGCTCATCATCATCGACATGACGATCGCTGGCCTGTATTGGGCCATGAGCCACGCCACCGGCCAGGGAGACGACGTGATCGCCAAGCTGCTGCGCAAGGTGCTCTATTTCGGCGCGTTCGCCTACATCATCGACAACTTCAACTGGCTGGCGAGCATCGTGTTTCGCTCGTTCGCCGGCTTGGGGATCACCGCTACCGGTTCGGCCATCACGATGGAGAACTTTCTTCAGCCGGGCCGGCTGGCGAAGACCGGCATCGACGCAGCCGCGCCGATTCTGGAACAGATCGGGGACATGGCTGGGTTCCCCGAGGTGTTCGTGAACATCGACCCTATCGTGGTTCTGTTCATCGCCTGGCTGGTGGTGATCCTCTGCTTCTTCGTGCTGGCCGTGCAGCTTTTCATCACGCTGATCGAGTTCAAACTGACTACGCTCGCCGGCTTCGTCTTGATCCCGTTTGCACTCTGGAACAAGACCTCCTTCCTCGCGGAAAAGGTGCTAGGCAACGTGGTGTCGTCAGGCATCAAGGTCTTGGTGCTGGCCGTCATCGTAGGCATCGGTTCCGGGCTGTTCGCCGAGTTCCAGGTGCATCCCGACGAACCATCCATCGACCACGCGCTGGTCGTGATGCTGGCCTCGCTCGCGCTGCTGGCGCTGGGCATTTTCGGCCCCGGTATCGCCACCGGCTTGGTGTCCGGTGCGCCGCAGCTTGGTGCGGGCGCGATGGCTGGTGCTGTGGTCGGCGCTGTCGGTACCGGCGTTGCGATCGGCGCCGCTGCAACGGGCGTGGGCGGCGCCGTCATGGCCGGCGCACGAATGGCCCCGGCGGCCGCCAAGCTGGCCGGTGCCGGCGCGCGTGCCGCGACTTCGGCGGTTGGCAGTGCCCGATCGGCGTTCCAGGCCGGTTCCGCTGCGGCCGGCGGCGGTGCCAAGGGCTCGGCGGCTGGCCTCGGCAATGTCGCCAAGACCGGCGCACAGGCGGCGGGCAGCCGGGCCGCTTCCGGCGCTTCCTATGCCGGGCAGAAGGTGGCCGATTCCTTCCGCGCCGGCTGGAACGGCACAGGCGCTGGTGCAGGCCAGGCCACCGCAGGAGAAGCGGAAGACGGTGCCGCCAGCTCGCCCAAGCAGGAGCAACCGGCCTGGGCCAAGCGCATGCACCGCCGCCAGCAGGCTACCCATGCCGCGACCACTGCCGCCCACACGCTGCGTGGCGGCGACGGCGGTGGCTCCGCGCAAGGCCCGAGCCTGCGGGATTCCGATACCTGACCTTCAAGGAGACCATCCATGCGATTCAAACGACCGCAGGTGCGCTACGCCGATACGCCGCAGCCTGCCACCCCATATCAAGCCGCCGCCCAGGTGTGGGACGACCGTATCGGCTCCGCCCGCGTACAGGCGAAAAATTGGCGCCTGATGGCCTTCGGCTGCCTGGTGCTCGCGCTGTTGATGGCCGGTGGCTTGGTCTGGCGCTCGGCGCAGTCCATCGTGACGCCCTATGTTATCGAGGTCGATCAGGCCGGACAGGTGCGCGCAGTGGGAGAGGCCGCCACGCCGTACAAGCCGGCTGATGCACAGATCGCCTACCACCTGGCGCACTTCGTCACGCTGGTTCGCTCGCTGTCCATCGACCCCATCGTGGTGCGGCAGAACTGGCTCGATGCCTACGACTACACCACCGACAAAGGCGCGGCGGTGCTCAACGACTACGCCAGCAAGAACGACCCGTTCGCGCGCGTCGGCCGCGAATCGGTGACGGTGCAGATCACCAGCGTGGTGCGCGCCAGCGACACGTCTTTCAACGTGCGCTGGACGGAACAGCGGTTCGTCAACGGCGCACCTGCCGGCACCGAACGCTGGAACGCTGTGCTGTCCACCGTCCTGCAAACCCCGCGCACCGAGCAACGCCTGCGCAAGAACCCCCTGGGTATCTACGTCAACGGCCTGTCGTGGAGCCGTGAACTGGATTCGTCCGAAGGAGCCAAGCTATGAACCTGCCTTTCCGCTTTTACGCTTTACCGTCGATTCTGCTTGCCCTTGCGGGCTGCGCCTCGCACGGCAAGCCGCCGCCGTCCATCTCGCTCGATGAGCCGGTGCAGGCCCAGCCGCTGCCTGAACCGCCCAAGCCCGTGGAAGTCGTCGCCGTGCCTGAACCACTCGCGCTGCCGGCGCAGTTGAAGCCGCTGCCGGCGATGGACGAGGCCAAGCCCACGCCGGAACCCGCCGATGAAACCTTGCGCGTGTCCAAGGCCAACGCCGAGGCACGTATCGCGCCGACGCGCGAGGGCTACGTCAATGCGATTCAGGTGTGGCCATTCTCCGATGGCGCGCTCTATCAGGTCTATGCCGCGCCGGGGCGCGTGACCGTGGTTTCGCTCCAGCCCGGCGAGGAACTGGTGACGGTCGCCGCCGGCGATACCGTGCGCTGGATCGTGGGCGACACGTCCAGCGGCAGCGGCGACGCGCTGCGCGTCAATGTGCTGGTGAAGCCCATCCGCTCGGCCCTGAAAACCAATCTGGTCATTACCACCAGCCGCCGGACGTACCTGCTGGAGTTGACCTCGACCGAGCGTGCATGGATGGCTTCGGTGTCCTGGGACTATCCGAAAGACCGGATGCAGGCCTTGCAGCGCCAGGCGCAAGCGGCCAGCGCCGCTGCGCCGGTCGATACCGGCCTGTCGCTGGAAAAGATTCGCTTCCGCTACGCGGTCAGCGGCAGCAATCCACCGTGGAAGCCGCTGCGCGCCTTCGATGACGGCGAGAAGGTGTATATCCAGTTCCCGCCGGGCATCGCCCAAGGAGAGTTGCCGCCGCTGTTCGTGATCGGCCCGCAGGGTGACGGGCAACTGGTGAACTACCGTTTCCGCCCGCCGTACTACATCGTGGATCGACTGTTCGGCGCGGCCGAACTGCGCCTGGGCGGTGATGGCGGTGACGTGGTGCGGATCGAGCGCACGGATGGCATGTCACGGAGGGACTGACCATGAGCCAGGATGACACTCCCAACCTTGCTGCGCCGCAGGCGGAAAAGGTGGCGCCGGAGGCAGTGGCGCTGCGCGCCCAGCCGCGTGCAGTCACACGCCTGAACCGGCGCTCGCTGGCCACCCTTGCCGGCGTCCTGGCGGTCGCCGTGCTCGGCGCGCTGATGTGGTCGCTGCAACCTCAGCGACGCAGCGCAGGCGAACAGACCGAGCTTTACAACGTCGATGGTGTGTCGAAGTCGGAAGGACTGGATGCGCTGCCGACGGACTATTCCAAGCTGCCGGCGGCGTTGCCGCCTGCCGTTCCCGAACTAGGGCCACCGCTGCCGGGCGATCTTGGCCCGGCTATCGTGAAGTCGCAGCAGCCGGCGACGGCCGCCTACGCGGCGTCTGGTCACGACCCGAACGATGCCCTGCGCAAGGAAGCCGAAGCAGCCGCGGCTTCGTCGGTGTTCTTCCGCTCGGGTTCGCAGAAGGCTGCGCCGGTGGCGCAGCCACAGGTGGCCGCTACGCCGGGCTTCGCCGCCAATGCGGCGTTCGACCCGCTGGCTGCTGGCCCGGCCTCCACGGCGGCCCAACCTGCTGACCCGACAGCGGTGCAAAACCGGCAAGACCAGAAAGAGGCGTTTCAGAAAGCCAGAACCACGGAAACCCGCAATTCCGGCAATCTGACCCTGCCGGCTTCGCCGTATCAGGTCATGGCCGGAACGGTGCTCGCAGGTGCCTTGGTGACGGGAATCAAGTCGGACTTGCCCGGCGACGTGATCGCCACGGTGACGGAGCCGGTTTATGACTCGGCCACCGGGCGCTTCCTGCTGATCCCTCAGGGATCGCGCATCCTGGGCAAGTACAACAGCCAGGTCAGCTACGGGCAGAGCCGCGTTCAAGTCGTCTGGAACCGGATCATCCTGCCGGACACGTCTTCGCTCACGCTCGACAACCTGGCCGGCACCGACCCGGCCGGCTACGCCGGGCTGGAGGACGATGTGGACTACCACTGGGGCCGCATCGTTGCCGGCGCAGCGCTGACGACGCTGCTGGGTGTCGGTGCCGAGCTGGCCGCGCCGGAGAACCGGCAGGATGGTGATCGCGTCATCATCGCTGGGCGCGACAGCGCGCAGGACAGCATCAATCAGGTCGGCCAGGAGATGACCCGGCGCAACCTCAATATCCAGCCATCCTTGACGCAACGACCGGGCCTGCCGGTTCGCATCATCGTCAATCGGGATCTGGTGCTGCGGCCTTACCAGCCGCTGTTCTTCAACCGGGGGGATTCACAATGAGCACGACCAAGAAGCTGCGGCTCGGTCCGCTGCCGAAGACCGAGAGCACAAAGCTGACTTTCGTTTGCCCAACCAGCTTGAAAGCCGACCTCGACCGCTACGCCGCCCTATACGCGCAGGCGTATGGCGAGACGGTCGATGCCCTGACGTTAATTCCGCACATGCTGTAGGCGTTCATGGCAGGGGATAGAGGATTCAAAGGCACGGCAGGACGACGGTGAATATGGGAGATACGGTTTGTGTCATGAACCTGAGTTTGTCTGTTGGTGAACCCATCCCGGATATCGCGGTGCAACCGGGCCTCTCCTATTCGAAATTCCTAGCCAACGTGCGACGCGGACTAGGACAGATTTTCGCTATTGCAAACTGACACATCATGGGTAAAAAGAGCCAGGAATACTTCTCCCCCAGACTCGCTATCAACTATCAATTCACTGCCGGGTAAATCCTCTGACATGGCGCAACAAAGCATCAGCGTGCTAGCTGAGTCCTGCTGGGTGCAAGAACGAGGTTTGTGGCTGTAGCGTCAACTTTGAACACACTAACGAGCTTGACGAGTCGTGATGCTTGGGAGTTGAGGCTGTCAGCGGCGGCGGCTGACTCCTCGACCAGGGCGGCGTTCTGCTGAGTGACCTGATCGAGCTGGTTGACGGCATCGCTGACTTGGGTGATGCCCTGTGTCTGCTCGCGGGTGGCGGCACCGATCTCGGTGATTAGGTCGGCAACGCGTCGGGCTTGATCGACGATCTCGCCCATAGTGGAGCCCGCCTGGCCGACGAGGTGGGAGCCGGTCTCGACCTTGGAGACGCTCTCGCCGATGAGGTCCTTGATCTCCTTGGCTGCCTGGGCGGAGCGCTGCGCAAGGGTGCGAACCTCGCTCGCAACGACGGCAAAGCCGCGGCCCTGCTCGCCGGCACGGGCAGCCTCGACGGCGGCATTCAGCGCCAGAATGTTGGTCTGGAACGCGATGGAGTCGATCACGCCAGTGATGTCGCCGATCTTGCGCGAACTGGCGGTAATGTCCTCCATGGTGCGCACGACGTTGCCCACAACCTCGCCGCCACGCGCGGCGGAGGCCGCTGCAGAGGATGCTAGCTGGGAGGCGGTGCGCACTGTATCGGCGTTCTGTTTGACGGTGGAGTTCATCTGCTCCATGGAGGCGGCGGTCTGCTGAAGGTTCGAGGCTTGCTCCTCGGTGCGCTGGCTGAGGTCGGCATTGCCGGAGGCAATCTGGGAAGCACCTGTGGCGATGGATTCGCTGCTGTGGCGCACTTCGGAGACGACTTTTGCTAGGCTAGAGCGCATGGCACTCATGGCAGCGAGGACGCTGGAGCAGTCGCCGGAGCGCAGGTCAACCTGGACGGCGAGGTTGCCTTGGGCGACCTCCTGGGCGATGTGGGCGGCGTAGACGGGCTCGCCGCCGAGTTGGCTCTTGACGTGGCGAGTGATTGCCCAGGCGACGAGGGCGCCCAAGGCGGCCGAGAAAAGCGCCAGCACCACAAGCATGAAGCCCGCTTCATGGACGTCCTGCTCGGATGTTGCCGCCATCTCGATTGTCATCTTGCGCTGGTGGTCGATCTGGTCGTCGACAGCCTTGAAGTAGGCTGCCTGTAATGGCCGCATTTCACCCAGTAGCAGGTCCCTCGCAGCCGTGGTTTGGTTGGCCATGCCCAACTCAACAATCTTTTTGTTCGTTTCCATGTATGGAGGGCGAGCTTGAGCAACCTTGTTTATAAGAGCTCGGCCTTCCGGAGAATTCACTCGCTGTTGTAACTCTGCAATGAGCTGCGAATTTCGCGCAGTGGTCTCGTCGTAGCGACGGCTTTCATCAGCCTTGCGCTGCTCATCATCGAGCATAACGATGTTGCGGCTTGTGCGCGCAATGAGATTAATGTTGTCCTTGATTTACTGAAGCCGCAGCAATGTGCCTAATCGGTCCTCAGAAAGAGTCTGGATGTTCTCGCTTACGTGGCCGAGTTGAATGCGCCCATACGCAGCCACTAAAAAGCTGAATGCGATAACTGCAAAAAAACCCATGCCCAGCATGGTGCCCAAATTTATGTTCGTCATGAATTTCATGTCGTTTTCCTAACTTAATATTTTGTTGATTTTGGGGCTCCAGGCCGCTTAGTGCGGGGGATTGCGTTGCTGGTACTTGAGGGTTTCAGCCACCGTCTGGCTTACCGCTCTTTGGCCTTGTTGTTGAGTTGGGGCAGATCGAGTGTTAATGGTCTAACGGAATAGAAAAATTTCCATTGGGAAATAAATCCGTTGACCTTTCTGTTACACGCAAAAGCGTTGCTGACGATGGCCCCGGGCAGATAACTACGTCATGCGGGACCGTGGCGTAGATGCTGCCGTGAGTCTATTGAGCAGACCCAAATTGAAAACGGCTACCGCTTCGGATAGCCTATGAGCTTCATCACGCATGGAGGCAGCAGCGGCGGTTGCCTCTTCAACAAGAGCAGCATTTTCCTGTGTCATTTGGTCCAAATTGGCTACAGCTTGATTGATCTGAGATATCCCATCGCGCTGCTCGCCGGACGATGCTGTGATTTCGCCAATGAGATGGCTCACTTGCTGTACGCTTGAGACGATCTCGTGCATCGTTTTGCCCGCCAAGGCTACTTGCACGGAGCCAGATTCGACGTCCGCTACCGACTTACTGATAAGCAGCTTAATTTCTCTGGCAGCTTCTGCGCTGCGTTGGGCCAAGCCACGGACCTCGCTGGCTACGACAGCAAAGCCACGTCCTTGCTCGCCTGCGCGAGCAGCCTCTACTGCGGCGTTAAGCGCAAGGATATTGGTTTGAAATGCGATGCCATCAATGACACCAATGATGTCGCTGATCTTGCGTGAACTTGCCGTGATATGCTGAATGCTGGTCACCACTCGCATGACAACTTCGCCGCCATGCGCTGCTGCCTCAGCTGCCGATCTGGCAAGCTGATTGGCCTGTTGAGCGGTATCCGCAGCCTGGGTAACTGCGGCAGTGAGCTCCTCAACGCTGGCGGCTGTCTCTTCGAGGTTTGCTGCAGTCTGTTCTGTACGCGCGGAGAGATTGTCGTTTCCGTTGGCAATCTGAACGGAAGCAGATGAGACGGACTGCGTACCTTGGCGCACTTTATCCACCACAGTACGCAGTTGTGCGGACATCTGAGAGAGAGCTCGCAACATTTCTCCAAGTTCGTCTTTACGAGTTGTATGCAGCTCGCTTGTGAGATCACCCACTGCTATCGCGTTGGCTACCGCAACCGCTTGGTTAAGCGGCTGCGTAATGGAGCGGACAAGAAACCAAGAAAATACCGCCCCTATAGAAATCACAACCAAACCTACAAAGGCACTAATATAGTTTGCTCTAATGCGTTGAGTGTTAGCATATTCTTCCAAACTACTACGACGCTGCTCAAGCAAAGTTATTAAAGAATCTTGTGCCCCTCGTATTGAAGGATAAGCTGTGAGAACACTTCTTTATAAAAAATTTGAGAACCTGCTATGTCTCCGGCACTACGAAGTTCTCGCACCTTGCCAACGCCTGTCAAAACACTTTTTCGTATCGTTTGTATTTTCTCCATGCCTGCCTTTTCGGCAGGATCAGAAAGTTCGGAAATGATATTTTCCTGAATTTTATTGATGACCGCAATTGCATCCTTGAGTTGCGCGGTATAGTTTTTTTTCAGTACCTCATCCGTCGTTATTGCAATGGTTTGCACCATCACGTTTGCGGTACCTGTAACTCCTCGCCATCTTATGACTTTAGCCAAGCGATTGTCGATTTCTTGGATCTGGTTCAGAGCGTCGGTCATGGTGTTGCTGCTGTGATTTTGAGAAACAGCCGCCACCAAGACGATGCATGAAATTGCCACCCAAAAAACCACCCAGCAACTTCCTCGGTACTTTTATGTCATCCAACCGCATTTTCCCACCTCAGTTTTCACTTTGTAAATTTGAAAATCTTAATTTTTGACACGAGTGGATTTCAATAATTTTCTTTTAATAATCCAGGATAATCTTCGGCCGCAATTAACCTCTCATCAAGGCAGCAAATCAAAAAATTCTCCTGCCCAAATCCATGCAATTAGATTGGTGACTGCGATAGCGCAAGGGTGGTGAATCACCCAAATCAGCCTCATTAAGATAGGTCGCGGCTCAAATCACGAAGTGCTGAGCGAATGGAGTCGAGCTGATTCGGGCTGAAAGTGTGGAGTTGCAATAGTTCGATCAGGAGCAGTCCATCCAGCGCAGCTGAAAGAAGAAGTGCCCGACCTGCCATGGGTCCGCGATCCAGACCGGTGTAGCCCTTCTCAAACAAGGAGCGCACAGGAGGTAGCAAGTGGGGATGCGTAGTTGCCGCCGCGAGCATGTTTGTCAGGAGGCGCTTTTGCGCAGGCTGCATGTCAAAAGTGAATTTCTCCATGACGTCGATCTGTGACTTGAGCGACGACGCGCTTTCAGCTAACGCTTTACCGTGGGTCTGAATGTCCAACTCGCCAACCATGTGCTCGACCAGCGCACTCAACAAGTCGTCACGCGTTTTGAAGTGGTAGATCAACCCAGCTTTTGTCACTCCAGCTGCTGCAGCTGTAGCCTCTATGGTCAAGTGCTGAACTCCGTGTTCGGCAACCAAGTCTGCAGCAGCACTCAGTAGTTTTTCTCGTGAACTGGGTCGGCGTGCGGCAGTGGACATCAGAAACTCTTCTTAAAAGTAAGATGTACGTATAGTATATTAATTAAATCTATTCAGTCAACTACTGTAGATACGCATGCCTCTCGCGTGCTCTAACCGTCCCATGGGCTGTACCAGGTGTTACGTTCCAGGACGTTGTTCATTGCCAGAATGCGGCTAGTGGGAGGCTGGTGATTGAGAGCACATGGTTGCCGGCACCAGTCGTAGTAGTCAATGAAGGGCTGCAAAGTAGCCTGCGCTGGGCTTAGCTCTCGTAGGCTAGGGCATAGGCCCACTCGCACAAACTGGTTTGAAGGAGCGTTCGCCCTTGCCGTTGATCTTGGGGACGTGCTGCCTTGTTCGGATGTGCTTGGTGCCCAACTCCTGGCAGGCAGCTTGGAAGGCGTTCTAATAGCCGGTGCCGTCGTCGGTAATCACCCGTTCGATACGCACGCCGATGCCTGCGTAGTAGGCCATGGCGTATCGCAAAACTGCATGCAACTGGGAGCCGCCTCATCTGCGAGCACTTGTACGAACTACACGCGGGAGAGGTCGCCTATGGCAAAGTGCACCGTGTCCCACGCGCCCTTAAACGCTGCAACGCTCCTGCGCTTCCAATCTAAAGGAGCCTATGTGGCACCTAGCTCAAATAACGGCATTCGCACACAACGGTAGAAATCTGCTGCAACCTCTTGCCGCAAAAGACTTTTCACTTCGGGATGCGGCCTCACAAAGAGCTTGACAGCGGACATTTTTTATTGCCTGCGGCCCCGCATGCGCGCGGCCGATCAGGCGCGCTCGAACACCGCCATGCTCTCGACGTGCGCCGTGTGCGGGAACATGTTCACCGCCCCGGCGGCGACGCATCGGTAGCCTGCCTGGTGCACGAGCAGGCCCGCGTCGCGCGCGAGAGTGGCCGGGTTGCAGCTCACGTACACGATGCGCTGTGGCGGCGTCCAGCCTCCGGCCGCAGCCGGCAGCGGCGGGGCTTCTTCTGCGCCGATGCGTGCCTGGTGGATGTCGGCCAGCGCCTTCACCAGCGCGAAAGCGCCTTCGCGCGGGGGGTCCACCAGCCACTTGTCGGCCACGCCGTCCGCGACCAGCATGTCCGGCGTCATCTCGAACAGGTTGCGCGCTACAAAATTAGTAGCAGACAATTCAATGTTTCTGGCGGCATCCGTGCGATTTCTCTCATAGTTCTCGCGCGAGCGGGCCACCAGCGCCTCGCTCCCCTCGATACCGAGGACCTCGCGCGCCTGCGTGGCGATGGGCAGGGTGAAATTCCCCAGGCCGCAGAACCAGTCGATCACCCGCTCCGTCCGGCGCGCGTCCAGCAGGCGCAGGGCGCGCGTGACGAGTACCCGGTTGATGTGCGGGTTAACCTGCGTGAAGTCGGTCGGTTTGAAGGGCATGGTGATGCCGAAGTCGGGCAGCGCGTAGCTCAGTTGCGGACCGCCCTCGTCCAGCAGGCGCACGGTGTCCGGCCCCTTGGGCTGCAGCCACCACTGCACGCCCTGCACCGCGGCGAACGCGCGCAGCCGGGCCAGGTCGTCCGCAGACAGCGGCTCCAGGTGCCGCAGCACCAGCGCGGTGACGGCGTCGCCGCAGGCCAGCTCGATCTGCGGGCAGGTATCGCGCGCGTCCATGGAGCCGATCAGCTCGCGCAGGGGCAGCAGCATGGCGCTCACGTGCGGCGGCAGGACGGGGCAGACCTCCATGTCGGCGATGTAGCGGCTCTTGCGCTCATGGAAGCCCACGAGCACCTTGCCCTTCTTGGCCACGTGGCGCACCGCGAGCCGGGCACGGTAGCGGTAGCCCCAGGCCGGGCCCTCGATGGGGCGCAGCACGGTTTCCGCCTTCACTTTGCCCAGGTGCCAGAGGTTGTCCTCCAGCACGCGCTGCTTGACGGCCACCTGCGCGCCGACGTGCAGGTGCTGCATCTTGCAGCCGCCGCAGGCCCCGGCGTGCAGCCCGAAGTGCGGGCAGCCCGGGCGCACGCGCTGCGGCGATTCGCGGTGGATGGCGGTGAGGCTGGCCTGCTCCCAGTTGTTCTTCTTGCGGTGGGTGTTCGCGCTCACCCATTCGAAAGGCAGGGCACCGTCCACGAAGACGACCTTGCCGTCGGGCTTGCGGCCGACGCCCTGGGCGTCCATGTCCATGGAGGTGATTTCGAGCCAGCCGGGCGGGAGATCGGTGCGCCCCGGCTCGGCGGGGTCCGGAAGGGTCGTGGGATGTTCTGTGGGATCGCTCATCCCCGGATTGTCTCAGGCCGGAGAACGGTTCCGGGACAGGGCGCCCCCTGCCGGCAGGCGGTGAGCGCCTCCGGCCGCGCCCGCAAAAAGAAGGCGCGCGGGTTGGATTCAGTGCACGCCGCTCACGAGGCCGGTGTGCGCGTCCCTCGTCAGGCGCAGCGCGGGCAGGCCGAAGGTGTACAGGTCCTGCTTGCTGTCGGCGACGCCCAGCCCGATCACGCGCGAGGTGGCTGGATCGATGTCGATGCCCACCGGCATGGCGGCGAACTGCACGTAATCGCGGCTGGCGTTCCATTGCGGCTGGCCGCCGATCGCCTGTAGCACGGCACCGACCTGCGCGCCCGCAGCGTCGCCCAGCAGATCGAAGGGAAACGCCACTCCGGGAGGGGCGTAGGCCATGGCGTTCGTGACCCGGCCATCGCGGAAACGCAATGCCAGCTCGCCGTACCGGAACGCACCGGCCGGGCGGGGCCGGGCCGCCAGTTGCGCGTTGAGCCCGCGCGGGTATAGGTAGACCACCCTGACCGTGCCGGGGTGCGCGGCATCCGTGCGCACCACGTCCGGCGGGCCGAGCGCGGCAGACACCTCCTGGCGGCCCATGCCAAGCGCGACCGGGCCGATGTGCCGGCAGGTGGCGGGCAGGACGGACGCATCGCCGGACACGGCGAAGGCCGCGTGCAGGGCACCCGGACACGCGGCAGCATCGGCGCCTGCCGCGCAGGCCGGATTCAGGACCATGCCGAAGGCGAGCGTGCCGAACAGCGGAAGCGATCGAAAAAGCATCGGAATCCCCTCCATCGGCCGGCAGGGGCCGGCCTGTGCGGACCGGATCAGCTGCGCGCAGGGCGCACGAGGCGCGGCACGTTGTCGGACGGGGCCAGGCCCACGCGGGAGCCGGGCACCGAGGCGCCGGCGGGCAGCCGGTTGATCTCCAGCTGGCATTCGCTGGTGTCGAGCGAGAAGACCAGCGTCGCGCCGGGCGCGACGCGCGGCAGGGTCTGGTGCAGGGGCTGCGCCAGATCGACGGGCGGCGTCTGCGAGCGGTAGACCACCTGCTGGTTGGCCCCGTAGACGACATAGCAGGCGGCCGAAGCGGTGGAACTCCACAGGCCGCCGAACAGCGCGGCGGCGACGAACAGGGCAGGACGGCATGCAGGCATCGGCGGGGCTCCTGGGAAGGCGGACGTTACGGGTGGCCGCGGAGAGAAAGAACCCGGGCCCGGACTGGAAAGCCGCGGGCGGGCAACGGGACGGATTATTGCGGACTTTGCCCCGAAAAAGGCGCCTCAGCCGCGCCCGCCCCGCTCATCCAGCGCGAGGTGGAACGAGTGCTTGACCTCCTCCATCACCGCGTAGGTGCGGGTTTCGCGCACGCCCGGCAGCTGCCACAGCACCTCGCCCGCGAACTGCCGGTAGGCGTTCATGTCGGCCTGGCGGGTCTTGACCAGGTAGTCGAAACCGCCCGCGACCATGTGGCATTCCATGATGGAGGGATGCACCTGCACGGCCGCCTTGAACTGGTCGAACACGTTGGGCGTGGTGCGGTCGAGCAGCACTTCGACGAAGACCAGCATGCCGGCGCCCAGCTTCTGGGGATTGAGGCGGGCCTCGTAGCCGAGGATGTAGCCCTCGCGCGTGAGCCGCTGCACGCGCGCCAGCACAGCCGTGGGCGACAGCGCGACGCTCTCGGCGAGCTTCAGATTGGAAATGCGCCCGTCGTCCTGCAGGATCGCCAGGATCTTGCGGTCGATCCGATCCAGATCATCCATGGATTGCACCTTTCATGGCGAAAAACTCGCCGTCACCGCCAATTTTTACGCATTTATTCTTCACTGCTCGCGGGATGATCGCAGGCATTGCCGTTCTTTCCTCTCTCCTCTCTCTCTCTCTTCGCAGCGACCACACCGCCATGAACGCCCCCCTCCCCCACCTGCCCTTCGCGGCCTTCGCCCCCCGTGCCGGCGCTCCGGCCGACACCCCCCTGCGCGCCGCGATCACGGCGGCCTGCCGCGTGCCGGAGCCGGAGGCCATCGCCCCGCTGCTGGAGGAGGCGCGCATCGACGGCGCCATCGCGCAGCGCGTGCAGGCGCTGGCGCTGCGGCTGGCGGGCGGGCTGCGGCAGCGCAAGAGCGCCGGAGGGCGCGCGGGTCTCGTGCAGGGGCTGTTGCAGGAGTTCGCGCTGTCGTCGCAGGAGGGCGTGGCCCTCATGTGCCTGGCGGAAGCGCTGCTGCGCATCCCCGACAACGCCACGCGCGATGCGCTCATCCGCGACAAGATCGCCCGCGGCGACTGGGAGCCGCACCTGGGCAAGAGCCCGTCGCTGTTCGTGAACGCGGCCACCTGGGGCCTGCTGCTCACGGGCCGCCTCGTGGCCACGCACAGCGAGCAGGGCCTGGGCGCCGCGCTGCGCCGCATCACCGCGCGCGGGGGCGAACCGCTGGTGCGCAAGGGCGTCGATGTGGCGATGCGCATGATGGGCGAGCAATTCGTGACGGGCGAGACCATCGCGCAGGCACTGGCCAATGCCCGCCCGCGCGAGGCGCAGGGCTTCCGCTACTCCTACGACATGCTCGGCGAGGCCGCCCTCACCGCGGCCGATGCCGAGCGCTACCTGCAGTCGTACGTGGACGCGATCCATGCCATCGGCGCGGCATCGGCGGGGCGCGGCGTGTACGAGGGCCCGGGCATCTCGATCAAGCTCTCGGCGCTGCACCCGCGCTACAGCCGCGCACAGCATGCGCGGGTGATGCAGGAGCTGTTCCCCCGCGTGCTGCACCTGGCCGAACTGGCGCGGGGCCACGACATCGGGCTGAACATCGACGCCGAGGAAGCCGACCGGCTGGAGATCTCGCTCGACCTGCTCGAGGCGCTCTGCGAGGCACCGTCGCTCGCGGGCTGGAACGGCATCGGCTTCGTGATCCAGGCGTACCAGAAGCGCTGCCCCTTCGTGATCGACCACGTGATCGACCTGGGCCGCCGCACCGGCCACCGGCTGATGGTGCGCCTCGTCAAGGGCGCCTACTGGGACAGCGAGATCAAGCGCGCGCAGATCGACGGCCTCGAGGATTACCCCGTCTACACCCGCAAGGCCCACACCGACGTGTCGTACATCGCCTGCGCCCGGCGCCTGCTCGCGGCGCCGGACGCCGTGTACCCGCAGTTCGCGACCCACAACGCGCACACGCTGGCGGCCATCCACGAGCTGGCGGTGCCGGAGCGCTATACGCCCGGGCAGTACGAGTTCCAGTGCCTGCATGGCATGGGCGAGCCGCTGTACGAGCAGGTGGTGGGCGCGGCGGGGCTGAACCGGCCGTGCCGCGTGTACGCCCCCGTGGGCACGCACGAGACGCTGCTGGCCTACCTGGTGCGGCGCCTGCTGGAGAACGGCGCCAACACCTCGTTCGTCAATCGCGTGGCGGATGCCACCCTGCCCCTCGAAACGTTGGTGGCCGACCCCGTGGCCGCCGTGGCGGCCGAAACACCCCCCGGCCGGCCGCACCCGGGCATCGCGCTGCCGCCGGCGCTCTATGGCGCTGCACGCCGCAATTCCGCCGGGCTGGACCTGGCGAGCGACGCCGTCCTGGCGCCGCTGGCCGATGCCCTGCAGCAGCACGCGCACCAGCCCTGGGAGGCCGCCCCGCTGCTGGCCGGGTCGGTCCCTGACGGGCCGCGCGCGCCGGTGCGCAACCCCGCGTGGCATGCCGACACCGTGGGCAGCGTGCAGGAAGCCACCGAGGCCGACGCCGACAGCGCCCTGCGGTGGGCCTGCGAGGCCGCGCCCGCATGGGCCGCCACGCCTGCCGCGGAGCGGGCCGCCATCCTTTGCCGGGCCGCCGATGCGCTGGAAGCCCGCACGCCCGCCCTGCTCTCGCTGCTGATGCGCGAAGCGGGCAAGACCTGCGCGAATGCCGTGGCCGAGGTGCGCGAGGCGGTGGATTTCCTGCGCTTCTACGCGGCCCAGGTGGAAGCGCAGTGTTCCGCCGCAGGCTGGGCGCCGCTCGGCCCGGTGGTCTGCATCAGCCCCTGGAACTTCCCGCTCGCGATCTTCGCGGGCCAGGTGGCGGCCGCGCTCGCGGCCGGCAACACGGTGCTGGCCAAGCCCGCCGAACAGACGCCGCTGGTGGCCGCCGAGGCCGTGCGCATCCTGCACGGCGCGGGCGTGCCGCGCGGCGCGCTGCAACTGCTGCCGGGGCGCGGCGAGACCGTGGGCGCGCGGCTGGTGGGCGATGCGCGCGTGATGGGCGTGCTGTTCACCGGCTCCACCGAGGTCGCGCGCATCCTGCAGCGCAGCGTGGCGGGCCGGCTCGATCCCGCGGGGCGCCCGGTGCCCCTGATCGCCGAAACCGGCGGGCAGAACGCGATGGTGGTGGACTCATCGGCGCTGGTCGAGCAGGTGGTGACCGATGCGATCGCCTCGGCCTTCGACAGCGCCGGCCAGCGCTGCTCCGCGCTGCGCGTGCTCTGCGTGCAGGAAGACGTGGCGGACCGCGTACTGCAGATGCTGCGCGGCGCGATGGCGGAACTGCACGTGGGCCGGCCCGACCGCCTCGCGACGGACGTGGGCCCGGTCATCGACGCGGAGGCGCGCGAGGGCATCGTGCGCCACATCGCGGCGCTGCGCGAGCGCGGACGCGCCGTGCACCAGGGGCCGGTGCCGGCCGGCACCCAGGCCGAGGGCACCTACGTGCCGCCCACGCTCATCGAACTGCAAAGCCTGTCGGAGCTGCAGCGCGAGGTCTTCGGGCCGGTGCTGCACGTGGTGCGCTACGCGCGCTCCGACCTGGACAAGATGCTCGACCAGATCGCCGCCACCGGCTATGGGCTCACCCAGGGCCTGCACACGCGCATCGACGAAACGGTGGAGCGCGTGCTGCGCCGCGCACGCGCGGGCAACGTCTATGTGAACCGCAACATGGTGGGCGCGGTGGTCGGCGTCCAGCCGTTCGGCGGCGAGGGTCTCTCGGGCACCGGACCGAAGGCCGGCGGGCCGCTTTACCTGCTGCGGCTGGCCTCGCAGGCACCGTCCGGGGCGGCGCTGGCGGCCATCGCAGCGGCCGCCGAAGGCGCCACTGCGGCAATGGCCGAACCCGCCGCCCGCGGCACCGCCCCCTCGCCCGCCCTGCGCGCGCTGGCCGACTGGGCGCGTGCGGCCGGCAACGCGCCGCTGGAAGACGCCTGCGGCCAGTTCGCGCGGCTGTCACCGGCCGGGCGCTCGGCCACTCTGCCCGGCCCCACGGGCGAGCGCAACCAGTACACCGTGCTCGCGCGCGAACACGTCCTGTGCCTGGCGGATGCCGATGCCGACCGGCTGGTGCAGCTGGCCGCGGTGCTGGCCGTGGGCGGGCAGGCGCTCTGGCCGGCCACGGCGGCGCCTCTGCGCGCCACGCTGCCCGGTGCCGTGCAGGAGCGCATCGTGCTGGCGGCGGATTGGCAGGCCCCCGGCACGCCGCTCGACGCCGTGCTGCACCACGGCCCCGCCGACGCGCTGCGCGAGGTCTGCCGGGTGCTGGCGGCGCGGCCGGGTCCCATCGTGGGCGTCTCCGGGCACGCGCCCGGCGACACCCGCGTGGCGCTCGAACGGCTGGTGATCGAGCGCGCGGTCAGCATCAACACGGCCGCGGCGGGCGGCAACGCGAGCCTGATGACCATGGATTGACGGCACGGCGCGCCACAGGGGCCTCTGGGAGAGATTCGGTGCCCCAGGGGCTCCATGCCGCCGATTTCATTCAATAGTTTGCTATTAAAAACATAGCAAACTATTCAATTAGCCAGGTCAACCCGCCGGCTCCTGGACGGCCGTGCGGGCCAGGCCGCGCATGACATGCACCACCTGGGGCTGATCGACCAGCACGCAGGGCTTGCCCGTGCGGCGGCAGTGGTCCTGCACGCGCCAGTAATCGTCGTGGCCCACGCAGCCGGTCTGGCAGATCACGAAATCGGCGGCGCGCAGGCTCGCCTCGAAGGCGGCCGGATCGTCGTGCGAGCCCCCGGTTTCCGGCGGCGCCGGCACGATCCCGGACGGCGTCGCCGCCAAGGGCTCCGGCGCACCCAGTGCCCGCGCCACCAGCGCACCGCGCGGCCCCCGGGCAATGCACACCACCGACCGGGGCAGTTCGGGCAGCACCTGTGCGGCAACTGCGTCCGGAACGGCACGCGTGGCCGCACGCCACTGCCAGTGCAGCACCTCGCGCATCAGGCCCTGCAGCCGCTGCGTGAGGCCCTCGACCTGCCGCGCGAGCGCGCGGCGGCGGCGCAGCCCGGGAACGGCTTCCTCCTGCCGCTGGCGGTCTTCGCGCGAATAGGCCAGTGCCGTCTCGGCCACGATGGCGCGCGCGCGCAGCCGCACGGCTTCGGCCTGCAGGTCCTGGATGCGCCGCGCCTGCGCGGCCAGGTCGCGGCTGCAGCGCAGTTGCGCGCGGCCGTACTCGGCCAGCAGTGCGCAGTGCTCGTCCAGCAAAGGTTCCGGCAAACCTCTCATGCGATGTCCCTCCAGGTGGCTGCGGCGGTGCCCTGCGTCAGGCCTTGCCTGCCGGCAAAGTGCAGCGCCGATGCAAATTTACAATCCAATTGATTGATAACTATTCTCATTTAATGCTACACTGGCGTCAATCGCTGGTCACCGACGCCTCCCGACGAGGCAGCGTTGGCTCCAGAGAGGTTTCAGTTTCATCGTGGGGCGACTCAGGACCTGCTGCAGGTCCCGGGGTCGTTTTTGCCAGCCAACGGTTTTCCCGCGTAGCCAGGCTTTTTTTGCGATGCACTGACGCCCTCTTCCCTCCGGCCCGCCCTGCGTGCGGTCCGCCCGGGGGGTCAGGCGCCGCTGTCGCCGCGGCGCAGCAAGGCGATCACGAAGCACGCCCCCAGCCCCGACGTCACGATGCCCACGGGCAATTCCTGCGCGCCCAGCAGTGTGCGCGCGGCCAGGTCGCTGCCCAGCAGGAGCACCGCGCCGATCACCGCCGCCGCGGCGGTCGAAGCGCCATGCAGAGGCCCGGTCCAGCGCCGCGCGAGGTGCGGCACCATCAAGCCGACGAATCCGATCAGGCCGGTGAGCGCCACGCAGCACGCGGTGGCGAAGGCCGCCACCACGAAGGTCTGCGTGCGCAGCCGCCGCGGGTCCACGCCCAGGCTGTGGGCCGTGTCGTCACCGGCCAGCAGCGCATCGAGCGCGCGGTGGCGGCGCGCCACGAACAGTGCCGGCACCAGCAGGCCCGCCAGGGCGAGCCACAGGTTGTCCCAGCGCGCCAGGCCCAGCCCCCCGAGCGACCAGAAGACCACCGAATGCGCGGCGCGCTGGTCGCCCGCGAAGATGAGCGCATGCGTGAACGCGCCGAACAGGAACGACACCGATACGCCCGCCAGCACGATCCGGGCGGCGCCCTGCCCCTCGCCGCCGCGCACGATCAGCAGCACGGCGGCGGCCGCCACCAGCGCGCCGGCAAAGGTGGCCAGCGGCAGCGTCCAGGTGCCCAGCGCGGTCCCGGCGAGCGTGATCACCGCCACCGCGCCGGCCGAGGCACCCGAGGACAGGCCGAAGAGGAACGGATCCGCCAGGTCGTTGCGCGTGGTGGTCTGCAGCAGGCTGCCCACCATGGCGAGCGTGGCGCCCACCGCCAATGCCAACAGCACGCGGGGCAGCCGCAGGTCGCGCACGATGGCGGCGGCCATGGCGGGCGCGCCATCGGCCGGCGCGCCGCCTCCCGGGCCCGCCAGCGCAGCGATCACGTCCCGCCAACCGATGTCGGTGCTGCCGGCCAGCAACGAGAGCGCCACCAGCGCCGCCAGCAACCCGGCCAGCGCCCAGGGCAAGGCCCTGCGCAGCCGCCCCCACCCGCTCCACCGGCGACCTCCGTGCGCGGGGTGCGGCGTGGGGGGCTGAGCGGCCGGCAGGCTCACCGGGCGCTCCGCAGCGCGCGGGCGATCTTCTCGATCGCGGCGATGTTTGCGGGGCCGGGCGTGAGTTCGGCATAGCGCAGCACGATGAAACGCCCCCCGCGCACGGCGTCGGTCAGGCGCATCGCGGGGTGCGCGCGCAGCACGCGCTCCAGGTGGTCGGGCCCCTGGCCGTTCTGGTAATCGAGCAGCACCACGAACTGCGGATTGCGCCGGGCGACGGTCTCCCAGGCGGCCGTGCCCCAGCTCATGGGCAGATCGTCCAGCACGTTGCGGCCACCGGCCGCGTCGATGAGCGCGGTGGGCATGGCGGACCGGCCCGCCGTGAAGGGCTTGTCCTCGCCGGAGTCATAGACGAACACACCGGGCCGCCCGGGCAGCGCGGGCTGCGCCGCCGCGCGCACCCGCGCCTGCCAGGCGGCCACGAGCCGCTCGGCTTCCGTGCCGCGGCCGAAGACCGCACCCAGGCGGCGCATGTCGCCGTACAGCAGGTCCATGGTGGCACGCGGCTTGTCGGCCTGGTTCTGGGCGCAGCTCTCGCTGAGCACCAGGGTCTGGATGCCGTGGCGCGCCAGCGTGGCCGGGGTCACTTCGCCGCCCGGCTGCATGCCGTAGTACCAGCCCGCGAAGAACAGGTCGGGCCGCGCTGCCACCAGGGTTTCGAGGGTGGGGTATTTGGGTGCCAGTTCGGGCACGCCAGCCAGCGTCTCCAGCAGCTCGGCACCCGTCTGCTTGTACCAGCCGGTGATGCCCGTCACCCCCACCAGCGCAGGCCGCAGCCCGAGCGCCAGCGCCATCTCGGTCATGTTCAGGTCGTGCACGACAAGGCGCTGCGGCGGCTTGTCCACCCGCAGCGTCTCGCCGCAGTTGGGCACCGACACGGGAAAGCCAGGCGCGGCGGCCGACGCCGCCGCCACTGCCAAGGCCGCCAGCAGGGCAGCGCCCAGGCCCCGCCGCACCGCGCGCCTCATGCGGCCTCCCGCTCGAACGACCACAGCGTGCCTCCGTGGCGCGGGTGCTGCGTGCGCACCAGCTCCATGCCGAAAACGCGCGACACGCACTCCCGCCGCAGCGCTTGGGCCGGCGGTCCCTCGGCCACGAGCCGGCCCGCCTGCAGCACCCAGGCCCGGTCGGCGAACGACGGCACGAGCGACAGCTCGTGCAGCACCGCCACCACCGTGACCCCCAGCCCGCGCACCAGCGCCAGCACATCGGCACGGGCCGCCAGGTCGAGGTGGTTGGTGGGCTCGTCGAGCAGCAGCAGCGCAGGCTCCTGCGCTAGCGCGCGGGCCAGGTGCAGGCGCTGGCGCTCCCCGCCCGACAAGCTGCCGAGCCGCCGGCCCGCGAGCGCATCCACGCCGCAGGTGCGCAATGCCTCATCCACGGCCCGGGCGTGCTGGGCGGCTGCCACGCGGCCCTCGTGCGGCAGGCGGCCGAGCGCCACGTAGTCGCGCGCGCGCAGCCCGCTCTGGGCGGCATCGTCCTGGCCGAGCACGGCCACGCTGCGGGCGCGCTCCACGGCGGACCAGCGCGCCATGTCCTGCCCCTGCCAGCGCGCGGCGCCCTCCGTGGGGACGAGGCGGCCCGCCAGCAGCTTGAGCAGCGTGCTTTTGCCGGCACCGTTGGGGCCGGCCACGGCCACGCACTCGCCCTGCGCAGCCTCCACCGTGACGTTCTGCAGCAGCCAGCCCGCCCGGGGAGACCGCCATCCGAGCCCTTCGGCCTGCAGCCCGCCCGCCATCAGAGCGTCCAGCGCAGCGCCAGCTCGAAACTGCGCGGGGCCCCGAGCAGGATCTGGTCGGGGTAGAACGGATCGGCCCATGCCGCATAGACCTTGTTGGTCAGGTTGCGCCCGCGCAGCGTGAGTTGCGTACCGGGCGCGACGTCCACGCTCCACGACGCATCGAGCACGCGGTAGGCGGCAAGCCGCACCGTGTTGGCATCGCCGTGGAACCGCTCGCCCACATGCCGCAGCGACGCCGAAACCTGCATGGGCAGGCCCGCCGTGAAGCGGTATCCGGCGCCCACGCTGGCCAGCACGCGTGGCGTGTTGGGAGGCGTGTGGCCGGAGAACGACGTGCCGTTCGCGAGCGTGAAATCCTCGTAGCGCGCGCGGTTCACCGCCAGTTGCGTCCAGAGGCTCCAGGCCGCCGTGGGGCGCAGCGTGAGCGACATCTCGGCGCCGCGCGACTGCAGCGCGCCGGCCTGCGCGAGCGACTGCCCGCCCTGCGCCGCATAGACATTGCGGCGCGTGGCGTCGTACAGCGCCAGCGTCCATTCGCCGCGGTCCTGCCAGAAGGCCTGCTTCACGCCGACCTCGGCATTGCGTGCCCGGGTCAGCTCCAGGGGTTGCGTGGGGCCCAGCAGGAAGATGTTGTTGGCAGCCACATCGGCGCCCGTGGCCGCCTGGGCATACAGCATGGTGCCCGCGGCGGGCTCCCAGGTGAGGCCCAGCCGGCCCGTGGTGGGGTGCCAGGTCTTGCCGTACGGGAATCCCGTGCGCGCCGCGCCAGCCGCATTCGTGGAGGTGCGGTCGAGTTCGATCGACTCATGGCGCAGACCGCCGATCAGCGCCACGGCAGGCGTGATGCGCACCCGGTCTTCCAGCGCAAGCGCGGCATTGCGCAGCTGCGTCGTCTGCCGCTGCTGCACCAGCAGGCCATAGAGGCCGCGGTCCGGAGCGACCAGCGACACGCTGTCTCCGGGGAAGTTGGCGGCGCCAGGGCGGGAGAGATCGGTCTCGCTCAGTTCCAGCGCGGCGACGAAGCGGTTCTCGCGCCCGGCCAGCTGGCCGTCCCACTGCAACTCGGTCTTGTTGCCGGTCGTGGACTGGTCCTGGGCGACGAAGAAGCGCTCGCGGTCCACGCGCCCCGTGCCGGCGTTGAAAGCCAGCACCTCGTTGTTCAGCCACGATCGCGTGGCCGTGTAGCGGTAGAACTGGCTGCGCAGCGTCCAGGACGCATCGAGGCGCCAATCCAGGCCCGCGCGCAGCCACGTCTCGCGCGCCTCGTTGCGGTTGTCCAGCACGTTGTAGTTGGTGCGCAGCGTGCGCCGGTCGATCGCCACCGGCCCGAGCACGCTGCCGTTGAAGCCCGAGGTGTACGTGCCCGACACCACGCCCGCCTGCGGCTCGATGCCCGCAGCCCCGGCCGACACCAGCGGCGTGCCCCAATACGGGTGCCCGCGGTCGCGCTTGACCTCCGCCGCCGCGAACAGCTTGAGCCCCGGCTGCAGATACCAGTCGAGGCCGCCCGAGAGGTGCCACAGGCGCTGCGCGGTGTCGTGCACATAGCCGTCGGTGTCCGAGCCGCTCGCGTCGATGCGGAAATCGACATCCTTCCAGGCCGTGGTGCCGCCGGCGCCCACGGACAGGCGGCGCTCGCCGAAGGAGCCCACGGCGGTGGTCACCTCGGTCTCGACCGGCCCGCGGTGCGGCGCGCGCGTGACGAAGTTCACCGCGCCACCGGCGGCGCCCTCGCCCGACATCAGCGACGCGGGGCCCTTGAGGAATTCGACCCGGTCCAGGTTCGCCGTGCCCATCACGCGCGAAGTCATGTTCGGCGGGCCGATCTTGATGCCGTTGTAGAGCGTGTTGATCTGGCTGTTGGCAAAGCCGCGCATCGAGAACGCCGCAGGCTCCGCCGGAAAATCGCCGGCCAGCACGCCCACGGCCGCCTGCGCGGCTTCGGACACGGTGCGCAGGCCGCGCTCGGCGAGCATGTCGCGCGGCACGACATCGATGGAGGCAGGCGTTTCGCGCACGGACAGCCCCAGGCGCGATGAAGCCCCGGCAGGCTGCGAAAGGCGCGGCACTTCGGAGCGCTCTTTCACCTCCACCGGCGGCAGCACGGCCGGCGAAGCATCAGGCACGGAAGACTGCGCGAGCGCCGCCATGGGCACGGAACCCAGCAGGAGGGCCCACGCACGGGGACTGGAGAGCAATGGAGAAGGCATGGAGGAAAGGTCGGCGCGGTCTTGCGGCCGTCAATGGATGCCGCCGCTGCGACACCAGCGGCGGACGGGGCAGCCATATTAACGCAATTGTGTTGCATTAACAAAAGCAATCCGAGCCCGCTGCAGGGGCCGCGGGTCCGAATGGCGGAATCGGCCCATGCCAGGGCCATGCGACGGCTAAAACGACAGGGCGGCGGCGATCACTCCCACTCGATCGTCGCCGGCGGCTTGCTCGATACGTCGTACGTCACCCGGTTGATGCCGCGCACTTCGTTGATGATCCGCCCGGACACCTTCTTGAGCAGCGCATACGGCAGTTCGGCCCAGTCGGCCGTCATGAAGTCGCTGGTCTGCACGGCGCGCAGGGCCACCACATAGTCGTAGGTGCGGCCGTCGCCCATCACGCCCACGCTCTTGACGGGCAGGAACACGGTGAAGGCCTGGCTGGTGAGGTCGTACCAGGTCTTGCCCGTGGCTTCGTCGCGGAAGTTGCGCAACTCCTCGATGAAGATCGCGTCGGCGCGGCGCAGCAGGTCGGCGTATTCCTGCTTCACTTCACCCAGGATGCGCACACCCAGGCCGGGGCCGGGGAACGGGTGGCGGTAGACCATGTCGTGCGGCAGGCCCAGGGCCACGCCGAGTTCACGCACCTCGTCCTTGAACAGGTCACGCAGGGGCTCCAGCAGCTTCAGGCCCAGTTGCTCCGGCAGGCCACCCACGTTGTGGTGGCTCTTGATCGTGACGGCCTTTTTGCTCTTTGCACCGCCGGACTCGATCACGTCGGGGTAGATGGTGCCCTGGGCCAGGAAGGTCGCGCCCTTCTTGGAGGCACCGGAGGCGGTCAGCTTGCCGGCCTCGGCCTTGAAGACGTCCACGAACAGGCGGCCGATGATCTTGCGCTTCTGCTCGGGATCGCTCACGCCCGCCAATTCGCGCAGGAAGAGTTCGCTCGCGTCCACGCGCACGACCTTGGCATGCAGCTTGCCCGCGAACATGTCCATGACCATGTCGCCTTCGTTCAGGCGCAGGAGGCCGTGGTCCACGAACACGCAGGTGAGCTGGTCGCCGATGGCGCGGTGGATCAGCGCCGCGGCCACGCTGGAGTCCACGCCGCCGGACAGGCCGAGGATCACCTCCTCGTCGCCCACCTGGGCGCGGATGGATGCCACGGCTTCGGCGATGTGGTCCTTCATGACCCAGTCGGGCTGCACGCCGCAGATGTTCAGCACGAAGCGGTCGAGCAGCGCGCGGCCCTGCACGGTGTGCGTGACCTCGGGATGGAACTGCACGGCGTAGAAGCGGCGCGCCTCGTCGGCCATGCCGGCGATGGGGCAGCTCGGCGTGGACGCCATGAGCTTGAAGCCCGGCGGCATCTCGGCCACCTTGTCGCCGTGGCTCATCCAGACCTTGAGCATGCCGTGGCCTTCGGCCGTGGTGAAGTCGGCGATGTCGGTGAGCAGGGCCGTGTGGCCATGCGCGCGCACTTCGGCATAGCCGAACTCGCGCTTGTGGCCGCCCTCGACCTTGCCGCCGAGCTGCTGCGCCATGGTCTGCATGCCGTAGCAGATGCCCAGCACCGGCACCCCCAGTTCGAACACGGCCTGCGGAGCGCGGTCGGTGGTTTCCTCGTACACGCTGGCGTGGCTGCCGGACAGGATCACGCCCTTGAGCGCGCCATCGGCGGCGTATTCGCGCACCCACGCATCGCTCACGTCGCAGGGGTGCACCTCGCAGTACACGTGGGCCTCGCGCACGCGGCGCGCGATGAGCTGGGTGACCTGGGAGCCGAAGTCGAGGATGAGGATCTTCTGGTGTTGCATGGTGTGGGAGGTCAAAAAGAAGGGCGGAAAACGTGACGGATCAGAACGTGGACAGGTCGAGCAGCGCGACACCGGACCGCCTGGCCGCTTCGGCCTGGGCCGTGTCGAAAGTGGCCAGCGGCAGGCGCAGCGACCGCGCGAGCCACAGGTAGGCCGCGTCGTAGACCGGCAGGCCGGTATCGAGTGCGACGCCGAGCACGGCCTTGTGCTGGGCGGGGGCGAGATCGTGCAATTCGACGCGGTGGCGGATGGCTTCGAGAACGCTCCACAGGCCTTCGACGGAGGCCGCGGGAACACGGCCGCTGTGCACACCGCTCGCGATGAGGTTGCCGCATTCCCATTGCCAGAGGTTGGGCGCCTGAGGCTCGACCTCGTCGCGGCGGATGCGCGTGTAGAGGCGCCGCGTGTCGTCGCTGGCCGCATCGGGCAACAGCCAGGCGGCCGTCACGGAGGCATCGAGGACGAAGGCCGTCATGGCGCGGTGCTCCGGCCGTCGCGGCGCAAGACGGAGGCCGATGATTCGGGCACCGCCGCGCGGATCGTGGCGTGCAGCGCGGCGATCTGGCTCAGCTCGCGCGCGATCTGCTCGTCGGTGATCACTGGGCGGCGGCGCACCGGCAGCATGCGCACCACCTCCTTGCCGTGCCGGGTGATGCGCACTTCCTCGCCCTGCTCTACGAGCTCGATCAGCGCGGAGAAACGGCTCTTGGCCTCATAGATACCGACGGATTGCATGGGGCTTCGCAAGGCAGAAAAAAAGTCTGGCCTGAATCTGAATTCAGACCAGACTTTATCAGTCTGACCAGATTCTGGCAATCAGGCCAGAATCTGCCGCAACAGGTGGAGGATCAGTCGGCGCGGTAGTTCGGCGCTTCCTTGGTGATCTGCACGTCGTGCACGTGGCTCTCGCGGATGCCGGCCGTGGTGATCTCTACGAACTCCGCCTTGTTGTTCATGTCCTCGATCGTGGCGCATCCGCAGTAGCCCATGGACGCGCGCACACCGCCCGCCATCTGGAAGACGATGGAAACCATGGAGCCCTTGTAGGGCACGCGCCCCTCGATGCCCTCGGGCACGAGCTTGTCGGCATTCGGGTTACCGGTGCTGGACTCCTGGAAGTAGCGGTCGGCCGAGCCCTGCTGCATGGCTCCGATGGAGCCCATGCCGCGGTAGCTCTTGTAGCTGCGGCCCTGGAACAGGATCACCTCGCCCGGCGCCTCTTCGGTGCCGGCGAACATGCCGCCCATCATGACGGTGCTGGCCCCGGCGGCGAGCGCCTTGGCGATGTCGCCGGAGTAGCGGATACCGCCGTCCGCGATCAATGGCACGCCCGTGCCCTTGAGTGCCGTGGCGACGCTGTCGATGGCCATGATCTGCGGCACGCCCACGCCGGCGACGATCCGCGTCGTGCAGATGGAGCCGGGCCCGATACCGACCTTGACGCCATCCGCGCCCGCCTCGACCAGCGCGAGGGCGGCCGCACCGGTGGCGATGTTGCCGCCGATCACGTCCACCTGCGGGTAGTTCTGCTTGACCCAGCGCACGCGGTCGATCACGCCCTTGCTGTGGCCGTGCGCGGTGTCCACCACGATGGCATCGACACCGGCCTTGACCAGCGCTTCCACGCGCTCCTCGGTGCCCTCGCCCACGCCGACGGCCGCACCGACGCGCAAACGGCCGGAGGCATCGCGTGCGGCGTTGGGGAAGCTGGTCTGCTTGGTGATGTCCTTCACCGTGATGAGGCCCTTGAGCTCGAAGGCTTCATTCACCACGAGCAGGCGTTCGAGCTTGTGCTTGTTGAGCAGGCCCTTCGCTTCGGAGAGCGTGGCGCCCTCCTTCACGGTGATGAGCTTTTCGCGCGGCGTCATGATGTCGCGCACCTTGACGTCGTAGCGGGTCTCGAAGCGCAGATCGCGCCCGGTGACCAGGCCCACGACCTTGCCCGCATCGCACACCGGGAAGCCCGAGATGCCGAGCTGCTCGGACAGTTGCAGGACCTGCAGCACCGTGTGCTCGGGCGTGATCACGACCGGGTCGCGCACCACGCCGGACTCGTAGCGCTTGACCTTGGCCACGTGCGCTGCCTGTTCCTTTGCGGTGAGGTTCTTGTGGACGATGCCGATTCCCCCCTCCTGCGCGATGGCGATGGCCAACCGGGCTTCGGTGACGGTGTCCATGGCGGCGGACACCAACGGGAGATTCAGGGAGATATTGCGGGAGAGTCGCGTCGCGAGGGACGTGTCTTTCGGCAGGACCTGGGAGTACGCTGGCACCAGCAACACGTCGTCGAAGGTGAGCGCTTTTCCAAGAAGGCGCATGAGATTCGCTCCAAAAAAACAATTGTACCCGCCGGGCCGCATCCACCGCCGCGCCGGGTCTTGCCGGCCCCATGGCGCGGCCGGGGGGCGGGCGCTACACTGCCCGCATGAAACTCCACCGGCTTCTCGTGCTCGCCTGCGCCTGCTCCTGGGCGCTGGGGGCTTCAGCGCAATGGCAATGGATCGACAAGGATGGCCGCAAGGTGTTCAGCGACCGCCCTCCCCCGACCGACGTGCCCGCGAAGAACATTCTGAAGCAGCCGGGGGGCGCCGCCCCGCCCCCGCCCCGCACGCAGGCGGCCAATGCCGCAACCGATGCACCCGGCACACCGGCATCCGCCGCGGCGGCGCCGCGGCTGCCGGCCTCCGACCCGGAACTGCAACAGCGCAAGGCGCAGGCGGACGCCGCCGAGGCCGCCCGCAAGAAAGCCGACGAGGAACGCCAGGCCAAGGCCCGTGCCGAGAACTGCCTGCGCGCGCGCCAGCAGCAGGCCATGCTGTCGTCGGGCCAGCTCGTGAGCCAAGTGAACGTCCAGGGCGAACGGTCCTTCATGGACGATGCGACCCGCGCCGCGGAGATGCGGCGTGCGGAAGCGGCGATTGCCTCCGACTGCGCACGTTGATTGAAAACAGGCGGCAGAAGCCGTCTGGCGCCATTGGCAGCACTGTCACCAGCATCGCGCGCTGCCGCATGGCTACGCGTGAAGGTGATTCGCGTCCCACCAACCTCGCTTCATGACCAAGCCACGGCGGTCGTACACGAGCGCCAAAACGACGCGCCCCGAAACGGTGAGGCTGGATTTCCACAGCCCGGCGTCCTGCGGGCGAAGGGGCGTTGAAACAACGGCGAGCAGCAAGGCAAGCCACGACGGATTGCGATCGCTATTTGCTCGCGATCCGGACATCGGTCCTCTTTCTTGTCACAAAATGATACATTGATCGGTTCCCGGCCGAGCATGCGCGGCCGAATCACGCCAGGCACCAACCATGAAGTTTCTTATAAACGCTTTCTGCGGCATTCTTTTTCTTTACGCCAGCGCAATGGGCGCGTCTGCGACACCGGTTTTCATCCAGAGCGGTACCTGGATCGTGGATTCCGAGTTGAATGGCAAACCTGGGAGGGGAATGGCCATCGACATACAGAACCAGCAACTGGTGATGCAGGTCTACAACTACACCGCCGCGGGACAACCTACCTTTCACTTGGCTTCCGGCCCGCTGGATGGAATGCAATTCCAGGCCCCACTGAAGCAGTACAGGGGTGGCCGATTCTTTGGCAGCGGCGACCGAACAGCCCGGGAGGAGCAATCTCTTGGTGATGTCCGCATCCGCTTCGAAAGCTCTACATCGGGGTTCATACGGTTTCCAGGGGAACCCGAGGTCGCCATGTCCCGCCTCAAGTTCGACGAGGCGCCGCAAGGCTCATTGCTCAAGCCGAACTTTCGGGAAAGCTGGATAGTTGCAGAGTTTGATGAAAGATACCCTCTCAAGCCTATGCGGAAAATTGAGATATACAGAGACCCCAACAATGGGAACAAGGAATCTCTGCAAGTGATTGGCAGTCACGCTTATGAATCCACTTTTCAATTCTCCGCCCCCTGTTCCGCTATGGAAGCAGATGGATGGATACGATGCGATGCCACCTTCGACAGCGTGCCCCCTGAAAAGGCGGTCTTTGAAATACGTAGATCATTGAATGGTCTTGAGGGTTTCATCACCCGGCAGGATGCGCCAGGCAGACGGAACAAACTGCGCGGAAGCAAATATTCAAACTTCAACAAGTCGAACTTCACGTCTTACAGAATGGCGAATATTGGCGACGACAGAATCACCGACTATAGAGGGGTCTTATACGAGAATGGCATCAATGTATATACCCCCGAGCCCGGAACATGGGTGATAAGCCAGGAGCTGAATGGGAAACCAGGGCGTGGCATGGCCATCGATGTGCAAAATGATGTGCTCGTCATGCAAGTATTCAACTACGAAAGCAATGGAGACCCGACCTTCCATCTTGCAGTGGGAAAAATGGAATACGGCACCTCCAACGTCGTCGCTCAACTCAAACGCTATGCGGGAGGGCGTTATTTTGGCGGCCCGCCATTGACTGGGCATGAAGCCGCTGATTCTGGCAAAGTGGAATTGGCTTTCGACTCGACTTTGTCAGGCTGGATAAAGTTTCCGGGTGAAGAGTGGCTCGCGATCGAAAAATTTCAATTTGGTTATGGAAAGAAGAATCCAGAGGCACTTCTGGGGGAGTGGAGCTTTGGAGCGTTTGATGATTGGGACTATGGAGTAACTCTGGACAGGGTGGAAGGCACTGAGGCCAAAGGCAAAAATGCGAGCTGCCACTACACTGAAGGCAAAATCAATCGATATTTAGAGTACAACGGAACTATATTCTGTAGTCTTTATGTTTTTGGCAGCGGCAGCACCGCGTTTCAGGCCGTGTCATTCGATGCAACTTCAGAAATTCGAGGGGTTCCCGCCATGTCACGCACCGTGGATAAACCAGATCTCTACAGATGGAGAAGAGGATTCGCCATACAAATCCGCGACAAAAATGGAACCCCCGTAGGTTTGGGACAGCTTCCCAAAACAGGAGGAGATGCCGACTGATCCAGTTGAGTCGCCTTGTACGATGATGGTCACGGATATGGCGAGGCAAAACCTTCTTATGACAGGGTTTTCTTGAGTACACAAAACCCGCCCACCAGCCCCCGTTGAGGATTCTCAGTACCCGGCCTTCGCGCCCGGCCGGCGCGCGGCGAACAACCCGGTGGAGCGCGCGCCCTGGCGGGCGAACCGCTCCCGCCGTGCCTTCTTCGGATCGACCAGCAGTGGCCGGTACCACTCGACGCGGTCCCCGGCCTTGAGCACCTGGTCCAGTTCCACGGCCCGTCCCCAGATGCCGCACGGCGCCGATCCATCGTCGGGCCCGCCGCAAGCGCGCAGGGCCGTCCGCACGGTCGAGCCCGACGCAAGATGCAGGGTCACCTCGCGCACCTCGCGCGGCCCGGGGGACCAAGCGACCGTGACCTCCATCAGGCCACCGGGGCCTTCTTCACCCATACACCTGCTCCGCCCGCTGGATGAAGGCATCCACCATGCTGCCTGCGATGCGGTCGAACACCGGCCCCACCAGCGCGGCCAGCGCGAGGTTGTCGAAGCCGTAGTTGAGCTGCAGTTCGACCTTGCACGCCCGTTGGCTGCCATCGCCCACGGGGTGGAAGCGCCAGTCGCCGTCCAGTTGAGAGAAAGGCCCCTTGACGAGGCGCATCTGCACACGCCGGCCGGCCTCGTGGGTGTTGCGCGTGACGAAGGATTTGCGCAGCCCGCCGAAGGAGATGCCGACTTCCGCGGTCATGCCCTGCGCGTCTTGCTCCAGCACCTTGGCATGGTCGCACCACGGGAGGAATTCAGGGTACTGGGCCACATCGGTGACGAGGGCGAACATCTCTTCGGGGCTGTACCAGATCAGGACGGACTTGTTGACGTTTTTCATGGGTGGGCGAGGACGGCGGGCCGCACGGAGGCAGCACACTAGAATCCCCCGAGGCGCGCGGACGATCGACCGATTGTAGGGAGGGCTTTCAAACTTCCCCAGGCGCCGCATCTGATCACCCATGGCCAAGAAACCCGAGACACAGTCCCGCATCGCCGACAACAAGAAGGCGGCCTTCAATTATTTCTTCGAGGAACGCCACGAGGCGGGCCTGGTGCTGCATGGCTGGGAGGTGAAGGCCCTGCGCGAGGGCAAGGTGCAGCTGACGGACGGCTACGTCGTGATCCGCGAAGGCGAGCTTTTTCTCATCGGCTGCCAGATCAACCCGCTCAAGACCGCCTCCACGCACGTGAGCCCGGATGCCGTGCGCACCAAGAAACTGCTGCTGCACAAGGAAGAGATCCGCCGCCTGACCATCAAGGTGGAGCAGAAGGGCTACACGCTGGTGCCCCTCAACCTGCACTGGACCAACGGCCGTGTGAAGTGCGATTTCGCGCTGGCCAAGGGCAAGGCCGAGCACGACAAGCGCGACACCATCAAGGACCGCGAGGGCAAGCGCGAGGTCGAGCGGGCGATGAAGAGCCGCAACCGCTGATCCTGTTTTTTCGGGCGGCACGGAATAAATCCGCCGCGCCCGGTGTTCATCCCTTCGCAGGCCGTGCATGTCGCACCGGCCCGCGCCACCAGGAGTACCACCGATGTCCCGATTCCCTTCCCTTCTCGCTGCCTCCGCACTGGCCCTGACGCTCGCCGGCTGCGCCACGTCCAGCATGCCCGGCGGCGTTGCCGCAAAGGACGGCGTGCTCGTGGGACCGAACGGCATGACCCTCTACACCTTCGACCGCGACCCGGTGGGCGGCGGCAAATCGGTCTGCAATGGCCCCTGCGCCAGGAACTGGCCGCCGCTGCTGGCCGGCACCGCCACCCCCACGGGCGACTTCAGCACCGTGCAGCGCGACGAAGGCGGCGCCCAGTTGGCCTACAAGGGCAAGCCGCTCTACTACTGGGTCAAGGACACGCAGCCCGGCGAGCGCACGGGCGACGGCGTCAACCAGGTGTGGCGCACGGCCAAGCCCTGATCCGGCGCTGCTTCCGCCCGGCGCCCCCGCCACCTTCCACGCCGCATGGACGACATCGCGCCGCACCTGCCGGGCCTGCGGCGCTACGCGCGGGCGCTCACAGGCAACGCCTGGGCGGCGGACGACCTGGTCCAGGACACGCTGGAGCGCGCCTGCCGCAAGTGGCTGCTGTGGCGTCCCGGCACCGATCTGCGCGCCTGGCTGTTCACGCTCATGCACCACCTCTACCTGAACCAGTTGCGCGCCCTGCCGCCGCAGCCGCCGCTGGATCTGGAGGACGTGCAGCACGAGCTGCCGGCGCCCCCCGCGCGGACGGACGATGCCATCGATCTCGACCGCTGCCTGCAGCGCCTGCCCGCCGACCAGCGCGCCGTGCTGCTGCTGGTCACCCTGGAGGACATGGATTACGCCACCGCCGCGCGCGTGCTGTGCGTGCCGGTGGGCACGGTCATGTCGCGGCTCTCCCGCGCACGCCAGCGGCTGCGCGCACTGATGCTGGCGTGCGGACCCGCGGACCCTGCGCAGACCGCGGCACCCGTCCCTGCCCCGCCCGGTGCCGCACGGCTGACGCGGCTCAAATGACGCCTGCCTTGCCATGACCGCGCCACACGCACCACCGCCCGGCACCGCCCCGGAGGCGATCGACGACGAGATGCTGCACGCACTCGTGGATGGCCGCCTGCCTCCCGATGCGGCGCAGGCACTGCGCGCGCGGCTGGCCAACGACGACGGAAATCACCCACCACACCGGCAGGACTGGCAGGACTGGGAAGAGCAGCGCGCGCTGCTACGTGCCCTGCATGCGGACTGGGAGCACGCGCCGGTACCGCCACTGCTGGCGCAGGCCGCCCAGGCCTGGCGCGAGCGCCGTGCCCGGCAGGCCCGGACGTGGCGCATGGCGGGCATGGCGGCGTCCTGGGTGCTTGCGTTCGGGCTGGGATGGACCCTGCAGGGCGCCGTCCCGCCACCGCCCTCCCCGGCCCCCCTGGAGGCACTGCCGCAGCGGTTCGCGCTGCAGGCCGCCGCAGCCCATGCGGTCTACCAGCCCGAGCAGCGGCACCCGGTGGAAGTGGGAGCGGCACAGCAGGAGCACCTCGTCCAATGGCTTTCCAAGCGGCTGGAGCGGCCCCTCAAGGTGCCGCAACTGCAGGCCCTGGGATATGAGCTGGTGGGCGGGCGGCTGCTGCCCGGCGATGCGGCTGCCGCGTCTACCGCCCCGAATGCCTCCACCGGCGCCCGGGCGCAGTTCATGTACCAGAACGCCGCGGGCCAGCGCATCACGCTGTACCTGGGCTCGCTGGCCGGCGCGAACCCGGCGGAAACCGCTTTCCGCTACGAGGACGAAGGGCCTGTCCCGAGCTTCTACTGGGTGGATGGGGGCTTCGGCTACGCGCTGAGCGGGCCGCTGCCGCGCGAAGCCCTGCTCGCGCTCGCGACGGCCGTGCACGCCCAGCTTTGAAGCGGCAGTAAAGAAGAAAGAAAGCCAGAAAGGCGCCGATCGCCCGGGCCGGTTTGCCTACTTCAACGCCGCGAGCGGATGCGCATGCGCGGGCCAGGGGCTGTCGAAGAACGGCTGCCATTGCGCGGGCGTGACGTCTTCGATGCGTGCCGGGTTCCAGCGTGGCGCGTGGTCCTTGTCCACCGCCAGCGCGCGGATCCCTTCCACGGTTTCGCTTTGCCCGGGCCGCAGGAAAAAGCAGTGGCGCACCATGTCGCGCTCCATGCGCAGGTCGTCCGCCAGGTCCATGCCCCGGGCGCGCCGGATCTGCTCCAGCACGACGTGCAGCATCAGGGGCGAGCGCTTGCGCAGCGTCTGCGCCGTGGCGCGCGCCCAGTCGCTGCCGGAGGACTCCAGCGCCGCCAGGATGGCCGGAACGCTGGCCTGCCCGAATGCAGCATCGATGGGGCCCGGTGCCGCTGAGAACATTGGCTCTTCTGCTATGAAATTTGTAGCAATCCAGGTTTCGACCGCAGCACCGTTGGTGAATGTGCGCGCACCCAGTTCCTGCCAGAGCCCGGCCTGTTGCTGCGCCGGCAGGCAACCGTCGGCCAGGCCCAGGGCCACGGCATCGCCCGCGCCGATGGTGTCTCCGGTCAGGGCCAGCCACTCGCCCGTGTGCCCGGGGCAGCGCGAGAGGAAATAGCCGCCCCCCACATCGGGGAACAGGCCGATGGCCGTCTCCGGCATGGCCATCTTGGTGCGCTCCGTCACGATCCGCACGGTGCCACCCTGGCTGATGCCCATGCCGCCGCCCATGACGATGCCGTCCATGAAAGCGATATAGGGCTTGCCGAAATGGTGGATGAGGTGGTTGAGCGCGTATTCCTCGGTGAAGAAGTCCTCCAGCCGCGGATCGCCCGTGCTGCCGGCCTGGTGCAGGAAGCGGATGTCGCCGCCCGCGCAGAAGGCGCCGAACGGCCCTTCCTTGTTGCTGCCGCGGATCGCCACAGCCAGGATGGCCGGATCGGCCTGCCATTGCAGCAGCAGGGCCATGAGGTCGCGGACCATGCCCAGCGACAGCGCGTTCAGCGCGCGCGGGCGGTTGAGCGTGATGAAGCCCACCTGCCCGCGCACCTCGGCCAGCACGTCGCGTTGCGTCTCATCCATTCGAAAGTCTCCTCGGGTTCTGTAAGGGGGAAAACGGTGCGCGGGAATTGTGCCGCAGGCGACGCGGTGTGCCCGGTCTCCTACAAGACCTGCGGAAACCGCTCCCTAGAATGCGCTGGCATGCCTCTTCCCCCGGTGGCACCGCACCGCTCCCCCTCCCCGACCCCCCCAACGCGCGCCCGCAGCGCACCGGCGCGCAGCTGCGCACGCGCGGCGGCCCGCCCGTCCAGCCCCTGGGAGGCCCCGCCATGGAATGGCTGAGCGATCCTTCTGCCTGGGCCGGCCTGCTCACGCTGGTGGTGCTGGAGATCGTCCTCGGCATCGACAACCTGGTCTTCATCGCGATCCTGGCCGACAAGCTGCCGCCGCACCAGCGGGACCGCGCGCGCATGATCGGCCTGTCGCTCGCGCTCGTTTTGCGCCTGTGCCTGCTGGCCGCCATAGCGCACCTCGTGCGGCTGACCACGCCGGTCTTCGAATGGGGATGGCTCTCGCTGTCGTGGCGCGACGTGATCCTGCTGGCCGGCGGGATCTTCCTGCTGTGGAAGGCCACCACCGAACTGCACGAGCGGCTGGAGGGCATCGACCATTCCGGGCCGGAGCGCAAGGAGCACGCGGCCTTCGGCGTCGTGCTGGTGCAGATCGTGGCGCTGGATGCGGTCTTCTCGCTCGACTCCATCATCACCGCCGTGGGCATGGTGCAGCACCTGCCCGTGATGATGGCCGCCGTGGTGAGCGCCATGGCGGTGATGATGCTGGCCTCGCGCCCGCTCACCGCCTTCGTGAACCGGCACCCTACCGTAGTGGTGCTGTGCCTGAGCTTCCTGCTCATGATCGGCCTCAGCCTCGTGGCGGACGGCATGGGTTTCCACATGCCCAAGGGCTACCTCTACGCGGCCATCGGGTTCTCGATCCTCATCGAATTCTTCAACCAGTGGAGGCTGCGCAACATCGCGCGGCATGCGGCGCGCATCCCGCTGCGGGAACGCACGGCGCGCACGGTGCTGAGGCTGCTGGGAGGCCAGGAGGCCGGCGGCGCGGGCGCGTCCGGCAGCCCTGCCTCGGCCGCGGTGTCCGCGGGCGCCGGAGCCGCGCTGCACGCCGGTTTCCGCCAGGAGGAGCGGGCCATGGTGCGCGGCGTGCTGTCGCTGGCCGAGCAGTCGGTGCTGTCGATCATGACGCCCCGCGCCGATGTCGACTGGCTGGACATCAGCCAGGACAAGGCCTCGCTCTACCGCCAGCTCCAGGCCCAGCCGCATGGCCTGTTCCCCGTGTGCGACCGGGGCGGCCTGGACGCGGTGATCGGTGTCGGCCGCGCCAAGGACCTGATGGCGGACCTCATCGGCCGCGGCACGATCGACCGCCACCAGAGCCTGCAGCCGCCGCTGATCGTGCCCGAGACGGTGAGCATCCTGCGGTTGATGGAAAACCTGCGCCGCTCGCGCAACCACCTGGCGCTGGTGAGCGACGAGTACGGCACCATCCTGGGCCTCGTCACGCCGATGGACGTGCTCGAAGCCATCGCCGGCGAGTTCCCCGATGCGGGCGAGGACCTGCTGGTGCAGCCCGTGGGCCCGGACCGCTGGCTGGTGGACGGCCTGGTGGATCTGCACACCCTCGCGCGCGCCGTGCGCGTGGAACGGCTGGCCCGCAGCGCGCAGGACGCGAGCACGCTGGGGGGCCTGCTGCTCGAACAGTTCGGCGAACTGCCGGAGCCCGGGCGCGCCACGGTGCTGCACGGGCTGCGCTTCGAGGTCATCGCCGTGGACGGCCGCCGCATCGCGCGGGTGGACGTGCGCCGCGATGCGCCTGCCGTGCCCGCGCCCCCGGCCTGAAACTCGCGCTGACGCAGTGGGCCGGCCCACGAAGCACAACGCGCCCCGTAGGGCGCGTCGTGCGGGCACCGCGAAACGCGGTGTGTGCGGGGCGGGGCTTATGCGCCGTCGCGGCTGGCGCGCTTGCGCTCGTTTTCCGTCAGGTGGCGCTTGCGCAGGCGCACGCTCTTGGGCGTGATCTCGACCAGTTCGTCGTCCTCGATGAACTCGACGCCGTATTCGAGCGTGAGGTCGATCGGGGGCGTGATCTTGACCGCGTCTTCCTTGCCGCTCACGCGGAAGTTGGTCAGCTGCTTGGTGCGCGTGGCGTTCACGACCAGATCGTTGTCGCGGCTGTGGATGCCGACGATCATGCCTTCGTACACGGGATCGTTGGCCTTCACGAACATGCGGCCGCGGTCGTCCAGCTTGCCCAGGGCGTAGGTGAAGATTTCACCGTCGTCCATGGAGATCAGCACGCCGTTCTTGCGGCCGCCGATGGCGCCCTTGTGCGGCTCGTAGCTGTCGAAGATGTTGGAGATGAGGCCCGAGCCCCGCGTCAGGTTCAGGAACTCGTTGGTGAAACCGATCAGGCCACGGGCCGGGATGCGGTATTCCAGGCGCACGCGGCCACGGCCGTCGGACTCCATGTTCACCAGTTCGCCCTTGCGCTCGCCCAGGGCCTGCATCACGCCGCCCTGGTGGCCTTCCTCGATGTCGGCCGTGACCAGCTCGATTGGCTCGTGGCGCACGCCGTCGATGTCGCGGAACACCACGCGCGGCTTGGAGACGGCCAGCTCGTAGCCTTCGCGGCGCATGTTTTCCAGCAGGATGGTCAGGTGCAGTTCGCCGCGGCCCATGACTTCGAAGATGCCTTCTTCATCGGTCTCGTTCACGCGCAGGGCCACGTTGTGCTGCAGTTCCTTCTGCAGGCGGTCCCAGATCTGGCGGCTGGTCACGAACTTGCCTTCGCGGCCTGCCAGGGGCGAGGTGTTCACGCAGAAGTTCATGGTCAGCGTGGGCTCGTCCACCTTCAGCATGGGCAGCGGAGCGGGGTTGGCGGCATCGGTCACGGTCACGCCGATGCCGATGTCCTCGATGCCGTTGATCAGCACGATGTCGCCCGGGCCGGCCAGCGGCGTCTGCATGCGGTCCAGGCCCTGGAAGGTCAGGACCTGGTTCACGCGGCCCTTGAAGCTCTTGCCGTCCGGGCCTTCCATGACGAGCACGTCCTGGTTGGGCTTGATAGTGCCCTGGCTGATGCGGCCCACGCCGATGCGGCCCACGAACGTGGAGAAGTCCAGCGCCGAGATCTGCAGTTGCAGGGGCGCCGAAGCGTCGCCCGAATTCGGCGGCACGTGCTTCAGGATGGTGTTGAACAGGGCCGACATGTCCGGGCCCCACTGCTCGCCCGGAGCGCCTTCTTCGAGCGACGACCAGCCGTTGATGCCCGAGGCGTACACCACCGGGAAGTCGAGCTGTTCATCCGTCGCGCCGAGCTTGTCGAACAGGTCGAACGCGGCGTTCACCACCTTGTCGGGGTTGGCGCCGGGCTTGTCCACCTTGTTCACGACCAGGATCGGGCGCAGGCCGAGGGCCAGGGCCTTCTTGGTCACGAAACGCGTCTGGGGCATGGGGCCTTCCTGCGCATCGATCAGCAGCACCACGCTGTCGACCATGGAGAGGGCACGTTCCACTTCGCCGCCGAAGTCCGCGTGGCCCGGGGTGTCGACGATGTTGATGTGCGTGCCTTCCCAGCTCACGGCGCAGTTCTTGGCCAGGATGGTGATGCCGCGCTCTTTTTCGATCGCGTTGTTGTCCATGACGGTATCGACGACCTTCTCGTGGTCGGCGAAGGTGCCCGACTGCCGCAGCAGTTGGTCCACCATGGTGGTCTTGCCATGGTCGACGTGCGCGATGATGGCGATGTTGCGGATTTGTTTGCTCATAGTGCTTCCAATGTGCCGCGCTCTGCCGGCGGCGTGTTGATTTCCAGAATCTGATCGATCTCCAGCGGGCTCAGCAGCCGCCCCGGCACCAGTTCGCCGCCGACGGTGTGCGCCACGCCCAGCAGCGCGCGGGGCGCTTCGCCGAACACGGCCACCTGCGGCGCATCGGGCCAGGATCCGCGGCGGCGCACGCCGGAGAGAAAGCGCGCCGCATTGTCGCGGTCCAACGTGACAGGCACGTGCCGTGCCAGCAGGGTCTCCACCGGCTGCACGCACGCCAGGCGCGCGGCCTCGTCCATGGCTTCGAGCGCTGCCAGCGTCACGCAGCGCTCCACACCCAGCCCGCCCGTATCGATGCGGCGCAGAAAGGTGAGGTGCGCTCCGCAGCCCAGCGCGGCGCCGATGTCCTCGCCCAGCGTGCGGATGTAGGTGCCCTTGCTGCAGGTCACTATCATTTTGATAGCGAACTCTTCAATGTTTCCGGCGGCAAGGGACAGTTCCAGGGCATGGATCACCACGTCGCGCGCGTCGCGCTCCACGGCGATGCCCGCCCGGGCGTATTCATAGAGTGCCTTGCCGTCCTTCTTGAGGGCGCTGTGCATGGGCGGCACCTGCCGGATCGGCCCGGTGAACTGCCGCTGCACTTCGGCAAGGCGCTCGGGCACGAGCCGTGCCGGGTCCACGTCGCAGCGTGCGACCACGTCGCCTTCGGCATCGCCCGTGGTGGTGGTCACGCCCAGCCGCGCCACGGCCTCGTAGGTCTTGGGGGCGTCGAGCTGCAACTGGCTGAATTTGGTCGCCGCGCCGAAGCACAGCGGCAGCACACCCGATGCCAGCGGATCGAGCGTGCCGGTATGGCCGGCCTTCTCCGCGCGCAGCAGCCATTTGGCTTTCTGCAGCGCGTCGTTGCTGGACAGGCCCAGGGGTTTGTCGAGCAGCAGCACTCCGTGCACCGGACGCCGCTGCACCCGGATGCGGGGAGCGCGTGCGGTCATGCTTCCTCGTCGTCTTTGGAGCGGGAGGCCACGGCACGCGCGATCAGAGCGTTCATGTCCGATGCACGCTCGGTGGTGCGGTCGAACATGAAATGCAGCGTGGGCACGGTGTGGATGTGCAGGCGCTTGAAGAGGCCGTTGCGCAGGAAGCCCGCCGCCTGGTTCAAGGCGTCCTGCGTGGTGTCGGCGTCGCCCACGAGCACGCTGAAGAACACCTTCGCATGCGCGTAGTCGGGCGTCACCTCCACGGCCTGCAGCGTGACCATGCCGATGCGCGGGTCCTTCAACTCGCGGATCAGCTCGGTCAGATCCCGCTGGATCTGGTCCGCAACCTTGAAGCTGCGGTTGGGCGTGGATGATTTCTTGGCAGCCATAGTTAGAACTCCGCAGGATCACCGCACCTCGCCAGCACCCCGCCCGTACCCTTCGAAGGGCCGCGGACCAAGCCATGCCAGCGGACGCCGTGGAACTGGCTTTGCCAGGCCACCGGCGTCGTCCCCCTCGAGGGGGAAGGCGCGAAGCGACGCAGGGGGTGCATCACAAGGTTCTCGCGATTTCCTTGATCTCGAAGAACTCCAGCTGATCACCTTCCTTGATGTCGCTGTAGTTCTTGAGCTTGATACCGCACTCGAAGCCTTCCTTGACTTCCTTGACGTCGTCCTTGAGGCGGCGGACCGACTCGACTTCGCCCGTGTAGATGACCACGTTTTCGCGCAGCAGGCGGAAACGGCAATTGCGCGTGACCTGGCCCGAGGTGACGTACGAACCCGCCACGGTGCCGATCTTGGAGGCCACGAACACGGTGCGGATCTCGGCGGTACCGATTTCCTCTTCGCGCTGCTCGGGAGCCAGCATGCCGGACATGGCTGCCTTCAACTCATCCACGGCGTCGTAGATGATGTTGTAGTAGTGCAGATCGACGTCGTTGGTCTCGGCCGTCTTGCGCGCGCCGGCATCGGCACGCACGTTGAAGCCGATCACGATCGCCTTCGAGGCGATGGCCAGGTTGACGTCGCTTTCGCTGATGCCGCCCACACCCGCATACACGAGCTGGACCTTGATCTCGTCGGTCGAGAGCTTGAGCAGCGAGGCGGCCAGCGCTTCCTGCGAGCCCTGCACGTCGGCCTTGATGATGATGGGCAGGTTCTTCACCTCGCCCGCCGTCATGTCGGCGAACACGTTCTCCAGCTTCGCGGCCTGCTGCTTGGCGAGCTTCGTGTTGCGGAACTTGCCGGCACGGTAGGTCGCGATCTCGCGGGCACGGCGTTCGTCGGAGAGCACCATGAACTCGTCGCCGGCCTGCGGCACGTCGGAGAGGCCCTGGATTTCCACCGGAATGGACGGTCCCGCCGACTTGGTGGGCTTGCCGTTCTCGTCGAGCATGGCGCGCACGCGGCCCGAGGTCTGGCCCGCGAGCACCACATCGCCCACCTTGAGCGTGCCGGACTGCACCAGCACCGTCGCCACCGGGCCGCGGCCCTTGTCGAGCTGCGCTTCGATGACGAGGCCCTTGGCCATCGCTTCGACGGGTGCCTTCAGTTCCAGCACTTCGGCCTGCAGCAGCACCTGTTCGAGCAGGTCGTCGATGCCCATGCCGGTCTTGGAGGACACGGGCACGAAAGGCGATTCGCCGCCGTACTCTTCAGGCACGACCTCCTCCACCACCAGTTCCTGCTTGACGCGGTCGGGGTTGGCATCGGGCTTGTCGGCCTTGGTGATGGCCACGACGATCGGCACCTTGGCAGCCTTGGCGTGCTTGATGGCTTCCTTCGTCTGGGGCATGACGCCGTCGTCCGCCGCCACCACCAGGATGACGATGTCGGTGGCCTGCGCACCGCGGGCCCGCATGGCCGTGAAGGCCTCGTGACCGGGGGTGTCGAGGAACGAGACCATACCGCGCGGCGTTTCCACGTGGTAGGCACCGATGTGCTGCGTGATGCCGCCGGCCTCGCCCGCCGCCACCTTGGCACGGCGGATGTAGTCCAGCAGCGAGGTCTTGCCGTGGTCCACGTGGCCCATGACGGTCACCACGGGAGCGCGCGGCAGCGCCTCGGCCTGCTGGCCGGACACGTCCTCGTCGGGGAAGGCTTCCGGATCGTCCAGCGCGGCCACGACGGCTTTGTGGCCCATTTCCTCGACCACGATCATGGCCGTGTCCTGGTCCAGCGGCTGGTTGATGGTGACCATCTGGCCCATCTTCATCAGCGACTTGATGACCTCGGACGCCTTGATCGACATCTTGTGCGCCAGCTCGGCCACGGTGATGGTCTCGGGCACGTGCACTTCGATGATGCGCGCCTCCACCGGCGCGGCGGCCTGGTGCGGATGGTCGTCGCGGTCGCCGCGGCGGCCACGCGGGCCACTGCGCCAGTTGTTGCGGCCAACGCCGCCGCTGGCATCGCCGCGGGTCTTGATTTCCTTCTTCTTGCCGGCAGGATCGCCCGCCCAGCTCGACGAGAGCTTGGCCGACTTCACTTCCTTGCCGCCGCCGGCGGCCGGAGCGCCCGCTGGAGGACGTGCCCCCGGCGTGGCTGCGGGCTTGTGCAGCGTGCCCTTCTTGGCATCGGCGGCCACTGCCGGCTTGGGCGCGGGCTTCGGCTCTTCGGGCTTCTTGGCGACCAGCACCTTCTTGGGCGCGGCCATCATGGCGCGGATCGCCTCGGCTTCGGCGAGGGCCTTGCGGCGGCGATCGTCCAGATCGGCGGCGCGGGCGGTTTCCTCGGCCGTGCGGGCCTTGGATTCTGCTTCGGCCTTGGCACGGGCTTCTGCCTGCGCGGCAGTGCGGGCCGCAGCCTCGGCAGCGGCCTCGCGGGTGGCTTCTTCGCGCACGGCGGATTCCTGGGCCTTGCGCTCGGCCTGCTGCATCGCGTAGGCGGCTGCACGCTCCTCGGCTTCGCGCTCGCGGCGTTCACGCTCTTCGCGTTCACGGCGCTTCGCGTTCAGCTCCTGCTCCTGCTGGCTGATCAGGTCGGCCTGGTGGCGGGCTTCTTCCTCGCGGCGGGCCAGGTCCTGCTCTTCGGCGGAAACCGGGGCCGGCATCTCGGCCTCCGGGCCGTCGGTCTGGCCTTCGGCCACGTCGTCGCGCTTGATGAAGGTGCGCTTCTTGCGCACTTCCACCTGGATGGTGCGGGCCTTGCCCGTGGCATCGACCTGCTTGATCTCGCTGGTGGACTTCTTCATCAGCGTGATCTTCTTGCGGTCACCGGTGGCCGTGCCGTGGCTGGCCTGCAGGAAAGCGAGCAGCTTCTGCTTGTCCGTCTCGGTGAGTGCGTCGGTCGGGGCAGCCTTGGACACGCCAGCGGACTTGAGCTGGTCGAGCAGGGTTTCCGGCGATTTCTTGAGTTCGCTTGCGAACTCGGCGACAGTGTTACTGGACATATTCGGTTCGTACCTCCCCTGACCCTTACTCTTGCCCCGCGAACCAGTGTTCGCGTGCTTTCATGATCAAGGCCTTGGCCTCTTCCTCGGACTGGCCGGTCAGGGCGGTCAGTTCATCGATGGCCAGGTCGGCCAGATCATCGCGGGTGTGGACACCGCCCTCGGCCAGCTTGCCGATGAGCTCGGGCGTCGTGCCTTCGAGGTCGCGCAGATTCTGCGAGACGCCTTCCACGCTTTCCTCGCGGGCGATTTCCATGGTGAGCAGCGCGTCCTTGGCCCGGGCACGCAGCTCGTTCACGGTGTCTTCGTCGAAGCTCTCGATCTCGAGCATCTCCTGCAGCGGCACGTAGGCCACTTCTTCGAGGCTCGCGAAACCTTCTTCGATCAGGATGTTGGCGATCTCCTCGTCCACATCGAGCTTTTCCATGAACAGGCGGCGGGACGTGTCGGTCTCGTTCGCCTGCTTCTGGGCCGATTCGGCCGCGTCCATGATGTTGATCTTCCAGCCCGTGAGGTCGGACGCGAGGCGCACGTTCTGGCCGCCGCGGCCGATGGCGATTGCGAGGTTCTCCTCGTCCACCACCACGTCCATCGCGTGCTTTTCCTCGTCGACGACGATGGAGGACACGTTGGCGGGCGCGAGCGCGCCGATCACGAACTGCGCCGGGTCTTCGGACCACAGCACGATGTCCACGCGCTCACCGGCCAGCTCGTTCGTGACGGCGTTGACGCGGGTGCCGCGCACGCCGACGCAGGTGCCGATCGGGTCCACGCGCTTGTCGTGCGAGAGCACGGCGATCTTGGCGCGGCTGCCGGGGTCGCGGGCGCAGCTCTTGATCTCCAGCAGGCCCTGCTCGATCTCGGGCACTTCGTTGCGGAACAGCTCGATCATGAACTCGGGCGCGGAGCGCGAGAGGATGATGGGCGCGCCGCGCAGCGTGAGGTCGACCTCCATGATCATGGCGCGCACACGGTCGCCGTTGCGGAGGTTTTCCTTGGGGATCATCTCGCCGCGGCGCAGGCGGCCTTCGACGCGCCCGCTCTCCACGATGATGTCGCCCTTGTCCATGCGCTTGACGGTGCCGGTGTAGATCTTCTCGCCGCGCGACATGAAGTCGTTCAGCAGCATCTCGCGCTCGGCGTCGCGGATCTTCTGCAGGATGACCTGCTTGGCCGCCATGGCGCCGATGCGGCCGATGGGCACGGACTCGATGCCTTCCTCGATGTACTCGCCCACCTCGATGTCGGCGATGCGCTCCTGCGCGTCCATGAGCAGTTCTTCGGCGTCGGGGTTCTGCAGGCCGGCGTCATCGGGCACGACGAGCCAGCGGCGGAAAGTCTCGTAGTTGCCGCTGTCGCGATCGATCGCCACACGGATGTCCACCTCGCCGGGATAGAGTTTCTTGGTGGCCTGGGCCAGGGCCAGTTCCACGGCGCCGAACACCACGTCGCGCTCCACGTTCTTCTCGCGCGAAATGGCTTCGACCAACATCAACAGTTCGCGATTCATCGACGACTCTCCTATTTTTCAATCCCTTGGAGGCCCGCGCCCGGCGCGGCGGCCCTTGCTTCGTATGCGCTCTCGGCTCAGCCCGGGGCCGGCCCGCCCTTCGAGCCACGCCCCTTGAAGTCCACGATCGGCGCCAGGCGGGCATCGCGCAGTTCATCCAGCGTGAAGCCAAGGGCCTGCAGCGGCGCGGGCACCCTCTTCTTGCTGACCTTCTGGCCGGGCTTCACCGGCGGCTCGTCGCTCCAGACGATCTGCCAGCCACCGGACTCGGCACGCTCGAGCGTGCCGCGGAATTTCTTGCGGTTGGCGTTCACCTGCCCGGCGGCGGCCTCGCCGATGGGGGCCTTGAGCGTGATGTCGATCACCTCGCCGGCGAAACGCTGGAAATCCTGTTCGTGGCGCAGCGGGCGGTCGATACCGGGCGAGGACACTTCGAGGCGCTTGTAGTCGACACCGTCGACCTCCAGCGCGAACTGCAGCTGCCGCGTGACCTTCTCGCAGTCTTCGACCGTGACGAACTGCTCTGTGCCGGGCAGCGGAGCGGGGGCATCGGCCCCGGCGTCGGCGATGGCGGCGGGCGCCTGCCACGGCAGATCGATGGTGATGCGCAGCAGGCCGCCGGCGGAGCGATCGATCTCCACCAGGTCGTAACCCAGGCCCGCGACGGTTTGTTCAACGATCTGCTGCAATGCCACGTGTCGTTCAGCTCAGTTCCAGAAGTACAAAAAACCCGATAACCACCGAGGATCTCCCCGGCAGCTTCGAGCTCGAAGAAAAGCAAACGGCCAAAAAAAACGGGCGGTGGGGACCCGCCCGTTTGGCCGTGAAGCACGCATTGTAGCCTGCTGCGTAACGCTTTGCCAAGATGGCGGCATGCAATTTGCATTGCATCGGCGCCACAGTCCGTCAGGCCGCGGGCCCTCCCCGGGCCTGGAGGACGCGCCCGAAAACCCCCTGCGCCTCGGGATCCACCGGGGCGGCCGGGCCGCTGTCCCGCAGGCCCGACAGCAGCCGGGCCAGCACGCCGGCCTGGGGCAGCAACGGGCCCAGGAAGCGCGCCTGCGCGCCGTCGGCGATCAGCACCGTGGGGAAGGTTTCCACGTCGAGATCGCCGGCCAGGCCCTCCTCGTCCTCCACATCGACCCATTCGAAGCGGGTCTCCGGGTGGGCGGCCCGCAGTGCGTCGAACGCGGCTCGGTATTCGCGGCAGACGCCGCACCACTCGGCGCAGAGGCACACGACCCACCAGCCCGGGGCCGGGGCCGCGGAGGCGTCCCCGGCGGAGAGCGGTGCGTCGGAAGAAACGATGTCCGGCATGGATGCAACAACCTCGGAAAGACAGGATCGGGAGGACGGCGGCTACCGCAGCCGCCGCCCGCCTCAGCGGCCACGGCGCTCGCGGGCGCGATAGACGTCGATGGTAGCGACCCCGGGCGCCTGGTTGCCCCACGCGTTGCGCACGAAGGTGGCCACGGCCGCCACGTCCTCGTCGCCCAGCACCTGGGTGAAAGGGGGCATGCCATGCGGGCGGGGGTTGCCGGGGGTCACGGGGGCGTAGCCGCCCTGCAGGATGGCGCGCACCAGGTTGACCGGCGTGTCGAGCAGCACGGCCCGGTTGCCCGCCAGCGCGGGGAAGGCCCCGGGGCGCCCTTCGCCGCCATCGCCATGGCACTGGGCGCAGTGCCGGGTATAGACCGCCGCCCCGCGCTCCATCGACGCGCGGGGTGGCTCCGGGCGGGGGGCGCGTCCGGCAGCTTCGGTGGACGCTCCGGGAAGGGCGCGCAGGTAGGCGGCGATGGCGTGCAGATCCGCGCCGTCCAGGTACTGCGTGCTGCGGAAGACCACCTCGGCCATCGGCCCCGTGACCGTGGCGCGCGGCGTGGCGCCATCGCGCAACAGCGCGACCACCTCCTCGGCCGGCCAGTCGGCCACGCCGGCCTCGTGCACGGTGTCCAGGGCCGGCGCGTACCAGTTCTGCACGGGGATGAGCCCGCCGCGCAGCGCCCCGGCGTCCTGCGTGGCGCCCAGGGCGTTGCGCGGGCTGTGGCAGGCCGCGCAATGGCCCAGCCCCTGCACGAGGTAGCGCCCGCGGTTCCATTCGGCCGGGCGGTCGGGCTCGGGCTCCAGGCCGCCCGGCCGGAAGAAGAGCGCCCGCCACACCGCGAGCGCGGCCTGGGTGCCGTAGGGGAACTCCAGCGCGTGCGGGCGCGCCGGCTGGCGCACCGGCGGCAGGCTGCGCAGGTAGGCGTAGATCGCGTCGGAATCCTCGCGCGTCACATGGGTGTAGCTGGGGTACGGGAACGCCGGGTAGAGCAGCCGCCCGTCGCGCGAACGCCCGTGGTGCAGCGCGCGCCAGAAGGCGGCCGCGGACCAGCCGCCCAGCCCGGTGCCGGCATCGGGCGTGAGGTTGGTGCTGTACACGGTGCCGAACGGCGTCTCGATCCCGCGGCCGCCCGCGAACGGCACGCCGCCCACGTCGGTGTGGCAGGCCATGCAGTTGCCGGCCCGCGCCAGGTATTCGCCGCGCGCGATGGCCTGCGGGGCGGCGGCGCTGGCCGGCGGGCGGTCGTCGGCCGGCAGGGGGGCCTCTCCCCAGCGGTTCAGCACCGCGACCGACGCCGCGCACGCGCCCAGCAGCGCCGCGGCGGCGATGGCCGCAATCCGCCATCCCCGGCGCCGGCGCGCCTGCGGACGTGCCCCGCTCATGGCGCCACCCCGCGGGCAGCGGCATCCACGCCGCCGCACGGCATGGGCAGCGGCGCGCCCGCCGTGGCCGCGGGCTTGCCGGAGCCGGGCACGGGCTGGGCCGCCAGCCAGGCCGAGATGGCGCTCACGTCGTCGGCGGTGAGTTGGCGCGCCACGCGGGCCATGCAGTCGGGCGCATGCGAGCGCCGCTGGCCGGTCTGCCAGGCGCCGATCTGGCTGTTGAGGTAGTCGCGCGGCAGGCCGACGAGGCCGGGGATGGCCGGCTGCACGCCGGTCATGGCACCGCCGTGGCATTGCACGCAGGCGGGGATGCCGCGCGCCGCGTCGCCCTCGCGCACCAGCCGCCGGCCGCGTTCCAGCGCCTCGGGCGGGGCCTGGGGCGGCGGAGGCGGCGCATAGGGCAGGTCCAGCGCCGCGAAATGGCCGGCGATCTCGCGCAGGTAGGCGTCGGTCATGTGCTCCAGCAGGTACGACATCTGCGGATAGCTGCGGCGGCTGTCGCGGAAATGCAGGAGCTGGTGGTACAGGTAGCCGGCCGGCTTGCCGGCGATGCGCGGGAAATAGCCCTGCTGCGTGGCGCGCCCCTCGCGGCCATGGCAGGCGGTGCAGGCGATCACGCGGTCGGCCATGCCGGACATGCCGGAGGGCACGGGCTGCTCCGATGGCGCGGCGGGCGCCGCGGCCGCCCCCTGCTGCGGGGCGGAAGGCTGCGCGCGGGCGATGCCCGCTCCCCCCAGCGCGCCGGTCAGCACGCCGGCCAGCAGCAGGAGGCAGGCCCGGGGCCAGCGCGGACGGCAGCCGGTGGCGGCGGCAAGGCCGTGGGCCGGGGAAAGGCAAGGCGGGGCCGCCCGGGGGGCGCAGTCCTGCGAAAGGGGCATGGGCTTTGTCTCGTTGTTCTGGGAAGCCGGGCGCGCGCGGCGCCCTGCCCCACTCTACGCAGCCCGCGCCGGCACGTACAGCCCGCAGGCGGGCGCCCGCCGCGCCGCCCTGCTGCTACGCTATAAAAAACATAGCAAACTATTCAATGGAATCGGCGGCATGGAGCACAAAACACCCCAACAGCCGGTGGGCGCACGCGGAGAGCCCCCGGGCAAGGCACGCAGAGCCGCTGGAGGCCGGAGGGAGGCGCGCCCGGCGCAGCACCGGGCCCGGGTACTGCGCCACTCCGCTCCATTCACTATCAAAACCATAGCAAACTATTGAATGGAACCGGCGGCATGGAGCATGAAACGCTCTGAACCCACTCTGCAGATCCCGAGGGCCGGGTGCAGAGGCGGCGCGGCAGGGGCCCGCTCCCGCCGGTCGCCGCCCCGCGCACCGTCACGGCAGGATGTTGGCGGCGCGGGCCTTGGCCACGATGGCGTCGGCGTCGCGGCGCAGCAGCAGCCGCTGGGCCACCAGATCGTCCGCGGCGCGCGAGACGGCGGCCACATAGCCGGCCTGCGAGCCGTACAGCTCTTCGAGCGACGGCCGCCCATCCCCCGCCGCCAGGCGCGCGGACCGCGTCTTGTGGAACGGGATGAAGCTGCCGGTCAGGTTCACCAGATCGACGATGCCCGGCGTGGCGACATCGTTGAACTCGATGCTGGTGCCCAGGGGCGCCCGGGCTTCCACGCTCTGGATGCCGGCGCGCGCCAGGCCCGTGGACGGGTCCACCTGCGGCACCAGGATGGCGTAGTCCCGGCCCACCACGCGCGGGGGCAGCACGGAGGCGATGCCGGACTCGTCCTGCGGCTGGTACTGCGGCCCGAAGTCGAGCAGCGTGAAGCCGTTGTAGCGCCCGAGGTAGCGGAACTCCGGGATCGGCGTCTGCACGCCGCCCACGCTCCACGTGAGGCCCCGCATGGCCGGGAAGGCGAGCTGCGCCGGGCGCACGAGCGTGCCGTCGGCCACGCGCGGCACCTGGCTGGCCGGCGGCTCGGTCCCGCGCACGACCCAGTCCTCCAGCGCCAGGAAGAGCGCGCGGAAGGTGTCGTTGAAGTGCACCACCGTGCCCGTGGGGTAGACCGCGCGCGACGGCGCGTAGGCGATGCTCTCCACGCCGCCCGCGCCGCCGTGCTGGGTGCTGGCGTAGTAGTAGATGCGCGCGTTGGCGGGCTGGGCGATGTCGCGCTGGCCCAGCGCGTCGGTGAGCACGGGCGAGCCCTGCAGCTGCCAGAACTCGGTCCCTGACAGGCCCAGGAAGAAGCGCGGGCAGGTGGACGACGCGCTGCAGCGCCGCATCACGCCACCCTCGCGGCCGCTCACGGCGTCCACGTAGTCCGCCGCCAGGCCGCGCGGCGCGGTCTGGCCGAAGGCGGTGTGGTCGGTGCGCAGGCCACCGCCCCCGCCCGGCACGGCGAAGCGGGTGTTGACGTGGGTCTGGCGCGCGGCCACGTGGGCATAGAGGCCGTCGAACACGCGCCCGCCCTCCAGCCGCTGGTTGAAGCCCAGGTGCAGGAAGGTCTTCATCGCATTGCCGGATTGCGAGGTGCCCTGCCCGATCACGTGCGCGATGCGCCCCGCGAGCGGGTTGGCCCGGCCGTCCGCATCGGCGGCGCGGCCGCGGAAGAAGCCCACGGTGTCGCGCAGCGCGGCCAGGCCCACGCCCATGACCTTCGGATCCTTGGCCACGTAGACCAGCTCGTAGAGGTACTGCGGATCGAAGCCGCCCCTCAGGCACACGCTGGTGGGGCTGGGGGTGCCGGGGAACGCGTTGCCGGCGCCGTCGCAGGTGGCGAACTTCCATTCCGAGGCGGCCACGGGCTCGCGCGGGTCGGTTTCGTTGCGGCGGCGCGTGAGCGAGGTGCCCGGCTGCGTGTTGTCCAGGCTGGCCGGCTCGTACGGGACCATGGTGCCGTTGAAGACCCCGCCCGGCAGCGACATCGCGGGCACGGCGGCGGCGGGCACCAGTTCCGTGCGGTAGGGCCCGGTGATGCTGCTGCCGTCGGCGTTGCGGGCCACCGGCACGGTGGCCGTGAGCCGCGCGGGCGAGCTCTTGGGCACGTCGCCCTGCCAGGCCGAGTAGAGGAAGGTGTAGCCGCGCTCGAAGTACACCGCGTCGCCGGGCGTGGCGGCGGGGTTGGGCAGCGTCAGGATGTTGCCGCGGTTGGGCGCGTCGTAGCGCAGCACGCCGCTGGCCTTGGACATGTCCTTGGGCTTGAGGAGAACGAAGTCGGCGCTGTATTCCACCAAGCCGCGCGCGTTGCGCGGCGCGAGCTGCAGGTCCTGGATGACGGCGTTGCGCGGGTCGGCGGGGTCGAGTTCGCCGCGCAGGGTGCCGCTGACCTTTTCATAGGCGCCCACGCTGCCGTAGCTGCCGGGGAAATCTTCGGTGGCGGAAATCTCCATGCGCATGCGCGGGGTGCCGCTGCTGCCGCTGCCGCCGTCCCCGCCGCCGCAGGCCGCGAGCAACAGGGAGGTCGCCGCGGCCAGGGCACCGCCCCAGGCCCGCGTCCGGGTGAACGGCGGGCGGCCGCGCGCAGGAGAAAGAAGGGAATCCGATCGGGTCCGGTACATGGCATGTCTCCTCGAAAAGGACAAGGGCGGGAGCGGCGCGCGGGCGTGCGCCCGCGGCCCGCGCGCAGACGGGGAAGGAAAGGGAAAGCAGGGGAACGGGAGGAAAGGAGGCGGGAGGCCGCAGGTCCGCCCCGCCGTTCACTCGGGCTCGATGCCGGCGGCCTTGATGACCTTGCCCCACTTCTGGGTTTCGGCGGCCTGGAAGCTCGCCAGTTCCTGCGGCGTGGTCACCCAGGGCTCGGAGCCGGCCATGTCGTAGAACGACTTCGCGGCGGCGCTGCGGGTCGCCTGGCCGAGCAGTTGGTTCAGGCGTGCGACCACGGGTGCGGGCGTGCCAGCCGGCACGTAGGCGGCGAACCAGTAGCCCATGTCGTAGCCCTTCACGCCGGCCTCGTCGATGGTCGGCACATCGGGCAGCTGCGCGCCGCGCTTTTGCGTGGAATAGCCCAGCGCGCGCAGCTTGCCGGCCTTGATCTGCGGCACGCCGGTGGAGGTGTCGGTGATCATGAGGTCGATCTGCCCGCCCAGCAGGTCGGTGATGGCGAGCGGGTTGCTCTTGTAGGGAACGTGGAGGATGTCCACGCCGCCGAGCTGCTTGAGCATCTCACCGGCCACGCGGCTGGACGAGCTGCCGCTGCCGAAGCTGAGCTTACCGGGCGCCTTCCTCGCGGCGGCCAGCAGGTCGCCCACCGATTTGTAGGGCGAGGCGGCGTTCACCACCAGCACCTGCCCGCCCTTGCCCAGGCCCGTCACGGGCACGAAATCCTTCACCGGGTCGTACGAGAGCTTCTTGTAGAGATGCTCGTTGGCCGCGTGCGTGGTGTTGGTGGTGATGAGCACCGTGTAGCCGTCCGCGGGCGCCTTGGCCACGAACTGGGCGGCGATCATGCCGCTCGCCCCCGCGCGGTTGTCCACCACCACGGGCTGCTGGGTGTCGGTGGTGACCGACTGCCCCACGGCGCGCGCGAGCTGGTCGGTGGCGCTGCCGGCCGCGAAGGGCACGACGAAGGTGATGGCCTTCGATGGATAGGCCGGCGCGGTCTGCGCGCCCGCGAGGGCCGTCCAGGCCAGGCAGGCGGCCGCGGCCAGCGCGTGGCGGCGTCGGGGAAGGGGGAAGGCGGGGTTCATGTTGTCTCCTGTCGTTGCTGTCGTTGGTATGGGAAAAGCGGAAGGGGCCGCCCGGGCAGGCCGGCTATGCCTGCGGCCCCGGGCCGGCGAGGTGGCCGGCCAGGTCGGCGGGCACGCGCACGGGCATGTCGAGCAGCAGGTAGGCCAGGGTCTTGCCGTGGCTGTCGAGGTTGAGCGCGTCGTTCACGCCGCCGTCGAGCACGTCGTCGATGACCACGTTCATCGCGTGCAGCAGCGGCAGCAGGTGCCGCGCCACGCGCGCCGGCGCCCGGTGCGCGAACTGCCGGGCGATGGCCTCTTCGGTCACCTGCGCCTGCAGCACCGGCCAGAGCGCTGGATGCCACGCGATGACGCTGATGTTGGACCGGTTGCCCTTGTCGCCCGTGCGGCCGTGCGCCAGCCGGTACAGGGGCACCGTGAGGGTGCCGGTGGCCGGCGGTGTGCGATCCGGCGGGGTGTGCGTTGGCATGCCGTGGGTCTCCATGTCGGCGGTCCTGGGGGTCATTGCGGGGTGTCCTCGTCCTCGCCCAGCATCCGGTAGCCGGTGGCCACGGCCCCGCGCGGCACGAAGCCAGAGGCCATGCCCAGGCGCGGGCGTATCGCCGTGCGCACGCCGCCGCCGCCCGCCGGGCCGCAGGTGTAGAGCGCGGTGACCTCGCGCGCGAGCCGCTCGGCCACGGCGGGGTCGCGGTGCTGCAGCGACAGGCGCAGCCGCACGTCCTGCGCGGCGCGCGCCTCCATGCCGGCGGCGAGCGCATCGACCGTGCGGCCCGCATCGTCGGCCCAGGCGCTCGCCACGCCGATCAGGTCGGCGCGCAGCTCGGCACCGCAGCCCTGCAGGCGCTCGCGCACCACGGCCGCGGCCAGGCGCGCGCGGGCCTCGGCGCGGGCACCTGCATAGGAGATCTCGCCCTCGGCGAACCAGCCCGACTCGGCGCAGACGTTCACCTTGAGCGTGTCCGGCCGCGGGTGGCCGCGCACGCCTTCGAGCCGCACGCGGTCGGGCCCCACGGCGAACACGCGCGCCTGGGTGATGTCGGCCACCACGTCCGGCGTGAGGTAGGCGGCGGGGTCGTGCAGCTCGTACAGCAGTTGCTCCTTGACCGTGCGCTCGTCGATGCGGCCGCCCGTGCCGGCGGGCTTGGTGACGGTGCAGTGGCCTTCGGCATCGATCTCCGCGATGGGGTAGCCCAGGTGCGCCATGCCCGGCACGTCCTTGAAACCCGGATCGGCGAAGTAGCCTCCCGAGACCTGCGCGCCGCACTCGAGCAGGTGGCCCGCCATGGTCGCGCGCGCCAGCCGGTCCCAGTCCTGCAGGGACCAGCCGAAGTGCGCGAGCGCCGGCCCCAGCACCAGCGAGGGATCGGCCACGCGGCCGCAGACCACGATGTCGGCGCCGGCCTGCAGCGCTTCGGCGATGGGCTGCGCCCCGATATAGGCATTGGCGCTCACGACGGGCTCGGCCGGCCAGCGCCCTCCGAGCGCGGCCTGCAGCACGGGCAGGTGCTGCGCGCCGCCCAGGTCGTCGCCCCAGACGATGGCGATGCGCGGCGCGCGCGCGCCCAGCTCGCGGGCCAGCGCACGGATGCGCCGCGCCGCTCCGGCCGGATGGGCCGCGCCGAAGTTGCTCACGATGCGGATGCGGTGCTGCAGGCACAGCGCCAGCACCGGGCGCAGCAGATCGTCCAGCAGGGGCTCGTAGCCGGCCTCGGGGCGGGTGCGGCGGGCGAGCTGGGCCAGTGCCAGCGTGCGCTCGGCCAGCGTCTCGAAGATGAGCACGGACGGGCCGCCGCTCTCGATCAGGGCCTGCACCACGGGCAGCGCGGCATCGGTGCGGTCGCCCGAGAAGCCGGCCGCACATCCCACGCGCAAGATCTCTGCTGCGTTCGCCATCGTTGTTTGTCTCCTGCCGCCGAATGTAGGAGCGCGGGCCTGTTTCGTGAAATAGATTGTTAAGATCAATTGATCGGTTTTCCAGATCAATCGGCCCGCGGGCCCGGAGGCCTCGCATGCACCTGTCCAGCCGCCACATCGATGCCTTCCTGGCGCTGGCCCAGCAGCGCAGCTTCACGCGTGCCGCGGCCGCATGCCACCTGTCGCAACCGGCCTTCAGCGCGCTGGTGCGCTCGCTGGAGGACGGGCTGGGCCTGAAGCTGTTCGACCGCAGCACGCGGCATGTGGACCTCACGCCCGAGGGCCAGCATTTCCTGGAATCCGCCCGGCGCATCCGCGCGGAGATCGACAGCGCCCTGGGGGCCGCGCGCGACGCGGCGCAACTGCGCCGCGGCCGGGTGTCGCTGGCGCTGCTGCCCTCGCTGGCCGCGGGCTGGCTGCCCGGCCTGCTGGCGGGCTTTCGCGCGGACCATCCGCACATCGAGCTGGACATCGCCGACGTGCTCTCCGAACCCTGCATCGAACGCGTGGCGTCGGGCCGCGCGGACTTCGCGCTGGCCGCGATCCGCGCCGACACGCCCTCGCTGCAGGCGGAACCGTTCTGCACCGATGGCTTCCACCTGGTCTGCCGCGCCGACCATCCGCTCGCGCGGCGGCGCCGCAAGGGCGGCCTGCAGGTGGCCGATCTCGCGCCCTGGCCCTTCGTGCACCTGGCGCGCACGAGCAGCGTGCGCCAGTACCTGGAGGCCGCCATCCATCCCCATGCCATGAACACGCTGATGGAGGTCGAGCAGCTCGCCACGGTGACCGGGATGGTGCGCGCGGGGCTCGGCATCAGCGTGGTGCCCACGCTCACGCTGTTCCACTTCTCGCACCCCGACCTCGTCACGCGCCCGCTGGCGCTGCCGGGCCTCACGCGGCAGATCTACCTCGTGCGGCGGCGGGGCCGCGGCTTGTCCGTCGCCGCGCGGGGACTCTACGAACGTGTGCTGGCGAACCGCCCTCCGGTGTGAGAATGGGTCGCATCGCATGAAGGCAGCCGGCCCCTCCGGCACGCCGCACACTCCTGAATCCATGTCCTCAGTGCCCCCGGAACCCTCCGCCTCCGGCCCCTCCCTGCCCTTCGGCAAAGACCGCTCCGTGCGCTCCACCATCGGCTTCGTCGTGCTGGTGGCGTTGCTGCTCGTCAGTTCGAACATCTGGCTGGCCTGGCGCGCGCGCCAGGCCGAGTGGCAGCAGGCGCAGACCTTCGCCCAGAACCTGGCCCGCGCGGTGGCCCAGCAGATGGACAGCATGATTTCCGAGATCGACCGCGTGCTGGTCGGCATCGGCTACGAACTGGAGCGCGGCGAGATGTCGCCCGCCACGCTGGAAGCCCTGCAGCCCGTGCTGGTGAACCACATCTCCCAGGCCGACCACCTGCACGGGCTGTTCGTGTACGGCCGGGACGGCAGCTGGCTGGTCAACACCCAGCCGGTGCAGAACCCGGGCGCCAACAATTCCGACCGCGAATACTTCATCCACCACCGCGACAACCCGAGCATGCGCACGCTCATCGGCAAGCCCATCGTGAGCCGCTCGACCGGGGCGTGGATCATTCCCGTGTCCCGCCGCGTCAACGACGCCGAGGGCCGCTTCGCGGGCGTGGTGCTCGCCACCGTCCGGCTGAACTACGTGCTCGACATCCTCGACGGTTTCGACGTGGGGCAGAAAGGGGCCATCGCGCTGCTGCAGGCCGACGGCAGCATCCTCACCCGGCGCCCGTTCTATGTCGAAGACCTGGGTCGCAGCATCGCCGGCACGCCGCTGCACGCGCAGATCACGCAGAACCGCTCGGGCGTCATCACCACGCCGTCGCCCATCGACGGGGTCACGCGCCTCATCAGTTTCGAGCATGCGCGCAACAACCCGCTCGCGGTGGCTGTGGCGCTTGCGCAGGACGAGATCCTCGCGCAGTGGAGAGAGGCCACCTCGGTGCAGGCCGCGGGCATCCTGATGCTGCTCGGCGTGATCGGGGTGGCCGGCGGCTTCATGGTCCGGTCGGTGAAGCACCGGCGCGACGCCGAGCAGCGCCTGCGCGCGGCGCACGAGGCGCTGATGCAGGCGCACGTGCGGGCGGAGCACATGGCCGAGCACGACGGCCTGACCGGCGTGCACAACCGCCGCGCCTACGACCGGCGCATCGCCGACGTCATGGCCCAGTGCCGGCGCAACCGGCGGCCCGTGTCGGTGATGATGTTCGACGTCGATTTTTTCAAGCGCTACAACGACGAGCGCGGCCATCTGCAGGGCGACGAGTGCCTGCGGCAGGTGGCCGCCGCCCTCGCGGGTGCGATCCGCCGGCCGGGCGACTTCATCGCGCGCTACGGGGGCGAGGAATTCGCCATCGTGCTGCCCGAAACCGACGCTGCCGGGGCCTACCTGGTGGCATCGGCTGCCCGCTCGGCGGTGAGCGCACTGCAACTGCCGCACCCGGGCAGCCCGTTCGGCCACGTGACCGTGAGCGGCGGACTGGCCTGCTGCACCTGGGAGCCGCTGGCGCAGACGCCGTCCGACCTGATGGGCCGGGCCGACGCGGCGCTGTATGCCGCCAAGCAGGAAGGACGCAACCGCGTGGTGGCTGCTGCGGATCCGCTTCCGGGGCCGCCCACGAACTCCGGCGAAGGCACTGGTGAGGGCGAAGCGCCACCGAGGGCCGGCACGGATCGCGGCTGACGGCACGAAGCCCCGGCGGCAGGACCACCTGCCGCGGATATCGAACAGTCAGCGCGTGGCAGAGGCCGGCTGCGCCGCAGGCGCAGCGCCTGCCGGTGCGCCCATGGCCTCACGCCCAGCCGGCGTGGGCGTGTCGGAGCGCTGCGGCGCGGCGCCGTCCACCGACCCGCTGGGCGGCGGGCCGCCCGACTGCGCGGCACCTTGCGATGCGGGCGTGCCGGTGCCCTCCCCCGGAGAGCGCGTGGGCATCTTCGGCCCCATCGCGTTGAAGGCGATCACGGCCAGCAGCACGATGACCGCGGCCCCCACGGCCATCCACCAGACGCGGCGGTTGTCCCGGTTGCTGGCCGACGGCAGAGGCGTTCCGCCCGGTGCGGTCTGCGATGGGGAGGGATGCTGTTTCGATGGCTCCATGGCGCTGGCTCCGGTTTGCGATGCCTTCAAGGTAGGCAGTCGCATGCCCGCGCCTTGTCGGACAACGGGCCTTCCTCGCGTGCAATGGTCCGCGCCCCAGCTGTGCCGGGGGCACGGAGGGGCCGGATCTCAGCGGTTGGCGCAGAACCCGAACCGGGCGGTGGCCCCGGCCTGCAGCGTCTGGTTTTACGGGTCTCCGGCTGCCGAGAGCACCGCGCCGGTTTGCGAGACCTGCGCGTTCCAAGCCGTGTAGACGGTCCCTTCCACGGGAATGCGCACGGACCAGTTCAGCGGCACGGCATTGGGGTTGGCCACGGTCACGTCGAGGCAATAGCCCTGGCCCCAATCGCTGTTGCCCTGCGTGGAGAACGTGGCGGGCAAGGACGCTGTCGGCTGGTCGGGCCCGGCGGAACCCGGCGCGGGGAGGCCTGCGGGAAACTGCGCTCCCAGGGGAATTTCCGGGCCCACGTCCAGCGGCACGCCGGACACCTCCAGCACCTGTCCCAGGGTGTCGGTGATCCTCAGATCGAACGGCCCCGGCCCCATGCCGCCCGGGGCGACGAAATAGTTGTACATCTCGCGGGAGAGCACGGTGTAGTCGCCCGTGGAGCCGCTCGCGCGGTAGGCCAGCGAGGCCACCGGATTGCGGTGGTTGCGCACCTGCACGGCACTCCACCAGGCGCTCGACCCCTCCTTGAACACCACCGCGGCCTGCGCGTCCGGGCCCGACACATAGCGCCAGCGGATCGGGATCTCGCCCGCGGCCAGCGGCGAGATCTGCGCAAAGGCAGGCTCTGCCAGATCGACATCGCCAGGCGCGCACTCGGGGCACCGGTTGTCGATGCGCACCAGCACGGTCTGCGCGGTATTGAGGTTGGTCACTTCGATGTAGGCGCCGCAGGCCTGCGACCCCTGGTAGTCCGCATGGTTCATCGCCGCCGTGAGCACATGGGTCGGCATGGGCAGGCTGCAATTGCCCCCGCCGTCGTAGCCGTAGAACGTGCCACGGCCGGCGTGCACGCCCTCCCCGCTCTGCGCCGCCGCCGGCAGCGCTGTCGCCATCAGCAACCCACCCAGGGCACACGCAACGCGCCCACCCGATCCCCTGGCAGAAAGTATCGACATCCGAGCCTCCCCTGTGACTGGCGGTGCGGGGCGACCATCGCCGGCATCCGCGACGTGCCCCGGCGCACCGGACGCAAAAACGCCCGGGAAACCGAAGCCTCCCGGGCGTGTTGTACCCGACAGTGGCCTACCAGGGAATGACGAAAGCGACCAGCAGCACCGCCAGGACGATGCCGGCCACCCAGAGGGTGCGGGCGCTGGCGAACCGGTTGCGGCTCGAAGAGGTGGGGACGGCGCCGGAAGAGTCTCGCGGTGCATTCATGGTGGGGCTCCAATCGACGTAGAAGATAAACCCCGAAGGTACCGAGAGCCGGCGCCCCACCGCGTCGGACAACGTCACGCCCGGGGGTACAGGAACGCGCCGCCGCGCGCTACACCCACCCTTCGTGGACCGGCGCGTCGGCAGGGAAAAGGTTGATGTACTGGACCAGGCGCGGCTGGTCGGTGGTGTTGGGGCGGCTGCCGTGCGGCAGGGCGTGGTGCCAGATGATGAGGTCGCCGGCCCGGCCTGCGATCGGTTCGGCGCCCAGGGAATCCAGGTCCTGCTGGCGTGCGCTGGAGGGGCCGCCCGGCAGGCTGTCCAGCCACGCACCGAGCCGGCGGTGGAATCCCGGCACCAGCGTGAACGCGCCTTGCTGCGCTTGCGTATCGGTGAGGTAGAGGATGCCCTGCGTGCCGAGCGGCACCGGAGTCTGCAGGCTGACGTCCCAGTGCAGGTGCGGGCCGCGGAAGCGGTGCGAGGCGGTCTCCGGCGCATTGAAACCCACGCGGTCCGTCGTGCTCCACAGGTCGGCGGTGCCCCACAACTGCGAGAAGGCCTTGCGAATGCGCGGGCTCTGCCGGTTGCGCTCCAGCACCGCGTCGTGGAAGAGCTGCACCATGATCCCGTGCTCGTTGGGCGGGTACCACGTCGCAGGATCGTCGGGGCGCGCCCCGATGAATTTCCACACCACCGACGCGGTGTCCTGCGCGGCCTGGGGCGTGATGGCGTCGTGCAGCACGACATAGCCGTTCTCGTCCCAGAAGGCCAGATCTTCGCCAGAAAGTACCGGTGGCATGGCTTCGATGGCAGCCTGGGCTTCCTGGGCCGCACGCGGCGGCGGGGCCCCGGCCAGCGCGGCATTGAGCCGCTCTGCGCGGTCAGCGGGGGGGATGCCGATCCGGTCCACCACCCACCGCTCGAAGGCGTCGAAACTTCCGCCGTGTTTTCCGAACCAGGCATAGAAAGGCTCCAGGCCGATGCCGGCCGCATGCAGCACCCAGTGGTCCTGCTGTGCCTGCCGCATCGTCACCGAAGCCGCACGGCCCGTGTGTGCCGCCGCCATGCGGGACCACACCTGCTCCAGTGCGGGTATGCCCAGCGCGGATGTCGCGCGAGCCGCGGTGCCCACCGCGTTGTCTGCAATTTCTGTCATTCGCTCCGTCCTTGGTGCACCGCCCCGGCCGGGCGGCATGCGCATTGTGGCCAAGTGACGGCCGCCGAGCGGGAAATCCGCGCCGGAGACACCGGCGCATGGGCGGAGTGCGGTGCCCGAGGCGGCCGGGGTTTACTGCGCTGCGGTTCCCTGGGCGACCTCGGTCTCGGTGCGCTCGCGGACATCCTCCGCGTGCAGGGCTTCGTTGAACTGGTCCACCACCATCGCCCAGGGCGCATCGGCCTTGAGTTGCTCGGCAAGGAACTGCCGCTGCGCGTCGCTCCAGAAAGGCGCATCGGCCACGCGCACTTCATTGGCCAGCTGGTGGGTCCGGATGAATTCGGCGATGGCTTCGGGGCTCTCGTCCAGGCCCAGTTGCAGGAACAGGTTGGTCATCGTCGGCTCGGTGGTGATCATGGCGTTTTCCTGTGGAATCAAGGGATGCAGCGACGGTAGCGTGCATCGCGGGCACCGCGCGTCAGACAACGCAGCATGGGGCGGTCAGGCCCCCGGGGCGCGTGCGCGCGGCGCCATCGATCAGGCGCCGGTCTTTGCTGCTTCACTGTGGACCCAGGCGAGGAATGCCGCCACCGCGGGACGGTGCGCGTGGTGCGGCGGGTAGACCACGAAATGCGCCTTCACCTTGATGGAAGGATCGATACCGAACGGCGGCACCAGCTTGCCTTCCGCAAGATGCCCGCCGGCGTTGGTCGCGCTTTCGAGTGCCACACCGAGCCCCTGGGTGGCCGCATCCAGCGACATCTGCGCGCGGTCGAAACGCACGGCGAAGCGGTCAGGCGCCCGCAGGCGCGTGAACGACCGGAACCAGTCCGCCCACTGCACGACGCTCACATTGCTCTGGATGAGCGGAACATCCAGCAACTGCTCCACCCGCCGCAGGCCGTGCTCGGCGATGAATGCCGGGCTTGCCAGGGGCAGGACACGCTCTTCGAACAGGGGCTCTACTTCGAGTTCGGGCCATTGCGGGACCCCGTAGCGGATGTCGATGTCGGCCTGTCCCAGGGCGAAGTCGCTGTGCGAGTGCGCCGCCGAGAGGTTCAGGGAAATCTCGGGATGCGCCTGCGCGAAGGCACGCAGGCGGGGCATGAGCCACAGGCTGGCGATGCTGGGTGCGCAATGCACATACAGGCTGTTGCTCACGCTGTGGCGCAGGTCCTCGGTGGCCGAGACGATGGCCGACAGCGCGCCCGCCACCCTCTGCAGGTAGGTGTTGCCCGCCATGCTGAGGCGTACGCCATGGGCGCTGCGCTCGAAGAGGCGGATGCCGAGCTGCCCTTCGAGCTTGGCCACCTGGTGGCTGACCGCCGAGGCCGTGAGATGCAGTTCGGCAGCCGCCAGCGCGAAGCTGCGCCGCCGGGCCACGGCCTCGAACGCCAGCAGATGGGCACTGGAAGGAATGGACGGCATAGGGTGACCCCGCATCTAAACTGAAGGACCATCATGTTAGGCTGAGAAAACATCGTTTGTCTTCATGTTCGACGTGGCCGAAGATCGGTCAACGATTCACAAGGAGACACAAGGATGCTGCTCAAAGACAAGGTCGCCATCGTCACCGGCGGTGCGGGAGCCAACGGCCTGGGGTATGCCACGGCACGGCAACTGGCCGCGCAAGGCGCGCGGGTGGCCATCATCGATCTGGAGCGCGCCGACCCGGCGGGCGCTGCAGCCCGCCTCGGCAATGCGCACCTGGGACTGGTGGGCGACGTGACCGACAAGGCATCGTGCGAAGCCGCCGCCGCCACGGTCATCGGTGCTTTCGGCCGCATCGACGTGCTGATCAACAACGCGGGCATCACGCAGCCGGTCAAGACCCTGGACATTTCCGGCGCCGACTACGACCGCATTCTCGACGTGAGCCTGCGCGGCACGCTCTACATGTCGCAGGCGGCCCTGCCCGCCATGCGCGACCAGCAGTCGGGCTCGATCGTCTGCATCTCGTCGGTGTCGGCACAGCGCGGCGGCGGCATTTTCGGAGGGCCCCACTACTCCGCGGCCAAGGCCGGCGTGCTCGGGCTGGCCCGTGCGATGGCGCGCGAATTCGGCACCGAAGGCATCCGCGTGAACTGCATCACGCCCGGCCTGATCGAGACGGACATCACCCAGGGCAAGCTCACCCCCGACCGCAAGCGGGAGATCTCCGACACCATCCCGCTCGCGCGCCTCGGACGCGCCGACGACGTGGCAGGTGCGTGCGTCTTCCTGGCAAGCGATCTATCGGCCTATTGCACGGGCATCACCCTCGACGTCAACGGAGGCATGCTCATCCACTGAAGCGCTTCGCCGGCGATGCCATGCAGGACAGGACATGGCCACACAACAAAACGAAGGAGACAAAACCATGCAACGCAAGACATTTTTCGCAGGGGCTGCCGCCCTGGCACTGGGCATGCTGACCGCGTCCCCAGCCGCCTGGGCCCAGACCGTCAGGCTGACCCTCGGCCACGGCGCCGCCCCGGACAACCCGCGCCACCTGGCATCGGTGAGATTCGCGGAGCAGGTGAAGGCCGCCAGCGGTGGCCGCATCGAAGTGCAGGTCGCACCGTCCGCCCAATTGGGCGACGACGCGGCCATGGTCACGGCCCTGCGCACGGGCGCGCTGGACATCTCCGCCAACTCACAGGGCGCCGTGGCCGCTGCGGTTCCGGAATATGCGGCGTACGGCATGCCTTTCCTGTTCTCGACATCGGCACAGGCCTTCGCAGTCCTGGACGGTCCGCTTGGCAAGGAGCTGGCAGACAAGTCGGCCGCCAAAGGCATGGTAGTCCTGGGGTACTGGGACAACGGCATCCGCCACATGACCAACAGCCGCAAGCCCATCCGCACGGTCGAGGATCTGAGGGGACTGAAGATGCGCACGCCTCCCGATGCCGTGCTGGTGGACATCATGCAGGCCCTCGGCGCCGAGGCGCAGCAGATCAAATTCGCGGAGTTGTACGTGGCCCTGCAGCAGGGCGTGGTGGACGGGCAGGAGAACCCGCTGGCCAACTTCCATGCCAGCAAGCTCTATGAAGTCCAGAAGCACCTGGCCTTGACCGGCCACATGTTCCAGATGACGCCGCTCGTCATGAGCAAGCGCAGCTGGGACCGCCTCGCTCCCGCGGACCGCACGGCCATCACCCAGGCCGCACAGGAAGCCACGGCCTACCAGCGGCAGCTGTCCCGGGAAATGGACGAGAAGCTGCTGGGCGACATCAAGGCCAAGGGCGTCGAAGTCACCACGATCGACCCTAAGGCGTTCGCCCAGGCCACGGGCAAGGTGCAGGAGAAATGGCAATCCGGCCCCATCGGCCCGTACCTCAGCAAAGTGGTGAAGGCCGCCGCCGGCCGATAGACGCATTCCCCAGCGATACACAGACCGCGCCGCCGGCGCGGCGAGGAGAACCCTGATGAATATTCTCGAACGCATGGTCGTCGGCACCTGCCGCACCGTGCTGTGGATCAGCACACTCGTCATCTTCGTGATCCTGGTGTGCAACACGGCCTTGCGGTATGCCACCGGCGCCAGCCTGCAGTGGGCCAACGAAGTCCCTGAACTGCTTTTCCCCTGGCTCGTGATGTCGGGCGTGGTGCTGGCAGCGGCCCACGGAGCGCACATCACCACGACCTTTCTCGTGGAGACCCTGCCGGCAGGCATCCAGCGGGTGGTGGCCACGCTGAGCTGGCTGATCGTCGCCGGCCTCTACGCCACGCTGGCGTGGGCCACGGCCAACATGCTGGAGATCGTGCATGACGAACGCAGCCAGATCCTGAACATTCCCGGGTCGGTGACGTACGCATGCGTGATGGTGGGCATGGCCATGCTCAGCCTCCTCGCCCTGCAATCGGCAGCGCGCGCATGGCTGGCGGGTGACCCGCAGCGCGCAGCGGATGGCGACGCGCCCGCCCGCCCGGTGGCCGGCGCCCACTGGTAGACGGAGGCACGCTGATGTCCATCCTCATGCTCTTCGTCTTCATGGCTGGCGCCGTGGTCGCCATGCCCATCGCGCATGCCCTGCTGATGGGCGCCATGGCCGCTGCAGCCAGCTCCGACCGCATTCCACTGGACCTGCTCGTACAGCAGATGGTGGCCCAGGTGCAGAGCTTTCCGCTCATCGCCATTCCGTTCTTCATGCTCACGGGCTCCCTCATGATGGGAGGCAAGCTGGGCGAAGCCCTGGTGGGCGTGCTCTCTGCACTGATCGGGCGCTTCCACGGGGGCCCGGCCCAGGTGGGCGTGATGTCTTCGACCCTCTTCGGGGGCGTGTCGGGCTCGGCCGTGGCGGACGCATCGGCGATCGGCTCGCTCATGATCCCGTGGCACAAGCGGTTGGGCTACCCCGCGGCCTTCTCCGCGGCCACGCTCGCCTCGGCCGCCACGATCGACATCCTGATCCCGCCGTCGATCCCGATGATCCTGTTCGCCTTGAGCGCGAACGCATCCATCGCCGCGCTGTTCGTGGCCGGCGTACTGCCCGGTCTGCTGATGTGCGCAGGCTTCATGGCGGTGTGCTGGTGGGTGGGCAAGCGCCGCGGCTTCCCCCGCGACACCACGCCGTTCCAATGGCCCGCCTTCCGCCGCCACCTGGCCTATGCCTCGCCGGCGCTGCTGCTGCCAGTGCTGATCATCGTCTTCCTGCGGTTCGGCATCGCAACCCCGACGGAAGTGGCGGTCCTGTCGACGCTGTATGCCGGCGTGGTTTCGGCCGCCATCTACCGCGACCTCGGCTGGCGCCGGCTCAACGACGCCGTGGTCCACGCAGGTTTGGCAACGGGCGTGGTGCTGCTCGTGATCATGGCCTCTGCGGCCATCGGATGGCTGCTGACCTACGACCAGATGCCCACCGGCATCGTGCACTGGGTGCAATCGCACGTCGAATCGCCCTGGATGGTGATCCTGCTGATGAACGGGCTGATGCTTTTCATCGGCATGTTCATCGATCTGCCCGCGGCCGTGCTGCTGCTCACGCCGGTGTTCGTGCCGCTGGCGCAGAGCATCGGCATGGACATGACGCAACTCGGAATCATGATGGTGGTGAACCTGGCTCTCGGCCTCTATACGCCGCCCGTCGGAACCACGCTCTTCATCACCAGTTCGCTGGCCAAGGTCAAGGTGGGGCAGACCGTGCGCGAACTCATTCCCTTCTATGTCGTGGCGCTGGCAGTGCTGATGCTGGTGTCCTACGTACCCGCCAGCATCCTGCGCTGACGCGGCGGCTGCCGGCACCCCGAGACACTACAGGAGACCTTCAATGAACCATGACCTGCAGCACCACCGGCTGGACAGGCTGTCCCGATGCGCATACCGCATCCGCCGCTACGCGTTGCGGATGGGTGAAGTCCAGGGCCAGGGCTATATCGGCCAGGCCCTGGGCTGGGCCGATGTGCTGGCGGTGGCCTACGGCCATGCGCTGAACCTGCGTCCCGACGATCCGCAATGGGAAGGCCGCGATCGCTTTCTGCTCTCCCACGGGCACTACGCGATCGCCTTCTACGCCGCCCTGGCAGAGGCCGGCATCCTTGCGGAAAGCGAGCTGGAAACCTACGGCAGCGACGACAGCAGGCTGCCGATGTCCGGCATGGCGACCTATACGCCGGGCATGGAAATCTCCGGCGGCTCCTTGGGCCAGGGACTGCCGATTGCCGTGGGCATGGCACTCGCGCTGCGGCACAAGGGCAGCCCGGCATTCGTCTACAACTCCATGTCGGACGGCGAACTCGACGAAGGATCGACGTGGGAGGCGGCCATGTCGGCCGCGCACCATGGGCTGGGCAACCTGATCTGCCTCGTCGACGTGAACAACCAACAGGCCGACGGTCCCTCCAGGCAGGTGCTCGGCTTCGAGCCACTGGCCGACAAATGGTCCGCATTCGGCTGGCACGTGCAGCGGGTGGACGGCAACGACCTGGCCCGCGTGCTGGAGGCGTTCGATACCGCGCGCCATGCCAGCGAACCCCGGCCGCGGGTCATCCTCTTCGATACCCTCATGGGCAAGGGCGTGCCGTTCCTGGAGCAGCGCGAGAAGAACCACTTCATCCGTGTCGATCCCCCCGAATGGCAGAAAGCCATCGAGATCCTGGACCAGTCCCAGCCCCCAGAGGAGGCCATGCCATGAACACCCCCGTCACCGAGAAAAAACCCCGCCTCACGACCTCCGCCATGATTGCCTCCATCGCCGGCGAAGGCCAGCGGGTCAGGGCCGCACCGTTCGGCAAGGCATTGCTGGAACTTGCTGCGCACCGCGCCGAAGTCGTGGGCATGACCGCGGACCTGGCCAAATACACCGACCTGCACCTGTTCGCCCAGGCCCACCCGGACCGCTACTTCCAGATGGGCATGGCAGAACAACTCCTGATGGCTGCTGCAGGCGGCATGGCGAAAGAAGGGCTGATGCCCTTCGCCACGACCTATGCGGTGTTCGGCACCCGCAGGGCCTACGACTTCATCCACCAGGTCATCGCCGAAGAAAACCTCAACGTCAAGATCTGCTGTGCCTTGCCGGGCCTGACCACGGGATACGGCCCCAGTCACCAAGCCACCGACGATCTCGCGATGATGCGCGCGGTACCCGGGCTCACCATCGTCGACCCCTGCGATGCGCTCGATATCGAGCAGGCGGTTCCTCAGATTGCAGCGCACGGCGGCCCTGTCTACATGCGCCTGCTGAGGGGCAACGTACCCCTGGTCCTCGACGAATACGACTACCGGTTCGAACTCGGCAAAGCCAAGCTGCTGCGCGAAGGCCACGACGTGCTCATCATCTCCAGTGGGTTCATGACGATGCGTGCCCTGGAAGTGGCCGATACGCTCGCCCTGGACCACCTGGGCGTTGCCGTACTGCACTGCCCGACCATCAAGCCGCTGGACGTCCAGGCCATCGCCCACGCGGCCGGCAACGGACCGCGCCTGGTCGTCGTTGCCGAGAATCACTCGGTGGTCGGCGGCCTGGGAGAGGCCGTCGCGAGCGCCTTATTGCAGGAGAACATCCGCCCCGCTGCATTCAGGCTGGCCGGACTGCCGGATGCCTTCCTGGAGGCAGGCGCATTGCCCACACTGCACGATCGATACGAAATCAGCCGTGACACCCTGGCCAGCAGGATCCGGCGCTGGCTGGCTTGAATCCAGAGGACAGAGCAACGAGGCTCAGGGCGCAGAGGCAGGCGAGGCACTGCATGCATGCAGCCGTGCCTGCTCCATGCAGCACAGCCATCATGTAGCGATGTGCCTCATCCGCTCAGCATCGCTGGCACCATGGAAAAAGCCCGCCGGGCAAGCCGTGCGGGCTTTTGTTTTCACGGGGACCGGCGCCTGCGCGCCGCCACTCAACGGGTGGCGTCCTTGATCGTTTCCTTGGCATCGCCGTAGTTCTTCTGGGCATTGCCTTCCACTTGCTTCGCGACGCCCTTGACCTGTTGCTCGGGGCTGTTGAACACTTCGCCGGTCTTTTGTTGGACCTTGCCAACGACTTCCTTTGCAGCGCCCTTGATTTGATCGGTGTTCATGGTGAGTCCTTTCGGTGATGGGTTTGCGGGTATGGCGAAAAGCCGTTCCTCACCGAAAAATAGTACGCCCGGAGCATTCCCGCCACGGCCGGGCAATGCCTTCCGAATCCGTAAGGCCGAGCCTACAGACAAGGGCGTTGCCAGAGGAGTTCCTCAGCCATCCCCTGTGCCCAGGGACAAATGGGTGCGGTTGCGCACAGGTGCTGCTCATCCATCAACGGCTGCCAGCCAGCTATGCGTAGGGTGCAACGCGTTGAAAGATCGCTGGCCAAAGCCAGAAACAAGAAAGCCGCTACAGCGATCAACGCTGTAGCGGCCCATGTTCATGGTGGGACGTGCGGGGGTCGAACCCACGACAAACGGATTAAAAGTCCGCTGCTCTACCAACTGAGCTAACGTCCCTCCACTGCAAAGCACGTTTCAGTACATTGCAGCAAAGCCTAAGATTATAGTGCTATTTTGGTGTGCGGACAGCTTTGGAGATCTGATCGAGCACCCAGCCCGCAGCACACTGGCCGAACGTCGCGGTGACGGACACCACCGAGCCATAGCCATGGCAGTTCAGGCTGCCATCGCCGCCCTCTTCCATTGCGCAGGATGCGTGGGGCGGGGCCACGGCCTCCCGGCTGAATACACAGGCGAGACCGATGCGCCGTCCTTCCCGTGGCGCTCCATGGTGCTTGCGCAGCCGGTAGCGAAGTTGTGCCAACAGGGGGTCGTGCGTGGTGCGGGACAGGTCATCGATATCCACCTGGTGCGCCAGGCGCTTGCCGCCTGCGGCCCCCACGCTGATGAAGCACGGCTGGTTGGTTCTGGTGGCCCATGCGGCCATGGCCGTCTTTGCAGCGACCTGATCGCACGCGTCGATCACCGCGCCGACTCCTTCGGGGAGGATCGACGGCCAGTTGGCCGGTTCGACGAAGTCTTCGATGCAATGGACCTCGCAACCGGGATGGATCAAGGCGATGCGCTCGCGCATCGCCTCGACCTTGGCCTGCCCCACCGTGTTGGACAGGGCGTGGATCTGGCGGTTGATGTTCGACTCCGACACATTGTCGAGGTCGATGAGGGTCAGCCGCCCGACGCCGCTGCGTGCAAGCGCTTCCACGGCCCAGGAACCTACGCCGCCGACCCCGACGACCGCCACGTGCGATGCGCGGATGCGGGCGGCCCCTTCCGTGCCATACAGACGGTCGAGCCCGCCGAATCTGCGTTGCAGGTCAGCCTCGATGCCAGGCGGTGGCAAGGACACTGCACCTGCGACCGCTTCCGCCGCGGCGCTCGGCAACATGCTCGCCGTCACCGCAGTCGGGCCAGGCGTTCCTTGGCCGCGGCCGCGGCCTCCGCCTGCGGATAGACACGGATGAGGTCTTCCAGCGTCTTGCGCGCGGCGCGCGTGTCCTTGAGCTCGATCTGGCAGTTGGCGATCGACAGGGCCGCTTCCGGTGCACGGGCGTGGTCGGGCGCAGCCGCCAGCAAGGCCTTGAAGTTGTTGATGGCTTCCTTGTAGTCGCGGGTGGCGTACTGGGCATTGCCCAGCCAGAACCGCGAGGAAGGCACATAACCACTGCGCGGATACTGGCGAATGAAGTTGCCGAACGCCGTGACCGCATCCGGGAATTTGCCGGAGCGGAAAACAGCCAGTGCCGCTTCGAAATCGCGCTTCTCCGCAGGATCGGCCTGAAACTCCTGGCCGTCCGACGTGACCTTGACGGGCTCGAACTGCCGCAGCCGTTCTTCCATGCCCTGGGCCATGTCCTTCTGGCGGCGCTGCAGATCCGCCACGTCGCGCTGGAGCTGTTCGTTCTGCCCGCGCAGGCTGGCCTGCTCGGAACGCAGCGCTTCGATCTGCGACTGCAGGTCGATCAGGCTGCGGCGCATCTGCGCGCCTTCTTCCGATGTGCGGCGCTGGTCATCGCCACCCCGCTGCTGCAGCGCGTCGATGCGCTGGCGCAGTTCAAGGATGGCGCGGCGCGCCTCGTCATCCTCGAACAGCGCTGCGTGGCTGGAAGAAGCGCCGAAGGCAGCGGCAAGCGACAGGGCCGCCAGCGCCACCGCATTGCGGGCCCGGGCCCGCTGCTGCACGAAAGTGGTCATCAACGGTAGGACAGTTCAGCGCGGCGGTTCTGGGCGTAGGAGTCTTCGGAACCGCCTTGGGCAGCCGGCTTTTCCTTGCCGAAGCTCACGGCTTCCACCTGGCTGTCCGGCACACCCAGCAAGCCCAGGGAACGGCGCACGGCTTCGGCGCGCTTCTGGCCCAGCGCCAGGTTGTACTCGCGGCCGCCGCGCTCGTCGGTATGGCCTTCGATCATGACCTTGCGGCCCTGGTTGGCCTTGATGAAGCGGGCGTGCTGTTCGATGAGCGATTGGTACTCGGGCTTGACCACATAGCTGTCGAAGTCGAAATACACGATACGGCTCACGCCCGCAGGACCGGCGGCGTCGCGTGCGGACTGGCTCAGGTCCACCGGAGCCACGCCGCTCTGCGAGCTGCCGTTGGCATTGGCGCCGTCGGGCACGGTGGACGTTGCGCCCTTGTTCTCGACGGGCACGTCTTCCAGCTTCACACCGGAGCTGCAGCCGGCCATGACGGCGGCCACGGTCAGGGCCAGGGAAATACGCTTGAAGGGAAGGCTGATCATTGGGAAGGTTCTCCTCTAGTCCAGATTGTCGATATCAAAAATTGCGAAAGGGTTCAGATCATTGTTTCTGGAACGGGCCCCAGTCCGGCTCGCGGATGTCTCCGCCCTGCCCTGCGAGGCGCGCCTTGATCTTGCCGTCCAACGTCGCGGTCATGAGCGCCTCGCGGCCCTGCTGCTGGGTCGCGTAGACGATGAGGCGGCTGTTGGGTGCGAAGCTGGGATTCTCGTCGGCGGTGGTGTCCGTGATGGCGTTGACCGTGCCTGTCGCCAGGTCCATGACGTGCAGTTTGAAAGCGCCTCCCACCCGGGAGATGTAGGCCAACCACTTGCCGTCGGGGCTGATGCTGGGAGAAATGTTGTAGGTGCCCGTGAAGGTGACACGCTCTGCACTGCCCCCCGAAGCCGGCACGCGGTAGATCTGCGGTGCCCCACCCCGGTCGCTCACGAAGTAGATGCTGCGCCCGTCGCTGGAATAGGTGGGCTCCGTGTCGATGCCGGAACTCTGCATGAGGCGGCGCGGCTCGCCGCCGTTGGCGTCGATCGTGTAGAGCTGCGAATTGCCATCGCGGCTCAAGGTGACGGCCAGCGTGCGACCATCGGGCGACCATGCCGGAGCGCTGTTGGAACCCCGGAAGTTCGCTATCAACCGGCGGCGGCCCGACGCCACATCGTGCACATAGACGACCGGCTTGCGCGATTCGAAGGAGACGTAGGCCACTTGCGATCCGGAAGGCGACCATGCCGGCGAGATGATGGGCTCGGGGCTGGAGAGCGCCGACTGCGCGTTCTCGCCATCGGCATCGGCAATCCACAGGCTGTAGCGGCTGCCCGCCTTGGTCACATAGACGATACGGGTCGAGAAGATGCCGCGCTGGCCCGTGAGCTTTTCATAGACGTAATCGGCCACCCGGTGGGCCACCAGGCGGAGGTCTGCTTGCGTCACCACGAAACTCTGGCCGCCCAGGTCTTCGCCGCGCACGGTCTCCCACAAACGGAAACGCACGTCGTACCGCCCGTCGGGCAGGCGCGTGATGCTGCCGGTCGTGAGGGAGTCGGCGCCCTTTTGCTTCCACAGCGCCACGTCGGGCCGGGAGGTCTCGTCGAGTTGCTGGCCGGACGCGTCCACTGCACGGAACTGCCCGCTGCGCTCCAGGTCGGCCTGCACGATGGCAGAAATCTTCTGGGGCGCGCTCCCCTCACCACGGAACGGCGCGATGGCCGTCGGCAACTGGGTGAGCCCGACGCCCGTGATTTCGACACGGAACTGCGCGAGCGCGGAAGCAGAGGATGAAGCAGCGGCGAGGGCCACGATGGCGTGGCGTCGCGTGGACAGCGGCAGGGCCGCGAGGAGAGATTGGGATGGGCGGTCTGAAGTCATTGACAGCGTTGGGATACCGGGCCATTCGCCGGAGGAAGCCGGAAGGACAGGGCCCGAATGTTACACACAGGGCGCATACCCCTGTGACAAACTGTGCATGTTGGCGGCATGGTCCTACGTAGAATCCGCCCCTCATGCAAGCTCCTGCCCCCCCGAAAGCCGCTGCGCCGGCGCCTGCCGCCGCCCCCCCTGCCCCTGCGCTTCCCTTGAGCACGCGATTGAGGCGCCTGTCCGTGTATTTCGGGGGACAGCGCCTCGCCTGGGCGCTGGCCGTTCTGGCCACCCTGGTCGGCGCCGCCACGGAGCCGCTCATGCCCGCCCTGCTGAAGCCCCTGCTCGACGAGGGATTCACCGAAGGCTCGCTGAAGCTGTGGATGGTGCCCATCGCCGTGATCGGCGTGTTCCTGGTGCGCGGCTTCGCGCAGTTCGCGGGGCAATACGCCCTCGCCCGCATCGCCAACGAGGGCATGCTGAAGCTGCGCGAATCGCTTTTCGAGCGCTTGCTGGCTGCCGACATGGGCCTCTTCTCGCGGCAATCGGCCAGCACGCTCTCGAACACCGTGGTGTACGAGGTGCAGACGGGCTCCACCCTGCTGGTGCAGGCGCTCATGGGTATTTCACGCGATGGTTTCACCCTGGTCGCGCTGCTGGGGTACCTGGTGTACCTGAACTGGCAACTGACGCTGATCGTGGCCGTGGTGGTGCCGGGCGTCGCCTGGATCATGAAGACGCTCTCGCGCCGCCTCTACCAGATCACCAAGACCAGCCAGCAGGCCACCGACCAGCTCGCCTACGTGGTGGAAGAGAACGTGCTCGCGCACCGCATGGTGCGCCTGCACGGCGCGCAGGCCGGCCAGACGCAGCGCTTCGGCACCTTGAGCCACAGCCTGCGCCGGCTCGCGATCAAGGCCACCATCGCCTCCGCTGCGATGACGCCCCTCACCCAGCTGCTGGCGGCCGCGGCGCTCTCCGGAGTGATCTGCGTGGCCCTCTGGCAAAACAACGCCAGCGACACACGCGCGGTCACCGTGGGGGGGTTTGCCGCATTCATCACGGCGATGCTGATGCTGATCGCGCCGATCCGCCGGCTGGCCGATATCGCCAATCCGCTCACGCGCGGCGTCGCGGCACTGGAGCGTGGCCTGTCGCTGCTGGAAGGCACCCCTGCCGAGACCGGCGGAAGACACGCTCCCGCTGCGCGTGCGCAAGGCGCACTGGTGCTGGACGGCGTCAGCGTGGCCTTCGGTACCGACCTGGCTCCGGCGCTGGACCGCGTGCACCTCACCGTTCAGCCGGGCGAGATCGTTGCGCTGGTGGGCCCGTCCGGCGCGGGCAAGACGACGCTGGTGAACCTGCTGCCCCGCTTCCTACAGCCCACCGAGGGCCGCGTGCTGCTCGACGGCCAGCCGATCGCCGACTGGGATCTGCAGGCCCTGCGCGCGCAATTCGCGATGGTCAGCCAGGACGTGGTGATGTTCAACGACACCGTGGCAGCCAACGTGGCCCTGGGCCATGGGGTGGATGAAGCACGCGTGCAGTCCTGCCTGGAGGCCGCCAACCTGGCAAGCCATGTGGCTTCGATGCCGCAAGGCATCCACACGGTGGTGGGGCACAACGCAACCCAGCTGTCCGGTGGACAGCGGCAGCGCCTGGCGATCGCCCGCGCGCTCTACAAGGATGCGCCGATCCTGATCCTGGACGAAGCCACTTCGGCGCTGGACACCGAATCGGAGCGTCTCGTGCAGGATGCGCTGCAGCGCCTGATGCGCGGGCGCACCACGCTCGTGATCGCCCACCGCCTCTCCACCATCGAGCATGCGGACCGCGTGGTGGTGATGGAGCGCGGCCGCATCGCGGAGCAAGGAACGCACGCAGAACTCATGGCCCGTGGCGGGCTCTACGCTCGCCTGCAAGGCCTGGGTCACCCCTGATCCGGGGTCCGGCAGCAGCCTTTCAGCCGCCGGCGCGGCCTACCACTTGCCCTGCTGGGGCTGGCGCCGCCGGATGGCCTCACCCACCAGATCCGCCATATCCTGCCGCGCGGCGCGGCGCGCGAAATCGGCGGCGGTCAGGCCGACCTGGTTCTTGATCGTCGGATCCGCCCCCTGCTCCAGCAGAAAGCGCGCCACGTCGGCGCGGCCATAGCTCACGGCCATCATGAGGGGCGTGGTGCCGTTGGGCGATTCGGCATCGATGTAGGCACTCTGCTCGATGAGCATCTGCGCCAGCTCCAGTTGCCGATCGGTCGTGCCCGACGCGGCGTAGTGCAGCGGCGTCCAGCCGGTCTTGTTGACATCGGCATCCTTGGCGATGAGTGCGCGCGCCGCGGCGACCTGCCCGCGCAGGCAGGCAATCATCAGCGGGCTCTCGTCCTTGGCGTTGCGCGTTTCCACCTTGATGCCGGGCGCTGCCATGAGCGCATTGAACGCCTGCATGGAGCCCTGCTGCAGCGCGAGCGTGAGGCCGACCTCGCCCTTCGCATTGCGCGTGTTGGGGTCGAAGCCCCGGCGGATGAGCGCCGTGATGTCCCGGGCTTCGTCGCGCACGATGGACGTGAAGAAGTCGTCGTAGGCGCCCGCATGCGCGCAGGCGCTGCACAGGCCGGCAGCGGCCACGGCGATGGAAGAGGCGAAAACCCGGCGCGACAGCGTAGGGGTCATGGGGCGGCCTTTCGGAAGAACAGCGTATCGAAATTGCGGCTCGTGGCCTCGCCCACGGCCTCGGCATCCAGCCCCTTCAGCGCGGCGATCTGCTGCGCCACGAAGGGGACATAGGACGGGTTGTTGGTCTTGCCGCGGTAAGGCACCGGTGCGAGGTACGGACTGTCGGTTTCGATCAGGAGCCGGTCGAGCGGCACGAAGGCGGCCACGTCGCGCAGCGGCTGGGCATTCTTGAAGGTGAGGATGCCCGAGAACGAGATGTAGTAACCGAGGTCCAGCGCGGCCCGCGCCACCTCGGCGCTTTCCGTGAAGCAGTGGAAAACGCCACCCGCACGGTTGCCCGGGCCGTCTTCCCCTTCCTCGCGCAGGATCGCCAACGTGTCGTCGGAGGCACTGCGCGTGTGGATGACCAGTGGTTTGCCGCAGGCCCGCGCCGCGCGGATGTGGGTGCGAAAACGCTCGCGTTGCCATTCCAGATCGGCCACGCTGCGGCCGCCCTTGCGGTCTTCCATGCCGTAGTAGTCCAGCCCCGTTTCACCGATGGCGATCACGCGCGGCAGAGCGGCGCGGCCGAGGAGGTCCTGCACGGAAGGTTCGGTGACGCCTTCGTTGTCCGGGTGCACGCCCACCGTGCTCCAGAAGTTGTCGTACCCGAGCGCCAGCGCATGGACGCTGCCGAATTCCTCGATGGTGGTGCAGATGCAGAGCGCGCGGGTCACGCGGGCCTCCGCCATGGCCTCGCGGATGGTGGGCAGTTGCGCGGACAGCTCGGGAAAACTCAGGTGGCAATGCGAATCGGTGAACATGGCGGAAGGGATGTTAGGCGGGCCGGATCGCCGCGCCCGTAGGAAAACCGGCTGCATGGACGCATGCGCCAGCCCGGATGCCATCAGCGCGCCCTGGCCGCTGCGGTCAAGCCGGCAGGGGTGCCGCAGGCTGCGGCAAGGCGGCGCGGTGCTGCTGCGGGCCGCAGGCTCAGATGGTCTGCGTGGGCCGCTCGGAGCCCAGGGCCGAGCCCAGGATCTCTTCGATGCGGGCCTTGAGCACGCGGGACTTGTCGTCCTTCGGAAACTGGATGCCCACACCCTGCGTGCGGTTGCCGGCAGCACGGGCCGGCGTGACCCAGGCCACACGGCCGGCGACGGGGTAGCGCTGGGTGTCTTCGGGGAGGGTGAGCAGCACGTACACGTCGTCGCCCAGACGGTAATCGCGCTGGGTGGGGACGAAGATGCCCCCTTCGACGAAGAACGGGATGTATGCCGCGTAGAGCGCCGCCTTCTCCTTGATGGCCAGCTGCATGACACTGGGGCGGGGGGCGCTGGGGGGGGTGCTCATGGTGGGGCTTGGCGGTCGATCAATGGCGGGAGTTTAGGGCGTTTCGCGCCTGGGCAACAAGCGCCTCCAGCATGAGGCCGGCGTTGAACGGATGGTCCGCGGTGCGGGCTTCCTTGGCCAGGGCACGGGCCCAGCGCGTGAGCGGCCCCACACCCGGAGGGGTCGGCAGGTCGGCCTCCGCGAAGTACCGGGGCGCCGCGCCCACCCGCCGTGCGAGCAGGTCATGGCAGAGCTTCTGCAGTGCGTCCACGGCCTCGGGCGGCGACATCTCCGCCAGCGCGGTGGCATCGCCACGCGCCACCGCCCGCGGAATCTGCGCCCACGTCTGCGGGCTGCGCCCGCCCTGCGACAGGGCCAGCGCGTCCTCGGGCCGCCCGCCGGCCGCGCGCAGCAGCGCCGCAGCGGCGTCGGCCGCCACGCCCTGCTCCGCCAGCCAGGCGAGCGATTGCGCCTCGTCGGGCCATTGCAGCGTATGGCCCAGGCACCGGCTGCGGATGGTGGGCAGCAACTGGTGCGCGGCCTCGCTCGCCAGCACGAAGCGCACGTCGCCGGCGGGCTCCTCCAGCGTCTTCAGCAGCGCATTGGCGGCGATGGTGTTCATCTGTTCGGCGGGGTACACCAGCACGGCCTTGCCCCGTCCGCGCGCGGAGGTGCGCTGCGCGAACTGCACCGCATCGCGCATGGCCTCCACGCGGATCTCGCGGCTGGCCTTGCGCTTCTTGTCGTCGATCTCCGCCTGCGCCTTCTCGGGCAGTGGCCAGCCGCGCGCCACCATGTCGGTTTCGGGCATGAGCACGCACAGATCGGCGTGCGTGCGCACTTCGATGGCATGGCAGCTGCCGCACTGGCCGCAGGCGCCATCCGGCGCAGGCGCTTCGCACAGCCAGGCGCGCACCATCTCCAGCGCCAGCGTGTATTGGCCCAGGCCGGACGGGCCGCTCAGCAGCCAGGCATGGCCCCGCTGGGCGAGCAGTTGCCGCCGCTGCGCGGCGATCCAGGGCGGGAGGGAAGCAGCCATGGTCATGCGGGGCTCCCTTGCGCGCCCAGCACACCCCGGTCGCGCAGAGCCGCCATGAGCTGGGCCCGCACCGCTTCGCGCGGCTGGTCGGCATCGAGTCGCGCGAAGCGGCCAGGGTCGGCGGCCTCGCGGTCCGCGTACCCCCCGGCCACCCGGCGGAAGAATTCGGCGGGCTGGGCCTCGAAGCGGTCCGGCGCCCGGGCGCCGGCGAGGCGCGCCGCCGCCACGTCGGCCGCCAGGTCAAACCACAGCGTGAGGTCTGGATTCAGGATCGAATCACCTTCATGCCGCAGTCCCGACTGGGTTATCTGCTCCAAATTTGATAGCACCGTGCGATCGAAGCCCCGCCCAGCGCCCTGGTACGCGAAGGTGGCATCGGTGAACCGGTCGCACAACACCGCTTCGCCCCGTTCGAGCGCCGGGACGATCACGGTGCGCAGGTGGTCGCGCCGGCCCGCGAAGACGATCAGCGATTCGGTGAGGGCGTCCATGGCCTCGTTCAGCAGCAGCGTCCGCAGGTTTTCGGCCAGCGGCGTGCCGCCCGGCTCGCGGGTGACCGTGACGGTGCGGCCCTCGCTGCGCAGCGCCTCGGCCACGGCTTCGATGTGCGAGGACTTGCCCGCACCGTCGATGCCTTCGAATGTGATGAACCAACCCCGTCGCTGCATGGAAGAAAGACCTCTGGTAATGCGTGCCGCGTGCCTGCCGTGCCGAACCCGGGGCGGCCCTGCGCCCCGCCCCGGTGCTACGGCTGGAGCCCCTGCCCCCGCTGGAAGCGGTTCACGGCGCGGTTGTGCTCGTCGAGCGTGGGACTGAACTGGCTCGTGCCGTCGCCCCGCGCCACGAAGTACAGCGCCTGCGTGCGCTCGGGCTGCACGGCCGCGATGAGCGAGGCCTTGCCGGGCATGGAGATGGGCGTGGGCGGCAGGCCCGCCCGGGTGTAGGTGTTCCAGGGCGTATCCGCCAGCAGGTCGCGCCGGCGCAGGTTGCCGTCGAACTTCTCGCCCATGCCGTAGATGACGGTGGGATCGGTCTGGAGCAGCATGCCGGTGCGCAGCCGGTTGCTGAACACACCGGCGATCTGGCCGCGGTCGGAGGCACGGCCGGTTTCCTTCTCCACGATGCTCGCGAGGATGAGCGCCTCGTCCGCGGTCTTGAGCGGCGTGTCGGCCGCACGCTGCGCCCAGGCCGCCTCCAGGCGCCGGTCCATCGCATGCAGCGCGCGGCGCAGCACGGCCAGATCGCTCGTGCCCTTGGCGTAGGTGTACGTGTCGGGAAAGAAGCGGCCCTCCGGGTGCACGCCCGGGCGTTCGAGCCGCACCATGATGGCGTCGTCGGCCAACCCCTGGGTGTCGTGCCGCAGCTGCTCTTCGCGGCCGAGGGCCTGCCGGAACTGGCGGAAGGTCCAGCCTTCCACCAGGGTGATGGCGCGCAGCGCCTCTTCGCCGCGCACCAGTTTCTGCAGCAGGCCGAAGGGCGTCGTACCCGGGGGGATTTCGTAGTTGCCGGCCTTGATGAGGCGGTCCTTGCCCGAGATGCGGAACCACGCATACAGCAGGCGCGGATCGGTGTCCACGCCCGCGGCCACGGCGGCCGCGGCGACACCGCGCGGGGTGGTGCCGGGCTCGATCTCGAGTTCCAGCGCCGGCGGTGCGCCCGCACCCGAGCCTGCGGCCGCGCGCAGCGGCAAAGGCTGGTTCAGCCACCAGTAGCCGGCGCCGGCCGCCGCGAAGGCCACCAGCACGATGAATAGGAATAGACGGCGCACGACCCGAGAAGCAGAAGGGAAAGAGCCGGGCATGATAATTCACGGCATGACGTCCCCCCTGAATGGCCTGGCCCCCCTCAACGGGCTCGGCGTGATCCGCGTGCAAGGCGAAGACGCGGCGCAGTTCCTCCACGGCCAGCTCACCCAGGATTTCCTGCTGCTGCCGCCCGGGCAGGCCCGGCTGGCGGCCTTCCTCTCGGCCAAGGGCCGCATGCAGGCCAGTTTCATCGGCTGGCGCCAGGGCGATGCCGAGGTGCTGCTGGTCTGCAGCCGCGATCTGCTCGCCCCCGTGCTCAAGCGGCTTTCGATGTTCGTGCTGCGCGCCAAGGCAAGGCTCAGCGACGCCACGGCCGACTTCGCGCTCTGGGGCCTGGCGGGCGACGCCGTGCAGGGCGGCGCGCAGGCCCCCTGGAGCCGCGCCGACACGCCCCAAGGCACGCTGATCCATCTCTACCCCGCGGCCGGCCAGCCGCGGGCGCTGCTGGTGCAGCCCGCCGGGCAGCCCGCTCCCGCCGGCACGCCCCTGGCGCCCGGCCTCTGGGAGTGGGGTGAAGTGCAGAGCGGCGTGCCCACCCTCACGGCGCCCCTGGTCGAGCTGTTCGTGCCGCAGATGCTCAACTACGAATCCGTGGGCGGCGTGAATTTCAAGAAGGGCTGTTATCCGGGCCAGGAGGTGGTGGCGCGCAGCCAGTTCCGCGGCACGCTCAAGCGCCGCACCTACGTGGCCCATGCGCCCGAACCCGTGGACGTGGGCGCCGAGGTGTTCGCGGCCAGCGACGCCGAGCAGCCCTGCGGCACGGTGGTGCAGACAGCCCCCGCGCCCGGCGGCGGCTTCGACGCGCTGGTGTCGCTGCAGGTGGCCTCCACGGGAGAGGCGCTGCGCGCGGGCGGCCCGGAAGGCGTGCCACTCGCCCTGGGTGATCTGCCTTACGCGCTGCTCGAAGACATCTGAACGTGGCCGAGCCGCCGCGAACTGGTGATCGAGCGGTCGCCCTGCGCCAGACGCGTTGAAACCACCACGGCTTTTCCGGTCAGAGGGCCGCGGAGCAGGCCAGGCCAGCGGACGCCGTGGAACGGGCTCTGCCCGGCCACCGGCGTCGTCCCCCTTCCCGCGCGCCAGCGCGAGAGAAGGGGGAAGCGGCGTCAGCCGCTCAAGGGGATGCTCATATTCACGTGCGGAAGCCCGGCTTCCTCGTAGCGCTCGCCATCCACCTCGAAGCCCGCGCGGCGGTAGAAGTTCTCGGCGGTGCACTGGGCATGCAGCGTGACCCGCCGGTCGCCGCGCGCCCGCGCCGCATCCACGAGCGCATCGAGCACGGCCCGGCCCCAGCGCTGGCCGCGCACCGTGCGGTCCACGGCCATGCGGCCGATGCGGGCCTCGCCAGGCGCGGGCTGCAGCAGCCGGCCGGTCGCCACCGGCAGGCCGATGCGGTTGTAGGCGACGGCGTGCAGGGCCTCCGCGTCCAGCGCATCGGCCTCCAGTGCCGGGTCGATGCCCTGCTCCTGCACGAACACGGCCATGCGCAGCCGCAGCGCATCCGCGCCCAGCGTGGCCCAGTCGCCCACGCGCATCTCCACCACCCCGTGCCCGGCCTCGTGGGCCTCGATGAGCGCGCGCAGCGCGCCCGGCACCGGGCGCGAGGTCTGGCTGGCCGGGTCGGCGAACACGTAGACCAGCTCGCCCGACACCAGCAGGCGCTCGCCCGCGAAGATGCCGGCCTGGAACTGCATCGAACTGGTGCCGATGCGCGCGCAGCGCAGGCCCACGTCCAGCACGTCGTCCAGCCGCGCCGAGCCGTGGTATTCGAGCGTCGCCTTCTTCACGTACAGCTCGCCGCCCAGCGCCTGCATGCCCGCTTCGTAGGGCATGGCCAGGGCCCGCCAATAGGCCGACATGGCGGTGTCGATGTACATCAGGTAGTGGCCATTGAAGACGATCTTCTGCATGTCCACCTCGGCCCAGCGCACGCGCAGGCGTTCGGTGCAGCGGAAATCAGCGCGGCGCATCATGGGGTTTCCTCCGTGTCGGGATCGGGCAGTCCGAAGGCCGCACGCAGCGCGGCGGCGGCATGGGCATGGGCCGTGCGCGCCTCGGGAATGGCGCGGCCCATCTTGATGAATTCGTGCGTCACGCCGCGGTAGATCTCCAGGTCCACCGCAACGCCCGCGGCGCGCAGCCTGTCGGCGTAGGCGATGCCCTCGTCCACGAGCGGATCGCATTCCGCCAGGCCGACCCAGGCGGGCGCCACGCCGTCCACGTCGGGCGCGTTGAGCGGCGCGAAGCGCCAGTCGTCACGTTCGCCGCGGTCGATGTAGTGGCTGAAGAACCAGGTGATGGCCGGCTCCTCCAGCACGAATCCGCGGGCGTAGGCCGCATGCGACGGCGTGTCCTGGTGGGCCGTGCAGCCCGGGTAGAACAGCAGCTGCAGCGCGATCGGCAGGCCCGCATCGCGCGCCTGCAGGGCGGCCACCGCGGCCAGCGTGCCCCCGGCGCTGTCGCCGCCCACCGCCAGCCGGGCGGGGTCGAGTCCCAGGGACGCGCCCTCCGCGGCCAGCCAGGCCAGCGCGTCCCAGGTGTCGTGCACGGCGGTCGGAAAGCGGTGCTCGGGCGCGAGCCGGTAATCGAGCGAGACCACCGCGCAGCCCGCACGCCGGGCGATTTCGCGGCAGAGCGTGTCGTGGGTGGCGATGCTGCCCACCGTGAAGCCGCCGCCGTGCAGGTAGAGCAGCGCCGGCAGCGGCTCTCCGCCCTGGCGGGGGGCGTAGAGGCGCGCGGGCAAGGCATGGCCGTCCCGCGCGGGCAGGCGCAGTTCGTCCACGCGGGCCAGCGCGGGCTTGGGGATTTCGAGCACGCCGGCACCCAGTTCGTAGGCGGCTCGGGCCTCGGCGACGGGCACGGTTTCCATGGGCGGGCGGCGCGCGCGGTGCATGCGGTCGATCACGCTGCGCATCTGCGGCGTGAGGCGGTGCGCGGCGGCGGCGTTGGCCTGCAAGGCGGAGGAAGAATGAGAGGGAGCGGTCACGGAACGGAAACGGAAGAACGGGTCGGCAGGAAACGGGCAGGAACGGAAGGCGGAAGACCGGGACGGCGGCACCGCGGAGAACGCGAGATTACCGGCGCAGCCGAGGCCGCCGCCGATCATCCCTGAAACCGGCGGCCGGCGCAGCCCCGCACGTACCACGCCCCGCACGGCAGGGCCTGCGCTCCGCCGCGGAGGCTGCACTATTTGAACTGGACACGCACGGGCGCTGCCCCAGGCAGGCCGGCGAAGGTGGCCGTCACGGCCAGCCCGGGCTTGGGCGGCAGCAGCGCGGAGAACGAGCCGAGGCTCACGAGGTCGCCCGGCTGCAGCGTGATGTCTTCCTTCTGCAGCGCCCCGGCCAGCCAGACCACGGCCTGCAGCGGGTGACCCAGGATGTCGCTGCCGCGCCCGCCGCCCAGGCGCATGCCGGCGTCATCGGTGAGCGTGACCGCCATCGAGGCCAGCGCGTCCAGCAGCGCGTAGCGCTCGGCACGCAAGGCCGGCACGGCGATGGGCGTGCCGGCCACGCCCAGGCGCGCGCCCACATTGATCGCCGCCACGCCCGCGCCGTCGAGCTGCGGTGGGGCCTGCACGAGCAGATCGGGCAGTTCGATGAACGGGATCACCTGGTCGATGGCGTCCAGCACCTCCAGCGGCGTGCGCGCATGGTTGATGGCCGCACTCTTCACACGCACGAGCATGTCGGCTTCATAGAGCGGGCGCGCGCCGAAGGCCGCGTCCACCGCGCTGCCGGAGGGCAGAACCATGCCCGCGTAGAGCTTGCCCCAGACCGGCTGGTCGGTGCGGAACCGCTGCTGCACGGCCGGGTTCGTGAGCCCGGCCTTGTAGCCCACGGGCTTGCCGAGCCGCTGCGCGAGCAGGGCATTGAATTTGGCGCGCGTGCAGGCGGCGTCGGCCGCATCCATCGGCGGCGGATTGGCGGCCGGCGTGCGCGCGGCATAGTTCGCCGCAAGGTCGGCCACCTGCGCGTCGTCCAGGCAGGCGGCCTGCGCGCCTGTCGCACAAGCGACGGCCACCAGGGCCGCTGTGAGGGTTTGCTGCAGGACCATGGAAAGCTCCGGGGTAATAGATTGGTGGATGGAACCGGCGCTGCTGCCACCGGCAGAATGGCGCCGCCGCCATCAGACCACCAACGCGCCCGGCGCGCATTCTGGCAATCACCACCATGGCCCTCATCCACTACATCACCCAGATCCAGATCGAATTCGGCGCGGTGCGGCTGCTCGCGCAGGAGTGCGAGCGCGCGGGAATCTCCCGCCCCCTCGTCGTGACCGACCCCGGCGTCAAGGCGGCCGGCGTGCTGCAGCGTGCGCTGGATGCGCTCTCCGGCCTGCCCGTGGCCGTGTTCGACCAGACGCCGGCCAACCCCACCGAGGCGGCCGTGCGCGCGGCCGTGGAGGTCTACCGCGCCCATGGCTGCGACGGGCTCGTGGCCGTGGGCGGCGGATCGGCCATCGACTGCGCCAAGGGCATCGCCATCGCGGCCACGCACGAGGGCCCGCTCACGCACTACGCCACCATCGAGGGCGGCTCGCCGCGCATCACGGAGCGCGTCGCGCCGCTCATCGCCGTGCCCACGACGGCCGGCACCGGCAGCGAGGTGGCGCGCGGGGCGATCATCATCGTGGACGACCACCGCAAGCTCGGCTTCCACTCGTGGCACTTGGTGCCCAAGGCGGCCATCTGCGACCCTGAACTGACGCTGGGCCTGCCGCCCCACCTCACCGCCGCCACGGGCATGGACGCGATCGCGCACTGCATGGAGACCTTCATGTCCTCGGCCTTCAATCCGCCGGCGGACGGTATCGCGCTCGACGGGCTGGCGCGCGGCTGGGCCCACATCGAGCGGGCCACGCGCGACGGCCAGGACCGCGAGGCGCGCCTGCAGATGATGAGCGCGAGCATGCAGGGCGCCATGGCCTTCCAGAAAGGGCTGGGCTGCGTGCATTCGCTGAGCCACAGCCTGGGCGGCGTCAACCCGCGACTGCACCACGGCACGCTCAACGCAGTCTTCCTGCCCGCGGTGGTGCGCTTCAACGCCCAGGACGCCGCAGTTCGCCGCGACCGCCGGCTGGAGCGCATGGCGCATGCGATGGGCCTGGGCTCGGCGGCCGACGTGCCCGACGCCATCCTTGATATGAGCGCCAGGCTGGGCCTGCCCACGGGGCTGGCCGCGATGGGCGTCACGCCCGATGCGTGGGACGGCGTGATCCGCGGCGCCATGGCCGACCACTGCCACAAGACCAACCCGCGCGAAGCCAGCGTGGACGACTACCGGGCGATGCTGGCGGAATCGATGTAGGAACATGTTCAAAGTCTCGCCTGCCTGACGTGAGAAGCTCGAGTGGTGAGAAAAGGCTGCCCGTTCGACTGGCTGCGCTTGTGCAACAAAGCCCTTGCGCGCCAAACGGCGAGGCGCCAGCGGCCGAGAAGATGTACTCGTCGGCACAAGTCCTGAGTTGTAGGATTAGCGAATGCCATTGATCATGCTCCTACTTGGATTGATTTTTATGTCGCTGTGCTTGCCCACCGCAGCCCAAATCTCGTCCGGCAGCATTCGGGATGCAAGCGAATATCAAGGGGTGACGTCTGACGCACAACTCAATAAGCTCAAGGCGATCCTGAAGCAGCCGGAATCCAGCATGGATTTAGCTCGCGTGAAGCTGTCCATCGATCACATGATCGATCCAAAGATCGATGAGCAAGAGGTCTTGGCTCGCCTTGATGCCATGGCTAATGAAGTCCGAAGGCTTTACCCTGCGAATTCCAGCAAGCAGATTGCGGTCGAAACGCTACGCGCCTACCTGCATGGGCCAGATCCGAAGCATCCACGCCCGTTCCAGTACGACTTGGACGACCCGTTGGGTACAAAGGTCTCTAATAAACTGTTGGCGACCTACTTGCGAACCAAGAAGGGCAACTGCGTGTCAATGCCGATTCTGTTTGTCATCTTGGGGCAGAAACTCGGAATCGATGTCACTCTTGCGCGCTCGCCCGAACACATTTTTGTGAAGTACCGGGATGAGCAAGGCCGACTGTTTAATCTGGAGACGACATCCGGGGGCTTCCCGCGCATGGACGCAAGCTATCAGCGTGACACGCCCATGACGCCCCAAGCGTTGACCAACGGCGTCTATAAGCGACCGTTGAGCAAGCGGGAATCGGCCGCTGCCATGGCAGAAACGCTACGACAGCATTTTTTCGAGCAAGGGCAGGTGCCTCGCGGGCTCGCTGTTGCTTCCGTGATGCTTGAACATTCTCCGAATGACGCACCGACGATGGCCAGCAAAGGCTACGGCTATTGGCTGCTGGAGCAAAAGAACTTCCATACTCAGTACCCGAATCCCAACGCCATGCCGCGAGAGCTTCGGCCATACTTACTCGATATGCAAGAAAAGCAGGCGCTCTGGCGAAGCAAGGCAGAGGCACTTGGGTGGCGCGAGCCAGACCGCTTGCAGGGAGATCGCTATAGGCAGATTGTCAACAAGGCTCGTAGCCCGTCATGACGACAAAGGGGGATAGCAAATGATGAACGCTCAAAGAATCCTAGGTCTTACTGCGGTAGTACTGGCGCTCTGTGGTAGTGGGAATGCGACAGCTCGCTATTTGCAAGCTGATCCGATTGGCCTTGATGGCGGGTGGAACCGATTCGGTTATGTTGACGGCAACCCCATGAACTACATAGATCCCACAGGTCTCGACCTGGTGGTCATCACCGGCGGGCGCCGCGAAACTACGAACCCCTTTGGTCACACGGCGATTGGCGTGACGGGAGCGGGGATTTATAGCTATGGCAACAACACTCCGCTCGGGGGCTCCCCGTTGGGCTATCTACAGTCGCAAAGTCAATTCAGAAATCAGCAAGTGACGATCATCCCTCGTTCACCCGAGCAGGATCAAGCGGCACTTGAAAACTTGTCACAGAACGGTTGCAGAAACTGTGTTGGTACTTTTGACAACTGTGCCGTGAGAACAGATTCTGCGCTTCGCGCGAGTGGGATAAGGACAAACATGTCGCCATTCCCTGGTGGGGTAGCGCGTGACGCCGCACGTGCCCCAGGTGCCGTTGACTACCGTATTCCCAGGGGTGGCCCGATTCCCCCTGAGGTCGTGGATGCACTTAGACCGTTCAACCCGCCGAACGTGCCATGAAAACTCGATCACAGCGCATCTACTGGTGGACTGTCGTTGGTTGGCTCATCGTCGTTTGCATCCATGCGGCTTGGTCGATTTTGCAGCACCGCACTCAGGTGCCGACAGACGAAACCTACGCGCAGTTGCTTTCTTTTCAGATTGCAAGCTTCGCTCTAACTACCTTCCCATTTTGGCTTTGCGCTCTACTTGCAACTCTTGTCTTTGAGATTGCCGTACTCGGGCGCAAGGCCCAATGACTCAAGCGCCGGCTATGGACTGAAGCTGATGTTCTGCATCCGGAATGCAGGCATCCAGTTCAATAATCCGTTCAAGGCCATCACATCTTAGAACGTGTTCACGATCTTTGTCTGGCCGCTGACAATGACGTGGTGCGAAGCAAGAAACATCCAAGCGACACGAGCCGCGAGCAATTCGAGATCATCAAGCCGATGCTGGAGAGTGCGCGCAAGAAGACCAAGCCGCGCACCGTTGACTTGTACGAGGTGTGGTGCGCAGTGCTGTATCTGCTGCGCACGGGCTGCCAATGGAGGGCACTGCCCAGCGACTTTCCCAACTGGCGCACCGTGCATTCGTACTTCGCCACGTGGAGCTTGCCCGATGAGCAGGGCGTCAGCCTGCTGGAGCAGGCTTTAAAAAATCAGGTTGGCGCGGCCCGTGGGAGACTGGGGCGCAACGCCTCAAGCGCGTTCTTGATCATCGACGCGCAGAGTGTGAGAGCACTGAACCGGCGGCCTTGAAGGGCTATGACGCAGGCAAGAAGGTCTCGGGCATCAAGCGCCACATCGCGGTGGATACGCAGGGTCTGCCGCACGCGGTGGCGGTGACGACGGCCGAGGTGACGGATCGCAAGGGAGCACTGCTGGCGCTCACGCGCTGCAAACCCACACTGAGCCGGGTGCAAAGCCTGCTCGCCGATAGCGGCGATGTTGGCCAGCCCTTCGCGCAAGGTGTGCAGGAAATCCTGGGTGGGCATGTGACAGTGCAGATCGCCAAGCGCAGCGAACTGCACACGTTCAAAGTTATGCCCAAGCGCTGGATTGTCGAGCGCAGCTTTGCTTGGCTGGAGAAGAACAGGCGGTTGTGGAAGAACTGCGAGCGGCTGCTCAATACCAGCCTGCAGTTCGTCCATCTGGCCTCCTCGCTCTGCTGCTCAGGAGATCGTGAACACGTTCTGAGATCTTCAGCCGCCGGAGCGATGCGGACACGCGGACAGGAAATCCGAATCGGATTGGCCACATGTCGCCGTATTCATTGAATAGTTTGCTATTTTTTTCGAAGCACCAACCTTGCCACCGGACCGGTGCGGGGGTCGTCGGCGATGCCGCCGTCCAGGCAGGCGCCCCGCGCATCACACCATGTAGGCGCTCGCGTCCGCGTGCGCCGTCCAGTCGATGGAGTCCTGCTGCAGCACCATGTCGATGTCCAGGCCCAGCGGCAGCCCGACTTCCGCGGGGAACGACACGGCCAGTTCCTTGTCGCCCCATCCGGCCTCGCGCGCCCAGGCCCGCCAGGCGGCGAGGTGCAGGACGCCCGCCAGGGGCTCGTAGACGCTGTTGTCGAACGGCGCGTGCTGGTACTGCAGCGCATCGACCACCACCTGCGGCAATTGCCAGCGCCGCGCCATGGCCGCGCTCACCTCGCCGAAACCGTAGCCGAGCAGGCGCTGCTCCAGCGCCGCGCGGCGCGGGTCAAACAGGCCCACCAGCGAGTCGATCGACACCAGCCGCTCGGGGTGGCCCAGGTGGATCAGCAACTCGCCCAGGCCGTGCAGCAGGCCGGCCGTGTAGGCCGCCAGCGGGTTGTGCCGCACGATGCCCGCCAGCGAGCGCGCCATCTTGGCCGTGTGCAGGCTGTAACGCCAGAACTGCTGCAGGTTCACGCCCGGCACCGAGCGCGAGGTGGTGCCCAGCGCCGCCGAACCGACCAGCGTCTGCAGTTGCGGCACGCCCACCAGCGCCAGGGCCTCGGGCACGCCGCAGATCGCGCGCGCGGCTTGGAAGGCGGGGGTGTTGGCCAGTTCCAGCAGGCGCGCCGCCAGGGCGGGGTCGGTGCAGAAGATCTGCGTGAGGCGGCGCAGGCTGGGCTCGACGTGCGCGAGTTCGGCCATCAGCAGCGCCACCGCGCGCGGATGGCTCGGCAGCGCCACGGGGATTTCCAGCAGGGCGTTGAGTTCCATGGCGTGGGGCGGGCGGGGACCGGCCCATTATCCATGCCCGCAACGCCTTTTACCGTTTGTGACCTTGGAGCTTCGCGAAGGCCGACGCCATGGCCGACGGTGCCGCCGGCTCCGGTGCGCGGCGCTGCGGCTGGGCATAGCCCCGGCCCGCGCCTTCGAAGCGGTTGTCGCGCGCGCCGCGGCCGTCCGCATCGCGGCGGGCCGGCGCGGCGTCGAGCTTCATCGTGAGGCTGATGCGCTTGCGCGGGGCGTCCACCTCCAGCACCTTCACCTTGACGATGTCGCCCGTCTTCACGACCTCGCGCGCATCCTGCACGAACTTGTGGCTGAGCTGGCTCACGTGCACGAGGCCGTCCTGGTGCACGCCCAGGTCCACGAACGCGCCGAACTGCGCGACATTGCTCACCGTGCCCTCGAGCACCATGCCTTCCTTCAGATCGGCGATGTCCTCCACGCCATCGTTGAAGCGCGCCACCTTGAAGTCCGGGCGCGGATCGCGGCCGGGCTTCTCCAGCTCGGCCAGGATGTCCCGCACGGTGATGACGCCGACCTTCTCGTTGGCGAACAGCTCGGGCTTGAGCTGCTTGAGCATGTCGGCGCGGCCCATCACCTCGTTCACGGGCTTGGCGGCGTGCGCCAGGATGCGCTCGACGACCGGATAGGTCTCGGGGTGCACACCCGTCATGTCGAGCGGGTTGTCGCCACCGCGGATGCGCAGGAAGCCGGCGGACTGCTCGAAGGTCTTCGCACCCAGGCCCGCCACCTCCATGAGTTGGCGGCGGCTGCGGAAGGCGCCGTTGGCCTCGCGCCAGCGCACCACGGCCTTGGCCACGCTGCCCGAGAGGCCCGACACGCGCGAGAGCAGCGGCGCGCTCGCGGTGTTGAGGTCCACGCCCACGGAGTTCACGCAATCCTCGACCACCGCATCCAGCGTGCGCGCCAGCTCGCTCTGGTTCACGTCGTGCTGGTACTGGCCCACGCCGATGCTCTTGGGGTCGATCTTCACCAGCTCGGCCAGCGGGTCCTGCAGGCGCCGCGCGATGCTGGCCGCGCCGCGCAGGCTCACGTCCACGTCGGGCATCTCCTGGCTCGCGTATTCGCTCGCCGAATAGACCGACGCGCCCGCCTCGCTCACCACGACCTTCTCGAACGCAAGGTCGGCCTTCGCCACCAGCTTGAGCAGATCGGCCGCCAGCTTGTCGGTCTCGCGGCTCGCGGTGCCGTTGCCGATGGCCACGAGCTGCACGCCGTGCTTCTGCACGAGGCGCGCGAGCGTGTGCAGCGAGCCGTCCCAGTCGCGGCGCGGCTCGTGCGGGTAGACCGTGGCGGTCTCCACCAGCTTGCCGGTGGCATCGACCACGGCCACCTTCACGCCGGTGCGGATGCCGGGGTCCAGCCCCATCACCGCGCGCGGGCCGGCGGGCGCGGCCAGCAGCAGGTCGCGCAGGTTGTCGGCGAACACCTTGATGGCCACCTTCTCGGCGTCCTCGCGCAGGCGCGAGAACAGGTCGCGCTCGGTGGAGAGGCTGAGCTTCACGCGCCACGTCCAGGCCACGCACTTGCGGATCAGGTCGTCGGCCGCGCGGGCCGCATGGCTCCAGCCCAGGTGCAGCGCAATGCGGCCCTCGGCGATGCTGGGCTTGCCCGGCTCGGGCTCCACGGGCAGCACGAGCTTGGCTTCGAGGATCTCCAGCGCGCGGCCGCGGAACACCGCCAGCGCGCGGTGCGAGGGCACGCGGCCGATGGGTTCGTCGTATTCGAAATAGTCGCGGAACTTGGCGACCTCGGGGTCGGCCTCGTTCTTCGCATCCACCTTCTTGCTGCGCAGCAGGCCCTCGGTCCAGAGCCATTCGCGCATGGACTGCACGAGGGCCGCGTCCTCGGCCCAGCGCTCGGAGAGGATGTCGCGCACCCCGTCGAGCACCGCGAAGACGGTGGAGAAATCGGCGCCGGGCTTGCCGTCGTCCAGCACCTCGGGCGGCCGCAGGAAGGCCTGTGCCTCGGCGGCCGGGTCGAGCGTCGGATCGGCGAAAAGGCGGTCGGCCAGCGGCTCGATGCCGAACTCGCGGGCGATCTGGCCCTTGGTGCGGCGCTTCTGCTTGAACGGCAGGTAGATGTCCTCCAGCTCCTGCTTGGTGGGCGCGGCGGCGATCGCGGCACGCAGCGCGTCGGTGAGCTTGCCCTGCTCGTCGATCGCCTTCAGCACCGCGCCGCGGCGGTCGTCCAGCTCGCGCAGGTACGCCAGGCGCGCGTCCAGTTCGCGCAGCTGCACATCGTCCAGCCCGCCCGTGACTTCCTTGCGGTAGCGCGCGATGAACGGCACCGTCGCCCCACCGTCGAGCAGCTCCACCGCCGCGCGGACCTGCTTTTCCTCCACCCTGATTTCCGTGGCAAGTTGCCGGATGATCTGCTGCATATCCCTTGCGAAAGAACGCCGAAAAACGAAGCGGGCGAGTGTGCCATAGCGGCGCGGAAGGCCGCGGCGAGCGCGGAGGCACGGTCCTTTGGGGGCCAACAATTCGTGACATTGTGGCCAGGCAACCGCCAAGCCAGGGGTCCGAAAATCCGGGCCTCCGCACCCAGCCCGAGCATGGCCGCTCCGATGCAAGAATCTCTCTTCGGCGACGACCTTCCGCCCCCTCCTCCACCGCCGTCCCCGCCGCCAGGTCCGGCTGCGGACCCGGCTCTCTCGCACGCGAAGCCCTCCGCCGCACCGGCGCGGCGCGGCACCGGCGGCGTCCGGCCTGTGGCACCCGATGGCGACCTGCTCGCCCTCGCCGCAGCGCTGCCGCCCACACTGCGGCTCGGCGGCTCTTCCTGGAGCTATCCCGGCTGGAAAGGCCTCGTCTGGGAAGGAGACCATTCCGAGTCCACGCTCGCACGGCAGGGCCTGGCCGCCTATGCGCAGCATCCGCTGATGCGTACCGTGAGCATCGACCGGGGGTTCTACCGCCCGCTCACGGTGAGCCAGTACGCAGGCTATGCGGCCCAGGTGCCGGAGGACTTCCGCTTCATCGTGAAGGCGCCCAGCCTCGTGACCGATGCGCTCGTGCGCGCCGAGGACGGCCGGGGGCGCGCGCCCAACCCGGCCTTCCTGGACGCTGCGCTAGCGCTGCAGGAGTTCGTGGCGCCCGCTCTGGAGGGCCTGGGGGCGAAGGTCGGGGCGCTGGTGTTCCAGCTGAGCCCCCTGCCGCTCGCGCAGCTGGACCGCCTCGAAGCCACCATCGAGCGCCTCGGCGCCCTGCTGCGCGCCATGCCGGCGCTCGCGCCTGCCGCGCCAGACGGCGTGCTGGCCGTGGAGGTGCGCGATCCGCAATGGCTGTGGCCGGAGTACGAGCCGCTGTTCGCGGATGCCCTGCGTTCGGCCGGTGCGACCTACTGCCTGGGCCTGCACGCCAAGATGCCGCCGCTCGAAGAGCAACTGCGGCTGCTGCGGCGCCTGTGGCCCGGCCCGCTGGTGTGCCGCTGGAACCTCAACCCCGTGCATGGCGCCTACGGCTACGAAGATGCCGAAGCGCTCTACAGCCCGTTCGACCGCATCGTCCACCCCGCGCCGGAGGTGCAGGCCGTGCTGGCCCGCGCCCTATCCGGCATCACCGGCGCCGGGCAGAACGCCTTCGTGGCGATCAGCAACCACGCGGAGGGTTGCGCGCCCCTCACGATACGGGCCCTGGCCACGCAGGTGGCGGCGCTGCGCGCTCCGCCGCCCTCACCGTCGGCAGACTGATTTGCTATATTTTTAATAGCGAACTATTGAATGGATCCGGCGGCATGGGGGCCATTCAATGCCCATCCATGCGTGGCATGCCGGCAGGGCGCAGGCGCAGCACGCTGCACACGCCCGCCAGCACCGCGCAGCCCGCAGCAAGCCACAGCGCCACGGTTTCCGCACGGCCGCCGTGGGTGCCCCACACCGCGAAGATCACGGCCAGCAGCACCGCGCCCAGCGTCTGGCCGGTCAGGCGCGCCGTGCTCAGCATGCCGCCGGCCGCGCCCGAGCGCTGCAGCGGCGCCGAGGTCACGATGGTGTGGTTGTTGGGCGACTGGAACAGCGCGAACCCGGCACCGCACAGCGCCATCCGCCAGACGACGCCCAGCGCGCCCGGATCGGCCGGCAGGGTGGCCAGCGCGGCGAGCCCCGCCGCCAGCACCGCCATGCCGATGCCGCCCAGCACGCCGTCCGGCACGCGCCCGATCAGCCGGCCGGCCAGGGGCGCGACCGCCACGATGGCCAGCGGCCACGGCGTGATCAGCAACCCGGCCTCCACATGCGAGCGCCCGTGCGCCTCCAGCAACAGGAACGGCAGCGAAAGGAATGCCAGCATCTGCGCGCAGAACGCCGCCACCGAAGCCCCCATCGACAGCGCGAACACCGGGATGCGCATCAGGTCCACGGGGAAAAGCGGTGTGGCGTGGCGCCGTTCGAGCGCGATCTGCCGGCGCAGGTAGACCACACCCACCGCCACGCCCGCCAGCAGCATCGCCGCGCCGGCGAGCGGCGAGCCGCCCGCCTCGGCGCGCACGCCCAATTGGTCGCCCCCGATGAACACCAGCGCGAACATCAGCACGTTCAGCGCCACGTCCAGCACCGAGAACCGCGCCGCGCCGGCACCGGGGGCACTGCCCGCCGGCCGCTGCGGGTTGAACGGCAACGCGCGGCGACCGAGCCAGAGCGTCACCAGCCCCAGCGGCAGGTTGATGGCGAACAGCATCGGCCACGACGACACCGACAGGATGGCCGCGGCCACCGACGGCCCGGCCACCGACGAGGCCGCCACCACCAGAGAGTTGATGGCCAGCCCCTGGCCCAGGCGGGCCCGCGGATAGGTCAGCCGCACCAGTGCCGCGTTCACGCTCATGATCCCGGCTGCCCCCAGGCCCTGCACGGCACGCGCCGCGATGAGCGTGGTGAGCGACGAGGCGAGCATCGCGCCGATGGACGACACGGCGAACAGCAGCATGCCGATGAGGTAGACGCGCCGATACCCGATGCGCTCACCCAGCGCCGCCAGCGGCAGCAGCATGCCGAGCGTGGCGATCTGGTAGGCGTTCACCACCCAGATGGCCTGCGGCGCGCCGGCATTCAACTCGCGCGCGATGGCGGGCAGGGCGAGGTTGACGATGCTGCCATCCAGCACCGCGACCGCGATGCCCAGGATGATCACCAGCATGGCCCGCGCGCGGGCGGGCGGTTCGAGCCCGTCCGGCACGCCGGCAGGAACGCCGGCGCTGGCAGCGGCGGCCGGAGCCGGGGCGCCGGGGGGCGGGGCGGCGTCGCGCCTCAACCCCGTGCCCCCTGCCCTGCTGCCGAGGCTGCCGGGCCGCCGCGGCCGAGGGTGATCCAGCAGAGCGCCACACCCAGAAAGGCCCCCGTGGCCATGCCGGCCACCATGGGCAGCGGCCGGCCATCGGCGAACATGCCGACCAGCGCCATCGCCACGGCGCCCGTCAGCATCTGCAGCGTGCCCATCAGTGCGGAGGCCGTGCCGGCGATCGCACCATGGTCTTCGAGCGCGAGGACCGACGTGGTGGGAATCACCAGCCCCATCAGGGCGCTGGCCACGAAATACAGTGCGATCAGCACGGCCAGCCGGTCGCCGCCCAGCAGGTAGTACGTGAGCATCGCGGCCATCACCAGCCCCGACGCCGTGGCGGCCACCTTCACCAGCGGCACGAGTCCATAGCGCGCGCTCAGCATGCCGTTGAACTGCGCCATCGCGAAGAACGCGGCCGCGTTGAAGGAGAACGCCAGGCTGTACTGCAGCGGCGTGAGCCCGTAGTGGTTGATCAGCACGAACGGCGAACCGGCGAGGTAGACGAAGAAGCCCGCCATCGCGCAGCCGCCGATGAACACCAGGCCCATGTAATGCGGATCGCGCAGCAGTTGCGCATAGCCGCGCAAGGCGCCGGCCAGATTGCTGCCTGCCCGGTCGGACGCGGGCCGGGTTTCCTGCAGGGCAGATCGCACCAGCAACAGGCCGGCCACCGCAGCCACCGCCACCGCCCAGAAAACGCCGCGCCAGCCCGCGACGGCGATCACCCCGCTGCCGGCCAGTGGCGCGAGCAAAGGCGACACGCTGAACACCAGCATGAGCAGCGACATCAGCCGGGCGGCCTCGGGGCCGGTGTGCAGGTCACGCACCACCGCGCGCGGCACCACCATGCCCGCCGCGGCCCCCAGGCCCTGCAGGAAGCGCAGCACCAGCAAGGCTTCGATGCTGGTCGCCAGCGCGCAGCCGATGCTGGCCACCGTGAAAAGCCCCAGGCCGAAATACAGCGGAGGCTTGCGCCCCGCCATGTCGGACACTGGGCCGTAGAGCAACTGGCCTGCACCGAGCGACAGGAAGAAGGCCGTCAGGCTCCATTGCACGGCACCCACCGGGGCATCCAGGCCACGCCCGATTTCCGGCAGCGCGGGCAGGTACATGTCGATGGCGAAAGGCCCGATGGCCGAAAGCAGGCCCAGAACCAGGGCCATGCGCAGAAAAGGCGAAGAAGACATCACCGCATTGTCGCCAGTCAGGGAGTCCTCCGCAGGCCTGCGGCGTGTGGCGGCCGACAGCGGCGCTACTACAGATACTTCAGCCAGGCCAGGTCTTTGCGGCGGGCCTTGAACGCCCCGAATGCCCGCACCGGCCGGTAGAGCAGCACGGCCAGCAACGCCGTGCAGAGCCAGATCTGCCACATCGCATCGAAGCCGAAAACCGCCCCCTGGTTGGGCCCCCACACCGCGAAAGCCCCCAGATACAGGGCCTTGAGCACGTACAGGTGCAGTACATAGAAGAACATCGGCGCGGCGCCGAAGGCCACCAGAACGCGCAGCCATCGCGCAGCCGGCACGCGCTCGAAGGCCCAGAGAAGCCCCAATCCCACACCCAGCGTGAGTGCCACGAACAGCAGCGAAGGCGGGTACTTCGTCACGTTGAGAAAGCCCATTGCGGTTTGCAGCGCCGTACCGCCCACCGTCCATGGCTTGTCGCCGTAGATGTTCAGGCAACGCACCGCGACGAACAGCACCAGCAGCCCCAGCGCCCAGGCGATCAGCCGCCGCTGCCGGGTTGCCGCATCCTGCGATGTGGCGAACCAGGGCCCTGCGGCATACCCCAAGGCGATCACGCCGATCCAGGGCAAGACCGGATAGGAGGTCCGCAGGCGCAGCACCCCTTCTTCGCCCAGCCAGCCACGGTCATGGAGAATCGCCCAGGGCACATGCAGCGCGTGCCCGGCGGGAAAGTGCCATCCATCCAGCAGGTTGTGCCCGGCGACCACGGCCAGGCCCACTGCTGCCAGCACGCCGCGCGGCAACCACAGCAGGGCCGCCAGCGCCAGCATGCTGAGACCGATCGCCCAGATCACCTGCAGATAGATGACGCGCGGAGGCCACTGAAAGGTCCAGGCTAAATTGACCAGCGTGACTTCGAGCAGCACGAGGAACAGCCCGCGCTTGAGCAAAAAGACCGATGCCGCCGTCCTTGCATCGGTCTGCCGCGACCCGTAGAGGAAAGCGGACAGCCCGGTCAGGAAGACGAAAACCGGAGCGCACACGTGCGCGAGCAAACGGCTGAAGAAGACCGCGGGAGACGTGTCGGCAACCACCATCGGGTCCATCACCTGCTGGTGCAGGAAGAATGTCTCCCGCACATGGTCGAGCAACATGAACAGGATCACCAGCCCCCGCAGCGCATCGATGGATTGCAGGCGCGATGAGGCAGGTACAGGCACAGGCGAGGAAACGTAAGACACGGCGGGACGGCAGGATGGATGGACGAATGCGCAGGCAAAAACCTGTCGCCGCGATCGGCAGGCGAATGCGCGGCAACGGTATGCGCATCGCTCTTCGCAAAGCCTGCGATTGTGCCGTCCAGTTGCTGGCCAAAAAGGCCCCGGCAAAACCCTTTCAGCTTTCGCCCTGAAATGCGCACCTGTTACGCAAACAACCTCGACCCCGTGCCGCCAGCAAGACTGGGCGTTGTCCCCTCCCGCACCAGCACCAGCACCAGCACCAGCACCAGCACCAGCACCAGCACCAGCACCAGCACCAGCACCAGCACCAGCACCAGCGGCGAAAAAACGGTTCGGAAAAAACAAAAGCCGCAACGACGAATCGCTGCGGCTTTGATTATGTTTTTGACGCCTGATTTCAATCAGGCTTCGATTAACTGGCGGAGTGGACGGGACTCGAACCCGCGACCCCCGGCGTGACAGGCCGGTATTCTAACCAACTGAACTACCACTCCTGGCAGGCAGCGTTTGCTTGCACATCCGTGCAAACCAAGTGCTACAAACTTGGCGACCCTACGGGGATTCGAACCCCGGTACTCACCGTGAAAGGGTGATGTCCTAGGCCTCTAGACGATAGGGTCAAAACCTGGAACCAACGATTGGCTAACTCTCAGTGGTGGAGGTAAACGGGATCGAACCGATGACCTCTTGCATGCCATGCAAGCGCTCTCCCAGCTGAGCTATACCCCCACTTGGACAGAACCCGTATTAACTACCGGCGCCATCTTCTGAGCCTCGAATTATAGACAGCTTTTTATGCGTTTCGCAATCTGGCGGCAATTTTTTCACGCCCCAGCAATTCAAGTACGGCATCGACCGAGGGAGTATGCGCAGTGCCCACGGTCAACACGCGAACGGGCATGGCCAGTTGCGGCATCTTGAGGCCATGGGCGGTGAGGACTTCCTTGAAGGCGGCGGAAATGGAAACCTTGTCCCATGCACATCCTGCCAAAGCTTCGGAGAGCGCACCGATGGCGGGCTTCACGGCGTCCACCACGTGTTTGGCACGCTCCTCTTCGTTGGGCACCACATCGCCATAGAAAACGAAAGCCCAGTCGCACAGCGACACCAACGTGTCGCAACGGTCTTTGAAAAGCGCGCAGATGCGGGGCAGCCGTCCATCGGCGAGGTCCGCCTCCGCGATCCCACGCGCCAGCAAGCGAAGAGCGATCAACTCCGCCAGCCGCTCATCGGAAGAAGCCTTCATGTGCTGGGCATTCACCCAGCGCAGCTTGGCTTCGTCGAACTGCGCGGCGCTGCGCCCGAGATGGTCGAGATCGAACCATCCCAGGAACTGCTCGCGCGAGAAGATCTCGTCGTCGCCATGGCTCCATCCCAGGCGGGCAAGATAGTTCACCATGGCTTCCGCCAGATAGCCTTCCTCACGGTACTGCGTCACGGCCTTGGCGCCATTGCGCTTGCTCATCTTCTCGCCCTGCTCGTTGAGCACGGTCGGCAGGTGGGCGTACACGGGCGGCTCCTTGCCCAAAGCGCGAAAGATGTTGATCTGCCGCGGCGTGTTGTTCACGTGGTCATCGCCGCGGATCACATGCGTGATCGCCATGTCGATATCGTCCACCACCACGCAGAAGTTGTAGGTAGGCGTGCCATCGGGACGCGCGATCACCAGATCGTCCAGCTCTTCGTTGCGGATCTCGATGCGGCCTTTGACCTTGTCCTCCCACACGACCGATCCGCCGATGGGGTTGCAGAAACGCAGGACCGGCTGCACGCCCGCGGGAATCGCCGGCAGCGTCTTGCCGGGTTCCGGCCGCCACGTGCCGTCGTAGCGCGGCTTTTCCTTTGCCTGCATCTGGCGCTCGCGCAGGGCATCGAGCTCCTGCACGCTCATGTAGCACGGGTACACGAGGCCCTGCGCCTGCATCTGGGCCAGCACTTCCTTGTAGCGATCCATGCGCTGCATCTGGTAGAACGGGCCCTCATCGGGCTGCATTCCCAACCACTGCATGCCTTCGAGAATCACATCGACGGCCGCCTGGCTCGATCGCTCTACATCGGTGTCTTCGATGCGCAGGATGAAATCCCCGCCCGTGGCGCGGGCGAACGCCCAGGGATAGAGAGCAGACCGGATGTTGCCCAGGTGGATGAAGCCCGTGGGCGACGGAGCGAAACGGGTGCGCACGCGTTGCGTGCCGCCAGCGGAAGCTGCGGAAGAAGGGCTTTGGCTCATTGCAAGGTATCCAGGCCGCGCGCAAGGTCGGCCTTCAAGTCGTCGATGTGTTCCAGGCCCACGGCCACGCGGATCAGGCCCTGCCCGATGCCCGCGGCCTGGCGCTGGGCTTCGCTGAGCCGTCCATGCGAGGTGCTCGCGGGATGGGTGATGGTCGTCTTCACGTCGCCCAGGTTGGCCGTGATGCTGCATACCTGCGTGCTGTCGATCACGTGGAAGGCGCGCAGGCGCGCCTGCGCGGCATCGCCTTGGGTCTTCACGTCGAAGGAGAGCACCGCGCCGCCGAGACCCGACTGCTGGCGCATCGCCAGCGCGTGCTGCGGATGGGAGGCAAGGCCAGGGTAGTACACCCGGCCCACGGCCGGATGCGTTTCCAGCCAGGTGGCCAGGCGCAGCGCGTTGTCGGCCTGTGCCCGCACGCGGATCGAGAGCGTTTCCAGCCCCTTGAGCACCACCCAGGCGTTGAAGGGCGAAAGGTTCATTCCCGCGCTGCGGATCATCGGACCGAGCTTCTCGTCGATGAGCGACCGCGGGCCGCACACGGCGCCTGCCATCACACGCCCCTGCCCATCGAGGAACTTGGTGCCCGAATGGATGACCAGATCCGCGCCCAGCTTCGCAGGCTGCTGCAGTGCCGGCGACGCGAAGCAGTTGTCCACGGCCAGCAGCACGCCGGCCTCCCGCGCGATCGCCGACAGCGCAGCGATGTCGCACAGGTCGGTGAGCGGGTTGGTGGGCGTCTCGGCAAAAAGAAGGCGGGTTTCGGGCCGCAGCGCGGCTTTCCATGCGGCGGCATCCGCCTGCGGCACGAAGGTGGTCTGCACACCGAACCGCGACAGCTCTCCGCCGATCAGCTTGATGGTCGATCCGAACATCGACTGCGAGCAGACGACATGGTCGCCGGTCTTGAGCAGGGCCAGGCACATCAGCAGGATGGCGGACATGCCCGTCGCGGTACCGATGGCGGTCTCGGTGCCCTCCATGGCCGCGAGGCGGCGCTCGAACGCCGTCACGGTGGGATTGCCGGTGCGGGTGTAGGTGTAGCCCTCTTCCTCGCCAGCGAAGCGCAGCGCGGCCGTCTGCGCATCGGGTTGCACGAAACTGCTGCTGAGGTAGAGCGCCTCGGAGTGTTCGCCGTACTGGCTGCGCGCAATGGACTCCCGTACGGCCAGCGTGTCGGGATGCAGCCCTGCTGGCAGGCTGCTGCGGTTCGATTCGGAACTCATGGAACGACCCCTCTCAAGCGTCCTGTGCGTTGGGCAAAGCCAGGCGGGATGTGTCTTCTTCCTGCTCTTCCTTGCCGACGCGGCCTTCGTTCAAGCGCGCGATGTCCTGGGCCGTGATGTCGCCCGTGACGTAAATGCCGTCGAAGCACGACGCGTCGAACCCCTGGATGCGGCCATTGAGCGAGCCCACGGATTTCTTCATGGCATTCACATCCTGGTAGATGAGGGCATCACAGCCGATCGCCTCGCGGATTTCCTCCACGGTGCGGCCATGCGCGACGAGTTCGTTGCTCGTGGGCATGTCGATGCCGTACACGTTGGGATAGCGCACCGGTGGCGCGGCACTGGCCAGGTAGACCTTGCGCGCGCCGGCATCGCGGGCCATCTGCACGATCTCGCGCGAGGTGGTGCCGCGGACGATGGAGTCGTCCACGAGCAGCACGTTGCGGCCCTTGAACTCGCTGCCGATCACATTGAGCTTCTGGCGGACCGACTTCTTGCGCACGCCCTGCCCCGGCATGATGAAGGTGCGGCCCACATAGCGGTTCTTCACGAAACCTTCGCGGTACGGAATGCCCAGCAGATGCGCGAGTTGCGTGGCGCTGGGGCGGCTGGATTCGGGGATCGGGATGATCACGTCGATCTCGTTGGGCGGCACGGTGGACACCACCCGCTTGGCGAGCGACTCGCCCAGATTCAGGCGCGCCTGGTAGACCGAGATGCCATCGAGCACGGAGTCCGGCCGGGCGAGGTAGACGAATTCGAAGATGCACGGATTGAGCTGCGGCGCCGCGGCGCACTGCTCCGAATGCACGGTGCCGTCGGGCGTGATGAACACGGCCTCTCCGGGCTGGACATCGCGCTCGAACACGTGGTTGGTGCCTTCGAGCGCCACCGATTCGCTGCCCACCATCACCGCGCCGTCGCTACTGCGGCCCAGGCACAGGGGGCGGATGCCGTGCGGATCGCGGAACGCCAGCAGACCGTGGCCGGCGATCAGCGCGATCACCGCGTACGAACCCTTGACGCGCTTGTGCACCGCACGCACCGCCGCGAAGACGTCCTTGACCTGCAGGGGCACCCCATGGGTGGAGCGTTCGAGCTCGTGCGCGAAGACGTTGAGCAGCACTTCGGAGTCGCTCTCGGTGTTCGTGTGGCGATGGTCCGTAGAGAACAGTTCGGCGCGCAGGGACTGTGCATTGGTCAGGTTGCCGTTGTGCACCAGCACGATACCGAACGGGGCATTCACGTAGAAAGGCTGCGCTTCTTCCTCGCTGTAGGCGTTGCCGGCCGTGGGATAGCGGACCTGACCCAGGCCCACCGTGCCGGGCAGCGCGCGCATGTTGCGGGTGCGGAACACGTCGCGCACCATGCCCTTGGCCTTGTGCATGAAGAACTTGCGTTCCTGCTGCGTGACGATGCCCGCGGCATCCTGGCCCCGGTGCTGCAACAACAGCAAGGCGTCATAGATCAGCTGGTTGACGGGAGCCGTACTGACCACACCGACGATTCCACACATAGTTAGCGTTCCATCCAAAGGCGGGCCCGGCCCGCGATACACACCAAAGAAACCCGCCGCGGCGCCCTTGTCGGGATGGCCGCCACGCGCACGAAACAAACCTGCTCAACCCGGCAGATGCCGCCCGAGCGATTCAGGAAGCGCCGGCTTGAGCACCACCAGCATCTCGGTCCATATGGGGACCGTTGCGGACTCTTTCCACCATGCGGCCTCATGGACCGGTGTCCACAGGGCCACGAGCGTGGCGGCCAGCAACAGCACCAGCCCGCGCAGCAACCCGAAGGCCGCGCCCAGCGTGCGGTCCGCAGGTCGCAACCCCACGGCCTCGATGAGCTTCTTGGCAAGCCACGCAAGAAAACCGCAGGCGAACACCGTTCCCACGAACACCACCAGAAATCCCGCCGCATGGCGGATCGAACCCGCCGATTCGGCGATGGGCAGCCAGGCGGCCACATCGGCCGCGAACCACTGCGCCACGAAGAAAGCGAGCACCCATCCCGCCAGCGAAAGCACTTCGTACACCAGGCCGCGCCATGCCCCCAGCAGCAGCGATGCCAGCAACGCTGCCACGAAGATCCAGTCCAGCGCCGACATACCTCAGAAAGCCCGCCCCACCCTGCCTACAGCGCGAGGACCGAAGCGGACAGACCCAGGCCCTTGATGCGTGCCGCCGCCTTGTCGGCCTCGGCCTTGCTGGCAAAAGGCCCCACCCGCACGCGCGTGCGCTTGCCATCCTTGGTGTCCACGACCTGCGTGTAGGTCTTGAGCCCCGATCGCTCCAGCGACTGCCGCACTTCGCGGGCCTTGTCGGCATCCGCGAAGGCGCCCACCTGCACGATCAGGCGTCCGCCATCGTCGGGCTTCGCCGCAGCGGTGGCGGCAGCGCCTGCGGCCCCGTCACGGCCTTCGAGCAGGGCACGGGCACGGGCCGCGTCGTCGCGCGACACCGCCGCAGGGGCCGCCGGCCGGGCTTCGGCCACGGCGGGCTTGGGCTCCGGCTTGGGTTCATGGGCCGGCTTGGCGGCAGGCTTGGTTTCCGGCTTGGATGCGGATGCGGCCGCGGAGCGTTCGGCATGGGCCTCCGCCCTGTGCGCCGGGGCGGAAGAAGAAGCCGCGGCGGCGGCCGTGCCGCGCGAAGGCTGGATGACCTCTTCCCCGTCGGACAGGCCAGCCGTGGGCGGGCTGGCAGCCGTGCGGCCGGCCGCAGGGGCGGCGGCCGGCCCCGGGGCTGGCGAAGACGCCGCAGCCTGGGCGGGCTCAGGAACGACGAGCGGCGCGACCTTGTTGCGGTCGGGAATGTCGATCGGGATGTCCACCGGGATGGGCCGGGGCTGCGTATCGAAGAGGACGGGGAAGCCGATGATGCCGGCCAGCACCAGGACGGCGGCGCCGATCAGGCGATGGCGGGCACGCCGACGCATCGCCTCGATGCTCTCGGCCTGGGCGCCGCTGCCGCCGCGTGACCGCTTGGCGGGCTTTTCGGGCTGCTCCTTGCGGCCGGGCCAACGAAACTTGAAAAATGCCATGGATGCGGTGCGGGGAGGTGCGCTGTAGGGTTTCAAGCGCCCAGGTGCTTGGCCTGCAGGCGGGGCGTTCCGTGGACCAGCACACCGCCTACCGTGTAGAAAGAGCCAAAGACCACGATTCTATCAGTCGGCTCCGCGGCGGCCACCGCAGCATCCAGCGCCTGCTGGGGCCCCGCATGCAGGCTGGTACGCACGTCACGCCGCCCTCCCGCCACGATCTGGAGCGCATTCCATTTCTGTTGCAGCGCAGCGGCGGTTTCCGCGCGCGGCGTCGGGAGATCGGTGAAATACCACCGGTCCACCAGCGGCCCGATCTTGGCCAGCATCGGTGCCAGGTCCTTGTCGGCCATGGCTCCGAACACTGCGTGGGTCGTCGGGAAGAAGCCCATGGCGTCGAGATTGGCCGTGAGGGCGGCCACGGAATGCGGGTTGTGCGCCACGTCCAAAACCAACGTCGGCTGCCCGGGAACGATCTGGAACCGGCCGGGCAGCTCCACCATGGCCAAGCCGGTCCGCACGGCCTGGGCCGTGATGGGCAGGCGGTCGCGCACCGCCTCCAGCGCCGCCAGCACGCCCGAGGCATTGACGAGCTGGTTGGCGCCCCGCAGCGCCGGATACGCCAACCCCGCATACCGCCGCCCGCGCCCGGCCCAGCCCCACTGCTGCTTGTCGCCCGAGAAATTGAAATCCTGGCCGAAACGCCACAGGTCCGCGCCGATGGCCTGGGCATGGTCGATCACGCTCTGCGGCGCCATGGGGTCGCTGACCACGGCCGGCCGGCCCGCGCGCATGATGCCGGCCTTCTCGCGGCCGATGGTTTCACGGTCCGGCCCGAGGAATTCGGTGTGGTCGATGTCGATGCTGGTGATGACCGCGCAATCGGCATCGATGACGTTGGTGGCATCGAGCCGCCCGCCGAGGCCGACCTCCAGGATCGCGACGTCCAGCCGCGCCTGGCTCATGAGCCGAAGGATGGCGAGCGTGGTGAACTCGAAGTACGAGAGCGAGACTTCCTGCCCGTTTTGCGTCCGTGCCGCCTCGACCGCTGCGAAGTTTGCTATCAATTCAGGAGCATCCACGCTGTCGCCCCGGATCCGGCACCGCTCCTCGAAGCGCACGAGGTGGGGCGAGGTGTACACCCCGGTCCGGTAGCCCGACTGCAGCGCCACCGCCTCCAGCATGGCGCAGGTGGAGCCCTTGCCGTTCGTGCCCGCGACCGTGATCACGGGGCAGTCGAAGCGCAGGCCGAGGCGGCGAGCCACTTCGCTCACACGATCCAGGCCCATGTCGATCGTTTTCGGGTGGATGCGCTCGCAGTGGGCCAGCCATCCGTCCAGGGTGTCGAAAGTGCTTTGCATAGAGCAGGCGATTGTCGCCGAGCCCGCGTTGCCCGATGATCCGGCGCATGAGTACCCCCACCCCCATCGTCTACGGCATTCCCAATTGCGACACGGTCAAGAAGGCCCGCGCCTGGCTGGCGGACCGCGGCATCGAATACCGCTTCCACGATTTCAAGAAACAGGGCGTCCCCGTGGAGCGCCTTTCTGCCTGGATGGCGTCGCTCGGCTGGGAACCGCTCGTGAATCGCCAGGGCACGACCTGGCGCAAGCTGGCGCCGGAAACCCAGGCGGCCGTGCAGGACGCGCCCAGCGCCGCCGCGCTGCTGCAGGCCCAGCCCAGCGCCATCAAGCGGCCGGTCGTGGAGTGGGCCGGCACGCCCGAAAGCGCGACGGTGGGCTTCCAGGAGGCGCAGTGGAACGAACGTGCGCAGGCGGCCTCCAAGCGGTGAACCGGCCCGGCCTGCCGCCCACGAGGGGGCGGAAACTTTACGGAGTTTTACGGCGTCCCCCCACGGACTACACACGGGGCGCCTAAACTTTTCAGCAGGCCGGAGCGTTGTATGCCGACCGAAAGGAGCTTCTCCATGAAAAAGACCATCGTGTTGACCGCCCTCGCCGCCCTGGCTGCCGGCGCCAACGCCCAGGAGCAGGGCCGCGTGCTCTCCGCCACCCCCATCACCCAGCAGGTGGCCGTTCCCCAGCAGTACTGCGGCAACGAAACGATCTATTCCGAATCCCGCCCCACCGGCGCGGGTGCCGTGCTCGGCGCGGTGGCGGGCGGCGCGGCCGGCAACGCCATCGGCAAGGGCAGCGGCCGGGCCGCCGCGACGGCGCTGGGCCTCATCGGCGGCGCGCTGCTGGGCAACAACATCGAAGGCGGCGGCCGCCCCGATTACCAGAACGTCACGCGCTGCACCAACCAGACGCGCTACGAGAACCGGGTCACGGGCTACGACGTGCTGTACGAATACGCAGGCCGGCAGTACACCACGCGCACCCAGCACGATCCGGGCGCCTGGATTCCGCTGAGCGTGCAGCCCCTGGCAAGCGCCCCGCAGCAGCCCGTCTACGGCAACACCACGACCTACGTGCAGCCCGGCGTGGTGGTTTCCACGGTGCCCGGCCCGCCGGCCTACGTGACGCCGCCCGCCGCCACGGTGATCGAGTACCGCGACGCCTACGGCCGCCCCTACGGCCCGCCGCGCGACCCCTACTGGCGCTGACACGGCCTTCGCCGCCTCGACAAGGAGCCTCCGGGCTCCTTTTTTCATGCCGGTCCGGGCCCGGCGCGCGGCCCGTCCGTGGGGCCGTGGCGGCAGCGAATCGCCCTAGAATCTTCGGTTTGGCCTCTTCCACCCTCCCTTTCACTTCCCAGAGCAGCGCATCCATGACGACCGAAAAGATCGACGGCGTGTCCGTCACCACCCGAGCCAATGTGTATTTCGACGGCAAGTGCGTGAGCCACGGCATCACGTTCCCCGACGGCACGAAGAAGTCGGTGGGCGTGGTCCTGCCGTCCACACTCACGTTCAACACGGGTGCGCCGGAGATCATGGAATGCGTGGGCGGCGCCTGCGAATACAAGCTGGACGGCACGGACACCTGGGTGAAGTCCGCCGAGGGCGAGAAGTTCAGCGTGCCGGGCAATTCCAAGTTCGAGATCCGCGTGGCCGAGGCCTACCACTACATCTGCCATTTCGGCTGAAGCCTCCCGACGAGAAAAGAGATCCCATGGCCACCATCCTCCAGAACCTGCCCGCCGGCCAGAAAGTCGGCATCGCCTTTTCCGGCGGCCTCGATACCAGCGCCGCGCTGCACTGGATGAAGCTGAAGGGCGCGGTCCCCTACGCCTACACCGCCAACCTCGGCCAGCCCGACGAGCCCGACTACGACGCCATCCCGCGCAAGGCGATGGAATACGGCGCGGAGAAGGCCCGCCTGGTCGACTGCCGCAAGCAGCTCGCGCACGAAGGCATCGCCGCACTGCAGGCCGGCGCGTTCCACATCAGCACGGCCGGCATCACCTACTTCAACACCACGCCGCTCGGCCGCGCGGTGACCGGCACGATGCTCGTGGCCGCCATGAAGGAAGACGACGTCCACATCTGGGGCGACGGCTCGACCTTCAAGGGCAACGACATCGAGCGCTTCTACCGCTACGGCCTGCTCACCAACCCGTCGCTCAAGATCTACAAGCCCTGGCTCGACCAGACCTTCATCGACGAGCTGGGCGGGCGCGCCGAGATGTCGGCGTTCATGACCAAGGCCGGCTTCGGCTACAAGATGAGCGCCGAGAAGGCCTACTCCACCGACAGCAACATGCTGGGCGCCACGCACGAGGCCAAGGACCTGGAGAACCTGAACTCCGGCATCCGCATCGTGAACCCGATCATGGGCGTCGCCTTCTGGAAGGACGATGTGGCGGTGAAGGCCGAGGAAGTCTCCGTGCGCTTCGAGGAAGGCCAGCCCGTGGCCCTGAACGGCCGCGAATTCCGCGACCCCGTGGAGCTGATCCTCGAAGCCAACCGCATCGGCGGCCGCCACGGCCTGGGCATGAGCGACCAGATCGAGAACCGCATCATCGAGGCCAAGAGCCGCGGCATCTACGAGGCCCCGGGCCTCGCGCTGCTGCACATCGCCTACGAACGCCTCGTGACCGGCATCCACAACGAGGACACGATCGAGCAGTACCGCGTCAACGGCCTGAAGCTCGGCCGACTGCTCTACCAGGGCCGCTGGTTCGACCCGCAGGCCATCATGCTGCGCGAGACCGCGCAGCGCTGGGTGGCCCGCGCGGTCACCGGCACGGTGACGGTGGAGCTGCGCCGCGGCAACGACTATTCGCTGCTCGACACCGAATCGCCCAACCTGACCTACGCGCCCGAGCGGCTGTCGATGGAGAAGGTGGAGAACGCGCCGTTCTCGCCCGCAGACCGCATCGGCCAGCTCACGATGCGCAACCTCGACATCACCGACACCCGCGACAAGCTGGGCGTGTATGCACGCGCCGGGCTGCTCTCGCTGGGCGGCGACGCCGCGCTGGCCCAGCTTTCGGACTACAGCACGCCGCGCTGAGGCATTTTCATGCTCTGCAGGCTTCATGCCGGCGGAAACATTGAAAAGTTTGCTACCAAAGAGATAGCAAAATAACAGCCGAACCGCCCCGCCTCCTGGCCGGGCGGTTTTTTCATGCCATGGCGGCGCAATCCGTCTTGATGGCATGAACACCGACTTCCCCGACTCTTCGCCCGCATTCCCGACTGGCGGCGACTACGGCACCGCCTTCGATGCGCGCGAATGCGCGGCCCTGGCGTGGACCGAGGCGCTCACGCTCGTGGCCTCCTCGCAGGTGCCCGACAGCGCCTACGCGGAGGTCTCGGAGCAGTTCACCGAGGCGGAGATCGTCGAGCTGTCGATGGACATCGTCGCGATCAACGGCTGGAACCGCCTGATGGGGGCGTTCCATGCGCCCCCGGGCGGCCACCCCGTGGCGTGAGCGCGCGAACGCCGGGCCCGGGACTGCCACCTACCTACCAGCGCACGCCCGCGAAACGCTCCACCAGGAAATCGAGCAGCGCCCGCACCGCCACGGGCAGGTGCTTGCGCGATGGATAGAGCGCATACACGGTGAGTTCGGGCGGATGCCAGCGCGGCAGCAGCGCCTCCAGCGCGCCGGCGGCGATGCGCGGACGCGCGAGGTAGGTGGGCTGCAGCGCCACGCCCGCACCCGATTCCGCGGCGGCCAGCAGCAGCACCGCATCGTTGGCGGTGAAGCGGGTGGTGACGGGCACCTCCACCGTCTCGGCGTCTTCCGTGAAGCGCCACCGGCTGCGGCCGAAGGTCGCGTGGCCCAGGCAGGCGTGGTCCGCCAGTTCGGACGGGTGCGCCGGCCGGCCCGCGCGGGCCAGGTACGCCGGCGAAGCCACCAGCACCGAATCGCACACCGCGAGCGGCCGCGCGATCAGTGCGGGATCGGGGTCATCGCTGATGCGGATGGCCAGGTCGATGCGCGACGCGACCAGGTTCAGATTGCCCTCGCTCACGTCCAGGTCCACCTTCAGGTGCGGATGGCGGGCCAGGAAATCGCCCAGCGCGGCCGCCAGCTGCGCCACGCCGAACGACATGCTGCAGGTCAGCCGGAGCTGGCCGCGCAGCATGCCGTCCGCGGGCGAGGTTTCGTCCACCACCTCCCGGGCGATGTCGATCATCTGCAGGCAGCGGCGCAGGCATTGCTCGCCCGCGTCGGTAAGCGTGACGCGCCGGGTGGTGCGCTGCAGCAGCCGCGCGCCCAGCCAGCGCTCCATTTCGGCCACGTAGCGCGTGACCATCGCCCGCGACATCTGCAGCCGCTCCGCGCTGGCCGTGAAGCTGCCGGTGGAGGCCACGTCGGCGTAGACCTGCATGGCGGTGAGTCGGTCCATGGTATTTGATCGATCGATGCAACAAATAAGGGCATTCTGGGCCGTTTATTCGATCGGACCAAGTACATAGAGTCACGGCTTTCCTGCCATTTCCGGAAACCACCATGACCTCGACCTTTGCCAACGCCTCCGTCCGCGCCACCGTGCTCGCCGCCACCCTGTCCGTCGCCTTCGGCACGGCAACGGCCGCGCAGCCGCTGGAACTCAAGGTGTACAACGCCCCCGCCAGCAGCTTCCTCGTGAATTCGGCCCTCATCACGGGCCCCCGGGAGGCCGTGGTGATCGACGCCGGCTTCAGCCGCGCCGATGCCTACCGCATCGCCGCCAACGTGCTCGACAGCGGCAAAACGCTGACCACGGTCTTCGTGAGCAACGCCGACCCCGACTATTACTTCGGCGCCAAGGTGCTGAAGGCCATCTTCCCGCAGGCGAAGGTGCTCACCACCCCCGCCGTGCGCGAGAAGATCGTCGCCAAGCTGCCTGCCAAGGTCGCTTTCTGGGGGCCCAAGATGGGCGCCAACGCCCCCACCCAGCCCATCGTGCCGGAGGCCATGCCGGGCGACCGGCTGACCGTGGACGGCGAGGCGATCGAGGTGCGCGGCACCACCGGCCTGCTGGCGCAGCGGCCATACGTCTGGGTACCGTCGCTGCATGCCATCGTGGGCAACGTGGCGGTGTTCGGCAACATGCACGTGTGGACCGCCGACACGCAGAAGCCCGCCGAACGCCAGGCGTGGATCGCGCAACTCGACGAGATGAAGGCCCTGCAGCCGCGCGTGGTGGTGCCCGGGCACATGGCGCCCGGCACGCCGCTCGATGCCGGCGCCATCGATTTCACGCGCGGCTACCTCGTGAAGTTCGAGTCCGTGCTGCAGCAATCGAAGGACAGCGCCGGCGTGGTGCGCGCCATGCGCGAGGCGTATCCGCAGCTCGGCGAAAGCTCGTCGCTCGAGCTGGGGGCGAAGGTGCTCAAGGGCGAGATGGCCTGGTGAGGCCGCACCGCGCGCCGCAGGGCGCGCGTCCTGCGGCTCAGACCACCACGGGTTCGGGTTCGAGCCGGATGCCGAAGCGCTCGTAGACGCTGGTCTGGATCGCCTTGGCGAGCGTCATCACTTCGCCGCCCGTGACGCTGTCGCTGCCGCCGCCCCGGTTCACCAGCACCAGCGCCTGCTTCTCGTACACGCCGGCCTTGCCCACGGTCTTGCCCTTCCATCCGCAGGCGTCGATGAGCCACCCGGCCGCGAGCTTGATGGTGCCGTCGGGCATCGGGTAGTGCACGATCTTGGGGTCGCGCGCGATGATGTCCGAGCACTGCTCAGGCGTCACGGTGGGGTTCTTGAAGAAGCTGCCGGCGTTGCCCAGCACAGCCGGGTCGGGCAGCTTGGCGCGGCGCACCTCGCACACCCAGTCGAAGATCTGGCGCGCGGTGGGCGTGTCCACGCCGGCTTCCACGCGCTTGCGCTCCAGGTCCAGGTAGCCCAGCGCGGGCTTCCAGGGCTTGGGCAGGCGAAACCGCACGTGCGTGATGGCGGCGCGCCCCGCCAGGCCCATGCCGCGCGGCAGGCCCGTGGCCGGCTCTGCACCGGAAGGCGCATGCTTGAAGACGGAATCGCGGTAGCCGAAGGCGCACTGGGACGCCTGGAGCGTGAAAGGCCGGCCCGTGGAGAGGTCGATGGCGTCGAGCGACTCGAACCGGTCCTGCAGCTCCACGCCGTAGGCCCCGATGTTCTGCACGGGCGCCGCGCCCACGGTGCCCGGGATGAGCGCCAGGTTCTCCAGCCCCGGGAAGCCGTGCTCCAGCGTCCAGGCGACGGCATCGTGCCAGCGCTCGCCGGCGCCGGCCTCGACGATCCAGGCGCGCGGAGTCTCCTCGACCAGGCGGATGCCGAGGATCTCCATCTTGAGGACGGTGGGCTTCACGTCGCCCGTGAGGACGATGTTGCTGCCGCCGCCGAGCACGAACAGCGGGCCCGTGCCCAGTTGCGGATCGGCCACCAGGTCCTGCACGTCCTGCACCGAGCGCGCCCGGACCAGCGTGTGGGCCCGCGCCACGATGCCGAAGGTGTTGCAGGCCTGCAGAGGGGCGTTTTTCTCGACTAACATCCACCGGATTGTCGCATCCGGCCTCCCCGCGCGAGGCCACCCACCCGAGATACCGAGAGCGAAGCCATGCCTTCTTTTGATACCGTCTGTGAAGCCAATCTTGTCGAAGTGAAGAACGCCGTGGAGAACTCGGCCAAGGAAATCGGCACCCGTTTCGATTTCAAGGGCACCTCCGCCGCCATCGAGATCAAGGACAAGGAAATCACCCTGTTCGGCGATGCCGACTTCCAGCTCCAGCAGGTCGAGGACATCTTGCGCAGCAAGCTCACCAAGCGCAATGTGGACGTGCGCTTCCTCGACAAGGGCGCCGTGCAGAAGATCGGCGGCGACAAGGTCAAGCAGGTCATCAAAGTGCGCAACGGCATCGAGAGCGAGCTGGCCAAGAAGATCCAGAAGCTGCTCAAGGAAAGCAAGCTCAAGGTGCAGGGAGCCATCCAGGAAGACAAGGTGCGCGTCACCGGCGCCAAGCGCGACGACCTGCAGACCGCCATGGCGCTGATTCGCAAGGACGTCACCGACGTGCCGCTGTCGTTCGACAACTTCCGCGACTGACTCGCGTCCACCCTCCCCGCCCGAGGCACGCCATGCGCTCCCTGCCCCGCTTTCCGCGCGCCGCGTGGGCCTACGCCCTGGCGCTGGCCCCGGCACTGGCGGGTGCGCAGGCCGTCGCGCTCACGGGCATCCTGGGCAGCAAGGCGCTGATCGTGGTCGATGCCAACCCGCCGCGCGCGCTCGGCGCCGGGGAGAGCTTCCAGGGCGTGAAGGTGATCTCCGTCGGGCGCGACGATGCCGTGCTCGAAACCGCCAGCGGGCGCCGCACGGTGCTGCTGGGCGAAGCGCCCGTGAGCGTGGGCGGCCGCGGCGCGGGCACCGGCCGGCGCGTGGTGCTCACCGCCGACGGCCGGGGCCATTTCGTGAGCAACGGCACCATCAACGGAAAGGCCATGCAGTACCTCGTGGACACGGGGGCCAGCACGGTCGCCATCGGCCAGCCCGACGCGGACCGCATGGGCCTCGATTACCGCAGCGGCACGCCCGTGGCGCTGGGCACCGCCAACGGCACGGCCCGGGGCTGGCGCGTGAAGCTCGATTCGGTGCGGCTGGGCGATGTCGAGGTGTTCGGCGTGGACGCGGTCGTGACGCCGCAGGGCATGCCCTTCGTGCTGCTGGGCAACAGCGTGCTCAACGAGTTCCAGATGACGCGCTCCAACGACCAGCTGGTGCTGGAAAAGCGGCGCTGAGCCCGCCGCCGCGGCCCATGGCTTCCACCGGCATCCCGACGCACCCTTCCGCGCTGCACGCGGAATCGTCCGACAGCGAGTACGAAGACCTGCTCGGGCTCTGGTCCGACCTCGAATCCGCCATGTCCGTGCTGCTCGCTCGGCCCGCCCAGGTGGTGGATTTCGCCGCGAAGGTGCGGCAATGCGACCGCTGGCTGCAGGACCTGGTGGCGCACGACACCGATGCGGCGCTCTACCTCATGTTCCAGTTGGCCGCCACCTCCAGCGTGGGCTACAGCGCCTCGCACGCGCTGGTCTGCGGCACGCTCTGCCACATCCTCGCGCACGAATTGCAGCTGCCGCCCGCCGAGCGCGACAGCCTCGTGCGCGCGGCGATGACGATGAACATCGGCATGACCTCCCTGCAGGACGAACTGGCCAACCAGCGCGAGCGCCCCACGCCCGCCCAGCAGAAATCCATTGACGAACACCCGCACCGCAGCCGCCAGCTGCTGCACCACCAGGGCATCCGCGACCCGCTCTGGCTCGACGTGGTGGGCCACCACCACGCGCTGCCGCCCGAAGGCGACGCACGCCCCCTCGCCACGCTGCCGCCCGCGCAGCGCCTCAACCGCATCCTGGGCACCATCGACCGCTACGCGGCCATGATCAGCCCGCGCAAATCGCGCGCGGGGCGCAGCGCCACCGATTCGGTGCGCGCCATCGTGGGCAACGACGAGGAGCGCCGCGACGAGGTGACCTACGCGCTCGTGCGGTCGGTGGGCCTGTGCCCGCCGGGCACGTTCGTGCGGCTCGACAACGGCGAGACGGCGCTCGTGCTGCGCCGCAGCGAGAAGGTCAACTCGCCCCTGGTGGCGAGCCTGCTGGACCGCAATGGCGAGCACCGCCGCCAGCCCGCGCTGCACCAGACGGCCACGGGCCGCCCGCGCATCCAGTCGGCGCTGGCGCGCTCAGCCGTGCAGGTGGAACTGGACCACCGCATGCTCGTGCGGCTGGGGCTCTACGCAGCGCGCCAGTACCGCGGCCTGGCACGCCTGGGCAATGCTCCGGCCGCGCCGCGCTGACGGAACACGGGCCGCCTGAAGAGGACTTCAGCCCTTGCCCGCCTTCTTCCTGCCCAGCCGCGATTCCGTCCCCGCCATGAGGCGGCGGATGTTCTCGCGGTGGCGCCAGATCAACAGGCCCGACATCACCGCGATGGCCACGCCCACGGGGGCCTCCGCATACCAGGCCACGCCGCCGCCCAGCACGTAGTAGAGCGGCGCGAACAGCGCGGCGGCGATCGAGGCCAGGGACGAATAGCGGAAGAAGAAGGCGATGAGGGCCCACGTGAGCAGCGTGGCCAGGCCGAGCCAGCCGCTCACGCCCATCAGCACACCCAGCGCCGTGGCCACGCCCTTGCCGCCTTCGAATCGGAAGAACACCGGCCAGAGATGGCCCAGGAAGGCCGCCAGGCCGACGAGCGCCACGGTGCCGTCGCCCAGTCCGTAGCGCGGCCCATAGGCCTGGGCCAGCACTACCGGCAGCCATCCCTTGAGGGCGTCGAAGAGCAGCGTCACCACTGCCGCGGCCTTGCTGCCCGAGCGCAGCACGTTCGTGGCGCCGGGGTTCTTGCTGCCGTAGGTGCGCGGATCGTTCAGGCCCATGGCACGGCTCACGATGACGGCGAAGGACAGCGAACCCAGCAGGTAGGCGGCGACGGTGGCCAGGAGGGAGTACACGGCGGTCAAGATTTCGGTCCTTGTGGGTCGACGACGGTGCGCGGCAGGAGCGGAGCGGCGCCGCCGCGCGCGGGCCGGCTATTCTGCCAGCGCGCACTGCACCGGGCGCGCTCCCAGCCACTGTACGCAGGCCTGCGGATCGAGCTGCACCAGGAAGCCGCGGCGGCCGCCGTTGATGGCGATGCGCGGCAGCGCCAGGATGGTGTCCTCGATGTACACCGGCATCTCGCGCCGCAGGCCGAAGGGCGAGGTGCCGCCCACCAGGTAGCCGCTGTGGCGGTTCGCGACCTCGGGCTTGCAGGGCTCCACCGATTTCGCGCCGATCTGCCGCGCGAGGTTCTTGGTGGACACCTTGCGGTCGCCGTGCATGAGCACGATCAGGGGCCGCGCATCCTGGTCCTGCATCACCAGCGTTTTCACCACCGCGTGCTCGTCCAGGCCGAGCTGGCGCGCCGACTCGGCCGTGCCGCCGTGCTCCACGTAGTCGTAGGGGTGTTCGGTGAACGCCACGCCGTGCCGGCGCAGGAACTGCGTCGCGGGCGTCTCGCTCACATGCGCGGCCGCCCGGTCCCGGCGGCTCACAGGGCCGGGTCCCGCAGGTCCCAGCGGATGGCGTCGATGGCGGCCAGCACTTCGGGCGACAGCGCCACGTCCCAGGCGGCGATGTCTTCCTCGAACTGCGCCAACGAGGTCACGCCGATGATGGTGCTCGCCACGCGCCAGTTGCGGTAGCAGAACGCCAGCGCCAGTTGCGTGGGGGTGAGGCCGTGCTCGCGCGCGAGCTGGTTGTAGCGGCGCGAGGCGACCAGCGCTTCGGGTCGGCCCCAGCGCTGCTTGCGCACGGACTCGTAGCGGGCGATGCGCCCGTCCTGCGGCGCCCCCGGGTCGGCGGGCGCATGCTGGTCGTACTTGCCCGTGAGCAGGCCGAAACCCAGCGGCGAATAGGCCAGCAGCGACACGCCCAGGCGATGGCAGCTTTCGTCCATCGCGTTCTCCCAGGTGCGGTTGATGAGGCAGTACGGGTTCTGCACCGTCGCCACGCGCGGCAGGCCGTGCGCCTCGGCCAGCCGCACGAATTCATGCACGCCGTAGGGCGTTTCGTTGGAGAGGCCCACGTGGCGCACCTTGCCGGCCTGCACGAGCTTGGCGAGCGCTTCGAGCTGCTCCTGGATCGGCGTGGCCGAGGTTTCCTTGGCCGGGTCGTAGGTCATGGTGCCGAAGGCGGGCACGTGGCGCTCGGGCCAGTGGATCTGGTAGAGATCGATCACGTCGGTCTGCAGCCGGCGCAGGCTGGCCTCGCAGGAGGCCTGGATGTCGGCCGGGGTCATGCCCTTGCCTTCGCGCACCCAGGGCATGCCGCGCGACGGGCCGGCCACCTTGGTGGCCAGCACGGTCTTCCCGCGGGCGCCGGGGGTCTTGGCGAACCAGCGGCCGATGATGGTCTCGGTGGCACCGTAGGTCTCGGCGCGCGCCGGCACGGCGTACATCTCGGCCGTGTCGATGAAATTGATGCCGGCGGCCAGCGAGCGGTCCAGGATGGCATGCGCATCCGCTTCGCTCACCTGTTCACCGAAGGTCATGGTGCCGAGGCAGATGGGAGTGACCTGGAGCGCGCTGGCTCCCAACGTGACTTTTTGCATGGATGAAGGCCTAGAAGCGGCGAAAGTGGCTGGCGAGAATAATGGATTTTCCCGATCCCCGCAGACCGCCCCATGCCCGAAGGCCCGCCCCTGCCCAAGGAAGCCGCGCAGCCCCTGGTCGGTGGCGTGCGGCGTGGAAGAAGACGCGGGCCCCAACGCGCCCGCCGCGTTGTTGTCCCTGCCTTGACTGCCTCGCGCGGGCTGGCTATCAATAATCGGCCGATGTACCAGCCCCTCCGAGCTTCGCGCAGCGAACGCCTGCCCATCCGCACCCTCGACTACCACGTCCGCCTGTGGGAGGGCGGCGGTGCCGCTGCCGCCCCGCCGCTGGTGATGGTGCACGGCTGGATGGATGTCGGCGCGTCCTACCAGTTCGTGGTGGACGCCTTCGGCGAGGCCTTCGCCGCGGGGCGCCGCATCGTCGCGCCGGACTGGCGCGGCTTCGGCCACAGCATGCCGCCCGCCCGCTGCGACCACTACCCCTTCGCCGACTACCTCGCCGACCTGGACCGGCTGCTCGACCACTACGCCCCCGGCCAGCCCGTGGACCTGGTGGGCCACAGCATGGGCGGCAACGTGGCCATGGCCTACGCCGGCGTGCGGCCGCAGCGCATCCGGCGCCTGGTCAACCTCGAAGGCTTCGGCCTGCCGGCGACCGAGCCCACCCAGGCGCCGGCGCGCTATGCGCAGTGGCTGGACGAACTGCGCGGCCTGGATTCCGGCGACAAGCACCTGAAGGCCTACGCCAGCGCCGAGGCGGTCGCGGCGCGGCTCATGAAGACCAACCCGCGGCTGGGGCGCGGCCAGGCCGAGTGGCTGGCGCGCGAGTGGGCGCAGCCCGATGCCCAGGGCGCCTGGCACATCCTGGGCGATGCCGCGCACAAGGTGGTCAACCCCCTGCTCTACCGCGTCGAGGAAGCGCTGGCGCTCTACGCCGCCATCGCCGCCCCGGTGCTGGCCGTGGAGGCGAGCGACGACAGCATGGGCCTGTGGTGGAAGGGCCGCTACGACCTGGACCAGTACCACGAGCGCCTGAAGCACGTGCCCGATTGCCGCGTGGCCGTCGTGCAGGACGCGGGGCACATGCTGCACCACGACCAGCCCGCCGCGGTGGCACGGCTCATCGAGGACTTCCTTCAGGCCCCCTGACGCCTCTGTGGGTCGAATATGCCCGATGCCGCCGGTTCCATTCAATAGTTTGCTATCAATTAAATAGCAAATCATTCAGATCCCGAGTCGGTCGTTCCTTTTCGGAGAGGCGTTCCGGACCGCGAAGGGGCATTGGAAGGCACCGGCGTCCGCGCGTGAGAAAATCGCCGGTTACTCCAACGAACCGACATCAGGACACACCATGGACGCAGAACGCATCAACCTCATCGGCACCACCCTCGACGACCTCTCCCAGCGGACGCAAGAGTTACGGAGGTATCTTTGACTTCGATGCCAAATTCGAACGTCTGAGAACCGTCAACGCCTCGCTCGAGGACCCCGCGGTCTGGAACGATCCGAAGCGCGCCCAGGAACTGGGCAAGGAAAAGAAATCCCTCGACAGCGTGGTGCTCACGCTGGACAAGCTCACGCACGAGCTGGCCGACAACATCGAGCTGTACGAGATGAGCAAGGAAGAAGGCGACGAGCCGGGCCTGCTCACCATCGAATCCGAAACCGCCAAGCTGCGCCCGCTCATCGAGGAGCTGGAGTTCCGCCGCATGTTCAGCAACGAGGCCGATCCGCTGAACTGCTTCGTGGACATCCAGGCCGGCGCGGGCGGCACCGAAGCCTGCGACTGGGCCGGCATGCTGCTGCGCCAGTACCTCAAGTACGCCGAGCGCAAGGGCTTCAAGTCGACGGTGGAAGACGAAACCCCGGGCGACGTGGCCGGCATCAAGAGCGCCACGATCAAGATCGAGGGCGAATACGCCTACGGCCTGCTGCGCACCGAGACCGGCGTGCACCGCCTGGTGCGCAAGAGCCCGTTCGACTCCTCGGGCGGCCGCCACACGAGCTTTGCCTCGCTGTTCGTCTATCCCGAGATCGACGACTCGATCGAGATCAACATCAACCCGGCCGACGTGCGCACCGACACCTTCCGCGCTTCCGGCGCGGGCGGCCAGCACATCAACAAGACCGATTCGGCCGTGCGCCTCACGCACATCCCGACCGGCATCGTGGTGCAGTGCCAGGACGGCCGCAGCCAGCACAGCAACCGCGACGTCGCCTGGCAGCGCCTTCGCTCGCGCCTGTACGACTTCGAGATGCGCAAGCGCATGGAAGAGCAGCAGAAGCTCGAAGACACCAAGACCGATGTGGGTTGGGGCCACCAGATCCGAAGCTACGTGCTGGACAACAGCCGCATCAAGGACCTGCGCACCAACGTCGAAATCTCCGCCACCCAGAAGGTGCTGGACGGCGACCTCGACGTATTCATCGAAGCCTCCCTCAAGCAGGGCGTGTGAGGCGGCGATGAGGCTCACGAATGCGCATGTCCGCCACTACCGCAGCGTCTCCGACGTCAATGTGGATCTGCATCCTGCAGTCACGGTGTTGGTTGGCCCCAATGCCTCGGGTAAAAGCAATTTCGTGGATGCCTTGCGTTTTCTGCGCGACGCGGCTCGGGATGGCTTGGACCATGCCATCGTGGCTCGTGGGGGGATCGCGCGCATTCGGCAGAACTCATCTGGTCGGCCTTACAACCTAGGGCTAACCATTGGAACGCTTCAACGGTTCGATCAAGACATCGAATTTCCGGGTGCATATGCCATGGAAATAGGCAGCACTTCGGGAGGCAACTTCCGGGTGGAAAGAGAAGAAGCGTCTTGCTACCAGGAAGAGGTATTCAGCAATTCACACCCAGATAGTTGGGAGAAAGAGTTCGGGTATGTCCTCGAAGGCTTCAGCCGCGACAAATCCGGCAAGATCATCCAAAAGAATTCCGTACCAGCCAGAACCTACTCCTTGGATGAGCATGATCGGCTAGCACTTGGAACTCTTATCGGAGATTACGCTTTCCATGGCCTCGCAGAGCCCCTGGAAAGCTATATCCGCAGTTGGAAGTTTTCGGCTCTTTATCCCAATACTCTCAGGCAACTCACCACGCCAGATGCCGAAGCGGAGTTGCGCGAAGATGGCAGCAACTGGGCATCCGTCATCCGTGCCGCAAAGCGTTCCCATAAGGGCAAGCAGATGTTAGACCGCATCTACGAAATGATGCGTGTGGTGTTGCCGGATTTCATCGATGTCTCTGTTACCACGGCGGGCAGCTATCTCGTACCCAACTTCCGCTTCGAATCAAAAGACAAGACCTCCCGACAATTCGACCCGGTTCAACTCTCCGACGGCACTCTGCGCATATTCGGCATCCTGCTCTCTCTCTACCAGACACCTGCGCCCTCCCTCATCGTGATCGAGGAGCCCGAACAGACCGTCCACCCGGCGGTCCTTTCCATGCTAGCCGAAGCCTTCAAGGAAGTCGCGGAGTTGACGCAGATCATCGTCACCACACACAGCCCGCAGCTCATCGAGCACTTCGAGCCTGGCAATATCCGCATCGTCACCATGCAGGACGGCGCAACGCGGATCGCTCCCATCAAGGCGTCGCAGCGCGAGGCGGTGCAGCGCGGCCTCATGACGCTGGGCGAATTCATGGCGGCGGAAGGTCTTCAGCCGGAAGAGAGCCGATGACGGCGATCCGCCAGCGCCTGCTGGCCATCGTGGAAGGGGACGGCGACGAACGTGCGGTGCCCGTGCTGCTGCGGCGGATTCTCGAGCACCATGGCCGCTACGACGTGCAGGTGTTGAAGCCGCAGCGCCGGGGCGAGCTGCCTAAGGTGAAGGCAAATTTCGCCCGTTTCTTCGAGGCCGCCATGCTGGAAAACGCCGCCGTGCTGTGCGTGCTGGACTTCGACTGCGAATGGTGCCTCGACGTGGAGCAGGAAGAGCGGAACCTCAAATCCATGGCCCAGGGTATCCGGACCGATTACCCTTTCGAGGCCTGTTTCATCGTGAAGGAATTCGAGTCGCTTTTTTTATGCGACGAGGCGACCACGCGATCGGCCCTCCCCGCCATATCAACAGAAACGGCCTTCCCGTCCGACCCAGAATGCGTGAGGGATGCCAAAGGCTGGCTTTCCGCCGCACAGCCCAAGGGCATGGCTTACAAACCCACCACGCATCAGGCAAAAATAGCGTCCCAACTGAATCTGACTTACCTCGGACAACATTCGCCGAGTTTCCAGCGCCTCAGTCGCGCGGTATTGAACCTCGTCCAATGATTCTTATGCCCCCCATGCCCGCCGTGAGACGGCTTGCGCCCAACCTGGAGATTACGCCCCATGCGTGAAGGACAACCCGTCGCCATCCACCGCGCCGACTACACCGCCCCCGCGTTCTGGATCGACAACGTCGACCTCACGTTCGACCTGGACCCCGCCAAGACCCGCGTGCTGAGCCGCCTGCGGGTGCGCCGCAATGCCGATGTGGCACCGGCCCCCCTTCGCCTGGACGGCCAGGAGCTGAACCTCGCCCGGGTGCTGGTCAACGGGGCGGGCACGTCCTTCAAGCTCGAAGGCAGCCAGCTGGTGCTGGAGAACCTGCCCGAAGGCCAGGAGCCTTTCGACCTGGAGATCTTCACCACTTGCGCGCCCGTGAAGAACACCCAGCTCTCGGGCCTCTACGTGAGCCAGGGCACGTTCTTCACGCAGTGCGAGGCCGAGGGCTTCCGCCGCATCACCTACTTCCTCGACCGGCCCGACGTGATGGCGAGCTACACGGTCACGCTGCGCGCCAGCAAGGCCGAGTACCCGGTGCTGCTGTCCAACGGCAACCTGGTGGACCAGGGCGAGCTGGCCGACGGCCGGCATTTCGCGAAGTGGGTCGATCCGCACAAGAAGCCCTGCTACCTGTTCGCGCTCGTCGCCGGCAAGCTCGTGGCGCGCGAACAGCGCATCCGCGCGCGGTCGGGCAACGACCACCTGCTGCAGATCTTCGTGCGCCCGGGCGACCTGGAGAAGACCGAGCACGCGATGGAATCGCTCATGGCCAGCATCGCCTGGGACGAGGCGCGCTTCGGCCTGCCGCTCGACCTGGAGCGCTTCATGATCGTCGCCACCAGCGACTTCAACATGGGCGCGATGGAGAACAAGGGCCTGAACATTTTCAACACGAAGTACGTGCTGGCGAGCCAGGCCACGGCCACCGACGTGGATTTCGGCAACATCGAATCGGTGGTCGGCCACGAGTACTTCCACAACTGGACCGGCAACCGCGTCACCTGCCGCGACTGGTTCCAGCTGTCGCTGAAGGAAGGCCTCACAGTCTTCCGCGATCAAGAATTCAGCCAGGACCTCTCGGGCAGCCCGTCGGCGCGCGCGGTCAAGCGCATCGAGGACGTGCGGGTGCTGCGCACCGTGCAGTTCCCCGAGGACGCGGGCCCCATGGCCCACCCGGTGCGCCCCGACAGCTACGTCGAGATCAACAACTTCTACACCGTCACCATCTACGAGAAGGGTGCCGAGGTCGTGCGCATGATGCACACGCTGGTGGGCCGCGACGGCTTCGCTGCGGGCATGAAGCTCTACTTCGAGCGCCACGACGGCCAAGCCGTGACCTGCGACGACTTCGCCCAGGCCATCGCCGATGCCAATCCCGACAGCGAACTCGCGCGCCTGCTGCCGCAGTTCAAGCGCTGGTATGCCCAGGCCGGCACGCCGCGCGTGCGCGCTGCCGGCACCTACGACGCTGCCGCCCGCACCTACACCCTCACGCTGTCGCAGAGCCTCGCACCGACGCCCGGCCAGCCCGTGAAGGAGCCCATGGTCATCCCCGTGGCGCTGGGCCTGCTCGGCGGAGACGGCAGTGCCCTGCCGCTGCAGTTCGAAGGCGAGGCAGAGGCCGGCGGCGCGGACCGCACCGTCGTGCTCACCGAGCCGAGCCACACCTACACCTTCGTGAACGTGGCCTCCGAGCCCGTGCCATCGCTGCTGCGCGGCTTCAGCGCGCCCGTGCTGCTGGACATCGACTACCCCGACGAAGCCCTGCTCGCCCTGCTCGCCCACGACACGGACCCGTTCAACCGCTGGGAGGCGGGCCAGCGCCTCGCGCTGCGGATTGCTATTAAAACAATAGCAAATTATCCAATAGATCCGGCGGCATCGGGCACGATCGATGCAGAACTGCTGCCCGCCAGCTTCGTGGCGGCCATGCGCGACGTGCTGCGCCATCCGACGCTGGACGCGGCCTTCAAGGAACTGGTTCTCGCCCTGCCCTCCGAGGGCTACATCGCCGAGCAGCTCGACGTGGTCGATCCGCAGCGCGTGCACGCCGTGCGCGAAGCCATGCGCCAGCAACTGGCCGTGGCCCTGCAGCCCGACTGGGAATGGACCTGGGAGCAGCACCACGACACCGGCGGCTACCGTCCCGATGCGATTTCCGCGGGGCGCCGGGCGCTCGCGGGCATGGCGCTCTCGATGCTGTGCCTGGCCGCTCGCCGCACGGGCGACACCGTATGGCCCGGCAAGGCCTACCAGCGCTTCAAGGATGCCGGCAACATGACCGACCGCTTCAATGCGCTGAGCGCATTGGTCGCGACCGGCCAGCCCCTGGCGGCGCAGGCCCTGGCCCGGTTCCACGCGATGTTCAAGGACGAGGCGCTGGTGCTGGACAAATGGTTCGCCCTGCAGGCCGGCACGCCCGACCGGGGCGGCGACGTGCTGCCCGCCGTGAAACAGCTCATGTCGCACCCCGACTTCAGCCTCCGGAACCCAAACCGGGCGCGCAGCCTGATCTTCAGCTACTGCAGTGCGAACCCGGGCGCCTTCCACCGCCAGGACGCTGCCGGCTACGCGTTCTGGGCCGACCGCGTGCTCGAACTCGATGCGATCAACCCACAGGTGGCTGCGCGGCTGGCGCGCGCGCTCGACCGCTGGAGCAAGCTCGCCGAGCCCTACCGCGCCGCCGCACGCGAGGCCATCGCCCGCGTGGCCGCCAAGCCCGACCTGTCCAACGACGTGCGCGAAGTCGTCAGCCGCGCGCTGGCCGACTGACCGCCCGATCGCCCGACCCAACGCACACCGACCCGAGAGAGACACCCTCCCCATGGCACAACGCATCAGCCTCACCCGCTACCTCGTCGAACAGCAACGCGTCGACGGACTCATCCCCTCCCAATTGCGCCTGCTGCTCGAAGTCGTCGCCCGCGCCTGCAAGGGCATCAGCCAGGCCGTCAACAAGGGCGCGCTGGGCGGCGTGCTCGGCTCGGCCGACAGCGAGAACGTGCAGGGCGAAGTGCAGAAGAAGCTCGACATCATCGCCAACGAAGTGCTCATCGAGGCGAACGAATGGGGCGGCCACCTGGCCGCGATGGCCTCGGAGGAAATGGACAGCATCTATGTCGTACCCAACCGCTATCCGCAGGGCGAATACCTGCTGATGTTCGACCCGCTGGACGGCTCGTCCAACATCGACGTGAACGTGAGCATCGGCACCATCTTCAGCGTGCTCAAGAAGCCCGAAGGCCACCCCGGCGTGACCACCGAGGACTTCCTGCAGGCCGGCAGCCGGCAGGTCGCCGCGGGCTACTGCATCTACGGCCCGCAGACCACGCTGGTGCTGACCGTGGGCGACGGCGTGGCGATGTTCACGCTGGACCGTGAACAGGGCTCCTTCGTGCTGGTGGAAGAGAACGTGCGCATCCCCGCCGACACCCGGGAATTCGCGATCAACATGAGCAACATGCGCCACTGGGATGCCCCCGTGAAGCGCTACATCGACGAATGCCTGGCCGGCACCGAAGGCCCGCGCGAGAAGGACTTCAACATGCGCTGGATCGCCAGCATGGTGGCCGACGTGCACCGCATCCTCACGCGCGGCGGCATCTTCCTCTACCCCTGGGACAAGCGCGAACCCAACAAGCCGGGCAAGCTGCGCCTCATGTACGAAGCCAATCCCATGGCCTGGCTGGTCGAACAGGCCGGCGGCGCCGCCACGAACGGCCACGATCGCATCCTCGACATCCCGCCCAAGCAGTTGCACGAGCGCGTCAGTGTGATCCTGGGTTCAAAAAATGAAGTGGAACGCGTGACACGCTACCATTCCGATATATAATTCAAGTCTTCGCCGGTGTAGCTCAGTCGGTAGAGCAGCTCATTCGTAATGAGAAGGTCGGGTGTTCGATTCATCTCTCCGGCACCAAAAATAAAAACCCCTGATTCGCAAGATTCAGGGGTTTTTTTCTTGTCTGCCGTAATCTGCTTCCCCGGGTGGCCGATGGGCGGGCGATCGCCGATCCGGGCGTAACCATCGCCCTTGCCTCGAAAATCAGGCGATCGCCGGGCCCGTAGCGTCCGATGGTCCGTCCACCAGCGCGGCACTGGCATGCAGGCAGATCGCCGCGGCCGCCCCGACATTGAGCGACTCTTCACCGCCCGGCTGGGCAATGCGGATCAGGTGGCGTGCACGCTGCTGCAACGCGTCCGAAACGCCCTGCCCTTCGTGGCCCATAATCCAGCCGCACGGCCACGGGAGACGGGCGCGGTGCAGCAGGTCGCCGCCGTGCGAGCTGGTCGCCAGCAGAGGGATTTCCAGTGCGTCGATGTCCTCGATCGCCAATCCCTCGACGAGTCGCAGGGCGAAGTGCGCGCCCATGCCGGCACGCAGCACCTTCGGGCTCCAGAGCGCCGCGGTGCCCTTGAGCGCGGCAATCTGCCGGAAACCGAAAGCCGACGCGCTGCGGAGGATCGACCCCACATTGCCGGCATCCTGAAGGCGGTCCAGCACCACCGTGGGCGCACCGGTGTCGAGGCCGCAGGCCTCGGGGGCCTGCACCACGAAACCCATGCGCGCAGGGGATTCGAGCCCGCTGACGTCGGACCACAGGGCATCCGCCAGGACGATATTCCTGGCAGCGAAGCCGGCCCACTGCTCCAGGGCCGCCGCCCCGTACGATTCTGCGTAGACGCCGATGGCCGGCCGCACGCCGCGTTCGAGCGCGGCACGGCACAGATGGTCGCCCTCCAGCCAGATGCGCCCCTGCCGCCGGTAAGCTCCGCTGTCGTGCGCGAGTCGGCGCAGATCCTTCAGGAATGCGTTGTCGCGCGACTGGATGAAGGTGGGTGCAGCGGGCGACAGGCCGGCACCAGCAGAGCGTTCATCCGTCATGCAGGCACGCCCTCCCGGGATGGCGGCATGGCGGCCATCAGGTCCCCCACCGCCACGGCGGCGGGTGCCGCCATGTCGCCGGAGTTCAACAACATTCCGCGTCGGGCTGCGGCCGCCACCGGGGCGAACGAGCGGCGATGCTCAGGGCACACGCCATGCGCCTGGAGCGCCGCCATGTGCTCCGCCGTGCCATAACCCTTGTGCGACGCGAAGCCGTAGTGCGGATAGGCCTCGTGCAGGCGGGCGCACCAGCGATCGCGCGTCACTTTGGCCAGGATGGAGGCCGCGGAGATCGACTGGACCAATGCGTCGCCCTTCACGATGGCCTCGGCCGGCACGTCGAGGGCAGGCAGCCGGTTGCCATCGACCAGCACCCGGACCGGCTTGAGCCGCAGGCCGAGCACGGCGCGGCGCATCGCCAGCATCGTCGCCTGCAGGATGTTCAGCGCATCGATCTCATCGACGCTGGCCTCGGCCACGCTGCAGCACAGCGCCTTGGCGCGGATCTCGTCGAACAGCGCTTCTCGGCGCGCCGCAGACAGCGTCTTGGAGTCGGCCAGGCCTTCGATCGGCTGCAGATCGTCCAGGATCACGGCGGCCGCGACCACCGGCCCGGCCAACGGCCCACGGCCCGCTTCGTCCACTCCGGCGAGGAGGCCTGGCGGATGCCAGGGGAGATGGGCCTGGTCAGCCTTGGGCAAGGATTTTCTGGATCGCATCGGCAGCCAATCGCGGGGTATCCCGGCGCAGTTCTTCGTGGAGCGCAGTGAATCGCTGCTCCAGCGCACCGCGCACCGCGGGAGGAGCATCAAGCCACTGCAGTACCGCCTTCGCCAGGGCTTCGGGGGTGGCGGCATCCTGGATCAGTTCGGGCACGACGAACTCTCCGCAGAGGATGTTGGGCAGGCCCACCCAGGGCTGCAGTTGCTTGCGCTGCATCAGTCGCCAGCTGATGGGGTGCATGTGGTACGCGATCACCATCGGCCGCTTGAAGAGCGCGGCTTCCAGGGTCGCCGTTCCGCTGGCGATAAGCGTGCAGTCGCAGGCCGCCAACGCCGCATGCGACTGCCCCGCGACCACCTTGACCGCGTCCTGCAGTCCGGCCTCGCGCACGGCAGCTTCGACGCGCGCCTGGAGCGCCGGTACGGCAGGCACCACCATGCGAATGCCCGGGCGGGCCTTGCGGATCAGCGCGGCGGCCTGGAAGAACGGCCGTGCGATGTAGGCAATCTCGGCGGAGCGGCTTCCCGGCAGGATCGCCAGCACCTCGTCGTCCGCAGAGAACCCGAGTTGCACCCGCGCAGACGTGCGGTCCGGCGCCATGGGGATGACATTGGCCAGCGGATGGCCGACATAGGTGGCCGCGATGCCATGGCTGGCGAGCAGCGCTGGCTCGAATGGAAAAATGCAGAGCACATGATCGGCGCTGCGCCGGATCTTTTCCAGGCGCTCGGCACGCCACGCCCAGACGGACGGGCAGACGAAATGGACCGTGCGAATACCGGCCGCACGCAGATCGGATTCCAGCCCCAGATTGAAATCGGGCGCGTCCACGCCGATGAACACATCGGGACGATCGGCCAGCAGCCGCTTTCGCAGCTGCTGCCGGATGCGGAAGATGCCCCAGAGCTTGCGGACCAGTTCAACGCTGTACCCGTGCACGGCCAGCCGCTCGCTGGGCCACCACGCATCGAAGCCGCGCCGCTGCATCTGCGGCCCACCGATGCCTGCTCCCTGCACGCCCGGCCAGCGCTCCTGCAGGCCGTCGATCAACAGGCCAGCCAGCAGGTCGCCGGAGGTCTCCCCGGCCACCATGGCGATACGGGGTGAGGGTCGTGCCTGCTGCGGCGCGGCCACGCGCCCGTGATTCGGTTGCCCCGCCATGGTCGGTTCAGCGGGCCAGCCCGCGGGTGGAAGAGGCAATGAAATCGAGCAGCAGCGCAATGTCCGCAGCAGCTTCGGGATGGGCCTCGGGCAGGGTCCCGATCTCCGCGCGCGCGGCTTCCAGGGTCAGGCCCTGGCGGTACAGCAGCCGGTGGGCCTGCTTGAGCGCCGCGATGCGCTGGGCAGAAAACCCACGGCGCCGCAGCCCTTCGAGGTTGAGGCCTCGAACGGCCAGCGGGTTGCCGTCCACCATCATGAAAGGAGGCACGTCCTGCGAGATGTGGCTCGCGAATCCCGCCATCGCATGCGCACCGACCTTGGTGAACTGGTGAATGCCCGTGAGGCCCCCGATGATCGCGAGATCGCCCACATGCACATGGCCCGCCAGCGTGGCGTTGTTGGCCAGAATGGTCTGGTTGCCCACCTGGCAGTCGTGCGCAATGTGCACATAGGCCATGATCCAGTTGTCATCGCCGATGGAAGTCACACCGCGGTCCTGGACGGTTCCCGTGTTGAACGTGCAGAACTCCCGGACCGTGTTGCGATCGCCTATCTCGAGCCGCGTGGGTTCGCCCGCGTACTTCTTGTCCTGCGGTGCGGCGCCCAGCGAAGTGAACTGGAAGATACGGTTGTCGCGGCCGATGGAGGTCAAACCCTCGATCACGCAGTGCGGCCCCACCGTGGTGCCCGCCCCGATGGTGACTCCCGGCCCGATGACCGAATAGGGCCCGATGGTGACCGTGGTGTCGATCTGCGCACCCGATGCCACGATGGCGGTGGCATGGATACCCCCGCTGGCCGCCGTATGGATGGTCGTCGTCATCGCCTGCCGTCCCGCCGTGTTGCCCTGTTCTGCTGCGCCCCGCGTGGCACTCAGGCCACCGTGCGCATGGTGCACATGATCTCGGCCTCGCAGGCCACGTTGTCGCCGACGCGGGCCACGCCCACGAACTTGTAGATGCCGCCCTTGATGCGGTCGAGCCGCACGTCGAGGATCAGTTGATCGCCCGGCTCCACGGGACGCTTGAAGCGCGCGCCGTCGATGCCGACGAAGTAGAACACCTTGTCGTCGCCGGGCGCCTCGCCCATCATGTCGAAGGACAGCAGGCCCGCCGCCTGCGCGAGCGCTTCGAGCATCAGCACCCCCGGCATCACGGGCCGGCTCGGGAAATGCCCGGTGAAAAAGGGCTCGTTGATCGAAACGTTCTTGAGCGCCTGGATGCGCTGACCGCGTTCGAGTTCAACAACGCGGTCCACCAGCAGGAAGGGATAGCGGTGCGGCAAAAGCTTGAGAATTTGGTGGATGTCCATCATTGGAATTGAGCGGTCTGACCGTTTTTTCGTATGTGTTCTTCGAGGGCCTTGATGCGTGCCCGCAGCGCATGGAGCTGCTTGAGCGTGGCCGCGTTCTTTTCCCACTTCGCATTCTCGTCGAAGGGAAACACCCCGGTGTAAGTGCCTGGGCGTGAGATGGAGCGCGAGATGACGGTCCCGGCGGACACATTCACGCGGTCTGCGATGTCGATGTGACCGACGATGATCGCCGCGCCACCGATCGTGCAATGCGCACCGATGCGCGTGCTGCCCGCCACGCCGGTGCAGCCGGCCATGGCCGTGTGGCGCCCGATCCGCACGTTGTGGGCGATCTGGATGAGGTTGTCGAGCTTGGCGCCGTCTTCGATGACGGTGTCGTCCAGCGCGCCGCGGTCGATGCAGGTGTTCGCGCCGATCTCGACATCGTCACCGATGCGCACGGCACCCAGTTGCTCGATCTTGACCCACTCGCCACCCTGGTGGGCAAATCCGAATCCATCGGCACCGATCACGACACCTGGGTGCAGCAGGCAGCGCTCTCCGATGCGGCAGTCTTCGCCCACGGTCACCCGGGACTTGAGGACGGTGCCCGCACCGATGTGCGCGCCACGCTCCACGACACACAAAGGACCGACGGTTGCGGTGGGATCGACGCAAGCCAGGGGGTCCACCACGGCGGACGGATGCACGCCCGCGACCGCGCCACGGCCTTGGTGCCGTTTCCAGAGCTGGGTCACCCGTGCGAAGTAGGCATACGGGTCGTCCGCCACGATGCACGCGCCCCGCGCCAAGGCGGCCTCGCGCGATGCGGGAGCCACAATGACACAGGCCGCCCGGGAGGCGGCCAGTTGTTGCTGGTAGCGCGGGTTGCTCAGAAAAGCCAGGTCACCCGGCTCTGCAGAGTCGAGCGGTGCGATGCGGCGAACCTCGACATTGCTGTCGCCTCCTTCGATCGTTCCGCCCAGCGCCTCAACAATCTGCCCAAGACGCAGACTCACGTGGGGCGCCCCGTGCGAACCAGGCCGCAGCGGTTGCGATCACTTCGCGCCAGCGCCGGCATTGAGCGCCTTGATCACCTTTTCGGTGATGTCGTGCTTAGGGTTGATGTAGACGGCCTCTTGCAGGATCACGTCGTACTTCTCGGCTTCTGCCACCTGCTTGACTGCCTTGTTGGCGCGCTCGAGCACCTGGCCCAGCTCTTCGTTCTTGCGGGCGGCCAGATCGTCCTGGAATTCACGGCGCTTGCGCTGGAAGTCCCGGTCTTGCTCCGACAGCTGGCGCTGGCGGGTCGCGCGCTGGCTTTCCGCCATCGTCGGTGCCTCGCGCTCGAATTTCTCGGTAGCCGATTTGAGCGAGTTGCCTTGATCGACAAGGTCCTTCTCGCGCTTGGCGAATTCTTGCTCCAGCTTGGCTTGCGCGGCCTTGGCCGTGCTGGCTTCGCGGAAGATGCGGTCGGTACTCACGAAGCCGGCCTTGAACTCCTGTGCCTGCGCAGGCACGGCAGCGCCGAGCGTGCCGAGCAGAAGGACCAGGGGAATATGGCGGGAAAGGGATTTCATTAGAAAGACGTTCCGATCTGGAATTGCAGTTTCTGGATTCTATCGCCGGCGAACTTGCGCACCGGTTGCGCAAAAGCGAGGCGAAGCGGGCCGAGCGGGGAGATCCAGCTCAAGCCGAGACCGGCAGAGACACGCATGTCGCTGAGGGTCACTTTCTCGTCTTCGCCGTATACGTTGCCTGCGTCCACGAACGTGAACACACGCAGCGTGCGGTCGTTGCCCGCACCCGGGAACGGCGCGATGAGTTCCGCATTGAGGGTGACCTTCTTCGGTCCACCCAGCGATGCGCCCGTGACATCGCGCGGGCCCAGCGTTCCCTGGTCGAAGCCGCGGACCGAACCGAGGCCGCCCGAATAGAAGTTCTTGAACACCGGGAACGGCCGGCCATTCAGGCCCTTGCCCCAACCGAGTTCGGAATTGAATGCCACGGTGAATTTCTTGTTCAGCGGCACGTACTGCTGGAACTGGTAGTTGGCCCGCACGTAACGCGCATCGCCAGCCACCGACCAATCGGAGTTCAACCGCTGGTACCGGCCGGAATTGGGAGCCAGCGCGCTGTCGCGGTCATCGCGCGACCAGCCGATCGTGAGGGGAATGGCAGTGCTGCTGGCGCCATAGGTGGTCGCATACGACAGGTAGGCCGACGGAATGTTGGTACCCAGCTTGATGCGCGTCTGCTCCAGGCCACCGCCGAAGAACACCGTATCCGTTTCGCTGAACGGGATACCGAAACGGACGCTGGTGCCCGCCGTGATCAACTCGTAATTGCCGCCCTGGTCTTCGTACGGCTTGTCCGTGCGGTAGTAGACGTCGAGCGTGCGCGAGATGCCGTCCTGCGTGAAATACGGATTCGTCGTGCTGAACACCAGCGTGCGGCGGTACTTGCTGGTATTCACATCGACGCCCAGGTAGTTGCCCGAGCCGAAGACGTTTTCCTGCTTGATGCTGAAGGAAACCGAGACCTTTTCCGCGCTGGAGAAGCCGGCACCCAGCTGCAGGGAGCCCGTGGGCTTTTCGGCCACGTTCACCACCAGATCCACCTGGTCCGGAGAGCCCGCGACTTCCTGCGTCTCGACATTCACCTCGGTGAAGTATCCAAGGCGGTCTACCCGGTCACGGGAGAGGCGGATCTTGTCTCCGTCGTACCAGGATGCCTCGTACTGGCGGAATTCACGGCGGATGACTTCATCGCGCGTGCGGTTGTTGCCGCTCACGGCAATGCGGCGCACATAGGCGCGGCGCGAAGGCTCGGCACGCAGCACGAGTGCCACGCGATTGCTCTCGCGGTCGATCTCAGGCACGGCCTCGACGCGGGCAAAGGCAAAGCCGAAATTACCGAAATGGTCCGTGAACGCCTTGGTGGTTTCCGTCACCTTGTCCGCGTTGTAAGGCTCGCCGGCCTGGATGGTGATGAGCGACTTGAATTCATCGTCCCGCTCAAGGTAGTTGCCTTCCAGCTTGACCCCGGACACCACGTAGCGCTCGCCTTCCGTGATGTTCACCGTGATGGTGATGTCCTGCTTGTCTGGGGAGATCGCGACCTGCGTGGAGTCGATCCGGAATTCGAGATAGCCGCGGGCAAGGTAGTAGGACCGCAGCGTTTCCAGATCCGCGTTGAGCTTGGTGCGCGAATAGCGGTCGGACTTGGTGTACCAGCTCAACCAGCCGCCAGTGTCCTGGTCGAAGAGGCCCTTGAGCGTGGACTCGCTGAATGCCTTCGCACCCACGACGTGGATTTCCTTGATCTTCGCGGGATCGCCTTCGGTCACCGTGAAGGTGAGATTGACGCGATTGCGCTCGATGGGCGTGACCGTGGTCACGACCTCGGCGCCGTACAGGCTCTTGTTGATGTATTGGCGCTTGAGTTCCTGCTCGGCCCGATCGGTCAACGCCTTGTCGTAAGGGCGGCCTTCGGTCAGGCCGACATCGCGCATGGCCTTCTTGAGGGTGTCCTTGTCGAACTCGCGCGTACCGGCAAAGTCGACATCGGCAATGGTGGGGCGTTCTTCCACGACCACCACGAGCACATTGCCATTGGCTTCCAGCCGTACGTCCTTGAACAGGCCCAACGCGAAAAGCGAGCGGATGGCCGCAGCGCCCTTTTCGTCGTTGTAGTCATCACCCACCCTGAGGGGCATGGAAGCGAATACGGTGCCCGGCTCAACCCGTTGCAGACCTTCCACCCGGATGTCCTGGACCTTGAACGGCTCAAGGGCCCAGGCCGCCTGCGCGACGAAAACCATGGCGGCCACGGCGCATGCCGTACGCACGCCCAGGCGATTGATGTGTTTTTTCATGAGTGAACTGATGCCGTCATGGCGAATTCATGCGGCGAAAGGTTAGCCAAAAAGCCGGGTGACATCGTTGAAGAGGGCGATGGACATCATCACAAGGAGCAATGCGACGCCACCCCTTTGCAGCCGCTCCATCCAGGCATCGGACACGCCCTTGCCGGTCACGCCTTCCCAAAGATAATACATCAGGTGCCCGCCATCGAGGACCGGCAACGGAAGCAGGTTCAAGACCCCGAGGCTCACGCTGATCAGCGCCAGGAACACCAGGTACTGCGTGAATCCGAGGCTGGCCGAACGGCCCGCGTAGTCGGCGATGGTCAGCGGCCCGCTCAGATTCTTGAGAGACGCTTCGCCCACGACCATCCGTCCCATCATGCGCAGCGTCAGTGCCGAGACCTCCCAGGTCCTGACCACGCCGTTCCACAACCCTTCGATGGGGCCGTACCGGACCGTGATCATCGCAGGCAGGGCCCCCACATAGGCACCCACCCGCCCCGCGGGCGCCGCACCGTCCTGGCGCACCACGTCCGGCGTGACCTGAAGGTCAAGGGACTGTCCCGCACGGACGATCCGCCAGACCTGCGGCAGCGGTGCACCATCGCGCACCGATGCACGGATCAGTTCACGCAGTTGCTGTCCGTCCACCACCGGAGTCGCCCCCACCTGCAAGACCGTATCGCCCTCGCGCAGTCCCGAGCGCTGCGCGGCTCCCCCGGCAACGACTTCGCCAATGACAGGTTTCGTCCAGGGACCGATCACGCCGATCTTGCGGAACAGCTGCGCATCGGCTTCCCGCGCATCGAAATCATGGAGTGCGAGCACCAGTTCGCGGCGCCCGCCTCCCGGCGTGGTCTCGACCTCCAGACGGACGTCCTGGTTGTCGAGCGCCCCCCGCGTGAGCGTCCAACGCAGATCCTCGAAAGAGCGCACGGGCTCCGGCTCCTCGGCACCCATAGCGGCCGCTGTCACGAGTTCGCCCCCGCGAAGCCCTGCCTGATGGGCCACGGACCCCACAGCAGGGCTTGCCAGGATGGCCTTGGGTTCATCCACACCGAGCCAGTTCACAGCCGCGTAGAGAAGGATGGCCAGCAGCAGGTTCGCGATCGGCCCGGCGGCAACGATGGCGGCCCGGGAGCGCAGCGGCTGGTTATTGAAAGCCAGGTGACGCTCCGCGGCATCCACCGGAGCCTCGCGCTCGTCGAGCATGCGGACATACCCGCCCAGGGGGAAAGCGCCGATGACGAATTCCGTCGGCGAGCCCTGCGGCTGCCAACGCAACAGCGGCTTGCCGAAGCCTACCGAGAAGCGCAGCACCTTGACGCCGCACGCCACGGCGACGCGGTAATGGCCGTATTCATGCACCGCGATGAGCAAGCCGAGGGCAACGATGAAGGCGACGATCGTGAGAAGCATGGTTGCACTCCCGTGCGGTGGAGATGGCGCGAACTCAGGCCGCGAGCCGCTCGGCCCGGTGCCGTGCTACCGAGCGCGCCTGGGCATCCAGATCGAGCAATGCGCCGAGCGAATCCGGATTGGAGGGCGAAACCGCCTCCAAAGTTGCAAGGTTGAGCCGATGGATCTGATCGAAACGGATACGGCGCTCAAGGAACGATGCCACAGCCACTTCATTGGCGGCATTGAGGACTGCGGTGGTGCCGGGCGCCGCCCGCAAGGCCTGCCAGGACAGGTGCAATCCAGGGAAGCGGACGGCATCGGCCTCTTCGAAGGTCAGCGCTGCAAGGCTGCGGAAGTCCAGCCTGGGAGTGCCGCTGTCGATGCGCTCCGGCCAGGCAAGGCCGCAGGCGATCGGTACGCGCATGTCCGGCGTGCCCATCTGCGCCAGCACGGAGGCGTCCTTGAACTGCACCATCGAGTGGATGATCTGCTGGGGATGGATGACGACCTGGATCTGCTCCGGGGCGAGGTTGAAGAGCCAGCGTGCTTCGATGACTTCGAGCGCCTTGTTCATCATGGTCGCGGAATCGACCGAAATCTTTCGCCCCATCGAAAAGTTGGGATGGGCGCATGCCTGTTCGGGCGTCACGTCGCGCAGGCTGCCCGGCTCGCGCATGCGGAAAGGTCCGCCGGACGCGGTGAGCAGGATGTGGTCCACACGCCGGGACCATGTGGATGGGTCTTCGGGCAGGCACTGGAAGATGGCGGAATGCTCGCTATCGATGGGCAGCAAGGTGGCGCCGCCGTCACGAACCGCCGCCATGAACACCTCTCCACCGACGACCAGCGCCTCTTTGTTGGCCAGCAGCAGGCGCTTTCCAGCCTTTGCAGCCGCCAGGCACGGGGCCAGTCCCGCCGCCCCGACGATGGCCGCCATCACCGCGTCCACTTCAGGGTGCGCGGCAATGATTTCCAGGGCGTCCGGCGTATCGAGCACTTCGGTGGGCAGCCCGTGCGCGAGCAGCTTTTCGCGCAGCAAACGCGCCTGCCCCTCCCCAGCCATCACCGCAAAGCGCGGCCGGAAGCGTGCGCATTGCGCCCACATCGCATCGACCTGGGTCGCCGCACTGAGTGCGAACACTTCATAGCGATCCGGATGGCGGGCTACGACATCCAGGGTATTGGTTCCTATGGAACCCGTGGAGCCAAGAACGGTAAGGCGCTGTTTCATGGAGCAGCGAAATGGGTGAGCATCATGGCCAGGGGCAACGTCGGCAAGAGCGCGTCGACACGATCGAGAACACCGCCATGACCGGGCAACAGGCTGCTGCTGTCCTTGACACCGACACTGCGCTTGACCAGCGACTCGACCAGGTCGCCTACGACGCTCATGCAGGCCATGAACACCGCCCCGATGACCAGCAGCCACCACCCCTGGGCCGCCAGCCGGGTATAGAAGCTCGGTACGGCCATGTGCCACATGGAGTCTGCCGCAGTCCAGGCAAAGGCGAGTATGACCACGCCGGCCATGCCGCCCCAGACCCCCTCCCAGCTTTTGCCAGGGCTGATGGAGGGCGCGAGCTTGGAGCGTGTGAAGCGAAGTCCGAACGTGCGCCCGGCAAAGTAGGCAAAGACATCCGCCACCCAGACCAGAACCAGCACGGAGAGAAGGAAGTTGATGCCGATGGTTCTGGCCTGGACGACGGCCAACCAGGCCAGCCAGAGCGCAAGAACCCCGCCGGCAAGGCGGACCGCATGCGGTATGCGCGGCCATCCGGCGACACCTGCCCGCAGGAGCCAGGCACCGCACAGCACCCACGCCGCACCCGCAACGCTCCAGAGCCACGGCAATGGACGATCCGTCCATCCCCCGGCCCAGCTGGCAGCGCAAAGCAATACGCAGACCGCCCCCACCCCGAGGGCAGCCGGATGGCCGTACCCCTGCATGCGGCCCCATTCCCAGGCCGCCGCAGCCATCATGACCAGCACGACGATCGCGAACGGCAGAACGGAACTGGCAAAGAGCGCAGGCAGCAGGATGGCCAGCAGGACGATGGCCGTGAGGATGCGCGGCAGCAGCATGAAAGGCCCTTCAGGCGCACACCGACGATGTCGGAGGCGCCACCAACTGTTCGGAAGTCTTGCCGAAACGGCGCTCGCGCGCGCCATAGGCTGCGATGGCCTGGTCCAGCGCTTCTGCGTTGAAATCAGGCCAGAGACGGTCGCTGAAATACAGCTCGGAATATGCGCACTGCCAGAGCAGGAAGTTGCTGATGCGCATTTCGCCGCCGGTGCGGATCACCAGGTCGGGATCGGGCACATGGGCCAGCCCCATGGCAGTGTGCAGACTGGCTTCGGTGATCGGTTCGCCGCGGGCGGCAAGCGCGGATGCGGCCTGGGCGATGTCCCAACGGCCGCCGTAGTTGAAGCACACGTTGAGAACCAGCCGGGTGTTGTGCTCGGTGGCCGCTTCCGCCTGGGCGAGTCCGGCCCGGACCTTCTCGGAGAGCGTGGACTTCTCTCCCACGAAATGCAGGCGCACGCCATCCTTGCGCAGTTGCGGAACCTCTCTGGACAGCGCTTTGGCCAGCAGGTCCATCAGGCCCGAAACTTCTTCGGCGGGGCGATTCCAGTTCTCCGAAGAGAACGCAAACACGGTCAACACGCCCACGCCCCGCTCGACGCAGTCGCGGGCGCATTGCTTCAGGGCATCCACGCCCTGCTTGTGGCCCGCAAGCCGAGGTAAAAAGCGGCGCGTGGCCCACCGCCCATTGCCATCCATGACGATGGCGATGTGGTGGGGAACGGCAGAAGAGGAATGGGGCATGGAAGACATCGATCGATCCCGTACGCAACGGGAAGCGATCAGACCGCCATGATTTCCTGTTCCTTGCTGCTCACCAAGGTATCGACCTCGGCGATGTGCTTGTCGGTGACCTTCTGGATATCGCCTTCCGCGCGCTTTTGCTCGTCTTCGGAAGCGAGCTTGTCCTTGACGAGCTTCTTGACGGCCTCATTGGCATCGCGGCGCAGGTTGCGCACGGCGATCTTCGCGCTTTCGCCTTCATTGCGCGCCAGCTTGGTCATTTCCTTGCGGCGCTCTTCGCTCATCGGCGGCATCGGAACCCGGATCAACTCGCCCATCGAAGCGGGATTCAGGCCCAGATCGCTTTCGCGAATGGCTTTTTCGATCTTGGCCCCCATGCCCTTTTCCCAGGGCTGGACGCTGATGGTGCGCGCATCGAGCAAGGTCACGTTGGCGACCTGCGAGAGCGGCACCGTGGAACCGTAGTACTCGACCTGCACGCTGTCCAGCAGGGCGGGATTCGCACGGCCCGTGCGGATCTTCGAGAGATTGTTCTTGAAGGCCACGATGGATTGGTCCATCTTGGCTTCGGCATTTTTCTTGATGTCGGCAATCGTCATGTGTTCTCCTGTGCGTGCACGCAGCGCGTCTTCGCCATCCGGCCGGCAGCAGCCATCGGCCACCAGACCCAATCCAACGTCAAGCGTACACCAGCGTACCTTCGTCCTCGCCCATCACCACGCGCAAGAGCGCTCCGTGCTTGATGATGGAGAAGACGCGGATGGGCAGCTTCTGATCCCGGCAGAGCGCGAACGCCGTGGCGTCGAGGATGCCTAGGTTGCGCCCCATGGCCTCGTCGAACGTGAGCTTCGTGTAGCGCGTTGCCGTGGGGTCCTTCTTGGGATCGGCCGTGTAGACGCCGTCCACCTTGGTGGCCTTGAGCACGACCTCGGCGCCGATCTCTGCGCCCCGCAGTGCTGCGGCGGTGTCCGTCGTGAAGAACGGGTTGCCCGTGCCGGCGGCAAAAACCACCACCTTGCCTTCCTCGAGGTACTGCAGCGCCTTGGGCCTCACATAGGGCTCGACGACCTGCTCGATGGCAATGGCGGACATGACGCGTGCGGTGAGGCCCTGCTTGTCCATCGCATCCGCGAGCGCCAGGGCATTCATGACCGTGGCCAGCATCCCCATGTAGTCGGCCGTCGCACGGTCCATGCCGACCGAACCACCCGCAACCCCGCGAAAAATATTCCCGCCCCCGATCACCACGGCGACCTGCACGCCCAGGCGCGTCACCTCGGCGATCTCCTCCACCATGCGGACGATGGTGGCCCGGTTGATACCGAACGCATCGTCGCCCATGAGGGCCTCGCCAGACAACTTGAGCAGAATGCGCTTGTGGGCTGGGGCGGCGAGGGTCATGGGCGTTTCTCTTGAGATGTTGGAGTCGGGGCAGCAGTTGCGTATCGGAAGGATCAGGCAGCGGCCTTGGCGGCAGCCACCTGCGCGGCGACTTCGGCTGCGAAGTCATCCACCTTCTTCTCGATGCCTTCACCCACCACGTAGAGCGTGAAGCTCTTCACGGTGGTGCCGGTGGCCTTGAGCATCTGTTCCACGGTCTGCTTGTCGTTCTTCACGAAGGCCTGGTTGAACAGAGACACTTCCTTCAGGTACTTCTGCACGCCGCCTTCGATGCGCTTGGCAACGATTTCGTCGGATTGCACCGGCTTGCCTTCGGCTTCGGCCTTGGCCTTGTCTTCCGCAGCCTTGGCCGCGGCGACCGAGCGCTCCTTCTCGATCAGGTCGGCAGGCACGTCGGCGCTGGTCAGGGCCACGGGCTTCATGGCGGCGATGTGCATCGCGACGTCCTTGGCAGCCGCTTCATCGCCGTCGAACTCGACCACGACACCGATGCGCGTTCCATGCAGATAGGAAGCCAGCTTGGAGCTGCCGCCGAAGTGCTTGAAGCGGCGGAAGCTCATGTTCTCGCCGATCTTGCCCACGAGACCCTTGCGCACGTCTTCCAGCGTCGGGCCGAAGCCGTCCTGGCTGTAGGGCAGCGCGCTCAGGGCGGCCACGTCGGCAGGATTGTGCTGGGCAACCAGATCGGCCGCGGCCTTGGCCAGCGCGATGAAGCTGTCGTTCTTGCTGACGAAGTCGGTTTCGCTGTTCACTTCGATCAGGCCACCGTTCGTGCCGTTGATCGATGCGGACACCACGCCTTCAGCGGTGATGCGGGAGGCGGCCTTGCCGGCCTTGGTGCCCAGCTTGACGCGCAGCAGCTCTTCGGCCTTGGCCAGATCGCCATCGGCCTCCGTCAGGGCCTTCTTGCATTCCATCATGGGCGCGTCGGTCTTTGCGCGCAGTTCGGCGACCATGCTTGCGGTAATTGCAGCCATCGTTGTTCTCCAGAGTCAGTTCAGTTCGTTACAGGATTCAAGGCTAAAAAAAAGGGGGCTAACCAGGAGCCCCTCTTTCATTCGCGACAGGTCGCGCGGCCGGGCCTTCAGGCAGCGGTTTCTTCCACTTCCACGAATTCGTCCGAGCCTTCAGGGGCCACGGCCTTGGCAACGTCGTTCACCGCATCGGCGCGGCCTTCGATGATGGCGTCGGCGATGCCGCGGGCGTACAGGGCCACGGCCTTGGCCGAGTCGTCGTTGCCGGGAATCACGTAGTCGATGCCTTCAGGCGAGTGGTTGGAGTCCACCACGCCGATCAGCGGGATGCCCAGCTTCTTGGCTTCGGCGACGGCGATCTTGTGGAAGCCGACGTCGATGATGAAGATGGCGTCCGGCAGGGCATTCATGTCCTGGATGCCGCCGATGTCCTTTTCGAGCTTCTCGATCTCACGCGTGAACGTGAGTTGCTCTTTCTTGCTCATGGTTTCCAGGCCGGCTTCCTGCTGGGCCTTCATGTCCTTCAGACGCTTGATGGAGGTCTTGACGGTCTTGAAGTTGGTCAGCATGCCGCCCAGCCAGCGCTGGTCGACGAAAGGCACGCCGGCGCGCTGCGCTTCGGTGGCCAGGATTTCACGGGCCTGGCGCTTCGTGCCGACCATCAGGATCGTGCCGCGGTTGGCCGTGAGCTGCTTGGCGAACTTCTGTGCGTCCTGGAACAGCGGCAGCGACTTTTCCAGGTTGATGATGTGGATCTTGTTGCGATGACCGAAGATGAACGGGGCCATCTTGGGGTTCCAGAAGCGGGTTTGGTGACCGAAGTGGACACCGGCTTCCAGCATTTCGCGCATGGTGACGGACATGAGAATTCTCCGAAGGTTGGGTCTAAAATCCGGCCCGCCAACCACCCTGCGTGACGCGGGGTGGCACCTTGAAAAGGCCGGTTTGCGATTGATTTCGCCGCAATTGGCCCCCGAAAGAGCGCCCCTCACAGCAAAACCCCGAGATTCTAGCATAGTGGGCCGTCCGCCCTTCTCCTGGCGGCAGCCCCGGACGTCCGGAAGCGCCGGGCCGTTCGACCCGAACCCTTACTGCCGGCCCGCGCCGCCGGCTTTCTCATTCCACCATGCACATCGCCATCGTCGGCGCCGGGATCGTCGGCACCGCCACCGCTTATGAACTGGCCTGCGACGGGCACGCCGTCACGGTTTTCGAACAGCGCGGCGCCGCGGCCGAGGAGGCGAGCTTCGCCAATGCCGGCCTGCTCTCCCCCGCTCCGCTGATTCCCTGGGCCGCGCCAGGCATCGGCGGGCCCGCACGGCAGCGGCTCTGGGGCCGGCATGCGGCGATCCGGCTGGCGCAGGGAGCGGGACTGTCCGAGCTACGATGGCTGTGGCGGCACCGGCGGGCCGCCAAGGGCCCGATGGCCGAATCGGCCGTGGCGGCGCTGGCCCGGTTCGGCCTGTACAGCCATGCCCGCATGCGGCAGGTGGCGCAATCGCTGGAGCTAGACCCCGAAAGCAGCCAGGGCGTGCTCGTCCTGCTGCGCTCGCCCGCCGATCTGGAGAGGGTGCAGCCCGCCGTGCGGTTCCTGCGGGACGCCGGCGTGCGTGTGCTGGATGTGGATGCCGCCACCGCGCGGCTGATCGAGCCCGGGCTGGCCGTGGACAACGAACTCGCCGGTGCACTGCACGTGCCGGAAGGCGAATCCGGCAATTGCCGCCTGTTCGCGCAGATGCTGCGCTACGCCGCGCAGGCCCGGGGCGCGCAGTTCGTGTTCCAGGCGCGCGTGGCATCGCTGCGTTCGGCGCCGGCCGGCGTGCTGCTGGACGGCGAGCCGGAAGCCCGCCGCTTCGACGCGGTGGTGGTCTGCGCCGGGCTGGCCGCGGCGGGGCTGGTGCGGCCGATGGGCACACCGGCTCCGATGGCGGCGCTGCACGGCTACACCATCAGCGCGCCGCTGCGCGAGGACACGCACGCGCCGCAAGGCACGGTCATCGATCCCGTGCACCGGCTCACCATCGCGCGCCAGGGGCAGCGGGTGCGCGTGGGCGGCGGCGCGGAACTGGGCACAGGCGACGGAACACAGCATGCCGCCACGCTGCAGACCCTCTATAACGCGGCTTCGGGGTGGTTTCCGGGCGGCGCCCAATGGTCGTCGTCCCAGGTGCAGACCTGGCGCGGCGCCCGCCCGATGCTGCCGGACGGCCTGCCGCTGGTGGGTGCCAGCGGCGCACCGGGCGTGTGGATCAATGCCGGCCACGGTGCATGCGGCTGGGCGCTGGCCTGCGGCAGCGCCCGGGTGGTGGCAGACCTCATCGCCCAGCGCGCCCCCGAGGTGGACGTGCAGAGCTTCGGCGTGCGGCGCTTCTGATTCCGGGAGGTGCCGCCCCATGCAGGGGGCCGGCAGCGCGGCGCCACAATGCCCGGAGGCACCACGGCCCGCTTTCCTGACCACCCCATGCACCGCATCACCTCCGACACCCCGCACGCCCTCTTCGGCGCCGCCGCCACGCGCCGCATCGAACGCGCCGCGATGGACGCCCTGCCCCCTTACACGCTGATGGAGCGTGCGGGACAGGCAGTGGCGCGGCTGGCACTGGCCGTGGCCCCGCACGCACGGCGCGTCTGGGTCGCCTGCGGGGCCGGCAACAACGGGGGCGATGGCCTGGAAGCCGCGCTGCGCCTGCACCGCCACGGCCTCGCGGTGCAGGTGAGCTGGCTCGGCAGCGCGGAAACGGCCCCGGCCGATGCCCGGCATGCCTGGGAGCGGGCGCAGGCAGCCGGCGTGCCGTTCGTCGATGGTGCGCCCGAGGCGCTGGGCGCCGATGACCTGTGCATCGACGCGCTGCTGGGGATCGGCCTCGCGGCCCGGCCGGACGGTGCACCCCCGCCCGATCCCCGGCTGCAGGCGCTGTTGCACGCGGTGCGCGGCAGCGCCGCGGCCGTGCTCTGCGTGGACGGGCCTTCGGGGCTGGCGGCCGACACGGGCCAATACCTTCCCGGCCTGGAACCCGTGCAGCCCCCTTCGGCGGCACCGCGCCACACGCTCGGCCTGCTGACCGCCAAGCCCGGCTGGTTCACGGGCGTGGGGCGCGACGCCGCAGGCAGCGTCTGGCTGGACGGGCTGGGCGTGGATGCCGCCGAAGCGGCCGCGACGGCCTGGCTCTCGGGGCCGGGCATGCCCGCCCGCCGCGCACATGCCTCCCACAAGGGCAGCTACGGCGATGTGGCGGTGGTCGGGGGCGAGCCCCTCGGCGCGCGGGGCATGGGCATGACCGGCGCGGCGCTGCTGGCCGCCTCGGCGGCCCTGCACGGAGGCGCAGGCCGGGTTCTGGTGGCGCTGCTGGACGGCGATGGCGCCGATTCCCTCGTGGTGGACCCGCTCCAGCCCGAAGCGATGCTGCGCCGCTTCGACGCGCTCGGGATGGACCACGCGACGGTGGTGTGCGGCTGCGGCGGCGGGCAGGCTGTCCGCCGCGTGCTGCCGCGCGTGCTGGCTGAGGCGCCGCGGCTGGTGCTCGACGCGGACGGCCTCAACGCCGTCGCGTCCGACGCCGCCCTGGCTTCGCAGTTGCAGGCCCGCGAGGTCCGCCATGGCACGAACCCGACCGTGCTCACGCCGCATCCGCTGGAGGCGGCCCGGCTGCTCGGCACGGACACGGCGGCCGTACAGGCCGACCGCCTCGGTGCGGCGCAGGCGCTCGCCGATCGCTTCCGATGCGTGGTGGTGCTCAAGGGGTCGGGCAGCGCCATCGCGGCGCCGGGCGAAGCCGTGCACATCAACCCGACCGGCAACGCGCGCCTGGCCACGGGCGGAACCGGCGACGTGCTGGCGGGTTTTCTGGGAGCCGTCTGGGCGGCGCATTCCGGGGAAGCCGGGTCGGCTTTCGATGCGGCCCGTGCCGCGTGCCATGCCCACGGCCTGGCAGCCGACCGGTGGCCTGCGGGCCAACCGCTCACGGCCTCGGCACTGGCCCGCCACCTGTCACCCTGCTGAGGCGCGGCCGGCCTTTCGGGGCCATTCAAGGGCAGAGCGCGCAACCAAGGGTAACTCCCGTTGCAGCACACGTCCACGCGCGCCCGTCCGACAGACGGAGGCCGGGGGGCAGCGATGTAATGCGTTCATTCCCGCACGCATTGCGTGCTCCCTTACCCCCTTTATTCCGCTGCTGCAAGGAGACCGCCATGAAACGCAACCGCTTGAATGGCCCCCGCGCGTTCGTTGCCTTCACCGCCACGGTGTTGCTGGCGGTGGCGGCCACGGCCATGAACCTCGTTCCCGATGAAGCCGTGCAGGCGGCAGATTCGCTGGTGAACATCCCCGCGCACCTGGAACAGATCCTGCCGGGCGATCCGATCAACCCCTGAGAGCGCGCCGCTCCGGCAGGCGGCTCAGGCCGCCCAGCCTTTCCAGGGGTTCATCAGTGCGCGATCTTCCCCGCTGCGCCGCGACAGGCACTGTTCAGCCGCCGCTGCGCTCCAGCACTTCCAGACGCCGCCGCAGGCCTTCGGCCTCGGCGGCGTCGCCGCGTTCGGCGGCACGTTCCGCCGCCCATGACAGCCAGGCCATGAGCGGCCGCCGCCAGCCCTGCGCGGAGGCGGCGTCGATGGCCAGGCGCGCGGCCTCCGGCGTCGCCCTGCCCTGCACCATCAGCACGCCCGCAGCCACCAGCCGCGCCAGCGGATCGGCCACCGCCGGCAGCGCCGAAGCGCCCCCAGCCTGCACGGATTGCTGGGCCGGCGGCAGCAGCGCGGCGGCGGCCGGATCGACCCGGCCGGCCAGGTAGTCGGCATAGGCGCGTTCGGCGGGCGCGGCATCGGCACGCAGCGGCTCGAAATCGGCGCAACCGGCCGGGGCGAGGCTGGCAACGCGCGCGGCGCACTCCAGCAGCACCACGCGCGCGAGCCAATCGGGCCGCGCGGTGCGCGCCACTTCCGAGCGCGCGCGCCGCCATTCCTGCGCGGCCACGCGGTCGGCGCCCGAGAGGTAGGCCTCGGTGGCCTTGTCGGCCGCGCCGTGGGCATTCATCTGCCATTCGGGCACGGCCGGGCGCTGCGCGCAGCCGCCCGCCAGCGCACCGATGGCCGCGCACAGCGCCGCGGCGGCCAGAGCGCGGCGATGGCGGCCGCGGCGGCCGCCGGATAGGCGTCGAAAAGCCAGGGCATCGAAGGGCGTCGTGGTCATGGCAGCTTGATCTCCGTGTCTCGCGCAAAGGGCCATTTGCGCTGGATCTCGTTGACCAGGCCCTCGACCTTGCGCAGGTTGCTCTCCACATCGGCGCGCAGCGCGCCCAGGTCGGTGGTGGCCTCGCGCGCATTGGCACCGATGGCCTGGGCCTCGGCCAGCACGGCGTCCACCTTGGCAAGGCTCTGGCGCGTGTCGGCCAGCAGGCCGTTCAGCTGGACCGCGGTGCTGCGCACATCGGCCACCAGGCCGGCCTCCCCGGCCGCGCCGAACACCTGCCGGTCGGCCTTGGCGGCCATGCCGTCGATGCGCGCGAGCAGTTGGTTGGTGCGGTCCAGCGTGGTGGCGATCTTCTTCGCTTCCGCGTCGCTGCCCATGAGCACACCGAGCGCACCGCCGGGCGCGTTGAGCCGCTCGGTGAGCGTGCGCACGTTGGCGAGCGTGCCGCCCAGGGCAGCGTCCTGCGCGGTCATGGCCTGCAGGTTGGACAGCAGCTCGCGCGCGGCCGACATGAGCTGCGGGATCTCGGCCGTGGCGTCGCCGCGCAGCACCGGGCGCACGGCGCCGTCCGGCAGCGGCGGGTCGGTCAGGATGCCGCTGTAGGCCTTGATGGTGGTGCCGCCCACGATGCCGCGCACCAGGGTGAACACGCTCGACTCGCGCAGCCAGTGCGCGTCCTTGCGCGGCACGTCGACCAGGATGCGCACGTTGCCGTCCTCCGAGAGTTCGGTGCGGCGCACGCGGCCGATCGGGAAGCCCGAGAAGGTCACGTCCATGCCCGCGACCACGCCCTCGGAATCGTCGGCCGTGAGCACGAGCTGCTGCGTGGGCTCGAACACGCCGCGCGCATAGAGCAGGTACAGGCCCGAGCCGACGATGAGCGCGAGCGTGAAGAGCAGCAGCGCGGCGGCCTTGCGCTCCAGGTGCGACACGGGGCGCAGCAGCGCATCGGCGGGATCGGCCGCGGGCGGCGGCGCGGGAGGTACGGGGCGGGAATCGTTCATGGGGCGGTCCGATAGGAATTCTTCCGGGGCGGTCAGTAGTAGTTGCCCATCAGCGAGGCGACCTCGATCAGCAGCAGCACGGCGAACATGCGCGCGAAGCCGCCCAGCTCGGAGCGGGCGCGCGGGTCGCCCGTGGCATGCAGGCCCGCGGCCATGGGGATGAGCGCCACGGCCAGGCTGAAGAGCAGCGTCTTGAGAGCGAACACCAGCGTGACGGGCGGCGTGAACACCTGCCCGAACATGCGCGTGTAGGCCGGCAGCCCCGCCGTGTTGGCGCCGTAGACGCCCAGGTAGGCCATGACGAGCGCCACCACGCAGGAGAGCGCGGCGAGCGTGATGCAGGCATAGATGCCCGCCACCACGCGCGGCAGCAGTTCCACGCGCACCGGGTCGGCGCCGCGCGCGCGCAGCGCCTCCCAGTGCCCCGACAGCCGCAGCAGCGCGAGCTGCGTGCCGCCCGGAATGGTGGTGCGCAGCGCCACGAAGAGCGCCGCCGTGAGCGGGATGAGTTCGAGCACCAGCACCCGCACCACCATCTCCAGCGCATAGCGCGAGAGGCCGTAGCTCAGCGCCGTGACCACCACGATGCGCGTGATCACCAGGCAGAGCAGCGCGGCCAGCGCCGTGAAGCCCAGCAGGATGGGCGCCGTGTCCAGGTACATGTGGCGCGCCAGGCGTGCCCGCGTGGCGCGGCCGTAGCTCGACGGCGACAGCATCAGCACCGCCACCACGGCCCCCAGGTGCACGATGCGCCACCACGCCAGCGCCCAGCCGCGCGCGGCGCGCCAGAGCCGGTCCGGCAGCGCGGGCAGGCCGTCGGTGCGCGCCGTCATGCGCCCGGCCCCACGCACCCGTGCGCGCCCAAGCATGAAAAGTGCCTCATGCCGCCGATTCCATTCAATACTTTGCTATCAAACAAATAGCACCTCGATTCCGCGCGGGTCACACATGCCGGCGCGCGAGCGGCTCGGGCGACGGCAGGGGCTGGGCGTCGGCGCGCGCGTGCAGGGCGTCGATCACGCGGCAGGGGCTGCCGTCGGCGCCGTCGCAGCGCCCGCGCAGCGACAGCAGTTGCGCCTCCAGGGCCTGCAGTTCCTGCAGGCGGGTGCGTACGTGCAGCAAGTGCTCGTCCACCGTGGCGCAGGCGGCATGGTCGGCGGCCGAGCCCGGGCCGCGGCCCAGCGCGAGCAGCGTGCGCACCTCCTCGAGCGACATGTCCATCGCGCGGCACAGGCGGATGAAGCGCAGGCGGTGGATCTCGTCGTCGCTGTAGAGGCGGTAACGATTGTCGGCGCGGGCCTGGGCGGGCAGCAGCCCCTCCTTCTCGTAGTAGCGGATGTTGGCGGCCGGCACGCCCGACAGGCGGGCGGCATCGCCGATACGGTGGTAGGGGCTTGGGGCGGACACGGCTTGACCTTGAAGCGGCTTGAAGGTTTTCAATGATGGCACGGTCCCGTTGCGGGCCCTTGTCGGAAATCGCCCTTTCGCGCCCATTCAAAGGAAAAAACACCATGGCACCCACCGTTTCGCCCCGCCCCGACCCCGCGCCGACGCCGGGGAGCGCGCCGCGCATCGACCTCGCGTGCGGCTGCGGCAGCGGCGGCTGCGAACCGCCCGCTCCGCCGCCGGCAACGAGGGCCGCGGCCCACGCGCATGGCGCCGGGGAGGGCCACGGCCACGATCACGAACATGGCCACGGCGCCGGGTCCCCGGCCGGCGCTGCCGACGGCCACGGCCATGACCACGACCACGGCGTGCTGCCCGGCTGGGGCCGGCTCGGCGCGGCGCTGGTGGCCGCGCTGGGCGCGGAACTGCTGCACCTGCTCTCGCCCGGCACGCTGCCGTGGGAGGTGGCCGGCATGGCGCTCGCGGCGGTGGCCATCCTGCTGGCGGGGCTGGGCGTGTACCGCAGCGGCCTGCGCTCGCTGGCGCGGGGCCAGTTGGGCATCAGCGCCCTCATGGCGGTGGCCGTCACCGGCGCCTTCGTGATCGGCCAGTGGCCCGAGGCCGCGATGGTGATGGCGCTCTACGCGCTGGCCGAGCGTATCGAGGACCGCGCCGTGGGCCGCGCGCGCGATGCCATCGGCGCGCTGCTCGCCCTCAGCCCCGACCAGGCCGAACTGCTCGGCGAGGACGGCCGCTGGCGCACCGTGCCGGCGGCCGAGGTGCCCGTGGGCGCCGTGCTGCGCCTGCGCCCCGGCGCGCGCGTGCCGCTGGACGGCGTGGTGCAGGAAGGCCGCGGCGCGGTGGACGAATCGAGCGTGACGGGCGAGAGCCTCGCGGTGGACAAGGCCCCGGGCGACAGCCTCTTCGCCGGCACGCTCAATGCGCAGGCCGAGCTGCAGTTCAAGGTGACCGCCGCGGCCGGCCACACCACGCTCGACCGCATCATCCGCGCCGTGGAGGAAGCCCAGGGCGCGCGCGCGCCCATGCAGCGCTTCGTGGACCGCTTCGCCGCCATCTACACGCCCGCCGTCTTCGTGATGGCGGCCGCGGTGGCCGTCGGCGCCCCGCTGCTGCTGGGCTGGGCGTGGCTCGACGCGGTGTACCGCGCGCTCGTGCTGCTGGTGATCGCCTGCCCCTGCGCGCTGGTGATCGCCACCCCGGTGACGGTGGTGAGCGGCCTGGCGGCCGGCGCGCGGCGCGGCATCCTCATCAAGGGCGGGAACTGGCTGGAGCTGGCGCGCGGCGTGCGCGCCGTGGCCTTCGACAAGACCGGCACGGTCACGGCCGGCCGGCCGGTGCTGGTGGGACGCGACCGCTTCGGCGGCGACGGTGCGCCCGACGTGGCGGCGGCCCTCGCGGGCCGCTCGGACCACCCGGTCTCCAAGGCCATCGCGGCCGGCCTGGGCGGTGCGCCGGCCGACCTGCCCGCCGTGCAGGACTTCACCGCCCTGCCCGGCCGCGGCGTCGAAGGGCGCGTGAACGGCACGACCTGGTTCCTCGGCAACCGGCGCCTCGCGCAGGAGCGCGGCCTCTGGACCGATGCGGTCGAGGCCGCGGCCGCCGCCCACGAGTCCGAAGGCCGCAGCGTGACGCTGCTGGGCAGCGCCGAGGGCGTGCACGCGCTATTCGCCGTGGCCGACACGCTGCGCCCCCAGGCCGCAGAAGCGGTGGCCGACCTGCGCGCACTGGGCATCGTGCCCGTCATGCTCACGGGCGACCATGCCGCCGCCGCGCAGGCCGCCGCGCGCGAGGCCGGCATCGCCGAGGTGCAGGCCGGCCTGCTGCCCGAGCAGAAGCTCTCGGCCATCGCCGCGCTGCAGCGCAAGCACGGCATGACCGCCATGGCCGGCGACGGCATCAACGACGCGCCCGCGCTCGCCCGCGCCGACATCGGCTTCGCGATGGGCGCGGCCGGCACCGACGTGGCGATGGAGACGGCCGACGTGGTCATCATGAACGACGACCTGCGCCGCGTGGCCGAGACGGTGCGCCTCTCGCGCCGCACGCATGCCGTGCTGTGGCAGAACATCGCCCTGGCGCTGGGCATCAAGGCCGTCTTCTTCGGGCTGGCCCTCACCGGCCAGGCGACCATGTGGATGGCCGTCTTCGCCGACATGGGCGCGAGCCTGCTGGTGGTGGCGAACGGGCTGCGCATGCTGCGCGGAGCGGGCGGGGCTGCGCGCTGACAGGCGGAGGGCAGGCGGGCCGCCGAGCGGTGGCGCGGTTCTTGCTGCAGGCTCCACGCCCGCGCCGTGCCGCATCCCGGAAACCCGGTGATCCGAACCGGCACCACCAGGGTTTACCCTAGAATCGCACCCATGCCGCCGTATCCATTGAATAGTTTGCTATCAAAAACAGAGCAAACTCTGCCCAGCCGGCTGGCGCCCCTTGATGCACCGCAATCCACCGGCCCGCGCGGCATGCTGCAATTGCGGGCCCCATGCCGGCGCGGCGCGGCCGGCCGGCACCGGTGGATCGCACCGCACCGGCCCACCGCGCGGGCCGCGGTGCCCGCCCCGTTCCCGCGGCCTCACGCCTCCTCTCCGTCCTGCCTGACCACCCCGCCATGAGCCAGACCCTCATCCCCCCGCCCGCCCCGCCCATGGTCCCGCACACCACCACCGAAGACACCCTGGCCCTGTTCACGGGCGTGCTGCTGATCTCGGTCGGCGTGGCCTTCTTCACCAGCGCAGGCCTGCTCACGGGCGGCACGGCGGGCATCGCCTTCCTGCTGCACTACGCGACGGGCCTGGGGTTCGGCAAATGGTTCTTCCTGCTCAACCTGCCGTTCTACTGGCTGGCCTGGCGCAAGATGGGGCGCGCCTTCACGGTCAAGACCTTCGCGGCCGTGCTGCTGCTGTCGGTCATGACCGAGGCGCAGTCGCGCTTCCTGCAGCTCTCGGCGCTGCAGCCGCTCTATGCGGCCGTGGCCGGCGGGCTCATCGTCGGCACGGGCTTTCTCGTGCTGTTCCGCCACCGCTGCAGCCTGGGCGGCGTGGGCATCCTCGCGCTCTACCTGCAGGACCGCCACGGCTGGCGCGCCGGCAAGGTGCAGATGGGTGTGGACTGCGCCATCGTGCTGCTGGCCCTCTTCACCGTGGAGCCCGGCCGCGTGCTCTGGTCCATCGTGGGCGCGGTGGCGCTCAACCTCGTGCTGGCGATGAACCACCGGCCGGGGCGGTACATGGCCGTGTGATGCGGGGGCTCGCCAAGCCTATCGCGAGGATCCGCCGTCGCCCTTGTTGAAAAGGTCTGGTGGATCAGGTACGTGATGAGAGAGACGGTGGTCCACCGCACGTAAATGATGCGAGGCAGGATCCTGCACCGTACCCGCCGGTGTTGAAAGGTGGATCGGGCCCGCACCGCCGCCCTGCCGGCACGTTCACCCTCCTGCCGCAGCAGGCTCTCTGCCCACGGGCCAGCCCTGCGCCCGTATCATTGCCGCCCATGCGCCGCATCGTCTTCCTCGCCCTGATCGTGCTGCTGGCCCTGCGCGGCCTGACGGCACCGGCCATGGCGGCGCAGATGGCGGCCGGGGGGCTGCATGGCACGGCGCCTGCGCAGCCTTCCGCGCAGGCGGCAGCGGCGGCGCATGCCGGCCACGCCCCTGAAGGTGCGCATGGCGCGCATGGCGTAGACACCCAGGCCGTGCCGGCCGCGCTGCCCGCCTGCCACGCGGAGGCCGAAGACCACACCGGCGGCCACGGCTGCGATCCCCAGTCCCCCCACGCCTCGCACACGGCCTGCGCCGACTGTGAGGTCTGCCACACCGCGGTGATGGCGCCCCCCGCGGCCCGCCTGGCCGCGGGCCCCCACCGCGGCGCGCTGAAGCCGCAGTCGGCCATCCGCTTCGCGAGCGCCCTGCCCGCGCAGGCCACCAAGCCACCCATCGCCTGAGTCTCGACGCCCGAAGTGCGTCCGCGATGGCCGCGTCGCCCGCCCGGGCAGCGCGCGCCCGCGGCCGCGTTCCCTGCCCCCGAGTCCAGGAGATGCCCCATGCACGCCCCGTGGCCCCGTGCCCCGCTTCCACGTTCCTTCCGTTCCCTTCGTTTCCTCCGTTTCCACTGCTTTTCGCTGTCCCGCGCGGCCCTGCCCGCCGCGCTGGCCCTTGTCGCCGCCGTGCCGACCGCCGCGCTGGCGCAGCCGGCACCCGGACCGTCCACGGCACCCTCCGCGCCGGCCGATGCCGCCCGCGCGGATGCCGCCACCGCCCCACCGCGCCACGCGGCGCTGCCGCCCTGGCCCGGCGAAGGCGCACCCATCGGCTGGCGCGACGCCCATGCGGCCGTGGCCGAGTTCCCGCGCGGGCATGCCGACATCGTGGCCTGGGAAGCGCGCCAGGGCGCCCGCAGCCCTGCCCGCCCCCCGGCGGCCGTGGGCGATCCGGCGGCGCCCGGGAACACGGCCCATCCCGCCGGACACCACCATCCCGGGGAGCACCGGCCATGAGTGCAGCGAGCGATACCCGAAGCCGCGCGCTGCGCTGGAGCACCCTGGCCGCGGCCCTGCTGCTCGCGGGCTGCGCCAGCGTGTCGCCCGATGGCCTGCGCGGCGACGTGCAGGCCACGCTGCAGGGCCGCACCGCGGGGGCCGACGGCGCGCAGCTGCCCTCGCCCGACCCGGCCGCAGAGCGGGCCGCCGAGGCCGCCATCGGCGGCTGGCTGGCGCAGCCGCTCACCGAAGAGGCCGCGGTGCGCATCGCGCTGCTGCGCAACCCCGGCCTGCAGGCGCGGCTGGCGCGGCTCGGCGTGCAGGATGCCGAGCGCGTGCAGGCGCTCACGCTGCCCAATCCGGTGCTGGCGCTCGGCCGGCTCACGAACCCGCACGAGCGGGAGATCGAGCGGTCGATCACCTTCGGCCTGATCGAACTCGTCACCCTGCCCTGGCGCAGCCGCTGGCAGGGCAGCCTGCGCGAGCAGGACACGCTGGCCGCCGCCACCGATGCCGCGCGCCTGGCCAGCGACGCACGGCGCGCCTGGCTGCGCGCGGTGGCCGCGCAGGAACTGCTGGCCACCCAGGAGCGCATGCACGACGCCGCCGAGGTGGGCGCCGAACTGGCGCGGCGCATGGCCCGCGTGGGCAACTGGAGCCGGCTGCAGCAGGCGCGGGAGCAGGCGGTGCTGGCCGATGCGCGCACACGGCTCGCGCAGGCGCGCCTGGCGGCCGCCAACGCGCGCGAAGCGCTCGCGCTCACGCTCGGCCTCTGGGGCGCGGGGGCCGAGGCGATCGCGCTGCCCGGGCGGCTGGCGGATCTGCCCGGCGCGCCGCTGCCGGCCGAGGGCCTGGAGCAGCGCGCGCTGCGCGAGCGGCTCGACGTGCGCGCGGCGCGGCTCGGCCTCGACCGCGTGGCCGACCAGCAGGGCTTCGCGCGCGTGGGCTCGCTCTTCGGCGAGATCGGCATCGGCTACCAGCGCAACACCACCACCGGGCGCGCCGGCGCCTCGGCGGGCCATGCCGAGGTGCAGCGCGGCTGGGAGCTGGAGCTGCCGCTGCCGCTCTGGGACGCCGGCGGCGCCTCCAGCGCGCGCGCCAGTGCCCTGGTGCGCGAGAACGCCGCCCTGCTGCAGCAGACCGCCCTGCAGGCGCGCGCCGAGGTGCGCATGCGCTGGCGCGGCTACCGCACCGCGTGGGAACTCGCGCAGGCGCAGGAGCAACAGGTGGTGCCGCTGCGCCGCCTGATCCAGGACGAAACCCTGCTGCGCTACAACGGCATGCTCGCCAGCGTGTGGGATCTGCTGGCCGAGGCCCGGCAGAGCACCCAGGCCGTCGCGGAGGCCATCGAGGCGCGCCGCGACTTCTGGCTCGCGGACGCCGACCTGCAGTTCGCCCTGGCCGTGGGCTCGCCCGGCAGCGGGGCCACCGTGGCCGCGGCGCCTTCTTCTTCCCCATCCCCCACTTCCTCCTCCAGCGCGGCGACGGCCGGCGCGGGGCATTGAACCACCATGCAACGCAGACACTTCTTCAGCGGAGCGGCCACGGCCGTGGCCGCGCTCTCCACCGCCTCCGTGGGCCGCGCGGCCCTGGCCGGCCTGCCCGAGGCCGCGGCCCCCGCGGGCACCGCCACGCAGGTGCCGCCGCCCCCACCCACGGGCCGGCCCTTCCACCCCGTGGTCACCCTGAACGGCTGGAGCCTGCCCTGGCGCATGAACGGCGGCGTGAAGGAATTCCACCTCGTCGCCGAGCCCGTGGTGCGTGAATTCGCGCCGGGATTCAGCGCCAACCTCTGGGGCTACAACGGGCAGAGCCCCGGTCCCACCATCGAGGTGGTCGAGGGGGACCGCGTGCGCATCTTCGTCACCAACCGGCTGCCCGAGCACACCAGCGTGCACTGGCACGGCCAGCGCCTGCCCAACGGCATGGACGGCGTATCCGGCCTCACGCAGCCGGCCATTCCCGCAGGCAAGACGTTCGTGTACGAGTTCACCGCGCGGCGGCCCGGCACCTTCATGTACCACCCGCACGCCGACGAGATGGTGCAGATGGCCATGGGCCTCATGGGCCTGTGGATCACCCACCCGCGCCTGGACGCGAGCGGCCGGCATCCGCGGATCGCCACGGCCGACCGCGACATCGCCTTCCTGCTGGGCGCCTTCGCGGTGGAGCCCGGCAGCCGCACGCCGCGCGTGAACGAGATGACCGACTTCAACATCTGGTCGTGGAACAGCCGCGTCTTCCCCGGCATCGACCCCCTCGTCGCGCGGCGCGGCGACCGCGTGCGCCTGCGCATCGGCAACCTCACCATGACCAACCACCCCATCCACGTGCACGGCCACGAGTTCGAGGTGACGGGCACCGACGGCGGCGCCGTGCCGCCATCGGCGCGCTGGCCCGAGGTGACCACCGACATCGCCGTGGGCCAGATGCGGCAGATCGAATTCATCGCCGACGAGCCCGGCGACTGGGCCGTGCACTGCCACAAGAGCCACCACACCATGGGTGCCATGGGCCACGACGTGCCCACCATGATCGGCACGGACCACCGCGGCCTCGTGGGCCGCATCCAGAAGATCGTGCCCGACTACATGGCGATGGGCGAGCGCGGCATGGCCGACATGGGCGCCATGGAAATGCCGCTGCCCGAGAACACCCACCCCATGATGACCGGCACCGGCCCGTTCGGCGCGCTGGAGATGGGCGGCATGTTCAGCGTGCTCAAGGTGCGCGAGGGCCTGGCGCGCGGCGACTGGCGCGACCCCGGCGACTACGCCCACCCGCCAGGCACCGTGGCGCGCGAATGGCAGGGGCCGGCGGAAGGCCTGCCCCCTGCGGCGGCCCCTGCCAGCCCCGCATCCGCTCCCGCCGGCGCGGCGCGAGCCACCGTGCGCAAGCCGCACGGCGCGCACCACTGATGCGGGAGCGCGCAGCCGATGGGGCCCTCGTCCCCCACACCGGCTTGCCAGGCACGCCAGACCGATTCGCTACCAAATCAATAGCAAACTTTTCAATGAATCCGGCGGCATGGAGCATATTCATCCCATGGCTATCGCGCCCAGCCGCCCCTGTCCCAACCCGCGCCTTTCCCACGGAGCATGCACATGACGCACCCCACCCACCCTGTTCTTCTTGCCCGCGCCCTGCCGCGCCGCGCCTTGCTGGCCGCGGCCCTCGCCGCCACCGCGGCCGGCGCACTCGCCACCCTGCCCCGCCGCGCCTCGGCCCAGGCCGCCCCGGCGGCCGCCGGCACCCCGGTCGAAATCTGGAAGGACCCGAGCTGCGGCTGCTGCCAGGACTGGGTCGACCACCTGCGTGCCCACGGTTTCGTGCCCACCGTGCACGAGACCGGCAACACCGCCGTGCGCAAGCGCCTGGGCCTGCCCGACCGGCTGGGCTCGTGCCACACGGCGCTCGTGGGCGGCTACCTGCTCGAAGGCCACGTGCCGGCCGCCGACGTACAGCGCCTGCTGCGGGAGAAGCCGCAGGCCCTGGGCCTGGCCGTGCCCGGCATGCCCATCGGCTCGCCCGGCATGGACGGCGCGATCTACCGTGGCCGCCGCGACGCCTACGACGTGCTGCTGGTCGCGCGCGACGGCAACACCCGTGTGTTCACGCACTACGCGGCGCAGGCCGGGAAGGGGGCCGCATGAGCACGGCGCGATCTCCGAAGGCTCTTCGCCAGGCACTCCACGCGCTGGCGGCCGCCGCGCTGCTGGCCACCGGCCTGGCACAGGCAATGCCTGCCGCGGGTGCAGCGGCGGCTTCCGCATCGGTGTCCCCCGACCCCGCGGCCCATGCGAGCCATGCGGCGCACGCCGCGCCCCCTGCGCCCGCACCGGAAGCCGCGGACCGCCCGATGAGCGAGGGCGAGGTCGTGCGCTGGGACGCCGCCACGCGGCGCATTACGCTGCGGCACGGCGAACTGAAGAACCTCGACATGCCGCCCATGACCATGATGTTCCGCGTGCAGGACGGGCCGGCCTCCGCCGCGGACCTTGCGCCGGGCATGCGCGTGCGCTTCCTGGCCGAACGCGACCCGGGCGGATTCTTCACCGCGAGCCGCATCGAACCCGTGGGACGCTGAGGGAGGCAGCGCAGGCGACTTGAGCAGGCGGTCGGGCGGTCGGGCGGTCGGGCGGCCCGCATGCACGCCGGATCGTCCCCAGGCGAGCGCACCCGCGGCAGCAGATTGCGCCACGGCGCCCGCGCAATAGCGCACATCCGCCCGTTCGCGCCGCCCGTTTCGACACCCGGCGCGCGGCCCGCGCACCTAGCATCGATGCGTTCCCGGGCCCCTCCATTCCGCTCGGGCGCCTCGGTCTTCTCCCCTCCCTTTTTTCCTCTATTCCTCGCGGAGCCGCTGCCATGTCCTCACAGAACCTGCTCGTCACCTTCCCCTTCGACCAACTGGGCGAAGCGCGCGAATACCGCCCGCCGGCCGACCGCGTGATCGAAGGCGACATCGTCTGCCGCAACTGGGACATCGACAGCTCCAAGGACGGCGCCGTGCGCGCCGGCGTGTGGGAAGCCACGCCGGGCGTGAACCACTCCATCAAGGGCGAGACCTGGGAGTTCTGCCTGATCCTCTCGGGCGTGGTGGAGATCACCGAGCGCGGCCAGGAACCCAGGATCTTCAAGGCAGGCGATTGCTTCGTGATGAAGCCCGGCTATGTGGGAACGTGGCGCACCATCGAGACGGTGCGCAAGGTGTGGGTGATGGCCTGAGGGTCCTGCCCGGTCCCGCTCCGGCGCAGGCAGGCCGGCATCGGTAGGCTGCGAGCGGCCCGCCACGCCACCGCTGCGTTTGCGCAGAGGACTTGCCGAAGGGGCCGGGAGGGCACAATCGCTGCGGAGGTCTCGCGTCGCACGGCCTCTGCCTCAAGGCCGATGGGCCTTCCGCCCTACGCCCCCTTCTCCTTCCCGCATGCCTTCCACCCTCGTTTTCCTGCTCGCGTTGGCCGCCTTCCTGGGCCTCAGCGCCTGCTGGGGCCGTTATTTCGGAGGCCGCGCGCCCGGGCCCTTCCGCAGCCGCGCCTGCCAGGGCCGCGCGTGGAAGCGGGCCTTCCCCCATGCCGGGAAAGCGCAGATCCGCCGTTTCCTCGCCATGTTCACGGAGAGCTTCGGGCTGCGCCCCGATCAGCGGCTGCAGTTCGCGCCGGACGACCGCATCCTGGCCGTGTACAGGGCGCGCTACCCATCCACGCAAGTCCCGGATGCGCTGGAACTGGAAACGCTCGCCACCCAGGCCGAGCGCCTGTATGGAGTGGATCTCGAAGACCTTTGGCACGACCGGCTGACCTTGGGAGAATTGTTCGCGGTCTGCGGACAACCGCGCGCAGAAGGGTGAGCAAGCCGGCGCGGTGGCCGCGACCTGCCGAAGTCGCCGGAGGCTTTTTGCCGCTGTCACCACGCGGAGCTTGCAGCACCTGGCCGCCTGGCCCTTCCAGTTGGCATGGCCTGTTCAGCCACTCTCCCCATGAACCCACGGATTCCGATGCCTGCCGATTCGTCCAGAAATGAAGCGCTCCGTGCGGTCCGGGCCCTGCAAATAGCACCCATCCACTACAACGCCATCCAACTGGGAATCGCGCCGCGCCGATTTCTTTCGGAGGTGACCGGCCTGTCCGAAACACGGTTGGCATCGACTGCGCAAACGCTCCGCCCCCGGACGATCGTTGACGCCCAACGGCACGCTGTCACTTATCTGCGCAAGCAGTTGGTTTCCAGGGGATATCCGGAATCCGCAATCGATGAACGGATCGCGGGGCAGGCGCAACTCCAGGCGTCTGGCGGTGCGGCCTGGGCGGGATATTGGTACGCAGAAAACTTCGTGCACCGGCCGTTGCTGGATGCGTGCGTGCGCACCGGGATCCGATTCGATATGTTCCTTGCTGAAGCCGAAACGGCGCTGGTCAATGGCGACCTTGCAGCATTCACAATCCGTTGCGCGGACTTCATCGGGCAATGGGCGATGCCAGCAGAAGTGGCTGCCACATGCCAGGTGGAGAAGTCGAGCGTTTTCCGGGACGCATCTACCTGGGACGATGCCTGGCAGGCCGCGCACAAGCTCTTGCTGGCGGCCTTCTTCGATCAATTCGCGCAGTTCGACGCCGTCTGGGGCGGATGCTTCATCACGCATTTGCCGCCACGCTCACTGGTGGCCCTCATCGCGCCGAAGTGGCCAGGCGGCCTCCGCGTCATCCGGCCCGTTCGCCGGTTGATCGTATTGTCCTTTTCGCTCCACCACTGGGTGCGATACAAGCGATGGCCGGATCGCGCTCCGGGCGCGACCGAGGTCTCGCAGAAGCTGAGTAGCTGGGACAGGCAGGACATCGCCAACCTTTTCGATGGCACCAAGCGCCTGCGCCTCCCGGACTTCGAGAAGATGTGGGATGAGCTGGGTTCCTGCTTCGGCCACGGATGGGAACTTTCCGGACCGTTCGCCTTGGCGCGCATCGCAATCGCCTGGCAGCGGGAAATGATTGTGGTGGGGCCTGACCAGAAGCTTCGCTCGTTCACCACCCTGGGCGAGGACTACCACGCGCTGTGGAGATGGAGGCATTCCCAACGGCCACCAGCTCCACCCGGCGCACCACAGGGGCGCGACCAATGGCCCCTGTGGCTTGAAGACTAGCGGTCGACCTCGCCGTTCACGCGGTCCTCCCAATCGTCCGGGCGCTCGTCCTCGCCGCGAGAGTGCCAGTACTCGTCGTTGTTCGGGTTGAGCTGGTTGGCGTGGTTGTCGTTGTCATGCTGTTCCTGTGCAGCGTTGCGGCCCATTACCTGGCTCCTTTCCGGTTCTGGTCGATGGCAAGCTGCCGCTGCAGCCTGGCGACATGGCTGCCTTTTTCGACACCGCCGCCTTGTGCCGAGGCGGCGCCTCTCTGCATCCGCGCGAGCGCCTCCTGGGTCATCGGTACGCGCGGCTGGGTTCGGGTCGATGGTTTCATGCGGGATTCCTCCGGTGAAGATAGGTGGCCACGTCGGCCACGCAGCCACTGTCGATCCATTCCCGCCGGACGGTGATCCAGTTTTCTGAACTTTCATGCGGCTGGGCTGAAGAGTTCCGCAGTGCCCCTACGCCTGCCCGGTGAACTGCTGCGCCAGCCGCCACGCGATCCGGCTGTTGATCGATGCGGGCAGCCAGCCTTCCAGATACGCCTGCACCGCGTTGTGCCCCACCTCCATCAGGTCGAAGGACTGCCCGGAATCGGCCCAGTGCTTCACCAGGCCCGCGGTGAGCGTGAGCAGGCCCAGGGTGGCGGTGTCGACGTCCAGATCGTCGCGCACCATGCCCAGCGAGACGGCGCGCGTCCATTCGCGTTTCAGGCAGCCCTGGTAGCTGGAGACGGTGGCCGGGCTGCAGGCCACCAGCCGGGTGGAGGCGCGCACCATCGTCTGCAGTTGCGGGTCTTCGTTCGCGCGCTCCAGCATCTGCTCGGCCATCGCCTGCAGGTTCGTCATGGGGTTGGAATAGATGTCGATCGCGCGCGAGGCGTAGGCGGCCTTCCAGCCCCCTTCCAGCCGGTCCGCGACACAGCGCAGCAGGTCGTCGCGGTTCTTGAAGTACCAGTAGATGGCGCCCCGCGTCACGCGGGCCTCTTCGGCGATGCGCGACACGGAGCAGCCGGCGCCCTCCTGCAGGTACACCCGTTCGGCGGCATCCAGGATCTTGCGGTGGGTGGCCTGCGCCTCCAGCCTTGACTTGCGAGCCATAGCGGTCCGATCTCCGAAGGTGGGGTGAAGGGATCAGCGCAGCGGCGGAGCGACCAGGGCCGGTGGCGGCGGGACCAGCATCGGCGGCGGCGGCGGAACCAATGGGGGTGGCGGGGGTGGCGGTGGCGGCACGACGCAGGCCGTCAGAAGCCAGGTGGCCGCCAGAGCGGCGATCAGGGCGGCAGCAGGACATTTCATGGCGGTGGTCCGGTGGTGTGGTTCGGAGGGGGCGGGCAGGCGCGCGGGAATCACAGGTTCCACCCCCCGCCCAAGGCCTTGTAGAGCGTGACGCCGTTGTTCAGGCTGGACAGGCGCGTCGAGATCAGGGTCTGGCGGGCGCTGTACCAGGTGCGCTGCGCGTCGAGCACGTCGAGGTAGCTGTCCACCCCGCGCGTGAATCGCGCGTCCGACAGCGCCAGGGCATCGCCGCTCGCCTGGACCAGCGAGTTCTGCGCGTCCAGCTGCTGCACCAGGGTGTCGCGCAGCACCAGCGCATCGGCCACTTCCTTGAAAGCGGTCTGGATCGCCTTGTCGTATTGGGCGAGCGCGATGTCGCGCGAGGCCACCGCGCTGTCGAGGCCGGCCTGGTTGCTGCCGGCGTCGAAGATCGGCAGGCTGATCTGCGGCATGAAGCTCCACGCGCCCGAGCCGCCCTTGAACAGGCCCGACAGCTCCGCGCTGCTGCTGCCCGCGGATGCCGTGAGGCTGATGCGCGGGTAGAAGGCCGCGCGCGCCACGCCGATGTTGGCCGTGGCGGCCTTCAGCTCGTGCTCGGCCTGCAGCAGGTCCGGGCGCCGCAGCAGCAGTTCGGAGGGCAGCCCGGCCGAGAGCGCGGGCAGCGCGTCCGGCTGCTCGCCGAGCGGCCGGGGCGCCAGGTCGTCGGGCACCGGCGCGCCCAGCAGCAGCGCGAGCGCGTTGCGGTCCTGTGCGATCTGCCCGGTGTAACGCGCGACGTCCACGCGCGCGCTGTCCACGCTGGTCTGCACCTGGCGCAGCGTGAGCGCCGAGGCGCTGCCCAGCTCGAAGCGGCGCTGCGTGAGCGCATAGGTCTCGCCCTGCGTGCGCAGCGTTTCCTGCGCAAGCGCGAGGCGCTCCACATCGGCCGACCAGGTGAGATAGGCCGACGCCACTTCCGCGATCAGGCTGATCTGCGTGCTGCGCCGGGCCTGCTCGGTGGAGAGGTACTGCTCCAGGGCCTGCGTGCTGAGATTGCGCACACGCCCGAACAGGTCCAGCTCGTAGGCGCTGGTGCCCAGGCCGGCGCTGTACTGGTGGCTGGTCACCGCGCTGCCCGTGCCCGACAGGCTGGCGGGTGTCCGTGCGCCCGTGCCGCTGCCCGTGGCGTTCACGGCCGGCAGTCGCGCCGCGTCCTGGATGCGGTACTGCGCGCGCGCTTTCTCGATGTTGAGAACGGCCACGCGGAGGTCGCGGTTGTTGGCCAGCGCCAGCTCCACCAGGGCGCGCAGGCGTGCGTCCTCGAAAAAGTCCTGCCAGGGCACGGCGGACAGGGCGCCGGGTGCCTCCGGCGCGCCACCGGACGGGTACTGCTGCGGCACGGGTGCCGCGGGCCGCTCGTAGGTCGGCGCCAGATTCGCGCAGCCGGCCAGTGCGAGGGCCGCGGCCAGCGCGGCGAGCAAGGGAGAGGGGGACGACAGGTTTCGCATATCAGTGTTCCCCGCTCAGTGCAGGGTGGGAGGAAGCGGCAGGGCGGCGCTGCTGCCAGCGGTCGGACAGCTTCTGCACGACGACGAAGAACAAGGGCACGAAGAAGACCGCGAGCACCGTGCCGGACACCATGCCGCCCACGACGGCGGTGCCCAGCGCGTTCTGCGCGCCGGCACCCGCGCCGTCGCTCAGCATCAGCGGCAGCACCCCGAGGATGAAGGCGAGGGAGGTCATCAGGATGGGCCGCAGCCGCATGCGCGCCGCGGCGATGGCCGCATCCACGGCGCCCATCCCCTGGGCGTGCAGGTCCTTGGCGAACTCGACGATCAGGATGGCGTTCTTGGAGGCGAGCCCCACGGTGGTGAGCAGCCCCACCTGGAAGTAGACGTCGTTCATCTTCCAGGTCAGCAGCGCGCCCACCAGCGTGCCCAGCACGCCGAGCGGCACCGCCAGGATCACGGAGAACGGCACCGACCAGCTCTCGTACAGCGCGGCAAGGCACAGGAACACCACGAGGATGGAGACGGCGTAGAGCAGCGTCGCCTGCCCGCCCGCCTCGCGCTCCTGCCTGGATATGCCGGTCCACTCGAAGCCGATGCCCGCGGGCAGCGAGGCGGCGTGGCGCTCGACGAGGTCCATCGCCTGGCCGCTGGACATCGCGCCCGGCATGGCCATGCCCAGGATCTCGGTGGAAGGCACGCCGTTGTAGCGCTCCAGGCGCGGCGAGCCGGACGTCCACGTGGCCGTGGCGAAGGCGTTGAAGGGCACCATCGCGCCGCTGCTGTTGCGCACGTACCAATGGTCGATGTCGCCCGGCAGCATGCGGAAGGTGGAATCGGCCTGCAGGAAGACCTTCTTCACGCGGCCCTTGTCGATGAAGTCGTTCACGTAGCTGCTGCCCCAGGCGGCGGAGAACGTCTGGTTCACGTCGCTCATCGACAGGCCCAGCGCGCCCACCTTGTGCTCGTCGATGTCCAGGCGCAGCTGCGGTGCGTCCTCCATGCCGTTGGGCCGCACGGCCACCAGCCCCGTCTCCTTGCGCAGCGCATCCAGCAATTGGTTGCGGGCCTGCATCAGGGCGTCGTGGCCGAGGTTGGCACGGTCCTGCAGCATCAGGTCGAAGCCGCTGGCGTTGCCCAGCTCGGACACGGCGGGGGGAGCGAACGCGAACACCGTGGCATTGCGGATCGGCGAAAGGCTCGCCATGGCCTGGTTGGCCACGGCGGCGGCCTTCAGCCCGGGTGCGGAGCGGTCGCCCCAGGGCTTGAGCTTGATGAAGGCGAAGGCGGTGTTCTGCCCGCTGCCCGCGAAGCTGAAACCCGCCACCGACATGACGGCATCGACGGCGGCCTTCTGGTCCACGAGGAAGTGGTTCTCCACCTGCTTGAGCACTTCGAGCGTGCGCTCCTGCGTCGCGCCGGGCGGCAACTGCACGATGGTGAACAGCGTGCCCTGGTCCTCCTCGGGCAGGAATCCTGCGGGGATCTTCATGAACACGAACGCGACGGCGGCCATCAGCACCGCGTAGCCGGCCATATAGCGCCAGCCGCGCCCGAGCATGTGCCGCACGATGCCCTGGTAGCCGTGGTTGCTGCGGTCGAACGCGCGGTTGAACGCCCCGAAAAAGCCCTGGGTGGACAACGCATGGCCCTTGGCCACGGGCTTGAGCAGCGTGGCGCACAGGGCCGGCGTGAGGACCATGGCCACGAGCACCGACAGGGTCATCGCGGAGACGATGGTCACCGTGAACTGGCGGTAGATCACCCCGGTCGATCCGCCGAAGAAGGCCATCGGCACGAACACGGCGGCCAGCACGAGCGCCACGCCCACCAGCGCGCCGCTGATCTGCCCCATGGACTTGCGCGTGGCCTCCAGCGGCGAGAGCCCCTCCTCGCTCATCACGCGCTCGACGTTCTCGACCACCACGATGGCGTCGTCCACGAGCAGCCCGATGGCGAGCACCATCGCGAGCATGGTCAGCGTGTTGAGCGAATAGCCGAATGCGGCCAGCACGCCGAAGGTGCCCAGCAGCACCACGGGCACGGCGATCGTGGGGATCAGCGTGGCACGGAAGTTCTGCAGGAAGAGGTACATCACCAGGAAGACCAGCACCACGGCTTCGACCAGCGTCTTGACCACTTCGTTGATCGAGATGCGCACGAACGGCGTGGTGTCGTAGGGCTTCACGACCTTCATGCCCTGGGGAAAGAACTTGCTCAGCTCGTCCAGCCGCTGGTCGATGCCCCGGACGGTGTCCAACGCATTCGCGCCCGAAGCCAGCTTGATGGCCAGGCCTGCGGCCGGCTTGCCGTTGTAGCGCGCCACGGTGGCGTAGCTTTCGCTGCCCAGCTCGATGCGGGCTACGTCGCGCAACCGCACGGCCGATCCGTCGGACTGGGTGCGCAGCAGGATGTCCTCGAACTCGCTGGCCGTCTTCAGGCGCGTCTGCGCGGTGATGGTGGCATTCAGGTCGTTGTGCTTCGCGGCGGGCAATCCGCCGATCTGGCCCGCGGAGACCTGCGCGTTCTGCGCCTGCACGGCTGCCTTCACGTCCAGCGGCGTGAGCTTGAAGCTGTTGAGCCGGCTCGGGTCGAGCCAGATGCGCATCGCGTACTGGGAGCCGAACAGCGTGGTGTCGCCCACGCCTTCGACGCGGCTGATGGCGTCCTGCACGTTGGCGGCCACGTAGTCCGACAGGTCGGAGTCGCTCATGGAGCCGTCTTCCGACACGAAGGCCAGCACATTGAGGAAGTTGTTGGCCGACTTGGTGACCTGGATGCCCTGCTGCTGCACTTCCTGCGGCAGCAGCGGCGTGGCCAGCGACAGCTTGTTCTGCACCTGCACCTGGGCCGTGTCCGGGTTGGTGCCGGTCTCGAAGGTCAGCGTGATGGTGACGCTGCCCGAGGATTCGCTGGTGGAGGAGATGTAGGAGAGGCGGTCCAGCCCCTTCATCTTCTGCTCGATGACCTGGGTGACCGTGTCCTCCAGCGTCTTGGACGACGCCCCCGGATAGGTGGCCGAGATGGCGATCGCCGGCGGGGCGATCGTGGGGTATTGGGCGATGGGCAGCGTGAGCACTGCCATCACGCCGGCAAGCATCGTGATGATGGCCAGCACCCAGGCAAAGATGGGCCGGTCGATGAAAAAGCGCGCCATGGTGTGGTGTTCTCCGTGCGGGCTCAATTCACAGCAGCGGCTTCGCCGGTGCCGCCGCGGGCGCCGCCGCACCGGCGGTGACCACCTCGACCGGCTGGCCGACGCGGGCCTTCTGCTGGCCTTCGACGACGATGCGTTCTCCCGCCTTCAGGCCGTCCTTGACGACCCACTGGTTGCCGATGGCGCGGTCGGTGCTGATCGGGCGCTGCTCCAGCTCGTTCTTCGCGTTGACCACGAAGGTGAAGGGCTTGCCCGAGCCGTCGCGGCCCACGGCGGGCTGCGGCACCAGAACCGCCTTGTCGATCACGCCTTCCTCGATGACGGCGCGGGCATACATGCCCGGCAGCAGATCGCCCTGGGGGTTGGGGAACTCGACACGGATCGTCACCGCCCCCGTGCCCTGGTCCACCGTGACGTCGGAGAACTGCAGCTTGCCGGCATGGGCGTAGCTGCTGCCGTCCTCCAGCACCAGCCGGACCTTGGCGGTACCGCTCTTGAGCGCGCCCGCCGCGAGGGACCGCTTGAGCGCCAGCAACGCCGCACTGGTCTGCGTGACGTCCACATAGATCGGGTCCAGTTGCTGCACGGTGGTGAGCGCGGTGCCCTGGTTGGCGGTGACCAGTGCGCCCGGCGTCACGGCGGAGCGGCCGATGCGCCCGCTGATGGGCGAGGCGATGCGCGTGTAGTCGAGGTTGATGCGCTGCGTGTTCACCGTGGCGCGCGCGGCCTCGACCTCGGCATCGGCCTGCAGCAATGCGGCCCGCGCGTCGTCGGCATCCTGCTGGCTCACGGCCTTGATCTTCACCAGTTCGCCATAGCGCTCGGCCTTGAGCCTGGCGGTGGCCAGGTTCGCCTGCGCCTTCGACAGGTTCGCCAGCGCGTTGTCCACGCTGGCCTTGTAGGTGGCCGGGTCGATCACGTAGAGCAGATCGCCCGCCTTCACGTCGCTGCCCTCCTTGAAACGCCGCTGCTGCACCAGGCCCGTGATCTGGGGGCGCACCTCCGCGATCAGGGCAGGCGCCACGCGGCCGGGCAGCTCGGTGGTCAAGGCCAGCGACTGCTCCTGCAGCGTGACCACGCTGACCTTGGGCGTGCCGCCGTTACCCATGTCCGGCGGCCGTGGCGCCTCGCCGCAGGCCGTGATGAAGAGCGCAGATGCGATGGCCGTGAGGGCCACGAGAGCGGCGGGCATCGGGTAGGTGCTGCCTGCATTGGAGCGTGATGGAGGTGTCATCGGACCAGGATTGAAAATGTACCGAACGGTACGGTATTCAAATTATTGGTTTGACGGCTCGCGGGTGTCAAGCAAAAATAGACCGAACGGTACGCTTTAAGGAAATATCGATGAAGGTTCGGACGGAAGCTCGGCGTGACGCCATCCTGGAAGTGGCGTCCCAGGTGTTCCTGGAAATGGGTTTCGAGCGGGCCTCCATCGCGGAGATCGTGAAGCGCATCGGCGGCTCGAAATCGACCATCTATGGCTACTTCCCCTCCAAGGAATCGCTGTTCCTGGCCGTGACGCACGCTGCCGGCGAACGGCACATGGCTGCCTCCATCACGGAACTGCAGTCCTACAGCGGCCAGGACCTGGAAGCGGTGCTGGTGTCGTTCTCGGTCCGGCTGCTCGAGTTCCTGTGCAGCGCGGAAGCCATCGCGGCCCACCGGATGGTGATGGGCGAGGCGGGCAACTCCGACATCGGGACGATGTTCTACGAGGCCGGGCCGAAGCGCGGCCTCGTCGCGGTGGCCGAGCTGTTCGAGCGCGCCATCGCCCATGGTCAGCTGCAGGGCGACGACCCATGGGTGATGGCGCAGTATTTCGCCTCGATGGCCAACGCCGAGTACCAGCACCGGTGGTTTCTCAAGGATGCCCCGCCCCTGAAGAAGGCCCAGATCCGGCAGACCGCGGAACGCGCCGTGGGGCTGTTCCTGCGCGCCTTCTCGCAATAGGGAAGGCCCCGCCCTGCCGGGACAGTCTGCGCGCGGCCATTCTTGCGATAAGGTGGCGCCCTCGAACGTTCGCCCAGCCTTTCGCTGCACTGCTGCATGCCTGCCCTGCCCCCCATCGCGCTTGCCGCCGCCACCGACCCCGGCTCGATCACCCGCGTCGCCGGCATCCAGGTCGGCCACTCCACCTCCCCCCTGCGCCCCACGGGCTGCACCGTCGTCATCGCGCCCGAGGGGGCCGTGGCCGGCGTGGACGTGCGCGGCGCCGCACCCGGCACGCGCGAGACCGATCTGCTGGAACCCACGCACCTGGTGGACCGCATTCATGCCGTGGTGCTGGCCGGCGGCAGCGCGTTCGGCCTCGATGCCGCGACGGGCGCGGTGCGGTGGCTGGAGGAGCGCGGCGTGGGCTTCGACGTGGGCGTGGCGCGCGTGCCGCTGGTCCCGGCGGCGGTGCTGTTCGATCTGCACGTGGGCGATGCGCGCATCCGGCCCGATGCTGCAGCGGGCTACGCGGCCTGCGAGGCCGCATCGCGCGCCGCGGTGGCCGAAGGCTGCGTTGGCGCGGGGGCCGGAGCGGCGGTGGGCAAGCTCTTCGGCATGGCGCATGCGATGAAGGGCGGCATCGGCAGCGCCTCCATCACCGTGGACGGCGTGACGGTGGGTGCGCTCGTGGCCTGCAATGCCGTGGGCGACGTGGTGAACCCGGACACGGGCCGCCCTGTGGCAGGCGCGCGCACGGCCGACGGACTGCGGCTGCGCGATACGCGCCGCGCGCTGCTCGCAGGGGATGCACCGAGCACGCTGCTGGCGGGCACGAACACCACGATCGGCGTGGTTGCGACCGATGCCGTGATCACCAAGGCACAGGCGCGGCGGCTGGCGGTGTGCGCGCACGACGGGCTGGCGCGGGCCATCAACCCGGTGCACACGCTCTCCGATGGCGACACGCTTTTCGCATTGGGCACGGGGCTCGCGGGCAAGCCGCTCGGCATGATGGTGCTGGCCACGATGGCGGCCGAAGCCACCGCACGGGCCACGCTGCGCGCGGTGCTCGCGGCGCGCGCGCTCACCACGGCCGACGGGCTGCACCTGCCCTGCGCGGCAGACTTGGCCGGCACGATGCCCTGGGGCGCGGGCCGGCCATGAACGCCAAGCTCGCAGCGCGGTCGCGCACCGCGGCCCGGCGCGTGCGCACCGCTTTGTTGAACCTGCGCGATCTGCTGTTGTCGGCGGGACCGCTCGCGTTCCTGGCCGTGGGCCTGGTGGTGCTGGCCTACTGGTGGCTGCAGCCCAATCCGCCGCGGCGCGTGACGCTGGCCACGGGGCCGGCGCAGAGCGCCTACGCGGAGTTCGGCCAGCGCTACCGCGCGGCGCTGGCGGCCCAGGGCATCGAGGTGGAGTTGCTGGAAAGCGAGGGCTCGTCGGCCAACCTGCAACTGCTGCGCGAGGGCCGCGCGGACCTGGCTTTCGTGCAGGGCGGCACCGGCGAGCTGCGCGAAGAAGACGCGCAGGCACTCGAATCGCTGGGAAGCCTGTTCGTGGAGCCGGTGTGGATCTTCTACCGCGCCGATGCGGCGCGGCGGACAGCAGACCCGAAGGGACGCGATGGCCAGGGCCGGATCGGGTCCCGCACGCACCTGGACAGCTTGGCGCAGCTGCGCGGCCTGCGCGTGAACGTGGGCACGCCGGGCAGCGGCCTGCCCAACCTCATGGACAAGCTGCTGGAGGCCAACCACGTGGAGCCGCGTTCACTGGCGCGCACGCAGCTCGGGCAGACGCCGGCCACGGTGGACTTTCTCGCGGGGCGGCTCGATGCGCTGGTGTTCGCGTCCGCGCCCGAATCGCTGATGGTGCAGATGCTGCTGCAGACGCCGGGCGTGCGGCTCATGGACTTTCCGCAGAACGAGGCCTACAGCCGGCGCTTTCCGTTCCTCACACCGGTGACGCTGCCGCGCGGCGTGGCCGATCTGGCGGCCGACGTGCCGCCCGCCGACGTGCGGCTGGTGGCGTCCACCACGTCGCTGCTGGCCCGCGAGGGCACGCACCCGGCCCTGCTGCAGTTGTTCGCGCAGAGCGCTCAGACGCTGCACGGTGGGGCGGGCTGGTTCAACCGCGCGCGGGACTTTCCGAACACGCGCCACAGCGAACTGCCGATCGCTGCCGAGGGCGAGCGCGCCATCAACGGCTCGCCCCCGCTGCTGCAGCGCTACCTGCCGTTTTGGATCGCCAATCTCGTGGAGCGCATGTGGCTGGTGCTCGGCGTGCTGCTGGCCGCGATGCTGCCGCTCTCGCGCGTCGTACCGCCGCTCTACCAGTTCCGCGTGCGCTCGCGGGTGTTCCGCTGGTATGGCCGCCTGCGCGAGATCGAGGACGAGGGCGAGTTGGGCGCCACGCCGCCGCACGAACTGCAGGCGCAACTCGATCGGCTGGAGGCGCAGGTGGAAAAGGTGAGCGTGCCGCTGTCGTATGCCGACGAGCTGTACGCCCTGCGACACCACATCCAGATCGTGCGGCAGAAGCTGCGGGCTGCGGCGCCCTCTCCCGCTGCGGATGGTGGAACGCTCGAGGCGCAAACCGCAGCAAGCACGGTGGACGCCCCCGCTGCAGTGCCCGGCGGGCCCCGGGTCGGCTGAGCCTTGCCGTGCGCAGCGCCGCTGCGGACCGTGCTTCACGGCCCTGTTCAGCATATTTTCAGATGAATTAAGTTGCATTAATCCACCCCGAATCCGAATATCGGCGTCGCGCAAATCTTGGCGCACCAATCGGAGGGAATCAAATGCAACAGATCGGAAAATTCTCCTTGAGCAATCAAGGTGGCTTCGTGGTGAAACTGCAGTTCGTCTATGTCGACAGCAAGGGAGAAAAGCACCACGTGGACGGCACGGGCGGCTTCCCGATCGGCCAGACGCAGACCGCCGACCCCGGCGACTACGGTGTGCCGGACGGCGTTCCGGTGACGGTCTACGCCTTCGTCGTCTGGGGGCGGGACAATACGGCCGAGCAATTCTTCATCTATTCCAAGGGCAACCCCTGGACCGCGAATTTCACGATCAGCGGCACGACGCTCGACAACCAACTGGGGTTCACCGGCCTCTCCGGCGGTTGATGGACGGCCCCGCACGGGGCACCATTTTCTCGAGAAACCCCGGGCGCAAGGATTACCCGCACTCTGCGGATTTCAATATCCATCACCGCCCGATCGAATATCCCATTTGGAGATTAAAAAATGCAAGCCATCGGAAAATTCTCGCTGCGCAACCAAGGCGGCTTCGCGGTCAAGCTGCAATTCGTCTACTGGGACGACAAGGGCAACAAGATCCATCGCGACGGTACCGGCTCGTTCCCCATCGGCCAGACCGAAACCGCAGATCCTGGCGACTACGGCGTGCCCAACGGTGCCATGGTGTCGCTGTATGCCTTCGTGGTCTGGGGCAGCGACAACGAAGCCAACCAGATCTTCACCTACCAGAAGGGCCTGGCAGTCACTGCGGCATACACCATCAGCGGAACCACGCTGAACAACCACCTGGCCTTGAATTCGGTGGGCTGACGGAGATCGATGCCCGTCGTCGGCAGCGCTTCAGCGCAAGCGGTTGCGCTGCGGGCCCGGCGAGCGCCCCTGGCCCCTGCCCCGCACTGCGGCAGGCGGCCCCGGCAGGACCTTGAGCGCACCCTCGGCCATGAGCTTGTCGCGCACGCGGCGCGTCATCGACTGCGTGCTTCCATCGGGCGCGGTGAACAGGAACAGCGTGTGGTGGGGGCTCGCCCAGGTCAGTTGGGTGTGCACGGCGCGGTGGTTGGTGACCAGTTCCACCCAGGTGCCGATCACGAGGTCCAAGCCGCCGTCCGCCACCGGGACAGCTACGGCGTCTGCCGGTGGTGCGGGGCCTTCTTCGCCGTCCTCGGCCATGTCTTCCGCGTACCCGTCGGCAACCGGCCCCAGCAGGGAGCCGCCCGTATCCGGAGCATCGTCCTGGAGCGCTCCCGGACCATAGCGCGATGCATGCTCGGCGGCGGTCTGGTGGAGCGCGGCCACACGCTCCAGGACGGTGCTGGTCATGTCCTCGGCATGGCCCACGCTGTCCAGGCCCTGCCGCAGCGTACCCAGCATGCGCGTGACGGCGGTCGCCAGGCGTTCGGGCTCCAGGGCCGCCATCGCAGGCTGCGCGAGCCAGAACAGCTCGGGCACCAGCGCAAGGTAGCCGCCCGGGTCCGGGTCTGCGGCACCGGCCTGCCCCACCTGGGCATTCGCCACGACATCGGCCCAGGGGCCGGCTGCGAAGTCCACGATGTCCTGTGGCACGTCGTCGGTCTTCGCCAGCGCCCGGATGTCCTCGGCCACGCGGCGTGCCAGCTCTTCGCGGCGCGTGAGTTCCAGGGCCACCGCGCGCGCGGCGTCTTCCCGGTCCTGGCGCTGGCGATCCTGGGCCGACCAGCCGGCCTCCAGGCCGGCGAGTGCGGTCGAGAAGGCTTCGGCATTGCGCGTGTCACCGTTGGCAAGGTGGTCCACGGCCAGATCCATGAGGCGCACGAAGCCGCTGAAATCGTCCACATCCTCGGAGTCGAACGACAGTGCGCGTTGCGTCAGCGCATCGAGCAGGCGCCGCGCGGGATGCTGGTCATCGGTAAAGAACCGTCGGTCATGGCGCACCAGCCGCTGCAGTGCCGGGCGCAGGTTCTGCAATGCGCGTTGGACGGGCGGGAGCAGCCGGTCGTCCAGCGCGATGTTGTCCATCATGCGGCTCACGACTTCGCTGGCCGTGCGCGAGCGGGCCCGCGCAGGGGCCGCCGCGTCCTCACCGGGAGCGACGGCACCCACTTGAGAGGCCACACCGGCATACAGGGAACTCCCGGCGGCCTGCAGTTGCGCCGCCTGGACTGGGCTGCCCGCGGCCAGCGGCGCCGGCAGGCTCCCGGAGAGGCGGCCCACGATGCGCTCCAGTTCCGCGATGTCTTCCATGGCCTCCACCGCGGCCGCGGCGAGGTGGCCGCCCTGCGTGACCGGGAGGGACGGCAGGCCATGCAACGTGCCCGGCTGCGACATCCGGCCCCCTGGCACCGGAGGGCCTTGCTGCAGCGGCGGGGGCACGGGCATGGAGAGCGCCATCGGCTGGGCCAGCATCTGGCGCAGCATGGCCACGGTCAGCAGTGCCTCCTCGGCCTCGGCTGCCAGGGGCATGGGTTGCGAAACCGCAGCACCGCCACCCCAGCCGTTGCCCGGTGCGCCGTAGCCGCTCATGGCCGGCAGGGGGGCGCCCAGGCTGGAGCGCGCATCCCATGGCGCGGCCTGCATGCCGGGGTCGTAGCCACTCTGCGGGCCTTGCCAGCGCGAAGCCGCGCCGGAGCGCACGTGATTGCTTCCGGCGCCTCCACCGGCCACGGCATAGCCCACGGGCTGCACGCCGTCGGCACGCAGGCGCTCCACAGCGCGCTGGTAGGCGGCCTGCAACTGCACGCCGAGCGCATCGCGCATGGGTGCCATCCAGGCCGTGCGCACGTCCGGAGCCACGCCCGTCTCGCCCACCACCTGCTGGAGGGCGCGGATGTAGTTTTCGGGGCGCAGCGGATTGCGGTCCGGCTGCACGCTGCGCAAACCCTGGGCCGCGCTCACGAGGGTGTTCAGTTCGGCCAACACAGCTTCGGTGGCATGCAGCGCGACCTGCTGTGCGCGCGACAGTTCCACCTGGGCCATCACCTCCGCCTCGTCCATCAGCGAGAGTTCGCCGAAGTCCAGGCCCGAGGCGTCCGCCGGACGGGCCCGCGCGGTGGCGGGGCCCTCGGCGAAGATTTCGAGCAAGGCCATGGGATAGGCCTTGGCGAGCGCCGGCACGTGCTGCACCAGCAGCCGCTGCGCATCGGCCAGCGCGTCGCGCCGGCGCAGGTCGCGCGCACGCGACATCTCCGCGTCCAGGGCCACCCGCGTGGCCTCCAGAAGCGCGGCCATCAACGCCTCGCCGTCGCGGATGGCCGCCACGACGCAGGCACGGAAAGCCGATCTGACGCTGGGAGCGGAAGCGGACATGGCGCGGCGGGAGTGACGGCGCGGGCAGCGCGCGGAGGTTGACGGGGTTAACGGCGTGGACGAAGCCGTCCGACCTTCACTTCAGCGCCTTGTAGCGCATCCGCTTGGGCTTGGCTCCCTCCTCGCCCAGTCGCTTCTTCTTGTCGGCTTCGTACTCCTGGTAGTTTCCATCGAAAAACACCCATTGGCTATCACCTTCCGCCGCCAGGATGTGCGTGGCGATGCGGTCGAGGAACCAGCGGTCATGGCTGATGACCAGCACGGTGCCTGCGTATTCGAGCAGGGCGTCTTCCAGCGCGCGCAGGGTTTCCACGTCCAGGTCGTTGGACGGTTCGTCCAGCAGCAGCACGTTGCCGCCCGCGATCAGCGTCTTGGCCAGGTGCAGACGGCCGCGTTCGCCGCCCGAGAGCATGCCCACCTTCTTCTGCTGGTCGCCGCCGTTGAAGTTGAAGCGGCCGGCATAGGCACGGCTGGCCATCTGGAACTTGCCGATGTTGATGATGTCGAGGCCGCCGGAGATGTCTTCCCACACCGTCTTTTCATCGGCCAGCGAATCGCGGCTCTGGTCCACGTAGGCCATCTTGACGGTGGAGCCGATCACCACTTCGCCACTGTCGGGCTGCTCGCGGCCAGCGATCAGCTTGAACAGCGTGGACTTGCCGGCCCCGTTCGGGCCGATGATGCCGACGATGGCGCCGGCCGGGATGTTCATCGACAGGTTGTCGATCAGCACGCGGTCGCCGAACGACTTCGTGACGTTCTTGAACTCGATGACCTGCGTGCCCAGGCGGTCCGCGACGGGAATGAAGATTTCCTGGGTCTCGTTGCGCTTCTGGTATTCGAAATCGCTCAGTTCCTCGAAGCGTGCGATACGCGCCTTGGACTTGGCCTGGCGGCCCTTGGCGTTCTGGCGCACCCACTCCAGTTCCTTCTTCAGGGCCTTGGCGCGGGCTTCCTCGCCCTTCTGCTCGGACTCCAGACGGGCCTGCTTCTGGTCCAGCCAGGTGCTGTAGTTGCCCTTGTAGGGAATGCCGTGGCCACGGTCGAGTTCAAGAATCCACTCGGCCGCGTTGTCGAGGAAGTAGCGATCGTGGGTGATGGCCACCACGGTGCCGGAGAAGCGGTGCAGGAACTGCTCCAGCCAATCGACGGACTCGGCGTCCAAGTGGTTGGTGGGCTCGTCCAGCAGCAGCATGTCGGGCTTGGAGAGCAGCAGACGGCACAACGCGATGCGGCGCTTCTCGCCCCCGGAGAGCACGCCCACGGCTGCGTCCCAGGGCGGCAGGCGCAGGGCGTCGGCGGCGATTTCGAGCTGGTGCTCGGAGTCGGTGCCGGCCGTCGCGATGATGGCTTCCAGGCGCGCCTGCTCGGCGGCCAGCGCATCGAAATCGGCATCGGGCTCGGCATAGGCGGCATACACGTCTTCGAGCTTGGCCTTGGCGGCGAACACCTCGCCCATGGCCTCTTCCACGCTTTCACGCACCGTATGGTCCGGATTCAGCTGCGGCTCCTGCGGCAGATAACCGATCTTCAGGCCCGGCATGGGGATAGCTTCGCCCTCGATCTCCTTGTCCACGCCAGCCATGATCTTCAGCAGGGTGGATTTGCCCGAACCGTTCGTGCCGAGCACGCCGATCTTGGCGCCGGGGAAGAACGAAAGGGAGATGTCCTTCAAGATCTGCCGCTTCGGGGGCACGGTCTTGCTGACACGGTTCATCGAATAAACGTACTGGGCCATTGGCTTTCTTTCCTAGGAATGGGATGGCGCCACCGGCAAGGGGCGGCCAGCGGAGGGCCGCGCGGCGGACGCGTCGCCGAGGATTATCGGATGCTTTGCGCCGGACGCATCTGCGCTGCCGGCAGCCGTGCCCGTTACCGGCCGGAGGCCTTGCGGATCTCGTGGGTCCACTGCGCGGCCGCGCGGGTCAGCTCGGCATGCAGCAGCGCATGGTCGATGTGGGCCAGTTCGCTGCCCAACTGGCTCGAGGCCGCCTGCCGCGCGGCTTCGGCGCGGGCGGCATCCAGGTCGGCGTTGCGCACTGCCGTATCAGCGAGCACCGTCACGTGCGTGGGCTGGATTTCGACGTAACCGCCCGACACGTACACCTCCACTCTCTCACCGGCCGTGGTCTCGATGTGAACGAAGCCTGCCCGCAGCCGCGTGAGCACCGGCGTATGGCCGCGCAGCACGCCGAATGCGCCTTCGGTGCCTGGCAGGCTCACCACCCGCACCGGGCCGGCCCACACCTGCCCCTCCATATGGGCGATTTCGAGCTGAAGCGCTCCGCCCGGCCCTGCGGGAGCCGGTTCCGATTCGATTGACGACATGTGCATGACCCGTGTGCGGGAGCGGATCGGGGCCCGTGCGCACCGGGTAAACACCGATGGCCCGCCCCGACAGGACCGCTCCGTGAGAAAGCGCCAGTCTACGCCCGCCATGCGCGCAGGCCGTGGCGGCCGAGCAATCCGCGCGGCCAAGTGCCCGCGGCGCCCATCTCGTGCCACAATAGCGCCTCAGCCGCCGGCTCCAGTGACCGGCGGCCTCAGCAGCCTGCTGGGGACGATGAAGCCGCCACGCGGTGTTCTGGCTCCCATTCGTGAATCACATCAGCCTTGACTGGCCGCAGCCCTTCTCCGGGTTCTGCGACAGGCCGATGCCTCCCGCGCCCGGAGAGGCGCTTCCTTGAATGACTTTTGACGAACTGAATCTGGCCCCCGCCATTCTGAAAGCCGTGCACGAGCAGGGCTACGAGAATCCCACCCCCATTCAGGCCCAGGCCATCCCCGCCGTTCTCGAGGGGCACGACCTCCTCGCCGGCGCGCAGACCGGCACCGGCAAGACCGCGGCCTTCGTGCTGCCCATGCTGCACCGGCTCACGCAGGGCGGCACCGCCCGGCCCGCCGGCGGCATCCGCGCCCTGGTGCTCACGCCCACGCGTGAACTGGCGGCGCAGGTCGAAGAGAACCTGCGCGCCTACGCCAAGCACCTCGACGTGAAGTCCACCGTCATCTTCGGCGGCGTGGGCATGAATCCGCAGATCGACCGCATCAAGCGCGGCGTGGACATCCTGGTGGCAACGCCCGGACGTCTGCTGGATCTGCAGCAACAGGGTTTCCTGGACCTCTGCAAGGTCGAGATCCTGGTGCTGGACGAAGCCGACCGCATGCTGGACATGGGCTTCATCCACGACGTGAAGAAGGTGCTGTCGATGGTGCCCCGCGACAAGCAGAGCCTGCTGTTCTCGGCCACCTTCAGCGACGAGATCCGCGAACTGGCCAACAGCCTGCTGCGCAATCCGCAGAGCATCCAGGTCACCCCGCGCAACACCACGGTGCAGCGCATCACCCAGGTGATCCACCCCGTCGGCCGCGGCAAGAAGAAGCAGGTGCTGCTGCACATCATCCAGCAGCACGACTGGAGCCAGGTGCTGGTGTTCACGCGCACCAAGTTCGGCGCCAACAATGTGGCCGACTTCCTCACCAAGAACGGCGTCACGGCGATGGCCCTGCACGGCAACAAGAGCCAGAGCGCCCGCACGCAGGCGCTGTCGGGCTTCAAGACCGGCGACATCCGCGCTCTGGTGGCCACCGACATCGCGGCGCGCGGCATCGACATCGACGAACTGCCGCACGTCGTCAACTACGAAATTCCCAACGTGCCGGAAGACTACGTGCACCGCATCGGCCGCACGGGCCGCGCGGGCGCGAGCGGCGAAGCCGTGAGCCTGGTCTGCATGGACGAGGAAGGCTTCATGATGGAGATCGAGCGCTTCACCAAGCAGGAGATCCCGGTGCAGTTGCTCGAAGGCTTCGGCCCCGAGCCCGATGAGAAGGCCGAACCCATCGCCATGGGACGCCAGACCATCTGGGGCGGCGCCGGCAAGCCTCCGAGCCGCGAGGTCATGCAGGCGGCGGCCAAGGCGGCCCGCAGCGAAATGATGGAGCGCATCCGCACCAACAAGGCCACGCAGGGTGAACGCAGCGGCGGCGGCAAGGCCGGCGGCCAGCGCGGCAATGCGCAGTCCCATGGCGGCGAAGGCGGCGGCAACGGCGGCGGACAGAAGCCCCCGCGCGGCCGCGGCGGCGCGCAAGGCCAGGGCCAGGGCAATGCCTACGCAGGCGGCCAGCGCGCAGGCAACGGCCATCCGCGCGGCAATGGTGGCGGTGGCGGCAACAGCTACGGCGGCGGTGCCGGCGGGCGCGGCCCCCGCCCCGCACGCGGCGAAGGCGGCGGCAACGTTGGCGGTGGCTACCGCTCCGACGACACGCAACCGCGGCGCGAAAACGCCCACCTGGGCACCCAGGGGGGAACGCACCTGGGCCCCCCCCGCCACGGCAGCGGCGGCGGACAACCCGACCCCATGCGCACCAGCGTGGACAGCATGGCCGACCGGGGCCGCCGGAACGGCGGCTTCCGCAGCGGTGGCGGCGGTGGTGGATATGGCGGCGGCGGTGGCAACCGCGGCGGCAATCGCGGCCCCCGCAGCGGCGGTGGCGGCTACGGCCGCTGACGCGCCATTGCCGCCGCCCGTTCGCGGGTAGCGGCACGACGCACGCGCACACACGGCGCGGTACCGGCGATCTTCGGGTCGCCCGTACCGCGCCGTTGCATTTTCGGCATTGAATTTCCGGGCCACGAAGACCGCACCGGGTGCCTCCGGCCCGGAAAGCCGGTCGGCACGGGGTCGCCACCGACAGGCGGTCGCGGTCGCGCCGGGTAACATCGGCCCCGCCCTGCCACAGACGGCCTCACGCGGCCCTGATCGACCATGAACCAGCCTCTCGCCCATCGCCTATCCGGGTCCGCCGCCCTCGCCATGCCGCCGCGGGCGTTCGGGCCGTTGGTACTGGCCATCGCCGCATTGGCCGCCGGCTGCAGCAGCACCCCGCTGCCGCCATGGCCCACCACCGTTTCGACGCCGCTGCCTTCGCGCGCGCCGGCACGCTCCGGCCCGGAGCGCACCGTTCCGCCACCGCTCGGAACCACCCGCGCCGAGGTCGTCACCTCTCCCGTCACCCATACGCCCCTGATCCCGCAGCCGGAGCCGGGGGCCGCCCCGGCCGCTCCTCCGGAAGCGGCGGCTCCGCCAACAGGCCCCCTGCCCTACAGCGCCGCCGTCGCCGCGCGCTTTCCCGACCCAGCCGTGCGCTACGACACGCCGGGCCTCGGGGACGGGCGCCGCGCATTCACCACCAATGGCGAAGCGTCGCAATGGCTGCACCGCCTGGCTCCGCAGGCAGGCAGTGCCACCAAGGTCGGCGTGATCGAATGGGGCCGTTCGCAGCGCGGCACGCCCCTGGAAGCCCTGGTGGCCACGCGCGGCGCAGGCACCCGCCTGGCGGACCTCGACGCCAGCGGCCGGCCCACGGTGGTACTGATCGGCCAGCAGCACGGCGACGAGCCGGCAGGTGCTGAAGCCCTGCTGGTGATCGCACGCGAAGTCTCGCAAGGCCTGCTGGAGCCGCTGCTGGACCGCATCAACGTCGTGATCGTGCCGCGCGCCAACCCGGATGGCGCGGAAGCCGGAACCCGCGTCACCGCCAACGGCACCGACCTGAACCGCGACCACCTGCTGCTCACCACGCCGGAAGCCCAGGCGCTCGCGCGGCTGGTGCGCGATTACCGGCCCATCGCGGTCATCGACGCGCACGAATACACGGTGGCCGGACGCTTCCTCGAAAAATTCGGCGGCATCCAGCGCTACGACGCGCTGCTGCAGTACGCCACCACCGCGAACGTGCCGGAGTTCCTCTCCAAGGCCTCCCGCGAGTGGTACCACCAGCCCATGGTGGCCGCCCTGCAGGGCCAGAGCCTGACCAGCGAGTGGTACTACACCACCTCCACCAATCCGGCCGACCGCCGTGTCTCCATGGGCGGCACGCGGCCCGACACCGGTCGCAACGTGAACGGCCTGAAGAACGCGGTCAGCCTGCTCATCGAGACCCGGGGCGTGGGCATCGAACGCACGCACATCCAGCGGCGCGTGCACACGCAGGTCACGGCCATCTCCAGTGCGCTGCGCAGCACCGCGGAACGCTCGGCCAACCTGGAGCAGGTGCGCTCGTTCGTCGCGCGCGACACGGCCGCCCAGGCGTGCCGCGGCGAAATCACCATCGACGCGGGTCCCACGGCCACGCAGCGCGACCTGCTCATGCTCGACCCCGAGACGGGCGCCGACAAGACGGTGCGGGTGGACTGGAATTCGTCCCTGGAACTGCGCACGCTCTCCAGCCGGCCCCGGCCCTGCGGCTACTGGCTGGCCCCCTCAGCCAGCACCGCCGTGGAGCGCCTCAAGCTGCTGGGGCTGCAGGTGATGCGTGTGGCCGAACAAGGCTCGCTGCTGGCCGACACCTTCCGGGAAACGTCTCGGGACACGGCGCCGCGCGAGGATGTGCGCGGTACCGTGGCCGGTGCCTCGGACGTGGTGCGGGTACAGGTTTCTGCGGTGCGCACCGCCATCGACGCGCCGGCGGGCAGCTATTACGTGCCCCTCAACCAACCGCTCGCCAACCTGGCCGCCGCCGCGCTCGAGCCGGACACGCAGAACAGCTATTTCGCGAACCGGCTCATCGACTCCCTCTCCGACACGGCCCGGGTGATGTCGACACCGTCGCTGGTGTTCGAGGAACCGGACTGAGCCGGCCCGCCCGGCCAGGTTCTTCGCCGGCGGCAGGCAGATGGGCAGCACGTCCCGCGCTCCCTGGCTGCCGGGCCTCCAACTGAATGCCTCAGGCAACAAGCCCCGCACATTTGCTATTAAATATATAGCAAACTATTGAATGAATCCGGCGGCATGGAGGGGTTTTCACTCCAACCTGCCAATGCCGCACACGGGATGGCGCGTTAGACGGAAGCGTGGTGTTCGTCCAGCGCCCCGGGTGCCGTGGTGCTCCACGGCTCGCGCGATCCGGCCACCGTCACCACATGGGCGGTCATCGCCACCGCCAGCGCTTCCTCGCCCAGGAAGACCTTGCCTACGCCTTCGTTTTCGAGCAGTTCGGCCTCTTCCTCGTTGTGAGAGCGCACCACCGTCTCGATGGCCGGATTGAGCGTGCGCGCAGTGGCGACGATCTGCCGCACGTCCAGCGTATCGGGCGTGGCGATCACGAGCATGTGCGCACGCGCGATGTGCGCCTGGATCAGCACCGCCGGGTCGACCGCGTCACCCGCCACCGCCACCATGCCGGCCGACCGCATGTGCTCGACCAGTTCGCGGTTCTGCTCGGCCACCACGAAGGGAATGTCGCGTGCCGCCAGCGCCGCGGCGATGCGGCGCCCGACCCGGCCGTAGCCCACCAGCACCACCTGCCGCGCCAGGTAGCGCTGGTGCGTGCTCACCGGAAGCTCCGCGAGCGGATCGTCGCGCAGCTCCAGTTGCCGCGCCCACGCGGAGCGCGCACGCAGCCAGTCCTGCAGGGGCGCAATCGCACGGAACAGGATCGGATTCACGGCGATGGAGATGAGCGCACCGGCCAGCACCAGGCTCGCACCTTCGGGCGGCAGCAGCCCGAGCGAGGCGCCCAGCCCCACCAGGATGAAAGAGAACTCGCCGATCTGGGCCAGGCTGGCGGACACCGTGAGCGCGGTGTTGAGCGGGTACCGGAAGGCCAGCACCAGCGCGGCCGCCGCCAGCGTCTTGCCGAAGATGATGATGGCCACCACCGCCAGCACCTGGAAGGGCCGCTCCAGCAGCACGCGCGGATCGAACAGCATGCCCACCGAGACGAAGAACAGCACGGCGAAAGCGTCGCGCAGCGGCAGCGATTCCTGCGCGGCACGGTGGCTGAACTCCGATTCGCGCATCACCATGCCCGCGAAGAACGCGCCGAGCGCGAACGACACGCCGAACAGCGCCGCCGAGCCGAAGGCGATCCCCACGGCGGCGGCCACCACGCAGAGCGTGAACAGCTCGCGCGAGCCCGTGCGCGCCACCTGCCACAGCACCCAGGGGAACACCCGGCGCCCCACCAGCAGCATCAGCGCCACGAAGCCGCCGACCTGCGCCAGCGTCCACCCCAGCGTCTTCCACAAAGGGGGATGGGAGGCATCCTGCACGGCAGCGCTGCCTCCGAGCCAGCCCGCGAGCGGCGGCAGGAGCACCAGCACCAGCACCATGGCCAGGTCTTCCACCACGAGCCACCCGACCGCGATGCGGCCAGTGTAGGAATCCAGGATGCCGAGGGTTTCCAGCGCCCGCAGCAACACCACCGTGCTGGCCACCGAAAGCGACAGGCCGAACACGAGCGCACCGCCCAGGCCCCAGCCCCACCACGTGGCCAGGCCCATGCCGAGCATCGTCGCCACGGCCATCTGGACGATGGCCCCGGGCAGCGCGATCTTGCGCACCGCCAGCAGATCGCCCAGCGAGAAATGCAGCCCCACCCCGAACATCAGCAACATGACCCCGATCTCCGCCAACTGACTGGCCATGGCGCCATCGGCCACGAAACCCGGGGTATAGGGCCCGATAGCCACCCCGGCCAGCAGATAGCCGACGAGTGCAGGCAAACGCACGCGGGTCGCCAGAAAACCTAGAACCAACGCGAGCCCGAGCCCGACGGCGATGGTGTGGATGAGGGATACGCTGTGGGGCATGTGTCAAAGAGGGCTTTGGCAGACAGCGCAGAAAGCGCGCGGAGGGTGGCGGCCATTCCGTTATAACCGCAAAGCCGCCAAACTGCGCAGACGGCTGGCCCATGGGTCAGAGCGGACACCGGGCCGGGTATGATCGCGGGCTTCGGAAGCACTGCCGGTGCGGCCCAGGGTTGAAGTGGTCAAGGGGCGCGTCGGAGACTGAGCCCACGCAATCCGGCAGGTGCGCCACAGCCCCGACCGGGCTGCGTTTGGTGCAATTCCATCCCATCTGCCCGTAGCTCAACTGGATAGAGCAATTGCCTTCTAAGCAATAGGTCGGGGGTTCGAGTCCCTCCGGGCAGGCCAGCTTTTCCTGGGGCGGTGCGTCTGTGACTGCGCTTCGCTCTATCGGCATGGCAGCCATTCGCCAGTGCAGAAGATTCCTCACACAGACAGGTACCAACGGCTCAGTCCCGCATCGACTGTCTACCCACGCATGCTGCGCTACTGCGGCAGTGAAGGAAGGTGGCCAGCGGCCGATACACCATCGGCGAAGCCGGCTGGGCGATCACCCTTCCGCCTCATTAGGTCGGACCTGTGACGCACCGATCACAGCGTGCAACCGCCTTCCTCATAGGAAAAATAAACGTTCCAAACCGCGCCGAGGCTGTTTTTTGGCACGGGATCAGCATTTGCTGCAGGAACCAGGCTTCAGGCAAGACCTCAGCCTGCGGCCGGCGTCATCCCAGCCACTGGATGGAAGATGTGGTTCCCGAATCGGAAAATTGGGATTCGAACGATTCCAGGCTGTCGGGAATGTCCTGCACGTACAGCTTCGGCTCCAGATCGCCCTGTTGGATCTGCCAGCGGGCCACTTCGTGCTGTCCCATTTGAGGGGCCCGGATGCCCGCTCCCATGAGAGACTCGGGCGCGCTCCATCGAGAAACATTCATGGGACCTCCTGTGATCGAGTGACAACATTGGACCCTTGGCGACTCGGACACGGGGTGGGAAACGCATGGCAGCGCCTGTAGGAAATCATGCCGGTGCCATGCGACCCTGCATCAACGGATGAGCAAGCTCCGAACACCACTGTGGAACGGCGCGGCTACTGCTCGCTCAGCCCTTGGGTTGGTGCAGGCCTCTTTACAGGCTTGCGGAGCGTTAGCTGAGATCAGCGCCCTCCCGCGCCGGCACCACTGCCCCCGGAACCGCTGCCGCCTGCCCCACCGGTGCCGCCCGTGCCGGCGCCGGTCCCCGCTCCGGAGCTACCGGCTCCCGACCCGCCATCGCCGCCCGTTCCGCCCGTACCGCCACCGGTACCCCCGGTCGAACCACCTGTTCCATTGCCGGTGCCACTGCCACTGCCGCCCTGCGAGCGGCCTCCACCTGTGTTCCGATCGTCTGCCTTGGAACCGGACCTTTTCGATGCAGCACCGCTTGCCGTTCCAGCAGGCGCATCGGCGCTCGCGCCACCCATTGCACCCCCGGTGGCCTGCGCATGCACTACAGGTGCTCCGGCGAGGGCCACGCCCGTGACCATGACTCCAGCGCAATATTGCACGGTGCGCCGCATTTGTTGACTCAGCTTCATAGATGCTCTCCTGGATCGGTAGTTGGAAGATGCAGGCTGCGCTCAGCAGAGCGCGAAGAAGCAGCTTGGATCCCCGCTTCAAGGCCTGTGGCATAGCTTCGCGCCATGCCGACTCTTCAACATGTAGGAGCGCTGCGTAGCAGCAGAGGCGTTCGCCTTCGAAGGCATACAGACGTTTCGCATTGGAAACGATCCGGATCCATTGATGACGGATGGGGGCAGAGATCCGGCCGTGTCCTACGGCAGGCTTAAAGCGGCTAACAAAACCATGTCATCGCAAATCGAGCGAAGAGCGTTTGGTGATGCATGAGTCGAAACAAGAAAAAAGAGATAAGCGCGCAGCACTGTTCAAGAAGGTTGCGCCGCTGTTGCCGGTAGTCGCCGCCTCGGCCAAGGGCGGTCGCCCGCGGGTGAGCGACGAGATGGCCCTCAACGGCATCCTGTTCGTTTTGCGCACCGGCATCCCTTGGGAAGAGTTGCCCCAGGAACTGGGCTTTGGCAGCGGCATGACTTGCTGGCGGCGTCTACGTGACTGGCAGGCCGTGGGAGTGTGGCATCGCCTGCATCTGCTGTTGCTCGATGAGTTG
>NZ_FOMQ01000023.1 GCF_900112675.1 Paracidovorax konjaci | reverse complement strand
CGCTCTCCCCATATTGCACGCAGTAATCCCACGTGCGGTAACTGCGGCTGAGTTTCTTGTCCAGCGGATATCCGTAGACCCCCAGCACCTCCTCGATGATCTGCGGCACGCTCTTGTTCTGGAATATCCGGAAGTCGCTCTTGCGCGACGCCAGCCACACCCACGGCTGCAGCCTCAGCCGGTACGAGTAGTACCGGTGGTCCTGACCCTGCATCCCGAACCGCGTCACGATCCCGTCGATGTAGCGCCGCCCACCGCCCTCCGTCTCCACCACCACCGTCGCGTTCTTGCCCAACAGCGCCTTCGGGTCCACCTCCCGGCTCTCGCTTTGCAGGTCGATCTCCAGGCTGTACACCTCGCTCAACCCCTCACGGCCCCGCATCTCCCGGAAATGCAGCGCATCCCCTACCGGCGTTTGTATGGTGACTCGACGTGTCATAATGAAACCAAACGTATTTAAACGTATTATTGAATTACGTATTTACGGGATTAATGGAGCGGCGAATCATATCTTTGATCCGTTTTGGTGCAAATCCTGGAAATACGCGGTTTGACGTGCCGCAATTTTCCGGATATTCGATGTCAATCAAGAGAAACGGGCGCGCGGACCACAGCCCGCGCGCCCGCCGTCTGGCGATGCGTGTTCAGCCGCCGTTCAGCAGGGCCAGCAAGCCGGCTTCGTCCAGTACCGGCACACCCAGTTCCTGCGCCTTGGTGAGCTTGCTGCCCGCTTCTTCGCCCGCCACCACATAGCTGGTTTTCTTGCTGACCGATCCCGCCACCTTGGCACCGGCTGCTTCCAGGCGCTCTTTGGCATCCTCGCGGCTCAGGGTCGGCAGGGTGCCGGTGAGAACGATGGTCTTGCCCACCAGCGGCAGGGTGGCGCGCTCGGTGGGCGCGCCCTCTTCCCAGGTCAGCCCGCAGGCGCGCAATTGCTCCACGACCTCGCGGTTGTGGGGTTGGTCGAAGAAGGTCCGGATGGCTTCGGCGACGATGGGCCCGACATCGTTCACCTCGAGCAGTTGATCGACGTTCGCCGCCATGATGGCGTCGAGGTTGCCGAAATGGCGCGCCAGGTCCTTGGCCGTGGCCTCGCCCACATGGCGGATGCCCAGCCCGAACAAGAAGCGCGGCAGCGTGGTTCGCTTGGATTTCTCCAGCGCGGCCAGCACGTTCTGCGCGGATTTGTCGGCCATGCGATCGAGGGCCGCCAGGGCGGTGAGTCCCAGCCGGTACAGGTCGGGCAGCGTGCGCACGACGTTGCCCTCGACCAGCTGGTCCACGAGCTTTTCGCCGAGCCCTTCGATGTCCACCGCGCGGCGCTGCGCGAAATGCAGGATGGCTTCCTTGCGCTGGGCGGCGCAGAACAGGCCGCCGGAGCACCGGTGGTTGACCTCGCCCTGTTCGCGCACGACGGCGCTGCCGCAGATCGGGCACGCCCGCGGCATGCGGAAGTTCGGCACGTACGGGTGCCGCGCGTTGGCCGGGGTGCTGGGCGCCACCGTGCCGTCGGGGGCGGTGGCCTGGTCCACGAGCGCTTCGGAATCCGCGGCGCCGGCACTGGCGGCAGGCAGGCCCGGCGGCACGATGCCCACGACTTCGGGGATGACGTCGCCGGCCCGGCGCACGATGGCCTGGTCGCCGATGCGCACTTTCTTGCGCCGCAGCTCGAAGAGGTTGTGCAGCGTGGCGTTGGTGACCGTCACCCCGCCCACGAAGACGGGCGCGAGCCGTGCCACCGGCGTGAGCTTGCCGGTGCGCCCCACCTGGATGTCGATGCCCTCCACGCGCGTGACCATTTCCTGCGCCGGGTACTTGTGGGCGACGGCCCAGCGCGGCTCGCGGGTGACGAAACCCAGCTGGCGCTGCAGGTCGAGCCGATTGACCTTGTAGACCACCCCGTCGATGTCGTACGGGAGCCGGTCACGCGACGCACCCACTGCCTGGTGGAAGGCGACCAGCGCGGGGGCGCCCTGCGCCACCTGCACCTGGGAGGCCACAGGGAAACCCCAGTCCTTCAGGGATTGCAGCATGTCGTAGTGCGTGGCGAAGGCCGGCCCGCCTTCGGCGGACGGGGTCATATCGCCCAGGCCATAGGCGAAAAAGCTGAGCGGCCGCCGCGCGGCGATGCCCGAGTCGAGTTGCCGCACCGCGCCTGCCGCGGCGTTGCGCGGGTTGACGAAGGTCTTGGCCCCCGCTTCGCGCTGGCGCTCGTTGAGCCGATCGAAATCCGCGCGGCGCATGTAGACCTCGCCGCGCACTTCCAGCACCGGGGGCACGCCGTCCGGCAAGGTCAGCGGGATCTGCCGGATGGTGCGGATGTTGTGGGTGACGTCCTCGCCCACTTCACCGTCGCCGCGGGTGGCAGCCTGCACCAGCCGCCCGTTTTCGTAGCGCAGGCTCATCGCGAGGCCGTCGAACTTGGGTTCGGCGACGTATTCGACCGGAGGGTCTGCAGGCGTGAGCTTGAGTTCGCGGCGCACCCGCGCATCGAAGGTTTCCGCTCCGCTGGCTTCGGTATCGGTCTCGGTGCGGATGCTGAGCATCGGCACCCGGTGCCGCACTTTAGGCAAGAAGTTGAGCGTCTGCCCCCCCACTTTTTGCGTGGGAGAGTCTGGTGAAACCGATTGTGGATAACGCGACTCTAACTGCTCGAGCTCATTAAACAGTGCATCGTACTCGGCGTCTGAAACGACAGGGTTATCGAAAACATAGTACTGAAAAGAATAATCACGCAGAATTTCTCTTAACTCAGCAATCCTTTTTGCCGCCCGCACTGCCGCGTCAGTAGGCTCGGTATCCCCAAATAAATCTACTTCATCGTTCATTTCACGCTCTTGCAGCTTGTTTGCCATATTTCTGTGTTAGGCATCTCGCGGGGTCAAACCTGACCAGTGGATCCAGTTCAGCTGAAAAGGCGCCGCGCCAGCACGGAGCCCGCCGAGAGGTCACGGCTGTCGAGCTTGTCGTAGAGCAGTTCGAGGTCGGCGGCGATCGGGTCCATGGTCATGGCGGGCAACGGCGTGCCGTTCTGGTCGCACAGCACGCCGTCCATGGTCTGGCCCAGCGAGGCCGCGATCTCGCGCAGCCGCGCGAACGGCTGCTCGCTGCGGTGCACCTGGGCCACGTCCAGGCTCAGGGTGATGTCGCGGATGGCGGACTGCTCGGGGTCGTCCGACATCGCGGCCTGGGTGTCGTAGGAAAGCGTGAGCACGGGCGGAAGGCCCGGGCCCGCGGCGGGCAGCACGAGGCGGCCGGGCATCGCGCCGGGCGTGAAACCCAGGCGTGCGGCGTTCTGCTGCACATAGCCCGGGCTCCATGTCGCGTGGCGGGCCCGCAGGCAGAACGCGAGCTGGGCATCGTGGTCGCTGGCGAACTGGTCCAGTTCGCGGGCGCGGCCGACCTCGTGCAGCATGTCGGGGAAATCGGGGGTGGCATTCACCGCATCGGCAAAGCCCTGCACCTTGAGCACGAACTCGGAAAACTCGATCTCGTTGAGCGCGCCCACGCGGTTGGCCAGTTGCACGCCGGCCTGGAACTGGGTGTAGCGCTGGCCGGCCACGGGCGTTTCCCACTGCTGCGCCGCGTCGCTGAAGCCTTCGATGGCGAATGGCTTGCTGCCCGCCCGGCGCGTGGGCGGAAGGGCCGCGAGGGCCGCGTCGCCCGAGACGACGTGCTCGGGCACGACCGGGGCGATGGCGTCGATCAAGGGGTCCAGGCCACCCCGGCGCTCGGCGGGGGGCACCGGCATCTGCAGCGAATCCTGCCAGTCCACGGCATGGCCGCCGTCGGCAGCCTGGGCCATCGGGTCGCCGGCCGGCAGGCCCGTGGCTGCGGCCGTCGGCAGCGCGCCCGGCGGCAGATCGAAGCCGGGCTCCTGCCGCAGCAGCGAGTCGCCAGGGCCGTCGCCCGCTTCGTGCGGGCTGGCGCGCTTCGGCGCGTTGCGGTGGTTGATCCAGGCGTTGTAGGCGATGACGATGGCCAGAACCACGCCGCCCGCGATGATGAGGCCGAGTTGGAAATTGCTCATGGTGTGAGTGAAACGGTGTGGCGCGGTGGCCGGCTGCCCTGCATCATGCGGATCTCGTGTAGGACGTCAGGCATCCGCCATCGACAGCGCGGACTCCATGTCCACCGCGACGATGCGCGAGACGCCCTGCTCCTGCATGGTCACGCCGATGAGTTGCTCGGCCATTTCCATGGCGATCTTGTTGTGGCTGATGAAAAGGAACTGGGTGCTCCGGCTCATGCTGGCGACGAGTTTGGCATAGCGCTCGGTGTTCGCGTCGTCCAGCGGGGCATCGACTTCGTCGAGCAGGCAGAACGGCGCGGGGTTGAGCTGGAAGATCGCGAAGACCAGCGCGATGGCGGTCAGTGCCTTCTCGCCGCCCGAGAGCAGGTGGATGGTCTGGTTCTTCTTGCCCGGCGGCTGGGCCATGACCTGCACGCCGGAGTCGAGGATCTCGTCGCCCGTCATGATGAGGCGGGCCTGCCCGCCGCCGAACAGCTCGGGGAACATGCGGCCGAAGTGCCCGTTCACGGTTTCGAACGTACCCGACAGCAGGGTGCGCGTCTCCGCATCGATCTTGCGGATGGCGTCCTCCAGCGTGTTCATGGCGAGCGTCAGGTCTTCCGTCTGCGCATCGAGGAAGGTCTTGCGCTCGCGGGCGAGTTGCAGCTCTTCGAGCGCGGCGAGGTTCACGGCCCCCAGGGCGGCGATCTCGCGGTGCAGGCGGTCGATCTCGGACTGCAGCCCGGCCGAGCGCACTCCGCCCTGCTCGATGGAGCGGGCCACCGCCTCCAGGTCGGCCTGGGCATCGGCCAGCAGGCCGGTGTACTGCTCCAGGCCCAGGCGCGCGGCCTGCTCCTTGAGCTGGAAGTCGGTGATGCGCTGGCGCAGCGGGTCGAGCGCCCGCTCCAGTTGCAGCCGCCGCTCGTCGCTCGCGCGCAGACGGGCGGTGAGGTCGTCGTATTCGCTGCGCTGCGCGGCCAGCGCCTTCTCCCGCTCCATCTTCAGATCCAGCGCCTGCTGCAGCCCGCCCTGCGCGGCTGCCGACGACAGCCGGCCCGCTTCGTCCTGCGCCCGCTGGCGCTCGTCGGCCAATGCGGTGCATTGCGCGCGCGCGGTGTCGATGGTGCGCGCCAGCTCGGCGCGCCGGGCCTCCAGGCTGCGGCGCGAGAAGGTGGCTTCCTGGGCCTGCCGCTCCAGGCTGCGCTGCTGCTCGCGGCACTCGGCCAGTCGCCGTTCGGATTCGATCACCCGGTCGCCGAGTTGGGCGTGGCGCTCCTGGCTGTCGGCCAGTTGCATGTCCAGCTCTTCGAACCGCGCCTCGGCGGTGACCGCGCGCTCCTGCAGATCGGAGAGCTGGGCATCGACCTCGGCCAGGTCCGCGCCGATCTGCGCGCTGCGCGCCCGCGCCTGTTCCGCGAGCTGCGTGAGGCGCAGCGTCTCCACCTGCAGCTCGTGGCGGCGGCCTTGCGCCTCGCTGGCCTCGCGGCGCGCGGACACCAGGCGCTGCGATGCGTCGGCGTAGGCGGCTTCGGCCCGCACCAGCGCCGTGCGCGATTCGTCGTGGATGAGGGTCTGGGCGCGCAGCTCTTTTTCGAGGTGCTCGATCTCCTGGGCGCGGGCGAGCAGGCCTGACTGCTCGGAATCCTGCGCGTAGAAGCTCACGCCGTGCGCGCTCACGGCATGGCCGCTCGGCACGTAGACCGTCTCGCCGGGGCGCAGTTGCGCGCGGCGGTCGAGGGCTTCGTCGAGCGTGGCCGCGGTCTGGCAGCCCTGCAGCCAGTCCCCGAGCACGGACCGCAGGCCGGCGTCGGCCACCTCCAGCAGATCGGCCAGCCGGTGCGCGCCGGCCGGCGCAGGCGCCGCGGCGGACGGTGCGGAGGTGCTGTAGAACGCCAGCCGGGCCGGCGGCGCGTCTTGCGCGCCCGCGCCGAGGAACCCGCGCACGGTGTCGAGGCGCCCCACTTCCAGGGCACCCAGGCGCTCGCGCAGGGCCGCTTCCAGCGCGTTCTCCCAGCCGGGCTCGATGTGCAGCCGGCTCCAGAGGCCCTGCAGGCCTTCCAGCCCGTGCCGGGCGAGCCAGGGCTTGAGCTTGCCGTCGGTCTTGACCTTTTCCTGCAGGGCCTTGAGCGCCTCCAGCCGCGCCGACAGATCGGCCTGCCGCGCGCCTTCTGCGTTCACGGACTGCTGGCGCTGGCGGCGCTCGTCGTCGAGCTGGGGCACGCTGTCCTGCAGTTCGGCGAGCCGCGCCTCGGCCATCTCGGCCGCTTCCTCGGCGGCGGTGAGTTGCTCGCCCAGGTTGGCCAGGCGGGCTTCGTCGGGGGCGGCCAGGGCGTTGCGGTCGGCGCGCAGCCGCTCGTGGCGGGCTTCGGCCTGTCGGCGCTGCTCCTGCAGGCTGCGCTGCTCGGCGGCCAGCACCTGGATCTGCTGCTGCACCTGGACCACCGACGTGCGCTGCGCCTCGGCCCGCTGCTGGGCCTGCCGCAGGGCATCTTCCAGATCGGGCAGCTGCATGGCCTGCTCTTCCACCTGGGCGGCCAGCAGTTCGGCGCGCTCCTCGGCATCCACGCCGGCACCGGCGAGGCCCTCCATTTCGGCCTCCGCCTCCTCCTGGCGCGTGGACCACTGCACGATCTGCTCGGCCAGTTGCGCCAGGCGCTGCTCCACGCGCTGGCGGCCTTCCACGACATAGCGGATCTCGGCTTCGAGCTTGCCGACTTCGGCGGTGGCCTCGTAGAGGCGACCCTGGGCCTGGTTGACCTGGTCGCCGGCAGCATAGTGGGCCTGGCGGATGGTTTCGAGATCGGCCTCCACATGGCGCAGGTCGGCCGTGCGCGATTCGAGGTCGTTCACGGCCTGCAGGCCTTCGGTGCGCACGCGGTCCTGGTCGGCCTGGGCGTCGGCGCGCTTGAGGAACCAGAGCTGGTGCTGCCGCAGGGTGACATCGGCCTGCAGCGCGTTGTAGCGGGCCGCCACCTCGGCCTGCTTTTCGAGGCGCTCGAGGTTGGCGTTCAGTTCGCGCAGGATGTCTTCGACGCGCGTGAGGTTCTCGCGCGTGTCGGCGAGGCGGTTCTCGGTCTCGCGGCGGCGTTCCTTGTACTTGGAGACGCCCGCCGCCTCTTCCAGGAAGAGCCGCAGCTCCTCGGGGCGCGACTCGATGATGCGGCTGATGGTGCCCTGGCCGATGATGGCGTAGGCCCGCGGGCCCAGGCCCGTGCCGAGGAACACGTCCTGCACGTCGCGGCGGCGCACGGGCTGGTTGTTGATGAAATAGCTGCTGTTGCCCTCGCGCGTGAGCACGCGCTTGACGGCGATCTCGCCGTACTGGTTCCACTGGCCGCCCGCGCGGTGGTCCGCGTTGTCGAAGACCAGCTCCACGCTGGAGCGGCTGGCGGGCTTGCGGTGCGTGGTGCCGTTGAAGATCACGTCCTGCATCGACTCGCCGCGCAGTTCGCTGGCCTTGGACTCCCCCAGCACCCAGCGCACCGCATCCATGATGTTGGACTTGCCGCAGCCGTTCGGGCCCACCACGCCCACGAGCTGCCCCGGCAGCACGAAGTGCGTGGGTTCGGCGAACGACTTGAAGCCGGCGAGTTTGATGGAGTTCAGGCGCACGGGGCGGACAGCGGGCAGGCAGGAAAGCGGGCGTGGCGAAGGGCGCAAGAGCCCGGGACGGGCCGGCCGGGACGGCGCGCCCCGGCCCGGCGGGCAGCGCCGGATGATACCGTGGCGCACCGCCCCATCGGAGGCAAAACCCGCGCCGGCCCCTCGGCGCCCGCGGGTGCGTGCGCCACGCGGCGGGCCCGGGGGCGGCATCGCACCCGGAGTGCAAGCCAAATCACCTCCATGCCGCCGGATCCATTCAATAGTTTGCTATTGAATATATAGCAATGGAATCACGCGCCGCTGCGCGGTGCGAAGGCGATGATCCCCATCCCCGCGAGCGTCACGGCCCCGCCCGCGATGTCCCAGGCGTCGGGCCGCACGCCATCGACGGCCCAGAGCCAGCCCAGCGCCACCACGACATACACGCCGCCATAGGCCGCGTAGACGCGGCCGGCCGCCGCAGGGTGCAGCGTCAGCAGCCATGCGAACAGCGCCAGGCTGACAGCGCCGGGCACCAGCAGCCAGGCGCTGTGGCCCTGGCGCAGCCAGAGCCAGGGAAGGTAGCAGCCCGCGATCTCGGCCAGGGCGGTGGCGACGTAGAGCGCGAGGGTCTTGAGTTCGGGCATGGGCGTGCCGGGCGGGTCAGTCCGAGCCTACGGGGATGCCGGCGCCCAGGGCATCCCCGGCGGCCCGCGCGATCACCAACTGCTCGAACGCATCCGCGTCGATGGGCCGGCTCAGCAGGTAGCCCTGCCAGGCGTTGCAGCGGTTGCGCTCCAGGAAGACGCGCTGCGCCTCGGTTTCCACGCCTTCGGCGATCACGCGCAGGCCCAGGCTGGTGCCCAGGGCCACGATGGTGCGGGCGATGGACGCGTCGTTCGGGTCGGTGAGCACGTCGCGCACGAAGCTCTGGTCGATCTTGAGCTCGTCCAGCGGCAACCGCTTGAGGTAGGCCAGCGACGAATAGCCGGTGCCGAAGTCGTCCAGCGAGAAGCCCACGCCGTAGGCACGCAACTGCTGCATCTTGGCGATCGTGTCCTCCAGGTCCTGCAGCAGGAGGCTCTCGGTCATCTCGAGCTTCAGGCGGTGCCCCTCGGCGCCGGAGCCGGCCAGCGCGGCCAGCACCTGGCCCACGAAGCCGCCCTGGTGGAACTGCCGCGCGCTGACGTTCACCGACAGCCCCAGCGGCGCCAGCGCCGGCTGCCGCGCCCACAGCGCGAGGCGCTCGCACGCGGCCCGCAGCACCCATTCGCCCAGCGGCAGGATGAGGCCGGTTTCTTCCGCCAGCGGGATAAATTCGGCCGGCGAGACAAACCCGCGCACCGGGTGGCGCCAGCGCAGCAGGGCCTCGGCGCCCATGATGCGGCCCAGGTACACCTGCGGCTGGTAGAAAAGCTCGAACTCGCCGCGGCCCAGCCCGTCGCGCAGGTCCGACTCGAGCGCGGCGCGTGCCGCGACCGAGGCCTGCATCTGCGGGTCGTAGAACCGCAGCGCGTTGCGTCCGCCGGCCTTGGCCTGGTACATGGCAAGGTCGGCGCGCTGCAGCAGTTCGTCCGCCGTCTCGCGCACGCCCTGGAACACGGTCACGCCCATGCTGAGCGTGGTGTGGCGCGCCTCGCCCTCCAGCAGGAAGGGCTGGCGCATCGCCGCCAGGATCTTCTGGCCCATTTCTTCCGCGCGGGCCGCCGCGCCCTGCGGGCTCTGGCCCAGGTCTTCCAGCACCACCACGAACTCGTCGCCGCCATGGCGGGCCACCGTGTCTTCGGTGCGCACGCAACTGCGCAGGCACTGGGCGACCTGCCGCAGCAGCAGGTCGCCCCGCTCGTGGCCCTGGGTTTCGTTGAGCGTCTTGAAGTTGTCGAGGTCTAGCATCAGCACGGCACCGCAGCGGCCGCGCCGGGTGCTGGCGGCCAGGGCCTGCTGCAGCTGGTCCACCAGCAGGCGCCGGTTGGGCAACTGCGTGAGCGGGTCGTAATAGGCCAGGTAGTGGATCTCGCGCTCGGCCGCCTTGTGCTGGCTCAGGTCCACCAGGGTGATCAGGCACACGCCGTCGAGCCGCACGCCCGCCATGTCCACCGGGTGCACGGTGGCGTCGCCGCAGGTGATCGCATGCTCGCGGGCGGGAATGGTGCCGCCACCGGCGCGGGCCGCTTCGCAGGCGGCATCCCAGTCGGCCATCGCCTGCTCGCGCAGTGCCGCGTCCGGCAGCACCAGGCACCACCACTCGTGCATCGAAAGCGCGCCCTGCTCGCCGAGGCGGCAGATCTGGTCGAAGCGCTCATTGCGAAAGCGCAGGATGCCGTCGGGGTCGACCAGGCACACGCCGACGGGCAGGCGGTACAGCATCTGGCGCAGCCGGGCTTCGCTGCCCTGGTGCGCGTCTTCCATGCGCTTGCGCTCGGTGATGTCCTGCACCACCGCGATGTGGTGGCCGGAGGGGACGCCCCTGCCGCGCATGGGGCCCAGGCGCAGTTCGGCCCACACCGTGTGCCCGGCCTTGTGGCGGTAGCGCTTCTCGTAGCGTAATTCGTCGCTCCCGCCCTCGTCCGCGGCCATGCGGTCGATGAAGGACTGGCTTTGGAGCCTGTCTTCGTCGTGCGTGATGTCCCGCACCGTGAGGCGCTCCAGCTCCTGGGGCGTGTAGCCCAGCATCTCGCAGAAGCGGCCATTGGCGCGCACGAACCGCCCGGAGCGGGTGTCCACCTGGACGACGCCCACGGCGGCCTGATCGAACAGCGCCTGGAAGCGCACGTCGCCGGGGCTGCGTTCCGGGCTCTGCCGGAGCCACAGCCGCCAGCGCCGACCGGACGCGAACAGCGCCAGCAGCAGCGTGGCCAGCCCGCCCGCGACGGCGGTCACGGCCGGCAGCGCCTGCTCGGCCGGAGACAGGAAGCTGCTCTCCGGCACGAAGCGCAGCTTCCAGCGGCGGTCGTGCACCTGGATCTCGCGCTCGTAGGGCGGCAAGGGGGTGCCGCGCGCCGCTGGAAGCGACAGCAGGGACCGTGCCCCGGCGGAATGCACGCCGCGCACCGAGCCCATGTCCTGGGCGCCCATGGCCATCCCCGCGAGGCGGCCCTCCTCGCGCAGGGCGCGGATGAGATCGTGGAAGCGGATCGTGGCGGCGACCGAGCCGATGTAGCGCCGCCCGGCCCCATCGGTGTCGATGAACACGGGCAGGCGCAGGCTGAACGCCGCGCGGTGCTCGGTGGCCTGCGCCAGATCGTAGGGCGCGGAAGCGACGGCGCTGCCGCTGTCGCGGCTGTAGCGGACGGATTCCATGGTGGCGTCCATCGCCCCCACGTCGAGGCCCATCACGCCTTCGTTGCCGGAGCGCGGCCAGACATAGTCGGCCACGTAGTAGTCGGGGCGGTTGCCCTCGGGGCGGATCGCGAACTTCGGAAACCCGTCGGGATGCTGCGAGGTGTCCGCACGCACGCTCGCCTCGAACGCCTGTTTCTCGGACTGGACCACATAGCGCGTGAACGCCAGGTTGACCACGCCGGCGTACTGCTGGCCGAGCCGCAGCTCGCGCAGGGCGTTCTCGAAGTCGGCCCGGCCCAGCCTGGGATTGGCGAGGAACAGCCCGCGCAGCCCGGTGAGCAGACCGACATAGCTGCCGATGCGCGACTCCAGCGCCAGGGTGGCGGCGGTCGCCTCCCGCGTGAACCGCTCCTGCGCGATGCCGGCCACGGCGTTTCTCTGCCACTGCCAGAGGCTCGCGCTGGCGACGAGCCCCGCCAGCAGCACGGCGATGCCCGGCCCCCGCAACCACGGAAGCAAGCGCTGGATCGAAGGGAACGGCATGGCGGGGCGGGCGGAAATCTCGGCGGATGGGGCAACGCAGTCCGTGCTGCGGAACGTTGGAGGATAGCGGCAACCGGCGGCGATTTCGGGAAACGCCGCACTTGTGTGCATTTTTGTAACAGCAGTCCGCACGGCGGCACGCCCCCGGACCCGGGCGCCCACGGCGGTCCAGGCCGAGGCCGCCCCGCGCTGGTCCCCCGCTCAGTGCCAGAAGGCCGACGCGCCCATCAGCGCCAGCAACGCGGCAGCGAGCGCGGGCGGCATCACCCAGGCACCGTATTTCAGGAACTGCAGGGCGCCGACCTCGATGCTCTCGCGGCGCAGGGCGGCCAGCCACAGCAGCGTGGCCAGGGACCCGGTGATGGAGAGGTTGGGCCCCAGGTCGATGCCGATGAGCGCGGCCGCCCGCAAGGGTTCGGCGGCCTGGGCCGCCTCCAGCGCGGCGCCGGCCAGCAGCCCGGCCGGCAGATTGTTGACGAGGTTGGCCCCCACCCCCAGCAGCGCCCCCAGCGCCGGCCCTGCCGCCAGGGGCGCAGCCGCCGCGGCGCGCGCGAGCAGGTGGGCCAGGTGCCCGACCACGCCCGTGACTTCCAGCGCCTGCACGAACACGAACAGCCCCGCCACCAGCGGCAGCACCCCCCAGGAGACCGACTTCAGCACCGGGCCGACGGCATGCCCGCAGCCGATCCGCAGCAACACCAGCGTGACCAGTGCCGCGCCCAGGGTGGGCCCGCCCAGCGGCACGCGCCACCAGGCGCAGGCGATGAGCACCGCGGCCGACAGCGCCAGGCCCGCGGCGGCGAGCCGCCCGCCCGCGCCGAGCGGCTGCGCGGGCACTTGCGCGGCCACCGGGCCCGCGATTTCCCGGCGCACGCGCCAGCGCAGCACGGCATAGGTGGCGCCGATCGCCGCGATCGACGGCAGTCCGAACAGCGCGAGCCAGTGCGGCAGCGAAGGCATGCGGCCGCCGCCCCACAGCACCAGGTTGGCGGGGTTCGAGATCGGCAGCACGAAACTCGCCGCATTCGCCACGAAGGCGCAGATGAGCAGGTACGGCAAGGGCGCCGCGCCCACCGCACGCGCCACCGCGATGACCGCCGGCGTGAGCACCACCGCCGTGGCATCGTTGGAGAGCGTGGCGGTGACCAGCGTGCCCACGCCGAACACCCAGGCGAAGAGCCGCTCGCCCGAGCCGCGGGCACGGCGCGCGGCCTGCACCGCGAGCCAGTCGAACACGCCTTCGCGCCGGGCCATCTCCGACAGTAGCATCATCCCCGCGAGGAACAGATAGACATCGTGCCCGCGCAGCACGCCCTTCCCCGCCTCGGCCCAGGGCAGCAGGCCCAGGATGCCCAGCACCAGCGCCCCCCCGACGGCCCAGACCGCCTCCGGGATGCGCGCGGGCCGCACGATCACGGCGGCCGTCGCGATCGCGATGACGCCCCAGGTCCAACCGGAATGGGCGAGTGTCAGCATGGGCAGTTCTTCTTTCTGTCGGCGGGCCGGTGTGGTGGATTTTGTGATGGGGGGAGCCGCCGGACGCGGATTCTAGGAAACTCGGCGGTGGCTTCGCGGCCCGCCGGCCGCCCGGGGCCCGGAAAGCGCTCTCGGCCTACAGGGGCCGGATAACCCCATCGGCACGCCCGGCGCCACTGCCGCCTACCATCGCGGGTTGACCAGGAGTAGAGCGAGCCGCCCGTGTTCCAGTTTTTCGAAAAACGCCTTCCCCCCTATCCCGCCGCCGAACCCGCCCTGCCGCCGCAGGGCTTCATGGCTTTCGTCTGGGCCGGCACGCGCGGCCTGCGCGGTTATGTCCTGGCGATGACCGGGCTGTCGGCCGGCATCGCCGTCTACGAGGCCCTGCTGTTCTCCGTGCTGGGGCACGTCGTGGACTGGCTCACGGGCACCGCGCCCGGCGACCTCTGGGCCGAACGGCGCGGCACGCTGTGGATGATCGTCGCGCTGATGCTCGCCAGCGTGGTGCTCGTGGTGCTGCAGACCAGCGTGAAGCACCAGGTGCTGGCCATCAACTTCCCGCTGCGGCTGCGCTGGAACTTCCACCGGCTGATGCTGGGGCAGAGCATGTCGTTCTATGCCGACGAATTCGCCGGCCGCATCACCACCAAGATCATGCAGACCGCACTGGCCGTGCGCGACATGATCTTCACGACCACCGACGTGGTGATCGGCATGGGGGTGTACCTCATCACCATCCTGGCGCTGGCCGCCGGTTTCGACGCGCGGCTGCTGGTGCCCTTCCTCGTCTGGGCCCTCTGCTATGCCATCGCCTGCTGGTACTTCGTGCCGCGGCTGGGCAAGGTCGGCAAGGCGCAAGCCGATGCACGCTCCGTGATGACCGGGCGGATCACCGACGCCTACACCAACATCGCCACGGTCAAGCTGTTCTCGCACACCCGGCGCGAGGCCGAGTTCGCACGCGCTGCCATGGATGCCTTCCGCCAGACCGGCTACGCGCAGATGCGGCTGGTGAGCACCTTCGAGATCGTGAACCACGTGCTCGTGGTGGGCATGATCCTGGGCGCCTGCGGCATGGCGCTGTGGCTCTGGTCGCAGGGCCAGGTGGGCGCGGGCGCCGTGGCGGCCGTGACCGCGATGGCGCTGCGGGTGTCGGGCCACGCCCACTGGGTGATGTGGGAAGTGACGACGCTGTTCGAGAGCGTGGGCACCATCCAGGACGGCATCAACACGCTGACGCGGCCCCGCACCGTGGTCGATGCGGCGGATGCCAGGCCCCTGGCCGTGGCGCGCGGCGAGGTGACATTCGATGGCGTGACCTTCGGCTACCAGCCCGGCCGGCCGGTGATCGACGACCTGCACCTTCGCATCCGGCCCGGCGAGCGCATCGGCCTGATCGGCCGCTCCGGTGCCGGCAAATCCACGCTGGTGAACCTGCTGCTGCGCTTCCATGACGTGCAGGCCGGCCGCGTGCTCATTGACGGCAAGGACATCGCGCATGTGACGCAGGACAGCCTGCGCCAGTCCATCGGCATGGTCACGCAGGACACGTCCCTGCTGCACCGCTCGATGCGCGACAACATCCTCTATGGCCGGCCGGACGCCACCGAGGCCGAGATGCACGCGGCCGCCGTGCGCGCCGAGGCCTCGGATTTCATCGACCAGCTCACCGACCTGCAGGGCCGCAGCGGCTACGAAGCCCAGGTGGGCGAGCGCGGCGTGAAGCTCTCCGGCGGGCAGCGCCAGCGCGTGGCCATCGCCCGCGTGATGCTCAAGGATGCGCCCATCCTGCTGCTCGACGAGGCCACCAGTGCGCTCGACTCCGAAGTGGAGGCCGCCATCCAGCAGAGCCTGGACACCCTCATGCGCGGCAAGACCGTGATCGCCATCGCGCACCGCCTCTCCACCATCGCGGCGATGGACCGGCTCATCGTGCTGGATGCCGGCCGCATCGTCGAGGAAGGCACCCATGCCCAACTGCTGGCGCAGGGCGGCGTGTACGCGCGGCTGTGGGCCCACCAGAGCGGCGGCTTCCTCGGCGAATCGGAAGACCAGGGCGTGGAATGAACGGCGGGCCGGCCGCCCTGCCCGCTGCCGGCCATCCGTGACGGGGGGAGCGATGGGGGGAGCGATGGGGGGAGCGATGGGGGGAGCGATGGGGGGAGCGATGGGGGGAGCGATGGGGGGAGCGATGGGGAAAAGGCGCGACGGCGTTTCAGCCGCGGGGCAACTGGCGCGCGGGATTGCCGGCCACCGTCGCTCCCGCCGGCACATCGCGCGTGACCACGCTGCCGGCGCCGATCAGCGCCCCGTCCCCCACCGTCACGCCGGGCAGCAGGATCGCGCCGCCGCCGATCCACACATCGCGGCCGATGTGCACCGGCCTGCCGAACTCGGCGCCCGTGGCGCGCGTGGCCGCATCGCGCGGGTGATCGGCCGCGAGGATCTGCACCCCCGGCCCGATCTGCGTGCCGTCGCCGATGCGCACCTCGACCACGTCGAGGACCACGCAATTGAAATTCAGGAACACCCCGGCGCCCAGGTGGATGTTGAAGCCATAGTCGCAATGGAACGGCGGGCGCACCACGGTCCCTTCCCCCACGGAGCCCAGGCCTTCGGCCAGCAACCGCAGGCGGGCCGGCGCATCGAGCGCGCCCCGGGCCGCGGCATCGTTGTAGCGCGCCATCCAGCGCTGTGCGGCGGCCAGATCGGCCTGCAGCTCGGGGTCGCCGGCGTGATAGAGCTCGCCGGCCAGCATCTTCTGTTTCTCGGTGGTCATGGCGGCATTCTGGCCGGGGCCCGGGGCCCGGGCTGTCGGCGCAGCGCCTGAAAACCCCGGTCCGGGCGGATCAAGGTGTTTTTGCCTGCATGCCGCCGATTCCATTCGATACTTTGCTATCAAATCAGTAGCAATCGACACCCTGGGCCCCGGACCGCAGTCCTGGGCCGCTTCGGTGGTGCCGCAGCAGCCGTCAATTGACCAGATCGGCCAGCGACTTGCTGAGCTTGGAGATCCACTTGGCCACGGCTTCGTAGCTCTTCACCAGGAAGTCGTTGATGGCCGCCTGCATCTGGGACCGCATGGTGGCTTCGGTCAACGCATTCTGGTTGGCCATCTGCTGCTCCTGGGTCTTGATCGCGTCCTGCGTGGCGGCATCGGCCTGTGTGGCGCCTTCCGGTTGCTGGGCCCCATGGGCGCCGTCGTGGCCGGCGGCCGCGAGCTTCTTGGCATCCACGTCCAGGTCGGCGCCCGGCGGGTGCGTCGTGGCGAGCTGGTTCGCTGCCTCCGGTCCCGGTCCGTCCGGGGGCACGTGGCTGCCGGGCTCGGAGGGCACCTCGGCCTTCTGCTGCGGCACCTTCGGGGGCGAGTCGGGCACGGTGCTGGCGTCTTTCGGCTCCGGCTCGGAGGCGATCCTGGCTTCGGGTTCTGCGGCAGGTTGCAGTTCGGGCTCGCCGGTGGGCACCTTGCCTTCGGGCTCGGCGGATACCTCGGCCTTCTGCTCGGGCACCTCTGGGGGCGAGTCGGGCACGGTGCTGGCATCTTTCGGCTCCGGCTGGGACGCGGTCCTGGCTTCGGGTTGTGCGGCGGACTGCAGATCGGGCTCGCCGGTGGGCACCTTGCCTTCGGGCTCGGCGGATACCTCGGCCTTCTGCTCGGGCACCTCCGGGGGCGAATCGGGCACGGCGCTGGCATCTTTCGGCTCCGGCTCGGAGGCGGTCCTGGCTTCGGGTTGCGCGGCGGGTTGCAGTTCAGGCCCGCCCGTGGGCACGTTGCCTTCGGGCTCGGCGGATACCTCGGCCTTCTGCTGCGGCACCTCGGGCGGCGAATCGGGTACGGCGCTCTCGGGCCGGGCTTCCGACTGGGGCGCCGTGGGGGCGGCATCCGGATTGTTCTTCAGCTGCTGCTTCAGGAAGAGCGGGTTGTCCTGCAGATTCTCCAGACTGCCACCGGCCTTGAAGCCGCCGCTCTGGTGCGGAGCCGCCGCGGGCGGCTGGTGGGAGGCCGCCTCCGCATTGTGCAGCGCCTGCTGCTTCAGGAAGAGCGCGTTCTTTTGCAGGCTGCTGCTCGCCTTGAAGCTCGCTCGCGCGGGCACCGCCAGGCCATGGTGGGGCGTGGCGGCCTGGGCATCGGCATTGTTGGCCAGTTGCTGCTTCTTGAAGAGCGGGTTGTTCTGCAGTTCATTGGTGCCGCCGGGCAAACCGCTGCGGGGTGCCCTGTTTCCAGCGACCGCTTCCTGCGCCACTGGGGGGTTGCGGGAGCCCAGTCCCGCGGGTCCACCCAGGCTTTTGTGCGACCCCGACTTTTTCAGCGCCGGCTCGTGGGCCGTCCCGGTCTCCTTCGGGAGCGGAAGGCCCGTGGACAGAAGAGAGGGAAAACTGCCGACCTTGGCATTCATGGCGACCCCGATGTGAAGAAGTGGTGTTCGGGCGAGTGTGCACAGCGGGTATCGCTTGGCGGGGGTGGTATGCGAAGGCGATGCCGCGGCAGGCGAAGCATCGCGACCACCGCAGCGTCGATGCCCTCCTACGCGTGGCAGCGTTCCCGGCCTGCCGGAGGGGTGTGGAGCACCTTCAACAATCCGTCCATCTTCACCAACGCCACAAAAAGGAATCCAACATGTCGATCTCGCTCATCCTGCTCATCATCCTGATCCTGATCCTGATCGGCGTGCTGCCCACGTGGGGCCACAGCCGGTCGTGGGGCTACGGTCCCAGCGGCGGCGTCGGCCTGGTGCTGGTGATCCTGCTGATCCTGCTGCTCATGGGACGGATCTGATCCCCACCCGCGCCGCAGTGTGCGGCGGCTGAAAAGAAAAAATGCCCGGTGCATCCACACCGGGCATTTTTCGTTGGGGGATCGCGCCGGGGCGCAGGCCTGCCGGCCGATCCGGCTCAGGCCGCCGTCCGGAACCGCTGCGACACGGTGGCGAAGGCCGTGGAGAAGGCGCTGAACTCCCCGGCGCCGACGGAGCCGTCGGCGTTACCACCCGGCCCCCGGTCCATGAGCTGCAGCAGCGACTGGGCGAACTCCCCGCCGCTTTGCGGCCCCGTGGTCTGGGCCACGCGCTTGAGGAATTCGTCGCGGGTGATGGAGCCGTCGTTGTCGGTATCGAAGCCGGCCGTGAGCTGCTCCTTCTGCGCATCCGTGGCCCCGAAGCGGGTCAGCAGCGCCTGGAAATCCTCCTTCGACACGGCGCGGTTGGCGCCCGATGCCTGCAGCGCCGCGCCCGTGGCCACGCCGGCCGCACCGCGCCCGGCGACCGCGCCGCTGCGCGCGTCCGCCGCCGTGCTGGCGGTCAGGACGCCCTGGTCGGCAAGGCGCGCCAGCGCGCTGGCATCCTGGCTGAGCGTCACGATGGACGACGGCTCGGGCGCGGGGGCCCTGTCCGGCTTGGTCTGCCCGGAGACCGGCTTGGCGGACGAGGCCGCGTTGAACAGCATGGATGCGACGGACGCAAGACCGGAAACGATGGGGGACATGGCCGCAGACTCCTGTGGAAAGGCGCGCCGGCCATCCCGTGCACCCTGCCCGGGACGCAAGCCACACGCGCCCAACGGCAGGTTACGCGGCACCGGCCCCGCCGGTCCCGGGAAGAAAGCGGTAACCGCCCTGCTTTTCCGGCGGCCTAGGCGGCGCTTCTCCGCAGGGCCTTCGGCGGTGATCCGGGTCTTCAGGGCGGCGGCCGCCGAACGGAGCGACTCCGTCAGGTCCGGGCCGAGCCCATGCCCCGGGGCGCGCTTGGCGCGGAGGCCTCTGCGCGGACGGCCCTGGCACGCCGGAACCCGTAGGCGCCCGCCAGCAGCAGGAACCACGCGGGCGTGACCACCAGGGCCTTGCGCGTGTCGGACTCCAGCGCCAGCAGCCCCAGGATGAACACGAAGAACGCGAGGCAGGCCACGCTCATCACCACGCCGCCGGGCATCTTGTAGCGCGAGGCCGCATGCCGTTCAGGCCGGCTCCTGCGGTACGCCAGATAGGACAGCAGGATCAGCGACCAGGTGAACATGAACAGGATGGCCGACACGGTGGTGACCAGGGTGAAAGCCTCCACCAGGTCCGGAATCACCCACATGAGGACGGCGCCGGCCAGCAGGCAGGTGCACGAGAACAGCAGCCCGCGCGAGGGCACGCTGCGGGGCGAGAGGTACCGGAAGGCCTTGGGCGCGTCTTCCTTCAGCGCCAGGCCGTACAGCATGCGGCTGGTGGAGAAAACGCCGCTGTTGGCCGAAGAGGCCGCGGAGGTCAGCACCACGAAATTGATGACGCCGGCCGCGGCCGGCAGTCCCGCCAGCACGAACAGCTCGACGAACGGGCTCTTGCCCGGCACGACCTCGCGCCAGGGCGTGACGGCCATGATCGCGATCAGCGCCAGCACGTAGAACACGATGATGCGCACGGGGATCGAGTTGATGGCGCGCGGCAGGCTGCGCTCGGGGTCCTGTGCCTCCGCGGCGGTCGTGCCGACCAGTTCGATGCCGGAGAAGGCGAACACCGCGATCTGGAAGCCCGCGAAAAAGCCCATGAGCCCGTGCGGGAACATGCCGCCGTCGTTCCACAGGTTGCCCAGGCTGGCCTCGCGCCCCGTCGGGGCGACGAATCCCGTGGCGACCATGTACAGGCCCGTGCCCACCAGCGCCACGATGGCCACGATCTTGATCATCGCGAACCAGAACTCGATTTCGCCGAAGAGCTTCACCGTGAGCAGGTTCAGCGACAGCAGCAGCCCGACGCAGGCCAGCGCGGGCCCCCACTGGGGCATGTGCGGAAACCAGAACTGCGCATAGGCCGATATCGCGATGACGTCGGCGATGCCCGTGACGATCCAGCAGAACCAGTAGGTCCAGCCCGTGAAGAAGCCGGCCCAGGGCCCCAGCAGATCGGCCGAGAAATCGATGAACGACTTGTACCGGAGATCGGACAGCAGCAGTTCGCCCATCGCGCGCATCACGAAGAACAGCATGAAGCCGATCACCATGTAGACGAACACGATGGACGGACCGGCGAGGCTGATGGTCTTGCCGGACCCCATGAAAAGGCCGGTGCCGATGGCCCCGCCGATGGCGATGAGCTGGATGTGGCGGTTGGTGAGATTGCGCTGCAGATGCTCGGGACCCGAGGGGTCCGGATTTGCAGGGGTGGCCTGGCGCGTCATTCAGGAAGCTCCAAAAAGAGAAGAGAGAGAGAAAAGAGAAAAAGAAAGGAAGCGGCGGAAAGGAACGGGGGAGAAAAGGAAAGAAAAGGAAATGAAAAGAGGCGCGTGTGGCGCCATACCACGCGTATGGGGTCCAAGGCCCGGGGTCAACCGCCGCGGTGGCAGCGGTCTTGTGCTGCGGCGGCAGACCTACCGTGTCTGGCAAAGGGTGCCGAGGGGCTGAAGGCTGGCGCTGCGCACGCGGTATCCGGGTTTCCTGCCACCAGGCCGCAAGGGAAGGGCCCGCCCGGGACTGCGCCGGTCGGCGCCGGCGTCACCGTTTCTGCGGAAAGCGCTGCTTCGGCCCGCGGCCGCGCCGCCCGGGCCGTTTCACGCCTGGACATGCAGTTCGTGGTCGATCTCGTCGGCGGCGCTGGCCGCGACCGCGGGCGCCGGGATCCAGCGCAGGGCCGTGAAGAGGGACTCGATCCAGGCCTGCGTCTGCGGCGGGCCCGCAGTGGCAACGATGCCGGCCAGGGGAACCTCCTGGGTCTGGTAGCTGATGCGCTCCGGCAGCGGTGCGCCGGCCGGCAATTCATGCCAGCGCAGCACGGCCTCGCTGCGGCGGAACATCGCGATGCCGCCGAGCCCGGCATGCACGGAGCGGCCCAGGTGGTGGCCCGGAACCGCGAACCAGCCGTGCCAGCGCGGCTCGGCACCGGCCTCCGGAGACCGCCGCACGGCGGAGCCGGGGTCTTCACCCAGCATCAGCTTCAGCTCGACCGAGGGCAGATGGACATCGGTGGCCAGCTCGAAGGTGGTGACCGCCTGCGCTACATCCACCGGGTTGTCGATTTCGAGGAACGCCAGTTCACCCTGGTGGCCGATCGCCTCGAGGTGGAAACAGCCGTCGTGCAGCGCGAGGCTTTCGAGCGCGCGGGCGACCCAGCGGCGCGCGGTATCGGTCAGCGGAATGTGCATGGACCCCAGGGGCCGGCCGCGCGCATAGTCCAGGCAGGTGTTCAGGTAACGGCTGGCGGTGAGCGCCACGGTCCGGCCCCCAATGGCCACCCCATCGAAATGCAGGACGGGGCCTTCGAGGTACTCCTCGACCTCGAAATCGCCGCAGGCGTCGGCCGCCTGCAGGGCATCCAGGCGAGGGATGCCCGAGCAGAAACCCAGCACCGCGGCCCGCGCGGCGACGGTGGAGTCGAACACGGCCACGTCTTCGCTGGCGGCACCGCTCTGCGGCTTGAGGATGGTCTTTCCGCGCCAGGGCGGCGCGTCGCGCAGCGCGAGGAAATCCGGCAGGGGGAGGAAGCGCGGCACCTTCAGCCCGGCCTGGGCGACCGCCCGTTTCATGGCGATCTTGTTGCGGGCTGCCGTGACCTGTTCGGCCGACGGCCCCGCCACGCCAAGCCATTCGCGCAGACGGGCTGCCTCCAGCCGGTCTTTCTCGGCCAGGGCGATGACGCGATCGAAGCCTGCCGGTCGCTCGCCCAGCCAGGCGCGGGCTTCGTCGTCCACAGAACCCATGCCGGGGCGGGCCACCTTCTGGCAACGCAGGCCGGCCGGCACGGTCGCCAGCGCTGCCTCGGTGCCGAAATAGGTGACGTCGTGCCGTGAATGGTCGATGCCTCGGTGGTATTCAGCGGTTCGATAAGGAATACGGTGAAGGATCAGGATATTCATAGACAGGCCGACCCGGCGATCCACGAAATTCGCGGCGCTGCGTCGGCGGATTTCAGACAGCCGGCTTCCAGAGGGTTACAGGGCTGCGGTGTATTTCTTCTTGGGATATTCGATGAGAATGCCTCCTCCCATCCCGCCATTGCCATTCGATTGGTTTGCATTTGATTTTTATCAACAAGAAGCGCCTCCCCTGAATCGGGGCCGCCCTACCCTGCAATCGCGAATGGGGTAATCATGGCATGTGCTCCGGGTAATCCATCGCCCCGGGATGGCATGCACGACATTAATTTTATTTGGAGTCCCGGCCGCAATGCGGTGCGGAATATGGAGCGGTGTCGCGGATATTCGCCAAGGCAGCGGCGGCGCGCAGGCAGAAAATCCCGCGCAGCGCCCGCGCTGCGATGCACCCGGCCACGGCGCAGCAACCGGGGCCGATTCCGGCGTGCGTGCCCGGCCCGCTCAGGCCCGGGCGCGCATCAGGCCGGCGGTACCAGGCGGTCCGCCTCGCTCAGGCCCACTTCCTTCAGGAAAGCCCAGACGGCCTGCGTGCGCGCCTGGTACTTCGCTTCCGCGGGCATGCTCATCCAGAAAGTGCGCGTGAACCGTGCCTCCTGCGGCAGCACCCGCTCCAGCACCGGATCGCGGTCTGCGAGGAATGCCGGCAGCACGGCCAGGCCCGCCCCGGCACGCACCGCCTCGTACTGCGCCGTCACGCTCGTGCTGCGGAACGCGAAGCGCTCCGGCGGCACCAGTTGGTCAAGAAACTGCAACTCCTTCGTGAACAGCAGATCGTCCACGTAGCTCACGAAGGCGTGGTGCCGCAGGTCTTCCCGCCGCGCGATGAGGGGCCGGCGGGCCAGGTATTCGCGCTGCCCGTAGAGGTGCAGCGTGTAGTCCGCCAGGCGCGAGACGATGACCGAGCCGCGCGTGGGCCGCTCCAGCGAGATGACGATGTCGGCCTCGCGCCGCGAGAGATGCAGCATGCGCGGCAGCGCGAGCAGATCGACGCTCAGGTGCGGGTACTGCAGCGTCAGCCTTGCCAGGTGCGGGGCCAGGATCAGCGTGCCGAAGCCCTCGGTCGCCCCCACGCGCACGAGCCCGACGGGCCCGATGCCGCTGCCCGTGGGCCGCACGCGCTCCACGCCGAGCACCGCCGTCTCCATGGCTTCCACGGCGGGCAGAAGGTGCCGCCCCGCCTCGGTCAGGCGGTGCCCGCCGGCCTCGCGCGCGAACAACGATTCGCCCATCTGCTTTTCCAGCGCCTGGATGCGGCGCGCCACGGTGGTGTGCTCCACTCCGGCGCGGCGTGCCGCAGCAGCCAGGGTGCCGGTGCGGGCGAGTTCCAGGAAGTAGCGGAGGTTGTCCCAGTCCATTCGTTCAGCCAAAAAGAAGAAATGACGCGATGCGGCCGATTCTGATGTGCAAATTCGCAAAGCGGACGTGCGCTTTTCTCTATTGAACTCGCAATTTCGCACGGATAGCATGTCACGGCCCGGGTTGTCCGAACCCTCGAAGACGCGATTCCACCCAACACAGGAGACAAGCGCATGAATGCCCCCCAATCCACGGCCGTCCTGGCGCCCACGGTCAAGCTGCTGATCGGCGGCCAGTTCGTCGAATCCACCACCACGCAATGGCGCAACGTGGTCAACCCCGCCACGCAGGAAGTGCTGGCGCGCGTCCCCTTCGCCACCCCGGCGGAGATCGACGCTGCCGTGGCCAGCGGCCGGGAGGCCTTCAAGACCTGGAAGAAGACGCCCATCGGCGCCCGGGCACGCATCTTCCTGAAACTGCAGCAACTGATCCGCGAAAACATGCAGGAACTGGCCGCGCTGCTCACCGCCGAGCAGGGCAAGACGCTGCCCGATGCCGAGGGCGACGTGTTCCGCGGGCTGGAGGTGGTCGAGCACGCGAGCGCCATCGGCAACCTGCAGCTGGGCGAGCTGGCCAACAACGTGGCCGGCGGTGTGGACACCTACACGCTGATGCAGCCGCTGGGCGTGTGCGCGGGCATCACGCCCTTCAACTTCCCGGCCATGATTCCGCTCTGGATGTTCCCGATGGCCATCGCCACGGGCAACACCTTCGTGCTCAAGCCCTCCGAGCAGGACCCGATGGTGACCATGCGCCTGTGCGAGCTGGCGCTGGAAGCCGGCGTGCCGCCGGGCGTGCTGAACGTGGTGCACGGGGGCGAAGATGCCGTGAATGCGATCTGCGACCATCCGGACATCAAGGCGATCAGCTTCGTGGGCTCCACGAAAGTCGGCACGCACGTCTACAACCGCGCCAGCCTGAACGGCAAGCGCGTGCAATGCATGATGGGCGCGAAGAACCACGCCATCGTGCTGCCCGACGCCAACAAGGAGCAGACGCTCAATGCACTGGCGGGCGCGGCCTTCGGCGCGGCGGGCCAGCGCTGCATGGCGCTGTCGGTGGTGGTGCTGGTGGGCGAGGCGCAGAACTGGATTCCGGACCTGGTCGCCAAGGCGAAGACGCTGAAGGTGAGCGCCGGCACCGAGAAGGGCACGGACGTCGGCCCGCTGGTGTCGTGCGCCGCCCGGGATCGCGTGGAAAGCCTGATCGAGCGCGGCATTGCCGACGGCGCCACGCTGGAGCTGGACGGCCGCAAGCCCCAGGTCGCGGGCTATGAGAAGGGCAACTTCGTCGGTCCGACGGTGTTCAGCGGCGTGAAGCCGGGCATGTCCATCTACGACCAGGAAATCTTCGGGCCCGTGCTGTGCCTGGCCGCCGCGGCCGACATCGACGAGGCCATCGGCTTCATCAACGACAACCCGAACGGCAACGGCACGGCGATCTTCACGCAGTCGGGCGCGGCCGCGCGCAAGTTCCAGGAGGAGATCGACGTGGGCCAGGTAGGCATCAACGTGCCGATCCCCGTGCCCGTGCCGCTGTTCTCGTTTTCGGGCTCGCGTGCCTCCAAGCTGGGCGACCTGGGCCCGTACGGCAAGCAGGTGGTGCTGTTCTACACGCAGACCAAGACGGTCACCGCCCGCTGGTTCGACGACAGCACCGTGGCCCACGGCGTCAACACCACGATCAGCCTGAAGTAACCAGCGACGCCCCGAAGGGCTTCGCACCGCTCCCCTCGCCCGCCCTTGCACCGCTCCGGTGGGGGCGCGCGGGAGGGTGCCGTCCGGCCCGGGCCGTTCAGGGGCGCGCGCAGTGGTAGAAGCGGAGGATGGACATTTTCAAGACGACAACCGCCGCGCCGGCCATGGCAGCGGGCGCGGTGCTGATCGGCGCCCTGCTCTGCAACGCCGGCGCGCACGCCCAGGCCGGTGCGGCCTGCAGACCCGGGGGCACGGTGGAAGAAACCAATGCCTGCGCCGTGCAGGCCTACCAGCAGGCGGACACCGCCATCGCCGTGCTGTATGGCGACGTGATGCGCGCCCTCTCGGCCCATGAGCGGCCTCAGCTGCGGCAGGAGCAGAGCGCATGGCAGCGCGAGCGCCTGCTGCGGTGCAAGCAGTCCACGCGGGCCAGCGAGCCACTGCCCGAATGGCCCCGGCTCTACCACGCGTGCCTCACCGCCGAAACCGAAGCACGCCGCAAGGGCCTGATGCGCTGGCTGACACTGGAGCATCCCTCCGCCAGGCCGTGACGCCCCTCCCCCACCACGACGACAACGACACGCCAGGAACGAGACAAGCACCATGGACTTCGATCTGACCGAGGAACAACGCGCCTTCGCCGACACCGCCCGCGACTTCGCGCACGCCGAGCTGGCGCCGCATGCCGCGCACTGGGACGCAGAAGGCATCTTCCCGCGCGAGGCGATCGGCAAGGCCGGCGAACTGGGCTTCTGCGGCCTCTACGCCCCCGAGAATGCCGGCGGCCTCGCCCTGCCGAGGCTCGACGCCACGCTGGTGTTCGAGGAGATGGCTGCCGTGGACCCCTCCACCACCGCGTTCATCACCATCCACAACATGGCGACCTGGATGCTGGGCACCTGGGCCACGCCCGCCGTGCGCGACCATTGGGGCCCGCTGCTGGCCCGCGGCGAGAAGCTGGCGAGCTACTGCCTCACCGAGCCCGGCGCGGGCTCGGACGCGGCCTCCCTCAAGACCCGTGCCGAGCGGATCGGCGGCGAATACGCCATCCACGGCGCCAAGGCGTTCATCAGCGGCGCGGGCAGCACCGACATGCTCGTGCTCATGGCCCGCACCGGCGCGCCCGATTCCGGCGCCGGCGGCATCAGCGCCTTCGCGGTGCCGGCGGATGCGCCCGGCATCCACTACGGCAAGAAGGAAGAGAAGATGGGCTGGAACAGCCAGCCCACGCGCACCATCAGCTTCGACGGCGTGCGCATTCCGGCCGACCACCTGCTGGGCCGCGAAGGCGAAGGCTTCAAGATCGCCATGAAGGGCCTGGACGGAGGGCGCATCAACATCGCCACCTGCTCCGTCGGTGCGGCCCAGGGCGCGCTGGGGCATGCGCAGCGGTACATGCAGGACCGCAGGCAATTCGGCAAACCCCTCGCGGGCTTCCAGGCCCTGCAGTTCAAGCTGGCCGATATGGCGACCGAACTGGTGGCCGCCCGCCAGATGGTGCGCCTGGCCGCCACGCGGCTGGATGCCGGTGCGCGCGATGCCTCCACCTACTGCGCCATGGCCAAGCGCTTCGCCACCGATGTCGGCTTCACGGTCTGCAACGAGGCGCTGCAACTGCATGGCGGCTACGGCTACATCCGTGAATACCCGCTCGAACGCCTGCTGCGCGATGCCCGCGTGCACCAGATCCTGGAAGGCACGAACGAGATCATGCGGGTGATCATCGCGCGCCGGATGCTGGACGGGGACGCTCCCGAAGCGATCCGCTGACCCTGCCACTCAGCCACACCTGCGCCATGCCCGCCCGCCCCCTCTCCGACGAAGCCCTGCAACTGGCTGCCGCCGTGCGCGATGCGCTTGCGCACCGCGGCGATGTCGAGGAACGCACGCTGTTCGGCTGCCTCGCCTTCATGGTGGACGGCAAGCTCTGTCTCGGCGTGAAGGGCGATGAACTGCTGGTGCGCCTGCCGCCGCAGCGGCACGCCGAATTCCAGGAACGGCAGGGCGCGCGCGAGATGTCTCCCACCGGAAAGATGCCGGGGTATTTCTGGGTCGAGCCCGATGGGTATGCGACACGCACGCAGTGGGAGGCCTGGCTGCACGAAGCGCTGGCCTTCAACCCGCTGGCGCGGGCCACTCCCGCGCGCCGCCAGCGCCCGGGCGCACGGGACGCAGAGGTTTAGAACCGAATCGCCCCCATGCCGCCGTATTCATTGAATAGTTTGCTATCAAAAACATACCAATTCGCTTTCACTACCGGAGACACACCATGAAGATCGCATTCATCGGCCTGGGCAACATGGGCGGCCCCATGGCGCTCAACCTGCACAAGGCCGGCCACGAGGTCGGCGCGTTCGATTTGTCCCAGCCCGCCTGCGCCAGGCTGGCGGCCGACGGCGTGCGCATCGCGAGCGATGCCGGCCAGTGCGTGTGCGATGCGCAGGTGGTGGTGAGCATGCTGCCCGCCAGCCACCACGTCGAATCGCTCTACCTGGGCAGCGGCACAGCCGCGGGGCTGCTGGATCAGCTCCCGGCGGGCACGCTGGTGATCGACAGCTCCACCATCGCGGCAGCCTCCGCGCGCAAGGTGGCCGAGGCGGCCCGGGCGCGCGGCATCGCGTTCATCGATGCGCCGGTGTCGGGCGGCACGGGCGGGGCGATCGCCGGCACGCTGACCTTCATGGTGGGCGGTGAGGCGGCCGATCTGGAGCGCGCCCGTCCGCTGCTCGAGAAGATGGGCAGCAACATCTTCCATGCCGGCACGGTGGGCGCGGGCCAGACGGCCAAGATCTGCAACAACATGCTGCTGGGCATCCTGATGGCCGGCACCAGCGAGGCCATCGCGCTGGGCGTGGCCAATGGGCTCGATCCGCAGGTGCTGTCGGAAATCATGCGCCGCAGCTCGGGCGGCAACTGGGCCCTGGAGAAGTACAACCCCTGGCCCGGCGTCATGCCGAATGCGCCGGCCAGCAAAGGCTATGCCGGAGGCTTCGGCACCGACCTGATGCTGAAAGACCTGGGCCTCGCGCAGGAGAACGCCACGGCCGTGAAGGCCGCCACGCCGCTGGGCGGGCTGGCGCGCAGCCTGTACGCGGCGCACAGCCTGGCGGGCCATGGTGCGCTGGACTTCTCCAGCATCCTGCGGCTCGTGCAGAAGCCGGGGGCCTGACCAGCGGGGCCGCGGGGCGCTGGTGGCGGGGGCCACGGCGGCAGGCGCCGCCTTTGTCCTACGCACGATATCGGTGCAAGGCTCCATGCTGCCCGGATTGTGCCGGCCCTGACAGGCCGGCCCGTCTTTCAGCCTCCACCGACGCCGACCATGACCTCATCCTCCTTCCGCAGCACCCCCTCTTCCTCCTCGTCCTCCCGTTTCTCCACCCGCCGGTCCGCACCGGCGGCCGCCGTGGGCGCGGTGCTGCTGGCTCTGGCCGGCTGCGGCGCGCAGGGCGGCGGCACCCCGGCTCCGCACGCGACGGCAGCAGCCAGCCAGGCGGCCCGCACGCCCGTGCCCGGCCCCGAGCGCGCCACGGCATCCGCCCGCCTGTTGACCGCCTCCGGCACGCCCGCCGGCACCGCCGTGCTGACCGAGACCCCGAACGGCGTCGAGATCATGGCCCAGGTGCAGGGCCTGACCACCGGCCTGCACGGATTCCACATCCACGCGAACGGCCAGTGCGCCCCGGGGCCGGACGCCGCCACCGGGCAGACGGTCGCCTTCGGTGCCGCGGGCGGCCATTTCGATCCCGGCCAGTCGCAGCGCCATGGCCACCCCGGCCAGGCGGCCGACAAGGCCCACGCGGGCGAGCTGCCCAACATCAGCGTGGGCTCGGACGGCCGCGGCACCGTCCGCTACGTGAATGAAAACATCACGCTCGTGCCCGGCAAGAATTCGGTCATGGGCCGTGCCATCGTCGTCCACGAGAAGGAAGACGACTACAAGACCAACCCCGCCGGCAATTCGGGCGGCCGCGTGCTGTGCGGCGTGATCGAGCCCGCGCAGCCCAGCAGCGTGGTCGGCGAGAAGACCCAGGCCGCGCCCCGCAGCTGACAGACCGCAGCCACATGCGGACCCCGCGCCCCCACAAAGCCTCCCCCGCCCACCCGGCCCCGTTCTCTCCCCGTAGCGCCCCGCCTGTCCGGACGACCCGGAGCCTGCCCTTTTGGGCGGCGCTGGCCGGCTGCACGCTCTGCGCCGCCGCACCGCAGGCCGCTTTCGCGCAGCCCGCCGAAGCACAGCTCCCGACCGTCGAGGTGTCGGGCGGGCAGGCCGCGGCCCAGCGCCGCTTCGATGCGGCGGCCAGCCACACCGCCATCGCCGTGGACCCGTTCACGGCCACCACCCCGCTGGTGAACCTGTCGGAGCTGCTGGCCGGCCAGGCCGGCGTGGTCGCGTCCGATCGGCAGAACTATGCGCAGGACCTGCAGATCGCCGTGCGCGGCTTCGGGTCGCGCTCCACTTTCGGCGTGCGCGGCGTGCGCATCCTCGTGGACGGCATTCCCGCCACCATGCCCGATGGCCAGGGCCAGGCGGCCACGGCCCAGCTGGCCTCGGCCTCGCAGGTCGAGGTGCTGCGCGGCCCGCTCGCCCAGCAGTACGGCAATTCGGCGGGAGGCGTGCTGCAGGTCACCACGCGGGAGCCGCGGCCGGGTGGCGGCGCATCGGCCTCGGTCGCCGCCGGATCCTTCGGCCAGCGGCTGGCCGAAGCGTCGCTGGACTTCGGCGACCGGACGCTGGGCGGGCTCGTGGACATCTCCCGGTTCGAGACCGACGGCTGGCGCGACCACAGCGCCGCGGAGCGCACGCACCTCAACGCGAAGGTGGTGGCCCGCCCCGATGCCGACACCCGCGTCACGGCGCTGCTGAACCTGTTCGACCAGCCGCTGGCGCAGGACCCTCTGGGCCTCACCCGGGCGCAGTGGAATGCCGATCCGCGCCAGGCACCCGCCGTGGCCAACAGCTTCGACACCCGCAAATCCGTGCGGCAGAACCAGCTCGGGCTGGTGGTGGAGCGCGCGCTGGGCGCGCAGGACAGCGTGCGTGCTCGCCTCTACGGCGGCACGCGCACGCTGGTGCAGACGCTGTCGTTCTCGGGCGCTGCCTCCAACAGCGCCGGCGGCGTGGTGGACCTGGACCGCGACTACTACGGCGTCGGGCTCGCCTGGACGCACACGGCCCGCACGCCCGCCGGTCTGCCGCTGTCCTGGACGCTGGGCGTGGACGCCGACCGCCTCTCCGAGCACCGGCGCGGCTTCGTCAACGACGCCGGTGCACCGGGGGCCTTGCGCCGCGACGAGCAGGATCGCGCCGGCAACACCGACCTGTTCGCCCAGGTGGACGCCTGGATCGCACCCACGGTGCGCGCCATCGCGGGCGTGCGCGCCAGCCGCGTACGGCTGTCCGTGGACGACCGCTACCCGGCCAGCGCCGCCAACCCGGACGACAGCGGCCAGCGCAGCTGGCGGCGCACCAGCCCGGCCGTGGGCCTGGTGTGGGCCGCGTCCGAGCAACTGAACCTGTACGCAAATGCCGGCCAGGGCCTGGAAACCCCCACCCTGGCCGAAATGGCCTACAGCCAGACCAACAGCGGCCCCAACTATGGCCTGGAGGCCGCGCGCAGCCGCCAGGTGGAGGTGGGCGCCAAATGGCAAGGCACGGTCCACCGCATGGAAGCCGCGTGGTTCGACGCGAGGACGCGCGGGGAGATCGTTCCGGCCGCCACCGTCAACGGCCGCACCGTGTACCAGAACGCCGACCGCGTGCGCCGGCGCGGTGTGGAGCTGACCTGGAGCGCCCAGGCCGGCGCCTTTACGCCCCGCGCTGCCTACACCTACCTGGATGCCTTCTTCGAGAGCGCCTACACGGGCGCAGGGGGCGCGGCCGTGCCCGCGGGCAACCGCCTGCCTGGCACGGCCCGGCAGGTCGCGCGCTTCTCGCTGGACTATGCGCACGGCGCGGCGTGGACGGTGGGAGCGGCCGTCGACGTGTCCGGCCGGGTGCAGGCGAACGACACCAACACCGAGTCCGCGCCCGGCTACGCCGTCCTGGGGTTGCGTGCCGGGTATACCTGGAAGACCGGCGGCGCCGTGCGCTGGCAGGCCTGGGCACGCCTGGACAACCTGCTGGACCGCAGCTACGCCGGCTCGCTCATCGTGAACGACGGCAACGGCCGCTTCTTCGAGCCCGCGGCAGGCCGCCGCGTGATGGTGGGGCTGCGCGCGCAGTTCCTCTGAGGGCGCGCGCGGGGCGCATCCGGTCGGGCCGCCCTGCCCGGCCCCGGCGCGCCACCGCCTGGGTCAGTCCACCTTGATGTTGGCCGCCTTGATGACCTGCGCCCACTTCTCGACCTCGGCCTTCTGGAAGGCCGAGATCTGCGCGGTGGTCATGTCGGCCGGCTCCATGCCGAAGCCCTTGAGCTTGGCCTGCATGTCCGGCTGCGCGAGGATCTTGCGGATCTCGTCGTGCAGGCGGTTGACGATGGCGGCGGGCGTGCCGGCCGGCACGAAGATCGCCTGCCACGACACCACCTCGAAGTCTTTCAGGCTGGCGCCGCCGGACTCGGCCACCGTGGGCACCTCGGGCATCGATGCCAGGCGCTTGGCCGAGGTCACGGCGATGGCGCGCAGCTTGCCGCTCTGGATGTGCGGCGCGGCGACCACCGTGGTGTCGAACATCATGTCCACCTGGCCGCCGATCACGTCCTGGATGGCGGGGCCGCTGCCCTTGTAGGGCACGTGCGTGAATTTCACCCCCGACTTGTAGGCCAGCAATTCCAGCGCCAGATGCTGCGAGGTGCCCGTGCCTGCCGAGGCCGAAGACAGGCCGCCGGGCTTGGCCTTGGCGGCCGCGAGCACGTCCTGCAGCGTCTTGTAGGGGCTGCTGGCGGCCACCACCAGCACCACGGGGTTGGTGCCGATGAGCGTCACGGGCGCGAACGATTTCACCGGGTCGTAGCCCAGCTTGGGGTACAGGCTCACGTTGATGGCGTGCGAGCTGATGGTGCCGCCCAGCAGCGTGTAGCCATCGGGTGCCGCGCGCGCACCGATCTCCGAGCCCACGCTGCCGCCCGCCCCGCCCTTGTTGTCCACCACCACCGTGGCGCCGAGCGCCGTGCCGAGCTGCTGGCTGATGAGCCGGCCCAGCGTGTCGGTGGTGCCGCCCGCCGCGAACGGCACGAGGTAGGTGATGGCCTTGCCGGTGGGCCACTGCGCCTGCGCGAGGGCCGGCAGCGCGCCGAGGCTGGCGCCGGCACCGAGCGCGAGGGCGTGGAGGGCGAAGGTTCTGCGTTGCATGGTGTGTCTCCTGATTGCGAAAGGGATCGGTCCGGACGGACGGGCCGCCCGGGAATGCGGTGAACGGGATCAGACCGCGCCGCGGGTCTCCACGTAGAGGGCGTAGATCGAATGGCTGCTCGCCATGAAAAGCCGGTTGCGCTTGGCACCGCCGAACACCAGGTTGGCGCAGCGCTCGGGCAGCCGGATGTGGCCGATCGGCTGACCCTGCGGGTTGAACACCATCACGCCGTCCAGATCGGCCGCGCTGGCGCCGGCCGAGCCGTTGCTGCCCCAGCCGCACCAGAGGTTGCCGTCCTCGTCGCACTTGATGCCATCGAGCGCGCCGGGGCCGCCGGCATTGATGTGCACCCGCTTGTTCGAGAGCCGCTTGCCGCCCGGCGCGACATCGAACGCCCACACCACGCGGTGCGGCTGCGCGCGCGATTCGACGATGTAGAGGCGCTGCTCGTCCGGCGAGAAGCACAGCCCGTTCGGGCCCGCGAGGTCGTCCAGCACGAGTTCGGTCTTGCCGCTCTGCGGATCGATGCGGTAGACCGAGTGCGGCAGTTCCGCAGCCGCCTTGTCGCCCTCCCAATGGCCCGCGATGCCGAACGGCGGATCGGTGAACCAGACCGACCCGTCGCTCTTGCAGACGATGTCGTTGGGCGAATTGAAGCGCTTGCCGGCGTAGCCGTCCGCCAGCACGGTGATGCTGCCGTCGTACTCGGTGCGGGTGATGCGGCGCGTCAGGTGCTCGCAGGCCAGCAGCCGGCCCTGCCGGTCGCGCGCCAGGCCGTTGGCGAAATTCGAGGGATGGCGGAACACGCCGAGCTGGCCGGTGGCTTCGTCCCACCGCACGATGCGGTTGTTGGGAATGTCGGAGACCAGCAGGTAGCGCCCGTCGCCGAACCAGACGGGACCTTCGGCCCAGCGCAGGCCCGTGGCGACCTGCTCGACGCTGCTGCTGAAGATGCGGTATTTGCCGAACGACGGGTCCAGCACCTGGACGGCGGGATCGGGGTAGCGCTGGTTCGGCTTGAAGTCGAATGCCTGCGCCGCCGCGCCGGCGGGCCAGGCGGCCGCGCCGGCCGCCGAGGCGATGGCGCCGCCGAGGAACGCCCGGCGGCCGGTGCCGTGGGCGGTGGATGCTTGTTCTGCCGTCATGTTGTCTCTCTCCTTGTCGTTCTGGAATGGAAATCCGGGGCCGGGCTCTGCGCATGGGCCACGGGCATGGGTGGGCACCTGCGCCGCTCCGGACGTGGCCGCTTCCCGCGGGAGGCAGGCAGTCAGGCTGCGGGCGGCCTGGCAACCGCGCCGCCGGCCCGGACGGCCGGCCGGCTGGCGTTCAGGGCAGCTCGACGATCTCGACCCAGTTCGGGTTGCGGCCGGCCGCCACGCGGCTCGGCGCCCCCGGCAGGCCGGTGGCGGGGTCGATGGGGTGCAGCGAGACGCTGTGCGAATCCTGCCCCGCCGCGATGAGGAAGCGGCCCGAGCTGTCGATGGCGAAGCCCCGCGGCGTCTTCTCGGTCGCCACCTGGCCCAGCAACTGCAGCTGGCCGGTGGCGCCATCCACGCGAAAGGCCGACAGCGTGCTGGAGCTGCGCTCCGACGCGTACAGGGTGCGCCCGTCGGGCGACAGGTGCAGGTCGGCGCCCCAGGGCTTGCCTGCGAACCCGGCCGGCAGCGTGGTGGTGCGCTGCACCGCACGCAGCGTGCCGCGCCCCGCGTCGTAGGCCATGACGTGCAGGCCGGCATCGAGTTCATCGAGCACGTACATGTAGCGCTGCGCCTTGTCCCAGACGAAATGGCGCGGGCCCGACTTTTCCGGGGCGACGGGCGTGAGCGCGGGCTCGTTGGCCGTGAGCACGCCCTTGTCCGGATCGAAGCGCCAGCTCGAGAGATGGTCCCCTCCCAGGCTGGTGGCGAACACGAAACGGTTCGACGCATCGGCGTGGATCGCATGCGCGTTGGGCGCCGTGGGAATGAGCTGCTGCACCGCGCCCACCGTACCGTCCTGGCCGATGCTGTTGACCGTGATCTTGTGCCCCGGGTAGGAGGCCGCGAACAGCCACCGGCCGGTGGCGTCGGTGTCGATGTTGGCCATGCTGTCGGCCAGCGCGGCTTCGCCGAGCTTGCGCAGCCGGCCCGTGGCCGGATCGATCGCCAGGCTCGCCACGCGGAAGGGCTGGGAACGCAGCGCCACGTAGAGCACGCGCTTGTCCGGCGAGACGGCCATCGGCATGGCCTGCCCACCGAGCGCCTGCGTCTCCACGGGCGTCAGCACGGCCGCCGCGCGGTCCAGCTCGTAGACCGACACGTCCTGGCTGTCGGCGTTGGACACGTAGACCCAGGTCGCGGCCGAGGCGGTGCCGGCCGCGAGGCAGGTCAGCAGGGCCGCGGCAGCGATGCGCGCCTTGTGCAGCGCGGGCGAGCGGGAGAGGTTCTTCATCGCGACACTCCTTGCGGCGGCCTCAGCGGACCACCATGAACATGCTGGGCAGCCACGTGGAGAACGCCGGCACGAACGTGACCAGCGCCAGGGCGAAGATCAGCGCGCCGTAGAACGGCCAGATGGTCCGCATCACCGTGCCCACCGACACCCCGCCGATCGCGCAGCCCACGAACTGCGTCGTGCCCACGGGCGGCGTGTTGAGGCCCAGCGCGCAGTTGATCAGCATCACGATGCCGAACTGCACGGAACTCATGCCGTAATGCTGCGCGATGGGCAGGAAGATCGGCGTGCACAGCAGGATGGTCGCGGCCATGTCCAGGAACGTGCCCAGCACGAACAGGATGATGTTGATGAGCAGGAAGATCACCCACGGGGTGGATGTGATCTGCGAGAGCATCTCGCCGGTCATCTCGGCCACGCCGTAGAGGCTGATGAGGTAGCCGAACGTGGTGGAGATGCCGATCAGCAGCAGGATCACGCCCGTCGTGCGCACGGCCTTCGAGGCGGCCTTGATGAAGTGCTCGCGGGTCAGCGTGCGGTAGAGGAAGATCGTGAGCGCCAGGGCGTAGAGCACCGCCACCGCGGCCGATTCCGTCGCCGTGAAGATGCCCGAGAGAATGCCGCCCAGGATCAGCACCACGATGAACAGGCCGGGCAGCGCGGCGGCGAACGAACGCCCGACGATGTGCCAGCCGGGGAACGTGCCCTTCGGGTAGCCGCGCTTGACCGCCACGAAGTACGCAGCCGCGAGGTTGCTCACGGTGAGCACGACGGCCGGCACCAGTGCCGCCAGGATCAGCGCAGCGATCGATACCTTGCCGCCCGCAGCGAGCGAATAGATGATGAGGTTGTGGCTGGTGGGCATCAGCGCCCCGACGAGCGCCGCGTGCGTGGTCACGTTCACGGCGTAGTCGGCGTGGTAGCCCTCCTTCTTCATCATGGGGATCATCACCGCGCCCATGGCGGACACGTCCGCCACCGGGGAGCCCGAGACGCCGCCGAACAGCGTGCAGGCCACCACGTTGGACATGCCGAGGCCGCCGCGCACGTGGCCGACGAGGGCCCGCGCGAAGTTGACGATGCGGTCGGCGATGCCGCCATAGAGCATCAGCTCGCCCGCGAAGATGAAGAACGGGATCGCCAGGAACGAGAAGATGCCCATGCCGGAGGTCATCTGCTGGAAACCCACCTCCAGCGGCAGGCCCTCGTACAGCAGCGTGGCCAGGGCCGAAAGGCCGATGGAGAAGGCCACCGGCACGCCCAGCAGCAGGAACAGCGTAAATGACACGCTCAGGATCAGGAGTGGCACGGTCATGGATCAGCCCCAGGAAGGTTCGACTTCGCGGCCTTGGGCCAACGCGATGATGTGTTCGACGGAGAACATCACGATGAGGACGCCGGCGATGCTGGCCGGCACGTATTTCCAGCCTTCGGAGATGAAGAGCGTGGGCAGGCGGTATTCCCACACCGACTGCGCGAGCGATCCGCAGTTCCAGGCCATGGCGGCGCCGAACAGCAGGATCAGCGCGTGGATGAGGTATTCCATCTTCAGGCGCAGCCAGTCGGGCGCCAGCACGAGGAACGATTCGAGCCCGATGTGGCCGGCGTCGCGCACGCCCACGGCCACGCCGAACATCGTCACGTAGATCACCAGCAGCAGCGCCAGGCTCTCGGCCCAGGTGGGGGTGTTGTTGAGGACGTACCGGCCGAACACCTGCCAGCTCACGGCGCAGATCACCGCCACGAGGCCGAGGATGCCCAGCCACATGCAGACACGCGCGAGCGTGCGGCAAATTTGGGTATACATGTTAATTTGAGAGCGAAAACCTGCCGATGCCGCCGTCTTCATTGAAACTTCAGCTATCAATTCAGGAGCGTTTAAACAAAAATCCCCGCGCCGTGCGCGGCGCGGGGATGGGTTTTACTGCGTGTCCTGCACACGCTTGACGAGGTCCTTCAGCTTGGCGTCGGTGATGAACTTGTCGTAGACGGGCTTCATCGCGGCCTGGAATGGCGCCTTGTCGATCTCGATGATCTCGGCGCCGCCGGCCTTCACGGTGGCGAGGGATTTCACCTCGCGCTCGGCCCACTGCTTGCGCATGTAGGGCACCGACTCCTTGGCCGCCTGGCGGACCCAGCCCTGCTCCTGCGCGGACAGGCGGTCCCAGCCGCGCTTGGAGAACAGCAGCATCTCGGGCGCCATCGAGTGCTCGGTCTTCGTGTAGTACTTGGCGACTTCGAAGGAGCGCGAGCTCTCGTAGGTCGGGTAGTTGTTCTCGGCGGCATCGATCAGGCCGGTCTTCAGGCCCGTGTAGACCTCGCCCATCGGCATCGGGGTGGCGTTGGCGCCCATGGCTTCGAGCATCGACACCCACAGGTCGGACTGCTGCACCCGGACCTTCATGCCCTTCATGTCCTCGAACTTGCGCACGGGCTTCTTGGCCGTGAACATGGAGCGCGCGCCGCTGTCGTAGAAGGCCAGGCCCACGAAGCCCTGGCGTTCGCAGGACTTCAGGATCTCCTCGCCCACCGGGCCGTCCAGCACCTTGTGCAGATGCTCGACCGAGCGGAACAGGAAGGGCATCGTCGGCACCACGGTCTCGGGGCAGATGTTGTTCATCGCGCCGATGTTGATGCGCACCATCTGCAGCGCGCCGATCTTGGCCTGCTCGATGGCGTCCTTTTCGTTGCCCAAGGCGCCGCTGCTGTACACCTTGATGGTGTGCTTGCCGCCGGACAGCGCCTTGAGTCGCTCGCCCATGAACTTCACCGCGGTCACGGTGGGGTAGTCGTCGGGGTGGATGTCGGCGGAGCGGAACTCCGTTGCCTGCGCGGAGAAAGCCGCAAGGCAGGCCGCGACGGCGGCCAGGGTGGTCTTCATCAACTTCATGTTGTCTACCTCTAGAGACTCTCGTCAGGTGGGAAAAGGGGCCGATCTTTCGGGTGCCGGCTTACGGAACACTGAACCGTATCGAATGGACACACATCGGCGCCGCGGTCAGAGCGGCACCGGGTTGAACTCGGGCTCCGGAACGCCCTGCGTTCCGGGATGCAGGGCGAAGACGCCGCCGGCCAGGGGCTGGTCGGAGAGGTCCGCGTCGCCACCGGGGCGGATGGACGTCACGAACAGCGTGTCCAGCCGCGGGCCGCCGAACGCGCACATGGCGGGCTTCTTGGCCGGCACGGCCAGCGACCGGTCCAGGCGGCCATCGGGCGTGAAGCGGTGGACCAGCCCGGCATCGTTACCGCAGATCCAGTAGCCGCCATCGACGTCTATCGCCGCGCCATCGGGCCGGCCGGGCAGCGGGGCCATGTCGACGAAGAGGCGCCGGTTGTGCGGCGTGCCGGTGGCCGTGTCGTAATCGAACGCCCAGATCTTCTGGACCTGGGGATGCGAATCCGAGAGGTACATCGTGCGGCCATCGGGGCTGAAGGCGATGCCGTTGGGCACGATCAGCTCGCCCAGGCCGAGGTCGGTCGCGCTGCCGGCGGCGAGTTCGGCCGCACCGAAGCGGTAGACCGCCCCGACCCGCGCCGCCGCGCCCATGTCCTGCAGCATGGTGCCGGCGATGAAGCGGCCCTGCCGGTCGCAGCGGCCGTCGTTGAAACGCATCCCGGGCGCGGCGTGGGGCGCGCCTGCGAGCTGGCGTGCCGCGAGATCGCCCGGGCCGTCCGGCAGGTCGAGCGCGAAGAGGCCGCTCTCCAGCCCGGCGATCCAGCGGCCTGGCTGGCCGGCCCAGGCGGCCATGCAGGCCACCATCTCGGGCGCCTTCCACTGGGCCTGGGCGCCCGTGCGCGCCGACCAGCGGTGCAGCACGGCCCGGGGAATGTCCGTCCAGTAGAGCGACTCTTCCGCGGCGCGCCAGACAGGGCTCTCGCCCGTGGCGCAGCGCGCATCCAGGACCAGTTCTGCCGTGGAGGATGGTGCAGCAGCCATGGCGCTCATCCCTCGAACGGCCCCTGGGCCGTGAAGGCGCCGCCCTGGTAGACCGCACCGGGGTCGCCCGGCGCCGGCGCGGGTTGGGCTTCCACCTTGGCACGGAACGGCTCGGAACTGTCCTTGGGCTCGTAGCCGAGGTGGGCCGCCGCATGGTTGTCCCACCACAGGTCGCGGTTGGCCGATGCGCCGTAGACCACGGTGTGGCCCACATCCGGCGTGAACAGGGCCTTCTGCACCAACTGCGTGAGGTCGTCGTAGCTGAGCCAGGTGCTCATCATGCGGCGGTCGCGCGGCTCGGGGAACGAGGATCCGATGCGCAGGCTCACCGTCTCGATGCCGTACCGGTCGAAATAGAAGCTCGCCATGTCTTCGCCGAACGATTTCGAGAGCCCGTAGTACCCGTCCGGCCGGCGGCGTGCCGAGGCGTCGATGCGGTCGGTCTGCTTGTAGAAGCCGATCACGTGGTTGGAACTGGCGAAGACCACGCGCTTCACCCCGTGGCGGCGGGCCGCCTCGTAGATATGGAAGACGCCCTTGATGTTGGCTTCGAGGATCTGCTCGAACGGCCGCTCCACCGAGACCCCGCCCAGGTGCACGATGGCATCGCATCCCGCGACCAGCGCATCGACCGCCGCCTTGTCGGCCAGATCGCAAGCCACCACCTCTTCGTCAGCCCCCTGGGCTGCGCCGACCTCCACGATGTCGGACAGCCGCACGATCTCGGCAAACGGCTTGACGCGCTCACGCAGCACCTTTCCAAGTCCGCCGGCAGCACCGGTCAACAGAAGTCGGTGGAAACGGGACGGCTGGCTCATGAAATTCCTCTGGCTGGTATTTGTCATATGTTGTCGTACAACGCGAGGCGATTATGATCAACGCCATGGCCACCTCGACAAAGGGATTACCCGCATACCCCCCACCCGCCGACCTTTCCGGCTCGGCAGTAGCTGCGCGCGGGGTGCCGGTGCGGCGCGCCCGCGGCCTCGCCAACGCGGTCGTCGAGGACTTTTCCGGCCGGATCCGGGACCGCATCCTGAACCCGGGCGACAAGCTCCCGACCGAGTCGGAAATCATGCGGGCGCATGAAGTGAGCCGCACCGTGGTGCGCGAGGCGCTCTCCAAGATGCAGGCGGCGGGGCTGGTGGAAACCAGGCACGGCATCGGCACCTTCGTGCTGCCGCCGCGCGCGGGCGGCGTGTTCCGCCTGGACCCGTCCGAACTCAGCACATCGGTCGACGTACTGGCCGTGCTGGAGCTGCGCATCAGCCTCGAAACCGAGTCTGCAGGCCTGGCCGCCATGCGCCGCACGGAGACCCATCTGGCCGTGATGCGGGAGGCGCTGGACGATTTCGAGCGCAATGTCCAGAACGGCAAGGACACCGTGGCGCACGACTTCCGCTTCCACCTGCAGATCGCAGAAGCCACGGGCAATCCGTACTTCGCGGACATCATGAACCACCTGGGCACGACGTTGATTCCTCGCACGCGCATCGCCGCGTTGCGTGTGCAGCGCAGCAGCGAATACCTGAGCCGCGTGAACCGCGAGCACGAGGAAATCTATTCCGCCATCGCCCGCCAGGACCCCGACTCGGCGCGTGCCGCCATGCGCATCCACCTCACCAACAGCCGGGAGCGCCTGCGCCTGGCCCAGGAAGCCGCCAAAAACCAGTCGGGCGGCTCCGCACCCTCTCCGCATTAACCCTGAGCGGGCTTCCGAACGGCAGCAAACTGCTTGTCTCTGCCGCGAATCAAGTTGTATGATGACATACAACATAACCGTGGAGACAGAGACATGGCCTTTCCTCGCCGCACCCTGCTGACCGCAGGCGCCCTCGCCCTCGCATGCGCCTCCGTGGGCGCCCAGCCCGCCCCATGGCCCTCCAAGCCGCTGCGCATCGTGGTGCCCTACCCTCCGGGAGGCAGCTCGGACATCATCGCCCGCGCCATCAGCCAGCCGCTCTCGGAAGCGCTCAAGCAACCCGTGGTGGTGGAGAACAAGCCGGGTGCCAACGGCAACCTCGGGGCCGACTTCGTGGCGAAGGCCTCGCCGGACGGCTACACGCTGCTCCTGTGCGATGTGGGCGCCCTGGCGATCAGCCCTTCCGTCTACACCAAGCTGCCCTTCAACCCGTCTAAGGACCTGCGCGGCGCGACCATGCTGGCCTACTCGCCCCACATGCTCGTGGTCCATCCTTCGGTGCCGGCGAACAACCTGAAAGAGCTGATCGCGCTGTCCAAGACCAGCGATCTCAACTTCGCGGTCACGGCCACCGGCAGCGCACCACACCTAGCCGGCGTGGCACTCGCCGCGGCGAGCGGCGCGCGCTGGCAATACGTGCCCTACAAGGGCGGTGTCACTGCCATCCAGGACACCATGGCCGGACAGACCCAGGTGCTGATGAACGGCATGCTGGCAACGCTTCCGCACGTGCAGAGCGGCAAACTCAAGGTGCTGGGCCTGTCCAAGGGCTCTCGCATGCCGCTGCTGCCCGACGTGCCCACGATTGCCGAACAGGGCCTGCCCGGTTTCGAGTCGGGCACCTGGCAGGGTGTGCTGGTCCCGCGCGGCACGCCGGAAGCCGTCGTGCAGCGCATCAACAGCGCGCTCATTTCCGTCATCCGCACGCCCGACATCCGCTCCCGCCTCGCCGGCCAGGGTGCGGAGGTCGTCACCATGACGACGGCGGAGCAGGACAAATTCTTCGAAAAAGAACGCGCCCGCTGGGCCAGCGTGGTGTCTGCAGCGCAGATCCGCCTGGACTGAAACCCGCGTGAACCACCGCGGGCCTGGCCCGCTTCTTCCCCCTTTTCTTTCCACTCTGGTTTCCTTGCCATGAATCCTCAAGAACTCAAGACCATCATGGGCTCCGGCCTGCTGTCGTTCCCGCTGACCGACTTCGACAGCGAAGGCAACTTCAACGCCCGCGGCTACGCCGAGCGCCTGGAATGGCTCGCGCCCTATGGCGCCAGCGCCCTCTTCGCGGCCGGCGGCACGGGCGAGTTCTTCTCGCTCACGGCCGAGGAATACCCCGCCATCATCGAAACCGCCGTGCAGACCTGCCGCGGCAAGGTGCCGATCATCGCTGGCGCGGGCGGCCCGACCCGCTTCGCCATCCAGTGCGCCCAGGCGGCCGAGAAGGCCGGCGCCCACGGCATCCTGCTGCTGCCGCACTACCTCACCGAAGCGGGCCAGGAAGGCCTGGCCGCCCACGTGGAGGCCGTGTGCAAGAGCGTGAAGTTCGGCGTCATCGTCTACAACCGCGGCCAGAGCCGCTTCGCGCCCGAGACGCTCGCGCGCCTGGCCGAGCGCAATGCCAACCT
>NZ_FOMQ01000024.1 GCF_900112675.1 Paracidovorax konjaci | reverse complement strand
GCTGCGCGGTACGAAGCGTGAAGACGTGGAGCGTGGCCAAGTGCTGTGCAAGCCCAACTCCATCAAGCCACACACCCACTTCACCGCTGAGGTGTATGTCCTGTCCAAGGATGAGGGCGGCCGTCACACGCCGTTCTTCAACAACTACCGCCCCCAGTTCTACTTCCGCACGACCGACGTGACCGGTGCCATCGAGCTGCCGGCCGACAAGGAAATGGTCATGCCCGGCGATAACGTGTCGATCACCGTCAAGCTGATCAACCCCATTGCCATGGAAGAAGGTCTGCGTTTCGCCATCCGCGAAGGTGGCCGCACGGTCGGCGCCGGTGTCGTGGCAAAGATCATTGCTTAATATTTAAGCAATAAAGGAATTTGCCATGTCCAAGCAAAAGATTCGTATCCGCCTGAAGGCTTTCGATTACAAGCTGATCGATCAGTCCGCTGCCGAAATCGTCGATACCGCCAAGCGCACCGGCGCCATCGTCAAGGGTCCCGTGCCCCTGCCGACGCGTATGAAGCGCTTCGACATCCTGCGCTCGCCACACGTCAACAAGACGTCGCGGGATCAGTTTGAAATTCGCACGCACCAGCGCCTGATGGACATCGTCGATCCCACCGACAAGACGGTCGATGCTCTCATGAAGCTGGATCTGCCAGCGGGCGTGGACGTCGAGATCAAGCTCCAGTAATCCCTGGTTCTGGATCCTCTGACCGCCCGGCGTCGATCGGGCGGTCTTCTTAACGCGGACTTGCTTGCTAAAGCAGTCCGCGTTATAATTTGCGGCTTCGCTTTTTTGCGCGTGTTGCGGCTTCGCGGCTGCGGATTTCGTGCATGCGGCGGAGTCTTATTAACCTTCTTTCGCGCACGTTCGGTGCTGCTGCCCGTGCAAACGCTTCGGCCAATTGAAGTCGGGGCGGTGAAAGTTTTGGAGAAAAATCAATGAGTCAGAGCAACTCCCAAGGGTTGCTGGGCCGCAAGGTGGGCATGATGCGCCTCTTCACCGATGATGGGGACGCAGTGCCTGTCACGGTGGTGGACGTGTCCAACAACCGCGTGACCCAGATCAAGACCCAAGAGAACGATGGCTACGTGGCCCTGCAGGTCACGTTCGGTTCGCGCAAGGCCTCCCGCGTGAGCAAGCCTGAAGCTGGTCACCTTGCCAAGGCAGGTGTGGAAGCCGGTGAAATCGTTCGTGAATTCCGCCTGGATGCCGACGCTACTGTCAGCTACAAGGTAGGTGATTCGCTTCCCGTGTCGCTGTTCTCGGTGGGCCAGAAGGTCGATGTGCAAGGCACCTCGATCGGTAAGGGCTACGCCGGCACGATCAAGCGCCACAACATGTCTTCCCAACGCGCGTCGCACGGTAACAGCCGTTCGCACAACGTGCCTGGCTCCATCGGCATGGCCCAGGATCCCGGACGCGTGTTCCCTGGCAAGCGCATGACCGGTCACCTCGGCGATGTCACCATCACGACGCAGAACCTCGACGTGATCCGTATCGACGAAGCACGCCAACTTCTCTTGATCAAGGGCGCAATCCCCGGATCCAAGGGCGGTTTCGTGACCGTGCGTCCCGCCGTCAAGGCCAAAGCTTCCGAAGGAGCGAACTAATGCAGCTCGAACTCCTGAATGACCAAGGCCAGGCCGCGTCCAAGATCGACGTGCCCGAGACCGTGTTCGACCGCCAATACAACGAAGATCTGATCCATCAGATCGTCGTCGCCTACCGTGCCAATGCCCGTCAAGGCACGCGCGCCCAGAAGGACCGCGAGCAGGTTCGTCACTCGACCAAGAAGCCTTTCAAGCAAAAGGGTACGGGTAACGCACGTGCTGGTATGACTTCCTCGCCACTGTGGCGTGGGGGCGGTCGCATCTTCCCGAACCTGCCTGAAGAAAACTTCACGCAGAAGATCAACAAGAAGATGTACCGTGCCGGGATGGCTTCCATCCTGTCCCAGCTGGCCCGCGAAGGCCGCCTGGCGGTGGTGGACTCGCTGAAGCTCGAGTCTCCCAAGACCAAGGTGCTCGCCGACAAGTTCAAGGCGATGAATCTGCAATCGGTGATGGTGATCTCCGATGAAGTGGACGAAAACCTCTACCTCGCATCGCGCAATCTGAAGAACGTGTTCGTCGTCGAGCCGCGTTACGCAGATCCGGTGTCGCTGGTGCATTACAAGAAAGTGCTCGTCACCAAGGGCGCTATCGACAAACTCAAGGAGATGTTCGCATGAGCACGACCCAGTTTGACGAAGGCCGTCTGATGCAGGTGCTTGTCGCTCCCATCGTGTCCGAAAAGGCCACCATGGTTGCCGAGAAGTCCAATGCTGTGACGTTCAAGGTGCTGCAGAACGCAACCAAGCCAGAAATCAAGGCCGCCGTGGAATTGATGTTCAAGGTCGAGGTCAAGGGCGTTTCTGTGGTGAACACCAAAGGCAAGGCCAAGCGCTTTGGCAAGACCATGGGTCGCCGCGACAACATTCGCAAGGCCTATGTGACGCTGAAGGAAGGCCAAGAGCTGAACCTGTCCGGGGAGGCCGCTTAAATGGCAGTCATCAAGATGAAACCGACCTCGCCCGGCCAACGTGCCGTGGTGAAGGTCACGCGTGACCACCTGTACAAGGGTGAAGCGTATGCGCCCCTGCTGGAGCCCCAGTTCCAGAAGGCCGGCCGCAACAACAACGGTCACATCACCACCCGCCACAAGGGCGGCGGTCACAAGCACCACTATCGCGTGGTGGACTTCAAGCGCAACAAGGACGGGATTTCCGCCAAGGTTGAGCGCATCGAGTACGACCCGAACCGTACGGCCCACATCGCTCTGGTGTGCTATGCCGACGGCGAGCGCCGTTACATCATCGCTCCGCGTGGTCTGGAAGTCGGTGCAACGCTGATGTCGGGTTCGGAAGCTCCGATCCGCGCTGGCAACACGCTGCCGATCCGCAACATTCCCGTGGGTTCGACGATCCACTGCATCGAGCTGAAGCCCGGTGCCGGTGCCCAGATCGCTCGTTCGGCAGGTGCATCCGCGACGCTGCTGGCCCGTGAAGGCACGTACGCCCAGGTGCGTATGCGTTCGGGTGAAGTGCGCAAGATCCATATCGAGTGCCGCGCCACGATCGGCGAAGTTGCCAACGAAGAACACAGCCTGCGCCAGCTCGGCAAGGCCGGTGTGAAGCGCTGGATGGGTATTCGTCCCACGGTTCGCGGCGTTGCCATGAACCCGGTGGATCACCCGCACGGTGGCGGCGAAGGCCGTACCGGCGAAGGCCGCCATGCCGTCGATCCTTGGGGCAATCTCACCAAGGGTTATCGCACCCGCAACAACAAGCGCACACAGGTGATGATCGTGTCGCGCCGCAAGAAGTAAGGGATAACAAATGACTCGCTCTCTCAAAAAGGGTCCGTTTGTTGACCACCACTTGCTGGCCAAGGTCGAGAAGGCCATTGCCACCAAGGACAAAAAGCCAGTCAAGACCTGGTCGCGCCGCTCCATGGTTCTGCCCGATTTCATCGGACTGACCATCGCCGTTCACAACGGCAAGCAGCACGTGCCTGTCTATATCACCGACCAGATGGTGGGCCACAAGCTCGGCGAATTCGCCCTGACGCGCACCTTCAAGGGTCACCCCGCGGACAAGAAGGTCCAGAAGAAATAAGGAGTAGACATGTCTGAAACACGTGCTGTCCTCCGTGGTGTCCGCCTGTCGGTGGACAAGGGCCGTCTGGTTGCGGACCTGATCCGCGGCAAGAAGGTCGACCAAGCTCTGAACATCCTGACGTTCACGCAGAAAAAAGCTGCCGTGATCGTGAAGAAGGTGCTGGAGTCTGCTATCGCCAACGCTGAGCACAACGACGGCGCCGACATCGATGAACTGAAGGTCAAGACCATCTACGTCGAACAAGGCACCACGCTCAAGCGCTTCACGGCCCGGGCCAAGGGCCGCGGCAATCGCATCAGCAAACCCACCTGCCACGTTTACGTGACGGTCGGCAACTGAGGCCAAAGGAAGAATATGGGACAGAAAATCCATCCTACCGGCTTCCGCCTGGCCGTGAGCCGCAACTGGGCCAGCCGCTGGTACGCGAGCAACCGTGACTTCGCCGGCATGCTGGCCGAAGACATCAAGGTTCGCGAGTACCTGAAGGCCAAGCTCAAGAACGCTGCCGTGTCGCGCATCCTGATCGAGCGTCCTGCCAAGAACGCCCGTATCACGATCTACTCGGCACGTCCGGGCGTCGTGATCGGCAAGAAGGGCGAAGACATCGAGAACCTCAAGAAGGAACTCGCCACGCGTCTGGGCGTGCCGGTTGCAGTGAACATCGAAGAAGTGCGCAAGCCCGAAATCGATGCCAAGCTGATCGCCGACTCGATCACCCAGCAGCTGGAAAAGCGCATCATGTTCCGCCGTGCGATGAAGCGCGCGATGCAGAACGCCATGCGCCTTGGTGCCCAGGGCATCAAGATCATGTCTGCAGGTCGTCTGAACGGTATCGAAATCGCTCGTACCGAGTGGTACCGCGAAGGCCGTGTGCCACTGCACACCCTGCGCGCCGACATCGACTACGGCACCTCCGAAGCCAAGACCACCTATGGTGTGATCGGCGTGAAGGTGTGGGTCTACAAGGGCGACACGCTGGGCCGCAACGACCTGCCGGCCGCCGAGACGCCGCGCCCTGAAGAAGAGCGCCGTCCCCGTGGTCCTCGCCGCGATGGCCGCCCAGGTGGCGACCGCGCTGGTGCAGGCCGTGGCCCGCGCCGTCCCGTGGGTGGCAATGTCGCTCCTGCCGATGGCAGCGACAAGCCCGCTGGTGCCGGTGGCGCCGATAACACCGCCGTTAAGCGCGTTCGCAAGGTTGACGCGCCCGCTACAGCAGCGGACGGCAAAGGAGAATAAAGATGCTGCAACCCGCTCGTCGCAAATACCGCAAGGAGCAGAAGGGCCGCAACACTGGCGTCGCCACCCGGGGTAACTCGGTCGCGTTCGGTGATTTCGGTCTGAAGTGCACGGACCGCGGCCGCCTGACGGCCCGCCAGATCGAGGCCGCACGCCGTGCGATCTCCCGTCACGTGAAGCGTGGCGGCCGTATCTGGATCCGCGTGTTCCCTGACAAGCCGATTTCCACCAAGCCCGCAGAAGTGCGGATGGGTAACGGCAAGGGCAATCCCGAGTACTACGTGGCAGAAATCCAGCCCGGCAAGATCGTCTTCGAAATCGTTGGCGTTCCTGAAGAGCTGGCACGCGAAGCGTTCCGTTTGGCTGCTGCCAAGCTGCCGCTGCGCACCACGTTCGTTGCCCGCCAGATCGGCGCTTGATCAGGAGAATCGACAAATGACGAAAGCTGCTGAACTGCGCCAAAAAGACGAAGCCGGCCTGGAAGCCGAAATCAAGTCCCTGCAGAAGGCCCATTTCGGCCTGCGCATGCAGAAGGCCACGCAACAACTTGGCAACACGAGCACGCTGCGTTCCACGCGCCGTGACATCGCACGTGCCAAGACCATTCTTGCTGAGAAGCAAGCCGCCAAGTAAGGAGCCGACATGACGGAAGCTAAAAAATCCCTCAAGCGCACCTTGGTTGGCAAGGTGGTCAGCGACAAGCGTGCCAAGACCGTGACGGTTCTGGTTGAACGCCGTGTGAAACACCCGATCTACGACAAGATCGTGATGAAGTCGAGCAAGTACCACGCGCACGACGAAAACGGCGAATACAAGCTGGGTGACACCATCGAGATCACGGAAAGCCGCCCGCTTTCCAGGACCAAGAACTGGGTGGCGACCCGCCTTGTTCAAAAGGCCGGCCTGCTCTGAGTCTTCAAAAACTCGGCGACCTGCTCACCGAAAACGGCCCACAATCGTGGGCCGTTTTTTTATTTCCGGGGCCCGCCGAACGGGTGGCCGGTTCGGATTCCCTACCACTTCTATATCGCAGGAGAACAAAGCATGATCAAAGTTGGAGAAACGCTGCCCGCCGTGACGCTGATGGAGTATTCGGAGGTCGAGGGCGAAGGATGCAGCCTGGGCCCCAACGCCGTGGCGGTCGAGAAGGCGGCAGCCGGCAAGACCATCGCCGTGTTTGCCGTTCCTGGCGCCTTCACGCCCACCTGCTCCGCCAAGCATGTGCCCGGGTATGTCGAGCAGGCCGATGCATTCAAGGCTGCCGGCGTGGACGAGATCTGGTGCCTGAGCGTGAACGATGCCTTCGTGATGGGCGCATGGGCCCGTGACCAGAAGACCGATGGCAAGGTGCGCATGCTGGCCGACGGCGATGCGGCATTCGCCAAGGCAACGGGACTGACGCTGGATCTCCATGGCAAGGGCCTGGGCCTGCGCAGCAACCGCTATTCCATGCTGGTCAAGGATGGCAAGGTGGCGTCGTTGAACATTGAGGCTCCCGGCAAGTTCGAGGTGAGCGACGCCGCCACCCTGTTGGCCCAGGCGCAGGGCTGAGCGCATGGGGCGTCCGTCGCCCCTGATGCTCCGGCGCGTCCTCTTCCAGGGAGCGCCGACGCGCGATGGAGGAGCTGCCGGTCGGCTTGGCTCGGCTGTGCGCCGCGGGCTTGTCGCACCCTCGCGCGACGATGCGATGCGCGCTCAGTCGATATCGACTTTCAGGTAGTGCGACCCCGCGATGGGGTTGTGGTAGTAGGGCGGGATCTCCTCGAAACCCAGGTCCGTATACAGAGCACGGGCCGATTCCATGCCGTCCAGCGTGTCCAGCAGCACGCAGGCATAGCCCGCCTGCCGGGCCACGTCCAGCATGGCTTCGGCCAATTGGCGCCCCAGGCCGAAGCCGCGGAAAGCCTTGCGCACATACAGCCGCTTCATCTCGGCGGCATTGGGGTAGTCGGCCGTGTCGAGCGGCCGTAGCGCACAGCAGCCCGCGACGGACCCATCCACCTCCGCCAGCAGGATCTGTCCCCGCGGCGGCGCGTAGTCGGCCGGCAGGTGGAGCAATTCCGATTCGAAGTCCTGGAACTGCAGGTCGATCCCCAGGCTGTCGCCGTACTCGCGGAAGATGTCGCGCACGGCGTCCATTTCGGCGGGCTGGCAGGGTTTCAGGAGGGTGACGGTGGGCTGGTTCACGGACATGGCAGAGGTGGCGGTGGCGTGACGGGCCAGTGTAACGGGCTACCCCCGCGACACCATCGGCAGGCGCCCGCCGGTGCGGTCCGAATCACCTTCGGGGCCAATGGGCCTGTGCGCCAGGCAGTTCAGTCCCGCAGGCGCGTTGCGGGCGGCTGTGCTCCAGCGCGTCCCCGATGGCGGAAGCGCGAAACCATGGAACGTCTCAGGTTTCGGCCAGCAGCCGTTCGATCAGCCGATGGAGTTCGGGAAAGTCGGGGGCACCCACATAGCTCTTCACGATTTCGCCGCGCTTGTTCACGATGAAGGTGGAAGGGGTCAGGCGCACGTCGCCCCAGGCCTTGGCCACAGCACCGGTGTTGTCGATGGCGACCTTGAAGGGCAACTGGCGGGTTTCGGCGAAGTTCACCACGTAGCTGGGCGGGTCGTAGCTCATGGCCACGGCCAGCGTTTCGAAGCCCTGACCTCGGTATTTGCCGTAGGTGGAGACGATCTCCGGCATCTCGGCCACGCAGGTGGTGCAGCTCGTGGCCCAGAAGTTCACCAGGGTGACCTTGCCGCGCAGATCCGCGGTGGTCTGGCGGCTGCCGTCCAGCAGCACGAAGGTGGTTTCCGGGGCTTCCGAGCGGCCTGCGCCCAGGAACACGAAGGCGCCCACACCCACGAAAGCCGCAACCGCTGCCGCGCCGATCCAATGCTTCATGCCCATCGTCGCCATCCTTTTCCAGAGTCCGTCCGGCAGCCTTGCCGCCCATCGGCCGCCATTGTGCCGGACGGGAATCGCCGGCGCTCGCGGGGATGGAGCCTGCAGCGCACGCAAAAGTTCGGCGCTTGACGTGGGTCAATCGTTGCAGGGAGGCCACGCGGCGGTGGGTGGGCTGCCCGGGGCGGCAGAGGCCGCTGCCGATAATGCGTCCATGCCAACCCGTTCCGCCGTTTCCCTGCCTGCCTGGGCTTTGGCGGTTCTCGTGACCGCGCCATTGGCGGGATGCAGTCCGGCGCTGGACTGGCGCACGGTACGGATGGACGATGCCAGGCTGAGTGCGCTGCTGCCGTGCAAACCGGACCGCGCAGCACGGCCCGTGGCGCTGGCCGGGCGTTCCGTGGAGCTTTCGATGGCCGGTTGCGACGCCGACGGAGCCACTTTCGCCGTATCGCACATGGCGCTGGAGGCGGGGGCGGGTGCCGCGGAAGCGGGATCGGTGCTGGCGCAGTGGCGGGCCGCCACGCTGGGACGCATCGGCGCACCGGCAGAGGCTGCCGCCGCCGCGTTTTCGCTGCCGGGCGCGCTGCCGTTGCCGCAGGCGGTGCGGGTGCAGGCGCAGGGCACGCAGGATGCGGGGGGCGGGCGCCCGGTGGCCGTGCACGCCGTGTGGTTTGCGCGCGCCGAAGCCGCGGAAGGCGCACCGCGCCTGCATCTCTACCACGCGGTGGTCTACGCGCCAGCGCCGCGGCCGGCCGCGGCAGACACTTTCTTCGCAGGGTTGTCGTTGCAGTGACTGCTCGCCCGCGCGATGGGGCTCGATCGGTGGAGCCCGAGGGCCCGGCGGGGCGGCTGGGCACCCGCATGGCGGTCGCGGTGTTCCTGGTCTTCGCCTTCGCCTATTTCCTTTCCGCGCTGCTGCGCGCGGTCACGGCGACGCTGGCGCCCGTGCTGGTGGCCGAGTTCGCTCTCCATGCCCGCGATCTGGGCCTGCTGGCGGGCGGTTATTTCCTCGGATTCGCGGCCATGCAGTTGCCGATGGGCCGCTGGCTGGACCGCCACGGCCCGCGCGCGGTGGTGCTGGCCTTCTCGGGGCTGGCCGTGGCGGGCTGCGCGGTGTTCGCCCTGGCGGATGGCTTCGGTGACCTGCTGCTGGGCCGGGTGCTGTGCGGTGCGGGCGTGAGTGCCTGCCTGATGGCACCGCTCACCGGTTTCCGGCGCTGGATGTCGCCGGCGGCGCAGTTGCGCGCGAATGCCTGGATGCTCATGACCGGTTCGCTGGGCATGGTGGCTTCGACGTTGCCGGTGCAGTGGTTGCTGCCTTTGACGGGATGGCGACCGATGTTCGGCGCGCTGGGGTTGCTGGTGGTGCTGGCGGCGCTCCTGATCGCCCGCTGTGCGCCCCGCTGGGACGGACAGGACAGCCGCAGCGCAGCGGACGCGCCGGAGCGGCCGGGTGGGCCGGATGCGCCACCGCCCGGATACGCCGCCGTCTGGCGGCATCCCTATTTCCGCCGGCTGGCCCCCCTGGGCTTTTTCACCTACGGGGGCATGGTGGCGGTGCAGACGCTCTGGGCCGGCCCCTGGCTGCAGCGCGTGGCCGGGTACTCGCCGCTCGAAGCCGCGACAGGCCTGTTCACGATCAATCTGGCAATGCTCTGCGCCTTCTGGACCTGGGGCATGGTGAACCCCTGGCTGCTGCGGCGTCTGGGCGGTGCCGATCCGGTGATGGCCGCCATGCTGCCGGTTCCGCTGGCCGTGCTGGCGGGGATCGTGATCGCGGGCGAGGCGGCGGGGGCCGCGGCCTGGGCGCTCTATTGCGTGACCACGTCGTGCATCACGCTGTCGCAGCCGGCGCTGGCGATGGCTTTCCCGCAGGGCATGGCCGGGCGCGTGCTCTCCGCCTTCAACCTCGTGATGTTCCTGGGCGTGTTCTGCGTGCAGTGGGGCATCGGCCTCGCGGTGGATGCTTTCGTGACCGCCGGGTGGCCCGAGTCCTCGGCCTTCCGCGCGACGATGGCGGCCTATGGCGCGTGCAGTGCCCTGGCCTATGCGTGGTTCCTGGTCCGGGGGCGGCGCCATAATGCGGTTCACCCGATCACCCCATGAGCACGCGCATCCTCCTCATCGCCCACGCACCGCTGGCCCATGCGCTTCGCGCCTGCGCCCTGCATGTCTTCCCCGATTCCGCCGAGGACATCTTGGCGCTCGACGTGCACCCCAATGCCCCTCCGGAGGACACGCTCTCGGCCGCCCGCATCCTGCTGGAAGCCGGGCCCGCCGACGGCACGACGCTGGTGCTGACCGACGTGTTCGGTGCCACGCCCTGCAATGTGGCGCAGCGCCTCGTGGACGGCGAGCATTCGCGCCTCGTCACCGGCGTGAACCTGCCCATGCTGCTGCGCACGGTGAGCTACCGTCGCGAGCCGCTCGACGCGCTGGTCTCCCGCGCGGTCGTCGGCGGCACGCAGGGGGTGATGCAGGTCGCTGCCGCCGCACCCCAGAACCAGACCCGACGTCCCCACCATGATCAAGACGACCATCACCATCAGCAATAAGCTGGGCCTGCATGCCCGCGCATCGGCCAAGCTCACCAAGCTGGCAGGCAGCTTTCCGTGCGAGGTGTGGATGGGCCGTGGCGAACGCCGCGTGAATGCCAAGAGCATCATGGGCGTGATGATGCTGGCGGCTGGCATCGGCACCGAAGTCGCGATCGAGACCGACGGCCCCCAGGAGCAGGAAGCGATGGACGCGCTGCGCGCGCTCATCGACGGCAAATTCGGCGAAGGGGAGTGATCGCCGGCATGACGACCCGCCACGCACTTTCCGGAGAGCGCCGATGACGTTCGCCATCCACGGCCTGGCCGTCGCCCGCGGCATCGCCATCGGACGGGCGGTGCTGGTGGCATCGAGCCGCGTGGATGTGGCGCATTACTTCATCGAGCCCGACCAGGTCAAAGCCGAGATCGTGCGCGTGCGCAACGGACGCAACGCGGTGGTCGAGGAACTGCAGCGCCTGCAGGCCGAAATGCCTGCCGACGCGCCCCACGAACTGGCCGCGCTGCTCGACGTGCACCTGATGCTGCTGCAGGACGAGGCGCTCGTGAGCGGTGTGAAGCACTGGATCACCGACCGCCTCTACAACGCCGAGTGGGCCCTGACGACGCAGCTGGAGATCATCGCGCGCCAGTTCGACGAGATGGAGGACGAGTACCTGCGCGAGCGCAAGGCCGATCTGGAGCAGGTGGTCGAGCGCATCCTGCGGCACATGAAGGGCGTGGCCAGCCCCGTGGCGCCGCCGCCCTGCAGCCCGCGCCGCGGCAATGCGGCCGCGCTGGGGCTGCAGCAGGACCTGCTGCCCGGCGACATGGTGGACGTGCCGCTGGTGCTGGTGGCGCACGACCTCTCGCCGGCCGACATGCTGCAGTTCAAGCAAAGCGTGTTCGCGGGTTTCGTGACCGACGTCGGGGGCAAGACCTCGCACACGGCCATCGTGGCGCGCAGCATGGACATCCCGGCGGTGGTCGGCGCACGGGCCGCGAGCCAGCTCGTGCGGCAGGACGACTGGGTCATCATCGACGGCGACGCGGGCATCGTGATCGTCGATCCGTCGCCGATCATCCTGGCCGAATACGGCTTCCGCCAGCGCCAGGCCGAGCTGGAGCGCGAGCGGCTCTCCCGGCTGCGCCACACGCCGGCCGTGACGCTCGACGGCGAGCGCATCGAACTGCTGGCCAACATCGAGCAGCCCGCCGATGCGGCCGTGGCCGTGCGGGCCGGCGCGGCGGGCGTGGGCCTGTTCCGCAGCGAATTCATGTTCATGGGGCGGGGCGGCCACCTGCCGGGCGAGGAAGAGCAATACCACGCCTACCGCACGGCGGTGGAGGGCATGAACGGCCTGCCCGTCACGCTGCGCACGATCGACGTGGGCGCGGACAAGCCGCTCGACAACAAATCCTCCAAGGAAGCCGGCGGCTACCTGAACCCGGCGCTGGGCCTGCGCGCGATCCGCTGGAGCCTGGCCGACCCGGCCATGTTCCGCACGCAGTTGCGCGCCGTGCTGCGCGCGGCCGCGCACGGGCCGGTGAACCTGCTCTTTCCGATGCTCGCGCACGTGAGCGAGATCCGGCAGACGCTGGCGCAGGTGGAGATGGCGCGCGCCGAGCTGGATGCGCGTGGCACGCCCTATGGCACGGTGCAGCTCGGCGCGATGATCGAGGTGCCTGCCGCGGCGCTCATCGTGCGCCGCTTCCTGCAGTATTTCGACTTCCTGTCCATCGGCACGAACGACCTGATCCAGTACACGCTGGCGATCGACCGGGCCGACGAAGGCGTGGCCCACCTCTACGATCCCATGCATCCTGCCGTGCTGCAACTCGTAGCCGACGTGATCGCCGAGGGCCACCGGCAGGGCAAGAGCGTGTGCCTGTGCGGCGAGGCGGCCGGCGATGTCGCGATGACGCGGCTGCTGCTGGGCCTGGGCCTGCGCAGTTTCTCGATGCACCCCGCGCAGATCCTGGCCGTGAAGCAGGAGGTGCTGCGCGCCGACACCCGCAAGCTCGCCGCCTGGGCGCAGTCGGTGATCGATGCCGACGACCCGGCGGATGTGCTGGGAAGCTGATTGCTATAAAAATAATAGCAAACTATTGAATGGAATCGGCGGCATGGGGGTGAAACCATCCCAAGCGGCTGGAGGCGCCCGGCGGAGCGGTTCCGCCCAGGCGCCCACGTACCAGCCGGTGTCCACGAAGGCATAGTCCAGGCCGCCCTGCACGGCGGGTTTGAGGCTGCGGCGCGTGGCGAAGCCGGCCGCATTCAGCATGTCCTGGTCCTGGCCGAGGAGCGTGTCGTTCGTGCTGAGGGCGAGGTCGCCGGTGGGCTGCGCACGGGCCAGGCAGGCTGCGAAGAAGGCCGCCGGAAGCCGGGCGGCGGTGAGACAAGGGCGGAAGGTCATTGGGAGCGGAGCGCCGCGCTGGCGGCATGCCGGGCAAACCGCCAGCGTAGAAAGCCCCCCGCATCGAAACGGTGTCGAAAGGGGCCGGCACCGCACCGAGGCGCGGTCAAACCCCTGGGGCGCAGCGCGGTGGCCGCCAGGCTTTTTACGCCGCGTTTACGCGGCCCGCTGCAAGCTGTGCACACTTTTTACGGGCGGATTTCCAGAATGCCTCCATCGCCCGCAAGGGTTGCTGGAGTGCAGAAATGGATGTCCTGTGGATTGCCGCCATCGCGGTGTTGTGGATCGCCATGGCCGAGGCCGTGGTGATCCTGGGTCGCCACGATGGCCGGCCGCGGGGAGAGGCACGATGATCGGCATCGAAGTGCTCTACGGCTTCGGCGCCATCGTGGCCGTGCTGCTGTTCGCGTACCTCGTGTTCGCGCTGATCTGCGCGGAGGAGTTCTGACATGGACACCTCTGCCTGGGGCCTGCTGGCCCTGTTCCTCGCCGTGCTGGGCGTGCTGGCGTGGCCGCTCGGCAAGGCATTGGCCGCCGTGTGCGACGGCCGCCTGCCGCGCTGGATGAACCGTGCCGAGGCGCCGCTCTACCGCCTGGCCGGCGTGCAGCCCGGCGTGGGCATGCACTGGCGCCACTATGCGCTGGCACTGCTGGCCTTCAATGCGATGGGCGTCTTCGCGGTCTATGCGCTGCAGCGCCTGCAGCACGTGCTGCCGCTCAATCCCCAGGGGATGGCCGCGGTATCGCCCGATTCCGCCTTCAACACGGCGGTGAGCTTCGTGGCCAACACCAACTGGCAGGGCTATGCGGGCGAGGGCACCATGGGCTACCTCGTGCAGATGCTGGGGCTGTCGGTGCAGAACTTCCTGTCGGCCGCCACGGGCATTGCCGTGGCCTTCGCGCTGGCCCGTGGATTCGCCGCGCGGCGCACCGACGGGCAGGGCCACGTGGGCAACTTCTGGGCCGACCTGGTGCGCATCACGGCCTGGGTGCTGGTGCCGCTGTCGTTCGTGCTGGCGGTGTTTTTCGCGGGGCAGGGGGTGATCCAGAACTTCAAGCCCTACCAGGACGTGGCCACGCTGGAGGCGACGACCTTCCAGGCGCCGCAGCTGGATGCGCAGGGCCAGCCGCTGAAGGATGCGGCCGGCAACCCGCTGACCCAGGAAGCGACCACGAACGTCCAGACCCTGCCCATGGGGCCGGTCGCTTCGCAGGAGGCGATCAAGATGCTGGGCACCAACGGCGGGGGCTTCTTCAACGCCAACTCGGCCCATCCCTACGAGAACCCGACGCCGCTTGCCAACTTCGTGCAGATGCTGGCGATCTTCCTGATTCCCGCGGCGCTGTGCTTCGCCTTCGGCCGCGTGGTGGGCGACTGGCGCCAGGGCGTCGCCATCCTGGCGGCGATGTCGATCCTGCTCGTGGTGGCCGTGGTCGCGGTGACGGCGGCCGAGCAGGCGGGCAACCCGCAGCTCACCGCCCTGGGCGCGGACCAGGCCGCCTCGGCGCTGCAGTCGGGCGGCAACATGGAGGGCAAGGAGGTGCGCTTCGGCATCTCCGCCTCCGCGCTGTTCGCGGCCGTGACCACGGCGGCCTCGTGTGGTGCCGTCAACGGCATGCACGACTCGTTCACGCCGCTGGGCGGCATGGTGCCGATGGTGCTCATGCAGTTGGGCGAGGTGGTCTTCGGCGGCGTCGGCACGGGCCTGTACGGCATGCTGGTGTTCGCCATCCTGGCGGTGTTCATCGCCGGGCTGATGATCGGCCGCACGCCTGAATACCTGGGCAAGAAGATCGAGGTGCGCGAGATGAAGCTCACCTCCGTGGCCATTCTCGTGACGCCCATCCTCGTGCTGGTGGGCACCGCGGTGGCGGTGGCGGCGGCGGACGGCCGGGCGGGCATCGCCAATCCGGGCGCGCACGGCTTCTCGGAAGTGCTGTACGCGCTCACCTCGGCCGCCAACAACAACGGCAGCGCCTTCGCGGGCCTGTCGGCCAACACGCCCTTCTACAACGTGCTGCTGGCGCTGGCCATGTGGTTCGGCCGCTTCGGCGTGATCGTGCCCGTGCTGGCCATCGCGGGCTCCCTGGCGTCGAAGAAGCGGCTGCCGGCCGGTGCCGGAACGATGCCCACGCACGGGCCCCTTTTCGTGGCGCTGCTGATCTTCACCGTGCTGCTGGTGGGCCTGCTGAATTACGTGCCCTCGCTCGCGCTGGGCCCGGTGGTCGAGCACCTGGTGCTCCAGGCGCGCTGACCGGCAAGGAGAACGACATGACGACACCCACGACAACGACAACGGCAACCGCCACCCCCCAGGCCCGCCCCCGAGCCCTCACGCTGCTCGATGCCGCGCTCGTGCGCCCTGCGCTCTGGCAGGCCTTCGCCAAGCTGGATCCGCGCGTGCAATGGCGCAACCCGGTGATGTTCATCGTCTTCATCGGCAGCCTCTTCACCACGCTGCTGTGGCTGCAGGCGCTCACGGCGGCGCAGGACATGGGGATGCGGCCGGCCTTCATCCTGGCCGTGGCGGTATGGCTGTGGTTCACGGTGCTGTTCGCCAACTTCGCCGAAGCGCTGGCCGAAGGCCGCAGCAAGGCGCAGGCCGCATCGCTGCGGGGCCTGCGCAAGGACACCTGGGCCAAGAAGCTCTCCGAGCCGCGCCACGGCGCACGCTTCCTGCCGGAACAGGCGGCCAACCTGCGCCGTGGTGATGTGGTCCAGGTCGATGCCGGCGACGTGATCCCGCTCGACGGCGAGGTCATCGAAGGCATGGCCTCGGTGGACGAGAGCGCGATCACCGGCGAATCCGCGCCCGTGGTGCGCGAGTCCGGCGGGGATTTCTCGGCCGTGACCGGAGGCACGCGCGTGCTCTCCGACTGGCTGGTGGTGCGCATCAGCGTGAACCCGGGCGAATCGTTCCTCGACCGCATGATCGGCATGGTGGAGGCCGCCAAGCGCCAGAAGACGCCCAACGAGGTGGCGCTCACCATCCTGCTGGTGGCGCTCACGATCGTGTTCCTCGTGGTGACGGTGACGCTGCTGCCGTTCTCGATCTTCAGCGTGTCGGCGTCGGGCTCGGGCACCGTGGTGTCGCTGACCGCGCTCATCGCGCTGCTGGTGTGCCTCATCCCCACCACCATCGGCGGCCTGCTCTCGGCCGTGGGCGTGGCGGGCATGAGCCGCATGATGCAAGCCAATGTGATCGCGACCTCGGGCCGCGCCGTCGAGGCCGCGGGCGACGTGGATGTGCTGATGCTCGACAAGACCGGCACCATCACGCACGGCAACCGGCAGGCGAGCACTTTCCTGCCCGCGCCCGGCGTGTCGCGGGCGCACCTCGCGCGGGCGGCACTGATGGCCTCGCTGGCCGACGAGACGCCCGAGGGCCGCAGCATCGTGGAACTGGCGCGGCGCGAAGGCATCGAGGCGGAGGCCGATGCCGCCGGGGGCGTGGTGCTGGTGCCCTTCACGGCGCAGACGCGCATGAGCGGCGTGGATCTGCCCGCCCGCGGCACCGCTGCGTCGGTGGCGCTGCGCAAGGGCGCGGTGCAGGCCCTGGCCCGGCATGTGCAGGCGCTGGGCGGCGCGCTGCCGCAGGAAGTGGCGCGCGCGGCCGACGACGTGGCCCGGCGGGGCAGCACGCCGCTGGCCGTCGCCGAGGGCGCGCGTGTGCTCGGCGTGGTGGAACTCAAGGACATCGTCAAGGCCGGCATCCAGGCGCGGTTCGCCGAGCTGCGGCGCATGGGCATCAAGACGGTGATGATCACGGGCGACAACAAGCTCACCGCGGCGGCCATCGCGGCCGAAGCGGGCGTGGACGACTTCCTGGCCGAGGCCACCCCCGAGGACAAGCTGGCCCTGATCCGCCGCTACCAGTCCGAAGGCCGCCTCGTCGCCATGACGGGCGACGGCACCAACGATGCGCCCGCGCTGGCCCAGGCCGACGTGGCGGTGGCCATGGGCAGCGGCACGCAGGCCGCGAAGGAGGCCGGCAACATGGTGGACCTGGATTCCAACCCCACCAAGCTGCTGGAGGTGGTGGAAACGGGCAAGGCGCTGCTCATGACGCGCGGCTCGCTCACCACTTTCTCGATCGCGAACGACGTGGCCAAGTACTTCGCCATCATCCCGGCGATGTTCGTGTCCACCTACCCGCAGCTCGGGGCGCTGAACGTGATGGGGCTGGCCAGTCCGTCCTCGGCCATCCTCTCGGCGGTGATCTTCAACGCGCTGATCATCGTCTTCCTGATTCCGCTGGCGCTGCAGGGCGTGCGCTACCGCCCGGTGGGTGCCGCGGCCCTGCTGCGCCGCAACCTCGCCATCTACGGCATGGGCGGCCTCATCGTGCCGTTCATCGGCATCAAGCTCATCGACTGGGCGCTCGTGGCCGTGGGCCTCGTCTGAGCCCGGCTTCGTGAAAGGACATTCCATGACGACCTCCCTCCCCGACGCCATCGCGGCATCGCCTGCTTCCTCCACCGCGCCGGACGGCGGTGCGCCTGCCGCGGCCCGTGGCCCGCTGCTGCGGCCGGCCCTGTCGCTCTTCGTGGTCCTGTCGCTGGTCACCGGCGTGCTCTATCCGCTCGCCGTCACCGGCGTGGCGCAGGCGGCCTTTCCGCACCAGGCGGCAGGCAGCCTGCTGCACGACCGGGCCGGCCACGCGGTCGGCTCCGCGCTGATCGGGCAGAACTTCACCGACCCCGGACATTTCTGGGGCCGCCCCTCGGCTACCGCGCCCATGCCCTACAACGCGGGCGCCTCGGGGGGATCGAACCTCGGGCCCCTCAATCCTGCGCTGGCCGATGCCGTCAAAGCGCGCGTGGCGGCACTGCGGGACGCCGACCCGGGCAACACCGCGCCCGTGCCGGTGGACCTCGTCACGGCCTCGGCCAGCGGGCTCGACCCGCACATCAGCCCGGCGGCCGCGCGGTACCAGACCGCCCGCGTGGCGCGCGCGCGGGGCCTGCCGCCCGAGCGCGTGGAGGCCCTGGTGCGCGAGCACACCGAGGCGCCCGCCGTCGCCTGGCTGGGCGATGCCGGCGTGAACGTGCTGGCCCTCAATCTCGCGCTCGACGCGCTGCGCTGAATCCGCGAGACTGCGGGGCGCCGTGTGCCCCGCCACCCTGACGCCCGAACGCCACCGCATGCCCGACACCCGACCCGATCCCGATGCCCTCATCGCGCAGATGCGCGCCGAGGAGCAGCGCGTGCAGCGCGGCAAGCTGCGCATCTATTTCGGTGCCAATGCGGGCGTGGGCAAGACGTGGTCCATGCTGGGCGCCGCGCAGCGCGAGCGGCAGGCCGGGCGCGACGTGCTCGTCGGCGTGGTGGAAACCCATGGCCGTGCGGAGACCGCCGCCTTGCTCGAAGGCCTGCCGGTGCTGCCGCGGCGCAGTCTGGAGCACCGCGGGCGGGCGCGCCCCGAGTTCGACCTGGACGCGGCCCTCCAGCGGCGCCCCGCGGTGCTGCTCGTGGACGAACTGGCCCACTCCAACGCGCCGGGATCGCGCCACGCCAAGCGCTGGCAGGACGTGCACGAGCTGGTGGCTTCGGGCATCGAGGTCTGGACCGCGCTCAACGTGCAGCACCTGGAGAGCCTGAACGGCACCGTGGGCGCCATCACCGGCGTGCGCGTGCACGAGACCGTGCCCGACACGGTGCTGGACGAGGCCGACGAGGTCGTGCTGGTCGATGCCACGCCCGACGAACTGGCCGCACGCCTGGCCGCGGGCAAGGTCTACGTGCCGCAGCAGGCCGAGCGCGCGGCGCAGAATTTCTTCCGCAAGGGCAACCTCATCGCGCTGCGCGAGATCGCCCTGCGGCGCACCGCCGAACACGTGGAAGACGACGTGCGCGGCTGGCGCGTGGAGCAGTCCGGCGGCGGACATGGCGTGCCGCCTGCGTGGAACACCTCCGGTGCGCTGCTGGCCTGCGTGGGGCCGCACGAAGACGCGGCCCACACGGTGCGCACGGCCGCGCGCCTGGCCGGCCAGCTCAATGTGCGCTGGCATGCGGCCTATGTCGAGACGCCGCGGCTGCAGCGGCTGCCCGCGCCGCAGCGCGACCGCGTGCTCGCCGTGCTGCAACTGGCCGAGAGCCTGGGCGCGGAGACGGCCGTGCTCACCGGCGGCGCGGTGGCGGCCGCGCTCGCGGAACACGCGCGCCAGCTCAATTGCGCCACCCTGGTGGTCGGGCGTGCCCGCCCGCGTGCAGGCCGGGGACGCTGGTGGTGGCCCGTGCCCGGGATGGCGCAGGCCATCGGCACCGCCGCGCCAGCCCTGGACATCGTGGAAGCAGGGGAGCCCGGCAGCAGCCGACGCCTGGCCGCATCCCCCTGGCGGCAGGCGGCGGACACGGCCCCGGCGACGCCTGCGGCGGCGAATGACGGCGACGAACGCCATGCCGCCCGCTGGCCCGGCTACGGCGCGGCGGCGGCATCGAGCGTGGCGGTCACGCTCATGGCGCTTCCGCTGTCCGGCGTGCTGGAGCTGACCAACATCGTCATGCTCTACCTGCTGGGCGTGGTCGGTGTGGCCATGCGCTTCGGGCGCGGCCCCGCCGCGCTGGCCGCACTGCTCAACGTGGCGGCCTTCGATTTCGTTTTCGTCTCGCCGCGCCTCTCGTTCGCGGTGAGCGACGTGCAGTACCTCGTCACCTTCTCCGTGATGCTGGGCGTGGGGCTGCTGGTCGGGCAGCTCACGGCGGGCCTGCGGTTTTCCGCCGGCGTGTCGGCTGGACGGGAGCAGCGAACGCGCTCGCTGTTCGAGCTGACGCGTGAACTCTCTGCGGCACTGGAGGCGGCGCAGATCGTGGACATCGGCACGGCGGCGGTGCAGCAACATTTCGGCGGGCATGCCCTGGTGCTGCCGCTCGATGAAGGCGACCGCCTCGTGCTGCCCGCGCAGGCCCCGGCCGGCTTCGATGCGAGCGTGGCCGACTGGACGCTGCGCCACGGGCAGAGCGCCGGGCTGGGAACGGCCACGCTGGCCGCGCAGAGCTGGCGTTACGTGCCCCTCACGGCGCCGATGCGCGTGCGCGGCGTGCTGGCGCTCGCGCCCGCGCGGCCGCGCTGGCTCCTCATTCCCGAACAGGCACGGCAGCTCGACACCCTGGCGCGCCAGATCGCCATCGCCCTGGAGCGCGTGCACTACGTGGACGTGGCGCAGCGCGCCGTCGTCGACATGGAGTCCGAGCGCCTGCGCAACGCCCTGCTGGGCGCGATATCGCACGATGTGCGCACGCCGCTCACCGCGCTCATCGCCCTCGCCGAGTCCCTGCCCGCGCAACCCGGCGAAGCGCTGCAGGCCGCCTCGCGCAGCATCGTGCAGCAGGCGCACCAACTGCACGCCCTGGTCAGCAACCTGCTGGACATGGCACGGCTCGAAAGCGGCCTGTCGGGGGGGCACGTGAGCCTGCGCCGTGACTGGCAGTCCGTGGAGGAGGTCGTGGGCTCGGCCATCCGCGCGGCGCGGCCCGCGCTGGGGACGCTCGAAGTGCGCACATCGCTGCCGCTGGACCTGCCCCTGGTGGAGTTCGATGCGGTGCTGATCGAGCGCGTGCTGGTCAATCTGCTGGAAAACGCCGCCAAGTACGGCGCACCGCCCATCGACATCGCAGCCGAGGCTTTGCCGGGCACCCTGCAGATCCGTGTGCGGGACCACGGCCCCGGCCTGCCGGCGGCATTGCGCGGGCAGGAGCAGACGCTGTTCGACAAGTTCACGCGCGGGCAGGCCGAATCCGCCACGCCGGGCGTGGGCCTGGGGCTGGCCATCTGCAAGGCCGTGGTGCTGGCGCACGGCGGCGACATCGCCGCGGGTGGCGTACCCCTCGGGCCGGGCGCAGAATTCACCGTCACGCTGCCGCGGCGCGAGCCGCCCCCCGTGCCCGAGGCGGCCGATCCGCCCGAACCCGCGCTGCCAGACCCGACGCGCCAACCATCCGACCTGCCTTCACCGCCATGAACCTGCGCACCGCGATCGTTGTCGAGGACGAGCCCCAGATCCGCCGCTTCGTCCGTGGAGCGCTGGAGGACGAGGGCTGGCAGGTGCACGAGGCCGCCACGCTGCGCGAGGGGCTCTCGGCCGCCGGCACGCGGCAACCCGACCTGCTGGTGCTCGACCTCGGCCTGCCCGACGGCGATGGGCTGGCGCTGCTGCGCGATGTCCGCAACTGGTCGGCCGTGCCGGTCATCGTGCTCTCCGCGCGCACCGACGAAGCCGACAAGATCGCCGCGCTCGATGCGGGGGCCGATGACTACCTCACCAAACCCTTCGGCATGGGCGAGCTGCTGGCGCGGGTGCGCGCCAACCTGCGGCGGCCACGGCCCGCGATGGGGCAGGGCCTGCAGCCCGAATCGGCGGAGCCTCTGTTCCGCTTCGGCGATATCGAGGTGGACCGCGCCGCGCGGTTGGTACGGCGCGGCGGCGCCGTCGTGCACCTCACGCCCACCGAATACCGCATGCTCACCGTCCTGGTGGCCAACGCGGGGCGCGTGATCACCCAGCGCCAGTTGCTGCGCGAGGTGTGGGGGCCCGCGCGCTCAGACCAGAGCCACTATCTGCGCATCTACATGGGTCATCTGCGCCAGAAGCTCGAAGCGGACCCCGCGCAGCCGCGCCACCTGCTCACCGAGACCGGCGTGGGCTACCGGCTTTCCCTGTGAGCGCGTTGACGCGCGGTTGATGCGCCGCACCGGCTTTTTTACGCACTTTTGACGGGCGTCTTCCTAGACTGGAGTCCGCTTCATCACCGGCGCTTCGCCTGGCATACCGCCCTGCGCAAGGCCCATCGAACATGCTGCTGCACCGCATTTTTCTTCAGGAAGACGAGCGTTCTGCCGTCGCGCCTTCGGCCCTGTCTTGCGCCCGCTCCGCCTCGCCGTGGGTGGTTCTTCCCGTCGTGATGGTCCGGGAACCGGCGCTGCGCGTGCGGCAGCGGCTGCACGCGGCGCTGGGGCATCTGCTGGGCACCTACAGCCTGTCGGTGGATGCGGTGCGGCCCCTGTGCACGGTGCATCTGCACCTGCGGGAGGCCGAAGTCGGCGAATGCATGGACCGGATCATGGCCGCACTGCCGACGGCGGAGTTCGGCCGCGTGGACCGCGTTTTTCATGCGGCCCGGGAGGGCCGGGGGGCTGAGCCCACGTCGTGCGGGGTGCAGCGTGCCCGCGCCTGACATGGCAGCGATGGGCCACGCCTGCCTGGCCATCCTGGCGCTGTTCGCGCCGCTGGCCGTGGCATGGTGCATCGTGCGCTGGTGCGGCCGCAGGAAAGGCCGGCGCGGAGCGCCGCGCTGAACGCGCTCCGGCGCCTAGTGACGGATCGAGACGGAACCCCGTCAGTTCGCGAACCACCGGCCATTGCCGTCGCTCAGCAGCGAGTATTTGTACGCGCCCTGCAGCGTCGTGCCGGTGCTTGCGTTGTAGACGATCGTGTCGCTGCCGGCTGCCTGCAGGATCACCGAATTCCCGCCTGCCGGGTTCGACGTGATGATGGTCAGGGTCTGCCCGGCCACGTTGGCCGCCGGCAGGGTGAGCGTACTTCCTCCCGTGGCTGAATAGAACACGCCTCCGGCCGGCGTGGAGGGCACGGTGGTCCCGGATGAGAGCGCCCCTCCTTGCACGAGTTGTCCGGGCTGAACCCAGGTACCGTCCGCTCGCAGATAGGTGTTCGCGGCGGCGCCGTTGCCCCCCTGCAGCTTGGCTACGCTGACCGCACCGTCGGCGAGCTTGATGGTCGTCACGGCACCGTCCAGCAGCTTGATCGTTGAAATGGCCTGATCGGCCATCTTGCTGGCGGTGACGGTGCCGTTGGCCACTTTGCTCGTGGTGATGGCGTTGACCGAGATATGGTTGTTGTTGACGTTGAGGTCGGCAATCTTGGAACTGGTGATCGCACCGGTGCCGATGGTCAGCGTGCCATTGCTCTGGAGGCTGGCGTCGCCGGTCAGCGTCACGGGCACCTGGGGCGCATACGGAGCGGTGGATGCGGTCAGGGTGATCTGTCCACCGGCCGTTCCGTTGGCCAAGCCCGGCCCGGTCGCGCCGTCGGCGCCGGTCGCGCCCGTGGCCCCGGTGGGGCCGGCCGGCCCCGTGGTTCCCATCGCTCCGGTTGGTCCCGCCGCGCCCGGGCTGCCGGTCGAGCCGGTGGCGCCGGTCGGTCCCGCAGCTCCGGTGGCTCCGGTCGCTCCGGTCGCTCCTGCCAGGCCGGTCGTGCCCGTTGCACCCGTGGCGCCTGCGGGTCCTGTGACGCCTGCGGGTCCCGTGGCGCCCGTCGCGCCTGCCGGCCCGACCGCGACCCCCGAGGCGCAAGGGCCCAACGCGCCCGTGGCGCTATCGAAGCACAGGACGTTGGAGCCGGGGGGCTGCGACGACACCGCCGGCAGCAGGACACTGCCGCCATCCTGGGCCCGCAGCACTTCCTGGGTGCCATTGGCGCTCCGCACCGCGAAGGCGCCGCCGGGAGGCACGGTCACCCGCACGTCGGCGGCATGCAGCAACGGTGCCGTACCGAGCAAGGACGTGGCCATGGCCGCGTGCAAAAGGGAAAACCGGATTTTCATGGGATGGCTCGCGCGAGGGAGCGTCTCCCGGACACAGGAAACGCGGTAACAAACGCACCGTCCAGCCTGAAAAAGGAATGGACGCACGACGACCACCGAAGCCTACTGTGCGCAACTCCGGACGTATTCATTTGTTACCGACATTCTGAATGCCGGAATCGGCCGCGCGCCTCGCAGTGGGGGGCGCGGCTGGGTGGCGGAACCCCGGTCAGCCGGTATGCACGCCCGCAGCGTGTGCCTGCTGGTCCGCGTGGTAACTCGATCGCACCATCGCGCCCACGGCCGCGTGGGTGAAGCCCATCTTGTAGGCTTCTTCCTCGTACATCTTGAAGGTGTCCGGATGCACGTAGCGGCGCACGGGAAGGTGGCTGTTCGACGGCGCGAGGTACTGGCCGATCGTCAGCATGTCGATGTCGTGCGCACGCATGTCGCGCATCACCTGCAGGATCTCCTCGTCGGTTTCGCCGAGGCCAACCATGATGCCGCTCTTGGTCGGCACCTGCGGATGCAGTGCCTTGAACTTCTTGAGCAGGTTCAGGCTGAACTGGTAGTCGGAGCCCGGGCGCGCTTCCTTGTAGAGGCGTGGCGCGGTTTCCAGGTTGTGGTTCATCACATCGGGCGGCGCTGCCTTCAGGATCTCCAGCGCGCGGTCGTCGCGGCCCCGGAAGTCGGGCACGAGGATCTCGATCTGCGTCTGGGGAGACAGCGCGCGGATGTTCTGGATGCACTCCACGAAATGCCCGCTGCCGCCGTCGCGCAGATCGTCGCGGTCCACACTGGTGATCACCACGTACTTGAGCTTGAGCGCGGCGATGGTGCGCGCGAGGTTGAGCGGTTCGTCCTTGTCGAGCGGATCGGGGCGGCCGTGGCCCACGTCGCAGAACGGGCAGCGGCGCGTGCACTTGTCGCCCATGATCATGAACGTGGCCGTGCCCTTGCCGAAGCACTCGCCGATGTTGGGGCACGAGGCCTCTTCGCACACCGTGTGCAGCTTGTGCTCGCGCAGGATTTCCTTGATCTCGTAGAAGCGCGTGGTGGGCGAGCCCGCCTTGACGCGGATCCACTCTGGCTTCTTAAGCACTTCACCCTGTTCGACCTTGATCGGGATGCGCGAGAGCTTCGCGGCCGCCTTCTGCTTGGCGAGCGGGTTATAGGCAACGGTGGACTGCGCTTCGCGGACGACTTCTGGAGTGCTCATGGCTGGTGCTGAGGTCAGGGTGCGAGGCGGATGGCCAGTTGGCGTGCCAGTACGGCGGCGGCCTCGTCCCAGGTGGTGTGGACGCCGATTGTAGAAAGGTCGACGGTCGGCAGCCCTGTGTAGCCGCAAGGGTTGATACGCGAGAAGGGTTCGAGGTCCATGTCCACGTTGAGCGCCACCCCGTGGTACGTGCAATGGCGGGTGACCTTGATGCCCAATGCCGCGATCTTGCCCAGGCCCGTGAAATCGGGGCCGATGGGGATCGCGTTCGGATCGGCTTTCTGCGGGCGTTGGGCCAGCAGCGCATGGCTGCCCGGATCGGCCAGCCGCACGTAGATGCCCGGAGCGCCCGCCACGCGGTGCCCCGTGACGCCGAAATGCGCCAGCGTGCGGATCGCGGCCTCTTCCACCCGGTAGACGTATTCCTTCACGTAGTAGCCCGCGCGGCGCAGGTCGACGAGCGGGTAGGCGACCACCTGGCCGGGGCCATGGAACGTGACCTGCCCGCCCCGGTTGGTGGCGACCACGGGGATCGCACCCGGGGACAGCAGGTGGTCCGCCTTGCCGGCGAGCCCCTGCGTGAAATGGGGCGCGTGCTCGCACACCCAGAGCGCGTCGGGGGTGTCCCCGGTCCGCAGCTCGGTGAACTCCTGCATGGCCTGCACGGTGTCCCGGTAATCCACGCGGCCCAACATCTGCACCTGCATGGCGGCTTTCGCGTCAGAGCACGATCTTGACCATCGGGTGCGAAGACAGCGCGCGGTAGAGGTCGTCCAGTTGCTCCCGGCTGGTCGCCGTCACGGTGAGGGTCACGCCCAGATAGTTGCCCTCGCGGCTGTCGCGCAGCTCGATGGTGGAAGCGTCGAAATCCGGATCGAAGCGGCGCGCCACTTCCGTGAGCGCGTGGACGAAGCCATCGGCCTTGCGGCCCATGACCTTGATCGGAAAGCGGGAGGGGTATTCGATGAGCGAATCCTGCGGCGAATGGCCGCCGGCTCCGATCACGGGAGGGACTGGGGGCTGGGTCATGCGGTGAATTGTCGATGATGCCGTGGAGCGACTGCGCACCATGGTGGCGCGCTGTTCGTCGTTCCTTTCACCAGCGCAGCGCACCGGCGCGCACCGCTTTCGCACATGCGTGTCGGGGCATTGCGGGATGCAACGGGTTTTTACTTATAATCAGCGGCTTTGTAAGAAGTTTCAGGCCGTAAACCGGCGTTGCCGAACAATGAAAACAGACGCTCCGGATACAGGAACTGAGGCCGAAGATCCTGGCTTCAAGCCCCTTTCTGCCGATGAGGCGCGGGACTGGCGGATGCGCCATCCCAGGGTGTCCGTCTGGCGCATCGTGGCCTTCCAGGCAGTCGTCGGGCTCCTTGCGGCAGTGGTGGCCTGGGGGGTGTCCGGCAAGTCCTCGATCGCGTGGTCCACGGGATACGGTGCGTTGGCGGTGGTCCTCCCCGCGGCGCTCTTCGCCCGGGGTGTGGCGCGCGACAGGGCTTCGGCAGGGGCCGCGCTGGCGGGCCTCTTCGGGTGGGAACTGGTCAAGATTGCTTTGACCGTCGCCATGCTGGCGGCGGCGCCCCGGCTGGTGCCGGGATTGAGCTGGCTCGCTTTGCTTGCCGGCATGGTGGTGACGATGAAAACGTACTGGATCGCACTCATGGTGCGGCCCGGTGTCCGCAAACCGATTGATTGAGAGAAGAGTTGTCCGATGGCCGCAGAAGCGCACGCACCGACTGCCAGTGAATACATCGTTCACCACTTGCAGCATCTCCAGAACATCAAGCAGAAGTCCATCGTCGATTTCACCGTGGTCAACATTGACTCGGTGGTCGTCGGTTTGGTTCTCGGTTTTCTGGCCCTTTTCGTTTTCTGGCTCGCTGCGCGCAAGGCCACCCCGGGCGTTCCGGGTCGGTTCCAGGCGGCCGTCGAGATCCTCGTCGAGATGGTGGACAACCAGGCCAAGGCCAACATCCACAACGCCGAGAGCCGCAAGTTCATCGCGCCCCTGGCCCTCACCGTGTTCGTGTGGATCTTCCTCATGAACGCGATGGACATGCTGCCCGTCGACCTGCTGCCCGCCATCTGGGCCCAGATCTACGGCGCCGCCGGCCATGATCCGCACCACGCCTATCTGCGCGTCGTGCCCACGGCCGACCTCTCCACCACGCTGGGCCTGTCGACGGCCGTGCTGATCCTCTGCTTCTACTACAGCGTCAAGATCAAGGGCGTGGGCGGCTGGGCGCATGAGCTGGTCACCGCGCCGTTCGGCACGAGCAAGAATCCCGTCTTCGCCCTCATCCTGGGCGTGATCAATCTGCTGATGCAGATCATCGAATACGTTGCCAAGACCGTGTCGCATGGCATGCGGCTTTTCGGCAACATGTACGCTGGTGAGTTGGTGTTCATGCTGATCGCCCTGATGGGCGGCGCGGCAGCCATGTCGCTTTCCGGTGTGTTGCTCCCCGTGGGGCACATCATTGCAGGCTCGATCTGGGCGATCTTCCACATTCTGGTGATCACCCTGCAAGCCTTCATTTTCATGATGCTGGCGCTGATCTATCTCGGCCAGGCGCATGAAGCTCACTGAGCTTTCCCTTTCTTTCCCTTCCAACCTTTCTTTCTTTTCATCCTAGGAGTCATCATGGAAAACATTCTCGGTCTCGTCGCTCTGGCTTGTGGTCTGATCGTGGGTCTGGGCGCTATCGGCGCATCGATCGGTATCGCTCTGATGGGTGGCAAGTACCTCGAAGCTTCTGCCCGCCAGCCCGAGCTGATCAACGAACTGCAAACCAAGATGTTCATCTTGGCCGGTCTGATCGACGCTGCATTCCTGATCGGCGTTGCCATCGCCCTGCTGTTCGCATTCGCCAACCCCTTCGTCCTGGCCTGATTCCCGACCAACGCCCAACTAGAAAGGTGTTGCCGTGAGTATCAACGCGACCCTGTTCGTTCAGGCCATCGTCTTCCTGATCCTGGTGCTGTTCACGATGAAGTTCGTGTGGCCCCCGATCGCGAAAGCGCTGGATGAGCGAGCCCAGAAAATCGCCGAAGGCCTCGCTGCTGCCGATCGCGCCAAGTCCGAACTCACCGCTGTGAATCAGCGCGTCGAGAAGGAACTGGCGCAGACGCGCAACGAGACGGCATCGCGTCTTGCGGACGCCGAACGCCGTGCCCAGGCCATCATCGAAGAAGCCAAGGCCCGTGCCAACGACGAAGGCGCCAAGATCGTCGCCGCCGCCCGTGCCGAAGCCGAGCAGCAGACCGTGCAGGCCCGCGAGGCCCTGCGCGAGCAGGTGGCCGCGCTGGCCGTCAAGGGCGCCGAGCAGATCCTCCGCAAGGAGGTCAATGCCGGCATCCACGCCGATCTGTTGAACCGCCTCAAGACCGAGCTGTAAGTAAGGGACGCAACCATGGCTGAACTCGCCACCATTGCCCGCCCTTACGCGGAAGCCCTGTTCAAGGCCAGCACAGCCCAGTCGGGCGCTGACCTGGGCAGCACCGTCGCCTGGGTGGACGAGTTGGCGGCGATTGCTGCCGACCCGCAGATCCGGCAACTGGCCGACAACCCGAAGGTCGCGTCCGGACAGCTGTTCGACGTGATCGCCGGCGTGGTCCGCTCGCCGCTCTCCGATGCGGCCCGCAACTTCCTGCGCGTGCTCATCGACAACGGTCGCCTGGCCGCGCTGCCCGAAGTGGCTGCGCAGTTCCGCGCCCTCGTCAACCGCCAGAGCGGATCGTCCGATGCGGTCGTCCACAGCGCCTTCGCGCTCGACGGCGCCGCACTGGCAGACCTCGGTGGCGTGCTGGAGAAGCGTTTCGGCCGCAAGCTGAACCTCTCCGTGCAACTGGACGAATCGCTGATCGGCGGCGTCCGCGTGGTCGTGGGCGACGAGGTGCTGGACACCTCGGTCAAGGCCCGTCTGGAACAAATGAAAGCGGCCCTCGTCGCGTAAGCGCCCGAGGTTTCGGCTAACCCAAGAAAGAAGGAAAGAGTCATGCAACTCAATCCCGCAGAAATTTCTGAACTGATCAAGAGCCGCATCGAAGGTCTGGCAGCCAGCAGCGACATCCGCAATCAGGGCACCGTGGTGTCCGTGACCGACGGTATCGTGCGCGTCCATGGCCTGTCCGAGGTGATGCAGGGCGAAATGCTCGAGTTCCCCGCCTCCAAGGACGGTCAACCCTCCTTCGGCCTGGCCCTGAACCTCGAGCGCGACTCCGTCGGCGCCGTGATTCTGGGCGAGTACGAGCACATCTCCGAAGGCGACACCGTGAAGTGCACGGGCCGCATCCTGGAAGTGCCCGTCGGCCCCGAACTGATCGGCCGCGTGGTGAACGCACTGGGCCAGCCCATCGACGGCAAGGGCCCCATCAATGCCAAGCTGACCGACGTGATCGAAAAGGTCGCGCCTGGCGTGATCGCCCGCGAATCCGTGGGCCAGCCGCTGCAGACCGGCCTGAAGTCCATCGACTCCATGGTGCCCGTGGGCCGTGGCCAGCGCGAGCTGATCATCGGCGACCGCCAGACCGGCAAGACGGCCGTCGCCATCGACGCGATCATCAACCAGAAGGGCCAGGGCGTGACGTGCATCTACGTCGCCATCGGCCAGAAGGCGTCGTCGATCAAGAACGTGGTGCGTGCCCTGGAGCAGGCCGGCGCGATGGAATACACCATCGTCGTGGCGGCCTCGGCGTCCGAATCCGCTGCCATGCAGTACGTGTCGGCCTACTCGGGCTGCACGATGGGCGAGTACTTCCGCGACCGCGGCGAAGACGCGCTGATCGTCTATGACGATCTGTCCAAGCAGGCCGTGGCCTACCGCCAGGTCTCGCTGCTGCTGCGCCGCCCGCCAGGCCGCGAAGCCTTCCCCGGCGACGTGTTCTATCTCCACAGCCGCCTGCTGGAGCGCGCAGCCCGCGTGAATGCCGACTACGTCGAAGCCTTCACCAAGGGTGAGGTCAAGGGCAAGACAGGTTCGCTCACGGCCCTGCCCGTGATCGAAACGCAGGCCGGCGACGTGTCCGCCTTCGTTCCGACCAACGTGATCTCGATCACGGACGGCCAGATCTTCCTGGAAACCAGCCTGTTCAACGCCGGTGTCCGCCCCGCCATCAACGCCGGTATCTCGGTGTCCCGCGTGGGTGGTGCAGCGCAGACCAAGCTGATCAAGAACCTGTCCGGCGGTATCCGTACCGACCTCGCACAGTACCGTGAGCTGGCCGCCTTCGCGCAGTTCGCCTCGGACCTGGACGAGGCCACCCGCAAGCAGCTCGACCGCGGTGCCCGCGTGACCGAGCTGCTCAAGCAGCCGCAGTACAGCCCCCAGCCCATCAGCCTGATGGGTGCCACGCTGTTCGCGGTGAACAAGGGCTTCCTGGACGACGTGGACGTGAAGAAGGTCCTGGCGTTCGAGTCCGGCCTGCACCAGTTCCTGAAGACCAGCCATGGCGCGCTGCTGTCCAAGCTGGAACAGAGCAAGGCCCTGGACAAGGACGCGGAAGCGGAACTGACCGCTGCCATCGGCGCGTTCAAGAAGTCCTTCGCCTGACCGGACGGGAAGCGAAAGACATGAGCGCAGCGCAGAACCGCCGCCAGCCCGCTCGCGGCCCCTTCGGGGGTTGCGCAGCCGTGGCGGTGGCCAACGTGGAGGTCTAGGCATGGCAGCAGGCAAGGAAATTCGCGGCAAGATCAAATCGGTGGAAAACACCAAGAAGATCACCAAGGCCATGGAAATGGTGGCCGCGTCCAAGATGCGCAAGGCGCAGGACCGCATGCGCGCCGCACGGCCGTACAGCGAGAAGATCCGCAACATCGCGGCGAATCTCGGCCACGCCAACCCGGAATACGTCCACCCCTTCATGAAGACGAACGACGCCAAGGCGGCCGGCTTCATCGTGGTGACGACGGACAAGGGACTGTGCGGTGGCATGAACACCAACGTGCTGCGCGCCGTGACGGCCAAGCTGCGCGAACTGCAGTCGCAGGGTGTGTCCACGCAGGCCGTGGCGATCGGCAACAAGGGCCTGGGGTTCCTGAACCGCGTGGGCGCCAAGGTGGTCTCGCACGTGACGGGCCTCGGCGACACGCCGCACCTCGACAAGCTGATCGGCCCCGCCAAGGTGCTGCTCGACGCCTACGCTGAAGGCAAGATCAACGCGGTGTACCTGAGCTACACCAAGTTCATCAACACCATGAAGCAGGAATCGGTCGTGGAGCAGCTCCTGCCGCTCTCGTCCGAGAAGATGCAGGCCGAGAAGACGGAGCATGGCTGGGACTACATCTACGAGCCCGATGCCCAGAGCGTCATCGACGACCTGCTGGTTCGCTATGTCGAGTCGCTGATCTACCAGGCCGTGGCCGAGAACATGGCGTCCGAGCAATCGGCGCGCATGGTGGCCATGAAGGCCGCCACGGACAACGCGGGCAACGTCATCGGCGAACTCAAGCTGGTCTACAACAAGACGCGCCAGGCCGCGATCACGAAAGAACTTTCGGAGATCGTCGCGGGTGCCGCGGCAGTTTAAATTTTTGGAGCAAATGCAATGGCTCAAGAGAACACCCAAGTGAACGCTGGCGTTCAGGGCAAGATCGTTCAATGTATCGGCGCCGTGGTGGACGTCGAGTTCCCACGCGACCGCATGCCCAAGGTGTATGACGCACTCAAGCTCGAGGGCTCGCCCCTGACGCTGGAAGTGCAGCAGCAGCTCGGCGACGGCGTGGTGCGCACCATCGCGCTGGGCACGTCCGACGGCCTGCGTCGCGGCCTCATGGTGACCAACACCGGCAACCCGATCACCGTGCCCGTGGGCAAGGCGACGCTGGGCCGCATCATGGACGTGCTGGGCAGCCCCATCGACGAACGCGGTCCCGTGGACCAAGCCCTGACGGCCGCGATCCACCGCAAGGCCCCCGCTTACGACGAACTGTCGCCTTCGCAGGAACTGCTCGAAACCGGCATCAAGGTGATCGACCTGGTCTGCCCGTTCGCCAAGGGCGGCAAGGTGGGTCTGTTCGGTGGCGCCGGTGTGGGCAAGACCGTGAACATGATGGAGTTGATCAACAACATCGCCAAGGCGCACTCGGGCCTGTCCGTGTTCGCCGGCGTGGGCGAGCGGACCCGCGAAGGGAACGACTTCTACCACGAGATGGCCGATTCCGGCGTCGTGAACCTGGAGAACCTGGGCGAGTCCAAGGTGGCCATGGTCTACGGCCAGATGAACGAGCCCCCGGGCAACCGTCTGCGTGTGGCCCTCACCGGCCTGACCATCGCCGAGTCGTTCCGCGACGAAGGCCGCGACGTGCTGTTCTTCGTGGACAACATCTACCGCTACACGCTGGCCGGCACCGAAGTGTCCGCGCTGCTGGGCCGCATGCCTTCCGCCGTGGGCTACCAGCCGACGCTGGCCGAGGAAATGGGCCGCCTGCAGGAGCGCATCACGTCGACCAAGGTCGGCTCGATCACGTCGATCCAGGCCGTGTACGTGCCTGCGGATGACTTGACCGACCCATCGCCCGCAACGACCTTCGCCCACCTGGACTCCACCGTGGTGCTGTCGCGTGACATCGCTGCGCTGGGTATCTACCCCGCCGTCGATCCGCTCGACTCCACGAGCCGCCAGCTCGACCCACAAGTCGTGGGCGAAGAGCACTACAGCGTGGCCCGCGGTGTGCAGGGCACGCTGCAGCGCTACAAGGAACTGCGCGACATCATCGCGATTCTGGGCATGGACGAACTGGCTCCCGAGGACAAGCTCCTCGTGTCCCGTGCGCGGAAGATCCAGCGTTTCCTGTCGCAGCCTTTCCACGTGGCCGAAGTGTTCACCGGCTCGCCCGGCAAGTACGTGCCGCTGTCCGAGACGATCCGCGGCTTCAAGATGATCGTGGCCGGCGAATGCGATCACCTGCCCGAGCAGGCGTTCTATATGGTCGGGACCATCGACGAAGCCTTCGAAAAGGCCAAGAAGGTCGCGTAAAGCGGCGTAATCGACCGCCTCGCGTCGTTGGCGTGCTCAATGTGCTCGATGCACATTTCCGCGCGCCGCCTAGCGATGCGGCCGATTCCTTGCTTTCCCCCGACTTTTGGAAGGAAAACCCATGAACACCATCCACGTCGATGTGGTCAGCGCCGAAGAGTCCATCTTCTCGGGTGAAGCGCGTTTCATCGCGCTGCCCGGCGAGGCCGGCGAGCTCGGCATCTATCCGCGCCACACGCCGCTGATCACGCGCATCAAGCCGGGGTCGGTGCGCATCGAGACGGCCGATGGCGGCGAAGAGTTCGTCTTCGTGGCCGGCGGCATCCTCGAAGTGCAGCCCGGCCGCGTGACCGTGCTGTCCGACACCGCCATCCGCGGCAAGGACCTGGACGACGAGAAGGCCGCTGCCGCCCGTGCCGCTGCCGAGGAAGCGCTCAAGAACGCCAAGAGCGATGTCGATTTCGCCAAGGCGCAGTCCGAGCTGGCCGTGATGGCCGCCCAGATCGCCGCCCTGCGCCGGTTCCGCCAGAAGCGCTGACGCAGCCGGGTCGACCGGCCCGCTGCCGCCGCCGCCATCGCGCGGCTGGAGCGCGATGCCGCCACGACACCCCCCTTCCAAGCCGCCTCCGGGCGGCTTTTTCTTTGCCCGTTGCTTTCTTGTTGCGCCGCAGCACTTTGCGCCCTGCGGAAACCGGCCCTCCGGGTAGGCGTGCTCCCACAGCCGCATGCGGCGCGCCCGACGGCGGGCGGAGAAGGGGGGGCGATAGCATTCCGCATGCAAGCGCACACCAGGGCTTTCTTCCTTCTACGCACGGCGCATTGGGCGACGGGGTCAGCAGGGCGGCAGGTTGGCGCTGCCCACCATTGCCCGGAAAGGCGGGTCCGCCATGCCGCCGTCCGATGACCTCGTGATCGCACGGCCCGAAGGCCTGTACTGTCCGCCCGGCGATTTCTACATCGACCCGTGGCGGCCCGTGGAACGCGCGGTCATCACCCACGGGCATTCCGACCATGCCCGGATGGGCCACGGGCACTACCTTGCGCACATCGACAGCGAAGGCATCCTGCGCACCCGGCTCGGGGCCGACATCACCCTGCAGACACTGCCTTACGGCCAGGCCATCGAGCACCACGGCGTGCGCATCTCGCTGCATCCGGCGGGCCACGTGCTCGGCTCGGCCCAGGTGCGGCTGGAGCACGGGGGCCGCGTCTGGGTGGCCTCGGGCGACTACAAGACCGACGCCGATGGCACCTGTCCGCCGTTCGAGCCGGTGCGCTGCGATACCTTCATCACCGAATCGACCTTCGGGCTGCCCATCTACCGCTGGCCCACGCAGGACGCACTGTTTGGGGAGATCGATGCCTGGTGGCGCGCGAACGCGGCCGAGGGCCGCCCTTCGGTGATGCTCTGCTACGCCTTCGGCAAGGCGCAGCGCATCCTGCATGGCGTGGATGCATCGATCGGGCCCATCGTGGTCCACGGCGCGGTGGAACCCCTGAACCGGGTCTACCGCGCGGCCGGCGTGGCACTCCCGCCCACGCTGCGGGTGACCGATCCGGGGGTGGACCCCAAGCAGCTGCAGACCGCGCTCGTGGTGGCGCCGCCCTCGGCCCAGGGCACGCCCTGGATGCGCCGCTTCGCGCGGCACGCCGATGCCTTTGCGAGCGGCTGGATGCAACTGCGCGGCACGCGCCGGCGGCGCGGCGTGGACCGGGGCTTCGTGATGTCCGACCACGCGGACTGGCCGGGCCTGCAGAAGGCCATCGGCGCGACCGGCGCGGAGCGCGTCTTCGTCACGCACGGCAGCGTGGCGGTGCTGGTGCGCTGGCTCTGCGAGCAGGGGCTGGACGCGCAGTCCTTCCACACCGAATACGGCGACGAGGACGACGAGGCGCCCGGCACCGCAGCGGCAGTGGCGTCGTCCACGGGCGTGCCCGCCGGGGCGGACGCTGCGCCGGGCGCGGATGGCACCCCGCCCATCGCGGCGCCCGGCGGCGATGCCTCGCCGCTGGAGGAGGGCGCCGCTTCCCCGGCCGACGGAGGCCGCGCGCCGTGAAGGATTTCGCTGCCCTCTACCGCGCGCTGGATTCCAGCACCTCCAGCCTGGCCAAGCAGGCGGCGCTGCAGGCCTACCTGCGCGCCGCCGCGCCCGAGGATGCGGCCTGGGCGGTGTATTTCCTCGCGGGCGGCAAGCCGCGCCAGCTCGTGCCCACCAAGCTGCTGCGCCAGTTCGCGCGGGAGGCGGCCCGCCTGCCCGAGTGGCTGTTCGACGAGAGCTACGAGGCCGTGGGCGATCTGGCGGAAACCATCGCGCTGCTGCTGCCGATGCCCACCGACCGCCATGCGCTGGGCCTGGCCGAATGGGTCGGTGAGCATCTGCTGCCGCTGCGCGGCATGGCGCCCGAGGCGCTGGAGCCCGTGCTGCGCGCGCAATGGGCCCGGCTCGCCCCCGAGGAGCGGCTGGTGTATTTCAAGCTCATCACGGGCGCGTTCCGCGTGGGTGTCTCCAAGCTGCAGGTCACGCAGGCGCTCGCCGCCGTGAGCGGCGTCGATCCCAAGCGCGTGGCGCAGCGCCTCATGGGGTACACGCACATCGGCGCGCGGCCCGGAGCGGCCGACTACGAGCGCCTCGTGGCCCCGCAGCCGGACGGCGCGGACGGCGACGGCGCGCCGAGCGCCGAGACCAGCGGCCACCCGTACCCGTTCTTCCTCGCGCACCCGCTCTCGCTGCCCGTGGAGCAGTTCGACGCCACGCTGGGGCCCCCGGGCGGCTGGGTCGTCGAATGGAAATGGGACGGCATCCGCGCCCAGCTCGTGCGGCGCGCCGGCGCCACCTGGGTCTGGTCGCGCGGCGAAGAGCTGGTGAGCGACCGCTTTCCCGAACTGCAGCGCCTGGGCGACGAGGCCCTGCCCGATGGCACCGTGCTGGACGGCGAGATCGTCGTCTGGCAGCCCGCCGAGGGCGACACCCCCGCCCACGTGCGCCCCTTCGCCGATCTGCAAAAGCGCATCGGCCGCAAGACGCTCGGCCCCAAGCTGCTGCGCGAGCTGCCCGTGGTGCTGCTCGCCTACGACCTGCTCGAAGAGGGCGGCCGGGACCTGCGCGCGCTGCCCCAGCACGAGCGCCGCGCGCGCCTGGACGCGCTGCTCGCGCGCACCGCGCACCCCTCGCTCGTCGCGAGCCCCGTGCTGCACGGCACCGACTGGGCCGACCTGGCCGCCCAGCGCGCCCAGGCCCGCGCCCTGGGCGTGGAGGGGATGATGCTCAAGGCCCGCGGCGCGCAGTACGGCGTGGGCCGCACCAAGGACGTGGGCACGTGGTGGAAATGGAAGATCGACCCGCTCAGCATCGACGCCGTGCTCATCTACGCCCAGCGCGGCCACGGCCGGCGCGCGAGCCTCTACAGCGACTACACCTTCGCGGTGTGGGACGGCCCGCCCGGCACCGAGGGGCGCGCGCTCGTGCCGTTCGCCAAGGCGTACTCGGGGCTCACCGACGCCGAGATGGCACGCGTGGATGCGGTCATCCGGCGCACCACGGTGGAAACCTTCGGGCCGGTGCGCAGTGTGAAGCCGACGCTGGTATTCGAACTGGGGTTCGAGGGGATCGCGCGCAGCACGCGGCACAAGAGCGGGATCGCGGTGCGGTTTCCGCGGATGCTGCGGTGGCGGGAGGACAAGCCGGTGGAGGAGGCGGATTCGGTGGAGACATTGGCGGGGTTGTTGCCGAGGTCGGATCCTTGATGCTCTTTTTTGGCATGGCTTGCGGCATGGTGGGTTTGCTTCCCGGGGCCGGGATGTGCGCCCGGCGGCGCACCGACTTTCTTTTGCTTCGCCAAAAGAAAGTAGGCAAAGAAAAGGCGACCCTGCTGGCTGCGTCCCCCTTCGCCCGAGGGGCGAAGGGGGCAACCTGCGGTGCTCGGTCACGGGGCGCGGCTGCGAAACTCGCTA
>NZ_FOMQ01000025.1 GCF_900112675.1 Paracidovorax konjaci | reverse complement strand
CCCGCCACCAGCGCCACCGTCCCCGCAACGATCAGCGTCTCCACCATCCCCGCCGCCAGCCGCAGCCCCACCCGCGCCAGCCGCGCCCACACCGATACGTGGCCTATGTCGTCACCCCATCTCGCCGCCGCCAAACCGCCCATCCAAAGCTCCCATGTCGTGGCCGAGCGGCGACTGTGGAGGGGCGGTTTGTCAGTAATGTGACGGTTTCAGCGGAGTGCTCGTGCCTGGGCGCCGGAAGCGCGCCCTGGGCGGCCCCGTTTTGGCGGAACCGCAACCCGGTCCAGGGCAGGCTTTGCGCGGCGTCGTGCAGGGGGATGGGGGCGATCCGACATGCACGCCGGCACGCATCGGAGGCGTTCGGCAGCAGGCCGGACCGCAGGCCACATCGAAAGTGTTGCAGTGCGCAACAGCGCCTCGGGCGCGGCGGATTCGGGGCGCCCCCGGGCCCCGGTCGGCACGGCCCGCCGGGCTCGCGCCGCGGCCGGCAGGGGGCGGCACCGCCCCCTGGATTTCCTATTGCGCCGCCGCCTTCTGCAAGCGCGCATCCGCCGACTGGATGCCGGACATCGTGGCCGGTATCGGGATCACCACCAGGCCCTGGTCGCCCAGCCAGAAGAGCGTGTCGCCCATCGGGCTGATCAGGAACGTAGTGGTCAGGCAGGCATCGTTCGAATTGCTGTCGCACCGGACCGCCCTGGACGTTACGGGGATCTCTCCGAGCTTCACGAGCTCCGAGGTACCGGGCTGGACGCGGGTGGTGTCGTAGACGTTGATGTGGTCCACGATCAGGCTGTTCATGCCGGTGGATACCTGCCGGTACACCCGCGTGCCGTCCGGCGAGATCACCGAACGCATGCCGAGGCTCCCGGTCACCGTGGCCCGGCCGACGAGGCGCGTGTCGTCGCCGCGGTATACCTGCTCGTCGTCCACCAGCAGCCTGCTGCCCGTCTCGTCGTAGAGCGCCCTGTAGGCTCCAGGGGCACTGGCCAGCGCCTTCACGCTGTCGGACTCCGCGGTGTACTGGTACACGGAAGCACGGGTATCCGACGAGGAGATGTACATCCGCGTGCCATCCCCCGAAGCGAAGAGCCCCGGGCCGTACAGCAGTTCGGTGGCATAGGTCAGGGGCTGCGAACCGAAACGGCCCGTCTTCATGTCGAAGTAGTAGAGCCCGGACCACTGGTTGTTGACGAACCACAGCCGCAGGTTGCTGGTCACCGGCAGGCCCCGGAAAAGATCCCGGCTGGGCAGGAGCGAACCATTGAACGCGTTGTCCGTGGTGTAGGTCGCGGTGATCTGCAAGGTGTCGGGATCGACGGCGTGCAGGGTCCTGCTGCCCGAGGCCACATACAAGGTCTTGCGGTCGGGCGACAGGGCCATGTCGCCGATGGATGCGACCGGCAACCCGTCCACCTGCCATTGGCCTGCCGCGTAGCGATAGCGCACCAGCGCTTTCTGCGTCCAGTTGATGGCATAGAGGGCGTTGCGCGTCGGGTCGAACACCGCGGAGCGCTTCTCGCCGGGGTTCGCCACGAGGCCCGCCGGAGCACCCGCGAGCGACGCGGCGCCCAGGGTGCCGCTCGCGCTCGGAAGTCCCAGGGCATTCGCGACCGACACGCTGGTGCGACCGGCGGGCATGGCCGGGATGTTCAGCAACGCTTCGCGGTCGGAGAGCACCGTTCCCGTGAAGCCGCTGGCGCCGGGAATGCGGATGCGGCCCAGGTCCGCCAGCTGCGACAGTCCCCGACCGATGACGCGCACGGTGCCGGCGCGGCCTGCCACGATGGTGGCGGGCGATGTCACGTAGACCTCGGGCAGGCGCTTGTCGAGCGTGACCGCCAGTCGGGCATCGGAGAGCCCGGCGGCGCGGAGCGTCACCTGGGCCGTCGCGGAAGTCCAGTTGTCCATACCGGCCAGTAGCGAGGTATCGACGTGGTAGCTGAGCGTGCCCGCGCCCGTGCCGCTCGGGGTGTCGAGCACGAGCCACGGCTGATCGCTGCTGGCCGTCCAGCTGCGGCCCGACCCGGCGTTGAAGGCCACGGCGGTGCTTCCCGCGATCCTCTGCGAATCGGCCTTCAGCTCCAGTGCGCTGGCCACCGGCGCGACGAAGCCGAGGCCGACCGTGTAGCCCACGGGAATGACCACCGGCGGCGTGTAGTCCGTGCCGGCGATCTGCACTTTCACCATGCCGGTGTAGGTGCCCGACTTCAGCGCGGCAGCGCTGGCCTTGACGCTGATGGCGTCGCCCGCCGCATTGCGCGTGGCCGAGAGCCAGCCGTCACCGATGTTGGTGCTGGCGGAGACCTTCAGGAAATTGCCGGTATCCGCTGGCGTGATCGCCACGGACCCCGCCGCACCTTCGCTGCCTTCGGAGCCGCTCAAGGCCAGCGCCGAACTGTCGATGCTGAAGATCGCATAGCGATAGGGCAGCGTCTGCGACCATGCCACCGAACTGCAGTTGGGGTCGTTGCACAGCCGCACGAGGATGGTGCCGCTGCGCGACACCGCGCTGCCGGACGTCGGGAAGACCGTCATCATCCCCGTGGAGTTGCTGGTCGGGTTGAAGGACGCCGTGAAATCGGACGGCCGGTCCAGCACCACCTGGCCGTAATAGGTCGCGCCCGCCGGTGCGTTCACGAGCGTGAACATCACGTTCTGCGGTTGCGCGGGTGCGTTGACGAAGCCGACGAAGTCCAGCGAAGTGCGATCGCTGGTCACCGTCAGAGCCGACCCGCTGCCGCCACCGCCCGTCCCCGTGCCGCTTCCACCGCCCGTTGCGGGGCCACTGCCGCCACCCGTGCCTGCGCCGCTGTCGCCCCCACCCCCTCCTCCGCCGCACGCCGTGAGCCACAGCGCACACGACACGGTGGCCAGACACCGCCAGAAAACCTTCATCGACAAGCTCCTCGAATCCCATCGCCAGCACACGGTGCGTGCGGCTCCGGCGCACCAGAAACCATTTCTGGAGGCCGGCATGGACATGGTTAGAAATCTTACAAATTCTAACGCCCAGGTCGAGCTGATCGAGGCTGGAAGAAACCGCAATCGCTTTCGCCTCCTCTGCCCGGGCTTCGCCAAATGGGAAAAAAGCCCGGGACGTCGCCGTCCCGGGCTTTTCTGGCGCGATGGCGCCGACGGGCTACTTCTTTTGCGGCGGCACGTCCGTGCAGCTGCCGTGCGCGATTTCCGCGGCCATGCCGATGCTTTCGCCCAGCGTGGGGTGCGGGTGGATGGTCTTGCCGACGTCCACCGCGTCCGCACCCATCTCGATCGCCAGGGCGACCTCGCCGATCATGTCGCCGGCGTGCGTGCCGACCATGCCGCCGCCGAGGATCCGGCCGTGGCCATGGGCTTCGGGCGAGTCGTCGAACAGCAGCTTGGTCACGCCTTCGTCGCGGCCGTTGGCGATGGCGCGGCCGGAGGCGTTCCAGGGGAACAGGCCCTTCCTGACCTTGATGCCCTGGGCCTTGGCCTGGTCCTCGGTGAGGCCCACCCAGGCCACTTCGGGGTCGGTGTAGGCCACGCTCGGGATCACGCGGGCGTTGAACGCGGCCGAGGCCAGCGCCTTGTCGCCCGTGAGTTCGCCGGCGATCACCTCGGCCGCCACGTGCGCTTCGTGCACCGCCTTGTGCGCCAGCATGGGCTGGCCCACGATGTCGCCGATGGCGAAGATGTGCGGCACGTTGGTGCGCATCTGCACGTCCACGTCGATGAAGCCGCGGTCGGTGACGGCCACGCCGGCCTTGTCCGCGGCGATCTTCTTGCCGTTGGGCGTGCGGCCCACGGCCTGCAGCACGAGGTCGTAGACCTGCGGCTCGGGGGCGGTGCCGCCCTCTTCCGCGGCCGCGAAGCTGACCTTGATGCCTTCGGGCGTGGCCTCGGCGCCCACCGTCTTCGTCTTCAACATGATGTTGTCGAAGCGCTTGGCGTTCATCTTCTGCCAGATCTTCACGAGGTCGCGGTCGGCGCCCTGCATGAGGCCGTCCATCATCTCGACCACGTCCAGGCGGGCGCCCAGCGTGGAATAGACGGTGCCCATTTCCAGGCCGATGATGCCGCCGCCCAGGATGAGCATGCGCTTGGGGACTTCCTTGAGCGCCAGGGCGCCGGTGGAGTCGACCACGCGCGGATCGTCGGGCATGAACGGCAGGCGCACGGCCTGCGAGCCGGCGGCGATGATCGCGCGCTTGAAGGCGATGACCTTTTTGGTGCCGGTCTTCTCCTGGGCCGTGCCGCTGGTTTCCTCGACCTCCAGGTGGTTGGCGCCGACGAAGCTGCCGTAGCCGCGCACGGTGGTGACCTTGCGCATCTTGGCCATGGCCGCCAGGCCGCCGGTCAGCTTGCCGATGACCTTTTCCTTGTGGCCGCGCAGGGTGTCGATGTCAACCTTGGGCGCGCCGAACTCGATGCCGGCCGCCTTCAGGTGGCTGACTTCGTCGATCACCGCGGCCACGTGCAGCAGCGCCTTGGAAGGAATGCAGCCCACGTTCAGGCACACGCCGCCCAAGGTGGCGTAGCGCTCGACGAGGATGACCTTCAGGCCCAGGTCGGCCGCCCGGAAGGCCGCCGAATAGCCGCCCGGCCCGCCGCCCAGCACGAGCACGTCGCACTCGAGGTCGGCATTGCCGCCGAAGCTGGATGCTTCAACTTTGATAGCAGACTTTTCAATGGAACCGGCGGCATCCGCCTGTTTTGGCTGAGAAGCCGGGGCCGGAGCCGCAGCGGGCGCCTCGGCGGCGCCTGCGGCTTCCAGCGTCAACAGCACGGAGCCTTCGGCCACCTTGTCGCCGAGCTTCACCTTCAGTTCCTTCACCACGCCGGCGTGGCTGGAAGGGATCTCCATGGAGGCCTTGTCGGACTCCACGGTGATGAGGCTCTGCTCTGCCTTGATGGTGTCGCCGGGTTTCACCAGCACTTCGATCACGCCCACCTCGGCGAAATCGCCGATGTCGGGTACCTTGATGTCGATCACTGCCATGTCGTCATGCCTCCTGCCGGGCCGCCTCGAGGGAGGCATGCGCCCCCTCGGGGGGCAGCGAATGAATATGAGCTTGGGGTTTCACGCGCGCTCCTTACAGCAGGATGCGGCGGTAGTCCGCCAGCACCTGACCCAGGTAGGCGTTGAAGCGCGCGGCGCTGGCGCCGTCGATCACGCGGTGGTCGTACGACAGCGACAGCGGCAGCACGAGGCGCGGCACGAACTGCTTGCCGTCCCACACGGGCTTCGTCTGGCCCTTGGAGAGGCCCAGGATGGCCACTTCGGGCGCGTTGATGATGGGCGTGAAATGCGTGCCGCCGATGCCGCCGAGCGAGCTGATCGACATGCAGCCGCCCTGCATGTCGGCTGCGCCGAGCTTGCCGTCGCGGGCCTTCTTGGCGAGTTCGCCCATTTCCTGGCTGATCTGGATGATGCCCTTCTTGTCGGCATCCTTCAGCACGGGCACCACCAGGCCGTTCGGCGTGTCCGCCGCGAAGCCGATGTGGAAATATTGCTTGTAGACGAGCGTATCGCCGTCCAGGCTGGTGTTGAACTCGGGGAACTTCTTCAGCGCGGCCACCAAGGCCTTGATGACGAAAGCGAGCATGGTCACCTTCACGCCGGACTTCTCGTTCTCCTTGTTGGTGGAGACGCGGAAGGCTTCCAGCTCGGTGATGTCGGCCTCGTCGTTGTTGGTGACGTGGGGAATCATCACCCAGTTGCGGTGCAGGTTCGCGCCGCTGATCTTCTTGATGCGCGAGAGGTCCTTGCGCTCGACGCCGCCGAACTTGGCGAAATCGACCTTGGGCCACGGCAGCACGTCGAGGCCCACGCCGGAGCCGCCGCCGCCCGCAGGCGCCTTGGCCGACTGGGCCTTGGTCTGGACGCCGCCCGCCATCACCTGCTTGGTGAAGGCCTGCACGTCTTCCTGGGTGATGCGGCCCTTGGGGCCCGAGCCCTTGATCTCTTCGAGCGGCACGCCCAGTTCGCGGGCGAACTTGCGCACCGAAGGCGATGCGTGCGGCAGGCCCACGGGCGCGGCGCCCGGTGCGTGCGGGGCCGGAGCGGGCGCTGCCGAAGCAGCCTTGCCCCCGCCCTGGGGAGCCGCCTCTCCGGCGGGCAGTTGCCGGGGTGCGCGCGTGTCGGGTTCGGCCTGCGCCGCCGGACGGTCGACCGGGGCCGCGGCAGCCGGAGCCGACGACGGCGCGGCGCCTTCGAGGACCGCGACGAAATCGCCCACGTTGATCTTGTCGCCGATCTTGATCTTCAGTTCCTTCACCACGCCGGCGGCGGGCGACGGGATTTCCATCGACGCCTTGTCGGATTCGACAGTGAAGAGCGACTGCTCTTCCTTGACCGTATCGCCCACCTTCACAAGCAGTTCGATGACGGCCACGTCCTTGAAGTCGCCGATGTCGGGCACACGCACTTCGACCGGGCCGGATGCGGCCGGGGCCGGTGCCGCGGCAGCGGGGGCCGGTGCGGGGGCTTCGGCCTTGGCGGCTGCAGCGGCCGGAGCCGGCGCGGGGGCTGCCTTGGCCTCGGGCTGGGCGCCCGCATCCGCTGCCGCTTCCAGAACGACGATCACCGAGCCTTCGCTCACCTGGTCGCCGATCTTGACCTTGAGTTCCTTCACCACGCCGGCGTGGCTGGAAGGGATCTCCATGGAGGCCTTGTCGGACTCCACGGTCAGGAGCGATTGTTCGGCTTTCACCGTGTCGCCCGGCTTCACGAGCAGCTCGATCACGCCGACGGCGTCGAAATCCCCGATGTCCGGGACCTTGATATCAATCAGTGCCATTTGTGTTGTCTCCGGTGGGGGTCAGGCGTGCAGCGGGTTGACCTTGTCGGCCTGGATGCCGTACTTCTGGATGGCCTCGGCCACCTTGGCGGCGGGCAGCTTGCCGTCCTCGGCGAGGGCCTTGAGCGCGGCCACGACGATGTAGTGGCGGTCCACTTCGAAGTGCTCGCGCAGCTTGCGGCGGAAGTCGCTGCGGCCGAAGCCGTCGGTGCCCAGCACCTTGTAGGTGCGGCCCTTGGGGATGAAGGGACGGATCTGCTCGGCGTAGGCCTTCATGTAGTCGGTGGAGGCGACCACGGGGCCTTCGGTCTTGGCCAGCTGCTCTTCCACGAAGGCCTGGCGCGGCGTTTCGGTGGGGTGCAGCAGGTTCCAGCGCTCGGCTTCCTGGCCGTCGCGCGTCAGCTCGTTGAAGCTCGGGCAGCTCCACACGGAAGCGGCCACGCCCCAGTCCTTCTCCAGCAGTTCCTGCGCCACGAACGATTCGCGCAGGATGGTGCCGCTGCCCAGCAGCTGCACCGCCGGCGCGCCCTTCTTGAGCGCCGGCGCCTGCTTGCACAGGTACATGCCCCTGAGGATTTGCTCTTCGGTGCCGGGCTGCAGGCCGGGCATGGCGTAGTTCTCGTTGAGCAGCGTGAGGTAGTAGAAGACGTTTTCCTGGCGCTCGACCATACGCTTCAGGCCCTCGTGCATGATCACCGCCACTTCGTGCGCGAAGGTGGGGTCGTAGCTCACGCAGTTGGGAATCGTGTTGGCGAGGATGTGGCTGTGGCCGTCCTCGTGCTGCAGGCCTTCGCCGTTCAGCGTGGTGCGGCCCGAGGTGCCGCCCAGCAGGAAACCGCGCGCCTGCATGTCGCCCGCCGCCCAGGCCAGGTCGCCGATGCGCTGGAAGCCGAACATCGAGTAGTACACGTAGAACGGCACCATGATGCGGTTGTTCGTGCTGTACGAGGTGGCCGCCGCGATCCAGCTCGACATGCCGCCGGCCTCGTTGATGCCTTCCTGCAGGATCTGGCCGGCCTTGTCTTCCTTGTAGTACATGACCTGGTCCTTGTCGACCGGGGTGTACTGCTGACCGTGCGGGTTGTAGATGCCAATCTGGCGGAACAGGCCTTCCATGCCGAAGGTGCGCGCCTCATCGACGAGGATGGGCACCACGCGCGGGCCCAGGGCCTGGTCGCGCAGCAACTGCGTGAGGAAGCGCACGTAGGCCTGCGTGGTGGAGATCTCGCGGCCTTCGGGCGTGGGCTCGAGGATGGCCTTGAAGGTGTCCAGCGCGGGCACGGTGAAGCTCTCGTCGGCCTTCGTGCGGCGGTGTGGGAGGTAGCCGCCCAGCGCCTTGCGGCGCTCGTGCAGGTACTTCATCTCCGGCGTGTCGTCGGCCGGCTTGTAGAACGGCAGGTCGGCGATCTGGCTGTCGGGGATCGGGATGTTGAAGCGGTCGCGGAAGGCCTTGATGTCTTCGTCGCCGAGCTTCTTCGTCTGGTGGACGGTGTTCTTGCCCTCACCGATCTTGCCCATGCCGAAGCCCTTGACGGTCTTCACCAGCAGCACGGTGGGCTGGCCTTTGTGTTCGTTGGCCGTCTTGAAGGCCGCATAGACCTTCTGCGCGTCGTGCCCGCCGCGGCGCAGGTTCCAGACCTCGTCGTCGCTCATGTGTTCGACCATCTTGAGCGTGCGCGGGTCGCGGCCGAAGAAGTTCTTGCGTACGTATGCGCCGTCGTTGGCCTTGAACGACTGGTAGTCACCGTCGTTGCACTCCATCATGATCTTGCGCAGGGCGCCGTCCTTGTCGCGCGCGAGCAGGTCGTCCCAGCCCTTGCCCCACAGCAGCTTGATCACGTTCCAGCCGGAGCCGCGGAATTCGCCCTCCAGCTCCTGAATGATCTTGCCGTTGCCGCGCACCGGGCCGTCCAGGCGCTGCAGGTTGCAGTTGATCACGAAGACGAGGTTGTCGAGGTTCTCGCGCGCCGCCAGGCCGATGGCGCCCAGCGATTCGACCTCGTCCATTTCGCCGTCGCCGCAGAACACCCAGACCTTGCGGTTCTCGGTGTTGGCGATGCCGCGCGCGTGCAGGTACTTCAGGAAGCGGGCCTGGTAGATGGCCATCAGCGGGCCCAGGCCCATCGACACGGTCGGGAACTGCCAGAACTCGGGCATCAGCTTGGGATGCGGGTAGCTGGAGAGGCCCTTGCCGTCGACTTCCTGGCGGAAATTGAGGAGCTGCTCTTCGGTCAGGCGGCCCTCGAGGTAGGCGCGCGCGTAGATGCCGGGGGACACGTGGCCCTGCACGTAGATGAGGTCGCCGCCGTGGCCTTCGCTCTCGGCATGCCAGAAATGGTTGAAGCCGGCGCCGAACATGTTGGCCAGCGAAGCGAAGGAGCCGATGTGGCCGCCGAGGTCGCCGCCTTCGGGCGGATGGTGGCGGTTGGCCTTCACCACCATCGCCATGGCGTTCCAGCGCATGTAGGCGCGCAGGCGCGCTTCGATTTCGAGGTTGCCGGGGCAGCGCGCCTCCTGGCTGGGCTCGATGGTGTTCACGTACCCCGTGTTGGCCGAGAACGGCATGTCGATGCTGCTCTGGCGTGCGTGCTCGAGCAGTTGCTCCAGCAGGAAGTGCGCACGCTCGGCGCCTTCGCGGTCGATCACGGCAGACAGCGCATCCATCCACTCACGGGTTTCTTGCTGGTCTGTATCGGGCGCGGACGAAGCGGTTTTTCCGGCCTGAGGGTCGGTCTGAGCAGTCATGCCTGTCTCCTTTTTGAGTCGCTGGCGTTGGGGGTAAATCCAGTCAAGTTTCGCACATTTCCTGAGCATTTCGAATGGCGCCCAGCAACACCACCATATGAAAAAATGTTGCAGTCGCACATTGCCATGCGGGGTGGCGAGGCGCCGTGCCGGAGGGCTCACCTACACTCGCACGATGGATCGCCCTTCCCCCGCGCCCGTCGCTGCTGCAGACCCATCCGTCGTGAGCGCTCCGGCGCGCTGGTGGCGCACCTGGTGGCGCAGTCTCTCGCCCACGCGCCAAGACCGCCTGGCCGCACTCGCCCCGCTGGCCGCCGTTCTCATGTTCCTGGCCGCCATCGTGGCGGCTTTCTGGTACTTGCGCGCCGAAGAAGGCGAACGCGAACAGGAAGCGCTGCGGCGCGATGTCGAGTACGCCCAGCAGCGCGTGCGCCTGCGCCTGCTGGAGCGTCAGGAGCAGATCATGCGCATCGCGCGCGACCTGTCGAACCAGGATCTCGAGCGCCCCGATTTCGTGTCGCGCGCGGAAGGGCTGATCAGCCAGTACCCCGAACTGCAGGCCGTCACCTGGATCGACGACCGGCGGCGCATCCGCGCCAGCCATGCCGCCCCCACATTGCCCAGCGGCCAGTTGCGCGTGGCGGGCGAGGTGCTGCGCAGCGGGGACACGGCTGACACCTATGGCCTGGCGCGCGATCTGCAGCAGCCCGTGTATGCGCAGCCGCTGGCGAGCCCGGGCGACGGCGAAGCGCCGCCGCTGCTGCAACTGCAGGTGCCGCTGGTGGCGCAGGGCAAGTTCACGGGCGTGGTGCTGGCCGAGTACTCGGTGGACAGCCTGCTGCGCTACGGAACCCCCACCGAAGTGCTGGCGCGCTATGCGGTGACCATGCTCGACGGGCGTGAACAATTGCTGGCCGGCACGCCGCTGGCGCCGCGCGGCCCCAGTTCCGCCTGGCTGCCATGGGTCGCGCGCCCCAACCAGTACGAGGTGTTCGTCTCCCCCGTGGGCAACGGCCTCGTGCTGCGCGCACAGGCTTACCGCACGTCGCTGGGCGTGGTGGGCAGCGGCCTGTTCTGGCTGGTCGGCACGCTGAGCGCCATGACGGCCTGGATGCTGATCGCCAACTGGCGGCACACGCGCAAGCGCATGCGCACGCAGGAAGCGCTGGTCGCGGAAACCAATTTCCGCAGGGCGATGGAAAACTCCATGGTCACCGGCATGCGTGCGCTCGACATGAACGGACGCATGACCTATGTGAACGCGGCCTTCTGCCAGATGACCGGCTGGAGCGCCGAAGAGCTGATCGGCCAGTCGCCCCCCTACACCTACTGGCCCGACCCCGACCATGAAGCGCTGCACGCCAAGCTGCGCGACGAACTGAGCGGCCGGCAGACCGTCGGCGGCTTCCAGGTGCGCGTGAAGCGCCGCAACGGCACGCTGTTCGATGCCCGGCTCTACGTGTCCCCGCTCATCGACGCGCACGGGCAGCAGACCGGCTGGATGACGTCGATGACCGACATCACCGAACCCAATCGGGTGCGAGAACAGCTCACGGCCTCGCACGAGCGCTTCACCATCGTGCTGGAGTCGCTGGATGCCTCCGTGTCGGTGGCGCCGCTCGGCAGCGAGGAACTGCTTTTCGCGAACAAGCTGTACCGGCAGTGGTTCGGCTCGCAGACCGGCGGCCACCTGCAGCTGGTGGCCCAGGCCGGCGTGCTGCCCGCGGGCAGCTCCAGCGCGGGCAGCATGGACGACGAAGACGCGCTGATGGGCCTGCCGACCGACACGCTGACCGATGCGCGCTCCGAAAACGCCGAGATCTACCTGCCCGATCTGGGCAAATGGCTGGAAGTGCGCTCGCGCTACCTCAACTGGGTGGACGGGCGCCTGGCGCAGATGGTGATCGCCACCGACATCACCCCGCGCCGCCAGGCCGAGGAGCAGGCCGCGCGCCAGGCCGAACGCGCGCAATCGGTGAGCCGCCTCATCACGATGGGCGAGATGGCCTCCAGCGTGGCGCACGAGCTGAACCAGCCGCTCACGGCCATCAGCAACTACTGCAGCGGCATGGTGTCGCGCATCAAGAACCAGCAGATCACCGAAGAAGCGCTGCTCTCGGCGCTGGAGAAGACGGCCCATCAGGCGCAGCGCGCCGGCCAGATCATCCTGCGCATCCGGGCCTTCGTGAAGAAAAGCGAGCCCAACCGCACCATGGCCGACGTGCAGGGCATGGTGAGCGAGGCCGTGGAACTGGCGGACATCGAACTGCGCCGGCACAACGTGCGGCTGACCCACTATGTGGCCGCGCGGCTGCCGCCCGTGATGGCCGACACCATCCTGATCGAGCAGGTGCTCATCAACCTGATGAAGAACGGCGCCGAATCGATCCAGCAGGCCGAGAGGCCCCCGTCGCGCCGCAGCGTGGAACTGCGCGTGGTGCCCCGCCAGCTCGAAGGGCTGGGCGGCATCGAGTTCGCGGTGCAGGACACCGGCAAAGGCCTCGCCCCGGAAGTGCTGGAGCACCTGTTCGAAGCCTTCTTCTCCACCAAGCAGGAAGGCATGGGCATCGGCCTCAACCTGTGCCGCAGCATCGTGGAGTCGCACCAGGGAAGGATGCAGGCAGAGAACATCTACAATGGTCCGGAGGTCACCGGTTGCCGCTTCTCCTTCTGGCTTCCGCTGGCCCAGCCTGCGGATGACACTACGAATTCTGTAGCAAAAGCATCTATCCCAAGGACTCCCGCATGAGTTTGATTCCCAAAAAAGGTACTGTCTACGTCGTGGACGACGACGAAGCCGTTCGCGACTCGCTGCAATGGCTGCTGGAGGGCAAGGACTACCGCGTTCGCTGTTTCGATTCCGCCGAATCCTTTCTGTCGCGCTACGACCCGCGTGAAGTCGCCTGCCTGATCGTGGACATCCGCATGGGTGGCATGACGGGCCTTGAACTGCAGGACCGCCTCATCGAGCGCAAGTCGCCGTTGCCGGTCGTCTTCATCACCGGCCACGGCGACGTTCCGATGGCCGTGAACACGATGAAGAAAGGCGCGCTCGACTTCATCCAGAAACCTTTCAACGAGGAAGAACTCGTCGGCCTCGTGGACCGCATGCTCGACCGTGCCCGTGAATCCTTCGCGGGCCACCAGCAGGCCGCCAGCCGCGATGCGCTGTTGTCCAAGCTCACGGGGCGCGAAGCCCAGGTGCTCGAGCGCATCGTGGCCGGGCGACTGAACAAACAGATCGCCGACGACCTGGGCATCAGCATCAAGACGGTGGAGGCGCACCGCGCCAACATCATGGAAAAGCTCAACGCCAACACCGTGGCCGACCTGCTCAAGATCGCCCTGGGCCAGAACGCTCCCAAATCCTGATGCTATAAAAAAAATAGCTGCCTGCCCAATGGAATCGGCGGCATGGCGGCATTTCGATACTGAAGACATTCCTGAAGCCATCCCGCCCATGACCGCCCAACTGATCGACGGCAACGCCCTCTCCCGCCAACTTCGCGCCGATGTGGCGCGCCGCGCAGCACTGCTCAAGGAGCGTGGCACCACGCCAGGCCTGGCCGTGGTGCTGGTGGGCGACAACCCGGCCAGCCAGGTTTACGTGCGCAACAAGGTCAAGGCCTGCGAAGACGGCGGGCTGCACTCGGTGCTCGAGAAGTACGACGCATCTATGACCGAGGCCGAGCTGCTCGCGCGGGTCGAGGCGCTCAACCAGGACCCGGCCATCCACGGCATCCTGGTGCAATTGCCGCTGCCTGCGCACATCGACGCCACGCGCGTGATCGAAGCCATTTCCCCGGCCAAGGACGTGGACGGCTTCCACATCGCCAGTGCCGGTGCGCTCATGACGGGCACCGCCGGCTTCTGGCCCTGCACGCCGTACGGCTGCATGAAGATGCTCGAATCCATCGGCTACGACCTGCGTGGCAAGCATGCGGTGGTCATCGGCCGCAGCAACATCGTGGGCAAGCCCATGGCGCTGATGCTGCTGCAGAAGAACGCCACCGTGACGATCTGCCACAGCGCCACCCGCGACCTCAAGGCCCAGACGCTGCAGGCCGACGTGATCGTGGCCGCGGTAGGCAAGCGCAACGTGCTCACCGCCGACATGGTCCGGCCCGGCGCGATCGTGATCGACGTGGGCATGAATCGCAACGACGAAGGCAAGCTCTGCGGAGATGTGGATTTCGACGGAGTGCGCGAGGTGGCCGGCCACATCACTCCGGTGCCTGGCGGCGTCGGCCCCATGACCATCACCATGTTGCTCGTCAACACCCTCGAAGCAGCGGAGCGCGCCGCCGGCTGACACCATACAGCCCGGCTATCGAAGAGATTGCGCAAGCCGCTTGAACCCCACCGTCCCGCCGCCATCTGAACGCGCATGAGCAATCCACTCCTCGACTTCCAAGACCTCCCGCTGTTCGACCAGATCGCACCCGCCCATGTGGCTCCGGCGGTGGATACGCTGCTCCAGCGCGCCAATGCCGCGCTGGACACCGTCACGGCACCGGACTTCCCCGCGCGCTGGGACGCCATTGCCCAAGTGCTGGACGTGGCCACCGAGGAGTTGGGCCGTGCCTGGGGCGCCGTGAGCCATCTGAACAGCGTGGCCGACACGCCGGAGCTGCGTGCTGCATACAACGAAGCCCTGCCGCGGGTGACGGAGTTCTGGACCCGGCTGGGAGCCGACGAGCGCCTGTATGCGAAGTACAAAGCCATCGACCCCGCCACGCTCAATGCCGAGCAGCACCAGGCCTGGAAGAACGCGGTGCGCAATTTCGTGCTGTCCGGCGCCGAGCTGCAAGGCGCCGCCAAGGATCGATTCGCGCAGATCCAGGAACGCCAGGCCGAGCTTTCGCAGAAATTCAGCGAGAACGCACTCGATGCCACCGATGCCTTCGCGTACTACGCCCGCGAAGACGAACTGGGCGGCCTGCCCGACGATGTGAAACAGGCGGCCCGCTCGGCGGCCCAGGCCGAAGGCAAGGACGGCTACAAGCTCACCCTGAAGATGCCTTGCTACCTGCCGGTCATGCAGTTCGCCAGGAGCAGCGCACTGCGCGAAACGCTCTACCGGGCCTATGTCACCCGCGCCTCGGACCAGGCGGACGGCGACGCGCGACGTTTCGACAACTCCGCGCTGATCCGCGAAATCCTCGCGCTGCGCCAGGAAGAATCCCGCCTGCTGGGCTATGCCAACTTCGGCGAAGTCTCGGTCGTGGCGAAGATGGCCGACTCGCCACGCGAGGTGGTCGATTTCCTGCGCGATTTGGCGCGCCGCGCGCGGCCCTACGCCGAAAAGGACGTGGCCGATCTGCGCGCCTTCGCAGCCCAGCACCTGGGCCTGGCCGACCCGCAATCCTGGGACTGGCCCTACATCTCCGAGAAACTGAAGGAAGAGCGCTATGCCTTCAGCGAGCAGGAGGTGAAGCAGTATTTCACCGCGCCGAAGGTCCTGGCGGGGCTGTTCAAGATCGTCGAAACGCTTTTCGACGTGGCCATCCGGCGCGACAGCGCTCCGGTGTGGCATCCGGCCGTCGAGTTCTACCGCATCGAGCGTGGAACCGAACTCGTCGGGCAGTTCTACCTCGACCAGCCCGCACGGACCGGCAAGCGCGGCGGCGCTTGGATGGACGACGTGCGCACGCGCTGGAAGCGCCCGGACACCGGCCGTCTGCAGACGCCCGTCGCCCATCTGGTCTGCAACTTTGCCGATGGCGTGGATGGCAAGCCTCCGTTGCTCACGCACGATGATGTGATCACGCTGTTCCACGAATTCGGCCATGGCCTGCACCACATGCTGACGCAGGTGAACGAGCGCGACGTCTCGGGAATCAGCGGGGTCGAGTGGGATGCCGTGGAACTGCCCAGCCAGTTCATGGAAAACTTCTGCTGGGAATGGGACGTGCTGCGCCACATGACCGCCCATGTGGATACGGGGGCACCGCTGCCCCGCGATCTGTTCGACAAGATGATCGCCGCCAAGAATTTCCAGAGCGGGATGGGCACGCTGCGCCAGATTGAATTCGCCTTGTTCGACATGCTGCTGCACACCGAGCATGACCCGGCCCAGGATTTCATGCCGCTGCTCGATCAGGTCCGCGCAGAGGTTTCCGTCTTGCGCCCGCCTTCGTTCAGCCGCAGTGCCCATACCTTCAGCCATATCTTCGCGGGCGGCTACGCGGCCGGTTACTACAGCTACAAGTGGGCTGAGGTGTTGAGCGCCGATGCCTATGCGGCCTTCGAGGAAGCGTCCGGCTCCGATGGGTTGCCGAGCGTCGAAACAGGCCGACGCTATCGGCAGGCGATCCTGGAAGCAGGTGGCAGCCGGCCGGCCATGGAATCGTTCAAGGCATTTCGCGGTCGCGCACCGACGCTCGATGCCTTGCTGCGGCACCAGGGCATGTCCCAGGCCGCCTGACGGCCGACCGCGCCGCATTCCAAAGCTACCCTTTCGCAGGAGAGATATGCATGAAGCCGACACATATGACCCCCCGCCTGGCCGCGCTGTGTGCGGCGGCCTGTGCCGCCATGGCCGCCGCCGTGCCGGTGGGCGCGCAGACCGTCTACCGCATCTTCGGGCCGGACGGCAAGGTCACTTTCTCGGACCGCGCCCCCGATGCGAAGACGGCTCCCGCCCCGTTGGCCAGCGGGCGCAGTGCCGCCGGGGCCGCACTGCCCTACGAGCTCCAGCAGATCGTGGGCCGTTTTCCGGTGACGCTCTACACCAGCAACGATTGCGCACCCTGCAGCAATGCCCGTGATCTTCTTGCCAACCGCGGCGTTCCCTTCACGGAACGCACGGTGAACACCAACGAAGACATCGATGCGTTGCAGCGCATGAGCGGCTCGACCACCCTGCCCTTCGGCACCATCGGATCGCAGCAGCTTTCCGGATTCTCGGACGCCGAGTGGACGCAATACCTCGACGCAGCGGGATATCCCAAGCAGTCCCAACTGCCCGCGGCCTATCGTCGCCCGCCTGCTGCGCCCTTGGTGGCCGCGAAGACTGCAGCTCCAGCACCCGCCCCCGCGACAGGGCCCGCCACCTCGACAGCTCCCGCCCCGGCAAACAGCCCGCCGCCCGCAGCACCGAATCGCAGCAACCCGGCAGGCATCCAGTTCTGAACGGCAGATCGTTCACGCGCCAGGCAGGCAGGGCCTGACTGCGTTCGATTCAGGCCCTGAGAGGGCTTTGGCCCCTTGACCTGTGTGGCTCGAGGGGCCAGCTTCAGTATTGGAGGGTGCGTACGCCTTCAGGCGCTCCGATCAAAGCAACGTGCGCTTTCTGGTGGGCAAAAACGCCCACCGTGACGACGCCTGGCCATTGGCTGACATCCGACTCGAACGCCAGGGGCTCCTGGATCGAAAGACCGTGCACGTCGAGGATGTGCTGCTGGTTGTCTGTCACCACGGGGAGGCCATCGGCGGTGCGCCGCAGCACAGCGTTTCCACCCAGCGCCGAGAAGCGGCGCGCGATCTGCTCCGCAGCCATGGGAATGACCTCCACCGGCAAAGGAAAGCGGCCCAGCGTATCGACCAGCTTGGAGGCATCTGCGATGCAGACGAATTGCCGAGCCAGCGCGGCCACGATTTTTTCGCGCGTCAGTGCGGCGCCGCCACCCTTGACCAGGTTCCCACGGGGATCGATTTCGTCTGCACCATCGATGTAGACCGAAAAACCTTCGACCTCATTCGCGTCCAGCACCGGAATGCCCAGGGCCTTCAACCGCTGGGTGCTGGCCTCGGAACTGGACACGGCGCCACGGATCTGGCCTTTCATGCTCCCCAGGGCTTGGATGAACTGATTGACCGTAGAACCGGTGCCCACCCCCACGATATCGCCAGGCACCACATACTGCAGCGCGGCCTGGCCGACAAGGGCTTTGAGTTCATCTTGGGAAAGGGAGGCAGAGGTGGTCATGGGAGAGAATCGGAGTGAATCCCGAATTATCCCCATGTCACTGATCCCCTACGCCCTCACCCGCCCGTTTCTCTTCGGCATGGATGCCGAGGCCGCCCATGAATTCACCATGGAGATGCTGGCACGCGGCCAGCGCACCCCATTGCAATGGGCATGGAGCAGCGAGATGGTTTCAGACCCCATCGAACTGGCAGGCCTGCAATTTCCGAATCGGGTCGGACTGGCTGCAGGCTTGGACAAGAACGCGCGCTGTATCGATGCCCTCGCCGCCATGGGCTTCGGATTTGTCGAAGTTGGCACGGTAACGCCTCGCGCCCAGCCGGGCAATCCGAAGCCACGGATGTTCCGGCTGCCCGAAGCCCAGGCACTCATCAATCGCCTCGGCTTCAATAACGAGGGCCTCGACGCGTTTCTCCACAACGTGCGTCAATCGAAGAGCGGAACAGCGCCAGCGCCATCGAAGCGGATGCTGCTGGGCCTGAATATCGGAAAGAACGCCACCACCCCGATCGAAGAGGCGACACGCGACTACCTGTTGTGCCTCGACGGCGTCTATCCGCGCGCCGACTACGTGACGGTCAACATCAGCTCACCCAACACCCAGAACCTGAGAGCACTGCAAAGCGACGCGGCACTGGATGGCCTGCTCGGAGCCATCGCAGAGCGAAGAGAACTGCTGGCAGAAAAGACTTCGCCAGAAACCGGACAGAAACCACGCGTGCCGATCTTCGTGAAAATCGCCCCGGATCTGGACGAAGATCAGGTTGCAGTGATCGCAGCCACTTTGCAGCGCCACCAAATGGATGGCGTCATTGCGACCAACACCACGATCTCGCGGGACGCCGTCAAAGGCCTCAAGCATTCGGAAGAAACGGGAGGCCTGAGCGGTGCGCCAGTGCTGGAGGCAAGCAATCGTGTGATTCGCCAGCTACGAAACGCTCTGGGAAAAGGATTTCCCATCATCGGCGTGGGGGGCATCCTCAGTGCGGAAGATGCCGTCAGCAAAATTCGTGCGGGAGCGGATGTGGTGCAGATCTACACCGGCCTCATCTACCAGGGCCCTGCACTGGTGGGCCAATGCGCAAGGGCCTTGCGTGACATGACCAGGTAGATCTCACACCGGTATCAGCGCTTCATCTTCATGATGAGCGGCATGAGAATGCCCGCCCAGCGCATGATTCGGGAAGGTCCGGCAGCCGCAGCCGCTCCTGCCGCAACGACCAACACGATCGGATGCTGCCGCGCGAACCAGACCACACGGCTCACCAACGGTGCATCAGGGTCGATGGGAACAGACCCATCCTCCCTGGCGTGCTGGCTGCGTAGCTGTGCAGTCTGCGCCTGCGCAGCGCGGCGGCTGCGCAGTCTCTCCCGTTGCATCGCAATGCGCTCCAAAATCTTTTTCTGCTCCGGGCTGGCGGGGATATCACTGACTGCAGCATGACCCAAGGGGCTCGGTCCTGGCGATGATCGAGACATGGTCATCACAGCCTTTCTTTGATTTGCCGCCAGTCTTCGCTCAACTCGCGACGGGTGAGGGGAAATGCATTTCCGGCTTTCTTTGCCGTGGTAACGAGTCCAGCCAGTGCAACAGCCCACAGCGCCAGCCACGTGCCGGCGATACTCCAGGCGACCAGGGTGCGTTGGGGCGCGTCCCAGAAATGAACCAGGATAGCGAGCGAGAGAAGTGTGAGCGCAATGACCGTCAGGCCTCCCACTGCGACCACAAATATGACAATCAGCGCAAGCCGCCGCTTCTCGTCTGCCCACTCCAGGCGCACCAAATCCAGACGGTCTTCAGCAGCAATGGCACCTTCGATGGTGGCCGCGCGCATACGGGCGAACCAGCCTTCCAATCCCAGAAGTGCCAACCAATTCATGCGGATCTTTCAATACATCGAGTCATTCGGAATTGCCCCGCCTCGCCTTACGGCATGAGGCAAGCCTTCATCGCGCGTTTCAAGGCGTTGGAGACGGGGCAGGGAGAATCAGCGCCGTGCCAGCAGGAAACCCACCAGCGCACCTGCAGCAAGAGCTGCAGTGGCTACGCGCCATGGTTCGTCGTGCGCATAACGGTCGGCCGCACGCGCAGCTTCCTTGGCTTGGTAAGCGGCTTCCTGTGCAGCGCGCACCGCGGAATCACGGGCCGTATGCAGGCCCTCATCCAAACGCTTGCGGAGTTGCCGGATTTCCGGAACGCTGTCCAAATCTTTGCTGGAAAGCACGCCACGAAGATCGGTTACCAGCTTTTCGAGTTCTTGCTGTGCGTTGGAGAAGGTTTCGGATGCAGAGGTCATAAACAAGCCTTTCATAGCGACAAACGAAGGTAATCCGCCGCCTCCCTGTCGGCTGTAGGCGGATGTCCCATATTACCGATGCGACCCTGCTGGAGGTGGTTCTCTTCAGATCGCCGCTCCGAATCACACCGTTAGGAGGCTCTCGACGTGCTCTGCAATTGCCAGGGCACTTGTCAGGCCGGGTGACTCGATCCCCAGAAGATGGACCTGGCCAGGCACTCCATGGGTCTCTGGGCCGAGGATGGTGAAATCGGCCGCAGGTTCTCGTGGTCCATGAATCTTGGGGCGCATTCCTGCATACGCTGGCTGCAACGTGCCGTCGCGCAGGCCAGGCCAGTACTTGCGAACCTCCGCATAGAACCCTAGGCCACGGGCAGGATCGACAGCCAGGTCTTCAGGATCAGGTACCCACTCGACATCAGGACCAAATTTCGCCTGCCCACCCAGATCCAAAGTCAAATGCACGCCCAATCCTCCCTCTTCCGGAACAGGGTAGATCAACCGTGAAAATGGGGCCTTGCCTGTCAAGCTGAAATAGCTACCTTTGGCGTAATGCGGTTGCGGCAGCGATGTGACTGCGGCGCCTTGAAACCGGCGAGCCATATCAGGTGCCCGCAATCCAGCCGCGTTGACGACGCAGAGCGCTTTCAGTTGGGTGCCATCAACGGCCTCCAACAGAATCGAGCCTGGTACACACGTCGCCTTGGCAAAAGGTGCGTTCAGCACAACGATGCCACCCGCATTCTCCAGATCTCCCTGCAGGGCAAACATGAACGCATGGCTATCCACGATTCCTGTGCTGGGGGAAAGCAATGCCGCTGCGCATTCCACCGCGGGTTCCAACTCCTGTGCTTCTTGCCGGGTCAAGCGCTGCAAATCAACGACGCCATTGGCCCGCGCTCGCGCGACGATCATGTCCAGTGCGGCCAACTGCTCCGGCAAAGTCGCAACGATCAATTTGCCGCAACGACGATGGGGAATCGCCCGTTGAGCACAGTAGGCATACAGCATGTGCTTGCCTTGCACACACAGGCGCGCCTTCAATGAACCTTCGGGATAGTAGAGGCCCGCGTGAATCACCTCGCTGTTGCGTGAACTGGTGCCACTTCCGACGGCGTTCGTGGCCTCCATGACCAGCACCTCGCGGCCAGCGAGAGCGAGCGCACGGGCCACCGCAAGGCCCACCACGCCAGCACCGATCACAACGCACTCGACGGCTTCAGTCATGCTTGCCGCTCTGGGGCCCTACCGGAAATCGCAGCGCGCTTGAATCCGTCAAGCACATTCACGGCATTGGTCCCCAACTCCGCTGCAGCGTACCCTCCTTCGAGAACGAACACGGCCGGCAGACCCAAACGCCCTAATCGCTCGCCCACCACGAAGAAATCATCGGATGCCAGCTTGAATCGGGAAATAGGATCCCCTTCAAAGGTATCAAGCCCCAAAGACACTACGACTGCTTGAGCGTCGCAGTCAATAATTCGCGAGCAGGCCAGTTCCAACGCTGCCAGCCAGTCCTTGAAAACGGTACCGGCGGCAAGCGGGATGTTGAGATTGAAACCGACTCCCTCCCCTTTACCTGTTTCATCGGCGTAGCCCAAATAGAAAGGGTATTCGGTCCGAGGATCGCCATGAATGCTGATGAACATCACATCAGAACGCTCGTAAAAAATACTTTGCGTGCCATTGCCATGGTGGTAATCCACGTCCAGAACTGCGACACGCTGAGCCGTTCCGCTATCCAACAACTGCTGCGCAGCGACTGCTGCATTGTTGAGTAAACAATAGCCCCCCATAAAGTCCGGGCCCGCATGATGCCCTGGAGGCCGTGTACAGCAAAAAGCGGCCTGCGCGCCCCTGGCAACTGCAGCGGCCGCACTCGCCGCAGCATCGGCACCCGCCTTCGCAGCAGCCCAGCTACCCTGTGCCAACGGAGTACCGTTGTCCATGGAATACAACCCAAGGCGGGCAACGAAATTAGCAGGCTCCTGATCGTCACGCAGCGTTCGTATAGGCCAGACGGAGGGAAATGGCTGGACATCAGCATTCAGCGGGTCAAGGGCCAGCCACTCCTGCCACGCACCTTGGAGAAATTTCAAATAACGAATCGCATGCACACGCTCGAGTGCACCAGTGCTATTGGTGTCTGGTACTTCCAACTCATACCCCCGCTCTCGCAGTCGTGCCTCGACGTAATCCACGCGATCAGGTTTTTCAAAGCATGGGACCCGCTCGCCACGAAAGAACTCATGAATCGGGGAATGCAGGCGATGCGAGGGGTTGTGATAAATGATCATGACGAAAGTCTCACTGCAACCGTAAGCAGAGAAAGATTGTGAGCGAGAAGTGAATCGAAGCCATACAACCGTGCTTCAATCGCTGCCACAAAGCAAAAGCCCCTGCAGACAAGGTCTGCAGGGGCTTGATTGGTGGGTGATACATGGATCGAACATGTGACCCCTGCCGTGTGAAGGCAGTGCTCTACCGCTGAGCTAATCACCCGCTCAGAAACGGCGCTGGGCGCACCGCTTTGAGGGAAACTGGTGGGTGATACATGGATCGAACATGTGACCCCTGCCGTGTGAAGGCAGTGCTCTACCGCTGAGCTAATCACCCGTGTCGTTGTTGCGACAGCCAACGATTATGGCACAGCTTTTAGCCTGTTGAGGCAATTTTCCAAATTGTTTTGCCGCCGCTGGCCTTGTCTATCTCCACCAGCACCTCGCTATGGGACGCAAGTTCTTTGTCATTTGCGAGAAGCACAGGCAACGTGAAGGCAGAGAGATCTACCGCAGCCAAGCGCAACATCGTACTTTCATCATCCTGCACATCATCGGCGATGAGCAGCGCATCTTGGCCGCGCGTGAGGTTGATGTATACGTCGGCCAGCAGTTCGGCGTCCAGCAGAGCACCGTGCAATGTCCGGCTGGAATTGTCTACCCCTAAACGGTCACACAGCGCGTCCAGAGAATTGCGCTTTCCGGGGTATAGCTCTTTGGCCATGGCCAATGTATCCCGCACCCCCGCTACGTAGTTGCTGAACGCCGGGCGCCCTGTCAATTCGAGCTCTTTGTTCAAGAAGCCGACATCGAATGCCGCATTATGGATAATGATTTCAGCGCCCTGCAGGTATTGCAGAATATCATCAACCATCTCGGAAAATTTCGGCTTATCCTTTAGAAATTCATTGCTAATACCGTGCACTTTCAGTGCATCTTCATGGCTATCCCGACCCGGGTTGAAATACAAATGCAAATTGTTGCCCGTCAGCTTGCGGTTGAGCAACTCCACGCATCCGAGTTCGATGATACGGTCACCGCCTTCAGCGGAAAGACCTGTGGTTTCAGTATCCAATACAATCTGCCGACTCATAAATTCACCAAATATTAGCAAATTTTCAATTCACATTAATCACAATACAAATAGAAATCATATTCCATCAATGATTCTCCTTTGCGTGGTTAACGGTATATTTAGGAATTTCTATGGTGACATCGCTTTGCGATAGAATTGCTTGACAAGACAGTCGCGATTGCGGCTCTAACCCCCACGCACGATCAAGCAAATCCTCCTCCTCCTCTTCTGCTTGATTAAGAGATTCAGATCCCTTCCTTACGATAACATGACATGTTGTGCATGCGCAGCTCATATCGCAGGCATGCTCAATTTTAATACCATTATCCAGCAATGCTTCGCAGATGGAGGTGCCTGGGGGTGCATTGACTTCAGTTCCAACAGGGCAGTATTCGGAATGGGGCAATATTTTAATGACAGGCATGACGCTCAGTTCGCTGGAAAATAGATCTCTTTAAAGGCTTTGAATGCTCTTACCTGTCAAGGCCTGTTGTATACCGCGGTTCATGCGCTTGGCTGCAAAGGTTTCTGTACCTTTTGCAAGCGCTTCAGTTGCTGCTTCAATAACTGCAACTTGGCTAATTTCCTGCAAATTATCCAGCGCACTCATCAGTTCATCGATGGATGCCCTTTCGACTTCGGAAAGAAGATCACCGTCTGCATTCAAAGCGCTTTGAGTCGCCATAAGCGTACGGCTCGCATCAACTCTAGCCTCTACCAAAGCGCGAGATTGAATATCTTGCTCAGCCGTAGCGAAACCTTCCTTCAGCATTTCAGCAATCTGTCTATCCGAGAGTCCATAGGATGGTTTTACATCTATTTGAGCCTCTATGCCGGTGCTCTGTTCACGCGCGCTCACATTCAGCAGTCCATCCGCATCCACCGTGAAAGTGACCCTTACACGCGCAGCACCTGCTGCCATGGGTGGGATACCTCGCAATTCAAATCGAGCCAAACTGCGACAGTCGACTACAAGATCCCTTTCACCTTGAACGACGTGAATGGCCAACGCGGTTTGCCCATCTTTGTAGGTGGTGAAATCTTGTGCCTTTGCTGTCGGAATAGTCTCGTTGCGAGAAATAATCCGCTCTACCAACCCACCCATTGTCTCAATACCAAGCGAAAGCGGAATCACATCAAGAAGCAGCATCTCTCCAGATGGATTGTTTCCTGCCAATTGATTCGCCTGGATAGCAGCACCCAACGCTACAACTTCGTCAGGATTCAAATTGTTCAGCGGCTGGGATCCAAAATACTGCGACACGGCCTTTTGTATTTGTGGCATGCGAGTTGCACCACCCACCATGACCACACCCTCGATGTCCTCAGGTTTCAACTGCGCGTCTCTTAAAGCACGCTTAACGGCAATGAGAGAGCGGGCTGTTAATGCCTCAGTGACTGCTTCAAACTCCTGACGCTGCACTGCTAACTGCACTTCATGCCCTGAAATGTAAGCCCTGAAAATAGTCTTATCTACGTGAGTCAGCTGCTCTTTGCAGAGCCGCGCCGCGGAGAGCAAAGCCACCTTGTCTGCGGCATTTTCAACAGCAATTCCCAGACGCGCAGCCACCCATCCAGAAAGCGCCGCATCATAATCATCACCACCCAAAGCGGAATCGCCTCCTGTGGACATGACCTCGAATACTCCACGGCTCAACCGCAAGATGGAGATATCGAATGTCCCCCCTCCAAGATCATATATCGCATAAATACCTTCACTGGCGTTGTCAAGGCCATAAGCAATAGCCGCAGCAGTAGGCTCATTAATAAGACGTAGCACATTCAAACCCGCAAGACGGGCTGCATCTTTAGTCGCCTGTCGCTGAGCATCATCAAAATAAGCAGGTACGGTAATAACAGCACCGTACAGATCGTTATTAAACGTATCTTCTGCCCTGTATCGCAAAGTGGCTAGGATCTCAGCACTAACTTCAACTGGGGATTTTCCTCCGTCAACAGTTTTTAGAGCCAACATTCCGCCGGCTTCAGATTTAACAAAAGCAAACGGAAGTTTTTCGGCATCATTAATATCATCCAACCCTCTGCCCATAAACCGCTTTACGGAGGAAATGGTATTAGTCGGATCTTCTGCCTGAGCAGCAAGTGCCTCGTAACCGATTTGACGACGGCCATCACTGCCCAGATAACGAACGACCGAAGGCAATAAGACTCGTCCTTGGCCGTCAGGCAGGCATTCTGGAATGCCGTTACGAACAGAGGCAACAAGAGAATGGGTGGTACCCAAATCAATCCCTACAGCAATGCGCCTTTGATGGGGATCAGGGGATTGGCCAGGTTCAGATATCTGCAGAAGCGCCATAATTCCGATGTATAAATTTTTGCGTGTCGCAAATGTCTCAAATTTGGCAGCATGTATTTTTCTGCAATTCGAGCATCTTCATTCACGCCAAAAAGGCAAGATTAATCTAGATTGACTCCAACTTGCGATCTATATCCAAGGCAAAGCGTTCAATGAACATCAGCTTCCTGACATCTGCAGCCGCTGCAGAATAGTCCTGCTGTTCATCGATCAAATAGCCGCAGCGTTTGATAGTTTCGCTTTGCTCGCTTCGAACCTCATCATTCAGTCGAACAATGGCTTCTTCACTTTCTGCTTCATCAAGACTTTCGCGCCACTCCATCTGCCGAATTAAGAAGTCTGAAGGCATAGCCGTATTATCTTCCGCCTGTATCCGGGCTCCATGCATCTCGCATAAATATGCGGCTCGTCGCAAGGGACTTTTAAGTCGCTGGTATGCCTCATTGATTCGAACAGACCATTGCATTGCAACGCGTTGTGCCGCTGCCCCATGCACGGTAAAGCGATCCGGGTGGGCTTCCCGCTGCAACTCCTTCCAGCGTGTATCGATTTCGCTTTTATTCTGAGCAAACCGAGGTTGCAGGCCAAATATCTCGAAATCGTCAGATTGCAAATTCATAACAAGAAAACCGCCATCACGCATGTGATGGCGGTTTATACAAGAAAAAAATGACCAGGCCGAAAGAGTTCAATACCGATTAAATGCGAAAGCTTTCGCCACAGCCACAGCGATCACGCTCGTTAGGATTCTCAAATCGAAACCCTTCATTCAGCCCTTCCCGCACAAAGTCCAACTTAGTACCATCAATATAAGCAAGACTCTTTGGATCGATAAGAATTTTGACCCCATGGTCCTCAAAAACTATATCTTCAGGCTGAGGGGCATCCACATACTCTAGCTTATACGCCAATCCAGAACAACCGGTGGTTTTTACCCCTAGACGCACTCCCAAACCTTTACCGCGACGAGTAAGGTACCGGCTAACATGCCGCGCTGCGGCCTCGGTGAGAGTAATTGCCATACGAGCTATCAGGCAGTCGCCAAGGCTGCATGCTTGGCTTTGTAATCATCCACTGCTGCCTTGATTGCATCTTCCGCCAAAATGGAGCAATGAATCTTCACGGGCGGCAATGCCAACTCGTGTGCAATCTCAGCATTTTTGAGCGCAGCCGCCTCATCGAGCGTCTTGCCCTTAACCCATTCCGTCACCAATGAAGACGAAGCGATAGCAGACCCACACCCGTAGGTTTTGAAGCGCGCATCTTCAATCACTCCCGTTTCGGGATTGACCTTAATTTGTAGCTTCATCACATCGCCACAAGCAGGCGCACCTACCATACCAGTCCCGACGGCATCATCGCTTTTGTCAAAAGAACCCACATTGCGTGGATTTTCATAGTGGTCGATAACTTTATCAGAGTAAGCCATGATTTACCTACCTTTCTCTTCTTCCAATCTGCAATGAACTTAGTGTGCAGCCCATTGAATGGCACTGATGTCCACGCCGTCTTTATACATTTCCCACAGCGGACTCAATTCCCGCAGTTTCGCAACATTATGGCGGATCGATGATATTGCAACATCGATTTCTTCTTCCGTAGTGAATCTTCCGATCGTCATACGAAGACTGCTATGAGCCAGCTCATCACTACGTCCTAACGCACGCAAGACGTAGCTAGGTTCCAAACTGGCCGAGGTACATGCAGACCCCGAGGACACAGCCAATCCTTTGATACCCATAATCAAAGATTCACCTTCAACATAATTGAAGCTGATATTTAGGTTATGGGGCACTCGGCGCTCCATATCCCCATTAATAAATACTTGCTCAATGTCAAGCAATCCATCAAGCAATCTCTTCTGCAAGGAGCGGGCCTTGTTCAAATCCTGAGGCATCTCTTCTCTGGCAATCCTGAAAGCCTCACCCATGCCAACGATCTGATGCGTCGGTAAAGTTCCAGACCGCATGCCCCGCTCATGCCCACCACCGTGCATCTGCGCCTCGAGCCGGATCCGCGGCTTCCGACGAACATAAAGAGCTCCTATGCCTTTCGGGCCATAGGTCTTATGTGAGGCAAGGCTCATCAAATCGACCGGCAGGGTTTGCAGATCGATATCCACCTTGCCTGTGGCCTGCGCTGCATCAACGTGAAAAATTACACCCCGCTCTCGGCACAATGCACCGATTGCAGGAATGTCCTGAATGACACCAATTTCATTGTTGACGAACATCACGCTCAGCAAGACAGTGTCAGGACGTATAGCTGCTTTGAGTACCTCAAAGTCGAGTAAGCCATCTTCCTGCACATCCAAGTAGGTGACTTCGAACCCTTGACGTTCCATTTCCCGCATTGTGTCCAAAACGGCTTTATGTTCCGTTTTGACAGTGATCAGATGCTTGCCCTTTCCTTTGTAGAAATTGCCTGCACCCTTAATTGCCAGATTATTAGATTCCGTCGCCCCACTGGTCCAAACAATTTCCCGTGGATCTGCATTAATCAGAAGCGCTACTTCTGCACGGGCCTTCTCCACAGCCTCTTCGGCTTCCCAGCCCCAAGCATGGCTACGAGAAGCGGGATTGCCAAAATGCTCGCGCAACCATGGAATCATGGCATCCACTACGCGCGGATCGACAGGCGTAGTGGCTCCATAGTCCAAATAAATGGGGAAATGCGGTGTCATATCCATGGCTGGCTCAATAAAAATCTGGCTGGCAGTTGCTGGTCACGGAAGCTGACGCTGCGCGAGCAAAGCAGCCGTCCCCCCGGTCGCCCGGGATCCCAATTCAAGACTTGGCGAAAGCGTTGCCCAACGCAAACACCGAATTGGGTGCATTGACGCGAATAGGCTTCACCACTGGAGTCGTGGAAATAGCCCGACGTACTACAGGCTTGTCTTCGATTTGAACGCCTTTGGCAATCTGGTCATCCACCAGCTTCTGAAGGGTGACAGAATCCAAAAACTCCACCATCCGCTGATTAAGCGAAGCCCACAACTCGTGCGTCATGCAACGACCGGCATCGCCCAGGCAATTCTCTTTGCCCCCACACTGCGTCGCGTCAATGGGTTCATCCACAGACACAATAATGTCGGCCACAGTGATGTCCGCCGCCTTGCGGGCCAACGTATATCCACCGCCCGGTCCACGCGTGGATTCAACGAGTTCATGGCGTCGCAGCTTGCCGAAAAGCTGCTCCAAATAAGACAGCGAAATCTGTTGCCGCTGGCTAATGGCCGCCAGCGTAACGGGGCCATTGTTCTGGCGCAGTGCCAGATCAATCATGGCGGTGACCGCAAACCGGCCTTTGGTTGTGAGACGCATCGCAAGCTCCTTTGTTGGCTTGTCCGTTGTAGAAATGCCGCGAACCGACCGCTGATCGGCAGACCAGACGGTCCGTGGCTTCGTCTCCGCCCTCACTCCCGCGGGTTACCGTGCAAGCGCACGTACGGCGGGAGCCCTTCTTCGTGGGCTGTTTTCTTGAATGTTTGAACGGAGTATAGCACAAATCCCTATTGATTTTGTCAGGTAACAAAACCGAACGGTCACAATTTCTCCTTGCTGTTCTTGCTACCCACCCCCGGCAACGATGCCGTCACCGCCACTCGCACCGAACGCCTGGGCCTTCAAGCGATTCAATTGATCCCGAGTCCTTGCCGCCTGTTCGAACTCCAAATTGCGCGCATGTTCCAGCATCTGTTTTTCCAGCCGTTTGATTTCTCGGGCAATGTCTTTGTCTGACATATCCTCCACCTGCGCTCTGCGCATAGCTTCCTGCTCGAGCCGGTCCGCCTCTCTCCCCGTTTTCTCGCTGTACACGCCGTCTATGAGATCACGAACCTGCTTGACGATGCTGCGAGGAACGATGCCCTGTGCTTCGTTGTGTGCGATCTGCTTGGCGCGCCGACGTTCCGTTTCATCGATGGCTTTTTTCATCGATTGGGTGATCCGGTCTGCGTAAAGGATTGCACGGCCATTCAGATTCCGGGCGGCGCGGCCGATGGTCTGGATCAAACTGCGCTCAGCACGGAGGAAGCCTTCCTTGTCCGCATCCAGGATCGCCACCAAAGACACTTCCGGAATGTCCAGCCCCTCTCGCAAGAGGTTGATACCTACCAGCACATCGAACGCCCCAAGACGCAGGTCTCGAATGATCTCGACACGTTCTACGGTGTCGATGTCGGAGTGCAGATACCGCACTTTGACTCCGTTGTCAGTGAGGTAATCCGTCAGCTGCTCGGCCATGCGCTTGGTCAGGGTCGTGATCAGCACCCGTTCATGTTGCTCCACCCGGAGCCTGATCTCCTGCAATACATCGTCCACCTGGTGTGTTGCAGGGCGCACTTCGACGATGGGGTCCACGAGCCCTGTGGGCCGCACCACTTGGTCCACTACTTGCCCAGAGTGCGTTTTTTCATAGTCTGCAGGCGTGGCGGATACGAAGATCACCTGGCGCATGCGACGCTCGAACTCTTCAAACTTCAAGGGTCGATTGTCGAGTGCAGAAGGTAGCCGAAACCCATATTCGACCAACGTCGTCTTCCGTGCCCGGTCTCCGTTGTACATGGCCGCCAACTGGCCGATCATCTGATGGCTTTCATCGAGGAACATCAGCGCGTCCGGCGGCAGATAGTCCGTGAGCGTGGCGGGTGGATCGCCGGGCGCTGCGCCTGACAGATGGCGGGTGTAGTTCTCGATCCCCTTGCAGTGCCCCACCTCGCTCAGCATCTCCAGATCGAACCGTGTCCGCTGCTCCAGACGCTGCGCTTCCACCAGCTTGCCCTCGGCCACGAACTGGGCCAATCGTTCGCTCAACTCCAGCTTGATGGTATCGACGGCTGTCAGAACCTTGTCGCGCGGGGTGACATAGTGGCTGCTCGGATAGATGGTGAAACGCGGGATCTTCTGGCGCACACGGCCCGTCAACGGATCGAAGAGCGACAAGGTTTCGATCTCGTCATCGAACAGTTCAATGCGGATGGCCAGTTCGCTGTGCTCGGAAGGAAACACATCGATCGTGTCTCCGCGCACGCGGAATGTCCCACGCGAAAAATCCTGCTCATTGCGCGTGTACTGCATCCGAATGAGTCGCGAAATCACGTCCCGCTGGCTGAGCTCGTCCCCCACCCGCATGATGAAACGCATCTGCGTGTAGTCCTCCGGGGCGCCGATGCCGTAGATCGCACTCACCGTGGCGACGATCACCACATCACGCCGCTCCAGCACGCTTTTGGTGGCGGACAACCGCATCTGCTCGATGTGTTCGTTGATAGCCGAGTCCTTTTCGATGAACAGGTCTCGCTGCGGAACGTAGGCTTCGGGTTGGTAGTAGTCGTAGTAGCTCACGAAATACTCGACCGCATTGTTCGGGAAGAACTCCCTGAATTCGCTGTAGAGCTGCGCCGCAAGCGTCTTGTTGGGGGCGAAGACGATGGCAGGCCTGCCCATGCGCGCGATCACATTGGCCATCGTGAACGTCTTGCCAGAGCCGGTCACCCCGAGCAGCGTCTGGAACACTTCGCCATCGCGCACGCCTTCCACCAGTTGCTCGATGGCAGCAGGCTGATCGCCCGCTGGCGGATAGGGCTGGAACAATTCGAACGGCGAGTCCGGGAAACGAACGAAGGAGCCCTCTTGCGCCACCGGCATGGTTTCGATGAGTTTTGGCATGGGTTCACGAAAAGTGGAGCCCTTAAAATCAGGGCGACCTGGCAGAGTACAACAGGCCCGGTCCACGTTCCGACATCCTCCGTCGATACCCCAAGGAAACTCCATGTCTCTCTTTACCGCCGTCGAAATGGCACCGCGCGACCCCATCCTGGGTCTGAACGAGCAGTACGCTGCTGACACCAATCCCAGCAAGGTCAACCTGGGGGTGGGCGTGTATTTCGACGACAACGGCAAGCTGCCCCTGCTGCAGTGCGTGCAGGCCGCTGAAAAGGCCATGATGGACAAGCCCTCGGCGCGCGGCTATCTGCCCATCGACGGAATCGCAGCCTACGACAATGCCGTGAAGTCGCTGGTCTTCGGCGAGAACAGCGAGCCGGTCACTTCCGGCCGCGTCGCCACGGTCCAGGCCCTGGGCGGTACGGGCGGCCTGAAGATCGGGGCTGATTTCATCAAGAAGGTGAGCCCCGATGCCAAGGTGCTGATTTCCGATCCCAGCTGGGAAAACCACCGCGCGTTGTTCACGAACGCCGGGTTCACGGTCGAGTCCTACACCTACTACGACGCGGCAAAGCGCGGCGTGGATTTCGACGGCATGCTGGCCAGCCTGAACGCTGCGGCGCCTGGCACGGTCGTCGTGCTGCACGCCTGCTGCCACAACCCCACGGGCTACGACATCACCTCCGAACAATGGGACGAGGTGGTCAAGGCGGTCAAGGCCAAGGGCCTCACGGCATTCCTGGACATGGCCTACCAGGGCTTCGGCCACGGCATCGCGGAAGACGGCGCGGTCATCGGCAAGTTCGTGGCCGCCGGCCTCAGCTTCTTCGTCTCCACGTCGTTCTCCAAGAGCTTCAGCCTGTACGGCGAGCGCGTAGGTGCTCTGTCGGTACTGTGCACCGACAAGGAAGAGGCCAGCCGCGTGCTGAGCCAGCTCAAGATCGTGATCCGCACCAACTACTCCAACCCGCCGACACATGGCGGCGCGGTGGTGGCTGCGGTGCTGGGCAATCCCGAGCTGCGCGCGCTCTGGGAAAAGGAACTGGGCGAAATGCGGGTGCGCATCAAGGCCATGCGGCAGAAGCTGGTCGATGGGCTCCAGGCTGCAGGGGTGCAGCGGGACATGGGCTTCATCACCAGCCAGATCGGCATGTTCAGCTACTCTGGCCTCACCAAGGACCAGATGGTTCGCCTGCGCACCGAATTCGGCGTGTACGGAACCGACACGGGACGCATGTGCGTGGCCGCGCTCAACAGCAAGAACATCGAGTATGTCTGCCAGTCGATCGCCAAGGTGATCTGAGCCTGGCGCGCCACCCCGACAAAACCGCCTCCGGGCGGTTTTTCTTTTAGAGCGGCTAACAAAACGGTGCGAGATGGCGAATGCAAATGACGCAGCAAGCCAGAGAAAGCAGCGCGACATGAATATCGATGCGACGTTCGAAGCGAGTGCGCAACTTGCCGAAGGCAGCCAACCAAGCGTGGGTGCGCTCCACCACCCAGCGATGACGCCCGAGCCGGTCATTGCGCTCGATACCACGCCGGGCAATACGCGCCGTGATGCCCAGCTTGCGCAGGTGGGCTCGGCAACGCGCAAAGTCATAGCCCTTGTCGGCATGCAACTTGTGGGGCCAACGTCTGGGCCGGCCACGACAGCCTCTCACCGTGGGCAAGGCATCGACCAGTGGCT
>NZ_FOMQ01000027.1 GCF_900112675.1 Paracidovorax konjaci | reverse complement strand
AGCCACTGGTCGATGCCTTGCCCACGGTGAGAGGCTGTCGTGGCCGGCCCAGACGTTGGCCCCACAAGTTGCATGCCGACAAGGGCTATGACTTTGCGCGTTGCCGAGCCCACCTGCGCAAGCTGGGCATCACGGCGCGTATTGCCCGGCGTGGTATCGAGCGCAATGACCGGCTCGGGCGTCATCGCTGGGTGGTGGAGCGCACCCACGCTTGGTTGGCTGCCTTCGGCAAGTTGCGCACTCGCTTCGAACGTCGCATCGATATTCATGTCGCGCTGCTTTCTCTGGCTTGCTGCGTCATTTGCATTCGCCATCTCGCACCGTTTTGTTAGCCGCTCTAATTGGGATGTCCAGCGACAGCCTGGAGATGGCCATCTTGGATTTCTACCGCGCGTTCTCTCAACGCGCGCATTGGACCAGAGTCAACGCCCTTGTGGGCGGCGAGATTCGAAAGTTCGAGCTGCGCTTGGTCGAAGAATGGAAGCGCGCCAGGGGTTGGGCCATGGTGAATGCGCCGCAGAACGAGGCCGAGTTCCAAGCTGCGGGTCGCCAGCTCTATGACTGGGCAGAGAATCAATCCAAAGGCCTACAAATCCGCAAGGACGTGACGGAGGACTTTATTCGCCGCGGCAGCTTTCACATCCTCGCAGACGAGAAGCCGATGCCTCGTGTGCATTGGCATCCCCAGTTCCTTGAGCGCCTAAAGTCTGCAACGTCGAAGGTGCCTGCATGAGGGACTGGTCATATCGCCCTTTTGAAGAGCGGAATCTCTTCAACCCGGCGTTCTGCGCTGTGGTCTTGGCTGCAGCCATCCGCGAGTACGAGCGCATATCGGGGAAGCCAATGCCTTACTCCTTGACCCTTCTTGTTCTCCCGATGTGCCTTCACCTGGACTCGCGCGAGCAGATTTTGGAAAACAAGCGGCTGTCCGTGCTGCGTGTCTTCGCGCTCCGCCCAGACTTGCTGGTTGACTTCGCCGAGCGGGCGCGAGCGCTGGTGCAGTACGCCACAGAGGCTTTCGCACTGCTCGCAAGCAAGGACTGCATCAAGGTCGGCGCTGACGGCAGCATCAGCCTTATCCCCAGACGGGTGTCCCCTCAGCCGCTGAGCACCGAAGACGCCGAAAGATGCCGCGCCGCTGCAGTCGTCCTCGGTCGCGATTTCGCCCAGATTAACGACCGTGTGACGGTCTACACCAGTTTGTCCATCCGCCCATGAAGATTGCTTCGATTCATATCTACAGCCACGACAGCCGTAGGCGCGACCTCACCCTCAATCCCGATGGGCTCAACATCATCACCGGCCTTGCCTCGACGGGTAAGTCGTCCCTCTCGGACATCGTCGAGTACTGCATGGGCGAGGACGAATGCAAGATTGCGGAGGGCTTCATCCGCGAGAAAGTGTCCTGGTTCGCGGTTACCTTTCAGTTTCCACACGAGCAGGTATTCGTCGCCAAGCCCAACCCCAAGCCGGGTCAGGTTCAGTGCTCGCTCGCAATGGTCATGCGCGGCAGGCAGATTCAAACGCCGGAGTTCAACGCTCTAAAGCACAACGGTGGCGACGAGCTTGTCCACGAAGTGCTTTCTTCTCTGCTGGGTATTCCGGAGACCAAGACGCCTGTTCCTGAGCGCAGCAGTCGTACCGGTTACTCTGTCAACGTCAAGCACACGGCGTTCTATCTCTTCCAGAAGCAAGGCCTGGTGGCCAGCAAAGAGTCGCTGTTCTACAGACAGGCAGAGGAACACCTTCCACAGACTATCCGTGACACCTTTGCAGTTCTCTTTGGTATCTCCAACGTCGGAGACATGGAGACTGAGGCGAGCCGACGTGCGACACAGCGCGAGCTGAAAATTGCTCAGAGAGAACTGAAGCTGGCTCAGGAGACGGAAGATGCGCTGGACACGCGCGGGTTGGGCCTGCTGGCTGAAGCGCGGACTGTGGGTATCCCCTTCAGCAGCTCGCCGGCCAGTGCCGGGCCGAGCACAGATGGAGCCGAGAGCGACTTGGTTGCGTCCCTTAGGGAAGTCCTTAGCTGGCGGCCCGGGCAGGTAGCGCTTATGGCCGAGAGTGAAATGGCTAAGCTCCAGGCACGTCGTTCAAATCTGCGGACGGAGCGCCGCCAGGTCCTGGACCAGATTGCATCCGCGCAAAGGTACGTCAAAGGCGCGTCCGATTTCCAGACTGAGGCCCAAGAGCAGCGCTCCCGCCTTGAGTCTATCAATGCTTTGCCGCGTTCGTCGAATGGCAACTGGCAGTGGCCATTCCTGAAGGAGGAAGACGCCCGCATGGATGGCGTCGCTCAATTGCTGATGGCCGAGCTATCGAGCCTGGACAGCGAGCTTTTGCACGTTGGCGGCGCGCGCCCTCGTCTTGATGGGCACCTGGCAGCACTCACCGACCGCTCCAGCCAACTAAAGGACGCTATCCGTGAGGTCGAAGTCGACCTCAACGCTGCTGCCCTGACCGATGACAATGCAGCAGCACAAGAGGACGCCAACGCGCGCGCGCTGAAGGTTCAAGGCCGAGTCAGCTTCTACTTGGACAGCTTGAATCCAAGCAATACCATCAGCACGCTAAAGCTCAAAGTCGAACGGCTGCAGGCGAAGCTCGACCAGATTAACCAGAGCGCGGGTGCCGATGACGATGCAGACGCGCGTATGGAATCGGTCATTACCCACATCTCCAGCACCATGACTTCGCTGGTGAAGGAGTTCAAGGCCTTCTTCTCGGAATTTCCCTTCCGGCTGGATATGCGCAACTTGACCGTGGTGGTGCAGCGCCCCGGCAATCCAGTTCCGATGATTCGCACCGGCGGCGGCGCGAACTGGCTGGCGTATCACATCTCGGCTCTTCTTGCCCTACACCGCTACGCCTCGGAAAACCGTACCCCTATTCCTCGCTTCCTGATGCTGGACCAGCCAACGCAGGTCTATTTCCCGTCGCAGACCATCTATGAATCGGTGGCGGGGGATACGGACAAGGTCGCGCATGTGGACGCCGACATGGAGGCGGCGAAGCAGCTGTTTGAGATGCTGCTGAACTACACGAAAGAGCTAGTCCCGGGCTTCCAGCTCATCGTCACAGAACATGCCAACTTTGCAGAAGATTGGTTCCAGGACGCCCTGGTCGAAGAGCCGTGGATGAATCCGCCGGCGCTGGTGCCGCAAGACTGGCCCAGTTGGAGCAAGTAAGGCGACGACGCCAGCACTGGTCACAGATGGGAAAAGTTCTTCCACCTGCCAAGCGGACTGCTCTCCTAAGCCGCGGATGGACCTGCGTTAACAGCGCCGCTGCCGACGACGAAAGCTTCAAACGCGATTTACTGGCGTTGGCGGCGACGCTCGGCACAGCCACGCGGACACGAAGGCGTAGCGTTATCGACGAGCTCGTGCCAGTTTCCCAGCGCGAGGCACGGCCGCGCTCGCTCAGCCGAACCGGTGGAACCGGAGCTCAGCCGTGGCACATGGACATGGCGCACCGCCCGATCCCTGCCCGATACCTAGTGCTCGGAATGCTGGAGTGTTCCAGCGGCACCGCTGCGACCGAACTGCTCAACGCTGACCTGCTGATGCCTGATGAGCTCTACGAGGCAGCCAGCACGGAGCCGTTTCTCGTGCGTACCGGCGCGAAGTCGTTCTACGCAACTATAAAAGGTAAGGGCCAGCCATTCCTACGCCTTGACCCTGGATGCATGGAAGGCGCCACGGAGCGAGCAAAGAGATTGATGACCCGACTTGGTGAGCTGTGCGTGCCACCAACGTACGTTCATCGCTGGACGCCTGGCAGCGTCTTGGTGCTAGACAACTGGAAGGTCTTTCACCGCCGTGCGGATGCCAGCAACGACCTCACGCGCGCGCTGTTCAGGATTAGCATTTTGGGAGAGAGCTCATGACGATAGGCAATATGGACCTCTTTAAGGTCGGCAAGGCACAACGCGGTCGCACCGTGCCAACCGCGATATCGCATCAAGCGCTGCTGGACAAGTCCAAGCTGTTTGCGAAGCGCAGCATTGACGCGAAGGAGACCGACCTCCAGAGCGAGTGCCAGCTTTGGGCCGCCGGAGCACTGGAACTTCTGGCCAAAGCGCAGTTGGCACGCATCCACCCTTGTCTTGTCGTCGAGCCACACAACCCCAACAGCATGCTCGAAGCGTGCGGCGTTTCAACCACGACGAAGGTTCGCACCATCGATGCATCCGTCGCCTACGTTCGTTTGACTCACACGGTTAACAACTTTACGACGCCTGTCATGGAAGGTTGTAGGCAGCTAGCAAACCGAAGGAATGCTGAATTACATTCAGGCGATGCCGCGTGTGCCGCGATGCCCTACGACGGCTGGGAAGGGGATTTCTGGAACGCGGCTGACCTAATTCTCCAAAGCATGGACATGGACCTCCAGGAGTGGCTGGGCGCCGATGCCAAGGCGCCGAAGGCTCTCCTGAAAGCTCATCGCCATGCCGAAGTCCGCGCCGCAAAACAGCGGGTGAAGCACTATGCATCCCAGTTCAAAGAATCGGAGAACGGGAAGCTGGGGCGCGACAAGCTCAAGGCTTTCCTTGCAGCGACGCACAACCTGCCGATAGACACCGACCTCTTCCGCTACGTGTACTCGGAGTATTGGAAGGACGACTGTCCGGCGTGCAAGGGCTGCGGATTCGTCGCTGGCGACCTGAGCTGGGAAGACAAGGCGGAGGATCAAGACGATGCCGACTACGGCGACGAAGTTATCGAGCGCGGATACAACGCGACGGAGTTTCACTGCCCTACCTGCGGCTTGGCTTTGATTGGAGGCGTTGCCATCCAAGCCGCCGACATCGACGAGGAATACATCAAGGTCAGCGTAGAGGAAATCAGCTACGAGCCAGATTACGGCAACGACTAGCGCGCTCGCCCGAGACTGAATCGCGCCGGGTCCACTAGACATCTTCAAGCCAAGGCGTTGAACGACCGCTTACAGGCGTCGATTTCTGCAAAGCGTAGGACCGCACCCGCTGCATAGCTGCCTTCTGTTCAGCTGCAGAACTGCCAGCCACGACTGAGTTCCAGCGCCAAAGAAATTCAAAACACGCAGTTCACCTCAGTCCCCTCTCAGCGCCCCTCCCCCACCTCCCCCCGCCGCGCATACCGTTGCGCCAGCACTGCGCACACCATCAGCTGCATCTGGTGGAACACCATCAGCGGCAGGACCAGCGCGCCCACGGCGTGCGAGGCGAACAGCACCTTGGCCATGGGCACGCCGCTCGCCAGGCTCTTTTTGGAGCCGCAGAAGACGATGGTGATCTCGTCCTCTTTCGGGAAGCCCAGGCGGCGGCTGATCCACGTGGTGGCGCAGAGCGCGATGGCGAGCACCACGGCGCACACGAATACGAGCCCGGCCAGTGCCGGCAGGGGGATCTCTTTCCACAGGCCTTCGATCACGGCGGCGCTGAAGGCGGTGTAGACCACCAGCAGGATGGAGCCCTGGTCCACGAACTTGAGCACCGGCGCGTGGCGCTGCACGAAGCCGGCGATCCAGGGCCGCAGCAGGTGGCCCGAGACGAAGGGCACGAACAGTTGCAGGGTGATGCGCCCGATGTTCGCGAGCGTGTCGTGCCCGCCGCCGCCCATGCTGGCCGCCCCCGCCCCGTGCGCGGCCGGCACGCCGGGCATCAGCAGGCCCACGAGCAGCGGGGTGATGGCGATGCCCAGCAGCGTGGAGCCCGAGGCGCTGCAGATCGCGGCGGGCATGTTGCCGCGCGCCATGGCCGTGAAGGCGATGGCCGACTGCACGGTGGCGGGCAGCACGCACAGGAAGATCACGCCCAGGTACAGCTCGGGCGTGACGAGCGGCTGCAGCACGGGCCGCAGCGCCCAGCCGATCAGCGGGAACAGCACGAAGGTGGACGCCACCACCACCAGGTGCAGGCGCCAGTGCGACAGGCCCGCCACGATGGCCTGCCGCGACAGCTTAGCGCCGTGCAGGAAGAACAGCAGCGCCACGGCCGCCGTGGTGGTGATCTCGAAGCCCTGGGCGACGCGCCCCGAAGCGGGCAGCAGGCTGGCCAGTGCCACGACGGCGAGCAGGGCGAGGGTGAAGTTGTCGGGGAGAAAACGGGAGCGGGCCATGGCGGAGCGTCGGTGCGGGGGCGGGACAAGGCGCCATTATTGACGGGGCGCCGCACCTCGCCCTCCCAAGAGGGCGGGCATGGTGCGGGTGGGCGAGCGGCCCTGTGCCGCGCTGGCGCTGGCGGCACCGCGGCGGCGGCCAAGCCGCCGGGGCCGGGGGGCCGCGCCGGTTGCGCCGCCGCACTGCGGCGCCGTTCAGCGCCCCGCGGCAGGCCGTTGCATGAACTGCGTCGGCAGGGCCATGGTGTCGATCGAATCCAGTCTCTGCGGCGCGGCGCCGGAAGCCCGCTGCGGCTCGGCGGCGACGAATTGCGTGTCCTGGATCGGCCCGCTCCGCGCCAGTTGGCGCCGTGGCCCCTGCAGCGCCGGCGCCGGGCCGGGTGAGGAGGCCCGGATCCCACCGCTGGGCGGCCTGGCGGAAGGGCTGCCACGTTCGGGGCTTTGCCGCCCGGGTCCGGCCTCGCTCCGGGCCGCGATGTTCCGGCGGGCGATATACAGGATCTCGAAGCTGTGGAAACTCCCGCCCAGGGCATGGGCGTTCCGGTAGGTGTTTTTGTATTCCTCCTTCAGGAGCGGGTCGGAATCCAGGGCACGCCGGACCTGCTCGTTGGAGAGTGCGTGGCGATTGGCGCCGTCCCGGAACCGCGCCGCCAGTTGCCCCTGGATTTCCTCGTGGCTGAGCCGTACCGGCACCGCACCCAGCTCGCCCTCCATGCGCCGCTGAAGCCGCAGCTCCTCGGCCTGGATGGCGCCCGGGTGGTAGAGCTGCGAGGCCACGCTCCAGTGCAGCATGGCGGGCCGGGCCGGTGCGGGGCCCGGCTCGGCCCGGGGGGACGCCACGCGGGCGGCCTCCGGGTGGCGCGGCACTTCCGGTCGGGCCGGAGGCACCGGCCGTGCCCGGCCTTCGGCGGCCGGGGCGCGCATCGGGCTGCCCGCTGCCGCAGGCGGCCCGGACCGTCTCCGGCGGGACGGTGCCTGCGCCTCGGCCTGCGCCTGGAAGGCGAGGTTCTCGGCAGCGATGTGCACCAGCTCTGCACGCCGGTACGGGAGGGGACCGGTACTTACGAGGTGCAGCTTCGCGGACAGGCGGGTGAACTCGGCCTGCAGTGCCGGGTCGGCTGCCAGCCGCTGGTCGATTTGCTCGCGCGGAAGGTTGTTCGCATCGGCGCGCGCCTGCAGGTTCTCGCGCAGGCTTGCCTCGAGCGCCGAACGGTTCACACCGACAGCATTTCCATCGGCTGGCGCCTGGGCCAGCATTTGATGATTGATCTTCAACCGCTCGGCCTGGATCACGCCCGGATCGTAGAGCTGCGACGCGATGCTCCAGTCGAGCGGTGGACTCGTGCTGATGTTCGCCGCGCGGAGTTCGGCCCGGGGCGATCCCCCCTGCCCGGCGACGGACCCGGCCCCGCCCAGCCGCGGCGGCGATGGCGGCATGCCATGGGGTGATGCATGCCGGTGGGGCGAGGCGCGCGTGGGCGACGCAGGCGTGCTGGAGGTTCGTGACGACGACGGAGAAGACGAGGACGAGCCGCCGGTGATAACGCGCTTGATGTGACCGAACATGGCAGGGCCCCTGGTGGTTGGAACGGGAGATGCACCGCAATCTAGCCCGCCGGCCCGCCAACGGCGGGGCCATGGCCGAAGCCGCGTGGCGCGGCGCGAAGCCTTCGCGGTGCACACCGGCGCACGCGCGCTCAGCCCGCGGCCGGCACGCCACCGCCTCACCAGCCGTAGAACCCCGCCAGCACCAGTGCCGCCTCCGGCGTGAATTCGCCGCGCGCCAGCCGCGCGTGGACTTCGGCCGTGGCCAGCAGTTCGAACCGTTTCACTTCGCCGTCCTGGTTCACGGGCACCCGGCTCTCGGGCACGGTGGCATGGAACCAGTCGATGCGCTCGACCATGTAGCCGGCGCCCTCGCCGTCGTCGCTGGGCCGCGAGAAATCCACCGAGCCGCCGTGCGCCACGCCCTGCAGCGCGCCGATGCGCAGGCCCGCCTCTTCCCAGGTCTCGCGGGCCAGGGCGGATTCCACGGTGTCCTGCGCGCTGACCATGCCGCCCATCAGCGTGTCCCAGCGGCCCGGGTGGCTGGGCTTGGTCAGGGCGCGCTGCTGCACCCACAGGCGGCCGTCGGGCGCGCTGGCAACCAGGTGCACGGCCCGGGTGGCGATGCCCAGGGCGCGCACGGCGCCGCGCTCCACGGTGCCGATGCGCTCGCCGGCCGCGTTGCAGACGGCCAGTTGCTCGTCGCGCCAGGGCCCGCAGCGGCCCGCGCGCCGCAGGGCCGCTGCCAGCCGCGCAAGGGCCGCCGTGGCATCGCCGGCCGCGCAGTCCAGGTGCCAGGCCGGCGCACCCATATGCTCACTTTTTAATAGCAAACTATTGAATGGATCCGGCGGCATGGAGGCGATTTCATCCAAAACCCCTTCGGCCACCGTGCCCACGGCCTGCCCGGCCACGGCGAAGGCGAGGCGGGGCGCCGCCGGAGGCCGGCAGGCCAGCGCACGGGCCGCCGGCACCCAGGCGGGCACGCCGGGCCGCGTCATGCCAGCGTGAGGACGGTGGAGCCCGTGGTCCTGCGCGCCTCGAGGTCGCGGTGCGCCTGCTGCACGTCGCGCAGGGCGTAGCGCTGCGCGATGTGGATGGCCACGTCGCCGCTCTGCACCACGGCGAAGAGGTCGTCGGCCATGGCCTGGGTGGCCTCGCGCGTGGCGATGTGCGTGAACAGGGTCTGGCGCGTGACGTAGAGCGATCCCTTGGCCCCCAGCAGCCCGGGCGCGAATGCCGGCGCCGGGCCGGACGCGTTGCCGAAGGTGGCCATGAGCCCGAAGGGGCGCAGGCAGTCGAGCGACTTCTCCCAGGTGTCCTTGCCCACGGAGTCGTACACCACCTTCACGCCGCGGCCGCCCGTGATGTCCTTCACGCGCGCGGCGAAGTCCTCGGTGCGGTAGTTGATGGCGTGCGCCGCGCCGTTGGCGAGCGCGAGCTGGCATTTCTCGTCGCTGCCGGCCGTGCCGATGAGCTGCAGGCCGAGCGCTTTCGCCCACTGGCAGGCGATCAGGCCCACGCCGCCCGCGGCCGCATGGAAGAGCACGTGGTCGCCCGGCTGCAGGCCCTCGGCGGGCAGCGTCTTCTTGAGCAGGTACTGCGCCGTGAGGCCCTTGAGCATCATGGCCGCGCCGGTCTCGAAGTCGATGGCGTCGGGCAGCCGGCAGACGCATTTGGCGGGCATCACGCGCGCCTCGGCATAGCTGCCCGGGGGCGCGCTGGCGTAGGCGGCGCGGTCGCCGGGCGCGAGGTGGGTGACGCCCTCGCCCACGGCCTCCACGGTGCCCGCGCCCTCCATGCCGATGGTGGCCGGCATGGGCAGCGGGTAGAGGCCCGTGCGGTGGTACACGTCGATGAAGTTCAGCCCCACGGCATGGTGGCGGATGCGGATCTCGCCGGGGCCGGGGTCGCCCACGGGCACGTCGGTCAGGTGCAGTTCTTCGGGGCCGCCATGCTGGCGGATCTGGACGGCGAGGCTCATGCGGCGTCTCCTGCGATGAAGGATGGGGTATGGGAAAGGGCCGGAAGAAGGGGCGAACCGGCGGCGCAGCCGCGGTTCCCGGTCAGCGGAATGGCCGCACGCGGCGGCCGGCGTGCATCCTGCCATGGATCGGCCGAGGGTGCAGGCCGGTACATTTCCAGGCCATGACACAACGACTCTCGCCCGGCACCGTGGCCCTGCTGGTGACCGCGCCGCTGCTGTGGGCCGGCAATGCCGTCACGGGCCGCCTCGTCCACACCCTCGTCTCCCCGTCCGCGCTCAACTTCCTGCGCTGGGCCCTGGCCTTCGCGCTGCTGCTGCCCCTGGCCCACGGCGTGCTGCGCCGCGGCAGCCCGCTGTGGCCGCACTGGCGGCGCTACGCGCTGCTCGGGCTGCTGGGCATCGGCTGCTACAACGCGCTGCAGTACCTCGCGCTGCGCACGTCCACGCCGCTGAACGTGACGCTGGTCGGCTCCAGCCTGCCGGTGTGGATGCTGGCGGTGGGCACCCTCTTCTTCAAGGCCCGCGCGACGCGCGCGCAGGTCATGGGCGCGCTGCTGTCCATCGCCGGCGTTCTGCTGGTGCTCAGCCGCGGCGAATGGGCGCAGCTGCTCGCGCTGCGGCTCGTGCCGGGCGACCTCTACATGCTGCTCGCCACGATCTCCTGGGCCTTCTACAGCTGGCTGCTGGCGCGCACCCACGAGCCCCCGAGCCTGCGCGCCGACTGGGCGGCATTTCTCATGGCCCAGATGGCGTTCGGCCTCGCCTGGTCCGGGGCCTTCGCGGCCGGCGAATGGAGCCTGGGCCTCACCCACGTCACCTGGGGCTGGCCGCTGGCGGCGGCCCTCGCCTTCATCGCCGTGGGCCCGGCCCTGCTGGCCTACCGCTGCTGGGGAGCGGGGGTGCAGCGCGCGGGCCCGGCGGTGGCGGGCTTCTTCATCAACCTCACGCCGCTCTTCGCCGCGCTGCTTTCGGCACTGATGCTGGGCGAGCTGCCGCACCTCTACCACGGCGCGGCGTTCGCGCTCATCGTGGCGGGCATCGTGGTGTCGTCGCGCAAGGGATGAGCCGCCGGCCCGCGGCAACGCACCGGAGTGCCGAAAAAGCAACCCGACCGTGGTCCGCCCCTCGAAATTCTCGGCAATCGCATACTGCCGAGCGATAGCTTTTACCTTGGCCGATGGTAGTCTGCGCGTCCACCAGGGTCCAGACTTCCGAGCGGCACGGTGGCTGCCGCCGGCCGAGCGCGCACCCCGCGCGCCCCCACACCGCGGAACGTCTGCACCCATTCTTCATGGAGACAGTCGTGGCCACTTTCCCCGGTTCCTGCAGCCCCTCGTCCGGCATCGGCGGGCGCTTTCTGAAACGCATGCTCCAGGGCGGCCTGGGTGCTGCCGTGGTGGCGGCGGTGCTTTCGGTGCCGGCGCCGGCGTTCGCCAAATCCAGCGAGGTCGAGCCCGCGGCAGCGCCGGTCGCGCAGGAGCAGCGCCCCCCCGGGCGGGCAGCGGCCTCCCGGCGGCTGGCCCTGCGGTCCGCCGGCGCGCTGACCGCCAAGGCCGTCCCGGTGTCGTTCTCGAACCCGGCGGCGATCACCATCACCGACTGCCCCAACCCGTGCCCCGCCTCCGGGCAGCCCGCCTCGCTGTTCCCCTCGCCGATCACGGTCTCGGGCGTCACGGGCGTGGTCGAGCGGGTCAGCGTGACGCTGCGCGGGCTGTCGCACGGCTTTCCTGCCGACATCGACATCCTGCTGGTATCGCCCAGCGGCCGCAAGTCGGTCATCATGTCCGACTTCGGCGCCGGCTCGCCCGGGATCAGCAACATCGACGTCACGCTCGACGACTATGCCGACCGCCCCATCCCTTCCACAGTGACGGGCAACACCGGCGTGCCGTTCGTGACGGGCACCTACCGGCCCGCGAACTCCGGCACCACCGACGTCTTCGCCGCGCCCGCGCCGGCGGCCCCCTACACCTACACCCTCTCGGCCTTCAACGGCGAGGACCCGAACGGCACGTGGCGCCTCTACATCAGCGACGACGCGAACCTCGACGGCGGAACGCTGAGCGGCGGCTGGACCCTCTCCTTCGACAGCCGGCCCGCCGCGCCCGCGCCCGGCGACATCCTGGTGAGCGAGTTCCGCACCCGCGGCGCCGGCACGGCGCCGCCCGGCTCGGACGGTTCGGCCGATGAGTTCATCGAGCTCTACAACAACACGGACCAGTCCATCACGATCATCGACGCCACGCCCGGCGCCGATCCCACGGCCGTGGGCGGCGCGGGGTGGCGTCTCTCCGCCGCCCAGGGCGGCGCCGAGACCGCGGCCATCACGATCTCGCAGACGTCGAGCACCGCGGGCCCCCTCGCGATCGCCCCGCGCAGCTATTTCCTGATCGCCACGCAGCCGACCACGCCCTCGCCCGCCGGTAACACCTACAGCCTCTCGACCTATCCGACGGGCACGGGCATCACCGCGAGCGGATCGGCGAACTTCAGCATCAACCCGGCCGATCCCACGGTCGGATTCCTGGCCGACGACAGCGGAGTCGCGATCTTCTCCACTGCCGCCGCATCGTCCGCGTCACGCCTCGACGCGGTGGGCTACGGCGCGGTCACCAGCACCGACCACAAGGAAGGCGCGGGCCTGGCCCCGGCCAGCGGCATCACCACGGCAGGCCAGCACAGCTGGGTGCGCCGCAGCACGGGCGGCTTCCCCCAGGACACGGGCGACAACGCGGCGGACTTCCAGCTGGTCGACACGCAGGGCCGCATGCTGGACGGCGTGGCCGCCGTCCTGGGCGCCCCGGGGCCGCAGCGCGGCCACACCATGACGGCCTTCACGACCACGGCATCGCCCATGCACGGCCTGCAGACCTTCACCTCCGCCGCGATCGATGCGGGCGTGGGGGCCACCGCGGCGCCCAACGAAGTGCGCGACGCGACCCCGGTGACGAACGGCAGCGAAGGCACTCTCAAGATCCGTCGGCGCTACACGAACAACGGCAGCCAGCCGATCATCGCTCTGCGCTACCGGGTGGTCGACCTCAGCACCTATACCGGCGGCGCGCCGCCGGCCGGCCAATCGGACCTGCGGCTGCTCGGCTCGCCGGTGCAGACGATCACCCTCTCCGACGCCACGCAGGTGACCACGGCCGCCCTGGCGGTGCAGACACCCCCGGCGCAGGCGATGGGCGGCGGCGTGAACACGTCGGTCGCCGACAGCGCCGTGACGACCACCGCGCCACTCGCCGTCGGTGCGTCGCGCACGGTGGAATTCAACCTGGGCGTGAACACGGCCGGCACGCTGCCCTACCGCTTCACGGTGATCGCCGAAGCGCTCTACGCGCAAGGGTTCGGGGGCGCGACGGCGGTGGACACCTTCACCAATGTCGCCCCCGCCGCGCTGACGGTCACGCCGGCCGCGGCACCGTTCGGCAGTGTGGCCGTGGGCGGCAGCGGCAGCCCGCAGACCGTCACGCTGGGCAACTCCGGCGGCGCGCCGCTGCAGGTGACGGGCCTCACGGCCGCGGCCGCGCCGTTCTCGCGCACGGGCGGCACCTGCAGCGCCACGCCGATCACGATCGCGGGCGGCGCCTCCTGCACGCTCATCTACGGCTTCGCCCCCACGGCCACCGGTCCCGCAAGCCAGGCGCTGGCGGTCTCCGCCGGCGCGGCCGGCAGCGGCACCATCACCCTGAGCGGTACCGGCACGGCCGCTGCGCCCGCGGTGCTGGACACCGGCGGCACGGCGACCCTCGACTTCGGATCCGTCGCGCCCGGCGGCACCGCCACCCGGACGCTGACGCTCTCCAACACGGGCGGCAGCGCGCTCACGGTGAACACCCTTTCCGCGGCCACGGCCCCCTTCTCGCAGGGCGGCGGCACCTGCGGCGCGGCGCCGTTCACGCTCGCGGCCGGCGCCAGCTGCACGCTCGGCTACCTGTACGCGCCCACGGCATCCACGGGCGCCACGCAGACCGTCAATATCGCGTCGAGCGGCGGCAGCGCCACCATCACGCTGCAGGCCAGCGCCGCCGGGGCGACCAGCGTGGCGGCGATCCCGGTGGGCGGCGCCGCTCCCGGTCTCCTGCTCGTGCTGCTGCTCATGGGATGCGGAGCGGCCGTGCTGCGGCGGCGCGGCTGACGCCCCGGGCAGGCGCGCGGCACGCCGCGCCCTTGCCTCCGCCCGGCCCGGGCAGCGAACCGCAACAGCAACAGCCATGGCAGCAACAGCGCCCCGGCAGGATCACCGCCGCCGGGGCCACCCGCCCTGGCGCATGCGGGTGGCTGCGGACGGGTTTTCCTTTCTTCTCCGGTGGCGGCGGGGTGTAGCGGCCCGGAGCGGCCGCACGCTCAGGACGCCGCGCCTGCGGCCCCTTCGCCGTAGCGTGCCTGCAGTTCCTCCACCGGCATCGGCCGCGCGAACAGGTAGCCCTGGTAGAGGTCGCAGCCGTAGCGCTCCAGGAAGGTGCGCTGTTCCTCGGTCTCCACGCCCTCCGCGATGACTTCCAGCTCCAGGTTGCGGGCCATGCCGATGATGGTCTGCACGATCACGTCGTCGGTGGGCCGCGCGCCGAGGTTGCGCACGAACGACTGGTCGATCTTGAGCTGGTGCAGCGGCAGCCGCGTGAGGTAGGCGAGCGACGAATAGCCGGTGCCGAAATCGTCCACCGAGAAGCGCACGCCCTTGGTGCGCAGCAGGTGCATCTTGGCGACGGAGTCGTCCACGTTGTCGAGCACGAGCGATTCGGTCAGTTCCAGCTCCAGCAGGTGCGGCCGCACGCCCGCATGGTGCAGCGCATCGAACACGCTGGCCACGAAGTCGGGGTGGCGGAACTGCCGCGCGCTGACGTTCACGGCGATGTGCACCTGGGCCAGGCGCGGGTCGCGGCTCCAGGCGGCGAGCTGCGCGCAGGCCGTGCGCAGCACCCACTGGCCGATGGGCACGATGAGTTCGCTCTCTTCGGCCACGGCGATGAAGTGGCCCGGCGAGAGCAGCCCGCGCTCCGGGTGCTGCCAGCGCAGCAGGCCTTCCGCGCCGATCACCTTCCCCGACCGCGAGAACTGCGGCTGGTAGTACAGCACGAACTGGTTGGCGGCGATGGCGGCCTGCAGGTCGGATTCGAGCTGCGCGCGCTGGCTGATGACGACCTGCATCTGCGGGTCGAAGAAGCACAGCGCATTGCCACGCCGCGCCTTGACCTGGTACATGGCGATGTCGGCCTGCTTGAGCAGATCGGCCGCGGTCTGCCGCGCATCGCCGAACACGGTCGCGCCGATGCTGCAAGTGTTGTGGTGCACCTGCTGGTGCAGCTGGTAGGGCTGCGCGACGGCGTGCAGGATCTTCTCGCCGATGCGGCGCGCGAGCGAGGCGGCCTCGTCGCGGTCGTGCGAGAGGTCGCACAGCATGACCACGAACTCGTCGCCGCCCAGCCGGGCCACCGTGTCGGCGGCACGCACGCAGCTGCGCAGGCGCACGGCGACCTGCTGCAGCAGCATGTCGCCCACCTCGTGGCCCTGCGTGTCGTTGAGGGTCTTGAAATGGTCGAGGTCGAGGAACAGCAGCGCGCCGAACTGCCGCGAGCGCTGCGCGGTGGCCAGCGCCTGGTGGAGCCGGTCGAGCAGCAGGCGCCGGTTGGGCAGGCCCGTGAGCAGGTCGTAGAACGCCAGGCTCTCGATCTCGGCGCTGGCACGGCGCAGTTCGGTCACGTCGTGGTAGGTGATCATGAGCCCGCCCTCGGGCGTGGAGCGCTCGGTGATCTGGATGAAGTGGCCGTTGGGCAGCATCTGCTCGTGCGTGCCGCGCGGGTTGCGCTGCTGCAGCAGCCGCTGCTCGACCCATTCCCGCCGCCCGGCCTCGTCGGCCTCCGGCAGGTGGTAGCGCACGGTGGCTTCCAGCACGTCGCGGAACGGCAGGCCCACGACCATCATGTCCTTGAGCCACGGGAAGATCTCCTCGAAGCGCCGGTTCCATTGCAGGACGCGGAAGCGCGGGTCCAGCAGCACGAAGCCGCTGACGATGGAGCCCAGCGCCTGCTCGAGCGTGGCCTTGGAACGCGCGATGTCGTTGCGCGCGCGGTTCATGCGGCCGAGGTAGGCCATCGCGAAGCCGCCGGCCGCCAGCACCGTGGCGGCCAGCAGCGTGGCGACGGCCACGATGGCGTTGCGCTCCAGGCGCCAGCGCGCGAGCGCCGCGGCCTCGGGCAGGCTCGACGAGACCCACAGCCCCTGGTAGAGGATGGGCCGCGCCACCACCAGCGCGGGCACGCCGGACAGACGCGCGGGCTGGCCCCAGGCGCTGGAGGCGGCGGTGTCGTCGCCCAGGGGCGACACGCGCGCGCGGCCCCGCGCCTCGCCCCGGCTCGACGAGCCGATGATCAAATCGCCCCGGCCGCGCTCGAAGGTCACCTCCAGCCCGGGGATGTCGGCGCCCTGTGCGAGTACGGCCACCAGCATGCTCACGGGCACCTGCAGCACGGCGACCAGCCGCTCGCCGTCCTCCGAGCGGATGGGCCGCGCGGCATACAGCACCCGCTCCGAACTCGCGAAGCTGACCGTGGGCGCGCTGAGCGCCAGCGTGGGCATGCCCTGCGAAATGACCTCGTCGAAGAAGCCCGTCGGCAGTTCGGACGGCACGCGCGCGCCGATGGCATCCGACGACGCGACCACCGTGCGCCGCGCATCCAGCAGCACCACCGTGCGCACCAGGATGTTCTGCCGGGCCGCGTTGCGCAGCAGCTGCCCGACGAAGGCCGGATCGGGCCGGGGCTCGCGCACGCGCCACAGGTCGATCATGTCGTCGGTGCTCGCGAGCAGAACGTCCAGGCCGAGCAGCGCACGGTTCAGCGCGGCTTCGGCCCCGGCCGAGAAGCGTGTCACCTGCGCCTCGCTCTCGGCCAGGGCCGCATGCCGGGCATTGAGGATGAGACCGCCCGCGGCGGCCACGAGCCCGAGCACGAACGCCGCCATCGCGATCAACACGGCTCCCCGCAGGCGCAGCGACATGGCCGGCATCACGGGCTCCTCGTGGCGGGAATGCCGCGCGCCGGCCCGAGGGTGGCGTTCCAGACCTCGGCGCAGTTGCCGCTGCAGCGGCGCAGCCAGTTGGGCAGGACGGCTTCGCGCAGCAGGCGCTGTCGGCGCGCCTCGTCGGCATCCGACACGGGCACCACCACCATCGTGCCTTTCTCGCCGCGCGTGCAGGAGGCCGCGCCGCTGTTGCAGGCTATGCCTTCGGCGGTCTCGGACGCGGCGTCGCGCCAGACGGCTTCCTCCAGCTTGGGCAGCTCGCGCAGCAGCAGGGCCCGCAGGTCCTGCGGCATGGCGCTCCAGGCCTCGTCGTTGGCGCCGAAGAACGACAGGCCCCAGGTGATCGGCAGCGGGTAGAGGTAGCGCGTCATGCGGTGCAGCCCGAGCGTGTTGCCCGACATCGTGCCGGTGACCGCGCACTCGCTGTCGCCCGCCTGCAGGCTCGCGACGATCTGCCCGAAGCCCGTGTAGACCGGGATGCCGCCGAGCGCGGCGATGAAGTCGGCCTGGGCGGCGGACGAAACGCGCACGCGGCGCCCCACCAGGTCGGACAGCCCCGACAGCGCCTTCTGGCAGAAGAGCACCTGCGCCGGATAGACGTACACGGCCAGCATCTCGAAGTGGTGGCGCTCGCGCAGGGCCGTCTGCAGATAGGGGCGGAAGGCCTGCACGGCGGAGCGCAGGTCGGCCAGCGTCGGGTTGAGCCCGGGCAGGTCGGGGGCGGTGTACTGCGGGTACTGCGCGGTGAGGGAACTCATGAGCACCGTGCCCAGGGGCACCACGCCCAGTTCGATGAGCCGCAGCATCTCGATGCCGGGCACGCCCGCGCGGTCGAAGGGCACGATGGAGGCGGTGAACCGCCCCCCGCTCAGCCGCGGCAGGTCCTGGGTCCAGAACGGCGCTTCACGCTTCGAGTACTGGGACAGCGCGCCCAGGTTGCCCACGATGCGCAGGCGGTAGGGCGCACCGGTCGCCACCGCGGGCCGCGCGCCGGCAGCGCTCGCGGCCTCGGGCCGCAAGGCGGCCGCTCCGGAAGCACCGGCCGGGGGTGCGGGCTGTGGCTTCGATGGGGATGGCACGGGTGCAGAGGTTTGCGCCTGGGCCTGCGCGCCCCCCAGCACCAGGGCCAGCGCCAGCAGTGCCCGCCAGGCGATGGCGCCCGGCCGCAGGCTGCCGTGCGGGCGGCAATGGATGGGCACACAGGCGCGGGGCGCCCGGACTTTCGGTGCCAAATGAGGTTCCTCCCTGTAGCAACGGTTTTTTACCATTTCGCAGGCCTTTGACAAATGCTCGGAACCGCCATGTCTGCATCCTGCTGGACCGTGCCGGCCTCAGTTCCGCAGGATTCCGGTACCCCCCCGGGTAAACACCCCCTGCCCCGGATCGAAGTCCCACCGCGTGAGACGCCTCTCGCCCGACGCCGGATCGTCCAGGGTGAGCAGGCTGTTGGGCGCATCGGCGCGCAGCCGCACCGAAACGGCCGTGCCGGCGTGCGCGGCCCACAGGCCCGGCAGCACCTCGCGCAGGGCGGGCTCGTGCGCATGGCCCGACAGCAGCAGGTCCGCGCCGGCGTTGCGCCAGCACACGAGCGCCTCGCCGGCGCGGTGGGGCCGGTGGTCGCCGTCTGCCGTGTGCCGGGCCACCAGCGGGTGGTGCGTGACGACGATGCGCCAGCGGTCCGGCGGCGCGGCGTCCAGGCGCTGCGCCACGGCCACGATCTGTGCGTGCGACAGGCTGCCGCGCTGGTGCCGCCAGGCCCGCGTGGTGTTGACGCCGACCACGAAGAACCCGCCCGCGTCGCACACCGGCTCCAGGTCGTCGCCCCACCAGCGGGCATACCGCCGGTAGGCCTGGCCGAGCCGCTCCCACCACGCGAAGAGCGGCAGGTCGTGGTTGCCGGGCAACACGACCGTGCGCGGGGCCTGCAGCGCGGCGATGAAGGCATGCGCCTCGGCAAACTGCCCGGCCGTGGCGCGCTGCGTGAGGTCGCCCGACACCACCACCACGGAGACCTGCAGCTCGCGCGCCAGCGCATGCACGGCAGCGCAGACCCGCGGGTCGTGCGCACCGAAGTGCAGGTCGGACAGGTGCATCAGTACGCCCATGGTCCGCCGCACGCTTGCGTGTTCAGGAGGCGACCGCCGCCAGCCCCGGCGCGGTGCCGGGCACCGGCAGGACGCCAGGAGGATCGGGATCCGGGTCGGGCTCCGCCCGGGCGGGGACGGCCGCGGGCGTGGCCTGCGCGGCGGCCCCCTCGTCGTCCTTCGCGGTGGCCGTGGGCGCCACCAGCCAGAGCGGCCGGTCTTCCACGCGGAAGCGCAGCGGCGGCGGCATCCATTCGCGCTCGCCGTCGAACGCCACCTTCACCTGCAGCGGGCGCCAGCTCGCGGGCTCGACCTCCATCTCGGAGCACGCCAGGCTGATCACCGCCTCGTCGCGGTCGAGCTGGCCGATGGCGGCATGCCACACGGTGCGCGCGGTGGCCCAGCGGCCCTGCGGCTTGAGCAGCAGCACCGCGAGGTGGTCGCCCTCGGCCACGTCGCGCGCCTGCGGGATGCCCAGGCGGTCGAGCTGCAGCGGGTTGTTGCCCACGAAAAGGGTGGAGGCGAAGAATTCCTCGCGCACCAGCGCATCGGCGCCGCGGTGCGCGCGCAGCGACACGCGCCAGCGCCGTGCCGACGCCGGGCGAAAGAAGCTCCACACCGCCGACACCACGGCCACCCAGCGCGAGCGGCCGAACCGGCGCGAGGCGAGTTCGCGCTGCTCCAGCAGGCGCGGGTACAGGCCCACCGCGGCGTTGACGAGGAACATGCGCTCGTTCACGTAGCCCACGCGCACGGGCCGCATGTCGCCGCGGCGCTGCGCCTGCAGGATGTCCGCGGCGGCCTGGGAGAGGTCCAGCGAGAGGCTCTGCTCCCGCGCGAAATAGTTGAAGGTGCCGGCGGGGATCACGCCCATGGGCACCTCGTGGCGCCAGGCGGCCGTGGCCACCGCATTGATGGTGCCGTCGCCGCCGCAGGCCACCACGATGCCGCCCGACAGCAGCGCGGCCCGCGCCGCCTCGTCGGCCGCCTGCACGATGCCGGCCCGCTGCGCGGGCACATGCCACTGCACGGCGTGCTGGCGCAGCGGCTCCAGCGCCTCCAGCCGGGCACGCAACTGGGAGTGGTCCGCGCCGGGCCGGTGGGGCACCACCAGGTGCACGGGCCCGGGCGCGGCGGGGGGAGTAGGCGGTGCGTGGGGCGGCATGGGTGCGGGCAGGCGTTGAAGGGAGCGTTGCGGTGTGCGTTGCAAGGGGGCCGGCGGGCCTGGAGCCCGCAGGCCCGGCCGGGGTGGCGCGGTGCCGGCGGCAGGATAACCGCGGCGCGGCCGCCCCGCAGCATTCGGCCGATTCTGCGGGCGCGCACTGCAGGGCCGCATCGGAGGGCAGGCGCAGGCCGTGTCGGCGCGGGCCGACAGCCGGGCCGCGGGCGGAAGGCGCGGCGGGCGCCCGCCGCCGCAATCTCCGATACCGCGCCGGGTCTTGGAAACGCCGGCCGGCAGGGCGTGTCAACATGCGCGCCTTCCGTTGACCCGACTGCCGAGCCCGAACCACCCGATGCCCCGCTGCCCCCAACGTCCCGACCGCGCCCCCGACCCGCACCCGCTTGCCGGCCACGCCGGCATGGCCCGCCAGCCCGCCCGCAGCGCGGGGCACGCGGCCACTCCGCCCCTGGGGGTGCCGGCATGACGGACCCGCAGTCCTGGGCCGCCTGGGCAGGCACCCACCCGGTGGCCGTGTGGGGCGCGGGGCTGGCGCTGGCGCTGGCCACCGCGGCGAGCGCATGGGGCGCGGCCCAGGCGGCAGCGCCCCGCTGCGCGCCCTGGTTCACGCGCTGGTCCGAGCCGCGCCATGCGGTGCCGCGCCTCCTTGTGGCGATGGGCGCCTCGGCCCTGCTGCTGTGGGCCTGCGCCGAACTGCTGGGCGCCCTCGCGCAGGAATGGGCCGCACCCACCGCCTGGGCCCGCCTGGACCAGGTGCTGGCGGCCACGCTGCGCGACCAGGCCGGCGTGTCCACGCTCACGCTGTTCGCCCGCCTCACCCACGCGGGCGACAAGGAAGTGCTCGCCGTGCTGGCCGTCGGCGTGGCGATCGCGCTCTGGTGGCGGCGCCACCGGCTGCTGGCCGCGGGGTGGGCCGCCGCCCTGGCCGGCAACGGCCTGCTCACGCGGGGCTTCAAACATGCCTTCGAGCGCGTGCGGCCCGAGCACACGCACGGCGTTTCCGCGGCGGACGGTTTCAGTTTTCCGAGTGGGCACAGCAGCAGCGCCCTGGTGGCCTACGGCATGCTGGCCTATCTGGCGCTGCGCCTGCTGCCGCCGCGCTTGCACCTGCCCGCGCTGCTGGCGGCCGTGGCGGTGGCCTTCACCGTGGGCTGGAGCCGCGTGGTGCTCCAGGTGCACTACGCGAGCGACGTGCTCGCGGGCTGGGTGACCGGCGGCGTGTGGCTCGCCTGCTGCGTGATGGTGATGAACGGCGTGGGGCACTGGCACCGCGGCCGCCGCTCCGCGGCCCTGCCCGCCTGAGCGAGCGCCGGGGCCCTGCACGCAGGGCTTCAGCCCCGGCGGCGGTCCGCGCGCTCGGCGGCCAGCGATGCGGCGAAGACGCCGATGCCGCCCAGGCCCAGCAGCACGCCCACCCAGCCCGTCGATGTCCAGCCCAGGCCGGCCGTGATCGCCAGGCCGCCCAGCCACGCGCCGAGCGCGTTGGCGCAGTTGAAGGCCGAGTGGTTGAGCGCTGCCGCCAGGGTCTGCGCGTCGCCGGCCACGTCCATGAGCCGGATCTGCAGCGCCGGGCCGATGGCCACGATGGTGCCGATGAGGAACGTGGCCAGTGCCGCCGTCGCCACATGGTGCGCGGCGAACACGAAGCCCCCCAGCACCAGCACGGACCACACCAGCAGGCCGCCGATGGTGCGCATCAGCGAGCGGTCGGCCAGCCGGGCGCCCACGAGGTTGCCGGCCACCATGCCGGCCCCGAACAGGGCCAGCACCAGCGGCACGCCCGCGACGGGCAGGCCCGCCACCTCGGTGAGCGTGGGCTTGATGTAGCTGAAGACCGAGAACATGCCGCCGAAGCCGATGGCGCCGATGCCCAGCGTGAGCCATACCTGCTTGCGCCGCAGCGCGCCCAGCTCGCGCCAGGGGCTCGCGGCCGCGTCGGGCGGGATGTAGGGCACGCCGCGGCGCACCATGGCCATGGCCAGTACCGCGATCGCCCCCACGAAGACGAAGGCCGCCCGCCACCCGAAATGCTGGCCCAGCGCCGCCGCCACGGGCACGCCGGCCAGCGTGGCGCCCGTGAGCCCCAGCATCACCATGCCCACGGCGCTGGCACGCCGGCCCGGCGGCGCGAGCGACGCCGCCACCAGCGCGGCCACGCCGAAATACGTGCCGTGCGGCAACCCGGTGATGAAGCGCAGCAGGTTGAGCGAGACATACCCCGGCGCGAGCGCCGAGGCGAAATTGCCCAGCGCGTAGACGGCCATGAGCGCGATGAGCAGAGCGCGCCGCCCCCAGCGCGCGGCCAGCACGGCCAGCACCGGCGCGCCGATCACCACGCCCAGCGCATAGGCGCTGATCACATGGCCGGCCTGCGGGATCGTCACGCCGATGTCGTGCGCCACCTCGGGTAGCAGGCCCATGATGACGAACTCGCCGGTGCCGATGGAAAAGCCCCCCACGCCCAGGCCGATCAGCGCCGCCGCCATGCCCGGGCGCGGGGCGGCCTGCGCGGCCGCGTCCGGCGCGGTGGCCAGGCCGCCGCCGGGGATCGCCGGAGGCCCGCTCATCGAATGCCTCCCGTGCCAGGGTGGCAGGAAACCGGGGGAAGGCAGGCGGGCGTCGTCAGGGGCATGGGGCGGGCGAGTCAGGGTAAACCCGGATTCTGCCAAACACCTCCGCCGCCTGCAGCCCGCACACGGCCGCCCCCGCGCCGCGTGGGGTCGGCCGTCCGAGGGAACCCCCGGAGGCCGCCGCCGGCCCGGTGCGGCCATGATGGGCGCCATGCACACGCCACCGCCCCCCGCCGCCTCCGCACCGCACTCCACCCCCGCCGCGCCCGGCGGCATGGAGGCATTCCGGGACATCCGGCTGGTCGTGTTCGACGTGTTCGGCACGGTGGTGGACTGGCACGGCAGCATCGTGCGCGAGCTGGCGGCGCTGGCCCCGCAGGTGGACGGCGACGCCTTCGCGCTGGCCTGGCGCGCGGGCTACCAGCCGGCCATGCAGCGCGTGCGCAGCGGCGAGCGGGGCTGGGTGGCGCTGGACACGCTGCACCGCGAGATCCTCGACGGCCTGCTGCCCCGCTTCGGGCTGGCGTACTGGGACGGCGCCGCGCGCGACCACCTCAACCGCGCCTGGCACCGGCTGCAGCCCTGGCCCGACAGCGTGGGCGGCCTGCAGCGGCTGCGCCAGCGCTTCATGGTGAGCCCGCTCTCCAACGGCAACCTGGGGTTGCTGGCGAACATGGCCAAGGCCGCGGGCCTGCCCTGGGACTGCATCCTGTCCGCCGAGGTGTTCCGGGCCTACAAGCCCGACCCGGCCGTGTACCGCGGCGCGGCCGAGGTCTTCGGGCTGCCGCCGGAAGCGGTGCTCATGGCGGCGGCCCACCACGAGGACCTGGAAGCCGCGCGCGCCTGCGGGCTGCGCACGGCCTACATCGAGCGCCCGCACGAATTCGGCGCCGTGCGGCCCAAGGATGTCTCGCCCCGGCCCGGCAACCACCTGCACTGCGCCACCATCGGCGCCCTCGCGGACGCACTGGGCTGCCCCGCCTGACGCGCCCGCTGGCGGCACGCCGGCCGCCGCTACGCGGCCAGCGCGCGCCGCAACTCCGCGCCGAACGGCGAGCAGAGCACGCCCAGCGCCGCGGCATTGATCACTACCGTCATCCAGAACACCGCGCGGAATTCGGCCTTGGCGGATTTGTGCCGCAGGAACTGCTGCGCCAGCAGCGCGCCGGGCCATCCGCCGGCCAGGGCCAGCAGGTGCAGGCTGCTCTCGCGCGTGCGCCAGCCGCCGTTGATCGCGCTCGCCTTGTCCCAGGCATAGGCGAGGAAAGTCGTGAGGCCCATGCCGCCGTACACGGCGAATGTCCACCGCGGCAGCGAGCCGGCCAGCCCCAGCACCGCGCAGAACACGGCAAACGCCGGCAATGCCCACAGCGCCCCCCGACCCGGCGCGGCCGTTGCGCGGCGGCGCGAACGCGGCGGCCCCGATGAACGCCCGCCCTTGCCATTGCCGCCGCTGCGGCCACTGCCGCCACGGGGGGCGGAACGCTCCGCAGCGATGGCTGGAGACGCAGACACGGGCGCGACCCGGCAGGCCCGCTTGCGGCCCTGCGGCCCGGGCTCCACGGCGAAGCTCACGCGCATGCCGGCCTGCGGCCGCGCCGGTGCCTGCGCGGCGAATGCCCTGGCATGGACGAACACCGGATCGCCGCCGGCCGCCGGCGCGATGAAGCCGAAGCCGCGCGCGTCGTTCCACGAGGCGATGACGCCTTCGAACCGCAAGGGCTCCATGCGCCCTACCCGCCCGCGACCATGCCCTGCACGAAGCGCCGGACCTGGGTGTCGAACTCCGCGCTGGTGGCCGTGAATTCCACGCCCGCCAGCACCTGCGGCCCCGTGGTGTTGAGCGTGACCACGCGCGCATACACGTCGCGCGCCTGGTACCGGGCGATGGGCAGGTCGAACGCCAGTCGCAGCTCGCCGTGCATCGGCACCGGCTCGGCCAGTTCCAGCAGCGCGCCGTGGTAGCCCATGTCGCGCACGGAGCACGGCACGGCGTGCAGCAGCACGGCGCCGTCCTGCACGCGCTGGCAGGTGCAGGGCAGGTTGGCCTCCACGCGCAGGCTGCGGCGGAATTCCTGGCGCGGCACCTTGAGCTTGCGGCCCGGCACGGCCACCAGCTCGCGCATGGAGAGCTGGCCCGAGCGGCCTTTCACGAAGACCTGCACCGGCGCCGACACCGAAGCCATCGTCCAGCAGCGCTGGTAGACCGCCTCGCTCACCAGCACCTGGCCGCGCAGCGCGAAGGCGCGCAGCTGCGAGGCCTCGGCCACCACCTCGCCGAGCAGCAGCGGGGCCTGGCGACCGCTGCCGGCCGGCGCCCCGTCGCCCACCAGCGCGGGGCCGCAGGCGATGCCGACGCCCACGTACACGGGCGGCAGGCGCTCGTTGCGGCAGGCCTCGTTGAGTTCCTTGAGCGCCATCTGCAGCGCCACCGCGTACATGGCCGCGCGCTGCACGCTGTCGTCGGCGGTCTCGCCGGGCCGGAACACCACGGCGGCGTTCTCGCCCGTCCAGTGCGCCAGTTCGCCGCCGTACGTGGCCAGCTGGCCGTGCACGCAAGCCAGGATGCGCTCCATCCAGTCGCGGGACTGCGCCGGCGGCAGCGACGCGGCCAACTGCGCGAAATCCCGCACCCCCGCCTTCAGCAGCGTGATGTCGCGCTCCTGCAGCAGCGGCACGCCCCCTCCCGGATTCGGCGGCGCGGCCGGGGCCATGGCGGAGGGCGGGTCTTCGGGGCCTGGGGCGGAGGGCAAGGACATGGGTGGGGCAAGGAGGGCTGCGCGGGGCCGGGGGAGTGTCTCTGGAGAGCGGCACGGTAGCGTCCGCGCCCGGCTGCCAGCATAGGGGTGCGGCCTTGCCGCGGTCAAGCCGGTCAAGCCCGGCCCTACCCCGCCCTGCCCCGCCCTGCCCCGCCCTGCCCCACCCTGCCCCACCCGGCAGGCGCGGGAGTGCTGTTCAGATCGCCACGAGCTGGCGGATCCCGCGCGCCTGCATCTCGCTGCCGGGCCCGCGCGCGATCACCTCGCCGCGCTCCATCACCAGGTACTCGTCGGCCAGCTCCTCGGCGAAGTCGTAGTACTGCTCGCACAGCAGCACCGCCACCGGGTGCCCGTCCAGGCCTTCGTCGGCCAGGCGGCGGATGACGCGGCCGATGTCCTTGATGATGCTGGGCTGGATTCCCTCGGTGGGCTCGTCCAGGATCAGCAGGCGCGGGCTCGGGGCCAGCGCCCGCGCGATCGCCAGCTGCTGCTGCTGCCCGCCCGACAGGTCGCCGCCGCGGCGGCCCAGCATCTGCTGCAGCACGGGGAACAGCGTGTAGAGGTGCTCCGGCACGGGCGTGGAGCCGCTCTTGTAGGCCAGGCCCATGCGCAGGTTCTCCTCCACCGTGAGGCGCCCGAAGATCTCGCGGCCCTGGGGGACGAAGCCGATGCCGGCGCGGGCCCGCTCGTAGGGGGTCCGGCCCTGGATGGGCTGGCCTTCCCAGACGATCTCGCCGCTCTTCACGGCGACCAGGCCCATGAGGCTCTTGAGCAGCGTGGTCTTGCCGACGCCGTTGCGGCCCAGGAGGACGGTGACCTTGCCGGGGGCGGCGGTGAGGCTCACGTCGCGGAGGATGTGGGAGCCGCCGTAGTACTGGTGGAGGTGGTGGACGGTGAGCATGGTTTTGGGGTCTTTTTGCTTCTATGCCGGCGGATTCATTGGATAGTTTGCTATTGTTTTTGTAGTTGATTGGTGGTTACGTTGCTTCCGTTGGTCTTGGCGGAGGGTTGTTTTTTGTTTGCTTTCCGGGGCCGGGGGGTGCGCCCGGCGGCGCACCTACTTTCTTTTGCTTCGCCAAAAGAAAGTAGGCAAAGAAAAGGCGACCCTGCTGTCTGCGACCCCTCCGCTTCGCTGCGGGGCGACCTGGGGTGCTCGGTGGCGGGGTGCGCCGCGGAACTCGCTGCGCGCTGGCGCGCTCCGCTCAAACAGCCGCGGCGAGCCAGATGTTGAAGCGGGTGTGTCCTTCGGCACACCCGCCACCCCGCCCCCTGCGCGCCCCAGGCGCATCCAGAAGGGGCGTTCCGGGCCGTCGCTTCGCTCGGCCTGCTGAAGTCCTTCGGGCCATCGCGTTGCTCGGCCTGGGAGGACCGTCGCTGCGCTCGGTCCAGGCAGGGCGCTACGTCCTCCTCAAAGAATGGTGCGCGGTGCGCAGCACTCGCGCATCCCAGGCCGAGCGCAGCGATGGCCCG
>NZ_FOMQ01000030.1 GCF_900112675.1 Paracidovorax konjaci | reverse complement strand
AACGTCGCATCGATATTCATGTCGCGCTGCTTTCTCTGGCTTGCTGCGTCATTTGCATTCGCCATCTCGCACCGTTTTGTTAGCCGCTCTTAATGCAGCAAGCACTACCCGCCGCCGTGCAGCGCATGCACCAGCACATGCTGGAGCGCCAGCAAGCCTTTGCTGCCCAGCTCAACCAGCGCCTGCAAGGCACGTTGGCGGAACTGGAGCGCCTGCAAGGCCGCCAAGTCGAACAGCTTCAGCTGGACCTGGCGAAGCAGCTCGAGACCGTAAAGCGCGGCCGCTTTGAGCAGCGCAGCCAGCAAATCAACCGAGTCTTCGACGACTACCGCCAGTGGGTGCGCGACACCCTCACCACCGAGCCGCAGCCCTGGATTCAGGTGCTCGCCGGGGTCTGCCACCCACACGCTGCCGGAGCCTGACCATGCCTGTCCTGGAAGCCGTTCAAACCTTCGCCGGCATCACCAACGAGAACGAGTTCTACAGCCACCACTACCTGGCTGAGGTCTTCAAGAACGACGTCAAAGAGCGCCTGGACGCCTGGGACGCCGCCGAGGCCGAGCACGTGGGCGACGACGCCCACCGCGCCCCACCCAAGCGCCTGCAGTCCTGGGCCCAGCGCTGGTTCGCGCTGCGCGGCCAGGTCCAACGCGCACATGAGCCCAACGAGCGCTGGCACGCTTTCACCCAAATGCAGTCTGGCTTGCTGCAGGCGCTCGGTTACCCGGCTGCACCCAAGGAGCTGACGACCGAAGAGTTCGTCCCCGGCTCTCCGCTGCCGGTCTGGCGGGTTCAGGGCCAGCGCCTGGCCATCATCCCGGCCTACCAGCCGGGCGCTGAAGGTGAAGACCTGCTGGACCACCAGCTGCTGTCCTTCCACTACGGCAATGGCAGCGTGCCCAAAGACTTGGCCGGTGAAACCTGGGCCGACCTGCTGTCTGATGCCGTCTTTGGCGCCGACCAGCCGCCGCGTTACGTGTTGCTGCTTGGCCTGGACGACTGGCTGCTGCTCGACCGCTACAAGTGGCCCAACAACCGTGCCCTTCGCTTCAGCTGGGCCGACATCCTCGACCGCAAAGACGCCGACACGCTCAAGGCCTGTGCGGTGTTGCTGCACAAGGATTGCCTGGCTCCTGGCGAAGGCAGCAGCCTGCTGGAGCGGCTGGATGAGCGAGCCCATGCCAATGCCTTCAGCGTCAGCGAGAGCTTGAAGTACGCACTGCGTGAGGCCATCGAGCTGCTGGGCAACGAAGCCGCTCGCCAGCTGGACGAGCAGGCCAGCGGCAGCAAGAAGAGCATTTACACAGGCCAGTACAAGCTTGACGCTGCGCAGCTCAGCCTGGAGAGCCTGCGCATGGTCTACCGGCTGCTCTTCATGTTCTACATCGAGGCGCGGCCCGAGCTGGGTTACGTGCCAATTCAGAAAAGCGAGGTCTACCTGCGGGGTTACAGCCTGGAGAGCCTGCGCGACCTGGAGCTGCAACCCCTGCCCACGCCGCAGTCCCGCGAGGGCAAATACTTCGACATCACCCTGCGGCGCCTGTTCAAGCTCGTGTCCCAGGGTTACGGCATGGGCACCCAGACCGGCTTGCACGAGAACACCCCAGGTGCCAAGGACACCTTCGCCCTTGCCCCGCTCGACAGCCGCCTGTTCGACGACAGCGCCATGCCCCTGCTCAGCAAGGTGCAGTTCCACAACGAGGTCTGGCAGCGGGTCATCCGCCTGCTCTCGCTCAGCAAGGGTCAGGGCAAGGGCCGTCGCAGCGGCCGGGTCAGTTACCAGCTGCTGTCCATCAACCAGCTGGGTGCCGTGTACGAGGCCCTGCTCAGTTACCGGGGCTTCTTTGCTGAGGAAGACCTCTACGAGGTCAAGCCCGCTCCGAAGAAGGCCCGCGCGGCAGTCGATGACGATGGCGACGAAGGCAGTGATGCCGAAGACGACAATAGCACCAAGTCCCGCGCCAAAGACAGCGATGCCGACCTGCTGGAGAACGCCTGGTTCGTCCCCCGCAGCCGCATCGATGAGTACAAGGACGACGAGAAGGTCTACGACCTCACCGAGGCCGGCCACCGCAAGCTGCGCATGCACCCCAAGGGCAGCTTCATCTACCGCCTGGCCGGGCGGGACCGGCAAAAGAGCGCCAGCTATTACACCCCGCAAGTGCTCACGCAGTGCCTGGTGAAGTACGCGCTCAAGGAGCTGCTGGCCCCCGAGAACGGCCGCGTCCAGGAGGCCGACGACATCCTCACCCTCACGGTGTGCGAGCCCGCCATGGGCAGCGCGGCCTTCTTGAACGAGGCCGTTAATCAGTTGGCCGACGCCTACCTGGAGCGCAAGCAGCAGGAGGAAGGCAAGCGCATCCCCCACGACGAGTACCCGCAGGAGCTGCAAAAGGTCCGCATGGTGCTGGCCGACCGCAATGTCTTCGGCGTGGACTTGAACCCGGTCGCCGTGGAGCTGGCCGAGGTCTCGCTGTGGCTGAACGCAATTTACGGCGAGCCCACCGAGGACAAGGACGGCAACCCGCTGCCGCTCAAGCCGGCCCGTGTGCCCTGGTTCGGCTACCAGCTCTTCGCTGGCAACAGCCTTATCGGCGCACGTCGCCAGGTGTTCCGCGCCACCAGCGTCATCAAGGGCGCCAAGCCTGCCTGGCATGAAGAACCACCACGTAAGGTCACGCTGGCCGAGCCGCGACAACCAGACGAAATCTGGCACTTCCTGCTGCCCGACCCAGGCATGGCCGACTATGGCGACAAGGACGCCAAAAAGCTCTACCCCGACGATTTCGAGCGGCTGAAGAAGTGGCGCAAGGCCTTCAACGCACCGCTGGAACAGCACGAGGTGGCCCGCCTACAGCAGCTCAGCAGCAAGGTTGACGAGCTCTGGGAGGAACACACCGAGGCGCTGGCGCGTGACCGCGCCAAGACGGAGGACCCGCTCGACATCTGGCCGCATCGCAAAGAGCAGGATGGTGAGGCATCACCGCTGTCACGCGCCCAGAAGGAGGACGTTCGCAAGCAAGGCCTGCTAAACGAGGACGGCGACCTCGCCACGCCCTTCCGCCGGCTGAAGCTGGTGATGGACTACTGGTGCGCGCTGTGGTTCTGGCCCATCACAGAGAGCGAGCGCCTACCGAGTCGCGAGGCTTGGTGGATGGAGGTCGGGGCCATCCTGGAAGGCAATGTGGTGGACCTCGCACCGCAGGGCTCGCTGGGCCTCCTGCCCGCCAGAGCTGAGCCTCAGCTGCTCGTGCCCGAAGTGCAGCCCACCTTTGCGGGATTCGAGGTGCAGCTCAAGCTGCAGCAGTCGGCTGAGCGACCCAACCTACACGACCGGTTTGGGCAGTTGCGCATCAAGAGGCTGCGCGAACACTTCCCGCGTGTTGCGGTGGTGGAGGGCATCTCTTCGCGGCGGCGCTTCATGCACTGGGAGCTGTGCTTCGCTGATGTGTTGATTCGGCGCGGCGATTTCGACCTCATCCTCGGAAACCCGCCTTGGCTAAAGGTGGAATGGAATGAAGCTGGAGTGCTGGGAGAGTTCAATCCGATGTTTGCCGTCAGAGGATTCGGTGCAACAGAACTGGCTAAGGCGCGCGAATTGGCTTTTGCGAGCTACTCCACTCTTCAGTCAGCATGGACTGATGAACTCCAAGAGACCAAGGGCATTCAGGGCTTCTTGAATGCCGTGCAAAATTATCCACTACTTCGCGGAATACCATCAAACCTATACAAGTGCTTTTTGCCTCTCGGTTGGGAAATGTCCAGCGCCCAAGGAATTTCTGCGTTCATACATGAGGAAGGGGTTTATGACGATAGTGGCGGCGGACGCCTTCGCGAGCACGTCTATATTCGACTCAGATACCACCTGCAGTTTATAAATCATTTCAAGTTATTTCCGATAGGGCACACTCGAAAATTTAGCTTGAATGTATACGGAGCAGAGAAAACGGGTGCATCCTTCGCCAGCATCTCAAATCTTTTTGTTCCTAGCACTATTGAGAACTGTTTTAACCACGACGGCAGTGGCCTACCTGGTGGAATAAAGACCGACTCTAGCGAGTGGAATTTGGCCGGGCATCTAGACCGTGTCGTGTGGGTAGATGAGCTGGCACTTGCCTCGTTTGCCGCCCTCTACGATGAGCCTGGCACTCCACCACGCCAAGCAAGGCTTCCAGCAATACATGCGGGGGCGCTTGCGAAGGTGCTCGGCAAGCTTGCCAACTGGTCTCGTCGTCTTTCCGATTTGGGTGAGAATATTTTCTCGACGGAGATGTGGAACGAGACCGGGCAGCGCGACGATGGAACCTTGGCTCGACGCCAGGAAGGCCATCATGATTTCCCGGGGCGGTGCGAGGACTGGATTATTTCCGGTCCACATTTTTTTCTCGCCAACCCTTTTAATAAGACGCCAAGGCGAGTTTGTACTGAAAAAGGGCACTACGACAACCTGGACCTTGACGCCCTTCCCGACGACTACATTCCGCGAAGCAACTATTTGCCGATGGCGGATAAAGTTGAGTACCGAAGAAGAATGCCGCGCGTACGTTGGACGGAGTCCGGAGAATCAAGCGGCCGGCCTGTGGTTGATTTCTATCGGTTGGTTAATAGGGAAATGATTGGCTCGGCATCGGAGCGAACGCTAACGACGGCATTGGTCCCGCCTGGGCCGGCTCAGATTCATACTGTACTTGCAACCGCTTTTCGGGAGTCGGACGAGCTCATTTCATTCTTGGCAATGACGATGTCGGTGGTGGCTGACTTTCGCGTAAAGAGCACTGGCTCTGGACATGCGAACATTTCACTAATGGGGCAGCTGCCAACAATATCGCCAACAGTTTCGGCGGCCGAGAAGGCAGGCCTGCAGGCCCGAGCGCTGGTCATGAATTGCTTAACTGCCCACTATGTCCAGATTTGGGGTGATGTATACGAAATTGAATTTTCGGAGCAGCGTTGGAGCCAGCCTGACAACCCGCGTCTGCCTCAAGACTTCTGGGTAAACCTCACCAGCACTTGGACCCGCCACTGCGCGCTACGCAGCGACTACGCCCGCCGTATGGCACTGGTGGAAATTGACGTCCTAGTGGCCCAGGCCCTTGGCTTGACGCTGGACGAATTGCTGCTCATCTACCGCGTTCAGTTCCCGGTCATGCAGGGCTACGAGCGCGATACCTGGTACGACATCAACGGCCGCATCGTCTTCACCAACAGCAAGGGCCTCATCGGAGTTGGCCTGCCTCGCAAAGGCGGCAGCAAGACGCCCAAGACCCGCATCCAGACACCGGATGGCAAGACGCGCGACGGCAATCTCGGTTGGGACGACCTATGGGCCTATGCCGACACGCCAGAGGGCGGCCAGCCCAAGGCTCCCGACGGTACCGTCATCACCCAATGGGTCGCCGACGACACCCTGCCCGGAGGCCCTCGCACCGTGGAGCGCCGCTACATCGCCCCCTTCGCTCGCGCCAACCGCGAGGACGACTACCGCATCGCATGGGCCTTCTTTGAGGCAGAGCGCGAAGGGCGCCTGCAATGAATTGCTGCTGCAGGGCTGCGCCATGAAGCTCATCTTCATGTCCAAGAACCAGCACAAGCACGCTGAGGCGGCTGCAATCCTTGCGCCGCGCGGCGTTGAGGTCATCGCAGACCACACCGAGATTCAGGAGCTGCAAACCGTCGATACCGACGCGCTAGTTCGGGATAAAGCCATGCGGGCGTTCCAGAAGCTAGGGCGGCCACTTTTCGTCGAACACACGGGCCTGTACCTGGACTTGCTGAACGGTTTTCCGGGAGGGCTGACTCAAATCTTCTGGGACACCCTGCGCAAGGAGAAGTTCTCGGACCTCTTCAACGACAAGGATAGGCCCGTGCTTGCCAAGACCTACATCGGCTATGTCGATGGGCGCCGGGTCCATGTGTTCCATGGCGAGATAGAGGGGCGCATCGTGACGCCGCCACGTATCGACCACGGATTCCAGTGGGACTGCATCTTTCAGCCCCTCGGATATCAGCAGACGTTCAGCGAAATGGGTGCGTTCAAGAACGAGATATCCATGAGGCGTAGGGCACTGGAGGCGCTCCGAGACCATCTGGACGGGGAGGTCGCATGAGCAACGTTCCGCCAGAGCTCGCGCGCAAGCTCGCCAACGGACAGGTCATCCTGTTTGTGGGTGCCGGCGTGTCCATGTCGCTGAAGCTCCCTTCCTACTCCGCATTGATTCGGGAGATAGGAGGCCACCTCGGCTTTGATGGCGCCATCTTTGAAGGCTTCGGCGACTACCTGACCTTGGCGGAGTACTACCACCTTCAGAAAAAGGGGCTGCAGGAGCTGCAGCGCCACCTGCAAGCGAACTGGAACGTACCCGAGCGTGAAGTAGCCGCTTCGCCGGTACATCGAGCGCTGGTGGAGCTCGGCTGCACGTCCATTTACACCACCAACTTCGAAAGCTTCCTTGAGCGCGCTCATCGTGCAATGGCCCGGCCCTACAAACGCATCCTGAGCGTCAAGGACATGGTGGACGTGCACCATGAAGCCGTTCAAATCATCAAGCTTCATGGGGACCTGACCGTGCCGTCCGGAATGGTGTTCACTGAGTCCAGCTACTTCGAGCGTTTGTCGTTCGAATCACCGCTGGACGTGAAGTTGCGAGCGGATGCGCTGGGCAAGTCGCTTCTCTTCATCGGCTACAGCCTCTCGGATATCAATATCCGGTACCTGATGTATCGGCTCCAAATGCAGTGGGAGCAAGAGCCCGAGCAAGGTGTTCGGCCCAAGTCCTATGTTTTCCTGACCAGGCCCAATGCGGTGCAGGCTGAAGTACTGCGCTCGCGCGGCGTCGAAGCCATCGTCGGCGATGGTGCAGACCCAACAGCATCGCTTGCAAGCTTTTTGAATCAGCTCCGAACCGATGCCAACGGACTGGGGAAGGAACTGCCATCGGGCAAGACGAAGCGGAAGAAATCAACATGAAAAGTACATCGCATAGTACGACAGCCTGATGCTTCCATCCCTGCTCGCACGTGATATTCAGACGGGACTCAAGCAGTTTCTGATTTCCGCCTTTGAGCCTGCAGACGCGTTCACGCATGGGCTGATGACACGGTTCGTGGAGGACGAGGATGCCTGGTTGAAGGGACCCTACGTCCAGGTCGGGCTACCGTTTAGTGTGGGTGGTGCTGGACGTACCTTTTTTCCGGGATTTGAGACGACTTTCCCCGGCTTCAGCCACCAAGAGCGCGCATGGCAGCGCCTGTCGAGCCAGCGGCAAGGGCTCAGTACGCTGGTTGCCACCGGGACCGGCAGTGGCAAGACGGAGTGCTTCCTGTATCCCGTGCTGGACCACTGCGCGCGGGCCAAGGCAGGCAAGGAAGCCGGGGTCAAGGCGTTGGTCATCTATCCAATGAATGCATTGGCGTCGGACCAGGCACGCCGAATCGCAGAGCTTGTCGCTTCGACTCCAGCCTTTGCGGGTTTGCGTGTGGGCCTCTATGTGGGCGGCCAGGCATCGGCGCCTGGCGAGGGAGCGTTGATGACTGCGACGTCAGTCATTACCGACCGGGAGACCTTGCGCAAGCACCCGCCAGACATCTTGTTGACCAACTACAAGATGCTGGACTACCTCATGCTGCGCCCCAAGGACAGGCAGCTCTGGGCACAGAACACACCGACCACGCTGCGCTACGTCGTTGTCGATGAGCTGCACACCTTCGACGGCGCACAAGGTACCGACTTGGCCCTGCTGCTGCGCCGCCTGAGGGCGCGCCTGAAGACGCCGGACCAACACCTCATTTGTGCCGGTACCTCTGCGACGCTTGGGGGCGCCTCGGATACCACGCCGCTGCGCGACTATGCGCGTCAGGTTTTCGGGGTGTCGTTTGACGAGCAATCGGTCGTGACCGAAAACCGGCAGACTGTCGGCACCTTCCTGGAAGACGCGCCGGTGAACTTCATGTTCGCCTTCCGCGTGGAGCTCGCCGCGCAGTTGGATGCAGCCCTTTACGCGGCGCCCGAGCAGGCAGTTCAGGCCTGGTTCAGACTGTTCTTCCCTGGTGAGGTGCAGCCCTCGAATGTAAGCGACCCAGCGTGGCGACAGGTGCTGGGTGCACTGCTGAAACAGCACCAGCTGTTCGTGAACCTGCTCAAGCTGGCAAAGGGTGGCGCGGTCAGCTACCAGGAGCTGACGGAGGCATTTGCCCGTCACATGCCTGCCGCTAGCCAAACCCAGGTGCGCCAGGTGCTCGACGCGTTGTTGGTGCTGGTGGCTTGGGCGCTTCGTGAGAATCGGCAGCCGTTGGTTACCTTGCGCATGCAGCTTTGGGTGCGTGAACTACGCCGGATGGTCGGCAGGCTCAGCGTTTCGCCGGAGGGCACACGACTGCGCAGTGAGCGCGACCTGCCCGGCGAGCGCGATGGCGTGTACTTGCCGATGATTCAGTGCAATCAATGCCGCACAACGGGTTGGCTGTCGCGCCTGGTTCAAGGCAGCAGCAAGGTGTCGACCCAGCTCGATGAGATTTACAACACCTGGTTCTCCCGCCGGCCCGAAGCTACTCGGCTCTATGCCGCCGAGAGCATTCAACGCAGTCACGTGGAAGGTGTTTCGGAGCGGGTATGTGTGGCTTGCGGCACGTTGCAGCAGGCGCAAGACGCTTGCCTGGCATGTGGACATCAGGAGCTGCTGAATGTGTTCCGAGTCATTGCACAGAAGTCGCAGAACCGAGGCCAGGCGCAGTTCACCTTGCATGACAACGCCTGCCCTGCATGCGGCGAGACGGAGTCTCTGCTGCTGCTGGGTGCGCGGAACGCCACGCTGGGTTCGCAGGTGGTCGAGAGTAGCTGGGCCAGCGTGTTCAACGACGACAAGAAGCTCATTGCCTTTTCCGACTCGGTGCAGGACGCAGCGCACCGTGCCGGCTTCTTTGGGGCGCGTACCTGGCTGAACAACGTGCGGACTGCGTTGGCTCACGTGCTGGACGAGCTGAATCAGCCGGTGATGAGGTGGTCGACCTTTCTGGACGAGGTCGAGCAGCGCTTCAGCACGCCAGGTTCGGTGCTTCACTTGTCGCCAGAAGAACTGGTCTCGGAGTTCATCGCGCCAAACATGACCTGGCAGCATGACTGGTGGGTGGAGTTGCCGAAGCACTTGCAGCTGCCTGCCCACAGCAAGCTGCCAGCCAAGGTCAAGAAGCGCGTCCTATGGCAGGTCTACACGGAGTTCACGTACCAAAGCCAGCGCGGCCGGACCCTGGAGCGGATTGGCAAGGCCGTACTCTGCGTACCCTGGCATGCAGTGGACGAGCTTGCTGATGAGTTGCTGCCGACCTACCAAGAGCAATTCGGCGCCAAGGGGTTGGAGCAGCGAACGGTTGCCCGCTGGCTCTGGGGCTTCCTGATGCATTTGCGCCGGCGTGGCGCGGTCATGCATGCGGAGCTCAGCAGCTATGCCGGGGATGGGAACGTGTATGCACTTCGGGAGACGGGCGGGCGTCGCGAGTGGCTGCCGTCTATGGGCCAGAGTACGCCTCGTCCGGTCTTCCTCACGCTGGGGACTCAGCGTGATTTCGACAAGCTGCGAAATCAGAGGCGTGCGACGTGGTTTGACCGCTGGGCCCATGCTGCACTGGGTGGTCAAACGCTGCTCGGCAAGGGTATGGCCGCCGACATGTATGTCGAAGCGCTGCAGGCGATGCTTGCGCGGGGAATGGTCGTCAAGACGCAGCATCATCAGGGTGACACCTGGTCTTTGAATCCTGAGTCGCTGGAACTCCACACCGAGCTTGCGTTCATCGCGACAGAGGGAAGCAAGCGCCGCATGACGGTGCCACGTAGCTATGCGGAGCGGCTGTTGGGAATGCCGTGCCTGGATGCGCCAGAGTTCCACTACGAGGTGTTGGTCTGCGACGCCGCCGGTTGGTGGGCGCAGCGCTTCAGCCGTGGTGACTTGCGTCGCGTGATTTCGGCCGAGCACACGGGCCTGTTGGAGCGTCCCATCAGGGAGGCGCTGGAAAGTCGTTTCAAAAGTAAGCAGCCCAGGCCCTGGTTCGAAAACCTGCTGTCGGCGACGCCCACGCTCGAGATGGGCGTTGACATCGGCGACCTGTCGTCGGTGCTCTTGTGCTCGGTGCCACCTAATCAGGCAAGCTTTCTACAGCGTGTGGGCCGAGCCGGTCGCCGGGATGGCAATGCGATGACCACGACGCTGGCCGACGGCAACAGTCCGCACGACCTCTACTTCTTCGCCGAGACCCAGGAGATGCTGGAGGGTGAGGTTGCGCCGCCAGGCATCTTCCTGCAGGCTGCCGAGGTGCTGCGCCGCCAGCTGTTTGCCTTCTGCATGGACGGCTGGGTGGCGAGCCTCAGCAATGCCAATGCCTTGCCTGAAAAAACCTCGCAGGCACTCGATGCGTTGGAGCAAGCCAAGCCTGACCGCTTCCCCCAGGTCTTCTGCGACTTTGTGGTTCAGCACGAGGACCAACTGTTCCAGGGCTTCTGCAAGATGCTGGCAGGTGACATCGACGATGTGGTGCGAGGCCGACTGTTGGATTTCATGCAGGGGCAAGGTGAGGTCGATGGCTTGCGCATTCGGCTGATGAAGTCGTTGAAGGAGCTCGTGGACGAGCGCCAGAGCTACAAGAAGCGCAAGGACGAGCTCGACAAGGCGAAAGCCCGCGTGCTGCAGAAACCACAGGATGACGCAACCAAGGAAGAGCTGAGCAACCTGCTGCGCGAGCGTGACAAGCTGTTGGAGCTCATCAAGGAAATCAACGGGCGTGACCTGCTGAATACCTTGACCGACGCTGGCTTGATTCCTAACTATGCGTTCCCGGAGTCGGGCGTCGAGCTGAAGTCGGTGCTATGGCGCAAGCGAGGCAATGACGAACCGGGCCAAGGCGCCTATGTCACCCTCAACACGCTCAAGTACGAGCGACCAGCGCAATCTGCCCTGTCGGAGTTCGCGCCGGAGAACCGTTTCTATGCGAACCAGCGTCGCGTAGAGGTGGACCAGGTCAACATGGGTCTGGCCAGCGCGGATGATTGGCGCTTCTGTCCCTCATGCCATCACATGCAAAACCTGACGCTGGAGGCTGATGTGCACATGGCCTGCCCGCGCTGTGGTGATGCGATGTGGTCGGATTCAGCCCAGCGTCGCACCCTGCTGCGCTTCAAGCAAGCTATCGCTAACAGCAACGATGCTGAGGTTCGCATTGACGATAGCGCGGACGACCGAGAGCCAAAGTACTACGTACGGCAGCTGATGGCGGACTTCCAGCCGCAGAACGTGCGTGAGGCTTGGCAAATCAACACGGGAGAGCTGCCCTTTGGCTTCGAGTTCATCTCGCGTGTCACCTTCCGTGACGTCAACTTCGGCGAGCTGAGCAAACCAGGGGAGTCTTTCAAGGTCGCTGACAAAGAGTCGGGCCGCCCTGGCTTCCGACTCTGCCGGCATTGCGGCAAGGTGCAGAAGGCGCCTAAGCGGAACGGCGAAGCGGCGGAGCAGAACCACAGCTTCGACTGTCCCAAGCACGGCAACGACGACCCAGCCAACATCCTCGAATGCCTGTACCTGTACCGGGAGTTCGAATCGGAGGCCCTGCGCATCCTCGTGCCGTACACGAAGAACGGCGTTGATGAACGAGTCGTGCAGTCCTTTATGGCAGCCGTTCAGCTGGGACTGAAGAAGCGCTTCGGCGGCAAGGTCGACCACCTGAGGATGGTGCTGCAGGACGAGCCCGGCAAGAACGGGGGGCCTCGCCGGCATTACGTGATGTTGTTCGACTCGGTGCCTGGTGGAACGGGCTACTTGCACCAGTTGCTCGCCCACGACGCGAGCACTTTGGGTGATGTGCTGACCATGGCCTTGCAAGCTGTAACGGCGTGCCCGTGTAACCAGGACCCCGACAAGGACGGCTGTTACCGCTGCGTCTACCAGTACCGCCTGGGCAAGAACATGGAGCTGGTTTCGCGCGACAACGCGAATGCCGTGCTGACCGAGCTGGTTGGGTCGCTGGGTCAGCTCGTGCGGGTTAAGACCATCTCGGACATCTACATCAACCCCAACTTCGACTCGGTGCTCGAAGCGCGCTTCATCGAAAGCCTGAAGCGATTGGGCGGAGTGGGCAACATCCCACTGACCAAGCTGGTTCAGGACGTCGTGCACGGGAAGTCTGGCTACGTCCTGGAGGTGGGCGGGCACCGTTACAAGATTGAGCCGCAGCGCGACATTGGACCTGGCGATGGCGTTGCCGTCGCCAGCAAGCCTGATTTCGTCATCTGGCCGTGGTCAGCGTCCAGCGGTCGCCGGCCGATTGCCGTTTTCTGCGATGGATGGGCTCATCACAAGGACTCCATAGGAGCCGACGCGCTCAAGCGCAGCGCTCTCGTTATGAGTGGCAAGTTCTGGGTTTGGTCGGTTACCTACAACGATGTTGCTACTGCGCTCAAGGGTGACCTAAACACAGACCTGGATTCGCCGCTGGTGACGATGTCGCGACACAGCGGGGTCAATGCGCCGCCAGGAGTGCCCCGTGCGCAAGAGCAGGCCTTCACGCATCACGCTGTGGCAAGGCTACTCACACTGCTCGCGACCCCAGCTGATGGTGAGATGGTAGACAAGGCAGTAAAGCAGCTGCAGCGCAATGCTTTGTGGCTGGGCTTCTTGATGGTCCCGCACAACCCGCAGGAGCGCGGCGCCTGCGAAGAGACCTTGGGGCTATGGAGCCACCGGCTGCCGGACCATGCCAAAACTAGCGGCAAAGGGTTCGCACCGAGCGTCGCGAAGCCCGGCGGTCGGTGCCTGCAGTTCGGCGCGTGGCCGCTTGAGCTGGCAAAGGCCGGGATGGACGCTGTCGAGCATTGGACGGCACCTGGGGTGCTGGTCCTTGACGATGTGGCAGTCGAGAGCGAGGAGGAGTTGAACATGGCCTGGCGGCAGTGGCTGCACGTGTTCAACACGAGCCAAGCCCTGCCTGGCCTGTGGATGGTCACCTCGTCGGGACTAGATTCGGGCTCATTCCATGTCCTCAGTGGTGCGCTGCAAACGCAGCCGGCCGCATCTGCGCAGCCTGCCGGCTTAGGTGCCGCATGGAATGACGCACTCAAGCAGACGCTGAAGCCGCTTCAGGAAGGCCTGCGTGTCCTGGCCAAGGCCGGTGCCGACATCCCGGAGCCCGGCATGGAGTTGGCGGATTCGAACGGGAAGGTATTGGCCGACGCCGAACTCTGCTGGTTCGCTCAGAAGCTCGCTGTACTCCGTGACGACCAGGCAGACCTATTGGACGCTTGGATATCGCAAGGTTGGAAGGCGGTGGTTCTGGATGAAACCCTCTGCCATATTGAAGGCGCCGACTGGGCGGGAGCGGTTGCCCAACACCTCGGGCTGAGCCTGACAAACAAGGAGTGAATCGATGAGCCTCAAACCCAAGGTTGCGCTGAGCAACGATTTCCTCATTCAGCTGTCCAAGCTGCCCTCCAGCGTTCACACGAAAGTGATGAAGTGGGCGGTGAAGTTCCAGTCTGACCCGAGAAGCTCCGGCATCAACTACGAAAACATCAACGGCGCCAGGGACCCGAACCTGAAGTCGGTGCGCATCGATGGAGACTGGCGGGGCATCGTGTTCAAGCCGTCATCGGGTGAAGTCTATGTCCTGCTTTACGTCGACCACCACGACTCGGCCTACCGCTGGGCCGAGAACCGTAAGCTGGCCATCAACCCAGTAACCGGTGCGATGCAGCTGGTAAGCCTGGAGCAGCTGACTGAAACGGCCGAGGTGGAATCGGGCGCAGAAAGCGCTCATCAGGCTTCCGCAGCCCCGGCGCTGGCGCTGGCGCCGACGGCGGCACCGCTGTTTGCCGAGCTGCAGGACAGGGAGTTTATGAGCCTTGGTGTGCCCGAGGACCTGCTGCCCCTCGTGAAGGGCGTCCGCTCGGATGCTGAACTGGATGCTGTGCAGGCGCAACTCCCAGTGGAGGCCTATGAAGGCTTGTTCCTGGTGGCGGCTGGTGACACGGTCAGCCAAGTTTTGAATGCTCGGGAAACGCGCGTCGACAAGGTCGTGGACCCCGAAGATTTCGCGGCTGCGCTGGCCACACCGGAGTCTCAGTCACGCTTCGTCGTGGTCAGCGACGATGAGACATTGGCTGCGATTTTGAATGCGCCTCTGGCGCAGTGGCGGGTGTTCCTCCATCCGACTCAGCAGAGGCTCGCCGTAGGCGACCGCAGTGGCCCTGTCCGGGTACTTGGCGGCGCGGGAACCGGCAAAACTGTTCTGGCCATGCATCGGGCCAAGTGGTTGGCCGAGAACCGTACCAAGGACGGACAGAAGGTGCTGTTCACCACCTTCACTCGAAACCTGGCAGGTGACATCGAGCAGAACCTCAAAACGCTGTGTAGCGCCGCAACGCTCGAGAAGCTGGAGGTCCGAAATCTCGATGCATGGGTCAACACCTTCATGCGGAGTCGAAAGCTTGAGCAGCGAATCGTTTACGACCGGAAGCAGGAAGGAGCAGTGCAGGCCTGGCAGGCTGCGCTAGCCGTTCGCGACACGAGCCTGGACCTGCCAGACCACTTCTATGAGCAAGAGCTTGAGCAGGTCGTGCTTGCACTTGGAATCACCACGCTGGACGAGTACCGCACCGCGCGTCGCACGGGGCGCGGGGTGATTTTGAGTCGCTCTAAGCGCGATGCTGTGTGGCCGGTGTTCGAGGAGTACCGAGGGCAGCTTGCGTCGCGCAAGCTCAAGGAGGTCAACGACGCCTATCGTGAAGTCGCAGCTCTCTTGTCTGGGGAGGCTGACTTAGAGCGGCTAACAAAACGGTGCGAGATGGCGAATGCAAATGACGCAGCAAGCCAGAGAAAGCAGCGCGACATGAATATCGATGCGACGTTCGAAG
>NZ_FOMQ01000029.1 GCF_900112675.1 Paracidovorax konjaci | reverse complement strand
CCGCACGTCCTGGCTGTAGAAGTACGCCGCCAGCCCGAAGGGCGTGTCGTTGGCCGCCGCGATCACCTCCGCCTCGCTGCCAAAGCGCGTGAGCGGCGCCACCGGCCCGAAGGTCTCCTCGCACGCGCACGCCATGGTGGCGTCCGCGTTCTCCAGCACCGTGGGCGCGTAGTAGTGCGCGCCCAGCTCGGGCAGCCGCCTGCCGCCCGTGAGCACCCGCGCGCCGCGCGCCACTGCATCTTCCACGTGCCGCTCGATCTTCTCCACCGCCCGCGCGTTGATCATCGGCCCGATCTGCGAGGCCGCATCGCCCGCCGGGCCCACCTTCAGCGCCGCCACGCGGGCCGTGAGCTTGCGTGCGAACTCCTCGTGCACGGCATCGTGCACGAACACCCGGTTCGGGCACACGCAGGTCTGCCCGCCGTTCCTGAACTTGGCGGCCATGAAGCCTTCCACGGCCGCGTCCACGTCGGCGTCCTCGAACACGATGAAGGGCGCGTTGCCGCCCAGCTCCAGCGAGAGCTTCTTGAGCGTGTCGGCGCTGCGCCGCGCCAGGTGCTTGCCCACGGGCGTGGAGCCCGTGAAGGTGATCTTGCGCACGCGGGGGTCGTCCAGCCACGCATCCACCACCCCGGGCGTGTGCTCGCGCGAGGCGGTGACGATGTTGAGCACCCCGGGCGGAATGCCGGCTTCCCCGGCCAGCGCCACCAGCGCCAGCGAGGTGAGCGGCGTGTCCTCCGCGGGCTTGCACACCACGGTGCAGCCGGCGGCCAGCGCCGGGGCGATCTTGCGCGCGATCATCGCGGCGGGAAAGTTCCACGGCGTGATGGCGGCCACCACGCCCACGGGCTCCTTGAGGGCGAACATGCGCCGGCCGGGCACGGGCGCGGGGATGACCTCGCCGTTCATGCGCGTGGCCTGCTCGCCGAACCATTCGATGTAGCTGGCGGCGTAGGCCACCTCGCCGCGGCCCTCGGCGAGGGGCTTGCCCTGCTCCCAGGAGATGAGTGCGCCCAGCGCGTCCTGGCGGGCCATCACGAGGTCGTTCCAGCGCTTGACGAGCGCGGCGCGCTGCTTGGCCGGCACCGCGCGCCAGGAGGCGAAGGCGGCGTGGGCGGCGTCGGTGGCCGCGAGTGCATCGGCGGCGGCGCCGTCGGGCACGTGGGCGATCACGCTGCCCGTGGCCGGGTCGGTGACGGCGAAGGTGGCGCCGCTGGCGGCGTCCTGCCAGCGGCCGGCGATGTGGTGCTGCGAGCGCACCAGGGGCCGGGCGGCGGTGGCCAGGGGGGACTCGGTGGCGGGAGAGGTTGTGGTGGAAGGAGTGGATGCGGTCATATGGGGTCGAATCCGCTGCATGCCGTCGGATCCGTTCAATAGTTTGCTATTAATTTGATAGCGATTGCGTGGGTTGGCCCGGGCACCGTCCGGCGCGCTAGCTCACGATGCCCAGGTGCCACGGCACGAACTCGTGGTCGCCCAGGCCCAGCAGTTCGCTCTTGGTCGCCTCGCCGCTCGCGTGCTGCAGGATCTGCGCGAAGATGCGCTCGCCCATCTCGGGCACCGTCAATTCGCCGTCGAGGATCACGCCGCAGTTGATGTCCATGTCCTCTTCCAGCCGGCGGTACATGGGCGTGTTGCTGGCCAGCTTGATCGTCGGCGCGGGCTTGCTGCCGAACATCGAGCCGCGCCCGGTGGTGAAGCAGATCAGCTGCGCGCCGCTCGCGATCTGGCCCGTGGCGGCCACCGGGTCGTAGCCCGGCGAATCCATGAACACGAAGCCGCTCTCGTCGATGCGCTCGGCATACTCGTACACCGCGCGCAGCGGCGTGGTGCCGCCCTTCATCGCCGAGCCGAGCGACTTCTCGAAGATGTTGGCCAGGCCGCCGGCCTGGTTGCCGTGGCCCACCACGCCGTTGAACTGCGCGTTCTGCCCGGCCGCGTAGCGCTCCCACCACGCGAGCCGGTCCAGCAGCTTCTGGCCCACTTCGGGGCTGATCGCGCGGCGCGTGAGCATGAACTCCACGCCGTGGATTTCCGGCGTCTCCGAGAGGATGGCCGTGCCGCCATGGCGCACCAGCACGTCCATCGCCGCGCCCAGCGCCGGGTTGGCCGTGATGCCCGAAAAGCCGTCCGAGCCGCCGCATTCGAGCCCGATCTTCAGGTGGCTGGCCGGCACCGTGCTGCGCCGCGCCTCGTTGGCCGCGGGCAGCATCGCCTCGATGGCCGCGATGCCCGCGGCGATGGTCGCGCGCGTACCGCCCACGTCCTGCATCACCAGCGTATGCAGCAGCCGGCCGCGCTCCAGGCCCTGCGATTCGACCAGCCCGTCCACCTGGTTGCGCTCGCAACCCAGGCCCACGATCAGCACGCCCGCCAGATTGGGGTGGCGCGCGTAGCCGGCGATGGTGCGGCGCAGCACGTCGAAATGCTCGCTGGGCGAAGACATGCCGCAGCCGCTCGTCTGGGCGAACGCCACCACGCCGTCCACGTGCGGAAAGGCCCGCAGCCGCTCCGGCGTGAAGTGCGCAGCGATCTGCTTGATGACCGTCGCGGAGCAATTCACCGACGAGAGGATGCCGATGAAATTGCGCGTGCCCACGCTGCCGTCCGCGCGCACGTAGCCCTGGAAGGTGGCGCGCTCGGCCTCGGGCACGTAGTGCACGGGCTGCACATCAGCGCCGAAGGCCGGGTCGCGGTAGTAATCGACCAGCTCGATGTTGTGGCTGTGCACATAGTCGCCCGGCTCCAGGTCGCGCGTGGCGACGCCGATCACCGTGTCGTACTTCTTCACCTGCTCGCCCTGCGCGATGCGCCGCGCGGCGATCTTGTGCCCCGGCGGCACCTGCGCGCGCGTGCGCACCCCCAGTTCGGGAATCTCCTGCCCCAGCGCCAGCGCCGCCTTGGCGACGAACACGTTGTCGTTGGGGTGCAGGTGCAGCAGCGGACTGTCAAGGCTGGGCATGCGGGGCTTTCATCGTGGTGTGTTGCGGTTTTCTTGCTCTTGCTCTTGCGTGCGCGTGCCGTACCCGGAACTTCGCGTGGCCCGGGGCCGCCGATACCGGCGCGGCTCCCGGCCAGCAGACGCCGCGGAACCGGCTTCGCCGCGCCTCAGGGGGTTGTCAGGATTTCATCAGTTCGCGCAGCTTCAGCTTGTCGATCAGCACGGTTTCCTTGGCGTACACGGTGTTCACGTATTTCTCGTAATCGGGCCCGTCCAGGTAGAGCAGCGGCGCATCGAGCTTGTCGGCCACGGCCTTGAACTCGGGGCTGGCCACGGCCTGGCGGAAGGCGTCGCGCAGCTTCGCGGCGATGGCCGGGTCCAGGCCCTTGGGTGCGCCGATGCCGTTGGGCGCATCCACCACCACGTCGTAGCCCAGCTCGCGCAGCGTGGGCGTGTCCTTGAAGCGCGCCGTGCGCTGCTCGCCCCAGGTGGCCAGCAGCCGCAGCTTGCCGGCCTCCACGTGCGGCGCCCACGAGCTCGAATCGGCCAGCGCGTCAACGTGGCCGCCCAGCACGCCCTGCAGCGCCTCCGCGCCGCCCTTGAACGGCACGTGGTTCAGGCGGATGCCCGCCACGCTCGCGAATTCCTCCATGCCCACATGGGTGGCTCCGCCCACGCCGGCGTGCGCATAGGTCACCTGGCCCGGGTGGGCCTTGGCGCGCTGCACGAAATCCTTGAGCGTCTTGAACGGCGAATCGGCCGGCACGGCGATGCCGAAGGTCTGGCCCGAGGTGCGGGCGATGTACGTGAAGTCCTTGCGCGGATCGGCCTGCAGCGTGCCCAGTTGCGAGAAGCGCGTGACCGAGATCGGGATCTGCCCGATCGTGTAGCCATCGGGCCGGGCCAGCGCCAGCGCCTTCGATCCGATCATGCCGGAGGCGCCCGCGCGGTTCTCGACCGCGATCGACTGGCCCAGCACGCGGCCGGCCACGCTGCACAGCGTGCGCATCGACTGGTCGGCCGTGCCGCCCGCGGGCCAGGGGCAGATGAAGGTGATGGGGCGGTCCGGATAGGTGCCCTGCGCGAGCAGGCGCGCGGGCGCGGAGGCGAGGGCGAGCGTGGCGGTGCCGAGGGCGCCCAGCACGAGCTGGCGCCGACCGCAGCGTGGGGTCTGCATGGGGAATGTCTCCTGTTTTCTTATGGATCGTTACGGACAGCCGCCATTGTTCAGAAGCGGGCCATGCCGATCCAATGAAAATACGGACTGCCTTCATAACCTGCAAGGAATGAATCCATGGCCCAGATCGACCGCATCCTGCGCTCCAACCTCAAGCTGCGGCACCTGCAGATGCTGGTGGCGCTCGACCAGTTCCGCCACGTGGGGCGTGCGGCGGAGTTCCTGTCCGTCACCCAGCCCGCGGTCTCCAAGACGCTCGCCGAGATCGAACGCATGTTCGGCCTGCCGCTCTTCGAGCGCTCCACGCGCGGCACCGAACCCACGGCCGCGGGCGACAGCGTGGTGCGCTTCGCGCGGTCGGTCCTGGCCGGCTACGAACGCACGCGCGACGAGATCGCTGCCGAAGCCAGCGGCGCGCGCGGCCGCGCCAGCGTGGGCGCCATGGTCGCCGCCACCCCGGTGCTGCTCGCGCAGGCCGTGGAAAGCCTCAAGGCGCGCTCGCCCCACGTGACCGTGCTCATCGAGGAAGGCGACCTCACGCGCCTGCTGCCCAAGCTGCGCCTGGGCGAGCTGGACCTGTTCGTCGGCCGCCTGGAGCCGGGCTACGCCTCGCCCGACCTGGAAACCGAAGCCCTCTACGACGACCCCATGGTCGCCGTCGTGCGCCCCGGCCACCCGCTAACCCGCAAGCGCCAGCCCCGTTGGTCCGACATCGCCGCCCAGCCCTGCGTGCTGCCCCCGCCCTGGGCCTCCCTGCGCGTGAAACTCGAGCAGCAGTTCTTCGCCCACGGCCTGCACCCGCCGGCCGATATCGTCGAATCGGCCTCGTTCCTCTCGCAGATCACCTTCATCCAACAGCGCGGCGCCGTGGCCTTCATGGCCCGCACGGTGGCGCGGCATTGCGCGGCGCAGGGGATGGTGGCGGTGCTGAAGCTGTCCGTGCCGGTGGAACTGCCGCCCGTGGGGATGATCTGGCTGCGGGGGCAGGGGATGACGGCGGTGACGGAAGGGTTGGTGGGGTGTTTGAGGGAGGTGGGGCGGTGAGCGCGGGGTGCCCCCCGGCGGCTGGATTCCGCTGATTTTTCAACGCCCCCGGGGTCCGTTGGTGCCGGGCCCCGTCAATGGGTGGGCACCTGGACCGTCAATTCCACGCTTCCGGGAACCTCTCAAACCCTGATCCCGCTACTCGGCGCTTCATGAATCAGGGAGTTACGACGCGCAAAATTGCAAAATGCGAAGATTATGAAATTTTCTCTAAGGTTTGAAAGAGGTGCGTCTCAAATATAGCCAATATAGGCATGTAAAGAAAAGGCTGTTGGCGATGCTGGTCCACAGCGCGAGATCTAAGCCAATGAACGCATAACCCAGCGCGATCGACCACGGAGCCCAGGCGGCGAGCCACATGAAGAAGATGATGTCGGAGAGGTTTCCTAAAAAACTGTCGGGTAAATAGAATTTTAGGAAGGAAGAACCGAAATATAAAATCCATTCAAGGTATAGATGGGCCATGAAGAAAAGAAAAATCCTGATCTTCACGGCGAAAGGGATTGATTATTTTGAATCAATTGAATGATCGTTTTATGGTCTTTTTTGGGCTTTCCATTATGACAGATTTCCTTGATCCAGAACTCGTATTGTGTTTCGCCTTTGACGATCGTGTCCAATTTCCATAAGCAGGGCGTGTTTTTTTCTGACACGCTGCTCTGCGCAAGTGCGATAGTCGAGGCATTGCCTTGAGCGGATGTGTTGATTGAATCATCAGGGATGCAAATTTGGGGGTTGTCCAATTTGAATCGCCATTTGGTAACCATTATGCGAGTGGCTTCCGTGTCAGTCTGAAGGAAATAAGTCACCCGATTAGCGGACTCTTCTATGATTGCAAGAACTCCGGATTGTTGAGAAATGGATTTTGCCAGATCTCCTTTTGGGTGCTGTTTTTCCGCCCTTGCCTTGTTCCAGTAAATATCTGGAATTTCAATGTACTGCGGTGATACTGTCGAATTCAGGGGCGTTTCGGAGTTTTTGGGAATATCCCATGGAACAGATCTTTGTGAGAGTTCTGCTTGTGCGCATTGTGCCGGCTGGGGAATGCTTTTTTGGTCGATCGCTAGATTGGCAGAGATTGAAGGAAAGGCATAAAAACCGGCAGATGCCAAAATCAATATTTTTATGGTTCTTATCATTTAAAACCAACTCCATCCCCATTCACCTAGGTTGCAATTGGTTGCCTTGGAGATGGGGAGAGATACCGTTCGGCGGGTGGCTGGGTCATGGTAGTAATGCTGACCATAAACCACGAATGCGCCTTGTTGGGTATCTCCGTATTGTTCCAAGATTTGCTCGTTTCCTGCGCGGCTAAAGAATCCTAAGCGTCTGATGTTGAGGATGGAGACGATGTTTCCGAGCTTGTTGTTGTCGACTATGTCAGGATGCATGGTCATGGATGTCCACGGGCTTTTGTATTCTTTTAGATACTTGAATCCGGCGGTGCTTCCACCAAATACGGGTCCATCCGGCTTTTTATAGATTCTGCTTTCGGAAAAAAGATAGTATCTTGGCGCCTCGAAAATAACGTCAGCCGTCATGGATTCATGAACCCAATAGCTTCCCCTCTGTGTGTCGCTCGCTTGATAAACCTGCTCGATGAGGTACTTCGGCATGCCGAGCATGGAAAAAAAGTTGAGTGCGGCATATAAAACAGGACCGTTGATTTCGGCCATGCTGCATGCGCGGCTGAATCCGCTCACCGCATTTGCGCTGAAGGAAAGTAGCATGGTCGAAAGAATTGCCCAGTATCGGAGCTTGAGTTTAAGCACGTCGGCCTCTTAATCTTCAAAGCTGTTTGTATTCACGAATGGCTCGTCTTTGGTACAGGTAGTCCCGCATGGCCAGCCAGAAGTAAAGGGAATATTTCCAGGATGAGAGCCAGGAGGAAGTTGAACGGAGTAGCCTACATAGTAGGGAGTGGTGACGGCTGGCGGGGGTGTTCCATTGCCGAAATAGATTCGGACTGGTGAATTTTGAAGCTCTTCGCTGCCGCCATCATTTTCTTTGATCAAATAAATTCTTACATCGTGCCATTTTCCATCCATCAACTCATTTCTTGGTGTCCAGTTGATGTTGAATCCATGGTTCGGATGAATGCTTCTGCATACCGCGCCAACTTCACTCTCTCTTGGAAGGGCCGCATTTCCGCCAGCTAGGAAAACCGAGTCGTCTCTCAATATATGAATGCCTATGGTGGCATCTGGGAATTCGCTTTGACACGCCCATCCTGAAAAGTTATTCAAGTTGGCATTTTCTACGTGGCCAGTAGCCGAGGCTGTTATTCCGTGCAGTCCCAAGACAAAAACAATTACAGCGGATCGCATCTTCTCCTCCCGTATGAAGGTGCAAAGTATATTCCGCAAAGTCAACAGAGAATTTTATTTTTTGAATTAATTTGAGTTATTTGAAATGTGCCGGGATTAAAATTCTTAACGTGAAATAAGAGAAATATCTTTTTAAAGTGATTGATGTTGGTTTTTTGATAAATTTGATGAAAATCGGCCCCGTTTGCTGGTATCGATTTGTTAAAATTAATAAGGTCACGGTCTGAGATGAGGCGGAAATTCGGGAACTGCGAGAGGCATCTGAGCGGATACGCCGAGATGCGGCCATAAAGTCTTGCTGATCAGTGTCTGTCGGCTCTCATGACGCTCCCCAGCGGCGGCGCAATCTCCTCCAGCGATTTCCGCTCCGCATCCACCGCCCAGCGCCACGTCACCCCCGCCGCCAGCAGCACCAGCGCAGCGCCCAGCAGGTAGCCCGCGAACACGTTCTCGCGGCTGCCGGTCTCGATGAGGGTGCCGAACAGGGCCGGGGCCGCGAAGCCGCCCACGCCGGTGCCCACGGCGTAGAAGAGCGAGATGGCGAGCGCGCGCATCTCCAGCGGGAAGACCTCGCTCACGGTGAGGTAGGCCGAACTGGCCGCCGCCGAGGCCAGGAAGAACACCACCGACCACGCCACCGTCTGCGTGGTGGCATAGAGCCAGCCGTTCACGAAGCCCAGGCCCGTGATCGCCAGCGCGATGCCGGCGAGCGCGTAGGTGGCGGTGATCATCACGCGGCGGCCGATGCGGTCGAACAAGGGGCCCAGCAGCAGCGGCCCCAGCACGTTGCCGGCCGCGAACGGAAAGATGTAGAGGCCGACGCGCGCGGCGTCCACCGCGTAGAAGCGCGTGAGCACCAGCGCGTAGGTGAAGAAGATGGCGTTGTAGAAAAAAGCCTGCGACACCATCAGCGACAGCACCACGGCGCTGCGTTTCGGGTAGCGGCGCAGCAGCACGTGCAGCACCTGCGATGCGGAGGGGAGGGCGCTGCGGGGCGGCTGGGGCGCCGCTGGCGCTGGCGGCGGTAGCGCTGTGCCCTGCACGCGGCGCTCGATGCCGGCGACGATGCGCTCGGCCTCGTCGGCGCGGCCGTGCGATATGAGCCAGCGCGGGCTCTCGGGCACGTGCCGGCGCACCAGCAGCACGGCCACGCCCAGCAGCGCTCCCATGAGGAAGGCGGCGCGCCAGCCGTGCTCGGGGCCCAGCACGCGGGCGTCGAGCAGCACGAGGCTCAACGCGGCGCCCAGGGCCGCCCCGAGCCAGAAGCTGCCGTTGATGGCCAGGTTCACGCGGCCGCGCACGCGGGCCGGAATGAGTTCGTCGATGGCGGAGTTGATGGCGGCGTACTCGCCGCCGATGCCGATGCCCGTGACGAAGCGGCACAGCGCGAAGGCCGCGAAGCTGCTGGTGAAGGCCGTCGCCACGGTGGCGGCCATGTAGACCATGAGGGTCAGCATGAAGAGCCGCTTGCGGCCCAGCGCATCGGCCATGCGGCCGAAGACCAGTGCGCCGAGCACTGCGCCGCCGACGTAGAGCGATGCGGTCCAGCCCACCTGCGACGCGGTCAGGCCCAGCGTGTCCGGGCGTTCCAGCGCGCTGCCCAGCGAGCCCACGATGGTGACCTCCAGGCCGTCGAGCACCCAGGCGATGCCCAGCGCGAACACGACGCGCCAGTGCCAGGCGGACCAGGGCAGCCGGTCGAGGCGGGCGGGGATATCGCTGCCGTGGGACATGCGGGCACCTTAGGGTGCGCGCGCGGCGCCTGCCGTAGGAGGCGGGCGCATATCGGGCCGAAGGCGGGCCGCGCGGGCCTACCGCACGGGCAGGTGTTCCGCCGGCAGGCTGCGCACATCGGCCGCGCCTTCCAGCGATTTGCCCAGGCACACGGCGTCGCCCTGGTCCACGTACCGGCCAAAGGCGGGGATGGGCCGGTAGCCGTGCCGTTCGTAGAAGCCGATGGCGCGATGGTTTGCGCGCCGCGTCTCGAGCCAGATCTCGCGGTAGCCCATCTGCGCGGCCACGGACTCCAGGTAGCCCAGCACGGCCGATCCCGCACCGGGCGCCATGGGCCGGGCATACATGCGCTTGATCTCCGCCACGTCGGCCACGTCGTCCGATACCACGGGCCGCAGCGCGCCACACCCCGCGGGAAGGCCTTCGGCCGTGTGCGCGACGACGAACACGGCACGCGAGCCACGCACGTCATCGGGATCGAACGACGAGGCGCCACTGTCGCCGGTGATGGCGGCGAGCGTGTCGGACAACTGCTGGATGAGAGCGGCGGCGTCCGGTTCGGCCGGGTCCTGGGGGCTGATGTGGAACATGGGGCGGGCTGTCGGTGGGGCTGGAGAGGGGGCAACGGAAGGTGGGAGCGAGTCTGGCAGGTTCAGGGCAGTTTCAGTACCGGGTCGGCACCGATGGGCCCCGCAGACTGCGGCGCCGGCGCGGTGCGCCGGCAGAACGCCGCCACGGTGCGGCCCAGGAGGCGGATGCCCGGCGCGATGTCGTCCACCGGCAGGCTCGCATACCCCACGACCAGCCCTGCGGGCCGCGGCTGCGCGTGCCGCTCCGGAGGCACGAACAGCGGCGAGAGCGGATACACGCCCACACCCTGCCCGCGCGCGGCCTGTGCCAGCGGGGCCTCGTCCTGCGGCCGCAGGAAGGGCAGCCACAGCACCCCGTGCAGGCCCGCCGCGGTGCCGGCGAGTTGCGTGCCCTCGGGCAAGTGGCGCGCGACGGCCTCCGCCAGGGCCTGCCGGCGGCGTTCGTGGGCGCGTCGCGTGCGGCGCACATGGCGTTCATAGGCACCGCTCTCGATGAGCGATGCCAGCACGCGCTGGTCCATGGCGGGCGCATGCCGGTCGGCCAGCCGCTTGGCCTGGCGGAAGACGGGCACCAGCTCGGCCGGCAGCACGAGGTAGCCCAGGCGGACCTGCGGCGACAGCGCCTTGGAGAAGGTGCCGATGTAGACGACGCGGCCTTCGGTGTCGATGGATTGCAGGGCATCGATGGGGCGCTGGCCATAGCGGAACTCGCCGTCGTAGTCGTCCTCGATCACCCACGCATCGTGCCGCTGCGCCCAGGCCAGCAGGGCCCGGCGGCGGCCGATGGGCAGCACGCCGCCCAGCGGGAACTGGTGCGAGGGCGTGACGTAGGCCAGTCGGGCCCGCGGGTCGTCGGGCAGGCGGGCGGTGTCCAGCCCCTGAGCGTCCACGGGCACGGCCAGCAGATGCGCGCCCACCGTCTCGAAGCAGCGCCGCGCCATCAGATAGCCGGGGTCCTCGAAGGCGAAGGCATCGCCCGCGTCCAGCAGCAGACGCGCGCACAGGTCGATGGCCTGCTGGGAGCCCTGCACGACGAGGATCTGCTCCGCATCGCAGGCAATGCCGCGCGCGCGCCGCAGGTAGCCCTGCAGCGCGCGCCGCAGCGCGGGCTCGCCTTCGGGCGGGATGTAGTACAGGCTGGCCTGCGGGCGCAGCAGCTCGGCCTGCCACGCGCGCCGCCAGGCCAGCGCGGGAAAGTCGCGCGAGGCCACCGCGCCATACAGGAAGTCGTAGCGCACGGGCGCCGTGCGCGGCACTGCCGGCAGGCCGGCTTCGGCCACGCGGCGGGCATAGCGCGAGAGGGTGGGCGCGGGCCGGGCCTGTCGGCGCGGGGCGGCACCGGTGGGCGCGTGCGGCGCCGCAGGTATCTGCGGGCTGGCCACGCGGGCCGCGCGCCCGGCCGACGTGACCAGGAAGCCCTCGGCCGCGAGCTGCTCGTAGGCCGCCGTGACCGTGGTGCGCGACACGCCCAGCTCGGCCGCCAGGGCGCGCGTGGAGGGTGCCGGCGCGCCGGGGCCGAGGGTGCCGTCGGCGATCTGGTCGCGCAGCAGGCCGTAGATGCGGCGGCCCGTGCCCGGGGGCGGGTGGGCAGTGGGCGCCGGGGATGGAGCGCTGGATGGCGTGCGCGTGCCGCCTGCCTTGCCGCGCGGGTTGGACAACTGGCCCATCGAAAATCCTCGGAACTGGACCTTCCCATTGTGCCGGTGGTGCGCGAGAGTGCGGGCTTTCTTCCCTCTCTCTTTCTCTCTCTCACGCTGCCGCACGCCGATGTACACCCCCGCCCATTTCGCGGTCACCCGCCCCGAGGAACTCGCCCGCATCGTCCAGGCCCACCCGCTGGGCATGCTCGTCACGCAGGGCGAAGGCGGGCTGGACGCCGACCACATCCCCTTCGAGTTCGATGCCGGCGAAGGGCCGCACGGCGTGCTGCGCGCGCACGTGGCCCGCGCCAACCCGGTCTGGCAGCGCTGCGATGCCGCGGGCGGCATGCCGGTGATGGTGGTGTTCCGCGGGGCCGAGGCCTACATCTCCCCGAGCTGGTACCCCAGCAAGCACGAGGCGCACCGGCAGGTGCCCACCTGGAACTACGAGGTCGTGCACGCCCACGGCACGCTCACCGTGCACGACGACGAGCGCTTCGTGCGCCGCATCGTCGCCCGGCTCACGAAGCGGCACGAGGCTGCGGAGCCCGTGCCCTGGAAGATGGGCGACGCCGCGCCGGGCTTCGTCGATGGGTTGCTGCGCCACATCGTGGGCATCGAGATCGCGGTGACCTCGCTGGTGGGCAAGTCCAAGCTCAGCCAGAACAAGGACCTGCGCGACCGCGCCGGGGCGGCCGACGCGCTGCACGAGCGTGGCCAGGGCGCGCTTGCGCAGGCCATGCGCCGGGCCGGCTGAGATGGCCGGACCGGCCCCGGCCGGCGGCCCCGCGCGCCCCCGGATCACCTCGACCTTCACCTTCATGCCCGGCGCGTACGACGCCGAATTCCACGCGCTGGACGAAGCCATCGCCCGTGTCGCGCGGTCCCTGCCGGGCTACCTGGGCGAGGAAGCGTGGGAAAACCCGTCCACGGGACTGGTGTCGAACGTCTACTACTGGGAATCGCTGGAAGCCTTGCAGGCGCTCATGCAGCACCCCGACCACCTGGCGGCCAAGGCGCGGCAGGCGCAGTGGCTGGCGGGCTACCAGGTCGTGATCGCCGAGGTGATCGCCAGCCATGGCGATGGCCGCATCGCCCATCCCCTCGCGGGCTCGCCCGCGGCAGGTGGGCCGGCGGCGAGCCGTGCGAGCCCGTTGCGCTGAGCATCCCGCGCACCGAGCGGGCCGTGGGGCGACCAGAGAAAGCCCTCAGGGCGCGGGGCAGGAGCCGTCCAGGCCCGCCATGCCGGCCAGCTTCTGCAGGCGCGAGCGCTGCTCCAGGCATGCCGCGTGCTGTGCCTCAGCCGCCTTCTGCTGCGCGAGGCGCGTGGCCTGATCGCGCGCCGCCTGCAATTGCGCGATGCGCTCGCGGATCTGCGGCATGGCGGCCAGCGCGGCTTTTTCGCCCTCCAGGATGGCGCTGGCGCGCTGCGTGAAATCGGCCGCGCCGATGTCCAGCACCTGCGGCCGCACGATCACGTCGGCGCGCGCCAGCTCGGCCTGCCCGAGCTTCTGGCCCATGATCGCGATCGACTGGCCGAGCGTGCCCAGCATGCCGCCGGGCGTCTGGCCGCGTGCCTTGTTGGAGATATCGACGGCGATCACCACGTCCGCGCCCAGCTGGCGCGCCGCATCCACCGGCACGGGGCTCACGACGCCGCCGTCCACGAAATGGTATTTACCGATGGCCACGGGCTGGAACACGCCCGGCACGCTGCTGGAGGCGCGCACCGCCTGGCCCGTGTTGCCGCGCGAGAACACCGTCCGCTCGCCGTCCTCCAGCCGCGTCGCCACGGCCACGAAGGGCTTGGCGAGCCGCTCCAGCGGCTGGCGGCGCACCTGCTCGTTCACGTAGTCCTCGAGCTTCTGCCCCAGCACCAGCCCGCCGGAAGACAGCTGCAGATCGCGGATCTTCGTCTCGTCGAGCGCCACGGCCTTCTCCTGCAGCTCGAACGCGTTCATGCCGCTCGCATACAGCGCACCCACCACGCTGCCCGCGCTGGTGCCCGACACCACCGCCGGCGCGAAGCCGTTGGCCTCCAGCATCTTGATGACGCCGATGTGCGCGAATCCCTTGGCCGCGCCGCCGCCCAGGGCGATGCCGATCTTGATGGCGCCGGGGGGCGCAGGTGTAGCGTTGGGCGTTGAAGGCGCCGCGGTGGCGGTGGGGCTTGCGGGTGGCGTGCTGCCGCAGGCGGCTACTGCTGCGAGGGCCAGGATGCTCAAGGGGCGGAACAAGGCGTTCAGGCGCATGCCGAGAGGGGGTGTTGTGGGGAAGCGGGGGAGTTTAGGGCTGAACGCTGCTGGGGCTTGGGGAGGACGATGAGAAGCCCGTGGCATGCGTTTGGCAACGACACCGCCGAAATTACCGATAGGCATGCCGGCTCTTGTATGGTTCGGGCGGCGCCTGGTCGCTCGACACGATTCAAGAGACACCGCTTCCTGCGCGCGGCGGATGCGCTTGGACTCAGGATGCCGGTACGGCTTTTCTTCGTTGTCGTGGAAGTGCGTGGCGTCTGCCGTTCAGGATCGCACCCACCACAGTGGGCCGCACCATCCAGTGGTAAGTCGCCAGGCTCAGCGCCGTCGTCGCCAGTATGTTGACCGCCATCTTCACGCCTGCGGGCCAAGACAGCCCGAACAGCAGGGCTCCGAAACCGATGGTGAGGGGCAAGTGAATCAAATACACCCAATAGGAGCTGTCCGAGAGGTAGCTCATCGCGGGACTTGGCCGGCCCACGTGGGCCGAGAACACGCCGATGAGCGCAAAGCTCCAGCACCATGCGGTAGCGTTGTACGCCCATGAGAATGCCAGCCGCACCCCTAGCGGCAGCGCATCGCGGGACTCGGCGGGGACTTGTTCCAGCACGATGCCGGAGGCAAGGAACAATGCCAACCCTGATCCGGCGTACCACGACCAGCGCTGAAGGTAATGCGACAACAGCGCTCGACGATGGGCGTACAGCGCCAGCCCAAACGCATAGAACAGCCCGTTGTGCGCCCACTCCGTCCACGGCGGCAGAAAGGCATTCCCGGGCCGCACGAGACCATTGCCGTATTGCGCGCCTATGGCCGCCAAAGCAGCGGCCAGCGCAGCGATGCCCCAGGTGGTACGGCCCATGGAGGCGACCCAGCGCCCCAATGTCGGCCCGATGGCGGGGGCGATGCGATGCAAGATCGCCTGCACCAGGGGCGTAAGAAGGCTGAGCCACAGCAGCAGCCAAAGAAACCACAGGTGCAGCGTGTTCGGTGCTCCCTGCGCCCCCGTCCCGTCGGTGGGCGTCAGTCCGAGGTCCAGGCCCCACGTTCCGCGGGCCATGCGGTGCAGGAAAAGCAATGCCAGTACCGAGCACGCGAGGAACAAGGGCGGCCAGAAAATGGCAAAGGGCAACGCCAGGCGACGCAGCCGGTGCTGCGCGGTGGCCTTCGGCCCGCGCTGGGCGATGAGCAAGGCGACAAAGAAGCCCGCCAGGATGAAGAACACGGGCATGCGGAAGGCATGGATGAAGGCGACCAGTAAGTCAGCCGCAGGCGTCGTTTGGTTGTCGCGCCAGGGCAATAGAGGAGGCCCGGTCATGTGGATCACGGCCACGTGCAGCACGATGCCGAGCCACATCATCGCGGCGCGCAGGTTGTCGAGTGCGTACAGCCGGTGCTGCCTGTCCTGGCCTTCGGTCATTGGTTTGCCTCCCCGTTTTGTGCTTTGGGGCACTCTATCAGGGCCCACGGGGATGGCATGGGCAAAGTTCGACGATCGAGCTGGGCGTAGGCCGCAACGGCAAGACGCAGCGATTGCGGGGCAGCATTCGCATGCCAGTCCGTAGCTTCTGGCTGTCGGCGCACGCTGCGTGCTCGTCACAAACCAAAGTTCATGGGCGCGCTGACTGAGGATCAGTGGCGCTTCCCATCCATCGGCCCGCCCATCCGGCCGTGCCGAGCCGGTGGCCGGCGGGCGGAATGCAAAAAGCCCCGGCACCGCAGGGCTGTGCGGGTGCACACCGTTGCCAGGGTGGCTTGGTGGGCAATTGGAGCATCCAATTGCCTCCATGCCGCCGGATCCATTCAATAGTTTGCTATGAACATAGGAGCAATCACGCCCCGGCGATGGCCGCGGCGATCGCCTCGCCCACCTGCGTGGTGTTCGCCGTGCCGCCCAGGTCCGGCGTGCGCGGGCCGCTCCGGATCACCTCCTCGATGGCCGCCACGATCGCGTCGTG
>NZ_FOMQ01000031.1 GCF_900112675.1 Paracidovorax konjaci | reverse complement strand
TAAAGCGATGTGAGCTTTCGGATGCGCTTCATCATCCGTTCTTTGCAGGCGCTGTCCTTCTCACTTTCCATGGCGGCGATCACGATCCATTGATCGACGTTCTCACCCAGCTTTTCAGCGAGAGCACCTGCAATCGCCGGGCTCAGGTGGCCACGGCTACGCGACGTGTGGAGGGTACTCCTAGCCAGGTTCAGTTCCTTATGCCAGAAGGGCGCCGGCTCCGTTTCCAGCGCTTTATCGAGTAGCTGCATCGTCGTTTTCATCTGTCCTCCGGTTGCGAAAATGCACACAATGTGCATGCACTGTAGCGAAACTGTTGTTCGCAAGGTGGATGCATGATAGTGTTGCAAATGTTCACAAGTTGTGAGCTTAATTCGCAGCCGCCATGCCCTACCACATCACCATCGGCGCCGTCGTCCTGACCGCCGACCATATCGAGTTGAGAGTCCGCGCCCTGGAGGGCAACGTTGCCGAGCTGGAAGCCTTTGACGGCTCCTTTGCTGGCTACCGGCACATCTCCAGTCTGACGCTCATTCCCCAAGCCGGGGAGGCTGATTGCTCTCCCCCTGCCACCCAAACGGCACCGGCTCAAAGCTTGGCGGCTGCGGCCGGTGTCGGGCAGGGGGCGGGCACCTGCCCTGCTTGTGGCGGGCCAGCTGGCGATGACTTCCTCTTGCAGTGCGGTGCGTGCATTGCTGAATCTGGCCGCTATGCCGGCCCTCGCATGAATCGACACACGGGTTTCTGGGAATGAGACTCGTCGCCAAACACAGTCAGGTCGGCTACCAGACCCCCGGCGACCGCCCAGGTTGCCGCAACTGCGCCCACTTCGAGGTGGTGCGCCATGACAGCCCAATCATCGCCCCGCGCACCGCCTGCAGACTGCATGACCTGGAGGTAACGAGCGGCGGTATCTGCAACAGCCACAAGCTGCAGCGCAAGCCAGGTGATGCCCAGCTCGCGTTCCTGGCCAGGCAGCGCGATCTGCTGGAGAGCCAGGCGCAAGACCTGCAGCCACGCCTGGCAGATGCCCGCGTTTTCCCCCAGGTTGGGGAGATGTACGAAGGCAAGCCCATGACGGTGGCAAAGCATCGTCGGCTAACCTTGCAGCAGCTCATCACCAACGAAGAGGCCTCCGGTGATCCGGAGCTGGTGCGGATTGCTGGCCTGCGCCGCCGCTGGGCTGGATTGCCTCCCCAAGCTGGGGAGCGTTGCTCATGAGGTCGTCGTCCCTGGGCGGCTCGGCCCTCATCCACATCGAGCAGCACACCATCCGCTACAGCCGGCCAGAGCCGGCCATGTCCATTACTGCGCGCCGCATCGTGCTGCTCTCGCGTCATCTGGCGCGTATGCAGCGCGTGCGGCTGCATGACGATGAGCTGTACCTGATTCGCCTGCAGCAGGATCTCGCTGGCATTGCGGCGCAGTACATCGCCTGGGCCACCGTTGACATGGACAGCCTGGCGCGGGAGTCGGAAGCGGCCGCAGCAGGCCTCCGCACGGAGGGGCCCCGCGCAGCGGGGAGGGGCCGGGCGGTGGCCTCCGGAGGCGTGACGTGCCTGTAACACGTCACTTTAGTACCGTCAGCGGTACAGAACACCTTAGCGGCCTGCCTGAATTGGTCGATGTGCCCGAGCTATTTCAGCTTTTCCCCAAGCCGGGGAGTCATCCCGAGTGGTATCCCCAGCCGGTCACGAAAGTGCAGTTGGTCGGGTTTTGCGATTGGCTGTCGATCTATCAGCGGCACTACGGTGGTGGCTTGCCGAAGGTGGCTGACGGCGCTGTCATGCGTATCGACAGCGATGGTCAAGTGGAGTCCCTGACCCTCAAAAAGCTGCGCATTGAAGGCTCGCATGAGTCTTCGGTTTTCGTGCGCTGCGATGGTGAGACGGTCTGGTTCGACGGCAACGTGTCCAAGCTGGGTCGCCCGGACAACGTCTTCGGCTACACGTTTCGTGAGTGCCTTCGCATCATCAACGGCTTGCTTGCTGAGCTCGGCCTCCCCCCGTTCAGCGAAGGTGATAGGTACGTCACCAGCTTCAAGGGTGAGCCGCGCACGTGCTGGACTGGCGCGATGGTGACCCGCGTGGACATCACGCAGAACTACGCCGTGGGCGGCAAGGAAAACGCCTACCACTTCATGCGCTACCTGCAGAGCCAGCAGGCCAGCCGCCTGAAGACTGGCACGTTTGGCGACGGCGAAACGGTCGATTTTGGCCGTGGATCACGCCGCCTGTATTTCAAGGCTTATTTAAAGGGGCCCGAGCTTCGCAGGCACGCCGGAAAGGTCCGTGCTGACCCTGAAAGCATGTTCAAGCCCGAGCCTGACCCTTACGTCCTGCAGCTTGCCGATTGGTGTGATGCCGTAGGCCTTGTGCGCGTGGAATTGACCGTCAAGGCGACCAAGTTGCATGACATGGGCTGTCACTACCTCGGAGGGTTCGATATGCGTCAGCTTGAGCTCGAATTTAACGAGCGCTGCGAAGTGCTCACGCGTGCGTCTGCAGACGTGGACGAACTCACAGAGTTGCCTAAACACCTGCTTGCCACCTATCGCATGTGGCAGGCCGGCGACGACCTCACCACGAAGCTTGCGCGCAACACGTTCTACACGCATCGGCGGGCGTTGCTCCCCTTTGGCGTGGACATCGCGATCAAGTCCAACGTGGTTCCCCTCAAAACAAGGACCCGGGTAATACAGCTCGGCCCGGTGTCCATGCCTGACTGGTACGAGCTGCCAGAGATTGAAAGGAAGCGCTATGTCCAGCGTTGTGGTTGAAGTGATTGGTATGAAGGCCTTCAAAGGTTTTGTGAACAAGGAAGGCATCAACAGTGGTGCGCTGTTCGGGCGGGTCAAGCTCGATGACCGGTACAACAAGCCGGGCGAGAACTTCAAGGGCGGTTACTCCGTAGAGGAGTGGAAGATGCCCGATGCCGACACGATCTTTCGCATGCAGCACATACCAACGCCTTTCATGTGCGCCTTGGATGTCGAACGCGTCTCCAACGGCCGCGAGACGAAGGAAATGGTTGTCGGCGCCCGCCCTATCGAAACGGTGAAGGCACCTCCTGCAGAGCCTGCTAAGCCTGCTGTCGCGCAGCCTGCCAACGACGTGCGCAAGGTGGCCTGATGGCGGAGCGTGCTGAGTGCCCGCACTGCGGTCATACCGGTTGTCTTGATGACTTCTTCGGGGACGACAGCGGCGACGGTGAAGACTGGCTGACATGCCCCGACTGCGGCTCTGGCGGCATGTTGGATGACTTCACGGATTGATTGCTGATGAACATCCTCGTGTGCAACGTGCCCCAGGCACCTTGCCCGCCCGATCAGCAGGCCTTGTTGACCTTCACGCAGGTGGAGGATTTCGCGGCTTTGGGCATCACGTCTGAGGTCGTTGCTACTGCCTATGTTTTCGGCGCTTCCAGCGTCGTGCTCTGGTGGTTTTGTGGCTACTGCATCGCACTCGCGATCAAGGCCGTTTCTAAAGCTTAGAGGGGATTGCCATGGAAGAAATCATGGTCGGGGTGTTGCAGTTTTTGCTCTACGACGCGACTCCCTGGGTCGCTGTTATTGGTGTTACTTGCTTGGGCATCGCGATGGTGTGGATGGCCATCGCGAGAGCTAAAGAGGCGCTCAAAAAAATTTGAAATGCAGCTATCAGCCTCGCGTGCGGGGTTGATGGGTGCAAACCGGGTGTTCCGGACCACCGTTTTTGGAGTTTGAAATGGCAGAAATTTTCGCAGCAGTGGACCTCAAGACCGTCGCCGCATCCGTCGTGGTGATCGGTGTCGCTGTGGTTGGCATCGCGATGGCGTTCAAGGGCATCGACCTGGGCAAGCGCGGTGTGAAAAAGGCCTGAGGTAGGCCATGCTGATAGGGGCGCTGATTGCTCTTTTCCTGGCCCTTGTGGCTGTGATTGGGGCGGTCAGCGCCCTTGTCTTTTGTATACAGGTGCGCAATGCATAAATCACTCCGATGGATTGTGTCTGTGCTGGTAGCGTGGCCCATCCTGGCCCTCGCACAGGCGGAGGTCCAGTGGTCTCCTGATCAGGGGGCTAACTGGTATCCATCGACGGCCGCAGCTTGTTCTGCGATGAAAGGTGTGCCGGGCTACGGCAATGCGTCAACCATCATCAGCGTCAAGTCTGAGGGTGTCTGCAAGATCATGGATAGCGGCATGTACATCCGCGATGAACAGCTTGCCCGCCGCGAACGCCAGTGCAAGAAGGGTCAGTCAATAGGCGAGTTGGATTACCCCGGCTCTCGCGGCTCGTTCAGGAGTTGCGTAGCGGGTTGCACTGCCGATATGGAGGCACGGACTCCCGTGCTTGAGTGCTCTGGTGCTGGCACCAGCGATTGCCACTACAAGACACGCATGGAGGGCATCCTGACTGGCGACAAGTGCAGCGCCAGCGCTGGCGATCCTCCCACTACTAACCCGCCTCCGTGTCCAGCCGGGATGACGGGCGGCTACGTCAACGGTCTGGAGACTTGTGTCCGTGCGTCTGGCAGCGGCAACGGTGGGACAGGTAGTGGCACTGGTAGTGGCACTGGTACAGGCGGTGGCACCGGCTCCGGTGGTGGGACGGATGGTGCTGGCTCCGGTAATGGGAGCGGCTCTGGTAATGGCAACAACGGTAGCGGCTCGGGTTCTGGGTCCGGCAACACTGGTGGCACTGGCGGTGGCACCGGTGGTGGCACGGGTACGGGTGGCGGCGTTGGTGGTGGCACTGGTGGCACTGGCGGTGGCGGTACTGGTACGGGTACCGGTACAGGCACGGGTGGTGGCAATGGTGGCGGCAATGGCTCCGGCACTGGCACCGGTAACGGCTCGGGCACCGGTGGCAATGGTGGCAATGGCAATAGCGACGGGAACGGCACGGGTAACGGCACCGGCACAGGCGGTGGCACCGGCAACGGCACAGGCGGTGGCAATAGCGACGGCAACGGCAACGGCAACGGAACAGGCGGTGGCACAGGTGGTGGCACAGGTGGTGGCACAGGTGGTGGCACAGGTGGTGGCACAGGCGGCGGCACAGGCGGTGGCACAGGTGGTGGCACAGGCGGTGGCGCAGGCGGTGGAACAGGCGGTGGAACAGGCGGTGGAACAGGCGGCGGCACAGGCGGCGGTACTGGTGGTGGCAACGGGACTGGAGTTGGGACCGTAGGCGGCGGTAAAGACCACGGCCAGCCCAATCTGTATGAGACCAAGTATCCAGGCGGCATCAAAGGCGTATGGGA
>NZ_FOMQ01000034.1 GCF_900112675.1 Paracidovorax konjaci | reverse complement strand
GTGTATGATTCAAGGCTTCGCTGGTTGAGGCGGTTGCGACGAAAGTTGCGATGGTTGAGAAAAGCGAATAACCACAAAGTTTGACAGGTTTTTAAAAAGCCTGCTAGAATTCAAGGCTCTGCTGATCGCTGCGGAGTAAGAAGAAAAGAGAAATCTGATCTTCGGGATCTTTAAAAATATACAGCCGATAAGCGTGGGCGTTTGATGGCGAGTGCCAAGTTCTTCGGAACTAGTGCTTTGCACTACAAACGCTCATGAGAATAGAAGTGAAGTTCACTTCAATTCCGTTTTTATGAGTTAAGTCGAAAGACTTTAAATTTCAAGATCGAACTGTAGAGTTTGATCCTGGCTCAGATTGAACGCTGGCGGCATGCCTTACACATGCAAGTCGAACGGTAACAGGTCTTCGGATGCTGACGAGTGGCGAACGGGTGAGTAATACATCGGAACGTGCCCGATCGTGGGGGATAACGAGGCGAAAGCTTTGCTAATACCGCATAAGATCTATGGATGAAAGCAGGGGACCGCAAGGCCTTGCGCGAACGGAGCGGCCGATGGCAGATTAGGTAGTTGGTGGGGTAAAGGCTTACCAAGCCTACGATCTGTAGCTGGTCTGAGAGGACGACCAGCCACACTGGGACTGAGACACGGCCCAGACTCCTACGGGAGGCAGCAGTGGGGAATTTTGGACAATGGGCGCAAGCCTGATCCAGCCATGCCGCGTGCAGGATGAAGGCCTTCGGGTTGTAAACTGCTTTTGTACGGAACGAAAAGCCTTGGGATAATACCCTGAGGTCATGACGGTACCGTAAGAATAAGCACCGGCTAACTACGTGCCAGCAGCCGCGGTAATACGTAGGGTGCAAGCGTTAATCGGAATTACTGGGCGTAAAGCGTGCGCAGGCGGTGATGTAAGACAGATGTGAAATCCCCGGGCTCAACCTGGGAACTGCATTTGTGACTGCATCGCTGGAGTGCGGCAGAGGGGGATGGAATTCCGCGTGTAGCAGTGAAATGCGTAGATATGCGGAGGAACACCGATGGCGAAGGCAATCCCCTGGGCCTGCACTGACGCTCATGCACGAAAGCGTGGGGAGCAAACAGGATTAGATACCCTGGTAGTCCACGCCCTAAACGATGTCAACTGGTTGTTGGGTCTTCACTGGCTCAGTAACGAAGCTAACGCGTGAAGTTGACCGCCTGGGGAGTACGGCCGCAAGGTTGAAACTCAAAGGAATTGACGGGGACCCGCACAAGCGGTGGATGATGTGGTTTAATTCGATGCAACGCGAAAAACCTTACCCACCTTTGACATGTACGGAAGTTGCCAGAGATGGCTTCGTGCTCGAAAGAGAGCCGTAACACAGGTGCTGCATGGCTGTCGTCAGCTCGTGTCGTGAGATGTTGGGTTAAGTCCCGCAACGAGCGCAACCCTTGCCATTAGTTGCTACGAAAGGGCACTCTAATGGGACTGCCGGTGACAAACCGGAGGAAGGTGGGGATGACGTCAAGTCCTCATGGCCCTTATAGGTGGGGCTACACACGTCATACAATGGCTGGTACAGAGGGTTGCCAACCCGCGAGGGGGAGCTAATCCCATAAAGCCAGTCGTAGTCCGGATCGCAGTCTGCAACTCGACTGCGTGAAGTCGGAATCGCTAGTAATCGCGGATCAGAATGTCGCGGTGAATACGTTCCCGGGTCTTGTACACACCGCCCGTCACACCATGGGAGCGGGTTCTGCCAGAAGTAGGTAGCCTAACCGTAAGGAGGGCGCTTACCACGGCAGGGTTCGTGACTGGGGTGAAGTCGTAACAAGGTAGCCGTATCGGAAGGTGCGGCTGGATCACCTCCTTTCTGGAAAACAGCATTCAATATTGAACGCCCACACTTATCGGTTGTTGGAAGAAGTCGGTGCAACCGACATGGGTCTGTAGCTCAGCTGGTTAGAGCACCGTCTTGATAAGGCGGGGGTCGTTGGTTCGAGCCCAACTAGACCCACCAAATACTTCCAAACATCAGATACGGGGAATGAAGGGGGATTAGCTCAGCTGGGAGAGCACCTGCTTTGCAAGCAGGGGGTCGTCGGTTCGATCCCGTCATCCTCCACCAAACAATTGAAGATAGAAATCAACACCAAAGAGGCTTTGTAAAAGGCTTCTTTGTTGTTGACCGGTATTGACCGGATCAATCGGCTGTTCTTTAAAAATTCATAGAGTCGAATCAGCGTTGTCGGCGGAAAGCAGGAAACTGCACCGTGCCGCCGACAACTAATTTGATTGCGTCAAAACGAATTAAGGCTTTGCTTTATTTCAAGTAATGACGAATTGTTCTCGAGGTAGCGATACCGAAGAAACATTCACATTACGGCATAACGCGCGAGGTGAAAGACCTCGCAAGTCCTTGAAGTAAACGGAGATATTTCGCAAGAGATGTCAAAGTTATAGGGTCAAGTGACTAAGAGCATGTGGTGGATGCCTTGGCGATGATAGGCGAAGAAAGACGTGATAGCCTGCGATAAGCTTCGGGGAGCTGGCAAACAAGCTTTGATCCGGAGATTTCTGAATGGGGAAACCCACCCTTAGGGGTATCGCATACTGAATACATAGGTATGCGAGGCGAACCGGGTGAACTGAAACATCTCAGTAGCTCGAGGAAAAGACATCAACCGAGATTCCGAAAGTAGTGGCGAGCGAAATCGGAGAAGCCTTCT
>NZ_FOMQ01000035.1 GCF_900112675.1 Paracidovorax konjaci | reverse complement strand
CGTCGTAGTACCGGTGCAGGTTGTAGTTCAGCCCCGTCTCCTCGTCCCACACCTGCCCCGGATACCGCAGGTCGAACCGCACCGCTTCCCCGTAGTTGCGGATGCCGGCTTGCCCGCTCTGCGCGTAGCCCGTGGCGCCGGTGGTCGGGTTCGCTTCTCCAAAGCCCGTGATCAGCCACTGCCACACCACCTGCCCCTGCGCGTTCGTCAGCCGCCGGGGCGTGTTCAGGTGGTCCGCATCGATGGCGTACAGGCGCCCGTTGATTTGACCACCACCGCGATTGGATTCGCCGCAGTGAGAGGGTCAGTCAAATGGTAGAAATCCGTCTTTGATTTCTTATAAACCAACCTTCAAAACTTAATCACAAGCCCTTTAAAGATATCTTTATTTCATAATTTCGCAAACACAATCTGCATATCAAAAATATCTATTTAAAACCATGATTTTTGCATAACTTCTCGTACCCATGAAGATAACTTTCAAGGCCAGCCTTTATATCCTCACAATCTTCCAGTGCGACATCAGCGCACCCTCCCTTTATAGACTTAATGATCAGAGTCAATTGTTCTATGTACGACTTGACGGTATCTCCCTGAAAAACGATACTCGGATATTTTCTTCCTTGTACTTTTACTACTGCGCAGTTGCCAATGCTGCCCAAAAATCCCACATCCTCTTGCATATTAACTCCCTTAGCACAAAATTGAGTAAGGCATATCAGCGTCAAGAGCTGCCCACGAAAACCTTAATCCCTATGCTCTAACCAAAACCTCCAAACCTCTTTGAGAGTGAGCCATTAATCAAGGATTTTTCTTCTAGAAATACCTGAAGGCACCCCATAGCTCAATCCGATTGGCCGAAATTTCCGAAACCCCACTCCCCAATCATAGAAATAGGATAAGCCTTGTATCCGCCTCACTCTGAATTCTCAATATTTTCAGCTTTATAAAACATAGGCAATCGCACACGGCTAATTCCCAGAAACAGATCGATTTATAACTTTCATCAATATTTTACGAACATCCCTCTCATTATAAAGATAATCACCACCTCCTGGACGATAAGAAGCAAGCATCAAAACCACCGCTTGCATTTCTTCATCATCTGGAAACGCATCATCGATTGCCACCTCTAATGCGTTTGCGCATTTCAATGAAACATCTTCACCACTTATAAATTTTTTTGCCAAAGACTCAATGTCGTATAGATTCTTCATTTTTTTAACCTCGGATTAATTACGGTTATAACTCGCAAACCCGTAGCCGCATCAACCACCACTTGCGGAGCCCCTGGCATATTTCTATTTTGAATAGTTAGAGTATTACCTTGTGGATGAGGTGACATTTTTCGTATATTTGTTGCCCCATTAAGCACCAAATCAACCTCTGATGGGGTCATAGGTGCTCTTCCCGTGGGTGGATTCATCATTCTTTCTAATGCGTGTTCGGTTAATACTCGCCCGTCAGGTGTTAAAGCTGGGCAGCCAGAGCCAGATTGCAATCTTTGCAGTACTCCCCGTAACTGTCCAATATTGGCCGCAGTGAACCCCTGCCCAGGAGCCGAGACATACATCGGCGCATAGTTGGGCTGGTACTGCCGAATCTGGCTTGTGAGATTCACACCCTGCGCGTTGAGCAGACTTTGCGCATAACTGACCGG
>NZ_FOMQ01000036.1 GCF_900112675.1 Paracidovorax konjaci | reverse complement strand
GCCGCCCTCGTCGAGCAGGCCACCGCCGCCGCCCAGTCGCTGCAGCAACAGGCCCACCAGCTCGCCGAGGCCGTCGCCGGATTCAAGCTCGACGCCCACGGCAGCGCCGGCTCCGGCCGCGCCCACCCGGCCCTCGGCGGGCCCGGCGGGCGCGCCTGAACGGCAGCAGCGCCTGCCGGCATGAACCAACGCAATGCGGTGCATTTCTCCCCATGACAACGGCCTGCGCCCATGCGGATAACCTCGGCACGGCCGCGCTCCGGCCGCGCCGCGTCCGCCCCTTTTTCTCCACCCGTCCCCATCGACAACAGCCAACGGCCCTGCCGCCTTGTGCCCGGTTTCCAGGAAGCACCATCCCATGTTCCAAAGTCTGCGCGCCCGCCTCATAGGGATCTGCATCGCCATCACCACGGTGGCCCTCGTGGTGCTGGCCTTCTCCACGTTCTACGTCGTGCGCAACAACACGCTGGCGGGCATCGACAGCCGGCTGGAGCAGCGCACCCGGCTGCATGCCGACGAAATCACCGAATGGGTGAAAGAGAAGCAGCGCATCACCGGCTCGCTGAAGATCGGCGCCGCGCAGGCCGACCCGATGCCGTTCCTCGAAGCCACGAAACAGGCCGGCGCGCTGGACGACGCCTACCTGGTGCACACCGACAAGCGCCACGCGTTCCTGCACCCCGTCCCGGACGGCTATGACGGCACGTCGCGCGGCTGGTACAAGCTGGCGATGCAGGCGAACGGCCCCGTGGTCACGCCGGCCTACATCGGCGCCAGTTCCGGCAAGCTGCTGATCACCTTCGCTGAACCTTGGGGGCCCACCGGCCAGCGCGCCGGCGTGGTCGCCACCGACATGCTGCTGGAGAGCGTCGGCCGCATGGTGACCGCCATCCGCCCCACCGCCCAGAGCTTCGCCGTGCTGGTCGACGAGCAGGGCCGCCTGCTGGCCCAGGCGGATCCCAAGCTGGCGCTCAAGCCCGTGTCGGACCTGGCCGCCGGCATCGACGCTCCGCTGCTGCAGCGGCTTGCGGCGAACGGCGGGCGCGCGGACGTGCCCGTGCAAGGCGCGGACCAGATGCTCTACGCGGCCAAGGTGGAGGGCACGCCCTGGACCCTGGCCATCGCCATCGACCGCGCCGA